>NZ_CP134201.1:2665000-4792500 GCF_045000215.1 Streptomyces sp. 147326 | reverse complement strand
CTGCTGTCCGCCCTGGCGCTCGGCGCCGGGCAGGCCGTGATGCAGCCGGCGCTGGCCACGATGATCGTGTGGTGCTCCACGCCGTCCACCCGGACCCGTGCCTTCGCCCTGCAGTTCTTCATGCAGAACCTGGGCCTGGGCATCGGCGGGCTCATCGGCGGCCAGATCGTCGACGAGAGCCGGCCCGGCAGCTTCACGCTGCTGTTCGGCATCGAGGCCGTGATGTTCCTGGTGCTGGCCGGCGTGATCGCCACCGTGCGTCTTCCGCAGGTGCAGGGGTTCAAGGACGCCCGGCCCAAGGACACGGTGCAGGCGGGCGGCGGCTGGAAGCGGCTGCTCCGGCACAAGGCCATGGTGCAGCTGTGCGTGCTGGGCTTCGTGGTGTTCTTCGCCTGCTACGGACAGTTCGAGTCGGGTCTGGCCGCCTTCGGTACCGAGGCCGCCGGGATCTCCCCGTCCACGCTCGGTTTCGCGCTCGCGGCCAACACCGGTGCGATCGTCGTCGCGCAGTTCGTGGTGCTCCGTCTGGTCGAGAAGCGCCGCCGGTCCCGTGTGATCGCGCTCGTCGGTCTGATCTGGACCGTTGCATGGGTCATCGCCGGGTTCTCCGGTCTGGGGCACGGCAGCGCCATGATGGCCGCGGCTGCGTTCATCACCACCTACGCGCTCTTCGGCATCGGCGAGGCCATGCTGTCGCCGACCCTGGCGCCGCTGGTGGCCGACCTGGCTCCCGAGGGCTCGGTGGGCCAGTACAACTCGGCCTTCGCGCTGGTCAAGCAGATGGCGCTGGCGCTGGGTCCGCTCGGGGTGCCGCTCGGCGCGGGCGTGCCGATGCTCTACATCGGCGTCTTCGTGCTCGTGTCGCTGGGGATCGCCGCTCTGGCGCTGCGGCTCGGCAGGCGGCTGAGCCCGGCGCAGGACAACCCGTGGCTGACGAGTCGGGTCGTGGCGCAGGGCGGTCCGGTCGTGGCGGCCAAGGCCGTCGCCGGCGCGGAGCCCGTGAGCGCGTAGGGCGCGTAGGCGTGGGCACTCATATACGTACGTGTGAGTGAATCGATGTGCGGAAGGCCCCGGTCCTAGTGGACCGGGGCCTTCCGCACGTTCGGCCGCTACTTGTCCGGCAGGGCGAACTCGCACCAGACGGCCTTGCCGCCGCCCGGGGTGCGGCGGGATCCCCACGAGGAGGCGATGGTGGCGATGATCGAGATGCCGCGGCCGGTCTCGTCGCCCGGCTCGGCGCGCCGGCGGCGCGGGAGGTGGTCGTCCCCGTCGGTGACCTCGATGATCAGGCGGCGGTCGGTGCGCCGCAGGCGCAGGCGCATCGGCGGGGTGCCGTGCTGGAGGGAGTTCGCGACGAGCTCGCTGGCGGCCAGGACGCCGAGGTCGCACAGCTCGACCGGGAAGCGCCAGGAGGCGAGGACTCCCTGGGCGAAGGCGCGGGCGCGCGGGGCCGCCTCGATGCCGCCGAGGAGTTCCAGGGCGGCGTTGTGGAAGAGCTCGGCGTCCGCGCCGGTGCGGGCGGGCTGCTGGAGGACCATCACGGCGACGTCGTCGTCGTGGTCGGCGTCCACGCCGAGGGCGCGCATCAGGCGGTCGCAGATGACGGCCGGGGTGCCCTGGGCGCCGGAGAGGGCACGTTCCAGGGCGGCGACGCCCTCGTCGATGTCCTCGCCGCGGCGCTCGACCAGGCCGTCGGTGTAGAGGACGGCGGTGGAGCCGGGGCCGAGGGCGATGGTTCCCGAGGTGTGCAGCCAGCCGCCGGTGCCGAGCGGTGGGCCGGTGGGGTCGGCGGCTCTGCGTACGGTGCCGTCCTCGTCGCGGACCAGGATCGGGAGGTGGCCGGCGGAGGCGTACGCGAGGAGGCCCTCGTTGGGATCGTGGACGGCGTACACGCAGGTGGCGATCTGGCTGGCGTCGATCTCGGCGGCGAGGCCGTCGAGGAGCTGGAGCACCTCGTGCGGGGGCAGGTCGAGGCGCGCGTAGGCGCGTACGGCGGTGCGCAGCTGGCCCATGACGGCGGCGGCGCGGACTCCGCGGCCCATGACGTCGCCGATGACGAGGGCGGTGCGGCCGGCTCCGAGGGTGATGACGTCGTACCAGTCGCCGCCGACGGCGGCCTCGGTGCCGCCGGGCTGGTAGGTGGCGGCGATGCGGAGGTCGTCGGGCTGTTCCAGTTCCTGCGGGAGCAGGGAGCGCTGGAGGGTGACGGCGGCCTCGCGCTGGCGCCGTTCGCTGGCGCGGAGCCGCTCGACGGCCTCGGCGTGGTCGGTGACGTCGGCGAGGTGGATGAGGACGCCGGCGTGGTGGACCTCCGCCACGGTGCCGGCTTCGGCCTCCGTGTCGGTGCTGGTCTTGGCCTTGGGGAACTCGACCGGGGTGCAGGTGACGGTGTACGAGTGGGCGCCGCCGGGTGCGGTGCGGTTCTTGGCGGTACGGGACTTGCCGCTGCGCTGGACCTGGTCGAGGAGCGGCAGGAGGCCGAGCTCGCCGAGTTCGGGGAGGGCTTCGTGGGCGGGGGCGCCGGGGGTGCGGACGCCGAAGCCGGCGGTGTAGGCGTCGTTGACGTACGCGACGCGGTGCTCGGGGCCGTGGACGAGGGCGACCAGGGCGGGGAGCCGGCCGAGGACCTCGCGTACGGAGAGCTCGTCGAGGGACGGGACGGCGGTGAGGACGCCGGTCCGACGGCCTGTGGTCGTGCCGCCGGCGGGACCGGTGCCGCTGCCGGTGCCCGTGCCGCTGCCCGATCCGCCGCCCGTGGCCGTGCCGGTTCCGGAGACCGTGGGGTCGGCGGGCTGGCCGTCGGCGGCGGGCGTGGGCCGCTCGGTTCCGGGGTCGGCGCGGCCGCCGCGGGCTGCCGGGACCGCGCCTTCACCCCGCTTGGCCTGGGCGGCGGCGTGTTCGGTCCGGGCGGCGGCGCGGCGCTGCGTTCCGGGAAACCGGGCGCTCCAGCGCGTGAAGTTCACTGCGTTCAAGCCTCGTGGTGTCGCGAGTGGTCGCTGTGTCGCTCGTGGGCGGTCGCTGACTGGACGATGTCACTCTGTGCAGGGGTGAGCCCACCTATGGTCACACGTCCAGTGTGGCCGACCGCACTGACAACGTCAGCCCTGGCCGTTCTTCGGGGGGTTGGGGGCGGGGGGCGGGGGAGGGGTCTTGGGGCCGCCACCTGCGGCCAGTTCGAATTCTGCCCTGGGATGTTCGAGGGACCCCAGGGAGACGATCTCACGCTTGAAGAGGCCGGAGAGGGTCCATTCGGAGAGCACGCGCATTTTGCGGTTGAAGCTGGGGACGCGGCTGAGGTGGTAGGCGCGGTGCATGAACCAGGCCGGGTAGGCCTTGAGCTTGCGGCCGTAGATGTGGGCGACGCCCTTGTGGAGGCCGAGGGAGGCGACCGAACCGGCGTACTTGTGTGCGTACTCGGTCAGGACCTCGCCGCGCAGGGCGGCGAGGAGGTTGTCGGCGAGGACCTTGGCCTGGCGGACGGCGTGCTGCGCGTTGGGGGCGCATTCGCGGCCCTTCTCGGCCGCCGTGATGTCGGGGACGGCGGCGGCGTCGCCCGCGGACCAGGCGTGCTCGACTCCTTCGACGGTGAGGAAGGAGGTGCAGGCCAGGCGGCCGCGCTCGTTCTTGGGGAGGTCGGAGGCGGCCAGGATGGGGTGCGGTTTGACTCCGGCGGTCCACACGACGGTGCGGGTGGGGAAGCGGGCGCCGTCGCTGAGGACGGCGACGCGGTTCTCGCAGGATTCGAGCCGGGTCTCCAGCCGGACGTCGATGTTGCGGCGGCGCAGTTCGCGGACCGTGTAGACGCCCATCTCGGGGCCGACCTCGGGGAGGATCCGGTCGCTCGCCTCGACGAGGACCCATTTCATGTCTTCGGGCTTGATGTTGTGGTAGTACCGCGCCGCGTAGCGGGCCATGTCCTCCAGCTCGCCGAGGGCTTCGACGCCCGCGAAGCCGCCGCCGACGAAGACGAAGGTGAGCGCGGCGTCGCGGAGGGCGGGATCGCGGGTGGAGGAGGCGATGTCCATCTGCTCGATGACGTGGTTGCGCAGGCCGATGGCCTCTTCCACGGTCTTGAACCCGATGCCGTAGTCGGCGAGTCCCGGGACGGGGAGGGTGCGGGAGATGGAGCCGGGGGCGAGGACGAGTTCGTCGTACTCCATCTCGACGGGACCGGTGCCCTCGTCGGCGGTGGCGAGGGTGGCGACGGTCACGGTCCGTTTGGAGTGGTCGATGCGCTGAGCCTCGCCGATGACGATCCGGCACTTGCCGAGGACGCGGCGCAGGGGGACCACGACGTGGCGGGGGGAGATGGCGCCGGCGGCGGCTTCGGGGAGGAAGGGCTGGTACGTCATGTAGGGCTCGGCGGTGACCACCGTGACCTCAGCTTCGCCGGCTCTCAGCTTTCGCTGGAGCCGGAGCGCCGTATACATGCCGACGTAGCCGCCGCCGACGATCAGGATGCGCGTACGGGGCGGGGTACCGGGGGCCGTGCCCCGGGAGTTAGCAGCCTTCACCATCCCATGACGCAACGTGGCCGGGAGTTTGTCCACAGGCCCGACAAATTGTGTGACCGGAGGTGGCGGTGGGGCGGGGTGGAAGAGGACGTTCGGTGTGGGCGTAAATGTGCAGGTCAGGGTGCGGGGAACGGCAGATTCCGGGGGTATGGAACGGAAAAGTGGGGGTGAATGCTCCGATCGGGCGGTGGTCCGTCCGGGGCTGCCCCTTCTGAATTGACTCTGGCTCAACTATGTTCGTATCTCGTCGAGGAGTAGTACGACCGGGCCCGAGACCGTGGCCCCCTCGACGTGAAGGCGGGGAGTGTCTCCGGGGGGAGACAAATGATTACCGGGGGAAACATATGAACATTTCCGATTTCCATGGTTCTGCGTCCGCTCTCTCGGTCGAGAGCAACGGTCGCGCGCTCGCGGGCGGCACCACGCACGGCGTAGGCCGGTCCACGCCGCTGCGCGTGGACGCCCAGCGCAACCTGGAGCACGTGCTGCGGGCGGCCCGCGAGGTCTTCGGCGAGCTGGGCTACGGGGCTCCGATGGAGGACGTGGCGCGGCGCGCCCGGGTCGGGGTCGGCACCGTGTACCGGCGCTTCCCGAGCAAGGACGTCCTCGTCCGGCGGATAGCCGAAGAGGAGACCGCCCGGCTGACCGAGCAGGCCAGGACCGCGCTGGGCCAGGAGGAGGAGCCGTGGCAGGCGCTGTCGCGCTTCCTGCGCACCTCCGTGGCCTCGGGCGCCGGGCGGCTGCTGCCGCCGCAGGTGCTGCGGGTCGGCGCGGCGAGCGAGGACGGGGCCGAGGAAGCGGAGGCGGCGCGGGTTCCGCAGCAGCGCCAGGCCGTCGCGGCAACCGGTTCCCCCGAGCTGCGGGTCGTGGGCGCGCGCAGTGCGGCCGAGGACGAGCCCTCGGACGACGCGGGTGCGGGTGCGCTGCTGGAGGTCGTCGGCCGGCTGGTGCACCGCGCACGGGAGGCCGGTGAGCTGCGTACCGACGTCACGGTGGCCGATGTACTGCTGGTGATAGCGACGGCGGCGCCCGCGCTGCCCGACCCGGCGCAGCAGGCGGCGGCTTCGACCCGGCTGCTCGACATCCTGCTCGAGGGGCTGCGGTCCCGCACGGTGTGACCTCTGCGGGTCGGCATCGGCTCGGCGCCCCGTCGGCGCCGGGCGGATGCCGGGCGGATGCCGGGCGGCTGGTGCGGGCGTTGGCTGGGCTTGTCCAAGGGCGCGCTTCTCAAAGGGCCTGCCTATCGAAGGGTGCACTTCTCGAAGGGCGCGCTCTCGGACGTCGGGCCCTCTCATCGCCGCGCCTCTCATCGCCGGGCTCTTGAGTCGTGGGGCTCTTGAGTCGTCGGGGCGTTCGCACGTCGGGGCGACAGTAGGGCGATTCGCCGAATTGTGCCCGGACGAGTGGATGGCGCGCAGAGGGGTTCGACGCGCGTCCGCCGTGTGACACGCTTGATCGGTGTACCGGTTGAGTGTGTCGTGCGGGGGCTTCCGCAATGAGCGTTGACGGGCGGGAAGAACCACACGGTGGCGCCGGCAGCGAGGTCGAGGCGGGCGGCCTGCCCGCACGGCAGGTGCCGGCCCAGCGCGAACGGAGCGGGCGCCACGCACGCCACTCGGGCTCTTCCGGACCCGGCGGCATCGGGAGTGAAGTCCCTCCGGCCGACGCCGACTTGATCGCCCGCATGCGGGGCGGGGACGACGGTGCGTACGAGGAGCTGTTCCGTCGCCACGCCGATGCCGTACGGCGCTACGCGCGGACCTGCTGTCGCGACGGGCACACCGCCGACGACCTGACCGCCGAGGTGTTCGCGCGGACCCTGCAGGCGGTACGGGGCGGGGCCGGGCCGGACCAGTCGGTGCGGGCCTACCTGCTGACGACCGTACGCAGGGTTGCCGCGGCCTGGGCCAAGACGGCCAAGCGGGAGCACCTCGTCGAGGACTTCGCCGTCTTCGCGGAGCAGGCGGCCACGGGCTCGGAGGGCGGAGCCGGGATCTCTGGCCTGTCGGGGGACGACACGCTCGAACTGGGCGCGGACGTACGGGCGATGCACGAGGCCGAGCAGTCGCTGGCCATGCAGGCCTTCCGCAGCCTGCCCGAGCGGTGGCAGGCCGTGCTGTGGCACACCACCGTCGAGGAGGCGTCGCCAAGCTCGATCGCCCCGCTGTTCGGGCTCAGCGCCAACGCGACCGCGGTGCTGGCCAGTCGTGCCCGGGAGGGGCTCAAGCAGGCCTATCTCCAGGCCCACGTGAGTGCGGCGCTGAGCGCGGGCGGCGACTGCGCGCGGTATTCGGACCGGCTGGGCGCCTATGCGCGGGGTGGGCTGCGGATGCGGGCGGAGCGGGGGCTGCGCCAGCACCTTGAGGAGTGCGTGAAGTGCCGGCTGGCGGCCGGGGAGCTCAAGGACGTCAATGCGGGGATCCCCGCGCTGCTTCCGGTCGCGGTCATCGGGTGGTTCGCCGCCGGGTACGCGGCCAAGGCCGCCGGGGTGGTGGCGGGTGGAGCCGTTGCCGCGGGCGGGGCCGGGGCCGCGGCCGCCGCCTCCGGTGGGTCGACCGCGGGAGCCGGGGCGGCCGGGGCCGGGGCCTCGGGTGGTGCCGCGGGCGCGGCCGGTGCCGGTGCCGGTGCCGGTGGCGGAGCCGCCGGGACGGGTGCCGGGGGCGGGGCCGGGGGCGCCCTGGCTTCCGAGGGGCTCGGGCTGCCGGCCAAGGCCGCCATCGCGGCCGGGATCGCGGTGGCCGCGGCCGCCGGGGTGGTGTTCGCCCTCGCCGGGGACGATGCCGAACCGCAGGCCCGGGCGAAGCCCGCGCCCGCTGTGGCGGCGCCGGCCGTGCCGGAGGCTCCCGCCTCCCCTACGGCGGAGCCGAGCCCGCCCGGGGAGGAGCCGCCGCGCCCGCGGGGCTCCGTACGGCCGACGCAGGGACCGACGCCGACGCCTTCGGCTCCGGCCTCCGCTGCTCCCGCGGTCCCTTCGCCGTCCTCGTCCCCGTCACCGTCGCCCTCGCCGAGCCGGGAGAAGCCTTCGCCCGCGCCGTCGCCGAGCAGGACCTCGGCGAAGCCGACCCCGCCGCCGTCGAAGCCGCCGCAGGGGTTCCAGCTGGCCCGGCTCGCGCACTCGGCCTACGGGGACCACCGCGGTCCCGAGGTGCAGACCTGGCGCAGCAGCTGGGTGTGGCAGCGCTGGGGGCTGGAGGTGGGCGGCCGCCGGTTCTCGCAGGGCATCACCGTGAACTCGCGGTCCTCGGTGGAGATCGCCCTCAACCGGCAGTGCACGAGCTTCTCGGCGCAAGCCGGGGTGGACGGCCTGCCGATCTTCACCGACGGTTCGGTGCGGTTCTCCGTGTACGGCGACGGGCAGCGGCTGTGGCAGTCCGCCGACCTCGGCCACGAGGACCCGCCGGTGGGCGTGCAGGTGTCCCTCGCCGGGCGCAAGACGCTGCGGCTGGTGGTGGAGAAGGCCGGGCCGGGCAGCCTGCCGACGCTGGCGAGCTGGGCCGACGCCGTGATCAGTTGCCGGTGATCAGTTTGGCGGTGATCAGTTTGGTGGTGAGCGTCGCGGTGAGTGCCGTGGCGAGTTCGGCCGGGGTGAGCGCGGCCCCGGTGGACTCCTCCCTGGCGTAGCGGGCCGGGCCGAGCAGGGCGCGGGTCCGTTCCGGGAGCCTTTCCACGGCGCCGCTCTCGGGGACCGAGCGCGGATGGCCCGCACGCCAGGCGGTGGCCGCCGCGAGGGCCCGTACGGCCTCGGCGGGCCGGCCGTCGTCGGCCAGCATCACGGCGGCGGCCTCGGCCATCCCGGCCAGGAAGCGCTCGGCGCAGCGGGCGGTGACGGCGGCGGCGAGACCGGGCCCGATCTTTGCCAGGCCGGCTGCCGGGCCCTGTTCGTGGGAGGTGAGGACGGCGTCGATGCTGTCCAGCTCGGCGGTGAACTGTGCGGGCACGGTGATCCGTACGGATTCGGCGCGGGCCCGCTCGCACTCGCTCCGGGCCGATGCGAGGTCGCCGCGCTCGAGGGCGAGCAGGGCGGAGAGGAGCCGGGCGAAACTGCTGACGTCGTGCACCCCGCCGTGGCGGCCGGACTCCTGGTCGGCGTCGGCCAGGAGGCGTTCGGCTTCGTCGAAGTCACCGGCGCAGTAGGCGGCTCCGGCGATCCGGGCGAGGGCGAAGGGCGCCTCGGTGTGGGCCCCGACCTCGCGGGCGAGGCGCAGGCACTCCTCGTACTCGGTGCGGGCCTCGGCGTACCGGCCGCGCAAGAGGGCGACCTCCCCGGCGGCGCCCGCCACCTGGGCGCGGGTCCAGCGGTCGCCGACGCGGTGGGCGATCTCGTGGAGTTCGGCGAGGTCGGCGTCGACGGTGGGCAGGCCGCCGATGACGTCGATGGCGACGTGGGTGCGGAGCATGAGGACCACACCGAGTTCCCAGTCACCCTCGTGGCGGCGGCAGTTGGCGACGGACTCGTCGAGGCGGAGGTGGAAGTCGAGGGGACTGCCGACGAGGAAGGCGGTGGTGGGCCAGAGCATCCCGGGGAAGAGGGTGGTCTCGGGGGATCCGTGGCGGAAGGTCTCGCGGATGCGGGTGGCGAGGGCGCGGTACTCGGGGGTGCGGAACTTCTCCGCGGAGTTGCTCTCCGCGAGCAGGAACATGCAGAGGACCTGGAGGCGCATGTAGCGCCAGTACGCGGGCGAGCCCTCGGGCGGTTCGGCGGGGGTGAGGGCGAGGATGCGGGTGGTCCACTCGGCGCCCTCGGCGCGGTAGTTGCGCAGCCACCAGAACCAGCCGAGGGCGAAGGCGAGGCGCTGGGCGATCTGCGCGCCGGCATCGGTCTCGGCTTCGGTGTCGGTTTCGGTGTCGGTGTCGGTCCTTTCGGCGACTGCGGTGTCGAGGGCGGTGCGGAGGTTGTCGAGCTCGGTCTCGACGCGCCGGATCCAGGGGAGCTGGGCGGCGGAGCGGATCAGGGGATCGGCCTCTTCGGCGAAGGCGAGGTAGTGGGAGGTGTGGCGGCGGGCGGTGGTCCGGGCGTCGGCCGGGTGGGCGGCGGCGCGCTCGGCGGCGTACTCGTGGATGGTTTCGAGCATGCGGTAGCGCATGCCGTGGCCGGCGTCCGGTTCGGCCAGGACGAGGGATTTGTCGACGAGGGAGCCGAGGACGTCGGCGGTGTCGTAGGACGGGTCGGCGCAGACGGCCTCGGCGGCGGCGAGGTCACAGCCGCCGGCGAAGACGGACAGACGGCGCAGGACGGTGCGTTCGGGCTCGTCCAGAAGGTCCCACGACCAGTCGACGACGGCCCGCAGGGTCTGCTGCCGGGGCAGGACCGTACGCGCACCGCTGGTCAGCAGCCGGAAACGGTCGTCGAGCCGGTCGGCGATCTGGCGCGGGGTGAGCAGCCGCAGGCGGGCGGCGGCCAGCTCGATGGCGAGCGGCAGACCGTCCAGACGCCGGCAGATCTCGGCCGCCGCGGCCGGATCGTCGTCCACCGTGAAGTCGGGGCGGGGCTGCCGCCCCACGATCACCGAGCAACCGCAGCGCCACGGGATCCGGCAGCGGCTCCACCGGGCGCAGCGACTCCCCCGGCACGCCCAGGGGCTCACGGCTGGTGGCCAGGATCTGCACGCCCGGGCAGCGCGCCAGGAGCTCCTCCGCCAGCTCGGCGGCCGCACCGATCACGTGCTCGCAGTTGTCGAGGACGAGGAGCAGGCTGCGGTGGGCGCAGTGTTCGACGAGCTGGGTGGTGGGGTCGGCAGCGGCGGTGTTCTCGCGGGCGACGAGGGAGTTCTCGCGCAGGCCGAGCGCGCTGAGGACGGCGCCGGGCACGGCCGCGGGATGGTCGAGGCGGGCGAGTTCGACGATCCAGCCGGCTTCGGGGTGCGCGGCGGCCGCGTGTTCGGCGAGACGGGTCTTCCCGGAACCGCCGGGGCCGGTGAGGGTGACGAGGCGCAGCCGGGCCAGGTCCTCGCGCAGGGCGGCGAGTTCGGGCTCGCGACCGACGAAGGAGGTCAGCCGGGGCCGGAGATTCCCACGGGGCGCCTCTGGCGGAGGCTGCGGGTACGGAGCCTGCGGCTGCGCGGGCGCGGACTGCGGGAACTGCACGGGCCCGGACTGCGGGTGCGTGGGCGAGGGCGGCCCGGGCTGCGCAGGCGTGGGCTGGATGCGATCCGTGTGCGGCTGCGGGTGCGAGTGCGCAGGATCGGGCCCCGGCTCTGGCCGCGCGGAATGCGAGGGCGCGGGCTGCGGGAACTGCACGGGCCCGGACTGCGGGAACTGCACGGGCCCGGACTGCGGGTGCGCGGGCCAGGGCCCCAGCTCTAGCTGCCCGGGCGCAAGTGCCGACTCCTCGTACACGGGCCCGGACTGCGGGAACTGCGCGGGCGCGGACTGTGGGGGCTGTGGACTGGGGGTGGGGTTGAGGAGTTGGGTGTGGAGGGTGGTGAGTTCGGGGCCGGGGGTGGTGCCCAGGGCGTTGGCCAGGGTGCGGCGCGTGCGTTCGTAGGCGGCCAGGGCGTCGGCGGGGCGGCCGGCGGCGCGCAGGGCGCGGAGTTGCTGGGCGCGCAGTGGTTCGTCGTACGGGGACGCGCGGATCAGCGCCTCGATCTCCGGCAGGAGTGCGGCCGGGGCGGTGGCGCCGCTGCGCAGGTCCGCCTCGATGCGGTCGCGGAGGGCGGCGGAGCGGCGGGCCTCGGGGCCGGCGGCGTGCCCCGTGCGGGCCGGTTCGGGGAGGTCGGCGAGGGCGGGCCCGCGCCAGAGGGAGAGGGCGGTGCGGAGGGTGCGGGCGGCGGCGGCCTGGTCGGTGGCCAGCTCCCGGCCGCCCTGGGCCGCCAGCCGGGTGAACCGGTGCAGGTCTACGTCGTCCGGGGCGGCGGCCAGCCGGTAGCCGCCGGCGGGGTCGGCGGTGACGGTGTCCCGGCCGCCGAGCGCGCGGCGCAGCCGGGCGACGAGGGCTTGGAGGGCGGCGGGCGCGTCCTGGGGCGGGTCGTCGCCCCAGACGTCGTCGACGAGTTCGGCGACGGAGGTCCGGCGGCCCGCGCGCAGGGCGAGGGCGGCGAGGAGCGCGCGCAGGCGGACGCCGGCCGTCGGGAGGGGGGCGCCGGTCTCGTCGCGCGCCTCGGTCACACCAAGGATGAGATACCGCACCCGCCAATTCTGCCCCGCATCCGGGCTCAGGTGATCGAAGTGTCTCCGTTCGCCTCGAGCAGGGTGCGCAGGGCCTCGGCGACCGTGGCGCAGGTGGCGGGGTCGAGCGGGGCGAGCAGCTCGGCGTAGTGGCTGAGGTGATCGGTGATCAGCGACTCGGTGAGCGCGAGGCTCTGTTCCGTGAGGCGGATGCGGACCGAGCGGCGGTCCTGCCCGTCCCGGACCCGTTCGACCAGGCCCTTGGCCTCCATGCGGTCGATGCGGTTGGTGATCGCGCCCGAGGTCACCATGGCGGCCGGGATGAGGGCGCCGGCGGTGAGCGCGTACGGGGGTCCGGACCGGCGGAGGGTGAAGAGGATGTCGAGCTCGCCCACCTCCAGGTCCCGTTCGGCCGCGAAGGCCTTGAGGTGCCGGTCGATGATCCGGTTCATCCGCTGGACGCGGGCCAGCACCTCGACGGGCCACAGGCCGGCCACCAGCTCGGGGCGCTCGGCCGCCCACTGGCCGACGATCGCGTCCACTGCGTCACTCATGTCGCGTCCTCATCCTCGTGCGTTTTCTGGTTCCGCTCACGCCCCCCGAGAAGGATATCTCAATGTTGAGACACTTGACGTTAAGAGGACTGCCCTGCTTTTATCTCAACGTTGAGATTCTGAGCCTTGAGATGGATCGGAGTGGGCGCCACCATGACCACGACCACGAGCACCTCCCCGAGCACGAGCACAAGCACAAGCACAAACACGAGCACGACCACGACCACTCCCACCGCCAACCGGCCCGGTCTGGTCCCCGTCCTCTGGCTGGCACTGCTGGCCACGCCCGTCGCCGCCGCAGCCAACGCACCCGTCCTGATCCTTCCGGACATGGCCGGCTCCCTCGGGGTGGGCACCTCGACCGCCGCCTGGCTCGTCGCCGCCTTCGCCTGGGCCATGGCCGTCTCCGTCCCCTTGCTGGCCGGCCTGCTGCGCCGCCGCGGCCTGGCGCCGGTGCTCCGGCTGTCCAGCGCCCTCCTGCTCGGCGGAACGCTCCTCGTCGCCGCGTCCCCCTGGCTCCCCGTGACCCTCCTCGGGCGGGCCGCGCAGGCCGCCGGCGGCGCCGGCCTGGTGGCGGCCGCCATGAGCCTGGCCGGCTCGGCCCGCCGGATGGGCGTCATCAGCGCGGGCTTCGGCATGCTCGGCGCGACCGGCCCGCTCCTCGGCGCCCAGCTCTCGCACGCCGTGTCGTGGCGGCTCTCGCTCTCGGTGTCCCTGGTCTCCCTGCTGGCGGTGCCCGCGGTGAGCAAGTACGCGACGGCGACGGCCCCGACGGCCGCCCCGCAGGGCAGGTTCGACGCTCGCGGCGCCGCGCTGCTGACGGTGCTGGCCACGGCCCTGGTCCTGCTGCCCCACGCCCCGGCCGTCGCCCTCGGCTCCGCGGCCCTCACCGCCGCGCTGCTCGCGCTCCACATACGGCGGCGCCCCGAGGGCTTCGTCCCGGCCGCGCTGATCCGCAGGCCCCTCTTCCTCGGCTCCGCGCTGCTGGCGCTCGCGCTGTCGACCTCGTACTTCACCCTGCTGTTCGCCGTACCCCGGCTGCTCTCGGACCGCGCGGGCTGGGACACCGGCGCGGCCGGGGCCGGTCAGCTCGTGGCGCTGCTCACCGGCTCCGCGCTCTCCTGGCTGCTGGCGGCGGGCTCGGCGCGCATGGGGCGGGTGGCCGTACGCACGGTGCTGGTCGGGATCGGCACCCTGGCGGCGCTGGTCGCGGTCTTCGCGAGCCACGGACCGCTGCTGCTGCTCGCCACCCTGGGCGGTGTGTTCGGCGCCACCGGCGCCAACGCCGTGCTGTCGACGCACGCGGCGTCGAGCGTCCCCGACGCCCAGCGCCCCACGGCCATCGGCCTGTTCACCCTCTGCTACCAGCTCGGCGGCGCCTTCGGCCCGGCCATCGCGACCGCCCTGGTCCTCGGCTCCTGAACCACGGCAGCCGGGCCAGGGCCTCGGGCCGGCAGCGTCACGACAGCGCCGGGCGGTGCACCGGGACCCCCTCCGGCACCGCCCGCCGGCGCGCCGCCGAGGTCCCCGTCCAGCAGGTGCCGCGGCGGGCCAGCAGCCGGCGCAGCCACAATTCCATCGAGACGAGCTCCGCCAGCCCGTCCAGCGGGACCGGCCGGCCGTCCGCCGCGTCGAGCAGGGCCTGGCGCACCACCCGGGCCTCGATCAGGCCGGCGTCCGCGAGCAGCGGGGAGGCGAAGAGCGACAGCAGCTCGTCCAGGGCGGCGCGCAGCCCCAGCCGGGTCGCCGTCTCGTTCGGGGTGTGGGCCGTGGCGCCCCAGCCCGGCGGGAGCTCGCGCACTCCGGCCGAGGCCAGGACGCTGCGCAGGATCTCCGCCCGGGCCCCGGGCTGGACGCGCAGGGACTCGGGCAGGGCGCGGGCGGCCCGTACGACCTGGTTGTCCAGGAAGGGGGCGTGCAGGCGCTGGCTGCGGACCTCCACGGCCTGTTCGAACACCCGGTGGTCGGCGGCGTGCCGGGCCAGCAGCGAACGGGCCCGGGCCTCCCCGGGCCGCAGCGACAGCGGCGGCCGGCCGGCCGCGACCGTCAGCCGGATCGATACTTCCGCCAGGGCCTCGCCCGTGAGCCAGCCGGCCGCAGGTCCCGGCCGGGCCCAGGTCAGGGCGGCGAGGGAAGCGTCCACCGGACCGGAGGCGCGCTCGGTGACCCCGCCCTCGCGGAGCCGGGCCGCGGCGGCTTCCATGCCCGCACGGTACGTCGTACGGGCGAGTCTGCGGGCCGCCGCGTACACGGTGAGCGGCACCAGCAGCGACTCCCCGGAGGCTCCGGAGGCGGAGGCCGAGCGGGCCAGCGCCGCCACCGGGCGCAACAGATGGCGCCGGCGGCGGTCCATCAGGAGGTCGGCCATGCGGGCCGGGTGGGCGTCGAGGACCTGGCGGGCGCCGTGGCCGGTGAAGTGGTCGGCCGAGCCGGCGGCCAGTCTTCGCCGCTCGCGGGCGGCGAAGACGAGGGAGGGGCCGGGTTCGTCGGTGAGCGGGCCGTCGAGTTCGGCGTACGGGAGGGCTTCCCCGGCGGCGGCCACCACGACGTGGTGCAGGCGCGGGTCGGCGGCGATGGCCCGGGCCCGTTCCAGTTCGGCCTCGCGCCCCTGCGGGGTGGCCAGGTCGTTGAAGGTGACCGCCAGCAGCCGCGCCCCGGCGGGGCTCAGCAGGGTGCCCGGGGCCCCCGGCAGGCCGGCCGCCAGCAGGGCGAGGGTCGCGGAGGCGCTGCCGCCGGAGAGGTCGGCGCCCACCCCGGGAGCCGGGGCGCCGCGGGCCGCGCGCCGGTCGGCGGGGCCCATTCCGGGCACGGGGCCGGGATCGTACGGCGGCAGCGTGTCGGGAGCATGGCGGGGAGCCGTGAGCCGGGCGCGCACCGCGTCCACCAACGCTTCCCGTACGCCCTCCACCGCGCGCTCGGCATCGGCCTCCGGGGCGGCCACCGCGAGCGAGGCGACCTGTTCGTAGCCGGTGCTCTCGCGGGAGCCCTCGCGCAGGATGAGCGCGTGCCCGGGCGGGATGCGCCGCACCCCGGCGTACGGTGTGCCGTCGCCCAGTGCCTCCGGGCTGTCGGGGCAGGCCAGCAGGGCGGCGAGATGGCCGATGTCGAGCTGCGCCTCGATGAGGTCGGCGAGCGGGAGGGCGGCGGTGGCGTACGCCGTGCCGCTCGCCCAGGGGGTGTAGAAGACGGGGCGCGCGCCGGCGAGGTCGCCGACGACGGTGATGCGGCGGCCGGCCTGCACGACGGCGGTGTAGCTGCCGGACCACTGGGTGAGGTGGCGCAGGGCTCCGCCGCGGGCGGCGTAGAGGGCCCTCCTCAGCTCGGCGTCGGTCGCGCCGCAGCAGCCGAGGACGGCGAGCCGGGTGAAGGGGTCGGCGGGGTCCGCGGTGACCGTGCGGATCTCGTCGGGGCGCCAGTCGCCGACGGCCCAGAGGGGGTCGGGGTCGCCCCAGAGGAGCTGTGCGCCCACGGGGTGGACGGTGCGTTCGGCGTCCGCGCCGGGGTCGTCCGCGTGGGCCGCGTCCGCGAGGCCGCCGCGCAGCGGGGCGCCCGCGTCGCCGTAGCCGCCCTGGCCGTAGCCGCCCTGGCCGTAGCCGCCCTGGCCGTAGCCGCCCTGGCCGGAGGCACCCTGGCCGGAGGCGTGCCCCGAGCCGTGGCCGGCGACCCGGCCGGCCGTGCCGAAGCTCGCGGCGATACTGCTCCAACCCACCAACCAGCGCACCGCCGCCTCCCCAGCCTGTGGGCACATGACCGGGGCACGGGCAGCACGGTCAGCGCTGAGGGCGC
Organism: Streptomyces sp. 147326; assembly: GCF_045000215.1. Lineage (NCBI taxonomy): Bacteria > Bacillati > Actinomycetota > Actinomycetes > Kitasatosporales > Streptomycetaceae > Streptomyces > Streptomyces sp. 147326. The sequence goes on along the minus strand of NZ_CP134201.1, from coordinate 4,776,542 downwards.
GGCCGGCGGGACCCCGGATGGCTCGGGTCCATGCTGCCACGGGACAGGCGTGCGAGAGTGGTTAAAGGGGGCGCACATGCAAACGAACACGCCCCGGCCACGCGGTATTTGGCGTTCCGTTCCCACCGCCCCATAGGTCGCTTTCAGCCATTCTTCGGCTGCTGGGAGAGCCGTCCCGGGCCGCCGGAGCGCGGTGCGCGGGCGCGGTCCGGGAGGCGGAATCCGCCCCCCGGACCGTTCCGCCACCCGCGGGGATTGAGGTAGCGGCATCCCCCGGCCCGACCGATCCGCGCAGCGGGCCGACCCACGCACCGCAATCGAATCGCCGGGCCCCCGGCCCGGCCAGAGCGCACGGGCGGGCGCACGGCCACACGGACGGAGCACGCGATGACACGTGCGCCCCGGCACCGGGCCCGGACCGGACTGTGCAAACGGACAACAATCCCGCCATACGGAAGTAAGGGCCTTAACGCTTGGGAGGCGGGGAACTACGCTGGGTTTACGAAATGCCGGGCGCCTATGCCCCGGCGGCGTATGCGTTCCGCGTGTGACGAGGGGTGGCGCATGTCCAGGGAGCTCCGCGAGCCCAATGAGAAGCTCGGCGCCGTCCTCGCCCTCGCGGGCATCAGCAACGCCGGGCTGGCCCGGCGGGTCAACGACCTCGGCGCACAGCGCGGCCTGACGCTTCGGTACGACAAGACGTCGGTGGCCCGGTGGGTGTCGAAGGGGATGGTGCCGCAGGGCGCCGCCCCGCATCTGATCGCCGCCGCCATCGGCGCGAAACTGGGGCGGCCGGTGCCGCTGCACGAGATCGGCCTGGCGGACGCGGACCCCGCGCCCGAGGTCGGCCTGGCCTTCCCGCGCGACGTGGGCGCGGCGGTGCGCTCGGCCACCGACCTCTACCGGCTCGACCTCGCCGGGCGGCGCGGCGGTGGCGGGATCTGGCAGTCGCTCGCGGGCTCCTTCTCGGTGGCGGCGTACGCGACGCCCGCCTCGCGTTGGCTGATATCTCCCGCCGACGGCTCGGTGGCGCGGGAACCGGCGGGTACGGGCCCCGGCCCGGCGGCCCACGGCCCCGGCACGCACGGCCCGGCGGCGCAGAGCCCCGTCACTGCTGCCACCCCCTCGGCTCACGACGTGGCGACGCCCGAGACGCCGGCCTCGGCGCCGGCGCACGAGGCGACGGCACCCGCTCCCAGGCCCTCCCCGGAGGGCCGCACGACCGGACCGGCAACGGGCCCGATGGCAGGCCCGGCGCCGGGCCCGCCGTCCACCGTTGTGCCCGCGCAGCCCGGCGCCGAAACGCAGCGCGACCACGGGCAGCGCGTGGGCCACAGCGATGTGACGAAGCTGCGCGAGGCCGCCGAGGACGCGCGCCGCTGGGACTCCAAGTACGGCGGCGGGGACTGGCGTTCGTCGATGGTGCCCGAGTGCCTGCGGGTGGACGCGGCGCCGCTGCTGCTCGGCTCGTACACCGACGAGGTGGGCCGCGCCCTGTTCGGCGCGACCGCCGAACTGACCCGGCTGGCCGGGTGGATGGCCTTCGACACCGGCCAGCAGGAGGCCGCCCAGCGCTACTACATCCAGGCGCTGCGGCTCGCCCGCGCGGCCGCGGACGTACCGCTCGGCGGCTACGTGCTGGCCTCGATGTCCCTGCAGGCGACCTACCGGGACTTCCCTGACGAGGGCGTGGACCTCGCGCAGGCGGCCGTCGAGCGCAACCGCGGCCTGGCCACCGCCCGCACCATGAGCTTCTTCCGGCTGGTCGAGGCGCGGGCGCACGCGAAGGCGGGCGATTCGGCGGCCGCCGGAGCGGCGCTGCGGGCGGCGGAGGGGTGGCTGGAGCGGTCCCGGGAAGGCGATCCGGATCCGACCTGGCTGGGTTTCTACTCGTACGACCGTTTCGCGGCGGATGCGGCAGAATGCTACCGCGACCTCAAACTCCCCGGGCAAGTACGGCGCTTCACCGAGCAGGCGCTGTCCCGGCCCACCGAGGAGTACGTACGCTCGCACGGGCTGCGGCTGGTGGTCAGCGCGGTCGCCGAACTGGAGTCGGGCAATCTCGACGCGGCCTGCGCGGCGGGCACCCGGGCGGTGGAGGTGGCGGGCAGGATCTCCTCGGCGCGGACGACCGAATACGTACGGGACCTGCTGCACCGGCTGGAACCGTACGGGGACGAGCCGCGCGTCGCGGAGCTGCGCGAGCGGGCCCGGCCGCTGCTGGTGACGCCGGCGTAGGACCAGAGGGAAGGCGGGCCCGGGACCCGCGTGGCCTCGTTGTCGGTGCCGGGGTGCAGTATGCAGGGGTGGGAGGTGTCAGCGTGGGCGGCGGCGTGGGCGTGGACTGCGATGTGCTGGTGATCGGCGGCGGGATCGTCGGTCTGTCGACGGCGCACGCCTTGTCGAGCCTGGCTCCGGGGACCAAGGTGGTCGTCCTGGAGAAGGAACCGGGCCCGGCCCGGCACCAGACCGGCCGCAACAGCGGCGTGATCCACAGCGGGATCTACTACCGCCCGGGATCGCTGAAGGCGCGCTTCGCGGTGAGCGGCGCCGCCGAGATGGTCAAGTTCTGCGCGGAGCACGGGATTCCGCACGAGGTGACGGGCAAGCTGATCGTCGCCACGGAGCGGGAGGAGCTGCCGCGCCTGCACGCCCTGGTCCAGCGCGGCCGGGAGAACGGCATCCCGGTGCGCGAGCTGGGCCCGGCGCAGATCACCGAGTACGAGCCGGAGGTCCGGGGCCTGGCCGCGATCCACGTCGGCAGCACCGGGATCGTCGACTACGGCCGGGTGAGCGCCCAGCTGGCGGAGTCCTCGGGCGCGGAGATCGTCTACGGCGGCGCGGTCGACCTGATCTCCCGCCGCGCGTCGGCCGTCGCGGTCCGCACCACGTCGGGCCTGGTGGTCCGGGCGCGGGTGCTGGTGAACTGCGCGGGCCTGCAGTGCGACCGGATCGCCCGCCTGGCCGGGGACGACCCGGGCATGCGGATCATCCCCTTCCGGGGCGAGTACTACGACCTGGCCCGTCCGGACCTGGTCCGCGGGCTGGTCTACCCGGTGCCCGACCCGGCGTTCCCCTTCCTCGGGGTCCACCTCACCCGGGGCATCGGCGGCGGGGTCCACGTCGGGCCCAACGCCGTGCCCGCGCTGGCCCGCGAGGGCTACGGCTGGTCGACGGTGCGGCCCCGCGACATCGCGGACGAGCTCGCCTGGCCGGGATCCTGGCGGATGGCCGCACGGCACTGGCGGTACGGCACGGGCGAGATCCACCGCTCGCTGTCCAAGCGGGCCTTCACCCGGGCGGTACGGCGCCTGCTGCCGGCCGTCACCGCGGCGGACCTCCGGCCGGCGGCGGCCGGGGTCCGGGCGCAGGCCGTCCTGCGGGACGGGACGCTGGTCGACGACTTCCTGATCCGCGACGCCCCGCGGACGGTCCACGTGCTGAACGCGCCCTCGCCCGCGGCTACCGCGTCGCTCCCGATCGGCCGGGAGATCGCCTCCCGAGCCCTTCGAACCCTCGGCTCGACCTGAGCGGTGCCGGGCCCGGGCCACCGGACCCCGTACGTGCGCCGCGCGCCCGTGCCCTCAAACGCCGGGCGCGCTGAAGAACAGCGCGCGGGTCCGGGGCGGAGCCCCAGCAGCGTCGGCGCACCGGCCCCCCGTCGTAGAATCACGGCATTGTGTCTGAGTCCCTGAATCCCCAGCCGCCCAGCCTCCCGGACGCCGCGCCGGAGGCGAGTTCGTACGTGCCGCCCAAGTGGCGGACCGAGCCCCGCTTCCCCGACGGGCCCTCGCCGGATCCGGCCGGTTCGCACCACGAGCGGCGGATCCGGAGCTTCCAGCCCCGGCGCAGCCGGGTCACCACCGGTCAGGGCGAGGCCCTGAAGCGCCTCTGGGGCACCTGGGGCCTGGACATCGACGGCCACGAGGTCATCGACCTGAAGGCGATGTTCGACGGCCTCCCCGTCGTCCTGGAGATCGGCTTCGGCATGGGCGAGGCCACCGCGCAGATGGCTGCCGAAGACCCCGGCACCGGGATCCTCGCCGCCGACGTGCACACCCCCGGGCAGGGCAACCTCCTCGCCCTCGCCGAGCGGGGCGGGCTCAGCAACGTCCGCGTGGCCAACGGCGACGCGATCATCCTGCTCCGCGAGATGCTGCCGCCCGACTCCCTCGACGGGATCCGCGTGTACTTCCCGGACCCCTGGCCCAAGGCCCGCCACCACAAGCGCCGGCTGATCCAGCCCGAGTTCCTCACGCTGGCCGCCACCCGCCTCGCTCCCGGGGCGGTGCTGCACTGCGCGACCGACTGGGAGCCGTACGCCGAGCAGATGCTCGAAGTCCTGACCGCGCACCCGGACTTCGAGAACACGCAGGCCGACGGCGGCTACTCCCCGCGCCCCGCGTTCCGGCCGCTCACCCGCTTCGAGGGCCAGGGTCTCGACAAGGGCCACGTCGTACACGACTTGCTCTTCCGTCGCACGGAGAACTGACAACGTCACCGCGCGTGTCAGACCGGCTCGCTAGGGTCATGGTGTGTTCCGAGCGCTCCGTCCTGTGCTCGCACGTCCGTCGGGCACGGTCCGCACGTGCGTGCTCCTCGCCCTGCTCGCCGTCACCGGCATCGCAATCCTCGAACTCGTGCGGGAGCAGACCGGCACCCCCGGCTTCCTGGTCGGTCTCGGCCTGGCCCTGTTACCGGTGCCGCCGCTCATGGCGGCCTTCCGGTGGCTCGGCCGGGCCGCGCCCGCGCCCTGGCCGCAGCTGCTGTTCTGTTTCGGCTGGGGTGCCTGCGCCGCGGCGCTGATCGCGATACTGGCCAACAACTTCGCCACCGAGTGGATAGCCGCGGCCACCGCCGACCCCTCCGGCGCCGATCACCTGGGCTCGGTGGCCGTCGCCCCGGTGGTGGAGGAGAGCGCCAAGGCCGCTGCCCTGCTCCTGGTGTTCGTGTTCCGCAGACGCCATTTCACCGGTCCCGCCGACGGATTCGTCGTGGCCGGATTCACCGCCACCGGCTTCGCCTTCACCGAGAACATCCTCTACCTCGGCAACGCCTACGGTGAGGACCTCGCCGAGGGCTCCGGCGTGCTGGAGTCGGTGACGGCGGCGACCTTCTTCGTCCGGATAGTGCTGTCGCCGTTCGCGCACCCGCTGTTCACGGTGCTCACCGGGCTCGGTTTCGGCGCGGCCGCGCTCAGCGTGCGCCGTTCCCGCAGGATCTGTCTGCCGCTGCTCGGCCTGGCGCCGGCCATGGGCATGCACGCGCTGTGGAACGGCTCCTCGCGGTTCGGGGACCACGGCTTCTACACGGTCTACGCCTTCGTGATGGTGCCGGCGTTCGGGCTGCTCGTGTGGCTGGCGGTGTGGATACGGCGCGGCCGGCTGCGGGTCGTGTCCGGGGAGCTTGCGGTGTACGCGGCCGCCGGCTGGATCGGCCCCGCCGAGGTGCCGGCGCTGGCTTCGATGCCGGCCCGGTCACTGGCCCGCGCCCTGGCCCGGCGCAGCGGGGGCCGTGCCGCCGGACGCGCGGTCGCCCGGTACGAGGCGGACGCGGCCGCCCTGGCCCTGCTGCGGAACCGGGCGCGCCGGGGCGGCCCGGTGTGGGAGCCGGACTTCGCGGGCCGGGAACGGGAGTTGCTGCACCGGCTCTGGCTGCGCCGTGCGGTGGCGGGCCCGGCGCTGGCCCGGGCGGCGGTCATGGAGGAGCTGCTTCCGCCGCGGTTCGACCCCTTGCGGGCCCCCTTGGCCGTCCCCGCCCCCGAGGCCGCGCTGCCCGCCGTACCCGTGCCGCGGCGGGCGGCGCCGGACCTCAGACGTTCAGGCCCTTGGACTCCAGCCACGCCAGCGGGTCCATCGTCGAGCCGCCCTTGCGTACTTCCAGGTGGAGATGAGGTCCGGTGACGTTACCGGTGGCGCCGACGCGGCCGATGGTCTCGCCGGCGCCGACCGTGCCCGAGGTGACGGACATCGAGGAGAGGTGGCAGTACCAGATCTCCGTGCCGTCCTCGAGCTGCAGCACGATCCGGTAGCCGTACGCGCCGGACCAGCCGGCCGAGGTGATCTTTCCGGCGGCCACCGCCTTGGCCGGGGTGCCGGTCGGGGCGGCGAAGTCGAGGCCGGTGTGGTGGCCGGATGACCACATGGAGCCCGAGGCCCCGTAGTGCGAGGTGAGGGTGTAGGCGGAGGTCGGCAGGGAGTAGCCGCCGGCCGATCTGGCGCGTTCCTGCTCGGCCTTGGCCTCGGCGGCCTTCTTCGCGGCCTCGGCCTCTTCCGCGGCCTTCGCCTCGGCCTGGGCCTTCGCCTCCTCGGCCGCCCGGCGGGCCTCCTCCAGCCTGTCCTTGGCCTCCTGGGCAGCGGCCTCCTGCGCGGCGCGCTCGGCGTCCGCCCGGACCTTCGCCTCGGCGGCGTCCTTCTGGGACTCGGCCTGCTGGAGGATGCGGTTGCGCAGCACCTCGCCGGCGTCGGCCGCGCCGCGGTCGCTCTGCTGCGCGATGATCCCCGTCCGCGCGGCCGCCTGGGCCGCAGACACGGAACCGCCGTCCGACTGCCGGGAGTCGCCGCCGGACATCAGGTCGGGCAGGTCGGGCAGATCGGGCATCGACGGCATGGATATCGCGACCTGGGGCCGGTCCTGCGCGTGGGCGATGCCGCCGGCGCCGACCGCCGCGATGACACCGACGCCGAGCACGGTGGAGCTGCGCGCAAGTCCCCCGCGCTGCTTGGCGACCCGATGCTTGCCGCGGACCGGACGGACCGAGTCCTCGGTGGGGTTCCACTCGCCCCAGGCGCCCGCGGTGGGCGGCTCCTGGATCTCGGTGCCTTCAGGGGCAGGCAAGTTGGAGGCCACCGGGGCACGCTCCTCATTGACGCGCACGCGCAGGGCGCCGTCTCTGTCGACGGCTGGGACGACCGCGCTGCGTTATCGAAAGGTAATAGACGCAGGGGAGTGATTCCAAGCTGTTGCGCTTGATCGTTCGCACCAATCAGACACGCAATGGCTGGCTCTGGCCAGGCCTTTTCGCCACAGAACCTGATCAATTGGGGCAAAAATCAAGCGACTACCCCATCTCTTCGGCCACACACGAAACATGACGCTCCGTCAATAACCTTGCAGAGAGCACCACTTCGAACACGCAGTGTCACATGCCGTCGCCCCGGCGTACCACCGGCACGGTCCGCCGCCGCTCCGGCTGCCGCGGCTCCGGCCGGCCCACCGCGAGCAGCGCCATGTCGTCCGTGGAGCCGCCGCCCGTGTGCCGGCGCACATCGGTGCTGAGCGCGCTGAGCAGGGCGTACGGCCCGGGGAAGATCCGCCCGCGCAGCCGGGCCGCCGGATCGTAGAAGTCGCCCGCCCGGTCCCGGGCCTCGGTCAGCCCGTCCGTGTAGAGCAGCAGGGTGGTGCCCGCGGGAAAGGGCCACTCCTCCGCCCGGTCCGGCCAGCCGCCCAGCTCCCCCATGCCGAGCGGCAGGGCGGGCTCCGCCGGCGCGAGGACCGCCAGCTCCCCGTTGCCGTGCAGCAGCAAGGGCTCCGGATGCCCCCGGTTGAGCAGCCGCAGCACCCCCGCCCCCGCCGGGATCTCCCCGAGCACGCACGTCGTGAACCCCTCCACCGCGTCCAGGCCGTCCCGCCGGGTGCCCTCCCGGGCCAGCGCCCGCTCCAGCCGCTCGGCGAGCGCCTCCAGCGTGGGTTCGGTCTCCGCCGCCTCCCGGAACGCCCCGAGGACCACCGCCACGGCCTCCACCGCCCCCAGCCCCTTGCCCCGTACGTCGCCCACGGCCAGCCGCACTCCGTACGGGGTGTCCTGGACGGCGTACAGGTCCCCGCCGATGAAGGCGTCGGCCTGCGCGGCCTCGTACCAGGCGGAGACGTGCAGCCCGCCGATGCGTTCGGCGGGCTTCGGCAGCACCGCCCGTTGCGCGGCCTCGGCGATCCCGCGCGCGGAGGCGAGCTGCTCGCCGCTGCGCCGCACGACCCGGTTGATCAGGAGCGCCAGCCCGGAGACGGTCACGACGGTGGCCAGCTCGGTCAGCGCCTCGGCCTTCCAGCCGGTGCCGTTGTAGAGCTGCAGCAGGAACACCGCGAGCGAGGCCAGGAGGCCGGTCAGCACCGTGGCACGGAACGTGTAGAGGGGGGCTGCGATCAGCGGGGCCGCGGAGAAGAAGGGGGATCCGGTGAAGCTGGGCGGGGTCAGGAAGTTGAAGACCATTCCGAGGACGATCAGCACACCCGGCAGCACCCGGACCACCTGCCGGGCCGGACCACTCCCGCCACGGCTCCCGCCACCGCTCGCGCGCCCACCGTTGCCCTGCCGGCCCAGCCCCGCCACGCTGCTCTCCTGCCGCCCGGATCCCTCGTACGGATGCGGGCCCGCCGCCTCGCCCCTCAAGGCTGGCGGCAAGGGCGGCCGGTCGGCGACCTGGCGGCGGCCGTACGGGTGACGACGCGTGAGACGCGGGACGGGACGGGAACACGACGAAGGCCCGGCTCCCCAAGGGGAACCGGGCCTTCGTACTGAGTAGCGGGGGCAGGATTTGAACCTACGACCTCTGGGTTATGAGCCCAGCGAGCTACCGAGCTGCTCCACCCCGCGTCGGTAAACACAACTCTACGCCATCCGGGGGGAGCCCTCCGCCAATTAACGGCCGACCCGCCCTCAGATCGACATCATCGCAGGTCAAAGCCCCAAAACCGGTCCAAGACCCACCCAGGACCGGTCCGCGGGCGGTCGGGAACGAGCACCCCGCGAACGAAGATCATCCCTGTTGCACGCCGGTGACACTTCGGGGATCGTTCCGGGATCGGGCGCGGGCGATGATTCACCTGTCGCCAAGGCCAGGGGGAACACGAACCGGCCGGGCGACGACCACCACACCAACCGGCTCGGCCCTCTGCCGATGCCCCTGTGATTCCCGGGGGGAGTCCACCATGTCCGTTCGCACCGCAGCCGCCATCGCAGTCGTCGCCGGCGTTGTCACCACTCTGCTGCCGTTCTCGGCCACCGCCGCGTCCGCCGCACCCGCCACCGACGACCACGCCGTGCTGCGTACGGAGATGGGTGCTCCCGTCCCGAGCGGCCCGCTGACCCGCGGCGGCGCCACCGAGTCCTTCGACCTGACGGTGAAGAACCCGACCGGCAAGGCCGTCACGTACAACCCGTGGATGCTCGTGGACCCGAACGGCCCGAGCCGGCTGCAGAAGGACGACGTCGTCTTCAAGGTCGAGGCGGTGGACGCCCCGGCGACCAAGTCCTCGATCGGTCAGCAGGACGGCGGGTGGCAGGGCACCTTCTTCCCCGCCGCCGGTGAGCCGGGCGGCGACAAGGGCGGCTTCGACATCCCCGCCAACGGCAAGATGACCTGGAAGGTCACCATCGGCCTCGGCGCGAACTACCCGACCAACGACGGGGACTTCAGCCTCAGCGCCTCCAGCTACAACAACTCCGTGGCCCCCGGCGGCGCGGACTCGCACACCTTCAAGGTCGACCCGCAGATCAAGACGGGCGAGCTGAAGACCTGGTTCAAGCAGATCAGCTCCGGCAAGGACGGCCAGGAGCAGCGCGCGTACCTGGACCTGAACTACCAGGCCACCGGCGACGGCACCTTCGGCACCGCCCTCGCGACCAGCCTGAGCCTGTCCCACCCGGGCGAGCAGGAGGCCGACTTCCGCGTGCAGGCCCTCTTCGACGGCCGCTGGCAGGACCTGAAGGCCGAGGACAGCCGCTACGAGCTGCCGCAGATCCCCAAGGGCTTCGGCGCCACCGCCGGCGTCCACACCCTGCCGCTGCGGGTCAGCCTGGGCAACCACACCAAGCTGACGAAGAAGACCACGATCACGATGGAGGCCGAGGTCCGGCACGCCGTGGGCAACTCCTACGCGCTCAAGACGAGCTCCGTGAAGTTCCCGCTCGTCCCGTTCGCGGAGACGGTGCCCACCGACACCCCGTCGACCACGCCGTCCACCGCCCCGTCCACCGTCCCCTCGGTGCAGCCGGCCGTCGCCACCTCCACCGGCAACACCAACGTGACGACCACGGGCACCGCTACGACCACGACCACGGCCACGGCCACCGGCTCCCTCGCCACCACCGGCGCCGGCTCCTCCACCGGCCTGTACGCCGGCCTCGCCGCCGCCCTGATCGTGGTCGGCGCGGCCGCCGCCTGGCTCGGCCGCCGCCACCGCGGTCTCTCCGCCTGATCCACACCCCGTACGCAGCAGCGCTCCGCCCGGTCCGACCGGGCGGGGCGCTTCACGTTGTGGCGGGGCGGAGGCCGGTTGCGGGTCCGGGCGGTCAGCCGTCGGCGGGCGTGCGCCGGCGGGTCAGCACGTGGGTTGTGGAGCCGTCGTCCTCCCGGACGTCCCGGACGTGCGTGAAGCCGATGCGGTCCAGCAGGCTCAGGGAGGCCGTGTTGGCGGCGGCCACGGTGGCGTGCACCTCGGTCAGGCCGAGGGCGGCGAAGGCGTACGCGACGATCGCGTCCGCGATCTCGGTGCCGAGGCCCGCTCCCCAGGCCCCCGGGGCCAGGGCGTAGATGATCTCGTGGCCGCCGGCCTCGTCGGTCCGCTTGATCTCGGCGTGCCCGATCAGCTCGCCATCGCGCCGCACGGCCCAGACGTCGAAGAGGTCCTCGGCGTAGACCTTCGTGAAGACCCGCCCGAACAGGGCCCGGTCCTCGGCCTCCGTGGCGGGGCCGTCCCCCATCCACCGGGACACCCGGGTGTCCTGGAAGAGGGCCACGAAGCTTTCCTCGTCCTCGGGGACGTACGGGTCGAGGAGCAGGCGTCCGGTGCGCAGAACTGGAGTCACGCGCGGCGACGCTACCCGCTGCGACCGGAAGGCTCACCGGGTTTCCGGCCCGCCCCCGGCAATGACGGGCCGTCCGTTCGCGCGGGGGACCGGAAACGACCGAGCGCCCCCTCCCGTCGGAACGGGAAGGGGCGCTCGGCGCCGGACAGGAGGCTTCGCCCCCGCCCGTGAGCGGTAGGCCATGTCGGACTCGAACCGACAACCAACGGATTAAAAGTCCGCTGCTCTGCCAATTGAGCTAATGGCCCTCCGGGTGCTCACCCCAGAGCATAGCCGGACCGCGCCGGTCAGCCGATCGGGTATCGACCGACCGGCCTGTCGCCGTCAGTTCACCGGCTTCGGCCGGGGCCCCCCGACGGCTCGTGACGGCTCGTCAGTTTCCAGCAGTTCCCCTCCGGAACGAGAAGGGGCCCGTACGACACCGGGTGTCGTACGGGCCCTTCTCAGGGGTTCAGCTCAGCTGCGGTCAGCCGTTGCGCTTCCAGCGCGGCTTGTCGTCGCGGCGGCCGCCGAAGCCGCCGGTGGAACCGGAGCCGGAGCCGGAGCCGGACGGACGGTGGTCGTCGCGGCGGCCGTAGGGACGGTCGCCGGCGCCGCCGGAGCGGAAGCCACCGGCGGGACGGTCGTCACGACGGTCGCGGTTGAACGGACGGTCGCCACCACCGGAGCGGAAGCCACCGGAGGTGCGGTCGTCACGGTTGTACGTGCCGTTGCCCGTGGCCGGACGGTCGCCACCGGAGCGGAAGCCACCGGAGGGACGGTCGTCACGACGGAAGCCGCCACGGTCGCCGCCGCGGTCGCCACCACGGTCGTCGCGGTTGAAGCCACCGGAGGGACGGTCGTCACGACGGAAGCCACCACCGGCCGGACGGTCGCCACCGGAGCGGAAGCCACCGGAGGGACGGTCGTCACGACGGAAGCCGCCACGGTCGCCACCACGGTCGTCACGGTTGAAGCCACCGGACGGACGGTCGTCACGACGGAAGCCACCACCGGCCGGACGGTCGCCACCGGAGCGGAAGCCACCCGACGGACGGTCGTCACGGCGGAAGCCGCCACGGTCGCCACCGCGGTCACCACCACGGTCGTCACGGTTGAAGCCACCGGACGGACGGCCGCCGCGGTCGCCGCGGTCGTCACGGCGGAAGCCGCCACGGTCGCCACCGCGGTCACCACCACGGTCACCGCGGTTGTCGCGACGCTCGAAGTTGCCGCGGTCGTCGCGCTGGGCGCGCTGCTCCTCGCGGCGCTCCTGCGCGGCCAGCTCGGCGGCAGCGGCGGCGGCAGCTGCCGCGACCTCGGCCTCGGCGGCCTCGGCCACCTCGGCGACAGCGGCCTCCGGGTCCTCGCCGCGCTCACGGGCGGAGCGGGCGACCAGGCGGTCGGCCTCCTCGCGGAGCTCGACGGCACGGCGCGACAGGCGCTCCAGCTGCTTGGTGAGCTCGGCGACCTCGCGCTCGGCCTGCTTGGCGGCGTTGTTCGCGGAGTCGGCCTGGACCTCGGTCAGCGAACGGGCACCGGTGATCTCGGCGACCTCCGGCTCGAAGGCGCCGGCGCCCTGGACGATGTGACGCGAGGCGTCGACGCCCGCGTCCTCCATCAGGCGGAAGATCTGGCGGCGCTGGTGCGGCAGGGCGAGGGAGACCACGACACCCGACTTGCCGGCACGGGCGGTACGGCCCGAGCGGTGCAGGTAGTCCTTGTGGTCGCCGGCCGGGTCCACGTTCAGCACCAGGTCGATGCCGTCGACGTGGATGCCGCGGGCGGCGACGTCGGTGGCGACGAGCGCGTTGACGTAGCCGTCCTTGAAGTCGGCGAGGACGCGGGTACGGGCACCCTGCGTCATGCCGCCGTGCAGCGCGTCGGCCTTCACGCCGGCCTCGACGAGCTGCTCGGCGATGCGGTCGGCGCCCAGCTGGGTGCGGACGAAGATGATGGTGCGGCCCTTGCGGGCGGCGATGGCGGCCGTGACCGGCGCCTTGTCCTTCGGCTTCACGACGAGGACGTGGTGCGTCATGGTCGTGACGTTGCCCTGGGCGCTGTCGACCTCGTGCGTGACGGGGTTGGACAGGTAGCGCTTGACCAGGGTGCCGATCTCGTTCTCCATGGTGGCGGAGAAGAGCATGCGCTGGCCGCCGCCGGGGATCTGGTCGAGCAGCTCGGTGACCTCGGGCAGGAAGCCCAGGTCGGCCATCTGGTCGGCCTCGTCGAGGACGGCGATCTTGACGTTCTCGAGGGAGCAGGCGCCGCGGTTGATGATGTCGCGCAGACGGCCCGGGGTGGCGACGAGGACGTCGACACCGCGCTCCAGGGCGTAGATCTGGTTGCTCATGGAGGTACCGCCGCAAACGACCTTCATCTTCAGGCCGAGCACGTCGCCGTAGGGCTGGAGGGCGTCCGCGACCTGCATCGCGAGCTCACGGGTCGGCGTGAGGATGATCGCGCGGGGCTTCTTCTTCTCGGTGTGACCGCCGGCCAGGGAGGCCAGGGTCGGCAGACCGAAGGAGAGGGTCTTGCCGGAGCCGGTGCGGCCACGGCCGAGGATGTCCTTGCCGGCCAGGGCGTCCGGGATGGTCGCGGCCTGGATCGGGAAGGGGGCGGTGACGCCGTTCTGGGCGAGCTTGCGCACGATGCCCTCGGGCAGACCGAGGTCTCCGAAGGTGATCGAGGGCTCGGCGGCGGCGCCGTCGTCACCGTCGAAGTCGGTGTCGGAGTCGATGGAGTCCTCGACGGACTCACCGTTCGTCACGTCGGCCTCAAGGGCCTCGATGATCTCGTCGGCCTCTGCGGCCTCGATGGCCTCGGTGACCACAAGGGCCTCGGCGTCGACGATCTCGTTGGAGTCGTTCTCGGGCATGACGGAACGGTCAGAACTGGAAATGGACATGCGAAATGCGAAACCTTCCGGAGTCTCGGCACGCGCCCAAACTCCGTGAATCGCAAATCGACCGCCTCAATGCGGTCAGCCACGGCTAGGGAGAGTACGCGCCACACGGCGCTCTTCGGATTCGGCGCCGGGCAATGGGATCAAACGATCTATAACCATACGCACCCTCCCCGGGGTCTGGCAAGTCAATGCGACCGAAACGCCCCTGACCTGCGAAGACGCCCCGTCCGGCGCAGCCCTCCAGACCTCGGAACCCGCGACGAGCCCTACGGCTGCGGCGCCGGCTGGGTCGTGGGCTCGGGCTGCGGACTCGGCGGCTCCGGAGTGGGTTCCGTCACAGGCGGAGTCGTGGCCGGCGGCTCCGGGGTCGGGCTGGCCGGCTGCTGCCCGCCCCCGGAGCCGCCCGATCCGCCAGAGCCGCCGGAGGCCCCGGAGCCACCCGATCCGGCGGAGCCGCCCGGACCGCCCGCCGGGGGTTCCTGCGGGCCCTGTCCGCCCGCTCCGCCGCCCGGCCCCGCCGACGGCGCGGGAACGCCCGGCCGGCCGCTCGGCGCGCCCGGGCTGGGCGAGGCCCCGGTCGCGCCGGAGGCCTTGCCGTCCTCCTTGGGCTTGCCGTCCTGGCTGCCCGTGCCGTCCTTCGTGCCGTGCCCGTTGCCGTGCACCCCGGAGCCCCGCCCGGAGACGGACCCACCCGCCTCGGCGCCGCCCCGGCGGTCCGCCGAGGAGGAGGGACCGGGCTTCGCCGCGTCCTCGCCGACACTCATGCAGCCGGCCGTCGCCGCGACCGCGAGCGCGGTGACGGCCAGTCGGAGGGAAGCGGACAACTGGCGCACGGGGGCACCTCCGGAGCCTGAGGGTGAGAGTCCGCATGAGCGGGTCAATGTGCCCAACTCCCTTTGACCCGCAAGGGACACGCCCTCAGCCGAACAGCTGCTCCGCCGCCTGCGACCCGAGGCGCACCGCGCCCAGCCCGACCAGCACCGACATCACCACGTTCGCCGCCGCCAGGAACCTCCAACCGCGCTCGGCCAGCCGCAGCGTCTCGTACGAGAACGTCGAGTACGTGCTCAGCGCCCCGCACAGCCCGGTCCCCAGCAGCAGCTGCAGCCGCGAGGAGGAGGCCCCCGCCAGCAGCGCGCCGGTCAGGAAGCCGAGCAGCAGGCAGGCGGCCGCGTTGACCACGAAGGTGCCCCACGGGAAAACGGAATCGTGGCGCGCCTGGACCGCACGGTCCGTCAGATAGCGCAACGGCGCCCCGACGACCGCGCCCGCCACCACGAGCAGCCAGTTCACCGGGCGGCCCGGCGCGGCCGCCGGCCACCGCCGTCCCCGCCCCCGACCGCGAGCCGGGTCACCGAGGCCGCCGCCCACACCGCGCCCAGCGCCGCCACCACCGTGAGCCCGGCGTAGGCCAGCGCGGTGCCCGCCGCCCCCTCGTCGAGGAGCTGCGAGACGTCCACCGCGTAGGTGGAGAAGGTGGTGAAGCCGCCCAGCACGCCGACCCCGGCGAAGGGGCGCAGCAGCGGATGGGGCGCGGTCCGGCCGCCCTCGCTGATCAGCACCATGAGTACGCCGATCAGCGCGCACCCGGACGTGTTGATCCAGAAGGTCGCCCACGGGAAGGCCCCGGTCCCCGCCGGCCACAGCAGCGCGATCCCGTACCGGGCGGTGGCCCCGACGGCCCCGCCCGCCGCCACCGCCACGAGCACCCGGCCCTGCGGTTCGCCGCGCTGCGCGGGGACGTGCAGGTCGACGTCCGGGTCGATCGCCTCGGGCCCGGGGACCGGCCGGGTCACCCGTACCCCGGCGCGTGCAGCCGGTCGTCGTCGATCCCGAAGTGGTGGGCGATCTCGTGCACGCAGGAACACCCGTAAGACACCTTGTCCGACCTCGGATCTAGGCCGGTCAGCGGGGTGAGGAGAGGTTTGTGTGTCACCACGAGAGCCATTCTCGCGCGCCGTGGCCATCCTGCGCGCGATCTTGTACCTACGGATCTCGGATCCCACGGACACGTCCACGTCCATCCCCCGCCAGGAGAAGGCGGGCCGGGACCGGGCCGAGGACCTGGGCGCGGAAGTGATCAAGGTCTTCAAGACGAGGACAAGTCCGGGTTCCACACCGACGTGAACCGACCCGACTGGGAAGCCGCCCTCACGATGCTCCGCGAGCGCCTGGCGGACGTGCTGATCGCAAGACCGGCGTCCGCCCGTCCTTCGACCGCTTCCGCTTCTGGTGGGTCGGGGAGGAACGCCCCGAGGGCCTGACCTTCCCCACAACGCTCGCTGAGGCCGACGCCAAGCCGACGCCCGCGTAAGCCCTCAGACGCCCCCAGTCGGGCGCACAGCCCCGGATGGTCCCCGTGATCGTCCGGGGCTTTCTTGTGCCCGCAGGCAGGCGTACGGGCGTTGGGTGGCCGTCCGCCCGCGAGCCCTCGGGGTCCGGCTGCCAACGGGGGATCCGGCGGACAGAGTGCCCGCCCCCGGAGAGAGCGTTGCCCGTGAGGCAGCGAGCGGGGACCGCACCGCCCGAGCCGACGACGAGCTTCGCCGATCAGCTCACCTCACGAGCTTTTTGGCGATCGCGCTCTTCAGATCTCGAATAACGACTGCGCCGAGCGCGCCAAAAACTCCAGGTTGTGTGACCCGCCAGAGCAAGCGCAGCCACAACCGCAATGACCCGAATCACTGTCCAGAGATTGACGATGATCGAATCCAGCCCTCGCGCCTCGTTAGCCAAGCGCATAGACATCTCATAATAGGCCACGAGTGGAATGAGCAGCCGAAAGAAGAGGCCGCCAACACCTGGCACTCGTGCCATGTTCCCCAAGAACCCTAGAGGTGCCCCAAATGCAAACGCGAAGAACGCCCACGCTTCGATCTTAGACGACGTTCCTCCACTTGAGAGGCCGGCCGCCGTTCCGTCCGGGCTGATAGAACCCCAATCCTTCGAAACATAGTAAGCGACTACACCGATAGCCAACCCGACAGAAGCCAGCATGGTTGATTCGATTTTTGATTGCCGAAAATAGCCCACCAGAAATGCGAAACAGGCCCATGACCATCCACTGGAGAAAATAACACCCACAACCACACCAACGGGGCTATCCCACTTTTCAGCAAGAGGACCTACCAGCCCAAGCAGCAGGCCGGCTCCTAGCGGCAACGCCAGGGATGCAGCGCGAGCGCGCGAAAGATCTTTAATATCCCTCTCTCCTATCCATTCGAAAAATAAGCAGGGACGGCACAACTCTGGGCCCACACGATTCCTCGTGCAGGCCCCGAGTCGCATCCGTAGCACGAGATACCGTGAGTGACGTTCTGGCAGCTGTTTGCCAGCGGCTGAAAAGAACTCGTCGACGCACTGACTTCGATCTTTACCACACCCAATTCAGAGGGTTTCCCAGCTCTGCGGGCGGCTTCACCCCGTCACCGCGCTTGTGGATGACGGGCTGCCCGACCTTGAGACCGGCGGTGGCGTCAAGGCCGGTGTCGCCGGTAGCGGTGCCAACCTGAGGACCGTCTGCGGCTGCTGGGGTGGAAACGCCCAAAACCGCGAGCACCACGCCCACAAAGCCGAAAGCTATCGATCTTCCGAAATTCCTCATGCCGTAACCCCCTAGGCTGCCCCTGCGGGAGCTCCGGGAGCATCCTCAATCAAGTAATAACGGCGGTCAATCACATTAAGCGTCGCTGAAAAACACCTTTGGCTGGTTCGTCGATTTGACCTAGTGCAAGCTGTCTCATTTCCCCCGATTTGCAGCTAACTGATTTCCCAGCTCTCCGGTAGGCACTGCGGCAGATGGCTTGATCTGTGCGCACCTACTTCAATGAGCCGCTGGTAGGTCGACCTCGTGGTCTTCGGACCCGAGCCGACGGACGCTGCACCGAGCATGAGCGCGAGGCGAATGCGGACCGTGCGTCCCGTGGTGGCGCTGTCTATGACACGCGTTGGCAGCACATGCGCAGGGCCTACCTCTACAAGCATCCGTGGTGCGCGCTGTGTGGCCGTCTGGCCAACGTGGCAGACCATCACCCGTTGTCCCGACGCGAGTTGATCGCACGGGGTGTCGCGAACCCTGACGCTGCGGGCTGATGAAGTCGCTGGCAACGCCTATCGATACAACGAGGGTCCACCCCCTCCCGGGTGGCTCCTTCAGCGCGGTCAACGAGGCGTGCCCGGAGAGCACCGGGACCCTCAACCAGAAGATCGAGACGCTCGCCATCCTGGGTGGTGACGCGGACGTGGACAAGTTCATCGCGCAGACCCGCGGCAACCTGAACGATCAGCGGGCAGTTCAGATCATGATGAAGGTCGAGGCGGCATCCGTTCATTTCTCGGATCAGTTCTTCAACGGTGACGTGATGGTGCACCCGAAAGGGTTCGACGGTCTGCGTAAGCGGCTCTTCGGCACTCAGGTCGCTGATGCCAGGGGGCTCGGACCGGTGGCCAACGGCTACGAGTTCTTCGATGCGTTGGACACGCTGGCCGCACGCGTCCGCGGCATCAACGGTGCCCACGGCGCGCTCTACATGAACGCCGGCATCCGGGCCAAGATCGCGTCAGGGTTCCGCCGGCTCGGTGACCGGCGGGGCGGAGGTTCAGGAGGAACGGCTCTGCCATCTCCTCACGGTCGGCGCGCTGCCCCGCGTGAGCCTGGGCGTGGTGCCCACACGGACCGATCGGTCCCGGATGCCGGCGGAAGGATTTTGGATCTTCGATGCGGCACAGGCCAACGTCGAGTTGGTCTCCGGCTATCTCACCCTCACCCAGCCCAGCGAGGTTGCCGCCTACGCCGAGACCTTCACTGAGCTGGCCCATCTGGCGGTCTGAGCAGGACAGCCGGACGGGGCTCTCCGGGTCCGACCCCCTCGGGAGTGATGGTCGTCACGGAGAATGGCCGTGTGCTGGAGATGACGCGAGACGCCTTCGAAGAGCTGGTGGCCGAAGCCCTGGACTCGATCCCGCCTGAGCTGACGCGGGTGATGGACAACGTGGCGGTCTTCGTGGAGGACGAGCCGCCCGCCGACGATCCGGAGCTTCTGGGGCTCTACGAGGGGACTCCGCTCACGGAGCGGGGCGAGTGGTACGCGGGGGTTCTCCCGGACCGCATCTCGATCTACATGGGGCCGACGCTCCGGATGTGCGAGAGCCCGGAAGACGTGGTTCACGAGGTTGCCGTGACCGTGGTCCATGAGATCGCCCACCACTTCGGCATCGACGACGAGCGGCTCCACGAACTGGGCTGGGGCTGATCCCGAGGCGGCCCGATCAAGCCGTCAGACTCACCTGAACAGGGGAAACCTCACCCGAAGAGGTGTACGACGGGACATCGTGCACCACGGTGACCTCCGTCTCCGCGACCCGACCACGCTCTCCCGGTCCTCACACATCCGCAGCGTGGGGTTCCGGTAGAGGGTGATCCGGTCCGGCAGCACCCCGGCGTACCACTCGCCGCGGTCCGTCAGCGGAGTCCCCTCGTACAGCCCCCGCAGCTCGGGGTCGTCGGCGGGCGGTTCGTCCTCGACGAACACCGCCACGTTGGCCCTCCCGCTTGCGGGGGAGAAACCGTTTTGGCGATAGCTCCCCGGATCCCATATGCTTCTCACGTCCCCGACGCGCTGGAAAGCGCCCAGGCGGGCCTTTAGCCCTCATCGTCTAGTGGCCCAGGACGCCGCCCTTTCAAGGCGGTAGCACGGGTTCGAATCCCGTTGGGGGTACGCATTACCGTGTGCAAGACTTGGTCTCGCACACTGCAAGGTCCTGTGGAGCAGTTGGTTAGCTCGCCACCCTGTCAAGGTGGAGGTCGCGGGTTCAAGTCCCGTCAGGATCGCTGAAGCCGGAAACGGTTTCGTGGCTGGGTAGCTCAGTTGGTACGAGCGATCGCCTGAAAAGCGATAGGTCGCCGGTTCGACCCCGGCCCCAGCCACCATCAAGAAGGCCCCGTCCATCGGACGGGGCCTTCTGTGGTTACTCCCCCTCGGGCTCCGCCGCCGTCCGCGCCCTGCGGCGCCACTGCACCAGGCCGACGGCCGACGCGCCCGCCGCGACCAGCCCGAGCAGCGCCCGGTCCGGGACCGCGTCCGCCACCGAGCCGACCCACTGCTCCACGGCGAACGAGTCGTCCACGTCCAGCAGGCCCGGCAGCGCGCCCGCCCCGTCGTAGACGAGGAACAGCGCGCCCAGGGTGATGAAGAACAGCCCGGACAGGAGCGAGGTGGTGTGCAGCTGGAAGCGGCCCACCGAGAAGGCCCGCCCGCGCAGCCAGCGCCGCTTGCCCAGCTCGAACCGCTCCCAGAGCAGGGCCAGCAGGAAGAGGGGCACGGCCATCCCCAGCGCGTAGACCGCCAGCAGCAGGCCGCCGTAGACGGGGCTGCCGCTGACCGCCGCGACCGTCAGGACGCTGCCCAGGATCGGGCCGGCGCAGAAGCCGGCCAGCCCGTAGACCGCACCGAGCGCGTACACCGACAGGGCGGTGGTCGGCCGGATCCGGCCCGACAGCTCCGAGATCCGCTTCGAGGCGAAGCCCAGGCCCAGGATCTGCGCGAGCCCGAGCGCGATGATCAGCCAGCCGCCGGCGAGGACGAGCTGGTCGCGGTTGCTGTGGAAGAACCGCCCGGCGTACGAGCCGGCCGCCCCCAGCGGTACGAGCGTGCTCGCGAGGCCCGCGTAGAAGATCCCGGTGCGCGCCAGCAGCCGGGAGGCGGAGTCGATCGAGTACGCGAAGAAGGCCGGCAGGAGCAGCGCGCTGCACGGGCTGAGCAGCGCGAGCAGGCCGCCCAGCAGGGCGGCCAGGTATCCGATGTCGGTCACTGCTTCGCCGCCGCGGCCTTGGCCGAGGCGATGGCGGCCGTGAAGGCGCCGAGGGGCTGGGCGCCCGCGATCGGCCTGCCGTTGACCAGGAAGGACGGGGTGGAGGTGACGCCGATGCGGTAGCCCTCCTCCTGGTCCTTCCTCAGGGCCGCCGTGGCCTGCCCTCCGGCCATGTCCGCCTTGAAGCGCTCCAGGTCGGGGACCCCGGCCTCGCGAGCCAGCTCCACGAGCCGCGGCCCGGCGAAGCCCTTCTCCTTCGCGCCGTCGGCGTACGCGGCCGAGTGGAAGGCGGTGAACCGGTCCTGCTGCCCGGCCGCCCAGGCGGCCTTGGCGGCGGCCTCGGAGTCGGCGCCGAAGATCGGGAAGTTGCGCCACTCGATGCGCAGGGTGCCGTCCTCGACGTACTTCTTCACCAGTTCGGGTTCGGTGTCCCGCGCGAACTTGCCGCAGTAGCCGCACTTGAAGTCGGAGTACTCGATGAGCACGACGGGCGCGTCGGCGCGGCCGACGGCGAGCTTGTCGCCGGCCTCGCGGCGGGCCAGCGCCTTGAGTTCGGCGGCGGGGTCGGTCCGGGGCGCGGCCGCGGCGGAGGAGCCGGCGGAGCTCTTCTCGGCGGGGGCGGTGGCCTGCCAGGAGACGAGGCCGAGGGTGATCGCGGCGACGGCGACCCCGGCGGCGTACAGGAGGGGCTTGCGGGAGGAGGAACGGGAGGAAGAAGAGGACATGCGGGTGCTCCAGTGCTGCGGGTGGTGAGGCGGACCGGTGGGGAGCGGCCCTCCTAGACCCGCATCACGGACAGCTCCACCGGGCCGGGCGCCGGCCGGTCGGGACCGCGTACGAGGACCCGTACGGGCATCGCCACGTGCGGCCGCGCCCCCTCGGGCACCGGCCGCGCCGGCGGTACGTGCGCGTGCTCGCCCCCGGCCCTGGCCGGGACGGCGGGGAGCCCACCGTGATCGGCGGCCCCGGGCGCACAGGCGGGGCCACCGCCGCCGGAGAAGGCGGCCGGGGCCGGGCTCGGGTCCCCGGGCCGGGCGGGCCCGGGGTCGGACGCCGGAGCCGGGGCAGAAGCCGGGGCGGAAGCGGAAGCCGGGGCGGAGGCGGAAGCCGAAGCCGGGCCGGCCGGGGCCGGAGCGGCCGCAGCCGGGAGCACCACCGCGAGAACCGCCACCACCAGACCGGCCCACACCGTCAGAGCGGCGCATGCCAATCGGTGCGGGCGGGACAAGGTGGGCTGCCTCTCATACGTACGGCTGACTGAGTCGTCCCGAAATCGTACGGGTCCGCCCGACAAATGCGTTCGCCACCCGGCGGGCCCAGGTGAGATCCTCGATCAGGTATGTCTACTTCCTTCGCCGCCCTGCAGACGCTTCTCGGTGAGATCTCCCTCCGTGACGCGCACCGCCTCGGCCGCCGCCTCGAAGGCGCCCGCCGTATCCGCAAGCCCGAGGCCAAGCAGGCCGTGCTCGACGAGATCGCCGCGGAGGCCGCGAAGGCCGCCGAGCGACTGGCCGGCCGTGCCTCGCGGATGCCGGAGGTCACGTATCCCGAGAACCTGCCCGTCAGCCAGAAGAAGGACGAGATCGCCGAGGCGATACGCGACCACCAGGTCGTGATCGTCGCCGGTGAGACCGGTTCCGGCAAGACCACGCAGATCCCCAAGATCTGCATGGAGCTGGGCCGGGGCGTCCGCGGCATGATCGGGCACACCCAGCCCCGCCGGATCGCGGCGCGCACCGTCGCGGAGCGCATCGCCGAGGAGCTGAAGTCCGAGATCGGCCAGACCGTCGGCTGGAAGGTCCGGTTCACCGACCAGGTGGACCAGGACGCGACCTTCGTGAAGCTGATGACGGACGGCATCCTGCTCGCCGAGATCCAGACGGACCGCGAGCTGCGCGCCTACGACACGATCATCATCGACGAGGCCCACGAGCGCTCGCTCAACATCGACTTCCTGCTCGGCTACCTGGCCACGCTGCTGCCGAAGCGCCCCGACCTGAAGGTCGTCATCACCTCGGCGACCATCGACCCCGAGCGCTTCTCCCGGCACTTCGGCGACGCGCCCATCGTCGAGGTCAGCGGGCGGACGTATCCGGTGGAGGTCCGCTACCGGCCGCTCCTGGAAGAGGACTCCGAGGAGAGCGACCGGGACCAGATCACCGCGATCTGCGAGGCCGTGGACGAGCTCCAGTCCGAGGGCGCGGGCGACATCCTGGTCTTCCTCTCCGGAGAGCGCGAGATCCGCGACACCGCCGACGCGCTGAACAAGCGGAATCTCCGCTTCACCGAGGTCCTCCCCCTGTACGCGCGCCTCTCGCACGCCGAGCAGCACCGCGTCTTCCAGCAGCACACGGGCCGCCGGATCGTCCTCGCCACGAACGTCGCCGAGACCTCCCTGACCGTCCCGGGCATCAAGTACGTGATCGACCCGGGCACCGCCCGGATCTCCCGCTACAGCCACCGCACCAAGGTCCAGCGCCTGCCGATCGAGCGGATCTCGCAGGCCAGCGCCAACCAGCGCAAGGGCCGCTGCGGCCGTACCAGCGACGGCATCTGCATCCGGCTGTACTCCGAGGACGACTTCGACGCCCGGCCGGAGTTCACGGACGCGGAGATCCTGCGCACGAACCTGGCCTCCGTCATCCTCCAGATGACCGCCGCCGGCCTCGGCGAGATCGAGAAGTTCCCCTTCATCGACCCGCCGGACCACCGCAACATCCGCGACGGCGTGCAGCTCCTCCAGGAGCTCGGGGCGCTCGACCCGGCGGAGAAGGATCCGTCGAGGCGGCTCACGCAGATGGGCCGCCAGCTCTCCCAGCTGCCGGTGGACCCGCGCCTCGCCCGCATGGTCATCGAGGCCGACAAGAACAACTGCGTCCGCGAGGTCATGGTCATCGCGGCGGCCCTGTCCATCCAGGACCCGCGCGAGCGGCCCTCGGACAAGCAGACCCAGGCCGACCAGAACCACGCCCGCTTCAAGGACGAGACCAGCGACTTCCTCTCGTACCTGAACATGTGGCGCTACGTCCGCGAGCAGCAGAAGGAGCGCGGTTCCTCCTCGTTCCGCCGGATGTGCAAGCAGGAGTACCTGAACTTCCTGCGGATCCGCGAGTGGCAGGACATCTACTCGCAACTGCGTACGGTCGCCAAGACCATGGGCATCCACGTCAACGAGGCCGATGCCCCCGAGCAGGTCATCCACGTCTCGCTGCTGGCCGGCCTGCTCTCGCACATCGGGCTCAAGGACACCGACAAGAACGAGTACCTCGGTGCCCGCAGCGCCAAGTTCGCGGTCTTCCCGGGCTCCTCGCTCTTCAAGAAGCAGCCGAAGTTCGTGATGTCGGCCGAGCTGGTGGAGACCTCGCGGCTGTGGGCGCGGGTGAACGCCAAGGTGGAGCCCGAGTGGGTGGAGCCGCTGGCCCAGCACCTGATCAAGCGCACGTACAGCGAGCCGCACTGGGAGAAGGACCAAGCGGCCGTGATGGCGTACGAGAAGGTCACGCTGTACGGCGTCCCGATCGTCGCCCAGCGGAAGATCAACTACGGCCGGATCGACCCCGAGGTCTCGCGCGAGCTGTTCATCCGCAACGCGCTGGTCGAGGGCGACTGGCGCACGCACCACAAGTTCTACGCCGACAACCGCAAGCTCCTCACCGAGGTGGAGGAGCTGGAGAACCGGGCCCGGCGCCGCGACATCGTGGTGGACGACGAGACCCTCTTCGACTTCTACGACCAGAAGATCCCGCCGCACGTGGTCTCCGGGGCGCACTTCGACTCCTGGTGGAAGCACAAGAAGCGCGAGGAGCCCGAACTCCTCGACTTCGAGCGGGAGATGCTGCTCACCGAGAAGGCGGCCGGGGTCACCAAGGCCGACTATCCGGACTCCTGGCGGCAGGGGCAGCTGAAGTTCCGGGTGACCTACCAGTTCGAGCCGGGCGCGGACGCGGACGGCGTGACCGTCCACATCCCGCTCCAGGTGCTCAACCAGGTCACCGACGAGGGCTTCGACTGGCAGATCCCGGGCCTGCGCGAGGAGGTCGTCACCGAGCTGATCCGCTCGCTGCCGAAGCCGATCCGCCGGCACTACGTGCCCGCGCCGAACTTCGCGACCCGCTTCCTGGACACGGCGGTGCCCCTGCAGGAGCCGCTGCCCGTCACGCTGGCGCGCGAGCTCCAGCGGATGGTCGGGGTCCCGGTCTCGGCCGAGGACTTCGACCTCGGGCGGATCCCGGACCACCTGAAGATCACCTTCCGGATCATCGACGAGCGGCGCAAGAACCTCGCCGAGGACAAGGACCTGGAGGCGCTGCGGCTGAAGCTGAAGCCGAAGGCCCGCCAGGCCCTCTCCAAGGCCGCCGCGGCCACCGCCGAGCGGGCGGGCGGGGAGTCGGTGGAGCGGACCGGGCTGACCGACTGGACGATCGGCACGCTGACCAAGGTCTTCGAGACCCGGCGGGCCGGCCAGCCGGTGAAGGCCTACCCGGCGCTGGTGGACGAGGGCGCGACCGTGTCCGTACGGCTCTTCGACACCGAGGCCGAGCAGCAGCAGGCGATGTGGCTGGGCACCCGGCGCCTCATCCTGCTGAACATCCCGGTGAACCCGGCGAAGTTCGCCTCGGACCACCTGAGCAACCAGCAGAAGCTGGCCCTGTCCAGGAACCCGCACGGCTCCATCCAGGCGCTGTTCGACGACTGCGCGACCGCGGCGACGGACAAGCTGATCGCGGACCACGGCGGTCCCGCGTGGGACGAGGCGGGCTTCCGCAGGCTCTACGAGGCGGTCCGCGCCGACCTCGTGGACACGACCGTGCGGACGGTGAGCCAGGTCCAGCAGGTGCTGGCCGCCTGGCAGGCCTGTGAGCGCCGCCTGAAGGCCACCAACAGCCTCGCCCTGGTCGCCAACATCCAGGACGTCAAGGCGCAGCTGGCGGCCCTCATGCCGGCCGGCTTCGTCACGCTCACCGGGCTGCGCAGGCTGCCGGACCTGATGCGCTACCTGGTGGCGGCGGACCGGCGGCTCCAGCAGATGCCCACGGGCGTCCAGCGCGACACCACGCGCATGGAGAAGGTCCACGAGATGCAGGACGAGTACGCGTGGCTGCTGGAGCAGCTGCCGAAGGGACGGCCGGTGCCGGCGACGGTCACGGACATTCGCTGGATGATCGAGGAGCTGCGGGTCAGCTACTTCGCGCACGCCCTCGGGACGGCGTACCCGGTCTCCGACAAGCGGATCGTGAAGGCGGTGGACGCGGCGGCTCCGTGACCGGCCAGGTGGTCCGGTTCGACTGCACCCCCTGAGCTGCGGTACAGTCTGATTCGCAGCCGCCGAGCGGCCGCAAATCAAGGACCTGTGGAGCAGTTGGTTAGCTCGCCACCCTGTCAAGGTGGAGGTCGCGGGTTCAAGTCCCGTCAGGTTCGCAGAAACGTCAGGGCCCGCATCCCCCAGGGGATGCGGGCCCTGACGCGTTGGCGGGCCCAACACCCGGCCGCCCGGGGGCGTTGGGATCCGCTGAGGGCGCCCGAGGGCGGCACGAGGCCCCCGAGGGCGGTACGAGGCCCGTCCGAGGGCGGTACGAGGCCCCGGGCCGCCCGCGCCACGCGGTGGGCCCGGCCCGGCTCACCGCGGCCCGTCCGCGCCGCCCGCCCATGACACCCGCCCGCGACGCCTCCGGACCTCCGTCAGAGCTCCGTCAGCCCTCCGTCGGGCGTCCCGTGGAATGCGCCCGGCCGCCGCCGGCACGGCGGTCGCGCAGAATCCCCCGTTCGCATGATGCGCCCTGCACGGCACATCCCCTTTACGGGGTGCATTACCGGATATACAAGAGTGATCATCTGTGACGGGAGTCACCGCATGAGTTTTTGAGACTCCTACTTTTATCGCATCCCTACGCCCGCTCGATTTAATATGTGCAATGGCACCCACCACGCAGGGGCTCGCGCGACCGTCCGGCACCGCCCTGACCTGGGCATAAAAAAGATCGCGCTGGACCCGGCGGAGTCCAGCGCGATCGGACGACCGGAACCTGTTGGGGCAGGTTCCGTCGCATGAAGCTATGTGGGTTTCATCGGATTGGGGGACCCGATACAGACCCGTTAAAGCGGGGTGTTTGCGCGACCTCAGGCCTCGCTGCGCTGCTGCGGAATTCCCGCGAGCAGTGCGCGAACCTCGGCCTCGCGGTATCGGCGGTGTCCACCCAGGGTGCGGATGGACGTGAGCTTGCCAGCCTTGGCCCAGCGGGTGACCGTCTTCGGGTCCACGCGGAACATCGTGGCAACCTCAGCCGGGGTCAGCAGCGGCTCGGCATCAGGGGTGCGAGCGGTCATGAGCGGCCTCCTCGGGAGAACCGAACCATCTCGGTTCTTTCCTCTAAATTCTGCACCTTGGCCCGCGTTGCCCGAAATGGACATACGCGGGCCGAGTCGGTTATAGGACGAACGGCTTGTCCTCGGCACTACAACTACACCATCCGTCCAGCCTCGACGGCCAAACCGACGGAATTGCCCTCCGAGGTGTTCATCAGCGGCGGAAGCCGATGGACCGTCCCATAACGGACAGTCACCCCACTGTGACGATCAGTCACAGAGCGATCAGGAGCCGTCAGACCCCCCGTAGAGCGCAATGCCGAGCATTCCGCCCTTAGTTGGGCGGAAGGAACCCTCCCCGGACTCCTTGTCCTATTTTGGCACGAGGGTAGGGGAAGGGCGCAAGGGTGTAGTTAGTGCGGTCCGTCACGCTTGGGCCAATGGCCCGTATCGGGACGTAGGTCCTGGTACTACGTCCCAAATCTTACGATCAAGGCTCTGATCAGCCATTATTGGCCGATCGACCGATACGCCACGTTACGTACGCGGCCATCGGGGGCGAAAAAAGCCACACAGGCCACTTTCGGCCTAATTCGCGAAGAGTCGCTCCCGGACCGCCCGCCACCGCTCCGCCAGCTCCCCGTACGCCTCGGAAGCCCCCTCCATGTCTCCGGCCCGCAGGGCCGCGATCCCCGCCGCCAGATCCCGGGCCGACCGGTCGGCCGCCAGCCGGTCGGCCGGCAGCGCGTGCAGCAGCCCCCCGTAGTCCAGCTCGACCATCGACCTCGGATGGAACTCCTCCAGCCAGCTCCCCACCTCCGCCAGCCCCTCGGCGAGCATCCCGTACCCCTCCGCCTCGCGCAGGGTCCGCAGGGCCCGGGCGAGCCGCCGCCGGGCCTGCACCATCGGCGTCCGGTAGCGCAGCCGCTCGCCCGGGACGTACTCCCGCTCCTCGTCGGCCACCAGTACGAACCAGCGCAGCGGGATCTGCCACACGCCCGTCCGGATCCAGGGGCGCGCCTCCGGGTTCCGCTCGCGCCAGCGCTCGTACTCCTCGGCCGCCCGCCGGCGCGTGCCCGGCGGGAGCGCCGCGTCCAGCACGGGAAGCGGGAACGACGCGACCAGTTCCTCGAGCGCCATCCAGCCGCGGAGCCGGGTGCGCCACGGGCAGACCAGCAGCACCCCCTCCACCTCCGCCGTGAAGGCGTCCGCGCTCTCGCGCGCCGGCACCCCCACCACGGGGACCCGTACCAAGTCGGCGAGCGACTTGCGCAGTTCGTCCTGGGCGGTCGGGGTCACCCCGCGCCGGGCGTAGGCGGCCCAGTGCGTGCGCTCCGGCTCCGCGAAGGCGGCCAAGGGCTCGTAGACGCGCAGGTAGGAGGCGTACGGCACGGTCGGCGCCGAGCGCGCGGACGGCAGCAGGGGATCGGGGGATTCGCTCACGCTCTCGTACTCCCCGCTTTGAGGGTCCGGTTCACCTCCGCGGCGCTCCCGGCCCCGGCGCGGGGGGCCTCGTACTCCGAGTGTGTTCCGATCCCCGGACAGGACGCCTACGCGGGGCCCGCAGGTCTTACTCTGCTCCCAGCACGCCCTCCCCCACCCGCAGGGCGGGCGTCTTTCCGCCGCATCTCTTCCATGGGAGTCACCACCGTGACCGAAATGACCGACGGCGTCCTGCACACCCTGTTCCGCACGGAACAGGGCGCCCACGAGCAAGTCGTGCTGTGCCAGGACCGAGCCTCCGGCCTGAAGGCCGTCATCGCGATCCACTCCACCGCCCTGGGCCCGGCCCTAGGCGGTACGCGCTTCCACGCGTACGCCTCGGACGAGGAGGCCGTCCTCGACGCGCTGAACCTCTCGCGCGGCATGTCGTACAAGAACGCCCTCGCCGGTCTCGACCTCGGCGGCGGCAAGGCCGTCATCATCGGCGACCCGGACGTCATCAAGAGCGAGGAACTGCTCCAGGCCTACGGCCGGTTCGTGGAGTCCCTCGGCGGCCGCTACGTGACCGCCTGCGACGTCGGCACCTACGTGGCCGACATGGACGTCGTGGCCCGCGAGACCCGCTGGGCGACCGGCCGCTCCCCCGAGAACGGCGGCGCGGGCGATTCCTCGGTCCTCACCGCCTTCGGCGTCTTCCAGGGCATGCGCGCCAGCGCACAGCACCAGTGGGGCGACCCGACCCTGCGCGACCGCAAGGTCGCCGTGGCCGGCGTCGGGAAGGTCGGCCACTACCTGGTCGAGCACCTGCTGGAGGACGGTGCCGAGGTCGTGATCACGGACGTGCGCGAGGAGTCGGTGCGCCGGATCCTCGACAAGCACCCCGGCAAGGTCACCGCGGTCGCCGACACGGACGCGCTCATCCGCGTGGAGGGCCTGGACATCTACGCCCCCTGCGCGCTCGGCGGCGCCCTGAACGACGAGACGGTCCCCGCCCTCACGGCCAAGGTCGTCTGCGGTGCGGCGAACAACCAGCTCGCACACCCGGGCATCGAGAAGGACCTCGCGGACCGCGGCATCCTCTACGCGCCCGACTACGTGGTCAACGCCGGCGGCGTCATCCAGGTCGCCGACGAGCTGCACGGCTTCGACTTCGACCGCTGCAAGGCCAAGGCCACGAAGATCTTCGACACCACGCTCGAGATCTTTGCTCGCGCGAAGGCGGACGGCATTCCGCCGGCCGCCGCGGCCGACCGGATCGCCGAGCAGCGGATGGCGGACGCGCGCGCCTCCCGCGCGCTCTAGGCCCCTGGCGGGACCCGATGAATGCACCCGCCGGGGTGCGGCGAGACGGAACTCACTGCACTTCGGCGGGTCGCCCGCCAGGAAAAGGTTAAAATCGCAGCTGACCAGCGAGGACGGGGCGCCTTGTTGGTTCTGCACCGGGGCGCGTCATGCGGGCGGCGTACCGTATGGCCGCGGAAGCAGGTACCGTTAAACCCCTACGGACGGTCTCTCCACGGAGAGCCCGCTCCGAACCATGAACGCGTGTCAGACTCTGGGGCCGTCGCGCCCCGTCACCGAGGGGGTCGAGCCATGGGGCGCGGCCGGGCAAAGGCCAAGCAGACGAAGGTCGCCCGCCAGCTGAAGTACAGCAGCGGCGGGACTGACTTGTCGCGTCTGGCCAACGAGCTGGGCGCATCGACCGCGGAACCGCTGCCTGTCAGCGAGCCGGTCGAGGTAGACGACGACGAGCTGGACGAGGACGACCCGTACGCTCGGTACGCGGAGCTCTACAACCGCGATGACGACGACGAGGACGAAGAGTCCGGTCCGTCGGCGCACCGTCGCGGGGCTTGACGCGCGGATCCTTCTGCAGAG
Source organism: Streptomyces sp. 147326 (assembly GCF_045000215.1). NCBI lineage: Bacteria > Bacillati > Actinomycetota > Actinomycetes > Kitasatosporales > Streptomycetaceae > Streptomyces > Streptomyces sp. 147326. The sequence continues at coordinate 4,746,414 of NZ_CP134201.1, read as the reverse complement.
CAGCGTCTTCGTCAGCTGACGAAACATCGAAACCCGGTCCAGGGCCTCGCCCCGGACCGGGTTTCCGTGCTGCTCAGCCCGCGTAGGACCCGGTCAGGGTCGCGCCCTCGGTGAGGTCGCCCCGGTCCAGGATCTCGCCGGCGACCCAGGCGTCGACGCCCCGGTCGGCCAGCGCGGTCAGGGCCACGTCCACCGACTCCTGCGGGACCACGGCCATCATGCCGACGCCCATGTTCAGGGTCTTCTCCAGCTCCAGCTGCTCCACCTGCCCGGCCTTGCCGACCAGGTCGAAGATCGCGCCGGGGGTCCAGGTCGAACGGTCGACCGTGGCGTGCAGGTGGTCCGGGATGACCCGGGCCAGGTTCGCCGCGAGGCCGCCGCCGGTGATGTGCGAGTAGGCGTGCACCTCGGCCGTACGGGTGAGCGCCATGCAGTCCAGCGAGTAGATCTTGGTGGGCTCCAGGAGCTCCTCGCCGAGGGTGCGGCCGAGCTCCTCGACGTGCTGGTCCAGGGACATCCCGGCCCGGTCGAAGAGGACGTGCCGGACGAGCGAGTACCCGTTCGAGTGAAGGCCGGACGATGCCATCGCGATGACGGCGTCACCCGTACGGATGCGATCCGCGCCGAGCAGGCGGTCGTACTCGACGACACCGGTGCCGGCGCCGGCCACGTCGAAGTCGTCCGGGCCCAGCAGGCCGGGGTGCTCGGCGGTCTCGCCGCCCACCAGGGCGCAGCCGGCGAGGACGCAGCCCTCGGCGATGCCCTTGACGATGGCCGCGACGCGCTCGGGGTGGACCTTGCCCACGCAGATGTAGTCGGTCATGAAGAGCGGCTCGGCGCCGCAGACGACGATGTCGTCCATGACCATCGCGACCAGGTCGTGGCCGATGGTGTCGTACACGCCGAGCTGACGGGCGATGTCCACCTTGGTGCCGACGCCGTCGGTGGCCGAGGCGAGCAGCGGGCGCTCGTAGCGCTTGAGGGCGGAGGCGTCGAAGAGGCCGGCGAAGCCGCCGAGGCCGCCGAGGACCTCGGGGCGCTGCGTCTTCTTCACCCACTCCTTCATCAGCTCGACTGCGCGGTCGCCCGCTTCGATGTCCACGCCTGCGGCTGCGTAGCTGGCACCGGTGGTCTTCTCTGTCATGACAGGAGAGAGCTTTCGTGTCGTTACTGCGTGTGGTGCTGGGCCCCCGGAGAAGCCTCAAAGAGAGGGCCCAGCGCAGGTTGAGCAGGCCAAACCGAGAAACGCTTACGGCCGCCGGAGCGCGTCGGCGGCGTCGGTGCCGCCCGCGAGCTCGGTCTCCAGGAGCTGCTTGCCCAGGAGCTGCGGGTCGGGCAGATCCATCGGGTACTCGCCGTCGAAGCAGGCACGGCAGAGGTTGGGCTTCTGGATGGTGGTCGCCTCGATCATCGCGTCGAGCGAGATGTACGAGAGCGAGTCCGCGCCGAGCGACGTGGCGATCTCGTCGACCGACATGCCGTTGGCGATCAGCTCGGCCCGGGTGGCGAAGTCGATGCCGAAGAAGCACGGCCACTTCACCGGCGGCGAGGAGATCCGGATGTGGACCTCCGCCGCGCCGGCCTCGCGGAGCATCTTGACCAGGGCGCGCTGGGTGTTGCCGCGGACGATCGAGTCGTCGACGACCACCAGGCGCTTGCCCCGGATGACTTCCTTGAGGGGGTTGAGCTTCAGACGGATGCCGAGCTGGCGGATCGTCTGCGAGGGCTGGATGAAGGTCCGGCCCACGTAGGCGTTCTTGACCAGGCCGGAGCCGTACGGGATCCCGCTGGCCTCGGCGTATCCGACGGCGGCGGGCGTGCCGGATTCCGGCGTCGCTATCACCAGATCGGCGTCGACCGGGGCTTCCTTGGCCAGGCGCCGGCCCATCTCGACACGCGAGAGGTAGACGTTCCGGCCGGCGATGTCGGTGTCCGGGCGCGCCAGGTAGACGTACTCGAAGACACAGCCCTTGGGCTTCGCTTCCGCGAATCGAGAGGTCCGCAGACCGTTCTCGTCGATCGCGATGAGCTCGCCCGGCTCGACCTCGCGGACGAAGCTGGCGCCGCAGATGTCGAGGGCGGCGGTCTCGCTCGCGACCACCCAGCCGCGCTCCAGGCGGCCGAGGACCAGCGGGCGGATGCCCTGCGGGTCACGGGCGGTGTAGAGGGTTCCCTCGTCCATGAAGACGAGGGAGAAGGCGCCCTTGACCTTCGGGAGGACCTTGGTGGCCGACTCCTCGATCGTCAGGGGTTTGCCGTCCTCGTCGGTCTGCCCCGCGAGCAGGGCGGTGACCAGGTCGGTGTCATTGGTGGCGGCCACCTGGGTGGCACGGCCGTCCTGACGGGGGAGGTCGGCGACCATCTCGGCGAGCTCGGCGGTGTTCACCAGGTTGCCGTTGTGACCCAGGGCGATCGAGCCGTGGGCGGTCGCGCGGAAAGTGGGCTGCGCGTTCTCCCAGACGGAGGCCCCGGTGGTCGAATAGCGGGCGTGACCGACCGCGATATGACCTTGGAGCGAGCCGAGAGAGGTTTCGTCGAAGACTTGGGAAACGAGGCCCATGTCCTTGAAGACGAGGATCTGGGAACCGTTGCTCACAGCGATTCCCGCGGACTCTTGTCCGCGGTGCTGCAGTGCATACAGTCCGAAGTAGGTGAGCTTGGCGACCTCTTCACCCGGAGCCCAGACACCGAAGACGCCGCAAGCGTCCTGGGGGCCCTTTTCGCCGGGGAGCAGGTCGTGGTTGAGTCGTCCATCACCACGAGGCACGCTTCCGAGTGTAGGCGAGATCGACCACTGGTCCGAATTGGGGACGGCCGGGAAATGTCACAGCACAGAGGGTGACGGCACGCCTCCGTCTCGGTATTCGGATCACCTTGTTGACATGTACGAACGCATTCGTACAGGCTCTCGGTCCATGCAGCCTCCCGGTGACCGAACCGTCACCCTCGTCGAGCGCCGGCACGTGGACCTGGTCCGTGTCGCGAGCGCCATCTGTCGCTGTTCCGCGTAGCCACAACTCTTCCTCGCCTTTTCCCCTTTCCGCTCCGCCCCGCCCTGCTCCGCCGTGCCGCGCGCCGTCCCGCGCCCGCCCGGAGCCGGCCCGCGGACCGTGCTCTGGAGTACCTGTGTCTTCGTACGAGAACAAGCTGTCCCGCCGTGCCTTCGGAGGCGCCGTCGGCGTGACCGCGGCCGCCGCCGCGGTGGGGCTGGGCGCCGCCCCCTCCCACGCCGCCGAGGGGGCCGGCGCCCAGGCCGCGGGCCCCCGGGAGCGAGAGTTCCAGGCCGCTCGCGGCCGACGGGCCCGCAGGCCCAACATCCTGTTCATCCTGGGTGACGACCTGGGCTGGGCCGACCTCTCCGCGTACGGCTCCCCGCACATCAAGACCCCGAACCTCGACCGGCTGGCCCGTCAGGGCGTCCGGTTCACCGACGCCTACTCCGGCTCCGCGACCTGCTCGCCGACCCGGTTCAGCCTCTACACGGGGCGCTACCCGGGCCGTACCGAGGGCGGGCTGGCCGAGCCGATCGCCGACAAGTCCGCGGGCCTCGACCCCACGCACCCGACGCTGGCCTCGCTGCTGAAGGGGGCCGGCTACGCCACCGCGCTGATCGGCAAGTGGCACGCGGGCTACCTGCCCGACTACAGCCCGACCAGGTCCGGCTGGGACGAGTTCTTCGGCAACTTCGGCGGGGCCCTGGAGTACTACTCCAAGCTGGGCCTGGGCGGCGAGTACGACCTCTACGAGGGCGACGCCGAGTACAAGGACCTGCGCTACTACACGCGGATCATCACCGAGCGGGCGAGCGAGTACGTCTCCCGCGACCACCACGGCAAGCCGTGGCTGCTGAACCTCAACTTCACGACCCCGCACTGGCCGTGGATCGCCGACGGGGACACCGAGGAGAGCGCCGAGATCGTCCGGCGGATCAAGACCGGCGACGGCCGGGCCCTGTGGCACCAGGACGGCGGCTCGGTCGAGAAGTACAAGCAGATGGTCGAGGACCTCGACCGCTCGGTCGGCGAGGTGCTGAAGGCGCTGAAGCGGTCCGGCCAGGAGGACGACACCCTGGTCGTCTTCTCCAGCGACAACGGCGGCGAGCGCTTCTCGTACAACTGGCCGCTGTCCGGCAACAAGGCCTCCCTGCAGGAGGGCGGGATCCGGGTGCCGAACATCGCGCGCTGGCCCGCCCGGCTGGACGGCGGTCAGGTCAGCCACGTGCCGGTGTTCAGCCCGGACTGGACGGCGACGCTGCTGGAGTTCGCCGGGGCCCGCCCGCACCCGGCCTACCCGCTGGACGGGGTGAGCCTGGCCGGGTACCTGCTGCGCGGCGAGAGGGTCGCCGCGCGGGACCTGTTCTGGCGGGTCCGGGGCGAGCGGGCGCTGCGCCGCGGGGACTGGAAGTACTACCGCGGCAAGGCGGGCAAGGACCAGCTCTTCAACCTGGCCGGGGACATCCGCGAACAGGCCGACAAGGCCGCCGTGGAGCCGGCCCGGCTGGCGGAGCTGCGGGCGGCCTGGGAGAAGGCGGACGCCGGGCTGCTGCCCTACCCGGGCTGACCCGGCGACGCCCGGAGCGCGGTCAGGGCGATGGCCCCGGTGCCGGCCCCGGCGATGGCCCCGGTGCCGGCCCCGGCGGCGGTCATTCCACGGCCGAGGCCGCCCGGGCGGTCAGGCCCTTGCCGTCCTGTGCGGTGAGGGTCAGCGTCTGGCCCTCGATCTTCGTGGTGAGCGGGCCGCTGCCGAACAGCAGGGTGAGGTTCCGCTCGAGCTCGCCCGCCGGGCCCTCGCAGGCCATCCGGGTCGTGGTGAGCGGCCCGAAGGTGACCGTGGGTCCTTCGACGGTGGCCTTGGCGCTGAACCGGTTGCAGCCGAGGCTGCCGCCCGCGGTGGAGTCGGGGGCGATCGCGAAGTGCGCCTTGCCGGCCGCCTCGGCGGGCACCGAGGACACGCTCCCGCCGCTGATCAGGGACTCGACGGTCCACTCGGTCGTGGTGAGCGGGGCGGCCGCCGCCGGGGGCTTCGAGGTCATCGCGATGGTGCTCCCGTCCGCGGTCTTCAGGGTGAGCCGCTCGGGCCCCCGGTCGATCGTCAGCCGGCCCTTGAACAGGCGGGCGAAAGCCGTCTCGAATTCCATGTCCTCGCAGGCCATGGTGGTCGTCATGCCGGGGGTGACGGTCAGGGCGGAGGTGCCGTCGAGGGCGACCGCCGCCTTGAAGCCGTTGCAGCCGTAGCTGCCGGTGGCCTCGTCCTGCGCGATGTCGACCCGGGCGGCCTCGGGGGCGTGCAGGGTGCGGCCGCCGGTGGTCAGCGACTCGACGGCCCAGGAGCCCACGACACCGGGCAGCCGGGCGCCCCCGCCCTCCTCGGCCTTGCCGCAGCCGGCCAGGGCGAGGGCGAGTACGAGGGCCAGCCCCGCGGGGGTGTGGACGTGCCGGAAGGTACGCATGCCCCTGGGACGGGCGGGGCGCCGGGACGGTTCCGTCATGGCCGCGCTCAGCTCATCAGCGGGAGCAGCGCGGACAGGTCGGCCCGCTCGCCACTGGCGCTGACCCGCGCCGCGTCGAGTTCCTCGGCCCATCCCGTACGGCCGGTCGCGAGCCGGATCCAGGTCAGCGGGTCGGTCTCCACCACGTTCGGCGGGGTGCCGCGGGTGTGGCGCGGCCCCTCGACGCACTGGACCACCGCGAAGGGCGGGACCCGTACCTCCACCGCACCGCCCGGGGCCTTGAGCGCGAGGGCGTCGGCGAGCAGCCGGGTGCAGGCGGCCAGCGCCTGCCGTTCGAACGGGATGGCCAGTCCGGCGGCCCGGTTCAGGTCGTCGGTGTGGACCACCAGCTCCACGGTCCGGGTGACGAGGAAGTCGGCCAGGGTCATGTCGCCGATCCACAGGTTCAGCACGCGGGCGCCCGGATTCGCCGCGAGCGCCTCGGCCATGCGGGCCGCCGCCCGCTCGTACAGCTCGGGCAGCGGGGCCCCGGTGAGGGTCTCCCGGGCCGCTTCGGAGATCTTCCCGGCGAGGGAGGCGGTCGCGAAGGGCCATTCGACGGCGGACAGTTCGGCGACGGCGGCGGGCGGCCGGGCGAGGCCGCCGGCCAGCGAGTCCGCGATCCAGGCGATGTGCCCGGCGAGCTCGGCGACGCTCCAGTCCCCGAGCCCGCTGGGGCGTGCCAGCTGTTCGGGCCCCAACTCCCCTACCGCCGCGGTGACATGCGCGAACTGCGCGGTGACGGCCGTACGGATCCTGGCGGGGTCGTAGGTGCGCGGCTTCTTCCTGGCGGGTGGCATGGGGCCGACCCTACGCCGCCGGGCCCGGCGGGGCCGAACACCGACGGCCCGGCGTCAGCGGCCCGCCGTCTTCAGGTCCCGCGGCACTTCGGGCAGGTCGGTCTCGCAGCCCTGCCGAGCGGCCGCGCGCAGGGCGGCCTCCCGGGCCAGCTCGGCCAGTTCCCCGGGGTCGGCGAAGTCCACTCGCTCGAGTTCGGAGGTGGCGGTGGCCCGGACGGAGGTCACCCCGGTGCTCTCGACCGGCTCGGCGCACTTCGCCGTGATCGCCACGGTGCGACCGCCGTCGTAGTCGAACCGGCCGTCACCGGAGACGGCGCCGGAGGTGGCGGCCACGGTGAGCGAGAAGTACTCCTGCATGTCCTCCTGGCCCTCGAACGTGCTGGCCCGGCGCAGCACGCACAGGTGGCTCCCCGCCTCGCCGGCGTCCACCGTGTCCGCGGAGCCGGCGAGCCGCATCACCCGGTCCGGGTCCACCAGGCCCTGACAGGCCTCGATGATCCGGGTCCGGCTGTCCGCGCGGGTCCGGTTCCCCTCGTACAGGAACCAGCCGCCCAGGCCCACGGCGGCCACGACCGCCAACACCCCGACCGTACCGCGCCTTCGGCCCCTGTTCCCGGACATGCGTCCCCCCGTCCTCAGTACGGGGCAGCCGGAACGGACGAACCCCCGCCCGGAAAGATCCGAACGGGGGCCCCGGAAAACGGCCGCTCAGGCGAGGAGCGCCGGGATCGTCGCCTCGTGGGCGGCGCGGAGCTCGGCCAGCGGGAGGGTGAACTCGCCCTGGATCTCGATCTCCTCGCCGTCCACCACGCCGATGCGGGCGACCGGCAGGCCCCGCGCACCGCACATGTCGGTGAAGCGGAGCTCCTCGCTGCGCGGGACGGCCACGACGGCCCGGCCCGCGGACTCGGAGAACAGGAAGGTGAAGGCGTCCAGGCCCTCGGGCACCACGATCCGCGCGCCGTTGCCCCCCTTGAGGCAGGACTCGGTGAGCGCCTGGATCACGCCGCCGTCGGACAGGTCGTGCGCGGCGTCGATCATGCCGTCGCGCGAGGCGGAGATCAGGATCTCGCCGAGCAGCTTCTCGCGGCCCAGGTCCACCTTGGGCGGCATGCCGCCGAGGTGGTCGTGGACGACCTGGGACCAGGCCGAGCCGCCGAACTCCTCGGCGGTGTCGCCCAGCAGGTACAGCAGCTGGCCGGCCTCCGAGAACGCCATCGGCGTACGGCGGTTGACGTCGTCGATCACACCGAGGACCGCCACGACCGGGGTCGGGTGGATGGCGAGGTCGCCCGTCTGGTTGTAGAGCGAGACGTTGCCGCCGGTCACCGGGGTGCCCAGCTCCAGGCAGCCGTCCGCCAGACCGCGGCAGGCCTCGGCGAACTGCCACATGACGTCCGGGTCCTCGGGGGAGCCGAAGTTCAGGCAGTCGGAGATCGCGAGCGGCTTGGCGCCGGTCGCGGCCACGTTGCGGTACGACTCGGCCAGCGCCAGCTGCGCGCCCGTGTACGGGTCGAGCTTGGCGAAGCGGCCGTTGCCGTCGGTGGCCATGGCCACGCCGAGGTTCGACTCCTCGTCGATGCGGACCATGCCCGCGTCCTCGGGCTGGGACAGCACGGTGTTGCCCTGCACGAAGCGGTCGTACTGGTCGGTGACCCAGGACTTGGAGGCCTGGTTCGGGGAAGCGACCAGGGCCAGGACCTGCGCGCGCAGCTCCTCGGAGGTCTGCGGCCGCGGCAGCTTGCCCGCGTCGTCCGCCTGCAGCGCGTCCTGCCAGGAGGGGCGCGCGTACGGGCGGTGGTAGACCGGGCCCTCGTGGGCGACGGTGCCCGGGGGCACGTCCACGATCTGCTCGCCGTGCCAGAAGATCTCCAGGCGCTCGCCGTCCGTCACCTCACCGATGACGGTGGCGATGACGTCCCACTTCTCGCAGATCTCCATGAACCGGTCGACGTACTGCGGCTCGACGATCGCGCACATGCGCTCCTGCGACTCGCTCATGAGGATTTCCTCGGGCGAGAGCGTCGCGTCGCGCAGCGGAACGGTGTCCAGCTCGACGCGCATGCCGCCGGAACCGGCGGAGGCGAGCTCGGAGGTCGCGCAGGAGAGCCCGGCGCCGCCGAGGTCCTGGATGCCCGCGACCAGCTTCTCCTTGAAGATCTCCAGGGTGCACTCGATGAGGAGCTTCTCCTGGAAGGGGTCGCCGACCTGGACGGCGGGGCGCTTGGTGGGCTTGGAGTCGTCGAACGTCTCCGAGGCCAGCACGGACACGCCGCCGATGCCGTCGCCGCCCGTGCGGGCGCCGTAGAGGATGACCTTGTTGCCGGGGCCGGAGGCCTTGGCGAGGTGGATGTCCTCGTGCTTCATCACGCCGATGCAGCCGGCGTTGACGAGCGGGTTGCCCTGGTAGCAGGCGTCGAAGACGACCTCGCCGCCGATGTTCGGCAGTCCGAGGCAGTTGCCGTAGCCGCCGATGCCCGCGACGACGCCCGGCAGGACGCGCTTGGTGTCGGGGTGGTCGGCCGCGCCGAAGCGCAGCGGGTCCACGACGGCGACCGGGCGGGCGCCCATGGCGAGGATGTCGCGGACGATCCCGCCCACGCCGGTGGCCGCGCCCTGGTAGGGCTCGATGTAGCTCGGGTGGTTGTGCGACTCGACCTTGAAGGTGACCGCGTAGCCCTGGCCCACGTCGACGACGCCGGCGTTCTCGCCGATGCCGACGAGCATGGCGTCGCTCTGCGGCTTCTTCTCGCTGAACTGGGCGAGGTGGACCTTGCTGCTCTTGTACGAGCAGTGCTCGGACCACATGACCGAGTACATGGCGAGCTCGGCGCCGGTGGGGCGGCGGCCGAGGATCTCCCGGATCCGGGCGTACTCGTCCTCCTTGAGGCCGAGCTCCTTCCACGGCTGGGAGGCGTCGGGGGTTTCAGTGGCGTTCTTGACGGTGTCGAGGCTCATGCGCTGACCAGCTTCTTCAGGACCGAGGTGAAGAACGGGAGGCCGTCGGTGCGGCCGGTCCCGACCAGCGGCTCGACCGCGTGCTCGGGGTGCGGCATGAGGCCGACGACGTTGCCCGCGGCGTTGGTGATGCCGGCGATGTCGCGCAGCGAACCGTTCGGGTTGACGTCGAGGTAGCGGAAGGCCACGCGGCCCTCGGCTTCCAGTTCGTCGAGCACGCGCTCGTCGGCGACGTACCGGCCGTCCATGTTCTTCAGCGGTACGGAGATGTCCTGGCCGGCGGTGTAGTCGCCGGTCCACGCGGTCTCCGCGTTCTCCACCCGCAGCTTCTGGTCGCGGCAGATGAAGTGCAGGTGGTTGTTCCGGAGCATCGCCCCCGGCAGCAGGTGGGCCTCGGTGAGGACCTGGAAGCCGTTGCAGATGCCCAGGACGGGCATGCCGCCCTTGGCCTGCTCGATGATGGTCTCCATCACCGGCGAGAAGCGGGAGATGGCCCCGGCGCGCAGGTAGTCCCCGTAGGAGAAGCCGCCCGCGAGGACGACCGCGTCGACCTGGTGCAGGTCCTTGTCGCGGTGCCACAGCGAGACCGGCTCGGCCCCCGCGAGGCGGACGGCGCGCAGCGAGTCACGGTCGTCGAGCGTTCCGGGGAACGTGACGACTCCGATGCGAGTGGTCACCGTCAGGCCTCGACCTTCACGGTGAAGTCTTCGATGACGGTGTTGGCGAGGAACGTTTCGGCCATCTTGTGGATGCGGTCGAGGGCGGCCTGGTCGACCGGTCCCTCCACCTCCAGTTCGAAGCGCTTCCCCTGGCGGACGTCGGCGATCCCCTCGAAGCCCAGGCGCGGCAGTGCACGCTGCACCGCCTGGCCCTGGGGGTCGAGGATCTCCGGCTTGAGCATGACGTCGACTACGACGCGTGCCATCGGGCACTCCCGTGTGGTGGTTGGTGCGAAGGCGGTTCCATCAGCGTACCCGGCCAAAATTTCTACGCGGGTAGATATCCGGAGGGCGTGATCACCGGGTCGTTTCGGCTTCACCAACGCTTCGCAAAATCCGCCGGAAAACCACGTACCCGGCATTGCGGCGGGACACGCGGAGAGAATTAACTGGGCTTCGCAATGCAATGGGAATCGGGGTACAAAGGAATCACTCCGGGCGGGTGTCATTTTTTGCTTCGCAACGGGGGATGAAAGATGCATTGCCCCGAAACATCCACACAGGCGACATCACCGCACGTCAGCAGGTGGCGGCGTCGCACGAAGGGACCGATATCCGTGGCGCAGCGCGTAGTAGTCACGCTCTCCGACGACATCGATGGGGGAGAAGCATCGGAAACGGTCGTGTTCGCTCTGGACGGTAAGTCGTACGAGATCGACCTCAATGTGGCCAACGCAAAGAAACTGCGGAAGGGCCTGGCTCCCTTCGTGGCCGCCGGCCGCCGCCGGTCGCGCTCGGGGAAGGCCTTCAAGCACACCGCCGTCGCCCCCGACCCCGCGGTCGTCCGGGCCTGGGCCCGGTCCAACCAGTACGACGTGCCCCCGCGCGGCCGCATCCCGAAGAAGATCTACGAGGCCTACAACGCGGCCCACTGAGGGCCGATTTGCCATCCACCCCCCACCGTCGGCTAGTGTGTGGATCACGCCAAGGGGCCAGGCCGCAGGTCAGAGCCTCCGAGGTCGTGCGGGTGTAGTTCAGTAGCAGAACATCCCTCTTCCAGAGGGAAGGCGCAGTGTGCGATTCCTGTCACCCGCTCTGCATCGCTTTCCGACCACTACGGTGGATCGGGTAGAGTGATGCACGCACCACCCCGGTGGTGCACTGCATGCGGACGTAGCTCAGTTGGTAGAGCACCACCTTGCCAAGGTGGATGTCGCGCGTTCGAGTCGCGTCGTCCGCTCTGTATGCAGAAGGCCCCGATCATTGCGATCGGGGCCTTCTTCGTATTCCCTCCCTTTCCCCTCTCCGTCCCCCACCGGGAGTGGCGGACCCCCCTGACAAATGTCATCGCGGGTCATGACAGCGCGCACTGCCGGCCCGGTCCGGCCGCCCCGAGGCTTGAGTCATGACTGACACCGTGATCGAAGCCCAGGGCCTGCGCCGCGGCTACGCCGGCGGATTCGAGGCCGTCCGGGGCGTCTCCTTGTCCGTGGCGCGGGGCGAGATCTTCGCCCTGCTCGGGACCAACGGCGCGGGCAAGACCTCCACCGTCGAGCTGCTGGAGGGGCTGGCCCCGCCGAGCGACGGCCGGGTGCGCGTCTTCGGCCTCGATCCGTACGCGCGCCGGGCCCAGGTCCGCCCGCGCACCGGGGTCATGCTCCAGGAGGGCGGCTTCCCCTCCGACCTGTCGGTCGCCGAGACGGTCCGGATGTGGGCCGGGGTCACCACCGGCGCCCGCCCGACCGCGGAGGTCCTGGAACTGGTCGGCCTGGGCGCGCGGTCCTCCGTACGGGTCAAACAGCTCTCCGGCGGTGAGCGGCGGCGCCTGGACCTGGCGCTGGCCCTGCTCGGCCGCCCCGAGGTGCTGTTCCTGGACGAGCCGACCACGGGGATGGATCCCGAGGGCCGACGGGACACCTGGGCGTTGGTACGGGAGCTGCGGGCGCAGGGCACCACGGTGCTGCTGACCACGCACTACCTGGAGGAGGCCGAGGAACTCGCGGACCGCCTCGCGATCCTCCACGAGGGGGAGCTCGTCCTGTCGGGCACCCCGGCGGAGGTGACCGCCACCCGGCCGGCCCGGATCCGCTTCACCCTGCCGGCCGGGGTGCCCGCGGCCCGGCTCCCGCTGGCGCTGCACGCGGCGGCGGACGGGCGACGCGTGGAGATCCGTACCGAACGGCTCCAGGCGGACCTGACCGAACTGCTCGGCTGGGCCCGGGAGAACGGCGTGGAACTGGGCGGGCTCGACGCCCGGTCCGCCTCCCTGGAGGAGGCCTTCCTGGAGATCGCGGAGAACCGCCGCAGCGCCGGCGGCCGCACCGAGGACACGATGGCGGGTACCCGGTGAACACCTTGACCCTGAACCCCGGCCGGCTCACCGCGCTCGGCCGCTCCGAGCTCACCTTGCTGGTGCGCAACCGGGCCGCGCTCGGCGTGGCCGTCCTGATGCCCCTGCTGATGGTGTTCGTCCTGCGCTCCTCCCTCAGCGGGGTCGAGGGCGCGGAGGCCGTCGGCGAGGCCACCCTGACCGGCGGGATCGGCATGGTGCTGATCCTCGTCGTCTACATGAACCTGGTCTCCGCCTACGTCGCCCGGCGCGAGGAACTCGTCCTCAAGCGGCTGCGCACCGGCGAGGCGAACGACCTGGAGATCCTCGCCGGGACGGCGCTGCCCGCCGCCGTCCTCGCGCTCGGCCAGATCGCGGTGCTCGCCGTGGCCGGCGCGGCCGTGCTCGACGTGGGCATGCCCCGCAACCCGCTGCTGCTCGTGGCGGCCGTCCTCGCCGGCATCGTGCTGCTGGCCGGTATGTCCGCGGTGACCAGCTCCTTCACCCGCACCGTGGAGACCGCCGGCCTCACCACGCTGCCGCTTTTCCTGGTGACCGTCCTCGGTTCGGGGCTGTTCATGCCGGCGGACTCGCTGCCCGACCTCGCGGCCTCCCTGTGCGAACTGCTGCCGCTGAGCGGGGTGATGACCCTGGTGCGGGCCGGCTGGAGCGGGGGCGCCGAGGCCCATGACCTGCTGGGGGCCGCACTCAACACGCTGGCCTGGGTCATGATCACCGTGTTTGCTGTGCAGAAGTGGTTCCGCTGGGAACCGCGCCGCTAGAGGAGCCGGGGGACGGGACCGTGTCGAAGCTGACGGGGTGGTGGAAGAACCGCAGCAGTGCGGGGAAGCTCGAGCTCTACACCCGGTGGTCGTTCCACCTCTTCGTGCTCCTCGAGATCGTGTCCTTCGGGCTGGCTCCGGTGATGGGCGCGGCCGGCACGTCCTCGGTGCTGGCCGGCACGCTCTTCGTGGTGCTGTTCACCCACGCGGTGCTGTGCGGGGTGCTCAACTCCAGGGCGCTGGACTGGGTGGTGGGGCTGCACGAACGCCCGGTCCGGCTCGCGGTGTTCATGGTCGTCGCGACGGCCGCCGCCACCCTGGCCGTCCTCGCCCTGCAGGCCGCGGGAAGGCTCGGGGAGCCCTCGATGGCGCCGGCGCTGGTGTCGGGGCTGACCTGCTTCGGCTCCGGCTCGCTGGTGATGTGCCTGCGGTCGGTGCGCAGGATGCGGTACGTGCCCCCGGCCACGGCGGCCGGGACGAGCCTGGCCGCACTCGCCCTGGGGCTGCCCGCCGGAGAGGCCGTGGGGTATCTCGTCGGGATCCTGCTGGGCAGCCTGTTCTTCAGCTTCACCAGCGGTTTCTCCGCCTGGCTGCTGAACACGGTCTACGAGCTGGACCGCTCGCGGGAGGTCCAGGCGCGCCTCGCGGTGGCGGAGGAGCGCTTGCGGTTCGGCCGCGACCTGCACGACGTGATGGGCCGCAACCTGGCCGTGATCGCGCTCAAGAGCGAGCTGGCCGTACAGCTGGCGCGGCGCGAACGGCCGGAGGCGGTGGAGCAGATGATCGAGGTGCAGCGGATAGCCCAGGAGTCCCAGCGGGAGGTGCGGGACGTGGTGCGGGGCTACCGGGAGGCGGATCTCGCGGTGGAGCTGGAGGGCGCGCGCGGGGTGCTGAGCGCGGCCGGAATGGACTGCCGGGTCGACTTCCGGCCCGGGCGCGAGCTGCCCTCCGAGGTCCAGTCGGCCCTCGGCTGGGTGGTCCGCGAGGCGACGACGAACGTGCTGCGGCACGGGGACGCGCACCGCTGCCTGATCCGGCTGACCGCCCCGGAGACCGGCTCCGTGACGCTGGTGGTGGAGAACGACGGGGCGCCCGACGCCCCTGCCGGGCCGCCCGGCTCGGGGCTGGCCGGGCTGCGGGAGCGGCTCGCCGCATTGGACGGGACCCTGCAGGCAGGGCTGGTGGGCGACGGCCGGTTCCGGCTGCTCGCGGAGATCCCGGACCGGGAATCGCAACGACTGGAGGTGCGGGCGTGAGCCCCGTACGCGTACTGCTCGCCGACGACGAGCACCTGATCCGCGGGGCACTGGCGGCCCTGCTCGCCCTGGAGGACGACCTGCTCGTCGTCGCGGAGGCGGCCTCGGGCCCCGAGGCGCTGGCGATGGCGCGGGCGCACCGGCCGGACGTGGCGGTGCTGGACCTGCAGATGCCCGGGGCCGACGGTGTGAGCGTCGCCACATCGCTGCGGGCCGAGCTCCCCGACTGCAGGATCATGATCGTGACCAGTCACGGCCGCCCGGGGCACCTGAAGCGGGCGCTGGCCGCCGGGGTGCGGGCCTTCGCGCCGAAGACGGTCTCGGCGCAGCGGCTGGCCGAACTGATCCGGACCGTGCACGCGGGCGGCCGTTACGTGGACCCGGAGTTGGCGGCGGACGCCATCAGCGCGGGGGACTCGCCGCTGACCGCGCGGGAGGCCGAGGTGCTCGAACTGGCGGCGGACGGGGCACCGGTCGCGGAGATCGCCGAGCGGGCCGCGCTGTCGCAGGGGACCGTACGGAACTACCTGTCCTCGGCGGCGACGAAGCTGGGCGCCGAGAACCGGCACACGGCAGTGCGTCTCGCACGCGAGCGAGGTTGGGTATAGTAGTTCTCGCGTTACGGCGCACCTGCGGACATAGCTCAGTTGGTAGAGCACCACCTTGCCAAGGTGGATGTCGCGCGTTCGAGTCGCGTTGTCCGCTCTGCAGTGAAGAAGCCCCCGGTCCTCGGACCGGGGGCTTCTTCGTGTCTCAGGACCAGGTCAGGCCGGTGAGCCGCTCGTACGCCTCGATGTACTTGGCGCGGGTCTGCGCGACGACCTGCGTGGGGAGGGCCGGCGGCGGGAGCTCGCCCTTGGGGTCCCAGCCGGAGGCCGGGGAGGCCAGCCAGTCTCGGACGTACTGCTTGTCGAAGGAGGGCTGAGTGCGGCCCGGCTCCCACTCCTCGGCCGGCCAGAAGCGGGAGGAGTCCGGGGTGAGCACCTCGTCGGCGGCGACCAGGGTGCCGTCCTTCGGGTCGAAACCGAACTCGAACTTGGTGTCGGCCAGGATGATGCCGCGCTCGCGCGCGATGTCCCGGGCGCGGCCGTACACGGCCAGGGTGGTCTGGCGCAGCAGCGCCGCCGTCTCGGCGCCGGCGGTGCGCGCGACCTCCTCGTAGGAGACGTTCTCGTCGTGCTCGCCGACCTCGGCCTTGGCGGCCGGGGTGAAGATCGGGCCGGGCAGCTCGGAGCCCTCCACGAGCCCCTCGGGGAGCCCGAGCCCGCACACCGTACGGGTCTGCTTGTACTCGGCGAGGCCGGAGCCGGCGAGGTAGCCGCGGGCCACGCACTCGACCGGGACCATGTCCAGGTTGCGGCAGATCAGCGTGCGGCCGGCCCAGTCGGCGGGGGCGCCCGCGGGCAGGTCGGTGGAGATGACGTGGTTCGGGACGAGGTCGGCGAGCTGGTCGAACCACCAGAGGGAGAGCTGGGTCAGGACGCGGCCCTTGTCCGGGATCTCGGTGGGCAGGACCCAGTCGAAGGCGGACATGCGGTCGCTGGCGACCATGACGAGGCGGTCGTCCTCGTCGCGGTAGAGCTCGCGCACCTTGCCGGTGTGGAGGTGGACGAGGCCCGGAACCTGAACCGGCTCGGGCTTTTCGACGAATCCGGACACGGTGTCTCCCTGTGGTTCTGTATGAGCGCACCCCGATTCTCGCGCACCTTCGTCCCCTCCTGTGGACAGGGTGGGTCGGCCGTGGGCCGGTCGGGGGTCGGCCGCGGGCCGGTCGCGGGCCGGTCGGGGGTCGGCCGCGGGTCAGTCGCGGGCCGGTCGGGGGTCGGCCGCGGGTCAGTCGCGCTTGCAGATCCGGTCGAGGAGGTTGGCGGTGGCCCGCTGTACCCGCTCGTCGAGGTGGCCCGGGCGGTCGAGGGCCGGGGACCAGGCGAAGGTGCCGGAGGCGAAGACCAGTGCCCCGCTGGGCGCCCGGTAGAGGGAGGTCTCCTGGTGGCGCCGGTGGCCCTCGCTGTCGAGGTACGGGGAGTGCGCCAGCAGGATCCGGTCCTGGTGCTCGGGGAGCTGGGTGCGCGGGAAGTAGCGGTCGGCCTCGCCCGCGACGAGGCCGGGCAGCTCGTCGTTCTCGCCGGCGCCGGTGGAGTCCCAGAGCCAGTGCGTGGCGTTGCGCACGATCAGCGGCGCGGGCTCGGGGACCCGGCCGGCGTACTGGATGCCGAGCAGCTGCTGCTCCGGGCGGTCGACCTCGCGCCACAGGCTGGGGCGGCCCGGACCGCGCCGTTTTCGGCAGGTGAGGAGCCGGTCCGCGACCCCGGAGGGGGAGGGGGAGAGCTCGACCTGCCAGTACATGGTGTTGGCGGAGAGGAAGACGAGCGAGGTGCCGTGCAGGCGGGCGCGCTCGACCGTGCGGCGCATGGGGGCCGACCAGTACTCGTCGTGGCCGGGGAAGACCAGGCCGCGGTAGCGGGTGGGGTCGACGCGGCCGGCGTGCAGGTCGCGGGTGTCGGCGTAGGCGATGTCGTAGCCGTAGCGCTCGGCCCAGCGGATGAAGTCGTAGGCGTGGCCCACGTGCAGGGGCAGGCCGGCGCCCGCGTAGGGGCGGTCGAAGGAGACGGTGTGGGCCGCGTCCTGCTCGCCGAGCAGCCGGCCGCCCTCGTCCCAGGCGTGGTAGAGGCTGGCGCCGGTGCGGCCGTCCTCCGGGTAGAGGTTGTAGGCCTGCCACGTGATGTCGGGGAGCAGGAGGAGGAGGTCGGCGGGGTGGTCGTCGCGGACCGTGAAGGGGATGTGGGAGCGGTAGCCGTCGGCGGTGGTGAGGACGGCGACGTACGCGCCGACGCTCCAGTAGGACGGGACCTGCAGGCGCCATGACAGCCACCAGTGGTGGCAGGAGACGGTGCGGTCGGCCGCCAGGGGGGCCGGCTGCACGATGCCGGAGAGACGGGGGCTGGTGGTGATCTTGGAGGCCCCGTCGCCGCCGTAGTGGCCGATCCGGTAGACGTCGACGGAGAACTGCTGGGGCGGGTCGACGGTGATGTGGAAGTCGATGGCCTCGCCGGGGGTGACCGCGCCGGTGGAGGCGAAGCCCTTGATCTGGCGGTGCACGTCGTCGGCGGTGCGGGGGCCGCCGTTGCCGCGGGCGCGGGGGATCCGGCCGGTGCCGGCGGCCGCGGCGGCCGGGTCCACGTACCAGGGGACGACGTGACCGGTGTCGTCGAAGTAGAGCTCGCTCCCCCGGAACCAGGGCAGGGGGCCCTGTCCGAAGGGATCGGTCACCGCGTGCGCGAGCGCACCTGACTCCCAACGCCGGATCTGGTCCGCACCCATGACCACTCCCCTCCCTCGCTCCCCCGAACAGGCGTGCATCGTGTCGGTGCGCGGCAGACGCTCTGCTGAGACGGCTGTTCTCGGACACCCCGGTTCAGGACATCCAGCCGCGACCGGTCCCAGCACATCACATAACGCACTCAGTCCGTCACCGTTCGTCGCGAATTGACGGGATCGGAACATTCGCATCCGCTTGTGCGTACGAGCCGTAGCCCTTCCGGGGGCGCGATCGGGGCGCCGTCCGGGCCCGGCTCAGACCAGGCGGACCGGCTTCTCCGGGCGGACGCCGAGGTCCGCGAGCCAGTCCCGCAGGGGCTCCGGGTTCCCGTCCTCGACCAGGCACAGCACGCGTGGGGCCAGGTCGGAACGTCGGTCGCCGGCGACCAGCAGGACGGGCCCGTCGAGCCAGTCCAGGCCCGGGGCGGCCCCGGCCGAGTCCACGGCCGCGCAGCACACCATCGCCGTCACGTGGTCGGCCAGCAGGTCCCGGCCGCTGCGCGGCGGCTGGAGGGGGAACAGCGGCACGGCGTCCGCGCCGCGCGCCTTGCCCGCCGAGGGCTGCGCAGCACCGGCTGCCCGCTCCTCGCGGGCCAGGTCCCCGCTGAGCCGGCCGGCCAGGGCCTCGCCGGCCGTGCCCTCGCCGACGGGGTCCGTGAGGTAGCCCAGCACCCGCTCCAGGGTGGGCCCGGCGAAGCCGTCCACGGTGGGCGGGGCGGAGCCGGTGGCCTCGATCGTGGCCGGTCCCGCCGCCGCGGCGGCTCCGGCCGGTCCGGTCGCCCCGGAGGAGCCCGACGAGCCCGACGAGGCCGACGAGGCCGCGGCCGATGACGAACCGGGCAGAACCGAACCGGGCAGGGCTCCGGGTCCTGCGGGCCCGGCAGGCCCGGTGGAAGCGTTCGGTCCGGCGGGGCCGGCGGGCCGTCCCGCCGGCACGGCCAGGGCGTCCAGCGCCGCGTGCAGCCGGGCCGCCTCCGCACGCCACTTGCGGTCCACGACCTCCTCCGGATACGCCGTCCAGTCCACCGGGGACCAGTCCGGCCCGGGCTCGGCCGGACCGCCGTGGAAGAGGCGCGCGGCCAGCAGCGAGGTCGCCTCGTCGACCACCCCGGGCTGCTCCAGCAGGTCACAGGCGGGGCGCTCGCCGAGCCGCGAGGTGAAGCCCTCGGCCAGCCGGTCCCGCCGGGAGAGCTCGGTCAGCGCGGAGACCACTCCGGCGTCGAGGTGGGCGGGCCAGCGGCCCATCCGCCAGGCGGGCAGCGCGACCCGGGTCAGCAGCCGGTCCCAGCCCGCGTAGGCGAGGCCGACCTGCTCCTGGGCGACGATGCGCAGCCCGTAGTCCACACCCTGTGCACGCTCCGAGGCGGCCGCGGCCACCCCGCGCTCCATCTCGGTGGCGTCGGTCCGGCACAGCCGCAGCAGCAGCCGGGCCGGGGCGGCGATCCAGCCGAGCCCGCGCCGGCTGCCCACGTCCACGGCCGCGTCCAGGCCGCGTACGAAGCCGCGCGCGTCGGCTATGTCCGGGTGCGCGGAAGGGCCCGTACCGGCGACGACCGGCGCGAGGACCGCCCGTAGCTCCGCGACCCGCATCCACCACAGGAACGGCGAACCGATCACCAGCACGGGGGCCGCACCCTGCTCGGACTCCGGACCGGCGGATATGGCGCTCCGGCGGTGGGCCGCGTGGGTGCGGTCCTCCAGCCAGCTGTCGCAGTCCGGGGTGAGGGCTATCGCGGAGGGCGGCGGCACGTCCATCCGGTCGGCCAGGTCCCGCACCAGCCGGTAGAGATCGGGGGCGGCCGCCTCCGACAGCGGCACCGTCGGCGTCACGGCGGGGCTCGCCCGCAGCACCACGGCGGCGAAGATCCCGCCGACGAGCAGCACCACGGCCGCGACCAGGCATACGACGAGGGTCACCGCGGGCCAGGGCTCACCGGCCAGCCGGCCCGTCATCCGGGCGGCGACCAGCACCACCGCGAGGGCGGCGGGCAGCAGCCCGACGGCCAGCGCCCTGCTGCGAACGCGCAGCACGGCGAGAGCGCGGGAACGTGCGGACGGCACGCCCGCTTCCATGATCGAACCGGTTCCGGACACGGCCGGACCTCACCCCCTCTGCCCTGCGGCGACGTTGCTCACTCCCCCACTGTGACACCCGCCACTGACATCGCAATGCCGGTGGGCCAAGTGCCGGAATGCTTGCGCCGCACCCTAGTTGGGGCACGCCCGGTCGTCAGGCAGACGGGGTGACGATCACCCGATGGAATGGCTTTGGGTAAAGGTGGATGCGTTCGAACGCGGCCGGATGCACTCGCACGCGAACACGCCCGCGGGCCCGGGCGCAGGATCTGCGCACCGGGCCCGCGGGTCTGCGGAGCCGCTGGTCAGCTGTGCCCGGCGGCCTTCGCCGCGATGTCCGTGCGGTGCTGCGATCCGTCCAGCCGGATGCGCGCCACCGCCTTATACGCCTTCTCGCGGGCCTGTGCCAGATCGGAACCGGTCGCCGTCACCGACAGCACGCGGCCGCCCGCGCTGACGATCGCGTCGCCCTCGCGCCGGGTCCCGGCGTGCAGCACGTACGCGTCGGGCGCGTCCTCGGCGGCCACCTCGGCCAGGCCCTCGATCGGGTCCCCGGTGCGGGGGGTCTCGGGGTAGTTGTGGGAGGCGATGACCACCGTGACGGCCGCGTCCTCGCGCCAGACGAGCGGGGCCCCGGTGTCCAGGGTGCCGTTGGCGGCGTTCAGCAGCACGCTCGCGAGCGGGGTGCGCAGCCGGGCCAGGACCACCTGGGTCTCGGGGTCGCCGAAGCGGGCGTTGAACTCGATGACCCGGGTACCGCGGCTGGTGATCGCGAGGCCGGCGTAGAGCAGCCCCGAGAAGGGGGTGCCGCGGCGGCGGAGCTCGTCGACGGTGGGCTGCAGGACCAGCTCCATGACCTCGTCGACCAGCTTCGGGTCGGCCCAGGGCAGCGGGGAGTAGGCCCCCATGCCGCCGGTGTTCGGACCCTGGTCGCCGTCCAGGGCGCGCTTGAAGTCCTGCGCCGGCTGGAGCGGGACCACGGTGACGCCGTCGGTGATGGCGAAGAGGGAGACCTCGGGACCGTCGAGGTACTCCTCGATGACCACGCGGTCGCAGCCGAGCGCGTGGGCGCGGGCCGCGGCCAGGTCCTCGGTGACCACGACGCCCTTGCCGGCCGCGAGACCGTCGTCCTTGACGACGTACGGGGCGCCGAAGGCGTCGAGGGCCGCGTCCACCTCTTCCGGGGTGGTGCAGACGTAGCTGCGCGCGGTCGGGACCCCGGCCGCGGCCATCACGTCCTTGGCGAAGGCCTTGGAGCCTTCGAGCTGCGCCGCCTCGGCGGACGGGCCGAAGACGGGGATGCCGGCGGCGCGCACGGCGTCGGCGACCCCGGCGACCAGCGGGGCCTCCGGACCGACGACGACCAGGCCGGCGCCGAGTTCGGTGGCGAGGGCGGCGACGGCATCGCCGTCGAGGGCGTCGACCGGGCGGAGCTCGGCCACCTCGGCGATGCCGGCGTTGCCGGGAGCGCAGTACAGCGCGGAGACGTCGGGGTCGAGGGACAGAGAGCGGCACAGGGCATGTTCGCGGGCGCCGCCGCCGATGACGAGGACCTTCACGCCGCCCAGGGTAGCCCGGCCGGAGTGGCGCGTTTCGTGCGGCCACCCAATCGGGAGCCGCTACTCGTTCGTGTATTCCTCCACAACGGTGGCTCCCAGCTCGCGCACGATCAGGTCGTGTCCGGTCAGGGCGCTCTCCACGAGGTCGGGATCGTCCTCCTCGGCGAAGTCGTCCTCGGGGGCGACCGGCGGGGGCGCCTGCTGTACGGGGGGCTGCGGGGCGGGAGCCGACTGCTGGGGCGGCTGCTGGGGCGGGTACTGGGGCGCGGGGGCCGCCGGGCCGGGCTGCTGCGCCGGGGGCGGCGGGTTGTAGGCGGGCGGCGGCGGGGCGGCGTAGGAGGAGGTCTGGGCCACGGGGGCCGGCCCTCCGCCGCCCACCACGGCGTCGATCTTCCAGTTGACCTGGAACTGCTCGGCCAGGACCGCCTTGAGCACGTCCTCGCTGCCGCTGCTGGCGAAGTTGTCGCGGGCTCCGGCATTGGGGAAGCCGAGCTGGAGGGTGGTGCCGTCGAAGCCGGTGACCTGGGCGTTCTGGCTGAGCAGGATCCAGGTGAAGCGGCGGCGGTTCTTCACGGCCTCCAGGACGCCGGGCCACATCGCCTGGATCTGCCCCGCGCCGGCGGCCATGCCGGGGGAGGGGGCGGGGGCCGCGGCGGCGGCCGGAGCCGGAGCCGATGCCTGGGCCGGGGCGACGGGCGCGGGCGCGCCCTGGCCGGGGGCGGCCGCGCTGGGCCAGGCACCGGCGGCCGGGGCCACGGGAGCAGCCGGTGCCGCGGGGGTCGCCGGTGCCGCGGCTCCGGGCCAGGCGCCGGGGGCGCCGCTGCCGGGCTGCGCGGCTCCGGGCCAGGCCCCGGGGGCGGGGGCGGGGGCAGCAGCGGGTGCCGGGGCGGCGGGCGCGGCCGGCGCCGGAGCCTCCGGCTGCGCGGGAGCCCGTACCGGCGCGGGAGCCGGAACCTGCGCGGGCGGCTGTACGGCGCCAGCGGCGGCGCGCGCCGCGGCCACACCTCCGCCGGGGCCGGCGGGCGCCATGGCGTGCGCCTCGGGCCCGGGTACGTAACCCATGGGAGGCGCGGCCGCGAAGGCGGCGGCCCCGCTCCGCTCCAGCCGGTCGAGCCGGGCCTGGAAGGAGCGCTCGTCGTCGAAGGCGGCGGGCAGCAGCACGCGGGCGCAGATCAGCTCCAGCTGCAGCCGGGGCGAGGTCGCGCCGCGCATCTCCGTGAGCCCGCTGTTGACCAGATCGGCGGCGCGCGACAGCTCGGCGGCCCCGAACACGGATGCCTGGGCCTGCATCCGCTCCACGACATCGGCGGGGGCGTCGATCAGCCCCTTCTCCCCGGCGTCGGGCACGGCGGCCAGGATCACGAGGTCGCGCAGCCGCTCCAGCAGGTCGGCGACGAACCGGCGCGGGTCGTTCCCGCCCTCGACCACCCGGTCGACGACCTCGAAGGCGGCGGCCCCGTCCCGGGCGGCGAAGGCGTCGATGACGGAGTCGAGCAGGGATCCCTCGGTGTAGCCGAGCAGCGAGGTCGCCATGGCATACGTCACACCGTCATCACCCGCACCGGCGAGCAGCTGGTCCATGACGGACATCGAGTCACGCACGGACCCGGCGCCGGCGCGCACGACGAGCGGCAGCACGCCGTCCTCGACCGTGGCGCCCTCCCGCCCGCAGACCTCGCCCAGGTAGTCCCGCAGGGTGCCGGGCGGCACCAGCCGGAAGGGGTAGTGGTGCGTCCTGGACCGGATGGTCCCGATCACCTTCTCCGGCTCGGTGGTGGCGAAGATGAACTTGAGGTGCTCCGGAGGCTCCTCGACCACCTTCAGCAGGGCGTTGAAGCCCGCCGAGGTGACCATGTGGGCCTCGTCGATGATGTAGATCTTGTAGCGGCTGGACGCCGGCCCGAAGAACGCCTTCTCGCGCAGGTCACGGGCGTCGTCCACACCACCGTGCGAGGCCGCGTCGATCTCGATGACGTCGAGGGACCCCGGCCCGTTCCTGGCGAGGTCCCGGCAGGACTGGCACTCCCCGCAGGGGGTCGGAGTGGGACCCTGCTCACAGTTCAGGCACCGGGCGAGGATGCGCGCGCTGGTGGTCTTTCCACACCCGCGCGGCCCGCTGAACAGGTACGCGTGATTGACCCGGTTGTTCCGCAGGGCCTGCATCAGCGGTGCAGTGACATGCTCCTGCCCGATGACCTCGGCGAACGACTCGGGGCGATAGCGGCGGTACAGCGCAAGGGACGACACGTCTACGAGGTTATCCGGGCCCACCGACAACAGCGGCCCGCCGACGCCACTAAGGCCCCCGGGAACGCAAAGCGCCCCCCACGCACCCGCCAGAGCCCACTTACCCTTGCTGCCTTCCGGCCCTGGGGGAGTTGGGTGAGATAGCGCCACGTGAGGGGCTGGCCCCACCCTAGCGGATGGAGGCCCCCGGAATCGAGCCGGACCCCGACCCGCCCTCCCGCCGACGATCACGTTCGCGAGCACCCCTCAACGTCTTGTATTGTTTGCGGCGGAGGATTCGCCTAGTGGCCTAGGGCGCACGCTTGGAAAGCGTGTTGGGGGCAACCCCTCACGAGTTCGAATCTCGTATCCTCCGCCAGTGCCTCACCGGGCACGATGTCGAAAAGCCCCGCTGCTCGCAGCGGGGCTTTTCGCTTGCCCCGTCTCAGTTTCCGTCTCAGTTCGGGTCCGGGGCCTCCTCGGCGGCCCCCCAGAGCGCGTCACCGATCTGCTTGGCGACGTTCTTCAGCATGGGCCCGGTCACGTGCATGTAGCGGGCGCGCATCCTCGCCGACCCACCCGGCTCCCAGCCCATGATCGCGTCGACCAGCACATCGGGGACCCCCAGCAGCAGAAGGACCGTCCCGGCCGTGTGGCGTGCGTCATGCAGCCGCCCGTCCCGAACGCCGGCGTCCCCCAGGAGCTTCTTCCAGTGGTGGTAGTCCGTGTTCGGGATGAGGGGCCCACCAGTGGGCTGAGCAAAGACGTACCCCTTGTCCTCCCACTCGTCCCCGGCGTGCTTCCGCTCCCGGCCCTGCTCTTCCCGGTGCTTGCGCAGGAGCTTGATGATCGGCTCGGGCAGTCCGATGGTGCGGCGGCCGGCGCGGGACTTGGTGTTCTTGACCTCGCGCCGCGTCTCCTTGCGGGCAGGGCAGTACCCCGGCTTCCGGCCGCAGTCCTCCCGGCACCCGTGCTCGTACTTCGGGCGCAGGCGGTTCTTCCGGACGCGGATGTACCCGGCGTCCAGGTAGACGTCCTCCCACTTGAGCCCGAGCGCC
This sequence comes from Streptomyces sp. 147326, assembly GCF_045000215.1. Classification (NCBI taxonomy): domain Bacteria; kingdom Bacillati; phylum Actinomycetota; class Actinomycetes; order Kitasatosporales; family Streptomycetaceae; genus Streptomyces; species Streptomyces sp. 147326. The sequence continues at coordinate 4,721,905 of NZ_CP134201.1, read as the reverse complement.
TCTCCCTGCCGCAGCCCGAGGGCCAGGGCGATGACCCACCGGGCGCTGTTCCGGAGCTTCGAGGCTTCCAGGAGGAGGCTGTGAATCTCTTCGATCGTGTACGGCTCGATCTCCTCCTCTTCGAGCCGGGGAGCCTTGGCGATCTCGGCGACGTTCTTCGGGACGTGTCCCCGCCGGACCGCCTCGGTGAGGGCCACCCGGATCGTGCGGTGAACGTGGTGCGCCGTCCCGGCCGCGCTGCCGTTCTTCTGCATGCGGGCGTAGAACTCTTCCAGGTGCTCCGGCTCCAGCCGCAACAGCTTGTGGGCACCCAGGCCCGGTACGAGGTGGACCCGAACGTCCACCTCGTACCCGTCGTAGCTGTTCTCGCTCACGTACTTCTTGGCGATGTTCTCGACCCAGTGCTCCAGCCAGGTCTTCACGGTCCACTGCTGGCCGATCTTCCGTACGCTCCCCGCCTTGCGCTGCTCCTCCAGAGCCCGGACGGCCTTCGTGACCTCGGCTCGTGTCTTCCGCTCGACGTGCCGGCGGTCGGGCTTGCCGTCCGGCCGCACTCCGACGGTCACGCGACCGTGCCACTTGCCGTCGGTGCCGAGATAGATCGATGACGCGCCGTTGGGCTGGCGGGTGCGCTTCTTCTGCTCTGCCACGTAGTCCTCTCTAAGCCGCTGCTGCGGCGGGTCGGTTGGCTTCACGCAGTCGGGCCACGTAGGCATCCACGGCATCGGGCGGGATCCGGCGCAGGCGTCCGATGGGCACGGACTCCAGCTCGCCCGTTCCGACCAGCCGGAAGCAAAGGGTTCGGCCGATCCGCAATCGGCGGGCCGCCTCCTCGACGGTCAGCAGGACGAGCGTCGGATCAGCGGTCGCGTCGAGTTGAATCGATTCCATGCACTGCCTCCTCGGCGAAGCGTGTCGGGGACTTGGGCCCCCTGAGAGGTCCGCTACATCCGCTACGCCGCTACATCGCAGGTCAGCGGGTGTGCTGGTGTAGCGGAGGGGTCCGATGTAGCGGCTACATCCCGCTTCACGACGTCCTGGGGCGGGGTCCGGGGACGCTTCGGGCTGCTCTGTGGGAGCCCTGTGACGGTTGGGGATGTAGCCGCTACATCTGGGGTTGCCGCTACGCGAGCACCGGCTGTGAGCTGGGCTGTAGCGGCGTAGCGGATGTAGCGCTGTTCTGCGGCGGCGGGCAGTAACGGGTCCACGCGTCTTCGAGGTCCACGGCGTAGTAGCCCTTGAGGATGCCGCCGGCGGTGCGGATGTTGCGGGAGACGATCGGCTCGTCCGTGCCGGTCCGGTACTCCTTGAGCATCTTCGACAGGCGCCGGGAGTCGAAGGGCTTGCCGTCCATGTCGGCCCAGGGCGCGTCTTCCAGGGCGTTGAGCCTGTCGAGGACGGCGATGGTGGGCAGCTTGTCGAGTCCGATCAGGACGTGGTCGCGCAGGTCGGTGAGCAGCCGGATCCCGAGGGATGCCTTGTCGTTGGTCTGGGAGGACTTGATCAGTTCGACGCAGGCGGCGCGGGCCCGCTCGGGCCAGTCGCCACCGGCCGCGTCGGCGACGGCGAGGAGGGGTTCCCAGACGTCGGCGGGGCGGTCGGCGACGCCTTCGGGCATCGTGGGCCACGCGCCCTTGACCTGGTCGCGGACCTGGTCGGCCCAGGCGGCGAGTCGGTCGCGGATGGCGTTGCCCTGCGTTTCGTGGGTGCCGAGCCGGTAGGGCTCGACGCTCTCGTTGGGGGCGCGCCGCCGCATGCGGATGATGACGGAGCGGTCCAGGATCGTGTCGGGCAGTCCGCCGAGTCCGGCCATGGCCACTGCGCAGTAGGACGGGAATCCCTGCACGGTCTGGTTGGCGCCGTCGCCCACGCACCGGTACATCAGCCGCCCGCGCCGGTGTCCGGCGTTGAGGAAGCCTCGGAGCTGCTCGTTGTCCCCGGCCTTGGGGCCGAAGACGGTGTCGATCTCGTCGTAGAGGATCGTGGGCCGTTCCCCCTCGACACCGGCCACGGACCGGAAGAGTGCGGAGGGCGAGGCGTCCACGGCAGCCATCTTGTTGGGCACCAGCGTCTCCATGATCTCCAGCGCCCGCGACTTGCCGGAGCCGGGCTCCGGGGAGAGGAACGCGATGCGGGGGGTGGAGTCGAACGCGTCGAGCAGGTGCGCGTGCGCGTCCCACAGCGCGACGGCAACGTAGGCGCCCTCGCGGGGGAAAATGTTGAACCGGCGGTGGAAGGCCTCCACCTCATCCAGCAGCACGGCGCCGTCGATGGGCGCGGCCTGCGTGTTGTGGTCGCTCATCAGGCGGCCATCCCTTCCTGGGATACGAGCAGCGGGCAGAGGGTGCGGTGCTGGACGTGGTCGTTGATCAGGGCGAGCGCGCGGGCTTGGCCGGCGGCGAAGAGGTCGCGTCCGCACTGGCACCAGGACCGGACGGACGGGGTGACACCGCGTCCGGGGGCGACGATGTGGAGCCAGGCGACCGGCCTGCGCCCGTCGTCACCGCGCGGGTCAGGGCGAACAAATGAAGGGACGCCTTCGGCGACGACCTTCAGCGCGCTACCGCCCTCCCGGGCCGGGGCCGGTTCGGCGGGGCTAAGCCCGGTTGGGGCGGGGGTGGGGCCTTCCAAGGGGGGAGGCGGGTGGCTGGTCATGCCGTCTCCCGGGCGCGGACCGTGCGGGCGGAACTGTCGAGGGCGCTGCGGATCGTGGCGCGGCACTCGGCCACGGTGAGCCCCCGGTCCTCCCCCGCCGCTTGGAAGGCCTCCTCAACCTCCTCGCGAGGGAGGTCGCCCCACGCGACGAAGCGCCCCACCTTGAAGGCGCTTCGGTTGAGCGTGTTGTTCGCCTGCTTCGCGGGCGCCCGCCGGACGACGTCGCACTCGGCGTCCAGCGCTGCGCGGGCCGCGGTGCCGGTGCGGACCGCTCCCGGCATCCGGATGCAGAGCGGGCGCGGTGCCGGGGGCTGGAGGAGGGCCAGGAGCCAGGCGGGGAGTTCGGCCGGCGGGGAGTCGTCCGTGATCTCGTAGGTACCGGCCGCTGTGGTGCTGCCGGGGGCGACGACGTATCCGCCATGGGCACGGGTATCGATGAGCGGGGCCAGTTTGCCCGCCGTGTTCCCGAACCGGACGCCGTCGGGGGTGGTGAAGTACAGGTGGGTCCCGCCGGAGGGAGTCCGCACGGTGAGGGTGGCCGGGACGGGCTGCCCGGCGCGCTCGCAGAGTGCCAACAGGTTGTCCGCGCCGTCAGGCGCGTCCTGACTCCTGTTCGCCTTGGGCATGTCGAGGTCGATCACGATCAGCCCGGCGGGGCCGGTGGCCAGGCCGATGTTGTACGGCTTGTGGCTCCAGCACCGGACGATGACGGCCGGGTCGGTGGTGGCGCGCTGCTCCCACTTCACGTGCCCGTCGCCGCAGATACCGGTGTGGGGGCAGCGGTCCTGGCGGTGCAGGGCGGGGGTCTTCGTTCCGGGGCGGAGCGGGAAGATCGGCCAGCCTCGGCTGGCAGTGGCCAGGGCGGCGTCCAGGAGTAATGGCCGGTCGTCGTTGTGGTCTCGCCGAATGTCGGTGGGTTGGGTCATGCTGGTGACCTCCACAGGTCTGTTGATGGGTTGTGGATGAGGGCGGCCCCGGTTCATTGGCGTGAGAGGGGGCCGCCTTCGTTGTGTCTGGGCGGGGCTACTGGCTGGCGGTGGTCTCGGCCATGTCGTCGAGCTGCAGGAGGAGCTGGCCGAGCTGTCGGCGGGTGATGTTGCGCCGGTAGGGCTCGTCGAGGTCGGCCCAGTCGAGTTCGACGGTGACCAGCTCGGAGGCGTAGTCGTCCTCGGGCATGCGGTGCTCCTTGGTCAGCGGTTGTTGAGGGTTCCGGTGGCGCGGCCGAACATCCCGGACGCGGTGATGTGCTGGGTGACGTGCTGCACCGGCGCCGCACTTCGGCCGCCCGTCCCTCGGGTGGTGCGGAGGAGGAGGGGTGCGAGGGTGCCGGCGGCGATTAGGGCGATGGCGGCCCAGAGGGCGTCTGTCATGGCGATCAGTCCCGGGGCGGCGTAGGAGATTCCGAACCCGGCCGCGGCGATCCCGCCGCCGACGGTCGGGGCGAGCAGGGCGGTCGTCTTGGCCCACGCGGGTACCGGCTGCGCGGCGGCCGGTGCGGGCGCCGGGGCGGCGGTCGGCTGGGTGTAGGCGAGGGTCCGGTAGCCGTTCGGCAGGGTCACCATCGCGACCCCGGGCGGCAGTTCGGCGGGCAGCAGGACGGGCTGCTGGACGGCGGTGGGGTGGTAGATCGGGTCGCCGTAGCGGGCCGGCGCGGTGGTGCTCGTGCGGTGGGGTTCATGCACGACGGGGCTCCCTCGTGAGCGCGGGGACCACCCCTCAACGTCAAGGTGTGGTCCCCGCGGGGCTTGTCGTCTGGCTTGTCGCGTTGCTTGTCGCCTGCTTGTCGTCTGGCTTGTCGCTTGTCTTGTCTTGTCGCTTGTCGCCTCCCAGGTCAGAAGCCGTTTCCAAGCCCCTGGAGGCCCCGGAGTGGGCTTCTGCCGGGGATGGGTGACAAGCGACAAGGTCAGTCCTCGGCGGGGGCTTCGGGGGCGTGGCGGCGGTGGACGTAGCGGGTCTTGGTGCCGGTCCCGATCCGTACGGCTTCGCCTTCCTCGGCCCAGGTCTTGAGCCATCCGGCAACGGTCTGGCGGGTGGTCCCGTACCGGTCGAGGTCCCGGGCGATCGCGGAGGCGCCGGTACCGGCGGGGCCCGCGGCGATCAGGAGGGTGAGGGCGGCGTGCTGAGCGTCGTTGTCCTCGGCGCGGTGCGCGGACAGGTTCAGCCCCGGCCGCACCGGCGCCTCCGCCTCCGGGTCTGCGGGTTCGGGGGTGGTGGCGAACTGGGCGTCGATCTCCCGCCGGAACTGCGCGGCGAGCGCGTCCTCATCCGTGGCGGCCGGCGTCGGGGCGGTGCGGTGGGCGGAGAGGTTCAGTCCCCCGCCTGCCGGCGCGGTCCCGGCCGGAACCGTGTCGGCCTCATCGGGGTCGGGGTCGGTGTGCTGGTGTTCGGTGATCCAGGCGGTGCGGGTGGAGTCCCAGCGGCGGGCGTAGTCGGGGCCGGCGGCCTTGGCGGAGACGGCGTCGAGGTACGGGTGCCGGTCCGAGGTCGCGTGGACGATGTCGCGGATCTGGTTCGGCAGGATCCGCCACGTCCCGAACAGTGCGGCCGGGGACTCGGGCGTGCCCATGAACCCGGTGCCCTTGTGGGGGGCCTGCTCGATCCGCAGCCCGTTCCCGCCGGGGAACAGCTTGGCCAGGTCCATGCCCTCGGTCGCACCGCCGGTGAGAGCGACGCGGGTCTTGGCCTCGCGGCGGATCATCATGTCCCCCAGAACCGCCCCCGTCGCGCCGAGGGCGGTCAGGACGGTCCGGATCCCCGCGGCGCGGAGCATCCGGATCACTTCGAGGATCTTGCTGGCGAGCTTGCGGATTTCCGGGTCCCGGCTGATCAGGATCTCCGCGCCCTCGTCGATCAGGAGCATGATCTGCGGGATTTCGTGGCTGATCGGCAGAAGGTCGGTGTTGGCCTTGGCCATGAGGTCCTGGTAGGCACGCTTGCGGTAGTTGCCGACCCGCAGGGCGGCATCCAGCATCAGGTGGGCTTCCTCGTGGCTGGCGGCGAGCCAGTCGATCCCCGGCCGCACCGCCTTCCCGTTGTCGCCCGTCGGTTCCATCGCGGGGCGGATCCACGGCAGGCCCGCGCTGCCGGCGTTGAGGTCGATGACCCAGGTCAGGATGTCCTCAGCGCGGGCGAACCCGGCCAGGATCACGTGGACCATGTTCGTCTTGCCCGATCCCGTCGGCCCGACCACCAGGGCGCACTGCTCGCGCAGGTAGGCGCAGATTTCCTCGGCGTTGGTGCGGTAGCCCCACGGGATGCCGGTGTGGATCGACAGGGCGCTGTACTCGGAGGGGTACGGGACTTCGGCGGCCAGCACGTTGACCGTGGTCACGTCGATCAGGACGCGGCCCTGGTCGATGCCAGGGGAAGCGGCGGCGGTGCAGCCGTGCGGCAGCCGCGCATCCGCCGACAGGCGGGCGTTCTCCCGGGCAATTCGGTCGTAGGTGGTGCCTCCCTGGGGGAGTTCGGCGTCGATCGTGAAGCCGGTGCCGGTGGGCCACATCTCTACCGCCAGCACCCGCACGGTGATGCCGCAGACGCGCTGGATCCGGTCCACCCACTCCGCGGCGATCGCCCTCCGCCCCGCGGACAACTCCCGCGCCACCTGCCGCTCGGCCGCCGCGAGGGCCTCCAGCTCGCGGGCCTCCTCGTACAGCCCGACGGAGCGGGCCGCGGCGCCCATGCCGACGCCGATGACCGCGAGGGATCCGAGGGCAGTCCAGGTGAGGGGGTTCGTGGCGAGGGCCCAGGTGGTCCAGCCGGAGCCGAGGAGCCAGGATGCGGCCCTGGCGCCGATGGTGCGGGCGGCGAGCCTCTGCCGTAGACCGCTCGCGGTGTGGCTGAGGGCGCCAACGGCGCCGACGGCCAGGGCCCAGGTGGGCGGCATGTGGGCGAGGGTGCCGACGGTGGCGATCGCGTAGGCGCCGGTGGTGGCGGACAGGGCGCCGGTGATGGGGCCGTGTCCGGCGGCCCAGTCCAGGGCCAGGCCCTCGTGCTTGATGGTGGAGGCGGTCATCAGACGTTCCAGCCCTTCTCGGCGTCGAGGCCGTTGCGGGGGTCCTCGTGGCGGGCGATGTCCGCCTCGTGGGCCTGGCGGAAGGTGGGTCCCAGCTCCTCGGAGAAGCCAACCGAGTTCGTGAACACGGAGTAGAGGTCGGAGAGCATGTCGGCGACGACCTTCTCCAGCGGGAACTCGCTGTCGGAGCGCTCGGCGAGGATTTTCAGGATGTTCGCGATGGCCTGCAGGGCCTCGGGGAGGTTCTCCAGCATGGCGAGGATCTCCATGCAGTTCTCCGGCTCGTAGGACTGGGCGGCCTGCTCCATCTCGGCGGCCAGCTCCTCGAACCGGAACCCGGAAACGTTGCTCACGGCTACTCCTTGACGGGTGGGAGGTGCGGGAACGTGCGTGGTGGGACGGGCGGCCTGGTCCCCGATGGCGTCGCTGTCGGTGTCCTGGTCGCGTTCGGCGTCCGCCTGCTCTGCTGCGGCCCACTCGTCGTCTTCGAGCTGGTTGCGGATGTCCGCGTCCAGGTCCTCGCGCTCGGCGCGTGCCCGCCCGAGGAGGAACCGGTAGAGGCGCCGGCCGGGGTTCTGGAGCCAGGCCCAGCCGAGCTTCCGCCCGAGCCGACTGGTGACCATCCCGAGAGCGCCCAGCAGTCCGCCGAGGACGGCGGCGACCGCGCGGCGGGCCTGGAATCGTGCGGCGGAGCGGCGCAGGGCCTGCCGCGCGGCTTTCTGGGCGGGGGCTTTGAGCTGCGCGGTCCGCTTGCGGTGCGCCGCCTCCCGAACTCCCTGCTGTCCTGCGGCGACCTGCCGGCCCGCGCTGCGGTCCCGAGCCGTACGCCCGGCGGCGACAGCCCTGTCGCGGACCGCGGCCGCCTTGCCCATGGCCTTGGCCAGCGTGCGAGCCGCCGGGCCGCGGGCCTTCCCGCCTCGGGTGCCACCCCCCGCGCCGCGGCCCGCACCGGTGCGGGGCTTGGCCGGGGCGCTGTTGCGGGTGGCGGCCTTGGCGGCCCGCCGTGTGTCTGCGACCTGCCGGCGGGCCTGAACTGCCGCCGTACGGGCCGCGGCGCGGGTCGGCGTCTGGGCCTTGGCCTGCTGACGCAGTGCCTGCACCTGCCCCGCCCGCCCACCGGCCAGACCGCCCGCGGCGTGTGCCGCGCGCTGCCGGGCCGACGGCTTGCCGGCTTTCCCGGCCGACCCGGAGCGGCGTCCTGCAGGACCTGCCGTGCGGTGCCGGGCCAGCCCACCGGACGTCGTGCGGGATCCGGCCCCGCCCCGGCCGCCCGAGCGGGATCCGCTCTGCGGCTGGGAGGGAACACGGCCCAAGACGCCACGCCCCCCGCTCCCGCTCGCCGTCCGGCCGGCGGCCGGGGCGGGCTTGCCGTTCGCGGTCTTCTTCTTGGCTTTCGCGGTGCGTTGGCGGGCGGCGGCGACGCCGAGGACGGCGGCCCCGGTCATCGCCACGACCGCGGCGACCGGGCCACCGGCCAGAGCGGCCGTGGCCAGCAGGCCGGCGGCGGTGTTCGTGCCGGACAGGGAGAGCGGCACCACGGGGAAGCCCCCCGCGGTGTGCTCCACCTGCTTCGCCTCCGCCGTCGTACCGGCCTCGGGCGGGGCAGGGGTGGGGGTGGATTCTTGGGGTGGCGCCTGCGGTTCGGTGACGGTCTCGGTCATGCTGAACGTGCTCCTTCACGGGAGAGGAAGAGGGGACCGGCCGGTAGCTTTAGGAGGCGGTGGCCGGGCCCCTCTGCGGGCGTTCAGAGCTGGTCGGACTCCAGCGGGAACCACGTGGTCATGAACCCGTGGGACAGGTCGTACTGCTCGGCGAGGCTGTCGCGGATCGCCAGGGACGCCGGCAAACGGGAGCCGCCCTCCGGGGTCGCGATCACGTACGGGAGGTGGTCGCGGCAGACCGGGCACCGGCGGCGGGCGGCGTCCGCCTTGGCGAGAGCCGCCCACCGGTTCTGGGTCATCGGACGGACCGGCTTGGCGAGGTCGATCCGGTAGAGGTAGGCGGGCCGCGCCGGCGGCGGGGCCGCTCCACCTGCGCGGCCACGTCCTGGCCGCCGGGTCGGAGCCCCAGGGCGCGGAGCTGACGGCGGGTGGCCAGTCCCTCAGGTGCGAGGCGCCACCGGTAGACCGGCGGGGTGCTCATCGGCCGGGGGCTGGAGCGGTCGTGGCGATGGCGTCGCGGAGTTCCTGGTAGCGGGCGGAGGCCCAGCCGACCGACCAGCCGGACAACTCTGCGGCGACCCGGACAGGTACCCCGGCAGCGAACGCGGCCTGCACCGTGGCGCGTGCCTGCTCCTCTGGCAGCTTCTCCGGCGGCGGGCCGGCGGCGAGGAGGGCGGCGCGTTCACGCTCCATCCGCTCCTGTTCACGGACCCGTTCACGGCGCTCACGCTCGACCTGCTCCTGGGCTTCCAGCTCGCGCTGCTGCGCGGCGTGGCGCTCAAGGCGTTCACGCTCGGCCTCGGCCTGTTCACGCTCGCGTTCACGGCGTTCACGGGCCTCCTGCTCCGCCCGCTCCACGGCCTTGGCCCGCTCCCGCTCCTCGCGCCGGATCCGGTCCTGCCGGTCGGCATCCTCGCGAGCCAAACGCTCCTCGTGTTCACGCTGTTCACGGGCGATCGCCGCCTCGTGCTCGCGCTGTTCACGAGCGGCCCGGAGCCGGTTCTCCTCCCGCTCCGCGGCCGCCCGTTCCCGGGCGTCCTGCTCGGCCCGCTTGCGGGCTTCCACAGCCAGGACAGCGGCCGTCAGGGCCCGCCGGTAGGCGAGCCCCGCCTCCGCCGTGACGATGAGCAGGAGCGGTGCGACGGAGTGCACGGCGACCCCGACCAGGTCTCCGGCCAGGGCCGATACTCCGATGTTCAGGGCCAGCGTCATAGTGCCGGTCATCCACCGCAACGCCACCGGCCAGGCGCCCCCGTGTCCGCCGAGACGGGCGAGGACCGAGTCGAGGCGGACCACAATCACCACCGCCGCGTCCACGACGAGCGGCAGGATCGGGGCCGTCCACCGCCACTCGGCGGGGGTGTGGGCGGCCATCAATGGGGTGACGGTGAGGACGGAGTAGAGCATCGCCCCGCCGACGATCAGCCACGTCCCGACAGACAGGGCACGCTCGGATGAACGGATCTGAACACGGTTCACGACGCGACCCCCGTCCGTGAACGCTCCTCGTCGACGGTGGGGATCTTGGCGTAGCCGACCAGCTTCACGAGCCCGCCGGAGTAGTTGGTCTCGGCCTTCAGGACGCGAGTGCGGCCACCGCCCTGAACACCGTGCGACACGTTCCGGGACGGGATCCCCAGAGCCACACACCACGTTTCGAACCCGTCGAGGTCGTCGTGGAAGGCGAGCTCCAGCAGGTTGGGGTAGACCGTGGACACCGACACGGACGGCGCCGGCAGATGCCGGTACGCGTCGGCGAAGATGCGCAGCGCCATCAGCGGAGCACCCAGGGCCGAGAGGGGGATCGGAGCGGTCATGCGGCACCGCCCGGCATGCTCGCCGCGGCCGCCGCGGCGGCCTGGTTCAGGAGCACCCGGCGGACGGCCAGCTTCTTGCGCCGGGCCCGGCGCATCCGCCGCTCGTCCAGCTCCGACGGCGCCCGGTCCAGGACAGCGATCTCGGCGTCGAGTAGGTCGACGTCCGCCAGGATCAGCGGCATCTCCCACTCGATCGCGTCCAGCTCCGCAGCCGACGGCTCCAAGCCGTCGGACCACGGGGTAACAACGTCGTGAAGTGCAGCGATGGACTTCATGGGTCTTGCTCCTTCTACGGAGGAACGGACTCAGCAGCCCCCGGCGTTCGAGCGCCGGGGGCTGCACTGCGTTGGGGTGAAGCAGGAAGAACTCCGGCTCCCCTCAACCCCGCCCGTACAAGACGGACAGGGGAGGCAACCGGCTGCCGCCCAATCAGGCAGCAGTGAGGTTGATCAAGTGCATTGGTCGTCTCATTCCAGGAGCGTGCTCCTGGGGGTAGGCAGAGCTATGCCGTCCGGTTGACAAGGGGAGCCGGCGCCCTCGGCCACTAGGCCTCAGCACCCTGACCTGTGCCTATAGACGCAGGTCACCCGTTCAAGCCTGACCAACTTGGCTAGCCCGGTGGGTACGAGAACAACGTAGCCAGCTTGGCTAGTCACGTCAATAGATGGCTAGCCAAGCTGCCCAAATAGTCAGGTTGGCCGTAGCATCGAGCCATGACCTTTGCGCTTGAGCCCCTGGACCCGGACGACGATCGGCCGCCGTACGAACAGGTCGCGCGCAGCCTCGGCGCGGCGATCCGCACAAGGAAGCTGGCCCCTGGTGAGCGGCTCCCGTCGCACAAGATGCTGACCGACCACTACGGCTTCGCACGCGCCACGATTCAGCGAGCCCTCCGCGACCTGGAAGACGAAGGCTTGGTCGTGTCCCGCAAGGGCAGCGGCGTGTTCGTCAGGAACCGCACTGAGCGGCCGGCGGGTCTACGGCCATACGTAGAGCAGGCCTTCGCCGCCAAGAACGTGACGATCGATTTCGCGGGCTTCTCCAGCGAGACACTGCACGGGGCACTACAGGAGCCGCTCGACAAGATCCGCGTGGGTCGCCTGACCCCGTCGAGCATCCGGATCCGCATCCTGGTCCCCGACATGGCGGTACCGCAGGCAGCTCCCGTACGCCGTGAGGACTGTGGTGACGATCCGCGGCTTCGCGCCCGCATGCACGACATTATGGTCGGCTACACGCGGAGCATCTCCGACGCCATAAGCGAGCTCAGCCACCTGGGACTCGTCCAAGAGAGCACCGTCGACGTGCGCGTACACAGCGGGACGCAGTTCTTCAAGCTGTACGTGATCAACAACGAGGATGCCTTCTTCGGCTACTACCCGATCCGCCCGAACAAGGTGGTGGCTCAGGGCGAGGCCATCGAGATCTATGACCTCGTCGGCAAGGACACGATCCTCTTCCACTACTCGCTCAACGATGGCGACTCGTCCAGCGGAGCGCAGCAGGTGGAGCAGGCTCGCATGTGGTTCGACAGCGTGTGGGAAACGATCGGAAGGGACGCCAATGCCGACGCAATCTGACGCACTCGCCGCCGTACTCGGCGCGTCGGAGGCCATCCTCTTCGACTTCGACGGACCCGTGTGCGACGTGTTCCGTGGCCTTCCGGCCTCCGGCGTAGCTAATGAACTGGCCGATCTGCTTTCCACACTGGCGCCAGCCCTGGAGATCCCCGCGCGGGCCACTGACGATCCGATGGAGGTTCACCGTCTCTCGCAGAATGGCGGCAGCATGGCTCTTGCTGCCGTGGAGGCCGCATTGACGGCAGCGGAGATTCGGGCGGTGAAGGTGGCTGGCGAACCCACCGAGGGAGCCATTCAGGCACTCCAGGCAGCGCACAACACGGGACGGCATGTCGCCATCGTGAGCAACAACTCATCCGAGTGCGTTCGCGAGTACCTCGCTCACCACGGGGTCGTGGGAGTCGTAGATGAGATCGTCGGGCGCCCCCCACTGCGTCCAGACCTGATGAAGCCGTCACCCCATCCCTTGCTCACCGCCGCCTCAGCCTTCGGGGTGGCACCTGGCCTCACCGTTCTCGTGGGCGATTCCGTAACGGACGTCGAAGCGGCGCATGCAGCCGGCGCGCGGAGCATCGGGTATGCGAACAAGCCGCCCAAGCAGACGGCACTCGCCGGCGCAGATGCGGTAGTGCTTCGGATGCAGCAGCTCGCTGACTCCCTCAACCTCCCCAGCGGCATCAGTTAGCCGGGGGACCGTACAGCCACTACTCAGGGCGACCACGCCAACCGCCGGGCCCTGGCGCAGGAGAAGCCCGGCTTCCTGCCCGGCTAGCATGCGGTGGCGAGCCCCAAAACCCCGGTTTCCGGTCTGATGCCGGGGTTTCGCGCATCCTTTGCTAGTCGCTAGCCCCCAGGTCAGCGGCCCTTGAAGTTGCTAGGACTGGTGCTAGACCTAGCACCAGCCTTCAGGCCTTCCAGTGGCATCGAGCGCACGTCCGACGAAACCGCGGCAGTCCAGTGGCTCACGCCCGCAGAGGTGTCCGAGCGGATGTCCCATGTCTACGGGATCCGACTGCTGGACGCCCTGGACGCGGACGGGCCGCGTGTGCGGAGCCATGACGGGCGCCAGCCGCTCACGGTGCGGTGAGAGTCTCCCCTAATTCATCCAGACGCTGTACGTCCTGCACACACGGCACTGGAAAGCTCCAGCTTCAAATGCGCGACGGGTTGAGATTCAGCCAGCATGCGACTGAAATTCATTCCCCGAGAAATTCGGCCAACCCTGCCGGAATTAACCCTTTCAGTTATTCCGACGAAAGGTGGCTGCGCCACACTTTGCCCGTTTATTTCACTTTTAGGGGGCGCGATGCTCAAGTGAACCTCAGAAGAAAGCCACGCCACTTGCTCAACACTTTTAGATATGGAACCGTCACATCTACACGGAGGGCGAAAACACATATCCGTGCACAAGATAAGGAGCGTGGCGTTGAAGCTAATGCCACACCCGCCACTACCAGATAAAACCTAAGGCGTTTCACAAACGAGAGCAGGTGATTGAAGTTGCTGAAGAGCACCTCCATTCGGCGGGCCGCAGTCACTCCGGCACTTGGAGTGCTGCTGGGAGGTTTAATTTCGATCGGTGTTGGGGCTAACGCATCAGCTTCCGAAGCCGGCGCAACGGGGAGGCCCGGCGGCTGCCGCTACACGGTTTCTAACACCTGGGGAACGGAAGCCACCTGCAGCAGCCACAACGGCGGCTCCTACCGAGCCGTCGCCGTGTGCACGGAATCCGAGTCCGGGAAAGTTCAGCACTTCTTCGGCAACTGGAAGCAGTGGGGGCCGTCCTTCGCGTACTGCAACGGAGCCTACCGGACCACTTCCGCAGGCATCGAGACTTCCGTCACCAACCACGCCCCCTGAGAACGACCAGAATCCACTTAGGAAGGACAGCGGAAATGAAGAAACTGTACACTGCACTGCTGGCTGGAACGGCGATGGCGTTTATTGGGCTCCAGGGCGTGGCCACTGCCGCCCCCACGGGATGGCCTGACGGGTGCAGCAACTTCAGGGCTCCGGTCGGTGGCGGCTGGGTTGCCACGTGCAGTAACAGCAACGGCGGTCATTTCAAGGCGACCGTTATCTGCCAGGCTTGGGACGGCGGCGGTCTCATCAATGTTGATGCGGTGGGCTGGAGCAGTGGCAATCCCTCCTTCGTGTCCTGCCCGCCGCACACTTCCGTCAAGAGCGGCGGCATCCTCACACGGTCCTATTAGCAGACCGCACCGCAGTCTCCCGGATCCATAGAACCCGCGGCGACCGCCGGTGAGCTGGGACGGCGCATGTGGCGCCCCATCGGGTTTCTCGGATGGGGCGCCACATGCGTTCCACTGCGGCGGATATCGCGTTCCGTGGCCTACGCCTACCCGACGCCCAGATCCGAGGCAGGTCAGAACTCCTCTTGCGGCGGGAGAATGGCACACCCGAGAAGCTGCACATCGTCTGACCCGCCTGTCCAGGCGCATCAGGGCCGTCTCAGTTGCCGTCTCATTCAGCTCAGTGCGGCAGCGTTCATGGGCGTCCACGTTGCGAGTCGCCCCTGGACCGCGAACATCCGCGAACGCAGGTGAACGTCCGCGAATCGGGCCCTGACCTGCACCAACAGACTTGGAAAGCGTGTTGGGGGCAACCCCTCACGAGTTCGAATCTCGTATCCTCCGCCAGTGCCTCACCGGGCACTTGAAGGCCCCGACCGGGAAACCGGCCGGGGCCTTCTGCGTTCTCGCCATGGCGCCCCCGCCTCAGCAACTGCCGGACCTGGCGACACACCCGAATCACCTCGGCGAGCTCCGCAAGAAACTTCCGGACTTGCACCAGCAGGCACCTCGCAGCCCTACGGCCACGAGGACCCCTGCCGCGATGGCGATCCACCGCACGTAGACACCATGCCGGATATATTCTATGGGTCAGCTGATATCACAGGAGGTGTCAGGATGAGTCGAACAGTGATCGACCTTGACGACGAGCTGCTGGCCGACGTGGCTCAGGCGCTCGGGACGAGCACCAAGAAGGAAACGGTCAACACCGCCCTGCGTGAAGTGTTGGAGAACCGCCGGCGCGCGCTCGCGCTCACTCGGCTGCGGGCTACCGCCGGAGAGGGCGCGTTCGATCTGGGCCTCTTCGAGGACAAGAGGAACTACCGAAGGTGAGCGCGGCGCAGTTCCTGATCGACACCAGCGCACTCGCGCGGTTCCTTCACGGCGACGCCGAACAGTACGGCTGGGATCAGGCGGCTGCGGCTGGTCTCATCGCAACCTGCCCGATCACCGAGCTGGAGTTCTTCTACAGTGCCCGATCCGCCGCGGACCGCGCGCGCGGCATCGATGACATGCGGTTGCTGTTCGGCTGGGTGCCCGTCGACGACCGGGCGTACGACCGCGCCTGGCAGGTCCAGGAGCTACTGACCCAGCGCGGGCAGCACCGCAGTGCGGGCGCGGTGGACCTCGTCGTTGCCGCCACCGCGGAACTGCAGGGGCTGACTCTCCTGCACCGCGACCACGATTTCGCGTGCATCGCGGCTGTCACCGGCCAAGCCATGCAGTGGTACGGCCCGGAGGCCGGCAAGTAAGCCCGTGCTCGGTCTCAGTTGGGGGCAACCCCTCACGAGTTCGAATCTCGTATCCTCCGCCAGTGCCTCACCGGGCACTTGAAGGCCCCGACCGGGAAACCGGCAGGCCAGGTCGATCCCGACGACCGCACCGCCCGCGTCGCGGGTGAAGAAGCCGCGCTGGCCCTTCAGACCGCCCCTGGTGACGATGTGCTCGTCGCCGTCGCCCGCCGGGCAGCAGGCCCATGGACTCCGCCGGATGGTCCGCGGGCATCTCGCTGTCCGTGGCCGCGCGGATCTCCGGCTTGATCCCGACCTCCAGCGCCAGCCCCTCCCCGTCTGCGGCGATCACGAGCGTCGTGGCGTCGTTGTCGTACCTCCCGGCCAGCTCCGGGGCCCGCGCCGGGTCGTACGGCATCGGCTGCGGATCCCGGTCGACCACGCCGAGGCCTCTCCTCGGTGTCGCCGGTCTCGGTGGAGAGGACGATGCCCGCGCGGGCTGACACCGGGCCGACAGCCCGCTGACAGCGGTGGCGGAGGAGGAGAAGGCGGGCGCCGGCGGGCGCCTTCGGCTAGCCGACGTAAGCGTCGAGCGCCGGGAAGCAGACGGCGTTGTCCGAGCTGCAGATGTCGGGGCCGCCGCGCGGCGGGAGATCCGCGCTGGGGCGCTCGTACGTCAGCAGGCTCAGCGTCCGGCCCGAGGCGAAGACGGCCGTGGCGTCGCGGACCCGCCCGGCGCCGGGGCCCGGCGTCGCGGATCCCGCGTAGTGGTACGGGCCGTGGCCGCCGTCCACGACGGCGAAGAAGACCGTACGGGTGCCGGTCTCGCCGGGGTACGGCCCGCCCTTGGTCACCAGCCGGATCCCGACCCGCGCCCAGAACGTGGGCAGCGGCTTGCAGGTGAGGTCTGCACGCCCCCCGCGGACCACGGCCAGGCAGTAGTTGCGGTCGTCCGGCATCCAGGCGACCTCGCCCGCGCCGGCCTCGGGCTCCCGGTGGATCACGATGATCGAGTCGTCGCCCTGGACCCCGGCCCCCGGGTACCGGCGGACCGCTTCCAGCAGCGGCGCGTCGGCGGGCGTGACCTTCCCCTCCCCGACCGCCGCGGCAGGCCCGGACGCCGAGGGTGCCTCAGGCGTCGACGGCACGGGTGAGGGCGGCAGCGGTGAGGGCGGCACCGGCGCGGGGGACGGCTTCGGCGAATACGCAGGTGAGGGCAGTGCCTTCGGCGACAACGGCGGCGCCGGGGGCGGCATGCACGAGACCGCCGCCAGCATCGCCAGCCCGCATCCCGCCGCCGCCACGACCGTTCCACGTCCCATGAGTTCCGCCCCCGTAGCGCTCGAACGTACGTATAGGGAGCGAAGTCTGCCGGGTCGCGCGGCGGCGCGGTCCGGTGGGCCGCGCCATCCGCGACGCGCCTCCGTCCCCGCCCGCACACGGCCGGCTCAGCCGAAGGAGGGCATCTCCCCGACCGTCGTCGACATGTCGATCACCGCGAAGGCGGCGCCCTGCGGGTCGGTGACCGCAGCGAAGCGGCCGAACGGGCTGTCCATCGGGCCGAAGTGCAGCTTTCCGCCGTGCTTCTTCGTCTTCTCGACCGCCTCGTCGCAGTTCGGGACCCCGAAGTAGATCTGGATGTACGGCGGAAGGTCCGCCGGGAAGTCGTCGTCCATCTTCATCCGGCCGAGCACCGGGTTTCCGCCGCCGCCGACACTGAAGACCTTGAAGTCCATGTTCGCCGTCTCGGGGTCGTCGCCCGCGTCCATCTGCTGGGCGCCGTACGGGAAGACCTGCGGGAGGAACGCGTCCGGCTTCTCCGGCTCCCGGGTGAAGACCTCCGCCCAGGCGTACGAGCCGGCCTCGCCCATCTTCTCGAAGCCCTTGTGGTCGCCCGGCTGCCAGACGCCGAAGACGGCGCCGCTCGGCTCCTTCGCGATCAGCATCGTGCCGAAGGTGCCCACCTGCATCGGGCCCATCAGCACCTCGCCGCCGGCCGAGGTGATCTTCCCTGCCGTCGCCGCCGCGTCCGGCGACGCGAAGTACAGACACCACTGCGAGGGGGCGTCGACCCCCGGCATCGGCGGCACGACGGCCGCCACGGCCTTGCCGTCCGAATAGGCCTGCGTGTAGTTGCCGTACTCGCTGCTGGCTTCACCGAAGGTCCAGCCCAGCACGTCGCCGTAGAAGGTCTTGGCACCTTCCACATCGGTGAACATCGCGTCCACCCAGCACGGCGCGCCCTCGGAGAACTCAAGCATGATCGATCGACTCCTCGCTCGTACCTGTCGTCTCGTACCTGTCGTCTCGTACCTGTCGTTCGTACCTGTCGTCGTACCTGTCGTCGTACTCACGCTAGGCGCGCGGTGTGCCGACCGCGCGGGGAACGCGGCCACGCGGGACGCTGGTGCCATGGACAAGGACATCACCATCCGGCTGGCGCAGCAGCCGGAGGCCGACGCGCTGCTCGGCCGGAGCCCGCTCGCCGCGCTCGTCGGGATGCTGCTGGACCAGCAGGTACCGATGGAGTGGGCGTTCTCGGGGCCCTGGACGATCGCCCAGCGGATGGGCGCCGACGATCTGGACGCGCACGCCATCGCCGCGTACGACCCGGAGGCCTTCGCCGCCCTGCTCTCCGAGAAGCCCGCCGTGCACCGGTATCCGGGGTCGATGGCGACGCGGATCCAGCAGCTGTGCGCGTACCTGGTGGAGCACTACGGCGGGAGCGCCGAGGCGGTCTGGGCCGATGCCGCGACGGGCCGGGAGCTGCTGAAGCGGCTCAGGGCGCTGCCGGGCTTCGGGGAGCAGAAGGCGCAGATCTTCCTCGCCCTGCTGGGCAAGCGGTTCGGCGTGCGGCCGGCGGGGTGGCGGGAGGCCGCGGGCGGGTACGGCCAGGCAAACGTCTACCGTTCGGCGGCCGACATCACGGGCCCGGAGTCGCTGGCCAAGGTGCGGGCGCACAAGCAGGAGATGAAGGCCGCCGCCAAGGCCGCGAAGGCCGCCGGGTCCTGATCCGGCTGCCGGCCGGTCCCCTCGTCAGGGGCCTGGCCGGGCCGCACGCGCACCAGCGGACCGGCAGACAAAAGGAAGATCCAATTCGCCCCTCGGGACCGTAGATTGGGGGACATGACAGAGATCGCGACCCGCGCCGCCACCGCCGAAGCCATCTACGACGCCCCGGGCAGCCTCATCACCCTGCTCACCGATACCGCCGAACTCACCTGCAACACCGCCACCTTCGAGGAGGGCGCGGCGGGAGCCCCGGTGCACTTCCACACCAAGGCGACCGAGTTCTTCCACGTCACCGCCGGACAGCTCGACATCCTCGTCGGCGACGAGATCCACACCCTCGGCGCCGGCGACTTCATCGCGGTCCCGCCGGGCGTCAAGCACGCCTTCGCCCCCGCCGCCGGCCACACCGCCAGCGTCTTCGTCGGCTTCACCCCCGGCATGGCCCGCTTCGACTACTACCGGCTCCTCGGCCGGGTCAACGCGGGCGAGGCCACCGTGCAGGACATCAAGGACAGCTCGGCGACCTACGACAACCACTACGCGGAGAGCCCCGTCTGGAGCGGCCGCCGCCGCAGCGCGGAGCCGTAGACCACGTCCGCGTCGAGGCGGCGCAGTTCCTCCGCGATCAGTTCGGCGCCGCTGCGGATCTTCAGGGCCACCTTGCGGTCCGGGCTCCCCGGCAGGGTCAAGGTGGCCAGCACTCCCGCGGGCCGGTCCACCCGGATCTCCCCGCCCGTCGTCTGCAGACTGACCCTGGTGATCACCGGGCCCTCGCTCGCCACCCGGGACACCGGCACCCCCAGCCGGTCCTCCAGCCAGCGCGCCAGCAGCTCCGCGCTCACGTTGTCGGGCTCGCTCTCCACCGCCGCGGCGGTCACCGGCAGCGGCTTCTGGTCCAGGGCGGCGGCCAGCAGGGACCGCCACGGGGTGAGGCGGGTCCAGGCCAGGTCGGTGTCGCCGGGCTGGTAGCCGGCGGCCCGCTCGTCGAGCACCCCGGCCGTGTCGAAGGCGGCCGCCGCGTCCGTGATCCGGCGCTGCGCGAGCCCGCCCAGCGGGTCACCCGCCAGGTCGACGGGGGCGTCGGCCGGCCACCAGGCCACCACGGGCGCGTCCGGCAGGAGCAGCGGCAGGACGACCGAGCCGGCGTGCTCGGTCAGCGCCCCGTGCAGGCGCAGCAGCACGATCTCGCCGGTCCCGGCGTCCGAGCCGACCCGAAGCTCGGCGTCGACCCGGTTCGCCCGCAGCTTGAGCGGGCCGCGTGAGGTCCGCCTGATCACCGCGATGATGCGGCAGGGGTGTTCGCGCGAGGCCTCGGAGGCCGCGCGCACGGCGTCGTAGGCGTTCTCCTCGTCGGTGACGATGACAAGGGTCAGCACCAGCCCCATGGTGGGGCTGCCTATCGCCCGGCGGGCATCGAGCAGGGCCCGGTTGACCTTGCTGGACGTGGTGTCGGTGAGTTCGGTCCGCATGGACCCGAGTCTGTCACCGCGTCACCTGCGCTTGCGCGCCGTACCGAAAATGGAGCGCGAGATCTCCCGGCCCAGTTGGGTCCCGATCGACCGGGCCAGCGAGCGGAACAGCCCGCTCCCCACCACCTGCTCGGCCAGGGAGGGATCCGGCTTCGGGGCGCTGCGCGCGGTCCTCGCCGCCTCCTTCTCCGCCTCCTTGGCCTGCTTCTCGGCCTCGGCGGCGGCCGCCGCGGCCTCCGCCTGCGCCTCCGCGGCGGCCTGCTCGGCGCTGATCTTCTCGTACGCCGACTCGCGGTCGACCGGCTCCGCGTAGCGCGACCAGAGCAGCGAGGACTTCACCGCCCGGTCCAGGGCGGCCGGCTCGACCGGCCCCATCAGCGACTGCGGGGCGCGCAGCCGGGTCGCCGCGACCGGGGTCGGTGCGCCCTTCTCGCTGAGCACGGTGATGACCGCCTCGCCGGTCCCCAGCTGGGTGAGCAGCTCCTCCAGGTCGTACGGGGAGTTGGGGAAGGTCTTCACGGCCGCCTTCAGCGCCTTGGCGTCGTCGGGGGTGAAGGCGCGCAGTGCGTGCTGCACCCGGTTGCCGAGCTGGGCGAGCACGTCCGCCGGTACGTCCTTGGGGGTCTGCGTCACGAAGAAGACGCCGACGCCCTTGGAGCGGATGAGGCGCACGGTCTGGGTGACGGAGGTGAGGAAGGCCTTCGAGGCCCCGCTGAAGAGCAGGTGCGCCTCGTCGAAGAAGAAGACGAGCTTGGGCTGCTCCAGGTCGCCGACCTCCGGCAGGTCGTTGTAGAGGTCGGCCAGCAGCCACATCAGGAAGGTGGAGAAGAGCTGGGGCTTGTCCTGGACCGCCGGGAGTTCCAGTACGGAGACCAGTCCGCGGCCGTCCGGGGCCGTGCGCAGGAACTCACTGGTGTCGAATTCCGGTTCGCCGAAGAATTCGGCGGCGCCCTGCTGCTCGAAGGCGGTCAGGGACCGCAGGATCACCCCGGCCGTCACCGTGGACAGTCCGCCGATGCCCTTGAGTTCGGCTTTCCCCTGGTCGGAGACGAGGAAGGCGACGACCGCGCGCAGGTCCTTGAGGTCGATCAGCTCCAGGCCCTTGGTGTCGGCGTAGTGGAAGATCAGGCCGAGGGACTGCTCCTGCGTCGGGTTGAGCTGGAGCACCTTCGACATCAAGGCCGGGCCGAAGCTGGTGACGGTGGAGCGGACCGGGATCCCGGGGCCGATCCCGCCGAGGGAGTAGAACTCGCCGGGGTATCCGGTCGGCTCCCACTTCTGGGCCACCTCCCGGGCCCGTTCGTCGATCCTCGGGCCGGCCGTGCCGGGCGCCGAGATCCCCGAGACGTCCCCTTTGACGTCCGCGAGGAAGACGGGCACGCCGTGGGCCGACAGCTGCTCGGCGATGAGCTGGAGCGTCTTGGTCTTGCCGGTGCCGGTGGCCCCGGCGACCAGTCCGTGGCGGTTGAGCATCGACAGCGGGATGCGGATCTGGCGGTCGGGCAGGCAGCCGCCGTCCCAGAGCAGGGCCCCGAGATCGAGCGCCGGTCCGGTGAACGCGTACCCGGCGGCGATCTTCTCAGCCGGGCCCGTCTGGTCCGCCGGGACGGCGGGGTCGGTGCTCTCGCTCACGGATCACTCCCCAAATAGCACTGTTGGCTACTTTTGCACCACCGCTTCGAGGCTGCGCCCGCAGGCACGGGCCCGGTAGGCTTTCCGTGTGATCTTCAAGCGCATCGGAAGCGGGCGGCCGTACCCCGACCACGGCAGGGAAACCACCCGGCAGTGGGCGGACGTCGCGCCGCGCCCGGTCCGGCTCGACCAGCTCGTGACGACCAAGGGACAGCTGGACCTCGAAACGCTGCTCGCCGAGGACTCCACCTTCTACGGCGACCTGTTCGCCCACGTCGTGAAGTGGCGGGGCGACCTCTACCTGGAGGACGGGCTGCACCGCGCCGTGCGCGCCGCCCTGCAGCAGCGTCAGGTGCTGCACGCGCGCGTCCTCGAGATGGATTGACGTGTTCGCGTAGATTGCGCCTTTCGGGTCACCATTGACCTATCAGCAGATCATTTAGTAGGCATCGCCACCGGGCCGCACTACGCTGCGCCCATGAGCATGCTCACTCCCCCCGGCATGGGCGGAAAGTACCGCGTCACGGGAGCCGCCTACCCCCGTATGAGCCGAAAGCGGAGCCGTCCTCGGATCGTCCTCGCCATCCTCGGCTCGGTCCTCGCGCTTGCCCTGGTCGGCTACGGGGCACTGCAGCTCATCGACGTGTTCCGCGGCGACAGCCCCAAGCGGAACACGGCTGCGGGTGCCAAGGACTGCCCGACGACGCCTCCCAAGGGCGCAGCCAAGGGCGGCCCCGCCGCCGCCTCCACCGCCTCGGCCGCCGCGAAGCCCGCGGTCGTGCTCCCGCCGCCCGGCGAGATCACGGTCAACGTCTACAACGCGACCCCGCGCGCGGGCCTGGCCAAGGCCGTCGGCGACGAACTGGCCAAACGCGGCTTCGTCATCGGCAACGTCGGCAACGCCCCGGCCGACTTCGACAAGAAGGTCCCCGGCACCGGGATACTGCTGGGCTCCCCCACGACGGACAAGGCCGCCTTCTCCGTCCTGGGCACTCAGCTCGCCGGCACCACCCAGCAGACCGACACGCGCGAGGGCGCGGACATCGACCTGATCCTGGGCGACGCCTTCAAGGAGCTCAGTACGAAGGAGGACGCGGACAAGGCGCTGGCCGTCCTGGCCAACCCCGTGCCCGCGCCCGCCACATGCTGACCGCCTGACCGGCGTACCGGCGTACCGGCCGGCCGCTCTACCGCCGAAGCGCGGTGACGGTCGGCCGCCCGGACGGCTATTCGGCCGAGCCGTACATCCGGTCGCCCGCGTCGCCCAGGCCCGGCACGATGTAGCCGTGCTCGTTGAGCCGCTCGTCCACGGCGGCGGTCACCACGGTCACCGGCGTGCCCGCCAGCTCGCGCTCCATGATCTCGACGCCCTCGGGCGCCGCGAGCAGCACCACGGCCGTGACGTCGTCGGCGCCGCGCTTGATCAGCTCCTGGATCGCCGCGACGAGCGTGCCGCCGGTGGCGAGCATCGGGTCGACGACGTAGACCTGCCGTCCGGAGAGGTCCTCCGGCATGCGCGTCGCGTACGTGGAGGCCTCCAGGGTCTCCTCGTTGCGGACCATGCCCAGGAAGCCCACCTCGGCGGTCGGCAGCAGCCGCACCATGCCGTCGAGCATGCCGAGGCCGGCGCGCAGGATCGGCACGACCAGCGGGCGCGGGTGGGAGAGCTTCACGCCGGTGGTCGGGGCGACCGGCGTCTCGATGTCGGCCTGCTCGGTGCGCACGTCGCGGGTGGCCTCGTACGCGAGCAGGGTCACCAGCTCGTCGGCGAGCCGCCGGAAGGTGGCGGAGTCGGTGCGCTTGTCGCGCAGGGTGGTGAGTTTGTGCGCCACCAAGGGGTGATCGACGACCTGCAAACGCACAACATCCTCCAAAACTCAGCCTGCGACCAGCAAAAACGGCCGCACGACGCGACCTGCACCCAAAAGGCTACGCGGTGACGCGGCCCGTTCGCGTACGGAGCGGCGGCCACGCCCGCAGCGGCCTGCGGATGCGACCCGCCCGGACGCCCAGCACGCTGGACGGATGAGCAGCACACCGGTGATCGCAGCCGTCGACGGATCCGAACACAGCCTCAAGGCCCTGGAGTGGGCGAGGGCCGCAGCCGTCCGGCACGGTACCGGGCTGATGATCGCCCATGTTCTGCCCGACCACGCCCAGTTGTATGCGGGCCGCCGCTCGGCGCTGCACGACGCCTCGCAGCCGGAGGAGTTCGCCGACCCCGTGAAGGACTGGGTACGGGCCCTGCTCGGCGGCGGCTCCGAGCTGCCCGAGGGGGTCCGGTACGAGGCGCTGGAGGGCTCCGTCCCCGAGGCGCTGCGGGTGATCGGGGCGGAGGCCCTGGTGCTGGTGATGGGCTCCCGGGGCCGCGGCGGCTTCGCCACCCTGCTGCTCGGCTCCAACAGCCGGGCCGTGGCGGCCACGGCGCCCTGCCCGGTGGTGGTGGTCCCGCACGCGGAGCGGACCGCCGGGGCCTCGGAGGCCGCGGAGGAGTCCGCCGGGCGGGTGGTGCTCGGGCTGCACGCCGCCGAGACGCCCGACGACGTGGTGACCTTCGCCTTCGCGGAAGCCGCCGCGCGGGGGACCACCGTCCAGGTGGTCTCCGCGTACGCCGTCCCGCCCGCGCCGAACCTGATCATCGACGCCCCCTTCGAGGTGATCCCGCCGGAGGGGCTGGCGGACGGCGGGGACGGCGTACCGGCCGAGCGGGAGATGCTGCGGTCCCAGACGGCCCGGCTGGCGCCGTTCCGCACCCGCTACCCGGACGTCCCGGTCGAGCAGGCCGCGGTCCCCGGCGACCCGGCGGGCCGGCTGGTCACCGCCTCCGCGTCGGCGGCGCTCGTCGTGGTCGGCCGCCACCACCCGAGGCGCCGCCCCAGGTCGCTGTTCATGGGCTCGGTGGCACATGCCGTGCTGCAGCACGCGCAGGGCCCGGTGGCGGTGGTCCCGACCCTCAAGGACGACGCCTGACCTGCAGTGGGGTGGCATCAAACGGCCCGCCCGGGGCAAGGTGGGTGCAGGGGGGACGACCGACCAGCCCAGGGTGGTGGCCGATGCCCGACACGCAGCCGAGCGACGACGCGCCGGAAACCGCGGCGCAGCGCCGCGCACGCCGCGCGCAGTTCCTGCGCGACCTCATGGAGGCCCGCGCCCTGCGCGACCGCGTGCAGCCCCGCCGCGCCCGCGCAGCCCGCATGCGCCAGCAAATGCGCATGCGCACCTTCCGCTGGTAACCACATCAGCTCCGCCGACCCGGTCCGGCGCCGCCAGGCCCCATCCCGCCCCGCCGACGTGTGAGGCGCGGGGTCCGGGGCGGAGCCCCGGGAAGCCGGCCGCAGGCCCGGCACGCCGCGACACGGCCAAGCCGTACCGCCCGCCGCGCACCCCCCGCCACGGCCCCGCCAACCCCCGCCCGGCCCGGCCCCACAACCCCGCAAGCCCCCCGCAGGGGCACGGCACGGCACGACGCAAGCGCCGAAGACCTCTCGCAAAGCCGCTGTTTCTGCCACGATGCCGATTGGGCGGGGCACGGGCGGCGAGCACACGGCCGTTCCGCCCCAACCTCCGGCCGGGGGGACCTCCAACCGGCACGCCTAAGACCAGTGGGAGAGTCACGGTGTATTTCGCCGCACTGCTCGCGCGCACCGAAGACGGGTGGGAAGCGAGCGACATGGAACTCGACGACGTCGAGTCCCTCAGTGATCTGATCGATCTCGCCCGTTCCGCCGCTGTCGACGACGACACGGTGGTCGCCCTCATCGAGCAGGAGGACGCCTGGTTCGGCGTCGTCCGCGTGGACGGCGAGGAGGACCCGCGGTACTTCGTATCGAACGCCGCCGCGGCCGCCCGCAGCTCCTACGGCTCGATGCTGACCAAAGAGCTGCTGGGCAGCGACGAGGAGGACGACGAACTCGACGAGCTGGACCTGGACGGCACCGAGGACGGCGAGGAGGATGCCATCGCCGCCTACACGGACGAGGACACCGACGAGGACGGGGCGGGCGGGACCGGCGCGGAGCCGGTACCTGCCGGTCCGCTCGGTGACCCCCGGCTGCTGGACGACCTCGGGGTGACCAACAAACAACTGATGACCCTGGACGGGGACGCCCTCTCGGAGATCGCCGAGTCCCTCGGCGCCACCGAGGTCCTGGAGGCCGTCCGCTAGTGATCCGCATGCACGACACGAGCACCACCGATCCCGTACGGGACCCGTGGCGGGACTCCATGCGCCTGGCGCTCCAGGAGGCCGCCCGGGCGGTGCCGGCCGGCGATGTGCCGGTCGGCGCCGTCGTGCTGGGCCCGGACGGGAAGATCCTCGCCACCGGGTACAACGAACGCGAGGCGACCGGCGACCCCACGGCGCACGCCGAGGTGGTGGCGCTGCGCCGGGCCGCCGCCGCGCTCGGGGAATGGCGGCTTCCGGGGTGCACCCTCGTGGTGACCCTGGAGCCGTGCGTCATGTGCGCGGGCGCGCTCGTGCAGTCGCGCGTCGCCCGGGTCGTCTACGGCGCGGACGACGAGAAGGCGGGCGCGGCCGGGTCCCTGTGGGACCTCGTACGGGACCGCCGGCTCAACCACCGCCCCGACGTGGTCCGCGGCGTCCTCGCCGAGGAGTGCGCCCGGCAGCTGACGGACTTCTTCCGTGAGCTGTGACGGCGGGCTCCCGGATACGGATTTCGGCGCACGGGCCACCTTGGGCTAAGCTCTCTCTCGGTAGCGTGTCCGAGCGGCCGAAGGAGCACGCCTCGAAAGCGTGTGATGGTGCAAGCTATCCGTGGGTTCAAATCCCACCGCTACCGCTCTGACCGAGAGCCCCGCCCCGCAAGGGTCGGGGCTCTCGGCGTTCGTGGCGCTCCCGTCCGGCGGACAGCCGCGTGACCGCCCGCCCCTTCGGCCGTTGTCACGGCATGACCAAGACCCAGCGCATGCTCGCCGCCATCGCCCTCGCGGGGGCCGCCGCGGGCCTCGCCGCACCCGCCGCCTCGGCCGCCCCGACCGCCCCCCTCACCCTCCCGGACCTGCCGTCGGCCGCCCCCGGGATGCCGGCGGGGGCCCAGCCCGCTTCCGTCCAGGAGATCGGGTCGAAGCTCAGCGAGGGCGCCAACCAGCTCAACGCCCTCATGGAGCTGCCGGACAAGCTGTCACCCGTGATCGCCCCCGCGGAGCCCGTGCTGGGCTTGGCCGGCGGCCTCGAGTAGCCGAGCACAGCCCCCGTACAACTCCCGTACGGCCCCCGTACGCACCGGAACGGCGCGGGGCGACGCGAAGAAGGCCCCGACCGGGGTCGGGGCCTTCGACGTGTGGGACGGGGGAAGTGGCATCGGGGGGACAAAGCCACTTCCCCCGACGAGGACGGACCTGCCAGTCCGAGCCGCAGTCAGGGGGAAGCTCGCGACTCGGACCCCGCAGCGAGGCCCTGTCCCTCGCCCACCGATTTCCTGCCAGAACCGGTGGGCTCACATCAATCCTGCGCCCGCCGCAACCCCGTACCCAGCGGCAAAGGACCCGGAGTGCCGGGTCATTGGTCCTTAAAGGACACGTCAGTGTCCAATCTTGACCGGTTAGACTCACCCGACTCGCAAGGATCGGTTGGGGAGGCCGCCCGCTCGTGGACACCAGGAAACTCATCACGGGTGCCCTCACCGTGTTCGTCCTCTTCGTGATCATCACCCAGCCGAAGAGGGCGGCCGAGATGGTGGAAATAGGCTTCCAGGGGATATCGGATGCCGCATCCGGCATCGGCGAGTTCATGACCGAACTGGTGCGCTGACCCCGTACGCTGAAGCGGTTCCCGGAATTCCGGCCCCCCACTCCGACGGGTGGGGGGCTTTTTGCATACCCACGTTGGGCATATTGCCCTGATATGCCCAACTTGCCCTCAACACGGCGTTATACGGTGCTTGCACACAGTGCACATCTCTTGTGATGCTATGACCGCTTTAAACGGATGAGTTGACTGAAGGGGTGGCGTGACCGTGCCGGCCAGTACTGCGCCTCAGGTGCCACCCCGACAGGACCCCCAGGTGCCGACCCAGCAAGAGCCCCGCCAGGAGTCCCGTCCGGACGCCCGCCAGGAACCCCTTCCGGAATCCCGCCCCGAATCCCGCCCGGAGCCCCGCCCGGAGCCCCCTCAGGAGCCCCCTCAGGAGCCGCTTCAGGAGCCGCTTCAGGAGGCCCGCCCGGAGCCGTCCGAGGAGCCTCCGCCCGCGCCGAGACCCCCGAGCCGGGGCGCGGACACCCGGGCCCTCACCCAGGTCCTCTTCGGGCAGCTGAAGGGTCTGGAGCCCGGCACCACCGAACACACCCGGGTGCGCGGGGCCCTCATCGAGGCCAACCTTCCGCTCGTCCGGTACGCGGCCGCCCGCTTCCGCAGCCGCAACGAGCCGATGGAGGACGTGGTCCAGGTCGGCACCATCGGCCTGATCAACGCCATCGACCGGTTCGACCCGGACCGCGGCGTGCAGTTCCCGACCTTCGCGATGCCGACCGTCGTGGGCGAGATCAAACGGTACTTCCGCGACAACGTCCGCACCGTCCACGTGCCGCGCCGCCTCCACGAGCTGTGGGTCCAGGTCAACGCCGCCACCGAGGACCTCACCACGCTCCACGGGCGCACCCCGACCACCCCGGAGATCGCCGAACGGCTGCGCATCACCGAGGACGAGGTGCTGTCCTGCATCGAGGCCGGGCGCAGCTACCACGCGACCTCGCTGGAAGCCGCCCAGGAGGGCGACGGCATGCCCGGGCTGCTGGACCGCCTCGGCTACGAGGACCCGGAGCTGGCCGGGGTCGAGCACCGCGACCTCGTCCGCCACCTCCTCGTACAACTGCCCGAGCGCGAACAGCGGATCCTGCTCCTGCGGTACTACAACAACCTGACGCAGTCGCAGATCAGTGCCGAGCTCGGCGTCTCCCAGATGCACGTCTCGCGGCTGCTCGCCCGGAGCTTCGCCCGACTGAGATCCGCAAACAGGATCGAGGCGTAACCGTAACGAGTGGAGATCATCCGCACGTTTCCCGACAGATCGGGCTGATCGTCCTCCGGCCGCTCCTGTCGCTGGAGATATATGTCGACTTGGCGCTACAGCGTGTTGCCGACATGTGACATTCTGCTTGAACCGCGTTTGCCGCAGCCCCGCCTCCGGTATTCAGGTGGAGGCTGCGTTCCTCCGACGGACGCGCCGTACGCGACCGTCCGCGACCTCAAGGGGGTGGCATGTCCGTAGACCAGGGCAGCTCCAAGGTGCTCACGCTCGTCAAGAGCGTGACGCCGCTGGCAGTGTCCGACCGCTCGGAAGCCATCGACACTCGCACCCTCTCCCGCTCCCTCTTCCAGCGACTTGCCGCCCTGGACGCGGACAGCCCCGAACGGGCGTACGTACGCGACACCCTGATCGAGCTGAACCTGCCCCTCGTGCGGTACGCCGCGGCCCGGTTCCGCAGCCGCAACGAGCCGATGGAGGACATCGTCCAGGTCGGCACCATCGGCCTGATCAAGGCGATCGACCGCTTCGACTGCGAACGCGGCGTGGAGTTCCCGACGTTCGCGATGCCGACCGTCGTGGGCGAGATCAAACGATTCTTTAGGGACACCTCCTGGTCCGTCCGCGTCCCGCGCCGGCTCCAGGAGCTGCGCCTGGCGCTGACCAAGGCCAGCGACGAGCTCGCCCAGAAGCTGGACCGCTCGCCGACCGTGCCGGAGCTCGCCGCGGTGCTCGGGGTCTCGGAGGAGGACGTGGTCGACGGTCTCGCCGTCGGCAACGCCTACACCGCCTCCTCGCTCGACTCGCCCTCCCCGGAGGACGAGGGCGGCGAGGGCTCGCTCGCGGACCGCCTCGGCTACGAGGACACCGCGCTCGAAGGCGTCGAGTACCGCGAGTCCCTGAAGCCGCTGCTCGCCAAACTCCCGCCCAGGGAACGGCAGATCATCATGCTGCGCTTCTTCGCGAACATGACGCAGTCGCAGATCGGCGAGGAGGTCGGCATCTCCCAGATGCACGTCTCCCGGCTGCTGACCCGCACCCTCGCGCAGCTGCGCGCGGGCCTCATCGGAGAGTGACCGGGCGCCGCCCGCTTCCCAATTGACGATCCGTCAGGAAAACTGGCGCGATGCGAAAGGGATCGCGGGCGGCCACCACCCTCCTCGCCCTGTGCTGCACGGCGGCCGCCGGCCTCACCGGCTGCGGCGGCCCGGCACGGGACGGCTACGTCGCCGTGGGCGCTGCGGCCCCGGGCCCCGAACGGGGTGCGGGGGAGAACGTGGCACCCCAGGGTCCGGTGGAGTTCCAGCAGCTCGGCGGCCCGTCCGCGGCGGGCGGCGCCTCCGCGTCGTCCAGTACGTCGGCCGATGCGCCGGGATCCCGGCCCCCGGGCGGCTCCGCTGCGGGCGGAGCCGCGGCCACCGCCCCCGGCGGCTCCGCGGGCACCTCCGGCATCCCGGCCGGCCCCGGGCGGACCACGCCGGCAGCGGGCACTCCGAACGCGCCGAGCACTCCCGGCACGCCGTCGGGCTCACCCACGAGCCCGGGCGCCCCGTCCGCCAAGCCCGGCACCACGCCCCCGGCCCCGCCCACGACCCCGGCGAAGCTGACGCTGTCCGCGCCGGCGCGGTCGGCCGCGGACGACCGCTGGTGCGAGCGGGTCACGGTGACCTTCACGAACACCGGCACGACGGCGGCCCGCGCGGGCACGGTCAGCTTCGCGACGCACATCATCGGCGCCCTCGGCATCGACTGGGCCACGATCACCACGACCCAGCCGCTGCCGGCGCCCCTCGCGGGCGGAGCCTCGAAGACGCAGACCTACACCGTGTGCGTGGAGGCCTGGCGGGTACCGCTGGGCATGCACGTGGACACCAGGAACGTCACCGCCACCTGGAGCTGAGGCGACGCCGCCATCCGGAGCCGCGGCGACACCGCGCTCCGGAGCCGAGGCCGGCGTCCGGCCCCCCGCCCCCTCCGTCAGTGCAGGACCACCCAGGCGGCCGCGCCGATCATGAGCACGAGCGCGATGATCAGCGCCACCTTGGCGGTCGAGCCCGAGGATCCGGACCGCTCCTGCTCCGCGGCGCGGCGCTGCTGGCGGGAGCCCGGCGCCGCCTGGCGGGCCGGTGCGGCCTCCTCGACGAAGGCCCGGAACATCTGCGTGCTGCCCGCGGGGTCGTAGTTGCCCTCGGGGACCTGTGAGTTGTGGTTCTCAGCCATGGAGCAGGACCCTAGCCGGTTTTCCGATTCTTTTACCGCCCCACCCCCCAGATTCATTTGCCTGTAGCAACCATTCGCTTCTATGGTTGCCTAAAGCAACAAGATGGAGGGACCCGGTGACGATGACCGCTCCGCCGACTGCGACCGCTCCGGTCACTGCGGCCGCTCCGGCCGCTCCGCCCACCCCGCACGAGGAGCTGGCCCGCCAGCTCACCGGAATCGGCGCGGTCAAGCGCGAGCTCGCCCGCAGCCTGCCCCCGGACTGCCCGCCCGGCGCAGCCGCCGTCCTCACCGTGCTCGACCGGCACGGGGAGATGCGGCTGAGCCGGCTGGCCGAGTTCATGGCGGTGGACATCTCGGTGACCAGCCGGCACGTCACACACGTCGCCGACCGCGGCTGGATCGAGCGCGAGACCGACCCGGGCGACGGGCGCTGCCGGATCCTGCGGCTCACCCCGGCCGGCCGGGCGCTGCTCGCCCAGCTCGGCGCCCGCTACACGGCCGCGCTGGAGAGAGCCCTCCACGGCTGGTCCGCCCAGGACATCGACGTGCTCAACACCCTGCTGGCCCGACTCCGATCGAGCTTCTAGACGAAGGAAAGACATGGCCCCGTCGGAGACGACAACCGACAACGCACCCACCTCCGCGGCCGCGGGAGCATCCACTTCCGCGGCCGTGACCATGACCCACCCGCAGATCATGAAGGCGCTGTCCGGGCTGATGCTCGGCATGTTCGTGGCGATCCTGTCCTCCACGATCGTCTCCAACGCCCTGCCCCAGATCATCAGCGACCTCGGCGGCACCCAGTCCTCGTACACCTGGGTGGTCACCGCCGCCCTGCTGTCGATGACGGCGGCCACCCCGCTGTGGGGCAAGCTGTCCGACCTCTTCAGCAAGAAGCTGCTGGTCCAGATATCCCTCGTGATCTACGTTCTCGGCTCCGTGGTCGCGGGCCTGTCCCAGAACACCGGCACGCTGATCGCCTGCCGCGTGGTCCAGGGCATAGGCGTCGGCGGTCTGTCGGCCCTCGCCCAGATCGTCATGGCCGCGATGATCTCCCCGCGCGAGCGCGGCCGGTACAGCGGCTACCTCGGCGCGGTCTTCGCCGTCGCCACCGTCGGCGGCCCGCTGCTGGGCGGTGTCATCACCGACACCGAGTGGCTGGGCTGGCGCTGGTGCTTCTACGTCGGCGTGCCGTTCGCGATCATCGCCCTGATCGTGCTCCAGCGGACCCTGCACCTCCCGGTCGTCCGCCGCGACGTCAAGGTCGACTGGCTGGGCGCCTTCCTGATCAGCGGTGCCGTCTCGCTGCTGCTGATCTGGGTCACGCAGGCCGGCGACTCCTACGAGTGGATCTCCTGGCAGACCTGGGCCATGACGGGCGGCGCGGTCCTGCTCGGCCTGCTCTTCGTCCTCGTCGAGTCCCGCGCGAGCGACCCGATCATCCCGCTGCGGCTCTTCCGCAACAAGACGATCAGCCTGGCTTCCGCGGCCTCGCTGTTCGTGGGCATCGCGATGTTCTCGGGGACCGTGTTTTTCAGCCAGTTCTTCCAGTTGGCCCGCGGCGAGTCCCCCACGATGTCCGGAATCCTCACGATTCCGATGATCGCCGGGCTCTTCGTCTCCTCCACCGTTTCCGGTCAGGTGATCACCAAGACCGGTAAGTGGAAGGCCTGGCTCGTCTCCGGCGGCGTGCTGCTGACCGCCGGCCTGGGTCTGCTGGGCACCCTGCGGTACGACACCCCGTACTGGCACATCGCGATCTACATGGCGCTGACCGGTCTCGGTCTCGGCATGATGATGCAGAACCTGGTCCTCGCCACCCAGAACCAGGTGGCCCCCGAGGACCTGGGCGCGGCCAGCTCGGTCGTCACCTTCTTCCGCTCCCTCGGCGGCGCCATGGGCGTCTCCGCGCTCGGCGCGGTCATGGCCAACCGGGTCACTCACTACGTCCAGGACGGGCTGGCCGCACTCGGGCCGAAGGCCGCGGCCCTGGGCAGCGGCACCGCCGGGGGCGGGATCCCCGACCTCGACAAGCTGCCCGCGCCGGTCCGCGAGGTCATCGAGTCCGCGTACGGGCACGGCGTCGGCGACGTCTTCCTCTACGCCGCCCCGTTCGCGCTCCTCGGCCTGGTGCTGGTGGTGTTCATCAGGGAGGTCGCGCTGAAGTCGAAGCCGTCGGCACACGCCCCGGCGGCGGCCTCGCCCGAGCCGGCGGCCTCCGCCGAGGCCGTCGTCAAGGCCTGAGCGGAGGCGGGAGTCCGGGCCCTGGCGTTGCCGTGGCCCTGGCGTTGCCGTGGCCCGGGGCGCGGCCCGGGGACTGGGGCTTGGACCTCGGGCCTGGGGCTTGGACCTCGGGCCTGAGGTTTGGCCCTCGGGCCTGAGGATCGGACCTCGGGCCCTGCGTCTTGGGCTCAGGCCTTGGCCGTGGCTTTGGCCTTGGCCTCGATGCCCGCGATCAGGACGTCGAGCGCGAGGCAGAAATCGCTCTCGGGCGCCCGCCGGACCGCGCCCCCGCAGCCCTGCAGGAACTGCGACACGGCCAGGTGGGCGCCGGTCCGGGCGGCGTCCGCCAGGCCGGTGGCGTCCAGCAGCCGCTGCAGGGCGGCGTCGAAGGCCCGCGCGTGCGGGCCGATGTTCGGGTAGGCGGCGGTGAGCGGAGCCACCCACGGATGGTCCGCCAGCACCCGCCGGTAGCCGCGGGCCAGCGCCTGTAGCCGGCCCGGCCAGCCCGCCTCGCCGGTCCCCGGCGGCCCGGCCGGCAGCCCGAGCTCGCCCAGGGCGCTGTCCAGGGCGAGCTCGAGCAGATCGTGCTTGGTGTCCACGTACCAGTACAGGGACATCGCGGTGACCCCGAGACCGGCGGCGAGCCGCCGCATCGAGAACCGGGCCAGCCCCTCGGCGTCGAGCAGACGTACGGTCGCGGCGGTGATGCGCTCCCGGTCGAGCCCGGAGGGTGCCTCGGTGCGGCGTCTGGCGGGGGCGGCGGGCCTGGCGGTCAGCCACACACTGGTCCGGGCCTCGCCCGAATCGGCCGTGGTCACCATGCAGGCACCCTCCTCACGACAGGTGGATCAGCCCGGAATGCCCGGTCCGCCCTCTTGATGCTAGGGGGTGTCCTGTCGATCGGGCCGGATGAGACCCGATCGGACCGGATCCGACCCGATCACGACGTCGGAGCGGTCAGGTCGTAGAAGGTGGCTCCGCCGACCGTGGACGCCTTGAAGCCGGCCTTGACCCAGCTCTCGATCTCGCTGCTGGTGCCGCCGCCCGGACCACCGCCGCCCCGCGCGCCGCCCTCGGTGGTGCCGGGGCCGCCGGTGGTGCCCGCGGCGCCCGCGGCGCCTCCCTGGCCGATGAACCAGTGGATCTTCCCTTCCCGCACGTACGTCTTGAACTGCTCCAGGGTCGGAGAGGGGTCGCTGCCGTTGAAGCCTCCGATCGCCATCACGGGGGCGCCCGAGGCCAGCTGGTAACTGGCCGCGTTCTGCGAGCCGACGGCGGCCGCCGCCCAGGTGTACGCGTCGGCGCCGGTGGTGAGGGCCGCCTTGGCCTCGGCGCCGACCTGGGCCCCGTTCAGCAGGCCGCCCGCTCCGCCCGGCCCGCCGCCCGCGCGCATGCCGCCGCGTCCGCCAGCAGCGCCCTGTCCCGGCGGCATGCCTCCTTGCGGCAGTGCGCCACCCGGCTGACCGCCGCCCTGCTGACCGCCGTTCGGCCCGGCACCGCCCGGCTGCCCACCGCCCGGCTGACCGCCTTGGGCGCCCTGGCCTCCCTGGCCGCCCGGCCCGCCCTGCGGCATCTCGCCGGCGCCGCCCCGGAAGCCGCCCATCATGCCGCCGGGGCCGCCCCGGCCCCCCGCCACCGCCGGTCCGGCGGTCACGATGGAACCGGTGTGCCCGGTGCTCACGGTGGTCAGGCAGTACGCGAACGGCCCGGCCAGGGCCGCGGCCACTCCCAGCGCCGCCACGCCCGGCAGCATCCGGCGGCCCGCCCGCGCGGCGAACGGCAGCGCGGCCGCGGCGAGCAGCCCGCCCACCAGCACCGCCCAGCGCAGCCACGGCAGATAGCCGGTGGCGCGGCCCAGCAGCACGTACGACCAGACGGCCGTCAGGGCCAGCGTGCCGGAGAGGGCGATCGCGGCGGCCGCGGTGCCCCGCTCCTCCCACAGGACGGCGACGCCCATGCCGATCAGCGCGGCCACGAACGGAGCCAGGGCCACGGTGTAGTACTCGTGGAAGATGCCCTGCATGTAGCTGAAGACGATCGCGGTGATCAGCAGTGCGCCGCCCCAGGCCAGGAAGGCCGCCCGGGCCATGCCGTCCAGCGAGTCGGTGGCCCGGCGGGCCCGCCAGGTCACCACCAGCCCGGCCACCAGCAGTACCAGGGCCGCGGGCAGCAGCCAGGAGATCTGCCCGCCGATGTTCCCCGAGAACAGCCGGTCGAAGCCGGTCTCCCCCCAGCCGCCTCCCCCGGCCCTGCCGCCCGGGCCGCCCTCGGGCAGGCCGTAGGCCGCGGCTCCGCCGGTCCGGGCACCGCCGCCGACACTGCCGGTCTCGTTGCCGTTGATCCGGCCCAGGCCGTTGTAGCCGAGGGTCAGTTCCAGGAACGAGTTGTTCTGCGAACCGCCGATGTACGGGCGGGAGGACGCGGGCCACAGCTCCACGATCGCCACCCACCAGCCGCCGGCCGCCACCATCGCGAGCCCGGCCAGCAGCAGCTGGCCCAGGCGCCTGCGCAGCCGGGTCGGCGCGCACACCGCGTACAGCAGCGCGAGCGGCGGCAGTATGACGAAGGCCTGCAGGGTCTTGGTGAGGAAGGCGAAGCCGACGGCGACACCGGCCCAGACCAGCCACGTGGTGCGGGCGCCGTCGAGGGCGCGCAGCACGCAGTACACGGTGACGGTCAGCAGCAGCGTCAGCAGCGCGTCGGGGTTGTTGAAGCGGAACATCAGCGCGGCGACGGGCGTGAGCGCGAAGGCCGCACCGCTCAGCAGCGCCGCCCCGGGCCCGAACTGGCGGCGTACGGCGGCGTAGAGCACGGCCGTCGTGCCGACGCCCATCAGGGCCTGCGGGACGAGGATCTGCCAGGAGCCGAGCCCGAACAGGCGGACCGACAGCATCATCGGCCACAGGGCGGCCGGGGGCTTGTCGACGGTGATGGAGTTCCCGGCGTCGGAAGAACCGAAGAAGAAGGCCTTCCAGCTCTCGCTGCCCGCCTGCACGGCGGCGGAGTAGAAGGAGTTGGCGTAACCGGAGGAGCCCAGGTCCCACAGCAGCAGGACGGCGGTGGCGATCAGCAGCCCGGCGAGGGCGGGCCGTTCCCAGCGGGGCCGGTCGGCTGCACGCCGGCCGGTGCCGGCCGGGGCCTCGGGGGCCTCGGGGGCCGGGAAGAGCGGAGTTGCCGCGGTGGTCATCGGATGTCGTCCTTCGCAGGAGTGCCGCGCCGGTCGGGGAAGACCCAGGCACGGAAGAGCAGGAACCGCAGCACGGTGGCGGCGAGGTTGGCGGTGATCAGGACGGCCAGTTCAGTGCCGTGCGCGGGATCGGCGGTGGCCGCTCCGAGCGCCGCGAGCGAACCGCTCGTCAGGGCCAGCCCGATGCCGAAGACCACCAGCCCCTGGGCCTGGTGGCGCACGGCCCGGTCCCGGCCGCGGACGCCGAAGGTGAGCCGCCGGTTGGCCGCGGTGTTCGCGACGGCGGAGAGCAGCAGGGCGGCGCCGTTGGCCGTCTGCGGGCCGGTACCGCCGCGGAAGGCGGAGTACAGCAGCAGGTAGAGCAGGGTGGACAGGGCTCCGACGGCGCAGAAGCCGAGGAGCTGACGGGCCAGTCCGCCTTCCACGCCGGGCAGCGCGGTGCGGTCGCGCGGATCGTCGCCGAAGGGGCGGGCGAGCCGGTCCAGCGGGAGCGCTCCGACGGCCAGCGCCCGGCCCACGCGCCAGACCCCCTTCAGGTCCTCGGTGGCGGTCCTGACGATGTGGACGGTGGAGTCCGGGTCGTCGACCCAGTCCACCGGCACCTCGTGGATCCGCAGCCCGGCCCGCTCGGCGAGCACCAGCAGTTCGGTGTCGAAGAACCAGCCCGTGTCCTCCACCAGCGGCAGCAGCCGCTCGGCGACCTCGCGCCGGATGGCCTTGAAACCGCACTGGGCGTCACTGAACCGGGCGGCGAGCGAGGACCGCAGCAGGAGGTTGTAGGCCCGGGAGACGAACTCCCGCTTGGCTCCCCGCACCACCCGTGAGGAACGCGCCAGCCGGGTGCCGATCGCCAGGTCGGAGTGACCGGAGATCAGCGGTGCGACCAGCGGCAGCAGGGCGTTGAGGTCGGTGGAGAGGTCCACGTCCATGTAGGCGAGGACGGGGGCTTCGGAGTCGGACCAGACGGTGCGCAGCGCCCTGCCCCGGCCCTTCTCCTCGAGCCGGGTGCTGCGCACGCCGTCCAGTGCGGCGGCGAGCCCGGCCGCGACCTCGGGGGTACGGTCGGTGCTCGCGTTGTCGGCGACCGTGATCCGGAAGGGATAGGGGAAGGTCCGGGTCAGGTGCTCGTGCAGCCGGCGTACGCACGGGCCGAGGTCCTTCTCCTCGTTGAAGACCGGGATCACCACGTCGAGGACGGGCCCTTCCTGCACGGGCGCGAGGGGCGCCCGTGCAGGAAGGGCCCCGGGAGAGGTGTCGGTTGGCATGTTCCGACCCTCGTGGAGCGGCCTGTCACCGCTGTGTGGTGAGCCTGTGCCCTGTCTGTGATTCCGGCTCCGTGGCCGCCGGCCGGGCGAGCGGCAGCACGACCTCGAACCGGGTCCGCCCGGGCTCGCTCCGTACGCCGACCCGCCCGCCGTGCGCGGCGACCACGGCCTGGACGATGGCGAGCCCGAGCCCGGTGGAGCCGGCCGTGCGGGAGCGGGAGGCGTCACCGCGGGCGAAGCGCTCGAAGACACGGGGGAGCAGCTCGGGCGGAATGCCGGGCCCGTCGTCCTCGACGCACAGCCGGACGGCCGATGTTTCACGTGAAACATGCGCGGTGACAGTGGTGCCCGGCGGGGTGTGCGTACGGGCGTTGGCGAGCAGGTTCACCAAGACCTGCTGGATCCGGGCCGGGTCCGCGCGGACGGGCGCGGGCTCTTCGGGCAGGCTCAGGCGCCAGTGGTGCCCGGGCCCTGCGGCCCTGGCGTCGCTGACGGCGTCGACGACGAGCGGGGCCAGGTCGGTGTCGGCGTCGGCGCTGGAGAGCGGGCGGCCCGCGTCGAGCCGGGCGAGCAGCAGCAGGTCCTCGACGAGGCCGGTCATCCGGGTGGCCTCGGACTCGATCCGGCCGAGGGCGTGCCGGGTGTCGGGGCCGGGCTCCTCCCGTCCCCGGCGGGTCAGTTCGGCGTAACCGCGGATGGAGGCCAGTGGGGTGCGCAGTTCGTGGCTGGCGTCGGCGACGAACTGCCGGACGCGCGTCTCGCTCTGCTGGCGGGCCGTGAGGGCGGAGGAGACGTGGCCCAGCATCCGGTTGATGGCCGCGCCGACCTGGCCCACTTCGGTGCGGGGGTCGGCCTCGGCGTCGGGGACCCGCTCGTGGAGGGCGGGCTCGCCCTTGTGCAGGGGGAGTTCGGAGACCCGGGTGGCGGTGGCGGCCACCCGGCGCAGCGGGCGCAGGGCGACCCCGACCAGGGCCTGCCCGGCGAGGGAGGCCGCGATCAGCCCGGCGAGGGTGACGCAGACCTCGACCCCGACCAGGGTGCGCACGATGGAGTCGACCTCGCCCAGGGGGAAGGCGAGGGCCAGGCTGCCGTCGGGCGCGGCCAGCATCCGGTAGGCACCGAGGCCCGGGAGGTCGGCGTCCACCGGCCGGGGCTCGGCCCGCGTGCCCGGCGCGCCGTATCCGCCCTGCCCGCCCGACGCGGCCTGTGCTGCCTGCGCCGCCTTCCGTGCGGCCGCGGCGAGGATCCGGCTCTGGGGCTCGGTGAGGGGCGGCGCATCCTCGGGAACCCCCTCGACGCGGACGTTGCGGGCGGTCCCGAGCACCGTGCCGGCGTGATCCAGGCGCACCCCGGTGGCGTCCAGCGGACTGCCGGGGGCCGTGACGAAGCCGGTGCTGTTCTGCCGGGCCGGCTTCCCGGCGGGTATCCGGACGGCCATCCCGACGGAGGTGGTCAGCTGTTCGTCGAGCTGACTGACCAGGTACGAGCGCAGGGCGAGGGTGGTGACGGTTCCGATGGCCGCGCCCACCACGGCGATCAGTGCCACCGCCGAGACGACGAGCCGGGTCCGCAGCGACCAGGGCCGGCGGCCGCGCGGTCGCGGCCCCACGCGGGCGGGGTAGCGGAAGCGCACTACTCGGCCGGCTTGATCAGGTATCCGGCGCCGCGCCGGGTGTGGATCATCGGTGCCAGGCCGGGGCCGCTCTCCAGCTTCCTGCGCAGGTAGGAGATGTAGAGCTCGACCACGTTGGCCTGGCCGCCGAAGTCGTACGACCACACCCGGTCCAGGATCTGCGCCTTGCTCAGCACGCGCCGCGGGTTGCGCATGAGGTAGCGCAGCAGCTCGAACTCGGTGGCGGTCAGGTGGATCTCCCGGTCGCCCCGCACCACCTCGTGGCTGTCCTCGTCGAGCCGCAGATCGCCGACGGCCAGCACTGAACCGCCGCGTGCGGCCTGCGCCGCGCCCGAGCGCCGGACCAGACCGCGCAGCCGGGCCACGACCTCCTCCAGGCTGAAGGGCTTGGTGACGTAGTCGTCGCCGCCCGCGGTGAGGCCGGCGATCCGGTCCTCCACGGAGTCCCGGGCGGTCAGGAACAGCACGGGGACCTGGGGGATCTCCCGGCGCAGCCGCCCGAGGACGGCGAGGCCGTCCATGTCGGGAAGCATGATGTCGAGGATCACCACGTCCGGCCGGAACTCCCGCGCCGAGCGCACCGCACTCGCCCCGTCGCCGGCGCTGCGGACCTCGCAGCCCTCGTACCGCAGGGCCATGGACAGCAGCTCGGAGAGCGCGGCCTCGTCGTCGACGACGAGCACCCGGCAGGGCCCGCCGTCGGACCGCACGAGGGCCGTGTGGTTGCTGGTGGACGTGGACGCGTGGGAGGTGGTCGTCGCAGTCATACCGAACACGCTCTCCGGGGCCTCTGAGAGCGTTCTTGTGCCTGCCTGTGAATTTCCTGAGAAACGGGAAGGGGCGGTCAGCCGTGGAGCCGGAAGAGCCGGGCCCCGTTGTCGTGGCAGACCGCGCGGAGCCAGTCGTCGCCGAGGCCGAGCCGTTCGAGGGCGACGAGCTGGTGCTCGTAGGGGTAGGGGATGTTCGGGAAGTCGGTGCCGAACAGGATCCGGTCGCCGAGGTCCGCGAGCCGTCCGAGCTCACCGGGCGGGAAGCCGCTGAGCCGCTCGGAGAAGTCGGTGAAGACCATGGTGGTGTCCAGGCGCACCGCGTCGTACCGGTCGGCGAGGTCGAGGAAGTCGGCGTACTCGGGCATGCCCATGTGGGCGATGACCAGCGGCAGCCGCGGGTGACGGGCCAGCAGCCGGCCGACCGGCTCGGGTCCGGTGTACTTGGCCGGGACGGGACCCGACCCGCAGTGGATCACGATCGGGATGCCGGCCTCGGCCAGCAGCCCCCACACCGGATCGAGCCGGTCGTCATTGGGGTCGTAGCCGCCGACCTGGAGATGGGCCTTGAAGATCCGGGCCCCGGAGTCGACGGCCCGGCGGACGTACGTGGCGGCGCCCTCCTCCGGGAAGAAGGTCGCAGTGTGCAGGCAGTCGGGGGTGCGGGCGGCGAAATCGGCGGACCAGGAGTTGAGCCAGGCGGCCATCTCCGGTTTGTGCGGGTAGAGCATGGCGGTGAAGGCCCGGACCCCGAACTCCCGCAGCAACGCGACCCGCTGCTCCTCCTCGTGCCGGTAGGTGATCGGCCACTCGACGCCGGTCAGCGGGCCGACCGCGTCGAAGTACTCCCAGACCTTGTCCAGGACCCGCTCGGGCATGAAGTGCGTGTGGACGTCGACCAGTCCCGGCAGCCCGAGCCGCTCCCGGAAGGCGCGGACCGCCTCAGCCGTTGCGGACAAAGCCGTGGCTCCGCTCGACGGTCGCGACGTGCAGGGTGTAGCTCTCGTACCAGTCGGTGCGGCCCTGCTTGATG
Organism: Streptomyces sp. 147326; assembly: GCF_045000215.1. Classification (NCBI taxonomy): domain Bacteria; kingdom Bacillati; phylum Actinomycetota; class Actinomycetes; order Kitasatosporales; family Streptomycetaceae; genus Streptomyces; species Streptomyces sp. 147326. The sequence goes on along the minus strand of NZ_CP134201.1, from coordinate 4,681,206 downwards.
GCCGCCTGGTGCTCCAGGTCCTCGCGCCACGCGGTGAGGGACTCATGGTCGCGGAAGTAGGCGACGGTGATGCCGAGACCGCCGGGGGTGCGGGCGGACTCGTATCCGAGGTATCCGGGGTTGCCCTGGACGATCTCCTCCATCCGGGCGAGGGTCTCGGGATATCCGCTGTCGTCGGCGGTCCGGACATCGCTGAAAACGGCCATGACATAAGGCGGTTCGAAGGCCGGTACCGGCTGAATGCTCATGCCCTCCACCCTCCGCGGACCGCCCCGGCGTGTCCACCGGAAACGGCTCGCGAAGGCCAAAGGGATCCAAGTTTTGACCTTGGCCGACCGGCGCGGAACGGGCCGGAACGGGGCCGGCCGGAGGCCGAGAGCACTCCTCAGAACAGCCCGTCCTGCTCGGCCGGCGGGGGTGCGGCCGACGGAACCTCCGCCACCGGGACCGACGTCACCGCCTCGTCCCCCGGAGCGGTGAGCTCCCAGCCGGCCAGCAGCCGGGTGTCCACGACGAGCCCGTCCTCGAAGTGCAGATCGGGACCGGCCGCGCCCACCAGCCTCCCCACGACGGCGCCGCCGGGGACCATCCCGGTGAGCACCCGCGCGGGCTCCGGCAACCCGTCCAGCCCGAACGCCCCGGCGTGGTCGGCGACTTCGCACCCCACCCGCTCCAGCGACTCCGGCCAGCCGGGCAGCGCCGCGGCCCGCGCGTGCAGCTCGGCGACCTCCCGGGCCCGGTCCGGACCCGGCGGCAGCTGGGCCCGTACGGCGCGCTTGCGGGCGTACGCGATCCGGTCGGGCACCCCGAGCGCGGCCCGCAGCAGCTCCTCGGTGCGCCGGGTGGCCATCAGCGGACCGCGGCCCAGCCAGGCCCAGGCCACCGCGCCCTGCTCCAGCAGCCGGGCGGAGCCGCGCTCCTCGGCGGTGATCCCGACCTTGACCATGCCGGGCCCGAACCAGGCCAGGTAGACCCGATAGGTGCGCGGATCGGCGGCGTTGGTGTCGGCTGCCACGGAGAACGACCGGTCGAGGCGGGCACAGTCGGGGCACTGCGCGTTCCCGGCGCGAGCGGGCACGAGGGCGGCGGTCGGACAGGGCGTCCGCCTCCCGGCCCGCCACACGCCGAGGCAGTGCCGCTCGCCGCTCGCGGCGAAGGCCAGCCGCTGCCCGTACGCCAGGACGCTCGTCCGCTCGCCGCGCCCCTCCCCGTACCACCCGATGGCCGGTCGGCCGTCCTTCCACCGGATCCCGGTGCACCACCAGGTCACAGCGGGAGCGGCCGTTCGAAGAAGGTGTCCAGCACGACCGTGGCATGCGTACCGCTGACGCCCTCGATGGCGTAGAGGCGGCGCAGGACGTCCTGCAGCTGCTCGGTCGACGGCGTGCGCACCTTGACCAGCACGGAGGCGCTGCCCGCGATGATGTGCGCCTCCTGGATCTCGGGGATCGCGGCGAAGTCGGCGCCGGACTCGCCCATCCAGGCATTGGAGTCGACCATCACGTAGGCGAGGACCCCACTGCCGACGGCGGCCGGGTCAACGTCGATGGTGGTCCGCCGGATCACGCCGCGCTCGCGCAGTTTGCGTACGCGCTCGTGGGTGGCCCCGGCCGAGAGCCCGACGGCCGTGCCGAGAGCGGCGTACGACTGGCCGGCGTCCTGCTGCAGGCGCAGGACGAGCGCACGGTCGATGTCGTCCACGCAATCTTCCTCTCTTGGGCCGGTCGACCCTTGCGAAGACGGTACCTGATCCTGCAATCTCACCATCAGACCGAACAGAATTCGGCGAAACTCTCTCAGGGGGAATCGTGTCTGCCATAGCCGACCTCACCTTGTACGAGATCCTGGACGAGCGCTTCCGGACCGGCCGCTGCGCCAACGGCGACGCCCGGCTGGAGCGCCTCTACGACGACTGCCGCTGGGCGGAGGGCCCGCTGTACCTTCCTGCCTGGCGGCAGCTGGTGTGGAGCGACATCCCCAACGACCGGATGCTCCGCTGGGACGAGGCGACCGGCGCGGTCTCGGTCTTCCGCTCCCGGGCCGGCCACTCCAACGGCAACACCCTGGACCGGGAAGGCCGCCTGATCACCTGTGAGCAGGGCAACCGGCGCGTCACCCGCACCGAGCCGGACGGCGGCCTCACCGTCATCGCCGACCGCTACGACGGCAAGCGGCTCAACAGCCCGAACGACGCGGTGGTGCGCTCCGACGGCTCCATCTGGTTCTCCGACCCGGACTTCGGCATCACCAGCGACTACGAGGGCCACCGCGCTTCCGGCGAGATCGGCGCCTGCAACCTCTACCGGGCCGACCCCGCGACCGGCGAGGTCCGCATGGCCGCCGACGGCTTCCTCGGCCCCAACGGCCTCGTCTTCTCCCCCGACGAGAGCGAGCTGTACGCCGCGGACACCCGCGCGGGCCACATCCGCGCCTTCAAGGTCACCGACGACGGCACCCTCACCGACGACCGGGTCTTCACCGCCTGCCCCGGAGTCGACAACATCCGCTTCGACGACGAGGGCCGGCTGTGGGCGGCCGCGATGGAGAACGGCGTCCACTGCTACGCCCCGGACGGCACCCTGATCGGCCGCGTCCGCGTCCCCGAGCCGGTCTCGAACATCACCTTCGGCGGCGCCAAGAACAACCGCCTCTTCATCACCGCCACCACTTCCCTCTACTCCCTGGTGATGTCGGTGACCGGCCTGCCCCGCGTCCTCTGAGGGCTACCGGGCGACGAACTGCGTCAGGATCGCCTGCACCTCGTAGATGTCGACACCCTTGGTGAAGGTCTTCTCGATCGGCGCCGGGCTCCCGGATATCCAGATCTTGAGCTCGGCGTCGAGATCGAAGTGGCCGGCGGTCTCCACCGAGAAGTGCGTGATGCTCCGGTACGGGACGGAGTGGTACTCCACCTTCTTCCCCGTGAGCCCCTGCTTGTCGACGAGCACCAGCCGCCGGTCGGTGAACAGGATCGTGTCCCTGATCAACAGGAAGGCGGCGTGCACCTGCTCCCCCTGCCCCAGCAGCCGCGCGTAGTCCCGCTGCGCCGACACGGGGTCGACGGTGTGCGCATTCCCGAACAGTCCCATGAGTGCCCCCGTTTTCCGGCTTCGGACGATCTTCAAAAACCGTACCGAGGCCGGCGGGTAGTCGGCGTCACCCGCCAGAGCCATCCCACCCCTGACAACCTCCGGGGGACCCCCTCCCCATCAAGGAGGAGACGCCCCCGCGCGGACATGCGACGAAGGCCCCCAGGATTTCTCCTGGGGGCCTTCGTCCTGCTGTGCACTCGGCAGGATTCGAACCTGCAACCTTCTGATCCGTAGGCGCGTGCAACCCGGATGAGCCACCCTCCCGGCCTGGGTGCGCACCCTACGGGACAGGCCGCCAGAGCTAGGACACATCCACGGACGTCGGCTGGTGTACGCCCGCGTTGATGTCACCGACTGATGTCAGGGATGCTCACGTCGTGGGGTTGACCCTCTTGGGGCTTCCCGCTGGCTGCGTAGCCAGGTTGATCGTTCACTTCAGTCGGGATGCGTGCAGCAGGTAACAGGAACAGGCTGGACGTAGAGGACTCAGCCCCGCCTGCTGGCGCCGAAAATCGGGCGTTCGGATAGCAGGCGCAGTGGCTCTTTTCAACTAACCGATCGCACCAGATGGCGCCCTGAAACAGACCAGCCGTTGGCACATATCGGCCGATGCTTTCAACCTCTGCGAATGCAGATATGCGTCGAAGGAGGAAGCCTATGGCGGCGAAGAATTGGTTGACCGGCCTTGCGATCGCAGCGCTGGCGGCGATCATGCCCTCAACTATCGCTTGCGACGATCCGGAGCCGCCCCCCGTACACCTCCAAGAAGCCTGGGGAAATGACGGCTGCTTGTACTTCGCGGCATATAAGAAATGGTGGCCGGAGTCCTTGTGTCGCACATATCCCTTTGAAGGAACCACACAGGTCGTGAACTACCATATCCGCGGATCACCGAATTCCCCGCTCAAGCAATACGACACGCGAACCCCCGGCCAGGTCATAATTTATGACTTCAACAGCAAGCTAAAGACCATGTATTACACCAGCGACCCTGGCCTGCTCTACGTGGAATCCAACGGCCAATGGGTCTCACTGGTCACCTACCTTGCGCAACTCCGGCAAGCGCAATTGGAGGAGCTCCAGAAGCAAACCTATGAGCAGCAGAAGAAACTCCAGCCGGAGAACCCTCCGGCGCCTCCCGGTAGTGTCAGCGGCGCAGAAGCAATGGCCATGCTGGAGGCATCTCAAAACAGAATGACTGAAATAGTGCTGGCCCCACCATGCACTTACAGTCATAACGGCTGCGGCCCCTAATAGCGCTACGTCGAACGCGCGACTTGCAGCCTCTCCGCGCAGGGCTCAAGGGAATTCGAGGTGTGCGGAACTCATATTTCGCCAAGCGGCTGGGCGTCGACCGTGAGAGGAACCGTCAGCGACTGATGTCAGACCGCCTGGATCAATGTCGGCGCGGGAACGCTGTCCGTCAGGCCATGGCCCGTGTCGAGTTGTGCCGGACGCTGTGCGAGCCAGCCCGAGACGCGCGGTCCGCCGTTCACCGCCCCGCCCTCCGTGACAGTACGGACGTGCTCAAACCCGTGGCGCAGGTAGTAGCGCTGTAGCTCCGTGTTGGTCGTCCACGCGTCGAGGCGGAGCCATGAGGCGCCGGAACGGTACGCCCGATCACCAGCCCAATCGAGCAGCCGGCCGCCAAGGTCGAGTCCCGCATGGGTCCTTGCGACTGTCAGCTTGTTCACGAACATGGACGGCTCGGCCAGTTCCTCGCTCGACCACAGACCGTCCTCAGCATCAGGCGTCAGCGTTATCGTCGCGGCAGTGACATCTCCGTCGCGGACCATGAAGACCGTCCCAGCCTCGATGGTGGCCAGGAGCCGGTCCGCCGGGTACGGGCGACGCCACTGGTCGGAGCCGAGCTCACTCAGCCAGGCCGCCGCCTCCTCGCGGAAGGCGAGCAGCTTGACCACGTCTGCAGTCGTCGCGCTTTCGATGATCACTTCGGCTCGCTCCCGGGTCGAGCGGACAGGTCACCGATCTCGTAGTTCATCCGGTTGAGGTCACCCCGGAAGGTGGTGACCGTGCACCGGATGGGCCTCTCGTCCGAGTAGCCCGTGCGGGTCCAGAGCAGCACGGGAATACCGGCTCCTATGTCCAGGAGGCGGGCTTCTTCGGGCGTCGGCATCCGGGTGGCAATCTCGTCGAAGTACCCGATTTGCTCGGTGCCGGCGGCAGCGAGATACCGCGTCGTCCCCTCTGCGATATCGCCCGGCTCGGCGAGCCGCGGGGCCTCCTTGACGAGCCAGTCCGGGTAGTAGGTCGCCTGCGTCGACCACGGCACGTCATCCACGAAGCGATGACAGAACCGGAGAACCGTGGTCGAGCTGGCATCCACGGCCAGTCGCTCGGCGACGTACTGAGTGGCTGGCGCCATCTCCACCCGGAACGTCTGGCTCGGCCGTCGTCCGGCGTTGGTGACGTCCGTGTTGTAGGCATCGCCGTTCTGCTCGAAGGTCAGGTTCTCAAAGCGCGATGCGTTCAACTCGAACACCTCGTGCTTGCGAACCTCGTACCCAAGTCCTTGACTGGACGAGATCAACCCTTCACTGACCAGCTGGTTCAGCCCCGACCGCACGGTGTTCCGCGACGCGTCGAAGCGGACGGAGAGTTCGCTCTCAGACGGCAGGCGAGACCCCGGCGGGTAGACGCCGTTGTCGATCTCCCGACGGAGCGCGTCGGCAACCTGCCGGTACTTCGGCTGCTTGTTCATCTGCCCATCATGACGCACTCGCTCAACTTGTTGGTACATGTGGGGCCCCAATCCCTTGACGACTCACTGTCCGTGGGTGCAACATCACTGCAACAGCTTGTACCAACAAGTTGAGCAAGAGGTGCAGCAGGGTCAAGCATGCCCCTGACCTGGACCGAGTACGCCCGGAGGGCTCCGTGAAACGGGCTTGAAGGAAGCGGCCGTTACTTGAGAACTCAACAGCGTGAGGTAGTCGCCTCCTACTCAAAAGGCGGCCAGCGCGGCCAAGGTCCGCGCGCTCGACCTCCGCAGCGCCTCGTGCTGCGGCCGGTTGCCTCCTCCGCCCGTCCGCCGCTTCGGCGTCGTCTGGGCGGGGTCGAGGGGAGCCGGAGTTCTTCCTGCTTCACCCCCAACGCAGTGCAGCCCCCGGCGCGGGAACGCCGGGGGCTGCTGAGTCCCGTTCCTCTCTCGAAGGAGCAAGACCCATGAAGTCCATCGCTGCACTTCAGAACGTCGTTACCCCGTGGTCCGACGGCCTTGAGCCGACGGACGTGGAGCTGGAAGCGATCGAGATCGAGCTGCCGCTGATCCTGGCGGAACGAGACCTCCTCGACGCGCAGATCATGACGCTGGACCGCACGCCCACCGAGGTGGACGAGCAGCGCCTCAGGCGGGCATGCCGGCAGGTGCTCGCCACCCGGACCGCGCTGGAGAACCGGGCCGCCCACCTCCCGTCCTCCGGTGGCGCGGCATGAACCGCAAGGCGAAGACCGCGCTCGTGCTCGCCCTGGTCGCCGTTGTCGCCATGGCCTTCCGCGTCTCGTGGAACGCGCTGCGGGACGTGGCCAAGGCGATCGGGGCGGACGGGACGGCGGCGACGCTGTACCCGTTCGTGGTCGACGGGCTGATGGCCCTGGCCCTGGTCGCCGCGCTCACGCTGACCGGCGATGCGCGCAGGTTCGCCCTGCGGGTGCTGGCCGCGTACACGCTCGCCTCACTGGTCCTGAACTACGTACACGGACTCGTGCCGGACCTGCACTCGGAGTCGATCGGTTGGAGTCGACTGGCCGATGGCGACTGGACGAACTGGGCGCTCGTGCTGCTGGCGACGTCGCTGCCTGTCGGGTCGATCTACTTTGGCTCCGACCTCGTCGCCAAGGTTCTCCACCACCGGCCGACGATCGAGCCGGACGAGGAGAAATCGGCTCAGATCGATGGAAATCGGTCGATATCTGACCAGGGCGAACCGGCTGCCGAAGAGACGGCCCCGGGGGTGGAGGTGGACTCTTCCCCAGTCCCCGTGGTCGAACCGATCGAAGCCCGGCCACAGCTCGCGGTGGCGGCCGAGTCGACGCGCCCCCGTCGGGCGACTGGTCGGGTCCCGCAGGCAGCTCGATCGAGTCGACCGACTCGCACGGAAGTCGAGTTGCTGGCGGAGGCGCGGAGCCTGACGGAGTCGTGGCCGATCGAGAAGCTGACCGGTGAGGGCATCCGTAAGGCCCTGCGCACGTCTCCAGCGAAGGCCCGGGTCGTCCGTGAGGCGTTGAAGGCGGAGCGCGAGCGGGACACGACCGCCGTGGTGGTGGCCGGATGAGGCTGAGGTTCGCCGAGTGCTTCGACCCGGCCGGAAGAGTCCACGGCCTGCCCACCTTTCCGTGGCGCCTCGCCCCGGATGGCCTCGCCACTCGCCGGCAGTTACGGGCCCTGGGGTTGCGCCCTGGTGGGCAGGCCATCGCCGGGCAGGTGCTCCGCCCGCGCCGTCGGCGGGACCCGTTGACCGCCTACCTCTACCGCGTGGACCGCGCCAAGCCGGTCCGGCCGATGACCCCGGCCAAGACCGCCGCGCTCGCCAAGGCCAACACGGCCCGCCGTACCTGCCCCGAATGCCGCCGCGACGCCGGATACGTCATCCCGGCCTCGCTCGGTATGTGCGTCCCCTGCGCCCACCCCGAAGCCTCCTGACGGGAGATGACCGTGAACCACCTGCCCGAACCCGCCCGACCGTCCGGCGTCGTGCAACTCCCGGACGGTACCCACGTCTACGCCGAGAACCTGCCCGCCACCTACACCGGTCCGCAGGTCGTGCACCAGCACATCCACCAGGCTCCCCCGGACAAGACCGTCCAGCGCATCGCGCTCGGCTCCGGGGTCGGCGCCGGCGCGGTCGCCGCCGGCGTGTACTTCGGCCCCCTCCTCGTCGGTGCGCTGACCGCGATCGCCGCGAACATCGCGATGCTCGCTGTCCTCGCCCTGGTCCTCGGCTGGTGTGTCCACACGGTCGTGAAGTCCGTCGGCAGCCCCGATGCCGCATCAGCCGTGAAGAACGTGCGCAAAGCCCGCCGCCGGCGTGGCTGACGGCTGCCCGATCCACCCGCCCCATGCGGGTGGTGAGGGGAGCCGGACAGACCGGCCCCGGAGGGAGCGTCATGGCGAACGACCCGAAGTTCACCGCCAAGGAAACCGCTCAGATCGGCTGGTACATGGCCCGGATGGCCAAGCGCGGCATCGCCGGAGAGACCGTCCACCTGGGCGACCTGGAGCGCAAGGTCGAGCGAATCATCGACGGCGCCCGCGAACGCGAAGAGCGCCAGGCCGCCGAGGACCGCAAGAACCGTAAGTAGCTGTGCCCCGGGGCGGCCGTCCCGGCCAAGGAATCAGGCCGCCCCGGGCCCTACCCACCCGCTTGTCAGCGAGAGCAGGAGTTCTCAGCATGACCGACAACGTCGTCCCCCTGTTCAAAGACCCCCTGAACAGCACCGACACGATCCCCGCGGCTGCCCCCGCACCGACCGCACACGACGCTGTGCGCCCGGTGCGGGTGTGGCGCCGGACCGGGCGGGGCCTGCGTGCGGCCGTCACCAGCGAGCAGTCCCGTGCGGCGGCGCGGCTGGTGGCCCGGCACGGCATGTACGTCATCGGCGGGACCCGGATCACGGCCAAGCGGACGTGGGACGGCCGGACCGCTTCCCGGTACGAGCGGATGATCCGCGCCGCCGAGGCGGGCGGGAACTTCGAGGAAGCCAAGCAGTGGGAAGACCGGCTGCAGCGCTTCCGCGCCGGCCGACACCACCGGCGTATGGACCTGCTCCGCTCCGCCCCCGACCTCGCCAAGAGCGCCTCTACGGGACCGGCCTCACGGTCGGTGGGCTGCTCCTGCTCGGGATCGTGCTGGCCATAGCCAACAAGGACATCACCTGGGTCGTCGGCCCGATCGGCGCGGTGATCGAGGCGATCCGCTGGGCCGTCATGGTGGCCACCGTGGTGTGGGGGCCCGCGCTCACGGTCGGGCCGTGGCTGGCCTTACTGGCCCTGTGGGGAGTCGGCCGCCGCCAGCAGACCGCACCCCAGTGGACACTGCCCGCGCAGCAGCGCGACAGCGTGGGAGCGCCGATCACGCCGTCCATCGTGGTCACCGCGCTGCGGGACCTGGGTATTGCACCGCTCCGGGGCGCCATCAAGGAGATGGGCGACGCCGGCGCCGCGATGCTCAGCCCGATCCGGATCGCCGGATGCGGCGTGGAAGTCGACGTCACGCTCCCCTCCGGCGTCTCGACGGAGGAGGTACAGAAGCGGCGCCGCAAGCTCGCCGAGAACCTCGCCCGCCACGAACACGAAGTCTTCATCACCATCCCGACCGCCGCCCGCACGGTCCGGCTGTGGATCGCCGACTCCGGCGCCCTGGACGAGCCGATCGGCCCGTCCCCGCTGGTCACCGACGAGACCGCGACCGCGAACTACAAGACCGGCAAGGCCCCGTGGGGCCAGGACCTGCGCGGCGACGCGGCGACGCTGAGCCTGTATCAGCGCATGGTCCTGATCACTGGTCTCTCCAACCAGGGCAAGACCGCTGCCCTGCGCGCGCTGGCCCTGTGGCTGGCCCTGGACAAGACGGTGGAGTTCCGGATCGCCGACCTCAAGGGCGTGGGCGACTGGGGCATGTTCGACGGCCTCGCTACCACCCTGATCCAGGGCCCGACGGACGAGCACGTGATCGAGGCGACCGAGATGGTCGAAGGGCTGGTGGCGGAGATGGAACGCCGGATCCAGGCGCCGCCCGGCACCGTGTTCCCGCCGCTGGTTGGGATCGTGGATGAGGCGCAGGTCGCGTTCATGTGCCCGGCCGTCGGCGACGACAAGCGGCCCTATGGCGGCTCGAAGGCCACCTCCCGGTACTTCATGGCCGTCCGCAAGATTCACAACCAGGGCCGGGCCGTGGACGTCGTCCTGTGGGAGGGCACGCAGGACCCCACCGACCAGAACCTGCCCAAGCTCGTCCGTGAAGGCGCCCACACCCGCGTCTCCCTCGTCCTCGGCACCGAGTCTCAGGCCCGCATGGCCCTGGGCGACAAGGCCGTCGACGGCGGCGCCGCCCCGCACCTCCTGCGGCAGGGCCTCGACAAGGGAACCGTCGTCGTCGCCTCCGACGGCATCGCCATCCCAGCCGGGCAGGCATCCATCACGGTGCGCACGCACTACATCGACACCGAGCAGGCCACCGAGGTCGCCGAGCGGGCGAAGGCCCTGCGCGACGGAGTCATCACCGCGCACGCCATCGACCACGCCCCGGCCGCCGACCCGCTCGCGGACATCCTGTCGGTGCTGGGCGACGCGCCGCGCGTGCTCACCCAGGACGTCCTCAAGCGGCTCGCCGTCCTGAACGAGAAGGCCTACGGCGGCTGGTCGTTCATCGACCTCAAGCGCGTCCTCGACGGCACCGGCGCCGAGCCGTACAAGTCCGACGGCCGCATGGTCATCGGCCGCGACCGCATCGCCCGCGTCCTCGCCAACCGGCCGGACGAAGGTTCCGCTTCCGCCGCCGAGTAGAGGGAGCCGCACCGGATCAGGTCAGGGAGGCAGGGAGAACTCCCTGCCCACCTCCCTGACCCACCTCCCTGGGCTTGACCTGCGGAAATGATCTGCCAGGGAGGCAGGGAGGCGCCGCAGGTCAGACCCCTGAAGCCCCCTCCACACCCACCCCGACAGGGGGTGCCCCGGCCTCCCTGTCTACCGAAAGGAGGGGATTCCGCTTCACCTGCCCGGACATGCCAAGAGCGGCCCTACATCCGCCAAGACCAGGGCCGCTCTCGTCCAGAACGCCAAGAACTGGAGAGACCAGCATGACCCACACGACCGACTTCCCGCGAGACCCCAGCCGGACTGCCTTACCCGCCCAGCTCCGCACCGCGCTCTGGCTCGCCGAACTGGGCCTGCCTGTGCTGCCGCTGCGGGAGGGCAAGCTTCCCGTCGGGAACTGCCCCGCCTGCGCCAGCAGCAAGGGCGCCGGGCCCTGCCGGTGCGGTGACCGCCCGAATATGAAGTTCGCCGGGCCCTGCCAGTGCCCGGCCCCCTGCCACGCCTGGGCCGCCGCCACAACCGACCCCGCTGTCCTCACCTCACCGGCATGGGTTCGGGCCTGGCAGCAGGCCGGAGCAGTCGCCTACCACCCCGGCGGAGGCGGGTTCACGGTCGTCGACCTCGACAACGCCGACGCCGTCACGTGGGCCCGCCAGACGCTCCCCGCGACCAAGATCGTGCCGACGACGCGCGGGGAGCACTGGGTCTACCGGGGTGCCATGCAGTCTGCCAACCACGTTCGGCCCGGCGTCGACATCAAGTCCCTGATGGCCTACGCCGTATGGCGAGGCCCGGGTGCCAGCCCCATCACCGTTCTGCCAGACGTTGTCCGTGCGCTGGTCGTGAAGAAAGAGACCACCCGGCCCCTTCGCGGGGAGGTGGACTCTTCGTCTCCGGCCCGCGCCCGGTGGGACCGATCGGTTGCCACCGGCTGCCGCCACACCGACACCTTCGTCCAGGCCGCCCTGGATCGCGGTCTCACCAAGGTCGCCGCCTGCCTCGACGAGGGCGCCGGCAGCGCCGCCTACGGAGTTGCCCGCTTCCTGGCCAACCAGCACACCGCCTGCCCCGGCCCGTGCGGGCTGGAGATGCTTGGGCGCCAGGTTATCGACGCGGCCGTCGCTGTCGGCGTGCCCGAGGCGTACGCCGAGCGTGCGGTCACGCGCGGCCTTGCCGCTGTGGCGGTGAGGGCATCGTGACCACCGGCCCCCGCCCCGCCGAACCGACCCCCACCCCGGACGGCAGTGGCGCGCCGAAGGTCGTCGCCGAAGGCGTCCCTTCTGCCCTTCGCTCTGACCCTCGCTGGGACGACGGGCGCCGCCCCGTCGCCTGGCTCCACATCACCGCCCCCGGACGCGGCGTGACCCCGTCCGTCCGGTCCTGGTGCGCCTGCGGGCGGAACCTATTCGCCGCCGGACAGCGGCGCGCACTCGCTCTCATCGCCGACCACGCCACCCATCGAGACGCCTGCCCGCACATCACCCCTGCCGAGGAAGGGAGGAAGGTCGCATGAGCCTCACTGAGGAGCTGCCTGCTCCGTCCAACCCGATGGCCGTCGCCCGCCGGATCCTGCCCGGCTGGGAGGACGAGCAGGGCCGTCTGCTGTGCAGGCGGTGGCGGGGATCGTGGATGCACTGGACCGGAACCTGCTGGCGGGAGTGCGAGGACCTGCTGATGCGGAAGCGGCTGTACGAGCAGTTGGAGCACGCCACCTACGTGGCCGGGCTCGACAAGGACGGTCTGCCGGAGATCCGGGACTGGGCGCCGACCCGTACCAAGCTGGGCAACCTCCTGGACGCCCTGTTCGCCGTCACCCTCCTGCCCACAGAGGTGGACGCTCCCTCCTGGATTGACCGGAAGAATGCCGCGGCTGACCGCAGTCCGATCGTCGCGTGCCAGAACGGGCTCCTGCGGATCCGGGACCGGGCGCTACTGCCTCACACCCCGGGGTTCTTCAACATCGTCTCTGTCCCCTTCGAGTACGACAGGCAGGCCGTCGCCCCGAACTGGGACAGCTTCCTGCGCGAGCTGTGGCCCGACGACCCCGCGTCCATCGCGGCCTTGCAGGAGTGGTTCGGCTACGTCCTGTCCGGCAGGACCGACCAGCAGAAGATCCTGCTCCTGAAGGGTCCGACCCGTTCCGGGAAGGGCACCATCGCCCGGGTCATGAAGGAGATGGTCGGCGAGGAGAACATCGCGGGTCCGCCCCTCTCGGCCCTGGGCACGAACTTCGGGCTCGCCTCCCTGATCGGTAAGCCGCTCGCCGTCATCGCCGACGCCCGCCTGTCCGGGAACGACAGCGGTGTGGTGGAACGGCTGCTGACCATCTCCGGTGAAGACACCATCGACATCGACCGCAAGTTCCGCGATATCTGGACCGGCAAGCTCCCCACCCGGCTGATGGTCCTCACCAACGAATTGCCCTCCTTCGGGGACTCCTCCGGTGTCATCGCCCGACGGTTCATCGTGCTGAACCTGACAGAGTGTCCTGGCTCGGCCGCGAGGACACCGGCCTGGACGCCAAGCTCGCCGCCGAGATGCCCGGCATCCTCAACTGGGCCCTCGAAGGACTGGCCCGCCTGGAGCGCACCGGCCGCATCACCCAGCCCGAGTCCTCCCAGGACGCGGTCATGATCATGCAGGACGCCGCTTCACCCACCAGCGCGTTCGTTCGCGAACGCTGCACCACCGGACCGACCTGCGAAGTGCAGGTGGACGCCCTGTGGAACGTCTGGCGCGAGTGGGCCGAGGACAACGGCGTACGCGCCGGCACGAAACAGATCTTCGGCCGCAACCTCCAGTCCGTCGTCCCTCAACTCACCACCACCCGACCCCGCGACGGCGGCATCCGCGTCCGTACCTACACCGGAATCACCCTGCGCCCCTCCCCGGAGTAGTGCTCGGCCTACATTCCGCCGGGTCGCGGACCATTGCGGACCACCCCGTCTGACCTGCACATTCATCAACCTGCGAAACGCGCCCATCGCGGACCACACCCTTCACAGGCGGTCCGCGATGGTCCGCACACAACTCCCCGGAAAACCGCAGGTCAAACAGGGTGGTCCGCAATGGTCCGCGACCCGCGACATTGCGCCGCCAACTTTCCCCAGGGGTCGGACGCCCCGCCTCACACCCCATGGAGCCCGTTTTGAGCTTCACGCTGCCTGCGACCCATGAGGCCATCACCGTGCCCGAGGCCATGCAGGCCCTTCGACTCAGCCGCAGCAAGCTCTACGACCTGCTGCGCTCCGGCGCCTTGCCCAGCTACACCGAGGGCCGCGCACGGCGCATCCCTCTCGTCTCGCTCCAGACCTACATCCACAACAAGCTTGAGGAGGCTGCCTGATGGCCAAACGGCGCGCCAACGGGGAAGGCACCATCACGAAGCGCAAGGACGGCCGCTACCAGGCAGCCGCCTACGTCTACCGGCCGGACGGCACTCGGGTCCGGAAGTTCGTCTACGGCAAGACTCGCGAGGAGGTGAGCGACAAGCTCATCGAGCTGCAAGACAAGACGCGCCAGGGCATCCCGGCCGCCACGTCGTCGATGGCCTTCGGGGAGTACCTGACGTACTGGCTCGCGGCCATCGCTCCCAACCGGCTCAAGCCCGCGACGCTCAGCAGCTACGAGGGGCTGTCTCGCCTCTACATCCGTCCCGCGCTCGGCACGAAGCGGCTCAACCGGCTGTCGCCCACCGACGTCCGCAGGTTCCTCGCCGACTTCAAGGCGGGGTGTCTCTGCTGCATGCGTGGGGCCGATGCCGCGCGCGCCAAGGAGGAGCGAACCTGCTGCGCGGTGGGTCGATGCTGTGCACGCCGGCCGTCGGCTCGCACCGTCCAGTACGTACACGCCGTGCTCCGCTCGGCGCTCCAGCAGGCAGTCCGTGAAGAACTCGTGGCGCGCAACGTCGCCCGGATCGTGGAGACACCCACCGTGAAGCGCGAAGAAGTGCACCCCCTGGACGCGGCAGAAGTGCGGATGCTCCTGAAGACCGCCCGGCCTCACCGCCTGTACGCGCTGTGGCTCCTGCTGATTTCGACAGGGCTCCGGCGCGGAGAAGTCCTGGGACTCACCTGGTCGGACGTCGACCTGGTGGGCGGACAGCTCAGGGTCCGGCGCAACCTCCAGCGAATCCGGCGAGAGCTGATCTTCGGCACTCCGAAGACTGCGCGCTCCATCCGTACCGTGTCCCTCCCCAAGCGGTGCGTGGACGCGCTGCGCGCCCACCAGGAGCAGCAGGAGACGGCCCGGAAGGTGGCTGGCGAGAAGTGGCAGCCGCTCGCCCACCAGCCGAGCGGGCTGATCTTCACGACGGCGACAGGCCGCGCCACCGATCCGCGCAGCCTAAACCGAATGCTCACGATCTTGTGCGGCAACGCCAAGGTCCGCCGGGTCCGCGTGCACGACCTGCGCCACACCTGCGCCTCACTGCTGCTCGCACAGGGTGTGGACGCTCGCACGATCATGGAGACGCTCGGGCACAGCACGATCACCATGACCCTGGACACCTACGCGCACGTCATGCAGACGACGCTGCGGGCTGCCGCTGACCGGATGGATGACGCGCTCGGCATTGACGAATCCGGTGAAGAGGATGGCGACGCTCGGGAGGAGTCACCGGCTGCCTGATCGGTCTGGCTTCACACGTTGATGTCACCCGCTGATGTCAGAAGCCCCCTGGACAATCTCCAGGGGGCTTCTGATCAGCGTGCACTCGGCAGGATTCGAACCTGCAACCTTCTGATCCGTAGTCAGATGCTCTATCCGTTAAGCTACGAGTGCTTGGGCTTCCCGGGGTTTTGCGCCCCGTTGGCCTTGCGAGAACAACAATACATGGACCTCGCCGGGACGCGAAATCCATTACCCAAACCCTTACTGACCTGCGAAAACACCCCGGACGAAGATCGTCCGGATGGGTTCGCACAGAGGTCGGAGCGGACCGGATTGCCCCGGAAAACATCGAAGCCCCGGTCCGTCAGGACCGGGGCTTCGATGAGGTGCGGAGGCGGAGGGATTTGAACCCTCGATGGGGGGTAAGCCCCAAACCGCATTAGCAGTGCGGCGCCATAGACCGGACTAGGCGACGCCTCCAGCACACCCCCGCGTAGGAGGGTGCGTGCAGATGATGACACAGGCGCAGGGCCCCTCACCAATCCGCTCCCACGGTACTAGGAGGGACGGGCGGAGGGCAAAGCCTTAAAGCAGCCGCAGCACGCAACGTCGGCGGGTCCCCGTCGTTGGTCAGGCGTACGACGTACGGACGACCTGGAGTGCCCCATGCTGCGTCTCGCCGCCTTCGCCGTCACCTCCGCCCTGGCCGCCGCTGCCGCCGGGCCCCTCCCCCCGCTGCCCGCGCCCCTGAGCGGGCTGCTGGCGCCGCCCGACCGCCTCACCATCGCCATGGCCGACACCGGGAACCGCCAGTTGGACCGGGAGTACCGGCTCGAATGCGACCCCGTCGGCGGCGACCACCCCCAGGCCGCGGGCGCCTGCGCCCGGCTGGACCGGCTCGCCAAAGAGGGCAAGGACCCCTTCGCTCCCGTCTCCAAGCGGCAGATCTGCACCATGCAGCACGGCGGCCCCGCGACCGCCCGGATCACCGGAACCTGGAACGGCCACAAGGTGGACGCCACGTTTCGACGGACGAACGGATGTGAAATCAGCCGCTGGGACGAGTTGGAACCTCTGCTTCCGAGTGGGCGTTCCTGACCTGGGAGGATGCGCGGGATGGGCGGTATCCACCACACTTCGGCCACCCCGCCGCGGGGCTGTGGCCTTAGACTCCTCCCGTGACTTGCCGGTAGTTGTGGTCAGGGAGGAAGCTCGTCGTGAGCAGCAGGCCATCCCGAGGCGCTGCTCGCCTCGCAGCAATACTCGACGCTCTTCCGGACGCGCTGTTGCTCGTCAACGCCAACGGCACGGTCGTCAACGCCAATTCGATCGCCCTCGAGGTCATGGAGAGCCCCGGCACGGGGCTCGTCGGCCGCGGCGTGCTCGACCTCCTGCCCGAGTTCGATTCCAAACTGATCCCCGGCTCCATGCGCCGGCCCGGTGAGGACGACGGCGGCCGCACCAAGCCGAAGCGGATGATCGCGCGCCGCACCGACGGCTCCGAGTTCCCCGTCGAGATCACCAGCGCCCATCTCGACGGCCGCGACGCCTACCGCGAGCCGCAACCCTCGTACACCGGTGACGAGCTGCTCATGCTGGTGGTCCGGGACCTCTCGCAGACCGTGGACACCGAGGCCGAGCTGGCCCGCTCCCAGCGGCAGACCGAGATGATCCTGCGCGCCGCCGCCGAGGGCGTCGTGGGCACCGACACCGACGGACGGGTGGTGCTGGTCAATCCGGCCGCCGCCCAGATCCTCGGCTACCGCGCCACCG
Source organism: Streptomyces sp. 147326 (assembly GCF_045000215.1). Classification (NCBI taxonomy): domain Bacteria; kingdom Bacillati; phylum Actinomycetota; class Actinomycetes; order Kitasatosporales; family Streptomycetaceae; genus Streptomyces; species Streptomyces sp. 147326. Next base: position 4,664,175 of record NZ_CP134201.1, on the reverse strand, counting down.
ACCTCGGCAACCGCGAACTGCACGGCCTGGTCCAGCACTCCCGCGCCGACGGCTCGCCGTTCCCCTTCGAGGAGTCCCCGCTCGCCGACACCCTGCGCAGCGGACGCAAGCACCGCGTACGCAGCCAGGTGCTGTGGAACAAGGCCGGACAGCCCGTCGCCGTCGACCTGACGACCTCGCCCGTACGGGACGGGGAGCAGCTCGTCGGCGCCGTCATGACCTTCACCGACCGGCGGCCCTACGACGCCCTGGCCGCGCGGCACGCGCAGCTGCTGGCCGTCCTCGGCGACTCGCTGCGCGGACCGCTGGACGAGCTGCGCGGTGAGCTCGCGACCCTGGCCGCCGACGACGCCGGACAGCTGTGGCCCGAGGCCAACCAGCTGCTGCACCACCTGGCCGCCGGGTACTCGCGGATGACCACGCTGGTGGACAACGTGCTCGGCTTCCAGCGCCTGGACTCCGGCAGCGACCGGCTCGCGAAGAAGAAGGTCCTGATCAACACCGTCGTCTCGGCGGGCGTCGACGGCGCGGTGGAGCTGATCGGTCCGGGCCGCGCGCAGTTCGCCGTCCACGCGCCGACGATCGAGGCCGAGGTGGACGCGGCCCGGATCGCGACCGCGCTCGCCCACCTCGTCGCGGACGTCGCCGGGGTGGACGCCACCGGCAAGACCGCCCAGGGCAGCGGGTACGGCGACTCGACGATCGTGGTGGCGGCCGCCCAGCGCGGTGATGTCGTACGGATCGAGGTACGTGGTCCCTACGAGGGCGGGAACCCGGTCCACGAGCCGATCGTGCGGGGGATCGTGGCCGCGCACGGAGGTGTGCTGCAGACGGTCGAGGTTCCGGGCGCGCCGGGTGGGGCGTACGTGCTGGAGCTCCCGCTCGGCGCGGGCGCCGGGACGGTCACCCTGCCGGAGCCGGCGGAGGAGCCCCCGGCCGGTCCGACCACGGACGGCGCCGGGACAGTCGGCGGCGCCGCCGGCAAGGTCTCCGGCGGCCGGCGGGGCCGGCGCGGAGTGGACGCCTTCCTTGACGACGAGGCCACGGGTCCGGCCGCCGCGCCGGCCGGCCAGGGCGGGGGCGCGCTGGCGCTGCCGTCCGGACGGCGGCGGGCGGGAGAGGCAGGCGTTCCCGACGCGGGCCCGGAGCTCGCCCAGTCCCCGGTGAACCCGGCCGGACTCGGTACCGGGCGCAGGCGCGGCCGGGCCGGTGACGGCAGCGGCGAGGCCGACGGCGCCGGTGGCCCGGGCGGCATCGGCGGCCCGGGCGGTCCCGAAGGCCCCGGCGGTCCGGGTGGCCAGGGCGGACCCGGACGGCCCGTGCCCCCGCAGGGCACCGCCATGCCCGCGCTCCCGCCCGTGCCCGCGGTGCCCCCGGTTCCACTGACCGAGCATCCCGCCGGGCGACGGCGCGCGCTGGGTCCGGCCGGTCCGGCGCAGCCCGGCGGCCCGGTTCCGGCGACCGGGCTCGGGCCGACGCCCGCTCCCGCCCGGCCCATCGCTCCAGAGGGCGGCTTCGCACTGCCCGCCGGGCCGACCCCGGCTCCCTCCGCTCCGCAGGCCCCCGCGATGGCCGGCCCGGCCTCCGCTCCCGCCGAAGGGGACGCCGACGCCCCCGCCGGGCGGCGCGGGCGCCGGGTGCTGGGCGCTCCCGCCGCCGAGCCCGAAGTTCCCGCCGCACAGCCCGCCGAGCCCGCCGAGAATCCGACCGGGCGGCGCCGGGCGCTTCCCGGCACCCCGGCCTGGCCGGTGCCGGCGGCCCGTACCGCTTCCGAGGACGACGAGGCCCCCGGCCCGGCCGCCGTGCCCGGAGCCCGCCGGCCGCAGGACACCCCGGCGGAGGCTCAGGCCGCGCAGCCGATCAGCGTGCGCGCCCTCGGCACCCTCGGCCAGGGCATCTCGGTGGACCCGTCCGCTACCGGCGCCGCCTCCGGATCCGGCCGCCGTCGCCGGCTCGCCGAGCCCGCCGCGCAGGGACGGGCCTTCGCCATAGGGGCCCCCGAGGCTGGCTCCGACGAGGGCCCCGAGCCGCTCGACGGCCCGGGCGGCGCCGTCGAGGTGGTCAACCGGCCCGTGCCCCGGCCCGTGGACGATGAGCTTCCGCCGGAGCCCCTGGACAACCCGCGCCGGCTCCTGGTGTGGCCCGCGCCCGATGTGCAGACGCAGCAGGCCCTCAGCGACCGCGGCTACCGCCCGGTGATCGTGCACTCCCGCGAGGAGGTGGACGCACAGATCGCCGCGTTCCCCGCCGCGCTGTTCGTCGACCCGCTGACCGGGCCGATCACCCGGACCGCCCTGCAGTCGCTGCGCCAGGCCGCGGTGGCCGCCGAGGTGCCCGTACTGGTCACGGCCGGGCTGGGGCAGGCCACGCGCGAAGCGGCGTACGGCGCCGATCCGGCCGTCCTGCTCAAGGCGCTGGCGCCCCGCGACAGCGAACAGCACCCCTCCCGGGTCCTGCTGATCGAGGAGCACGACGAGATCGCGACCGCGCTGACCGCAGCCCTGGAACGGCGCGGCCTGCAGGTCGCCCGGGCGGGCGCCGACACCGACGCCGTGGAGCTGGCGACGCGGATGCGCCCCAACCTGGTGGTGATGGACCTGATGCAGGTACGCCGCCGCCGGGCGGGGATCGTGGACTGGCTGCGTGCCAACGGGCAGCTGAACCGCACCCCGCTGGTCGTCTACACGACGACGGGCATCGACCCGGCGGACCTGCCGCGGCTGGCGTCCGGCGAGAGCGTGCTCTTCCTCGCCGAGCGGGCCACCACGGCGGACGTACAGGGCCGCATCGTGGACCTGCTGGCCAAGATCGGCACCAACTAGTAATCCTGGCCCGATGGCCATCACCAACACGACCGAGCACACCGTCCCCGCCGACAACGGGGAGGTGAACCTGCTCATCGCGCGCCAGGTGGACGCGGGGCACGAGGAGACCTTCGAGGCCTGGGCCCACGGGATCCTGGAGACGGCGGCCGGTTTCCCGGACCACCTCGGGTACGGGCTCTTCCGCCCGGCGACGGAGGGCGGGCCGTGGTTCCTGGTCCACCGGTTCCGCAACCAGGCGGCGTTCCAGCGCTGGCAGGACTCCCCGGAGCGGGCCCAGTGGTTCTCCAACTGCCTCGGCCACCACCACACGGAGATAGCCCGCCGGGAACTGCACGGCATGGAGACCTGGTTCGCCAAGCCGGGCACGACCCGGCCCGCGCCGCCGCGGTGGAAGATGGCGATCAGCTCGGGGCTGGCCATCTTCCCGATCTCGCTCGTCGGCAACGCGGTGCTCGGGCCGTACCTGGTGGATCTGCACTTCGTGCTGCGGACGGCCGCCTTCGCCGTCGTCTTCAGCACCCTGATGACCTACGTGGCCATGCCCGCCGTCAGCAAGCTGCTGCGGCCGTGGCTCACCCGGGGATAGCCCCCGTCATCACGTCAGTCGAGCTTGGTGACGTCCAGCGCGCCTTCCGCGTACCGCTGGCGGATCACCTTCTTGTCGAACTTGCCGACACTGGTCTTCGGCACGGCGTCGATGACCGTCCAGCGCTCCGGCAGCTGCCACTTGGCGATGGACTGCGCGAGGAACTCCCGCAGTCCCGTGTAGTTCACGGTCGCGCCCTCCCTGAGGACGACGGTGGCCAGCGGACGCTCGCCCCACTTCTCGTCCGGGACGGCGACCACGGCGGCCTCGGCGACCTCGGGGTGCGCCATCAGCGCGTTCTCCAGCTCCACGCTGGAGATCCACTCACCGCCGGACTTGATGACGTCCTTGGCGCGGTCGGTGAGGGTGAGGAAGCCGTCGGGGCTTATGACGCCGACGTCCCCGGTCTTGAGCCAGCCGTCGGCGCTGAACTTGTCCTCGGGCCGGAAGGGTTCGCCGGACGCGCCGCCGTAGTAGGAGCTCGCGATCCAGTTGCCGCGCACCTCCAGCTCGCCCGCCGACTCGCCGTCCCAGGGCAGGAACTCGCCGCCGCCGGGGCCGACCAGCCGGGCCTCGACGCCCGCGGGGAAGCGGCCCTGGGTGATCCGGTAGGGCCACTCCTCCTCGGCGGTCAGTCCGGCCGGCGGGTGGGCCATCGTGCCCAGCGGGGAGGTCTCGGTCATGCCCCAGGCGTGGCAGAGGCGGACGCCGAGCTTGTCGTAGGCCTCCATCAGGGAGGGCGGACAGGCCGAGCCGCCGATGGTGACGTTCTTCATCGAGGTCAGGTCGCGCGGGTTGGCGGTGACCTCGGCCAGCAGACCCTGCCAGATGGTGGGGACGGCCGCGGCGTGCGTGGGCTTCTCCCGCTCGATCATCTCGGCGAGGGGGGCGGGCTGCAGGAACCGGTCCGGCATCAGCATGTTGACGCCGGTCATGAAGGTGGCGTGCGGCAGCCCCCACGCGTTCACGTGGAACTGCGGGACCACGACGAGGGTGGTGTCCCGGCCGGTCAGCCCCATCGACTCGGTCATGTTGACCTGCATGGAGTGCAGGTAGATCGAACGGTGGGAGAAGACGACGCCCTTGGGGTCCCCGGTGGTGCCGGAGGTGTAGCACATCGCGGCGGCCTGGCGCTCGTCCAGCTCGGGCCAGTCGTAGCTGTCGGGGCGGCCTTCCAGGAGCTCCTCGTACTCGTGCACGCGGACGTTCAGGCCGTCGAGCGCCGAGCGGTCGCCGATGCCGGAGACGACCACGTGCTCGATGGTCGGCAGGTGCGGCAGCAGGGGCGCGAGCAGCGGCAGCAGGGTGCCGTTGACCAGCACGACCCGGTCGGCGGCGTGGTTGACGATGAAGACCAGCTGCTCGGGAGGGAGCCGCAGGTTGAGCGTGTGCAGGACCGCGCCCATGGAAGGGATCGCGAAGTACGCCTCGACGTGCTCGGCGTTGTTCCACATCAGTGTTGCCAAAACACTTCCGGGCTCGACGCCCAGTTCATCGCGTAGGGCGTTCGCCAGACGTGCAGCGCGGTCGCCGATCTCGGCGAAGGTCCGGCGGTGGGGCTCTGCCTCACCGGTCCACGTCGTCACGGTCGACTTGCCGTGGACTCTCCGGCCATGCTCCAGAATCCGGCTGATGGTGAGCGGTACCTCTTGCATGGTGCTGAGCACGGGCGTCCTCCCGGTGGGCGCTGTCGCTCCGTCGCGACGGTGGGAAGATTCTGCGCACGTACCATGCGGTATGTCACTACCTCTCGGTAGCGGACTTACCGTCGGCCCAGGGGTCCGGCTCCCATATCGGGTGGACCTCGACCCTGTGGTTTTCGACCCCCGGCCCGAGCCGTGTCAGAGCGACTCGGCGTATGAGCTTCCGCAGGATCATGTTGCGTTCCCGGACGCTGAGGCTCTCCCACTCCTCGACGGTGCTGTCGATGAGCGGTTTGAACTCGGCTCGGTCCGGGAGGGGTTCTGTCTCCTCCGGAATGCTGTCGAGTTGCTGCTGTGCTTCGGCGCGCTTCCGGCGGATGACGTCGGCGGCCTCGTCATATTCTCCGGGGCCGAAGTCCTCGGGGTTGGCCGCGTGCTCTGCCCGCAGTCTCGCGAGGGCCTGGCGCTGCTTCTCGACCTCGGCCTGTGCCTTCGCGCGCGCCGTGGTTCGCTTCGCGGCTTCCTCGCTCGCGTCTCGCGCTGCGGTCGAGGTGTGGGACTGCGGGGCGGCGTCTATGCCTCCGGCGGCCTTATCCCGTAGCCACTTCCTGACCTCCTCCTCTACGTAGGTCCGCTCGACCAGTACGCCGTCGCAGGCGAGGGGGCCGGCCTTGGCCCGCTTGCTGCACCGCATGGCGAAACCGGGGACGTTGGCCCCGTTGCGGCGGCCCGTGTTCATGCTGGTGCCGCCCCTGCACCCGGAGCACTTGGGCAGGCTGGTCAGCTCGTAGATGCCTACGCGGGCGCGCGGCGCGGTGGCCGCTACCTCCTTTCGTCGTTGCCGGTATGCCTCCCAGAGGTCGAACTCGATCAGCTCCTCTTGGGCGCCCTGGATGAAGATGTGGTTTTTGCACGTGCCGTCGGTCTTGCGGCACCGGCACTCGGGGTTGTGGACGGTCAGGAGTCCTGCGGCGAATCCGCTGTCCATGTAGCGGGTGAGGGTTTCTGTGTGCCACAGAGCGCCCTGTGTGGTGCGGTGGCCGTCCGCATTGAGCTGGCCGCACAGCTTCCCGAAACCGAATCCGGCGACGTAGGCGCGGTATAGCTCGGCGACTACCGGCCCGGTGTCCGGGTCCGGGTCGTACCTCTCCTCTTGCAGAGTTCCCGTGGCGGGGTCGAAGCGGCGGTGCCACACGTAGCCGAACCGTCGCCGCCCCTGGGCGGGCAGGCGGAGTTTGTACCGGCGGTGATCGTGGGTCTCGCGCCACTGCTCTCCGGCGCGGTCCGACTCGTAGGCGGAGAATTCGAGGATCATGCCCCGCTGGAACCGGCCGATCGCCGTTGATGCGTCGACGGGTTCGGTCGCGGATTCGAGTTCCCCGCCGGCCTGTTGGAGGCGGGCGAGGTTGATGGCGTTGCCGGTGCGGTCGCGGCCGAAACGGCTGTACCGCCAGACGGCGACGCCCTGGGCCTCCCCGGCCTCGACGCGCTCGATGCACTTCATGATCTTGCGCTTGAAGTGCCGGCCGGAGACGTCTAGGTCTTCAATCCAGCCGATGATGCGTCGGCCGGTGCGCCGAGCCCACTGGGTGATTGCTTCCCTCTGGAGCTCCGGGCTGATCTTCTCCTCTTTCCACGTCGAAACGCGGATGTACGCGAGCCAGGGCTCACCGTCTTCATCGTCGGTGGAGCCTCGGAACGTGGCGGGTATGTGTTGCTGCGTCACGGTGCCTTCCGGTGAGTGGATCCCTTCGCACTCGTCAGCGAGGGGATGGCGGACAGGGTGGCTGTGGCGTCCTGTGCGGTGGCGCCCGAGCCGTGGCTGTCCGGAGGCGGGGTAAGCAGCCCGCGGCCTGCGTGGTTGAGCCCAAGCCAGTACCCCTCTCGGTGCTGCGTGGCGGCGATCCTGTCGGCCTGCTGCCGTGCGCGGACGTTGCGGGTGATGTGCACAAGCGCCAGAACGCCGAAGGCCCCGCGAATCGCCATGCACCTTCGCCCGGCGCGAGGGTCGCTGCGGACTCCCTTAACTACCAGGGCGACACTGCCCAGGAGTGTCGCGCCGGCTGCTGCGGCGGCGAGGTTGTCGCGGGTGATCATCATGGCGGTGATGTGCCTTTCTGTGGTGCTACGCGCTACTGCGGGGGGCGCGTGGTGGTGCTGTCTGGTTGGTTTGGCTCGGTTGCCCGCAGACCCCTGACGGTGCGGTCGAATGCCGCAACGCCATCCGGGCTGGTGATGCCCAGCTCGGCGGCTGCCTGCTCGGTTGTGAGCGGCTCGGGCGCTACGCGACGTAGGGCGTCGAGGTCCTGTTGTCGGATCACGCCGGCTCTTACGAGCAGTTCCGGCAGGGGAACGCGCAGCGCTTGCGACAGCGTTTCGAGGGTCTGAACGTTGGGTGTTCCGCTCCTTTGCAGCGCCCTGGAAAGCGTCGCCTGGCTCAACCCGGAGTCCTTGGCGAAACGGCGTTGCGACCCTATTCCGGCGTATCCGCGTCGCTCCAACATCGCCTTGAGCCAGGCGACGAAGGTTTCTTGGTTGTGCACAGGGGGGTGCGCGTCGGGCTCTTGTGTCATGCGTGAAATGTATCGCGCGTGAAACGTGGACATGGCAAAAACAGACAACGAGCATAGCCCGATTCCCCCTCTCGACCTCCCGAACGACGGATTCCGGGCCCCCGGTGAGTCGAACGCGCTTTCGAACAGAGCATACGACCCACCGCCGAAGCTGTCACCTGCGTAACTGTGCGTGCACGGTACGGAGCCGAAAGCGCCCCTACTGACCAGTTACGTCCTATTTTCGATCTTCATTTCGAGACCAAACAGTTGCATGCTCTACGGATTTCGTGCGTGAAACAAACGTGCTACGTTTCATCCATGGAACGGAACACGCCAGTTCGATCCACGAAAGGAATTTCCATGTCTCATGTCGCTGACGCCCTGCTCTCCGCCGCGCATGCTCGGGGCGACCGCACTACGGCCGACATGGCCCGGCGCATGGGGGTGTCGTACCTGGCCGCCTACAGGTGGACCACCGGCCGCAACGCCCCTGGGCCCGCTGGCCTGGCCGCTATCGAGCGGGCCTACGGACTGACCTCCGCCACCCTGGTCCGGCAGGTCGCCGCATGAGCGACGTGATCAGCCGCGAACAGGCGTTCATCAACGCCCGCCGCGTTCTCGACCTGGCCCGCGAACGCCGCGACCGCGACCGCGCCGCTGGCCGCCTCGACCCCGCCGCCGAACTGATCCTTCGCCGGATCGAACGCCGCCAAGCCGCCGAGCGAGCCACTCAGACCGCCTCCGCTCCGCTGCGTTCGGCCGCCTGAACAGCAGAAAGGCCCGAAATTGATCCCCTCGTACCTCTCCGGCGACGGAATCCGCATCCGGTTCGCCATTGCCGAACGTTTCACGCCTCTTGTCGACGAGCTCGCCCTCGCCTACGCCGAGGACCCCGACGGGGTCGGCCGGCTGCTCGCCGACCACGCCGCCCACGTGATGCGCCTCGACTTTGCCGAGTGCTCCGAGGACATGCCGGAGTACGAGCGCTGCATCCGCGCCGCCCAGGCCGACGGCACCCGCGAGGCCCTGCTCGACGAGCTGCCGAGCGCCCCGCAGATCGACGCCCTGCTCACGCCGGATGAGGCGATCACGTACGCCACCCGCCTCACCAAGCTCGCCGTCTTCTCCCGCCTCACCCGGAACAGGAACCCGCGCCCGTGACCGTGACCACTCTGCCCACGCCGCTTACCGACCCCCGCGTGACGCCCGAGCTGGCCGCACGCCTGATCGAGGCGGTCACCGGGCCGGGCACGCTCCCGGCGCCCGCCCCCACCACGTACGAGCCTGCCCCCGACGGCACCCCGGCCGACGCCCCGCGGATCTTCGCCGCGATCAACGCCGTCATGCGCGACACGATGCCCGTGGGGAAGAACCAGAAGAACATTCAGCAGAACTACTCCTTCCGAGGCATCGACGACGTCATGTCCGCCATGGCCGGACCGATGCGCTCGCACGGCGTCTTCATCCTGCCGACCATCGCCGGGCAGCGGCAGGACCGCGACGGAAAGATGACCCGGACCAACATCACCATGCGCTATCGCGTCTACGGTCCGGCGGGTGACTGCCTGATAGCCGAGGTCCCGGGCGAGGCGTCCGACTTCGCTGACAAGTCCACGAATAAGGCCCAGTCGGCCGCCCTCAAATACCTCTTGTTCACCCTGTTCATGCTCCCTGTCGACGGCCGTTCCATCGATGACGGGGACCGCGACCACCCCATACAGCCGACGCCCGAGCACCGCGCCGAGCACGCTCAGAGGCAGCAGCGCCAGCAGCGCGGGCAGGCTCGCCAGCAGCAGCCGCGCCGGACCGAGCGCGCCGAACCCGGACCGTGGGAGCAGCCGCCCGCCCCGGCACCGGCCCAGCAGGCCGCGCCGCACCGTGACTACCTCGCCGAGGCCGTCGCCACCACCGACGAGGCCGCCCTCGCCGCGATCGTCGCCGCCGCCCGACAGCAGGGCGCGCCCGGCCCGTACCTGTCGAAGCTTGACGACATCCGTGAGGCGCAGGGGGCGCCGGACGTCGGCGCCGTACGCAAGCTGTACGACGCGGCGCAGACCGCCGGGGCCGACCGCGAGCACCTCGCCCGCCTCGCCGCCATCGGGGGGACCAAGCCGGGCGCCAAGCAGCAGGGCACCCCGGCCGGGCCCGCCCCGCACTCCGTTTCCGACGCGGTCGCCGCCGAGGGCGCCATACCCGCCCCCGCCGCCACCTCAGAGCAGGCCGCCGCCGATGCCGAGCAGCGGCTCAGGCTCGCCGCGAGCCGGGCGGACCTCGTCACCCTCGACGCCGATTTCGAGCGCGTCTACGGCCTGCCCATCGAGCAGGCCACCGCGGCCCAGCTCGACCAGTTCCGAGCCAAGATCGAGGCCGCCGGGGGTGCCCGATGACCGAAGCCGAGAAAGTCGAGGCACCCGACCCGGCACACCTCGCCGCCGTTCTTCGTCGCCGCCAGGCGATGCGGGCCCAGCTCGACCAGGCCGAGGTTCTGTACGAGGACGTCAACCGCGAGGCCGGGAAGTTGCTCGACCAGCAGTACCGGGCCACCCGCAGCACCAAGGCGGACATCACGCTCGACGATGACACGAAGTTCGCCAACGTGACCCGCGTCGGGGGCGAGGCGGAGGCACAGGTGACCGACCGCGAGGCGTTCGCCGCGTGGGTGCGCGACAACTACCCCGACCACTGGGATTTCCGGATCGTCCCGGCCCGGACCGAGACCGTCGTCGACCAGACGTTTGCCGCCGCTGTCCTCGCCGCCGTTGACGCGGCCGGCGCCCCTCAGTACGCCGATCCAGCGTCCGGGCTGGTACACGACGTGCCGGGCGTGATGATCAAGCCGACCCGGAGTCGCTACTACCGGTGGACGTTCACCCGCCCATCGAAGCGTCAGCCGCTCGACGGGCGCGAGCTGGTCGCCACCGCCGTCACGGCTGGGCTGCTGGACCTCGACGCGCCCCTCGCCATCGAGGCCGCGCCCGCCGAGGCCACGCAGTGAGCATGCGTCGGGGCCGAAACGATCGTCCGCCGTCATGCGAGCACGGCAACCCCGCCTGTGGCGCCGTGCCCGCCCGGCCCTACCCCTGCGGCTTCCGGTGCGATGAGCACCAGCCCTCCCGTACCCGCCCGTACTGACTCCCGCGCCCTCCCGGGGCGAGGCCGGCCCCCGTGCCCCTCGCCCCGGGCGCACCACCCCCGAAGGAGACACACTCCGTGACCCTCGACGCTCAGGCTTGGGTGTGGGACCACAGCCGCTCACGTGGCAACGTGCGAGTCGTCATGCTCGCCCTGGCCGACGCCACGACCGACGACACGGCCACCGTGCGCATGGGCACGAAGGAGCTGATCCGGCGGGTCAACGTGCACAAGACGACCGTGCTGGCCGCCGTCGACGCCGCCCTCGAATCGGGCGAGCTGCAAGTCGAGACGCCCGCCGCTGGCAGCCGCGCCACCACCTACCGGATCCCCGGGGCCGTCGGGTACAGCCGCGCTACTGGTCGTGAATCTCGACCGCAACCGGTCCCGGGCCAGCGGTCGGAAACTGCGACCACTAACGACTACTGGTCGAAGAACGCGACCACTACGGCCCCCGGTACTGGTCGTGAATCCCGACCGGTAGCCGAGGACCCCGAAGAGGGCTTGTGGTCGGAGAACCCGACCACTAGTGGTCGGGAATCGCTACCCCATCACTCACCCATAGAAAGAGTGAATGAAGGAGTGAGGGAGGGAGCGCCCACGGCGACCCCGCCCCCGTTCGCCCGCGAACTGGTCGACAAGATCACCGCCGCCAAGGTCTACCCCGCGTGGAACCTCACCCCGGGCGAGTGGTTCCAGGTCGACGCCCTGCTCAAGCGGTCCGGGGTCGACATGCTCGCCGCCGTCGCAGTCAAGGCCGCCGCCAAGCGCGATGTCTCCCACGCCCGCTACTTCCTGCGGGCCTGGCTGAACCTCCCGCCCGCCCCGGCAGCCGGCACCGTCCCGCCGCCCCGGAACGGAGCGGACGTGATCCCCCTCGCCGGAGCCCGCAAGGGCAAGGCCGCCCACGCCGCCGCCATGTTCGCCACCGCCGCCGGAATCACCCCCCAGGAGCACCACCGATGAACAGGACCGAAGCCGCCGCGCTGCTCGCCTACGCCGTCCGCCTTGACCCCCGCCTCGCCCCCGAGGACCAGGCCGCCGCCGATGAACGGCTCGACCAGTGGGCCGAACTGCTCGCCGACGTCCCGCCGACCGCCCCGCACCCCGACGGTCGCCACTGGCACGCCGGACACGTCGTCAAGCAGTACATAGCCACGAACCCCTACCGCATCCAGCCCAGCGACATCGGGAGCAAGTGGGTCGCGTTCCGCCGCGACACCCTCGGACGGCACACCGACCCCGTCCCGGCGGTCGACCCCGACGACGCTCCCGCCTACCTGGCCGCCCTGGCCGGCACCCGCCAAGCGGTCGCCAGCGGGCAGGCCGCGCCCGCCATCTACCGCGAGTTGACCGGGGGCAGCACCCGCGAGGAGCGCAACGAGTTCGCCGCCGCCCGCCTCGCCGCACTCGGCGACTACATGCCCCGCACGGTCAAAGCCCAGCTTGCCCCGCTCCGCCGTCGCCGCGCCGAGCGCGAACGCCTCGCCACGGACGGACTGCCCGACCCGCTCGGCGTGCCGTGTCCGTACGAGACGTGCCGGGCGCGCGCCGGGCAGCCGTGCCGAGGGGGCGGGAAGAAGCGGCACGAGCGGGAAACCCCCCACCCGTCCCGTGTCGACGTCGCGACCGCGCAGCAGAACGCCCAGCAGGCCGCAGCGTGAACCGGGCCCCGCGCGATCAGCCGGCGCCCGCCGAGGACCCCGACGAGGACGAGCCCAGCCCGTACGCACGGCTCATGACCCAGGGTCCGACCGCATCCGACCACCGCGGCCGACTGCGAGGTCGCCACGTCGTCAACGGACGCGGCATCCGCTAACCCCCCGGGTCAACTCGATGGCCCGCGCACCCCCACGTCCGCGATGATCCACGTACGATACGAAAATCGCGTTTCTGATCCACGCACGAAAGAAGGCACACCGTGTCAGGCGAAACCCTCGTGACCGTCGTCGGCAACCTCGTCGACGAGCCCGAGTTGAAGTTCACCGCACAAGGCGCCGCCGTCGCCCGCTTCCGCATCGCGTCCACCCCGCGCACGTTCGACCGCCAGACCAACGAATGGAAGGACGGCGAGAGCCTGTTCCTGACCTGCTCGGTATGGCGCCAGGCCGCCGAGCACGTCGCCGAGTCCCTCCAGCGCGGAACCCGCGTCATCGTGTACGGCCGCCTGCGCCAGCGCACCTACGACGACCGCGAGGGTGCCAAGCGGACCGTGTTCGAGCTGGACGTCGAGGAGGTCGGCCCCAGCCTCCGGAACGCCACCGCCACCGTCACCAAGGCAGGCGGCACCAACAGCGCCCCACAGGCCCGCCAGCAGCCTTCCAACGGCGGATACGGCCAGCCCAGCGGCGCCAACCCATGGGCCACCCAGAACAGCACACAGCCCCCGTTCTGACCCCACGCCGCGTCCGGTCCACGCGACCGGACGCGGCCCGCCCCGCGCGCGTGAGCTGACCCTCGACCCCGGACAGGAGCACCACCCCGTGACCCGCACACCCGACGCCGTCACCACCGCATCGCTCGACACCCACCGCCTGATCATCACCATGCCGAACGACGGCCCGCCCACTGTCCGCTCGAACCTCCCCCGCGCCACCGTCGCCGCGCTCCTCCGGCACCTCGCCGACGAGGCCGACACCGAGCAGCCCCTCGCCGCGCTCCCCGGCGAGGCGTACGCGATGCTCACCGCCCGGCTCGCCCAGCCCCACCGCCCCGCCGAGGCCGCCCGCGTCGCCGCCGACACCCTCGCCCACCACACCCGCGAACTCGCCAACATGCTCGCCGCCGCACTCGGCCGAGGCATACCGGCCGAGACCCCGTCGGTCGGCCGGCACCTGGTCTCGATGCTCCGCAGCCACGCCGTCCGGCTCGACAGCCCGCCCCGGACCGCCGTCGACGACGTCCTCGACCTGGCCGCCGCCCGCCTCGCCCGTCGGGCGCAGCGATGACCGATACCACCGCCCTCGCCCTGGCCGCCGCCGTCGCCGCGACCCCCCTGGCCGTGTGGGCCGCCCGCCTCGCCCCCCGACGCCGCGACCGCCTCGCCCGCCGAGACCGCGCCGCACGCGCCCGCGCCGACCGCGAACTGTGGCGACTCATCCGCACCCGCTGCCCCAACCCCGCCCAGTGCCCCACCTGCACCGCCCACGCCCACCGCGCCGAAGGGACCGACCAGTGACCCGCCGCACCATGGCCGAGCGCCGCCGCCGCGCCGCCGAGCGCGCCACCCGCCGCGACTCCCTGCTCGTCCTGCTCAGCCGGGCGCAGCGAGGCGTACCCATCACCCCTACCGAGGCCGCCCTACTGCGCGCCCACGTCGAGGCGGAGCTCGCCGAGGCCGACGAGCTGCGCCGCACCGTGGCAGGCCAGCAGACGGCCATGCAGCGCGCTTGCGACCGCACCCGGGCCGCCGAGGCCGCCATCGTCGAGGCCGAGGAGGACACCGCCCGCGCCCTCGCCCAGGCCGCCCGCGATCGGCAGTTCGCCCAGGACCGCGCCAAGACCCTGCACGCCGAGCGGGAACGGGCCCGCCACGCCGAGCGCACCCTCGCCCGCGTCCGTACCGCCGACACCCTCGCCGAGGCCATGACCGCCGTCGCCGTGCACGACGGACTCAGCCCGGCCGCTATCAGCGTGCACGCCGCCTTCACCGCGCTGGCCGACCGTCCCGACGTGGTCCGCGCCGAACACGACCGCGAACACGCCATCGCCCTCGCCACCGCCGAGCGCCGCGCCCAGGCCGCCGAGCAGCAACTCGCCCAGGAGGAAGCCACCTCACTCCGTTACGCGAACTGGCTCGCCGCCACGCAGCGCGAATGCGGCGCCCCGAACTGGCGGGCCCTCCCGGCCACCGTCAAGGCCCTGGCCGAGGCCGCCCGCCGCGCCGCCCTCTCGGCGACGCCGTGACCGGCCAGCCGACCCCGCCGCGCGTCGACCCCGAGCAGCTGCTCGCCGCCGCCGTACAGCTGCGCGCAGCCCTTGACGCGTGGGCCGCCGCTGTCGCCCCCGTCGCCCTGGCCGCCATGCAGCAGTTAACCGCCGCCCTCGCCAACGTCCGCCAGGCCCCGCCCGCCGCGTCCGGCCGCCCCAGCCGGCCCGCATGGCGATCCCCGTACGGCCCCGCCCACCGCCGCCGCTAGGAGCACCGCACCGTGACCACGCCCGACATAGCCCCGTCCCGCGTCGCGCACCGCGCCGCCGCCGACCTGGCCGCCATCCGCGAACAGTGGGGCGACCTGCTCGCCGCCATCGCCCGCCGCCCGGCCGCCGAGTGGCCGCCCCGCGACTCCCGCGCGTACATCGACGGCCACCTCGCCGACCAGGCCGACGAGGACGAGCACCAGGACGACGAGCCCACCATCGGGCGCACCCCCCTCACGCTGCGCCAGCACCCCGCCCCGCTCAACCTCGACGCCCTCGACGCCGCCCTCGAAGTCGAGCGCGCCCTGTTCGACCTCGCCGACCAACTTGCCGCCCTGGCGCAGCGCCCCGTGCGCACCGGCCGCGACCGGCACGGCCGTTTCGTCCGCGACGAGGCCGACGCCGCCGACCCCGCCCGCTGGACGTGCGCCTACCACCGCGACGCAGGCCCGGCCGACGCCGCCGGGCAGGGGAGCAGGGCGTACGGGCTGCACTGGGCGGCCGTGTGGGTCGAAGGCCGGCTACTCGGCGAGGACGTCGACGAGGGTCTGTTCACGGCCGTACCGCCGCGCGTCGTCGACGAGGCCGCGGCCGTCGTCTCCCGGGCGCTGCGCACCGTCGAGCGGGCACTCGGCAGGGACGGGCGCACCACCGAGCTGCCCGAGCCGTGCCCGTGGTGCGGGGGAGACCTCGCCGCCCGTACGCGGTCCGGGGGTGAGCCGCTGGTGACCTGCTCGACCGTCGAGGAGGAGTGCCCCGCGCCCGCGCCGCTCGACCGAGGTCACCGGGTATGGCGGGGGCCCGATCTCGTGCCGCTCTGGGTGGCGCTGCACGAGGCCCGCCAGGCCGCCGCCGCGTAACTGCGGTACGTACGCCCCCGGTTCAGCTGACCGGGGGCGTTTTCGTGCCCGCATCACAGTTCAGTAACGCCTACCGCAATCATTACTGCAAGCGTTGCTGCAATGACTACTGTGGGAACTCCTGACGGGCCCTCACCCCGACAGGAACGCCGGCCCTCACCCGGCACCACAGCAACCAGGGAGCGACCCCCATGGACACCATCGCCGAAATCTGGGCGAGCACACAGAGCCTCGCCATGTGGCACGCGTTCGCCGAGGACAGCGACCGCGCACTGTGCCGCAGCAACATCCGCGCGCACTCCGCCGCCCGCTTCACCTACGCCGAAACGCGGCGCCCCTTCCAGGTCCCGCGCCCGCACTGCGAGGGATGCCGAAAGAAGCTCGCCGCCCCGGCCGCCACCGCCAAGGCCGCGCCGGCCCCCGTCGACCGCCGCCCCGAAGTCGCCATCCCGGGCCCCCTCGCCGACATCCTCAGCGACTCCAACCTGGCCACCGGAGCCGACGACCACGACCCCGCCAGCAAGGCCACCCGCGAGGCCCTCGACGCCGGACGCTGTGGCCGTGGCCGCACGCTCATGATCCGACCGGGCAGCACCGACGTGCTCGACGTCATCAGCGAGTACGCAGACACCGTTCTGCACTTCGCCGACGACTACACCAGCGCGGAGGTCAAGGCCGCACAAACGTGGGTCGACCGCGCTGGACACGCCCGCTCGTACTACGCCAAGCCCGCCCAGGAGCAGCAGGCCCCCGAGGCCGTCGACCGCGAGGAGGCCGCCGCGTTCGCCGCCGCCGTCCGCGCCGCCGATGCCGTCGAGCACGCCGAGGAGACCGGCGCCGCCGTCGCCACCGTCGAGGAGGCAGAGGCCCTGTACGCCGCCGCCCTGGTCACCGAGGCCGAGGCAGACGAGGGCACATGGCGCGGCGCATGGATCGGCGAGCAGCAGCCGGCCGACGTCCTGTTCGCCATCGAGGGCGGCCCCATCGAACAGGGCGCCCTGTTCACCGCGCCACCACACGCCAGCTAGCCCCAGACCGCCCGCCCCGCGCCCGTGGGGCGGGCCCCGACCACCACCAGGAGCAGCGATGAGCGAGCAGCAGCCGGCCGACGAGCCGGAGACCACCGCCCACTACGTCCGGGCCGACATGTCGAAGGCCCCCACCAGCGAGGCCGGGCAGCGAGCCTCTGTCGAGGGCATGGCCGCCGCCAAGGGATGGACCGGGCCGGAGCTGTCCAGGGCTCTGCGGGAAGACAGCCAGCGCGCCCGTGCCGTGTCTGCCGAGCCGACCCTCGCCGAGTTCCGTGAGTACCTGCTGCACACGGCTCAGGAGGCACGCGAAGTGAAGGGCAAGTTCTGGGCGGGCACCGCCTACGTAGGCATGGTGAATCACGTCCTCAGTTGGGTCGACGAGTACACCGCCGACCGCGCCGGGGCCCGTACAGCCGGTGGCGGCCCCGACGAGGTTGCCCCGCTCAGTCGCGACTATCTCGTGTACCTCGCGCGGGCGCACCGCAACGCCACCCGGCAGGGCGGGCCCGCTCTCGATGGCCTGCTCGACCAGGTTGCCCGCGATCTCGACCTGTACGACGTGCGGGCCATGCGCGGGGCGTGGGCCGCCATCACGGACGCCATGCCCCGGATTGCGTACGCCGCCCGCCAGGCAGGCAAGAGCCCCGACGAGATCGCCCAGGCGACCGGGTACACCACCAGCCGGATCGCTCAGTTCGTCCGGCAGGAGAAGCAGCGCCGCGCCGCCATCCCGCTCGCCCGGTATTCGTGGCGCGTCGACACGCTCGCCAGCGATGGGACGTGGATCGACCGCGAGCACGGCGAGAGCGACCTCGACCCCGACGACCTGCCCGGCGAGGCGAGCCGCCTGCTCGACGAGAGCGGCGCCCGCACGGGCCGCGCCCGGATCTTCCTGTGGGAGGGCGACGCAGGCGACGACGACAATGCCGCGCACACCCTCGACCGCACCCAGCACTAGCCAGCACATGAAGCGGGCCCGCCCGGTTCCTCACAAACCGTTGGGCGGGCCCTGACCACCGAGAAGGAGCGACCCCTAACGATGGCTACCGCACAGCGTAACCAGCGCCGCGCCACCCCCCGGGCCGGCACCCGTCAGTCCGTCCGGATCGACAACCAACTCGCCGACGACCTCGCCGTCATGATGACGACCGGGTGCGACCTGTCCGCAGCCGTCCGTACGGCCGTCAGCATCGTGGCGACGATGTACCGCACCGCATGGCACCACCAGACCGTTCCCGTCGGCACCGCGCCGACCCTCGCCGCGTTCCGGTTCGTCGAAGGCCCCCCGGCCGCTGGCCCGGCGGCACTGCCTTGGGTGACTGGCAGCAGCCTGACCAGCACTGATGACGGCCGCCGACAGCTCCCGCCGACACCGCCCCAAGTCCCCGCACACGCGACCGCCACCCGGTAGCCAGGCGGCAGCACTCACACCGCGCCCCGTCAGCCGCAGCCGTCGGCAGGCGGGGCGCAGCCGCGTTCGTCCGTCAGCGTCGCCCCCACGTCGTCAGCAGCCGGGCTCGTCGCGCCGACCGGACGCGGCCCTGCGTAGGCGCGCGGGACTGACCACTTGCGCCGTTATCAGTTTGTGACCTAGAGTTCGAGGCGACCCCGGCATGCCCGGAAACGGTCGCTCCACACCAGCGCCCCGCCACCCACCGGCGGGGCGCTTTTGTATGCCCGCCCCGTCCCCGGCGGGCCCCTGGCCGTGCAGGAGGTGAGCCCCATGGCGCGCCCCATCACCAATACCGACCGCACCGCGGTTCGCCGCCTGCACGGCCAGGGCATGAGCCGCAACGACATCGCCCGCAAGATCGGCCGCTCACCCTCGACCGTGTCGAAGATCGCAGCCGCCCTCGACCTCTCGTTCGACCGCGCCGCCGAGGTAGCCGCCGCCACCGAGGTACGCCGCGCCGACCTCGCCTCTCGCCGGACCGCCCTCGCCGCCGCCCTCCAGGACGACGCCGAGAAGCTGCGCGCCCAGCTTTGGGAGCCGTGCACCGTCGGTGCGTTCGGCGGCAAAGACAACGTCTGGTCTCAGACCCAACTCGACCGGCCGACGTTCGCCGACCAGCGCGCCATCCTCGCCGCGACCGGAACCGCCATCGACCGATCCCTCAAGCTGTCGCCCGCCGAGGGCGGAGAGGGCGCCGAGCAGGTCCGTTCGATGCTGGGCGCCCTGGGCGAGGCCCTGACCCGCGCAGCCGACGACGGGGGCGCCGACGGGGGGTGAGCCGGTGCTCGACCTCGACCGTCTGCCCCTCTCCCGCAAGCAGCTGCGTTCGATCGGCCAGGCCACGGCCCGTATCAACATCTGGCACGGGTCGGTGCGCAGCGGCAAGACCATCGCGAGTCTGCTGGCGTTCGTCATCGCCGTCGCGACCGCCGGCCCTTCCGGCCTGATCATCATCTGTGGCCGATCGCTCCAGACGATCGAACGCAACTGCCTTGAGCCGCTCATGGACGCGTCCTTGTTCGGTCCCCTCAGCCGGCACATCCAGCACACCCGGGGCGCCACCACCGCGACGATCCTGGGGCGCACCGTTCACCTGATCGGCGCGGCCGACACCCGCGCGGAGGGCCGCCTCCGTGGTCTCACCGCGCAGCTCGCGTACGTCGATGAGGCGACGCTCCTTCCTGAGGGTTTCTGGACGCAGCTCCTTGCCCGTCTCAGCGTGCCCGGGGCGCGGCTCATGGCCACGACCAATCCCGACAGCCCCCGTCACTGGTTGAAGGCCGGCTACCTCGACCGCGCCCATGAACTCAACCTCAGGGCCTGGCATTTCAAGCTCGCCGACAACCCGTCGTTGTCGCCCGCGTACGTCGCCGACCTCACCGCGGAATACGTGGGGCTGTGGCGCCGCCGGATGATCGACGGGGCGTGGGTTGTCGCCGAGGGCGCGATCTACGACCAGTGGGACGAAGACACGCACGTTGTCTCGACCCTGCCGCCCATGCGCCGCTACTGGGTGGGGCTGGACTACGGCACCACGAATCCATTCGCCGCGCTGCTGCTCGGCGAGGGAGCCGACGACCGCATGTACGTGTGCGCCGAGTGGCGGCACGACAGCAGGGCCGCCCACCGGCAGATGACCGACGCGCAGTACAGCGCCGCCGTCCGCGCGTGGCTGGCCGAGTGGAGACACCCCAGCGACCCGACGGCCGGCGCGGGCGTCATGCCCGAGTGGACGTTCATCGACCCGTCGGCCGCGTCCTTCATTCAGCAGCTGTGGCAGGACGGGCACCCCGGCATCACCCGCGCGGACAACTCCGTATCGGACGGCATCCGATCGGTGTCCAGCCTGCTCGCCGCCGGGCGCCTGCTCGTGCACTGCTCGTGCGAGGGACTCCTCAGTGAGCTACCCGGCTACAGCTGGGACCCGGCCGCCACCGCCAAGGGCGAAGACCGACCGATCAAAGTCTCCGACCACTCCGCCGATGCGCTGCGCTACGTCGTGCACTCCACCGGCCACGAGTGGCGGCACCTCCTCACCGCACACCAGGAACCCCCCACATGAGCGCCCCCACCGCCATCCCCACCGCGATCACCACCGACCAGCGCCGCGCCGTCTGCCGCGCCCTGGGCCTGCCCCCGGCCCTGGTCGCCGACGTCCACGTACACGCCCGCGACGGCGTGCGTGCGGCCCTGTACGTCCTCGACCGCGAGGGCCGCCGGATCCACCACGGCGAGCAGCCGCTCACCGCCACCGTGCACATACCGCTGTCCGAGGAGGTGACCACCCGTGGCACTCCCTGAGACAGGCTCCCCCTGGCCGCCCCCGCAGTGGGCCCCGATCTATGACCGGATCCGCGTGGACGACGCGTGGTACTCCGGCGACGCCCGCCGCCTGGCCCGCCTCCGAGGCGACGGCCAGGAGCAGCCCGGACGCCGCCGGTGGGGACGCCGCTCCCAGCCAGCGGCGGGCCGTGACACCCGCCTGCACGTCCCCCTTGCAGGCGACATCGCGACCACATCGGCCGATCTCCTGTTCGCGGACATGCCCGCCATCCGCACCCCGGACAAGGCGACGCAAGCCCGTATCGAGCAGCTCCTCGACGAAGGCCGCGTGCAGCACACCGTGCTTGGCGGGGCCGAGCAGGCCGCCGCTCTCTCCGGCGTGTTCCTGCGGGTGACGTGGGACAAGTCCCTTGCCCTCCGGCCCCTTTTCACCGTCGTGCAGCCCGACGCCGCGCTCCCAGAGTTCAGGTTCGGGATGCTGCGCGCGTGCACGTTCTGGGCCGAGCTGCCCAGCAACGACCCGGGCACCGTGTGGCGGCACTTCGAGCGGCACGAGCCCGGCCGCGTGGTCCACGCCCTGTACCGGGGGACCGCCGACAATGTCGGCCGTCAGGTGCCACTGACCGAGCACGCCGAGACGGCCGACCTGGCCGCGTCCCTCGACCCGGACGGGGACGGCCAGAGCATCCGCACCGGTATCCCGCTGCTCACCTGCGCCTACGTCCCCAACATCGGCCCCAACCGGCTGCACCGCGGGTCCCCGATCGGGCGCAGCGACTACGCCGCACCCCTCTATGACCTCTTCGAGAACCTCGACGAGGTGTGGACGTCGTGGATGCGCGACATCCGCCTCGCCCGCGCCCGCCTGATCGTCCCCTCCGGCTACCTCCGCAGCAACGGGGCCGGCCAGGGAGCCAGCTTCGAGGACCGCGAGGTATACGAGCAGCTCAACATGCCACCGAACGAGCAGGGTTCAGGTATCACCCTGAACCAGTTCGCGATCCGGGTGGAGGAGCACCAGGCCACGGCGGAAGCGATCATGCGCCAGGCCGCCCAGAGCGCCGGGTACTCCGCCCAGTCGTTCGGTCTGCACGGCCAGGGCGAGGCGATCACCGCCACCGAGTCCGACAGCCGCGACCAACGGTCGATGGTGACCCGGAAGAAGAAGGCCGGCTACTGGCGACACGCACTGATAGACATGCTGCACGTCATGCTGCTGCTCGACGCCGCGCAGTTCGGCACGAAGATCACCCCCGACCGGCCGAGCGTGGAGTTTGGCGACGGGGTCGCGGAGTCGGAGCAGCAGACTGCCACCACGCTGGATCTACTCGCCCGCGCCGGAGCCGTTTCCACCGGCACCAAGGTACGGATCCTGCACCCCGAGTGGGACGACACCGCCGTACAGGCCGAGGTCGCCGCGATCCTCGCCGAGACCGGCGCAGCCGCCCCGGACCCCGTGGGCACCTTCCCGCTCGCAGCGTGACCGGCAGGGGGGGTGAGAGCGTGCCGATTCACCCGGGCATGGTCGAGCCCCTCGCCGAGCGCACCCGCGACCTGTACGCCGCCGCCGAGAACCGCCTACTCGGCATCATCGCCCGGCAGCTCGCCGCAGGTCTGGACGCTCCCAGCTGGGCCGAGCAGAAACTCTCCGCCGTCCAGGCCATGCGCCGCGCCTCACAGGCCGTCGTCGACGAGCTGCACCAGGCCGTCACCCTCGACGTACACGACGCGGTCGCCCAGTCCTACAACGAAGGCCACCGCGCCGCCGTCGCCGAACTGGGCGCCATGCCCGACGACGCGCGCCGGCTGGTCGACGACCGTCTACCGCAGGCGCAGGCCGTCGACCGCCTCGCGCAGGAAACCGTGGACGTCGTCACCTCGACCCACCGCGGAATCCTGCGCGCCATCGTCGACGGTTTCCGGGCCGTCGTCTCCGAGGTCACGGCCACCGTGGCACTCGGCACCGGCACCCGCCGCCAGGCCACCCAAGACGCGATGCGCCGCTGGGCGGACGAGGGGGTGACCTCCTTCCGCGACAAGTCCGGCCGCCGCTGGCAGCTCACGAGCTACGCGGAGATGGCCGTACGGACCGCCACCGGGCGCGCCGCCACCGAAGCCCACATGCGCACGCTCGCCGAGCACGGCGTCGACCTGGTCGTCGTCTCCGACTCCCCGCGCGAGTGCCACCTCTGCCGTCCCTGGGAAGGGAAGGTGCTGACCATCGGCGGCCCGGCCGGCGCCCGCACGGTCGAGGTCGAGCACGCCACCCAAGACGGGGTCATGGTGCCCGTGCGCGTGGCCGGATCCCTCGACGAGGCCCGCCTCGCAGGTCTCCAGCACCCGAACTGCCGCCACTCCGTATCGGCGTACACCCCAGGTCTGACCGTGGTCGAGAAGGCCCGCAGCGACCCGGACGGGTACAAGGCTGGGCAGCGGCAGCGGGAGATCGAGCGGCAGATCCGCCAGTACAAGCGCCGCCAGGCCGCCGCCGTCACCCCCGAGGCCAAGCGCGCCGCCGGGGTCAAGCTGAGGCAGTGGCAGGGAGCCATGCGCACCCACCTGGCCGCCCACCCTGAGCTGCGCCGGCTGCGCCACCGTGAGCAGCCCGGAGCCTCGAACCTCCCCGAACCGCGCCGCGAGGCAACGGCCGAGCAGGTCGAGGCCGCCCGCGTGTGGTCGGGCGACGAGAGCACCGCGCGCGAGATGAGCGATGACCAGCTGGCCGCCGCGATGCGCTCGAACCTCCTCGACGACCGCGCCCGTGCACGGATCGAGGCCGAGGCCGACCGCCGCGACCTCGCCGAAAAACTCGAGCTTTTCCGACCAGGGGGCCGGCTGGTCGAGGACCTGCTCGCCCTGTCCGACGACGACCTCGCCCGGGTCCTGCCGCACCTCGACGACGCCGACACCGTGCGCGTCATGGCCGAGGTCCACCGCCGCAACCGCGCCGGGCAGCTCCCGGGCGTGCGCGCGGACCTGGTCCACCTCTCCGACGATCAGCTCGCCGCCCGCTACCGCGACGCCCCCGACGACCAGGAGGCCACCGCCGCCGAGGCCGCCCGCCGCGACCTCCTCGCCCAGACGTTCCCCGCCGGGACGCTGCGGGCCGACCTCGACCAGGTCGACGAGGAGACCCTCGCATGGGCCATGTCCTACGCCGACCCCGCCGAACTGGCCCGGATCGCCGAGGAGATGGACCGCCGCGACGGGGTCGGCATGCCGCAGCCGGCCGACACCGGCAACGCCGTCGACGACCTGCTCGCCGACCGCCAGGCCCTCGCCCAGGCCCTCGCGCCCGCGCCCGACCCGGACGGGTGGGGAGCGCTCGCCGACGACGCCGTATGGGCAGCCGTCGCAGCCGGGGACGGGGAAGCCCCGCCGACCGCGCCGCAGGAAGGGGAGCACGAGGAGGGCCCACGGATCACCCGCCGCCAGGCCCGCGAGATGTACGACGAGTACGTCTACCGGCAGTACCTCGCCGCCGAGGACGCGTGCAACGGGTACTTGCTCAACAAGCGTGCGCAGGCCGCCGGACACAGCCCCGCGTCCCTGTTCTCAGGGCCCGCCCGGATCGCGTACTCGCGCGCGTCCGACGAGCTGAAAGAGTGGTGGGCCGAACACGGTCGGCTCACGCAGGCCGAGTTCATCGAGCAGGCCACAGGCCAGCGCCAGCGCTGGGCCGACGGAGCCCGCAAGAACGAGTCCGACCAGCAGAACAGAAGGTGACCCGTGGGGACACGCGAGCAGATCGTCGAGGCCCTCCAGAAGGGCACCGAGGCCGGGCAGAGCGGCGCACCGCCGACCGTCTGCCCGTACGGCCGTGACGACATCCTGCGCACCGCATGGATCAAGGGCTACGCCGCCGCCCGCCGGAAGGCCGGGCACGCGTCGCCTGAGTAGCCGCACAACCGAAGAACACCCAAAGGGGGCCCGCCAGGTGCGGGCCCCCTTTCGCATGCCCGTACGCCCGCCAGGAGCGGGCCGACCAGCCCCAGGAGGGCGACACCATGAGCACCCCCACTCCCGGCCCGACCGGCGACCAGGGCGACCCGAACACCGGCACCGGGCAGGCCCCGGCCACCCCGCCGAACCCTGCCGCGCCGGCCCCCGGCGAGCAGGACCAGGCCGCCACGATCGCCCGGCTTGAGGCCGACCTCGCCGCCGCGCGCGCCGAGGCCGGTAAGGGCCGCGTCAACGCGAAGCAGGCAGCAGCCGACACCGCGCGCCAGGAGCTGACCGCGCAGCTGCTCGGCATCCTCGACCCGTCCAGGGCCGGGCAGCAGGCCACGCCGGAGGAACTCGCCGAGCAGCTCACCAGCGCGCAGGCCGAGGCCCGGCAGACCGCCGTGCAGCTCGCCGTCTACCGGACCGCCGCAGCGGCCGGAGCCGACCCCGACGCGCTGCTCGACTCCCGCGCGTTCGCCGACTCCCTCGCCGACGTCAACCCGGCCGACACCGCCGCCGTCACCGCCGCGATCACGGCCGCCATCACGGCAAACCCCCGTCTGGCCGCAGGCGCCCCGCAGGCCGGGCCGCAGGCCGGGGGACGCGAGTTCACCGCGCCGCACGAGCAGGGCGTCACCGCCGCCCAGTTCGAGGCCATGACCTACGCCGAGCGCGTCGACCTGTTCCAGACCGACCCCACCACGTACCGGCGCCTCGCCGGCTGATTCCTCCCGGCACCGCGCCGGGCCCAACGCCCGGCGCCATCGGGCGCCGGAGAGAGTGAGCAGCAATGCCGCAGACCACCGCCGGAGCCATGATCAACCCCGAGGTGTGGGGCGACATGGCGCAGGCCGCGTTCATCGGTAAGGTCCGCGTGGCCGGTAGCGCCGCCGTGATCGAGGACAACACCCTTGTGGGCGCCCCGGGCGACAAGATCAAGTTTCCCAAGTGGGGCGCGATCGGCGAGCTGGACGACCTGACCGAGACCACCGCCCTGACCACGACCCCGATGACGACCAGCGCCGCCGAGGCCGTGATCCGGGAGGCCGGTAAGGCCGTCGAGATCACGGACAAGGCGCGTTTGATCTCGCTGGGCGACCCGGAGGCGGAGGCTCGCCGCCAGTTCGGCGTCCTGGCCGCCCGGAAGGTCGATGCCGCGCTGATCGCGCAGGCGCAGGCCGACGAGACCGCGCAGGGCGGGGGCAACCCGTTCAAGTTCACCACCGCCGCCGGGAAGACCCGGTTCACGTGGCTGGACGCCATGGTGCCCGCGATCGGCCAGTTCGGCGACGAGTGGGAGCCGTCCGACTTCGCCGGCCTCTACATCAACTCCGTGCAGCTGGGCGAGGCCATGGCCGACCCCCAGTTCATCGACGCGGCCAAGCTGGGCAGCGGGGAATCCGCGGCGGCCTCCGGCAGCATCGGCCGTATCGGCGGCGTGTCCGTGTTCGTCACCAACCGCGTCGCGGCCGGAAAGTTCCTGCTCCTCAAGACCGGTGCGCTGGGCCTGCTCTACAAGAGGCGCCCCCTGGTGGAGAGCGACCGCGACATTCTCGCCCGCTCCACCGTCGTCACCACGACCATGCACTACGCCGTTAAGCGCCTCGCGGACCGTGGCGTGTGCGTCGGCACCCTCGCCGCGTCCTGACCCGGAAGAAACGATCCTGCATGCTGCTGCGCCGCCACCATCGCCCCGCCCCGACCGAACCGCCGGACGACACCGTGCCGGATGACCCCGCACCGGACGACGCTCCCCCGGACGCCCCGCAGGCCAAGAAGGCTGCGGGGCGTTCTGCGTCCCGGGCCACGAAGGAGGGGTGAGCCGTGGGCCGCGTCTACGCCACCCCCGAAGCCCTCGCGATGTGGATGGGCAGGCCCGCGCCGGACGACGACGCGGCCCGCCTCCTCGCCCGCGCGAGCGAGGACGTCGACGCGGCCCTACTGACCGCCGTCTACGACGTCGACGACGACGGAGACCCCACCGATCCGCAGATCGCCACCGCCCTCGCGGCGGCCGCGTGCGCGCAGGCCGAGTTCTGGATTGCGTCCGGCGACGACGGCACCGGGGCCGCCGCCCAGTGGGATTCGGCGAGCATCGGGCCGGTTGCCCTCAGCGGGCGCCGGCCCGGCGGCCCGTCGCCGACGGCCGGGGTCGACCTCGCCCCGCGCGCGTACCGCGCCCTGCACACGGCCGGACTGCTGCCGGGGGTGATCTGGTGATCGTCCCCGCCACGTTCCTGCCGCACCGCATCACCGTCGAGCCGTACCTCGGAGACACCGCGTACGGGCCCGCGTACGGGCCGCCCGTCCCCGGCATCCGCGCCATGGTCTCCGCCCCGCAGGTCATCACCGCGCCGGCCGTCGACTGCCCGCTCGGCTCCCGCATCACCCTGCCGGACGGGCGGATCACCACGGCCGTCAAGGTCCACGTGCACACCGCCCCAGGGCTGCCCGTTCCGGCCTGTCTGGAGGTGACGTGCGGTGAGCCAGCGCAGCCGTCTTCGCCTTAACGGGGGCGCCGCCATGCGCGGCACCCGGGCGGGCGCGATACGGGGCCTGCGCCTGGCCGCCGAGCACATCCTCGCCGAGTCCCGCAAGCGGGTCCCGATCGAGGAGGCCACCCTCGAACGCTCCGGCACGGCCACCGTCGACGAGGCCGACCTCAAAGCCGCCATCTCGTACGACACCCCGTACGCCGTCCGTCAGCACGAGGAGCTGACCTACCGGCACGACGCCGGGCGCACGGCCAAGTACCTCGAAGGGCCGATGACGACCGAGGCCGCCCAGGCCGCCGAGATCATCGCCGCGCAGCTGCGCAGGTCCCTGCGTGGCTAGCCTCCTCGACTCGCTCGCCCGCTACCTCGCCGGGCGCTCCCTGCTCACCTACGACCCGACGGGCGTCACGGGGGACTGCTTCATAGAAGCGCTCCCGCCGGCCCCGGACCGGGCCGTTTCCCTCGCCCTGTACGACGCCGGACCACAGACGTCCCGCGACGACGACGAGGACCGCCGCCTACAGATCCGCGTGCGCGGCACGGCCGATCCGCGGGTTTCCCGCGACCGCTGCGAGGCCCTGCACACCGCTCTGCAGGGCCTCGCAGACGTCGAGCTGCCCGGCGGTTTCTTCCTCACCCTGGCCGCCTCGCGCGGCACCCCCGCCCCCATGGGCACCGACGCCACCGGCCGACACGAGCACGTCACGAATTTCGACCTCGCCGTGTCCGCCCCCCTCACCCCGTAAGGAGTACCCCCATGGCGGACACCCGCCCCATCGATGCCCGAGGCTGGCGTTTCGAGGTCCAGGACAGCACCGCTGACCCTGACGTGTGGCTGCCGATCGCCGGTATCGACACGTGGAGTTACAACCCCTCGGAGAACGAGGAGACCGTCGAGACGACCGCGTTCGACTCCGGCGGCCAGTTCGAGCAGGACGTCATGCAGCGCGGCGCGTCCCTGTCCGTCGAGGGCAAGTACCGCGTGCACAAGACGACCAAGGCCAGGGACCCCGGTCAGGCGTACATCGATGACGACTGGGTCGAGCGAGTCGGGTTCGAATCCCGCAATCAGATCCGCTACCGGCACGAGACACAGACCGCATGGCGGGTGTGGGAAGCGACCGTCAGCCCCGGCGAGCAGGGCGGCGGCAACAACGACAAGACCTCTTGGAGCGCCACGTTCACCAGGTGCGGCGCCGCGACCACGATGGCGGTGACCCCGTGACCGAACTCGACCACCAGGACGACGCGCACCCCGAGGTAGCGGACTTCGATGCGTTCTTCGCCGAGCAGACCCGGCCGGCCCCGCAGGGTCTGCCGCTGCGCCTGTTCGGCCGCTCGTACACACTGCCGCCGCGCATGACCACCCTGTTCGCGCTCCAGCTCCAGCGCGTACATACCAGCGCCCGGCCGGACGACATCCGCCGGCTGCTCGGCGCCCTGTTCGGTCCGGACGCGATCGGCGACTGGGTCGAGCACGGCATGGACGACCGCCAGTTCGGCATCGTCCTGCTGTGGTCCACCTCGAACATGGGCGCCCCCGGGTCCTTGACGATGGAGCAGGCCGCCGCCGAGTACGACGCCCGCGAGGCCGCCCAGGCCACGGCGGGAAAAGCCAGGCCGCGCCCGCGCCCGAAGGGCAAGGGGAAGCGGAAGAGTTCTGGCAAGCGGTCCTGACCAACTGGGCGGCCGTCGAGGCCGACCTCGCCCGCGAGTACCACCTCACCGAGGACCACGTCGCCCAGCTGCCGGTGCGCCGCTTCCTGGTCCTGCTCGGCGGCCTGCCGCCCGAATCCACGTTCGCGCAGCGCTGGAAGCGCACACCGCGCGCCGTGACCGACCCGGCCGAGATCGCAGCTCTCACCGGCATGCCCATGTAAATAGCGAGTTAGCCGCCTAGTCAGCGCGGCCAAGGGGGTGACTCCCTTTGGCCCTCACCATCGGTGAGCTGACCGGCTACATCGATCTCGACGACTCCGGCGCACAGGCCGGTGTCCAGCGCGCCGAGGCCGCCCTCGAAGGTCTCCAGCGCGACGCTGACGGCCGTCTGCGCGACATGCGCGGGCGTTTCATCGCCGCCGGTTCGGAGATGGGCGGCGGCCTCGCCGGGGCGTTCGAGGCCGCGTCCGAGCGGGCCGGGCGCAGCCTGGGCGGTATCGGGGGCCTGCTCGGCGCCGCCGCGACGTCGACCAAGCTTCTCGCCGGTAGCGCCCTGGTGGCGGGCGGCGCGATCGCGGCCGTCCCCCTGGCCGTCATCGGCCTGGGCGCGGCCGTCCTCAAGGAGAACGAACAGGTCAAGTCCGCTTTCTCGGACATGGCCGAGACGGCCAAGGGCGTCGTCCAGAAGGCCGCACAGCCGCTCGTCAAACCCTTCGTCGAGGCCGCAGGCCAGATCGAAGGCACGGTCAAGGCCATCGGACCGAGGCTCGGCGAACTGTTCGCCGGGGTCGCTCCGATGGTGCAGCCCCTGGTAGGCGGCATCGGGTCGCTGGTTCAGAACCTGCTGCCCGGCCTGGTCAACGTCGTCCAGGCGGCACAGCCCGTCGTCGAGGCCCTGTCGGGCGGCTTCGGTCTGCTCGGCGACGGCCTCGCCGGCCTCTTCGACGGGATCAGCGCGGGCGCGGCCGG
Source organism: Streptomyces sp. 147326 (assembly GCF_045000215.1). Classification (NCBI taxonomy): domain Bacteria; kingdom Bacillati; phylum Actinomycetota; class Actinomycetes; order Kitasatosporales; family Streptomycetaceae; genus Streptomyces; species Streptomyces sp. 147326. The sequence goes on along the minus strand of NZ_CP134201.1, from coordinate 4,634,599 downwards.
AGCAGCGACAGGGCTCACGGGTTTTTTCGAGGGCCTTTCGATCATCCTGCCCGCACTGGGCGGGTTCATCGGCACGCTCGCCGAGGCCGGCGGGCCGGTGCTGGCCTCCCTCATGGGGGCGCTCGCGCCGCTCGTCGAGACCCTCCTCGACTCGCTCGCCCCCGCGCTCGCGTCCCTGGGCCCGCCGCTCTCGCGGTTGATCGGCGCGCTCGGCGACGGCCTCGCGCCGATCGTTGGCGCGCTTGGTCCCGTCCTCGACGCCGCCGCGTACGCGTTCGGCGCGCTGATCGACGCAGCGGCGCCGCTGCTGCCGGTCATCGGGACGCTGGTCGCCTCCGTTCTGCCCGCCGTAACGCCGCTGCTCAACGCGCTCGGCGACATCCTCGTACAGCTCGGCCCCACGGTCGGGATCCTGGTCGAGGCCCTGGCGGGCGCCCTGTCCCCGATCCTCGCCCAACTGCCGGGCCTGGTCACTCCGTTCGCGGCCGTCGTCGGCGAGCTAGCAGAAACGATCCTGCCGATCCTCGCGGATCTGATCCTTGCCCTGGCCCCGTCGCTCGCGACGGTCGGCGCCGCCTTCGGACAGATCCTCGTCGCCCTGGCCCCGCTGCTGCCCGCCATCGGTCAGCTGCTGATCGGCGCACTCAACGCGCTGATGCCGATCATCACTCCACTGATCGCGCTGGTCGGACAGCTCGCCGGGATCTTCGCCAACGGCCTGGCCGCCGTCATCTCGCAAGTCGTGATCCCGATCATCGGCGCGGTCGTCGCGCTGCTGAGTGGGGACTTTGGCAAGGCGTGGGAGCTGGCCAAGCAAGCCGTGACCAACGCCGGTCAGCTGATCCAGCAGATCAGCCAGAAGATCGGCCAGTGGATCAGCCAGGGCATCGACACCGCCGTCGAGTGGCTGCGCGGCCTGCCCGGCCGAGCAGCGTCCGCCGTGGCTCCCATGGCCGGACAGCTCCGTGACCGTGCGACTCAGGCGATGGGCGAGTTCAAGGCCGGAGTGGTCAACAAGGCGTCCGAGGCGGTCGCGTGGATGCGCGGCCTGCCCGGCATGCTGTCCGGCGCCCTGGGCGACCTGGGCGGCCTCCTCGTCGACAAGGGCCGCGACGTCGTGCGCGGCCTGTGGAGCGGCATCCAGTCCATGGGGGGTTGGCTGCGCTCGACCCTGATGGGCTGGGCAAAGAACTTGATCCCCGGCCCCATCGCCGAGGCGTTGGGCATCCACTCGCCGTCGCGCGTCATGGCGCGCGAGGTCGGCCGGTGGATCCCCGCTGGTCTGGTCAAGGGCATCCAGTCCGGCCAGGCCGCCGTCGACCGCACCATGCGACAGCTCGTCACCCCGCCCGCCGTCCCCTCCCTCGCGTACGCGGGGGCGGGCGCAAGCCCGTACGGGCAGGGCGGCGCGGTGTTCGACACCGGCACCAGCCGGGGCCCGCTCGTGCACGTGGAGCACTGGCACGCCGCAGAGAACGGCTCCCCGGACGACAACGCGCGCGCCCTCGACTGGCACGCCAAGGGACGGGGGTGAGCTGATGGCCCCGGGTGATCTGCTCACCTCCCCCGGTCAGGTCCAGTACGGGGATCTCCTGCTCGGCGCCGGTACCTACTACCGGTGGAAGGAACTCGCCGGGTGGGAGACCCTCCCCGCCCTCGACTCCGGAACCGTCCTGCGGGCCGGCGGGCACGGCGCCTACCCCGGCACCCTGTACGCCCAGGCCCGCACCATCACCGCCGCCCCGATGTTCATCCGGGCGCCGTCCGCGCAGATCGGCGAGGCCGTCCGGGTACTGGGCGCGGGCACGGGCGTGGTCCAGGACGAGCAGCCGCTCGCCGTGTGGCTTGACGAGCGCGGGCCCCTGCTCACGCACGCGCGCATCGTGCGCCGCAGCGTGCCCGTGGGCGTCGGCTACCGGCAAGGGGTGATCTCCGGGGTCGCGCTTCAGTGGGAGGCCACCGACGCCCGCCGGTACGGCATCCAGGAGCAGGAGGCGAGAGCCGGCCTGCCGCAGGCCGAGGACGGGCTCAGCTGGAACCTCGACCCCGGCCCCGAGCACCTCGCCTACCCGCTCGCCTTCGGGCTGCCGGGGTCGACGGGAACGCTGGTCACTTTCAACGGCGGTGACGCCGACACACACCCGGTGATCGAGTTCCGGGGCCCGGTGTCCCGGCCGTCCCTGACCAACATCACCACCGGCCTGATCCTCGAATACGACATCACGCTCGCCGCCGAGGACCGCCTCACCGTCGACACCGCAAACGGGACGGTCCTTCTCAACAACACCGCGTCGCGCCTCTACACCGTGACGCCGCAGAGCTGCCCCGAAGAGGCGTTCACCCTCGCCCCGGGCTCCACCCCCCTCACGTTCCGGGCCGCACCCGGTACCGGCGGCCCCGCCGCCAACGTCTCTGTGCGCTACCGCGCCGCCTATTGGTAGGAGGACCCCCTTATGACCGTGCGCGCCGGATGGCTGCTGCCGGAAGGACAGACCCGCGAGGACACCCGGCTCGCACCCATCGGAACGATGGCGCCCGAGGGCACCCTCACCACCCGCGACGGCGTACTCGCCGGGGGCGCCGGCCTGGCCGCTACCGGCACCAGCGCCATGCAGGTCCAGATCAGCACCGGCCGCGCCATCGTGCAGGGCACCAGCGTGCAAGGCAGCTACCCCGTGGCCGTCACCGCCCCGGTCACGCTGACCGTGCCCGACGGCCACGCCCAACACCCGCGCATTGATGCCGTGGTGCTGCGGGTGATCGACACGCTGTACGAGACCGCGCAGCAGGACGCCGTGCAGCTGGAGATCATCACCGGCACCCCGGCCGCGTCCCCCGTTGCGCCGAGCACGCCGAGTGCCGGAATCAAGCTGTGGGAGATCGCCGTACCGGCCGGCACCAGCGCCGGAACGGGCGGGATCACCTGGGCGTCCGCACTGACCGACCGGCGCCGGTACACCTCCTCGTACGGCGGGATCATCCCCCGCGGATATTCGTTGTCCTTCTCCGGCAGCTACGCCGGGCAGTACCGCGACAACGGGACCGAGCTGGAGCGCTGGAGCGGCACCGCGTGGGCACCGGTGGTCAAGCCGATCGTCTGGCAGCCGCTTCCCCTGCCCGCCGGGCTCACCTCGCCCGGCCACAGCCCCACGCAGTACGCCATACACAACGGCCGCGTGTGGCTGCGCGGAGAGATCACCGCCTCCAACGGCGGCAGCATCGCGGCCGGTACCACCATCGTGAATCTGCCCATCGCCGTCCCCGTCCCGATATGGCTGCACCTGCCCGTGGGGATCGCCGTGGTCGGCAGCGGGCCGCCGCTCGGCGCCCTGGTCGGCAGCCGATCCCTGACCCTGAATCTGTTCCCGAGCACCACGCCGCCCTGGGCCATCTACCTGAACGGCCTCTCGTGGGCGCCGTAACCCTGCCCGGTGCCTACCGCGCTCTGCTGTGCGACCTGCGCACCGATCGGCTCCTCGACGTCCTGCCGCTGCACAGCGTCAGCCTCGACGCCTACATCGGCAAGACCGGCACCTGTTCCGGATCCATCCCCATCCCCAACCGGGCCATGGCCGCCCGGGTCCGTGACGCCGTCGCGCCCGGCCGCACGGCTCTGTGGCTGGAGCGCGGCGGCGACATCTGGTGGGGCGGGATGCTGTGGACCTCGCAGATCCAGAGCGACGAGCGGGGCCGGCTGTCCATGGCCATCCAGGCCGGGAGCTTCGAGAGCTACCTCGATCACCGACTCGTCATGACCAGCAGCGTCTTTACGGGCCTGGACCAGTTCGAGTTGGCCCGGACCCTGGTCGAGGACGCGCAGGCCGCCGAGGGCGGGCACATCGGCATCGAGAGCGACGCCCGCATGTCCGGGGTCCTGCGCGACCGCGCGTACTCCCGCTACGACCTGCGCACCGTCCGCGAACTCCTCGACGACCTCGCCGCCGTCGAGGGCGGGTTCGAGTGGCGGATCAGCGCCCACCGCAACCCCGTCACCGGACACCGGATCAAGAGCCTGGTACTCGGCCATCCGGTGATCCGGACAGGGACGAGCGACATCGTCCTCAGCCGGCCCGGCCCGGTCCTGTCCTACTCCTGGCCCGTGGACGCCACCACGCTCGCCACGGTGTGGCAGTCGCGCGGCGCCTCCACCAACTCCGATGCGGGCGCCGAGAGCGTCCCGCTGATGTCCGAGGTCCTCGTCGACGAGGCCGCGCACGCGGCCGGCTGGCCGCGTCTGGACGGCACCAGCGACCACACCACCGTGGAGCAACAGGCCACCCTCGACGCGCACGCGCGCGGCGACTGGGACGCCGCACGGGCCCCGCGCACGATCCCCGAGGTCACCGTCGCGCTCGCCCGTACCCCCCTCACGCCCGCGCTGCTCGGGGCCACCGTCCGCCTGCGGATCACCGACCTGATGTGGCCCGACGGCCTCGACGCCCGGTACCGCATCGTCGGCATGGCCATCACCGCGCCCGAGCGCGGGCGCGCGGAGACCGCCCGTTTGTATCTGGAGGTTCCCTGATGGCCGCTGTCCCTCAAGACCTCCTTGACCGCGTCCGCGAACTGGAGCGGCGCGTCAGGGTGCTGGCCGGACGCGGGCAGATGCGGCCCGCCCTGACCGAGATCACGACCGGTGATATCGCGATCGGCGAGAGCGGCCGGATCCGGGTAAAGGCGCCCGGCGGAACCACCGTGTTCGAGGCCGGGCAGACCCCGGGCGGCGACTGGGGGGTGTTGCTCGCCCGCCAGGACGGCAGCGAGGCCCTCACCGTCGGACACGACCCGTCCGCCACGCAGCAGATCGTGCAGCTGTGGTCACGGGACACCGCCGCCCCGGACCGCGCATTGGCCATGGACGACGCCCGCTCGGACCGGTTCTTGGGCCGCCCGTGGATCCCGCTCCAGCTGCACCCGACCGCCCGCCAGAGCACCACACAGACCACGCTCGACGTCGCGTGGTCGGGCGCCGGCCCGGCCATCAACGCCGTCGCCGAGATCGTCCTCACCACCCGGGCCGGGACCGGCGGAGGACAGGTCAAGGTCACCATGCGCCCCCAGGGCGCCGCTCCCGTGGTCCTGGCCGACTACGACGTCCCCGCCGACGTGTGGACCGAGCACACCATCACCGCGCCCATGCACGGCATCGAGTACATGCAGCGCGTCGAGTGGACCGTCGAGCACCGCGCCAAGAGCGCCGGGCCCTCCGTCGAGACCCGCCTCATCCGCGCCACCGGCCGCAACACCGCCACGGCCGACGAGACCCCCACCGACCCGGTGCGCACCCCTTAGAACGGAGGCCGCCATCACCCTGCCCGTCACCATCCCCGTCGTCACCGTCCACGCCCGCTACCTACTCCCCAGCGGCGAACCCCTCACCGGATCAGTCAGCTTCCGAGCCCCGGCCATGCTGACGTTCGGCGCGGCCGACGTGATACTCGGCGGCCCCGTAACCGCCACGCTCGACCCCCAGGGCCGCATATCCGTCACCCTCCCCGCCACCGATGCCAACGGCATGGACCCCGCCGGCTGGTCCTACGTCGTCACCGAGCAGCTCGCCGGGGTCGGTACCAACCGCTCGTACAACATCCTGTTGCCCAAGGCCACCGCCGACGTCGACCTCGCCGACATCGCGCCCACGGACCCGACGAAGCCGAACTATCTCGCCGTCGAGGGCCCCGCCGGCCCCCAGGGACCGCCCGGCCCACAGGGCATCCAGGGACCGGCCGGACCGTCCAACACGAAATGGCGCCGCCGCGACCTGCCGGACCCGATCACCGCCGACGCCCTGTACGCGGGCACCGCGCCGGTCATTTCCACCGCCGTGGGCACCACCCCGACGGCCGGGTACATCCGGCACGTGCCCGCCCCGATCGCCCTCACCGGCAGCGAGGTACGGGGCGCGTTCACATTCGCCGGAGCGGGCGGGTTCCTGGCCGGCACCGGCACCCCCGACAACCAGTACGTACTACCGACGTCGAGGTATCCCAACCTCTACACCTCCGGTCAGTCCGTGTGGTCCGTCGAGTTCGGGACCGACAGCCGGTACCTACAGGTCCGGTACAAGCACATCAGCGCCGCGTCGATGTTCCGTCTGTCCATCGACGGGCGGAAGGTCAGCGACGTCGCGCAGCCCGCCGGAGGCACGTCCGCCGGATCTGGGCACCTGATCACGATCGACCTGGGCACCGCCGCGCCGCGCGTGATCCGTCTCGACTTCACCACGATGCCGTTCGGCGGGGTCTACCTTCCGGCGTCCGCGACCATGTGGCGCGTCCCCCTGCAAGGCGGACGCCTCGCCGTCCTGGGCGACTCCATCAGCGACGGCAGCGCCCACAACACCGGCGGCGGCACCGGCACATGGGTGCAGCGCGCCGCCCGCCTGCTCGGCACCACGGACGTGTGGGAGCAGGGCCGCGGCGCCACCGGCTACGTCGCCGTGGGCACCACCGCGAATTTCGGCACCAGGACCCCGGCCGACATCATCGGATGGAACCCTGACCGGCTGATCGTGTGGGGCGGGTACAACGACGTCTCCGGAAACGACCAGCTCGTCATCCGGGCCGCCGCCGACGCCCTGTACGCGCAGATCAAGCAGGGCTTGCCCGCGTGCGAGACGTACGTACTCGGGTGCTGGGCGCCCACCGGCACCCCGGCCCCGAGCATCGTCGCCACTGACGAGACCCTCCGGGCCGCCGCCGCAGCCGCGCAGCTCCCGTTCATCTCCCCGGTGACCGGCACGATCTACAACGCGGCCGGGCAGGCCGTCGTCACCCACGGCCCGTGGATCACCACCGGCAACGCCCCGACCTACGTGGGCAGCGACCTGGTCCACCCCACGGACGCCGGGCACGTCTACCTCTCCCGCCGCATCGTCGCCGCCCTGCGCGAACTGCTGCCCGCGTAGGGCGCTGTTACGCGGGGCGGAACGCCTGTACCTCGACGTACGCCTCCTTCACCCACTCGTCCATGCGTGCGAGAACTTCCGCCCCCGTCAGGGCCGGTTCCTCCGCGAGTAGGGCCCGCACCAGGTGTGTGGTGTCGGAAAGGGCCGCGTACTTCAAAGCCTTCTGCGTCAAGTCCTCTTTATCCATGGCCGCAGGATAGGCGGCCCTCCACCGGCGGACCACATGGATCCGCCCACTCCAACCCCCCAGCCCAGCACCCCCGGACGCACCGCGCCGGGGGTGTTCGGCATGCCCAGAAAGGCCCCGCATGCAGTTCGTATCCCGCGCCCAGTGGGGCGCCCGGCCCTCCCGCTACAAGCTCACCACCATCCCCGACACCCGGGGCGTGAAGGTCCACTACGAAGGCTCGTACGTCCCCCCGGCCCTCGCCAACCCGGACGCGCACGCCCAGTGCGCCGGCCGCGTCCGCGCTATCCAGGCGCAGCACCTCGCCGACGACGAGGAGGACTACAGCGACATCGCGTACAGCGCGATGGTGTGCCCGCACGGCTACGTCTACGAAGGCCGCGGGGCGCACCGCCAGACCGGCGCCAACGGCACGTCCGCGCTGAACAGGGCGCACTACGCCGTGTGCGCCATGGTCGGCAGCTCCGGCCTCACCGAGCCGACCGCCGCCCAGCTCGACGGCATCCTCGGCGCCATCGAATGGCTGCGCGACGAGGGCAACGCCGGAGACGAGATCAAGGGTCACCGCGACGGCCACCCGACCGCCTGCCCTGGCGGCCCGCTGTACGCGTGGATCCAGCGCGGCGCACCGCGCCCGGGCGGCACCCCCGGGCCGGCCCCGAGCGAGCGGTACGAGCCGTACCCCGGGGCCGCATGGTTCAAGGCCGCGCCCCGCAGCCCGATCGTCACCGCCATGGGCCGCCGCCTGGTCGCCGAAGGCTGCGGCCGGTACCGCTCCGGCCCCGGCCCGCAGTGGACCGACGCCGACCGCCAGTCCTACGCCGCGTGGCAGCGCAAGCAGGGCCACAGCGGCACCGCCGCCGACGGCTGGCCTGGCCCGAGCACCTGGGCCGCCCTGCGCGTCCCCAAGGTCTGACCACCCCCACCCCCAGAAGGAGCCCCGCATGAACGCCGCCAACAAGCGCACCGTCCGCACCCTCGTACAGACCACGGTCGCCCTGGCCGTCGCCCTGCCCGCCATCGTCGGCGCAGCCGGCATCCCCGAACACCTGCCGTGGGTTGCCGGAGCCCTCGCCGCCGCCGGTGGCCTCGCCCGCGTCATGGCCCTGCCCGCCGTCGAGGCCCTCCTCGACCGCGTCGGCCTGGGCCTGGTCGACGAGGTCGCCGAGTGACCCCGCCGGCCCCCGACGAAACGGGCGCGGGCGTCGCCCTCGAACTGGAGAGACTGCGCGCCGTCGTCGAGGTCGGCATGACCCGCATCGACGGATCCCTCGCCCTGCTCGTGCAGCGCTCCGACCAGACCGACAAGCAGATCGCCGACCACGAGAGCAGGCTCGACGCCCTCGAACGGGGCCGCTGGCCGCTCCCATCGCTCGCCGCCCTGGTCGCCGTCGTGGGCGTCCTGCTCGCCCTCTGGCAGGCCGGTACCGCCCGCTGACAACTACGCCCCCCGTACGGCCCTCAGAGGCCGTACGGGGGGCGTTCTTTTGCGTCAGGGTCTCATGCCGCAGCCATCAGGGATTCGGCGTAAGGAACGCTCCACACAGACGGGTGCGCGATGCCGTGGCCGTGGTAGCCGTCCTCCCCGAAAGCCTCGCCGTGGTCCGCGCACAGCAACACAAGCCAAGGCCCCACAGCGGGCATAGCGTCGAGAAGACGACCGAGCTGGGAATCGGCATAGGCGAGCGCCGCGCACTGGCTTTCCCACGAGTCGGCCGTTTCGCCCGGCACGTACATGTAGTGCGGGGTATGCGTAGCGGAGACGTTGAGAAACAGGAACAGCCGTTTGTCGACTTCCTGCTCCCGGAGCACGTTCAACGCGATGTCCACCTGATGGCGGGTGGAGTCCGGGCAGTCCGTCCCCGTCTGCGGACTCCAGTAGCTCTCTTGGAAAAGGCCCGGCAGGACCCGGCCTAACTTGGTCTGGTTGGAGAAGAAACCCACGCCGCCGATACACACGGTGCGGTACCCCAGGCCGGCCAGCCCGCTCACGACGTTGGGCGCGTCGAACACGAACGTGCGCTTCTTGATCGTGGTCCCGCGCATCGCGTAGCAGGCGAGCAGCCTTCCCGGGCGCTCCGGGCCGGAGGGGACAGGCAGGAATCCCGAGAAGAACGCGGTATGCGCAGGCAGGGTGAAGGACCCTTGCGTCCGGCGTTCTTCCCACAGCCCGTCAGGGAGCACGTTTTCGAGATTCGGGGTGCGGCCACCGTGCGTCGCTGCCCGCGCTACGTCATAGCGCAGCGAGTCGAACGTGATGAACAGAACGTTGTGCGTGCCGATGACTTCGTTCGCGTTGATCACGCGTTCCCGTCCTTTCGACCCTTGGGCCAACGTGGCCCCCGGGGTCAGGCGTTGGGGCTTGTGGTGCGGAGTTCCGGGGGCAGCACACCGCCGGAGGAAATGACTTCCTTGGACGCCTCCACGACATCCTTGACGGTGTCGATGCCGCGCCAGTAGCCGGACAGTCGGTAGCCGACGAGCCGCCCATCCTTGGCGAGCTGGGGAAAGGTGCTGTCTTCGTGGTCGCCCACGTCAGGCAGCATGCTGACCACGTCGGGATTGAAGACGTAGATGCCCGCGTTGATCCAGTACGGAAGCTCCGGCGACTGGACGAACCCCCGGATGCGGTTGTCGTCGTCCAGATCGGCTACGCCCCAGTTCGAGCGGTACGGCGAAAGAGCGACGGTAACGGCTCCGCCACGTTGCGCGTGGCAGGCCGCCAGGTTGGCCAGTGAGAAGTTCGTGATCACGTCACCGTTGAGGACGAAGAACGGCGCGTCGGGGAAAGCCAGGCGGCGCGCTGCGAACTTCAGGCCGCCGCCGCGCCCCAACGGCTCGTTTTCGATGGCATACCGAACATCCACACCGAAACGTGAGCCGTCCCCAACGTAACTGGTGATCATTTCGTGCTTGTAGCCGCCGCTGATGGTCACCGACTTAACCCCGTGATCCGCCAGCCACGCGAGCTGGTAGCCGACGATCGGCGACCCCGCGACGGGCACCATAGCCTTGGGCGCATCGTCGGTGTACGGGCGCATACGGGTGGCCTGGCCACCCGCCAGGATCAGAGCTTGCGTCACCAGGTTCGAGGTCATATCGCCGTCTTCCTTCAGCGTCCAGGGCGCCGCTTCGGCGCCCGTCCGCATCCTCTCAACGCGAGAGCGGCGACGGGGAGGAAACGCGAACGGTGGCCTTGCGCTTGCGTGCTTCCATGAGCGTCACTGCTGTGCCTCCTCAAGAACCCCGGCACGGGGTCTGTCCCCGCACCGTCGTGCACCTGCTGACCCACCCCGCCCGGCTCCCATTGCCGTACATGCCGGACGGGGTGGGGGTTGGCGCCGCCCCTGCCGGGATCCCGATGCGAGAGGGGGGAGCCTCGATCTCGGATACGTCCGGCAGGGACGGAGTCTTGGGGGCCCCGCCCGATGGAGTGGGACGGGCGGGGCCAAGCGGGGGACCGACCGAACGACGGCACGGGTCGAACCCCCACCCCAACGCTCCGGCGCCGACTCCGGAGCGGTTCATGGGGCCGGCGCGGTACGCGCGCCGGTCCGAGGTCACGTCATGAGCACTGCTTGTACGCGGTGGCCCTGCCAGCGGATGCCGACCGCCGTCCCGCCGTACCGCCAGTCGAGGGGGCGGAGCGCACATTCGTGCCACTCCGACCCGTCGCCCACCCGGTGCTCCCCGCGTTCGCAGACAGCCACAGCAGCGACGGGGCCGGTGAAGGGGGGCGCCTTGCTGGGCAGCTTGCGAACCGCCGCGATGTGCTCGGGCTTGAGGACGGCCACGGCGCCGCACGGGCGAACGGGCGGCCTCACCGTTCCATCACTACGGCCGCGCTCAGGAACAGGCCAACGCTGGCAGCCACCATGAACGCGGTGAGCGGGCCCGCGAACCGCGCGGCGAAGTCGTACGCCCGCCGCAGCCGGCCCCGCCGTCGCCGCGCCTCCTGCACAGCACGCTGCACCAGCACGGGCGCGGCCTCCCGTATGGCGGCCGACACCTCCGCGGCCTCCTGGTCGGCGAGCATGTCGACCCAACCCGCTTCCAACTCGGCGCGCTGCTCGGCCGTGAACGCGAACACCTCTTCCGCCCTCACAGGTGCCCCCAGCTCCGCGCGTTGGCGTGCCGGACGCTGGCGCTGAGTCGCTCCTCGTCGGTCGGCTTCACCAGGTCGTCCAGGGCGACGTCCACCTCGACCCCGCCCTCAACGGGCCGGACCTGGCACATGCCCCAGTCGAGGCCCATGAGCGTGCCCACCTTGCCCGTGGACTCGACCTTTACCAGGTCGCCTCTCTGTGGCGCCCAGGCGGCGCCGTTGCCTTTCTCAGCGGTACTCACGCCGCCGCTCCCTCTCCGTCGGTCATCCGGTGGGGGTGCTGCCGGATGATGTTGTTGCACGCCTGACTGCTCACCCCGTTACCGAGCGGGCGGAGCGCCTCGCGGCGCCGTCCGGCGGCCCCGCAGATCAGGCACCCCGGCACCGGTACGGGCTCCAGCTCCAGCACGTGCGGCACGTGCAGCACCGGGGCCACCCCGGTCTCACTGCTGCTGCTCATCGGTCCACCGCCTCTCCAGCCCAGCCGTGAGGGCCCGCAGGATCTCGGGGGTCGCTCGTACGGTGGACCGAATCGGTGCGGCGTCAGCCGGCACCCAGTCGGGCATGGGGGTGTCCTCGCGGCCGAGCCGGAAGAACTCCCGTCGAGATATGGCGGCGTCGAGGTCCCTCACGCGACGTACACGTCGTGGCAGGTCACTCGCCATGTCGCACGCCCCTTTCGGCCGCCTGGAAGCTGGATCACTTTCTGTGCTACAAGCGTCGCGCTCCGCGCGTACTCTCAACAGGGGGGAAGGTTGGACAGGGCCAACTGTCCAAGGGAGTTCGGGGAGTTGTTCGAATGAGCGTGGAGACAGAAGAGGCAGACACTGCCGACCCGACCGCGTCCCCGCTGGTGCACTTCGGCCGCGAGGTCCGGTTAGAGCGCGAGCGCCTGGGCATGCCCCGGCAGGAACTCGCAAAGGCGGCGACATGCGGTTACTCGCTCGTGGCCAAGATCGAAAGCGGGGACCGAATCCCGCCCAGAGAGTTCGCGGAAGCCTGCGACCGCGTATTTCCGCACTCCAACGGCCGTTTCATCCGGCTGTGGCCGCTCGTCCTGCGGTACGCCTTCCCGCCCTGGTTCCGCCGGTATGTCGAGCTGGAGGAGAAGGCGGCCGTCGTGCGGATGTTCAATCCGCAGCTTCTCCCCGGCCTGGTCCAGACGACGGATTACGCCCGCGCGGTACTGCGCACCGGTCGTCCCGCCAATCTCGAAGACCTGGTCACCGCTCGGATAGAGCGGCAGAGGATCTTGCAACGCGAGCAGCCGGCGCGGTTGTGGCTCGTCCTGAATCAGGCCGTGCTGACCCACACGGTCGGCGGGCCGGACGTGATGCGCGCGCAGCTCGGGCACCTGCGCGACCTTGCCGAGGACCCGACGCATCGCGTGCAGATCATCGCGGACAAGGGGAGGCACCACGGGTACCACAGCCCCTTCGGCGTGCTCTCGTTCCCCGAGGGGTCCGACGTCGTGCACGTGGACGGGTTCCCCCGGGGTTATCTCCTAGCTGAGCCAGACGACTTGGAAAAGGCGCGAGGCGCCTATGATCTGCTCACGGCCATGGCGTGCCCGCCGGATGAGTCGGCCGACCTGATCGACTCCACATTGAAGGATCACTACTCATGAACGATGCCGACATTCCCGAGCAGGCTTGGCGTGCGTCGACGTACAGCGGCAACAACGGCGGCGAGTGCGTCGAGTGGGCCCCCCAGTACGTTGCGACTCACGGTGTCGTCCCCGTGCGGGACAGCAAGGTGAAGGGCGGCGCGGTGCTGACGGTGTCCCCGTCCGCCTGGGCCGGCCTGGTCGTCTTGGCCGCGCAGTAGAAACCTCCGCACAGGCGACGGCCCCGGCACCTTCCCAGGTGTCGGGGCCGCTTGCTGCCGCCAGCGTTTCGCGTTTCCGCAGGTCAGACCGCGAGTGCTTTAGAACTGGTGTTGCACATGAGAGTGGCGACCCGGTCGTCCTGCTGCACTCCGAGCTCGTCGCGCAGGGCGCTTGCGAGGCGGGTGGCGCGGGTGCCGATCTCGGCGAAGCTGCGGCGGTGCGGCTCGGCTTCCCCGGTCCAGGTGGTGACCTGGGACTTCCCGTGGATGGTCATCCCGTGACGGAGTATGCGGGTGACGAGGAGCGGTACGTCCTGCATGGTGCTGAGCAAAGCGTCCTCCCGATGAGCGCTGCGGCGCTGCGGCGGCTACGGATGCTGCCGATTCTGCGCACATACCGCTCGGCATGTCACTACCCGGGGGTAGAAACCGGTTCGTGTTTCACGTGAAACATCCTCTGGTTCCACGTGAAACATCCCCCGCCTCACCGGACCGGCGTGAGCTCCGGGTCTTCGCGGAGCTTGCCCAGCGCGCGGGAGACGGCGCTCTTGACCGTGCCCACCGAGACGCCCAGCAGCTCCGCGGTCTGCGCCTCGCTCAGGTCCTCGTAGTAGCGCAGGACGACCATGGCCCGCTGCCGGTCCGGCAGCCGGGTCACGGCGCGCCACATCGCGTCGCGCAGGGCCTGTGCCTCGGCGGGGTCGGAGGTCGGCGCCTCCTCGGTCTCCGGCAGCTCGTCGCATGCGAACTCGTCGACCTTGCGCTTGCGCCACTGGGAGGTGCGGGTGTTGACGAGGGTCCGCCGGACGTAGCCGTCCAGGGCGCGGTGGTCCTCGATGCGGTCCCAGGCCACGTACGTCTTGGCGAGGGCCGTCTGGAGCAGGTCCTCCGCGTCGCACGGGTTGGCGGTGAGGGAGCGCGCGGTGCGCATCAGGACCGTGCCGCGGGTCCGGACGTACGCCGAGAACGACGGGTACGGCGTCGGATTCGAGGCGAGCGTGCACACAGGCGTGGTCATGTCTCCACGCTAGGAGCGCCCGCCCGCCCTGGGATCGGCCGCAGGTGCCGATGGTGGATCCATCTCAGGTTGTAGGAGTAGGGCAGCCCCCACCCCCTGAAGGTGGAGGGGAAGGGGGCCCGGAGGACCGGGTCTCAGCCGTCGGCGCCGAGGATCAGCCCGGAGGTCGGCACCCCGGTCCCCGCCGTGACGAGGGCGTGCGCCGCGCCCTCCACCTGGTTGACGGAGGTGCCGCGCAGCTGGCGGACGGCCTCGGCGATGCCGTTCATGCCGTGCAGGTACGCCTCCCCGAGCTGGCCCCCGTGGGTGTTGATCGGCAGTGCGTCCGCGGCCACGAAATCGGCGGCCTCGCCGGGCTTGCAGAAGCCGAACTCCTCCAGCTGCATCAGCACGAAGGGGGTGAAGTGGTCGTAGAGGATGCCCACGTCGATGTCCGAGGGCCGCAGCCCGCTGGTCCGCCAGAGCTGGCGCGCGACCACGTCCATCTCGGGCAGCCCGGTGAGATCGTCGCGGTAGAAGGAGGTCATGCCCTCCTGGCGGCGGCCGGCGCCCTGCGCGGCCGCGGTGATCACGGCGGGCGCGTGCCTCAGGTCCCGGGCCCGCTCGGCCGTGGTGACGACGAGGGCCTGGCCGCCGTCGGTCTCCTGGCAGCAGTCCAGCAGCCGCAGCGGCTCCACGATCCAGCGCGAGGCGGCGTGGTCGGCGAGGGTGATGGGCTTGCCGTGGAAGTAGGCGGCCGGATTGTTCGCGGCGTGCCGGCGGTCGGTGACCGCGACGTGCCCGAAGGCCTCGGGAGTGAGGTGGTAGGTGTGCAGGTAGCGCTGGGCGGTCATGGCCACCCAGGAGGCGGGGGTCAGCAGTCCCCAGGGCAGCGACCAGCCGAGCGCCGCCCCCTCCGCCGAGGGCTCCCGCTGCTGGACGCCGGAGCCGAAGCGGCGTCCGGAGCGCTCGTTGAAGGCGCGGTAGCAGACCACGACCTCCGCGACACCGGTGGCGACGGCGAGGGCGGCCTGCTGGACGGTGGCACAGGCCGCGCCGCCGCCGTAGTGGATCCGGGAGAAGAAGGACAGGTCCCCGATGCCGGCCGCCTGGGCGACGGTGATCTCGGGGTTGGCGTCCATCGTGAAGGTGACCATGCCGTCGACGTCGGCGGGGGTGAGCCCGGCGTCGTCGAGGGCGGCGTGCACGGCCTCGACGGCCAGCTTGAGCTCGCTGCGGCCGGAGTTCTTGGAGAACTCGGTCGCCCCGATGCCGGCGATGGCGGCCCGGCCTCCGAGCTCGTCCCGGGTGCGGACGCTCATGCCGGCACCTCCGCGGTGACCGTCCCCGACACGTGGTGGCCGATGCCGTTGGCACCGACGACCCGGATCTCGACGGTGTTCCCGGCGACGGCGGTGACCGTCCCGGTGAGGGTCATGGTGTCGCCCGGGTAGTTGGGGGCGCCGAGGCGGATGGCCACCTTGCGCAGGACGGCCTGCGGCCCCAGGTGGTCGGTGACGTACCGGCCGACCAAGCCGTTCGTGGTCAGGATGTTCATGAAGATGTCCGGGGAGCCCTTCTCCTGCGCGAGCGCCGCGTCGTGGTGCACGTCCTGGTAGTCGCGGGAGGCGAGCGCGCCCGCGACGATCAGCGTGCGGGTGACCGGTATCTCCAGCGGCGGCAGCGTGTCGCCGATGTTCATGCGTGTTCTCCCTCGGCTGTCGAAGCGATCGAAGCTCCCAGTTCGGCCAGCAGCTCGCTGCCGCAGCCCAGGTACGCGTCCAGCTGGCGCCCCCACAGGAAGTGCCGGTGGACGGGATGGTCCAGGTCGGCGCCCGTGCCGCCGTGCAGGTGCTGGCCCGCGTGCACGACCCGCTTGCCCGCCTCGGAGGCCCACCAGGCCGCCGTCAGCGCGTGCTCCCGGGCCGGCAGGCCCTGGTCGATGCGCCAGGCCGCCTCGTACGCGGTGACCCGGATCGCCTCGGTGTCCATGTAGGCGTCGGCCGCGCGGAGCATGACGCCCTGGTTGGTGGAGAGCGGCCGTCCGAACTGTTCACGGGTGGAGGTGTGTTCCACGGCCCGGGCCAGCGAGCCCGCGCAGACGCCCGCCTGGAGCCCGGCGAAGGCGGTCCGGGCGGCGGCGAGGGTGTTCTCGTAGGCGCCGTCGCCCCCGATGCGCTCGGCCTCGGCACCGGTCAGGGTCAGCCGGCCCGCCGACCAGGGCGCGGTGGTCTCCACCTCCGCCGTCTCCACTCCGGGTGCGTCGGTCCGTACGAGCCACAGCGCCCGGTCCGCGTCCGGGACCAGTACGTGTGTGGCGTCGCGCAGCCAGGGCACGGCGGGGGCGGTGCCGGTGAGGCGGCCTTCGGACGAGGCGGTGATCCGGCCGCGCGCCGGGAAGGCCCCGGTGGCGACGGCCTCGCCCGTGCCGAGGGCCGGCAGCAGCCGGGCGCGCTGCTCGGGGCTGCCGTGCGCGGCCACGGGGAGGATCCCGTACGCGCAGGTGGCGGCGTAGGGGACCTGCGCGGTGGTGCGGCCCTGTTCCTCCAGCAGCAGGACCAGCCCGAGCAGGCCGATCTCCTCGACGGCGGTGGTCAGTCCGGCCGTGGTGAGCGCCTTCCACAGCTCGGCGTCGCTGCCGGTGCCGGCGGCGGCGAGGCGTTCGTGGGTGGCGAGATCGGCGAAGATCCGGGCGGCGAGACCGGCCGCGGCGGCCTGTTCCTCGGTGGGGTGGAAGTCCATCAGCCCTCGCTCCCGCGGAAGACGGGGAGTTCGAGGTCGTCGTCGACGCGCAGGAACTCCAGCTGGACGGGCAGGCCGATGCGCACCTTGTCGTACGGCACTCCGGTGATGTTGCTGATCATCCTGACCCCCTCGGCGAGTTCGACGAGTGCGACGGCGTAGGGCGGGTCGAACGCCGGGAAGGGCGGGTGGTGCATGACGACGTAGCTGAACACCGTGCCTGCTCCGGAGGCCTCGACGGTGTCCCAGTCGGGGCTCGCGCAGGCGTTGCAGCCGGGCAGCCAGGGGAAGCGCAGGGTGGCGCAGGAGGTGCAGCGCTGGATCAGAAGCTTGTGGTCCCGCGCCCCGTCCCAGAAGCCCTGGTTGTCGCGGTTCACCACCGGGCGGGGGCGGCGGGCCTCGGGCTTCTTCTCCCGGTTGGCCGCGGGGGCGTACTTGAGGATCCGGAAGCGGTGGGTGCCGGCGAGCTCCCCGTCCGCCTGGACGTCCATGCGGGTGGTCACGAAGTGGCCGGTGCCCAGCTTGGTCGTCTTGCGCGGTGACACGGATTCGATGACGGCGTCGAAGGTGATCGCGTCGCCGGGTCGCAGCGGGCGGAGGTACTCCTGCTCGCAGTCGGTGGCGACCACGGACGTGAAGCCGGCTCCGTCGAGGAGCGCGAACAGCTCGTCGTAGGCGGCGGAGCGGTCGGAGTGGCCGGAGAGTCCGCCCATCGTCCAGGCCTGGAGCATGGTGGGCGGAGCGATGGCGTCCGGCCCGGTGTACGCGGGGTTGGCATCGCCCATCGCCTCGCACCAGTGGCGGATCATCGGCTCGTTGACCGCGTCCTTGCCCCGGCCCCCGGTGGCGGCCGGCCGGCCTTCGAAGGCCGCCAGCAGCGCGTGGAACCGGGCCGCCTCCTCGACCGTGCCGGTACCCCTGCCGGAGCCGGAGCCCGTGTCCGTGTCCGTGCCGGTGCCCGTACGGGTGCCGGTGGCGTCCGCCGTCATCGCTTCCTCCCCTTCATGCCGAGCCGCATCATGGCGACGATCTCCCGCTGTACCTCGCTGACCCCGCCCCCGAAGGTGTTGATCTGCGCGGCCCGGTTCATCCGCTCCAGCTCGCCGCCCGCGAAGACGCCCGGCCCCGGCCCCGGCCCCCGGATCAGGGCCTCCTCGCCGACCACCTCCTGGCACATCCGGTACACCTCGACGGTGGACTCGGTGCCGAGGAACTTCACGCCGCTGGCATCCCCCGGGGCCAGGCTGCCGCCGCCCACGTCCTGGACGAGGCGCCAGTTGAGGAGGCGTACGGCGGCCAGGCGCGCGTGCGCCTCGGCGAGGCGGGACTGCACCCAGGGGAGGTCTGCGGGCCGGTCGCCGGTGACCGGGTCGGGGGTACGGGCGTGGCTGAGCGCGTACCCGTAGAAGTCCTCGGCCTGCATGCCGATGGCGGCGAGCGCCACGCGCTCGTGGTTGAGCTGGTTGGTGATCAGGCCCCAGCCGCCGTGCTCGGGGCCCACGAGGTTGCCGGCGGGCACGCGGACGGAGTCGTAGTACGTCGCCGTGGTCGTGAGGCCGCCGACCGTCTCGATCGGGGTCCACGCGAAGCCGGGGTCGTCGGTGGGCACCAGGATGATCGATATGCCCTTGTGCTTGGGGGCCTCGGGGTCGGTGCGGCAGGCGAGCCAGATCCAGTCCGCGTTCTGGGCGTTGGAGGTGAAGATCTTCTGCCCGTCGATCAGCCAGTCGGCGCCGTCCCGGACCGCGCGGGTGCGCAGGGAGGCCAGGTCGGTGCCGGCCTCGGGTTCGGAGTAGCCGATGGCGAAGACGATGTCGCCCGCGAGGATCCGGGGCAGGAAGTAGTCCTTCTGCTCCTGGGTCCCGTACTTCATCAGGGTCGGGCCGACGGTGTTGAGCGTGACCATGGAGACGGGGGCGCCGGCCCGGTAGGCCTCGTCGAAGAAGACGAACTGCTCTTCGGCGCCGCGGCCCTGGCCGCCGTACTCGACGGGCCAGCCGAGGCCGAGCAGTCCGTCGGCGCCGATGCGGCGCAGCAGTTCGCGCTGGTGGGCCGGGTCCTCGGGGGATCCGTCCGGCAGCAGATCCTGAAAGTACTCCCGCAGTTCGGCGCGGAGCCGCAACTGGCCTTCGGTCGGGGCAAGGTGCACGGCGCTGGCCTCCCGGCATCACATCATCGAGGAAACCTGACTGTCCGTCAGATTCCCCCGCGGTGTCAAGGTCGGGAAGGGAGGCGAGGGCGCAGGACGCCCCCGGAGAGTGCGGGCACGCGCGAGGGCGCCTGCCCTACCGGACCCCAGCCGGTCCGGTCGCACAGGCGCCCTCAGGATTCGGAGCGGCTCAGGCCGCGGCTACCGGCTACCACCAGGGGAAGAAATCGACCTCTACGTTCGAGTTGGCCTGGTGGATCGCCGTGAAGGCCGAGCCGTTGACCTGCGCGGTGTTGTTCTGGTTGGAGGCACCGGAACCGGTGGCCACCTGCTGCGAGGTGGACGAGTTGCCGCTGTTGGAACCGCCTACGCCGCTGCCGATGATGCTGGCGACGCTCGCATTCGATCCGCCGTTCGCGAAGGAGCCGTTGTCGGCCGATGCCACCCCGCCGAAGAGCGCGACGGCGAGGGGGAGAGCGGCGACGGCGGCGATGACGCGGGCGGTACGGATGCTTGCCATGTCTTTATCCTCCAGAAAACCGAAGTGGGACTTGCTCCAAGGCAGTTGGCCGACCGCCTCGGTCGTTCCGTGTGGTGACGACGTCGCGACACCAGAGTTGCCCACCGAATCCCCGGCGAATCACCCTGGACTCCCCGATTCCCCCGCAAGTATGACCAAAATCGGATAGACCTCATTCGCGCCCTCGAAGGACCAGGTCAGCCCCCTGGCACCGGCCGCCGTCCGCGACGCACAGGAGGAAAAACGTTCCGCCAGACCGCCCGGTCCCGGACATGCCGAAAAGGGCCGCGCCGTCCGGGAACCCCACCGTCTCCCGGGCCTGCGGCCCTGCAATGCCAAGCTTCACGCCCCCTGCACACCTCCCGGCGCACGCCGGGGTGATCCATCCGCGCCCCGCTCCGGGGGCGCCACGCGGCGCGATCCACGGTCACGACCGACCGGGCTCCAGCGCCGTACGACTACGACTGCGGCTACGACTGCGGCTACATCTACAACTGCGACTGCGACTGCGACTGCGACTGCGACTGCGAGTACGGGGTCACGCGGCGAGCGCGAGCGCTCCTCGGGCGGGGACCGTGGGAGCTCCGACTCCCACTCCGACGCCGACAGGGGATGCGATCGAGGTCAGGAGCCGATCGGCGGTTACCACTCCGGCACCCATGGCCGCGGCGGTGGTCGAACGGCGGACGGAGGGGGTCTTGCCGTGGGCCTCGGCGCGGATCCGCTGCTTGATGGTCGGCGGCAGCGAACCGCCCCGCATCATCGCCCGCCAGGTCCGCCGGGCCGCGACGGCCGGTCGGGCGACGCGGACCGCGGAGGCGGAGGCCGCAACGCCGGCGGCCGAAGCGTCGTCGGCCGGGGCGGTGGCGCCGGCCAGAACCGCCTTCCCGCCGAGGCCGAGGGAGGAGAGGAGGGCCACGAGGGCGGTGAGGAGGGAGGTCCAGATCGATGAGAGGACGCTGCGGTGGGCCATGACGGGGTGCCTCGATTCGCGATGTTCCGACGGGCGGATCTGCATACATTCGTCATGATGTGTTCGCAACCGCACCGCCCCCACCCTCCGCGCCGATCTTCCGACAAACACCACCCGGAAGGACGCATGAACGCCGCAGCAGGCCCGGGTCTGGGACCTGGACCTGCTGCGGACGAGCGGAGAAAGAGGAGCGGAGAAAGAGGAGCGGGGAAAGGCGGCCGTCAGAAGATCCGAAGGCCGATCCGGCCGAGGATGGTGCCGGCGTGCGTGCCGTAGACGGCCAGGACCGCGATGCCGGCGAGGAGCACCGCACCGAGAAGGGTGCGGCGGACGATGCGGGCGTTCATGCGTACTGCCTTTCGTTCACAGGTACGGGGTGGGTGGCGTCGCCGACGGTCAGGACCGTGTCGCAGCGGTCGCGGACGGCATCGTCATGGGTGGCGATCACGACCGCGCAGCCCTCCTCGCACATCGTGCGGAGGATGTCGACGACCATGGTGGTGTTGTCGTGGTCGAGGGCGCCCGTCGGTTCGTCGGCGAGGACGAGGGCGGGCTGCTTGACGATCAGGCGGGCCAGCGCGACGCGCTGCTGCTCACCGCCGCTGAGCCGGTGGACCTGTTCCTTCTCCCGTCCGGCCAGCCCGACCCGTTCCAGGGCCTCGGCGACCGTCGGGGCGTCCTTCCTCGCCCGTCGCGGTTTCATGGCGACCTCGAGGTTGGCCGCGACGCTCGCGTTCTCGATCAGCGCGTAGTTCTGGAACAGGTAGCCGAGAACGTCACGCCGGTAGTGCCGTGTGGCGCGCGGGCCGAAGCCGGTGATGTCGCGGCCCTCGTGCCGGATCGCCCCGGAGCTCGGTGCGTCGAGGAGGCCGAGGCAGTTGAGCAGCGTCGACTTCCCGGAGCCGCTCCGGCCGGTCAGGGCCAGCATCTCGCGGCGCGCCACGGTGAAGGAGAGATCGGACCAGAGGGTTCGCGGGTCAAAGGACTTGGACAGACTCTCGATCTCGATCATGTGGAATCTCCTGCAGAAAGGTGGGGGATCACGACTCGGTCGCCCCTTCCTTGACGATCCGGCGGTGGAAGACGACGAGGGCCACGAGCACCGCCGCGACCTCCACGGCGACGAGTACGCCGGTGACACCGAAGTCGAGCCCGGTGAATTCGGCGGGCGGGGTGGGGGCGGGGATGCCGAGGCTTTCGTAGCGGGCGGCGTCCTGGTTCTGCTGCCACACCTGGAAGGGCACCCATCCGGCGAGCAGCGCGGCCAGCAGGCCTTCGAGCAGCAGGACGGGACGGTGGGTGGCCGAGAAGGTCCAGCCGCTGATGTGGCGGGCGAAGATCGCCTGGGCGTTCTTGCGGGAATGGACGATGCAGACGCCGACCCCGGTGATGAGCAGCACCGCCACGGCCACCACCAGGTTGAACAGCTGGAGCCGGAAGTCCCCGACCACCTTGCGCAGCTCGAGCGCGGCGTCCTGCCCCACGGGGGTCACGGCGGTGACGTACGACTCCAGGTGCCGCTGCTGGACACCGGCCGCGACGTCGTCCGGGTTGTGGAAGACGATGCTGCGCTGGGAGGCGTAGCTCGTGTAGCCCTTGTCGCTCAGGTAGGGCGCGCCGTTGGGGAAGACGATGACGACAGGGTCCGTCACCAGGGAGTCGTCCGCGCCGGGGTTGTCCGAGGCGCGCGATTTGCCGCGCGGGTTGTAGGTGAAGACGCGCTGCCCGTCCTTCGTCGGCATGGCCGTCACCTGCGTCGGCGCGATCTTGCTCGGGTCGCTCGGGCTCAGCCACGTCGGGGTGAGCTCCTTGAGCCGGGCGGTGTGCTGCGCGAGGTCCTCGGGGACCAGGAGCCGGACCTGGCCGGGGGTGGCGGCGGTCGGTTCGATCCGTCGCCCGGCCGGGTCGAGAAGGGGCTGCTTCGCAAGGAAGGACTCGTTGACGACGAGCAGGTCGCCCTTGGTCAGGCCCGGTATGCCGGCCGACAGCCGCAGGTCCCGGTGCCCGGCGACGATGATCTGGCCGTCGCGGTCGGCCTGGCGGAGCCAGGGGCCGACGTTCTCGTCCAGGCTGCGCAGTGCGGTGTCGCTCGCCAGGCTGCCGTTGAACCGGATCGAGGTGGCGTCGCCGATCTTGGCGTACGCCTCCCGGCTCTCCTGCCGGGCCAGGACGTCCTGGGCGCCGAGCACGACGGCCGTGGCGATGCTGAGGGCGAGGAGCAGCGCGGGTATCCGCACGACATAGGCGCTGATCGACGCGGCGCGCGCGGGCAGTTCGCCCTTGAGCGCGCGCAGGACGTCGGTCTGGAACGTCAGCCAGAGCATGGCCGAGTGGGTGACGAGGGCGATGAGGCTGAGGGCGAGGGTGACGCCCAGGGCGATCGCGGCGAACTGGCCGAACCACGCCAGCCCGTTGTAGAGACCGAGGACCAGCAGGGTCAGGGCGGAGACCGCGGCGCAGGCGACCGACCAGAACGCCGCCAGCTGCCGCATGTCCCGCAGGAGGATCCGGCCGAACGATCTGCCCTGGAGCCGCTGCACTCCGTAGGCCTTGGCGTTGAGCAGGACGCTCGCACCGGTCATCGTGACGACGGCGAGCGCCACCACGAAGAACGAGCGGTACAGCGCGCTGTCGCCGTAGACGGTGGTCAACTGCGCCAGCGAGAAGGGCTGGTTGACGGAGGCGACCAGCCCGAGGTCGTCGAAGGTCCGGGTCAGCGACGCGGCGGCGGCGTCCGGGCCGATGACGTAGTAGAAGCCGCGCGGGTCGCGCTGGCCCAGCTCGGAGACGGGGTGCACTTCGGTCCGGTATCCGCGGCTGAACGCTGGATAGCCCTCGCGCAGCCAGTCGGAGTGGGGGCCACCGGGTGCGAGGTAGAGATGACGGCGGTGGGACGGGTCCTTGAGGTCGGGGACCTCGCGTGCGACCGTCGCGTGGTTCTTCGCGGCGAATCGGCGACCACGGAGGCGACTTGCGAGCCGCTGGCCGCGCCGTCGGCGTCCGTCACCCAGACGACGGCGGAGTGCCCGAGGGCCCAGTCCTCGTCGAGACTCCGGAGGAACAGGAAGGAGAGGGTCGCGGAGAACGCCAGTACGACGGCGTGGGCGAACTTGATACCTCGATGCAGCATCTATTGCCTAGCTAGGGGCACTTCTGGAGCGCAGCGCGTGGGGGGAGCGAGCCGCCCGGCCCCGGAGGGCCGGACGGCTCAGCACTGAAAGGCCGGGGCGTGGAACCCGGCTCAGATCAGCAGGAGGTGTTGTAGTACGACTTGTTGCCGCTCAGCTTCACCTTGGCCTGGGTGATGGACCAGGAGTCCTTGGCGGCCTCGTCGCTGTCGATGTAGGCACCGACGGAGGTCGAACCGTGGCACTTGGAGCCGTGGTAGTAGTCCGACCACACCGTGGCGGTACCGGCGCCGTAGCTCCACTCGCCGCCACCGACGTAGGCGGTGGTCGCCAGGGCCGGAGCGGCACCCGCGATGATGAGTGCGCCGGTGGCGACTGCGACCTTCATGCTGCGCTTGATCTGCACTGCTGACTTCCTTCGTTCACATGCTGATGATCATCTGCAAATAATCTTTGCGGAGAGTGTCAAAACCATCCAGGGCAGGTAAACCGGCCATATGACTCAAAGTCGTTGGTATGCCCAGACCTCCGCGATTGCGTGGCGTGCGTCACATGTGGAGAAGCCGGGAGGCCGGGCCGCGCGAGGAGAAGCCGGTGGGCGGCACGCGCCCCCGGCGGCTGCCGCAGGCGCTGAATTCGCAGAGGGGAACCACGGACGCCGGCGCCGCCGGACCGGCCGCACGACAAAACGGCCCCCGACCAGATCTCCCGGTCGGGGGCCGTTCACGTGCGGTGGGTGTGGGATTTGAACCCACGGTGACTCGCGCCACGACGGTTTTCAAGACCGATCGTGTGGCTTAACTCGCCCGTGCCTTCACCTGGGCCTTTAGCTCCGACGTACTATCTTCGGCCGTCGTGCTGGCCAGAGGTTGGCCGAACGCAGGAGATCAGGGTTCATCCGATTCGCGTCGCCGCTCCTTGGAGGCACCGAATTTCGCCTGCACGATCGGCGCCAGCGCCAGGACGGTCGCTCCGGTGCTGATGGGGCCGGCGGACGACGGGAAGAAGCAGGCGAGGACCGTGGCGAGGACCGCGACGACCGTCAGGCCGACAAGCAACCTACGCCCGTGACTAACGCCAGGCCGACCGGTGGAACGGCCCCCACTCTGCGAATGCCTGGACTCACTGGGTACTGTCATTGGTGACCTTTCACGAAGGGTCACGGCGGCTCCCGTGCCAGCGGGGGCCGCCTTTTTGCGACCTCACCACCGTGTGAAAGAAATGGTGGCAGCAATGCGCCTAACCGCAAACCTCTT
Source organism: Streptomyces sp. 147326 (assembly GCF_045000215.1). NCBI lineage: Bacteria > Bacillati > Actinomycetota > Actinomycetes > Kitasatosporales > Streptomycetaceae > Streptomyces > Streptomyces sp. 147326. Next base: position 4,609,808 of record NZ_CP134201.1, on the reverse strand, counting down.
CATCCACAGCCCCTGTGGATAACTCGATTTCAGATGTGGGTGAGTCGCCTCACCCTGTGGGCGAAGCGGTGGACATAATCTGTGCAAAAAATGCCTCACACCGCCCCTGAGCTGCGAAGTTGAACAACGGCTGCTGTGGATAAGAAAAAGATCCAAACTTTATCCGGAGTCACGCATTCCACTTTAAAGGCCTAGGGTGCAATATGCCGCAAACTGCGCCATAAAGTGCCTCGCAGGCCTCAAAGCGCAGGTGAAATATCAGCGCCCGAGCGTCGAGCAATACCGCCCTGGGCAACCTCCGGACACTGACGCTCCTCCTCCCCCAACAGAGAGAGACAGGCATGACCGAGTCCCTTGACCTGAGCGCCGACTACCCTGACGTATACCGGCCGACCAGCGGGGAGAGTGCTCTGAGGATGGGACCGAAGTCGACGAGGGTCTACCAGACGATCCGATCTTGGATCGAGTCGGGCAAGTACGGCCCCGGCGAAAAGCTTCCCTCCGAGCGGACCATGAGCGCTGAGCTGGAGATCGGCCGTACCGCCCTCCGCCAGGTGCTCGCACGACTGGCGAGCGAGCACCTCATCAAGGCGTACGACCGCAGCTCGTACCGAGTCGTGGGTAGCGAGACCGTGCCCACGCCGACAGAGCTGGAGCCCTGGACGATCCACGGCAGCAGGACGGTCTACGAGAACCGGTGGGTGAACCTCGACCTCGTCGACGTTGAGCCGCCCGGGGTCGAGCGGTTCGAGCACCACGTGGTGCGCCTGCACCACGTGGCGATCACGGCTGTGATCGATGAGCAGCAGCGCGTCCTGATGATGTGGCGCTACCGCTTCGTCCCGCAGCAGTGGGGATGGGAACTCCCCGGCGGGATCGTGGACGAAGGCGAGGATGCGGCAACCACGGCGGCGCGGGAGACCGAGGAAGAAACCGGTTGGCGTCCGACGAACGTCGAACACGTCGTGACGTATCAGCCCATGATCGGCATGGTCGATTCGCCTCACGAGATCTTCGTGGCACGGGGCGCGGTGAAGGTGGGCGAACCCACGGACATCGAGGAAGCTGGACAGATCGCCTGGGTGCCCCTGGCGGACATCCCCCGACTCATGGCCGAAGGGAAGCTCATGGGGTCAGGAACCCTGGTCGCCCTGCTGCACGTCCTCGCGTCGCGGGCTACAGCCGCCCCGTAAGTAGCTCCACACGCCGGCGGTGCCGCACGGACCCCGTGCGGTTCGCCAGCAGGCGCGCCTGCTGGAGGTTCGAGCGGGCCTCATCGAACTCGCCGCGGGCAAGGTGGGCCTGCGTCAGGTCGCTGTGCAGCCCTGCCTTGGCGCGGACGAACGTGGGGTCCGTCGTCTGGAGAGACGCGTAGAGGTCACCCATGGCCGAGCTGTCACCCAAGAGCGCCAGTACGTTTCCCCGCCAGCGCGCCAGGTGGTCCGCGTTCAGGAAGATGCTCAGCATGTCGGAGTCACGAGCGTGCACACCTTCCGGCAGCGCGGCCGCCGCCCGGTCCAGCGCATACCGGGCGTCGTCGTGCATGCCAGCAGCGGCGCACAGCTCAGCTTCGGCCGCGCTCAGCCAAGCCCGAAGGCGAGGCGACTGCCGCTCCGCGTGCGTGCGCTGCGCGTCCCGGATGAGCTCAACCGCCATGCCGGGTCGCCCGGCATCACCCAGGACGTACGCCTGCTCCCCCATGGCGTGAGCCAAGTACTGGGGCGCGTCGGCGTCCTGCGCGGCTCGCTTCGCCAGCTCGTAGTGCCGCCAGGCACGGTCCACAGAACCTGCGTCCAACGCTTGCCAGGCTGCCAGAGTCGCCGCCCCTGCCAGTGCCGTCGCGATCGGACGGCGCGTCCCTGGCAGGACTGCGAAGGTGAGCGCCTCCTCCATTCGCGTCAGGTGACCGCTCATCTGGTCCACCAGGCCCGATGCACCCATCTGCCGGTCCATGGTCCGCAGCAGCTCGGTCTGGTCCAAAAAGGTGCCCACCATGGAATCGCTGAGGCTTCGCGCTGCGTCGATTCGACTCAACAGGTCCTCGTAGCCATCTGCTTGCTGGGGGATCGAGCGTGCAGGCTCCCCGCCCAGCTCGGCGTCCGTCACCCCGAGGAGCGGCCGGAGGATCACGGCGTACCGCTCCGTGATGGCCCGCCGGCCGTTCTCCCACTCCGACACATAGGTCTTCAGGCTCGCGCTCGATGCGACGTTCAGCATGTGCTGCCGCGCGTAGCGCTCAATCTCGAAGATCAGTCGGTCCTGCGACCATCCCCGCGCAGTACGAACAGCTCGTAATCCCTTGCCCACGTGCATCGCCTCCGATGGCCGTGCCACCTGCGGGGGCTTAACCGAATCGCCGCAGGTGGGAGCGGGTTAACACCCTTGAGGTTAACCCCTGTTGGCTACCGAGACCCCCTGTCTGGGTCGTTTCCTGAAGTCACACCGGAAGAACACCGGCAAGCCCCGAACGAACCAAGGGCTTGCATCTGGTGCGCACCAGATGCCATGCTTCTGGTGCGCACCAGATGGCCCGCAAGGGCTCAACTTCGGTGTGCACGTACGACCGAGAGCCCGCTTTACAGCCCGGAGGAAAGCCCGAGGGGGCGAGTACGAAGGCAGCGCCCGTTCCTTAAGAACTCAACAGCGTGTCAAGCGAAACGAGACGGGGCGTGACCCCCGTCCCCATGGCGACGGGGTGTCGCTGGCGGCAACACCTTCTCTTGCGTGCTGGCTCTGGAGACCACCTTCGGGTGCCACCCGGTACGCGCCGCCCTGCTGGCGTCAGAGCAGCGACGATGACGCACCCGACTCCCAGGCTCGGGACCGGAACGCCGTGGCAACGGTGCTCCGGCGAAGCCTCGCCCCTCCGGTTAGGAGGCTGCTGTGTTCCACCGACATCTGCGGGCGCTCGCCGTACTGGACCGGTACGGCCGGCCGTGCCCTCCGCGTCATCGCTCAACGGCCGTGTGAGGCAGCTTCGGGCTCATGGCCCGCCGTCGCTCGCACTGCAACACCGTCCGAGTCGCCTGGCCGTCTCGGTCGGCTGCCTCCTCCACCCGTCCGGCCCCCGGACCGTACGGGTGGGGTTGTAGGGAGCCGAGTACCTCAGCTCCACCCCCAACGCAGTGCAGCCCCCAGCGCTCGAACGCCGGGGGCTGCTGTTCGGGCCCCGTTCCTCTCTCGAAGGAGCAAGACCCATGAAGTCCATCGCTGCACTTCAGAACCTCGTTACCCCGTGGTCCGACGGCCTGGAGCCGACGGACGCGGAACTGGACGCGATCGAGCAGGAGATGCCGCTGATCCAGGCGCGCGTCGACCTGCTGGACGCCCAGATCATGACGATCGATCGCACGCCGTCCGAGGTGGACGAGCGTCGGATCCGCCGTGCCCGGAACCGGGTCCTGGTCGCCCGGCGGAACCTGGCCAACCGCATCGTCGGATCGATGGTCTCGGGTGATGCGGCATGAGCAAGCAGATCTTCGGAGCGCAGCTCTCTCTGCGCTGCTGCGGTACGACCTTCCCGGAGCGGACGGCCGGCCCGTGCTGGCAGTTGTACGTGGCCACGATGGGGCTGGTCGGCGAGTGGCCCACCTTCACCTGGCCGATGTCCACCGACATCCCGAGCGTCGAGGCGCGCAAGGCGGCTCTGGCGTACCTCGGTTTCGTGCTCACCGAGGACGCCGAATGGGAGTGGACGGAGCACACCGGCCCGGACTACCACCCCCACCCGGTGCGGGTGCTCCTGCTGGGCGCGGTGAAGGTCCGACCCCTGGAAGGCGGTGTGGCATGACGCAGAGCGCCCGCCTTGCGAACTCCTACTTCGGTGAGTGGGAGATCTACATCGTCACCGCTGACCCCGCCGACGACTGGCCCACCCACTGCTTCGGCCGCACCTCGCCGATCCCCACGCTCGCCGAGCGCACCGCCGCCCTGACCGGCCTCGGCTACGAGGCGGCGGACGGCGCTGCCTGGGAGTGGATGGAGTTGCCCAACGGCGACATGGACACCGTCGAGCTCCTCGCCTCGTTCGACGTCCGTCTGGTCGGTGAGGCCCCGTGAACCGGGCGGGCAAAACGCTCCTGGTGCTGGCCCTGGTGGCCGTGGTCGGCATGGCGTTCCGGGTCTCCTGGAACGCCCTGCGCGACATCGCCAAGGCCATCGGTGCTGACGACACCGCTGCGACACTTTACCCATTCGTCGTCGACGGCCTGATGGCCCTCGCCCTCGTCGCAGCCCTCGTGCTGACCGACGTTGCCCGCAAATTCGCCCTGCGAGTACTCGCCGGATACACGCTCGCCTCACTCGTCCTGAACTACGTCCACGGACTCCTGCCCGACCTGCACGCCGAGTCGATCGGCTGGAGTCGACTGGCGGACGGGGACTACACGAACTGGGCGCTCGTGCTATTGGCGACGTCGCTTCCGGTCGGGTCGATCTACTTCGGATCCGACCTCGTCGCCAAAGTCCTACACCACCGACCCACAGTCGACCCGAACACGCCGAAATCAACTCAGACTGATGTAAATCGGTCGATGCCTGACCAGGGCGAACCGCTGGTCGAGGAGACGGCCCCGGGGGTGGCGGTGGACTCTTCCCCCATCCCGGTGGGCGAGTCGATCGCGGCCCTGCCGCAGCTCGCCGTGGCGGCCGAGTCGACGCGTCCTCGTCGGGCGACCGGTCGGGTACCGGCCGCTGCTCGATCGAGTCGACCGGTCCGCACGGACATCGAGTTGCTGGCCGAAGCGCGGAGCCTGACGGAGTCGTGGCCGGTCGAAAAGCTGACCGGCGAGGGGATCCGCAAGGCCCTGCGTACGTCCCCGGCCAAGGCTCGGGTCGTGCGTGAGGCGTTGAAGGCGGAGCGGGAGCGGGACACCGCTGCGGCGGTGTCCGGATGAGCCGGATCAAGTGGGCCGACTGCTTCGATCCGATGGGAAGAGTCCACGGCCTGCCCACCTTCCCGTGGCGCCTCGCCCCGGACGGACTCGCCACCCGGCGTCAGCTCCGCGCCCTGGGCCTGCGTCCCGGCGGTCAGGACATCGCCGGTCAGATACTCCGGCCTCGCTTCCGTCGCGACCCACTGACCGCATTCCTCTACCGCGTGGACCGCGCCCTGCCGGTCCGACCGATGACCCCGGCCAAAGCCGCCGCGCTCGCCAAGGCCAATACGGCCCGTCGTACCTGCCCTGAATGCCGAAGGGATGCCGGATACGTGATCCCGGCCTCGCTCGGCAAGTGCGTCCCCTGCGCCTACCCCGAAGGGAACCTCGATGGAGCATCTGCCTGACCTCCCGCGCGTCGTTCAGCTCCCCGACGGCCGCCACGTCTACGCCGATCCCGGATCTCTGCCCGCCGCGTTCCAGGGACCGCAGGTCGTCCACCAGCACATCCACCAGGCCGCCCCCGACAAGACCGTGCAGCGCATCGCCCTCGGGTCCGGGGTCGGCGCCGGAGCGGTCGCAGCCGGCGTCTACTTCGGGCCCCTGCTCATCGGGGTGCTCACCGCGATCGCCGCGAACATCGCGATGCTCGCCTTCCTCGCCCTGATCCTCGCGTGGGGCGTCCACACGGTCGTGAAGTCGACCGGCAGCTCCCAGGGCGCCGCCGCCGTAAGGAACGCACGCAGGCTCGCTCGTCGCCGCCGTCGCTGACGGCTGCCCGATCCACCCGCCCTCGGGCGGGTGGTGAGGGGAGCCGGACAGACCGGCCCGCGGAAGGAGTCCGTGATGGCGAAGGACCCGAAGTTCACCGCCAAGGAGATGGCTCAGCTCGGCTGGTACACGGCCCGGATGGCCAAGCGCGGTATCGCCAGTCAGACCGTCTACCAGGGCGACCTGGAGAAGAAGATCGACCGGATCATCGACGGCGCCTGGCAGCGCGAAGTGCAAGCGGCCAAGGACGCTGCTGCGGCCGAGAAGGCTGCCCGCAAGGCCGCGGCGAAGGCCAAGAACCGTAAGTAGCTGTGCCCCCGGAGCGGCCGTCCCGGCCAAGGAAACCGCGCCGCTCCGGGGCCCTACCCACCCGCCCATAGGCGAGAGCAGGAGTTCACAGCATGACCGATTCCCCGACCACGCACCTGCGGGCCGTCCCCGACGAGGACGTCGAGCCGGTGATCCCGAAGATGGTCGACAACCCGAACCTGCCCGACCCCAAGGTCCGCGAGGAGAAGCGCAAGCCGGTCCTGGCCGGGTGGCTGACCAACCGGCGTGACTTCGCCGCCACCGCCCGCCACGCCGCCGCGAACCTCGGCTACGCCACCCTCTTCCACGGCGTCCGGATGCCCGTCTACGCCGCCCGACTCGGTATCCGCTGCCCTCGGGGAGCCTGCCGGTTCATCGCCTCCACCAACCGGTGGGTGTGGGACCGCGAAGCAGCACCGTTGCGGGACTTCGCCGTCCGCACCGAGGACGTCGACGAGTACATGCGCCTGGCCAAGCTCCGCCAAGGCCGCATCCGCCTCCGCGGCTTGGTCACCCTCGTCGCCGCCGTGTTCGGCCTCTCCTTCGCCCTCTGGCTCTACGTCCTGGCGCCCGTCTACCTGTACGCCTTCGCCGCCGGCGGGGTCCTCCTCCTGGGCCTGGCCGGGCAGCAGCCCGACGCCCCGGTCATCGGCCCGGCCGTGTTGAAGACCGAGCTGCAGAAGATGACCGGCTCGATCGTGCTGCGCGGGTTGGACAGCATCGGCAACGCGAAGATTTCCGCCGCCATCAAGAAGGGCGGTGACATGAACGGCCTCCGTTTCACCTCGGAGATCGTGAGGGACGGGCCCGGCTACCGCGCCGACCTCGACCTCCCGTACGGCGTGACGCCCGAGGACATCATGGAGGCCCGCAAACCGCTGGCCTCCGGCCTGCGCCGCAAGGTCGGCTGCGTCTGGCCCGCCCCGGACCCGACGGAGCACGAGGGACGGCTGATCCTGTGGGTCGGGGACAAGCCGATGAACGAGACCACCAAACCCGCCTGGCCGCTCCTGAAGTCCGGGCAGGTGGACCTGTTCAAGCCCGTCGTGTTCGGCAACGACCAGCGCATGCGGGACGTGTCCGTCACCCTCATGTTCGCCGCGGTCGTCGTCGGCTCCATCCCCCGCATGGGCAAGACGTTCCTCATGCGGCTGCTCCTGCTCATCGCCGCCCTCGACCCGCGCGCCGAGATCCACGCGTTCGACTTCAAGGGCACCGGCGACTTCTCCGCTCTGGAGCCGGTCTGCCACCGCTACCGGGCCGGCGAAGAAGACGACGACATCGAGTACGTCGTCCAGGCCCTGCGCGAACTCAAGGACGAGCTCCGCCGCCGCGCCAAGGTCATCAAGTCCCTGCCCCGCTCACGCTGCCCGGAGTCGAAGGTCACCCCCGAACTCGCGTCGGACAAGACCCTCGGGCTGCACCCGATCGTCGTCGGCCTGGACGAGTGCCAGGTCCCCTTCGAGCACGAGAAGTACGGCCAGGAGATCGAGGACATCTGCACCGACATCACCAAGCGCGGCCCCGCCCTCGGCATGGTCGGCATGTTCGGCACCCAGCGCCCCGACGCCAAGTCCCTGCCCACCGGCATCTCCGCGAACGCGGTCCTCAGGTTCGCGCTCAAGGTCATGGGGCAGCCCGCCAACGACATGATTCTCGGCACCTCGATGTATAAGGCCGGGTACCGGGCCACGATGTTCTCCCGCTCCGACCGCGGCATCTGCTGGATGGCCGGCGAGGGAGACGACCCGCGCATCGTCGCTTCCGCGTTCGTGGACGCGGTCGCCGCCGAGCAGGTCGTGGCCCGCGCCCGGAAGATGCGCGACGAGTACGGCAACGTCACTGGCCACGCCATCGGCAAGGGCCCCGAGGCCACGGCCGGCGTCGACATCCTCGCCGACGTCCTCGCGGTCATTCCGGCCGACGAGGACGCGGTGTGGTGCGAGCGGATCGCTGCCCGCCTCACCGGCCTTCGCCCCGACGTGTACGCGGGGTGGAAGGGCGAGAACGTCACCGCCGCCCTGAGGCCCTGGGGCATCAAGCCCGGCCAGGTCTGGGGCCAGACCGACGAGGGCGAGGGCAAGAACCGGCGGGGCATCAAGCGCGCCGACATCACCACCGCCATCACTCGCCGTGACGCCGATCGGGCCGCGGCCTGACCCTCGAACCGGTGCTAGACCTAGCGGGCGCCGCTGCTAGGTCTAGCACCCCCGCTAGCAGCCCATCACGCCTCTGAACAGGGGACTAGCATCTAGCGGCTCACCTGCGAAAAGCCCCGGAACCGCCCCAGCCATGGGAAGAGACCCGCATGCTCATCGCTAGCACCGCCCTCATCCTCGCCACCCTCGCCGGTTACACCCTGTTGTGCATGGCCAGCCCCTTCGGGAACTGCCGCAAGTGCGACGGTGCCGGCGCCAAGCTCACCGTCAACCGCGCCGGGAAGCTCAAGCGGGTCAAGCCCTGTCGCCGATGCAAGGGCCAGGGCAAGCGCCTGCGCGTCGGCCGTCGCCTGCACAACCACAGCCGGGAGATCCACCGCGCCGGCAACCGCTGACCCCGGACAGCAGGCCGGTGGCCGCACGCCATAAGGCGGACCCCGCTCCGATGGTGGAGCTAGGCGGACACGGCCACCGGTAAGACCCCGAGCTTGTCAGCACCCGGGATGCGAGCAGCGTCCCAGCCACCCCGAACTGCCGTCAAAGGAGATTCCGGCATGGCCATCACCGTCTCGCTCGTCGCGCTCTTCGGACTCGTCCTGTACTTCCTCCTGCGCTCCCACAGCCTCAGCGCGGGCAGCGCCTTCGTCGCCGCCGGCTTCGGATTCTTCCTCGCCTCGACCGGTGCCGCGGGCCCCATCAACGAGATGGCCAACGCCATCGTCCACGCCATCCCCAACCTCTAGGGAGACAGCACATGCCCCGGCTCCGTATCCGCCGGACCACCTGGCCCCGCCCGGCCCTGATCCTGACCGACACCCCCCGGCCCACCTGCCCCCGTTGCCAGGGCGAGGGCGGCCGTAGCTACGACTACGGCGACTACGAGACCGGTGAGTACGCCGGCACCGAATGGGACCCCTGCACCTGCTGGAACGAGGAACAGCGCTGGACCCTGCTCCCGCTCCCGCACCTGCCCCACCGCCGCCGGACCACGGCCGACCCCTGGGCCACCAGCGACGAACCCCCGTTCTAAGAACACCGAAGGCGGCCCCCTCACGCCAATGACTGGGGCCGCCCTCATCCAGAACCCTCAAGAACTGGAGAGACCAGCATGACCCACCCGACCGACTTCCCGCGAGACCCCGCCCGCCCGGCCTTACCCACCCAGCTACGAACCGCGCTCTGGCTCGCCGGGCTGGGGCTGCCCGTTCTGCCGCTGCGGGAGGGCAAGCTGCCCTTCGGGAACTGCCCCGCCTGCACCAGCAGCAAAGGCGTCGGGCCCTGCCAATGCGGCGACCGCCCGAACATGAAGTTCGCCGGGCCCTGCCACTGCCCCGCCCCCTGCCACGGCTGGGCCGCCGCCGCCACCGACCCCGACATCCTCACCGGCCCGGCCTGGGCGACCGCCTGGCGCCAGGCGGTCGCCCTCGCCTACCACCCCGGCGGGGCCCACCTCACCGTCGTAGACCTCGACAACCCAGACGCCATGGCCTGGGCCCGCGAGCACCTCCCCGCCACCAAGGCCGTAGCGACGACCCGCGGGGAGCACTGGATCTACCGGGGCGCCATGCAGTCCGCCAACAAGGTCCGGCCCGGCGTGGACGTCAAGTCCCTCATGTCCTACGCCCGCTGGTACGGCCCCGGCACCGGCCCCATCACGGTCCTACCGGACGTCGTCCGGGCGCTGGTCGTGAGGGAAGAGTCCACCCGGGCCCTTCGCGGGGAGGTGGACTCTTCCTCCCCGACCCGCGCCACCTGGGACCGTTCGGTTGCCACCGGATGCCGCCACAACGACACCTTCGTCCAGACCGGCCTCACCCGGGGCCTCGCCAGGATCGCCGCATGCCCCGAGCAGGGCGCCGGCAGCACCGCATACGGGGTCGCCCGCTTCCTCGCCAACCAGCACACCCGATGCCCCGGGCCCTGCGGACTGGAGATCCTCGGAGACCAGATCATCGACGCGGCCGTCGCCGTCGGCGTGCCCGAGGCGTACGCCGAACGCGCGGTCACGCGTGGCTTCGACGCCGCGGCGGTGAGGGCATCGTGACCACCGGCCCCCGCTCCGCCAAACCAACCCGCGCCACCACCGGGAGTGGTGCGCCGAAGGTCGTCGCCGAAGGCGTCCTTCCTGCCCTTCGTTCTCACCCGCGCTGGGACGACGGGCGCCGCCCCGTCGCCTGGCTCCACATCACCGCCCCCGGACGCGGCGTGACCCCGTCCGTCCGGTCCTGGTGCATGTGCGGGCGGGACCTGTTCGCCGCCGGACAGCGGCGCGCGATCGCCCTGATCGCCGACCACGAGCAGCACCGCACCGACTGCGCCCACATCACGCCCGCTCAGGAAGGAGGGAAGGCCGCATGAGCCTCGCCGAGGAGCTGCCCGCTCCGTCCAACCCGATGGCCGTCGCGCGCCGGATCCTGCCCGGCTGGCAGGACGAGCAGGAGCGTCTGCTGTGCCGGCGGTGGCGGGGAGCGTGGATGCGCTGGACGGGCACCTGCTGGCGCGAGTTCGAGGAGCAGCAGATGCGCGCCACCCTCTACAAGGAACTGGAGCACGCGACCTACGTAGCGGGCCTCGACAAGGACGGCCTGCCCGAGGTCAAGGACTGGGCGCCCACTCGCACCAAGCTCAGCAACCTCCTGGACGCCCTGTCCGCCATCACGCTGCTGCCCTCGGAGGTGGACGCCCCCTCCTGGACCGACCGGGAGGAAGCTGCGACCGACCGAAGCCCGATCGTCGCCTGCGAAAACGGACTCCTGCGGATCCGGGACCGGGCACTGCTGCCCCACACACCGGGGTTCTTCAATCTCGTGTCCGTGCCGTTCGCCTACGACGAGGACGCCACGGCCCCGACCTGGCAGAAGTTCCTGAACCAGCTCTGGCCCGATGACCCCAGCGCCATCCAGGCCTTGCAGGAATGGTTCGGCTACGTCCTGTCCGGCCGCACCGACCAGCAGAAGATCCTGCTGATCAAGGGGCCCACCCGGTCCGGGAAGGGCACCATCACCCGGGTCCTGACCGAGTTCGTCGGCAAGAAGAACATCGCAGGTCCCACCCTGGCCAGTCTCGGCACCAACTTCGGGCTGTCCTCCCTCGTGGACAAGCCTCTGGCGGTCATCTCCGATGCCCGTCTGACCGGCAACGAGGGCGGTCAGGTGGTGGAACGGCTCCTCACGATCTCCGGTGAGGACACCATCGACATCGACCGGAAGTACCGCGACCTGTGGACCGGGAAACTGCCCACCCGGCTGATGATCCTCACCAACGAACTCCCCAGCTTCGGAGACTCCTCCGGCGTGATCGCGCGACGGTTCATCGTCCTCAACATGACCGTCTCCTGGCTCGGCAAGGAAGACACCACCCTCGACGAATCCCTCAAGCGCGAGATGCCCGGCATCCTCAACTGGGCCCTCGACGGACTCGCCCGCCTCCAGCAGACCGGCCGCATCACCCAACCCGCCTCCTCCCAGGACGCGGTCATGATCATGCAGGACACCGCATCCCCCACCAGCGCATTCGTCCGCGAACGCTGCAACACCGGACCAGCCTGCGAAGTACCCGTGGATGCCCTGTGGGCCGCCTGGCGCGAGTGGGCCGAGGACAACGGCGTACGGGCCGGAACCAAGCAGGTCTTCGGCCGCAACCTCCAGTCGGTCGTCCCCCAGCTCCGCCGCACCCGCCCACGCGACCAGTACGGCCGGCAGGTGCCCGCGTACAGCGGGATCACGCTCAAGCAGTCCGATCCACATTCCCCTGAGTCGCGACTCACCGCGACTCAACCGGCCATAGACCACGTCTGAGACGCGTTGAGTCGCGACTCAACGCAATGTGAATCCAACTCGCGCACGACCGCCAGACGGCAAGGAGTGAACGATGGCCCGCCCTCAGATGCTCAAGCTCGCTGAGGTACTCGCTGAGATCGACATGAGCCGTGCCGCCTTCTACCGCATGCGCTCTCGTGGCAACGCGCCCCGACTCCACAAGCTCCCGAACGGTCAACTCCGTGTCCGGCGGTCCGACCTGGACGCCTGGTTGAGCGGGTGCGAGGTATCGGCCGCGTAGACCCGACCCGTACATCACAGGGCCCCAGCCGGACGGCTGGGGCCCTCCCCTTTGAGCGGAGTCACCTTGTACAGCTATGACGTGCGGATCTGGGGTATCCGTTCCAGGCAGAGCAAAAGCGCCCCCTACCAGCTGCGATGGGTCGTCGGGGGTAAGGAGCACCAGGCTCCGTTCCTGACCAAGACGCTGGCCGACGGTCGACGCGCTCAGCTCATGGGCGCCGTCCGCGACGGCGAGCAGTTCGACGTCACATCTGGGCTCCCCGTCTCGGAGCTTCGTCAGCTCAAGTCGCCCACCTGGTTCGAGCACGCCCGCGCCTACACCTGCATGAAGTGGCCGGACGCAGCCGCCAAACACCGCGTCGGCATCGCTGAGGCGATGACCAACGTGACCATGGCCCTGGTGACCGGCGGCAAGGCTGCTCCCAACCCGCAGGTTCTCCGACTGGCCCTACGATCGTGGGCCTTCCAGATGACGGTAGCCAGCAACGGGAACGTGGTCGCCCGAATGGAGGCCGAGCAGCCGCCGGCCGCCGTTGCTCAGGCGTTGGACTGGATCGCAAAAAACTCTCTCCGCGTGACCGATGTGGCGGAGTCGGAGAATCTTCGCCGTGCCCTGTCCGCTGTTTCGCGGCTCCTCAACGGCAAGCGCGCGGCCGACAACACCGTCCGGCGCAAGCGTGCTGTCCTCAGCAACGCCCTGCGGTACGCCGTCGAGTGCGACGTCCTACCCGCCAACCCTCTCCCCAAGGTCGACTGGGACCCTCCGCAGACCGATGACGAAGTCGACTTCCAGTACGTTCCCGGTCCCGAGCTTGCGAGTCGGCTCCTGGATGCCGTCGGCGCGCAGGGCACCCGGGGCGAGCACCTCCATGCCTTCTTCGGCTGCATCTACTACGCCGCCATGCGTCCGTCCGAAGTGGCCGCACTCACCAAGGCTGACTGCAAGCTTCCCCTGAAGGGATGGGGGGAGCTCGTCCTTCGCCGGAGTCGGCCGGAAGTCGGGGCGGGGTGGACAGATGGAGGGACGTCCTACGACGAGCGGGGTCTCAAGCGGAGGGCTCGGAAGGCCAGCCGGTCTGTACCCATCCCGCCCGTACTTGTACGGCTGCTCCGGAGCCACCTGGATCGCGATGGCGCTGCCGCCGATGGGCGGCTCTTCCGCGCGGTTGAGGGCGGCCGGGTCGGCTCGAACGAGTACACCCGCGTGTGGAGCGAAGCACGCCGGAGGGCACTGCCTGCTCAGGATGTCGGGACGCCGCTCGCGGAGGTCCCGTACTCCCTGAGGCACGCCGGCGTATCGCTGTGGATCAAGGCCGGAGTGGACCCCGTCGAGGTGGCTCGCCGCGCCGGGCACAGCGTGGCGGTGCTCTGGAAGTTCTACGCCAAGATCCTTCGCGGCCAGCAGCAGGTGTCAAACCAGCTCATTGACCAGGCCCTGGCGGACGAGAGCACCACGGGGGGGTCCTGATGGCCTGGCCACAAGTTGGCCACACACGCTGGTCACCATGGCGACAGGGGCGATCCAGGGTGAGACAGGGTGAACGACGAAGGGGTGCCCCTCGTGGAGGGGCACCCCTTCTGATCAGCGTGTTCTCTGACCTGTGGCGGTGGGTGTGGGATTTGAACCCACGGTGACTCGCGCCACGACGGTTTTCAAGACCGTTCCCTTAGGCCGCTCGGGCAACCCACCCTCGCCCCTGCCGACCAGCGGCGGAGCGGGGTCCAGAGTACCGGCTGGCGCCACCGCTCGGGGCGCCCTCTAATCGCCGTTGCGATTTCCGCTGGCGGGTGTGCATACTCCGCTGCGCTCAGCGCTCGAACAACCGAACGACTTTCAAGGCATCAGGGACATCCATGGCCGCAATCATCCTCATAGGTTCTCTCGTGGCCGCGTACTGGCTGCGGTACGGACTGCTCCCCCTCCGGCCCCAGAACGGCCGGCTGCCCGGGCCCGACCCGCAGCTCGAGCCCGTCCTCACGTCCGTCCGTACGGGGGAGTGGGAGCCGGCGGCCCTCCTCGTGGGCTCTGCCGGAAGCGACTGGAACCTGCGCGCGCACTACGTGCAACACCTCGCGTACACGGCCGTCTACGACGACGGCGCCTGGCTCGGAAAGTGGCACGCCGCCCGCCCCGAGGACCCGGACGCCATGCTGGTCAGCGCGTGCGCGCGCGTCGAGTACGCCTGGAAGCTGCGCGGAGCCGCCTACGCGAGCGCGACCTCCGCCGAGCAGGCCCAGGGCTTCCACCGTGAGCTGGCCGGGGCGCAGCAGGATCTCGCGCAGATCGCCGCTCTGAACCCGGAGGACCCCACCCCGCTCGCCAAGGAGATCTGGGTCGCCCTCGGGCTGGGCTACTCCAAGGAGCAGATGCGATCGCTGTGGACCGAGGTCACCAAGCGGGCGCCCGACCACTACCAGGCCCACTCCGCCGCCCTGCAGTACAAGTGCCGCAAGTGGCGCGGTTCCGCGCAGGAGGCCGAGCAGTTCGCGGCCGAGGCCGCGCGACGGGCGCCGAGGGGCAGCCTGCTGACCGTGCTGCCGCTGGTCTCCTGGTACGAGCACCACGTCCTCAGTGCCGAGGGGCGCGTGCCCGCCGATTTCTTCCGGACCCCGATGCTCACCGCGCTCGTCGACGCCGCGCTCGACGACGTGGCCGCGGCCGAAGGCCACCCGAACCTGCCCTCGGCGCGGCACGCCCTCGCGTACTTCCTGCTCCGCCAGGGCCGCTACCGGGCCGCCGTGGAGCAGTTCCGCCACGTCGACGGCTACGCGGAAGCGTTCCCCTGGCGGTACCGGCCGTGGAAGAAGCTGTCCTACCGCGCCCACCGCACGCGGGCCATGTGGGGAGCCCTGCTCACCCGCCGGTGAACGAGGCCTGCCGGGCTCCCCACACCTGGTCAGGACACCTGGGCCTTGTCGTAGGCCGCCTTCGCCTCGTTGCCGAAGTAGGGCCCGTACATCCGGTTCGGCAGGAAGGTGTAGCCGAAGCTGTTCACCGAGACCTGGGTGCCCAGGCCCGTGGCCTCGTTGAAGTCCTGGAACCAGGGGCCGCCGCTGGAACCGCCGGTCATGTTGCAGGCCAGGCTGTGGTCGCGGGTCAGCAGGAAGTCCTTGCCGCTGTTTCCGCTGCAGTAGACCAGCTTCGTGCCGTCGTACGGGGCCGCGGCCGGGAAGCCGAAGGAGTACATCTTCTTGTTGTAGCCGCCGTTGAAGAGGATGCCCTGGGCGCCGACGGCCTGGCTGAGGGTCTGGCCGTTCAGCGGGGCGACGACGGCCAGGCCGACGTCCATGTTCATGTCCTCGCTCGCCGCCCACTGGTCGGTGGCGAAGGTCTTGGTGGCCGACCACTGGCCGTAGGGCGCGGACCCGTTGTTGTAGGCCGGGACGAAGACCCAGTTCGTGTGCCAGGCGCCCTGGTACTTCACGCAGTGGCCTGCCGTGATGACCGTGCCGCCGTTGGCGCTGGTCACCGAGTCGCCCGAGCAGGAAGCGGTCCGGCCACCCATCGTGAAGAAGACCCGGCCCGAGGTCTTCACGACCGCGCCGCCGCCCGTCCACGCACCGCCCGCCTGCGGGAAGGCGGTGGGGGACGCGGCAGCCGTCGGAGCGATCCTGGTGGGCGCCGGCGAGGCGGCGACCGGGGTGCGGGAGGCGCCGGGGACCGCCGTCACGTCGAGCGGGGTGGCGCTCCGCATGCGCTCGGCGGTCCAGAAGCCGGAGGTGTGCTGCTGCCGGAAGGACGCGGGGGCGTCCGCCGCGACCGAGGGGCCGGCGGCCGTCAGGACGCCCGTGACCAGGGCGCCCGCCGAGAGCAGGACGGATAAGGCCGTGCGATGACGATTCACGCATGACTCCTTCTGCCGTGCCCGGTCCGGATGAAGCCGGGCAGGGTGGGGGTGAAGAACGGTCGGTGCGGATCGGCTGTGCTCGGTGCGTGTGTGCGTGGTGCGTGTGCGTGGTGCGTGTGCGCGGTGGCTGTGTGCGTGGTGGCTTGTGCCGGGTGCGGCCTTGCCGGGGCAGAGTGGCACGGCCGTGCGTCAATGTCAGCGGGCAGTCAGAACGTTCGGTCGGTTCCGGCCAGGAAATGGCCAACTCCCCGCTGTTGCGCCGTCATACGGTGAGCAGCACGCCCGCGTACGAAACGCCGGCCACCACCACCCACGCCCCGAGCCCCAGCGCCGCCGCCCGCCCCCCGGTCCGGGCCAGCGTCGGCAGGTGCACCGCGCTCCCCAGGCCGAACAGGGCCGCCGCCAGCAGCGCCTCCTGCGCGGTGTGCGCCCACTCCAGCGCTACGTCGGGCAGTACGCCGGTGGCGCGCAGCGCGGCCGCGGCCAGGAATCCGGCCACGAACAGCGGGACCGGGGCCGGCCGGCGCCCCGAGGCCGTGCGCACTCCGCGCCGCCGGGCCCGTACGGAGAAGGCCACGGCCGCCACCAGCGGGGCGAGCAGCGCCACCCGCATGAGCTTGACCAGCACCGCCTCGCCCAGGGCGTCCGGGCCGGCGGTCTGCGCGGTCGCCACCACCTGGCCGACGTCGTGGACGCCGGCGCCCACCCACCGACCGAAGGCCGGGTCGGAGAGTCCCAACGGGCCTTGGAGGAGCGGGAGAACCGCGATGGCGAGGGTTCCGCAGAGGGTGACCAGTGCCACGGAGGCGGCCACGTCCTCCTCGTCGCTGCCCGACACCTCGCTCACCGCGCCGATCGCCGAGGCCCCGCAGATCGAGTAGCCGGTGGCGATCAGCAACGGCTGGTCGCCGGGGAGGCCGAGGCGCCGTCCTAGCCAGACGGTTCCGAGGAAGGTGGCCGCGACCACTCCCACCACCATCGCCACCGTGGCCCAGCCGAGCCGGAGCACCTCGTCCAGCCCCAGGCCGAGGCCCAGCAGGACGATGCCGATCCGCATGAGCCGCCGGCCGGCCAGGGAGAGGCCCGGGCGCGCGGTTCCCCGTACGAAGGTCCGCAGACCGGGGAGGTGCGCCACCGCGATGCCCAGCACCACCGAGGCGGTCAGCATGGGCACGGCGGGCACGAGACGGTGGATGCACCAGGCGGTCAGCGCCCCGCCCGCGGCCATCGCCAATCCGGGCCAGGGAGTGGATGTTTCACGTGAAACAGGCCGGACCGCCACGCCGTGCGGGCGGTGGAGGAGGGCCATCAGTCGACGGGGAGCGTATAGACGCGGCGGATGCTGGTGCCCAGCCGGGACACGTCGGCCCCGTACACGTGCACGGATATCGCCTTGCTGCCACAGGAGTTGCGCACCTTGTGGATGTCGCCGGGCGGAGCGAAGCCGCAGACCTCACCCTGGGCGTTGACCACGTCCTCGGTGGCCACCAGGCGGGCCGGGCCGACGCCCGGCGCGAGGCGGAAGCGGCGCTCGCTCTCCTCGCCCTGGTGCACTCCGGCCACGCACCACGACACGTGGTCGTGGATGCAGGTCTCCTGCCCCGGCAGCCACACCAGGGCCACCACCGAGAAGCTGCCGTCCGACTCGGCGTGCAGGACGTGCTGGCGGTACCGCTCGGGGTCGCCCTCCTGCTGCGCCGGCGTCAGAAGGTCGGGCGCGCCCAGGTGCGGGGCGAGCCGTTCCCCCACCAGATACGCGGTGAGGTCGGGAGCCAGCCCCCGCTCCACGACGGTGCGGATCTCACTGACGAGGGCGGCCATCCTCGTGGTGGTGCGGGCCGGCGTGGTGGTGGTCATATTGGCAGCGTGCTGCCGTCGTTCCATCACGTCCAACGACAGTTATGACCTGAAAACCCAAGCACCGCTTATGGTTTGATCAGCAGCCGACCCGGTTCGCCGCCGCCTGCTTCAGTGCGTCGAGGACCACGGCCGTCGCCGGAATCCGCAGGTGGTCCCGGTAGACGTAGGCGGCGATGTGCCGGCGCGCGGCGGGCTGGAGCGCCCGCCCGCAGACCCGGCTCAGCGAGAGGGAGGGCAGCACCAGGGCGGGCATCATCGCCACCCCCAGCCCCTGTGCGACCAGGCTCTGCACCACCAGGTTGTCGTCGGTGGCGAAGCGGATGTCGGGCACGAAGCCCAGCTCCGCACACTCGTGCAGCAGGTTCGCCCGGCAGCGCGGACAGCCGGCGATCCACCGTTCCTCGGCGAGGTCGGCCAGGTGCACGGCGCGGCGCCGGGCCAGCGGATGCCCGGTCGGGAGGAGCACCGTCAGCTGGTCCTCCAGCAGCCTGACCTCGGCGACTTCCTCCGGGATCTCCTCGTGCAGGCCGGGGTAGGTGAAGGCCAGGGTGATGTCGCACTCGCCGCGTTCCAGCCGGCGCAGCGATTCCGGCGGCTCGCCCTCCAGCAGCTCCACCTGTACGCCGGGATGGTCTTTGGCCAGGCCGCTCAGGGCCTCCGGTACGAGGGTGACGTTGGCGCTGGGGAACCCGCACAGCCTGACCCGCCCGGTGCGCAGGCGGGCGTACGCCCTCAGCTGTGCCTCGGCGGCGGAGAGGTTGCCGAGGATGGTCTCGGCGTGCCGGGAGAGCGACTCACCGGCCTCGGTGAGCTGCATCTTGCGGCCCACGCGGGTGAACAGCGGGGTGCCGACGGCGCGTTCGAGCGCCTTCATCTGCTGGGTGATGGCGGGCTGGGTGTAACCCAGCACACGGGCGGCCGCCGAGTACGACCCGGAGGCGACCACCGTGTGGAAGGTCCGTATGTGCCGAGAATCGAACACCAACGAAGCATAAGCGGACGTTGGAGGGGCCGTAGGCAGAATCCCGCCTACGGCCCCTCCTCATCGGGCCACCGCCGTGGCCGGTACTGCTACTTGTCGCCGACCCGCGAGCCGAGCGTGATGTCGACCGTGGTCGGCTTGCCGCTGCGCAGGTAGGTCAGCTTCACGGTGTCGCCGGGCTTGTACGTCCAGATCATGCTGATCAGGGTCGGGCCGCTGTCGACCGGCTTGCCGCCGAACTCGGTGATGACGTCGCCGGGCTTCAGGCCCGCCTTGCCGGCCGGGCCGTTCGGGTCGACCAGCTCGTTGGCCGCCGCACCCTGCTCGGAGATCTTCGCGCCCTCCGCCTTGGCCTGGAGGTCCACGGACACCGAGATCACCGGGTAGACCGGCTTGCCCGTCTTGATCAGCGATTCGGCGACGTTCTTCGCCTGGTTGACCGGGATGGCGAAGCCGAGGCCGATGGAACCGGCCTGGCCGCCGCCGAAGCCGCCGTTGCCGGCCGACTGGATCGCGGAGTTGATGCCGATGACCGCGCCTCGGCCGTCGAGCAGCGGGCCACCGGAGTTGCCCGGGTTGATCGAGGCGTCCGTCTGGAGCGCGCTCATGTACGAGTTCTTGCTGCCGCTGCCGTCTCCGGAGGCGACCGGCCGGTTCTTGGCGCTGACGATGCCGGTGGTGACCGTGTTGGACAGGCCGAAGGGGGCGCCGATCGCGATGGTCGAGTCGCCGACCGCGACCTTGTCGGAGTCACCGAGCGGCAGCGGCTTGAGGCCCGCCGGCGGGTTCTTCAGCTTCAGGACGGCGACGTCGTAGCCCTGGGCGCGGCCCACCACCTCGGCGTCGTACTTCTTGCCGTCGGAGAAGATCGCGAAGAGCTTGCCGCCGTTCGCGGCGGAGGCCACCACGTGGTTGTTGGTGAGGATGTGGCCCTGCTGGTCGTAGACGAACCCGGTGCCGGTGCCGCCCTCGCCGTCGCCCGCCGAGGCCTCGATGGTGACCACGCTGGGCAGTGCGCCCGCGGCCAGGCCGGCGATGGAGCCGGCTTCGCGCTTGAGGTCCTTGGGGGTGTTGGCCGCGCTGATCGTGGTCGAGCCGGTGCCGTTGTCGCTGCGCTCGGCGGCCCAGTAGCCGACGCCGCCGCCGATGCCGCCCGCGAGGAGGGCCGCCACGAGCACGGCCGCGATCAGGCCTCCCTTGCCCTTCGGCTTGGGCGCGGGGGCGCCGTCGGTGGTCAGGGGAGCACCCCAGGCGCCGCCGCCGTGGCCGCCGTACGCCGGCACGGTGGGCGGCGGGGGCGGCCAGCCCCCGGCTCCGTGCGCGGCCGGAGCGGCAGCCTGACCGTAGGCCGGGGCGGGCGGGATCTGCTGGGTGGGCTCGGTACCGGGCGCGGGCGTCGGCGGCAGCTGCTGGGTCACCGGCTCGGCGGCCACGGGCCCGGTCGCCGGAGCGTCCGGGATGTGCGCCGCGGCCTGCGGTGCGGCATGGGCCGTCTGCGGAGCGGGCGCGTGTCCCGCCGCCTGCGTCTCGGAGGCCGGAGCAGGGGGTACGGACGGGGCCGCGGGGGGTGTGGGGGCCGCGGTGCCCTCGTTCTCGATGCTCACAGCGCTCTCTCCTCGTCACACACGGCTTCGAAAAATCTCTGGCGATCGGTCCGACTGAACGTTCGACGTGCCGCACAAGTTCCTGGGCAAAGCCTTTCCCATGACCCGTCAGAGCACTGTAAGCCGGACCTGTGCATCTCTCCCCATTCTTTATATCCGACATTTCGGACGGATCCACAGGATGGACCTCGACGCCGGGGGCCCTCTCGGTGGCACGATGACCCGGTGACCCACGCAATGCCGCGCACCATCCAGGTCGTCGCCCACCGCGGCGCCTCGGAGGACGCCCCCGAGCACACCCTGGCCGCCTACCGCAAGGCGATCGAGGACGGCGCCGACGGCCTCGAATGCGATGTCCGGCTCACCGCCGACGGCCACCTGGTGCTGGTCCACGACCGCCGGGTGAACCGCACCTCGAACGGCCGCGGCGCCGTGTCGGCCCTGGAGCTGGCCGATCTCGCCGCCCTCGACTTCGGCTCCTGGAAGGACCGCGAGGAGTCCCCCGACTGGGACGCGGACCCCGAACGGACCTCCGTCCTCACCCTGGAGCGCCTGCTGGAGCTCGTCTCCGACGCCGGACGGCCGGTGCAGCTCGCGATCGAGACGAAGCACCCGACCCGCTGGGCCGGACAGGTGGAGGAACGCCTCCTCTTCCTCCTCAAGCGCTTCGGCCTGGACACCCCGCCCGCCGCGGGACCGCACCCGGTCCGGGTCATGAGCTTCTCCGCGCGTTCCCTGCACCGGGTGCGCGCGGCCGCCCCGACGATCCCGACCGTGTACCTGATGCAGTTCATCTCGCCCCGGATGCGGGACGGGCGGCTGCCGGCCGGGGCGACGATCGCCGGTCCCGGGATGCGGATCGTGCGCAACCACCCCGGCTACATCCGCAGGCTCCAGGGCGCGGGCCACTCCGTACACGTATGGACAGTGAACGAGCCCGAAGACGTTCAGCTCTGCGCTGATCTGGGTGTGGAAGCGATCATCACGAACAGACCCCGCCAAGTTCTGTCCCAACTGGGGCGCTGACGTTCCGATTTGCGCACCCGTCACCCCTGACCCTCGCGTAACAGGGTGTGCTCCGGCGCATCCGCTCCGCATTCGTGCGGCATGAATGCGTCAGAGGGGCCCGCTTCGGCGGTTTCCGGTCCAGGCCATTGGGGCATCCAGACCATGCGTGGGGCTAAGGAGGTTCCGGGGGTGGCGTTGGTGGTGGCACAAGAAGTGCCCACGTCGTCGTGCATGGACGTACGCCATGGTCCTGCGGGCGTGGGCGAGGCGAGGCACCGGATGCGCGAACAACTGCGTATCAGCGGTGTGCCCGAATCGGTCGTGGACGATGCCGTACTGATCCTTTCCGAACTGCTCAGCAACGCCTGCCGACACGGCAGGCCCCTGGGCACGCGGGAAGTCGGAGACGGGGAGATACGCGCCGCATGGCGCGTCGACAGGGCGGGGCGGCTGACGGTCGAGGTCACGGACGGGGGCGGTCCCACCCGCCCTGTTCCTGCCACGCCCTCGGTCACCGCGCGCGGCGGCCGGGGGCTGAACATCATCAGCGCCCTTGCCCAGGACTGGGGTGTCCGGGACGGAGCGGCAGGTGAGGTCACCGTGTGGGTGGTCGTTGCCTGTGGGCCCCGGCACGAGGATTTCGCTACGCGCGTTGCGCCCCCGGCGATCGACTTCAGCACGGCGTTCGACGACCTGGATCCCTGACAGCGGGATCCCTGACAGCACAGCCCTGCAGCACACGTGAAGCACAGCGAACCGCACGACCAACAGAACAGCAGTACCGGTCATCCGCACAGGCGGCCGTCCGGGAGCGCACGCCGACCGTGCTCCCGGCCGCACCCCACCGGTTCCGGCGGTACGAACGGCTAGGCTCGCGCCCAGACACGACGCCGTACCGCCGCAACCGGGAGACACGCACGATGGCCAAGAAGCGCCCCGCAGCCAAGACTGCAAAGCCGCAGCTCAACAACGGTGAGATCCCCGTTGTGGGCGCGCGCGAGCCCTGCCCCTGCGGATCCGGGCGCCGCTACAAGGCCTGCCACGGCGCAGCCGCCGCGCATGCCGTCACCGAGCACGTGCAGCGCCCGTTCGAGGGCCTGCCGGGCGAGTGCGACTGGGTCGCGCTGCGCGAGCTCGTGCCCGCCGCCACCGTCCCGCTGACCCTCAAGGGCGGTCTGCCCGAGGGCGTTCCCTCCGTCACGCTGGTGACCGTACTGCCCATGGCCTGGCCGGCGCTGCGCCGCGAGGACGGGTCCGTCCTCCTCGGCCTGCAGAACGACTCGTCCAGCGGGGACCTCGGCCGCGACATGGCCGACACGCTGGAGCGCGCGCTCGTAGCGGAGCCCGGTACTCCGGTCGCTGCCCGCCGGGTTCCCGCCGAGGGTCCCCGACTTCAGGATCTCCTGGACGCGGACGGCGGTTTCGAGCCGGTTGTGCACAGCGGCTTCGAATTCTGGATTCCGGAATCCGAGAGCGCCCAGAACGCCTCCCCGGAGATCGCCGCCTCGCTGGAGCGCGCCAACGCGGCCGCCATTCCCACCGTCAAGCTGACCGGCGTGGACGCCGCCTACTGGTGCGAGACCCCGGAGAAGAACCACCTGCGCTGGGTCATGCCGCACCCCGAGGAGAAGCTGCTCGACGCCCTCGCGCGGCTGCACGCGGCCGGCACGACCTCCCTCGGCGAGGGCACGAAGCTCGTCGGTTCCTTCCGTGCGCACGGCCTCATGGTCCCCGTCTGGGACCTGCCCACCGGGGTGACGGCCGACGACGTCGAGAAGCCCGCGGCGGAGTTCGCGGAGCGGCTGGCCGGGGCCCTGGCCACGGACGCCCCGCTGACCACGGAGGAGCGCCGGGCACGCGGCGGACTCACCAACCGCCAGGTGACCCTCAGCTGACCGCGCGCACGCGTGGAGCCGGTGACCGGAGTCACAACTCCCGCTAATCGTCTGCAAATCGGTGTCTGAATATCAGAGATCGAATTTGCGAACAGGCGATCTCTTGTTACCGTTCTTGTAGCCCGGTCGCTGGTGCATCCCCCGTCGCCAGCGACCGGGCCCTTCCATTTACGGTGATGCTCAACGGTCACCCGGTCCCGATGAGTTGCTTCCGGACCGCAGGAGCAGCTCCCCTTCATCATCCGGAACTGCAAACTCCGCTACGGCCGAGTAACTGTCCGGACCCCCGGCCGACTCTTCCTTCGGCGTCTCGCACAGGCCCGGCTCGTCGCCCGCGCCCACCGCGCACCGGATCTGCACCGTGCGCCCGGCCGGACCCATCATCGTCAGCACGGCATCCAGCGCGCGACCACTCGTGTTCCTGTAGTAACTCCGGCCCCACGTATGGCCCTCGCCCACCAGCACGCAGGTCTGCGCCTCCACGCCGTGCGGCGAGGACAGTTCGGGACCGCAGCGGGAATCGGTCCGGGGCTGCTCGGCCGGACCGGGCTTCCCCGGCTCCACCGCCCCCGCCGCCGGCCGCGCCGGGGTCTCGGTGTGCGTGCGGGGGGAGTCCGAAAGCCCGAGCGCCGAGAACAGGCCGCCGCCTTTTCCGTCGCCCTGACCGGCGAAATCCGGCCCGGCGATCGCTCCGGTGAGCGGAAGCGACAAGATGATCAGCACACCGGCGCCGATACCGATCAGGCGGAGATTCATTCGCCGAAGATAGCGACGCGGGAATGGGGCGCGGAGATCCCCGCGCCCAATTCCCCTCGAAACTGGCCCCGCTGGCACCCGTACGAGTGATCCGCCGACGCCCGGCAGGTCAGTACGCGAGCCTGCTGCCGCCGCCGGGTGCGCCGCTGCTCGCCTCGACCAGCGCGTCCACGACCGCCTCGACCTCGGGCAGCCAGAGGTTCACCGCACCCCGCGGTTCCGGCCCCGTCGTCGACTGCGGCTGCGCCTGCCGCTGTTGCTGCTTCCGCTGCTGGGGCTGGGTCTGCGGCCCCGGCTCCCGTTCCCAGCGCACCTGGCCACCGCTGGACGCGGCGGACGGCGGCAGCAGCAGGTAGCCGCCCTCGCCGTGGAAACGCAGCGAGGAGGGCACGTGGTCCTTCGCGTAGAGGAGTTCGCCGAGCCGCTCCAGCGAATACGGCGCCACCAGCAGCGACCAGCGGGTGGGCGTGGCCACGACCGGTCCGAGCCGCATGCCCTGCGCGTCCAGTCGTACGAGGGCGCGTGCGGCCGCGCCCGCCGGGAGGCTCACCGCGCACGGGGCGGTCCCGCCGGTGGCCATCAGAACGGGGGCGGTGGGCCGGTTGGTCCACCACCAGGCCACCATCCGGGGGTCGGTGGTGGCCCCGAGCAGCCCGGGGTCGAAGGGGTGGGCGCCGGGGACGACGCAGTCGGGATCGGGGCAGGCGCACCGCGAGCCGTCGGTGGCGGACCGGCCGACACCGGGCAGCACGGGCCACTGCCATGTGGTGGCGCAGACGAGCGCCGCGTCGAGGAGAGCGGACGGGGTGCCGCTCCGTCCCGGGTCGGGGCGCAGGGATTGAAAGCGATCGCGGAGCCGCTGGAGACGCCTTCCGAGGATCTCGCGCATGAGCGCTCGTTCCTTTCCGTTGAACGCCGAGGGCCACATCACACCATGTAACCGGTGTCTCACCACACGTACAGGTTTCGCGTCACTGTCCGCCAGAGGTCCACACGGTTCGTGCAGGTTCTTACGGGTCCATCAAACGTCCGGCGGGGGCGGAGCGCGACCCGCGCCGACGGCCGAGACCGGCTGCCGCCGCTAAGGACGACGGCCCGTGCCGGGTGGTTCCAAGCGGTTCCCGGCGGCACCAACTGACCCCGGGCGCCACCGAATACGTACCCGACCCCCCTGCGACGCCCGCCCAGTCGACCTCAAAAACCGACCGCTTCCAGCTTTTTCCGGCCAAGTTCTAGCCTTGGCTCGACAGTGAGTTGCCGTCCCACGGACACCAGGATTCCCACCTGGGCAATGCTGGACATGTATCCACGTGTGCGTGTAGATGTGGATTCCTTGATGGCGGCGCAGCACGATCTGGGGGTTTGCGATGCTATATGGCGAATCGCACCAGGTGGAAAGGCGGACGCCATGAGCGCCCCGCATCTGCCGAAAGTGGCTGGAATCGATCCGGCAGTTACCGCGTCACCGCACACTGCGGCGCCCGCTCCCGCCCGAACGGCCCCCGCACCGGTCCCACCGCCCGGCCCGGGCAGCGTCATCCAGGACCGGCTGGCGGGCATGGTCTCGGACCTCACCACCCTGCACGAGCTCACCGAGCGGCTGGCCCGCACCAGTGACCTCGACGCCTCCCTCCACGAGTTCCTGCGCGCCGGAGCCTCGCTCGTCGGCGCCCGCCGCGGCCTGGTCGTCCTGGAGCCCTCCGACGGGCTCGGCCCCACCAGCACGATCGGCCTCGGTCTCGGTCACGCCGAGCTCGGCCACATCGAGACCGTGCCGCGCAGCGCGACCTCGTACGGCCGGATCCTCGACGGACTGCCCGATGCCCACGGCGGCTCCGAGGTCCTCCCCGAACCGGGCGAGCCCCCCGGCACCGGGGGTTTCGCCGCCCCCGTCGACCCCCGTCACCGCGAGGTCGCGGCCCGTCTCGGCTATGCCGCCAGCTACGCGCTCCCGCTGACCGCCGAAGCCACCGGCAGGCTCGGCGCGGCCGTCTGGCTGTACGACGAACAGGCCGAGCCGAACGACCGCCAGCGCGACCTCGCCGGGCTGTACGTCCGGCACGCCGCCGAGCACCTGGCCCGGATGCTGGAGGTGGAGCGCTCCCGCTCCCGCCTGGCGACCGTCGCCGAGGAACTGCTGCCCAGCCGGCTCCCCCGGATCACCGGGGTGCAGCTCGCCGCCCGCCACCACACCGGACCACGCGGCGGCGGCGACTGGTACGACGCCCTGCCCCTGCCCGAGGGCGCCCTGGGCCTGGCCGTCGGCTCCGTCACCGGATCGGGGCCGAGCGCCGTCGCCGCCATGGGGAGGCTGCGCGCATCGCTGCGCGCCTATGCCGTCATGGAGGGCGAGGACCCGGTAGCCGTCCTGTCCGACCTGGAACTGCTGCTGCGCCTCACGGAGCCGGCGCGTTCGGCCACCGCGCTCTTCGCCTACTGCGAGCCGGCCGGTGGCCCGCACTCCGACGGCCAGAGCCACAAGATCATCCTGGCCGGCGCCGGACACACCCCGCCGCTCCTCATCGGCGAGCACCGCACCGAGTACGTGGAGACGTCGCTCTCCGCGCCGCTGGGCATGCTGTCCTGCTGGGAGGCGCCGAGCGTGGAGATCGAACCCGCACCCGGAGAAACGGTGCTGCTCTATACCGACGGGCTGCTGCGCCACACCGGAGACCCGATGGACCGGGCCTACGCGCGGCTGCACGCGGCGGCCGCGGGCGCGCCCCGCAGCGTCCGGGAGGACCCGGCGGCCCTGTGCGAGCACATCCTGCGGACCGTGCTGCCCGAGGGGGAGCCGGCCGACGCCCCCGAGGACATCGTGCTGCTCGCCGCCCGTTTCGAGTGAGCCGCCCCGGGTAGGCCGCTCCGAGTTCGGCCGGGCCGCGGTCCATGGTCCGTATCGTGACGGACGGCACGATTCGGACCAGCTCTCTCCGCACACGCATACGATGGATGCGGTCCACACCCAGGTCCGTACGGTCGTAGCTGAGGAGAAGACGTGGCTGACGAGCTCACCCCGGAGACCCCGGAAGAAGAGCAGCCCAAGAAGACGCACAAGCAGCGCAAGAACGGTCTGTACCCGGGCGTCAGCGACGAACTCGCCGAGAGCATGCGCACCGGCTGGGCCGACACCGAGCTGCACGGCCTGGAGCCCATCGCCCAGGCCGGGCACACCGCCGACCGGCGCGCCGCGCTGTCCGCGCGCTTCCCCGGCGAGCGCCTCGTCGTGCCCGCCGGCCGTCTGAAGACCCGCTCGAACGACACCGAGTACCCCTTCCGCGCCTCGACCGAGTACGCGTACCTGACCGGCGACCAGACCGAGAACGGCGTCCTGGTCCTGGAGCCCACCGGGGCGGCCGGGCACACCGCCACCGTCTACCTGCTGCCGCGCTCCGACCGGGAGAACGGCGAGTTCTGGCTGTCCGGCCAGGGCGAGCTGTGGGTCGGCCGCCGGCACTCCCTCACCGAGGCCGAGCAGCTCCTGGGCATTCCCGCCAGTGACGTGCGCGAGCTCGCCGGGGCCCTCACCGAGGCCGAGGGTCCGGTCCGGTGCGTCCGCGGCCACGACTCCGTGATCGAGTCCGCCCTCACCGACAAGGTGACCAAGGAGCGCGACGAGGAGCTGCGCGTCTACCTCTCCGAGGCCCGCGCCGTGAAGGACGCCTTCGAGATCGGCGAACTGCAGAAGGCCGTCGACTCCACCGTCCGCGGCTTCGAGGACGTCGTGAAGGTCCTGGACAAGGCCGAGGCCACCTCCGAGCGCTACATCGAGGGCACCTTCTTCCTGCGCGCCCGCGTCGAGGGCAACGACGTCGGCTACGGCTCGATCTGCGCCGCCGGCCCGCACGCCTGCACCCTGCACTGGGTCCGCAACGACGGCGACGTCCGCTCCGGCGACCTGCTGCTGCTCGACGCCGGCGTGGAGACGCACTCCCTCTACACCGCCGACGTCACGCGCACGCTGCCGATCAACGGCACGTACACCGACATCCAGCGCAAGATCTACGACGCGGTCCACGCGTCCCAGGAAGCCGGCATCGCCGCGGTGAAGCCGGGTGCGAAGTTCCGCGACTTCCACGACGCCTCGCAGCACGTGCTGGCCGAGAAGCTCGTCGAGTGGGGTCTGCTGGAGGGCCCGGTCGAGCGCGTCCTGGAGCTGGGCCTGCAGCGCCGCTGGACCCTGCACGGCACCGGCCACATGCTCGGCATGGACGTCCACGACTGCGCCGCCGCGCGCACCGAGGCGTACGTCGACGGCACCCTGGAGCCGGGCATGTGCCTCACCGTCGAGCCGGGTCTCTACTTCCAGGCCGACGACCTGACCGTGCCCGAGGAGTACCGCGGCATCGGCGTCCGGATCGAGGACGACATCCTCGTCACGGAGGACGGCAACCGGAACATGTCGGCCGGGCTGCCCCGCTCCTCGACCGAGGTCGAGGCCTGGATGGCGCGCCTCAAGGGCTGACGCCCGCGCCGGTTCGCTTCGGTGGGCGGGATTCCCTGCGGGGTCCCGCCCATCACCGTGTCTAGGACACCTTCAGCAGCGCGTCGTCGCGCCACTTGAGCATCTTGTCGAAGCTCACCACCGCCCCGCGGCCGGGCCGGTTGAGGAAGCGGACGTGGTCGGCGAGTTCGGCGATCAGGTCGAGGCCCCGGCCGTGTTCGGCCAGGGCGGGTCTGCGGCGGGCCTCCGTCGCGGGCGGGAACCCCGGGCCGGAATCGGTCACTTCGATGCGGCAGCAGTCCCCGTCCAGGTAGGCCGTGACGTGGTAGGCCGCGGTCTCGTCCGGAAGGTCACCGCCTCCGCCGTGCTCCACGGCGTTCGCACACGCCTCGCTCAGGGCCACCGAGAGGTCGAAGGAGATGTCCGGGTCCACCCCCGCGGTCTCCATGGTCCCCAGCAGCAGTCGCCTGGCGAGCGGCACGCTCGCGGCTTCGCGCCTCAAGTGGAGAGACCACCAGATGCTCATACGGTTACCTATTGCCGCCCGCGGGGGGCCGTAAGCGCCCTGCGGCCGTCCGGGACCGCATTGCCCTCGTTCGGCCGATGCGGCTCTCCCGGGGAGCGGTGTATGTCTCCCGGAGGCGCGCACCCGCCCGGGCCGGGCCGGTGTGCGCAGAGAGGACTCATACGGACCTTCCGGACCTGCCGTATGGACGCCCCAAGCGCAGTGCGATGATGGCCCGGCCATGTCTGACCCCCACGCGACGCACGCCGGAGCCGGCCTCCGGCTCATCCGGGCCGCGGTGTTCACCGCGGTCTGCGTCGTGCTGTCCGCGGCCGGGCACGCGCTGGCGTCCTGCGCCGCCGTGCCCTGGTGGTCCCTGTGCGCCGGCTTCCTCGCCGTCTTCGCCGTCGCGGCCGCGCTCGCGGGCCGCCGGCGCACGCTGCCCGGCATCGCCGCCGGACTCGCCACCGGTCAACTGGCCCTGCACGCTCTCTTCGGCCTCGGCCAGCACAGCACCGTGGCTGCGCCGGCACCGGCCGGCACCTCCGACGCTTCGCTCGCGGCGCTCGCCGCCCGGCTGGTCTGCGGGGGCAACTCCGTACCGCTCAGCCAGGCCGACGCCCGGCAGATCGTGGAGGCCGCGGGCCTGGACCCGGCCGCCCTGGCCCAGCAGGCCGGGCAGGTCGCACAGGCCGGGCAGGTCGCCGCGCAGGGACACAGCGCCCACGCGCACGTGGCCCAGGCCGCCACGTCGGCGCCTGCGGCCGGCCTGTTCAGCCCGGCCATGCTGATCGGCCACCTGCTGGCCGCGCTCGCCGCCGGCTGGCTGCTCGGCCGCGGCGACGCCGCACTCTTCCGGCTCGTGGAACTGTCCCGGCTCTCCGCCGAAGCCGCCCCGGTACGCCCGCTGCGCGCCGCACTGGCCTTCGTACGGGCCCTCGGCGCCGGTCTTCCGGGCGCCCCCGCCCGGCTCCCGCGGACCCTGCGCACCGGGGCCGACCCGGCCGCCTGCACCGGCCGGGAAGCACTCCAGCACACGGTGATCAGGCGCGGGCCGCCCACGGCCCTCGCCCTCGCAGCCTGACGCGGCACCCTCCTCCCCGGGACACACGGTGGGAGCACCGGTGCCGCGAACTCCGTGCGCGCCCGTGCGCGGATCCACCGTCACCACTGCTTCCGTGGAGTGTTTCTGCCATGAAGACCTCTCGCGTCTCCTTCGCCGCCGCCCTCGCCGCCGGCACCGTCCTCGTCCTGTCCGGTACCGCCTTCGCGCACGTCGGCGTGCAGCCCGTCGGAGAGGCCGCCAAGGGTGGCTACGCGACGCTCAACTTCAAGGTCCCCAACGAGCGCGACAACGCTTCGACGACCCAGCTCGAGGTCAACTTCCCGGTCGACCAGCCGCTCACGTCCGTCATGCCGCAGGACATCCCCGGCTGGACGTCCACCGTCGAGAAGACCAAGCTCGACAAGCCGCTGACCGTGCACGGCAAGCAGGTGAACGAGGTCGTCACCAAGGTGACCTGGACCGGCGGCAAGATCGAGCCCGGGAAGTTCCAGCAGTTCCCGGTCTCCGTGGGCAAGCTGCCCGAGAGCGCCGACCAGATGGTCTTCAAGTCCATCCAGACCTATGACAACGGCGAGGTCGTCCGCTGGATCGAGGAGGCCAAGGAAGGCGCCGCGGAACCGCAGACGCCGGCGCCCGTCCTGAAGCTGACCGCCGCGAAGGGCGACGACCACCACGGCGCCGCCAAGACCGACGAGGCGAAGAACGCCGAGAAGGACGCCGGGCACGGCCACGACGAGGCCGCCGCCGAGCACGGCTCCGACACCACCGCGCGCGTCCTCGGCATCGCCGGCATCGTCATCGGACTCGGCGGGGTCGCCTTCGGCGTCGCCTCGCGTCGCCGCTCCGCCTGACCTGCGGCGCCCGTCGGCGCCACCGCTCCGCATCCGAACCATCCCCGATCCCAGGGACTCCTCTCCATGCGCACCACACGTGTGACGGCCGCCGCTCTCCTCGCAGCGGCCGCCCTCACCCTCACCGCCTGCGGCGGTGAGTCCGCCAAGACCGGCTCGGTCACCCAGATCGCGGGCGGCCAGAGCAACGCCAAGGCCGCGACCGTCCTGGACCGCCCCTTCAACAAGCCGGAGCTCGTCCTCACGGACACCACCGGCAAGCCGTGGAACCTGCGTGAGCAGACCAAGGGCAAGCCGACGCTGATCTACTTCGGCTACACGAGCTGCCCCGACGTGTGCCCGCTGACGATGAGCAACATCGCCGTCGCCAAGAAGGCACTCCCCCAAGCCGACCAGGACAACCTGCAGGTCGTCTTCGTCACCACCGACCCCGAACGGGACACTCCCGAGGCCCTCGGCTCATGGCTCAAGGGGCAGGACCCGTCCTTCATCGGACTCACCGGGGATTTCGCCGCCATCCAAGCCGCCGCACGCACGCTCGGCATCGGTATAGAGGCAGCCAAGAAGGACGACAACGGCAACGTCGTCTCCATGCACGGCGCCCAGGTCATCGCGTTCTCGCCCAAGACCGACGAGGGCTACGTGCTCTACGGCGAGGGCACCACCGTCGACGACTACGCCAAGGACCTGCCGAAGCTCATCAAGGGGGAGAACCCGTGAACGCCCGCACCACCCGCACCCTCGCCGCCGCCCTCTCCCTGACGGCGGCCCTGGCCCTGTCCGGCTGCTCCGGCGACAGCGAGCCGAAGATGGCGGTCAGCGGCGCGTTCATGCCCCAGCCCGTGAACGACAAGATGGCCGGCGCCTTCATGGTCATCAAGAACAACACCGGGACCGCCGACAAGCTCACCGGCGCCACCTCCCCTCTCTCCGGCGATCTCCAGGTCCACGAGACCAGGGACCAGAAGATGCAGCAGGTCCAGTCGATGGACGTGCCGGCGAACGGTGAACTCCGGCTGGAGCGCGGCGGCAGCCACATCATGCTGATGGGGCTCAAGAGCACTCCGAAGGTCGGCGACAAGGTCACCGTCGAGCTCCGCTTCGAGAAGGCCGGCCCCGTCAAGGTCGAGCTGGATGTCAAGGAACGGACGTACGACGCACAGAATCCGAAATCCACGGCTGGCCAAGCCCACTGACGGACCGAGGAACTGACACGCCATGACGGCCACCGCCCCCTCCGCGGCCCGCGCCCCTGCCACGGCATTCCTGCCACGGCTCGCGCTGGTCCTCGCAGCCCTGCTGGCAACCCTGTTCACCGCGGCCTCACCGGCCGCGGCGCACGCCGCACTCACCGCGAGCGACCCCAAGGACGGGGCGGTGGTCGCCACGGCCCCCGCCCAGGTCACGCTCTCCTTCTCGGAGCAGGTCGCGATGGGCGACGACTCCATCCGCGTACTCGACCCCCAGGGCAGGCGGGTGGACACCGGCGAGCTGCGCGACATGTGCAGCGGGAACACCGTGCGCTACGGCACCGCCCTGCACACCGGCCTGCCCGACGGCACCTACACCGTCGCCTGGCAGGCCGTCTCGGCCGACAGCCATCCGATCTCCGGGGCCTTCACCTTCTCCATCGGCGCGCCCTCGGCCACCGATGTCACGCTGCCCACCGCGCAGGCGGGCGGCGGACCCGTGGGCATCGCGTACGGGATCGCGCGCTACGCCGCCTACGCCGGCTTCACCGTCCTCGTGGGCGGCGCCGCCTTCATCCTGCTGTGCTGGCGCCGGGGCGCCGCCGAACGGCCGCTCCAGAAGCTCGTCGTGCGCGCCTGGGTCACGCTGACCGTCGCCACCCTCGTGATGCTGGTGCTCCGGACCCCGTACACGGGATCCGGGAAGTTCGCCGACGCCTTCGACCTCGACGGGCTCAGGGCCGTGCTGGAGACCAAGACCGGCGCCTCGCTCGTCTCCCGGCTGCTCCTGCTGGGCGCCGCCGCTCTCTTCGTCGCGGTCCTCTTCGGTGTCTACGCGCGCCGCCTGCAGGGTGCCGGCCCCGAGGAGGAGGCCAACACGGAGGCGTCCGAGGAAGCCGGGGACACCAGCGACCTCACCTTCGGTCTGGCCATCGGCGGCGCCGTCGTCGCCGGCGGCATCGCGGCCACGTGGGCCCTCTCGGAGCACGCCTCCACCGGTATCCAGCCCGGGATCGCCATGCCGGCCGACATCCTGCACCTGCTGGCCGTCGCCACCTGGCTCGGCGGTCTCACGGCGCTGCTCGTCGCCCTCCACAAGGTCCCGGGGATCGAACGCGCGGCTGTCCGGCGCTTCTCCACGGTCGCCTTCGTCAGCGTCCTGGTGCTCGCCGTCACGGGCGCGTACCAGTCCTGGCGCCAGCTCGGCAGCTGGTCGGCCCTCACCGGCACCGACTACGGGCGGCTGCTGCTCGTGAAGGTCGGCCTGGTCGCCGTCCTCCTCGGCGCCGCCTACCTGTCCCGGAAGTGGACCGCGCGGCTCGCCGACACCCCCGAGGCAGCCTTGGACGCCGCCGCACCGGCCACGGAGGCAGGCAAGCCGGGCGATGTTTCACGTGAAACAAGCTCCGAGACCTCCGACGACCTCGACGGCTCCGATGTTTCACGTGAAACAGAGCCCGTCACCGTCCCGGCGGATCCGGAGCGCGCCGCGCAGCTCGCCCGGCAGCGCGCCGCCCGTGAGAACGCGCGCGAGAAAAGGGTCCGTGACGCCGATCCCCACCGGGCCGGCCTGCGCCGCTCCGTCCTCGCCGAAGCGGGCATCGCCGTGATCCTGCTCGCCGTCACCACGGTTCTCACCAGCACGGAGCCCGGGCGCACCGTGGAGCAGGGGGCCGGCCGCGGCGGTTCCAGCGCCACCGCCGTCCCCGACCGCGCCGTCAAGATCACCCTGCCGTTCGACACCGGCGGCCAGAACGGCAAGGGGTCCGTCCGGCTCGAGCTCGACCCGGGCCGGGTCGGTGCGAACACCCTTCACCTCTGGGCCGACTCCGGCGACGGCAAGCCCTTCGACCTCCCCGAGATCAAGGTCGCCTTCACCCTGCCGGCCAAGGACATCGGCCCCCTGCCGCTCGTCCCCGACCAGGCCGCCCCCGGGCACTGGACCGCATCCGGCGTCCAGCTCCCGCTCGCAGGCGAATGGCGCATCGACGTGACCGTCCGCACCTCCGACATCGACCAGACCACCGTGCAGAAGACTGTGAAGATCGGCTGACCAGCGTGACCGACAGCAACCCCGACATCGAGATCTCCCGGCGCAGGCTGCTGGGCACCGTCGGCGCCGCGGGCGCCGCCGGACTCGCGCTCGGCGCCGCCGGTGGCGCCCTCGCGCACTCCGCGCTCGCCGACTCCGGGAGCGGCTCCGCCACGGGCGCCGCCGGAAGCCTGTCCTCCCTCGGCGCCACCCAGGTGGCCTTCCACGGGGACCACCAGGCCGGCATCACCACGCCCCTGCAGGCCAAGGGGCACCTCGTCGCTTTCGATCTCACCCCCGGGGCGGGCCGTACCGAGGCCTCCGCACTCCTGCGACGGTGGTCGGACACCGCACGGCGGCTCATGGCGGGCGAGCCTTCGGCTACCTCCGACAGCGGCATCGCCCTGGATGCCGGCCCGTCCTCCCTCACCGTCACCTTCGGCTTCGGCCACTCCTTCTTCGAGCGCACCGGCCTCACCGCCCGCCGCCCCGCCGCCCTCGACCCGCTGCCGGACTTCTCCTCCGACCGGCTCGACGCCCAGCGGAGCAACGGCGACCTGTGGGTCCAGATCGGCTCGAACGACGGACTCGTCGCCTTCCACGCCCTGCGCGCCCTGCAGAAGGACGCCGGGGACGCCGCCCGCGTCCGCTGGCAGATGAACGGCTTCAACCGCTCCCCGGGAGCCACCGGCACCCCGATGACCGCCCGCAACCTCATGGGCCAGATCGACGGCACCGGCAACCCGAAGCCCTCGCAGCCCGACTTCGACAAGCGGATCTTCGTCCCCGCAGCGGGCCCCGGACCGGCCGAGCACGCCTGGATGGCCGGGGGCTCGTACGCCGTCGTACGGCGCATCCGCATGCTGCTCGACGACTGGGACAAGCAGTCGCTCGCCCAGCAGGAGCAGGTCATAGGCCGTACCAAGGCCACCGGTGCGCCCCTGACCGGCGGCACGGAGACCACCGAGATGGCGCTCGACAAGTTCGGCGCCGACGGCAAGCCGGTCATCCCGTCCAACGCGCACGCCCGGATCTCCGCCCCCGAGCAGAACGGCGGGGCGGCCATGCTGCGCCGTCCCTTCTCCTTCCACGACGGGATCGGCTCCGACGGCGCCCCGGACGCCGGGCTCCTCTTCGTCTGCTGGCAGGCCGATCCGCTGCGCGGGTTCGTACCCGTACAGCGCAAGCTCGACCGCGGGGACGCTCTGTCGGAGTTCATCCGGCACGAGTCCAGTGGTCTGTACGCGGTTCCGCCCGGCCCCCGCAGCGGCGAATACGTGGGACAGCGGCTGCTCGAAGGATGAACAGGACTCCGGTGGGCGGGACCCCGGCATTACGCTGATCACATGTCAGCCACCCGCTTCACGTATCTCGGTCCCGAGGGCACTTTCACCGAGGCCGCCCTGCGCACCCTGCCGGAAGCCGCGACCCGGGAGCTCATCCCGATGGTGTCGGTTCCGGCCGCCCTGGACGCCGTGCGCAACGGCGAGGCGGCCGCCGCACTCGTCCCGATCGAGAACTCGGTCGAGGGCGGGGTCACCGCCACCCTCGACGAGCTGGCCTCGGGCGAGCCGCTGATGATCTACCGCGAGGTGCTGCTGCCCATCGCCTTCGCGCTGCTCGTGCGGCCCGGGACGTCGTTGTCGGACGTCAAGACCGTGACGGGTCACCCGGTCGCCCAGCCCCAGGTGCGCAACTGGTTGCGGGCGAACCTGCCCGACGCGGTGTGGGAGTCGGCCGCCTCGAACGCCGACGGCGCCCGGCTGGTCCAGGAGGGCCGCTTCGACGCCGCCTTCGCGGGCGAATTCGCCGCGGCCACGTACGGGCTCGTCCCGCTGGTCACCGAGATCCACGACGCGGAGAACGCCGAGACCCGGTTCGTGCTCGTGGGACGCCCCGCGCGGCCCGCCGCGCCGACCGGCGCCGACAAGACCTCCGTCGTGCTGTGGCTCGGCGACGACCACCCGGGTGCGCTGCTGGAGCTCCTCCAGGAATTCGCGGTCCGCGGGGTCAACCTGATGCTGATCCAGTCCCGTCCAACGGGACAGGGCATCGGCAACTACTGCTTCGCCGTCGACGCCGAGGGCCACATCTCGGACCGGCGGGTCAGCGAGGCGCTCATGGGCCTCAAGCGGACCTGTCCCCAGGTCCGCTTCCTCGGGTCCTACCCGCGCGCGGGCGTCGCTCAGAGTGATGTCAGGGCGCCTCGGGCCGGAACCTCCGACGGTGACTTCACGGACGCCTCCGACTGGCTGACTCGTTGCCTCGACGGCCGGGCGTAGGGCTCGTCCACTGCCCCGTCCCACTGTCCACAGAGTTATCCACAGGATGGGATGGGGACCTGGGGACAAGTCGACAGAGTGGCACGACAAGGTCGACAAATCGGTCGGGTGGCCCAGGTTTCGCGCTGGGGGGCGGAAGGTGAACGGTGTCACCCCCGTATCACCGATCAACTCTTTGGGGCGAGCCATTCCCACCCGAATGAGTGTGTGAGGGCGGTTTGAACCCTGATTCGCCTCGGCCATCGACCGATCAGGAATGATCTATTCCTGTGTCCACAGATGCAGCACACAGCCTGTGGATAAGATGCCGGCCGCGGTAATTCCTGTGGACAAGAACCGCCTCCGGCCCTGCTCAGGGCCCGCCCGGCTGTCGGCATTGTGCCCCTTTTCGGGGAATGGGGCCGGTTTTATTGACGGCCCGAGAAGGGGCACTTCCGGTCACCGATCAAGACTTATCCATTCGTTGCAATTAGGACATAGCGACACGCAGCGTGATATCGGTGTGATCCCAGGAAGCCCAGCCCGGTAGCCTGGAGGGGTGATTGACCTCCGGCTGCTCCGTGAAGACCCTGACCGTGTCCGCGCCTCGCAGCGCGCCCGTGGAGAGGACGTCGACCTCGTCGACGCACTGCTCTCCGCCGACGAGCGCCGCAGGTCCTCAGGCATGCGCTTCGACGAACTGCGCAATGAGCAGAGGTCCCTCGGCAAGCTCATTCCGAAGGCCTCCCCGGAGGAGCGGGCCGAGCTGCTGAAGACGGCCGAGCAGCTCAAGCAGGAC
This sequence comes from Streptomyces sp. 147326, assembly GCF_045000215.1. NCBI lineage: Bacteria > Bacillati > Actinomycetota > Actinomycetes > Kitasatosporales > Streptomycetaceae > Streptomyces > Streptomyces sp. 147326. The sequence continues at coordinate 4,572,530 of NZ_CP134201.1, read as the reverse complement.
GTCAAGGCCGCCGAGGCCGAGCAGAACGAGGCCGACGCCGCCGCCAAGCAGCTCCTCCTGCAGCTCGGCAACATCGTCCACGAGGACGTGCCGGTCGGCGGCGAGGAGGACTTCACCGTCCTGGAGACGCACGGCACGATCCGCGACTTCGCCGCCGAGGGCTTCGAGCCCAAGGACCACCTGGAGCTCGGCGAATCGCTGGGTGCCATCGACGTCGAGCGCGGCGCCAAGGTCTCGGGCTCGCGCTTCTACTACCTGACCGGTGTGGGCGCCCTGCTGGAGCTGGCGCTGGTCAACGCGGCCATCGCTCAGGCCACCGAGGCCGGCTTCATCCCGATGCTGACCCCCGCGCTGGTACGCCCGCGCGCCATGGAGGGCACCGGCTTCCTCGGCCAGGCCGCGGAGAACGTCTACCACCTGGAGAAGGACGACTACTACCTGGTCGGCACCTCCGAGGTCCCGCTCGCCGCGTACCACATGGACGAGATCATCGACGCCGACAAGCTGCCGCTGCGGTACGCCGGCTTCTCGCCGTGCTTCCGCCGCGAGGCCGGTACATACGGCAAGGACACCCGCGGCATCTTCCGCGTCCACCAGTTCGACAAGGTCGAGATGTTCTCGTACGTCGCGCCGGAGGAGGCCGAGGCCGAGCACCAGCGCCTCCTGGAGTGGGAGAAGCAGTGGCTGACCAGCCTGGAGCTGCCGTTCCAGGTGATCGACGTCGCCACCGGTGACCTGGGTGCCTCCGCCTCGCGCAAGTTCGACTGCGAGGCGTGGATCCCGACCCAGGGCAAGTACCGCGAGCTGACCTCCGCCTCGAACTGCAACAGCTTCCAGGCCCGCCGCCTGTCGATCCGCTACCGCGACGGCAAGAAGACCCAGCCGCTGTCCACGCTCAACGGCACCCTGTGCGCCGTTCCGCGCACGATCGTCGCGATCCTCGAGAACCACCAGCAGGCCGACGGTTCGGTACGGGTGCCCCTGGCGCTCCGCCCCTACCTCGGCGGCCGCGAGGTCCTGGAGCCGATCAACAAGTGAGCCCGGCCCCGTTCCCGTACAAGCTCGTCGCCACCGATCTCGACGGCACGCTGCTGCGTGGTGACGACACCGTCTCGGAACGTACCCGTGAGGCGCTCGCCGCGGCCACCGCGGCGGGCGCGGCGCACATCATCGTCACCGGCCGTGCCGTGCCCTGGACCCGGCACGTGCTGGACGATCTCGGCTACAAGGGGATCGCCGTCTGCGGGCAGGGCGCGCAGGTCTACGACGCGGGTGCGCACCGGCTGCTGACCTCGGTGACGCTGGACCGGCAGCTGGCCGGTCTGGCGCTGGCGAAGCTGGAGGCCGAGATCGGTCCGCTGGCGCTGGCGGCCAGCCGGGACGGGGTGGACGGCGAGGTCCTGTTCGGGCCCGGGTACCAGGTGCAGGAGGGCCTCCCGGCCCTCTACCTGGAGGACACCGCCGCGGTGTGGACGGCTCCGCTGAACAAGCTCTACATCCAGCACCGGGAGCTCGACGACGACGCGCTCGTCAAGGCGGCCCGGGAGACCGTCGGCAGCCTGGTCGACATCGTCATGGCGGGTCCCGGGATCGTCGAGATACTGCCGCTCGGCCTGACCAAGGCGACCGGCCTGTCGCTGGCCGCGCGCCGGCTGAAGGTGAAGGCGGCAGAGACGATCGCCTTCGGCGACATGCCCAACGACATCCCGATGTTCGGGTGGGCCGCGCACGGGGTGGCGATGGCCAATGCCCATGCGGAGCTCAAGGCGGTGGCCGACGAGGTGACGACCTCCAACGAGGAGGACGGCATCGCGGTGGTGCTGGAGCGTCTGCTGGGCGCCGCGTAACCGGTACGGACGTACGAGAGGTCCGGGACAGCCCGCGCCGCGAGGCGCGCTCGAAGTGGCTGTCCCGGACCTTTTGTTGCTCCCCGCACGACTCACTCTGCCCCGGGCGGAAGTCCCGTACCAGCGAATTTCTGCGCATCAGCCGTGAATCCGGCGGCGCCGCCAGTAGGCGACGGTGAGGACGGCCAGCAGCGGACCCCAGAGCAGCAGGGGCACGTAGGACAGGTTGAAGATCCACAGGGCCGGCCCGGTGGGCGCATCGGGATTCGCGGCGTTGACCTCGTTCCAGGTCGAGGCGCCGAGGAGCGTGATGCCGGTGAGCGCGATCGCGCCCAGCGCCGCGGGCACCACCGCCATCAGGGGATGGAACCGGCGTCCGCCCGCCCAGGGGATCCAGCGGGGCAGCTCCTCGCCCCAGCGCTGGACCAGCCCGAGGCTCAGCAGGCCCAGGCACTCCTGCAAGACGCTGACGAAGATCAGGACCAGGGATGCCCGGCCCGGGTAGTACGCGTGGTGCAGATCGCTGCCCGGGCCCCAGCCCATGGGCACGCCCGCCGCGACCACGAGCCGCCAGACACAGCTGGGGAGCACCGTCAGCGAGGCGAGTCCGGCGAGCCGGCGAAGCCGGGGGGAGACTCCGGGCACGGTGCCCGAAGCGTGTGCGACAGCGTGGGCGGTCATGGTCCAAGTCCTGTCCGGGAGAGGCTGGTTGATGACTCAAGCCTCGTCGGCCGAGGCGTTCGCGACCATCCGCCGATCAGCAGGTCGGCGGCCCGGCCCGGTCGGCGCGTCTGTGCCGACCGGCAGATGGCCGGACGGCGTCGTGCGCTCGTAAGGTCGGCTCATGACCGTCAACCTTCGTGCCGTGTATGCCCCGTTGCTGACTGCGGCGGCGCTGGTCGGCATGGCCGCCGCCGTCCTGCGGGTGTCCCCGTCGTGGCTGCTGCTCTGGGAGGCTCCTCTGCTTCTCCTGCTGGCCCTGGTGGCCCGCTGGTCGCCGGTGCGCTCCGCGACCGTCGCGGGCGCCCTCGGCGTAGCGGCCGTGGCGCTGTGGCCCGTCCCGCTGGTGTGGGAGAGGGGATCGTGGCTGGAAGCCTGCGGGGCGGCGGCGTTCTGGGCGCTGCCCGCCTTGGGGGCGGTGCTGGCCGGCGGCTATCTGCGCCGCCAGGCGGGCCGGATGCGGCAGGCCGTACGGGATGCGCGGCGCGACCAGCAGCTGGAACTGGCCCGGGACCTGCACGACTTCGTGGCGCACGACGTGAGCGCCATCGTGGTTCAGGCCCAGGCGGCCCGCTTCGTGGCGGCGCAGGACCCCGGCCACGCGGTCCGCGCGCTGGAGCGGATCGAGACGGCGGGGCTGAGTGCACTGGCCTCGATGGACCGGACGGTGCACGCGCTGCAGGAGGCCGCGGGCGGGCCGACGACCCCGGTTCCGGGCCTGGCCCAACTGCCGGAGCTGGTAGAGCGGTTCGAGGGCGGCGCACTGGACGCCGACCCGGAAGCCCTGCGGGAGCTGTCGCGCGAGGCGGACACCACGGCGTACCGGGTGGCCGTCGAGGCGCTGACGAACGTACGCCGGCACGCGCCCGGAGCCGCCGTGGTGCAGGTCGCCGTACGCCGGGCCGGGGCGGGCATTGAGCTCAGCGTGGCCAATTCCGCGGCGCCCCGGGGCGCGGGAGGGCTGCTGGCACGGCGGAGGCGGGGCGGCACCGGGCTGGCCGGCCTGCGCGGGCGGGTGGAAGCGGCGGGCGGGCACCTGCGGGCCGGGGCGGACGCGGACGGCGGGTGGCGGGTTCACGCCGTCTTCCCGGCGGAGGAGCCCCTTCCCGGGTGATCATGGCCGAGTGACCACACGCATCCTGATAGCCGATGACCAAGAGGACATACGCAGCGGTTTCCGGCTGATCCTCGATTCCCAGCCGGACATGACCGTCGTGGGGGAGGCGGCGGACGGGGAGCGCGCGGTGGCGCTGGCCCGGGAACTGCGGCCCGACGTGGTGCTGGCGGACATCCGGATGCCACGGCTGGACGGGCTGGAGGTGACCCGTCTGCTGGCCCCCGAGACCCGGGTGGTGGTGGTGACCACCTTCGACCTGGACGAGTACGTGCACACCGCCCTGCGCAACGGGGCCTGCGGGTTCCTGCTCAAACGGTCCGGGCCGGCCCTGCTGATCGAGGGGGTCCGGGCGGCGATGGCCGGGGACACGCTGATCAGTCCACAGATCACGGTGCGGCTGCTGAGCCGGCTGACGGAGGCGGGGCCCGTCGCCCGTCGCGCGCCGCATCCGCTGACGGAGCGGGAGCTGGACATCGTGCGCCTGGTGGCACGGGGGCTGACCAACGCCGAGATCGGGGCGGAGCTCTTCATCAGCGCGGGGACGGCCAAGACCCACATCGCGAACGTCCAGGCCAAGATCGGGGCCAGGAACCGGGTGGGGATCGCCGCGTGGGCATGGGAGCACGGCGTGGCGAAAGCAGAGACCGACTAGGCATGTTTCACGTGAAACACGACGCCGTTTCACGTGAAACGGGGTCGTGTTTCACGTGAAACATCGTGGCGGGTGAGCGGCCAGGCGAGCAGGCCGACCGAGAGCGCGATGGCGTGGCCGAGGTCGGTGAAGGTACCGCCGGTGGCGAGGGGGAGCCCGAAGAAGGTGACCGCTCCGGCCAGGTAGAACCATCGCCAGGGGCTGGGGAGCCGGTAGGTGAGGACACCGACGGCGGCCGCGAGCCCGTAGCTGACGCCGATGTCGACGACATGGGTCATGCTGCGCGGGGCCCGGTGGTCCTCGATGGCCATCAGCAGGATCCTCTGGCTGACCAGGGTGGCGATGACATGGGCGCTCGCCACGATCAGGAGCCAGCGCTGCGTGCCGAGCCAGCGTTCGACGGGCGCGTAGAACAGCTCGAAGAGAAGGGCGTAGAGGACGAGCGAGGCCGGGTTCTCGATCCAGAACGCGCTGCTGAGGAGCGCCCGTACGGGGTGCTGGACGAGCTGGTGGATGTTGCTGCTGTTGCGGTGGAGCAGAACGTGCTCGACCCGGTCGGGTGCGATCACGACGACGATGCTGGTGACGGCGATGATCAGCAGCCAGATGTGCGTCCCGGGCGAGGAGCGTATCCAGGACCGCAGGGGCCTGGACGGCTCCGGCTCGGTGTGCTCGATCATGCACCGATGATGACCCGCAAAGCTGTGCCCCGCCTGGCCGGTGGGCCGGGCGGGGCACTGTTTCGCAGGCGCTGCGGCGGGACTTACTCCTCGCCGGCCAGGGTGAGGCGGCGCAGCTTCTGGCCCGCGTAGACGGTGGCGCCGACGGTGACCACGGTCAGCAGGATCGCGGCGGTGGGAAGGCCCACGGTGGCGTCGACGTACCCGTCTCCGGCGACCTTCTCGGCAAGGGCCAGGGCCCACTGCTGGACGCTGAGGGTCTTGGCTCCGGAGACCAGGCTGCCGAAGAGCGACTCCCAGATCAGGGCGTAGACCAGACCGAAGACGACCGCGTGCCGGCTGACGGTGCCGAGCAGCAGGAACAGTGCGCTGTAGGCGATCGAGGCCACGAGGGCGGCGATCGTGTAGGCGACCGCGATCTGCTGGCCGTTGCCGTTGAGGATGAACCCGGCGATCAGGGTGGGGATCGCGGAGAAGGCCATGGTGACGGCGATCGCCACGATCAGCTTGGTCATGATGATCGTCGGGCGCTTCAGCGGCTTGGAGAGCAGGTAGACGATCGAGCCGTCGTCGATCTCCGGGCCGATGGCGCCGGTGCCGGCGATGACGCCGATCAGCGGAACCATGGTGGCGAGGGCGAAGCCCCCGAGGAGGTCCGCAGCGACCTTGTCGTCCACACCCGCGAAGGCGCGGACGGCGAGGGCGATGACGATCAGCAGGGCGGGCAGCGCGAAGAGGATCAGCGCGCGCCGACGGCCGAGCAGGGCCCGGTAGGTAAGCCGGGCAACGGTGGGGTCGTACATGGGTGCCAGCTCCTTTCAGGCCGAGACGAGGTAGGAGAAGACCGACTCGAGGGACTCGTCGGAGGGCGAGACCGTCAGCAGCCGGATGTCGTGCGCGCGGGCCACACGGGGCAGCAGTTCCGTGAAGCGGCCGAAGTCGACGGCCTGGACGCGCAGCGCACCCTCCTTCAGGTCGACCTCGATACCGGCCGTGGAGGGGTCGGCGATCAGGGCCGCGGCGAGGGCCCGGTCGTCGGAGGACCGGACGAGGTAGCGGTGCGGGCGGTCCGTCATCAGGCGCCGGATCTTGCGGAAGTCACCGGAAGCGGCGTGCCGGCCGGCGACGACCACCTCGATGTGCGAGGCGAGCTGCTCGACCTCCTCCAGGATGTGGGAGGAGAACAGGACGGTGCGTCCCTCGTCGCCCATGCGTCGCAGCAGGTCCATCAGCTGCATGCGCTGGCGCGGGTCCATCCCGTTGAACGGCTCGTCCAGGAGCAGTACGGACGGGTCGTGGACGAGGGCTGACGCCATCTTCACGCGCTGGCGCATGCCCTTGGAGTAGGTGGAGATCTTGCGGTCCTGGGCGTACTCCATCTCGACGGTGGCGAGCGCCCGCTGGGCGTCCGCATCGTCGAGGCCGTGCAGCTCGGCGTTGGCGACGACGAACTCCCGGCCGGTGAGGAAGTCGTACATCGCCTCGCGCTCGGGCACGACACCGATCTGCTTGTAGACCTGCTCGTTCTGCCAGATCGGCGCGCCGTCGAGGGTGACGGTGCCCGTGGAGGGGGCGAGGAAGCCGCCCATCATGTTGATGAGGGTGGACTTCCCTGCGCCGTTGGGACCCAGGAGCCCGGTGACACCGGGTCCGATGCTCATGGTCACGTCGTTGACGGCGACGACGTTCCCGAACCAGCGGGAGGTGTGGTCGATGTCGATGGTGGTCACAGCCCGGCCTTCCGGTAGCGGGCCATCAGGGCGGCGTAGGAGCCGGCGATGAGGCCGAGGGCGACTAGCAGGTAGACGACACCGGCGCCGGCCGAGGGACCCTCGCCGCCGGGGAAGGCGGAGGTCGCGTTGAGGAACGCGGTCTGTACGCCGTCGATGAGGGTGATCGGGGAGAACAGGCCCATCCACTCGACGGCTCCGGCGTTCCCGGTGCTGTAGGCGATCCCCTGGACCGCGGTCACCGCGCCGAACGGGATCAGGAGTACCGCGATGATCGCGGCGACGCCGAACCCGCGGCGCGGGGTGAGCGCGGCCATGACCAGGCCGAGACCGGAGAAGAGCAGCGACAGCAGCAGAACCGACACGAGTCCCTGCCCGAATCCCTTGGTCTGGTGGGCGAAGTCGAACTTCGCCAGGAGCGACCCGATCCACATGATCAGCAGCGGAGTCGCGGTGAGGATGAACAGGGCCGAGGCCATGGCCGCGTACTTGGCCACGACGTAGTCGACGCGTTCGATGGGCCGCGAGAAGTAGAGCGGCACCGTCTTGAAGCGCAGGTCCCGGGAGACGGACTGCGGCGCCTGTGAGGCGAGGAAGAGGCCGATGATCACCTGGGTGGTCAGGGCGTACGTCGTGTACTTGATCGGCAGGTCGGTGGAGCCGGGCACCGCGATGGCGACCGCGACGATGATCAGCGCGGGGACGCACATCACCGCGAAGAGGATCATCGGCAGGACCTTGGACTTGGCCGAGCGGCCGAGTCCGTAGGCGCCGCGCAGGGACTGCGAGAACAGCGACTTGCGGGCGTAGGCACGGCCGAGCCGGGGCCCGTCGTAGGACCGGTAGCCGATGTTGTGGATCTGGGTCGACGTCTCAGGCGCCATCGGAACCGGCTCCCTTCTGCTGGACGGAGTACGCGGGCTGGTCGCTGTCGCGGAAGACCTCCGCGATGTGGTGGCGGCGCTGCTCCATGCGGACCAGGCCGATACCCAGGTCGGCGACCGTGTCGCGGACGGTGTCGTAGGTGTGCTCGCCGGAGGCCTCGACGAGGAGGATGTGGCCGGCGCCGGGCAGGCCCTGCTCGCTGCCCTCGTGCAGGATGACGCCTGCCTCGGTGAGCGCCTTGCGCAGGGCGGCGGTGCCGTCCGGGTGGGTGTCGGAGTCGGTGACCTCGACCGCGAGGGTCGTGGTGATCTGGGTGAAGTCGCTGGTGGAGCTGGAGCGCAGCAGCTTGCCGCCGTCGACGACCACCACGTGGTCGCAGGTCCGCTCCAGCTCGCCGAGGAGGTGGGAGGTGACCAGGACGGAGATGCCGAAGTCCGTGTAGACGCGGCGGATCAGGCCGAGCATCTCGTCACGCCCGACCGGGTCCAGGCCGTTGGTCGGCTCGTCGAGGAGCACCAGCTGGGGGTCGTGGACGAGGGCCTGGGCGAGCTTGACGCGCTGCTTCATGCCGGTGGAGTAGCCGCCGATGGGGCGGTAGCGCTCCTCGTACAGCCCGACGTGGCGCAGGGTGTCGGCGGTGCGCTCGCGGGCCGCGGTGGGCGGCAGCCCGGACATGCGCGCCATGTGGACGACGAACTCGGTGGCCGAGACGTCGGGTGGCAGGCAGTCGTGCTCGGGCATGTAGCCGACGCGTTCACGGATGGCACTGCCATGCGTTTTGACGTCGAGGCCGAGCACGGCGGCGCTGCCCTCGGTGGCGGGGGACAGTCCCAGCAGGATTTTGATCAGCGTGGACTTGCCGGCTCCGTTGGCACCCACGAGGCCGGTCACACCAGGCCCGATGTCCAGGGAGAGCCGGTCGAGGGCGGTCACTCGGGGGTACCGCTTGCTCAGGCTTTCGGTCGCGATGACAGTCACGGGTTCGACGTTAGTGGCGGAGCTCTCGCGAAGCGTCAGACCTTGAGTGGGATCCCGTCTCCGCCTTGAGGCGTACGTACCCGTACTGGAGGCTGATGTGGACCGGACAACTTTATCCACAGGTCTGTGCACGACCCTTGACGTGATCTCCAGTCATTGTCACATTCATCAGTGTCAAGTTACGGGCGCGTACGGCTAGACGGATGGACGGGCTGACATGGCTGGGGACACCAAGCAACGCACCGCGCGACTCTCCGGACGACTCTCCGCCGATCTGGGCGGGTTCAGAGAGGTGCAGCGCCTCTCGTACGAGTGCGCCGAGGCCGTCGCGGCCCAGCTGCGGCCCGGCGTGACCGAGCGCGAGGCGGCCCGCATGCAGCGCCAGTGGCTGCGCGACCGTGGCGTGCGGGACTGGTTCCACCTGCCCTTCGCCTGGTTCGGGGACCGCACCGCCTTCGCGAACTTCACGATCCCGCTGCAGTTCTTCCCGACGAACCGGAAGCTGGAGCCGGGGATGCCGTTCATCCTCGACATGGCACCGGTCTTCAAGGGCTACGCGGCCGACATCGGATATTCGGGCAGCCTCGGGCTGAATCCGGTGCAGGACCGCCTCATGTCCGACCTCCAGGCCCACCGCGTACTGATCCTGGAGCAGGTGCGGGAGCGCCGCTCCCTGCGCGAGATCTACGAGAACGTCGAGCGGCTGATGACCCGGCAGGGGTACGCCAACCGGCACCGGGCCTATCCGTTCGGCGTGATCGCGCACAAGATCGACCGGGTCAAGGAGCGGCGCTGGTCGCCGACCGCCTTCGGGTTCGGCACCCAGTCCCTCAAGGGGCTGGCCGGTGACGCCCTGCACGGGCACCGTGAGGGCTGGTCCCCGCTGTGGAGCCCGTACCACTTCTCCGACCACCCGCCGCAGCCCGGCCTGTGGGCGGTGGAGCCGCACCTGGGGTTCCGGGGCACCGGCGCGAAGTTCGAGGAGATCCTGGTCGTCACCGACTCCCGGGATCCCGAGGAGAGCGCGTTCTGGCTGGACGACGACCTGCCGCACGTGCGGCGCTGGGCCGAGGAGAAGGCAGCATGAGCGACATGAGCGGAGCAGGAGTGGCAGGACTCGCGGGGGCGCGCGAGCGCCGGGTGAGCACCGGCGGGGTCGAGCTGTCGGTCGTCGAGCTCGGTGAGGCGGACCGCCCGACCGTGCTGCTGGTGCACGGCTACCCGGACAGCAAGGAGGTCTGGTCGGAGGTCGCCGAGCGGCTCGCGGCCCGCTTCCACGTGGTGCTCTACGACGTACGCGGCCACGGGCGCTCCACCGCGCCGCAGCCGCTGCGCGGCGGCTTCACCCTGGAGAAGCTGACCGACGACTTCCTGGCGGTGGCGGACGCGGTCAGCCCGGACCGGCCCGTGCACCTGGTCGGCCACGACTGGGGCTCCGTACAGGGCTGGGAGTTCGCAACGGTCGCCCGTACCGAGGGCCGGATCGCCTCCTTCACCTCGATGTCGGGGCCTTCCCTCGACCACTTCGGCCACTGGATCAAGAAGCGGATGGCGCGGCCCACCCCGCGCGCGGCCGCGCAGCTCCTCGGCCAGGGCGCCAAGTCCTGGTACGTCTACATGCTGCACACCCCCGTCCTCCCGGAGCTCGCCTGGCGCGGGCCGCTCGGCAGGCGGTGGCCGTCGATCCTCCAGCGCGTCGAAAACCTTCCGGCCGGCTCGTACCCGACGGACTCGCTGCCCTCGGACGCGGCGCATGGCGCCTGGCTCTACCGCGACAACGTGCGGTCCCGGCTGCGCCGGCCGCGCCCCGACGCGTACGCCCACGTACCCGTGCAGCTGATCACCCCGACCGGGGACTCCTTCCTGTCCGAGCGGCTCTACGACGGCCTGGAGCACTGGGCCCCGGACCTGCTGCGGCGCACCCTGCCCGCCAAGCACTGGGTGCCCCGCACCCGGCCGGACCAGCTGGCCGCCTGGATCACCGAGTTCGTCACCTCCCGGGAGGAACCGGCCACGCGGGCACCGGAGCGCAGGGCCCCGGGCCGGTACGCCGACCGCTTCGGCGGCCAGCTGGTCCTGGTCACCGGAGCGGCCAGCGGCATCGGGCGGGCCACCGCCTTCGCGTTCGCCGAGGCCGGGGCCCGGGTGGTGGCCGTCGACCGCGACGCCGAGGGCGCGGCGCGCACGGCCGACATGTCCCGCCTCGTGGGGGCCGCCGAGGCCTGGGCCGAGTGCGTGGACGTCAGCGACGAGCAGGCGATGGAGAAGCTCGCGGTGAAGGTCGCCGCCGAGTACGGGATCGTGGACGTCCTGGTCAACAACGCCGGGATCGGCCTGTCCGGAGCCTTCCTCGACACGACGGCCGAGGACTGGAAGAAGGTCCTGGACGTCAATCTGTGGGGGGTCATCCACGGCTGCAGGATCTTCGGCAAGCAGATGGCCGAGCGCGGCCAGGGCGGGCACATCGTCAACACCGCCTCCGCCGCGGCCTACCTGCCCTCCAGGACCCTGCCCGCCTACAGCACCTCGAAGGCCGCGGTGCTCATGCTCTCGGAGTGCCTGCGCGCGGAACTGGCGTCGAAGTCGATCGGCGTCTCCGCGATCTGCCCCGGCATCGTCAACACCAACATCACCGCCACCTCGCGCTTCGCAGGGGTGGACGAGGCCGAGGAGAAGCGCCGCCAGGAACGCTCCTCACGGCTGTACGGGCTGCGCAACTTCCCGCCGGAGAAGGTCGCCGACGCCATCCTGCGCGCCGTGGTCCGCAACGAGGCCGTCGTGCCGGTCACTCCCGAGTCCAAGGGCGCCCTGTGGATGTCCCGCTACGCCCCGCGCGCCCTGCGGCGCATCGCACGGCTGGAGCCCAGGCTGTGAGCGCGGGCTCGTGCCCGAGCGCCCCGCGCCGGGTCCTGCCGCCCATGTGGAGAGAGCCTGGCACGGCCATACCCCCCTACTTCCGGCGGTCGTACCATCCCACGCAGGAGGGCTCGCTGCGCAGGGCGGTCGAGTACGTTGCGGCTTCACCTGCCGTCCGGGCCCCGGCGGGCGCGGTCGGCCGAGCCGCGATGTCGTAGGGAGCCGGGATTGTCCGATCAGGCGGTAGCCGAGTACCGGATCGAGGATCTGGCGCACCACAGCGGAGCGACGGTGCGCACGATCCGGGCGTACCAGGACCGCGGGCTGCTGCCCAAGCCGGAGCGGCGCGGCCGTTCCAACGTCTACCGGGACACGCATCTGGCGCGGCTGCGCCAGATCGCTGACCTGCTGGACCGCGGCTACACCCTGGCCTCCATCAAGGAGTTGCTGGAGGCCTGGGACGCGGGACGCGGACTGGGAGGCGTACTCGGGCTGGTCGCCGAGGTGCACGGGCCGTGGACCGACGAGGAGGCCGCGCGGATCAGCCGCGAGGAGCTGAACGAACGGTTCGGCGGCCGGCCGGACGACGAAGCGGTGGGCGAGGCGTGCGAGCTGGGGGTCCTGGAGCGGATCCCCGGGCGCCCGGACCAGTTCCTGGTGCCCTCCCCGCAGGAGCTGGCGGTGGCCGCCGAGCTGTACGCGGCCGGGGTGCCACTGCCGGCGATCACCGGCCACCTGCGGGAACTGCGCGGGCAGGTGGAGCACATCGCCTCGCGGTTCCTGGAGTTCACCACCGAGCACGTCTTCGCGCGCTACCTCGGGCAGGTGCCGCCCACGGACGCGGACGCGGCGGAGGCGGCGACGATGGTGCGGCGGCTGCGCCCGCTGGCCCAGCAGACCGTGGACGCGGAGCTGGCGCGGGCGATGCGGCTCTTCGCGACCCGCCACCTGCAGCGGCACCTGGGGGCGGCGGGCACGCCCCAGCCGTCGGGTGCCTCGCCGGTGGCGCTGCCGGCCGGGACGGTACGGGCGGTGCAGGACCTGGTGGGCCCCGACCACGTGGCGGAGTTCGTCCGGGCCGCGACGGAGCGGGAGCTCCAGGCCAGGACCATGAACGATCTGGCACGCCGGGCGGAGCCCGGCCGGTAGTCCACAGGGCGGATCGCGCGTTTGGCGTCAAAACCCGCCCAAACGGCTGTGGACAAGTGCCCTTTCCCTGTGGGCAACTGAGGCGGCGTCTCAGCCGACGGACTCGTACGCCGCTTTCTCGGGGCTCGCGCCGTCCCCCGGCCCGGTCTCGGCAAGGGACGCCGGCACGGCCGTCTCGACCGGCACCGCCACCGGCACGGGCACCGACACCGCCACGGCCACCGGCTTCGCGGTCCGCGAGGTGCCGGCCCCCGCTCCGGTCCCGTTCCCCGTCCCCCTCCCGTACAGCAGGGCGGCCAGGGCCAGCCCGAGGATCCCGCCGGCCAGCTGGGCGGCGACGAATCCGGGCAGCGACTCGGGGGCGATGCCGGTGAAGGAATCGCTGAAGCTGCGCCCGATGGTGCCGGCCGGGTTGGCGAAGGAACCGGAGGAGGTGAACCAGATCGCGGCGGCGATGTACGCCGCGACGGCGGCCGGGATGAGCCGGGGGCGCCCGATCCGCCCGAGGCCCTGGATCACGAGGACGAGACCGGCGGTGGCGACCACCTCGCCGATGAGCAGGTGCCCGCCGTCGCGCACCTGGGTGGAGAAGGTGCCAGGGGTCCGCCCGAACATGGCCTCCGCGAGCAGGGCTCCGCCGATCGCTCCTGCGGTCTGGGCCACGGTGTAGACGAACGCCTCCCTGCCGCCGAGTCCCTCGCCGCCGGTGCGCCGGGCCCACCAGGAGGTGAGGGTGACCACCGGGTTGAGGTGGGCGCCGGACAGCGGACCGAAGAGGGTGATGATCAGCCCGAGGCCGATGGCCGAGGCGAGGGAGTTGGCGATGAGGGCGACACCGGTGTCGCGGCTGAGCTCGGCGGCCTGGAGGCCGGAGCCGATCACGACCACGAGCAGGCCCGCGGTACCGATCAGCTCGGCAGCCGCACGGCGTGACAGAGAGGCATGGGCTGTCATGGTTTCTCCCCTGGACAGAAGTGACAGCGGAAAATATATTCCGCATCTCGGAAGCGCGATAGGGGGTGTCCGCCACCGGGCTCCACCCGAAAATCCCTGCCGGAAGACCGCACGAGCGGGCACGCTGGGGCCATGGATGAAAGACGCACCGTGAAGGTGTCGAAGTACGTCTCGAAACACCTGCGACACCAGCCGGAACGGATCGGACTGGTGCTCGACCCCCAGGGCTGGGTGGAGATCGACGACCTCCTGCGGGCGGCCGCCGCCCACGGATTCCACTTCAGCCGGGCCGAGCTCGACCACGTCGTCGCCGCCAACGACAAGCAGCGGTTCGCCGTCGACGGCACCCGGATCCGGGCGAACCAGGGGCACACCGTCGCCGTGGACCTGGACCTTCCGGAGGCCGAACCGCCCGCGTACCTGTACCACGGCACCGTGGCCGCCGCCCTGGACTCGATCCGCGCCGAGGGCCTTCGCCCGATGGCCCGCCACCACGTGCACCTGTCCCCGGACCGGGAGACCGCGACCCGGGTCGGCGCGCGGCGCGGCCGGCCCGTCGTGCTCGCCGTGGACGCCGGTGCGATGCGTGCGGCCGGGCACGTCTTCCGGATCAGCGCCAACGGGGTGTGGCTGGCGGACGCCGTGCCGCCCCAGTTCCTGCGCTTCCAGTAGCGCTTTCAGGGGCGGGAATTCACGCTGAGATTGTCGGACCATCCCCCTAATGTGTGTCCCACTCCGGGATCCGTGAGGGGGGCACCTCGCGATCACCGAACCATCCCTGCACGTACGCGAGGTGACGCCCTATGACGTCCACACCCCACAATTTCCAGGTCGATCTGCGCGGTCTGGTGGATCTCCTCTCCCACCACCTGTACTCCAGCCCGCGCGTCTACGTCCGCGAGCTCCTGCAGAACGCGGTGGACGCCGTCACCGCCCGCCACGCCCTCGACCCCGACGCCGAGGTCCGCATCCGGCTGTCGGCGTCCGGCGGCCGCGTGACCATCGAGGACAGCGGAATCGGCCTGACCGCCGACGAGGCCCACTCCCTGCTCGCCACCATCGGACGCAGCTCCAAGCGCGGCGGAGACGGCTCCATCGCCGCGCACGGCTTGGAGGCCACCCGCCGGGAATTCCTCGGCCAGTTCGGCATCGGACTGCTCGCCTGCTTCGTCGTGGCCCGCCAGATCCGCGTCGTCACCCGCTCCGCCCGCGACCCCGATGCCGCGCCCGTCGAATGGCTCGCCACGGACGACGGTTCGTACACCGTCCGCGAACTGCCCCACGAGGCGCGCCCGGAGCCCGGCACCACCGTCGTCCTCGAGGCCCGCCCGGGCGCCGCGGAATGGACCGTCCCGGCCACGGTCGAACAACTGGCCCGCGACTACGGCTCCCTGCTGCCGTACGCCATCACCTTCGACGACGGCGAGGGCGGCGAACCGCGCCCCGTCACCGACCGGCCCGCCGTCTGGGACCGGCCCTTCCCCACCCCGGCCGCCCGCCGCGTCGCGCTCGCCGGTCACTGCGCGGAGCTCTTCGGATTCACCCCGCTCGACAGCATCGACCTCGACCTGCCGGTCGCCGGCGTACGCGGGGTGGCGTACGTCCTTCCCGAGCCGACCAGCCCCGCCCACCGGGCCGGACACCGCGTCCACCTCAAGGGCATGCTGCTGACCGACCGGGCCGACAACCTGCTGCCGGACTGGGCCTTCTTCGTCCGCGCCGTCCTCGACACGGACACCCTGCGGCCCACCGCCTCCCGGGAGAACCTCTACGACGACGAGACCCTGGCCGCCGTACGGGAGGCCCTCGGCGCCCGCGTCCGCGGCTGGCTCGCCGAGCTCGCGGCGAGCGACCCGGAGCGCCTGGCCGCCTTCCTGCGCGTCCACCACCTCGGTGTGAAGTCCATGGCCCGGCACGACTCCGAACTGCTCGGGCTGATGCTGCCGTGGCTGCCGTTCGAGACCAGCGACGGTTCGATGAGCCTGCAGGAGTTCGCGGCCGCCCATACGGACATCCACTTCACGCGCACCGTCGAGGAGTTCCGCCAGATCGCACCGATCGCCGCGGCCCACGGGCTCGGCGTCATCAACGCCGGCTACACCTACGACGCGGACCTGCTGGCCCTGCTGCCCGCCGTACGGCCCGAGCTCAAGGTCACCGAGCTGGACGCCGGAGCCGTCACCGAGCGGCTGGACCCGGTGGCGACCTCCGCCGAGCTGGAGCTCGCCGGCTTCCTGGCCACCGCGCGCACCCGCCTGGAACCCCAGGGCTGCGACGTGGTGCTGCGCGCCTTCCAGCCCGTCGCCGTCCCCGCGCTCTACCTCGACGACCGCCAGGCCCGCCAGGAGCGCGACCGCACCGCCGCGCTGGAGAGCGCCGACTCCCTGTGGAGCGGCATCCTCGGCGCGCTGCGGGGCTCCGCGCCGCGCGCCCGGCTGGTCCTCAACCACAACAATCCGCTGATCCGGCGGATCGCCGCCCTCCCCGACGAGGCGCTCACCGGCACCGCCGTCGAATCGCTGTACGGGCAGGCCCTGCTGATGTCGCAGCGGCCGCTGCGCCCCGCCGACTCCACCCTGCTCAACCGGGCCTTCCTCGGACTCCTGGAATGGGCGACGCACCCCACCGATGCCCGCGACGCCCAGGAGGACCAGAAGTGACGACGCTGACGCGCGAGGAGATCGTGCGGGGTCTGGCGGAGAACCGCGAAGCGCCGAACGGCGCCGCGCGCAACGCGCACGCCGAGGCCCTCGCCGGTGCTGCGGAGACGAACGGCGACCGCGCGCTGTTCCGCGAAGCCCTCGACAACCTGATCAACGCGTATCTCTACAGCTCCGAGTCGTCGAAGATGCTGGTGCCCTTCGCGCGGCTCCTCCAGGAGTACGACAAGGACCCGGGCGCCTTCTCCGAATGGGACGCCCACTCGCTGTTCTGGCAGTTCAAATGGGTGGCCTCGGCCATTTCCGACTCCCCCGGAATCCCGCTGGAGTCGGCGGCCGGCTGGCTGGACGAGATGGAGCGCCGCTACCGGATCGCGGGCTACAGCGAGCGGCCCGTGCGCGAGGCCGAGCTGTGGCTCGCCCATGTGACCGGCGAGGACGAGCGCGCCGAGCGGGCCTTCCGGCGCTGGCTGGCCGCGGAGCGCGACGACATGAGCGACTGCCAGGCCTGCGAGCTCAACGGCCAGGGCCAGTACGCCGTCGTGCGGGGCGACGACGCGGAGGCACTGGAGCTGTGGAAGCCGGTGCTCACGGGTGAGCTGGTCTGCGCCGAGGAGCCGCACCGGGTCCTGGCCACCTCGCTGCTGCCGCTGCTGCAGCTCGGCCGGACCGACGAGGCGCGCTCGAACCACCTGCGCGGCTACCGCATGGCCCGCGGCAACGAGAGCCTGCTGCCGTCGGTGGGCAGGCACATCGAGTTCTGCGCGCTCACCGGCAACGAGTCGCGCGGCCTGGAGATCCTGCACGAGCACGCCGCCCATGTGGCGCCGCTCGCCAACCTCGACGACCGGCTGTCCTTCCACGGCGGCATCCTCGTGCTGCTCCGCCGTCTGCAGGAGCTGGGACACGGCCGGAGCCCGGCCGTCCCCTACGAGGGAACCCCGCGTACGGTCTCCGAGCTGTACGAGGTGCTCCACGCGGGCTGCCTCGACATCGCCCGGCAGTTCGACGCGCGCAACCGCACGACCCGGGTCTCGGACCGCTTCCTCGCGCGGGTGGGCCGGGAGCCGCTGGTGGGCACCCTGCCGCTGGGGGTGCGCAGTGCGGAACTGCCCCGGACCGACACGGCCCGTGCCGCTGCCACCGCCACCACCGCCTCCGTCTCCGCCGTCCCCACGCCGGTCGTGGCGCCCACCGGGTTCACCGAGCTCGTGGAGCGGGCCCGCGGCGCCCGCGACGTGGGTCATCCGGGTGCGGACGCGCTGTGGGCCGAGGTGGCCGTACGGGTGGACGCGCAGCCGGATCCCGATCCGCTGGTCCGCGCCGACCTCGCGGACCAGCAGGCCCTGGCCGCCGCGCGGCGCGGGGCCGAGGAGGCCCCGCAGCTCCTGGCCGCGGTCCGCGACGGCTACCGGGCGCTGGGCCGGGCGGAGCGCGCGGCGCTCGCCGAGCTGCGGCTGGCCAGTGTGGCCGCGCAGTCGGGGGCGGCGCCCGCGCAGATCCGGGACCTGCTGCGGGTCGCCCTGCGGTCCGCCGAGGCACTGGACGCCGCCGAACCGCTGCGGGTCCGGCGGATCGCGCTCGCGGAACTCTCGGCGATCCGCGTGGAGTCGTACCTGCGCTCGGTCGAGGCGGCCGGCCCGGACGACCCCCACCAGGGCCACCACCACGGCGAGGACCAGGAGCACGCCCACGGTGAGCTCGCCGCCGAGCTGACCTCCTTCATCTCCGCCTACGAGGACGGTGCGGCGGACCTGGCCGCGGAGGCCGAGGAGATGCTGGGCCGGGTGGCCCTCGCACAGGGCGACCCGGAGCGGGCCGTGCCGCTGCTCGCGACGTCCGCCGCGCGGGCGGTCGCCGCCGGCCGGCCGTGGCAAGCCGTGGACCCGCTGGTGCTGCGGGCCGGGGTGCTGAAGTCGCTGGACCGGCCCGAGGAGGCGGAGGAGGCCGCGCGAGCCGGGCTGGAGCACGCAGCCGAGCTGACCGACGCCGAGGCCCAGGGCGTCGTACGGCTGACCCTCGCGGACATCCTGCTGCGGCGGAGCGACACGGCGCAGGAGGCCGCCGCACTCGCACTGGCGGGAGCCCACTGGTTCGACCAGGCCGGTCTCACCGCGGACGGCGGGGCGCAGGCCCGGCTGCTCCTGGCCAGGGCCTACGCGCGGGAGGAGAGGGCCGCCGAGGCCGCGGAGGTCCTGCAGTCGGCACTGCCGGATCTGCTGGAGCACGGTGATCAGCAGGCGGTGTTCGTACGCGAGTTCCTGGGCGACCTGCTGCGCCGGCTGAACGAGCCGCGGCCGGCCGCGGAGCAGTACCTGCTGGCGGCGGAGGTGACCAAGGGCTGGGAGGATCCGCGCCCGCAGGCGAGCCTCGCACAGTCGGCCGCCGACACCCTGTCCGACGCGGGGCTGGCCGCCGAGGCGGCCGCCGCCTACGAACGGGCCCTGGAGCTGCACCGGCTGACGGGCCAGGCCCCGGTCGCCGAGGTGCGGGTGCTGCGCTCCCTCGCCTGGCTGGGCCTGCGCGAGGAGGTCACGGCCACGGCGGTGGAGCAGGCCCGGGGCCGGATGACAGAGGCCGCCGAGGTGCTGGAGGCCGCCCTGGCCGCGGATCCCGGAGCTCCTGAGCTGCGCTCCGAACTCGCCCAGACCTGGCACCAGCTGGCGCAGGTGCTCGACCGGCACGTCAGCACGAACGAGGAGGCCGACGAGGACGAGGCTCCCGCCGGGGCCGGGGAGGCCGAGGCACCGGCGGCCCGGCTGAGCCACGCGGAGGCCGATGCGCTGCGCCTGGAGGAGATCGAGCTGTGGGACCGGGCCGCCCGGGCCTACGCCGCGCTCGGCCCCGACCATCTCCGGGACCGGTTCCAGTGCCTGAACAACGCGGCCTGGACGGAGCACGAGCGGGGCGACGCGAAAGCGGGCGCCGCGCGTGTCTCCACGCTGATCGACGAGGCCCGGGCGCTGCCGGAGGACGAGCTGCCCGACTGGCTCCTGCCCTCGGCGGAGCGCCTCCTCGCGCAGCTGAACGACGGCGCGTAGAGCGTCGGTCGTCGCCGCTCCGGTGCGGAGCGGCGACGACCGGCGGGTCAGCTGCCGAGCTGGGACAGGGCCTCGGTGGCGATCTTCTCGAAGACGGCCTCGTCGGCGGCGAAGTCGGAGTCCGGGATCGGCGCGTGGATCACCAGCTCGGTGAAGCCGAGCTCGCGGTGGCGGCCGGCGAAGTCGACGAATGCGTCCACGGACTCCAGCACGGTGTTGGCCTCGGGCGTGAAGCCGGTCAGCAGGATCTTCTCCATGGGCCCGGGATCCCTCCCGATCTCCACGAAGGCCTTGTCGAGCCGTTCGAGCTGCCCTCGCAGGGCTTCCAGCGACTGCTCGGGCGTGCCCTCCTCGAAGAGCTTCGGGTCGCCCGTGGTCACCCAGGCCTGGCCGTGGCGGGCGGCGAGCCGCAGACCGCGCGGTCCGGTCGCGGCGACCGCGAACGGCAGCCGCGGCTCCTGCACGCAGCCGGGGAGGTTGCGGGCCTCCTCGGCGGAGTAGAAGGTGCCCTCGTGGCTCACCGCGCCCTCGGTCAGCAACCGGTCCAGGAGCGGCACGAACTCGGCGAAGCGGTCGGCGCGCTCGCGCGGGGACCAAGCCTCCTGACCCAGCACGGTCGCGTCGAAGCCGTTGCCGCCGGCTCCGATACCGAGGGTGATGCGCCCACCGGAGATGTCGTCCAGGGAGATGAGCTCCTTGGCGAGGGTCACCGGGTGGCGGAAGTTCGGCGAGGTGACGAGCGTGCCCAGACGCAGCCGCTCGGTGGCGGTGGCCGCAGCGGTCAGGGTGGGCAGCGCACCGAACCACGGGCCGTCGCGGAAGGTCCGCCAGGACAGGTGGTCGTAGGTGTAGGCCGTGTGGAATCCGAGCTGCTCAGCCCGGAGCCACTGATCGCGGCCTCCCTCGTGCCATCGACGTACTGGAAGGATCACCGTGCTCAGACGCAGACTCATGCGTCGAGCCTACGGCGAGGCGATGTTTCACGTGAAACATCGCCTCGCGCGAGAGCCGAACCCGATCATGGTCCGGCCGTCCCCGGCCATGGGCGAAGATGGAGCCGTGACCTCGGCTCCCCAGCGCCCGGACGGGCCAACCCCCATGCCCCGGCTCATCGCCACCGACCTCGACGGCACCCTGCTGCGCGACGACAAGTCCGTCTCGCCGCGTACCGTCGCCGCGCTCGCCGCCGCCGAGGAGGCCGGGATCGAGGTCTTCTTCGTCACCGGACGCCCGGCCCGCTGGATGGACGTGGTCAGCGACCATGTCCACGGGCACGGCCTCGCGATCTGCGCCAATGGCGCGGCGGTCGTCGACCTGCATGCCGGACGGGAGTTCGTGCAGGTCAGGTCCCTTCCGCGGGCCGCCGCACTCGCCGTCGTCGATGCCCTGCGAACTGCCGCACCCGGCACGTCCTTCGCGGTCGAGCTGACCACCGGCATCAACTACGAGCCGGCGTACCCGCCCTTCTTCAAGGACCCGGCCGCCAGGATCGCCACGGCCGAGGAGCTGCTGCAGGAGAACGGGGGCGCGCCGCCCGTGCTCAAGCTGCTGGCGCACCACTCCGAGATCGCCCCGGACGAGTTCCTGACGCTGGCCCGCTCCGCCGCCGGCGAGTACGCGTCGATCACCCGCTCCAGTCCGACCGCCCTGCTGGAGATCAGCGGGCACGGCGTCTCCAAGGCCAGCACGCTGGCGCTGTGCTGCGCAGAGCGGGGCATCTCGCCCGCCGAGGTCGTCGCCTTCGGGGACATGCCGAACGACGTGGAGATGCTCAGCTGGGCCGGCACCTCGTACGCGATGGGCAACGCCCACCCGGATGTGATCGCGGCCGCGTCCGGCCGTACGGTCGCCAACAACGAGGACGGGGTCGCCCTCGTCATCGAGCGGATCCTGGCCGAACGCATCGCCCGGCAGCAGGCCTGATCGGCGGGCCCCGGCAACGGGGCCCGAACGTCCCGCCGCGGCAGCGGGCACCCGCACCTCAGAGCGGGGCCTCCCACACCAGGGTGGTCCCGCCGCCGTCCTCGCCGATGCCCGGGCCGTACGAGCTCGCGCCGCCCAGCGACTCGGCCCGCCGGCGCAGATTGCGCAGCCCGCTGCGCCGGCCCCCTTCGGAGATTCCCACCCCGTCGTCGGCGACCTCCAGCCGGACCCCGGGACGGCCGTCGGCGAGCGTGACGGTGGAGTCGAGCACCACCTCGATCCGGGAGGCGTCGGAGTGGCGGAAGGCATTGGACAGGGCCTCGCGCAATGCGGCGATCAGGTTCTTGCCGACCAGCTCGTCGACCACGGTGTCGATCGGGCCGAGGAAACGGTGCGCGGGCTTGAAGCCCAGGGGTACGGCAGCCATGTTGATCTCCCGCAGCACCCTGGTGCGCAGTCCGGACGGGGCCTCCGCCGGGCCCTGCTGAAGGGCGAAGATGGCGGTGCGGATCTCCTGGATCGTCACGTCCAGTTCGTCCACGGCCTTGCCGACGCCGTCGCGGACCTCGGGAACGATGGACCGGCGCTGGGCGCCCTCCAGCATCATCCCGGTGGCGAACTGCCGCTGGATGACGAGGTCGTGCAGGTCGCGTGCGATCCGGTCGCGGTCCTCGAAGACGGCCAGCCGCTCACGGTCGCGCTGTGCCTCGGCCATCATCAGGGCGAGCGCCGCCTGCGAGGCGAACTGCGTGGCCAGGGTCCGCTCGGCCTCGCTGAAGGGCCGCTTGCCGCGCGCCCTGGGGGTGACCAGCGCGCCCAGCACCCGCCCGCCGCTGTGCAGGGGAAGCATCATGCAGGGCCCGTACTGGCTGGTCAGCTTGCTGATCATGCGGGGGTCGGACGCGGCGTCGTCCACGAACACCGGCTCTCCGTGCAGCAGCCTGTCCACCACCGGGCTCTCGGCCGGGATCACCAGACCGAGCGAGGTGGCCGGGTTCTCGGCCGAGACGGCGACGATCTCCATCCCACCCTCCTCGGCCGGCAGCATGACGATCCCCGCGGAGGAGTCGGCGAGCCGGCGGGCCTGCTCCGCCACCACCACGAGGGCGTCGTCCGCGTCCCCGCCGGACAGGAGGGCGGTGGTGACGGCCACCGAGCCGTCGATCCAGCGCTCGCGCTGGGTGGCGGCCTCGTACAGCCGGGCGTTGCCGATGGCGATGCCCGCCTCGGTGGCCAGCACCCGGACCATGTGGACGTCGTAGTCGTTGAACTCGCCGCCGCCGCTCTTCTCGGCGAGGTACAGATTGCCGAAGATCTCCCCCTGCACCCGGATCGGGACGCCGAGGAAGGTCTTCATCGGCGGGTGGTGCGCCGGGAACCCCGCGGAGCGCGGATCCTTCGTCAGATCGGCGAGCCGCACGGTGTCGGAGTGCGAGATCAATGCTCCGAGCAGGCCCCGCTTCCCGTCCGGCCGGTGTCCGATCTTCCTGGCCAGCTCGGAGCTGACCCCGTGGGTGACGAAGTCCGAGAGCCCGCGGCCCTCCGTGTCGACGACGCCGATCGCCGCGTAGCGGGCGCCCGCGAGCTCGGCCGCGGTCTCGCAGATGCGGTCCAGCGTGGAGTGCAGTTCGAGGCCGGTCCCGACCGACCGCATCGCCTCCAGCAGTTGCGGTACCCGGGCCGTGAGCTCGGTGGACAGGCCCTGCAGGCTCCTGGTGGCCTCGGTGGCGGCCGCCAGCGGGTCCGGCGTCACGGGCACGACCGGTGTGGCCGGCGAGGGATCCGGCAGGGGATCCGGCGATTCCGGCGACTGGTGCGACTGCTGCGCTGACATGTTCTTGAGACTAGTTAGTCCCCATTAGAGGGGAAAGCTGGCCAAAGTCCCGTCCGTGGCCCTTTCCCGCTCCAGCAGGCGCCGCAGCGGTCCCTCGGCCGAGGCCAGCTCCGTGTACGCGCCGCGCTGCACGACCTCGCCGCGGTCCAGCACGAGCACCTCGTCGACCGCCTCCAGTCCGGCCAGCCGGTGCGTGATCAGCACGGTGGTCCGGCCCTCGGTCGCGGCCAGCAGGTCCGCCGTCAGGGCGTCGGCCGTGGCCAGGTCCAGGTGCTCGGCCGGCTCGTCCAGGACCAGTACGGGGAAGTCCGCGAGCAGCGCGCGGGCCAGGGCGAGGCGCTGGCGCTGACCGCCCGAGATCCGCTCGCCGTGCTCACCGACCAGGGTGTCCAGCCCGTCCGGAAGGCCGTCGGCCCACTCCAGCAGCCGGGCCGCGGCCAGCGCGTCCCGCAGCTGCTCCTCGCTCGCCCCGGTCCGGGCGAGGCGCAGGTTCTCCCGCACCGAGCTGTCGAAGATGTGCGCGTCCTGGGCGCACAGGCCCACGAGCGCGCGTACGTCGTCTCCGTCGAGGGTGCGCACGTCGGTCCCGCCCAGGGTGTACGCGCCCTCGCCCGGGTCCAGGAACCGGAGGATGACCTGGGCCAGTGTCGTCTTGCCGGAGCCCGAGGGGCCGACGACGGCGATGCGGCGGCCGGCCTCCAGGGTCAGGTCCAGCCCGCGCAGGGCGTCACGGTCCTGGCCGGGGTGGCGGGCGGCGAGCCCGGTCAGGCGCAGCGGGAAGGGCGAGGCGGGGGCCGCGGCGGGCCCCTCCGGCTCGGCGACCGGGACCGGCGCGTCGATGACCTCGTAGACCCGCTCGGCGCTACGGCGCACCCGCTGGCGGTACTGGACGGCCAGCGGCAGTCCGTTCACCGCCTCGAAGGCGGCGAGCGGTGTCAGGACCGCGACGGCCATGGCCACCCCGGACAGCCGTCCGTCGTGGACGGCGTTCGCGGCGACGGCCGCGGCGGCCACCACGGTGAGCCCGCACACGAGGGCGGACAGCCCGCCGCCCAGTCCGCTCGCGGCGGCGCCCCGCGCGGCGATGCGGGTCAGCAGGCCGTCGCTCTGCCGCGCCCGGCCCTTGCGGTCCTCCAGCGCCCCGGCCACGGTCAGCTCCGCGGTACCGGTCAGCAGATCGGCCACCCTGGTGGCGAGCTCGCCCCGGGCGGGTGCGAGCCTGCGCTCCGCCCGGCGGGCGCAGGCCCCGCTGACCAGCGGCACCCCGATGCCGGCGGCGAGCAGCCCGGCGGCGAGTACGGCTCCGGCCTCGGGGAGCAGCCAGGCGGTGAAGGCGACCGAACCGGTGCCGACGAGCACCGCGGTGCCGACCGGCAGCAGCCAGCGGAGCCAGTAGTCCTGCAGGGCATCCGCGTCGGCCACCAGCCGGGCCAGCAGGTCCCCGCGCCGGTGCTCGCGCAGCCCGGCGGGCGCGATGCGCTCCAGCCGCCGGTACACCGATACCCGCAGGTCGGCGAGCATCCGCAGGACGGCGTCGTGGGAGACGAGCCGCTCCGCGTAGCGGAAGACGGCGCGGCCCATCCCGAAGGCCCGGGTGGCGGTGACGGCCACCATCAGATAGAGCACGGGGGGCTGTTCGGAGGCCCGCGAGATCAGCCAGCCGGACACGGCCATCAGGCCGACGCTGCACCCGACGGCCAGCGCGCCGAGCAACAGCCCGAGCCTGAACCGTCCCTGCCAGGCCTTGGCGACCGCCCGCACGCGGCGCAGCGGATCGGCCCCGCCCGTGTCCGTCCCGCCGCCGGCCCGCGCCCGCTCGGGTGCGGCACCGAGGATCCACTCCCCGGCATCCGGGGCGCGGTCACCGGGGGACCGGCCGTCGGCCCCGTCCCGGATGACGCCGCGGCGGGGGAGCAGCTCCTCAAGGCCCGGCCCTTCAAGGTCCGGCCCCTCAAGGTCCGGCCCCTCAAGGTCCGGCCCCTCGGGAAGCAGCCCCTCGGGAAGCAGCAGGCGGTGTCCGTCGGCGAGGAGCTCCGCGGGCCCGGCCCCCGCCGTCATCGGGACCACCCGGCCCGCGACCGCCAGCAGTGCCGGCCGGTGCACGACCAGCAGTACGGTCCGGCCCGCGGAAAGCCGCCGGACGGCGTCCACGATCCCCGCCTCGGTCTCTCCGTCCAGGGCTGCCGTCGGCTCGTCGAGCAGCAGCACGGGCCGGTCGGCCAGGAAGGCCCGGGCCAGGGCCAGCCGCTGCCGCTGCCCGGCGGACAGTCCCACACCGCCCTCGCCGAGCAGGGTCTGCACCCCGCGCGGCAGCGCGGTCACGAACTCCCAGGCCCCGGCGTCCTTCAGAGCCGCGGCCACGTCGCTGTCTGAGGCACCCGCGCGGGCCAGCCGTACGTTCTCGGCGATCGTCCCGGCGAACAGGTGCGGCCGCTGCGGCACCCACGCGATCCGCTCCCGCCAGTGCTCCGGCGACAGCTCGGCCAGGTCCACCCCCGCGATCCGCACCCGTCCCGCGGTCGGCGCCACGAACCCCAGCAGCACCTGCAGCAGCGTGGACTTGCCCGCGCCGCTCGGACCGGTGAGGGCCACGCACTCCCCCGGCGCGACCGTCAGCGAGACCGGCCCGGGCGAGTCCTCGCCCCGGCCCTCGTAGCGGACGGCGACCCCGTCGATCTCGATCCGCAGGGGGGCGCCGCCGGGCAGCTCGGCCGTGCCGGCCGGACCCGTGGCGGGGGTCTCCAGGATCTCGAAGATCTCCTCCGCGGCCGCCAGTCCTTCCGCGGCCGCGTGGTACTGCGCCCCCACCTGCCTGAGCGGCAGGTACGCCTCGGGCGCCAGGATCAGGATGACCAGGCCGGTGTAGAGGTCCAGTTCACCGTGGACCAGTCGCATGCCGATGGTCACGGCGACCAGGGCGACCGACAGGGTGGCCAGCAGCTCCAGCGCGAAGGAGGAGAGGAACGCGATGCGCAGGGTCCGCATCGTCGCGCGCCGGTAGTCGTCGGTGATCTTGCGGATGGATTCGGCCTGCGCCTTGGCCCGGCCGAAGACCTTCAGCGTCGGAAGGCCGGCCACCACGTCGAGGAAGTGACCCGACAGCCGCGACAGCAGCCGCCACTGGCGGTCCATCCGGGACTGGGTGGCCATGCCGATGAGCACCATGAACACGGGGATCAGGGGGAGCGTGACCACGATGATGGCCGCCGACACCCAGTCCTCGGTGACGATGCGGGCGAGCACCGCGCCCGGCACGACCACCGCGAGCCCGAGCTGGGGCAGGTAACGGGAGAAGTAGTCGTCGAGCGCGTCCACACCCCGGGTGGCCAGGGACACCAGGGATCCGGTCTTCTGCCCGGTGAGCCGGCCGGGGCCGAGTTCCGCGGCCCGGTCCAGCAGCCTGCCCCGCAGTTCCGACTTGACGGCCGCACTGGCGCGGTGCGCGGCCAGCTCGGTCAGCCAGGCGACCAGGCCGCGTCCGAGCGCCACCGCCGCGAGCAGCAGCAGCGGCGTCCGGAGCGCTTCGCCGCCCCGCCCCTTCTCGAAGGCACCGACCACGATCTCGGCGATCAGCATCGCCTGACCGACGACCAGCCCCGCCCCGACGAGCCCCAGGGCCACCACCGCACCCAGGAAGAGGCGGGTGGAGCGGGCGTACCGGAGCAGGCGCGGGTCGATCGGTTTCACGTGAAACATCCCCCAGGGGAGGGTCGGTCGGACGAACGGGCCGGGTCTCGCGGGAACTCAGTGCACGTCGACGATGTGCTGCGTACCGATCCGCTTGCGGAACACCCAGTACGTCCAGCCCTGGTAGAGGAGGACGAGCGGGGTGGCCACGGCCGCGCACCAGGTCATGATCTTCAAGGTGTACGGGCTGGACGAGGCGTTGGTGACCGTGAGGTTCCAGGCATCGTTCAGCGAGGACGGCATGACGTTCGGGAAGAGCGTCAGGAAGAGCATCGCGACGGCCGCCGCGATGGTGACCCCGGAGAGTGCGAACGACCAGCCCTCGCGGCCCTTCAGGTTGGTACCGAGCGCCCCGAGCAGTGCGAGCACGGCGACGGCCATCGCGATCAGGCTCTTGCCGTCGCCGCGGGAGACCTGGGTCCAGATCAGGAAGACCAGGGCCAGCACGGCGGTGACGACGCCCAGGCCGGTCGCCAGCTTCCGCGAGCGGTCCCGGATGTCACCGACCGTCTTGAGCGAGGTGAAGACCGCGCCGTGGAAGGTGAAGAGGGTGAGGGTGACCAGTCCGCCCAGGATCGAGTAGACGTTGAGCAGGTCGAAGAGGGTGCCGACGTACTCCATGTTCTCGTCGATCTTCACGCCCCGCACGATGTTGGCGAACGCCACGCCCCACAGGAACGCCGGGATCAGCGAGGTCCAGAAGATCGCGTGTTCCCAGTTGCTCTGCCACCGGTCCTCGGGGCGCTTGTGCCGGTACTCGAAGGCGACGCCGCGGATGATGAGGCAGACCAGGATGAGCAGCAGCGGCAGGTAGAAGCCGGAGAAGAGGGTGGCGTACCACTCGGGGAAGGCGGCGAAGGTCGCACCGCCCGCCGTGAGCAGCCAGACCTCGTTGCCGTCCCACACGGGCCCGATGGTGTTGATCAGGACCCGCTTCTCCGTACGGTCGCGGGCGAGCAGCTTGGTCAGTACGCCGACTCCGAAGTCGAAGCCCTCCAGGAAGAAGTAGCCGGTCCACAGGACGGCGATGAGTACGAACCAGACGTCGTGGAGTTGCATGGTGCGCTCTCCTCAGCCTCAGTACGAGAAGGCCATCGGCCGGTCGGGGTTCTTGTCGTCCCCGCCGATCTTGGTGGGCGGGTTGAGATCGGCCTCGGTGAGCTCGGGCGGTCCGGCCTTGACGTACTTGACGAGGAGCCTGACCTCGATGACGGCGAGCACCGCGTAGAGGAGGGTGAAGCCGATCATCGAGGTGAGCACCTCGGCCTGGGAGACGTTCGGCGAGACCGCGTCCCGGGTGCGCAGGACTCCGTAGACCACCCAGGGCTGGCGGCCCATCTCGGTGAAGATCCAGCCCCAGGAGTTGGCGATGAGCGGGAAGCCCATCGTCCAGAGCGCGACGATCCAGTACAGGTTCGCGAACTTCGGGCTCAGCGCCTTCTTGAAGAGGACCAGGTTCGGGACCTCGTCCTCCCCGGTCCGCAGGCCCGGCGGCAGCATGAACTTCTTGCGGGTCAGCCACAGGCCCAGCACGCCGATGCCGAGGGAGGCCATGCCGAAGCCGATCATCCAGCGGAAGCCCCAGTAGGCGACCGGGATGTTGGGCCGGTAGTCGCCGGGGCCGAACTTCTCCTGCTCCGCCTTGTTGACGTCGTTCATGCCCGGGACGAAGGAGGTGAAGTCGTCGTTGGCCAGGAAGGACAGCAGGCCGGGGATCTCTATCGCGACCTTGTTGTGGCCCTTGTCGACGTCCCCGTAGGCGAAGACGGAGAAGGGCGCCGGCGCCTCGCCGTCCCACAGCGCCTCGGCGGCCGCCATCTTCATGGGCTGCTGCTTGTACATGACCTTGCCGAGCAGGTCACCGCTGATCGCCGTGCCCATTCCGGCGATGATCATGACGATCAGGCCGAGGCGCAGCGAGCTCCGCATCACGGGGACGTGCTTCTTGCGCGCCAGGTGGAAGGCGGAGATGCCGGCCATGAAGGCGCCGCCGACGAGGAAGGCGGCCGTGATGGTGTGGAAGAACTGGGTGAGCGCGGTGTTCTGGGTGAGCACGAGCCAGAAGTCGGTGAGCTCGGCCCGGCCCCGCTCCTCGTTGATGCGGTACCCGACCGGGTGCTGCATCCAGGAATTGGCCGCCAGGATGAAGTAGGCGGAGAGGACGGTGCCCATGGACACCATCCAGATGCAGGCCAGGTGGATCTTCTTCGGCAGTTTGTCCCAGCCGAAGATCCACAGACCGATGAAGGTCGACTCGAAGAAGAATGCGATCAGCGCCTCGAAGGCCAGGGGAGCCCCGAAGACGTCGCCGACGAACCGCGAGTAGTCGGACCAGTTCATGCCGAACTGGAACTCCTGGACGATGCCGGTGACGACGCCCATCGCGATATTGATCAAGAAGAGCTTGCCCCAGAACTTCGTGGCCCTGAGGTACTTCTCCTTCTCGGTGCGCACCCATGCGGTCTGCAGGCCGGCCGTGAGCGCGGCGAGCGAGATCGTCAGGGGTACGAAGAGGAAGTGATAGACGGTGGTGATGCCGAACTGCCAACGCGCCAGAGTCTCCGGCGCCAAAGCCAGGTCCACGTCCTCGTCTCCTTCGCGTCGCCGTGGTCACCGCGGCAGCGGTCTGCCTGGTGTGCCCCACTCAATCCGGGAGAAAGCAGGACACGCTTGTGAACGCGTTCACATTCACAAGCATTATGTCGTACCGCTCTCGACAGCCTTCAGGCGGGGTACCCCTCTAGCCAATCCATTCAACAGATTGTTGAATGCGGCTCATGCAGATACGGATTTCCTGGCCCGCGGGCCAGCTCACCGCAACCCTTGACGAGACCCCGACCAGCAAGGCGCTGGCCGAGGCCCTTCCGATCTCCGCCTCCGCGAACACCTGGGGCGAGGAGGTCTACTTCGACACCGGCGTCTCGGTGGCCCTGGAACACGACGCCCAGCAGGTCGTCGAGCCGGGCACGGTCGCGTTCTGGACCGAGGGCGACGCGCTCGCGCTGCCCTACGGCCCCACGCCCATCTCGCGCGGAGGCGAGAGCCGCCTGGCGAGCCCGTGCAACGTGCTCGGCTCGTTCGACGGCGACCCCCGCCTGCTCTCCACCGTCCGCGAGGGCGATCCCATCCGCGTGGAACTGGCCTGACCGGCCGCGAAGGGGTCCGGCCGCCAGGACAACCACGGCCGCCTACAGCTCCTTGAAGAAGGCCTCCGCCGTGTGCAGGAAGAGGTCGTTCGCCTCGGTCTCACCGATCGTGACCCGCAGGCCCTCGCCCACGAAGGGCCGGACCACCACACCAGCCTTCTCGCAGGCCGCCGCGAACTCGGCGGTCCGCTCCCCCAGCCGCATCCACACGAAGTTCGCCTGGGTGTCCGGCACGGACCAGCCCTGGGCGAGCAGCGTCTCGTGCACCCGCGCACGCTCGCCCACCAGCGCCCCGACGCGGCCCATCAGCTCGTCCTCGGCGCGCAGCGAGGCCACCGCCGCGTCCTGCGCGAGCTGGCTGACGCCGAACGGCATCGCCGTCTTGCGCAGCGCCGCGGCCACCGGCTCGTGCGCGATGGCGAAGCCGACCCGCAGGCCGGCCAGGCCGTACGCCTTGGAGAACGTACGCAGCACGGCCACGTTCGGCCGGTCGCGGTAGAGCTCGACGCCGTCCGGGACGTCCGTGTCGCGCACGAACTCGCGGTACGCCTCGTCCAGGACCACCAGGACGTCCGAGGGCACCCGGTCCAGGAACCGCTCCAGCTCGGCGCGGCGCACGGCGGTACCGGTGGGGTTGTTCGGGTTGCAGACGAAGATCAGCCGGGTCCGGTCGGTGATCGCCGCCACCATGGCCTCCAGGTCGTGCACGTCCCCGTCGGTCAGCGGGACCTGCACCGAGGTCGCGCCCGAGATCTGCGTGAGGATCGGGTACGCCTCGAAGGAGCGCCAGGCGTAGATCACCTCGTCGCCCGGACCGGCCGCCGCCTGGATCAGGGACTGGGCCACGCCCACCGAGCCGGTGCCCGTGGCGATGTGCTCGACGGGCACGCCGAAGCGCTCGGCGAGCTCGTTCACGAGGCCGGTGCAGGCCATGTCGGGGTACCGGTTGAAGCTGCCGGCCGCCGAGACCGCGGTCTCCAGCACCCCCGGCAGCGGCGGGTACGGGTTCTCGTTCGACGACAGCTTGTACGCGACGGGCCCTCCCGCGGCAGCCGGCTTCCCGGGCTTGTACGTCGGAATGCCGTCCAGCTCGGCGCGCAGCTTCGGGCTCTTCTCGCTCACCGCAGGTCCTCCTCGACCGTCCCGTCCGACGTCGCCGTCGACTCAATACTGCTCACCTTATGAGGATTCCGCCGTTCCGAGAATGGGGGCGCCTGGAATGCGGGGGAGCGCGCGCATATATGCGCGCGCCGGTGGCCTGCGCCGTGGCGCGCATCCCTCGTGCAGGTGAGTTGAGTCCGTCCCGAGACCACACCGTTTTGGCATGCCCGGACCCGCCGACAAGCTCCACCCCTACTCTCAGCGATCAAATGCCTTCATTTCCAAGGTCATTGGGGGTGGCGAACCATGCAGAATCGTGCCTGTCAACGCGTGCATATGCACCCGGACCACCCACCCCACCGAGCCCTACTATCGGCTCGCCATGACAGCAGCAGGGAAGCATCAGGTGAGCCGGACCGAGACCACCCGGCGGGCCGCCGGCCGACAGGGCCGGGCCGGCATCAGGGACGTGGCCGCCGCGGCCGGCGTCTCCATCACAACCGTCTCCGACGCGCTCAATGGCAAGGGACGGCTGCCCGACGCCACCCGCCGCCACGTTCGCGAGGTGGCCGACCGGCTGGGCTACCGCCCGTCGGCCGCCGCCCGCACCCTCCGTACCGGCAAGTCGGGCCTCATCGGCCTGACCGTGACGACGTACGGGGATGAACCTTTCACCTTCACCGAATTCGCCTACTTCGCCGAGATGGCCAGGGCCGCCACCTCCGCCGCGCTCGCCCGCGGCTACGCCCTCGTCATCCTCCCCGCCACCTCCCGCCACGACGTGTGGTCCAACGTCGCCCTCGACGGCACCGTCGTCATCGACCCCTCCGACCACGATCCCGTCGTCACCGAACTGGTCCGCCAAGGTCTGCCCGTGGTCTCCGACGGCCGCCCCGCAGGCTCCCTCCCCGTCACCGCCTGGGTCGACAACGACCACGAGGCCGCCGTACTCGGCCTGCTCGACCACCTCGCCGCCGCCGGCGCCCGCCGGATCGGGCTGCTGACCGGCACCACCACCGACACGTACACCCGGCTCTCCACCACCGCCTACCTCAACTGGTGCGAGCGCGTCGGCCAGGACCCCGTCTACGAGTCCTACCCCGCCCACGACCCGTGCGCGGGCGCCGTCGCCGCCGACCGGCTCCTCGCCCGACCCGACCGGCCCGACGCCGTCTACGGGCTCTTCGACCCCAACGGCACCGACCTGCTCGCCGCCGCCCGGCGCTACGGCCTGCGCGTCCCCGAGGACCTGCTGCTCGTGTGCTGCAGCGAGTCCACCGTCTACGCCAACACCGAACCGCCCATCACCACGCTCTCCCTCAAACCGCGCCGCATCGGCACCGCCGTCGTACAGCTGCTCATCGACGCGATCGAGGGAGTGGACACCGGACGCCCCGTCGAACAGGTCGTCCCGACCGAGCTCATCATCCGTACGTCGTCGCAGCGCAGGCAGCCGCGCACGACCGTCAGCCCACCCCGTTCCCCGGCCAAGGACTGACCGCCAGACCGTCCGGTCGGGCTGCCGACGACCCGGCTGAGTATTTCAGCAACACCTATATCGGTAGAAAGCGGTAGGAACGATCGGCTCCGCAAAGGATTCACCACCCCTGGTGCGTCACAGAGCGCGAGCCGCATTCCTATGATGGGCGCACGACATCACGGACCCTCCTCCCCGGAGGTCAGGAGGGTCCGCAGGTGTACGGCAGCGCGACGGTGGTGGAGGGGTCGATGACTCAGGGGGCCGGTCAGGGACCCGCGATGCGGACGGACACGCTGCGGGACTTCCGGGTTCCAGTCACCGAACCCGCCGCGTACGCCGTATCCGCCGGGCATCCCGGCGAGGCTCCCGTCTACGGCGAGTACCCGGCGTACTACGGCGACGGCACGCCGGCGGTGCCCCCGCAGCCCGGCTACGCACCGGCGCCGGCCGCACCGCCCGCCGCGCCGCCGGCCTCGCATCCCGTGCACGCGACGAGCCACACCCCCGAGGACGACGACTTCGAGGGCTACACCCCGACCCACCGCGACCTGCCGATCATCGGCCGCGGTGCCCTCGGCGGCCCCGGCGACACCGTGCAGGTCCAGTACGTCCCGCAGGAGGCCGCGGCCGACGGTCCCGGCCCGCTCTACGTCGTCGGCGACGTCCACGGCTACCTCGACGAGCTCGTCACCGAACTCCACGCCCAGGGCCTCATCGACGCGGAGCGCCGCTGGTCCGCCGGCAACGCCCGGCTCTGGTTCCTCGGCGACTTCACCGACCGCGGCCCCGACGGCATCGGCGTCATCGACCTCGTCATGCGGCTGTCCGCCGAGGCCGCGGCCGCCGGCGGCTACTGCAAGGCCCTGATGGGCAACCACGAGCTGCTGCTCATCGGTGCCAAGCGGTTCGGCGACACGCCCGTCGTCTCCGGCGCCGGCACCGCCACCTTCCAGGCCGCGTGGCTCCTCAACGGCGGCCAGCGCTCCGACATGGAGCGCCTGCAGGACGTGCACCTGCAGTGGATGTCGCGGCTGGACGCGGCCGTCCTGGAGGAGGGCCACCTGCTCCTGCACTCCGACACCACGGCCTACCTCGACTACGGCGACTCCATCGAGGACGTCAACGACACCATCCACGAGCTCCTCAACCGGGGCGACGCCGACATCACCTGGGACCTCTTCCGCAAGTTCACCAAGCGGTTCGCCTTCCGCGACGAGGGGACCGGCCCGCAGGCCGTACGCGAACTGCTGGACACCTACGGCGGCAGCCGCGTCGTGCACGGGCACAGCCCCATCCCGTACCTGCTCGGCGAGGTGGGCACCGAGGACGGGGACGAGACGCGCGGCCCGGAGGCCGTGGACGGCCCGCACGTGTACGCGGAAGGGCTCGCCATCGCGATGGACGGCGGGGTGACGATGGCGGGCAAGCTGCTTGTCGTACAGCTCCCCTTGAACGACTGAGGTTTGTCACCACGGGGGTATTTCCGCAAAGCCCCTGTCAACCTGTGGCGTGGGCGCTCTACCATCGCTCTATCCGTAGCAGGCTCTCCTCCGTTTGTGCCGGCGCCCCGTTCTACGCGGGGATACCGGCTTCTACGGAGCATCGGGGGATGCACATGACCAGCGCTCCGCACCTGCTGACCGAAGACCGGCCGGAGTTCGACCGTCTCCTCGACGAGGCGCTGCGCACCGCGAACGAACGGCCCGAGCTCGCCACCCTCGGCGAACGGCTGAACGCCGAACAGCTGCGCACCATGGCCCAGGGGGCCAGCGCGCTGCTGGCTGCCGCGGCCGCCGCCGAGTACGGCCACTACGTGAAGGTCCGCGAGGAACGACGCGACGAGGCGCTGTCCATACCCGGCACCACGGGGGACGAGGACGGCGGGGAGGGCACGGGCGGCGGCGCGGGAGCCAGCGCCGTGGTCGCGGTCCTCGCGCCCGTCCTGGCGGGCACCGCCATGCTGATCTTCCTGCTCGTCGGCTACAGCCTCAAGCTGATCGAGCCCGAACCCGCCTTCGCCGAGACCATGCTGACGGCGGGCTGGCTGTTCGGCGCGCTCACCGTGGCGGCGCTGCTCTTCGCCGTGATCGG
This sequence comes from Streptomyces sp. 147326, assembly GCF_045000215.1. Taxonomy (NCBI): domain Bacteria; kingdom Bacillati; phylum Actinomycetota; class Actinomycetes; order Kitasatosporales; family Streptomycetaceae; genus Streptomyces; species Streptomyces sp. 147326. The sequence continues at coordinate 4,537,999 of NZ_CP134201.1, read as the reverse complement.
GCTGCTGGTGACCGCCGTCCGCAACAGCGCGACCGAAGTGGTGGCGAACGAGACCGAGACCGTACCCGACGAGGTGGCGCGGGCGCGTGAGGCCTGGCGGCACGCGCTGCTGGAGCGGGGCATCATGCCGTTCCTGCGGGACGCGCTGGCCGATCCGAGTGCGGGGCCGGGCTTCCCGACCCCCAGAACGCCGGCGGCCGGGCGCATCCCCAACCTGGGATACACCCGGCCCGACTTCACCAGCCCGGGATCCCCCTCGGAGGGACCCCGGCCCGGCTACTCACCTCCGGACTTCACGAGCCCGGACTTCGGCGGCCCGGAGAACCGGCCGGAGTAACCTCCGACCGACCGGCCTCGCGCCCTACTTCATCTGCTTCGGCAGGTGGTGGGGGTCGACGGGACGGACCGGCGAGGTGATGGCCCCTCGGCGGACGTCCGGGTCGTTCGCGTCGGGCTGGTCGAGCACCGGCGTCCAGGCACCGTTGCACACGAGTTGGGTCGGATCCTGCCCGTTGCCCGGATCCACGTCGCAGAAGGTCTGGTAGATGACACCACCCTCGTCGGTGCCCTGTGTCACCACCTGGACCACGACGTCGTTGCCCTGCTGCGCGACGGAGACGGCGCAGGCATCCTCCGGATAGCTGCCGTCGGCGTTCAGGGTGAGGTCGTACCAGGTGTACTCACCGACCGTGTTGCCCGTGAGATCGCGGACCCCGACGTAGGTGTTGGTGTCCCCCGGGATCACCGCCGTGAACTCGCGGCTGCCCTGGTCCCGGACGGAGTCGATGGACCGGCAGAGGGCCGGACCCGTGGCACCCGTCGCGCCGGGAGCACCATCGTTCCCCGGGGCACCCGTCGCACCGGTCGCACCTGTGGCGCCCGTGGCACCTGTGGCGCCCGTGGCGCCCTGCTGGCAGTCGTCGTGATCGCCGCCGCGGGGGCCGGCTTCGCCGCGCTCCTCCTCCGGCTCACGGTTGGGCTTCCTGTGCGGCCTGCAGTCGTCCCCGCCGCCTGTGGGGCTCGCGGCCTTGACCGTCGCGGCCACCTCCATGCTCTGGGCCGTGGCGAACGCCGGGCTGGAGATTCCCACCATCACCAGGGCAAGTGAGGCAAGGGTTCCACCCTTCAGCCAGCTGCTCCGTCTGGGCAACGGACCAAGGACTGACCTGGTTCTGTTCTCGGGACTCATTTACGCCGCTCCTTTGCGAAACCGGATCGAACGATGCGCGACGGGCCCGGTCGGGCCGCCTCAGTCATCGTGGGTATCGCGGTCGCAAGCGGCCGGTCGCCGGGCGGGAAAGTCATCTTGTCGGACTAACAGTCCACCCCCAATGGCCGTTCGAGCTTCCTTGCAGGGCACTACCCGGGTCCCTACCGTCGCCTCACAGCCATCTTCAACTTCGTCACCACAGTGGACGGGGCCCTTGAAAACAAAAGTCTGCCTGAACATGATCGTCAAGAACGAGGCTTCCGTGATCCGGCGCTGTCTCGAGTCGGTGCGCCCTTTGATCGATACATGGGTGATCGTGGACACGGGCTCGACCGACGGCACCCAGGACATCATCCGGGAATTCTTCAGCGATCTGCCCGGCGTCCTGCACGAGCGGCCCTGGAAGGGATTCGACGGCAGCCGCAGCGAGGCCATCGACCTCGCCCGCTCCAGCGCGGACTACCTGCTCTTCATCGACGCCGACGACGTGATGGAGGTGCAGCCCGGCTTTCGCATGCCGGACCTCACCCTCGATTCGTACCGCCTCGCCGTGCATCACGAGCCCGTCATCCACTGGCGGCCCGCTCTCGTCTCCACCCGATTGCCCTGGAAGTACGTAGGCGTACTCCACGAGTACCTCGATTGCGAGGTCCGTTACACCCACGGGGTGCTCGAAGGCGTCAATATCCTCATCGTCGGCGGCGGGTCACGCCTCGGGGAGGGGGGCGAGCGGGAGAAGTACCTGCGCGACGCGGGGATTCTCGAACAAGGGCTGGCCAAGGAACCGGACAATACCCGCTACGCCTTTTACCTGGCCCAGAGCTGGCGCGACGCGGGAGAAGCGGAGAAGTCCCTCGCCGCCTACGACCACCGGGCGGGCATGGGCGGTTTCGCCGAGGAATCCTTCTGCGCCCGGCTCTACGCGGCACGGATCGCGGCGCGTCTCAAGAGGCCGTCGGCCGAGGTCATGGACCGCTTCCTCCGGGCGCACGAGAGCCGTCCCTCACGCGTGGAGGCGCTCGGCAGTCTCGCCCGTCTCTGCCGCAACGAAAACCGCTGGCCGCTGGCGTACATGTTCGCCCGGCAGGCGGTCCGGATCCCCCGCCCGGACGACACGCTGTTCGTCGAGTTCGACTGGCACGAGTGGCGCGCCCTCGACGAGCTCGCCGTGGCCGCCTACTGGGTCGGCGAGTACCAGGAGTCGCTGGAATGCTGCGAACTGCTCCTCGCGGGGGACGCCCTTCCCGACGATCAGCGCGACCGGGTCCGGGCCAACCTCGACTTCGCCCGGCGCAAGGTGGACCCGTACCTCGTGGTCGCCTGACGAGTGCGAGCCGAGCGGCGGAGGCCCGGACGGGAGCCTGCGCCGCTCACACGGACCGTTGAGGGGTCAGTCGGCCAGCGGCAGGTAGACGCGGTTGCCCGAGGCCGCGAACTCGGCGGACTTCTCCGCCATGCCCGCCTGGATCTCATCGGCCTTCAGGTCGCCGCCGTGCTCGCGGCGGATGTCCTGCGAGATCTTCATCGAGCAGAACTTCGGGCCGCACATGGAGCAGAAGTGCGCGGTCTTGGCCGGCTCGGCGGGAAGGGTCTCGTCGTGGAACTCGCGGGCCGTGTCCGGGTCGAGGGCCAGGTTGAACTGGTCCTCCCAGCGGAACTCGAACCGCGCGTCCGACAGGGCGTCGTCCCACTCCTGGGCGCCGGGGTGTCCCTTGGCCAGGTCGGCGGCGTGCGCCGCGATCTTGTACGTGATGACGCCGGTCTTCACGTCGTCGCGGTTGGGCAGGCCCAGGTGCTCCTTGGGCGTGACGTAGCAGAGCATCGCGGTGCCCCACCAGGCGATCATCGCGGCGCCGATGCCCGAGGTGATGTGGTCGTACGCGGGCGCGACGTCCGTGGTCAGCGGGCCGAGCGTGTAGAACGGCGCCTCCTCGCAGATCTCCTGCTGGAGGTCGATGTTCTCCTTGATCTTGTGCATCGGGACGTGGCCCGGGCCCTCGATCATGGTCTGGACGTTGTGGCGCTTGGCGATCGTGTTCAGCTCGCCCAGCGTCTTCAGCTCCGCGAACTGCGCGGCGTCGTTGGCGTCCGCGATGGAGCCGGGGCGCAGGCCGTCGCCCAGCGAGTACGTGACGTCGTACGTCGCGAGGATGTCGCAGAGCTCCTCGAAGTTCGTGTAGAGGAAGTTCTCCTTGTGGTGCGCGAGGCACCACGCGGCCATGATCGAGCCACCGCGCGAGACGATGCCGGTCTTGCGGCGGGCGGTCAGAGGCACGTAGGGCAGCAGCACGCCGGCGTGGACCGTCATGTAGTCGACGCCCTGCTCGGCCTGCTCGATGACCGTGTCCTTGTAGATCTCCCAGGTCAGGTCCTCGGCGCGGCCGTCGACCTTCTCCAGCGCCTGGTAGAGCGGCACGGTGCCGATCGGGACGGGGGAGTTGCGCAGCACCCACTCGCGGGTGGTGTGGATGTTGCGGCCCGTCGAGAGGTCCATGACCGTGTCGGCGCCCCACTTGGTCGCCCAGGTCATCTTGTCGACCTCCTCCTCGATGGAGGAGGTGACCGCGGAGTTGCCGATGTTGGCGTTGACCTTCACCAGGAACCGCTTGCCGATGATCATCGGCTCGATCTCGGGGTGGTTCACGTTCGCCGGAAGCACTGCGCGACCTGCGGCGATCTCCTCGCGGACGACCTCGGGAGAGACGTTCTCGCGGATCGCGACGTACTCCATCTCCGGGGTGATCTCGCCCCGGCGGGCGTACGCGAGCTGCGTGACGGCCTGGCCGCCGCGGCCGCGGCGGGGCTGGCGCGGGCGGCCCGGGAAGACCGCGTCGAGGTTCTTGAGGCCACCGCGCGGCGAGGTGTGCTTGATGCCGTCGTCCTCGGGGCGCACGGGACGGCCCGCGTACTCCTCGGTGTCGCCGCGGCCGATGATCCAGTTCTCGCGCAGCGGGGCGAGGCCCCGGCGTACGTCGGTCTCGATCTGCGGGTCGGTGTACGGACCGGACGTGTCGTAGAGCGTCACGTCCTTGCCGTTGGTGAGGTGGACCTGGCGGACCGGCACCCGGATGTCGGGGCGGGAGCCCGCCACGTAGCCCTTGTGCCAGCCGGGCTGGCGCTCGGTCCGGCCGTCGGCGTCCTGGCTGACGGCAGGCGTGCGTGCGTCCTGAATGGTCATGAGACCTGATCTCCCTACGCCGGCATTACCCGGTAACAGGTTCGGCGGTCGACGCAGCCTCTTCCCGTACGCATCCGTGATGCGCGTACGGTGATCAGCGTCCTCTCAGCCCGGTGCTCCGAGCTCCCGCGTTGTGCAAAGTAGCCCCCACGCTAGCGTCATCCATGGCGTGCTGAACAGTGGGCCCCCTCATCTCTTGCGATGATCTGCTGGTGACGTTCTCGCCGCAGCCCCCCACCGAGCCCACAGAGCCCCATGGCCACAACGGCCACGAGCACCACGGCCCGGGACACTCCGCCGGGCACTCGTCCGATCCCTCCGCCGGCCCCTCCGGCGGTCATTCCCATGGCCACGGTCACAGCCACGGGCACGGCCCGGCGGCCCCCGTATCGAAGCACCTGCGCAAGGTCATCGCGGCCGTACTGATCCCCTTCGCCACCGCCGTCTTCATCGGCATGGTGGTGCTCTGGCCGGGCGGAGCCCCCGCCCACGAGCGCACGGGGGTGGGCTTCGACCGGCAGACCCAGCAGGGCAAGGTCGTCTCCCTCGAACACGTCGACTGCAAATCGGTGAACGCGGCACAGGTACCGCCGACCGCGGACCCCTCCACCCCCGAGGGCCGTGAGGCCCAGGCCGCGCAGACCGGCGAGTGCAAGAAGGCCACCGTCGAGATCGGCACCGGCCCGGACAAGGGCCGCACCTTCGTGGAGATCGTCCAGCCGGGTGCGCCACGGCAGTTGACGGACGGCCAGGAGGTGGTCGTGGCCTACGCGCCCGACGCCCCCCGCGACCTCCAGTACTCGGTGATCGACGTGAACCGCAAGATCCCGCTGGCGGTGCTGGCCGGCATCTTCGCGGTCGCGGTCGTCCTCGTCGGGCGGATGCGCGGGCTGTTCGCACTGATCGCGCTGATCGTCAGCTTCGGCGTGCTGACGCTCTTCATCCTCCCGGCCATCCTGCAGGGTTCGAACCCCCTCGTCGTCGCGGTGATCGGGGCGAGCGCCATCATGCTGATCGCGCTCTACATGTGCCACGGCCTGACCGCCCGCACCTCGGTCGCCGTCCTCGGCACCCTCGTCTCGCTGGTGCTGATCGGTCTGCTGGGCTCGGTGTTCATCGGCTGGGCGTCCCTCACCGGCAACACGGACGACAACACCGGGCTGATCCACGGGCTGTACCCGGACATCGACATGAGCGGTCTGCTGCTCGCAAGCGTGATCATCGGATCGCTGGGCGTGCTCGACGACGTGACGGTCACCCAGACCTCGGCGGTCTGGGAACTGCACCAGGCGGACCCCTCGATGGGGTCGCGCGCCCTCTACCGGGCGGCCATCAGGATCGGCCGCGACCACATCGCGTCGGTGGTCAACACGCTGGTGCTGGCCTACGCGGGTGCCGCACTGCCCCTGCTCCTGCTGTTCTCGATCGCGAACAGCAGCATGGGCTCGGTGGCCAACAGCGAGCTGGTCGCGGTGGAGATCGTACGGACCCTCGTGGGCTCGATCGGACTGGTGGCCTCGGTCCCCGTGACGACGGCGCTGGCCTCGCTGGTGGTTTCCGCGGACCGGCCGGGATCCCCGGACGTCGCGCCGGCCGCGGGGCCGGTCCGCGGCGGCCGGGGCCGGCGGCGCAAGCGCTGAAGGGGTCTTCCCCAGGGGGTTCCCGAGGGGATGGGCGGGCGGGCGCGGGTGAGCGTGAGCTCGTGCGTCAGCCGGCGTTCTGCTCGTTCTGCTTCGACTCCGACAGGATCTTGCCGAGCGCCTCGTCGAGGTTCTCCTCGAAGTCGCCCAGGTTCCGCTCCTGTCCGAGCGGAACGATCCGGTCGGTGCGGTCGAGGAACGCGACGAGCGGAGCCGCGCTGGCGCGGAACAGGGCCCGGTCGCCGCCGACCTGCAGCCGGATGTGGACGTCGGACAGCTCCTCCGGATCGGTGGGGGCGATGTGCACGTCGCCGTCACCGCACGGCTTGTTGATGCCGTCGAGGAGGAGCTCCCGGCCGAACGCCCAGGTCACGGGCGCGTCTCCGGGAAGGTGGAAGGTCAGGCGGACTGCGTAGGGATCACGGGCGTCGTACCGGAGTTCCACCGGAATCCTGAACGAGAGCTCCTCGGAAACGAGGAAACTCATCATGACCTCTGCCTGTACCGACTCGCGCATTGCCTACCCCGCTGTAGTGGAAGTGGCCAGGAATGATCCCCCAGGCTCCTCTTGACAAGAGTGGTGGAAGCGCTAGCAGATCACAAGGAGTGAGTTTTCAGATACTGATAGAGAACGAGAGGGTGCTCAACAGCGCGCCTACTTCACTCCGTAGTCGATTGACTACATAGCGCAATCGATCTTCCTGGTGCAGGGGGAGAGAAATCGCCATGGTTGCGGCGGTATCGCCCGCCGTGATGGGGATGGCCGCACAGACCGTGCCGAGGGCATATTCCTGGCGTTCGGTTACTGGCTGCATTCGCCCGAGGGCCCCGATCCGGTGCTCGAGCGACCGGAGATCCCGCACGGTATAAGCGGTGATCGGCTCGACCGGATATCGGTCGTAATGGTCCTTGCGCGTTTTCTCGTCGAGTTGTCCGAGCAGGCACTGCCCGATGGCGTGCGCATGTCCGGTCTCACGGAAGTCGGCCCACTCCTCGCAGGCCGGGCTGGTCTGGGTGTCCGAAACTCCCACGACCTCGATCTCACCCTCGCGGTAGACCGCGAAGTAGACGGGGGCCCCGACCGCGTCGCGGAAGTGCGCGAGGGAGTCGAGGATCATGCTGCGACGTTTCTGCTGGAGTCCCCCACCGGCGAGCCGACCCGCGGCGTCGCCGAGGACGAAGACACCGCCCTCCCTGCGCAGATAGCCCTCGTGGGTGAGGGTGCGCAGCAGGTGGTACGCGGTGGGAAGCGGGAGCCCGGCCTCGCGCGCGAGCTGTTTCGCCGGGGCTCCCTGACTATGGGCCCCCACTGCTTCGAGCAGTCTCAGCGCCCTCTGGACCGAGCCGATCAGCGTCGGCACACCGGCGTTGTGAAGCGGAGACAAAGCTCACCCCCAGGCGTGGCGGCGGGCCTTCGGGGAGGCCCGCCCTGCGGGGGCCGCCCCCGCGCATGCCGTGTCTCCTGGGGGTCGTACTCGGCGGCTCGTTAGCATCACCGCAGGTCAGAGCGGCAGTACCGGCTTTCGATGCCCCGGGACCGGCGCAGAATGCCACTCTATCCGCCGATTCCGGGGGTGTGAGCGGTTTAGTGCCTCACGTTCCCTCACCTGGCTCAATCCCGGACCCGCCGGGCTCGTCCCCGCCGCGTTCTACCAGTCGCCGGAGGACGACTTCGTACGGCCGCCACCGACCTTCTTCACGACGAACACCAAGCCGGCGACGAGGCCGACGAAGAGGAGCACCTTGAAGACGACCCCGATCAGCACGGTCAGGATGCTGGTGATCACACCGCCGAACACGAACAGCGCCAGCAGCGGAACGGCGACCCACTTAACCCACCAGGGCATGCCTGCGAATGTCTCTCGGATGCCGTCCATGTCCTCGACCTCTTCCTCGTCCTTGACTTCCTGCTCTCGATGCTAGGAGTCCACGGCCCCGAATCGGGGCCCGCGAGCCCCCGGACTCCCCTGACCCGCCCCTTAGGGGAATCCGGACTCCGACCCTCAGCCGCCCGGTGCGCCCGGCTTCCCGCCCGGCTCCCCGCTCAGCTCGCCGCTCAGCTCTCCGGCGGGGAGAAGACCACCATCACCTTCAAGTCCTCCGTGATGTGGTGGAACTTGTGCGGGACGCCCGCCGGCACGTAGACGACACTGCCGCGCGCCACGTTGGTCGTCTCCTCCCCGACGGTGATCGAGGCGCGCCCGCTCACGACGAAGTACACCTCGTCCTGGCGGTGGGGCTGCTGCGGATCGACCTGCCCGGCGTCGAGCGCGTACAGCCCGACGGACATGTTCCGCTCGCGCAGGAACTGCAGATAGGCGCCGTCGTTGGCGGCCCGCTCCGCTTCGAGCTCGTCAAGCCGGAAGGCTTTCATCGTGGTTGTGCCCCTTGTGCTCGGTAGCGCCGTCGCATCCGCTGATCTGCGGATGTCCCACCGGGATCTTCTCTGCCACGATCAGACACATGATGAATTTCGTAGTCAAGACGCTCGCCAACGCGGCGGCCCTGGCCGTCGCCATCTGGCTGCTCGCCGGCATCACCCTCGACGACGGCAGCAGTCTGGGCCGCCGGACGCTCACCCTGATCCTGGTCGCCCTGGTCTTCGGCCTGGTGAACCTGATCGTCAAGCCGTTGGTGAAGCTGCTCTCGCTGCCGCTGTTCGTCCTCACCCTGGGCCTGTTCACCCTCGTCGTGAACGCCCTGATGCTGCTCCTGACCTCGTGGCTGGCCTCGCAGCTCGACCTCAGCTTCCACGTCGACGGCTTCTGGACCGCGGTCCTCGGCGGCCTGATCATCTCCATCGTCTCCTGGGCCGTGAACATGGTCCTGCCCGACAAGAACTGAACGGGACGCCCATGACGCCCATCTACCGCGTCTGCTTCGTCTGCACGGGCAACATATGCCGCTCCCCCATGGCCGAGTCCGTCTTCCGTGCCCACGTGGCGCGGGCCGGCCTCGAAGACCTGGTCGAGGTGGACAGCGCCGGCACCGGCGGCTGGCACGAGGGCGACGGCGCCGACGCGCGCACCGTCTCCGTCCTGGAAGCCGCGGGCTACGAGCAGGACCACCGGGCCCGGCAGTTCCGCTCCTCCTGGTTCGCCCGCCTGGACCTCGTCATCGCGCTCGACGCGGGACACCTGCGGGACCTGCGGGCACTCGCACCCACCCCGCAGGACGCCGCCAAGATCCGGCTGCTGCGGTCCTACGACCCGGCCGCGGCCGCTGAGACCGACGTACCGGATCCCTACTACGGGTCCCTCGACGGGTTCGAGGAGTGCCTGGAGCTGGTCGAGGCGGCCAGCCCGGGTCTGCTGGACGCCGTACGCGAGGCCGTGAAGGAGCACACCGCGTGAACGAGTACGCCCCCGAAAGAACCGCCGAGGCGATCGGCGACGGCACCCGAGCCGTCCGCGCCGGACTGCCGGAGCCCGTGAAGAACGAGCCGACCCTGCCCGGACCGGTCTTCGCCGCCCACTTCCACCTCCCGGGCGACGTCGAAGGCCCGTACGCCTACGGCCGCGACACCAACCCCACCTGGACCCTGCTGGAGCGGGCGATCGGGGAACTGGAGGCCCCCGGCGAGGAGGTGCACACCATCGTCTTCGCCTCCGGCATGGCGGCGGTCTCCGCCGTCCTCCTCTCCCAGGCGCGCACCGGCGACACCGTGGTCCTGCCCGACGACGGCTACCAGGCGCTGCCCCTGCTGCGGGAGCAGCTGGAGGCGTACGGGATCCACGTGCGCACCGCCCCGACCGGGGACGACGCCCAGCTCGCGGTCCTCGACGGAGCCCGGCTGCTGTGGATCGAGACCCCGTCCAACCCCGGGCTCGACGTGTGCGACGTACGGCGCCTCGCGGACGCGGCGCACGCCGGCGGGACCCTGGTCGCCGTCGACAACACCCTCGCCACCCCGCTCGGGCAGCGGCCCCTGGAGCTCGGGGCGGACTTCTCCGTCGCGAGCGGCACCAAGGGCCTCACCGGCCACGGCGACCTGCTGCTCGGGTACGTGGTCTGCCGCGACCCGGAGCTCGCCGCCGGCGTCCGGCGCTGGCGCAAGATCGTCGGCGCGATCCCGGGCCCGATGGAGGCCTGGCTCGCCCACCGCTCCCTGGCCACGATCCAGCTGCGCGCGCACCGGCAGTGGGCCAACGCGCTGGCCGTCGCCGAGGCGCTGACCGGCCGCCCGCACGTGACCGGGCTGCGCTACCCGGGCCTGGCCGCGGACCCCTCGCACAAGACGGCCGCCCGCCAGATGCGGGGCTTCGGCTCGGTGGTCTCCTTCACCCTGCCCGACCGTGCCCACGCGGAACGCTTCATGGCCGCTCTGCACCTGGTCGAGGACGCCACGAGTTTCGGTGGAGTGCGGTCCACCGCCGAGCGGCGCGGACGGTGGGGCGGCGACGCCGTGCCGGAGGGCTTCATCCGCTTCTCCGCCGGGGCCGAGGACACCGAGGACCTGGTCGCGGACGTCCTGCGCGCCCTCGACCTCGCAGGCCGCGCCGGCTGAGCAGCGCCCTGGGACGACGGTCCGAGCCTCCCCCCTCGTGGCTCGGACCGCCCGGGTTCCGCGCGCGAGGAACCACGCGACAAGGCTAATTGACCCTGCGTCAGAGTCCAATCACGGTAACGACAGGGGCCTATCGGCATATTTATAGTTGAAGGCCCCCACCGAGAGGTGCCGCGATGGACCTGGCCCTGCTGCGCACCTTCGTCGCCGTTCACCGGGCCGGCTCGTTCACCCGCGCCGCCGCCCTCCTGGGCCTGTCCCAGCCCGCCGTGACCTCGCAGATCCGCACCCTGGAACGCCAGTTGGGGCGGCCCCTCTTCCACCGCCGGGCCCGCGGTGTCACCCCCACCGCCGTCGGCGACGAACTCGCCCACCAGGCCGCCCCGCACCTCGACGCGCTGCTGCGGATCACCGAGACCGGGCGGGAGGCCGCCGGTGCGTTGCGCACCCTCCACGTCGCCGGGCCACCCGAGTTCCTGTGCCTGCGCGTGCTGCCCGCCCTGGCACCCCTCGTCGGTCAGGGCCACACCCTGCGCGCCGCCCTGGAGACCGGCGCCGAAGCGGCCCTCGACGGGCTGGCCGCCGGTCACCACGACCTCGTCGTCACCACCGCACAGCCGCGCGGCGGGCTCTTCACCGCCACCGCCCTGTGCGACGAGGAGCAGGTGCTGGTGGCCGCGCCCTACTGGGCCGCGCTCGTCGCCACGGAGCGCCTGTGCGAAGAGGGTCCGGCCGCTCTCGACGGCATCCCGGTCGTGGAGGTCCACGAGACGCTGCCGCTCGTCACCCGGTACTGGGCCGCCGTCTTCGACACCCTTCCCGATGCCCGGTCCCTGGCCGCCACCGTGGTGGCGCCCGACCTGCGGGCCGTACTGGAATGCGTCGGGGCCGGCGCCGGGCTCGCCGTCCTGCCCCGCTACCTGTGCCAGGAGGCCCTCGACAGCGGCCGGATCGTGGCCCTGGCCGAGCCCTCCGTACCGCCCTTGCGCACCTGGTTCCTGGTCGTGCGGACCGGGAGCCTCGCCCTCGCCCACCTCGCGCGGGCGCACGACCGGCTGGTGGACGCCGCCGTGCACTGGTGAGCCCTTCTTTTGCGGCCCGTGGCGCGTTTCAGAAGGGGAGCGGTGGGCCACTCTTCTCCCATGACCGAACGTCCCGTGGTCAAACGCACCGCCCGCGCGATCCTGCTCGACGGTGACGACCTGATCCTCATCAAACGCACCAAGCCCGGCGTCGATCCGTACTGGCTCACCCCCGGCGGGGGCGTGGAGTCCTCGGACGCCACCGTCGTCGACGCCCTCCACCGAGAGGTCCACGAAGAACTCGGCGCGAAGATCACCGATGTGGTGCCCTGCTTCGTCGACACCGTCGAGCACATCGCCGACAGGGGGGTGACCGGCGTGAAGGTGCAGCACTTCTTCGTCTGCCACCTCGAGTCGATGGACCCGAGCCTGCGGCACGGCCCCGAAATCGACGAACCCGAGGGCGAGTACGAGATCGTCCGCGTGCCCTTCAGCCGCGTGGGGATCGCCGCCGTCCATCTCGTACCGCTGTCCCTGCGGCACTACCTCGACGGCAACATCGAGGGCGTACGGGCCATGCACGCTCCCGACCTGGGCTGAGCCCGGACTGGGACCGGCGGGCTGCCCGCCGGTCTCAGCCGGGGATGCCCACCAGTTCCTCCACCGCGTCGTGGCGGATCCGCTCGCCGGGGATGCCGATCCGAAGGAGCTCGTCCACCCCGCTCCGGATCATCGCGGGCGGCCCCGAGATGAAGGCGTCGTACGAACTCCACGGCCCGTGTTCACCGACGGCCTGCGGGAGTTGACCGGCCAGCCCGTCGCCCACCACCGGGCGCACCGACAGCCACGGATGTGAGCGCTGCAGCCCGAGCAGCGTGTCCTTGTCGTACAGATCGTTGTCGCTGCGCGCCCCGAAGAACACCTCCACCGGCCGCCGCTCGCCGTGCTCGGCCACGTCCTCGATCAGCGCCTTGATCGGGGCGATGCCGGTGCCGCCGCCCAGACACAGCATCCCGTTGTCCGTGGTGTGGTCCACCACCATCGACCCGGCCGGCGGTCCGAGGCGCAGCACGTCCCCCGGGCGGGCGTGGCGCACCAGCGCGTTGGAGACCCAGCCCGCGGGGACGGCTTTGACGTGGAACGACAGCAGCCCGTCGGCGCGCGGCGCCGAGGCGAAGGAGTAGTGCCGCCACACCCGGGGCCACCACGGCGTCTCCAGGCTCGCGTACTGGCCGGCCAGGAAGGCGTACGGCTGGTCGGGGCGGACCGTCAGCACCGCGATGTCGGGAGTGCGCAGATCGTGGGAGACCACCTCCGCGTGCCACCACGCCGGTGCCTTCACCTCGTCCTCGGCCGCCGCGTCGATCATGATCTGGGAGATCGCGGTGTACGCCCGCACCCACGCGGCCTCGGTCTCCGGCCCCCAGCTCACCACCGCGTACCGGGCCAGCGCCCCGACGAGGGCCTCGCCGACCACCGGATAGTGGCCGGCCATCGTGCCGTACTTGCGGTGCCCCGTGCCCAGTCGGCGCAGGTAGGGCACGAGTACCTCGGGATTGTCGATGTGCTCGGCGGCGGTCAGCAGTGCTTTCAGCAGCCGGTCGCGCTGCGCGTCCATGGCGGCGGGGAACATCCCCCGCACTTCCGGGTGGCCGGTGAACACCAGAGCGTAGAAGTAGGAGGTCACCTTGTCGGCTATGGGGGCGACCTCCGCGAGGCTCCGTCGGATGAGGACGGCATCCGGTGAGGGCTCTGCCGTACCACCACCGCCCTCGGCCGGTATCCGGGCCGTATCGCGTCTGGCCGATCTGGTGGGCGGAGCGTCCATGCGGTGCCTCGCTTCGAGCATCTCGGTCGGTCTGCACGCGCCACGGTCTGTGAATCCGTGGTTCCGGGTTTCACAGCGTGCCAGCCGACTCAGAGGCCGGTGGGGAAATGCGGAAAATCCGCGTTTCGAACCCACTTTCCTCCTAAGATGCCTGAACTCCCGGGCGTGCCACCCCTACGAGCTGATATGCGTCCCGCAGGTCCCGGCCCTCGTAGACATGGGTCGCGCGCTCCGCCAGATAGGGCCGCGCGTTGACCGCCACCGACACCGGCACCACCTCGAAGAGCACCGAGTCGGTCACCGAATCCCCGTACGCGACGCAGTCGCCCCGGCTCACACCGAACTGCTCGCACAGCCGGTCCGCCACGGTGACCTTGCCCTCAGGCGTGAGGATCCCGGCGGCTTCCACCGGCCGGGTGAACGGCACCTCCGGGAAGACCGAACCGTGCGCGGCGTGCGCGCCCCACTCCAGCAGCAGCTCCACGAAGAAGGACGGCGACAGGGAGATCACCGCGCAGTAGTCCCCGCGCTCCCGGATCTCCTGCCAGACGTCCCGGATTCCCGCGAGCCAGGGGGACCCGTCGAACGCCGCCCGGACATGCGCGGGCGTGAGCTCGGCCCAGAGTGCGTGGGCAGCCATCGAGAACTGGTGCGGCCCGATCTCACGCGCGCCGAAGGCCCGTTCCAGCTCGGCGATCTCGGCGCTCAGGCCGAGTTGGCGGGAGATCTCGACCGGCGCGGCCGAGCCGTACATCAGCGTGCCGTCGAGGTCGAAGAGGTGCAGGCGGGTCATAGCCATCGAGATTAGTGGGTTCGTTTCACGTGAAACAGCGTTTTCACCGGGGGCACCTCCCAGCGAGGCGGCCGTGTTTCACGTGAAACATCTCCCCCCAAATCCTCTGGACGGCTCCCGGTCCATGATCCAGTCTGAGGCGGTGACACCACCACACATCACCGATCTGCCGATCCGGACGCTGGCCGTGGACGATCTCCACCGCTGCGCCGACCTGTCCGAAGATCGCGGCTGGCTCCGCGAGGACCACAAGTGGGGACTGCTCCTCGCTGCCGGAACGGGGTACGGCGTCGACGCCCCGGACGGCCGGGGACTCGCGGCGGCGTGCATCGTCACCAACTACGGCCACACCGGTGCCGGCCCGGAGCTCGCCGCCATCGGCATGGTCCTCGTGGCCGCGCGCTACGCCCGACAGGGCCTCGGCCGGCGCCTGATGACCCACGTCTGCGACGACGTGCTCAAGGGTGTCCCCCTCACCCTGCACGCCACTCCGTACGGCCGCCCCCTCTATGAAGAGCTCGGTTTCAAGACCACGGGCCGAGCCGAGATGCTGAAGGGCACCTTCCGGCCCGAAGGCACCTCCGGCGCCCACGGCACCACCCGGGTCCGGCCGGCCACCGCCGCGGACCTCCCTCACATCCTGCGTCTGGACGCCGAGGTCTTCGGCACCGACCGCACGCACATGATCACCAGGCTGCCCGCCTTCGCCGACCGGCTGCTCGTCGCCGAGGACAGCGGCGGAGACTGCACCCTCACCGGCTACGCGGCCGCCTGGCCCAATATGGACACCCATGTCATCGGCCCGCTGATCGCCAAGGACACCGGCACCGCCCAGTCGCTGGTCACCGCACTCGCCACGGGTACGGACCGGGCGCTGCGCACCGATGTCGACGTACGGCACGAGGAGCTCCTCGCCTGGCTCAAGGACCGCGGTCTCGAATCGGTGGCCTTCAACGCCGTCATGACCCGAGACCTCCCCGGCCTGCCCGGCGACTGGACCCGCCGCTGGGCTCCGCTCACCGTGGCCGCGGGCTGAGAGAGGAAGCACGTCTCATGACCGACACCCCCGAGTTGGCCATCCGGCCCGCGACCGAAGCCGATCTGCCGGCCATCGTCGCCATGCTGGCCGACGACCCGCTGGGCGCCACCCGTGAGTCCCCGGAGGACCTCGCCCCGTACCGTGCGGCGCTCGCGCGACTCGCCGACGACCCGAACCAGCACCTGGTCGTCGCCGTCCGCGGGGACCGTGTCGTGGGCACCCTCCAGCTGACCATCGTCCCGGGGCTCTCCCGCAAGGGAGCCACCCGCTCCCTCATCGAGGGCGTCCGTGTCCACGCGGACGAGCGCGGGGGCGGGCTGGGCACCCGGTTCATCGAATGGGCCGTGGAGAAGTCCCGTGCCGAGAACTGCAGCCTCGTGCAGCTGACCTCGGACGTGACCCGGACCGACGCCCACCGCTTCTACGAGCGGCTCGGATTCACCGCGTCCCACGTCGGGTTCAAGCTGCAGCTCTGAGCGCCCCGACCGGCAGGCCGGGCCACCGTATCGGCGGCCCGGCCTACGATCGGAAGGATGAGCCCCAGCCTCCCCCTCGTCACCACCGCCGAGCGCCGCCACCGGCTCGGCCGACGGCACCGCCTCGCGCCCTCGGCCCGCGCCGCCACGGTGGCGGAGGTGGCGGACTCCGTCGTCGCCCTGCACGCCACCGACGCCGCGACGGTCTTCCTCTCCGCCCGGGCCCGGCTCGCCGAAGGCGGCCCCGGTGTGGTCGAGCGGGCGCTCTACGAGGACGTCGGCCTCGTGCGGCTGCTCAGCATGCGCAACACGCTCTTCGCGGTCTCCAGGGAACTCGCCCCCTACGTCGACGCCTCGACCGCCCGGGCCATCGCCGTGAAGGAGCGCCGCACGCTCCTCAAGCACCTCGACGAGGACGGCCAAGGGCTCGACGCGGAGTGGCTGGCCCGGGCGGAGGCCGCCGCGCTCGAGGCCCTCGACGTCCACGGACCGGCCACCGGAAGCCAGTTGTCGGCCGCCGTGCCCGCCCTGCGCCAGAAGATCACCATCGGCCGGGGCAAGAAGTACGAGACGGAGACCGGTGTCGCGACCCGCGTCATCCGGCTGCTGGCCGCCGACGGCAGGATCCGGCGCGACCGGCCGCGCGGGTCGTGGACCTCCAGCCAGTACCGCTGGGTCCACACCGAGCCGTGGCCCGCGGTACCCGCCCTCGAGGCCCGCGCGGAGATCGCCCGCCGCTGGCTCCGTGCCTACGGCCCCGCCACCGAGGCCGACCTCAAGTGGTGGACCGGCTGGACCCTCACGGACGTCCGCAAGGCACTCGCCGCCGTGGGTCCGGACCAGGTCCGCCTCGAGGACGGCAGCACCGCCCTCGTCGGCCCCGGGGACACTGTGCCCGAACCGGCCCCGGAGCCCTGGGCCGCGCTGCTGCCCGGCCTCGACCCCACCGCCATGGGCTGGGCCGACCGCGGTTTCCACCTCGATCCCGCCCACAAGCCCGCGCTCTTCGACTACGCCGGCAACATCGGGCCCACCGTGTGGTGGAACGGCGAGATCGTCGGCGGCTGGGCCCAGCGCGCGGACGGCGAGATCGTCTGGAGGCTGCTGAGCGGCCCCGGGCGCGCCGCCGAGGAGGCGATCACCGCCGAGGCCGACCGCCTCGCCGCATGGGTCGGCGACGCCCGCATCACCCCGCGCTTCCGCACCCCGCTGGACCGCGAACTCGTCGCCTGAGCCCCGGCGCCGGTTCGGACCCGGCCCGTCAGCCGATGCCCCGCCAGCCCTGCGGGTCCACCCCGCCGGGCACCGGAGCCTGGGGGTCGTACGGCTCGCGCGTGAACACGAAGGACGCCAGATCGAGGTGGCTCACCGAGCCGTCCTCGCGGCGCACCGCCCGCAGCGTCTCACCGGCGTAGTAGCCGGACAGTCCGGTCCAGGTGCCGTCCGGCCCGGGACGGAATCGGGCCGTGCGCCCGGCCGCGCCCACCGGGCCCAGCTCCAGCAGCCCGTCCGCCGTCAGCCGCACCGCCTGCGCCGAAGTCCCCCAGTACCAGGGGCCGCACAGCTCCAGCGGCACCCGGTCCGACTCCAGGAAGGGCCGCCACGGCCGCGGGAACCGGGGCTCGGCGTCCGCCACGATCCCGACCAGTTCCGCGGCCACAGTCGCGGCCGGAAGGCCCGACGTGCAGTTCGCCAGCACCACCGCCGCCACGTCGTCGGCCTCGCTCAGCCACAGTCCCGCGACGAAACCGGGCAGCGATCCGCTGTGGCCCGCGAGCCTCCGCTCGCCGACGGCCGTCAGCTGCACCCCCAGCCCGTAGCCGAGGTCGGCGAAACCGGGCTCCGGAGGCGCCGCCGGCGTGCGCATCTCCCGTACGGAATCCGCGCTCAGGACCCGCTCGTCACCGCGCAACAGGAAGTCGGCGAACCGGGCCAGGTCCTTGGTCGTGGACCACAGTTGTCCCGCCGGGGCCATCAGACCCAGGTCCTCCAGCGGCTCGGGCATCATCACGTCCGCCCACGGGTGCACCGCCCAGCCGCCCGCGTGCGGGGCCTGCGGCTGCCCGCTCGTGCGGTCCAGCCCCAGGGGCTCCAGCACCTCGGCCCGCAGCACCTCTTCCCAGGGCTGCCCGCGCAGCGCCTCCACCAGCGAACCCAGCAGGGTGTAGCCCGGGTTGGAGTAGTGGTGACGGCTTCCCGGCGTGTGGGCGAACGGCTCGTCACCCAGGACGTCGGCGAGCTCGGGCCGCAGTTCGCCGGGGGTGCGCTCCCACCACTCGCCGGGGGTCTCCGCCGCCAGTCCGCCGGTGTGCGCCAGCAGCTGAGCGATGGTCACCTCACCGGCGCCCGTCCCCGGCAGGTGCTTCTCCAGCGGATCCGAGAGCCGCACAAGCCCCTCGTCCCGCAGGCGCATCACCAGAACAGCCGTGAAGGTCTTGGTGATCGAGCCGATCCGGTACTGGACGTTGCCGTCCGGACCGTGTCCTTCGACCGAGGTCCGAGAGCCCTCCCACACCACCTCCCCGCCGCGCACGACGGCGGCGACGACGGACGGCGCCCGCCCCGCGCTCTGCGCGACGGCGATCCGGTGCCTGAGAGCACGCCGGGTGGCGGGAAGCAGTTCCAGGTCCTCAGAAAGATCATCCATGCTCGGATGCTACGTGTTGGCCATGTCCACGAAGCGCGAATAATGGCCCTGGAAAGCCACGGTGATCGTGGCCGTGGGGCCGTTGCGGTGCTTGGCCACGATCAGGTCCGCCTCACCAGCGCGGGGGGACTCCTTCTCGTACGCGTCCTCGCGGTGCAGCAGGATCACCATGTCCGCGTCCTGCTCGATTGAGCCCGATTCACGCAGGTCGGAGACCATCGGCTTCTTGTCGGTGCGCTGTTCCGGACCACGGTTCAGCTGGGAGAGCGCGATCACGGGAACCTCGAGCTCCTTCGCCAGCAGCTTGAGGTTTCGGGACATGTCCGAGACCTCCTGCTGACGGCTCTCGGGACGGCGCGAGCCGCCCGACTGCATCAGCTGGAGGTAGTCGATGACGACGAGCGAGAGGTCGTTGCGCTGCTTGAGCCGGCGGCACTTGGCCCGGATCTCCATCATCGACAGGTTGGGGGAGTCGTCGATGTAGAGCGGGGCGGCGGAGACGTCCGGCATCCGGCGGGCGAGCCGGGTCCAGTCGTCGTCCGTCATCGTGCCCGAGCGCATGTGGTGCAGCGCCACCCGGGCCTCCGCCGAGAGCAGGCGCATGGCGATCTCGTTGCGCCCCATTTCGAGGGAGAAGATCACGCTCGGCAGGTTGCTCTTGATGGAGCAGGCCCGGGCGAAGTCCAGGGCGAGCGTGGACTTGCCCATCGCGGGACGGGCCGCGATGACGATCATCTGCCCCGGGTGCAGGCCGTTGGTCAGCGAGTCCAGGTCCGTGAAACCGGTGGGGACGCCCGACATCTGGCCGCTGCGCGAACCGATGGCCTCGATCTCGTCGAGGGCGCCCTCCATGATGTCGCCGAGCGGCAGGTAGTCCTCGGAGGTCCGCTGCTCGGTGACGGCGTAGATCTCGGCCTGGGCGCTGTTGACGATCTCGTCGACGTCGCCGTCGGCCGCATAGCCCATCTGCGTGATCTTCGTGCCGGCGGCGACCAGGCGGCGCAGGACGGCCCGCTCGTGGACGATCTCCGCGTAGTACTCGGCGTTGGCCGCCGTCGGCACGGACTGGACCAGGGTGTGCAGGTACGAGGCCCCGCCGACCTTGCTGATCTCGCCGCGCCGGGTCAGCTCCGCGCCGACGGTGATCGGGTCGGCCGGCTCGCCCTTGGCGTACAGGTCGAGGATGGCCTGGAAGATCGTCTCGTGCGAGGGCCGGTAGAAGTCGTGGCCCTTGATGACCTCGACCACGTCGGCGATGGCGTCCTTCGAGAGCAGCATGCCGCCGAGCACCGACTGCTCGGCGTCCAGGTCCTGCGGGGGCACGCGCTCGAAGCCGCCCCCGCCGCCCTCCCAGGAGCCGCCCTCGCGGCCCCGGTCGTGCTGTTCGTCCCCGCGGCCACGGCCTTCGCTGTTGCGGCGCGGACGGGCGGGCAGACGGTCACCTGGACCGCTGTCGGCCCAGGGGTCGTCCATGGGCTCGGGCATGCTCACCGGGCCGCCTCCTCCCGTCCGCTACGCGGACCTCGCCGTGCCACTCTTTCTATGACACGGCTCTGACATTTGGGGCACCCGAATCGGCTGTCGGCGAGTCGGGCAACGCACCACGGTAGGGCCGGGAGCGGCGTCAGCCAATCTTGTTATCCACAGGCTGTGTGGATGAGATGTGGATGACGGCGCCAATGCTGTGGGTAACTCACCGGAAGCTGTGTACGGACCGGGGGACGACGCTGTGGACAAAATCACCCGCGCCACCCCGTTACCCCACTTGACCTGGGATTTCCCTCTCCAGAGGCGGTGGGGAAGAAAAATTTTGGCCACTGTCTCGAGATCGCCTCCAACGAGTCGCGGAGATGGCTCACATCGGCGCCACAGTAAGGACCACAGATGGATTGCATCCATTACCTGTGGAAGATTAGATTGAGCGCATGACACAGGCCCTCACAGCACCCGAGGCTGGGCCGAGACGGCACGACCGAGAGATCTTCGCGCTCGCTGTCCCGGCCTTCGGCGCACTCGTCGCCGAGCCCCTCTTCGTGATGGCCGACAGCGCCATCGTGGGACACCTCGGCACTCCCCAGCTCGCCGGCCTCGGCATCGCCGCCGCACTGCTCACCACCGCCGTGAGCGTCTTCGTCTTCCTCGCCTACGCCACCACCGCGGCCGTCTCCCGCCGGGTCGGCGCGGGCGACCTGCAAGCGGCCATCCGGCAGGGCATGGACGGCATCTGGCTCGCCCTCCTGCTCGGCGCGGCCGTCGTCGCCGTGGTGCTGCCCGCGGCGCCGTGGCTGATCTCCCTCTTCGGAGCCTCCGACACCGTCGCCCCGTACGCCGTCACGTATCTGCGGATCTCCGCCTTCGGCATCCCGCCGATGCTCATGGTCCTGGCCGCCACCGGGGTCATCCGCGGCCTCCAGGACACCCGCACCCCGCTCTGCGTGGCCATCGGCGGCTTCACCCTCAACGTGGGCCTGAACGCCGCCCTCGTCTACGGTGCGGGCCTCGGCATCGCCGGCTCCGCCTGGGGCACGGTCATCGCCCAGTGCGCGATGGCAGCCGCCTATCTCGTCGTGGTCGTCCGCGGAGCCCGGCGGAACGGCGCCTCCCTGCGCCCGGACCCTGCCGGTATACGGGCCTGCGCCCAGGCCGGAGCGCCCCTGCTGGTCCGCACCCTGTCCCTGCGCGCCATCCTGATGATCGCGACCGCCGTCGCCGCCCGGCTCGGCGACGCCGACATCGCCGCCCACCAGATCCTCCTCGCCCTGTGGAGCCTGCTCGCCTTCGCGCTCGACGCCATAGCGATCGCCGGGCAGGCCATCATCGGCCGCTACCTGGGCGCGGGGGACACGGAAGGCGCCAAGGCCGTATGCCGGCGCATGGTGCAGTGGGGCATCGCCTCGGGCGTCGTGCTGGGCCTGCTCGTGGTCCTGGCCCGCCCCGTGTTCATTCCGCTGTTCACCAGCGATCCGGCGGTCGAGGCGGCCCTGCTGCCCGCCCTGCTGGTCGTGGCCCTCTCCCAGCCGGTCTCGGGCATCGTCTTCGTGCTCGACGGCGTCCTCATGGGCGCGGGCGACGGCCGCTACCTGGCCCGGGCCATGCTCCTGACCCTTGCCGCGTTCGTCCCGGCCGCGCTCCTCGTCCCGGTCGTGGGCGGCGGCATCACGACGCTCTGGTGGGCCATGACCCTGATGATGCTCGTCCGGATGGTCACCCTCCGGGTGCGCGCCCGCTCGGGCCGCTGGCTGATCGCAGGAGCCACCCGTTAGCCGAGCCGGTGTTTCACGATGTTTCACGTGAAACACGGAGGCACCGGGAAACGACGAAGGGCCGCACCCCGAGGGGTGCGGCCCTTCACGTGCAGCCCTTAGGCGGCGATGACCTCGATGCCCACGTTCGCGGCGACCTCGGCGTGCAGACGCACGGAGACCTGGTACGAACCGAGGGTCTTGATCGGGGCGCCCAGCTCAACGCGGCGCTTGTCGACCTTCGGACCACCGGAAGCCTCGATCGCCGTGGCGATGTCGGACGGGGTCACGGAGCCGAAGAGACGGCCGGCGTCACCCGCACGGGTGGCCAGACGCACCTTCACGCCCTCGAGCTTGGCCTTGACCTCGTTGGCCTGCTCGATGGTCGCGATCTCGTGGATCTTGCGGGCGCGGCGGATCTGCGCCACGTCCTTCTCGCCACCCTTGGTCCAGCGGATCGCGAAACCACGCGGGACCAGGTAGTTGCGAGCGTAACCGTCCTTGACGTCGACGACATCGCCGGCGGTGCCGAGGCCAGAGACCTCGTGGGTCAGGATGATCTTCATTAGTCGGTCACCCTTTCCTTATCGCGCGGTGGACGTGTAGGGCAGCAGCGCCATCTCACGGCTGTTCTTAACGGCCGTGGCGACGTCACGCTGGTGCTGCGTGCAGTTGCCGGTAACGCGGCGGGCACGGATCTTGCCGCGGTCGGAAATGAACTTCCGCAGCATGTTCGTGTCCTTGTAGTCCACGTACGCGGTCTTGTCCTTGCAGAATGCGCAGACCTTCTTCTTAGGCTTGCGCACAGGCGGCTTCGCCATTGTGTCTCTCCTGTGTGATCAAGAAGTGGGGATGCGAGCTGCCCTAGAAGGGCGGCTCGTCCGAGTAGCCACCGCCGGAGCCGCCGGAGCTTCCGCCCCAGCCGCCCCCGCCGCCGCCCTGCTGCTGGCCACCGGCCGGCGCGCTGGACGCCCACGGGTCGTCGGAGGGACCTCCGCCGCCCTGCGGGGCGCCGCCGCTGGGGGCTCCGCCCCAGCCACCGCCGCCACCCTGCTGCTGGCCGCCACCGCCGCCGTACCCACCCTGGCCACCGCGACCGCTGGTCTTGGCGACCTTGGCCGTGGCGCTCTTCAGGCTGGGGCCGACTTCCTCGACGTCCAGCTCGTAGACCGTGCGCTTGACACCCTCACGGTCCTCGTACGACCGCTGCTTCAGCCGGCCCTGCACGATGACGCGCATGCCCCGCTGAAGGGACTCGGCGACGTTCTCCGCCGCCTGACGCCAGACCGAGCAGGTCAGGAACAGGCCTTCGCCGTCCTTCCACTCATTGGTCTGCTTGTCGAAGATGCGGGGAGTGGACGCGACACGGAACTTCGCGACCGCCGCACCCGAGGGGGTGAAGCGCAGCTCGGGGTCGTCGACGAGATTGCCGACGACCGTGATGACGGTCTCGCCTGCCATGGGTGAACCTCTCGGCGGGGATTGCTGCTGGGCTGCTGTGCTACTCGGTCCCGATTACCGCTGAACCGAAGTTCAGTGGGTCTCGGGGCGAAGGACCTTGGTCCGGAGAACCGACTCGTTCAGGTTCATCTGTCGGTCAAGCTCCTTGACGACCGCAGGCTCGGCCTGAAGGTCGATGACCGAGTAGATGCCCTCGGGCTTCTTCTTGATCTCGTAAGCGAGACGACGACGGCCCCAGGTGTCGACCTTCTCGACCTTTCCGTTGCCCTCACGGACGACGGAGAGGAAGTTCTCGATCAGCGGGGAGACAGCGCGCTCCTCGAGATCGGGGTCGAGGATGACCATCACTTCGTAGTGACGCATGTGGAACCCACCTCCTTTGGACTCAGCGGCCACGGTCGTTCCGTGGCAGGAGGGTCGTGATGCGTGCGCACGGTGTCCGAGAGCAGACACCGCGCAGCTGTACAGACTACCTCCTCGACTCCTTCCGGTTGAAATCCGACGGGAGGGGGCCCCAATCTGTATCCATCGGGTGTGCTCGGTGCTATGCCCCGGCCCTTGCCGGAGGCGGCTCCCAGCACCGCTCTGCTTCAGCCAGGAGGTGCCTTCCGATGGCACAGGCCATGCGACCGCAGTCCCAGATCTCGCTCCTCGCGACCGACGGCAAGCCCCATCCGCTGCAGGACACCCTGATGGCGGCCACCCTGATCCTCGGAGCCGTGGCGTTCGTCACGGCTTTCTTCCACGGTCTGCACCTGCTCACCACGTGGGCCGGCCTGATCGGGATCCTGACCGGCGCGTACGGACAGTTCATCTCCGTCACGACACGCGAGCGCTTCGCCCTGATCATCGGCCTTGGCGCGTCTGCCATCGGCTTCTTCATCGGCATGTTCCACGGCGGCCTCTTCGGCGGCTGACCGGCCCGGCCCGGGCACCTCCGCGGCAGGGCGCCGGCTCCGCACCGGCCCGGGCCTCCGGCCCGTCCCCCAGATGGGTGGCGCCCTTGTCGCAGTAGGCTTCGCGCCATAGCCAGCGAAGCCGCCGGAGGAGACGCCCCGCATGAGCCTGTCCCTGAGGACCATCAGCCGAGAGCAGCATCTGGGTTACCTCCAGAGCCTGCCCTCGGCTAGCCACTGCCAGGTCCCGGCGTGGGCCGACGTGAAGAACGAGTGGCGTTCCGAGAACCTCGGATGGTTCAACGAGTCCGATGAACTCGTCGGTGCCGCCCTCGTGCTGTACCGCCAGCTGCCCAAGGTGAAGCGGTACCTCGCCTACCTCCCCGAGGGCCCGGTCATCAACTGGTACGCCCCGAATCTGGAGGAGTGGCTCCAGCCGATGCTGGCCCACCTCAAGCAGCAGGGCGCCTTCACCGTGAAGATGGGCCCGCCCGTCGTCATCCGCCGCTGGAACTCGACCGCCATCAAGGCCGGCATCCAGGACCCGGGCGTGAAGCGCCTGCGCGACGTGGAGGCCTCGGTCATCGAGCCCCGCGCCTTCGAGGTGTCCGACAAGCTGCGCCGCATGGGCTGGCAGCAGGCCGAGGACGGCGGCGCCGGTTTCGGCGACGTACAGCCCCGCTACGTCTTCCAGGTGCCGCTGGCCAACCGCTCGCTGGACGACGTCCTCAAGGGCTTCAACCAGCTGTGGCGCCGCAACATCAAGAAGGCCGAGAAGGCCGGCGTCGAGGTGGTCCAGGGCGGCTACGACGACCTGCCGACCTGGCAGCACCTGTACGAGATCACGGCCGAGCGCGACAAGTTCCGCCCGCGCCCGCTCAGCTACTTCCAGCGCCAGTGGACGGCCCTCAACGCCGAGGACCCGAACCGGATGCGCCTGTACATCGCCACGCACGAGGGGGAGCCGCTGGCCGCCGCCACGATGCTCACCGTCGGCCAGCACGTCTGGTACTCCTACGGCGCCTCCGCCAACCACAAGCGCGAGGTCCGGCCCTCCAACGCGATGCAGTGGCGCATGCTGCGCGACTCGTACGCACTCGGCGCCAGCGTCTACGACCTGCGCGGCATTTCTGACACGCTGGACGAGAACGACCACCTGTTCGGGCTGATCCAGTTCAAGGTCGGCACGGGCGGCGAGGCCGTCGAGTACGTCGGCGAGTGGGACTTCCCGCTCAACAAGGTGCTGCACAAGGCGCTCGACATCTACATGTCGCGCCGCTGATCCCCTGACCCCCGCTGTTATCGAGAAAGGTGCCGGACGGGCCATGGCGCTCACGCTCTACGTCGACACCGCGCGCTGGCGTGCGCACCAGAAGCAGATCCAGGACCAGTTCCCCGGGATGATCCCGGTCTGCAAGGGCAACGGTTACGGCTTCGGCCACGAGCGGCTGTGCGAGGAGGCGACCCGGATGGGCGCCGACGTACTCGCCGTCGGCACGACGTACGAGGCCGCGAGCATCAAGGACTGGTTCGGCGGCGACCTGCTCGTCCTCACCCCGTTCCGGCGGGGCGAGGAGCCGGTGCCGCTGCCGGACCGGGTCATCCGCTCGGTGTCCTCGCTGGACGGGGTCCGCGGTCTGGTCGGCGCCCGCGTGGTCATCGAGTGCATGAGCTCGATGCGCCGCCACGGCATCTCCGAGCAGGATCTGGGCCAGCTGCACGGGGCCATCGAGGACGTCCGGCTGGAGGGCTTCGCCCTGCACCTGCCGCTGGACCGTCCGGACGGCTCGGACGCCGTCGAGGAGGTCATCGGGTGGATGGACCGGCTGCGCGCGGCCCGGCTGCCGCTGCACACCATGTTCGTCAGCCACCTGCGGGCCGCGGAACTGGCACGGCTCCAGCAGCAGTTCCCGCAGACCCGTTTCCGGGCCCGCATCGGCACCCGGCTGTGGCTGGGCGACCACGAGGCGACCGAGTACCGCGGTGCGGTCCTCGACGTCACGCGCGTGGCCAAGGGCGACCGGTTCGGCTACCGGCAGCAGAAGGCCGCCTCCGACGGCTGGCTGGTCGTGGTCGCCGGCGGTACCTCGCACGGAGTCGGCCTGGAGGCCCCCAAGGCGCTCCACGGAGTGATGCCGCGCGCCAAGGGCGTCGCCCGGGCCGGCCTGGCCACCGTCAACCGGAACCTGTCGCCCTTCGTGTGGGCGGGCAAGCAGCGCTGGTTCGCGGAGCCGCCGCACATGCAGGTGTCGATCCTGTTCGTGCCCTCGGACGCGACCGAGCCCAAGGTCGGCGACGAGCTCGTGGCGCACCTGCGCCACACCACCACGCAGTTCGACCGGGTGCTCGACGCCTGAGCAGGCCCGTCAGTCCTTGGGGCCCGTGCCCCAGGCGACCCGCTGTCCCTCCGAGGGCGCCGCGTACCGCGGCGCCCTCGCCGCGTCCGACAGCACGAACACGTCCTCGGCCCCGTCCAGGACGCCGCCCGAGGGGTCGTCCGAGCCGTCGCGGCGTACGACGTCCCGCTCGGGCAGCAGGATGTCCCGGACGATGACCGCGCACAGGTACAGGGTGGCCAGCAGGTGGGCGGCGATCGCCAGCTGGTAGCCCTCCACGGGCAGGCCCTGGTGCTTGTCCCCGCTGGTCGTGTAGGCGAGGTAGAACCAGATCCCGAGGAAGTAGGCGACCTCGCCGGCCTGCCAGATCAGGAAGTCCCGCCAGCGCGGCCGGGCCAGTGCGGCGAGCGGGATGAGCCACAGCACGTACTGCGGCGAGTAGACCTTGTTGCACAGGATGAAGGCGGCGACGACCAGGAAGGCCAGCTGCGCGAACCGGGGGCGGCGGGGGGCGGTCAGGGTGAGCAGCGCGATGGCCCCGCACAGCAGGAGGGTCAGCCCGGTCGCGTACGTGTTGGCGTCTTCCATGGGGTTGCCCGAGCGCTGCGAGATCAGCAGCCACACGGAGCCGAAGTCGATGGGGCGTTCCTGGCTGAACGTGTAGAACTTCGTCCAGCCGTCCCAGGCGAAGAGCATGACGGGCAGGTTCACGGTGAGCCAGGCCTGCGCCGCGCCGAAGGCGGCCAAGCCGAATTCGCGCCACTTCCCGGCCCGCCAGCAGAGCACGAACAGCACCCCGAGCAGCAGGACGGGATAGAGCTTGGCCGCGGTGGCCAGGCCGATCAGGACGCCGAAGAGGACCGTCCGCCCGCGGGACCACATGAGCATCCCGGCGGCGGTCAGGGCGATGGCCAGCAGGTCCCAGTTGATCGTGGCCGTCAGTGCGAAGGCGGGCGCGAGGGCGAAGAGCAGGGCGTCCCAGGGCCGGCGGCGGTGGGTGCGCGCGACGCATACGGCGATGACCGCCGCGCAGGCCATCAGCATGCCCGCGTTGACCATCCAGTACATCTGCTCGCGGTGCTGCATGGAGCCGCTGTCGGGGGTCAGCCAGGAGGCGATCTCCATGAAGAGCCCGGTGAGCACCGGGTACTCCAGGTACTCCATGTCGCCGGGCAGCCGGTCGAAGTAGGGCGTCAGGTTGTCGGCGAAGCCGCGTACCGCGTACAGGTGCGGGATGTCGGAGTAGCAGGCGTGGGTGTACTGCGAGCCCGCTCCCCGGAACCACGCCCAGTCGTAGCAGGGCAGCTTCTGCACCATGCCGAGCGCGAACATGCCGATGGCGAGGAGGGCCACGACGCGGACCGGTCCCAGCCAGTGGCCGCCGAGCCGGGCGTAGCGGCCCAGCGGGCCTCCGATGAGCTCACTGCCGGCTGCGGCGACCTCGTCCTGCTGTGTGGGCAGTACGGGACGGTCCTCGTGCACCTGGGTCATGGGGGTCATCCTGCCGTACGGGGCCGGACACGGGGGAAGGCCGCCGCACGGCGTGTGCGACGGCCTTCCTCTGTTCACGGGGCGGTGGGGCGGGTCAGTCCGGCACGGTGCCGGTGGTCCCTCCGGTGGTGCCGCAAGGGCGGCCCGGTCTGCAGCTGTTCGACGGGGACGGCGATCCGCTGGCCCCGCCCTGGGTGCCGGCGATGACCCCCGAATTGGTGCCGGTGTTCGTGCCTCCGTTGGTCGTCCCGCGCGTGGGGTCGTCCGGCTCGCAGTACAGCTTCCACGGCGGGCAGGACGGCTTCCCGCCCTTGGACGGGGTCGGGGACGGCGTCGGGGAGGTCGACGGGGTCGCCGACGGGGACGGGGACGGCGAGGCGGGAGCCGGCGGCGTGGGGGAGGGGGCACCCGCGGAGTCGGCGGTGACGCCGACGGCGTCGGGTTCCGGGAAGTCCGATTCCGGAGTGTCCTTGAGCGCTTCGCTCATGTACTCGGTCCAGATCTCGGCCGGGATGTCACCACCGTGGATGGACGGGATGGCGCCCACGCCGTTCATGGACTGAAGCTTCCGGTCCTGCGAATTGGGATCGGTGCGGAAGAGGACGACGGAGGTGGACAGCTCCGGGGTGTAGCCGACGAACCACGCCGACTTGTTCTCGTCCGTGGTACCGGTCTTGCCCGCGGCGGGCCGGCCCAGCTTCTTGGCCGCCTTGCCGGTGCCGTTCTTGACGACGTTCTGCAGGACCTTGGTGATGTTGTCCGCGACGGCGTTGTCCATGGCCCGCTGGGGCTTGGGGGGCTCGAAGCCGGACAGCTCCTCGCCGTCCTTCATGACCTGGGTCACCGAGTAGGGCTCGTGGTGCATGCCGGAGGCGGCGAACGTGGCGTACGAGTCGGCCATCCGGATGGCGCTGGGGGTCGAGGTGCCGAGGGCGGAGGAGGCGTCCGGGTTCGGGTTGATCGACTCCTCGAGGATGCCCGTGGACTTGGCCAGGTCCCGCACCTTGGTGTGGCCGACATCGAAGATCAGCTGGGCGAACGGGACGTTGATGGACTTCTCCATCGCCTCGTTGAGGGTGACGTACCCGTAGGCGGTCGGGCTCTCGTTCTTCTGCTTGAACGGGTTGCCCTTGGCGTCGCGCAGCGGCCTGCCCTCACGGTTGTTGATCACCGTGAGGTCGTTGGCCTGGTACTTGCTGTCGGCCGAGATGCCCCGGCCGTTGGAGTTCTGGGTGCCGTACTGCATGGCCGCCGCGAGCACGTACGGCTTCCAGGTCGAGCCGACCGGGACACCACTGGTGTTGGCGTTGTTGCTGAAGTACTTCTGGTCCCAGCCCGGGCCGCCGTACAGGGCCACGAGCGCCCCGGTCTTGACGTCCACGGAGGCCCCGCCGAACTGGACGAAGGTGTCGGTGTCGGGCCGCTTCTTCTCGTCGATGAAGCCGTCGCGGGCGTCCGCCACGGCCTTGGCCAGGGCGTCCACCCTCGGCTTCTCGAAGGTGGTCTTGATCCGGTAGCCGCCCAGGGCCATCTGCTCGACGGTGATGCCCTTGGTCTTCATCACGTACGCCTTGGCCGTGTCGACCAGGTAGCCGATCTGGCCGGTCATACCGCGGGCCTGCTCCGACTCGACGCGGGCGGGGAAGTCCGAGTCCTTGTACTTCGCCCGCTCGGTCTTGTCCATCCGGCCGACCTCGACCTCGCGGTCCAGCACCCAGGCCCAGCGCTTGCGGGCCCGGTCCTCATTGAGTTCGGGGGTGGCCTGGGCGCCGATGCCGCCGTCCGGGTTGTAGAGGTTCGGGCCCTTGAGCACGGAGGCCAGGAAGGCGCACTCGGAGGGGTTCAGGTCCTGGCTGTCCTTGCCGAAGTAGGCGCGGGCCGCGGCCTGGATTCCGTAGGCGTCCCGCCCGTAGTAGGCGGTGTTGAGGTACCCCGCGAGGACCTTGTCCTTCGGCTCGGAGACACCCAGCCTTATCGCGATGAAGAGCTCCGTGACCTTCCGCTTGAGCGTCTGGTCGGAGTCCAGGTAGGTGTTCTTCACGTACTGCTGGGTGATGGTCGAGCCGCCCTGGGTGGAACCGCCCGTGGCCATGTTCCAGACGGCGCGGCCGACACCCATCGGGTCGACGCCCTTGTCCGTCTCGAAGGACTCGTTCTCCGCCGCGATCACGGCGTCCCTCATCGACCGGGGGATGTTCGAGATGGGAACGATCTGCCGGTTCATCGAACCGCCCGTCGCCACCATCTGGCTGCCGTCGGCCCAGTAGAAGACGTTGTTCTGCGCCTTGGCCGCCTTGTTCGGGTCCGGCGTGCTCACCATGGCGATGCCGATGCCGGCTCCGGCGATGAGGACCGCGAAGAAGCCGAGGGCGGTGCCCGAGACGAACTTCCAGGAGGGCACGAAGCGCTTCCAGCCGTCCCGGTCGGACCGCGGGTAGTTGATCAGCCGCTTGTCCGGGCGGCCCGTGCCGCGAGCGGCGTTCGCGGCGCCTCTGCCGCGGCCCCCGGCCCCTCTCTGGGTGGCACGGCGGGCCCCGGCACGGCTGCCCGGCACGGGCTGCTCGTACGGGCCGCTGTGCGACGCGGTGGGGACGTCACGTCCGGCCGGGGCGCCCCTGCCGGGGCGCTGCGGCGCGGCGCGGCGGGCTGAGGCCCGCCCGCCACCCTGGGGCTGCGGCGGTTTACGGCGGTGCTCGCTCATCGAACGACTACTCCTCGGGCAGGCGAGTGGCCTGGAAGCGGCAGATGAATTCCGGTTCCCCCGGTGTCATGGCGCACAGACTACGCACGCTCAAAACCCGACCAGTGCCGAAGTTCACCCGAAATCGGGCAACTCTCCTGGTGCGAATTGGTGATGTGACACCGGTCACCAGATCACCCCTTGTCGATCAGGGCGCCCCGTTCTATCGTCTGGATGTATCGAGTCGATACATCAGCTCGGTATAAAGACTCAGGGGCGGAGGAGAGGCAGGCGGATGAGCAGACGCTCAGGCATCCTCGAGTTCGCCGTCCTCGGCCTGCTGCGCGAGTCCCCCATGCACGGCTACGAGCTGCGCAAGCGGCTCAACACCTCGCTGGGGGTGTTCCGAGCCTTCAGCTACGGGACGCTCTACCCCTGCCTCAAGACGCTGGTCGCCAACGGCTGGTTGATCGAAGAACCGGGCAACGCCCCGGAGGACGCTCTCGCCGCTTCACTCGCAGGGCGCCGCGCCAAGATCGTCTACCGGTTGACGGCCGCGGGTAAGGAGCACTTCGAGGAGCTCCTCTCCCACACGGGCCCCGACACCTGGGAGGACGAGTCCTTCGCCGCCCGCTTCGCCTTCTTCGGCCAGACCGAACGAGACGTGCGCATGCGGGTACTGGAGGGCCGCCGCAGCCGGCTGGAGGAGCGTCTGGAGAAGATGCGCGCCTCCCTCGTCCGAACGCGGGAGCGCCTCGACGACTACACGCTCGAGCTGCAACGGCACGGCATGGAGTCCGTCGAGCGCGAAGTGCGCTGGCTGAACGAGCTCATCGAGAGTGAGCGGGCGGGACGGGATCGGAGACGGTCCGGTCCGTCCGACGAAACTGAAAAATGAGGCCTGCACCTCGCAGACCTCGTCCGAGAACAAACAGGGAGCAACCGGAATGGGTTCGGTTCGCGTAGCCATCGTCGGCGTAGGCAACTGCGCCGCCTCGCTGGTGCAGGGCGTCGAGTACTACAAGGACGCCGACCCGGCGGCCAAGGTCCCCGGTCTGATGCACGTCCAGTTCGGCGACTACCACGTGCGTGACATCGAGTTCGTCGCCGCGTTCGACGTCGACGCGAAGAAGGTCGGCCTCGACCTTTCGGACGCCATCGGCGCCAGCGAGAACAACACCATCAAGATCTGCGACGTCCCGAACGCCGGTGTGACCGTTCAGCGCGGCCACACCCTGGACGGCCTGGGCAAGTACTACCGCCAGACGATCGAGGAGTCCGCCGAGGCTCCGGTCGACGTGGTCCAGGTCCTCAAGGACCGCGAGGTCGACGTCCTGATCTGCTACCTCCCGGTCGGTTCCGAGGCCGCGGCGAAGTTCTACGCCCAGTGCGCCATCGACGCCAAGGTCGCCTTCGTCAACGCCCTCCCGGTCTTCATCGCCGGCACCAAGGAGTGGGCCGACAAGTTCACCGAGGCCGGTGTCCCGATCGTCGGCGACGACATCAAGTCCCAGGTCGGCGCCACCATCACGCACCGCGTGATGGCGAAGCTGTTCGAAGACCGCGGTGTCCGTCTCGAGCGCACCATGCAGCTCAACGTCGGCGGCAACATGGACTTCAAGAACATGCTCGAGCGCGACCGCCTCGAGTCGAAGAAGATCTCCAAGACGCAGGCCGTCACCTCGCAGATCCCCGACCGTGATCTCGGCGAGAAGAACGTCCACATCGGCCCGTCCGACTACGTCGCGTGGCTCGACGACCGCAAGTGGGCCTACGTCCGCCTCGAAGGCCGTGCCTTCGGCGACGTCCCGCTGAACCTCGAGTACAAGCTCGAGGTGTGGGACTCCCCGAACTCCGCCGGCGTCATCATCGACGCCCTGCGCGCCGCGAAGATCGCCAAGGACCGCGGTATCGGCGGCCCGATCCTGTCGGCGTCCAGCTACTTCATGAAGTCCCCGCCGGTGCAGTACTTCGACGACGAGGCCTACGCCAACGTCGAGAAGTTCATCAAGGGCGAGGTCGAGCGCTAGTCGAACCCCAAGGGTCCGCGAGGACACCTGGACTTCGACTGTTCTTCCGCGGAGGGTCCCCGGGCAATATGCCCGGGGACCCTCCGCGTATGTGACCCTTGCCCTCATGCCTGTCGTACGTGATCTGCGCGTACTCCTGCGCCTGAGGGACTTCCGCAACCTGCTCGCCGTACGGCTGCTCTCCCAGGCGGCGGACGGCGTCTACCAGGTCGCCCTCGCCACCTATGTGGTCTTCTCCCCGGAGAAACAGACCTCGCCGGCGGCCATCGCATCGGCCATGGCGGTACTGCTGCTGCCCTACTCGGTGATCGGCCCCTTCGCCGGAGTGCTGCTCGACCGCTGGCGCCGCCGTCAGGTCTTCCTCTACGGCAATCTGCTGCGGGCCTTCCTCGCCTGCATCACCGGGATGCTGATCGTCGCGGAAGTACCCGACTGGCTGTTCTACGCCTCGGCGCTGTCCGTGACCGCCGTCAACCGGTTCGTCCTGGCGGGGCTCGCCGCCTCGCTGCCCCGCGTCGTCGGCTCCGACCAGCTGGTCACCGCGAACGCGCTCTCCCCCACCGCCGGAACCCTGGCGGCGGTCGCCGGCGGAGGGCTGGCCTTCCTCGTCCGGCTGCTGGCCTCCGACTCCAACGCCCTCGTCGTCCTGCTCGGGGCGGGGCTCTACCTGTGTGCGGCCCTCGTCTCCCTGCACCTGGCCATCGGCCTCCTGGGGCCCGACCATCCCCCTGGCCGCGTCCACCCCTCCGTCGTCGAAGGGGCCGCCCTCACCGTGCGGGGCATGGCCGAAGGCCTCAGGCACCTGGCCGGCCGGCGCGAGGCGGCCCGGGCGCTCGCCGCGATGACCATGATGCGGTTCTGCTACGGGGCCCTGTTCGTCATGCTGCTGATGCTCTGCCGGTACTCCTGGTCGGACAACGAGGCCGACGGGCTGGCCCTGCTCGGCGTCGCGGTCGGAGCCTCCGGAGCGGGATTCTTCGCGGCCGCCGTCGTGACCCCCTGGCTGGCGGGCCGGCTGGGCACCCTCGGCTGGATCACGGCCTGCTCGGCGGGAGCCGCGGTCCTGGTGCCGGCCCTCGGCCTGTTCTTCGCCCCGGGACCGATGCTGGTCGCCGCCTTCGTGCTCGGCCTCGCCACCCAGGGCGCGAAGATCGCGACCGACACGGAGGTGCAGTCGCGGGTGGACGACGACTACCGCGGCCGCGTCTTCTCCGTCTACGACGTGCTCTTCAACGTCGCCTTCGTGGGAGCGGCGGCGGTGGCCTCCCTCATGCTCCCCCCCGACGGACGGTCCGTGACCCTGATCCTCTGTGTGTCCGCCCTCTACGCCCTGACCGCGGTGCTGCTGGGCCGGCAGGAGCGACGTCTCGTGTGAGGTGCCCCCGAACGACCGCCGGCGTCGATGTTTCACGTGAAACATCGACGCCGGCGGTCGTCCCTCAGGCCTGCGCGGCCCACCACTCCTTGAGCGCGACGACGGCGGCGGCGCGCCCCATCGGGCCGTTCTCCAGACGCAGCTCCAGCAGGAAGGCGTAGGCCTTGCCGATCACCGGGCCCGGGCCGACGTCCAGCACCTGCATGATCTCGTTGCCGTCCAGGTCGGGCCGGATGGCGTCCAGCTCCTCCTGCTCCTGCAGCTGTGCGATGCGCTCCTCCAGCCCGTCGTAGGTCCGGGAGAGGGCGTTGGCCTTGCGCTTGTTGCGCGTGGTGCAGTCGGAGCGGGTCAGCTTGTGGAGGCGCTCCAGCAGCGGACCGGCGTCACGGACGTAGCGCCGCACCGCAGAGTCGGTCCATTCGCCGTCGCCGTAGCCGTGGAAGCGCAGGTGCAGCTCCACCAGCCGGGACACGTCCTTGATCATGTCGTTGGAGTACTTCAGCGCGGTCAGCCGCTTCTTGGTCATCTTCGCGCCCACCACCTCGTGGTGGTGGAAGGAGACGCGGCCGTCGCTCTCGAAGCGGCGGGTGCGGGGCTTGCCGATGTCGTGCAGCAGGGCCGCGAGCCGCAGCACCAGGTCCGGGCCGTCCTCCTCGAGGGCGATCGCCTGCTCCAGCACGATCAGCGAGTGGTCGTAGACGTCCTTGTGCCGGTGGTGTTCGTCACTCTCCAGCCGGAGCGCCGGCAGCTCTGGAAGGACCCGGTCCGCCAGACCCGTGTCCACCAGCAGCCCCAGGCCGCGGCGCGGGTTGGCCGACAGGATCAGCTTGTTCAGCTCGCCCTGGACCCGCTCCGCCGAGACGATCTCGATGCGGTCGGACATCGCCTTCATGGCCGCCACGACCTCCGCGGCGACCTCGAAGTCCAGCTGCGCCGAGAACCGCGCCGCCCGCAGCATCCGCAGCGGATCGTCGGAGAAGGAGCCCTCCGGGGTCCCGGGGGTGCGCAGCACACCGGCGGCCAGGTCCTCCAGGCCCCCGTGCGGATCGATGAACTCCTGCTCGGGCAGGGCCAGGGCCATGGCGTTGACCGTGAAGTCGCGCCGGACCAGGTCCTCGTCGATCGAGTCGCCGTAGGAGACCTCCGGCTTGCGCGACGTCCGGTCGTAGGCCTCCGAGCGGTACGTCGTCACCTCGATCTGGAAGTTGCGCACGACGTCCCCGACGCGGGCGCTCTTCTGCGCCCCGACGGTGCCGAAGGCGATGCCCACGTCCCACACCGAGTCGGCCCACGGCCGGACGATCTTCAGCACGTCCTCGGGGCGGGCATCGGTGGTGAAGTCGAGATCGTTGCCGAGACGCCCGAGCAGCGCGTCGCGGACGGACCCACCGACCAGGGCGAGGCGGAAGCCCGCCTCCTGGAATCGGCGGCCGAGCTCGTCGGCGACAGGGGCGACCCGCAGCAGTTCACTGACCGCGCGGCGCTGCACCTGACTCAGGGCACTGGGGGTGTCTTCGTTGGCGTTCGGCACAACAGAAAAGGGTACGTGCCCGGCCCACCAGGGGCCGCCTCGTTTTACGCGACCCCGGTACCCGGCCGCCCCGGGGCCGATCCGATCATGTGGAGCAAGGCGCGGCACTCGCACACAGCGGGCCTCGTTACCATGCGTGGACGCACAAAAGACGACCACTGACACTTCGAGGAACGGGCTAGCGCGTGGCCGAGGCGGCAGACATCCAGGGGGCGTCCCCCGCTCCTGTCCGGCGCCGCTGGCTGCGGCGCGCGATCGTCCTGCTCGCCGGGACGCCCGTGATGGCCGCCCTGGTCTACTCTCCGGCCCCCAAGGCCCAGGCCGTCCAGGCGACCGGAGTGGACGTCCAGCTGACCTCCATGGCCCCCGCCGCCCCGGTCAAGGGCGACACCCTGACCATCACGGGGACCGTGGTGAACACCGGCTCCGAGACGATCAACGACGCGCACGTCGGCCTGCGGGTCGGGCCCGCGCTCGCGGACCGGGCCTCCATCGACGAGGCGGCGGAACGCAACGGCTTCCGGGCCGGCGCCGACCCGGGCGAGATCGATCCGGCCTACGCCGTGAAGATCGCCTCGCTGCCGTCGAAGGTCCGCCACGAGTTCACCCTGAGCGTCCCGGTGAACAAGCTCGAACTGGACAAGGACGGGGTCTACCAGCTCGGCGTCTCCCTGTCCGGGGCGACCGAGAGCCGCCCGTCCGAACAGGTCCTCGGGATCAAGCGGACCTTCCTGCCCTGGCAGCCCGAAGCAGCCTCCAAGCGCTCCCAGATCACCTACGCGTGGCCGCTGATCTCCACCACCCGCGTGACCGCGGAGACCGGCTCCGACGAGCTGCAGACCCCCGTCTTCCTCGACGATTCGCTCGCCGACGAGCTCAAGTCGGGGGGCCGCCTGGAGCAGATGGTCAGCCTCGGCAAGGACCTGCCGATCACCTGGGTCATCGACCCCGACCTGCTCTACACGGTCGACGCGATGACCAAGGGCTACCGGGTCCGCAGCCCGGGCGGCAAGCCCGTCCAGGGGAAGAACAAGGCCGTCGCCGAGCAGTGGCTGAGCTCCCTGGAAGCGGCCGTCCAGGGCAAGAAGGTCGTCGCCCTGCCCTTCGCCGACCCCGACCTCGCCTCCCTCGCCCACCACGGCAAGGACGTCTCGGGCACCCTGGGCCAGCTGCGCCCCGCCACCGACAAGGCGAAGCAGGCCGTCGAGACCGTGCTGCACGTCACGGCGTCCACCGACTTCTCCTGGCCCGTGGACGGCGCCATCGACCCCTCGATCGTCAACGTCGCCACCTCGGCCGGCGCCCACAACGTCCTCACCCGCAGCGACAGCCTCGTGGAGAGCGGAGCCCTCGGCTACACGCCCTCGGCCGCCCGCCCCATCGGCGCCGGCACCACCGCCGTCGTCGCGGACGCCGATCTGTCCACCGCCTTCGAGGGCGACATGCTGAACGCCGGGTCCGCCACCCTGGCGGTGCAGCGGTTCCTCGCCCACAGCCTCGCCCTCAACCTGCAGAAGACCGACGAGCAGCGCAGCTTCGTCGTCGCCCCGCAGCGGATGCCCACCGTCAGCCAGGTGCAGACGATGGCCGCGGCCGTACGCGGGCTGCAGGCGGGCCGCTGGACGCAGCCCGGGGACCTCGAGGCCGCGGCCGCCGCCAAGCCCGATCCCGGTGCCACCACCCAGGTGCCGGGCGCCGGCCAGTACCCCGAGGCCCTGCGCAAGCAGGAGCTGCCGGTGTCGGCCTTCGAGAAGATCCGCACCACGCAGACCACCCTCGACCACTTCAAGGTGATCCTGGCCGCGCCCGACCGCGTGGAGATCCCCTTCGGCAACACCACCAACCGGGAGATGTCCACCTCCTGGCGCGGGCGCCCCGAGGAGGCCCGCCTCTACCGGGACCAGGTGCAGGAGTACCTGATCGGTCTGACCGAGAAGGTCAAGGTCATCCCCAAGTCCGACGCCACCCTGTCCGGACACAGCGCCACCATCCCGGTCAGCGTCCAGAACAGCCTCGTCCAGGACGTCCACAACCTGGTCCTGCGGGTGAAGTCCGGCAACCCGACCCGTCTGATGTTCGGCGACAGCGGCCAGGCCGAGCAGCAGGTGACCGTCCAGGGCGACCACACCCAGACGTTGAAGTTCCCCGCCAACGCCAACGCGAGCGGTCCGGTCGAGGTCACGGCGCAGCTCTTCACCAAGGACGGCGTCCCCTACGGCAAGGCACGGCGGTTCACCGTCGAGGCCACCGAGATCACCCCCACCGTCATGCTCGTCATCGCCGGCGGTGTGCTCCTCCTGGTCCTGGCGGGCATCAAGATGTACGCCAGCCGCAAGCGCGTCGCGGCCCGCGCCGCCGCCGAGGAGAGCACGCAGCCGAGTGACGAGTCCCCGGACACCGGACCGCAAAGCACCGAGGGGTCCGGCACGGGTGAGACAGTGGACCGTTGAGCGATGCCGTGGCCGGTCGGCCTGGGGACGATGAGGTGGGGTTTCGATGAACGCGCCGTACGACGGTGACCGCGCGCAGGGCACTGGTGGGCCTGCGCCCTCCCAGGGCACTGCCCCGGGCACCCCGGTGCCCGGGCAGGTTCCCGCGCCTGCGCCCGCACCGGACCGCGACCCGTATGTCCAGGATGCCTACGACTACGACCCGTACCGGTCCCAGGACCTGTCCGCCCAGGACCCCGTGGCCGAGGTCCTCTACGACCGCGCCTCGCACCCGCCGCCGCCGCCCGGCACCTACCAGGAGCCCGGCCCGCTCTACGCGGCGCCGACCGCCCCCTCGTACTCTCCCGACCCGCGCGTCTGGGCCCAGACCCCGCCGCCCGAGCCGGACGGTCCCTCCCGCCACCTGCCGTACGGCGACCACGCCAGCACGACCCAGTTCGTCGGCGTCGACTCCCTCGTCACGCAGGCCTCGGAGGACCAGCCGGAACCCGATGCCTTCGCGCACCTCTACCGGGACCAGGAGGCGGCCCCCCGCACCCCCGCCGAGGAGGCCCCCGTCGCGGCACCGGCACCGAGCAAGCCCGCCGGCCGCGCCGCCAGCCTCCTGAAGTCCAGCGCGCTCATGGCCGCGGGCACGATCGTCTCCCGCATCACCGGCTTCCTGCGGACCCTGGTCATCGCCGGCGCCATCGGCGTGGGCACCTTCAACGACACGTACCAGATCGCCAACACCCTGCCCACGATGATCTACGTGCTGGTCGGCGGCGGCGCCCTCAACGCCGTCTTCATCCCGCAGCTGGTCCGGGCCATGAAGAACGACAGCGACGGAGGAGAGGCGTACGCCAACCGGCTGCTGACCCTCGTCGTGGTCCTGCTGGCCGGCATCACCACCATCTGTGTCCTGGCGGCACCGGTGTTCATCACGATGATGTCGCCGAAGATCGCCTCCGACCCGCAGCAGATGGAAGTCGCGGTCGCCTTCGCCCGCTACTGCCTGCCCACCATGTTCTTCATGGGCATCCACGTGGTCCTGGGTCAGATCCTCAACGCGCGCGGCCGGTTCGGCGCGATGATGTGGACCCCGGTCCTCAACAACATCGTGGTCATCGCCACCTTCGGCGCCTTCATCTGGGCCTTCGGCGGCTTCACCACCTCCGGCGTCAACGCCACCACCGTCACCGCCGACGGTGTGCGCCTGCTGGGCGTGGGCACGCTGCTCGGCCTCACCGTCCAGGCCCTCGCGATGCTGCCCTACCTGCGCGACGCGGGCTTCCGGCCGCGCCTTCGCTTCGACTGGAAGGGCCACGGCCTCGGCAAGGCCGCCCGCCTGGCCAAGTGGACGTTCTTCTTCGTCCTCGCCAACCAGATCGGCCTCGTCGTCGTCACCCAGTTCGCCACCTGGGCCGGATCCGTCGCCGAGAAGCAGGGCCACCCCGGTACCGGCATCACCGCCTACAACTACGCGCTGCTGCTGTGGCAGATGCCGCAGGCGATCATCACCGTCTCCGTCATGACGGCCGTGCTGCCCCGCATCTCCCGCTCCGCCCACGACGGGGACGCCGCCGCGGTCCGTGACGACATCTCCTACGGGCTGCGCACCTCGGCCGTCGCGATCGTGCCGTGCGCCTTCGCGTTCCTCGCGCTCGGCGTGCCGATGGCCACCCTGCTCTACGCCGGCTCGGGCTCCGGCGCCCAGAACATCGGCTACATCCTGATGGCCTTCGGCCTCGGCCTGATCCCCTACTCCGTCCAGTACGTCGTCCTGCGCGGCTTCTACGCCTACGAGGACACCCGGACGCCGTTCTACAACACCGTCATCGTCGCCGCCGTCAACGCGGCGGTCTCCGCGGCCTCGTTCTTCGTGCTCCCCGCCCGCTGGGCGGTCGTCGGCATGGCCGCCGCCTACGGCCTCGGCTACACCGTCGGCGTGGGCGTCGCCTGGCGCCGTCTCAAGACCCGCCTCGGCGGCGACCTCGACGGCGCCCACGTGATGCGCACCTACGCGCGCCTCACCGGCGCCTGCGTCCCCGCCGCCGCGGTGGCCGGCGCCGCCGCCTACGGAGTCACCCAGTGGCTGGGCAGTGGAGTCGCCGGTTCCGCCGCCGCCCTCGTGGCCGGAGGCATCGCCCTGGCGGCCGTGTTCCTCATCGCCGCCAAGCGGATGCGGATCGAAGAGCTCAACGCGATGGTCGGAATGGTCCGCGGACGTTTGGGGCGCTGATGCGCACAACCGTCGCCCCCGTTCGTGTGTCGTGCATAGCGTCAGACTGTGGGCACAATTGGCATGGCTTCGCAGACTGGCCTACAGCGCGCAACGGATGGGGAGGCAGGAACGACGGTGGCGGAACGTAGCACGGCTGCCGTCGACGTGGCCGATAACGGCGGCGATGAGCCGCTGGCCGCTCAGGCGGCAAAGGCCACGTCCGACGGGGTGGACACCCAGAACGGACGAGCCGCGGACGGACCCATGCCCGACAAGGACGGCGAACGCACCAAGGCGGCCCCCGCGGCCGCACCCGAACTCCACAGCGGCCACAAGCTCGCCAGACGCTACCGGCTGGAAGAGTGCGTCACCCGTGTGGACGGATTCAGCAGCTGGCGCGCGATGGACGAGAAACTGCGGCGTGCCGTGGGCGTCCACCTGATGCCCGCCGACCACGCGCGGGCACGCTCCGTCCTCGCTGCCGCGCGCTCCTCCGCCCTGCTCGGCGACCCCCGGTTCGTCCAGGTCCTCGACGCCGTGGAGGAGAACGACCTCGTCTACGTCGTCCACGAATGGCTGCCCGACGCCACCGAGCTCACCGCACTCCTCGCCGCAGGCCCCCTGGAGCCCCACGAGGCCTATCAGCTCGTCAGCCAGGTCTCCCAGGCCATGGCCGCCGCGCACCGCGAAGGTCTGGCCCATCTGCGGCTGACGCCCAGCGCCATACTGCGCACCTCCTCGGGCCAGTACCGCATCCGCGGCCTCGCCGTGAACGCCGCCCTGCGCGGCATCACCTGCGAGACCCCGCAGCGCGCCGACACCGAGGCCATCGGCGCCCTCCTGTACGCCGCCCTCACCCAGCGCTGGCCTTACGAGAGCGACGCCTACGGCCTCACCGGCCTGCCCAAGGGCGTGGGCCTGATCGCCCCCGACCAGGTGCGCGCCGGCGTTCACCGGGGCCTGGGCGAACTCGCCATGCGGGCACTCGCCAATGACGGGGCCACCGCTTCCCGCCAGGAGCCGGCCTGCACCAGCCCCGAGGAGCTGGCGAAGGCCGTAGCCGCGATGCCCCGCATCCGGCCGCCGGAACCCGCCTTCACGGCCCCGCCGGAGTACCAGCACACCACCTACCAGCAGGGCAACTACGGCCGTCCCACGCCTCCCGGGTCGCCCACCACCCAGGTCCGGCCCGTCCCGCCGCCGCCCCCGCTGCAGAGCCGTACGGGGCGGGTTCTCAAGTGGGGTGTCGCCGCCCTGCTCATCGCCGCCCTCGGCCTGGGCAGCTGGCAGCTGGCCGACGCCCTCCTGGGCCGCAACAACGGCGGCAGCACCAACGGCCCGAACCAGACACAGACCGATTCCGAGGACGACCCGAAGCCGCTCACTCCCGGCAAGCCGCTCAGCATCGCCGATGCCTCCGTGTTCGCGCCCGACCCGGATCCGCTGAACACCAAGGACAGTCACAAGGCCATCGACGGCAAGCCGGAGACCGGCTGGGCCACCCCTCGGTACGACGGCTTCCCCAACTTCGGCAACCTGCCCTCCCGCAAGGGCGGCAGCGGCATCATCGTCGACCTCGGCAGCGTGCAGGACGTGGCCGGCATCGATCTGAACCTTTTCGCGAGCGGGCAGAAGCTCCAGGTCCGGGCCGCCGCGCCCGATGCCTCCTCGCCGTCGGAGCTCTCCCAGTTCTCTCAGCCCATCACCGAGCTGAAGGACGTGGAGAAGAACCTCAAGGTCACCCTCGACAAGCCGATCCGTACTCGCTACGTGCTGATCCAC
The DNA here is from genome assembly GCF_045000215.1 of Streptomyces sp. 147326. Classification (NCBI taxonomy): domain Bacteria; kingdom Bacillati; phylum Actinomycetota; class Actinomycetes; order Kitasatosporales; family Streptomycetaceae; genus Streptomyces; species Streptomyces sp. 147326. Next base: position 4,496,182 of record NZ_CP134201.1, on the reverse strand, counting down.
CTCACTTCCCTGCCCTCCGAGGGGGCGGACAGCTACCGCGGCGGCATCAACGAGATCAAGATCCTCGGTACGACCTCTTAGGCCCTGTCCGCCATCGCGGGCCCGCTACGCACCGGCACGGCGGGCCCTCGTCATTCCCCCGCCCAAGCCGTAATCTCCCTTCGGGAGGCGAGGTGTGATGCACGACGCGACGACCGGCGACGCCAGTGACGCGGACCTGCTGGCCCGGCACGTGGCCGGCGACCCCGATGCGTTCGGGGAGCTCGTGCGGCGGCACCGGGACCGGTTGTGGGCGGTGGCCCTGCGGACCCTCGGCGACCGCGAGGAGGCCGCGGACGCCGTACAGGACGCACTGGTCTCCGCCTACCGGGCCGCCCACACCTTCCGCGGGGAATCCGCCGTCACCACCTGGCTGCACCGGATCACCGTCAACGCCTGCCTCGACCGTGCCCGCAAGGCGGCCACCCGCAGGACCTCTCCGATCGACGACACGGACCGCCTGGAGCGGCTCCTGGAGCCCCACGAGTCGGCCGAGGCCCCCGCGGAGCGTCAGGACCTCCACCGCCAGCTCCTGGCCGCCCTGGGCACCCTCCCGGCCGACCAGCGGGCCGCGCTCGTCCTCGTCGACATGCAGGGGTACCCCGTCGCCGAAGCAGCCCGCATCCTGGAGGTCCCCACCGGCACCGTGAAAAGCCGGTGCGCCCGCGGCCGGGCGAAACTCGTCCCCCTCCTCACTCATCTGCGCACGAATGCTGGGGATAACACCGCCATCGAGCGGGGAAGGAACCGGACGCCGGGCCCGCCCGTCCCACCAGCGGCAGGACCCAGGCATCCAGACCCAGACGCTGTGAAGGGCGGAGGTGGACGACCGTGAGCCCCACAACCGGCACGACCGGCACGATCCGGCACCCGGACGTCTCGGAGATCTCCGACCTGACCGAAGGTCTCCTCTCCCCGTCCCGCACCACCGAAGTCCGCCGTCATCTCGGGGACTGCGCCCTGTGCGCCGACGTCCGCGCCTCCCTGGAGGAGATCCGCGGGCTTCTCGGCACCCTCCCGGGGCCGGCCCGGATGCCCGCCGACATCGCCGGCCGCATCGACGCGGCCCTCGCCGCCGAGGCCCTCCTCGACGCGACCCAGCCCCGGGCCCAGGCCGCACCGGCCGCCCGGCCGCGCACGCCGAACCGCGATGTTTCACGTGAAACATCGCCCGCCGGTCACCCGACCGGCCCAACCGGCCCGGGCAGACGCCGTGCCCGCCGCCGGATCGCCGTGCTCTCGGGCCTGGCCGGAGCCGCCGCCTGCGCCCTCGGCCTCTTCCTGTTCGGCGACTTCACCGGCAACCCCACCAGCGACACCGCCGCCCGCAGCGAGGCCTCGGACTCCGCCGCCCAGCCGCCCGCGGCCGCCTCGGCCCATGGCGCGTACACCGCACAGGGGCTCCAGGACAGCGTGCGACAACTCATCACCCCCGCACCGGGCGCCAAGACCACCCCAGGGGAGCAGAACAACACCTATGGCATGGAGAACACCGCTCCCGCCCCGGGAGTCGCCCCCGGAGACAAGCGGGCGGCACCTCCCGTCCCCGCCTGCGTCCAGAACGCCACCGGCCGCGCCGACTCCCTGCTCGCCGCTGAACGCGGCACCTATCAGGGCACCGCGGTGTACCTCCTCGTCCTGCCGCACCCGGCCGACTCCTCGCGCGTGGACGCCTACCTCGTCGACACGGGCTGCGAGAACACCGGCTCGGCCACCCCGGGAAAGGTCCTCCTGACGCACACCTATCCCCGGGGCTGACACGTTCCGGTCCGCGGTGGGACGGGTGGGGAATGCATGCGCCGTAGGATCCGTTGGGTGGGGTGAGAGTCCGCACCGGCCCCCGGTAGGCAGCACGCAGTCCGCAGAGACGAGGAAGAAACCCGTGAGCGACGTACGAAACGTGATCATCATCGGCTCCGGGCCGGCCGGTTACACCGCCGCCCTGTACACCGCACGCGCTTCGCTCAAGCCCCTGGTCTTCGAAGGTGCCGTCACCGCCGGTGGCGCCCTGATGAACACCACCGAGGTGGAGAACTTCCCGGGCTTCCAGGACGGGATCATGGGCCCGGACCTCATGGACAACATGCGGGGTCAGGCCGAGCGGTTCGGCGCCGAGCTCGTCCCGGACGACATCGTGGCCGTGGACCTCACGGGTGAGATCAAGACCGTCACCGACACCGCCGGCACCGTGCACCGCGCCAAGGCCGTCATCGTCACCACCGGCTCCCAGCACCGCAAGCTCGGCCTGCCCAACGAGGACGCGCTCTCAGGCCGCGGCGTCTCCTGGTGCGCCACGTGCGACGGGTTCTTCTTCAAGGATCATGACATCGCCGTCGTCGGCGGCGGCGACACCGCGATCGAGGAGGCCACCTTCCTCTCGCGCTTCGCCAAGTCCGTCACGATCGTCCACCGCCGCGACAGCCTGCGCGCCTCGAAGGCCATGCAGGACCGCGCCTTCGCCGACCCGAAGATCAAGTTCGCCTGGGACAGCGAGGTCGCCGAGATCCACGGCGAGCAGAAGCTCTCCAGCCTCACCCTGCGCAACACCAAGACCGGTGAGACCTCCGCGCTGCCCGTGACCGGCCTGTTCATCGCCGTCGGCCACGACCCGCGCACCGAGCTGTTCAAGGACCAACTGGACCTCGACGACGAGGGCTACCTCAAGGTCGACGCCCCCTCCACCCGGACCAGCATCACCGGCGTGTTCGGCGCCGGCGACGTCGTGGACCACACCTACCGTCAGGCCATCACCGCTGCGGGCACCGGTTGCTCCGCCGCCCTCGACGCCGAGCGCTTCCTCGCCGCCCTCGCGGACGCCGAGAAGGCCCACGCGGCGGTCTGACCCCCAAGCCCCCACCCCACACACCCCGCAGGAAGAAGAAGGAGGCCGCTGTGGCCGGCACCCTCAAGAACGTGACCGACGCTGACTTCGACGCCGAGGTCCTCAGGAGCGACAAGCCCGTACTCGTCGACTTCTGGGCCGAATGGTGCGGACCGTGCCGCCAGATCGCGCCGTCCCTCGAGGCCATCGCCGCCGAGTACGGCGACCAGATCGAGATCGTCAAGCTCAACATCGACCAGAACCCGGCCACGGCTGCCAAGTACGGCGTCATGTCCATCCCGACGCTGAACGTCTACCAGGACGGCGAGGTCGCCAAGACCATCGTCGGTGCCAAGCCGAAGGCCGCCATCCTGCGTGACCTCTCGGACTTCGTCCAGGTCAAGACCGCCTGAAGTTCCACGTGAAACGGGGCCGCCCCTTCTTGGGGCGGCCCCGTTTCGCACACCCCGTTCCCGCTCACAGGGGACGCAACACCGGCTCCTTGCGCGCCCCGCCCAGCAGCCGGTCCAGCGCCAGCTCCACGTCTTCCTTCCAGGACAGCGTCGACCTCAGTTCGAGGCGCAGCCGCGGATGGACCGGGTGCGGTCGTACGGTCTTGAAGCCCACGGCCAGCAGATGGTCCGCGGGGAGCAGACAGGCCGGACCCTCCCACCGCGCATCCCCGAAGGCCTCGATCGCCCGGAACCCGCGCCGCAGCAGATCCTTCGCCACCGTCTGCACCATGACCCGCCCCAGGCCCTGTCCCTGGTACCCCGGCATGATCCACGCGGTGATCAGCTGTACCGCATCCGGTGAGACGGGACTGGTCGGAAACGCGGTGGCCCGCGGTACGTACGCCGGCGGCGCGTACAGCACGAACCCCACCGGAACCTCGTCCACGTAGACCACACGGCCGCAGGATCCCCACTCCAGAAGGACGGCGGAGATCCACGCCTCCTTCTCCAGTGCCGGAGTTCCCGCCTTCACGGCGGCTTCACCGCTGACCGGATCCAGTTCCCAGAACACGCAGGACCGGCAACGACGCGGCAGGTCCTGGAGGTTGTCCAGCGTGAGCGGTACCAGCCGACGACCCATGACCGCATCGTATCCACTGGCCTCTCGTTCTTCGACAGCAAAGCGAAGGGGCGGACCGCGCCGGTTCGCACACCGGCACGACCCGCCCCTCGGCGGCCCTGGGATCACTCCCCGGAAAGACCCTGCTCCAACACCCGGCCCTCGCCCGGTGCCAGCGTTCCCAGAATCCGCTCCAGATCCTCCATCGATGCGAACTCGACGGTGATCTTGCCCTTCTTCTGGCCCAGGTCCACCTTCACCCGCGTCTCGAAGCGGTCCGACAGTCGCGTCGCCAGCTCGCTGAGCGCCGGAGCCACCCGGGTACCCGCGCGCGGGCCCTTCGGCTTCACCGCACTCGAAGGCTCCGAAGCCATCAGCGTCACGATCTCCTCGACCGCACGCACCGACAGCCCCTCGGCCACGATCCGGTGCGCCAGCTTGTCCTGCTCCTCGGAGTCGTCCACCGAAAGCAGTGCCCGTGCGTGCCCGGCCGACAGCACGCCCGCGGCCACCCGGCGCTGCACTGACGGCGACAGCTTCAGCAGCCGCAGCGTGTTCGACACCTGGGGACGCGAGCGCCCGATCCGGTCGGCCAGCTGGTCGTGGGTGCAGTTGAAGTCCTTGAGCAGCTGGTCGTAGGCCGCGGCCTCTTCCAGCGGGTTCAGCTGGGCCCGGTGCAGGTTCTCCAGCAGGGCGTCCAGCAGCAGCTTCTCGTCGTCCGTCGCCCGGATGATCGCCGGGATGGCCTCCAGTCCTGCCTCCCGGCAGGCACGCCAGCGCCGCTCACCCATGATCAGCTCGTAGCGGCCCGGGGCCGACTGCCGCACGACCACCGGCTGGAGCAGGCCCACCTCCTGGATCGAGGTCACCAGCTCGGCGAGCGCGTCCTCGTCGAACACGTCACGCGGCTGGCGCGGGTTCGGCGTGATCGCGTCCATCGGGAGCTCCGCGAACGTCGCCCCCGCCACCACATTGGTCTCTTCCGCCGCCGGTTCCGGCTCTTGCGCCGGGACGACCGCGAGCGATGTTTCACGTGAAACATCGGCCTGCGCCAGGGAGGCGAGTTTCGCCGCCGCCACCCCGCGCTCCGAAGTCATGACCGGCACCGCCGACGGAGACGTCGAACCGGAACTGATCACCGGCGGCGTCTTCTCCTGCGGGGCCGCGGGGATCAGCGCACCGAGCCCCCGCCCCAGACCTCTACGTCGCTCACTCACTGGATCCCCTCCGCCACACTCTGCGTGCTGTTCATGCCCGGGCCCAGATGGGCCTGCTGGGCGTCGTACTGCATTCCGACCCCTCGATACGCGATCTCTCGCGCCGCCTCCAGATAGGAGAGGGAACCGCTGGAACCCGGGTCGTAGGTGAGCACCGTCTGCCCATAGCTCGGCGCCTCGGAAATGCGCACCGACCGGGGGATGCTCGTCCGCAGCACCTCCTTGCCGAAGTGGCTGCGCACCTCCTCCGCCACCTGCGAGGCCAGCCGGGTCCTGCCGTCGTACATCGTCAGCAGGATGGTCGACACGTGCAGCGTCGGGTTGAGGTGGGCCCGCACCAGATCGACATTGCGCAGCAGCTGGCCCAGGCCCTCCAGCGCGTAGTACTCGCACTGGATCGGGATCAGCACCTCCGCGCCGGCCACGAGCGCGTTCACCGTGAGCAGCCCGAGCGAGGGAGGACAGTCGATCAGGATGTAGTCGAGAGGTTGGTCGTACGCCTGGATCGCCCGCTGCAGCCGGCTCTCCCGCGCCACGAGCGACACCAGCTCGATCTCCGCGCCCGCCAGATCGATCGTGGCCGGAGCGCAGAAGAGCCCCTCCACATCCACGACCGGCTGCACGACCTCGAGGAGAGGCCGGCTGTCCACGAGCACGTCGTAGATCGACGGCACATCCGCGTGGTGGTCGATGCCCAGGGCCGTGGATGCATTGCCCTGCGGGTCGAGGTCGACCACCAGGACCCGCGCGCCGTGCAGGGCCAGCGAGGCCGCCAGGTTCACGGTCGTCGTGGTCTTACCCACGCCGCCCTTCTGGTTGGCGACCACGATGACCCGGGTCTGATTCGGCCGGGGCAGCCTCTCACCGGCGCGCCCCAGCGCCTCGACCGCCTGCTGGGCAGCTCGGCCGATGGGGGTGTCGTTGTCTACAAGAGGCGGAGGCAATGTTTCACGTGAAACATCCTCACCCGCCGGTTCAGAGCGGGGACCGGGGACCGGATCGGCCATCGGCCCCGCGAGGTTGGCGTCGGACCGCACGGTGTCACTCTCCTCGACATCAGGCTCGCGATGAACAGAGCCTCCCATGTCACCCGGGTCGCGAACCAGCGGGGCCCGTACTCCTGTGGATGAATCCACCGTTGTGGACAACTCTGTCCCCCTTGCGTCCTTGCGCTGGCGGGGGGACGCAGCCGCACGACCGCGGCTGATGATTCCGTGCAGCAGAGAGCGACGTTTCACGTGAAACACGATGCCCGGAGGGAGTCTCCCGGCCGCTACGACACTCCGAAATCCATACCTATAGGGCCCAACGCAGACGAAATCTCCGCCGGGCCCCCACACCTCAGAAGATCACCGGCGCCGGCGGGTGCGCCCCACCCGGGCCGCCTTAGCCCGCTTGGCCGCGAACCTCACCCCACCGGGGCTCTCTCCGACCTCGACCCGGACCACCGTCGACAACGGGTCCACCAGACCCTCGCCCACATGCAGCACCGAGGTCTTCACCACACCGAGCTTCGCCAGTGCGGTCTTCGCCGACACCAGCTCCTCTTCGGCGGTGTCGCCCTTGAGCGCCAGCATCTCGCCGTACGGGCGCAGCAGGGGCACGCCCCAGCCGGCCAGCCGGTCCAGCGGAGCAACCGCCCGTGCCGTCACCACGTGCACTGGCTGGAGCTTGCCCAGGACCTCCTCGGCCCGCCCGCGCATGACCGTGACGTGGTCCAGGCCCAGCAGCTCCACGGCTTCCTGGAGGAAGGTCGTCCGCCGCAGCAGCGGTTCGAGCAGCGTGATCTTGAGATCCCGGCGCACCAGAGCGAGCGGGATGCCGGGCAGCCCCGCACCGGAGCCCACGTCACACACGGTGACGTTCTGCGGAACCACCTCCGACAGCACAGCGCAGTTCAGCAGGTGCCGCTCCCACAGGCGCGGCACCTCACGCGGCCCGATCAGGCCCCGCTTGACTCCCGCGTCCGCCAGCAGCTCCGCGTACCGCACAGCTTCCGGGAAAAACTCACCGAACACCGCGCGCGCCTCTTCAGGCGCCGGGGGAAGCTCAGCTGCCTCCGTCACGGGGACCGTCCTTCCGTACGCATGGTTCTGAAGAACCACGTCTTCAAGGTGGAGCGTCGTTCACTCGTCAGGCCAGGCTGACAAACATCGGCCCCGCCTGCGACACAGACGGGGCCGAACAACTCGCGCCGGCGATCAGGCCGGAAGCACAACGACGAAGCGCTGCGGCTCCTCGCCCTCGGACTCGCTGCGCAGACCGGCGGCCGCCACGGCGTCGTGGACGACCTTCCGCTCGAACGGGGTCATCGGAGCCAGCTTCAGCGGCTCGCCGGACGCCTTGACGTCCGCCGCGGCCTGGGCGCCCAGCGCCGCCAGCTCCTCGCGCTTCTTCGCCCGGAACCCGGCGATGTCCAGCATCAGCCGGCTGCGGTCCCCGGTCTCCCGGTGCACCGCGAGGCGGGTCAGCTCCTGCAGAGCCTCCAGGACCTCACCGTCGCGGCCCACGAGCTTCTGCAGATCACGGCCGGCCGAGTCACTGACGATCGACACCGCGGCCCGGTCGGCCTCGACGTCCATGTCGATGTCGCCGTCCAGGTCGGCGATGTCCAGCAGACCCTCGAGGTAGTCGGCCGCGATCTCACCCTCCTGCTCGAGGCGGGTCAGGGTGTCGCCACTCTCAGCGGCGGCGGTGGTGGTGCCTTCCGTCACGGGAGGGACTCCTTCTTACTTCTTGGGAGCGGGCTTGCTGGGGGTCTGACGCTGCGACTTCGACTGGCGCTTCGGCTGCTGCCGCTTCGCGGCACCGCCGCTCGCCGCATCCGAGTCTGCCGTGGCCTCGACACTCTTGATCACGGAGCCGTCGGGCTGCGCGGCCATGCCCTGCTTGGTGAGGGCGGCGATGAACTTGCGCTCGTTGTCGTTGCGGTCCGGGCCCTTGGCGACGATCGCCGCGACGACCCGCTTCCTGCCCCGGCCCTTGAGCTCGCCGTGCGAGCTGATCTGCTTCAGCAGGCGGGTCAGGTACTGGTCCTGCGCCTTGCTGCCCGGCGTCGGGTTCTGGTTGATCACGTACATCTGCTGACCCATGGTCCACACGTTCGTGGTCAGCCAGTAGACGAGAACACCGACGGGGAAGTTGATGCCCATGACCGCGAAGATCACCGGGAAGATGTACATCAGCATCTTCTGCTGCTGCATGAACGGCGTCTTGACCGAGAGGTCGACGTTCTTCTGCATCAGCTGACGCTGGGTGTAGAACTGCGACAGCGACATCATGACGATCATGACGGCGGTCACGATCCGGACGTCCGTCAGCGTCGCGCCGAGGGCGGCGACCTTCTCCGGGCTGTCCATGAACTTCGCGGCGATCGGCGCACCGAAGATCTTGGCCGCACGGGCGCTGTCGACCAGCTGCTGGTCCATCGCGCCGACCGGCTTGCCATCAGCGATGTTCGACAGCACGTGGTACAGCGCGAAGAAGAACGGGGACTGCGCCAGGATGGGCAGGCACGAGGAGAGCGGGTTGGTGCCCGTCTCCTTGTACAGCTTCATCATCTCTTCGGACTGACGCTGCTTGTCGTTCTTGTAGCGCTCCTGGATCGCCTTCATCTTCGGCTGGAGCGCCTGCATACCCCGCGTCGCCTTGATCTGCTTCACGAAGAGCGGGATCAGGCAGATACGGATCAAGATCACCAGGGACACGATGGACAGGCCCCAGGCCAACCCACTCGACTCACCGAAGAGTCCCCCGTACAACGAGTGGAACTGGACGATGACCCAGGAAACGGGTGTGGTGATAAAGCTGAACAGACCGGCGATCGTGTCCACTAATCAGGCTCCTTGAGCATTGCGAGATCTACGCAACGCACTGCGCAGCTGCTCGTGCCAACGCGGGCGTTTACGGGGTGGGACATGGTCCACACCACCCGGGGACCACGGATTGCACCGCAGGATCCGCCAGGCGGTCAGGGCCGTCCCCTTCACCGCACCATGCCGGTCGATGGCGGTGTACCCGTAGTGCGAACACGACGGGTAGTACCGGCACACCGGGCCGAGCAGGGGACTGATCGTCCACTGGTACAGCTTGATCAAAGCGAGCAGCGGGTACTTCATCGAGCCACGCCTCCCAGGAGCCGCACCAGAGCGGCATCCAGGTCCCGGGCCAGTTCCTCGGGGCCGGCATCGCCCGCTCCGGGCAACGCACGTACCACCACCAGGCTACCGGCGGGCAGCTGAGACAGCCGCTCCCGGACCAGATGGCGAAGACGGCGCTTCACCTGGTTACGTATGACGGCGTTGCCGACAGCCTTGCTGACGACGAAACCCGCACGCGTCGAGGGATCGATCTCCCCCGGCTCGTGCGGGTCCGTTGCACCGCTTGTACGTAGGTGGACGACGAGGAGCGGGCGACCAGCCCGACGACCTCGGCGTACCGCGCTCGCGAAGTCCTCGCGCCGCCTCAGCCGATTTTCGGGAGACAGCACGACGTCACGACCTGCGTGTTGTTACGCGGAAAGGGCGGCGCGGCCCTTGCCACGACGGTTCGCGAGGATCGCGCGACCGGCACGGGTACGCATCCGGAGACGGAAGCCGTGGGTCTTGGCACGACGGCGGTTGTTCGGCTGGAAGGTGCGCTTGCTCACTCGGGGGCTCCAGAGAATGAATCGTTGTGGCGGGACATCGCCTGGCTGTCACCGTGCGCCCACGAGGAAACTCGCGTGTTCGCCCGAGTGGCACCGCTAAATGATCACTATCAGTGACCTTCGCCCATCGGTAGGCAGGCGGCAGCAGCCATCGACAACTCGACCTCGTTACGGTACGCGCGGCTACGCCATCCGGTCAAACCGAGTCGACGTGGCCCCACACTGTGCACAGGCTGTGGACAACGACTTGAACCGTACCCGCTGGCCTGACTACCGTTGTCTGATCCCGGATTTTTTGTCCCGACCGTCCCAAAGAACCACACATTCGTGGGACCCCTGTGAGAGAGCGTGCTCTGTGGCTGACGTACCTGCCGATCTTGCCGCAGTGTGGCCAAGGGTGCTCGAAAAGCTCCTCGGGGAGGGACAGCCGGGGATCGAGCCGAAGGACAAGCAGTGGGTCGAGAGGTGCCAGCCCCTGGCGCTCGTCGCCGACACCGCACTGCTGGCCGTCCCCAACGAATGGGGCAAGCGCGTCCTCGAGGGCCGGCTCGCCCCGCTGATCAGTGACGCGCTGAGCCGCGAATGCGGCCGCCCCATCCGGATCGCCATCACCGTGGACGACTCCGCGGGCGAGCCCGCGCCCCCCGCCCCGTCCGCGCAGCAGCCCGGCGGGTACGAGCCGTACGGCGGCCAGCGCCCCGGCGGCGGCCCCGGCAACGGCGACGACCAGCTCCCCAGCGCCCGCCCCGCCTATCCGGACTACCAGCAGCCGCGCCCCGAGCCCGGCGCCTGGCCCCGCGGCGGCCAGCAGGACGACTACGGCTGGCAGCAGCCCCGCCTCGGCGGTTTCCCCGAGCGCGACCCGTACGCCTCCCCGCAGCCGGGCTACCTCCAGCAGTCCGAGCCCTCCGGCTACGACCAGGGCTCCTACGAGCAGCAGCAGTACGAGCAGTCCCCGTACGAATCCCAGCAGCCCCATCAGTCGCACCAGCCGCACCAGTCACATCAGTACGAGCAGCAGAAGTACGAACAGCAGCAGTACGAGCAGCCCGCGCCGCGCCAGGCCCCCGGCCGGCCCGCCGCACCCCCGGCCCCGTCCGGCGGCTCCACCTCGGGCCCGCTGGAGCCGACCGCCCGGCTGAACCCCAAGTACCTGTTCGACACCTTCGTCATCGGTGCCTCCAACCGCTTCGCGCACGCCGCCGCGGTGGCCGTCGCCGAGGCGCCGGCGAAGGCCTACAACCCCCTCTTCATCTATGGGGAGTCGGGCCTCGGCAAGACGCACCTGCTGCACGCCATCGGGCACTACGCGCGGAGCCTCTACCCCGGCACCCGCGTGCGGTACGTGAGCTCCGAGGAGTTCACCAACGAGTTCATCAACTCCATCCGCGACGGCAAGGGCGACGCGTTCCGCAAGCGCTACCGCGAGATGGACATCCTGCTCGTCGACGACATCCAGTTCCTCGCGAGCAAGGAGTCGACGCAGGAGGAGTTCTTCCACACCTTCAACACCCTCCACAACGCCAACAAGCAGATCGTGCTCTCCTCCGACCGGCCGCCCAAGCAGCTCGTCACCCTGGAGGACAGGCTCCGCAACCGCTTCGAGTGGGGCCTGATCACCGACGTCCAGCCGCCCGAGCTGGAGACCCGTATCGCGATCCTGCGCAAGAAGGCCGTCCAGGAGCAGCTCAACGCCCCGCCGGAGGTACTGGAGTTCATCGCCTCCCGCATCTCGCGCAACATCCGCGAGCTGGAGGGGGCGCTGATCCGGGTCACGGCCTTCGCGAGCCTGAACCGGCAGCCGGTCGACCTGGGCCTCACCGAGGACGTCCTGAAGAACCTGATCCCGGGCGGGGAGGACAGCGCCCCCGAGATCACCGCCTCCGACATCATGGCGGCCACCGCCGACTACTTCGGCCTGACCGTGGACGACCTGTGCGGCTCCTCGCGCAGCCGGGTCCTGGTGACCGCCCGGCAGATCGCCATGTACCTGTGCCGGGAGCTCACCGACCTGTCGCTGCCCAAGATCGGGGCGCAGTTCGGCGGCCGCGACCACACCACCGTGATGCACGCGGACCGCAAGATCCGCGCTCTGATGGCCGAACGGCGGTCCATCTACAACCAGGTCACCGAGCTCACCAACCGCATCAAGAACGGCTGAGAGCGGCCCCGTACCGCTCGCCCGGGGCCTCGCAAGGGCCCCTTCACACGCTTACAGAGGGCGCTCCCGGACGACAACGGGGGCGCCCTTCTTCGTCCGCGCGCCCCTGACCTGTTCGAATACGCCCCCTGGGGAGCAACTCATCCACAGATTCTGCGACTTTCTTCCGTCCACACCCTGGGGACGGGCGGCGTCGCCCACAATCTGTCCACAGGCATGCGAGGTGAGGTCTCATCAGGCCAGGTCAGTACCCTGTGGATTTGTGCGCAAGCGTCATCCACAGACTGTGGACAAATATTTCGTCCACAGCCCTGTCCACGACGTTGTCCACCGTCCCCCCACAGGTTCGCGCACTCTGTGCACAGGATCCGGTCTCTTCTCCACACCCTTGTCCACTGTTCGGCAACACACCACCCCCTCTCACCGCCCGGAGTGAAAGCGGTCACACGGAAGTAGACGTTTGGGTTGTGGAGTACCGGGGGAAAGCTGGGGACACACCTGTGGAGTAGTCGGGGTCCCCTGGGGACGGCCTGTGCAGAACTTTTCGTTCTCCACAGAGACACGGGGTTGTCCACCGGTGTCGCCCACAGGGTCGGTGGATAAAAAACGCGGTGTGACCTGCGAGAACGGGCTTATCCACCGTTTCCACAGGCCCTACTACTACCCCCATAGAGAGTTAGGCCGGTTTCGGTTTTCAAGCAGGTCCTGTGCACAACTCGTCGGGATCCCGCTCCGCCGCCCCGCTCCCGACTTGACCGCCAGCCGCACCGAGTGTCGGCGCCGTACGTCAGACTGGTCCCCGGCATCGGTCGAGGCATCGACGAGCCGACGACGAAGGCCGGCAGACGAGCGAGCAACAGCAGGAGGCGGTTCCGGTGAAGATCCGGGTGGAGCGCGACGTACTCGCGGAGGCGGTGGCCTGGGCTGCCCGTAGCCTCCCGGCCCGGCCGCCGGTGCCCGTTCTCGCGGGCCTGCTGCTCAAGGCCGAGGACGGCACGCTGAGCCTCTCCGGCTTCGACTACGAGGTCTCGGCCCGCGTCTCCGTCGAGGCGGACGTCGAGGAGGACGGCACCGTCCTGGTTTCCGGCCGGCTGCTCGCCGACATCTGCCGCGCCCTCCCCAACCGCCCGGTGGAGATTTCCACAGACGGTGTACGGGCGACCGTGGTCTGCGGCTCCTCGCGATTCACACTCCACACCCTGCCTGTGGAGGAGTACCCGGCCCTGCCGCAGATGCCCACCGCTACCGGCACCGTGCCCGGCGAGGTCTTCGCCTCCGCCGCCAAGCAGGTGGCCACCGCCGCCGGCCGTGACGACACGCTGCCCGTGCTGACCGGTGTCCGCATCGAGATCGAGGGCGACCGCGTCACCCTGGCCTCCACCGACCGCTACCGCTTCGCGGTCCGCGAGTTCCTGTGGAAGCCGGAGAACCCGGACGCGTCGGCCGTGGCCCTGGTGCCCGCCAAGACGCTCCAGGAGATCGCCAACTCTCTGACCAGCGGTGACACCGTGACCCTGGCGCTGTCCGGCTCCGGCGCGGGCGAAGGCCTGATCGGTTTCGAGGGCGCCGGCCGCCGCACCACCACCCGGCTGCTCGAGGGCGACCTGCCCAAGTACCGGACGCTCTTCCCGACCGAGTTCAACTCCGTCGCCGTGATCGAGACCGCGCCCTTCGTCGAGGCCGTCAAGCGCGTGGCCCTGGTGGCCGAGCGCAACACCCCGGTCCGCCTCAGCTTCGAGCAGGGGGTGCTGATCCTGGAGGCCGGCTCCTCCGACGACGCACAGGCTGTGGAGAGGGTCGACGCCCAGCTCGACGGCGACGACATCTCGATCGCCTTCAACCCGACCTTCCTGCTGGACGGCCTCAGCGCGATCGCCTCCCCGGTGGCCCAGCTGAGCTTCACCACGTCCACGAAGCCCGCGCTGCTCAGCGGCCGCCCGGCGGTCGACGCGGAGGCCGACGAGACCTACAAGTACCTGATCATGCCGGTGCGCCTGTCCGGCTGACGCTTTCACCTGTCGACGTCGGGCCCGGTCTCGCGCCCTGCGGGACCGGGCCCGACGCCGTCCACAGGCTGGGGAGGGCGCCGGGGAAAACCCCGGAAGCCGGACCGGCCGCCGTGGAGCGCCCGCAGGGCCCGCCGCCACGGCCCGGCGTAGGCTCGGATCCGGTGGGCGACCCCCTGCGGGTCCGGCGAGGACACGGCCGGGGAAGCCCCGGCAAAGACGGCCACAACGCTTAAGGAACCACCTGATGGAGCTTGGTCTCGTCGGTCTCGGCAAGATGGGCGGCAACATGCGCGAGCGCATCCGCCGCGCAGGCCACACCGTCATCGGATACGACCGCAACCCGGAGCTCGCGGATGTCCACAGCCTGCGGGAACTTGTGGACAGCCTGCAGGCCCCCCGCGTCGTGTGGGTGATGGTCCCCGCCGGCGCGGCGACGCAGTCCACCGTCGACGAGCTCGCCGAGCTGCTCTCGATCGGCGACATCGTCGTCGACGGCGGCAACTCCCGCTGGACCGACGACGAGAAGCACGCCGGGGAACTGGCGGCCAAGGGCATCGGCTTCGTCGACTGCGGCGTCTCCGGCGGCGTGTGGGGCCTGGAGAACGGCTACGCGCTGATGTTCGGCGGCGCCAAGGACCACGTCGCCCGGGTCCAGCCGATCTTCGACGCCCTCAAGCCCGAGGGCGAGTTCGGCGCCGTGCACGCCGGCAAGGTCGGCGCGGGCCACTTCGCGAAGATGGTCCACAACGGCATCGAGTACGCCATGATGCAGGCCTACGCCGAGGGCTGGGAGCTCCTGGAGAAGGTGGACTCGGTCACCGACGTCCGCGAGGTCTTCCGCTCCTGGCAGGAAGGCACCGTCATCCGCTCCTGGCTGCTGGACCTGGCCGTGAACGCCCTCGACGAGGACGAGCACCTGGAGCAGCTGCGCGGCTTCGCGCAGGACTCGGGCGAGGGACGCTGGACGGTGGAGGCGGCGATCGACAACGCCGTACCGCTGCCCGCGATCACCGCGTCGCTGTTCGCGCGGTTCGCCTCGCGGCAGGACGACTCCCCGCAGATGAAGATGATCGCCGCGCTGCGCAACCAGTTCGGCGGGCACGCGGTCGAGAAGAAGTAGCAGCTCACAGGGCTGCAAAGGATCACCAGCAGCACAGCACCACAGCGAGTAGTGGGAAAGCCGGGGGAGGTCGGCGCCGTATGCACGTTTCGCATCTCTCATTGGCCGACTTCCGCTCGTACGCCCGGGCCGAGGTTCCCCTCGACCCGGGCGTCACCGCTTTCGTGGGGCCCAACGGCCAGGGGAAGACCAACCTCGTCGAGGCGATCGGCTACCTCGCGACGCTGGGCAGCCACCGGGTCTCCGCGGACGCCCCGCTCGTACGGATGGGCGCGGACCGGGCGATCATCCGCGCGGCCGTCACCCAGGGCGAGCGCCAGCAGCTGGTGGAGCTGGAGCTGAATCCGGGGCGGGCGAACCGGGCCCGGATCAACCGGTCCTCGCAGGTCCGGCCGCGTGACGTGCTGGGAATAGTACGGACGGTGCTGTTCGCGCCGGAGGACCTGGCCCTGGTCAAGGGCGACCCCGGGGAGCGGCGGAAGTTCCTGGACGAGCTCGTCACCGCGCGCTCGCCGCGGATGGCGGCGGTCCGCTCCGACTACGAGCGGGTGCTCAAGCAGCGCAACACCCTGCTGAAGTCGGCGGCGATGGCCCGGAGGCACGGCGGCCGCTCGATGGACCTCTCCACCCTCGACGTGTGGGACCAGCACCTCGCGCGCGTGGGCGCGGAGCTCCTGGCCCAGCGGCTGGATCTGATCGCGACGCTGCTGCCGCTGGCGGACAAGGCGTACGAGCAGCTCGCGCCCGGCGGCGGCCCGCTCGGGCTGGCGTACAAGTCCTCGGCCGGCGAACCGGTGGACAGCGGCGCGGCGCGCAGCCGTGAGGCGCTCTACGAGGTGCTGCTGGCCGCGCTGGTGGAAGTGCGCAAGCAGGAGATCGAGCGCGGTGTGACCCTGGTGGGCCCGCACCGCGACGACGTCGTGCTGCGGCTCGGGGAGCTGCCCGCGAAGGGGTACGCGAGCCACGGCGAGTCCTGGTCGTACGCGCTGGCGCTGCGGCTGGCCTCGTACGAGCTGCTGCGCTCGGAGGGCAGCGAGCCGGTGCTGATCCTGGACGACGTGTTCGCGGAGCTGGACGCCCGGCGCCGGGAACGGCTGGCGGAGCTGGTGGCGCCGGGTGAGCAGGTGCTGGTGACGGCGGCGGTGGACGACGACGTCCCGGGGGTGCTGGAGGGAACGCGGTTCGGAGTGTCCGGCGGTGAGGTGACCCGGCTGTGAGCGAGAACGGCAAGGACCCGCAGGAGGGCCGCAAGCCCCCGGAGGTCTCCGGGGTGGACCTCGCCCGCCAGGCCCTCGCGGCGGCGCGGGAGCAGGCGCGGGCCCGGGGGAACGCGGCCGGCGCCAAGAAGGGCCGGCAGCCGGGGCTCCGCTCGGGCGCCCGCGCGGACGGCCGGGACCCGATGCCGCTGATGGCGGCGCTGGACCGGCTGCGCACCGAACGCGGCTGGGAGATGCCGATGGCGGTGGCGGGCGTGATGGAGCGCTGGCCGGAGATCGTCGGCCCGGAGATCGCGGCGCACTGTGAACCGGAGCGGTACGAGGACCGTGAGCTTGTCGTGCGGTGCGATTCCTCGGCGTGGGCGGCGCAGCTGAAGCTGCTCGCGCCGCAGCTGGTGGCGCGGCTGAACGCCGATCTGGGGCAGGGGACGGTGCGGATGATCAAGGTGCGGGGGCCTGGGGGCGGCCGGCCGAAGGGGTA
This sequence comes from Streptomyces sp. 147326, assembly GCF_045000215.1. Lineage (NCBI taxonomy): Bacteria > Bacillati > Actinomycetota > Actinomycetes > Kitasatosporales > Streptomycetaceae > Streptomyces > Streptomyces sp. 147326. The sequence goes on along the minus strand of NZ_CP134201.1, from coordinate 4,479,395 downwards.
CGGGCCGTGGCGGGCGCCGGGCAGTACGGGGCCGGGGGACACCTACGGCTGACGGGTCCGCTGCGGGGCTGCCCGTGCGGATACGCACAGCCCGCTCCGCGGGACCCGGGGCGCCGCCCCGGACCCCGCGCCTCAAACGCCGACGGGGCGGGATTGGCCCCCGGCGGCGCTGAAAGACCGGGGCTGGGGGCCCCGCTCTTCGAGTGCCGGCGGGGCCGGATCGGGGCTGCACTTCGTGGCGTCCCTCACGGTAGCCGGAGGTTGACAGGCCGAAGCGCTGGATGCCCGTGTGAGCCTCTTCGAGCCCCGTCCCGGATGTGGGGAGTCGGAGAGAGGAGGTTCAGGGCGGCACATGCGGACTCAGGTACCGGCAAACCCCCATTCATGTCGGTGGTACCGGTAGACTGAAGCAAATCCCGCCCGCTTGCGGGATCCCGCTGATAAACGCTGACAACGCAGATCGACGCAGCCGCTCCTGCTTGCATGCCTGCTGGCCCGGAGTTCGGCCTGTGCTGTGCCAGAAAGGGCGCTTCGTGGCCGATTCCGGCAACCCCAACGACAAGAACGAGTCCACCGCCGACGGCGAGGCCGCCGAGGCAGGTGGGTCTTCGTATACCGGCAGCAACATCCAGGTCCTGGAGGGCCTGGACGCGGTCCGCAAGCGGCCCGGCATGTACATCGGCTCCACCGGCGAGCGTGGTCTGCACCACCTCGTCTACGAGGTCGTCGACAACTCCGTCGACGAGGCCCTGGCCGGCCACGCGGACACCATCGACGTGACGATCCTGGCCGACGGGGGGGTCAAGGTCGTCGACAACGGCCGCGGCATCCCGGTCGACATCGTCCCGTCCGAGGGCAAGCCGGCCGTCGAGGTCGTCCTGACCGTCCTGCACGCGGGCGGCAAGTTCGGCGGCGGCGGCTACGCCGTCTCCGGCGGTCTGCACGGCGTCGGCGTCTCCGTCGTGAACGCCCTGTCGACCCGCGTCGCGGTCGAGGTCCGGCGTGACGGCTACCGCTGGACGCAGGACTACAAGCTCGGTGCCCCGACCGCCGCCCTGGCGAAGAACGAGGAGACCGACCAAACCGGTACCTCGGTCACCTTCTGGGCCGACGGCGACATCTTCGAGACGACCGAGTACTCCTTCGAGACGCTGTCGCGGCGCTTCCAGGAGATGGCCTTCCTCAACAAGGGCCTCACCCTGTCGCTGACCGACGAGCGCGAGTCGGCGAAGGCGACCGCCGGCGCCGACGACCCGGACGCGGACGCGGCCGAGCCCCAGGCGCGCACGGTGAAGTACTACTACGAGGGCGGCATCGTCGACTTCGTGAAGTACCTCAACTCGCGCAAGGGCGAGCTGATCCACCCGACCGTCATCGACGTCGAGGCCGAGGACAAGGAGCGCATGCTCTCGGTCGAGATCGCGATGCAGTGGAACTCGCAGTACACCGAGGGTGTCTACTCCTTCGCGAACACGATCCACACGCACGAGGGCGGTACGCACGAGGAGGGCTTCCGCGCGGCGCTGACCGGCCTGGTCAACCGCTACGCGCGCGAGAAGAAGTTCCTGCGCGAGAAGGACGACAACCTCGCCGGCGAGGACGTCCGCGAGGGTCTGACGGCGATCATCTCGGTCAAGCTGGGCGAGCCGCAGTTCGAGGGCCAGACGAAGACGAAGCTGGGCAACACGGAGGCCAAGACCTTCGTGCAGAAGGTCGTCCACGAGCACCTGAACGACTGGTTCGACCGCAACCCGGTCGAGGCCGCGGACATCATCCGAAAGTCGATCCAGGCGGCCACGGCGCGCGTCGCGGCCCGCAAGGCCCGTGACCTCACCCGACGCAAGGGTCTGCTGGAGAGCGCCTCGCTGCCGGGCAAGCTGTCCGACTGCCAGTCGAACGACCCGACCAAGTGCGAGATCTTCATCGTCGAGGGCGACTCGGCCGGTGGCTCCGCGAAGTCCGGCCGCAATCCGATGTACCAGGCCATCCTGCCGATCCGCGGCAAGATCCTGAACGTCGAGAAGGCCCGTATCGACAAGATCCTCCAGAACACCGAGGTCCAGGCGCTGATCAGCGCCTTCGGTACCGGTGTGCACGAGGACTTCGACATCGAGAAGCTCCGCTATCACAAGATCATCCTGATGGCGGACGCCGACGTCGACGGCCAGCACATCAACACCCTGCTGCTGACCTTCCTCTTCCGCTTCATGCGGCCGCTGGTCGAGGCCGGTCACGTGTACCTGTCGCGTCCGCCGCTCTACAAGATCAAGTGGGGCCGGGACGACTTCGAGTACGCGTACTCGGACCGCGAGCGCGACGCGCTGGTGGAGCTCGGCAAGCAGAACGGCAAGCGGATCAAGGAAGACTCGATCCAGCGCTTCAAGGGTCTGGGCGAGATGAACGCCGAGGAGCTGCGCGTCACCACGATGGACGTGGACCACCGCGTCCTCGGCCAGGTCACGCTGGACGACGCGGCGCAGGCCGACGACCTGTTCTCGGTGCTGATGGGCGAGGACGTCGAGGCGCGTCGCTCCTTCATCCAGCGCAACGCCAAGGACGTCCGCTTCCTCGACATCTGAGTCGGCTCCGCTGACCGCCGCCTGAAAGGACTTCTGACCAGCAATGGCCGACGAAACCACCCCTACCGCAGAGAACTCCGCGGAGGAGCAGCCCGTGATGCGCATCGAGCCCGTCGGGCTCGAGACGGAGATGCAGCGCTCCTACCTCGACTACGCGATGTCCGTCATCGTCTCGCGCGCCCTGCCGGACGTGCGGGACGGCCTCAAGCCGGTGCACCGCCGCGTGCTGTACGCGATGTACGACGGCGGCTACCGGCCCGAGAAGGGCTTCTACAAGTGCGCCCGCGTCGTCGGCGACGTCATGGGCACGTACCACCCGCACGGTGACAGCTCGATCTACGACGCCCTGGTCCGCCTGGCCCAGCCGTGGTCGATGCGCATGCCGCTGGTGGACTCGAACGGCAACTTCGGCTCTCCGGGCAACGACCCGGCGGCCGCGATGCGCTACACCGAGTGCAAGCTGATGCCGCAGGCCATGGAGATGCTCCGGGACATCGACGAGGAGACCGTCGACTTCCAGGACAACTACGACGGCCGCAACCAGGAGCCGACGGTCCTGCCCGCGCGCTTCCCGAACCTGCTGGTCAACGGCAGCGCCGGCATCGCGGTCGGCATGGCGACCAACATCCCGCCGCACAACCTGCGCGAGGTCGCGGCCGGTGCGCAGTGGGCGCTGGAGCACCCGGAGGCCTCGCACGAGGAGCTCCAGGACGCGCTGATCGAGCGGATCAAGGGTCCTGACTTCCCGTCGGGCGCCCTGGTCGTGGGCCGCAAGGGCATCGAGGAGGCGTACCGGACCGGTCGCGGCTCCATCACGATGCGCGCGGTGGTGGAGGTCGAGGAGATCCAGAACCGCCAGTGCCTGGTGGTCACGGAGCTGCCGTACCAGACCAACCCCGACAACCTCGCGCAGAAGATCGCGGACCTGGTGAAGGACGGCAAGGTCGGCGGCATCGCCGACGTCCGTGATGAGACCTCGTCGCGGACCGGCCAGCGCCTGGTGATCGTCCTGAAGCGCGACGCCGTCGCCAAGGTCGTGCTGAACAACCTCTACAAGCACACCGAGCTGCAGACGAACTTCGGCGCGAACATGCTGGCGCTGGTGGACGGCGTGCCGCGCACGCTGTCGATCGACGCCTTCATCCGCCACTGGGTGACGCACCAGATCGAGGTCATCGTCCGGCGCACGAAGTTCCGCCTGCGCAAGGCGGAGGAGCGCGCCCACATCCTGCGCGGTCTGCTCAAGGCCCTGGACGCGATCGACGAGGTCATCGCCCTCATCCGGCGCAGCAACACGGTCGAGATCGCGCGCGAGGGCCTGATGGGCCTCCTGGAGATCGACGAGATCCAGGCGAACGCGATCCTGGAGATGCAGCTCCGCCGCCTCGCGGCCCTGGAGCGCCAGAAGATCGTCGCCGAGCACGACGAGCTCCAGGCCAAGATCAACGAGTACAACGCGATCCTGGCCTCGGAGGAGCGCCAGCGCTCCATCGTGAGCGAGGAACTGGCGGCGATCGTCGACAAGTTCGGCGACGACCGGCGTTCCAAGCTGGTGCCCTTCGACGGTGACATGTCCATCGAGGACCTGATCGCCGAAGAGGACATCGTCGTCACGATCACGCACGGCGGCTACGTCAAGCGCACCAAGACCGAGGACTACCGCTCGCAGAAGCGCGGCGGCAAGGGCGTGCGCGGCACGAAGCTGAAGCAGGACGACCTGGTCGACCACTTCTTCGTCTCCACCACGCACCACTGGCTGCTGTTCTTCACGAACAAGGGCCGCGTCTACCGGTCCAAGGCGTACGAGCTCCCGGACGCCGGCCGCGACGCCCGCGGGCAGCACGTGGCGAACCTGCTGGCCTTCCAGCCGGACGAGAAGATCGCGCAGATCCTCGCCATCCGCGACTACGATGCCGCGCCCTACCTGATCCTGGCCACCAAGGGCGGCCTGGTGAAGAAGACGGCGCTCAAGGACTACGACTCGCCCCGTTCGGGTGGTGTGATCGCGATCAACCTCCGGGAGACGGAGGACGGCCGCGATGACGAGCTGATCGGCGCGGAGCTGGTGTCCGCCGAGGACGACCTGCTGCTGATCAGCAAGAAGGCGCAGTCGATCCGTTTCACGGCGACCGACGACGCGCTGCGCCCGATGGGCCGCGCCACCTCGGGCGTGAAGGGCATGAGTTTCCGCGGAGGTGACGAACTGCTCTCCATGAGCGTGGTGAGGCCGGGTACGTTCGTCTTCACCGCGACCGACGGCGGCTACGCCAAGCGGACGCCGGTCAACGAGTACCGCGTCCAGGGCCGTGGCGGTCTGGGCATCAAGGCCGCCAAGATCGTGGAGGACCGCGGGTCGCTCGTAGGGGCGCTCGTGGTGGACGAAACGGACGAGATTCTCGCCATCACGCTCGGCGGTGGTGTGATTCGTACGCGCGTCAACGAAGTCAGGGAGACCGGCCGTGACACCATGGGCGTCCAGCTGATCAACCTGGGCAAGCGCGATGCCGTGGTCGGCATCGCCCGTAATGCCGAGGCCGGTCAGGAAGCTGACGAGGTCGAGGCCGACGAGAACGAGACCGAGGTGGCCGACGGACAGGCCGCCGAGGCCGCCGAGGGCACGCAGCCTTCGGCCGGGGAGCACGAGGAGTAAGTCGTGAGTGGAGCCACGGGCGCCGGACCGGCCAAGACTGGGGCGAACGGTGCCCGTGGCCCCGCCGCGGACTCCCAAGGTGGCGACGCCACCTCCGAGGGCAGGGGGATCGCCGTGACGGACACCCGGGAGCCGCAGCCGACGGCCGGCGCGGAAGCCGGCCAGGACCGGCCCGCGCAGCCGCCGTACCAGCCGCCGCAGGCCTACACGGCGCCCTCGGGCGCCGGCACGCCGCGGGCGAACGGCGGGGCCGCCGCGCAGCGCAAGCCGCGTACGGGGATCCGTACGGCCCCCAGGACGCGCAAGGCGCGGCTGCGGGTGGCCAAGGCCGACCCGTGGTCGGTGATGAAGGTCAGCTTCCTGCTGTCGATCGCGCTGGGCATCTGCACGATCGTGGCGGCGGCGGTGCTGTGGATGGTCATGGACGCGATGGGCGTCTTCTCGACCGTCGGCGGCACGATCAGCGAGGCGACCGGCTCGAACGAGAGCAACGGCTTCGACCTCCAGTCGTTCCTGTCGCTGCCGCGCGTGCTGACCTTCACGTCGGTGATCGCGGTGATCGACGTGGTGCTGGCGACGGCACTGGCCACGCTGGGCGCGTTCATCTACAACCTGTCGGCGGGCTTCGTCGGCGGTGTGGAGCTGACGCTCGCCGAGGACGAGTAGGCCTTCGCGGAAGGGCCTGCAAGGGGTCGGATGACCTGCGCAGACGCCCGGTCGGAACGGATTTTGGCCTGACCGGGTCTGTGCGCTAATCTTCAGGAGTCAGCGCGCAGCGCGGATGGGGCTATAGCTCAGTTGGTTAGAGCGCATCCCTGATAAGGATGAGGCCACAGGTTCAAATCCTGTTAGCCCCACAGTGTCGAAGACCCCCAGGCCAAGGCCTGGGGGTCTTTGTCGTAGGGCCAGTTGGTGGGTCGGCAGGTCACCGATCGGTATCGGTCGGTGTGTATTGTTGGCTGCCAGAAGTCCCCTACGTCAACGAAAGACGAGGTCGCGCGGTGAAGAAGCTGCTCCTGGTCGCACTGGCCGCCATCGGCGGGCTCCTCGTGTACCGCCAGATCCAGGCGGACCGCGCCGAGCAGGACCTGTGGACGGAGGCAACCGACTCCGTGCCTTCTGGTTCCGGTGTGTGAGACCCAAGGCTGATCCCATGAAGCCCCGGCTGCCGCTGCCGCCGGGGCTTTGTGCTGTTCTGTGACGAAAACTTAGGTTATGCAAAGATTTGCCTTGCGCTAGCAAATTCGGGGTGGGCGTGATGGGTCGGGTACGGACGACGGTGCGGCTGGGAGCCGTGGTGGGGGCGGCGGCCCTGGGCCTGACGGCCGGTCTGCCGGCGGCCGCCCGCGCCGAGGGGGCGCAGCCGCAGCCGGTCCCGACGTACCGGGCCGCGGACGGCGCCAAGGCGATCGAGGGCGGGCTGTCCACCGCGGACGCCCCGCAGATCGATCCCGGGGGCGTCTACAAGGACACCCTCGGCCCCGGGGAGCGCGTGTACCGGCTCGTCCTGGACAAGGACGACTCGAACGTCTACGTCTCCGCCGTGGTCCGGCCCGCGGCGGGCGCGAAGGTGTCCGGCGGCGACGGCATCGAGGTGGAGATCATGACCACCGCCGGGAGCTCCTGCCGGGACAGCGCCGGCCGGGCGAACTTCGGCTACGACCCCTACCCCATCAGCGCGGCCGGCGTCCGGTGGGGCGCGGAGGACGAGGACTGCGCGCCCGCCGGGGTGTACTACGCCAAGATCACCCGCACGTCGGCCAAGGGCTACGACCAGAGCCCCTGGCCGCTGGAGATCAAGGTCCAGCGGGAACCGGGGCGCGGCGCGGGCGCTCCCACCACCGCGCCGGGCAGCTGGCCCTCCGGGGCCCCCGCCCTGCCCGGCACCGAGGCGGTGAACCGCACCGGGGGCACCGGCTTCAACGACGCGCGCGCCCTGCGCGCCGGGGTGTGGCGCGACGAGATGAGGCCCGGCCAGACCCGGTACTACCGGGTCCCGCTGGACTGGGGGCAGCAGCTGGGGGTCGGCGCCGAACTCGCCGCCGCCAGGATGACCAAGACGTACGGCTCCGCCTCGGGCGGGCTCACGGTCGCGCTCTACACCCCGTACCGGGGCCTGATCTCCGACAAGGACGTCTCGTACGACGGCAAGCAGGCCGGGATCACCCTGGGGAAGACCCCTCCGGTCGCCTACGAGAACCGCTTCGCCAGTGACCGGGCCGTGCAGCCCGTGGCCGTAGCGGGCTGGTACTACGTCGCGGTGACGATGGGCTCGAAGGTCGCCGACTTCACCGAGGACGCGGTGCCCGTGCCGCTGACCCTGCGGCTGGAGGTCGGCGGGACCCCGGCCAAGGCGCCCGGGTACAAGGAGAGTCCGGCCGCGGGCGGCTTCGGGGTGGGCGAGGAGGACCGGACCGCCGCCGAGGAGGGGCTGACCGCACCGGAGGCCGCGGAGGCCGCCGGCAAGCACTCCGTGATGCGGGTCGTGGCCGGGGCCGGCTTCGGCACCGGGACGGTACTGCTGCTCGTGCTGGGCGGCTGGACCCTGCTCGGGCGACGGGGGCGCGGTCCTACAGCTGTGTGAGGGCCCAGACGCCGACGGCGAAGCAGAGCAGCGCCGCGGCGAGGATCGAGGCCACCGCCTTCGCCGGAGGCGGGGCGATGGCGCCGGCCGCCCGGACCGGCGGGGCGGCGGAGGCCGTCGGCGTCGGCACGGTCGCCGGTGACGGCGGGCCCGCCGGGGAGGGCGGCGGCAGGTGGAAGCTGCCCGTCTCCGAGGGCCCGTACGCGGGTACCTGGGCCGGGACCGCCTGATACGGGGCCGGCGGCGGGGCCGGGGCGGTCGCGGCCGTCGACGGGGCTCCCGCCGTCGCCGCCGTACCGCGCGGATCGGCAGGGGTGGGCTCCGCGGCCTGCGTCACGGAGGCGGACGCGCCGGGCGGCACCACGCCGGCGGTGGGCGTCTGCGGGGTCACCGCCGCCGTGGCGAGGGGGCCCTGCGGGCCGAAACCGGGCGGGAGCGGGCCGAGTTGGTCGAACACCTCCACCGGGTCCTCGTCCGGCGCGGGCGGCGGCAGCAGTTCCACGGCCTCGGCAAGGGCCTTGCGCGCCCCTGTGGCCGTACGGAACCGGCTCTGGGGGTCAGGCTGCAGGAGACCGGCGAGGACGTCCCAGAGCGGGGCGGGAACGCCCTGCGGGGCGCCCGGGGTGCCATGGGCCAGGAAGTGCTCCACGAGGCCCTGGGAATCGGGCTTGGCGCCCTGGAGGAGGTACAGGGCGACCAGCCCGACGGCGAAGAGGTCCGCGGGGAAGTCCGGCTCGGCGCCCAGCAGTTGTTCGGGGGCGAAATAGCCCGGGGTGCCGACCACGTAGTTGGTCTCGGTCAGCCGGGGCTCCCCCTTGCGCATGGAGATGCCGAAGTCGGACAGCCGCAGGTGCGGCCGCCCGGTTCCGGTGGCCTCCATCAGGATGTTGGCCGGTTTGATGTCGCGGTGGACCACGCCTTCCGCGTGCACCGCGGCCAGCCCCGACAGGAGCTGGTCGAGCAGCAGGCACACGAAGCGGGGCGGCAGGGGGCCGTAGTCCCCGATCACGTGGCCGAGGGAGCCGCCGCCGACCAGGTCCATGGTGAACAGGACCTTGTCGTCGTCGGCCGCCCAGCTGGCGGGAGCGAGCACGTGCGGGTGGTCGATCCGCAGGGCCTGTTCCCGCACGAAGCGCAGCAGGGTGTGGGCGTCGCTCTGCAGGAGGACCTTCGCGGCGACGTAGCGGCGACGGCGGTGGTCCCAGGCCCGCCACACGGCACCCGCGCCACCGCGCCCGATCGGATCGATCAGCTCGTACCGACCGGCGAAGACCTCACCCATCGCTGCGCCCGTCCCCCGTCACCCGTCGTCCGCCCTCGTGCCGTCAGTTCTGGTGGGCCTCGTAGTGGGCGACCGCGTCCGCGGTGCGGCCCGCGCCGTACACCCGGAGGAACTCTGCCAGTTCCGGGTGGGTGGGGGCGAGGGTGTTCGCCGCGTCGATGATGTCGCCGGCCGCGGAGACCGAGCGCAGCAGCGACTGGATCTCGCGCACGACCCGCTTGACCGTGGGCGCGCCGGAGCTGATGGTGGTCTGGCCGCTGTTGCTCAGGACGGATCCTCCCTGGGTCTTCTTGATCTCGTCCATCCGGTCGGTGGCCTCCCCGGCGCTGACGCTTCCGTCGGCCACCTGGCCGGCGAGATCCTGGAGGGCCTGGACGCGCTGCACCACGGCCGGGTTCCCGATCTTGGCGCGCTGGCCGCTCATCAGCTGGGACAGCATGGGCGCCGACAGACCGAGGACGGCAGCGAGGCGGGCCTGGTTCAGGCCGAGGTCATCTATGAGCCGGCGAAAGAGCGCTCCCAGCGGTTCCCCGTACCAACTGCGCTGAAGCTCTCTGGCTCTGGCCGTGGCCTCTTGCTGTACTGCGTCCACTCTGACTACTCCCCTTCGCTGGTGCGAACCTCGCGAGCATCTTACGGAGAGTGGTCGCACGACGGGAGTCCCTATCATTTTGCGAGATGAGGGGGTACACCCGGTACTCTGTTCTGCGGAACGACCCCCTGTCGCGCGTGGGACGGGTGCGTCCAGTTCCATGGGGCCTTAGCTCAGTTGGTAGAGCGCTGCCTTTGCAAGGCAGATGTCAGGAGTTCGAATCTCCTAGGCTCCACTCCCTTAACCCCTCTGACCTGCGGTGACGTGGTTCAGAGGGGCTTTTTTTGCGTGCCGGCCGCCGGCACGGTGGTGCTGACGAAAAAGAAGCAGCTCCGCCGGGGGAGTGCGGAGCTGCTGGCCTTTGGGGGGCGTACGGCGTCAGGCCGTCACCCTTGCGTACGCGGCGGACAGCACCGGCAGGGCGGGGCCCTCCAGCACGGCCGGCCGGCCCGGTCCGTCGAGGACGATGAAGCGCAGCAGCTTGCCGCGCGACTTCTTGTCGACCCTCATGGACCGCAGGAGCGCCGGCCACTGGTCCCCGCGGTAGGTCAGTGGCAGTCCGACCGATTCCAGGACCGAGCGGTGGCGGTCGGCGGTGGCCTGGTCCAGCCGCCCGCTCAGGCGGCTGAGTTCGGCGGCGAAGACCATGCCCACCGACACCGCGGCTCCGTGCCGCCACGCGTAGCGTTCGTTCTTCTCGATGGCGTGGGCGAGGGTGTGGCCGTAGTTGAGGATCTCGCGCGGTCCGGACTCCCTCAGGTCGTCGGACACGAGCTGTGCCTTGACCCGGATCGAGCGCTCGATCAGCTCCGCGGTGTGCGGACCGGCCGGCGAGCGCGCACCGGCCGGACAGTCCTCCACGCGATCAAGGATCGCCGGGTCGGAGATGAAACCGGCCTTGATGATCTCCGCCAGGCCGCTCACGTAGTCGTCGGCCGGCAGTGAGTCCAGCGCGCTGAGGTCGCACAGCACCCCGGCGGGCGGGTGGAAGGCCCCGACGAGGTTCTTGCCCCCGGCGGTGTTGATGCCCGTTTTGCCGCCCACTGCCGCGTCGACCATCGCCAGCAGGGTCGTCGGCACCGCGATCCACCGCACTCCGCGCAGCCAGGTCGCCGCGACGAACCCGGCGACATCGGTCGTGGCGCCGCCGCCGACGCCGACGATGACATCGGTACGGGTGAAGCCGCTCTGCCCCAGCCGCTTCCAGCAGTACGCCGCGACCTCGGCGCTCTTGGCCGCCTCGGCGTCGGGCACCTGGATGGTGATGGCTTCGAGGCCCAGCGCGGCCAGATCCGCCCGGATCCGCTCGGCGGTGCCGGCGAGCGGCCCCGGATGGATCACCGCTACCCGGCCGGCTGCCGGGCCGAGCAGCCCGGGGACCTCGCTCAGCAGCTGGCGTCCGATCAGTACCTCGTACGGATCGGTGCCGGGTGAACCGCCGACCCGGAGGCGTGCGGTCACAAGACCGGCGACTGCCATGGGGGCCTCGTTCCGGGGGAGTCGGTCGGTGGTCGGTGGTCGGTGTCGCGGGCAACGGGCTCAGGCCGTTTCCTGCTTGCGCGGCAGCCTCAAGGCCGCCAGTGCGCTGAGCAGGGCCCCGGCCGTGACGAGCAGCGCGGTCACGAAGATGGCGTGCGCCGAGGAGTCGGCCGCCCGGCCGTCGGCCGCGCCGAGGTACACGCTGCCGTACGCCGCGACGCCGAGGACCTGCGCGATCTGCGCCGCGGTCGTCATCACGCCACTCGCGTCCGCCGCGTCGGCCGGCTTGACCTGGGCCAGCGCCACGGTGAGCAGCGGGCTGGTGATGTAGCCCATCCCGATGCCGACGACCAGCTGCAGGGCCGGGAGCGCGATGCCGCCGTGGCCGCCAGAGCGCATGTCGAAGCCGATGGCCACGTAGCCGACGGCGGCGACCACGCACGCGGTGGCGATCATCCGCCGGTGCAGCCGCTCGGGCACCTTCTGCCAGGTGAGACTGCCGGTCGCGACGCCGATGGCGAGCGGCGCGAACGTCAGACCGGTACGGGTCGCGGACTCGCCGAGCCCCGACTGCATGTGCTGCGAGAACGCGAAGAGGAAACCCGCGTACCCGGCCATCGCGAAGAAGTTCGCGGACGCTCCGGGCACCAGACCGGGCGTCTTCAGCACCCGGCCCGGCACCAGCGGCGCTCCGCCACGGCGCGCGACCGCACGCTCGACGAGGACGAACACCGCGAGCGCGGGGACCGAGGCGACCAGGGAGATCTTCATCCACAGCGGCCAGTTCTGCTCGTGGCCCATGACGAGCGGCACCACCAGGAGCAGCAGCGCCGCGGTCAGCGTGATCAGACCGGGGATGTCCAGGCCCTTGGGCTTCGGGGGCTTGCCCTGCGGCAGCAGCCGCAGCCCGGCGATCACCAGCACCACGCCCACCGGAACGTTGATCAGGAATACCGGACGCCAGCCGGTGCCGAAGAGGTCCGCGCTGACCAGGAGGCCACCGGCGACCTGGCCGATCACGACGCCGAGCCCGATGACCGCCGCGTACAGGCTCAGTGCCCGGGCCCGCGCGGCCCCTTCGAAGTTCAGCTGAATCAGGCTGTAGATCTGCGGCATCATCGTCGCCGCGCCGACGCCCTGCACCACGCGGGCGCCGATCAGAGTCGCCGAGCCGGGTGCCAGACCACAGGCGAGGGAGGCCACGGTGAAGGTGACGAGTCCGAACAGGAACATGGTCCGGAAGCCGTTGCGGGCGCCGAGACGGGCGCCGGTCACCAGCAGTGTGGCGTACGCGATGGTGTAGCCGGAGACGATGAGCTGCAGCGCCGAGCCGGTGGTGCCGAGGTCGGTGCGGATGGTCGGTGTCGCCACGTTGACGATGGTCGAGTCGAGCAGGGCCATGAAGACCGCGCCCAGCATGACCACCAGCATGCGGTTGTTCTGACGCTTCTTCACGGCGGGGTCGGGGGCCGGTGTCGCGCTCCCCCGGGAGGGGGGTGCGACAGCCCGGTTCTGTGTCGTCTCACTCATGACGGTGATGATCCTGGTGGTCGCATGCGGGTACCAGATATCCAGTCATCCCGGTACCGGGGGTATCTGGCTGCGCCGTGCCGCAGTCCCGCACACTGGGGTGGTGATGCCCGACGACATGGACGCCGCGAACGGTCCCACCAGCGCTTCCGCAGGCAGCGAGGCCCAGCGGCGCTCCGAACTGGGCGCCTTCCTCAGGCTGCGCCGGGAGCGCACCACCCCGGAGGACGCGGGCATTTCGCGCGGCACCAGGCGGCGTACGCCCGGGCTGCGCCGCGAGGAGGTCGCCCAGCTCTCCGGCATCGGAGTCGCCTGGTACACGTGGCTGGAGCAGGGGCGCCGCATCAACCCCAGCGTCCAGGTGCTCGACGCGATCGCCCGGACGCTGCGGCTCGACCGGACCGAGCGGGACCATCTCTACCGGCTCGCGGACATCCCCAGCGTGCCCCTCGACGTGTCGGCGAGGCAGCCCCAGCCGCCGGAGCACCAGACCATCCTCGATGCCCTGATCCCGCTTCCGGCGAGCATCGTGACCGCCCGCTACGACGTGCTCGCCTTCAACGACGCGTACGCGGCGCTCGATCCGGGTCTCGCGCTGCTGCCGGCGGCGGACCGCAACGTGCTGTGGCATCTGTTCACCGCCGAGGAGCACCTGCAGCCGCTCGTCGAGTGGGAGCGCGAAGTCTCCTTCATGGTCGCCCAGTTGCGGGCCGAGTCCGGCCGCCGCCTGGGCGACCCGCACTGGACCGGGTTCATCCGGCAGTTCTCCGAGGCGAACGGGCGTTTCGCCGAGATCTGGGCCAGGCACGAGGTCGCCTCGTCCGTCACCCGGCGCAAGTCGTTCTGGACCGTCGACGGGGACGAGATCAGCGTGATCGCGACCGGCTTCGCGATGGCCTCCGCCCCTGACACCAAAATGTGGATCTACACGCCCGACGACGCGCGGTCGCAGCGGCTGCTCGGTGAGCTCGTCGGCCGCTACCAGGAGCTGGGCCCCGCCGAGCTGCTGCGGCAGGGCGCCCGCACCGGCCGGGGCGGCCGACGCTCCGCTCACTGACCGGCGCCGCCCGAGGGCCCGCTCAAGGGCCCGCTCGCCGGCCGCGGGCGGCGCCGGTCACTGGCCGCGCGCCGCCCCGCCGCTCCGGCTGCGCTCCGACGTCTCGCGGCGGCCGGGGAATCCGGCTCCGGTGAGCATCAGCAGCGGAGCCGACTTGACCGCCGTCTCCTCGAATTCCGCCTCCGCGTCCGACAGCGAGACGATCGCCCCGCCGACTCCGTAGCGGACCCGGCCCGGGGTGATCACCGTCGTACGGATCGCGACGCTCAGGTCCGCGGAGCCGGACAGCGAGAAGTAGCCGATGGCACCGGAGTACACCCCGCGCGGTCCGGCCTCCAGGCGGTCGATGATCTGCATGGTGCGGAGCTTCGGGGCGCCCGTCATCGAACCCGCGGGGAACGCGGACCGCACGCAGTCCACGGCGCTGCGGTCCGGGCGCAGCCTGGCCCGCACCGTGCTCACCAACTGGTGCACGGTGGCGTACGTCTCGACGTCGAACAGGCCGGTGACCTCGACCGACCCCAGCTCGGCATGGCGGCCGAGGTCGTTGCGCACCAGGTCGACGATCATCAGGTTCTCCGCCCGGTCCTTCTCGTCCGAGCGCAGGCCCGCGACGATCGCCGCGTCCTGCTGTGGCGTCATGCCGCGCGGCCGGGTGCCCTTGATCGGCTTGGACGAGGCGATGCCGTCAGCGGTGACGCGCAGGAAGCGTTCGGGTGAGGTGCTGAGCACGGACAGCTGCCCGAAGCGCAGCAGAGCGGCATATGGAGCCGGGCTGAAGCGGCGCAGCACGCGGTACGCGTCCCAGGGGTCCAGGTCCAGTTCGGCCTCGACGAGGTTGGTGAGGCAGATCTCGTACGTCTCGCCCGCGGAGATCTCCTCCTGGCAGGCGTCGATCAGCCGCAGGTACGCGTCGCGGTCGTGCCGCAGCCGGATGGCGGCGGCCGGAGCGCGTGGAGCGGGTGCGGCCGGCGGTTCCGCGGCGGGCTCGCCCGCGATCGACTTCAGCGTCCGTGCGGCGCTGCGGAGCCAGGCGCGGGCCGGCGCCTCGTCGCCGTCTTCGGCCAGCGCCAGCAGGTAGGTGGTGCCCGTGGCGTGGTCCAGGACCACCGCGCGGTCGGCGAACACCATGGTGGCGTCGGCGTCCTGCGCCTGATGGGCCGCGCCGGCGCCGCACTGCGCCTTCAGTTCGTAGCCGAGGTAGCCGACCCAGCCCAGGGTGAAGTCGAAGGGAACGACGGGCAGTTCGGTGCGCATGGCCTTCAGGTCGCGGTCGAGCCAGTCGAGGAAGCCGCCCGTGATGATCTGGGAGCCGGTGGCCGAGCGCACGGTCACGGTGTGGCTCCACACATCGGCCTTGGCCACCCGCGCGAGCGGGCCCGCCGCGTCACCCATGAGGGAGAACCGGCCCGCGTCGGCATCGGTCTTGCTGCTGTCCAGCCAGAACGCGTTCTCACTCGCCCCGAACAGCCGGTGGAAGGCGGCCTCGTCCGCCCAGCCGGTCGGCGTCTTCTCCACCAGGACGCGCAGCTGCCGCACCTCGTCGTCCGCGGGCGACGGGGCGCGGACGACGGGCGGCTTCGTCGCGACGGCGGGCCTCGGCGTCCGAGACGTTCCCGAGCCCCGTTCCGCGTGCCACCGACGGCTCAGCTCGGTGAAATTGGCGAGGAGTTCATGTCCGTACTGCGTGAGGACCGACTCGGGGTGGAACTGGAGTCCCCAGACGGGTTTGTGCCGGTGCCGCAGGCCCATCAGCACGCCGTCCGGTGTCCACGCGGTGGCTTCCAGCTCGTCGGGCAGGTCCGTCACCGCCAGGGAGTGGTAGCGCACCACCTCGAAGGGAGAAGGGATGTCATGGAACAGACCGGTGCCCTGGTGCAGTACGGGCGAGATGCGGCCGTGCCGTGGCTCCGGGGCCCGGGCGACCGTCCCGCCGTGCAGAAGCGCAACTCCCTGATGTCCGAGACAGACGCCGAGCAGGGGTATGTCCGTGCTGTCGATGATTTCCCGGCAGATTCCGAAGTCGGCGGCGCGGGCCGGGTTGCCGGGTCCGGGGGACAGCACCACATTGTCGAATTCCGCGAGCCGGGACGCGTCCCACGTGGGATCGTCGTTGCGCATCACCACCGGCTCGGACCCACTCACCTCGGCGAGGTAGTGGAAGAGGTTGAAAGTGAAAGAGTCGTAGTTGTCTATCAGAAGAGTTCGCACGGGTTCTTTCGCCATCACGGGTTCTCGAGTGATTCAGCGGACGGTGATTTCGAAGAGAATGTGCTCGACGGTCTCCTCGTCCTCACGGACGAGGCGGGTCCGCAGCACCCGCAGCTCCCGTCCGCACTCCTCGGCGATCGTGTGCAGCGCCGCGATGTCTCCGCGGTCGCTGAAGTGCAGCAGGACCGCGCCTCCGTCGGCCACGTACGAAGGGGCTTCGGCGAGGAAGCGGCGGTGAGCCCGGTACCCGGGGTCCACATAGGCGCGCTCGTGGACCGTCTCGTAGCGGTAGGTGGGCGGAGCCAGTACGAAATTGGAGTGCCAGTAGACGGTGTCGAACCGCTCACCCGCGGCCTGACCTGCCCCGAGTCCGTCGAACAGGTCGCTGTGCACCGTCTTCAGGCGGTCCGCCACCCCGTGCCGCGCCGCGTTCAGCGCGGTGTTCCGTACGGCCGCTTCACTGATGTCGGCGGCGGTCGCGCGATCGCAGCCGGCCAGCGCGGCGGACACGGCGATGATGCCGGTGCCGCATCCGATCTCCAGGAACGAGCCGCGCCAGGGCCTCTCGGCCGGCCCGATGAGGCCGAGCAGCTCCATGGCCGCCCCTGTCGATGCCGAGAACGTCGGTGCGAACACGCCGTCCAGCAGGTCCCACTCGCGGCCCGCCATGGGAAAGGTCCGTGGTCGGTCCTTGTGCGAAAGCGCCGCTCGGCTCCGCTCCAGTGACCGCACGTAGCTTTTGATGTTCTTGATCTCGGTCATCGTGCCCCCGTTGCACACTGATGGGCGCCGCTCACCGCCGACGCCCTCCTCGAATCGTTACCCGAGCCGGTCGGGGCACGGAAGGTGGCGGGACAACACGCGCCACTGTGAAAGTGATGCCGAGGCCACACTCGCCGCGGCAAATCCGCAGGTCAGCAACTTGACCCGCCTTAGGGAGAAACGTACGTTCGACGATGGTGGCGAGCCGAGAGCACGGGGGAAGCATCATGGCTAAGGACGAGGCGGTGGCCGACGCCCCGGCGCTGGCAGTGCTGGAACTGCTCGCACAGGAGTCACCACCGGGTCACTTCCAGGACTTGCTGCAGCGCGGCCGACGGCAGAACCTGCCACCGGAGCAGCTCGCCGAGCTGGAGCGGGCGACCCAGTTGGCGATGGGCATCCACGCCTCCGCCAACCAGCGCCGGCAGCGGGAGGTGGTCATGGCCGCCCTGGTGGACACGGTCCACGACATGACCACGCGGTACGACCCCGACACCCTGCTGAAGGTCATCACCAGCAGGGCCCGCAGACTGCTCGGCTTCGACATGGCCTACATCAGTCTGCGCAGGTCCGTGGGCGGCTCGTACATCCACAGCTCGGACGGTGACACGACCGCGCTCAACGTCGGGCTCGTGGTGGAGGAGCGCCACGGTCTCGGCGAGATGGCGCAGGACAAGGGTGCGCCCTTCTGGACTGCGGACTACCTCAACGACGACCGGATACCGCACGGGGAGGGGGTCGACGAGGTCGTACGCGCCGAGGGTCTGCACGCCATCATGGCGGTACCGATCTTCCAGGGGGACGTACCCATCGGTGCGTTGTACGGCGCGGACCGGGTCGTACGCCATTTCACCCCCGACGAGATCAGCGTGATGCGCTCCCTGGCCGACTTCGCGTCGGTCGCGCTGGAGAAGGCCAGGCTCCTCGACCGTACGCGGACCGAGATCGCCGAACTGGAGTCGGCGGGCTTCGAGGCACGGGGCACCATCGCGCGGATGGCGTACCTCGACGAGGTCCAGTCCCGGCTGATCGCTCAGGTGCTCGACGGCGGCGATCTGTACGACCTCGCGAAAACGGCGGCCGACGCGCTGGGCGGGACGCTCGCGGTGGGCGACCCGCAAGGGCAGGTCCTGGCGTCCACCGGATCGGACGCCGAGGCTCCCGGTGAGACCGAGGGCCTCTTCAAGGAGGCGCTGACCGGCCGGGCAGGGCTGGAGGCGCGTGCCTTCCGCGGCCCCGGCGAGCTCGCCGAGAACCTGTGGGCGACCCCTGTCACCGCCGGGGCCGAGTACCTCGGAGTCGTACTGCTCAAGGTCACGCAGCCGCCGGGCCCCGAGGCCGAGCGGTTCTTCGGCTTCGTCGGGCAGGCCGTCGGGCTGCTGCTGGTGGTCCAGCGCAGTGCCGCTGTGGCCGCGGGTCCGGTCCGTGACGAGCTCTTCGACGACCTGCTCGTCTCCCCTCTGCGGGCCCAGCGCCAACTGATGCGCCGTGCATCGCAGTTGGGCATCGATGCGGAGGGCTCCTACGTCGTCGTACTGGCCCGCCCCGAGGGCGGCGAGCACGGCAGGGCGGTCGTCTGGGCCTCTTCCTACGCCTATCGCCACTCCGGGCTCAAGACGGTCCAAGGGGGCTGCATCGTGCTGCTGCTGCCGGGCTCGGACGCCTCGGCCGCCGCCAGGGCCGTTTCCGAGGAACTGTCGCCGCTGCTGGGGCGGCCCGTCACGGTCGGCGCCTCCGGCCCCGCCGGCGGGCTCGCCTCGGTCGCCAAGGTGTACCAGGAGTCACTGCGCTGCCTCGACGCCCTGATCGCCCTGGACGGTGCGGGCAGCGCCGCGTCGATGAGCGATCTCGGATTCCTCGGGCTGCTGCTCTCCAACGACCACGATGTCGACGGATTCGTCGCCTCGGCCATCGGCCCCGTGCTCGACCACGACGCCGGGGGCGCGACCGGCCTCGTCCGGACCGTCGAGGCCTACTTCGCCTCAGGCAACAGCCCGACCGGCGCGGCCAAGGAGCTGCACGTCCACCCCAACACGGTCGCGCGCCGGCTGAAGCGCATCACCGAACTCCTCGGCCCCGGCTGGCAGAAGCCCGGCCGCGCGGTCGAGGTGCAGCTCGCGCTGCGGCTTCTGCGGGCCCGGGACATCCTGCGGCGCCAGCGCGAGTCGCACGCTCAGGCCGGGATCCCGGGGAAGTAGCGCGCGCTGCCGCGGCGGCTCGCCGTCAGTACCTCCACGGCGTGCGCGGCGGAGGCCAGCGTGATGTGGCAGTGCCAGCCCCGCAGGGACCTCCCCTCGAAGTCGCGCAGCCCGGCCCGGTCCCCGAAGCCCGACAGGTCCTGCCCCACCCGGTCGGTGAGCTTCGTCAGACGCAGCAGCGCCGACGCGGGCACCTCGGCCATGTTGGTGACCCACAGCCGGGTGGCGGGACGCCGGGGGTCGTCCCACTCCCCGAGCAGTGCGAGCCCGCGCGCCGGGCCCTCCTCCCTGCCGGGCAGCCCCACGCGCACCTTCACGGCCGGTGCGTGCCGTACGCCGGAGGGCGCCGTCGCGTCGAGCCATCGGGCGGGCCTGCGCAGTCGCTTGACCGATTCGACGATCCGCTGGGCCGGGTGCGCACCCTGGCCGTATCCGGGCAGGGCCGTTTCCCGGACCGTGAGCCGTGCGGTGCCCTGGGTGCGCACGAGCACCGGCACTCCGGCTTCGCTGAAGCGCCGGAGCGTGGCCTCCGGGTCGCCGGTGGGCGTGTCGAGCACAACGGGCCGACGGGACGCGTCGTGGAGGCGGGCGAAGTTCAGGGCCGCGGCGGCGGCGCACTCCTCCTGCGTCTCCCCCTGTGCCTCCTCCAGCAACAGCCGCCAGTTCACCGGTGAACTGGCCTGCTCGGATGCGGCCCACACGCCGAACGCCTGCTGCCCGTGGAAGGGCTGGTCGCGGTGGAGGTCGAGGCCGTGGCCCACGCCCACCGAGTGCCGCCCGGACTTCGGTATCGACATCTGCCGCACCACCCAGGCCAGTGGCCCGATCGCCTGGCCGAGCCAGTCGGCGAGCGCCTCGCGCACCTGCATCCAGTCCCAGGTGGAGTTGCAGATGAAGTGGTGCAGGCTCTGCTCCAGCGTCGGGTCGCCGAGGCAGACCGCGACGTTCCTGATGGACCTGCGGCCCTGCGCGGCCAGCAAGCCGCGCAGATACTGCTCGCCCTTGCGCCGCTGGTCCCTGCGGGGGAGCGAGGCGAACAGGGCCGTGCTCAGGTCCTGGAGCACCTGTTCCCGTTCGGATCCGAAAGCCAACGCTCCGCGCCGCAGTTCCCGTACAGACATGATTCCGTCAGCGTGAACGCTCACAGAACCCCCCCTCCGTGCACTGTCCCGTCAACTCTCTTGAGCTGTCCTCAAAAGCCTGACCGCACAGGGGTGTCAGGGACGAGGTGCAGGGGCCACTACCTTGCACGGCCCGGTGATTGTCCCGTCACACGGGACCGCCGGCTGGAGGAAGCCGTCCGGCCGGAGTGCTAGCCGGTGATCGGGCGCGGGTCGAAGGCCACCCGCTGGCGGGCGATCTTGCCGTCCACCACATGGCTCCAGGTGGCCACCTGGACCGGCTCGGCGACGCTGGTGTGCATCTCGAACCACGTGAGCACGTCGGGTCCGTTGCTGAAGACCTTCTTGACCACGATGTCGGTGTTGATCTCCGAGGCCACCTCGATCTTCGCCCGGAATTCGTCGGCGCTGGTCGCACTGCCGTACGGGCCGACGAAATCCACGGTCTCGGCGAGCACGGAGCGCAGGGTGTCGAAGTCCTTGATCTTCCATGCGGCGTAGTACGTGGAGGTCACGTCCGTGGGCTTGGGCTCGGATGTCATGCCGGTGTTCCCTTCCGGATCGGCGGGTGCAGCGAGGCACGCGCGTTGAGTTCGGCCACGTCGTCCCCGGTGGAGTTCCGGTACGTGTTGGCGATCTTGGTGTAGATCCCCTGGGCCGGCACGCCACTCGAGCCGTCCGCGGACCTGGGGCTCTTGGGCTTCGACCGGTCCATCTGCCGGTTCGCGAGCACGATGGCGCTGGTGGCGGCCCGGCGCTTGTCCTCGTACGCACGCAGCGCGACGACCGGATCCTCGCGCGTCGCGAGTTCGTACGCGAGGACGCGCGCGTCGACGACGGCCTGCGAGGCACCGTTCGCACCGACCGGATACATCGGGTGGGCGGCGTCACCGAGGAGCGTCACCCGGCCTTCACCCCAGCTCGGCAGCGGGTCACGGTCGACCATCGGGTACTCGAGGAGCTCCCCGCCGCCGGCCAGCATCCCGGGCACATCGAGCCAGTCGAGGTCCCAGTCGCTGAAGTGGGGCAGTACGTCCTCGATCCGGCCGGCCCGGTTCCAGCCCGCGGCCCCGTCGAGGGGCTGGGGCTCGGCGACCGAGACCATGCAGACCCAGTTGGTCAGCGAGCGTCCCCGCTCCACCGCACCGGGGCGGATCGGGTAGGCGATCAGCCGGGCGCCCCGGCCGGCGTCGGCGTGGATCATGGTGCGGCCGGTCAGGAACGCGTCGGTCTCGGTGACCCCGCGCCACATCATGGTCCCCGACCAGCGCAGGGGTCCTTCGTCCGGGTGGAGCCGGGCGCGTACCGCCGAGTGCAGCCCGTCCGCACCGACGAGCAGGTCCCCGGTGACGTCCACCACCTCGCCGGTCTCCCGGCCGAGGGCGCGGACCCGTACCCCGCCCGGGTGCCGGCGTACGTCCTCGAAGACCGTTCCGGTACGGACCGCATCCCGGCCGAGCCGCTCGCGCACGGCGGCGAGGAGCATCATCTGCAGCTCACCGCGGTGCACCGCGTACTGCGGCCAGCGGTACCCGCGGGCGGTGCCGCGCTCCTCGTGGTGCAGGCGGTTGCCGGACCGGTCGACCCAGACCATGTCCGCGGTGGGCACGCCGATGGCGGCGAGCTCGTCGGCGAATCCCAGTTCCGTCAGCTCGCGGACCGCGTGCGGCTGGAGGTTGATCCCCACACCGAGCGGCCGGATCTCGCGGGTCCGCTCCAGTACCGTCGCGCGGATGCCCGCTTCGTGGAGGGCCAGAGCGGTGGTGAGACCACCTATCCCGCCCCCGATGACGACCACATGCATCTGCCCTGCCTCCCTCACGGCTGCAGCCGGCTCGTGCTCCAGCTCTGAGCGTCGAGACGGTCGTAGCGGAGCCTGCGGTGCAGCCGGTCGGAGCTCGCCGCCCAGAACTCGATGGCCGAGGGAACCAGCAGGTAGCCGACGAAGCGCTCCGGCCGCGGCAGCGGCGTACCGGCCGCCTCGAGACGGGTGGCCGTGGCCCGCAGCGCCGCCACGTCGTCCAGCGGCTCACTCTGGTGGGCGGCCGTCGACATCGCGTGCATGGGAACCGGGCGCCCGTACCAGAGCGCGTCGGACTCGGCGTCGCCGAGCTGCTCGACCGCGCCGGAGACGCTGATCTGCTGGGCGGTCTCGCGCCAGTAGAGCAGGCCCGAGGCCCAGCCGGTCTCGGATATCTCGCGGCCCTTCTGGCTGCTGGTATGGCTCATGAAGACCAGGCCGCGGTCGGTCACGGCGGTGATCGCGATGATGCGGGTGGAGGCGCGGCCGCGGGCGTCGGAGGTGGCCAGCGCGAGGGCCCGCGGCTCGCGGACGCCGCGCTGGACGGCCTGGGCGAGCCAGGTCCGCAGCAGCTCGATCGGGTCGGCCGCCGGGTTGTCGTACTCGGGGAAGTCGAGGTCGGTCTCGCCACTGAGGGACTCGAACCTGCTGCTGCCGGGGGTGCTGGTGGTCGTGCTCACTGGAGCCTCTCTAGACGTAGATGGTGCCGCGGGCGACGACTGCGCCATGGCCGCCGACGTGCGCCGAGGTGACGGTGTCGCCCTCGCCCTCCGCGACGGCGCGCATCAGTGAGGGGCGGCCCATCTCGACCCCCTGGAGAATCTCCAGTTCCCGGCCGTACGCGGCGAGCCCGTGCCGGGCCAGGTGGATCGCGAGCGGGCCCGCGGCCGAACCGGTCGCCGCGTCCTCGACCACGCCGTACGCCGGCGAGAACATCCGGGTGCGCCACTGCGTACCCGCCCCGGCGAAGCAGTTGGCGGCCATGTCCGGGAATGCGGACAGAGCGCGGTGGTCCGGGTGCAGTGCGGAGAGCGCCTCGACACTCTCCAGGCCGACGAAGACGTGGCGGGGGCCGTTGCGGTAGGCGACGACCGGGGTGACGGTCTCGTCGACGCCGAGCGCCGCCAGCAGCTCCGCGCCGTGCTCGTACGGCTCCCAGGTGGGCACGGGCTGTCGCATCCGTACGGCGGTGGCTTCTTCCTCGTGGGTCAGCTCGAAGGGAATGACGCCCATGGCGGTCTCGAGGCGCAGCCGGTCCCGCTTCATGGTCAGGCCCAGCGCGACCGCCGTGCCGAGCATGGGATGACCGGCGAACGGCAGCTCGTTGACCGGCGTGAAGATCCGGATGCGCGCGTCGCCGCCCTGCTCCGCCGGGAGGACGAAGGTGCATTCGGAGAGGTTCATCTCGCGGGCCATCTGCTGCATCCGCTCGCCCGTGAGGTCGGCGGTGTCGAAGAAGACGGCCACCGGATTGCCTTCGAGCGGCCTGTGGGCGAAGGCGTCCACAACCATGTAGTCGTGCATGGGTTCTCCTGAAGAGGTCGTGCGACGGGTCTGCCGAGCCGGCGTCACTGTGTGAGGGCCGGACCGAGGCGGTGCAGCACCGGAAGGGAGTGGATGCCCTCGACGGTGGCCTCGATGTCGAACCGCGTCCGGTGCGTGGGCGGGAAGCCGATCAGCTCGGCCGCGCGATTGGGCGGCAGCGGCCGGTCTGCGGGCGGTCCGGTCTCCCACACCATGACGGCTCCCCAGCGGTTGTTGTCCGCGTCGGCCATCCAGAACTTCAGGCGCAGCCCGGGCACGTCCGACCAGGGGTCCACGCCACCGTCCCGCAGATGCTCACGCAGGGACTCGATCGTCTCCGGGGATTCCCCCAGATCCCACCAGGCGATGTCGGCCTTCATATCAGGTCGGAATTCCCTCGCGCTTCACCGACGGCACGGGAATGCCGAGTGCGCGCAGCTGCTGATTGGGGTTCATGAACTCCCGCTCCTGCTTGATCTTCCCGTTCTCGAACTCGAAGGCGTGGATGAAGTGGTTCTTGTAGTAGCCCTCGGGGTAGCCGGGGAAGAGAATCTTTCCTTCGCCGTCGCACTCCACCCAGAAACGGTTCGGGTCCTGGGTCTCGTAGATCTCGATGTTCGTCCAGACCCAGTCGGGGAAGCACTTCAGCGACCACACCGCGTGCTCCGCGAGCGTGTCGCGGCCGCGGATGACGATCGGTTCGCCGGTGTCGGTGGTCCACAGCCCACCGCTGCCGTCCTCGGTGAACAGCAGGTGGCGCTCGAGGCGGTCCTGACCACGGGTGTTCATGTACTGCTCGACGATCGCCCGGTTGTTGCGCCGGAGTTCCGCATCGTCGGCGAACGCCTGCGGTCGCGCGGTCTCGGACATGACTGACCTCCACATATCTGGACACATCTGGGGACTGATCCACGGCACGTCCCGGGGGCCGCCGCACCGCTGGACTCTCTTCGGGACGCCCGCGTTCCGCAACGCCGAAAGCAGCACTCCGTCAAGTCGGGACGAGAATGCGGCGGCATTTGACGGAGTCCGCCGGTGAGGCTTCTGGTCCGTCCCACGAGTCCGTAAGAGTCGGTGGGCGTTCATGGCATCAATCCACCCCGGGAGGTATCAGGTGAACAATGTCCACGCATTCCTCCGCTCGTTGCCCGCGGTTCAGCAGCCGGACTGGGAAGGTCACGCGGAACTCGTACGGGTAAGGGAAGAACTCGCTTCCGCACCTCCGCTCGTCGACGCCGCCGACACCGACGCGCTCCGCGCGCGTCTCGCCGAGGCCGCCGCCGGCCAGGTCCAGATCATCCAGTCCGGCGACTGCGCCGAGGACTGGGCCGAGAGCAACCAGAGCGATGTCGCCCGCAAGGCGGGCCTGCTGGAGGTGCTGGCCGGGGTCATGAAGATGACCTCGCACAAGCCGGTCCTGCGGGTCGGCCGGATGGGCGGGCAGTACGGCAAGCCGAGGTCCAACCCCACCGAGACCGTCGGCGGTGTGGAACTCCCCGTCTACCGCGGCCACATGGTCAACGCCCCCGAGCCCGACCCCGAGCTGCGCAGGCCGGACCCGACCCGGATGCTGACGGGATACGACTCGTCCCGCAGCGTCCTCGAATTCCTCGGCTGGGGCCGCGAGGACCGGCGCACCCGGCCCGAGACCCCGGTGTGGACCAGCCACGAGGCACTGCTGCTGGACTACGAACTGCCGATGACCCGCATGCAGTCCGACGGCCGGCTGCTGCTCACCTCCACCCACTGGCCGTGGATCGGCGAGCGCACCCGCCAGGTGGACGGCGCGCACGTCGCGCTGCTCGCCGCCGTCGCCAACCCGGTGGCCTGCAAGGTCGGCCCGACGATGACGCCGGGCGAGCTGCTGGCGCTGTGCGAGAAGCTCGACCCGGAGCGTACGCCCGGCCGTCTCACCCTGATCGCCCGCATGGGCGCCGACCTGGTGGGCGAGCGCCTGCCCCCCTTGGTCGAGGCGGTCCGCGCGGCCGGCCACCCCGTCGTCTGGCTGACCGACCCCATGCACGGCAACACCGTCAGCGGGCCCGAAGGACTCAAGACGCGGCTGGTGAAGACCGTCGTACGGGAGGTCGTCGAGTTCCAGCGCGCGGTCAGCGCGGCGGGCGGCGTCGCCGGCGGCATCCACCTGGAGACCACGCCCGACGAGGTGACCGAGTGCGTCACCGACGTGGAGCGGATGCATCGGCTCGGCGACAAGTACACGAGCTTCTGCGACCCGCGTCTGAACCCGGGCCAGGCGATGGCGGTGGCCTCGGCCTGGCTCGGCTGACCGGGGCCGGCGCCTCGTACCCCGGACAGCCGTTCCGTACGTCCGCAGCCATCCAGCACACACCGAGCGAAAGGACAGCCATGGGGGGAATTCCGCCCATCGACCCCTACCCGATGCCCTCCGAGGGCGACCTTCCGGCCAACACCGCACAGTGGACCGTCGACCCGGACCGGGCGGTGCTGCTCGTCCACGACATGCAGCGCTATTTCCTGCGGCCGTTCCCGCAGGACCAGTCCCCCGGCAGCGAGCTGGTGCGCAACGCCGCGCTGCTGCGCGAGCAGTGCTCCGCGCTCGGTGTTCCGGTTGCCTACACCGCCCAGCCCGGCGGCATGACCGACCAGGAGCGCGGTCTGCTCAAGGACTTCTGGGGCCCGGGCATGAAGGTGTCCGCCGAGGACCGCAAGGTGGTCGACGAGCTCGAACCCGCTCCGGACGACTGGGTGTTCACCAAATGGCGCTACAGCGCCTTCTTCAAGTCGGACCTGCTGGAGCGGATGCGCACGCACGGCCGTGACCAGCTGATCCTCTGCGGCGTGTACGCCCACGTGGGCGTCCTGATGTCGGCGGTCGAGGCCTTCACCAACGACATCCAGCCGTTCCTGGTCGCGGACGCGGTCGCCGACTTCTCGCAGGAGTACCACCACCTGGCGCTCGACTACGCGGCGCAGCGCTGCGCGGTGGTCACCACCGCCAAGTCGGTGCTCACCGGCCTCACATCGGCCGACTCGACCAAGGACGGCGGCCGATGACCGAGGACTTGCTGGACCGGGTGCTCGCATCGCCGCCCGCGGCGTACGCCCTGCTCCACCGGCCCGAGACCACCGGCCGGGACGTGCTCGAAGTCCTGGTGGGCGAGGTCTGCGCGGTGGAGACGCTCGCCGACATCCCCCTTGCCGACGCGCCGCCCGCCGAAGGCGCCGCCGGGCGTCACGAAGTGCTCGCCGTGATCCCGTACCGTCAGATCTCCGAACGGGGCTTCGCCAGTACCGACGACGGCGAACCGCTGATCACCATGACCGTCGCCGAGCAGAGCACCTCGCCGCTCGCCGATGCCCTGCGGCGGCTGCCCGACGAGCCGATCACCCTGTCCGGCGGCCGTTTCGACGTGGACGACGACCGCTACGCCGCCATCGTGCGGGACGTCATCGAGCGTGAGATCGGCACCGGCGAGGGCGCGAACTTCGTCATCAAGCGTTCGTTCGTCGCGGACATCGGTGACTACACACCGCGCAGCGCCCTGTCGTTCTTCCGCCGCCTGCTGGAGCGCGAGTCGGGCGCGTACTGGACCTTCCTCGTCCGCGTGGGAGGCCGCACCTTCGTCGGTGCCAGCCCGGAGCGGCACGTCAGCCTGCACGGCGGCACGGCCGTGATGAACCCCATCAGCGGTACGTACCGCTACCCCGCCGCCGGACCCGACCTGCCGGGCGTGATGGCCTTCCTGGCGGACCGCAAGGAGGCCGACGAGCTCTACATGGTCGTGGACGAAGAGCTCAAGATGATGGCCCGGATCTGCGAGAAGGGCGGGCGGGTCGTCGGCCCCTACCTCAAGGAGATGGCCCGTCTCGCGCACACGGAGTACTTCATCGAGGGCAGGACCTCCCGCGACGTACGGGACATCCTGCGCGAGACGATGTTCGCTCCCACCGTCACCGGCAGCCCGCTGGAGAGCGCCTGCAAGGTGATCAACCGGTACGAGCCGGAGGGCCGCGGCTACTACAGCGGCGTCATGGCGCTGATCGGCCGGGACGAGGGCGGCAGCCGCACCATGGACTCCGCCATCCTCATCCGCACCACCGACATCAGCGACGCCGGCCGGCTGAGCATCGGCGTGGGCGCGACCCTGGTACGCCACTCCGACCCGGTGAGCGAGGTCGCCGAGACCCGGGCGAAGGCGGCGGGGCTGCTGTCCGCGCTGGAGGCGGGCGGCCCGGGCCGGTTCGCCGGGCACGCCCAGGTCCGCGAGGCGCTGGAGCGGCGCAACGACGCCATCGCCGGCTTCTGGATGCGGGAGTCCGGGGAGCGGTCCGACACGGTGGCCGAACTCGCCGGACGCAGCGTGCTGATCGTCGACGCCGAGGACACCTTCACCTCGATGATCGGCCACCAGCTGACCGCCATGGGACTGCGCGTCACCGTCAGCCGTTTCGACGAGCCGTACGACTTCGACCGCCACGACCTGGTCGTCATGGGACCGGGGCCCGGCGATCCGCGTGACAGCGGGAACCCCAAGATCGCCCATCTCCGGGCTGCGCTCTCGCAGCTCCTCGACGAGCGGCGGCCCTTCCTGGCCGTCTGCCTCAGCCATCAGGTCCTGTCCACGCTGCTCGGCCTCGATCCGGCCCCCCGGGACGTGCCCAACCAGGGCGTGGCGAAGGAGATCGACCTGTTCGGCACGCGCGAACGGGTCGGCTTCTACAACACGTTCGCCGTCCGGTGCGACGAGGACAAGTTCAGCCACCCGGACCTGGGCGTCGTCGAGGTCAGCCGGGACGCGGACACCGGCGAGGTGCACGCGCTGCGCGGCCGTGGCTTCGCGTCGATGCAGTTCCACGCCGAGTCGGTGCTCACCGAGGACGGCGTACGGATCGTCGGCGACCTGCTGACAGGGGTGGTGCGCTCGTGCGACCGGCAGCCTTCCTGATCGCGGTCCCCGGCTCCGGCCCCGGGCCGGCACGCCCTGCGCGCCTGCCGGTCCGACCCCTGCCCCTCACCTACGAAGGAGCCCTGACCGGCCGGTGAACCCCACCCAGTCGCACACCAGCACCCCTCCCTTCGAGTGGACCGATCTCGACCGGCGCTCCGTGGACATCGCGCGCGCCCTCGCGGTCGATGCGGTCGAGCGTGCGGGCCACGGCCACCCCGGCACCGCCATGAGCCTGGCCCCCGCGGCGTACCTGCTCTTCCAGCGCCTGCTGCGGCACGATCCCGCCGACCCCCGCTGGGCAGGGCGTGACCGCTTCGTGCTGTCCTGCGGTCACTCCAGCCTGACCCTCTACACCCAGCTCTACCTCTCCGGCTACGGCCTGGAGCTCGACGACCTCAAGGCGCTGCGCACCGAGGGCAGTCTCACCCCGGCCCACCCCGAGTACGGGCACACCCCGGGTGTCGAGACCACCACGGGCCCGCTCGGCCAGGGGCTCGGCAATGCCGTCGGCATGGCGATGGCCGCCCGCCGCGAGCGCGGGCTCTTCGATCCCGATGCCGCGCCGGGCACCTCCGTCTTCGACCACACCGTCTGGGTGTTCGCGTCCGACGGCGACCTGGAGGAGGGCATCAGCCACGAGGTCAGCTCGCTCGCGGGCCACCAGCGGCTGGGCAACCTCGTCGTGCTGTACGACGACAACCGGATCTCGATCGAGGACGACACGTCCATCGCGGTCTCCGAGGACGTCCTCGCGCGGTACGCGGCGTACGGCTGGCACGTCCAGCGCGTGGACTGGACCGGGCGCGGCGCGTACGAGGAGCACGGGGCGTACGAGGAGGACGTGCCGGCCCTGCACGCCGCCCTGAGCGCCGCCCGCGAGGAGACCGGTCGCCCGTCGATCGTGGCGCTGCGCACCGTCATCGGATGGCCCGCCCCCACCAAGCAGAACACCGGAAAGATCCACGGCTCCGCGCTGGGCCCGCAGGAGGCGGCGGCCGCCAAGGCGGCGATGGGAATCGACCCGGACGCCTCCTTCCAGGTGCCCGCCGACGTGCTCGCGCACACCCGCCTGGTCGCCGAGCGCGGCCGGGCGGCCCGCCGGGCGTGGGACAAGCGGTACGAGGACTGGCGCGGCGAACTGCCCGAGCACGCCGCGCTCTTCGACCGTATCGGTACCCGCCGGCTGCCCGAGGGGTGGGCGGACGCGGTGCCCGGCTTCCCGCCGGGCGGCGAAATGGCGACCCGCAAGGCGTCCGGCGAGGTGCTGTCCGCACTGGCGGGTGTACTCCCCGAACTGTGGGGCGGCTCGGCCGACCTCGCGGAGTCCAACAACACCACGATGAGGGGCGAACCGTCCTTCGTGCCCGAGGAGTTCGCGACCGACGCGTTCCCCGGCCACCGCTACGGCCGCACGCTCCACTTCGGCATCCGCGAGCACGGCATGGGCGCCGTTCTCAACGGCATCGCGCTGCACGGCGGCACCCGCCCCTACGGCGGCACCTTCCTGGTCTTCTCCGACTACATGCGGCCCGCCGTGCGGCTGGCCGCGATGATGGAACTGCCCGTCACCTTCGTCTGGACCCACGACTCCATCGGCCTCGGCGAGGACGGGCCGACCCACCAGCCCATCGAGCACCTGTGGTCGTTGCGCGGCATCCCCGGCCTCGACGTGGTCCGTCCCGCCGACGCCAACGAGACCGCCGCGGCCTGGCAGGCGATCCTGGCCCGCGGCGACCGGCCCGCAGGGCTCTGTCTGACGCGGCAGAACGTCCCGGTACTCCCCGACCCGGGCCCCGGCGCGGTCGCCCGCGGCGGCTACGTGCTCGCCGAGGCGGCGGGCGGCGAGCCCGCGGCGATCGTGCTGGCCACCGGCAGCGAGGTGCACATCGCGCTGGAGGCCCGCCGCATCCTGGAACAGGACGGGACGCCGACCCGGGTCGTTTCGCTGCCCTGCCTGGAGTGGTTCGCCGAGCAGAGCCAGGAGTACCGCGATGCCGTACTTCCGCCGCAGGTGCGCGCCAGGGTCTCGGTGGAGGCGGGCTCCACCCTCGGCTGGCACGCCCTGACCGGCGACGCCGGAGAGGCCGTCGGCATCGACCGGTTCGGGGCGTCCGCGCCCTTCCGCACCCTGTACGAGCAGCACGGCCTGACCGGGCAGCGAGTGGCGGCGGCGGTCCGGGCGAGCGTGGCCAGGGCGGCCGGGGCGGCGCGGGGAGAGGCCCGATGAGCGCCATCCCGCTCACGGCCCGGATCCCGGGATCCAAGAGCATCACGAACCGTGCCCTGCTGCTGGCCGCGGCGGCGCCCGGCACCAGCACGCTCCGGGCCCCGCTGGTCAGCGACGACACGGTGGCCTTCCGGGACGCGCTGACGGCCCTGGGCGTGCGGGTGTCGGAGTACGGAACGTCCTGGGAGATCACCGGAGCGGGGCGTGGCCCGACGGCCGGAGCCCGCGTCTGGTGCGCCGACGCCGGGACGGCGGCCCGTTTCCTGCCCCCGTTCGCCGCCACGGGCCGGGGCGCCTACGTCTTCGACGGATCCGAACAGCTGCGGGCCCGCCCCCTGCGTCCGCTGGCCGACGCGCTGAGCGCCCTCGGGGCGAAGGTGAGTACCGAGGGGGCCGGCGGGCTGCCGCTGCGGGTGGACGCCGATGGCCTGCGCGGCGGCGCACTGGACGTGGACGGCCGGCTGAGCAGCCAGTTCCTGAGCGGCCTGCTGATGGCGGCGCCCCTCCTGTCCGACCCGCTGACCGTGACCGTACGGGACCTGGTCAGCCGGCCGTACATCGACATGACCATCGCGCTGATGCGCCGCTTCGGCGCGCGTGTCGACGAAGACGCGCCCGGCGTCATCGCGACCGCGGGCGGGGGCTACACGGCCACCGACCTGGTGATCGAGCCGGACGCCTCCACGGCCTCGTACTTCTTCGCGGCCGCGGCCGTCACCGGACGTACGGTCACCGTGCCGGGTCTCGGCCGCGACAGCCTTCAGGGGGACCTCGGCTTCGTCGAGACGCTGCGCAGGGCCGGCGCCCGGGTGGAGATCCGCGCGGACTCGACGACGGTCACCGGAACGGGCCCCCTGCGCGGCGGCTTCGAGGTCGACATGGGCACGATCTCGGACACGTTCATGACGCTGGCCGCGATCGCCCCGCTCGCCGACTCGCCCATCACCATCCGCGGTATCGGGCACGCCCGGCTGAAGGAGTCGGACCGTATCGCCGCCGTCGCCGGGAACCTGGCCGCGTGCGGGGTGATGACGCAGACGGGCCGCGACTGGCTGACGGTGTACCCGGGAGCGGGAGCGGGAGCGGGAACCGGAGCGGGGACGGGGGCGGTCCGGCCGGCGAGGATCGCCTGCCACCGGGACCACCGGATCGCGATGGCGTTCTCGGTACTGGGGCTGCGCGCTCCGGGCCGCCTCACCCTCGACGATCCGGCGTGTGTGGGCAAGACGTTCCCCGGATTCCACGCCGAGCTGACCCGGCTCTTCCCCGAGGAGGTTCTGACGTGAGGGACGCCGATCGCATAGTGGTCGTCGGCGCGGGCATCGGGGGCCTGGCGACGGCGCTGAGCGTTGCCGCCAGGGGGCATCGCGTGACCGTACTGGAGCGACGGGCCGAGATCGCCGAGCCCGGCGCGGGCACGCAGCTGTCACCGAACGCGTTCCACGCACTCGACCGGATCGGGGTGGAGCGGGTCGTCCGAGCGGTGCGCCGGCAAGCCGTCTTCACCGAAGAGTTGCGCCTCATGGACGCCACGACCGGTGAACGGATCGCCGGCATGCCCCTGACCGGCCGCTACCAGCAGCGTTTCGGCAACCCGTACGCGGTACTGCACCGCGGCGAGCTCCACTCGGCACTGCTGGACGCGTGCCGCGCGGCCACCGGCATCGAGCTGCTCACCGCCGAGCCGGTCGCCTGGTACGAGCAGACCCCGGACCGGGTCACCGCGGTCACCACCACGGGCGGCCGCTTCACCGGCTCCGCACTGATCGCCGCCGACGGCATCCGCTCCGCCGTCCGCCGCCGGCTCGTGGGCGACGGTGACCCCAAGGTCTCCGGCCACACCATCTACCACTCGGTCGTCCCCCTCGCCGGCATCGCGCAGGGGCGCCTCCCGGCCGAGCTGTCACCCGCCGGCGTGACGGCCTGGGCGGGCCCGGGCTGGCACGTCGTCCACTTCGTCCACCGCACGGCCGACGGCGCGGCGTACCTGAACCTGGCCGCCACCCACGACCACGGCGCGCCGGAGGCCGCCGTCGGACTGCCGCTCGAGAAGTCGCAGGTGCTGGGCGAGTTCCCGGAGCTGGCCGGCTCGGTCCGCGAGCTGCTGGAGCTGGGCGAGCAGTGGCGGACCTGGGTGCTCTGCGACCGCGACCCCGTCGCCCGCTGGACCGATGGCCGGGTCGCGCTGCTCGGCAACGCCGCGCACCCGATGCTGCCGTACGCGATCCAAGGCGTGTCCATGACCCTGGAGGACGCCGCGGTGCTCGGTGAACTGCTCGACTGCGACGGGCGGGAAGTCCCCCAGCGCCTGGCGGAGTACAACGCGGTGCGGCGGGGTCGTACGGCGAGGACCCAGCTGGTGGCACGCGAGCTGGGCGCGCGGCTCTTCCACCCGGCGGGCGAGGCGGCTGCGGCACGCGACGCGATGCTGGCGGCGCTGACGGTGGACGAGCTGTACGACAGGCTCGCCTGGCTGCACGGAACACGCGACTTCACCGCCCCTACCCCCGCCGGCCCCGCCGACCCCGCCGACCCCACCGACCCCACCGATCTCACCGAGGGAGAAGGACATTGAGCAGGTTGCGCTGGCTGACGGCGGGGGAATCGCACGGCCCTGCACTGGTGGCGACCCTGGAGGGTCTGCCCGCCGGCGTGCCGATCACAACGGCGATGGTGGCGGACCAGCTGGCCCGGCGGCGGCTGGGCCACGGACGCGGCGCGCGGATGAAGTTCGAGCGGGACGAGGTCACGTTCCTCGGGGGCGTACGACACGGCCTCACGATGGGCTCACCGGTCGCCGTACTGGTGGGCAACACCGAGTGGCCGAAGTGGGAGCAGGTCATGGCCGCCGATCCGGTCGACCCCGCCGAACTGGCGAAGCTGGCGCGCAACGCCCCGTTGACCCGTCCCCGTCCCGGACACGCCGACCTGGCAGGCATGCAGAAGTACGCGCTCGACGAGGCGCGCCCCGTCCTGGAGCGGGCGAGCGCCCGCGAGACGGCGGCCCGCGTGGCGCTGGGAGCGGTGGCGCGGTCGTACCTCAAGGAGACGACGGGCATCGAGATCGTCTCTCATGTCGTCGAGCTCGCCGGCGTCAGGGCTCCGTACGGGGTCCTTCCGGTCCCCGCCGACGAGGCGAGGCTGGACGCGGACCCGGTGCGCTGCCTGGACGCGGACGCGTCGAAGGCGATGGTGGCGGAGATCGACCGGGCCCACCGGGACGGCGACACCCTGGGCGGCGTGGTGGAGGTTCTCGCCTACGGAGTGCCGGTCGGCCTCGGTTCCCACGTCCACTGGGACCGCCGTCTCGACGCCCGGCTCGCTGGGGCACTGATGGGCATCCAGGCCATCAAGGGCGTCGAGGTCGGCGACGGCTTCGAGCTCGCCCGCACGCCCGGCTCGAGGGCGCACGACGAGATCGTGCCGACCGAGAACGGCATCCGCCGTTCGTCCGGCCGCTCCGGCGGCACCGAGGGCGGGATGACCACGGGCGAGTTGCTGCGCGTACGAGCCGCGATGAAGCCGATCGCGACCGTGCCGCGCGCCCTGGCGACGGTCGATGTCACCACGGGCGAGGCGGCCCAGGCCCACCACCAGCGCTCCGACGTGTGCGCGGTCCCGGCGGCCGGCATCGTCGCCGAGACGATGGTCGCCCTCGTGCTGGCGGACGCCGTGGCGGAGAAGTTCGGCGGCGACAGCGTCACCGAGACCCGCCGCAACGCGCAGTCCTACCAGGCCGACCTCCGCCCCGCGGTGCACGCGTTGCGGCAGTAATGGCTCCATATCGTCAAAGGCCCTCTGACCTGCGAAAACGCGGGGCAGGGGGCCTTTTTGCGTGGTGGTGGGCATCGTTTCGCAACTGTTCGCACGGAGACGGTGTTTCTACCGTCGGCCGCCTTGTGGGTTTCCCGAGCGGGACGCGAGCGTGCTGAACGAGGATCTGACGAACGAAGGAGTCGTGCCATGCGGACCACCAGCCCTGCCACCGGCGTCGCCACAGTGGCGTTCCATGCCACGCGTGTGGGGTCGCTCGTGCTGGCAGCGACGGACGACGCGCTCGTGCTGTGCTGCTACGGCACGGCGGAGACGGCGGCGGAGCGGCTGAGCCGGGCGGGACTGAGCCCGGTGGAGCCGGGAGATGCGGGAGCGCCGGGGCTCAAGGTGCTGGACGAGGCCCGGGAGCAGATCGACGCCTACCTGAGCGGCGGGCGCCGCGAATTCACCGTACCAGTGGACCTGCGGCTGGCCACCCCGTTCAGCCGGCGCACCAATCTGATGCTCGCCGAGTTCGTCCCGTACGGGCGGACCGCGACCTACGGGCAGCTGGCCCAGGCGCTCGACCGGCCCCGTGCCGCGCGGGCCGTCGGCACGGCGCTGGGCACGAATCCGCTGTGCGTGGTGCTGCCCTGCCACCGGATCATCGGCTCCACGGGCAGTCTCAGCGGGTACGCGGGAGGGCCGGAGGCCAAGCGCGATCTGCTCGCCCTTGAAGCGGCCGGCGCACGGCCCGCGCACTGACCCTCCCCCGCCACAGAAAGCAGAGCACGTGAGCGTCTACGAGCCACCGCAGCTTCCGGGCTTCGACCTGCCCGGTCCGGCCTCCACCACGTCCTTCACCGCGAAGGGTGGCGCGCCGGCCCTGGAGAACGTCGACTGGCGGGCGCTGGCCGCCGAACTGGACCAGGAGGGAGTGGCGTTGACCCCGCCGCTGCTGACGGCCGGGCAGTGCGCGGACCTGCGGGAGCTCTTCGACGATCCCAGCGCGTTCCGCAGCACGGTGACGATGGCGCGGCACCGCTTCGGCGAGGGCCTCTACCGCTACTTCTCCCACCCGCTGCCCGAGCTCGTCCAGAACCTGCGGGAGCAGCTGTACCCGCCGCTCGCCCGGATCGCCAACGACTGGGCGCGGCGCCTGGGGCAGCCGGCGTTCGCCCCCGAGTTCGACGGACTGATCGCGGCGTGCGCGGCTGCCGGGCAGCACCGCCCGACGCCGCTCCTGCTCCGGTACGAGCGGGGCGGCTACAACTGCCTGCACCAGGACGTCTACGGCGACCTGACCTTCCCGCTCCAGGTGGCGATCATGCTCGACCGGCCGGACGAGGACTTCACCGGCGGAGAGAGCGTCTTCGTCGAGCAGCGCCCGCGCGCCCAGTCCCGCCCGCTCGTCAAGAGGCCCGTACAGGGCCAGGGAATGATCTTCACGGTCAGCCACCGTCCGGTGCGCTCGGTGCGCGGCTGGAGCCGGGTGACCCTGAGGCACGGGGTGAGCTCCGTGACGAGCGGTCAGCGCCACGTGCTGGGCGTCATCTTCCACGACGCCCGGTAGCGCCGGAATCAACCGGCGCGGGGACCCGGTTTCTGCCGCCTGCTTCCAGTGAACCGGCAGCACTGACACGTTCGCAGGTCAACCCCTACCCGTTCAGGGGTCAATGCCTGGCAGAACCGCCGGTACGGCTGGAGGATCGCTGGAGTTTCGCACCACCCGCCTTCCGTACGGTCGACTCTGCGACGGCGCGGGGATCTTGCCCGCCGCTCGTGCACCACGGTTGATCCGGCGGTTCAACGGGAGGAGCGAACATGCAGCAGGTCCAGGGCGCAGGGGGCGCGACAACGGGGCACGATCCGGGACCGGGCGGTCCGGGTCCGTCGCCCGCCAGCTCGCAGCACCGCCTGATCACGGCCTCGCTGCAGACGCTGGCGCAGCAGATGAACGAGATCGCCGACCAGGCGTCCGCGCTGCTCACGACGCCGGCCGGAGGCGCGGCCACCGACTCCGAGGTCTTCGGGCGGATCGCCCGCAGAACCGTGCCCCGCTGGCACTTCGCGATGCTGAACGACACCGAGCGCAACGAGGCCCTCGTCGGCGCCCTGGAGCGGGGCATACCGGCCGGGGCGACCGTCCTGGACATCGGCTCGGGGAGCGGGCTGCTGGCCATGGCCGCGGCGCGGGCCGGAGCGGCCCGCGTGATCACCTGCGAGATGAACCCGATGCTCGCGGAGGTCGCCCGTCAGGTGGTCGACGCCCACGGGTTCAGCGATGTCATCACGGTGATCGGGAAGCCTTCCAACCTGCTGGAGATCGGCCGTGACCTCGACGGCCCGGTGGACGTGCTGATCTCGGAGATCGTCGACTGCGCTCTCATCGGCGAGGGCCTCCTGCCGTCGATCCGGCACGCGCGCCGGCACCTGCTGAAACCCGACGGGATCATGCTCCCCTCCGCGGGACGGCTCTACGGCCGCCTCGTCAGCAGCGAGGACATCCTGCGGCTCAACCAGGTCACGACGGCCGAGGGTTTCGACGTCTCCCTCATGAACGTACTGGCCACCCGCGGGCACCTGCCGGTGCGGCTCAACACCTGGCCCCACCGGTTCCTGTCCGACACCGCGGAGGTGCTGGCGTTCGACCTGGCCGAGGACGACCTGGAGCCGGGCGAACGCCCGGCCGACCTCGTCCCGATCGCCGACGGGGAGGCGCACGCCCTGGTCGTCTGGTTCGAACTGGACATGGGGAACGGCACCACGCTGTGCAACTCCCCAGAGAACACCCGCTCGCACTGGATGCAGGGGTGGGTCCCCCTGGAGAAGCCGGTGCAGGTGAAGGCGGGTGAGACGGTCCCCCTCCGCCTCCGCTGGAGCGACTTCTCCCTCAGCGCGCACATCTGACCCACCCGGCCCGCCCACCAGGCACGCGGCCGCACGTCTTGCGATCCGGACCAAGGAGCACGCAATGAGTCACGTACCCGAGCACATCCCGTTCGAGCTCAGCGGCACCGCCCTGCGCGACGCCATCGTGCAGTACGCCACGAATCCGATCTTCCTCGACAACACGGACTGGCAGAACCACGACAACCCGTACCGGCGCCAGCTGCGGCCGCAGGTGCTCCCGTACCTCGACTTCGACAAGGTGCCGGGCCGGGAGAACATCCTCGACTACACCAGCCTGGCCGTGCAGCGCCTGCTCACCTCCATATACGAGGCCGACCTGGTGTTCTTCCCCAAGTCCGGGCTGGGGGGCAAGGAGGAGGACTTCCGCGCGTTCTACAGCCCGGCCAACCGGGCGCTCGGCGAGCGGGTCCGCCCCGCCCTGGAGCGGTACGCCTTCGGCTTCCTCGACGACGAGGTCGAGACCTCGGGGAAGTGGACCAAGGCCAGCCTCGACAGCTACCTGGACTCCCTCGACATGGGCGGCGGCGAGGAGCGGACGCCGGTGGAGCAGGCCATCACCGGCTCCAGCGACCCCGAGCGCGCGGCGCGCATGTGGCTGGTGCAGTTCGCCGCCGACTTCCTCTCCGAGGCCTCGCCGATGATCCGCAACGTGCTCGGCTATTACGGACCCGTGCAGTCCGAGTGGTTCAAGGTCGTCATCGACGAGTACGGCTACGGCGTGCACGACACCAAGCACAGCACCCTGTTCGAGCGGACGCTGGAGTCCGTCGGCCTCCAGGCCGACCTCCACCGGTACTGGCAGTACTACCTCAACAGCAGCCTGCTGCTGAACAATTACTTCCACTACCTCGGCAAGAACCACGAGCTGTTCTTCCGCTACGTGGGCGCTCTGTTCTACACGGAGAGCTCGCTGGTCGACTTCTGCCAGCGCGCCGACCGGCTGCTGCACGGAGTCTTCGGCGACTCCGTCGACACCACGTACTTCACCGAGCACGTCCACATCGACCAGCACCACGGCCGCATGGCGCGCGAGAAGATCATCGCGCCGCTGATCGAGGCCCACGGCGAGGGGATCATCCCCGAGATCGTCCG
Organism: Streptomyces sp. 147326; assembly: GCF_045000215.1. Taxonomy (NCBI): domain Bacteria; kingdom Bacillati; phylum Actinomycetota; class Actinomycetes; order Kitasatosporales; family Streptomycetaceae; genus Streptomyces; species Streptomyces sp. 147326. The sequence continues at coordinate 4,441,109 of NZ_CP134201.1, read as the reverse complement.
CGGCATCGAGGAGTACCGGGTGCTCCTGGAGGTCGCCGACCAGGACTTCTGCGCGCAGATCGCCTGGATGGACGACCAGCCGGAGCTCAAGAAGCTGCACGGTCCCGTCTACGAGGCGATCCGGGAGGGACGGGTGGAGGCGCCGGTGGCGCACCTGGTCGAGCCCTTCAACGAGCTGTCGAACACCCACTGCCACGAGGGCGACGAGCTCTGCCACATCGTCTCGGGCACCATGCGCTTCGAGAGCGGGCTGGGCTCCTCGCTGACCCTGGAGGCCGGCGAGGGCGTCGTCATCCGGCGCAACCGGCTGCACGGCGCCGACATCCTGTCCGAGGAGTGCGTCTACGAGATCCACTCGGTGGGGGACTACCGCACATGCCTGTAGTGAGCTTCCCCGTCGCCGGACGGGAGAACTGTGTGGTCGTCGCGGGCACCTCGTACGTGTACGCGACGGTCGACGGCCGGGGCTTCGTGATGAACGCCGAGTGCCCCCACCGGGGCGGCCCGCTGCACCTGGCCGGCGTGACGCCGGACGCCTCCCGGCTCGTCTGCCCCTGGCACGACCGCAAGACGTCCGCGGCGCGGCTGCGCGCCGAGATCCCGGCGGTACGGGCCGGCAGCCGGGTCACCGCGGTCTTCCCCGACGTCCGGCCGGCCGGACGGCCGGCGGAATCCGGCCGTCCGTGCGGCGTCGCGAGCCGCGAATACCGGCCCCTGTCGCCCGGACTCGCCCGCCCGGGCGCGGCGGTCTGACCCCTTCCGGCCAAGTCCCGGGGCGGTGCAACGCCCCGGACCCGGCCGGTGTTCTACAGGTGATGGCGGGTGCGGTGCGGGGCCGTGAGGGGCTCGCACCGCACCCGCCGGACGCATGACGACGAACGAGGAGAGTGGACCATGGCGTGGGACGGGGAGAAGCCCCTTCTGCTGTTGATCGGGAGCAGTGGCCGGCGCAGCAGGGAGTTCATCCTGCGGACGGTGAGCCGGCGCTACGCGTTATGGCTCCTCCAGCCCGCACCGGTGAGCTGGGAGGACCCGTACGTGGTGGGGAGCACGGTCGTCGACAACACCGACCCGCACGCCCTGGTCGAGGCCGCCCGTCAGGTGGCCGCCACGCACGAGGTGGCCGGGGTGTTCTGCTACGACGAGGGACTGGTCACGCCCGCCGCCCATGTGGCGCAGGCGCTCGGGCTGCCGGGCAACTCCCCCGAGGCGGTCACCGCCTGCCGGGACAAGAACGCCACCCGGATCGCGCTGGACGCGGCCCGGGTCGCGCAGCCGGTCTCGATCGGCGTCCGCTCCCTGGGCGAGGCCCGGGCCGCGGCGGAGAAGATCGGCTTCCCCGTCGTGGTGAAGCCGCGCGGCCTGGCCGGCGGGATGGGCGTGCGCAAGGCCGACGGCCCCGAGGACATGGAGAACGCCTACCGGGCCGCCTCCGGCGCCTCCTACCCCGGCGTGCCCGTCTTCGACGTGTCGGTCCTCGTGGAGGAGTACGCCGACGGCCCGGAGATCAGCGTCGACGCTGCCTTCTTCGACGGCGAGTGCGTGCCGCTCGTCGTGGCCCGCAAGCAGGTCGGCCTGGCGCCCTTCTTCGAGGAGACGGGCCACGAGGTCGACGGGGCCGACCCGCTGCTGACCGACCCCGAACTGCTGGAGGCACTGCGCGCCGCGCACGCCGCGCTCGGCTTCCACACGGGCGTCAGCCACACCGAGTTCCGCATCACCGCCGGCGGTCTGCGCCTGATGGAGGTCAACGCCCGTCTCGGCGGCGACATGATCCCCTACCTCGGGCACCTGGCCACCGGTGTCGACGTCGCGATGGCGGCGGCCGACACCGCCGCGGGCCGCACGCCGGACACCACGGCGCGGCACCGCAAGGCCGCCGCGATTGCCTTCCTCTACCCCGACGAGGACGTCGAGATCGAGGCCGTGACCGTCCACGAGGACCGCTTCGGTCCCGACGTGCACAGCGCCGAGGCCATGGTCGACCCGGGTGCGGTGCTGCGCCTGCCGCCCCGCGGCTACATCTCCCGCTACGCCCGCGTGATCGCCCTGTCCGACTCCGTCGAGCAGGCGCGCGCCGCGCTGCTGCGCACCCCGGAGATCGTGGAAGTCGTCTCCCGGCCGGTGGAGGTGCCGGCTCCGTGAGCACCACCGGACAAGGCTCCCCGGAGGGGCAGAAGGCCGTCCGGCCTTCCGTCACCGAGACACTGAGGGGGATCCCCGGCCCGATCTGGCTGGTCCTGGTCGGCATGCTGATCAACCGGCTGGGCACCTTCCTCCAGATCTACCTGGTGCTCTACCTCACCGACAAGGGCTTCAGCACCTCCGCGGCCGCCTTCGCGCTCGGCGCGTACGGAGTGGGCTCGGTCGTCGGGGTCCTGGTCGGCGGTTCGGTCTCGGACCGGATCGGCTACGCGCGGACCATCGTCGGTTCCATGGCGTTCGCCAGTCTGCTCACGCTCAGCCTGGTCTACCTCGACACCCTGCCCCTGGTGATCGCGGTGGCCGCGGTGATCGGCGTGGTGGCCCAGGCCTACCGGCCCGCCTCCTCGGCGCTGCTGGTGGAGGCCACCCCCGAGGAACACCACGTGATGGTGTTCGCCGTCTACCGGATGGCGTTCAACCTCGGCACCACCGCGGGCCCGCTGATCGGCGCCCTGCTCATCACCTACTCGTACAACCTGATGTTCTACGCCGAGGCGGGCGCACAGGCGGGCTTCGCCCTGCTCGCGCTGGTCCTGGTCCGCACCGGCACGACCGCATCTTCCGCCGGGCCGAAGCCGGAGGAGGGCAGCCGGTCGTACCTGGCCGTGCTGCAGGACAAGCGCTACCTGCTGTTCCTGCTGGCGCTGTTCCTCAACGCCGTCGTCTACATCCAGCACACCTCCGCCCTGCCGCTCCAGCTCAAGGCCGACGGTCACGGCCCGACCTTCTACTCGGTCCTGCTGTCGCTGAACGCGGCCATGGTCATCTGCCTGGAGCTGCTGTTCACCAAGTACGTGCAGCACCTCCCCGCCCGGTTCGCGGTCGCCCTGGGCATCGGCCTGGTGGGTGTCGGCATGAACCTGTACGTGGCCGGCCCCGGCATGGCCATGTTCGTCGTCGCGACGGTGGTGTGGACGATCGGCGAGATCGTCGGCACCCCGACTGCCTCCGCCTGGCCCGGCCGGGTCGCCCCCGCACACCTGCGGGGCCGGTACATCGCCGCCTGCGCGTTCCCCATGCAGATCGGCTACGCGGTCGGCCCGGTGATCGGCATCGCCGCCTGGCAGGCGTCGGCGGCCTCCGTGTGGTGGCTGTGCGGCGGCCTGACCGCGGTGGCGGTCGTCGCCATCCTCTTCGGCATGGCCGAACCGCCCGCCGCCGGGAAGGAGCCGGCCGTAGGGAAGGAGCCGGCCGCCGGGTCCGATCACGCCCGTCCCGCCGAGTCCGGTCCGGCCGACGCCCGTGCCGCCGAGCCGACCGGGGCGGCCCCCGGCCCGGCCGCACCGGCACCCGCAGAAACCCCCTGAGCCCCTCCCCGCCCCGTATCCGGAAGTGAGCGAAGCTGCCCATGGCCTACGCAGACGGCATCGAGAAGTTCGTGGAGACCGTCGACGGCGCCCTGCCACCCGACTTCTACACCTATCCCGTCGAACGACAGCGCGCCCTGTACGACGCGCTGACCGAGGTGCTGCCGATCCCGGTGCCCGAGGGGGTCAGCCACCGGGACGCGACCGTCACCCACGGGGGCCGCACCGCCCGGATCCGCATCTACGAACCGGCCCGACGCGGGGGTGACGCCGTGCTGTTCTACATACGCGGCGGGGGCTTCGTCATCGGCTCGCTCCACAGCCACCACAGCCTGGTCGCCGAACTCGCCGACCGCACCGGTCTGGTGGCGATCGCCCTCGACTTCGGCATGGCCCCGGAGAACCCGCACCCCGGGCCGCTGGAGGACTGCTACGCCGGACTCTGCGGAACCCTGGCCGACCTGCCCGCGCTCGGGCTCGACGGCATCGACCCCGAGGCCGCGGTGCTCTGCGGGGAGAGCTCGGGGGCCAACATGGCCGTGGTCCTCTCGATGATGGCGCGCGACCGGGGCGGCCCCCGGCTGCGGGGCCAGGCGGTGATCAGCCCCGTGCTGGACTTCACCCGCTGGCGGCACGGCGGCGAGGACGCCCCGCTGCTGTCCGGTGGCGAGATGGAGTTCTACACCGCCTGCTACTGCCCCGAGCCCGAACAGGCCGAGAACCCGTACGTCTCGCCGCTGCTGACCGGCGAGTTCCACGACCTGCCGCCCGCCTACGTGGTGGGCTGCGAGATGGACTCGCTGCGCGTCGACGCCGAGAAGTACACCGCCCGGCTGGAGCAGAACGGGACGCCGGTGACGTACGTGATGGAGGAGGGCATGGTGCACGCTCCGGTGCGCGCCCGCCGCATCAGCGAACCCGCCGGGGAGTTCTTCGCGCGCTACTGCGACGCCGTGGCCGCTCTGGCCGGAAGGGCGGCCGGCCGTGACGGACGCTGAACGGGGGCCGGGCGCACCGCAGGGCAGCGGGCCCTGCGTGATCGTCGACCCCTACTCCTCGGGAGCCCTCTTCGCTGAGCCGCTGACCGGGCACGGCGTCCCGGTGGTGGCGGTGGTGACGGGCCCCCGCCCGCCGGAGGCCTACGCCTCCTCCTGGCGGCCGCAGGACTTCGCCGAGACCATCGTGTACGAGGGGGACCTGGAGCCGGTCGTGGAGCGGCTGCGGGAGCTGGACCCGCGAGCCGTCCTGGCCGGCTGCGAGTCCGGGGTGGAACTGGCCGAGCGCCTCGCCCCCCGCGTGGTGCCCCACCGCAGCAACGTGCCCGAACTCGCCGCGGCCCGGCGGGACAAGAGCAGCATGGCGGCCGCCGTCGCGGCGGCCGGCCTGCCGGTCATCCCGCAGATCTGCACCGACGACGCCGAGGAGGTCGCGGCCTGGCTGGAGCGCGAGGGCCTGGCCGGGGCGGACCTGGTGGTCAAGCCGCCCAAGAGCGCCAGCACCGACGGCGTGATCAAACTGGCGGGCGGGAAGGACTGGCGGGCGGTCTTCGGCCGCCAGCTCGGCCGGACCAACCAGTTCGGCGAGACCGACGACCGGCTCATCGTGCAGAAGTTCGTCACCGGCACCGAGTACGTGATCGACACCTTCAGCCACGACGGGAAGCACGCCGTGGTCGACGTGTGCGCCTACCGCAAGGTCGACAACGGTCCGCACATGGCCGTCTACGACACCATGCGGTGGCTCCCCCCGGACGACCCGGCCATCCCGGGCCTCACGGAGTACGTCTTCGGCGTCCTGGACGCGGTGGGCCTGCGCTTCGGTTCGGCCCACGTCGAGGTGATGGGCACCGCGGACGGGCCGCTGCTCATCGAGCTCGGTGCCCGCCCCCACGGCGGCGGCCAGCCGCGTTTCAACCGGAACGCCACCGCCGACAGCCAGATCGACCGGACGGTGCGCTGGCTGACCGGGGGCGAACTTCCCCAGGGCTACGAGCTGCTGCTGCACCAGATGTGCGTCTTCCACATCGCGCCCCGCACCGGCACCGTCTCCGGCACGGCGGCCCTGGAGGCCCTCCGCGACCTCCCGAGCCACCACTTCTCGGTCCAGAGCCTGAAGGACGGCGACCACGTCCGCGCCACCCGGGACCTGGTCGACAGCCTCAACTTCGGGTTCGTGATCCTCGCCCACCCCGACGAGGAGCAGATCCGGCGCGACTACGAGGCGGTCCGCGCCGCGGAACGCCTCCTGTCCATCGAGGAGTAGAGATCAACACCGCCGCGTTCCTGGTGAGTTCCCTGATCGTGATCATGATGCCCGGGCCCGACCTCGTCCTGATCACCGGTCTGGTGCTGAACGGGTCCCTGAGGGTGGCCACCGCGGCCGCCCTCGGCATGATCACGGCCGGGGCCGCCCAGGCCGGGCTCGGTGCGGCCGGGCTGGCCGCTTTGCTCGCCGCCAGCCCGGAGCTGTTCGCGGCCTTCCGGTGGGCCGGCGCGCTCGTCCTGCTCGGATGGGCCGCGCTCGCCCTGCGGCGGTTCTCCCGGCCGGCAGGCGCCGAGGCCCCGGCGGCTCAGGTCCCGGTGGCTCAGGTCCCGGCGGCTCAGTCCCCGGCGGCTCAGTCCCCGGCGGCCGGGGTGGCCGCAGTCCGGGCCACCCCGGCCGCCGCCCCGGCCGGGCCCTCCGACCGGCAGGCCTTCGTACAGGGCCTGCTGTGCACCGGGTCCAACCCCAAGGTGGGCATCTTCCTGATGGCCTTCCTGCCCCAGTTCGTGCCCACGGGCATGGCTCCCGAGGCGGGCGTCCCGCTGCTGGCCGCCTGCTACCTGGCCCTGGGGCTGATCTGGCTCCTCACCTGGATGAGGCTGGTCCACCGGCTCGCCCGGCACATGCGGTCCCCGCGGACGCTGCGGATCGCCGACGGGCTCACCGCCGTCGTGTTCGGCGTGTTCGCCGTCCGGCTGGCGCTCGGCGGCTGACGTGCCTGCCACCCGTGTCACACGGCGTGCAACCGCTCCGTGTCGCCCTGCAGCGCCAGCCTGCGCGCGTAGCGCAGGAGCGGAGCGGGCAGCGAGAACCGGCCGGGCACGCACTCGCGGAGCAGGCTCGCACCGACCAGGCGCCGCAGCAGGTGCGTCGCCTCCATCGGGGTCGTGCCCGCCAGTTCCGCCATCGTGTACGCGTTGACGAGCCGCCCCTCGGTCCGCGCGAGCAGCCGGAAGCAGCGCCGCACGGGTTCCAGCAGGGACACGTAGGAGAGTTCGAACGCCGCATGGGCCGCGGCGAACAGGTCGTCGCTCGGGACCGGCAGGTCCGAGAACGCCCCGGCCTCCTGCAACTCGACGCAGAGCTGGGCGATGCCGCTCCCCGGATACTCCGCGAGCCGGGCCGCGAGGAGCCGGACCGCCAGCGGCAGACCGCCGCAGTGCCGGACCAGTGCCATCGCGGCCAGCGGCTCGGCCTCCACGCGGCCGCTCCGCAACAGCCGGCCCAGCAGCGCCAGCGCCTCGTCCCGGTCGAGCACGTTGAGGTCGAGCCGGGGCACACCGTCCCGGGCCACCAGCCCCGGCAGGGTGTTGCGGCTCGTGACCAGGACCGCGCACCTCGCCGTCCCCGGGACGAGCGGCCGGATCTGGCTCTCCTCGCGCGCGTTGTCCAGGACGATCAGCATCCTCCGGTCCGACAGCAGGGTGCGGTACAGGTTCGCGGCTTCGTCGAGGGTGTCGGGGATCTCCCCGTCCGGAACGCCCAACGCCCGCAGAAAGGAGGCGAGCACCTCCTCCGGGCGCAGGGGGCGCCGGTCGCCGTAGCCGTGCAGGTCGCCGTACAGCTGCCCGTCCGGGAAGCGCTCTCGGACCAGGTGCGCCCAGCGCACGGCGAGCGCCGTCTTGCCCACTCCGGGGAACCCCGTGATCAGCGCCGCCGGGACCTGCCCGCCGCGTTCGCAGGTGGGCAGGAGCAGCCGGTCCAGCTGGTCCAGCTCGGTGTCGCGGCCGACGAAGCCCGTGCTCGAGGCCGGCATCTGGGACGGCCGTGGCCTCGGCGGCGGCGCGGTGGCGGGCCGCCGTACGAGCGGTGCTCCCGCGCCCGGCGCCCCCCGTTCGGCCACCGGTCCCGTCCTCGGCCACGGAAGCTCCTGGTGCAGGATCCGCAGGTGGGCGCGCCGCAGTTCGTCGCCCGGCTGGACGCCCAGCTCCTGGTCGAGTCTGCGCGTCACCACGGAGAAGACCCTCAGGGCCTCCTGCTGTTCCCCGCAGCTCGCCAGCGCCAGCATCAGCGAGGCCTGGAGGCCCTCGTGCAGCGGCTCCTCCTCGCTGGCGCTGCGCAACGCCTGCACCACCTGCCCGGGCCGGTGCAGCTGCAGCGCGAGGTCCGCGTACAGCAGCAGGCTCTCCACCCGCTGCCGGGCCGCCGCCGTGGCGGCGGGATGGTGCGGCAGCAGCGGTTCGCCCGCCAGGAGGGGGCCGCGCCAGCACTTGTAGGCGCGTCCGGCCAGCTCGTGGGCGGCCGCCGCGTCTCCGGCCCCGTGTGCCTGCCGCGCCCGCAGCGACAGGTCCTGGAAGCGGGTCAGGTCGACCTGATCGCGGTCCAGGGCCAGTGCGTAGCCCGTGTGCGTGCGCGTCAGGAACGAGTCGGCCGGCACCCCCGTGGCGGAGTCGGAGGGGAGCAGCAGCCGGCGCGCCTGGCTGACGTACGTGTGGACCAGGCTCTGGTACGAGCGCGGGGGGTCGTTCGGCCACAGGGCGTGGGTGATCTCCCCCAGGCTGGCCGGCTCCGGGTGCTGGAGCGCCAGCAGGGCGAGCAACCGCCGCACCTTGGTCGCCTGCACGGGCGTCTCGACGCCCCGGTACCGCACGGACAGCGGCCCGAGAATCCCGATCTGCAGGCGCCCGTCGGCAGGGCGCGCGTCACCGGGGCGCACGGCATCGCGCGCGGGCGCCGAAAGCTGCCGCGCCGCGTCCGCGTCGAGGCCCAGCGCGTCGGCCAGCAGCTGCAGCGTCCGTGTCTGCGGCCGGCGCACCCGGCCCTGCTCGATGTCGCGCAGCGTCCGCACGCTCACTCCGGCGCGTTCCGCGAGCTCGTGCTGGGGCAGGCCGGCCCGCCCCCGGAACGAGCGGATCCGCTCACCGAACGACCAGCTGCAGTCCTCCGTGGACCTCGTCCCGAATACGCGGTTCTCCAACGTTCCCCCTGGTGGCTGAGGTGCAGCTCGGCGGTGCCTTTCCAGCGGCTGCGAGCGGAAGGTGCGCGGCGACGGAACGCGCGAGGCGCAGTCCGTTGGGATCTTTGGAAATCGGGTCACTGTGCGGTGCCGGACGGCGCGGCACGACAGGAAAGAGGGCGAGAGGACAACGCCTGGAAAAAGGTTTCCCTAATTCTCCATGCACAAGGGTCGACATCGTGCCCCCCCGAAATCCCGCAGGACCATGACCAATTCGAACCGTGGGGCGACTCGGCGCCCACGATCCGACCGTAACTCCAAAACCTTGATCATCAGGTGTCGCTTCTGGCCAAGAACACCGTTGTTTTGGCCAGAAGCAAAAAACCGAGTGTGCGGGCCCGCGTCCGGTGCAACGGTCTCGCGCGCTCCGGTGTTTACCAGGACGATGGACGAGATGGCTCTGCCGCTGACGGAACTGCTCGCGACCGACCTGGACGACGGGTTCACCGAACTCGTACGCACCCAGGCCGGTGCCGTGCGGTCCGTTCTGCTGCGCCTCTCGGGCTCCGCGCGAGAAGCCGACGACCTGGGCCAGGAAACCTTCCTGCGCGCCTATTCCGCCTTGCGCGACTACTCCGCCGAGCGCCGCAGGCAGCTCCAGCCCCGTGCCTGGCTGCTCACCATCGCGGCGAACGTGTGGCGCAACCACCTCCGTACCCTGAGCCGCCGGCCCGGCGTGGCCGACGGCGTCGAAGTCACGTGTGCCGAGACCCTGGACGACGCTCCGGGGCCGGAACAACGCGCGCTCGACGGGGCGCGGCGGGCCCGGCTGGTGGCCGCGCTGTCGGGTCTGCCGGACCACCACCGGCTGCCCGTGGTCCTGAGGTACATCGGCGAGCTGACCTACCAGGAAATGGCCGCGGTCCTGGACTGCCCGGTCGGAACGGTGAAGGCGCAGGTGTCGCGGGGTCTGGCCACTCTGCGCGCCGAGCCCGTCTTAGCCGCCGACCGTACGCGGCACGGGCCGGCCCGAGAGGAACGGAAGGAGGCGGCGGGATGAGACTGCCGGACGAGTTGAGCACCCTGCGCCAGGTGGCACCCGCAGGGTTCGCGGTACGTGTGCTGGAGCGCGCCGGTGTTCCGGCGCACCGCTACGACTGCTACGTACGCACCGACTCACCGGTCGGCCCCCTCTACGTGGCTCACGGGCGGGGAGCGGTGACCGGTGCCGCCGCCACCGACTGGTACGCCGACGACACGGCGTTCGAGGAGGCCTACCGGGCCCGGACCCGGCGGTCGGTGCTCTCCGCGGCCAAGCCCCCGCCGGGTCTGGCGCGGGCCCTGCGCGGCCGGGACCGGACCCTGCGCTACGACTTCGGGCCGCTGCCCGACGAGCAGAGTGCGGTCCTGCAGGCCACCCGGCTCATCCCGTTCGGGCAGTTGCGTCCGACGGGCTGGCTGGCCCGCGAAGCCGGTCTGCCCGGTCTCGCCCCCGCGGAGGTGATGGCGGCCGTCCGGGCCAATCCCGTGCCCGTACTCGTGCCGGCGCACCGGGTGTGCCGGGACGACGGGCTGCCGGCGGACTGCGGGCTGCCGGCCGCGTTCGAGGGGAGGCTGCGGGAATGGGAGGGCGTGGACGCCGAGCGGGTGGAGCGGTTCGTACGCCTGGGGGCCCGCTTCCTGGGCAGCGGGACCACACGGATCTTCTGCTACCCGACGTGCGCGCACGCGCGCCGCATCACCGCCCGGCACGAGGTGCCGTTCACCTCGGCCGACGAGGCCGCCGCCGCCGGGTTCCGGGGCTGCCGCAGCTGCCGGCCGGCCACCGTGTGACGGGAGCGCCCGTGCCACCTTCCGTGCCGCCGCGTCAGCACGGAAGGTGCGGGGCGTCCGCCGGCCGCGCCCCGTCCGGTCCCGCTCAGCGGTCGCGGAGTTCGAGCGTGCAGCACTTGACGCTGCCGCCGGCCTTGAGCAGCTCGGAGAGCTCCACCCCGATCGGCTCGAAGCCCCGCGCGCGCAGCTTGGCGTGCAGGCCGGTGGCCGCGGCAGGAAGCAGCACGTGGCGGCCGTCGGAGAAGGCGTTGAGCCCGAACACGGCGGCGTCCTCGGCGTCGGCCAGGACCGCGCTGGGGAACATGGCCCGCAGCACCGCCTGGCTGCCCTGGGAGAAGGCGGCCGGGTAGTACATGACCTCGTCGTCCGACAGGACGGAGAGCGCCGTGTCCAGGTGGTAGAACTCCGGGTTCACCAGCGTCAGCGAGGTGACCGGGAGACCGAAGAACTCCTGCGCCTCCGCGTGTGAGCGCGGGTCGGTGCGGAAGCCGGTGCCGGCCAGCAGGCGCCGTCCGACGGTGAGGATGTCGCCCTCGCCCTCGTTGACGAACTCGGGCCACAGCGTGTCCGTGTAGCCGCGGCCTTCCAGCCATCTCAGGTACGCGGGCCCCTCCGCGGTGCGCTCCGCGTGCCGGAAGCGGGCCCCGTAGACCTTGCCGTCGACCACGGTGGCGCCGTTGGCCGCGAACACCATGTCGGGCAGGCCCTCGATGGGGTCTATCTCCTCGACCACGTGGCCGAGTTCGAGGTACAGCTCGCGCAGGCCCTCCCACTGCTCGACCGCGAGCGCGTTGTCCGTGGCGTGCTGCGGGTTCATCCACGGGTTGATCGAATACGTGACGTCGTAGTGCCGGGGCCGGCACATCAGCAGATGGCGGCGAGTGGCGACCCGGGTGGGGCTTTCCGAACGGTAGAGAGCGCCGGCGGGGGTGATGTGCTCGGTGAGCGGCACGAGGGCTCCTTCATGGGGTGGAGATGGAAGCCCGGCCGCCCGAGGGATGTTTCGGGCCGGCCGGATGCGCGAACGCGACTGATCACTGGGGCCAATGGAAAAGGCGCTCCGCATTGACCGGAAGCAGTCCGGAACACCGGCCAATCAACCCTCTGACCAGGCACTCGGCCGAGTTGATTGTCCGTGTCCGACTTCGCTTCCGGGCAATCGGGGGCTCCCGTGGAATGTGGACATCACCCGGTTTCGGGAGGCGACGCAAGGACGGGAAAGAGATCCCGAACCGTCCTGCCCGACCGTACGAACCTGTCCACCTGTTCCATCTGGAGGTACTTCCATGGCGCATCGCAACGTCGAACTGCTCGCAGTCGGTGCAGGACCGGCGAACCTCGCGCTGGCGGTCGCCGTCGAGGAGCTCGCTCCCGAGCTGGCCGGCGACACCCTGCTCATCGAGCGGGAGCACGACATCGTGTGGCAGCGCGGCATGCTGCTGCCCGACGCGCTCAGCCAGGTCTCCTTCCTCAAGGACCTGGTCACCATGCGCAATCCGTGCAGCCGCTTTTCCTTCGTCAACTTCCTTCACTCGCAGGAGCGGCTCGACGCCTTCGTCAACCTGGCCAGCTTCGTTCCGTACCGCAGCGAGATATCCGAGTACCTGCAGTGGGTGGCCGACGAACTCGCCACGGTGAAGGTCGAATACGGCCGCGAGTGCACCTCCGTCGAAGCGGTCAACGGCGACGACGGCGAACTCTCGGGCTGGCTGGTCACCCTCGCGGGCGGCGACACCATCGGCTGCCGTTACCTCGTGATCGGCGCCGGCCGCGACGCCCACGTCCCCGCGGTGTTCGACGGCCTGCCGGCCGAGCGCGTCATCCACAGCACGCAGTACACGCAGCGCATCGCCGGGGTGCGCGCGGACCTGCCGCACCGGGTCGCGGTCATCGGCGGTGCGCAGAGCGCGGCCGAGCTGTTCGGGGCGGCCCTGCGGGACCTGCCCGAGTGCAAGCCGACCATGATCATGCGGTCCATCGGCCTGAACGGCTACGAGAGCAGCAAGTTCACCAACGAGCTGTACTACACGTCCTTCATCGACGAGTTCTACGAGTCCTCGCCCGAGGCCCGCCAGCAGCTGCTCGCCGAGATGTACCGCTCCAACTACGGCGGTCTGTCCCCTGCCACCCTCGACGGTCTGTACCGGCAGTTCTACCAGGACCGCCGCAGCGGCCAGGAGCGCCTGGCGCTCCACCCCATGACCGACGTGAGCGCCGCGCGGATGGACGGCGAGGAGATCGTCCTGACCCTCGTCGACCGCAAGTCGGGTGCCGAGCGGGAGATGCGCACGGACCTCGTGCTCCTGGGCACCGGTTTCGTCCGCGAGATGCCGTGGGCGGTCAAGGCCCTCGCGCAGTCGATCGGACTCGACGAGATCAACGTGAGCCGGAACTACCGGCTCGACCTGGGCCGCCCGGCGACCGCCGCCTGCTACCTGCAGGGCGTCAACGAGGCCACCCACGGCATCGCCGACTCGCTGCTCAGCGTGCTCGCCGGCCGCTCCGCCGAGATCACCCAGGACATCGTGGCGCACCGCCGGACGAGATCGCTGGAGATCCCGGCCCAGGAGCGCGAGCTCGCGCTCGCCGGCGCGGTCTGAGCTCCGCGCGCCCCTCACGAGCCGTACCCGCCTGACGAGGAGAGAACGACCCACATGCTCACCAAGCAACTCGACCGCGACGGACTGACGCACGAGAACGGGCTGGACGCCCAGCGCCTGCTGCCCTGGCCCGAGCTCAACGCCCCCTTCGAGGGGTCCTGGTGCGTGATCCGGCCCGGCACCGCGTCGACGGCGCACGCCCACCACGAGTACGAGATCTTCATCGCCGTCTCCGGCACCGCGGTCCTGGAGTCGCAGGGCGTCCGCAAGCCCCTCGTGACCGGGGACATCGTCTACTTCGCCCCCGGCTCGGACCACCGGGTGATCAACGAGTCCGCCGAGGACTTCGAGATGTATTCGGTCTGGTGGGACCTCGACATGACGCAGCGGTTCGCAGCACGCCACGAAGGAGCCCGGGCATGACACGCCGTACGGTCATCATCGCGCCGCCGCCGACCCCCAACGGGGACCTGCACACCGGGCACCTGGCGGGCCCGTACCTGGCCGGTGACGTGCACGCACGCTACCTGCGGGCGTCCGGCCGTCCGGTGATCTTCACCAGCGGCACCGACGACAGCCAGACCTACGTGGTGTCCAGCGCGGCGAAGGCCGGCCTGACGCCGGAGGAGCTGGCCCTGCGCTCCGCGACGCAGATCCGCGCCACCCTGGAGGCGGCCGGAATCTCCGTGGACGGCTTCGCCCCCTTCGACAAGGGGTACCGGCAGACCGTCATCGACTTCGTCACCGACCTCCACAACGACGGCGCGTTCCGGCTGCAGACCGTGCGCCTGCCGTACGTCGAGGCCACCGGCGAGTACCTCATGGAGGGCCTGGTCGCCGGCGACTGCCCGGTGTGCCTGGTGGAGAGCCGCGGCGGACTCTGCGAGTCCTGCGGACACCCCAACAACTTCGACGAGCTGCTGCGTCCCCGCTCCACCGTCGACCCGGACGCCGTGGTCACGCACCGCGAGGCGCAGATCCTCGTGCTGCCGATGGAGGAGTACCGGGACCGCCTCGCCGACTACTACGTCCGGCACCGGGACGTGCTGCGGCCGCACACCGCGCAGCTGGTCCGCGAGGCGCTGGAGCGTCCGCTGCCGGACTTCCCGATCACCTACCCGACCGGCTGGGGCATCCCGGCGCCGTTCGTCGAGACGCCGGGCCAGGTCCTCAACGCCTGGGCCGAGGGCATGGCCGCCTCGATGTACTGCACCTGGTACGCCGCCGAGCAGCTCGGTGAGCACACCGACCGCTACGACGAGCACTGGCTGTCCGAGCACGGCATCGACCTCGTGTACTTCCTCGGATTCGACAACGTCTACTTCTGGGGAATGACGCACCTGGCGCTGCTGATGGCGCACGGCGACCGGTACGTCGAGCCCCACGCCATCGTGTCGAACGAGTTCTACGAACTGGAGAACCAGAAGTTCTCAACGAGTAAAGGCCACGTGGTCTGGGCCGCCGATCTGGTCGCCGAGGTGCCGCGCGACCTGGTGCGCTTCTACCTGGCGCTCACCGCGCCGGAGCACTCCCGGACGAACTTCAGCCGCGAGGCGCTCGACACCCTGGCGAGCTCCCGGCTGGTCGAGCCCTGGAACCGGCTCGCCGGCCGCCTGGAGGAGCTGCTCGCCGCCGTCCCGGCGGACGCACTGCTCCCGGTGTCGCGGACCGGCGCCGATCACGCGGGCATCGTCGTCGAGCGCTTCCGCTCCCACTACGAGCTGGAGAGCTTCAGCCTCCACCGGGCCGCCGACCTGGTCGTCGTCCACCTCGACCGGCTGCTGAAGCAGGCGGACCGGGTGACGGCCGACGTGCCGGCCGACCTCGGGGACCTGGTCCTCGCCGTCCGGACGCTGACGGCCTGCGCCGCTCCGCTGCTCGTCGACCTCGCCGCCCGTGCCGAGCGCGCCGGGGCCGATCTGACCCTTCCGGCCGGCCCCTTCGAGGCCGCCCACGTCGCTCCCCTGCGACTCCCCCTCCTGTCCACCGCGGTCGGGGCCTTCGCGCCCGTGGCCGAGCCGGCCGACATCCGAGCCTGACCTCCGAGGAGCACTGTGTCCACGATCGCCCCGCCCCGGCCCAATCGGGCAGAACGACTGCTCATCCCCGCGACCTTCATCACCAACCTCGGCAACGGCATCCAGCTCACCGCCGCCTCGTACCTGGTCTTCACCGAGGCCAACACCATGCTCGCGGTCAGCTGGCTGATGATCGCCGTCACCATCCCGCAGGTGGCGCTCTCCCTGTTCTTCGGCAAGCTCGCCGACCGCTTCGACCGCCGGACCCTGGCGATGGTCTCCGACCTGGCCAGCGCGGCCGCCGCGATCGGTCTGCCGGTCTGGCTGGTCCTCGGCGGCAACCCCTCGACCGTCAGCTACGTCGCCAGCTTCGTCCTGTCGATCTCCGCGGCCCTCTTCTTCCCGGCCAGCAACGCCCTGATCAAGGAGCGCATCCCCGAGTCCCGGCTGGCCCAGTTCAACGGCAACGCCGAGATCGCCATCCAGGGCGGCACGCTCGCCTCGGCGGCCCTCGGTGGCTGGGTGATCGTCTGGGTCGGCACCACGTCGCTCTTCTACTTCAACGCGATCACGTTCCTGCTCTCCGCCGTCCTGCTGTTCTTCATCGGCCGTCGTCCGGCCGGCGAGGGCACCAGCGCCCCGGAGGCCGCGGCCAAGGCCGCTGCCGCTGCCGCCGCCCGGCTGACCGCTTCCCGCCCGCCGCTGGCCCGTCTCGCGGTGCTCTACATCATCGGCAACATCGTCATCATCGTCGGCAACAGCATCATGCTGGTCCTGGTCATCGAGGGCTTCAAGTCCAACGCCGGCTACCTCGGCATCGTCGACGCCCTGTTCGGCATCGGTGCGCTGTTCGCGGCCTGGGCCTTCAAGAAGATCAGTTCCAAGGCCACCGTGCTGAAGACGGCCCTGATCGGCTACCTCGCCTTCGCGGTGCTCCTGTCCCTGGAGTCCATCCACCTCTACGCGATGATGGCCGTCATCCCCTTCGCCGCCATCGCCTTCTGCGTGGCCCGCATCTCGGCCCGTACCGCCCTGATGAGCGCGGCGCCCGAGGAGAAGACGGGCTTCGTCTTCGGTGCCACCAACGCCTTCGGCCTCGCCGCCGGCACCACCGCCGTCGTCCTGATCTCGCTCCTGGTCGACTCCACCAACGTGAAGAACGGCTTCTACGCCCTCTCCGCCCTGGTCGTCGTCATCGCCACCATCACCGTCATCTCGCTCAGCAAGCACGACCGTGAGGTCGCCGCCGCCGCTGCCGCCGAGGAGGCCGGGGCCGTCGCCGGAGCCGCCGAGGTCACCGAGCGCGCCGCCGAGGTCACCGAGCGCGCCGCCGAGGCCCGCGAGTCCGTCCCGGCCAAGGTCTGAGGGGGGAAGCAGAGATGAAGCTGCTCGCCATCGAGGCCAGCCAGAACGCCACCTACTACGTCTCCCGCTACCAGCAGGTCCAGGACCTCGGAGCAGAGGTCTACGTCCTCAACGGACTGGGCACCGAGGACTTCTGGGACGCGGAGCGGTACCGGATCGCCGGATCCAAGCACATCGAGGACATCGTCACGGCCGCCAAGGTCTGGCACGCGGAGGAGGAGTTCGAGGGGGTCCTGACCTTCTCGGAGTCCGGGGTCGTCACGGTGGCGGTCGTCGCCGAGGCGCTCGGACTGCCGAGCATCGGCCTCGAAGCGGCCCGGACCAGCCGCAACAAGCTCCTGATGCGCCAGGCGCACGAGCGCGGCAGCGCGGCGCACCCCGGCTTCCGCCACGCCCCCGACATCGAGGCCGCGCTGGCCGCCGGCGAAGAACTGGGCTACCCGCTGATCCTCAAGCCGACCCTGGGCGCGGCCAGCAACTTCGTCTTCAAGGTCGACGACGCCGAGGAGATGAGGGCCCGCTTCGCGGACGCCACCCTGGGCATCGAGACCATGACCTGGGCGCTGATGGAGGCGGACGGCCTGGACCTCGGCCCGAACGGGATCATCGTCGAGGGCTACCTCGACGGCCACGAGCACCTCATCGAGGCGCTGGCCTGGGACGACGAGGTGTACCTCGGCTCCATCGTGGACCGGATCACCGTCGAGAGCGGGACCTTCGACGACGACGTCCACCACGCGCCGAGCTCCCTGACCCCCGAGCAGGTGGCCGCGGTCCACGAGGTGGTCCGGGACGCGGCCCACGCCCAGGGACTGCGCCGGTCCGTGCTGCACGCGGAGGTGAGGTTCCACCAGGGCAGGCCCTTCATCCTGGAGATCGCGATCCGCCCCGGCGGCGGCGGGCTCGACCACATGGCGCGGATCAGCGCGGGCCACGACCCCATCCGGTGCGTGGTGGACGTGGCCCGGGGCACCCGGCCCGACGTCTCGCACTACTCGCCGACCTCGGTGCACACCGCCGCGATGTGCCTGATCAGCGGGGCGGGCACGGTCGAGTCGATCGAGGTGCCGCAGGACGTCCCGTCCTCCGTCTTCTTCCTCAAGATCACGGCCACTCCCGGGACCGTCATCAAGCGTCCGCCGGCGGGCAACAACATCCTCGGCTTCCTGGGCGCCACGGGCGAATCGCTGGAAGAGGCGCTGAGCACCGCCCACATCGTGGCCAGCCGCATCCGTACGGAGATGAGGCCGGAGCATGGCTGAGTCCACGCGGCGCACGGCCACGAAGCGCCACTACCTGATGTGCCGGCCCACCCACTTCCAGGTGAGCTACGCGATCAACCCGTGGATGAACCCGGACAAGCCGATGGACGCCGAGCTGGCGCTGGTCCAGTGGGAGCGGATCCGGGACCTCTACCTCGGCCTCGGCCACGAGGTCTCCGCCATCGACCCCGTCCCGGGCCTGCCGGACATGGTGTTCTCCGCGAACGGGGCCACCGTGGTCGACGGCAAGGTGCTCATCGCGAAGTTCCGCCACCAGGAGCGGGCGGCCGAGGCCGACGCCTACCGGGCCTGGTTCGAGGACCACGGCTACACCGACGTCAAGGTCCCGGAGTACATCAACGAGGGCGAGGGCGACTTCGCCCCGGCCGGCCGGCGGATCCTGGCCGGCGCGGGATTCCGCAGCGACCCCGGCGCGCACCAGGAGCTCCGTGAGTTCTTCGGCCTGCCGGTGGTCGGCCTGGACCTGATCGACCCCCGCTTCTACCACCTGGACACCGCACTGTGCGTCCTCGACGACGACCTGGTGGCGTACTACCCCGCCGCGTTCTCCGAAGAGAGCCGGGGCGTGCTGCGGGAGCTGTACCCGGACGCGATCCTCGCCACCCGGGAGGATGCCGACGCCTTCGGTCTGAACGCGGTGAGCGACGGACTGAACGTGGTCCTGACGGAGACCGCCACCCACCTGATCGGTGAGCTGCGCGAGCGCGGGTTCGAGGTGCACGGCGTGGACATGTCCGAACTGCTGAAGGCCGGTGGCGCGGTCAAATGCATCACTCAGGAGATACGACGCCCGTGATCGATTACGACGGCAGAAGTTTCCGCAACACCGGTTACCCGGCGGGCGAGGACGCCCCCGTCGGCCACTACCACCAGGAAGGCGACCTGCTCTGGGCCGACTTCGACGGAGGGCCCGTCCGCAGGGGTTCGCTGAACGGGCGCGTGGAGTCCGACGGCAACCTCGAATTCGCTTACACGATGGTCCTCGCGGACGGCGAGGTGGTCGCCGGCAGGTGCTGGAGCACCCCGGAATTCCTGGACGACGGACGGATCCGGCTCAACGAGCGCTGGGAGCGCTACGGAGCCCACTCGGACAGCGGCGAATCCGCACTGGAGGAGGTAAGGACATGACCCCGCCCACCACCCCGCTCCGCGGGGGCAGCGTGACCTGGGCCTGCACCAGCGGCTTCAGCCCGGTCTTCATCTTCCCGTTCACCCCCGGCGAGTACTACGGGGTGGCCAACCTGCACGAGTTCCAGACCCTCATGTACCGCCCGCTGTACTGGTACGGCACCGGCGGGCAGCCGACGGTGGACTACGAGCGCAGCCTCGCCGAGCCCCCCGAGTGGAGCGAGGACGGCCGCACGGCGACGATCACCGTCAAGCCGTACAAGTGGTCGAACGGCGAGACGGTCGACGCCGACAACGTGATGCTGTGGATGCACCTCCTGGAGGCCGAGAAGGACAGCTTCGGCGGTTACACGCCGGGCTTCTTCCCGGACAACCTGACCGGCTACGAGAAGGTCGCCGAGGACAAGGTCAGCTTCACCTTCGACCGCGCCTACTCGCACAACTGGGTGCTGATGAACCAGTTCAGCACCATCACCCCGCTGCCCAGGGCCTGGGACCGCACCGGCGACGACCGGCCGGCCGACGCCACGCACGACCCGGCCCAGGCCTCCGCGGTCTACGCCTACCTGCGGGCCTGCAACGACGAGCGCAAGGGCTGGGACACCAGCCCCGTCTGGAGCGTGGTCAACGGACCCTGGAGGCTGAGCAGTTACACGATCGACGGCACCTCGGGCGAATGCGTCCTGGTGCCCAACGCGAGCTACTCCGGCCCCAACAAGCCCTACCTGGACGAGTTCCGGCTGGTGCCCACCGACTCGGACACCGACCAGTACGAGATGCTCCGCCGGGGCCCCGAGGCCGTCGACGGCGTGCAGATCGGCTTCCTGCCCTTCGACGAGGTCACCGAGCCGGCCGAGGACCCGCAGCTCGGCGGGCCCAACCCGCTCGGCGAGCACTACGACCTCGTGCCCCAGCTCACTTACAAGATCCATTACTTCCCGATCAACTTCAACAACCCGACGGTCGCCGGAAAGATCTTCAAGCAGCTCTACTTCCGCCAGGCCCTGCAGTCCAGCCTCGACTCCCGGGGCGCCATCCGCGACGTCTACAAGGGCTACGGCTACCCGACCACCGGGCCCATCCCGGCCCTGCCCGACAGCCCGCTGCTCTCGCCCGCCGCGCACGAGGACCCGTACCCCTTCGACATCGACGCGGCCCGGCGCTTCCTGACCGAGAACGGCTGGGACACCAGCACCACCCCGGGTACCTGCGTCCGCGAGGGCACCGGACCCGGCGAGGCGGGAGAGGGCATCCCGGCCGGCACCCCGCTGCGCTTCTCGATGCGGTACGCCAAGGGGCACGAGACGCTGACCGCGGTCATGCGCAAGTTCGCCGCCGACGCCGCACGGGCCGGCATCGAGATCGAGCTGACCGAGGTCGAGGCGAGCGTCCTGGTCCTGGAGGACACCACCTGCACCCCGGGCCCCGACAGCCCGTGCCTGTGGGAGTTCAGCGACTGGAACGGCGGCTGGGGTTACGGCCCCGGCTTCTACCCGACCGGAGAGGCCCTGTACTCGACCGGTTCCTCGGTCAACTTCGGCAGCTACAGCGACCCGAAGGCCGACGAGCTCATCGCGCGCACCGTGGTCAGCGACGACCCGGAGGACCTCTACGCCTACCAGGACTACATCGCGCAGCAGGTCCCGGTCATCTGGATGCCCAACTTCCCCTTCCGTCTGCTGGAGGTCGCCAAGGACCTCCGGGGCGTGGCCCCGATCAACCCCTTCGGGCTGATCAACCCCGAGGACTGGCACTACGTCGGCGAGGCGCTGTGATGTACCAGAGGCTGATCGACCACCTCGACGGGCACCAGGCCCGCTACCGGCTGATCGACCACCCCGCCGAGGGCCGCACGGACCTGGCGAGCGTGCTGCGCGGCCACCCGCTGGAGCACGCCGCGAAGTGCATCGTCGTCCGCGTGAGCATCACCAAGCGGGTCGGCAAGTACGTGCTCGCGGTGGTGCCCGGTGACCGGCAGGTCGACCTGGAGGCGGTCGGCTCGCTGTTCGGCGGCGGCCGCACTGCCTTCGCCACGCCGGAGATCGCCGAGCGGCTGGCCGGCAGCGTCTGCGGCACGGTGATGCCGCTGAGCTTCCACCCCGATCTGCACCTCGTCGTCGACGAGGGCCTGATCCTCACCGAAGAGATCTACTTCAACGCGGCCCGCCTGGACCGCTCCGTTGCCCTGTCCACCCCCGACTACCTGGCCATCGCGCAGCCCCAGCTGGCGGCGATCGCGACGGCCGGCGACCGGGTCCTGACCCACTCCGCGAGGTGACCGACATGCCTGATGACGCCACTGATGACGCCCCCACGACCGATGACGGCGTGGTGATCCTGGTCGGCAGCGGACAGCGCGCCTACCGCGAGTACCTGCTCGCGGGAGCCGCCCGCCGGCGCCCGATCTGGATCCTGGACGCGGTGGATCCGACCTGGCAGAAGGAGTACGTCATCGGCTCGACCACCGTCGAGCTGCTCGACCGGGAACGCCTCGTGCCCGACCAGGAAGGGCTCCTCAGCGCCGCCGAGGCGGTGGCCGCCGAGCACCGGGTGGTGGGGGTGTTCAGCTACGACGAGACGCTCGTGGTGACCACCGCCCTCATAGCCGAGCGGCTGGGCCTGCCCGGACTCACCGCGCGGGGCGCCGACAACTGCCGCAACAAGCACAACACCCGGCGGCTGCTGACCGCTGCCGGACTGCCCCAGCCGCACTTCGCCTACGTGACCGACGCCGATCAGGCGCTCGCGGCGGCCGACTCCTTCGGCTACCCGGTCGTGCTCAAGCCCCGCGGCATGGGGGCCAGCATCGGCGTCATCCGCGTCGACGGCCCCGAGGGGGTCCGCCCGGCCTTCGAGGTCGCCGACGCAGCCGGCCACGGCGGGAACAGCGACTACGAGGGCGGGGCGCTGGTCGAGGAGTGCGTGATCGGGCCCGAGATCAGCATCGACGGCGTGGTCTTCGACGGCGGCTACACCCCGCTCTTCCTCGCGCACAAGGAAGTGGGCCTGGAGCCCTACTTCGAGGAGACCGGGCACGTGGTCAGCGCCACCGACCCGCTGCTGGCCGACGAGGAACTGCTGGGCATCCTCCGCGACGCACACCGGGAACTGGGAGTCGGCTACGGGATCACCCACACCGAGGTGAAGCTGACCTCCCGCGGGCCGGTGATAATCGAGGTGAACGCCCGGCTGGGCGGCGACCTCATCCCGTACCTCGGCAGTCTCGCCACCGGGATCGAGCCGGGCGAGGTGGCCGCGGAAGTGGCGACCGGCACCCGCCCCGAGTGGACGCCGGCCAAGGCCCGCACCGTGGGCATCCGCTTCCTCTACCCGCACCAGAACGGCACCGTCCGCTCGGTCGACGTGCCCGCCGCACCCGACACCCCGGGGCTGCTGGAGGCCAACGTCATGGTCCGGCCGGGGACGACGCTGCTGCTCCCGCCGGACGGCTACCTCAGCAGGTACGCCAACGTGATCTGCGCCGGCGAAGACCGGCCGGGCTGCGAGGAGAACCTCGCCAAGGCCGCCGCACTGACCACGATCGTCCTCGACAGCTGACACGTCGGCACCGGAACACTGAAAGGAGGTGTGTGATGTCGGCGAGGGTGACGGTAGTGGGCGGCGGTGTGATCGCCCTGCTCACGGCAGTCGAATGCGTGCTCGACGGACACAAGGTCACGGTCGTGGACCAAGGCCCCATCCCGCACAGCAGAGCCACCTCTTTCGACCAGCACAGGATCCTGCGGGCCCTGCACCCTTCGGATCCGCAGGCCACGGCGGCCGCGCTGCGCGCGCACCACCGCTGGGTCGAACTGGAAGAGCTCTTCCTGACCCGCTTCTACGAGCAGGTCGGCGCCCTCACCGTGCTGCCGCCCGCGGCGGCGTCGGAAGCGGCGGCGATGCTCGGCGACGCCGGGGGCAGCGTCAGGGAACTGACCGCGGCCGGCCTGTCCGACCGCTATCCGCACCTGCACGTGGACGGCGGTCTCGGCGCGGTACTCGAGGACGAGGCGGGAGTCCTGCTCGCCGAACGGGTCCTCGCCGCGTGCGTCGGCTGGCTGAAGTGGCAGCCCGGCATCGAGCTCATCGAGCACCGGGCCGTGACCGCCGTAGACGGCGAGGGCGGCAACGTACGTCTGGTGGACGGGCGGGTGCTGCACGGCGACGCGGTACTGCTCGCGGTGGGCCCCTGGTCCCGCGGACTGATGCCGGACGGCATCGCCGAGCGGCTGACGCTGTTCCGCCAGTCCCTCCTCTACTGCAGGGTGCCCCGGCACCAGGCGCGGGCCTGGGCGTCCACCCCGGCCATCCCCGCGCTCGGCTCCAAGGGGGGAGCCTGGCTGATCCCGCCGGTGGCGGGCACGGCCCTCAAGCTGACCTCGGCCACCGCCTGCCGGGTGGTGGACGAAATCACCGACCACGCCACCGATCCGTACTGGCAGCGTCGGCTGGAGAAGGAGTTCGGGGACCTGCTGCCCGGCTTCGGCCCTGCCTGGGTCACCGCCGCCAAGGACGCCTACTACTCCTCCTTCTCCGAGACCGGCGGGCCGCTGGTGGTCGCCCTCGGCGGCGACGCGTACGCGTACGCGGCCTGCGGTGGCACATCCTTCAAGTTCGCGCCGCTCATCGCGCGGTCGCTGGCCGACCGGCTGACCGGCCGGGTCCCGTCACCGATCGGGCTCGGCGCGCTCGACGGGCCGCCGCTGGACGCCCTCGCCCCGCAGCTCGCGGGCCGGTAGCCGGCGGCCGAGGGTGAAGGAGGAAACGGTGGTCACGACGGACGACGTACGGAGGCTCGCGCTCAGCCTGCCGAGAACCGAGGAGCACCTGATCCGGGACCGGGTGAAGTTCCGGATCGGGCAGATCGTCTACCTCGCCCTCTCGCGGGACGAGACCGAGCTGGGCTTCGCCTTTCCCAAGGAGGAGCGGGCGGCGCTCGTCGCCGCCGAACCGGCGAAGTTCTTCATGCCCCGTGCGTCCGATCTGCGCTTCAACTGGGTGGAGGCCAGGATGGCGGCCCTCGGCCTGGAGGAGCTGACGGAACTGGTCACCGAGGCCTGGCGGATGGTGGTGCCGGCCAAGGTGGCGCGCGACCACCTGGCCCCGGCCGCGCCCCCGCCGCCGCCCGCTCCGTCCCTGGCCGAACTGCGGGCCTCGGCCGAGGTGTTCAACGGCTTCGCCGGCGTGGACCGGAGCTGGCTGGCGCTGCGCGAGGAGACCGCCCCCGGCCTCGACCTCTCCGTCGCCGCGCACCGCACCGCCCTGCACCGCTGGCTGAACTCCTGGGGCTGCCGGATCCGCTACCCGCGGGAGGGGGAGCCCGACCTGTTCGGCGCGGGGCTCGCCGCCTGGTCGGGGCGCCACTCCCTGCCGGACGCGCCGCTGTCCCGGCTCACCCCCCGTGAGATCGCCCGCTTCGCGCGGGCCTACGAGGAACTGGCCGCGCTGCCGATCGGCCGCCGCGGCCTCGGCCCGACCGCCGCGTCCAAGGCGCTGTACGCCCTGCGCCCCGACTCGGTCATGCCGTGGGACGCGGCCATCGCCGACCGGCTCTACGGCGTACGGGACGGGGCCGCCTTCGCCCGCCACCTGGAGACCGGCCGGACCTGGGCGCGGGCGGCGCTCGCCGAGGGCGGCGGCCTGGACGAGCGGACCCTGTGCGCCGGCATCGGCCGGGCCGGCGTGTCCCTCGCCAAGATCCTCGACGAACACCTCTACGTCACGATCACCTACGCGGCGGGCAGGCAGGGCCCCGGACGGTCCGACGCCTGAGGAGACGACGCGCGAAGGCGCCCCGCAGCGGGAGCTGCGGGGCGCCTCCCCGGTGGACGGCCGCGGACTAGCGGGCGACCCGCGCGAGCGCCTCGGAGCGCGCCGCGGGTACCTGCTCCTCCTCCGTCGGGTCGGGCTGGGCCAGTGCGAACGCCCTGGCCATCGGCGTCAGCCCGTACTGCCCCGGCAGGTCGGAGTGTTCGAGCAGGCCCGCGTCGAGGAGCCGTTCGAGGAGGTCCTCCACCGGCTGGGCGGACCGCTCGACCAGGACGGCCAGCGCGTCCGTGGACTCGTACACCACGTTGTCCACGGAGGGCGGGTTCTCGGAGCCGGCGAACTGGCGCAGCATCAGGCGGGCCCACGGGGTCAGCAGCCGGTAGGCGCTGTCGAGGCGGCTGCCCAGGCCCTCGTCCCCGATCTGCAGCCGGCTCAGGAAGCGGCCGGGTTCCCGCCGCCCCTCGCCGAGCAGTTCGGACACGGAGTCCTGGAGCATCCATTCGGGCCGGGCCGCGATCCGCCGGCCGGCCAGGTTCAGCGCGAGCGGCAGGTCCCCGCACGCGTCGGCGAGGCGCAGGCAGGCGCGCGGCTCGGTGCCGACCCGGTCCCCGCCGATCAGCTGGGCGAGCAGCTCCATGGACTCGTCGCGGTCCAGTGAGGGCAGCCTTATTCGGCCAATTCCGTCGAGGCCCAGGAGCCGCGACCGGCTGGTGATGAGGATGCGGCTCTCGGGCGCCGCGGTGAGCAGCTCCCGTACCTGGCGCTCGTGCGTCACACCGTCCAGCACCACGAGCAGCCGACGCCTGTGGAGCAGCGACCGGTACAGGCCGATCCGCTGTCCGGGGTCGTTCGGGATGCGGTCGGCGGGGATGCCGAGCGCCTCCAGGAAACCGCCCGCGATACCCGCCGCGTCCTTGCGTCCGTCGGCGGCCGGGTCCAGGTTCGCGTAGAGCTGTCCGTCCGGCAGGCCCGTCGCCAGTTCGTGGGCGAGCCGCAGGGCGAAGAGCGACTTGCCGGCACCGACCTGACCGCTGATCAGCAGGGGTCCCGGCGGGCGCTGTTCGCCGTAGCAGGGAGCCGTCATGGCCCGGGCCCGCTGGAGCAGTTCGGCCCGTCCCACCAGGGGATGGGGCTCCATCGGCAGCTGGGCGGGCGGCGGCAGAACGGCGCGCACGTCGGCGGCGCGCAGCTCGTTCTCCTGGTGCTGCTGCACGGCTTTGGCGGCCGGGCGGGCCGCGCCCTCGTCACCCTCGGCGCGCGCCGCCTCGTGCCAGCGGCGCTCCCAGGTGGCGCGGTCCCCGCCGCACGCTTCCGCGAAGGCGAGGGCCACCTGAAGGGTCGGGAGGCGGTAGCCGGCGGCCGCGTCGGAGAGCACCGAGGCGGAGAACATGGCCCGCGTGGCCATGTCGCGGTAACCGGGACTGCCGGCCGCCGTCCTCAGCCTGCGCAACTCCCGGGCGAACGCGGTGACTGGTCCGGCATCGGGGGCCAGTGGTCGCTCCAGTCTTCCCACACCTTGCTCCTTTGGCACTCGTTCTGTGTGCTGCCAGCTCGTCCGGCCTGCCCATGAACTGTCTGTGTCGCCCTTCCTGATCTGCTACCGGATGCTTACCGCGTGCTAGGGGGAACCCCTATGATCCGGGTGACATGGCCTGGCCAGGGGTTGTGTTCATTGGGGGTGGATAGCCGATGCCGGGGGCGGATGCGGAATCCGGGGAGAGACGGAGCGTGGATCCCGTGGGGGGAAGACCACGCTTCAACGTGCTCGGATCGCTCGAAGGATGGATAGGGGAAGTACGGCTGAGACTGGGGGGAGCGATCCAGGAACGGGTCCTGTGCATGCTCCTTCTCGAAGCCGGCCGGGTGGTGCCCGTTGCGCGGCTGGTCGAGGCGACCTGGGAGAAGGACCCGCCGGTGACCGCGGCGCACCAGGTCCGCAAGGCCGTCGCCGATCTGCGGCGGCGCATACCCGCCGGCAACGAGGTGATCGCGACCGACGGGCCCGGATACCGCGTGGTGGTGGCGGACCACCAGGTTGACCTCCTGGAGTTCGACGCACTGACCAAGGCGGCCGGCCAGGCCCTGCGGGAAGGCCGGCAGTCCGCGGCCGCCGAATCACTGCGGGCGGCTCTCGCGCTCTGGCGGGGCTCGGTGCTGTCCGGCGCGGGCGGCCCGGTGATCGAGGCCGCGGCGACCGCGCTGGAAGAGCGCCGGCTGGCCGCCGCCGAGCAGCGCTTCGACCTGTGCCTCGCCCTGGGCGAGAGCGGCGAGCTCATCTCCGGGCTACGCGCGCTGATCACCCAGCACCCGCTGCGGGAGACGCTGCGCGGCCAGTTGATGCTCGCCCTGTACCGCTCGGGGCGGCAGGCCGAGGCGCTCAAGGAGTACGGGGAGGTCCGCGAGCTCCTCGTCGACGAGCTCGGGATCGATCCGGGACCGCGGCTGGCCCGGCTGTACGAGGCGATCCTGCGGGACAGCCCCGAGCTGGCCGCGCCCGAGCGCCCGGCGCCCGTACCCGTGGCCCCCGTGGCCGTCGCGCCCGTACCGGCCGCGCCCGTACGCCGGGAACCGGCCGAGCAGGCGGCCCCCGTACGGCCGGTGCCCGAGCCGGCCGGTCCCGTACGCACGGTGCCCGGGGCCGCGGCCTCCGGGCCGCCGGTCCTCGCGGAACCGGTCGCCGAGGAGCCGCGGACGCAGGCCGGGGCGCCCGCACCGGCCGACGCGCCCTGCACCCTGCCCTATGACCTGCCCGACTTCACCGGCCGAGCCAAGGAACTGGCCGAACTCTTCGACTACGTACAGGACGAGGGCCGGGGCGCCGAGCGGTACTCCCGGATCGTGGCCATCGACGGCATGGGCGGCATGGGCAAGACCACGCTGGCCGTACGCGCCGCCCACCGCCTGGCCGGGGGATATCCCGACGGGCAGCTCCACATCGACCTGCACGGATTCACGCCGGGCGGGAAGCCCGTGTCGCCCGCCAGCGCGCTCGACAGCCTGCTGCGGACCGTCGGCACGCCCGGCGACCGCATCCCCGAGGACCTGGAGGGCCGCACGGCCCTGTGGCGCTCGAAGCTGGACGGCCGGCGGATGCTGCTGCTGTTCGACAACGCGGTCGACGCCGCGCAGATCCGGCCCCTGCTGCCGGCCTCGCCGGGCTGTCTGGTGCTGATCACGAGCCGGGGGCGGCTGCTGGACCTCGACGGCGTCGAGTGGGTGTCCATCGGGGTGATGGAGCCCGAGGACAGCACCAGCCTGATGACCGAGACGCTCGGCACGACCCGGGTGGCGGCCGAGCCGGAGGCCTCCGCCGAACTGGCCGAGCTGTGCGGCCACCTGCCGCTGGCGCTGCGGATCGCGACCGCCCGGCTGCGCAACAGACCGCGCTGGACGGTGCGCTACCTGGTCGAGCGGCTGCGCGACGAGAAGCGCCGGATGGACGAGCTGAGTTCGGGCGAGCGCAGCGTCGCGGCGACCCTGCGCCTGTCGTACCTGGCGATGGACGAGGAGTACCGCACGGCGTTCCGCATCCTGAGCCTGTACCCGTGTGCCGGAACCGACGTCCACTCGGCGGCGGCCCTGCTCGGCACGGCGGTCCGGGACGCCGAGGACGCCCTGGAGTTCCTGCTCGACGTCCACCTGGTGCAGCAGCCCGACATCGGCCTCTACACCTTCCACGACCTGGTGCGCAGCTTCGCGCAGAGCCTGCGGGGACCGGCGACGGCGGAGGACGACGCGGCGGCGGTCGAGCGGCTGCTCGGCTACTACCTGACGACCTCCGACGCGGCCTGCGAGGTGCTGTTCCCCGGCCGCGAGCGCCGGCCCACCGGTCTCCCGGCCTACCAGGGCGAACGGCCGGCCTTCACGCTGGCCGACCAGGCCGTGCGGTGGTTCGACCGGGAGCAGGTGGGACTGCTGGCGGCCGTCTCCCTCGCCGAGCGGTCCGGCCACGACCGGTACGCGGCCTGCCTGAGCCGCAACGTCGGCTTCCACCTGCACGCGCGCGGACAGCTCGACGAGTTCTGGAGCGTCGGGCACCTCGCGGTCGCCGCCGCCCGCCGGCTCGACGACCCGGCGCTCCTCGGCATCAGCCTGGCCAACCTGGGCGCGGCCTGCTGGAAGCTCGGCCGTTTCGAGGAAGGGCTGGAGGTGGCCAGGGAGGCGCGCGACACTGCGATGCGCGCCGGGGACCGGCACACCGAGGCGCACAGCGAATCGACCATCGGGCTGCTGCTGTCGATGCTCGGGAGGTACGGGGAGGCCCTGCCCCTGCTGGAGCGCTCGCTCGCCATGTCCAGGGAACTGGACAACCCGCGCGCGGAGGCCGAGAGCCTGACCACCCTCAGCACGCTGTACGAGCGGTGGGGCCGCCATCCGGAAGCGGCCGCCTGCGCCCGGCGGGCGATCGAGATCGGCCGCGACCTCGGCTACCGCAGCAACGAGATCGTGGCCCTGGCCGATCTGGCCTTCGCCCAGGTGGGCCTCGGCGAGTACACGGACGCGCACGAGACCTTGAAGCGCGCCCGCGACCTGTGCGACGAGACCAGGTCGCCGGGTGACGTCGCCCTGGTGCTCGCGGTGTCGGCGCAGGTGGCGCACGAGCGGGGGGACGGTGTACAGGCCCGCGCCTTCTCCGAGCGGGCCCTGCTCCTCGGCCGTACGAGCGGCGCACCGATCCGGCTCGCCAAGGTCGAGAACGTCCTCGGCCGGCTCCACATGACGTGGGGGGAGCACGAGGAGGCGCTTGCCCTGCACGCCCACGCCCTCAAGATCGCGGCGCCGATGAGCTTCCGTGCCGAGGAGGCGTCCGCGCTGGTCGGCCTCGCCCGTGCGGCCGAGGCCCTCGGGGACTCCCCGGCGGCGGCCGGGCACCGTGCGGCCGCGGAGGACTTATTCGAGTTCATGGGCCTGCCGGCGCACCGCCGGACGTACTGACCCCGTACGCGGATGTGCCCCGCACCGGAATCCGGTGCGGGGCACATCCATGTCGTGCGCGGCAGGCGGCCGCGGCCGGCGGCCGGCTCAGCGGGTGGTGGGGCCCGGGGAGGGGGCGCCCGGGCCCTTGTCGTCCGCGAGGACCTCGTACCCGGAGGGCTGGCCGGCGTCCGCCGAGTGGACCGTCACACCGACGCCGATCATCAGAGCCGCCGCGAAGATCCCGACCAGTCCAGCCAGCTTGCTGCGCATGTGTTGATCCCCCTGGTTGCGTACCCGGTGTGCGGTTCCCGTGTGGTGCGGTGGCCGCTCTCGACAAGACACAGACTGGCCGAGGCCCTTACCGGTCCGTTCCCCTCTCGATACCGCTCGCGGGAACGGGCCGGGACCGGCCGTTCCCGGCTCGTTCCCGCCCCGGCTCCATGGCCGCCGCGATCCGCGATCCCCGCGCGCTGACCAGCACGTCCGTCCGCGTGGTGCCCGATTCGTACCCGGCCAGATCCAGCAGGGCCCGCACCGTCGCGCGGATCCCGGCCTGCTGCGTCTCGTGCAGCGGTACGGCCTTCCCCTCGGGGGTGATGTCGGCGACGAGGTGCATGCCGTCGACGGTCAGCGTCTCCACATGGAACTTGGCTCCGGTCAAGAGCTCTTCGACGAGATAGGGGGCCGAATGCCGGGCGGTGACGGCCTGTTCGGCCCACCGGTCGAGTGCGGGCCGGTCGTGCACCAAAACGGTCCACCAACAGCCCGCCTTGTCGGCCGACTTGATGACCACCGGCAGCGGGAAGTGCTCCGCCAGCGAACGCGCCTCGGCGACGGACCCCGCCTCCTCGGCGCGTACGGCCGAGGTCCGGCTCTCGTTGAGGATGCGCCGGATCGTCACCGCGTCCGGCAGCGGACCCGACGGGGTCTCCCGCCCCGCGGACAGTTCCCGCAGGACTTCACCGGCGGCGGCCGCCGCCCTGCTGCCGAGACCCCGTTCGAGATCACTCGCGAGGTACAGGACGTGCCCGATCCCGTGCGCCAGGACCGTGTCCGTCAACAGGGCGCGCAGCGCGGCCGTGTCGTCGAAGTCCACCCGGAGGAGGCGTTGCGGGGGAAGTCCGGGGGGAAGCCGTGCGTCCGGTGGCCACGGGCCCGGATCCGACACCACCCAGACGTCCAGGCCCGCCACGACCGCGGCGTGTACGAGCCCTGGTCCGGGCCTGACCAGGACGACCCGCTCCGCGGACTGTCTGATGATCACAGAATTCTCCTCCATCGTGTCCCACGATGCTGCCGCCGCGCGTTCCCGGTCCCTTCCCGCCGCGTTCCCGGCCGCCGGGGGGCGGCGTTCCACGGTCGTGCGGGTCCCCCGGATGGCCCCGTCACGGGGCCACCCGGCGCCCCGTGTCCGACAGTGGGGGAAGGCACCGAGCCCAGGGGGGCACCATCACGCCGGAGGCGTACGCACATGGGACTCTTCGACTTCCTGAAGTCCGACAAGAAGAAGGCACACGAGGCCGCCGAGAAGGCGAAGGAGCAGGTGGAGCAGCAGTCGGCCGCGCGGGCGACACCTCACGCGAGCTCGGCGGCCGACGCCGCAGCGGTCACCAGGGCGGCCGCCGAGCGCATGGCGGCCTCCGCACCGCCCAAGCCCAAGCCAGGGCCCGCCCCCGCGACCCCGAGTCCGACGTCCGCCGCGCACAAGGCCGTGCCCGCCCCTCCCAAGCCGACCGCGATGCCGAAGCCCGGGCCCGCGGCCGCCGCGCGGGGCGCCGCGCACACCCCCTCCCCCGCGTCGGCCGCGCACAAGGCCGTGCCCGCGGCCCCGATGCCCAAGCCGGGGGCCACCGCGAAGAAGCGCACGTACACCGTCAGGACCGGCGACTCGCTCTCCGCGATCGCCCGCCGCGAGCTGGGCAACGAGGCCCGCTGGCGTGAGCTCTACGCCGTGAACCGGGGCGTCGTCGGCCCCAACCCCGACCTGATCCGCCCGGGCATGGTCCTCACCCTCCCCGGCTGAGACCCTCCCCGGCCGAGACCCGCACGCACACGCGGAGGGGGCCCGGATCCAGCAGGATCCGGGCCCCCTCCGCGTGTCTCAGCGCTGCGTGTCGTCCGAAGCCGGGCCGGCCTCGCGCTCCTTGTCCGCGAGCTCGTCGTCGAAGCTCGCCGGAGCGGCGTCCTGCGACGACAGCTCCGTGGCGGCCGGCGGCTCGACGAGCCAGTCCGGGTTCGACTGCTGGTCCCACCACTTCCACGCCGCGAAGGCGACGCCGGCCAGCACGCCGACGACCACCGCACCCTTGACCAGCCCCTTGCAGCGCTCCCGCCGCTCGTGGCGCCGCACCAGCTTCTGCACTTCCTTGGCCGACACCTGGCCGCGCAGCGCCGCGAAGGCCGCCACCGACCGCGAAGCGGCCTCCTCGGCCACCGGGCTGGCGGCCGCGATCGCGCTCTCGATCCGCGGCTGGGTGTAGTCGGCGGCCTGCCGCGCCGCGACGCGGGTCTGATGCACCGCCTTCGTCGCCGCCCGGTCCACGTTCGGCGGCACGTGTGCGCGCGCCGCCTTGAGCCGGGGATGCAGATGGCTGTCGTAGGTCGTTCGCGCCTGCCGGGCGGCCGCGTCGGCCGCGTACGACATCTTGGGCGCGAGTAGTTCGTTGGCCTCTTGGGCGTAGTGCACCGCGGCGTCCCTGGCGGATTCCGCGTACGGTGCCACCACTTCCGCCGCGTGCAGGAAACTCTCCCTGGCGCTCTCGGCTGCCAGGCGCACGCTGTCCTTGCGGGTCACGGGATCCTCCTCCTCGGTGGCGGACACAGTTCACCTTTCCACCCTTTGTCGGATCATGCCTGTCCTATCGACGACAGGCATGCGTGACAGGGCATACGGGTGGACGATTTCAGTGCTGCGGAGCGCTCCGTGCGACCATCTGGACCGACAGTGATGACTATGGAAGGCAGATCCGTGGCCGAGAAGCTCTACGCCACCCTGAAGACCACCCACGGCGACATCGAGATCGAGCTGCTGGAGAACTTCGCTCCGAAGACCGTCCGGAACTTCGTGGAGCTCGCCACGGGTGCCCGCGAATGGACCCGCCCCACCGACGGCCAGAAGACCACGGACCCGCTGTACGACGGCACCGTCTTCCACCGCGTCATCAAAGGCTTCATGATCCAGGGCGGCGACCCGCTCGGCAACGGCACCGGCGGCCCCGGCTACCAGTTCGCCGACGAGTTCCACCCCGACCTGGCCTTCACCAAGCCGTACCTGCTCGCCATGGCGAACGCGGGCCCGGGCACCAACGGCTCGCAGTTCTTCATCACCGTGGCGCCCACCGCCTGGCTGACGCGCAAGCACACCATCTTCGGCGAGGTCACCGACCCGGCCGGCCAGAAGGTCGTGGACGCCATCGCCGGCAGCGCCACCAACCCGCGCACCGAGCGCCCCCTCGACGACGTGATCATCCAGTCCGTGGTCGTCGAGAGGCGCTGACCGTCCCGCGCGCCGGCCGGCGCCGTCCCGGCCCCCGGCCCGGCCCCGGGAACCTTTCCGCCCCGCCCGTCCGTCCTGCATGCGTATGAAGTGATGGGGCATACCGGACCGGCGGGGCACACCCCTGCCTCGCCGCTGATCGAGGGAACCGATGGACACCGACCGTCTGCCGGGCTGCTACCGCCACCCGGACCGCGACACGGGGATCAGCTGCACCCGCTGCGAGCGCCCCATCTGCCCCGAGTGCATGATCAGCGCCTCGGTCGGCTTCCAGTGCCCCGAATGCGTCCGCGAGGGCTCCGGCACCGGGCACCGGCCGACCGCGAACGCGCCGCGCACCATCGCGGGCGGGGTGGTCGCCGCCGACCCCCACCTCGTCACCAAGATCCTCATCGGGATCAACGTCCTGGTGTTCCTGGTGGGCGCGATCAACCCGGCCCGGGTGGTCCAGCTGGAGCTGATCGGCCGGTACCGGGAGTTCGCGTACGTCGTCGGCCCCATCGAGGGCGTGTCCACCGGTGAGTACTACCGACTGCTGACCTCGGTGTTCCTGCACACCGAGCTGTGGCACATCGCCGGCAACATGATCGCCCTGTGGGTCATCGGAGGCCCGCTGGAGGCGGCGCTGGGCCGGGCCCGCTATCTGGCGGTCTACCTGCTGTCGGGCCTGGGCGGCAGCGCCCT
This sequence comes from Streptomyces sp. 147326, assembly GCF_045000215.1. NCBI lineage: Bacteria > Bacillati > Actinomycetota > Actinomycetes > Kitasatosporales > Streptomycetaceae > Streptomyces > Streptomyces sp. 147326. The sequence continues at coordinate 4,407,346 of NZ_CP134201.1, read as the reverse complement.
CGTCTATCTGCTGACCGCGCCGAACACCCCGACCCTCGGCGCGTCCGGTGCCGTCTACGGCCTGCTGGGCGCCACGGTCGTCCTGGTCCGCCGGCTGCGGTACGAGATGCGGCCGGTCATCGTCATGGTCGTGCTGATGCTGGTGCTGACCTTCGTCCCGCTCGGAGGCGTCAGCGTGTCGTGGCCGGCCCACGTGGGCGGGCTGGTGACCGGCGCCCTGGTGGGGCTGGGCATGCTCACGCCCACCGCGGGCAGGACGCGCACACTCGTCCAGTGGGGGAGCTGTGCGGCGGTGTTCCTGCTGGCCACGGCCCTGGTCCTGATCCGTACGGCGGAACTCACCTGATCACACCGGCGTCAACTCTCCACAGAGTTATCCACAGATCTTCTGTCTTTTCCTCAGGTGTGGATGACGCTGTGGATAACTCATGGGGAGAGCTTCCGTCAGAGGCCGGGAGGTGCTACTTCCACTGAGTGGACACGCCGAATCCCGCGGCGATGAAGCCGAAACCGACCACGATGTTCCAATTGCCCAGCGCCTCGATCGGCAGCTGGGTCTCGGTCACGTAGAAGACGACGATCCACGCGAGTCCGATCAGGAAGAACGCCAGCATGACCGGGGCGACCCAGCTGCGATTCGTCAGCCGGATGCTCTGCGGCTGCCGCGTCGGCGGCGGCGTGTAGTCGTCCTTCTTGCGGATACGTGACTTCGGCACGAGGGGCTCTCCTGTCGATGCGCTGGGGACCTTGCCTGCCCCGGGCGTCCGTTAGCGTAGTGGACCTGTGGCGTTGAAGGAGAAGGGTACGTTGAGCAATTCCGACGACTCCTCCGCGGGTCCCCGTCGCCGGGCCAGACCGGTCCGGCTGCTGACGGCCGCCGTCTTCGCCCTGGCCGGGCTGCTCTTCGTCACCAGTTTCAACACCTCCAAGGGTACGAACATCCGGACCGACGCCTCGCTCCTCAAGCTGTCCGACCTCATCAAGGAGCGCAGCCAGGACAACGCCGAGCTGGAGCAGAGCACCGCGGTGGCCCGCCACCGGGTGGACGCCCTCGCCGACCGCGACGACGGCAGCACCAAGGCCGAAGACGCGAAGCTGGCCGCCCTGCGCGCGGCCTCGGGCACCGCGGAGCTGTCCGGCAAGGGGCTGACGGTCACCCTCAACGACGCCCCGCCGAACGCCACCGCCCGCATTCCGAACGTGCCCGAGCCGCAGCCCAACGACCTGGTGATCCACCAGCAGGACCTGCAGGCCGTGGTGAACGCCCTCTGGCAGGGCGGCGCCGAGGGCATCCAGGTCATGGACCAGCGGCTCATCTCCACCAGCGCGGTGCGCTGCGTGGGCAACACGCTGATCCTCCAGGGCCGCGTCTACTCGCCCCCGTACAAGATCTCGGCGGTCGGCGACCCGGGCGCGCTGAAGAAGGCCCTCGCCGCCTCGCCCGCCCTGCAGAACTACCAGCTGTACGTGAACGCGTACGGGCTGGGCTGGAAAGTGGACGAGCACAGGGCGCTGACACTTCCCGGCTACTCCGGCACAGTGGACCTCCACTATGCGAAGCCGGTGGCTCCCACCCCGTGAGCGGGTCCGTCCCGACGTCGTACTGCGCCTGGTGGTACGCACGTTCAGCGAGGTGTGCCTGACGGCCGGCACGCTGATCGTGCTCTTCGTGGCGTACGTCCTGCTGTGGACCGGGGTCAAGGCCGACCGGGCCATGGACGGCGAGATGGCCGGGCTGCGCGACCGCTGGGCGGCGGCCGCCCCCGCGGCGGGTCCGGAAGCCGCGCCGCAGACCGCACGGCCCACGCCGTCCGGGCAGCCGGCGCCCCCCGCCGGACCGGCCGAACCGCCGCGCCCTCCCGCCGGCCGGGCCTTCGCCGAGATGTACGTTCCGCGCTTCGGCCCGGACTGGGTCAAGCCCGTCCTGGAGGGCACGGACCCCGAACTGCTGAAGAAGGGGCTGGGCCACTACGCCGCCACCGCCCGCCTCGGCGCCACCGGGAACTTCTCGGTGGCAGGACACCGGCGCACCTACGGCGATCCCTTCAAGGACTTCCCCGAGCTGCGCAAGGGGGACGAGGTGATCCTCAAGGACGAGAGCACCTGGTACACGTACACCGTGCGGGGCGGGCCCCTGCGCACGCTGCCGACCCAGGTCGGGGTGGTCGCCCCGGTCCCGGAGAAGTCGCCGTTCACCACGCCCGGCCGGTACCTGACCCTCACGACCTGCGATCCGGAGTGGGGCCACAGCCACCGGCTGGTCGTCTGGGCGGAGCTGACCGCCACCCGCCCCGTGGGGCAGGGCCGGCCGGAGGGTTTGTCCGGGTGACCCGCCCCGTCGGGCCGCTGCCTTTAGTCTGTTCGCGTACCGCCCCCGCGGTGCGTTGAACGAATGTGGACGAAAAGGAAACAGGCGGCATGTACGGCTGGATCTGGCGGCACCTGCCGGGCAACGCGTTGGTCCGCGCGCTGATCTCACTCGTACTGGTCCTCGCGGTGGTCTTCGTGCTGTTCCAGTACGTCTTCCCGTGGGCGGAGCCGCTCCTGCCGTTCAACGATGTGACGGTGGACGAGGGATCGGGAGCCACTCCGTGAGCGCGCGCATTCTGGTTGTCGACAACTACGACAGCTTTGTCTTCAACCTGGTCCAGTACCTCTACCAGCTCGGCGCCGAATGCGAGGTGCTGCGCAACGACGAGGTCGAGCTCGCGCACGCGCAGGACGGCTTCGACGGCGTCCTGCTGTCCCCCGGGCCGGGCACGCCCGAGGAAGCGGGCGTCTGCATCGACATGGTCCGGCACTGCGCGCGGACGGCCGTTCCCGTCTTCGGCGTGTGCCTCGGCATGCAGTCGATGGCGGTCGCCTACGGAGGGGTCGTGGGCCGGGCGCCCGAGCTGCTCCACGGCAAGACCTCGCCCGTGATCCACGAGGGCCTGGGGGTCTTCGAGGGACTGCCGTCGCCGTTCACCGCGACCCGCTACCACTCCCTCGCCGCCGAGCCCGGCACCCTGCCCGACGCGCTGGAGGTCACGGCGCGCACCGAGGACGGGATCATCATGGGCCTGCGCCACCGGGAGCACGACGTCGAGGGCGTGCAGTTCCACCCCGAGTCGGTGCTGACCGAGTGGGGCCACCGGATGCTCGCGAACTGGCTGGTGCGGTGCGGTGACGCGGGCGCCGTGGAGCGCTCGGTGGGGCTGGCCCCGGTGGTGGGCAAGGCCGTCGCGTGACGACGGTCGCGCCGTCCGCGCCCACGGAGGGCCGGGCCGCGCGACGCAGGGCAGCTCAGGAGGCCGCCAAACGGGCCGCCAGACACACCCGGAGGCGGGGCGGACGGCGGCGCAGGCGGCCGGCGTCGGGCGGCCCGGTGGTCATCGCGAGCCGGCTGGGCGGAGAGCTGTTCATCACGATGGGGCTGGTGATGCTGCTGTTCGTCGCCTACCAGCTCTGGTACACGAACGTCGTGGCGGAGCGGGCGGCGAACGGGGCCGCCGGCTCGCTGCGCCAGACCTGGGAGCACCCGCCGGACGGCGACGGGGCCGCGGCGCCGCCGGTCACGGCCTTCGAGCCCGGCCAGGGCTTCGCCATCCTCCACATCCCGAAGCTCGACGTGAAGGTCCCGGTGGCGGAGGGCGTCAGCAAGCCCAAGGTGCTGGACCGGGGCATGGTCGGGCACTACGGCGAGGGCGCGCTGAAGACGGCGATGCCCTCGGACGAGCAGGGCAACTTCGCGGTGGCCGGCCACCGCAACACCCACGGTGAGCCCTTCCGCTACATCAACCGGCTGGTGCCCGGGGATCCCGTCGTGGTCGAGACCCGGGACGCGTACTACACGTACGAGATGACCTCGGCGCTGGCGCAGACACCGCCGACGAACGTGGCGGTGCTGGGGCCCGTGCCGGAGGGGTCCGGGTTCACCGCCGAAGGCCGGTACATCACGCTGACCACCTGCACCCCGGAGTTCACCAGCACCTACCGGATGATCGTATGGGGCAGGATGACCGACGAACGGCCCCGCAGCCAGGGCCCGCCGCCCGCGCTGACCAGTTAAGGACGGATCAAGCAGTGTCTCGAGCCCGCCGCCGCGCCGCGGCCCCGCCCGCCGGCAACCGCAGTGTGCTCGCCGGATTCCTGAGCCTGCTGGGCGAGGTCCTGATCACGGTGGGCCTGGTGCTGGGCCTGTTCGTGGCCTACTCGCTGTGGTGGACGAACGTGCTCGCGGACCGGCAGGCCTCCGCGAAGGGCGACGAGGTCCGCCAGCAGTGGCAGACGCCCTCGCAGCCCGCGGAACCCGGGGCGCTGGACACCGGGGACGGCGTCGGCTTCCTGCACGTACCGGCGATGAAGAACGGCGAGGTGCTCGTCAAGCCGGGCACGGCGCCGGACATCCTCGACGACGGCGTGGCCGGGTACTACACGGAGCCGGTGAAGTCGGCGCTGCCGTGGGACGAGAAGGGGAACTTCTCGCTCGCCGCGCACCGCGACGGACACGGGGCGAAGTTCCACAACATCGACAAGGTGAGGAACGGCGACGCGATCGTCTTCGAGACCCGGGACACCTGGTACGTCTACAAGGTCTTCGCGGAGCTGCGCCAGACGTCGAAGTACAACACCGACGTGATCAACCCGGTCCCGAAGGAGTCGGGCAGGACCGCCCCGGGCCGCTACATCACGCTCACGACCTGCACGCCGGTCTACACCTCGAAGTACCGGTACATCGTGTGGGGCGAGCTCGTCCGCACGGAGAAGGTGGACGCGAAGCGGACGCTGCCGACGGAGCTGCGCTGAGGAAGGCCCCTGAGGGCTGCTGCGGCGCCTCCTGAGGCTCACGGGGCCCCCCGGGGTCGACCGGGGTCCCGGGCGGTCCAGGGCGGGCCGCAGGCGGCCGCGCGGCGGCGGACACGGAAAAGGGTCCGGCCCCTCCCCCGGTCGACGGGGGAAGGGCCGGACCCTTTTCGCGTCAGGCCGGTGCGCTAGCGGCGGCCGTTGCCTCCGGTCAGGCCGGAGATGATGCCACCGCCGTCCTGCTGGCCCTGCGTGGTGGCGATGTTGACGGCCTGGCCCGAGTTGACCGGGGTACCGGGCGGCGGGCTGGTCTGCACCACGATCGCGGTGTCGTCCGTCGGGCCGGCGACGACGCCCACCCTCAGGTTGGCGCGCTGCAGATCGTCCTTGTACTGGCCCAGCGTCCGGTTGGCGAAGTTCGGCACCACGGTCGCCGTCGAGGCCTTGGCGATGGTGATGTTCACCGTCTTGCCCACATCGAGCTGCTGCCCCGCCGCGAACTGCTGGAGGATCACCGTCCCCGGAGCGGCTCCGGGCTGGTCGGCCTCCGTCACGCTGCCGAGCTTGAGCTTGGCCTCCTTGAGCGCCTTCTCCGCGTCGCCCTGGTTCTTGCCCTTGAGCTCCGGGACCACGGCCTTGGTCAGCTCCTTGGAGACCGTCAGCTTGATGACGGAGTTCTTCTCCGCCTCGCCGCCCTTCGGGTCCTGCTCCAGCACGATCCCGGGGGTCTGGTCGGACTCCTCGGTCTTGCGATCGACCTGGAAGCCCCTCTCCTTCAGGGTCTTCTCGGCCTCTTCGAACGTGAGCCGCAGCACGTTGGGGACCTGCACCTTGGGCGCGCCCGAGGAGACCGTCACCGTGATCGTGGAACCCTCCGCGACCTTGAGGTCGGCCGCCGGGTCCTGCTTGCAGACGTTGCCCTTGGGCTGGTTGTCGCAGGGCGCGTCGCCGCCCTTGACCACCTTGAGGCCGACGTTGTCGCCGCTCTTCTGCGCCTGTTCCAGGGTCTGGCCGACGAGCTTGGGCACGGCGGGCCGGTTGTCGGCCTCGCTGAAGAGCGAGCGGCCGATGAGGATCGCGCCGACGAGGACGAGGATGCCGGCCGTGACGAGCAGGACCGTGGAGGCCTTGCTCTTCTTCTGCTGGCGGCGGCCCTGGCCCTGGTCGTAGCCGCCGTGGCCCTGGTCGCCGTAGCCGTAGCCGCCGTCGCCCGGGGGCATCGGCTGCATCATCGCGGTCTGGCCGCCTTCGGTGGCGCGCAGGGCGGTGGTGGGCTGGTCGTAGCCCGGCTGCCCGTATCCGTGGCCCTGGTCGGGGTAGCCGTAGCCGGCCGCGCCCATGGAGGCGGTGGCGGCGACGGGCTGGCCGTCGAGGCACGCCTCGATGTCGGCGCGCATCTCGTCGGCCGACTGGTAGCGGTAATCGGGGTCCTTGACCAGGGCCTTGAGGACGATGGCGTCCATCTCGGGCGTGATCTCGGGGTCGAAGTTCGACGGCGGCTGCGGCTCTTCCCGTACGTGCTGGTAGGCGACGGCCACGGGGGAGTCGCCGACGAACGGGGGCCGCACGCTGAGCAGCTCGTAGAGCAGGCAGCCCGCGGAGTAGAGGTCGGAGCGCGCGTCGACCTGCTCGCCCTTGGCCTGCTCCGGGGAGAGGTACTGGGCGGTGCCGATGACGGCGGCCGTCTGCGTCATGGTCATGCCGGAGTCGCCCATGGCGCGGGCGATGCCGAAGTCCATGACCTTGACCTGGCCGGTGCGCGTCAGCATCACGTTCGCGGGCTTGATGTCGCGGTGCACGATGCCGGCCCGGTGCGAGTACTCCAGGGCCTGGAGGATGCCGATGCACATCTCCAGGGTGCGCTCGGGCAGCAGCTTGCGGCCGGAGTGCAGCAGTTCGCGCAGGGTGGAGCCGTCGACGTACTCCATCACGATGTACGGGATGGAGATGTTGTCGACGTAGTCCTCGCCGGTGTCGTAGACGGCGACGATCGCGGGATGGTTCAGCGACGCGGCCGACTGGGCCTCGCGCCGGAACCGGGCCTGGAAGGACGGGTCGCGGGCGAGGTCGGCACGCAGGGTCTTGACGGCGACGGTACGGCCGAGCCGGGTGTCGTGGGCGAGGTAGACCTCGGCCATGCCACCACGGCCGAGCACGTGGCTCAGCTCGTACCGGCCGCCGAGGCGACGCGGCTCTTCCATAACGTTGCAGCCCTCTCCGTCAGTCCCGACCGCACCTGTGTGTGGTCCGGCGGTGTGCTGTTCGCGCAAAGGCTACCGGCCGATCGTCCGTGATCGGTTCGTGGCCACAGGCTGATACTGGACCGGTACCGTACGCTCGGTTCCGGGCGGAATTCAGTGATGTGGGTCACTCCGCTCCGGCCCGTCACTGCTTGGTCACCCCTGGCTCTTGAGCACGGCCTTCATGACGGCCTGGGCGACGGGGGCCGCGAGACCGCCACCGCTGATGTCGTCGCGGGCGGTGCCCTCGCTGTCCTCGATGACGACGGCGACGGCGACGGGCGAGGTGCCGTCCGGGCCCTCGGCGTAGGAGATGAACCAGGCGTAGGGGCGCTTCTTGTTGCCCTCGCCGTGCTGCGCCGTACCGGTCTTGCCGCCGACCTTCACGTCCTTGATCTTGGCGTTGGCGCCCGTGCCCTTCTCGACGACGTTGACCATCATCTCCTGGACCTTCTGCGCGTTGGCGGCGGAGAGGGGCCGGCTCATCTCCTGCGGCTCGTGCTTCTCGATGATGTCCAGGTTGGGGGCCGTGAGGTGGTCGACCATGTACGGCTTCATCAGCTTGCCGTCGTTGGCGATCGCGGCGGTGACCATGGCCATCTGCAGCGGGGTGGCCGCCGTGTTGAACTGGCCGATGGCGCTCTGGGCGTTGCCGTCCCTGCCCATCTTCTTGTCGTAGATGCTGGCGAACGCGCGGACCGGAATGTCGATCTTGTCGTTGTTGAAGCCGAACTTCTCCGCGGTCTCCACCATGTTGTCGCGGGTGACCTTGTCGCCCATGTTGGCGAAGACCGAGTTGCAGGAGATGCGCAGGGCCTCGTTGAGGCTGGCCTTCTCGCAACCGGTGTGGGAGTTGGGCAGCTTGGTCTGGGTGCCGGGCAGGATGTACGGCTCGGGGGTGTCCGTCGGGTCGTCGATGCCCTTGACGACGCCGTGCTCCAGGGCCGCGGCCGCGGTGACCACCTTGAAGGTGGAGCCCGGCGGGTAGGTCTCGCGCAGGGCGCGGTTGACCAGCTTCTTGTCCTCGCTGTCCTTCAGCTCGACCCAGGCCTTCTCGTCGGCCTTGGAGTTGCCCGCGAAGCTGGAGGGGTCGTACGAGGGGGTGGAGACCAGGGCGAGGATGGCGCCGGTGCGCGGGTCGATGGCGGCGACCGCGCCCTTCTTCTCGCCGAGCTCCTTGAAGGCGGCCCGCTGCGCGTCGGGGTTGAGCGTGGTGACGACGTTGCCGCCCTGCTTCTTCTCCCCGGTGAACATGCCGATGGTGCGGTCGAAGAACAGCCGGTCGTCGTTGCCGGTGAGGATGCCGTCCTCGAGCGATTCGAGCTGGGTGGAGCCGAAGGCCTGCGAGGCGTACCCGGTGACGGGCGACCAGAGCGCGCCCTCCTTGTAGGTCCGCTTGAACTTGTAGTCGCTGCCGTCGGTGACCGCGGAGCCCGTGATCGGCTCGCCCGCGACGATGATGTTGCCGCGCTCGGTCGCGTACTGGGCGATCTGGACCCGGCGGTTCTCCTTGCGCGTGCTGAGTTCCTCGGCCTGGACGTACTGCAGCCAGTTCGTACGGATCAGCAGGGCGAGGACGAGCAGCCCGCAGAACAGCGAGATGCGGCGCAGGGGCTTGTTCATGACGGGCGGACCACCTGGGTCATCTCGGAGTCGGGGGACGGGGCGGGGGCCGGGGCGGGGCGGCGTGCGGTGTCGCTGATCCGGATGAGCACGGCGATGAGGATCCAGTTGGCCAGGACGGAGGAACCGCCGGACGCGAGGAAGGGCATCGTCATGCCGGTGAGGGGGATGAGGCCCATGACCCCGCCGGCGACCACGAAGATCTGGAGCGCGAAGGCGCCGGAGAGGCCGATGGCGAACAGCTTGCCGAAGGGGTCGCGGGCCGCGAGGGCGGTGCGGACGCCCCGCTCGATGATGAGGCCGTAGATCAGGAGGAAGGCCATCACACCGGCGAGCCCGAGCTCTTCGCCGACGGTGGAGAAGATGAAGTCGGAGTTGGCGGCGAAGCCGATGAGGTCGGAGTTGCCCTGGCCCCAGCCGGCGCCGAGGACGCCGCCGGAACCGAAGCTCATGATCGACTGGCCGACCTGCTCGCAGGCGCCGGAGGTGCCGTAGCAGGCGAAGGGGTCGAGCCAGGCGGTGACGCGGGCCTTCACGTGGCTGGCGGTGGCCCCCACGACGGTGGCACCGCCGACCGACATCAGCAGGCCGATGACGATCCAGCTGGTGCGCTCGGTGGCCACGTACAGCATGATCACGAACATGCCGAAGAAGAGCAGCGAGGTGCCGAGGTCGTTCTCGAAGACGAGGACGAGCAGGCTCATCGCCCAGATCATCAGGATCGGGCCGAGGTCGCGGCCGCGCGGCAGGTAGAGGCCCATGAAGCGGCGGCTGGCCAGCGCGAGCGCGTCGCGCTTCACCATGAGGTAGCCGGCGAAGAAGATCGCGATGACGATCTTCGCGAACTCACCGGGCTGGATGGAGAAGCCGCCGACGCTGATCCAGATCTTGGCGCCGAAGACGTCGGCGCCGAGGCCCGGGACGACCGGCAGGATCAGCAGGATCAGGGCGCCGGCCATGGAGATGTACGTGAACCGCTGCAGGACGCGGTGGTCCTTGAGGATCAGCAGCACGGCGGCGAACAGGGCGATGGCCACCGCCGTGTACATCATCTGGCGGGGCGCGGACGGGGAGAAGGCGCCGAAGGACCGCTTCGCCAGGTTCTGCAGCCGCTCGGACTGGTCCAGGCGCCAGATCAGCACGAGGCCCAGCCCGTTGAGGAGCGTGGCCAGCGGCAGCAGCAGCGGGTCGGCGTACTTGGCGTACCGGCGCACGACGAGGTGCGCGATCCCGGCGAGGCAGCCGAGGCCGAGGCCGTAGAGCAGCATGCCGGGCGGCAGGGTGCCGTTGATCGCGAGGCCCACGTTGGCGTAGGCGAACATCGGGATGACCACGGCGAAGACGAGCAGCAGGAGCTCGGTGTTCCGCCGGCTCGGCAGCTCGATGGCGCCGATGGTGGTCGTGTTGGTGACAACGCTCATGGTGTGGCAGGCCCCCTGCGCCCGCGTGTGACTGCTACTTCCCGCACAGCCCGACCAGCTGCTGCTCCTCGGGAGTCAGGCTGGGACCGGGTGTCGGAGTGTTCTGCGCCTCGGCGTTGCGGCGCTCTTCGTCCTTCTTGCACGCGGCGGTCTGGACGCCGAGGTCGTCGAGCTTCCTCTTGGCGGCGTCGAGGCTGCCTTCGCTGATGGTGGCCTCGACCAGCTTGCGCTTGAAGGGCGGCAGGTACTTCAGTTCGATGTCGGGGCGGTCCGTCTCCACCTTGGAGAGCTTCAGCGGGCCGAGCTTCGGGCTGATGCCGCGGAAGAGCGCGACGTGCTCGCCGTTCTTGCCGACGTAGAACTGGGTCTGGGTCCAGCGCCAGCCGGCGTACAGGCCGCCGCCGATGACACCGGCGACGATGAGCAGGGTCAGCGTACGGGTGGTCCACTTGCGCCCTTTGCTGCGGCGCCTGCGGGGGTGGTCGTACGTGTCCTCGTAGCCGGAGTCGGCGTCGTAGCGGTCGGCCTCGCCGAAGCTGCCGTAACCGCCGCCGCCCTGGCCCTGCTCGGAGTACCCGTAGCCGGGGGCGTCGCCGCTGCCGGGGGGGCCGAAGGCACCGGGCGGCGGGGACTGGCGGCCGAGGCCCGAGGCCCGGCCGGCCGGGGTCTGCATGGCGTTGCCGCCGTCGAAGAGCTGGTGCTGGTTCTCGGCGACCGCGCCGACGACCACCGGGGTGTCGCTGACCTGGGCGGCGAGGGTGTCGCCGCTGTCGGTGTCGAGGACGTCGGCGACGATGCAGGTGATGTTGTCGGGTCCGCCGCCGCGCAGCGCGAGCTGGATCAGGGACTGCACGGTCTCGCGGGGGCCGTGGTAGTCGGCGAGGGTCTCTTCCAGGGTCTGGTGCGAGACGACGCCGGAGAGCCCGTCGGAGCAGATCAGGTAGCGGTCGCCGGCGCGGACCTCACGGATGGAGAGGTCGGGTTCGACGATGTCGCCGCTGCCGAGCGCACGCATCAGCAGCGAGCGCTGCGGGTGGGTGGTGGCTTCCTCTTCCGTGATGCGGCCCTCGTCGACGAGGCGCTGCACCCAGGTGTGGTCCTGGGTGATCTGGGTGAGGACGCCGTCGCGCAGCAGGTAGGCACGGGAGTCGCCGACGTGGACGAGGCCGAGGCGCTGGCCGGTCCACAGCAGGGCGGTCAGGGTGGTGCCCATGCCCTCGAGCTGGGGATCCTCCTCGACCATGACGCGCAGCTGGTCGTTGGCGCGCTGCACGGCGGTGGCGAGGGAGGTGAGGATGTCGGAGCCCGGGACGTCGTCGTCGAGCTGCACGAGGGTGGAGATCACCTCGGAGCTCGCGACCTCGCCGGCGGCCTGGCCTCCCATGCCGTCGGCGATCGCGAGGAGACGGGGGCCGGCGTAGCCGGAGTCCTCGTTCCCCTCGCGGATCATGCCCTTGTGTGATCCGGCGGCGAACCGCAGGGACAGACTCATGCGCACCTCGCCGGTCGGCTCCGGGTACAACCGGTCTCGAGCCACACTGCCCACCCTCCGGTCGGGAGCGCGCACGTGTCCGTGTCCTCGGTGGGACGGATCACCGCCGCGCGCTCGCTCCGCTCGCTCATTCTCGTACTACTTCCGCAGCTCGATGACGGTCTTGCCGATGCGGATCGGTGCGCCCGGCGGAATGGGCGTCGGGGTGGTCAGCCGGGTCCGGTCGAGATACGTGCCGTTGGTGGACCCGAGATCCTCGACGATCCACTGGCCGTCACGGTCGGGATAGATCCTGGCATGGCGGCTGGACGCGTAGTCGTCGTCCAGCACGATCGTGGAGTCGTGGGCGCGGCCCAAGGTGATCGTCTGGCCGGCGAGGGCCACCGTGGTTCCCGTGAGGGTGCCCTCGGACACGACGAGCTTGGTGGGCGCACCGCGGCGCTGGCGCTGCTGCGGAGGCGCGGCCTGGCGGCCCGCCTGCTGCGGGGCGCTGGTGGCGCCGCCGCGGCGGGAGCCGCGCTGCGTCACTCTCGTTCCGAAGAGGTCGCTGCGGATGACCTGAACGGCCACGATGACGAACAGCCACAGAACGGCTAGGAAACCCAACCGCATGACCGTCAGGGTCAGCTCTGACATTGCCCCCGCTTCACCCTTCGGCTTGCCGGTAAATGATGGTGGTGCTGCCCACGACGATCCGCGAGCCGTCGCGGAGCGTAGCGCGGGTGGTGTGCTGCCCGTCCACCACGATGCCGTTGGTGGACCCGAGATCCTGGATCGTCGAGGGCGTTCCGGTCCGGATCTCACAGTGCCGGCGGGATACGCCGGGGTCGTCGATCCGCACGTCGGCTTCCGTGCTTCGGCCGAGTACGAGCGTGGGGCGCGAGATCTGGTGGCGGGTGCCGTTGATCTCGATCCAGTGCCGCCGGGCACCGGCCGGGCCGGCCGCGGGGGCCGTTCCGGCGGGTCCGGGGGCGGGACGCCGCGCGCCCGCGCCGCCGGGGGGCGGCGCACTGGGCATGGGCGGGGCGGCGACCGGCGGATAGCCGTAGCCGCCCTGCGGCTGGTTCTCCGGAGGGTAGCCGTAGCCGCCCTGCGGTGACGGTGGCCCTGCCTGCGGCTGGGAAGTGCTGGAGGCGAGGGTGCGGCTGCGGACCCGGTAGAGCCCGGTGTCGAGGTCTTCCGCCTTCTCCAGCTGGACCTTGATGGGGCCCATGAAGCTGTAGCGCTGCTGCTTGGCGTAGTCGCGGACGAGGCCCGCGAGCTCGTCGCCGAGCTGCCCGGAGTAGGGGCTCAGACGGTCGTAGTCACCGGCGCTGAGCTCGACGATGAAGTCGTTGGGGACGACGGTCCGCTCGCGGTTCCAGATGGTGGCGTTGTTGTCGCACTCCCGCTGGAGGGCTCCGGCGATCTCCACCGGCTGGACCTCGGACTTGAACACCTTGGCGAAGGTGCCGTTCACCAGACCTTCGAGTCGCTGCTCGAACCGCTTCAGAACTCCCATGGGGCACCTCCTCCGTCGTTGTCGCCCTGTACTGCTTACTGATCGTATCCACGCGTGGCGGATTCGGGTGGTTCCCCATCGCTCCTGTGAGGACGAGTGTTGGTCCTCACAAGGGATCGTAGGGGCGCCGCAGGAACAGTGTCCCGCACCGGGACCGGAGTGCGGGAGGGGCCCGTCCTACGAGGGGGGCGGGGGTGCCTGGAAAGCGATGTGAAACCACCCCGTCCACCGTGCTAATGTTTCGACGTCGCCAGGGGAACGGCCCGAAAGGGAAGAACCACTGGGGCGCTGCTCGGGCGAGTGGCGGAACGGCAGACGCGCTGGCTTCAGGTGCCAGTGTCCTTCGGGACGTGGGGGTTCAAATCCCCCCTCGCCCACATCGACGAGACGGTCGTCACTGCGAAAGCGGTGGCGGCCGTTTCGTGTTTCCCCACCCCGTCCGCGTGTGTGACGTACGTCCCTCCCGACCACCCCTGACGTGCGGCCTTGCCGGCGGACCCGGTTGGATGGGATCAACTGTCCGCATGGCGAGACCAGTTGCGGCCGACGGGGCCGCGCGGGCGGCGGACGACTTTCGTTGGGGCGGGTGCGACGAAAGAGGGCGGTCGGGTGGGGCGGCGGGTGTCTAGGGTCGGTCGGGTGGATGTGACGGCGAAGACGCGTGCGGGCTGGGACTGGCTGAGGGGGCCGCAGCCGTGGACCCGGCGGATGCTGGCGGCGGACCTGGCGGTCGGCGGTGTGCTGGCCATCCTCGGGCTGGGCGTCGACGAGCTCAGCGACGGGTCCGGTCTGCGGATGCTCGTCGGCTCCGTGGTCGTGGTGGTGCTGACCCTGATGCGCCGGCGGCTGCCGGGGACCGCGCTCGTGGTCGCCTCGGCGGTGGGCGCCCTCCTCCCGGGGACGTTCTTCGTCACGCCCCTGCTGGCCTGGTCGGCCGGGCGGCGGATCGTCGGGGTGGGCCGGGCGGTGGCCGCCTTCGCGCTGGCCTTCGTCGCGGCGGTCGGCGCCAGCGTGGCGGACCAGTCGGCGCAGATGCAGCCGCTGCTGGTGATCGTGTTCTCCACGCTGATGTTCCTGGCCATGATCGTGATGCCGGGTCTGGCCAGCCGGTACTGGTCGCAGCGGCGCACCCTGCTGCGGGCGCTCCACGAGCGCAACGGGCAGCTGCTGCGCGAGCGGGCCATGGTCGCCGGGCAGGCGAGGCTGCGCGAGCGGCAGCGCATCGCCCAGGACATGCACGACAGCCTGGGGCACCAGCTGGCCCTGATCTCCGTGCACACCGGGGCGCTGGAGGTGGATCCGGAACTCACCGGCCGTCAGCGCGAGGCGGTGGGCGTGCTGCGGCAGGCCTCGGTGGCCGCGATGCACGAACTGCGCGAGGTCGTCGGCATCCTGCGCGACGGCGTGGAGGCGCCCGCGCCGGTGGAGGAGGCCCAGCCCGCGGCACGCGGCGTGGCCGGGATCCCGGGGGTCGTGGAGGCGGCGCGCGGCTCGGGCACCGACGTACGGCTGACCACGTCGGGGCGGCCGAGGCCGCTGGTCGCGGCGTGCGACCACGCCGCGTACCGGATCGTCCAGGAGGCCCTGACGAACGCGTACAAGCACGCTCCGGGGGCGCCGATCGCCGTCGAGCTGCGGTACGAGGACGACTCGCTGGTGGTGGAGATCGCCAACGGGCCGGCGGCCGGTGCGGCGGACGTCGAGGCGGTCTCGGGCGGGCAGGGCCTGACGGGGCTGCGCGAGCGGGCGCGGCTGGTCGGCGGAATGGTGCACGCGGGCGCCACCGAGGGCGGCGGGTTCCGGGTGGCCGGCGTGCTCCCGTACGGGACCGAGCCGGCCGGCGTGGAGGACGTGGCCGACGACTTCGGGCAGCGGGCCCATGCGCAGACGCACGCGCCGGCCGGGGCGCGGGGGCCGGCCGGGGAGCAGCCGATGGACTGGGCGGCGGTCGACCGGGAGCTGGCCGTACGGGTGCGCAGCCGGACCGGCGGCGTCGCGGTCGGCTGCGGGATCGCCTTCGCGGCGGTGGTGCTGCTGGTGATCGTGCTCGGCGCCGGGGCGGTGCTGCTGGCGGACTCGGCGGGCGACGCGATGATCGGCCGGGACGAGTTCGACGCCGTGCACGTGGGCGACTCGGAGGCGTCCGTCCGCGAACGGCTGCCGAGCGGCGAGAGCTTCATGACGGCGGGGGCGGTGCGCAAGGGACCGGCCAGGCCGCCGGGCTCGGAGTGCCTGGCGCTGCTGGCCGAGGAACCGTCGGGAAGCTGGGGCACGGACCCGGTTTTCCGGTTCTGCTTCAAGGACGGCAAGCTCGTCGACAAGCAGGTCTACGAGGTCAAGCAGTAGGAGCACGGGTGACAGCCGAAGTGATCCGCGTGGTGATCGCCGACGACGAGCCGCTGATCCGGGCCGGGATCAGGATGATCCTGACCTCGGCTCCGGACATCGAGGTCGTCGCGGAGGTGGCGAACGGCCGGGAGGCGGTGGAGCTGGCCCGCTCGCACGCGCCCGACGTGATGCTCCTCGACATCCAGATGCCGGTGATGGACGGGCTGACCGCACTGGGGGAGCTGCGGCGTGCCGTGCCGCAGGTGCGCGCGCTGATCCTGACGACCTTCGGGGAGAAGGAGAACGTGCTGCGGGCGCTGGGCCAGGGCGGCGCGGGATTCCTGCTGAAGGACTCGGCGCCGGGCGAGCTGATCGGGGCCGTCCGGGCCGCCGCGTCCGGGGACGCGTACCTCTCGCCGGGGGCCACCCGGCACGTGGTGGACCAGCTGGCGTCGGGGAAGGCCGCCGTGCGCGGCGAGGAGGCCCGGCGTCAGGTGGCGGCGCTGAGCGAGCGGGAGCGCGGTGTGCTGGCGCTGCTCGGCGAGGGGCTGTCCAACGCGGACGCGGGCCGGCGGCTGCACATGAGCGAGGCGACGGTGAAGACGTACGTGAGCCGGATCCTGGCGAAGCTGGGCTGTGAGAACCGCGTCCAGGCCGCCCTGCTGGCCAGGGACGCCGGGCTGTAGATACGGTCAGCCCGTTCGAGAAGCGATCGATGAACGGGTGGGGGCGGCGCCGATGGCGGCGGTAGCGGGGCAGCGGATTCCGGACGTGGCGGGCTTCGCGCCGCGGGTGGCTGCGGGTTCGACCAAGGGGGAGGGCAAGGCGCTGCGCGGGCGCGTGCCGCGGTCGGCGCACGCCGCCTTCGTGGCACCGGCCGGGCGGCCGGACGCGGTCCGGGCGGTGGAGGAGTCCAACGCGGGACGGGTCGCCGAGCTGACTCCCATAAGGGTGGGCCGGATGGCCGCGAACCCCTTCGCGTTCCTGCGCGGGGCGGCCGGGCTGATGGCCCACGACCTGTCGGGCGGCCCCGTGACCGGGGTCGGCGCGCAGATCTGCGGTGACGCCCACGCGGCGAACTTCGGCCTGTACGGGGACGCCCAGGGGCGGCTCGTGATCGACCTGAACGACTTCGACGAGACCGTGTTCGGCCCGTGGGAATGGGACGTCAAGCGGCTGGCGACCTCGCTGGTGCTGGCCGGCCGGGTGGCCGGCGCGGACGAGGACACCTGCCGGGCGGCCGCCCTGGACGCGGTGGGCGCCTACCGGCGGACCATGCGGCTGCTGGCCAGGCTGCCCGCCCTCGACGCGTGGAACGCCATCGCGGACGAGGAGCTCGTCTCGCACACGGACGCCCGCGATCTGCTGGGCACGCTGGAGCGGGTCTCGGTGAAGGCCCGCAACAACACCTCCGCCCGGTTCGCCGCCAAGTCGACCGTGACAGGGCCGGACGGCGGTCTGCGCTTCGTCGACGCGCTGCCCGTGCTGCGCCGCGTCGGTGACGCGGAGGCCGCGGCCGTGGCGGCCTCGCTCGGCTCCTACCTCCAGACGCTGCAGGGCGACCGGCTGCCGCTGCTGGCCCGGTACGCGATCCAGGACGTGGCCTTCCGCGTGGTGGGGACCGGCAGCGTCGGCACCCGCTCGTACGTGGTGCTGCTGCTGGACCACCGGGGCGAGGCGCTCGTGCTGCAGGTGAAGGAGGCACGGCCCTCGGTGCTGCTGCCGCACCTGCCCGCGCTGGGCTTCACCTCGCCGCCCGAGGAGCACGAGGGCCGCCGGGTGGTCGCCGGGCAGAAGCGGATGCAGGTGGTCTCCGACATCATGCTGGGCTGGACCACGGTGGAGGGCCGGCCGTTCCAGGTGCGGCAGTTCCGCAACCGCAAGGGCAGCGTGGACCCGGCGGCGCTGACCGCCGACCAGCTCGACGACTACGGGCGGATGACCGGGGCCCTGCTGGCCCGGGCGCACGCGCACAGCGTCGACCCGCGGCTGCTGGCCGGCTACTGCGGCAAGAACGAGGAGCTGGACGAGGCGATGGCGGCCTTCGCGGTGGCCTACGCCGACCGGACCGAGGCCGACCACGCCGACCTGGTGGCGGCCGTGCGGGGCGGGCGGATCGCCGCGGAAGCCGGGGTCTAGGGCCGTGCCGGGCCGCGCTGCGGGCGGGCGGTGTCCCTTTCCCGGCCGCCGCCGGGAGGTGCCCCCGGTGAAGACGTCGCCCGCGCGGGCGGGCCGTAGGCTGGCCGGGTGAGCGAGCAGACCGAGCAGCCTGAGCAGACAGTCCCCGGTGGTTCCGGCGACTCCTCCACCGGTGAGGAGCGCCCCGAGGCGCGCCTGGAGCGGGCCGTACGGGCCGCCGAGCAGGCGCTGATCGAGTTCGAGATCGCGGTGGAGACCTTCCGCGTGGAGGTGGAGAACTTCTCCCGCCTGCACCACCAGAAGCTCGGCCCCATGTACTCCAGGCTCGACGAGCTGGACGCGCTGATCGCCGAGGCGAAGGCGGCCCGCAGCGGGGACAAGGACGATCTGCGCCGGGCCAAGGAGGCCCGCGCGCTGGTCATGCCGATGCCGGGGGTGGACGAGCTGTTCCACGACTGGCTGAGCTCGGACGGGATCTCCGACGACGCCTCCGCGATGCTCACCGACCGGCCCGTGCGGCCGCCGGAGCGGGTGCGCCCCTCGGAGGAGGTACGCCGCCTGTACCGCGAGCTGGTCCGCCAGGCGCACCCCGACCTCGCCCAGGAGGAGGCGGAGCGGGAACGGCGCGACGCGTTCATCGCGCGGGTCAACGCCGCGTACGGGCGGGGTGACGAGGGGCTGCTGCGCGAGCTGGCCGAGGAGTGGGCGGCCGGACCGGCCACGGAGGCGGCCGCCCCGAGCGAGAGCGAGGAGCTGTACGCCCGGCTGGAGTGGCTGGCGCAGCGCAAGGAGCTGCTGGCGCTGGTGGCCCGGGAGCTGGAGGACAGTGCGATCGGGTCGATGCTGAGGATGGCGCCCGATGATCCGGACCGGCTGCTGGAGGAGATCGCGGAGCAGCTGCTGGCGCAGGTTTCCGAGCGCGAGGCGGAACTGGCGGCCGCGCTCGCCGCGGAGTGACCGGGCCGGCCGGCGCCGACCGGGCCGCATGCGCCCGTCGGATAGGTTGGAAGGACCATCTGCGATGAGAGAAGGCGACGTATGAACTTCGGACCGCTTCCCTCGGTGGACGCCGCCGCGGTGCCCTCCGAAGGCTTTGTCCTCGACGTCCGTGAGGACGACGAATGGGCGGCCGGTCACGTCGAGGGCGCGCTGCACATCCCGATGAGCGACTTCGTCGCCCGTTTCGGTGAGCTGACGGAGGCCGTCGGGGACGGCCGCCGGGTGTACGTGATGTGCCGGGTCGGCGGGCGGTCCGCGCAGGTCACCCAGTACCTGGTGCGCCAGGAGATCGACGCCGTGAACGTCGACGGCGGGATGCAGGCCTGGGACGGTGCCGGACGCCCGATGGTGACGGACCACGGGAGCCCGGCCTTCGTGCTGTAGCCCCTGCTCAGCCGAGGGGGTGGGCGGCCAGCAGGTCGCCCAGGGCCTCCTCGTGCGCGGCGGCCGGGCCGAGCTGGAGCTCCAGCTGCTTGGCCCAGGCGTGGTAGCGGTGCAGCGGGTAGTCGGTGTCGGCGCCGAAGCCGCCGTGCAGGTGCTGGGCGGTCTGCACGACCCGGCGCACCCCCTCCGAGGCCCAGATCTTGGCGACCGCGACGTCACCGGAGCTCGGCAGCGGACCGCCGGCGCCGCCGGTCGCGGCGTCGAGCCGCCAGGCGGCCTGCCACAGGGTGACCTCCATGGCGCGCAGGTCGATGTAGCGGTCGGCGGCCTGAACGGCGACGGCCTGGAAGGTGGCCACCGGGAATCCGAACTGTTCGCGCTTGCCGGTGTACTGGCTGGTCATGGTGAGGACGCCCTCGCCGAGCCCGAGGGCCAGCGCGCAGGTGCCGGTGGCGAGGAGCTGGCGGAGCCGCTCCCAGGCTTCCGGGGCGTCGATGAGGTGGACGGCGTCCACCCGTACGCCGTCCAGGGCGAGTTCGGCGAGCCGCTCGCCGCTCGTGGAGACCTGCTCGGCGAGGGCGAGGCCCTCGGCGGTGCGCGGGACGAGCGCGAGGACGGCGTCGCCCTCGCCGGTGTGGGCCGGTACGGCGATCCAGTCGGCGTTCTGCGCCCAGGGGACGGCGGTCTGCGTGCCGTCCAGGATCCAGTCCGCGCCTTCGCGGCGGGCGGTGACGGCCAGTTCGGCCGGGTCGTGGCCGGAGCGGCCGTGCGCGGCGGCGGTGAGCACGAGCGTGCCGCGTCCGGCGGCGGGCAGCAGGGCGGCGGCCAGTTCGGGGCTGCCGTGGGCCTGGACGGCCATGGCGGCGGCGCAGTGCTCCAGCAGCGGAACCCGTGCCAGCACCCGGCCCGCCTCGCGCAGCACCAGGCACAGGGCGATGGCGTCCAGGCCGGCCCCGCCGTGCTCCTCGGCGAGGACCAGGCTCAGCAGGTCGGACCCGCCGAGCCTGGACCACAGCGGGCGGTCGAAGTCGTCGGCGACGGCGCCCGGGGTGAGCGCGGGGCTGGGCACGCCGTCGGGTGCGACGTCCGCGAACACGGCCCTGGCCGCCTCTACGGCGGCCTGCTGCTCCTCGGTGAAGGTGAAGTCCACTGCCTGTCCTCCCGCGCGCGTTCAGATCTGACGGTGCGTCAAGATAGAACACGTTCTGGAAATTGGACAGAGGAACTCCCCGGGAGGAACTGCCTAGCGGTCGAAGTCGATCTCCACTTCCTCCGTCAGCGGGTGCGACTGGCAGGCCAGCACGAACCCGGCCTCCGTCTCCTCGGCTTCCAGCGCGAAGTTCCGGTCCATCCGGACCTCGCCCGACACCAGGAACGCCCGGCAGGTGCCGCAGACCCCGCCCTTGCAGGCGTACGGGGCGTCCGCGCGGTTGCGGAGCACCGCGTCCAGCAGGGATTCCCCCTCCTGGACCGGCCAGGTGCCGGAGCGCCCGTCGAGCCGCGCGGTGACCTGCCCCTGCGGGGCGGCCGCCGAGGCCGCGGTACGGGCCGGCGCCGTGGGCTCCTCGACGTGGAAGATCTCCTCGTGCACCCGGGTCCGGACGACGCCGAGCAGGCTCAGGGCCCGCTCCGCGCCCTGCACCAGACCGTAGGGGCCGCACAGGAACCAGCCCGTCACCTCCGCCACCGGAAGCAGCGCGGGCAGCAGGGCCGCCAGCCGCTCCTCGTCCAGCCGCCCGGAGGGCAGCCCGGACTCCTGCTCCTCCCGGGAGAGGACCGTCACCAGCTGGAACCGCGCCGGGTACCGGTCCTTGAGGTCGGCGACCTCCTCCAGGAACATCGTCGAGGCCGCCGTACGGTCGCTGCGCACGAGGCAGAAGCGTGCGTCGGGCCGGGTGGCCAGCAGGCTCGCGGCGATGGACAGCACGGGCGTGATGCCGCTGCCGCCGACGATCGCCGCATAGTGCCCCGAGGCCGGGGCGGCGGCGGGCTCCAGCACGAACCGGCCGGCCGGGACCATGACGTCGAGGACGTCCCCGGCCGCGATCTCCTTGTGGGCGAAGGTGGAGAACTCCCCGCCCTCCACCAGCCGCACCCCGACCCGCAGCTCCGCCGGGCCCGGGCCGTCCGGCGCCGGGGCGGGGGAGCAGATCGAGTAGGTGCGGCGGACCTCGGTGCCGCCCTCGGGGGCGGCGCGGCGCAGGGTCAGGTGCTGGCCGGGGGCGTGCCGGTACTCCTCGCGCAGTTCAGCCGGAACCCGGAGGGTCAGCGCCACCGAGTCGTCGGTGAGCCGGTCGACAGCCGCCACCGTCAGCGGGTGGAACGCGCCGTGGCGGGGGGCGGCCATCTACAGCTCCTTGAAGTGGTCGAACGGTTCGCGGCAGGCGGTGCAGCGGCGCAGCGCCTTGCATGCGGTGGAGGAGAACCGGCTGAGCAGTTCGGTGTCGGTCGATCCGCAGTTCGGGCAGCGGACCGACAGGGTGAGCGGGACCGGTCCGCCGGCCGCGTGCGGGCGGGGCGGGGCGATGCCGAACTCGGCGAGCTTGCGGCGGCCTTCGGCGCTGATGTCGTCGGTCGACCAGGCGGGGGCCAGCACGGTGGTCACGCGCACCTCGGGGATGCCGTGGCCGGTCAGGACCCGCTCGATGTCCGCCGACATGGCCTCGATGGCCGGGCAGCCGGTGTAGGTGGGCGTGAGGGTGACCTCGGCATGGCCGTCCTCGTGCATCCGCACGCCGCGCACCACGCCGAGCTCGCCGAGGGTGAGCACGGGCAGCTCGGGGTCCGGGACGGAACCGGCCAGCTCGGCCAGCTCCGCCTCCAGGCGGGTCACTCCGGCGTCGGTGGTCACCATGACGCCCCCGGGTGGCTGCGGTGCAGGTGCTGCATTTCGGCGAGCATCCGCCCGAACGGCTCGGTGTGCAGGCCCTGCCGGCCGGCTCCGGCCGCCCAGGCGCCGGTGCGCGGCCCCTCGGGCAGAGCGAGGCCGGCCCGCTCCAGTACGCCGGTCAGCGCGGTCAGCCAGCGCTCTTCGAGGGCGGCCCAGTCGATGCCGTCGATCCCCTCGACCGGCTGGAACATCTCCCCCGTGTACTTCCACAGGGCGTCCAGGGCGGTCCGCATGCGGAGCCGGCTCTCCTCGGTGCCGTCGCCGAGCCGCAGGGTCCACTGCTCGGCGTGGTCGCGGTGGTACGCGGTCTCCTTGACGGCCTTGGCCGCGAGCGGGGCGAACGGGCCGTCCCCGCGGGCCAGCTCCGCGTAGAGCTCGTGCTGGTGGAAGGAGAAGTAGAGCTGGCGGGCGATGGTGTGGGCGAAGTCGCCGTTCGGCTGCTCGACCAGCTGGAGGTTGCGGAAGAACCGCTCCTCGCGCAGGTAGGCCAGCTCGTCCTCGTCGCCGGCCATGGACAGCAGGATGCGGGCCTGGCCGAGCAGGTCGAGGGCGATGTTCGCCAGGGCGACCTCCTCCTCCAGGACGGGGGCGTGCCCCGCCCACTCGGCGAGGCGGTGGGAGAGGATCAGCGCGTCGTCGCCGAGCGCGACAGCCGCCGTGCCGGTCGTGCCGGTGCTGGTGTCCGTGCTGGTCACAGGTGGCTCACCCCCTCCGGGATGTCGTAGAAGGTCGGGTGCCGGTACGGCTTGTCGGCGGACGGGGCGAAGAACGGGTCCCGCTCGTCCGGCGAGGAGGCGGTGATCTCGGTGGAGGGCACCACCCAGATCGAGATGCCCTCGCCGCGCCGCGTGTAGAGGTCGCGGGCGTTGCGCAGGGCCATCTCCGCGTCGGGGGCGTGCAGGCTTCCCGCGTGCGTGTGCGAGAGGCCGCGGCGCGAGCGCACGAAGACCTCCCACAGGGGCCAGTTCTGCGTCATACCCGTGCCTCCTCGTTCTGTTCGGCGTTCGCCGCCGCTTGCCTTGCCACCTGCTTGTCCGCATACGCCGCGGCCGCGTCGCGCACCCAGGCGCCTTCCTCGTGAGCCGTGCGCCGCTGGCCGATCCGCTGCTCGTTGCAGGGGCCGTTGCCCTTGAGCACGTCCCAGAACTCGGCCCAGTCGATGGCGCCGAAGTCGTGGTGCCCGCGCTCCTCGTTCCACTTCAGGTCCGGGTCGGGCAGGGTCAGGCCGAGGGACTCGGCCTGCGGGACGGCGATGTCCACGAACCGCTGCCGCAGCTCGTCGTTCGAGTGGCGCTTGATCCGCCAGGCCATCGACTGCGCCGAGTGCGCCGACTCGTCGTCCGGTGGACCGAACATCATCAGCGAGGGCCACCACCAGCGGTTGACCGCGTCCTGCGCCATCGCGTGCTGGGCCTCGGTGCCCTGCGAGAGGGCGAGGAGCAGCTCGTACCCCTGGCGCTGGTGGAAGGACTCCTCCTTGCAGATCCGGACCATGGCGCGTGCGTAGGGCCCGTAGGAGCAGCGGCAGATCGGCACCTGGTTGGTGATCGCCGCGCCGTCCACGAGCCAGCCGATCGCGCCGACGTCCGCCCAGGTCAGGGTGGGGTAGTTGAAGATCGAGGAGTACTTCTGCTTCCCCGAGTGCAGCTTGTCGAGCAGCTCGTCGCGGCTGGTGCCGAGCGTCTCGGCCGCGCTGTAGAGGTACAGCCCGTGGCCGGCCTCGTCCTGGACCTTGGCCATCAGGATCGCCTTGCGGCGCAGCGAGGGCGCGCGGGTGATCCAGTTGGCCTCGGGCTGCATGCCGATGATCTCGGAGTGGGCGTGCTGTGCCATCTGACGGACCAGGGAGGCGCGGTACTCGTCGGGCATCCAGTCGCGCGGCTCCACGCGCTCGTCCGCCGCCACGGCGGCGTCGAACGCCGCCGCGAGCTG
This sequence comes from Streptomyces sp. 147326, assembly GCF_045000215.1. Classification (NCBI taxonomy): domain Bacteria; kingdom Bacillati; phylum Actinomycetota; class Actinomycetes; order Kitasatosporales; family Streptomycetaceae; genus Streptomyces; species Streptomyces sp. 147326. Next base: position 4,383,612 of record NZ_CP134201.1, on the reverse strand, counting down.
TGTGCCCAGGTCAGCAGTCATGCCCGTCCCGTCCTTCCTGTCTGCCCCGAGGGCCGTGTCCGGTCCCGTCTCGGGGGTCACTGCCACCATTCCGGCCCCTTGTCAGTGTCTTCCGTCCGCCCGACCGACCGATCGTTCGGTTCATTCGCTTCAATGGTGAGACGGCGGCCCGTAGGGTGTCAACCTCTGTGGTCAACCCTGTGGACGCCGGACGATCGGGGCGGGATGGATTCGAACGGGCACGAGCTCGCCGAAGAGGCCGCTCCGCGACCGCCCCGGGCGCCCGGAATAGCCGGTCTGTCCACCCCGTACCGCGTCGTGACGGCCCTGGCCCTGGGGGCGGTCGCCGTGGCGGCCTGCACGCACCTCGCGTTCGTCTTCCTCCACGTGGCGCCGTCCAACACGGTCAGCAAGCAGCACGCGCGGACGATCGACAGCTGGATCTATCCCGAGTTCGAACAGAACTGGAAGCTCTTCGCCCCCAATCCGCTCCAGCAGAACATCGCCGTGGAGGTGCGCGCGGAGGTGCGGACCGCCGCCGGCGAGCTGATCACCACCGACTGGCGCGACCTGAGCGCCGAGGACGCCGCCGCCATCCGGCACAGCCTGCTCCCGAGCCACACCCGGCAGAACGAGCTCCGCCGGGCCTGGGACTTCTTCACCGGCTCCCACGACGAGGACAACAAACCGACCGGGGAGCGCGGCGAGCTCTCCGAGGAGTACCTGCGGCGGATCGCGGTGAACCGGCTCTCCCCGCACCACCCGGGCGGGCCCATCCTGCGGATCCAGCTGCGCTCGGCGACGACGGCGGTGCCCGCGCCGGAGTGGAGCACCGAGACCACCGACACCCAGACCTACTACCGGGAGCTGCCGTGGTGGACGGTGTGAGGCGGGCCCGGGCGGCCCTCGGGCGTGCGGCCGCGAAGGTCACCGGGCAGGCGCTGGGCCCGTACCAGAGCGCCGTGGTGCGCATCGGCTTCGCCGGGACCTGGCTCTTCTTCCTGCTGTGCGAGTTCCCCGTCCGCGCGGAGCTGTACGGGCCGGACGGGCCGTGGAGCTGGCGCCTCGCGGAGCGGCTGACCGACTCCAACGGTGCCTTCACGGTCCTGATGTGGTCCGGCTCGACGCTGTGGTTCGAGATCGTCTACGCGGTCTCGGTGCTGGCGAGCGTGGGGCTGATGCTGGGCTGGCGCACGCGGGCGACGTCCGTGGTGTTCATGGTCGGGGTGCTGTCGCTGCAGAACCGCAGCGTGTTCATGGGCGACGGCGGGGACAACGTCATCCACCTGATGGCGATCTACCTGGTGCTGACCCGGTGCGCGCAGGTGTGGTCGCTGGACGCGCGGCGGGCCCGGCTGCGGGGGTCCGCCTCCGCGGGAGCCGCCGGGCCGGTGCTGTGGGGCGTGCTGGGGGTCGTGTTCGCGTACGGGACGGCGACCGGCGGGTTCGGCTACGGCTGGCTGGCGGCCTTCGCGGCGGTGTGGGTGGTCTGCGGGCTGTGGTGGCTGGTGGACCGCCACGAGCCGGAGGGGGAGGGGCGGGCGGTCCTGGACGTCCTGGCCAACCTGCTGCACAACGCGGGCCTGCTGGTGATCATGGCGGAGGTCTGTCTGATCTACGCGACGGCGGGCTGGTACAAGATCCAGGGATCGCGGTGGCAGGACGGGACGGCCCTGTACTACCCCCTGGGGCTGGACTACTTCACCCCGTGGCCGGGGCTGTCGGCGCTGGTGGCGGGGAGCGGGACGCTGGTGATGCTGCTGTCGTACGGGACGGTGGCGGTGCAGGTGGCGTTTCCGTTCACGCTGTTCAACCGGCGGATCAAGAACGTGCTGCTGGCCGTGATGATGCTGGAGCACGTGGGGATCGCGGTGCTGCTGGGTCTGCCGTTCTTCTCTTCGGCGATGATCGCCGCCGACGCGGTCTTCTTGCCGACGGTGTTCCTCGTATGGCTCGGCGCCCGCGCCACCGCCCTGCGACCGAGCCGCCGCGCGGCCGCGGCCCCTGCCCCGGACGCGGAGCCGTCCACCCCCGTCCCGGCCGCACTCCCCTGACCTGCGGTGCCGCTGCCGGGGCGCCGCCCCCAGACCCTCCCCCAGACTCCGTCCGGGGGGACCCCCAGCGCCTCGGGTCCGGGCAGAGCCCGGGGAACGGTGGAAGGGCGGGGCGGGGAGAGCTCCGCGCAGCGGCACAAGGCCCGGCGGCGTCGGCCCGCGCAGCGGTGAAACGGGGCCGAGACGCGCCCCGCGCCGCAGGGCGTGACCCGGTGGACCTAGGGTCGGGGGATGAGTCAAGGTCAGAGCGCTGAAGAGGTCGTGCGGGAGTGGCGGGAGGCCGCCGGGCGGGCGGATCTCGTGCTGCTCGACGGGTTCCACGCGCTGAAGCACGCCCTGCGCTTCGGCGCCCACGTCCGGATGGTCCTCGCAGACGACCCCGCCGAAGTCCGCGCGCTCGCCGCCGACCTGGCCCCCGACGTGGAGGCCGACGTGGCCCGGCTGGTGCGCCGGGCCGCGCTCAAGGAGCTGCTCCCCCGCGTGCACCCCACCGGCGTCGCGGCCCTCGCCGTGCGCCCCGACCGGGCGGCCGGCCTCATCGCGCTCGGGCGGATGCCCAGGCCCGCGCCCGTCGTCGTGCTCGACAACCCCCGCAACCTCGGCAACGTCGGCGCCGTCGTCCGCCTCGCCGCCGGTTTCGGCGCCACCGGCGTGGTGACCCGCGGCGACCTCGACCCCTGGCATCCGAACGTGGTCCGGGCCGGGGCCGGTCTGCACTACGCCACCACCGTCGAGCGCCTCGCACTGGACGAGCTGCCGCCCGGGCCGCTCTACGCGCTGGACCCGGAGGGCGTGGACATCCGTACCCTCACCCTCCCGGACGACGCCCTGCTCGCCTTCGGCTCGGAGCGCCACGGGATCTCACCGGAGCTCCGGGACCGGGCCGACCACCTCGTCTCCCTTCCCATGCGCCCGCAGGTCTCCAGCTACAACCTCGCCACCAGCGTGGCCATGACCCTCTTCCACTGGGGCGGCCCGCCGGCCGGCGAAGAGGGCGCCGAGGACGCCTAGCGCGCCCCCGGCCACGATCAGCGCGGCCGCGCCGAGCGTCGCCCCGTCCGGGTGGACCAGCGACTGGCCGCGCAGCGCCTGCCAGGTCAGCAGGGCGAGCACGGCCGCGTACACCGCACCGGCCACGAAGACCAGCCGCACCCGTACCCGTTCGTCGCGCAGCCGGGCGAAGCGCGGGGCGAGCGCGGCCAGGACGAGCACGAGGAGCGGGAGCAGCTGCAGGGCGTGCATGCCGAAGAAGTGCGGGATGCGCAGGTCTCCGCCGGTGGTGGACCAACCGGTGAGGAACATTCCGGGGCCGCCGTCGGGCACGCCCACGCTGTGCCCGCCGTTCTCCAGGACCTCGAGGCCGGCCGCGTCGAGGCGCTGCTGCTCGGCGGTGGGCAGGGTCATCAGGACGGCGAGTGCGGCACCGGTCAGCGCGAGGACCGTGGAGATCCGGATCGACCAGGTCGTGGCCCGGTCGGCGGTCCCGGCGCGCCAGAGCAGGGCGGCGATGACGAGCGTGCCGAGCCACAGCACGACCACGGTGTTGCCCATGAGCGAGTAGACCTGGGTGTCGAAGGGCGTCGCGCCGTTGAAGTGGCTGCGCACCCCGCGCAGGACCTGCAGGGTGATCAGCACCATTTCCCCGGCGCTCGCGGCGACCACGACCGTGCCGGCCCACCAGGCGGCCCGCCGCAGCCGCCGCCGGTCCTCGCCCAGCAGCGAGATCATCCAGGCCAGGCTGAGGCAGTAGGCGACGAACGAGACGGAGAACTTGAAGGGCTTGGCCCAGATCGGCGCCCCGGTCAGCACGCGGTCGTCGACCAGGAGTCCGACGGCGGAGCCGACCGCCCATACGGCCATCACCAGGGCGAACAGCACCAGCGGACGGTGCCAGGTACGCCAGGAGGACATCAGCATTCATACCCCCGTAATGAATGGATAGCGGCACTATCCGCTATCTGATAGTGCCACTATCTATGATGGGGGTGAACAGGGCAAGCGAGAACAGGGTGAACACACGTGCGCATCGGTGAACTGAGCCGGCGGACCGGGGTGCCGGTACCGACGATCAAGTACTACCTGCGGGAGGGTCTGCTCCCGGCGGGGGAGCTGACGAGCCCCAACCAGGCCAGCTACGGGGACGTGCACGAGCGCCGGCTCCGGCTGGTCCGTGCGCTGCTCGAGGTCGGCGGACTCTCGGTGGCAGCCATCGGCGAGGTGCTCGTGGCCGTCGACGACAAGGAGCGGCCGGTGCACAAGCTGCTGGGAGCTGCGGCCCAGTGCCTGGTGCCCGGACACGGCGAAGGCGGCGGCAGCGACGGTGCGCAGGACGCGGAGACCGTGCTGGCCCGGGAGCGGGTGGCGCGGCTGATCGCGTCGCGCGGCTGGCGCGTCGATCCCGGCAACAAGGCCGTCGAGGCGCTGGTGGCCGCGCTCGCCTCGCTCGACCGGGTGGGGCACGGCGGCTTCGTGGACGTGCTCGACGACTACGCGGAGGCGGCCGAGCGGGTGGGCCGCGCGGACCTGGACTACACCGCCCGCCGGGTGGCCCGCGAGGACCTGGTGGAGGCGGTGGTCGTCGGTACGGTGCTGGGCGACGCGGTCTTCGCCGCCCTGCGCAGGATGGCCCAGGTGGACGCCTCCGTCCGAATCTTCGGGGAGGAGGCGTCCAAGGCCTGACCGAGAGGGGGACTACGCCTGGCGGCGGACCTCCACCACCCGGAAGCGGTTCGCGACGAAGGCGCCGTCGCACAGCGCGGCATTGGCCGCCGGGTTGCCGCCCGAGCCGTGGAAGTCCGAGAACGCGGCGGTCTGGTTGACGTACACCCCGCCGGTCAGGTTCAGCGAGAGCTGCGCGGACTCCTCCAGGCAGACCTCCTCGATCGCCCGCTCGGTGTCCGCGGACGTCGTGTACGCGCCCACCGTCATGGCGCCCTTCTCCCGCACCGTGCGGCGCAGCAGGTCCAGCGCGTCGGCCGTGGAGTCCACGGCCACCGCGAAGGAGACCGGGCCGAAGCACTCCGAGAGGTACGGCGCGTCCGGGTCGGGCTTGGCGGCGTCCAGCTTGACCATCACCGGGGTGCGGACCACGGCGTCCGGGAACTCCGGGTTCGTGACCTCACGGGAGGGCAGCGCGACCTCGCCGAGGGAGGCCGCGGCCTCCAGCCGGGTCTTGACGTCCGGGTTGACCAGCGCGCCGAGCAGCGCGTTGGCCCGGGCGTCGTCGCCCAGCAGCCCGCCTACGGAAGCAGCGAGGTCGCCGACGACCTCGTCGTACGTCTTGTGGCCGGCGTCCGTGGCGATGCCGTCGCGCGGGATCAGCAGGTTCTGCGGGGTGGTGCACATCTGGCCGCTGTAGAGGGACAGGGAGAACGCGAGGTTCGCCAGCATGCCCTTGTAGTTGTCCGTGGAGTCGAGGACGACGGTGTTGACGCCGGCCTTCTCCGTGTAGACCTGCGCCTGGCGGGCGTTGGCCTCGAGCCAGTCGCCGAACTCCGTGGACCCGGTGTAGTCGATCAGCTTGATCTCGGGGCGGACCGCGAGGGTCTTGGCGATGCCCTCGCCCGGGCGCTCGACCGCGAGCGCGACCAGGTTCGGGTCGAAGCCCGCCTCCGCGAGGACCTCGCGCGCCACCTGGACGGTGAGCGCGAGCGGCAGCACGGCCCGCGGGTGCGGCTTGACCAGCACCGCGTTGCCGGTGGCGAGGGAGGCGAACAGGCCGGGGTAGCCGTTCCAGGTCGGGAAGGTGTTGCAGCCGATCATGAGGGCGATGCCGCGCGGGACCGCGGTGAAGCTCTTGCCGAGGTTCAGCGGGTCCTTCTTGCCCTGGGGCTTCGACCAGTCGGCCTGCCCCGGGACCCGGGTCTGCTCCTCGTACGCGTACGCCACCGCCTCCAGGCCGCGGTCCTGCGCGTGCGGGCCGCCCGCCTGGAACGCCATCATGAACGCCTGGCCGCTGGTGTGCATGACCGCGTGGGCGAACTCGTGGGTGCGGGCGGAGATGCGGGCCAGGATCTCGATGCAGACCAGGGCGCGCGCCTCGGGTCCCGCGTCGCGCCAGGCCGCCATGCCGGCCTTCATGGCGGGCAGCAGCACGTCCGGGTCGGCGTGCGGGTACTCGACGCCGAGCTCCGGGCCGTACGGGGACACCTCGGCGCCCGTCCAGCCGTCGGTGCCGGGCTGACCGAGGTCCAGCCGCGTGCCGCGCAGGGCCTCGAAGGCGGCGAGCCCGTCGGCCGGCGCGGTCTCGCCGTAGGCCTTGGGGTGCTCGGGATGCGGGGACCAGTAGGCGCGGCTGCGGATCACCGACAGGGCCTGGTCCAGGGTGGGCCGGTGCTTGGCGGACAACTGGGGGACGGTGAGCTCGGCGGCCATCAGGGACCAACTCCTCGTTGAGCCGGGCGAAGAAGAGCAGACTGGAGTTAGAGTAACCGAACGATCGGTCGGGACAAGAGGGCCCGGCGGACCTGTGGATAAGTCGGTGCGGGAGGATCAGGACATGACAGCAATCGAGCGGTCCCGCACTGTGGCGGTCGTCGGCGCGGGCACCATGGGCCAGGGCATCGCCCAGGTCGCCCTTCTCGCAGGTCACCGCGTGCTGATCTACGACATCGACGCGACCCTCGCCGCCGACGGCGTCGGCTTCGTGCAGGACCGCGTCGAGCGGATGGCCGCCAAGGGCCGTCTCGACCGGGCCGAGGCCGAGGACGCGATCGGCCGAATCGGTTCGGCGGCCGCGCTCGGGGACCTTGCCGGGGCCGCCCTCGTCATCGAGGCGGTGGTCGAGAAGGTCACCGTCAAGCAGGCGCTCTTCGCCGCACTCGAAGAGGTGGTTTCGCCGGACGCGCTGCTGGCCACGAACACCTCCTCACTCTCGGTCACCGAGCTCGCCGCCGGGCTCGCGCACCCCGGCCGCTTCCTCGGCCTGCACTTCTTCAACCCGGCCCCGCTGCTCCCGCTCGTCGAGGTGGTCAGCGGTTTCGCGACCGACCCGGCAGCCGCCGAGCGCGCGTACCGCACCGTCCTCGGCTGGGGGAAGACGCCGGTCCGCTGCGCCGACACCCCCGGCTTCATCGTCAACCGGATCGCCCGCCCCTTCTACGCCGAGGCCTTCGCGGTGTACGAGGAGCAGGGCGCCGACCCGGCCACCATCGACGCCGTGCTCCGCGAGAGCGGCGGCTTCAAGATGGGCCCGTTCCAGCTGACCGACCTGATCGGCCAGGACGTCAACGAGGCCGTGACCCGATCCGTGTGGGAGTCCTTCTTCCGCAGCCCCAAGTTCACCCCCTCCCTCGCGCAGCGCCGGCTGGTCCAGTCGGGCCGCCTCGGCCGCAAGTCGGGCCACGGCTGGTTCCCGTACGGCCCGGAGGCCGTCGCCGCGCAGCCGCACACCGCCGGACCCGAGGAGGCCCCGGACAAGGTCACGGTGGTGGGCGACCTCGGGCCCGCGGCGGAGCTGGCCGACCTGCTGGAGGAGGCCGGCATCGCGGTGACGGCCACTGAGCACGGGGGGCCGTACATCCAGCTGCCCGGCGAGGGCCAGCTGGTCCTGGCGGACGGGAAGACCTCGGTCGAGTTCGCGGACGTCGTGTACTTCGACCTCGCGTTCGACTACCGCGGCGCCACCAGGATCGCGCTCTCCGCCAGCGAGGACACCAGCGAGCGGACCCTCGCCGAGGCGATCGGCCTCTTCCAGAAGCTGGGCAAGCGGGTCTCCGTCATCGGCGACGTCCCCGGCATGATCGTCGCCCGGACCGTCGCGATGCTGATCGACCTCACGGCGGACGCCGTGGCCCGCGGCGTGGCCTCCGCCGAGGACATCGACACGGCGATGCGGCTCGGCGTCAACTACCCCGTGGGCCCCGCCGAATGGCACGACCGGCTCGGCCGGGACTGGGCCTACGACCTGCTCCACCACCTCGACGAGCGCTGTCCCGGCGGCCGGTACGCGCCCTCGCTGGCGCTGTTCAAGCTGGGCTACGCGGCGGGCGACGAGGAGGAGACGGAATGACCACGGTCAAGCGGGACACGTACACCCCCGAGACCCTGCTGTCCGTCGCCGTCCAGGTCTTCAACGAGCGCGGCTACGACGGCACCTCGATGGAGCACCTCTCCAAGGCCGCGGGCATCTCGAAGTCCTCGATCTACCACCACGTCACGGGCAAGGAGGAGCTGCTGCGGCGCGCCGTCAGCCGCGCCCTCGACGGGCTCTTCGCGGTGCTGGAAGAGCCGGGGGCGGTCCGCGGCCGGGCGGTCGAGCGCGTCGAGTTCGTCACGCGCCGCACGGTCGAGGTGCTCGTCTCCGAGCTGCCGTACGTGACGCTGCTGCTGCGGGTGCGCGGCAACACCCGGACCGAGCGGTGGGCGCTGGAACGCCGCCGCGAGTTCGACCACCAGGTGGCCGATCTGCTCAAGGCCGCCGCGGCGGACGGCGACCTGCGGGCGGACGTGGACATCCGGCTGGCCACCCGCCTGCTCTTCGGCATGGTGAACTCCCTCGTCGAGTGGTACCGCCCGCACCCGGGAACCAGTCAGGACCAGCTCGCGGACGCGGTGGTCAGCATGGCCCTGGACGGCCTGCGCACCGCCCGCTGACCAGCGGGGCCACCCCCTTCGGCGCACCGCCGGGTGCTTCTGTAACCTGAGCGGGATTTCAGTCTTGAGCGCGTTCAAAACTCGCTTTCAGGACAATCGCACCGAACGAATATGGGGGGACCGGTGCGCAGTCGCCGTCTCGTAGTTTCAGCCGCCGCGATCGTCGCGGCCGTCGTCGGTTTCGTGCCGGGCACGGCCCAGGCCGCGGATCCGTCCGCGCCGGCCGTCCGGCAGGTCACCAAGCCCGCCGACCCGAAGAAGGTCGGCGCGTCCAACTTCAGGACCTTCACCAGCGGCGCCGACAAGTCCGTCCGGAAGGGTGCCTCCGGCGTCGCCCGGGCGGCGGGCGTCGCCGCCACCGGCAATCCGGACCTGCAGGTGGCCCTGAGCGCCACCAACACCGGCGCGCACTCCCTCCAGCTGGAGGCGAACGTCACGAGTGCCGATGCCGCCGCACTCGAGGTCAGCATCTCCTGGGGCGACGGGGGCCCGGTGCAGAAGCTCGCCGCCTCCGGCTCCGCCCTGCTGATGCCGGAGCACACCTACGCCGAGGTCGGCGAGTACAAGATCAAGGTCGGCGTGAACGACGTCGCCAACAAGGTGTACATCGAGAACGAGGTCACGGTCGTGACCTCGGGTTCCGAGTTCACGCCGTACGAGCCCACGCGTCTGCTGGACACCCGTGAGGGGTTCCGGGCGCCGAAGGCCAAGGTCGCCCCGTACAGCTCCGCCCGGGTGAAGGTCGGCGGCTACGGCACGATCCCGGCCGGTGTGGAGGCCGTGGTCCTCAACGTCACCGTCACCAACACCACCAGCGGCGGACACATCACGGCCTACGACACGGGCAACCAGCGGCCGAACGCCTCGAACATCAACTTCGAGCCCGGCCAGACCGTTCCGAACCTGGTCGTCGTACCGGTCGGCAACGACGGCTCCGTGGACCTGTACAACGGCGGCTGGGAGTCGGTCGACCTGATCGCCGACGTCACCGGCTACTTCATGCCGAAGGCAGCCAACGGCTACACCCCGATGGACCCGACCCGCTTCGTCGACACCCGCGAGGGCCTCGGCACGAACAAGGGCCAGGTCCCCGGTCAGACGAGCTTCGGCACGCAGATCGCCGGCCTGCGCGGGGTGCCCCAGGGCGTCAAGGCCGTGGCGCTCAACGTGACGGTGACCGGCCCGAAGGAGGCGGGCCACCTGATCGTCTACCCGGGCGGAGGCAAGATCCCGCTCGCGTCGAACGTGAACTTCACCGCCGGGCAGACCGTCGCCAACTCGGTGATCGTGCCGGTCGGCGCCGACGGGTCCATCAACATCCGCAACAACGCCTGGGCCGGCGCCGACGTCATCGTGGACGTCGTCGGCTACTACAGCCCGGCCGGCAAGGGTGCCTTCATGCCGCTCTCGCCGATGCGCTGGCTCGACACGCGCGACCCCGAGGGCGCGATCAGCGGGGCCTACGGACCGATCGCCGGCCGCGGCTACCTGGCCGTGCCGTTCTTCCCCGAGGACGGCACCGTCACCGCGTACGTGCTGAACACCACCGTCACCAATACGGCGGGCGGGGGCTTCCTCTCGGTCGCTCCGGACCCGAACTCGGTGGAGCAGTACGAGAAGGGCACCGCGGTCACGCCGGCGCGGCCCGGCGCCTCGACGCTGAACTGGACGAAGGGCAAGACCGTCCCGAACCTGGTCCAGGCGAGCGGGGGCCAGAACGGCATCGTCGACTTCTGGAACCAGGGCTGGGAGAAGACCGACCTCGTGGTCGACATCTCCGGCTACTACGAGAACCCGGTGATCAACCCGTAGCACCTGTGGCACCCGCAGGTGCCGGCCACAGCGCCCCGGGGACGGCCCTCCAGGCCCTTCCCGGGGCGCTGTCGCGCGTACGGCCTACTCCTCGCTACTCCTCGGCGATCGCCGGGGCGCCGGCGCCCGGGCCCGGACCCGTGTCCAGGAGATCCGTTTCCTCGAAGACCAGCAGGGTGCGCGTGGAGAGGACCTCGGGGATGGCCTGGAGGCGGGTCAGGACCAGCTCGCGCAGCGTCCGGTTGTCCGGCGTGTGCACCAGCAGCAGGACGTCGAAGTCCCCGCTGACCAGGGCGATGTGCGCGGCCCCAGGAAGCTCGCGCAGCTGCTCGCGGACCGTCCGCCAGGAGTTCTGGACGATCTTCAGGGTGATGTAGGCGGATGCGCCCTGGCCCGCGCGTTCGTGGTTGACGCGGGCCGTGAAGCCACGGATCACCCCGTCGTCGATGAGCCGGTTGATGCGGGCGTAGGCGTTCGCGCGCGAGACGTGCACCTGCTCCGCCACCGACCGTATCGACGCGCGGCCGTCCGCCTGCAGCAGCCGCATGATCGACCGGTCGATCGGGTCCAGGGGACGGGGTGCGACCGGTGGGACTCCCGGGGCACCGGGTGTGCCCGGGGCGCCCCCCGGTGGAGCCGGTGCGGAACCGGCTCCGGCCATTTGTTCATCCGGCATTGCCCGATGCCTCCCTCTCCTGGACGTCCTGCATCCATCCCAGGGCCCCATCGCCCGTTTGTCCACAGCCTGGAGCCGCCTGTAGCCAAATTGCGCGGACAACCGAACAATCGGTAGGTGAGGGGCCTCACACCCGGGGCACCCCCTGCCCGCTTCCCACGAGGAGGTGTACGCCCCCATGACGGTCCAAGAGCTGCCCGGTGCCGGTGCGTCCCACCGTCCCACCCCGCCGCCCGCCTGGAGGCCCCGTACGGACGCCGCCCCGCTGCTCCCGGACCCCGAGCCCTACCGGGTCCTGGGCACCGAGGCGGCCGACCGGCTGGACCCCGCGCTGATGCGGCGCTGCTATGCCGAGCTGGTGCGCGGCCGCCGCTACAACGCCCAGGCCACGGCGCTCACCAAGCAGGGCCGGCTCGCCGTCTACCCCTCCACCGTCGGCCAGGAGGCCTGCGAGATCGCGGCCGCGATGGTCCTGGAGGACCAGGACTGGCTGTTCCCGAGCTACCGCGACACCCTGGCCGCCGTGGCGCGCGGACTGGACCCCGTACAGGCGCTGACCCTGCTGCGCGGCGACTGGCACACCGGCTACGACCCGCGCGAGCACCGCATAGCCCCGCTGTGCACCCCGCTCGCCACCCAGCTGCCGCACGCGGTGGGCCTGGCGCACGCGGCCCGGCTGCGCGGGGACGACGTCGTCGCCCTCGCCCTGGTCGGCGACGGCGGCACCAGCGAGGGCGATTTCCACGAGGCGCTGAACTTCGCGGCCGTCTGGCAGGCCCCGGTGGTCTTCCTGGTGCAGAACAACGGCTTCGCGATCTCCGTCCCGCTCGCCAAGCAGACCGCGGCCCCGACGCTGGCCCACAAGGCCGTCGGGTACGGGATGCCCGGCCGGCTGGTCGACGGCAACGACATCGCGGCGGTGCACGAGGTGCTGTCCGAGGCGGTCCGCAGGGCCCGGGCCGGCGGCGGTCCGACGCTGATCGAGGCGGTGACGTACCGGATGGAGGCCCACACGAACGCCGACGACGCGACCCGCTACCGCGGTGACGCCGAGGTCGAGGCCTGGAAGGCGCACGACCCGATCGAGCTGCTCGAGCGCGAGCTGACCGCGCGCGGGATCATCGACGAGGCGGGCATCCAGGCGGCGCGCGACGAGGCCGAGGTGATGGCGGCGGCGCTCCGCGAGGGGATGAACGCGGACCCGGTGCTGGACCCGATGGACCTGTTCGCGCACGTGTACGCGGAGCAGACGGACCGGCTGCGTGAGCAGGCGGCCGTGCTCCGTGCAGAGCTGGAAGCCGAGGACCAGGCGTGACGACGGTGGCGGCGGCGAAGTCCGCGAAGCCGGGGGCCAAGCCCTCGACGATGGCGCAGGCCCTGACCCGGGCCATGCGCGACGCGATGGCCGAGGACCCGACGGTCCACGTCATGGGCGAGGACGTCGGGACGCTCGGCGGGGTCTTCCGGATCACGGACGGGCTCGCCAAGGAGTTCGGCGAGGACCGGTGCACGGACACCCCGCTCGCGGAGGCCGGGATCCTGGGCGCGGCGGTCGGCATGGCCATGTACGGGCTGCGGCCGGTGGTGGAGATGCAGTTCGACGCCTTCGCGTACCCGGCGTTCGAGCAGCTGATCTCGCACGTGGCGAAGATGCGCAACCGGACGCGCGGCGCGATGCCGCTGCCGATCACCATCCGCGTGCCGTACGGCGGCGGGATCGGCGGCGTGGAGCACCACTGCGACTCCTCCGAGGCGTACTACGTGGCCACGCCCGGCCTGCACGTGGTGACCCCGGCGACGGTCGAGGACGCGTACGGGCTGCTGCGCGCCTCCATCGCGAGCGACGACCCGGTGGTGTTCCTGGAGCCGAAGCGGCTCTACTGGTCGAAGGCCGACTGGTCCCCCGAGGCGCCGGCGGCCGTGCCGGGCATCGGCAAGGCCCTGGTCCGCCGGACGGGCACGAGCGCGACGCTGATCACCTACGGGCCCTCGCTGCCGCTGTGCCTGGAGGCCGCCGAGGCGGCCCGCGAGGAGGGCTGGGACCTGGAGGTCGTGGACCTGCGCTCGCTGGTCCCCTTCGACGAGGAGACGGTCGTGCAGTCCGTACGCCGCACCGGGCGCGCGGTGGTCGTCCACGAGGCGAACGGCTTCGGCGGACCGGGCGCGGAGATCGCCGCCCGCGTCACGGAGCGCTGCTTCCACCACCTGGAGGCGCCGGTGCTGCGGGTGACGGGCTTCGACATCCCGTATCCGCCGCCGATGCTGGAGAAGCACCACCTGCCGGGAGTGGACCGGATCCTGGACACCGTGGCACGCCTGCAGTGGGAGAACTGATGCCGCAGGTCATGGAATTCAAGCTGCCGGACCTCGGTGAGGGGCTCACCGAGGCCGAGATCGTGCGCTGGCTGGTGGCGGTGGGCGACGTCGTCGCCATCGACCAGCCGGTCGTCGAGGTCGAGACGGCCAAGGCGATGGTGGAGGTGCCCTGCCCGTACGGCGGAGTGGTCACCGCCCGCTTCGGCGAGGAGGGGCAGGAACTGCCGGTCGGGGCTCCGCTGATCACCGTTGCGGTGGGTGCGCAGACGCTCCCGGAGGCCCCCGAGGCCGAAGCCGAAGGCTCCGGCAGCGCCCCCCGGCCCCTGATCGGTTACGGCTCGGACCACTCGCGCCCGGCGCGTCGGCGACGGGTGCGACCCGTCACCGCCGAGGTCACGGCGCCGGTCGTCCCTGCCGTTGCCGCCGTGGCCGCCGGGCCCGTCGCGGTGATCTCGCCGCTGGTGCGGAAGCTGGCCAAGGACAACGGCGTCGACCTGCGCGCACTGCGCGGCTCGGGCCCGGAGGGGCTGATCCTGCGGGCGGACGTCGAGGCGGCGCTGGCCGCGCTGCGGGCTCCGGCGCCGGCGTCGGCGCCGGCCGGCCCGGCTCCGCAGGGCGAGCGGATCCCGCTCAAGGGCGTGCGGGGCGCGGTCGCCGAGAAGCTGTCGCGCAGCCGCCGGGAGATCCCGGACGCCACCTGCTGGGTCGACGCGGATGCCACCGAGCTGATGGCGGCCCGCGCCGCGATGAACGCGGTGGGCGGCCCCAAGATCTCGGTGCTGGCGCTGCTGGCCCGGATCTGCACGGCGGCGCTGGCCCGGTACCCGGAGCTCAACTCCACGGTGGACCTCGAGGCGAAGGAGATCGTCCGCCTCCCGGCCGTGCACCTGGGCTTCGCCGCACAGACCGAGCGGGGCCTGATGGTCCCGGTGGTCCGGGACGCGCAGAACCGGAACCCGGAGTCCCTGTCGGCGGAGTTCGCCCGTCTGACGGAGCTGGCGCGGGCCGGGAAGCTGGCCCCGGCCGACCTGACGGGCGGGACCTTCACCCTGAACAACTACGGGGTGTTCGGGGTCGACGGCTCCACGCCGATCATCAACCACCCGGAGGCGGCGATGCTCGGGGTGGGCCGGATCATGCCGAAGCCGTGGGTGCACGGGGGTGAGCTGGCGGTCCGCCAGGTCGTCCAGCTGTCGCTGACGTTCGACCACCGGGTCTGCGACGGCGGCACGGCGGGCGGCTTCCTCCGCTACGTCGCCGACTGCGTGGAATCCCCGGCGGTCCTGCTGCGCACCCTGTAGCTCGGCGCGGACCGGGTCCTCAAACGCCGGAGGGGCTGAAGGATTCAGCCTCGCCGGCGTTTGAGGCGCGGGCGCGGGCGCGGAGCGCGTGTCGCGTGTCGTGATCGGCGCTCAGACCGTGAGCAGGAGTTTGCCCACGTGGGTGCTCGACTCCATGACCCGGTGGGCCTCGGCGGCGGCCGTCATCGGGAACGACGCGTGGACCACCGGGCGGATCCGGCCCGCGGAGACCAGGGGCCACACGTGCTCCCGTACGGCCGCGACGATGGCCGCCTTCTCCTCCAGCGGGCGGGCCCGCAGCGTGGTGGCGGTGATCGCCGCCCGCTTGGAGAGCAGCGCGCCGAGGTTCAGTTCGGCCTTCACGCCGCCCTGGAGCCCGATCACCGCGAGCCGGCCGTTCACGGCCAGGGCGTCCACGTTCCGGGAGAGGTACTTCGCGCCCATGATGTCCAGGATCACGTCCGCGCCGGCCCCGCCCGTCGCCGCCTTGAGCTCCGCCACGAAGTCCTGCTCGCGGTAGTCGATCAGGATGTCCGCGCCCAGCTCCTTGCAGCGCGCCAGTTTCTCCGGGCCGCCCGCCGTCACGGCGACCGTCGCGCCCACCGCCTTCGCCAGCTGGATCGCCATCGTCCCGATCCCGCTGGACCCGCCGTGCACGAGCAGGGTCTCGCCGGGGCGCAGTCCGGCCACCATGAACACGTTGGACCACACCGTCGTGACGGCCTCGGGCAGCGCGGCCGCCGTCACCAGGTCCACGCCCGCCGGGACCGGCAGCAGCTGGCCCGCCGGAACGGCCACCCGCTGCGCGTACCCGCCGCCCGCCAGCAGGGCGCACACCTCGTCGCCCACCGACCAGCCGGACACCCCCGGCCCGATGGAGGCGATCCGCCCGGAGCACTCCAGCCCCGGATAGGGCGAGGTGCCGGGCGGCGGGTCGTAGTACCCCTGCCGCTGGAGGAGGTCGGCGCGGTTCACGGCGCTCGCCGCGACCTCGACGAGGACCTCGCCGTCGCCCGCCACCGGATCGGGTACGTCGGTCCAGACGAGGGCCTCGGGGCCGCCGGGCTGCTCGATGGTGATCGCATGCATGGCCCGGAGGCTACGCCAACTCGCCCTTACTCGGCAGAGCTCCGTGTCATGGGGTGAGAGGACGGCGGCGTCGCCCGGACGATGGTGATGAGACGGTCCGTCAGCTGGATCGGGCTCGCGTGCGGATCGTCGTACGCGAGCAGCCGGTGCCCGCGCAGCACGTTCACCACCAGGTCGTCGGTGTCCCGTACCGACTTGCCGACCTCGGACTTGCGGACGGGCCGTTCGATGAGGTCGAGGCCGCTGCCCTGCTGGATCAGGTCCTCCATCACGGCACCCGCGCTCGGGCTGAGGACCGAGAGGCCCAGCAGCCGGCCGGCCGCGCTCGCGCTGGTGATGACGGCGTCGGCGCCGGACTGGCGCAGCAGCGGGGCGTTCTCCTCCTCGCGCACCGCCGCGACGATCTTCGCCCCGCGGTTGAGCTGCCGGGCCGTCAGCGTGACCAGGACCGCCGTGTCGTCGCGCTGGGTGGCGATGACGATCTGACGGGCCTTCTGCAGCTCCGCACGCAGCAGCACTTCGGAGCGGGTGGCATCGCCGACCACACCGGTGAACCCCTCCGCGTTGGCCGTGTCGATCACCTTGGCGCTCGGATCGACGATGACGACCTGCTCCTTGGAGAGGCCGGTGGCCAGCAGCGTCTGCAGGGCCGAGCGGCCCTTGGTGCCGAAGCCGACGACGACCGTGTGCTCACGCAAGTTCTTCCTCCAGCGCTTCAGCCGCCACTCTTCCCGCGTCCGTTCCGTCAGGACTTCCAGGGTGGTACCGACCAGGATGATCAGGAACAGCACGCGCAGCGGCGTGATCAGCAGGATGTTGATCAGCCGCGCGCTGTCGCTGTACGGGACGATGTCGCCGTAGCCGGTCGTCGACAGCGTCACGGTGGCGTAGTAGAAGCAGTCGAGGAGGTCGACCTGCTCGTTGGCGTTGTCGTGGTAGCCGTCGCGGTCCAGCCACACGATGAAGACCGTCAGGAAGAGCACGAAGAGCGCCATCATCAAGCGCTTGGTGACCTGCCTGAGCGGCTGTTCGACGATCCGCTTGGGCAGTTTGATGCGCCGCGAGACGAGCTTCTCGTCGGCTTCGCGGGCCATCGCGTCCTGACCGTGAAGTTTCACGTGAAACATCCCCCGGAAGCCCACGGCAGATCGAGGATCTCCAGGTCCTGCCCGGAGCGCGCGCCCTTCGGCGGTACGACGGCCAGCGCGTCGGCGGCCGCCACCCCGCGCAGCATCGCGGGTCCGTGGTAGCGCAGCGGCACCGCGTGCTCGTCGCTCAGCAGGACCGGGACCAGCCGCGTGTCGTACGGGTGGCCCGGTACGTCGCCCTGGACCGGCGCCGTGTAGCGGGGGCGGTTGCGGCGGCCGGCGAGGGCGCGCAGCAGGGGCTCGGCGAGGGTCAGCAGCCCGGAGACGGCGGCCAGGGGGTTCCCGGGCAGCCCGACCAGGTGCCGCCCGTCGGCCCGGCCGCCGATGCGGGCCAGCAGCATCGGGTGGCCGGGGCGGACCGCCACCCCGTCGACCAGCAGCTCGGCGCCCGCCTTCCGCAGGACGGGGTGGACGTGGTCGACGGGTCCGGAAGCGGTGCCGCCGGTGGTCACCAGCACGTCGGCGGTGGAGGTGGTGACGGCCTCCAGCAGCGCCTCGGCCCCCGCGGGATCGTCGCCGAGCCTTCGCGTGCCGATGACCTCGGCGCCCAGCCGGGCGAGCCAGGGGCCGAGCATCGGGCTGAGGGCGTCGCGGATCAGTCCGTCGTGCGGGCGGCCCTCGGTGAGCAGCTCGTCGCCGAGGACCAGGACCTCCACGCGGGGCCGGGGACGGGTGGTCAGCCCGTCGTACCCGGCGGCCGCGGCGAGCCCGAGCACGGCCGGGGTGACCAGGGAACCGGCGGGCAGCAGCAGGTCGCCGGAGCGGCACTCCTGGCCGCGCGGGCGGATGTCCTGACCGGTGAGGACGGGCCGGTCGGCGAAGAGCTGGGTGCCGGCCTCGCGACAGTGCTCGCTGCGGATGACGGCGGTGGTGTCGGCGGGGATCCGGGCGCCCGTGGCGATCCGTACGGCCTCGCCGTCCGCGAGGGGCTCGGGCCGCTCGGAACCGGCCAGGACCCCGGCGCCGGTACGGACGCTCCAGGGGCCGGGACCGGCGACGGCCCAGCCGTCCATGGCGGAGGTGTCGAAGGACGGCAGGTCGGTCAGCGCGTCCAGGGGCGTGGCCAGGACCTCGCCGAGGGCGTCGGCGAGCGGAACCCGGTGCGTACGGGCCCGCACCCCGGCCCCGGCATGGACGGCGGCCTCCCGGGCGCGCGGCCAGGAGAGCGCCCGGTGGCCGCCCGCCCCGCCGCCCCCGGGGGCGCGGCTGACCAGGGCCAGGGCCTCGTCGAGGGCCTCCTCGGCGGAGTTCGCGGGGGTCATCCGGAGCCGTTCTGGTCGGCGGCGGCGTCGCCCCCTGCGCCGGTACCCGCGTCGGCCTCGGCCGCCCAGCGCAGCGCCAGGTCGGCGGCCTTGCGGGAGGCCTCGGCGACGGCCTGGGCGGGGTCGGCGCCGGTGGCGGCGGCTTGGGCGGCCGCGTAACCGACCAGGAAGGTGGTCAGCGGGGCGGCGGGCCGGGCGACGCCGTGGGCGGCGTCCCGGGCGAGATCGAGAAGGGTCTTGACGTCGACGTCGACGTCGAGGCCCAGCTCGTTCTTGGCGGCGGTGATCCATTGGTCCAGCACGGTTCCATGCTCCCTGATCCGGGCGCGGGCGGCGGCGAGATCGTCCCAGGTGTCGCAGTCGAAGGACGCGAGTGGCTGCGCCGTGACGCGGGCGAGGTCCAGTTCGGAGGTGAGCGCGCGCAGCGGGAGCCCGGCCAGATTGCCGTGCTCGGTGGCCAGCAGAGCGATTTCGCGGCGCAGGGGCTCGGCGCGGTAGGCGGCGACCAGCGGCTGGTCCCGGCCGTCGGGGTCGCGCAGCATCGCGCCGTCCGGGCCGGGCGCGTCGAGCAGGGCCCGTACGGTCTCCCGGTCCAGGAACGGCAGGTCCGCGGAGAGTACGAGGACCAGCTCGGCGGTGGTCCCGCGCAGCCCGGCGTCCAGCGCGGCCACCGGGCCGCCGCCGGGCGGGTCCTCCCGGGTCCAGCGGACCGGGCGCGCGGTGGGCCGGCGGCCGCCGACCACGACGGTGGTCAGGGCGTCGGGGCAGGCATCGAGGACGCGGTCGAGGAGAGCGCGGCCGCCGACGCTCAGCGCGGGCTTGTCCGCCCCGCCGAGTCGCTGCGCGGCGCCGCCGGCCAGCACGATCGCGTCGTAGCTCATGCCCATGAGTATGCGCGGACCATGTCCCTGCGGGGAGCCGCACTTACCTCGGGCTTATCCGGCGGCCTGGCGCGGGGCGGGAGGGTGCGGTGGGGTCAAAGAGAAAAGGGTCCGGATGCGTGGTGCATCCGGACCCTGCGAGCTACAGATACGGGCCCGATCGGATCGCGCCGTGGCCGCCGTCATCGTCGTCGTCGTGGGGCCCGCCCGGCGGGAGGGCGCGCCGCATCTGTTCCAACTGGGCCCGCGCCGCCATCTGCTGCGCGAACAGGGCCGTCTGGATGCCGTGGAAGAGGCCCTCCAGCCAGCCCACCAACTGTGCCTGCGCGATGCGCAGTTCGGCCTCGGAGGGGATGGCCTCCTCGGTGAACGGGAGGGACAGGCGCTCCAGTTCCTCCACGAGCTCCGGGGCCAGACCGTCCTCCAGCTCCTTCACCGAGGCGGCATGGATGTCCTTGAGCCGGACCCGGCTCGCCTCGTCGAGAGGCGCGGCACGTACCTCTTCCAGGAGTTGCTTGATCATGCTGCCGATCCGCATGACCTTGGCGGGCTGTTCGACCATCTCCGTCACCGGGACCTCGCGCGACTCGTCATCGGCGTCGCCGACCGCCGTCCCGTCCTGTCCCACGATCAGGACGTGCGGGGGGCTGTCCTGCGACCGTTCACTCCTCGGCATCTCCATGCCGTCATTCTCTCGCACACCTTCGTTCTCACACGGTGTGCCCCCGTACAGTCGTGATCCACCCTGTACGGGGGCACCAGGATCAGCCCGCGGTCCGGCGGGCCAGGGCGCCGGTGGAGCGGGTGACCAGCGCCGCCAGCAGGGCCGCGCCGAGCGGGACCACGACGATCAGCTGGGCGAGGGTCTCCCACGGCACGGAGATCGGCACGTAGGGCACGGCCTCCTGCGCCGACACGTAGCCCTTGTTCAGGCCGTGCTGGTAGAGCGCGTCCAGTTCCCGTCTCTGCACCATGCGCAGCCCGACCGCGGGCAGGATCCCGGCCGCCGAGCCCAGGACGACGCCCATCAGGGCGACCACCCCGCACTGGAAGCCGCTCAGCGTCCGCCGCACGCGCGGCGCCGCTCCCACGGCCGCCAGCGTCTTCAGGTCGGCCTCGGCGTCGGCTTGGGCGAGCCCGGTGGCGATGCCGGCCGCGCCGATGGTGACCAGGCCCGCGAAGACGGTCAGGGCGAGCAGCCCCAGGCTGTCGTTGCCCTGGTAGCCCTCTTCGATGGCCATGTTGGCCTCGATGCCCATGCGGTCGATCTCGCCGGCGATCTTCTGCCGCTGCTCGCTGCTCGCCGTCCCGTCGAGGGTGAAGTACGAACCGGTCGCCGCGGTGGCCAGTCCGGCGGCCTTGGCCGCGGCGGGCGGCAGGACCAGCTGGATGCCCCAGCCGTCGGCGCTTTCGGGGGCCAGGTGGACGGGAAGGATCTTGTCCTCACCGGCCGGATCCTCGCCGAGCGGGGGGGATGTGCTGACGCCCTCCTTGGCGATGACCACCCGCAGGTTGATCTTGCCGTCCTTGACCTGGCGCTTGTCGAAGGAGAGGGCGCGGCCCTCCTTGAGGGCGGCCACGGAGCCCGGGTCGGTGACTGCCAGCACGCTCAGCAGTTTCTCGTCGGCGACGACCACCGCGTTCCGGGTGACGCGCCGGCTGTCCGCGCAGCGCCAGTCCTGGCGCAGGACCCGGGCCTGTTCCTCGGTGAAGGCGTCAGGTCCCCCGCGGGTGTCGTAGAGCGGGCAGCGCTGCTCCTTGGGCTTGATGATCTCGACGCGGCCGCAGCCCGGCTCCTTGGAGAACGACTCGCAGCTCGGCATGCCGACGACCAGCCGGTCGAAGTCCGCACGGACCGCCACCGGGAGCTCCTTGGAGAGGGCCACGCGCAGGGCCGGCACCTCCTTGAACGCGCTGTTCTCCCTGGCATCCAGCACCCCGGCGCCGTGCGGCAGGTCGGCGACGTACTCGTGCCGCATCTGCAGGTCCCGGCTGTGCTCGTACGTGGCCACCGCGACGGTGCCGGCGACGGCGGCCAGGACCGCGGCCACGGCGGGCGCCGTACGCCCCCTGTTGCGCACGGCGTCGCGCAGCGCGAGCCGCGGCGACAGCGGCAGCCAGCGTCCGAGCCGGCCGAACAGGCCGACCAGGACCGGGGTGAGGGCGACGATGCCCAGCTCGGCGAGGGCGCTGCCGCCCGCGACGACGGTGGCGCCCATCTTCGACGCGGTGCCGTACAGGGCGATCATGGCGCCGCCGGCGACGGCGAGCAGTCCGAGGACCGGCAGCACCCGGTTGGCGCGGCGCACCCCGCGGCGGCCGGTCAGCGAGGCCAGCACGGTCTGCCGGGACGCGGTGACGGCGGGGACGATCGCGGACAGCAGGCCGGTCACCACGGCGAGCAGGGCGATGGCGGCCAGTTCCAGCGGGCGGAAGTCGAAGCCGCCGAAACGGACGCCGAGCTGGTCCTCCAGCACGGGGCGGAGCGCGATGGTGAGCACCACTCCGGCGACGGTCCCGATGACGGCGGACACGGCGCCGATGACCAGGCCGCCGGAGAGCACGATGGAGCGGATGTGGCGCCGGTCGCCGCCGTTGGCGCCGACCAGGCCGAGCTGGCGGCGCGAGCGCCGGGCGCCGACCGCGAAGGCCGGTCCGGCGAGCAGGCAGATCTCCAGCATGGCGAGGCCCACGACGGTGGCCAGGACGGCCATGTCGGAGGCGCTGCCCGCCTCCTGCTGGTACTGCTCCTTGGGTTCCTGCTGGTAGAGCGGTACGTCGGCATCGGCGGGCGGGTTCAGGCGGACGGCGCGGGAGACGACCACCAGTGACTTGGTGTTGGCCGCCTTGACCATGTTCCACGTGAAACCATCGCCGCCGACCTTGACCAGGTAGCTGACGTTGGGCCGGAGCCCGAAGGCTCCGGAAGCCTCCAGCGCCCGGTCGAGCGGGGCGATCAGGGTTCCCGGCGGGGCGAGGATCTCGTCCTTGCCGAGCTTGCTGGGAAGCTCGTACGCCCCGACGATCTTGTACGCGGTCGTCGCGCCGCGCGGGGTGACCGTGGAGCCGACGAAGAGGCCGGAGTGCTTCAGGAAGGCGGTGGTGGCGACGACCTCGCCGGCGCGCTCGGGCAGCCGGCCGCGGTCGAGCGTGAACATGCCGTCCACCAGCGGGCTCTGCGTGTCGAGTTCGTGCAGATCGGTGTCGAGCAGGCCGTGCTGGGTGCGGACCTTGCCGAAGCCCACGGAGTCCTTGATGACCTGGGTCCCGGCCGGGAGCGCGGACGTGTCCAGCTCCTGCGGGCTCTCCGGCGGTATCGACGAGCCGTCGAAGTTTTCGAAACCGCCGACGGGCGCGGAGCTGGAGCCGTCCGGCAGCTGGTAGATGGGCACGCCCATGCGCGAGTGGTTCACCCGGGCGTCGGCGGCCCCGATCTGGCGCGAGAGGGTCTGCTCGGGGGAGAGCTCGGCGCTGCGCAGGGTGAGGTCGGCGGCGCTCACGCCGATGATCGGCAGGGCGATCATCGCGAGGACCAGGGCGCTGCGGCCCTTGGCGCGCCAGGCGTCGCGGCGGGCGATGCGCAGGGCCGCGACCCAGGAGTGGTACCGGCCTTGGATCGAGAAGGTCACTGGCCGGCCGCCTGCCCGGAGAGGAGCGAGTCGGGCCGGCTGCGCAGGGTCTCGTCGACCACGGTGCCGTCGCGCAGGAAGACCACGCGGTCGGCCCAGGCGGCGAACCGCGGCTCGTGCGTGACCAGGATCCCGGCCGCGCCCGCGTCGCAGCGGGAGCGCAGCAGGGAGAGGACGGACTCGCCGGTCTCGGAGTCGAGGGCGCCGGTGGGCTCGTCGGCGAGGACCAGGCGGCGGTCGCCCACGAGGGCGCGGGCGATGGCCACGCGCTGCTGCTGGCCGCCGGACATCTCGTCGGGGAAGCGGTCGGCGAGCGCGGCGAGGCCTATCTCCTCCAGGGCGGCGAGCGCGGACACCCGCGCCTTGCGGGCGGAGGTCCCGTCGAGTTCCCGGGGGAGGGCCACGTTCTCGGCGGCGGTGAGCGCCGGGATCAGGTTGTAGTCCTGGAAGACGTAGCCGATGCTGCGGCGGCGCAGGGCGGCCAGCTGCTTGCGGGACGCCGTGGTGATGTCGGTGCCCTCGACCACGACCCGGCCGCTGCTCGGGATGTCGAGGCCGCCCGCGAGGGTCAGCAGCGTGGACTTGCCGGAGCCGGACGGGCCCATGACGGCGACGAGTTCGCCCGGGTACACCGAGAGGTTGATTCCGCGCAGGGCGTGCACCTCGGTGGCGCCGCTGCCGTGGGTGCGCACGAGCTGGTCCAACTGCAGTACGGGCTGCTGGGGCTGGCGCTGGGGCTGATCAGGCATGAAGGGTCCCCCCTGGGACGGTGGTTCAGCCGCGCCGCGTTCGGGCGGGACGGGGCCGGGCGGTGGTGGTCGGGGCCGGGGTCTCGGCGGCGGTGGCGGCCTGGGGTGGTTCGGGTTCGCCGGCTCTCCGGTCGGCCGGCAGGGAGAGCCGTACGAGCCGGGCTTCGCAGTGGTCGAGCCAGCGGGCTTCGGCCTCGGTCTGGAAGATCAGCTGCTCCAGGACGAGCAGCCAGGCCACGTCGTCGCGTTCGCGGGACTGCCCGCTCTCGACCGCGGCGAGCGCCGTGGCCTTGAGCCGGGTGTAGTCCTGCATCGCCTTGATCGTGGCGTGGCGCTGGGACTGGATGACGGCGCGGATGTCCACTCCGGGCGCGCCCACGGCCATCGCGAGCTTGATGGAGAGCTCGTCGCGGGGCGGGTTGGCCCGGTCGACGGGACGCTCGTACCACTGGCGCAGCTCGGTGCGCCCGGTGTCGGTGATGGCGTAGAGGGTGTGCCCGGCGGCGTCCTCGCCGTCGGGGGCGACGAGACCGTCGCGTTCGAGGCGGGCGAGGGTGGTGTAGACCTGCCCGACGTTGAGCGGCCAGGTGGAGCCGGTGCGGGATTCGAACTCGGTGCGCAGCTGGGAGCCGTACCGAGGACCCCGTTCCAGCAGGGCGAGAAGCCCGTGACGGATCGACATACTGAGTATGTATACCGAGTATGTTCACTCACGGCAACCATCCTCAGGCGTACGCCGGAAGGGGGACCGCCGCTGCGCCGCCGGTCAGATGCTCCGGCGCAGGCGCACGCCGAGGTAGCCCAGACCCAGTCCCATCAGGGCGAATCCGGTGCCGAGGGGCAGTATGTGCGCGGCCAGGTCGGCGGCCCGGTCGTTCGGTTCGGTGCCGAGGGCGTTGACCTTCCCCCCGGGCGGGCTCGGCGTCACCACCGGCGGTGGCGGGGTCGGCGGCGGAACCGGGGGTGTGGGCTTGGCCTGCGGGCGGACCGGCAGCGGCCGGGCGGCCACGGCCAGCTCCGGGTTGGCGGGCTCGCCGGCCGGCCGGCCGGGCCGCTCCCGCCCGACCCCGGCGGCGCTGCCGGCGAGCTCCCGGAAGTCGTCGTCCGACGGGGTGGGCGAGGCGGGTGAGGTGCGCGAGGCGGTGCCGGAGGCCAGGGCGAAGGGGCCCGCGTACGCGGAAGCGGCGGGGACGAGCGCGGCGGCGACCAGTGCGGCACAGGCCAGCCAGCGGGGCGGGCGGAATCCTTGGATCACGGGGAGCCCCTCCCGTCCCGAGCGGCCGAGACGCTCGCTCAGCGTCAGAGATATGCGCTCAGATTTACATGGTGGGGCAAAACCGGCATCCCGGGCGCCCCATCGGGGTGCCCGGGATGCCGGTGTGTCGTGAGGCGTCGCCCCTGCGGACTACTCCGGATTGCCGGTCGACACGGTCAGCGTGTACTCCGTGCCTTCCTTGTCGATCTTGTCCCCGGCGGCCGGCGACTGGATCAGCACCGTGTCCTTGCCGTAGACGGCCTCGTCCTTGAATTCGATCTTGTACTTGCCGCGCGAGGCCTGGATGCACTCCTTCACGGAGAGCAGGTTCTTGTACTTGAGGTCCGGCGCCGAGTACTTGCCGGCCTCGCTGTAGTGCTTCACCGGCTCCGAGCACTTCTTCGGGTCGATCGTGCGCGTGATGTCGGGCCCCTTGAACCCGGCCTTGGCCGAGGCGGAGGCGGAGGCGTCCGTGGAGCTCCCCGGGTTCGCCGTGGGGCCCCCCTTGTCCTCGTCCCCGTTCATCGCGATCGCCGCGATCAGACCGCCGATGGCCAGCAGCGCCACCGCGATCGCTCCCGCGACCACCGGCACGTTCTGCTTGCCGCCGCCGGCCGCCCGGGACTCGCTCACCGTGCTCGCCGGGGAGATCGTGTACGGCGGCGGGGTCTGCGGCGCGTACTGCTGCGGCGGGGGCGTGTGCGGGTAGGCGTAGCCGCCCTGGGCGTGCGCCTGCGGGGCCGGCGTCGGCGCGTAGGGGGCGGGCGCGGGGGTGTGCGGAGCCTGGTACGGCTGCTGCACCGACTGCGGCGGCGCCTGGAACCCGGAGTCCACCGGCGGGAACACGGCCGAGCCCACGCCCGCACCGCTGCTCAGGGGCCCGTGGCCCTGCACGATGACCGGGGCCCCGGTCTGCCCGGAGCCCAGCACGCGCGCCACCTCGTCGCCCATGGCCGCGGCCGTGGGGAAGCGCTCGTTCGGGTTCTTCTTGAGGGCCCGCGCCACCAGCGCGTCCATCGCCGGCGTGATCGAACGGTTGATGGAGGACGGGGCGACCGGCTCCTCCTGCACGTGGGCGTACGCGATGGCCAGCGGCGAGTCCGCGTCGAAGGGGATCCGGCCGGTCAGCAGCTGGAACAGCATGATGCCGACCGAGTACAGGTCGGAGCGGGCATCGACCCCGCGTCCCAGCGCCTGCTCGGGCGAGAGGTACTGAGGGGTGCCGACGACCATGCCGGTCTGCGTCATCGAGGTGACCCCCGACTGCATGGCGCGGGCGATGCCGAAGTCCATCACCTTGACCACGCCGCGCTTGTTGACCATGACGTTGCCGGGCTTGATGTCGCGGTGGACGAGCCCCATCTCGTGGCTGGTCTCCAGCGCGGCCAGCACATCGGCCGTCACCTTCAGGGCCTTGTCCGCCGGCATGGCCCCGTACTGGCGGATGTCCGCCTCCAGGACCGAGCCGAGGGGCTGACCTTCCACGTATTCCATGACGATGTAGGGCATCACGGCGCCGTCGCCCGCGCCCGAGCCGCTGAACGTCACTTCGCCTTCACCGGTGTCGAATACCGAGACGATGTTCGTGTGCGACAGTTTCGCTACAGCCTGGGCCTCGCGGCGGAACCGCTCGCGGAACGACTGCTCGCGGCCGAGGTCGCTGTGGAGGGTCTTGATGGCGACCTGCCGGTCGAGGGCCGAGTCGTACGCCAGGTACACGGAGGCCATGCCTCCCGCGCCCAGCAAGTCCCTTAGCTGGTAACGGCCACCGGCCAGAGAGCCGCCCGCGTACTGGCCCTGAGTGCCGTCCTGGCTCATGACTGTTGCTTCCCCTCGGGATGTGTCCCTACGCCGTTGGCCGGGCGCATATGGCGCCCAGTCTGCCCGAGGGCAAGCACACGTCAAGCCAGGTGCCCGTTCCGTGACCACATGGGCACAGGGCGGCCTTGTCCGAACGGTGACCGGTTCCGAGGCTGTAGCGTTCGTCGGAGCACCATGGAAGAGGACTACCGCTGAGCGGCGGCCGAGAGAGACGACGGCGAGGACTGATGGCACCCGAACCCGAGGGAAACGGCGCCGGGATGACCGATGGTCCTGAGCACTGGGGCGCAGGCGGCCTGGTGGGAGACGGCCGTTACCGGCTGACGCACCGGCTGGGCCGGGGCGGCATGGCCGAGGTCTTCGCGGCCGAGGACGTACGGCTGGGCCGCACCGTCGCAGTGAAGCTGCTGCGCGCCGACCTGGCCGAGGACCCGGTGTCCAAGGCCCGCTTCACCCGCGAGGCGCAGTCCGTCGCCGGACTCAACCACCACGCCGTCGTCGCCGTGTACGACTCGGGCGAGGACCGGGTCGGCCCCACCACCGTCCCGTACATCGTGATGGAGCTGGTCGAGGGCCGCACCATCCGCGACCTGCTGGTCAGCGCCGAGGCGCCGGGCCCCGAGCAGGCGCTCATCATCACCTCGGGTGTGCTCGAAGCCCTCGCGTACTCGCACCAGCACGGCATCGTCCACCGTGACATCAAGCCGGCGAACGTCATCATCACCGAGGCCGGCGCGGTGAAGGTGATGGACTTCGGCATCGCCCGCGCCCTGCACGGCGTCCAGTCGACGATGACCCAGACCGGCATGGTCATGGGCACCCCGCAGTACCTGTCGCCCGAGCAGGCCCTCGGCAAGGCCGTGGACCACCGCTCCGACCTGTACGCGACCGGCTGTCTCCTCTACGAACTCCTCGCGCTGAGACCCCCGTTCACCGGCGAGACCCCGCTGTCGGTGGTCTACCAGCACGTCCAGGACGTGCCCGTGCCGCCCTCGCAGCTGCCGGAGGGCCACCACATCCCGCAGGAGCTCGACGGGCTCGTCATGCGCTCCCTCGCCAAGGATCCGGACGACCGGTTCCAGAGCGCCGAGGAGATGCGCGGGATGGTCCAGTACGCGTTGCAGATGCTGCACGACCAGGGGCCGAACACCGGCACCTGGAACACCGGTCCGGTCAGCATGGCCCTGCCGCACGGCCGGGGCGGGGCCGGCGCCACCACGGTCATGCCGGTGGCCGGGACCGGCGGGCAGCAGCAGTACCCCTCGCACTCCTCCACCTCGCAGTTCCGGCAGCCGATGGTGCCGGCGCTGAACCCGGACGACGGCTCGGCGTTCCCCGGCGGCCGCGGTCCCGGCGGCAACGGCGGCGGTTACGACGGCTACGACGACCGCGGCGGCAACGGCAGCCGCTGGAAGATGTGGCTGTTCGCGGTGCTCGCGATCGTCGCGATCGCGGGCGGCGTCGCCTTCGCCGTCAAGAGCGTGAGCGACAAGGGCGACGGGAAGCAGACGCCGAACACCAAGCAGAGCTCCAGCGTCGCGCCGTCCGAGTCCAAGTCCCCGGACGCCCAGCCTTCGCACCCGACCGCGGAGAACACGCCCTCGAACAACGACAACCAGCCCCTGCCGAGCCGCAGCCGGACGCAGAGCTTCAGCCCTACGAACTCGCCGACCGCCTCGCACTCACCGACCGGTTCGACCTCGCCGTCCACCACACCGGCGACGAAGCCCGCGACGACCCCGGCGACGAAGCCCGCGACGACGCCGGCGACGAAGCCCCCGGAGACGGGCGGCCCCGGCGGCCTGTCCGAGGAGTGACGGACGATACGCGTGTACGGGAACGGGCCCGGCGGAATCAATTCCGCCGGGCCCGTTCCCGTATCCGCGTCATACCTGGTCAGAGGTGCTCAGAGCGCGTGCTCGTACTGGCGTTCCGGATTCCCGGCGAGCGAGTGCACGGTGATGAACTGGGGTTCGATGCGCATGTAGACGGGGTCGAAGACCGCGCCGTCCACGAAATGCGGACCGGGACCGAATAGTTCCAGTTCGGCGGTCGTCGGCTCGACGAGCTGCGCCGTTCCGGTGAACTGCACCGACCAGAGCCGGGGGTCCCCGGAATGGAAGTTGTCCGCCCCGTAGGCCACCACGCTGCCGTTGCACGCCTGGTGGTAGCCGAAACCGGAGTGCATTCTCAGGACGACCCTGCCGTCCACCACGATGTGGCGGGCGAGGGCGAGGAAGGGCAGCGCGCGCATGCTGGTGGCCACTCGGCCGTACGGCACCCGCCGCAGCAGTGCGATGGCGTGGAGTTCCTCGGGGGACATGCCGTCCACTGTCCGCCACCGGCGTCCCGCCCGGAAAGAGGAGCCCGCCCCGATGACCGGGGACGTTGGTCCCGAATGACACGGCGCGCACCGGGGAACCACGCGGCCACGGTGCGTCACGGCGCGTGACGGACGGCTGGTGGCCGGAGGCGGCCCGAACTTGGGCCCTGCGGGCTCCGGGCCGTCTAGCGCCTCTCGGCCTGCAGGCGGGCCACGTAGGCGGCGGCCTGGGAGCGGCGCTCCATGCCCAGCTTGGACAGCAGGCTGGAGACGTAGTTCTTGATGGTCTTCTCGGCCAGGTGCAGCCGCTCGCCGATGACGCGGTTGGTCAGGCCCTCGCCGATCAGGTCGAGGATCTTCCGCTCCTGCTCGGTGAGGTTGGACAGCCGGTCGTCGCGCTTGCCGTTCTTGCCGTCGCGCAGCCGCTCCAGCACGCGGGCGGTGGCGACCGGGTCCAGCAGGGACTTGCCGGCGGCGACGTCGCGCACCGCGCTGAGCAGCTCATTGCCGCGGATCGCCTTGAGCACGTAGCCCGAGGCGCCGGCCATGATCGCGTCGAACAGCGCCTCGTCGTCGGCGAAGGAGGTCAGCATCAGGCACTTGACGTCCTCGTTCTGGGAGCGCACCTCGCGGCACACCTCCACACCGCTGCCGTCGGGCAGCCGGACGTCGAGGACCGCCACGTCGGGGCGGGTGGCGGGGATGCGGACCAGAGCGTCCGCGGCGGTACCGGCCTCGCCGACGATCTCGATGTCCTCTTCGACCGACAAGAGCTCGTGGACGCCCCGACGTACCACTTCGTGGTCGTCCAGGAGGAATACCTTGATTTTTCCGTCTTCGCGCACGAAGTCAGTTTCACACACTCACCCCTTCCCTGCCGGAGTTACCCGGGATAACGTGCCGTTGTTCCCGGCCCCTGCAAGGCTGTGACCAGTGCTTGTTCCCGCTGCTGCGGATTTACTTGGAAATCCAAGCAAAAATGCAGGTCAAACGGGGTTTCGCAGTTATGCGGCGCACTGGGTAACGTGCATTGCGCAGGGCACTCGCCGGGGCACCTGTCACGCCTGAATCCCGAACGCGACGCGCACACACCCCGTGCGCTCGTTACGGATGCAGGTGAGCCGCACTGGACCCCGGAGAACCCGGGTGCCGGACCGACGGAGGAGCACACGTGACCGTGGAGAGCACTGCCGCGCGCAAGCCGCGACGCAGCAGCGGCACCAAGCGGGCGGCAGGCGCGGCGAGCGCCGCCAAGCCCGCCGCCGCTGCCACCGCGCAGACGCAGGACGCCGTACCTCAGCTCGTACAGCTGCTGACGCCCGAAGGGGACCGGGTCGACAACGCGGAGAACGCGGAGTTCGCCCCCTTCGTCGCCGACATCACCACCGAGGACCTGCGCGGGCTGTACCGCGACATGGTCATGACCCGTCGCTTCGACGGCGAGGCGACCGCCCTGCAGCGCCAGGGAGAGCTGGGCCTGTGGGCCTCGCTCCTCGGCCAGGAGGCCGCGCAGATCGGCTCCGGCCGGGCCCTGAACGACGAGGACTACGTCTTCCCGACCTACCGCGAGCACGGCGTCGCCTGGTGCCGCGGCGTCGACCCGACCAACCTGCTCGGGATGTTCCGCGGTGTGAACCACGGTGGCTGGGACCCGAACACCAACAACTTCCACCTCTACACGATCGTCATCGGCTCGCAGACGCTGCACGCGACCGGTTACGCGATGGGCGTGGCCAAGGACGGCGCGGACGCGGCCGTCATCGCCTACTTCGGCGACGGCGCGTCCAGCCAGGGCGACGTGATGGAGGCCTTCAACTTCTCCGCCGTCTACAACTCCCCCGTGGTGTTCTTCTGCCAGAACAACCAGTGGGCGATCTCCGAGCCGACCGAGCGCCAGATGCGCGTGCCGCTCTACCAGCGCGCGCAGGGCTTCGGCTTCCCGGGCGTCCGCGTCGACGGCAACGACGTGCTGGCCTGCCTGGCCGTGACCCGCTGGGCCCTGGACCGGGCGCGCCGCGGCGAGGGCCCGACGCTGGTCGAGGCGTTCACGTACCGCATGGGTGCGCACACCACCTCCGACGACCCGACGAAGTACCGGCGGGACGAGGAGACGGCGGCCTGGGAGTCCAAGGACCCGATCCTGCGCCTGAAGGCCCACCTGCTGGCCACGGGCGGCGCCGACGAGGCGTTCTTCGCCGAGCTGGAGGCCGAGAGCGAGGCCATGGGCAAGCGCGTGCGCGAGGCCGTGCGCTCCATGCCCGACCCGGACACCATGGCGATCTTCGAGAACGTCTACGCGGACGGGCACGCGCTCGTCGACGAGGAGCGCGCGCAGTTCGCCGCCTACCTCGCGTCCTTCGAGTCGGCCGAGGAGGGTCACTGATGGCTGTCGAGAAGATGTCGATCGCGAAGGCGCTCAACGAGTCGCTGCGCAAGGCTCTGGAGCAGGACCCGAAGGTCCTGATCATGGGTGAGGACGTCGGCAAGCTGGGCGGTGTCTTCCGGATCACCGACGGCCTGCAGAAGGACTTCGGCGAGGAGCGGGTCATCGACACCCCGCTCGCCGAGTCGGGCATCGTCGGCACCGCCATCGGCCTGGCCCTGCGCGGGTACCGGCCGGTCGTGGAGATCCAGTTCGACGGTTTCGTCTTCCCCGCGTACGACCAGATCGTCACGCAGCTCGCGAAGATGCACGCGCGGGCCCTGGGCAAGATCAAGATGCCGGTCGTCATCCGCATCCCGTACGCGGGCGGCATCGGCGCGGTCGAGCACCACAGCGAGTCCCCCGAGACGCTCTTCGCGCACGTCCCGGGCCTCAAGGTGGTCTCCCCGTCGAACGCGAGCGACGCCTACTGGATGCTCCAGCAGGCGATCCTCAGCGACGACCCGGTGATCTTCTTCGAGCCGAAGCGCCGCTACTGGGACAAGGGCGAGGTCGATGTCGACGCCATCCCCTACCCGCTGCACAAGGCGCGCGTGGCCCGCGAGGGCTCGGACATCACCCTGGCCGCCTACGGCCCGATGGTGAAGGTCTGCCTGGAGGCGGCGGCCGCGGCCGCCGAGGAGGGCAAGTCGGTGGAGGTCGTCGACCTGCGCTCGATGTCCCCGGTCGACTTCGACGGTCTGCAGACCTCGGTCGAGAAGACCCGCCGGCTGGTCGTCGTGCACGAGGCCCCGGTCTTCCTGGGCGTCGGCTCGGAGATCGCCGCTCGCATCACGGAGCGGTGCTTCTACCACCTGGAGGCGCCGGTGCTGCGCGTGGGCGGATTCCACGCCCCGTACCCGCCGGCCCGCCTGGAGGACGAGTACCTGCCGGGCCTGGACCGGGTGCTCGACGCCGTCGACCGCTCGCTGGCGTACTGAGGAGCCACGTTCATGACGATCCGCGAATTCAAGATGCCCGACGTGGGCGAGGGCCTCACCGAGGCCGAGATCCTCAAGTGGTACGTCCAGCCGGGTGACACGGTCACCGACGGTCAGGTCGTCTGCGAGGTCGAGACGGCCAAGGCCGCCGTGGAACTGCCGATCCCGTTCGACGGTGTCGTGCACGCGCTCCTCTTCGAGGAGGGCACCACGGTCGACGTCGGCCAGGTCATCATCTCGGTGCAGACGGAGGCCGGCGCCGCTGCCGAGGCCCCGGTACAAGAAGCGGCGCCTGCCGCCGCAGCGCCCGTCGCCACCGAGGCGGAGGAGCCGGCCGCCGCGGCCCGCCAGCCCGTCCTGGTCGGCTACGGGGTCTCCACCGCCTCCACGAAGCGCCGCCCGCGCAAGGCCGCCGTCGGTGCGCCCGCGCAGAACGGCACCGCCCCGGCGGCCCCGGCGGCTCCGGCCGCGCCGGTGCTCCCCGCGGTCCCGGCGCAGCCGACCGGCGAGCGGCCGCTGGCCAAGCCGCCGGTGCGCAAGCTCGCCAAGGACCTCGGCATCGACCTGGCCTCGGTGGTCCCCACCGGTGACGGCGGGGTCGTGACCCGGGAGGACGTCCACGCGGCGGCCGCCGCGGCGATCGCCCCGCAGACGGTGCCCGCCGAGGTTCCGGTGGCTCCGGTGACGGCTCCGTCCGTCCAGGCGGCCGAAGTACCGGCCTCCGCGCGGGAGACCCGCATTCCGGTCAAGGGCGTCCGCAAGGTCACCGCCCAGGCCATGGTCGGCTCGGCCTTCACCGCACCGCACGTCACCGAGTTCATCACGCTCGACGTGACCCGCACGATGAAGCTGGTCCAGGAGCTCAAGGACGACCCGGACCTCGCGGGGCTGCGCATCAACCCGCTGCTCCTCATCGCGAAGGCCGTCCTGGTGGCCATCCGCCGCAACCCGGACGTCAACGCGTCCTGGGACGAGGCGGCCCAGGAGATCGTGCTCAAGCACTACGTGAACCTGGGCATCGCGGCGGCCACCCCCCGCGGGCTGATCGTCCCGAACATCAAGGACGCGCACACCAAGACGCTCGGCGAGCTGTCGACCGCCCTGTCCGAGCTGGTCGCCACGGCCCGCGACGGCAAGACGTCCCCGGCCGACATGCAGAACGGCACCATCACCATCACCAACGTCGGCGTCTTCGGCGTCGACACCGGTACGCCCATCCTGAACCCGGGCGAGTCCGCGATCCTGGCGGTCGGCGCGATCAAGCTCCAGCCGTGGGTCCACAAGGGCAAGGTGAAGCCGCGCCAGGTCACCACGCTGGCGCTGTCGTTCGACCACCGTCTCATCGACGGCGAACTCGGCTCCCGCTTCCTGGCCGACATCGCGGCGGTCCTGGAACACCCCCGCCGCCTGATCACCTGGTCGTAGCGGCCACGCACCACGCCCCACCCGATGGCCGGCCTCCCCTCGCGGAGACCGGCCATCGGCATGGAGCTGTTCGGTGTACGAGGGCTTGGGCGGGGCTGCGGCGCGGACCGCCGTACGGGCCGGCTCCGCGACCTCGTTGCGCTGAAGGAGCAGTGTGATGGCGGACCAAGGGTCTGCGGTACCGGTGGCATCGGAGACGACCCTCGTACGCGAGGTCTTCGGCCCGCTCGGCGGCCTCGTCGAGTGCGGCGCGTCGCTGGAATCGGTGTCGGTGGGCGAGTTCGTCGCGCGTCACCGCGGCGAGCTGGACCGGGTGCTGGACGTGGTGCGGCGGCTGGGCGCCTTTCATGCCGAGTCGATGGACATCATGGACGGGCTCGGCTACCTGCGGGAGCACGACGTCCCGCCGGTCACCCTGCTGATGTGGTCGGGATGCATCGAGGAGTACACCCCGGACCTCGGCGCGCCGGTAACGGTTCGCCGCATGGCCCGGATGGGCGCCGACCTCCAGATGTCGCATCTCCTCCAGGCGCTGGTGGGGGTGGCGTCCCTGCGCGGCGGCCGCGACGACGTGGAGTCCCGGGCCCGGGAGATCGCGGAGGTGATCGGCGCGGTGTGCACGTGGGGCGGGCCCAGCCGTGGGCGGTCGCTCCACGAGGTGTTCCTGACCTGGCGGGTCGCGTTCCTTCCGGGGCTCCTGATGCCCTCGTCGGGCTCGCCGGAGCCCTTCACGCGGCGCCTGCGGGAGTACGCGCACGCCCTGGAACGGATCGTGGAACAGGGGGAGTGACCAGGCCGCGGGGAAATACCTGGTCGGGGTGGTGGACCCCGTGTGATCATCGCCGGATGTTCTTCCGCGCTGCCACCGCAGACCCCGCAGATCTGGACCGCGCCGTCGCCTACCCGGCCGACGGTCCCGTCCCCGCCCTGACCGCCGAGAAGATCCGGGAGGAGCTGGAGGGGAACCAGTTCCGCCCCGAGTGGATCTGGCTCGCCGAGGACGAGGACGGGGAGGTCCTGGCCCGCGCCCTGTGGTGGGGCCGCGGCGACAGCGAGCGGCCCATCGCGCTCGACTGCCTGCAGGTACGGGCCTGCGTGGCCGACCCGGCCGCGGTCGCCGCCGGGCTGCTGGAGGCCGGCCACGCCGCCTTCGGCAAGCTGCCCGTCTACAACATCTCCCTGCCCCGCGGCTGGCGCGAGGACCCGGAGACGGTCGCGGCGGTCGCCTGGCGTCAGGAGGCCGCGTACAAGGCCGGCCTGACGCGCGAGATCGAGCGCCTGCGCTACGAGTGGACCGCGGCCGCCGGGACGCCGGAGGCGACCGGCCGGCTCGTCTTCCGCGACGGCACCGACGAGGAGTTCCTGGACGCCTTCACCCGGCTGTCCGCCGGCAGCCTCGACCTGCACACGCAGACCGAGCTGCGGTCGATGGACGCGGAACAACTGGCGCGCGAGGACATCGAGTTCTACCTCGACTGCCCCGGCGAGCGCTCCTGGTGGCGCCTCGCCCACCTCCCGGACGGCACCCTCGCGGGCATGGCCATCCCGTCGGCGACCCCGTACCACCGCAACGTCGGCTACCTGGGCGTCGTACCGGAACAGCGCGGCCGGGGCCTGATCGACGAGATCCTGGGCGAGATCACCCGCTTCCACGCGGCCGAGGGTGCCGAGCGGATCACCGCGACCGCCGACACCGTCAACGTCCCGATGGCCGCCGCCTTCGACCGGGCCGGCTACGAGGTCACCGAGATCCGGCTGGTGCTGGAGGAACCGCCCAGGGCCTGAGAGGCGTTCTCTCCTCGGAGCCCCGACCGCAGGGCTCCTGACTACGCGACGTGGCGGACCCGGACCCGGACCCGGCCCCGAAGGACGACGAAGTGAATGAGTAGCCCCAGCCCCAGCCCCAGCCCCGCACCCCGGAGCCCCGCCCCCCGTTGGCCGGGCTACCGCGCCGAGCCGTCGTGGGACGACCCCGGCCCGAGCCGGGTCTTCCCGGCCCCGGTGCCGGCGCGGCTGCGGGCGCTCGGGTCAACCCCTTCTACGATCGGGCCTGAGATGAACGGCGTCCTGTGGCCGGAACTGGCGGCGCTCTACGAGACCCCGCCGGACCTCTCCTCCTGTCCGTTGTACTACGTCCACGTGGACGAGCGGGACACCGCGGTCACTCTCGGCTTCGAGACCCCGCAGCCACCGGACCACCCAGGCCGGAGTGGGAGGAGAAGCAGTACAACACCCTGCGCTTCTTCGTCGTGTTCACGGGCGTGGACGACCTGCGCATGACGGGCATCGCCGCCGAACACCCGGACCGCCACGACCGCACGGTACGCGTCAGGGTGAGCGACACCGGGCGCCAGCAGGTCTCGGTGACCGGCGACCACCGCACCCTCGCCTTCTCGGCCGCCGCCTCCGCCGTCACCCTGACCCGCGTGTACCTGCAGGGATCGATCTGACCTGGACCGGTATGACCGCACCCGCGGCGGCGGTAATCTCCCGCCCGGGGAAGGGGGTCGGGTGTCCATCGCCGAATTGCAGGTGTACTCCGTCGAGGTGGCCGACGTCACGGGCGGGGTGTGCGTGGTCCGCTGCGTCGGCGGGGTGGCCCGGGCCGGGCAGGTCTACGCCGTCGGGGAGTCGAGGATGGGCCTGCGCCACATCGAGCGGTACGGGCGGCCCGTCGCGTCCTTCGACGCCGGACACGTCGCCAAGGTCCACTTCACGGGCGCCATGGTCGCCCTGCTCACCCGCGGGCAGGTGCTGACCTCGGTGCCGCCCGACGGGCACTCGCTGGAGGACCTGGAGGCCTGGCTGGCCACCGGGCCGCCGCTGCGGGACGAACCCCACCCGCGGACCCTGCGCGTCCTCGCCGGAGTGCGGATGCGCGACGAACGCCTCCCCGACGAGATCCGGCTGCGCTGGGGCCGGGTCGCGCTGGCCGCCACCCACCGGTGCGCGCAGGCCGAGAACGCGCCCGCACTGGCCGCCGCACCCGAACTGGCCTACGTACAGTGCTACTTGATCCAGCAGTTCGGCCCGGCCCGCGGCGGCGACCCGGCGGCCCTGTGCCGGGAGCTGCTGGCGCTGGTCGACCTGACCCCGGCGCAGGCCGCGGCGCAGGGCCGCGGCTGGCGCGACCTCCCGCACCACCGCATCCGGCACCTGCGCCGCATCAAGAGCCTGATCCCCTGGCTGACCGCCGTACGCCCGCACCTGCCGGACGCCGGCCCGCTGGCGGAGGCGGTCGACGCCTGGTCGGCGGTCCGGCCGGAACTACCGTGACCGGGCCCAGCCCGCTGACCGGGCCTAGCCCGCGGCGCGGGCGGCGTTGCCGAGGACCTTGGTCGGGGTGATGCGGACGACCACGCGGACGTCCTCCGCCGGGGCGTCTCGGTACTCCTTGCCGGCGCCCGGGCCGAGGTACTCCTCGGCGATGCGGACCGCCACCGCGCGGCCGACGTCCTCGGTGACGGTGGCCGTGCCGCGGATCTCGGCGTAGAGGAAGGGGTTGGCCAGGTCGAAGACGGTGACGCCGACCCGCCCGTCCCGGACGATGTTGCGCTCCTTGCGGCGGCCCTGCTCGGTGGAGATCAGCAGGTCGCCCCCGTCGCGGGTCACCCAGATCACCGAACTCTGCGGACTGCCATCGGGGTTGATGGTCGACAGGACGGCGGGGTGCGGGGAGTCGAGCAGCCCGCGCACGGTCTCATTCAGCTCAACAGTCATGACGGCGAGGCTAGTCGGGGCGCGGCCGGGCCGCCGCCGGTTTCCGGCCCGCCTGCGATGACTAAGCGAAGTCGGTCAGTTCCAGGGGATGTTGAGCCACGGACTGGCCGGGTCGGTGGTCAGCGCGACGTGGGCGGCGAGGGCCGACGTGTACCAGGTGCCGAACTCCTCCTCGTCGAAATGCAGGCACCGGCCGAGGACGTACCCGGCGGAGAACTCCTCCCACGAGCGGTACGTCTGGCGGGCGGCGTCCCCGGCGCGCAGTACGGCCTTCTCGGCCTCGTGGAGGGTGCCGTAGCGGCAGCCGATGCCCCAGCGGGCCATCTGCGAGGCCCGGCCGAGGTCCCAGGCCTCCACCGAGCGGACCCAGCCGTCCTCGGGCAGCAGTCCGTCGGCGCGGAAGCGCTGCTCGTAGCGGGCGATCCGGCCGATGAGGCGCTTGATGCCGGTGATCTCGCCCTCCACCTCGGCGGTGGGGCGCGGCTGGGCGACGGTGACCCCCTCGGGGGTGAGCTGCGGCTCGGCGGAACGCTCGGCGCTGCGGCGCAGACTGGCCTCGGCGGCGTGCCGCCAGTGCTCGATGTCGACCGGCCCCGCGAAGTCGGAGGCGAGGACGCGGCGGACGCGGAGCGCGTACTCCCAGACGGGGCTGACCATGTCCACGGTCAGGAGCTGCTCCAGGGTGGAGAGCCATTCGGCGCGGTCGGTGATGCCCCACCACTTCGCGAGGCGCCGGCGCTCGGCCGCGTAGCCGCTGCCGTGGTGGGCGAGGGCGTTCCAGAAATCGCCGTTCGTCACGGCGAGATGGCTGCCGACGGCGAGGCCGTGGGCGATGGGCCCGTGCAGCGGCCCGCCGGTGAAGAGGGCGTGGACCTTCCCCTCGGGCAGGCCGTACGCGGGCGCGGCGTCCGCGTGCGCGCGCCAGCGGGCCAGGTCGGCGGGGGTGGTGGTGAGGTAGGCCTCGGTGGGGGAGCCCGGGTTCACGGCGAGGAAGGCGGGGTCGGTGGGGGCCCAGACCTTGGCGTACCACCCCAGGCTGTGGGACTCGTAGACCCACTCGGGGGTGGGCGCGGGCAGCATGCCGGCGGTGTGGACGACGAGCATGCGGTCCGGGGTGGCGTGGAAGAACACCGACTCGGGGTGCGCGTCCGCCTGGACGCGGGGCTGCGCGAGATAGAGCTGCGCGCGGGCGAGTACGTCGAAGTACGCGGCCCAGTCGCCGCTGGCCTTGGCCTCGTACAGCTCTCTCTCGATGACGCTCGGCGCGATCCAGATCCCCATACGGGGACCTTATACGGGCCCCTCCACGGACTGCCCGGCCCGTACGGTCCTCTCCCTGACCGGCGGCTTCCGGCATAGGCTTCGGGGCATGACCCGGTTCCCGTGCGTGAAGTCCGCCCACTCGGCGGCGCGATGAACGACGTCACGGTGTACTGGCGGCCGGGGTGCGCGTTCTGCATCAAGCTCCGTACGCAGCTGCGCCTGGCCCGGATCCGGTACCGGAAGGTCAACATCTGGCGGGACCCCGAGGCGGCGGCCTTCGTCCGCAGCGTGGCCGACGGCAACGAGACCGTCCCGACGGTGGTCGTCGGCGACCGCCCGGCCATGGTGAACCCGTCCGTACGCCGGATCCGCGAGGCCCTGCACGGCTGAACCCGTCCCGGCCCGACAGCCGGTGGCCGGGCCTTACCGGCCCGAGGCCGCCTTCATCGCCGCGAAGACGGTGATCAAGACCGTGGCCAGGACGACGACCTGGTTCCGCTTCCCTTGCAGGCGCTTGCGCTCGGCGGGCGCGATGCCGCTCTTGTCCGCGAGGTTGCGCCAGGGCTTGGTGAGGCGCCAGAGGAACGTGACGGCGAGGGCGGCCACGGCGAAGGTTCCGACGACCTGCCCGGCGGCGTAGCTCTGCGAGGTGGGGTCCACGGACAGGGGGATCATGAACCGCATCGTATGCGCGCTCGAATTGCTCGTGGATCACGAACGGGCATCATCCGCGCCGCCTGCGCGCGTGCGGATCCGGCCGCTGCGCCCGGAGCCAGTCTGACGGAGCATCACCTGAGCGTGATGAGGTACCCGCTGGTCAGGGGCGTACGTACGCCGGTTGCGCGGCGTGTCACCGGCGGGCCGGGCGGGCTCCCGGTTGCGGGGGCCCACGGGGTGTCCCTACGTGTCCCTGCTGGCCGCGTCCCCCGGCCTCGCGAGCGCCGCCGGTGCCGCCTATCGGGGTGGGGAGAGGGCGAAGACCGAGGCCCGGGAGGAGGCACCGTAGGCGACGCCGTCCCGGACGATCAGCGTGAACACGCCACCTCCGCCGCGCGTCACCGGCTGCTCGGGGTCCCTGCGAGGGGCGCTGCGCCACAGTTCGCGTCCCGTGCCGGCGTCCCTGGAGACGATCTCGCCGTTCGTGGTCTGGACGTACACCCGTCCGTCCTGGAGCACCGGCCCCTGCAGGGGATCGGCGCCGGTGGCCTCCGCCCACAGCTCCTTTCCGCTGATGAGATCGACGGCGCGCAGACGTCCGTCCTCGCGGAGGTCGATGACGACCGAGTCGGAGGCGACGGCGCGCGCCGACACCTGCACCGCGG
This sequence comes from Streptomyces sp. 147326, assembly GCF_045000215.1. NCBI lineage: Bacteria > Bacillati > Actinomycetota > Actinomycetes > Kitasatosporales > Streptomycetaceae > Streptomyces > Streptomyces sp. 147326. Next base: position 4,343,609 of record NZ_CP134201.1, on the reverse strand, counting down.
TTCGATCTGGAAGGTCCTTCCCGTCCGCCGCGGAGACCTGGACCAATCCCCCTGTACTGCTGCCCTTCGGCGGGCCCGTCAGGTCGTCCATGGCGATCAGGGTGTCCTGGCTGCCGCCGATGCCGAAGAACCGGCCGTGGGTCGCGCGCTGCCACTGCGTCTTCCCGTCAGAGGGCGAGAGCCGCAGCAGTACGGCTTCCGCACCGCCTTCGTTGCCCTTCGGCATCCCCTCGACCAGCAGTCCGGCCTGATGGCGGAGCAGCCGGAGGTGTCCGTGTTCTGCGAACTTCCGGGTCCACAGTGGCTCTCCGGAGGCCGCGCTCCAGGCGCGGATCACGTTTCCGTTGGGATCCCCCGTGACCAGGACGTCCCCCACCAGAGCCGCATCCGTGCCGGCGGTGACCGTGACGGTCCGCTGCCAGCGGAACTTCCCGGTCCTGGTGTCCAGGGCGGCCAGTGTCTCCGTCCGCGAGTCCTCGCCCACCTCGGGCGTGCTCCCCAGGGTGAGGTAGACGAGGCCGGTCGCCGGCACGGCGGCCACGAGCGTGACGGCGCCCGCGGCGTCGTCGGCCGCCGTGGGCAGGATCGTGCCGGTGGCGCCGTCGAACTGTGCGATGCCGCTTTCCCCTTCACAGAGGACGTCCTTGCCGGTCCACAGGCAGCGGTGCAGGGCCGGACGGGGATCCGAGTGCGAGATCCTCGACGGGATGGGGGTCTCCCACCGGGCCCAGCCCGCCGGTGCGATCGCCGCCGAGTCCTCACGGGCGGGAGCCACGGGGGCCGAGGGTCCGGGGGCCGCTGCCGCATGCGGGGCCTTGGGCGGCGGGTCCGGGTACAGGGCCCAGGCGGTGGCGGAGCCGGCCGCGACCGTGAGGGCGATGCCCGCCGCCACGCTCGCCTTGACGCGCCGGCGCGTGCCTGCCGTACGTACGGGCGGCGCGGCCCGGCCCGACCGTCTGCGGTGGGCGCGCGAACCGAGCAGCGCGAGCAGTTCGTCGGCCGTCGGGCGGGCAGCCGGCTCCTTGGCCAGGCACGGTCCGACGATGGGTAACAGGGACTGCGGCAGACCGTCCAGAGCGGGTGGTTCGTGTACGACGTTCCAGGCGATCGCGTAGGGAGATTCAGCCTCGAAGGGACTGCGGCCCGTCGCCGCGTGCACGAGCACGGAACCGAGCGCGAAGACGTCTGCGGCCGGGCCGGTTTCCTTCGGGGTGCGGAACTGCTCGGGGGCCATGAAGGGCGGGGTCCCGATGACCACACCGGTCTGAGTGAGGGCGTCGGAGTCGATGGCACGGGAGATGCCGAAGTCGATGACCCGGGGACCGTCATCGGCCAGCAGGATGTTGCCGGGCTTGAGGTCCCGGTGGACGAGCCCCGCGCGGTGGATGTCGCGTAGTGCCTCGACCAGGCCGGAGGCCAGCTGCCACGCCTCGTCGGCGTCCATCGGCCCGTGTGCGGCGACCTGCTCGGCGAGGGTCGGGCCGGGCACGTACAGGGTCGCCATCCACGGCATGTCGCCGCTGGTGTCGGCATCGATGACGGGGGCGGTGAAAGCCCCGCTCACCGCTCTGGCGGCTTCGACCTCGCGCGCGAAGCGGACCCGGAACAGCGGATCCGCCGCGAAGCGTTCCCGGATCACCTTCACCGCGGCCTGTCGCCCGGACGGCGAGACAGCGAGGTAGACGACTCCCATCCCGCCCGCGCCGAGGATCCGTTCCACCTCGTAGTGCCCGACGTGGGTCACTGCCTTTTCACTGAGGTCCACTGTCTGAGGTTCCCCCTGTTCCACCGGAACGGCTGGCGCACTCTATCGAAGGCCAGTGCCTGACGGACCGTGTAGTCCCTTGGTTCCACGGCGCGTTGGACGACAGCAGGGCGGCACGCCCCCCGTGCCACCGCGCGACCGTGCGGACCCCCTTGACGCCCCCCGGTGGGGGAGGGACGCTCGCGGGTCTCGCATCCGAGCGGTTGCACACTGGGGGGCCGGTATGCCGGAGGAGTCTGTCCAGACGGTGGGGGAGCTGCGGGCGCGGCTCGCGGCGCGGGGGGCGCGCTGGTCCGTCCTGGAACACCTGGCCGACGAGGAGCCGGTGCCGCGGCCCTCGCTCGGTCTGGAGCCCGGGGCGAACCTGACGCCCGCCGAGGACGTGGGGCTCGTCGATCTGCGGGCGATCATCGGGCACGAGAGCGGGAATCCCCACCTGACCCGGCGCCGGGCCGCCCACGGGTTCCTGCCGGGACCGGCGACGACCGGCGCGGCCCGGCCCGCCGCCGTGGACTGGCGCAGCCGCTGGGGCCTGCCGTGGATCACCAAGGTGAAGGACCAGAACCCGTGCGGTTCCTGCTGGGCCTTCGGCGCCGCCGGCCTGGTGGAGTCCATGGCCCGCATCGAGCACTGCGTATGGGCGGAGCGGTCCGAGGGGGACGTGCACGACGGTCTGCGCTTCACCTGCGGGCAGGGTTCCAATCCGGAGACCGCGCTCGACTGGATCAAGGGCAACGGCGGGCTGGCCGATCCGGACTGCTGGCCGTACAGCACCCCGCCCGCCGGTCTGCCCGCCGCCCGCCGCGACGCCTGGCGCGCCGAGTACACGCCCAGCTGGGACCGGTCCGGGCGCACCGTCCGGATCGCCGACTACGTGCGGCTCGGCGACGTCGAGCAGCAGAAGGTCTGGCTGGACACGGTCGGCCCGCTGACCGCCTGCTTCGACGTGTACGACGACTTCTTCGGCCTCGGCTCGGGCGTCTACCACCGCACCAGCGACCAGCTCGCGGGCGGCCACTGCGTGCTGATCGTCGGCTACGACGACGCGGCCGGCTGCTGGCTGTTCAAGAACTCCTGGGGGACCGGCTACCACGTCGGCGGCTACGGCCGGATCGCCTACGGCGAGGTCGACATCGATCACTGGGCCAAGTGCGGCCTGCGCGGCACCAACATCGACCCGTGGACCAAGCGCCGCCTGCACACCGGCAACGTCTACGAGAGCGGCAACGGCCGCGCCCACCGCAACTTCGAGCTCCTCGCCACCACCACCGGCGGCCGCCTCCAGCACTGGTGGCGCGAGGGCGACGCCCCCTTCGCGTGGGCCCGCGCGGACGCCTTCGCGCACGACGCCTCCGGCCAGCCCGCCTTCACCGGGACCACCTACAACCGCAACATGGAGTCCCTGCACGTGACCACCGGCGGCCGGCTGCGCCACTGGTACTTCGAGCAGTCCGTGCGCGTCTGGCGCGACGGCGGCGCCTTCGGCCCGGGTGACGCGGCCGTCGGCTCGACCCCGGCCTTCATCCAGAGCGACTACGGAAAGCCCGGCAACTTCGAGGTGGTCGTGCGGACCGCCGACGGCCGCCTCAACCACTGGTGGCGCATCAACGGCGCCCCCTGGACCTGGAACGACGGCGGCCGCTTCGCCTCCGGCATCGCCCACTACGGCCCCGCCCTCGTCCAGACCCGCAGCCGCCACCTCGACCTCGTCGCCGCCCGCACGGACGGCCGCATGCAGCTGTGGTGGCGCGAGGACCCGAACGGCTTCACGTGGCACGCCGGCGAGGTGTTCGGCAGCGGTACGCCGGCCGTCTCCGCGCCCTGCCTGATCGAGGGGCAGTACGGGGCCGCCGACGAGGACACCGCCGGGAACTACGAGCTGTGCGTGGCCGTCGCCGGCGGGCGCGTGGAGCACTGGTCGCGCGGCAACGCGGGCGGCTCGGCCTGGAGCCGCAGCGCGGTCTTCGGGCACGACGTCGCCGCGGTCACCGGGATGCTCCAGGGCAGTTTCGGGTTCAACCTGGAAGTCGTCGTCCTGCGCACCGACCGCCGTCTGCAGCACTACTGGCGTGGGGGCACCTCCCGGACGGAGTCCGGGGGAGGCGCGGGCTGGCACGAGGGGGCGGTCATCGGCCCCGTCGGCTGAGATCCGACAGCGGAGAGGACCTGGCGGGCGTGGAGGTACGGAGCGTCGTGCTGAGCCCCGGTGAACCGTACGAGCTGCGGCTCACCGGGCGCGGCGCGCGCGGGTACGTGTGGACCTGGCAGGTCACGGGGGACGCGGACGTGGTGGCGGTGACGGAGGGGCCGACGGCCTCCGGCGACAGCCTCCCCGGGGCCCCGGTCGAGCGGACGTACGTCGTACGGGGCCTTCCCCCGGGCGGTGGCCGGGCCCGGATCCGCTTCGCGCAGGTCCGGCCGCCCTACCCGCAGGAGGCTCCGTACGACGAGTTCGTGCTCGACGTGGAGGTCACCCCGCGGACGGGCGGCGCGGCCTGAGGACCGCGTGCTGCACGGCCTCCAGCGGGCCCCGCTCGAAGCGGCGCAGCCACAGCCGCGACCCGGCCATCAGGGTCAGGCTCACCCCGGCCCACAGGCCCATCACCCACCAGGGACCGCTGCCGCCCAGCCGGTCGGCGAGGCCCAGCCCGATGCCGTAGCAGAGCAGCATGCACAGCAGGTTCTGGCCGACGTAGCAGGACAGGGCGGTGCGGCCGACGGAGCCGAGGGCGGTGGTCACGGAGCGGGGGACCCACAGCCGGTCGAGGGCGATGCCGATCAGGCCGATGTAGCCGAGGGCGAGCAGCGGTGCGGCGCCGTAGCGGCCCAGGGCGAAGAAGTCGTCGCCGCCGAGGGCGGTCGCGGCGTTCAGGGGCAGTCCGAGACCCAGCCCCCAGGCGGCCAGCCGGGCCCGGATGCGGCGGCCCTCGTCGGTGGCGGAGAAGGCGCCGGCGCGGTGCAGCCGCACGCCGAGGAGGAAGAGGAAGACCAGCAGCCCGAAGGAGAAGACGGGCTCGATGCGCAGGGCGAGGAAGTTGTCCAGGCGGAAGGCGATCTGGGCGCCGTGGCCGCCGTGCGCGTACAGCTCGGCGGCGGCCGGATCCGGTCCGTCCGGCGCGCTGTCCGTCCGGCTCAGCGCGTCGAGGGTCACCAGGGCGACCAGGGCCAGGTGCACCCCGCCCGCCGTCCACATGACCACCCGCCGGACCTTCTCGGAGCGGACCAGCAGCCGGGCCACCAGCAGCGCGGTGACGGCGTAGCCCATCAGCACGTCCCAGGCGAAGACGAGGACGAAGTGGACCGTGCCCTCCAGGAAGAGGAACGCGGCCCGCCGCGGGTAGCGGCCGGGCCAGGGCTCGCCGCGGCGCGCGGCGGAGTCGTACTGGATGGCCAGGCCCACCCCGAACAGGATCGTCAGCAGTGCCAGGAACTTGCCGTCGGCGAGGAACCGGAAGACGGCCTCGGCGAGGTTCGCCGCGGAGGGGTCCGCGATCGGGTCGGGCGTTCCCAGACCGCCCTGGAGCACGCTCCACTCGGAGCCCGGGGAGGCGAAGATCCAGACGTTGGTCATGAGGGTGCCGAGGATGGCGGCGCCGCGCAGGACGTCCAGCAGGGGGAGCCGGGTGGTCGTACGGACCACCGGGGCGAGGGTGTCGGCCATGTCTCCAGGCTCCCGGCGCGCGGGGCCGCGTACGTCCTGCGGCCGGACGAAGGCGCGGTACATCCTTCGATGCAGGGGGAGCGCGAACGGGTAGGAGAGCCGGCGGTCCGCATCCTGGACCGGGCCCCGGCTTGCACCTCTGTTGTATCTATGCTGTGCGCATGCCCGCCGCCACCCCCGCCCCCACCAGCACCGCGACCGCCGCCGAACGCGTCTACCAGCACGTCAAGCACGGTGTGCTCGACCGCCGCTACGAAGGCGGCACCCTCCTCACCGAGGGCGAACTCGCCGGGGCCGTCGGAGTGTCCCGCACCCCGGTCCGCGAGGCGCTGCTGCGCCTGGAGACCGAGGGGCTGCTGAAGCTGTACCCGAAGAAGGGCGCGCTGGTGCTGCCGGTCTCCGCGCAGGAGATCACGGACGTGCTCGAAACCCGGCTGCTGGTCGAGGAGTTCACCGTACGCAGAGCCGTACCGGCGCCACCCGGCCTGCTGGACCGGCTCGCCGCCCTGCTGGAGGAACAGCGCGGGCACGCCGCCGGGGGAGACCTCGCCGCCATGATGGCCGCCGACCGGGGCTTCCACGCCGAGATCGTCCGCAGCGCCGGCAACCAGATCCTGTGCCGCCTCTACGACCAACTCCGCGACCGGCAGCTGCGGATGGGCGTGGCCCTGCTGCACGCCCACCCCGACCGGCTGGAGCGCACCCTGGCCGAGCACGCCGAGATCCTGGACGCGCTGCGGGCCGGGGACGCGGACACGGCCGCCGCGGTGGTCCGCGGCCACATCGGGCGGGTCGGGGAACTGGTCCGGGGGCCGGGCCGGTGACCGCCCAGGGGAGCGCGCCGCAGCCGGTCGGGGACCCGCCCGGCGGCGGACGGGCCGTCGCCGTCTGGTCCATCGGCGTAGCCGTCTACTTCGTGGCGGTGATCTTCCGTACCAGTCTGGGCGTGGCCGGTCTAGACGCCGCCGACCGCTTCCACGTCAACGCCTCGGCGCTCGCCGCCTTCTCCCTCCTCCAGCTGCTCGTCTACGCGGGCATGCAGATACCCGTGGGCCTGATGGTCGACCGGCTCGGCACCAAGAAGGTGCTCACGCTGGGCGCGGTGCTCTTCACCGTCGGCCAGCTCGGCTTCGCGCTCTCGCCCTCCTACGGGATGGCGCTCGCCGCGCGGGCGCTGCTCGGCTGCGGTGACGCGATGACCTTCATCTCGGTGCTGCGGCTCGGCACCCGGTGGTTCCCGGCCCGGCGCGGGCCGCTGATGGCGCAGCTCGCCGGGCTCGTCGGCATGGCGGGCAACCTCGTCTCCACGCTCGTCCTCGCCCCCGTCCTGCACGGGGTCGGCTGGACCGCGGCCTTCGCGGGGAGCGCGGTGGCCGGGCTGGTGGTGCTGGTGCCGCTGGTGCTGTTCCTGCGGGACCACCCGGAGGGGCACGGACCGGCGCGGGCCGCCCCGAAGGGCCCGGGGGCCTCCGGGGGCTTCGTGCGCCGCCAGATCAGGGAGTCCTGGAGCGAACCGGGCACCCGCCTCGGCCTGTGGGTGCACTTCACGACGCAGTTCCCGGCGATGGTGTTCCTGCTGCTGTGGGGGATGCCGTTCCTGGTGGAGGCGCAGGGGCTGTCGCGGACCACCGCGGGCGGACTGCTCACGCTGGTGGTCGCCTCCAACATGGCGCTCGGGCTGGTCTACGGCCAGATCGTCGGCCGCCGCCAGTCCGCGCGGATCCCCCTCGCGCTGGGCACGGTCGGCCTCACGGCCCTCCTCTGGGCGGCCGTCCTCGCCTACCCGGGGGACAGGGCGCCGATGGGGCTGCTGATCGCCCTGTGCCTGGTCCTCGGCGGCTGCGGTCCGGCGTCGATGATCGGTTTCGACTTCGCCCGCCCGGCCAACCCGGCGGAGCGCCAGGGCACCGCCTCCGGGATCACGAACATGGGCGGCTTCATCGCGTCGATGACCACGCTGCTGACCGTGGGCGTCCTGCTCGACGCCACCGGCGACGACTACCGCATCGCCTTCTCGACGGTGTTCGTCCTCGAAGCGCTCGGCGTCTCCCAGATCCTCCGGCTGCGCCGCCCCGCACTGGCCAGGGAGGCGGCCCGGGAGGTGGCCCGCCACCGCATCACGAACCCCGCGCCCGCGCCCGTACCCGCAGGTGGGGCGGTACGCGGCGGCGCGGAACCGGGTGCGGACCGGGGTGCGGGGCCGGGCCCGGAACCGGACCGGGTCCCCCGCGCGCGTCCCCTGCCGGACATCGCAGGGCGCGAGGGACCGTAGGGCCGCCCTCCCGGGAGGGAGCGGCAGCATCAGGAGGGGGAACCGCCGGAATGTGGACGAGGCTGTCCGCCGACACCGTGCCGGAGGCGGAGCGGTTCGAGTGGTTCAACGACGTCGTCTCCAGCTCGCTGATGCCGACCGCCCTCGCCTCTGACCGGTCCGCCGATTTCCACGCCGCGGCGGCGGTGCTGGACCTCGGAGCCGTGCAGGTGTCGTCCTTCGAGTACGCGCACGTACGGTCGCGGCGCACGCCCGCACTCATCCGGCGCGGGGACCCCGAGCAGTACCAGCTGTCGCTGCTGACCCGCGGCCGGATGTGGATGTCCCAGTGCGGCGGCGAAGCGGAACTCGCCCCCGGCGACATGATCCTCTGGGACACCTCGCACCCCTTCGAGGCCGACTGCCGCCCCGGGAAGGGCACGCTCGGGGCGCTGGTCGTCCAGCTCCCGAGGACCGCGCTGCCCCTGCGCGCCGGCCGGATCGACCCGCTGCTCGGCCGCCGCATCGGCGCGGAGAGCGGGATGGCCGCGATCCTGGCGCAGTTCCTCACCTCACTCGGAACGCACGGTTCCGAATGCTCGCCGCAGGAGCTCCAGCGGCTCGGCACGGTGGCCGTGCCGCCGCGCGGCAGCGCGCGCCGCAGCCCGTGCCGCCGCCCGATTCAGCCCCTCCGGCGTTTGAGGAGTGGGGTCCGGGGCGAAGCCCCGGGTCCCGGCGGAGCCGGACTCGTGGGGAGCCGGGCTCGTGGGGAGCTGGCCAGCCCTACGGCGTCACGGAGAACTGCGTGAGGATGGCCTCCGCCAGCTCCGCGTCGCCCTCCACCTTCACCCGGTCGGCGACGGCGTGCGCCCGCACCCGCCCCGCCGCCAGGCGGACGTACGTCTCCCAGTCCAGCGTCAGCGTCACGGCCGGGCCCAGCGACGGCGACTTGTCCACCGTGCCGCGGCCGTCGGCGTCCACCCGTACCGTCCGCATGAACTCCAGCGCACCGTGCACGTCGACGACCACCGCCGAGTTCGCCGGCGCCCCCGCCCGCTTCGCCACCACCTTCGGCAGCCCGGCCAGCAGGAGGTCCCGCGTCACGTACGCACCCGGCGAGTCCCAGTTCCCCGGCACGCCCAGCGCCGCCCGCAGGTCCTGCTCGTGGATCCACACGTCGAACGCGCGCAGCCGCAGCGCGTGCTCCAGCGTCACCTGGTCACCCAGCGGGCCCCGCACCATCGTGTCCGGATCCCGCTTCTCGTTGCGCAGCTGCCGTGAGCGCCGGATGACGGTGTACTCCAGCTCCGAGGTCATCTCCGGCGCGGTGTGGTGACGCCGCACGTCGACCTGCACCTCCATGTACCGGCTGAACTCGTCCACCACGTGCCGCAGGTCCCGCGCCACGGTGTGGATCGGACGCGGGTCCCCGAGCTGCTCGCATTCGATGCCGATGATGTGTGACACGACGTCACGGACCGACCAGCCGGGACACGGCGTCGCCCGGTTCCACTCGCCCTCCGTCAGGGGGAGGACCAGCTCGGATATCGCCTCGATGGAGTGCGTCCACGCGTCGGCATAGGGCTGAAGGCTGGGATGGACGGTCAACGGGACCCCTCGCGGTGCTGTTCAGTGGCGCGTTTTCGGAAGCAGTGGACTCAGTTTCCAAAACTACGCTGCCGGTGAGCACCCCGGCAGTGCTTTCGTGTGACGATCGTAGGCCCGAGTTGACGGCTTGAACGCCAGGACGGTGGTAGTGTGCGCGCCTCGCTGATCCAAATCGCAGTGAACGAGGGCGAGTCGGTGACTTCCCGACGTGCCCGCGTGGCCGAGCTCGTACGCGAGCAGGCCCACTCCGACCTCGTCGTGCTGCCGGAACTGTGGCCCGTCGGCGCCTTCGCCTACGAGCAGTTCGAGACCGAGGCCGAACCCCTGGACGGCCCGACCTACGAGGCCATGTCCAAGGCCGCCCGCGACGCCGGGGTCTGGCTGCACGCCGGCTCGGTCGTGGAGCGCGCGGGCGACGGCTCCCTCTACAACACCGCACTCGTCCTCTCCCCGGCGGGCGAGCTGGCCGCCACCTACCGGAAGATCCACCGCTTCGGCTTCGACCAGGGCGAGGCGGTGCTCATGTCGCCCGGCGACTCCCTGACCACCGTGGAGCTGCCGGAGCAGACCCTCGGCATCGCCACCTGCTACGACCTGCGCTTCCCGGAGCTGTTCCGCGGCCTGGTCGACGCCGGGGCCACCACGATGGTCGTCGCGGCGGGCTGGCCCGCGCGCCGCCGGTCGCACTGGACCCTGCTCAACCGGGCGCGCGCCGTCGAGGACCAGTCGTACGTCCTGGCGTGCGGGCTGGCCGGCACCCACGCGGGCGTCGAGCAGGCCGGGCACAGCCTGGTGGTGGACCCGTGGGGCGAGGTCCTGGCGGAGGCCGGCCCCGGCGAGGCGGTCCTCACCGTGGACCTGGACCCGGCCAAGGTCCGCGACACCCGCGCCCAGTTCCCGGCCCTGAAGGACCGCCGCCTGGGCCGCTGACCCGGTCAGCCGGTGTGGAGCCGCAGCCGGACCGTGAGAACGGCGGCGGCCGGGCACGCCAGGGCGGCCAGGAGGAGCAGACGGGCCGGGACGGGGCGAGACGGGCCGGGACGGGGCGGGACGGGGCGAGACGGGCCGGGACGGGCCGAGACGGGCTAGAGCCCGTCCTCCCGCTCCTTCTCCGCCATCCGGATCACGCAGACCGCGACCGCGACCAGCAGCGCCGCGTCCGCGTCCTCGCGGACCGCGTCCACCGCGTACGTCTCGCGGACCCGGGACCACTGCCGTGAGATCAGCGCGAGCAGCTCCCCGTCGTACTCGACCTTGAACTCCCGGTCCAGGATCCGTCCGCTGACGTCGAGCTCGGTGCCCTCGGCCATGGTCACGCGGAAGTGGTTGCGCAGCAGCGAGAACCGCTTCCTGCGGATCACCGCGAGCCGCCGTTCGTCCCGCTCCAGCGTCATCGCGTCCCGCAGGGCGAACAGCTTCTCCCGCAGAGTGATCAGGATCCGCCCGTCCGGATCCTTCAGCTCCAGCGTGTCCCGGAAGCGCAGCGCCTTCCCGTCGACGAGGAAGGCGTGGCGCCCGTCCTCGTCCTCGACCCAGTAGTCGTCCCCGATGGCCAGCACTTTGTCCCGTACGAGGTATTTCATGCGCTGATCAGTGCCCGCGATAGGTTTCCGCCATGCCACTCCTCTACGTGACCGACCTGGCCTACCCGGCGCGCGGCCGCCGCTACTGCGACGAGGACATATTCCTCACCTCCCGGCTGCGGGCCGACTTCGAGCTGGCCCTGTGCCACCCCGCGGACGCGGAGGCGCTCCTCCCGCTGGGCTTCGACGCGGTGATCGTCCGCAACAGCGGCCCGGTCCTGCACTACCAGGAGGCCTACGACTCCTTCCGCGCCGTCGCCCTCGCCGCCGGCACGCCGGTCTACAACCCGCTCACCGGCCGCGCCGACATGGCGGGCAAGCAGTACCTCCTCGACCTGACGGCCGCCGGCTACCCGGTCATTCCGACGATCGACGACCCGGCCCGGCTGGCGGAGCTGCCGCCGGTGCCGCAGTACGCGGTCAAGCCGAAGCAGGGCGCCGACTCCATCGGCCTCACCTTCACCGCGACACCGGACGGCCCGGCCGGGGCCGTGCTGATCCAGCCGCGCATCGACTTCACGTACGAGGTGTCCTTCTACTTCGTCGACGACGCCTTCCAGTACGCGCTGTACGCCCCGGACCCGGCCCGCCGCTGGGAGCTGAAGCCCTACGCCCCCACCGAGGCGGACCTGGCCTTCGCCCGCGCCTTCATCGCGTGGAACACCCTCGACCACGGCATCCAGCGCGTCGACGCCTGCCGGGCCCCCTCGGGCGAACTGCTCCTCGTCGAGCTGGAGGACCTCAACCCGTACCTCTCCCTGGACCTCCTCCCGGCGGAGGTCCAGAACACCTTCATCACATCGCTCACAAGATCTCTCCACTCCTTCCTCGGCTGATGTCAGTGCCGGGTGCCAGGCTTTTCCCATGGACAAGCAGACGTTCTGGCGGTTGATCGAGACGGCCCGCGCGGGCAGCGCGGCGGACGAGGTGGCGGGGCGGGCGGCGGAGCTGCTGGCAGCCCGTCCGGCGGCGGAGATAGCCGCGACGCAGCAGGTGCTGTGGGACCTGCTGGCGGAGTCCTACCGCAGCCCGCTCTGGGCCGCGGCCTACGTGATCAACGGCGGCTGCTCGGACGACGGCTTCGACTACTTCCGCGGCTGGCTCCTCACCCAGGGCCGGGACGCCTTCGAAGCGGCCCTGGCCGACCCGGACTCCCTGGCGGCCCACCCGGCGGTCCGCGAGGCCGCGGCCGACGGTCACGAACTGTGGGACGAGGAGGCGCTCTCGATCGCCTGGACCGCGTACGAGTCCGCCACCGGCCGCGAACTCCCGGCGGACTCCTTCACGATCAGCTACCCGCCCCTGGACCCGTCCTGGGACTTCGACTTCGACGACACGGCCGAACTCGCGCCCCGCCTGCCGCTCCTGAGCGCCCTCTTCGACTATTCGTAGCGATACAGCAGCGACTCGCGCTCCTGCCGGCGGATGTCCTCGACCGTCAGACCGGGCAGGTCCAGGTGGGAGAGGGTGACCTCGGCGGAGCTCGGCGCGGCGTCCTCGGCGAGCCACTGCCCGGGCTTCCACGCGTTGCCGCGCAGGAACGCCTTCGGGCAGTGCTGGTAGGCCTCCTCGACCGCCACGACGATCGCGCTGCGCGGGGGCTTGCCGACGGCCGTCAGCTGCTCCAGCAGCCGCGGATCGGCGGAGACGCAGGCGCGTCCGTTCACGCGCAGCGTGGTGGCCCGGCCGGGGATGACGAAGATCAGCCCGGCCCGGCCCGTCTCCACGATGTTGTGGGCCGTGTCGAGCCGCTTGTTGCCGGTGGCGTCGGGGACGGCGAGGGTGAACTCGTCGAGGACGGCCACGAATCCGGGCGGACCGCCGCGGGGCGTCACGTCGCAGCTCCCGTCCGCGCCGGCGCTGGCGACGAACACCAGCGACGACCGCCCGATGACCGCGCGGGCGGCCTCGTGGATCCGGTCCACGGCCTTGCGCCGGGCCATCTCACCCGGCTCGTCGTACAGCTCGCGCAACTGTTCCGTGCTCCGGACGGCGGTGGCGTTCACGGCATCGAATATCGTCACGCTCCCGGACGCTACCGGGTGATCACCGACTAGAGCCCACTGGTGTCGAGCTCGATCCCGAACGGCTCGGGCAGCCGCACCGGCGTCCCGAACGGATGCGGCCCGTCCACCTTGGTGTACCCGAGCCGCCCGGGCTCGGCGAACACGGTGACGCTCTCCTCCAGCCGGTCGACCAGCAGATACAGCGGCGCGCCGTACTCGGCGTACCGCTTGCGCTTCACGACCCGGTCGGTCTCGGCGTTCGACTTGGAGGTCACCTCGACGATCAGCAGCGTCTGATCGGGTACCAGCGCTTCATCGTTGTATGTGAGTTCCTCGGGGACGACCGCGATGTCGGGGACGTACCAGTTGGACGATCCCGGCAGGTCGAGGTTTCCCGAGCCTTCCACGCAGCCGAGCTCATCTACCCGGGCTTCGATCTGGCGCCGTACGCGTTTGGCAGCTCGCTCGTGAGCCCAGTTCGGCGTCACGTTGGTGATGACCCCTTCGACGATCTCGGTGCGGTCCCCGCTGTGGTGCTGGATGGCGTACTTGAGGGCGTGCTCGGGATCGATGCCCTCGCCGTAGTTGTGCGCGGTGGTCATGTGCGGACGACTCCTTCGCTGCCTGTGCCCAGACTCGCACGGACGGCCGCCGCCCGTCGTCACCCCCGCGGGTGCACCTGGACCTGTGACCCGGTGTTCACACCCGGATGGCAAGCTTGAAGGATGAACGATGCTGCCCCGGCGCCCACCCCCGCGCCCGCGCCCCGCCGACGTGCCCGTGTCCGTGCCCCCGAGCTGATCGGCAAGGGCGGCTGGCTCAACACCGGCGGCAAAGAGCTCACCCTCGCCGACCTGCGAGGTAAGTGCGTTGTTGTAGATTTCTGGACCTTCTGCTGCATCAACTGCCTGCACGTCCTCGACGAGCTGCGCGAGCTGGAGGAGAAGCACCGCGACACCGTCGTGATCATCGGCGTGCACTCGCCGAAGTTCGTGCACGAGGCCGAGCACGCCGCCGTCGTCGATGCCGTCGAGCGGTACGAGGTGCACCACCCCGTGCTGGACGATCCCGAGCTCGCGACCTGGAAGCAGTACGCGGTGCGCGCCTGGCCCACGCTCGTCGTGATCGACCCCGAGGGGTACATCGTCGCCCAGCACGCCGGCGAGGGCCACGCGCACGCCATCGCGAAGCTGGTCGAGGAGCTGGAGGCCGAGCACGAGGCCAAGGGGACGCTGCGGCGCGGGGACGGGCCGTACGTGGCGCCCGAGCCGGTCGCGAGCGACCTGCGGTTCCCCGGCAAGGCGCTGCTGCTGCCGAGCGGGAACCTGCTGGTGTCGGACACCACGCGGCACCAGCTCGTCGAGCTGGACGCGGACGGGGAGAGCGTCGTCCGCCGCATCGGCAGCGGCGAGCGCGGCTTCGGCGGGGACGCCTTCAGCGAGCCGCAGGGGCTGGCGCTGCTGCCCGACGGGAGGGTCGTGGTCGCCGATACCGTCAACCACGCCCTGCGGACCTACGACCCGGCCACCGGGCAGGTGGAGACCGTCGCCGGGACCGGACGCCAGTGGTGGCAGGGCTCGCCCACCTCGGGGCCCGCGCTGGAGGTGGACCTGTCCTCGCCGTGGGACGTGGCCTGGTGGCAGGGCAAGGTGTGGATCGCCATGGCCGGTGTGCACCAGCTGTGGACCTGGGACCCGGAGAGCGGCACCGTCGCCGTCGCCGCCGGTACCACCAACGAGGGGCTGCTCGACGGGCCGGCCGCCGAGGCCTGGTTCGCCCAGCCGTCGGGGCTCGCGGCCGCCGGGGACCGGCTGTGGATCGCGGACTCCGAGACCAGCGCCCTCCGGTACGTCCACCCCACCGACACCGGCTACGCCGTCACGTCCGCCGTCGGGACCGGCCTGTTCGACTTCGGGCACCGGGACGGGGACGCGGGCCAGGCCCTGCTCCAGCACCCGCTCGGGGTGACCGCCCTGCCCGACGGCTCGGTCGCGGTGTCCGACACGTACAACCACGCGCTGCGGCGCTACGACCCCGTCACCGGGCAGGTGTCCACGCTCGCCACCGATCTGCGCGAGCCCAGCGACGCGGTGCTGGTCGGCGACGACATCGTGGTCGTCGAGTCCGCCCGGCACCGGCTGACGCGGCTGCGGCTCCCGGAGGAGGCCGTACGGGTCGAGTCCGTGGCCCACCGTACGCAGCGGGCCGCCACCGAGGTGGCGCCCGGCACGCTCCGGCTCGACGTGGTGTTCCAGGCGCCGGCCGGGCAGAAGCTCGACACCCGCTACGGGCCGTCCACCCGGCTGCTCGTCTCCTCGACCCCGCCCGAGCTCCTCGCCGGGGGCGAGGGCGCCGGGTCCGACCTGTTCCGGGAGCTGGCGCTGAACCCGGAGGTCACCGAGGGCGTGCTGCACGTCTCGGCGATGGCGGCGTCGTGCGACGACGACCCCGCCAACGAGTACCCGGCCTGCCACGTCCACCAGCAGGACTGGGGGGTGCCCGTCCGCGTCACCGCCGACGGCGTCTCCCGGCTGCCCCTCGTCCTCGCCGGGATGGACGACGAGGGGTGACCTGGGGCCCGGCGGGCCTTCCTGGGGGGTCAGCCCTCCAGGAAGGCCACCAGGGCGTTGGCGAGGAGGTACGGGTCGTCCGCGCCGCACAGTTCGCGCGCGCTGTGCATCGACAGGATCGCGACGCCGATGTCCACGGTCTGGATGCCGTGGCGGGCGGCCGTGATCGGGCCGATCGTCGTGCCGCACGGCATGGAGTTGTTGGAGACGAAGGTCTGCCACGGCACGCCGGCCCGCTCGCACGCGCTCGCGAACACCGCGCGCCCGCTGCCATCCGTCGCGTACCGCTGGTTGACGTTGACCTTCAGGATCGGGCCGCCGTTGGCGCGCGGGTGGTGCGTCGGGTCGTGCCGTTCCCCGTAGTTGGGGTGGACGGCGTGTCCGGTGTCCGAGGACAGGCAGATGGTGCCCGCGAAGGCCCGCGCGCGGTCCTCGTACGAGCCTCCGCGGGCGAAGACTGAACGTTCCAGCACGTTCCCCAGCAGCGGGCCGTCCGCGCCGGTGTCCGACTGCGAGCCGTTCTCCTCGTGGTCGAAGGCGGCCAGCACCGGGATGTGGTCGAGCTTCTCGGCGCCCGAGACGGCCGCCAGCGCCGCGACGCCCGCGTGCACCGACAGCAGGTTGTCCATGCGCGGGCCGGCCACCAGCTCGCGGTCGCGGCCCAGGTAGGCGGGCGGCTCGATGGAGTGGACCATCAGGTCCCATCCGGCCACCGAGCCCTGTTCCAGGTCCTCTTCCTCCTCGAGGAAGGCGATCAGGTCGCCCTCGTGCACGTCGCCCAGACCCCAGATCGGCTGCATGTGCCGCTGCTTGTCGAGCTTGAGGCCGTCGGTGTTCACCGACCGGTCCAGGTGCACGGCGAGTTGGGGCACGCGCAGCAGTGCGCGGTCCACGTTGACCAGGCGCTCGCTGCCGTCGCGCAGCGTCAGCCGCCCGGCGAGGCCCAGGTCCCGGTCCAGCCAGGTGTTGAGCAGGGTGCCGCCGTAGATCTCGACGGCGATCTGCCGCCAGCCCTGGGAGCCCGTGTCCGGCTGCGGCTTGACCCGCAGGTTCGGGGAGTCGGTGTGCGCGCCGACGATCCTGAACGGGGTGTGCGCGGCCGCGCCTTCGGGGACGTACCAGGCGATGAGCGCACCGCCGCGGAGCACGAACTTGCCCCCGGTGCCCGCATCCCAGGCGTCCGTTTCCGACAACTGCCTGAAGCCTGCCTTCTCCAGCCGCTCCGCCGCGTTGGCCACGGCGTGGTACGGCGACGGACTGGCCGTCAGGAAGGTCATCAGATCGTCGGTGTGGCCGCGGTCGAAGCGGGCGGGAGAGCTCATGTGGTTCACCTTAACGACGGTCGTGTTCGCCATGGCCGGACTGCGACGGATAGCCGAGGTCGGGGTCCGCAGGGTGGGTGATCTGCGGTCCCGTCGGTTCTCAGCCCGGCGGTCGCTCGAATCGGCGCTGCAGTTGTCTGCGCTCGCCCCGGCGGATGCGCGGGAGCATCTCCGGGGTCTGCGGGGAGCGCTGCGCGCGTCTCTTGCGTCCGGCGCAGAAGATACAGGCCTCACCGGGGGGTGCATCGGGGTCGATGGGCGCACCGGGGTGCTCGGAGCAGCCGGAGGCGTTGCGCGGCCGGGACAGTTCGCGGGCGACGATGAAGGCGCGGTGGAGGTCGTCGGCGATGCGGACGAAGTCCTCGGCGGGGGAGGACAGGCCCAGGTGGAACCGCTGGTCCTCGACGGTGCGCACGCACGCGCGCAGTGCCTGGAGCGTGTACGGGCCCTCCGGTACGGGGTACCCGAGGCGGCGCTGCTCCCCGGCGGGGGCGGCGGCGGGGCCGCCGTGCCGGCGCTGTCCGAGGCGTCGCCGGTCGTTGCAGATGAGGCAGCGGCCCCAGCCGTCGGGTGCCTCGGGATCGAGGGCGCCGTTGGGGTGCTCGGAGCAGCCGGTGTAGCTCTTGGCGGGGGCGAGTCCGGCGGCGGTCTGGAAGGCCACGTACAGCGCGTCGGCGATGGTGTCGTACTCGGCGGGGTGGGCGCCTTCGTACAGCTCGCGCAGGTGGTCGCCGAGACTGCCCAGGCTCGCCTGCAGCTCCTTGAGGGCGTACGGGCGCCCGGTGGGGACGGAGTACCCCCTGCTGCCGTGCTGATCCTGTGGACTCATGCGTACGAGCGTCCCATGAACGACTGACATCGGGGGAAAGCCGCAGGACAGGGGCCCCGGGGCGGACCAGGCGGCGCATGCGCCAGCGGCCGGGACCTCCTTGGGGAGGTCCCGGCCGCTGTGCGTACACGGCGTACTGGTGTGGCGGGCCGGCGCGGCCCGCGAGCAGCCTAGAAGGCGGCTTCGTCGAGCTCCATGAGGGAGTTGTCGACGGCCTCGGCCAGCGCGCGCTGGACGGAGACGCCCGGGAGGACCTCGGCCGCGAAGAACTTCGCGGCGGCGATCTTGCCGGTGTAGAAGGGGACGTCCTTCGCGGAGGCGCCTGCCAGCTTCTCGGCGGCCACGGCGGCGCCCCTGAGCAGCAGGTATCCGACGACCACGTCGCCGGAGGCCATCAGCAGGCGGGTGGTGTTCTGGCCGACCTTGTAGATGTTCTTGACGTCCTCGCCGGTGGCGGTGAGGTCGACGATCATCTGGCCGACGATGGCCTCCAGGTCCACGGCGGCCTTGGCGAGCGCGTCGCGGGCGCCGGCCAGCTCCTCGCCGCCGACGGCCTCGGCCAGGAACTTCTTGATCGTCTCGGAGAGGAGGTTCAGCGAGGCGCCCTGGTCGCGGACGATCTTCCGGAAGAAGAAGTCCTGGCCCTGGATGGCCGTGGTGCCCTCGTAGAGGGTGTCGATCTTGGCGTCGCGGATGTACTGCTCGATCGGGTACTCCTGCAGGTACCCGGAGCCGCCGAAGGTCTGCAGGGACTGCGCGAGCTGCTCGTACGACTTCTCCGAGCCGTAGCCCTTGACGATCGGCAGGAGCAGGTCGTTCAGGCCGATGAGGGCGGAGGCGTCCTCGCCCGCGGCCTGCTTGACCTGGATCTCGTCCTGGACGGTCGCCGTGTGCAGGACGAGGGCGCGCATGCCCTCGGCGTAGGCCTTCTGCGTCATGAGCGAGCGGCGCACGTCGGGGTGGTGCGTGATGGTGACCTTGGGCGCGGTCTTGTCCATGAAGTTCGCCAGGTCCGGGCCCTGCACGCGCTCCTTGGCGTACTCCAGCGCGTTCAGGTAGCCCGTCGACAGGGTCGCGATGGCCTTCGTGCCGACCATCATGCGGGCGAACTCGATGATCATGAACATCTGGCGGATGCCGTCGTGCTTGTCACCGATCAGCCAGCCCTTGGCGGGGTGCTGGTCGCCGAAGGTCATCTCGCACGTGTTGGAGGCCTTGAGGCCCATCTTGTGCTCGACGTTCGTGGCGTAGACGCCGTTGCGCTCGCCCAGCTCGCCGGTCTCCCAGTCGAAGTGGAACTTCGGGACGAGGAAGAGCGACAGGCCCTTGGTGCCGGGGCCGTGGCCCTCGGGGCGCGCGAGGACGTAGTGGAGGATGTTCTCCTCCATGTCGTGCTCACCGGAGGTGATGAAGCGCTTCACGCCCTCGATGTGCCAGGAGCCGTCGTCCTGCTGGACGGCCTTGGTGCGGCCGGCGCCGACGTCCGAGCCGGCGTCCGGCTCGGTGAGGACCATGGTGGAGCCCCAGCGCTTCTCGACGGCTATCTGGGCGACCTTCTTCTGCGCCTCGTTGCCCTCTTCGAAGAGGATGCCGGCGAACGCCGGGCCGGAGGAGTACATCCAGATGGCCGGGTTCGAGCCGAGCAGCAGCTCCGCGTAGGCCCAGATCAGGGAGCGGGGCGAGGTGGTGCCGCCGATCTCCTCGGGCAGGCCCAGGCGCCAGTACTCCGAGTCCATGAAGGCTTCGTAGCTCTTCTTGAAGGAGGCCGGGACCGGCGCGGTGTTGGTGGCCGGGTCGAAGACCGGCGGGTTGCGGTCGGCGTCCGTGAAGGACTCGGCCAGCTCGTTCTCCGCGAGGCGGGCGAGCTCGGACAGGACGCTCTTGGCGGTCTCGGTGTCCATCTCCTCGAACGGACCGGTGCCGTACTGCTTGTCGCGGCCGAGCACCTCGAAGAGGTTGAACTCGATGTCGCGGAGATTCGACTTGTAGTGCCCCATGGCGACGGCTCCGTTAAGGCTCGGGGAGAGAGGTTCCTCGTACATACCAATCGGTAACGTAATGATGCTACCCGTCGGTAATAAGGCGCAACCCCTGACGACTGTGACCAGCGTCAAGCCTGGCGGGAAATGCGTGTCCGAGCGCGACGGGCCGGTCGGTAGTCTTCCCCCCATGTACGGCTACGACCAGAACGTGAGCGCAGGGCAGCAGTACGCCGCCCCGCAGCAGATGGCCGGCGGGTACGGCGAGCAGCCGCTCTACCCCGAGCCATCGCCGCCGTCGCTCGCCGACGCGGTGCGGGCCTTCACCACCGGCTCCCTCTCCGCGGAGGACTTCCAGCAGATCTTCGCCACCTCGAAGGTCTACTGCCCGCGCGGCGAGACCCCCGGATTCCTGGCGCTGCACAACACGCAGCAGCCGGTCATCCCCATGTTCACCACGCTCAAGGAGCTCCGCCGGTACGCCGGCAAGGAGTCCAAGTACTTCGTGATCACCGGCGCCGAGGTCATCGACCTGCTGCCGACCGGGTACGGCTTCGTCCTCGACATGGAGGGCGACCACCGGATGGTCTTCGACGCCAAGGCGGTCGAGCAGATGGTCGACTTCGCCATGCGCCGCATGTACGGCTAGACGCCATTGCCGCGCAGGTGGCCGACGCCACTGCTGCGCAGACGGCTGGACGCCATTGCCGCGCAGACGGCCGGACGCCGGGCCTGACGGGGGGCGGCATTGCTGAGGGTGCACTTCACGGCCGAGGACCTGTTCAACGTCACCTTCGCGAGCGAACCGCTGCCGATGGTGGAGCTGGCCATGGCGCTGGTCGCTCCCCCAGCTACCGCTGGGAGGTACCCCCAGGCAGCGCACCGACGAACCGGCGGTTTTCGGCCGCTGGCGGGCCAGGGTCGGCCGGGAGCTGCCGGGCCGGGTGCGCCCGCTGCTGGACCTGCTGCGCCCGGACGGTGACAACCCCCAGTTCGTCGAGCCGTACACGCCCACGCTGGCGCAGGGGCTCGCCGCCGTACGGGAGGCCGCGCCGCTGCTGACCGGCGAGCAGCTCGTCCGCGCGGCCGCCCGGGCGCCCGGGCCGGATTCCTGGCTGCGGGCGCTGTGGGGCCGGGACCGCGAGGCGTGGGACCAGCTGGGCGGGGCGCTCGGGGCGGCCCACGAGGTCGTGGTGGCTCCGCACTGGTCCCGGATCCGGCAGTCCTTCCAGGCGGACGTGGCCTGGCGCACGCGGCTGCTGGCCACCCACGGCATCAAGGCGTGCCTGGCCAGTACGCACCCGCGGGCCGACTGGTCGGGCACCGTCCTGGAGGTCGACCGGCCGCCGCACTACGAGGTCCGGCTGGGCGGGCGCGGGCTGCTGCTGATGCCCTCGCCGTTCTGGACGGGGCGCCCGCTGGTCGCGGAGGGCCCGGGCGGGCTGCAGGGGCCGCCCGTGCTGATGTACCCGGCGATGACCCCGCTGCCCCTGGTCGGCTCCGGTCCCGCGGAGCGCGCGCTGGACGCGCTGCTGGGCCGGACCCGGGCGGCGGTGCTCCAGCAGCTGGTGCGGCGGCGCACGACGAGCGAACTGGCCCGGGACCTCGACATCAGCCTCCCGTCGGTCTCGGAGCACACCCGCACCCTGCGCGCGGCCGGCCTGATCACCACGGAGCGGGACGGCAAGGCGGTCCTGCACTCGGTGACGGGCCTGGGCGCGGACCTGCTGCGCAGCGGCGGCTGACCTTTCGGGCACCCCCGAAAGGATCGCGGCCGCCCGCGGGCACGGCGGACCATCGGTGCCGCGGGGGAGTCCCGCTCGGACCGGCAGGGAGGGTGCGATGTCACGTACGTCGTTGCGTACCGAGCTCGCGGCTGTGGCGGCCACGGGGGTGATGGCGCTGGGTACGGGGGTCCTGGCGGCGTCGCCGGCCCGGATCCGCCTCGACGCGCCGTAGTCGCGGGGAAGCGGCCGGTCAGGTAGGGGTGCGGCCCCCGGGGAATGTCCCCGGGGGCCGCCCTGTTCTGTGGGGTGTGGCAGAAAGTTCGAGTTTCAACTAAACTCGAAGTAGAAGGAGGTCCTGACCATGCCCGCAGTGACTGTTGAGAACCCGTTGACGCTTCCGCGAGTGGCCGAGCCGCAGGCCGCCGTCCCGCGCAAGGTGCTGGCCGTCGTCTCCGCTCCCGGTGGGTTCGAGGGTGAGGGATTCCCGGTGCGCCGCGCGTTCGCCGGGATCAACTACCAGTACCTCGACCCGTTCATCATGATGGATCAGATGGGCGAGGTGGAGTACGCGCCGGGCGAGCCCAAGGGCACGCCCTGGCACCCGCACCGCGGCTTCGAGACCGTCACGTACCTGATCGACGGAACCTTCGTCCACCAGGACAGCAACGGCGGCGGCGGAGTCATCAACGGTGGTGACACGCAGTGGATGACCGCCGGGTCCGGACTGCTGCACATCGAGGCTCCGCCGGAGTCCCTCGTCGTCAGCGGCGGGCTCTTCCACGGCCTCCAGCTGTGGGTGAACCTCCCGGCCTCCGACAAGATGATGCCCCCGCGCTACCAGGACATCGGCGGCGGCCAGGTCCAGCTGCTGACCACCCCGGACGGCGGCGCCCTGCTCCGCGTGATCGCCGGCGAGCTCGACGGCCACCAGGGCCCGGGCATCACCCACACCCCGATCACGATGATCCACGCGACCGTCACGCCGGGCGCGCAGATCACCCTGCCGTGGCGCGAGGACTTCAACGCGCTGGCGTACGTCATGGCCGGACGCGGGTCCGTCGGCGAGGACCGCCGGCCCGTCCAGACCGGGCAGACGGCCGTCTTCGGCGAGGGCGGCTCGCTCACGGTGCGGGCGGACGAGTCCCAGGACTCCAACGCCCCGGACCTGGAGGTCGTGCTCCTCGGCGGCCGCCCGATCCGGGAGCCGATGGCGCACTACGGTCCGTTCGTCATGAACAGCAAGCACGAACTCCAGCAGGCCTTCGACGACTTCCAGGCCGGCCGGCTGGGCCGCATCCCCACCACCGCGCGCACCGGGCTCGGCCACCGCGGCGCCGGCGACGCGGAGGACTGACCCGCCCCGACGGGCTCCCGGCCGGGAGCCCGTCCCGCTCTACGCGGCGTCCGCCGGATCCACGGGTCCGGGGGCGCCGTGTCGGCGTAGCGGGCCCGAAGCTCCGAGACCACCCCGAAGAGGGCCGCGGTCACCGCTACCGCGAGGAGCATGCCGGGGCTCTTCTTGCGGACAGGCGCCGGCGCGCATCGGCCCGAGCAGGGCCGTACCGGGCACGGCCGGCAGGACGGGGCCGCCCGGGGCTCACGGCACGGGGTCGGCGTCCGTCTTCGACTGCTCGTGCAGCTCGAACCAGATCGACTTGCCCTCGCCCTGCGGGTCCACGCCCCACGTGTCGGCGAGCATCTCCATCAGCATCACCCCGCGGCCGCTGGAGGACATCTCGCCGGGGTGCCGCTTGTGCGGGAGCTCGTCACTCCCGTCCGCGACCTCCACGCGCAGCCGCCGCGCGCCCAGTTCGCCGACCGCCTCCGCCACCAGCAGCGCGTCGCCGTCGGTGTGCATCAGTACGTTCGTCACCATCTCGGAGACCATCAGCACGGCCGAGTCCACCTGGTCGGCGTCGGCCCAGTCGTGCAGCAGCTCGCGGACCTGCCGGCGGGCGCCGGCGATCCGTTCCGGTTCGGCCTGGGCCACCGTCAGCACCGTACGGCGCGCCGGGCGGGCCGGGTGCGTCAGCGGCGTGGCGCAGCCGCAGTCATCGCCCTCGCGGCACAGCAGCACCACGGCTATGTCGTCCTCGCGCCGGTCGGCCAGCGGACCCGTGGTGTGGTGCGAGGACGGCCCGTGCACGGCCTGGACCAGCAGGTCGGCCAGCCTCTCGAGGTGCGGGGGCTGGAAGTGGCCGGCCCCCGCGCCCTCCGGCTCGTGCGCGCCCCCGGACCCGTGCGTGTCGGACTCCAGGACCGCGCGCAGCCGCGCCCAGCCCGTGTCCAGGTCGTGCCCGCCGGTCTCGATGAGCCCGTCGGTGCACAGCATCATCGTCTCGCCGGGCTCCAGGGTGAACCGGGTGGTGGGGTAGTCGGTGTCGGGGACGATCCCGAGGGGGAGCCCACCCGCGGTGGGGCGCATCAGGACGGTGCCGTCGGTCATCCGGATCGCGGGGTCGGGGTGTCCGGCGCGGGCCACCTCCAGCATTCCGGTCTTCGGGTCGCACTCCACGTACAGGCAGGTCGCGAACCGCGGGCTCTGGAAGTCCGCGTCCAGGTCGGCGACCGAACCCTGGCCCACGCCGGTGCCCCCGTCCTCGTAAGGGCCGGACTCCTGCGTGGCGCACAGCCCGGCCAGGAAGCGGGAGGCGCGCGAGAGCACCGCGTCGGGCCGGTGGCCCTCGGACGCGTACGCCCGTACGGCGATCCGCAGCTGGCCCATCAGCCCGGCCGCCCGGACGTCGTGGCCCTGCACATCGCCGATGACCAGCGCGAACCTGCCCGACGGCAGCGGGATCATGTCGTACCAGTCGCCGCCCACCTGGAGCCCGCCACCGGTCGGGACGTACCGCGCCGCGATCTGCATGCCCGGGATCTCCGGGCCGAGCTGCGGCATCATCGACCGCTGCAGGCCGGTGGTGAGTTCCCGCTCGGATTCGGCCACCCCGGCGCGCTGGAGCGCCTGGGCCAGCATCCGGGCCACGGTCGTCAGGACGGACCGCTCGTCGGGGGAGAAGGACGCCGGGTGCCTGAAGGCGGCCATCCAGGCGCCCATGGTCCGCCCGGCCACGGTCAGCGGCAGGAAGGCCCAGGACACCCGGTCGAAGCGCTGGGCGAGCGGCCAGGCGGCCGGGAACCGCCGTTTGTAGTCCTCCGGGGTGGCCAGGTAGATCGCCCGGCCGGTACGGACGACCTCGGCGGCCGGGTAGTCCGTCTCCAGCAGCATGTCCGTGAAGGGCTCCTCGTCCCCCGGGTCGTGCCCGTGGTGCCCGACGATCGACAGCCGCTCCCCGGCCACGCCGAAGACGGCCAGCCCGTCCGGGCTGAAGCCCGGCATGGACAGCGAGGCCGCGACCCGCAGCACCTCGGCCGTGGACCGGGCCTCCGCCAGCGCGCGGCCCGCGTCCAGCAGGAAGGCCTCGCGGGAGCGCCGCCAGTCGCCGGTGATGGGGGTGTGCGCGGCGGTGGTGCCGGGCTGCGGCTCGGCGATCTCCTGGATGGTGCCGATCAGCTCGTAGTCGACGCGGCCGTCGGCGGACCGGCTCTCCAGCGGTTTGGAGCGGCTGCGCACGGTCCGCAGGACCCGCCCGTCCACGTCCATGATCCGCAGCCGGGCCTCGGCGAGGGTGCCCTCGGCGACGGCCAGGTTCACGATCCCGTTGATCTCGTTCCAGTCCACCGGGTGGAACCGGGACCGTACGGAGACCTCCGGCAGCACCACGGGCTCCGCGGGCAGCCCGAGGAGCCGGGCGGCCTCACCGTCGAGGGTGACCGTCCCGGAGGCGTTGTCCCACCGCCACAGGCCCGTCGCGATGGCGGCCAGGACGTCCTCGGTGCGCACCCGGCCATCTTTACAGGTCATATCCGTCAGGTGCCTGTTAGGAGGGACCGCCGGACGCATTTGCGCAGGCTGGAGGGAGTGCCCGACCCGTCACCCTCCCGGACGGTAACCTTGGGACGGTTGAATCCACCCTGGTATCGCGTAGAACTGGATGACTGATGCATCGGTACAGGTCCCACACCTGCGGCGAGCTCCGCGCTTCTGACGTCGCCGCCGACGTCCGGCTGAGCGGCTGGCTGCACAACCGTCGAGACCTGGGCGGCATCCTCTTCATCGATCTGCGGGACCACTACGGCATCACGCAGCTCGTCGCCCGGCCCGGCACCGCCGCGAACGAGGCGCTCAGCAGCGTCACCAAGGAGACCGTCGTCCGCATCGACGGCAAGGTCGTCTCCCGCGGCGCGGACAACGTCAACCCCGAGCTGCCGACCGGCGAGATCGAGATCGAGGTCGCCGAGGTCGAGGTGCTCGGCGCGGCCGCCCCGCTGCCCTTCACGATCAACACCGACGACGGTGTGAACGAGGAGCGGCGCCTGGAGTACCGCTTCCTCGACCTGCGCCGCGAGCGCATGCACCGCAACATCATGCTGCGCTCGGCGGTCATCGCCTCCATCCGCTCCAAGATGGTGGCCCTCGGCTTCAACGAGATGGCGACCCCGATCCTCACCGCGACCTCCCCCGAGGGCGCCCGTGACTTCGTGGTGCCGTCCCG
Organism: Streptomyces sp. 147326; assembly: GCF_045000215.1. Classification (NCBI taxonomy): domain Bacteria; kingdom Bacillati; phylum Actinomycetota; class Actinomycetes; order Kitasatosporales; family Streptomycetaceae; genus Streptomyces; species Streptomyces sp. 147326. The sequence goes on along the minus strand of NZ_CP134201.1, from coordinate 4,317,752 downwards.
CCTGAACCCGGGCAAGTTCTACGCCCTGCCGCAGGCCCCGCAGCAGTTCAAGCAGCTGCTGATGATCTCCGGCTTCGACCGGTACTTCCAGATCGCGCCCTGCTTCCGCGACGAGGACGCCCGCGCCGACCGCTCGCCGGGCGAGTTCTACCAGCTCGACGTGGAGATGTCCTTCGTCGAGCAGGAGGACGTCTTCCAGCCGATCGAGCGCCTGATGACCGAGCTCTTCACCGAGTTCGGCAACGGCCGCGAGGTCACCTCGCCGTTCCCGCGGATCCCGTTCCGCGAGTCGATGCTGAAGTACGGCAACGACAAGCCCGACCTGCGCGCCAAGCTGGAGCTCGTCGACATCACCGACGTGTTCGAGGGCTCGGAGTTCAAGGCGTTCGCCGGCAAGCACGTGCGCGCGCTGGCCGTCCCGGACACCGCCGCGCAGCCGCGCAAGTTCTTCGACGGCCTCGGCGAGTACGCGATCTCGCTGGGCGCCAAGGGCCTCGCCTGGGTCCGTGTCGGCGAGGACGGCGCCCTGACCGGCCCGATCGCCAAGTTCCTCACCGAGGAGAACGTCAAGGTCCTCACCGAGCGCCTGGGCCTGGCCCCCGGCCACGCGGTGTTCTTCGGCGCGGGCGAGTTCGACGAGGTCTCCAAGATCATGTCCGGCGTTCGCGTCGAGGCGGCCAAGCGTGCCGGCCACTTCGAGGAGAACGTCTTCCGCTTCTGCTGGATCGTCGACTTCCCGATGTACGAGAAGGACGAGGAGACCGGCAAGATCGACTTCTCGCACAACCCCTTCTCCATGCCCCAGGGCGGCATGAAGGACCTGGAGGAGAAGGACCCGCTCGACATCCTGGCGTGGCAGTACGACATCGTCTGCAACGGCATCGAGCTGTCCTCCGGCGCCATCCGCAACCACGAGCCCGAGGTCATGCTGAAGGCCTTCGAGATCGCCGGTTACGAGGCCGAGACCGTCGAGCGCGAGTTCGCGGGCATGCTGCGCGCGTTCCGCCTCGGCGCCCCGCCGCACGGTGGCATCGCCCCGGGCGTGGACCGCATCGTGATGCTGCTGGCCGACGAGCCGAACATCCGCGAGACGATCGCCTTCCCGCTGAACGGCAACGCGCAGGACCTGATGATGGGCGCGCCGACGGTGCTGGAGGAGGCCCGTCTGCGCGAGCTGAACATCGCGCTGCGCAAGCCGGTCGAGACGAAGGCGGCGGAGCGGCCCGTCTCCGACGCGGTCGTCCCGGACGCCGGGTCCCCGCGGGGCTGAACCCGCCGATACGCCGAAGGCGGCGCCCCCTCTCCTTGCGGGAGGGGGCGCCGCCTTTTGCGTACCACGGGAGCGGGGGCTCAGAACCGGTCGAGGACGCCCTTGAGCAGGGCGGCGGAGGCCAGCTCCGTGGGGGCCGGGCCGGCGTGGAAGAAGCCGGCGTTGTCGGCGTCCAGCTTGCGCAGGAAGTCGAAGGCCTTGTTCTCGTGGTCGCCGAACGCGACGAACTGCCAGTGGATGCCGGGCGCGGTGGCGGCGGCGTCGGTGATCGCCTGACGGGCGGGCTGACGGTTGTCGGGGGCGCCGTCGGTCTGGAAGACGACCAGGGCCGGGCCCTCGCCGCCGTCCTTCTGGTAGCGCTCGACGACGGCCTCCACGGCCACGTGGTAGCTGGTGCGGCCCATCCGGCCGAGCTCGGCGTGGCGGGCCTCGACCCAGGCCGCGTCGTGGCTGTCGAGGGCCAGGTCGGCGGTGCCGTCCACCTCCGTGGAGAAGAACACGGTGTGCACGGTCGCCTCGTCGTCGAGGTGCGCGGCGAGGGCGAGGGCGTGGTCGGCGAGGTACTGCGCGCTGCCGTCCTTGTAGAAGCCGCGCATCGACCCGGACCGGTCCAGGACGAGGTACACCTTGGCCCGCGCCCCGGCCTTGCCCTTGCTACGGAGCACCTGGCCGGCGGCCTTGTACGCACCGACGACCTCGGGCGCGCGACGCCGTACGGCGGCCAGCGCATGCGCGGCCCCCTCCGGCTCCGCAGCGGTGTCCGCCTCCGGCGCCGGTACGTCGGCCTCGGCGGCCGGCGGCTCCGCCTGTGGCGTGGCCTCGGCCTTGGCCTCGGGGAGCTCCTCCGCCTCCGGCGCGGCGGCTTCGGCGGCCAGGGGCTCGTCCTGGGCCTCCGGCGCGGTGTCGGGCTCCGCCTGCTCCGCAGCCGCGGTGGTGTCCGCCTCGGCCTCCGGCGCGGTGGCTTCGGCGGCCAAGGGCTCGTCCTGCGCCTGCGGCGCGGCTTCGGGCTCCTCCGCGACCTCGGCCAGCGGCTCGCCCTCCGGCGCGGCTACGTCGGCCTCTGCCGCCGCGACCTCGGCCTCGGGCTGCTCCGCGGCGGCGGGAGCGTCCGCCTCCGCCTCCGCCTCCGCCTCCGCCTCCGGCGCGTCGGCCTCGGCGGCCAGCGCCTCGGCCTCGGGCTGCTCCGCGGCGGCGGGGGTGCCCGCCTCCGGGGCCGTGGCTTCGGCTGCCGCCGGTTCGGCGTCGGCCTCGGCCTCGGGCTGCTCCGCAGCGGCGGCGGTGTCCGCCTCCGGCGCAGCGGCTTCGGCAGTCTGCGGCTCCGGCTCAGTCGCCGGTGCTGCCTCCGCCTCAGGGGCGGCGGTCTCGGCGGCCAGCGGCTCGTCCTGCGCCTCGGGCGCGGGTGCGTCGGCCTCGGCGGCAGCCGGCTCAGCCTCGGCGGCCAGCGCCTCGGCCTCGGGCTGCTCCGCGGCGGCGGGAGCGTCCGCCTCCGGGGCCGTGGCTTCGGCTGCCGCCGGTTCGGCGTCGGCCTCGGCCTCGGGCTGCTCCGCGGCGGCGGGGGTGTCCGCCTCCGGGGCCGTGGCTTCGGCTGCCGCCGGTTCGGCCTCGGCCTCGGCCTCGGGCTGCTCTGCAGCAGCGGCTTCGGCAATCTGCGCCTCAGGCTCGGCAGCGGCAGCGGCCTCCGCGGCCGGCGGCTCGGCCTCGGCGGCGGGGGCCTCGGGCTGCTCCGCTGCGGGCGGGGGGTTTTCCGGGCCGGGCTTCGCCGCAGGCGAGGGCGCGCGGCGGGCTTCGGGGACCGTGGGGTCCGCGGCCGGGGCGGGGGCCGTGAGGACCGTCCCGGGCTCGCGGTCCCGCGGGGCGGACTGCGGGGGAACAGTGGGGTTGTCGAAGGACGCCGCCACCAGATCGGCGGCCACGTCCAGGGGGGTACGTTCCGCCTGGTTGGGGACAGCGGCCGAGGGGGCGTCCGTAGTCTCCGGAACGGGTTCTTCAGACCGTCCGAACACCTTGCGCAACAAGCTCCGAATACCCATGGGCCAGGCCTTTCGCATGAGTGCGTGCGTCATTTGTCCGTGCTGCGCGGATGATCCCTGCCCAGAGTGGACACGTAAGGTTATCGGCCGCCCGGCTGGATCTTCGGCAGGGTCGCCTTTCGTGGCGTCCGGCTTCCAAACACCCTCAGACCGTCCTCGAACTGCCGCTCCGACGTGCCGGGTTCACCGAGCGTTCATCCCCGCGCCGCCGCTTCGGCGCAACCCGGGCCTAGCGTCACGGCTGGATCGTTCCGACACGTTGTCGGCGCCCACGCAGCTACTCGGAGGACATTCGTGCGCAAGCTTCTGCCGCTCATCGGCAACCCGCATGGGAGCGGCCGGTCCGCTCTCACCTGTCGTTACCGCTGTGGCGACGCCTGCTTCCACGAGGTGCCGAACACCAGCGACAACGAGTACGCCGGCGATGTCATAGCCCGCGCGTACTCACGCCGCTCGATGCTGCGTTCCGCCGCCGTCGTGACGGTCGCCACCGCCGCCGGTACCGCCGTGGCCCTCAGCGGCCCGGGGCAGACCGCGAACGCCAGCCCGTCCGGTGAGGCCGCGGCCGCCGGCGCCGGCAAGGGCGGCGAGGCCGCCCGCGGCCTCCGCTTCAAGGCCGTCGCGCCCAACACCGACGACAAGGTCACCATCCCCGAGGGCCACGAGCAGAACGTGGTCATCCGCTGGGGCGAGCCGATCATCAAGGGCGCTCCGGGCTTCAACCCCGACAAGCAGACCGCCGCCGCGCAGGCCGGTCAGTTCGGCTACAACAACGACTTCCTGAGCCTCCTCCCGCTCGGCGGCGACTACGAGCGCCAGCAGCTGCTCGTGGCCAACCACGAGTACACGGACGAGATCCTCATGTTCAAGGGCTACGACCCGGCCAAGCCGACCCGCGAGCAGGTCGAGATCGCCTGGGCCGCGCACGGCCTGTCCGTGGTCGTCGTCCAGGAGGACCACCGCAGCGGCAAGCTGACCGCGGTCACCCGCCACCAGCTCAACCGCCGCCTGACCGCCACCAGCGAGTTCAAGCTGACCGGCCCGGCCGCGGGCAGCGCCCTGCTGAAGACCTCCGTCGACGCCACCGGCACCAAGGTGCTCGGCACCCTCAACAACTGCGCCGGCGGCACCACCCCGTGGGGCACCACCCTCCACGGCGAGGAGAACTTCAACCAGTACTTCGGCAACGCCGGCCAGGTCACCGACCCGACCGCGGCCGCCCGCCTGAAGCGCTACGGCGTGACCGCCGGCGCCACCGAGCGCAAGTGGGAGCTCTTCGACAAGCGCTTCGACGTGGCGCAGGAGCCCAACGAGTCGCACCGCTTCGGCTGGGTCGTCGAGCTGGACCCGTACGACCCGAACTCCGTCCCGCGCAAGCGCACCGCGCTGGGCCGCTTCAAGCACGAGGCCGCGCAGCCCCGCCTGACCGAGGACGGCCGTCCGGTCGTCTACATGGGCGACGACGAGCGCTTCGACTACTTCTACAAGTTCGTCTCGTCGAAGCAGATGAAGAAGGGCAACTCGCGCGCGGCGAAGGAGCACAACCTCACGCTCCTCGACGAGGGCACCCTCTACGTCGCCAAGCTCACCGGCGACTCCCCGGCCGCCGAGCTCGACGGCACCGGCAAGCTCCCCTCCGACGGCGAGTTCGACGGCTCCGGCGTCTGGATCAAGCTGGCCACCGGCAACGTCTCGCACGTCGAGGGCATGACCGCCGACGAGGTGTACGTCTTCACGCGCCAGGCCGCCGACAAGGTGGGCGCCACCAAGATGGACCGCCCCGAGGACGTCGAGCCCTCCCCGCGCACCGGCCGCGTCTACATCGCGCTGACCAACAACACCGACCGGGGCAAGCCGGGCAAGGAGGGCGCGACCGAGGCCAACCCGCGCAATCTGAACAAGCACGGCCAGATCCTGGAGCTCGCCGAGAACTTCGACGACCCGGCCGGCGACGGGTTCGCCTGGCGGCTCTTCCTGGTCGCCGGTGACCCGAACGACCCGGCGACGTACTTCGCGGGCTTCCCGAAGGACAAGGTCAGTCCGATCTCCTGCCCGGACAACGTGGCCTTCGACCCGCACGGCAACCTGTGGATCTCCACGGACGGCAACCAGCTCGGCTCCCACGACGGCCTGTTCGGCGTCGCGACGGCCGGTGAGCGCCGCGGTGAGCTGAAGCAGTTCCTGACCGTCCCGCGCGGCGCCGAGACCTGCGGCCCGCTCATCCAGGACAAGCGCGTCCTGGTGTCCGTCCAGCACCCGGGCGAGATCGACGGCGCGTCCGTCGAGAAGCCGCAGTCGGTGTGGCCCGATGGTCCCGGCAAGATCGTCCGCCCGGCCGTCGTCTCGGTCTGGCGCAAGGACGGCAAGAACATCGGCGTCTGATCCGGCTGTTGGGCCGATGTTTCACGTGAAACAGGATCACAGTTCACGTGAAACGCCGGCCCGTCGCGGTCAACTTCCCCCCGGCAGCCGTCCGACCGGGAGTCCGAGTGTCGTCAGCGCGCCCCCGTCGGGCGCGTTGGCGAAGCTCAGCGCGATCTCCAGCACCGCCGCCTGCCCCGCCACGATCGTGAGCCCCAGCCCGTGGCCGCGTCCGCGGCCGGGGTCTCCGGTGCGGAACCGCTGGGGGCCCTGCTCGATCAGCTCGGGTGGATAGCCGGGTCCGTGGTCGCGGACCGTCACCACCGGGCCCTCCACGCTCACCTCGATCGGCGGCCGGCCGTGTTTGTGGGCGTTGACCAGCAGGTTCGCCAGGATCCGGTCGAGGCGCCGCCGGTCGGTGAGGACCACCGCGTCCCGGACCACCCGCACCGAGGCGGCCGGCCCGGCCCCGGCGACGGCCCGCTCCACGGCCCGGCCGAGTTCCACCCGGGCCAGATCGGCCCGTTCCACGCCCGAGTCCAGCCGGGAGATCTCCAGCAGGTCCTCGGTCAGCAGGTGCAGGGCCTTCAGCCGGTCGTTGATCATCTCTTTGGGACGGCCCTCGGGCAGCAGCGCCGCCGCGGCGAGTGATCCGGTGAGCGGGGTCCGCAGCTCGTGTGCGACGTCTGCCGTGAAGCGTTTCTCCGCCTCCAGCCGGTCCTGGAGGGACCCGGCCATCGAGTCCAGTGCGTGCGCCACGTCCCGTACCTCGTCCCGGTCCCGGGAGCGGCGTCCCGGCCGCTGGTCGTCCGCACGGGAGGGAAAGCCCACCCGGGCGTCCAGGTCCCCGGCGCTGATCCTGCGGGCCACGGCGGCGGTGGTCGCGAGCCGCCGGCTGATCCGGTCCGCGAGGAAGAGGCCGGCCAGCGCCACCACACCGGCGGCGAGCGCCGCGGAGGCGAGGATCGCGGTGTCGACGTCCCGCAGCCGGCTGCGGGTGCCCTGGAACGGGATCCAGACGGCGAGTGCCTGTTTGTCGGCGGGGGCGGCGGCCCACATGACGGGCTTGCCGTCGTACGAGCCGACCATGCTGCCGGTGTCGCCGCGGGCGACGAGTTCGCGGAGCAGGCGGGGAAGCTGGGGCGGGTCGAGGACGATGTTCACGTCGCCGTGCGTGGTGCCGTACTCGTAGTGGCTGAGTGCGTGCTCCAGTGCCGTGTCCGCGTCCTTGCGGACCTCGCCGACGATCTGCTCGGCGACCACGTTGTGCACCAGGATCCCGAGCACGGCGGCGACCATGCAGCACACCGCCGTGGTGGTCAGGGCGATCTTCCAGCGGAGGCTGCTCAGCGCGTGCATCGTTGTGCGTCCGGACTGAGCGGGACACCGGTGAGGGACGGGCAGTCGTCCAGCGTGAGCTGGGTGAGGTTCATGGTTCGGGCCTTCGGGTCCCACACGTAGTCGGAGACGGCGACGTAGGCGGGGTTCGACGTTGGTTCGCGGACCGCCAGGTGTTCGGCGGCCACTTCCACCCCCTCCAGCACCGCCCGCCGGGACAGGATCCGGGCGACCCGCCCGTCGTCCTGGACGGTGTAGACGCGCAGTTCGCTGAGCCGGCCGTCGAGGTCCAGCGCGGTGATCAGCTCCTCCCGGCCGTTGCCCGTCAGGTCGTGCAGGACCGCGGGGCGCACCGGGCAGTCGGGCCCGCCGTCCACAGCCTGTGTGCAGAGTGCGAGCCGCTGCACGGCCCGCGGGTCGACGAGCCGGCCCGTCCCGCCGTCCTGTTCCGTCGCCGAGGTGATGTCGGCCCGTACGACGGACAGCGCGTTCACCCCGCGCATGCTCAGGCCCGCCACCTTGGGCAGCCCGGGCACCACGGAGGCCGTGCCCGGCTTCTGGTCCGGTTCGGGCGGGTCGGGGCGGATGTCCTTCCACAGGCTCTGCGGGGCGTGCACCGTGCCGAGGTTGCCCTCGTTCTTCAGCCCCTCCACGTCGGCGCAGCCCGCCAGGAGGGCGGCGAGGACGATCACGGCCGGGGCGCGGTGCATGTTCCGATGCTCTCCCGCCGGGCGGCTCCCGGCCCGGACTCAGGCCCATCCGGGCGACTTCGGGCGCCTCCCGGGGACTCGGCGGGATCCGGCGTCAGGATTCCGGCTGGGCGATGGCGCGGGCCGCCGCGACCTCCTGGTGGACGGGGGCCAGGACGCTCGACGTGTCGCCCGGGGGCTCCGCCTCGACGCGCACCGGGACGGTGCTGCTGCGGACCCGCCCGGCCAGTTCGCGCAGCTGGCGTGCGATCCGCTGCACCTCGTCGGCGTCGGGCGGCGCCGCGCCGTGGTTGACCCGGACCCGCGCGGCGGTGGTCGCGTCCACGATCCGCTCGACGGCGACCACCAGCGGCCACCAGGCGGCGGCCCGCGCCCCCGTCGGCGGCGGCTCGGTCAGTGCCCGCTGGAACTCGCTGCGTACGCCCGACAGGTCGCGGTAGATGCGCCGCCGGGCCTGGAGGCGGGCGGTGCGCGCCGCCGCGTGGGCGGCCTCGTCGGCGGCCGGCGCGAAGGCCCGTTCCACGTAGCGGGCGGCGTCGTACACGGCGTCGGCGAGCCGGTCCCCGATCCGGGTGTGCCAGCTCTCGGGCCACAGCAGGTATCCCGCGACGAGGGTGATGGCGCAGCCGATCAGGCTGTCCAGCAGCCGGGGGCGGATCAGGTCGAAGCCCTGGTGGTTGAGCATGTCCGAGAGCAGCAGGATCACCGGGGTGATCGCGGCGGTCTGGAAGGCGTACCCCTTGACCGAGAAGGCCGGGATCAGCCCGGCGAGCACCATCATCACCGGCACGACCGCCCAGCCGCGCGGTACCTCGGCGAGTACGGCGGCCGCGATGACCAGCCCTCCGGCGGTGCCGAGCGCGCGCAGTACGGCCCGGGAGAACACCGAGCCGAAGTCGGGCTTGAGGACGAAGGTGACGGTCAGCGCGACCCAGTAGGACCGCTCGAACTCGATCACCGACACGAGCACCTGCGCGAGCCCGATGCACAGCGCGAGCCGCAGCCCGTACCGCCAGGAGGCCCTGGACAGCATCATGTCGCGCACGGCCCGCCGGGCCCGCACGCGCAGCGCGGCGGGCCGGCCGAGACGGTCGTCCACGTTGTACGGGTCCGGTTCGGCGAGGTGCACGATCCGGGCCGCATGGCGCAGGGCCCCGTCGACGGCCCGCTCGGCCGGGGTGTGCGCGGCGGGCAGCTCCAGTACGGGGGTTCCGGTGCGGCCCTCCTCGACGGCGGTGGCGAGGGACCGTACGGCTGCCGGGATCTCGGGCGGCAGCGGCCGGCCGCGCAGGTGTGCGGCGGGCGCGGCCTCCACGAGCGGGATCACCACGTTGAGCTGGGCCAGCATCCGCACCAGTGAGGGGCTGCGCCCGTGCAACCGGGCCCGGCGGCCGAGCACCAGGTCGTAGGCCTGGTTCAGGGTCTGGGTGACCTCCAGGCGGCGCTCGTCGTAGGCGGAGCCGGGGTGCCCGGCGGCCTCCAGGGCGTCGGCCAGGGCCCGGTAGGTGGCGGCGACCGCGGCCCGCTCGGGCTGTCTGCCGCGCAGCGGCCAGCCCAGCAGGCTAAGCGCCAGCACGAACAGTCCGCCCGCGCTCAGCAGCAGCGGGGCCGTCCACCAGGGCTCCGGCATCGGGATGCCGGCGCCGATCACGGCGTTGAGCAGGAGCAGCAGCCCCGACACGGAGGCGACCGTGCCGATGGAGGAAATCATCCCGGAGACCAGGGCGATGAGGGTGAGCACAGCGACGGCCAGCCAGCCGTGGCCGTAGACGAGGGTGCCCAGGGCCACGCCGACGGCGCCGAAGCACTGCGGTACGGCGATGTTGAGGACCCGCATCCGGTAGGCGTCGGCGGTGTCGCCGATGACCCCGGAGAGGGCGCCCATGGAGACGAGCGCGCCGTACTCGGGCTCGTCCAGGGCGAAGCCCACGGCGAGCGGGGCGGACAGGGCGACCGCCGCCCGGGCCACGGCGGCCCACGGGATCGGTGCGGTACTCGGCTTCAGTCCCTGGAGGAGCCAGGCGGGGGGAGCCAGCGGATGGTGCCGGGCTCGCCGCGAGGATATGTGTTCGGTGCGTTCGGTGCTCATCCCGCTTCCGTGCCGCCGCTCGCGAATCGGTTCTTCTGGGCTCTTCTATGTCGTTCTGTGTGTGATGGGTACCTTCCGAGCTTATGGGGTGCGGCGCAGTCGGCCCATCACCCATGCGGCCAGTGCGGCGGTGAGCCCGATCACGAGCACCACCCAGGCGGTGGTGCGCAGGAATGCGGTGAGGGCGTCGTACACGGCGCCGGCGGCGGGCCGGTCGATGTCGGCGGGCAGGTCGTCCAGGGTGAGCCGGCGGCACACCTCCACCGTGAGCCACAGCAGCCCGGCTCCGACCGCGAGCCCGAGCCCGGTGGCCATCACGGCGCGCCGCCGGTGGACGGCGACCGCGATGGCCGCCGCGGCCAGGACCAGGGTCAGTACGGGGAGCCAGACGCCGGCGATCTGGAGCATGTGGAAACCCTCCCGGAGAGCGCCGAGGTTGTCGTACTCCATGACCTTCACGGACAGGTGCGTCACCGGGATGCGGTCGGCGAAGGGCACGCCGCCCTCGACCAGTTCGCCCTTGACCTGGGCTATGACGGGCGCGAGGTCGATGGTGAGGGCGTCGCCGTGGCCGGTGGTGAGCGCCTCGAGGAAGGCGGCGTGGGCGGCGCGGTTGGCCGCGTCCCAGGCCGTCTGGTAGGCGGGCGTGCCGGCGAAGGAGTGCAGGGCCTCGCCCAGCAGCGCGTCCACACCCATCTGGAAGGGGCCCGCGTCGATCTGCCCGGCGAGGGCGCGGATGACCTGGGTGATGACGACTTCCTGGACGTCGGGATTCGCGGCGAGGGGGGACATCGCGGCGGTGTACCGGTCGGCGTTGCCGAGCTCGTGGTCCGCCCAGTACGCGACGGCGCTCGCGGGCACCAGCAGGGCCACGAGCGCGATGAGTACCGCCGACAGGATGGTGCGCACGTCACCAGGGAATGCGGGCGCGGAGCCGGGCGCGAGCGGTGTTGCTGCGGTTGGGGGGTGGACCGTCCGGCGGCGGGGCACCCTTGCCTTCCTTATTCTGGACATCTAATATCCAGGATATGAAGATGAGCGAGGGCGTCGAGTGGGCGCTGCACAGCTGCGTCAACCTGGCCTGGAGCGGCCCGGAGCGGGCGGTGTCGGCGGCGCGGCTGGCCGCGTGGCACGACCTTCCCGCCGCCTACCTCAACAAGCAGCTGCAGGCGCTGGCCCGGGCGGGCATCCTCACCTCCGCCCCCGGCCCCCGGGGCGGCTTCAAGCTGGCCCGCCCGCTCGCCGCCATCTCGCTCATGGACGTGGTCGCCGCCGTCGAGGGGCCCGAGGAGGCCTTCCGGTGCGCGGAGATCCGCCGGCAGGGCCCCGGCGCCGGCGAACCGGCGGCCGATGCCGCCGACTGCGCCATCGCGCACGCCATGACCCGGGCCGAACTGGCCTGGCGCAGGGCCCTCGCCGCCCAGAACCTCGACGAGATCCGGCAGCAGGCCGAACGGCAGGCCCCCGAGGCCCCGGCGCGGCTCCGCGCCTGGCTCGCCACGCGGTAGCACCGGCGGCGGCACCACGGCACGTACGGAAACGGCAACGTGAACGGCAACGTGAACGGAAACAGGGAGCTCGGCATGACGCGCAGCATCATCAACCCGGCAGGACTCCACACCCCGACCGACTACGGCTACAGCCACATCGTCTCCGCCCCCGGCGAGCAGGTCTTCATAGCCGGCCAGTACGGCTCCGACGAGAGCGGCCACGTCGTCTCCGAGGACTTCGCCGACCAGGTGGAGCGGGCCTTCGCGAACCTCCGGACCGCCCTCTCTGCCGTCGGCCTCGGTCCCGCCGACGTCGTGCGCATCGGCACCTACATCGTCGGCCACGACCAGCGGAAGCTGGAGGTCCTCCTCAAGCAGCTGCACGCCACCTGGGGCACCGAACTGCCCGCCCAGACCCTGATCGGCGTGGCCGCGCTCGCTCTGCCCGGCATGCTCTTCGAGATCGACGCGGTGGCGGTGCGCACGTCCTGACCGTTGATCCACTTGCCGGTCTGAGGTGGCGGGTGTGCTCTGGATGATGGAAGAGAGGAGCCCGTCATGGCACATGCGGCACCCACCGCCCCCAGGCGGCAGCCCTGGCAGTCGGCGGACATGGCCCACCTGAGCAAGAGCGCCTACGTGCGACCCCTGCTGGCCGGACTCGTGTACGGCGTATGGGCCGCCTTCATCCAGCGCCAGATGGGCCCGGTCGACGCGGGCAACGTCTTCTACGGGATCCTGTGCGGCGTGCTCTTCGCCGGGATCATGTTCGCCCTGGCCCGGATCGGCCCCCGCCTCAGGCGGGAGGTGCACGCCGCCTCGTACGGCGTCTTCACCGGCGTCGCCGCCGGCTACCTGCACAGCCTCACCAACGAGTCCGTGCTCCGCTCCACCGTCATCGGCCTCTCCGTCGGCCTGGGCGTGGGCCTGGTGGCCTTCTACCGGTACTACACGCGCGAGGACTGACGCGCGGGACGAGAGGGACGAGAAAGACGAGAGGGACGAGAGGGACGGTGCCCGAGGCGCCCGCAGGGCCACACGGCCCTGCGGGCGCCTCGGGGCGCTCCTACGCGGCCGGGTCGGCGGCCTTCTGCTGCGGTTCACTCTCGGACTCGACGGCGACGGCGACGGCCACGGCCTGGGCCTTCGGTGGCTCGGCCGGCTCGGTCTGACGGACCGGCGGGGTGAACCGTGTGACCTCGGCGCGGAGCATGGCGTTCAGTGCGGCGTACGGGTCGATGGGCATGGCGGGACCTCACGTGCTCAGGGGGTGTGGGGGCTGCGCTGTCACTGGGGGTGTCGCGGGGATGTCCTGCCGGTGGGGCCGGACAGCTCCTCGGTCCTCTCAGCAGCGCAGGACCACGCTCCGCACCGTCCGCAGGGACAGGGCCGGTTCGGCCGTCTCCGCGATCGGCCCGCACGGCGGCGCATCCGGCTGATTCACGTGAAACACCGCGAGCGGTGTCCGCCGTACGCCGGGCAGCCCGCGCGTGATGGTCCGTACGGCCGCCCGCGCTTCGGGGTCGGCGGCCGGATCGGACTGGCCCTCACCGGGTTCGCCGGGCTCGGAGGGCGCGGTGGAGGCGGGACGGGACTCCGCGGCCGCGGCGCCGGCCGGTCCGGCGCCGAACACGCACAGCAGCACGACACAGGCCGCGGTCAGGGCCCGGGTCAGTGCCGAACGTGCGCGTCGCCTCCCACTCATGCGAGGGGTGTGCCCCGACACGCCGGGCGACTCCCGGACCGGCCCCAAGAAGCCCCCGACCGGAGGACGAAGACACCCCCCACGGCTGACAGACGGCCGTAGGGGGCGGGTTGGGGAGGCGAACCGGGCGCGGGGCAGCGGGCTTGCGGGGCCGGGTCAGCGGGTGCGGCGCTGCCCGGTCAGCCGGGCCAGCACGGCGGTCTCGCCGCCGAGCAGCCGCAGTTGGGGCCGGCCGGCCGGATCCTCGCGGGCGGCGGTCCCGCCGGGGGAGACCCGTACGACGGTGAACACGGCCGTACGGCTGTCCGCGCGGGGGATCTCGATGGTCCGGCCCCGCCGCAGCTCGCCGAGGCGCAGCCCCTCTCCGGTGACCACGGCGGTTCCGGCCGCCCCGGGCGCGGGACCGTCGGCGTCCCAGGAGACCTCGTCGCGGTCGCCGGTCAACGGCACGTCGACGCCCAGGCTCGGGATCCGCAACCGCAGCGGCCGCGCCGCCCGCAGGGGTCCGGTGACCGTTCGCAGCGGCCCGGCGGCGGTTCTCGGCGACCGCTCCCCCCGGCCGGGGGCGTGCTGGCCGGACTGCTCCAGCTCCCGCACGAGCCTGCGGTGTCCGGACAGCCCCAGCGCCCGCGAGGGCAGCGCGTCGTCGGTGGTCACGGCTGCGGGCTTGGCGCCCTCGGTCCGCTGCAACACCACGATGCCGGTGGACAACAGAGCCACCGTCAGCGAGGCGACGACCCACTGGGCGCGGGGCATGGGAATCCCTCCTGTCCGGCACGGGCGGCCGGGTCATGTGAGCAGTGGACACCTCCTCTGCCCGTCGGCACCCGGTGAAACACGGGGGACTGACGAGGCGTCACGGGCGTGTCGGCCCGGGATCGGCGCGTTTCCCCAGCTCGCGACGGATGCGCCGGCCCTGCGCCGGGAGCGGGAGGGATGCCCCCGAACGGGTGAGACGGCACGCACGCGTCCTCCCCCGGCGCCGCCGGGCCGCGGCCTCACATGACGACGGCGGCCGTGCCCGCGCCCATCAGGACGGCGGCGAGGTGCACGGCCGGGTGGCCGTAGTCGCCGTACCAGAGGTGGCGGGCCAGGCCGCCGAGGGCGGCCAGCGCGGCGATGATGCCGATCTGGCCGAACAGCGTGACCGCGCAGCAGGGGGCCAGGAGCAGCAGGAACGAGTTCAGCCAGAACGGGGCGGCGCCCGTCCAGCCTCGCCATTCCCTGATCGCCGTCGGCATGTACTACCGGCCCCCTCGTGGTCAACTCGTCGGCTGCACAGCCTCCTTGGGCGGGGAGGCGGGCGCAAGGGCCCGTTCGGCTAGATAGCCGAAGGCCAGGCCGAAAGTCGTCCACAGTGCGGTCTGGATGGCCAGGGACGCGAGGCGGAAGTCCCAGATCAGCGCGGCCGGGAAGCCCGCCGGGACCTCGTTGATCCCGGGCAGGACGGCGTACGAGACGCCGATGACCAGGACGAAGGCGGCGCCGGCGACGATCGACGCGTTCCAGTTGCCGAGCTTCGGCGCGAGCTGCCGGCCGAGGATCAGCGCGCCCGCCGCCAGCAGCGCACTCAGGGCGATCATCAGGAGGTAGAGGGCGGTCCGCCGCCCGGCGGTCTCCGGGTCGCCGACGGCGGGGGGATTGGCGGGGTACTTGAAGAACGGCACCAGGGTCACGGTGACGAACAGGGCCGCGCTGACCAGCGCGGCCGTGGCCCGCGGGCTGAAGCGGCCGATGCGGCCCAGCGCGTAGCAGTAGACGAGCGCGGCGATGCCGCCGAGCGCGACTCCGTACAGCAGGACGCCGGTGCCGAGGCCGGCCGTGGCCTGGAGGGCCCGGCTGACCGGAGCCTCCTCGCCGTGGTCGTGTCCGGCCGCGGCGGCCTCTTCGATCGCGATCGCCGCGTCCACCTTGGATTCACCGAGGAGGTACGCGACGAGGAAGGCGGCCGCACCGGCCAGCAGACCGGCGAGCATGCCCCTGACGAGCAGCGTGCGGGGGGAAACGTTCATGGTTCGGTTCCCTTGCGGAGACGGAGGTCAGTGGCAGGGGAATCAGTGGCAGGGGAAACCGAGGAGGTGGCGGCCGTCGTGCAGCCACTCGTGGATCGTCTCGCCTTCGAAGAGCGCGGTGGCGCCCTGCTCGGCGCCGACGAAGTAGAGCAGGACCAGCATCAGGATCCCGACGAACACGGCCCAGGGGGCCAGCGCGGAGAGCGAGATCGGGGCAATGGCGGGGGCGTTCGTCGTAGGCGCGGCGGAGTGGGCCATGGCAGAACCTCCAGAGGGAACACGCGTCCCGGTCAGTGGTGCTCGCGACGACGGTGACGGGTCTGACTTGCCTCCCCCTCCGGGAGGTTTCACAGTGGCGCGACCGTGCCGGATTCTCACCGGTGCTTCCGTCGTTCCGTCGTCATGCAGTTGTCTCGTCCGGACCGTACCGCGCTTACGCTCCCCTTATGAAGACCCCGTTGATACGTGTCCGTCTTTCCAGGCTCCCACTGGACACGGCCGCCCGTCAGGGCCGCTTCGGTCACGCGAGGCCATGCCCCGGGTACGAGGGCCTGCGCGGCCTGGACACGGGGGAGTGGGCGGGGCGCACCCTGGACGAGGTGGCCGCCGAGGCCCCGGCGGCCCTGCGGGCCTGGATGACGGAGCCCGGGTACGCGCCACCGGGCGGCGAGTCCGTGGACGCGCTGATCGCCCGCGTCGGGGCGGAGCTGGCCGGGCTGACCGCGGGTACCCACCGCATGACGGTCGAGCAGGCCGTCGTACGGGCGGCCGTGGTGTACGCCCTGGAGCTGCCCGCGGCGGCCTTCTGGCGGCTGGACGTGCGGCCGGAATCGGTGACCACCCTCACGGGGCGGGCGGGGCGCTGGAACCTGCTCGTGGGCCAGCCGGAGGAGCCCGGTCAGGGGCTGCCGCAGCGCTTCGCCCCGGACCCCGCGACGCGGTCCGGGCCCAGCACGCCCTCGTGACGGGCGTTAGGCGACGATCCAGTCGGAGGTGGCGATCACCGGCTGCACGCCGTCGCGGTGCACGGTGCCCTCGATCAGGCCGTACATCCGGTCCGCCGCGAAGTAGACCTCGTTGTCGTTCTTGAGGCCGAAGGGCTCCAGGTCGACCAGGAAGTGGTGCTTGTTGGGGAGGTTGAGGCGCACCTCGTTGACCTTGGGGCAGTTGTCGAGCACGCGCTCGGCCATCTGGTTCAGGGTCTGCTGCAGCGAGTACGAGTACGTCTCCGCGAAGGCTTCCAGCATGTTCTTGCGGACCTTCTTGTACGCCTGGTCCCAGTCGTACGAGGAGTCGTCGGCGGCCAGCGCCGAGTGCGCCCAGCGCGCGGTGACCTTGGTCGCCAGGATGCGGTCGTACGCCTCCTGGAGGGTCGTGTACTTGTCCTTGATGTAGCCGTGGAACTCGGAGTTGGTCGAGTTCATCACCGTCAGGTCCTTCAGACCCGAGATGACCTGCAGGCCCGTCGTCTCGCTGTAGGTGATCTGCGCGGTGCGCACCTCCTGGCCCTTGCGGACGAAGGAGTGCTGCTCCTTGCGCGTCGGGACCGGGATGCGGTCCCACCCGTACTCCTCGATGCGGATCTGCGCCTCGCGGATCGGCTGCTGCGAGGAGACGAAGTGCTTGGCGAGCAGGACGCCGAAGGCCTCGGGGGAGTCGATGCCGTGCTCCTTGCCGAAGGCGTACACCGTGTTCTTGGTGGTGTCGGTCGGCAGGCAGTTGGCGTTGTTGCCGGTGAGGTGGACGTCGCGGAACTCTCCGCGGAGCGCGACCGAGACGTTGAGGTCGCGGATCTCGTGCCATGAACCGTCGCCGCCCTTGCGGGTGACCTTGACGATGCGGTTCTCGGCCTTGCCGTACTGGTTCTGTGCCAGGACGTGCTTGCTCATGGCTGTCTTCCTTCGGGTACACGGAGTCCGGCTGACGTGCTGACTGGATCCCGTACGCCCGGCGTCCAGCGGAAGGCCCGCTCCCCGCCGTTCGGTCACGGAGGACCGCCCCGGGACTGACGTGCATCCCGGTCCGTAGGTGCTCTGTTCGGATTTCAGCACGTTCACGTGGTGTTCGTAAGGGCGCGGAACATCCAAGACAGGCACCCACGGATTGGGCGACCGCCTGTTTCGGCAGCTCAGACCGTGTGTGCGTCGGCCACCGAGAGGGCCTGGTCGAGGATCTCCAGCCCCTTGGCCACGTCCTGCGGCGCGATGTTGCAGGCCGGCGCGACGTGGATGCGGTTGCCGGCGACCAGCGGCCAGAGCCCGCCCTTCTTGCAGGCGGCGGCGAACTCGGCCATCGGCGCGTTGTCCGCCCCGGCGGCGTTGTACGGGACCAGCGGCTCGCGCGTCTCCCGGTTCCGTACGAGCTCCAGGGCCCAGAAGGTGCCGAGGCCGCGGACCTCGCCGACCGACGGGTGCCGCTCGGCCAGCGCGCGCAGGCCGGGGCCGAGCAGGTCCGTACCGGTGCGGGCGGACTGCTCGACGGTGCCCTCCTCCTCCATGACGTTGATCGTCGCCACGGCGGCGGCGCAGGCCAGCACGTGCCCGGAGTAGGTCAGCCCGCCCGGATAGGGCCTGCGGGCGAAGGTCTCGGCGATGGCGGCCGAGATGGCGACGCCGCCGAGCGGTACGTAGCCGCTGGTCACGCCCTTGGCGAAGCAGATCAGGTCGGGGGTGACGTCCCAGTGCTCGGAGGCGAACCACCGGCCGGTGCGCCCGAAGCCGACCATGATCTCGTCGAGGATGAAGACGATGCCGAAGCGGTCGCAGAGCGCGCGCACGCCGGCCAGGTAGCCGTCGGGGTGCACCAGGACGCCCGGGGCGCCGCCGACGGTCTCCAGGATGATCGCGGCGATGGACTGCGGGCCCTCGAAGACGATGGTGTCCTCCAGGTGCCGCAGGGCCCGCTCGCACTCCTCGGCGTCCGTGGCCGCGTAGAACGGCGAGCGGTAGGCGAAGGGCCCCCAGAAGTGCACGACGCCGGCGGTCGCCGAGTCGTTGCCGAAGCGGCGGGCGTCGCCGGTCAGGTTGATCGCGGTGGAGGTGGCGCCGTGGTACGAGCGGTACGCGGACAGCACCTTGGGCCGGCCGGTGTGCAGCCGGGCCATGCGGACGGCGTTCTCCACGGCCTCGGCCCCGGCGTTGGTGAAGAAGATCTTGTCGAGGTCGCCCGGGGTGCGCTCGGCGATCAGCCGGGCCGCCTCGGAACGCACGTCTACGGCGAAGCCGGGCGCGACGGTGCACATCCTGGCCGCCTGCTCCTGGATGGCCGCGGTGACCTTGGGGTGCTGGTAGCCGATGTTGGTGTAGACGAGGGCGCTGGAGAAGTCGAGGTAGCGGTTGCCCTGGTAGTCCCAGAAGTAAGACCCCTCGGCACCGGCGACGGCGAGCGGATCGATGAGCTCCTGCGCAGACCAGGAGTGGAAGACGTGCTTCCGGTCAGCGTCTTTCACGGTGGCGAGGGCGTCGGCTTCTGCGTTCATGAAGCGAGCGTAGTTGTCCAGGATGTGGACACGGCGGGGGTCGCCCACCGTGTCCACCGCGTGACGCCCGGCGAAGGCCGGGCCAGGGTCCGGCCGGAGGCGGGCCCGTCTCGGGCCGGGATCCGGCCGGAGACGGGCCCGGCGTCAGGCCAGGGCCTCGCCGTACAGGCGGAACAGGCGCGGGCCGTCGGCCGGAGCGGCGCCGGCGAGCCGGTCCCAGGCCGCGGCCGCCGCCGCCCGGGCCGTCGCCCCCGCCCACGGCTGCGGCAGCAGCTCCGGCGGGAGCAGCGGATCCGGGACCATCGCCGCGGAAAAGGCCGCCGCCAGCGCGACGGCCCGCGCCAGGCCCGCCACCGGCCCTTCGGCCGCCCCCGCCTCCCTGCTCGCCAGGGCGTGCAGGGCCTCGTAGCGGGCGGCGATCTCCGGAAGGGGCCACAGGCGGGCCGCCAGCGCCCGCGGGTCCGTGGTGCCGCCCACCGCCAGATCGCGCGTGCTGAGGCAGCTCAGCGATTCCGGGAGGCCCAGTTCCGCCGCCCGGGCCCGCACGTACGGGCCGATGGCGTTGGGCGTGACATACAGGCCGCCCTGCACCGGCGCCGCCCCCAGGGCGGTCAGCGTGTCCCGCAGGGCGTCCCGTGCGGCCCGCGCGGATTCCGGTACGGCGAAGGCGAAGGCGTGCCAGACCCCGTCCCACGGCTCCAGCCCCCCGTCCTGGCGGTACGCGTGCCGGACGAACTCCACCTCCGGTACGAGCGGCAGCCCCGGCCCCGCCGCGCCCGCCGGCCCCGCGGCCCCCGTCAGGCGCAGCACGGCCCGCCGGCCGCGCCCCGCCACCGTGAACCGCCCCTCGGTCACCAGCCGCTTCACGCACAGCCGCACCTGCTGGTCGGTCATCCCGAGCAGCCCGGCGACCTCGTACAGCTCGCCGCCCTCGACCGTTCCGTCCTCCCGGACCAGCGCGTGCACGACCATCCGCGTGGGAATCCCGCCTGCCGCGCCCGTCCCGCCCGCGGCGCCCGTCCCGCCCGCGGCGCCCGTCCCGCCCGCTGCGCTCATGCCGTCCACCGCGCCATCCGTACCGCTCACCGCGTCACCGCCTTCTGCATCGTCGTCACGCCCCCGAATCCCAGCACGTCGCGCAGCCAGGGCGTCCGCTGCACCCGTACCGCCCGGAAACCGTGCCGTTCGTACAGTGCCCGCGCCCGCGGGTTATCGGCGACCACGTCGAGCCGGATCCGCCGGCACCCCTGTTCCACGGCGATCGCCTCGACTTCCCGCAGCAGCAGGCCGCCGATGCCCCGGCTCCGCTCGCCGGGGTCCACGGCGATGCCGTCCATGACCAGCTCGCCGCGGGCCGGGGTGCGCTCCAGCAGGGCCAGCAGGAAGACCCGCCACAGGCCCCGGACGGGCCCGTACGCCGCTCTGACCGCGGCCGCGTCGCCGCCGACCAGGCCGCGCCCGGCCAGCTGGTAGCCCGCCACGCCGACCACCCGGCCGTCGTCCTCCGACAGGGCGGTCACGGCCCGGTCCCGGTGCAGGTGGGCCGCGATGAACCGCCGCCCTGCCTCCGGAGGGCCGAGGGCGGTGCCCAGCTTCCCGCCGAAGGCCTCCCAGTACAGCTCGGCCACCCGCTCCTGGGCGCCCTCGGGCACCTCGCGCAGCAATGTCGTCATACGCACGAGTCTAATACGCTCATTCAAGTTACGATCGTTTGAAATTCGATAGACCAGAGAGGCGTACCGTGTCCCGCACGCTCCGCACCGCCCTGCTCCTCCTCCTGACCACCGCCCTCCTCGCGGCAGGCCTCGCCGGCCTCGTCCTCTGGCAGCACGACTACGGCCTGCGCGAGGAGCGCGTCACCGTCCCCGCCGCCGGCCACGACCTGCCCGGCGTGCTCGCGACCCCCGCCGGCAAGGGGCCCGGCCCCTTCCCGCTCGTCGTCCTCGTGCACGGCGACGGCGAGGTCGACGCCACCCACGACGGCTTCTACCGCCCCTACTGGGAGGCCTTCGCCCGGGCCGGATACGCCTCGCTCTCCCTCGACAAACCCGCCGACTGGCTCGGCCAGACCATGGACGACCGGGCTCGCGAGACCACCGACGCCCTCGCCTGGGCGGCCCGTACCCGGCCCGAGATCGACGCCGCCCGCATCGGCCTGTGGGGGGCCAGCCAGGCCGGATGGGTGCTGCCCAAGGTGGTCGCGCGGGCCCCGGAGCCCGGGGTGCGCTTCGTCATCGCGGTCGGCACCGCCGTGAACTGGGAGCGGCAGGGCGAGTACAACCTCCGCGCCGAACTCCGCGCGGCCGGTGCCGGCGCCGAGCGCACGGCGGCCGCCCTGCGCACCCGGGAGGAGACCCTGGCGCTGCTGCGGCGCGGAGCCGCGTACGAGGAGTACCGCGCGAGTCCGGGAGCCGACCGGGAACTCACGGCGGAGCGCTGGTCGTTCATCAGCCGCAACCACACCGCGGACGCGACCGCGGACCTGCGGGCGATGCGGGCCAGGGGAGCCGTCCCGGTGCTGCTGATCTCCGGCGCCGACGACCTGAACGTGGACGGGGCCGAGACCGAGGCCGCGTACCGGAGCCTGCTCGCGCCCGGCACGCTCACGGTCCGCCGCTATCCGGGGGCGTCCCACTCGCTGCTCCGGACCCCGCTCGAGCGCTCCTCCTGGCGGCTGAGCCTGACGGCCGTGTTCGCCCCGCGCGCCCTCTTCCCGCCCGGCCTCCTCGCCGACCAGGAGCGCTTCCTGCGGGAACTGCCGGGCGGCAGTTGGCGATGATGTGCCGGATGGCGCTTCGTGCAAGTGACGCTTGCAACGGAAGACGGCCCCCGCGAACGAACGCGAGGGCCGTCTTACGGCATTGCGGCACGTGCCGGAACGCGCCGTGACAGGGCCTACTTGTCGGAGTAGCTGAAGTCTCCGACGGTCCACGCGCTGACGTCCCTCACCGCGATCCGGTACATCCCGCCCGTCTCGGGGATGCCCAGGGTGCCCTGGAGGATGCGCGCCACGTGGAAGTGCAGGTGCGAGGGAGCCGCCGCGGTCTGTCTGTCACCGCGGCCGGCGGAACTGAAGATCTCGGCGAACGGGCCCAGCTGGTCGGAGTCCCGCAGGACCTCGGCCACCCGCTGACGCCAGACGCTCTCGGGGGCGAGCCGGCCCGTGATGACGGCACCGTGGACCACGACGGTCAGGGACATCTGATTGGTCTGCTCCGACTCGACCATGGCGGCGAGATCGAGGAGCAGGTCGTCAGGGATCGACATGGACAGCGACTCTAGCAAGCGCCGTCAGGCATCGGCCGGGCTTCCGAGGAGCGCCGAGGCCTCCTGGAGCGGGGTGAGCGCGGGCGCCGGTACGGGGACCGTGAGGTCGCGGCAGGTGAAGCCGAGGCGGGTCAGCGCCCGGGTCACCTCGGCCGCCGTGAAGTCGCGCCGGTCCTGCCGGGTGATGACCTCACCGACCTGCTTGACGGGGTAGGTGCGCCGGCTGATGATCACGGACGCTCCCGTGACGGGCTCGGCCTTGACGCCCTTCATCTTCTCCTCCACCTCGCTCTTCTCGAGGTCGAAGGGGTATCGGGCGATGACGAAGCGCATGATGCCTCACAGACGTGACGGAGCGGAGCGGAGCGGACGGGACGCGGGCGGTACGGGGCGGGACGGAGCCCGGGTCAGGCGGCCATGCCCATGGAGCGGCGCCGCTCCTGGGCGGGGCGGCTGCGCCGTCCGCGGGAGGAACGCGGGCTGCGCCCGGTCCGCTCCGCCTGCGGCGCGGTGATGGTGACCGGGATGCCGGAGGGGGCCTGGGCGCCGGTGATGCGGCTCAGTGCCTCCTCGCCGGAGCGGACCTGGGTGGTCTGCGGGACGATGCCCGCGGCCGCCATCAGACGGGTCATCTCGCGGCGCTGGTTCGGCGTGACCAGGGTGACGACGCTGCCGGACTCGCCGGCGCGGGCGGTACGGCCGCCGCGGTGCAGGTAGTCCTTGGGGTCCGTGGGCGGGTCCACGTTCACGACGAGGTCGAGGTTGTCGACGTGGATCCCGCGCGCCGCGACGTTGGTCGCCACCAGCACCGTCACGTGCCCGGTCTTGAACTGGGCCAGGGTCCGGGTGCGCTGGGGCTGCGACTTCCCGCCATGCAGGGCCGCGGCCCGTACGCCGCTGTTCAGCAGGTGGGTGGTGAGCTGGTCGACGGCGTGCTTGGTGTCCAGGAACATGATCACCCGGCCCTCGCGCGCCGCGATCTCGGTGGTCGTCGCGTGCTTGTCGGTGCCGTGCACGTGCAGCACGTGGTGCTCCATCGTGGTGACCGCGCCGGCCGAGGGGTCGACGGAGTGCACGACGGGGTCGGTCAGGTAGCGGCGCACCAGCCGGTCGACGTTGCGGTCGAGGGTGGCGGAGAAGAGCATCCGCTGGCCCTCGGGGCGCACCTGGTCGAGCAGGGCGGTGACCTGCGGCATGAAGCCCATGTCGGCCATCTGGTCGGCTTCGTCCAGGACGGTGATCGCGACCTGGTTCAGTCGGCAGTCGCCACGGTCGATGAGGTCCTTGAGCCGTCCGGGCGTCGCGACGACGACCTCGGCGCCGCCGCGCAGCGCGCTCGCCTGCCGCCCGATGGGCATGCCGCCCACGACGGTGGCCGTACGCAGCTTCATGGCGCGGGCGTAGGGGGCGAGGGCGTCCGTGACCTGCTGCGCCAGCTCGCGCGTCGGGACGAGGACCAGGGCCAGCGGCTGCCGGGCCTCGGCACGCTGTCCGGCCGTACGGGCCAGCAGCGCGAGGCCGAAGGCGAGGGTCTTGCCGGAGCCGGTGCGCCCGCGGCCCAGTACGTCACGGCCCGCGAGGGAGTTCGGCAGGGTGGCGGCCTGGATCGGGAACGGCACGCTCACGCCCTCGGAGCCGAGGGCGGCCAGCAGCTGCTCGGGCATGTCGAGGTCGGCGAAGGCCTCGACGGCGGGCAGCGCCGGAGTGATCGTCTCGGGGAGGGCGAATTCACCCTGGAGGGCCGCGGGGCGGCGGCTGCCGCCGCCGTAGCCGGAGCGGCCGGAGCCGCCGTATCCGGAGCCACCGGAGCGGCTGGGGGCGGAGGAGCCGAAACGGCTGCCGCGGCCGGAGCCGCCGGAGCCGCCGAAGCCTGCGGAGCCGCCCTTGCGGGGGGCGCGGGAGGAGCGGTCGTTCGTGCGAGTGGTGCGGTTCATGCAGAACCTTCCTCGATGCGGCGCGTATCGAGGAATTCCCGGGCAGGGGGATTCGCGAGAACGAGCCGAAGAAAAGACGGGACGGAGCCGTGCCACGCCGGAAAGGGCGGGCCGGTTCGTCGTGGAGAGGGTGCCGCGCCGTGCGTCGGAGAGCCGGGATACGGCCGACGGTGTGCGGGGCGGGGGTGGGGCGGTGCGTCGGGGGAGACACTTCCGCCCGGCCGGACATGAGGCGGGCGGGCGCCGAGCGCCGTCACCCGCCGCTCAGTGGGCCGTCGGGGACCGACAGGGCGTGAGCGGGTAAAAAGCAACGCGCCGAGGCCCGCACCCCAAGGTGCGGGCCTCAGCTGCGTGTACGCGTCAGCGTCAGGCGGGAACGATGTTCTCGGCCTGCGGGCCCTTCTGGCCCTGCGTGACGTCGAAGGTAACCTTCTGGCCTTCCTGAAGCTCACGGAAGCCAGAAGAGGCGATGTTCGAGTAGTGGGCGAAGACGTCAGCGCCGCCGCCCTCCTGCTCGATGAAGCCGAAGCCCTTTTCCGCGTTGAACCACTTCACGGTGCCAGATGCCATATGAATTCTCCTTTGGGGCAGTGCCCGGGACCGCACTGTGCGAGCCCGGCGTCGCCGCGATGATTGCCCCGACCGGAATGTGCAAATCTCACTGCATGCGCCGGAAATAAAAAGTGCGCCCACCGAAAATCAGGTGAGAGCACTTGTAAGTTTTTGGGAACCACAACTGCAACTGACATCACAGTAGCACGGGGGGTGCCATCAGGGGCGTACATTTTTTCCTGTAGCAGGTCTGTCGAAATTCTGCATCCGCGGGAACAGAAATTCACGCCTGAAAATCGTATAAACGCCTGTCTCCCTGGCCGGAGCCGCGCACGATGTGATGCAGGTCATGCGGAATGTTCGGCCGGTCGGCCCCCTCTTCCCTGCCGAGACCCCGCCGAGGAGGAGGAAGCCGTGAGGATCCCGTGGACCGGACCCGGCGAACCGTGACGGCGGCCGAGCTGGCCGCCCTCGTGCGCTCCGCCCAGCGCGGGGACCCGTTGGCCACCCAGGGGCTGCTGGACCTGCTGGCCCCCTACGTCGGGCGGCTGTGCGGCCCCATCGCCCTGCAGGACGGGCCGGACGCCACGCAGGAGGCGCTGATCGTGATCTTCCGCAGCATCGGCCAGCTCCGGGAGCCGGCCGCCCTGTTCGGGTGGGCGCGGGTGATCGCCGTACGGGAGGCGGTCCGCATCGCCCGGGCGGCGTCCCGGGTGGTCCCGGACCCGCTGGAGGACGTGCCCGCGCGCGACGATCCGCAGCTCGCCGCCGACGTGCGCGACGTACTGGAGCGGCTCTCCCCGGCCCACCGCGCCGTCCTGGTCCTGCGGGACCTGGAAGGGCTGGACGAGCGCTCCGTCAGCGCGCTCCTCGGCGTGCCCGAACCCACCGTGCGGACCCGGCTCTTCCGAGCCCGCCGCAACTTCCGGAAGGCGTGGGAACGTTGAAGGACTCCTGGCCGGTCGCCGAACTCGACGCCGTCCGGAGGCTGCGCGTCATCGCACGCAGCACACCGGGCACGGGTTTCGCGGAGCAGCTGATCGACGCTCCCTTCGAGCAGGTCTGGGCGCTCGCCTCCGACCTGGAGAACCAGCTGCCCGTCATGATCACCGACATCGGCTCCTTCACCGTGACCTCGGCGGCCGGCGAGCGCCTCGAGGCCCGGGCGCGCAGCCCGCTGGGCCTGCGGGCGCGCTTCGACGTCGTGCTGCGGCCGGGCTGGTGCCTCATGCAGAGCCGGTTCGTGGTGGGCGGCATGGCCGCGGTGGCGGAGGGGCACGGCACCCGGTTCGCCTTCTTCGGCGGGCTGCGCCTGCCGGGCATCCGGCCGGCCGGCCGCGTGCTGCACCCGCTGATGTCCTCGCTGGGCGCCAGGGCGCTGCAGCGGTTCACGGACCAGCTGGCGGCTCCGGGGGGCGGGTGAGACGTACGTACGCGAGAGCACGCGGCCGTGGCGGGTCCTACGTGCTGATGCGGAGCAGCGCGAGCGTGATGTTGTCGGGGCCGCCGGCGTCGATGGCGGCCCGCCACAGCTCGAAGGCGGCCCTGCCGTCGTCGTGCACCCGCAGCAGGTCCTCGATCTCCTCGTCGGGCACCGGGTCGGTGAGCCCGTCGCTGCACACCAGGTAGCGGTCGCCCTCGGTCAGCTCGAACGCGGCCATGTGGGGCACGATCGAGTGGTAGCCGCGGCTGCCGCCGAGGGTCTGGGTCACGGCCGACGTGGTGCGGTGCCCGGGGGCCGGCGGCGGACTGTCGTCCACGCTGACCTGGTGCAGGCCGTCCGGCGCCGCGCGGAACACCTTGCTGTCGCCGACGTTGAACACCACCAGCGACTCCGCCAGGACGAGGGCCCCGGCGATCGTGGTCCCCATGGAGGTCAGGTCCGGCCGGCCGTCGGTGGCCGAGTGCACGGCGTGGTTGCAGCGGCGCAGTGCGTCACCGAGGGCGCCCTCGCCGTCCAGTTCGGGCCCGAGCGAGGAGAGGTGGCGTACGACCAGCTCGCTGGCCACTTCGCCGGCCGGCTGGCCGCCGAGCCCGTCGGCGACGGCGACGACGAGCGGTCTGCCGAAGGGGAACAGCAGGGTCTGGGGGTTCTGGGTCACGGTCCCGCACAGCGTCCACGGGCCGACGACGAGGCTGTCCTCGTTGCGTTCGCGCACCAGCCCGACATGACTCAGGGCGGTCACAGCTATGTAGGGCACGTCGATGACCCGCCTCTCCGCAACGGCAACGGCAGACGTGTACCTCACCACCATTGTCGCGCCGTCCCGGCATGCGGGGCGCGTCCCGCCGGAGCACCCTGGTCCTGGAGCCGCCTGTTCGCCGACCGGCGGCCCGGTCAGGAAGGACTGGAGATGTTCGCGAGGCTGAGCACCTACCAGGGATCACCGGTCCCCGCGGGGGGAGACGTGACCGCGAGTTCGGAGGCGGTCGTCCGGCAGGTCAAGGACGTTCCCGGGTTCCGGGGCGTCTACTACCTCGTCGACCGGGCCACGGGGGAGGCCAAGTCGCTGACCTTGTGGGAGGACGAGCGGACCATGCGGGACAGCGAGGATCAGGCCGCCCGCATCCGCGAGGAGACGGCGCAGCGGGAGGGCCAGCGGATCGTCTCCGTCGAACACTTCGAGGTGGGCTTCAGCCACCTCCAGCCGTAGCGCGGACCGTTGAGGACCGGCTGCGGGGACCAGCTTCAAGCCACCAGGTACGAGGAGCGATGGCCATGGGCAAGCTCTCGATCGACCAGTTGCGCGAACGGGTTCGCGGGGCGGTCGTCACGCCCGACGACGCGGCTTACGACGAGGCACGCAAGGTCAACAACGCCATGATCGACCGGAGGCCGGCCGCCGTCGTGCGCTGCGCCAACGCGGGCGACGTCATGGCCACGGTCGACTTCGCCCGCGAGAACGAGCTCGACCTGGCGGTGCGCGGCGGCGGGCACAGCGTGCCCGGCTTCGGCACCTGCGACGACGGCGTGGTCGCCGACCTGTCCGGGATGCGCGGGGTCCGTGTGGACGCGGCGCGCCGGACGGCGCGCGCGGAGGGCGGCGCGACCTGGGGCGACTTCAACGCGGCGACGCACGCCTTCGGGCTGGCCACCACCGGCGGGATCATCTCGACCACCGGCATCGGCGGGCTCACCCTCGGCGGCGGCATCGGCTACCTGTGCCGCGGAATGGGCCTGAGCTGCGACAACCTGATCTCGGCCGATGTGGTGACCGCGGACGGCCAGCTGGTCGTGGCGAGCGAGGAGGAGAACGCCGACCTCTTCTGGGCGCTGCGCGGCGGCAGCGGCAACTTCGGCGCGGTGACCTCCTTCGAGTACCGGCTCGGCCCGGTCAAGGACATCTACGGCGGGCCGATGCTCTTCGAGCTGGAGGACGCCGCCACCGTCCTGCGTTCCTTCGCCGATCACATCGCCGACGCCCCGGAGGAGCTGGGCGGGTTCCCGGCCTTCCAGATCGCCCCGCCGCTCCCGTTCATCCCGGAGGACCGGCACGGCGAACCCTTCGCGCTGATCGTGGCGTGCTGGTCCGGTCCGCTCGACGAGGGGCCGCGCGCCCTGGAGGCCTTCCACGACTTCGCGCCGGTGGTCGCGGAGCACGTGGGCCCCATGCCGTACCCGGCGCTCAACAGTGCCTTCGACGCCCTCGTACCGCCCGGCCTCCAGTACTACTGGAAGGCCAACTTCGTGACCGAGCTGACCGACGAGGCGATCGCGGCGCACCTGCAGCACGCCCCGGGCCTGCCCGCCGTGAACTCGACGGTCCACATCTACCCGGTCAACGGCGCCTGCCACCGCGTCGCCCCGGACGCGACGGCCTACGCCTACCGCGACGCCTCGTTCGCCACCGTCATCGCCGGCATGTGGCCCGACCCCGCCGACAACGAGGCCAACATCGCCTGGGTCCGCGACTACTACGAGGCCACCGCCCCGCACTCGGAGGAGGGCGGCTACATCAACTTCATGGCCGACGACGACCAGGACCGCATCCGGGCCAACTACAAGGGCAACTACGACCGGCTGGCCCAGGTCAAGCGGACCTACGACCCGGGGAACCTGTTCCACCTGAACCAGAACATCAAGCCGTAGCGGCGGCACGACGGCGGCAGCGGCCGGGAGTCATGCGGATGCGGAATGTCATGGGATCTGCATATTTTGTCAGACGTACCAGAAGATCCCGTACATCCGGTTTGTCTGACTGAGGAAGGCCCCCATGAAGCGTTTCCCGGTGATCGGTGTGCTCTGCGTCAGCGCGGTTTTCGGTCTCTCCGCCTGCTCCGACGACCCCTCGCCCGAGGAGGAGGCCACCGAGGCCGCGGCCGACCTCTGCACCGATCTGACCGCGCTGAAGGCCGACAACGCCAAGCTGAAGGCCCTGAACCCCGCCACCGCGACCAAGGACCAGGTCAAGGAGGCCTACGACGCCGTCCAGGAGGACTGGAACGGGGTCAAGGAGAACCTGAGCAAGCTGAAGGAGGCGGAGCGGGAGGCGGTGAAGTCCGCCGCCGAGAACCTCAAGAAGGGCTACGAGGACCTGCCGGGCGACACGACCGGCAAGGACGCCCTCACCCAGCTGCAGCCGCAGATCCAGAAGCTGGACGAGACCACGGCGGCGGCCTCCACCGGTTCCCGCTGCTGACGGCGTGAACGAACCGGACCCCGGCCGGCCCCCCGGCCGGGGTCCCGCGCCGTACGTTCACGCGTCGCCGTCCGGAGCGCCGGGCCCCGAACCCCGCCGGCGGATCCCGATCTCGACCGCGCCGAAGAGCGCCTTCGCGATCACGCCCACCAGGAGCAGGTCGGCGACCATCTGCAGGGTGGTCAGCACGCGGCCGGTCTCCGTGACGGGCGCGATGTCCCCGAATCCCACGGTTGCGAACACCGTGACCGTGAAGTACAGGGCGTCCGTCCGGTTCAGCGACTCCGAGAACGTGCCCGGCACCTCCTTGGCGAGCAGGAAGTACGTCACGGAGAAGATCACCAGGAACAGCGGTACGGCGGTGGCCAGCGCCTCCATGGCGCGCAGCCGGGGGAACCGCGCACGGGCGACGGCGCTGACCTGCCTGATCACCAGCCAGCCGAAGAGGCCCAGGCCCAGCACGAGCGAGACGAGGGTGCGCAGAACGATCTCGCCGTCCAGGGGCGCCAGGTAGTACAGCGCCGTGATCAGGACGACCGAGGCCGCCGAGCGGAGCACGCAGCCCAGCAGGACGCGCCGGCGCTCCCGGGGTGTCGCGGTGGGGTCCACGGGGCTCGGGCGGTCCTGGGCGGCGGCGTCCCGGCGCTCCTCGCTCATGAGCACTCCTCGCGCGGCGTCCAGATGAGCGGGTACGCGGCGCTCCCCGTGCGCTCGGCCCATGCGAGCCGCTCCCGTACGACGGCCCGCCGGTCCTCGGGGCTCCGCTCCAGCAGCCGGCCGAGCAGGTCGCGCAGCCGGCGCAGGGCCATGGGGGAGCCCGCGGCGGCGACGGCGATGTCGTCGCAGGCCGTCCGGACGTACTGCTCCCAGTCGGGGACGGGCACCGTCACCCGCACCCGGCCCGCCCCGTCGGCGAACCGGCCGAAGTCCAGCTCCCGGTCGGCGAGCCGGGTGAGCAGGTCCTCCAGGCGGTCCATGCTCTCCACCGCCGTCGCCGGGTCGTGGACGGCGGGGGAGAGCGCGCGCAGCGCGATGTCGACCAGGAGCCTGAACGGCAGTTCGGGATCCTGGTCGAAGGTGCGTTCCACACCGGTGACCACGGCCTCGCGCAGGACCTCCTCGGGCAGTTCGGCGCCCGTCACCTCGGCCAGGGCCATGCCCCGCGAGACGGTCCGGCCGGGGGTGACGCGGAAGTCGATCGCGCAGTCGTGCCGCTGGGCCACCGCCACGAGGACGGGTACGTCGATCTGCTGGATCACGGTCGCCGGCCCGGACCAGCGCACGGTGGAGGTGGTGCCGTTCCCGGCCGGTCCGGTCCCCGGGGCCGGCGCCGCGGCGGTGCGGCCGGGAGCGTACGGCCGCACGTACAGGCCGTCGTACGACAGGTGCGCGCGGGCGGCGATCGCGGTGAGCGAGTGGGCGAGCTGGATCGAGTCGAACGCCTTCGTCTGCAGCGACCTCATCAGGGTGAGGGCGACCAGGGTGAGGACCATCGCCGCGCAGGGGAGGAGGGCCGAGACCTGGTCGCGGGCGCCGATGGCGAGGCCCGCGACGACGCAGAAGACGAAGACCCCGACGGCGAAGGCGAAGGCGCGCCACACGATCGGTTCGTCACGGAAGAACGCGAGGCGCGGGGTGAACGTGCTGGCGGAGAACTGCACGACCAGGAACAGCATCGAGTAGATGATGCTCACCAGGCTGATGACGCCGAACCCCACGGTGAAGAGCATGGTCGCGACGCGCGAGGCCTCGACCAGGGGTCCCACGTCGGCCATGGGGGCCACCAGCCCCAGCGCCAGACCGCCGAGCGCGCAGATCAGCTGGGTCACGTCCCGGCGCATCGCGCGCGTCGGCCGTTGGAACATGCGGCTCGCCCCCTCGCGGTCACGGTCACGTGTTGCGGGTTACGGGAGGGATGCAATCACGGGAGTGACGGGGCCGGGCGGCGAAATGCCGGATATGCGCTGTCGGTGTTTTCTCGTGGAAGGGTGGTCACCGACGTCGGCAACCATCCCCGTGAGGAGTGCACCGTGTCCGGTCCGGAGGCCACCGCGCGCCGGCTCCGCCTGCCCCCCTGGATGCGCAAGCACACACCGCTGCTGACCCGGCTCCTCGAACAGCTCGCCAGCGTCAAGGTCCTGGACTGCGCGTTCAGGCTGGCCGCGCAGGCCTTCCTCGGCGCGGTGCCGGCCCTCTTCGTCATCGGCGCCCTCGCACCGGACTGGCTCCAGCAGGAGCTGGTCTCGTCCATCCGCGCCACGCTCGGGCTCCAGAACGCCGCCCTGGACCAGGTGCGTCAGGTGTACTCCGCCACCGATTCCACCGCCACCGCGAGCACCGGCGCGGTGGGCGTCGTGGTGACACTGGTGTCGGCCACCGCCTGCAGCCGCGCCCTGCAGATGACGTGCGAGCGCTCCTGGCACCTGCCCAAGGCCAAGGCCCGGCTCGCGGCCTGGCGGTGGCTGGCCTGGCTCCTCGTCTGGCTGAGCGCACTGCTCTTCCAGGGGCCGGTCCAGAGCGCCTTCGGCGCCGGCCCGGTCGGCGGCTTCCTGCTCGCCGTGGTCAGCGGCACGCTGCTGTGGTGGTGGACCCAGCACCTGCTGCTCGGCGCCCGGATCCCGTGGCTGCCGCTGCTGCCCGGCGCGGTGCTGGCCGGGACGGGGGAGCAGCTGTTGTCCATGGTGTCGAGGATCTACATGCCGCACGCCGTGGAGCGCAGCATGCGGCAGTTCGGCAGCCTCGGGTCGGTCTTCGCCCTGATGTCCTGGCTGATCGTGCTGTTCATCGTCCTCACGCTCTCCATCGCCGTCGGGTACGTGGTGGCCTGTGAGCCCCTGCCGGCCCGCCGGCTCGGTACCCCGCTGCCGGACCGCGACGCCGGGGCCTCCGGAGGAGACGGGGTCACGGGGCGAGGGTGAACCCGCTGATCAGCGCGACGAATTCGTCCTCCTTCTCGAAGAACGCGACGTGTCCGGCGTCGATCTCGGCGTACGTGCTGTGCGCGATCGCGCGGTGCAGGGCGCGGCTGTTCTCCACCGGGACGGTGAGGTCCTGGGTGGCGCCGATGACGAGCGTCTCGGCCTGGATGCGCGGCAGCAGGCCGCGGATGTCGATGCGGGTGTCGAGGTCGACGTGGCGCAGGGTGCCGGGGGTGGCCGGCATGTTGGGGATCAGGAGTTCCACCTGCTCGCGGCCGATCGAGTTGAGGAAGCCGCGGCTGAAGCCCGTCATGGCGACGGAGCGGCCGAAGGCGGCCGGGTCGGAGACGCCGATCTGCTTCCACAGGGTGAAGAGGTTCCGCAGGTACTCGTCGCCCTCGGTGTGGGCCCATCCGGCGACCAGGATCAGGCGGCGGACGAGGTCGGGGCGGAGCGCCGCGACGGCGGCGGACACCGGCGCGCCCATGGAGAAACCGAGCAGGTCCACCGGGCCGGTGCCCGCGTCCTCGATGACGGCGATGACCTGCGCGGCCAGACCCTCCACGGTCAGCGGGGCCCCGTCGTCCGTGGTGCGGTCGGTGCCGGAGAGATCGGGGGTGATGACGGTGTGGCTGGCGGTGAAACGGGGCAGGGTCTGGCCCCAGTTCACTGCGGAGCCGCCCGAGCCGGTGCCGTGGACGAGGACGAGGGCGGGGCCGGAACCGGAACCGGAGCGCTCGTAGGAGACCTGGGCGCCGGCGACGCTCACGGTGGCGGCGACGGTGGTGGCGGTGGTGATGGTGATGGTGGACATGGCTTCTCCTTCTGACGCGGTGCGCAGCGGTGCGCTGCGGTGCGTTTCGGCGGGTGCCGGGGAGGTGTTCGCTCCGGCTCCGCCCACACTGCCGCCGCGCTGCCCGGGGCGGCAGAGCCCCGCTGAACCTGGGACCGGCGATCCCTGGTTACGGCCCGGAGGCGTCCGGCAGGATGATCCACATGACGATCGACCGCCGTGAACTCGCCGACTTCCTCCGCCGCTCGCGCGACCGGGTACGCCCGCAGGACGCGGGTCTGGTCGCCGGCCCCCGGCGGCGCACGCCCGGGCTGCGGCGCGAGGAGGTCGCCCAGCTCGCGGGCATGTCGGCCGACTACTACATCCGGCTGGAGCAGGCCCGGGGCCCGCAGCCGTCACCGCAGATGCTGTCCGCGCTCGCCCGCGCCCTGCGGCTCGGTGACGACGCGCGCGACCACCTGTACCTGCTCGCCGGGCACCGCCCGCCCGCCGGACGGGTCGCCGGCGACCAGGTCAGCGCGGGTCTGCTGCACCTGCTGGACCAGCTGTCCGGCACTCCCGCGCAGGTCCTCAGCGACCTGGGCGACGTCCTGGCCCAGAACGACATGGCCCGCTCCCTGCTGGGCGGGGTGTGCACGGTGTCCGAGCACGGCCGCAACGTGATCTGGCGCTGGTTCGCCGATCCGGCCGCCCGGGACGCGTACCCGGCCGAGGAACACGAGCAGTACAGCCGGGTCCACGTCGCGGACCTGCGGGCGGCCTTCGGCCGCCGGGCCGCGGACCCGGCCGCCACCCGTCTGGTGGAGCGTCTGCGCGGCGCCAGCGAGGAGTTCACCGCCCTGTGGGAGCTGCACGAGGTCGCCGTCCGCCGCCACAGCCGCATGCGGGTGATCCACCCGGTCGTCGGCCCCGTCGACCTCGACTGCCAGGTGCTGCTCGCCCCGGAGGGCGAGCAGCGGCTCGTCCTGCTCACGCCCCCGCCCGGCACGGACACGGCCGACCGCCTCGCCCTCCTCCGGGTCGTCGGCACGGAGCAGTTCACACCGGCCGGCTGACCCGGCCGGTCAGGAGCGGCCGCGGCCGGCCGGGCCGACGATGCCGAACAGGGCGCCGTCGGGGTCGCGCAGGGTGACCTCGTGGGGGAAGAGGCCGGAGCCGGTCACGGCGTCGGTCGCGGGGACCGTGCTGCCGCCCAGCCCGGTGGCCGCCTTCACCGCGGTCTCGACGTCGGGCACCCGGAAGTGGACGTGCCAGTGGGGCCGCAGGTGCGGGTCGGGGGCCGACGCGAGGGTTCCGCCGTGCAGCCGGGCCACCGTCCGGCCCGCGTGGCGGAGCTGGATGCGGTTGTTCTCCTCCACGTAGGCGACCTCGCAGCAGCCGGTCTGTCCGCAGGCCCATTCCAGGACCTCGCCGTAGAAGATGGCGGCGTCGAAGGCGTCCCGGGTGCGCAGTTCGAGCCAGGCCGGAGCGGCTTCCCCGTCCATGTCCCAGTCGGGGATGGCCTCCCCCTGCCAGATCCCGAAGACCGCCCCGTCGCGGTCGGAGGCGAGCGCCGCCCGTCCGGTGCCGAAGGCCAGGGGGCCGACGGCGACGGTTCCGCTGCGTTCGAGGATGCGGGCGGCCGTGACGTCGGCGTCGTCCACGGCGAAGTACGGGGTCCAGGCGACGGGGGCCGCGACCGCCGGGGGCAGGGCGCCGATGCCGGCCACCGGGACCCCGTCGCTGAAGCCGACGGTGAACCCCTCCCCGACCCGGGCCGATCCGAACTGCCAGCCGAGGACCGCACCGTAGAACGCCTGCGACGCGCCGGGGTCACGGGCCATCAGACTGACCCAGCAGGGCGCGCCGAACGTTTCGTGACTCGATGTCGACACGCCTGTCCACCCCATCCGCTGGTGCGCCCCCAGGAGCCCCTCCCACGGTGGTCCTGGCCACCCCGGGGACGGCGCGTAGGTGCGCGGGCGCATTCCGTCGGGCTACATCCTCGTACCGTCTCCGGCCGCCCCCGGGGCGACACGTCGTACGGGCACCCGGACGGACCCCGCCCCGGCCCGACCCCGGCCCGACCCCGGGCCTACCCGGTGCCGGTGGGGAGGGAGAGGCCGGCGTAGATCTGGTTGAGGACGGTGGGCAGCAGGGCCTGGGCGGTGGTGCGGCCCTCGGGCGACAGGGTCAGGTTCGTCCAGATCACGAGCGTGACGTCGTTGTCCGGGTCGTGGCCGATGAAGGAGTTGAAGCCGGGGAGTTCGCCGCCGTGGTAGTACATCGCGGAGTTCGGACCGAAGCGCTGGTAGGCGATGCCGTACCCGTACTTCTGTCCGTCGGGCGCGGCCGGGTCCTCGGCCTGCGGGCTGCCCCGCCACTGCTGCTGGAACGAGGCGTTCAGGACCTTGCCCGTCACCAGGGCCCGGATCCACGTGGCCAGCTCGTCCGGGGTGGAGACGGCGCCGCCGGCGGCGTGGGCGTACGAGGGGTTCTGGTGCGTGTAGTCGACCGGCTGGAGCTTTCCCGAACGGGCCGCCGCCTGGACGTCGGCGGGGTAGGGCTGGTCGATCAGGGCGTACGCCGTTCCGCCGTACATGTAGCCGTGCGCGTACGGGTCCGGGAGGGACGTGTCGTCGACGGCCGGCAGGGAGGTGCCCTTCAGCCCGAGCGGGGCGAACAGCCGGTCCCGGAACTGCTCGGTCAGGGGGCGCCCGCCGGCCTTCTCGGCGACCAGGCCCAGCAGGACGTAGTTGGTGTTGCTGTACTCGTAGGAGGCGTCGGGCGCGAAGTTCGGCGGGCGCTTGAACGCGATGTCCAGCATCTCCTGCGGTGTCCGGGCCTTGCCCGGGTCGGCGTCCAGGGACGCCGAGAGTTCGGGCGCGTTGGTGTAGTTGTAGAGCCCGCTGCGCATCTTCAGCAGTTGGGCGATCGTGATGCGGTCGCCGTTCGGCACGCCGGCGACATAGGCGGACACCGGGTCGCTCAGCCGCAGTCTGCCGTCCTGGGCGAGCAGGGTGATCAGCGCCGCGGTCATGGTCTTGGTGTTGGAGGCGATCCGGAAGTGGTCGCCCGTGGTGGGCGGTGTGCTCGTACCCAGCTCGGTCGTGCCGACGAGTGCCCGGAAGGTCCCCTGAGGAGTGCGGAGCAGGACCACCGCGCCGGGAACCGTCATCTTCTCCGCCGCACGCTGCACGGCGGACTGGAACGCGGCCGGATCGATGGGGTTCAGCGGCGACGGCGTGGGGGCCGAGGAGGTGCCCGCCGTCGCCGTCGCCGTCGGCGAGGGCGGGGGCGCGGCCGACGGATCGGAGAGCGCCGCGGCGCTCGCCCCGGGCTGCAGGACGCAGCCCGCGATCAGCAGGGCCGCGCACGGTGCCACCAGGGCCGTGCGGCGGGCGGTGCGCGAGTTCCTCATGCGGGCATCACAGCCCTCGTGCTCGGCGGTCCGGCTTCGCGGCCAGGGGGAGCGGGAAGCTCAGGGCCGAAGGGGTGAAGGGGTGAAACGGACTACCCGTCGCATTTTACCGTCGGGGGGCCGTGGGCACCGTGTCGACGGGCAGGGCCGGGCGGGAGGCCGGGGCCTGCCCGCCGGGTCCGGGCCCTCGGGTTCTAGCCCTGCCCTCGGGTTCCGGCCCTGCACCTCGGCTTCTAGCCCTGCACCTCGGCCGGGTCCAGGGAGTCGACGTCCTCCATGAAGCCCAGCATCCGGGCGTTGACCACGTCGGGGTGGTCGATCTGCGGGCCGTGGCCCGTCGCGGCGATGATCTCGGCGCGTGCCCCGGAGACCAGCCGCGGTACGCGCTCCAGCTGCCGCTGCGGGTGTACGAGGAGGCTGCGCTTGCCCATGATCAGGTAGAGCGGGGTCCGGATGGAGCGCAGCGCGTCCTCGGCGAGGGGCAGCGGTGCCGGGCGGCGGATCCGGAAGGCCCGGGCGCCCGCGTGGATCCACGTCCGCAGTTCGGGAACGGCGATGACCGGCTGTTCCAGCCAGGAGGCCAGGCGCGGGCGCAGTGACTTGGGGGCGAAGCTGGCGAAGAGGCTGACGAAGACCCAGGCGAAGAAGCGC
This sequence comes from Streptomyces sp. 147326, assembly GCF_045000215.1. NCBI lineage: Bacteria > Bacillati > Actinomycetota > Actinomycetes > Kitasatosporales > Streptomycetaceae > Streptomyces > Streptomyces sp. 147326. The sequence continues at coordinate 4,281,114 of NZ_CP134201.1, read as the reverse complement.
AGGCCCACCTTCTCCAGGCCGCCGGGGTCGAGGGCGGTGACCGACGCGAGCCGTCCGGGCCGGCGGTGCGCCATGTTCAGGACCAGCCAGCCGCCGTAGGAGGAGCCGACGAGGTGGACCCGGTCGAGTCCGAGGGCGTCGAGTGCCTCGTCGAGCCACTGGGCGGCACGCTCCGGCTGCCACATGGGCTCGCGGTGGACGCTGCGGCCGGCGTCGCCGGGGGTGTCGAGCGCGTACACGGGGCGTTCGGCGCTGAGCGCGGGGGTGTTGGGGTACCACATGGCGGAGCAGTAGCCGGCGCCGTGGATCAGGACGACCGGCGTGCGGGACTCGGCCGCCGGGTCCGTGGGGCCGTACCGGTAGACGTGCGTGGTGCCGAAGCTGGTCTCGACGTCCGTCTCGGATCGGGCGGGCGCACCCATGGCGTAGACGGCGTCGCTCGCGGCGAAGTAGCGGTCGCGCAGCTCGTCGTTCACGTAGCGGCCGACGTCACGGCGCACGCGGGTCGTGTTCTCGGGCACGGGGCACCTCCGGGAAGAATCGTTCTTCGTGATACGACTGTACCACGATCATGGTACGGCGGTACCATGAAGGCGTCCGGGGAGCCCGGACCGCGAATTCGACCGACGGGGCGGAGACACCGGCAGATGCCGAAGCGCGTGGACCACGAGGAACGGCGCGCCCAGATCGCCGAGGCGCTCATCCAGGTCGCGGGGCGGCGAGGGCTGCATGCGGTCGGCATGCGGGACGTGGCCGCGGAGGCCGGGGTGTCCCTCCGCCTCGTGCAGTACTACTTCGAGACCAAGGAGAAGCTGCTCTTCTACGGCCTCCAGCACCTGACCGACCGCTTCACCGCGCGGGTGGGCGCCCGGCTGGCCGCCGCGGGCCCGGACCCGGGCCCGCGCGCGGCGATCGAGGCGCTGCTGCTGGCCTCCCTGCCGACCGACGAGGAGGGCCGCACCTTCCACCTCCTCTACAGCTCCTACTCGATCCTGTCCGTGACCGACGAGGCGCTGGCCGCCCAGCCCTTCATCGACAACCCGGACGCCGCCGAGAACGCCCTGACCGGCCTGCTCGAACAGGCCAAGGCGTCCGGCCTGGCCGATGCCGGCATCGACGCGCGCACGGAGGCGATCAGCCTGCTCGCGATGACGGCGACCATGGGCACCAGCATCCTCGTGGGCCAGCGGAGCCCGGAGTCGGCCCTCGCGGTACTCCGACACCACCTGGACCGGATCTTCACCCCTGCCGCGGGCCCGGGGGCCCCGTGAGCGCGGGCCGGGGGTTCATCGGGCGACCCGTCGAGCATCCACGCGTCGAACTCCTCCTGCGTTCCGTAGACCGGCCCCCGGCCAGGGCGCTCTGCACGCGGCCGAACCGGGGGAGGACCTCACGGGCGACGTAGGCGTTGCGTTCCTCGCCACCCCGCACCCGCCCCGACGGCGACCCCGTCGGCCGGCGTGGCGACCGCGTTCACCGCGTCCAGTTGGATGCGGCGCGCACGTCCACATCGGGCAGTCCCGTGTCCACGGGCTCGGCGATGGCGGCCAGTTCGGCCAGGTTCACGTGGAGGGAGTCCGACGGTCGGGCACCCGGACCCCACGGGCCCACGCCCGTGAAGTGACCTGCCTCACATGCTGTCACAGCGGTCGAGCAGCCGGTGTCTTGAGGTCGAAGCCCCAAGAAGCGGAGGACACACCATGGCCGAGAACTTCGATGTCGTCGTCATCGGTGGCGGTTACGCGGGCGTGATGGCGGCCAACCGCCTGACGCAGCGCGGCGACGTGACGGTGACGCTGATCAACCCGCGGGCGACCTTCGTCCACCGGATCCGCCTGCACCAGCTGGTGGGCGGGTCGGACAGCGCGGTCGTCGACTACCGGGAGGTCCTGGCCGACGGCGTGCGGCTGGTGGTGGACACCGTGGACCGGATCGACGCGGCCGGGCGCCGCGTGGCGCTGGCGTCGGGCGGCAGCATCGCCTACGACTACCTGGTGTACGCGGTGGGCAGCGGCAGCGCCGACCCGCGCGTGCCCGGGGCCGCGGAGTTCGCCTACCCGATCGGCACGTTCGAGGAGGCGGAGCGGCTGCGGCCGGTCCTCGGCACCGCTGCCGCGTCGGCCGCGGTGACGGTGGTCGGAGCCGGTCCGACCGGCATCGAGACCGCCGCGGAACTGGCCGAGCAGGGCCGCGCCGTGACCCTGGTCTGCGGCGGCGTGCTCGGCCCCTACCTGCACCCGCGCGGCCGGCGCTCGGTAGCCCGGCGCCTGGCCGGGCTCGGGGTGACCGTGCTCGACGGCCCCGGCACGAAGGTGACGGCCGTGACCCGCGACGCCGTACAGCTCAGCGATGGCCGCGAGGTGCCGAGCGCCGTGACGATATGGACGGCGGGCTTCGGAGTGCCGGACCTGGCCGTGCGCAGCGGGCTGGCCACCGACGCGCTGGGCCGTCTGCTCACGGACGAGACGCTGACCAGCGTGGACGACGTACGCATCATCGCGGCCGGGGACTCGGCGGCGCCGTCGGACCTGCCGCTGCGGATGAGCTGCCAGGCCGCGATGCCCATGGGCGCGCGGGCCGCCGACACGGTGCTCAGCCGGATCGCGGGCGAGCAGCCCGAGACCCTCAACCAGGCGTTCGGCGCCCAGTGCATCAGCCTGGGCCGGGCGGACGGCATCTTCCAGTTCGCCAACCGCGCCGACGTCGCCGTGTGGTTCAACATCGACGGCCGGCTCGGCGCGAAGCTCAAGGAGACCGTGTGCACGGGCGTCGTCAAGCACCTGGCCGGAGAGGCGCAGAAGCCCGGTGGGTACCGGCTGCACCGCATCTCGGGCGGCCCCGGCCGCGCGCAGCGGCTGGAGGCCAGGCGCGCCGAGGCCCCGGCCACCGCCGGCCGGGCGGCCTAGGCGGGCATTCGTCGAACGGGACAGGCGCAGGCGGCGGCCGGATACTCCCGCTCTTCGGGCCGGCGGATCTCGTCGGAGTGGGCGCCGCTGCCGGCGGGGGTCCTGCTGGTTGCCAGCCAGGTGCGGACAGGGCCGGCGGGGGTTGCCGTGTCCACGGTGAGGTGGAGGCGGGTGTTGCCGTCGAGGGCCGGGTAGCTGCGCTGTTCCGCGCCCGCGAAGCAGCGGCGAAGCGCCTCCGCGACCGCTCGGGCGGCTTCCGGAGTGTGGGCGATGATCCGGACCTCGGCGTGTCCGAGCGACGGGAGTATCTGGGTCTCGACGTACTTCACGCTGGCGTGTTCCCTTCGGAGGGGGCAGAGAACCGGCAGGTGGGCGCGGGGCGCGCACCGCTGGTCCCGGTCAAGAGGAAGGCCTGTTCCTCACCGGTCGGCATCCGTGCGGTGGGCTCGGTGACTGGTGTCGTGACCGGGTCGGCCCATCGGGTTCCCGAAGGGGGACATGCAGGCCCCGCCTTCGCCCTCCCAGGTGGCTTCCCGGCGGCGGGCGTCGCGGATGCCGCGTCCGATGACGGTCTCGTTGGCCATCAGAACGCCTGCGGTGAGGACGCTGCCCGGGACCGCGGCGGCGGCCATCAGCCGGGCCGCGGCTGCGGGCTCGGTCTCGGGCGGGATCACCAGGAGGTCCCAGCGGCCGACGGTGTAGGAGAGCAGGATCAGCTTGTCAGGGTCCTGCTCGGTGAACCGGCCCACGTGCAGCATGCGCCCGGCCACGGGCACCGAGCGCGCTACGACCGGCCAGCGGGTGGGGTTCACGGTGACGCGGGTGATGCGCTCCCAGGGCTCGTCCAGGGCGGCGGCCAATGCCGGGAGCTCGGCTTCGAGGTCACGGGAGCGCGGCCACCAGGCACCGTCCAGCAGGCCGACGAGGGCGGTCTTCGGGGTGAGGGACAGGCGTGCCCGGACAGGGGGATGGACCACGCCGGACTCGGCGCGGTCAAGGGTCGTGATCATGTCGCGGACCCGTCCCCGGACCGTGTGCGGACGGCCCGGTGCAGTGATCGCCGGAAACGACGTCCGCGTGGGAGCGGGTGTGCGAAATACTCCCGGCGCCCCCACCGTACGCCGGTTCGCGGTCCCGGAAGCCGCTCGTGACCACCACGTACTCAGCGGGGGCGCGGCAGAGCCCGGCCGGGGTGGCTGTGGACCGGACGGGCTCCGCGTGTGTGTGGGCGAGCGGTGCGCTGGTCAGAGCCCCTCGTCGTGCAGGTCCTCTTCGCGCAGCAGGTCGTCCTCGCGGCCGCGCGAGGTCTCCTTCTGACCGGGCTTGTGTCCCTTCTCGCGAGAGGACTTGCCCGGCTGGGGCTGCGCGGGGTCTCCGGGGCGATGGTGTTCCTGCGCCTCGCGCCCCTTGCCCGGCTCCTGGCGCTTGTCCTGCCTACCGTCCATGACGGCGACTCCTCTTCGACGCGTGGTGTACGGATTCCTCTCGAATCACGCTGACACGCCCCCTGGCGGTCTGCATCATTTCGACGACGGGTCGAGGCGCACGGGTGAGCCCCCCTCGGCCGGTTACCGTCAACAAGACCCAGGGCGGCATCAACGTCATCGACCTCCCGGCGGAGACGGCACCACCCTCGGCGCCCTGCCGGTCTTCTGACCCGGGAGCCCCGAGCCGGAACACGCATCCACATCGAGGAGCGCGAGGACTTGACCACGTACGTCTTCAGCCCCGCCGAGGGGGAGACCTGGGGGCTCACGTTCGAGAGCTTCGGCTCCCACTTGCGCGCACCCCCGAGGGAGGGTCCGCGCCCCCGGCTCGTGGCGGCCTTCCTCACCCACCTCGAAGACCTCGGCCTCGACTGACCGGACCGATGCCCCCTCAGCCATCGCCGCCCGGGGTGGGGCCGAGGGCTGGGCGGCTGCCTCCCGGGGGTGCGGTTGGTCGCCTCAGGGCGAGGGTGATCAGCAGGGCGAACGCGGCGAGCGCGGTGAGTGTCCGCAGGTTGTTGAAGAGTTCCCAGCGCCGCAGGATCTCCGCGTGATCGGCCGGTGCCGAGGTGAGTGCCCATTGCTTGATCCGGCCGTTGATGGGCACGTTGCCGAGCCGGGTGATCAGGAAGGAGGCGAGGGTCAGCAGGGCTGCCGCGCCAGCGATCAGCCGGGCGCGGCCGTGTGCCAGGGTCGCGAGGGTGAGGGAGCTGAGCATCGACACGGCCATGGCGGCCTGCATGGTGATGCCGTTCATCTTCATCAGCTCGGCGTGGAACGACAGCCGCATGTCGAGCGGTACCGCGTTGAAGGTGGGGACGAGGTTGGCCGCTCCGTAACCGAACGCCCCGGCGAGGAGGCCGGTGGCGAGCAGGGCGAGTCCCTGGAGGAGGCGGATGCGCCCGGCCGCCGTCACGTCCGCGCACCGAGGAAGCGGTCGCTCGATTCGCCGCGCAGGTGCCCCGGCGGGAGCCGTCGGCCGTAGGCGAGCAGGAGGAGGTCCTGTGCGGCGCCGGACAGCGGCGTTCCCGTACCGAAGGACCAGTCGAGGTCGTCGGCACGGAGTTCGATGCCGCTCAGGTCGGCTCCGAAGAACGCGACGGTCCTGGCGTTGACGGTCCCCAGCAGGATCCGCACGCGGTCCTCGGGAACCCGCCGGCCGAGGCCCAGCGCGACCGTGATGTCCAGGCCGTGGATCACATCGTGGCCCAACGCCGACTCGATCCCGCCGACCGGCGGCCTCCAGGGATGATCCGCGTTGTCCCCCAGGAAGGCGGTCAGCTCGCGCGTCGAATGGGCGGCCGCGTCCTTGTGGGCGCATCGGTCGGTCATCCGGTGGAGGCTGCCCCGCGCTCTGATCAGTTCCCACGCCGTCTTGGAGAGCGAGTACCGGAACCCCATCGTCATGTGAGCCGCGACCTCCCGTACCCGCCACCCCCCGCACAGGCTCGGCGCCTCCCACTCCTCGGCCGACAGGCCGTCCAGCAAGGCTGCCAGCTCCCGCCGTTCGGCCGCGATCGCGGCTTTGACGTCCGCTGCCGGCTTCCGTTCCCTCGTGTTCCCCATGGCTCCAAGGCTCTCCGTGGGCCAGCCATAAGTCCAAGAGTTTGTACGTCTCGCAACTAGAATGATCAGTTATGGACATCCGGCAGCTGCGGTACTTCGTCACGGTCGCGGAGGAAGCCAACTTCACCCGCGCCGCCGCCCGTCTGCACCTGGCACAGCCGGGGGTGAGTGCCCAGGTCCGCCAGCTCGAGAAGGAACTCGGGCACCCGCTCCTCGACCGCTCCGGCCGGTCGGTGACCCTGACCGAGGTGGGCGAGGCCGTACTGCCGTACGCGCGGGCCGCGCTCGCCGCCGTCGAGGCGGTACGGCAGACCGCGGACGAGTTCACCGGACTGCTGCGCGGACACCTCACCCTCGGCCACGTGTCGGGCGCGGCCGCGGCAGCCGACGCGTTCGACCTGGCGGCCGTCCTGGCCGGCTTCCACGAGGACCACCCCCAGGTGGAGATCGCCCTGACCGAGGACACCTCGGAGCGGATGCTCGCCGCGCTGCACCGGGGGGAACTCGACATCGCCGTGATCGGACTCGCGGACGAGGAGGCCCCACCCGGGATCTCCGTCCAAGTCCTGGTCGACGAACCCCTGTTCGCGGCCGTCGCGCCGGACGACCCCGCCCTCACGTCCCCGGACCGCACGAGCATTCCGTTGGCCGAGCTCCGCGACCGTCCGCTGATCAGCCTGCCGCGTGGGACAGGGCTGCGCGGGGTACTCGACCGCGCGTGCGCGCAGGCGGGATTCCAGCCCCGCATCGCCTTCGAGGCAGCCGCTCCGCCGTTCCTCGCGCAGCTCGCCGCCCGCGGTCTGGGCGTGGCGGTGGTTCCGGCCCCCGACGCCGGTGCGGCTGCGGCCTTCGGCCTGCGGGCGCTGGAGATCACCGAGCCGCGCCTACGCGGCCGGGTCGCCCTGGCCTGGCGTACCAACGGCCCCTCCGGCCCCGCGGCCACCGCCCTCCTGGCCCGGCTGCGTACGGGTCTCACCGCGCCGGACACCGACTGACCACAAGGCCGCCGCCGCGGACCGGCCGCAGGCCCGGGGCCCGCTCAGAGCCAGCCCTGCTGGGCCGCCTTCAGACCATGTGATGACCAAGGTGGGGGAAGACCCCGGACGGTGCCGGTGCCCCACCACACCTCGTCGCGGGCGGCGAAGGTGGCGTTCACCAGCCTCACCCCAGCGCGGCACGTAGGTTGGCCCGGTTGATGAACAGGTGTCGCACCCTGCGCAGCGTCGCCTCGGAGTCACCAAGTACGGGTACGTACCCGTAGCTGTCATCCGGTCTGCCTGCACGCCGCCGCGGAGGACGCTGTTACAGCGCCCCCTGCAGGTAGGCGCTGGTGTGCGCGACCCGCGAAGAGACCGCGGAGAAGACGATCGAGCGGGTCTCGCTGTTCACCGAGACCTGGAGGTCGTCAGCCGTGTCGCCACCGATGATTCGGACGGCGCGTTCTGCCTCCGCTCGGATGCCGGACACCCGGCGTTTGGTCACTCCGGTGAATTCGATCCAGAAGCAGAACGTGTTGTAAGCCTGCTCCGACCATTCCGGCTTCGGGTGCGGCGGCAGCTTCTGGGTTTCGAAGCCGAAGGTTACCGAGGTGTCCCGCTCGTCGATGTGGATGTAGAAGAGGTGGCAGGTGTTCAGATCGGGGACGGGCGATGTGCCGTACAGGGCTCGAAGTTCCGGCCAGTTGCTTGAGTCAGTCATTTCACACACGCTCGAAGAAGCTGCTCGTATAGGGCGGAGGAATCGTTGGATAGCGTTTGGTCTCGAGTGGCCGTGTGAAGTGCTGCAGGCCACTGTCACCGCCGTCTGCGTCCCGGTTGAAGACGCTGACTCTCCCTACCTTGAGTGAAGCGTTTGATGTGAACGACACCGCAACGCCGGGCGCTGTCACCTGTACAGCCAGTCGATGTTCTGGCAGTTCGTGCAGTGAGACATCGGCCGTGACCGATGGCTGCCATCCTTCCATGAGGAAATCCTGGACCATCAGGAACTGAATCTGGCACTGCAGTGTGTCGCCGGGCCCACCGTCCCACCGGTCGGGAAACCGCGGGAGGTCAAGCCGCAAGATAACGGCCGAGTCCGAACCGTCCAGGTTTACTGAGCGCAGCCGTACACCCGTCAGGTCGGGAACTTCGTGGTAGTGCGACTCGATGGCCTTCGCGTTCACGACAAAGTCAGTCCAGGTCATAGCGGTAATGCTCCTCCGTACCAGGTATGTGACCAGTCCGAGGCTTGTTCTCGGGCCTGACATGCAAGTGTGGCGGCTGGTACCCGGGCTCGCCCGGTTTCTAGTGGCCGAACCAGTGGTCCTGGAAGATGACGATGTCGCCGTTGGGTAGTTCGTACCACTCTTCGGTGTAGTAGATCGGCTGGTGATTTGGGCCCATCAGCTGCCCGCCGCCCTGCCATTCAGGTTTCGTCGCCGACACCCAGTCGTCCACGAAGGCTGGCTCCAGCGCGGCGGCTGGCGCGGGAAGCGAGCAGGCCAAGAAGTGCTCGACCGCGACCCCGTCGCCCAGGTCGATGCCCTCGCCGAAGCCACGGGCCCGCGCTGGCGGCTGTTGGTCTGATTCTGCGCCTACGGCCCGATGCGCCCGGAGGAGCAGGCGGCCCTGCGCCGGACCTCGGTCACCCTGGACCCTCGCGCCGCACGGATCACCGAGGCTGCCCCGGAACTGAACACCGGCCGCCGAGTCGAGGGCGACACCAAGTCGGCGGCGGGCGTCCGCACCGTCTACCTGTCGGCCTTCCTCTTCATGGAGGTCAAGCGGCACCTGGACCGGTTCGCGGAGAAGGAGTCCGACGAGCTGCTGTTCGTGGTGGAGAAGGGAGCACCATTCCGCCGGACGTCCTTCGGCCGGAAGTGGGCCAATGCCCGCGCGAAGGTCGGCCTGCCCACGATCGGTGGGGGAGGGGAAGGCGGCGACTCGCCTTCCTCCCCTCACCGGCTCTCTGGGTGCCGTTGGGCCCGAACAGCAGCGGCGGCGAGGAAACCTGGCGCTCAGACACGCCTCCATGCGTCGAGGAAGGCTTTCCGCTCAGCCGGATCCGCTGATTTGTGGTCCGCGTGCAGGACCCGCCAGGCGGTGAGTTCGAGATCCCGGAGCCACAGCTCGCCGATGACCTGCGTCTTGAGGTCGGGGAGGTGGTCGGATTCGGCGAGCGCCTGGCCGATTACCTCTCCGGCTGCGACGCGCTGGGGCGGGGTCATCTCGTCGACAGCCGAGAGGATCTGACCGGCCAGACCGGTCCCTTCTCCGGCCAGCGAACTCAGCACGAACGTCTTGATGTTGGCGGGCAGCAGGTAGAGGGAGCCTGAGGTCCTCCACAGGTCCGACCAGAAGCGTTCTCCGGCCTCGGTGGGAGCGGGGAGCGCGGCCAGCAGTCCGAGGAGGTGCGCGGTGGCCGCGTACCCATCGGAGTGGGCGGATGCGACGACGGCGATGTCGGCGACGCGCTCCACGTCGATTCGGCCCGCTTCGAGGCGTGGGTCCAGTCCCAGTCGCTGTTCCAGCTGGTGGGAAAGGGGGGCGGATGCGTGGGAGCGGAACTCGGGAAGCATCGGCGGTCCTTGAACGTAGGAGAGCGGAGGGGCCCGTTCGGAAGCCCTGATCGTTCCCATGGCCCGCCGACTTACACGACTTCCACGGCCCCAGTTGGCGGCAGGCCTCCAGGACCGGAACCATGGGGCGGCTGAACAGACCATGCCCGGCGGTGCCGGCCCGGTGGTGCCGGCCCGGTGGTCCGAGGCAGGCCTCGGGTCATGCTCCTGCGGGCAGGCTCCTAACATGAGCACGTGGTTGCCAGTGACGCCCAGCAGTCCGAGGCAGGAAGGGCAGCAGTGTCCCGCGACGATGTCGAAACCGGCGGTGTGTCTTCCGCCGAGGACTCCCACCCGGTTGCCGACCTGGTCGAGCGAGCGGCCGATCTGGTGGAGCCGATCAAGCCGAAGCTACGAGGCTGGCTCCACGCCGGAATGGTCCCCGCATCGCTGGCCGCGGGCATCGTCCTCATCTGCCTGGCGGGGACACCGCACGCCACCCTGGCCTGCACCGTGTACTCCGTCACCGCCTGGATGCTGTTCGGGACGAGCGCCGTCTACCACCTGGGCACGTGGGGACCGCTCGGTGAGGCCGTTCTGCGTCGCCTCGACCACGCCAACATCTTCCTGATCATCGCCGGCACCTGTACCCCGCTTGCCGTGCTCCTTCTCCCCCCTGACCAGCGGTCCGTCCTGCTGTGGATCGTGTGGACGGGCGCTCTGGCCGGCATCGCCTTCCGTGTCCTGTGGGTCGGAGCTCCCCGCTGGCTGTACACCCCCTGCTACCTGGCCCTGGGCTGGGCACCGGTGCGTTACCTGCCCGACTTCCTGGACAGTGGTGGGGCGCCCGTACTCGCCCTGATCGTGACCGGCGGGCTTCTCTACAGTGCGGGCGCGGTTGTCTACGCCCTTCAGCGCCCCGACCCCTCGCCCCGCTGGTTCGGCTTCCACGAGGTCTTCCACGCCCTGACCGTGGCGGCCTTCACCGCGCACTACATCGCCATCTCCTTCACCGTCTACTGAGCAGGGCAATGTTCTGCCCGGGGGCTGCTGTCGCCCTGGGGCGGGCGAGTTGCCGGCTGGCTTCGGGTCAGGGTGCGAGGGGGCGGCGGAGGGAGAGGTAGTAGTTGCCGACGGCGGACAGGTAGCGGTGGTCAGCCGTTTCGCTGTCGGTGGTGAACTGGGGAGCGGCTTTGATCTCTTCCCGGGTCCCTGACACCTTTACCGTCCGTGTTTCGGTGTCGATGCCGGCGACGGCGCCGGCCGGGATCAGAATGCTCTTGCCGAACACCCACACGCCGGTGTCTACGACCAGGTGTTGCATGCCGGGCTGGTCCTGCTGGCGGTCCACGTGCCCGATGGTTCCGTCAGCCGCCTCAACCGTGAACCCCACCAGCGACTGCCGGGACGTGTAGCCGCTGTCCTGCGCGTACATCCACACACCGCTCACAACCCCGTCTCCTCATTCTCGGCTCGGAGGCGGCGGCCACAGACACACCGCCGGCTTGACTCGTCCATCCCCATGCCCCGGTGCTTGCCTCGCAACCGGGTCCGCCGCGGGTTCGGAGCGGCAGAGCCTGAGCACGTTCACTCGTACGCGACTGGGCAAATTGAGTCGTACGCGGACAGACGTCGTCGCACGGATGCTCAGGGACCGCCTGCTCCAGCGAGAGGGCAACAGTTTGGTCGGGGTCGTGGTGCCCGTCACCAACCGCGGCGACGCCATCGGCCTGCTCGAACTCTTACCGATCGCCCCGACGAAGACGTGATGAGGCAGATCGGTGCGACCGCGCATGCCTCGGCCTACGTCGTAGACCGGTGACACATGCAGCTCTCCGTCACCGATGCCATGGGCCACGACGTGGAAGCCGCGCTACTCGCCACCCTCGCAGTGGGCGCCCTTCGCAGGGCCAGGCGTGCCGGCGCCGAGCTCGAAGTACAGGCCTTGGAGGCCAACCGGGCCGTCCTCGACCACGGCAGGCGGGGCTTCGTCACTGGGCAGCTGCTGCGCGTCAGCCTGCTCGACGGGACCACTCAGTTCGTCAACGCGGGGCATCCTTGGCCTCTGCTCCTGAGACGGGAGAGGGTTGAGCAGGTGGTTCCCGAGGTCGATCTCCCCTTCGGCATCCAGCCGCGTACCACCCATCGGGTGCAGCGGCTGGACCTGCAGCCGGGTGACCGCCTCGTGATGCTCACCGACGGCATGCTCGAGCGCCGCGCTGTGGAGGTCGATCTGCGCTCCCTGATCGTGCGCACGGGCGATCTCCACCCCCGCGAGGCCTCCCGCGCTCTGGTCGCCGAGATTCTGCGCGCACATGGCGGCCGTCTCCAGGACGAGGCGACGGTCATGTGCCTGGACTGGCACGGTACCCACCAGGTCACACGCAGCGCTGACGCCGGGGCGGACCTGGCGGCGACGACCGAGGCCGTCGATCCCGACGGGCACACCCGGGTCAGGGCGAGGACGGCGGCGCGGATGATTCGGCGGCGCGGCGGTACTCGGCGTTGATGCGCTGCGCCTCCTCGAGCTGGTCCTCGAGGATGATGATGCGGCAGGCGGCCTCGATGGGGGTGCCCTGGTCGACGAGTTCCCTGGCGCGGGCGGCGATGCGCAGCTGGTAGCGGGAGTAGCGCCGGTGGCCGCCCTCGGATCGGAGCGGGGTGATCAGGCGGGCCTCTCCGAGGGCGCGGAGGAAGCCCTGGGTGGTGCCGAGCATCTCGGCGGCCCGGCCCATCGTGTAGGCGGGGTAATCGTCGTCGTCGAGCCGGCCGAACGAGTCGTCTGCTGTCATTGAACCTCTCTCGTGAAACGCGTGGAGGGGCCCTGGTGCCGTACGGCACCAGGGCCCCGAAGGAACTACTACACCATCTGTCGGCCCTGATACTGCGCCGACCCTGTGATTCCGCCGACCCGACCGACATGCTGCCGGGAGTGCGGGGATCGCGGTTGCTCGACCGGAGACCACCTCACTATCGATGTCCTGCGGTACCCGGGCTCAGCCTTTCGGCCCGGGCGATCCTGATGGTGCTCGGCTCCTCCGTTCTTCCCTCGGTGATCAACTGCTTACTGCTGGTACTGCTGATGCTGCGTACTGCTGGTGGCCTGCGTCAGCGCCACTCTTCGGCAGCCAGCCCCGTTGCCCGTCCTGCGTCTGCTCTGGCTTAGAACCCCACTGCCGAACTTCCCGGTGCGCGCGTCCGCAGCCGACGCCTTCACCGAGGTGCTGCTCACTGACTTCACTGCTGGTACTGCACTTCACTGCTGGTACTGCGCACTGCACTTACGGGTACTGCCACTGCTCAACTGCGGTACTGCTCTCGGCGGCCCCTGATCACTGCGGGCCACCCGGTCCGGTCGTCAGTCCCGTCGCCGTCGTGCAACAACCCTGGCTTCGGAACTCCACCACCGCACCGTCATGCGAACTGCAACTTCGCTTACTGCTGCCCGGCAGTTCGTCTCTGCCAGGCCCTGCGGTCTCTCTGGGCTACGAGAGAAACCATAACCACGCCACCGCGCAATGTCTACCCCGGCCGTCATAGATTTTCGCGTGGCGGGTGAGGAGGTAATCGACCCCGAACGCACGGTCGCTCCCCGGAGCTGTCGAAGCGCAGCACAGGGAGCAGCTGGGGTCGATCAACTGTGTGTGCCTCACGAGGGGCCAGAACAATGGTCGAGACCGTCGCGGCACACCGGAAACGGTGTCCTGGGGGAGGGAAGAATCGTTTTGACGAACGTGACGGACGATCATTGGACGGACTCCAGCCGCGGCGCACAGGCCGGCAGCGGCAAGCGCAGAGCGGTTAGCCGTCTTCCAGAACAAGCGCGCCGAAGTCCTTCCCGTAGCCCGGCCCGCGCCCGTGGCCGGATTCCCGGAGGAACCCCGGACCAGGGCACACCCCTGTACACGCAGCTTGCCGAGGAATGGGCTGCCCGCGGCGCCACCGTCCCCTGCCTCCCCGACCCGCTGTGGCAGCGTCTGGCCTCTTCCGAATATTTCAGGCGCGAGACGGAAAGCACCTTGCGCCAGCTCCACCTGGAGGGGGAGCCCCGCCCCGTGGATGGCACAGCCGAGTCGGTTCAACCGGACGCACTCACGTGAACCACGCTGCACTGGTGTGCCGGGGCTGCTTCGGCAACCTCTACGCCGTATCCACCAACTGCGCCCCCGCCGCACCCTTGCCCACCTGGGAAGTCGACCACGACCACACCCCGGCCGACTGTCCCCTGCGCCCTCTCCTGCCGCTGGAAGGTGCGGCCGCTCACGTCCACGAGCTCCCCGACGCCGGCCACGTCCTGACCGAGCCGACCTGAGCCGATCCCGGCCCGTCTGTTTAGGAGGGATCCCACCGGTCATACGGGGTTCTGTAAGACCTTTCCATCGAACAGGGAGTGATCAGCTGTGTCTGGTGAGCAGAAGGCCGAGGCGAAGGGCGAGCAGGCCAAGGGCAAGCTCAAGGAGACCGCTGGCCGCCTGACGGGCAATGAGCGGATGACCGCCGAGGGCCGCGCGGAGCAGGCCAAGGGCGATGCCCGCGAGGCCAAGGAAAAGATCAAGGACACCTTCAAGCACTGACCCCTCGTGTGCACGGGCCGGGACCGCAGGAGCGGTCCCGGCCCCGTTGCATGTCCGCGCGCAGCCGGCTCCGGTCAGGCGGCGGCGCGCTGAGGCCGGCGCAGTTGCGCCTGCCCGAAGAGGAGGGCGTAGTCGTCCGGGAGTCGCTGGAGGACGCGGGCAAGGAGGTCGGGTCCGGCGAGCGCGGTGACGGTGGCGAGTACGGCGCCGGTGTCCCAGCGGGCGATGGCCGGGCTCACGCCGGTTCGTGCGGCCAGGTCCTTGACGAAGCCCCAGCCGGTGAGCTGCTCGATATCGGGGATCTGGGCGGTCAGGGTGAGGGCTGCTTCGACGGGCAGGCACTGGGCGAGGTCGACGCGTTCGTCGCGGGTGACCTGCCGGCCGAGCGCGGCGAGGACGTCGTGGACGGCTTCTTCCGCGCGTTCGCGGGTGGGGTAGGCGCCCTCGTAGCGGACGCGTTCCAGCATCTGGTCGAACGTCACGGCGGGGGTGGGCCGGTCCGGTCGAGGCTGGTCGTACATGGTGCTGCGGTGCCTTTCTCTTCGAAGGTTCGAGTTCCGGCCGTCGGAGCTGGTCAGGTGGGCTGGGGGTGGCCGAAGAGGAGGTCGTAGCCGGGCGGGAGCTGGAGCAGGACCTCGCGCACGAGTACGTCACCTGCGGCGGCGGCCACGGTGGAGAGGACCGCGCCGATGTCCCACAGGGCGGTCTTCTCGGTGGCGCCTTCGATCCAGGCCGCGGTCGCGCGGACGAAGCGTTCGGGTGAGAGCGGTTCGGCGGCCTGCAGGGGATTGAGGAGGATCAGGGCGTACGTCTCGGGGAGCCGGGCGGCGAGTTCGGCCCGCACGGTGCCGACCAGGTGCGCGCCGAGCAGGGCCAGGACGACGCGGGCCGCCCGTTCGGCTTCCGGCAGGGTCGTGTACTCGCCGCGTTCCTGGACGTGGGCCAGGAACGCCTCCCTGCGTATCGACATCACGTCACCTCCGGGGAGGGTGAAGGGACGGGGAGGGGGGCGGAGGGCGGGGTGCCGGAGGGGGCGTTTCCCCGTCCTCCGCAGCTGGTGCGGGGCTGGTCAGCCGGAGATCTGCTTGCGGCCGGACTCGCCGCCGATGCTGATCTTGCGGGGCTTGGCGCGCTCGGCGATCGGGATGCGCAGGGTCAGGACACCCGCGTCGTAGTCGGCTTCGATGCGCTCGGTGTCGAGGGTGTCGGCCAGCATGATCTGGCGGGAGAAGACACCGAGGGGCCGCTCGGAGAGCTCCATCTGCACGCCGTCGGACTTCCCCGTGGGCCGGCGCTCGGCCTTCACCGTCAGCATGTTCCGCTCGACGTCGATGTCGATCGCCTCGGTGCTCACTCCGGGGAGGTCGAAGGCGATCACGTACACGTCGCCCTGACGGTAGGCGTCCATCGGCATCACGGACGGCTTCGACCACGTGCCCGACGTACCCGACAGCTGCTGGACGATCCGGTCCATCTCGCGGAACGGGTCAGTGCGCATCAACATCGCGAAACACCTCCAGTTGGTTCAGGCGGAAACTGCCCATGCGCTTCAACGTGCTCCCGTTGTAACATGTCATCGAAGCGATGACAAGCAAGAAGTCATCTGGAGGATGACAAGCGACGGGGAGTGCCATGAACGAAGTCAGCCAGCCGGCCGCGCCGGTCCCTTTCCCCGCTGCGGCGACGGCCTTGCGGGCCATCGACCAGGCCGTGAGGCACGCGCAGCGTTCCTCTGCCGGAACGCCCCCGACCGAGCCGACAGGTGCGGGCCCGCACCCGGCGCTGGCTGCGCTGCTGATGCTGCGCGAGGTCCGCGAACAGCTCGCCGGCTGGGAGAGCGGCCTGATCGAGACGGCCCGGGGCCAGGGCGCGAGCTGGGCCGACCTCGCCGGACCCCTCGGGGTCGCCAGCCGCCAGGCCGCCGAACGCCGCTACCTGCGCCTGCGCCCCGGCACGGCCGGAAGCACGGGCGAGGAACGCGTCCAGGCCACCCGCGACACACGTGCCGCAGACCGCGCCGTGACGGCCTGGGCCCGTGACAACGCGGCCGACCTGCGCCGGCTCGCCGGCCAGATCACCGCCCTCACCGACCTTCCCGACGCCGCCGCGGCGGCCGTCGGCGAACTGAACCGGGCCCTGGCCGACAACGACGCAGCGCGCCTCATACGGCCCCTGACCGACACCCGGCCTCACCTGCGCTCCGCAGACTCGGGCCTCGTCGATCACCTCGACGCCATGACCCGACACACCGACCACCTCCGCCAGGACAGCCGCGACCGGCGCAGCACCTGACCCGGAATACGAACCGCACCGAGCCGACGCCGCGCAGCTGTTCGAGCGTGCGGGGCACCTGGTCGGGCCCCGGCCTGGACACAGATCAGGGCCGCGCAGCAACAGCTGCGCGGCCCTGATCCGGTACGCGTCGGATCCCGCCGACATCGCAGGCGTCCGCTGTTCGGGTCGAGCGGTACGGGCTGCAGGGGCAGCCTTACGCGCCGGTCTCCGCGCCCGCGGGTGGTGAAGATCAGGCCGGGTTGATGTTCTCGGCCTGGGGGCCCTTCTGGCCCTGGGTGACGTCGAACGTCACGACCTGGCCCTCCTGGAGCTCGCGGAAGCCCGAGGAGTTGATCGCGGAGTAGTGGGCGAAGACGTCCGGGCCGCCGCCGTCCTGGGCGATGAAGCCGAAGCCCTTCTCCGCGTTGAACCACTTCACAGTTCCCGTAGCCATGTCTCATGCCTTCCAGTCGATGATGCCTCCCACGACGTGCGGAAGGCGGAGGTGATCGCCCTGGTTCCTGCGGCACAGCACAGCAAAACACCCACGCCGAAAGCGTGGGCAAGGGAACTTCCGAACCACGACAGCTGACGCAGACGGTACACGCCGACAACGGGCTGTTACCAGAGGGAAACGAGCACGCGTCACGACCCGACATGCACGGGTGGGCGTGCCCGCCGAGACCGGCGGGCACGCCCACCTCAGGCCGCTGTCCGTGGATGCACCTCGGCCGCCGCGCGACGGTACTCGGCGTTGACGCGCTGCGCTTCTTCGAGTCGGACTTCGAGCATCACGATCCGGCAGGCCGCCTCGATGGGGGTGCCGTGGTCGACGAGTTCGCGGGCGCGGGCGGCGATCCGCAGTTGGGAGCGGGAGTAGCGGCGGTGGCCGCCCTCGGAGCGGAGTGGGGTGATGAGGCGGGCTTCGCCGATGGCGCGGAGGAAGCCCTGGGTGGTGCCGAGCATCTCGGCGGCCCGGCCCATCGTGTAGGCGGGGTAGCCGTCGTCGTCGAGACGGCCGAACGAATCGTCTGCTGTCATCGCACCTCACTGCGAAACAGGTAGGGAAAGGGGTCGGAACGCGGTGAGGGGCCCTGGCGCGTACGACACCAGGGCCCCGAAGGAACTGCTACACCATCTGCCGGCCCTAGTCCTGCGCCGGCCTACTGTTTCCGCCGACCCGTCCGAACGGGGACAGGCTGTGCGGGGATCGCGGTTGCTTGACCGGAGACCACCTCACTATCGATGTCCTGCGGTACCCGGACTCAAGACTTCCGCCCGGGCGATCCTGATGGCGCTTCAACTCCTCCGTTCTTCCCTCAGTGATCAACTGCTTACCAAACGGGAGAGACTGCGAACTGCGGGTTACTGCGCTTACTGCTGTACTGCGGGAACTGCATTCACTGGGGTACTGCTGGTGCTGCTGGTACTGCTCACGGCGGCCCCTGATCACTGCGGGCCACCCGGTCCGGTCGTCAGTCCCGTCGCCGTCGTGCAACAACCCTGGCTTCGGAACTCCACCACCGCACCGTCATGCGAACTGCAACTGCGCTTACTGCTGCCCGGCAGTTCGTCTCTGCCAGGCCCTGCGGTCTCTCTGGGCTACGAGAGAAACCATAACCACGCCACCGCGCAATGTCTACTCTGGCCGTCGTAGATTTTCGTTCCCGCCGAGGAGAGCTAGACCTTCTAGGTCGGCCCAGGATGCGCAGAGCAGCCTGCACAGCAGGTCAGGGGCTCGGGAGGTTCGCAGCCGAGCGCGTGGGGTCCCCCACATCTCGTCGATTGGCGTCGTGCTTCGACTGCTCTTCGATCCCTTCCTTGAGACCTGAACGCGATGCCGCGCGAGGCTTCCTCGACCGTCTTCGTCAGCCGGCGATGGCCAGAGAAGCCGCAGACGCCGTGGTCTTGGTCGTGTCCGAGCTCGCCGCGAACGCCGTGCGCCACGGCGGGGGCACCTGCACCTTGGAACTGACGGCCTACGCGGAGAGCATCGAGGTGGCCGTTCACGACTTCAGCCCGCACGCGCCGCGTATGCGCACCCCTGACCTGTACGGCGGTACCGGTGGATTCGGCTGCCCATGGTCAACCGCCTCGCCCGAGGGGCCGCTGTCACCCGTCGGGCCTCCGGCGGGAAGGCGGTGAGTGCTCTTCTCGACCGGTAGTCCTCCCGGTCGAGAGAACGGGACGACCGGTGCATAAAATCGGCTCCCATGTCGAAGCCTGACGAGCTGCTCGTTGACGTTGCCACCCTGGTGGAGTCCGGGCAGAGCAATCAGATGTCCCTGACCGTTGTCACCGGTGGCGCTGTCATCACCGGTCGGCTGGCACCCGAAGCCGTGTGGAGGCAGCGGGTGTCGGAGGTCCTGACGGACTCCGCCCGCCTGGGCGAGTTCGCCGCCATCTTCACCACCACGACACCGCAAGAGGGGCCGCCCACCCATCTGCACTTCCATGTGGCCCGCATCCTTCAGGGCACGGTGGGGATCCCGGAGACGGGTGGGATGTACCGCGTCTCGATCGCGGATGTCAGCGCCTGGACCATGGGCGACTTCAGCTACTCCGACCACTGACCCGGCGTCCCGTAAGAAACCGGGATGCCGAGCCTCGCGGAAGCCTGCTGGAGCGGGCTGA
The DNA here is from genome assembly GCF_045000215.1 of Streptomyces sp. 147326. Taxonomy (NCBI): domain Bacteria; kingdom Bacillati; phylum Actinomycetota; class Actinomycetes; order Kitasatosporales; family Streptomycetaceae; genus Streptomyces; species Streptomyces sp. 147326. The sequence continues at coordinate 4,262,135 of NZ_CP134201.1, read as the reverse complement.
GGACGCGCGTGGGCACGGCGGCCCGGGGGAGGCCGCGGCAGGTGAACCCGAGCTGGGTCATGGCCCGGAGGACTTCACCAGCGCTGAAGTCACGGCGGTCCTGCCGAGTCATGACCTGGCCGACCTGCTTGACGGGGTAGGGACGGCGCCCGATGGTCACTGATTCGCCGACGACCTGCTCGGGCTTGGTGCCCTTCATCGACTTTAGGATGGCATCTGACCTGCGTATATGGCGTTCCCGGCGGATTGCCGGGTGGGTCGGTTCGTGCCCCTTCGGAGCGGTGTTCACCGCTCCGAAGGGGCACGGACGGGGCACGGGCCGGTTTGCGGTGTGGACGGCGGCGCGCCGTACTTCGGGACTTCCCTCTCAGCGCCCCCGGCCCCAGCTAGCCGGCTGGTCCGGGAGTCTCCCGATCCGGCGCCGGACAGCCCGGGCTGCGGGTCGCGGCCCAGCGTGTGGGCCCGGGTGTACGAGGCCTCGGCAGCCGCCAGGTCGCCGCGCCGGCGCTGGATCCCCGCGGTCACGTAGACCGCGTCCGCTGCCATGCGGGTCTCGTACGGCAGCAGCTCCGCGCAGGTCACGGCGGCCTCGTCGTCCAGCCGGGCCGGCCCCTCGGCCCTCGGCGAGCAGGACGCCGCTCTGCGCGACCGTGCTCATGGCCAGTAGGTCGGTGCTGCCGCAGCGGCGCGCGATCGCGGCCATCTCGGAGGCCTTCTGGGCGGCTTCGGCGAACGCGCCGCGTTCCTGGGCCTCCTCGGTCTCGACCAAGACGAGGTGGCGCCCAGCTTGCCATCGGTCATACGGGCGAGACCATCGAAGCGAGGAAGGCCCCGCCATGACCGACTGCGGTGACTAGTCGTCTTGGTTCTGCTGCTCCACGCCTTGACGATGCGGGGTGGCCTCGTCGCGCATCGTCCGGACAGCCCCAGGAGCTCGTGCAGGACGAGACGAGGTCCCTCAGCCATGGCGGTGCCGCAGGCCGTTGTGTGCCTGCGGCACCGCTCGGGCGTCGGGGTCAGGACGGGTCGCCGTACTGGAGGCCGCGTCCGTTGGTGCCGACATAGACGCGCCCGAAGGTGTCGGGATCGCCGGCGATGACGCCGACGCCGCCGATGCTGCCCCATTGGTGGGCGTCGTCGTTGACGCGGAGCCAGGTGGCGCCCTTGTCGGTGGAGCGGAAGACTCCGGTGACGTCCTTGACGGTACCGATCAGGTACAGGGCCTGGTAATCGGCGCCCGGTGCGGCCTTGCCGAAGCCGAGCGCGGAGCCGGACCGCACCGTGGTGAGCGTGGTGAAGGTGCGACCGCCGTCGGTGGAGTGCAGCAGCCCCTTGTCGCCGCCGGAGATCCACAGGTCCCCGGCGATGCCGGGGACGGCCGCGAGCCGGCCGGCGGGCAGGTTGGTGGCACGGGCGGTGAAGGTCGCGCCGCCGTCGGTGCTGGCGTAGAGCGTGCCGTCGGCCAGTGAGTAGAAGGTCTTGGCCGAGGAGCGGTCGGCGACGACCACGGCTCCGGTGCCCAGGCCGCTGACCTTCGACCAGCTCGCCCCCTTGTCGGTCGAGCGGTACGGGGCCTGACCGGCCTCGGTCCAGACGATGGCGGAGCCGTCCGCCGAGAGCGCGACATGACCGCTGTCGGCGCTGCCCACCGGCTCCGACTTGAAGCCGTTCCAGGTGCTGCCGCCGTCGGTGGAGTAGGCGCCGTCCTGCGCGCCGCCACGGCCGACGCGAACCATCGCCGAGGGATTGGACTGGGCGAAATCGATGTCGGTGCTGGTGATCATCATCGGGTTGTCCAGCCGCCCGGCGGGCACCTTCGTCAGGGAGTCGTGGCGGAAGCCGCCCAGGTCACCCATGGCGGAGATGACGGTGGCGCCGCCGGGCGGGGCGACCACGTCCATCAGCGAGGTCTCCTCCAGCCCCCGGGACCCCACGATCCAGTGGCTGGTGCCGCCGTTGTCGGTGGCGTTGGCGTCCTTGCTGCGCCAGATGCCGCTGCCGGTGCCGTACAGCACGTGCCCGGAGTTGAAGGGGTCGATGGCCAGGGCGGTCATCCAGTGCCCGATGCCGGTACCGACGTAAGGCGCGCCGGAGGCGTCCCGCTCAGATTTCGCGGCCTGGGCCTTCCAGGTCGTGCCGCCGTCGGTGCTCCGGTACAGCTCGTCCTGGGGCCACCACCGGTGGAGGGTGGTGACCATCACCGTGGACGGCTTCTGCGGGTCGACGGCCAGACCGGAGAACCCGTAGTTGCCCTGGGACGGGGAGACGTTCTTCCACGCCCCGCCGGCCGGCGTGTACTTCCACACCGAACCCGCCGTCGCATCGGCGATGGAGTTGGCGTACGCCAGGTACAGCGAGCCGTCACCGGAGACCACGCCGTGCTGCGGCATCTCGCCGGTGGGCTGCCCGGAGACGGCCTGCCAGGTGCTGCCGCCGTCGGTGGAGCGGTACAGGGAGGTGGACTTGTCGGCGACGCCGACATAGACCGTCCTGCTGCCGGCCGGGCCGTACGTCACGAAGGTGACGCCCGCGCCGCTGCTCGCCCCGTCCTTGACGGGGAACGAGGAGACCTGACTCCATGTCACGCCGTGGTCGGTGCTGCGCCACAGGCCGTTCTTGCGGGTGCCCAGCAGCAGGGTGCCGTTGTCCGCGGGATTGACCGCCAGCCGCTCGCCCGCTCCGCGGCCGTATTCGTTGGCGCCCAGCTTGAACGGCAGAGCGGTGCGCTGGAAGGTGCGGCCCCGGTCCGTGGAGCGCAGGAGCTCGGCGTTGCCCGCCCAGCCGTTGGTGTAGGTGCCCGCCGCGGCGTAGAACCGGTTGGGGTCGACGGGGTCGGTGGCCAGCGAATCGATGCCCAGCAGGTTCCAGTCCTTCTCGCCGACCCAGTCGGTGAGCGGGATCCACTGCTCGGCCGCGGCGTCCCAGCGGTAGGCGCCGCCCATGTCGGTGCGCGCGTACAGCAGACCCTTCTCGCGGGGGTTGAACACCAGCCCGGTGACGTAACCGCCGCCCACCACTTGGGCGTTGTTCCACACATACGGTCCGGTTCCGGTCGCCTGGGTCTTGGCCGTTCTCACCAGCTTCCACTGCTGGTTGGTGCTGCCCTTGCCGTGGTACTGGATGACTGCCGCGCCGTCGGCCGTGGACTCTCCGAAGACGTCCAGGACCCGGCCGCTCCTGCGGGAGGTGAAGGTGACGGCGTCGGACCCGTTCACATCGTCGATCCGCCACTCCTGGGACGTGGAAGAGCTGTCGGTCTGCTGCTCTGCGGCGGCGGCCTGGGCGGTCGAATCGCCCGCTATGCCGAGCACTTTGCCGCTGTTGCGGTTCACCAGCTCGTAGTAGCCGTCCCCGGTGGGTCTCAGCTTCCACTGCTGATTGGCGGTGTTCTGGTCGGTCCACTGCTGGATACGGGTGCCGTCGGCGGTGGAGAAGCCGTTGACGTCCAGCACCTTGCCGCTGCGTACGGAAACCAGCCGGTAGTAGGCATCGCCGTCGACCGTCGCGGCTTGTGAGTCCTCCTGCACGAACAGGAGATACGGCACGACGATGGCGGGGACGCCGAGCAGCAGGCTGGTCGCGGTCCAGCGACGACGGTGACGCCCGCGGCGCCCGCCGTTCGTGGGGTTCTTCATGGGGAGTGTTCTCCTTGCATGCCACCAGAGGAAAGTGGATCCAGCTACCGGAACGGCCCGATCCGACTCCTTGTGGTAGCAGGCCCCGCAAAGGGTTGCCCTGATCCGAAATCTTTTTCAGGTCACCCAGTGGTGCGGTAAGCGTCGATCAGTGGCCGGGTGACACTGGTGCCCTTGGTGTCAGACGATGACGACGGCGTCCGCCCTGGCCGTTCCGTCGGTCTTGAACGGGCCGTCCGCGAGTTGGCCGCCGACTACCCGAACGCACCCAGATGTCCGTGGGAGTCGGCCATGGAACACCCCCGACAAGCCCACAACGCGCGGTACCGGGCCCTCCAAGTCGGCGCGGTCCCCGGTCCATTGATCCAAGGCACAGGCTTTGGCCGCATACCCTTGCCGACGCCAAGGTGCGGCGCCGTACGCGGCGGATCGCTCCCCTGAGGGAGGTTGGAATGGGGCTCATGGATGCGGACCACGCGGGGCTGGTTGTCGCGGCGCAGGCCGGTGACGATCGGGCGCGCGAGGCGCTGATCGCCGCGTACCTGCCGTTGCTCTACAACATCGTCGGGCGAGCGCTGAGCGGACATGCCGACGTTGACGACGTCGTCCAGGAAACCCTGCTGCGCGTGGTGCGCGACCTGCCTGCCCTGCGTGCCCCGGAGAGCTTCCGGTCCTGGCTGGTGTCGATCACGCTCCGCCAGATCAATACCCACTGGCACCGGCAACGAGCCTTCGCCGACCGGACCACGGTCATCGACGAGGCACTCCAGATGCCGGACGCCGACGCCGAACCTGAGGACCTGACGATCCTGCGTCTGCATGTGTCGGACGAGCGCCGTCAGGTTGTCGAAGCCGGCCGGTGGCTCGACCCGGACCATCGGGTGCTGCTGTCGCTGTGGTGGCAGGAATGCGCCGGCTCGCTGAGCCGTGATGACATCGCCGCCGCGACGGGGCTCACTGTCGCCCACGTCGGAGTACGCCTGCAACGCATGCGCGAGCAGCTGGAACTGAGCCGGACGATCGTCGCCGCGCTGGAGGCCGACCCGCGCTGCCCGCAGTTGGACGAGACCGTCGTCGGCTGGGACGGTCTCCGTGCATCGGTGTGGCGCAAGCGGATCGCGCGGCACACCCGCGGCTGCCCGGTCTGCATGGCGACTACGACAGAACGGGTTCCGGCCGCACTGCTGCTCCTCAGCCTTGCGCCGCTGGCCGTCCCGGCCGGACTCATCGCCGCGCTGGCCGCCAAGGGCCTGCTGTCGGGTACGGCCGCGAGCGCCGCCGGGCTGGCCACGGCACACGTCGCCGTCGGCACGGCGACGGTGGGAGGCGGTCTGCACAGCTCGCTGATCGGCAAGCTCTTCGCGGTCACCGCTCATCCGGTGGCGAGCCTCGCCACCGGCGCGGTGCTCATCGCCGGGACCGCCACCTACGCGACCTGGCCCGAACCGGCGCACCGGGTGCCCGGCGTCATCGCCGCTCCCACGGTCGGCAACCCCACGCCGATCCCGTTGCGCACCACCACGTCGGCCGGACCGTCCCCCGTGAGTCCGTCCCCCGTCGCAGGCACTGTTCCGCTGGGCGCACAGTCGCTGGAGTCCGTGGACGAGCCCGCCCTGTACCTCACGTATGCCGATGACTTCGCGACGCTCGGCCGAGTCTCCGCGTCCAGCAGCGCACAGACACGGCAGCGGGTCACCTTCACGGTCGTCGGGGGGCTGGCCGACACACGGTGCGTCACCTTCCGCGCCGCCGACGGCCGCTATCTGCGCCATCGTGACCTGCGGCTACGGCTGAGCACCAACGACGGCAGCGAACTGTTCCGTGAAGACGCCACCTTCTGTCCGCACCCCGGGGCGGTCACCGGGTCGGTAACCCTGCACGCGCACAACTACCCCGGATCGGCCCTCCGCCACCGCGACGGCGGCATCTGGCTCGATGGCTCCGACGGCACTCAGGCCTTCACCGGCCAGGCTTCCTTCATCATGCGCAGGGCCTGGGCTACCGCTCCCTGAGCATTTTGGACCGAGTCGCGCAGTGACAGCTGGTGATCCTGCACCACGATCCTGCACCACGCCGTTCCCAACCCGGCAGTGAGCCGAGTGCTGCGCCGAATCCAGCTTCGATCCGCATTCATCGACGGCTGCCTCGCCGGGACCGGCCTGAAGGATGATCACCGCAACCGCCACCGATACCACTCCAAAAACCTTCACTGATGATCGGGGCGGCGCGCCCTTTCCACAGCGACGACCAGACCGCGGAGCTTGGCATAACGCTTTTTGCCTGCGAGATGCAGCACTGAGCAATCGTCCGGACGGCGCGACTTTTCTGTTACGAGACCGCGAGTTCGGAGGCCTCCACTTTCGTGGGGTGCCTTCCCGCCGCTCACCATGACGTGTCGGCGTGGGAGGTTCCCCGACTTCCCCCGTTGACGCATCCCCTGAAGAAGGCCCCTCCAATGACGCGACACACCCACGACCCCCGGGCGACCGGTGCGCAGGAACGGCGCCACGTCCTGCACCGCACCCACCCCGCGGCGGATCAGGCCGTACCGGCCGATGCGCGCACGATCACGGCACCCAGGGTGACCCGCGACCCCCGAGGAGAATCATGAAGGGCCTGCACCGGATCGGCCGGCGTCGCCGAACACTGACGATAGGACTGACGGCCGCGGCGATGGTGGCCGGTGTCGTGACGCTCCTCCCCAGCTCCGCCGGAGCCGCGAACCTGGGTACGCAGGCGGCCCCCTCGGGCAGGTACTTCGGCACCGCTGTGGCCGCCGGCAGGCTCGGCGACTCGACGTACGCCAACATCCTGGACCGGGAGTTCAACATGATCACCCCGGAGAACGAGATGAAGTGGGACGCCATCGAACCGTCCCGCGGCAATTTCAACTTCGGCCCCGCCGACCGGATCGTCAGCCACGCGACCTCCCACGGGCAGCGGATGCGCGGGCACACTCTGGTGTGGCACTCCCAGTTGCCCACCTGGGTCAGCGGCATCACCGACGCCGCCACGCTGCGCAGCGTGATGAACAACCACATCACCACCCAGATGACCCACTACAAGGGCAAGATCTACGCCTGGGACGTGGTCAACGAGGCGTTCGCCGACGGCTCCACCCAGCACCGCAGCTCGGTGTTCCAGAACGTGCTGGGCAACGGCTTCATCGAGGAAGCGTTCCGCACAGCCCGGGCGGCCGACTCCTCGGCCAAGCTCTGCTACAACGACTACAACATCGAGAACTGGTCGGATGCCAAAACCCAGGGCGTCTTCAGCATGGTCAAGGACTTCAAGTCCCGCGGCGTGCCGATCGACTGCGTCGGCTTCCAGAGCCACTTCGGCACCAGCGGCCCGCCGCCCAGCTTCCAGACCACCTTGTCCAACTTCGCCGCCCTGGGCGTTGACGTCCAGATCACCGAGCTGGACATCGCCCAGGCGTCGTCCACCCACTACGCCAACACGGTCAAAGCCTGCCTGTCCGTGGCCCGGTGCACCGGCATCACGGTATGGGGCATCCGTGACAGCGACTCCTGGCGCAGCGGCGACAGCCCCCTGCTGTTCGACAACAACGGCAAACCCAAGGCCGCCTACACCGCCGTCGTGAACGCCCTCAAGGCCACGGGCGGGACGACCGGCGGGACCCGTACCGGGGAGATCAAGGGCGCGACCTCCGGTCGTTGTATCGACATCAACGGCTCCACCACCGTCAACGGCACCCAGGCGCAGCTGTGGGACTGCAACGGACAGACCAACCAGCGCTGGACCTATACCTCCAGCAAGCAGCTGAAGATCTACGGCAACAAGTGCCTGGACGCCATGGCCAAGGGCACCAGCACCGGCACCGCGGTGGTCATCTGGGACTGCAACGGCGGCGCCAACCAGCAGTGGAACATCAACACCAACGGCACGATCGCCGGCGTCCAGTCCGGGCTGTGCCTCGACGCCATCGGCGCGGCCACCGCCAACGGCACCAAGATCCAGCTGTACTCCTGCTGGTCCGGTAGCAACCAGCAGTGGACCGGCCTGTCCGGGACGTCGACCCCGACAACGCCCGCGCCGACGGGCGGCACGTGCGCTCTTCCGTCGACGTACCGGTGGACGTCGACGGGTGCGCTGGCGCAGCCGGCGAACGGGTGGGCCTCGCTGAAGGACTTCACCAACGTGACGTACAACGGCAAGCACCTGGTCTACGGGTCGAACTTCTCGGGATCTTCGTACGGCTCCATGATGTTCGGTCCCTTCACGAACTGGTCGGACATGGCGTCGGCCGGCCAGTCCGGCATGAGCCAGGCTGCGGTGGCGCCCACACTGTTCTACTTCGCGCCCAAGAAGATCTGGGTGCTGGCGTACCAGTGGGGCGCGTGGCCCTTCATCTACCGCACGTCGAGCGACCCCACCAACCCCAACGGCTGGTCCGCGCCACAGCCGCTGTTCACCGGAAGCATCCCCCGCACGGACTCCCCCACCGGCCCGATCGACCAGACCCTGATCGCTGACGACCAGAACATGTATTTGTTCTTCGCCGGTGACAACGGCAAGATCTACCGAGCGAGCATGCCTATCGGAAGCTTCCCGGGCAACTTCGGCTCCTCGTACACGACGGTCATGAGCGACACGCCGGACAACCTGTTCGAGGCGCCACAGGTCTACAAGGTCAAGGGCCAGAACCAGTACCTCATGATCGTTGAGGCGAGGGGCGCGAACGGGCGCTACTTCCGCTCGTTCACGGCCTCCAGCCTGAGCGGTGCGTGGACACCGCAGGCCGCCGGCGAAAGCAACCCCTTCGCGGGCAAGGCCAACAGCGGTGCCACCTGGACCAACGACATCAGCCACGGTGACCTGGTCCGCAACAACCCCGACCAGACCATGACCATCGACCCCTGCAACCTGCAGTTCCTCTACCAGGGCAAGTCCCCCACCGCGGGCGGCCCCTACGACCAACTGCCGTACCGGCCGGGTGTCCTCACCCTGCAGCGCTAACCTGCCCGGTCCCCTGTGACCGCGATGCGGGGCGGCCTGCCAGCGCGCAGACGAGCGGTTTACGGCACGGGCAACTCCACCTGCTGACCGATACTCACCGCCTCGAGGAACCCCAGCCGTGCGTCGGCTGGGGTTCCTCTCTTTTGTGGACTTCATCGCGGGTACGGACCGAAGCACTACGACGCCACCGCGCGGCGTCGAGCTGTTGGTCGGTCCAGCGGCGCGCGGCGAAATGGAACGGCTCTCCGCCCACGACGCGCAGTCCGTTCCCGATCCCCCGCCCAGTGAGCGGGCCCGTACGGGACGCAGCTGCCCGGCCGCCCCGGGGGACCCGCCGCGCGCCCGCTTCCGTGTCATCCCCGGTGGGAACCGTCGGCAACCTTTTCGCATCCTGCGGCGACCAAGCAGTGCACCTCGACTCGAATCTTCGAACGGACGGACATGCAGACTGCACGGCAGGCCGCGCGGCAGCGCAGGCGTAGACACAGGCTGATGACGGGAACGACGGCGCTGACCGCCGCGGGCATCCTCGTCTGCCTGGTGACGGCCATGCTCCCCGGCCCCGGCCCCGGCCCCAAGGCCGAGACCGGAGCCGACGTGGCGGCCCCCGCCGCCACCCACCCGGAAGCCACGCCCTCGACCCCGACGAGTTCCGCGCCCCCGACGGACAGCTCGCATGCCGCGGCAACCGCGACCGCGGCCGTCGGTACGACCACCGCGGCGCCACCGCCTTCGGCGAAGGCAACCCCGCAGGCGGCGTCCAGCACGGCACCGTCGGCAGGCCGCATCCAGCCCGGGACCACCTACAAGGGCGTCGCCACCGCCTACGCCGCCGGCGACGGCAACGGCGCCTGCCTGTTCGGCCCGAGCGACGACCTCATGATCGCGGCGATGAACACCACCGACTACGAATCGTCCAGGGCGTGCGGCGCTTACGTGCGCGTCCGCGCCGCGAGCGGCGCCTCGATCACGGTCCGGATCACCAACGAGTGCCCGCTGCCCTGCGCACCCGGGCAACTGGACGTCAGCGAACAGGCCTTCGCCAAACTGGCCGATCCCAAGCTCGGCCGTATCCCGATCACCTGGAGCCTGCTGAGCCCCCAGACGTCCGGCACGATCTCCGTCCGGTACAAGGCCGGGTCCAACCCCCACTGGTGCGGCATCCAGGTGATCGACCACCGGAACCCGGTCGCACGGCTGGAGGTACGGACCACCAAGGGCTGGCGGAGGCTGCCTCGTACCGACTACAACTACTTCCTCTCCGCCGACGGCAGCGGGTGCGGCGGCGCGATGAGGATCACCGACATCTACGGGGAGCAGCTGACGGTCGACGGGACCGCGCTGCTGCCGAACGTCGCACAACCGACCCGGGTCCAGTTCGCCCCGCACTGACACCGCACCGCGGCCGGGCGGCGGCTGGGATACCGCCGCTTCGGAGCGCCCTGGGTGTACTGGCCACTGTTACGCTGCGCGCCGGATGTTGACGCACACATTTGCGGAGGGGGCGACCGAGGGACATGGTCCTCGATGACGCGTCCGCGGAGTTCCACGACTTCTTCGAACGCCACTACGCCGAACTCGCCCGGTTCGCCCATCTCCTGACGGGCGAGGCGGACGGTGCCGACGATCTGGCCGCGGACGCCCTGATCGCACTGTGGCAGCGCTGGGACCGGCTGCGCCAGGCCGAGTACCCACTCGCCTACGCGCGTGGAGTGGTCGCCAACCTGGCACGGTCACGGATCCGCAGCGCGGTTCGCGAGCGCCGCCGGATCGCCCTGTTCTGGTCCCGCGGCGCGGAGCCGTTGGATGGCCCGGACGCGGCCGCCGTGGTGGATGTGCGTACTGCTCTCGCCCGGTTGCCGTTCCGGAAGCGGGCATGCGTGGTCCTGCGGCACGCCTTCGACCTGTCGGAGAAGGACACCGCTCTGGCGCTCGGAATATCGGTCGGTACGGTGAAGAGCCAGACCTCGAAGGGGATGGCCGAACTGGAACGGATACTGGGCAGCACAGGAGCAGCCGGGGAACTGTTGGCGGGGAGGAGGAGCCGTTGAACGAGGAGCTCACCGGGCGGCTGCGCGCAGCCGCCGAGGCCCACCGGCCCGACCGCGCCCGGATCCTGGCACGCGTGGAACGCGGCATGTCCGGCGCCCCCGCCGGTCCCCGCGAGTCATCAGGCACGAGGCCCTGGCCCAGGGTCGCGCTCGCCTCCCTCGCCGCGGTCGGCATTCTGGCGGTCGGTGGTTTCGCCGTCGCCGCCATCGTCCAGTCCCCGCCGGCCCGGCCGGACATCTCGGCCACCCCCGCCGCGCCGTCCACGCCGTCCGCGCCGTCCGCGCCATCCGCGCCCGGGACTCCCCACCCGACGCCGTCGGCGCCCACCACCGGTAGCCCGACCGCGCCGGACCGCCCGTCCTCGACGAGCCCCAGCCCTGCGACGTCAGGCAGCGCGGGCCCGGCCCGGCCCGGCAGCGCGCACGTCCAGGACGGGCCCCTGTGGTCGGCCGGCTCCTTGGACGCGGGCAGCAACACCTACTGGGCGCAGAGCAACATCACCCTCAAGACCACCCAGACGCTCACCGCACTCACCATGGAACTACGCATCACGCAGACCGGCGGAGTGCAGAGCACCGGCAGCTGGCGGACGCTGCCCGCCGACGACTTCACCGTCACCGTGCAGCACGAGGGCGGAGCAGTGGTCTACCGCTGGACTCTCAAGCCGGGCCGCACGGTCCCGGCCGGACAGCATGTCTTCGCCGGCCAGTACAACCACGCCGCCGGCGAACGCGAGGCCAAGCACGACGGCTACCGCGTCGACGCCAACGGTCCCCGCGGCGCACTCTCGGTCTGGGGCGGCTTCACCCCGACACGATGAGGCCGTGCCCGTAGCCGGGTCGAAGCCACCCACGCACCTGCGCGCCGCCCGCCCCACCCTCGCCGAGCGCTGTGTGGTCCCGCTTCCCTGGCCCGTGGGCGGACGGCGATTTCATGTGCGGGATACAACGTCGGCGCACGCTGGTGGAGTGGTACAGCCCGCAGCCGGAGTCCCGCGGGGACGCCGAACGGCTGGCGGAGGCCGTCGTAGGACTTGCCTTCGACGGCCTCCGCACCGCGGTGTAGCGGCTTCGCGCGGAGCTGCTAGCCGATCTGGGCGACGTTGCAGGCGCCGAACACCACGGGCGAGCGGCGGCCGGTGTCGTTCAGGCAGAGCCCGGTGCCCACCTCCTTGATCTCCCAGTGGTCGCCCTTCTCACCGCTTTGGAAGATCCACGTGAAGGTGGCGCAGCTCTAGCCGTTGGCCTGGATGAGGGAAGCGCCGTTGTAGACCGATCCGCCCTGTGCGCCGAGGCGGCTCCGGGGTCCGCGCTCGTCGGGCACCTCAACTCGGTGCTCTCTTCGGCCGTGATGGCCAGGGTCTTCTGGTGGTACCTGCGCCGCCAGGGCACCCAGCTGGACGAGGCCAAGGGGCGGGCGCTGACCGCCGAGGCCGCGCGGGCCCGGCAGGCGGAGCGGATCGCGCACCACCGGGCCCTGCACGACACCGTGCTGGCCACGCTGACCACCATCGCCGCCGGCCGGGTGGACGCCAACGCGCCCTTGGTGCGCGAGCGGTGCGCCCGCGAGGCCGCGTACCTGCGGCGGCTGATCCAGCGCGAGGACGACCCGGAGGCCGCCCGTGCGGAGGCCGCCGAGGTGGCCGTCGGGACCGCGCTGGAGGAGGCGGTGCACTCGGCCGAGTGCCTGGGCCTGAAGGTCACCGCCCAGTACCGCGAACTGCCGGCGGTGCCCCGCCCCGTGGCCACCGCCCTCGCGGCCGCCGTGTCCGAGGCCCTGAACAACGTACGGTGCCACGCCGAGACCGGACAGGCCTTCCTGACGGCCGTCGGGGTGGGCGAGGGCGTGTCCGTCACGGTGGTGGACCGGGGCGCCGGCTTCGACCCGAGAGCCCCGGGGGGCGGCACGCCGGACGGGTCCGGGGCCGGGACCGGGCTGCGGCGCTCCATCCACGCCCGGCTGGCCGAGATAGGCGGACAGTCCGAGATCGACAGCGCCCCCGGCGAGGGCACCAGCGTGCAGCTGCGGTGGCCCGCGTGATCACCGTGGCCGTGGTGGACGACGATCGGATGCTGCGCGAGGGCCTGCCCTCCTGGCTGGCCGGGGTGGAGCGGTTACGGCTGCTGGCCGCGGTGGAGACGGTGGACGAGCTGCTCGCGGTGGGCGGCCGGCCCGCCGACGTGGTGCTGCTCGACCTGGTGCTGCGCGACGGCTCCGTCCCCGAGGAGAACGTCCGGCGGCTGTGTGCGGCGCGCAGCCGGGTGCTGGTGATCAGTACGGTCGCGGACCGGGCTCGGATCGTCGGGACGGTGGCGGCCGGGGCGGACGGCTACCTCACCAAGGACCACTCCCTGGAGACGCTGGTGGGCGCCGTGGAGGCGGTGGCCGGGGGCGGTACGGCACACTCCGTCGAGCTGGCTTTCGCCTGGGCGCACGACACCGGCCCCGCCCGGCCGCAGCTGGCGCCGCGCGAGCTCCAGGTCCTGCTCGACTACGCCTCCGGGCTCACCCCGAAGGCCACCGCGCGGCGGGCGGGCGTCAGTCCGAACACCGCCAAGTACTACCTGGACCGGGTCAAGGAGAAGTACCAGCGGGCCGGTCGCCCGACGTACACGAAGATCGACCTAGCCCTGCGGGTGCGGGAGGACGGGCTGAGCCCTCGGGACCGCCCCCGGCACCGCCCTTAGCCGCAATGCCGGTGACTTGGCCCCCGTCCTGCCGGGTGATGGTGACGGTGGCCGGCGTGGGTGGTGGCCTACCTGCTGCGTGGGTGACCATCCGGGTCACGCCAAACGAAAGCGTCAGCAGGATGGCAGCGCCGTGCAACAGCCCTCACATGATCGCGACGGCACAGGTAGTGGCGCGCAACGTGCTGAGGGAAAAGCGGAAGGTGAGGCAGTCGAAGCTGATGCCGACTGTCCTGGTCGTCGATGTCAGCGGCACCGATTTGCCGGATCTCAGGTGTTGGGGCGATGTGTTCGGCCCCATGTGGGAGCCGACGAACGAGTTCGTCGCGCTCGCGCCGATGACCATGACGAGGTTGAGTCGCGAGCCGAACCTGAGTTTCTCCATCAACCCCTACGCCGACCTCCAAACCGTCCACGCGATCACGGAGACCACGATGCCGTGTGCTCTGTTCACGGGCCTGTCTGACTGCGTTGCGAAGCGTCGGTCGCCCGGATCATCGTGATGGGTTCGCGACGAGCATCGGGCCCATGCGGTTAGCGCGAAACAAGGCGCTGGAGAACCGCAAGGTCACACCGAAAGCTCCGCCTGCTGCCAGGTTCGCTCAAGGGCGTCTTCGTGGTCGCCGCTGTGGCCATGCTGCTGGGTGCACACCAGCCGATCGAAGAACGTCGCGTCGGTCTCGGGCTGACCGTCGTCCCTGTGGCCAGTCAGAGGATCGCGGCCCGGACGGCGCTCAAGGCATTGGGACCCGGCCAGGCCGGTCAGGGCTGCGCGGAGCGCACTGGGTTCGTCGTAGGCGGGCTGGCTGACGACTTTCCTCATCTGCTCGGGGATGATCTCTTGGAGCACCTTCATCGCAGCCTGCGGGTCTCGGGATTGCTGACAGATGGCGGCCAGATCCTTAGCCATCTTCTCGATGACCAACTCGCCGATCGGTGTGATCTTGCCGTTCTGGGTGACGAGGGTGTCCGGAGGGAGTGCGTCGAGGTCGATGCCAGCGCTGGTCATGCGGTGATCGTTCTTCCCGTTCTTCAGGTTCATGCTCCGAAATTAGGGTTCCGGCAGGGGCGGCAAAGGCTCGCGTCACCCGTTCGGCCAGGAGCGCGTAAGGGCGCCGGGGTCGTGCGGGGCGCCCGGTGTGATCGGTTCTCGTCGATCTCGCCGGAATCAATGCCTTGTGCAGGCCAACGCGTCGCCAGGCCAGGTACGTTGCCCCCATGGCTGACTTCTTGATCGTGATCACGACCGTGGACAATCAGGACGCCGCGCGGAAGCTGTCGCGCTCGGCAGTGGAGGCGAATCTGGCCGCTTCCGGGCAGGTGACCGGACCCATCGAGACGACGTACCGGCACCTCGGAGAGGTCTCCGAGGGGACCGAGTTCCAGGTGACCTTCCGTACGGCCGGTGACCGGCGCGAAGCGCTGGAGAAGCACCTGGTGGACAACCATCCCTACGACTCGCCCGAGGTCATCGCCTTCACCATCGACGCCGGCCGAGCGGAGTACCTGGACTGGATCACTCGGGCCACCCGCTAACCCTTGGCCCGTTCCAGTAGCGCACCGACCGGGGCGAGGGACCGGTGGGGCTCCAGTCGCTTGACCATCAGGCGGGCCCGAACCATCGGTCGGATCGACGCGAGTCCCTCGGAGAGGTCGAACACCCGGGTCGTGATCGCGGTCGCGTGCTCGATCTCGCCGGCGTCCAGGTAAGCGGCCGCAAGCCACGACAGGTAGAGCGCCTTGTCGCGGGACCGGGAGTCGTCGTACCGGCCCAGGGCGTCCTCCAGGGCCGGGATCGCCCGCAGGGGCCGGTGCAGCTCCGACCAGCACCTGCCCGTCATGATCGCGATCTCGTCGCGGTCCACCCAGTACGCCCAGTCGGGGCCCGGCTCGTCGCCCGGCTCGTGGATCGCCTCCTCGGCGAGGCCCAGCGCGTAGTCCGCTTCCCGGGCGTTCCCCGAGGTCGCGTGCTGCCAGGCCAATCGGTCGGCCAGCAGTGCCCGCACGACGGGTGCCGTCCCCGAACCGAGCGCCTCGTACGCGGCCGTGGCGAAGCGGATCCCGGAGTCGCCACCCACGGTCCATTCCAGGTACGCGAGGAAGGCCAGCGAGTTGCCTTCCAGAGAGCTGTCCTCGGCCTTGCGTGATGCGGCCAAGGCGGTCATGTAGTGCCCGCGGGCCTCCTCGTACTGGCCCGCGTCGTATGCCGCCCAGCCTGCGAGTTGAGCCTGTTCGGCGATGATTCCCCGCAGCCCCCTGCCGGTCGCCTCGCTGTAGACCCCCTCGTCGGCCAGACGGGTCGTGGTCGCCAGCTCGCGGACGTACATCTGGTAGGTGTCGCCACCGCCCACGAAGTCGTCGAGGCGCCGGAGCCGGGCGGTGCGCTGGCTCAACTGCCTTGGAACGTCTGCTCCGATCCTCCGTCCTGACGAGAGCAGGGAAGAGGGCTGTATGACGGCGATCCCGGCGCCGGCCGAAGCCGTCATGAATCCGCGGCGGTCGAACACTTCGTTCTCCTGGTCGGCCGCATCCGGTCTCACCGTTGCCCAGAGCGCCGAGGTCGTCTCGGCCCTGGTCGGTGGACAGGCCGCCGCAGTGATCGGGGCGCCAGGTGACCGCCGCCCTCGGGCTCGGGACGTACCGGGTGCGCACCGTCGAGGAGTCGGCGCGCACCGCGTGCTCCGACGGGCTGGTCTGGCTGGACACGGCACCCAACTACGCCAGGGCCCACCGGACACTCGGCCCGGTCATCGCCGACTACCCCCGTGCGATGGTCGCGACGAAGACCGGGTTCTTCACCCGGCAGGAAGGCGAGGCCGCGGTGGCGGCCGGCTTCCTCACGCCGGAGGAAGCCGCCGTCGGCCACAGCCTCCACCCCGGCTTCGCCCGCTGGCAGACCGATCGCTCCCTCGCGGCCCTGGGCCGCGCCGACATCGTGTTCGTGCACAACCCCGAGCACGCTGACCAGGACCGTGCGGTGTTGCACGCGCGGCTGCGTGATGCGTTCGCCGTGCTGGAGGAGTACGCCACCGAAGGCCGCATCGCCGGGTACGGAGTGGCCACCTGGTCCGGATTCCAGCACGAGGCATTCACTGTCCCCGAACTCCTCGCCCTGGCCAAGGAGGCCGCTGGATCGGGTGAACACCACCTCGGCGCCATCCAGCAGCCGGTCAGCCTAGTCATGGTCCGCCCGATCGCCCTCGCCCTCGGCCGGCGGGGCCCGCTCGTCCAGGCCCGCGCCGCCGGCCTGCTGACCTTCGGCTCTTCTCCCCTGCACGGCGGCGAACTCCTCGACTTGGCCACACCCGAACTCACCAAGTTCATCCGACCCGGCACCAGCACGGCTGCCGCCTGCCTCCTGGTTGCGGCGTCCTGCCCGAGCCTGGACGTGATACTGCTGTCCGCCAGTACGCCGCAGCATTGGAAGGCCGCCCAGGAAGCCATCGCCTCCCCGCTCGAACCGGACCAGCTCAGGAGGGTCACCGATGTACTCGCCCAATGATGAGACCACCAGGGCCCGCATGGAGGACGCCCTCGCCACCGCATCCTCACACCTGGCCACCGCTCCGACGGGCCCGCTGTCCTGGGGATGGCTCGGCCGGACGATCGGCTCCCGTACCGAAGGCGGCCACTGGCTCCGCGTCCACTGCGGCGAGGCGGCCAAGACCCCCACCACCCGGAACGAGGGCATCGCGCTCGCCGAGGAACGGGTCTCGGACAAGGTGTCCCGCCTCCACCTCCACGACCTGTACCGATGGGGGCGCGGGGAGTACGTCTTCGAGGCTGAGCTGATCGACTACGTCGCCCAGCCCGTCATCTCCCCGGAAACCCCCGACCTTACGGACGACCCAGGTCTCCCGGACTCCTGGTGGGCGACGTTGCGGGAGAGCCTGGACGCCCTCAGCTCCGCCGAGCCGCCCCGCGAGACCATCCGTCAATCCTGGGCGGACCGCGTGTTCCCGGAGTTCCTGGGCATTCCCGCTCCGCTCCTCACGGAACGCGTCACCGGCCACGCCGATCTCCAGTGGGCCAACCTCACGCACCACCCCCTCGTCATCCTCGACTGGGAACGGTGGGGCGCCGTCCCCGTCGGCTACGACCCGGCCATGCTTTACGTCAACAGCCTCCGGGTCCCCGCCGTCGCCGCGCGCATCCGCATCGAATTCGCCGACGTCCTGGACACCCCCGCCGGCCGGATCGGCGAACAGATCGCCCTCGCCGAAATGCTCCAGGCCGTCGGCCGCGGTTGGTACAGGGAGCTGGCTCCACTGTTGCGCCAGCGCGCGGGGGAGTGACGGGCGTCCTTCCTCGCTGAGCGTCAACAACGAAGGAGACAGACCGACATGATCGAACGAGTCCGAGCCGTCCTCGTCACCGCGGACGACACGATGCTGGTCATCCGCCGCACCAAGCCCGGAATCCCCGTGTACTGGGTGCTGCCCGGCGGCGGGGTCGAGGAGAGCGACGAGTCCCGGGAGGCCGCGCTCCACCGGGAGATCCACGAGGAGATCGCGGGGAAGGCCGACATCGTCCGCCTCCTGCACACGATGGAGTCCGACGACGAGCGTCAGCTCTTCTACCTCGCCCGCATCGCGACGTGGTCCTTCGAGGACCGGACCGGCCCCGAGTTCAGCGCCGAGGGACGCGGCGAATACGCGCTGGAGGAGATCCCGCTGACCACGGAGGGGGTCGACAGCATCGACCTCAAGCCCGAGGAGATCGCTCATGTCCTGCGGGGCGCCATCAAGGCCGGAAGCCTCGGAGGGGAGGCGGCGCTCTGAGCCCTTCGAGTGCGCCGACATGCCCCTGGGGCCCGCGCTGAGATGTGTGCCGCCGCCTGGTCGGCGCCGCGCCTCCCGGCCGCTCGGTCGGCGGCGTCTGCCTGCTGGTCGTGGTGGCTGGGTGCTGTGTGACTGCCGGGTCGTGACCACTGGGAGCAGCAGGGTGTCGAGGAGGATCACAAGCGTGGCGTCGCCCCTGGGCCGTCGCCAGTGCAGGCTCGCTGACGACATTGGCGCCATTGTCCGGCTCCAGCTGGTGGCTGCCGGACTGGTGATGCGCGCGAGGGGCGCGGCAACAACCTGACGCCCCGTTAGGGCAGTTATGGCACGCGGGCCTCGATAGGTCTAGACAACAAACAAGCCCCAGGACGCTGACCTGGGGCTTTGTCGTGGAGCGGATGACGGGAATCGAACCCGCGCTATAGGCTTGGGAATCACCGATCTCATCCGCGCCACCAGGCCCCTGACCAGCTAAAACGAGCACCGGGTCGCCCTTGCGGCTCACTTCGGTACCCGCCGTTGACCGATGCTTCCCGCCTTACCTGGCACGGCTATGGCATGGATGTCACGGTCCCAAGGTTGCCCACTGGGGAAGATCCGGAGGCCAAGGGCGCTGGTACCTGAAGGTGACCATTCCTCCAGCGATCTGTAGAGCAGACCTTCGCCCCGGGGTCGGGGTGGCGGAAACCTGTCCCGACCTCAGAGGCAGGTCACATCACACGTGTACGGTTTCAGACGCAGCGGGCATCAGGAGGGGGAGCCTTGGATCTGGAACACCGGACAGAGAATTTCGTCAACGCGTCCTGGTCCATGGTTGACCTGAGAGACCTCATCTACGACATGCTGGGTCTGCTGTTCACCGAACTGAGTCAGCACGGCGGCATGGCTGGAGACGACGGAGCCGGGCGGGCGTTCGCCGCCGTGTATAAGCCGGCGGTAGCGACCGTCTTTGCGTCGGCTGGCCACGCGCACCAGGTCATGGCGAACGGCGCCGGCACGCTCCTCAAGGCCGCTGAGGACTTCATCCGACAGGACAACGCGATCGCGGCGGCCCTCCTCGACCAGAGCCCGGCCGCTCCAGCCATCGGCTCGCAGCCGTCCGGGCCCGACTGCAACGCACGTGCCAGTCATAAGGCTGAGGATCTCCCCGAGGTTGTCGGGAAGACGAGCTGGACCGATCAGTATCTCTTCGACGAGCG
Organism: Streptomyces sp. 147326; assembly: GCF_045000215.1. Taxonomy (NCBI): domain Bacteria; kingdom Bacillati; phylum Actinomycetota; class Actinomycetes; order Kitasatosporales; family Streptomycetaceae; genus Streptomyces; species Streptomyces sp. 147326. The sequence goes on along the minus strand of NZ_CP134201.1, from coordinate 4,242,801 downwards.
CTTTCACGGGCAGCGCGACAAGCTGCGCAAGACGGCGAAGGTCTGGAACTCGGCCGCGAAGATCCTCGAAGATGCCTACTGGGACTCCGAGACCGCGTGGAATACCGCGACCACCAACCAACAGGGCGAGACTGCCACCGCCGTGGAGGGCTTCTTCAAGCTGTTCGTGGGCAAGACCCCGCCGCCCAGCGAAGTGGGGCCGGAGGAGACCCTCATGGCGAACCTCCCCACCGCATGCCGCATGATCGCCAACGCTTGCGAGGCTTATGCGGACCATGTCGAAACCGCCTCGAAGCGCATACCCGAAGAGTCGAACCCCATCACGGGTGACACCTTGCTCCCCTGGGACCGCGCCCGCTTTGGCGGTGATGGTCACGACGGTGGTCTGCACGAGCTGGTCTCCGCCGACATGCGCATCGCTAGTCTGGGCAAGATCCCGCCCGCCATGGACAGCTCCCAGGCACGTGTCCCCATGCCACAGCCCGATGGCGGCGGCTTCCTGCCGTCGCTACCGCCCTTCCTGGCCCCCCTCGTCCGCGTACCCCTCCTTGTCCCGGTCGGCTACCGCGTGCCGAACGGCCCTCGGGTCCAGCCGGTACCGCCGCCGACGCCTTCCGACCCCCGGTTCCCGCCTCTGACCGGTCCGCAGCAGAAGAACTTCCAGACCTGGCTGAACTCGCTGCGGGCGGGGGACGTCTCGGGCGGCACAGGGGGACCTGTGGCCTACCAGCTGAGGGTGTCCGGTTACCCCGAATACGAAGTCCCCATCCCAACAGGCATCAGCCCCAATAGCACGCTGATGGTGGACGGCTTCCGCGACAGCGACGGGATGGCAGTCGAGGCGAAGTACGTCAACAAACCGAACAAGCCGTGCTATCGGTCGTTGGACGAGCTCCGCGCCAATCATCAGACTGGCAAGAAGGACTTTCTCTACATCGGGGACCGTGAGGAGCTGACCAAGTACGCGGCGGCTCTCCGAGACCCCCGAAACACGGAGATGCGTGGAGTCGAAGTTGCCACCAACAACAGTGACTCCGTCTCCTACTGGCGCGTGATGATGGCCGCCTACGGTGTCAAGGGCTATGCCCGCCACGTTCCCTGATCCGCATCCCCACGTCACAGGAGAAAGTAATTGGACCCGTCCGACCTGGCCGAGCTCCGGACCATGTACGTCTTCAGCCCCGCCGACGGGGAAACCTGGGGGCTCACGTTCGAGGGGTTCAGGTCTCACCTGCTCGCACGAAACCCGGACGAGTTTCTCAGGCTCGACGAAGGCCGCACGGGGCCGGTCCGCAGAGCCTCGTTGCACTTCGGGATCACGTTCGATGACGAGGTGCTGGAGGGCTTCGCAGCGCTGACACCCGAGGGGGTGGCTATCAGGGACTGCACCGCCCACGCGGCCGCGAACTTCGCTGTCTGGCTCCGGGACGCAGTGGTGCCGCAGGACAAAGCCATCACCTTCAACACCGATTGGGGAATCGAGGGACAGATCCCAGACTCCCCGGTACCTGACGTCACGCGTCCCCGGCTCGTCGCGGCTTTCCTCGCCCACCTTGAGACCCTCGGCCTGGACTGAGTGCACCGAGGGCGCTACAACAGCCGCCGCGGTCCGCAAGAATTTGCGGGGTGCCCTGGACGGCGCCTCGTCGCCGAACTCGCCCCAGCCACGGGGACAGGTGGGCGGTGTCGTCCGGCGCGGACGGTGGCGAGCCACGACGAGACCTGTTCGCGCCGGTCGATACCGACCGAAGCGGGGGTCTGGGGGCCGGCGAAGGCCCCCAGCACCCACCGGTCTTCAGCGCAGTCCTTGACCTCAGCTCGGGTCCGGCGGTGACCATCCCGCAACCACTGCAGATGAATGACCCCTGACAAGCAAGAACGGTCAGGGGTCATTCGTTTGAGCGCTGCCACCGCTGTTCCTTGCCGCTTCTCCAGCGAACTGGAAGGGCACGACGATGCTCTGATCCGTAGCTCTAGCCACATCGGTCAGCGACGGTCATACCGGCTGCTTCACGGCCTGGCCGGGGTACTGGCGACCGGGGGAGGTTGCGGTGGTTGCGGTACGCCGCTGCTGTACCGCCAACCCTGCGGGCCCCAACTCGCGCCGAGGCCCGCGGCTGGGTCAGCCGGCGTATTCGCGGGGGTCGTACCCGTGGTTGCAGCCGGGGCAGAGCGTCAGGTCCTCGGGGTCGTCCGAGTACGGGTTGGGGATGATGCCGCCGTCGCACTGGGGGTCGGTGCAGGCCATGGTGTGCTCCTCGAGGTCGGTGCCGTTGCCCTGATGGGCACCGCCCCTGCACGGTCTGGGAGGGCGCACAAGGTGGAGCACCCCACTGTCTGAACGACCTTGTGCGCCCTCCCAGACCGTGCTGCCCTCGGGATCAGGACAGCGGTGCCGACCTCGCAGCGACCAGGCCCCGCACTTCTTCCGTGTATCCGCAGGTCGAGGGGTGTGGGCGGCTTCAATCCCGCCGTGGCAGTCCATAAATAGGCCGCAAGCTCACGTTCCCTGCCGCCTCGTGTCTCCTATGCGCTGCTGTCTGGCGGCTGTTGTCGTCAATGTTGTTACCGCACCTGAATGAGGCAACAACGCAGGATGCTCGGAGAGCTCCGCTACGGGATGAACTCAGGGGCACTCACACGGAGGTTCTCGCGAGTGTCCCGGTGGCATCAACCGCCAAGCCTCGACCTTGGCGTGCAGGTCAGTACAGCCCTCCCTGGCGACGGCAACCGTCCAACCAGCGACCATTGGATGTCGCCTGAAGTAGACAGGACATGACCACTCGACTAGTCTGCACGCATGCAGAAACGAGTTTTACTCCGTGAACTGCGGCAGGTAGCCGTAGGTAAGGGGGTGGATCTCGTGCTCGTGAGACAGGGATCGCGCCACGAGGTGTACGCGATTAACGGCGTGCTCCTCCCTGTCCCGCGACACAGTGAGATCGCCAAAGGACTGGCTCTGGATCTGATCCAGGCGGCAAAGGGGGCTTGATCGACACGGGGGATGCCGACTCTTATTCGGCATCCCCCAACGATCAGACTCTCATCAGTTCGGCGATCTGAACAGGAAGGGAAGGAGAAATGGGCGACAAGCTTACGTATGACGCGCTTGCGGTGCATGACGGAAAGTACTGGATTGTTCAAGTTAAGGGCCTTCCGGCGAACCACGCCGGGATCACGCAGGGTCGAACATGGCCCGAAGCAGAAAGGATGACGAAGGACGTAGTGGCCCTACTACTGGACGTTCCAGAGGAATCCTTCGACATCGCGCTAAGGCCAGCTGACCCCAAGATGGCCGAGGCCATCGCCAAGGTGGAAAAGACCCGGGAGGAAGCAGAGCGCGCGGCTGCCGTTGCGCTAGATGCACTTGAGGAAGCTGCGCGGCTCCTGACTGGCGAAGTGACAGTTAGAGACGCAGGAGCCATGCTTGGGGTCTCGCATCAATACATTGCGAAGCTAGCTCCAAAGAAGTAGCGCGCAGCAAGGCCAAGAGGTCCCCGTCAGGGCTAGAGACGGGGGCCTCACTTGCGCATGCACCCTGTTCTCCTGCGAGTGTTGCCCCGCCACTCTGAACCTCCGGGTGAACAACCGACCAACGCGCTGACCAGCGGCTGAGCTGTAGTCAGTTGTCACTTGGTCACTTCTGGGCTCCCTCACGACAACCCCATCACGGCCTGGGAGGGTGCTTGTCACTTGCGCGCGAGCAGTAAGGCAGATCGACTTTGGCGCGCCAGGTCGCAGTACTGAGGCGTCGACGTTTAGCCTCACGTCATGGCCGAGGAACAAGACAGACGATTGCCGCGAGTGACCATGCACCTCGTTTGGAGCAAGGGCATGCCAGGTGACGTCGTATTTGAGCTCCGTCATGTGGAGCCGGATGCGTAGCTTGACTTCGCTATCTCGACCACACACAGGGAGGAACCCATCAGCAGTAAGTCGGCCGCGAGGGATCGGGCTGCTGTGGAGGGTTGGGATCTGGAGGAGAGTGGGGGCGCCTGGGAGAGCTTGCCGGCAGCCTAACCCTGCCGACGGCGAAGGACTCTCAGCGATGCTCGGCTGTGAAGGTCTTGAAAACCGTCGTGGCGCGAGTCACCGTGGGTTCAAATCCCACACCCACCGCATATGAGTGGCCCCTGATCAGGAAGAATGGTCAGGGGCCACTTCCACACGTGTTCCCCGTTCGACGCCGTCAGTCACCGAGGCACCCCGCTAGATCGGGCACGCAAGGGGCACGAGATCCTGGCGCCATGACTCGTGAGCAGCTGGCCGCAGCCTTGGCTTCACATAACGGCGCCTGGGCGCGTGAGGCACGAGCCGTACTCCTTGGCGGCGCCAAGTTCGAGTGGCTCTCCGAGGGGCGGAAGACGGTCTCCGCACGGATCCTGTGGGACACGTGGCATTGGCGCCTCGAAGGGCTGATGGAGGCGGGTATCTCGCCGACGACAGGGGTCGCAGAGGTGGTCGACGCCCTCCGTGATGCAGGGGACGCGCAGATCCACATGGCAATGATTTTGGGCCCCGATCGAGCGCGCACGGTGTTCCTGTCGGCTGACCTCGGCGTGTGCGTTGCTTGCACTTGAGGGGCCTTGACTGGACCAGCGGGCGCGTTGCCTGACGTCGAGCGTGTCGAAGCTGCTGGCTAGCTCAGCCACAGTTCGCCCCGGCTGTCATCCCGTCTGCCGTCGACCCACACGAAATTTGAGGGTGCCGAGAGTTCCAAGCGGAGGGCACCGCTGCTGTCTTGCGCCAGCGCTGCCGCACCTGCCACCCCACCCGAGGCCCCGACTCGCGCCGGGGCCCTGGGTGCGTCAGCCGGCGTAGTCGTGGTGGTCGCGGGGGGCGTAGCCATGGTTGCAGGCGGGGCGCCCTGGACGGGCCTCGTCGCCGAACTCACCCCAGCCACGGGGACAGGTGGGCGGTGTCGTCCGGCGCGAACGGTGGTGAGCCACGACGAGACCTGCTCGCGCCGGTCGATACCGACCGAAGCGGGGGTCTGGGGGCCGGCGAAGGCCCCCAGCACCCACCGGTCTTCAGCACAGTCCTTGACCTCAACTCACCCCAGGCCGCGGTCAGTTCGGTGGAGCGGCTTTGGGCTGGAGCTGCTTTGGGGTGAGTGATCATGGCCCCTTAAGCTGCTGGCGAGTCGGGCAGTCTGTGGACCTGCCCGTAAAGCACGATGTTGGGGCCGTGATCTTAGAGGCTCGCCCCAAAGTGGCTGCCTAAAGCCGTGGAGCCGACCGCCCCGGCCACAGCGGGTTTCTCCCACCATCTACCCGAGCCGTAGGCGTGCGGCCGGCGGCCGGGCTGGAGCGGGGCGGAGACAGGCGCGCAGGCCCGGGTGACGGGCCGCGCGCGCCGCGCTGTGCGCGGCGGGTGCCTTGATGAAGTAGGGAAACTCTTACCGCGCGGCCTCGGCTCGGAACTTGTCGAGCAGCTCGAAGAAGAGGTCCATGGCCGGTACGCCTCGGTCCTCGGCTGTGAGCTCGATGGCGTATCCCCAGGTCAGGCTCCCGCAGCCCTCCCCGATGTGATCGCGAAGCCATTCGGCGAAGGGCCCGTACGTACGGAAGGGAGTGCCGTCCGGGTTGCCGCTGATCTGCATGGCAACGTCGAACCCGAACAAGATCGAGTGCAGGTGCGTGACCGAGTTGTGAGGCGCATACATGCTCGGCCTCAAACGCACGTCGTCCAGGAAGTCGTAGACGTCTCGCAATTCGCTGATCGGCCTAGGAGCTCGCCGTTTCCCCTCCGGAGTACTCACGCGGACGCCTTGAGCCGGCTGCCATCGTGGCTGCGGACGTGGGGGCCTGCGTCGTCGAGGGCGTCCAGGAGGCGGATCGCGAAGACCTCGGACATCTGCGCGGACACCTCCTCCGGGGTGAGCCAGGCAACCGCGGTCGACTCCTCTGAGGTGCGCTCGGTGCCTCCGGTCGGCATGCAGCGGAAGACGAGGGCGACGATCCCGCGGGTGGTGTTCTTGTAGACCCCGGTGAGCTCCTGGACCTGGACCTCGATGCCCGTCTCCTCCAGGACCTCGCGGCGGACGCCGGCCTCCGGGGACTCGGTGAGTTCGAGTACTCCGCCCGGCAGTTCCCAAGTCCCGTTGTCAGCTCGGCGGATCGCCAGGAGTCGGCCGTCCTCGCGCAGCACCGCCCCGGCGACGGACACGGAGTGCAGTGGCGTTGACTTGGCCTGCGGGGAACCCGTACTCATGTACAGGAGCATAGGAGGAAGAGAAGGACTATGGGAACCGCAGTAGGAGGTGGCAGGGCCGTACCTCGGTACGTGCAGATCGCCGACGACATCGTCCAGCAGATCCGGGCGGGAGTGCTCGGTCCTGGCGACATGGTGCCGAGTGAGTCCGAGCTCGTGGAGCGCTACGGCGTCGCGGGCGGGACGATCCGCAAGGCGATGGTGGAGGTTCGGGCCAGCGGGCTCGTGGAGACGCGTCATGGCAAGGGGTCGCTGGTGAAGGCCCGGCCGCCGGTACGGCACCGGTCCTCGGACCGCTTCCGGCGTACGCATCGGCAGGAGGGTAAGGCGGCCTACCTGGCCGAGTCCGCGCAGTCTGGCGCTGAAGCCGGCGTCAGCATGCTGTTCCGGGGGCCCATGGAGGCTCCGGAGGAGATCGCGGAGCGGCTCGGCGTCGCTGTGGGAACTCAGGTGCTCGCGCGTCGGCGCTTGTACTTCCGCGACGGGACTCCGGTCGAGACGGCTACCTCGTACCTGCCGTGGGACGTCGCGAGGGACATCCCCGAGCTGTTCGCCGACAACCCCGGTCCTGGTGGCATCTACGCCCGGCTTGAGGATCACGGCCACGTCTTCGCCGAGTTCGTGGAGACGCTCCAGGCCCGGCCGGCTGCCAAGGCGGAAGCGACCGAGCTGTCTCTGACCCCTGGAGCTCCGGTGGTGCACTTGCTGCGCAACGCCGTCACCGAAGAGGGCCGCGTGGTGGAGGTCTGCGACACGCTCATGGCCGCTGACCAGTTCGTTTTCGAGTACCGAATCCCTGCGCGCGACTGACGCCCGCTCAACTCCCCACAGCCCGCTGCGAGTTTCTCTTCGCGGCGGGTTGACTCATGTATAGGAGTCAGGCACTCTTCTTCATGTCACTCCTATATAGGAGTGACGGAGTCGCACCCCTATAGAGGGGTGATCTGCTGTGCGTCAGATTCCCGTCGACACCACCGGCGCGACCGTGATGGTCGCCCAGCCCCCGCAGCTGAAGATGCGCGACAAGAAGACCGGCCAGGTCGCCGTCGACAACGAGACCGGCGGCAACCTCATGACCGTCGACGTGCTGTTCGTGATGAACGGCAACGCCGAGGTCGTGTCCGTGACCGTGGCGGAGGCCGATGTCTCCGGCGAGCTGGTCATGGGTACCCCGGTCGCGCTGACCGGCCTCGTCGCCCGCCCGTGGGAAAACGAGTTCAACGGCCAGAAGCGCCACGGGATCAGCTTCCGCGCCGTCGCCGTCACCTCGCTCGCCAAGGCGGGCTGACGATGGACGCCTTATGGATCACGCTGCTGGTGGTCCTCGCCGTGGCCTTGGTACTCGTCCTGCGCTGGCTGCGGCCCACCTGGTACTGGATGACCTTCGGGGTCACCTTCGCGACGGTCCGCGTCCTGATCCGCTACCGCTCGGTGATGGACGCCTGCGGGCTCACCGTCCCGCCCTCCCGCTGGCGGATGGCGCTCGCCCGGGTCGCCAATCGCCCGGTCCCGGAAGCGCGTTCGCCCCGGATCCTGCGGCTGAAGCCCACTGCGACAGGGCTGGTCCTGCGGGTGAAACTCCGCCCCGGCCAGGACGCGTTCGACTTCTCCGCCTCCTCCGACCGGCTGCGGCACTCCTTCGCCGTCCACAACGTCGTCTCGCAGGAGATCCGCTCCGGCGTCGTCGAGCTGCGGATGACCGGCTACGACGTACTCAAGCGGGTGCGCATGCCGGCGGCCGTGCCCTCTGAAGGGCTCCGGGTGCCCGTGGCCCTGAGGGAGGACGGGACGGTGCATCACCGGGACTACCGGCAGGTGCCGCACGCCCTGAACGTCGGCGCGACCCAGTCCGGGAAGTCCGTCTACCAGCGCACACTCGCCGCCGGACTGGCACCGCAGAAGGCCGCGCTCGTCGGCATCGACTGCAAGAACGGGGTCGAACTCTTCCCTCTGGCCGCGCGGTTCACCGCCCTGGCAGACAACCCGGATGATGCCGCCGAACTCCTGGCCGCACTCGTCCAGTACATGGCCCGCGTCTATCAGCTCATCCGGGCCGAACAGCGCATCAGCGTCGCCCTGCCGGACACAGAGATCACCGCCGACATCTGGGACCTGCCCGCACACCTGCGCCCCGTACCCGTCGTGATCCTGGTGGACGAGGTTGCAGAGCTGGCTCTCGCCGCGAGCAAAGCGGACGAGCCCCGGCGGGACCGGATCGTCACCGACCTGGTCCGCCTCGCCCAGCTCGGCCGGGCAGCTGGCGTCTACCTGGAGATCTGCGGCCAGCGCTTCGGCTCCGAGCTCGGCAAGGGGATCACCATGCTCCGCGCCCAGCTCACCGGCCGTACCGCGCACCGGGTCAACGACGAGACCTCGGCGAACATGGCCTTCGGGGACATCTCTGCAGACGCCGTGCTGGCTGCCGTCCTGATCGACAAGGACCGTCCCGGCACCGCCGTGGCCGGTGACTCCTCCGGCGGCTGGTCCCGTGTCCGGGCCCCGCACACCACGCTCCGCAAGGCCGTGGACATCTGCAACGCCCACGCGCACCGCACCCCGAGCATTCCGGAACTGGACCCCTTCCGGCCCGAGCGTCCGGCTCGCGTCCTCGTCGGCAAGGTCCAGCCCAAGGCTGCTTCGGCGCCTGCCTTCTGATCACTCGCCCCATCCGGTCGGCGCGACCTCATCGCGCCAGGTCCCTACCCCACCCATGCCTGAAAGGAGGTGAAGACCATGCCCCGCCTGGTCCGCCCGGACGCCGTCCTCGTCCAGGCCGTCATCGCCGGAGCCCTCTCCTTCGCCCACCTTCACGACCTCGCGGCGGCTGCCGGACAGGACGGCTGGAAGGCCTGGGCCTACCCGGTCAGCGTGGACCTCCTTCTCGTCGCCGCCTGGCACCGCCTACGCAGCCTGCGGGACGCAGGGGAGTCCGCCCGCTCCGCCTGGTCCTGGTTCGCCGTCGCCCTGGCCGCCTCGCTCGGCGCGAACGTCGCCACCGCCGGCCTCCTCGACCTCGGCGACGTCCCGGACTGGCTCCGGATCCTCGTCGCCGGATGGCCCGCACTTGCCTTCCTCGGCGGCACGCTCCTGGTCCACCGGCCTACACCGCCCAGCCCCACGGATCCCGAGCCTGAGCCCGTCCCGGTACCTCTGCCCGTGGTCGAGCGGGCGACAGAACCCGGCGTACAGGCCGACCCGCTTCCCGCCCTGCCTGCCCCTACGCCTGCGCCCGCGCCTGCTCCGACTCCTGCACCCGCCCCGGCAGCTGTGGTCAGCGCTCCGCCCGCGCTCGTCGCCCATGCCCAGAAGATCGCCGCCGATCACCGCACCCGTACCGGCTCGGACATCGACGCCGAGACGCTCCGTGCCCGGCTCGGTGTCCCGTCCCCGATGGCTGAGGCCATCGCCGCCCAGCTCGCCTGAGGAGGCCCGATGCCCGCCCGGATCAACTTCCGCTCGGTGATGAAGATCGGCCCCGTCCAGATCGGTACCTACCGCGATCGCCGTGGCCGCACCAAGGACGCCGCCGTCTGCACCGCCGACTCCTGCGGCTGGTCCTCCGACTACACCTCCTCCACCGCCGCCCAGCTCGCCGCCCGCACCCACCGCTGCCGCGTCAGCTGACCCGAAAGGCCAACGCCATGGACATCCCGCTCTGGCTCGCCCTCCTGGTCGTCGCAGTCCTCGGCTACAAGCTCGTCCGCCCGCCGCTCTGGCTCGTCGCCGTGATCCTCATCGGCGGCTTCCTCCTCGCGGACAGCTTCCTCGCCCCGGCCATCGACACCGCGATCAACAAGTAACCCGCCCCGGAAGGAGAACAGCCGTGTTCAAACCCAAGTACCCCAGCCCCGACACCTACACCCCGGCAACCATCCGCCCGACCCCCGCACCCGCCCAGCACCCGGAGCCCGCCCCGGCCCCGGTGACCGCCAAGGCCCCGAACACCCTGAGCGGCCTGGTCCAGCACTCGCCCGGCGCCACGCTCGCCCTCGCCGCCGGCGCAGTCGCCGGAGTCCTCGCCCTGGCCTCCGTCGCCGTCTCGCTGCTCCTGGCCGTGGCCGTCACCGCGGTCGCCCTGTCCATCAGCGCGGTCGTCGTGCTCTTCCTTGTCCGGGCCTTGCGCCAGGAGTTCAAGAACCACTGACCCACTGGTCTCCGAGGGGCGCCACAAGCCGCCAAGCATCGCCGTGCCCGGAGCCCGCACACCACCACTTCCGACCGCACGAAGGAGCATCGTGGACACCCAATCGCTCGCCTTATGCCTGCCGCTCGTCGGCTGGGCCGCTCACTCCGGCCTGCTGGCCCACCGCCTCGCCGCCGCCCGCCGCGACCCGCTCACCGGCCTCCACACCCGCGCCGGATGGACCGCACGAGCGGAGCGCTTCATCCGCCGGCACCGAGACTCCGTCGTCCTCCTCCTCGACCTGGACGACTTCAAGACCCTCAACGACACCCACGGCCACGCCGCCGGAGACGCCGCCCTCGCGGCCACTGCAACCCGCCTCACCGCTTGGTGCGACCGCTACGGCTTCGCCGGACGCCTCGGCGGAGACGAGTTCGTCGCCGTCCACCGGCACCCGCACCTGAACGGCCTGACGGCGATCCTCAACGCCCCACTGACGTACGAGGGGCACTGGCTCCCCGTCTCCGTCTCCATCGGCTCCTGCCGCCTCGCGGACCTGCCCGTACGTGGCCTTCCCGAGGCCCTCGCCGCCGCAGACGCCTCCATGTACGCGGCCAAAGGCACCACCGGCCGCCGAGGCCAGCACCACACCTCTCACTGACCGGCCTCCGGGCGGCGCACAAGCCGCCAAGCATCGCCGCCGCCCGGACGAACCGGCCCCTTCCAACCGCGATCGAAAGGACGACCATCATGACCCAGCCCAACCACACCCCGCCCAAGGTCTGCCCGAACTGCGACGGCTTCCCCGCCGTGCACATCACCCTCGGCGGCCGCGACCACACCGGCGCCCTGCGCACCATCACCGCCCACTGCCCGGCCTGCCAGGGCACCGGCCACCGCTCCATCCGCCGGCCTCACCGGACAGTGACGGCGTGACCGACTCCGCGACCCTCGCGGACCTGGACCCCGGCCTCCTCGGCGACATGCTGAAGGTGGCCGGGGCTCCCGGTTACGCCCGCTGGGAAGACCAGATCCGCCGCACCGGCGGCTGCTCCGACCCGATCCACATCACCGGCTGGACCGTCACCAAGGACAAGACCTCCGGCGAGCTCCTCCACCGCTACTCCACCGAGAACGAACCCGGCGCCCGCCTCCGCATCGCATGCGGCAACCGCCGAGCCTCCCGCTGCCCCGCCTGCGCCTGGACCTACGCGGGCGACACCTACCACCTGATCCGCGCCGGCCTCGCCGGAGACGACCGCCGCGACATCCCCGCCACCGTCCGCGAACACCCCCGCGTCTTCGCCACCCTCACCGCCCCCTCCTTCGGCCCCGTCCACAACCGCCCCGCCGGCCGTCCCTGCCGCTGCGGCAAGCACCACCAGGAGCACGACGCCGAACTCGGCACAGCCCTCGACCCGACCACCTACGACTACGCCGCCGCGGTCCTCTTCAACAACCACGCCGGACAGCTCTGGCAGCGGTTCACGACGCGCTTGCGCCGGGAGATCGCTGCCTCCGCAGGGCTGACCCAGCGCGAGCTGAAGGAGGAGGCCCGGATCTCCTACGGCAAGGTCGCCGAGTTTCAGAAGCGTGGGGCGATCCACTTCCACGCCGTGATCCGGATCGACGGACCGGACGGCCCTTCCAGCCCTCCGCCGTACTGGGCCAGCACGGAGCTCCTCGATCGCTCGATCTGGGCCGCTGTCGCCCACTCCTACACCTCGGTCGGTGTCCCGGCCGCCTCCGACCAGCCCGCCCGCACCTTCCGCTGGGGCACCCAACTCGACATACGCCCGATCAAGGCATTCGGCGACGGCTCCGACATCACCGAGCAGGCTGTCGCCTCCTACGTCGCCAAGTACGCGACCAAAGCCGCCGAGAACACCGGCACCCTCGACCGCCGGATCGGAAACCGCGAGGCCCTGGTCCTCCTGGACGTGCCCGACCACACCGCCCGCCTCATCGCGGCCTGCCTCGACCTCGACCCGCTCTACCCCGACCGTCGACTCGCGGGCTGGTCCCACATGCTCGGCTTCCGCGGGCACTTCTCCACCAAGTCCCGCCAGTACTCCACCACCCTCGGTGCCCTCCGCCAGACCCGAGCCGACTACCGGGCCGCCCAAGAGCGTGAAGCTCGCGGCCTCGCCGATATCGAGCCGGACACCGTGCTCGTCCTCGCCTCCTGGCAGTACGCCGGCCACGGCCACACTCCCGGCGAATCCGTCCTCGCCGCCACCATCGCCCGCGACATCCAGCTCAACCGGCTGACCGCCCGCGAAGCCCTGCAAGGAGAGCAGCATGAATGAGCGCTACCTCAGCGTCGTCCAGGTCGCCGAACTGCTCGGCACCACCGTCCGGTTCCCCCGCCGCTTGGTCGCCGAGCGTCGCATCCGGTACGTCAAGGTCGGCACGCACGTGCGAATAGCCGAGAGCGCGGTACGGGAGTACATCGCCGCGCACACCGTCGAGCCGCGCAGGCCTCACCGCTCCCGATTCCGGAGGGCTGCCTGATGGCCAACAACAAGGGCAGACGGCGCCGGTTCGGGGCCATACGCAAGCTGCCATCGGGACGGATCCAGGCTCGCTATCCCGGTCCCGACGGGGTGATGCGCCCAGCACCAGAGACCTTCGCGACCACACGGGACGCGGACGATTGGCTCGCCGAGAAGCAGACCGAGATCAACAAGGGGGATTGGCGGGACCCGGACGCCGGGGCGGTCAACTTCCGTGAGTACGCGCTCCAGTGGGTGGACGAACGGGGGCTCGCTGCCACGACCGACGAGCTGTACCGCCGGCTGTTGAGGCTGCACCTGCTGCCGGCCTTCGAGGACCAGGACCTCGACGAGATCACTCCGCCTCGGGTGCGGACCTGGCGGGCCGAGCGGCTCAAGGAGACGGGGGCCACGACCGTGGCCAAGGCCTACAGACTGCTCAAGGCGATCATGGAGACCGCTGCCGACGACGAGTTGATCCGCCGGAACCCCTGCCGGATCAAGGGCGCGGGGAAAGAGTCACCTGCAGAACGGCCGACCGCCACCGTCGACCAGGTCGATGAGCTTGCCCGAGAGCTCGGGCCGCGCTGGCGGCTGCTCGTCTACATCGCCGCTTATGGTCCGGCCCGGCCGGAGGAGCAAGCAGCCCTGCGCCGGCCTGACGTCGACCTGGCGAACAACGGCGTCTGGGTGCGGACCGCCGAGCCCGAACTGAATACCGGGAAGCGGGCCCCAGGCGAGGCCAAGTCTGAGGCAGGTAAGCGGTTCATCGTCCTGCCGGACTTCATGACAGGTGATCTCAAGCTCCACATGTATCTGTACGCGGAGCAAAAGCCGGACGGGCTGCTCTTCGTGGGGGAGCGGGGCGCTCCGTTTCGGCGGACGACCTTTGGACGGAAGTGGAAGAAAGCCCGGAAGAAGGTGGGACTCCCGGAGGGCTTCACGCTGTACGACCTTCGTCACACCGGGCACACCCTCTCAACCCAGTCCGGCGCCACCCTCAAGGACACGATGGTGCGGGCCGGCCAGTCCTCGGAGAAGGCGGCCATGATCTACCAGCACTCCAACCTGGAGCGGCAGCAGGAAGTTGCAGCGGGGATCGACGCGCGGGTGCGGGCCATGCGGGCCAAGGCTTCTGGCACGGATCTGGCACGGGACCATTAGAAAGGTCTAGGCAACACAAAAGCCCCGGGTCACTGACCTGGGGCTTTGCTATGGAGCGGATGACGGGAATCGAACCCGCGCTATAAGCTTGGGAAGCTCATGTTCTACCATTAAACTACATCCGCACGGTGGGCCAGTTGCCTGGAGCTCCATCGTCGCCCACTCTACCTCATGATCGACCCCCGGTGAATTTACCGCGGGGTCGTCGTCGTGTGTGGTGTGCACCGAGGCGTGTGCGTGCGGGAGTTGGGGCGTACCGTGTGGGTGCGGAGCGGCGGCTGGAGTGGGTGCCGATCATCCCCTAATGTGGCGATTCGTCGCAGTACGGCTCGTTGGGGAAAGGGACTCGATGGAGCACACCGTCGTCCGTTGTGCCGAAGGGCACGTTTTCAGTACCGCCTCCTTCCCGCTGCAGCACCTCGGTGCCGGCCGGATCGGGCCCGGGCGGCTGCTGCGGTGTCCGCGGTGCGCGCGGTTGCGGCACGCCGTGCCCGTCGGGGCGGTCAAGCGGTAGCGGACGGGCGCGCGGGCGCCGCTCTCGATTGGGGGTGGCCCGCGCGCTCTGCGTATCCTCGGGACGTGCTTCTCTCTGACAAAGACATCCGGGCCGAGATCGACAGCGGACGGGTTCGCATCGACCCGTTCGAGGAATCGATGGTGCAGCCCTCCAGCATCGATGTACGTCTCGACCGGTTCTTCCGGGTGTTCGAGAACCACCGGTACGCCCACATCGATCCGGCGATCGAGCAGGCGGACCTGACCCGGATGGTCGAGCCGGAGGGTGACGAGGCCTTCATCCTGCACCCGGGTGAGTTCGTGCTCGCCTCCACCTACGAGGTCATCTCGCTGCCCGACGACATCGCCTCCAGACTGGAGGGGAAGTCCAGCCTGGGCCGCCTCGGCCTGGTGACGCATTCGACCGCCGGGTTCATCGACCCCGGGTTCTCGGGCCACGTGACCCTGGAGCTGTCGAACCTCGCCACGCTGCCGATCAAGCTCTGGCCGGGTATGAAGATCGGGCAGCTGTGCATGTTCCGGCTCAGCTCGCCCGCGGAGTTCCCGTACGGCAGCGAGCGGTACGGGTCCAGGTACCAGGGGCAGCGCGGTCCGACCGCCTCGCGCTCCTTCCAGAACTTCCACCGCACCCAGGTGAGGCACGAAGCATGAGTGACGCAGTACGCGAGAACCTCGACTACGAGGGCTTCGGGCGGGCCGTGCGGCAGCTCGCGCAGACCATCGCCGACGACGGGTACGAGCCCGACATCATTCTCAGCATCGCCCGTGGCGGCGTGTTCGTCGCCGGTGGGCTGGCCTACGCGCTCGACTGCAAGAACATCCACCTGGTGAACGTCGAGTTCTACACCGGTGTGGGGACCACGCTGGAGATGCCGGTCATGCTGGCGCCCGTGCCCGAGGCGATCGACTTCACCGACAAGAAGGTCCTCATCGCCGATGACGTGGCCGACACGGGCAAGACGCTGAAGCTCGTCCACGACTTCTGCCTGGGCCACGTCGCCGAGGTGCGCTCCGCCGTCATCTACGAGAAGTCCCACTCGCTCGTGAAGTGCGAGTACGTGTGGAAGAAGACCGACGAGTGGATCAACTTCCCCTGGTCGGTCGAACCGCCCGTCGTGAAGCGTGAGGGTCAGGTCCTCGACGCCTAGGCGACGGAGTCCGGAGTACCGAGTACGGAACATGCGAAGGCCCGCCGCGCAGAGGCTGCGCGGCGGGCCTTTTGCGTGCGCGGGCTAGATGGTGCCCAGTTTGATGATCGACAGGAGTGCGATCAGCTGGATCGCGGAGGCGCCCAGCGCCTTCGGCCACGGCAGGTCGTGCGACTTGCTGACCAGCGAGGTGAAGAGCGCTCCGGCCGCCACCCAGGTGGCCCAGCCGAGGATCTGCACGACCATGTTGTCGCCGCCGAGGAACACCGCGAACAGCAGGCGCGGCGCGTCCGTGATGGACATGATCAGCATGGACAGGCCCACCGTCGGCTGCCACGTGCCGTCGCCGCCCAGCTGACGCGCCAGCGTGTGGGTGACCGCGCCCAGGATCAGACCGCAGATGACGAAGGCCACGCCGGCGGAGAGGACGATCGGGACGGCCTTCGACAGGGTCGCGTTGATCACGTCCTCGCGGGCGTCGTCGAGGCCGAAGACCGCGAGGAGACCGTAGAGGAAGGTCACGATCAGCGCGGGACCCCAGACGGAGTAGTCGCGCATCTGCAGGAAGGTCTGGCCCGGCCGCGTCACGATGCCGCGCAGGAGCTCCTTCCACGGCAGCCGCGGCCCGGCCGGCGCGGCCGCGGCCGCACCCGCCTGGTAGGTCGCGCCCTGGCCGTACGGGTCCTCCCCGACCGCGAAGACCTGGGTGTGCCCCGGGTTGTCGTTGGTGTAGCCACCGCCGCCACCGTGACCGCCGCCCCCGGGGCCTCCGTGGCCGTACGGGGGCTGCTGCTGCGGGTGCGGCGGCTGCTGTCCGTACGGGTCGAAGTACTCCGGCTCGCCGTGGCCCCCGCCGCCCGGCTGCGGCCACTGCTGCTGCGGAGGTGGGCCTCCGGCGGGAGGGTAGGGCTGCTGGCCGTAGGGCGGCGGTTGCTGCCGGCCGTACGACTGCTGCTGCTGCGGGGGTTGTTGCGGAGTGCGGTTGTTGTCCCGGCCGCGTCCGATCCTGAATCCAGCCACGTGATCGAACGTACCTGGTCCCGCGGACTCCGGTGGACGGTCGCCCGGATAACGCACCCTTTGCGGCTGACCTGTGACATCCCCTAGGGGTACCCCGAGGGCCCTACCGAGTGTCCGGTTTACGTGGCTGCGCCACAGTCTGCGGCTCTCTGTTACGTTGCCGACGGAATATGCATATATCGGGCCCGTAGCTTCGTGTTCGTCGCCGCCCCGCAGCACGAACGAGTACGTACGTACGCACGAGCACGAGGAAGAGCCCACACCATGCGCAGCACCCGCCGAACCACCCGCCGAACCACCCTCCGTACCGCCGCCGTCGTCACCGGCGCGGCCGCCGTCCTGGCCCTCCCCGTCGGGTCCGCCTTCGCGGATTCGCCGGACGTCCCGGAGCCGGAGGTACTGCCGGGCATCGAGCGGCCGTCGGTCGACCCGTCGGTGGAACCGCCCGTGGTGCCGCCCGTTGCGCCCTCCGTCGACCCGTCCGTGCCGCCGACGCCGCGGCCCACGCCTGCGCCCGCCAAGCCGAAGCCGGGCGTCCGGGCGTACGTCACCACCGTGAAGCTGGCGGACGGCTCCGTCGCCAAGGTCTACAAGATCGGCGACAACCACTTCGAGGCGGACGTCTTCGCCGGCCCGACCAAGCTGGACACGCTGGTCAGCAAGGGCGGGGCCGCGGCGTACGGGCAGAACAACGGCCTGCACGTCGTGCTCCAGCCGAACGGCACCGTGACCTCGTGGATCGAGGGCGCGCCGAAGCCGAACCCGAAGCCGAAGCCGGACGTCGAGCAGGACGTGAAGAAGGACGTGAAGCCGGAGGTCAGGAAGGAGAGCTCGGTGCGCGTCACCCTGCCCGACGGGCGGATCGCGAAGCTGGTCGACGGCGCGAACGGCAAGCGCGTCGAGATCTCCGTGCCGAACGGCCATGCCCTGGGCACGATCGACCTGAAGCGTCCGAGCACGCAGAACGACGGCTGGACGTACAAGCTCGTCCAGGACGGCAAGCGCGTGAAGTTCGTCGTCATCGACGGCAAGGGCGGCGGGAACAGCTGGGTGTACGACTTCAGCGGCCGGCTGATCGAGAAGTACACGGTCGACCCGGTGAAGAAGGACGTGAAGCGGGACGTCAAGGTCGTTCCGAAGGGCGGCGTGAAGGCCGGTGCGGAGGGGGTCGCCCCGTCGGAGGGCGCGGCGCCGGTGCTGGTCGCCGCGGGCGGCAGCATGGCCTCTGCGGGCGCGGCCGGGCTCGGCTTCGCCCTGCTGAGGCGCCGCCGTACGGGGGGCGAGGGCTGAGCCCCGCCGCTCCGCTTCCTGAACGCCGGAACGGCCGGCCCCTGGAGTGGGGACCGGCCGTTCCGTTCAGCGTTTCGTTCCGCTGGTGCGGGCCGGCGCTACTTGGCGTCCTCGGGCTTGGCCTCCGCGGCTGCCTCTGCCTCGGGCTCCGCAACGGGCTCCGCCCCGGCCTTGGCCTCGGCCTCCGGCTCGGCCTCGGCTTCCGCCGCACCCTCCGGCTCGGCCTCGGCCTCGGCCTCCGGCTCGGCCTTCTCCTCTGCCTCGGCCTCAGCCTTGGCCTTCGCCTCCGCAGCAGCCTTCGCCTCCGCAGCAGCCTTCGCCTCGGCCTCAGCCTTGGCCTTCGCCTCGGCCTCCGCCTTCGCGGCGGCAGCGGCCTCGGCCTCCGCCTCGGCCTCCGCCGCGGCAGCCGCCTCGGCTTCCGCCTCCGCCGCCGCGGCCGCGAGCTCCGCCTCCGTGGGGCCGGGCGTCTTGACCGACTCCAGCAGCAGCTGCGCCACGTCGACGACCTGCACGGACTCCTTCGCCTTGCCGTCGTTCTTCTTGCCGTTGACCGAGTCGGTCAGCATGACGAGGCAGAACGGGCAGGCGGTGGAGACGATGTCGGGGTTCAGGGACAGGGCCTCGTCGACACGCTCATTGTTGATGCGCTTGCCGATCCGCTCCTCCATCCACATCCGCGCGCCACCGGCGCCACAGCAGAAGCCCCGCTCCTTGTGGCGGTGCATCTCCTGCTGGCGCAGCCCCGGCACGGCCGACATGATCTCGCGCGGCGGCGTGTAGATCTTGTTGTGCCGGCCCAGGTAGCAGGGGTCGTGGTACGTGATCAGGCCGTCCACCGGCGTGACCGGCGTCAGCCGGCCCTCGTCGATCAGGTGCTGCAGCAGCTGCGTGTGGTGGATGACCTCGTACTCGCCGCCCAGCTGCGGGTACTCGTTCGCGATGGTGTTGAAGCAGTGCGGGCAGGTCGAGACGATCCGCTTCGCCGACTTCGGCTTCTTCGTCTCCGGGTCGTCGTCGTCCTCGCCGAACGCCATGTTCAGCATGGCGACGTTCTCCTGGCCCAGCTGCTGGAACAGCGGCTCGTTGCCCAGGCGGCGCGGCGAGTCACCGGTGCACTTCTCGTCGCCGCCCATGATCGCGAACTTGACGCCCGCGATGTTCAGCAGCTCCGCGAAGGCCTTCGTGGTCTTCTTGGCCCGGTCCTCCAGCGCGCCGGCGCAGCCGACCCAGTAGAGGTAGTCGAACTCGGAGAGGTCCTCCGCGTCCTTGCCGATGATCGGGACCTCGAAGTCCACCTCCTTGGTCCACTCGACGCGCTGCTTCTTCGCCAGGCCCCAGGGGTTGCCCTTCTTCTCCAGGTTCTTGAGCATCGTGCCCGCCTCGGACGGGAACGCGCTCTCGATCATCACCTGGTAGCGGCGCATGTCGACGATGTGGTCGATGTGCTCGATGTCGACCGGGCACTGCTCCACGCACGCACCGCAGGTCGTGCAGGACCACAGCACGTCCGGGTCGATGACGCCGTTCTCCTCGACGGTGCCGATCAGCGGGCGCTCGGCCTCCGCGATGGCCGCGGCCGGGACGTCCTTCAGCTGCTCGGCCGTGGCCTTCTCGTTGCCCTCCATGTCCTTGCCGCCGCCGGCGAGCAGGTACGGGGCCTTGGCGTGCGCGTGGTCGCGCAGCGACATGATGAGGAGCTTCGGGGAGAGCGGCTTGCCCGTGTTCCAGGCCGGGCACTGCGACTGGCAGCGACCGCACTCCGTACACGTGGAGAAGTCGAGGATGCCCTTCCAGGAGAACTGCTCGACCTGGGAGACGCCGAAGACGTCGTCCTCGCCCGGGTCCTCGAAGTCGATGACCTTGCCGCCGCTGGTCATCGGCTGGAGCGCGCCGAGCGCGACCGCGCCGTCCGCGTTCCGCTTGAACCAGATGTTCGGGAAGCCGAGGAAGCGGTGCCAGGCGACACCCATGTTGGTGTTGAGCGAGACGACGATCATCCAGATCAGCGAGGTGCCGATCTTGATCATCGCGGTGAAGTAGATGGCGTTCTGCAGCGCGCTCGCAGAGAGCCCCTTGAAGGCCAGGACCAGCGGGTACGAGACGAAGTACGCCGGCTCGTACGAGTCCACGTGGTGGATCGCGCCCTCGAGGCCGCGCAGGCACAGGATCGCGAGGCCGATGGTGAGGATGATGTATTCGACGAAGTACGCCTGCCAGGCCTTCGAGCCGGTGAAGCGCGACTTGCGGCCGGCCCGCGAGGGCAGGCTGAGCAGTCGGATCGCCATCAGGATGACGATGCCGACGACCGTCATCAAGCCGATGAACTCGATGTAGAGCTCGAACGGCAGGAAGCCGCCGACGATCGGCAGCGTCCAGTCGGCCTGGAACAGCTGGCCGTACGCCTGCGCGAGGGTGGGCGGCAGCGTCAGGAAGCCGATCGCGACGAACCAGTGCGCGAAGCCGACGATGCCCCAGCGGTTCATCCGGCTGTGCCCGAGGAACTCCCGGACGAGGGTGAGGGTTCGGGCCTTTGGGTCGTCCGTGCGGCTGCCGGCCGGCACGGCCTGGCCGAGCTTCACGAAACGGTAGATCTGCGCCACGGCTCGGGCGAGCAGCGCGACGCCGACCACGGTCAGGACCAGCGACACGATGATCGCGGCGAGTTGCATGGGAAGGCTCCTCGGGCGGCACTTACTAAGCGGTAACTTATGAAGTCAAGGCTTGAGGTTACCCATTCCCGACGCCGCAATGTAGCCGAGCGTGCGGTGATCTGTGTCGCTCAGGCGAGCCTTTGTCTGTAGGCCGCCCGCGGGGTCTGCGCAAGGATCGCGAGGTCCATCCCGAGCCAGTGGTTCTCCACATAATGCCGGTCCAGCAGAACCATCTCCTCCCAGGGGAGGTCCGAGCGCGCGCTCACTTGCCACAATCCGGTCATTCCGGGGCGCACGAACAGCCGGTCGGGGCGGTCCGTACGGGCTTCCGGGCGCGGCCCGACCAGCGACATCTCACCGCGGAGCACGTTGATCAGCTGGGGGAGCCCGTCGAGGGCGCAGCGGTCCAGGGCCGTGCCGAGCCGGCCCGTGCCGTCGGTGCGGAGCCGCCACGTGCGGAACGGCCTCCCGGCCAGGCCGGCGGCGGGCTCCCGCACGAAGGGGCGGCCGCCCTGGGTCGCGCACAGCAGCGCGGCTGCCGGGGCCAGGGCCGGTGCGAGCAGGGTCAGCAGGATCGCCGCTCCGACGAGGTCGACCACCCTTTTCGCCGGCGGGGCCGTGGGTACGCGGACCCGTAGCCGGGGGGCGGTGAGTGTGAGCGGCACGCCAGCACGTTGCCGCATGCCTCCGGCGGTCTTGCGGTGGCGCGCGGCCACGGTGACCCGTTCGGCCCCGGCTCCGCCATTCCTCAGCCCCCTCCGGCAGGGTTGCGCGTAAGCGGCAGCTAAAGGTTGAGCCGACCCGACTCAGCTCTGTTGACGCCAGCGCAGCGATACGGCATGGTTGAGTCTGTTCCACTCAAGTCAGCTGGAGGAATTGAAATGGCACGTGCGGTCGGCATCGACCTGGGCACCACTAACTCCGTCGTCAGCGTTCTGGAAGGCGGCGAGCCCACCGTCATCACCAACGCCGAGGGCGCCAGGACCACGCCGTCCGTCGTCGCCTTCGCCAAGAACGGCGAGGTCCTCGTCGGCGAGGTGGCCAAGCGCCAGGCGGTCACGAACGTGGACCGGACCATCCGCTCCGTCAAGCGCCACATGGGCACTGACTGGAAGATCAACCTGGATGGCAAGGACTTCAACCCGCAGCAGATGAGCGCCTTCATCCTGCAGAAGCTGAAGCGCGACGCCGAGGCGTACCTGGGCGAGAAGGTCACGGACGCGGTCATCACCGTCCCGGCCTACTTCAACGACTCCGAGCGTCAGGCGACGAAGGAGGCCGGTGAGATCGCGGGTCTGAACGTCCTGCGCATCGTCAACGAGCCGACCGCCGCCGCCCTGGCCTACGGTCTCGACAAGGACGACCAGACCATTCTCGTCTTCGACCTCGGTGGCGGCACCTTCGACGTGTCGCTCCTGGAGATCGGCGACGGCGTCGTCGAGGTCAAGGCCACCAACGGTGACAACCACCTCGGTGGCGACGACTGGGACCAGCGCGTCGTCGACTACCTGGTGAAGCAGTTCGCCAACGGCCACGGCGTCGACCTGTCCAAGGACAAGATGGCGCTCCAGCGTCTGCGCGAGGCCGCCGAGAAGGCGAAGATCGAGCTGTCCTCCTCCACGGAGACCACGATCAACCTGCCCTACATCACGGCTTCCGCCGAGGGCCCGCTGCACCTGGACGAGAAGCTCACGCGCGCCCAGTTCCAGCAGCTGACCGCGGACCTGCTCGACCGCTGCAAGACCCCGTTCCACAACGTCATCAAGGACGCCGGCATCGCGCTGTCCGAGATCGACCACGTGGTCCTGGTCGGCGGCTCCACCCGCATGCCGGCCGTCGCCGAGCTCGTCAAGGAGCTCACCGGCGGTCAGGACGCCAACAAGGGCGTCAACCCGGACGAGGTCGTCGCCATCGGCGCCACCCTCCAGGCCGGTGTGCTCAAGGGTGAGGTCAAGGACGTCCTGCTCCTCGACGTGACCCCGCTGTCCCTCGGCATCGAGACCAAGGGCGGCATCATGACCAAGCTCATCGAGCGCAACACCACGATCCCGACCAAGCGGTCCGAGATCTTCACGACGGCCGAGGACAACCAGCCGTCCGTGCAGATCCAGGTCTACCAGGGCGAGCGCGAGATCGCGGCGTACAACAAGAAGCTCGGCATGTTCGAGCTGACCGGCCTGCCGCCGGCCCCGCGTGGCGTCCCGCAGATCGAGGTCTCCTTCGACATCGACGCGAACGGCATCATGCACGTCACGGCCAAGGACCTCGGCACGGGCAAGGAGCAGAAGATGACCGTCACCGGCGGCTCTTCGCTCGGCAAGGACGAGGTCGACCGCATGCGCCAGGAGGCGGAGCAGTACGCGGACGAGGACCTCCGTCGCAAGGAGGCGGCCGAGTCCCGCAACCAGGGCGAGCAGCTCGTCTACCAGACGGAGAAGTTCGTCAAGGACAACGAGGACAAGGTCCCGGCCGACGTCAAGACCGAGGTCGAGGCCGCCGTCTCCGAGCTGAAGGAGACCCTCAAGGGCGAGGACACGGCCGAGATCCGCACCGCGACCGAGAAGCTCGCCGCGGTCAGCCAGAAGCTCGGCCAGGCCATCTACGCCGACGCCCAGGCCGCTCAGGGCGCCGCCGGTGCCGAGGGTGCCCAGCAGGCCAAGGCCGACGACGACGTCGTGGACGCCGAGATCGTCGACGACGAGAAGCCGAAGGGTGGCGCTGCCTGATGTCGGAGGAGACCCCGGGTTTTGACGAGAAGCCCGAAGTCCCCGTCGACGGCACGCCCGACGAGCCGAAGGCCGCCGACTCCGCCAAGGAGGAGGCGGCGGCCCCGGCCGGGGACGCAGCACAGGATGCAGCGCTGCTGGCGCAGCTGGACCAGGCCCGTACGGCGCTCTCCGAGCGCACCGCGGACCTCCAGCGGCTGCAGGCGGAGTACCAGAACTACCGCCGCCGGGTGGAGCGGGACCGGATCACCGTCAAGGAGATCGCGGTCGCGTCCCTCCTGACGGAGCTCCTCCCGACCCTGGACGACATCGGCCGGGCGCGGGAGCATGGCGAGCTGGTCGGCGGCTTCAAGTCGGTGGCCGAATCGCTGGAGACGGTGGCCGCCAAGATGGGGCTGCAGCAGTTCGGCAAGGAGGGCGAGCCCTTCGACCCGACGATCCACGAGGCCCTGATGCACTCGTACGCGCCGGATGTCACCGAGGACACCTGCGTGGCGATCCTGCAGCCGGGGTACCGGATCGGCGAGCGTACGATCCGTCCCGCACGGGTCGCGGTGGCCGAGCCCCAGCCGGGCGCGGCCCCCAAGTCCTCCGGTTCCGACGCAGCGGTCGCGGAGGGCGAAGCGCCGGAGGGCTTGGACGCGGATGCCCCCGACGAGGGCTGATGCACCACACGTAGAGGTACGAGAGGAGGGACACCGGGGATGAGCACGAAGGACTTCGTCGAGAAGGACTACTACAAGGTCCTCGGTGTCCCGAAGGACGCCACCGAGGCCGAGATCAAGAAGGCGTACCGGAAGCTCGCGCGCGAGTTCCACCCGGACGCCAACAAGGGCGACGCCTCGGCCGAGGCGCGCTTCAAGGAGATCTCCGAGGCGAACGACATCCTCGGCGACCCGAAGAAGCGCAAGGAGTACGACGAGGCGCGCGCCCTGTTCGGCAACGGTGGCTTCCGCCCCGGTCCGGGCGGGGGCGGCGGCTCGTTCAACTTCGACCTGGGCGACCTCTTCGGCGGCACCCAGCAGGGCGGCGGTCAGGCCGGCGGCTTCGGCGGCGGCCTGGGCGACGTCTTCGGCGGCCTCTTCAACCGCGGCACCGGCCCGGGTGCGGGCACCCGTACCCAGCCGCGCCGCGGCCAGGACATCGAGTCGGAGGTCACCCTCTCCTTCACGGAGGCGGTGGACGGGGCCACGGTCCCGCTCCGGATGTCCTCCCAGGCACCCTGCAAGGCCTGTTCGGGCACCGGCGACAAGAACGGCACGCCCCGCGTGTGCCCGACCTGCGTCGGCACCGGCCAGGTCTCGCGGGGCAGCGGCGGTGGCTTCTCGCTGACCGACCCCTGCGCGGACTGCAAGGGCCGCGGCCTGATCGCGGAGACCCCCTGCGACGTCTGCAAGGGCAGCGGCCGGGCCCGTTCCTCGCGCACCATGCAGGTCCGGATCCCCGCGGGCGTCTCCAACGGCCAGCGGATCCGGCTGCGCGGCAAGGGCGCGCCGGGCGAGCGCGGCGGTCCCGCCGGTGACCTCTACGTGGTCGTGCACGTCGATTCGCACCCGGTGTTCGGCCGCAAGGACGACAATCTGACGGTGACCGTGCCGGTGACGTTCGCGGAGGCGGCGCTGGGTGCCGACGTCAAGGTCCCGACCTTGAACGGCCCCTCGGTGACGCTGAAGCTGCCGCCGGGCACCCCCAACGGACGGACCATGCGGGCCCGCGGCAAGGGGGCGGTCCGCAAGGACGGCACCCGCGGCGACCTGCTGGTGACGGTGGAGGTCGCGGTCCCGACCGAGCTGTCGGACAAGGCCCGTGAGGCGCTGGAGATGTACCGCGAGGCGACGGAGTCCGAGGACCCGCGCTCCGCGCTGTTCGAGTCCGCGAAGGGAGCATGAGCATGGACGGCCGCCGACGACAGTCCTCCCGCTTGGGCGGGGGCTACCAACTCACCGACGAGACCCCGGTCTACGTGATCTCGGTGGCCGCCCAGCTCTCGGGTCTGCACCCGCAGACCCTGCGCCAGTACGACCGTCTCGGCCTGGTCTCCCCGGACCGTACGGCCGGCCGCGGCCGGCGCTACTCGGCCCGCGACATCGAACTGCTCCGCACGGTGCAGGCGCTGTCCCAGGACGAGGGCATCAACCTGGCGGGCATCAAGCGGATCATCGAACTGGAGAACCAGGTCGCCGCGCTCCAGCAGCGCGTGGCCGAGCTCGCCGCGGCGGTGGACGGTGCGGCCGCCACGCTGCAGGCCCGCGAGGCCCAGGTGCACGCCTCGTACCGGCGCGACCTGGTCAAGTACCAGCCCCCGCAGCCGGGCAGTGCCCTGGTCGTCTGGCGACCCAGCCCCAAGCGGCCGATGGACTGACCGCGGTCCCTCTTGCGCACGTTCAGGCTCCGCCCCTCCAGGGCGGGGCCTGACGGCTTTCTAGAGGCCTTCCCGGTCCTCGTCGGGGTCCTGGTCCAGGTCCCCGTCGCAGTCCCGGTCCGGGGCGGTGGGCCGGCCCAGGATGCCCGACTGGGCGATGAGGTAGCCGAGCTGGGCGCGGCTGCCGCTGCCGAGGGTCGTGGCGAGCTTGGCGATGTGGGCCCGGCAGGTGCGGACGTTCATGCCGAGGCGGCGGGCGATGGCCTCGTCGACGTGGCCCTCGATGAGGAGCTGCGCGATGGTCCGCTGCACGCCGGAGATCCCGCCGGGGGTCCTCCGGTAGGTCACTTCCTCCTGGAGGGGCACGGCGCGGTGCCACAACTGCTCGAACACCTTGATGAGGTAGTCGACGAGGCCGGGGTGGCGCAGTTCCAGTGCGACCCGGCGGTCGTCGCTCACCGGGATGAAGGCGACCGTGCGGTCGAAGATGATGAGGCGCTCTATCAGCTCTTCCAGCGTGCGGATCTCCACCTTGCCCGTGGAGATGCGGTCCACGTAGGCGAGCGTGCCCTGGCTGTGCCGTGCGGTGTGCTGGTAGAGGGTCCGTATGCTGACCCCGCGGTCGATCAGCGGCTGGTCGCGTTCCAGGGCCTGCGTGAGGGCCTCGGAGGGCCGGGCCCCGCCCGGCTGTACCGTCAGCACCTCGGTGTGGCATTCGGCCGTCGCGAGGTTGAGGGCGGCGTTGATCCGCTCGAAGCCCTCCAGCACGGTGATGGCATGGGTGTTGGCCGGGCTCTGCGCGCTGATGGCCAGGAAAGGCTCGAAAGTGTCGGTGAGATCTACAGCGCTGCGCCGGCGGTCCTGGATCTCACGTTCAATCGGATGGAGCCGTTGAGCCAAAGCGACGGACGGGGGAACCGGACGCAGTTGGTTCGCGTCATCCGGGTCGGGCTGCAGAAGAGCGAATTCAAGCAGGCAGGGGGCGTTCTGGATCTCGCCCCGGGCGATCCGGCCGGTACTCAGCGCGGTCGCGTAGAGCCGCGTTCCCTCGGCGCACATGGACGTGACGGGGTGGGGATGTGTCGCCATTGTCTCGTTTCGCGTCAAATCTCCACCCCCCAGGGTCCTGAACATGCAAGAACATGATGCATCGTCCCTGTGGCATTGACGTGCCTGAATGAGCCATCGTCTGACACGCGGGGGAGAGGATTCCATCAAGTGAGGACGAAGCCGACCATGTTCAAGAGAATGCTTCGCTCGGTGCTTGCCATAGGTTTCTCCGCCGTTGCGGTTTTTGGGGCAGTCAGCGCCGTCGAAAGTGACGCGGGGAGCGCTAGGGGCGGTCAGGGCACCAGCCTGACGAGCACGGAGTTCGACACCGGCTGGACCACGGCTCCCGTGGGTAAGTACGCCGACACCGGCTGGACCAGCGGCCGGCTGGGTGGAGAGGGTGGCGATACAGGCTGGACCGAGGTTCCTGTGACGGTGTCCGCGTGACCCCCGACGATCGCGGTTTCCGCCGCGAGATGGCATCCGCCTACCGCTCGGGGTGGCAGTTCATCGATCTCGCCACGGCCATCCCCCACGCTGGCGATTCGTTGATGGTCACTCTGTTCGGCCAACCGATCGTCGTCGTGCGCGAGGAGGACGAGGACGTACGTGCCTACCGGTGCCTGCGCCGCCCGCGCGGCGCGCCGCAGCCCGTCCGCTGCGAGGTGCGCTACGGAATGGTCTTCGTCAATCTCGATCAGCGCGACCACCAGCTCTTCGAACCCGATATCACCACCGCCACCCCCCGCAGTGCCTGAAGCGATTCCCCCGTCGTTGCAGATCGCTCAGGCGCTACCCCCACACAACGGCGCCATCGTGGACCTGACCACGATGGCGCCGTTGTGATGCCCGCGTCCAGTGCCTGAACCGGACAAGATGAAGGATCAACGGCTCACGCGCGCCCCATGGCCCGGTCCAGGGTGATCTCGATGACCACGCGGTCGGGATTGGGCGACGGCGTCCGGCCGTACCGCTGCGCGTAGCGCGCCACGGCGTCGGCGACCGACGTCTCGTCCGTACGGATCACCGCGCGCCCTTCGAGGGTGGCCCAGCGGCGCCCTTCCATCTGGCAGACCGCCACCCGGGCTCCGCCCGCCGGCTCCGCCTGCGCCGGAACCCCCTGCGCCGGAACCCCCTGCGCCGACTCCGCCGACGGCTGCGCCGCGAGGACGTTGCGCACCTTCTTGCTGTGCTTGTTGCTGATCACCCGTGCCAGCCCGGCCTCCGGGTCGTACGTCACGCCCACCGGCACCACGTGGGGCGTGCCGTCGGGGCGCGGGGTGGTCAGCGTGCAGACGTGCCGCTCCCGCCAGAAGGCGAGGTACTCGGGCGTCGGGTTGAGTACGTCATGGGACATGGGCCGAAGGGTACGGGCCGATGGTGTCCTCACTTGCCTTGAGTGGAATAGACTCAACTTTGCATAGGTTGTCTCTGTCAGATTCGTCGGATTTACCCTTTGGGGAGAGGAGAAGACAGCAGTGGACGCCGAGCTGACCAACAAGAGCCGGGACGCGCTGAACGCGGCCACCAGCAGGGCCGTCACGGACGGCCACGCCGACCTGACCCCCGCGCACCTGCTGCTGGCCCTGCTCGCCGGCGAGGACAACGAGAACGTCACCGACCTGCTGGCCGCCACCGAGGCCGACCAGGCCGAGGTGCGGGCCGGTGCGGAGCGGCTGCTGGCCGCCCTGCCCAGCGTCACCGGCTCCACGGTCGCGCCCCCGCAGCCCACCCGCGACCTGCTCGCCGTACTCGCCGAGGCCGACGCGCAGGCGGGCAGGCTCGGCGACGAGTACCTCTCCGCCGAACACCTGCTCATCGCCATCGCCGCCAAGGGCGGCGCGGCGGCTGAGGTCCTTTCCGCCCAGGGCGCGAGCGCGAAGAAGCTGCTGGCCGCCTTCGAGAACGCACGAGGAGGACGGCGGGTGACCACCCCCGACCCCGAGGGTCAGTACAAGGCCCTGGAGAAGTTCGGCACGGACTTCACGGCGGCCGCGCGCGAGGGCAAGCTCGACCCGGTCATCGGCCGCGACCACGAGATCCGCCGCGTCGTGCAGGTGCTCTCGCGCCGCACGAAGAACAACCCGGTGCTCATCGGCGAGCCCGGCGTCGGCAAGACGGCCGTCGTCGAGGGCCTGGCCCAGCGCATCGTCAAGGGCGACGTCCCCGAGTCCCTGAAGAACAAGCGCCTGGTCTCCCTGGACCTCGGCGCGATGGTCGCCGGCGCCAAGTACCGCGGCGAGTTCGAGGAGCGCCTGAAGACCGTACTCGCGGAGATCAAGTCCAGCGACGGGCAGATCATCACCTTCATCGACGAGCTGCACACGGTCGTCGGCGCGGGCGCCGGCGGCGACTCCGCCATGGACGCGGGCAACATGCTCAAGCCCATGCTGGCCCGCGGCGAACTGCGCATGGTCGGCGCGACCACCCTCGACGAGTACCGCGAGCGCATCGAGAAGGACCCGGCGCTGGAGCGGCGCTTCCAGCAGGTGCTGGTCGCCGAGCCGTCCGTCGAGGACACCATCGCCATCCTGCGCGGGCTCAAGGGCCGCTACGAGGCCCACCACAAGGTCGTCATCAACGACAGCGCCCTCGTCGCCGCCGCGACCCTCTCCGACCGGTACATCACCTCCCGCTTCCTCCCCGACAAGGCCATCGACCTCGTCGACGAGGCCGCGTCCCGGCTGCGCATGGAGATCGACTCCTCCCCCCTGGAGATCGACGAGCTCCAGCGCTCCGTGGACCGGCTGCGCATGGAGGAGCTGGCGCTGAAGAACGAGTCCGACCCGGCCTCGGTGGAGCGCCTCGAGAAGATCCGCAAGGACCTCGCGGACAAGGAGGAGGACCTGCGGGGCCTGACCGCCCGCTGGGAGAAGGAGAAGCAGTCCCTCAACCGGGTCGGCGAGCTCAAGGAGCGCCTGGACGACCTGCGCGGCCAGGCCGAGCGCGCCCAGCGCGACGGGGACTTCGACACCGCCTCCAAGCTGCTCTACGGGGAGATCCCGACCCTGGAGCGCGAGCTGGCGGAGGCCACCGAGGCCGAGGCCGAGGCGTCCAAGGGGACGATGGTCAAGGACGAGGTGGGCCCGGACGACATCGCGGACGTGGTCGGCGCCTGGACGGGCATCCCGGCGGGCCGTCTGCTGGAGGGCGAGACCCAGAAGCTGCTCCGCATGGAGGACGAGCTGGGCCGCCGCCTGATCGGCCAGGGCGAGGCCGTACGAGCCGTCTCGGACGCCGTGCGCCGCACCCGCGCCGGCATCGCCGACCCCGACCGCCCGACCGGCTCCTTCCTCTTCCTCGGCCCGACGGGCGTGGGCAAGACGGAGCTGGCCAAGGCCCTCGCCGACTTCCTCTTCGACGACGAGCGGGCCATGATCCGCATCGACATGTCGGAGTACGGCGAGAAGCACAGCGTGGCCCGCCTCGTCGGCGCCCCGCCCGGCTACGTCGGCTACGAGGAGGGCGGTCAGCTGACGGAGGCCGTGCGCCGCCGCCCGTACAGCGTGGTGCTCCTGGACGAGGTGGAGAAGGCCCACCCCGAGGTCTTCGACATCCTGCTCCAGGTCCTGGACGACGGCCGCCTCACGGACGGCCAGGGCCGGACCGTGGACTTCCGCAACACCATCCTGATCCTGACCTCGAACCTGGGCAGCCAGTTCCTCATGGATCCGCTCACCCCGGCGGAGGACAAGAAGCAGAAGGTCCTGGAGGTGGTCAGGGCGAGCTTCAAGCCGGAGTTCCTGAACCGCCTGGACGACCTGGTGGTCTTCTCCGCCCTGACCGGCGACGAGCTCGCGCACATCGCCGAGCTGCAGATCGGCCGCCTGGCCAAGCGCCTGGCCGACCGGCGCCTCACCCTGGACGTCACGCCCGAGGCCCTGGCCTGGCTGGCGGTCAAGGGCAACGACCCGGCGTACGGCGCCCGGCCGCTGCGCCGCCTGATCCAGACGGCGATCGGCGACCGGCTGGCCAAGGAGATCCTCTCGGGCGAGGTCCGCGACGGCGACACCGTACGGGTCGACGTGGCGGGCGAGGACCTGCTGGTCGGCAAGGCGCTCTGACCCGGCCGGGCGGACCCGTGTCCGCCCGCAGCGGATCGGCGCTGCGGGGCTGGACACGGGGTAGGCGGGATGGGGGAGGATGCATGTATCCGCACGAAGGGAAAAACACGGTGAGCATCGACCCGGCCTCGATTCCGAACTTCGGAGGGCAGCAGCCCGATCCGCAGGCCACAGGACCGGCGGGCCCCGTCGTCCCCGACCAGGATCTGGTCAAGCAGCTGCTGGAGCAGATGGAGCTCAAGTACGTCGTCGACGACGAGGGTGACCTCGCGGCGCCGTGGGAGGAGTTCCGCACGTACTTCATGTTCCGCGGCGAGGACGAGCAGCAGGTTTTCTCGGTGCGGACCTTCTACGACCGTCCGCACAAGATCGACGAGAAGCCCCAGCTTCTCGAGTCGATCGACGACTGGAACCGCCGCACCCTGTGGCCGAAGGTCTACAGCCACACGCACGACGACGGCTCGGTCCGCCTGATCGGTGAGGCGCAGATGCTGATCGGCACCGGCGTCAACCTGGAGCACTTCGTGTCCTCCACGGTCAGCTGGGTCCGCGCCTCCATCGAGTTCGACAAGTGGCTCGTCGAGCAGCTCGGCCTGGAGAAGGACATCGACTCCACCGACGGCGAGAACGACGGCGAAGGCGAAGGCGAAGGCGACGGCACGAACTGACTAGAGCGGCACCCGGGCCACCAGGAGCAGGTAGAGCCCGTAGCCGTAACCGAGCCCGGCCACCACCGCGGTCACCACGACCGCGGTGCGGGGCCGGGCTCGCGCCATGACGGCGGCCAGCGGCAGGAGCAGCGGGAAGGCCGGCAGCAGGAAGCGCGGCTTGGACTCGAAGAAGCCGGCCCCGCCGTAGGCCATCACCAGCAGGACCGCCGTGTACGCGAGCAGCGCGAGCGGGGTGCGGTCCAGGACCAGCAGCACCGCCAGCAACCCGGCCGCGGCCAGCAGGACCACCGTCACGGTGGTCGCGAAGGGCACGTGCCCGCCGGTCAGCACCCGCTCCGCCGAGCGCAGCGCCCCGGCGCCGAAGTCGAAGCGGGAGCCCCAGCTGCGCTGCACGGCGAAGTAGCCGCCGAAGGGGTCGCGCACCTTCACCCCGACGGCCAGGACGTACGCCGCCCAGCCCGCCGGCGCCACCAGCCCGGCCACCCACACCTCGGGCGCCCGGGATCTTCGTACGAGGATCGCGTGGAGGGCCATGGCCGACACGGCGGCCGCGACGGCGAGGCCGGTGGGCCGGGTCAGCCCGGCGAGCACGGCGAGGCCCGCGGCCCACAGCCAGCGTCCGCGCAGCAGGGCGTGGAGCGCCCAGGCGGCGAAGGCGGTCAGGAGCGCCTCGGTATAGGCGAGGGTGAGGACCACGGAGTGCGGCAGGGCCGCCCACAGCCCCACGAGCAGCAGCCCGGCGCGCGGACCGATGACCCGCTCCCCGACCCGGTAGATCCCGACGGCGGCGACGGCGGCGGCGGTCCAGGCGACGAGGAGCGCGGCGGGGACGGGTCCGCCGGGCAGGATGCCGGAGACGGCCCGTATCAGCGCGGGGTAGAGCGGGAAGAATGCCTGGTCGCTCTGTACGGGCCCGGTGCCGGTGACGGCGTCGGGCCACATCAGGGTGCGCCCGTAGCCGTCGGCCGCTATTCGGAGGTACCAGTCCGCGTCCCAGGACCGGCCGAGCACCCGCAGCGGATCCCGTCCGGACCACCAGGATCCGAGGGCGAGCACCAGCACCCCGGCCCCGCGCACGGCGGCGAACACGCCGAGCGCTATCACCGTGGTCGGCGCGGCCGACCGTACGGCCCGGACCGCGCGCATCTCCAGGGGCGACGCGGACACGGTCGCTCTGCCCGTTGCCATGAATCCCGACTTCCGTCTCTCGGTGAGGTCCGCTCACCGAGGGGTGAGGGCTTCGGGCGCTCGTGCGGGCGACAGCTTCACACCGGCCCCGGCCACCCCGCAAGCACGCCTGGTGGTCAGAGGCGGCGCAGCCGGGAGGCGGCCTCCCGCAGGACGTCCTCGCGCTTGCAGAAGGCCCAGCGGACCTGGGTGGCGCCGGCGGACTTGTCGTCGTAGAAGACCTGGTTCGGGATGGCGACCACGCCGCAGCGTTCGGGGAGGGCGCGGCAGAAGGCGAGGCCGTCCTTCTCGCCGAGGGGGGTGATGTCGGTGGTGATGAAGTACGTGCCCTGCGGGCGGAAGACCTCGAAACCGGCCGCCGCGAGGCCGTCGGCGAGGATGTCGCGCTTGGCGGCCAGGTCGGCGCGGAAGGCGTCGTAGTACGTGTCGGGGAGGGCGAGGGCCTCGGCGATCGCGTACTGGAAGGGGCCCGAGGAGACGTAGGTGAGGAACTGCTTCGCCGAGCGGACCGCCGTGACCAGCTCCGGGGGCGCGGTGACCCAGCCGACCTTCCAGCCCGTGAAGGAGAAGGTCTTCCCGGCCGAGGAGATGGTGACCGTGCGCTCGCGCATGCCCGGCAGGCCCGCCAGGGGGATGTGGGAGCCCTCGAAGACCAGGTGCTCGTACACCTCGTCCGTGACGACCAGGAGGTCGCGCTCGACCGCCAGCTCGGCGATCGCGGCGAGCTCGGCCGCGGTGAGGACGGTGCCCGTCGGATTGTGCGGGGTGTTCAGCAGCAGCAGGCGGGTGCGCGGGGTGACGGCGGCGCGCAGTTCGTCCAGGTCGAGGGCGAAGGCGCCGGCGTGCGGGCGCAGGGTGACCGGGACGCGTACCGCGCCGGCCATCGCGATGCAGGCCGCGTACGAGTCGTAGTACGGCTCCAGGGCGATGACCTCGTCACCCGGCTCGAGGAGGGCGAGGAGGGAGGCCGCGATGGCCTCCGTGGCGCCCGCCGTGACCAGGACCTCGGTGTCGGGATCGTAGGACAGGCCGTAGAAGCGCTGCTGGTGCGCGGCGATCGCCGTGCGCAGCTCCGGGACGCCGGGGCCGGGCGGGTACTGGTTGCCCCGGCCGGTGAGGACCGCGCGGGAGGCCGCCTCGGCGATCTCCGCCGGGCCGTCGGTGTCGGGGAAGCCCTGGCCGAGGTTGATCGAACCGGTGCGGGCGGCCAGCGCCGACATCTCCGCGAAGATCGTTGTGCCGAAGGCCGCCAGACGGCGGTTCAGGAAGGGGCGGTCGCTGCTCACGGGTGCGCTCATGGGCGTCATCCTGGGGTCAACCTCTGGACTTCCTCAAGTGTGCTTTGGGCCGTGCGGCCCGGGGGCATCCCCCCTTCACGCGGGACGCGGGGATCCCGCCCCCCGGGAAGACCGGGGTGAGAGAAGGGCGGACCGCATGTTCGTCTTCATCGTTATCGCCATCATGGTCGTCGCGTTCGTCGTGACGATCGCAGCCCGTTCGTCCAGGAGCGGGCACACCGGAGGCCGTCGCAAGCGCGGCGGCTGGTGGGTGGACGGGGGTGACGGGGGCGGCTCGTCCTCGTCCTGTGGTTCGTCTTCGTCCTGCGGCTCGTCGTCCTCGTGCGGCGGCGGGGGCGGGTGCGGTTCCAGCTGACACGGGGCAGCGGGCACCGTGTGGACGGGGGCGCCCGGCGGTCGGTTTCCGGCCGGGCGTCCTCGTCGTTCGTCCCTGCGTGACGACTCGTTCGTCGATGCATGACGACGCGCGGGACGCAACTCGTTGAACACGTGAACTGTGGAGCCCCCGGGGGGATGTAAACCCCGTCAAGTTGGGTAAAAACGCTGTGAGTGCCGTGCCTTTCATGATTCCCTCGGTTGAGTAGACCAGTCCTCGGACCTCCCTGGACTTCCTGTGGATCCGTGCCGGTGTCCCCCCACCCGTTGACTACCGCTGGCGGGCCCCGGCCCATCTCCCTCGCGCGTTTGCGGAGCCGACTCATGCTCACGACCCTCCAGACCTCTTACACCGACACGCGTGCCGCCGATCTCGCCTGGGCCCTGGGTCGGGACCGGCTGCCCGCCCTGGCCGTACTGAACCTCGAACTGTCGGGCGCCAAGGTGGAGTTGCGCCTGCTCGGGGCCTCCCATCAGGTTCTTCTGGAGGAGGCCGAGGTGCTCTGCTCGGAGACGGTCGCCTGCATGCCCGGCAGCAGTACGCCGCTGCCGCTCGGCGTGGCCAAGCGGGTGGGTGACTGGGAGTACGAGTTCGCCGCGCGGGTCGAGACCCTGTCCCGGGGGTCCTTCGCGGGGCGGGCGCAGGAGCTGCTCGCACTGGTGGCTGACCACCCGAACGGGCTAGCGGGGACCTTTCCGGGAAGTCCGCACGCCTTCACCGCCATGCTCGCGCAGCGCTGCGAGGGCCAGGTGCGCTGGCGGACCTGGCACGCGTACCCGCAGGAGGGCCAGCTGGTGGCCACCCGGACCCGGGTGGGCGTACGGACGGGGGCCCCGGCCGCCGCGGTGCTGGAATCGCCCGCGCTGCTGTAGCGGGCGGCCGGCGCCTCCGGGGCGCGGACGGCCGTCTCCGTTACGCCAACTGGCTGGATCGATGGGCCACTTGCACCCATGTGGGTGACCGGATGTAGGTAGGTGGTGACGTACGGTTCGCTTCATGATCGACCGTTCCGTCCCGCGCCGGGTACTCCCGGCTCCGGAGCCGCGGGGCGCCGCGACCGTCCCGGCCGCCCTGCCCGTACGGCCCCGGACCGGCCGACTCCTCGTCCTGGCCACCGTGTTCGTCTGCGCCGCCTGCGGGCTCGTGTACGAACTGGAGCTGCTCGCCCTGGGCAGCTACCTCGTCGGCGACTCCGTCACCCAGGCGTCGGTCGTGCTGTCCGTCATGGTCTTCGCCATGGGCGTCGGCTCCCTGCTCGCCAAGCGCCTGCGCCACCGGCCCGCCTTCGGCTTCGGCGCCATCGAGGCCGGGCTCGCCCTCCTCGGCGGCCTCTCGGCCATGGCGCTCTACGCGAGCTTCGCCTGGCTGGGGGAGTCCCGCCCCGCCCTCGTCGCCTTCTCCTTCGTCATCGGGGTGCTCATCGGCGCGGAGATCCCGCTGCTGATGGTCCTCATCCAGCGCATCCGCAGACAGGACGCGGGCGGGGCCGTCGCCGACCTCTTCGCCGCCGACTACGTGGGCGCCCTCGTCGGCGGCCTCGCCTTCCCGTTCCTGCTGCTCCCGATGCTCGGCCAGCTCACCGGCGCCATGCTCACCGGTACCGTCAACGCGGCCGTCGGCGGCGGGCTGGTCCTGTGGCTGTTCCGCCGCGACCTGAGCCGACGCTGCCGCTGGCTGCTGATCGCCGCGAACGTGACCGTGCTGGC
Source organism: Streptomyces sp. 147326 (assembly GCF_045000215.1). Classification (NCBI taxonomy): domain Bacteria; kingdom Bacillati; phylum Actinomycetota; class Actinomycetes; order Kitasatosporales; family Streptomycetaceae; genus Streptomyces; species Streptomyces sp. 147326. The sequence goes on along the minus strand of NZ_CP134201.1, from coordinate 4,206,740 downwards.
CGTGCTCGCCTCGGCGACCGTCCTCGCCGACGACTTCGAGCGGGTCGCCCGGCGCGCCGTCTACGGCGGGGAGGTGCGGGTCGCCGTCCGGACCGGCGTGCAGGAACTGGTGCTCACCGGCCCCCCGACCGGCTCCCCGCGCTCCCTCGACCTGTATCTCGACGGGCGGCTGCGGGTCAGCGGCTACGACGAGTACCGCTACCACGAGGCCCTGGTCCACCCCGCGATGACCGGCCCGCACGCCCGCGTCCTGGTCCTCGGCGGCGGCGACGGTCTCGCCGCCCGCGAGGTGCTCCGCTACCCGGACGTCGCCTCCGTCACCGTCGTCGAGCTCGACCCCGGCGTGGTCGGGCTCGCCCGCACCGATCCGATGCTCTCCGCGCTCAACGCCCGGGCGTACGAGGACCCGCGCACGGCCGTCGTGACGCAGGACGCCTTCCGCTGGCTGCGGGGGCCGGCCGCCGCCGACCGGTTCGACGTCATCGTCTCCGACCTCCCGGACCCGGGCATCACCCCCAGCACGAAGCTGTACTCGCAGGAGTTCTACGGGCTGGCCGCACGGGCCCTGCGCCCCGGAGGCCGGATCGCCGTCCACGCCGGGCCGCTGGCCACGCGTCCGCGGACGTACTGGACCGTCGACTCCACCCTGCGCGCGGCCGGCCTGCTGACCTCCCCCTACAGCGCGGGCGGCCGCCTCTCGGGCTTCGCCGCCGGACCCGACCGCACCCCCCTCGGCGTCGCCGGCGCACCGCCGCAGGACTGGGGCTTCGTCCTGGCCGCCCGCGAGGGGGTCCCCCCGCTGCGCGTGGACCGCGACACGCCCGCCCTGCGCTCGTTGTCGACCCGCTCGCTGCAGGACGCCGCGCGCGACGCGGAACGCACCCGGGTGCCCGGGCTCCCGCCGTCGACCCTGCCGCACCCGCGGTATTCGTGACCCGGTGCGCTGTCGTCGGTAGGCTCGACCGCATGGAGCATCAGGTGTTCGTCCCGGTACCGGCAGACGATCTCCGCGCCGTGCTGCGCGACCCCGCCCGGGTGGCCCGGTGCGTGCCGGGACTCCAGCAGGACGCCGACACCCAGGCAGGGCCGGTCTCCGGCCGGCTGAAGGTCCGCGTCGGCGGGAGCACCGTGACCTACCGGGGAGCCCTGGCCGTCATCGAGCGGGACCCCGGACATTTCACCTTCGAGGGTGAGGGCACGGAGGTCCGCGGCAGCGGGACGGTGAAGTTCGCCGTGGACCTGCGGCTGTCCCCGGCCGAGGGCGGGACCCGGCTGGACTTCACGGCCGGGGCCGCCGCCGACGGGCGCGCCGCCGCCTTCACCCCCGAGGCCGCGGCCGCCGCCGTGCAGCGGCTGCTGGACCGGGCCGCCGGCCAGCTGACCATCGGGTCCGCCCTCGGCGACCCCGTGGCCGAGGCCGAGGAGGCGGAGGAGACCGACGACACCGACGGCACCGGCCCCGGATTCGTCGAGGGCGACGTCACCGAGGTCACCGCCTCCCTCTTCGACGCCGAGGTGCCGCCCCCGTCGCTGGACCCGTTCCTGGCCGGCGGGTTCGAGGAGCTCGACGGGGCCCCGCGGCCCCCGGCCGAGGCCGCCCACGCCCGCCGCACCATGATCGGCCGCAGTGCGGAGGAGGTGGACCACGCGCCTCCGCGCGGCCGGTACGCCCCGGTCCCCGCGCCCGCCGCCACCACCGCCGGCGACAGCCTGCGCTGGATCGCCCCGGCCGCCGCCCTCGCGCTGGCCTCGGCGGTCGTGATCGGCCGGGCCCTGCGCCGCCGTCGCTGACCTGCGGCCGCGGCCCGCATTAGGGTCGACCGCATGAGTACGCAACTGAGCGCCGGCGGCGCCGAGGTGACGGTCGACCAGGAGAACGGCTGCCGCATCAGCAGCCTGCGCATCGACGGGACGGAGCTGCTGCGCCAGGGCCCGAGGTACGGGTCGTTCCCGATGGTCCCGTGGTGCGGCCGGACCGAGAACGGCCGGTTCCGCGACGGCGGCACCGTCCACCAGATGCCGGTCAACCACCCGCCGCACGCGCTCCACGGCTTCGGCCGCGACGCCGCCTGGCGCCCCGCGGGAGCCACCGCCACGGAGGCGGCCTTCACCTACGACCTCGCCGAACCGTGGCCGTACCCGGGCCGGGTGACCCAGGTGTTCGCGCTCGCCGAGGACGCGCTGACCCTCACCATGGGCGTCGAGACGTACGGGGACTCCTTCCCGGCCCAGGCCGGCTGGCACCCCTGGTTCCGGCGCGACCTCGGCACCGGCGGCGGGCCGGCGGAGCTCTCCTTCGAGCCCGCCTGGCAGGAGGAGCGCGGCGCCGACCACCTCCCGACCGGCCACCGCATCGATCCGAAGCCCGGCCCTTGGGACGACTGCTTCGGCATGCCGCACGGGGTCGACGTCACCCTCGCCTGGCCCGGCGCCCTGGAACTGCGGCTCACCAGCCGGGCCGAATGGGTGGTCGTCTACGACGAGGAGTCCGAGGCCGTCTGCGTGGAGCCGCAGTCCGGTCCGCCGAACGGGCTGAACACCCTGCCGCGCCTGGTCACCCCCGTGGACCCGCTGGAGGTCTCCACGACGTGGACGTGGCGGCGGCTCGCTTAGTGCGCAATTAAGCTCGGCTTCATGAGTGATGTACGCGATGCGCTTCTGCAGCAGATCAAGGACAAGGCCGTCGTGCACGGCAAGGTGATCCTCTCCTCCGGCCGGGAGGCCGACTACTACATCGACCTCCGCCGGATCACCCTCGACGGCGAGGCGGCCCCGCTGGTCGGTCAGGTCATGCTCGATCTGACCGCCGAGCTCGCATTCGACTGCGTCGGCGGGCTGACCCTGGGCGCCGACCCGGTCGCGACCTCGATGCTGCACGCCTCCGCCGCGCGCGGCGGACGCCTGGACGCCTTCGTCGTCCGCAAGGCGCAGAAGGCCCACGGCATGCAGCGCCGCATCGAGGGCACCGACGTGAAGGGCAAGCGCTGCCTGGTCGTCGAGGACACCTCGACCACCGGCGGTTCCCCGCTGACCGCCGTCGAGGCGGTCCGCGAGGCCGGCGGCGAGGTCGTCGCCGTCGCCACGATCGTCGACCGAGGTGCGGCCGAGGCCATCGCCGAGGCGGGTCTCCCGTACCTCACCGGCTACCGCCTCGAGGACCTGGGCCTGTCCTAGGTCCGGTGGCCGGCCCGGTCCGGCCACCGCGAGAACTGGTGACGAAGGTCCTCGCCCGCCCCGCTGAGCGGTCTGACCTGGCAAAACCCGACGGCCCGGGATGTTTCACGTGAAACATCCCGGGCCGTTCGCCCACCACGTGAGGCCGGCAGGCTGGACCCCCGCGCTGAGTCTGGAAAGATAGGCGCGACGATGACGTCGCCCCCAGGTCAGGGCCCGCAATAAGCACACTCCCCGCACATCCAAGGAGCGGACAGATGCCCATCGCAACCCCCGAGGTCTACAACGAGATGCTCGACCGGGCGAAGGCAGGCAAGTTCGCCTACCCGGCCATCAACGTGACCTCCTCCCAGACCCTGCACGCTGCGCTGCGCGGCTTCGCGGAGGCCGAGAGCGACGGCATCATCCAGATCTCCACCGGTGGTGCGGAGTTCCTGGGTGGCCAGCACAACAAGGACATGGTCACCGGCGCGGTCGCCCTGGCCGAGTTCGCGCACATCGTGGCCGCCAAGTACGACATCACGGTCGCCCTGCACACGGACCACTGCCCGAAGGACAAGCTGGACGGCTACGTACGTCCGCTGCTCGACATCTCCGCCGAGCGCGTGGCCCGCGGTCTGAACCCGCTCTTCCAGTCGCACATGTGGGACGGCTCCGCCGAGACCCTGGCCGACAACCTGGCCATCGGCCAGGAGCTGCTCGCCAAGGCCGTCGCCGCCAAGATCATCCTTGAGGTCGAGATCACCCCGACCGGCGGCGAGGAGGACGGCGTCACCCACGAGATCAACGACGAGCTCTACACCACCGTCGACGACGCGATCCGCACCGCCGAGGCCCTCGGCCTGGGCGAGAAGGGCCGCTACCTGCTGGCCGCCTCCTTCGGCAACGTCCACGGCGTCTACAAGCCGGGCAACGTCGTCCTGCGCCCCGAGCTCCTCAAGGACCTCCAGGCCGGTGTCGCCGAGAAGTACGGCAAGGCCTCGCCCTTCGACTTCGTCTTCCACGGCGGCTCGGGCTCCACGGCCGAGGAGATCGCCACCGCGCTGGAGAACGGCGTCGTGAAGATGAACCTCGACACCGACACCCAGTACGCCTTCACCCGCCCGGTCGTGGACCACATGTTCAGCAACTACGCCGGTGTCCTGAAGGTCGACGGCGAGGTCGGCACGAAGTCCAAGTACGACCCGCGCACCTGGGGCAAGGCCGCCGAGGCCGGTATGGCCGCGCGTGTCGCCGAGGCGTGCGCGAACCTGCGCTCCACCGGTACCAAGCTGAAGTAGCCGGCCCCGGCCGGCCACACCGCCACACCGCCACACCGCGTCACCGCGTCACCGCGCCACCGCGCCACCGCGCCACCGAAGGGCCCGGTCCCCGTCCCACGACGGAGACCGGGCCCTTCGTGCACGTGCCCGACGGGGACCGCGGATCCGCAGCTCCCGCACCGGAGTGCGGCCGCCACTGCGCGGCCCGGCGGCAGCGGCCCGGCAGACTGGGGGCATGTCCATTCACCAGAACCTGCTCGGGGGCCCCGCCCCCACCCACCTTCCCGACGAGCCGGGCCGCGAGGCCATCGCCGCCGGCACCCCCGCCGTCGAGGTGGCCGCCGCGCACCCGACGTCCTCCCTCGCCTGGGCGATCCTCGCCGACGAGGCCTTCGCCGCCGGCAGCACCGTCGAGTCGTACGCCTACGCCCGCACGGGCTACCACCGCGGCCTCGACGCCCTGCGCCGTGCCGGCTGGAAGGGCCACGGCCCGGTCCCGTGGGAGCACGAGCCGAACCGCGGTTTCCTGCGGGCCCTGCACGCCCTGGCCCGCGCGGCCGGGGCGATCGGCGAGAAGGAGGAGCACGAGCGCTGCTCGACCTTCCTGCGCGACTCCTCCCCGACGGCGGCGGACACGCTGAGCGCCTGATCCCGTACAGCGGGGAGTGACGCGGACCGCATTTGTGTGGTCTGCGTCACTCCCCGCTGGAGCGCCGGCGCGCCGGTGTCCTATGCTGCGGGCAGGGGACCGGGGCTCCACTCACCTCACGGAAGGAGCGGACCGCTACCCGGAAGCACGTGTCGAGGAGACAGAAATGTCGAACACCCTTGATGCCTCCGGAGTCGGCGGGTCGGACACCCCGAACCTCGACTTCGACGGCACCACCCCGTACGAGGACTACGTCCAGGCGGACGTTCTCACCCACCTCCAGCACCTCCGCTCGGACGACCCCGGCGAGATGGTCTTCCTGGTGACGACCCAGGTCATGGAGCTGTGGTTCACGGTCATCGTCCACGAGTGGGAAACCGCCGCGAAGGCCCTGCGCGAGGACCGCATCCCGGTCGCGATGGATGCGCTGAAACGTTCCCTCCGCGAACTCGAGGCCCTCAACGCCTCCTGGCGCCCGCTCGCCCAGCTCACCCCGGGACAGTTCAACGCCTACCGCTCCGCGCTCGGCGAAGGTTCCGGTTTCCAGTCCGCGATGTACCGCCGGATGGAGTTCCTGCTCGGCGAGAAGTCCTCCTCCATGCTCGTTCCGCACCGGGGCGCGCCGCGCGTCCACGCGGAGCTGGAGAAGGCCCTCCACGAGCCGAGCCTCTACGACGAGGTCCTGCGCCTCCTCGCCCGCCGCGGATTCCCGGTACCGGCCGCCGTCCTCGACCGCGACCTCTCGCTGCGCTACGAGCCCTCGGCCGAGGTCGAGGCCGTCTGGACCGGCCTCTACGCGACCCCGGACGAGCACCTGGACCTCCACCGCCTCGGCGAGGTCCTCACCGACGTCGCCGAGCTCGTCTGGCGCTGGCGCAACGACCACCTGGTCGCCACCCGCCGTGCGATGGGCGCGAAGACGGGCACGGGCGGCTCGGCCGGCGTGACCTGGCTGGAGAAGCGCGCCACGAAGAACGTCTTCCCGGAGCTCTGGACGGCCCGCAGCCATGTCTGAGACCTCCGGCCCCGCCGACCTGGCGGCCCGTGCGCAATCCCTGGACACCGCCGACGAGCTGGCCAAGCTCCGCGGGCGCTTCACGCTCCCCGAGGGAGTCGTCTACCTGGACGGCAACTCCCTCGGCGCGCTCCCGGCCGGCGTCGCCGGCACCACCGCCGACGTCGTCTCCCGGCAGTGGGGCGAGCTCCTCATCCGCTCCTGGGAGGAGAGCGGCTGGTGGACCGCCCCCGAGCGGATCGGCGACAAGCTCGCCCCGCTCATCGGCGCGGCCCCCGGCCAGGTCGTCGTGGGCGACTCCACCAGCGTCAACCTCTTCAAGGCCCTGGTCGGCGCCGCACGCCTCGCGGCCCCCGGCCGGACCCGGATGCTGGTCGACGCGGCCACTTTCCCGACCGACGGCTACATAGCCGAGTCGGCGGCCCGGATGACGGGCCTGACCGTCACCCCGGTGGACCCCTCCCACGCGGCGGAGGCGATGGACGCGGACACCGCCGTGGTCCTCCTCAACCACGTCGACTACCGCACCGGGCGGCTCCACGACCTGCCCGCCCTCACCACGGCGGCCCGCGCCGCCGGGGCGGTCACGGTCTGGGACCTGTGCCACTCCGCCGGGGCCCTCCCCGTCGGCCTCGACGCGCACGCCGTCGACCTCGCGGTCGGCTGCACGTACAAGTACCTCAACGGCGGCCCGGGCGCGCCCGCGTACCTGTACATCGCCGCGCGCCATCAGGCGGGCTTCGACTCCCCGCTCCCCGGCTGGAACGGCCACGCGGATCCCTTCGCGATGACCCCGGCCTTCGAGGCGGCCCCGGGCGCGACCCGCGGCCGCGTCGGCACCCCGGACATCCTGTCCATGCTGGCCCTGGAGTCGGCGCTCGACGCCTGGGACGGGGTCTCGATCGAGGCCGTACGCGCCAAGTCGCTCGCCCTGACCGACTTCTTCCTCGAATGCGTGGCGGCGTACGTCCCGCAGGGCCGGGTCGAGTCGGTCACCCCGGACGAGCACGAGCACCGCGGCAGCCAGATCTCGCTGCGCACCGGGAACGCCCGCGAGGTCATGCGGGAACTCATCTCCCGGGGCGTCATCGGCGACTTCCGCGCACCCGACGTCCTGCGCTTCGGCTTCACCCCGCTCTACGTCGGTTTCGCCGACGCCGAGCGCGCCGCGCGCACACTGGGTCACATTTTCGGGTGACTCGGTAGGGAAACGTCACATCACCGGGCGGGCGGGGCTACGGCCCCGTCCGCCCGGTCACGTCCCGGGCCCCGCACGGAACCTCCCGTTCCAGACTGATACGGTCCCGCTCTGCCGGAACACCGGAACATCTGTCCCCGCTGTCCCACGCGTTACCGAGAGGTTGAGCCGATGACGGACCCCGCCGCAGTGGAACGGGACGCCGCCGAGGCCGCCTCGGCCTTCTCCCATCCGGCCGTGGCGCCGGACGCGACCGCCGCGTACGGGGAACACCCCGACCACGTCGTCGACTTCTACGCCCCGCGCGCCGAGACCCCGGGCAGCCCGGCCCCGCTGGTGGTCGTCCTGCACGGCGGTGCGTGGCGGGCCCCGTACGACAGGCAGCACATCACCCCCTTCGCGGACTTCCTGGCCCGGCAGGGTTTCGCCGTCGCGAACGTCGAGTACCGGCGCGGGAGTTCCCTCCCGCACCAGAACGCCGACGGGCCCGTCGCCGGCCGCTGGCCCGAGACCTTCGACGACGTCGCCGCCGCGATGGACGCCCTCCCGGGGCTGGCCGCCGCGGCGCTCCCGCAGGCCGACGTCCGCCGCGTGGTCGTCACCGGCCACTCGGCGGGCGGACACCTCGCCCTGTGGGCCGCGGCCCGGCACGTGCTCCCGTACGGCTCCCCGTGGAGGCTGCCCTCCCCGCCGATGCTGCGCGGCGTGGTGGCACTGGCCCCGATCGCGGACTTCGCCGTGGCGGAGGAACTGGGCGTGTGCGGCGGCGCGAGCGCGCAGCTGCTGGGCGGCGAGGAGCATTTCGCGGACCGCCTCCCGTACGCGGACCCGGCGGCCCTGCTGCCGACGGGGATCGCCACGGCGGTGGTGCAGGGACGGGACGACATCGTGGTCCCGCAGCAGGTGGCCGAGGCGTACGTGGCGGCGGCGGCGAAGGCGGGCGAGATGGTCGGGCTGACGCTCCTCGACGGGGTCGGGCACTTCCCGCTCATCGACCCGGCGGCGGACGCCTGCGCGGTGGTGTCGGAGGAGATCGCGCAACTGGCCTGGTAGCGGCCGGAGCCCCGTCGGGGACCGGGGCGGGGCGCCCGTCCCGGCCGTTTTGGGGGTATGCGAGGATCCGCGCACAGGCACTGGGCCCCCGTGGCTCCCGGGGTCCCATCGAGCGGTCGGCAGGAGAGCGGACATGAGCAGCAGCACCCTGCGGTGGTTCGAGGGGCACGCGTAGTGGCCCGGTGGGGGTTGCTCGTCGAGCAGCACACAGGCAGCGGCGATGGCCGGGAGTGGTCCATCAAGGTCCTGGGGCACGTCGACGGGACGCGCGAGGAGGCGGTGGCCGCACTGCGGGAACACGCCGAACAGTACAAGCCCCAGCATCCGTACCGGCCGAAGCGACGGGTCCTGTACCGGGACGGCGATTCCTTCCTGCTGGTCCTGGACGGGCGCTGGCAGGTCTTCCACTGCCGGTTCACGGTGGCGGAGCAGCTCCACGACAGCGCGGGCTGACACGCGGGGCGGAATCTCGCCAACTCCCCCTCCCCGCGGGGATATCTGCTGATCATGCGACGAAGATCTATGTACTGTGACCCAGACAGTTCCTGAGCATGTTCAAAAATGGGGGGATCGGTGCGCAGTCGCCGTCTCGTAATTTCCGTTGCCGTCATAGCGGCCACGGTCGGTCTCGTCCCGGGGATGGCCCACGCGGCCGATCCGGTGGCTCCCGTCGCTCCGAGCGCGCAGGGTGCGGCCGCTCCCGCCGTGGATCTGGGGAAGGCCGCGGCGCCGAACTTCAAGACGTTCAAGAGCCCCGCCGAGCGCTCGGTCCGCAAGGGCCTGCCCGGCGGGAAGGCCGGGGCCAGTGCCTCGCAGGCCGCCGGCAACCCGGACCTTGCCATCGTGCTGAACGCGGCGAGCACCACCGCGCACGCGCTGGACCTGGAGACCACCGTCATCAGCGCGGACTCCACGCTGAAGGTCACCGTCGACTGGGGCGACGGGAACACCGACGGGATGGACGCCTACGGCTCGACCGTCCTCAAGAGCAGCCACACCTACGCCGAGCTCGGCGAGTACACCGTCAAGGTCACCGTGACGGACCCGGCGAACCAGGCCGAGGTCGCCAACGAGTTCCAGGTCATGACCGCGGGCTCGGACTTCGTCCCGTACGCGCCCACCCGCCTCCTCGACACCCGTGACGGGACCGGCGCCGCCAAGGGCAAGGTCGCCCCGTACGGCTCCACCCGCGTGAAGGTCGGCGGCAGCGGCGCCATCCCCGCCGGGGTCACCGCCGTGGTCCTCAACCTGACCGTCACGAACACCACCGCCGGCGGGCACGTCACGGCGTTCCCCGAGGGCACCGACCGTCCGACCACGTCGAACGTCAACTTCGAGGCGGGCCAGACCGTCCCGAACCTGGTGATCGTGCCGGTCGGCAAGAACGGCTACGTGGAGCTCGCCAACCGCGGCGAGGCGGCGGTCGACCTGATCGCCGACGTGACCGGCTACTTCACCCGGACCGAGGCGAGCGGCTACGCGCCGATGACCCCGGCCCGGTTCGTCGACACCCGCGAGGGCCTCGGCACGAACAAGGGCCAGCTCGGCGGGCGGAAGACCTTCTCCACCCAGATCGGCGGCCTGCGCGGCGTGCCCGAGGGCATCACCGCCGTGGCGCTCAACGTGACCGTCACCAACCCGAAGGAGTCCGGCCACCTGTCGGTCTTCCCGGGCGGCGGCGCCACCCCGACCGCGTCCAACCTGAACTTCACCCCCGGCCAGACGATCGCCAACTCGGTGATCGTGCCGGTCGGCGCGGACGGCAGGATCAGCGTCTTCAACGGCGCCTGGGCGGGCACCGACGTGATCGTCGACGTCGTCGGCTACTACAGCAAGGACAGCAAGGCGTCCTTCATGCCGCTCCAGCCGGGCCGCATCATCGACACCCGTGACCCCGCCTGGCCCTACGGCCCGCTGCGCGCCCGGAACTACATCTACACCTACAACGGGAAGTCGCCCGGCGATGTGGGCGTCGACGGGTACGTGCTGAACACCACCGTGACCAACACGAGAGGCACCGGCTTCCTCTCGGTCGCACCGGACCCGAACACGATCCAGCAGTACAAGGACGGGACCGCGGTCTTCCCGGAGCGTCCCAGCGCCTCGACCCTGAACTGGACGGCCGGCAAGACCGTCCCGAACCTGGTCCAGGCGAGCTCCGGCAAGAACGGCATCGTCGACTACTGGAACCAGGGCTGGGAGGACGTCGACCTCGTCGTCGACATCTTCGGTTACTACGAGTCCAAGTGATCCGCGGCTGAGCGCCCCGGGGACGGCCTTCCGTCCCCGCGGTGCTCAGCTTTCCGGTCTGCCCCGGGCGAGGTGTTCCACCAGTTCGGCCAGGTCCTCGCATACCTGCTCGATCTTCAGGCGGACGTTGTTCTGCTCGGTGACCATCGCCGACAGCAGCAGCCCGGTCAGGGCCGCCGCCCCGTTGAGGGCCTGCAGGTTGATCATGGTGGCCAGGAGGGTCTGCCCGTCGAACGGTCCGGTGCGGTCGCTCGCGGCCGAGATCGCCAGGACGGACACGAACAGGATGCACGGGGCGCTCCCGGCGAGCTGGAAGCGTACGGCCGCCCAGATGATCAGCGGGAAGACGAGGAACAGCAGGGACAGCGAGCTCCGGGTGGCCACGACGGTGACGACGACGGACGTGAGCACCAGGGCCGTCACCTCGGGCACCCGGTAGCCGCCCTCCCCGGGGCGGCGGACCCGGCGCAGGACGAGCAGGAGGGGCGTCACCACGAGCACGCCCATCGCGTCGCCGGCCCACCAGGCCGACCACACCGGCCAGAACCGGGCCGAGGGCAGGTCACCGCTGAGCACCAGCGTCCAGGTCCCGATGGTGGCGCTGATCAGCATCGGCAGGAGACCGCCCAGGAAGACCAGCGCCAGGGCGTCCCGCAGCCGGTCGACCTCGCTGCGGAAGCCCGCCTTGCGGAGCATCAGGTACGCGCACACCGGCGCGAGGGTGTTCCCCACCACGATGCCGAGGCCGGACAGGCTGAAGTCGTTGATCCGCTCGATGGCGAGGTACGTGCCGAGGGCGATCCCCGGCCATGTCCGCAGACCCAGCCAGAGCAGGGCCGCGAGGGCGATGCCGGTGGGCGGCCACAGGGGCGTGACCTCGGCGCCGTTGACGACCACGGACTGGTGCAGGCCGATCCGTCCGCCCGCGTAGTAGGCGAGGGCGACGGCGAGGATCAGCAGGACAGCTGCGGGCAGACGTCGCCATTCCTCGGTGCGCACCACAGCATCAGACAACAGGCCCGCCTCAGGGCGGGGCGTGACGCGCCGCGTCGTGGGTGAGGACGAGTACTGCGGCGTCGTCGGCGTGGCCGGTGGAGTCGGCCACCTTCATCACCTCGGCGGCCAGCTCGTCGGGATCGGTGCCCGCCGCTTCCCTGACGACGCGGGCGACGCGCTCCAGCCCCACCTCGATCGGGAACCTGGGGCCTTCGACCACCCCGTCGGTGAGCAGGACGATCGATCCGGCCTTCGTCAGCCGGCGCCGGGTCACGGCGTACCCCGATCCGGTCTGCAGGTTCAGCGGCAGCCCGCCGTCGTCCTCGGTGATGCCGTACTGGCCGTCGACGGTGGCCCAGATCGAGGGCACGTGGCCGGCCCGGGCGCTCTGCAGCTCCCACGTCCGCGGATCGAAGCGGAGCAGGCTGCAGGTCGCGAAGAGATCGCGGTCCATGGAGAGCAGCACCTCGTTGGCCCGGCCGAGGACCTCGCCCGGATCGGCGACGACGGCCGAGATGGCGCGCAGGCAGATCCGGATCTGCCCCATGAAGGCGGCCGCGTCCACGTCGTGTCCCTGGACGTCGCCGATGCAGAAGGCGAGGGCCCCCTCGGGCAGCTGGAAGCCGTCGTACCAGTCGCCGCCGATGTCCAGGCCGTGCCGGGCCGGTGCGTACCGGGCCGCGGCGCGCAGGCCCGGCAGCACGGGCAGTGAGGTGGGCAGCATCTCGCGCTGCAGCGCCTCGGCCAGCTCGACGCGGGCCTGCTGCAGCTCGACCCCTTGCCGCGCCTGGGCCGTGAGCCGTCCGAGCATGCTGAGCAGGTCGGCGCTGGCCACGCGCGGGGGGCGGCGCGGACTCATGGAACGCTCCGAGGTGCATCCATCCGTCCCTGCTTCCGCTCCGCTCACGAGCCCGTGCACATCATATTTCCGGCCACCCGGAACGCGCCCCCCGAGACGCGCTCCCGGCCGTGCGGGGCGGGCTGGAGGGTGGCCTCCACCAGGGCGAGGGCGGCGCGCGCGGCCCCGGTGAAGTACGGGGCGTCCTGCCGGGAGGAGACGGCGGTGATGCGCTCCGGATGCGGAAGGATTGTTTTCCCGAAATGCGGAGGGTCCTGCCGATCTCCCGATCGGGCAGGACCCTCGCTCGCGTCACCGGGACGTCAGGACGTGAAGTAGCCGCTCAGGTCGGCGATCACGTCGACGGAGCCCGAGTTGTTGAAGAACGTCACCTGTCCGTCCACGACCGGGACGACCACCAGGTTGGCGACGGTCTGCCCGGCGGTGTAGTTGAGGTTCGACACGTTGGGACGCGCGACCCCGTGGGGGTGGACGATCAGGTGGCTGGCCCCGGTGGGGTTGGTGACCGTGACGTTCAGGACGACGGCGGTCACACCCTGCGCGGGCACTCCCGCGACCCCGGCCACCTGGAGGCTCACGAAGCCGCCCGGACCCACGGCGCCCGCACGGGCACCGGTGCCGTCACGAGTGTCGAGCAGCCGGACCGGGCCCGCCGCGGAGAAGGTGGAACCGGTGGCCGCGTAGTAGCCGGTGACGTCGGCGATGAGGTCCACCGATCCGGCGTTGTTGCGCAGGTCGACCTTGCCGTTGACGACCGGGACGGTCACCAGGTTGGGGACGATCTGCCCGGCGGTGAAGTTGAGGTTCGACACGTCCGGCGCCGCCTGCCCGTTGGGGTAGACGGTGACGTGCCCGGCCTGGGTCGGGTACACGGCGGTCACGTTCATGACGACCGCGGTCACCCCGCTGGCCGGGATCCCCTTCACGCCGGCGACCTGGAGGGTGACGACCCCGCCCGGTCCGACCTGCTGCTTCTTCGCACCGGTGCCGTCCCGCGTGTCCAGGAACCGCGACGGCGTGATCGAGTTCAGCGCGGAGCCGGCCCCGGCCTTGTCGGTGTAGTAGCCGGTGACGTCGGCGATGAGGTCCACCGATCCGGCGTTGTTGCGCAGGTCGACCTTGCCGTTGACGACCGGGACGGTCACCAGGTTGGGGACGATCTGCCCGGGCGCGAAGTTGAGGTTCGACACCTTGGGCGTGGCCTGCCCGTTCGGGTAGACCATCACGTGCCCGGCCTCGGTCGGGTGAACAGCGGTCACGTTCATGACCACGGCCGTGACCCCCGTCGCCGGAATGCCCTTCACGCCGGCGACCTGGAGGGTGACGACCCCACCGGGACCGACGCGCTCCTTCTTCGCACCGGTGCCGTCCCGCGTGTCCAGGAAGCGCGACGGCCCGTGCGGCACGAACCGGCTGCCCTTCTGGACGGGCGCGGGGGCCGTGACCGTGTACGCCTTGGGCAGGTAGCCCGGGGACGGGACCCCGCTGGTGTATGCGGCGCCGTCGAGCAGCAGGTCGTACTGCCCGGGCTCCAGCCCGTTCGTGTCGACCTTGACGATCAGCTGCTTTCCGTCGGTGCCCGCGGTGACCGACTCCAGGGCCCGGTCCGGCGACCCGCTGCGGATCAGCTTGAGCTTGGTGCCGAAGGTGAGACCGGTACCGCTGACCACGGCGTCGGTCCGCGTACCGACCTGGCTCGTCGACGGGCTGATGCCCGTCGGGTTGGGCGTCGGCGGCTCGACGCAGCCCTCCTGGCACTCTCCCTGCAGGGAGAAGTCGACGGGGGTGCGGGCCCGCTTGGGACTCAGCAACAGGACCGCCTGGCCGGGCGCCGCGCCCGTGCCCGCCGCGCAGCTGAAGGCGAACCGGTCGGGCGAGGCCATGCACGCGTAGCCGGAGGTCTCGGAGGTCCATCCCGGGCCGCTCAGCAGGTCCAGGCCCGGCTTGTCGAACTCCGTGGTGCTGGTGGTGCCGGAGACGGCGAAGGTCTGACCGAGCTTCATGTCGATCACGGCGCAGTAGGCGGTGGAGGTCTCGGAGAGAGTCCCGCTCCGCGTGGGGAAATCGTTGATCGAAACGCGGTTGGCGGTGCATTCCGGGGCCCAGCCCGATGCCGTGCCCACGCGCCAGGTGTCCAGCTTCGCGGCCACGGGGATGCTGCCGGACTTGTCCGGGCCGATGACCGCCAGGTACGAGGTCGAGCCGGCGACACGGCACGAGCCGGTCTCCATGCACACGGCGCGGCCGTCTCCGTCGACGACGGTCAGCGGGCCGCTGTCGACGTACGGGACGTCCGGTGTCCGTGACGCGATCCAGAACTTGTCCGTGGCGGCGCCCTTCACCCGCACGCAGCGGGTGTCCAGGGGCGACGTCAGGTCGTAGGCGAGGGACGGGCCGCCCGTCTTCGTCGAGGGCGCGTCCGCGCACTGCGCGGACGCGGACACGTCGCGCCGGACCAGCCGGTACGTCTCCGTTCCACCCCAGGTGACGGCCGAGCTCTGGAGCAGCGCCGTGTACGGCTCACCGGAAGCGAGGGAGCACACGTTGGCCCTGCTGGAGAAGGTGGTCTCGCACCTGACGTTGCCCGCCGCGTCGACCAGCTTGACCGACGCCGTCACGTCTTTCCGGGTGTCGGAGTAGTGGTCCAGCAGCTCGGCGGTGGAGTGGGCGTTGCCCGGCACGCCCAGGCAGGCCTGCGCCCTGTTGAAAGCCACCGCCACCTCGGCACCCCAGGTGCCGTTGCCGAACGTGGACTGCGGCCACGGCGTGCAGCCCTCGGCCTCCCCGGTCCGGTGGAACACCAGCCCGAAGGTCGTGGAGGGCGTACTCCTCAGCACCGCGCGGAAGGGGGCGGTGCCGGTCAGCTTGCAGATGGTGCCGCCGTTGCACTGCTGCAGGGTGCCGGACGCGTCGTAGATCTTCTGCGCGGTGTAGCCGCCGCCGGCCGGCGGCCGGTTCAGCACGTAGACGCCCTTGCCGCTGGCGGTGGGCAGGGTCAGGCAGAGCACCTGCCCCGGCCCTGCGAAGGTGCCGGTGGCCGGACCGGCCACCAGACCGTTGTCGTGGGTCGGGGTGCAGCCCCTGGTCTCCCTGGCGGAGTGGAAGGCGATGCCGAAGGCCTTGAAGCTGTTGCTCTGGGGGTTGGCGGACCAGGTGTAGTCACCGGGGGCCAGGTCGCAGACGCCGTTGTCGCAGCCGGGCACGACCTCACCGGCCCCGGACAGGAGCGGCGACGGGAGCGGGTGGGCGCCGGAGGCGACGACATCGGCGTAGGTGTACTCGGCTGCCTGCGTGACCCGCAGGATGCGGCAGTGCTCCGTCGGGGTCAGATCCGGGAGGCTCCCGAAGGCCTGGGGCTCGACCAGCGCGCAGCCCTCCGGCTTGGAGAGCCGGGCCACGGTGTAGTCGTAGGCGACGGCGTTCCCCGAGGACTGCAGCGCCGAGATCCGGAACGGTGCGGTGCCCGTGAGCTTGCAGTCCAGGGCGTACGCGCCGCGGCCCTTGGACGTGCAGACCTCTTTGCCCGAGGCGTCGTACACGCCGTGCAGGACTTCGGGCCGGGAGCTGAACGCGCGCAGGACATCACCGGCGGCCAGGTCCAGGGTGTAGCAGTCGCCCGCCGAGCCGGTCGGCAGCGAGCCGTGCAGCAGGGTCGGCGCGCCGAGCCTGCGGTCCGCGGCGCCGACGGCCTTGCACGCGGTGGAGGAGAGCAGTGGGGCGTACGACACGGAGGTGCCGTTCGCCGTGCCGCTCTTGTCCGTGACCCGCAGCGTGTACGTCCCGGCCTGACCGGTGGGGCACCGCAGCGCCGTGTACGCGGGGCTGTGGACGCTCTCGCAGGTGACGGCGGCGCCGCCGGGCCCGATCAGCTCGGTCGTGGACCACTGGGTCGTGACGACCTGGAGCAGGACGAGGTCCTTCTGCTGCGGCAGGGCGAGCGAGAAGGACGCCGTCTTGGACGGGTCGACCGTGCAGGTGACGACCGTGTGCGGCGCGAGGGCCGCCGGGCACGGCCCGGTGAGGTCGCTCTTCTGGAGCGTGCGTACGGCCGCCTGGTGGTCGGCCTTGGGATCCGGCTCCGGCGTGGCCTGCGGGCCCGCGGCCGGGGTGGCCGTGGCGGTGACGGGCGGCGCGGGGGCCGCGGCGGCAGCGCCGGCCTGGCCTGCGAGTGAGGCCAGCAGTGCGAGCAGCAGGGTGCCCGAGGCGGCGATCGCGCCGCCCCGCCCCCGTCTGCTCCGTTCTCTTCTGCCGATCGGCAGCAAACTCATGAACCCCCCAGTTCGGATGGGCCCGACCCCCGTGACCTGCTCAGGAGCTCTGGGCAGCCGGATTGTAGCGCCCGCCCCGGACAGCCCGAAGGGCGGGACGCCGTTTGCGCGTCCCGCCCCTCCGGTGGTGCCCCTCCTGCTTACAGGAAGGAGTTGATCTCGATCGTCTCGGTGCGGCCGGGGCCGACGCCGATCGCGGAGATCGGGGCGCCCGACATCTCCTCCAGGGCCTTGACGTACGCCTGCGCGTTCGCCGGCAGGTCCTCGAAGGTCTTGGCCTTGGTGATGTCCTCGGACCAGCCGGGGAGGTATTCGTAGATCGGCTTCGCGTGGTGGAAGTCGGTCTGCGAGTAGGGGAGCTCCTCGACGCGCTTGCCGTCGATCTCGTACGCGACGCACACCGGGATCTGCTCCCAGCCGGTCAGCACGTCCAGCTTGGTGAGGAAGAAGTCGGTGAGGCCGTTCACCCGGGTGGCGTACCGTGCGATCGGCGCGTCGAACCAGCCGCAGCGACGGTCACGGCCGGTGGTCACACCGCGCTCGCCGCCGATGCGGCGCAGGTCCTCGCCGTCCTGGTCGAACAGCTCGGTCGGGAACGGGCCCGCGCCGACGCGGGTCGTGTAGGCCTTGAGGATGCCGATGACGCGGCTGATCTTCGTCGGGCCCACGCCGGTGCCGGTGCAGGCGCCGCCCGCGGTCGGGTTCGACGAGGTGACGAAGGGGTAGGTGCCGTGGTCGACGTCGAGCAGGGTGCCCTGGCCGCCCTCGAAGAGCACGACCTTGTCCTCGTCCAGCGCGTTGTTGAGGATCAGGGTGGTGTCGGCGACGTACGGCTTGATCTGCTCCGCGTACTGGAGCATCTCTTCGACGATCTGCGCGGCGTCGATCGCGCGGCGGTTGTAGAGCTTCGCCAGGAGCTGGTTCTTGCCCTCCAGCGCCGCTTCGACCTTCTGGGTGAGGATCGACTCGTCGTAGAGGTCCTGGACGCGGATGCCGATGCGGTTGATCTTGTCCGCGTACGTCGGGCCGATGCCGCGACCGGTGGTACCGATCTTGCGCTTGCCGAGGAAGCGCTCGCCGACCTTGTCGAGGGTGACGTTGTACGGCGTGATCAGGTGCGCGTTGCCGCTGAGGAGCAGCTTGGAGGTGTCGATGCCGCGCTCGTTCAGGCCGCGCAGCTCGGAGAGCAGGACGGCCGGGTCGACGACGACGCCGTTACCGATGACCGGGGTGCATCCGGGGGAGAGGATGCCGGAGGGGAGAAGGTGCAGTGCGTACTTCTGGTCGCCTACGACGACCGTGTGGCCGGCGTTGTTGCCACCCTGGTAGCGCACTACATAGTCAACGGATCCACCGAGCAGGTCGGTGGCCTTTCCCTTGCCCTCGTCACCCCACTGAGCTCCGAGCAGCACAAGAGCGGGCACAGGCGTACACCTCTTCCGGATGGGGCATGTCCAAGGTCAGGGGGGCGTACGACGATGTACGCAGGCTGAGCCGTCGGACCGGTACCCCGGAATAGACGAAGGCCCTGGCGCAATAGCGCAAGGGCCTCTTGCACAAAGATGCTACCCGAGGAAGGACCGAGGTGTCGGCTCCAGAGCCCACCATGAGCCATGCGGGCGCGCCGGTAGGCGGCCTGCTCGTGCTCGTCGACCCGGTCGCCCGCCGTCTTGACGGCGAGTCCGTGCGGATCGCGAAGGATGTGTTGTCAGCGGGCGCGGCAGCGAAAATCTGCCTCCCGGATTCGCAGGAGGAATTTGCGCGGGCTCTTGCCCGCCGGGGTCATCGGCAGCCGGTGATCGTGGGCGACGACCGGGCCCTGGTCCGGGCCGTGGGCCTGCTGTACCGGGAGCGGGCGCTGGGCGAGGGCGCCCTGGCGCTGGTCCCGGTGGGGCCCGTGGGATCCCTCGGGCTGGCGGGTTCCCTCGGGGTTCCGCTTTCGGCCGTTTCCGCGGCCCGGGCGGTGCTCGACGGGGCGGTGCGGGTGTGCGACCTGCTGGTCGACGACAGCGACGGGGTGGTGCTGGGTGCGCTGCGGATCCCGCCGGTGCGGGGGATCCCGCGGCCGGCCGGGCCGTCGGTGTGGAACGCGTACCGCTCGCTGGTCCGGACGCTGGTGCGCCCGGTGGCGGCGGGCGTCGGCGGTGGCGGCGGAGGTGCGGGCGGGAGCGGGGGTCACCACCGGCTGCGGGTCGAGGCCGACGGGGTGCTCCTGGCGGACGTGGACCAGCCCGTGGAGGACGTCTCGGTGCGCACGTGCGACGACGGAGGTCCGGCCGAGGTCGTGGTCCGCACGAGCGGCGGCCCGGCGGGTTCCACGGTGACCGCCCGGGCCAAGACGGTGACGGTGTCGGGCGCGGACTTCCGCTACCGGGCCGACGCGGCGATGACCGGGCCGGTCCGCCGCCGTACGTGGACCCTGCGGCCCGGGGCATGGACGCTCACCCTCCCCCGGTGACGGAGGCGGTGGGCGATGCGCTGGGCGACTGGCGCCGGGACGGGCTGCTGCTCTGCCTGCTGCCGGTGTTCTGGTGGCCGACGGTGGTCGCGGCCGTGCTCACCCGGCCGCTGGTGCTGGTGGTGCTGGTGAGCCCGGTGGCACTGGGGGTGCGGGAGCTCTACGCCGTCCGGCGGGCCCGGCGCGCGCTGCGGGACCCGGCGGTGCGCTGGAC
Organism: Streptomyces sp. 147326; assembly: GCF_045000215.1. Lineage (NCBI taxonomy): Bacteria > Bacillati > Actinomycetota > Actinomycetes > Kitasatosporales > Streptomycetaceae > Streptomyces > Streptomyces sp. 147326. Next base: position 4,187,344 of record NZ_CP134201.1, on the reverse strand, counting down.
CCCGTACGAGGCCGTGGTGGTCCGCGCGCGATGGCGCGCGCCGGTGCTGGTCTTCGCGGACGGGCGGTACGCGCTGACCCTGGGCCTGCTGGGGCGGCGGGTGCTGCCGCCGCGCCCGTGGCCCCTTACGACGCCGGGCGCGCGGGCCTTGCCGGCCTCGCCGGCTGCGTCGGGGCAGGTGGTGCAGGTGGCGCAGGTGGTGCAGCTCGCGGGGGACCCGGCCGTGGGCGGAGTCCTGTGGGCCCCGCACTCCGGCGGTCTGGGTCACGCCCGCCCCGTGCGCCGCCCCGGGCAGCCCTAGCCCAGGCCCAGGCCCATGAACGCGTGACCGCATGACCGCGGAGCGGTCCCCGGGCTAGAACTCCACGAGCAACTGCTCCAGCCCCCGGATGACGTACCCGTCCCGCCACCGCGGCTCCTCGACGAGCCGCAGTGGCGGGACTCCGTCCGCCAGCAGCGCCCCGAACGAGGCCTCCAGCTCCCGCCGCGCCAGTGGCGCCCCCAGGCAGTAGTGGATGCCCGCCCCGAAGCTCAGGTGCGGGTTGTCGGCCCGTACGAGGTCCAGCGCGTCGGGCTCCCCGAAGCGCGCGGGATCCCGGTTCGCGGACCCGAAGAGCAGCGCGACCTCGGCTCCGCGCGGGATCTCGGTGTCCCCGATCCGGATGTCGTCGAGCACCCAGCGCTCGAACATCTGCAGGGGGGTGTCGTACCGCATGAGTTCATCCACAGCTGTGGACAACTTTTCGGGATCCTGCCTCTCGCGGAGCGCGGCGAGCTCCGCGGGGTTGCGGAACAGCGCCCACCAGCCGTTCACGGTGGTGTTGACGGTGGCCTCGTGTCCGGCATTCAGCAGGAGCACACAGGTGGAGATCATCTCCTGCTCGCTGAGCCGGCCCCCCTCGTCGTGTGCGGCGATGAGGCCGGAGATCAAATCCTCGCCGGGGCGCGTGCGCCGCTCGGCGATCAGCCCCCGCAGGTAGGCGCTGAACTCGACGCTCGCCCGCACCGCGCGCCGCGCCGTCTCCTCGTCCGGCCGGAGCTCGAACATCCCGCAGATGTCCGCCGACCACGGCCGCAGGAGCCCCCGGTCCGCCTCCGGCACCCCCAGCAGCTCCGCGATCACGGCCACCGGCAGCGGTTCGGCGACGGTCGCGAGCAGATCCCCGCCCCCGTCCGCGAGCAGCCGCTCCACCAGCCCGTTGGCCAGTCGCTGCACGGCCGGCACGAGCCGCTCCACCGTGCGCGGGGTGAAGGCCTTCGCCACCAGCCGGCGCACCCGCGCGTGCGCGGGATCCTCCAGGTCCAGCAGGCCGTTGCCGTTGAGCACGTGGAAGGGCTCGTGCTCCGGCGGCGGCGCCTCGCGCCCGAACTCCTCGTGCGAGAAGCGGTGCAGGTAGGTCCGCCCCAGCCGACGGTCCCGCAGCAGCGCGCTCACATCGGCGTAATGCGGCACCAGCCACTGCCCGGTGGCCTCCCACCACACGGCCCGCCCCTGCTCCCGCAACTCCCGGTACGCCGGATACGGATCGGCGACGAACGCGGCATCCCACGGATCAAAGCCCATCCCCGCACCCTAGGCCTTCTCCGCATCCAAGGGCCTGTCTTCCGGACCAGCCCCTACGCCGGTGTCACCAGCCGGGTCTCGTAGGCGAACACCGCGGCCTGCGTGCGGTCGCGCAGGCCCAGCTTCACCAGGATCCGGCTCACATGGGTCTTGATCGTGGACTCCGCGACGATCAGGTGGGCCGCTATCTCCGCATTGGACAGCCCCTGAGCGATCAGCACGAGCACCTCCGTCTCCCGCTCCGTCAGCTCACCCACTCCCGCCGGATCCGCGAGCTTGCGCGTCTCGGAGATCTTCGAGAACTCCGCGATCAGCCGCTTGGTCACCGAAGGCGCCAGGAGGGCCTCCCCGGCCGCCACCACGCGCACCCCGTCCGCCAGCTGACGGGCCGACGCGTCCTTGAGCAGGAACCCGGAGGCCCCGGCCCGCAGCGCCTGGTACACGTACTCGTCGAGGTCGAAGGTCGTCAGGACCAGCACCTTCGCGTCCGTGTCCGCGGCGACGATCTCCCGCGTCGCCTCCAGACCGTTCATCAGCGGCATCCGGATGTCCATCAGCACCACGTCCGGCCGCAACGCCGCCACCTGCGCGATGGCCTCCCGGCCGTCGACCGCCTCGCCCACCACCTCGATGCCGTCCATGGCGTTCAGCAGGACGGAGAACCCTTCCCGCACCATCATCTGATCGTCGACGATCAGCACTCTGATCGTCATACGGCCCCCGCCTCCAGCACCGGCTCCGGCTCCTGACGCTTGCGCACCGGTATGAACACCGCCACCTCGTACCCGCCGGCGGCCGTCTGTCCGGCCGTCATCTCCCCCTCCAGCATGGCCACCCGCTCCCGCATTCCGGTGATCCCGTGCCCGGCCCCCGGCGAAGGCCGCGCATCCGCGGTCGCCGCCTCATTGACGATCCGTATGCCCAGACCACCCAGCACGTACGAGACCTCCACCTCGGCCGCCGCTCCCGGCGCGTGCCGCAGCGTGTTGCTCAGGGCCTCCTGGATGATCCGGTACGCCGACAGTTCCACGCCCGGCGGCAGCTCCCGCACCGCCCCGGTGATCGTCTTCTCCACGCTCAGCCCGGTCTCCCGCACGTTGGCCAGCAGGCCGTCCAGCGAGGCCAGCGTCGGCTGCGGGGCGTCCGGAGCCTCGTAGTCGGCGGAGCGCACAACACCCAGCACCCGCCGCAGCTCCGTCAGGGCCGCCACCGCGTTCTCCCGGATGGTGACGAACGCCGCCTCCAGCTCCGGCGGCGGGTTCTTCACCCGGTACGGCGCGGCCTCCGCCTGGATCGCCACCACCGACATGTGGTGGGCCACCACGTCGTGCAGCTCCCGCGCGATCGTCGTCCGCTCCTCCAGCAGCGTCCGCTTGTCGCGCTCGACGGCTGTGACCTCCTGCTGCGCCGTGACCTCCTGCCGCGCCTCCTTGCGGGTGTTGCGGACGGTGACCGCGAGGAGGGAGACCGCGGACAGGAAGGCCATCGGTCCGGGCTCGAGGGGCTGGCCTATCAGCGAGGGCAGGAAGGACCCGGTCGCCACGGTGATCAGCCACAGCCAGCCGGCGACCCGCGGTCGGCTGCGCAACGCCACGATGGTGATCACGACGAGGTGGGCGAAGAAGGTGCCCGGAGACCACGGCCAGGTCATGCCCGTGCTCTCCACCATGGCCAGCGGCAGGGTCACGCCGAGCAGCACCCACACGGCGCCGACCGGCCGCACCAGCGTCATCAGCACCGGCGTCGCGGCCAGCAGTCCCAGCAGCAGCGACAGCCCGGAAGGGACCATCCTGTTGTTGATGATGGTGACGAACACCGTGATCACTGACAGCAGGACCACCACGGCATGCGGCAGGAACGCCGTCCTGGGGCGCAGCGCCCGCGGAAACCAGCGCGCGAGCCGCCCGTCCGTGCGGATCGGCGGCAGCGGCCGGTAGGCGAACGCATCGGTGATCAGGTCGTCGCGGAGGCTCCGGAACAGGCCCGAAGCGAGTCGGAACTCAGGTGGCCGGGCTGTCCCCCCGGTGGTCGTCTCGGTCATACCCCCCACCGTAGGGTGGCGGGCCCGTCGTCCGCGTCGCCGCTGAAGGGGATATCCCGGCATCCCCCTCAAGTACTACGAGGGCGGCGAGGACCACCCGGGCCGCTTCAGTATCCGGCCGGCCGGACCAGCCCGGTCTCGTACGCGAACACCGCCGCCTGCGTGCGGTCCCGCAGGCCCAGCTTCACCAGGATCCGACCGACATGCGTCTTCACCGTCTGCTCCGCCACCGTCAGGTGGGCAGCGATCTCCGCATTCGACAGGCCCTGCGCCACGAGCGACAGCACCTCGGTTTCCCGCTCGGTCAGTTCGTCGATCCGGGCCCGCGACGGCGCCCGCGGCGCCCCCATCCGCGAGAACTCCGTGATCAGCCGCTTCGTGATGTTCGGCGAGAGCAGCGCCTCGCCGGCCGCCACCACCCGCACCGCCTCGGCGAGCTGGTCGGCCGAGGCGTCCTTCAGCAGGAACCCGGAGGCCCCGGCCCGCAGCGCCTCGTACACGTACTCGTCGAGATCGAAGGTGGTCAGCACCAGCACCTTCACGGTGGCATCGGGAACCCCGGTGATGACGGACGTGGCCTCGATACCGCCCATTCCCGGCATGCGGATGTCCATCAGCACCACGTCCGGGGCCAGCTCGGCGACCTTCGCCACGGCGTCGGCCCCGTCCACCGCCTGTCCCACGACCTCTATGTCGGGCTGCGCGTTGAGGAGCACGGTGAAGCCCTGCCGCACCATCATCTGGTCGTCGGCGATCATCACCTTGATCGGGGTGCTCATGGGGCCTTCTTCGTCTCGGGGGCGGTGCCGGCGGGCGGGTCCTGAGGGTCCATCGGCAGTACGGCACTGACCTCGTACCCGCCGTCGGGGCGCGGGCCGGCGGCCAGTTCGCCTCCCAGCATGCCTGCCCGCTCGCGCATCCCCAGCAGCCCGTGTCCCGCCCCTTGGGAAGGCGGGGCGGGTCGGGTCGGCAGGGTGTTGGCGATGCACAGGTGCAGCTCGCGCGGCCCGTACGCGATGCCGACCTCCACCTGTGAACCGGGCGCGTGGCGCAGACAGTTGCTCAGCGCCTCCTGCACGATCCGGTACGCGGTGAGCTCCACGCCGGGCGTCAGCGGCCGGCGTATCCCCGCGATCGCGGTGGTGACGTCCAGCCCGGCCCCCCGGACGTTGTCGACGAGGCCGTCCAGCTCGGCGAGGGTCGGCTGCGGATGGTGCGGGTTCGCCGGATCGTCGGGGTTCTCGGAGCGCAGCACTCCGAGGACGCGGCGCAGCTCGGTCAGGGCCTCCAACGCGTTCTCCCGGATGCCCGCCAGGTTCTCCTTGAGCTCCTCGGACGGGTTCTCCACGAGGTGCGGGGCGACCTGCGCCTGGATGGAGATCACCGACATGTGGTGCGCGACCACGTCGTGCAGCTCGCGGGCTATCCGGCTGCGCTCCTCCAGCAGCGTGCGCCGGGCCCGTTCCTCCTCGGTGAGCGACTCCTGCTCGACCAGCTTGCCGCGGGCCAGGCGCGTCGCGCGGAGCGCGTAGCCGAGGATCCCCATGAACCCGAAGAGGATGGCCACGCCGCCGATGAGCGTCTCGCTACGGGGCGGTCTGAACACGACGTCGGCCAGTCCGGAGAGGGCGAGCGTGATGCCGATGACCCAGACGGTCACCCGGGGCGGCACCCGCAGGGCCACCATCAGGATGAGGGGCGCGAACGTGAACGGCCCGGCGGGCGTCCAGTGCCAGGACTGTCCGTGACCGACGTGGTCGTGGATGACCCAGGCGATGAGAGCGGCGGTGACGAGACCGAGCCACCAGGCGGCGATCGGCCGGAACATGCTGAGCAGGACGGACGCGGACGTCAGCAGCGACAGTCCCAGCACGGCGGGGCCGACGACCTTGTAGTGGTCGTTCAGCTGCATCCCCGTCAGGACACCGCAGGGAATGGCCGCGTAGCAGAGGACCACATGCGGCAGCCAGGCCAGCCAGCGGGGCCGGGACATCTTCGGGAGGGGATCCCGCCTCAGGGTGAACAGCTCCTGGACCAGGCCGCGCGGCGCGGGACGGCCGCTACGGCTCTGGCGGGCGTCGGGCACCGGGGACTCGCTCGGATTGCTCACGGGCTCCAGCCTAGGCATGGGTGATCTCCTTGACGGGGGCCGTCGTCCGGTGGGAGTCGACGACGATACGGGTGGTGCCCTGCGGCTTCCGGCGGCCGCCCCGCTCGTACGCGCGGAAAGCGGCCCAACACACCATCAGAGCGGCGGCGAACGCCGGCAGCCACAGCAGCCGGGCGGCTATCCACTCCACCGAGTCGGGCACGGTGTGCAGACCGGGCAGGTCGGCCGACAGCAGCAGCCCGAGGGCCGTGACCGCCATCATGGCGGTCTGGTGCCACAGGAAGACCGTCATGGCGGAGAGGTTCACCAGGGCCACCTTCGCCCAGGCCGAAGGCCGCCGCATGGCCCGGGCCAGCGGTTCGCGCACCAGCAGGGCCAGCCCGCACTGGGCCAGTCCGAACGCGGTCGCAGCGAGCGTCGGCGGGTTCAGATTCGACACCGTGGCTCCGGGGACGCCCACCATGGACGCCGGGTACCCGCCCCACAGGACCAGCGCCGCCGTGGCCACGCTGCCCGCACCGAGCAGGAGAAGCGCCGGCCGACGCCGGGAGAAGGCCCCGCGGGACCAAGCGGCGCCCAGGGTGAAGGGGACGAGCCAGCCGGCGGCCACATTGACCCAGCCGATCCACTCGGGCCCGCCGAGGCCGAAGCGCCACACGTCGACGCCGGCCACCACGGACAGCGGCCACAGCGGGTTCAGCCGGGCGACGAGCGGGGTCGCGGCGGTCAGCGCGGCGAACACCAGCAGGAACCACAGCGGCGACAGCACCAGCTTGACCAGGGTCCGGACGGTGTCCAGCTCCGCCCCGCCGACCAGCATCCCGCCCGCCACGACGGTCCACAGGACGAGCACCGCGGCGACCGGCCGGAACAGCCGGCCCAGCCGCTGCCCGACCCACGCGCCGTACGAGACCTGCCGCTCGCGCGCCGCGACGTGCCCGCGGGCGGCGACGTGGCCCCCGACGAGGAAGAAGACGGCCAGGGTCTGGAACACCCAGGAGACCGGGGCCAGCCACGGCATGTGCGCCAGCGGGCTGGTGGTGCTCAGCCGGCCGTCGGTGGCGGTGAGGGCGGTGACCAGCCAGTGCCCGAGGACCACGCCGAGGATCGCGAAGGCGCGCAGCGCGTCCACGCTCCGGTCCCGGCCGGCCGGGGTGGCCGCGTCGATGCCCGCGGCGAGGGCGGACCAGCGGGCGCGGAGCTTATGCATGCGGAGCTTGTGCATGGGATGCCTCCGAGGCGGGGGTGGTGCCGAGGACGATGGCGGCCAGGCTCTCCAGGGAGTCGCTGCCCGGCTTGAGGTAGTCGCTGTGCCCGGCGGCGCCGGCGGCGAAGGCCCGCGCCCCGAAAGCACGGTCGACGGGGTCGGTGCCGAAGCCGAGCCCGCCGAGCCGGACATGCGGGACGTTCGCCACCCAGTCGCCGCTGCCCCGCCCGGCCCAGACCCGGGCGCCGGTCGGCAGGTCCCGGGCGGCCGCGGCTCCCGTGCCCGGGCTGCCGAAGAGAGCCATGTCGCCGACCGCGGGCCCGGTCGGGGTCCGGGCGCAGACCACGGAACCGTAGGAGTGGCAGAGCAGGGAGAGCCGGGCCCCCGGCGCCGCCATGCCCGCCAACCCGTCCAGGAAGGGAGCCAGTTCGGTGGCGGCGAGGTCGGCGCGGGCGGCGGTCAGAACGGTCGTGCTGACCGTGCCGGGGGTGTCGTACCCGAGCCAGGCGACCACGGCGGAGCGCGGATGCTCGGCCTGGAGGCGCTGCTGGAGGGCGACGGCCCCGGCACGGAACCTTTCGTAGGTGTCGAGCGTGGTGTCGGAGCCGGGCACGAGGACGGCGACCCGGTCGGCGGTCTCCAGTTCGCCGAGCACCTCGACCGCCCGGCCCCTGCCGCGGCCGTCGAAGGTGAGGAACCGTGCGGCTCCGGCCGCCTCCATGGCGCGAAGCCGGGCGGCGCGCCCGGTGCGGTCGCCTTGCTGGGCCATCCGGGCCGCCTCGGCAAGGTTGGCGCGGTTGGCGGCGTACCGGACCTGGGGCGCGGCTTCCTCCGCGAACGGGGCGGGCACGGGGGCGGGTACATCGGCGGAGGCGGCCGCGGATACGGGGAAGACCACGGCCGCCGCGACCAGGGCGGCCAGCACGGTGCGCCGTATCCGGCCGCCCCAGGCCCCCGCCCCGGCCGCCCCGGTGTCGAGAGCCGTCCCCGCCGCGCCGGCCGTCCCCGCCGCGCCGGTCGTCCTCGCCGTGCCCGTCGTCTCCGCCGTCCCCGTCGCCATGGTGTGTTCCCCCGGTCGTCCGGAAGAGCCGTCAGCGCTCTTCTCTGCTACCGAAGTTAGAAATCCGAGCCCGTGGTCGGCGTCCCGCCATGGAGCCGTCTTCGCACGTAGCTCTCAGGTATGACAGGGGCTACTTGAGAGTCACGAAGAACGGCGAACATCCGCGAAAGGGCGCGTAGTTAGAGTTCAGGTGTGATCGACGACGACTGGCGGCACGACCGCATCGGAAGCGCGCACCGGGGGGAGAACCCCACCGTCCTGCGCCGCCTCGACTCCGGCTTCGCCGTCATCGGGGACCGGCAGTTCCTGCCCGGGTACTCGGTGCTCCTGACCGACGACCCGGCCGTGACCCGGCTCTCCGACCTGCCCCGGCTGCGCAGGGCCGCGTACCTCGGCGACCTGGAGCGGCTCGCCGAGGCCGTCGAGCGGGCCTGCGCGCGGCTCGACCCGGCCTTCCGGCGCGTGAACATCGAGATCCTCGGCAACACCGACCCGTTCCTCCACGCCCACATCTGGCCCCGCTACGACTGGGAGCCCGCCGACCGCGTCCGGCTTCCCGTGTGGCTGTACGAGGAGGAGTGCTGGCACGGTGAGCAGCACGCGCTGGGCCCCCGCCACGACGCCCTGCGGGCCGCCATCGGGGCAGAGCTGGACCGGCTGAGAAGGGCCTGAGGGCTGCCCCCCACCCCCCACCGGTCGCCCTTGAACAGGTCGATCAGTCCGCGACCAGGGGTTCGACGTAGCCCGCCCGCCAGCGCGGCGCCGGGTCCTGGCCGGGGCTGGTCCAGTACTCCCTCGCCTCCACGATCTCGCCGTCCCGCACGGTCCACAGGGAGACGGCCCGGTAGACGACGTGGTCCTGAGGGATCTCCACCTCGGTGACGACGAGGTCGCCGTCGGCCAGGATCCGCAGCAGTTCCACCGACCTCTCGTCCGCGTAGCCGTCGTCGCTGTTCACGGCTATGAAGTTGGCGCGCCCCACGATGCGTTCACCGCTCACGGGCCATTCGATGACCGCGTCCTCGGCGACGAGCCCGGCCACGCCGTCCCAGTCGCGTGCCTCGATCCGCTCCCACAGTCGTGCCACTACCGTCAACGGCTCCATGTGCCGCAGTGTCCGACAGCCCCGTTATACGTAACAAGCTTTGTCTGCAGGCTTATTGACCTCGACACAATCGGCTGTCCCGTCACTGCCTTCGGTAACTGAGCGGCGGGTTGTCGCTGGCCGCCAGCTCCCGCTGCAGGGTCCCGTCGGGCAGCAGCCGGAGCCGGCTCCAGCCGCCCGCGGTGCAGGTCGGCGGGGTGCCGGAGGCGACGGTGGAGGCGTCGAGCTCCACGGGATCGGGGGCGTGGCGCAGGGGTGCGGTCCAGGCGCAGGTGAAGCCGGGGGCCTGGACGGCGAGGGACATCACCGGGTCGCCGACCGCGCCGCGGGTGAGGGTGAGCCGCCAGGTCTGGCTGCCGTGCGTGGCGTACCAGGTACCGAGGTACGCCTCGGGCAGTCCGGCGGCCGAGGCCACGGAGCCGGAGCCGGAGCCGGAAGCGGAGGCCGAAGCGGAGCCCGAAGCGGAGGCCGATGGGGAGCCGGCGGGGGACGCGGGCGGCGGCGCGGTCGGGGTACGGGGACCACCGACGGGCGGTCGGGGATCCTCGGCCCCGCTCATCACCGCGTACACCGTGCCGGCGGACAGGACGGCAACGACCGTGGCCACCGCCAGGAGCAGGGCGGTCGACGCGGTCCAGGGACGGGGCGCCGGCCCCGCGTCCACCGGCGCGTACGAGGAGTACGCGGACGGCATTGCCATGGGGGTCGGCATCGAAGCAGGGGCGGCGGCGGGCGGCCGGTCCGGACCGGCGTCCTCCCGGTCCAGCAGCTGTACGGCGTGCCGCCCGAGCCGGGCCACCAGGGGGGCCGGAAGCCAGGGCTCCAGGGCCCTTCCGTCGGCCACGGTGTCGCCCGCGCCCACCCGCGCCAGCACCTCGGCCGGCCCCGGCCGCGCGGCGGGATCCCGGTGCAGGCAGTCCCGTACGAGATCGTGCAGCTCGGCCGGTACGCCGGCCAGGTCCGGCTGCGCTTCCGTGCTGCGGAGCAGGAGTCCCGCCAGGCCGCCGGGCTGCTCCGCGTCGCCGAAGGGCAGCCGGCCGGCGGCCGCGTACACCAGGACCACGCCGAGGCAGAAGATGTCGCAGGCGGCGGTCACGGGCTCGCCGCGGATCTGCTCGGGCGCCATGAAACCGGGGGAGCCGATGACTTCGCCGACGCGGGTCAGGCCGCCGCCGGCCGCGTCGCCGGGCTCCGCCGGGGCGCGGGCGATGCCGAAGTCGATGACGCGCGGGCCGTCGAGGGTGATCAGGACGTTCGAGGGTTTGAGGTCGCGGTGGACGATGCCGGCGTGGTGGATGTCCTGGAGGGCGTACGCGAGGCCGGCGGCCAGGATCCGTACGGAACGGCCGGGCAGCGGGCCGAAGTCGCGGGCCACGACCTCGCGCAGGCTCGGCCCGGCGACGTAGCCGGTGGCCACCCAGGGGGTCGCGGCCTCGGTGTCGGCGTCGAGGACGGGGGCGGTCCATTCGCCGCCGACCCGCCTGGCGGCGGCGACCTCGTGGCGGAAGCGGATGCGGAACTCCTCGCGGGTGGCGAGGTCGTGGTGGACCAGCTTCACGGCGACGGTGCGGCCGCGGTCGGAGCGGGCGAGGTAGACCTGACCCATGCCGCCGGCGCCCAGGCGGGAGAGCAGGCGGTAGGGGCCGATGTGGTGGGGATCGTGCGGATGCAGGTGTTCCATGCCGGGGTCCCTCCCGTGCCGAGCACTGGCCGAACGGCTCCGCAGGGAAGGACGGTTGGGCGTGCCGGGCGGTTGCTCCTGGCGGGCCCGCCGCCTGGGCTCCGGCCCGGGCCGCCCCGCGCCTCGGCCGGCGGGGCTCAAGGATCGGGGCTCCGCCCCGGGCCCCGCGCCTCAAACGCCGGCGGGGCTGGATTTGCCCGTGGCGCCGCTGGATTGGGCGGGGGTGGAAGTTCGGGGCTCCGCCCCGGGCCCCGCGCCTCACGTGCCGGCGGGGCTGGTATTGCCTCCGGCGCCGCTGGATTGCCCCGGCGAGGCCGGACGTCCCCCAGCGAGGCCGGATGTACCCCGTGGGGCCGGGCGTGCCCCCGGCGCTGCCGGGTGGTGTGGCCGGGCCGGAAGGGCGGGGATTCGGTTCGGGTTCTGGGCCCTAGGCGTTGCTGTCCGGGGATGCGGACAGGGTGTCCAGGGCACGGGTCAGGCGTTCCAGGACGTGGACCGTTTCCGCGAAGGCGGTGTCGCCCAGTTCCGCCGCGAGGCGGGTGGCCAGGGAGGCGTGGCCCGGGCCGATGCGGGCCACCGCCGCGTGTCCCTCCTGCGTCGGGCGGAGCAGCTTCGCCCGGCGGTGGGCGGGGTTCGGGGTGTATTCGGCCAGGCCCTTGGCGACCAGCAGGTCGGCGATGCGCTGCACGCTCTGCCGGGTGATCCCCATGGTCCGGGCGATGCCCGCGACGGACTGCGGCTCCCGCAGTACCGCCCCCAGTACCTGCCACCAGGCGGCCGTCAGTCCGGCCGGCCGGGCCAGCTCCTCCGAGACGGAGAGGAACTGGCCGTTCAGCCGGAACACCCCGAGCGCCGTGCGGCTCAGCAGGTCCTGGCGGGCCCGGGTGGAGCCGGGCGGCCGCGTCTCAGGCATCGCCGGCCTCCGCCGCCGCCATCAGGACCGGGTACGCGCTCGCGTCCGAGTCGTGGAAGAGCCGGTACCACGCGTCCAGGACGTCCGGCTTGTAGACGTCGAGGCGGGCGAAGACCTCGCGGGCGAAGGCCACCGGTTCCGTCGGCCCCGCCGTGATCAGGTCGCCGTCGGTCACCGCGTCGGCCTCGACGTAGTGCTCGGCGCCCCCGTATCCGGGCTGGGAGGCCAGGTAGAAGGAGGCTCCGCTGGTGTGGGCCCGGCCGTCGAGCAGGCCCGCGCGGGCGAGGCCCGCGGTGGCCCCGCAGATGGCCGCGACCGGCACGCCGGCGGCCAGGAACTCCTTCGCCTTCGCCGCGAACGGCGCCAGTTCCTCGCTCGTGTCCCACAGCGCGGCGCCGGTGAGGATCAGCAGCGAGGAGTCCTCCGGCCGCAGGTCGGCCAGGGCCTGGTCAGGCAGGATCCGGACGCCGCCCATGGTGGTGACCGGCTGGTCGGCGGCGAGGCCGACCGTGTGGACGACGTGGCCGCGCTGGGTGAGGTGCGCGGTGGTGTGTCCGGTCTCCCAGTCCGCGTACGTGTCGTAGACCGCGAGGTGGACGGGCTTGCGCGGGGTCTCGCTCATGGTGGTCGCCTCCAGCGTCGAATCCGGCTGCTCCGGTCGGGCTCGTCCGGCGAGCCCTTATGACAAGAGACTGTCATGTCGACAGGATGCTGTCAATGGTGCTGTCAGTGCTGTCAGTGCTGTCAGTGGTCCTCGCCGGTGCACCCGCGCGAGCGGACGGGACGACAGACTGCCGAGACCGGCCCCCCACCCGCATACAGTCCGCCGATATCCCTCCCCACCTGCGCACTTCTAGCGTGACGCCATGACCCCTCATGTCACCTCCCCCACCCTTGCCGCCGTGAAGGACGCAGACCGGAAGCACGTCTTCCATTCCTGGTCCGCCCAGGCCCTGATCGACCCGCTCGCCGTCGCCGGGGCCGAGGGGTCGTACTTCTGGGACTACGACGGCAAGCGCTTCCTCGACTTCTCCTCCCAGCTGGTCAACACCAACATCGGCCACCAGCACCCCAAGGTCGTCGCCGCGATCCAGGAACAGGCCGGCCGGCTCTGCACCCTCGCCCCCGGCTTCGCCGTCGACGTCCGCTCCGAGGCCGCACGCCTCATCGCCGAGCGGACCCCCGGCGACCTGGACAAGATCTTCTTCACCAACGGCGGCGCCGAGGCCGTCGAGAACGCCGTTCGCATGGCCCGTCTGCACACGGGCCGGCAGAAGGTGCTGTCCACGTACCGCTCGTACCACGGGGCCACCGCCGCCGCGATCAACCTGACCGGTGACCCGCGCCGCTGGCCCTCCGACACGGCCGCCGCCGGCGTCGTGCACTTCTGGGGCCCGTACCTCTACCGCTCCGCCTTCCACGCCACCACCGAGGCCGAGGAGTGCGCGCGCGCCCTCGCCCACCTCGCCGACACCATCGCCTTCGAGGGGCCGCAGACCATCGCGGCGATCATCCTGGAGAGCGTGCCCGGCACCGCCGGGATCATGACCCCGCCGCCCGGCTACCTCGCGGGTGTGCGCGAGCTCTGCGACCGCCACGGCATCGTCTTCGTCCTGGACGAGGTGATGGCGGGCTTCGGCCGCACCGGCAAGTGGTTCGCCGCCGAGCACTGGGACGTCACCCCCGACCTGATCACCTTCGCCAAGGGCGTGAACAGCGGGTACGTGCCGCTCGGCGGCGTGGCCATCTCGGCCGCCATCGCCGAGACCTTCGCCACACGCCCCTACCCGGGCGGACTGACGTACTCCGGCCACCCCCTGGCCTGCGCCGCGGCCGTCGCGACGATCAACGTCATGGAGGAGGAGGGCATCGTCGAGCACGCCGCCCACCTCGGCGAGAACGTGATCGGACCGGCGCTGGCCGAGATCGCCGAGCGGCACCCCTCGGTCGGCGAGGTCCGCGGCCTGGGCACCTTCTGGGCCCTGGAACTCGTACGGGACAAGGAGACCCGCGAGCCGCTCGTCCCGTACAACGCGGCCGGTGCGGACAACGCGCCGATGGCCGAATTCGCGGCGGCCTGCAAGGCGTCCGGCCTGTGGCCGTTCGTCAACATGAACCGCACCCACGTCGTCCCCCCGTGCACGATCACGGAGGCGGAGGCGAAGGAGGGGCTGGCCCTGCTGGACGAGGCGCTGACGGTCGCCGACCGTCACACCGCATAACGGGTCGTGAATCCGCATAACGACCACCAACCGTTCGGTTTCGGCCGCGCTGTCTGGCCTATGGTGTCCGGAGTCCTACGACAGGAGACGGACCCCTATGCCAGGCAGCGGAGCTGTCACCCGCAACACCCTTCGCCAGCAGATCGCGGACGCGCTGCGTGACGAGGTGCTGGCGGGACGCCTGCCTCCGGGGACCGAGTTCACCGTCAAGCAGATAGCCGAGCAGTACGAGGTCTCCGCGACCCCGGTGCGCGAGGCGCTCGTGGACCTCTCGGCCCAGGGGCTCCTCGAACTGGTCCAGCACCGGGGCTTCCGGGTCCGGATCCTCACCGTGGACGACTTCAGGGGAATGATCGAGGCCCGGTCGCTGGTCGTGGACGGCATCTTCCGCCGGCTCGCCGAGCGCGGCACCGCGCCCGGCTCCGGCGAGATGCTGGTGTCGGTACGCCGCCGGGGAGAAGAGGCGCGGCGGGCCGCGCAGAGCGGTTCGCTCGAAGTGCTGATCGGCTACGACCTGCGCTTCTGGCGGGAGCTCAGCGAGCTGGTCGCCAACACCTACATCTCCGAGTTCCTGCACCGCATCCGCGTGCAGTGCTGGGTCTTCGCCGTCCCGCACCTCCAGCGCGAGCCGCAGCTGCGGGAGGCGCTGTGGGACGGCCACGGCGATCTGGTGGACGCCGTGACGCTGGCGGACGCCGACGCCGTGCGCCGCATCGTGCAGGGCTACAACCAGCACGCGCTGGACTGGGCCGCCCGGATCTGAGGGCCCGGGGGCGCCCCCACGTGCCCACAGGTTCTGCGCACCTCTTCGCGGAGGGTGTTCGGCGCACTACGCTGGCCGGATCGGCGACAACGACTGATCGGAGGCCGTGTGGCCTGTGACCTGTGGCTGGTCCCCCTTGTCGACGTGCTGTGCCACAGCCCCGACAACCCCTTCGCGGAAGAGATCGCCTCGTACGACAAGGCGCTGGGCGAGGCCGGGCTGCCGTCCGTGCCCGTGTTCGCCTACATGCCGGGCCTGAGCGGGGACGTCGCCCCGGTCGCCGGCTTCGACTACGACGCCCTGCATTTCCTCAGGCGGGCGTACCTGCTGCAGCTCTGCGGGCTGCCGGTGACCCCGGTGGACGAGCTGGGCGGGGACTACGAGCAGCTGCTGGAGATGTTCGAGCCGACGGCGCAGCAGTCGCACCTGGTGTGGCACTACGACCACGCGGGGGCGTACGTCCCGGTGGACTTCGCGGCTCCGCTGGCGAACGAGGAGCTGCTGGCCGGGGGCGGTCCGCTGGGGTCCGCGCAGGGGTTGCTGCGGGAGCTGGCGTTCGTGGCGCCCGCGATCGGGATAGACCCGGGGAACCCGCCCGCCGCGCCGGCTCCGCCGGGGCGGCCGACCTCGCTGGAGGAGCCGGCGGGGCCGATTCCGTACGACGACAGTCCCTTTGCGCGTGAGCGGCACGTGTGGCTCGGGTTGCACGCGGCGGCTACCCGCAGTCTGGGGCAGGGCTCGATGATCATCTTCAGCTGACGCCGGGCGGGGTGGGGTTCGGCGCGGGCCTCCGCCCCGAACCCCGCGCCTCGAACGCCGGCGGGGCTGGATGGTGCGGCCCTCAGCGGGGTTGTTCCGGGGGGCGTTGCCGGGGCATGTTCGGGCGGGTGCCCGGGGGGAGGGGGAAGCGGGCCGGGGGGATGTTCGCGTCCGCGCGGGCCCCGGAGGCGCCCAGGGACTGCATCACCAGGGGGGCGGGGCCGGAGCTGAACTCCACCATCCACTCCGCGGTCTCGGAGCGCACCAGCTCCGTCACGTCCTCCGAGAACCTCCGCAGCACGGTCAGGCACCGCTCGGCGGCCTCGCTGGCCGTGCCCTCGGTGGGCCCGAGCACCTCGCGCACGTTCTCCGACGCCCAGTCGAACTGGAGGGTCTGGAGCCGCCGCTGCACCGCCTGCGCCGTGGCCACGTCCCGCATCCAGCCGGACGTCAGTCCGAAGAACCGGTCACAGGCCAGCGCGGCCGCGCCCAGCAGCAGCGCCAGGTACCCGTACGTCGAGGCGCCCGGCGCCGAGCCCGTCAGTTCCAGCAGCGGCATCGCGGCGCCCGTGACGGCACCCACGGCCGCGCCGACGCGCAGCACCCGCGCGCCCCGGCGCTTCCACGCCCGGTCCGACAGGTACCACTCGGCGGTGCGCAGTGCATCGGCCTCGACCCGCCGGTAGAGCTCGTCGAGCCGCTCCGCGGGTTCGCCCCAGTCCCCGAGGGGGAACGGCCGGCCGGTCAGATCGCCCGCCGCCATCGGTCCGCCGCCTTCCTCCCGGGGATCCCGGGGTGGCCCCTCGGGCTGCATCTCCGGCTGGCTCACCCGGCACTCCCTCTGCCTGCGCTGACGTGTGGTGGTGCGCGTGTGCGCAATGATGCGCATGCTCTTCCTACCTTCGATTGACGGGGGGTGGGCGCCGAATCCCGGGATTTCCGCCCGCAAGGAGCTCTCCAGCAGGTACGCGTACGCCCCGTCTCTCACTCGAAAGAGTTGGTCCTCACGGCGTAGGGCGCAGCGCGCGGGGAGCACGTAGGCTCGGATTGACCAAGCGTTGCGAGGTCCAGACGGCCCGACGGCCCCGACGAACGGAGTGAGTGTCCTGTGATTCCCGGTGGTGGCCAGCCCAACATGCAGCAGCTGCTCCAGCAGGCCCAGAAGATGCAGCAGGATCTCGCGGCTGCCCAAGAGGAGCTCGGGCAGACCGAGGTCGAGGGCCAGGCCGGCGGCGGCCTGGTGAAGGCGACCGTCACCGGTTCCGGCGAGCTGCTGGCCCTGGTGATCGACCCGAAGGCCGTGGACCCCGAGGACACGGAGACGCTCGCGGACCTGGTGGTGGCGGCGGTCCAGGCGGCCAACGAGAATGCCCAGGCGCTCCAGCAGCAGAAGCTGGGCCCCCTGGCCCAGGGACTGGGCGGCGGCAGCGGCATCCCCGGCCTTCCGTTCTAGTCCCGCAGTACCCCACAAACACACACAGAGAGAGAAGGCAGTCCGTTGTACGAAGGCGTGGTTCAGGACCTGATCGACGAACTGGGCAGGCTGCCCGGCGTCGGGCCCAAGAGCGCGCAGCGGATCGCCTTCCACATCCTGCAGACCGAGCCCACCGATGTCCGCCGCCTCGCGCACGCGCTGCTGGAGGTCAAGGACAAGGTCCGGTTCTGCGCGGTGTGCGGGAACGTGGCGCAGGAGGAGCGGTGCAACATCTGCCGCGATCCGCGCCGCGACCTCACGGTCATCTGTGTCGTCGAGGAGCCGAAGGACGTCGTCGCGATCGAGCGGACGCGTGAGTTCCGGGGCAAGTACCACGTCCTCGGCGGCGCGATCAGCCCGATCGAGGGCGTCGGGCCGGACGACCTGCGCATCCGCGAGCTGCTGGCGCGCCTGGCGGACGGCGAGGTGACCGAGCTGATCCTCGCCACCGACCCGAACCTGGAGGGCGAGGCGACCGCCACCTACCTCGCCCGCATGATCAAGCCCATGGGCCTCAAGGTCACCCGCCTGGCCAGCGGGCTCCCCGTCGGGGGAGATCTGGAGTACGCGGACGAGGTCACGCTCGGGCGGGCCTTTGAAGGAAGGCGACTTCTCGATGTCTGACGCAATGCTGCACGCTCTCGGCCAGGATCCGGACGACTTCGCCGCCTCGATCGCGGACCAGATCGAGTCGTTCATCGTTGCGGTCACCGAGGTCGCCAAGGGTGAGGACCCGGACAGCGCGGTGCCCTTCCTCCTCCTGGAGGTGTCCCAGCTGCTGCTGGCTGGCGGCCGCCTGGGCGCGTACCAGGACGTGCTGCCCGACGAGCGCTACGAGCCCGATCTCGGCCCGGAGCCGGACGTGGACGTCCTGCGCGAGCGGTTCGCGGTCATGCTGGAGCCGGTCGACGTCTACTCCGAGGTCTTCGACCCGTACGAGCCGCGCAAGGCTCCGGTGGCCCACCGGATCTCCGACGACCTGGCCGACGTGGTCGCCGACCTGCGGCACGGGCTCATCCACCACCAGTCGGGTCGCATCACGGAGGCGCTGTGGTGGTGGCAGTTCTCGTACTTCACCAACTGGGGCCCGACGGCCTCGGCCACCCTGCGCGCCCTCCAGTCGCTGATCTCGCACGTGCGGCTGAACCAGCCGCTGGAGGCCCTGGACGGCCTGGACACGGACGAGGACATGACCGAGGACGACCTCGCGGAGCAGGCGGGACGGGTGATGGCGGAGGAGCTCGGCGGCCTCGGCCGTAAGTGAGCGCCCGGCGCGGGAACCCATTCTTTGATCTTTTCGTCTCATGATGTGGTACGAAGCGGTCGGATCCCGGTCGCTCGTTACACTGCACCAGCAATGAGACGGACTGAGCGAGGAGCGCACGTGGGCCTTGTCGTGCAGAAGTACGGAGGCTCCTCCGTAGCCGATGCCGAAGGCATCAAGCGCGTCGCCAAGCGGATCGTGGATGCCAAGAAGAACGGCCACCAGGTGGTCGTCGTGGTTTCCGCGATGGGCGACACGACGGACGAGCTGATCGATCTCGCCGAGCAGGTTTCTCCCATGCCTGCCGGACGCGAATTCGACATGCTGCTGACCGCCGGAGAGCGGATCTCCATGGCCCTGCTGGCCATGGCGATCAAAAACCTGGGCCACGAGGCCCAGTCGTTCACCGGTAGCCAGGCAGGCGTGATCACCGACTCGGTCCACAACAAAGCGCGCATCATCGATGTCACGCCGGGCCGTATCCGCACCGCGCTGGACGAGGGCAACATCGCCATCGTCGCCGGCTTCCAGGGCGTGTCCGCGGACTCCAAGGACATCACCACCCTCGGCCGAGGCGGCTCGGACACCACGGCCGTCGCGCTCGCCGCGGCGCTGGACGCCGAGGTCTGCGAGATCTACACCGACGTCGACGGCGTCTTCACCGCGGACCCCCGCGTCGTGAAGAAGGCGAAGAAGATCGACTGGATCTCCTCCGAGGACATGCTGGAGCTCGCCGCCTCCGGTTCCAAGGTGCTGCTGCACCGCTGTGTCGAGTACGCACGCCGATACAACATCCCGATCCACGTCCGGTCGTCCTTCTCGGGACTGCCGGGCACCTGGGTCAGCAACGAGAATCCGCAAGGGGACGAGCAGGTGGAGCACGCCATCATCTCCGGAGTCGCTCACGACGTCTCCGAAGCCAAGATCACGGTCGTCGGCGTCCCGGACAAGCCGGGTGAGGCCGCGGCGATCTTCCGCGCCATCGCGGACGCCGAGATCAACATCGACATGATCGTGCAGAACGTCTCGGCGGCCTCGACGGGCCTCACCGACATCTCCTTCACGCTCCCCAAGACCGAGGGCCACAAGGCCATCGACGCCCTGGAGAAGGCGAAGGGCGCGATCGGCTTCGACTCCCTGCGCTACGACGACCAGATCGGCAAGATCTCCCTGGTCGGCGCCGGCATGAAGACGAACCCGGGCGTCACCGCCTCCTTCTTCCAGGCGCTGTCCGACGCGGGCGTCAACATCGAGCTGATCTCCACCTCCGAGATCCGCATCTCGGTCGTCACCCGCCAGGACGACGTCAACGAGGCCGTCCGCGCCGTGCACACGGCCTTCGGCCTCGACTCCGACAGCGACGAAGCAGTCGTCTACGGAGGCACCGGACGATGACCGCGACCCGGTCCTCCGCCCCGGCACTCGCCGTGGTCGGGGCGACCGGAGCAGTCGGCTCCGTCCTGCTCCAGATCCTGTCCCAGCGGGCGGACGTCTGGGGCGACATCCGCCTGATCGCCTCCGCGCGCTCGGCCGGCCGCACGCTGACCGTCCGCGCGGAGGAGACCGAGGTGCTCGCCCTCACCGAGGACGCCTTCGACGGCTTCGGTCCGGGCGACGTCGCACTCTTCCTGACCCCGGCCGAGGTCTCGGCCCGGTGGGCGCCCGTCGTCACGGCGCGCGGCGCGGTCGTCGTCGACCAGTCCGCCGCCTTCCGGGCGGACCCCGAGGTCCCGCTCGTGGCGCCCGAGGTCAACGGGCACGCCGTACGGATCCGCCCGCGCGGGATCGTCGCCGCCCCGGACTGCGTGACCGCCGCCATGATCGCGGCCCTGGGCGCGCTGCACGCCGAGTACTCCCTCACCGGGCTGGTGGTCTCCTCGTACCAGGCCGCGAGCGCCGCGGGCCGGCCCGGCTCCGAGGCGCTGCGCCGCCAGCTGTCGCTGGTCGCCGGGACCTCCCTCGGGGAGCAGACCGGGGACGTCCGCCGTGCCGTGGGCGAGGACACCGGCCCCTTCGCGGGTCCGCTCGCCCTCAACGTCGTGCCCTGGTCCGGAGAGCTGCGCGAGGACGGCTGGTCCTCGCACGAGCTGACGGTACGGGCGGAGACGCGCCGGATCCTGCAGCTGGAGCGGCTCCCGGTGTCGGTGACCTGCGTCCAGGTGCCGGTGCTCACCGGGCATTCGCTCACCGTGCGGGCCCGGTTCGAGAACGAGGTGGCGGCCCCGCACGCCCGGGTGGTCCTGGAGGCCGCGCCCGGCGTGGTGCTCGTGGACGATCCCGCGGCGGGGGAGTTCCCCACCCCCGCGGACGCCGCCGGGACGGATCCCGCCTGGGTGGGGCGGGTGCGGGCCTCGCTCGACGACCCCCACGCCCTGGAGTTCTTCGTGTGCGCCGACAACCTCCGCAGGGGCGCCGCTCTGAACGCCACGCTGATCGCGGAACTGATCGCAGGTGAATTTGCGTAATTCGCTTTGTAGGATCGGTGCTGATCCCTTGATCAAGGTGATGGCCCGACTGCCGTCTCGATAAGACGGGGCAAATCGGGAAGAGCGGGTACGCATGAGGACAACGGGGATATGGCTGGTGAGGCTGCCTCGCGCGTACAACCCTGACGGGGGGACGCGTGTCCTACAGGCGTGGCAGAGGCACTGCTCGAACCGACCCTCCTCCCGGCGCACCTCGGGATCATCCCGTCGCGCCGGGGTTTCCGTGCGTCCGGCGGCGGTCTTCCCGTGATCGTGCCCGTTCCGCCGGCGGGGTCCTCCGAGGCGCCCGTACTGACCGCCGCACCGATCCCGGGCGGTCTCGTGCCCCCGCCGCGCGACAGCGCTGAGGCGGCGGGGAGCAGCCGGAGCGAGCCGGCGGAAGCGACGGCCGAAGTGACGTCGGAGACGACGGCCGAGGTGACGGTCGAGGTGACGGTCGAAGTGGTGGCCGGGACCACCGTCGACCACCTCACGGCGACCTACCAGGCGCACTACCGCTCCCTGCTCGGCCTGGCCGCCCTGCTCCTCGACGACACCGCCTCCTGCGAGGACGTGGTCCAGGAGGCGTTCATCCGCGTGCACTCGGCGCGGAACCGGGTGCGCGACCGGGAGAAGACCCTGGCGTACCTGCGCCAGACCGTCGTGAACCTCTCCCGCTCCGCCCTGCGCCGGCGCATCCTCGGCCTCAAGCTGCTGTCGAAGCCGATGCCGGACATGGCGAGCGCCGAAGAGGGCGCGTACGACCAGCTGGAGCGGGACGATCTGATCAAGGCGATGCGCGGACTCCAGCGCCGTCAGCGCGAGGTGCTGGTGCTGCGCTACTTCGCGGACATGACGGAGGCCCAGGTCGCCGAGACGCTCGGAATATCGCTCGGCTCGGTCAAGGCGTACGGATCGCGGGGCATTGCCGCGCTGCGGGTGGCGATGGAGGCTGCGCAGTCATGATGGACGACCACACCCAGCCGGGCGGAGCGAGCGAGGAAGAGGCGCTGCGGGGCCTGTTCCACGGGGCCGTCGAGGGCCTGCAGCCCTCCACGGGCGCCCTGGAGCGGCTGCGGCACGCCGTCCCCGCGCG
The DNA here is from genome assembly GCF_045000215.1 of Streptomyces sp. 147326. NCBI lineage: Bacteria > Bacillati > Actinomycetota > Actinomycetes > Kitasatosporales > Streptomycetaceae > Streptomyces > Streptomyces sp. 147326. The sequence goes on along the minus strand of NZ_CP134201.1, from coordinate 4,165,620 downwards.
CCGGGCCCGCAAGCGCCGGGCCCTGGTCGGCGCCGCCGCGGTGGCCCTGCTCGCCGGCACGGCGATCCCGGCCCTCATGCACCTGGCGGGCGGCGAGGGCTCGGCCACGGACCACGCGGCCATGGCCGGGCACGGCGAGCACACCGGCGACAAGCCGGGCGCGGTCGGGTCCGACCCGCACCAGAACGGATCCGGGAACCAGCCGAGGTCCAACCGCTCCTCCAGCGGCGCCCCGGCCGTGGGCGGCGCCACCGGGCAGCCGGACGCCACGCTGGGCGGTTCCCCCGTGGGCGGTCTGACCGCAGGTCCCTCGGGCACCGGCGGCGCGGGCGGGCCCGCCGGCACGTCCGGTTCGGTGGCGGGCTCGGGCCCGGTGCCCCCGGTGGCCGCGGCAGGCGTGCCCGGGTGCGGCGCGGACCAGCTGGGTGTGGTGGGCTCGGCCCGCGCTCCGGAGACCGACGGCAGGGTGTACGGCAGCTTCCGGGTCACCAACGTCTCGGCGCAGGGCTGCGCCGTCACCGGCCAGGACGCCGTCTCGGCCGCCCCGGCGCCCGGTGCGCCGGCCGGCCAGGGCTCCTCGGTCGCGGTGGTCGGCCACACGGCGGGGGACCCGGCGAGCGGGCTGCTGCCCGATCCGTCGGCGGAGGCTCCGGTGCTGGTGCTGCCGCCGAACACGGCGTACGAGGTCCGCTTCGCGTGGGTGCCGTCGGGGGAGGCCTGTACGGCGACGAACCCGGATGCGGGAGGGAAGCCGCCGCAGACCGGCTCCGCGGGCAGCTCGGGCGCCCCGGCGAACGGGGCGGCCACCGAGCCGCAGACGGGAGCGCCCCCGGTGACGGCGGGCGTCTCGGTCTCGCACACCCCGCAGCCGGGGGCCGCGACCACGCGGACGACGCTTCCCGAGGCCTGCGGCGGAACGGTCTACCGGACGGGTGCGGTCCCGGTCGACAAGTAGCCCGACCAGCAGCCCGACCAGTGGCTCGGCGAGTGTCCCGGTGAGGGGCTCGACGAGCAGGGGGCCGGCGGGCCCGCCCTAAGCGGCGGGTTCGAGCAGACCGGCCTCGGTGTCGCGGATGGTCTCCACCTCGCGGCGGTAGAGCCGGAACCACATGAAGAGCACGAAGGCGACGAAGACGAACCACTCGCCGGTGTAGCCGAGGTTCTGGAAGGCCTTCAGGTCGAGCCCGGTGTTGGTCGGCGCCTGCGCGGGCACCGGAACCATCCCGTCCGCCGGGGTCTGCACGGTCAGCCAGGCGTCGTACAGGTCGTACGGGACGATGTTGACCAGCGAGGCCGCCCCGATCACCCCGAGCTGCCCGGCCGGCAGGCCGCCCTGGGAGTGGACCCCTTTCGTGCCGGAGTTCTCCGAGGACTGCAGGGCGCCGGTGACCTCGACCCGGCCGGCCGGCGGGGCCGGGGCCTTCGCCGGGTCCGCCGCCCCCGGCAGCCAGCCCCGGACCACCGGGACGGCCTTGCCGGAGTCGGTCTTCAGCAGGGTCAGCACGTAGAAACCGGACGCGCCGTCGAGCCGCCGCTCCGGCACCAGCATCTGATCGGCGTACTCCCCGGCCGTGGAAGCCAGCCGGCCGGAGGTCTTCGTGTCCACCGGAAGCAGCGAGTCCAGCGGTGCGGCCACCTGGTCGGCGGGCCGCTCGGCCGTCGCCTCCCGGTGGCTGTCGACGCGGTCCTCGAACCGGCCGAGCTGCCAGGACCCCATGAACAGACAGAAGGGGACGGCGAGCGCGACGAAGACGTTGATCCCCCACCAGCGCGGGGTCAGGAGAAACCGGTGCACCCCACCACCGTACGGGGGGTGCACCGGAGCGGGACTAGCGGGGCAGGTGCTTCAGCGCGAACTCCAGCTCCATCCGGACCTGCTTGATCCGCTCCTCCACGACCAGCGAACCGTGCCCGGCGTCGTACCGGTACACCTCGTGCTCCGCGCCGCGCGCCACGAGCCGGTCCACGTAGTTGTCGATCTGCCGGATCGGGCAGCGCGGGTCGTTGACGCCCGCCGCGATGTGGACGGGAGCCTTCACCGCGTCGACGTAGGTGAGCGGCGAGGAGACCTCGAAGCGGTCCGGGACCTCCTCCGGGGTACCGCCGAAGAGGGTCCGGTCCAGGGCCTTCAGCGCCTCCATCTCGTCGTGGTAGGCCGTCACGTAGTCCGCGACCGGTACGGCGGCCAGGCCCACCGCCCAGGCGTCGGGCTGCGTGCCCAGGCCCAGCAGCGTCAGGTACCCGCCCCAGGAACCGCCCGACAGCACGAGGCGTGCCGGGTCCGCGAGGCCGGAGACCACCGCCCACTCCCGGACCGCCGCGATGTCCTCCAGCTCGATCAGGCCGACCCGGTTCTTGAGGGCGTCCGTCCACTCGCGGCCGTAGCCCGTCGAGCCGCGGTAGTTGACCCGCACGACCGCGAAGCCGTGGTCCAGCCAGGCCGCCGGGGTCGCCGCGAAGGCGTCGCTGTCGTGCCAGGTCGGCCCGCCGTGGATCTCGAAGATCGTCGGGAAGGGGCCCTCGCCGTGGCCGGCCGGCCGCTGCGCGAGCGCGTGGATCCGCCCGCCCGGACCCTCCACCCAGACGTCCTCCACCGGCACCGACCCGGGGGCCTTGAAGCCGGGAGGGTCCAGGACGACCCCGCCAGCGGTGGAGCGTACGGTCGAGGGCTCGGCGGCCGAGGACCACAGGTACTCCACGGTCCCGTCGGGCCGCGCGCCGGCCCCCGACACCGTCCCCGGCGGCGTGTCCACCCGTACGAGCTCCCGCGCGGCCAGGTCGTAGCGCCACAGCTCGCTGCGCGCCTCGAAGCTGTGCGCGACCAGCAGCGCGGACCCGTCCGGGTACCACTCGGCGCTGACGTCGCCCGGCAGGTCGATCGCGAGCTCCTCCTCGGCGCCGGTGGCCACGTCCCACACCATCGGCTCCCAGCGGCCGCGCCGCTGGTGGCCGACGAGGAGGCGGGTGTCGCCCGGAACCGGCGCGAAGCCGAGGACCTCCAGGCCGAGCTCCTCCGTCCCGCCGCGGGAGTCGTCCAGCTCGGCGACGGTGGACCCGTCGAGGGCCAGCACGCGCAGGGAGGAGTGCATCGCGTCGCCGTGCTCGGTGTGCTCGACGGCCACGAGCGTCCCGTCGTGGGACAGGTCGCCCACGCCGGCCGACTCCCGGTGCCGGTAGATCACGGTGGGCGCGGATCCGTCCGGGCGGACCACGTGGACCGTCGAGCCCTCCTCGTCCGTGGAGCGCCCGACGACCGCGGTGCCGTCGCGGCCGATGGCCAGACCGGCGGGGTACGAGGGCTCCAGGCCGGGGGTGGCCGGCTCGTCCGGGCCGCCCCCGAAGGGCTGGCGCACCCAGGTGCCGAACTCGTCGCCGTCCGTGTCGGAGAACCACCAGATCCACTCGCCGTCGGGGGAGAGGGCGCCGTCGGTGGTGCCGTTCGGGCGGTCGGTGGCCTGCCGCTGGACGCCGGTGGCGCGGTCCCAGGCGTAGAGCTCGAAGGTTCCGGTCGCGTTGGAGACGAAGAGGGAACGGTCCGGGGCGTCCTCGGCCCAGTCGGGCAGCCCGACGCGCGGTGCCCGGAACCGCTTCTCCCAGTCGGGCGTCTCGGGGGTGATCTCGCTGTCGCTGGTCATGCGCCCATTGTGGCCGCAGTGGTCCCCGGGATGCCGACTGCTCCGAACGGGCGCAGAGTGGAACCCGTAGCCCAAGGAGGAACGATCATGGCCAAGAAGGCGCACACCGGCCACCACATCCACCAGGACTCCGAGCGCGCGCTGGCGAAGAACACGGCCGCCGAGGCCCGCGCCAAGGCCGCGACCAGGGACATGCAGTCGTCCGCCGCGAAGACGCGCGGCATGCAGCAGAAGTCCCAGGCCAAGCGCGGCTGAATCCGCGGCTCTGCGCGGATCCGTAGGCTGGCGCCATGCGGATGATCGTCCGGGGCGCCCGGCTGCTGCACACGTCAGGCCTGTCCGACATCGAGGTCGCGGAGGACGGCCGGATCGCGCGCGTGATCCCGCACGACGACCAGAAGGAACCGCCGGCCACCGGCATCCTCGTCGAGGCCCACGGCGCCCTGCTCTCCCAGCCCTTCGTCGAGCCGCACATCCACCTCGACACGGCGCTGACCGCCGGGGAGCCGCGCCCCAACGCCTCCGGCACCCTCTGGGAGGGCATCGACTGCTGGAGCGAACGCAAGCGGACCCTGACCCGTGAGGACGTGATCGCGCGGGCGACCGAGGTGCTGCGCTGGCAGGCTGCCCAGGGGGTGCTGCACGTGCGCACCCACTGCGACATCACCGACCCGGCCCTCACCGCCCTCGACGCGCTTCTCGAAGTGCGCGACCGGGTGCGGGAGGTCATGACCCTGCAGATCGTGGCCTTCCCGCAGGAGGGCACCGCCTCCTTCCCGGACGGCGAGGCGCTGCTGCGGGAGGCGGTGGCCCGCGGGGCGGACGTCGTCGGAGCGATCCCGCACTTCGAGGACACCCGCGAGGACGGGGTGGCCTCCCTGAAGACGGCCTTCGCGCTGGCCGAGGAGCACGGGCTGCGGGTGGACGCGCACTGCGACGAGATCGACGACGAGCAGTCCCGCTTCGTGGAGGTGCTGGCCACGCTGGCCCTGCGCTCGGGCCTGCGCGAACGCGCCACCGCCTCGCACACGACGGCCATGGGCTCCTACAACGGCGCCTACAGCTTCAAACTCCAGCGGTTGCTGTCCCGTTCGGGCATCAACCTGGTCGCCAACCCCTTCGCCAACCTCAACCTCCAGGGCCGCTTCGACGCCTACCCCAAGCGGCGCGGCCTCACCCAGGTCAAGGAGATGCTGGCCGCCGGGGTCAACGTGGCCTTCGGCCACGACGACGTGATGGACCCCTGGAACGCGCTCGGCACCGCCAACCCGCTGCAGACCGCCCTCGTCGGGCTGTACGCCGCCCAGCTCACCGGCGCGGACGAGATCCCGCTGGCCTTCTCGATGGTGACGGACCGTGCGGCGCGCGTCCTGGGCCTGTCGGACGCGGAGTACGGCATCACGGAGGGCGCCCCCGCCTCCTTCGTCCTGCTCCCGGCACCGTCGCCCGAGGAGGCGATCCGCCGTCAGGTCCGGCCCCGGTACGTCGTCTCGGGCGGCTCCGTCCTCGCCGAGACCCCGCCCGCCCCGGCCCGGCTGAACTGGCCGGGGGAGGCCCCGTCCGAGGTGGACTTCAGCCGCCGCCTACGCTGACGCCCCATGACGTGGACCCTTGACACCAACTCGGCCCGTACCGCCCTGCAGATCGCGTCGGAGTACGCGGACCCGGCGCTGCTGAACCACTCCGTACGCTCCTACGCCTTCGGCGCGCAGTACGCGGACCGGCACGGCCTCGCGTACGACGAGGAGCTCTTCTACGTGGCGGCCCTCCTCCACGACCTGGGCCTGACCGCGCCCTTCGACAGCCACACCCTTCCCTTCGAGGAGGCCGGCGGCCACGTCGCGCGGGTCCTGACGGCGGGCCTGGGCTGGCCGGCGGCCCGCCGGGCCCGCGCCGAAGAGGTGATCGTCCTGCACATGAGGGACGACGTGACGGCGGCCGAGGACGTCGAGAGCCACCTCCTGCAGGTCGGCACGAGCGCCGACGTCTCGGGCCTGCGCCTCTCCGAGTTCGACCCGGCCTTCACGGCCGCCCTGCTCGCCGCCCACCCACGAGCCGGCTTCGGCGCCGCCTTCACCGCCCTGGTCGAGGACCAGGCGAAGCGCAAGCCCGACTGCGCGGCGGCCGCCTACGTCGCGAGCGGCGCGGCGGCCCGCATCGCGGCCAACCCTTTGGGGGCGTGAAGACCGGAGGCTGGGGCTGGAGCCGGGGCTGGAGCCGGGTCCGGAGCCGGGTCCGGAGCCAGGTCCGGAGCCGGGTCCGGGGCCGCCCTTCCGGGGAGGCCGGGGTCACGCACATCCGCCACCCCGTCGGATAGCGTGCCCGCATGTCGTGGGACGAGGACGGAACGCCGCACCCGCTCGCACTGCGCCGCACCGGCCGCAGCGAACTGGAGCCGGACCGGCTGCCCGAGATCCGGGAGCTGGAGGTGCTCGGCTGGGAGCCCGCGCCCGAGGACCTGCGCTGGGTGTTCCTCCCGTACGTATGGCCGCCGGCGGCCCGTACCTGGATCCCCGACCGTTCCACCCACTGGGCGGTGGACACCTCGCTCGACGGCCACGGCCACATCACCGGCGTGGAGTGCGCCCCGCTCGCCGAGCCCGACCTGCACGACCTCGACCAGGAGGCCGACGCGGCCCTCGCCGGCCTCGGACTCCCGCCCCGCCCCCGGGGCCGCCTGTGGCTGCTCCGCCCGGTCGGCCCCTTCACCACCGTCGGCGCGGTCCTGGACCACCTCGACGCACAGGCCGCGCAGCACGCCGTGGAGGCCGGCCCGTCCACGGCCTTCCTCGCCCTGACGCGCACCGAACTCTCCACACTCTCCGCGCCCTCCGCACCGGACACCCGCTAGAGCCCGGCACCGGGCCTGCCCGGGGGCCGTGTCCGGCTCTGCTGGCTACGCTTGTCGTGAGGGGGTCACGGCGGGAGGCGGTCTCATGAGGCGGCGCCATCACTTCCACATCGACCATGCCGGGCACTCGGTCAGCGCCACGGTCCAGACGGGCCACACCGCCGTCGTCGAGGTGCTCGTCGACGGCAAGGAGACGGGCTACGCCACGACGCGCGCCGACCACCCCGTGACCGTCCACGTCGAGCTGCCGACGGAGCCGCCCACACCCGTATCGGTGCGCGCGACCGCCGGTCCGGTGCCCGCGTGCGTCTTCGAAAGCCCGGCCGCCACCCCGCAGCCCATGCAGCCCCGCCCCTTCTGACACCCGGCCGCCGCGGTCAGGCCGCCCCGCCCCACCGAAAACCGGCCCCCGCGGCCCCCGCGGCCCCCGCGGCCCCCGCGGCCCCCGCGGCCCCCGCGGCCCCCGCGGTCGCCGCGGTCGCCGCGGCGCGCTCTGCGGCCAGCCCGCCCGCCTGCCGACGACCGCAGCGGCGCCTGCGCGCTCCGCCGTCCTCCTGCCAATGGCCGCAGCGGCGCTCTGCCGAAAACTGGCCGCCGCAGCTGCGCCCCGCGAGTTCCGCCGCCCGTCTGCCGGCGGCCGCAGCTGCGCTCGCGCGCTCCGTCGTCCCCGCCTGCCGGCGGCCGCAGCCGCGCTCGCGCGCTCCCCAGTCCCCTCCTACCGGCCGCCCTTGCGCTCCTGCGTCGCCGCCCGGATCTCCTCCGTCGCCTCGCGGAACGCGGGGGCCGCGCGGGAGAAGTAGTCGAAGAGCAGGTCCAGTTGGTCCGGCGTGTAGCCGGCGAGCACCTCGCCGATCCGCCTGCGGGCCGGGCTCACGGCCGCCTCGACGCCCGCCAGCGCGTCCGGCACCGCCTCGACCACGACCTTGCGCCGATCGGCCGGGTCCGCGGTGCGCCGTACGTACCCCGCGCGCTCCAGCCGGTCGATCAGCCGCGTCGTCGCCCCGGTCGTGAGTCCCGTCCCGGCCGCGAGTTCACCGGAGGTGAGCCCGCCCGCCAGGGTGATGCGGCTGAGCGCGTACCACTCGGACGCCTGGAGGCCCGCGGCCTCCGCGCCCGCCATGCCGTGCAGCCCCACGGCATCGACGTAGTCCCGAAAGACCGCCCGCCGGTCGTCCTGCTCCGTCATCGCGACACCCGTCCCTTCCCCTTGCCATTTATCTGCATGCATGCAGATAATGCATACATGCAGTTGTTGCGCCAGTGTAGTCAACGCGGCGGCTGCCGTCATCCGCCCGTTCCGCCGACCGAGAGGCATTCCCGTGAACAAGAAGACCGTCAAGCGCGCCGCCCTCGCCACCGCCGCCGTCCTCGCGCTCGGCGCCACCGCCGCGTACCTCTACCTCGACACCACCTCCGGCATACGGCGCACCGGCACGGAAAACTGCGCCGACGTCATCCCGGCGGGCGCGGACCGCGCCGACGGCGAGGCCATCTGCGCCACCCTCGAGGCCCTCACCGACGCCTGGGCCCGCGGCGACGCGGACGCGTACGGACGCCAGTTCACCGAGGACGGCGCCTACACCACCTACATCGGCAGCCACTACGAGGGCCGCGCCGACATCACCGAAGGCCACCGCGCCCTCTTCGGCGACTTCGTCAAGGGCAGCAAGCTCGCCGCGAGCTACCTCGACCTGCGCTTCCTCGGAAAGGACGCGGCCGTCCTGACCGGCCGCGGCGACGACTACACCGGCGCCAGGCCCGGCCCCGCCGAGCTCACCAAGGTCCAGACGTACACCCTGGTCCGCGACACCGACGGCGCCTGGCGCATCGCCGCCTTCCACAACACGAAGCGCCAGAACGTGATGGAGCGCTTCTCCTTCCTCTACTCGCCCGCCACGGCCCCCAAGGCGGAGAAGTGACCGCCCTGATCACCGGCGCCACCGAGGGCATCGGCCGCGCCTTCGCCCGCGCGCTGGCCGCCGAGGGCCGCACCGTCACCGCCGTCGCCCGCACCGAGCGGCACCTGCGGGCCCTCATGACCGAACTCGGCCCCGGTGGACCCGGCGGCGGACACGACTACCTCGTGGCCGACCTCGCCACCCCCGAAGGGGTGCGGACGGTGGCGGACGCGTTGACGGCCGGCCCGTACGACCTGCTGATCAACAACGCCGGACTCGCCCGCCCCGGCCCCTTCGCCGACACGCCCCTCGACCAGGTCCTGCCCGCGCTCCGCCTGAACTGCGAGGCGGTCGTCACCCTCGCGCACGCCTTCCTCGCCACGGCCGGCCCCGGCGCCGCCCTGGTCAACGTCGCTTCCACCCTGGCCTTCGCACCCCAGCCCGGCCAGGCCGTCTACAGCGCGACCAAAGCCCTCGTCGCTTCCTTCTCGCAAGCGCTCTGGTACGAGCAAAGGCCGCACGGGGTCTACGTGATGGCCCTCTGCCCCGGACCGACGGCGACCCGCCCCGGCCTGCACGCCGACATCCCGGCCGCCCTGGTCCAGCCGCCCGAGGCGGTCGTCGCCACCGCCCTCAAGGCCCTGCGCCGACGCCGCCGCCCCACCGTCGTCCCCGGCCGGGCCAACGCCCTCCTCGCGGCGGCGACCCGGTTCCTCCCCCGCACCACCGCGCTCTCCCTCCTCGCCGACGGCCCCGGAGTCACTGCCCCGCGGAGAGTTCGCCGCTGAGCGTTCCGTGCAGGCCGGCGCTGGGGCCGTTCAGGCCGGTGATCTCCACGCTTTTGCCACGCTGGGCGTACCGGTGCTCGATCGCGTCGAGCGCGGCCACGGAGGAGGCGTCCCAGATGTGGGCGGCGGAGAGGTCGATGACCACCTTGTCCGGGTCGCCGGCGTAGTCGAACCGCTCGACCAGGTCGTTGGAAGAGGCGAAGAACAGCTCGCCGGTCACGCAGTAGACGACCTGTCCGCCGTCCGGATCGAGCACGGAAGTGACGTTCGCCAGGTGCGCGACGCGCTTGGCGAAGATGACCATCGCGCAGACGGAGCCCACGACGACGCCCACGGCGAGGTTGTGGCTGACGACCACGCAGACCACGGTGACGACCATGACGGTGATCTCACCGGCGGGCATCCGCTTGAGGGTCTTCGGCGTGACGGAGTGCCAGTCGAAGGTCGCGAAGCAGACCATGACCATGACGGCTACGAGGGCGGCCATCGGGATGTCGGAGACGACCGGCCCGAAGGCGATGCACAGCACCATGAGGAAGGCGCCGGCGAGGAAGGTCGACAGCCTCGTCCGGGCGCCCGACACCTTCACGTTGATCATCGTCTGGCCGATCATCGCGCAGCCGCCCATGCCGCCGAAGAACCCGGTGACGATGTTCGCGACGCCCTGGCCGACGGACTCCCGGGTCTTGGAGGACCGGGTGTCGGTGATCTCGTCGACCAGCTTCGCGGTCATCAGCGACTCCATCAGCCCGACGAGTGCCATGGCCAGCGCGTACGGCGCGATGAGCGTCAGCGTGTCCAGGGTGAACGGTACGTCCGGCAGGCCGGGCACCGGCAGCGCGGAGGGCAGGGCCCCCTTGTCGCCGACGGTCGGGACGGCGATGCCCGCGGCCACGGTGATCGTAGTGAGGATGACGATGGACACGAGCGGTGCCGGCACCGTCTTCGTGACCTTCGGGAAGAACACCATCAGTGCCAGCCCGGCCGCCATCAGAGGGTAGACGGCCCAGGGAACGCCGAGCAGCTCGGGGACCTGGGCCATGAAGACCAGGATGGCCAGCGAGTTGACGAAGCCGACCATCACCGAGCGCGGGATGAACCGCATCAGCTTCGCCACGCCGAGCGCGCCGAGCAGGATCTGGAAGAAGCCGGCCAGGATCACCGCGGCGACCAGGTAACCCAGCCCGTGCTCCCGGTTCAGCGGGGCGATCACGAGAGCCACGGCGCCCGTCGCGGCGGAGATCATCGCGGGCCGGCCGCCGACCACGGAGATGACCACGGCCATCGTGAACGAGGCGAACAGCCCGATCGCCGGATCCACTCCGGCGATGATCGAGAACGAGATCGCCTCGGGGATCAGCGCCAGCGCGACGACCAGACCGGCGAGGACCTCGGTCCGGAACACTTTGGGCGAGAGCCAGGCCGGCCGCGTGGGACGAAGGACGTCACGCAGCCGCGCGGATATGGGTGCGGGGGAAGCAGACACGGGGCACGGACCTCGGGCTCGGGCACACCCGAACATGCAGGCGGGCGCGCGGAGAAGACACGAAGGGCGAGGTCGCTCGGGGCTCCTGGAGAAGCCGGCCAAGCCCTACTCCCAGGTTCTCCCGAACGCTCTCCCGAGACGCAGGAAGGGCCTGATCCACTGAGTGGATCAAGCCCTTGACCTGGTCTTACGAAGTCGGGGTGGCGGGATTTGAACCCACGACCTCTTCGTCCCGAAGCATTCCGGGTCGACGGGCGAGCTGCCTATTCTACGGTGCTGACCTGCGACGGAGGTCCGTGATCGTCCGTGGACGTCCGCCAGCCTTCGCGCCGGTTGTCACTCAGTTAGACACCCACCCGCCCGTCCTACCGGGAACACCTGCGGCACAGGACGGCCCAACGGCTCCTCCGCTCGATCCGTCCGGTCCCAAGTGCCGCCGAGCGCACCGCCAAAGACCCCGCACACCCGCTCACCGATGTCCTCCCGCATACAGAGCACGAACCCGCCGAACTTCGGAGTGCTCCCCACACCCAGCACCGGCCAAGCGCATCCCTTGTCCTGCCACGCTACCTGTGGGCTCACGCGGCTCCGGAGGCCCCGTGCGTCCCACGCGTTTCAGCAGGTCAGGCATCCACGCCAGGCCTATATCACCTCGCCGGTCCACATATAGGCCGCGGCCAGCGAGGTGACATTGCAGTTAAGGGAGAACGCCGGCGGCGGTGGCGCCGTAGCCCTTGCCCTCTGGCCAGAGGACGACGCAGCCCTGGCTGTGAGCGAGGTCGAGGAGGTCCTCGCGCGGCTTGGAGGGCAACAGGATGGCGCGGGTCGTGTGGTCCACGAACCTGCTGTAGTCCGCGAGCTGACCGATGGCCATGCGGACGTTTTCGCGGGTCACGCTCCCCTTGGCCTCGACGAGTAGGCCGATCTGCTTGCAGTAGACGTCGGTGTAAAGGGGCCGGGTCTCACCGGGCGGGAGCATGCGGTGCCGGCAGGTTTCATGCCCCTTCTCGGTGAGGTAGCCGGCGAACGCGGTGACGAGCTGGCCTTCCTTGCGCTCGGCCTCGTAGGCTTCGCGGTTCGGGTTGACGAACGTCTTCTCGGTCTCGTTCCGTTCGATGGGCAGCTCATCGACGGGGTTCGGGTGGCTGTCTAGGAGCCGGCCGAGCTTGGTGGCAGGGTTCTTCGGCGCGATGTCGACCGGCTCGAGTCGGAAGACGATCACTTTGCGGAGCGGGCCGTCGTTGGTCTCGGGTGCGTCCGCTTCGTACCAGGGCGTCTCCTGGTCGACTACGAACTCGCCGCGGTAGGTGATGGTGCCGCGGGCTCCTTGGAACACGCGGAGGGCGCGTCCCTCGGCCCGGTGGTTGAGGATGCTGGCGTTGCCGGAGATCATCCGCTGATCTCCGTGTTGGCCCTCGCCGCTGTAGTGGAAGCGGCCGTCCGGCATCCAGTCGTCGTAGTAGCCGTGCCTCTCGCCGGCCACAGGATCGGTGAAGACGAACACGTTGGGGGTCTTCGCCGAAGGCCCGATGCCGCCCTGGGTCCGTCCTCCGTAGATGCTGTGCAGCTCCTTGCGCTCGATCGTGTCGCCAGGCTGCATCTGCCATCCGGACGCAGGCGTCTCGTCCATATCTCCCCCTCGCACTAGTGCAGTTGGACCAAGGGTAGAGAGGGCTGCAAGTGGATGTCCACTTCGTATGTCAAATACGCCCACCCAAATCGGACACACTAGATTGGGGTGACGACATGAAGGGTGTCGTCGGCGTAGCGTCGGTGCCATTTCAGTCCAATGTGCAGCGGTTAACGGATCTTCCCGCTACGCTGAACTGGGGTCGACGACTGACGGTCGAAGAGTTTCAACACGCTATCGGGGTGAGGAGAGCTGGATGGATCGCGAAGTTGGCGTGCTGCCGGTATCTGGTGGGATTGCGGTGCACTTCTCAAATCTTGCGATTCTTGGTGCAGACGTGATCGAGCGCTCAATGGCTGAATGCGGTCCGGCTCTTGGTAGAATCCTTCAACTCGAAGCCGATATTGGCGTATGGGAAGCGCGCATGGTTGGACGGCCGGAAGCTGCCCAGATATCCGACGCGCGGCGTGAGCTAGGATTCGCCGCCTATGCCGCATCCAGTGGACTCTATCGGCTCGCCTTCAGCGGGATTAGAACATTTCTTGAGCTCAGTTTCGCCGCCGTCTATTTCTCTGCTCATGAGTTGCAGAGGCGGCAATGGGTGTCAGACAGGAAGGATTTCTCCTGGTCTCAGGCTTTGGATGAGAATAGTGGCGTACTTTCGCGTTCGTTCATGCAGGAATTTCTGAATGAAGGAGTCTCGGAGGCGGGTACGTATGCCGGCGCCGCAGCGAAGGCGTATAGGCACTGCTCTCAATTCATTCATGGAAAATTGGCTGTAACTCGGTCACTCCCTCGTGAAATCAGCTTTTCGTCAGAAGCGCTGGAAGATTGGACGTCCACCGCCTCGGATTCGGCCCAGTCGGTACTATTCCTTCTTTATGGTCGATACTCCGCAGAGCTCCTTCCTGGCGATGACGGCTCATTGGGGGCCACGCTAGAACACAGTTTCTCCCATCTGAAATCAGTTCGTTCGACCCTTGGCCTCCCGGTGGAAAGGTGACGCGAGTTGCAGAGTGAGATCGTCTACCGCACGGAAGACATCCCTCTAGAGGAAATCCTCGACTATCTAGTTGAGACGGATACCGACCGAGGGTTGATAGATTCCCTGAAAGGTCGATCCCCTGTCGTTCTCAAGGGCAGTCGTGGGGTGGGTAAGTCTTTCCTCATGCGGGCCGCCGAGGCCGAGTTGCGGAGGGACTTTGTTGACCAGAGAATCTTGCCTGTCTATGTCACCTTTGCCCAGGCTAGCCTGATCCGCCAGGATACGCCGGACCGCTTCCTGCTCTGGATGATGGCAAAGCTGTGCAACAGCGTTCTGCGTGCCGCCTCGACCTTCGGCTTGGCCTTGCCCAGCGGATCAGCCATCACGGCGATCCAGGGCAGTTCGGCAGTCGGCAACTACGCGGGCATGCAAAAAGTCGAGGCCATCTTCGAGTCCTCGTGGATGCAAGACAAGCAGCAGGAGTTGCCGGCGCTTGTGCCAGACCCTGAGGTCCTGCGTGACGCAGTTGAGGACCTCTGTAAGTTTGCTGGAATTAAGCGAGTTGTCGTATTCGTAGATGAAGCGGCGCACGTCTTCATCCCTGAACAGCAGCGTCAATTCTTTACGCTTATGCGCGACCTGCGCAGCCCTTACCTGACGGTAAAGGCCGCCGTATATCCGGGCGCTACGTCTTACGGGCATGCGTTCCAGCCGACCCATGATGCGACAGTGCTTTCGGTTGATCGCGCTGTGACAGATTCCGAGTATGCGGCTGCCATGCGTTCTATCGTTTACAAGCAGGATGACTCGCTCCGCAAGCAGATCGAGCCGAATGGTGATGTGTTTGATGCGCTCGCCTATGCGGCAACTGGTAACCCGCGCATCCTGCTAAAGACCCTGCTCATGCGAACGCCGTTCGGTAAGCGAAACATCCAAGAGGTTATTCGAGAGTACTATCGCGAAGACATCTGGGCGGAGCATACGAATCTCGGGGTGCGCTACCCGGGGCATCGAGAGCTCATTGACTGGGGAAGGACCTTCATTTCGGACTCGGTCCTTCCCGCCCTTCATGCCCGGAACCAGGGTAGGGAATCTCAGACCTCGTCGTATTTCTGGATTCATCGGGACGCGCCACAGACGGTTCGAGAGGCGCTGCGCCTTCTCTGTTATAGCGGAATCGTACAAGAGGGCGATTCCGGAATGCGCGCTACTCGTGGCGAGATCGGCACCCGGTATATGGTCAACCTGGGCTGCCTGTTCGCGCAGGATGCGGAGCCCATCAAGTTTGGGCAGAACGTAAGGAAGCACCTCCACCTCAAGCGAATGGTTGAATACGGGGCCAATCATTCGACTTATCGACCGATTGACGAATTCTCTCTAGATGCGGTCGATTCGGTAGGGAATCAGGCGCTTGAGGCACAGCTCGGCAGGTCGATCGACTACTTGGATGTCACTAATTTTCAGCGTAGCAAGTTGAGGGATCTCGACCTCCTGACCATTGGTGACGTCTTGAAGTCCGATGAGGAAGTGTTCAAGCGTGCATATTACGTAGGCACTAAGCGTGCCCGCCAGATGCGAAATGCTGCTGTGATTGCAGTGCTTGAATATCTCTCAGGGTGATCTCTGGGATATTCTTGAAAGTGCGTGACCAGGCGGGCGGTGGGGCGCGTTTGGTCGGTGTCGAGCATGTCGAGCCAAGCCGCAGCGCGCCCCGCTGTCATCCCGTCTGCCGTCGTCCCACACGGAGTGGTAGCAGGGCAGTCGTCAGGGGCCCAGGTGGAGCGCCCCACTGGACGAACGACCTGGGCCCCTGACGGCTGGTCTGCTACGGCTTGGCTTGCCCTGGGGCGACGGCAGGCGGGATGACAGCCCCACCCCCGACCACGATGGAGCCGCGGGCGCACGACTGGCCCCCGCATCCCAGAGTCAGAGCGCCCCCTGCCGGAGGCATCAGTCCTGACCGGCGGCTCACCGATCAGGCAGGGCTGATCCAGCCCATCAAGTCCTTAGCCATTGGCGCGCGGCCGGCGTCCCGGGCTGGAGCGGGGCGCAGACACAGGAGCGCAGGCCCGGGGCGACGGGCGCGCGACGCCGCCTTGGTGGCGGAAGCGCCCTTGATGGGGTAGGGAAAGTCTTACCGCGTCACCCTCCGGAGATGATCGGGCGGTGCGTCACAGCACATCGGCAACTCAGCGGAAGCTCTTCAGAGCGCCGATCACGGTCGCGGGATCCCCGTCGTACCGCACGTGTGGTTCATCAGCCTGGGGCGGGAAGAATCGGGTGCGGTAGCGCTGGAGGTCGCTCTCCGAGAAGTAGATCGCGTTCGGGTCGTTCGCGTGGAACTCGTTGCGCCTGCTGATCCGGTTCCACAGCTCGTCATGGTCCACCGCGAGGTAGACGACGAGAGGGGCTGCCCCCGCGTCGGTGGCGATCGAGCGCCATTTTGCTCGTTCGCCCGCCGTCCAGAATCCGTGGTCGACCACCACGTCGTGACCGGCTTTCAGGTGCTCCGTCAGCTCGACTGCTACGTCTTCGAGGACGGGGCGCTCAAGGGTCGGGAAGACGCCTCGCGGGAAGTCGACCCCGTATACGCCGTGCCGGCGGAACATCTCCTCGTCCGGGCACAGGCGCACGAAGCCGCGGTCGGTGAGGGCGCGGGACAGGGTGGTCTTGCCGGAGCCGGGGAGTCCCACCATGAGGACGCAGATCGGCGGGCGGGGCGGCGTGAGGCTCGCCCGCGTGTCGTCCGTGCCGCTCATGCAACGACCTCGGATTCCGTCCGCCATGTCCGGCCGGGGCCACCGAGGTCCACGCCGTACTCCACGATGTTGCCCTCGCTGTCGACGAACTTGGCGGTCATGACGACCACCGGGTCCGCAGGCGTGTCGTCGGGATCCAGCTCCAGGAGTTCCGCGTACTCAGGGGTCAGGCGGGAGGCGGAGGCCGTGTCGATGCGGTGGCTGATCGGGTGCCCGGTTGCCTCCGAGATGAGCTGGAGCGAGGTACCCCCGGTCAGCCGCTCGCTCATCGCCAGCTGCGGGATCAGCCGGGCGTAGCGAGCCGGAATCCACGACGTGCTGTGCGCGACGATGCCGTGCCGGTCCCGGTAGACGCGGCTTCGGCGGACCACTTCGGAGCCGGGCTGAACGTCCAGAGCCTGCGCCACATCCGCGGGCGCCGGCACCACGGCGGCCTGATGCGAGTCGGAGCGTTCTCCGTCTCCCCAGCTGGATCCTGTACGGCGGCCGCGGTCCTGTCGCTGAGAACCGGAGGACATGGGGGAAGGCGGGTCCAAGACCTCGGTGCCGATGCCGTGGATGCCCCGAATGAGTCCGTCGTTGCGGAGCTTGCGCAGCGCCTTCTCGACTGTAGCCGTGCTGACCTGCCACTCCTCCGAGAGGTTCTTGATGCTCGGCATGAGGGTCCCCGGCTGCAGCTGGCCGGACGCGATCAGCTCGGCGTAGTGAGCAGCAATCCTCGCGTAAGGCGCCCGATTGTCGGCCTGGCCTGCCATGTCGTTCGCTCCTCGTCGTGACATCCCTGAGGTTCCCTAGCTTACTGCTTGACACCGCATGGAACCCTAGGGAACCTTAGGGACGTGCTCGCCGGACGCTCACCGCGGCCGGGGAGTGCAGGACCTCGACGCGCCTTGTTTCAGGGCTCGCTGAGGTCAAGGGGCCCGGGATAGAGCGGGCCGAGGGTCCCGGGTCCCTGGTCAACCGGAGGGCGAGACCGAAAGGTCACTCGTCTCGCATGCCTCAAACGGGAGCTCGTGTTCCCGAAGGCGAGACACCTTTTCGCACGTCCGACCCCCTGCTGGAGGTTGATGTGTACCGACGAAGAACCTGGGCGCTGCCCGTGCTGGACCGTCAGGGATAGCTGCCTCCGCGTCTTCACCTGAGCCGCCGCGATGCGCACCGGGATAGCCGGTGATCTGCGGCTCAGGTTCATCCGCGCAGCGGAAATGCTGCGGCCGGTTGCCTCCCCCGCCCGTCCGGCGCCGTGCTGGCGTCGTACGGGCGGGGTCGAGGGGAGCCGGATTGGTTCCACCCCCGAATGCAGTGCAGCCCCCGGCGTTGGAGCGCCGGGGGCTGCTGTTCGGGTCCCGTTCCTCCTCAGAAGGAGCAAGACCCAATGAAGTCCATCGCTGCACTTCAGAAGCGCGTTACCCCGTGGTCGGATGGCTTGGAGCCGTCGGACGCGGAGCTGGACGCGATCGAGTGGGAGATGCCGCTGATCCTGGCGGAGGTCGACCTGCTCGACGCGGAGATCGCCGTCCTGGACCGGACGCCGTCCGAGCTGGACGAGCGGCGTATCCGCCGGGCCCGCCGCAAGGCCCTGGCCGCCCGGCGGATGCTGACCAACCAGGCCGCCGCGGCGAGCCTGCCGGGCGGTGCCGCATGACCACCCCGACGATGCCCCTCTCGTCCATGGCCGCTCCGCTGATGGCGCTGCGGATCTTCGAGGACCGCTACCGGCGCCTGCCGGCCCCGTGCGTGTCGATCTCCACGGTCTACCCCAACCTCCTGGAGCTGTCCTTCCACGACAACCCTGACGGGTTCGAGATGTGGCGCCAGGCACTGGGGATCCCGCGCCGGACGGTGCAGCACAGTGTTCAGGGTGACGGCCGCACCTGCGTCATGAAGGGCGAGACCAACTACTCCGGCGGCCCGGTGAAGTTGATCGGCTTCACCACGATCCCCGCCCTGGAGGGGACACGTTCACGGGCGGAGGCCACCTCGTGAACCGTGATCAGATCCGTTCATCCGAGCGGGCCCTGTCGGTCGGGACATGGCTGATCGTCGGCGGGGCGATGCTCTACTCCGTCCTCACCGTCACCCCGCTCATGACCACTCACACGCCGGATGGGTGGCGGTGGACGGCCCCGATCCTGCCGCTCGTCGTGGACGCCGCGGTGGTGATCGTGGTCCGTCTCGACTCCGTCCTGGCCCGCCTCGGCGGGCACGGCGGCGCCTGGCCGGTGGCACTGCGGTGGATGACCGGCGTCATGACCCTGGCGCTCAACATCGGGGAATCCGCGCTGGCCGGAGACCTCGTCGGGGTCGCCGTCCACTCGGTGGCCCCGCTCCTCCTCATCGTTACGGCGGAAGCGGGACTCGCCTACCGGCGGGCCCTTACCGCAGCGGTCCTGGCCGTTGAAGCCCGCAAGCGAGCCGAGCAGGACGCCCGGGAACGGAAGGTGGCTGAGCGGGAGGAGACCAGGCTCCGCGCGGCTCGTGAACAGCGCGAGCACGAAGCGGCGCTCGCCCGTGAACAGCGTGAACACGAGGAGCGTCTGGCCCGTGAGGAAGCCGACCGGCAGGACCGGATCCGGCGTGAAGAGCAGGAGCGGGTGGAGGCGGCGGAGTGGGCGGAGCGGGAGGCTCGTGAACGCCGTGAACGCGAGCGTGAACAGGCCGAGGCCGAGCGTGAACGCCTTGAACGCCAGGCCGCGCAGCAGCGCGAGCTGGAGGCCCAGCAGCGGGCCGAGCGTGAACGCCGGGAACGGGTCCGTGAACAGGAACGGATCGAGCGTGAACGTGCCGCCCTCCTTGCCGCGGGTCCGCCTGAGGAGAAGCTGAAAGAGGGTCCGGCCCGCACGGTCGTGCAGGCCGCGTTCGAGGCTGGCCTCGCCGTCCGGGTGGCTGCTGAGCTGACCGGATGGTCCGTCGGCTGGGCCTCCGCCCGCTACCAGGAACTCCGCGACGCCGCCCAGGCTCTTGAAGGGGCGGCCCCGTGACCACCCTGCCTATCTACCGGTGGCGCCTGGCCCCCGACGGACTCGCCACCCGCCGCCAGCTCCGAGCCGCCGGGCTCCGGCCCGGCGGTCAGGACGTGGTCGCGCAGCTCGAACGCCCCCGCCGCCGGCGTGGCCCGCTGACCGCCTACCTCTACCTGGTCGAGCGGGCGAAGCCGGTTCGGCCGATGACCGACCGGCGGGCCGCCGCTCTCGCCAAGGCCAACGCTGCCCGCCGTACCTGCCCGGCCTGCGGTCGGGATGCCGGCTACGTCATTCCCGCCTCGCTCGGCTGCTGCGTTCCCTGCTCGGAGCGCTAGGCGCTGTCGAGGATGCTGCCGACGGTTTCGGTGATGCGGTGCTTCCACTTGTGCCAGCGGTTGCAGTACTGCCGCGGAAACCAGCGCCGTGTCTGCGGGATCTGCCGGTTGCACCACTTGCACAGCACCGTGCGGCCCCTGCTCGCGAACTCCCCCATGCCGCGACTTTAGCGGCTGTGACCTGCACTTTCCGCCCCCAGGGCCCGGCCGCCCACCTCCTACAGCGTCGGCCGGGCCCCTCGCCCCTGAAGGAGCACCCTCAGCATGACCGAGACCATCACCGAACCGCAGGCTCCCCCCGAAGAAACCACCCCCACCCATACGCCGGCCGACACCACCGGCACCACACAGGGCAAGGAGGTGGAGCACACCGCCGGGGGCTTCCCCGTGGTGCCGTTGTCCCTGTCCGGGACGAACACGGCGGCAGGCCTGCTGGCCACCGCCGCCCTCACAGGTGGCCCGGTCGCCACAGTCGTGGCGATGACCGGGGCCGCCGTCCTGGGCACCGCCGCAGCCCACCGGCGTTCCAAGGCCGGAAAGAAGAAGGCCGCGGCGAAGTCCACCCCGGCCGCCAGCCGAACCACGGCCAGGAGCGCGGGGCGTGGCCTTTTGGGCCGTATCCCCGCGCAGCCCCGCACCCCGTCCCGTACCGGGGGCGGATCGGGGGGCCGCAAGACCAGCGGCGGGCAGGCTCGCCACCGTTCCAGCGCCCCCGGACGTACGGGCTCGGCTCCGGGCAAGTCCGGTATGTCGCCCGTGCGGCAGCGTGCAGCCCGCGCGGTCGGTGGTCTGGCTGGTGGCCGGGCAGGGCAGGTGCAGGCCCTGCGCTCGCAGGCCCGCCCCCAGTCTCCGAACCGGGCTGCCGCCCGTACGGCAGTGGTGCAGGCCCGGCGGCAGATCGCAGACTCCCGCCGGGCCGCAAAGGCCGCCGACCGCGCCGCTGCCGGGTCGAAGGCACGCGGTTCGGCCGCCCGCACCCTCGCCAAAGGCATGCCCAAGGTCGCTGCCGTCCGAGACAAGGCCGTCGGCGCTGCTCGTTCAATGCGGGACCGCAGCGCCGGCCGGGCGGTCTCCAACGGCCTGGCAGGTGTTCAGGAAGCGGCGCGCCGTAAGCGGGTCGCCGCGTTGAAGGCGCCCGCGCAGAAGGCGGCGCGGAAGGCTCTGCGCCGGTCGGCCGCACGGTTCCAGGCCCGTCGGTCCGCCGCCGCTGTGCTGGGCGCGGCGCTCGGTGCGCTCGGCATGCTGACCACCCCGCTCGGCCGCAAGCTCGGTTGGACCTGGCTGCAGAATCCCGGCCGCCGCCTCTACCGCTTCCTGCTCGGCCAGGCCCATGCCGAGCGCGAGGCCCGCGACGCCGAGATCCACGCCCAGCTCGAAGCCGACGAGCAGACCGCCGAAGAGCAGGCCGACGCCGAGCGCGAGCAGGACACCGACGGTGACCGGCTCGGGGATTGCGCCGCCCGCCCCACCTCGCACGTTCCCGCAGCTGCCACCAGTGAAGGAGCACACAGCATGAGCAACGGGTCAGGGTTCAAGTTTGAGGAACTGGCCGCCGAGATGTTGCAGGCGGCCCAGTCCTACGAGCCCGAGAGCGCCATGGAGATCCTCGCCATGGTCGAAGGCCTGCCCGACGCCCTCGGCTCGATCGCGGGCGTCATGCAGATCCTCGCGGAGCGCTCCGACAGCGAGTTCCCGCTGGAGAAGGCCGTCGCGGACGGCTTCGCCGACATCTACGGCGCCCTCAACTCCGCCACGGCCGTCGCCGAGGACCTCGGGCCGGTGTTCCGGCAGGCCCACGAGCAGGACATCGCCCGCCACGAGGACCCCCGCAACGGACCCGAAGCCGAGAAGGGATGGAACGTCTGACATGGCCAACACCAAGACCAAGAGCAAGGCGAAGGCCGTCGAGCACCAGGGGCTTGCCCTGGACTGGGCCGCGGGCCACGGGCCCGTCACCGGCGCACTGTCCGCGACCACGGGGGCGTATGCGGTGGCCACGGTCGGCACGCTCGCCCACATGCCCCCCGGCTGGGCCCTCGCGATCGGCACGGTCGGCGTGATCGGGCACACGGCCAGTGGGCTGCGGCAGAAGCTGGCCGGCCGCACCATCACCTCCCGTGCCGCGTCCTGGCTCCTCGGATCCGGCTGGACCACGTGGGCGCTGGCCACCGGCCCGCTGGAGTGGACCAAACTCGGCGCGCTCGCCGTCCTCGGGGTCGGCATGGGCGCCACGGCGCGCTCGGTCGGCTTCTACGAAGAGGCCCGGGAGCTGGAGGCCATCGCCGCGGCCGAGCGGCAGGTGGCCCGGGAACTGTCCGCCGAGCGGCGCGCGATCGCCGCGGAGTGGGTGGACCGGGTCCAGCGGGTCTGCGGGATCACCCTGCGCGTGGTCGCGGTGGAGATGTGGCCCACGAACACCGGGTTCACCATCGACGCCGAACTCCCCCCGGGCGGAACCACCTACGACCGGATCGCCCGGGAGAACGCCCGCCTGTCTGCGGACGCCCGGCTGCCACACGGCTGCACCGCCGCAGCGTCCCCCGGCATCGACCAGGGCCGCGTCCTGATCGACGTCACCACCGTCAACGTGCTGGCCGCCGAGGTTCAGTACCCCTCCGAGTACAGCGCCCTGTCGATCCACACGGGGATCCCGTGGGGGTACCGCACCAACGCCGAGGAGATTTGCGCCTACCTGCGCGAGCAGTGCGCGCTGGTCGTCGGGCCGACCGGATCGGGCAAGACGAACATGGTCCACGTGATCCTGGCCGGGTTCGCCCGCGCCACGGACATCCTGACGTGGGTCATCGACCTCAACGCGGGATCGGCCGGCCTGCCGTGGATCCGCCCCGCGATGGACCCGGGCAGCGAGAATGAGAAGGCGGTGCGGCCGGGGATCGACTGGCTCGCCGCCAGCCACGAGGAAGCCCACCTGATGCTGGACGCGGCCCTGCGGGTCGGTAACTACCGCAAGCGCGCCTACCAGGACCTCATGGCCAAGGCGAACACCGACCTTCTGCCGATCAGCCACGAGATCCCGCAGATCATGCTCCTGATCGATGAGGGCGCGGAGATCTTGATCAGCCGCGATCCGGAAACCCGCAAGCTCGCCAGGAAGATCCTCGAAGTGATCCGGATGCTCCGCGCCATGGGCATCCGCACCGTCCTGACCGCGCTGGGCGCCACTGGGGCGGTTCTGGGCGACATGATGATCCGCCGCGAAGCCAAGACCCGCGTGGCGCTGACCGGTGGTGCGACCGAGGGCATGGACCTGGCCAAGCTGTTCCCCGGCGGGACCGGCCTGCGGATCGAGCAGGCACCCCACAAGGGCACCGGCTTCATGGGCACCCCCGAATCCCCCGCCGCCCTGTTCGGAACCTGGCGGATCCTGCCGCGGCAGATCCGCGACATCGTCCACGCGACCTCGGACCGGCACCCCTACCTGGACGCCGTCTCCGCCAAGGCCGCAGGCCCCGACTACGCCCGCCGCTGGAACGCCGACCGCACCGCCTGGATCACCGAACACCAGCACACCGACCCCGAGGAGACCACCGCGGCCCCGTCCGGGACCACCCCGGCGGGCAGGGGACTGAACCTCTCCGCCCACCGGGCCGCACAGGCGGCGCCGGCCGCCGTGGATGAGGACGCGCTCGCCGAGCAGTTCCGGCGGGAGATCGACGCCCAGTTCGCCACCGCACCCGACCCGGCCGAGCCGAAGGAGCAGCCGCGGCAGGGACTGAACCTGTCCGCCCACCGGCAGGAGGACGGACAGGACAGCGGGCCGAATGCCGGGCCGGGATGGCTCGCGGAAGCGATCACCGCGATCTACGCCGCCGGGACCGACGGCCTGAAGCCGGCCGCCGTCGCGGACCTCGCCGGGAAGGACCGCAAGACCGTCCGCGCCGCCCTCCGAGCCGCCGCCAAGCGCGGCGAGCTGGTCTACCGGGACAACGGCCCGCACTCCGTCTACGTCCACCCCGACCACGCCTGAACACGGTCACAGAAAGCTACTGGGTAGTGAGTAGTGGGGCACACCCCACTACCCACTAGAACACCCCACTAGCTCCCCCACAGCCCTTCAACAGGTCTTTCTACTGGGGACCCCACTACCCACTACCCAGTAGCCACACCCCACTAGAACCACGCAGAGCGACCACCCACAGCGGGCGACCCCACCACCCCGGGGCCGCCCGCACCGCGTCCAGGAGCCTGCAATGCCCTATGAACCCACCCGCACGAGCACCACCCCGCCCGCCCGCTACGGCGACCCGATCCTCTACCCGACCGCCGTCCAACAGCCGGTGATGATGCCCGCCGAACTCCCGCCGGGAGTCGAGATGGTCACCCTCCCCGGCGGATACCGCACCCTCGCCTACACCCACCCCGCCGCCCCGGCACCCGCACCGGCCGCCGTGCAGCCGGTCCCGACGTGGGCCAAGACCACCGCCCTGCTCGCCCCGACCGTCGGCGGAGGGATCGCCGCGGCCGGGTTCGGGATCTCCTACGCCGCCCCGGGACTGATCGCCATGACCGAAGCCCTCTGGGCCGCCATCGCCCTCATCGCCGCCGGCACCCTCGCCCCGTTCCTCCTCCGCGCCGGACGGGGAGCGGGACACGGTGCGGCGCCGGTCCAGCACGTCACCCAGCACATCAGCGCGTCCGGGATGTTCGGCCGCGCCACCGGCACCCTCAACAACCACTGACCAGGAGCACCCATGGACGACCTCTACTGCGACGAGTGCTGCCAGTCCAACTGCCCCGGCCACCACTGGTGCGAGGACTGCGACACCGAGGAGTGCCAGGAATGCCAGGGGTGCGACTGCCCCGGCTATGAGTGCCCCGGCCCCGCCGCCCACAACGGCTTCTGAGCCATACCGCCACTGAAAACAACGAGGGCGGCCCCGTCTCGCCAAAGTCCGGGCCGCCCTCATCCAGATGCGAATGAACTGGAGGCCTCCAGCATGACTCAACCCATCCTCTCCGCGCAGCTGCGCGCGGCCCTCGACCTCGCCGAGCGGGGCATTCCGGTGCTGCCCTTACGGGAGGGCAAGGGCCCTATGGGCAACTGCCGCGCCTGCCGGAAGAACGCCTGCGGCGGCCGGCCGAACATGAAGACCCCCGGCCCGTGCACCTGCGCGGCGCCGTGCCACGCCTGGGCCGCCGCCACCACCGACTCGGCCGTCCTCACCTCCGCTGCCTGGACCCCGGCCTGGCGGCAGGCCGCAGCCGTGGCTTACCACCCCGGCGGTACCGGCCTCACCGTGGTCGACCTCGACAACGCCGACGCGATCGCCTGGGCCCGGCAGAACCTGCCCACCACGCGAACCGTGCCCAGCACGCGCGGGGAGCACTGGATCTACCTGGGCACCATGTCCTCCCCCAATGCCGTACGCCCGGGCGTCGACATCAAGTCCCTGATGTCCTACGCCCGCTGGCTCGGCCCCGGCACCGGCACCATGGGCCCGCTCCCGGACGTCGTGCGCGCCCTCGCCGTGAAGGAGCCCACTGCGGCCCGGCGGGCGTCGAGCCCCGTCACCGTTACGGCGCCGCCCGGGGGTGGGCAGTGCCCTCACCGCTCGCCCGCCTACCTGGAACGCGGCATCGCCATGGCGGAGCAGCGGATCGAGGAAGCACCGGACGGCATTCACCGGACCGTCTACCGGATGTTCCTCGCGGTGCTGTCCGCGCACGGCCGGTGCGGCTGCCTCACCGAGGTGCACATCAAGCGTCTGTTCACCGCGGCGCAGGGCCGGGGTGAGTCCTTGCGGCACTGCGAGGACGCGTGGTCCAACGCCGCTGCTGCTCTGGGGATGTGACATGGCTGAGGACGAGAAGAACCCGGCGCGGGAGGTCATCACCGACTACGCGCAGCAGCATTTCCGGTACTTCCGCACGGTCGACGGCACCGTTTACGCCCAGCGCAACGGCCACCCCGTAGCTCGCCCGATCCGCTCCCAGGGGACGACCGGCAGCCACCGGCAGGAACTCATGGTCGGCCTGTTCCGCGACGGGGTCGGCGTCTTCAACGGAACCGCCTTGAAGGAGGCACTCGACTTGATCGAAGCACTCGCTCTCACTGAGGACGTCCAGCCCGTCCACATCCGAGTAGCCCCCGGGTTCGACGGGGCGACGTGGCTGGACCTCGGCCGCGACGACGGCCAGTCCGTCCGCATCCACCCCAACGGCTGGGACATCCTCACCCCCGACCCCCGTGAGGTCTGCTGGCGCCGAACCCAGCTCACCGGCGAACTCCCCCTCCCCGTCAAGGACACCGACGGCAAGGGCATCGACCTGCTGATGCGCCTGGCCAACTTCTCCAGCGCCCAGAGCGAGGGACTGGCCCTGGCCTGGCTCGTCGGCTGCCTTGGCCCCGACGTTCCCGTCCCGGCCCCGTTCCTCACCGGCCCCCAGGGCGCGGGCAAGTCCACCGCCGGCAAGATGCTCGTCCGGATCATCGAGGGCATGAGCGGCGACCTGCGCCGCCCGCCCAAGGACGAAGAGAACCTGATCACCGCTGTTGCCGCCGGGTGGATCACCGGCCTGGACAACCTCTCCCACCTCGGCCCGGACCTCTCCGACCTCATGTGCTGCATCGTCACCGGGGCCGAGAACATCAAGCGGGCCCTGTTCACCGACGGCGACGTCGTCCGCGCCCGCTACCGCCGCCCGCTCCTGCTGACCGGTATCGACGTCGGCGTCATCCGGCCCGACCTCGCCGAACGCCTCCTCCCTCTCCGCCTGGAACGCCCCCGCGTGCGGCGGACCGAAGAGGAGCTGTGGACGGAGTTCGCGCGGGAGTTGCCTGTGATCCTCGGGTCCGTGCTGGACCTGGCCGTCAGCGTCCGCGCCGCCCGCGCCGACATCCCGACCGACCTGCGCATGGCCGACTTCGCCCACCTGTGCGCGCAGCTCGACGCTGCCCGCAGCTTCGGGGCGCTGGATGCCTACCGGGCCAGCCTGGACGATCTCAACGACGACGTCATCGAGGGTGACCTCCTCGCCCAGACCGTCCTCAAGCACGCCGCCGACACCGAGCCGGGCACCGAGGTCCGGATGACGTCGGCAGAGTGGCTGCACGCGCTGACCCAGCTCTATACGGGCGAGGACTTCCGGCCCCAGCCCAAGGGGTGGCCCACCACGGGCAAGGTTCTCTCGGACCGCCTCAAGCGCCTTCAGCCCGTCCTCGCCGCCCGTGGTGTCCTCGTCGACTGGGGCCGCACCCGGACCGCCCGCTACATCGCGATGGCCCGGCCCCAGCCCACGCAGGACGAGCAGCCGGACCTCTTCTAGCCCTGCGTAGGCGGTCCCGGCCGCACAAGCAAGAGGAGCACCCCCGCCCTGGCGCCCCGGTGCTCTTCTTGTTCTTCGGCGGCCGCGCCGCCGCCCAAAGGGCGTGCCGCTTGCGGCTCCGCATTTACGCCCGAAGGCGCACACAACAACAGACACAAGCCCCACCTTTTTCCTAAGTAGGAAGACGCTGCGTCACCTGCGTCACGACGGCCCCGAAAACCGGTCATGACCTGCACCAACACCCGTGACGCAGAACCCAATTCCTGCGTCACCGTTCGTCACCTGCGTCACCCGTGACGGATGGCTGTGTCACGGGTGACGTAGCCACCGACCCCCTGTGTCACGCGAACCCGCAGGTCAAGGCCTCAAATGACGCAAGCGACGCGGTGACGCAGAAATCCCAACCTCGGACACACGCCGATGTTCAGGCCTCGGTCTTGAGCCCCCTGTTTGCCGCACGCCGCCGCGCCGCCGCGCCGCCATCAGCCCGGAGGAAGGAACACCAGTGAGCGTCACGACCACGCCGCCCATGGAACCTGTCCTGCTCAAAGTCGCAGCAGCCACGACCGCCCTCAGCCTGAGCCGCTCCGTCATCTACGAACTGATCCGCTCCGGCCGCCTCCGCACCGTCAACGAGGGCCGGGCCCGGCTTATCCCCCGTTCCGCCATCAACGAGTACGTCGCGCTTCTGGAGCGCGAGGCAGGAGAGAGCAAGTGACCAAGCGCCGCAGCAGGGGAGACGGTGGTCTCCACTGGGACGAGAAGCGGCAGCGGTGGATCGCCACCGCCACCCTCGGCTTCGATGCTCGCGGGAAGCGCGTCGTGCGGAAGGGGAGCGGCAAGACCAAGACCGAGGCCAAGGCCAAGCTCAAGGAGGTGCTCCGCGACCACGAGGACGGGTTGGCCGTCGCACCGACCAACTACACCGTGGCGAACGCTGTGAACGACTGGCTCATGTACGGGCTGGCAGGCCGCGACGCGGGGACCGTGGCCACGTGCACCTCCCTGAGCAGGATTCACGTGATCCCCGCGCTTGGCGCCCGGAAGCTCCGGGAGCTGAGCGGCGAGGATGTCGACCTGTGGCTTGCCGAGAAGGCCAAGACGCTCAGCACCCGCACGCTCCAGGCGATCCACTCCTGCCTGAACCGCTCCGTGAAGCGGGCCATGGTCCGGGACAAGGTGAAGCGGAACATCGTGGAGCTGTGTTCCATCCCGACCGGGCAGCCCGGCCGGCCGTCGAAGGCGCTCAAGCTGGCCCAGGCCGAAGCCGTGCTGAAGGCCGCGGAGGGGACGTCTGCGTACGCGTACATCGTGGTGGCCCTGCTCACCGGCGCCCGAACCGAGGAGATGCGAGCGCTCACCTGGGATCACGTCTTCCTGAAGGGGGACCCCACCGCGGTGCCTCCCGTGCCGCCACACATCGCGGTGTGGCGGTCGGTCCGATCCACCGGGGACACCAAGACCAAGAAGTCGCGCCGGACGATCGCCCTGCCGGCGCGATGCGTGGACGCACTCTGGCAGCAGTTCGAGGAGCAGGGGTGGGACCGGCTCGCCGCCGGTGATCAGTGGACGGAGAAGGGTCTCGTCTTTTCCTCCGCGACGGGGACGGAGCTGGATTCCACGAACGTCCGGCGCGCCTTCCGGCAGGCCATCACCGGAGCCGAAGGGGTCGACGCGAAGGACTGGACCCCGAGGGAGTTGCGGCACAGCTTCGTGTCCCTGCTGTCCGACAGCGGCGTCCCGCTCGAAGAGATCTCCCGGCTCGTCGGGCACTCCGGCACGGCCGTCACCGAGGCGGTCTACCGGAAGCAGATCAGACCCGTAATCCAGACGGGGGCGACCGCCATGGACGAGATCTTTAGGGCCGCTCCGAACCCGGAGTCACTCAGTTAGTCACCCAAACGCAGAGGACCACCTACCGAAATCGGTAGGTGGTCCTCTGACCTGGTACTACAGCGTCGGGGTGGCGGGATTTGAACCCACGACCTCTTCGTCCCGAACGAAGCGCGCTGCCAAGCTGCGCTACACCCCGATCGCCGCCTGCAGCACTTGCTGTCCTGGCGACATCGATTACTTTAGCGGACCTCTCGCCGGAGACGAAATCCGGTTTTCGCGCAGTGGTCGCGCAGGTGCTACGCCTGCGGGGTCAGCGTCAGGAGTGTCGCCTCCGGCGGACACGCGAAGCGGACCGGGGTGAAGCGGTTGGTGCCGCAGCCCGCCGAGACGTGGAGGTACGCCCGCTGCCCCGCCGCCTCGTGCGTGGACAGGCCCTTCACCCGCTTGGTGTCGAGGTCGCAGTTGGTGACGAGCGCCCCGTAGAAGGGGATGCACAGCTGGCCGCCGTGGGTGTGCCCCGCGAGGATCAGCGGGTACCGGTCGGCGGTGAAGGACTCCAGGACGCGCAGGTACGGGGCGTGCACCACGGCCATCGAGAAGTCCGCGTCCTTCTCCGGGCCGCCGGCGACCATCTCGTAGCGGTCCCGCTTGATGTGCGGGTCGTCGAGCCCGGTGAAGGCCAGCTCCAGGCCTTCCAGCTTCAGCCGCCCGCGGGTGTTGGTGAGGTTCAGCCAGCCCGCCGCGTCGAAGGCGTCCCGCATCTCCTCCCACGGGTTGTGGACGGCGCCGACGACCGGCTTGTTGCCGTTCAGCCCGTGCCGGCCCTGGGCCTTCTCCAGCAGGTAGCGCCCGGGGTTGCGCAGCCGCGGGCCGTAGTAGTCGTTCGACCCGAAGACGTACACGCCCGGGAAGGACATCAGGGGGCCCAGCGCGTCGAGCACCTCGGGGATGCCCTCGGTGTCGGAGAGGTTGTCGCCCGTGTTGACGACGAAGTCGGGGCGCAGGCCGGCCAGGGACTGCAGCCAGGCGCGTTTCTTGCGCTGCCCGCCCACCATGTGGATGTCGGACACCTGGAGTACGCGCAGCGGGCGCATCCCCCGGGGAAGGACCGGCACCGTGACCCGGCGCAGGCGGAAGGACCTCGCCTCGAAACCGGCGGCATAGGCCACACCCGCGGCCCCCACCGCAGCGATTCCGGCAGCCGCTTTCAGGGGTACTCCGTAACGCGCACGCATGGACCCATCGTCTCAGACCCGGAAAACCAGTGAGCGCCACTGCCCCCGCACCTGGCAGACTCACGTCCATGACCACGCTCAAGGCCAAGCTCCAGGAAGACCTCACGACCGCCATCAAGGCGCGTGACGAGCTGCACTCGTCCACGCTGCGCCTGACCCTCTCCGCCATCACCAAGGAGGAGGTCGCCGGCAAGGAGGCACGTGTGCTCTCCGACGAAGAAGTCCTCAAGGTGATCGCCAAGGAGGCGAAGAAGCGCCGCGAGGCGGCGGAGGCCTTCGCCCAGGGCGGCCGTGCCGAGCAGGCCGCGCGGGAGACCGCGGAGGGCGAGTTCCTCGACACGTACCTGCCCAAGCAGCTCACCGACGACGAGCTCGTCGCGATCGTGGCGCAGGCGGTCGAGGAGGCCAAGGCCGCGGGTGCCGAGGGTCCGCGGGCCATGGGCGCCGTCATGAAGATCGTGAACCCGAAGGTCGCCGGGCTGGCGGAGGGCGGGCGTGTCGCCGCCGTCGTCAAGCAGCAGCTCTCGTAGGGCTGGCAAGTGACGGGGAGGGCCCCAGCCGGAACCGGCTGGGGCCCTCCCCCGTGTTGCGTGGCGACCGCTACCGGTCGTCGCGGCCGCCGATCACGCCGCGCGGGTCGATCGTGATCCCGGGGAAGGGGGGCTGCGGCTCGACGCCGCCCGTGGCCCCGCCCGTGGCCCCGCCAGTGGCTCCGGCGGTCTGGCCGCCGGGCCGCCCGCCGGGCTTTCCGTCGCCGCCCGGCTTGCCGGGCCTGGTCGGGGTGGTGGGCGGCCGGTTGCCGCGGGAGCCGCCGGGCGGAACGTTCGATTCCGGGATGCTGACGTTGACGAACCGCAGGGCCTCCCGTCCGTCCAGCGCGCCCGTGACCGCGTCCTTCCAGATCGGGCCGGGCAGACCGCCGCCGAAGACCTTCTGGTAGGGCTTGCCGCCGATGACGATGTTCTCCATCGTGATCTTCTTCGCCCCGCCCGAGCCGACCCACACCGCGCCGGAGATGTTCGGGGTGTAGCCCACGAACCAGGCGTTGTAGCGGTTGTCCGTCGTACCCGTCTTGCCCGCGCTGTCGCGGTCGGTCAGACCGGCCCGCTCACCGGTGCCGGAGTCGATCACTCCGCCCAGCAGGGTGTTGATGGTGTCGGCGGTCGTCTCCGACATCGCCCGCTCGCACTTGCTCTTCGGCACCGAGAGGGCCTTGTTGTGCGCGTCGGTGATCGACTCGATGGCGACGGGGGTGCAGTAGACGCCGCGGTTGGCGAAGGCCGCGTACGCGTTGGCCATCGTCAGCGGGGACATCTCCTCCGAGCCGAGCGCGATGGCGGGACCGTCGGCCAGCTTCGCCCCGCTCGCCGGGACCACGCCGAGCTTCTGCGCCATCTCCGACACCGGGCACAGGCCGATCTCGGAGATCATCTCGACGAAGTAGGTGTTGATCGACTTCTCCATCGCCGTCCGCAGCGCGTAGGGGCCGATCTCGTCCTCGGTCTCGTTCTCCGCCGATTCCTTGCTGACGTTGACGTACTGGGACCCGTCGCAGCGGGAGATCCCGCTCGGGTAGTCCATCTTGTTCGGCGCCGAGTAGACCTTCGTCGGCGGCAGGCCCCGCTCCAGCGCGGCGGCGGCGATGAACGGCTTGAAGGTCGAGCCGACCTGGAAGCCGAAGTTCGAGCCGCCCATCCGCTTGTCCACGGAGTAGTTGATCTGCGTCTCGTTCTTCCCGAAGCCGTACGGCTTGGACTGACCCATCGCCAGCACCCGGCCGGTGCCCGGCTGGACCATGGTCACGGCCGTCGCGATCGAGTCGTCCTGGTAGACGTGGTCCTTGATCGACTCGTTGGCCGCGTCCTGCGACTGCGGGTCCAGCGTCGTGCGGACGGTCAGACCGCCCTGGTTCCAGACCTTCGCCCGTTCCTCGCGCGTCTTGCCGAAGACGGCGTCGGTCAGGAAGGTGTTGCGCACGTAGTCGCAGAAGAAGCCCGCGCCCTTGACCGCGGTGATGCAGCCGTTCTTCGGCTTGGTCACCTTCAGGGTGACCGGCTTCGCCTTCGCCGCGTCCGCCTCCGCCTGCGAGACGTCCTTGGTGTCGGCCATGCGCTGCAGGACGATGTTGCGGCGCTTCGTCGCCTCCTGGGTGTCGTTCACCGGGTCGTACCGGCTCGGCGACTGCACGACGCCCGCCAGCAGCGCGGACTCCTCCAGGGTCAGGTCCTTGGCCGGCTTGCTGAAGTAGCGCTGGGCCGCGGATTCGATTCCGTACGCCTGCTGGCCGAAGTACGTGATGTTGAGGTAGTTCTCGAGGATCTTCTTCTTCCCGAGTTCCTCCTCGACCTGGATCGCGAACTTCAGCTCGCGGATCTTGCGGCCGAGGCTCTTCTCCTGGGCCTCGCGCACCTTGGTCTCGTCGTCTCCGGCCTCTTCGACGAACACGTTCTTCACGTACTGCTGGGTGAGCGTGGAGGCGCCCTGTGCGGCGCCGCCCTCCTGCGCGTTGCGGTTGACCGCGCGCAGGATGCCCTTGAGGTCGACGGCTCCGTGTTCGTAGAAACGGGAGTCCTCGATGGCGACGATCGCCTTCTGCATGTACGGGGAGATCGCCGTGAGCGGGACCACTTGCCGGTCGCGTGAATAGACGGTGGCGATCAAGCCGCCCTCGGCGTCCAGAATCGTGGTCCGCTGGCTCAGCGGCGGAGTCTTGAGATTGGCCGGGATCTCATCGAATCCCTCGACCGTGCCCTTGGCCGCCAGCCCCAGGGCGCCTGCAGCCGGAATCGCCATGCCGGCCAGCACAACTCCGGAGAGAACGGACACCCCGAGGAACTTGGCGGCCTGCTGGCTCCCCGTGAGCCCGCCGCCCGAGCGCTTCTTTCCCATAGAGGGCAGCCTACGTTCTGATTCGCCGGACACACGCGAATGCCTTGGCCTAAGCTGTCCCCAACTGTCACAGCAGTGCGGTGCGACATCAACCCCTCGGCTTGATTTTCACCCTTCCCGAATGGGGTGGACGCATGTCCGAATCTCGCCCCTCCGCTGAAGCCGATCCGCCGATTCCACCCGAATTGCCGGAATGGCCGGGCATGTCGCCGGATCACTCCGTCGGGTGATCTGCCGCTTACCCATAGTCCGTTCGGACCATTCAAGATTGGGCCCGACGGGGGTGTTGCACTGTGCCCGCCTTCCGTAACGTCCTCAACTGGCAGCGGTGAATATGCCGCTACCGCCGTGGGGGAGCCTCGATTCGGGAGAGGACGGCGCCGGGATGGGCTGGGTTACCGACTGGAGTGCGCAGGCAGCCTGCCGCACTACCGATCCGGATGAACTGTTCGTTCAAGGAGCGGCACAGAACAGGGCCAAGGCGGTGTGCACCGGATGTCCGGTGCGGACCGAATGCCTGGCCGATGCGCTCGACAATCGCGTCGAGTTCGGCGTGTGGGGCGGAATGACCGAGCGGGAACGACGTGCGCTGCTGCGCCGGCGTCCCACCGTCACCTCGTGGCGACGGCTGCTCGAAACCGCCCGTACGGAGTACGAGCGCAGTACGGGCATCCTCACCATGGATGCAGACGCGGAGATCGACGTTCCGTACGAGACGTTCGCGGCAGCCGGGTAGACCACGCGGCCGCCACGACGTACGAACGCCTACGCTCCGGCCGGAACCCCGGCCGCGAGTCGCTCTCCGATGGCCCGCAGCCCGGCGAGATCGTGCACATCGCCGGGCAGGGCGGCCACTTCGGCCACCGCCACCTCGGGGTGCAGTGAGGTGAAGCGATCGCGTGTGCGCTGTTCACGCGCGATCACCTGCATGCGTTCGGCATGCAGGCGCAGCAGTCCTGCCGTGAGCCGGTCGACGGCCGCGGTATCGCCTTCGGTGCCGGGGGAGCCTGTCTCGGGAGGGTTCGCGGTCTTTGCGGTCCGTGCCGCCTCTGTCGTCGGTGCGGTCGCCGTTCGTGTGGTCCCGGCCGCCTCGGTCGGTCCCGCGGCCGTGTCACGAAGTCCAGCTTTCCCGGACTCCTGATCGACAATGCCGCCTTCTTCAAGATTCTCTGCGGCGGCCAACGCCCGTTCGGCGGACAGCTGGTCGGCGCCGCTGCCGTGCACCCGGTTCAGTACCAGTCCGGCCAGCGGCATGCTCTCCGCGGCCAGCCGCTCCACGAAGTACGCCGCCTCGCGCAGGGCGTCCGCCTCGGGCGCCGCCACCACCAGGAAGGCCGTTCCGGGAGCCTGGAGCAGCCGGAAGGTCGCGTCGGCGCGCGTGCGGAAACCGCCGAACATCGTGTCCATCGCGGCCACGAAGGTCTGCACGTCCTTCAGCAGCGAGGCACCCATCAGCTTGCTGAGGGTGCCGGTCATCATCGACATGCCGACATTGAGGAACTTCATCCCCGCCCGGCCGCCCACCTTCGCCGGAGCCATCAGCACCCGGATGAACTTCCCGTCCAGGAAGGACCCGAGGCGCTTCGGCGCGTCCAGGAAGTCGAGGGCGGACCGGCTCGGCGGGGTGTCCACGATGATCAGGTCCCAGTCGTCCCGGGCCCGCAGCTGGCCCAGCTTCTCCATCGCCATGTACTCCTGCGTGCCCGCGAAGCCGGCCGACAGCGACTGGTAGAAGGGGTTCGCGAGGATGGCCCGGGCCCGCTCGCCGTCCGCGTGCGCCTCGACGATCTCGTCGAAGGTCCGCTTCATGTCCAGCATCATGGCGTGCAGTTCACCGCCGTCGGCGCCCACGCCCGCGACCTTGCGCGGGGTGTTGTCCAGCGAGTCGATGCCCATCGACTGCGCGAGCCGGCGCGCCGGGTCGATGGTGAGCACGACCGCCTTCCGCCCGCGCCCGGCCGCCCGTACGCCCAGTGCCGCGGCCGTCGTGGTCTTGCCGACCCCGCCCGCCCCGCAGCACACGACGATCCGGGTCTCCGGGTCGTCCAGCAGCCGGTCGACCGCCAGCCGCGGCGGAGTGTCCAGCCCCATGGTGTCCACCCCCTCGCTCATTCGGCCACCGTCTGCTTCCGCAGTTCCTTGGCCAGCTCGTACAACCCGGCCAGATCCACCCCCGCGCCGAGCAGGGGCAGTTCGTACGTCGGCAGGTCCAGCCCCGCCAGTACGGTGCGCTGCGCGCGCTCCAGTTCCACCCGGCTCGCGTGCTCGGCGGCCTGCGTGAGCAGCGGGTCCACCAGCCGCTCGGCCAGCCCGCCGCGGCGCGCGCCGCCGAGGCCCGCCCGGGAGAGCGCCCCGGCCACCTCGGCGCGGTGGTCGCCCGCCGCGGTGCGCAGGGTGTCCTCGTCCAGGTGGTGCGGCCGCACCATGTTGACGACGACCCGGCCGACGGGCAGCCCGGCCTCGCGCAGTTCCTCGATGCCGTCGCCGGTCTCCTGGACGGGCATCTCCTCCAGGAGGGTGACCAGGTGGACGGCCGTCTCGGGGGACTTGAGCACCTTCATGACGGCCTGCGCCTGGTTGTGGATCGGCCCGAACCGGGCCAGCCCCGCCACCTCGTCGTTGACGTTCAGGAACCGGGTGATCCGCCCGGTCGGCGGCGCGTCCATGATCACGTGGTCGTAGACGTACCGACCGGCCTTGTCCTTGCGCCGCACCGCCTCGCACGCCTTGCCGGTCAGCAGGACGTCACGCAGTCCGGGGGCGATGGTCGTCGCGAAGTCGATGGCGCCGAGCTTCTTGAGCGCGCGGCCGGCCGAGCCGAGCTTGTAGAACATCTGGAGGTAGTCCAGCAGCGCCCGTTCGGCGTCGATGGCGAGCGCGAAGACCTCGCCGCCCCCGCCGG
Organism: Streptomyces sp. 147326; assembly: GCF_045000215.1. Taxonomy (NCBI): domain Bacteria; kingdom Bacillati; phylum Actinomycetota; class Actinomycetes; order Kitasatosporales; family Streptomycetaceae; genus Streptomyces; species Streptomyces sp. 147326. The sequence goes on along the minus strand of NZ_CP134201.1, from coordinate 4,130,141 downwards.
GCGCGACGGCGATCTTCCGCTCCTCGTACGGGAGCGCCTCGGCACCGAAGAGCTGCGCGAGCCCCTGCCTGCCCTCGACCTCCACCAGAAGAGTCCGCTTGCCCTCGCGTGCGAGGGCAAGCGCGAGTGCCGCGGCGACCGTGGTCTTGCCGGTGCCGCCCTTGCCGCTGACCACCTGGAGCCTGCTCACAGCGTCCGAGCCTAACCACTCGCCTCCCGGAACACGCATGAGCCTCCCCCCTGACTCGGTCCGGGGGGAGGCTCGCACAGGCACTACCCTCGCTCCCATGACCAAGAAGTTCGAATACGCGACGGTCCCGCTGCTGGTCCACGCCACCAAGCAGATCCTGGACACCTGGGGCGAGGACGGCTGGGAGCTCGTCCAGGTCGTGCCCGGCCCGAACAACCCCGAGCAGCTCGTTGCCTACCTCAAGCGGGAGAAGGCATGAGCGGGGTTGTCGACGCGAAGCTGGCCGAGCTCGGCCTGACCCTGCCCGAGGTCGTCCCGCCGCTGGCCACGTACCAGCCGGCCGTGCGCTCGGGCGTGTACGTCTACACCGCGGGTCAGCTCCCGATGGTGAAGGGCAACCTGCCGGTCACCGGCAAGGTCGGCGCGGAGGTCTCGCCGGAGCAGGCCAAGGAGCTGGCCGCCACGTGCGCGCTGAACGCCCTGGCCGCCGTCAAGTCGGTCGTCGGCGACCTCGACAAGATCGCGCGGGTCGTGAAGGTCGTCGGCTTCATCGCCTCGGCCCCCGACTTCACGGCCCAGCCGGGTGTGCTGAACGGCGCGAGTGAGCTCCTGGGCGCCGTCCTCGGCGACAAGGGCGTCCACGCCCGCAGCGCGGTCGGCGTGGCGGTCCTGCCGCTGGACGCCCCGGTCGAGATCGAGATCCAGGTCGAGCTGGTCCCGGGAGCCTGACTCTTTCGGAGGGGCTGGATTGCCGCAGGGCAGTTTCAGCCCCTCCGGCGTTCGAGGCGTGGGCTCCGGGGCGAAGCCCCGGAGCCCTGCGCAGCCCGCCCGCGCCGCCGGGCGTGGCAGGTGACCCTCGAACATCGGGCCGGATGGCCGTAGCATCCGGCCATGCCGAATGGTCAGCATGGTCAGCAGCAGCCCCCCGCCGGAGGCCAGTGGTACCCGCCGGAGTGGCCCGACCGCATCCGCGCGCTCGCGGACGGCTCCCTCGTGCCGGTGCCACCGCGCCGCGCCGCCACCGTGATGCTCCTGCGCGACACCCCCGCCGGTCCCGCCGTGCACATGCTGCGCAGACGGGCCTCCATGGCCTTCGCCGGGGGCGCGTACGCCTATCCGGGCGGCGGGGTCGACCCCCGCGACGAGGAGCACCAGGTGGGCTGGGCGGGGCCCTCGCAGCAGGACTGGGCCGCCAGGCTCGGTACGGACGCCCGGACCGCCCAGGCCATCGTCTGCGGCGCCGTACGGGAGACCTTCGAGGAGGCGGGCGTCCTGCTCGCCGGGGAGACCCCGGACACCGTCGTCGGCGACACCACGGGTGACGACTGGGAAGCCGACCGGCAGGCCCTGGTCGCCCGCGAGCTGTCCTTCGCGGAGTTCCTCGACCGCCGCGGCCTGCGGCTGCGCTCCGACCTGCTCGGGGCGTGGGCCCGCTGGATCACCCCCGAGTTCGAGCCGCGCCGCTACGACACCTGGTTCTTCGTCGCCGCGCTCCCCGAGGGCCAGCGCACCCGCAACGCCTCCACCGAGGCCGACCGGACCGTCTGGATCCGCCCGGCCGACGCGGCCGCCGGCTACGACAAGGGCGAGCTGCTGATGATGCCGCCGACCATCTCCACCCTGCGCTCCCTGGAGCCGTACGGGAGCGCCGTCGACGCGCTCACCGCGGCCGCCGCCCAGGACCTCGCCCCGGTGCTGGCCGAGGCCGTGCTGGAGGACGGCGAGGTGGTGCTCAGCTGGCCGGGCCACGACGAGTTCACCAAGCGGGTCCGCCTCGGCCGTCCGGGAGGCACCGCATGAGCGACGCCGCCGCACTGCCGGGGCAGCCCCGCGGAGTGGTCACCTCCGGGCCGGCGACCGCCCGCGCGGTGAACGTCCTTGCCCCCAACGCCTCCCCGATGACCCTGGACGGCACCAACACCTGGCTCCTCGGCGAGCCCGGCTCCGACCTCGCCGTCGTGATCGACCCGGGCCCGCTGGACGACGCACACCTGCGGGCGGTCATCGCCACCGCGGAGCAGGCCGGCAGGCGGATCGCCCTCACCCTGCTCACCCACGGCCACCCCGACCACGCCGAGGGTGCCGGCCGCTTCGCCGAGCTCACCCGTACCAAGGTCCGCGCCCTGGACCCGGCCCTGCGCCTCGGCGACGAGGGCCTGGCCGCCGGGGACGTCATCCGGACCGGCGGTCTGGAGCTGCGCGTGGTCCCGACCCCGGGCCACACCAGCGACTCGCTCTGCTTCCACCTGCCCGCGGACCGGGCCGTGCTGACCGGCGACACCATCCTCGGCCGCGGCACCACGGTCGTCGCCCACCCCGACGGCCGCCTGGGCGACTACCTGGACTCCCTGCGCCGCCTGCGCTCGCTCACCGTGGACGACGGGGTGCACACCGTCCTCCCGGGCCACGGGCCGGTCCTGGAGGACGCCCAGGGAGCCGTCGAGTACTACCTGGCCCACCGCGCGCACCGGCTAGCCCAGGTCGAGACCGCCGTCGAGAACGGGTTCGTCACCCCCGAGGCGGTCGTGGCCCAGGTCTACGCGGACGTGGACCGTTCCCTGTGGCCGGCGGCGGAATGGTCCGTCCGGGCGCAGCTCGAGTACCTTCAAGATCACGGACTGATCCCCGGAGGACCCGAATGAACACCGTTTTCCTGCTCGTCATGCTGACCGGCACCGCCGGATGGATCACCTCGACGGTGTCGCTGCGCGTGAAGAGCCTCCAGCTCAAGGCGGACCGGATGGAGCGCCGCCTGGCCCTCGTGCTGGACCACTTCGGCATCGAGGAGCCGGAGCCGGCCGGCATGGACGAGGTGCGCGCCCTGATCGCGGCCGACCGGCACATCTCGGCGATCAAGGCCTACCGCCAGATCACCGGCGCGGGCCTGGCCGAGGCCAAGCTGGCCGTCGAAGCCCTCGCCGTCGCCGAGAAGTCCTAGGCCTCTTCGCCCGCCAGGGCCTAGTCGGCCTCCCGCGGGGTCTTCGTGCCTAGCCGGCGTCCCGCGGGGTCTTCGTGCCGTGCCGGGCCGAGTACTCGTCCGCGAGCCACGGCCCGAGGTCCTCGACGTACGCGCGCAGCACGGCCGGGTCGGCGACCGGATCCAGTGCCGCGAGGGCGGCGGCGCGCATCTGGTCCGCGCGCTCCGGGTAGTAGCCGCCGAAGATCTCCGCGGACTCGGTGAGATCGCTGGTCCACCCGCCCCACCGCGGCATCACCAGAGTGAACCCGGTGCGCACCAGGTGCCGTGAGAAGAACCGGCACAGCCTCCGGTACTCGTCCTCGGTCGACGCCTCCCGCACCCGCCTGCGCCACCCGGGCAGTACGTCGGCCAGGTCGCCGTTGGTCTCGCGGGCGAGCAGGCTGTCCGGACGGTAGCGCGGGAGGTGCTCGGCCAGGTCCGCGCCGAGCAGGGGCGTGCACAGGCAGGCGAGGAACCAGCCCAGGCCGAATCGTTCCGCCTCGCTCAGCAGGGTGTCCTTGCCGTACAGCAGGATGCCGGCGCCGTCGATCTCCGGGAAGTCCTCGTCGAGCCCGCGCGCCAGCACCTCCGCGGCGTCTCGGTCCTCGTCGGCGGGCTCGTGGTGCAGGGCCAGCAGGAGGTCGAGGTCGGACCGCCCGGGCCGGGCCGTCCCGCGCGGCACGGACCCGTACAGGTAGGCACTGTGCAGCCACCGCCCGTACGCCTCGCGGATCCGCCCGCGGGCGGCCGCGACGACGCCCGCGAACTCGCCCTGGACCTGCCCGAGGGAGCCCTCGCGCTCGAAGTACCCGTACGTGTCCAGCCCTCTGTGCCCCATGCACCCACTGTGCACGGAGCGGCCCCCGAGGCGTTCGAGGCGCGGGGCCTTGTCCTGGACATGCGAAAGGGCCCCGCCCCCTCGGGCAGGACCCCCTCGAACAGCCGGGATCAGGCGTCAGCGCGAGCGCTTCGCCAGGCGCTCCACGTCCAGCAGGATGACCGCACGCGCCTCCAGGCGGAGCCAGCCGCGGCCCGCGAAGTCGGCCAGGGCCTTGTTCACGGTCTCGCGGGAGGCGCCGACGAGCTGCGCGAGCTCCTCCTGCGTGAGGTCGTGCACCACGTGGATGCCCTCCTCCGACTGCACGCCGAAGCGGCGCGACAGGTCGAGGAGCGCCCGCGCCACACGGCCGGGAACGTCGGAGAAGACCAGGTCGGACATCTGGTCGTTGGTCTTGCGCAGGCGCCGGGCGACGGCGCGCAGCAGCGCGGTCGCGACCTCGGGCCGGGCGTTGAGCCAGGGCTGGAGGTCGCCGTGGCCGAGGCCGAGCAGCTTGACCTCGGTCAGGGCGGTGGCGGTGGCGGTGCGCGGGCCCGGGTCGAAGAGCGACAGCTCGCCGATCAGCTCGCCGGGGCCGAGGACGGCCAGCATGTTCTCGCGGCCGTCGGGGGAGGTGCGGTGCAGCTTCACCTTGCCCTCGGTCACGACATACAGCCGGTCGCCGGGGTCGCCCTCGTGGAACAGGGCGTCACCGCGTGCGAGGGTCACCTCGCCCATGGAGGCGCGGAGCTCCGCGGCCTGCTCGTCATCGAGCGCCGCGAAGAGCGGGGCGCGCCGCAGAACGTCGTCCACGAGTCTCTCTCCTATGTCGACCAGCTCAGGGGACCGTGCTCCCCATTTTGCCGGACGGCTCAAACAGTGCGATCAATCACAAGGATGCCGGACAGACGGGCGTGCTGTGCGGCGAGAGGCCAATCGGAGTGGTGTTACCTGAGGTCCGGACGGGTGTCAGCGGCCGGCCTTAGGCTGGCCGGGTGTCCAATAAGCCGGTGAGAGCACAGGCCAAGGGGTCCGCAGGAGTGACGGCGCCCCAAAATTCAGCCGTGGGCGAACAAGCCCCAGTGAACGCGTCCGCGAAGGCCGCGGCCACCCCCCAGGGCAAAGTTTCGGCCAAGAAACCGAAGGTGGCCAAGCCCGAATCGCGCCTGGCCATGGTGCGCAGGGCGCGGCGCATCAATCGCGAGCTGGCCGAGATCTATCCGTACGCCCATCCGGAACTCGACTTCCGCAATCCCTTCGAGCTGCTCGTCGCGACGGTGCTCTCCGCGCAGACGACCGACCTGCGGGTGAACCAGACGACCCCGGCCCTCTTCGCCGCCTACCCGACGCCCGAGGACATGGCCGCGGCCGCTCCCGAGCACCTGGAGGAGCTGATCCGGCCGACCGGGTTCTTCCGGATGAAGGCCAAGTCCCTGCTCGGCCTCTCGCAGGCCCTGCGGGACGACTTCGGCGGGGAGGTGCCGGGCCGGCTCGAAGACCTGGTGAGCCTGCCCGGAGTGGGCCGCAAGACCGCGAACGTGGTCCTCGGCAACGCGTTCGGCGTACCCGGGATCACCGTCGACACCCACTTCGGCCGACTGGTGCGCCGCTGGAAGTGGACCGAGCAGCAGGACCCGGAGAAGGTCGAGGCGGAGATCTGCGCGATCTTCCCGAAGAGCGAGTGGACGATGCTGTCGCACCGCGTCGTCTTCCACGGCCGCCGTATCTGCCACTCGCAGCGGCCGGCCTGCGGGGCCTGCCCGATCGCCCCGCTCTGCCCGGCGTACGGGGAGGGCGAGACGGACCCGGAGAAGGCGGCGAAGCTGCTGAAGTACGAGAAGGGCGGCCAGCCGGGCCAGCGGCTGACCCCGCCCCCGGACTACCCGGGACTGCCCGCACTGCCGCTGGGGGGTGCTCCGGCGCCGTCCTGAGCGGTCCCGGGCGGACCCGGCAGTGGCGCTGCACCTGAGGAACCAATCGGTACCCGCACGGCGTTTGGCGGTGTGGGAGATCACGGACGGGGATGCCTATGACGCGCGGTAGCGGTACACGGAACGAGGCTGCGGCGGGAGCCCGCGCGGGCGACGGCATCGCGCTCAGCACGCACGGCCTGCCCGCCTGGCTCGACCCCGTCGTCGAGGCCGCCCGGAGCGTGCAGCCGCGGCAGCTGAGCCGGTTCCTGCCGCCCGAGGACGGCCGCGGGCGGCAGTCCGCCGTGCTCGTCCTCTTCGGGGAGGGCCCCCGAGGCCCCGAGCTGCTTCTCATGGAGCGCGCCGGCACCCTGCGCTCGCACGCGGGGCAGCCGTCCTTCCCCGGTGGCGCGCTGGATCCGGAGGACGGTGATCCGCACACCACCGGCCCGCTGCGCGCGGCGCTGCGCGAGGCCGAGGAGGAAACCGGACTCGACCCTTCCGGTGTTCAGCTCTTCGGCGTGCTGCCCCGGCTCTACATCCCGGTCAGCGAGTTCGTCGTGACCCCGGTCCTCGGCTGGTGGCGCACCCCCAGCCCGGTCGGCGCCGTGGACCCGGCCGAGACGGCCCGGGTCTTCACGGTTCCCGTGGCCGATCTCACGGATCCCGATCACCGGGTCATGGCCGTCCACCCGGCCGGGCACCAGGGGCCGGGATTCACCGTCGAATCGGCTCTGGTCTGGGGTTTCACCGCCGGAGTGATCGACCGGATCCTGCACTTCGCAGGGTGGGAGCTCCCCTGGGACCGCACGCGCCAGGTCCCGCTCGACTGGCGCGCATGAGACGGTGGCCCACGTGAACGTGCTGGACATCCTGTTGCTGCTCGCCGCCGTGTGGTTCGCGATCGTCGGCTACCGCCAGGGGTTCGTCGTCGGCATCCTGTCGGTGATCGGATTCCTCGGCGGTGGTCTCATCGCCGTGTCCCTGATCCCGCTGGTCTGGGACCGGGTGACGGACAACGGCACCCAGGTGTCCACCACCGTCGTCGTCATCGCCGTCGTCGTCATCATCGTCTGCGCCTCGATCGGCCAGGCCCTGACCACCCACCTAGGCAACCGGGTCCGCCGCCAGATCACCTGGTCACCGGCGCGCGCCCTCGACGCGACCGGCGGCGCCCTGGTCAACGTGGTCGCGATGCTGCTGGTGGCCTGGCTGATCGGACTGCTGCTCGCCGGGACCTCACTGCCCACCCTGGGCAAGGAGGTCCGCAACTCCAAGGTGCTCCTCGGCGTGTCACGGGTGCTGCCCGACCAGGCGAACACCTGGTTCATGGACTTCAGCTCCACCCTCGCGCGCAACGGCTTCCCGCAGGTGTTCACCCCGTTCTCCAACGAGCCGATCACCGAGGTCAGGGAGCCCGACCCGGCGCTCGCGATCAGCCCCGTCGCCGAGCAGGCCAAGCGCTCGATCGTCAAGGTCGTCGGCACCGCGCCCAGCTGCAGCAAGGTGCTGGAGGGCACGGGCTTCGTCTTCGCGCCCGGCAAGGTGATGACCAACGCGCACGTCGTCGGCGGCGTCGGCGAGCCGACCGTCCAGATCGGCGGCGAGGGCAAGCTCTACGACGGCAAGGTCGTGCTCTACGACTGGGAGCGCGACATCGCCGTACTGGACGTGCCCAAGCTGAAGGCTCCGGCGCTGGAGTTCACCGACAAGGACGCGACGAGCGGCAGCGACGCGATCGTCGCCGGCTTCCCGGAGAACGGCGCGTACGACGTCCGCGCCGCCCGCGTCCGCGGCCGGATCAATGCCAACGGACCGGACATCTACCACCGCGGTACTGTCCGACGGGACGTCTACTCGCTGTTCGCGACCGTCCGCCAGGGCAACTCCGGCGGTCCGCTGCTGACCCCCGAAGGCAAGGTGTACGGGGTCGTCTTCGCGAAGTCCCTCGACGACCCGAACACCGGCTACGCGCTGACGGTGGACGAGATCCGCGACGACATCCAGACCGGTAAGGTCGCCGACCGGCGGGTCCACAGCCAGGGCTGCGCCCTCTGAGGCACCGCGCCCGCCGGGCCCCTACGTCCGTGGATGGCGCAGGCGCGCCGAGACCCAGCGGGCCCGGCGGCGCAGGATGCGCGGAATCCCGAGGCGGAGGTCGTGGCCGTGGCGGCCGGCCCTCTCGTGGGTGCCCGGCGTAGCCGCCGAGCGGTGTTCGTGCGCGGTGTCACCGTAGTCGTGCGTCCAGCTCATACTCCGAGCTGTGCCCGTGCCCCAAGGTCCGTAACCCCGTCAGGGGCGGCCAATTGGCCTATGCGCCAGGCAATTGAATGCTTGTAAGACGAGCGTACGAGCGAACTGTCCGACTTTCACAGGGCGATCGGGAGCCGGACGGGGGCCGGCCGGAGGGTGGCGCGGCGGTCGGGCTCAGCGGTCCGGCTCGGGATCCTTGAGCCAGTTCACCAGCTCCGTCGAGAAGGCCACGGGGTCCTCCTCGTGCGGGAAGTGCCCGAGCCCGTCGAACAGCCGCCACCGGTACGGGGCTTCGACGTACTCCCCGGACCCGGCCGCACTGCGCGTCCGCATCACCGGGTCGAGCGAGCCGTGCAGATGCAGCGTCGGCACCCGCACCGGCCGCTTCATCCGCCGGTTGAACTGCAGCCCGTCGGGCCGCGCCATCGACCGCATCATCCAGCGGTACGGCTCGATCGAGCAGTGTGCGGTGGACGGGATGCACATGGCCCGCCGGTACACGGCGAGGTCCTCTTCCTCGGGCGGCCGGGGACCCGACCAGTCCCGGATCAGGTCCCCTACGAGCGCCCCGCCGTCGGCGACGAGTTGACGCTCGGGCACGAACGGCCGCTGGAAGCCCCAGATGTGCGAACTGGCGCGCGTCTGACCGAAGTCGGACAGCATCGCCGAGCGCCAGCGGCGCGGGTGCGGCATGGAGGAGACGACGAGCCGGCGCACCAGCTTGGGCCGCATCACGGCCGCCGTCCAGGCGAGGTACCCGCCCAGGTCGTGCCCGACGAGCGCGGCGTCCGGCTCGCCGAGGGACCGTACGACCCCGGTGATGTCGAGCGCCAGGTTGGCCGGGTCGTAGCCGCGCGGGGTGCGGTCGCTGCCGCCCACTCCGCGCAGGTCCATCGCGACCGCCCGGTACCCGGCGTCGGCGAGCGCGGTCAGCTGGTGCCGCCAGGTCCACCAGAACTGCGGGAAGCCGTGGAGCAGCAGCACCAGCGGCCCGTCGCCCAGTTCGGCGACGTGGAAGCGGGCGCCGTTCGCGGCGACGTCCCGGTGCGTCACCGCCTGCCCGCCGGGGAGGTCGAGCCGTACCGCCGTGGCAGCTGTGGGGGGAATGCTGGAATCCGGGGTGGGCGCTGTCATGAGGACGAGCGTGCCACACCCACAGCCTTGTCACTCACCGGCCGCGGGTGCGGCTTGACGGTCCCGACCAGTGCGGCGGTCTGCTTGACGGAGGCGATGGACTTCTCCGGCGGCGTGATCTTCTTGAACTTCCGCACCGCGATCAGCACGAGCACACCCGCGATGAGCAGGAACGCACCGCCGACGATGAGGAAGCACCAGGCGAGCCCGAGCCCGAGGTTGTGGATCCCGTACGCGGCGGCGAAGGTCAGCACCGGAAGCGAGAAGACCGCGAGCACACCTGCGCCGGCGAGGGAGGCGGAGCCGCTGCCCACGCGCTTGACGTCCTCGCGGATCTCCGCCTTGGCGAGGGCGATCTCGTCGTGAACCAGGGCGGACATCTCGGCGGTGGCCGAGGCGACCAGTTGGCCGAGTGTGCGCTCGGCTCCCTGCGCCTCTTGGTCCACTGCGCTCATCGCTCTCTCCCTCTGTCGTCTGCTGCCGTGCGGCTGTCCTGCGTCGTCAGTCAGATCATGCCGGACGGTCGCCCTCGGTGGTGGACCCGGTCGTGCTTTGGAGCGCCGCGGCAGCCGCGCTCTCGGCCTTGCGACGGTGTTCCGCGGCCCGGTCCTCGTAGATCCTGGCCATCCTCAGGTGGTACTCGGGGTTGTGCTCCTCGTAGATGTCCGGGATGCCGTCGAGGTCCTCGTCCCGTTCCTCGGCGTCGGTGAGCGCCTTGTACGTGCGGTTGCGGAGCTTGAGCATGATGCCCGCGATCACGGCGGCGATGAGCGAGCCGATCAGTACGGCGGCCTTGACCTCGTCGGTGAGGACCGGGTCGCCGGTGAAGGCGAGCTCGCCGATCAGGAGGGAGACGGTGAAGCCGATGCCGGCGAGCGTGGCCACCGCGAGCACGTCGGGCCAGGCGAGGTCCTCGTTCAGTTCGGCCTTGGTGAATCGGGCGGCCAGCCAGGTGCCGCCGAAGATGCCCACGGCCTTGCCGACGACGAGGCCGAGGACCACGCCGAGGGTCTCGGGCCGGGTGAACACCTGCGCGATGGCCTCGTCGGAGAGCGAGACGCCGGCGGAGAGCAGTGCGAAGAAGGGCACGGCGAGACCGGCCGAGACGGGCCGGACCAGGTGCTCGATGTGCTCGCCGGGGGAGAGCTCCTCGCCCTCCCTGCGGGTGCAGCGGAGCATCAGGCCCATGGCGACGCCGGCGATGGTGGAGTGGACGCCGCTGTTGTACATCAGGCCCCAGATGACCAGCGCGAGCGGGACGTAGACGTACCAGCCGCGGACGCCCCGGCGCAGCAGGAACCAGAAGAGGGCCAGGCCCACGAGCGCGCCGCCGAGCGCCAGGAAGTCGATCTCGCTGGTGAAGAACACCGCGATGATCATGATGGCGAAGAGGTCGTCGACGACCGCGAGCGTCAGCAGGAAGGCGCGCAGGGCCGACGGCAGGGAGGTGCCGAGGACGGCGAGGACGGCGAGCGCGAAGGCGATGTCGGTGGCGGTCGGGACCGCCCAGCCGTCCATCGCGCCGTTGCCGAGGGTGTTGACCAGTACGTAGACCAGCGCGGGCACGGCCATGCCGCAGACGGCGGCGATCACCGGGAGGGCGGCCGCCTTGGAGTCGCGCAGGTCGCCCGCGACGAGCTCGCGCTTGAGCTCGATGCCGGCGACGAAGAAGAAGATCGCGAGGAGTCCGTCGGCCGCCCAGTGCTGGAGCGAGAGGTCCAGGCCGAGGGAGCTGGGGCCGATGTGGAAGTCCTGCACCGCCCGGTAGCTGTCCGCCAGGGCTGGGACGTTCGCCCAGATCAGGGCGGCAACGGCGGCCGCGAGCAGGAGTACGCCGCCGACGGTCTCGGTGCGCAGGGCATCGGCGACGAAGCGGCGCTCGGGCAGCGAGAGCCGGCCGAGCAGCTTGCGGCTCTGGCGGTCGGTGGGGCTGGGCGCTGCCACGAGGGGACACCTCCGGGGTCGGTTGGACGGCATGGCGAAGCTCATTGCCGACCAGACTTCCCGGCGCACCCTGTGGTCTTTCTTTACGCTTTAAATATTTTACAGGGTGTACGCGAGGACGTATCCGGCGATCTTCACTTTATGTGTGAAAGGGGCACCCGGCGCGTCGCGCGCCGGATGCCCCTTTGGGGCCTTGGCGTCCTGGTGCCTCGGCGTCAGTCCTCGCCGCCGGCGGCGGCCGGGAGCTTGCTCTGGATCAGGTCCATGACCGAGGAGTCGGCGAGCGTGGTGACGTCACCGACCGCGCGGTTCTCCGCCACGTCGCGCAGCAGGCGGCGCATGATCTTGCCCGAGCGGGTCTTCGGCAGCTCCTGGACCGGCAGGATCCGCTTCGGCTTGGCGATCGGGCCGAGCGTGGTGCCCACGTGGTTGCGCAGGTCCGCGACCAGGGTGTCGGTCTCGGACGCGCTGCCGCGCAGGATGACGAAGGCCACGATGGCCTGGCCGGTGGTCTCGTCGTTGGCGCCGACCACGGCCGCCTCGGCGACCGAGGGGTGCGAGACGAGCGCCGACTCGACCTCGGTGGTCGAGATGTTGTGGCCGGACACCAGCATCACGTCGTCCACCCGGCCGAGCAGCCAGATGTCCCCGTCGTCGTCCTTCTTGGCACCGTCGCCCGCGAAGTACTTGCCCTCGAAGCGCGACCAATAGGTGTCGATGAACCGCTGGTCGTCACCCCAGATGGTGCGCAGCATGGACGGCCACGGCTCGGTGAGGACCAGGTAGCCGCCTCCGCCGTTCGGGACCTCGCGCGCCTCGTCGTCCACGACGGTGGCGGAGATTCCGGGCAGGGCGCGCTGCGCGGAGCCCGGCTTGGTGGCCGTGACGCCCGGCAGCGGGGAGATCATCATCGCGCCGGTCTCGGTCTGCCACCAGGTGTCCACGATCGGGCAGCGGTCGCCGCCGATGTGCTTGCGGTACCAGATCCAGGCCTCGGGGTTGATCGGCTCGCCGACCGAGCCCAGCACGCGCAGGCTCGACAGGTCGAACTTCGCGGGGATGTCGTCGCCCCACTTCATGAACGTGCGGATGGCCGTGGGCGCCGTGTAGAGGATGGTGACGCCGTACTTCTGCACGACCTCCCAGAACCGGCCCTGGTGCGGGGTGTCCGGCGTGCCCTCGTACATCACCTGGGTGGCGCCGTTCGCGAGCGGGCCGTAGACGATGTAGGAGTGCCCGGTCACCCAGCCGATGTCGGCGGTGCACCAGTAGACGTCGGTCTCCGGCTTCAGGTCGAAGACCGCGTGGTGGGTGTACGCGGCCTGCGTGAGGTAGCCGCCGGAGGTGTGCAGGATGCCCTTCGGCTTACCCGTGGTGCCCGAGGTGTAGAGGATGAAGAGCGGGTGCTCGGCGTCGAAGGGCTGCGGGGTGTGCTCGGCGGACTGGCGGCCGACCACGTCGTGCCACCACACGTCGCGGCCCTCGGTGAAGGCGGTGTCCTGGCCGGTGCGGCGCACGACGAGCACGTGCTCGACCTGCGGGCACTTGGCGACGGCCTCGTCGATGGCGGGCTTCAGGGCGCTGGGCTTGCCGCGTCGGTAGCCGCCGTCGGCGGTGATGACCAGCTTGGCATCGGCGTCCTGGATGCGGGAGGCGACGGCGTCGGCGGAGAAGCCGCCGAAGACGACGGAGTGCGCGGCGCCGACGCGGGCGCACGCGAGCATCGCGACGACCGCCTCGGGGATCATCGGCAGGTAGACGGCGACGCGGTCGCCCGCCTCGACGCCGAGCTCGGTCAGGGCGTTGGCGGCCTTGGAGACCTCGTCCTTGAGCTCGGCGTAGGTGATCGCGCGGCTGTCGCCGGGCTCGCCCTCGAAGTGGATGGCGACGCGGTCGCCGTTGCCGGCCTCGACGTGGCGGTCCACGCAGTTGTAGGCGACGTTCAGCTTGCCGTCCGCGAACCACTTCGCGAAGGGCGGATTCGTCCAGTCGAGCGTCTCGGTCGGCTCGGTGGCCCAGGTCAGCCGCCGGGCCTGCTCGGCCCAGAAGCCCAGCCGGTCCGCGTCGGCCTGTGCGTACGCAGCCTCTGTCACATTGGCGGCGGCGGCCAGATCGGCGGGCGGTGCGAACCGCCGCTCCTCCTTGAGCAGATTGGCCAGGCTCTCATTGCTCACGACATCTCCCTTTCCCAGGGTGTCCGTTGTGTCCCCGGGCATAGCTCATCAGTCAGCGGCCCAGGTGACAAGGGGTAGCCGAGAATTGGTTTAGACCTATATCACGATCGGCCCGCACGAGAACGACGCGCGGAGGCCTCTTCCCGCTGCAGGGGGCGGGAAGAGGCCACACGATGGCACGGATACGGGAGGCTATCGGTTCACGGGCGCTGAGGATCAGGCGTGCCGCGGTTCAGGCGTGCCGCGGTTCAGGCGTGCCGCGGTGCAGGTGTGCCGCGGTTACAGGTGTGCCGCGGTTCAGGCGTTCTGGCCCACGGTGTCGAAGACGCGGCAGTCGAAGAAGTCCTCGCCCTCGGACAGCAGGTAGGCCTGCGCCTCGCCCACGTGGAAGTACATCCCGTGCAGCTCCAGGGTGCCCTCGGCGAGCCGCCTGGCCACCGATTCGTGCGCCCGCAGGTGCTCCAGCTGCTGGACCACATTGGTCAGGCACAGCTGCTCCACCGCGTCCGCCGGGAGCCTGCCCGAGATCCGGGCCCAGGCGTGGTGACGGCTGGCCATCCGCTCCAGGCTGGGCAGCCCGTGCCGCAGCCAGCGGCGCAGCGGGGTCATCGGAACCCCGGGCGCGGAGCTGAGCAGGGCCTGCATGGCCCCGCAGCCCGAGTGCCCGCACACGGTGATGCTGTCCACCTTCAGCACGTCCACCGCGTACTCGATCGCCGCCGCTACGGAGTCGTCCGTGGACTCCGCGCCGGGCAGCGGGACCAGATTGCCGACATTGCGGACCGTGAACAGATCGCCCGGGCCGCTGGCCGTGATCATGCTGGTCACCAGGCGGGAGTCCGCGCAGGTGAGGAAGAGCTGGGAGGGCCGCTGCCCCTCGCGGGCCAGCCGGGCCAGCTCGTCCCGCACGTGGGGTGCGGTGTCCCGCTGGAAGGCGCTGATTCCGCTGGCCAGTTGGCCGGCGCCGCGCCGCCGGGGCGCCGGCGTGGTGGATTCGGCCGCGGAGGTCTCGGCGGCCGCTGCCGCCCTGGCCGCGGCCGTGGGCGTACTGGTCCCCGTGGGGCGGTGGTCGCAGTGGTTCTGCCAGGGGGTCCAGGGCCGGCAGCACTGGTGCACCCCGCGCTGGGCCGTGCGCCGGGAACGGTCGGCGCCGTGGGCCGCGTGGAGCCCGTCCGCGGTCGCCCCGTGGTCCCCGCCGGAGCCGCCGGCCGGATCGGTGCCGTCGGCCGGGTCGGCGTCGCCGGAGGCCAGGATCGCCGAGCCCGAGCGGCCGGTGACCTCCAGCGAGCCCCCGTGGGCCAGGTGGGACTCCTGCCAGTCGTGCAGGGTCTCGTAGGCCGCGTGGTCCATGAAGGAGCCGTCCAGCTCGATCACCACGTGCCCGTCGTGCGGAATCTGGTTCAGCACCCGGCTCAGCCGCGGCACGGCGAGGAAGGTCAACTGCCCGCGCGCCCGCACCCGGTGGATCCCGCTGTCCAGCCGTTCCATGGTGATCCGGGTCCGGGCGAGCCGGTGCAGGGCCAGGGCGACGGCCACCGCGATGCCGATGGCCACGCCCTCCAGGACCCCGCCGAGCACCACGGCCGCGATGGTCGTGCCGTAGACCGGGATCTCCCGGTGCCGGGTGACACTGCGCAGGTGGGTGATGCTGACCATCTGCACGCCCACGGCCATCACCAGCGCGGCCAGTGCGGCCAGCGGGATCAGGTCGAGGACAGGGACCAGCAGCCCGGCCGCAAGCAGCACCCAGAGTCCGTGCAGCATGGCCGATTTCCGGCTGACGGCACCGGACTTGACGTTCGCCACGCTGCGGACGGCCACGCCCGTGATAGGCAGTCCGCCCAGGGCCCCGGAGACGATGTTCGCCGCGCCCTGCCCCCGCAGTTCCCGGTTGAGGTCGGCGCGGGGCGGGCGGTTGCCCGTACGCCGCTCGGAGGCGATCAGCTTGTCGGTCGCGACCGCGGAGAGCAGGGACTCCACACTGCCGACCAGGGTGATGGTCAGTACGGCGGCGATGATGCCGAGGACCGGCCCCTCGGGCAGCTCGGGCAGGGCGTGGCTGCTCCAGGACGGCAGGTCCACCCGGGGCAGGCTGAGCCCGGCCAGCGCGGCGAAGGCGGTGGCCGTGGCGACGGCGGCGAGCGCCGCCGGCACCTTGCGCAGCGCGCGGCCCACCCGTCCGGGCAGCCGCGGCCAGCCGAGCAGGACGATCAGGGTCAGCACGCTGACCCCGAGGGCGACCGGATGCAGGTCGGCCAACTGGGCGGGCAGTCCCTGGACGTTGGCCACGGCGGAGCTCTGCGGTGTGCCGCCGAGCACGATGTGCAGCTGGGCCAGGGCGATGGTCACGCCGATGCCGGCGAGCATGCCGTGCACGATGGCCGGGCTGACCATGAGCGCCGACCGGGCGGTGCGCAGTGCGGCGAGGCCGAGCTGGCAGAGGCCGGCGAGCACGGTGATGGCACATGTGGTGCGCCACCCGTAGTGCTGGATCAACTCGGCGGTGACCACGGTGAGTCCGGCGGCCGGGCCGCTGACCTGGAGCGGGGCGCCGCCGAGCCGCCCGGCGACGATCCCGCCGGCTGCTGCGGCGACCAGCCCCGCCTGGAGTGGGGCGCCGGTGGCCAGAGCGATGCCGAGCGAGAGGGGCAGGGCGATCAGGAAGACGGCGATGGAGGCGGAGAGGTCCGCGGGGAGATCTTTGCGGATCTGTTCGGTCGTGCGGGTGGGGGAGCTGGCTGTCATAGGTTCCCGTCTCCTCTGGGGGAGGGATGAAGCGGCGGGAGTCTCAACACTCGGTAAATGGATGGTAATGGAGAGTAAAGGCAAGCGGTGAATAATACGGGCAATTGGCCCATGGATTAGCACTCAAGAGTGATTAAGCATTTTGTCCGGCTTGTCATACCTTCCTCAAAGTTGACCGCGTGGGACGTTGCGGAACGGAAGTCCTGCGATGGAACTGTGAGGGAGAGGTGGGGCGGATGATCGCCGCCACGAAGAAGATCGCCGGCGGCCTGGTCGCCACGGCGCTGGTCCTGGGAGTCGCCGGGTGCAGTGGCTCGGAACCCGCCAAGTCCCCGAGCCCGGGGGCCCCGAACGCGCGGAAGGGCGCCGTCCCCGAAGCTCCCGGCAGCGTCAACCGGCCCATCGGCGACGGCTCGACCGCGTACACCGGCCCCCAGCCGAACGTGCAGAAGGCGCAGAAGCTGAAGCCCGGCGAAAAGCCGCCGCAGTTCGTGGTGTTCTCCTGGGACGGGGCCGGTGAGGACAGCCAGAAGCTCTTCTCGCACTTCCGCGAGGTCGGCAAGCAGTACAACGCCCGCATGACCTATTTCCTCAGCGGCGTCTACCTGCTCCCCGAGGAGAAGCGTTCCCTCTACACCGCGCCGCAGCACTCGCCCGGCCGCTCCGACATCGGTTTCGGCGACCTCCAGGGCATCAAGGACACCGCCACCCAGGTCCGCGGCGCCTGGCTCGAGGGCAACGAGATCGGCACCCACTTCAACGGGCACTTCTGCGGGCCGGACGGCGGTGTCGGCACCTGGTCCGTGGACGAGTGGAAGAGCGAGATCAACCAGGCCAAGTCCTTCGTCAAGAACTGGAAGACCAATGCGGGCCTGAAGACCATGGAGGCGCTCCCCTTCGACTACGACAAGGAGCTCGTCGGCGCCCGCACCCCCTGCCTCGAAGGCCAGAAGAACTTCATGCTGGCGGCGAGGGACATGGGCTTCCGCTACGACTCCAGCGGCATCAGCAAGCAGATCTGGCCCAAGAAGACGGACGGACTCTGGGACGTCCCGCTCCAGTTGGTGCCCATGCCGGGCCGCGCCTTCGACACCCTGAGCATGGACTACAACTACATGGTCAACCAGTCCGGGACGACCTCGCAGGGAGACCCCTCGCAGCACGCGTACTGGGGCGACCAGATGCGCGACGGCCTGCGGGAGGCCTTCGACCGCGTCTACCAGGGCAACCGTGCGCCGCTGATCATCGGCAACCACTTCGAGTCCTGGAACGGCGGCACCTACATGCGAGCCGTCGAGGAGTCCATCAAGACCATGTGCACCAAGCCGGAGGTCCGGTGCGTGCCGTTCCGTGAGCTCGTGGACTGGCTGGACGCCCAGGACCCGAAGGCCCTGGCGTGGATGCGCTCCCTCGACGTCGGCGAGGCGCCGAAGCAGGGCTGGGCGAAGTTCCTGACCGCGGGGCCGCCGGCGGCGCCGGCCGCCCCCGCGGGCGTCAAGCCGGCTGCGGAGCCGGCTGATGAGAGTGCGGACGAGGGCTGACGAAGGACTCGCCTCCGGCGGTGTTCGCGACGCCCTCGCGCAGGGTGAAGCCGGGGTCGACCTGGTCCGCCAGGTCGACCCCGGTCTTGGCGTTGCCCCAGCTCTCCGCGTTCTTGAGGTGGAACCGCACCATCTGCTCCGTGTACCGGTCCCAGTCGCGGTGCGCGTACGAGTCGTCGGCGGCGTCCTGGAGCGCCTGGAGGGCGAACCGGTTGGTCGCCTCCAGCAGCTCGAAGGCGGCCGGACGGCCCTTCTCCATCGCCCGCACCCAGTCGGAGTGCCCGACGGTGACCAGCAGGTCCTCGCCGACCTCGTCCTGGAGGAACTCGATGTCCTCGGGGCCCTGGACCTTGTTGCCGACGACCTTCAGCGCGACCCCGAAGTCCCGCGCGTACTCCTTGTACTGGCGGTAGACGGAAACGCCCTTGCGGGTCGGTTCGGCCACCAGGAAGGTCATGTCGAAGCGGGTGAACATGCCCGAGGCGAAGGAGTCGGAGCCGGCCGTCATGTCGACGACCACGTACTCGTCGGGGCCGTCGACCAGGTGGTTGAGGCACAGCTCGACCGCCCCGACCTTGGAGTGGTAACAGGCCACGCCCAGGTCGGCCTCGGTGAACGGCCCGGTGGCCATGAGCCGTACGGGCTCCCCGTCCAGCAGGAGCGTGCGAGCGCAGGCCTCGTACACCGGGTTGTCCTCGGTGACCCGCAGCAGGCGCGAGCCCCGGCCGGGCGGGGTGGTTTTGATCATCGTGTCGGCGGACGCGATGCGCGGGTTGGAGCCGCGCAGGTACTCCTTGATCAGGGGCAGGTGCGCGCCGAGGGCGGGCAGTTCGGCGGCCTCGTCCTCGCCGAGTCCGAGCGCGGCGCCCAGGTGCTGGTTGATGTCGGCGTCCACCGCGACGACGGGGGCTTCATTGGCGGCGAGGTGGCGGATGAAGAGGGAGGACAGCGTCGTCTTGCCGCTGCCGCCCTTTCCCACGAAAGCGATCTTCATGTTCACCAAGCGTAGTGGGTCGGTAGCGCGGTGTTGTCAAGGTGAGTGAAGAAGACCACTCCAAGGAGGGGTCGGTGCTACGGGTGCGCAGTGCGTAGGCTCCCTACTTATGAGTAGCGCTTCTGACCCGTTGGTCGCCCTGACCGGGCTTCCGGGTGTCGCCGAGTCCGTGGATTCCGTACGCAAGGCCGTGGACCGCGTCTACGGGCACCGGGTGATGCGCCGCCGCAGCGGTGAGATCACCTCGGAGGCCGCACTTCGCGGCGCCCGCGGGAGCGCGGCGCTGTCCGGTGCGGACTGGGCGCTGGAGGAGGTGCGCCGCCGCACCGACTTCGGGTCGGAGCCGGAAGCCCTGACGGTGGGCGCGGCCCTGCGGCTCACCGCGGAGGCCGGGCAGCTGCTGAGCATCTGGCGCCAGTCGCCGCTACGGGTCCTCGCGCGGCTGCACCTGGTGGCATCGGGATCGACGGCGGAGGGGGACGTGGTCGGCCGTCCCCGCCTGGCGGGCGAGCAGGTGGTGGAGCCCTTGGTGGACCTCCCGCTGCCGAGCGCCGAGGAGGTCGTGGGCCGGCTGGACGGTCTGTCCCGCCTGATCATCGCGGGCGGATCCGCCCCGGCCCTGGTCACGGCGGCGGTGGTGCACGGCGAACTGCTGGCCCTGCGCCCCTTCGCCTCGTACAACGGGCTGGTCGCGCGGGCGGCCGAGCGCATCGTCCTGATCAACAGCGGTCTGGACCCGAAGGCGATCTGTCCGGCGGAGGCCGGCCACGCGGAGCAGGGGCGCGAAGCGTACCTGGCCGCTTTCGAGGGCTATGTCTCCGGCACTGCGGAGGGAATGTCCGCCTGGATCGCCCACTGCGGGCGGGCGATCGAGCTCGGGGTGCGCGAGTCGACGGCGGTCTGCGAGGCCCTGCAGCGCGGCGCGGCCTGACCCGGGGCCGGCCGGAAGGAGGGGCCGGAAGCGGGCGGCCGGGGGCTCGGACCTTCCCCGGACATGGGTTGCGGCGACACCGTACTGCTTTGGTGTCGCCGCTGGCATTCACGCCCAGTTACCAAGCGTCCTCGATAGTTGCCCATCAGGTCGGGAACTTTGCCCGTTACCTGGTGCGGCTGGCCCGTAATCGACGGGTCGACGTCGCGTGGGTGCTCGGCGTTCATGCTTCGGTCCGTGGGCCTTACTGCGTTTTAAAGATGATCCTCTCGGATGTTCTTTGGTCTCGCGGGCCGTTGCTTTATTTGTACTCCGCTTCGGTGCCATGCGAAACCCCTGGCTCCACTTTTTACTTTCCGGGACGAGATCGGGTGAACCGGACAGCCCGTATCCGCGCAGGTCAGGACAATCAGCCAGACGCGGCCGCGGCCAGCGCATTGGCCCGGCGGCGGCTCGCGTACCAGACCAGCCCGGCCGTGGCGGCTGCCGCGCCCACGGCGGCCGCTGCGACGAGGGCCGGGCGCGCCGGCATCGAGAGCCCGGGGAGCCGCTGCTTGAGCCGCACGGGCCGGTTGAACACGAGGACCGGCCACTCGCGGGCCACCGCTTCCCGCCGCAGGGCGCGGTCGGGATTGACCGCGTGCGGGTGTCCCACGGCCTCCAGCATCGGGATGTCGGTGGCCGAGTCGCTGTAGGCGTAGCACCGGGCGAGGTCGTACCCCTCGGACTCCGCGAGCTCGCGCACCGCTTCCGCCTTGGTGGGCCCGTAGGCGTAGTACTCGATCTCGCCGGTGAAGCAGCCGTCCTCGCCCACGACCATGCGCGTGGCGACGACCCGGTCCGCGCCGAGCATCTCCCCGATGGGCTCGACGACTTCCGCGCCGGAGGTCGAAACGATCACCACGTCGCGGCCGGCCGTGTGGTGGGCCTCGATCAGTGAGGCGGCCTCGTCGTAGATGATCGGGTCGATGAGGTCGTGCAGGGTCTCCGCGACGATCTCCCGCACCTGCTGCACGTTCCACCCCTTGCAGAGGCCGGACAGGTACTCCCGCATCCGTTCCATCTGATCGTGGTCGGCGCCGCCGGCCAGGAAGATGAACTGCGTGTATGCGGTGCGCAACACGGCTCGCCGGTTGATCAGGCCGCCTTGGTAGAAGGACTTGCTGAACGTCAGGGTGCTCGACTTCGCAATGACCGTCTTGTCCAGGTCGAAGAAGGCTGCGGTGCGAGGCGAGGAGTGCGGCAAGGGCTGATTTTCCACGCCTCGAGCATATGCGCCCACCATTCGGCGTAAGGTGTGGCGCGTGGGTTTGCCTGAGAGGGCTCTCGGGTACACCATGGAAGTCACGGATCGTTCGCGACCGTGCTAACCCGGTCTGGCTCCTCCCCCCCCGAGTCGGACCGTGGGGACGACCCCCGCTCTCCCCCCCGGCGGGGGTCGTCGCATGTCCGGACGCGGTTCGCGTCCCTGCCTTCGCCCCCAAGTGACCATCCCTCCGGCCCTCCTCTCGTGCGGGGCCGACGCGGCGAAGGCCCTCACCCCCTCAGACTCGTGACGGTGCGTAGTGGTTCCGCCGCGCTCCGGAACTCACCTGTGAGGGTGACCGGGTTATTCACAATCGTTGGGTTGTCCACAGTTATCGAGCAAGATCCACTTGTTTTTCCTGATCGCTGCACGGTGATTCCAGCCGCGAAGTCCGCGGTGCTGGATTTGCAGTGAGAAGGGGGCGGAGATCGTGGCTCGATCGAAGTCGTGTGAAACGCCGGAGCCCGTGGTGGCGGGCGCGGGAGCAGGGGCCGCAGCAGGGGCCGGGGCCGCGCCCGGCGGCGGGCGGCCGCTGATCATCACCGAGGATCCCGTGCTCCTCGACGATCTGCTGAGGCTGTGCGCCGCCGCGGGTGCCGAGCCGCATGTGCACCACGCGGTGCCCGAGCAGCGCGATGCGGGCGGAGTGTCCGGCGCAAGTAACGGGAGCGCCGGGGGCGTTGGATGGGATTCCGCGCCGCTCGTGCTCATCGGGGACGACGCCGCGAGGCGTGTGCGAGGGGCCCCGCGCAGGACCGGGGTGTTCCTGGTCGGCCGGGACCTGGACGACCCCCTCGTGTGGCAGCGCGCCGTGGAGATCGGCGCCGAGGAGGTGCTTCGCCTTCCCGACGCCGAGAGCCTGCTCGTCGACCGCATCGCCGACGTCGTGGAGGGGGCCGGGCGGCCCGCACTCGCCGTCGGGGTGATCGGAGGCGCCGGCGGGGCCGGAGCCTCCACCCTCGCCTGCGCGCTCGCCGTCCGGGCAGCCCGCGCCGGGGAGCGGACCATCCTCATCGACGGCGATCCGCTGGGCGGGGGCATGGACGTGCTGCTCGGCGGCGAGAGCGCCGAAGGGCTGCGCTGGCCGGACTTCGCGGCGTCGCGGGGGCGGGTCGGCGCCGGAGCGCTGGAAGAGTCCCTGCCCGAGCTGCACGCCCTGCGGGTGCTCAGCTGGGACCGCGGGGACCGGGTGGTGGTGCCGCCCGCCGCGATGCGGTCGGTGGTGGCCGCCGCGCGCCGCCGGGGCGGGGTCGTGGTCGTCGACCTCCCTCGGCGGGTGGACGAAGCCGTGGCCGAAGTGCTGGCCCAGCTCGACCTGGTGCTGATGGTGGTGCCGGGCGAACTGCGGTCGGTGGCCGCCGCGGGCCGGGTGGCGGCCGGGGTGCGGATGGCGGCCCGGGACGTGCGCGTCGTCGTACGGGGCCGCTGCCCGGGCGGTCTGGACCCGGAGGCCGTGGCGGGACTTCTGGGGGCGCCGCTGGCCGGCGAGGTGCCGGTCGAGGTGGGACTGCCCGGGCGCGTGGCCGAGGGAGAACCACCGGGGGCACAGGGACGGGGCGCACTGGCCCGCTTCTGCGACGGCTTCTGGCAGCGGGCGCTCGGTCCGTCCCAGGGGGTGCCGGCATGAGCGCGGTACTCCTGGACGCGGTGCGCCGGCGGCTCGCCGAGAGCGGGGCGGAACCGACCCCGGCGCGGGTGGCGGCGGCCCTGCGAGCCCAGGGCCGGCTCCTCGGGGATGCCGAAGTGCTGGGTGTGGCCGCCGAGTTACGGTCCGAGCTGGTCGGCGCTGGCCCGCTGGAGCCGCTGCTGGCCGACCCCGAGGTCACCGATGTGCTGGTGGCGTCCCCCGACCGGGTGTGGGTGGACCGCGGTGGCGGGCTGGAGCTGACCGGGGTGACCTTCGCCGACCCAGCGGCCGTGCGCAGGCTCGCCCAGCGGCTGGCCGCCGTGGCGGGGCGGCGCCTCGACGACGCCAGGCCCTGGGTCGACGCCCGGATGCCGGACGGCACCCGGCTGCATGCCGTCCTGCCGCCGGTGGCCGTCGGCTCCGCCTGTCTCTCGCTGCGGGTGGTGCGGCCGCGGGCGTTCACGCTGGAGGAGCTCGTCGCGGCGGGGACGCTGCCGCCCGGCGGGCACCGGCTGCTGCGGGACATGGTCGAGGCCCGGCTGTCGTTCCTCGTCTCCGGTGGCACCGGAACCGGCAAGACCACGCTGCTCAGCGCCCTGTTGGGGCTGGTCGGGCCCGGCGAGCGGATCGTACTGGCCGAGGATTCGGCCGAGCTGCGCCCCGACCATCCACATGTGGTGCGCTTGGAGACCCGGCCGGCCAATCAGGAGGGGGCGGGCCTGGTCACGCTGGCCGACCTGGTCCGGCAGGCCCTGCGGATGCGGCCCGACCGGCTGGTGGTCGGCGAGGTGCGGGGCGCCGAGGTGGCGGATCTGCTCGCCGCCCTGAACACCGGCCACGAGGGCGGCTGCGGCACTGTCCACGCCAATGCCGCCGCCCATGTCCCGGCCCGGCTGGAGGCGCTCGGGACGGCCGCGGGGCTCGACCGGGCCGCCCTGCACAGCCAGTTGGCCGCCGCGCTGACCCTGGTGCTCCACCTGGTCCGGGACCGCGAAGGGCGGCGCCGGCTGGCCGAGGTGCACGTGCTGGAACGGGACGCCGCCGGACTGGTGGTCACCGTACCGGCGCTGCGCTGGGCCGCCCGGGGCTTCGTACGGGAGCGGGGCTGGGACCGGCTGCGTCCGCTGCTGCGAGGTGTCCGGTGAGCGCCGCGGCGGGGCTGCCGGTACCGGTGTTCGCCGGGGTGCTGTGCGCCGGGGCGGCCGCCTGGGGTCTCTCCGGGGGTGACCGTGTGCTCCGGCGGGCCCGGGTGGTGCTGGCCGCGGGCGCTCCGGCGGTTCCTGGCGGACAGCTGCACCGGGAGCGGCTGCTGATCGCCGTACGGGTGCGGGCCGCGCAGTGGCGGGAGTGGGCCTGCGTCGGAGCCGGCCTCCTGGTCGCGGTCCTCGGTGGGTCGGTGATCCCGCTGCTGGTGGGCGCGGCCGCGCTGCCGCTGCTGCGGCGGTGGCTGCGGGCACGGGCGCGGGAGCGGGCCCGGGCGGCGCGGGCCGCCGAAGTGGTGGCCCTGTGCGGGGCCGTGGTGGGCGAGCTGCGCGCGGGAGCCCAGCCGGGGCAAGCACTGACGGCAGCGATGCGGCGCACCGCTGCGGGCCCAGGCGGGCCGGGTGCGGCAGAGGCGGGGGTGCTGGCCGCCGCGGCGTTCGGCGGGGACGTGCCGGGGGCGCTGCGCCAGGCGGCGAAGGAGCCCGGCGCGGAGGGGCTGGCCGGGATGGCCGCCTGCTGGCGGGTGTCGGTGGACGGCGGCGCGGGGCTGGCCGCCGGGCTGGACCGGCTGGAGGGGGCCCTGCGGGCGGAGCGGGACCGGCAGGAGACGCTGCGGGCGCAGTTGGCGGGGGCGCGCTCGACGGTGCTGGTGCTCGCCCTGCTGCCGCTGGTGGGCCTGCTGATCGGCACCGGGCTGGGGGCGGATCCGCTGCGGGTGCTGCTGCACACGCCGATGGGGTGGGGCTGCCTGCTGGCGGGCGCGCTGCTGGAGGCGCTGGGGCTGCTGTGGTGCCGGCGGATCGTACGGGCGGGGGAGCGGTGATGAGTGGCTTCTTCGTCCACAGGCTGGGGATCGTGCTGTGCCTCGCCGTCGCGGCCCTCTGGGCGGGGGCGGTGGTGGTGGCACGGGTCCGGGAGCGGACGGCCCGGCGCAGGATCACCGCCCTGCTCGGGGTCGAACAGGGCCCTCGCAGGCCGGTGTTCGCCTCCGCGGCGCGCGGCGTGGTGGCTGCCTGGGCCGGGCCGGCCGCGGCAGTGCTCGCGGGCTGGGTGCTCGTCGGCGGGACGACCGGTGCGGTGGTCGGCTTGCTGGCCGCGCTCGGGGTGTGGCGGTGGCAGGCGAGGGCCCGGCCGTCCGCCGGGGTGGATCCGAGGGAGGCGGAGCGTCAGCTGCCGTTCGCCGCTGACCTGTTGGCCGCGTGTCTGGCTGCCGGCGCGGGTCCGGTGGAGGCCGCGGAGGTGGTCGGGGAGTCCCTGGGCGGCCCGGTGGGCGAGCGGCTGGCACGGGCCGGGGCGGAGCTGCGGCTCGGCGGCGAACCGGGCGCCGGGTGGGGGAGGTTGGCGGAGATACCGGGTGCCCGGGCGCTCGCGGAGTGCCTGGAACGGGCCGCCCGGACGGGGGCGCCCGCAGCGGAGCCGGTCTCCCGGCTCGCGACGGGCCTGCGGGAGGACCGGGCGCGGCTGGCGGGAGCCAGGGCGCAGCGGGCGGCGGTACTCGTCACCGCACCGGTGGGGCTGTGTTTCCTCCCCGCTTTTCTCGCGATCGGGGTGGCGCCGGTGGTGATCGGAATGGCCTCGGGACTTCTCTCGAACACCTGACGTCGCATTGACCACATACATCAACAACGGAAATCCACAGGAGGTTTGCCATGAGGATCATCTGGTTTCGGGTGCGGGCGGCGTTGAGCGGTCGCGGGAGCGACGCGGGGATGTCCACCTCGGAATACGCCATGGGCACGATCGCGGCCTGCGCATTCGCCGCCGTCCTCTACAAGGTGGTGACCAGTGAAGTCGTCGCGACGGCCCTTCAGTCGACCATCGGGAAGGCGCTCGATGTGCCGTTCTGAGGGTAAGTCCCCGGCGCGCCGGGGAATCGCGGACCGGGGATATGTGACGGCGGAGGCGGCCCTGGTGATCCCGGCGCTGGTGCTGTTCGCGGCGCTGCTGGTGTGGGCGCTGATGGCGGCGGCCGCGCAGATCAGGTGTGTGGACGCGGCCCGGGCCGGCGCCAGGGCGGCGTCCAGGTCGGAGCCGGCCGAGGTGGCCGTGGCGGCGGCGCGGGCGGCCGCGCCGCCGGGGGCGCGGGTGGAGCTGGAGCGGGTGGGTGACCTCTGGCGGGTCCGGGTGGCGGCGCCGGCGCCGGGGCCGGGCGGGCTGCCCGTACGGCTCGGGGCGCAGGCGGTGGCCCTGGCGGAGGACAGCGTGGGGCCGCCGCCGTGAGCCGGGACCGGGGTTCCGCCACGGTCTGGGCGGCGCTGGTGGCCACGGTGCTGGGGGTGGTGTTCGGCGGGGTGCTGCTGCTCGGCCAGGCCGTCGTCGCCCGGCACAGGGCGGCTTCGGCGGCCGATCTGGCGGCGCTCGCGGCGGCGGCCACCTGGGCCCATGGACCGGAGACCGCCTGCGCCGCGGCACTGCGGGTGGCCCGGGCGCAGGGAGCCGCGCTCGCCGGGTGCCTTTTGCACGGCGAGGTCGCCGAGGTGACGGCCAGGGTCTCGGCGGGCCCCTTCACCCCCGCCGTCGCGGCCCGTGCGGGCCCGCCTCGGGCGTCGCCGCACTGACCCCGGCACAAGGGGCCGGGAGGGGCCTCAGGAGCCGTCAGGGCCCTGGTCAGCGCCCGGGGGCGGGGTCGGTGGGGATTCGGAGAGGAGGCGGGTGAGGAGGCGGATGGCACCGCGTTTGTGGAGGGGGTCGTTGCCGTTGCCGCACTTGGGGGACTGGATGCAGGAAGGGCAGCCGGCCTCGCACTCGCAGGCGGCGATCGCGTCGCGGGTCGCCGTCAGCCAGGCGGCGGCGGTGTGGAAGGCGCGCTCCGCGAAGCCGGCGCCGCCGGGGTGGCCGTCGTAGACGAAGACCGTGGGGAGGAGGGTGTCGGGATGCAGCGGCACGGAGACGCCGCCGATGTCCCAGCGGTCGCAGGTGGCGAACAGCGGCAGCATGCCGATGGAGGCGTGCTCGGCGGCGTGCAGGGCCCCGCCGAGGATCTCCGGGTTGATCCGGGCCTCGTCGAGCTGGTCCTCGGTCACCGTCCACCACACGGCCCGGGTGCGCAGGGTGCGGGGCGGCAGGTCGAGTTTGGTCTCGCCCAGGACCTCGCCGGTGATCAGTTTGCGGCGCAGGTAGGAGACGACCTGGTTGGTGACCTCGACGGAGCCGAAGCAGAGCCGGGCCGAGCCCCACGGGATCTCGGTCTCGGTCTCCAGGACGGAGATGGAGGTGGTGTCGCGGGCGGTGGTGGAGAAGGGCGGGCTGGCCTCCTCCACGAGGGCCGCCGAGTCCTCCAGGTCCAGGTGTTTCACGAGATAGGTGCGGCCCTGGTGGAGGTGGACGGCCCCGTCGTGGACGGCGGTGTGGGCGGCCGACTCGTCGACCGTGCCCAGCAGCCGGCCGGTGGAGGCTTCGACGATCTGCACGGGGCGGCCGCCGCCGCCCCGGATGTCGGTCAGGTCCGAGGCCCGTTCCCGGCGGGTCCAGTGCCAGGCGGTCGCACGGCGGCGCAGCAGCTTCGCCGCTTCGAGCTGGAGGAGGAGGTCCTTGGTCGCCGGGCCGAAGAGGTCCAGGTCGGAGTCCGTCAGCGGCAGCTCGGCCGCCGCCGCGCACAGGTGGGGGGCGAGGACGTACGGGTTGTCGGGGTCCAGGACGGTGGCTTCCACCGGACGGCGGAACAGCGCCTCGGGATGGTGGACGAGGTAGGTGTCCAGCGGGTCGTCGCGGGCGATCAGCACGGCCAGGGCGCCCTGGCCGGCGCGCCCGGCGCGGCCGGCCTGCTGCCACAGGGAGGCCCTCGTGCCCGGATAACCGGTGATCAGTACGGCGTCCAGCCCGGAGACGTCCACACCCAGCTCCAGGGCGGTCGTGGCGGCCAGTCCCAGCAGCTCGCCGGAGTGCAGGGCCCGCTCCAGGGCCCGGCGCTCCTCGGGCAGGTATCCGCCCCGGTAGGCCGCGACCCGCCGGGCCAGTGAGCGGTCCACCTCGGCGAGCCGCTCCTGGGCGATCACCGAGATCAGTTCGGCGCCGCGGCGGGAGCGGACGAAGGCGACCGTGCGGACCCCCTGGACCACCAGGTCGGTCAGCAGGTCGGCGGTCTCCGCGGTGGCCGTACGGCGTACGGGGGCACCCTTCTCGCCCCGCAGCTCGGTGAGCAGCGGCGGCTCCCACAGGGCGAAGACCACCTCGCCGCGCGGGGAGGCGTCGTCGGTGATCTCGATCACCCGTACGCCGGTCAGCCGGGACGCGGCGGCCGCGGGATCGCTGGCCGTGGCGGAGGCCAGCAGGAAGACCGGTTCGGAGCCGTAGCGGGCGCACAGCCGCCGCAGCCGACGCAGGACCTGTGCCACGTGGGAGCCGAATACCCCGCGGTAGGTGTGGCACTCGTCGATCACGACGTAGCGCAGGGCCCGCAGGAAGGAGGACCAGCGCGGGTGGGCCGGGAGGATCCCGCGGTGCAGCATGTCGGGGTTGGTCAGGACGTAGTTCGCGTACTGGCGCACCCATTCGCGTTCCTCGACGGGCGTGTCCCCGTCGTAGACGGCGGGGCGGACGGCGTTGCCCAGCGGGGCGGCCAGTTCCCGTACGGCGCGCCGCTGATCGGCCGCCAGGGCCTTGGTGGGGGCCAGGTACAGGGCGGTGGCGCCCCTGCCGTTCGGGGCCTCGGCACCGTCCGCGAGGGCGGAGAGCACGGGAGCGAGGTAGGCCAGGGACTTGCCCGAGGCGGTGCCGGTGGCCACGACCACGGACTCGCCGTCCAGGGCGTGCTCGGCCGCCGCGGCCTGGTGTTCCCACGGATGGTCGATGCCGGCGGCCTGGATCGCGGCTACGACATCCGTTCGGATGCGATCGGGCCAGACTGCATGACGGCCCGCCCGAGGGGGCAAGTGCTCCGTATGGGTGATGCGCGCAGCTCGGGAAGGCCCCCGTGACAGGCGGTCCAGGACCGTGCCGGGAGTGGGTTTTGGGTCCACGGGTGGCTTGGGCCGCCCGGGACCGTGAGTATTGGCCATTGGAACCGAGTGTGTCACCGGCGTGCGGGACAATGGTCCGAAGGCGTCGTGCGCGCCTGCCGGTAAGTGATTGAATGCCATCGCGGCAGCCAATCCCTCGCCCACCTTCGGGTGGGGAGGCCCCTAGGGGGCGCCGCTCGATAGCAAGGTGCTGGAGGATCCGTGGACCTGTCCCTGTCGACTCGCACTGTCGGCGACCGTACGGTCGTGGAGGTCGGTGGCGAGATTGATGTGTATACCGCGCCCAAGCTGCGCGAGCAGTTGGTCGAGTTGGTGAACGACGGCAGCTACCACCTGGTTGTCGACATGGAGCGAGTGGACTTCCTCGACTCCACCGGACTTGGTGTGCTCGTGGGAGGTCTCAAGCGCGTCCGTGCGCACGAGGGTTCGCTGCGCCTGGTGTGCAATCAGGAGCGCATCCTGAAGATCTTCCGCATCACCGGTCTGACCAAGGTGTTCCCGATCCACACCACGGTGGAAGACGCCGTCAACGCCACCGACTGACGGCTCCAGGCGGCCCCCGGCAGCCTCCGGGCGGCCGGGAGCCGGCAAGGAGAGCGGGGGTACCGGGCCATGGATGGCCCGGGCCCCTGTCAAGGCACGCCCGTAGTCCGAGGGGGACGCGCATGGCCACCGTTGAACTGCGCTTCAGCGCCCAGCCCGAACACGTCCGGACGGCCCGCCTGGTCGCGGCCGCCGTGGCGCGCCGGGCCGGTGTCGAGGAAGCCGTCCTCGACGAGGTCCGCCTCGCCGTGGGCGAGGCCTGCTCGCGTGCCGTCGGACTCCATCGCAGCAACGGCCTGACCGCGCCCGTCCGGGTGGTTCTGACCGAGGAGGACAAGACGTTCTCCATCGAGGTCGGCGACGAGGTTCCGGGACCGGCCGGCGGCGCCGATGCCGTGTCCGGCCTCGAGGCCGCCCTGGACCCCGACGCCGACACCGAGGACGAGATGGGGCTCGCCGTGATCAGCGGGCTCGTCGACGACGTCGAGGTGACCAGTGGGGAATCGGGCGGGACCATCCGGATGAGCTGGCCCGTCTCCGGGTCCTCCGACCTTCCCTGAGGTCCACCGGGCGCCGTCGCCCTTCATATCTTCCGATCTTTATCAAGGCCCTGCTGAGCAGGGCCTTTTTCATTTCCCTAGATCAATGACCGGACGTCAATGCCTTTGCCCCATTACCACTTTCGAGGGTAATGGAGTGACGCGATCTATTGCTGAGGAGCAAGAGCACGCCAATTGCGTTTCCTGCGCACTGTTTTGATCGGGGTGAGCTCCCTACAATCCGTCCACATCTTGAGCTCATCACGTCAAGGAGGACGAATGACGGGGCTCTTCACCCCTATCGCGCCGGATCGCACCACAGATCTGGCATCCGCAGTACTCACCGATGACAATCGGCTCATCGTGATCGTCATTGCGGCCGTGGCACTCGCCGCACTCGTCGTCGCGCAGATCCTGGTCCGCCAGGTCCTCGCGGCCGACGAGGGAACCGACAGCATGAAGAAGATCGCCGCGGCCGTCCAGGAAGGCGCCAACGCCTACCTCGGCCGGCAGCTGCGCACCCTCGGCGTCTTCGCCGTCGTGGTCTTCTTCCTGCTCTTCCTGCTCCCCGCCGACGACTGGTCGCAGCGGAGCGGGCGGTCCGCCTTCTTCCTCGTGGGCGCCCTCTTCTCGGCCGCCACCGGCTACATCGGCATGCGTCTGGCGGTCCGCGCCAACGTCCGCGTCGCCGCCGCCGCACGCGAGGCCACCCCGGCCGAGGGAGAGCCCGCCAAGGACCTGACCGAGGTCTCCCACAAGGCGATGAAGATCGCCTTCCGCACGGGCGGCGTCGTCGGCATGTTCACCGTCGGACTCGGCCTGCTCGGCGCCTCCTGCGTCGTGCTGGTCTATGCCGCCGACGCCCCCAAGGTCCTGGAGGGCTTCGGCCTCGGCGCCGCCCTGATCGCGATGTTCATGCGCGTGGGCGGCGGAATCTTCACCAAGGCCGCCGACGTCGGCGCCGACCTGGTCGGCAAGGTCGAGCAGGGCATTCCGGAGGACGACCCGCGCAATGCCGCGACCATCGCCGACAACGTGGGCGACAACGTCGGAGACTGCGCCGGAATGGCGGCCGACCTCTTCGAGTCCTACGCCGTCACCCTCGTGGCGGCGCTCATCCTCGGCAAGGCGGCCTTCGGCGACCTGGGCCTGGCCTTCCCGCTGATCGTCCCCGCGATCGGCGTGATCACCGCCATGATCGGCATCTTCGCGGTCTCCCCGCGCCGGTCCGACCGCAGCGGCATGACCGCCATCAACCGCGGCTTCTTCATCTCCGCCGTGATCTCCCTGGCGCTGGTCGCGATCGCCGTCTACGCCTATCTGCCGGCCACCTACAAGGAGCTGGTCGGCGTCGAGAACCCGGCGATCACCAACCACTCCGGTGACCCGCGCATCCTGGCCGTCGTCGCCGTCGCCATCGGCATCGTGCTCGCGGCCCTGATCCAGCAGCTGACCGGCTACTTCACCGAGACCAACCGGCGCCCCGTCCGGGACATCGGCAAGTCCTCCCTGACCGGCGCGGCCACCGTCGTCCTCGCCGGCATCTCCGTCGGCCTGGAGTCGGCGGTCTACACGGCCCTGCTCATCGCCCTCGGCGTCTACGGGGCGTTCCTGCTCGGCGGTACGTCGATCCTGCTCGCGCTCTTCGCGGTGGCCCTGGCCGGCACCGGCCTGCTCACCACCGTCGGCGTCATCGTCGCCATGGACACCTTCGGGCCCGTCTCCGACAACGCCCAGGGCATCGCCGAGATGTCCGGCGACGTCGAGGGCGCCGGTGCGCAGGTCCTGACCGACCTGGACGCCGTGGGCAACACCACCAAGGCCATCACCAAGGGCATCGCGATCGCCACGGCCGTGCTCGCGGCGGCCGCGCTCTTCGGCTCGTACAACGACGCGATCGCCACCGCGGTCAGGGAAGTCGGTGCCAAGGCCGGGGAGATGAACCTCAGCCTGGACATCGCACAGCCCAACAACCTGGTCGGCCTGATCCTGGGCGCGGCGGTCGTGTTCCTGTTCTCCGGCCTCGCCATCAACGCGGTCTCCCGCTCCGCGGGCGCCGTGGTCTACGAGGTGCGCCGCCAGTTCCGCGAGCACCCCGGGATCATGGACTACACCGAGAAGCCCGAGTACGGGCGCGTCGTCGACATCTGCACCAAGGACGCGCTGCGCGAGCTCGCCACCCCCGGCCTGCTCGCCGTCCTCACCCCGATCGCCGTCGGCTTCTCCCTCGGCGTGGGCGCGCTCGGCTCCTTCCTCGCCGGCGCCATCGGCACGGGCACGCTGATGGCGGTCTTCCTCGCCAACTCCGGTGGCGCGTGGGACAACGCGAAGAAGCTCGTCGAGGACGGCCACCACGGCGGCAAGGGCAGTGAGGCTCACGCCGCGGTCGTCATCGGCGACACGGTCGGCGACCCGTTCAAGGACACCGCCGGTCCCGCGATCAACCCGCTGCTCAAGGTCATGAACCTGGTGGCGCTGCTGATCGCACCCGCCGTCGTGCAGTTCAGCTACGGCCCGGACACCAACCCGACCGTGCGGGCGATCGTCGCGGTCCTCGCGATCGCCGTCATCATCGGCGCGGTGTACGTCTCCAAGCGCCGCGGCATCGCCGTCGGCGACGAGACCGAGGGCGGAGCCGCCGAGCGGGTGGCCCAGCAGGCCGACCCCGCGACGGTCTCCTGACCCGAGGTCCCGGCAGCAGGACGGGCCGGGCCGGGCAGGGCCGGCCGTACGCCCGAAGGGCGGACAGGCAGCGCGGACTGACGCGCCGTCTGTCCGCCTTTGTGCGTGCCCGGATGGGAGGCGTGTATCTTCCGGGCCGAGAGCCTTCGAAGGGACCAATCCGGTGAACAAGAACCTTGCGGCCGCGTTGTCGGGCGGTGCGGTGCTGATGCTCGTCCTGTCCGGCTGCGGCGGGGACGACGGCGACGAGAAGGCCAACGCGTGGGCCAAGAAGGTCTGCGACCAGTGGCAGCCAGAACTCAAGAAGATCGAGACCGCCAACGCGGACATCAAGCGCGTGGCGACGGAGAGCAGTAAGCCCGACGAGGTCAAGCAGACGGACTCGGCGGCGTTCGCGACCATGTCGGAGTCGTACAAGACCATGGGGACCGCCCTGCAGTCGGCGGGAGTTCCGCCGGTCAAGGACGGCGCGGCGACCCAGGAAGCGGCCGCCAAGGGCTTCGAGGCGACGGCCAAGGGTTACGCCGACCTGAAGGCGAAGATGGACGCCCTCGACCCGCAGGACCAGACGAAGTTCGCCGACGGCCTCAAGGAGGTCGCGGGCGGTCTCCAGGAGGCGACGAAGGGCGGTCAGGACGCGCTCGCCACGCTCAACGCGGGGGGCCTGGACAAGGCGATCAACGGCCAGAAGGGCTGTCAGGTCGCGGCGTCGGCCTCGCCCAAGTAGCTCGCCCAAGTAGCTCGCCCACGCAGGGCGGCCGATCAGGGCGGCCGGGGTCCCGGAAGGGGCCGCGGCCGCCCTTTCGCGCGTACGGGCCCGGGCTGATCGGCAGGACGGGCCCCAGCGGACACAATGGACGCGTGAGTAACACCAGCCTTCCCACGCCCGACCACGCCGCCGAACTCCGCAGCGCCCTGCTGGCCGCCGGCTTCACCGCCGACGGGCTGCTCGACCTGCTCGGCGCCCCCGCCTACGCCGCGCTGGCCCGCAGTGAGACGGTCCCCGCCCTGCGCGCCACCCGTGGCCGCGGCGACGGCCCGCTCGCGAGCCTGGTCCGGCTGTTCCTCCTCCAGCAGCCCGAGGCGTACGTGCACGCCGCGGCCGCGCTGCCCGTCGACGTGGCCCTGGCCGACGGCTGGCTCCGGATGGAGGGCGATGAGGTGCACGCCACCGTCGACGTGCGTCCGTACGGCGGCCCGGACGGCGAGGACTGGTTCATCGTCTCCGACCTCGGCTGCGCCGTCGGCGGGGCGGGCGGGATCGGCAGCCGCGAGGAGGGCGTGGTCCTCGGCGTCGGCGGTGCCTCCACCACCCTGGCCGGGATCACCGTCCGCACCCCGGTCGGCTCGGCCCTCGACGTCGGCACCGGATCGGGCATCCAGGCACTGCACGCCGCCCGGCACGCCAC
This sequence comes from Streptomyces sp. 147326, assembly GCF_045000215.1. Lineage (NCBI taxonomy): Bacteria > Bacillati > Actinomycetota > Actinomycetes > Kitasatosporales > Streptomycetaceae > Streptomyces > Streptomyces sp. 147326. The sequence goes on along the minus strand of NZ_CP134201.1, from coordinate 4,096,282 downwards.
CCGGGTCACCGCCACCGACGTCAACCCCCGGGCCCTGGAATTCACCCGTCTGACGCTGGCCCTGTCCGGCGCCCCGGAGGCCGAGCTGCTCACCGGGTCCCTCTTCGAACCGGTGGGCGAGGCGACGTACGACCTGATCGTGTCGAACCCGCCGTTCGTGATCTCCCCCGGCGCCCGGCTGACGTACCGGGACGGCGGCATGGGTGGCGACGACCTGTGCCGGACGCTGGTCCAGGAGGCCGGAGCACGGCTCAACCCGGGCGGGTACGCGCAGTTCCTCGGCAACTGGCAGCACGTCGAGGGCGAGGACTGGCGCGACCGGCTGCGCTCCTGGGTGCCGCGGGGCTGCGACGCCTGGATCGTGCAGCGTGACGTGCAGGACGTGACGCAGTACGCGGAGCTGTGGCTGCGTGACGCGGGCGACCACCGGACCGAACCCGAAGAGTACGCGCGGCGCTACGAGGACTGGCTGGACGAGTTCGAGGCCCGCGGGACCAGGTCCGTCGGCTTCGGCTGGATCACCTTGCGCCGGTCGGACGCCGCCGAGCCCTCGATCGTGGTCGAGGAGTGGCCGCACACGGTGGAGCAGCCGCTCGGCGAGGCGGTGCTCGCCCACTTCGCCCGCCAGGACTACCTGCGGGAGCACGACGACGCCGCCCTGCTGGAGGCCTACTTCGTGCTGGCCGAGGAAGTCGTGCAGGAGCAGGTCGGCGCGCCCGGCGCGGAGGACCCGGAGCACGTCGTGCTCCGGCAGAACCGCGGGATGCGGCGCGCCACCAAGGTCGACACGGTCGGCGCGGGCTTCGCCGGAGTGTGTGACGGCTCACTCACCGCGGGCCGGATCCTGGACGCGATCGCGCAGCTGGTGCAGGAGGACCCGGTGGTGCTGCGGGACCGGACTCCGGAGGCGATCCGGTTGCTGGTCGAGCAGGGCTTCCTGGAGCCGGCGCAGGGCCCCGCGCGGTAGCGGCACCGGGATGTAACCCGGCGTTCGCCCGGTGTACCCCCGGGGCTGGCAGTCTCCTGCGCAGCGGGTTCCGGGGGGAATCCCGAGAGTGGCCCGGGGGTAAGGGGAGCGGCGTGGAAAGCGGTCCGGCGATCTTCGCGGCGGCCGTGTTCCTGCTGTTCGGGGCCGCTCTGCTGGTCTGGACGGGGGCGCGCGCCCTGCACCGCGAGCCGGTGGCCGAGGGCGTGCGCCCCGTCGTGGCGGTCCCCCTGCTCCTGCTCGCCGGCGGGGGCTCGCTGGCCCTCGGGGCGTGGTGCCTCGCCCGGCTCTGACACCGGAGTGCGAGGGTTCCGTACGAGGGCCCGGTCCGGCCCCGATCGGGCCGCGAAAGCCGACGTGGGACGGGGTGCGGGAGCGGGGCCAGACGGCCCGGCGGCCACCCTGCCCGGTGATCGGCAACGCTCCGGCGCGGCATCCGGGCGGCAGAAACGGCACTTGTCGGGTTACCGTTCGAGTGGCCGTTGCGGGCTTCTGCCGTTTGACACGGGGGCGGGTTGTACCGTCACACTCCGCAGCGTCGCCGTACTGCGACCGAGTGCCGACCGGAGAGAAGAGCCAAGTTGTCCCCGACTAGCGAGACCGCAAAGGGCGGCCGCCGACTCGTCATCGTCGAGTCCCCAGCCAAGGCGAAGACGATCAAGGGCTACCTCGGCCCGGGATACGTCGTCGAGGCGAGCGTCGGGCACATCCGCGACCTCCCGAACGGCGCGGCCGAGGTTCCCGACAAGTACACCGGCGAGGTCCGCCGTCTCGGCGTGGACGTCGAGCACGACTTCGCGCCCATCTACGTCGTCAACGCCGACAAGAAGGCCCAGGTCAGGAAGCTCAAGGAGCTGCTGGCCGAGTCCGACGAACTCTTCCTCGCCACCGATGAGGACCGCGAGGGCGAAGCCATCGCGTGGCACCTGCAGGAAGTCCTCAAGCCCAAGGTCCCCGTCCACCGGATGGTCTTCCACGAGATCACCAAGGACGCGATCCGCGACGCCGTCGCCAACCCGCGCGAGCTGAACCAGCGCATGGTCGACGCCCAGGAGACCCGGCGCATCCTCGACCGCCTCTACGGCTACGAGGTCTCGCCGGTCCTGTGGAAGAAGGTCATGCCGCGGCTGTCGGCCGGCCGCGTCCAGTCCGTGGCCACCCGCCTCGTCGTCGAGCGGGAGCGCGAGCGCATCGCCTTCCGCTCCGCCGAGTACTGGGACCTGACCGGAACCTTCTCCACCGGGCGTGCCGGTGACGCGTCCGACCCCTCGACGCTGGTCGCCCGCCTGAACACGGTGGACGGCAAGCGCGTGGCGCAGGGCCGCGACTTCGGCTCGAACGGGCAGCTCAAGAGCGAGGTGCTGCACCTCGACGAGGCGAACGCCCGGGCGCTCGCCGCCGCGCTGGCGGACACCTCGTTCGCCGTCCGGTCGGTCGAGTCCAAGCCGTACCGCCGTTCTCCGTACGCCCCCTTCCGTACGACGACGCTCCAGCAGGAGGCCTCGCGCAAGCTGGGCTTCGGTGCGAAGGCGACGATGCAGGTGGCGCAGAAGCTGTACGAGAACGGCTTCATCACCTACATGCGTACCGACTCCACCACGCTGTCCGACACCGCGGTGTCGGCGGCGCGGGCGCAGGTCACGCAGCTCTACGGGGCCGACTACCTGCCGGAGAAGCCGCGCGTCTACGCCGGCAAGGTCAAGAACGCGCAGGAGGCGCACGAGGCGATCCGGCCTTCGGGTGATCGTTTCCGCACGCCGGCCGAGACGGGTCTGACCGGCGACCAGTTCCGCCTGTACGAGCTGATCTGGAAGCGGACCGTCGCCTCCCAGATGAAGGACGCGGTCGGCAACAGCGTCACCGTCAAGATCGGCGGCCGCGCCTCGGACGGGCGCGACGCCGAGTTCACCGCCTCCGGCAAGACGATCACCTTCCACGGCTTCATGAAGGCGTACGTCGAGGGCGCGGACGACCCGAACGCCGAGCTCGACGACCGCGAGAAGCGGCTGCCGCAGGTCGCGGAGGGCGACGCGCTCGCCGCCGAGGAGATCACGGCGGACGGGCACTCGACCAAGCCGCCGGCCCGCTACACCGAGGCCTCGCTGGTCAAGGAGCTCGAAGAGCGCGAGATCGGCCGCCCGTCGACGTACGCGTCGATCATCGGCACGATCCTCGACCGCGGCTACGTCTTCAAGAAGGGCACGGCGCTCGTGCCGTCCTTCCTGTCGTTCGCCGTGGTGAACCTGCTGGAGACGCACTTCGGCCGGCTCGTCGACTACGACTTCACCGCGAAGATGGAGGACGACCTCGACCGCATCGCGCGGGGCGAGGCCCAGTCCGTGCCGTGGCTGAAGCGGTTCTACTTCGGCTCGGAGGACGCGACCGAGGTCGTGCCGGCCGACGGGGACCACCTCGGCGGTCTGAAGGAGCTGGTCACGGACCTGGGCGCGATCGACGCCCGGGAGATCTCCTCCTTCCCGGTCGGCGAGGGCATCGTGCTGCGGGTCGGCCGCTACGGGCCGTACGTGGAGCGGGGCGAGAAGGACGCGGAGGGCCACCAGCGGGCCGACGTACCGGACGACATGGCTCCGGACGAGCTGACGGTCGAGTACGCGGAGGAGCTGTTCGCGAAGCCGAGCGGCGAGTTCGAGCTCGGCAAGGACCCGGTCAGCGGCAACCAGATCGTCGCCAAGGACGGCCGCTACGGGCCGTACGTGACGGAGATCCTGCCCGAGGGCACGCCGAAGACGGGCAAGAACGCGGTCAAGCCGCGCACGGCCTCGCTCTTCAAGTCGATGTTCCTGGACACGGTGACCCTGGACGACGCGCTGAAGCTGATGTCGCTGCCGCGCGTGGTCGGCGCGGACGCGGAGGGCGTGGAGATCACGGCCCAGAACGGCCGCTACGGCCCGTACCTGAAGAAGGGCACGGACTCGCGGTCCCTGGAGACCGAGGACCAGCTCTTCTCGATCACGCTGGACGAGGCGCTCGCGATCTACGCGCAGCCGAAGCAGCGGGGCCGCGCCGCGGCCAAGCCGCCGCTGAAGGAACTGGGCACGGACCCGGTGAGCGAGAAGCCGGTGGTCGTCAAGGACGGCCGCTTCGGGCCGTACGTGACGGACGGCGAGACGAACGCGACGCTGCGGCGGGACGACGAAGTCGAGACGATCACGCCGGAGCGGGGCTACGAGCTGCTCGCGGAGAAGCGCGCGAAGGGCCCGGCCAAGAAGACCGCGAAGAAGGCCCCCGCCAAGAAGGCCCCGGCGAAGAAGGCGACGGCGACGAAGACCGCTGCCGCGAAGAAGACGACGGCGGCCAAGAAGACGACCGCCAAGAAGACGGTGGCGAAGAAGACGGTCGCCAAGAAGGCGGCCGCGGCCCCTGCGGACGAGTAGTCGCTCCGAAACCCCGAGAGCCCCGTGCCCGGCACGGGGCTCTCGGGGTTTCGGCCCTGCCGGGCTGCCTTCAGCCCCACCGGCGTTTGAGGCGCGGGGGCTCGGGGGCTCGGGGGCGGAGCCCCCTGGGGTCCGTCCCCCCGGACGGAGTCTGGGGCAGGCGCTGCACCCAGCCGACGGGCGCTCCCGGGGTCCGGGTCCGGGGCGGAGCCCCGGGAAGGTGGGTCAGGGGTCACACCCGGCCTTGTCCACAGGCTTCCGCACCCGCCAAGCGCAGCGGATAGGCTGGGCGGATGACGCGAGCCGAGCAGCCAACGGTCGTGACCGCCCCGGCGAACCCCACCTACGACGAAGCCCTAGCCGCGGATTCCCGCGAGCGTGCGGTGCGCGCACTGCTGCGCACCCCCAGGCTGCGCCGGCTGTGGAGCGCCCAGCTGGTGAGCGGCATCGGAGATGCCCTCGCCCTGCTGGTGCTGGTGCTGCTGGCCCTTCAGGCCGCGGCCTCGGAAGGGGCCTTCGGCGGCGGATACCGCGGTGCGGCCCTCGCCGTGGCCGCCGTCTTCGGGGTCCGGATCCTCGCCACCCTGCTCTTCGGCGCGGTCCTCCTCGGCCCGCTCGCCGGGCTCGTGGGCTCCGGCGGCAAGCTGGACCGCCGCTGGACGATGATCGGGGCCGACGGGGTCCGCCTCGGGCTCTTCGTCGTCGCCCCGCTTTGGCTCGACTGGATCCCGGCCCACGCGCTCACCGCGCTGCTGGCCACCGTCTTCGTCGCCGGCGCCGCCGAGCGGCTGTGGACCCTGGCCAAGGAAAGCGCGGCGCCCGCGCTGCTGCCCGCGCCGCCGCCGGAGGGGGCGACCGTACGGCCGCTCCCGGACCACCTGGACGCGCTGCGCCGGCTGACCCTGCGTACGGCCTTCGCGGCGCTCCCCATCGCCGCGGCCGCGCTGCTCGCCGCGACCCTGGTCGGCAAGGCGCTCGGCCTCGGCGTGGACTGGTTCGCCGCCAACCAGGCCGCCCTCGGCTCGTACGTGGCCTCCGGCCTCTTCGCCGCGTCGGTCTCGCTGCTGCTGCCGCTGGTACTGCCCACCGCGGCGACCCCGCGCCCGCGCTCTCCGCTGGAGGGCCTGCGCGCCCCCAAGGCGGGCGACCGGCCCGACAAGGGCCGTACGGGCGCCATCCCCCTGCTGGTCCTGAGCTGCGCCGCGGTCGCCGGAGCGGTGTCCTGCGCCGTCGCCGTGGCCGTGCTGCACGCCTTCGACCTGGGCGGCGGCCCTGCCGCGTTCGCGCTGTTCGTCCTCACGCTGGTCGGCGGCACCGCCGCCGGCATCCGCGCCACCCAGGCCGGCAAGGTGCTGCCCGGCCTGTCCCGGCGCAGGCTGCTGGCCCTCGCCATAGCGGTGACCGGCCTGGCGCTGCTGCTGACCGGCCTCGTCCCGGACATGGCGACCGTGCTGTTCCTCTCGCTGCTCGCCGGCCTCTCCGCGGGCGTCGCCGCCAACGCCGGCCACACGCTGCTGGACCAGGAGACCGAGGAGTTCCGCCGGGCCCGGGCCACCGAGCACCTCCAGGCGGTCGTGCGGGTGGCCGTGGCCATCGGCGCCGTCGCCGCCCCGGTCCTGGCCGCGGCGATCGGCCCGCACCGGCTGACCGGCGCCGAGGTCGTCTTCGCGCACGGCGGCGCCGCCTTCACCCTGATGCTCGTCGGCGCCCTGCTGCTGCCGGTCGCCGTCGTGGTGCTCACCAAGGCCGACGACCGCAGCGGCGTACCCCTGCGGCGTGACCTGCGCGAGGCGCTGCGCGGCGGGGAACCGGTGCAGGCCGCGTCCGCCACCGGATTCTTCATCGCCCTGGAGGGCGGCGACGGAGCCGGCAAGTCCACCCAGGTCGAGGCCCTGGCCTCTTGGATACGGGGCAAGGGCCACGAGGTCGTCGTGACCCGCGAGCCGGGGGCGACCCCCGTGGGCAAGCGGCTCCGCTCGATCCTGCTCGACGTGTCCTCCGCCGGACTCTCGAACCGCGCCGAGGCGCTGCTGTACGCCGCCGACCGGGCGGAACACGTGGACACCGTGGTGCGCCCGGCCCTGGAGCGCGGCGCGGTCGTCATCTCGGACCGCTACATCGACTCCTCGGTGGCCTACCAGGGCGCCGGCCGCGACCTCTCCCCGACCGAGATCGCCCGGATCTCGCGCTGGGCGACCGACGGGCTCGTCCCGAACCTGACCGTGCTGCTCGACGTGTCGCCGGAGGCGGCGCGCGAGCGGTTCACGGAGGCGCCGGACCGGCTGGAGTCGGAGCCGGCGGAGTTCCACCAGCGGGTGCGGTCCGGATTCCTGACGCTCGCCGCGTCCGACCCCGGGCGCTACCTCGTGGTCGACGCGGGCCAGGACCCGGACTCGGTGACCACCGTCGTACGGCACCGCCTGGACCGGATGCTCCCGCTCTCCGAAGCCGAGGTGGCCGCCCAGGCGGAGGCCCGGCGCCTCGCCGAGGAGGAGGCACGGCGCAAGGCCGAGGAAGAGGCGGCCCGCAAGGCGGAGGAAGCGCGGCTCCGGGCCGAGGAAGAGGCCCGGCTGGCCCGCGAGGCCGAGGAAGCACGGATCAAGGCCGAGGCGGAGGCCGCGCGCCTGGCCGCCGAGGAGCGCCGGCGCGCCGAGGAGGAGGCCCGGGCCCGGGCCGAGGCCGAGCGGCTGCGCGCGGAGGCCGAGGAGAAGGCACGTGCGGCGGAGGCCGAGCGGCTGCGCCGGCAGGCCGAGGAGGAGGCCCGGCTGCGGGCCGAGGCCGAGGAGCGGCGGCTGGAGAAGCAGCGGCGGGCCGAGGAGGCCCTGCTGAAGGCCGAGGAGGCGCGCCGGCTGGTGGAGGCCGCGTCGGCTGAGGCGGCGGCGAAGGCCGCTGCCGCCGCTGCTGCCGCGGCGGAGACGGCTGCGGTTTCGGCGGCTGCTCCGGCCCCGGCGGCTCCCGCGCCTGCTCCTGCCCCTGCGCCCGCGCCCGCCCCCGCTCCCAAGGTGGGCATGACGAAGGAACCGCACCCGGACGACGCCGTGACGGTCGAGACCCCGGTGGTCAAGCGGGTCGTCCAGCCGGACGACGTCACCCAGACGGTCCCGATGCCGAAGGCCGACCCGGCGTCCGCAGCGGAGACGGCGGTACTGCCGCCGGTCCGCCCGGCCGACGAGACGGCCGTGCTGCCGCCGGTCCGCCCGGCGGCCGCCCCGCAGGGCGGCGGCACCGGCTCGGGTACCGGTACCGGTCGGGCCCGGTCCGCTTCGCGGCCGACGGCCCAGCGCCCCCAGGAGAACCCGGCCGACCGGGTGCCGTCGGGCATCTTCCGGGACTCGGCCGACGACAGGACGCGGGAGCTCCCCGTGGTCGGCGAGGACGGCCGGCCGCAGCGGCCGCGCCCTGACTGGGCCGAGGAGACCCCGCTGGACGATCTGCCGACGCTGGCGGATGAACTGCTGGGCCGCCACCGGGACGACGATGACGGCGACGAGGGCGAACGAGGACCGCGCCGCCGCCGCTGACCTCGGTGGGGACGGGATTGTCGGTGGCGCCCGCCACAATGGGTGCACGGAGAGTGAAAGGTGGTGGGCGGGATGCCCGTATGGGACGACCTGGTGGGACAGGAGCGGGTCCAGACGCAGCTGGCCGCCGCCGCCCGCGACGCCGACGCCCAGGTCACGGCCATCACGAATGGGACCGCCCCGCCCGCGGCGTCCAGGATGACCCATGCCTGGCTGTTCACCGGCCCGCCCGGATCCGGGCGGGTCACCGCCGCCCGGGCCTTCGCGGCCGCCCTGCAGTGCACCAGTCCCGACCGCGCCCTCGGCGGTGAGCCGGGCTGCGGGTTCTGCGACGGCTGCCACACCACGATGGTCGGCACGCACGCGGACGTCTCCACCGTCGTCGCGGACGGCAGCCAGATCCTCGTGGCCGACATGCGGGACACCGTCCGCAAGTCCTACACGTCCCCCGCCACGGGCCGCTGGCAGATCATCCTGGTCGAGGACGCCGAGCGGCTGAACGAGAAGTCCGCCAACGCGGTCCTCAAGGCCGTGGAGGAGCCCGCGCCCCGCACGGTCTGGCTGCTGTGCTCGCCCTCCGTGGAGGACGTGCTGCCCACCATCCGCTCCCGCTGCCGCCACCTCAACCTCAGCACCCCCTCGGTCGCGGCCGTCGCCGACATGCTGGTGCGGCGGGACGGCATCGAGCCGTCGGTGGCCCTGGCCGCCGCCAGGGCCACCCAGGGGCACGTCGACCGCGCCCGTCGGCTGGCCACCGACGAGGAGGCCCGGGAGCGCAGGGCGACGGTCCTGAAGCTCCCGCTCCGGGTGGACGACATCGGAGCCTGCCTCAAGGCCGCGCAGGAGCTGGTGGACGCGGCCAACGAGGACGCCAAGCAGGTGGCCGAGGAGGTCGACACCAAGGAGACCGAGGAGCTGCGGGCCGCGCTCGGCGCCGGAGCGGGCGCCGGCAGCCGGATGCCGCGCGGCACGGCGGGCTTGATGAAGGAGCTGGAGGACCGGCAGAAGCGCCGTCGCACCCGCACCCAGCGCGACACCCTCGCCCTGGCGCTGACTGACCTCACCGGCTTCTACCGGGACGTCCTGGCCCTGCAGCTCGGCTCGTCCGTGGCGATCGCCAATGAGGAGATACGGCAGGACCTCGACCGGGTCGCGCGGGCCTCGGGCCCCGAGCGGACCCTGCGCCGGATCGAGGCGATCATCGCCTGCGGGGAAGCCATCGACCGCAACGTGGCCCCCCTCCTCGCGGTCGAGGCGATGACGATGTCGCTGCGCGCGGGCTGACCACCGCCTGACCACCGCCTGGCCACCGGCTGGCCGCCGCCCGGGTCCACACCCGGTTGACGGGCTCACCCGTATGGGCGGACCGGCCGCCGGGGCCGGGACGGGCCCGGTCCGTGCCCCGCCCGGCGCGGGCCACGGAAGGCCCGCGGCCGTCCGCCGTAGAAGAGCCTCCCGGCCCCCTCCGGCAGCCGTACGCTCCGGGGATGGACACCAGTCGCCTGCTGCGTACGACCGGGACCGTGATCGCAGCCGCCGGGCTGCTGCTCTCCGGGTGCACCTCGGGCGGTCTGGACGCCCCCCGCGCCGCCGCGGGCGGATCCGACGCCCCGCGCGCCGCCGAGTCCTCCGGGTCCGCGTCCGGCAAGCCGTCGGCCCGCCTGTCACCCGACGCCGCCGCGCTGCGCCCGTACTACGAGCAGAAGCTGACCTGGCGCGACTGCGGTGTCCCCGGATTCCAGTGCTCCACCATGAAGGCCCCCCTGGACTACGCGAACCCCGGCTCCGGCCAGGACGTCGACATCGCGGTGGCGCGCCGTGTGGCCACCGGTCCCGGCAAGCGGCTCGGCTCGCTCGTGGTCAACCCGGGCGGCCCGGGCGGCTCCGGCATCGGCTACCTGCAGGCGTACGCGGGCATCGGCTACCCCGCGCCGGTCCGCGCCCGGTACGACATGGTCTCCTTCGACCCGCGCGGGGTGGACCGCAGCAGCCCCGTCGAGTGCCTGACCGGCCCGGCCATGGACGCGTACACGCAGGTGGACCAGACGCCGGACGACCCGGCCGAGCGGGCCGAGCTGGTGGCCGCCTTCAAGAAGTTCGCGGTCGGCTGTGAGGAGCGCTCGCAGCGGATCCTGCCGCACGTCTCCACCGTCGACGCCGCCCGCGACATGGACCTGCTGCGCGCCGTGCTCGGCGACAAGAAGCTCACGTACGTCGGGGCCTCGTACGGCACCTTCCTCGGAGCCACGTACGCGGACCTCTTCCCGGACCGGGTCGGCCGGCTGGTCCTGGACGGTGCGATGGACCCCTCCCGGTCCGCGATCGATCTGAACCGGGATCAGACGGCGGGCTTCGAGACGGCCTTCACCTCCTTCGCCGTGGACTGCGCGAAGCAGCCCGACTGCCCGCTCGGCAAGGGCGGCCCGGACGCGGTGGCGGCACGCCTGAAGGACTTCTTCCGCAAGGTCGACGCCCAGCCCGTGCCCACCGGGGAGGCGGACCGCCCGCTGGGCGAGTCCCTCGCCACGACCGGGGTGATCGCGGCGCTGTACGACGAGAGCGCCTGGCCGCAGCTGCGCGAGGCGCTCACGTCGGCGATGAACGGCGACGGATCGGGCCTGCTGAGCCTGGCCGACAGCTACTACGAGCGCGGCGAGGACGGCAAGTACGCCAACCTGATGTTCGCGAACGCCGCCGTCAACTGCCTCGACCAGCCCCCGGCCTTCAAGGACCCGGCAGCGGTCGATGCCGCGCTTCCCTCCTTCGAGAAGGCCTCCCCGGTCTTCGGCGCGGGTCTGGCCTGGGCCTCCCTGAACTGCGCGTACTGGCCGGTGGAGGCCACGGGCACGGCGGAAAAGCTGACCGCGAAGGGCGCCCCGCCGATCGTGGTGGTGGGCACCACGCGGGACCCGGCGACCCCGTACAAGTGGGCGCAGGCGCTGGCCGGCCAGCTCGATTCGGGCACCCTCCTCACCTACGACGGCGACGGCCACACGGCGTACGGGCGCGGCAGCGCCTGCATCGACACCGCGATCAACCGCTACCTGCTGGAGGGCAAGGCGCCGGAGGACGGCAAGAAGTGCTGAGGCCGCCGGCGGGTGAGCCGCCGGCGGGGTGAACGGCTTGCCCTCGGGCGCCTGCGGTTGATGACATGCGGCCATGAGCAGAATGGCGCAGATCATCGTGCTGGCGCGGTACGAGGACGAGGTGATGGAGCCGCTGACCCGGTACGACGAGACGCGCACCTGGCGCGGCCGGTTCGAGCAGATACCCGGCTGGTTCGTCGGCGGCTGGTACATCGAGTTCTACCGGGAGGGCCAGCGCCGCGGAGTGCTGAAGGACCTGGAGTCGCTGCCCTGGAACAGTCCGGAGTGCGTGCAGGTCATGCTCCACGACGAGGACGACGACTGCTTCGGCCTGTGGATGTTCCGGGACGGGGCGCTGGTGGAGGTGGGAATCCCGGGAACGGGACGGTTCCACGGGCCGCCGCCGTCGTGGCGCACGAGCCCGCATCCGGGCACCCTGGCCCGGACCGACCTGGGCCGCACCGAGCTGGAGCACTCGCCCGAGCACGTGCAGGACCCGCGGATGTCCTGGTAGCAGGGTGTCGAAACGATACTGCTGCGGGCATTGGAGTGAACTGCCGTTCCCGTCGCCGCCCCCGGGCGGTTGGACCGGCCGACGCGTACATCGACCAGCGCGTCCTTCCGTACATCCCTAGGGGAGTCATGCGTATTCGCTCTGCTGTCACCGCATCCGTCCTGGCCGCCGGCATCCTGCTGGGCGGGGCCGGCGCCGCCCTGGCCAACGACGGCGTCGACATCGACTACTTCTCCGGCGGTCGCGCGGGCTTCTCGTCGAACTGCTCGACGTTCGCCGCGGTGCCCAGCAACCGCCCGGCGTTCACCGGGCCCGTCTACCACTCGAACTGCATCACGGACGGCGAGAAGGAGTGGGTGAAGGGGCACCACCTGGGCGCCTGACCCGGACGGCTCGCGCCGCGGGGGCGGACCGGCGGTGACGCCGGCCGCCCCCGCGGCGTTCGCGCTCCCGGGGCCTAGTGCGCGGGCCCGGTGGTCCTGAAGGAGCCGGGCACCATCCACACCACGAGCACCAGGACGGTGGCCGTGATGCCGATCGAGACGTACGAGGTCGTGGTCAGGGCGTTGTCGAAGGCATCGCGGGACCGCTCCAGCAGTCCGGTGGCCTCGGCGGCCTGCGCGGCCGGCAGGCTCTCGGCGTACTCCTTCGCCCCGCCGATCGACTCGGCCGCCTGGGCCGGCGCACCGGCCATGTGTGCGGCGTACGCCGCGGCGTGGACGGAACCGAGGAGCGCGACGCCGAGGCCCACGCCGAGCTCGTACGAGGTCTCGGAGACGGCGCCGGCCTGCCCGGCCCGCTCCGCGGGGACCGCCGAGACGAGCACGGCGGCGGCGGTGGTGACGGCGAGGCCGTCGCTGAATCCGAGGGTGACCAGGAAGACGGCGATGTAGGCGTACGAGGTCGGCTGCGGGTCCAGGGCCAGCAGGGTGAACCCGGCCACCAGCCCGGCCAGGCCGATCGCCATGCAGGCCCGTACGCCGATCCGGTGCATCAGCGCCGGCGCGAGGAGCGAGCTGCCGAGCATGGCGAGGGCGGTGGGGAGGGTGCGCAGGCCGGCTTCGAAGGGGGAGTAGCCGTGGACGTACTGGAGCCACAGGGAGACCAGGAAGAGCGCGGCGCCGGCGGCGAGCATGGCCATGAGGGTGACGAGCGCGGCGGCGGTGAAGGGGCGGTTCCGGAAGAGCCGTACGTCGAGGAGCGGATCCGCCAGCCGCAGCTGGCGTCGGGCGAACCAGGCGAGCAGCCCGACCCCGGCCGCCAGGATCAGCAGGTCCGCTGCCGTGGGGCGGCCCTTCGCCACGTGCTTGATGCCCCAGGCGAGGGCGATGATGCCGGCGACGGAGAGCACGGCGCTGAGCACGTCGAGGGCGTGCTCGCCGGCGTCCTTGAACTCGGGCAGCAGCCACAGGCCGGCGACGACCGTCACGACCACCACCGGGACGTTGACCCAGAAGGCGGCGGACCACCCGTACCGCTCGACCAGCAGCCCGCCGACGAGCGGCCCGATCGCGGCGCCGACGCCGGCGACGGCGGCCCAGATCCCGATGGCGAGGGCCCGCTCGTGGGCGTCGGTGAAGATGTTCCGGATCAGCGAGAGCGTGGACGGCATGACCATCGCCCCGCCGACGCCGAGCAGCACCCGCCCGGCGATGAGCTGCGCCGAGGTCCCGGCGGTCGCTGCGACCACGGAGGCCACGCCGAAGAGCACGAAGCCGATGAGGAACAGCTTCCGCCGCCCGAACCGGTCGCCCACGGCGGCGGTGGTGACGAGCAGCCCGCCGAGGACCAGCCCGTAGATGTCGATGATCCACAGCTGCTGCACGGCGCTGGGGTGCAGATCGTCGATGAGGGAGGGGAGCGCGACGTTCAGGATGGTGGCGTCCATTGCGACGAGCAGCAGGCTGGCACACAGCACGGCGAGCATCGCCCAACGCCCGGACGTTCCCGTTACGGCTCCGGCCACGGGACATCTCATCCCTTCGGGACGCACAGCAGAACGATGCACCGAATACGGCGCATCTGCCCCAATATGTGACCTCCGCCTCACCCCCGCAGAACCCGGTTCAGGGCACCCGTCCACACCCTGTAGACTTGGCGCCGCTGCTGATGAGCACCCCTCTCCGAGGGAATACTTGTCTGACCAGCGGTGCCGCCTTAGCTCAGTTGGCCAGAGCAACGCACTCGTAATGCGTAGGTCTCGGGTTCGAATCCCGAAGGCGGCTCTGTAGAAGCCCCAGGACTCACTCGCCGTGACCTGGGGCTTTTGCTATTTACCGGATCTTGCGCCGCCGTCGTGCGCGGGCGGCCCGGGTGTTCTCGGTCTCAGTTGTGGTCTCAGACACGGGATCGGGGCCAGGCATGAAGGCCTCTCCCATCCGGCGCATCGCCTCTCGCGAGAGCTCCGACCGGCCCTTCACGTACCGCCGCGTCTGGCTGATCTGCGTGTGCCGAAGGATCTCCATGATGGTGGGCATGTCGATGCCCAACTCGTTGAGGATCGTTCCCGCCGTGTGACGGCTCCCGTCGTGCTGGCGCCGGTCGCTGATGCCCGATTCGTCGAGCAGCTCCTTGAATTCCGCCCAGTCGGCCCGCGGGTCCAGCGGCCGGCCGTCGAGCCGGGTGAACACGGCGCCACACTCCTCCCACAGCTCTCCGGCGGCCTGGCGCTGCTCGTCCTGCTTCGCCTTGTGGTCCAGGAGGTAGGGCAGGAAGGGCGGAGGGATCGGTACGGGCTGCTGGCTCTTCTTCGTCTTGGGCCGGGTGAAGGCCAGCCCTCCGCCCTTCCGCTCGGGGCAGGTGCTGGCATGCCGGCGGCAGGTCTTGGGGCACGGCTGCGGGCAGCCGCGTTTGTAGCCCCTGTGCGCCGCGCAGTCGGGCGGGCACGGCTCGAACCGGTGGAGCCGTCCGCCACAGGCGTGCGCGTTCTTGCAGCCGTGCCTCCAGGTGAGACGCTGGAGCTGCCAGGCGGGGTGGAACAGCCCCTGCTCCAGGTCGACGTAGGGCCAGCGCAGCCCCAGGGCTTCGCCCTGCCGGAAGCCCATGCCGACGCCGATGGCCCACCGCATGAAGGTGGGCCGCTTCGCGGCGGCCGCGAGGAACGCCTTGGACTCCTCCCGCGAGAACGGGTTCGCCTCCGTCTCGTCGACGGACGGCGGGTCGACGAGCGTGGCGACGTTCTCGTTGATGAGCCTGCGGCGATGGGCGATCTTCAGGGCGCGGGAAAGGATCCGGTGCACCTTGACCACGTGCGACGGTGCGTGCCCCTCCTCCATCATGACCGCGTACATCGCCTCCAAGTGCTCGGGCGCGAGCTTGTCGAGGCGATGCTTGCCGACACCGGGGATGATGTCGTTGCGGGTCTTCGACCAGTAGTCGTCCAGCGACCGCGGCTTCAGCTTCAGGCTCGCGATCGTCGTCAGATACGTGTCCATCCACTGGGCGACGGTCGGCTTCCGCCCTGCCTTCGTGGCCCGGCCCTCGTCGCGCTGCTTCTCCAGCTCGCGGACCTTCCTGGCGACCTCGGTTTCGGTCCTGGCCCGGCGGTGCCGGCGGTCGGGGCCTCCATCGGGCTTCACGCCCATCGTGACGCGGCCGTGCCACCACCCGTCGCTGCCCAGGTAGATGGACGACTCCATGTTCGGCTTACGGGGACTCATGTGCTCCTCCATGTGGAAGGCGGCCCCCGGGGATGTGGGGGGCCGCCTGTGGCTGCGCTGAGATCAGATGGACTGCGGCGGGAGCTGGGCGACGAACGCGTCGATGTCGGCCCGCTTGATCCGACGGGCCCGGCCGAGCTTGATGAAGGGCAGTTCGCCGGAGGCCATCAGCTCGTAGATGGTGGAGCGGCCAAGCCTGAGCAGTACGACGGTGTCCTTCACGGTGCAGAGGACGGGGGAGGAGGACTGGGCGGCGGTAGTCATCGAAGTGCCTCCATGGCGCTGCAGAAGGTAGCGGTGCGGATGAACGGGCTACCGGCCTGAGGGGGCCAACCTGTCCGAGGTTCGGATTTCTGCGTCACCGCGTTGTCTGTGTCATCTACGGGCCTGACCTGCGGTTTTCGGTGACGCGTGGGGTGGTCGTGCGTCACCGGCCTGTGTCACCCGCGTCCCCGGGTGACGGAAGCCGGTGACGCGGGTGACGTGTGGTGACGCAGCCGTTGGCCGTCTGCGTCACCGGTGTAGCCGCAGGTCACGGGCCATTTGGAGCCCGGTGGTGACACGGGTGACGCAACGTCTCTTCTTTTAGGAAAAAGAGAGGGTGGTTTCTGTTGCGAGGGGGGTGCGTCTTCGAGCGTGAAGAGCGGGGCCGCTGCGCGGCGCGTCCCTTGCAGCGGCGGCAAGCCGCCGGAACAGCAAGAGGAGCACGCACCACCGGGGGCGGGTGCTCTTCTTGCTTGTGCCGGTACCGGTAGCGGTGGCGCTGGTTAGAACGCGGCCTGCTGCTGGCCGGGCGTTGGGGCGGCGGGTCGGGTCATTTCGATGTAGCGGGCGGCTTTGCTGCGGCCCCAGTCGACGAGTACGCCGCGCGCGGCGAGGGTGGGCTGGAGCCGCTTGAGACGGTCGGAGAGGACCTTGCCGGTGGTGGGCCACCCCTTGGGTAGGGCCCGGAAGTCGTCTCCGGTGTAGAGCTGGGTGAGGGCGTGAAGCCACTCGGTGGAGGTCATCCGGGCCTCCTCGCCCGCCTCGAGGCCGGCGGCGTGCTTGAGGACGGTCTGGGCGAGGAGGTCGCCTTCGATGACGTCGTCGTTGAGGTCGTCGAGGCTGGCCCGGTACGCGTCCAGCGCGCCGAGCCCGGCCGCCGCGTCGAACTGGGCGCAAAGGTGAGCGAAGTCCGCCATCCGCAGGTCAGTCGGAATGTCAGCTTCGGTGGCCCGCACCTTCACGGTGAGGTCCAGGAGTGAGCCGAGGATGATCGGCAGCACCTGCGCGAACTCCGCCCACAGCTCTGCCTCCGTCCGCCGCACCCGGGGCCGCACCAGCCGCAGAGGCAGAAGCCGTTCGGCGAGGTCGGGGCGGATGACGCCCACGTCGATGCCGGTCAGCAGCAGGGGGCGGCGGTAGCGGGAGCGGACGACGTCGCCGTCGGTGAACAGAGCGCGTTTGATGCTCTCGGCGCCGGTGACGATGCAGCACATGAGATCGGAGAGGTCCGGGGGCAGGTGGGAGAGGTTGTCGAGGGCGGTGACCCATCCGGCGGCGACGGCCGTGATCAGGTTTTCCTCGTCCTTCGGAGCCCTGCGCAGGTCACCGGTCATGCCCTCGATGATCCGCACCAGCATCCGCCCGGCCGTGGACTTACCGGCGCCCTGGGGGCCGGTGAGAAAGGGTGCGGGGACGGGTACAGACGGCTCCAGGCAGCCGATCAGCCACGCCACGGCCAGGCACTCGCTCTCGGCGTTCGCGAAGTTGCACAGCCGCAGCAGAGCGTCGATGCCCTTGCCGTCGGTGCCCTTCTCGGGAAGGGGGAGTTCCCCAGTGAGCTGTGTGCGCCGCCAGCACACCTCGCGGGGGTCGGGGGTGAGGATGTCCCAGCCGGTGGGGTGGATACGGATCGACTGGCCGTCGTCGCGGCCCAGGTCGAGCCACGTCGCGCCGTCGAATCCCGGGGCGACCCGGATGTGGGTGGCCTGTACGTCCTGGCTGAGCGCGAGTGCTTCGATCAAGTCCAACGCCTCCTTGAGCGCGCTGCCGTTGAATACGCCGAGCCCGTCGTTGAAGAGCCCGACCATGAGTTCCTGACGGTGGCTGCCGGTCGTGCCCTGGGAGCGGATCGGGCGGGCGACGGGGTGGCCGTTCTTCTGCGCGTACACGGTGCCTTCGGTGGTGCGGAAGTACCGGAAATGCTGCTGCGCGTAGTCGGTGATGATCTGCCGGGCCGGGTTCCTCTCGTCCTCGGGCATCGCTACATCCCCAGCTTGGCGCGGGCGTTGGTCCAGGCGACCTCGCAGTGCCTCAGGGACTCGCCCTTCTCCTGCGCGGCGGTGAACAGCCGGCCGATGTGGTTCTCGGTGAGGCAGCCGCACCAGCCGTGCGCGGACAGCACCGCGAGAAACGTCCGGTACACGGTTTTGTGGATGGTGTCGGGTGCCTCGTTGATGCGCTGCTCCGCCATGGCGATGCCCCGCTCTAGGTAGGCGGGCGAGCGGTGGCGACATTCCCCGCCCCCGGCCAACGGCGCCACGGTGACGGCGCACGACGCAGGCCGGACTGTGGCGGGTTCCTTCACGGCGAGCGCGCGCACAACGTCGGGCAGGAGCTGCATCCTGCCGGTCCCAGGGCCGAGCCAGCGGGCGTAGGACATCAGGGACTTGATGTCCACGCCGGGTCGCACGCCGTTGGGGGAGGCCATGCTGCCGAGGTAGATCCAGTGCTCCCCGCGCGTCGTCGCCACGGTCTTGGTCGGCGGAAGCGTCTGGCGGGCCCAGGCGACGGCGGCGGCGTTGTCGAGGTCCACGACCGTGAACCCGCCCCCGCCGGGGTGGTACGCGACTGCTGCGGCCTGCTGCCAGGCCCGGGCCCACGCCGGGGAGGTCAGGACCGCGGGGTCGGTCGTGGCGGCGGCCCAGGCATGGCAGGGGGCGGGGCACTGGCAGGGCCCGGCGCCCTTCATGTGCGGGCGGTCGCCGCACGCGGAGTTCTTACAGGCCGGGCAGTTCCCGAACGGGAGCTTCCCCTCCCGTAGCGGCAGCGCGGGCAGCCCGAGTTCGGCGAGCCAGAGCGCGGTGCGGAGGTGGGCGGGTAAGGCCGGGCGGGCGGGGTCTCGCGGGAAGTCGGTCGGGTGGGTCATGCTGGTCTCTCCAGTTCTTGTGTGTGCTGGATGAGGGCGGCCCCGGACTTTCGCGAGACGGGGGCCGCCCTTTGCCTTGCGTGTGGAGCGAGCGGGTCAGTGGTCCCTAGAGGTTGGGGATGGCGTGGACGATGGCGTTGGCCATCTCGTTGATGGGGCCGGCGGCGCCGGTCGAGGCGAGGAAGAACCCGAATCCGGCGGCGACGAACGCGCTGCCCGCGCTGAGGCTGTGGGAGCGGAGGAGGAAGTACAGGACGAGTCCGAAGAGCGCGACGAGCGAGACGGTGATGGCCATGCCGGAATCTCCTTTGACGTGCACGGGGAAGGTTGCGAGGCTGCGCGTACTTCGGGTGCTGACAAGCTCGGGGTCTTACCGGTGGCCGTGTCCGCCTAGCTCCACCATCGGAGCGGGGTCCGCCTTATGGCGTGCGGCCACCGGCCTTGCTGTCCGGGGTCAGCGGCTGCCGGCGCGGTGGATCTCCCGGCTCTGGTTGTGCAGACGGCGCCCGATCCGCAGGCGCTTGCCCTGGCCGCGGCAGCGGCGGCAGGGCTTGACCCGCTTGACCTTCCCGGCGCGGTTGACGGTGAGCTTGGCGCCGACGCCGTCGCACTTGCGGCAGGTCCCGAACGGGCTGGCCATGCACAACAGGATGTAACCGGCGAGGGTGGCGAGGATGAGGGCGCTAGCGATGAGCATGCGGGTCTACTCCCAGCGTTGGGGCGGTTTCCGGGGCTTTTCGCAGGTGGGCTGCTAGACACTAGATCCCTGATCAGAGGCCTGATGAGGTGCTAGTAGGGCTGCTAGACCTAGCAGCAGCGGGTGCTAGGTCTAGCAGCGGTCCTAGGGTCAGGCGGCGACCCGATCGGCATCACGGCGAGTGATGGCGGCGGTGATGTCGGCGCGCTTGATGCCGCGCCGGTTCTTGCCCTCGCCCTCGTCGTCCTGGCCCCAGACCTGCCCGGGCTTGATGCCCCAGGGCTTCAGCGCGGCGGTGACGTTCTCGCCCTTCCATCCCGCGTAAGCGTCGGGGCGGAGCCCGGTGAGGCGGGCGGCGATCCGCTCGCACCACACCGCGTCCTCGTCGCCGGGGATGGTGGTGAGGACGTCGGTGAGGATGTCGAGTCCGGCGGTGGCTTCGGGCCCCTTGCCGATGGCGTGGCCGGTGACGTTGCCGTACTCGTCGCGCATCTTGCGGGCGCGGGCCACGACCTGTTCGGCGGCGACCGCGTCGACGAACGCGGAGGCGACGATGCGGGGGTCGTCTCCTTCGCCTGCCATCCAGCAGATGCCGCGGTCGGAGCGGGAGAACATCGTGGCCCGGTAGCCCGCCTTGTACATCGAGGTGCCCAGGATCATGTCGTTGGCGGGCTGGCCCATGACCTTGAGCGCGAACCGCAGCACGGCGTTCGCGGAGATGCCGGTGGGGAGGGACTTGGCGTCGGGGCGCTGGGTGCCGAACATGCCGACGATGCCGAGGGCGGGGCCGCGCTTGGTGATGTCGGTGCAGATGTCCTCGATCTCCGCCCCGTACTTCTCGTGCTCGAACGGGAGCTGGCACTCGTCCAGGCCGACGACGATCGGGTGCAGGCCAAGCGTCTTGTCCGACGCGAGCTCGGGGGTCACCTTCGACTCCGGGCACCGGCTGCGGGGCAGGGACTTGATGACCTTCGCCCGGCGGCGCAGTTCGTCCTTCAGCTCTCGCAGGGCCTGGACGACGTACTCGATGTCCTCGTCTTCCTCGCCGGCTCGGTAGCGGTGGCAGACCGGCTCGAGTGCAGAGAAGTCTCCGGTGCCCTTGAAGTCGAACGCGTACAGGGCGGCGCGCGGGTCGAGTGCGGCGATCAGCAGGAGCAGCCGCATCAGGAACGTCTTGCCCATGCGGGGAATCGACCCGACGACGACCGCGGCGAACATGAGGGTCACGGACACGTCCCGCATCCGCTGGTCGTTGCCGAACACGACCGGCTTGAACAAGTCCACCTGCCCGGACTTCAGGAGAGGCCAGGCGGGTTTGGTGGTCTCGTTCATCGGCTTGTCCCCGACCCACAGGATCAGCCGTCCCTCGTGCTCGGTCGGGTCCGGGGCGGGCCAGACGCAACCGACCTTGCGGCGCAGACCGGAGGCCAGGGGCTTGCGGGCCTCCATGATGTCCTCCGGCGTCACCCCGTACGGAAGGTCGAGGTCAGCGCGGTAGCCGGGCCCGTCGCGGACGATCTCCGAGGTGAAGCGGAGCCCGTTCATGTCCCCGCCCTTCTTGATGGCGGCGGAGATCTTCGCGTTGCCGATGCTGTCCAGACCCCGCAGGACGATCGACCCGGTCATCTTCTGCAGCTCGGTCTTCAGCACGGCCGGACCAATCACCGGGGCGTCGGGCTGTTGCCCCGCGAAGCCCAGTAGGAGGACCCCGCCTGCGGCGAACGCGTACAGGAAGGCGGGGGCGAGAACGTAGAGCCACAGGGCGAAGCCGAGGCCGAACACGGCGGCGACGAGGGTGACCAGGCCGCGCAGCCGGATGCGGCCCTGGCGCAGGCGGGCCAGGCGCATGTACTCCTCGACGTCCTCGGTGCGGACGGCGAAGTCCCGCAGCGGGGCCGCTTCCCGGTCCCACACCCACCGGTTGGTGGAGACGATGAACCGGCAGGCACCCCGCGGCGACATCAGGGCCAAACGGCCGGCGTAGACGGGCATCCGCACCCCGTGGAACAGGGCGGCGTAGCCGAGGTTCACGCCGGCGTGGCGGGCGGTGGCGGCGAAGTCCCGCCGGTTGGTCAGCCACCCGGCCAGGACCGGCTTGCGCTTCTCGCTCCGGACCTTCGGGTCGGGCAGGTTCGGGTTGTCGACCATCTTCGGGATCACCGGCTCGAGGTCGTCGTCGGGGACGGCCCGCAGGTGCGTGGTCGGGGAATCGGTCATGCTGTGAACTCCTGCTCTCGCTGACAAGGCGGGTGGGTAGGGCCCCGGAGCGGCGCGGTTTCCTTGGCCGGGACGGCCGCTCCGGGGGCACAGCTACTTGCGGTTCTTGGCCTTCGCCGCGGCCTTGCGGGCGGCCTTCTCGGCCGCAGCAGCGTCGGCGGCCTGCTTGCCTTCGCGTTCGCGGGCGCCGTCGATGATCCGCTCGACCTTGCGCTCCAGGTCACCGAGGTGAACGTTCTCTCCGGCGATCCCGCGCTTGGCCATCCGGGCCGTGTACCAGCCGATCTGCGCGACCTCACGAGCGGTGAACTTCGGGTCCTTCGCCATGGCGTGCAGCTCCTTCCGGGCCGGTCTGTCCGGCTCCCCCTCACCACCCGCCCGGGGCGGGTGGATCGGGCAGCCGTCAGCGACGGCGCGAGAGCAGCAGGATCCGGATGGCGAGTGCGGCCTCAACGGCCAGGAGGGCGGTCCATCCGATGTGGCGGCCGCAGGTCCGCTGGACCCACAGCAGGGCCATTCCGAGGGCGAGGCCGACCAGGGCGATGAGCAGGTAGCGGCTGACGATCGTGAGCATGCGAGAACTCCTCAAGACGGTGAGGGGAGGGGTCAGCCGCGGCGGCGGGCCTTGTGCACGTTCATCGCCGCTACGGCGCCCTGGGGGCTGCCGACCGACTTCACGACGGTGTGGACGCCCCAGCCGAGCATCAGGGCGAGGAAGGCCAGGAACGCGAAGTTCGCGGCGATCGCGGTCAGGGCCGCTACCAGGAGCGGGCCGAAGTACACGCCGGCCGCAACCGCTCCGGCTCCGACGCCGGAGCCGAGTGCGATGCGCTGGACGGTGCGGTCCGGCGGGGCTTGGTGGATGTGCTGGTGGACGACCTGCGGGCCGGCGTATGTGGCGGGCAGGTTCTCGGCGTAGACGTGGGTCCCGTCCGGGAGTTGCACGACGCCGGTCGGTCGGACGGGTTCGGGCAGGTGGTTCACGGTCATCTCCCGTTAGGAGGCTTCGGGGTAGGCGCAGGGGACGCACATGCCGAGCGAGGCCGGGATGACGTATCCGGCATCCGTCCGGCAGGACGGGCAGGTACGGCGGGCCGCGTTCGCCCGGTCCAGGGCCGCCTGTTTGGCAGGGGTCATCGGCCGGACCGGCAGCGCCCGGTCAACGCGGTACAGAAACGCGGCCAACGGGCCACGCCGGAACCGCGGACGCAGCACCTGACCCGCGATGTCCTGACCCCCGGGCCGGAGCCCCAGCGCCCGTAACTGACGGCGTGTGGCCAGCCCGTCCGGGGCCAGGCGCCAGGGGAAAGTGGGTATCCCGTACCGGGCGCCGGTCGGATCGATGCAGAGGGTCATCCGGCCACCGCCCCAGCGGCAGCATTCGCGGCCCGCTCGCCCTTCAAGGCCTCGCGCAGGACGCGGGCCTTGGCCGGGGACGTGCGCAGAGCCTTGCGGATCCGCTCACCAGTCAGGTCCTCGACCGGCCACGCTTCCGTGATGCTTCGAGCCTCGGAGAGAAGCTCTTCCGGCGTGCGGACCGGTCGAGCCGATCGGGCCGACTCCGGGACCCGACCAGTCGCCCGACGCGAACGCGGAGCCTCAGCAGCAGCGACCGGTACCCGGACGGCGATCGGGTCGACTACCTCGAGCACATCGACCGGCACCGGCTCCAGAGCAGGCGGCCGCGTGGCCTCTTCGATCGCTGGTTCTCCCTGCTCAACCATCGACCGATTTACATCGATCTGCACCGATTCCTGCACAGTCGGTTCGATCGGGGGCCGGTGGTGCAGGACCTTGGCGACAAGATCGGAGCCGAAGTAGATCGACCCGACCGGCAGCGACGTCGCCAGCAGCACCAGCGCGTAGTGCGCCCAGTCGCCCGAGGCCAGTCGAGTCCAGCCGATCGACTCGCTGTGCAGCTCCGGCAGCAGGCCATGGACGTAGTTCAGGACGAGCGAGGCGAGTGTGTACGCGGCGAGCACCCGAAGGGCGAACGTGCGGGCCTCGCCGGTCAGGACGAGGGCGGCGACCAGAGCCAGGGCCATTAGGCCGTCGACGACGAACGGGTACAGCGTCGCCGCTGTGCCGTCCGCGCCGATTGCCCGAGCCACGTCCCGCAGCGCGTTCCAGGAGACCCGGAAGGCCATGCCGACCACGGCCACCAGGGCGAGCACCAGGAGGGTTTTGGCGTTGCGGTTCACCGGTCGGCCTCCTCGTCGAGGTCGCCCGGCTCCCAGATCCAGGACTCGCCCATCCAGTCGTCCACCTCGTACTCGGCGGGCGGAGCGGGCGGCGAGGCGGGCCGGGGCAGCCTGAAGAGCTTCCGCAGGATCCTCATACCGCACCGTTTTCCAGCGGCCGGACCTTCACCGCGCCCAGGAGGAGCACCCGTACCGGGTGCGGGTGATAGTCCGGGCCGGTGTGCTCCGTCCACTCCCACTCGGCGTCCTTGACGATCACGAACCCGAGATAGGCCAGAGCCGCCTGGCGCTGGTAGAACGTCGGGATCACGGTGGATGCCGGCCAGGTGAAGGTGGGCCACTCGCTGACCAAACCGGTCATGGCCACGTACAACTGCCAGCACGGGCCGGCCGTCCGCTCCGGGGCCGTGGTACCGCAGCAGCGCAGGGACAACTGCGCTCCGAAGATCTGCTTGCTCATGCCGCATCCCCCGAGGCCGTCGATCCGGCGGTGCGGTTGGCCAGGTCCCGCTGGGCCACCAGGACCCGGTTACGGGCCCGCCGGATCCGCCGGGCGTCGACCTCGGTCGGGATCCGGTCCAGCGTCATAATCTGCGCGTCCAGCAGGTCACGCTCCGCCAGGATCAGCGGCAACTCCTGCTCGATCGCGCCCAGCTCCGCGTCCGACGGCTCCAAGCCGTCGGACCACGGGGTAACGAGTTTCTGAAGTGCAGCGATGGACTTCATGGGTCTTGCTCCTTCGAGAGAGGAACGGGACTCAGCAGCCCCCGGCGTTCCCGCGCCGGGGGCTGCACTGCGTTGCGGGTGAAGCGGAAGAACTCCGGCTCCCCTCGACCCCGCCCGTACGACGCCGAAGCGCCGGACGGGCGGAGGAGGCAACCGGCCGGGCTAAGGCCCGGAAGGTTGAAGATCAAGATTCATGTCCACTGTTGAGTTCTCAAGGCACCACCGCTTCCTTCGAGCCGGAGCTCTCCGGGCGCCGAGAGCAGCCCAAGGAAGGGCCCTCCCCGCCTGCTGTCCTAGGACTGCGGGCGTCTTTGGTTGACTATGGACGCACAGTCCTAGGACTGTCAACAGTCCTAGGACTGTGTTTGACTGGACTCCATCGAGAGGAGTTCGCGTGGCACCGAAGTGGCGAGAGCTGGCCGACAAGCTGGCTGAGCGGATCCGGCGAGGCGATTACGCCCCTGGCCAGCAGCTACCGCATATCCGCGACCTGGTGGACGCGGGTGAGGGTTCGAAGTCCACCGTTCACGCGGCATACAAGGCCCTCGAAGCAGAAGGGCTGGTCACCTCTTCGCGGGGCCATGGGACGGTTGTGCGGGAGCAGGCGCCGCTGAAGCGGCTCGGCATCGCTCGGTACGACAAGGCGAAGTGGCGGGACGGCGACGAGGTCGCGTTCATCGCCGACCGGGTCGCGTCGGGCCGGGCCTACAAGCGCGGCGAGCAGACGCAGAGCGTCAGTCGCGTGCCGGCGCCTCCACTGGTGGCTGCGGCGCACGGGCTTCCTGAGGGCGCCGAAGTGTACGCGCGGGCCAGGCTCGTGAAGGAAGGCGATCAGCCGACGCACACGCTGACCAGCTACTACCGACCCGAGCACGTCGAGGGAACGCGGATCGTTGACCCGAGCCCGGGTCCGGCCGGCCGTGGTGGTGGCTTTCGGGTCCTGTACGACGCCGGGTACGAGATCGACCACATGCGTGAAGAGCTGTTCGCGCGCGTCGCGACCTCCGACGAGGCGGCGCTCCTCCAATTGGCCCCCGGCGAATGGGTGGTTGAACTCCACCGCACCACGTACACGGCGGACGGAACCGTGGTTGAGTTCGCCATCGGCCTGCATGCGGCCACGAGGTTTGCCTGGGCCTACGACTTCCATGTCCCTGACTCGGCGCGAGAGGCGACACCGTGATCACGTCGCAGAACTGGGCTGATGCCGAGCAGCTGTGGGACTTCCAGCAAATGCACCATGAGCTACGGCCTTGCTCGGTGGCCATTGGGCTCGGGAGCCACGACCTGGGGGTCGCCGACGTTGCGGCCGACCTCTACCACCGCGGCATGGCGCCGCTGATCGTGTTCACTGGCGCCACCAGCCGGACGACGCGCGAGCGGATGCCTCGCGGCGAGGCGGAGCACTACCGCGAGCGGGCGCTGGAACTGGGCGTGCCAGCCTTTGTTGTGCTCGTGGAGCCGCACGCGCGGAACACGGGCGAGAACATCCTCCTCTCCCGGTCGCTGCTTGCTGAGCAGGGCGTGCGCGTCGAGTCGGTGCTCCTGGTCAGCAAGCCGTACGAGGAGCGGCGGGCCTACGCGACAGCCCGCAAGCTTTGGTCGGAGGTGGAGATCACCAGCGCGTCCGCGCCTACGACGCTCGCGGAGTATGTGGATTCGATCCAGGATCCCCGGTTGGTTTTCGACATGCTCGTCGGCGCGCAGCAACGGCTGCTGGTATACCCGCAGCTAGGTTTCCTGATCCCCCAAGACGTTCCGCCCGCCGTCTCCGAGGCCTATTCGCGCCTCTGCTCCAGTGGCTTCACCAGTCGTCTTGTCGTGGGACCGTGACCGGTCCTGCGACAGTAACCTCAGCCCAGTCAGCACGTCTCCCACTCGCCGACCTCATGCGTCACTGATGGTGCCTCTTACCGAGGCCTGCGGAGCCGGCTCGTAGGCGACGCGTCATTGATTACGTCCAACATGACGGACGTCCGAGCCCTGCTCAGGTTTGCCACGGCCGCGCCTACACCCACCTCATCCCACAATTCGATGTTCACCTGACGCAAGTTGTCGCCGCGGCCCATCCAGCGTTCCAACCCCGCCTGAATTCCGCCCCTCCCTCCCTAGGCACAATCAACTTGCCGGTCGGCTGAGGACAGTTGTCGGTACGCTCGCTGCCCGCTTTCTGGCCTGCGGCAAATCCTTTCTCGTAGTAATTCTGTCCAGTCGGGGAAGGCGGGGTGGTCTTTTCCCTGCATCTCGCCCGCGCGAACGCCTGGTTGTACTCAAACCAGTAGACCGTTGAATATATGTCTTGGAAGCCATCTGCGTATCTGCCTGCCCCGGGAGGCCTCAATCCGGGGTGGGAATTGGGTGGCCGACACGCCATGCCGTCACGCATGCCTGAGGCTCTTCCAGCGCGCGACCCCATGACGCACCCCTGATAGTAGGGGGAGTTGTTCGCGTTCACCAGGTTGCAAACGCTTGGCATCGACGCGACTTCTGCCTGCTGCGTTGCTGCCGAGGCCTGGGCCGTGAAATTTCCAGAAACTGCCAGGGAAGCGAGGAGGGGTGCACTCAATGCCGCCAGATATCGCCTGTAATGCATTGCATTTCCCCTTTGCGGGCCGTTGTGCTGTTGTGAAAAATCCCGCGACGGTCTGCGGTCATGGTCACCCTGAAGTGCGGGATCGAAGGTCCGCGGGAGTCGAACGCTAGTCCGCACGCGGGGGTGCCCTTACCTGCCCGTAAGGTTCCGAAACTGAGATGCTCAGCTTCAGTCTCTGCCTCTCATTATCGTCATGCAACCTGACTCACCCGTTGCGAAAGGGTACTGCGGCAGAGCCTACGGGCCCGTTGCACTCCATCCATCCTGAGTGAAATTGACGCCTTAACATTTGCGCCGTCAGAATGTCAAAGAGTCGCCGAATCTTGCCCAATGTAAACCCAGCCACTCGGACGTAAAGCATCGGCGGCCGCAACCTCGTGCCAACCGGGGGCGGTTTACGGCGGTGGGGGTCTCGCTATGCTGGGCGTCCTGATGGTCGTCGTGCTGGTGTACTCCTACGCCCGCTAGTCGGCTTGGCCGGCAGAGCCGCAGGGCATGCGGGCATCGACCTTGAAAGAGGCGCTGCTGGCCTCTTCCTGGAGCAGGACGACCTGGTGTACGCGTGCTCCTCTTGTGCCTGACAGGCGTGATCCGGTCTCAGTTGTGGGCTCGATCGCGGCTGGATCCGAGAGTGTGTGCAGGCGGCTGCTTATGTCCGGGACGTGCTCGGAGCAGGGGGTTTGGGTTCGTCGGAGACTGCTGTGGATGCCTGCGGAACGGGATCGGACAACTCGTAATGCGTAGGTCTCGGGTTCGAATCCCGAAGGCGGCTCTGTAGAAGCCCCAGGATTCTCACTCGCCGTGACCTGGGGCTTTTGCTATTTCTTCTCAGCATGAGCCACTCCGCGATGACGACGGACGGGCTCTGCTGAACGCCACGGGGTCGGACCAGCCCCATCTCCTGCTTCAGGACCGTGGGTTCGTCTCGAGCCGCGCTCGCTCCGGAATCGGATCCGCTCGGAGCACGGGCTTCGCCCGACGATCAGTGGGCCTTACCTGAGAGCGGTGTGCTTCCGCGTCATGTGGGACTGCCATGCCCAGCGGGCGAGCCCGCCGACGGCCAGGGAGGCGATGATGGCGCCCCAGTCGACGACGTGGGGGAGGCCGGGGAAGAAGACGAAGAAGGCGAAGGACACGGCGACGCCGATGAGGAAGGCGGCGATGCCGGCGCGTCGGCGCTTGGCTTCCCAGGCGGGGTCCTCGGAGGTGGGCTGGGTGGTCATGTGCGGCTCACTTCGTGATGTGGTGGCACTGGCTGACCCGGCGCACGCCGTTGATGTTGAGGTGTGCGCATGCCTTGCCGTAGCGGGGAAGTGTTTGGGGCTTGTTGTCGCGCATCGGGTGGATCTCGCACTCGGTGTGCGTCTTGCCGGGGGAGGTGCGGTAGATCTTGTTGTTGGTGTCCGCGTAGGTGAAGTCGATGCGCCAGTTGCAGAAGCCTGCGTTGAGGGCTCCGACGAAACCGCAGTCGACACCGGCGTTCTGGTAGGTGATCTTCCTGCCGTCGCCGCGGATGACGTGGGTGAACATGCAGCCTGTCGGAACGGTCATGGTGACTCCGCCGACTTGGTAGTCGAAGCCGGCGACAGGTGTTGAGCCGATGGCGCCGGCGTGCGCCTCGGCGGGAGGTAAGACGGCCAGCATGGCCGTCGTGGCGAGAACGGCAAGGATCCGGGTCGTGAGGAGCGTGCCCATCCGTGTCCCCTTCTGGAGGAGTGTGTCTGTGGATGGGAACTCCTGCCGTCGGCTCGGGGTTCTGGCCCAGGAGACGGTCCACTGCGAAGAGTGATCAACGGATATGCGTGCTGACTACCCGTAACCGTGGCCCCCGAAAGTTGATCTAAGGCGGTGACGAAGGGGTCGTCACCGCACGGAGGCGACGCCTCGCCTCCGTCGACGGCGAGTGATGGTCCTGGTCTGCCCGCCGGCCTGGGTCATGGGGTGGGCGTGGGGGTGGTGGAGGTGGGGGTGAGGCGGACCGTGCTCAGGATGCGCATGATCAGGGAGTCGGGGACGGCGCCGGGGACGGCGGTGCGGCCGTAGAAGTCCCAGGCCACGAAGGCGCCCTCGGCGTTCTTGAAGCCGAAGGCGATCGCCTGGCCGTCGCCGGCGCAGCGGTTGGGTTGTGCGGCGCCCTGGGAGCGGGCTTTGACGTAGGTGCCCTTGAGGCCGGACTTCGTCGTGTACTCCACGGGCTTGTCCCACTTCACGACGCTCTTGTCCGGCTGGGTGTAGGCGGCGTAGACCCAGGTCGGGGCGTTCTTCTCGGCGACCTCGGTGGTGTCCTTGGCGCCTTCGGCCCCCTTGGTGCCGACGCTGCCGAGCGGGAAGTCGGAGACCGTGCCGTCGCCGTTGGCGTCGATGCTGCACCACTCGGACTTGTAGAAGGCGGGCGCCGTGTGTCCGATGAGGATCTTGTCCGGGTCCTTGTCGTCCGCGTGGCCGCTGAAGACGTCGGGCGAGAGGACCTCCCAGTCCGCCGGGACGTCGAACGCGGTGCCGTGCTTGGGGTTGACCACCGTCTTCCAGCCCGCGATGAGCGGCTTGGAGGGGTCCGGGGGGCCCTCCGGCTCGTCCCTGGCCATGATGACGGCGGTCACGA
Source organism: Streptomyces sp. 147326 (assembly GCF_045000215.1). Taxonomy (NCBI): domain Bacteria; kingdom Bacillati; phylum Actinomycetota; class Actinomycetes; order Kitasatosporales; family Streptomycetaceae; genus Streptomyces; species Streptomyces sp. 147326. The sequence continues at coordinate 4,066,956 of NZ_CP134201.1, read as the reverse complement.
CGGCGGTGGCCGCCACGGCGGCCAGTGCCGTGAGCGCCGTCATGAGCCTGCCGGTGGGCTTGCGCCGGGGCTCCGGGGGCTGTTGGAGGGGCGGCGGCTGGTACAGGGCGCCGGGCTGGTTCGGCTGTTGGTACGGGTTCTGCACGTGCCCCTCCTGGGGTGCGGGACTGCGGACGCTACTTGCCGAACGAGAGGACGGCGCGGCTCTTCTTCTTGGGCTCCGGGCCGTAGACCCGGCCGTTCAGCAGGAACAGCCGTCCGCCAGCCCAGCTGATGCGGACGCCGTGGGAGTAGAAGACGCTCGCGGCTCCGGCGGACACGGCCGGGCTCTGCAGGACGGGCTGCGAGGAGCCGTCCGCCGGTGCCAGCGAGACGACGGAGCCCGCCGCGCCGCTGCCGGGGGAGACGTACGCGAGGACCCTGCCCTCCTCGATCGCCAGCGGCCACATGGTGCGGCCCTTGGGCTGCTCCGCGGTGCGCCACCGCTCCTTGCCGGTGTTCAGGTCGACGGCGACGACCATGTTGGTGTCCTCGGTGTCGAGGGTGGTGGCGGGCTTGCCCGCGCCGATGTAGAGGGTGTCGGCGTCGGCCACGGCGGCGTAGCACTCCTGGAACCCGCTCGCGTTGCCGAAGCCGTTGCACCGGCCGCTGACCCCGAACCCGGCGGCGCTCTGCGAGCGGACCTTGCCGTCGGCCGCGAACGCCGTGATATTCCAGGTCTTGCGGTCCTCGTGGTGAGCGGCCACCACCAGCGGGTCCACGGAGAGCACCCGGCCGACGGTCCAGCCCTTGTCGTACTTGTAGCTCCACTTGGGCGTGCTCGTGGCCGGATCCAGCTCCTCGACCATCGACTGCCCGCGCGCGCCGGCGTCGCTCCGGTCGAAGCAGTTGCGGATGCCGATCAGCCGGGATCCCCCGGCGAACGCGGACGGGGTGCAGCCGTCCGTCTTCGACGTGCCGAAGAGCTTCCTGCCGTCGGTGACCGAGAAGCCGCTCATGACCGCCGACCGGGCCACGGCCACGGTGTCACCACTGACCGCCATCTCGAACTGCAGTGAGGTGTCGTACGCGTTCTCCGCCGGCACCGGTACCTTCCATCCGGCCTTGCCGGTGGCGAGGTCGATCTGCTGGAGGTGCGTGCAGTGCGAGGTGTCCGAGGCGCTCTCCTTCACCGCGACGACCAGCTTGCCGTCCGCGGTCGGGGCCGGCGGAACCCCGCACAGCGGGGTCGGCAGCGGGAGCTTCCACCGGTCCTGGCCGTCGGCCGCCGCGTAGGCGTTGAGCTCGGTGGCGATCGCCTTGACCACCACGTCGCCCACCCGCCACGGGCCGTACTGGGAGGTCCCCGAGCCGGCGAGCTCGACCTGGTTGTCGCGCAGCCAGACCCGGGCCTCACCGGGCCGGATGCCGGCGTTGGGGTCGTAGGTGTCGGGGCCGACGCCGGGGCCCTTGCCGTCGCCCTTGTCGATCGAGGGCGAGGACGAGGGCTGGGCCCGCGACGGCTCGCCGCGGCCGCCGCCGACCGCGAGGTACACGCCGCCACCGACGGTGAGCAGCACGGCCACGGCCAGTGCAGTCAGGACGACCGACCGGCCCTTGAACCGGCCGCCGCGGCCCCCGCCCCCCGCGGGGCCGCCGGGCGCCGGGACCGGTCGTGGCTGTGATTGCGCCGGGGGCTGTGGCTGTGGCTGTGCCTGCGCCGGCGGCCCTGCCTCCGCGGGCGGCCCTGCCTCCGCGGGCGGCTGCGGCCGCGGCTGCGGTTCGAACGGTTCGGGCGGGGGTCCGAAGCCGCCGCGCCACTGCTCATCGCTCATGGGGAGAGTGTGGCCGGTAAAGGACCCTTTCTAGAATAGATTTTTAGACTACTTCCGCATGTCCCTTCGGGTCGCCCGGCCGGGGGCGCAGGGCTACGTTGGATGGTGTGGGCTCCTGTCCTGGCGTGCGAGGAGGCCGGGTATGACTGCATACAGGCGCAGGTCAGCAGCCGTGGCGGCGGCAGCGGTCGGCCTCCTGCTGCTGCCCGTCGCGGCCGGGGCCGGACCGGCGGTGGCATCCGCGCGGGACGCGGCGGCGTCCGCGCCGGCGGCGACGGTCCCGGTTCCGTCTCCCACCCCCGCCTCCGACGGGTTTCCGCAGCTGACGCCCGCCGTGGCCCGGCAGTTGGACGATGCGATCCGGAAGGTCATGACCGAGGCGAAGGTGCCCGGGGTGATCGTGGCCCTGTCGGCGCCCGGCAAGGGCGAGTACGTACGGTCCTTCGGCATCGCCGACAAGGCGACGGGCGCGCCGATGGCCCCCGGCCTGAACATGCGGATCGGCAGCGAGACGAAGACCTTCACCGTGACCGCCCTGCTGGATCTGGTGGACGAGGGCGAGGTCGGGCTGGACGACCCGATCGGCAAGTACGTCGAGGGGGTCCCGAACGGCGACCGGATCACCTTGCGCCAGCTGGCCGAGATGCGGAGCGGACTGTTCAACTACTCCGCGGACGAAAGCTTCTTCAAGGCGCTGACCAGCGATCCCCGGCGGCCCTTCACGCCGCAGGAGCTGCTCGCGTACTCCTTCAAGCACCCGGTCCTCTTCGAACCGGGCGCGAAGTTCGATTACTGCAACACCAACCTGATCCTGCTCGGGCTGGTGGTGGAGAAGGTCAGCGGGATCCCCCTCGCCGACTACATCGACCGGGAGGTCGTCAAACCGGCCGGGCTGAGACACACCCTGTTCCCCACGGGTGCGGAGTTCCCCAGTCCGCACGCCCACGGCTACACGGACCAGACGGCCACCGGCAAGACCGAGGACGCCACCGACTGGAACCCCTCCTGGGGCTGGGCGGCCGGCGCGATGATCTCCGACCTCACCGACCTGCGCAGCTGGGCGAAGACCCTGGCGACCGGAACCCTGCTGACCCCCGCCACCCAGGCCGAGCGGCTGAAGGTGATCGACGCGCTCCCGGGCGCGGGCTACGGCCTGGGCATCTTCAACGTCCAGGGCTGGATCGGGCACAACGGCTCACTGCCCGGCTACCAGTCGCTGACCGTCTACCTGCCGCAGGCGCAGGCCACGCTGGTCGTGCTGCTCAACACGGACATCGCCTACCAGGGCAGCGAGCCGAGCACCCTGTTCGGCCGGGCGATCACCGAGATCGTGACCCCCGGGCACGTCTTCACCCTGCCCGCCCAGCCCGTCACCGGGCACTGAACAGGCCGCCTCGCAACCGCTGGTGCGGATCCGCGCCGCCCGTGCACCATGGTCCCGGCGCGCGAGACACCCTCCAGGGAGATGTGAGACGTACATGAGCGGTCAGGCAGCAGCACAGCAGGACATCCAGCCCCCGCACGGGGAGGGCGCGGTGGCGGTCCGGGCCGCGGGCGAGGCGGACGTCGACACGGCGGCCGCGCTGTTCCGGGGTTACCTCGACTTCTACGAGGTGGACCTCGAAGACCCGGACGGCCCGCGGGCCTTCCTCGCGGAGCGGATCGCGAAGGACGAGTCGCTCGTCCTGCTCGCCGAGGTCCCGGAGCTCGGGACGGTCGGCTTCGCTCAGGTCTACCGCGCCTTCTCGTCCCTCTCCCTCAGTACCGCCTGGGTGCTCAACGACCTCTACGTGGCCCCCGCCGGCCGCCGCACCGGCGCCGGCCGGGCGCTGCTGCGCGAGGTGCTGCGCCGGGCCCGCGAGGCCGGGGTGTCCGGCGTGCAGCTGGAGACCGCGTACGACAACACGGTCGCGCAGGGGCTGTACGAGGCCGAGGGTTTCGTCCGCGAGGAGTTCCACGTGTACTTCCACGACCTGGGATGACCAACTCCGGTCGGGGGATGAAACATTGTCGCGCCGCCGTCGCGTCAATGGGGTGAGACGGACGCGAGGGAGAGCACATGGGGCAGGTTCGCAGAGACGGGTTCCGTGAGTTCGCGGCGGGCCGGTCGGGCCACCTGTACCGGTCGGCATGTCTGCTGGCGAGCGGGGACACCCACCTCGCGGAGGACCTGGTGCAGGAGACTCTGGGCCGGATGTACCTGCGATGGGGGCGGATCTCCCGCATCGACAATCCGGCGGCCTACGCGCAGACGGTGCTGGTACGGGCCTTCCTCACGCACCAGCGCCGGCGGTCGGCGGGGGAGCGCCCGGTCGGGGAGTTTCCCGACTCGGGCGCGCGGTCCGCGGCCGGCGGCGCCGACCCGGAGCTGCGGCTGACACTGCTGCAGGCGCTGGGGCGGCTGGCGCCCAAGGACCGGGCGGTGCTGGTGCTGCGCTACTGGGAGGACCGGAGCGTCGAGGAGACCGCCGACGCGATGAACTCCAGCTCGGCGGCGGTCCGTACGCGGACCTCGCGGGCGCTGGCGCGGCTGCGGGAGCAACTGGGCGGGAGCCTCGCCGCGTTCGCCGATCTCTGAGGGCTCCGGCGGTTCCTCTGCGTTCCCTTCTCTTTCCCCACCCCCACCCTTGAAACGGAAGGTCTGCTTCCCCATGCCCTTCGAAGATGACCTCGGCGTAGCCCTCCGGCGTGCGGGAGACGGTTTCACCGCCGACCGGGACGCCCTGGTGGACGCCGGCGAGCGGCGCGGCCGACGGCTGGTGGCGCGTCGCCGCCAGGCCGCCGCGGCCGGCGGATCCGTGCTGGCCCTGGCCCTGATCGCAACGGCGGGCGCCTACGCCGGCGGCCTGCTCGACGGCACCGGAGGGGCCGGTACGGTCCACGCCGCGGCGCCGCCGACCACGCCCGCCGGGGACGACAAGGGGCCGCTGGCCGGCTCCGGCGTCGTCACCGCGGAGCAGATGATCGCGAACCTGCGGGCGCTCCTGCCCGGCGGGCAGCTGACCGAGCCCGCGGGGCGGGGCTCGGACGACCAGGTGCCGTTGGCCTCCGGCGTGTACGACGACGGAAAGGGAAGGGCGGCCGTCAGCATCGGCCTCAGCCGGGTGGACCCGGACGGCAGCCACGCCCGCGCGACGACCGAGTGCGGGGACAAGAACCTGCAGGAGTACGACTACTGCCGGACCGAGCAGCTGGCGGACGGTTCCAGGCTGCTGGTCTTCAAGGGGTACGAGTACCCGGACCGGCGGGAGGACACCAAGGTCTGGCGGGCCGTGCTCGCGACCCCGCAGGGCTTCCTGGTCGAGCTGTCCGAGTGGAACGCCCCCGCCGAGAAGGGCGCCCCCGTCTCGCGGAGCAACCCGCCGCTGACGACGGACCAGTTGAAGACCGTGGTCACCTCGGCCCTCTGGCAGCCGGCGCTGAACGACCTGCCGGCGCCCGAGCCCGATCCGGAACCCTCGGCCCGGCCGGGGTCGTCGGCCGCCCTGCGGGACCGGGAGGCCGCGGGGGCACTGGAAGACCTGGTGGCCGGGATGGGGATCAAGATCCCGGTCCTCTCCAAGGGCGGGGAGGGCGGACACGGCTACATCGTGTTCGACGACGGCAAGGGCAAGTCCCTGGTCTCGCTGAGCGTCAGCCGGAGCGAGGGCGTCTCGGGCTTCCCCGGCCTCAATCAGCCCCCGCTGCCCGACGGCACCTTGGTGAACGTCGGGCAGGGCCCCGCCGAGAAGGGCAAGGGCGTGATCGAATGGAAGGTGGACACGCTGCGCACGGACGGGCTGCGCGTGGTGGTCGCCGCCTACAACACCGCCAATCAGAGCGGCACGGCCACCCGCGACCAGCCCGCGCTGACGCTGGACCAGCTGAAGGAGATCGCGCTCGCCCCGGGGTGGAACCGGACCCGGAACTAGATCGGAAGAGAGGACCCAGCCGGTCCGACCGGCCCCTATTTGGCGTCGGCGTAGCACTCCACGACCGCCGTGGTGAACGGGAACCGGACCGGGGTGTCGCCGAAGGCGATCCGGCCGGCCCGGTCGCCGGCGGCGCGGATCGCCTCCACGACGGCCTCGGCCTCCTCGGCGGGGCAGTGCACGATCACCTCGTCGTGCTGGAAGAACACCAGCTCGGCCCGCATCCCGGCGGTCGCCTGCCGCAGGGCCGCGAGCAGCAGCAGGGCCCAGTCGGCGGCGCTGCCCTGGACCACGAAGTTACGGGTGAACCGGCCGCGGGCCCGGGTGTTGGTGGAGGCGTAGCTCGGGGTCCAGGCGTCGCCGTCGCCGTCCTGCGGGATCCCGGCCTCGCCCTCGCCCGGGTCGCCGTCCCCGTCCGCGTCGCGGGCGGAGACGGGCGGCGGGCAGGTGCGGCCGAGCCAGGTCCGTACGAGCCGGCCCTCCTCGCCGGCCTTCGCCGCGTCGTCCACGTACGCCACGGCCCGGGGGAAGCGGCGGCGAAGCGCGGCCAGGTTCTTCAGGCCGTCCCCGGAGGTCTGGCCGTAGACGGCGCCGAGGACGGCGATCTTGGCCTTGTCCCGGTCGCCGGAGAAGCCCTGGCGGGAGACGGCGGTGTAGAGGTCCTCCGGCCGGCCGGCCACCTCCATGAAGGCGGGGTCGCGGGAGATCGCGGCGAGCACGCGCGGTTCCATCTGGTCGGCGTCGGCCACGACGAGCCGCCAGCCGGGGTCGGCGACCACGGCCCGGCGGATCACCTTGGGGATCTGCAGGGCCCCGCCGCCGTTGGTGACCCAGCGGCCGGTCAGGGTGCCGCCGGGGATGAACTCGGGGCGGAAGCGACCGTCGTGGACCCAGTCCGCGAGCCAGCCCCAGCCGTGGGCCGTGTAGATCCGGTACAGCTTCTTGTACGCGAGCAACGGCTCCACGGCCGGGTGGTCCAGCTCCTGGATCTCCCAGCGGCGGGTGGACTTGAGCTTGATCCCGGCCTCGGCGAACGCCTTGATGACGTCGGCCGGCAGGTCGGGGCGCACCCGTCTGCCGAAGGCGGCCGAGACGCGGTCGGCCAGCTCGGCGAGGCGCCGGGGCTCCCCGCCGCCCGCGTACCGCTCGCCGAGCAGCTCGGTCAGCAGGGCGCGGTGTACGTCGGCCCGCCAGGGCAGGCCCGCGCGGTTCATCTCGGCGGCGACGAGGAAGGCCGCGGACTCGGCGGCGGTGAGCAGGCGCATCCGGTCGGGGTGGGCGGTGGCCTCGAGCCGTTTCGCCTGGTCGGCGTGGACGGCGAGAAGGGCGTCCAGGGGGACGGGGGTCGGCTGCGGGTCGAAGAGCGAGTCCTGGGCGCGGGGCTCCGCGGCGCGCTGCGGCGGATCGGGCGGTACGGGGGCGTTCGTGAGCCGGGCCCAGGCGGCGGCGGCCGAGCGGGGCTCGCCGAAGCGGCCCTCGTGGCCGAGGAGCAGCAGCTCGGCGTCCTCGATGTCGTGGCACCGCTCGACGCGGGCGCCGGCCGCGAGCAGGCGGGGGTACACGGCGGCGGTGGACCGCCAGACCCAGCGGGTGCCGGGCGGGGCGGAGCGGATCGCGTCGGCGGGGTCGCGGACGCGGAGCCGTTCGCCGTCCGTGGGGGGTACGGGGGTGGCGTGCCACCAGCCGTCGGCGTCCTCGGCGAGGGCCCAGCGGGGGGTGCGGTCGCTCATGGGTGCGAGTGTCCCACCGGGGTCTGACAGGGGTGGGGAGCCGGGCCGGGGCCCGGCCACCGGGCCGGGCGCGGCGCCGTTGCTGGGGGCGCTGCCCCCAGACCCCCGCGCCTCAAACGCCGGCGGGGCTTAAAGACCGGGGCGCCGCCCCGGACCCCGCGCCTCAAACGCCGGCGGGGCTGGAGTGGTGTGGCTGGGCTGGAGAAAGGCTGGGGCGTAGCCCCGGGCCCGTGCTTCGGGCGCCAGAAGGGCTGGAAACGGCTCATGCCAAGCTGGGAGGTGTGACAGACCTTGCCGAGACCGTTGACCGGGCCTTTGCCGCCGCCCTCTATGCCCAGGACGATGCCGGGCTGGACACCGGGGCCTCGTTGCTCGTCGCCGATCAGGGGCGGTGGGGTGCGGTCGGGCGGGAGCTGCTGGCGCGCGGGGAGGCGTACGTACGGCAGGGCTGGGAGCGGGGGTGGCAGCCGGCCGATGTGCTGCGGCTGGTCCGGCGGGACCTCGACGAGCAGCACCTGCGGATCACCGGGGACCTGATCGCCGCCGAGGCGCGCCGCTACGCCCGGCTTCCCGAGCGGTGGACCGACGCCGAGGTGTGGTGGACGGGCGACGACACGTACGCCGAACGGCTCGCGCAGCGGGAACGGGCGGACCGGTTCACGCTGGCCACCGCCTTCCTGGAGGTGCTGCGGCTGCTGATCCGGCTGCCGTCCATCGAACCGGTGGGTCCGGTTCCCGGCGACCCGGCCGCCGACGCCCTGGAGCACGCGCACATCGAGCCGCGCATGCTGGGACGGATCCGGGCGCTGCTCGCCAAGGCCGAGGCGACCACCTTCCCGGAGGAGGCGGAGGCGCTCAGCGCCAAGGCCCAGGAGCTGATGGCCCGGCACACCGTGGACGAGGCGCTGCTGGCCGCGCGCGGCGGCGCTCCGGCGCAGGTGCCGGGGGCCTGCCGGATCGGCGTCGAGCCGCCGTACGAGGAGGCGAAGGCGGTGCTGCTCGACGCGGTGGCCACCGCCAACCGGTGCCGGGCGGTGTGGAACAGCGGCTTCGAGTTCTCCACGGTGGTCGGGTTCGAGAGCGACCTGGAGGCGGTCGAGCTGCTCTACACCTCGCTGCTCGTCCAGGGCACGGCGGCGATGACCCGCGCCGAGGCCGCGCAGCGTTCGGGCGGACGCAAGCGGACGAAGACCTTCAGGCAGTCCTTCCTGCTCGCCTACGCCAGCAGGCTCGGCCACCGGCTCGCCGAGACGGCCGAGCACACGGCCACGGAGGCCCCCGACAACCTGCCCGCGCTGGTGGCCCGCGATGTCGCCGTCACCTCGCGGGCGGACGAGATGTTCCCCCGCACCACGACCACCCGGCTGCGCGGCGCCACCGACCACGCGGGCTGGGAGGACGGCACGGCCGCCGCCGATCGCGCCCACATGGGCGGCAAGCGCAGGCCCCTGCCCCGGTAGCCGGTCAGGGCTTCGGGTCGTCCTCCGCGCGCAGGGCCCGCGCCTCCGACTCCAGGATCCGCGCCGATCTGCCCAGCGAGCGGGCCATGCCGGGCCGCCTCTTGGAACCGAACAGCTGCTGGACTCGCTGGACGAGGTGTTCCAGGTGTCCGAGGCCCTTCGGCCGGGAGGGCGGACCTGTCTGTGATCAAGGGGCCACCCCGCGTGCACGTGCATCTGCCCGTGCAGCCGCTTATGAACACAGCTATGATCCGGAGGAGTTGACATCTGCACTATCGGGGGCTTCCTGTGGACCACGCGTACAACGGGATGGCAGCTGCAGAACTCGCTTCCTTGTTTGAGCTGACGTGGCAGAAGAGCAGACACAGCAACTCGCAGGGTTCCTGCGTGGAGTTCGCGAAGCTGCCCGGCGGCGACGTCGCCATGCGCAACTCGCGCTTTCCGGACGGACCGGCACTCGTCTACACGCCGGCCGAGATAGAGGCCCTGCTCCTGGGCGTCAAGGACGGCGAGTTCGATCACCTGATCGGCTGACGGAACGGCGCACCCATCAAGCCATGCACGTGCACTGGCCGGGACCGATCGCAGTGATCGGTCCCGGCCAGTTGTCTTGACCGTCGCTCTTGTGTCAGTCCGTCAGTCCTGGAGCAGGAACAGCGCCCAGACCACCTTGCCGGTGAGCCGCCCCGCGAGCGGGTGCCAGCCCCAGCTGTCGCTGTACGAATCCACCAGGAACAGCCCGCGCCCGGACTCCAGGTCGAAGTTCTCCTCCGTGCGCTCCGGTGAGAAGGCCCCGCCGGGCCGGTCCTCGCTGGGGTCGCGCACCGCGCACACCAGCCGGGTGCTCCACCGCATCAGGTGCAGCCGTACCGGCGGCTCCGGCTCGGCGTCCGGGCCCCGCGAATCCTCGGGCAGGGCATGGCGCAACGCGTTGGTGACGAGCTCGGAGACGACCAGGGCGACATCGTCGAAGCGGTCGTCGAGGCCCCACTGGGAAAGGGTCGACCGGGTGAAAGTGCGCGCGCCCCGCACCGCTTCGAACCGTGCGGGCAGAGCGCAGGAGGCGGACCCGGAGACAGCCGTGGGGTCGACCGGGGGAAGCCCCTGCCGTAACGGCTCGAGCATGGTCGATCCATTCGTCCCCATGCGAGGCACTCCCGGGATTCGCGGACGAAGCGGCGGCTTTGTCCAAAGAGAACTGCGGGGTGGGTCCGGCGCCGGCGCGAAGAGCACGCAGGTGCGGGGGGACCATCGTTCCGAATGCGCGAGCCGGATGCAAGGGCAGATGCACGTGCACGAGCCGGACCTGTCCACTCACGTGACGGTTCTTGCTCATTTCTTCCTACGCATCCTTACGGATTTCTTTTCCCGGAGGCGGGATTCCGTTACAGAACGAGTACGACCCGATGCGTTTTGGTGGCAGACTGCGGGCCCTGGGGTACGGGGGCCCCGCGACGCACGCGCACACCACGCGCACGCCAATGCGATGGGGAGGGCAGTACTAGTGACCGCAGAAGCAAGCGGTTCTGTGGTGCGCCGCATCCTCCTGGGCTCCCAGCTCAGGCGACTCCGAGAATCCCGCGGCATCACCCGTGAGGCGGCCGGCTACTCGATCCGCGCATCCGAATCGAAGATCAGCCGCTTGGAGTTGGGAAGGGTGAGCTTCAAGGCAAGGGACGTCGAGGACCTCCTGACGCTCTACGGGGTCACGGACACCTCCGAGCGCGAGTCCCTCCTGGGGCTGGTGCGCGAGGCCAACGCGACCGGCTGGTGGCACAGTTACGGCGACGTGCTGCCCGGGTGGTTCCAGACGTACATCGGCCTGGAGGGCGCCGCCTCGCTCATCCGGATCTACGAAGTCCAGTTCGTCCACGGCCTGTTGCAGACGGAGGCCTACGCCCACGCCGTCGTCAGCCGCGGCATGCCCGGCGCCACCACCGCCGAGATCGACCGCCGCGTCGCCCTGCGCCTGGAACGGCAGAAGGTCCTCGTCTCCGAGAGCGCCCCGGTCTTCCACGCCGTCCTCGACGAGGCCGCGCTGCGCCGCCCGTACGGGGACCGCAACGTCATGCGCGGCCAGCTGGAGCACCTCATCGAGGTCTCCCAGCGGCCCAACGTGCAGCTCCAGGTGATGCCCTTCTCCTTCGGCGGCCACGCGGGAGAGAGCGGAGCCTTCACCCTGCTGCGCTTCCCCGAGTCGGACCTCCAGGACATCGTCTATCTGGAACAGCTCACCAGTGCCCTCTACCTGGACAAGGACGAGGAAGTGGGTCAGTACGAGCGGGCGATGGAGCGGCTCCAGGCCGACTGCCCCGACCCCGACCGGACCAGGGATCTTCTTCGTGGCCTGCTTCAACTGTCTTGATTCGCACGTAGTATGACGTCTGATCAGTGCATGATGACCGATCGGTCTCCGGTGCAGCGCACGGGTGCGCGCTCGCAGTAAGGGATGGCATGTCCATATTCAGCGACCTGGCTCACCAGTACATCGACGGCGAATGGCTGGCCGGCACCGGTTCGTGGGACATCATCGACGTCAACCCGTACAACGGGGAGAAGCTCGCGGCCATCACCGTGGCCACCGTCGAGCAGGTGGACCAGGCCTACCGCGGTGCCGAGCGCGCCCAGCCGGAGTGGGCGGCCACGAGCCCTTACATCAGACGTGCGGTCCTGGAGCGCGCCCTGCGGATCACCGAGGAGCGCGAGAAGGAGATCGTCGAGGCGATGATCGACGAGCTCGGCGGGACCCGTCCCAAGGCCGAGTACGAGGTGTACCTCGCCAAGGAGTTCATCCGCGAGTCGATCCAGCTGGCCGTCCGCCCCGAGGGGAAGATCCTCGCCTCGCCGGTCGAGGGCAAGGAGAACCGGGTCCAGCGGCTCCCCGTCGGCGTCGTCACCGTGATCAGCCCCTTCAACTTCCCCTTCCTGGTCACCCTGAAGTCGATCGGTCCGGCCCTGGCGCTGGGCAACGCGGTCGTCATCAAGCCCAACCAGAACGCGCCGGTCGTGGGCGGCGGCCTGATCGCCAAGATCTTCGAGGACGCGGGACTGCCGGCCGGTCTGCTGAACGTCCTGGTCACCGACATAGCCGAGATAGGCGACGCGCTCCTGACGCACCCCGTCCCCAAGGTGATCTCCTTCGCGGGATCGGACCGGGTCGGTCGGCACGTCGGGGCGGTCGCCGCCCGCCACTTCAAGCGCACGGTCCTGGAGCTCAGCGGCAACAGCGCGCTCGTCGTCCTCGACGACGCCGACCTCGACTACGCGGTGGACGCGGCCGTCTTCAGCCGCTTCGTCTACCAGGGCCAGGTCTGCATGGCCGCCAACCGGATCCTCGTCGACGCGGCCGTCGCGGAGGAGTTCACCGAGAAGTTCACCGCCCGCGTGCGGGGACTGAGGACCGGCGACCCGCACGATGCCGACACCCACATCGGCCCGCTGATCAACTCCTTCCAGGCCGACGCCCTGACCGCGCTGGTGGACCAGGCCGTGGAATCAGGGGCCCAGGCGCTCGTACGCGGGTCTACGCGCGGCAACCTCGTCGAACCGACGGTGCTCGCCGGGCTCCCCGAGGACTCCCCGCTGCTGGGCCAGGAGATCTTCGGCCCGGTGGCCCTGCTGGTGGTCTTCGACGGCGAGGACGAGGCCGTACGGCTGACCAACGCGACCCCGTACGGCCTGAGCGGCGCCGTGCACACCCGGGACGTCGAGCGCGGGGTCCGCTTCGCGCAGCGCATCGAGACGGGCATGATGCACGTCAACGACTCCACGATCGGGGACGAACCGCTGGCCGCATTCGGCGGTGAGAAAGCCTCCGGCCTGGGCAGACTCAACGGCGAGGCCACGGTCGAGGCCTTCACCACCCAAAAGTGGATCTCTGTGCAGCACGGGCGGAGCCGCTTCCCGTTCTAGACTCAGCCGGGCGTACGGCATGCGTCCGGGGGAGATCAGCGTTGAGCAACATACCGGAGACCGGACGGACCCCTCGGGTCCAGAACCGGCTCGTCGTCATCCAGATCGTGGTCTTTTCGCTGCTGCTCACCCTGGGCGGACGGCTCTGGTACCTCCAGATACGCAATGGCCAGGAGTACACGGACGAGGCGAAGAACAACCACGTCCAGCAGGTGGTCCAGCCCGCCGTGCGCGGCTCGATCCTCGACTCGCGCGGGGTTCCGCTCGCCGACAACGCCACCCACCTCGTGGTCTCCGCCAGCCGCACCGAGCTGCTGACCATGAAGGACAAGGGCAAGTCCGTGCTGACCCGGCTCGCCGGGGTGCTGGGCGTGGACGCCCAGGAGGTCATCGACAAGGTCCGGCTCTGCGACGCCAAGACCAAGCAGCCCTGCTGGAACGGATCCCCGTACCAGCCGATCCCGGTCAGCAACCAGGCGACCACCGAGCAGGCCCTGCAGATCCGTGAGCACCCCGAGGACTTCCCGGGCATCACGGCCGAGGCGACCGCCCTGCGGCGCTACGCGGCCCCCGACGAGGCCAACACCTCCCAGGTGCTGGGCTACCTCTCGCCGGTCACCGACGAGGAGATCGCGAAGGCCAAGAAGTCCGACTCGCCGTACCTGCGCTCCGACCAGGTGGGCCGCTCCGGCCTGGAGCGCACGTACGACAAGGAGCTGCGCGGGAAGGCGGGCATCACCCGCTACGAGGTGGACAACCTCGGCCGGGTGATCGGGCAGGGCGAGACCGACCCGGCGCAGCCCGGCTCGAACATCGTGACCTCGATCGACTCGCGCGTGCAGGCGGTGGCCGAGCGCGAGCTGAACAGCGCGATGATCGAGGCCCGCAGGGTCTACGACAAGAACACCCGCAGGAACTACGAGGCCGACTCGGGCTCCGTCGTGGTGATGGAGGCCAAGACCGGCCGCATCGTCGCGATGGCCTCGAACCCGACCTACGACCCGAACGCCTGGGTGGGCGGCATCTCCGCCAAGGACTACGCCGGCCTCACCGACAAGGAGTCCAACTACCCGCTGCTGAACCGGGCGATCCAGGCCCAGGCGGCACCGGGCTCCATCTTCAAGGTGGTCACCTCGACCGCCGCGGTCAATGCCGGGTACCCGTTCAACAACCGCTACCCCTGCCCCAGCTCGTACTCGGTGGGCAGCCAGACCTTCACGAACTTCGAGTCGCAGGGCCACGGTGACATCACCATCGGCCGGGCCCTGGAGGTCTCCTGCGACACGGTCTACTACGCCATCGCGGACCAGGAGTGGAAGAAGGACGGCGGCATCAAGCCGAAGAAGGACCCGCACGACTGGTTCCTCAAGACCGCGCACGAGTTCGGTCTGGGCAAGCGCACCGGCATCGACTTGCCGAACGAGGTCCCCGGCCGGATCCCCGACCGCAAGTGGAAGCAGGACTTCTTCGACGCGAACAAGGACGCCTGGTGCCGGGACGGCAAGAAGAACGGCAGCTTCGCCGAGAAGATCGCCTACGAGAACTGCCGCCAGGGCAACCAGCTGCGCGAGGGTGACGCCATCAACTACTCGATCGGGCAGGGCGACACGCTCGTCACCCCGGTCCAGATGGCCTCCGTCTACGCGGCCATCGCCAACGGCGGCACCCTCCACCAGCCCAGCGTCGGCAAGGCGGTCGTCAGCGCCGACGGGAAGTCGGTCCAGGAGATCGCGCCGAAGGAGCAGGGCAAGCTGCCGATGGACCGCAAGACCCGCGACGACATCGACGAGGCCCTCGCCGGTGTGGCCACCAACGGCAGCGCCGCCTGGCGCTTCGGCGGCTGGCCGCAGAAGCAGATCCCGATGCACGCCAAGACGGGCACGGCCGAGGTCCAGGGCAAGCAGACCACCTCGTGGTTCGCCTCCTACACCGAGGACTACGCGATCGTCATGACGATCTCCCAGGGCGGCACCGGCTCCGGTGCGTCGGGACCGGCGGTCCGCAAGATCTACGAGGCGATGTACGGGCTGGACCCGACGGGCAGGCAGGACCTCACCAAGGCCCTGCTCCCGCAGCCCGCCACCGCGCTGCCGGCGGTTCGGCCGGACGGGGAGATTTCCCCGAACTGAGCGGGCATCTAGGACAGGAGCTGACCGCAAGGCTCCGTAGCGTGTGAGGTGTCGGGGGGAGGGCCCCCGGCACATCCCACGCAGAGGCGGTCAGGTCATGGCTCAGATTTCCACCGAGGTCCTCGGCGACGAGCGCGGCACGCTCCTCGCCTTCGTCGAAGCCCAGCGCACGGCGATCCGCGAATCGCTCCTCGGGCTGGGCGAGGAGCAGGCGGCGAGCCGCACCACCGTCAGCCAGCTCACCCTGTCCGGGGTGCTCAAGCACGTGGCCGAGGTCGAGCTGGGCTGGCTGCGGCTGGCCCA
Organism: Streptomyces sp. 147326; assembly: GCF_045000215.1. NCBI lineage: Bacteria > Bacillati > Actinomycetota > Actinomycetes > Kitasatosporales > Streptomycetaceae > Streptomyces > Streptomyces sp. 147326. The sequence goes on along the minus strand of NZ_CP134201.1, from coordinate 4,051,697 downwards.
GCAGGTACCGAACGAGCGGCAGCGCACCGAGGAGACCTGGGGCGAGGCCTTCCGGCTGGTCGAGGACGAGTCGATCCCGTCCGTCCTGGCCTTCTGGGACGGGGTTCGGCAGGAGACGGAGGCCTTCGTCGCCGGCCTGCCGAGCCTGGACGACACCTTCCCGCTCCCGCCGGCGCCCTGGTTCCCGAAGGACGGCAAGGTCTCGATGCGCTGGATGCTCCTGCACTTGGTGGAGGAGTTCGCCCGGCACGCGGGCCACGCGGACATCGTCCGGGAGTCCCTGGACGGCACCCGCGCCATGGGCTGAGGGCCCGGCCACTAGCCTGGCCGCATGTCAGCGATCAGGCTTCTCGTCCTCGGCGCGGTCCGCCAGCACGGGCGGGCGCACGGGTACCAGGTGCGCAACGACCTGGAGTACTGGGGCGCCCACGAGTGGTCCAACACCAAGCCCGGCTCGATCTACCACGCGCTCAAGCAGATGGCGAAGCAGGGCGTCCTGCACGCCCACGAGGTGGCGCCGAGCGCGGCGGGCGGTCCGCCGCGCACGGAGTACGAGGTGACGGACGCGGGCCGCGAGGAGTACTTCAAGCTGCTCCGCGAGGCCCTGGCGGCGTTCGACCAGAAGACGGACCTCCTCTCGGCGGCGATCGGCTTCATGGTCGACCTGCCCCGGGCGGAGGTCCTCGCCCTGCTGCGGGAGCGGCTGGCGAAGCTGGCGGCCTGGCGGACGTCGGTGACGGACTGCTACACGCCCGAGGAGGGCCCGCAGGCGCTGGGCCACATCGGCGAGATCATGCACCGCTGGGTCCATTCCGCGGACGCCGAGGCCGAGTGGACCCGTGGGCTGATCGCCCGGATCGAGGAGGGCGCCTACTCCTTCGCCGACGAGGGCGGCGACCCGTTCGTGGGGGTCCTGGCGGACGGCCAGGAGAACCCCTACGCCTAATCAAGTTTGACTAGCCCGCTCCGGGGCACTACTTTGACGGCCCTGCTACTCAAATTTGACTAATGAGCTGAGCGTGAGGAGTTGGAAGCGCGTTGGCGATCTTCGTCGAAGGTGTCCACAAGCGGTACGCGGACCGGCCCGCCCTGGCCGGGCTGGACCTGGAGGTGGCGCGCGGCACGGTGCACGCCGTGCTCGGCCCCAACGGAGCCGGGAAGACCACGGCGGTCCGCATCATGAGCACCCTGCTGCGGCACGACGAGGGCGTGGTCCGGGTGGCGGGCCACGACGTACGGAAGGACCCGGCGGCCGTCCGGGCCCGGATCGGGCTGCTCGGCCAGCACGCGGCGCTCGACGAGGAACTGTCCGGGCGGCAGAACCTGGAGATGTTCGGCCGCCTCCACCACCTGGGTGCGCGGCGGGCCGGGCTGCGGGCCGACGCGCTGCTGGACCGGTTCGGCCTCGCCGGCACCGGCCGCAAGCCCGTCAAGCAGTACAGCGGTGGCATGCGGCGCCGGCTCGACCTCGCGGCGTCCCTGATCACCGAACCCGAGGTGCTCTTCCTCGACGAGCCGACCACCGGGCTCGACCCGCGCGGCCGCGCCGAGGTGTGGAGCGCGGTCCGCTCGCTGGTGGGCGGCGGCACGACCGTCCTGCTGACCACGCAGTACCTGGAGGAGGCGGACCAGCTGGCCGACCGCATCGCGCTGATCGACGCCGGCCGGGTGGCGGCCGAAGGCACGGCCGACGAGCTCAAGTCCAGGGTCGGGCCGGACCGGATCGTCGTCGTCCTGCGGGACCCGGCCCGGCTCGCGCAGGCGGCGGCGCTGCTGCCGGACCCGACCGTGGACGCGGACACCCTCACCCTGGGCTTCCCGGTGGAGGACCGCATGGCCGGCCTGGCCCTGACCCTGCGGGCGCTGGAGGGGGCGGGCATCGAGGCGGCGGACCTCTCGGTCCGGCGGCCCACGCTCGACGAGGTCTTCCTGCACCTGACCGACCGCACGGCCACCGACCGCACGGATGCCGCGGAGGTGGCCGCATGACGCAGCACACGATGTCCGCGGCGGGCTGGGTGGCCGTGGACTCCTGGACGATGACCCGGCGCGAGCTCGCCCACTGGGCGCGGCAGCCGGTGCAGATGGTCGTCGGCCTGGTCTTCCCCGTGATGATGCTGCTGATGTTCGGCTTCCTGGTCGGCGGCGGGCGCGGGATCGACGGCGAGTACGTCGAGTTCCTCGTGCCCGGCATGCTCGCGCTGACCATGGCGTTCGGGCTGGAGGCGACCATGACGGCGGTCACCCAGGACCTGGGCAAGGGGGTGATCGACCGGTTCCGCGCCATGCCGATGTCCTCCTCGGCCGTCCTGGTCGGCCGCAGCGCGGCGGACATGCTCCAGTCGGCCGTGGGGCTGGCGGTCCTGGCGGGCGTCGGCCTGCTGCTCGGCTGGCGCTGGCACGGCTCGCCGGCGGCCGCGCTGCTGGCCTTCGTACTGCTCCTGCTGCTGCGCTTCGCGATGCTGTGGATCGGAATCTTCCTGGGCATGGTCGCGGGCCGGCCCGAGCTGGTCCAGGCGGTGCAGATCCTGGTGTGGCCGGTGGGCTTCCTCTCCAACGCCTTCGCCACGCCGGAGTCCATGCCGGGCTGGCTGGGGACGGTGGTGGAATGGAACCCGATGTCGGCGACGGCGACGGCGGTCCGCGACCTGTTCGGCAACCCGGCCGCGGCGTCCCCGTCCTGGGCCTCCGACCACGCCGCGCTGCTCGCGGTCGGCTGGCCGCTCCTGCTGCTGGCGGTCTTCTTCCCGCTGGCGGTGGCGAGGTTCCGCGGCCTGAGCAGGTAGGCCCGGGCGGGGACTTGCACCTCACGCCGCGTGAGGGACCACAGTGAGGGGCGTACCCAACCAGAGGAGAGGGACGGGAAGATGGGCTACTCCGTGGGCCAGGTCGCCGGATTCGCCGGAGTCACGGTGCGCACCCTGCACCACTACGACGAGATCGGTCTGCTCTCCCCGAGCGGCCGCAGCCACGCGGGTCACCGGCGGTACGACGACGCCGACCTGGACCGGCTGCAGCGGATCCTGTTCTACCGGGAGCTCGGCTTCCCCCTCGACGAGGTCGCGGTCCTGCTGGACGACCCGGAATCGGATCCGCGGGAGCATCTGCGCCGGCAGCATGCCCTGCTGACCGACCGGATCGCCCGGCTCCAGCAGATGGCCAAGGCCGTTGAGCACGCCATGGAGGCGAAGAAGATGGGCATCAACCTCACGCCCGAGGAGCGGTTCGAGGTCTTCGGGGACAAGGACCCCGAGCAGTACGCGGAGGAGGCGGAGCAGCGCTGGGGCGGCACCGAGGCCTACGCGGAGTCGCAGCGGCGGGTCGCCACCTACACCAAGGAGGACTGGCAGCGGATCCAGGACGAGGTCGCCGGGTGGAGCGTCCGGTACGCGGCCCTGATGGACGCCGGCGAGTCCGCCGACGGCGAGGCGGCGATGGACATGGCCGAGGAGCACCGCCGGCACATCAGCGCCTGGTACTACGACTGCTCGTACGAGATCCACACGGGCCTCGGTGAGATGTACGTGGCGGACGAGCGGTTCAAGGAGTACTACGACTCCATGAAGCCCGGTCTCGCCGAGCACCTGCGGGACGCGATCCTGGCGAACGCCGTGCGCAAGGTGTAAGCGGAACGTCACGCATCCGACCCCCTCCGGCACTGGAACCGGGAGGGGGTCGTGTGCGTTGATAATTGAGACCGCCTTTACCTTGCCCGCAACCGCCTGCTGCCCCCGGCACGCCCCCCGATCCAGGAGAGTCCGGAACCCGTGTACACGATTGCGCTCGGCCCTGAGTGGCTGTCCCCGGACTACCTGATCTCGCACTTCGGCCTGATCGGCATCCTGGTCATCGTCTTCGCCGAGTCAGGACTCTTCGCGTTCCTGCCCGGCGACTCCCTGCTGTTCACGGCGGGCCTGCTGGTCGCGGACGGGCAGTACATCAAGCAGCCGCTGTGGCTGGTCTGCACCCTGATCGTGGCCGCCGCCATCATCGGCGACCAGGTCGGCTACATGATCGGCAAGTTCTTCGGCCCGAAGCTCTTCAACCGGCCGAACTCCAAGCTCTTCAAGCGGGAGAACCTCGACAAGGCGCACGAGTTCATGGACCGGCACGGCCCGAAGGCCATCGTGCTCGCCCGCTTCGTGCCGATCATCCGCACCTTCGCGCCGATGGTCGCGGGCGCCGGCTCGATGAAGTACCGCACGTTCCTGACGTACAACGTCATCGGCGGCATCGGCTGGGGCGCGGGCGTCACGGTCGCGGGCTACTGGCTCGGCCAGATCGAGTTCATCAAGACGAACGTCGAGCCGATCCTGGTGGGCATCGTCCTCATCTCGGTCATCCCGGTGATCTTCGAGGTGCTCAAGGCCCGCAAGGAGAACAAGGCGAACGCCGTCGGGGCGCGGGCCGAAGCCGCCGCCGTCGACGGCTCGGGCCCCCAGACCCCGGGAACCCGCGGCCGCCACGCGAAGCGCTAGCCGATTCGGCCCCGCCGGCGATCGAGGCGCGGGGTCCGGGGCGGAGCCCCGAATCGGTGGGCCGCGCTCACTTACGCCCCGCAGGCACGCAAGAGCCTGCGGGGCGTACGCGTGCCCGGAGGCGGCTAGAAGCCCCTGGTCCGCTTCGCCGCACGGCGCTTCGCGGCGCTCGCGGCCCCCGGGATACGCATGAACAGCCGGGAGGTCTCCGATCCCAGGTTGACCCCGATGGCGATGGCCAGCGCGATGGCCGCCGCGTTCACCAGGGAGCCCAGCCCCTCGTTCAGCCGGTTCTCGGCGATCAGCAGCAGCCCGTAGTACGTCGCCGAGCCGGGCAGCAGCGGGCCGATGGCGGCCGTCGTGTACGGCAGGGCGGAGGCGAAGCGGTAGCGGGAGAAGAGCTGCCCGAAGAGGCCCACCAGCCCGGCGGCGATGGCGGTGGACGGCACGGGCGGGATCTCGCCCGCGTAGTGCAGGGCGCCGAAGGTGACCCAGGCGACCCCGCCGTTGAGGGTCACGATCAACACGGTGGAACGCTCCTGCTGGAGCAGGATCGCGAAGGTGAACACGAGCACCATCGAAGCCGCGATCTGGATCAGCGGCCGCTGCTGGATCTCCAGGACCTCCTCCGGCCGGGGGGAGGCGTCGAACTGCAGGCCGACGTAGAGCACGACCAGCACGCCCATGATGATGCCGATGAAGAGGTACATGACCTCCAGCAGCCGGGCGGAGGCGGTGATGTAGAAGCCGGTCAGGCCGTCCTGCACGGCCGCGACCAGGGCCCGCCCGGGCAGCAGTGCGAAGAGCCCGCCGGTGATCACGGCGGAGGCCTTGACGTCGATCCCCGTCATGTTCAGCGCCACCCCGATCGCGGCCGGCGGCATCGCCGCGACCACGAACTGGTAGAACTCCGGCAGCCCGCGGCCGGCGCACAGCCAGGCCAGCCGGTCGCCGAGGACCGCGCCGAGCGCCGCCGCGATGAAGACCAGCACCCCGCCGCCCACCAGGGTGGAGGCGGCGCCGGCGAGCAGCCCGGCGGCGGCCGTGAGCATCCAGCCGGGGTACGGGTGCCGGTTGCGGCGGATCTCGGCGAGGCGCCGGTAGGCCTCCTCCAGCGAGATGTCGATCTCGGGGGCGCTGATGTCGTCCACCAGCTGGTAGACGGCCGAGAGCCGGTTGTAGTCGGTGCCGCGGCGGCGCACGGTCCGGTTCGCCGAGACCGGGTGGTCCACCAGCGAGGGCTGGTGGGTGATCGACAGCAGGGTGAACGTGACGGTGGGCTCACAGCGGTCCAGCCCGTAGGAGCGGGTCACCGCGAACATGGCGGCCTCCACGTCCTCGGCGCCCTCGCCGCCCGCGAGCAGCAGCTCGCCGATGCGCAGGGTCAGGTCGAGCACACGGCCCACGGCGGGCCCGGCCTCGGTCGGCCGCTGTACGAGATCCGGTACGGGACGCACGTCGACCGGCATGCGCAGCATCGTGCGCATGCGGTCCTGCCAGGGGGATTCCTTCAGCTGGGCGAGGGGGAAGTCCTGGCCGGGGGTGTAGGCGGGCGGGGAGTGGGCGGCGCTGTAGGTGGCCGGGGTGGCGAAGGCCGATCCCTCGGGCTCGGGCTGCACCGGCTCGGCGCCGGCCGGCCGGGCGAACTCCGAGGTGGGCTGGTCCTCGTCGAGGGCCTCCGGCTCCATCCCGGGCGGCGGCGTGAAGGCGCTGTGCGCCTCGTCGGACTGGGGCTTCCTGTCCTCTGCCCCGTCGGCCTCCGCCACGCGTCCTCCTGTCCGTGATCACCTGCCGTATCAGTATGCGGAACCGTTTCCTCCATGGCGAAGCCAGGCCGGTGCCGTGGCGCTGGCGCGGCTGCCCCTGCGAAGCCGGGCTACGCCCGGACCCGGGGCTCCGCCCCAGACCTCGCGCCTCAAACGCCGGCGGGGCTGAAGGCGCCCGGCTCCGCACGTGACAGCGGGCGGCACCCCGTCCGGGGTACCGCCCGCCATGTCACAAGGGGCGCGGGGAGTCCCCCCGGCCCGTTACCGCCGAGCGCGAGCTCAGTGGTGGCCGCCCTGCGCCTCCAGGCGCTTGTACGAGGCTTCGATCTCGGCCTCGGCCTCAGTACGGCCGACCCAGTTCGCGCCCTCGACGGACTTGCCCGGCTCCAGGTCCTTGTAGACCTCGAAGAAGTGCTGGATCTCCAGGCGGTCGAACTCGGAGACGTGGTGGATGTCGCGCAGGTGCTCGACGCGCGGGTCGGAGGCCGGCACGCAGAGCAGCTTGTCGTCGCCGCCCGCCTCGTCCGTCATGCGGAACATGCCGATGGCGCGGCACTTGATCAGGCAGCCGGGGAAGGTCGGCTCGTCCAGGATGACCAGCGCGTCCAGCGGGTCGCCGTCCTCGCCGAGGGTGTTCTCGACGAAGCCGTAGTCGGCCGGGTAGCTGGTCGAGGTGAAGAGGCGACGGTCCAGACGGATCCGGCCGGTCTCGTGGTCCACCTCGTACTTGTTCCGCGAACCCTTGGGGATCTCGATGGTGACGTCGAACTCCACGTCCTGCTCCTCCATGATCAGATTCAGCAGTCCGAATCGCTTCGAGACCGCCCTTGATTCAAATACGCGCGCGTCCGGCCCAGCCTCCCCCAGCCACCGCTGGGAGGTGCCCCCAGCCGGTGGGGTGCCATGCTCGCGGCAAGACGCAGTGGTTAAGTGTCCCTCACGCATATGTGTGATCGCGAAAGGGGCTGGTCCGAGGTGCCATTGGTCAAGTCGTGGCAGCTCATCGCGGGTGCGGCCGTCGCCGGCCTCGCCCTGTCGGTGGCAGCGGTGGCCGCCGCCGGTCCCTGGGACTCCGGCCAGCGTAAGGCCGAGCGGGACAGAGCCGCCTCCTGGGGCCTTGCGGGTGGCGCAGATCACGGCGGGGGGCCGGGCTCCGGGCTCCTGCCCCAGGCCGCGCCCAGCGCCCCCGGCGTGCTCGGCGCGATCGGCCCCGGCGCCGCGCGGGGGCAGGCGGCCGCCCCCGCCGCCTCCGGGAAGCTCGCCGCCGCGCTCAAGCCGCTGCTCGCCGACCCCGCGCTCGGCACCGTACGTACCGCCTCCGTCGTCGACACCGCCACCGGTGAGGTGCTCTACGAGTCCGGGGCACGGGACGCGATGACCCCCGCGTCGACCGTCAAGATCGTCACCGCCGCCGCCGCGCTGGCCGCGCTCGGGCCCGAGCACCGGATCAGGACCACCGTCGTGCCCGGAGCCGCCCCCGGACAGATCGTCCTGGTCGGCGGCGGCGACCCCTCCCTCACCGCGAAGAAGAAGAGCCCCGCCGGGTCCGGCGGCAGTCTCGTCGCGCTCGCCGCCGACACCGCGCAGGCCCTCAAGGCCGCCGGAACCGACACCGTGACCCTCGGCTACGACGACAGCCTCTACACCGGCCCCGCCCGCCACCCGATCGGCGTGAACCCCAACATCGCGCCCGTGACCGCCCTGACGGCCGACGAGGGCCGCCCCGACGACTCCACCTCCGGGCCCGTGGACCGGACCGAGGACCCGTCCAAGGACGCCGCCCGCGCCTTCCGGACGCTGCTCACGGAGCGCGGCATCAAGGTCACCGGCGAACCGGCCAGGACCAAGCCCGGCGCCGGCGGGGCCGCCCCCGCCCAGCCGCTCGCCACCACCCTCTCCACCCCGGTGGCCGGGCTCGTCGAGCGGATGCTGACCAACAGCGACAACGACATCGCCGAGGCCCTCGCCCGGCAGACCGCCCTCGCCTCCGGCCAGCCCGCCAGCTTCGAAGGCGCGGAGAAGGCCGTCGCCGCCAAGCTCGCCGCCCTCGGCGTCGACACGGCCGGCTCCCGCTTCGCCGACGGCAGCGGCCTGAACCGCGCCGACAAGGTCAGCGCCGGCCTGTTGACCGGCCTCCTCACCAAGGCCGCCGACCCGCAGCGCCCGGAGCTGCGGCCGGTCCTCACGGGGCTGCCCGTCGCCGGCTTCACCGGGACCCTGCGCGGCCGCAACGCGGGCACGTCCCCGGCCGCGGGCCTGCTCCGGGCCAAGACCGGCACCCTGACGGGCGTGAACTCCCTCTCGGGGACCGTCGTCGACTCCTCCGGCCGACTGCTCGCCTTCGCCTTCCTGACCGCGAACGGCCCCGGCCCCGAGGGCGCCGAGAAAGCCCTCGACAAGCTGGCGGCGGCCGTCGCGGCGAGTTCGTAGGGGGTCCGCCGGGCGCCCTGCCCACGTACGGTTGACGCATGACGAGCATCAGTGGTGCGGAGATGGTCGACTGGAACCTCGCGGTGGCGACCGCGACCCGTTTGGTGCGACCCGGGCCGGAGGTCACCCGGGACGAAGCACGGGCGGTCGTCGCGGAGCTGCGCGGGCACGCCAGGACCTCGGAACGGCACGTGCGCGAGTTCACCCGGATGATCGCGGAAGGGGCCGCCGTCCCCGACACCCCCGTCCTGGTCGTCGACCGGGCCGGCTGGGTCAAGGCCAACGTCGCCGGATTCCGCGAGCTGCTCCAGCCGCTCCTCGGCAAGATGCAGGACCGCCGCGCGGGCGCCCCCGGCGGGGCCGTGCTCGGCGCGGTCGGCGGCAAGGTCACCGGCGTCGAGCTGGGCATGCTGCTGAGCTTCCTGGCCTCCAGGGTCCTCGGCCAGTACGAGACCTTCGCCCCGGTCTCGCGCGACCTGCCGGCCTCGGCCGCGGGCGGCAGGCTGCTGCTCGTCGCCCCCAACATCGTGCACGTCGAGCGCGAGCTGGAGGTGAACCCGCACGACTTCCGGCTGTGGGTCTGCCTGCACGAGGAGACGCACCGTACACAGTTCACGGCCGTCCCGTGGCTGCGCGACCACCTCGAAGGCGAAATCCAGACGTTCCTGGGCGCCACCGAGGTGGACCCGGCGACCGTCCTGGAGCGCATCCGGGAGGCCGCCCAGTCCTTCGCGGGCGCCCGCCCCTACGCCGAGCACGGCGACGAGGGGCGCTCCTTCGTCGAGCTCGTGCAGACCCCCGAGCAGCGCGAGATCCTGGGCCGCCTCACCGCCGTCATGTCCCTCCTGGAGGGCCACGCCGACTTCGTCATGGACGGGGTCGGCCCGCAGGTGGTGCCGTCGGTCGCCGAGATCCGCGAGAAGTTCCAGCAGCGCAGGGCCAGCGGAGCCGGCCGTCTCGACGCCGCCCTGCGCAAGCTCCTCGGCCTCGACGCCAAGCTGCGCCAGTACCGCGACGGCGAGCGCTTCGTGCGGGCCGTCGTCGGCCAGGTCGGCATGGACGGCTTCAACCGGGTCTGGACCTCCCCGAACACACTGCCGACCAAGGCCGAGATCGCCAAGCCCGCCGACTGGGTGGCCCGAGTCCACCGCAAGGGGAGCGAAGAGAGCGAATGAGGGTGACTCAAGGGGCGTAAACATGTCTCACTGGGGGAAGCAGCGTCACCCGTCCGAGGGACCGTGGGCCGTGGAAGGGCGTGCGATGCTCGGGGAACGGCTCGGTTCTGTCACCATCGACGCACTCTGAGTGACATCTCTGAGTGACAGCCCCCGCCCGGCGGGGGAACCGGGCACCACCCCCAGCGCACCACACCCCAACGCCTCCGAGGCATCCGAACTCCATCGAAGGGCACCGGACATGGGTCCCCATCCTGCGGTCGCGGCGATACGCCTGGCGGTCCGCCGCGTACTCCACGACGTCCTCACCGACCTCACCGACACCCCCGCCGGCCCCCGCACCGCAGCGGGCACCCGGCCGCTCGTCCTCGTCGCGTGCTCCGGCGGCGCCGACTCCATGGCGCTCGCCTCGGCCCTCGCGTTCGAGGCCCCCAAACTCGGCATCCGGGCCGGCGGCATCACCGTCGACCACGGCCTCCAGCCCGGCTCGGACCTGCGCGCCGCCGAGGTCGTCACCCGCATGACCGCACTCCGCCTCGACCCGGTGGAGTCCGTCGCCGTGCGCGTCGGCCGTGACGGCGGACCCGAGGCCGCCGCCCGCGACGCCCGCTACGGGGCCCTGGACGAGGCCGCAGACCGCCTCGGCGCCGCCGCCGTGCTCCTGGGCCACACCCGGGACGATCAAGCCGAAACCGTCCTGCTGGGCCTCGCCCGCGGCTCCGGGATCCGCTCGCTGTCCGGCATGGCCGAAGTGTCCGGAGGCCCCGGCCGCAGCCACCGCTACCGCCGCCCCTTCCTCCAGGTCGACCGGCAGACCGCCCGCAAGGCCTGCATGGTCCAGTCCCTCGCCGTCTGGGACGACCCGCACAACATCGACCCCGCCTACACCCGCTCCCGCCTGCGCCACGAGGGACTGCCCGCCCTGGAGAAGGCGCTGGGCAAGGGGGTCGTCGAGGCCCTGGCCCGCACCGCCCAGCTCTCCCGCGACGACGCCGACGCCCTGGACGCCTGGGCCGCCGAGGCCGAGACCGGCGTACGGGACGCGGACGGCCGCCTGGAGTGCGCCAAGCTGTACGCCCTGCCCCCGGCCGTCCGCCGCCGGGTGCTGCGCAGGGCCGTGGTCGCCGCGGGCTCTCCCGCGGGTTCCCTCTTCGCCCGCCACATCGAGGAAGTCGACCGGCTCATCACCGGATGGCGCGGCCAGGGCGCCATCAACCTGCCCGGACGGGTGGAGGCCCAGCGGCAGGGTGGCAGACTTGTCATCCGGCAGGGCTGATTGGTGCTGAAACACGGCTGAGTCCTCCGGGGGCACCCCCGGAGCCCCGGCCGACAACGAAAGTGATGCGGGTGGACGAGAAGGACATGGGCAACGACCTCCAGTCGGTGCTCATCACCAAGGAAGAGATCGACGCGAAGCTGGCCGAGCTGGCCGCGAAGATCGACGCGGAGTACGCGGGCAAGGACCTGCTCATCGTCGGTGTGCTCAAGGGCGCCGTGATGGTGATGGCGGACCTGGCGCGCGCCTTGTCCACCCCGCTCACCATGGACTGGATGGCGGTGTCCTCGTACGGCGCCGGAACCCAGTCCTCGGGTGTGGTCCGGATCCTCAAGGACCTGGACACCGACATCAAGGACAAGCACGTCCTGATCGTCGAGGACATCATCGACTCCGGTCTGACGCTGTCCTGGCTGCTGTCGAACCTGGGCTCCCGCCAGCCGGCCTCCCTCGAGGTCGTCACGCTGCTGCGCAAGCCCGAGGCCGCGAAGGTCGCGATCGACGTGAAGTGGGTCGGCTTCGACATCCCCAACGAGTTCGTGGTGGGCTACGGCCTCGACTACGCGGAGAAGTACCGCAACCTGCCGTTCGTCGGCACGCTCGCCCCGCACGTCTACGGCGGCTGATCCCGCTCCCGGTCCCCGGGGCCCGTTGCGGGAAGCAGCGCACGCTCCGGGGAACCTGTGGGCGATTCCCGCCGTTGGAGCAGGGGAAGGCGGGTCTGTCAGCCGTCCCACGGGGCCGCGGGTGACAATACAGGGGTACATTCCGAAGAACAGTCTTTACTCACAGCAGCATTTACCTACGGGCAGGAGGGACGGGGTGCCTGGCGCCCCGTATGGATGGACGTGAAGCGATACTTCCGTGGGCCGGTCATGTGGATCGTGCTGGCCGTCCTCGCCGTGGTCGTGTTGATGAATGTCGTCGGCTCCGGCGGCGGCTACAAGTCGGTGGACACCAGCGAGGTCATCAAGGCGATCAACACTGGCCAGGTGGAGACAGCGAAGCTGACCACCGGCGACAGCCAGATGATCAAGATCGAGCTGCGAGACGGCCAGAAGCTCGGCAAGCACGACGGCACCAAGTTCCAGGCCAACTACATCGGGGATCAGGGCGTCCAGCTCGCCCAGAACCTCCAGACCAAGTACGACGCCGGTCAGATCCCGGACGGGTACTCCGTCACTCCGGACAAGACCAGCCCGTTCCTGAGCGTTCTCCTCTCGCTCCTGCCCTTCGTCCTCATCGTCGTTGTCTTCCTGTTCCTGATGAACCAGATGCAGGGCGGCGGCTCCCGGGTCATGAACTTCGGGAAGTCCAAGGCCAAGCTCATCACCAAGGACACCCCGAAGACGACGTTCGCCGATGTCGCGGGCGCGGACGAGGCCGTCGAGGAACTCCACGAGATCAAGGAGTTCCTCCAGGAGCCGGCGAAGTTCCAGGCCGTCGGCGCCAAGATCCCCAAGGGCGTGCTTCTCTACGGCCCGCCCGGCACCGGCAAGACCCTGCTCGCGCGCGCCGTCGCGGGCGAGGCCGGTGTCCCCTTCTACTCGATCTCCGGATCCGACTTCGTCGAGATGTTCGTCGGTGTCGGTGCCTCGCGTGTCCGTGACCTGTTCGAGCAGGCCAAGGCCAACGCCCCGGCGATCGTCTTCGTCGACGAGATCGACGCCGTCGGCCGGCACCGCGGTGCGGGTCTCGGCGGCGGTCACGACGAGCGCGAGCAGACCCTCAACCAGCTGCTGGTCGAGATGGACGGCTTCGACGTGAAGGGCGGCGTCATCCTGATCGCCGCCACGAACCGTCCGGACATCCTCGACCCGGCACTGCTGCGCCCCGGCCGCTTCGACCGGCAGATCGCGGTCGACCGTCCGGACATGCAGGGCCGTCTGGAGATCCTCAAGGTCCACCAGAAGGGCAAGCCGGTCGCCCCGGACGTCGACCTGGGCGCCGTCGCCCGCCGTACGCCCGGCTTCACCGGTGCCGATCTCTCCAACGTCCTGAACGAGGCCGCGCTGCTCACGGCCCGCTCGGACAAGAAGCTGATCGACAACCACTCGCTGGACGAGGCGATCGACCGCGTCGTGGCGGGCCCGCAGAAGCGGACCCGGATCATGTCGGACCGGGAAAAGAAGATCACCGCGTACCACGAGGGCGGACACGCCCTGGTCGCGGCGGCCTCCCCGAACTCCGACCCGGTCCACAAGATCACGATCCTGTCCCGCGGCCGGGCCCTGGGCTACACCATGGTCCTGCCCGACGAGGACAAGTACTCGACCACGCGCAACGAGATGCTCGACCAGCTGGCGTACATGCTGGGCGGGCGCGCGGCCGAGGAGCTGGTCTTCCACGACCCGACCACGGGCGCGGCGAACGACATCGAGAAGGCCACCGCCACGGCGCGGGCCATGGTCACGCAGTACGGCATGACCGAGCGTCTCGGTGCGATCAAGTTCGGCGGCGACAACACCGAGCCGTTCCTGGGCCGCGAGATGTCGCACCCGCGGGACTACTCGGAAGAGGTCGCGGCGCTGGTCGACGAAGAGGTCAAGAAGCTCATCGAGACCGCGCACAACGAGGCCTGGGAGATCCTGGTCGAGAACCGTGACGTCCTCGACAACCTGGTCCTCGCGCTGCTGGAGAAGGAGACGCTGAACAAGGAGCAGATCGCCGAGATCTTCTCGACGATCGTGAAGCGTCCGGCCCGCCCCGCGTGGACCGGCTCCTCCCGCCGCACCCCCTCCACCCGTCCGCCGGTGCTCTCTCCCAAGGAGCTCCAGCTGACGAACTCGGCGAACGGCACGTCGGCGACCACCGCCGTCACGCCGGTCTCCACGGAGAAGGGCATCGAGGTGGCCCCCGAGGACCGCCCCGAGGTCTGATCCACCCGGAATGGAAGCCGCGCCCCCCAGGTTCTAGCCTGGGGGGCGCGGCATTTTTTTCACAGGAACGAGGAAGCAATGACGGACCCAGTGACCCTGACCGGCGACGAGGGCACGATCGGCGTGTTCGACGAGAAGCGCGCCGAGGCGGCGGTCCGTGAGCTCCTGATCGCGGTCGGCGAGGACCCGGACCGCGAGGGCCTGCTGGAGACCCCGGCGCGCGTGGCGCGGGCGTACAAGGAGATATTCGCCGGCCTCTACCAGAAGCCCGAAGAGGTCCTGACCACGACGTTCGACCTCGGCCACGACGAGATGGTCCTGGTGAAGGACATCGAGGTCATGAGCTCGTGTGAACATCATTTGGTCCCGTTTCACGGCGTAGCCCACGTGGGTTACATCCCGTCCACCGATGGCAAGATCACCGGCCTGTCGAAGCTGGCCCGCCTCGTGGACGTGTTCGCCCGCCGCCCCCAGGTGCAGGAGCGCCTGACCACGCAGATCGCGGACTCGCTGATGGAGATCCTGGAACCGCGCGGCGCCATCGTGGTGATCGAGTGCGAGCACATGTGCATGACGATGCGCGGTGTCCGCAAGCCCGGCGCGAAGACCATCACCTCGGCGGTCCGCGGCCAGCTCCGCGACCCCGCCACCCGCAACGAGGCAATGTCCCTGATCATGGCTCGCTGAGCCGGTGCCGAGCCAGATCGGCGGCCGCAGGCTGTGGGAGTGGCTGGGGCACGTACACCCCGCGTAGGGGCCCGCCGGCCCGGCACGAGGCCGGGGCCGGCGACCGGCCGTCTAGGCCTTGGCAGCGGCCTTCGCCGGGTCCTCGTCCTCGGGGAGTTTGAGTACGTGCTCCAGGAAGAGGGCGGCGGCGATGACGGCGATGCCCGCCAGGACCGAGAAGCCGGCGTACCAGGCCTGGTCGCGGCGGGCGGGGATGTCCAGGGAGTCGGTCAGCAGGAAGACGCCCACCCCGCCGTACATGCCCGCCACGAGCGCCGCCACGAGGGCGCTGGCCTGGCCGAAGACCACCGCGCGGGCCGCCATCAGCGGCTCCACGCCCTTGGCCCCGGGGCGGCGCTCGCGCTGGGCCTTGAGCCGGGACCGCATGGACAGGGCCGTGGCCAGCAGCACCGCCGCGATGACGCCGAGGACGATCGGTGCGGCCAGCGGAACGCCGGGCAGTGTGCCGTACGCGTTCCACAGCCGGGCGCCCGCCCAGGACAGGATCCCGGCGACCACGAAGATGCCCGCCAGGACCGCCGGCCTCAGTTGCTTCACTTGCCCGTTCCCCGCTTTCCGCGCCGATCAGTCAGGCAGTCCACAGGGTAACGACTACTCCGGGAGGTGGAGTTCCAGGTCGGGGCGCGGCGTGACGCCGCTCAGGCCGGTTTCGGCCAGGAGCGCGGCGACCGGGCCGCGGCCCGGGATCTGGGCTTCCGGGTCGATGTCGTGCCAGGGGGCCAGCACGAAGGCGCGCTGGTGGGCGCGCGGGTGCGGCAGGGTGAGGACGGGGTCGTCGGAGACCCTGTCGGCGTACGCGACGATGTCCACGTCGATCGTGCGCGGGCCCCAGCGCTCCTCGCGGACGCGGTCGAAGGCTTCCTCGATGGCGTGGCCGCGCTCCAGGAGCGAGGACGGGGGCAGGGTGGTCTTCAGCGCGATGACCGCGTTGAGGTACGAGGGCTGGGAGCCGGGCTCGACGCCCCACGGCTCGGTCTCGTACACGGGGGACACGGCCTTGACCCGCAGGCCCGGGGTGTCGCCGAGGGCGTCGATGGCGCCCTGGAGGGTCTCCAGCCGGTTGCCGAGGTTCGCGCCGAGCGCGATGACGGCCCATTTCGGGTTGGACAGGGTGACGTCCGCCGCGTCGACCGTCTCCACGACGGAGGCGGGTACAGGCTGCACGGTGGGGTCGCTCTGAGCATTCAGTCCGTTGTTCATGCGCGGCTCCGGGTGATCGTGATGGTCACGTCGTCGAAGGGGACGGTGATGGGCGCGTCCGGCTTGTGGACGACGACCTCCACCTGCGCCACCGCTTCGTGCTTCAGGCACTGCTGGGCGATCCGCTCGGCCAGGGTCTCGATCAGGTCCACGGGCTCGCCCTGGACCACGTCGACGACCTCTTCGGCGACCACCCCGTAGTGCACGGTCTTCGCCAGGTCGTCTCCGGCCGCCGCGGGGCGGGTGTCGAGGTGCAGCACGAGGTCGACGATGAAGGTCTGGCCTTCCTCGCGCTCCCGGGGGAAGACGCCGTGGTGCCCGCGAGCCTTGAGGCCGCGCAGCGCGACACGATCCACGCGAATCACTCCTGCTTTCGTAGTGCCGGTCCCGGGACTCCCCGGGGCCATGGGCCTACGCCGAGTGCGGTCGGCGTCGTCCGTCTTCGAATTTACCTGCGAAATACTCCGGGCCCCGCCGTAGGGGTCAGGAGGCGTCGTCCTCGTCCTCGTCCTCGGACTCCGTGAGGACGGGAGAACCGTGGTGGGACCAGAGGAGCCAGCCCTCGGATGTGCGTCGGAACACATTCGTGGCGACGACGAGCTGACCGACGAGCGGGCCGAGTTCCCCGCCGTCCTCGGCTGGTCCGCCGCTGAGGATGTTCTCCGTGCACGTGACCAGGGCGGTGTCACCTATCACGGCCACCTTGGTGTCGGTGAGGAAGAACTGGATGTAGTCCGTGTGGGACATGATCAGCGCGTACGAGCGGAGCACCTCGCCGCGGCCGGAGAGCACGGGCCAGCCGGGGTGCACGCAGGAGATCTCGTCCTCCAGCCAGAGCGCCGACAGAGCGTCGAAGTCCCCCCGCTCCATTGCCTCGTAGAAGGCCGTGTTGACCTCCTCGACCGCTTCGATGTCGGTTCTGCTCACTTTGCTCCTTGTCGGTCGTTGAGGATCAGAGTGCCCCTTCCACGGCGCGGGCCACCCGAACCGCGTCCGCGGTCGCCCGTACCTCGTGGACCCGTACGGCCCAGGCGCCCTGGTGGGCGGCGATGGCCGAGACGGCGGCCGTCGCGGCGTCGCGCTCGCGGGCGGGCGGCGGGGCGGCGCCTTCCGCGCCGGCCAGGACCCGGCCGAGGAAACGCTTCCTCGACGCGGCGACCAGCAGCGGGAAGCCCAGCGCGCGCAGCTCGGGCAGGTGGGCGACCAGGGCCAGGTCGTGCTCGGCGTTCTTGGCGAAGCCGAGGCCCGGGTCGACGACGAGCCGCTCGGGGGCGATCCCGCCGGCCACGACGGCGTCGATCCGGTCCCGGAGCTCGGCGGTGACCTCGGCGAGCACGTCCTCGTAGACGGCGAGGCTGTTCATGCCGGCGCTGAAGCCGCGCCAGTGCATCACGACGAAGGGCACCTCGGCGGCGGCGACGGCCGGGACCATGCCGGGGTCGGCGAGTCCGCCGCTGACGTCGTTGACCAGTACGGCGCCCGCGGCGACGGCCTGGGCGGCGACGGCCGCGCGCATGGTGTCGACGGAGACGGTGACGCCCTCGGAGGCCAGGCCGCGGACCACGGGGACGACCCGGCGCAGCTCCTCCTCCTCGTCGACGCGCGAGGCGCCGGGCCGGGTGGACTCGCCGCCGACGTCGACGAGGTCCGCGCCCTGCTCGACGAGGTCGAGGCCGCGCTTGACCGCCGCGGTGGTGTCGAACCAGCGGCCGCCGTCGGAGAAGGAGTCGGGGGTGACGTTGACGACGCCCATGACCGCGCAGCGGTCCCACTCCGGCAGACCTGCGACCCGGCCCCTGCCGGTGGCTCCGCGCTTCGTGTTCATAGGTCCAAGGGTAGGGCTGACCTGGATACGGCAGGGCCCCGGCGGTCTGTCGGCCGTCGGGGCCCCGGTGGGCGTACGGGCGGCTAGGCCGCCTGGGCCTCGCGTTCCGTCTGCTTCGGGACGGTCGTCATGTGGTTGTGGGTGCAGGTGCGGACGGGCTTGGGGCGGCGGCGGCTCGCGAAGAGGCGCGGGAGGGCCAGCGTCACGAAGCCCTCGGCCTGCATCACGGCGAAGCCGATGCGGGGCAGGTCGCGGGTGGAGCGGTAGACCATGAAGCGCGGCTCCCAGCGGGGGCGGAACTTCTCGTTGAACTTGTACAGCGACTCGATCTGGAACCAGCGCGACAGGAAGACCAGCAGGCCGCGCCACATCCGCAGCACCGGGCCGGCGCCGATCTTCTCGCCGCGGGCGAGGGCGGCGCGGAACATCGCGAAGTTCAGCGAGACCTTCTCGATGCCGAGGCCCGGGCAGGCCTCCAGCGAGGCCACGATGAGCAGCTCGTTCATGCCGGGGTCGGCGGCGCGGTCGCGGCGCATCAGCTCCAGCGACATGCCGTCCTTGCCCCACGGGACGAAGTGCAGGACGGCCTTGAGGTCGCCGTACGGGCTGGTGTCGCCCTCCTCCACGCGGTGGGCGGTGGCGATGAAGCAGTCGCCGTCGCCGTCCTCGCCGACCCGGCCCAGCGCCATCGAGAAGCCGCGCTCGGTGTCGGTGCCGCGCCAGGCCTCGGCGGCGCCGCGCACCTGCTCCAGCTCGGTCTCGGTCAGCTCGCTGACCCGGCGGACCTTGGTGGTGTAGCCGTTGCGCTCGATGCGCTTCACCATCTGGCGGACATTGCGCATGGCGCGGCCCGAGAGGGAGAAGTCTTTGACATCGACAATCGCCTCGTCACCCAGCTCCAGGGCGTCCAGACCGGTCTCGCGGGTCCAGACCTCGCCGCCGGTCTCGCTGCACCCGACGACGGCCGGGGTCCAGGAGTGGGCCTTGGCCTCCGCCATGAACCGCTCGATGGCGCCGGGCCAGGCCTCGACGTCGCCGATGGGGTCGCCGGAGGCGAGCATCACGCCGGAGACGACGCGGTAGGTGACGGCGGCCTTGCCGCTGGGGGAGAAGACGACGGCCTTGTCGCGGCGCAGCGCGAAGTGGCCGAGCGAGTCGCGGCCGCCGTGCTTGGCGAGCAGCTCGCGCAGCTTGGTCTCGTCGTCGGTGGTGAGCCGGGCCGCCGGGTGCTCGGGGCGGAAGGCCAGGTAGATGGTGGTGAGCGCGGTCAGCATGCCGAGGGCGCCGAGGGAGTAGCCGACGGTCCAGGAGACCCGGCCGGCGTAGTCGACGGGACCCTCGAAGCCGAAGAGCCCGTAGACGACGTGGGTGATCTGCTCGTACAGGCCCGGGTTGCCGACGACCTTGCCCGGGTGGACGTTGACGATGACCAGCCCGAGGCCGATGGAACCGGCGCTCATCAGCACGAAGTTCGCGAGTGCCTTCCAGCGGCTGCGCGGATCCGGCAGCGCCTTGAATTCACCCTGGTGGCGCAGCAGCAGTGCGAGGAGCACCGCCGCGATGACCACGCTGATGACCGAGTGGCGGTACGCGAACTGCGCGGCCGCGCCCGCGGGCAGCAGGACGACGGCGGCCCGCCAGGCCCGCCGCTTGTGGCGCTTGAGGCCGTGGGCGAGCAGCAGGAGCAGTACGCCCGCGCTGAGGGAGAGGGCTGCCGCGAACGGGCCCAGGGACCCGGGCAGCACCTCCGCGACCGCGTGGATCCGGCTGTGCCGGAAGCGCGGGAAGACACCGGCCGCGATGTCCAGAAGGCCGACGATCATGACGGCCGTACCTACCAGGCCGGGCACCGACTCCGGCTGTGGGCCTCGGAGGATTCGGCGGACCCTGCTCGGAACCTGTCCCGACTTATCGCCATCTATCCTGCTAGACATCGCTTCCCGTTGCTCCGCGAGAGATCATGTGGCCGAAGGCCGCGACAGCCTCCGGTGTGTGGTGCGTCCCTTAGGACGACATCGACGAGGAGCGGGTTCACTCTTTCGCCGGAAAAAAACTGTCCTGCCACCAGAAAGTCGACTGACTGCTCATGGGTCTCACGAGTACTACGGTTCTGGCGTTGGCCATCCTGGCCGGTGTGCTGCTCTTCGCGGCCACGGTCTGGATGTGGCCGAAGCTTTCGGGCCGCACCTGGCGCGCTGTCGCCGGCCGGATCGGGCTCCTGCTGGCGACGCAGCTGGCGCTGTTCTCGGCTGTGGGTCTCGCGGCTAACAAGTCGTTCCTCTTCTACGGTTCCTGGGCCGACCTGTTCGGCCAGGAGACGTCCATGGGCAAGGTCGTCGACCACTCGATGAGCAGCGATGACATCAAGGTCGTCGACAAGCAGAAGCTGGACGTCCCCGGTGGCGCCAAGCCCCAGGTCGGCGGTCAGATCCTGAAGGTTGCCATAACCGGGCAGAAGTCGAAGATAACGAGTCCCGGCTACGTCTGGCTCCCGCCGGAGTACTTCCAGCCCCAGCACAAGGACCAGAACTTCCCCGCGTCCATCGTCCTGACGGGCTACCCGGGCACCGCCGAGAACCTGATCAAAGGGCTCGACTACCCGATGAAGGCCTTCAGCCTGTCCAAGTCGGGCAAGATGAAGCCGATGATCCTGGTCATGCTGCGCCCGACGATCGCGCCGCCGCGTGACACCGAGTGCGTCGACATACCCGGCGGCCCGCAGACCGAGACCTTCTTCGCCGAGGACCTCCCGCAGGCCATCCAGAGCACCTTCCGGGTCGGCAAGAAGCCGCAGAACATGGGCTTCATCGGCAACTCCACGGGCGGTTACTGCGCACTGAAGATCGCCGCGCACTACCCGGAGACCTTCGGCGCCGCCGCGGGTCTGTCCGCGTACTACGACGCCCCGGACGACCCGACGACCGGCGACCTGTTCCACGGGGACGAGAAGCTGAAGAAGCGCGCGGACGTGCTGCACAGCATCGAGAACAAGAAGCCGAGCGGTACGTCCTTCCTCGTGACCAGCAGCGAGAAGGGCGAGCCGAACCTCGGTGACACCCGGAAGTTCATCAAGAAGGTGAAGGGCCCGGACCGGGTCTCCTCGATCATCCTCGACAGCGGTGGCCACAACTTCAACACCTGGCGACGCGAGATCCCGCCGATGCTGGTGTGGATGAGCGGACGCATCCAGGCCTGAGGCCGTTGACGCGGTGAAGGCGGAAGGGCCCGGCTCCGGCCGGGCCCTTCCGCGTTCGCGCTACGCGTCCTGCAACTGGGCCCGGCGCAGTGCCCGGTGCACGCCCTCGGGGGTCAGTACGCCGACGAGGGCGCCGGAGTCCGGGTCCGTGACCCCGATCCGGCCCGAGTCCTCCTGCAGCAGGGCGGCGAGCGCCTCGCGCAGCGTCGCGCCCAGCTCCACGGCCGCCGCCGGGGCCTCGCCCTCGGCCGCCGCCAGGTCGGCCGCCTCGACCGCGGTGACGGCGAGCCGCTTCAGGCCGCGGTCGGAGCCGACGAAGGAGGCCACGTACGGGGTGGCGGGCGACCCGAGGACCGCCGCGGGGCGGGCGAACTGCTCGATGGTGCCCGTTCCGTAGACGGCGATGCGGTCGCCGAGCCGGATGGCCTCCTCCAGGTCGTGCGTGACCAGCAGGATCGTCTTGCGCACCGTCTTCTGCAGCGTCAGGAACTCGTTCTGCAGCCGTTCGCGCACGACCGGGTCTACCGCGCCGAACGGCTCGTCCATCAGCAGCACCGGCGGATCGGCGGCGAGCGCGCGGGCCACGCCGACGCGCTGGCGCTGCCCGCCCGACAGCTGCTCCGGGTACCGGCCTCCGTAGACGGCCGGATCCAGCCCCACCAGTTCGAGCAGCTCGGCCGCCCGGGCGCGGGCCCTGGCCTTCGGGGTGCCGATCAGCTGCGGCACGGTCGCGGTGTTCTCCAGCACCGTCTTGTGCGGGAACAGCCCGACCTGCTGGATGACGTACCCGATGCGGCGGCGCAGCTCGACCGGGTCGGCGGCCGCGATGTCCTCGCCGGCCAGGAGGATCCGGCCGGAGGTCGGGTCGATCAGCCGGTTGACCATCTTCATCGTGGTCGTCTTGCCGCAGCCGGACGGTCCCACGAGCGTGACCAGCTCGCCCTCGGCCACCTCGAAGGACAGGTCCTCGACGGCTGTCGTCCCGTCGGGGTAGCGCTTGGTCACATGCTCGAATCGGATCACGGGTCCATCCTTCCGCACGCGCGGTGCGGTTTTGTGAAGGGCGTGTTGCTCCGGTGCGAAGGATTCCGGCCATGGGGGGTGGCGGGGGTTATGGTCGCTCGTGGCCGTGTGATCGGAAGACGTGTGTTCGAAAGAGGGGGGTGAGGTGCATGGCCGGGCAGAACTGCCTGGTGGCGAACGACTGGATCTGCTGGGACTACGTCACCTCCCGTTCCCAGGAACTCACCGACGCCACCGTCGAACACATCTGGATCACGGGCGTGTCGGTCCTGATCGGCATCGTCGTGTCCGTGCCGCTCGCGCTGCTGGCCCGCCGCGGCCGCCGCTGGGCGGCGCCCGTGCTCGCCTTCACCACGCTGCTCTACACGGTCCCCTCGCTGGCCATGTTCTCCCTGCTGCTGCCGGTCTTCGGGCTCTCGGCGGCGCTGGTGGTGACCGGGCTCGTGCTGTATTCGCTGACGATCCTGGTGCGCAACGTGCTGGCCGGCCTGGAGGCCGTGCCCGAGGAGGTGCGCGAGGCCGCGCGCGGCATGGGCTACGGCCCGGGGCGGCTGATGTGGCAGGTCGAACTGCCGCTGGCCCTGCCCGCGCTGCTCGCCGGCGTACGGATCGCCACCGTCTCGACGGTCGCGCTGACCACGGTCGGCTCCATCGTCGGCAAGGGGGGCCTCGGCAACCTCATCGCCCCGGCGGTGAACAGCTCCTTCAAGGCCCAGGTGCTCACCGCCTCGGTGCTGTGCGTGCTGCTCGCGCTCGTGGCCGACCTGCTGCTGCTGGGTCTGCAGCGGCTGCTCACGCCGTGGACCCGGGCCGGAGCCCGCCCGGCGGCTTCCGGGAAGGGGGCCTGAGGCCGTGGGAGTACTGGGAGGGGCCTGGGACTGGCTGGCGAACGGCGCCAACTGGTCGGGGGAGAGCGGGGTCTGGCACCGGCTCGGCGAGCACGTCTACGTCAGCGGGGTCGCGCTGGCCATCGCCTGCGCGGTGGCGCTGCCGGTCGGCCTGTACCTCGGCCACCTCGGCAAGGGCGGCGCCCTCGCGATCAACGTCTCCAACATCGGCCGGGCCGTTCCGGTCTTCGCGGTGCTGGCGCTCTTCATGGTCTCCCCGCTGCGCAACGCGGGCTATCTGCCGACCATCGCCGCGCTCGTGCTGTTCGCCGTCCCGCCGCTGCTGACGAACGCGTACGTCGGCATGCGCGAGGTGGACCGCTCGGTGGTGGAGGCCGCCCGGGGCATGGGCATGTCCGGCGGCCAGCTCTTCCTGCGCGTCGAGCTCCCGCTGGCCCGCGGCCTGGTGATGACCGGGCTGCGCTCGGGTGCGGTGCAGGTCATCGCCACGGCCACGATCGCCGCCATGGTCGGCCAGGGCGGCCTCGGCCGGATCATCACCGCCGGCTTCAACACGTACAACACCCCGCAGGTCGTCGCGGGCGCCCTGCTGGTGGCGGCGCTCGCCCTGCTGGTGGAGGGCGTGCTGGTGGCGGCGGACCGGCTGCTGCCGCGGGCCGCGGGCCACCGCTGAATCCTGTCCACAGTCTCGAACGGAGTCACTCCATGACCAAGACCACGCGCGTCCTCGGCGCGTCCCTGGGCGCCCTGGCCCTGACGGTGTCGCTGGCCGCGTGCGGCGGCGACAGCCTGGAGAAGAGCAAGGACGGCGGCTCGCCGGCCCCGGCCGCGGAAGGCAAGGGCAGCCTGGTCGTCGGCGCCGCCGGGTTCACCGAGTCGAACGTGCTGGCGGAGCTGTACGCGCAGGTCCTCAAGGACGCGGGCTACGGCACCTCCATCAAGACGGTCAACAACCGCGAGCTGTACGAACCCTCGCTGGAGAAGGGCGAGATCGACGTCGTCCCGGAGTACGCGGCCACGCTCGCGGAGTTCCTCAACGCCAAGGTGAACGGCTCCAAGGCGCCCGAGGAGAAGCCGGTGGCGTCGAGCGACGTCGCGGCGACGGTGGCGGCCCTGGAGAAGCTCGCGGCCCCGTTCGGGCTGAAGGCGCTGCCCGCGGGCGGGGCGGTCGACCAGAACGCATTCGCGGTGACCAAGGAATTCGCCCAGAAGAACAACCTGAAGACGCTTTCCGATCTTGGTAAGTCCGGGCTGAAGGTGAAGATCGCGGCGGGCGACGAATGCTCCGTACGGCCCTTCTGCGCACCGGGGTTGACCACAACATACGGAATTCAGGTTTCCGGTATTGACCCGAAGGGCGTCGGGACCCCGCAGGCCAAGCAGGCCGTCAAGGACGGCGCCGACCAGCTCGTGCTGACCACGACCACGGACGCCACCCTCGACAGCTTCGGCCTGGTCCTGCTGGAGGACGACAAGAAGCTCCAGAACGCCGACAACGTGCTTCCGGTGGTCAACGCCAAGGACGCCGGCGGCCCCGAGGTCGCGGCCGCCCTCGACGAGCTGACCAAGGTCCTCACGACGGCCGATCTGGTCGACCTGAACCGGAAGGTGGACGCGGAGCGCGCCAAGCCGGCGGACGTGGCGAAGGCCTACCTGGAGTCCAAGGGCCTTCTGAAGAAGTAGAAGTCACGTGGGTTGATGGAGGAATGTGGAGTACCTGCCCGGGAAGAGCGGACAAGAGATTGCCGGGCGGGTATCCCGCTGGACCCCCACGCCCTGTAAATTTCGGGCCATGCCCCGTGGACGCCACCGCAATCCCGAACCCCTGCACCGGCTGCTCACGCCGACGACCGTCGCAGGTGTGTCCGTCATCAGCGCCGGAGCGGCCTGGCTGCTCGCGGAACCGCTGGCGCTGAGGCTGCTCGTGGCCCTCACCGCGTCCGCCGGGGTCGGCGGCGCCGTCGTGATGCGCGCCTGGGACCGTTCGGCGGGCCGCCGCGTCGCGGAGCTCGCGCGCGAGCGGGTCAAGGACGAGTGGCGGACCGACGAGCGGATAGCCGAGCTCGAATCCGACCTCGAGGAGGCCCGCGTGCTGCGCGGCCGGCTCGACGCCAAGCTGCGCGCCAAGCGGGTCGAACTGGCCGGGCTCCGCGGCGAGCACGCGGCGCTGCTGCGGCGGTACGCGACCGCCGAGACCGAGCGCGCCAGCGCCCTGGAGGGTCGCCGCCTGCTGGCCATCGAGGCCTCCGCGGCTCCGGCCGCCGCACAGAAGGAACTTCCGCCCGTCTCCGAGGAGCGCACCTCGGCGGGCGCCCCGACCACGGTCGGCTACGCCCGGGCCCACGCGGCTCTGGGGGCGCTGGCCGCCCGCAGGGCGCAGACGCAGGCGGCGCTGCCCGCGGCCCCCGCCGCCGCGGCGGCGCTCCCCTCGCCGTCCGCCCCCGCGTCCTCGGTCCCCGCACGGCGTCCGGCGGCGGTGGCCCCGTACGCGGCCCAGCGGCGTACGGCCTCCCGCGTCGAGGGCGGCTTCGACTTCTTCGGCACCAAGAACGCGGCGCAGGCCCGTGCGGTGATCGAGGCGGTCCAGAACGAGGACCTGGCCGACGTGGTCGGCGCCGAGGCCCTCGCGGTCCACAAGGCGGAGTCCGCCCGGGACGTGCCCGGACCGGAGTTCAAGCCGGCGACCGCCGAGACCCGTGCGGTGGGTCAGGTCATCGACCTGACGGCCCACGACGAGACCGAGCCGATCGACGTGGTCCGGCTGCGCACCGCCATCTCGTAGCACCCGTCACCGTCCGGCTCGGGCTCAGTCCCGGTACGAGGCCACCAGCCGGGCCAGGTGCCGGCCCGCCACCAGGAGCGGGGTGCGGCTCTGGGCGACCTGGGAGGTCATCTCGGCGCCCTCCAGGGTGTTGATCACGGTGACCGCCAGATCGCGCGCCTCCGGCTCCGGACAGCCCGACGCCAGGAGCTTGGCGGCAACCAGCTCCTGCCAGTTGGCGAAGGCCCGGGCGCAGGCTGCCTGGATCTCCGGCACGCGGCCGACCGTCTCCAGGGCCGTGGCCGTCACCGGGCAGCCGTCCCGCCAGTCGGAGGCCTGCAGTTCCTGCGCGAGCAGGACGGCGACGGCCTCGACCGCCTCCGCCGGATCCTGGTGGGCGGCCAGTCCGGTGCGGAGCATCCCGGCGAACTCCTCGTCGCCGAAGTGGATCGCGGCCACCGCGAGCTCCCGCTTGCCGCCCGGGAAGAAGTGGTACAGCGAGCCCAGGGTCGCCTCGGCCTCGCGGACGAGCTGCTTGACCGGGGTGTTCTCGTAACCGCCGTGCTGCATGAGGCGGGAGGCGGTGCGGACCAGCCGGTCGCGCGTGCCCAGTTCTGTCTTCGTCCCTGCTGCTGCCATGGGCGTGATCCTACCGCCGATTCTGGATAGAGCGTTCGTTCTAGCGCGTGTTACCGTCGTCCCGATCGCTGGATAGAGCGTTCGTTCTAGACCATCTCGCAGGGGGAGAACTCCGTCATGAACCAGGTTTCGACCGCCCAGGACACCAAGGTCACCGTCGTCGGTCTCGGCCCCATGGGCCGGGCCATGGCCGCCGCCTACCTCGATGCCGGCTACGAGGTCACCGTCTGGAACCGCAGCGCGGGCAAGGACACCGACCTCGTGGCCCGCGGGGCCCGCCGGGCGGCCGGCATCGGCGAGGCTGTCGCCGCGAGCCGGCTGACCGTGCTCAGCCTCATCGACGTGGAGGCCATGTACGGCGCGCTCGGTGACACCGACCTCCGCGGCCGCGTGCTCGCCAACCTGTCCTCGGACGTCCCGGACAAGGCCCGCGCGGCCGCCCGGTGGGCCGGGGAGCGCGGGGCCGCGTACCTCACCGGCGGGGTCAACGTTCCCCCGACCGGCATCGGGCAGGAGGGTTCCTCCGTCTTCGTCAGCGGCCCGGAGGAGGTCTACGAGGAGCACCGCGCCGCGCTCGACGTGCTCGCCGCCACCGACTACCGGGGCGCCGACCCCGGCTACGCGCAGCTGTACTACCAGCTCAACATGATCCTCTTCTGGACCGCCTACACGGGCTGGTACCAGGCCCTCGCCGTCGCCCGCGCCAACGGGCTGACGGCGGCCGACATCCTGCCCTACGCCGGCTACACGGCCGACAGCATGCGCGGCTTCTACACCCAGGGCGCCCCGCTCATCGACGCCGGCGAGCACGGGGGCGAGTACGAGCGCCTCGCCATGTGCGCCGCCAGCGTCGAGCACGTCCTGCACACCGCCGCCGACTCCGGTGTGGACACCGGGATCCTCGCCGCGCACGCCGAGCTCTACCGGCGCGGGGTCGCCGCGGGCTTCGGCGCCGACAGCAGCTCGCGCCTGATCGGGCTGCTGGGCGCCGCCGGCCAGCCCGCCTAGGCCCGGCCGGAGCCCACATGCGTACGGGCCGCCCTAGCGGATCGAGTCGAACCAGCGGACGGCCTGCGGCGCCGAGCGGACGGCCGTGGTGAAGTGGTCGGCGTCCGGGCCCTGGTCGACGACCTTCGCGCGGACCCCGTGGCGGGCCAGATCGGCGGCGCAGGCACGGGTGTTGGCGATCGGCACGTCGGTGTCGGCGGCGCCCGTGTAGAGGCGTACGGGCGCCGCCGGCTTCCAGTCGCAGGCGCCGTCGTTGGCCTCCAGGACCTCGCGCAGCACCCCGTGCGGGGCGCGGATGTTCTCGGCCCACTCCGGGGTGAGCAGCTCCTGCGGTGTCGCGGGGAGCGCGGCCACGATGTCCTGCTCCCGGTGGCTCCCGTCGAACAGGCCTTCCACAGCCTGTGCGTAGGGCGCGCGGAAGACCTCGGCGGGGTCCTTGTAGAGCGGGTGCAGCCGGTTCTGGGCGGTGAGGAAGTAGGAGAGGTAGAAGACGGCGGACACGGGCGCGACCCGGCCGTCGCCGATCGCCGGCATCTCGGAGCCGGTCAGGTCGTACGGGCCGGCCATCGGGGCCAGCGCCCGCAGCCGGAACCCGTCGCGGCCGCGGGAGAGTTCGCGGCCCAGGGCCATCGCCACCTGGCCGCCCTGCGAGAAGCCGGTGGCGTACACGTCACGGGTGACGGGACGGCCCAGCCGGCCGGCGGCGGTGCGGGCGGCCTTCAGCATGTCGACGGAGGCGGTCACGGAGGACCGGGTGTCCATGTACGGGTGGCTGCCGGGCCCGCCGCCGAGGCCCAGGTAGTCGGGAGCGGCCACGGCGCGGCCGGCGGAGGCGTGCAGGTACGGGGTGAGCCGGTTGTAGCCGGCCCCGCCGGACGGGGCGTCGTCGCGGGTGGCGAGCGTGCCGTGGGTGTCGGAGACCAGGTCGAGGCGGTGCGGGCCGCCGCGCGGCAGGACCAGCAGCCCGGTGGCGGTGATGGGGCGGCCGTGGGGGTCCACGGTGGCGTAGGTCAGCCGGTGCGCGGTCACTCCGTACCGGACGGTGCCGGTGTCGATGCCGAGCGCGGCGAGTTCGGCGGCGACCTGCTCGCGGCCGAGGGTGTCGAGGGAGGTGACGGAGATCAGGGTCCCGCGGGCGGTGGCCGAGGCGGGCGCACCGCCGGCGGAGGCGGGCGCGGCCAGCGCCGCCGGGGCGGCGACCGCGCCCAGGACCGCCGCGAGGGCCACGGCCGCCGCGCCGCGCCGCAGCCACTGCCGCTGCTTGCTGCTCTGCGTGATCGTCATACGGCAGAACCTACGGTCGCCCGCCCGGCCCCGACATCCGGCCGGCCCCCGCCGTTCGAGGGGGGAAAGCCCCCCGATGCAGGCGCAGTTGACCGGCGTGGCCTCAGAACAGCGGCAGCTGACCGGGGTGTTCGGGTAGCACGAAGCCGTCCAGTGTCGGCGCGGAGGCGCCGAGCACCACCCGGGCCCGGGATCCGGGGCAGGACACCAGGTCGCCGCGCCCGCGCCCGGCCGGGGGGTCGTGGCGGGCGATCCGGCCGGCGGTGACGGCGCAGTCGCGGCCGCAGGCGGGGCAGGCCCGACGGGGGGAGTGGGACATGGCCCCCAGTCTGCCCTGCCCCGCCGACATCAGCCCTGCCGGGCGGCGAGCCACGCCCCGTGGGCCTGCCGCACCCGGGCCCACAGCGCCGCCCGGTCGGCGGCGGTCAGGTCGTCCAGGTCCCGCCCGAAGACGCTCCCGATGACCTCGAAGAGCTCGTCCTCGTCGGCCAGTTCCCGCTCGCTGGTCCCCTTCGCGGAGTCGAGCCGGGTCAGGATGCGGCCGCGCAGCACGTCCGCGCCCTCCGCGTCGCGGCAGCGGCTCGTACGGGCCGTCGCCGATCCCGGCGTCCACCCCGTACTCGCTCCCGTCGACGCGGACGGTCAGGGTGAGGTGCCCGCCGCTGACCTCGCGGGAGGCGGGATCGCCGCACACGCCGCCGGAGTGCCTGGTCGCCTCGTAGCCGAGGGCTTCGAGGAGCAGTGCGACTCCGGGACTGGCCAGCCGCGTCCCTGCCGCCGTTGAAGTGGTAGCAGTAGCCGCCGCGGCCGGCGGCGAAGCGGCGGGCCGACAGGTCGGGGTCGATGCCGGGCGGGCGGCCGATCTTTGCGCCCGCTGTCCCGGCCGCTCACGGGCGGGACCTGCCGAGGGCCGCGACGGCGTCGACCATGTGGTCCCAGAAGAGCCCGGCGTCGAGGGTCACGGCGACCTTCGCGTTGACCGGGCGGTCCAGGTACCGGTGGAGGTCCACGACGGTGGCCCCGCGC
Source organism: Streptomyces sp. 147326 (assembly GCF_045000215.1). NCBI lineage: Bacteria > Bacillati > Actinomycetota > Actinomycetes > Kitasatosporales > Streptomycetaceae > Streptomyces > Streptomyces sp. 147326. The sequence goes on along the minus strand of NZ_CP134201.1, from coordinate 4,022,136 downwards.
GTGTACCGGCCGTGCAGTTCCACGGTGACGTTCGCCTCCACGCACTCCACCACGGCCGGGTCGATCACGCGGGCCACCGCGACGGGGTCGTGCAGCGGCGGGTGGGGCATGTTCCACAGCCGGCTGTAGGTCGACGCGAAGTAGGCCAGCAATCCGGCGCAGATGTCGCCGAGTTCGGTGCCCAGGCCCTCGAAGCGGGCCAGGACCTCGGGCGTGGCCAGGGCCTGGTGGGTGACGTTGAGCCCGCACATGGTCACGGGTACCCCGCTGCGGAAGACGATGTCCGCGGCCTCCGGGTCGGTGTGGATGTTGAACTCGGACGCCGGGGTGCGGTTGCCCCGCTCCGTGGAGCCCCCCATCAGCACGATCTCGCGGATGCGCGCGGCGCTGTCGGGGTAGCGGGTCAGCAGCAGGGCGATGTTGGTCAGCGGGGCGGTGGGGACCAGGGTGACCGGCTCCGGGTGTTCCACGAGGATCCGGTGGATGAGTTCCACCGCGTGCTCGGGGACCAGGTCGACCGTGGGTTCCGGGAACTGCGGTCCGTCCATTCCGGATTCGCCGTGCACGTCGTCCGCGACGGCCAGCCGCTGGAGCAGCGGCCGGTCGCACCCGGCGGCGATGGGCACGTCCGTGATCCCGGCGACGGTGCACACCCGGCGGGCGTTGAGGGAGGTCTTCTCCAGCGTCTGGTTGCCGGCGACCGTGGTGATGGCGAGCAGATCGACCGCCGGGTTCGCCGCCGCCAGCATGATCGCCAGTGCGTCGTCGTGCCCGGGGTCGCAGTCGATGATGATCGGGACGGGCACGGGCGACCTCCTCGTCGGACTGCGGACCACCCAGTCTGCCGCCGAAGGGCCCGCTCGCGCGGCCTCTACTTGTCGATGTCCCCGACGACGAAGAAGAGCGAGCCCAGGATCGCCACCATGTCCGCCACGAGCTGCCCCGGCAGCAGCACGGCCAGGGCCTGGATGTTGTTGTACGAGGCGCTGCGCAGCTTCAGCCGGTACGGGGTCTTCTCGCCCTTCGAGACGAGGTAGTAGCCGTTGATGCCGAGCGGGTTCTCGGTCCAGGCGTACGTGTGGCCCTCGGGCGCCTTCAGGACCTTGGGCAGCCGCTGGTTGACCGGCCCCGGCGGCAGCTCCGCCATCCGGTCCAGACAGGCCACGGCCAGGTCGAGCGCGTTGTGGGTCTGCTCCAGCAGGCACTCGAAGCGGGCCAGGCAGTCGCCCTCGGTGCGGGTGACGACCTTGAGGACGTCCTGCAGCTCGCCGTAGGCCAGGTACGGCTCGTCGCGGCGCAGGTCGAAGTCGACGCCGGAGGCGCGGGCGATCGGACCGGAGACCCCGTACGCGTGCACCGCCTCGGCGGACAGGACCCCGACGCCGCGCGTACGGGCACGGAAGATCTCGTTGCCGCGCACCAGGTCGTCGTAGACGTGCATGCGGGTGTTGACGTCGGCGATCGCGGCGCGGGCCCGGCCGAGCCAGCCGGCCGGCAGGTCCTCCTTGAGGCCGCCGACGCGGTTGAACATGTAGTGCATGCGGCCGCCGGAGATCTCCTCCATGACGGCCTGGAGCTCCTCGCGCTCGCGGAACGCATGGAAGATCGGGGTGATTCCACCCAGTTCGAGGGGGTACGAGCCGAGGAACATCAGGTGGTTCAGCACCCGGTTCAGCTCGGCGAGCAGGGTCCGCATCCACACGGCCCGCTCGGGGACCTCCATGCCGAGCATCCGCTCGACGGCCATGACCACGCCGAGCTCGTTGGAGAACGCGGACAGCCAGTCGTGGCGGTTCGCGAGCATCACGATCTGCCGGTAGTCACGGGCCTCGAAGAGTTTCTCGGCGCCGCGGTGCATATAGCCGACCACGGGCTCGGCGCTGACGATCCGCTCGCCGTCCAGGACGAGGCGCAGGCGCAGCACGCCGTGCGTGGAAGGGTGCTGGGGGCCGATGTTGAGCACCATGTCGGTGCTCTCCGCCGCTCCGCCGATGCCGACCGTGGTCTCCGTCATGCGGGCATTGTCTCAGCCGAAGGGGGTGGCCTGTAGCTCGGGCCGGATCGCGAGCCCGGCCTGAGCGGCAAGCCACCCCCCTACGCTGAAGGCATGGATACGGGGACAGAGGGTGAGACGGGTGGGCCCGTGTGGGTGGGGCTGCCGGGCGGGCTGCTCACTCTGCGGCGGCTGCTGCTGGTGATCTGGACGACGGGGTTCGCGGTCGTGACCGCCGTCGTACTGGGGCTGGCGGTCGGCCCGTGGTGGGCGTTCCTCGGGGTGCCGTGGCTCGCCGCCCTGGTCTGGGGCTGGGTGCTGCTCGGGCGGAACTGGCGGTCCTGGCGGTACGCCGAGCGCGCGGACGACCTGCTGATCAGCAGGGGCGTGCTGTGGCAGGAGCAGACCGTGGTCCCGTACGGGCGGATGCAGCTGGTCGAGGTCACCTCGGGCCCGCTGGAGCGGCGCTTCGGGCTGGCCTCCGTACAGCTGCACACGGCGGCGGCGGCCACCGATGCCAAGATCCCGGGCCTGGCGCCGGCCGAGGCGGAGCGGCTGCGCGACCGCCTCACCGCCCTCGGCGAGGCAAGGTCGGCGGGCCTGTGACCTCCGGCCCGACGGGCGAGGACCCGCGTACTCCCACCCCCACCTCCACCTCCACGGCCGCCCCCGCCGCCGAGCCCGCCGCGGGCGGACGGCGGCTGCACCCCTTCACGCCGCTGCGCCGCGCCTGGGTGCCGATCGCCGCGACCGTCGGCGTGATCGCCCAGCAGGGCGACCAGGCCCAGAAGTGGATGGCGGACCTGTCCGTCCTCCTGCGGCTGCTGGCGCTGGCCGGCGTCGTCCTCGTCTTCGCCGCGTACGGCTTCCTGAGCTGGTGGTTCACCCACTACGCCGTGACCGACACCGAACTGCGCATCCGCACCGGGCTGCTCTTCCGCCGCACCGCGCACATCCGCCTCGACCGCCTCCAGGCCGTGGACGTCACCCGCCCCCTGCTGGCCCGGCTGACCGGCGTCGCCAGCCTGCGCCTCGACGTCATCGGCACCGACGACAAGGACCAGCTGTCCTTCCTCGGCGAGAAGGAGGCCGTCGCCCTGCGTGCCGAACTCCTCGCCCGCGCGGCCGGCTTCGCCCCCGAGGAGGCGGTGCGCCTCGGCGAGGCCCCCGACCGGGAGCTGCTGCGCGTGAGCCCGCGCGAGCTCGCCGTGTCGCTGCTGCTCAGCCTCGGCGTCCTGGCGGCGCTCGCGGCCGGGGTCGTCGGGCCGGTGGCCGTGTGGTGGTTCAGCTCCAGCCCGTGGGCGGCCGTCGTCGCCCTGCTCCCGCTGCTCGGCGCGCTCTGGGCGGCCACCGCGGGCCGCTTCCTCGCGGAGTACGACTGGCGGGTCGCGGAGTCCCCGGACGGGCTGCGCCTGGACCACGGCATGCTGGACCGGGCCCACGAGACCGTGCCGCCGGGTCGCGTGCAGACCGTACGGATCGTGGAGCCGCTGCTGTGGCGGCGGCGCGGCCGGGTCCGCGTGGAGCTGGCCGTGGCGGGCTCGAAGAACGAGGTCCTGGTCCCGGTGGCCTCGCGGGCCGCCGCGTACGCGGTGATCGCCCGGGTGCTGCCCGGGGTGGACCTGGCGGCCCTGTCCTTCTCGGGCTCCCCTCGCGTCGGCTCGCGCTGGGTGGTCCCGGTGTGGTGGAAGGGCTACGCGCTGGCCGTCTCCCCGGAGGTGTTCGCCGCCCGGCACGGCCGCCTGTGCCGCCGTACGGAGATCGTCCCGCACGCCAAGGCGCAGAGCGTCCGCCTCACCCAGGGCCCGTGGGCCCGCGCCCGCGGCCTGGCCGACGTACACGTGGACACCGGCGCGAACGGCACGGTCACGGCCCGGCTGCGCGCGGCGGACGAGGCCGCCGCCCTGCTGGCCGCCCAGGCCGTCCGCGCCCGCACCTCCCGTGCGTCGGCCCGTCCGGACCGCTGGATGACGGAGCCGGACGCGTGAGCCGGGCGCGTGAGCCGGACGCGTGAGCCGGACGCGTGAGCCGGACGGGGGGACGGCTGCGGCACACGAGGTAACTGTGTGATGAAAGGAAGAGCCCATCGGTGACTCCGGGTAGCGAAGGGGGCGACGGATCCTCGACCTGATCCGCCGTCAACAACCCAAAGGGACAGCACTGATGAACCCGAACACCTCACGGTTCCTGCGCGTGGCACGACTGGCCGCTCCCGCCGCGGCGGCGCTCGCGATGACGATGGCCTTCGCGGGCCCCGCGGCCGCCGACCCCTCGTTCGTGATGCGGTCGGGCGGCGAGGTCCGCTTCGCGGCCCTGCCCGGCGAGCAGAACACCGTGACCTTCAGCATCGGGAGCGGCGGCGTAGTCAACGTCACCGACTCGACGAGCACGATCACGGCCGGCCCCGGCTGTGTCCAGCAGGGACCCAACGCCGTCCGCTGTGGTGTGCTCACCGGGCTGACCCGCATCCAGGCCGCCCTGGGCAACGGGAACGACGTCGCCACCAACAACACCCCGGTTCCGTCCGACATGGACGGCGGACCGGGCGAGGACCGGCTGATCGGCGGCACCGCCGCCGACCGGCTCACCGACTCCGACGGCTGGAACGCCAACACCGGCAGCACCACCACCTTCGAGGGCGGCGGCGGCAACGACACCCTCGTCAGCAAGAACGGCGGCTTCGACCGGATCACGTGCGGTTCCGGCTTCGACATCCTCGTGGCCGACCAGGCGGCCCTCGACACCGTTCCCGCCGGATCGGGCTGCGAGTTCGTCATCCGCTGACCCCCGCCGCCCACCCGCGCACGCACGGCGTTCTCCCCGGGCCGGCAGCCCGGGGAGAACGCCGTGCGGGCCGGACTACGCGGCTCCGCCGCCCGCGCGGACCAGGCCCGTCTCGTACGCCAGGACCACCACCTGGACCCGGTCGCGCAGCCCCAGCTTGGTCAGGATGCGGCCCACGTGCGTCTTCACGGTCGCCTCCGAGAGGACCAGCCGGGCCGCGATCTCCCCGTTCGACAGCCCCTGGGCCACCAGCAGCATGACCTCGCGCTCGCGCTCCGTCAGCCGCTCGATGTCCTTGTTCTGCGGCTCCTGCGTGGTCGTCGGCAGCATCGGCGCGAAGCGGTCCAGCAGCCTCCGCGTCGTGGACGGGGCGACCACCGCGTCCCCGCTGTGCACCGAGCGGATGGCCCCCAGCAGTTCGGCCGGCGGGACGTCCTTCAGCATGAAGCCGCTCGCACCGGCCTTCAGGCCGGAGAAGGCGTACTCGTCCAGGTCGAAGGTGGTCAGGATGATGACCTTCGGGTGCTCCGCCGGCTCGCAGATCCGCCGCGTCGCCTCGACACCGTCCAGCCTCGGCATGCGGACGTCCATCAGCACCACGTCCACCTTCGTGGCCCGCAGCACCTCCAGCGCCTCCAGGCCGTCGCCCGCCTCGGCGACGACCTCCATGTCCGGCTGGGCGGCGAGCACCATCCGGAAGCCGGTGCGCAGCAGCACCTGGTCGTCGACCAGCATCACTCGGATGGACATCAGTTACCTCGTCCTCGTCATCTCTTCTTCAGGGGAAGCAGTGCGCTGATCCGGAAGCCGCCGCCGGGACGCGGGCCCGCGTCCAGGGTTCCGCCGACCATACCGATCCGCTCGCGCATGCCGATCAGCCCGTGCCCGGCGCCGTCCGCGCCGCCGTCCTCGTACAGCTCGTGGGCCGCGCCCCGGCCGTCGTCCTCGACCAGCAGGCCGAGCCCGTCGTCGAAGTAGACCAGCCGGACGCTGGCCTTCGCCTCGGGGCCGCCGTGTTTGCGGGTGTTGGTCAGTGCCTCCTGCACGATCCGATACGCCGTCAGCTCGACCCCGCTGGGCAGCCGCCGCGGCGCGCCCTCGACCTCGAAGTCCACCGCGAGCCCGGCCGCCCGTACCTGCTCGACCAGGACCTCGATCTGTTCGACATCGGGCTGCGGCACGTAGTCCTCGGACTCCTGCGGCTCGCCGGTGCGCAGGACGCCCAGCAGCCGGCGCATCTCGGCGAGGGCCTGGCGGCCGGTGCCGGAGATGGTCTGGAGGGCCTCCTTGGCCTGCTCGGGGGCCACGTCCATGACGTACGCCGCCCCGTCCGCCTGGACCACCATCACGGAGACGTTGTGCGCGACGACGTCGTGCAGCTCGCGGGCGATCCTGGCGCGCTCGCCGGCCACGGCCACCTTGGCCTGGGCCTCGCGCTCCTTCTCCAGCCGCTGGTTCCGCTCGATCAGCTGGGCGTAGTAGGCCCGGCGGGTGCGCAGGGAGTCGCCCAGCACCCAGGCCAGCACGAAGGGGATGATCATGAAGACGGCGAAGAGGACGTTGTCGACGGTGTTGCTGCCCTTGTCCACGCCGAAGCGCACGAAGTACAGCGGCGCGGCGGCCAGCCCCCAGCCCAGCGCGGCGCGGGAGACCCAGCGCGGGACCTCGCTCGCGGCGACCGTGAAGAGGATCACGAACATCGCGAGGTCGTAGACCCCGGCGACGATCCCCATGAGCAGTTGGAAGACGCCCGCCCCGAGGGTGAGCCAGAACATGGCCTGCGTCCACTTGCGGCGCAGGGCCACGGCCGTGCTCAGCGCGATCACCACGGGGACGGCGGCGACCTTCAGGGGCTTGCCGATGTCGGGCTCACCCACGACGTTCAGCATCGAGACCCCGAAGAAGAGGACAGCCCAGAAGCTGTCGACGCCCGTCGGGTGTCTGCGGAGGAAGTCGTAGAGGCGCTGCACGTAACCCAGAGTAGGGAACGGTGATAGGTGCTGGAGTCAACCAGAGGTTCGAACCTGGCAACAGGGGCGTACTCCCCAAGGTGGAGGGTGAACCTAATCTTTGTGGGGTGAGCACCCAGGTGGGACATGCGACTCCGGTCCGGTGGCGCGACGCGATGGACGCCGCCCTGTACGGGCCCGGCGGCTTCTACGTGCGCCCGGGCGGGCCCGGGCCCGCCGGACACTTCCGCACCTCGGTGCACGCCTCCACGCTGTACGCGGGAGCCGTGGCCCGGCTGCTGCGGTGGGTGGACGCGGAGCTCGGGCACCCGCAGGCGCTGGACCTGGTCGACGTCGGGGCCGGGCGCGGGGAGCTGCTGGCCGGGGTGCTGGCCGCGCTGGACCCGGAGACGGCCGCGCGGGTGATCCCGTACGCCGTGGAGCGCGCGGAGCGGCCCCCGGGGCTCGATCCGCGGATCCGCTGGGTCGCGGCCCCACCCGAACGGGCGACGGGGCTGCTCTTCGCCAACGAGTGGCTGGACAACGTGCCGCTGGAGATCGCGGAGGACGGGCGCTACGTCCTGGTGGCCCCGGACGGTACGGAGAGCCCCGGCGGCCCGCTGGACGGCGCGGACCGGGCCTGGCTGGAGCGGTGGTGGCCCGGCGGCGGGGAGGACGGCGGTGCGGAGGCCGGCCGGGCGGAGGACGGCGGTGCGGAGACCGGCCGGGCGGAGGCCAGCGGTGCGGAGATCGGCCGCGCGGAGATCGGCCGGGCGCGCGACGAGGCCTGGGCGGCGGCCGTGGCGAGCCTGGAGCGGGGGCTGGCGGTGGCGGTGGACTACGCCCACACCCGCGCCGCGAGGCCGCCGTACGGCACCCTGACGGGCTTCCGGGCGGGCCGGGAGGTCCCGCCCGTCCCGGACGGCAGCTGCGACGTCACCGCGCACGTGGCGCTGGACTCCTGTGCGGGGCCGGACGCGGTCCTGCTGACCCAGCGCCAGGCGCTCACCGCACTCGGCGTCTCGGGCGCCCGGCCCGCGCTGGCGCTGGCCTCTGCGGATCCGGCGGCGTACGTGCGGGCGCTGGCGTCCGCCGGAGAAGCCGCCGAGCTCACCGCACGCGGCGGGCTCGGCGACTTCCTGTGGCTCTGCCAGCCGGTCGGGATCAGGGCTTGGGGTGGGGCGGGCGGCTGACGCGGACCTGCGGCGCCGTTGCTGGGGCTCCGCCCCAGACCCTCCCCCGAACTCCGTCCGGGGGCCTCCACGCCTCGAACGCCGGCGGGGCTGGATTTGGCCGGGCGGGGCTGGATTGCGGCGCAAGCCGTCAGGCGCGGCTGGTGATCAGCCGCGCCTGACGATTCGGGGAGCTTCTACTGCGTGACCTCGTCGTGGCCCTCGTGCAGGCCGCCGCCGCTGCCGCCGCCGGGGGTCGGCTGCGAGGTGACCGGCTTCGACAGCGGGGCCAGGTCGTGCGCGTAGTGGCCGACCGCGTCCGCGATGACGTCGACGTTGATGTCGAGCGCCTTCTGGTCGATGTTGGTGATGTCGTCACCCTTGCCGTGGTAGTTCACGTCGTAGGCGACGCCCGCCTGGCCGCCGAACTTCGCGGCCTGCTCCGGGGTCTTGATGCCCTCGGCGCCGGTGAAGGTGCCGCCGGACGGGATGCCGACCTCGATGAACGGGCCGTAGTCCGAGCGGCCGGAGAAGTCCGTGCCCTCGTGCGGGATCTTCTTCGAGTCGAGGAAGTCGGTGATCCCCTTCTCCAGCTGGGCGGAACCGGCCGGGCCGGGGCCCGCGCCGGTGGCGTCCGAGTCGTCGCCGTCGTAGACGAAGTACGCGGAGTTCGGCGAGGCGATCATGTCGAAGTTGAGGTAGAGCTTGATCTGCTTCTTCTGCTCGTCCGTCAGCCCGGCGACGTACGCCTCCGAGCCGAGCAGGCCGAACTCCTCCGCCGACCACCAGGCGAACTTGACCTTGTTCTTGACCTTCTTCTGCTCGCTCGCGAGCCGCTGGGCGACCTGGAGGATACCCGCCGAGCCGGAGCCGTTGTCGTTGATGCCCGGGCCGGCCGCGACCGAGTCGAGGTGCGCGCCGAGGAAGACGGTGTTGTTCTCGTCGCCGCCCTTGGTCTCGGCGATGACGTTGAACGTCTTGCGGTTCTCGCGCAGCTCGCGGATGTCGAGGGTGACCTCGACCGGACCGGCGGCGGCCTCGGCGGCGAGCTTCTCGCCGTCCTCCTGGGTGATGCCGCCCGTCGGGACCTTGCCCGCGGTCGGGTCGCCGATGGTGCCGTTCAGGGCGCCCGCGGTGTTGTTGTAGATGATCGCGCCGACCGCGCCGGCGGCCGCCGCGTTCTGCTGCTTCACCGCGAAGGTGCAGCCGCCGCGCTTGACCAGGGCGATCTTGCCGGTGAAGGTGCCGGAGGCGAAGTCGCCGGGCTCGCAGCCGTTCGTCCCGTCCGCGTCGACCGGGGCGACGGCGACCGGGGCCGTCACACCGCCCTCCGGGGAGCTCGCCGTGTAGGTCATCAGGTGGATCGGTACGTCGCGCTCGTTCGCGCCGCCCACCGTCAGCTTCTGCTCGATGGTCTCGACGTAGACGAAGTCGAACTCGTTGCGGGTGACCTTGTATCCGGCCGCCTTCATCACGGCCTCGATGTACTTGGCCGACTGCTCGTGGCCCTTGGAACCGGCCGCGCGGTTGCCGTTGTTGTAGTCGGCCAGGGACTGCAGGACCTTGAGGTGGTTGTAGGCGCCCTTGCCGGTCGCTTCCTTGACCAGCTTCTTGGCGAGCGCGTCACCGCGGGCGGTGTCGCTCTGCGGGCTCCCGGTGGCTCCGGCCGGTCCGGCGAGCAGCAGCGGTGAGACGAGGGCCGCTGCGGCCAGGGCGGCGGTTGCTGCGGCTATACGGCGTGAGGGCATGAAGGTCCTTCCACGACAAAGGCGGGCGGGGCGGGCGGATCTGGGCACGGCAAGGCACAGCAGGGCATGGCGAGGCAGAGCGTGGTGCAGCTGAAACGCAGAATCGGTGTGCGTCAGGTGGGGAAACAGTGAGCGCACGTTAGACAGCAAGTGGCCACCATGGCCAGAGTTTTCGCTGTTTTCGGTTTATGAATTCCGCATATCGGTGACTCTGCGCCGATGGAATCCGGCCAATCGCCCGCCGGTTCCACCTAGCGCAGGACGCCCTCGATGAAGTCGGATCCGATGCGGGCGACCGCCCCCAGGTCCAACTGGTGCTGTGCGTAGCGGCCCTGTCGTCGCGTGTGCATCAGACCGGCCTTCTTCAGGACGGCCAGATGCCGTGACACCTCCGGCGCGGTGATCCCGTACACGGTCGCCAGCTCGCTCGTCGTGTACGGGGCCCGGGCCAGACTCCGGCACAGCAGCATCCGCATGGGATGGGCCAGTGCCTCCATCCGCCGCTGGAGCAGCTCCACCGATCCCGGCGCGGAGGCCAGTTCGGGGGTGCCGAGCGGATAGTGGACCACCGGCCGCCAGCCCGGTGCGTGCACCACGAGCAGATGCGGCCAGCCGAAGTTGGTCGGCACGAAGACGAGGCCGCTGCCTATTCGGGGGTCGGTCGCGGTCGTCGCCCCGTGGACCATCTTGTCGGCGGTGATGGTGGTGAGGCCCTCGTCGACGCTCAGCGCCGTCGAGACCTCCCTCAGCGCGGCCGGCAGTCCCTTGCGGCGCAGCAGTTCGGTCTTGTGCCGGGCGTCGGCGCTCTGCCCCGGCTCCACGCGCTTCCAGGTCTCCGCGAAGAAGGCCTCGTCGCAGTCCTCCAGGAGCCGGCGCATCCACACCCGTACGCCGGCGGTGTCGTCCAGCAGGCGTACGGAGAACTCCAGCTGGTGGGGGCCGCGGGCGGCGGCCACCTCCAGCGCCTTGGCCCGGGCCGCCGGGTTCGTGAGCGGGGACGGGCCGCCGCCCTCGTTGTAGAGCGCCAGCCAGCAGTGCTCCAGGGCGGCCATCACGAACTGCTCGTCGTCCAGCCGGTCGAGTACGTCGAGCTCCTCGGCCAGGGTCCCGGCGGGCACCCCGGTCCCGCCCGCGATCCCGGCGAAGGCCATGAAGATGTCGGAGAAGGAGCTCCGCCACATGAACTCGCCCTCCAGCAGCCGGTCGGCGAGGCACGGATCGAGCGCGGCGGCGGTCGCGGTGGTCCAGGAGGCGAGCCCGGGGTGATGGGCGGGCTGGGAGAGCGCGTGCAGCGCCATGCAGAGCTCCGCGAGCGGGGAGGGCGCGAAGGTGATCCGCTCTGCGGGAAGTCCGGCGATGTCGATGGTGACGCTCATCAGGCCATTCTGTCGTCCCGCCCACCGCGGGGGCGGCGGGGTGGGCCGGCCGGAGCGGCCGTACGAGTGGCCGCGGGCGGTCCGGCGCGGCGACCGGACGAGTGATCGTTTGCCGGTGGGCGGCCGCGGGGAGCCGTCGATTGACGGGGAACGTCAACTGTCGTGCGCGGTGCCGCCGACGGGGTGAGGGTAGAGCTATGAGCGCGATCGAGCAGTACCTCATAGACACCTGGCGGGCCTCCCAGCACGGGGACCCGACGCCCCCGCCTCCCGGCCGCGACGACGTCGCCGTGCTGCGCGAGATCCGGTCGTACGAGCAGGTCAAGGCCGTTGTGGAGGGCCGCCCGGCCCGTCACCCCTGGCGCGCCGCCCTGCGCCGGATGCTGAGCCGCCCCCGGGCGTGCTAAGCCGCCACCGGCTACTGGACCGGGCTGGTGGCTGGTGGCTGGTGAGCGGGCCGGCTGCGCCGGGGCCGGGCGCCGGTTGGCTGCGCCGCTCGGGCGGGGCCGGGGCGGCAGGCTTCGCCGGTGCGGGTGGGGCCGGGCGCGCGCCGGAGCGTCTCCTCGGGCGCCGAACGTGGCGGGGGGTCGGAGGGCCGGGGCACCTTGCCTTCGACGCCCTGCGGGGAGCGCCCCGACACACACCCGGCCCCGGCGGAACCGGCAAGTCCAGCTCCGGCAGCGGCGCCGCACCGGGAGGCGGGGGCGGAGCCAAACCGCGTGCCGGCCGGCCAGGCCACCGGCTCAGGCGAAGTTCGGCGCGTTGCGCTCGTAGACCAGTCGCAGTCCGATTAGCGTCAGCCACGGTTCGTGGTCGTCGATCACCGAGGACTCGCCCAGCACCATCGGCGCCAGCCCGCCCGTCGCGATGACGCGGACGTCGTCCGGATCGCCGTTCGGCCCGGCCAGCTCCTTCGCCATCCGGGTCACGACCCCGTCGATCTGCCCCGCGAAGCCGTAGACCACGCCCGACTGCATCGCCTCGACCGTGGACTTCCCGATCACGTTGCGCGGCCGCGCCAGCTCGATCTTCCGCAGCTGGGCACCCCGTACGCCGAGCGCGTCCATCGAGATCTCGATGCCCGGGGAGATCACCCCGCCCACGTACTCGCCCTTCGCGGACACCGCGTCGAAGGTGGTCGCCGTACCGAGGTCGACCACGATCGCCGGGCCTCCGTAGAGCTCGACCACCGCGACCGCGTTCACGATGCGGTCCGCGCCGACCTCCTTGGGGTTGTCCATGAGGATCGGCACGCCCGTCTTGGTGCCCGGCTCCACGATCACCGCGGGCACGTCGCCGTAGTAGCGGCGGGTCACCTCGCGGAGCTCGTGCAGGACCGACGGCACCGCCGAGCAGATCGCGATGCCGTGGATCCCGTCGCCGAGCTCGCTGCCGAGCATCGGGTGCATGCCCATCAGCCCCTGCATGAGCACGGCCATCTCGTCGGCCGTGCGCTGCGGGTCGGTCGAGATGCGCCAGTGCTCGACGATCTCGTCACCGTCGAACAGGCCCAGGACCGTGTGGGTGTTGCCCACGTCGATGGTGAGGAGCACGGGTTACACCGCCTCGCGCAGATCGAGGCCGATGTCCAGGATCGGCGAGGAGTGGGTCAGCCCGCCGACGGCCAGGTAGTCCACGCCGGTCGCCGCGTACGCCCGGGCGGTGTCCAGGGTGAGGCGGCCCGAGGACTCCAGCACCGCGCGCCCGGCCACCAGGGCCACGGCCTCGGCGGTCTGCTCGACCGTGAAGTTGTCCAGCAGGATCAGGTCGGCGCCGGCCTCCAGGACCTCGCCGATCTGCTCCATGGTGTCGACCTCGACCTCGATCGGGACCTCCGGGAAGGCCTCCCGCACGGCCTTGAAGGCCTGCGCGACGCCGCCGGCGGCCACCACGTGGTTGTCCTTGACCAGCGCGGCGTCCGACAGCGACATCCGGTGGTTGACGCCGCCGCCGCAGCGCACCGCGTACTTCTCCAGCGCGCGCAGGCCCGGCGTGGTCTTGCGGGTGTCGCGGACCTTCGCCCCGGTGCCCTCCAGCACGTCCGCCCAGCGGCGGGTGGCGGTCGCGATGCCGGACAGCCGACACAGGATGTTCAGCGCGCTGCGCTCCGCCGTCAGCAGGTCGCGGGTGCGCGAGCGCACCGACAGCAGCAGCTGGCCGGCCTCGACGCTGTCGCCGTCCTCCGCGTGCCGCTCCACCTCGAAGGCCTCCGTGCACACCACGGAGAACACGGCCTCGGCGATCCGCAGACCGGCCACGACGCCGTTCTCGCGCGCGACGAAGTCGGCGATCGCCTCGGCCTCCTCGGGCACCGTGGCGACGGTGGTGACGTCCACGCCGCCGTCCAGGTCCTCGGAGAGCGCCATGTGCGCGATGTCCTCGACCTCGATGGGGTCCAGGCCCGCGTCGGCCAGCAGCTGGGCGAGCGCCGGGTCCAGGCCGCTCTCCTCGCCGTCACCGCAGGCGCAGTCGTCGCCGCAGCCGCCGTCGTTCTGGTCGATCAGGGGAAGTTCGGGGGTGCTCACGGTCACTGCTCCAGGCTCGGGGTGCTCAGGGGGTGCACGGACGGGAAGTCCGCGGAGTCGGTGGGGACGACGACCAGGGCCCGCTTCTCGGTCGCCGAGAGCCGGACGACGAGGTGGCGCCGCCAGTCGGCATCGTCCCGGTCCGGGTGGTCCTCGCGCCAGTGGCAGCCGCGGGTCTCCTCGCGCCGCTGCGCGGCGGCGACCAGGACGCGTGCCACGCACAGCAGGTTGGTGGCCTCCCAGGTGTCCACACCCGGCTCGGCGGTCTTGCCGTGCGCTTCGAGGTCGTTCAGGGCGGCCGCGTACAGGCCTTCGAGGGCCTCGGCCGCCGCGGCCAGCGAGTCGGCGGAGCGGAGCACGCCCGCGCCCTGCGTCATGATCCGCTGGATCTCGTGCCGGGCCGCGGCGGGCTGCAGCGGGCCGGTCGCCGGGACCGGGACGACCGGGCCGTTGCCGCCGAAGCGCTGCCCGGCGATGTCGTCGGCGATCCGCTCGGCGAAGACCAGGCCCTCCAGCAGCGAGTTCGAGGCGAGCCGGTTCGCGCCGTGCACACCGGTGCAGGCGACCTCACCGCAGGCGTACAGGCCGCGGACGGTGGTCCGGCCGTGCAGGTCGGTCCGCACGCCGCCGGACGCGTAGTGCGCGGCGGGCGCGACGGGAATCGGCTCGGTCACCGGGTCGATGCCGTGCGAGCGGCAGGCGGCGAGGATCGTCGGGAACCGCTGCTCCCACATCTCGGCGCCGAAGTGCCGGGCGTCCAGGTACATGTGCTGCGCGCCCTGCTCCTGCATGCGGCGCATGATGCCCTTGGCGACGATGTCGCGCGGGGCCAGCTCGGCCAGCTCGTGCTGGCCCTGCATGAAGCGGACGCCGTCCGCGTCGACGAGGTACGCGCCCTCCCCGCGGACCGCCTCCGACACCAGCGGCTGCTGCCCCTCGGCGTCCGGGCCGAGGAAGAGCACCGTCGGGTGGAACTGCACGAACTCCAGGTCGGAGACCTCGGCGCCGGCGCGCAGCGCGAGCGCCACGCCGTCGCCGGTGGACACCGACGGATTGGTGGTGGCGGAGAAGACCTGGCCCATGCCGCCGGTCGCCAGGATCACGGCGGGCGCGTGGACGGCGCCGACGCCGTCGTGCTGGCCCTCGCCCATCACGTGCAGGGTGACACCGGCGGTACGGCCCTGCGCGTCCTGCAGCAGGTCCAGTACGAGTGCGTTCTCGACGGTCTCGATGCCCGCGGCCTGGACCGCCCCGACGAGCGCCCGGGAGATCTCGGCACCGGTGGCGTCGCCGCCCGCGTGCGCGATCCGGCGGCGGTGGTGGCCGCCCTCCCGGGTCAGTTCTATCTCGCCGGTCTCCGCGGAGGTGTCGAAGACCGCACCGGCGGCCATCAACCGCCGTACCGCGTCCGGGCCTTCGGTGACGAGCAGCCGCACGGCCTCCTCGTCGCACAGGCCCGCGCCCGCGACCAGGGTGTCGTCGAGGTGCTGCTCCGGGGTGTCGCCGTCGCCGAGGGCCGCGGCGATGCCGCCCTGGGCCCAGCGGGTGGAGCCGTCGTCGAGCCGGGCCTTGGTGACCACGACGGTACGGCGGCCCGCGGCGGCGCAGCGCAGTGCCGCGGTCAGGCCCGCCACGCCGGAACCGACGACCACGACATCGGCGTCGAGGGACCAGCCGGGGGCGGGCGCGTGCAGCCGTATGCCGGTGCCCGCGGCCGTGTCTCCGCCGTCGCTGCCTGCGGGGCCTCTGCCTGGGGTGCTCACGAGTGTGCTCCGAATTCCAATGGGATGTTGTCGATCAGCCGGGTCGCGCCCACCTTCGCGGCGACGGCCAGCACGGCCTTCCCGGTGAAGCCGGGACCGGCCTCGGTGAAGTCCTGAGGGTCCACCAGCGCCAGGTAGTCCAGCACGAGCGGCGGCTCGTGCCGGCCCGCCTCCTCCAGGACGTGCAGCGCGGCGGCCCGTACGGCGTCCGGCAGTCCCCCGCCCGCCGCCGAGACGGCGTGCGCGTCGGCCGAGGCGCGGATCTCACCGAGCCGGGCCAGGGCGGTGGCCCGCTCGTCACTGGCCGGGGAGGCTTCGGCGCGGGCGCGCAGCGCCGCCTGTGCCGCGAGCCGGTCCTGCCCGGCGAACAGGGCGCGGGACAGGGCCAGGGCGGTGTGCCGCTCGACGGGGGAGAGGTAGCGGTTGCGGGACGACAGCGCGAGCCCGTCCTCCTCGCGGACGGTCGGGACGCCGACCACTTCCACGGGGAAGTTCAGGTCGGTCACCATCCGCCGGATCAGCGCCAGTTGCTGGGCGTCCTTCTGGCCGAAGAGGGCCAGGTCGGGGCGGGTGAGGTGGAGGAGCTTGGCGACGACGGTCAGCATCCCGTCGAAGTGGCCGGGGCGGGTGGCCCCTTCGAGGCGCTCGCCCATCGGCCCGGCGCTGATCCGCACCTGCGGGTCGCCGCCCGGGTAGACCTCGTCGACGGCCGGGGCGAACACCGCGTCGGCGCCCGCCCCTCCGGCGATCCGCAGATCGGCGTCGAGGGTGCGCGGATAGCGGTCGAGGTCCTCGTTCGCCCCGAACTGCAGCGGATTGACGAAGACGGTGACGACGACCTGGCCGCCCGGCCCGGCCTGTTCGCGCGCGGTACGGATCAAGGTGGCGTGGCCCTCGTGCAGGGCGCCCATCGTCATCACCACGGCCCGGCGGCCGGCGCGCGGAAGGCCGTGCAGTTCCTCGGCGGTGTGGAGCAGCAGCCGGTTCACTCGTGGCCCCCGTCGGCGTCCGTGTCGGCGAGCACGCCGAGCAGGTCCTCGGCGAGTTCCGGCTTGAGCAGACCGTGCGCGAGGGCCCGGTCGGCGGTGGTGCGGGCCATCGCCAGGTATCCGGCGACCGTGCCCGGCGCGTGCCTGCGCAGTTCCGCGACGTGCGCGGCGACCGTACCGGCGTCCCCGCGGGCCACCGGCCCGGTCAGGGCGGCGTCCCCGGAGCGCAGGGCGTTGTCGAGGGCCGCGCCGAGCAGCGGGCCGAGCATCCGGTCGGGGTGCTCGACCCCGGCCTTGGCCAGCAGCTCCATCGACTGGGCGACCAGGGTGACCAGGTGGTTCGCGCCGAGGGCGAGGGCCGCGTGGTAGAGCGGACGGTTCTCCTCCGCGATCCACTCGGGCTCCCCGCCCATCTCGATGACCAGGGCCTCGGCGGCGAGCCGCAGCTCCTCGGGGGCGGTGACGCCGAAGGAGCAGCCGGCCAGCCGCTGCACGTCGACCTCGGTGCCGGTGAAGGTCATCGCGGGGTGGAGGGCCAGCGGCAGCGCGCCCGCACGGCGCGCCGGGTCGAGCACGGCCGTCCCGTACCGGCCCGAGGTGTGCACGAGGAGCTGGCCGGGGCGGATCGCACCGGTCTCGGCCAGGCCCTCCACGAGGGAGGGCAGCGCGTCGTCGGGGACGGTGAGGAGCACCAGATCGGCCCGCTCCAGCACCTGCGCGGGCGGCACGAGCGGCACGTCGGGCAGCATCCGCGCGGCCCGGCGAACGGACGCGTCGGACACACCGGAGACGGCGACGGGCCGGTGCCCGGCCTGCTGGAGCGCACGGGCCAGCGCCGGACCGACCCGGCCGGCTCCGACGACGCCGACGGCGAGCCGGGCAGGGCGTGGCTGCTGTGATGGATTCACGCGGGGAGGGCCTTCCGTTCCAGTCCGCGGGGGGTACCGGACGATACGCCGCCATGCTAGCTCCTGGGGCAATTGGCCGGACGGCGACGACGAGGGCGAGGATCGGGCTCCATGAGCGACGACAGTGACCAGACGGAACGTACGAAGCGGCAGGTGGCGGCCTGGCGCGGGGCCGAGCGCAGGCTGTCGCGCAGCCTGCTCGAACCCACGGTGGGGGAGCTGCTCGCCGGGCTCGCCGAAGCCCCGTACGCCATGGACGGACCGGCCGACGTGTACGGCGACGGGATCGTCGAGGAGCTGGAGCGCCGGGTCGCGGAGCTGCTGGGCACGCAGGACGCGGCGTTCTTCCCCAGCGGGACGATGGCCCAGCAGATCGCGCTGCGCTGCTGGGCGGGCCGGACCGGGAACCCGGTGGTGGCGCTGCACCCGATGAGCCATCCGGAGCGGTGGGAGGGGGACGCGCTGTCCAGCGTCTCCGGGCTGCGGGTGGTGCACCCGACGACGGAGGCCCGCCAGCCGACGCCCGCGGAGATCGCGGAGGTCCGGGAACCCTTCGGCACGCTGATGCTGGAGCTGCCGCTGCGGGACGCCGGTTTCCTCCTCCCCGCCTGGGAGGAGCTGGAGGCACTGGTCGAGGCGGCCCGCGGGCGGGAGGCGGTGGTCCACTTCGACGGCGCCCGCTTGTGGGAGTCCACCGTCCACTTCGGGCGCCCGCTGCCGGAGATCGCGGGGCTCGCGGACTCGGTGTACGTCTCCTTCTACAAGTCGCTCGGCGGCCTGAGCGGGGCCTGCCTGGCCGGGGCGCGGGAGTTCGTGGAGGAGACCCGGGTCTGGCGCCACCGCTACGGCGGCCAGATCTTCCGCCAGTTCCCGCAGGCCCTGTCCGCGCTGGCCGGCCTGGAACGGGAACTGCCCCGGCTGCCGTCGTACGTCGCCCAGGCACGGATGGTGGCGGGGGCGCTGCGCTCGGCGTTCGCGGAGTCGGAGGTCCCGTGGGCCCGGATCCACCCGGAGGAGCCGCACACGCACCAGTTCCAGGTGTGGCTGCCGTACGAGGCGGACCGCCTGACGGAGGCGGGCCTGCGGCTGGCGGAGGAGACGGGCACGGTCCTCTTCCGCCGGTGGTCTCCCGACGGGCCGCCGGGTCTCGCGGTGACGGAACTGGAGATCACCGAACCGGGCCTGTCCTGGACGGAGCCGGACGTGAAGCAAGCCGTCTCGGCCTTCGTGGCCCGGCTCTAGCCCGTCCGCGGGCGCGGGCGCCCGGAGGGAAGTGGCGAAACACCGAATTCAGGGAAACTCATCGGTCCGGGCCGGTGTCGGAGTTACCGTCCCCTCGACGGCAATTACCGGCCACCGTTGCCCGGAGGAGACACCATGACCGCTCAGCCCACGTGGCGGAAGTCCTCGTTCTGCAGTGAGGGCGACGCCTGCGTCTACGTCGCCACCGCCCCCGGAGCCCTCGTCAAGGTCGCCGACCGCGTCGACCCCGCCCACCTCGTGCTCGCCACGACCCAGGCCGCCTGGTCCGATTTCATCCGCGCCGTGAAAGAAACCGCCGCGCCGTAATTGCTCACCCTCAGGGGATTTTGTCCGATTAGCGCGTATCTTCGGCCCATGCCCACGCCCTCCGGATCCCGCGGCGGCATGGCGTTCAGCGCTGCTGAACTGCACGTGCTCAGGCGTCTCCTCGCCCACGCCCTTCAGTCCTCCCCGGCCCCCCTGGCGGCCGCGGAGGTCCAGGACTGCCTGTGCCTCGCGCAGTCGGTGGACGAAGCGGTCCAGGAGGCGGGCCGGCTCAGAGCGTTCCTCCTCGAGGACCTGGCCCGCTACCGGGGCGCCCTGCCCGGCAGCCTCTCCGGCTACCTGGAGCTGCTGCAGGACGCCCTGGCCGCCGGCTACGAACCGGTGCCCGACGACCTCGCCGCCCTGCGCGCGCTGCGCGCCAATCCGGTCGCCGCGGCGCTGCTGGAACGGGCCCAGGGCGTCGCGGAGCGCTCCGTACGCCGGCGGCTGTCGACGACTCCCGCGCCCCGGACCCGGCTGCTGGCGCTGGCCGGCGGGCGGGAGGAGCAGCCGAAGCCGGCTCCGCAGCCCAAGCAGCCGCCACGCCCCGAGCGGCCGGTTCCCACCCCCGGCGAGGTGTTCCCGCCGCGCCGCAAGCCCGCCCCGCCCCCGGCGGCCGGGCGGGCCGTCGGGTAGCTACGCTGTGGGCATGGACTACGTCTCCGCGCTCGTGCCCCCCATCGTGATGGCCGCGTTCTTCATCGCTCTCGTCGTGACGATCGTGAAGAGCCAGGGCGGCGCCAACAAGGCCAAGGAAGACGCCGCGGTGGACGCCGTGATCGCCCGGGCCGAGGCCGCGCGCCAGCAGAACTAGCCCTCCGGGCGACGGGAGTGCGGCCCCACCGGCCGCACTCCCGATTTTGTCGCGCGTTGCCGAGTGAATAGTCGGGCAATTCCGCACAAGCCGCACTATCGTGCTGTTGTGCCTCGCCCCTTGGGAGAACTCGAAGACGCCGTCATGACGCGGGTGTGGCAGTGGAACCGCCCGGTCACCGTTCGTGAAGTGCTGGAAGACCTCCAGCAGGAACGGTCCATCGCGTACACCACGGTCATGACCGTTATGGACAATCTTCATCAGAAGGGCTGGGTCCGCCGGGAAGCCGAAGGCCGCGCCTATCGATATACGGCGGTCTCCACCCGCGCCGCCTACTCGGCCGCACTGATGAACGAAGCCTGGTCGACGAGCGACAACCCCGCGGCCGCCCTCGTCGCCTTCTTCGGCATGATGTCCGCGGAACAGCGGGAAGCACTCCGGGACGCCGTACGGGTCGTCCAGCACGACGACGAGTCCGGCGCCGAAGCCGTGGCCGAAGCCGTGGCCGAACCCTCCGCTCCGCCGGAAGCCGAAGGGGACTCCGGCGAGCGCCCGCGGGAGCCGGGGCGATAGCGTCCGCAGCCATGGGAGAGTTTTCCACTGCACATGCAGAAACAGTGACGATCCGCCGTGCCCGCACCGGTGATGTTCCCGCGCTGCGCCGCCTCCTCGACCAGTACGTGCAGCAGCGGATCCTGCTGGACAAAGCCCCGGTCGTCCTTTATGAGGACATCCAGGAGTTCTGGGTCGCGGAACGCGACTCCGACGGTCAGGTGGTCGGCTGCGGCGCTCTCCACGTGATGTGGGAAGACCTTGCCGAAGTGCGTACTCTCGCCGTGGACCGCGACTTGAAGGGCGGCGGCGTCGGCCACAAGGTGCTGCAGCAGTTGTTGCGGACCGCCCGCACGCTCGGGGTGAGCCGGGTTTTCTGCCTGACCTTCGAAGTCGAGTTCTTCGCGAAGCACGGCTTCGTCGAGATCGGCGAGACCCCGGTCAAGACCGATGTCTACATGGAGCTCCTGCGTTCCTATGACGAGGGCGTCGCCGAGTTCCTCGGTCTCGAACGAGTGAAGCCGAACACCTTGGGCAACAGTCGGATGCTTCTGCACCTCTGATCGATGGCCTCAGCTTTTCCGTCGATCCGCGCACCTGTGGCCTATGTCCGAATCGCGTACGTTTCCCGCCCTGTTGCGGTCCTGAACCTCTCCCCGGGGGTTTGTGTTTTCCAGGCAAAAGCGGTTTCCTTTCCACGTACTGCTTTTCGATGAAAGGAAATCCCGGTGGCACAGAAGGTTCAGGTCCTTCTTGTCGACGACCTCGACGGTGGCGAGGCGGACGAGACGGTGACGTTCGCTCTGGATGGCAAGACCTACGAGATCGACCTCACCACCGCCAACGCTGAAAAGCTCCGCGGTCTGCTCGACCCGTACACCAAGGGCGGCCGCCGCACCGGTGGCCGTGCCACCGCGGCACGCGCCAAGGGCCGCGCCTCGGCGACGACCGGCAACCCGGACACCGCGGAGATCCGCGCGTGGGCCAAGGAGAACGGTTACAACGTGAACGACCGCGGTCGCGTCCCGGCCGAGATCCGCGAGGCCTACGAGAAGACCAAGGGCTGACGGACCCCCGCCGTACGCCGGCCCAGGCGGGCCCGGTGGCATTCCGTCGCGGCCGCCGACACCAGGCGTACGAGATCGGGCCCGGCGGTGCCCTTGCCGGGACCGGGTCCGGCGGCCCGCCCGGGACCGGGCAGGGCCGGCAGCAGTGCCTCACACCCCTGCTCGGGGGGTCGCAGCCACACGGCGGCTCCCCGAGGGCTTTCTCCCAGGGGCTGCCCCGGGGGAGCCGGGGCGGTGATCCGGCCACCCGCACCCAGGGCGGTCAGATCCAGGGCGACCCCGCCCCATTCCAGCCAGTCGAGCAGCCCCTCCAGCTCCTCTGCGCTCCCCGCGGCCACCAGGAACCGCATCCGGCGCCCCATGAGCGCCACCGGGCCCGTGGCGACCGGCCTGCGCAGCAGCGCCGCCCCCGCGTCGGACGGCAGCTCCAGCACGTCGAACCGGATCCCGGTCGCGAGCAGGCCGGGCGGACCGCCCGTGACGGGCCAGCCGAGCACCCGCTCGTACCAGGAGGCGTACGCGCCCTCCGCGGGCGCGACGCGGGGGAGCGGGACGGTCGGCGCAGCGGTTACGGCCATACCCGGTGCAACTCGCGAAACGCTCCGGGGTTACGGTTGCCGTGACACACCGCACTCGCTCATATGCGGAACGTAAACATCTGTGGAGGCGGAGTCTCACATTCGGGACGGAACTGTGTTCGCCCTTAGCTGAGGAGACCGGTGCCGGGGGCATGGAGTGTCAGTCCTTACGGGTAAGACATTCCTAGTGGATCGGGGCGACACGCTGATTTGGCGGGCTCCCGTTCGCCGTCGGCGTACACGCATGACGGGTATCTGCCTGGCCTGCGGGAACATCGTCTCGCACCATCGAGTTGGAGCAGTTGTCGGCTCTCGAAGCCGGTTTTCCCGCTGATGCAGGGGTGAGCCGAGGACGGATGTCGGCAGTTGGAATGAGCTGTCCCGCCCCGCGGGACTAGCATGCGGAAGGACAGGGCGGGGACCGACCCCGAACTGCCCGACCGCTCTGAGGAGCGATAAACGATGTTCGAGAGGTTCACCGACCGCGCGCGGCGGGTTGTCGTCCTGGCTCAGGAAGAAGCCCGGATGCTCAACCACAACTACATCGGCACCGAGCACATCCTCCTGGGCTTGATCCACGAGGGTGAGGGTGTCGCCGCTAAGGCCCTGGAGAGCCTCGGGATTTCGCTCGAGGCTGTTCGCCAGCAGGTTGAGGAGATCATCGGTCAGGGGCAGCAGGCCCCGTCCGGCCACATCCCCTTCACCCCGCGGGCGAAGAAGGTCCTGGAGCTTTCGCTCCGAGAGGCCCTCCAGCTCGGCCACAACTACATCGGCACCGAGCACATCCTGCTCGGCCTGATCCGCGAGGGCGAGGGCGTCGCCGCCCAGGTCCTCGTGAAGCTGGGCGCCGATCTCAACCGAGTCAGGCAGCAGGTCATCCAGCTGCTCTCCGGCTACACCGGTGGAGGCAAGGAGTCGGCCACGGCCGGCGGGCCGGCCGAGGGCACGCCCTCGACCTCGCTCGTCCTGGACCAGTTCGGCCGCAACCTCACCCAGGCGGCCCGCGAATCCAAGCTCGACCCGGTCATCGGGCGCGAGAAGGAGATCGAGCGGGTCATGCAGGTGCTGTCCCGCCGTACGAAGAACAACCCGGTCCTCATCGGCGAGCCCGGCGTCGGCAAGACCGCCGTCGTCGAGGGCCTGGCCCAGGCGATCGTCAAGGGCGAGGTTCCCGAGACGCTGAAGGACAAGCACCTCTACACGCTTGACCTCGGCGCCCTGGTCGCGGGTTCCCGCTACCGCGGTGACTTCGAGGAGCGCCTGAAGAAGGTGCTCAAGGAGATCCGCACCCGCGGCGACATCATCCTGTTCATCGACGAGCTCCACACCCTCGTGGGTGCGGGCGCCGCCGAGGGCGCGATCGACGCCGCCAGCATCCTCAAGCCCATGCTGGCCCGTGGTGAGCTCCAGACCATCGGTGCCACGACGCTGGACGAGTACCGCAAGCACCTCGAGAAGGACGCGGCCCTCGAGCGCCGCTTCCAGCCGATCCAGGTGGCGGAGCCTTCCCTCCCCCACACGATCGAGATCCTCAAGGGCCTGCGCGACCGCTACGAGGCTCACCACCGCGTCTCCATCACGGACGAGGCCCTCGTCCAGGCGGCGACGCTGGCGGACCGGTACATCTCGGACCGCTTCCTCCCGGACAAGGCGATCGACCTGATCGACGAGGCCGGCTCCCGGATGCGCATCCGCCGGATGACCGCGCCGCCGGACCTCCGCGAGTTCGACGAGAAGATCGCGGCCGTGCGCCGCGACAAGGAGTCGGCCATCGACTCCCAGGACTTCGAGAAGGCGGCTTCTCTCCGCGACAAGGAGAAGCAGCTGCTCGCGGGGAAGACCAAGCGCGAGAAGGAATGGAAGGCCGGCGACATGGACGTCGTCGCCGAGGTCGACGGCGAGCTCATCGCCGAGGTCCTCGCGACCGCGACCGGCATTCCCGTCTTCAAGCTCACCGAGGAGGAGTCCTCGCGACTGCTCCGCATGGAGGACGAGCTCCACCGTCGGGTCATCGGCCAGAAGGACGCCATCAAGGCGCTCTCCCAGGCGATCCGCCGTACCCGTGCGGGTCTGAAGGACCCGAAGCGCCCGGGTGGCTCGTTCATCTTCGCCGGCCCGTCCGGTGTCGGTAAGACCGAGCTCTCGAAGACGCTCGCCGAATTCCTCTTCGGTGACGAGGACGCGCTGATCTCCCTCGACATGTCGGAGTTCAGCGAGAAGCACACGGTTTCCCGTCTCTTCGGTTCGCCCCCCGGCTACGTGGGCTACGAAGAGGGCGGCCAGCTCACCGAGAAGGTGCGCCGGAAGCCGTTCTCCGTCGTCCTCTTCGACGAGGTCGAGAAGGCCCACCCGGATATCTTCAATTCCCTTCTCCAGATCCTGGAAGACGGTCGTCTGACCGACTCCCAGGGCCGGGTCGTGGACTTCAAGAACACGGTCATCATCATGACGACCAACCTGGGTACCCGGGACATCTCGAAGGGCTTCAACCTGGGCTTCGCGGCCCAGGGAGACACCAAGACCGGTTACGAGCGGATGAAGGCGAAGGTCAACGAAGAGCTCAAGCAGCACTTCCGGCCCGAGTTCCTGAACCGCGTCGACGACACGGTCGTCTTCCACCAGCTCACCGAGGAAGACATCATCCAGATCGTCGACCTGATGATCGCGAAGGTCGACGAGCGCCTGAAGGACCGCGACATGGGCATCGAGCTGAGCGGCGACGCGAAGCTCCTGCTCGCCAAGCGCGGCTACGACCCGATCCTGGGTGCCCGGCCGCTGCGCCGGACCATCCAGCGCGAGATCGAGGACATCCTGTCGGAGAAGATCCTCTTCGGCGAGCTGCGTCCCGGTCACATCGTGGTCGTCGGCAAGGAGGGTGAGGGCGAGGAAGCCAAGTTCACCTTCCGCGGCGAGGAGAAGACGGCGCTGCCGGACCTCCCCCCGATCGAGGCCACGGGCTCCGGCCCGGACCTGTCGAAGGGCGCGTAGGCGCGACCGAGCACCAAAGGGGCGGCCCCGGGACTGAGAAGTCCCGGGGCCGCCCCTTTTTCCGCGGGCGCTCCCTACGCGTGGGTCACGCCGATGTGCGGGGGCAGGGCGCGGACGGCCGACTCGTCGAAGTTCCCGGACAGGGTCCGCAGGCCGGGGAAGACCGCGGGAACACGACGGGCGACCTCCGGGGCCGTGCCCACGCTGCGGGGCACGTGGAGCTGCTCCACGGAGGGCATGCACAGGCCGTCGGGGATGAGATCGAGGGCCGCGGCCGGCACGGCCAGCTCGGTCAGCCCGGTGAGCAGGGCGAGCTCCTGCCACTCGGCGGGATGGCGCGGGGCCCAGCACTCCCCGAGGGAGACGGAGCGGAGACGGCGGTGGCGGGACAGGCCGACGGGCCCGGCGGCCTCGGGCGTGACCGAGTAGACGTTCACCGTCTCCAGCTCCGCGCGGGGGGCGAACCCGTCCAGCGACCAGTTGGCGTGGTTGCCGCGGAGCAGGAGGTGACGCAGGGAGGTCCAGCCGGCGAGGACGGGGCCGATGGGCAGGAGGCCGCCGCGCAGGTCGAGCACGGCCGTCCGGAGCGGCAGTCCCCTCAACCCCGCCAGGTCCAGGATTCCGGAGCAGTGGGAGATCTCGAGGGAAAGCAGCGCGTCCTGGCCCTCCAGGAAGCGGAGGTCGGTGAGCCGGGAGTTGCCGCGCACGGCGAGGTACTCGGCCCGGACCGCGCCCAGGTAGGCGGCAAGGGCCTCGCCCGACACATCGCCGACCACGTTCAGGTCCCGGCGGGGCGAGAACTCGGCCAGGGCGGCCAGCTCCGCGTCCGACACGACCGTCACGTTCTGGTCCGCGGGGAGCAGGGAGATGACCTCCGCGGCGTACCGGCGCGTCTCGAAGCGCGGCCAGAGCCTGGCCAGCTCCGCGCGGACCTCGTAGGACGGGTGGCCGCTGTAGCCGCCGAGGAAGGGGATGGCGAGTTCCGACAGCACCCCACCCGCGGCCTGGACCGTGTGCACGGCCGCCGGGCCGGCGGGGCTCTCCGCGGCCGGCGGGAGCAGTTCCAGGACCAGCGGCCCGATGCGCCCCAGTTCGCGCGCCGCACCCACGCTGGTGGGCGGGATCAGCCGGCCCGCCCGCCGCTCGACCTCCCCGCGCAGTGCGGGCTCCAGCTCGGCCGCGTACCCCAGGCAGGCCAGGGCGAGCAGGATCGCCCGATGTGATGCGCGGGCCAGCAGGGCCTCGATGATCTCGGTACGTTCGCGGGGGCGGCCCTGGGCCACCGCCATGGCGATCACGTCCTCCCACTGGTCGTCGTCCGCGTGCCCGGTCAGCTCGCCGAGACCGCCCTCGTCCAGGGCCGCCCGCGCCCCCAGGAAGTCCTGGAAGGTCCGGTGGACGAACTCCACCGTGTCCACCGTCGGGGCCCGCAGCAGGCCGGTGCGCTCCAGGAAGTGGCCGAAGACGGCCGGTGCGTCGCCGAGCACGCGGGCGGCCGGTACGGCGGGCAGCGCGTCCGCGATCAGCGCCTCGGCCCGGCTGCGGTCCATCGCGGTGCGGCCGTTGCGGATCAGCCAGTACGCGAGCCGCTGGAGCAGCTGCAGCTGGGGCTCCTCGGCCAGGTACGGCAGGCGCACCCCGCGCTCGCGGTCGCGCCGGTGCAGCAGCATCGACAGGGCGGCCGCGTACAGCTCCTTCCGGCCCGAAGGGAGGAAGCCCCGGCGCTCCCGGTGCAGGGCGCAGATCAGGCCGCACAGCAGCGGATTGGTGGCCAGCGCGGCCAGGTCCGGCTTGCCGCGTACGGAGTCCAGCAGCTGCTCCCCGTACTGCGGCGGGGCGTGATCGGCCGCGAGGTGCCAGCGCTCGATGAAGGCGCGTACGTTCGCCGTGCTCATCGGGGCCAGGGTCACCTCGGTGAACTCCTCGCCCGCGAGCCAGTCCTGCCGGACCGCCGAGGGGCGGGAGGTCACCAGCCAGCGGTTGCCGGGATAGGCGGTGATCAGGTCGGCCAGCCAGTCCTTGGCGCGCTCCCGCTCGGCCTCGGGGATCTCGTCTATGCCGTCGACCAGCAGCAGGGCGCGCCCGTCGCGCAGGACGCGGCCCTCCCAGCCCTCGGGTGCCTCCCCGGCCAGCGGGGATCCGGTGGCGGCCAGGAAGTCGCGGGGCGCGGGCAGCCGCTCGCCGTGCCGGGTCAGGGTGCGCAGGGAGAGGACGTACGGGACGAGCCCGTCGCCGCGGTCCCGGGCGGCGGAGACGGCCAGCCACTGGATGAGGGTGGTCTTGCCGGATCCGGCCTCGCCGCGCAGCAGCACGCGGTCGTACGCGGTGAGGAGCCGCTCGGCGGGCAGGTCGTGCGGCGCGGGGCCCCTCCCGGCCGCGGGCGGGCCCCCGGCCGCGGGCGGGCCCCCGGCCGCGGGCGCGGGCCGGGAGACCTCCAGCGACACGTACGCCGCGTCCAGCGGCCAGCGGGCGGAGCCCGGCTCCAGGTCCAGGCCGAAGATGGTGAGGGTGGCGTGGCGCCGGGCCACGTAGGCCAGGTAGCGGGCCTCGAAGGCGGCGTCGCGGCCGTCCTCGCGGGGGATCCGGGTCAGCAGCTCGTCGACCTTGGCGATGGTGTCGGCGTGCAGTCGGCTCTGTTCGACCAGGGTCGCCGCCACGAAGTTGGAGCGCTGCGTGAAGAAGTTCAGGATGTGCAGGCAGGCCAGGTCCACCAGGCGGGCGTGGAAGAGCCCGGCGTCCCGGGAGAGCCCGGGGTGCGGGGCGGCGGCCCGGAGGCTGCGGGCGAAGGCCTGCGGGCCGAGGCGTACGGCCTCCACGTCCGAGAGGGTGAGGTCGCCCAGCGCGTGCAGGGTCGCGGCGAGGGCGGCGGACACACCGGCCTCCTCGCCGGGCGGGAGGGGCCGTTCCCCGGGGGCCCGCAGGGCCTCCCGCACCAGCCGGTCGGCGAGCCTGCGCAGGTCGGCCTCGCCGAGACCGCGCTGCTCGCGCCAGGCCAGGTAGGAGGAGATCCGCAGGGGCCGGTCCACCAGCCCCGCGCCCGCCCCCTCACCCTGTAAGAGCTTCTTGACGAGGGGGCCCACGACCCCCGAGGCCAGCCGGATCCCCACCACGGATGCGTCCACGACGCTGGAGCGTAGTGGGGGTTGCCCGCGATGGTCCCGGACGGGCGGGCCGAAGGTCCTGAACCGGTGACAAGCCGCACAGAACAAAACGGACGTACTAGGTGGATTCGTAGATCCAAAGGGCATCCGGAGCGGACTTCCGCCCCAGGAGAAGGGCCGTCAACCGGACGCGTCACACCGGCCCGGCTACGAGTCCCGGTAGTAATCGGGACATTTGGGGAAGTCCCTGGCCGCGGGTTACCAAAGGTGAGCCAACCCGGCACACGTTCCAGCGTGCCGGGTCACTTCATGCCCGTGGCGGGCGTGAACCGCCCTTGTCCCCGGCCCCGGAGGTCTGCACATGTCCGCGAAGCGCGTCATCACCCGTCGTACCCGTATCGCCGTCGGCACCACCGCTCTCGGTGCGGTGCTGGCCCTGGGGGCCGGGACGACCGCCGCGTTCGCCGACACCACGCAGACGGCCCTCGCCGGCACCGCCGAGCTCGTCGCCCAGCAGGCCTCCGCCCAGGCCGGCGCCGCCGCCGCGGCCGCGAAGGCCGAGGCGAAGCCCGCCGCGAAGCCCGCCGCGAAGACCGCCTCGAAGACCGGTCTCTGGGACAAGCCGCTGGAGAAGTACACGCTGTCCGCGACCTTCGGCAAGGGCGGCAGCATGTGGTCGCACAAGCACTCCGGCCAGGACTTCGCCGTCCCGGTCGGCACCCCGGTCAAGTCCGCGGCCGCCGGCACCATCGTGAAGGCTGGCCCGAACGGCGGCGGCGACGGCCCCGCGTACGGCAACGCCATCGTGATCAAGCACGCGAACAACACGTACTCGCAGTACGCGCACCTCTCGAAGATCCAGGTCAGGATCGGCCAGAAGGTCGCCGCCTCCCAGCGCATCGCGCTGTCGGGCAACACCGGCAACTCCAGCGGCCCGCACCTGCACTTCGAGATCCGCACCACCCCGAACTACGGCTCGGCCGTCAACCCGGTCGCCTTCCTGCGGAACGCTGGCGTCCGCATCTGACCCGACCGGTCCCCGTGACCGTCCCCGCGACCCGGCCCGGCCGGCTGCTCAGGTGAGCAGCCAGGCGTGGGCCGGCTTCGTTTCCGCCCCGAGCTTGCCCTCCTTGTACGCGGCCGCCTGCTCCGGCGTGAAGGCCGTGTCGTAGATCTTGATGTTGTGCAGGGCGCCCTGCCAGGCACCGGTCCAGATGTTGTGGTGCTTGGAACGGCCCAGCTGCAGCGGACCGGGAGCCTGCCAGATGGGCGGCACCTGGGTGGTCTCGCCGGCCTTCTTGCCCTCCACGTAGAGCGCGATGGTCTTCTTCTCGGCGTCGTAGGTGGCCATCAGCATCGTGGGGGTCTTGAGCACGGTGGGCCCCTCGGCGGTGACCGTCCTCGTCGTCGCCGCGGCGCCCTTGTCGCCGGTCTGCACGCGGAAGATCCAGGCCTGCTTGCCGCCCACCTCGTTCACGCCCAGCTCGAAGGAGAACGACTCCCCGTCGCCCTGGCTGATGGCGATCCGCGAGCCCTTGGCGCCGGAGCTGTAGACGCGGGCCGTGACGGTGAAGCTCTTGGTCACGTCCACGATCGGCTCGGCGGACTGGGCGTACGAGTTCGCGTTGCCCTTCCCCACGATCTGGAACCGCTTGCCCAGCGGGCCGAGCTGGAAGTCGGGGCCGAGCCGGATGCCGGTCTTGCCGTAGCTGTCGCGCAGCAGGGTCGCGTCGCCCTCGACGGTCGCGGTGTATGCCGCGGGGGACTTCGAGTCAACGGGCTCCGGCGAGGCGGACGTGGAGGGCTGGGCATCGGCCCCGCCCTGCCCGTCGCCGTCGCCGCCGAGGAGGAAGAACGTTCCGCCGCCGGCCAGCAGCGCCAGTACGGTCACCCCGCCGCCCAGCATCCACAGCCGCTTCTTGCGCCGCTCGGCCGCGGACCGGTCGGCCATCGCCTCCCAGTCGGGCTGCGGCGTCGAGGATATGCCGGGCTGGGCGGACTGGGCCGGGGACCACTGCCCCGCGGCGTCCTGCTGCTGGTACGGGTTCGGCTGCTGACCCTGCTGCGGGTAGCCGTAGCCGTACCCGTCGCCACCGGCCGGGTAGCCGTAACCGCCCTGGCCGCCGCCCTGCTGGGGCGGGCCGGACGGGAAGCCGTAGCCGCCGCCCTGCCCGGGCGGACCCGGCGGGAACCCGTATCCGCCGCTCCCGGGGGCGGGCTCGGGCTGCGGGTTGCTCGGGGGATTCACGGCGTCGGTCATGCCAGGGATGCTAAAACACGGCGCCCGTACTCGTACCGCCCGGTACCGGTCGGGCCGGTCCGAGGCGGCAGCAAGAGGACCGCAGCCGGGCGGGCCCGGGTGCGGAGCCCGCTCCTCGGGGGCCTGCCCCTGCCGGACGGCCGCCCGCGTCCGGCACCGCGGAGTGGCCGGCGAGCGCGGTGACGATCATGAGGGGGCGAGTCGGCGGGTCCGATGGCGGTCATGGGAGAGGCTCCTTGGGCGCGGGTCGAGGTGCGCGGGCTGCGGATGCGGCGGGCGGGCCCTCTGGCCTCCTGCGGTGTCATCCGGGACTTCCATTGCGCCCCGGACCGGCGTGCACGTCATGGCACGGGAACTCGGGGCTTGACAGTCCGGCGGCCCGGCCGGGAGCGGTACACCACGGGTACGGTGCCCGCGCACAGGTGGATTCCGGCGCGCCACTCGCCAGGACCCGGCCGCGGCGCGGGTCAGGCAAGATCCGAAAGGGACGGCCTAGCCCTGCGGCAGCTTGATCACCGGGAAGCTGCCCGTGGCCGTCGGTGCGTGTTCCGGCAGCCACAGGACCGCCACCGCGCCCGCCGCCGTGCCCTCGCGGTCGAAGCCGCCCGGGGCCGCCACGTTGCGGAAGGTCAGGCGGGCGCCCAGGACCCGCGCCTGGCCTTCCGCGATGGTCAGGCCCAGCCCGTGGCCCACGCCCGCGCGGTCCGTCGACCCGGTCCGGAACCGGCTCGGACCCTCGCGCAGCAGTGCCTCCGGGAAGCCCGGCCCGTGGTCTCGGACCCGTACGACCCGGCCCTCGACGTCGACCTGGATCGGCGGCTGCCCGTACCGCGCGGCATTGGCCAGCAGGTTCCCCAGGATCCGCTCCAGCCGGCGCGGGTCGGTGCTGACGATCTCGTCCGCGACGACCCGTACGGTCGCCTCCGGCATCAGCGCCGTCACCCG
This sequence comes from Streptomyces sp. 147326, assembly GCF_045000215.1. NCBI lineage: Bacteria > Bacillati > Actinomycetota > Actinomycetes > Kitasatosporales > Streptomycetaceae > Streptomyces > Streptomyces sp. 147326. Next base: position 3,991,058 of record NZ_CP134201.1, on the reverse strand, counting down.
CCGGCTCACGAACTCGCCCAGCGCCACGTCCTGGAGCTCCGCCCGCTCCGACGCGCTGTCCAGCCGGGCCACCTCCAGTACGTCCTCGACCAGCGCGCGCAGCGCCTGCGCCCGGTCCCGGACCAGCTCGGTCGGCCGCCCCGGAGGCAGCAGTTCCGCCGCCGTGAGCAGGCCCGTCACCGGGGTGCGCAGCTCGTGCGCGATGTCCGCCGTCACCCGCCGCTCGGCCTCCAGCCGCTGCTGCAGCGCATCGGCCATGGCGTCCACGGCCCGTGCCAGGTCGTCCGTCTCGTCGCGGACGACGCCGCCGACCGCGTCCCGCACCCGTACGTCGGGATCACCGTGCGCGACCCGCTGCGCGGCGGCCGCGGCCTTGCGCAGCCTGCGCGAGATCTGCCCGCCGATGAGCACGCCGAGCGCCGATCCGCCGATCACGGCGGCCAGCCCGCCGACGACCAGGGCCCGGTCCAGGTCGGGGATCAGGTTGGCGCTCTCCCGGAACTGCGTGTGCAGCGACAGCACCTGCCCGTTCTCGAGCGGCACGGCGGCCCACACCTCGGGCAGTCCGTGCGGCCGCTCCTGGATGTAGGTCCCGCGCCGTCCGGACTGCGCCTTGCGCCGCAGCTCGGCGGGGAGTTCGGGGTCGTTCAGCTTGGCGCCCATCGGCGGCTTGCGGCCGGCGTCGGCGTTGCGGGAGATGAACTGCACTCGGTCCAGCTGCACTTCGCGCGCGCTCTCCAGCATCGACACGCGGGCAGCACTGTGCACCACCAGGCTCAGCGCGATCGTGACGAGGGCGCCCACGGCGGCGATGGCGAGTGTGATCTTCCAGCGGATCCCCGTACGCAGGGTGAACCGTCTCATGCCCGTCTTCTCGCGTGAAAGGCCCCGGCTTCGGACGGGGGAGGAAACGCCTTCCCGGCCTGGAGCCGCGGAGCTGCCGTGTGCTGCTTGCGGCGTGGGGCGAGCTGCGCCGGATGCTGGAGTACGAGGCGGCCCGGTACGGGCTGCAGCTGATCACCGTGGACCGGTGGTTCCCCAGCTCCACGCCGTGCTCGGCCTGCGGGACGACCCATGATCGGGACGAGAACGCCGCGATCGGTCTTCTGGCCGCCGGGCCGGCGGTTGCTGCCTGTGGAACGGGTGTCAGACCTCAACGGGAGTCCTCCTCTCGGTCGGGGCGTCCGTGGCGAAGCGGGAAACCCCACCCGCGAGGGTAGGCATCCCCTCCCGCCAGGGGGGATCGGGTCAAGCTTTGAGCTTGTATCCGAAGCCTCGGACCGTTTCGATCCGGTCCTGTCCGATCTTGGTGCGCAGACGCTGCACGTGGACGTCGACCACGCGGGTGTCGCCGCCCCAGTCGTAGTCCCAGACCCGTTCCAGCAGGCGGTCGCGCGACAGTACGGTGCCGGGCGCCGAGGAGAACTCCAGCAGCAGCCGCATCTCGGTCGGCGTCAGTGCCACGGCGGCGCCCGAACGGCGGACCTCCATGCCCTCGGTGTCCACCTCCAGGTCGCCGAAGGAGAGCACGCCGCGCTCCGCGTCCGACATCTCGTGCGGGGAGCCCGGTCCGCCGTTCTGCGGGCCGCCGGAGTGGTCGAAGCGGCGCAGCACCGCCCGGATCCGGGCCACGAGCACGGACCCGTCGAAGGGCTTGGTGACGTAGTCGTCGGCGCCCGCCTCCAGGCCCAGCACCACGTCGATGGAGTCGGCGCGCGCCGACAGCATGATCACGGGGACGGTGGACTCGTCGCGGATGCGGCGGCACAGGCTCACGCCGTCCATGCCCGGGACCATCACGTCGAGCAGCGCGATGTCCGGCCGGTCGGCGCGGAAGGACTCCAGGCCGGACAGGCCGTCGGGCATGGCGGTGACCACGAACCCGTCGCGTTCCAGCGCCAGGGTCGTGGCCTCACGGATGACGTCGTCGTCCTCCACGAACAGGACATGGGTCTCGGCCATGCGGGAGCCTCGCCTCGGTTCTTCTGTGCTCAGTTCTTCTGACTCGTGGCCGGGGCCGGCTGGACACCGCCGTCGATCACGTTGCTGTACTCCGAGTGCACTCGGTCGTGCTCGGTGAACGTCTCCCCGTTCCAGCGGTACGTGATCACGTCCTCGCCCGACGGATAGGAGAGCGGGTCGCTCTTTCCGTAGACCTGCTTCGTGACCACCAGGTCGCCCCGGTCGATCTCCGCGTAGACGGGTGGCTGTTCGTCCGAGAACACATTCTCGTACGAGCCGCCGTCCGCCCGGTACACGTACGAGCCGCGGCCCAGGGCGTCGGCGCAGGACAGGACGTTGACGACGATGTCGACGACGGTGCTGCCGGTGACCTTCCCGTAGCTCACGTCCACCGGGTACTCCTTGCCCGCACAGGGCTTGAGGTCCCGCTTGATCTCCGCGCTGACCTTCGGGTCCGCCTTGAGCAGCGCGACGGGGTCGAGCTTCTTCAGCGGGCGGCCGGACGCGGAGGCCGAGCCCGAGGAGGGGTCGGCGGAGGTGGACGGGGTGGCCGGGCTGGCCTTGGCCACGGTGTCGGAGCGGGCGGGGCCGCCGTCGCGCAGGCCGGTGCCGCCGGTCGCACAACCGACCGCGAACACGGCAGTGCCGACGAGGACGACCGTCCCCGCCGACACCAGTACCAGCGATCTCCCGCCGGTCAATACTTGGCCGTTCAGGCCGCGCACCGCTCACGCCCCTCGTACCGCATGGTGTGGTCACCGCGCTCCAGCGCCCGCATGTCGAGGTCCCGGCTCTCCAGCTCCTGCCGGAGGCGGGCCAGCGCGCGGTGCAGAGTGCTCTTCACCGTACCCGCAGACATTCCGAGTGCCGCGGCCGTCTCCTCGGTGCTCATCTGCTCCCAGTGTCGCAGCACGACCACGCTGCGCTGCTTGGGCGCGAGCACCTTGAGGATGTCCATCAGCAGGGCGCGGTCGGCGCGCTGGTCGGAGCCGTCCTCCACGGAGGCGTCGGGGAGCTGCTCGGTGGGGACCTCTTCGAGCTTGCGGGCGCGCCACCACTCGGTACGGGTGTTGATCATGACGCGGCGCAGGTAGGCGTCGGCCAGGGACTTGTCGGCGATGCCGTCCCAGCGGCCGTAGGTGCGCACGAGCGCGGTCTGCAGGAGGTCCTGGGCGTCGGTGGGGTCCGGGACCAGGCGCCGGGCGCTGCGCAGCAGCGCGTCCTGCCGGGTGCGTACGTACTCTTCGAATTCGAGTACCTCACCGTGCGCCATCTGAGACCGCCTCCGCTGCCATCCACCGCTCATCCGCTGCCTAACGGATTCGAAGGTACGGAGGGGTTGTCACGGGGTTGTGCGAGCCAGCCTTCGGTGGGCGCACGGACACCCATAGGTTGTGTAACAGCGCCGTGAGCTGGGGTTTCCCGAGGAGAAGCGGAATCGTCGACTCAGTTTCAAGGTCGACTACGCGTGGTCGCCGAGCCGTCGCCGCGTGCTCACCGCGTGCTCACCGCGTGCTTGCCGGGCCGTCGCCGGGATGTCGTCCGCGGGGCGCCCGGGCCCTCGCCCGGACCCCCGCCCGGGCCCGCCCGGCAACGGCTCCGCTCAGGTCTGCGGAAGCCGGTACAGCCCCCCGTCGAGGGGTTCCACCAGCCCGTCCGAGACCAGCCCGTCCAGAGCCCGGGCCCGCTGCACCGGCTCGTCCCACACCGTGTCGAGCACGGCCTGCGGAACGGCGCCCACCGCCTCCCGGAGCACCGCGAGGAGCTTGCCGCGCACCTGCCGGTCGGTCCCGGCGTACGTCTGCCCGCGCCGCGGCGGTCCCTCGTGCGCCGGCTTCCCTGCGAGGCGCCACGCGCACAGCCCGGCCACCGGGCAGCGGACGCAGTCCGGGCTCTTCGCGGTGCACACCAGCGCGCCGAGCTCCATCGAGGCCGCCGCCCAGCGCGCCGCGGTCGCCTCGTCCTCGGGCAGCAGGGCACGGGCCAGGCGCCGTTCCGCGGCGGTGGTGGCGTTCGGCGGGTACTCCACCCCGGTGGCCGTGCGCGCGAAGACCCGCCGGACGTTCGTGTCGAGGACGGCGTGCCGCTGCCCGTACGCGAAGGAGGCCACGGCCGCCGCCGTGTACTCGCCGATCCCGGGCAGCGAGAGGAGCTGCGCGTGCTCCCGCGGTACGTCGCCCCCGTGCCGCTCCGTTATCGCGACGGCCGCGCCGTGCAGGCGCAGGGCGCGCCGCGGGTAGCCGAGCCGCCCCCAGGCCCGTACGGCCTCGCCGGGGGCCTCGGCGGCCAGGTCGGCGGGGCGGGGCCACCGGGCGAGCCACTGCTCGTAGACCGGGAGGACCCGGCTGACCGGGGTCTGCTGGAGCATGAACTCGCTGACCATGACCCCCCAGGGGCCGGCCTCGGGGCGGCGCCAGGGCAGGTCGCGGGCGTGCTCGTCGAACCACGCGATGACGGGGGAGTGCAGCGCGTGCGAGGAGTCGGGGGATACGGCCGTGGCGGAAGCGGGAGATGCAGTCATGACAGACGGCATCCTGGCACGTTTCAGGCCCGTCCCGCCGGGCCCGGGCCGGTGAACCAGACGGCGGCGCGGACCCCGCTCGCCCGTATGGCGGCGATGACCGTACAGATCGGACCGGTGAGTGCGAGGACGAAGAGGGCGGCGGCCGAACCGCCCGGCAGCAGGCCCATCGCCACGTCGTGCGGATAGTGCACGCCGACGAAGACCCGGGAGAAGGCCATCAGCAGCGCGAGCGGCACGGTCAGCGGCGCGAGCCGGCGTACGCGACGGCGGTGGCCAGGGGCGCGAGGACGGCGAGGGCGACCGGCCGGGGGCCGCCGCGGCCGCGCGAGTGCCACCAGACGGCGGTGACGAGCACGCCGAAGAGCAGGAGCCCGTAGACCGTCCAGGCCTCGAACGCGGACTGCACCCATCCGGGTGTGGAACGGGCGAAACCGGTGATGTCGAGGTAGAGGCCTGAGCCGTCCATGGCCACCGAATGTAGTCAAAGCGGATCAATCCCCGCATCAGACCTCTGGCTGGTTCCCGGCGGTTCCGGATACGCCCGCAGGATGATCATCGGCAAATCAAGCCCGCTGCGCGGCATGTGGGGCACTGATCGGGCCGCGAACTCTCGTAAAGTTCCGTCCGTGGGATCTCTGCGCAATCCGGTCGGGCCGCTCCCCTCCTCCATCTACTGGCGACGGAGGGCTGTGCTGGCGTCCGTCGTCGCGCTCCTCGCGCTCCTCGCTGTATGGACCGTCAGTTCCGGCGGGGGGAAGACGAGTACGAACGGAAAGGGCCAGGGCGGCCCCGACCCCGTCGCCTCGATCACCCCCGGCCCGGCCGGGACCGGCCCCGCGATCAGCGCGGCCCCCGGCGGGCGCCCGGAGGCCGGCAGCGGCGGAACCACCGGCTCCGAAGGCGGTGCAACGGGCGGCGCGGGCAAGAACGGTGAGCCGGGCAGCGGCACGGCCACGGGCGGCGGCTCGGGCTCGGGCGGCGGCGCGGCGGGCGGCCAGGCGCAGGTCCCGGCGGACTCCCCGCTCCCCACGTGCGCGCCGGGTGCGCTGCAGTGGGAGGTCAAGAGCGCGAAGAACGAGTACGAGGCGGACGAGAAGCCCCGGCTCGAACTGGTCGCCCGCAACACCTCCGGCACCACCTGCAAGGTGGACCTCGGCCCGAAGCAGGCGGTCCTGACCATCCTTCAGGCGAGCAGCAGCAAGGCCGTGTGGTCCTCGGCGGACTGCCCGCCGGGCGCGGGCAACGCCTTCTTCCGGGTGCCGGCTCAGGGGGAGACGAAGCAGGCGCTTGAATGGGACCGCAGGTTCAGCGCGGCCGACCAGTGCCAGTCGCCTCCGGCGGGGTCCGCGGCTCCCGACACGTACGTGGTCGAGGTCAAGTCCCCCGGGATGCCGGTCGCCCGGACCTCGTTCGTCCTGAAGCAGGACTAGCGTCTGCGGCGCCGCTGCGGGGGCTCCGCCCCGAACCCCCGCGCCTCAAACGCCGGCGGGGCTATGTTTCAGCCGGGTTCGGGGCCGAGCCCGGTCAGACGTAGCGCTCGAGGATCGAGGACTCCGCCAGGCGGGACAGGCCCTCGCGGACGCTGCGCGCACGCGCCTCGCCGACCCCGTCGACCGTCTGCAGGTCGTCCACGCTGGCAGCGAGCAGCTTCTGCAGGCCCCCGAAGTGCTCCACGAGCCGCTCGATGATCGCTCCCGGCAGCCTCGGCACCTTCGCCAGCAGCCGGTACCCGCGGGGCGACACCGCCGAGTCCAGGGTCTCCGGCGAGCCCGTGTACCCCAGCGCCTTCGCCACGATCGCCAGCTCCAGCAGTTCCGGATGCGTCAGCGCGTCCAGTTCCGCCAGCGCCTCGTCCACCGTGCGGGAACGCTTCGCCGTCGGCTCCGGCACGTAGTCCCGGATGACGAGCTCCCGCTCCTGCTCGATGCCGACCGTCAGCTCGTCCAGCTGCAGCGACAGCAGTCGCCCGTCCGTGCCCAGTTCGACCACGTACTCGGCGATCTCGGTCGCGATCCGGCGGACCATTTCCAGCCGCTGCGCGACCGCCGTCACGTCGCGGACCGTGACCAGGTCCTCGATCTCCAGCGCCGACAGCGTGCCCGCGACCTCGTCGAGGCGCAGCTTGTACCGCTCCAGTGTGGCCAGCGCCTGGTTCGCCCGCGACAGGATCGCCCCGGACTCCTCCAGGACCCGCCGCTCCCCGTCCACGTACAGCGCGATGAGCCGCATCGACTGGGAGACGGAGACCACCGGGAAGCCGCACTGCTTGGAGACGCGGTCCGCCGTGCGGTGACGCGTACCGGTCTCCTCCGTCGGGATCGACGCGTCCGGCACCAGCTGCACACCGGCGCGCAGGATCTTGGTGATGTCCTTGTCGAGGATGAGCGCGCCGTCGAGCTTGCACAGCTCGCGCAGCCGGGTCGCGGTGAACTCCACGTCCAGGACGAAACCACCGGTGCACATGGCCTCGACGGACTTGTCCATGCCGAGGACGAGGAGCCCGCCGGTGTTGCCGCGGACGATCCGCTCCAAGCCGTCACGCAGCGGCTGACCAGGTGCGACCGCGCTCAGCGAGGCGCGCATCATGGCCTCCTGCTTGGAGCTCGCGCCCGACTTGCCGGATGCTGCTGCCCCGTCCTTGGCTGCCACTGCACTCCTCCGGTCGCGGGTTGCGCCGCCCCGCGCCGCGGGCACGAGGACGTGCGTACGGCCGGGCGGACCAGCCCAAAGTCTACCGGCGCGCGCTGCGGCCCCGCCGTGGCTTGGCCAGGTACGCCGTACGGGGGCCCCGTACGGACCCCCTGACCAGGGCCGCTGCCCCGTCAGTCCGAGGCCCGCTCCCTGGCCGGCGTACGGGAGCGACCGCGCGGCAGCACCCGGAGCGCGTCGCCCATGTCGGCCACTTCGATCACCTTCATCCCGGCCGGGACCTTCCCCGGATCCGCCGGGACCAGTGCGTGCGTGAAGCCGAGCCGGTGCGCCTCGGCGAGGCGCCGCTGCACGCCGGTCACCCGCCGGACCTCGCCGGCCAGGCCGACCTCGCCGATCGCCACGAGGTTCTTCGGCAGCGGGACGTCACTGGCGGCGGAGGCCAGGGCGAGCGCGATCGCCAGGTCGGCGGCAGGCTCGGTCAGCTTCACCCCGCCCACGGTCGCGCTGTAGATGTCGCGCTTGCCCAGCGCCGTGATCCGGCCGCGCTGCTCCAGCACCGCCAGCATCATCGACACGCGCGAGGTCTCCAGGCCCGAGGTCGTGCGCCGGGGGGAGGGGATCTGCGAGTCCACGGTCAGCGCCTGCACCTCGGCGACCAGCGGACGCTTGCCCTCCAGGGTGACCGTCAGACAGGTCCCGGGAACGGCCTCGGCGCGCCGGGTCAGGAACAGCCCGCTCGGGTCGGCGAGCCCGGTGATCCCCTCGTCGTGCAGCTCGAAGCAGCCGACCTCGTCGGTGGCCCCGTACCGGTTCTTGATGCCGCGCACCAGCCGCAGGCGCGCGTGCCGGTCGCCCTCGAAGCTCAGCACCACGTCCACGAGGTGCTCCAGCAGCCGGGGTCCGGCGATCGCCCCGTCCTTGGTCACGTGGCCGACGAGGAGGGTGGACATCCCGCGCTCCTTGGAGGCCCGGATCAGCGCCCCGGCCACCTCCCGCACCTGGGCCATGCCGCCGGGCGCGCCGTCGATCTCGGGGGAGGCGACGGTCTGGACGGAGTCCAGGATCAGGAGGGAGGGCTTCACGGCGTCGAGGTGCCCGAGCACGGCGGAGAGATCGGTCTCGGCGGCGAGGTAGAGGTGGTCGCTGAGGGCGTTGATCCGGTCGGCCCGCAGCCGCACCTGGCTCGCCGACTCCTCGCCCGTGACGTAGAGGGTGCGGTGCTCGTCGCTGGCCGCCTTCGCCGCCACGTCCAGCAGCAGCGTCGACTTCCCGACGCCGGGCTCGCCGGCGAGCAGGACGACGGCGCCGGGGACGAGCCCGCCGCCGAGGACGCGGTCCAGCTCGTCCACACCGGTGCTGCGCGCGGTCGCGGTCCGCCCGTCGACCTGCGCGATCGGCACCGCGGCGGTCGACACCCGGCCGGCGGCGGTGGTCCGCACGGCGGGCGCGCCCATTTCCTCGACGGTGCCCCAGGCCTGGCACTCGGGGCACCGGCCGAGCCATTTCGCGGTCGTCCAGCCGCACTCGGTACAGCGGTAGGACGGCCGGTCCTTGGCGGATGAACGAGCAGTGCGGGCAGCCATGCCGCTCACGGTAGCCGCCCGCACTGACAGACCGGGCGGGGGCGGGGGTGGAGGCGGCGGCGGGGGCGGAGCCCTCCCACGTCAGGGCCGTCGTCAGCGGATCACCGATCTGTTCACCCGTAAGGGCTAAAAGTGGGGAAGGCTTCCAGAGCGCCACCGGCGCGCCGCCTACGGTCGCCAGGTGAACAGCAGCAACCAGGCACACCCCTCATCGCGCACCGGCGCACACCGGGCGCACGGGCGCACGTACAGCGAGGGGGAGCAGCCGCCCCCCTTCCGGCACGAGCCTTACCTGGACGGTCTGTTCACGTACTGCCTGTCGGTCCTGTGCGACCACGAGACCGCCACCGACGTGCTGGGCGACGTCCTCGCCGTGGCCGAGCGGCACCCCGGCCGCTGCCCCGACGAGGGGGACCGGCGGGCCTGGCTCTACGCGCTCGCCCGCTGGGGCTGCCTGCGCCGGCTGGCAGAGCAACGGCGCACCCGACCCGGAGCGCATTCCGCCCGGCGTGCGCCGGAGCACGCCGGGCGCACCCGTGCACCGGGTCATGACACGGACCCGGGCGACGCCCCGGACGCCGAACGCGCCCCGGAAGCCCATCGGCCGGTTGACGTGCACGCCTACCGCCGTACCGAACTGGCCCGGCTCGCCTGGCCCGAGGCCGCCGGTACCACGCCCGCCCAGCGCGAGGCCCTCGAACTCGCCGTCCGCCACCGCCTCGGCGTCCCCGAACTCGCCGCCGTCCTCGGCACGCCTCCGGCCGCCGCCCGGGAGCTCCTGTCCGGCGCCGCCTGCGAGGTGGAGCGCACCCGCGCCGCCCTCGCCGTCGTGGAGACCGGGAACTGTCCCGCCGTCTCCCTCCTCACCGGCGGCGGCGGAGACGGCGAGGGTGCCGGAAACGTACTGCTGTCCAGCACCCTGCGCGCCGAGCTCGTCCGCCACGTCGACGACTGCCCCCGGTGCCGCCGCGTTGCCGAGCGCGTGGGCGTCGCCGCCCCCTGGCCGGGCTCCGGCGGCATCAACACCGCCGCCCTCCCGCTCGTACCCGCCCCCCGCACCGCCGTCCACGCGGCGATGCTCCGCTCCGGCAGGGGCCGCAGCCGCAGGCCCGGCCCGCGCTTCGACCGCACCGGCTTCCCGATGGACCCCAGGGACCATGCCGCCCGCCGCGACCGGCTGCGCGCCCGGGCGGTGACCACGACCGTCGTCGCCACCGTCGTCGCGGCCCCGGTGCTGGCGCTGTGGGCTGCGTACCGCGGCGCCCCCAGCACGGGCGAGCCCGTCGGCGGCGACTCCACCCGTATCTCCGCCAGCGAGTCCGAGCTCCCGACGGCGCGCACCGACGGCCGCCCGCTGACGGCCTACGAGAACGCCGGGAACGCCGCCAGCACGACCGGCGGCCCCGGCTTCGCCCAGAGCGACGACGAATCCGACGTCTCCGTCGAGGTGATCAGCACCGGCCCGCCCACCGGCCCCGACCACGCCGGAGCCCCCGGCCACCTCGCCGTCGCCGCGTCCTCCCGCGGCTCCCTCACGCTGCTCACCCTCACCGCCTCGGGCGGCGCCCCCGTGGACTGGCGGCTCTGGTCCGACGCGCCCTGGCTGCGCGCGAGCCGGACCGCGGGCACGCTGGCCCCTGGAGAATCGGTCACCCTGCGGATCGCCGTGGACTCCGGGGCCCAGCCCGTGGGCGCCTGGACGGCCCGGGTCGGGGTCGATCCGAGCGGTGCGGTGGTCTCCATCCAGGGCCGGGGCCGCCCCGCGTCGACCCCGACGCCGTCGCCCGATCCGACGCGGCCCGCGACCCCGACCCCGGACCCGACGCAGCCGCCCACGCCGACCCCGACGCCCACGGAGCCGACGATCCCGCCGCCGTCCCCGACGCCCACGCCGACCGCGACGCCGTCGGACGGCTCAGGCGGAACGGTTTCCCCAGGACCGGACCCGGGCCCGTCGGGGTCACCGGGTTAGCCGTCCGCCGGACCTAGCCGGGCCGGACCGGCCGGGCCGGACGGGACCGGGCCGGTCAGACGGGCCGCACAGGTCAGGCCGGGCCGGCCGGGTCGGCCGGGTGCGGGGCCATCGGCAGCAGGGAGGCCAGCCGGGCCTCGCACAGCTTCACGAGCGCCTCGTACCCCTCCTTGCCCATCAGCTCCGTCAGCTCGGCGCGGTACGACACGTACACCGGGTCCCCGGCGCCGTGCGCAGAGGTGGCGGACGTGCACCACCAGTGCAGGTCGTGGCCGCCGGGACCCCAGCCGCGGCGGTCGTACTCGCCGATCGACACCTGCAGCACGCGGGTGTCGTCGGGCCGGTCGATCCAGTCGTACGTCCGGCGGATCGGCAGCTGCCAGCAGACGTCGGGCTTGGTCTCCAGCGGCTCGCGGCCCTCCTTCATCGCGAGGATGTGCAGCGAGCAGCCGGCGCCGGCGGGGAACCCCGGCCGGTTCAGGAAGATGCACGCGCCGTCCCAGCGGCGGGTCTGCTTCTCCCCGTCGTCGTCGTGCTGCGTCCACCCGCTCTCGCTGCCGACGTCGTGGAACTGCCACAGCTCGGGCGTCAGCCGGGCCACGTGCTGCGCGACGCGCTTCTCGTCGTCCTCGTCGGAGAAGTGCGCGCCGAGCGTGCAGCAGCCGTCGTCCGCCCGGCCCGCCTGGATGCCCTGGCAGCCCTGGCCGAAGATGCAGGTCCACCGGGAGGTCAGCCAGGTCAGGTCGCAGCGGAAGACCTGCTCGTCGTCGCCGGGGTCGGGGAACTCCACCCAGGCCCGGGGGAAGTCGAGGCCCTTCTCGTCGGAGACGACGGGGTTCTTGCCCTTGCCGTTCCTGCCGCCGGAGTTCTTGCCCTTGGCGGGGTTCTTGCCCGTGTCCTTCTGCGGCCGGGTCTTGTTGGCCTTCTTCGTATTTGGCACAAACCCAAGCCTAAGCGCCCCTTACCTCACCCCTCGGCGTTCGTCGCAGTAGCGTTTCCCCCTATGAGACTCGGTGTCCTTGATGTGGGTTCGAACACGGTCCATCTGCTGGTGGTGGATGCGCACCCCGGTGCGCGCCCGCAGCCGGCGCACTCGCACAAGGTGGAAATGCGCCTGGCGGAGCTCCTCGACAAGGGCGGGGCCGTCACCCCCGAGGGCGTGGAGCGTCTCGTCTCGGTGATCGGCGACGCGGTGCAGGCCGCCGAGGACAAGGGCTGCGAGGACGTCCTCCCCTTCGCGACCAGTGCCGTGCGCGAGGCCACGAACGCGGACGAGGTGCTGGCGCGGGTCAAGGCCGAGACGGGCGTCGACCTGCCGGTGCTGACCGGCGCGGACGAGGCCCGGCTGACGTTCCTGGCGGCCCGCCGGTGGTTCGGCTGGTCCGCCGGGAAACTACTGGTCCTGGACATCGGCGGTGGCTCGCTGGAGATCGCGTACGGCATCGACGAGGACCCGGACGCGGCCGTCTCGCTGCCGCTGGGCGCGGGCCGCCTCACCTCGGGCTGGCTCCCGGGCGACCCGCCGGACACGCTGGACGTCCGGGCGCTACGGCGGCACGTGCGGGCGGAGATCGCCCGCACGGTGCGCGAGTTCAGCCGCTTCGGCGCCCCGGACCACGTGGTCGCGACGTCGAAGACCTTCAAGCAGCTGGCCCGCATCGCGGGCGCGGCCCGTTCGGCGGACGGTCTGTACGTGCAGCGGGACCTGAGCCGCAAGTCCCTGGAGGAGTGGGTGCCGCGGCTCGCGGCGATGACCACGGCCCAGCGCTCGGCCCTGCCGGGTGTCTCGGAGGGCCGGGCGAACCAGCTCCTGGCGGGCGCGCTCGTCGCGGAGGGTGCGATGGACCTGTTCGGTGTCGACGAGCTGGAGATCTGCCCGTGGGCCCTGCGCGAGGGCGTGATCCTGCGGAGGCTGGACCACATGCCGACGGGATCGTAGGAAGGTACGGGCTCCTGGGAGCTCGGGCTCCGGCCGGCCGGCGGCGGTGGGGCGGTCAGCGCAGTCGGAGCACGCTCGTGATGCCGGCGTGGTCGGAGGGCCACAGCCCCGACGGGGTGCGGTCGGCGGGGTTCTCGCCCACCCGGTCGGCCGCCAGCGCGTGGATCTTGCCGCGGAACAGCACGTAGTCGATGCGCTGGGTGAGGCTGGAGGCGGCGTTGCGCAGGTCGGGGGCCTGGCAGCAGGTGAAGCCGGGGCCGCCGGGGCGGTGGCGGTTGGCGGTCCAGGCGTCCTTGAAGCCGGCGGCCAGGAGCCGGTTGTAGCTCTGGGTGCCGGTTCCCGGTGTCGCGCCGACTCCGCCGGCCGCCGAGTTGAGGTCGCCGAGGAGCACGGTGGGGAGCTTGGTGTTCAGCGGGCCGGCGAGCAGTTCGCCGGCCTGTGCCTCCTGGACGGCGGGGGCGGCCGGTTCGAGATGGGTGGTCACCACCCGGGCGGTGCGGCCGCGGAGCGTGACGTCGGCAGAGACCCAGCCGCGCTCGATCTTGAGGGGCGGATTGGGCGGGCAGCCGAGCACGGGCCGGCAGACGGGCAGGTGGTTCCGGAACCGGGCGGCTTTCGCGTGGGCCACGGAGAAGGCATGCGCGGGCAGGTCGGTGCGGGCCAGGAGCACGTCGCGGTCGGTGAGGCGGATGTCCTGGAGGCCGCCGCCGCCGGGCGTGGCGCGCGGGGCCTCGAAGTCGCTGCCGACGGTGACGCTGGCCACGGCGGCGTAGTGCTTGCCGCGGGCGGAGAGCTCGTCGAGGAGGATCTGCAGGAAGTCGTACTCGACGTGGGTGGCTGACCCCGGCCCGGCCGGGGTCTGGCTGCGCCACAGCACGGCTTCCTGGAGGCCCACGAGGTGGGGGTCGTTCTCGGCGATCTCGTCGGCCAGCGCCTCGGCGCGCTCCGGGAAGTCCGTCGCCTGGACGTTCGCCCACACCGCGGTCACCGCGGCGACGAGGCCCTGCGGGCTGGTGGCGGCGAGGACGGGGGCGAGGTCGGCGCCCAGGTAGAGGTTGCGGGTGATGACGCGCAAGGGGGTCCGGCCCCCCTCGGCGGCCGAGGCGGTGCCGAGCGAGCCCGGTGCGAGCAGCGCGAGCGCGCACAGGGCGGATGTGATCCAACGGCGAGTCATACGGGCAGCCCTCTCGGTGTAAAGCGGGCGAAAACCCGCATCTTGCCCGAAACCTAAGGCGGCTGACGGACCGTGGCGATCCCGATGTGGGCCGGGCGGCCTACGGCCCGCTGGCCCGCGTGCGTCCGCCTCGGCAGTGGCCGGCCGGCCACGTGCAGCGCCAGCGCCAGCAGCGCAGGGCCCAAGCCGGGCCGGTGCCGGCCTCCCGCCAGGGCTCGGCCGCGCCCGCGCAGAGCCCGAGCCGGGCCCGCGCTGCCCCGCCCTCGGACCGGCGCTCGGGCGGGACTCGCGTCGCGCAGGGTCCGCGCCGGCCTCCCGCCAGAGCCTCCCGCCTGTGTCGGCCTCCCGCCTGCGCCAGCCGCCCGCACAGGGCCCGCCCCGCCCTCGGGCCGACCCCGCCCCGCGCCGCGCACGCGGTGCCCGCGCAGGACCTGCGCCCGGCTTCGCGCCAGGGCGCGGGGTGGCCACACGTCGTGCTTCGGGCCGATCTCCCGCCGCCCTCGCCCCGCTCCCGCGCCGATCTCCCGCCGCCCTCGCCCCGCTCCCGCGCCGCCCTCGCCCCGCTCCCGCGCCGCCCTCGCCCCGCTCCCGCGCCGCCCTCGCCCCGCTCCCGCGCCGCCCTCGGGCCGCTCCCGCGTCGGCCTCGGGCCGCTCCCGCGTCGGCCTGCGCCCCGGCCGTGCCCCGCCCTCGCCCCGGCTGTGCGTCGGCCTCGCCCTGGCCTCGCGTCGGCCTCGCGCCGCGCACGCGTCGGCCTGCGCCCCGGCCGTGCCCCGCCCTCGCCCCGGCTGTGCGTCGGCCTCGCCCTGGCCTCGCGTCGGCCTCGCGCCGCGCACGCGTCGGCCTGCGCCCCGGCCGTGCCCCGCCCTCGCCCCGGCTGTGCGTCGGCCTCGCCCTGGCCTCGCGTCGGCCTCGCGCCGCTCCCGCGTCGGCCTGCGCCCCGGCCGTGCCCCGCCCTCGCCCCGGCCGTGCGCCGCCCTCGCCCCGGCCGTGCGCCGGCCTCGCCCTGGCCTCGCGTCGGCCTCGCGCCGCGCACGCGTCGGCCTCGCGCCCGGCTCGGGGGCCGGCTCCGGGGCGGGGGCGGGTGGCGGTCGTCACGTACCGGGCGGGCGTTGGGCCCGTACCCTGTCTCCGTGGCAGAACCAGTCCGCATCCCGACCGCGAAAGTCGCCCTCTCCACCGCCTCCGTCTATCCGGAGTCCACGGCGACCGCCTTCGAGATCGCCGCGCGCCTCGGGTACGACGGCGTGGAGGTCATGGTCTGGACGGATCCGGTCAGTCAGGACGTCGACGCCCTGCGCCGGCTGTCGGACCACCACCAGGTGCCGATCCTCGCCGTGCACGCGCCGTGCCTGCTGATCACCCAGCGCGTGTGGTCCACCGACCCGTGGACCAAGCTGCAGCGGGCGCAGGCGGCGGCCGAGCGGCTCGGCGCGTCCACCGTCGTCGTGCACCCGCCCTTCCGCTGGCAGCGCCAGTACGCGCGGGACTTCGTCTCCGGGATCTGGCGGATGGCCGACGAGACCGACGTCCGGTTCGCCGTGGAGAACATGTACCCCTGGCGCTACCGCGACCGCGAGATGCTCGCGTACGCACCCGAGTGGGACGTGACCAAGGACGACTACCGGCACTTCACCGTCGACCTCTCGCACACCGCGACCGCCCGGACCGACGCCACCGCGATGATCGACCGGATGGGCGACCGGCTCGCGCACATCCACCTCGCCGACGGAAACGGTTCGGCGAAGGACGAGCACCTGGTCCCGGGGCGGGGCACGCAGCCCTGCGCCGAGCTGCTGGAGGGCCTCGCCCGGACCTCGTTCGACGGTCACGTGGTGATCGAGGTGAACACGCGGCGCGCGATGTCGTCGGCCGAGCGCGAGGCCGACCTCGCCGAGGCGCTGGCCTTCACACGGCTGCACCTCGCCACCGCCGCCACCGCCGCCGCCACCACCACCACTGACACCACCACCCGGGACAGGGCCCGGCGGTCATGACGGGAACGGAGAAGCCGCGCCGCCGCGGGCCCGGCCGGCCACGGCAGGACGAGGCCGACGACGGCCCCGGCACGCAGGAGCGCATCCGGCTGGCCGCCCGCGAGGTGTTCGCGGAGCGCGGGTACGACAAGACCTCCGTCCGCGGCATCGCGAAGGTGGCGGGGGTGGACCCGGCGCTGGTCCACCACTACTTCGGCAGCAAGGACGACCTCTTCGCCGCGGCCATCGAGATGAGCCTGGAGCCGGCCCTCGTGGTCCCCGCGATCGTCGGCGGCGGACCGGACGGCATCGGCGAGCGGCTGGCCAGGTACTTCCTGGGCGTCTGGGAGAACCCGGTCACCCGGGCCCCGCTGCTCGCCGTGATCCGCTCCGCCCTCACCCACGAGGCCGCCGCGAAGGTGCTGCGCGGGCTGGTGCTGCGGCGGGTCCTGGAGCGGGTCGCCGCCGACCTCCACGTCCCCGACCCGACCTTCCGCGCCGAGCTCGCCGCCTCCCACATGGTGGGCATCGCGATCCTGCGCTACGTCGTCCAGGTCGAGCCCCTCGCGTCCGCGGACGCGGAGGACATCGTGGCGCTCGTGGCCCCTACGCTGCAGCGGTACCTGACCGAGGAGTGAGCCTGCCGTCCCGTCATGCGGACGCGCCGTCCGGATCGCGGGCGGTGGGCGTAGCCTCGTATCTGAGCCATATCCGCAGTCGCGGCTGACCGTACAGCCGCACTCATGGGGAGTGAACCGCATGCCCGAGCTGAGGTCCCGCACCGTCACCCACGGCCGCAACATGGCAGGCGCTCGTGCGCTGATGCGCGCGTCGGGCGTAGCGAGCGCGGACATCGGGAAGCCGATCATCGCGGTCGCCAACTCCTTCACCGAGTTCGTCCCCGGCCACACCCACCTGGCACCGGTCGGCCGCATCGTCTCCGACGCGATCCTCGCCGCCGGCGCCGTCCCCCGCGAGTTCAACACCATCGCGGTCGACGACGGCATCGCGATGGGCCACGCGGGCATGCTGTACTCCCTCCCCTCCCGCGACCTGATCGCGGACTCGGTCGAGTACATGGTCGAGGCGCACTGCGCCGACGCGCTGATCTGCATCTCCAACTGCGACAAGATCACCCCCGGCATGCTGATGGCCGCCCTGCGCCTCAACATCCCGGTCGTCTTCGTCTCCGGCGGCCCGATGGAAGCCGGCCAGGCCACCCTCGTGGACGGCACCGTCCGCAAGCTCGACCTGATCGACGCCATGGTCGACGCCTCCAACGAGAACGTCTCCGACGAGGACGTCCTGCGCATCGAGGAGAACGCCTGCCCGACCTGCGGCTCGTGTTCGGGCATGTTCACCGCCAACTCGATGAACTGCCTCGCCGAGGCCATCGGCCTCGCCCTCCCCGGCAACGGCTCGGTCCTCGCGACGCACACCGCCCGCCGCGCCCTGTACGAGGACGCCGGCCGCACGATCGTCGAGATCACCAAGCGCTTCTACGAGCAGGACGACCACTCGGTCCTGCCCCGCTCCATCGCGTCCCGCCAGGCCTTCGAGAACGCCATGGCCCTCGACATCGCCATGGGCGGCTCCACGAACACGATCCTGCACCTCCTCGCCGCCGCGCAGGAGGCCGGGCTGGACTACGACCTCACGGACATCGACGAGATCTCCCGCCGGGTCCCGTGCCTGTCCAAGGTCGCGCCGAACGTGGCGCCCGGCGGCACGTACTACATGGAAGACGTGCACCGGGCCGGCGGCATGCCCGCCATCCTCGGTGAGCTGCACCGCGGCGGACTCCTGAACAAGGACGTCACCTCGGTCCACTCCGAGAACCTGGAGACCTGGCTCGCGGACTGGGACCCCCGCTCCGGCACGGCCACCGACGTGGCCATGGAGCTGTGGCACGCGGCGCCCGGCTGCCAGCGCTCCGCCACGGCCTTCTCGCAGTCCGAGCGCTGGGACACCCTCGACCTCGACGCCGAGGGCGGCTGCATCCGCTCCGTGCAGCACGCGTACTCCAAGGACGGCGGCCTCGCCGTCCTGCGCGGCAACATCGCCGTCGACGGCTGCGTCGTGAAGACGGCGGGCGTCGACGAGTCGATCTGGACCTTCGAGGGCCCCGCCGTCGTCTGCGAGTCGCAGGACGAGGCCGTCGACAAGATCCTCCGCAAGGAGATCAAGGCGGGCGACGTCGTCGTCATCCGCTACGAGGGCCCGCGCGGCGGCCCCGGCATGCAGGAGATGCTCTACCCCACCTCCTTCCTCAAGGGCCGCGGCCTCGGCAAGGTCTGCGCCCTGGTCACCGACGGCCGCTTCTCCGGCGGCACCTCGGGCCTGTCCATCGGCCACGCCTCCCCGGAGGCGGCCTCGGGCGGCAACATCGCCGTCGTCCAGGACGGCGACCTCATCCGCATCGACATCCCGAACCGCTCCATCGAGCTCCTCGTCGACGAAGCCACCCTGGCGGCCCGCCACGAGGCCCTCGGCGGCGTCTACGCCCCGAAGAACCGCGAGCGCAAGGTCTCCGCGGCCCTGCGCGCCTACGCCGCGATGGCCACCAGCGCCGACAAGGGCGCGGTGCGCGACGTCAGCCGCCTGGGCTGACGACCGACCCCGCCGGCGCCCCCGCACCCCTCCGGTGCGGGGGCGCCGCCGTCTCACCACCCGGCCGGATCCCCCGCCGCCACCGCGAACACCGACCCGTCGGGCGCCCCCGCGAACACCCGCCCATCACCGACCACGGGCGCGGGCAGGGTGGAGGTGTACTTGGTGCTGCCGTCGGCCATGCGCGGCTTTGTCTGTCCCGCCGGCCGTCCGCTGCCCGCGTCGACGGCAAGGAGCCGTCCGTCCGGGGCCGTCAGGAACACCCGGCCGCCGGCGAACACCGGCCGGGAGGCCACTGCCAGGCCCGTCTCCAGCCGCCACTGCTCGCTGGCCGTTCCGACCGCAACCAGCGTGCCCGAGGTCCCGAACAGGTACACGGTGCCGTCCTGGCCCACCGTCGGCTCCGCGTCGTACACCGGCGCCGTCAGCCGCACGCGGTGCACCACGTGCGCCGCCAGGTCGGCGCGCACGACCGCGCCGGTCCGGGAGGACGCGTCGAGGTCCAGCAGGTACAGCCCGCCCTGCGCCACGCCGACCGGGCGCAGCCGCCCCTGCGTCCGGAACTGCCAGCGGACCGTCCCGTCCGCCGGGTCCACTGCGGCGAGTTGTGTCGACCCGCTGTCGCTCCCGGACGTCGCCACGTACAGCCCGGGCGCTCCGGACTCGTCCGTGCCGCCCCACCACTCGGCACCGACCCCGCCGATCTGCCGGGTCCAGCGCGGCGTGCCACTGGCCGCGTCCAGCGCGGTGACGCTGCCGGTCGTCCCCACGAGCAGGACCTGCCCGCCGGCGGTCACCACCTGTGAGCCGCCCGGCAGCTTCCGCTTCCAGGTCTCCGTTCCCGTGCCCGGGTCCAGCGCCTGGAGGGTCTCGCTGCCCGGCGCCACGACGAGAACCTGCCCGCCCGCGTGGACCGGCGCACCGGGGGTCGTGGTCCGGGGCGCCCGGCCGGTCGCCTCCACCGCCCACACGGTGGTGCCGTCCGCGGGGTCCAGCCGGGCCGCGGCGAGGCCCGGACCGGCGCAGTAGAGTGCCGCCGACTGCCAGGAGCAGGCCCCGATCCGGCTGCCCGTACCGGGCTTCCCCAAGGGGACCGCCCAGGGGGCGAAGCCCTTCTGCGGCGCCGGCTCGGCCTGCGCGGCGATCTGGCCGCGCGGTCCGGCGTCCGGCCCGAACCGCCAGTACCCGCCGACCGCGGCGACGCCGGTGAGCAGCAGCCCGACCCCGATCCCGACGGCCACGCGGGCTCGGCGTCCGGCCGTCCCGGGCTCGACGGCGCTCCGCTCCCGCTGGTGCGTGACCTGCTCCGACTCCGAAGGCTGCCGCGGCCGGGGGATGAAGGCCTGGGTGTCCTCGGCCGTCGGGTACGCGATCGCCCGCATCTCGGCGATCAGCTCCTCGGCGGTGGGCCGCTCCACCGGATCCTTCGCCAGGCACCGGGCGACGAGCGGTACGAGCCGCGGCGGCAGTCCGGTCAGATCGGGCTCGCTGTGCACCACCTGGTACGCCACCAGGTAGTGGCTGTCCGAGTCGAACGGTCCGCGCCCCGTCGCCGCGTGCACGAGCACGGCCCCCAGGGCGAAGACGTCCGCGGCCGTCCCCACGTCCCGCGGCCGCTGGAACTGCTCGGGCGCCATGTACGGCGGAGTGCCGATCAGCTTTCCGGTCTCGGTCCGCAGATCACTGTCCGCCGGGCGCGAGATCCCGAAGTCGATGACCCGCACGCCGTCCGGAGCCATCAGCACGTTGCTGGGCTTCAGATCCCGGTGCACCACTCCGGCCCGGTGGATGTCCCGCAGGGCCTCGGCCAGACCGGCGGCGAGCCGGGTCAGTTCGACGGGGTCCAGCACCCGTTCCCGTACCCGTTCGGCGAGCGTCGGCGCGTCGATGAACAGGGTGGCCATCCAAGGCCGTTCGGCATCGGGATCGGCATCCACGACGGGGGCGGTGAACACGCCGCTCACCCGCCGCGCCGCGGCGACCTCCTGGCGGAACCGGGCCCGGAACTCCGGATCCACCGCGTGCTCGGGGTGCACGATCTTGACGGCGAGTTTCAGCCCCGAGCCGGACGTGGCCAGATGGACGACGCCCATCCCTCCGGAACCGAGCACCGATTCGAGCCGGTACTGCCCGGCGTACTCCGGAAAGCCCACGTAGTCCGCGCGCAGCGAATGCACCGCTCACCACCCCCGCCGGAGCCTAGTCGATGACCCTTGTGCATCTCCAAGGTCCTGCTAGCCTGCGCGAGTTGCGCAGGGCAACGCCCATGGGGGGAGATTTCGCATGTCTGTTGAGAACGATTCGAGCCAAATCCAGAGCCTGGCCGCCGGTTCCGGCTACCCGATGTTCCCGGTCGCCCCCGGCACCCGGGTGAACGTCCGCAACGGACCCGGCACCAACTACTCGGTCATCGAGGTCCTGCCGCTCGGCGCGACCGTCTCGCTCCGCTGCCAGTGCGAGGGCACCACCGTCTCGGGCCCGTACGGAACGACGGACATCTGGGACTGCATCGGCAACGGCCGGTTCGTCTCCGACGCGTACGTGAAGACCGGCAGCGACGGCTACGTCACCAACCAGTGCGGCTGACCGTCCGGGGCAGAGCCCGACGACCGGCAGGCGGCGCGCCGCGCCCCGGAGCCCCGTCTGACACGTGAGACACACCCGGCCCGGCCGGCCCGGCAAGGGATAATCGCTGCCGTGAGCGACGACCAGCGAGACCAGAACCCAGCCGAGCCGGCCGCGCAGGCCCCGGGTCCCACCGGCCCCGAGCCCGAGCCGATCCCGTTCTTCGGCACCACCTGGGTGAACCACGACGGCGGCTACGCCCTGCGCCGTGTCGGCCTCGCCCTCGGCTCGCTGGTCACCGCCATCGCCGCCGCCGTACTGCTGCGCCTCTCCTACGAGGGCCTGGAGATCGGCAACGTCGGCCCCTTCCTCAGCATCTCCGTCGTCGTCCTCTTCGCGATCGCCAGCTCCATCGCCTTCGCCAAGACCTGGGAGTCCTTCAGCCGCCGCCCCGCCCCGTCCTCCGACGAGGCCGCCCTCAAGGGACTCAAGGCGATCGGTTTCATCGGCTCCCTCATCGCGTACTTCCTGCGCTGCCTCGGCGAAGCCCCGGGCGAGAAGCTCCGCCGCGCCGAGTACGAGCGCGCCCGGGCCGACTTCGCCCGCCGCCGCGGCTCCCGTACGGGGAACCCGGCCGCCCGCCGCCCCAAGCGCAAGAAGTAGCCCGAGCCGCCCGCCCCCACCTCACTCCGCCCGGGCGATCTGCCCCGGCGATTGACGTCCGGCACAGCCGGGAGCATTATTCATCACATGATGAATAACCAGTCCGAGGGAGCCCCGGCCGCCGTGCACGCCCACGGCCTGACCGTCCGCCGCGGCACCGGCCGTACCCCCCGCACCGTCATCGACTCCATCGCCTTCAACGTCCCCCGCGGCCGCATCACCGGCCTCCTCGGCCCCTCCGGCTGCGGAAAATCCACCCTCATGCGCGCCGTCGTCGGCACCCAGGCCCACGTCACCGGCACCCTCGACGTCCTCGGCCGCCCCGCCGGCCACCCCGAGCTCCGCTCCCGCATCGGCTACGTCACCCAGGCGCCCAGCGTCTACGACGACCTCACCGTCCGGCAGAACCTCGACTACTTCGCCGCCGTCCTCGACCCCGGCCGCTCCGCCGCCGACCGCCGCGCCGCAGCCGTACGCCGGGCCATCGCCGACGTCGACCTCACCACCCACGCCGACGCCCTCGCCGGCAACCTCTCCGGCGGCCAGCGCAGCCGCGTCTCCCTCGCCGTCGCCCTGCTCGGCACCCCCGAGCTCCTCGTCCTCGACGAACCCACCGTCGGACTCGACCCCGTCCTGCGCCGCGACCTGTGGAACCTCTTCCACGACATCGCCGCCACCCGCGGCGCGACGATCCTCGTCTCCTCCCACGTCATGGACGAGGCCGAGCGCTGCCACGACCTCCTCCTCATGCGCGAAGGCCGCATCCTCGCCCAGGACACCCCCGACGCACTGCGCACCCGAACCCGCTCCGCCACCGTCGAGGAGGGCTTCCTCCGCCTCGTCGACGAGGCCAACACCCTCGCCGCCCAGGAGACGACCCCGTGAACAGTGCCCGCACCGCCGCCACCGCCGCCCGCGTCCTGCGCCAGCTCCGCCACGACCCGCGCTCCATCGCGCTGATGCTCCTGGTCCCCGTCCTGATGCTCACCCTGCTGCGCTTCGTCTTCGACGGCAGCCCCCGCACCTTCGACGGCATCGGCGCGTCACTCCTCGGGATCTTCCCCCTCATCACCATGTTCCTGGTGACCTCCATCGCCACCCTGCGCGAACGCACCTCCGGCACCCTCGAACGCCTCCTCGCCATGCCGCTGGGCAAGGGCGACCTCATCGCCGGCTACGCCCTCGCCTTCGGCGCCGTCGCCGTCGCCCAGTCCCTCCTCGCCACCGGCCTCGCCCTCTGGGTCCTCGGCCTCGACGTCGTCGGCTCCCCCTGGCTGCTCCTGCTCGTCGCCCTCCTCGACGCCCTCCTCGGCACGGCCCTCGGCCTCTTCGTCTCCGCCTTCGCCGCCTCCGAGTTCCAGGCCGTCCAGTTCATGCCGGCGGTGATCTTCCCCCAACTGCTCCTCTGCGGCCTGTTCGCCGCCCGCGACACCATGCACCCGGTCCTCGAAGGCCTCTCCGACGTCCTGCCCATGTCCTACGCCGTCGACGGCATGACCCAGGTCCTCACCCACACCGACATGACCGCCGACTTCGTCCGCGACGCCGTGATCGTCGCCGCCTGCGCCCTGCTCGTGCTCGCCCTCGGCGCGGCCACCCTCCGCCGCCGCACTCCCTGACGCCCACAGGCCGGACAGTCCCGCCCCGTTCCTTTCACGGGTGAAAGGATGAGGACGTATACGCAGCCCACGCGCACAAAACAGTTCGGCGAGGTGAATCGGGCATGACCCAGACAGTCGCAGTCCTCGGTACCGGCAAGATCGGCGAGGCCCTGCTCAGCGGAATGATCCGCGGCGGCTGGCCCGCCTCGAAGCTCCTCGTCACGGCCCGCCGCGCCGACCGGGCCGAGGAGCTCCGCACCCGCTACGGGGTCGAGGCCGTGTCCAACGCCGAAGCCGCCAAGCGCGCCGACACCCTCATCCTCACCGTCAAGCCCCAGGACATGGCCAAGCTCCTCGACGAGCTCGCCCCGCACGTCCCCGTCGACCGCCTGGTCATCAGCGGCGCCGCCGGCATCCCCACCTCCTTCTTCGAGGAACGGCTCAGCCCCGGCACCCCCGTCGTCCGCGTCATGACGAACACCCCCGCCCTCGTCGACGAGGCCATGTCCGTCATCTCCGCCGGCAGCCACGCCACCGCCGAGCACCTCGCCCACACCGAGGAGATCTTCGGCGGCGTCGGCAAGACCCTGCGCGTCCCCGAGTCCCAGCAGGACGCGGCCACCGCCCTCTCCGGCTCCGGCCCCGCCTACTTCTACTTCCTCGTCGAGGCCATGACCGACGCCGGCATCCTCCTCGGCCTGCCCCGCGCCCAGGCCCACGACCTGATCGTCCAGGCCGCCATCGGCGCCGCCGTGATGCTCCGCGACAGCGGCGAGCACCCGGTCAAGCTCCGCGAGGCCGTCACCTCCCCGGCCGGTACGACGATCAACGCCATCGTGGAGCTGGAGCGGCACGGCGTACGCGCCGCCCTCATCGCCGCCCTCGAAGCGGCCCGCGACCGCAGCCGCGAGCTCGCCTCGGGCAACAGCTGAGCCACCCGTACCGGTGGGGGCCCGCAGCACGCGGGACCCCCACCCGTCACGGCTCCAGCAACCCGATGGCCCGGTACGCCCGGTCCACCACGGGCCGCGCCAGCTCCCGAGCCCGCCCGGCACCTTCCCGCAGCACCTTCTCCACCTCCGCCGGATCGCCGGCCAGCTCCGCATGCCGCTCCTGCACCGGCCGCAACAGCTCGACCACCGCGTCGGCGACGTCCCGCTTCAGCGCCCCGTACCCGCTGTACCCGTCGGCCAGCCCGGCCGGATCACTCCCGGTGCACGCCGCCAGGATGTCCAGCAGGTTCGCGACCCCCGGCCGCGCCTCCCGGTCGTAGACCACCGCACCGTCCCCGCTGTCGGTGACCGCCCGCACCACCTTCTTGCGCACGACCCCGGGCTCGTCGAGCAGATAGACGATCCCCGCCCCGTTCTCATGGGACTTCCCCATCTTCGAGGTCGGCTCCTGCAGGTCCATGACCCGCGCGGCCACCGCCGGATGCGTCGCCTTCGGCACGGTGAAGGTGTGCCCGTAGCGCTGGTTGAAGCGCACCGCCAGGTCGCGCGTCAGCTCCACGTGCTGCCGCTGGTCCTCCCCGACCGGCACCTCCTGGGCCCCGTACGCCAGGATGTCGGCGGCCATCAGCACGGGATAGGTGAGCAGCGACAGCCGTACGCCCTCCCCGGAGACCTGCGCCTTCGCCGCCTTCTCCTTGTACTGGATCATCCGCCGCAGCTCCCCGTCGGTGGCGGTGCACTCCAGCAGGTACGCCAGCCGCGTGTGCTCGTCGACATGGCTCTGCACGAAGAGCGTGCACCGCTGCGGATCCAGCCCGGCGGCGAGCAGCAGCGTCGCCGCCTGGCGGCTCAGCCTCCGTACGCGCGCCGGCTCGTGCTCGACGGTCAGCGCATGGAGATCGACGACGCAGAACAGCGCCTCGTCCGGCCCCTGGTCGGCGGCGACCCACTGCCGTACCGCCCCCAGGTAGTTCCCCAGCGTCAGATGACCCGTCGGCTTGACCCCGCTGAAGATCCTCGTCATGTCCTGCTCTCCCTGTGTGTGAGTGGTGTCGGAGCCACCGCGTCGGGCGACCGAGCCACTCCCGGGAGGGAGAAACAAAAACGGCCGCCGTAGCGGCGGCCGTGAGCGCATGCGTGCTCGCGTGGAAGGTCGGCCGCCGTCAGGCGGCCCACCAGCGAAGGCTGAGCGTGAGCGCATGCGTAGTCATGGGCCCAGCGTAGACGGCCTGGGGTGAGCGCGGGGTGAGTTTCGAGGATGTCCGCGCGCCGGTCAGCGGGGGGTTGACACGGGTGTGCCAGGTCCGTAAGGTTCTTCGAGTTGTCCGAAGTGAGCGCCGACCCCGGTCGGTCCCCGGACGGCCATTCCGCACTACACATTCGAACGAACGACGCACTCCGTCGTCTTGTTTTCATGCGTATTTACGAATGAGGAATCCGTGTCCGAGGACGCTGCCGCCGATTAGGTTCGGGGGCGAGGAATCCGCTACTGTCTCACTCGCCGAAGGGGCCCAACAGCCCCGAGGCAAAGCCCGCTGACTGGGAGTCAGGCCCGAAAGGATCTGATAGAGTCGGAATCGCCGGAAAGGGAAAGCGCGAAAGCGCAGGAACTGGAAAGCACCGAGGAAGTCGGGCCCGGAAGAGTCTGATAGAGTCGGAAACGCAAGAACACAGAACGAAAAGCCCGGAGGAAAGCCCGAGAGGGTGAGTACAAAGGAAGCGTCCGTTCCTTGAGAACTCAACAGCGTGCCAAAAATCAACGCCAGAAGTTGATACCCCGTCCACTTCGGTGGATGAGGTTCCTTTGAAAAAGTCCTGTCGGGCCTTCGGGCACTGGCAGGCAATTACACAGCGAGGACGTTGTGGCGCGTCGGTCTTATTCCGACCTGACGTGCCCGCTCTAAGTGATGTGTGCACCCGATTACGGGTAAACATTCATGGAGAGTTTGATCCTGGCTCAGGACGAACGCTGGCGGCGTGCTTAACACATGCAAGTCGAACGATGAAGCCCTTCGGGGTGGATTAGTGGCGAACGGGTGAGTAACACGTGGGCAATCTGCCCTTCACTCTGGGACAAGCCCTGGAAACGGGGTCTAATACCGGATACCACTCCTGCCTGCATGGGCGGGGGTTGAAAGCTCCGGCGGTGAAGGATGAGCCCGCGGCCTATCAGCTTGTTGGTGGGGTAATGGCCCACCAAGGCGACGACGGGTAGCCGGCCTGAGAGGGCGACCGGCCACACTGGGACTGAGACACGGCCCAGACTCCTACGGGAGGCAGCAGTGGGGAATATTGCACAATGGGCGAAAGCCTGATGCAGCGACGCCGCGTGAGGGATGACGGCCTTCGGGTTGTAAACCTCTTTCAGCAGGGAAGAAGCGAAAGTGACGGTACCTGCAGAAGAAGCGCCGGCTAACTACGTGCCAGCAGCCGCGGTAATACGTAGGGCGCAAGCGTTGTCCGGAATTATTGGGCGTAAAGAGCTCGTAGGCGGCTTGTCACGTCGGATGTGAAAGCCCGAGGCTTAACCTCGGGTCTGCATTCGATACGGGCTAGCTAGAGTGTGGTAGGGGAGATCGGAATTCCTGGTGTAGCGGTGAAATGCGCAGATATCAGGAGGAACACCGGTGGCGAAGGCGGATCTCTGGGCCATTACTGACGCTGAGGAGCGAAAGCGTGGGGAGCGAACAGGATTAGATACCCTGGTAGTCCACGCCGTAAACGTTGGGAACTAGGTGTTGGCGACATTCCACGTCGTCGGTGCCGCAGCTAACGCATTAAGTTCCCCGCCTGGGGAGTACGGCCGCAAGGCTAAAACTCAAAGGAATTGACGGGGGCCCGCACAAGCAGCGGAGCATGTGGCTTAATTCGACGCAACGCGAAGAACCTTACCAAGGCTTGACATATACCGGAAAGCATTAGAGATAGTGCCCCCCTTGTGGTCGGTATACAGGTGGTGCATGGCTGTCGTCAGCTCGTGTCGTGAGATGTTGGGTTAAGTCCCGCAACGAGCGCAACCCTTGTCCTGTGTTGCCAGCATGCCCTTCGGGGTGATGGGGACTCACAGGAGACCGCCGGGGTCAACTCGGAGGAAGGTGGGGACGACGTCAAGTCATCATGCCCCTTATGTCTTGGGCTGCACACGTGCTACAATGGCCGGTACAATGAGCTGCGATACCGTAAGGTGGAGCGAATCTCAAAAAGCCGGTCTCAGTTCGGATTGGGGTCTGCAACTCGACCCCATGAAGTCGGAGTTGCTAGTAATCGCAGATCAGCATTGCTGCGGTGAATACGTTCCCGGGCCTTGTACACACCGCCCGTCACGTCACGAAAGTCGGTAACACCCGAAGCCGGTGGCCCAACCCGTAAGGGAGGGAGCTGTCGAAGGTGGGACTGGCGATTGGGACGAAGTCGTAACAAGGTAGCCGTACCGGAAGGTGCGGCTGGATCACCTCCTTTCTAAGGAGCACAGTACCGATTGCAGACAAATGTTCTGCACGGTCAGCTCATGGGTGGAACGTTGATTAGTTGGCACGGTTTCCGAAACCTTCTGTAAGTACTGCCCTCGGGCGTGGAACACAGGAATGGTGGAGGGGATCGTGCTTGGCACGTTGTTGGGTCCTGAAGGTACGGCCGTAAGGTCATGTCTTCAGTGCCGGCCCCAGTGAACTTGTTCCCGAGTGGAGCAGGGTGATGGGTGGCTGGTCGTTGTTTGAGAACTACACAGTGGACGCGAGCATCTGTGGCCAAGTTTTTAAGGGCGCACGGTGGATGCCTTGGCACCAGGAACCGATGAAGGACGTGAGAGGCCGCGATAGGCCCCGGGGAGCTGCCAACTGAGCTTTGATCCGGGGGTGTCCGAATGGGGAAACCCGGCAGTCGTCATGGGCTGTCACCCATGCCTGAACACATAGGGCATGTGGAGGGAACGAGGGGAAGTGAAACATCTCAGTACCCTCAGGAAGAGAAAACAACCGTGATTCCGGGAGTAGTGGCGAGCGAAACCGGATGAGGCCAAACCGTATGCGTGTGATACCCGGCAGGGGTTGCGCATGCGGGGTTGTGGGAATGAGCTTGATCGGTCTGCCGGCCGGTCGGCGAGTCAGAAACCGTTGATGTAGTCGAAGGACATGCGAAAGGTCCGGCGTAGAGGGTAAGACCCCCGTAGACGAAACATCAGCGGCTTGCTTGCTCATCTCCCAAGTAGCACGGGGCCCGAGAAATCCCGTGTGAATCTGGCGGGACCACCCGCTAAGCCTAAATATTCCCTGGTGACCGATAGCGGATAGTACCGTGAGGGAATGGTGAAAAGTACCGCGGGAGCGGAGTGAAATAGTACCTGAAACCGTGTGCCTACAAGCCGTGGGAGCGTCGCCGTTGTTCTTCGGAACAACGGTCGTGACTGCGTGCCTTTTGAAGAATGAGCCTGCGAGTTAGCGGTGTGTAGCGAGGTTAACCCGTGTGGGGAAGCCGTAGCGAAAGCGAGTCCGAATAGGGCGATTGAGTTGCACGCTCTAGACCCGAAGCGGAGTGATCTAGCCATGGGCAGGTTGAAGCGGAGGTAAGACTTCGTGGAGGACCGAACCCACCAGGGTTGAAAACCTGGGGGATGACCTGTGGTTAGGGGTGAAAGGCCAATCAAACTCCGTGATAGCTGGTTCTCCCCGAAATGCATTTAGGTGCAGCGTCGTGTGTTTCTTGCCGGAGGTAGAGCACTGGATAGGCGATGGGCCCTACCGGGTTACTGACCTTAGCCAAACTCCGAATGCCGGTAAGTGAGAGCACGGCAGTGAGACTGTGGGGGATAAGCTCCATGGTCGAGAGGGAAACAGCCCAGAGCATCGACTAAGGCCCCTAAGCGTACGCTAAGTGGGAAAGGATGTGGAGTCGCAGAGACAACCAGGAGGTTGGCTTAGAAGCAGCCACCCTTGAAAGAGTGCGTAATAGCTCACTGGTCAAGTGATTCCGCGCCGACAATGTAGCGGGGCTCAAGCGTACCGCCGAAGTCGTGTCATTGCAGCAATAGGGCCAACGCCCGCTGTGATGGGTAGGGGAGCGTCGTGTGCCGGGTGAAGCAGCAGCGGAAGCTAGTTGTGGACGGTTCACGAGTGAGAATGCAGGCATGAGTAGCGATACACACGTGAGAAACGTGTGCGCCGATTGACTAAGGGTTCCTGGGTCAAGCTGATCTGCCCAGGGTAAGTCGGGACCTAAGGCGAGGCCGACAGGCGTAGTCGATGGACAACCGGTTGATATTCCGGTACCCGCTTTGAAACGCCCAATATCGAATCAGGCGATGCTAAGTCCGTGAAGCCGTTCCGGACCCTTCGGGGAAAGGAAAGTGGTGGAGCCGACGAACCAGACTTGTAGTAGGTAAGCGATGGGGTGACGCAGGAAGGTAGTCCAGCCCGGGCGGTGGTTGTCCCGGGGTAAGGGTGTAGGCCGAGGGGTAGGCAAATCCGTCCCTCATTAAGGCTGAGACCTGATGCCGAGCCGATTGTGGTGAAGTGGATGATCCTATGCTGTCGAGAAAAGCCTCTAGCGAGTTTCATGGCGGCCCGTACCCTAAACCGACTCAGGTGGTCAGGTAGAGAATACCGAGGCGTTCGGGTGAACTATGGTTAAGGAACTCGGCAAAATGCCCCCGTAACTTCGGGAGAAGGGGGGCCATCACTGGTGATCGGATTTACTCCGTGAGCTGGGGGTGGCCGCAGAGACCAGCGAGAAGCGACTGTTTACTAAAAACACAGGTCCGTGCGAAGCCGTAAGGCGATGTATACGGACTGACGCCTGCCCGGTGCTGGAACGTTAAGGGGACCGGTTAGTGCGCTTTCGGGCGTGCGAAGCTGAGAACTTAAGCGCCAGTAAACGGCGGTGGTAACTATAACCATCCTAAGGTAGCGAAATTCCTTGTCGGGTAAGTTCCGACCTGCACGAATGGCGTAACGACTTCTCGACTGTCTCAACCATAGGCCCGGTGAAATTGCACTACGAGTAAAGATGCTCGTTTCGCGCAGCAGGACGGAAAGACCCCGGGACCTTTACTACAGTTTGATATTGGTGTTCGGTTCGGCTTGTGTAGGATAGGTGGGAGACTGTGAAACCTCAACGCCAGTTGGGGTGGAGTCATCGTTGAAATACCACTCTGGTCGTGCTGGATGTCTAACCTCGGTCCGTGATCCGGATCAGGGACAGTGTCTGATGGGTAGTTTAACTGGGGCGGTTGCCTCCCAAAGGGTAACGGAGGCGCCCAAAGGTTCCCTCAGCCTGGTTGGCAATCAGGTGTTGAGTGTAAGTGCACAAGGGAGCTTGACTGTGAGACCGACGGGTCGAGCAGGGACGAAAGTCGGGACTAGTGATCCGGCGGTGGCTTGTGGAAGCGCCGTCGCTCAACGGATAAAAGGTACCCCGGGGATAACAGGCTGATCTTCCCCAAGAGTCCATATCGACGGGATGGTTTGGCACCTCGATGTCGGCTCGTCGCATCCTGGGGCTGGAGTCGGTCCCAAGGGT
The DNA here is from genome assembly GCF_045000215.1 of Streptomyces sp. 147326. Taxonomy (NCBI): domain Bacteria; kingdom Bacillati; phylum Actinomycetota; class Actinomycetes; order Kitasatosporales; family Streptomycetaceae; genus Streptomyces; species Streptomyces sp. 147326. The sequence goes on along the minus strand of NZ_CP134201.1, from coordinate 3,960,373 downwards.
TGGGCTGTTCGCCCATTAAAGCGGTACGCGAGCTGGGTTTAGAACGTCGTGAGACAGTTCGGTCCCTATCCGCTGTGCGCGTAGGAATATTGAGAAGGGCTGTCCCTAGTACGAGAGGACCGGGACGGACGAACCTCTGGTGTGCCAGTTGTCCTGCCAAGGGCATGGCTGGTTGGCTACGTTCGGGAGGGATAACCGCTGAAAGCATCTAAGCGGGAAGCCTGCTTCAAGATGAGTATTCCCACCTCCTTGAGAGGGTAAGGCTCCCAGTAGACGACTGGGTTGATAGGCCAGATGTGGAAGCCCGGTAACGGGTGAAGCTGACTGGTACTAATAGGCCGAGGGCTTGTCCTCAGTTGCTCGCGTCCACTGTGTTAGTTCTGAAATAACGAACAGCTGTGTTCATGCCAGCGTTCAAATTTCATAGTGTTTCGGTGGTCATAGCGTTAGGGAAACGCCCGGTTACATTCCGAACCCGGAAGCTAAGCCTTTCAGCGCCGATGGTACTGCAGGGGGGACCCTGTGGGAGAGTAGGACGCCGCCGAACAATCATTGCGGAAGCCCCGCACCAGACCTTCGGGTCCGGTGCGGGGCTTTTCTGCGTTCCGAGCCAGAATCCGTCGGATGCCCGGCATGGGTTCCAGAGGCATCGGTGCTGACGGCTCGTAGGGTTGGGGTATGGGCTATGACCTCGTCATCTTCGACAACGACGGCGTGCTGGTGGACAGTGAGCCGCTCGCAAACAGCGTCCTCGCCGGGTACTTGACCGAGCTGGGGCACCCGACCACGTACGAGGACTCGCTCCGCGACTACATGGGGGCCGCCGTGCACCGGGTGCACGACCTCGTTCTCGAACGGACCGGGGAGCGGCTGCCCGCGGGCTTCGACGCGACGCTGGTCGCGCGGACCGTCACCGCGTTCGAGCGGGAGCTGAAGCCGGTCGCCGGCATCGAGGACGTGCTCGGGGCGCTGACCGCCAGCGGGGTCGGATACTGCCTGGCTTCCTCCGGGAGCCACGAGCGGATCAGGGCCGGGCACCTGGCGGCGGGGATCGACGGCTGGTTCGAGGAGGAGTGGATCTTCAGCTCCGAGGACGTGGGCCAGGGCAAGCCGGCACCCGATCTGTTCCTGCACGCGGCACGGCAGATGGGCGTCGAGCCCGCGCGGTGCGTCGTCATCGAGGACAGCCCCCGCGGGATCCAGGCCGCCGTGGCCGCCGGGATGGACGTGTACGCGTACACCGCGATGCTGCCCGCGGACGAGCTGCCCGGGGCCACCGGGTACTTCGGGGACATGATGCAGGTCCCGCTGCTCCTCCAACTCCCCGTGTGATCGCTCTACCCACGGGTAGCCCCGGGGCCTACGCTGACGCGCCATGACGGATGATGTGCGGCTGCGGCGCGGCCGGGGCGCTCTGGGGTTCAGCTTCTTCGCGCAGGGCGTGGCCTTCGCGCTGCTCGTGACCCGGATCCCGGCCATCCAGGACCGGTACGGGATATCCGACGGGCTGCTGCCCGCCTTCCTCGCCGCCGTGCCGATCCTCGCCGGCGTGGCGAGCGTGGCCACCGAGCACCTGGTGAAGCGGGTCCCGCCCAGCGCCGTACTGCGGTGGGCGCAGCCGCTCGTGCTGCTGTCCCTGCTGGGCGTCGGGACCGGCAGCCAGATGTGGCACGTGGCGGTGGCCCTGGGGGCGTTCGGGCTGTCGGTGGGTGCGCTGGACGCCTCGATGAACATGCTCGGGGTCAGCCTGCAGCGGGCGTACGGGCGCAGCATCATGCTCGGCTTCCACGCCGCGTACAGCCTCGGCGGGATCTTGGGCGCGTCCGCCGCGTGGGCGGGGGCGCACTGGCACCTGAGCCTGTTCACCGGCTATCTGCCGGCCGTGGTCGTGCTGGTGCCGCTGGTGCTGCTGCTGAGCCGGCGCTACGTGGACGGGACGGGCGCGGGGGAGGTGCAGGAGAAGGGGCTGGGCAGTGGCGGCTTCAAGCTGCTGCTGCCGCTGTGCCTGGTGATGGCGTGCGCGTACATCGGTGACTCGACGGTGGCGAACTGGAGTGCCAAGTACCTCCAGGACGTGCTCGGGAGCTCGGAGCAGATGGCGACCGTCCCCTACAACGTCTACATGGTGACCACCCTCATCGGGCGGGCCGTCGGGGACCTGGGCGTGCGCCGGTTCGGGGCCGCGGCCGTGGTGCGGGGCGGGTCGCTGGTCGCCGCCGCCGGCTTCGCCGTCGTCGCGTCCGCGCCGGGGGCGTGGGTGGGGATGCTCGGCTTCACCCTGCTGGGGATCGGGCTGTGCGTGATCGTGCCGCAGACCTTCGCCGCCGCGGGCAGGCTCTTCCCGGGCGGTTCCGACACCGCCATCGCCCGGCTCAACATCTTCAACTACGTCGGTTTCCTGATCGGGTCGCCGCTTGTCGGCGGGATCGGTGACGCCTGGAGCTACCGGGGCGCGATGCTGGTGCCGATGGCGCTGGTGCTGGTGACGCTCTTCTACGCCCGCTCGTTCGGCTCCGACGGCGCCCGATACGGTGTCCGGCATGAGCGGCCGCGGGTTGTTGATGTGGGACGAGGCGGTAACGAGGTATGACTTCGGACCGAGCCATCCGATGGACCCGGTGCGCCTGGCGCTGACCATGGGCCTGGTGCGCGCCTTCGGGCTGGACCGGGCGCTGGAGGTACGGGCGGCGCCGGCGGCCGGCGACTCGACGCTGCGGCTGGTCCACCGGGAGGACTACGTCGCCGCGGTGCGCGAGGTGTCCGCGGACCCGGGGATCGCCGACGGGTCGTACGGGCTGGGCACCATGGACGACCCGGCCTTCCGCGGCATGCACGAGGCGTCGGCGCTGATCGCCGGGCAGTCCGTGGCGGGCGCGGAGGCGCTCTGGAGCGGGGATGCCGAGCACGCGGTGAACTTCGCGGGCGGGCTGCACCACGCCATGCCGGGCGGGGCGGCCGGTTTCTGCGTCTACAACGACGCGTCGCTGGCGATCGCCCGGCTGCTGGAGCTGGGGGCCGAGCGGGTCGCCTACGTGGATGTGGACGTCCATCACGGGGACGGCGTGCAGGCGGCCTTCTGGGACGACCCGCGGGTGCTGACGATCTCGGTGCACGAGCATCCGCGGACGCTGTTCCCCCAGACCGGCTGGCCCGAGGAGACCGGGGGGCCGGCGGCCGAGGGGTCGGCGGTGAACATCGCGCTGCCCGCCGGGACCGGGGACGAGGGGTGGCTGCGGGCCTTCCACGCCGTCGTGCCGGAGCTGCTGGCGGACTTCCGGCCGCAGGTGCTGGTGACCCAGCACGGGGCCGATACGCACTTCGAGGACCCCCTCGCCCACCTGGCGGTGTCCCTGGACGCCCAGCGGGCCGTCCAGGAGTCCTGTCACCGGCTCGCGCACGAGTACGCGGACGGCAGCTGGCTGGCGCTGGGCGGCGGCGGGTACGCGGTGGTGGACGTCGTACCGCGGTCGTGGACGCACCTGGTGGCGATCGCCGCGCACCGGCCGGTGGACCCGGAGACCGCCGTCCCGGCGTCGTGGCGGGACGAGGTGTACGCGCGGACGCGTCAGTTGGCGCCGGCCCGGATGACGGACGGGCGGACGCCGTCGTGGCGGGACTGGGACGCGGGGTACGACCCGGCGGACCGCACGGATCAAGCCGTTCTCGCCACCCGGCGGGCGGTCTTCCCGCTGCGCGGAATGCTGACCTGACCCCTCCGGGGTGACCTTGCCGCATCGTTACGCCAACTGTGGGGCTGTTCGCCGGAATTGATAACCTGCCAGATGTGTTGGGGGCAGCATCGGAGGGTGTTGAGCACCGGCGCGCTGCGTGCGCATCTGCTGGCCGCCCGGTTGGCCGGGCCCGTCGCCACCTCCCGGGAGGAGAGCCTGCGCAGTTACCGGCTGTTCGCGGCGCGCGATCCGCGGGTGATGCTGGGGCTGGATCCGGAGTGGGGCTGGGGCGAGGGTGACCTGCTGAGGCTGATGGCGGACAAGTGCGGCGTCTCGGCGGACCCGGCGCACGTCAGCGGGCCGGACGTGATCGACCCTGAGCGGACGGTGGCCGCGCTGGAGGCCTTCGCGGGGCGGCTGCGGGAGGCGGCGCAGGCGCGGTCGCCCGTGCTGTTCGGGACCGGTCACCCGCACCGGCTCCTGGGCTTCTACGCCGGTTTGGCCGAGGCGATGTCGGCGGCGGGATGTGTTGTCCTCACCCCGGCGCAGGGGGTGAGTGTCGACATGGCGACCCGGTTCGGCGTACGCACGTACCGCATCGAATACGTACGGGGGGTCGCGCTGGTGCGGGAACCCGGCGTGCGGGTGCCGGGGAGTGCGACCGGCGTGCACACCCATTCACCCCTGCCGGTTCGGATCGCGCTGGGGGCCCTCGCGGAGGCCGGTGGGCCGCTGCCGGAGCTGGTCGTGGGGGACCACGGTTGGGTCTGCGGCGCAGGTCAGCTCGGTGTGGAGGCGATCGGGCTGGCGGACACGGACGATCCCGCGCTGTTCGTCGGGGAGGCCGAGGGGCGGGTCTCGGTGGCCGTTCCACTTGATGACGGGGTGCGAGCGGACTACTACCGACCGCTTACGCGCTACGTGCTCGGCCGGGCGAGTCTGACGGGGCGGCAGGAGTGGCCGTAGCTCCTCTTCCCCACTCGTATCACGCGCCCCTACTCTGGGGAGTGAGCGTGCGACGACGAGGAGTAACCGGAGGGGAAGCCGGTGCCCGTCATGCGCGGAAGGTCAAGGTGTGTCATGGCTGCTGGCGAGAGGCCTCTCAGCGAGGTTCAGTTCCTGACCGTGGCGGAGGTTGCCTCGGTGATGCGAGTGTCGAAGATGACCGTGTACCGGCTGGTGCACAACGGTCATCTGCCCGCAATCCGGGTGGGCCGGTCCTTCCGGGTCCCCGAAAACGCGGTCCACGAGTACCTCCGAGAGTCCTATGTGGGGGTGGAGTCGGCCTGAGACTGACCCCGGCACGCCCTCGGATTACAAGCTCAGAGCTCGGGACGGTAGGCTAGGCCGACGTAGGTCGTGTGGGCCCCGACGCCCCGCACCGAATGAAGAGAAGTGAGCGAGGGTAGTCGTGGGCTCTGTTATCAAGAAGCGGCGCAAGCGGATGGCTAAGAAGAAGCACCGCAAGCTGCTCAAGCGCACCCGCGTCCAGCGCCGTAACAAGAAGTAAACGGCAGCTGTACGTGTTCTCCGCAGCCCCTCCACCATCCTGGTGGAGGGGCTGCGGTGCAGCCGGGGGACTTCTACGAGGGAGGCGCTGAGCTCGTGGGGAAGGTCGTACTCGTCACCGGGGCAGCCCGGCAGTTGGGCGGCCGCTTCGTGCGCCGGATCCAGCGTGACCCGGAGGTCGAGCGGGTGATCGCGGTGGACGCGGTGACACCGCCGCACCGGCTCGGATCGGCCGAGTTCGTCCGTACGGACATCAGACAGTCGGCGATCGCCCGCGTGCTCGCCGAGCACGCCGTGGACACGGTGGTCCACTTGGCGGTCACCGGGGGCGCCGCGGGCGTCGGCGGCGCGCGCAGCGCCGTCAAGGAAACGAACGTCATCGGGACGATGCAGCTCCTCGGGGCCTGCCAGAAGTCGCCGACGGTACGACGGCTCGTGGTGAAGTCCAGTACCAGCGTGTACGGGGGCACCTCCCGGGATCCGGCCGTCTTCACCGAGACCACGGAACCGAAATCGCTGCCCGCGGGCGGCTTCGCCAAGGACGCCGCCGAGGTCGAGGGATACGTGCGCGGCTTCGCGCGCAGGCGGCCGGACGTCGCGGTGTGCGTGCTGCGGTTCGCGAACATCCTGGGGCCCTTCGCGGACTCGGCCCTCGCCGAGTTCTTCTCGATCCCGGTGATGCCGACCGTGCTGGGCTACGACCCGCGGCTGCAGTTCGTGCACGAGGACGACGTGCTCGACGTACTGCGGCTCGCCGCACAGGAGCCCAGACGCGGCACGCTGAACAGCGGGACCTTCAACATCGCCGGTGACGGCGTGCTGCTGCTGTCGCAGTGTTCGCGGCGGTTGGGGCGGCCCACGATGCCGCTGCTGCTGCCCGCGCTGACGTGGGTGGGTTCCGCGCTGCGGGCGGTCGGGGTCACCGACTTCTCGGCGGAGCAGATGAGGCTGCTCACGCACGGCCGGGTCGTGGAGACCACGCAGATGCGGGAAGTCCTCGGTTTCGAGCCGCTCTACACGACCGCCGAGACCTTCGCGGACTTCGCGCGGAGCCGGGGGAGCGGGCTGCTGCCGCCGGAGCGGGTCGGGCGGGCCGTGGACCGGATGGCGGCCATGCTGGGGGCAGACGGGCCCGATGTCGATGCCGACGCGGTTGAAGGAGCGAAGCGATAGTGGCGGACGCCAAGGTCATTCCGTTCGACGAGGACCGGCCGCGCCGGCGGATCCCCCGCCGGGTGCGTGCGGTGTCCGCTCCCGAGCCGGTGGAGCAGGAGCCGTTCGTTCCCGAGCCGGCTCCCGAGCCGGGTCCGGCGGAGCGCGGTGACGGCTGGGACCGGCGGATCGCGGGCGGGCTGGCCTTCCTGCGGCGGCGGATCACCGGGGACTACGAGGTCGACGAGTTCGGCTACGACGAGGAACTGACGGACCAGGTCCTGATGTCCCTGATGCGGCCGTTGTACGACAAGTACTTCCGGGTCGAGGTCAGGGGCATCGAGAACATCCCGGCGGAGGGTGGCGCGCTCATCGTGGCCAACCACTCCGGGACGCTGCCGCTGGACGGGCTGATGCTCCAGGTCGCCGTGCACGACCGCCACCCGGCACAGCGTCACCTGCGGCTGCTGGCGGCCGACCTGGTGTTCATGCTGCCGGTGGTCAACGAGCTGGCCAGGAAGGCGGGGCACACCCTGGCGTGCGCGGAGGACGCGCAGCGGCTGCTGGAGGCCGGGGAACTCGTCGGTGTGATGCCGGAGGGCTTCAAGGGGATAGGGAAGCCGTTCGGGGACCGGTACAAGCTGCAGCGGTTCGGCCGGGGCGGGTTCGTGTCCACGGCGCTGCGGGCGGGGACGCCGATCGTGCCCTGCTCGATCGTGGGGGCGGAGGAGATCTACCCCATGGTCGGCAACGCGAAGACCCTCGCCCGGCTGCTGGGAGTCCCGTACTTCCCGATCACGCCGACGTTTCCGTGGCTGGGGCCGTTGGGGGCGGTGCCGTTGCCGACGAAGTGGACGATCCAGTTCGGCGAGCCGATTCCCACCGAGGGCTATGCGGCCGAGGCGGCGGAGGACCCGATGCTGATGTTCAACCTGACGGATCAGGTGCGGGAGCAGATTCAGCACACGCTGTACAAGCTGCTGGTGCAGCGGCGGTCCGTCTTCTTCTGACCCGCCGCCGGAGGATGGAGGCGGGGCCGCTCGCGCAGCCCCGCCTTTCCTCTACTCCGCGTCCTCCGCGCCCAGACCCAGGCCCGGGAGGATGCCCGGGAGGAGGGGCGGGAGGGTGATGTCCGGCCTGGCCTGCTCGGGGGTGCCCGAGGGGGGCGGGGCCGACTGTCCCGCGGGCGGGTTGAGCAGGTCGCCCGTACCGCCCAGGAGGCCGCCGCCGGCCGGTGGCCGGGTGCTGCCCGAGGGGGACGGCGCGGGGCTGCCGGAGGGCGTCCCCGCGGCCGGGGCGGACTGCTGCGCTCCGCTGGGAGTGCCCGGCTTGTGCGAGGAGCTGCCGGGGGGCGTGCCGGTGCCGCGGGTCTGCTCCGGTGGCTTGGGGAGCAGGCTCTGCAGCGGCGCCACGTCTTCGTCTATGGCCTGGAAGACCGACTCCACCTCACCGCCCACGTCCGTGAGCTGTGCCGGGAGCCTCTCGCGGAGCTTGCCCCACGTGTCGCGGTGGGAGCGGGAGAACGACGACAGCTTCTGGATCGGGCCGAGCGAGCCGTCCCGTTCGTACGCCGCCTGGAGGAGCCGGTGGCCCTCCTCCGCGTCGTGCTTCACGCCGGCCAGGGCGCGGCGGATCGCGCCCAGGGACTCGTGGTCCAGGTCGCCCAGCCGGTCCCGTTCCATCAGCCTGCGGGCTTCCGACAGACGGTTCGAGGCCTGGTCGAGATAGAGCTCGCCCCGGTCCGCGTCGTCGTCGGCCATCCCCAGCTTCAGGTCCTCCATGCCCCGCTTCACGGGGTAGAGGTGGTCACCGGGCAGGGCGTCGGAACTGGCAGCGGCCACTCCGCTGAAGGCCCCCGCGGCCACACCCACGGTGAGGCCGCCCGCTGCGATGCCCTTGGACCAGCGGGAGCGGGGCCGCAATTTCCGGAGCGGGGTCGCCCGGTGGGCGCCGCGGCCGGTCCGCTGCTCGGGCACTTGAGGGTCCGAGGCGGCACCGCCCCCGGCCCTCTCTTCCAACACCATGGCCTCCATGGCGGCAACGAGCTGGGCTCGCTGCACCACCTTGACCTCGGGGTCCAGCACCGGGCGCGGCATTCTTTCGCCGAGCACGCTCGCCAGGGCCAACAACCGGTCGTGGTCGGCAGGTTCGGCAGGTGCCTCGGACTGCTCGGCCGCCGGGTCCGGTTCCGAAGGGTCGGACGGGGTCCGATCCTCCAGGGCCTGGGCGAAGGCGTTCGCCCGCCGGTGCGGAGTCACGTTCGCGATCACTGGCGGCACCTCCTCTCGTCATGACGATCGACTCCCCAAGGTGTCCGGAAGGTTGCCTTCCTTGAGCACATCCACACTTTCGGGTGAGCGGCTTCGGGCAGGGCATGTCCACAGGGAGTCTGCATTCCGCACAACGAGCGTCGCGGCACTTGGGTTACGGACGAAGGATGATCGGACCACAGCGTCATCGAGGGGTCACCGGATGTATGTGAGGTTGTGTTGATTTATGAGGGGGTCAGCGGGCGTCGTCCGGGAGGAGGCGGGCCAGGGTGCGGACCGCCCGGTACTGGAGCGTCTTGATGGCTCCTTCGTTCTTTCCCATGACCCGGGCCGTCTCGGCGACCGAGAGGCCCTGCAGGAAGCGCAGGGTCACGCACTCCTGCTGCTGCGGATTGAGCTTGCGCACGGCCTCCAGCAGGGCCGCATTGGAGAGGGACTCCAGGACGGAGTCCTCGGGGCTGCGCTCGACCTCGTTCGCGTCGAGCATCTCTCCGGTGGTGACCTCCAGCCGGAAGCGGCTGGACTTGAAGTGGTCCGCCACCAGGTTGCGGGCGATCGTCACGAGCCAGGCCCCGAAGTCGCGGCCCTGCCAGGTGAAGGTGGAGATGCGGCGCAGCGCGCGCAGGAACGTCTCGCTGGTGAGGTCCTCCGCGGTCGCCTTCCCTCCCACCCGGTAGTAGATGTAGCGGTAGACCGTGTCGCTGTACTGGTCGTAGAGGCGGCCGAAGGCGTCGGCCTCGCCCGCCTGGGCTCGTTCGACCAGGTCCATCATGCGGGCCTGGTCGCTGTCCGCCGTGGGGCGGCGGGGGGTGGCCTGGGTGCTCGTGCCGGCGGCGCCGTTCGAGCCCCCGGCCGCGCGGCCTCGTCTGCCCACCGTCGCTCCGCCGTCGGTCAGGGCATAGCAAGGACCGGCCGGGCCGATACCGGCGGGGACCGCGGTGGCGAAGGCGGGGACGGCGTACGCGGTGGGGACGAAGCCGCGCAGGTGGTCGAGGACCGTTGCGCGCAGCTGAGCCAGGCCCGAGGCGTCAACCCCGACAGGTGGGTACACGGGACTCCCAGAGGCAGAGCTTCCATCACGTGCAGTGCGGGACCGTTCACCCGTCGTGGCGACAGATGGCCGGTGGCATGCGTTTGAGGAGAATAACGCTTCGTACAGGCAGCGCTACACCCAGTTGCTCAAATCACCGGTTCCGACACTTCTGTTGCGTGTCGAGGGCATATTCAGGCGCTGTTAATGATCGATTCTTGATCACTTGGGTACGCGGAATGGACGCTTCCAAGAGGGCCCGCGACCGAGTCGGGCAGGCCGGAGTGCCGCGCCGGGAGCGCGGGTAGAGGTGAGCGAATGCCCGGGGGCGCGCATCGGGGGACCCGCCGCGCGCGGGGGCGGCGGGGCCCGGGCCTGCCGTTGTTACTTGCGGCGGCGGTGCAGGGCGATGGCGGCGGCCGCGCCGCCCGCGATCGCGCCGACGCCGGCGGCCGCCGGGACGCCGACCTTCACGGCCTTGCGGCCGGTCCGGTAATCGCGCAGCCGCCAGTCGTTGGTACGGGCATGCTTGCGCAGTTTTGTGTCCGGATTGATCGCGTACGGATGTCCGACCAGCGACAGCATCGGGATGTCGTTGTGCGAATCGCTGTACGCGGCGCAGCGTTCGAGGTCCAGCCCCTCGGCGGCGGCCAGGGCACGGACCGCCTCGGCCTTGGCGGGGCCGTGCAGCGGCTCGCCGACCAGGCGGCCGGTGTAGACCCCGTCGACGGACTCGGCGACGGTGCCCAGGGCGCCGGTCAGGCCGAGCCTGCGGGCGATGATCGTGGCCGTCTCCACGGGGGCGGCGGTGACCAGCCACACCTTCTGGCCGGCGTCGAGGTGGGCCTGGGCCAGGGCGCGGGTGCCCGGCCAGATCCGCTCGGCCATGTACTCGTCGTAGATCTCCTCGCCGATGGCCATCAGCTCGGAGACCTTGTGGCCCTTGACGATGGACAGGGCGCTGTCGCGGGCGTCCTGCATGTGCTCGGGGTCCTCGACCCCGGCGAGCCGGAACCAGGCCTGCTGCCAGGCGAAGCGGGCGAGTTCGCGGCGCTGGAAGAACTCGCGCTTGTAGAGGCCGCGGCCGAAGTGGAAGATTGCGGCGCCCTGCATGACGGTGTTGTCGAGGTCGAAGAAGGCGGCGGCGAGGTCGTCACCGGCGACGGGGAACTCGGGCTCGGCCGGGGGCTCTTCCGCGGGCGCCTCGACCGCGGGTGCCTCGATCCCGGCTTCGGCCCCGGCTCCGGCCAGCGCCGTCTTGCGGGCGGCCTCCGCCGAGGCCTCGCCTGCCAGCACGCTCCGCGCGGTTGCGGAGCGTCTACGAGGGGTGAGCCATCCGAGAGCGGCCATGCGGCGAGCATAGCCACTGTGTTCGGTACTTCCCGAACCGATGGGAAACGGAGGCGTTAACACTTCGGGAGAATGAAGCCATGAGCCCTTTGTTGCGCCGTAAGGAAAAGAAGCGCCCCGGCGAGCGGATGGTGACGCTGGTCGGGAAGCCCGGGTGTCACCTGTGCGACGACGCCGAGGAGGTGGTCGCGAAGGTCTGCGCCGAGACGGGAGCGCAGTGGGAGAAGAAGGACATCTCGCAGGACGAGGAGCTCTACCGCCTGTACTGGGAGCAGATCCCGGTGGTGCTCGTCGACGGCGAACAGCACACCTTCTGGAGGGTGAACCCGGACCGGCTCCGGCGGGCTTTGGAGGCCTGACCCTCTTCCCGGTTACCATCATGGGCGATTTGTGGGGTCTCGGGGGCGTATCTGTGAGGAGTGTGCACGGGTTTGCCCCCTTTGGGATTTGAACGGGTTCGGCGTGCGGCCGGTTCCGGGTTTCCGTGCCGAGGCCGCGTGACCCCGGTCACTTTGCACGGACAAAGCGGACACAATCTTTGTGCACGCGTTCACAAAGGCATAGCCTGCTGTCGACGGGGCGGTCTTGGGACAAGTGACCGCCTGCAGCCCCGCTCATCCCGCAGGAGCATCGTGGCAACTGGCCGAACTCACCGACCGGCGACCCGCAGCCGAGGTATTCCCGAGGCCACTGTCGCCCGGCTTCCGCTGTACTTGCGTGCCCTCACCGCGCTCTCCGAGCGATCGGTGCCCACGGTGTCCTCCGAGGAGCTCGCAGCCGCCGCCGGAGTCAACTCCGCGAAGCTGCGCAAGGACTTCTCGTACCTCGGTTCCTACGGGACCCGCGGCGTCGGCTACGACGTCGAATACCTCGTCTACCAGATCTCCCGCGAGCTCGGCCTGACGCAGGACTGGCCGGTCGTCATCGTCGGCATCGGTAACCTCGGCGCCGCGCTCGCCAACTACGGCGGCTTCTCCGCGCGCGGCTTCCGTGTCGCGGCCCTCATCGACGCGGACCCGGCGATGGCCGGCAAGCCGGTCGCGGGCATGTCCGTGCAGCACACCGATGATCTGGAGAAGATCATCTCGGAGAACGGCGTCTCGATCGGGGTCATCGCGACGCCCGCCGGCGCCGCCCAGCAGGTCAGCGAGCGGCTGATCGCGGCCGGGGTCACCTCCATCCTGAACTTCGCGCCGACCGTGCTGTCCGTGCCCGACGGCGTGGACGTGCGCAAGGTCGACCTCTCCATCGAGCTCCAGATCCTGGCGTTCCACGAGCAGCGCAAGGCCGGCGAGGAAGCGGCCGCCGCTGCCGCCGGCGGCTCTTCCGTGGGCGGCGCCGCCCCCGCCGCGGCCGTCGTGCCGCCGGCCGGCCGCGCGGCCGCCGAGGCGCGCAAGGGCAACCCCGAGGGCGACCACCCGGCGGTGATGCCGGCATGAGTCTGCTCGTCGTAGGGCTGAGCCACCGCAGCGCACCCGTGAGCGTCCTGGAACGGGCCTCGCTGTCCGCGGACGCCAAGATCAAGCTGCTGCACGACACCCTCGCCGCGGAACCCGCGACCGAGGCCGCGGTGCTCGCCACGTGCAACCGGATCGAGCTGTACGCGGACGTGGACAAGTTCCACGCGGGTGTGGCCGAGCTGTCCACGCTGCTGGCCCAGCACAGCGGAGTGGCTCTGGAAGAGCTCACCCCGTACCTGTACGTGCACTACGAGGACCGGGCGGTGCACCACCTGTTCTCGGTGGCGTGCGGGCTGGACTCGATGGTCGTGGGCGAGGGACAGATCCTCGGCCAGATCAAGGACGCGCTGGCGCTGGGGCAGGAGCTGCACACCGCCGGCCGGCTGATCAACGACCTGTTCCAGCAGGCGCTGCGGGTCGGCAAGCGGGCGCACTCGGAGACCGGGATCGACCGCGCGGGCCAGTCGCTGGTGACCTTCGGGCTGGAGCAGCTGGCCGTGCGCGTGCCGGTGGCGGACTGGGCCGCGGGGAAGCGGGCGCTGGTGATCGGCGCCGGGTCGATGTCCTCGCTGGCCGCGGCGACGCTGGCGCGGGTCGGCGTCGCGGAGATCGTGGTGGCGAACCGGACCGCCGATCGGGCGGAGCGGCTGGCCGAAATTCTGGTTGCCTCAGGCACGGGTGTGGCGGCTTCGGCCATCGCGATGGCCGGTGTCGCCGATGAGCTGACACGAGTCGACGTGGTGGTGTCCTGCACGGGTGCCACCGGGCTGGTGCTGACCGCCGATGACGTGCTGGCCGCCGTGTCCCGGGGCGCCGCCGATGGGCTCGCGCCGGCGGAGCAGGAAGAGGCCGGGGCTGCGCCCCAGGCCTCCCAGGGGCTCCGCCCCCGGACCCCCGCGCCTCAATCGCCGGCGGGGCTGGAATCGGCGGGGCCGGATGTGTCCGCCGGGGTGGACGCGGCCGTCATCGCGCGGCTCGTCGACGCTGCCCGGGACGGCGGTCGCCTGGCCGACGCCGGGGCCGTGCGGACCATGGCCGCCGCCGTCGAGGCCGACGGCTGCCCTGTGGGGCCCGACGGGCGGGCCGCGCTGACCGGGGTCGACGCCAACTCCCTCGAACTGCACGGGACCTGGGCCGACCAGGGCGAGGCCGCCGCGCAGCGGCAGCCGCGCCGGAGCACCCGTACGCAGACCGACGCGACGGCCGTCCGGCTCGCGCTGCTCGACCTGGCCATGCCCCGGGACATCGATGCCGCCGTGCACCGGATCCCCGGCGTGCGGCTCGTCGACATCGAAAGCCTGGCCGAGGCCTCCGCCGACGCCCCCATGGCGGCCGACGTCGACGCCGTACGCGGCATCGTCGCGGAGGAAGTGGCCGCCTTCGGGGCCGCACAGCGGGCCGCGCACATCACGCCCACCGTCGTCGCCCTGCGGGCCATGGCGGCCGAGGTCGTGGCCATGGAAGTGGCGCGGCTCGACGGGCGGGTGCCCGACCTCGACGAACGGCAGCGGGCCGAGGTCACCCAGACCGTGCGCCGCGTCGTCGACAAGCTCCTCCACGCGCCGACCGTGCGCGTAAAGCAGCTCGCCAGCGAGCCCGGCGGCGCCGGGTACGCGGAGGCACTGCGCGAACTCTTCGACCTCGACCCTCAGACGGTTGCTTCCGTCAGCCGGGCGGACGCGGCCGATCCGATGAACGACGACGACCCAGGACGGGCATCATGAACACACGTCCCGACCAGCCGCTGCGGCTCGGTACGCGGCGGAGCAAGCTGGCCATGTCCCAGTCGGGGCACGTCGCCGACGCGGTACGGGCGATCACCGGCCGGCCCGTCGAGCTCGTGGAGATCACGACCTACGGCGACGTCTCGCGCGAGCACCTCGCGCAGATCGGCGGGACGGGAGTGTTCGTCACCGCGCTGCGCGACGCGCTGCTGCGGGGCGAGGTCGACTTCGCCGTGCACTCGCTGAAGGACCTGCCGACCGCGCAGCCCGACGACCTCGTGATCGCGGCCATGCCGCGCCGCGAGGACGCGCGGGACGCGCTCGTCGCGCGGGACGGCCTGACCTTCGAGCAGCTGCCCGACGGTGCCCGCATCGGCACCGGGTCGCCGCGGCGCACGGCCCAGCTCAACCACCTGGCGCTGTCGCTCGGCAAGCGGATCGAGACGGTGCCCATCCGCGGCAACGTCGACACCCGGATCGGCTTCGTCCGCGACGGCGAGCTCGACGCCGTCGTGCTCGCGGCCGCCGGCCTCAACCGGATCGGTCGCGGTGACGAGGCGACCGACCTGCTCTCCGTCGACAACGTCCTGCCGGCCCCCGGCCAGGGCGCCCTCGCCGTGGAGTGCCTCGCGTCCGATACGGACCTCATCGCCGCGCTCGGCGAACTCGACGACCCGTTCACCCGGGCCGCCGTGACCGCCGAGCGTTCTCTGCTCGCCGCCCTGGAGGCCGGCTGCAGCGCGCCCGTGGGCGCGTTCGCCGATCTGCTGGCCGACGGCCAGATTGTCAATGAAATGCGCCTGCGCGGCGTCGTCGGAACCCTCGACGGCTCGACGCTGGTGCAGCTGTCCACCACCGGTCCCGTGCCCCAGTCGTACGACGAGGCCATGGCTCTCGGCCGCGAACTCGCGGACGAGATGCTGGCCAAGGGCGCGGCCGGTCTGATGGGGGAGCGATCGCTTTGAACCCCTCAATTCCGACCACCTCCGCTTTTCCGGCCGTCGCCGCCCACGGACGCGTCACCTTCCTCGGTGCCGGCCCGGGCGACCCGGGTCTGCTGACGCTGCGCGCCGTCGAGGCGCTCGCCGCCGCGGACGTACTGATCGCGGAGCCCGAGGTGCTCGAGGTCGTACGGACGCATGCGCGCGCGGGTGTCGACACGCCGCAGCTGACGATTGCTGACGAAGTGTCAGCAGCCGCCGGGGTCCCGGTGATCCGGGACGCGGCCAATCTTGTCATGGAGGCCGCACGCTCCGGCAGGCGGGTCGTACGTGCCGTCACGGGCGACCCCGGGCTCGACGGCAACGCGGCCGAGGAGATGCTCGTCTGCGCCACCGCCGGCATCCCCTTCGAGGTGGTGCCCGGTGTCGCGACCGCGGTGGGCGTGCCCGCGTACGCCGGTGTCCCGCTGCGCGACAAGCAGGGCGCGGACGTCCGGTTCGTCGACGCGAAGACCGCCTCGGCGCGCTGCTGGAGCGAGGTCGGCGCGAGCGACGGCATCCTCGTCGTCTCCGCGACGCTGGAGAGCGTCTCGGCGGCCGCCGCCGAGCTGGTGAGCGCCGGGCGCAAGCCCGACACCCCGCTGACGGTGACCGTCGCCGGCACCACCACGCGCCAGCGCACCTGGTCCGCGACGCTGGGCACGATCGCCCAGGTGTTCAAGCAGGGCAAGGTGCTCCCCTCGCCCGAGGGCGCCCGCCCCGTCATAGCCGTGGTCGGTGAGCACAGCGCCGCCGCGCGGCGCGAGGACCTGGCCTGGTTCGAGTCGAAGCCGCTGTTCGGCTGGCGGGTGCTCGTACCGCGCACCAAGGAGCAGGCCGCCTCGCTCTCCGACCAGCTGCGTTCGTACGGCGCGGTACCGCACGAGGTGCCGACCATCGCCGTGGAGCCGCCGCGCACCCCGCAGCAGATGGAGCGCGCGGTGAAGGGCCTGGTGACGGGCCGGTACGAGTGGATCGCTTTCACGAGCGTGAACGCCGTGAAGGCGGTGCGGGAGAAGTTCGAGGAGTACGGGCTCGACGCCCGTGCCTTCGCGGGCATCAAGGTCGCCGCCGTGGGCGAGCAGACCGCGGCCTCGCTCGTGGAGTTCGGCGTGAAGCCGGACCTGGTGCCGAGCGGCGAGCAGTCCGCGGCCGGACTGCTGGAGGACTGGCCGCCGTACGACCCGGTCTTCGACCCGATCGACCGCGTGTTCCTGCCGCGGGCCGACATCGCGACCGAGACGCTGGTCGCCGGGCTGATCGAGCTCGGGTGGGAGGTCGACGACGTCACGGCCTACCGGACCGTGCGCGCGTCGCCGCCGCCGGCGGACACGCGCGAGGCGATCAAGGGCGGCGGTTTCGACGCCGTGCTCTTCACGTCGTCGTCGACGGTGCGGAATCTGGTGGGCATCGCAGGGAAGCCGCACAACGTGACCGTCATCGCCTGTATCGGGCCGGCGACGGCCAAGACGGCGGAGGAGCACGGGCTGCGCGTGGACGTGCTGTCCCCGGAGCCGTCGGTGTCGAAGCTGGCGGAGGCGCTGGCCGAGTACGGTGCGGCGCGGCGCGAGGCGGCCAAGGAGGCCGGCGAGACGGTGTTCCGGCCGAGCGAGCGCCGGCCGGGGGCGCGGCGTCGTCGTACCACCTAGGGGTGGGCTGAGCGGGAACGAGTACGAGTACGGGGGCGGGGTTCGGCGCTGGTGCGTCGGGCTCCGCCCTTGTTTGTGCCGGGGGCGGTCGGTGCGGGTGGGGCCGGGCGTGCCGCTGGTCTTGTCGGCGGGGTTGCGGGGGCCGGCGGATCGGTGCGGGTGGGGCCGGGCGCGCGCCGGGGCGTCTCCTCGGGCGCCGAACGTGGCGGGGGGTCGGCGGGCCGGGGCACATGGCGTTCGACGCCCTGCGGGGATCACCCCGGCACACACCCGGCCCCGCCGAAGGCGCCCTGGCATACACCTGGCCGCGCCGAGGGCGGTCCGGCGCGTGCCTGGCCCTGCCGAGGGCGCCCTGGCGCAGACGCGGCCGTGCCGGAAGCGCCCTGGCATACACCTGGCCCTGCTGAGGGCGGTCCGGCCTACGCCTGGCCCTGCCGAGGGCGGCTCGGCGTGTACCTGGCCCTGCCGGAGGCGCCCGGCACACACCCGGCCCCGCCGGAAGCGCCCTGGGGGTCGGGGGCGGGCTCTCGGCCCCTACGCTTGTTCCGACTGTTCTCGATGCTCGAAGAGGCGACTGAAAAATGAGCACGTACGGATCCTTCCCCGGCTCGCGGCCCCGCCGGCTGCGCACCACCCCGGCGATGCGGCGGATGGTCGCGGAGAACCGGCTGCACCCCTCGGACCTGATCCTCCCCGCGTTCGTACGGGAGGGCATCAGTGAGCCCCTGGCGATCTCGGCGATGCCGGGCGTCGTGCAGCACACCCGGGACACGCTGCGGAAGGCCGCCGTGGAGGCGGTCGAGGCGGGGGTCTCGGGGATCATGCTGTTCGGCGTTCCGGCCGACGAGAACAAGGACGCGCTGGGCACGGCGGGCACCGAGCCGGACGGGATCCTGCAGGTCGCGATCCGTGATGTGAAGGCCGAGGTCGGGGACGATCTGGTGATCATGTCTGATCTGTGTCTCGACGAGTACACCGATCACGGGCACTGCGGGGTCCTCGACGAGCACGGGCGTGTGGACAACGACGCGACGCTGGAGCGGTACGCCGAGATGGCGCAGGTCCAGGCCGATGCGGGTGTGCACGTGGTGGGCCCGAGCGGGATGATGGACGGCCAGGTCGGGGTCATCCGCGACGCGCTGGACGAGACCGGGCACGAGGACGTGTCCATCCTGGCGTACACGGCGAAGTACTCGTCGGCCTTCTACGGGCCCTTCCGCGAGGCCGTCGCCTCCTCGCTCCAGGGCGACCGCAAGACCTACCAGCAGGACCCGGCGAACGCGCGGGAGTCCCTGCGGGAGCTCGCCCTCGACTTGGAGGAGGGCGCCGACATGGTGATGGTCAAGCCGGCCGGGCCCTACCTCGACATCCTGTACCGGGTCGCGCAGGAGGTCGACGTCCCGGTGGCGGCGTACCAGATCAGCGGCGAGTTCGCGATGATCGAGGCGGCGGCGGAGAAGGGCTGGATCGAGCGGGACCGGGCCATCCTGGAGACCCTGCTGGGCATCAAGCGGGCGGGCGCCGACACGATCCTCACCTACTGGGCGACCGAGGTCGCCGGCTGGCTGCGCGAGACCCGCTGAGGTCCACCCTTACGGCCAGTCGACGAGGCCGTTGAAGACGAGGAAGTCGAGGACGGCGGCGGCCGGAGCGGCCACCGCGAACCACACCCTGGCGGCGGCGTGGCGCCGCTGCCAGGGCAGCGCCCACGCGGCGAGCAGCAGGACCAGGACCCGCCACCAGGCCGGACCCGAATACGCAACCGGCCCGGGGAAGCGGGCACATGAGTGCGGGTCCTCAGGTGGGGGTGGCGCCTCGACCCAAGGGCGGGGGCGCCGGGTTCACGGGTGGCTGCGCTGCGTTGCGGGCTTGCCCACCCAGTGCGACGGTGGTCCGGGGGCGATGCCGACGGCCTTGAGGCGACGGCACTGCAGGCCGAACGCACGGCCGATCCGCGCCCCACCTTCTTCGGCATCTGCCAGTCGGTGGATCGGCGCGTCCACGAACCGGGGGAAGCGCAGAGAAAGCGGGAAACCCAATGACGAACGACCCCATGAACAGGCGCGCCTTCGACGGGCAGCCTGAACGGCCCGACGGCGTCGGCACGGGCCAAAGGACGGAGTACACCGGCCGGTACGTGGTCGTATTCGATCCGAGGGAGCAGGAGAGCGGACTGAACGCACTGAGTTCCGCCGCCGACATCGCGCCCGTGGAACGGGTCCGCGGAGCCGCGGCCGCGCACGTCTCCGGGCTCCTGGAGAATCCCGACGTCTCGGTGCTCTTCGAGGACCTCGCTGTGGCTGTCGTCGAGGTACGGCCCGAGAACCGCTTCGCGTTGGTGACCACGGCCGAGGCGCAGGACTCGATCCTGGCGGCCGAGCCGGAGCGCTGGGTCTACGCCTCGCCGATCACCGCCCCGCAGCAGGCGCCGACCGCCTTCTTCCCGGCCTACCGGAGCGACGCGGACGTCGTCGCCCGGCATTCCCTGGCCGAAACCGCCTTGGCTCAGGGGCCGGCGCTGGACGAGACGCGCGCGACCTGGGGCCTCCAGGTGATCAGGGCCAACGTCTCCGGCCTGACCGGACGCGGAGTGAAGATCGCCGTCCTCGACACCGGCGTGGACACGAACCACCCGGACCTGGTCGGTCGTATCGAGGACACGGCCTCCTTCATCTTCGGCCAGACGGTCGAGGACGGCCAGGGCCACGGCACGCACTGCATCGGCACCGCTGCCGGTCCGGCCAACCCCCAGCAGGGGCCCCGCTACGGGGTGGCGTGCGACGCGCGCATCCTCGTCGGCAAGGTGCTCGCCAACGACGGCTTTGGCCCGGACGGCGGAATCCTGGCGGGCATCGCCTGGGCGATCGACCGCGGGGCAAAGGTGATCTCCCTGTCGCTCGGCTCCCGCGTCCAGCCGGGTGAGCTCTTCCCGCAGACGTACGAGCTCCTGGCCCAACGTGCACTCGACAAGGGGGCGGTGATCGTCGCGGCGGCGGGCAACAACAGCCGGCGGCCCGGGATCGTGTCGCCCGTCGGGCGACCCGCCAACTGCCCCTCCATTCTTGCCGTGGCCTCGGTGGACAAGGCCATGGGGATGGCGCACTCCTCCTGCGGAGGCATCAACGGCCAGGGCGGCGAGATCAACATCGCGGGTCCCGGCGTGGCCATTCACTCGGCTGCCCCCGGCGGCGGTCACGCGACGAAGTCGGGCACCAGCATGGCCACCCCGCACGTCGCGGGTGTCCTCGCCCTGCTCGCCGAGGCGAACCCCATGGCCTCCGCGGCCGATCTCAAGGCCGCTCTGCTGTCCAGTGCGCTCCCGCTGCCGCACCCCGTCCGGGACGTTGGTGCGGGTCTGGTCCAGGCTCCGTGAGCGAGTCCTCCGAGCCGGTCGGGGTCATCCTGGCGGTCGACCTCGGCCGGTTCGCGGAAGTGGTCGAGGCCCTGAGACGTGCCGGGCTGACGGTCACGAGCGAGCAGCCGACCGTCGGCACGCTCTCCGGCACCGTCGCGGAGGACCGGATCGCGGCGCTGGCGGCGGTCGACGGCGTCCTGGCCGTCGACCGGGAGTACATCAACAGGATCTCCCCGCCGTAGCCCCCGTTCGCGCTCCATCGGCAGTGGGCGCACTCTGGAGGGAAGGGTGACCCCCTGGAGGTGATGCACCATGGCCACGCTCGTCGGGTGGCATGTGGAGCTCGAATTCACCGAGGAGGGCCACCGCACCAGTGCGGCGGCCCTGGTCAGACTCGGGGACGGCTCCGAGATCAAGGCGCGGGGCTATGCCCTGCGTCACCCCTCCGACCCGGAGCAGCTGAGGGTCGGGGAAGAGATCGCGGGTGCTCGCGCGCTCATGGATCTCGCGTCGCAGATGCTGCAGAAGGCCCACGCCGAGATCGACGAGGCGACGGGCCGGCACTCCTATCCGCTCAACAGTTGAGCGGATACGCACCGTCGGCGTGCCGAGGGGCTTCTCCTGGTGAGGAGCCCCTCAGCGGGTCCTGCTGCGGAACAGGACCGCCGACAGGGTCACGGCCACGGCCGTGATGCCGGCGCACCAGGTCAGGGCCACCCAGGGCGCGTCGCCCGCGGGCTGTGCCAGGAGCAGCGCGCGCAGGGATTCGATCACGGGGGTCAGCGGCTGGTGGTCGGCGAAGCCGTGCAGCCAGCCCGGCATGGTGTCGATGGGGACGAAGGCGCTGGACGGGTACGGCAGGAACATCATCAGGAAGGTGAAGCCGCCCGCCGCCTCAGGGGACTTGGCGAGCAGGCCGAGTGCGGCGGCCAGCCACGAGATCGCCGTGATGTACGTCAGCAGCAGGCCTGCCGCGGCGAGGAAGGCGGCCGGTCCGGCCTGGGGCCGGAAGCCGATCGCGAGGGCCACGAGGAGGACCAGGGTGGTGGAGATCAGGTTGCGCAGCACCGAGGCCGCGACGTGCCCGGCGAGGATCGGGATGCCGCCGATGTCGAGGGAGCGGAAGCGGTCGATGACGCCGTTCGTCATGTCCTCGGCGACGCTGACGGCGGTGGAGGCCGCGCCGAAGCCCGCGCAGAGCAGCATGGCGCCGGGCACCACGTACGTCACGTACGCCGTCCCGGTGTCGATGGCCCCGCCGAAGAAGTAGACGAAGATCAGCATCAGCATGACGGGCAGCATCAGGGCGGCGATCAGCGCGTCGGGCCGGCGGCTGCTGATGCGCAGGCTGCGGCTGGCCAGGGTGAGGGCGCTCACGGGTACGGCGGTCATCGGTCGGCTCCCGTCAGGGTGAGGAACACGTCGTCGAGGGTGGCGCTGCGGACGGCGAAGCGGTCCACGGCGGTGCGGTCCGGGTCGAGTTCGTCGAGCAGGGCGCGGACGTGGGCGGCGCTCCCGTCGGTGGGCAGGCCGAGGGTGAGCGCGTCGGGGTCGAGGTGGACGGCGCGCGGGGCGAGGGCCTCGTAGGCGGCGCCGGTGGTGAGGGTCAGGTCCAGGCGGTGTCCGGCGACGCGGGCCTTGAGTTCGGCCGGGGTGCCCTCGGCGGCGATGCGGCCGCCGGAGAGGACGGCGACGCGGTCGGCGAGCCGGTCGGCCTCCTCCAGGTACTGGGTGGTGAGCAGGACGGTGGTGCCGTCTGCGCGCAGTTCCCGTACGAGGTCCCACAGGTCCTGGCGGCTGCGCGGGTCGAGGCCGTTGGTCGGCTCGTCCAGGAAGACCACCTCGGGGCGGGAGACGAGGCTCGCGGCGAGGTCGAGGCGTCGGCGCATGCCGCCGGAGTACGTCTTCGCGGTGCGGCCGGCGGCCTCGGTGAGGCCGAAGCGGGCGAGGAGTTCGCCGGCGCGGGTGCGGGCGGCGCGCGGGGAGAGCCCGGCGAGGCGGCCCATCATGCAGAGGGTCTCGGTGCCGGTCAGGAGCTCGTCGAGGGCGGCGAACTGGCCGGTGAGGGAGATGAGTTCGCGGACCCGGCCGCGTGCGGTGGCGGTGTCGTGGCCGGCGACGCGGGCGGTGCCGGCGTCGGCGGCGGTGAGGGTGGCGAGGATCCGGACCGTGGTGGTCTTGCCGGCGCCGTTGGGGCCGAGGAGGGCGAGGACGCTGCCGCGCGGGACGGCGAGGTCGATGCCGTCGAGGACGCGGAGGTCACCGTAGGACTTGGTGAGGCCGGTGGCGTGGATGCCGAGGCCGCCGGAGGCGTGCGTGGTCATGAGGGATGGTGCTCCCTTCCCAGCTTCTTGCTTCTGCGTATGCCTTACGCTCTTCTGTGTAAGTAATACACAGAACTAGGATGGGGGTCAATCGAGGAGTGGGCGGTCATGGCGGACGAGGACAGCGGGACCGGGCTCCCGGCCAGCCTGGAAATGGCCTGGGGCTTGCGCGAACGCCCCGGCAAGGGGCCGCGTCCCACGCTCACGCTGCCGAGGATCGTGGAGGCGGCGGTGGCGCTGGCCGCTGCCGAGGGGGTGGACGCCGTCTCCATGGGACGGGTGGCCAAGGAGCTGGGCGTCTCGACGATGTCCCTCTACCGCTACGTCGCCGCGAAGGAGGAGCTCTACGTCCTCATGGCGGATGCGGGGGTCGGCACCCCGCCGCCGCTGCCGCCCGAGGCGCAGGGGTGGGGCTGGCGCGAACTGCTCACGGACTGGGCGTACGCGCAGCGGGCCGTCCTGATGGCCAACTCCTGGATCCTGCGCATCCCGATCACCGCCGCGCCCGTCTCCCCGAACCAGCTGGCCTGGATGGACCGGGGCCTGGCGTCGATGGCCCGCACGGGCCTGAAGGAGAGCGAGAAGCTCTCGACGATCATCCTGATCGGGGGCCTGGTGCGGAACGAGGCCACGATGGCCGCCGACATGATGGACGCCATCGTGAAGTCCGGGGTCGCCCCGGAGCAGGCGCTCGGCCAGTACGTCCGCACGCTGCGGCTCATGACCGGACCGGACAGCCACCCCGCGGTGACGGGGCTGCTGGACTCGGACGCGTTCTCCGGCTCCGGCGAGCCGGACTTCCAGTTCCGCTTCGGCCTGGACCGCATCCTGGACGGGCTGGCCCCGCTGGCGGCGGCTTCGGTGAGGTCAGACGGGCGGCAGTAGGTCACTCTCGCTGACGGTGTACGTCAGCGGAGGGTAGACGAAGTCCGTTTCAGCGTTCTCGCGGCGCCGTAGTCGGTAGAACTCGCGCCGCTGCTCTTCGTCGGCCGAGGTGAGGCGCGCGCCCTGCGGGAGGTACGCATGTCCGTCGCGAAACCGGACGAAGGTCTTCGACGTCCGAAACGTCACGCCCAGCCATTGGTTGTCCGCTGTCGGGACGGGCGTGTCCAGCACGATCTTGTGCTTGAACCGCCGATTCGAGTCGACCGAGAACGCGACAACGCTGTTGTGGGTGAGAGGGATCTCGAACGTGTCGACACCGGACCCCTTTGCTTCGAACATCAGCTTCCGCGGTGGACCCGCTTCGGGGTGCCGGTAGCAGGAGAAAACGGCGATGAAGGAATCTTCGGCCAGATCCAGGGCCTGGTCGGAATGGCTGCCCATGGTCCTGTAAGCATTCGTATAGCTCTCGATGAGAGCGTTGTTGAAGCCGACCGGGATCGCCGTAAGTTCTTGAACCTGTTGCGCCAGCCGTTCGTGCACCGCGCGGAAACGCTGGGCCGGGCCGCTGTATTGAGTGGTGGTGCGTACGAGAGCCACACCCTCCGCCTCGTCGATCCTGGTGAGCACGGCACCTTGCCGGCCCTTTCCCGCGTCTTCCAGACGAGCCGACGTGGACAGCTCCGCGAAGAGATCCTGCGCGGCCGGCAACGAGTGCGAGATGATCTCATCCGAGATCCTAGACGCGGGGGGCAACATAGTCTCCCGTGTTCATGCTGAAGAGGAATGCGTCGCCGTAGTCGATGAAGGACGAGGTCCTGTTCTCCTCGGCGTACAGCCTGCGCAGCTCGTCCATGCCCTCTGGCGTGGGCGCCCCCAGCTTCACCGGATCCCCGGCCGTTTTGAGGAACGTGTGGCCGTCCTTGTGAACGGCTTCGGCGCTCGAACAGCGCACCACGTACCCAAGGCGGGTCGGGAGCATCTCGGCGCCCAACGTCGAGGGCCGGATTTCGTGCGTGTACAGGCGGTTGGTGGACAGCGGCATGAAGAAAACGGAGCCGGGGTAGAGAGTCAGCGCGAACTGCGGGGGGAGCGCGACCCCGTCGCGTTCCTCGATCGGCTCCTTGAGGCGGAAGTGGAGTGTGGTCAGCCCGCTGGCACGCTTCACACCGTAGTCGAAGGCGTCTTCGGCCAGGGGCTGCAGCTTTTCGAGCCCGTCATAGAACGTACAGAAGGCCATGACGCCATTGACGGGCATGTCCTTGGTCTTGTCGGCGTGGGCCGATATCTTGGCCTTGGACTGCTTGCGCTCCGCCGTGGCAAGGGTGTTGTGGTAGATCTGCGCGAGGACATGATTCAGCGGTGCCTGGTTCCGGAATACGGTGGCGGCCTCGCGATTCAAAGCCTCGACGATGCGGGTATCGGTCGTGCGGAAGCCCTCGGTCGGCCCCGAGAGATTCGTGGAGCACCGGAGCAGACGGAAATGCAGTTCGTCGCCGTTTTGCTTGACGGGCGTCAGATAGATTCCGCTGCGATGGGCCGTTCCGGGCTTGGTGGACTCCGTCAGGGACTGGAAGGCGTGCTCCGCACGGATCCGTCCGAAGTGATCGGCGTCGAGGTCGAAGAAGCGGCGGTAGTACACGCCGGCGCCGTGTACCCGGATGGGAACCCGGCCGACATCGACGAGGTTCCAAGGCGTGTCCACGTCCTCGCCGTAACCGTGCGACAGCTCCCGGATGACGAACACCCGGTCCGCGGCCTTCAGTTGGCGGCCGCTGATCCCGGATACGTCGCCGCACACGTAGACGGTCTTCCGCGCGAGGTCGGTCCCATCGGAAGCGAGTTCCTCCGGTGTGATCGTGGACCCGAAGAAGTCCCTGATCAGGTCGTTGTCCTGCAACCTCGAAGGCGCGACGAGTACGTTGCTCGCATCATCGATGCAGGCTTCCGTCATCGGGCCAGCCAGCCGGTCAGCGCCGCCCAGCTCGCCGGCGCGAGGTCCAGGACGGGGCCGTCCTGGACCTTCGAGTCCCGGACGTGCACCTGGCTCGCGGAGGCGGCCACCTCGACGCAGGCGTCGCCTTCGTCGCTGCTGTAGCTGGACTTGAACCACTGCCGCGAGGTGCTCATAGCTCTCCTGCCAGACTGTCCAAAAAGGCCGTGGTCTCTTCGGGGTTGAGGGCCTGAGTCCGCAGCATTGCATACCTCTGAGTCAGGATGCTGATGTCATCGGGGTTGGTGATGAGCTGGCTGCCCCGCTGGCCTTCGAAGTACCCAAGATGTACGTGCTCAGGCGTTTCCAGCATGGCGAACGAGCCCGAGAGGCCGGCATGTGACGTTCGGCCGAAGGGCAGCACCTGGAGTGTGACATGCGGGAATGCCATGCAGCTCAGCAGGTGGCGCACCTGCTCGATGTAGACGGCATCGCCACCGATCCGGTCCCGGAGGGCTGTTTCTGAGACCACGAAGCAGAGGTTCGGCGGGCGCTTGCGGCGCAGGATCTCAGCCCGGGCCAGCCGTCGGGATGTGTGTGCCTCGATCTCCTCCTGGACGAAAGCCGGGACGCGGCAACGGAACAGGGCCCGCATGTAGTTCTCGGTCTGGAGCAACCCCGGTAGCACCTGACACTCGTACCAGGACAGTGCGACAGCATGCTTCTCCAGGTCCATGTAGTCCTCGGACCATGCAGGCGTGCGATCTCGTTCGGGCATCCCGTGAGCAGCGACGGACAGCAACCCAGGGAGACCGAGGTGCTGGTCCATCAGCTCTGCGACGTTAGGCATAAGAGTTCGCCGGCCCTGCTCGATGGAGGCGATGGTCTCCTCGTCCAGGCGGACCAGCTCTCCGAGCTGCTTCTGGGTCAGGTTCTTGGCGATGCGGGCGGTGGCCACCTGCGTGCCGACCATCTTCATGGTCGTTGCGTTCGGCCGTACTCGTTTCCTCGGTGGCATGACAGCGAACTCCCCGCCTGTACACGTGGGCTACCCCGTGCGGACCCGTACTCATCAAGGAGTACGGGTCGGCGCTCAGCCACACGCTAGTCACGCAACGCGACGATCGTCCCGTGAATCCAACTATTCAGGCGGCGCTCATGCGCGAGCGTCTCTACCTGCGCTCACCCCGATCCGTCGCAGCTGCACGGCACTTCACACGTGACACCTTGCGGGCGTGGGGGGCGACCGAACGCCTCGACGACGTGTTGCTCTGCGTGAGCGAGCTGGCAACCAACGCGCTGCGGTACGGGGTCCCGCGCGGCCGGGGTTACCTGCTGCGGCTGTTCGGCTTCGAGGACGGGACCGTACGGGTCGAGGTTCACGACAGCGGGCCCGGGTTCTGCCGGATCACCGGGCGGCCCCACGGGCACGGGCTGACGCTCGTCGCCGCGGTCGCCGACGACTGGGGGGTGCTGGCGCGGACGCCGGGGAAGGTCGTCTGGTGCGAGTTCCGCGGGGGTGCCTGCTAGCTTCGGATGCTCGGAAGACGCATCAAGGGGGGCCAGTGTCACGTCCGTTGCGGTGGGCTGTCGTCATCGGGGGCACGGCGATCGTGTTCCTGCTCAGCTTCAAGCTGGGCCAGGCGGACCCCTTCGGCTGGTTGCCGGACAAGGACTCGGACAAGGTGGCCGCCGCCGCCGGCTTCGCCGGGGCCATGGCGGCGGCCTTCGGGCTCGCCGGGGCCTGGTGGGCCGGCAGCGGGCCGGGCGCCGCCAGTGCCGGGCAGACCGTCGTGCGGCAGCGGGCCCGCGCCTCCGGGACCGGTCAGATCACCCAGTCCGGCGGCAGCCCCACTCCCGGTCTGCTGGACCAGCGGGCTCGGGCCGACGGCGACTCCCGCGTGCAGCAGACCACCGACACCGGCACCGCCCCCACCCCCTAGTGGGCAACGAACAGTGGGCCCGCGCCGACGGGAACGCGCGGATCACCCAGGTCGCCGGTGACCACATCACCTACGCGGCCGGGGCAGGCCCCGCGCCCCGGGCGCTGCTCGGCCTGCCCGACGCGCCCCCGGCCCTGGTCGGGCGCGACGGGCCGGCCAAGGAACTGGTGGGGCTGCTCGCGGAGGGCGGCCCGCGCGTCGTCGTGGTGGCCGGGCTGGCCGGCGTCGGCAAGAGCGCGCTGGCGGTGTCCACGGCCCACCGGGCCGTGGAACTGGGCTGGTTCGGCGACCGCGTGTTCTTCCTGTCGCTGCGCGGCTACGCCCCCGACGGCGGGGTGAGCGGCCCGCAGGCGGTCCAGGAGATGCTGCGCCACCTGGGCGTCCGCGACACGGACCTGCCGGAGTCGCCGGAGGGCCGGCTGGCGCTGTACCGGGCGAAGCTGGCGGCCTTCGCCCAGGCCGGGCAGCGCGTGCTGATCGTGGCCGACGACGCGGGTGCGGTCGGGCAGGTGCGCGACCTCGTACCGGCCACGGACGCGCACCGGCTGCTGGTGACCTCGCGGCACCGGCTCGTGGCGCCCGGGTTCGCGGGGCAGGTGCTCCCGCTGTACGAGCTGGCGGAGGAGCCCGCGGCCGAGCTCCTCGCCGACGCGGTGCTGCGTGCGTGGCCGGACGACCCCCGGCCCGTACGGGAACCCGAGGCGCTGGCCGGGATCGCCCGGCGGTGCGGACGGCTGCCGCTGGCCCTCGCGGTGGCGGGGGCGGTGCTGGCGGGCGATCCCGGGCTGTCCGCGGGGGAGCTGGCGGAGCGGCTGGCCGAAGCCCGGAGCCGGCTGGAGGCGCTGACCTTCGACGAGGGCGGCGTACCGGTGGGAGTGCGGGCCGCGTTCGACCTCTCGTACGCACGGCTGCCCGCCGACCAGGCGCGGATCTTCCGGCTGCTGACGGTGAACCACGGCCCGGACTGCCGCACCGAGTACGCCGCCCTGCTCACGGGCGAGGGCGAGGACGTACGGGCCAAGCTGGCCGCGCTCGTACGGGCCAGCCTGCTGACGGAGCAGCCGGTGGGCTCGGGGCGGTGGCGGATGCACGACCTGCTGCGGCTGTACGCGCTGGAGCGGGGCGAGGAGTGCGCCGAGGAGGACGGGCGGGAGGAGGTGACGGACACTTTCCTGGCCAACCTGGTCTTGACCACCGGAGTGGCGCAGGAGCTCTTGGGAGTGAACAGTCCGGGCAGCAGTGGGCCGGGACTGCCCTCCGTGGCGCAGGCGCTGGAGTGGCTCGACACGGAGCGGCCGATGCTGGTCGCCGCTGTGGGCGTTGCCGCCGACTCCGGTCGGGTGGACACCGCCGTGGAACTGGCCGACCTCCTGGCTCCCTACCTCCAGCTCTACGGACACGCGCAAGAACACTTGCTGATGGCGCGCCACGTACTCGCGGCCGTGCGCACGACGGGCAGGCCCGACGGCCTGGCCGTCGCGGTCTGCGACCTCGGCAGCGCACTGTGCCAGGCGGACGACGGGGAGGCCACCGAGCGGCTGACGGAGGCCCTCGCCCTGTTCCGCGAGGCCTCTGACAGGGAGGGGGAGGGCAGGGCGCTGACCCTGTTGGGCACCTCGTACGCTGCCGCGCGCCGTTTAGAGGAGGCACGGCAAGCTCACCAGCGAGCGTTGGAGATTTACCGCGAGGTGGGGTTCCTGCACGCGGAAGCCGCGGTGCTGCTGGCGCTGGGCAGCGACCTCCAGCACCTGGGACGGCTGGATGAGGCGATCGCCATGCAGCGGCAGTCTCTCGCCCTCATGCGGGAGCTGGGCGACAGGCACCGCGAGGTCATCGTGCTGGACGCACTTGGTGAGGCGCTCTGGGCGGCGGGACGGGGCGAGGAGTGCCTGGTCGTATGGGAAGAGGCACTCGTCATCGTGCGGGATCTGGGCTACCGGACCCGCATGGCGTGGATCCTGAACCGGATCGGGTTATCGCTTTTGTCCACGGGTTCGTCGCACGAGGTGCGGGCCCGTTTCGAGGAGGCGCTGAGCCTCTTCACCGAAGGGGGAGACCGGGACGGCGAAGGCGTGGTGATGATCAACCTCGGCGTGCTGCACCAGCGGGAGGGGCGGTGGACGCAGGCGTTGGAGGCGCACGAGCGGGCCTGCGCGCTCTTGGACGCTGTGGGGGACCAGGCCGCTGCGGTGCGGGCACTGGCCGGGACCCTGGGCGGTCTGAGCCGCTTTGCGGAGGCGGCGGAGGGTTTCGAGCGGGCCGCGGCGGGCTTCGCCGCAGTCGGCGACACGAAGCGGGAGGCCAAGTGCAGGCAGGAGGCCGCGGACATGCGCGAGGCGGCCCGGCGCCGCTGGTGGCACCGGTTCACGAGGTGAGGGGCGCACGGGGGAGGTTTCCCCGTGCGCCGGGTGACATCAGGTCAGCTCAGCCGACCTGCTCCGGGGCGGTCGCCGTGATCACCGAGAAGACGCCGCCCTGGGGGTCGGCGAGGACGGCCATCCGGCCCGCCACCATGTCGAAGGCCGGGGCCATGACGCTGCCTCCGGACCGTACGGCGGCGGCCTGGATCTCGTCGACGCTGTCCACGTGGAAGTACGGCATCCAGTGCGGCGGCACCCCGGCCGGCAGCTTGGCCAGGTCCATCATTCCGCCGACCGCGCGGTCGTTCACCTTGAACTCGGTGTAGTCCCCGGCGTCCGGCATCGTGGACCGGGCCGTGGTGACGGGCAGGATGGCGGTGTAGAAGGCGGCCGCGGCGGGGACGTCGGGGGTGTTCAGCTCGTTCCAGATGAGGGCGCCGTGCTCGTTGACGATGCCGGCGCCGTCGAAGGTGCCGGCCTGCCACAGGCCGACGGCGGCGCCGGTGGGGTCGGTGATCACGGCCATCCGGCCGAGGTCCATGACGTCCATCGCGCCCATCATCACCGAGCCGCCGGCGTCGGTGACCGACTTGAGGGTGGAGTCGAGGGAGTCGGTGGCCAGGTACGTGGTCCACGCGGTCGGCGGCATCGGGTCCGGGACGGTGCCGTCCGGGTTGCTCGCCTTCATGATGCCGGCGACCGGCTTGCCCTTGAGGGTGCAGACGGAGTAGCCGCCCTGTTCGGCCGGGCCGATCTCGCCCTGCCAGCCGAAGAGTTCCTTGTAGAAGTCCAGGGCCGTCTGCTGGTCGGGGACCATCAGGTCGATCCAGCAGGGGGTGCCGGGCTTGTAGGGGCCGTTCATGTCGGGCACGGAGGCCTCCGGTGGTCGGGTGGGGGAAGGACGGGCCGTCCCCTACCCGGGGTGCACGGACGCAATCGGGCCGTTCGGGTGAACGGCGGGCGTGAGTGCGAGCCGGGCGGCCGCCCAGCCGAAGACCAGGCAAGCGGGGGTGTACAGCGCGAGATTGAGGGTGTGGAAGGGGCTGCCGGCCGGGCTGTCGAGGAGTCCGGCGGCCCAGCCGAGGCCCGCGAGGCCCCGTACGGCCAGTCCGGTGGCGACGGCGGCGGTGACGGCCCGCGTGATGCGGCCGCCGCGGCCGCGGGAGTGGGCCAGGACCGCGGTGGCGCCCGCCAGGGTCACGGCGGCCAGCGGCAGCACCACTTGGGGCCCGAAGGAGGTCTCCAAGCCGAGGACGGCCAGGGACAGCGCCCGCTCGTCGGCGGCGGGCCAGGTCGCGCCGGTGGCCCAGTACAGGTGGAGCAGTCCGTCGGCGGCGAGGAGGGCGGCGACGGCGTGTCCGGCGCGGCGCCGGGTGGTGGTCTCGGTCTTCATGCCTCGAAAGAGGGGGCCCACAGGGAGAACATTCCCTGTGGGCCCCGTCACGCGGCCGAGGTGGCGACCGGATCCGAGCTGTCGGCTCAGGCGGTGGCGCGGCGGCGGCGGCCGGTGCCCGCGACCAGGGCGGCGCCCATGGCGAGGGCCACGCCCGCGCCGCCGAGGGCCCAGGTGGTGGCCGCGTCGGCGCCGGTGGCGGCGAGTTCGCCGCCGGTGCCCTTGGTGTTGTCGACGATCGGCTTGGAGCCGCCGTTCGGCTTCGGCTGGTTGCCGTTGTCACCGGTGGCCGGGTCGGCGGCGACGATCTTCGTCAGGCGGGCCTTGGAGTACGAGTGCGCCCACGGCGTCGGGGTGTCCGGGCCGACCTGGGAAGAGCCCCAGGAGGAGATGCGCAGGTCGCCGAGCGGCGCGTCGGCCGTCAGGCGGATGCGGACCTGGATGTCGAAGCTCTGGCCGTCCGCGACGGGGCCGCCCGCGAGGTCGACCCCGAGGAACACGCCCTCCTCCTCGGACCGGATCTCGGCCTCGTGCCAGCCGGCCTTGCCGTTCTTGTCCTTGCTCAGGACCTCGACCTTGACCTGGGAGCCCTTCATCGGGACCCAGTCCGGCCGGGCCAGGACCAGGCCGACGTCGAAGCCGTCCAGGGCCCTCTTGCCGGAGTTGTCGACGCGGACGGACAGGTTGGTCCAGTCGCCGCCGGCCTTGACGGTCTCCGGTACGCCGTTCACCGCGAGCGCGGGGCCCTCGACGAACGGGTCCTCTTCGCCGTCCTCGGCGCCTTCGATCTTGGCGTCGTACCAGCTGCTGGGGCCGTACTTCCAGCCGTCGGCGCTGATGCTCACGGCGTCGGAGGCCATGTCGAAGTTGATGCGCGGGGCGTCCGCGGTGAAGCGGATCCGCACGTCGATGTCGTAGCTCGCGCCGCGGTCGAGGGTGCCGACGGTGCCGATGAAGTAGTCGCTCATGCTGGTGGCGTCGGTTTCGTGGTCGAGCGCCGTGGCGGGCCACCAGTAGCTGCTGCCGTCCGTGCGGACGATGCGCGACTCGATCTCGTAGTGGCCGGCCTTCAGCTTGCCGCCGGCCTTGTCGACCGAGAGGCGGGGCTGGAGTCCGTTGACCCAGTCGCCGCCCGAGTTGTCGACCGACACCTTCAGCTGGGTCCAGTCGCCGCCCGGCTTGAAGCCGTTCTTCGGGATGCCCGCGACGGTGACGTCGGGGCCCATCATGATGCCGTCGGAATCGGCGTGCTGCTTGTCCGCGGCGGGCTTGGCGTCCTTCGCGGGCTGCTCGGCGGGCGCCGGGGCCGGGGCGGTCGGCGCGGGCGACTCGACGACGGGCGCCGGCTTCTCCGCGACCGGCGCGGGCTTCTCGGCGACCGGCTTGTCCGCGGCGGGCTTCTCGGCGACGGGCGTGGTCGGCGCGCCGGCGTCGGCGGTGGCGTCGTCCTTCGGCGCCACGTCAGGAACGATCACGGCCGGCTGGTCGGCTGCCATGGCGGGCGTGGCGGTCAGGATGGTCGGTCCGGCCACGGCGACCGCGGCGACCGCGGCCATGCGCTTGATCTTCTTCATTTGTTTCCCCCATACATCTTCTTTTGAACATGATCAGATTAATGGGGGTGGCGGGAAAGTTGATGGCTTAAACATCACGAAACGCCAACGACCCCGGCAGCGGCTGCCGGGGTCGTTGACCTTTGGTGCGTTCTGTCCGGAGTCCGGATGTCAGAGCTTCTCGGGCGTCCGGATCCCGAGGAGGGACATGCCCTTGGTCAGCGTGCGGGCCGTCAGGTCGCACAGGAACAGGCGGTTCTCGCCGACGACGAGCTCGGGCTCGGGCTTCACAACCGGGCACTGCTCGTAGAACGTCGCGAACAGCGAGGACAGCTGGTAGAGGTACGCGGCCACCTTGTGCGGGGCGTGCTCCGCGGCCGCCTCGGCGATGAGCTCGCCGAAGTGGTCCAGGTGCAGGCCCAGCGCGCGCTCGGCCGGCGCCAGCTCCAGCTCCGGGTGCGCGACCGGCTTGCGGTCGCCCGCCTCGCCCGACTTGCGGAGGATCGACTTGATCCGGGCGTACGCGTACTGGAGGTACACGGACGTGTCACCGGTCAGCGAGACCATCTGGTCCAGGTCGAACTTGTAGTCCCGCGCGGCCGAGGTGGACAGGTCGGCGTACTTGACCGCGCCGATGCCCACGTACTGGCCGTTCTCGACGATCTCCGCCTCGGTCAGACCGACCTTCTCGGCCTTCTCCCGCACCACGGCCGTGGCGCGGTCGACGGCCTCGTCCAGCAGGTCCACCAGCCGGACCGTCTCGCCCTCACGGGTCTTGAACGGCTTGCCGTCCTTGCCGAGGACCGTGCCGAAGGCCAGCTGCACGGCCTTGACCTCGTCGTTCAGCCAGCCCGCGCGGCGGGCCGTCTCGAAGACCATCTTGAAGTGCAGGGACTGCCGCGCGTCGACCACGTAGATCAGCTCGGTCGCGCCCAGGTTGCCCACGCGGTCGCGGATCGCCGACAGGTCGGTCGCCGCGTAGCCGAAGCCGCCGTCCGACTTCTGCACGATCAGCGGGGTCGGGTTGCCGTCCGGGCCCTTGACGTCGTCGAAGAACACGCAGAGCGCGCCGTTGGAGCGGACGGCGACGCCCGACTCCTCCAGCAGCTTGCAGGTCTCCACCAGCATGTCGTTGTAGCCGGACTCGCCGACCACGTCGGGGTCCTGGATGTCCATGTCCAGCTTGTTGAAGACGGAGTAGAAGTAGATCTTCGACTCGTCCACGAACCGCTGCCAGAGGGCGAGGGT
Organism: Streptomyces sp. 147326; assembly: GCF_045000215.1. Taxonomy (NCBI): domain Bacteria; kingdom Bacillati; phylum Actinomycetota; class Actinomycetes; order Kitasatosporales; family Streptomycetaceae; genus Streptomyces; species Streptomyces sp. 147326. The sequence continues at coordinate 3,926,587 of NZ_CP134201.1, read as the reverse complement.
CTCCGGGTCGCCCGCCTGGAGGTCCACCACCCGGGCCCGGGCCCGCGTCTTGAACTCCTCGTCGGAGTCGAAGAGGGCGCGCGAGGCCTTGTAGAGGCGGTTGAGGTTGGACATGGCCTCCTCGCCGGAGACCTCCTCGTCCGACTTGTGGTCCAGCTCGTGCGGGTGCTCCAGCAGGTACTGGATGAGCATGCCGAACTGGGTGCCCCAGTCGCCGATGTGGTGGCGACGGACCACCTTCTCGCCCGTGAACTCCAGGATCTCCACCATCGCCGCGCCGATCACGGCCGAGCGCAGGTGCCCGACGTGCATCTCCTTGGCGACGTTCGGCTGCGCGTAGTCGATCACCGTGGTGCCCGGGTTCGCCGCGAGCGGGACGCCGAGCCGGTCGTCGAGGGCACGCGCCGCCAGGGTCTCGATGATCGCCTTGTCGGTGATGGTGATGTTGAGGAAGCCGGGGCCCGAGACCTCGATCTCCTGGATCAGGTCACCGGTCGGGATGCCCTCGACCACGGTCGTCGCCAGCTCGCGCGGGTTGGCCTTCGCCTTCTTCGCGAGCGCCAGGATGCCGTTGGCCTGGAAGTCGGCCCGGTCGCTTCGTCGCAGCAGCGGGTCGGCGGCACCGGCCTCCGGCAGGGCGGAGGCGAGGGCGTCCGCGACGCGCTGATTGACGGAAGAAGCGAGGGAAGGGACCGAGGCCATGAGCTGCCGTTCCTGTGAGGGTGTGCCGGTGGGTGCACTTGGTTGTTCCGACAAGAGCTGAGTATCCCACGCGGGGGCAACCCGTTTCCCGTTGGAAAAGCAACCCCGGAGTGGCCCGTCACGTCTGGGAGAATGGCTGAAGCCAGCATTCGAGATAGAAGGACGTGTCGTGGCTCAGAGCAGCACCGAGACCGACTGGGTCTCCCGTTTCGCGGACGAGGTCATCGCCGAGGCGGAGCGCCGAGCACCCGGCAAACCTGTCGTCGTCGCGTCCGGACTCTCCCCCTCCGGGCCGATCCACCTGGGCAACCTCCGCGAGGTCATGACCCCGCACCTGGTCGCGGACGAGATCCGCCGCCGCGGCTACGAGGTCCGCCACCTCATCTCGTGGGACGACTACGACCGGTACCGGAAGGTCCCGGCGGGCGTGCCCGGCATCGACGAGACGTGGGCCCAGCACATCGGGCGCCCGCTGACCGCCGTGCCCGCGCCGGCCGGCTCCGCGTACCCGAACTGGGCCGAGCACTTCAAGGCCGTCTTCGTCGAGGCACTGGCCGAGATGGGTGTCGAGTACGACCCCATCAGCCAGACCGAGCAGTACACCACCGGTGTCTACCGCGAGCAGGTCCTGTTCGCGATGAAGCACCGCGGCGACATCGACGCGGTCCTCGAGCGGTACCGCACCAAGCAGAAGCCGGGCGGCAAGAAGCCCCAGCAGAAGCAGGTCGACGAGGCCGAGCTGGAGGCCGCCGAGGGCTCCGGAGCGGCCGCCGAGGACGACGGCAGCACCGGCGAGGGCGGGTACTTCCCGTACAAGCCGTACTGCGGCGAGTGCGGCAAGGACTTCACCAAGGTCACCTCGTACGACGACGAGACCACCGAGATGACCTACGTCTGCACCGAGGACGAGTTCACCGAGACGGTCAAGCTCAGCGAGTTCAACCGCGGCAAGCTCGTCTGGAAGGTCGACTGGCCCATGCGCTGGGCCTACGAGGGCGTCATCTTCGAGCCCTCCGGCGTCGACCACTCCTCGCCCGGCTCGTCCTTCCAGGTCGGCGGCCAGATCGTGCACATCTTCGGCGGCGAGCAGCCGATCGGACCGATGTACGCGTTCGTCGGCATCAGCGGCATGGCCAAGATGTCCTCCAGCAAGGGCGGGGTCCCCACCCCGGCCGACGCGCTGAAGATCATGGAGCCGCAGCTGCTGCGCTGGCTGTACGCGCGCCGCCGCCCCAACCAGTCCTTCAAGATCGCCTTCGACCAGGAGATCCAGCGGCTCTACGACGAGTGGGACAAGCTGGAGGCCAAGGTCGCCGACGGCTCCGTCCTGCCCGCCGACGCCGCCGCGCACACCCGCGCCGTCCGCACCGCCGCCGCCGAGCTGCCGCGCACCCCGCGGCCGATGCCGTACCGGACGCTCGCGTCCGTCGTCGACATCACCGCCGGACACGACGAGCAGACCCTGCGCATCCTGACGGACCTCGACCCGTCGCAGCCGCTCACCTCGCTCGACGAGGTACGGCCGCGCCTGGACCGCGCCGAGAACTGGATCACCACCCAGGTCCCGGCCGACCAGCGCACCCTCGTACGCGAGGAGCCCGACACCGAGCTGCTGTCGTCCCTGGACGACGAGGGCCGCGAATCGCTGCGGCTGCTGCTGGAGGGCCTCGACTCCCACTGGTCCCTCGACGGACTGACCACGCTCGTCTACGGCGTCCCGAAGGTCATGGCCGGGCTGGAGCCCGACGCCAAGCCGACCCCCGAGCTCAAGGTCGCCCAGCGGACGTTCTTCGCGCTGCTGTACCGGCTCCTCGTGACCCGGGAGACCGGGCCCCGACTGCCCACCCTGCTGCTGGCGGTGGGCGCGGACCGGGTGCGCAAGCTGCTCGCCGTCTGAGCCCCGGCTCCGCACACATGCGGAAGGGCCCGCACCCCGAGGGGTGCGGGCCCTTCCGCATGTTGCCACCGGCCTGCCGCTACGCGGGCTCGGACTCCCGGTCCTTGTGGTGCTGCTGCCGGAACGACGGGATCAGCCGGCGCAGGAGCGTACCGCTGCGCGGGTGCGTCATGCCGAAGCGGTCCGAGAGCGTTATGTCGAGAACCTCGACGGACGGGTAGGTCTGCGTCTCCTCGACCAGTGCGCAGAACACCTTGTACGCGACCTCGGCGAACTCGGCCTCGTCGGGCGTCACCGGGCCCTCCTCCGGGCCCTGCTGCGCCTCGGCGGCCTGGGAGCCCTGGAGGCCCTGGAGGCCCTCCTCCTGGCGGGGCGCCGGGATCGGAAGGTCCTGCTGCACCGGCTGCTGCTCCTCCGGCCCCATCGGGGGCAGGACCGGAGTCGGCTCCAGCCCCTCGACGTACTGGGGGTTGTAGCCGCCCTCGTACGCCGCCTGCGGAGCCTTCGGCGCGGCGAACCACGCACTGTTGTGCGCCGCCGGCATCGCCGTCGGCTCCACCGCGAACGGCGGTGGGCCGTGCGTCACGGCGGGCGCACCCGGGACCGCACCCACACCCTGCGCCGCCTCGGCGGCCTGCCGGGCCTGCTCCGCCTGCTGGGCGAGCCCCGGAGCGCCCACCGCGCCCGCCCCGGCCACCAGGGCCGGCGCACCCGCCGCACCCTGCTGATCCAGCGGGGGCAGCACCGCCGGCTCGATGCCCGTCACCGCCAGCGCCTCAGGCGCCGTCTCCTTGAGCGGCACACCGATCCGGGCCAGCTTCAGCGGCATCAGCGCCTCCACCGGAGCCTTCCGCCGCCAGGAACGCCCGTACCGCGCCTGCAGGCGGGCCTGGTAGATCAGCCGGTCCTGCTCCATGCCGACCGCCTGCTCGTAGGAGCGAAGCTCCCACAGCTTCATCCGGCGCCACAGTTTGAACGTGGGTATCGGCGACAGCAGCCACCGCGTGATCCGCACGCCCTCCATGTGCCGGTCCGCGGTGATGTCCGCGATCCGGCCCACCGCGTGCCGGGCCGCCTCCACCGTCACCACGAACAGGATCGGGATCACGGCGTGCATGCCGACACCCAGCGGGTCCGGCCAGGAAGCCGCACCGTTGAAGGCGATCGTCGCCGCCGTCAGCAGCCACGCCGTCTGGCGCAGCAGCGGGAAGGGGATGCGGAGCCACGTCAGCAGCAGGTCCAGCGCGAGCAGCACGCAGATGCCCGCGTCGATACCGATCGGGAACACCAGCGAGAAGCTGCCGAAGCCTTTCTGCTGGGCGAGCGTGCGCACCGCGGCGTACGAGCCCGCGAAGCCGATCCCCGCGATGACCACGGCTCCCGCGACCACGACGCCGATGAGTATCCGGTGCGTACGAGTCAGCTGCATCGCGGCCACCCGCGATCCCCTCCCCTTGTCGAGCACATACCGAGCGCTGAGCACTTACCGAGCCTTTACCGAGCTGCGGCAGGCACAGCGTACGGGTGACTGGATGTCAGTGCCCCAGGAGGCCCCGCCCCGCCACCACCACTGTTGCCGGGGCTGCGGTTACTGCTGGGGCTGCGGCGACTGCGACTGCGGCTGCTCCGCCTGCTGCTTGTTGGCGGCGTCGACCGAGGCCACGGCCTCCTTGGCCGCCGCGACGGCGTCCTGGAGCAGCTTCGCCTGGTCCGGAGCACCGGCACCCTCGTACGCGGCACCGTTGTAGTCGAGCGTGACCACCACGTTCTGGGTGCGCGCCACGATCGTCGTGTTGAAGAAGTCGACGTCCTTCTTGACGCTGTAGACGACCGACGTCCCCTGGTCGCCGATCCCCTCCGTGGCCTCGGGCTTCAGGTTCTGCGCGCCCTCGGTCACCTTCGCCTTCTCGACCTGCTTGTTGTACTCCTCCTCGGCGCGCTTGTTGGCGCTGCCGAGCGAGGCGTGCGAGTCGGCGCGGAAGAAGGAGAGCGACAGCCAGCGGTACTGCGAGCCCTTCAGACCGTCCGAGTCCAGGCCGTTCCAGGAGCAGCTGGCACGGCTGGCCAGGTCGTTCGACTTGGCCGCCGTACCGTTCTTGTCCTTCGCCTCCGGAACGACCGTGTCTATCGTCGCCGTCTGGAGCGCCTTGCAGGGGTCCGGAAGCGTGGCGTACGCCGCCTTCTCCAGCTCGGGGGAGGACTTCGCGTTGGGCTTGGCCGACGAGGAGGCCGTGGACTTCTTGCCGCCGTTCGAGCCCGAGTCCTTGCCCGAGTCGGACGAGCACCCGGCGACGGTGAGGATCACCGGGACGGCTGCGCAGGCGAGAACGCGGGTGAGGCGCGAGGCTGATCGGTGCATGGTTCCTTCAGTGCGTGTGAGGGTCATCTTCGGACGCGGGACCCGGGCAACGGTAGCCGGAGCGGGTGCCCGCCTGCTGTGCGCGGCGTCACGCCCGGCCGCGGCGGGCGCCGTTCACTCGTTGAAACGCTCCACCAGGGCCTGCGCCAACTGCTGTGCCCTGTCCTGGGTTTCCGCACTCGGCGGGACCGTGCCGGGCAGGGACGGCTGCACGCTGTACTCGACCTTGACGATGACATTCGAGGTACGGAACACAATCCGCACGGTGCGCGCCTGCGCGGCGGTGGCCCCGGCGGGACTCAGCTTGTCCTCGATGAAGGCCTGGCCGCCGAGGCCGTCCAGGACGCGGGAGCCGAGCTCGACCGGCGCGGACGGGCTCCCGCCGGGGGACGGCGCTCCGGGGGACGGCGCTCCGGCGGAGGGCGTGGCCCCGGGCGTGGCGGAGACCGTGGGCGTGGGAGCGGCGGGAGCGGCGGGAGCCGAGGGAGTCGGGCTCGTGGCCGGGCCGGGGAAGGGAAGTTTCGCGTCGGTGAGCAGGCGTACGTAGACCTGCTTCGCCTTGTCGTCGTCGCTGGTGGCGGTCCGGTCGTACGAGACCACGCGCTCGAAGCCGACCGACAGCAGCCGCGTCTCCTCCGGCGTCTGCGCGGTCCAGCGGCAGCCGACGTGCCGGTCGCCGTCGTACGAGGCGTCCGCGACGCCGGCGTACAGCTGGTCGCGCTGCTCGGGGGTCAGGCTGTCGCCGGCCGGCAGCATCGCCTTGAGCTTCTTGCTGTCGACACCGGCCTTGCAGGGCGCGGGCAGACTGCGGTACTTCCCCGGCTGGGCGGGCGCGGCGGGGTTGCCGCCGGCCTTCGAGTCGCTGGTGCCGCCGCCGCTGCTCCCGCCGGTGCACCCGGTCAGACCGAGCGCGCCGGCCGCGAGCGCGGTGAGCACCGCGATGCCTGGCAGGATCCGCGACCCTCGCCGTACCGCCTTGCGCTGCACGTCCACTGGCTCCCTTCGACCGGCGGGCCCCCGTCGGTCAGGAAAATGCGTTGCCGCTACTTGGTCACGGCTGGACACAATGTCTATCGCACACGCTGGTGCTGGCGCCGGTCCCCTGTCGTATTTGGGATCAAGAGCGAGGCTTTTTGCGCAATCTGACTTTTCTGTGGTTTTCGGGGGATTGATTCCGTATGTCGTATGTAGAGGTACCCGGGGCGAACGTCCCCATCCGGATGTGGACCGACCCGGCGTCGGTCGAGGACGGCGCGATGCAGCAGCTGCGCAACGTCGCCACCCTCCCGTGGATCAAGGGCCTGGCCGTCATGCCGGACGTCCACTACGGCAAGGGCGCCACCGTCGGCTCGGTGATCGCCATGAAGGACGCGGTCTGTCCGGCGGCGGTGGGCGTGGACATCGGCTGCGGCATGTCGGCGGTGAAGACGTCCCTGACGGCGAACGACCTGCCGGGGGACCTGTCCAAGCTCCGCTCGAAGATCGAGCAGGCGATCCCGGTGGGGGCCGGGATGCACCGCGAGGCGGTGGATCCGGCGCGGTTGTACGGGTTCACGGAGGCGGGCTTCGGTGATCTGTGGGAGCGCTTCGACTACCTCGCGGATGCGGTGAAGTTCCGGCGGGACCGGGCGATGCGGCAAACCGGAACGCTCGGATCCGGGAATCATCATATCGAACTGAATGTCGATGACGAGGGAGCGGTGTGGCTGACACTGCACTCGGGATCACGGGGCATCGGCAACCAGCTGGCCGAGCACCACATCGGTATCGCGCGGAGTCTCTCGCACAACCAGGGGCTGATTGACCGGGATCTCGCAGTGTTCCTTGCGGCAACTCCGGAGATGGCTGCGTACCGGCACGACCTCTACTGGGCGCAGGAGTACGCCAAGTACAACCGCGCCGTGATGATGAGCCTGTTCAAGGAGGTCCTGCGCAGGGAATTCCGGAAGGCGAAGGTCTCCTTCGACCAGGAGATCAGCTGCCACCACAACTACGTGGCGGAGGAGCGGTACGACGGCATGGACCTGCTGGTCACGCGCAAGGGTGCGATCCGCGCCGGGAGCGGTGACTACGGGATCATCCCCGGCTCGATGGCGACCGGCACGTACATCGTGAAGGGCCTCGGCAACACGGCCGCGTTCAACTCCGCCTCGCACGGCGCGGGCCGGAGGATGAGCCGTACGGCGGCGAAAAAGCGGTTCTCCGCGCGGGACCTGGTGGAGCAGACCCGTGGTGTCGAGTGCCGCAAGGACTCCGGCGTCGTGGACGAGATTCCGGCGGCGTACAAGCCGATCGAGCAGGTCATGGAGCAGCAGCGCGACCTGGTGGAGGTCGTGGCCAAGCTGAGGCAGGTCGTCTGCATCAAGGGCTGACGCCTGGGTGCGGCTGTCGGAGGAGCGGGGGAGCCCGGACCGATCGTGATCGGTCCGGGCTCCCCCGCGTCTATTCCTCAGACCCTGCCGGTGCGCAGGCGCCAGAGGCGCATGGCGCAACTCTGTTCGGTCCGGTCGAGGGCGATTCCGGCTGCCGCGGGGTCGTTCAACCGCAGAAGGGTCTCGTCGTCCTTCGGGGTCCAGCGGCGGCGGGGCGGGGCGATCCGCATGTCCACCGGCCGGACCCAGCTGCGGATTTCGACGGCCTTGGCCTTCTTGCGCTCCAGGCCCAGGCAGCCGTCGTAGTACAGGTGCGCGGCCAGCTCCATCGCCGGTTTTTTGGTGTAGAGGATGTTGTAGATGCCGTCCCTGGCGTTGCGCTTGATGGTGCGCTCCGCCCCGGTGACCTTCTTGGCGAAGTGGCACAGGTAGGCGCCTACTGCCGTGCTGGCGGTGGTGAGCGAGACGAACGGAAGGCCCTGGCCCGTGTAGCCGACGGAGCCATCGGCGTCGATGACGCCGCGAAGGTAGTCGCGGCGGGAGAACTCCCCACGGGGCGGCTTGATCGTCATGGACTTGCGCCCATAGGGAATTCCGAGTTCGTTGAGCACGCTCCGGGCTTCGAGCGAGCAGAGACTCCACGTCGCCGAGTTGTGAGACGCGGCGAAGTTGGTTGTCCGGGTGCGCTCCGTGATGGAGCTGTAGTACGGGGTATGTCACATGGCCTGGAAGGGGCTCAGTCCTCGTCCCCGTCGAGGAGGCGGTCCACGGGGAGTTCGAGGGTGATGCCGATGGATTCGGGGAGGGGGACGGACGTGCCGCGCTTGAACGCCTTGCGGGAACGGTATTCGCCGCCGCGGGGGTCGGTGTGGAGCACGGCCTCGTCGTGGCGTCGGTCGGCGACCAGGTAGATCGGGATGCCGGCCTGGGCGTAACAGTCGACCTTGGTGCCGAGGTCGTCGGACCAGTTGGACGAGGTGACCTCCACGACCATGCGGAAGATGTGGGGCGCGAAGCAGTTCTTCTCGACGTGCGCATCTCGGTAGTCGGACTCGACGAGCGAGAGGTCCGGAATCGCGAAGTCGGTCGGTCCCGACGGCAGCCACAGGCCGATTCCCTGGAGGTATTTGAGGCCCGCCTGTCGGGCCCCGGCCGTGAAGAGCTCCTCGATGAGCCAGGTCAAGGATTCGGCGTGCCGCCCGTCGGCAGGTGGTGTCACGGTGAGCCTCCCCTGGAGAATTTCCACTCGGTGCCCGGGAAGCTCCCTGGAGAGTCGATCGGCGGCCTCCGCGATCGTGGTCTCGTGCTGTATCACGGCCATAGCTTCCTCCCTTTCGTGGCTCACGCTTTCGGAGGGTAGCCGCGCCCGCTGACATTTCGCGCGGATTCACCCATACGGACCTGGGGTGCGCGGGTCGTCAACTTCCGCTTGCGGCAGGAGGGTTGACGGTCGAGTTGGTCTAGACCAGGGTGTGCGGCATGGGGAGATCTCGTGTGGTTCCGGCCGCGGTCGCGGCGTTGTCGCTCGCTCTGGGGGCCGCCGGGTCCGCGCAGGCGGGGGTGGGGTTGCCGGCTGTCGTGGCGCATGTGCCGACGCAGGAGAAGGTCGTCTTCATCACGATCGACGACGGGTGGAACCACGATCCGGAGGCGGCCCGGATCCTGCTGGAGAAGCGGGTGCCGGTGTCGTTGTTCCTGCTGCCCGGGGCGACCTCGTACGACACCGGGTACTTCACCCGGCTCGTGGAGGAGGGGCGGGCGGGTGTGGAGAACCACACCGTCAGCCATCCGGATCTCACGACGCTTGACGCGGTCGGGAAGGACGCCGAGGTGTGTGGGGCCGGGGAGCGGATCGAGGCGGACTTCGGGCGGGCGCCGAAGCTGCTGAGGCCGCCCTACGGGGCCGTGAACGACGAGGTGCGGGTCGCGGCCAAGGCGTGCGGGGTGAAGGCGGTCGTCACGTGGACGCACGACTTCACCACCTGGGGCGAGACGCCCCCCACGCCGCGGCTGGAGGCCGGGGACATCGTGCTGCTGCACTTCACGCCGACGCTGGCGGCGGACCTGGAGCGCGCGCTGGGCGCGGCCAGGGCCGCGGGGCTGAAGCCCGCGGCCCTGATGCCGCACCTGAGGGCGGCGGGAGTCCTCTAGAGCTCGCGGTGGACCTTCGTGTTCGAGGCCTGGGCGCGGGGGCGGACCACGAGGAGGTCGATGTTGACGTGGCTGGGGCGGGTCACCGCCCAGGTGATGGTGTCGGCCACGTCGTCGGCGGAGAGGGGTTCGGCGACGCCCGCGTAGACCTTTTCGGCCTTTTCGGCGTCGCCGCGGAAGCGGGTCTTCGCGAACTCCTCCGTCTTGACCATGCCGGGGGCGATCTCGATGACGCGTACGGGCTGGCCGACGATCTCCAGGCGGAGGGTCTCGGCGAGGACGCGGGCGCCGTTCTTGGCCGCGACGTAGCCGGCGCCGCCCTCGTACGTGGAGTGGCCGGCGGTGGAGGAGAGGACGACGACCGTGCCGTCGCCGGAGGCGGTGAGGGCGGGGAGCAGGGCCTGGGTGACGTTGAGGGTGCCGATGACGTTGACCTCGTACATCGTGCGCCAGTCGGCGGGGTCGCCGGTGGCGACGGGCTCGGCTCCGATGGCGCCGCCCGCGTTGTTGACGAGCACGTCGCAGCGGTCGAGGGAGGCGGCGAGGGCGTCGACGGCGGCGCGGTCGGTGACGTCGAGGGCGTGGGCGGCCGCGGAGTGGCCGGCGTCGGTGAGCTCGGCGGCGAGGGCCTCGATGCGGTCCTTGCGGCGGGCCGTGAGGACGACGTGGTAGCCGGCGGCGGCGAGCTGCCGGGCGGTGGCCGCCCCGATCCCGCTGCTCGCGCCGGTGACTACGGCGGTTCGGGTGGCCGGTGCCGTGCTCATCTACGGGCTCCTCGGTCGTGCGTAGGTCGTTCATACGGGCGATTACCCGCCAGCATAGGCGTGGCCCGGCGGCCCCGGCGGGCCGCCGGCTCAGCGCCCGCGCGGGGCGTACATGATCACGGCCGTGCCGGCGAGGCAGACGAGGGCCCCGATGACGTCCCAGCGGTCGGGGCGGTAGCCGTCGGCGACGACGCCCCAGAGGAGGGATCCGGCGACGAAGACTCCGCCGTAGGCGGCGAGGACGCGGGCGAAGTCGCCCTGGGGCTGGAGGGTGGCGGCGAAGCCGTAGAGGCCGAGGGCGATCACTCCGGCGCCGATCCAGGCCCAGCCCTTGTGCTCGCGGAGGCCCTGCCAGACGAGCCAGGCGCCGCCGATCTCCAGGAGGGCGGCGAGGGCGAAGAGTGCGGCGGAGCGTGCGATCAGCATGGCTGGAAGCGTACGAGGGCGGCTGGGGCAGATGGGGGTACGGCCCGCCCTCATTCGTGTGATGGTCCGATCGGCCGTGGCTGCCGCTGGCTAGCCTCCGCGCGAGGAGGTGGTGGCGGTGCGCCGTGGTGCCGTACGGAGTGTGGTGGTGGCGGGGTTGCTGGCGCTGGGTACGGGTGCGGCTGCGCCGCCCGGGTGGGCCTCGACGCGGGCCTCGGCTACGGCCGGACCGGAGGCCGACGTGGCGTACCACGGCCGGGTCCACCTGTCGGGGGCGCACCTGCGGATCTGGCTGGTCCCGGAGAACGACGGGCCGGCCGCGCTGGCGAACGCGACGCTGCGGGTGCGGCTGTCGGCCGAGCTCGCGGACCGGCAGGAGCTGGCGGAGGGCTGCGCGCGGGCCGGGTTGCGCGAGGTGGTGTGCGAGACGGGCCCGCTGCCGCTGCACGGGCGGGGCCGGCACATCGGGCTGGCGCTGGCGCTGCGGGAGCGGGTGCCGGAGGTGGTGGTGCGGGTCGACACGTGGTGGAACGGCGGTGCGACGGACCGGAACCACGTGAACAACGAGCGCGTGGTGCTGGCCCTGGACACGGGTGACGCTTACGCCTTCTAGTGGCTGCTGCTTCTAGTGGCTGCTGCGCCGTGCCCGTGCCCGCCCCGTCCCGGTCAGGTGGTGCCGAATTCGACGAGGGCCTCGTCGACGATCCGCTCCAGGCGGGCGTGGTGGGCTCCGCGCCAGTAGACGCGCTCGCATTCGGTGCACTGCGCGAACACGTCGTAGGAGCGGTGCGTGCCGTGTTCGAGGCGGTCGCCGACGCTCTCCTTGTCGGCCTCGTGGAGCGGGCCGTTGCACGCGGTGCAGCGGGTCCACGGCGCGAGGACGGGCGCGAACCGGCCGAGGACGTCGCGCAGTTGCTCGTCGGGGTTGTCGCTGTAGACGTACGCGCCGGCGAACAGCTCGCGGCGGCGCAGCAGTCCGCGGTCGCGGGAGAGCAGGACGCGCTGCTCGGCGGCGGAGCGGGTGGCGAGGGCGGGGTCGCCGATGTCCTCGTTCTCGTAGGCGGCGTCGACGCCGAGCAGGCGCAGGCGGCGGGCGAGGGTGCCGAGGTGGACGTCGAGGAGGAAGCGGAGCGGGGCGCCGGGGATCCGTTGGGGCCGGTCGACGCCGAACACCTCGACGTTCTGGCCGTCCTGGGGGACGTACGAGACGGGCACCTCGTGGCCGTCGACGAGGAGTCGGCCGACTTCGGTGAGCGGGACGCCGGCCGATTCGACGACGTGGCCGAGGCTGGAGGCGCCGTCGGTCGTGGTCGGTACGCGTTCCGCGCGCCGGCTGGGCGGGGCGAAGAGGCGCAGTTCGGGGGCGAGGGTGAGCTGAATGCCGGGTCCGTTCACCCTGCCAGCATGCCATTTCCGGGGCGCCGGCCGCCGCCCATTTCGGGAGGTCAGCCGGATGTGGCGGCGGCCTGGTCGTAGGTGTCGCGGTGGGCGCTGACCTCGTCGAAGTGGTTCTCGGCCCAGAGCTTCACGGAGGAGAGGAGGCAGCTGAGGCTGGAGCCGAGGTCGGTGAGCCGGTAGTCGACGCGGACGGGGACGGTGGGGGTGACGGTGCGGCTGACGAGGCCGTCGCGTTCGAGGGAGCGGAGGGTCTGGGTGAGCATCTTCTGGCTGACGCCGGGGATCTTGCGGCCGAGGTCGCTGTAGCGCAGGGTCCGGTCGTCGGCCTGGGCGAGGGCGCTGACGATGAGGCCGACCCACTTGTCGCTGATGCGGGCCAGGAGCTGGCCGGTGGGGCACTCCTTGAGGAAGGCGTCGTAGCCGGCGCGGGCTTCTGTGCGGCGGGCTGCGGCGGTGCTGGTGGCCATGCGGTCCCTCACGTCAGGTCACTTCGGGGTCGGATACGCACTTTGGAGTGCGTACTTACGGAAAGAGAGTACCTCTCCCTAGGTTAGTGGTCATCGGGAACGCGGCAACGGACAAGGGGAGTTGGCGACATGAGTGACGAGCGGACGATGCTGGCGGTCGTGGTGAACGGGTTCGGCGGGCCGGAGCGGGTCGAGCTGGCCGAGGTGCCGGTGCCGCGGCCGGCGGCGGGCCAGGTGCGGATCCGGGTGCGGGCCGCCGGGGTCAACCCGGTGGACGGCGCGGTCCGCGCCGGCGTCTTCGGCGGCGCCGGGCAGCGGCTCGGCCTCGGCTGGGACGTGGCCGGGGAGATCGACGAGGTGGGCGCGGACGTGACCGGCCACAGCCGCGGCGACCGGGTCGTGGGGCTGCACTACGGGCCGGTGAAGCCGCTGGGCACGCACGCGGAGTACGCGGTGCTCGACGCCGGCGCCGTGGTGGCCGCGCCGGCCACGGTGGACGCCGTGGCCGCGGCGGGGCTGCCGCTGGCCGGGCTCACCGCGGCCCGTGCGGTGGACCTGCTGGGGCTGGCCCCGGGCGCCTCGGTGCTCGTCACCGGCGCGGCAGGCGTGGTCGGCGGGCTGGCGGTACAGCTCGCGGCGCGGGCCGGTCTGGTGGTGACGGCCCTGGCGGGCGCCGGGGACGAGGACTTCGTACGGTCCCTGGGCGCGGCCGCCTTCGTCCCGCGCGGCGGGGCTCCGGCCGGGCCGGTGGACGGGGTCCTGGACACGGCCGTCCTGGGGGAGCCCGCGCTGGGATTCGTCCGCGACGGCGGGGTCTACGTCGGCGTGATCCCGGGCGCGGCCCCGGCGGCGGAGCGCGGGATCCGCGTCGTGGAGCAGGAGGTCGCTCCGGACGGGGAGCACCTGGCCCGCCTGGTGTCGCTGGTGGACGCGGGCGAGCTCACGCTTCGGGTGGCGGACACCGTTCCGCTGGCGCAGGCGGTCAAGGCGCACACCCTGCTCGCGGCCCCGGGCACGCGCGGGCGGATCGTGCTCACGGTGTGAGGCGGTAGCACCAGTCGAAGCTGGGGTGGGGGACCCCCGGCGGGTACTCGAAGGGGAACTCGCCCAGGCACCCGAAGCCCGCCCGGCGGGCGACCGCGTTGGACGCCGGGTGGTCCGTGCCCGGGAAGGCGTGGAGGGTGGCCCGGTTGCCGTGGATCCGCGCGTGGGCCACGAGCTCCGTCAGCGCGGCCACCGCCAGCCCTCGCCCCTGGAACTCGGGCAGGATGCCCCAGCCGGTCTCGTACACCGGCTCGCCCTGCCACGCGCGCTCCCAGAAGCCGATGCTGCCGACGGTCTCGCCGGACGGTTCCAGTACGACCCGGAACATCCGCCCGGCGGCCGGCTCGCGCGCGCTCAGCGCCTCGTACCGGCGCTGCCGGTCGGCGAGCTTCGCCGGCGTCTCCGGCCCGCCGAGATGCCCGGTCATCGCGGGTTCGTTCTTGCGCTCCAGGAGCCAGAAGTCCCCGTCACCCCACGGCTCCAGCCGCACACGCGTCTCCATGGGACCCACGGTATGCGGCCGGGGCGTGGGGAACGCATCCGCGCGGGGAGCTGGTGGGCGGCCCGCCGGGCCCGCCCGGCTCGTCAGCTCCGCTGGAAGAACTCCACCTCCGCCAGGGCGAGATGGCGGTCCGGGGCCGACCCGGCTGGTGCGTCGAGGGTCAGGCGGATCGTCATGGCGTCGCTGATGCCGGTGGGGAACGTCTGGGGGCCGGGCTTGTCGCTCAGGGCGAGCTTCTTGTGGACCGTCCGGCCGTCCCGCGCCGTCACCTCCAAGTCGATCTGGAGCGCCCGCGCCTGCTTCGCGTAGTCCTCGGGCGATGACGAGGCGCCGTTGGTGATGATCACGGCGACCAGGCGGAACGGCTTGGCGAAGGTGTACGTCACCGAGGCACTGGGGCCGGGCGCGCCCCAGTAGCGGTTGCTGAGCCCGTCCGTGCTGTCGCCCACCGGATGCCCGGGCACCTCGGCGCTCGCCTCGACGCGGGCGGCGGTCACCGCCTTGGCCTTGCCGAGCTTGTCGCGGGTGTCCTCGATCAGGTGCCGTCCGGCCGGCAGCAGCAGGAAGCCGCCCGCGCACAGGGCCAGTACGACGGCCAGGACCACCAGGAAGCGCACCATCCGGCCCGAGCCGGCGCGCGTGCGGCGGCGCAGCGGCCAGATCGTCCGCCACCACGGCAGGGGAGCCGGTGCGGTGGTGGGCGTCAGCGGGGCCGCGCAGCGGCGGCAGAAGCGGCGGTCGGGCGGGTTGGGCGTGCCGCAGGCGGGGCAGGGCACGCCGGCCACGTCTTCGCTCACCGCGACGGGTCGCACGACCGGGCGCGGCGCGACGGCCTTCGCGGGCCGGACGGGCTGGGGGGAGGCGGGTACCTGCGGTGCTGTGGCGGGTGCCTGCGGTGCGACGGCCTCGGGGGCGGCGGGTCGCCTGGCGGCGGGCGGGGCGGCGGGGGGCCGCGCCGGGGGCGCCGTCGCGGGGGGCCGGGGCACGGGCGGCGCTTGCGGCTCGGGCCGCGCCCCGCCGCCGGTCCGGCCCTCCGGCAGCCCGGAGTCCGAGGCGGCGGGCGTGGACGGGGTGGACCGCCTCCGCAGCCAGGACAGCAACCGACCCGCGCCGGCGGGTGCGGACGGGGTGGACCCGCCCCGTGGCCCGGTGGGGGGCTGCCGATCTGTGCCGGCCGGTGCGGGCGCGGCGGCGGACTGCGCGCCGGGGGGTGTGGGTTGGGGTGCTTCCGCGCCGGCGGGCGCGGACGGGGTGGACCCACTGTGTGGTCCGGAGGGGGACCGCTGATCTGTGTCGGCCGGTGCGGGCGAGGCCGGTTCCGTGCCGGTGGGAGCGGGCCGGGGCGACTGCGCGCTGGCGGGTGCGGCCGGGGTGGACTGGGGGTCGCTGGGCGTGGGTTGGGGTAGCTGTGCGCCTGAGGGTGCGGACAGGCCGGACCCGTCGCGCGGCCCGGAGAGGGGTCGCCGATCCGCAGTGGCGGGTGTGGGCGGGGCGGACTGGCCGTCGGAGGGTGCGGACGGGGTGGATCCGCTGCGCGGCCCGGTGGGGGGCTGCGGATCTGCGCCGGCCGTCGTGGGCGCGTCGGAGGGTGCGGACGGGGCGGAACCGCTGCGCGGGCCGGAGGGCCGCTGATCCGTGTCCGCGGGTGTGGGCAGGGGGGCCCGTGCGCCGACCGTCGTGGGCGGGGCCGACTCCGGGCCGGCGGGGGTGGGCTGTGCCCCGGAGGGGGCGGACGGGGTGGATCCGCTACGCGGTCCGGTCGGGGGCTGTCGATCTGCGCCGGCCGTCGTGGGCGGGGCCGACTCCGGGCCGGCGGGGGTGGGCGGGGCCGACTCCGGGCCGGCGGGGGTGGGCTGTGCCCCGGAGGGGGCGGACGGGGTGGATCCGCTACGCGGTCCGGTCGGGGGCTGTCGATCTGCGCCGGCCGTCGTGGGCGGGGCGGGCTGCGGGTTGGCGGGTGCTGACGGGGTGGGCCTGATGGGGGGGCCGGAGGGGGGCTGCCGATCCGCGTCGGCGGGTGTGGGCAGGGGGGATTGCGCCTCGGCGGACGCGGGCGCGGGCGGGGCCGGCTCCGTGTGGGCGGGCGCGGGCGGGTGGGACGGCGCGTTGGCGGGTGCGGGCGGGTGCGAGTCCGTCCCGGCGGACGGTCGGGAGCCCGCCCGTTCCGGGGCCGTGGCCTCGCGGGCCGTCCCCCCCTGTGCCGCGGCCTCCCGGGGCGTGCCTTCCCGGGCAGTGGCCTCCCGGGGTGGGGGATCCTGGGGTGTCGTGTCCGGCTGGGGCGGGTGCTCAAGGGTGTCGTCCACCGAACCCGCGGCGGGCGCCGGGTCGGCCGGGCCCCGCCTGGGGGTGGCGTCCGACCAGCCCAGGTAGGCGCCGCAGTTGCCGCAGAAGTCGTCCGTCACGCCGTTGGACGCCCCGCACACGGGACACGCACGCATCGCCGTCACCTTTCCTCACCCCCGGGCGGTCCCGGCAGGACCTCGACCCGGCAGACCGTGTGGACGGGGCACAGGGTGCGGACGAGCGCGCGGACCCGGTCCGCGTCCACCGCGTACGCCGCCCCCTCGCGGTGCGGCCACACCCGGATCAGGACCTCGTCGGCCGGGGGAGGGGGCAGGTCCGCGCCCGCCGTACGGGACCAGGTGGCCCCGCCGTCCCCGCTGACCTCGGCGGACACGCCCAGGACCAGGCGCAGGGCCTCGGTCAGGCCGCGCCGGGTGCCGCGCCAGCGGTGCAGTTCCACCGCGCGCGCCACCGCCTCGCGCCGCAGTCCGGTCGGCCACCGGGGGTCGTCGATGCCGCCCACCCAGGAGGCCAGCCAGGACAGGAAGTCGGCCGGGGCCAGTCGGGGGTCGAAGTAGGAGGGCAGGTTGTCGAGGGTCGTGAACACCGGGGCCAGGACGGTGTCCAGGCCCGCCGTGAACCGCTGGGCGAAGTCGTCTTCGGCGTACAGCGCGGGGAGCTGCTCGCCGATCGGGTGCCGGCTGGGCAGGCCGGGCACGGCGGCGCGGCTCATCCGTGCACCCCCGTCTCCGGTTCCGTCACGACCACCTGGTGCTGGTAGGAGAAGACGAGCGCGCCCGCTCCGATGTCGATCCGGTCGACGGGGGCGCCGCGCCGCCCCGTGATCGGGTCGGCGGCGAACATGCGGATGTCCTCCACCAGGACGTCCCCAATGGCGCGTTGGAGTACGCCGAACACCTCGCCGTACTGGACGGGGCGCCCGAACGGCCAGCCGGCGCCGTCGGGTCCGCCGTGCAAGGGGTTGAGGTGGCGGAACAGTGCGGCGAGCGCCGCCTCGCGCACCCGGTCGGCGTCCGCGGCGGGCGCCGACAGCCGGGCGACCACGGTGATGCCCTGGTAGACGGGCGGCTCCACGACGAGGCGCGTGCCGATCAGGCGCCGTTCGTCGAGGGTGGCGGTGATCGTGGTGAGCATCTGGTCGGAGGGGATCAGCTGCTCGAAGCGGAGCCGGTCGTCGCCCTCGTCGGCGACCGCGTCCGGCACCACCAGGACGCGTACCGCGCCCGCGCCGCCGGAGCGGTCCCGGTCGGGCAGGCAGCGGACGCGGCGTACCGAGGGCGCCGCCTGGCGGGCGATGATCTCGTAGTCCTCGGCGGTCACCGCGCGTTCCTGCATGCGCAGGGTCTCCGGCGCCCGCAGCTTGGCGTTGTCGATGGTCTCCCCGGCGACGCCGCCGCGCGCCGCCTCCCGGTTGGTGACCCGGGCGACGTAGGGGACGGAGCTGCGCAGTACGGAGATCGCGCCGCGGGAGACGTTGCCCGCCGGGCCGCCTCCGGTGCGGTAGCGGGCCACGCGGACCTGGGAGCCCTTGGGCGGTACGGCGCCGCAGGGGCGCAGGCTGCCGTCGGCCTCGCGCAGCACCGGTGGGAACGAGAACTCGCCGGTGGTGGCGTTCACGCGGACGTGCCGGTCCTCGGGCGCCGAGCGGCCGAAGTGCTCCACCACGTCCCAGCGCTGCCATCCTTCGGGGGAGGACACCTCCACCACCGGGGGTTCCCCGTCGAGCAGCACGGGCGGGCGGCCGAGCCGGAAGGTCTGGCCCGCCACCCCCTCGGACGCGCCGAGCGGTACGTCGGTCACGCGCTCGGCGTGCTCCACGGTCATCGTGCCGCCGACGGTGAAGACGGCGGCCTCGCGCACGGTCGGGGACTCCGAGTAGAACGGCTGGCCGGGCTCGGGTTCGGTGACCCGGCAGCGCAGCCAGCCCGCGCGGGTGCCGCTGATCAGCGATGCGGTGTGCCCGGCCGGGACGTACACGATGATCTCGCCGGGCCGGTTGAGGCCGCCGGTGCTGTCGGAGTCCGTCTCGCAGCGCTGCCACCGGCCGCCGTCCCATGCCTCCCACACCAGCGGGGGCTGGCGCGGGTCGACGCCGACGCCCTCGACGCGGCTGTCGAGGCGGACCGCGACCACGCAGCGCGGTACGGCCGTCGGGAGACCGAACAGGAGCGCGTCGCCGGGCTCGGGGGTCGCCTGGAAGCACGGTATGTCGCGGCCCTCGGCGAGGGCACCGGTCCGGTCGGTCTGATCGCCGGTGCGGGGCGCGGTGACCAGGCGCGTCAACTCGCTGGGCACGATGCGCAGGTCGTCGGAGGTGGCGAAGACCACGGCCTCCTCGCTCTCGCCGGCGGCGGTCGTCACCTCGGTGCCCGCGGGCAGCGTCACCGTGTCGGGCTGCGGGGCCGACAGCCAGAAGTCGACGTCGGCGGCGGCGGCCGAGGGCGGGTACAGCTGGATGTCCAGCAGGTCGAGGAACGCCAGGTAGTTCTTGTCCGGGACCCGGTTCAGCCGGTACAGCAGCTGGTCCACGAGGTAGGCGAACGTCTCGATCAGGGTGACGCCCGGGTCGGAGACGTTGTGGTCGGTCCATTCCGGGGCGCGCTGCTGCACGTACCGCTTCGCCTCGTCGACGAGTTGCTGGAACCGCCGGTCGTCCAGGTTGGGGGAGGGCAGGGCCATCAGTCCGCGACCATTTCCTCGGCCCCCTCCTCGGAGGGGATCGTGTAGAAGGGGAAGACCAGGTTGCGCCGGTCGTTGGTGGTGCGCACCGTGTAGTGCACATCGATGTAGAGGGTGCCCGCCTCGACGGCGTCGAAGGCCACGACGACCTCGTCCACCGCGATCCTGGGCTCCCAGCGTTCCAGGGCCTCGCGCACCTGCTGGGCGACCCGGCCGGCGGTGTCGCCGTCGCCGGGGGCGAAGACGTACTCGTGGATGCCGCAGCCGAATTCGGGCCGCATCGGCCGTTCGCCGGGGGCGGTGCCCAGGATCAGGCGGATGGCCTCCTCCAGCTCCCGTTCCCGCTCGACCATGGCGATCCCGCCGGTGGGGCCGACCCGCAGGGGGAACGCCCAGCCGCGCCCGATGAACCGTTCGCTCATCACACACCGCCGATCAGGACGGTCGGGGCGCCGGTCAGGACCATCGCGCCGCACGCGGTCTGGTCGCGCGCCCGCGCGGCGGGCAGGCCGCCGATGAGCACCGTGCCCGTGGCGACGGCGGCCGGGTTCGGCAGGATCACGTTGGCCGGTCCCGTTGCCGCGTGCGGCGGGACCACGCAGACGTGCAGGCTGCCGACGACGGCGGCGGGCTGCCCGCCGATCAGCACCGTCGCCACCGCCGCGGCGGCGCCGGGCGGCGGCGTGGCGAGCCGGCCACCGTGGTTGGTGGGGTCGCCGGTGCGGGCTGCGGCTGGCATCGGGTGCTCCTCGGGGAAGGCGGTCGTGGGGCAAGGGGGCATGGGGAGACTCAGTTGATCCGGATGAGCCGGGCCTTGAGGACGGCGAGCAGGCCGCCGTTGACGGTGACGTCCGAGGTCCCGTTCACCTTCACCGACCGGCCGCCGATGCTGACCCCGACGGTGCCGTCGATGTCCACCTGGCGGCCGGACACCTTCACGGTGCCCTGCGGGGCGTCGAGCGTGATGCCGTTCTTGTCCATCAGGACCGAGGTCAGCGGCCGGCCCCGCCCCGCGTACACGGTGAGCTCGATGCGGTCCCGGCGGTCGTCCATGCGTACTTCGAGCCGCTCGTCCCCGGTCACCAGCCGCAGCCCCGAGGGGCCCGGCGCCGGCGCGTCGAGCAGTTCCACGCGGTGGCCCGAACGCGACACCACCGAGCGGCGGTTGACCTTGCCGCTGGTCTTGTCGATCAGCGGCACGTCGTGCGGTGAGGGCTGGTCCACGCCGTTGTAGAGCCCGCCGATGACGTACGGGCTGTCGAGCAGTCCCTGTTCGAACCCGACGAGCACCTCGTCGTTGACCTCGGGGCTCACCACGCCGCCGCCGCCCTTGCCGCCCCACTGGACGGTGCGCACCCAGTCGGTGACGTACGTGTCGTCCAGCCAGGGGAACTTCAGGCGGACCGCGCCGCGTTGGGACCCGTTCGGCTCGCGCACGTCCGTCACCACGCCGATCGCGAGACCCGGGATGCGCGGGCCGCGCCCCGGCGCGTTGGCGCCGGTCACCAGGCCGGCCAGGGAGCGGTCCGGGCTGGAACTGACCCACACGGTGGTGCGGTAGCCGCCGTGCGGCTCCAGGACGTGCTGCACGGCCGTGGCCGTGTAGCGGCCGGAGAACGCCTGTCCGACGTTGCCGAGCGCGACCGCCTTGCCGGCCCGCAGCAGCGGGTTCCCCTCGGCCACCGCCTCCAGCTCGCCGAAACCGGAGCTGATCCGGTCCGCCGCCGCCTTCGCGACCGCCGTGGTCTCGGCCTGCGTACGGTACGGGGTGTCGGTGACGGCCACGGCCGACTTGCCGAAGCGCGCGGCGAGCTGGGGGCTGAGGCCCGGCACCACCGTGTCGCTGACCACCGACGGCTGCTGGGCGACCAGTGGCCGCTTGGTGGTGACGTCCCAGCCGCGCACCTGCACGGTCGAGGAGCCGTCGGCGGCCGACAGTGCGGCCCGCAGGGCGAGGAGGTTCCTCCCGTACTCCAGGACCATCGGATTGCGCACGGCCGACGTCGACGGGGCGGGCGCCCCGGAGGCCTTCACGGGCCGGGTGAACTGGAGCAGCCCCTGGTCGTCGACGCGCACCTGTGCGCCGCTCTCGCCGGCGAGGTACTGCAGGAAGTCCCAGTCGGAGACGTTCGCCTGGGACAGCTGCTTGTACGTCACCGGGGCCGCCTCCACCTTTCCGACGGCGAGGCCCGCTCCGGCGGCCACCTTGCGCACGATCGCGGCGGCCGTCATGTTCCGGTACGCCACGACCTTCCGGCCGCGCTGGAGGCGGTGCGCCTTGGAGTAGGCGCGGACGACGGTGAAGGAGCCGGTGCGGTCCCGGTCGATCTCCAGGGCGGTGACCTCGCCGTTGAACAGCCGCTCCCGCGCCTGCCCCTTCACGGTCATCACCGACACGCGCAGCGGGCTGCCGATGGTGATGCCGGTGGCGCGCAGGAACTCGTGGTCGGGGTCGCGGTAGGTGAGCACGGCGGTGTCCGGCAGGCCCACGTTCTCGTCCACCACACAGCTCACCAGCTGCGCCGCCCAGATCGGCGGCAGTTCGCCGGGGGCCTCCACGATCGGGTCGGCCGCGAACGACCGGCCTCCGGGTTCGGACCCGCTCACCGCTGCTCCTCCTCGCCGTGCTGGTCCCGCGTGCCGGGCACCACGATCTCGGTGCCGGGGGCGAGCGCCATCGGGTCGTCTATGCCGTTGGCCTCGGCGATGGCCCGCCAGGCCGTCGCGTCGCCGTATTCGCGCCAGGCCAGCATGGCCAGACTGTCGCCCGCGACCACGGTGTGCGTGCTGCGGGCGGTGCGGGAGCCGGAGGTCGGGTTCTGGCCCGGGGGGTCGACGCTCGCCTCCTCGATGGACAGCGAGCAGGTGGCCCGCAGCGGCTTGCCGTCCACGTCGAAGAGCGTGTACGACACCGACAGGTTCGACAGGACCCCGTCGAACGACGTCGTCCGCGCGCTGCCCCACTCGAAGCGCACCCAGGGGCTCGCCGGCTTCTTGCGGCCGAGGCTGGCCGGGGTCGGCACGCACGCCTTCATCAGCTTCTCCACCGCCTGCTCCACCGAGTTGTCGTGGGTGGCGGTGGCGTCCAGGAACACCTCCAGGCTCAGGGTGCGCGGACCGCTGCCCACGAACTCGGGCAGCGCCGACTGTCCCGCCATCCGGGACGGGGAGCGCCGCCACTCGGTGGTCTTGCCCAGCTGCAGGGTCGACGGGTTGAACTGGAGATCGAGCTTCGCGATCGTCCCGCCCGGTTTGGCCCCGACCGAGGCCGGGGGCTCCTTGAGGGTGAGCTGGGCCCTGGCGCGGCTGGCGCGTGCCGATGAGGCCATGGCGTGGACTCCCTTCCGGAGCGGGGACGACGAGGAGGACGGATGCGGGCGGGGGCGGGACGCGGGCGGGGCGCGGGCGGTCAGGAGGGCAGCAGCCCTTGGTGGGCGATCTCCAACGTCTCCACCGCCGCCGCGGAGTTGGCGGGGTCGAAGGAGGGCCCCTGCCAGCGGACCGGGACGATCCCGAACACCTGCCAGCTGATGATCCGGCTCAGATCGGGCCGCAGGGCGACGATCTCGCCGTCCTTGGGCTCGACCCGCCGCAGCGTCTCGTCCAGCCAGCGGCCGATCTTCGCCGTGTCGGTGGTGACGGGCCGGGTGAGGGTGATGTTCGACCAGGTCACACGGCCCGGCAGCTGCCAGGTGAAGCCGTTGTTGCCGCCCTCGGCGTAGCTCTCCATCTCGACTTCGGCGCCCATGCCGGAGCAGGTGTGGAAGGCGCCCAGGTCGTTGCCGCCGATCGCCAGCCGGAAGAACACGCTGGTCGCGAAGATGTTGTCCGTCATCGGTCCGTCGTCCGTTTCTCGTGCGTACGTGTTCTCAGCGACGGCCGTCGAAGGGCCGGCCCGCGCGTTCCCGGCCGCGCCGCAACTCGGTGCGCAGCAGTCGGGAGACCGGATCGAGCAGGCGGCGTGCGAGATCGTCCAGATCGGCGTCGGCGACCTGCGGTGCCGCGTGCCGGTCGGCCGGGGCGTGCCGGTCGGGCTTGGCGCCCCCGGCCGTCCCCGGGCTGGTCCGGGGCCCGCCCGGGGCGCGCTGCACCGGTGCCGGGCCCGCCGGCCGGGGGACGCCCGGTGGCGGTGCCGCGGGGCCGGCCGTTCCCGGGGCGGCGGTGGGGGCCGGTGTCCTGGGGCGCACGACGGGTACGGGCTGCGCCGAGGGCAGGGCCGGGGCCGGCTGGACCACGAGCGGCGGCGTGTGCGGGCCGGTCACCGGGAGGGGGGTGGCCGCGGCGCGGGCGGGGGCCGACGCGGGCGTGGGACGGGGGCCGGGCGCAGGGCGTACGACGTGGCCTCCCCGCGGCCCGTTCACCGCGGCGCGCTGGACCTGCTGCGGTGCGTCGGACGGGGCGGGCCAGCGAGCCGCGACCACGGGGCGGCTCGCCGGGCGGGGGGCGGGCGGGGCCGCGCTCCCCATGTCACGGGTGCCGAGGGGCAGGGGCCGTGCCGCCAGGAGCTGGAGGGTGCGGGACGCGGAGGGCGCCGCCGTGGCATCGTCTGCGGTCTTGTCGGTGACCGGGCGGGCGACGACCAGCGGGGCCGGGCGAGCGGAACCGGAGGGCGCGGCGGTACGGCGCTGTACGCCGCCGGCCCCCAGCAGGGGCGCGTGGCCGGCCGGCACCGACGGCGCCCCGGGCGCGGGTGCGCGCTGTACGTCGGCGGCGGAGCCGGGTCGAGCCGCGCGGGACCGGTACGAGGGGGAAGCCGGCGGCGTCGCGCTCGGCGGCAGCGAGGGCAGCGGCGCCCCCAGGCCTGTGCGTACGCGCGGCGCGGACCGCCCCGGGCCGGACCCGCGGGTCACCTCGGCGGGCGTGCCCGGCCGGAGCTGCGGGAAGGACTTCGACCCAGTGCCGTCACCGGCCGACGGCTCCGCCTGGCGCTGCACGATGGGCATCGCCGGGGCGGGGGCGGGAGCTGCTGCGGCCCGGCCCGACGGTATGGCGGTGGCGGGGAGCTCGGCGAGGGGTGCGCCGAGCGGCGGCCGGCTGCGGGCACGCTGCACGGGCGTGTCCGGGTCTGCTGCGGGCTCGGCCCGGCGCTGCGCGGTGGGCTGCGGCGCACCGTTGTCGGGAGTGGCGGGCTCCGCCTGGCGCTGCACGATGGGCATCGCCGGGGCGGGGGCGGGAGCTGCTGCGGGGCGGCCCGACGGTATGGCGGTGACGGGGAGTTCGGTGAGGGGTGCGCCGAGCGGCGGGCGGGTTCCCGCGCGCTGCACGGGCGCGCCCGGTCCGGCTGCGGGCTCCGCCCGGCGCTGCAGCATCGGCTTCGCCGGGTCGGCCGGCTGCTCCGCACGGTGCTGCGGCGAGGGCTTCGGCCCACCGTTGTCGGGCGTGGCCGCGCCCTCGGCGGAGGGCTCCGCCTGGCGCTGGACGATGGGCATGGTCGGGGCGGGCGCGGGGGTCGTTGCGGGGTGGTTCGACGGCGTGGCCGTGGACGGCAGCTCGGTGAGGGGTGCACCGAGTGGCGGGCGGCTTTCCGTGCGCTGCACGGGTGCGTTCGGGCCTGTGGTGGGCTCTGCCCGGCGCTGTGCGGAGGGCTTCGGCAGACCGTTGTCGGGAGTGGCCGCGCCCTCGGCCGCGGGCTCCGCCTGGCGCTGCACCACCGGCTTCGCCAGGGCGGCGGGCTGCTCCGCGCGGTGCTGCGCGGTGGGCTTCGGCCTACCGCTGTGGGGTGTGGCGCCGGCCTCGGCCGCGGGCTCCGCCTGGCGCTGGACGATGGGCATCGCAGGGGCGGGGGTCGCTGCAGGGCGGTCCGACGGTGGGTCTGTGGACGGCAGTTCGGTGAGGGGAGTGCCGAGTGGCGGGCGGCTTTCCGCACGCTGCACGGGTGTCTCGGGGCCGGTCGCGGGCTCCGCCTGGCGCTGCGGCATCGGCTTCGCCGGGGCAGCGGGCTGCTCCGCGCGGGGCTGTGCCGTGGACTTCGGCCCACCGCTGCGGGGTGTGGCCGCGCCCTCGGCGGAGGGCTCCGCCTGGCGCTGGACCACGGGCATGGCCGGGGCGGGCGCGGGGGTCGTTGCGGGGCGGTCCGACGGCGTGGCCGTGGACGGCAGCTCGGTGAGGGGCGCGCCGAGCGGTGCGCGGCTTCCCGCGCCCTGTACGGGCGTGTCCGCGTCGGGGGTGCCCAGCGGTGCACGGCCTTCCGCACGCTGTACGGCCGTGGCCGTGAGCGGAGCCGTCCGCGCCGGGACAGGCCGGATGACGGGTACGCGGCGCCTTGGCGTGGCGGGGACGCGCGCGACGGTCAGCGTGCGGCCGACGGCGCGCGGCCGGACCGCGGCGGTGCCGGGGGTCTCCCCACCCGTGCCGGCCGGGGCGGGCGCGGACCCCGTAGAACCGGACGGGCCCGCCGCGGACCGCTGGACGGGCGGTCCGGAGGGGGACGGGGCGGCGCCCCCGGCGGACGCGCCCCGGGTCGCCGGTGCGGCGGGGACCACCGCGATCCGGCGGATCAGCGGGAACCGCGGAGGTGTCGGCGCACGGTCGGGCGCGGCAGGGGCCACGGCGGCACGGCTGCCCGTCGCCGCGGCCCGCTGCAGGGCGGGAGCGGGCGTGCCGAGTACGGCTGCGGTGTGCGTGGACGCGAGGCCGCGGGCGCCGGGCGCCCCGGGTGCCTGCGGCGCGCCGGCGCGCATCGGCGACGCGGCGTTCGGCACGGGCACGCCCGGTCCGGACACCACCGGATCGGCGGCCGCGCCGCTGGCGCCCGAGCTGCTCGGACGGGACGACGGGGCGTCGGGGCGTACGCGCCCCGGTGCGCCCGGAGCCGAGGGCTGGTCCGCTTCGTGCGGCTGTCGCAGTGCCCGCAGCAGCAGCGGGCCGCCGCCGCTGGCGGCGGGGGTGGGGGTGGGGCGGGTGCCGGCGGGGCGGGTGACCCCGCGTACGAGACCGGCCGGGGCGGACGGCAGCAGGGCGTGGGCGAGCCCGGTGTCGAACGACGGATCGCGCCACGCGGCCAGGCCGGACCGGAAGGCGAGCCCGTCGCTGACGCCGATGGCCGCGCGGGACACGGTCAGTGCGGGCGGCGCCGTCATGCGCCAGCCGCCGTCCCAGTCGCCGGGTACACCGACGGGCACACCGGCCTGTGGTGCGGCGGCCTGTGGTGCGGCGGCCGTGTTCCGGGCCGTCGGCGCCGCGGTCGCGGCGTCCGGCACGGCGGCGCGCCGACGCAGCCTGTCCCGCCATGCCATGCGTTCAACCGCCTTCGCTCACACGGGTGTTGATGCGAGCTATCTCGGAGACCCACTCCTGGCGCTCGCCGTGGGTGAGGTCGAGGATCTCCTCGCGTTGCCAGTGGAAGTGGTAGGCGATGTACGCGATCTCCTCCCTGAGCCGGGGGAGGGCGTACGTCACGATTCCCCCAGGCGCCCACCGGAGAGGTCGACCTCGAAGCCGCCTTCGCAGTGCGGGCAGGTGACCGCCGCGCGGGTGTGGCCCTCGCTGTTGACGCGCCGGTAGAAGTCCTGCAGGAACGCGACGTCGGTCGCGTACATCCGTTCCACGATCCCGGCGTGCACGTCGGTGATGGTGCCGAGCCGGGTGATCACCTGGCTGAGCAGCACCACGCTCAGGTACGCCGGATTCTCCTTGACCCGCAGGTCGATCTGGGGCCGCAGTTCGTCGCGGGCGGTGGCCAGGCGCATCGAGCCGTGCCGGTGCACCGTGCCCGCTTCGTCGACGTAGCCGCGCGGCAGCTCGAACTCGAACTCCGTCCGCAGCCCGTGGTCCTCGCGTGCCGCCGGAGCGGCGGCGGCCGGGGGTGCCACCGCCTGCTCCGGGGCCGTCGTGGGCGCCGTGACCTGGAGGATCTCCTCCAGATTGCCCGCAGTCACCGTACGACGTCTCATTCGACGATGATCTCCTCGAACACGATGGTCACGGACTCGGTGGCCGCGGCGGACTCGCCGGCCTTGAGGGAGGGGCCCTCCCACTTGGAGGCCCAGCCCTGCATCAGCTGGATGCGGCGGACGGTCGCACCCGTGGAGTCCTTGATCTCGATGGTGAGGTTCTGCCGAGCGGTGTCGACGGCCCCGTTGTTCAGGGTCTCCTTGATCCACTTGGTGAACTCGCTGCTCTTGTCGAGTCCCCGGGTGATCGTGACCTCGCCGGCCTGGCGGGCGCCGGGCTGCTTGCGGATGATCTGCTTGCCCTCCGCGCTGACCTGGCGGACCTCGACGACCTCTTCTTCGACGGTCAGGCCGCTGATCTCCTGGATCGATTCGACCAGGTAGCCGCCGAGCTGTACGCCGAAGATATGGGTGGAAAGAGCATCGCCCTCTGCCATGACTGTCCTTCACCTTTCCTTGCTGCCCCGGAGGGTCACTCGTCGATGAGGCTGGTGCTGTCGGAGAACTGGGCCAGCCGGAACACCACGAACTCGGCGGGCTTGACCGGCGACACGCCGATCTCACAGACCACGCGGCCCTGGTCGATCGACTCCTGCGGGTTGTTGTCCCGGTCGCACTTGACGTAGAACGCCTCCGCGGCCGTGCGGCCGAACAGCGCGCCGCGGCGCCACTCCTCGGTGAGGAACGCGGTGACGTTGCGCCGGATGCTGGACCAGAGCCGGTCGTCGTTCGGCTCGAAGACCACCCACTGGGTGCCCAGGAGGATGGACTCCTCCAGGTAGTTGAAGAGGCGGCGCACGTTCAGGTAGCGCCAGGCCGGGTCGGAGGAGAGGGTGCGGGCACCCCAGATCCGGATGCCGCGGCCGGGGAAGGCCCGTACGCAGTTCACGCCGATCGGGTTGAGCAGGTCCTGCTCGCCCTTGCTCAGGCGCAGTTCCAGGTCCACCGCGCCGCGGATCACCTCGTTGGCGGGGGCCTTGTGCACACCGCGCTCGGCGTCGCTGCGCGCCCACACGCCGGCGACGTGGCCGCTCGGCGGGACGGTCGTGTTGCGCCCGGCGGCCGGGTCGAAGACCTTCACCCACGGGTAGTAGAGGGTGGCGTAGCGGGAGTCGTAGCCCGCCTCGTCGTTGCGCCAGGTGCGCACCTGCTGGGCGGAGAGTCCGGGCGGGGTGTCCAGGACGGCCACCCGGTCGCCCATCTGCTCGCAGTGCGAGATCACCGCGAGCTGCACGGTGCGGACGCCTTCGGAGTCGATGTCGCCGCGCTGGTAGGCGCTCATCAGGTCCGGCACCGCGACCATGGTGATCTCGTCGATGGTCTCCAGGCCGGCGAAGCCGGTGCGGGCGGCGGAGTCGCCGACGTACTCGGCCGGGTCGAGCCGGGCCACGCCGCCGCGGCCGGCCGCGGCGGGCGACGCGGCGGGGGCGTCGGGCACGACGACGGTCTGCACGGCGGGCCGGGTCTGGGTGGCGCCCCGCTGCTCGGTGACCTCGATCAGCTTCGAGGCGCGGGCCTGGGTGACGAGGTAGCCCTTGACGTTCTTGCGGGCGGACACCTCGTAGGTCTCGGCCACCTGCTCGCCCTGGCGCACCAGGACCTTGAAGCGGTCCTCGGGCGGGTTCTCGCCCTCCGCCTCGGCGATCTCCACGGACACGCCGGTGGCGCCCGGCCGGGCCGCGATCAGGAAGCCGCCGAGTTCGACCGGCTCCACGGCGCGGGGCTGGGGGGCGGCGCCCGCGGCGGCCGGTGCGGAGGCGTCCTGGGCCTGCCCGCCGATGCGGACGACGTACGCGGCGCCGCCGCCGTTGGCGAAGTACCCGTAGACGGCGTGGGGCAGGTAGGTGCCCTCGGTGAAGCCGCCGAACCGCTGGGAGTACTGGTCCCAGCTGGTGACCAGCGTCGGCTCGTGGAACGGGCCGCTCTGGGCGAAGCCCACGAACGCGGCGACGGCGGTGCCGACCCCTTCGATCGGGCGAGCACCGGACTGCACCTCCTCCACGTACACGCCCGGGGTGAGGTACGTCGGCATGCTCGCTCCTTCGGGTTACGGCTTCACGATCAGGTCTGACCACAGCCTTTCCGGCGGCCGCCCTCGCGGACAAGGGCGTTCGGACCTGGCCGGGGGCAAGTGTGCTGCCCTCCCGGTCGCCCCCGCCGGACCGGCCAGGCACCGTGCCCGGCCCGGCCCGGCCGACCCGCTCACACCTGCGTGACCTCGCCCAGGTACGGCCCGAACTCGCCCTCCAGGACCAGCCGGCCGAGCTTGCGGTACTCCTGGGCGACCGCCGTCACCACCTGGCTCATGGTCAGCGGTTCACCCGAGGCGGCCGCGAAGTAGGCGGCCGTCACGGCGCAGGCCCGGATCGAGCCTCCGGCCAGTTCGAACCGGTCCGCGCAGAAGCCGAGATCGAGGTCGCCGGCCCGGGGCAGCCGGTCGCCGAGACACCGCTCCCACAGGGCCAGGCGCTGGGTGGCGTCGGGGACGGGGAAGTCCGCGACCACGTCCAGGCGGCGGGTGAACGCCTCGTCGAGGTTGGCCCGCAGATTGGTTGTCAGGATGGCGATGCCGTCGAACGACTCCATCCGCTGGAGCAGGTACGCCGACTCCATGTTGGCGTGCTTGTCGTGGGCGTCCTTCACCTCCGAGCGCTTGCCGAAGATCGCGTCGGCCTCGTCGAAGAGCAGCACCGCGTTGACGGCCGACGCCTCGGTGAAGATCCGCTCCAGGTTCTTCTCGGTCTCGCCGACGTACTTGTCGACGACCGTGGACAGGTCCACCACGTACAGGTCCATGCCCAGGTCGGCCGCCACGACCTCGGCGGACATGGTCTTGCCGGTGCCGGAGGACCCGGCGAACAGGGCGATCACCCCGCGCCCGCGCCCGCCGCCGGGCCGCATGCCCCACTGCCCGAGCACCTGGTCGCGGTGGCGGGCGCGCACGGCGAGTTCACGCAGCCGGCGGTGGGTGGGGGCGGGCAGCACCAGGTCGTCCCAGCCCACCGCGGGCTCCACCCGGCGGGCGAGGCGGGCGAGCCCCGCGCCGTTCTGGGCCCGTACGGCGGTGCGCAGGTCGTCGGGGGAGAGGGGGCGGCCGTCGAGTGCGGCGGTGCGCACCGCGGTGTCGGCGGCGCGCCGCAGCTGCCCGGCGTCGAGGCGGTGCGCGGACACGGACCGGGCGAGCGCGTCGGCGTCGCCGCCCGCGCCGTGTTCTCCGTCGGCCCGCTCCAGGGCGTGCCGCCAGCGGGTGACGTGCCGGTCGGGGGTGGGGGACGCCACCGTCAGCGTGACGGGGGTGTCGGCCGCCCAGGCGGGTTCCCAGCCGCTGGTTCCGTACGTGAACAGGGGGATGCCGCGCAGCACGGTGCACAGGGTGCGCAGGACGCGGGCCCGTTCGTCGGGCTGGTCGGGCAGTTCCTCCAGCGGCCCGATCAGCACGCCGGCGCCCGTCAGGCGGGCCTCGCGGGCGGTGGCGCGGGCGAGTTCGGGCAGGGCGCGGGCGTGGTGGGCGAGTGCCGCCGCGTCCAGGGCCAGGGGGCCCGGCCCGTGCGCGTGGAGCGCTGCGGTGGCCAGGCCTTCGGGATCGCCGCCGCGGGTCCGCAGGTGGACGTGGCGGGTGCCGCTGGCTGCGGCGGCGACGGCCTGCCGCAGCTCGGCCGGGTCGACGGCCGGGTCGTCGGTGGCCCGCCGGAGGACTTCGGCCAGGCGCGGGTCGGGGGAGGCGTCGCCGAGGAGATGGGCGGTGATCCGGTCCGGGACGGCCAGCACCCTGGACAGGGGCGGCCGTTCGGGCTCGGTGACCTCCAGCAGGCCGCCCGCGACGAGCGGTGCGGTGGGGGAGAGCCGGAACCGTGCGGCGGCCACGCCGGTGCGGCCGCACAGTTCGAGGGCGAGGCCGACGGTGGGCCGGCGGCGCGTCAGGTCGTCGTTGAGATAGCCGTAGAGCCGTTCGAAGCGGGAGTCCAGGTCCGGCGCCATGGCCACCAGGAGCAGGTCCACGTCGAGCGGGTCCAGCGCGAAGCGCGTGGCGAGGACGTCGAGCGGTGAGCCGGGCGGGGGCGCGGCCGGTGCGGGCGCGGGCAGGCCGGGGCCGTGCGGCGCGTCCAGGATGCGGGTGGCCGCCTCGGGCGTGAGGTACTGGCCCCGGTAGGGGTCGTCCGGGTCGGGATCGACGGCCCGCCGCAGCGCCACGGTCCGGCGTATCCGCTCCTCGACGAGCCGCAGCCGGGTCCACAGGTACGGGGTGGTGTCGGCCGGGACCGCGGGCGCGGTCGCCGGCGGGACGGTGTGCGTCACGGCTGCCGTTCCCCCCGTCGGCGGCGGGCGGGGGCGTTCGGGCGTTCGCGAGAGCCGCCGAAGCCTTCCGGTCCCGGTGCGGTCAGCCCGGTGTAGCGCAGCCGGCGCGCGTTCTCGGCCCCGTCCGGTTCGGCCTGCGGTACGGAGTTCACGACGAGGCCCTCGGTGACCGGCGGGGCCGTGATCGTGCTGATGCCCGCCAGCGGTGCCTTCACGCGCAGCCCGAGGGACGGCTTCAGCTCGCCGCCCAGCGCCGACCACACGTCGGAGGCGGCCGGTGCGTCCATGCCGGTGCCGCCCGCGTCCACGTCCACGAGCAGGCCGAGTTCGGCGAGCGTGCCGGTGAGCAGGCGCGGGGGCAGCGTGTCGGTGTTCACGAGGCAGGAGAGCACCTGGGAGAGCAGCCGGTGCTCGTCCTGCGGCCTGCTCGCCCACGCGGTGACCAGGTACGTCAGCTCGAACCAGCGCGGCGGGGTGCGGCGCGCGACGACGAAGCCGTCCGCGTCGTACACCTCGCCCGCGCCGCTGCCGCGCCGGGTGTGGTCCTCGCGGATGTCGTACAGGAACACGCAGACCGTGGGTGCGCTGCGGCGGGCCGCCCAGTCGCTCGTCGGGGCGTCGAAGACCACCTCGATGCCCGACGCCTCCAGGCCGGACTCCGCCAGCAGGCGGCGCAGCCCTTCGTCGACTTCGTGGATCACCGGCGGGTCACCTCGTCGGGCGGCTGTACCGAGCCGTTGACCACGAGGAAGTCGGTCTGCACCGGTGAGAAGCCCGGGCCGCTCGCGGTGATGGTCCGGGGGCCCGTCTGGTCCTTGGCCAGGATCAGCAGCTGGCCGATGAACGTGCCGTCGCGCTGCGGGAAGGTCGGTGCCGCCGCTGCGGTGATGCCCGGCTTCCACGTGAACCGCACCGGCACGCCGGGCGGGAAGTCCTCGCCGCGCACGGAGGTGACGAAGCCGGGCTTGCCGATCGGCGGCACGGCGACGATGCGCGGCTGGAGGATGCGCAGTTGCTGCTGGGCGGTGTTGTCGCGGGGGTCGGCGTCCGTGCCGGTCGTGGTCAGGTTGCCGGTCACCTGGCCGGTGAGTGCCTTGTCGGGGCTGAGGACGACCCGCAGGACGGTCCGGGCGCCCGGTGCCAGGTCGGGCAGTGCGCACTCCCAGTTCTGGTCGCAGCCCGCCGGCGGCCCGGAGTCGGGCACGCCCTGCGGGAGGCCGATGCGCAGCCGCAGGCCGGTGGCCAGGGCGTTGCGGCCGTTGCGGACGGTGTACGTGACGACGACGCGGCCGCCGACGTAGCCGGGGTTCGGCTGCGCCGTGATGCTCAGCCCGGGGCCGGCCGGGGGCGCGGGCGGCTCCGGCTGCGGGGCCGGTGTCGTGGGCGGGGTCGTCGGCGGGGCCGGGGTCGGCGTCGGCGGGGTGGGGGTGGGCTTCGGCGGGGTGGGCGTGGGCTTCGGGGGTACGGGTGCCTCGCGCACCGGCACCACGGTCCGCCCGGAGTTGTCGCTGGGGCGGGGGTCGAGGACGGTGCCGGTGACCGACCAGTCCACCGGCTGGTCCCCGGGGGTGACGCCGGTGAGGGTGACGGTCACCGTGACGGTGGCGCCGGCGGGCACCACGCCCAGGGTGCAGGTCAGCGCTGCCGCGTCACAGGTGGCTCCGGGTGCGGTGAGCGCGGTGACGCTCACGCCGAGCGGGGGCGCGACGGTCAGCCGGGTACCGGGCGAGGCCGCCGGGCCGTGGTTGACGACGTCCACCCGGACGGTGCCGGAGCCGCCGGCGGTGAGCGGCGCGGCCTTCTCGGGCGCCCGCACCGCGAGGTCCACCGACTGCTGCACGCCGGGTTCCTTCTGGCGGCCCGGCAGGCCGGTGACGAGCAGGTTGTGGTCGCCGGAGGCCACGTCCACCAGCTTCAGCTTCTCCGGGCTGTTGGGGGCCCGTGAGCCGCGGGCACTGAGCACCAGGCTCTTGCCGTCGGCGGTCCATGCGGCGTCGCGGGGCTGGAACGGTCCCTTGGCCGTGGGTTCGGGCAGCTCCCGGCCGCAGGCCCCCGGCACGTCGCGGGCGGCGTCGGGCAGCAGGACCCGGCAGGCACCGCCGGCCGCGGCGGCGAGCAGGATGCCGCTGCGTTCGTCGACGCGGCCGGCGCCGTTCTTGCGGTTGAAGGCGATGGTGGCGCCGTCGGGCGAGAACGCCGGGCTGTCGTCGATGACTTCGCAGGCACCGGGACAGATCGTGGCGCTCAGGTCGCGCTGCCGGTCCAGGTGGTCCACGGGCACGGTCCAGATGTGCTTGTTGCCGCCCCTGTCGTTGATCACGAGGTTGCGGGTGAAGGCCAGTGTCGTGCCGTCGGAGGACCACGTGGGCTGGGCGTCGCCGCCCCGGGCCTGGCCGGCGGGCGGGGCGATCTCGCCGCGGATCGCGCCGGTCGCGGCGTCCGCGATCAGGATGCGCGCGGGTCCCGCGGCGCCGCCGACGCCGCCGGGCGAGGTCCGGGTGAAGGCCAGGAGCTTGCCGTCGGGGGAGAACGTGGGGTCGGTGTCCCAGTCCTTGGGGCCGCGGCCCGCGAGCGGCAGGGCGGTGGGGCTGGTCCCGTCGGCGTTCGCGATCCAGATCCGTTCGATCCGGCCGTCGCGCGTGTCCTCGAAGCGGGTCAGCACGATCCTGCGCCCGTCGGGCGTGTAGTTCTGCCGCTCGGTCCACGGGTCGGAGCCGGGTGCCGGCTGGAACAGCGGGTCCTTGGCCGGGTCGGTGTTGGTGTCGGCCGCCGGGTCCTCCTTGAGGATGTCCAGGCCGAGGTCGCGCGGGTCGGAGCCGTCCATCCGGGCGTCCTGCAGGGTCACCACGTGCGGCCCGGCCGCCGAGATCCGCTCGACCACGGCGCCGCCGCCGGTCAGCGGGCCGAGCCAGGTGGCCGAACCGACCTCGCGGTCCTCGCTGAGCACCAGCTGGGGCGTGTCCGCCGAGTGCGCGGGCACCCGGAAGACGTGGTCCCAGTCGCCCTTGCAGTCGCAGGTGCGGTCCGGGCTGAGGAAGAGCACACCGTTCCCGTCGGGCAGCCACGTTGCCCCGCGGGTACGCCAGTCGGCCTGGGCGCCCGCCAGCAGCGGGCCGCCGCCGCGGCCGTCGGTCCACCGCAGGCGGGGCCCGGCAGGTCCGGTGGCGGTGTAGGCGATCAGGTCCCGGTTCGCCTTGTCGTCCACCGGATTCCACACCGGCTCGGTGGCCGTGCCGTTGCCGGGGTCGGTGACGCGGGTGGCGGCGCCGCCCCGCAGGGGACGTACGTAGACCTGCCGGCCGGTGGCTCCGTCGCTGTCGGAGGAGTACGCCAGGCGTCCGCCCTCCGGCGAGACCGTGGGGTGCTCCTCGTTCGCGGGGGAGTCGGTCAGCCGGGTGAGGCCGGTGCCATCGGTGCGCACCAGCCACAGGTCGCGCTGGACGCCGCCGGACGGGGCGGGCTGGGCCGAGTCGAAGACGACCGACCGGCCGTCCGGGGTCAGCCGGGGGTTGGCCGCGTCCAGGCCGCTGGTCAGGCGCCGCACCGAGCCGTCCGCGGAACGCAGGTAGACCTGCGGGGTCCGCTCGTCGCGGCGGCCGGCGAAGACCAGCTGGTCGCCCAGTGCGGCCGGCTGGGTGTCCAGGTGGGCCGGGCCCTCGCCGAACAGCGGGGTGCTGGACGTGCCGGTCGCCACCCGGCCCAGACTGCGGTGGCGCGTACCGGCGTACACGACCCGGCCGTCACCGGCGTCGGCCGCCAGGGGGCGCGCCTCGGCGTCGCCCGGGCCGGTGGCCGCCGTCACCGCGAGCAAGGGCACCAGCAGCAGCAGCGGCGCGCCGGCCCTCCCCCAGCGGCGTCGACGACTGCCGGAGCCACCCGTGCCCATCACGGTCCACCTCACAGTCCGGTACAGCATTCACGTATGACCCCGCCACCTTGCGGCCCGGTACGTGCGGCCGGCAGGGCCGCGGGGCCGCACCCGGGGGAAGCACCCGGTGCGCTTTCGGGCAGCGGGGGGTGCGGCCCGCCGGCCCTCGCCGTGCGCGCCGGCGCCCGCCGTACGGTCAGATCAGCCCGTTGCGCAGGGCGTAGCCGACCGCATGCGTGCGATTGCGCAGCTGCAGCCGCGTGATGATCTCGTGCAGCACGTTCTTGACGGTCCGTTCGGAGTACGAGGTCTTGCGCGCGATCTCCGAGGTGTCCAGGCCCTCCGACACCAGGCGCAGCATGTCGGCCTCGCGCGCGGTGAGGGTGGACAGGGACACGGCGTGCGGGTCGAGGGTCGAACGCTGCAGGCTGCCCACGTGGTCGAGGAGTTTCGCGAGCAGGTCGCCGGGCAGCACGCCCTCACCGTTGGCTATCGCCAGGACCAGGCGCAGGAGCCGGTCCTGGTCGGCCTCGGCGCGCCTCAGCACCGCGGTGACCCCGCATTCGATGGCGCGCTGCAAGGCGTCCCCGGACTCGAACGTGCCCACCACGAGCCCGGTGCGCGTGCCGGAGTTGTGCCGCAGCCGGTACAGCAGGGCGGCCGTCTCGTCGTCCACGCTGTCCACGGCGACGAGCGACACCTGCGCGCCGCCGGCGTCGGCGACGTCGACGAGTTCGATCTCGCGCCGCTGGCGCAACTGGTGGACGACTCCGACGTGCAGGACCGGGTCCGGCGCGTACACGGCCACGGTGACCCGTTCGCCGGCGCCGGATGAGGAGGCGGGTGCGTAGTTCTCAGGCTGGGTCATGTGTTGTCGTACCTGTTCCAGGATGCGTATGTGGGGCCACGGATGGAGGGGAATGGTCAACAGGGGTGTGAGTAGCCGTAGTTGCTGAGCGTCTGTGGGGGCATCAGGGTTGCCCGGGGCGTTGCCCTCGCGTCCGTGGAAGCGGCAGGTACGGCGGCGTAGCGTCGAGGCGTGATATCCCCTGCAGCCTCTTCCAGCCCTGGCGCGCCCGGCCTCGACATCCCGCCGGTGTCGGTGACGCCGGGCGGTAGCGCATCCACCAGCCTGACCGTCCGCAACGACAGCGACATCGTCGAGGCGTACCGCCTGGAGGTCGTGGGCGACTGCGCTGCCTGGACCACGGTGGAACCCGAGCGCGTCTCCCTCTACCCCGGCACCTCGGAAACGGTGACGATCCGTCTGGAGCCGCCCCGTTCGTCGCAGGTGCGCGCGGGGGACGTGCCGCTCGCCGTGCGCGTGCTGCCCACCGAGCACCCCGAGGCCGTGCGGGTCCCCGAGACCACCGTGCATATCGAGGCATTCCGGGAACTCCGGGCTGAGAGCGCTCCCAAACGGCGCCGCGGCTGGCTGCGCGGACGCTATCGACTGGCCGTGCGCAACGAGGGCAACTGCCCCGTGCAGCTGGGCTTCACGCCCGCCCAGCCGGGGGAGGAGCTGAAGTTCGCCTTCACCCCCGCGGCGCTGAAGCTGGAGCCGGGGGAGTCGGCGGAGGTGGGACTGCGGGTCCGCACCGGCAGTCCGGTGTGGTTCGGGACGCCGGTGACCTGGCCGTTCACCGTGGAAGTGGCCGAAACCGGAGCCGCGGCCGGTGACAGCGCCGCGGACGGTGGCGGCGAGGAGGGCAGGGAGCGGCCGGGGCAGGTCCCCGTCCGGGCGACGCTGGACGCGGAGTTCGTCCAGATCCCGATCTTCCCGACGTGGCTGCTCGCGGTGCTGGCCGCACTGCTCGCGCTGCTGCTTGCCTGGTTCCTGCTGGTACGTCCGGCCGTGCGCAGCACGGCCAAGGAGGCCGCCGACGAGGCGGTCCAGAAGAAGCCGACGCCCAGCGCGGACCTGAACGGGCAGACCCCGGTGACCGGCGACGGCAAGCAGCCGGGCGGCGGAGGCAAGGGCGCCC
Organism: Streptomyces sp. 147326; assembly: GCF_045000215.1. Lineage (NCBI taxonomy): Bacteria > Bacillati > Actinomycetota > Actinomycetes > Kitasatosporales > Streptomycetaceae > Streptomyces > Streptomyces sp. 147326. The sequence continues at coordinate 3,889,481 of NZ_CP134201.1, read as the reverse complement.
AGCCCGGCGCGGGCGGAGCCGGTACGGGGACCGGTACGGGTACGGGAGCCGGCGGCGGAGGCGGCGGTACGGGATCCGGAGGACAGCAGAGCTCGGCCACCATCGACCTGCAGACCGGCGGTGGGCAGAGCAAGACCGGCACCTACACGGTCCCCGCGGGCAAGGTCTTCGGGATCACGGACATCGTGGTCGCGAACTTCCAGGGCGACGAAGGCGTGGTCACCATCGACTTCGGCGACCGAAAGATCACCACGATCGCGCTGGAGACGTTCCGCAACCAGGACTACCACTGGGTCACCCCCATCAGCATCACCGAGAGCCAGACTGTGACCGTCCAGGTGACCTGTGCGAAGCCGGGCACCCCGGCCACCGGCCGTCAGGCGCAGGAGTGTCACGAGGTACTCAATGTGAGCGGAGTGCTGAGCGACCTCCGGTGACCCGAGCGGCAGGGCCATCGTCGGTCAGGTTGCACGCCAGGGCAAAGGGGGCCTTTGTCCTGGCGTCCGGAAATCGTTACTCCTGAGTAGCGAACGGACGTTCCCGCCGCGACCGCGCGCTTTCATTTCTGCAATGCCTGGACCGGTTAACCCGGGTACGCAGGACACCAGCTGACGAAGCGCCAAAGATGGCCTGTTTTCGACTCTCTCTTTTGGTCCGGTCAGTGGGTAGGGACACCCACCTCGGGATGTCGGGGTGCAGCAGCTGATCGCCTGGCATATTGCGCAGCAACCTGCACCGGACGTCACCGTGCACGACACGGCGCGAAGGCCGATCCAACAGCCCTTGGCCGTGGCAATCTGCTCGCCAGCGCAAGGGTTTGGAGCGGAGGAGAGCACGTCCGTGGGTGTCACTGTCAATCCCACCGTCAGCAGGCGGCGACTGGGTTCGGAGCTGCGCCGGCTCCGGGAGATCAGCGGTATGACGACGCAGCAGGTGGCGGCACGCCTGCTGATTTCCCAGCCCAAGATCAGCCTGCTGGAGAACGGCCGCCGCCTCATCAAGCCGCGCGACGTGCGGGATCTCTGCGGGCTGTACGGGGTCCGGGATCGGCGGCGCGTCGACCACTTGATGCAACTGGCCAGGGAATCGGGCCGGCCGGGCTGGTGGAACGCCTACGACGACATCCCGTACGGCGCCTACATCGGCCTGGAGGCCGAGGCCGCCGCGATCCGCATCTACGAGCCCTTCGTGATCCCCGGCCTGCTGCAGACTCCCGCGTACGCCCGGGCGGTCATCGCAGGAACGATCCCTCATGCCACTGCCGAACAGGCCGCCACACGCCTCCAGGTGCGGATGCGGCGCCAGGACCGGCTGCGCGCGCCGGGCAACCCGCTGCGCTTATGGGTCGTGCTGGACGAATCGGCGCTGCGGCGCGTGGTGGGCGACCGCGAGGTCATGCGCGAGCAGTTGGACCATGTGATCCGCCTCAGCGCCCAGCCGCTCATCACCCTTCAGGTCCTCCCCCACGGTGTGGGTGCGCACCCGGGCGTCTCGGGACAGTTCTCGCTGCTCGAGTTCGCCGATGCCGCCGATGCGACCGTGGTGTATCTGGAGAGGTTCACCAGCGACCTCTATCTGGAGAAACGATCCGACGTGCGACGCTACGGCGACATGTACGCGCACCTGCAAGGCCGGGCACTGAGTCCGGACCGTACCCGGAACTTCCTTGAGGAAGCCGTCGAGGCGCACGCGGGCACGGACCCCACTGAGCCCCTGGACGGAGCGTCCAGGGGCTCAGCCGCCGAACGGCGGACCGGATGGAAGACGGTCACGCCTGCGACGGGCTAGTCCTGTCGGGTGGTTGCACCTCGCCGGGTCCGCTTCATGGCGAAGAAGGCCGAGCCTCCGATGAAGGCGAGCGCGGCTGCGGTGGCGGTCATGATGCCGGCCTCGCTGCCCGAGCCGGTCGTCGCGGCGAGGTCTGCCGACGCCACCTTCGGCTGCCGGTCGGTGGCGGCGCTCACGTGGGCGAAGTTGACGCTCTTGGCGGTGTGGTCGGGGCGGAACTGGCCCAGAGCGTCGTCGAGGCCGCCGGGCAGGAAGTCAGCCCACGGGGGCTTGCCCTGGTCGGGGCGGTCGGGGCCGTCGTGACCGTGGCCGGGCGGCTTTCCGTGGTCGTCGTCGTGACCGTGGCCGGGCTTGCCGTGGTCGTCATCGCGACCGTGATCGCCCTCGTCGCCCTCGTCGCCCTCGTCGCCCTCGTCGTCGTGACCGTGGTCGTGGTCGTGGTCGCCCGAGTCACCCTTTTCGCCCTTGTCACCGCGAGGCCCCTTGGGTCCTGCGGGTCCGGCGGGTCCTGCCGGTCCGGCGGGTCCGGCCGGCCCTGCGGGTCCTACGGGTCCTGCCGGTCCGGCGGGTCCGGCAGGGCCGGGGGAACCGCTGGGGCCGGGAGCGCCGTCGGGGCCGGGGTTGCCGTCGGGGCCGGGTGCACCGGGTGCACCGGGTGCGCCGGGGCTGCCGGACGGGCCGGGGGCTCCGTCGGGACCGGGTGCGCCAGGGGCGCCGGGGCTGCCGGACGGGCCGGGGGCACCCGTCGGACCGGGGGCACCCGTCGGACCGGGAGCGCCGGGGCTGCCGTCGGGGCCGGGGGCGCCGGTCGGGCCGGGCGAGCCGTCGGGGCCGGGGGCACCCGTCGGACCGGGGGCGCCGGTCGGGCCGGGCGAGCCGTCGGGGCCGGGGGCACCCGTCGGGCCGGGGGCACCCGTCGGACCGGGGGCGCCGGTCGGGCCGGGCGAGCCGTCGGGGCCGGGGGCACCCGTCGGGCCGGGCGAACCGGTCGGTCCGGGCGAACCAGTCGGTCCGGGCGGGCCGGTCGGTCCGGGCGAACCAGTCGGTCCGGGCGGGCCGGTCGGGCCGGGCGAGCCGGTCGGTCCGGGAGGCCCGCTCGGCCCGGGCGGGCCAACGGCGCAGGCCGCCCTCGTGATGGTGTTGGTGTCCAGCGTCACCGCACCATTACGCGCCAGGGCGCGGCCTTCGAGCACGGCGCCGGTGTTCAGCGTGATGGACGTCAGGGCCAGGATGTTGCCCTTGAACTGCGTGTTCGTGTCGAGCGTGGCGGAGCTGCCCACCTGCCAGAACACGTTGCAGGCATTTGCTCCGTTGATCAGGGCCACGACGCTGTTCGGAGCCGTGATCAGGGTCGAGGGGATCTGGAAGATGAAGACGGCTTCGGGGTTGTTCTGGCCGTCGAGGGTGACCGTGCCGGTGAGGTTCAGTGTCGACGAGGCCGTGTAGACGCCGGGCGCCAGCGTCAGTCCGCCGATATCGGGCGGAGTGGCGGTGCCGGGGCCCCGGCTTGCCGCGTCGTTGTAGGCGATGACGAGGTCGGACTTCGCCTGAGCGGCGGCGGCGTCGGTGATGTGCTGCGTTCCGTTGACGATGCCGGGCGGGAAGCCGGTCACCGAGGTGCCCGGGTGGAGCCCCAGATCGCCGTTGATCACGGTGGGGCCCGTGTTGGTGACCGTCGAACCAGCCAGGACCGCGTAATTGGTGGCGGTCCCCAGGTTCACGGGGGCTTCCAAGGCGTGTGCGAGGTTCGGCACCAGGGTTGCCGCCGCCAGAAGCGCTGCGGGGAGCAGGACGAGGACTCCCCGTTTGAACAGACTGCGTCGAGGCCTTTTGTCGGGTGGACCCGACCGGATGACATCCAATGCCACAGCAGGACCTTTCTTGTTGCTTCGGGTCTCAGTCCTCCCGAAGGAGGTGCCCGAGCGCCCGCGACGATGGCTCCTCAGGGCCGCAAGCCCCCCTGCCTGCGTCGGCGTGCAGGCTCCCCGTGAGCGGGGACCGAGAGCGACTGCCCGAGGTAGTGATACGCCGTCACGCGGGAGTAGTCACGCATATTTCACAGCAATAGGCGACAAATCGGAAAAAATGGTCTATGTGAGTGATGCCATGTCAGAACCGCCGAACAGGCGGGGGCACCCCACTGGCCTGCCGGCTCAGGGCGGGCTCAGGCAGGCTCAGGCGGGTTCGGTGCGGTCGGCGACTTCGCGGCGTGATCCGGCAAGGGCACAAGGCCGCGCAAGGCCGCGCAAGCCGGGGCGGCCCCCCGTAGAGGGCCGCTCATCGTCGACGAAAGGCCAGGTCAGGGCCAGACCAGGCAGTACGGCTGGTGGCCCGCCTCGTGGAGGCGGTGGGAGAAGTCCTGCCACTCGTGGAGCAGCTGGTAGACGTTGAAGGCGTCGCTCGGGCCGCCGCGGTCCGGGACCGTGGACCAGATGAAGGCCGCCGCGCCCACCGACTCCTCGCCGATGCCGCGCAGTGGGTCGACCACCGTCATGGGGAGCTTGACCACCGCGTAGTCGGGGTGGAGGACGACCAGCTCCAGCGGCGGGACCTTGTGGAGGGGTATGCCCTCGATGCCGGTCAGGACCATCGCGGCCACCGTCTCCGGCTTGATCTTGGTGAAGAGGCCGCCCATGCCGAGCTCGTCGCCGCCGAGCTCCTCGGGCCGCATGGTGACCGGGACGCGGGCCGCCGTGGCTCCGTCGGGGGCGCCGAAGTACTTGTACGTCACACCCATGCCGCGGCCCCTGGGGAGGCCGTCCGGCGCTTCCGTCGGGTCCGGGACGGCGTCGGCCGCCTCGGTGGCACGGCGGCGGTGCTTGCCCCGCCGGCGGGCCTCGCGGGCTTCGCGGGCGCGCTGCGGATCGAGGCCGTCCGTACCCTCGCCCGGTCCACCACCGCGTTGCATATCTCCACCCGACTGGTCTTGCTTGCCCCGGCCCCGCGGCCCCCGCCACGCAGCCTGATCATCATGGCAGTGACCTCCCCCGCGGCGACGCGGTGAAACGCCCGTCCGCAAGTCTGTCGCGGCCTCTGAGACCATGGCTGGTGTGAGCTACCCGTACCCGTATGAAGCCCCAGTTTCGCAGACGCTCTTCGAGCGCGCCTCCCTCGTGACCCCCGGCGGCGTGAACTCTCCCGTGCGCGCCTTCCGCGCCGTGGGCGGTACGCCCCGGTTCATGGTGTCCGGCACCGGTCCGTACCTCACCGACGCCGACGGTCGCGAGTACGTCGACCTCGTGTGCTCGTGGGGACCGATGATCCTCGGCCATTCCCACCCCGAGGTGATCGCTGCCGTCCAGGCGGCCGTGGCCCGCGGCACCTCCTTCGGCACGCCCGGCGAGGGCGAGGTGGCGCTCGCCGAGGAGATCGTGGCGCGCATCGAGCCCGTCGAGCAGGTGCGGCTCGTCTCCTCCGGGACGGAGGCCACGATGTCGGCGATCCGCCTGGCGCGCGGTTTCACCGGCCGGGCCAAGGTCGTGAAGTTCGCCGGCTGCTACCACGGCCATGTGGACGCGCTGCTGGCCGCGGCCGGTTCCGGGCTCGCGACCTTCGCGCTGCCGGACACCCCCGGTGTGACGGGCGCGCAGGCCGGCGACACGATCGTCCTCCCCTACAACGACCTGGAAGCGGTCCGGGCGGCCTTCGCCGCGCACCCCGGCGAGATCGCCTGCGTGATCACCGAGGCCGCGCCCGGCAACATGGGCGTCGTGACCCCGGCCGAGGGCTTCAACCAGGGGCTCGCCGACCTCTGCCGCGAGAACGGCGCCCTGTACATCTCCGACGAGGTGATGACGGGCTTCCGTACCTCCCGCGCCGGCTGGTACGGCGTCGACGGGGTCAAGCCCGACCTGATGACCTTCGGCAAGGTCATGGGCGGCGGCTTCCCGGCGGCGGCCTTCGGCGGCCGCGCCGACGTCATGGGCCACCTCGCACCCGCCGGCCCGGTCTACCAGGCCGGCACCCTCTCCGGTAACCCGATCGCCACCGCCGCCGGCCTCGCGCAGCTGCGCCTGCTGGACGCGGCCGCGTACGAGAAGGTCGACGCGGTGTCGAAGGAGATCCAGGGCCTGGTCAGCGGGGCGCTGGCCAAGGAGGGTGTGGCGCACCGGCTGCAGACCGCGTCGAACATGTTCTCCGTCTTCTTCACCGAGGACGAGGTGCGCAACTACGACGACGCCAAGAAGCAGGAGAGCTTCCGCTTCAACGGCTTCTTCCACTCGATGCTGGCGCAGGGCGTCTACCTGCCGCCGTCCGCCTTCGAGTCCTGGTTCGTTTCCACCGCCCACGACGAGCGGGCGGTCGAGCGCATCGCGGCGGCGCTGCCCGCCGCCGCCCGAGCCGCCGCGGAGGCCACCGCATGAGCAGCAGCGAGATCACCGTCGTGCACCTGGTGCGCCACGGCGAGGTGCACAACCCGGACGGGGTCCTGTACGGGCGCCGCGAGGGCTACCACCTCTCCGAGCTGGGCCGGCAGATGGCGGACCGGGTCGCCGAGCACCTCAAGGGCCGCGACATCTCCTACGTGGTGTCCTCCCCGCTGGAGCGGGCGCAGGAGACGGCGGAGCCGATCGCCAAGGTCCACGGCCTGAGCCTGGCGACCGACGCCCGGCTGCTGGAGGCGGAGAACGTCTTCGAGGGCAAGACCTTCGGCGTCGGGGACGGCGCGCTGCGCAAGCCCGGCAACTGGAAGCACCTGACGAACCCGTTCAAGCCCTCCTGGGGCGAGCCGTACGTCGAACAGGTGGTCCGGATGATGAGCGCGCTGGAGGCCGCGCGCGACGCGGCCCGCGGCCACGAGGCGGTGGCGGTCAGCCACCAGCTGCCGATCTGGATCGTGCGCAGCTTCGCGGAGAAGCGCCGGCTGTGGCACGACCCGCGCCGCCGCCAGTGCACCCTCGCCTCGCTGACGTCCTTCACGTTCCAGGGCGACAAGCTGGTGTCGGTGGGCTACAGCGAGCCGGCCCGGGACCTGGTCCCGGCACACCTGCTGGCCGGGGCGAAGCCGGTGAAGGGTGCGTCCAAGGCGTTCGGCGCCTGACGGATCGTTACGCCGTCCGGCTTCTTGATCGACATTTCGTTACGAAGCGTTACAGCTTTACCTAAATAAATACAAGTTGCGCCGGGAATCACCCTTTCAGTGCCGCAAGTCGCTCCGAATTGTCCGTTTATATGGAATTCGACGTGAGCTTGCGAGGGACGACGGGGAGGGTGGCGTGCGCGACTTCAGTCGAAGGGGAGTGCTCGGACTCGGACTTGGGGCCGCCGCCGCGATGGGGATCGCGGGCTGCGGCTCACTCGGCAAGACCGAGCCCGGCACCCCCGGACCGATCAAGAACCCCAAGCCCGGCGGGAAGCCGGCGGCCAAGGTCATCGGCGACGGCTCCACCGCCGACACCGGCCCGCAGCCGAACCAGCCGGACAAGCCCGTACCCCTGCAGCCGGGCGAGACCCCGCCGCAGTTCGTCGTCTTCAGCTGGGACGGCGCGGGGGAGATCGGCAACGGACTCTTCCCGCGCTTCCTCAAGCTCGCCAGGGACCACGGCGCGGCCATGACCTTCTTCCTCTCCGGCATCTACCTGCTGCCCGAGTCGAAGCGGGCCCTCTACCAGCCGCCGAACAACCCGGTCGGCGCCTCGGACATCGGCTACCTCAAGGACGAGAACGTCCGCTCCACCCTCAAGTGCGTCCGCGAGGCCTGGCTCGACGGGCACGAAATAGGCACGCACTTCAACGGCCACTTCTGCGGCGGGTCCGGCTCCGTCGGCCGGTGGACCCCGGACGACTGGCAGAGCGAGATCGACCAGGCTGTGTCCTTCGTCACCAACTGGCGCACCCACACCGGTTTCACCGACCTCGACCCGCTGCCCTTCGACTACCGCAAGGAACTGGCCGGGGCCCGCACCCCCTGCCTCCTCGGCCGGGACAACCTGCTGCCCACCGCCCAGCGGCTGGGCTGGCGCTACGACTCCAGCTCGCCCGGCGGCCTCCAGGTCTGGCCGGTGCGCCGGTCCGGCGTCTGGGACCTGCCGCTGCAGTCCCTGCCCTTCCCCGGGCACTCCTTCGAGGTGCTGTCGATGGACTACAACATCCTCGCCAACCAGTCGAAGAACACCACGAGGGGCGTGCCCGCCAACTATCCGGCCTGGCGCAGCCAGGCCACGGCCACCTACCTCGGCGGCTTCCGCCGGGCCTACGAGACCAACCGTGCGCCGCTCTTCATCGGCAACCACTTCGAGGAGTGGAACGGCGGCATCTACATGGACGCCGTCGAGGAAGCCCTCAAGGGCATGGCGGACAAAAGGGATGTACGGCTCGTATCCTTCCGGCAGTTCACCGACTGGCTGGACGTCCAGGACCCCAAGGTGCTCGCCAGGCTCCGCGGTCTCGGCCCGGGCCGGTCACCGGCCGGCGGCTGGAACACGTACCTGACCGCGGCCTGACGACGGCCTGACCGCGGCCTGACCGCGGCCTGACGACGGCCTGACCGCGGCCTGACCGCGGCCTGACGACGGCCTGACGGTGGCCTGACCGCGGCCCGACCACTGGCCGGTCTGCGCCCGGCCATTGCCTGACCAGGGCATTGACATCCCCGCGGGGGGCGCGGTAGATCCGCGAATTGCTCATGCGAAACTTTTCACATGAGCCTTAGCCGCGCTGCTGTCCGTCGAAGTAGCCGCCGCTCGACCAGCGGCCGCGCCACCCTGCCAGTCCTGACTGCGGTGACCGTCGCGGGCGTCATGGCCCTGACGTCCTGCAGCGGCTCGGACGGCGGCAAGACGACCTCCACCGGTGGCAACTACGTCACGGGCGCGACCGGCATCACCACCGCCGCCAAGGGGGAGCGCACCGAGGCCCCCAAGCTCGACGGCGAGACCGTCGACGGCAAGACCCTCGACACCACCACCCTCAAGGGCAAGGTCGTCGTCCTCAACGTCTGGGGTTCCTGGTGCCCGCCGTGCCGCGCCGAGGCCCCCGCCTTCGCGAAGGTCTCCAAGGAGCTGGCCGACGCCGGCAAGGACGTCGCGTTCGTCGGCATCAACACCCGCGACCTCAGCGCGCAGAACGCGGTCTCCTTCGAGGAGACCTTCGGGATCACCTACCCGAGCCTCTACGACCCCGCCGGGAAGCTGATACTGCGCTTCCCCAAGGGCACGCTCAACCCGAACGCGATCCCCTCCACGATCATCCTCGACAGGGAGGGCAAGATCGCCGCCCGCACCCTGGCCCCGCTGGGCGAGGAGCAACTGCGCTCGATGATCGACCCGATCCTCGCGGAGCAGTGACCTCGTGGTCGACTACGTGCTCGCCGCCGAGGCGGCCGGCGTGAACACCACCGTGATGAGCGGGGCGCTGCTGCTGGCCCTGCCCATCTCGGTGCTCGCCGGGCTCGTCTCCTTCTTCTCGCCCTGCGTGCTCCCGCTGGTCCCCGGCTACCTCTCCTACGTGACCGGCGTCAGCGGAGCCGACCTCGCCGAGGCGCGACGCGGGCGGATGCTGGCGGGCGCGGCCCTGTTCATCGCCGGCTTCACCGCCGTCTTCGTCTCCACCGGCGCGCTCTTCGGCTACTTCGGGGAGACCCTCCGGGAGAACAACGAGATCATCTCCCGGGTCCTGGGCGGCCTGGTGATCGTTCTCGGCCTCTTCTTCATGGGCGCGATACCGGGTCTGACGATGCGGGAGTTCCGCTTCCACAAGAAGCCGACGGCGGGCCTGCTCGGCGCCCCGCTGCTCGGCGTGCTCTTCGGCGTCGGCTGGACCCCCTGCATGGGTCCGACCCTCGCGGCCGTCACCACGCTCTCCCTCGACCAGGCGAGCGCCGGCCGGGGCGCGCTGCTGACCGTCGCCTACTGCCTCGGACTCGGCCTGCCGTTCATCCTCACCGCGATCGCGTTCCGCAAGGCGCTCGGCGCGTTCGGCTGGGTGAAGAAGCACTATGCGTGGGTGATGCGCATCGGCGGAGGCATGCTGATCCTGACCGGTCTGCTGCTCGTCACAGGAATGTGGGCCAGCATCGTCAGCGACATGCAGAGCTGGACCCAAAGCTTCACGGTGGGGATCTGAGGACTACACGGACATGAGTACGACTGACAAGGCACCCTCCGAGGCGTCGCCCGAGTCCGCCGCCGCGGACGCCACCGAGTCCGCCGCCGCGGACCCCGCGGAGGCCGTGGCCGGAGCCCAGCTCTCCACCGCCCCCCTGGAGGACAGCCCCACCGGGCCGGCCGCCGGCATCGGCGTGATCGGCTGGGCCCGCTGGTTCTGGCGGCAGCTCACCTCCATGCGGGTGGCGCTGATCCTGCTCTTCCTGCTGTCCCTGGGAGCCATCCCCGGCTCCCTCATCCCACAGAGCAACGTCGACGAGTCGAAGGTCATCGACTGGAAGCGGACCCACGGGTCCTGGGTGACCGTCGCCGAGAAGCTCCAGCTCTTCGACGTATACAGCTCGGTGTGGTTCTCCGCGATCTACCTGCTGCTGTTCATCTCGCTGGTCGGCTGCATCCTGCCGCGCTCCTGGCAGTTCGTCGGCCAGCTCCGCGGCCGTCCGCCGGGCGCCCCCAAGCGGCTCGACCGGCTCCCCGCCCACACCACCTGGCGCACCGGGAAGACCCCGGACGAGGTCCTCTCGTACGCCACGGCGGTGCTCCGCGGGCGGCGCTTCCGGACCGAGGCGGGCGAGGGGCACGTCGCGGCGGAGAAGGGCTACCTCCGCGAGGCCGGCAACCTGATCTTCCACGTCGCGCTGATCGTGATGCTGGTGGCCTTCGCCTGGGGCCAGTACTTCAAGTCCGAGGGCGGCAAGCTGGTCCTGCGGGGCACCGGCTTCTCGAACACGCTCACCCAGTACGACGACTTCAAGGCCGGCACCCTCTTCCACCCCGACGACCTGCCGCCGTTCAGCTTCACGCTGGACCGGTTCGACGCGACGTACGAGCTGACCGGCCCGCAGAAGGGCACCCCGCGCGACTTCAAGGCGTACGTCACCTTCAGCGACGGCGCCCACGGCAGGCCGCAGAAGCGCGAGATCCAGGTCAACAAGCCCCTCCAGGTCGACGGCTCCAAGGTCTACCTGCTGGGTCACGGCTACGCGCCGATCATCTCGGTGACCGACCCCACCGGCAAGGTGATCTTCAAGGACGCCGTGCCGATGCTCCCGCAGGACTCCAACCTGACCTCCACCGGAGCGATCAAGGTCACCGACGGCTACAAGGACAAGAACGGCAAGCAGGAGCAGCTCGGCTTCAACGCCGTCTTCGTGCCGACCTACGCCGGCGAGGGCCAGGGCACGATGTTCTCCCAGTTCCCGGCCGTGCTCCAGCCGCGGCTCATGCTCAACGCCTGGCACGGCAGCCTCGGCGTGGACTCGGGCCTGCCGCAGAACGTGTACGTGCTCAAGACGGACAAGATGCAGTCCTTCAAGGACGAGTCCGGCGAGGCGTTCAAGCAGAAGCTCTCGCTCGGCGACACGATGACCCTGCCGGACGGCGCGGGCACCGTGAAGTTCGAGGGCATCGAGCGGTGGGCCACCTTCTCCGTCACCCACCAGCCCGGCAGCGGCCTCGCCCTCGCCGGCGCGATCGCCGCCATCGCGGGCCTGGCCGGATCCCTGTTCATCCAGCGCCGCCGGATCTGGGTCCGCGCGGTGGCCGGCCCGGACGGCGTGACCGTCGTCGAAATGGCGGGTCTGGGCCGCAGCGAGTCCGCCAGGCTCCCGCAGGAGCTGGCGGCCCTCGCCGCCGCGCTGCACCAGCAGGCGCCGACCGCGCCCGCCGCACTTGCCGAACCACGTGTCGAAGAAACCCCTGAAGGAGAGCGCGGATGACGCCGCTCGCAGCCGCAGCCAATGAGAATCTGGCTCAGATCAGCAACTACCTGATCTATTCGTCGATGGCGGTCTACACGCTCGCCTTCTTCGCGCACATCGCCGAGTGGACCTTCGGCAGCCGCAGCAAGGTGGCCCGTACGGCCGCCGCGCTGACCGGCGCGGCGGGGTCCCAGGACGCGCCCGCCGTGCAGGTCCGAGGCAAGGGCGGCGGCACGGCCGTCCTCGACCAGCCGAAGGTCGTCACCCGCTCGGCCGCCGGTACCCGCGACGTGCCGGACGGCCCCGGAGCCGGCGGCGGCACCGTGCAGGGCGACCTCTACGGCCGGATCGCGATCTCGCTGACCGCGCTCGCCTTCCTCATCGAGGCGGGCGGCGTCGTCGCCCGCGCGATGTCGGTGCAGCGGGCCCCGTGGGGCAACATGTACGAGTTCTCGATCACCTTCTCCACGGTGGCCGTCGGCACGTACCTGGCGCTGCTCGCCCTGAAGAAGAACGTCCGCTGGCTCGGCCTGATCCTGGTCACCAGCGTGCTGCTGGACCTCGGCATCGCCGTCAAGATCCTCTACACCGACAGCGACCAGCTGGTCCCGGCCCTGCACTCGTACTGGCTGTGGATCCACGTCTCCACCGCGATCTTCTGCGGCGCCGTCTTCTACATCGGCGCGGCCGGCGCGGTCCTCTACCTCTTCCGCGACGCCTACGAGGGCCGGCTCGCGAACGGCCGGACCGCGGGGAAGTTCTACGCGTCCGTCATGGAGCGGCTGCCCTCCGCGGCCTCGCTCGACAAGTTCTCGTACCGGATCAACGCGGCCGTCTTCCCGCTGTGGACCTTCACGATCATCGCGGGCGCGATCTGGGCGGGCGACGCCTGGGGCCGGTACTGGAACTGGGACCCCAAGGAGGTCTGGTCCTTCGTGACCTGGGTGGCGTACGCCTGCTACCTGCACGCCCGCGCCACCGCAGGCTGGAAGGGCCGCAAGGCCGCGTACCTCGCGCTCTTCGCCTTCGCCTGCTGGATCTGGAACTACTACGGCGTGAACATGTTCCTCAACGGCCTGCACTCCTACTCGGGCGTCTGACCGGCGGGAGTGGGACGCTGGTGGCATGTCTCTCGTGAGCCACGCCACCAGCGAGCGCCGCGGCGAGGACCGCTGGCTGCTCCGCTTCGAGCTGCACCTGCCGTACTCCTACGCGGCGCTCTGGCCCGCCCTGACCACGCCGGACGGGCTGCGTGGCTGGCTGGCCGCGGCGGACGTCCTGGAGCGCAGGCTCGGCGGGGCGGTCACGCTGCGCTGGCTGAACACCGGCACCGTGGCGACCGGGCGGATCACCGCCTGGGACGTCGAACGGGTCGCGGAGTACACGGTCACCGAGCACGGACGGATCCGCTTCCACCTGGAGGCGGTCGGGACCGATTCGACGGTGATCCGGTTCGTGAACGAGCGCGGCGGGCCGGAGGACGAGCGCCTCGACTGCCTGGCCGGCTGGCACGAGCACTTCGAGCTGCTGGAATCCGCGCTGGGCGGGCGGCCGGCGAACTGGGCGGCCTGGACGGACGCCCGCTGGTCGCAGCTGCGCGACGCCTACGCCTCCTTCACCAGGGCGTGAGCCGCCAGGGCCTGAGCAGACCGGGTCTGAGCTGCCAGGGTCTCAGCTGCCAGGGCCTGAGCTGCCGCCGCCCTCACCACACCGGGCGCAGTGGCGGCAGGCCGCCGTCCCCGTGGAGCGCGCGCACGAGGCGCCCGAGCTCCTGGCGCAGGACCGTGAGGTCGGCGCTGCCGGCCAGTTCGGCCTCCAGCTCGTGCAGGATCCGGCCCGCGACGCCGAGGTGGGTGTGGGCCGCCGGGGTCAGCACCACCAGTTTGCGGCGGCCTCCCCCGGGGTGCGGCTCGCGCCGCACGTAGCCGCGTTTCTCCAGGTCGTCGACGATCTGCCCGGCGGCCTGCTTGGTCACCCCGAGCCGTTCGGCGAGCTCGGTGGCGGTGGCGCCGGGGCCCTTCAGGGCCTGGAAGGCCATGCCGTGCAGGGGGCGCAGGTCCGCGTATCCGGCCTCGGCGACGCGCCGGGTGAACTCGCCCAGCATCAGCTGGAAGCCCAGCCCGAGCAGGAAGGTCAGCTCGACGCCCTCGTTCTCGTCTCTCGTCACGCAAATATGGTGACACGACTGAGTCAAGCTGCTTTACTCACCCCTGTCGAGTAAAGCAGCTTGACTCAGTCGCGCCGAAAGACGAGGACCGCCTTGCACGTCATCACCGTTTCGCCCGAGCACGTCACCGCCACCCCGAACGCCACCATGACCGGCCACGCCGCCCCCAGCCGCGGCAGCTCCGAGCTCAGCACCTGGCACGTCGACATGGCCGCCGGCATCACCGGACCCGAGCACTCCGTCAACCGCGAGCAGGTCTGGCTGCTCACCGCCGGCTCCCTGGAGGTCACCTGCGACGGCCGCACCGAGAAGGTCGCCGCCGGCCAGACCCTGGTCCTTCCGCCCGACGTACTGCGCCGGATCCACGCCTGCGAGCACTTCGAGGCGTACGTGGCCATGCGCGCCGACGGGGTGGTCACCGTCCCGGGCACCGAGGGCACCCGCGTCCTGCCCTGGGCGCAGTGACCCGAAGGGGTCGGGAGCGCGCGGTCGCCGCACCGGGTGCCGGGGCGCCCGCCCCGGCCACCACCCGGCCGGCGCCCGCCCCGGCCACCACCCGGCCGGCGCCCGCCCCGGCCACCACCCGGCCGGCGCCCGCCCCGGCCACCACCCGGCCGGCGCCCGCCCCGGCCACCACCCGGCCGGCGCCCGCCCCGGCCACCACCCGGCCGGCGCCCGCCCCGGCCACCACCCGGCCGGCGCCCGCCCCGGCCACCACCCGGCCGGCGCCCGCCCGCCGCAGCCCCGGCACGCTGACGGCCGCCGCCACGAACGGGACGAGCAGCGCGGCCCGGTACCCCTCCAGCGGCACGGCGAAGGAGGCCGACACCGCCGTCACCGCCGACAGCCCGAGCGCCGCCCCGAACGGGAAGGCCGTGTAGAGCAGCCCGCCCGCGAGCCCCCACCGGGGCATCGCCGCCGCCCTCGAACGGGCCGCGGCCACCGCCCGCGCCGCCGACGGCGTCCTGCACGTCGGCTTCACCACCCCGCCCACCGGGGAGCTCGTCCTCAAGGCGGCCGAGGCCCTGCGCGCCACCCACCCCGGCCGGGCGGCGCATCCGCGCGGGCCCGAGGTGACGAACATGCAGGAGGCGCTGATGCTGGTCGCGGCCGGCCGGGGCGCGCTGCTCACGGCCGCCCACACGGCGACGTACCACGCCCGCCCGGGCGTCTCCTACGTCCCCTTCACGGACGCCGAGCCGGTCGGCTACGGCCTGGTCTGGCGCGCGGCCGACAACTCGGGCGCCGTACGCGCCTTCGCGCGCGCCGCGCTGAAAGCCTCCGGCCGAAACGTTCCTGCCTGAGGCACGATTGGAACCGTGATCTCCGAAGACGAACCCAAGAGACTTGCGGACCAGAAGAGTTGGCGGGCGACGACGCTCCCGCTCGGGATAGGCGCGGTCGCGCTGCTGGCGGGTGTTCTCCTGATGCTGGTGCCCGTACGGACCGCCGACGCGGCCGCCCGCGACTTCGCCACCGCGCAGGTCTGTGCCCCCGGCCTGCCGCCGCGCGTGGAGGCGCAGTGCCGGAGCTCGGTCCCGGCGACGCTGGAGCGGTACTGGACGAGCGGGGGCCTCTCCAGGACCGAGCACATCGAGGTCGTGCGCGGTGACGGGAAGAGGCAGCGCGTCGACCTGGAGCAGGACTTCCACCGGACGGTCCCCGCGGGGGGCGAGGCGGTGCGGCTGGTCAGCTGGCGCGGCGAGGTCCGGTACGTCACCTACGGCCCCGGGTACGCGCACACCGCCTTCACCGAGGCGAATCCGTACTTCGCCTACGCGGTGCCGTTCGGCTGGGGGGCGCTGCTGCTGGTCCTCGGGCCGCTCCTGATCTGGATCGGCTCCTGGCAGCGCTGGCTGTCCCACCGCTCCCGGCGGGCCGACCCCTGGCAGGTCGGGGTGCCCACCGTGACCCTGATCCTCCTGGCCGTGGGGGTGCTGGGCCTGCCCACGGTCGGGGACGTCCGGATCGAGGAGGCCCTGACCGTGAGCGGCGCCGGCGCCGGGCTCGCCGTCCTCGTCATCGGCGCCGTCTGGCTCTACCAGCGGGTGCGCGGCGAGAGCGACACGATCGAGGTGGCGCCGCGCCGTGACGGGCGGGTTCACGTCATCGACGCCCAGGTCCTGGGGGACAACACGTTCTTGGGCCCCAAGCCCTACCTCGTGGTGGCCCCGGGGGTGCTGGCCTTCACCACCGACCCGACCGGGAGCTACGGCCGCACCCCGCTGCCCTCCGGGCTGGTGCTGGAGAGGGTCCGGCCCGTCTTCGCCTCGGACCCCGGCGCCAAGGACCTGTACGTCGGCCGTTCCCCGCGCCCGTACCTGGTGGCCCAGTGCCGGGACGGGGAACGCGAAGTGCTCATCGCCGTCCAACGCAAGAACATGCGGTGGCTGGTCGGCGCCCTGCCGCAGGGGGACCCGGCGGCCGCGGCGGACAGGGCCTAGTCCTGGTCCTGGCCCTTGTCCTTCTCGTCTTTCCTGTCCTTGTTCTCCTGCTCGTCGCGCAGGGACTTCAGGAACTCCGGGTTGTCGTCGGGCGCGACCCACTGGGTCCGCCCCCGGCCGCCGCGCCCGCCACCGCCGACGGCCGAGCGCTTCTTGCCCGCGAACAGCCAGACCACCGGTCCCACGATGGAGAAGAGCAGGATGATGATCACCCACACCACCTTGGGAAGGTGCTTGACGTCTTCCTCGGGCGTGTTCAGGCAGTCGATGAAGGCATAGATGGTCAGCGCGAGGATCAGCAGGAACGGCAGATAGCGCAGCACGGTGTGGAACCGACTCCCCGGCAGTGACGGCAGGCCCGCTCGGGCCCCGGTGACACCTCCAGAGTAGTTGGTGACGGATACTTGCCCCTATGGCTTACGACGATCTCCGCTCGCTGCTCCGGGCTCTGGAGCGGGAGGGCGACCTCAAGCGCATCAAGGCCGAAGTCGACCCGTACCTGGAGGTCGGGGAGATCGTCGACAGAGTGAACAAGGCGGGGGGCCCGGCCCTCCTCTTCGAGAACGTCAAGGGCTCGGCCATGCCGCTGGCCATGAACGTCTTCGGGACCGACCGCCGCCTGTTGAAGGCCCTCGGCCTGAAGTCGTACGGCGAGATCAGCGAGAAGATCGGCGGCCTGCTCAAGCCGGAACTGCCGCAGGGCTTCATCGGGGTCCGCGAGGCCTTCGGCAAGCTCGGCTCGATGGTCCACGTGCCGCCGAAGAAGGTGAAGGGCGACTCCGCGCCCGTCCAGGAGGTCGTCCTCACCGGCGACGACGTGGACCTCGACCAGCTGCCGGCGCTCTTCACGTGGCCCAAGGACGGCGGGTCCTTCTTCAACCTCGGCCTGACCCACACCAAGCACCCCGAGACGGGCGTGCGCAACCTCGGCCTCTACCGCCTCCAGCGCCACGACAAGCGCACCATCGGCATGCACTGGCAGATCCACAAGGACAGCCGCAACCACTACGCCGTCGCCGCCAAGCGCGGCGAGCGGCTGCCGGTCGCGATCGCCTTCGGCTGCCCGCCCGCGGTGACGTACGCGTCCACCGCGCCGCTGCCGGGCGACATCGACGAGTACCTCTTCGCCGGCTTCGTCGCCGGCAAGCGGATCGAGATGGTCGACTGCAAGACCGTCCCGCTGCAGGTCCCGGCCAACGCCGAGGTCGTGATCGAGGGCTGGCTGGAGCCCGGCGAGATGCTTCCGGAGGGTCCCTTCGGCGACCACACCGGCTTCTACACCCCGCAGGAGCCGTTCCCGGCCCTGAAGATCGACTGCGTGACGATGCGCAGGCGTCCGCTGCTCCAGTCGATCGTCGTCGGCCGGCCGCCGACCGAGGACGGGCCGCTGGGGCGGGCCACGGAGCGGTTCTTCCTCCCCCTCCTCAAGATCATCGTTCCGGACATCGTGGACTACCACCTGCCCGAGTCGGGCGGCTTCCACAACTGCGCGATCGTCTCGATCGACAAGAAGTACCCCAAGCACGCGCAGAAGGTCATGCACGCCATCTGGGGCGCGCACATGATGTCGCTGACCAAGCTGATCATCGTGGTGGACGCCGACTGCGACGTCCACGACCTGCACGAGGTGTCCTGGCGGGCGCTCGGCAACACGGACTACTCCCGCGACCTCACCGTCGTCGAGGGGCCGGTGGACCACCTGGACCACGCCTCGTACCAGCAGTTCTGGGGCGGCAAGGCGGGCATCGACGCGACGAAGAAGCTGCCCGAGGAGGGCTACACCCGCGACGGCGGCTGGCCCGACATGGTCGAGTCCGACCCGGCGACCGCCGCCCTCGTGGACCGCCGCTGGAAGGAGTACGGCCTGTGAGCGACGCGATGGGTGGACCGGCGCTCTTCATCGGCGGCGACACGACGTTCGTGCTCCTCGTGCGCCCGGAGCTCGACCCGTCGGACGCGGGCGTCCGGGCGGCCGCCGAGCAGGCGGGCGTCTCGGCCGAGGAGTTCGCGGGCCCGGGCAACGTGTGGGCCCTGGTGCTGGACGACGACTTCGAGTGCGACGGCGGCTTCGAGCTGCCGGGTCTGCGCGACGCCGAGGTCGACGACTTCGCGGAGCGGCTGCAGGCCGCGCTGGGCGCCGGCGGGCCGTTCACCGTCGAAGCCGGCGCCGTGCTCCGACTCGACGCCCGCCCGGAGGGCGAGGGCTACGTGTTCACGGCGCACGCCACCCCGCCCGAGCCCGAGGGCGCGCCCACGGTCTCCCTGCAGACGGGCACGATCCCCCGCGCGACCCTGCTGACCGACCTAGAGGACTTCCGCAGGAGCCTTGCGTGACCCCGAGACTGCGGATCGGTGGCGACGAGGTCTGGGTCGCGCTCACCGCTCCCGAGCGGCCGTCCGACGAGTGGCGGATCACCGCCGACCGGGGCGGCGAGTTCACCGCGGACTTCGGGGCGTACGTGGAAGCCGAGGAGGTCACCGCCTTCGCGGAGGGCCTGCTGGCC
This sequence comes from Streptomyces sp. 147326, assembly GCF_045000215.1. Lineage (NCBI taxonomy): Bacteria > Bacillati > Actinomycetota > Actinomycetes > Kitasatosporales > Streptomycetaceae > Streptomyces > Streptomyces sp. 147326. The sequence goes on along the minus strand of NZ_CP134201.1, from coordinate 3,870,773 downwards.
CGCACCCGTACGGCCGGAACCGAGGCCTTCCGGGCCGAGGTGAGCGAGGGCCGCGGCAACCCCCTGCAGCTGTCCGCCACCCCGGTCGGCGACGACGCCCTCGCGTTCATGGTCCGGCTGACCCCGTTGGGACACGACCAGACCAATCACCTCGACATGGAGATAGGGCCGGTACCGCTCGACGGGCTGGGGGCCGAACTCGACCAGTTCCGGAGGGATCTCGCATGATGACCACCGCCGAGGGCGTCCTCGGACCCGGCCCCACGCCGGAGGCGAGCGGCAAGGTCAAGGCCTTCCTGCGGCTCGTGATGATCGAGCACTCGGTCTTCGCGCTGCCCTTCGCCTACATCGCGGCGCTCACCGCCATGTTCCAGCTCGACCGGAACGTGCACTGGGGCAAGCTGCTCCTCGTCACCGTCTGCATGGTGGGGCTGCGGACCTTCGCGATGGCGGCCAACCGGATCATCGACCGCGAGATCGACGCCCGTAACCCGCGCACGGCCGGCCGCGAGCTGGTCACCGGCGCGGTGTCGGTCCGCGCGGCCTGGACCGGCGCCGGGATCGCGCTCCTCGTCTTCCTCGGCTCGGCCGCGCTGCTGAACCCGCTCTGCCTGATGCTGGCGCCCGTCGCGGTGATCCCGATGGTGGTGTACCCGTACGGCAAGCGGTTCACGAACTTCCCGCACGCCATCCTGGGCCTGGCCCAAGCCATAGGGCCGATCGGGGCCTGGCTGGCCGTCACCGGCGAGTGGTCCTGGGACGCGGTGATCCTGGGCCTGGCGGTGGGCGTGTGGATCGGCGGCTTCGACCTCATCTTCGGCTCCCAGGACGTGGCCTCGGACCGCGCGGACGGCGTCAAGTCCGTCCCGGCCCGCTTCGGCGTCCCGGCCGCCCTCTGGGGCGCCCGCGGCGCGCACGTCGTGACCGCGGCCCTGCTGGCCTGGTACGCCCTCGCCACCGACGCGGGCCCGCTGTTCTGGGCGGGCCTGGCGATCGTCGTCATCGCCTTCTTCTACGAGCACACCATCGTGACCCCGCACGACCTGTCCCGCCTGAACCGCGCCTTCTTCACGGTCAACGGCTTCATCGGCATTGCCCTGTTCGTGTGCGCCCTGCTGGATCTCGTGCTCCGGGGTCTGACCTTCTGAGGAGGCCGGCCTGCCCGTGGATCCCTCTGCCGTCAGCCCGTGAGGACGGGCCTGCGGCGTGCCGGGCGGCGGTAGAACAGGGCCGTCAGCACGCCGCCGACCAGGCCGCAGAGGTGGCCCTGCCAGCTGACGCCCGAGTCCGTCGGGAGGATGCCCGTCACGATCGTGCCGCCCCAGACGGCCGCTATGCCCACGGCGACGGCGACGCCCGGCACCTTGCGCTCCACGAAGCCGCGGACCAGCAGGTAGCCGAAGAGGCCGAAGACGACGCCCGAGGCGCCCAGGGTCATGGTGTTGGGCGGGGAGACCAGCCAGGTGCCGATGCCGTCCGCCAGCATGATCAGCCCGCAGACCGCGAGGAAGCGCCGGATCCCGGACAGGGCCGCTGTGAAACCGAGGACCAGCAGCGGAACGCTGTTGGAGGCGACGTGGTCGAAGCCGAGGTGGAGGAAGGACCCGGTGACGACGCCCGTCAGGCTGTCCGGGTCGCGGGCCACGGTCCCGTACGCGTCCAGCGCGTGCCCGGTGACGTGGTCGACGGCCTCCAGGACCCACAGCAGTGCCACCCAGCCCAGCATGAGCTTCGCGGCCGCCTTCGCCCGGTCGCTCTGCCGCCACTCGCCCTGATGCACCGTCGTGCTCGTCGTGCTCATCGTGTCCGTTCCCCCTCGTAGCGCCCCGAGTACGGAACGTCCAGGCACCTTACCGAGTGCCCGTCGGCGGTGGCCGGATAGTCTCGGAGGTATGACTGAGCGCAAGCGCACCCCGTGGGTGGTCGGGGTTTCCGGGGCGTCCGGGACGCCGTACGCGGCGGCGGTGCTCCGCGGGCTGCTGGCGGCGGGCGAGAGCGTCGACCTCGTGGTGAGCCGGGCTTCGCGGCTCACCCTGTTGGACGAGACCGGGATCGCCTTCCGCGACGCGCACTGGCGGGACGATCTGGGGGAGTGGCTGCAGCGGGGGGCCGACGGGAAGCCCGGGACCTTCGCGCGGCCCGGACTGGACGACGTCCGCTACTGGGGCGCCGGGGACCTTGCCGCCGGACCGAGTTCGGGTTCGTACCCGGTCAAGGGGATGCTGATCGTTCCCGCGTCCACGGCCTGCGTGGCGGGGGTGGCGCTCGGACTGTCGAAGGACCTGCTCCAGCGCGTGGCGAGCGTGACGCTCAAGGAGCGGCGCCGGCTGGTGGTCGCGGTGCGGGAGACCCCGCTGAACGGGCAGACGCTGCGGCATCTGGTGGCGCTGGACGAGGCGGGCGCGATCGTGCTGCCCGCCTCTCCGGCGTTCTACGCGGGCGCGACGCACATCCAGGATCTGGTGGACTTCGTCGCGGGGCGGGTGCTGGACGCGGCAGGGGTGCCGCACCGGCTGTACCGCCGCTGGGAGGGGGAGCTGGGTGGTTCCCGTACTCCCCGGGAGGCGAACGGTGGTGACTAGGCCTTCTTGCCGGACAGCGGCTTGCGGGACTTGTCGACGCGGTAGGCGGCGGCGGGCTGGTGGGCACGGGATCGGTTGGCCAGCTCCTGGAGCTGTCGCATGTGTGCGTGGGCCATCTCGATCGTGAACACGGTGAACCACTCCTGAAGATCGTTATTGATCTGCTGAAAGATTTCACAGGGTGTTGACCCTGTGTGCCTTAGATTCTATACCTAGACTTGCAGGATCGCCGAATAATGGAAGGCTCCACGTAATGGACACGGTGGACAGGCAGCTCATCCAGGCACTCCGGGAAAACGGTCGTGCCTCGTACGCGGAGCTGGGCCGTCTCGTGGGCCTCTCCGGCCCCAGCGTCACCGACCGCATCAACCGTCTGGAGACGGCCGGCGTGATCACCGGCTACCGCGCGACGGTGGACTCGCGGTCGCTCGGCCTCGGCGTCACGGCGCTGATCGGACTCTCCATGTCCGATGCCGCGGACCACGAGGACGTGGCCCGGCGGCTGCGCGACCTCAACGAGATCGAGGACTGCTGGTTCATCGCGGGCGACGACTCCTTCATGCTCAAGGTGCGCGCCAACGACGTGGACGGCCTGGAGAAGATCATCCGCAGGCTCTCCGGCACCAAGGGCGTCTCGCGCACCCGCACCACCATCGTGCTCTCCACGAAGTGGGAGAACCGGGTCGGGGAGCTGCCCGAGGAAGCCTGAGAGTACGGTTGGGCAGGGTTCGCAGGACAGGCAGAGGCATCTAGAGGAGGCGACCGGTACATGGACGCTGGGCTCAAGCGTGAGCTGGAGGAGAAGGTCCGCTCCGGCGAGCGGCTGACCCGTGAGGACGGCATCGCCCTCTACGAGTCGGACGACCTGGCCTGGCTCGGTGGCCTCGCCCACGAGGTGCGCACGCGCAAGAACGGTGACGTCGTCCACTTCAACGTCAACCGGCACCTCAACATGACGAACGTGTGCACCGCCTCGTGCGCGTACTGCTCGTTCCAGCGCAAGCCGGGCGAGAAGGACGCGTACACGATGCGCATCGAGGAGGCCGTGCGCCTGGCCAAGGCCATGGAGAACGACAACCTCACCGAGCTGCACATCGTCAACGGCCTGCACCCGAACCTGCCGTGGCGCTACTACCCGCGCTCGCTCTCGGAGCTGAAGAAGGCGCTGCCGAACGTCTCGCTGAAGGCGTTCACGGCGACGGAGATCCACCACTTCGAGACGATCTCCGGCATGTCGGCCTCCGACATCCTGGACGAGCTGATCGAGGCCGGCCTGGAGTCGCTCACCGGCGGCGGCGCGGAGATCTTCGACTGGGAGGTGCGCCAGCACATCGTCGACCACCGCACCCACTGGGAGGACTGGTCGCGCATCCACCGGCTGGCGCACTCGAAGGGCCTCAAGACCCCCTCGACGATGCTGTACGGGCACATCGAGGAGCCGCGCCACCGCGTGGACCACGTGCTGCGGCTGCGCGAGCTCCAGGACGAGACCGGCGGTTTCCAGGTCTTCATCCCGCTGCGCTACCAGCACGACTTCGTGGACATGCAGGACGGCAAGGTGCGCAACAAGCTCCAGGCGCGCACGACGATGGCGACCGGCGCGGAGGCGCTGAAGACCTTCGCCGTCTCGCGGCTGCTCTTCGACAACGTGCCGCACGTCAAGGTCTTCTGGGTGATGCACGGCGTGCAGACCGCCCAGCTCGCGCTGCAGCACGGCGCGGACGACATGGACGGCTCGGTCGTCGAGTACAAGATCACGCACGACGCCGACAACTACGGCACCCCGAACAAGCTGGGCCGTGACGACCTGCTGGAGCTGATCCGGGAAGCGGGCTTCCGCCCGGTCGAGCGCAACACGCGCTACGAGATCATCCGCGAGTACCCCGGTCCGGACGCGGGTCTGCGCGAGACCCCGCAGGCGATGCGGGTCTGACGCCCCGTCGGCCCCGGCCGACCCCCACTCGGTGAGTTAACCCCGGCCCATGGGCCGGGGTTTAACTTTTTCTGGACGGGCCGATGAGGTAATGGGTAAACTTGCATAATGACCCTTACTTTCACCCTGGACCCGGTCGTCGACCCTTCCCTGCGTGAGGGAATCCTCGGGCTGTGGGCCGACGTCTCGAACGCGGGCGGCGCCGTGCGCTTCGTGCCGCCGGTCGTCGTCGACGACATCCGCCCCGAACTGGACGAGCACCTCGCCGGCGTGGCCGCCGGGAGCTGTCGCCTGCTCCTCGGGCGGGACGGGGACGGCTCGGTCGCCGCGACCGCGTTCCTCACCCGCAACGCCCACCGACTGCAGCTCCACTGGCTGTGGGCGTACACGGTCATGGTCCATCCGCGCCATCAGGGCAAGGGCTACGGGCGCGAGCTGATGGCCGCGACGGAGGCCGCGGCCCGCTCCCTCGGGGGCATCGACGCGATCCGCCTCACCTGTCGCGGCGGTCACGGCCTGGAGCACTTCTACGCGGCCTGCGGCTACAAGGAGGTCGGCCGCGTCCCCGGCGCGGTCCGGGTGGCCCCGGGCGACGACCGCGACGACATCACGATGCTGCTGCCGCTGTACTGACGGGCGCCGTCGCCCCCCGTACCCCGGAGGGCCGCCGCGGAGCCCCGGCGTGCTTCACTGGACGGGCACCGGCCGGCGTACGGCCGACTGCCGACGCACCAGCCGACGTACGACCACGACGAGAGAGAAGGGGTCACCGTGTCCCTCAAGCCGAGCGCGACGATCCGATACACCGCGATGCGCCTGGGCATCTTCGTCGGATGCCTCGTCGTCGTCGCGGGCCTCGTCCGGCTCCGGTGGGTGCCCGCCGGGCTCGGCGACGCCAACGCCGCCTGGGTCGTGCTGCTCGCCCTCGTCATCTCCGCCCCGCTCTCCTTCGTCCTCCTGCGCAAGCAGCGGGAGGAGATGTCCCAGCAGATCTCCGGGCGCGTCGCGGGTGCGAAGCAGAAGCTCGCCGCGAACCGCAGCCAGGAGGACCAGGCCGACGACGCGGCGCGCGTGAGCTCATAACGCCACAGTTGGCTTCATCACACATCGAACCGCCCCAGCACCGGGTATACCGCCCGTAACGCTGGGGCGGCCGTGTTTTCCGGGTCGGCGCAAGAGGGCCTCGTGCGCCGTTGTCTCAAAGGGCCCCTTTGAGATTCCCAAAGGAGAAGTGTTAGCGTGTTGAACATGTTGACCACAGCTGCGCACCCGATGACCACGAGCGTTCCGCTCGTGATGCGCCTGCACGTCGACCTCTGCCGCCGCGCGTCCGCGGCCTGTTGCTGTTGAGCTGAATCGATACAGCAGCGGTCCCGGCCGGCCTACCCGGCTGCCGCACCGCATCACCACCGCAGCACTTCCCCCCTGTCTTTGTGCGTCACCTCCGGAGAGTGTCCGTGTCCGCGACCCCCCAGGCCCCTGCCAAGGCCTCGTTCAAGTTCCCCTTCTGGGCCCAGATCGTCGCCGGTCTCGCCCTCGGCGTCCTGTTCGGCTGGATAGCCCGCAGCCAGGACGTCAGCTGGCTCGCCACCACCCTGGAGAAGACCGGCGACATCTTCGTCCAGCTGCTGAAGCTGGCCATCGCCCCGCTCGTCTTCTTCGCGATCCTGGTGTCGATCACCAACCTGCGGAAGGTGAACAACGCCGCGCGGCTCGCCTCGCGCACGCTGCTCTGGTTCATGATCACCTCGCTGATCGCGGTCGGCATCGGCCTCGCGATCGGCCTGCTGACCGACCCGGGTTCGGGCACCGGCCTCACCGCGGCCGACGGCAAGGAGCCCAAGAAGACCGGCTCCTGGATCGACTTCCTGACCGGGATCGTGCCGACGGACATCGTCACGCCGTTCACCGATCTGAAGGTCCTTCAGATCGTCTTCCTGGCCGTCGTCGCCGGTATCGCCGCCCTCCAGCTGGGCAGCAAGGCGAAGCCCGTCCTCGACCTCGCCGAGTCCGCCCTGGAGCTGCTCCAGAAGGCCCTGTGGTGGGTCATCCGCCTCGCCCCGATCGGCACCATCGGCCTGATCGGCACCGCGATCGCCACGTACGGCTGGGACCTGATCGGCAAGTACGCGACCTTCACCGCCGACATCTACATCGGCTGCGCCCTCGTGATGTTCGGCGTCTACCCGCTGCTCCTCGCCACGGTCGCCAAGGTCAACCCGCTCCAGTTCTTCAAGGGCGCCTGGCCGGCCATCCAGCTGGCCTTCGTCTCCCGCTCCTCGGTCGGCACCATGCCGGTCACCCAGAAGGTCACCGAGCGACTCGGCGTTCCGAAGGAGTACGCCTCCTTCGCCGTCCCGTTCGGCGCCACCACCAAGATGGACGGCTGCGCCGCGATCTACCCGGCGCTCGCCGCGATCTTCATCGCGCAGATCTTCGACGTGCAGCTGGGCATCAAGGAGTACCTGCTCATCGTCTTCGTCTCGGTCATCGGTTCGGCCGCCACGGCCGGTCTGACGGGCGCGACGGTCATGCTGACGCTGACCCTCTCCACGCTGGGCCTCCCGCTGGCGGGCGTCGGCCTGCTGATGGCGATCGACCCGATCCTGGACATGATCCGCACCGCCACGAACGTGGCCGGCCAGGCCCTGGTCCCGGTCATCGTCTCGGCCCGCGAGGGAATCCTGGACAAGGAGGCCTACGCCTCCGCCTCGGCCTCCCCGCTGGACGAGGAGCCCTCCTCCACCCCGGCCCCGGTCGCCGTCGCGGCCTGACCTCCCGCACCCGCCGCAGCCCCCGCCCCCGTCCGGGCGGGGGCTGTGGCGTTCGCCGGGAGGCGTGCCGCAGGCGTCAGACGGTCTGCGCGCGGAAGTACGCGACCGTCGCGATCAGGAACGGCACGGCGAACCACCACCGGCCCATGGTCCGCCGGAACACGGGGGTGATGGTGATCAGCAGCCCCAGCAGACACAGGACGACGGAGCAGTTGCCCATGAACCGGGCGTCTTCGCGGAGCTGGTCGTACGGCGACTCGGGCTCCGTGGCCACGGCGGCCCAACAGGCGAACGCGGCGGGGACGTAGAGCAGGACGAGCGGGATCCCGAGCACCCACTGCAGACAGCCCCGGTCCTCGGGCAGGTCGATGTTCTCGCGGGGGAGCCTCATCCGAGCGTCACCATCCGGATCCAGGCGATCGCGCCGAGGACGACCGGCGGGGCGAACCACCACGGGCCCAGGGTGCGGCGGACGGGCGGGACGAGGGTGATCAGGATCCCGAGCACGCTGAAGATGACGGCGAAGAGGGCCATCGCCGTCGTCCCGGCGTACCCCGGATCGTCCCACTCGGCCGCCGGGCCGAAACGCACCGCCGTGTAGACGAAGAACGCGTTGAGCAGGTGGAGGAGGCCGAGCGGGACCCCGAGGACCCACCTGAGCAAGCGCTGGTCCTCGGACGGGCCGGCGCTCTCGCGGGAACGTGTCATCGCATTGCTTCCTTGACCTGGCCGAGCCCCTCGGTGAAGTTGTCACCGTAGTCCTGGGCCTTCTGCGACTCCCAGTACGGGCCGCCGTTGTAGCGGGCGGCGATCTCGCGCATCTGGGCGCCGGTCAACTGGTCGGCCGGCACGTCCGCGTACGGGGTCTCCGACTTGATCTGTGCCAGGAAGCCGGCGGCTATGAACGCGTTCTGGCGGTGGTCCTGGAGGGACTCCTCCACGAGAGCGCGCTGGGCCTCCGTGAGGTGCGCGGGATCGTATCCGAGCACTTCGGCACCGCGCCGGACCTGGATGGCGATCGGCCCGAAGGAGGTCTGGTCGGGCGCCCCGCCGAGCCGGTTGGGGAGGTTCTCGGGCGTGATGGGGCTCAGGGGGAACGCGGCGGTGTGGCGGATGTGGTCGGTGAAGTCGTCGACGTAACCGCCCTGCCCGGCGATCTCGTTCCAGGCGATCCCCGCGACCAGCTCCTCGGGCAGGCCCGCGTGCTGGGCGGCGGCCCGGAGGATCTCCTTGTTGCGGGAGATCCACTGGGCCTTCTCCTGGTCGTTGTCCGGCGGGTTCCAGTACATCTCCTCGCCCTGCGGCAGGCCGGCGACGCGCATCCGGATGTCCTTGAGCTCCGGCGAGACGTAGGTCTTCTCCCCGACCGTCCCGTGCATCTCCCGCTTCGGGCCGCTGCCCGGCAGGTGGGTCAGCGGACTGTTGCGCGCCTCCTCGCCCTCCCGGCGCAGGTCGGCCATGGCGGCGTACAGGTCGGGCCGCTCCCCGCCGCCCTGGACCCGGAGCGCGGGCATCAGCTCGTACGCCTGCTTCATCGCGTGGACGCAGGTGTCGCGCGCCTCCTGCTCGACGGTCCTGGCGAGGTGGAAGCCGCCGCCCGCGGCGTCGTGGAGCCGGTTCGCCTCGTCGCGGATGTCGTCCACGTCCATGGTCACCTCGGCCAGGAAGTCGAAGACGCCGGTCGTGGCGCGCATGTCCTCCCACTGGCGCATGGGCTCCGCCTGCTGCGCGACCTTGGTGATGGCGACGCCCTTGGTGCCGATGAGCGCGGCGAGCGCCCGTTCCGACCGGGTGCCGTTGCGGTAGTGGGACCTGGCCGTCTCCAGCGCCAGGGCGTAGGCGTGCAGGGCGCTCGCGGCCTTGTCGAAGCCCTCGGCCATGTGCGTCACCAGCTGCCGGGCATCGGTGAGACGCGCGAAGTACGTCGTACTCCCGTCGCTCTCCCACTTGGTGCGCTCCGCCCGCCGGGCCGGTTCCTCGACCTGCACGAGGAGGTCGCGCAGTCGGCGGAACTCGGCCGCGTTCCGTTCGACCAGCGCGGGATTGCACTCCGCCATGAACGTGACGTCGGCGTGGTAGCTCAGGCCGCTGCTCATCTGTCCTTGTCCTCCGGCTTCAGGTACACGCCCGTCTCCACGATCCTGCGGAGGAAGGCAGCCGCGGTGTCGTCGTCCACCCGGGCGAAGCTGGTGCCGGTGGTCTTCAGACGGGTGGCCAGGCCGGCGAACAGGGCGACCGTGTCCTTGAACTGGTCGTCGGCGAACCGGGCGAAGCGGAGGGTCTGCGCCGCGACATCGGGGTGCGCCCGGGGCGCGCGGGCCATCGTGCTCGCGTCGCCGTCGGGGCGGCCCTCGTGCAGCAGCGCGGCGATCTCGATCAGCAGGTTCGCGTTGCCGTTGACGGACGAGACCCCGGCCACCAGGCTTCCCGCGGCGCTGCCGCCGCCGGGCTCGGGCGCCACCTGGTTGAGGCGCATGGCGGGAGACGAATGCCCGGCTACGACGGCAGCCTTGTGATGCGCCCATTCCGCGTCGAACGACAACTGGTTACCCCTGACTTGACCCGAAAGCGCTGGATCATGTCCATGCTAATACGGGGGAAACGGCCTCGGCGCCGTCAGGAGAGCTTCCATATCCGGACGGTGGAGTCGTCGCTTCCGCTGGCGAGGGCCTTGCCGTCGGGGCTGAACGCCACCGAAACGACCTGACTGGTGTGGCCGGTGAGGGTTGCGGTGCTGGTGCGGGAGGCGAAGTCCCAGAGCCGGACGGTGTGGTCGCGGCTGCCGCTGGCAAGGGTTTTGCCGTCGGGGCTGAACGCGACACAAAATGCGGAATCGGTGTGCCCGTTGAGGGTCGCGGTGCTGGTGCGGGAGGCGAAGTCCCAGAGCCGGACGGTGTTGTCGCGGCCTGCGCTGGCGAGGGCCTTGCCGTCGGGGCTGAACGCCACCGAAGCCACGGTACTGGTGTGGCCGGTGAGGGTTGCGGTGCTGGTGCGGGAGGCGAAGTCCCAGAGCTGGATGGTGGCGTCACCGCCGACGCTGGCAAGGCTCTTGCCGTCCGGGCTGAACGCCACCGACTCGACGGTGTTGGTCCGGCTGGTGAGGGTGTTGGTGCGGGAGGCGATGTCCCACAGGCGGACGGCGTTGCCCCCGGCGCCGGCGAGTGCCTTGCCGTCGGGGCTGAACGCCACCGACCACACGGAACCGGTGTGGCCGGTGAGGGTTGCGGTGCTGGCGCGGGAGGCGAAGTCCCACAGGCGAATGGTGGAGTCGCGGCTGCCGCTGGCGAGGGTTTTGCCGTCGGGACTGAAGGCGACCGAAAGCACGGAATTGGTGTGGCCGGTGAGGGTTGCGGTGTTCATGCGGGAGTCGATGTCCCAGAGCCGGACGGTGTTGTCGCGGCTGCCGCTGGCGAGTGTCTTGCCATCCGGACTGAACGCCACCGATACGACGGGGGCAGGGGCGGTGTCGCTGGTGAGGACGAACTCGGGCCGGCGGCCGACGGCGGGGTCACCAGTGTCACCGGTGTCATCGGCGAATTGCCGAGCTGTGACGACCCCTGCCGTCCCCGCGGCCAGTGCGGCGAGGCCGCCGAGGACGACAGTGCGGCGGCGCGGGCCGCGAGCGGGGGTGCGCGGGGGCTCCGGTTTGCGGCTGGGCGGCGGCGGCAGTGCGGGCTGGGTGGGGGCGGTGTGCAGGGCCGGGGCGGTGTGCACGTCGGGGACGGCCGTGGCCGGGCGCCGGATCGCGCGCAGGCGCTCGGTGGTGGTGGGCGCGTCCGGTCGCTCGGCCGGGTCCTTGGCCAGCAGCGAAGCGACCAGTTCCGCGAGGCCGGCGGGCACGTCCGCCCGTACGATGCGCAGGTCCGCCGGAGTCTCGTCCAGGTGCCGGCGCATCAGCACCCACGGCTGCTCGGTGGCGGGGAACGGCGGGGCGCCGGTCAGCAGCGCCTGCAGCACGCACCCCAGGGCGTACAGATCGCACCGGGCGTCGACGTGCTCGCCGCGCCACTGCTCCGGGGCCATGTAGGACGGAGTGCCGAACGGCCGGCCGGTGACCGTCAGCCCGCCCGTGGCGTCCGCGGTGCGGGCGATGCCGAAGTCGCAGATCTTCAGCCGCCCGTCGGTCAGCAGGAAGAGGTTGGCGGGCTTGAGATCGCGGTGCACGACCTTCTGGGCGTGCGCGGCGGCCAGCGCCTCCGTGGCCTGTAGCGCCAGACCGATCGCCTCAGCCGCCGGGAGGCCGCCGGGGGATCGGCTCAGCAACTGGGCGAGGTCCTCCCCCTCCAGTAGCTCCATCACGATGAAGAACCGGTTCTCGTGCTGCCCGATGTCGTGGACGACCGTGATCCCCGGGTGCTGGAGTCGCGCCCCGATGGCCGCTTCGCGGCGGAACCGCCGCAGCAACTCGTCCGTCGCGTCGAAGTCCAGCAGCACCTTCACCGCGACCGGACGGCCGAGCTCGACGTCGTACGCCCGCCACACCTCGCCGATCCCGCCCTGCCCGAGCCGGACGTCCAGCCGGTACCGCCCGGAGAAGTGCTCTCCCGTACGCATGGTCCGCCCCCCGGTCGTACAGCAACTCGCGCTGTGGCTTTGGCCATTGTGTAACACGAAGGTCAGGCGTACGAGACGAATCCCGTCCAGGTGCGGGGTGAAGGCGAGGTGGGGGAGGTGGGCGTCCTTGGAGTCGCGGACGTGAAGGCCCGCGACTCCAGGGGCGTGCCCGCTTGGGCCCGGATCATGCCGTCGAAAGGTCGCCGAGTGGGGTCTGCCGACGCAAGACCACCGGGTTCCGCATATCCGCGACGCGGAAGGGGACGCGGAGGCGGGCGGAGGCTGGTTCCCTGCAAGGCGGTGTGGGTGGAGGACCGCCTCGCCACCGGGTCGCGGGGGGCTGCGATCCGGCGTGCTCAGACGCATAAGAACCCAAAGAACCGGGGGAAAGAACCAACCAACCCCACCAAACCCGGCGCGTGTCGCTCGGACGGGTGAAACGTGCCAACTGGGCTGGATTTGGGGAGGGTTGGCGGGCATATGCTCGCTCCGACCACCTCAGAAATGAGACGGCCCCCGACGGGACTGGCATCCCGGCCGAGGGCCTGACCAACAAGGAAGCACAGACCCTTCCCAATGGCTCTTCAGCACCTTAGCGCGCCGTCGCGCGCAGCGGCCCGTGTTCGACCCGGGACCCCCCGATCCGGTGTCATTCACGTCAACACGCCGCACACGCGTCACTTCACCGTGGTGGGCAACCACCTCCTCCAGCACGCTGACTTGTCGGCGACGGCGATCGGGGTCGCCGCCTACATCCAGTCGCTGCCCGACGGCGCCCCCGTCGGAATCAAGGCGCTCACGGACCGGTTCCGCGAGGGCGAGGTCCGGATCGCCGCCGCCCTGCGGGAGTTGGAGCGCCACGGCTACCTGGAGCGGCGGCGCGAGCGGCTGGCGACCGGGCAGGTGGTGACCCGGACGTTCTCGTACAACAGGCCGGGGGCCGTCGCAGACCCTGACGGCCCGCCGCCTCCGGATGGCCCGCTGCCTCCGGATGGCCCGCCTCCGCCGCCGCCACCGCCGGTCCGGGAGCCCGTGCCGGAGCCCGTGCCGGAGCCCGCGCAGGCTCGGAGGGCCCGGGCGTTCGATGCGCTGCCCGTGCCGCGGGCGCTGCACCACGGTGCGGCCGGTCTGCTGGCCGGGCTGCGGCGCTACGATTCGCGGCTCCTGCTGGCCGAACGCGACGTATGGCGGCTCGTGCCGGGGGTGTCGGCCTGGCTGGAGCGCGGGGCCGACCCCGAGGTGGTGGCGCGAGCGCTGTCCGGTGGCCTCCCCGAGCACATGCGCGAGCCCGCGGCCGTACTCGCGTACCGGCTCACCGCACTGGTCCCGCCGCACCTGCCGCCCGCCCCGGTGATCCGGCGGCCCAGACAGCCGGATCCGTTCCAGACCTGTGACGGCTGCGAGCGCGCCTTTCGGGCCGCGGCTCCGGGGCGTTGCCGCGACTGTCCGCCGGTCGCCGCGTAGGGCTCGTAGGGCTCAGGGAGAGGTGACGGCCTGTTCCAGGAGGCCGTGCAGGGCGCGCTGTTCCTGCTGGCTGAGGCCGGACAGGGGGGAGTCCACGGCGAGGAGCGCGAGGAGGCGTTCGCGCAGCGCGGTGCCCTCGGCGGTGAGGACGAGGTGCTTGGCGCGGCGGTCCGTGGGGTGCGGGTGGCGCTCGACCAGGCTCTGCTTCTCCAGCTTGTCGACGACGAAGGTGGTGTTGGAGGGCTCGCAGCTCATGCGTTCGGCGAGCTCCCGCATGGTCATCGGCCCGCTCATCTCCCGCAGCGCGGTCGCCTGGGGCGCGGTGAGGCCGAGGGTGGCGGCACGCTCCCGCACGTGCTCGGCGATCCGCTGGGCCAGTCCGTTCACCAGGCCGCACAGCTGGCGCTCGGCGATCACCTGCTGTTCGGGGGGCGTCGTCATGCCACCACCCTAGCAAGTCCGTCAAGACTGAATATTTCCAGCTTGAATGATTCGAGCTTGATGTTTATGGTGACGTCGTCGCTGCGGGGAACGCTGCCGCGACCTGATGACGACTCACGGAAGAGGACCCATGGCTGACTTGACGGTGGACCAGGACGTGCGGCTGCGTCGGCCGGCGGGGATCCGCTCCATACGGCTGGGCGACACGAGGGTGTCGTACGTGCCGGACGGCGACGTGCGGCTCCGGCCGCTGAGCGTGCTCCCGGGCACCACCGACGAGGTGTGGGCCGCACACCCGGAGTACCTGGACGCCACGGGCCACCTCGTGGGGAGCGTCGGCGCCCTGCTGGTGGAGCACGGCGACCGCGCGCTGCTGATCGACGCGGGCTTCGGCCCGCAGACGCACGAGGCTCCGGAAGGCCCCATCAGCAGGATCCACGGCGGTGCGCTCACGGACGGCCTGGCCGCCCTCGGCCGGCGCCCCGAGGACATCGAAGCGGTGGCCTTCACCCACCTCCACGCCGACCACCTCGGCTGGGCCTGCCATCCCGCCCCCGGCACCGGCCGGCTGGTGTTCGGCCACGCCGACTACCTGGTCTCCGAGCCGGAGTGGGACCGCCGCGACCTCCTGGAGGCCCAGGGCATGACCGAGCAGGTCGCGGCCCTCGCGCCGCGCGTGCGTACGGTCACGGACGGGCAGGAGATCTTCCCCGGCGTGCGCGTGCGGATCACCGCCGGCCACACCGTCGGGCACGCCGAGTACGTCATCACCGGGGGCGGACGGCGACTGATCGCCTTCGGTGACGCCGTGCACTCGCCGATCCAGATCGACCACCCCGAGTGGTCCTCCGCCTTCGACCACGACCAGGCGCGGACCGCCGACCACCGCCACCGCCTCGTCGCCGAGCTGGCGGAGCCCGACACGATCGGCTTCGGCGTCCACTTCGCCGACGTGGTGTTCGGTCGCGTCCAGCGGGATGGAGAGGGCCCGGCCTGGCGCCCCCTGGACGTGTGACGTCTGAACCGCTGGATCAAGCGAGAGATATGGTGCTAGCGTCGATAGCACCATGTTGCTGAGGCTGAACATCGCGGACGACCGGCCGCTGCACGAGCAGGTGGCCGGGGCCGTGCGGCGGGCCGTTTCCGAGGGGGAGTGCGCCCCCGGGGACCGGTTGCCGCCCGCGCGGGATCTCGCGCAGGCGCTCGGGGTGAACGCGAACACCGTCCTGCGCGGGCTGCGCGCCCTGCGCGACGAGGGGGTGCTGGAGTTCCGGCGGGGGCGCGGGGTGACCGTGGCCGGCGGGGCCGACACGCGCTCCGCCCTGCTGGAACGGGTACGCGAGCTGGTGGCCGACGGGGCCCGCCTGGGCTACGGCAAGGCCGATCTCGTCGCCATGATCGAGGGGGCGTCGTGAGCGAGGGCGGGGTGCGGGGGGCGGTCGGCTGGGTGGCCGGGGTCGCGGCGGTGCTGGTGGCGCTGCCGCTGGCGGCGAGCGGGCGGCTGCCGGATCGGATGGCCACCCACTGGGGCGGCGGTTCCGGCGCGGCGCCCGACGGGGCCATGCCGTTCTGGGGCGCGATGGCCTTCCCGCTCGCGATGTGGGCCGTATGGGTGCTGGGGGTCGCGGTGTTCGCCGTGACGCGGGCCCGGGCCGCGGCCGTACTGCTGCCCAGCGGTGTGTTCCTGGCCGGTGCGCAGGCCGCGATCGTACGGGCCAACCTGGACCACGAGGACTGGCGGCAGGCCGATCCGGTGGACGGCCGGGTGGTGGCGGCGGTGCTCGCCGCGGCGGTACTGGCGGCTCTGGTCGGCGCGATGATCAGCCGTCAGGGGTCGCTCGGGGCCGTGGCCTCGGCAGCCGGCGGCCCCCGTATGGACATCCCCGCAGGTGAGCGGCTCGTATGGCTCGCTCGGACCTCGAACCCGTGGCTCCGGCTGACCGCCGGCGTGCTGGGAGCCCTCGCGGCCGTCGCCGCGGTCGCCGGGGCGGGCGGGCTGCTCGGGCCGGCGTGGCGGCTGGTCGTGCCGCTCGGCTTCGCCGCTCTCGCGGTGCTCGTCCTCTCCTCCGTACGGGCACGGGTCACCGGGCAGGGGCTGGAGGTCGGCTTCGGGCCTCTCGGGTGGCCCGTACGGCGCTGGGCCGCCGCGGACATCGAGTCGGCCCGCGCCGAACACCGCACGCCCGCCCAGGTCGGCGGCTGGGGCTACCGGTTCAGCGGGCTCGGCACGACGGTGATGCTGCGCGCCGGAGAATGCCTGGTCGTCCGCTCCCGCGGCAAGGACTTCGCGGTGAGCGTCGACGACGCCGCCCGCGGTGCGTCCCTCCTCGACTCCTTCACGAAGATGAGCCGCTCGACGCCTCCGGGATCCTAGGAGGCGCTGCGGACCGAGCCGGCGGCCGCGCGGTGGTGGCTCGGGCGGGTGCCGTACACCCGCTGGAAGGCCACGCTCAGGCCGAAGGCGCTGCGGTAGCCGACCTGCCGGGCGATCGACTCCACCGTGGCCTCGGAGCGCACCAGCAGATCGGCCGCCAAGGCCAGCCGCCAGCCCGTCAGGTACGCCATGGGCGGCTGGCCGACCAGCTCGCCGAAGCGGCGGGCGAGCGTCGCCCGCGATACGCCGGCCTCCTCGGCGAGCGCCGCCACCGTCCACGGCCGCGCGGGCCGGTCGTGGATCAGGCGCAGCGCCGGGCCCGCCACCGGATCGCCGAGCGCCCGGTACCAGCCGGGCGGGTCGGACTCGGGGCAGGTGAACCATTCCCGCAGCGTGGACAGCAGCAGCAGGTCCAGCAGCCGGTCCAGGACCGCCTGCTGGCCGGGGTCGTCCCGGCTGATCTCCAGGGCCGTCAGGTCGAGGATCGGGCCGGGTTCGCCGCCGTAGCGCACCACGAGCACCCGGGGGAGCGCGCTCAGCAGCCGCTCCGAGACCCGGCCGCCGACGTGGTAGCTGCCGGTGAGCAGCACGTTCGGGGCATCGGCGTCCAGGCTGTTCCCGCAGGTGCGCACGCCCAGTACGAGCTCCTCGCTGATCTCCGCGCCGTCGGCCGTCGTGCAGTGGTCGGGGCCGTGCACCACGTACAGCGGCGGCGCCACCGGGCCGTCGTCGGCGGGGCCGGCGGTGTCGGCGATGGTGAACGGCCGGCCCCCCACCACGATGGCCACGTCTCCGCGGTCGAGTGCGACGGGCTCGGCGTCGCCCGAGGACCCCTTCTACCGCGGGCAGCTGCTCGACGGCGAGTTCGTGATGTCGACCGGGGACGGCACCGAGCCGTTCGTCGACGCCGAGGACATCGCCGACGTCGCCGTGGCCGCCCTCACCGAGGAGAGGCACGGCGGGCAGGCCTACGAGCTGACCGGACCGCGGCTGCTGAGCCTGGGCGACGTGGTCGAGGAGATCGCCCGGGCCACCGGCCGGGACATCGCCTACCGCCCCGTCCCGGCGCAGGAGTACGCGGCCTACGCCCTCGGGAAGGGCCTGCCCGAGGACTACGTCGCCCTGCTGAACCTGCTCGACGGCTGGATCGAGGAGCGCCGCTTCGCCACCCTCGCCGACGGCGTGCAGCGGGCACTCGGCCGTGAGCCCCGCGATTTCGCCGACTACGTCCGCCGCACCGCCACGACCGGGGTGTGGCGCTGATGTGGCACTGATGTGGCACTGATCCACAAGGGTGAGGCGCTGGTCTCCACGCGTGCGGCACACATCGGTGTCCGTGGCACCGATCGGTGTCAGTGGGGTGGAGCGTCCGTGAAGAAGGGCTCCAGGGGCTGGTCAGGCCGAGTTACCGCTACGTAAATTACCCGCGGTAACGCTCGTGCCGAGCCAAGGAGAGTGCGCCATGGGAGCCGAGCTGAAGCCGGTCAGGCCCGTCAGGCCCACCGGTCCCGTCAGCCCCGTCCGTTCCGTCGAACCCGTCAAAACCGTGGTCGACGGGGTGGTGCGCGAGGTACGGGTTCCCGCGCTGGTGGGACCGCCGCAGCGGGGATCCCTCGGGGACCTCCCCTTCGACAACGCCCGGGAGGCCCCCGGCGAAGCGGTGCTCGCCCGCAAGGAGCGGGACGGGTCCTGGCGCGACGTCACCGCCGCCGAGTTCGCGGCCGAGGTGCTCGCCGTCGCCAAGGGCCTGATCGCCGAGGGGCTGCGCGAGGGCGACCGGCTGGCGATCATGGCCCGTACGACCTACGAGTGGACCCTGCTCGACTTCGCCGGATGGGCGGCCGGGCTGGTCACCGTACCGATCTACCCCACCTCCTCCGCCCTCCAGGCCCGCTGGATCATCCAGGACTCCGGAGCCGTGGCCTGCGCCGTCGAGGACACGGCGCAGGCCCGGCTCATCAGCAACGAGCGGGCCCACCTGCCCTGGCTGGCGCACCTGTGGGAATTCGACACCGGCGCCGTGGCCCGGCTGATCAAGGCCGGGGAGCGCATCCCCGACGCGCTGGTGCACGCCCGCCGGGACGCCCGCACGCCGGACACCGTCGCCACCCTCATCTACACCTCCGGCACCACCGGGCAGCCCAAGGGATGCGTGATCACCCACGCCAACTTCTTCGCCCAGGTGGACAACGCGGTGGAGCTGCTGCACCCCGTCTTCAAGTCCGTCAGCAAGGACCCGGCCTCCACCCTCCTCTTCCTCCCGCTCAGCCACGTCTTCGGACGGATGGTGGCCATCGGCTGCATGCGGGCCCGCGTCAAGCTCGGACACGCGCCCAGCATCAGCACCGAGGAACTCCTCGCCGACCTCGCCGGCTTCCGGCCGACCTTCCTCCTGGCCATCCCGTACGTACTGGAGAAGGTCTACAACACCGCCCGGGCCACCGCCGAGAGCATGGGCCGGGCCTCCTCCTTCGACCGGGCCGCCCGCATCGCGCAGCGCCTCGGCGAACTGGCGAAGGGCAAGGCCCCCGGGCTCGTGCTGCGCGCCGGCCGTGCCCTGTACGACCCGCTCGTCTACCGGCGGATCCGGGCCGCACTCGGCGGCCGCGTCCGCTACATCCTGAGCGGCGGATCCCCGCTGGGCCGGCGGCTCGCCGCCTTCTACACCGGCGCCGGCATCGAGGTCTTCGAGGGCTACGGACTGACGGAGACCACCGGCGCGAGCACCGTGACCCCGCCGCAGCACCCCCGGCTCGGCACGGTGGGCTGGCCGCTTCCGGGCACGGCCGTACGGATCGCGGACGACGGCGAGGTGCTGCTGGGCGGCGGGCACGTCTTCGCCGGCTACTGGAACAGCGGGCACGCCCTCCCGTACGGGAGCTGGCTGGCCACCGGCGACATCGGGGAGCTCGACGCCGACGGGTACCTCACGATCACCGGCCGCAAGAAGGACCTGATCATCACCTCGGGCGGCAAGAACGTGGCCCCCGCACCCCTGGAGGACTGGCTGCGGGCCCACCCGCTGGTCGGCCAGTGCATGGTGGTCGGCGACAACCGGCCGTACATCACCGCGCTGATCACCCTGGAGCCCGACGGGCTGCAGCACTGGCGCCAGATGCACAAGAAGCAGGGCGTGCCGATGCGCGAGCTGATACGGGACGAGGAACTGCTGGCGGACCTCCAGCGGGCGGTCGACGACGCGAACCGGCTGGTGTCGCGGGCCGAGTCGATCCGCCGCTTCGCCGTCCTGCCCGGCGATTTCACCGAGGCGCGCGGCCACCTGACCCCGTCGATGAAACTCAAGCGCGGCGCGGTCGCCCGCGACTACGCGGACCGCATCGAGGAGCTGTACCGGGCGCCTGGCGGCGGGCCGAGCAGGCGTGGGCCGAGCGCCCCCAGCTAGCCGACGCCCGCGCCGTCCCCCGCCTGGCGCCGGGGTCCGGACCCCGCCCGGCGCCCGTACCGGCCCTCGGGCCGGAGACCCCGCCCGGCGTCGGTGCCGGCGCCCGCCCGGTGCCTGCCCGGCGCCCGGGCAGGACCCCGCCTGGCGTCCGCCACGGCGTCCGTGCCGGTGCGCGCCTGGCGCCCGCGCCGGACCTCGTGACGGGCCCCGCCCGGCGTCCGTGCTGGCGCCCGCCCGGCGCCCGTGCCAGACCTCGTGACGGGCCCCGCCCGGCGTCCGTGCTGGCGCCCGCCCGGTGCCTGCCTGGCGTCCGTGCCGGTTTCCGCGCGGCGCCTGCCCGGCGTCCGTGGCCGGACCTTGCGCTGCGTCCGCCCGGCGGCCGTCGGGCGGGGTGGGGGGAGGCGGTCTAGGGTGGCGGAGGGGCCCGGGGGATCGTCCGAGGAGGGTGCTGTGCGTCGTTCCGCCGCCCCTGCCGTCGTGGGCGCCTGCGCCCTGCTCCTCGCCTCGCTGGTGGCCGCCCCGGCCCCCGGGCCGAAGCCTGCGCCCGCGTCCGCCGGTGACCTCCACGGCCGGCGCATCCGGTGGGGCGAGTGCCCCGAACAGCCCGTCCCCGCCCGGATGCGGTGCGGGACCGTGGACGTACCGCTCGACCACGCCGCCCCGGCCAAAGGCACGGTCGCGGTGGCCCTGGCCCGGATCCCCGCCACCGACCGCGCGCGGCGCCTCGGCTCGCTCCTGCTGAACCTCGGCGGCCCCGGCAGCCCCGGCATCGCGAGTCTGGCCGCCGGCCACGCCGGGATCCTCGCCCGCCTCGGCGAGCGCTACGACCTCATCGCCTTCGACCCCCGCGGGGTCGGCCACAGCGAGCCCGTCTCCTGCGGCGGCTCCCAGCAGACCGGCGAGGAGGCCGCCGCCGACACCGCCGGTCTGCTGGCCGCCCTGCGCGCCGTGGCCGGGCGGTGCGCACTCGCCTCCGGCCCGGTCCTCCCGTACATGGGCACCGTCAACGTCTCCCGCGACATGGACGTGGTGCGCCGGGCCCTCGGGGACCAGAAGCTCAACTTCCTCGGCTTCTCCTACGGGTCCCGGCTCGGAGCCGTGTACGCCGCGCAGTTCCCCCGGAGCACCGGCCGGATGGTCCTCGACGGCGTCGGCACCCTCACCCAACCGCTGGCCGCGCGTGCGCTCGTGGCGGCGCGGGCCCAGCAGCGGGCCCTCGACGGCTTCCTCGCCTGGTGCGCCACCCAGCGGGACTGCGTGCACGGGACGGACCCCCGCACCGCCGAGGAGAAGGTCGCCGCCCTGGTGGCGCGGCTCGACGCGCAGCCTCTGCTCCGCCCCGACGGCTCGTACGGCACCGGGCAGGACGCCGTGGCCGCGATCGCCGCAGCCGTGGACGCGCGGAGCCGGTGGCCCGCGCTCGCCCGGGCGCTGTCCAGGGCAGAGCGGGGCGGGGACCCGGCCGCGCTGCTGCAGCTCGGCGGCCCGACGGGCCCGACGGGCCCGACGGACCCTCGGGACGAGGCCGGGCCGGACGCCGCCGCAGCCCCGGTGCCCGCCGACAACGGCGCGGCCGCCCGGGTCGCCGTGAACTGCGCCGACGACCCCGACCGGTCGGGCGACCGGGCCACCGCGGCCGGCGTCGAGCGGGAACTGGCCGACCTGGAGGGCGAGTTCCGGAGCGCCTCGGAGATCTTCGGGCCGCCGCAGCTGTCGGCCGTGCTCTCCTGCCACGGGCGGCCCGCCGGCACCGACTTCATCCGCCGGATCCGCCACCCGGGCGCCGCGCGGATGCTGCTGGTCGCCGCCCGAGGCGACCCGGCTTCCCCGTACGCGTGGACGCGGGATACCGCCGAGCGGCTGGGCTCGGCGGTGGTCGTGGACCACGGGGGCGACGGGCACACCGGCTACCCGGCCTCGCCCTGCGTACGGGAGTACGTGGACCGCTTCCTGCTCGACGGGCGGCTGCCGCCCGCGACGCGCTCCTGCCCCGCCGGGGAGTGATCCCCCCGACGGGGGCGCGCGGGATCAGCAGTTGGCGTGCGTGGAGCGGCCCGCGAAGCGGTCCGCCAGCCAGTTCCCGGCCGCCAGGGAGTGCGTGATCACGCCGCTGACGTGCTCACCGACCCAGACGGTGTCGAATTCGAGGTTCGCGCCCCGCGCGCACCAGTCGGCGCGCAGCCGGCGGCCCACCCCGTACGGGATCAGCTCGTCGGCGAGCGCGTGGTACTGGTACACCGGCGCGGCCGGCGCGGTCCGCCCGAGCCTGCTCTGGTTCAGCCGGGCCCGCCAGTCCGGCTGGGCCAGCGGGTCGCGCGTGGTCAGGTCGGAGATCCGCTTGAAGGAGCCGGCGATCGCGTCGATCGCCACGCAGTGGTCCTTCATCCCGGCGACCAGCAGCCGGCCCGCCGGGTTGAGGTAGGAGTCCAGCTTCAGCTCGGGGAAGGCCGCGTCCTGTCCGGCGGCCGCCATGAAGATCAGCCCGGCGCCGTAGGAACCGTTGTTGAAGTCGGCCACCTCCAGCAGGTCGCCGGGGACCCCGCCGGTCGCCGTGCCCTTCACCTGGAGCTCCGGGGCGTACGAGCCCTGCAGCTCGGCGGCCCAGCTGCTGGCCTGGCCGCCCTGGGAGTAGCCCATGATGCCGACCGGGCCGTCCGCCGACAGACCCGTCCCGGGCAGCCGCTGGGCGGCGCGCGCCGCGTCGAGGACGGCGTGCCCGGCGGAGGGGCCGACCGTGTAGGTGTGGACGCCCGGCGTGCCGAGGCCCTCGTAGTCGGTGACGACCACGGCCCAGCCGCGGAGGGTGAGCTGCTGGATGAGGTTGGCTTCCATGGCGGTGCCGTGGGGGAGGTTGTTGCTCGGCGCACAGGAGTCGCCGAGGCCGACCGTGCCGACGGCGTACGTGATCAGGGGGCGCGGGCCGGTGCGGCCGTCCTGCGGGACGATGACGGTGCCGGAGACGATGTTCGGGGCGCCGTCGGCGGTGGTCGAGCGGTAGTGGATCTTCCAGGCCTTGGTGTGGGTGGGCTGGCCGGGCAGCGGATGGAAGGCGGACGGGGCGCTGCCGACGATGTCGCCGGGGGCGCCGGGGGCGCCGGTGGCGGAGGCGGTGGCGGCGCCGGCGGTGGGGATCGCGGCCGGGACGGCCGAGACGGCCAGGGCGGTCACGGCGGCGAGGGCGGTGCTGCGGAAACGCATGGGGGGCTCCCAGAGGCTCGTTCCGTGCGGGGATCGGTGAGGTGAAGGTAGTGACCGACCGGTAGGAAGGTCGCTGACCGCGCAGCTCACCTTTCCTGGCCCGGAAACGCACAGGGCCGAGGCCGCCCCGGGAACACCGTGAGGGGTGTTCCCGGGGCGGCCTCGGCCGTTCCCCGCCTGGGGTGCCGTATCAGGCGGCGCGCGCCCCGCGGATGGCGTGCGGCGTCCGCCCGGCGGACTCGGGCCCGCTGCGGGCGGGCCTCATGGGGATGAGGGTGTCGGTGGAGGGGGTCGAGGGGGTGACGGGGGAGGCGCCGATGGCGCTGGGGGCCACTCGTATCGCGCCCACAGCGATGGCGGCCCTGAGGAGAGTGAGGCGGTGGATGGTGGTCATGGGGTTCTCCTTCACGCTGTGGGGAGCGGGGCCCGGCCGGCCGGGATGCGGAGGCCGAGCCTCGTGCCTCCATTGGGCCCCGGTGGCAGCGACCCCGTCACGCCACTCGATCTCGGGACTTGACAGCGGGCCGGGGCCGGGCTGAGAGGCCCGCTGACCCACCTTCCCAGCGTTTGCTAACGTCAATATCGATCGGTTCTTGACGGCATGCTCGGGGGGAGACATCGTGAACGCTGGGCCCGGTATGGGAAGTTCGGCAGGGGCAGGCGGCGCCGCGGCAGATCTCACGGTGGACGGCGGCAAACTCAAAACGCTTGCCGCCGATCTCGACACGATGCAGGAAGTGCTGAAGAAGCAGCTCCTGCGGATGGACGAGATCGTCGACCGCATCGAAGCGCGATGGCGCGGGCCGGCCTCGGAGGTGTACCGGGCCAGGCACCGTGCGGCGGCGGAGGACGCCGTGCACATCAGGGACACCATGAAGCTGCTGGCCAGGGCGGTCCGCCTCAGCAAGGACGGATTCACGGCGCAGGAGCTCGAAACGCTGGACGCGTTCCGGCGGGTCCGGTCCGCCGCGGACGTCCAGGCGGAGACCGACGCCCTGTCCACGCCGAACACGGTGCCCGCGCCGCCGCCCGCGCCGCGCAGCCGCATCGCCGACCTGTGACCGGATCGAACGAGGGGGATTCATGCCGTCCGGCGACGACCACATAACAGCGGACTTCGCGACGCTCCAGGGCATGGCCGGGGATCTCGAGGAGATCCTCAAGACGCTCAACGAGCAGCTGGAACTGCTCTACGGGCGCGTCGAGAAGGTCGTCCTGACCTGGGACGGCGAGGCCCGCCAGACCTTCGTCGACCAGCTCGACAAATGGGACCGGTCCGCACAGGACCTGGAGGCCACCCAGGCCTGGCTGCACGACATCGTCGTGAACGGCCACGTCACCTACGCCGCCGCGCACCGGGCCGTGCTGCGCGGCTGGGGGGCCGCCTGATGGCCGGCACGCCCCCGCCCTCCCCGGCGGCGAACGGTGGATTCGACGTCCAGCCGGTGCACGTCCACCACGCGGCCGACCTGGTGAAGGAAGCCCAGTTCGCGCACGCCGAACGGGCGTTCGTCCTCGTGGACGTCCTGAACAAGTACAACCAGTCCGCCGGCGCCGGCCGGGGCGCGGACGCGTTCGCGGACGCCTACCAGGAAGTGACCGCGAAGTTCCTCGAAGCGTGGGGCCGCAGCGTGGTCAGCGCCGGCGGAGCCGCCGTCGGCCTGAACCACACCGCCAACAGCTACGTCCTGGCGGACTGGGAGGCGAGCGGCCGCAAGGGCGCGCAGCCGGCCCGGCAGCCGGAGCCGGTGGTCATCAACAAGCCTCCGCGCTACGGACCCGTCAACCCCGTCAAGTGGACGGGCACCGGCGAGGACGTCGACTCGTGGTGGATCTCCGGCGTCATCGGCGAGTTCCCGGACTTCCTCGCGGACGTCATCCGGCCCGCCATCGAGGACGGCCTCCGCCTCGGCAAGGTCCACGAGATCACCCCGGGCATCAAGGACGACGAGGTCCGGGACATGGCCAAGGCGTGGAAGAAGCTCGGCTCGGAGGCCGTGAAGGCCTCGGACGAATTCAACACCGCCATCGCCGGGATCACCGACCCGAAGGACAAGGGCGAGTGGCAGGCCGCCATGCGGACCTTCGGCCAGACGATCTGGGGCACCACGGCGTGGGGCCGGCAGATGGACGCGCAGGGGGCCCGAAGCCAGACGGGCCGCCAGTGGCGGACCACCAAGGACCAGCCGCCGTCCGGGCGGCGCCCCATCGTCGACGTCCTGAAGGAGACGGCGGAGAAGGTCGCCGAGATCCTGGAACACGTCTCCGACATCGGTGAGAAGACCAGGAAGTTCACCAGCCAGGCCGGCATCAACGCGGCCAAGGCCACGGCCTCGGACCTCACCGACCTGAGCCTGATGAACCTGACCAGGCTCGCCGTCGGCATGGTCGTCGGCCGGATCGTGCTCCTGTTCCGCAGCCACATGGACAAGGAGGGATGCGACGCGGTCGTCGAGACCTACCACAAGGAGTTCACCGAGGCGGCGGGCAAGCTCAAGGCCCTCGTCCACGAGCTCGACTTCTCGATCAAGAGCGCCCCGACCTACCAGGCGGAGATCGCCCGCGCCCACAGCTTCGGCGGCCGCGCGCTCAACGAGTTCAAGAAGGAACACAGCTGGCAGCTCGCCGGGGAGAGCCAGATCCCGTACATGTACTCGCTGGACCTGGCGACGAACGAGGGGCTGAACGGCGCCCACACCATCGACAAGCACGTCGGCAAGACGGACGAACAGCTCTTGCAGCGGATCAAGGACGAGCAGCGCGCGAACGGAAAGTACGACATCCTCACCTCCTCGTCCTTCCCGGATCTGGAGTCGGCGCAGAAATACACTCAGTACAACGTCCGACAGAACACTTCGGTGATCCAGGACTGGCTCAAGAACCCACCGCCCGCGAAGGACCTGCACATCGGCGTCCCCTCGGTCCCGCTTGAGGGCCCGCTCAACGGGTCTGCCTCGACCGGTCGGACCGTCGTGGCGGACAAGGACACCGGCACGATCGCGCCCGCCCGGGACACCCTCGGCGTGACGTCTCACCTCAAGTACGACCCGAACCTGAATCCGCCGTTCGTCGTCTATACCTCGGCGCCTGAGTAGTGGAACGGATGATGGAACCCCTGACCTCGGAAACCTGGGCGGATGTGATCATGTCCCGCTTCCCGGGCGACACGCGCTTCCATTCGAACCTCGGCTGGAAGGGCGACCACCCGGACTCCTACGAACAGCCCGTGACCGGGATGGACCCGTTCAGCCGGTTCGGCTGGGACGCCGGGCTCATCGCCGTGAACGACGCCGAGGTCGGCGTGTTCTGGGCCTTCGAACCCATCTGACGACAGGAAACTGATGCGGCAAGATCTGAATGCGGAAGCATGGGCCGACGCGCTCAAGCTGTACACGTGGGTCTGCACGTTCGTCGGCGTCGCTCCGCGCGAGCACGACGAGTGGTGGCTCGACGTCGGGGCGGTCATGCGTCTGGAAACACGGGACCCGCGGGGCTGGGAATCCATCGACCCCTACGAGGGCGAGGACGAGCGTCTGGACGATCCGCTGTTCCCGTGGCTGGAGACGCCCTCCACACCTGTGGATGCGGAACGCTACCGGGGGCGGGTGGACGAAATCCCGCGGTCCTCGGTGCGGTCGCTGATCATCCTGCTCGGAGCCGGAACGAGCCGCCTGGACCTCTCCACGTCACCGGGCTGGGAGGAACGCAAGCCGGAGACGGAACGCCGGGCCGATGCGATCCTGTCCCGCTTCCCCGACGGCACCCGCTTCTACACCAACCTCGGCTGGAAGAGCGACCACCCGGACTTCTGCGAACAGCCCTTCCGGACCCATGACCCCTTCAGCCAGTACGACTGGGACGCCGGACTGATCGCCGTGAACGACGACGAAGTCGCCGTGTTCTGGAACTTCCTGTCCACCTGACCACACCGCCGAACCGGGAAGACCACGTGCTCACCAGATCCGCCACATACCCCGACCGGGAAACCGCCCAGTGGGCCGCCCAGCAGGTCGTCACCCGCAACGAGCAGGCCATCCACCGCTGGCTCGCCCAGGGCACCCGCCCCCGGCTCACCATCGAGGCCGCCTGGCCCTCGCGCGAGGAGCCGGTCGGCCGCGTCCTGATCCAGGCCATGGCGTTCGCCGGGCGCGGGGCCGTGGACGTGCGGGCCGCGCGGGTCGTACTGCGGCGCGAGCCGACGAGCCCCCTCGGCTTCGTCGTGCACGGCAACTTCCCGATCTACCTGTAGAGGCACAGGCCCATGTCGATGAAGCCCCTGGAGTTCGACCGCCACTACGGCGAGCTCGACCAGGTGATCAGCGCGTACGCCGGCCTCACCGCCGACGACACCCCCGACCGGCCCGGCCAGGCCCTCACCGCCTACCTGCGCCACACCTGGCACACCCGCCCCTGGGCCCTGGCGGTCGCCGAGCAGCAGCTGCGCACCTACGCCCGGAACCCGCCCGGCCGGCTGCGGCTGCGCCTCGGAGAGTTCTACCCGGTCCCGGACATCGGGCTGCCCGAGGCCGAGATCCAGCAGTGGCTGCTGGTGCTCGCCGACCACATCAGGCAGAGCATCGAGGAAGGCCGGGTCCCGCCCCCGGCGGCGCTGCCCGAGACGCACTGGGAGTGGCACGCCCGCTTCCCGGAACTCGGCCAGTTCCTCGGCGGCTGGTTCTCGCAGGACATGCCCGCGGAGTTCGAAGACCACGAAACAGCCGTCGGCGACTACGCGGACTCGGCCGACCCGACCCTGGTGGCGCGCCTCGTGAGTGAGGTGCGCGAACTGCTCGCCCTCGGCCTGGAGGAGATCGACTACGCGGTCGGCATCGCCGAGCTGGGCATGGAGGTCGACCTGCCGGCCCCCTACGCGCCGAGCGCCTGGCTGGCCGTCGTGGCCGATCAGCTGGCCCGGTTCCGCCCCGAGTACGGCCAGAGGCGGCCCGATCCGGACTCGTCGAACCCATAGACGCCGATGGTCACTGTGCCTTCCTCCCGCATGGGTTCACTGGTCGACGTGCTCGGCCGCGGCCTTCGGGAGCGCGAGCATCACGAGTCCCGCCACGAGGTAGAGCACCGCGGTGACGACGAGGACGATGCTGAGCGCGTGAGCGTAGTCGGCCGGTCCTGGCGCATCAGTCGTCGATCCGGTGACGGCGGCGAAGAAGACCGTTCCGAGAACGGCGATGCCGATGGATCCGCCGATCTGGTTGACGGTGGAGAGGACGCCGCCCGCCGCGCCCGCATTGCGTCCGGGGATACCGGCGAGCACGACGTTGACGAGAATGGGTGCGGCGAGGCCGAGTCCGAGGCCGCCGATGAACAGGCCGAGCGCGAGGAGCCAGAATCCGGGGTCGCTGCCGTCCCTGATGACGGCCAAGAGCACGAGCTGAGATGCCGCGATGGTGAGCGAGCCGGTGATCAGCAGGGCTCTGCCCGCCTTGGCGGCGAGAGCGACGCCGAGTCCTGAGGTGACGATCGAGCCGAGGGCATAGGGCAGGATCACCAAGCCGGTCTCCCACGCGGTCCGGCCGGTGCCGAGCTGGAGGTAGACCGACAGGGTGAGGAAGAACGATCCGATACCGCCAAAGAAGAGCACGGATGCGCTCAGGCCGATGGCGAAAGCGCGGATTCTGAGCAGGGCCGGGTCGAAGACGGGTTCGCCCCCACGGCCGGCGAGGCTGCGCTCGTATGCGAGGAAGATCGCGAGCAGGATGATTCCGGCCGCCAGGAGGGCGTAGCTGCCCGCGGTCCATCCCCATGTCCCGGTCTGGATGATCGGCAGCAGGAGGAGCAGGATGCCCGAGGCCGCCAGTAGGGCACCCGCGAGGTCCAGCCTCGCGGTAGAGGCGGAACGGGACTCCGGCAAGACCCTCGCCCCGACGACGAGGGCGAGGATCGAGATGGGGACGTTGATCCAGAAGATGGTGCGCCACCCCAGATCGAACAGGTCGGCCTCGACGAGGAATCCGCCCAGCAGTGGGCCTGCGACCGAGGCGAGCCCCTGGACGGCCCCGTAGGCGCCGAACGCCTTGGCGCGCTCGGCCGGGGCGAACGATGCTCGGATTACGCCGAACACCTGCGGGACCATGATCCCCGCGGTCAGTCCTTGCGCGGCGCGCATGCCGATGAGCATTCCCGGAGTGACGGCGAGCGCGCAGAGCGCGGAGGTGACCATGAAGCCGACCAGCCCGATCATGAACAGGCGCTTGCGGCCGAACTGGTCACCGAGCCGTCCGCCAGTGATCAGTCCCGCGCCCATGGCGAGGGTGTAGGCGGCGATCGTCCATTGGATCTGAGCGTCGCCGGCTCCCATGTCACGGGCAATCGCAGGGGCCGCGACGGTGACGATCGTCGCGTCGACGAGGTCCATGAAGGAGCTGAACAGCACGACCAGGAGCGCCACGTTCGCGCCTGCGCCGGAGATGGGTGCTGGGGGAGCGTCGGGGGCACGTGTGCCCTCTCGGGATGTCTGTGGAGCGGTCATGCCGGCCAGCGTCACAGTTATAGTTGCCATCGAATGACCGCTTTCCCGGGGGGCGGGATCATGGCTGTGACCTCCGCGCGGACGCTCAGGCTGCTGTCGATCCTCGGTATCGGCGCCACCCTGACCGCCGAGGAGCTCGCCGAAAGGCTCGGAGTCTCCCTTCGGACCGTGCGACGCGACATCGACACGCTCAGAGATCTCGGGTACGAGATCGAGGCCGTGCGCGGGGTGGGCGGAGGCTACCGGCTCGGCCGCGCCACCCGCTTGCCGCCGGTCGTCTTCGACGAGGACCAAGCAGTCGCCGCGGCCGTCGCGCTCCAGACCGTCCCCACGATCCTCTCCGGCATCCGCGAGAACTCGGCACGCGCCCTCGCCACGCTGCAGCAAGCGATGCCCGCCCGCAGCCGCATCCGCACCGAGTCGTTCAGCGTCTCCGCAGCGCGCAACTACTGGGAATTCCCCGCAGCACCCATCGATGCCGAGATCATCCGCGTCATCGGCGGCGCGATCAACCGACAGCACGTCGTTTGCGTGGACTACACCGGCGAGGACGAACCGGCGACGCTCACGCTGGAACCGCACGACCTCGTCGTGTGGGCGGCACGGTGGTACCTCGTCGCGTTCGAACCGGACGCGGACCGATGGCGCGCGATGCGCATCGACCGCCTCGAACCACGCATGCCCACGGGGAGAACCTTCGACCGCCGCGACGTCCCGCACGGCGATCCGGTCGCATTCGTCATGAGCACGCCCGACCGCGGCGACACCCTGGCGGAATGGCCATGTTGCGGGTCGGCGCTCGTCGCACTACCCGCGCCCATTGTCGCCCGGTTCGCCCCCGGCGGGTCGACGGTCGAGCACGACACCGACTCCAGCTGCCGACTCACGCTCGGTGCGTGGTCATGGGCAGGGCTGGCAGGACTGCTCCTGACTTTCGACGCTGACGTCACAGACATCGAACCGGCAGAGCTCAGGCGGGCGCTGCGCTCCCTGCGCACCCGCATCGACGAAGGACTCAGGTGAGCTACGTGAGTTCACGGGGATGCGTCGAGGCTGGGGACTGTTACACGCGTAGGTGACAACACCACGGGTCAAACGACAAGGTCAGTGCGCGCACGGAAGTAGATCTGACGGACGAGCAGTGGGCGGTACTGGAAGCGCTGTTGCCGAGGGGGAAGAAGGCGGGACGGCCGCCGACCTGGAGTCGGCGGCAGCTGATCGACGGCATACGATTCCGCACTCCCTACCCGCCCGACGCGATCCGGTAGGCCCCCGGGGTCGTGCCCGTCCAGCGGCGGAAGGCCCGGTGGAAGGCCGTGTCCTCCGAGAAGCCCAGCCGGGCCGCCAGCTCCGCGATCGGCTCCCCGCTCTCCGCAAGCCCCGCGATCGCCGCGTCCCGCCGCACGTGGTCCTTCAGCTGCTGGAAGGAGGTCCCCTCCTGCTGGAGCCGGCGCCGCAGCGTCGCCGGGGACACCGCGAGCCGCGCCGCCACCTCGCCGAGCGCGGGCAGCCGCGGCGACGCGCGCAGCCGCTGCGTCAGGGTCCGGCGTACCTGCTCGGCGACCGTGGTCCCGTACTCCGGGCGCGACAGCAGGTCGAAGGGGGCACGCCGGAGCATCGCGTCGAGGGCGGCCTCGTCCCGTACGAGCGGCGCCGTCAGCCAGTGCGCGTCGAAGGCGGCGCCCGTACGGTCCGCCCCGAAGCGGACCGGGCAGTCGAAGAGGATCTCGTACTCCTCCTCGTGCGGCGGCGGGGGATAGGCGAAGGCGGTGTACGCGAGCGGGATGCGGCGCCCCACCAGCCAGCTGCTCAGCCGGTGCCAGATCGCGAGCACGCACTCGGTGAGGAAGCGGTCCTCGTCGCGGGCGAAGTCGTTGCGCACGGTGAACCGGGCCTCGCCGTCCACCACTTCGAGCGTGAGCTCCGGCCCGCCGGGGAACAGCCCGTAGAAGGCGGCCGCCCGCTCCGTCGCCGCGCCCAGGTCACGGCAGCCGAGCGAGGCGTGACACATCATCGCGAAGGTGCCGGGACGGCTGGGGACCGGGCTCAGCGCGAGGAACTCGTCCTGCGTGGTCCGGTACAGCGCCCGGAACAGCCGGGCGAACTGCGCGGGCGTGATCCGCGCCCGGTCGTCGCCCAGCAGCAGTGGTGGGATCTGCGCCTCCTGGAGCAGCGGCACGGTGTCGATGCCGCTGCCGCGCGCCCCCGCGAGCAGGGCGCGCACATGGTGCACGGTGATCGTCCGCCTCCCCATGCCTTCGACGGTAGCCCGCCGTGGCGCGGGGCGATACGGACGTGCGCGGACCGGTGAGCGCTCGGGTCAGCAGGGGTGACGCTTCCGGTCATGCCGCGGCGGCCGTGCGGCTGCCTAGCGTCGGGGGTCACCAATTTCCCGGGAGGGCATGCGATGGACGGTCGGCCGAGCACGCTGGCGGTGTTCACCCAGTGGACCGGGGAGCGGTACGGGCCGGAGCCGGCCCTGCGGTTCCGCTCGCCCGACGGCGGGTGGCAGACCCGTACGTACGGGGAACTGGGCGCGGAGGTACGGGCCGTCGGGTGCGCGCTGCTCGGCCTGGGCGTGGCGGCCGGGGAACGGGTCGCCGTACTGGCGGAGACCCGGCCGCAGTGGACGTACACGCACTTCGGGGTGCTGGCGGCGGGCGCGGTCCTCGTACCGGTCTACCCGACGGCGGGCGAGGAGGAGCTCGCCTGGGTCCTGTCGGACTCGGAGGCGGTGGCCGTGGTCTGCGACGACGGGAGGCAGGCGGAACGCGTCGAGGCGCTCCGGGCGAAACTGCCCGCGCTGCGGTCGGTGGTGCTGATGGACGAACTGCCCGCGCTGGAGGGGAGTCCGGAGGCGGACCTGGCCCGCCGGGCGGCGGCGGTGACCCCCGCCGCGGACGCGGCGATCGTCTACACCTCGGGCACGACGGGCCTGCCCAAGGGCTGCCGCCTCACCCACGGGAACCTGGGCGCCATCCAGGACGCCACCGTCCCCCTGATCAAGGGCGGGCCCGGGGACTCGACGTACCTGTACCTGCCCCTCGCGCACATGCTGGCTCAGCTGATCCAGTACACGACCCTGCTGGAGGGCGGGGAGCTGTGCTACTTCGGCGGCAGGATCGAGGACGTGCTCGCGGAGATCGCGGAGGTCGCACCGACCCATCTCCCCTCCGTCCCGCGGCTGTTCGAGAAGCTGCACTCGGTGGTGCTCTCGCTGGCCGAGTCCCGGGAGGGCGGCCGCGCACGCTTCGAGGAGGCGGTGCGGCTGGGCGTACTCGCGGCGGACGGCCGGCTGCAGGAGGAACGGCGGGCGGAGTACGAGGCCGCGGAGAAGTCCCTCTACTCCCTGGTCCGGGGTGCCTTCGGCGGCCGGCTGAAGTGGGCGCTCACCGGCGGCGCCCCCATCGCCCCGGCGACCCTGGACTTCCTGCGGGCCTGCGGGATCACCCTGTTCGAGGGGTACGGGATGACGGAGTCGGGCGGAGTCATCTCCCTCAACCACCCGGAGGCGGTGCGCCACGGAACGGTCGGCCGGCCGATCGCGGGCTGCGAGGTGCGGATCGCGGAGGACGGGGAGGTGCTGGCGCGCGGGGCGATGGTGTTCCCGGGCTACCACGCGAACGAGGCCGCGACGGCGCAGGCGCTGGACGGGGAGGGCTGGCTGCACACCGGCGACCTGGGGGAACTGGACGCCGACGGCTACCTGCGCATCACGGGCCGCAAGAAGGAGCTGATCATCACCTCCGCCGGGAAGAACCTCACCCCGACGGAGGTCGAGTTCGCCGTCCAGCGCTCGCGCTACGTCTCCCGCGCGGTCCTCATCGGCGACCGCCGCCCCTACCCGGTCGCCCTGATCACCCTCGACGCGGACGAGATCACGGCCTGGGCGGCACGCGAGGGCCTCGACCCGGGCCCGGCCCCGTCCACGCACCCGGCGGTCCACGCCCTGATCGAAGCGGCGGTGACCGAAGCCAACGCCACGCTCTCCCGCCCGGCCCGCATCCGCGCCTTCCACATCCTCCCGGAGGACTTCACGACAGCCACGGGCACCCTCACCCCGACCCTGAAACTCCGCCGCGCGGCGGTGGCGGAGCGGTACGCGGAGGTGATCGCGGGCTTGTACGGGGGGTGAGGTGGGCTGCGGTCGGTGCGGTCGGTGCGGTCGGTGCGGTCGGCTGCGGTCGGTGCGGCGGGGGCTTCGGGGGCGGAAGCCAGTGGGGCGGGATCAGAGGGGGTTCGGGGGTTTCCCGTCGGTCTCATCGTCTTCCGTGGCGGGCCGGTCCCTCAAGGGCGCTCCTTCGTCGCGTCGCTGCGCGATGGCCTGCGGCCACCCTTGACCGACCGTCCCGCCACGGAAAATCGAAGACAGCCGGGAAACCCCCGAAAGAACGGGCCGGGCGATCAAGACAGGGACGGGTGTGTCGGTGGCCGGCGGCCCGGTCGGGGGGCGCATCAGATCGCTACGCGGTTTCGCACGTCTCAGCGGCTGCCAGCCGCCTGTGGCCGGACCTACGCCGCCACCCTGAGTACGTGCTTCGGCATGACGGCCCTTCTCATAGCATCGCCCTACATGACCACCGTAGTTGTGACGATCGCTCTGGCCTTTTGCGGATACGCAGCCACCTACCTCAACAGCATGCGTCTGTCACAGCGCCAAGAGCGCCTAGCCCGCTTGAATCGCCAGCTCAGCGACTTCTACGGGCCACTCTTTGCGCTCACCGAGGCGAACAGCCGCATTTTCGTTGCGTTCATGGAACGCAATGCCCGTCCTGACGGCAAGTCGCCCTTCGCGCATGAGATGCCACCGTCCGAGGAGGAGCTCGCCGAGTGGCGCTTGTGGGTCAGGACCGTCTTCCTCCCGAATATCCGGGCCATGCGTGACCTCGTCATCAGACACGCTGACCTCCTGAGCGAGCCAGAGATGCCGCCCATTCTGCTTCAGCTGTGCGCTCACGTGTCCGGCTACGAGATCACAGCCGCCCGTTGGGACCAGGGGAGCTACGACGAGCACCTCTCCATCGTGGCCTTCCCCAGTGAAGAGATGGCCGCATACGCACGGCGCGGGTTCGCTGACCTGAAACAGGAGCAGGGCCGCCTGCTCGGGCGACGACGGACTCGCTGACCATCGCCTTGGGTTCGGGGAACCGGCACTGGTAGGGGTGGCGTCCATCGATACGCAAGATCGACAGCGGATCCGAAGGAGTTCGGCGTGACGGGCACGGCCACGCGGTACCTCTATCTCGTCCGGCACGGCGAAGCGTTGCCGGACGAGAGCGGGCTGACGGAGGACGGCCACCGGCAGGCCACGCTGCTCGGACGCCGGCTCCAGGGCATCCCCCTCACCGCTGTCCATCACGGCCCGCTGGCCCGGGCCGAGCAGACCGCACGCTTGATCGGCGACCAGCTGAAGAACGTTCCTCTGCACTGCTCGGAAGCTGCCGGTGACTACGTCCCCTACATGCCGCAGAGGGAGGAACTCCCCGCAGAATCCGCAGACTTCTACCTCCGCTTCCTCGAAGGCGCCTCCGCCGAGGAGCGGGAGCACGGACCCACGCTGGTCCGCCGGGCGATGGACCTGTTCACCGGTCCGGTGGACGGCGAAGAGGACCGGCACGAACTGGTCGTCACCCACAACTTCCTGGTCGCCTGGCTCGTCCGGGATGCCATGTACGCACCGAAGTGGCGCTGGCTCGGCCTCAACCACGGCAATGCCGCGCTGACGGTCATCCGATACGCACCCGGTCGGCCCGCCTCCGTCCTCTGCTCCAACGACATGCGCCACCTGCCCGCCGAACTGCGCTGGACCGGCTTCCCGCCCGAGTTGCACGTCTGAGTCCACCCGCAACGCCCGTGCCGAAGCGTGCTCGGGTCTGCGGGTGCGAGCTCCAGACAGCGGTCAGTCGCCCTCCTCGAGAAGCACGAGACGGTCGATGGCGGCTTATGTCCGGCCCCGGACGGCCGGCAGCCGCTGAGACGCACGAAACCGCGTAGCGATCTGATGCGCCCCCCGACCGGGCCGCCGGCCACCGACACACCCGTCCCTGTCTTGATCGCCCGGCCCGTTCTTTGGGGGGTTTCCCGGCTGTCTTCGATTTTCCGTGGCGGGACGGTCGGTCAAGGGTGGCCGCAGGCCATCGCGCAGCGACGCGACGAAGGAGCGCCCTTGAGGGACCGTCCCGCCACGGAAGACGATGAGACCGACGGGAAACCCCCGAACCCCCTCTGATCCCGCCCCACTGGCTTCCGCCCCCGAAGCCCCCGCCGCACCGACCGCAGCCGACCCGCGTTACGCCCCGCCCCCTGCGGGTATTGGCCTCCGCGGGAGAGGGGAGGGAGTGCGGTGCGCGCTGCTGCCGTGCGGAGGTTGGGGCAGGGGGCGGCCGGGGCCGGCGTGGTCGTGACGCTCGCGGTGGCCGGGTGGTTGGTGTGGCTGCTACCCGGGCCGCAGATGGCGGCGGTGTTCGGCTTCGGGCCCGTGGACGGGGTCGTCTCGATCCACAAGTGCTACGAGGCCACCGACGCCGAGGGCTATGCGACCGGTACCGACTGCACGGGTTGGTACACCCCCCGGCGGTCCGGGGAGCCGGGGCGCGAGATCGTGCTGGACACGGCCGGCGACGAGTACCGCTTCGGTACCGACGTGGAGGTCAGGACGGCGCGGGGAAAGGCCTACGAGCTCTCGGGGAGCGCCGTATTCAACTTCAGTACCGCCACCGGCCTGCTCCTCGTGCCGTTCCTGACACTGGCGTCCTGGCTGTTCTCCTGCGCGCGCCACGGCAGGGTCGAGGACGGCGAGCTCTACTTCCTCGCGGCCATGGCCGGTCTGCTGGCCGCCATCGTGCTGGGGGCGGTGGCCGGCATGGTGGTCGGGATCGGCACGTTCGTCTTCTGACGGTCGCGGCCCCTCGGCTCGCTCGGGGGCTCGTACGCCGAGCCGTCGGCGATCAACGAGCGCGGCACCGTGATCGGCCGGGCGACGGACGCGAACGGGACGTGGAAGGCCGTCCGCGCCCCGCACGGGAAGAAGCTCAAGGCCCTGCCGTCCCAGGACCTGGGCGCGCGAGCGGTGAGCGTCAACAACTCCGACGTCGTGGTCGCGAACGTCAAGGACCGCTCCCTGCGCTGGAGCGGAACAGGCACCGCCATCACCGAACTCGAACTGCTGCGGGGCAGCGGCCACACCTTCGTCCGGGGCATCAACGACGCGGGAACCAGCATCGGCAACTCCGACGAGCGCGCCGTGACGTGGGACGCGCAGGGGAAGGTCACCGCGCTGCCGACTCCTGGCGGCCTCGACAAGGCCGATCCGGTCGCGATCAACGCGGCCGGAAGCATCGCGGGCAACCTGGCCGACGCGAGGGGCTGGCCGGTCCAGTGGCGGGCGGTCGTCTGGCGGTAGCGGTTGTCGATCCCGCCTGCCGGACC
The DNA here is from genome assembly GCF_045000215.1 of Streptomyces sp. 147326. Taxonomy (NCBI): domain Bacteria; kingdom Bacillati; phylum Actinomycetota; class Actinomycetes; order Kitasatosporales; family Streptomycetaceae; genus Streptomyces; species Streptomyces sp. 147326. Next base: position 3,834,135 of record NZ_CP134201.1, on the reverse strand, counting down.
GACCTACTCCGGCAGGCGGGCCGCGGTGATCCCGTCCAGGAACGCGGTCCAGCCGGCGGGGGCCACCGAGAGGTGGGGTCCGGCCGTCACCTTGGAGTCGCGGACGTGGACGGTGCTGGGGCAGGCGGCGACCTCGACGCACTGGCCACCCTCGCCGCCGCTGTGGCTCGACTTCCGCCAGGCGAGCGCCACCTCGACGCACTCGCCTCCCTCGCCGCCGCTGTAGCTGCTCTTGAACCACGCCAAGTCGGTGGTGTTCATCCTGCATCTCCCAGCATCTTCTCGATCAAGGCGAAGGATTCGTCGGGCGCGAGCGCCTGTGCCCGGATGATCCCATAGCGCTCGGCCATGACGCGTACCTGGTCAGGGTCGGTGATCAAGTGCGGTTTGCCGTAGGCCTCGTGGTAGGCGATCTGCTGGCGGCCCTTGGGGTGGAGCAGGGTGAACGAGCCTTCCATCGCCGTGTGCGCACCGCGCCTGTACGGCATGACCTGGAGTTCCACCGTACGCAACTGGCCGATTTGTAGAAAGCGTTGGAGCTGTTCGCGGTGGACTTCCGGGCCACCCACTGTTCGTTCCAGCAAGTTGTGGTCGAGGACGAAGCTGAAGGTGGGGGAGGGCCAGCGTTCGAAGACCTGCTGGCGGTCCAGCCGGTCCCGTACCCGCTTCTCGATCGTCTCCTCGTCCAGGAGCGGGCGGCGCTGGGTGAAGACCTCACGGGCGTGGCGCTCCGTCTGGAGCAAGCCCGGAACGCCCTGGTGTCCGTACGCGTGGAGGGCCTGCGTGACGGCCTCCGCCTCCGCATAACTCCGGAACCAATCCGGATGCCGCGTCCGGGCCCGCTTCAGCGCCTCCTTGACCTCCGGGATCGCCACCAGCAGGACCCCTCGCGCCTGGAGGATCCGGTCCGCGCGTTCCAGGAGGTCCGGCTGCGGGGTGCGGACGCCGCGCTCGATCGCGCCGATGAGGTCCTCGCCGACGTTCAGGCGGGTGGCGAGTTCCTTCTGGAGGAGGCCGGCCGCCTCGCGGAGGGTTTTGATCTGTTTGCCCAGGGCGCGGAACAGGTGGGCCGTGCCGTCCGCCTCCACCGGGCGTTCGGGGCGTTCTTCGCGGTCTGACAGGTCGTTCATCGGCTGAACCGCCCTCATCCGTACGGGCCGTACACGAACAGGCCGACGTCCCTACGGATCACCGTCGTAGCGCCGCCGTCACTGGAAAGCGTAAGGCGCGGTCGCCACGCTCGGTGAGGTGACGACCGAATTGAGTGACATGGCACTGGCCTTCCGGCAGCGGTTCAGTTCGACGCGCCGCGGGGCCCGGCTCGCCCGGCGGCTCGCGCAGGCGCAGCTGGCCTTCTGGGGCGTGCCCTACGGCTGCGCGCTCTCCGACGACGTGGGGCTCGTCGTCGGGGAGCTCGCCGCCAATGCCGTACTGCACGGGCGGGTGCCGGGGCGGGACTTCGAGCTGCTGATGGGGTACGACGGAGGACAGAACGTGAGGGTGGCGGTCAGTGACACCCGGGACGACACGAGGCCGCCGGGGGAGCCGCCGGTGGTCGATCCGTGGTCGGCGGAGGGCGGGCGGGGGCTGCTGGTGGTGCAGGCGCTGGCGCGGGAGTGGGGCGTGGCGCCGAGGGAGCCGGGGAAGACCGTGTGGGCGGACCTGACGGGCACGGGCACGGGTGCCCGGTGACCCGCCTCGGCGCGATGCGACCTACAGGGCGGGAGCGGGGTCGGGGGCGGGGAGGGTGGCGGGGTCGGGGGCCGTGGTGATCGGAGGCCGGGTGGGCGCGGGCTGCGGACGGTGTCTGCCGGGCGGGCGTTCGATCGCGAAGGCCTCGGCTGTTCCCGCGGTCACGTTGCTGTCGACGTAGCCGGAGACGGCGTACACGCAGCTGCTCTTCGTCCGCTTGGGGCACGGTGCCGTGGCCGCCGCCGCGTTGGTGCCGTCCTCCGTCAGGGGCGTCAGGGACAGCCAGGCGTTGGTCTCCGTGCCGTACGCCTCGGCGACCCACCCTGCTGGTGGCGGGGAAGCGCTACGACTCCGTGCTGTTCGGCATGGTGCGTGAGGAATGGCCGGGCGCTGAGGGCCCGGCCTGATCGGCGGGGCGCCGGCCCGGGGCTGGCTCCATGGCCTTCACAACGCCGCCGCCCCGGCCCCCGAACGTCGTGTGCGGGGGCCGGGGCGGCGGTGTGTCCTGCGTGGGCCGGTTGGTCCTACGGGTTGGTGAAGTAGCCGAGGAGGTCGGTGACGACGTGGTTGCCGCCGCCCCAGCTGTTGAAGACGCTGACCTTGCCCGATCCGACCGGGGTGGTCACGTGGTTGGGGACCGTGACGCCGGGGAGCGTGTTGAGGCTGCTGGCGCCCGGGAGCGTGCCGCCGAAGGCGTACGCCGTCAGGAAGCCCGGGCCGGTGGTGTCGGTCGCGGTGACGTTCAGGACCGCGCCCACCGCGTTCGCCGGCAGACCGGAGACCGTCGTCGTGGCACCCGGGGCGAGCTTGCCCGTGGTGCGGGTGTCGGCGAGACGCTTCGGGGCGACCGGCTTGAACAGCGCCTTGCCGTCCTTTCCGTAGTAGCCCACCGCATCCAGCACCAGGTGGGTGGAGCCGGAGTTGGTGAAGAGGGTGATCGTGCCGTCCGGGCCGACCGGCACGATGGCCTGGTTCGACTTGTCCTTGCCCGGCTCCAGGTTCAGGTTGGAGGTGGCGGTCCGCTTCGCCGGGTTGGGGTAGGCGATCACGTGCGCCGCCTCCGTGGAGCCGGTGCCGGTCAGGTTGAAGGCGACGGCGGTGGCGTCGGCGGGGATGCCGCCCACGCCGGCGACCTTGACCGTGCGGGTCTTGCCGCCGGTGAGCGCGCCGCCGCTGGTGCGGGTGTCGAGCAGCCGGGTCGGGGCGAGCGGGCTGAACCGCTGTCCGATGTTGGGCTGGTAGTAGCCCACGAAGTCCACGATGATCGACGCCCGGCCGGAGTTGAGCTGCATCAAGGCCCCGTTGTAGCCGCTTACGGGGACCGTGACCGTGTTGGACGTGGTGGCGCCGGCCCGGACGTTGACGTTCGAGGTCGCGGGACGGTCCTGTCCTTCGGGCCAGACAGTGAGGTGGGTGTCCTCCAGGGCGCCGGTCACGGTCACGTTGACGACGACCGCGGACATGCTGCCCGAGAGCGGGAACTCGGGCCGGTCGAGCCCGATGGGCAACTGCATCGACAGGGGTTCGCCGCCCGGCATCGAGGGGGTGTCGTCGCGGCTGTCGTAGAACCGGAACGGCTCGACCGCGACGTAGCCGGACGCCGCGTAGTCGGCCTTGACCGTGCGGCTGGAGGCGGACGTGGCACCCTGGGAGTCCTGGGCGGTGACGGTCACCGTGTAGTCGCCGGGGGTCCGGTAGGTGTGCGTGAGCCTGGACAGGTCGGAGACGCGCTCGGTGGTGCCGTCGCCGAAGTCCACGTCGACGCGGCTCAGCGGCCACGGCGCCGTGGTGGCCGACGGGTCGACCCGGAAGGTCAGCGGGGAGATGCGCTCGATCGGGTTGTCCGAGGTCGGCAGGACCGACTCGGCGGTGAAGGACGTGGTCAGCGCGCCGGCCGCGGTCACCTTGAGCTGCTGCTCGGCGAAGGCCTTCCTCCCGGCGGCGTTGGATGCGGTCACCTTGACCACGCACGCGCACGGAGAGGCGTAGACGTGCGAGGCGACGGCCTGGGCGGCCTCGCCCTGCCGGGTGACGACCGGGGTGCTCCCGTCGCCGAAGTCCACGCTGTACGACATGCCGGTGGGCCATTGGCTGTTCGACGAGGCCTTCACCTCCACCGTGGTGCCGACCGGGGCCCAGGCCTGGTCGACCGACATGGTGACCGTGCTCAGGTAGTCGTGTGTCTCGCCGGCTCCGCGGTCGAGGAACCCGCCGTCCTTGCCGGTGTTGGCCACGCGGGGGTCGTCGATCGGGCCGAAACCGGCGATGTCCAGGGAGGTCAGCGCGCCCGGCGCCGTCGCGTCGGCGGAGTCGACGAGGGCGGCGTTGACGTCCGCCGGGTTCAGGAGGTCCTGTCCGCCCTGGCCGGTCGCCGCCCGGAACTCCGAGGGGGTCTTGTAGCCGGTGCCCGCCCAGTGGTACGGAGCATCCGTGATCTCGGGCTGGCGGTTGAGGACGTTGTAGTCGGCCCGGGTGCCGGCCGCCGCGCTCTGCGCCACCAGGAGACCGTGGCGCGGTGGGCCGGGCGTCGGGCAGGAGAGCTGGGAGCCCTGGGCGATGATCAGGTTGTTGAACACCGAGGTTCCGGTGGAACCGCCGCTGACCGAGATGCCCGTACCGCAGTAGCTGGTGACGTTGTTGTTGGCGATGGCCGTGCCGGGGGCGTCCACCACGGAGATCGCGGGCCGGGAAAGGCTGTGGCCGACCCTGTTGCGGCTGAGGACCGTGCGCTGGGCGCCGGCTCCGATCTGCGCAGAGATGACGGTGCTCCGGCTGACGCGTACGTCCGCGCTTCCGGCACCGATCACGAGCTCGCGCAGAATCTCGGACGTCTCCACGGTGATGTCGCTGGAACGCTCGACCTTGGCGCCGCTCCGCGTACTGATCCCACGGAACACGAGGTGGGAGGCGCCGTCGATGGTCAAGGCGCCGCCCAGATCCGCCTTCCGGACGCTGCCGGTCTCGGTGGTGAAGGTGATCGGCTTGCCCGGCTGTCCGGAGCGGTCGATCGTGAGGGCTCCGGGGTAGGAGCCCGCCGTGATCCGCACGGTCTGGCCCGGTTCGGCCGCCTTGGCCGCCGACTGGATAGAGCAGAACGGGGTGTTCTGCGTTCCGGTGCCGGTGTCGGAGCAGTTGGCGTTCTCGCCGTTGTTCACGAATAGTTCGGTCGGTGCCTCGGCGGCGGAGACCGCCGGTATGCCGAGGATGGTGACGAGGCCCGCGGTGAGCAGGACCGCCGCACGAGTAGGACGTACCAACAGTTTTCCTTCGAGGACGGCCCGTTCCCCCCGAAGGGCACCAGGCGCATGAGACACAGAGATGCCGCTCATGATCCCTTGTCGGGCAGCCGTTTGTCACCAGGGAATTGAACGTGCTCAACGCTGGTTTCACTCAGGGCTAGCCGGCCCGGGAACACCCGCAACCCCCGCAGCACACCGGAGCCCCGGCCCCCGCACACCGCGGAGGCCGGGGCTCCGGCCGTTCGGCACTCCGATCCGAAATGGCGCCCATCGGGGCAATACGGGCAAGGAGTTGGGGTCTCTGTGCGTTCGGTCATGAGACCGTGGTGAAGCCGAGACGAATGGTGCGTCACATCTGGCGGACGGACGGCGAGTCGGGTTCGAATACCTGATAGACAGTGGATATTCACGGCTAGACCGGCCGTAGACCTTTGACGGCTCCTGGGGGGATCGCCGCACTGTGAAGCCGCTTCACCGTCACCTCGTCAACACCTCGCGCAAGGTCCTGTGCACGGCCGCCCTCGCGGCCAGCCTGACCACCGCCGCGGTCGTGACCAATCCGTCGACCGCCGACGCGGGCGAGTCCGAGCCGACTCCGGACAGCCCGCAGGCCGCCGACCGCGGTGACGCCCGGCTGGACCTGCCCGACATCGTCGCAGACCCGCCGCCCGCCGGCGCGGGCGCGCAGGAGGGGGCCAGCGGGATACCCGCGACCGCCCTCGACGCCTATCACCGTGCCGAGCTCTCGGTGGCGGCCGCACTCCCCGGCTGCAAGCTGCCCTGGCAGCTGCTCGCGGGCATCGGCCGGGTCGAGTCCGTCCACGCCTCCGGCTACGGGCTCAAGGCCGACGGCTACACCGAGAAGCCGATCCGCGGCCCCCGCCTCGACGGCAACGGCTTCGCCGAGATCCGGGACACCGACAAGGGCGAGTGGGACGCGGACACGGTGTACGACCGTGCCGTCGGCCCGCTCCAGTTCATCCCCTCCACCTGGACCACCTGGGGCGCCGACGGCAACGGCGACGCCAAGCGCGACCCGAACAACATCTACGACGCGGCGCTCGGCGCCGGCCTGTACCTGTGCGCGGGTGACCGGGACCTCTCGAACCAGGCCAAGCTCGACGAGGCGATCCTCAGCTACAACCGGTCGCGCGAGTACGTGAACACCGTGCTCGGCTACATGCGGCAGTACCAGAACGGCGGCGCCGCCGAGGTTCCGAACCCGCCGGCCGGGAACTACCCGCCCCAGCAGCCGGGCACCACTCTGCCGACCCCGCGGCAGAATCCGGTCACGCCGACCCCGACGCCCAAGCCGACGCCGACGCCGACGCCGACCCCCACCCCGACGCCCACGCCCACGCCGACCCCGACTCCGACCCCGGAGAAGCCGGCCCCGCACCTGCAGGATCTGACGCCGCTCGACGGGCCCGGCCTGACGGCCGAGGCCGGCGCGGCCTTCACCGTGATCCCGAAGGTCAAGCTGGTCCTGAGCGACGGCAAGCCCGCCGCCGACCGCGAGGTGATCTTCGCGGTCGAGGAGGACACCACCGGCGGCACGCTCTTCGGGGCGGAGAAGTCCCTGGTGATCAAGACGGGCGCCGACGGCATCGCCGCCGCGCCCGGCCTGAAGGCGGGCACCAAGGCGGGCACCTTCAAGCTGCGCGCCTCCGCCTACGACACCACGACCAGGCTCACGGCGAACTTCGAGGGCCGCGTCACGGTGACGGTCGCCGACAAGCTGGCCCGCCCGGAGGGCTCGAAGCCCCTGGAGACGGTCGCCGGTACGAGCCTCACGGGCGTGCAGGTCCTCGCCACGGCCGCCGGGAAGGCCGTCGCGGGTACGGAGGCCGTCGCCGACCTGGTCGTGAAGGACGCGGACGGCAAGTGGGTCCCGGTGGACCCGGCGGCCGCGAAGGGTCCGTACTTCAAGGACGAGGACGGCAAGAAGGTCTTCGGCCGGGTGCTGCCCAAGACGGGCGCCGACGGCAAGATCGTCCTGCCGGAGCTGTTCACCACGGACGTGCCCCCGGGCACGTACTCCCTGCGTCTGACCACCAAGGAGAACGTGACCCTGATCCTGGACATCAAGATCACGGCCCCCACCCCGACCCAGCCCCCGGCCTAGAGCCGAACCGGCCCGCCGCCCCTGGCGGCCCCGGGCCCCGGCCCGTACGGCAGTGGCCCCCGGCACCGTCCCACGGTGCCGGGGGCCCCTGCCGTACCCCGCCCACCGCGCCCCGGGAGGGAAAAGGCAGGAGCCCTGCCGCTCTGCTCGCGCAGAGGGGACAGGGCTCCTTGGGTACTGCATTTCCAACCCGCGATGAGGTTGGCCCAGGCGACTAGGCCGGGGTGACGTTCTCCGCCTGCGGGCCCTTCGGACCCTGCGTGACGTCGAAGTTCACCTGCTGGTTCTCCTCGAGGGAGCGGAAGCCAGCAGCGTTGATCGCGGAGTAGTGGACGAAGACATCCGGGCCGCCGCCGTCCTGGGCGATGAAGCCGAAGCCCTTTTCAGCGTTGAACCACTTCACGGTTCCGGTAGCCATGAGCCCTCCTATGGGCCAAAGGGTCGCCCTGCTCCAGAACCTGCTAAGAAGTCTGAAAACTACAAAAGCCTGCGGGTCACATTCTCCGCAGGCCTCGTACTGCAAGGGAAACCAAACTGCAACTTGCGGTGAGCCTAGCACGCACCCTGCGGCGGAGACCAGAGGGAAAGATCACGTCACCCGGACGTTTGAGACCCGCCCGAAGGCTGACGCGGACACGGGGGCTAGTCTCGCGATGTGGACGTCTACCGCAGCCGGCCCCGCGTCGGCCACATTCAGTTCCTGAACTGCCTTCCCCTCTACTGGGGCCTGGCCAGAACCGGCACGCTGCTGGACCTGGAGCTGACCAAGGACTCCCCCGAGAAGCTCAGTGAGCGCCTCGTCCAGGGGGACCTGGACATGGGCCCGATCACCCTCGTGGAGTTCCTCCGCAACGCCGACCAGCTCGTCGCCTTCCCCGACATCGCGGTCGGCTGCGACGGTCCCGTGATGTCCTGCGTGATCGTCTCGCAGGTCCCGCTGGAGCAGCTCGACGGCGCCCGCGTCGCCCTCGGCTCCACCTCTCGTACGTCCGTACGGCTCGCTCAGCTGCTGCTTTCCGAGCAGTACGGGGTACGGCCCGACTACTACACCTGCCCGCCCGACCTCAGCGTGATGATGCAGGAGGCGGACGCGGCCGTGCTGATCGGCGACGCCGCGCTGCGCGCCTCCCTCCACGACGCACCCCGGCTCGGGCTGACCGTGCACGACCTGGGGCACATGTGGAAGGAGTGGACCGGACTGCCGTTCGTCTTCGCCGTCTGGGCCGCCCGCAAGGACTACCTCGCCCGTGAGCCCGGTGTCGTGCGCGAGGTCCACGAGGCCTTCCTCGCCTCCCGGGACGTCTCCCTGGAGGAGGTCGCCAAGGTCGCCGAGCAGGCGGCCCGCTGGGAGGCCTTCGACGCGGACCTGCTGGAGCGGTACTTCACGACGCTCGACTTCCGTTTCGGCCCCGATCAGCTGGCCGGCGTACGGGAATTCGCACGCCGTACGGGACCCACGACGGGGTATGCCGCGGATGTCGCCGTGGAGCTGCTGAGCTCCGTGGTCCAGGAGTGCTGACCGGGTTAACCGGACGGCAGCCCATTGGGTCGCTCGGACGATTGCGAAGTTTCCCGGGAATTCACGCCTTTTTGCATTTCTCATCGCGGAAGGGAAATGCAAAAGGGTGACCGGGCCCTTCCCCCGCGCCCGCACGGCCTAGGCTGCTGCTCGAACGGGTGGCACAAGGTGCCCGGGACCACGGGGAATTGGGGGACGCGATGCAGCCGCTCGAAGCCGGTGAGCCGCGGACCATCGGCGCGTACCGGCTGCTCGGCCGGCTCGGCGCGGGTGGCATGGGCCGGGTCTACCTGGGGCGCAGCGCGGGCGGCCGGACCGTCGCCGTCAAGATCGTGCACCCGCATTTCGCCGCCGACGAGGAGTTCCGGGCCCGGTTCCGCCGCGAGGTGGAGGCGGCCCGGCGGGTGGGCGGCGAGTGGACCGCTCCGGTGCTGGACGCGGATCCGGAGGCTCCGGTGCCGTGGGTGGCCACGGGGTACGTGGCCGGGCCCTCCCTGGACCGCGCGCTGGCCGCGCACGGGCCGCTCCCCGAGAACTCCGTACGGGCCATCGGCGCGGGTCTGGCCCGCGCCCTGGTGGCCGTGCACGGGCTGGGCCTCGTCCACCGGGACGTGAAGCCGTCGAACGTGATGCTCACCCTCGACGGGCCGCGACTGATCGACTTCGGGATCGCGCGGGCCACGGACGGCACCGCCTCGCTCACCTCCACCGGGGTTTCCGTCGGCTCGCCCGGCTACATGTCGCCCGAGCAGATCCTCGGCAAGGGCATCACCGGGGCGGCCGACGTGTTCTCGCTCGGCGCGGTCCTGGCCTTCGCGGCGACCGGGCAGCCGCCCTTCACCGGGGACAACTCGGCCACCCTCCTCTACAAGGTGGTGCACGAGCCGCCCGAGCTCGGCGCGCTGCCGGCCGGCGAGCTGCGCGAGCTGATCGCGGCCTGCCTGGCCAAGACGGCCGCCGACCGGCCGTCCCCGGAGGCGGTCGCCGCGGCCCTCGCCGGGGCGCTGGGCGCCCCCGGCTGGCTTCCCGCGCCCTTGGTGGAGCAGGCCAGCCGGGCCGCGGTGGCGCTGCTGGACCTCGACGCGGACACCTCCGGGGGCGGGTCCGACGCGTCGGCGGGCCGGGGCTTCGGGGCTCCGTACTCGCCGTACGCGGACGACCCGTCCGGGCCGGTGCCGTTCACGGCCGCCTCGTACGGAGGCCCCGCGGGGGCGGGGAGCTTCGGGCCGCCCGGCCCCGCGTACGGGGGAGCGGGCGCCGGCTCGCCGTACGGCGCCGCGTACGGCGGCTCCGGCTCCGCCGGTACGGGCGGCGGGGTGGCCGGGGCGCCGACCGCGACCACGGACGCCCCCGGTGGATCCGGCCCGTACGCAACCCCCGGCCCGGGAACCGGCGGCGGGGGGCTGCCCGGGCAGCGGACCGGCGCGGAGGGTCCGGGGCGGCAGGTCACCGTCAGGGCGGCCGGCCGCCGGTTCAGCTGCACCCTGGTCCTGGCCGCGGCGGCCGCGCTGGCGGTGCTGTCCGGCGGTCTGTACTGGCTGGACGTCCTGCCGGGCCGGGGCGGCGGACAGCGGGACCTGGCCGGGGACACCCGGCCCTCCACCCCGGCTCCGGCCGCGTCGAGCGTCGCCCCGGGCGCCACCCCCAACGGCACCCCGACCCCGGGCGGGAGCGCCGCCGCCCCCAAGGGGACCCGCCAGGACGTCCCCAAGGAGCTCGTCGGCACCTGGAAGGGCACGGTCACCACCGCCCGCCTCGGCCTCCCCTCGGAGTTCGAGATCACCATCAAGGCCGGCCGCGTCGGTGAGGTCGTCGGCCGGGACAAGTCGGTCCTCGCCGGCCTCGGCACCGACTGCAGCGGTGACTGGAAGCTCTCCTCCGCCACCGACCGCTCGCTCGTCCTGGACACCTCGGGCGGCACCAACCCGGCTCCCGGGGTCTGTTCCAACGGCTCCGCCGACGAACGCTTCACCCTCAACGCCAACGGGACCCTCCACTACAAGTCGGGCGACGTCCCGGCCGGGAACCCCGAGGGCGACCTGACCCGAAGCCCGTGACGGGGCGCGGGAACCCCTGGCGTAGGCTGGATCGGTCCGGACCTTGACACAGACACACCGCCGAAAGGTGACTCACCGGTGACCGACCAGGCCGTTCTCCAGTCTGTCCTCGACCGCGCCGCCGCGGGGGGCCGGATCACCAAGGAAGAGGCGCTCGACCTCTACCGCCACGCGCCGCTGCACGCGCTCGGCCAGGCGGCCGACGCGGTGCGCCGCCGCCGCTACGCCGGTACCGAGCACATCGCGACGTACATCATCGAGCGCAACATCAACTACACGAACGTGTGTGTCACGGCGTGCAAGTTCTGTGCCTTCTACGCGGCCCCCAAGGACGCGAAGAAGGGCTGGTCCCGCGACCTCGACGACATCCTGCGCCGCTGCGCGGAGACCGTCGAGCTCGGCGGCACGCAGATCATGTTCCAGGGCGGGCACCACCCGGACTACGGCGTCGAGTACTACGAGCACCACTTCTCCGCCATCAAGAAGGACTTCCCGCAGCTGGTCATCCACTCCCTCGGCGCGTCCGAGGTCGAGCACATGGCCCGCATCTCGGGCGTCTCGGCGGAGGAGGCCATCCAGCGCATCCACGCGGCCGGCCTCGACTCCTTCGCGGGCGCCGGCGCCGAACTGCTGCCGGAGCGGCCGCGCAAGGCGATCGCCCCGCTCAAGGAGTCCGGCGAGCGCTGGCTGGAGATCATGGAGATCGCCCACAAGCTGGGCGTGGAGTCCACCTCCACCATGCTGATGGGCACCGGCGAGACCAACGCCGAGCGCATCGAGCACATCGCGATGATCCGGGACACGCAGGACCGTACGGGCGGCTTCCGTGCCTTCATCCCGTACACCTACCAGCCCGAGAACAACCACCTCAAGGGCCGCACCCAGGCGACGATCTTCGAGTACCTGCGCATGATCGCGATCGCGCGCCTCTTCCTCGACAACATCGCCCACGTCCAGGGCTCCTGGCTGACCGTCGGCAAGGAAGCGGGCCAGCTCTCGCTGCACTACGGCGCCGACGACCTCGGCTCGATCATGCTGGAGGAGAACGTCGTCTCCTCGGCCGGTGCCAAGCACCGCTCCAACCGCCAGGAGATCATCGACCTGATCCGCAAGGCGGGCCGCACCCCGGCGCAGCGCGCGACGACCTACGAGCACCTGCTGGTGCACGACGACCCGGCGAACGACCCGGTCGACGACCGCGTCGTCTCGCACATCTCCTCCACCGCCATCGAAGGCGGCACGGCGCACCCCGAACTGAAGCTCATCTCCACGAACTGACGCGTCCGAGACGATGCTGACGCTTCACACCGCCGAACTCCTCGTCCCCGGCCCGGGTTCCGCACCGCTGCCCGGCGGTGCGGTCCTCGTCGAGGGCGACCGGATCGCCCGCGTGGGACCGTACGAGGAGCTCGCCGCGGCCCTTCCGCACGCGCGCACCCGCCGCTGGCCCGGGGTGCTCACCCCGGGGCTGCAGGTGCGCGGGGCGGACGAGCTGCTGGAGCGGACGTACTACCCGGACGACCCGTACGAGGTCCCCGAGCTCGGCGCCGACCCGATCAGCGGCGAGGCCGGGCTGGACGCCCTGAAGATGACCGAGGCGCGGTGGGGCAACAGTGCCCGGCGCGGCACGCAGAAGCTCCTCGCGCGAGGGGTGGTCGCGGTGTGCGGCCGCTTCACGATCGCGTCGGTGCGCACGGCGGTGACCCGTTCGGGGCTCCTGATCCTGCCGCCGGCCGCCTACGAGGGGCGGCCCGCCCTGGATCCCCTCGCCGGCCGGGACACCGCCGGTGAGGCCTTCCACGGGCTCCTGGAGCCGGGCGCCGCGGCCCGCTTCGCGGTCTTCGCGGTGGCGGACGAGGCCGAACTGCTGGACCGGGGCGCCACCACCTGCGTGGCCACGGTCATCGGTGGGCGACTGCTGCACCGCCGTCGCTGAGGGAGCCGTCCCCGGCGCGCCGGGTGGCCTCGCGGGCGAGGGCCGCCAGCAGACAGGCCTGCAGGCGGCTGATCCCGCCGAGCTTGGCCCGTATGTTCACGACGTGGAACTTGACCGTGCTGACGGACAGTTGCAGCTCCACGGCGAGTTCCCGGTTGGAGGCCCCGGTGGCCAGGCACAGGAACACGGCCGACTCCTGCTCGGTCAGCTGTGCCTCGGCGGACTGCGCGTCGGCGGGCAGGGCCTCGCCCGTCGTCTGCGGCCCGGCCGGTTCCCCGTACGACTCGTACGAGGGGAACCACGAGGGGACGCTGAAGCTGACGACGCGCACGAATTCCACTCCCCCCGAACCGCCCTCCTGCGGGCGGCTCTCCCCCTTAAGGGACGCGTGGACCAGACAGGTAGGTTCCATTGGCGTCGTACGGCCACGCGTTGGCCTTGCAGCCGTTCAGGCCCTTGATCTGCTGCATCATCGCGGGCGCGGGCTTCCCGGGGGCCGGGCAGCTCTCGTGCTCGCGGCCTATCTCGTGCCCGACCTCGTGGTTGACGATCAGCGCCCGGTACTCCTCCACGGGCCCGTTGAACTGCGGCGAACCCTCCTGCCAGCGCTTGAGGTTGACCACGACGGTGTGGCCGGCACGGCAGTTGGTCTCGCCGATGAGCTCGGGGGTGACCACGTCGCACAGCCGGTCGGTGGTCGTGGGCGTCGCGATCTTGACGGTGAAGTCCACCGGCTGGCCCGCTCCGACGAGCTGGAAGCCGTACGCCGGGTCCCGGGTCCAGCCGCGCGGATCCGAGAGGATCGCCTCGACCGAGCGGGCGGCCGACTCCGGATCGACCCCGCTGCCCTCCTCGACCTCGATCCGCCAGCGCAGCGCGGGACCCTTGCCCTTCGCCGCGCCGCCGGTGGTGGAGCCGGTGAAGACGCCCGGACGGGCGGGCGTCGCGGCGCCCGAAGGCGTGCCCGACGGCTTCTGGGAGGGCGCGGCGGAGGACGGGGACGGCGAGGGGGACTGCTGGCCGCCGTTGGGGACCGGGTTCCCCGCGCCGTCGGCGGACTCCCCGTCCTGCGGCTCGGGCTGGACCGCGGCCCGCCCCCCGGCTGCCGCGGCGCTCTCGTCCTGGGGGACCAGCGCGTACGCGGTCGCCGAGACCGCGACGAGCGCGGCCGAGCCGAGGAGGAGGGTGCGCCGCAGCCGCTTGCGCCGCTCGGCCCGGCGCCTGGCGCGCGGGCCGTTGCGGCGGGAGCGACCGGTGGAATGGCCTGCCGGCATCGTGAAGCCCTTTGCTCGTGGCGGCCGCCACGGATCCGGCCGCTGATCAGCCCCATGATCCATTGGGTGACCGTCACCGGGCCGCACCGCCCCCCAGTCAACGTGCCCCGGACCCCGGGCGGAACTGTCCTTCGGACCAGTTTCCCCCACCCGGCCGGGGGCCCGGCCCGTGCAGGCCGGGGCGGCCGCCGGGGGAGGCGGCACCGGCGGGGGCGTCGCGGCCTGAGAGGATGGGGCCGTACCCGCCGATCCGCATCGCACACCGAGGGGCGAACGCCAGTGACAAGGGCCTCCCTGGACAAGCAGCCGCACGAAGTCGCCTCCATGTTCGACAGGGTCGCGGCGAACTACGACCTGACCAACGACGTGCTCTCCCTCGGCCAGGACAGGGTGTGGCGCAAGGAGGTCGCGAAGGCGGTCGGCGCGCGTCCCGGGCAGAAGGTCCTCGACCTGGCCGCCGGCACCGCGACCTCCTCGCTGCCCTTCGCCGCGACCGGCGCGTACGTGGTCCCCTGCGACTTCTCGCTGGGCATGCTCCAGGAGGGCAAGAAGAAGCACGCCTGGCTGCCGCTGACCGCCGGCGACGCGACGAAGCTGCCGTTCAAGGACGGCGTCTTCGACACCGTGACGATCTCCTTCGGCCTGCGCAACGTCCAGGACACCGACGCCGCCCTGCGCGAGCTGTACCGGGTCACCAAGCCCGGCGGCCAGGTCGTGATCTGCGAGTTCTCGCAGCCCACGTGGGCCCCGTTCCGGACCGTCTACACCGAGTACCTGATGCGCGCGCTGCCGCCGGTGGCCCGCGCCGTGTCGTCCAACCCCGACGCGTACGTCTACCTCGCCGAGTCCATCCGCGAATGGCCCGACCAGCCCGCGCTCGCCGCGCTGCTGCAGAAGGCCGGCTGGTCCAAGGTCGCCTGGCGCAACCTCAGCGGCGGCATCGTCGCGCTGCACCGGGGCACCAAGGACTGACCGCCGTGCCCGACGCCGCCCCCACCGACTACGGGCCCCTGCTGGAGCGGATCGCGGCCGACATCGCCCCGCTGCTGGGCAGTGGCACGCCCGCCGAGTACATCCCGGCCCTCGCCGAGGTGGACCCGCGGCACTTCGGGATGGCCGTCGCCGACCTCGACGGCAACGTCTTCGGGGTGGGCGACTGGCAGGTCCCCTTCTCCGCGCAGTCCATCACCAAGGTCTTCGCGCTCGCCCTGGCCCTGGCCGAGGGCGGCGACAGCCTGTGGGAGCGGGTCGGCCGGGAGCCCTCCGGCAACCCGTTCAACTCGCTCGTACAGCTGGAGTACGAGAACGGCATTCCGCGCAACCCGTTCATCAACGCGGGCGCCCTCGTGGTCACCGACCGGCTCCAGACCCTCACGGGCGACGCGAGCAGCGAACTGCTGGAGTTCCTGCGGCAGGAGAGCCAGAACCCCGCCATAGGCTTCGACGCCGAGGTCGCGGCCTCCGAGCAGGAGCACGGCGACCGCAACGCGGCCGTCGCCCACTTCATGGCCTCGTACGGGAACATCGACAACCCGGTGCCCGCACTGCTGGAGCACTACTTCTGGCAGTGCTCCATCGAGATGACCTGCGCCGACCTGGCCCGCGCCGGACGCTTCCTGGCCCGCCACGGGCTCCGGGCGGACGGCTCGCGGCTGCTGACGCGCAGCGAGGCCAAGCAGATCAACGCGGTGATGCTGACCTGCGGGACGTACGACGCGGCCGGCGAGTTCGCGTACCGCGTCGGCCTGCCGGGCAAGAGCGGCGTCGGCGGCGGCATCGTCGCGGTCGTCCCGGGCCAGTGCGTCCTGGCGGTGTGGAGCCCGGGCCTCGACGCCCGCGGCAACTCGGTCGCGGGCGTGGCCGCCCTCGACCGCTTCACGACCCTGACGGGCCTGTCCGTCTTCTGAAGCGCGGCTTCCCACACGGAGCTCCCCGCCGGCGGGCTGGAATGGCGCAGCCCCGGCTGCACATCCAGCCCCTCCGGCGTTTGAGGAGCGGGGGCTGGGGCGGAGCCCCAGGGCCGGGCGGAGCCCGGTCACTCGCCCCGCAGGGACAGGGCGTAGCGCCGGCCCGGGTTGCCACCCGGCGTGGTGAACTCCTCGGCCAGCTCCATCCCGAGCCGCTCCGCCACCGCCACGGACCGCGCGTTGCGGGCGTCGATCATCGCCACCACGTGCGGGACCCCGGCCACCCGGACCCGGTCCAGCGTGGCCAGCGCAGCGGCGTACGCGTAACCCCGGCCCCACGCCGAGCGGCCCAGCCGCCAGCCGATCTCGATCTCCCCGACCGGCCCCCACTCCTTCTCCCGGGGCCACGGCTGGGCGCCGGTGAAGCCGATCACCGTGCCCTCCCCGTCCAGCAGGGTCCACAGGCAGTAGCCGAGCTGGGCGTCGTGCATGCGCTGGCGCGCGGTGAACTCCTCGTACGCGGACAGTTCCGCGGGACCCCCGAGGAACTCCATGACGTCGGGGTCGGCGAAGACCGCGTGCCAGGCGTGCGCGTCCTCGTCCGTGGGCACGCGGAGCTGTACGGCGGGAAGCGGCCGGGTCGGCGAGGTGGTCATCGGAGGCACCCTTCGGATCGTGATCTCTCTCGCTGCATAGACTGCACATGTCCGGTGCCGTTGGGCACCCTTTATCGAGCCTTCGGGAGACCCCGCAGTGACCGAGCTCCTCTCCGAACACTCCGCGGACGTGATCGTCGTCGGGGCCGGGCCCGCCGGCTCGACCACCGCCTACTACCTCGCCAAGGCCGGATTGGACGTCCTGCTGCTGGAGAAGACGGCGTTCCCGCGCGAGAAGGTCTGCGGTGACGGCCTCACCCCGCGCGCCACCAAGCAGCTGGTGGCCATGGGCATCGACATCTCGGAAGAGGCCGGCTGGCTGCGGAACAAGGGCCTGCGCATCATCGGCGGCGGCCAGCGGCTGCAGCTGGACTGGCCGGAACTCGCCTCTTACCCGGACTACGGACTCGTCCGCAAGCGCGACGACTTCGACGAGACCCTCGCCCGCCAGGCGCAGAAGGCCGGCGCCCGGCTGTACGAGCGCTGCAACGTCGGCGAGCCCGTACGCGACCCGCGCACCGGCCACATCACCGGCGTGCAGGCGAAGCTGGGCGAGGAGAAGACCCCGGTCACCTTCCACGCCCCGCTCGTCGTGGCGGCCGACGGCAACTCCTCCCGGATCTCCCTGGCGATGGGCCTGCACCGGCGCGAGGACCGCCCGATGGGCGTCGCCGTCCGCACGTACTTCACCTCCCCGCGGCACGACGACGACTACCTGGAGTCCTGGCTGGAGCTGTGGGACCGGCGCGGTGCCCAGGACCGGCTGCTGCCCGGCTACGGCTGGATCTTCGGCATGGGCGACGGCACGTCCAACGTCGGCCTCGGCATCCTCAACTCCTCCTCCGCCTTCAAGGAGCTGGACTGGCGCGAGGTCCTCAAGGCGTGGTGCGCCTCGATGCCCGCGGACTGGGGCTACACCCCCGAGAACATGACGCAGCCGATCCGCGGCGCGGCCCTGCCGATGGCCTTCAACCGGCAGCCGCACTACACCAAGGGCCTGCTGCTGGTCGGTGACGCGGGCGGGCTCGTCAACCCGTTCAACGGCGAGGGCATCGCGTACGCCATGGAGTCGGGCCAGATCGCGGCCGACGTCATCGTGCAGGCGCACGCCCGGGCCACCCCGGCCCAGCGCGAGCTGGCGCTGCACAACTACCCGAAGGTGCTCAAGGAGACCTACGGCGGCTACTACACGCTGGGCCGCGCCTTCGTGAAGCTCATCGGCAACCCGAAGGTCATGAAGGTCGCCGCGCAGCGCGGCCTGACCCACCCGGTCCTGATGCGGTTCACGCTGAAGATGCTGGCCAACCTGACCGACCCGACGGGCGGCGACGCGATGGACCGCATCATCAACGGCCTGTCGAAGGTGGCCCCGAAGGCCTGAACCGGGCGGCGGCGCCCGCGCGGGCGCCGCTCGTTCAGTCCTCCGCGGTCGTGGCTTCGGCCGCGGACGCGTACGGGTCCCGGTCGGGGCCGGTGTCCGGGCGGCCGTGGACCGTACGGACGCACCTCGCCAGCAGCACCAGCCCGCACAGCAGCAGCACGCCCGAGGCGATCCAGCCGAGCCCCAGCGTGAGCGGGTGCCCCGGCTTCTGCCAGGGGCGGGCGGTCGTCAGCAGCCAGCCCCCCACGGCGAGCAGGCCGAGCCCGAGCGCGGCCGGGACGGCGGTGGGGTCGCCGGCGCCGTGGGACTCGTACGGCTTCGGGTTCACGGGACCAGCACCTCCGGTGACGGGTCGGCTCTGACGGTCAGGGTGCCGCCGCTATCTTCTCAGGGCCTCGGCCGGTTCCACACGGGCCGCCCGCCAGGCCGGATAGAGCCCGGCCAGCAGCCCGGTGACCAGGCCGACGAGCGGGGCCGCGGCGACGGTGACCGGGTGGATCACCGGGGTCCAGTCCCGGGCGAGGGACACGGCGACCACGGTCAGCTCGCCCAGCGAGGTCCCGACCAGCCCGCCGAGCGCCCCCAGGGCCGCGGACTCGGTGAGGAACTGCGCCGAGACGTGCCGGCCGCGGGCGCCGAGCGCACGGCGCAGCCCGATCTCGCCGGTCCGTTCCAGCACGGCGACGAGCGTGGTGTTGGCGATCCCGACGGCCCCGATGACCAGGCAGATCCCCGCGAGCAGCAGGAAGAGCGCGCTCAGGTCGGACGTGACGCCGGAGCGCAGCGTGCGCGGGTCCGGCGGCGGGACGGCCTTGAGGTACTCGGGATGGTCGGGGCGCAGCGCGAGCGGGGCCAGGTCGGCGACCTGCCGGGCGGCCCCGAGCTCGGTGGCGATCAGCATGCTCGCGGAGCCGGGCGACGGGGGACCCCACAGCTGCTCCGCGGTGGTGCGCGGGACGAGGACCGACATCAGGTGCTCGGGCCGGCGCTCCAGGTCGGCGACGATGCCGCCCACGGTGAAGGGCTCCTGGCCGATGTAGAGGGCGGGCCGGGTGGCCAGGGTGGTGATCCCGAGGCGGGCGGCGAGCCCGCTGCCGATGACCACGACGCGTTCGTGGCCGCGCTCGGCGAAGTCGTCGTAGAGCCGCCCCTGCTGGAGGGTCGGCACGAGGGCGGCGACGGCCCCGGGGGAGGCGGCGACGACGGCCGCGCCGGTGGTGGCCTCGCCGGCGCCGGACGGCAGGGGGCCGACGGAGGTCCGCGAGTCGAGCCGTACCGTCCACATCACCCCGGCGTGCTCGATGCCCGCGACCGCGCGCAGCCGGCGTTCGGCATCGGCGGGGAAGCCGGGACCGGCGAACTCGTCCTGCCGGCTGGCGACGTCCTCGATGCTCACCTCGGTGGCGGTCAGGACGTTGAACCGGCCGTCGATCTGCGAGGAGATGGTGGCGGTGAGGCCGAGCACGGCCACGAAGCTGCCGACGCCGAGGACGGTGCCGAGGGCGGTGAGCGCCGCCCGGCCGGGGCGGCGCAGCATGCCGGCGACGGCCTCGGACAGGGCGTCGCGGACGGACAGCCGGGTCGGTTCGACGGTGCTCACAGGTGCAGCCGCCCGTCGCGGATGGTGACGGTCCGGCGGCCGCGCCGGGCCACTTCGAGGTCGTGCGTGATGACGAGAACGGTCATTCCGGAGCCGTGGAGTTCGTCCAGCAGCCCGAGGACGGAGGCGGCGTTGGCGGAGTCGAGGTTGCCGGTCGGCTCGTCGCACAGCAGCAGCGAGGGCCGCCCGACGAGGGCGCGGGCGATGGCCACGCGCTGCCGCTCACCGCCCGACAGCCGCCCGGGCACGGCGCCGGCCCGGTGCCCGAGACCGACCTGGTCCAAGGCCTCGCGGGCCCGTACGAGGCGCTGGGCGCGCGGAATTCCGGTGTAGAGCATGGCGAGGGTGACGTTCTCCAGGGCGGACCGGTGGGGCAGCAGGTGGAAGGACTGGAAGACGAAGCCGATGCGGCGGCCGCGCAGGGCGGTGCGCTCCCGGTCGGGGAGGGCCGCGGTGTCGATCCCGTCGAGGAGGTACCGGCCGGTGGTGGGGGAGTCGAGCAGCCCGGCGACGTTGAGGAAGGTGGACTTCCCGGAGCCGGAGGGGCCGACGACGGTGATGAACTCGCCGCGCCGGACGAGCAGCTCGCAGGGGTGCAGCGCCTCGACGGGCGGCGGCCCGGGGTAGGTGAGCCCGACCCCACGAAACTCGATCACGGGGACGGCCTCGACGGCGCGCGCCCCGGCCCCGGCCCGGGCATCGGGCGCTTCGGCCCCGACCGCGACCCCGCCCCCGGCTTCGGCCCCGGCCCGGGCCTCGGATGCCTCGGCTCCGGCTCTGGCCTCGGCTCCGGCCCGGGGCCCGGGCGCCTCCGCCCCGACGCCGACCCCGGCCTCGCAAGCTCCGGCTCCGGCTCCGGCCTCGACGGCGGGCGCCCCGGCCCCGGCCTGGGACCCGGGCGTTCGGGCCCCGGCCCCGGCCCCGGGCGTTTCGGCCGGGTCCCCGACCCCGGACTGGGCCCGGCACTGGGCCTCGGCCCCGAACTGGCCTTCGGCCCCGAACTGGACCTCGGATGCCTCGGCTCCGGGCCGGGGCTCGGCCGCCTCGGCGGCGCGGGAGCGTCGGGGCAGGAGCCTCATTCGGTCGTCCCGCGGGTCTCGCGGGTGCCGCGGGGTGCGACCCCGATCACGACTCGGGTGCCGGCCGCGAGGGAGCCCGCCTGGGCCGGGGTGACGGCCACGAAGCCGTCGCCGCTGGTGCCGGTGCGCACCTCGATGCGCCGCTGGGTGCCCTCGGCGGAGACGGCGGTGACGACCGTACGCCCGTCCGCGCCGGCCGACACGGCGGTGACCGGGACCACGAGCGCCTCGCCGTCGGTGGAGGCGGACTCGATGGTCAGCCGGACGTCCTGCCCGGCGAAGCCGGCGGGCAGCGGCTGGTCGGCGCGGACCACCATCCGGTACCCGAGGTCGCCGCCGCCGCCGCTGCCGCCGCCCGTGCCGTCCCCGCCGCCGCCCTTGGAGTTCTGGCCCTGGGCCTGCTGCTGGGGCGGGCCGGCCGGCTGCGCGGCGGACCGCTCGGCGGCGACCGCCGCCACCTTCCCGTGGATGTCGGTGCCGGAGACCTCGGAGGAGACCACCACCGCCATGCCGGGGCGCAGCAGCTGCTTCTTGTCGTCCTTGAGGTAGGCCTCGACGACGAGTTCCCCGGCGGAGAGCGTGAGGACCGGGCCCGAGACGGGGGAGCCCACGCGGGCGCCGACGGAGCTGACGCGGGCCGGGAAGGAGCCCAGGAAGACGGTCTCGGCGGCGGGCAGCATCGGACCGTCGGCGGCCTCGGCGGCCGCCAGCGCGGCCTGCGCCTCCTTGAGGGCCTGTCGCGCCCGCACCAACTCCCGTCCGGAGCCGGAACCCGAGGTCGCCGCGGTGCCGCCCTTGCCGGATCCGGCGCCCGTGGGGCCCGGTCCGGTGGTGGGTCCGCCGCTCGGACCCGCGGAACCGGCGGAGCCATCCGGCCCGGCGGTGGAGCCGGCGCCCTGACCCGCGGAACCGGCGGAGCCCACCGCGTCCTCGACGGCCCACGTCGCCGACCGGACCGCCTCGCGCGCCGACTTGAGCGCGGCGCCGCCGTCGGCGACCGCGGGCAGCGGCTCGTACCCGATGGCCCGGTAGCGGGCGGCGAGCGCGGCCTTCGTACCGGCCCCGAAGACGCCCTTCGGGTCGGAGCCGGTGCCGTGCCCGAGCTCGCGCAGCGCCTGCTGCACCTGTGCGACGTCGTCCCCGGTGGCCCCCGGCTTGAGGTCCCGGTACATCGGCTGGGTGCCGTGCAGGGTGAACACCGGCCGGCCGGAGACCTCGGCGAGCAGCTGCCCCGCCGTGACCGGGTCCCCGGCCTTCGGCGGCAGCTTGGTCACCACGGCCGCCCCCGACCCCGAGCCGTCACCGGAGCGCACCCCCTGCGGGGACACCTCGACGCTCTGGTCGGCGACGACGGAGCCGCGCATCACCAGGGTCTGCGCGAGCACCCGCCGCTCGACCTCCGCGGTCAGGGCCCCCTGCGCGGGCGGCCCGGTCTCCGCGGCCACCTGCGCGGGGGACTTCACCAGGGTGGTGGCCAGCAGCCCCCCGATCGCCATCAGCGCGGCTCCGCCGACGACTCCGAGCACCACGCGCCGCCCCCGCGCGAGCCCGCTGCGGTCGTCCTCCGGGACCTGGGTGTGCTCCACGACGTGATCGAACTCGCTCATCTCGGCGTCCGGCACTTCTTCAACGCGTCCAGGTGGTCGCGCTTGAGCGCGGTCCACTGCTCGGGAGTGCCCTTGGTCTGGTCGATCTCCCCGGTGACCGGGTCCGGGTCCGGGTACCAGGACACGCCCTCGGCCCGCAGGCACGCGGCCTCCTTCTGCGCGGCGGCGAGCGCCTCCGGCTCGGCCGGCCGGGGCTTCGCCGCGGCCGGCAGCATCGACTCGCAGGCCTTGTGCGCCTCCTCGTTCCAGGGCTTCGACTTGTCCTCGCGCGGCGCGCCGTAGTCGGTGTAAACGATGGCCACACCCTGCTTCTTCAAGCAGTCGTGGTAAGCGATTTCCTCGGCCGTGGGCGGCGGACTGTCACTCGCCTTGGGCTCGTCGTCCCCGCCGCCGCATCCCGTCAGCGAAATGCATATGAGGAGCAGTGGAGCGAAATAGCGTGCGTGCACGACGGGAGTTCCCTTGCGGCGGTAGAAGTGGGATCGGCGCGCCCGTGCGAGAAGTGCGAGGAGTGCGCGCCGGGCGATAGTAGGTAGCAGAAAGTGCGCGCACAAGTTCCTGGTCAGTAACCAGACATGACTGTCCATCAGGTGAGAAGGACTTGGTTTTCGGACGCCTTGACCTGTTGAATCCCGGCCGGACGGTGAGTCGTGATCATGGTTGCGGCTCTGCGTCACCATTTCACCTGCAGAGGAGCAGATCATGAACAAGGCATTCCGCGCGCTGACCACGGGCGGCGTCGCCGCCGTATCGATGGGCGCGATTCTCCTGGGTGCGGCCGGACCGGCGGCGGCCATGGGCAAGGACGGAAATCTGGAAGTCCACGAGTTCGGTCTTTTCTACTACCAGAATCAGTCTGGTTGTGTCTTCGACCTGTACGGCGAGGACCTGAACTTCAACGACAACTACTTCAAGAGCGGCTGCACGGGTGCCGGGGCCCTCGTGAACGACAACACCGAGTCCTACAAGAACCGCGACGTCTATGCCTGGAAGGTCGCCACGGACGCGAACATCGACGGCAATGTCGGCGAGATCCCCTCGAACTACTCCGGCAATGCCTCGGCCACGTTCAAGAACAAGATCAGCTCGGCCACCTACACCCTCCACCCCTGATCCGGACGAAGGAGTTCCACGCTATGCGCACCGCCCGGCGCCTCCGTCTCGTCGCCCCGGTCGCTCTGCTGGCCACGATGCTGGCCGGATGTTCCGGCGCCGGCGGTGCGGAGGGCGGCGAACCGGAGCTCGGCCCCGTCGAGTCCAATCCGGCGACGGCCGCGCTGTCCTTCCCGATGGACGCCTACACGGACACCGAAGCCGAGCGGATCCGCATGGGCCAGGTCCAGCAGATGCTGGTCTCCCGGTGCATGGCCCGGTACGGGTTCACGTACGAGGGGGTGAAGGCGGCCGCGCCGTCCGGCGGCGGGGCGGCCGAGGACCGGCACCGGTACCTCTTCGGCCCGGCCGATCCGGCGTACGCGGCGGCCCACGGGTACGACAAGTCCGCGGGGGAGGGAATGCCGGCCAAGCCCCCGGCGCCGCAGCTGAGCGACAGCGCCTACGTCGTGATGAACGGCGAACAGCCGGGCGCCCAGGGCGGCACGGCTCCCGACGCGAACACCGAGGAGGAGGCCGCGCAGCTGGACAGCGGCCTCACCGCGGGCGGGCAGAGGGTACCGGCGGGCGGGTGCGCCCGGGAGGGGTACCGGAAGCTCTACGCCCCGACGAAGGACAGCGTGGACCTGCTCTTCACCTTCGGGCTGGCCTCCGAGGCGCACGAACGGTCCCGGCAGGACTCCCGGGTCGTCGGCATGCTGAAGAACTGGGCGGCATGCATGGACAAATCAGGATACGGCGGGGTCGCCACGCCGTACGAGGTCGTCGAGAAGCTGGGCCTGCAGGACGACAAGGGCGGCGCGAAGGCCGTCACGGCTGCCAAGGCCGATGTCGCGTGCAAGCGCGAGGTGAACCTGGTCGGGATCTGGGCGGCGGTCGAGAAGGCCTACCAGGAGCGTCTCGTCGAGGAGCACGCCGAGACGCTGGCCCTCTACAAGAAGCAGCGCGACGCCCGCTTCAAGCTGGCGGCGAGCCTCGTCTGAGGCGCACGGAAGGGCCGGTGCTCCACCCCCGAGCGGGGGAGCACCGGCCCTTCTGTGCGTTCGTGACGATCCGGAGGATCAGAGGACGCGGACGGCGCCCGTCGGCTTGTCGTAGCTCAGGTTGCGCTCGACGATGCCCGTGCTGGGGTTCTGCGCGCCGACGAACTTGCCGCCGCCGACGTAGATGGCGACGTGGTACGCGCTGCCCTTGGAGCCCCAGTACAGGATGTCGCCCGGCTGAAGGGCGTTCAGGGACACCGAGGTGCCGGCCGAGGACTGCGCCTGGGACATGCGCGGCAGGGAGATGCCGGCCTGGCGGTAGGCGGCCTGGACGAGGCCGGAGCAGTCGAACGAGGACGGGCCGGTGCCGCCCATGACGTACGCCTTGCCGACCTGAGCGCGGGCGAAGTTGACGATCGCGGCGGCGGAGCCGGTGGCCGGGGCGGTGACGGTACCGGTGCCCTGGGAGCTGCCGGAGCCGGATCCGGAGCCGGAGGCCGAGGTGCTGTTGAGGGAAGTACGGGCGGTGGAGCGGGTGGCGCGCTCGGCAGCGGCCTTGCGGTCCGCCTCCTCCTTCTCCTTCTTCTCCTCGTCGGCCTTCTTCTGGGCCTCTTCCTTGGCCTGCTTCGCCTCGGCGGCGGCGCCGGTGCGGGCGCTCTCCTCCTGGGCGGTCAGTTCGCCCTCGACGGCGGCCAGGCGGGTGTTCTCGGCTGCCTTGGTGACGGCGGAGGAGACCTCGGCGGCCAGATCCAGGTTGAGGACCGGCATTTCGAGCGTCGTCTCGGCCACGGGCTCGGACGGGGACGCGCTCGCGGTGCCGGCCATGGCCAGGGTGCTGAGGACGCCACCGGCAACTCCGGCGCGGACCGCGAGCTTCGAGGCGCTACGACGGGGCTTCCGGTGGCTGGGTATGTGAGCGGTGTGGGACATGAGGACAACCGCTATCAGGGCGCCCGGGGTCCCTTCAAGAAACGTGGGTTGCGCCACAGTTGCCCGCGAACGGCGCTAACCGGGCGCGTCCGGCTCCTTATTGACGCCGTAACGGGCGAAACGGACAGGCCTTCACAAGGCTGTGATCATGGGGTTTCCGTAATAAGTCCGAATTGATCCACGACCTACCATCCCGCCGCACAGATGGCCAAGCCCTCTTTCGGAAGCGCAGATTCAGAGTGGCGCAGGTCACAGGAGCGTCACGCCATGCGGACGCTGTGCCCCGTCCGTGACCTTCCTGTGAAGAGGCCGGGGGGTTCGTGAACGGATGCACGCGCTCGGCGCGCTCCTCGACCCCTCGTCTGCCCCCGCGTCCACCTCCGTACACACCGGCTCCCCCGACCGGGCGACGCCGATCCCTTTATCACCCAGACGCCCTTGGTGCCAATTTGCCTGCACGGGCCACCATTTGATAGTGCCGTGCGCCTTCTACCTGCGGTAACGAGGTCGGATGTCACCTTTGGTGATCATGTGGATGCTTCACGTATGAAGATCACCACTCATTGGGCTTCATGATCGTTCGTCAGGTGGTGGAGATCACAAACTCGGTGTTGCAACCCGTGTCGCAGATCACAGACGGGCGGGCATAAGATGCGCACCAGTCCGGCTTGTGAACTGCCTCACATGCAAGCGCTCGATCAAAGCGCGATCTTCGCGAGGCGGTGCACGCGGTGCCGGCGGCGGTCCAACGGTCAAGGACGACTGGAAGGAGCGAGGAGCGTGAATGCGTACGCGCCCATCCTCGTGCTCGGCGCCCTCGGCGCAGGGTTTGCGATCTTCTCCGTGGTCATGGCCACGCTGATCGGCCCAAAACGGTACAACCGGGCGAAGCTCGAAGCCTACGAGTGCGGCATCGAGCCGACACCGATGCCGGCCGGCGGCGGCCGCTTCCCCATCAAGTACTACCTGACGGCGATGCTCTTCATCGTCTTCGACATCGAGGTTGTCTTCCTCTACCCCTGGGCCGTCACCTTCGACTCCCTGGGGATCTTCGGGCTCGTCGAGATGCTGCTCTTCGTGCTCACCGTCTTCGTCGCCTACGCCTACGTGTGGCGCCGCGGCGGCCTGGAATGGGACTGAGGGGCTGAATTTTCCATGGGACTGGAAGAGAAGCTGCCGAGCGGCTTCCTGCTGACCACCGTCGAACAGGCCGCGGGCTGGGTGCGCAAGTCGTCCGTCTTCCCGGCGACCTTCGGCCTGGCCTGCTGCGCCATCGAGATGATGACCACCGGAGCGGGCCGGTACGACCTGGCCCGCTTCGGCATGGAGGTCTTCCGCGGCTCCCCGCGCCAGGCCGACCTGATGATCGTGGCCGGCCGGGTCAGCCAGAAGATGGCGCCGGTGCTGCGGCAGGTGTACGACCAGATGCCCGCTCCCAAGTGGGTGATCTCCATGGGGGTCTGCGCCTCTTCGGGCGGCATGTTCAACAACTACGCGATCGTCCAGGGCGTCGACCACATCGTCCCGGTGGACATCTACCTGCCCGGCTGCCCGCCCCGCCCCGAGATGCTGATGGACGCGATCCTCAAGCTCCACCAGAAGATCCAGGGCGGAAAGCTCGGCGTGAACCGGGAACAGGCGGCACGTGAGGCGGAGGAGGCGGCCCTCAAGGCCCTCCCCACCATCGAGATGAAGGGGCTGCTCCGGTGAGCGAGACCCAAGAGCCGGAGAACGGCACCACGGGCGAGAACGGCGGCAACGGCAGCAACGTGCCTGCGCCGCGCGACCAGGGCCCCGAGGTCATCGGCGTCCGCAAGGGCATGTTCGGCGCCAGGAACGGCGGCGACACCAGCGGCTACGGCGGCCTGGTGCGGACGATCGCCCTCCCGGGCCCGTCCGCCCGGCCCTACGGCTCGTATTTCGACGAGGTCGTGGACGAGCTGGAGGGCGCCTTGGAGGAGCAGGACCTGCTCCCCGCGAACGCGATCGAGAAGGTGGTCGTGGATCGGGGAGAGCTCACTCTCCACATCGCCCGCGAGCACCTCGTCCGGGTCGCGCGCACCCTGCGCGACGACCCCGCCCTGCGCTTCGAACTCTGCACCGGCGTCTCCGGGGTCCACTTCCCCGACACTGCGCCGATCCATGACGTGGGCCGCGAGCTGCACGCCGTCTACCACCTGCGCTCGCTCACCCACGGCCGGATCGTGCGGCTGGAGGTGTCCGTCCCGGACAGCGACCCGCACGTCCCGTCGCTCGTCTCCGTCTACCCGACCAACGACTGGCACGAGCGCGAGACGTACGACTTCTTCGGCCTGGTCTTCGACGGGCACCCGGCCCTCACCCGGATCATGATGCCGGACGACTGGCAGGGCTTCCCGCAGCGCAAGGACTACCCGCTCGGCGGCATCCCCATCGAGTACAAGGGCGCCCAGATCCCGGCTCCCGACCAGCGGAGGTCGTACAGCTGATGTCCACTTCGAATCACGCCGCCGACCACGCTTCCGCGCGCGAGACGACCGAAGGCACCGTCTACACCGTCACCGGCGGCGACTGGGACGAGATCGTCCAGTCCGCGGCCAGGGCCGACGACGAGCGGATCGTCGTCAACATGGGCCCCCAGCACCCGTCCACCCACGGGGTGCTCCGCCTGATCCTGGAGATCGACGGCGAGACGGTCACCGAGGCCCGCTGCGGCATCGGCTACCTGCACACCGGCATCGAGAAGAACCTCGAATACCGGAACTGGACGCAGGGCACGACCTTCGTGACGCGCATGGACTACCTCACGCCGTTCTTCAACGAGACGGCGTACTGCCTCGGCGTCGAGAAGCTGCTCGGCATCACCGACCAGATCCCGGACCGCGCCACCGTCATCCGCGTCCTGCTGATGGAGCTCAACCGGCTCTCCTCCCACCTGGTGTGCATCGCCACCGGCGGCATGGAGCTGGGCGCGACCACGATCATGATCTACGGCTTCCGCGACCGCGAGCTGATCCTCGACATCTTCGAGCTGATCACCGGACTGCGCATGAACCACGCGTTCGTCCGCCCCGGCGGCCTCGCGCAGGACCTGCCCCCGGGCGCCGTCGACCAGCTGCGCGAGTTCGTCAAGACGATGAAGAAGAACCTGCCGGAGTACGACAAGCTCGCCACCGGCAACCCCATCTTCAAGGCCCGCATGCAGGACGTCGGCTACCTCGACCTCACCGGCTGCATGGCGCTCGGCGCCACCGGCCCGATCCTGCGCTCCGCCGGCCTGCCGCACGACCTGCGCAAGTCCGAGCCGTACTGCGGGTACGAGAACTACGAGTTCGACGTGCCGACCACCGAGAGCTGCGACTCCTACGGGCGGTTCCTGATCCGCCTGGAGGAGATGCGCCAGTCGCTGCGGATCGTCGAGCAGTGCCTGGAGCGCCTGGAGCCGGGCCCGGTGATGGTCGCCGACAAGAAGATCGCGTGGCCGGCGCAGCTGGCGATGGGCCCGGACGGCCTCGGCAACTCCCTCGACCACATCAGGAACATCATGGGCACCTCCATGGAGGCCCTCATCCACCACTTCAAGCTGGTGACCGAGGGCTTCCGGGTCCCGGCCGGGCAGGCGTACGCGGCCGTCGAATCGCCCAAGGGCGAGCTCGGCGTGCACGTCGTCTCCGACGGCGGCACCCGCCCCTACCGGGTCCACTTCCGCGACCCGTCCTTCACCAACCTGCAGGCCATGGCCGCGATGTGCGAGGGCGGCCAGGTCGCCGACGTCATCGTCGCCGTCGCCTCCATCGACCCCGTGATGGGAGGCGTCGACCGATGACCGCCAGTCCTCAGAACCAAGGGGTCTCGCTGGGCATGCCCCAGCTGCCGGCCCCCGACTTTCCGGCGGAGGTACGCGAGCGCCTCGAAGCGGACGCGAAGGAGGTCATCGCCCGCTACCCCGACAGCCGGTCCGCGCTGCTGCCGCTGCTGCACCTGTGCCAGGCCCAGGAGGGCCACGTCTCGCGCACCGGAGTCCGCTTCTGCGCCGAGGTGCTGGGCCTGACCACCGCCGAGGTCACGGCCGTCGCGACCTTCTACACGATGTACCGGCGGAGGCCCTCCGGCGACTACCAGGTCGGCGTGTGCACGAACACGCTGTGCGCGGTGATGGGCGGCGACGCCATCTTCGAGGAACTCAAGGAGCACCTCGGGGTCGGCAACAACGAGACCACCCCCGACGGCAAGGTCACCCTCGAACACATCGAGTGCAACGCGGCCTGCGACTTCGCCCCCGTGGTGATGGTCAACTGGGAGTTCTTCGACAACCAGACCCCCCAATCGGCCAAGGCCCTGGTGGACGACCTGCTGGCCGGCCGCGAGGTCTCGCCGACCCGGGGCGCGCCGCTGTGCACGTACAAGGAGACCGCCCGGATCCTGGCCGGGTTCCCGGACGAGCGCGAGGGCGCGGTCGAGGCGACCGGCGGCGCCGGTCCCGCCTCCCTGATCGGGCTGCGCATCGCCCGCGGCGAGTCCCCGCACGCCTCGATCGTTCACCCGCGCACCGAGGCGCGCGGCGAGACCCGTGGCGACACCACCACCGAGGGAGGGGAGGGATGACCGTGTCCTCCGAACTGAGCAATGGGGGCAGCACCTCCCGGCCGGAGGCCGGCGGAGGCACGAGCCCGGAGAAGCTCCTCGCGCCCGTGCTGTCGGCCTTCTGGGACGAGCCGCAGTCGTGGACGCTGGAGACCTACCGGCGCCACGAGGGCTACGAGGGCCTGCGCAAGGCACTCGCGATGACCCCGGACGACCTCATCGCCTACGTGAAGGACTCGGGTCTGCGCGGACGCGGCGGCGCGGGCTTCCCCACCGGAATGAAGTGGCAGTTCATCCCGCAGGGCGACGGAAAGCCGCACTACCTCGTCGTGAACGCGGACGAGTCGGAGCCGGGAACCTGCAAGGACATCCCCCTCCTCTTCGCCAACCCGCACTCCCTCATCGAGGGAATGATCATCGCGTGCTACGCGATCCGCTCGCAGCACGCCTTCATCTACCTGCGCGGCGAGGTGGTGCCGGTCCTGCGGCGCCTGCACGAGGCGGTGCGCGAGGCGTACGAGGCCGGTTACCTCGGGAAGGCTGCAGATAGGGAGAAGAGCGGCCTGGGGAGCGGGCTCGACCTCGACATCACGGTGCACGCGGGAGCGGGCGCGTACATCTGCGGCGAGGAGACGGCGCTGCTCGACTCCCTCGAAGGCCGGCGCGGTCAGCCCCGGCTGCGTCCCCCCTTCCCTGCCGTCGAGGGGCTCTACGCGTGCCCCACCGTCGTGAACAACGTCGAGTCCATCGCCTCGGTTCCCGCGATCCTGAACAAGGGCAAGGACTGGTTCAAGTCGATGGGGACCGAGAAGTCCCCCGGCTTCACGCTGTATTCGCTCTCCGGGCACGTCGCCGGCCCCGGCCAGTACGAGGCCCCGCTCGGCATCACCCTGCGCCAGCTGCTCGACATGAGCGGCGGCATGCGGCCCGGGCACCGGCTGAAATTCTGGACCCCGGGCGGCTCCTCCACCCCGATGTTCACCGACGAGCACCTCGACGTCCCGCTCGACTACGAGGGCGTCGGCGCGGCCGGCTCGATGCTCGGCACCAAGGCGCTCCAGTGCTTCGACGAGACGACCTGCGTGGTGCGGGCCGTGACCCGGTGGACGGAGTTCTACGCCCACGAGTCCTGCGGCAAGTGCACCCCGTGCCGCGAAGGCACGTACTGGCTGGTCCAGCTGTTGCGCGACATCGAGGCCGGCAAGGGCGTCATGTCCGACCTCGACAAGCTGAACGACATCGCCGACAACATCAACGGCAAGTCCTTCTGCGCGCTCGGTGACGGCGCGGCCAGCCCGATCTTCTCCTCGCTCAAGTACTTCCGCGAGGAGTACGAGCAGCACATCACGGGCAAGGGCTGCCCCTTCGACCCCAGGAAGTCGACCCTCTGGGCCGACACGGAGGTGAACGCATGACCGTCACCACTACGGCCGCCTCCGGAGGGGACGCGGCCGTTCCGCCCGAGGATCTGGTGTCGCTGACCATCGACGGGGCCGAACTGTCCGTGCCCAAGGGCACCCTCGTCATCCGGGCCGCCGAACAGCTCGGCATCGAGATCCCCCGGTTCTGCGACCACCCCCTCCTCTCCCCGGCCGGCGCCTGCCGCCAGTGCATCGTCGAGGTCGAGGGCCAGCGCAAGCCGATGGCCTCCTGCACCATCACCTGCACCGACGGCATGGTCGTCAAGACCCAGCTGACCTCCGAGGTCGCCGACAAGGCCCAGCGCGGGGTGATGGAGCTGCTGCTCATCAACCACCCGCTGGACTGCCCGGTCTGCGACAAGGGCGGCGAGTGCCCGCTGCAGAACCAGGCGATGTCGCACGGCAACGCCGATTCGCGGTTCGAGGGCAGGAAGCGCACCTACGAGAAGCCGGTCCCGATCTCCACGCAGGTGCTGCTGGACCGCGAGCGCTGCGTGCTGTGCGCCCGCTGCACCCGCTTCTCCAACGAGATCGCCGGCGACCCGATGATCGAGCTGCTGGAGCGCGGCGCGCTGCAGCAGGTCGGCACCGGCGAGGGCGACCCCTTCGAGTCGTACTTCTCCGGCAACACCATCCAGATCTGCCCGGTCGGCGCCCTCACCTCGGCCGCGTACCGGTTCCGCTCCCGCCCCTTCGACCTCGTCTCCTCCCCGAGCGTGTGCGAGCACTGCGCGGGCGGCTGCGCGACCCGTACCGACCACCGCCGCGGCAAGGTGCTGCGCCGCCTCGCCGCGGAGGACCCCGAGGTCAACGAGGAGTGGATCTGCGACAAGGGCCGCTTCGGGTTCCGCTACGCGCAGCGCCCGGACCGGCTCACCACCCCGCTGGTGCGCGGCGCCGACGGGGTCCTCGCCCCCGCGAGCTGGCCCGAGGCCCTGGAGGCCGCGGCCAACGGGCTCGCCGCCGCGCGCGGCCGGGCCGGCGTCCTCACCGGCGGCCGGCTCACCGTCGAGGACGCCTACGCGTACGCCAAGTTCGCCCGGGTGGTGCTCGACACCAACGACATCGACTTCCGGGCCCGCGTGCACAGCGCGGAGGAGGCCGAGTTCCTGGCCGCCACCGTCGCCGGCACCGGCAAGGACCTCGACGGCAAGGGCGTCACCTACGCCTCGCTGGAGGCGGCGCCCGCGGTGCTGCTCGTCGGCATCGAGGCGGAGGAGGAGGCCCCCGGCGTCTTCCTGCGGCTGCGCAAGGCCCACCGCAAGCACAAGCAGCGGACCTTCGCCCTCGCCCCCTTCGCCACCCGCGGCCTGGAGAAGACGGGCGGCACCCTGCTGGCCGCCGCCCCCGGCACCGAGCCCGAGTGGCTCGACGCGCTGGCCTCCCGGACCGGCCTGGAGGCCGGCGGGGCCGTCGCCGCCGACGCGCTGCGCGAGCCCGGCGCCGTCATCGTGGTCGGTGAGCGGCTCGCCGGGGTGCCCGGCGCGCTGACCGCCGCCGTACGGGCCGCCGCGGCGACCGGGGCGAAGCTGGTGTGGATCCCGCGCCGGGCCGGTGAGCGGGCCGCCGTCGAGGCGGGCGCGCTGCCGTCCCTGCTGCCGGGCGGCCGTCCGGCCACCGACCCGCGGGCCCGCGACGAGGTCGCCACCGCCTGGGGCCTGGACGAACTCCCGCACCGCTACGGCCGCGACACCGGCCAGATCGTCGAAGCCGCGGCCTCCCGCGAGCTCTCGGCCCTGCTGGTCGCGGGGGTCGAGGTGAGCGACCTGCCGGATCCGGTCCGCGCGCGGATCGCCCTCCAGGAGGCCTTCGTGGTCTCCCTGGAACTGCGGCCCAGCGAGGTCACCGCCCACGCGGACGTGGTCCTTCCGGTCGCCGCGGTGGCCGAGAAGGCGGGCGCGTTCATCAACTGGGAGGGCAGGGTCCGCCCGTTCGAGGCGGCGCTCAAGCCCGACCAGATGACCCGCCGGCTCGCCCCGGCCGACGCCCGCGTGCTCCACATGCTGGCCGACGCCGCCGACCGGCCGATCGCGCTGCCCGACGTGCACGCCGTACGCCGGGAGCTCGATGCGCTCGGCCCGTGGGCCGGGGAGCGCGCCGCCGAACAGTCCGCCGACACCGCGGCGCTGCCCCGCCCGGGCATCGGCGAGGCGGTCCTCGCGGGCCACCGGCTCCTCCTCGACCTGGGCCGCCTCCAGGAGGGCGACGAGGCCCTGGCCGGCACCCGCCACGAGGCGAGCGCCCGGCTGTCGGCCGCCACGGCCGCCGAGACGGGCGTCAAGGACGGCGACGCCCTCGCGGTCACCGGACCGGCCGGCTCCGTGGAACTCCCGCTCCGGATCACCGAGATGCCCGACCGCGTGGTCTGGCTCCCGCTGAACT
This sequence comes from Streptomyces sp. 147326, assembly GCF_045000215.1. NCBI lineage: Bacteria > Bacillati > Actinomycetota > Actinomycetes > Kitasatosporales > Streptomycetaceae > Streptomyces > Streptomyces sp. 147326. Next base: position 3,800,671 of record NZ_CP134201.1, on the reverse strand, counting down.
CCACCGGCTCCGGCGTCCTCGCCGACGCCGGCGCCCGCCCGGGCAGCCTCGTACGCATCGGCCCGGCGACCCCGGCCGGCACCGGCGACACCACTGCGGAGGTGGACGCGTGAACGCGGTACACGGTGACTTCGTACAACTGGCCGCCGAGGACCTGTCCCTGTTCGGCCGCGACGTCTGGTGGCTGGTCGTCATCAAGGCGGTGTTCTGCTTCGCCTTCCTGATGGTGACCGTGCTCTTCTCCATCGTGTGGGAGCGCAAGGTCGTCGCCTGGATGCAGCTGCGCATCGGCCCCAACCGGCACGGGCCCTGGGGCATGCTCCAGTCGCTCGCCGACGGCGTGAAGCTGATGCTCAAGGAAGACCTGATCGTCAAGCGCGCCGACAAGGTGGTCTACGTCCTGGCCCCGATCATCGCGGCGATCCCGGCCTTCATGGCCATCGCGGTGATCCCCTTCGGGCCCGCGGACGACCAGATCTCCATCTTCGGCCAGCGCACCACGATGCAGCTGACCGACCTGCCCATCGCGATGCTCTACATCCTCGCGGTTGCCTCGGTCGGCATCTACGGCATCGTGCTGGCGGGCTGGTCCTCCGGCTCCACGTACCCGCTGCTCGGCGGACTGCGCTCCTGCGCGCAGATGATCTCCTACGAGATCGCGATGGGCGCGGCCTTCGCCTCGGTCTTCCTCTACTCCGGGTCGATGTCGACCTCGGCGATCGTCGACGCGCAGGAGGACCGCTGGTTCATCGTCCTGCTGCCGGTGTCCTTCATCATCTACGTCATCACGATGGTCGGCGAGACGAACCGCGCCCCCTTCGACATGCCGGAGTCCGAGGGCGACCTGGTCGGCGGCTTCAACACCGAGTACTCGTCCATCAAGTTCGCGCTGTTCATGCTGGCCGAGTACGTCAACATGGTCACCGTCTCGGCGGTTTCGGTCACCCTCTTCCTGGGCGGCTGGCGGGCCCCGTACCCGATCAGCGCCTTCTGGGAGGGCGCGAACCACGGCTGGTGGCCGATGCTCTGGTTCGTCCTCAAGGTGCAGCTGCTGCTGTTCTTCTTCATCTGGCTGCGCGGCACGCTGCCGCGCGTGCGCTACGACCAGCTGATGAAGCTCGGCTGGAAGGTGCTCATCCCGGTCTCCGTGGTCTGGCTGATGCTGGTCGCGACCGTCCGGGCGCTGCGCAACGAGGCGTACGACTTCAGCGAGATCGTCCTCTACGTCGGCGGTGGAGTCGTGGCGATCCTGCTGCTCTCCTTCGTCGCGGACATCTTCCGCGACAAGCGCGAGAAGGCGCAGGCCGCCGAGGCCGTCGACGACGCCGTGCCCTTCGACCCGCTGGCGGGCGGATTCCCCGTACCGCCCAAGCCCGGCCAGCACTTGGCACCCGTACCGCGCAGGCGGCCTCGCAGCGAGCGGGAGCTGATTGTCAGTGGCGGGGCGAATACTGAGAGTGACCGAGAGGAGGCTTGAGAGATGTCCGACGACGACAAGTGGCAGAACCCGGTGGCGGGCTTCGGCGTGACCTTCAAGGCCATGTTCAAGAAGCGCCTCACCGAGCAGTACCCGGAGCAGCAGAAGACGACCGCCCCGCGCTTCCACGGACGGCATCAGCTCAACCGGCACCCCGACGGTCTGGAGAAGTGCATCGGGTGCGAGCTGTGCGCCTGGGCCTGTCCCGCCGACGCCATCTACGTGGAGGGCGCGGACAACACCGAGGAGGAGCGCTACTCCCCGGGCGAGCGGTACGGCGCCGTCTACCAGATCAACTACGCCCGCTGCATCCTGTGCGGGCTGTGCGTCGAGGCGTGCCCGACGAGGGCGCTCACCATGACGAACGAGTTCGAACTGGCCGATGCCAGCCGTGAGTCGCTCATCTACACCAAGGAGCAGCTGCTCGCCGGCCTCACCGAGGGCATGGTCGAGGCTCCGCACGCGATGTACCCCGGCACGGAGGACACCGACTACTACCGCGGGCAGGTGACGGGGGCCGCCCCGGGCACGGTCCGGCAGGTCGCGGTCACCAAGGGCGAGAAGCCCGAGGACGAGTCGGTGGACGCCCAGCGGGCCGAGGAGGTGCAGGCGTGAGCACCATCGCGGCAAGCCTCACCTCCACCGGCGAGGCCGTGCAGTTCTGGATCCTCGGCACGGTCGCCGTCATCGGCGCCCTGGCCACGATCCTGATGAAGAAGGCCGTGCACAGCGCCCTCAGCCTGGCCGGGACGATGATCATCCTGGCGGTCTTCTACCTCGCCAACGGGGCGTACTTCCTGGGCGTCGTCCAGGTCATCGTCTACACCGGCGCGATCATGATGCTCTTCCTCTTCGTGGTCATGCTCGTCGGCGTCACCGCCGCCGACTCCCTGAAGGAGACCATCAAGGGGCAGCGCTGGCTGGCCGCCCTGTGCGGGCTCGGCTTCGGCATCCTGCTGATCGCCGGCATCGGCAACGCCAAGCTCACCCACTTCAACGGGCTCGGCAGGATCAACTCCGGCGGACACGTCGAGGGCCTGGCGCAGCTGATCTTCACCAAGTACGTCTTCGCCTTCGAGATCACCGGCGCGCTGCTGATCACCGCGGCCGTCGGCGCGATGGTGCTCACCCACCGCGAGCGCACCGAACGGGCCGCCACCCAGCGCGAGCTCGCCGAGAAGCGCGTCCGCGCGGGCGTGCAGCTCCCGCCGCTGCCCGCGCCCGGCGTCTACGCCCGGCACAACGCGGTGGACGTCGCCGGCCTCCTGCCGGACGGCACCCCGTCCGAGCTGACGGTCAACAAGACGCTGCGCGGCCGCGGCCAGATCCGCGACGTGTCGAGCGAGGCGCTGAACGACCTGAAGGCACTGGAGCAGGCGTCGGCGGAGCGCCTCGGCCGCGAGGAGGCGTCCAAGTGAATCCGGTCAACTACCTGTACCTGGCGGCCCTGCTGTTCACCATCGGCGCGACCGGCGTGCTGATCCGCAAGAACGCGATCGTGCTGTTCATGTGCGTCGAGCTGATGCTCAACGCCTGCAACCTCGCCTTCGTCGCCTTCTCCCGGATGCACGGCAACCTCGACGGCCAGATCATCGCGTTCTTCACGATGGTCGTCGCCGCTGCGGAGGTCGTGGTCGGCCTGGCGATCATCGTGTCGCTGTTCCGTACCCGCCACTCGGCCTCGGTCGACGACGCCAGCCTGATGAAGCTGTAAGGGGTCGCTGTGGAGAACCTGATTGCGCTGCTGATCGCGGCGCCCCTGCTCGGAGCGGTGGTGCTGCTGTGCGGCGGCCGGCGCCTCGACAAGACCGGTCACTGGATCGGCACCGTGCTGGCGGCCGTCTCCTTCGGGATCGGCGCCGTGCTGTTCGCCGACATGCTGTCGCGCAGTGCCGATGACCGGACCCTGTCCCAGCGCCTTTACACCTGGATCCCCGTCGAGGGCTTCCAGGCGGACATGGCCTTCCAGCTGGACCAGCTGTCGATGACCTTCGTCCTGCTGATCTCCGGGGTGGGCACGCTCATCCACGTGTACTCGATCGGGTACATGGAGCACGACGAGCGCCGCCGCCGCTTCTTCGGCTACCTCAACCTGTTCGTCGCGGCCATGCTGCTGCTGGTCCTCGCCGACAACTACCTGCTGCTGTACTTCGGCTGGGAGGGCGTGGGCCTCGCCTCGTACCTCCTGATCGGCTTCTGGCAGCACAAGCCCAGCGCGGCCACCGCCGCGAAGAAGGCCTTCCTCGTCAACCGCGTCGGCGACATGGGCCTGTCGATCGCGATCATGCTGATGTTCACCACCTTCGGGACCTTCGCCTTCGCGCCGGTGTTCGGCGCGGTGGGGGAGACTTCCGAGGGCACGCTCACGGCGATCGGCCTGATGCTGCTGCTGGCCGCCTGCGGCAAGTCGGCGCAGGTCCCGCTGCAGTCCTGGCTCGGTGACGCGATGGAGGGCCCGACCCCGGTCTCGGCCCTGATCCACGCCGCCACCATGGTGACCGCCGGCGTGTACCTGATCGTCCGCTCGGCCGCCGTCTTCAACGGGGCGCCGGACGCGCAGCTCGTGGTCACCGTCGTGGGCGCGGTCACGCTGCTCTTCGGTGCGATCGTCGGTTGCGCGAAGGACGACATCAAGAAGGCCCTGGCGGGCTCGACGATGTCGCAGATCGGCTACATGATCCTCGCCGCGGGCCTCGGCCCGATCGGCTACGTCTTCGCGATCATGCACCTGGTGACGCACGGCTTCTTCAAGGCAGGGCTCTTCCTCGGCGCGGGTTCCGTGATGCACGGGATGAACGACGAGGTGGACATGCGCAAGTACGGGGCCCTGCGGAAGTACATGCCGGTCACCTTCGTGACCTTCGGACTCGGGTACCTGGCCATCATCGGCTTCCCGGGCCTGTCGGGCTTCTTCTCCAAGGACATGATCATCGAGGCGGCCTTCGCGAAGGGCGGCACCGAGGGCTGGATCCTCGGCGGAGTCACCCTGCTGGGCGCGGGCATCACCGCCTTCTACATGACCCGCGTCATGCTCCTCACCTTCTTCGGCGAGAAGCGCTGGCAGCCCGACGCCGAAGGACATCCGCCGCACCCGCACGAGTCGCCGAAGTCGATGACGATCCCGATGGTCATCCTGGCGTTCGGCTCGGTCTTCGCCGGCGGCTTCTTCGAGATCGGCGACCGGTTCCTGAACTGGCTGGAGCCCGTCACCGGTTACGCGCACGGCCACCCGCCGGTCAGCGCCACGACGGTGACCGCGGCCACCGTGGTCGTCCTGGTCGTCGGCGTCGCCATCGCCTGGGGGATGTACGGCCGCAGGCCCGTCCCGGTCCTCGCCCCGCGCGGCTCGCTCCTCACCCGGGCGGCCCGGCGGGACCTGTACCAGGACGACTTCAACCACGTCGTGCTGGTGCGCGGCGGGGAGCACCTGACCCGCTCGCTCGTGTACGTCGACCACAGCCTCGTCGACGGGGTGGTCAACGGGACGGCCGCCTCGGTCGGCGGGCTCTCGGGCCGCCTGCGCAAGCTGCAGAACGGCTACGCCCGCAGCTACGCGGTCTCGATGTTCGGGGGAACGGTGGTCCTGATCGCCGCGACCCTGCTGATGAGGGCGGTGTGAAATGAGTTTCCCGCTTCTGACGGTGACGGCCGCGGTCCCCGCGGTCGGCGCGATCCTGACGGCGGCCGTCCCGGCCGCCCGCAGGACCGCCGCCAAGTGGCTCGCGCTGCTCTTCTCGCTGGCGACCCTGGTCCTGGCCGTGCTCGTCGCGGTCCGCTTCGACCCCGGTGGAGACCGCTACCAGCTCACCGAATCCCGCCCGTGGATCGCCGACTTCGGCGTCCGGTACGAGCTGGGCGTGGACGGGATCGGGGTGGTGCTCATCGGGCTCACCGCGCTGCTGATCCCCTTCGTGATCGCGGCCGGCTGGCACGACGCCGACCCGCTGGAGACCAAGAGCTCCCGGTGGCGGCCGACCCAGGGCTTCTTCGCCCTGATCCTGCTGGTCGAGGCGATGGTGATCATCTCCTTCGAGGCCACCGACATCTTCCTCTTCTACATCTTCTTCGAAGCCATGCTCATCCCGATGTACTTCCTCATCGGCGGCTTCGGGGACCGGGCGCACTCCGGTTCCGACGAGAATGCGGCCGCGCAGCGCTCGTACGCGGCGGTCAAGTTCCTCCTCTACAACCTGGTCGGCGGCCTGATCATGCTGGCCGCCGTCATCGGGCTGTACGTGGTCGCCGGGAACTTCTCGCTCCAGGAGATCACCGCCGCCCGCGCCGCGGGCACGCTCGACATGGCGACCAACACCGAGCGGCTCCTCTTCCTCGGCTTCTTCTTCGCCTTCGCGGTGAAGGCCCCGCTGTGGCCGCTGCACACCTGGCTGCCGAACGCGATGGGCGAGTCCACCGCCCCGGTCGCCGTCCTGATCACCGCGGTCGTCGACAAGGTCGGCACCTTCGCGATGCTCCGCTTCTGCCTCGGGCTCTTCCCGGACGCCAGCAAGTGGGCCACACCGGTGATCCTGGTCCTGGCCCTGATCAGCATCGTCTACGGCGCGCTGGTCGCGGTCGGCCAGCGGGACATCAAGCGGCTGGTCGCCTACGCCTCGATCTCGCACTTCGGCTTCATCATCCTGGGCATCTTCGCGATGACCTCCCAGGGCCAGTCCGGCGCCACCCTCTACATGGTCAACCACGGCCTGTCGACGGCGGCGCTGATGCTGGTGGCCGGCTTCCTGATCTCGCGCCGCGGCTCGCGGCTCATCGCCGACTACGGCGGCGTCCAGAAGGTGGCCCCGGTCCTCGCCGGAACCTTCCTGATCGGCGGCCTGGCCACCCTCTCGCTGCCGGGCCTCGCGCCCTTCGTCAGTGAATTCCTGGTCCTGGTCGGCACGTTCGCCCGGTACCCGGTCGTCGGCATCATCGCCACCATCGGCATCGTGCTCGCCGCGCTCTACACGCTGGTGCTCTACCAGCGCACGATGACCGGCCCCGTGAAGGAGGAGGTCCGCACGATGCCGGACCTGCGCCTGCGGGAGCTGCTGGTGGTCGCCCCGCTGATCGCGCTGCTGATCGGGCTGGGCGTCTACCCGAAGGTGCTCACCGACATCGTCAACCCGGCGGTGGAGCACACCATGTCGGACGTGAAGCAGACGGACCCGAAGCCCGAAGTGGCCGTCGAAGCCAAGAACGGGGAGGCGGCGAAGTGAGCACAGTGACTTCCGCCCACAGCCTGTGGACGCTTGCGGCCGAGGCGCCGGTCGACCGGATCCCGGCACCGACCATCGAGTACGCACAGCTCGCGCCCACGCTGATCGTGGTGGGCGCGGCGGTCCTCGGGATCCTCGTGGAGGCCTTCGTGCCCCGCAAGTCCCGGTACTACGTGCAGGTGTTCCTCGCCGTCGCGGCGCTGGCCTCGGCCTTCGCGGCGGTCGTCGGCCTCGCGGCCGGCGGGTACGGCTCGACGAAGGCGCACATCGCCGCGATGGGCGCCATCGCCGTGGACGGCCCGGCGCTGTTCCTGCAGGGCACCATCCTGCTGGCCTCGGTCGTCGCGATCTTCACCTTCGCCGAGCGGCGCCTCGACCCGGCCGCGCACGGCAACCGGGTGGACTCCTTCGCCGCCCAGGCGGCGTCCGTACCGGGCAGCGAGAGCGAGAAGGCCGCCGTCAAGGCGGGCTTCACCACCACCGAGGTCTTCCCGCTGGCCCTGTTCGCGATCGCCGGAATGCTGATCTTCCCGGCGGCCAACGACCTGCTGACGCTCTTCATCGCGCTGGAGGTCTTCTCCCTCCCGCTGTACCTGCTCTGCGCCGTCGCCCGCCGCCAGCGGCTGATGTCGCAGGAGGCCGCGGTGAAGTACTTCCTGCTGGGCGCCTTCTCCTCCGCCTTCCTCCTCTTCGGCATCGCGCTGCTCTACGGCTACGCGGGCTCGGTCTCGTACGCGGTGATCGCCGACGTGGTCGACGGCACGGTCACGAAGATCGACCCGGCGCTGGCCTCCACCATGGGCAACGACGCGCTGCTGCTGACCGGCGGCGCGCTGATCCTGATGGGCCTGCTCTTCAAGGTCGGCGCGGTCCCCTTCCACATGTGGACCCCGGACGTTTACCAGGGCGCCCCGACCCCGGTCACCGGCTTCATGGCGGCGGCGACGAAGGTGGCCGCCTTCGGCGCGCTGCTGCGCCTGCTCTACGTGGTCCTCCCGGGCCTGCGGTGGGACTGGCGGCCGGTGATGTGGGGGGTGGCCATCGTCACGATGCTGGCGGGCGCGGTGGTCGCCGTGACGCAGACGGACGTCAAGCGGCTGCTGGCGTACTCCTCGATCGCGCACGCGGGCTTCATCCTGGCCGGCGTGATCGCGACCTCGGCGGAGGGCGTCCAGGCGGTCCTCTTCTACCTGGGCGCGTACTCCTTCGTGACGATCGGCGCCTTCGCCGTGGTCACGCTGGTGCGCGACGCGGGCGGCGAGGCGACGCACCTGTCCAAGTGGGCGGGGCTGGGCCGACGTTCGCCACTGACGGCGGCCGTCTTCGCGGTGTTCCTGCTGGCCTTCGCCGGCATCCCGCTGACGTCGGGCTTCACGGGCAAGTTCGCCGTGTTCACGGCGGCGGCCGAGGGCGGCGCGGGAGCGCTGGTCGTGGTCGGCGTCATCTCGTCCGCGATCGCCGCGTTCTTCTACATCCGGGTGATCGTCCTGATGTTCTTCAGCGAGCCGAAGGCCGACGGCCCGACGGTGGCGGTGCCCTCGCCGCTGACGATGACCACCATCGCGGTGGGCGTCGCGGTCACCGTGGTCCTGGGCGTGGCCCCGCAGTACTTCCTGGACCTGGCGGGGCAGGCGAGCACCTTCGTCCGCTGACCGGTTCGCCGTACGGCACAGGGCCCGGCCCCCTCGGGGAGCCGGGCCCTTAGTCGTGTGCGGGTCTACTCCGGTAGCCCCTTCGGCTTGATGGTGGTGAGGTCCAGGTCGATGGGGAAGGGGACCACGACCTTCAGCCGGTCGTGGAAGATGCCGGTTGCGACGTAGACACGCGTGGCCGGTTCGAGTTCGAACACATAGACGACTGCACGGTCGTTCTTGTTCTCGACCCGCCAGTAGTGGGGGATCCCTGCCCGGGCGTACTTGGCCGGCTTGGTCTCGCGGTCCCGGCCGATCGATTCAGGAGAGACGACCTCGATGGCCAGCCGGACGGACGCGGCGGGGATCCGTGTCTGTTGCTCGGGGCCCCGGGCCAGTTCCTCATCGACGACGAGGACGTCCGGCTCGGGCCGGTTCAGTCGGTCGATGTCGATGGTGAACTCTCTCATCACTTCGAGTCCGTCCGGAACCAGTGATTCGAGTTGCCATTCGAAGAATCGCAGGGCTCGCATGTGGAAACGGGTTTGCGGACTCACGAAGATCAGGCTCCCGTCGATCAGCTCCGTGTGCGGAGGCAGGTTGGGAAGCCGGTCAAGGTCGTCGGCCGTCCACCCGCCCGCGGGCGGGACGGGCCAGCGCGGGGCGGGCTCCTGCTCGGGGGTCTCGGGATCGACGCTCATCGGTAGTGCTCCCATGCCACGGAGTCTCGCGAGTCCGACCAGCGTATCCCCCGGGATTCCCGGAGAAGCCGCTCTTATGGGTAAGTCATATGCCCATGGCACTTGACCGTATCGGCGGGTGCGGCTAGTGGCCGTGCGTGTGGGCGGCGGGCTTGCCCGGGGTGGGGGCCTTCTTCGGGCAGGTCAGGGCCGGGTTCCAGTTGTGGAAGCGGCCCGCCGGGTTCTTTTTGTACGCCCACATGTGCAGGTCGTAGTGCTTGGGCATGCCCGCCCAGTGGCCCGGCATCGGCCCGTCGAAGGGCAGCCCGAACATGCTCGGACGGTCGTCGGCGGTCTTCAGGTCCTGGTCGCGGTCGGTGGACATCCACTCCACGGTCTCGAGCCTGCGGCGGCCGTTGCGGTCCTTCTCCCTGCTGTAGAGGAGCGCGGTCGGCCTGGCGGGGTCCTTCGAACCCCAGTTGGCCTGCTTGACGTAGTGGTAGTTCATGGCGCCCACCCCGAACGGGTTGGTCATGCACTCCTCGCCGTGGGGGACGTACCCGTCCTTGAGGGCCTCCCGCTCGTCCGCGTACCTGGCCGTCGCCGCGATCGCGGTCGCCATGTCCCGCATGGCCTTGGCGTTGCGCGGGTCGGGGGCGGGCCCCTCGACCGCCTGGGCCGGAGCCACCGCGGCCAGGCCGAGCGACACGGCGGCCGCACAGGCGAGGACGGTCTGCAGACTGCGTACGTACATGGCGGGGGGCTCCTCGCGGTGGGGGTACGGGGTACGGGTTCCCGCTTCCATTCGTCCGTCCACCATCCCGGCCCGTCCCGCCCGCCGCACGCGGCGCGCCTCCGAACGGGGCCCCGCCGCCCCTCAGGCGCGGGCCGCGTACGCGCGGACGTCCGCGTCCGGGTCCGTGACCGCCGTGGCGAGCGCGGTCCGGGCCTCCGCGGTGTCCCGGTGGGCCAGCAGGGACAGCACCACCGCCTTGCGGACGTCCGCATTGGCATCGGCCAAGGCCTTGGTCAGAGCCGGCACCGCCGTTTCCGGGGCGGCCGCCGACAGCCCGGCCGCCGCCCCGGCCCGGACCTGCCAGGCCGCGTCGCCCAGGGCCGCCACCGCGGTCCGGGCGTACCCGGCAGGGCAGCCGACCGAGGCCAGCGCGCCCAGCGCCGCACCCCGCACCAGCGGGTCGGCGTCCGCGAGCAGCGGGTCCAGCGGAGCCGGCGCCGGATCGCGCACCGCGGCCAGCCCCTTGGCCACCGCCACCCGGACCTCGCGGGCCGGATCCGCCGCGGCCGTGGCCAGCGCAGGGACCGCGTCCACCGAGACCAGCGCCCGCACCGCGTGGATGCGCACCTCCGTGTCGGCATCGGCCAGCGAGGCGGCGTACAGCTCCGCATCGCCCAGCCGCAGCGCCCGCAGGGCTTCGAGCGCGGCCGAGCGCACCACCGCGTCGGGCACGGCCAGCGCGGCGCGCAGCCCGGCCGCCAGCTCCGGCCCGCCCGGCAGCACCTCCACGAGCTCGCGCAGCGCGGCCGCGGCGGTCGCCCGTACGGCGGGAGCGGCGTCGGCCAGGCGTGCGGCCAGCGCGGGCCCGGCGCCGGCCGGCACGGTCTCGCCGAGCGCGGCCACGGCGGCGGCCCGTACCGCCGGATCGGGGTCGGCCAGGTAGGGCGTGAGCGCGGCCAGGTCGGGCGACTCCTCGGCCAGGGCGAGCAGTTCCAGGATCCGGGGCGAGGACGCGGAGCCGCGCGAGGGCGCGGGTGCCGCGTCCGGGACCGGGGAGGCCTGCGCGCGGGCCGCCGGAGCCGCCTCACGGGGTCCCGCCGTGGCCACCGGGACCAGGTCGACCTCCCCCAGGTCCCGCGAGGGGCCGCCGGCCGGGGCGAACCCGTCGACCGGCACCAGGTACGGCTCCACCGGCCGGGCCGTGAACTCCATCGCCCCCGAGGCCGACTTGCGCAGGTCCAGGTGGTGGAGCCAGCCGGTGTCGTCGCGCTCCGGGTGGTCGAGCCGCTCGTGGTAGAGGCCCCAGCGGGACTCCGTACGGGCCAGCGAGGAACGGGCCGCCATCTCCGCGCAGTCGCGGATGAAGGACACCTCCGCGCACCGCATCAGCTCGTGCGCGGTGGTCGCGCCCATCTCCGCGATCTCGCCGGTCATCCGGTCGAAGGCGGCCACGGCGAGCGAGAGCTTCGCGCCCGTCTTCGGCGGGGCCACGTAGTCGTTCACGAACCGCCGCAGCTTGTACTCCACCTGGGGCTGCGGCGGGCCCTGCGGGTTGCGCAGCGGCCGGTAGATCAGCTCGTGGGCCGCCGCCACCTGTGGGGCCGGCAACTCGCCCTCGTACGCCGCGTACCCGGCCGCGTCCGAGCCCGCCAGGTCACCGAAGACGAACGCCCCGATCATGTAGTTGTGCGGTACGGAGGCCAGGTCCCCGGCCGCGTACAGCCGGGGCACGGTGGTGCGGGCGTGGTCGTCGACGCGGACGCCCGACGCCGAGTGGCCCCCGCACAGCCCGATCTCCGAGATGTGCATCTCGATGTCGTGCGTGCGGTAGTCGTGGCCGCGGCCCGCGTGGAAGGTGCCGCGCGTCGGCCGCTCGGTGGTGTGCAGGATCGATTCCAGCGAGGCCACCGACTCCTCCGGGAGGTGGCTGAGCTTCAGGTACACCGGGCCGCGGTCCGAGGCGAGTTCGGCCGCGAACTCCGCCATCATCTGGCCCGACCAGTAGTCGGAGTCCACGAACCGCTCGCCGTGCCGGTTGACCTGGTAGCCGCCGAAGGGGTTCGCGACGTACGCGCACGCCGGACCGTTGTAGTCCTTGATCAGCGGGTTGATCTGGAAGCACTCGATCCCCGTCAGCGCGGCGCCCGCGTGGTAGGCCATGGCGTAGCCGTCGCCCGCGTTGGTCGGGTTCTCGTAGGTGCCGTAGAGGTATCCGGAGGCCGGCAGGCCGAGGCGTCCGCACGGGCCGGTCGCCAGGATCACCGCCCCCGCGCGCACCGTCACGAAGGCACCCGTCCGTGTGTTGAAGCCGACCGCGCCGATCGCCCGGCCGTCCTCGGGCGAGGTGAGGACCCGCACCGGCATCACCCGGTTCTCGATCCGGATCCGCTCCCGCATCTCGCGGCGCCGCAGCTGCCGGTAGAGGACCTTCTTGACGTCCTTGCCCTCGGGCATGGGCAGCACGTACGAGCCCGAGCGGTGGACCTGGCGCACCGCGTACTCGCCGTGCTCGTCCTTCTCGAACTTCACCCCGTACGACTCCAAGCGCTGCACCATCGCGAACCCGCGGGTGGCGGTCTGGCGGACCGTGGACTGGTCGACGATTCCGTCGTTGGCGCGGGTGATCTCGGCGACGTAGTCGTCGGGCTCGGCGCGGCCGGGGACGACGGCGTTGTTGACCCCGTCCATGCCCATGGCGAGGGCGCCGGAGTGGCGTACGTGGGCCTTCTCCAGCAGCAGGACGCGGGCCCCGTGCTCGGCGGCGGTCAGCGCCGCCATCGTGCCGGCGGTGCCGCCGCCGATGACGAGGACGTCGCAGGAGAGTTCCTCGGCGTCGCCGATCGCGGGGATGTCCACGGTGCTGCCTTTCAGAGAGAGTCGATGATCTGCTGCCGCAGGGCGGCGTGCGTCGCCGCGCGGCCGCGGTCGCGGGGGTGCGGTACGGAGACCACCTCACCGGCGCCGAGCAGGGCGACGCGGTCCCCGACGAAGAGGGCCTCGTCCACGTCGTGGGTGACGAAGACGACGGTCGCGCCGGTGCCGGCCAGGACGTCCACGAGGAGGTCCTGCATCTCGGCCCGGGTCTGCGCGTCGAGCGCGCCGAACGGCTCGTCCATCAGGACGGCGCGCGGGCGCGCGGCGAGGGCGCGGGCCAGCTGCACGCGCTGGCGCTGGCCGCCGGAGAGCTGGTGCGGGAGCCGGTGGGCGTGGCCGCCGAGACCCACGCGCTCCAGCCACTCCTCGGCAACCCGCCGCCGCTCCGGCCGTGACAGCCGACCGGGCCCGTCGGCGCGGGAGCGCCTGATGGCGAGGGGGAGTTCGACGTTGGCGCGGACCGTGCGCCAGGGGAGCAGGGCGTCGTCCTGGAAGACCAGGGCGCGGTCGGCGTCCGGACCGGTCAGCGGCCGCCCGTCCTGCTCGACCGTGCCGCCCAACGGGGGCAGCAGGCCGGCCAGGGTGCGCAGCAGCGTGGACTTCCCGCATCCGGACGGGCCCACCACGGCCAGCACCTCCCCGGCTTCGACCGTCAGGTCGACCCCGTCGAGCACCACGTGCCCGCGGTGGCCGAGCCGCACCCCGCGCAGGGCGAGGGTGGCGCCGGGTTTTTGGGTGGCGCCGGGCTTCTCGGTGGTCAGGGTGGTCACTTCTGCGTCCCTCCGGTGGTCGTGCCCTGCGGGGCTGTTCGCCTGGCCGCCCTTTCACCGTTTCCGGGGGCGGGGGCGGGGGCGGGGGCGGGGGACGAGGAGACGGCGGAACGGGGGAGCCAGGACGTCAGGCGGCGGCCCGTGTGCTCCACGGCCGTGGACGTCAGCCAGCCCAGTGCGCCGATGGTGACCATGCCGACGAAGACGCCGGGGTAGTCGACCACCGTGTAGTCCTGCCAGGTGCGGTAGCCGACCCCGTACTCGCCGGAGATCATCTCGGCCGAGATCACGCAGATCCACGACACCCCGATGCCGACCGACAGGCCCCCGAAGATGCCCGGCAGGGCCCCCGGCAGGACCACGGAGAACAGCACCCGCGCCCGCCCGCCGCCCATCGTCAGGACCGCCTCCTCCCACACCGGGGCCAGCGCCCGCACCGCGTGCCGCGTCGAGACCAGCACCGGGAAGAAGGCGGCCGCGCAGGTGATGAAGACGATCCCCTGCTCGTTGGACGGGAACATCAGGATCGCCACCGGCACCAGCGCGATGGCCGGGACCGGACGCAGGACCTCCAGCAGCGGGCCCACCACGTCGGCAGCGATCCGGGACCGGGCGACCGCCGTGCCCACCACCACGCCCAGGACGGCGGCGAGCGCGAAGCCCGTCACGATGCGGCGCAGGCTGGAGGCCAGGTCCTGCCAGTAGGGCGCGGTCCCGGCCCGCTCCGCGAACGTCGAGGCGATCTCGCCCACCGTCGGGAACTGCTCGAAACGCAGCCACAGGTTCACGTCGAGCGAGGTCAGCCCCTGCCACAGCAGGAGCGCCGCCCCGAGCGAGGCCGCCCGCAGCAGCCAGCGGCCGCCCGTCATGACGCCAGGGCCCCGGCCTCGGCGAAGCTCAGGATCCGCGCCCCGGACCCCTGGTGCTGGTCGACGTACGACTTCGCGCCCGCCGGCGTGACGAAGGCCCGCAGCTCCGGCCCCTCGGCCACCCACACCGCCTTGTCCGCGAACCACAGCGTGCCGGTCACCGCGTCCGGCACGTACGCCGCCCGGACGTCCGCGCCGCGCGCGGCCTTCAGCAGCTCGCGCGGGGAGTCGAAGGACTGCGTACGGGTCTGGCCCTTCACCCACAGCTCGGACTTGGGGGCCGACGCCTTCGGGTACTCCGGCGTGCCGCCCGCCGCCCGCTTCAGCGGCTCGGGGTCCACGAAGGCGTCCACGTCCACGTCGCCGACCAGCTTGCCGGCCTGCAGCACCGGCACGTCCTGCTTCAGCGCGTCGATCAGCTCCGGGCGCAGCGCCGGGTCGAAGGTGGCGATGCCGTTCGCGCCGTTATAGAGGTACACCACCTCCGCCGGCAGGCCGGTCTCCTCGGCCACCGACTCGGCGGCCGCCACCGGCTCCGCGCGCAGGTGGTCGGTGGCCTTGCGCTGCGCCCGCAGGAAGTCGTCCAGGACGCCCGGCCGTTCCTTTGCGAACTTCTCGCGCACGGTGACCCCGTGGAAGGTCGGCAGGTTCAGCTCGGCGCCGTCGTAGAGGGCCTTCGCCCGCCCCTCGTACGCGAGCTGCCCCGGCCACGCCACGAACTGCGACAGGGCGTCCGCGCTGCCCGCCTGGAGGGCCGAAGCCCCCACGCTGGGCTGCTGGTTGAGCTTCTGGATGCCGCTCTCCGGGTCGATCCCGGCGCGCTGCAGGGCCCGTACGAGGGTTCCGTCGGCGGCGGAGCCCACGCTCGTCGACACCTTCTTGCCGCGCAGGTCGGCGAGGGACTCCAGCTTCGAATCCGGCGCGGTGACCACGGTGTTGAGGCCGCCGCGCAGGTTGTAGCCGGTGACGGAGACGAGGTGGGTGGGCTGCTTCAGCTCCTTGCCCCGCGCCGCGTTGATGAGGAGCGGGAAATCGCCCATCGAGCCGATGTCGATCTTCCCGGCGGTCATCTGGGCGGTGATCGGGGCGCCGGTGGCGTAGTCCTGCCAGTCCACCTTGTACGTGACGCCGTCCTGCTTGCTGCGCGCGGCGAGCTCCTGCTCGAAGTAGCCGAGGGAGCGCAGCAGGGTGCCGGCGGTGACGGTGTTGATGGTCTTGGACTGGTAGCCGACGGTCACGGTGACCGTCCCGGAGCCGGACGCCCCGGAGGCGTCGCCGCCGCAGGCCGTGGCGAGCGGGGCGAGGAGCAGGACGAGCGCGGGCGCGAGAGCCTTCGTACGCATGGAGGTGGGGCCTTTCACCGGAGCAGGTAGGGCATGTTGACGGTGACCGCGCCGGTGGGACAGCGGGCGGCGCACGGGCCGCAGTACCAGCACTCGTCCACGTGCATGTAGGCCTTGCCGTTGTCCTCGCGGATCGCGAGCGAGTCGAGCGGGCACATGTCGACGCAGAGGGTGCAGCCGTCGATGCACAGGGACTCGTCGATGGTCACGGGCACGTCGCCGCGCTGGGGGACCACAGGCATGGCTGTCTCCAGGGAAGGGGGTGGGGCGGAGGCTCAGAGGGAGCGGCGCAGCAGGCCGCTCATGGTGATCCGGTCGCCGCGGAAGCGGATGAACTCCAGGTCCACGGGCCGGCCGTCGCGCAGGTGGGTGAGCCGTTCCAGCATCAGGACGGCGGCCCCGCGCGGGGCCTGCAGGACGGCGGCGGAGTGCGCGTCGGCGTTGACGGCCTCGAGGGTGATCTCGGCGTGGCCGAGCGGCTGCCCGGTCAGCTGTTCCAGGAGCCGGAAGACGTCCGTGTTCTCCAGGTCGCAGCCCAGCAGCTCGGCTCCGATGTCCATCGGCACGTAGGTGAGGTCGAGGGAGAGCGGCAGTCCGTTCAGGCGCCGCAGCCGTTCGATGTAGAGCACGTCGGCGTGCTCGGGCAGGCCGAGGCGCCCGGCGACGGGGGCGGGGGCGCGCACGGGCCCGACCGTGCGGACCTCGTTGGTCACCCGGCCGTGCTCGTGCAGGGTCTCGGCCAGGCCCTGCAGGCGGTCCAGGCCGTGCGGGTACTTCTCACAGACGACGACCGTGCCGACACCCGGCCGGCGCTCCACCAACCGCTCACCGCGCAGCAGGTCGAGGGCCTGGCGGACGGTGTTGCGGCCGGCGCCGTAGTCGGCGGCGAGGGCGCCCTCCAGGGGGAGGACCCCGTCGGGGTAGCCGCCCGCCAGGATCTGGTGGCGGAGCAGGTCGGCGAGCTGTCGCGCCTGGTCCGCGCGCAGCCGCCGGCGGCGCGCGGCGGCGACCGGGACGGTGTGCGTGGCGGTGCGTTCGACTGGCATGGCAGGGAACGTACCGGGGGCCCGGAGGCGGTGGTGTTGCTGCAGTGTTGCGCCACCTGACGGCGCATTCACAAGGCTCTGAGCTGCGGTTTCGGCGGGGTGGCGGAAAGATCCGCCACCCCGCCGACCGACGGGTGGACTAGAGCTGTCCCACG
Source organism: Streptomyces sp. 147326 (assembly GCF_045000215.1). NCBI lineage: Bacteria > Bacillati > Actinomycetota > Actinomycetes > Kitasatosporales > Streptomycetaceae > Streptomyces > Streptomyces sp. 147326. Next base: position 3,783,877 of record NZ_CP134201.1, on the reverse strand, counting down.
ATGCGGCCGGTGACCTCGCCGAGGCCGACGCGCGTACCGTCCGGGCCCGGCGCCCAGGCGGTGAGGGTGACGGTGTCCCCGTCCTCCAGGAAGGTGCGCTTGCCGTCGGCGAGCTCGATCGCGTCCCGGCCGTTCCAGGTCAGCTCCAGCAGCGAGCCGCGCTGGCCGGTCTCGGGGCCGCTGACGGTGCCGGAGCCGTACACGTCGCCGGTGCGCAGGGAGGCGCCGTTGACGGTCATGTGCGCGAGCTGCTGGGCGGCGGTCCAGTACATCGACGCGAACGGCGGCTGCGCCACCTCCTGCCCGTTGATGGAGACGGTGATGTGCAGGTCGAAGCCGCCGGGGCGGTCGAGCTCGGCGTCGTCCAGGTACGGCAGGAGCGGGAAGTCCCGGGCCGGCGGGGTGACGCGGGCCGCGTCCAGGGCCTCCAGCGGGGTGACCCAGGCGGAGACGGAGGTGGCGAAGGACTTGCCGAGGAAGGGGCCCAGCGGCACGTACTCCCAGGCCTGGATGTCGCGCGCGGACCAGTCGTTCAGCAGGAACAGCCCGAAGACGTGGTCCTCGAAGTCGGCCAGCGGCACCGGGCGGCCCAGCTCGGAGGGCGTGCCGACGACGAAGCCGACCTCCGCCTCGATGTCGAGCTTGACGGACGGGCCGAAGACGGGCGCCGGGTCGGTGGGCGCCTTGCGCTGCCCCGAGGGCCGTACGACGTCGGTCCCGGAGACCACGATCGTGCCGGAGCGGCCGTGGTAACCGATCGGCAGGTGCTTCCAGTTGGGCGTCAGCGCGTCGCCGTCCGGGCGGAAGATCCGGCCGACGTTGGTGGCGTGGTGCTCGCTCGCGTAGAAGTCGACGTAGTCGGCGACCTCGTACGGCAGGTGCAGCGTGACCTCGTCGAGCGGCAGCAGGTGCGGCTCGACCGTGGCGCGGTGGCCGGGGTCGGTCACCCAGGCGGTCAGCGCGCGGCGCACGTCGCGCCAGGCGGTGCGCCCGGCGGCCAGCAGCGGGTCGAGGGAGGACTGCCCGAGCAGCCCGGCGTACGGGGAACCGAGCGCGGCGGCGGCCGCCCCCGCGTCGAGCACGTGCCCGCCGATCCGCACGCCGATCCGGCGGCGGTCCTCCGCGGAGGTCGAGAAGACGCCGTACGGGAGGTTGTGCGGCCCGAACGGGTCGCCCTCGGGGAGATCGAGGGGGCTCTGCTGGGGCATGGGGTGCTGCCTCGCTTTCGACGCGGTCCGGGGGTGTCCCGGGAGCTGGTTGACACGTTACGTGGCTGACGGGACGTGTGGGAGGCCGGATTCGGGCTCTATTTGTAGGACTTGTCCAAAGGGGTCCGTATCCTTGGCGCCGTGACTTCCGCCCCGCCTCCGGCCCTTCCCTATGTCTTGATCGCCACTGACCTGGACGGGACTCTGCTGCGCGCCGGGGACACCGTCTCGGCCCGCTCGTACAAGGCCCTCGCGACGGCCCGCGCGGCCGGCGCCCGGCACATCATCGTCACCGGCCGCCCGGTCCCACAGGTCCGACACGTCCTGGACGGCCTCGGCTACACGGGGCTCGCGGTGTGCGGGCAGGGCGCGCAGGTGTACGACGCGGCGTGCGGGCGCCTGCTGCACTCCGTCTCCATGGACCGGGAACTGGCCGAGGTGGCCCTCGGCAAGATCGAGGCGGAGATCGGCGAGGTCTACGCGGCGGTCAACCAGGAGGGGGTGGACGCGGAGATGCTGATAGGGCCGGGCTACCGGATGTGGCACCCGCACCTGCCGACGGTGCCGGTGCCGCGGCGGTCGGACCTGTGGTCCGCCCCGATCAACAAGGTGCTGCTCCAGCACCCGGAACTGGACGACGACGAGCTGACGCGGGTGGCGCGAGCAGTGGTCGGGGACCTCGTGAACGTCACGATGGCGGGGGAGCACACGGTGGAACTCCAGCCGCCGGGCATCGACAAGGCGAGCGGGCTCGCGCGCGCGGCGGAAGTCCTGGGGGCGTCCCCGACCGGGACGATCGCCTTCGGGGACATGCCGAACGACGTCCCGATGTTCGCGTGGGCCGCGCACGGGGTGGCCATGGCCAATTCCCACCACGAACTGGTTGCGGTGGCCGACGAGATCACCCTGTCGAACGAGGACGACGGCATCGCGGTGGTCCTGGAGCGCCTGTACGGCTGACCGCCGGTTCCGGGGGCTCCGCCCCCGCGCCTCGGGTCTTTCAGCCTCGCCGGCGTTTGAGGCGCGGGGTCCGGGGCGGAGCCCCGGGGCCGCCCGCCAGGGCGGTTGGACCCGCTCAGCCCGCCGCACGAGGCAGACGGCGTTCCCACGTGCGGTGGAAGACCACCTCGCCCCCCTCCCGGCACACCACCTCGTTCGACGTCACGAAGCCGCCCTCGTCGCACGAGATCTCCGACCGGGTCTCCACCCGCGCGTCCCAGCCCAGTTCGGGCCGGTGGAGCCGGATCCGCCACTGCGAGCGGGCCCGCGCGGACAGCGCGTCGGCGTCCTGGATCTCGTACACCTCCTCCGCGTCCTCGCTGCACTCCAGGCCGTCCGGGTACACCCGCGTGCCCCCGTACCGCGGGTCCACCTCCAGCCGCCACGTCCCGCGCGCGACGTCCCGCACGACCACTCGCTCCCGGCGCGGCTCGTCCAGCGTCGCCGGGAAGGCGACCCCCAGCGGCGGCGCCTGCTCCGGCGGCTCGAAGACGATCCCGCCGTCCGCCGCGGAGCCCGCCCGCACCGGGAGGGTCAGCGCGCTGCCCGCCGGGTCCAGGGTCCAGCCGGCCTCGGACCCGGCCCGCGGCCAGATCCACGGCCAGTACGCGGAGGACACGGCGAGCCGGATCCGGTGCCCGGGCGGGAAGGCGTGGCCGATGCCGTTCAGCTCGAAGGTGACGTCCTCGTACGAGCCCACCGGCCACGGCACGGCCCGGTCCCGGCCCTGGCGGGCCGACAGGTTCAGGGCGCCCCGCGTGACCAGTGTCGACGTGCCGTCCGGGGCGACGTCGCACAGCCGGGCCACCACCTGCCCGTACGGCACGTCGAGCCGCAGCCGCAGGGTGACCGAGGGCCGGCCCAGGATCTCCACCGGCTCCCCGCCCCCCACCGGGAACTCGAAGCAGGCCGACTTCGCGTCCTCCTCCCGCTGGTCCGGCGGCAGGTCGGCGTCGTTGCCGAAGGGGAAGAAGCGTCCGGCGTCCATCCCGGTGTGCTGCGGGGAGGCGACCGCCACCGGCGCGCCCTGGAACACGTACGGGACGGGGATCACGGACGGCGAGGGCCAGGCCCTCTCGCCGACCCAGCGGCCCGGGAGCTCCTCGGACACCGTCGCCGGCGGGTGCGAGTCGCTGATCCAGGCGCGCAGCAGCGGCTCGTCCATCACCCCGTTGTCCGTGCCCCTCAGCCAGTGGTCCCACCAGCGCAGGGTCTCCTGGAGGAAGCCGATCGCCGGTCCGGGCGGCAGCCCGCGGTCCGGGTACTGGTGCGACCAGGGCCCGATCAGGCCCCGTACGCGCCCGGACGGCAGGTGCTCGACCAGCCGCAGCACGGTGTCCCGGTACGGGTCGTGCCAGCCGCCCACCGCGAGCACCGCGGCGCCGATCGCCGCGTAGTCCTCGCAGACGCTGCCGTGACGCCAGTAGGCGTCGCGGGTCTGGTGCGAGAGCCAGGTGTGGATCAGCGGCTCGACCGCCTCCAGCCGGTCCAGCCACTGCTGCCGCCAGCCGTCGCCGGTGAACAGCGGGTCCGGCGGCCGGGAGGCGAAGGCCAGCATGGTCGCCGCCCACGCGTGCATGTCCACGGCCAGCACCGAGCCGCCCATGTAGTGCACGTCGTTGTCGTACCGGTCGTCCGTCGAGCAGACGGTGACGACCGCCTTCAGCGCCTCGGGGGCCAGGGCGGCGATCTGGAGGGAGTTGAAGCCGCCCCAGGAGATCCCGAACATCCCCACCGACCCCGTGCACCACGGCTGCGCCGCCAGCCACTCCACCACCGCGACCCCGTCGGCCAGCTCGCGGGCGTCGTACTCGTCGCCGGGGCGGCCTCCGCTGCAGCCGTGGCCGCGCACGTCCACCCGTACCGAGGCGTAGCCGTGGCCCGCGTACCAGGGATGGCGCTGCCAGTCGCGCGGCGCGGTCCAGTCGGTGAGCCGGTACGGGAGGTACTCCAGCAGCGCCGGAACCGGCTCGTCCGTCACCGGGCGCCAGATGCGCGCGTACAGCTCCACGCCGTCGGCCATCGGGATCCGGACATCCTCGTGGGTGGTCTCGTACGGGAACGCGGTACGGATGATCATGTGTGAACCACCTCAATGGACCTCAGTGGACGGGGTGCATCGTGCGCCGCAGCCACGGAGCCAGCGCGAACACGGCCAGGCCCGCCGCCACCGCGACGGCGCCGTTGAGGCCGAAGTACACAGGGTTCGACACCTGGCCGTAGACCTTGACCACCTGGGCCATCGCGGCGGGTGCCAGCGCGTACTCGGCGGAGTGCTTGCGTCCGGCCAGGTGGCGGCGGCCGAGCACGTACTGGACCAGGCCCGCGGTCATGTCGATGGCGGCGGCGGAGAAGCCCCAGTGCCAGCCCTTGTGCTCGCCGAGCCAGCCGGTGATCAGCGGTCCGGCGAAGGCGCCGATGTTGATGGCCATGTAGTAGAGGGCGAAGCCGGCGTCGCGCCGGTCGTCGTCCGTCCGGTAGAGCTTGCCGACCATGGTGGCCACGTTGGGCTTGAGCAGGCCGGTGCCCGCGCTGATCAGGCCGAGTCCCGCCCAGGTCATGGCGGCGGTCGGCACGGCCATCGCGTAGTGGCCGCAGGCGATCAGGATGCCGCCCCAGAGCACGGCCCGGTACGAACCGAGGATGCGGTCGGCGAGCCATCCGCCGGCGACGGAGACGAGGTAGACCATGGTCCCGTAGGCCGCCGAGACGGAGGCCGCGGTGCCAGGGCTCATCCCCAGGCCGCCCCCGGCCACCGTGTCCGCGAAGTAGAGGACGAGGATCGCCTGCATGCCGAGGAAGGAGAAGCGCTCCCAGACCTCCAGGCCGGAGAGCGTGGCGAGGCCCCGCGGGTGGCCGAGGAAGGCGTGGTCGTCGCGGGGCGGCGGCTGGTCGTCCGCCGGATCCGCGGGCTCGTCCCTGTCGGTCGCAGTTCTGGACAAAACGTATGCTCCGATTGTTTCGGCTCCTTCAGAACATACCGGTGTGTATCGGACAGTGCTCGGGTGGTGGCCGGGAAGGCGCTCTCGGTGATCGAAAACAGACCCGATACGCTGGCTTGAGTGATGGCAGCGACACATCGACAATCCATGTGATCGTCAGCGTGATCGTCAGCAGACAGGAGTACCCCTCGTGACCGTCGTCGGGCCGTTCGGACTGAGCGTGCGGGACCAGGCTCTTGAGACCGATGTCCAGGCCGGACTGGCCGCCGTCGAGGCGGGTCTGCTGGAAGCCACCAAGAGCGAAGTCCCCTTCATCACCGAGGCCGCACAGCACCTGGTCCGGGCCGGAGGCAAGCGGTTCCGGCCGCTGCTGGTGATGCTCGCGTCCCGTTTCGGGGATCCCTACGCACCCGGAATCGTTCCGTCCGCCGTGGTGGTCGAGCTCACGCACCTGGCGACGCTCTACCACGACGACGTCATGGACGAGGCGGACGTGCGCCGCGGCGTGGAGAGCGCCAACGCCCGCTGGGGCAACTCGGTCGCCGTACTGACGGGCGACTTCCTCTTCGCCCGCGCCTCGCACATACTGGCCGACCTCGGGCCCGAGGCCGTACGCATCCAGGCCGAGGCGTTCGAACGGCTGGTGACGGGTCAGATCCTGGAGACGGCCGGTCCGCGCGACGGCCGCGACCCCGTCGCCCACTACCTCGACGTCATCGCCGGCAAGACCGGCTCGCTGATCGCCGTCTCCGGCCGTTTCGGCGCGCTCATGGCCGGCGCCGACGAGTCGGTCGTCGACATCCTCACCCAGTACGGCGAGCGGCTCGGCACCGCCTTCCAGCTCGCCGACGACGTCCTCGACATCGCCTCCGACGCGCACGAGTCCGGCAAGACCCCGGGCACCGACCTGCGCGAGGGCATTCCGACGCTGCCCGTGCTGCGGCTGCGCGAGATGGCCGAGCGGGACGGGCGTCCCGAGGACCTGGAACTCGTACGCCTCCTGGACGGCGACCTGACGGACGACGCCCGTCACGCCGAGGTGCTGACCCGGCTGCGGGCGCACCCCGCCCTGGAGCAGGCCCGCCGCGACACCGTCCGGTACGCGGAGGATGCGCGGGCCACGCTCGCGCCGCTGCCCGAGTGCTTCGCGAAGTCGGCGCTCGAAGAGCTCTGCGACGCCGTGGTGCACCGCGCCGGCTAGCCCCTCGGGCACCCGCAGTATCGGAACGGGCCCTTCCGCCCCGGCGACCCCTACGGGTCCGGGCAGGAGGGCCCGTCCCGTGTCATCCCACGGTCGTACGCGCAGTTGCGTCCGGGGGCTGACGCCCCCGAGCCGGTGATTTGGTCAGATGGAGTCATCAACCCCACCAGATCGGGTGAGCGCGGCGACACGGCGGGCGCCGCCGTCGACACAAGAGGGCAGGGCACTGACATGGCAGCGAACACGAAGACTTCTCGCAAGGTCGCCCGGTACGCCGTACCGGTGGCGGTGGCGGGTGTTGCCGCGGCGACCGTGGCGATGGTCCCGGCTTTCGCCAACGCCGGCGGGCCCGACCTGCCGAAGGTGACGGCACAGCAGCTCATCGAGAAGGTCGCAGCCTCCGAGGTGGAGCAGCTGTCGGGTACGGCCAAGATCAGCACCGACCTGGGCCTCCCGAAGATCGCGACCGGGCTGCTCGGCGGCGGTGGGGTCGCCGGCGGCTCCGCCAACCCGGAGGACAAGGTCGCGCAGCTGGCGAGCGGCACGCACACCTTCCGCGTCGCGGCCGACGGCCCGGACCGCCAGAAGCTCACGTTCCTGGACGGCAAGGACGAGTACAGCCTCATCCACAACGGCGACGACGTCTGGGGCTACGACTCCAAGTCGAACGAGGTCTTCCACGAGAAGAACCCGCAGGGGGGCAAGGACGCGGGCAAGGACCACAAGACGGCCGACCGGATGGGCGCCTCCCCCCAGAAGATCGCCGAGGAGATCCTGAAGGCCGCCGGAACGACCACCGACGTCAGCGTCGGCGATACCGCGCAGGTGGCCGGCCGCAACGCCTACCAGCTGGTGCTCAAGCCCAAGCAGAGCGGCTCCACGGTCGGCTCGGTCCAGATCGCGGTCGACGCCAAGAACGGCGTGCCGCTGCGCGTGCAGCTGCTCTCCGCCCAGGGCGGCAAGCCGATCGTGGACGCCGGCTTCAGCAAGGTGGACTTCGCCAAGCCGGCCGCCGACACCTTCACCTTCACCGCGCCCAAGGGCGCCAAGGTGACCGAGGGCGTGGACGGCTCGGGCAAGGGGGACAAGGACCAGTCCTTCAAGGCGCTGGAGTCCTTCCCGGGCCTGGACGGGCTGCTGGGAGGTCCGAACGGCCAGGGCGACGTGAAGGTGCTCGGCGAGGGCTGGGCGACCATCGCGCGGATCGACTCGGGCGCCGGCAAGGGCCTGAAGGAGCTGGAGAACGACAAGAACGCCCCGAAGGAGGCCAAGCAGTTCCTCGACTCCCTCGGGGACAAGGTCACCGGGAAGTTCGGTGAGGGCCGGGTCCTGTCGACCCGCCTGGTCAACGCCCTGGTCACCGACGACGGCAAGGTCTACGTCGGCGCGGTCACCAAGGACGCGCTGGTGAAGGCGGCCGACGCCAACAAGTAGTCACCCCGCACGAGAGCGCCGCAAGGGTGGGCCGGGACTGTGTCCCTGCCCACCCTTGCGGCATTCCGGCTGTCCGTACAGCACACCCGCTGTACGGTGTTGGACATGTCGAGACACGTCACCATCCGCCTGGACGAGGACTTCCACGAACGCCTGAAGGCACGTGCGGCGGCCCTGGGGACGACGGTCACCGCGCTGATCACCGAGGTCACCGAACGCGAACTCGACGAGGACCGGAAGAACTTCCTGTCCGGCATAGAGGAGTTCGCCGACCACTGGGGCTACTTCCAGGAGCGGTTCGGGCATTGAAGATCACCATGGAGTGGGCCTGGACCGCTCTGGCCCACCATCTTCCGTCCGACCCCGCCGTGTGGGACCCCTCCGGGGTGGCCGCCGCGGTCGCCCGCCACCAGAACGACCTCGTCCTGGTGCCAGAACAGCCCGCCCCGGACACCGCGTGGCGGGCCGCCGCGTTTCTGCACACCCTCGCGGTGTGCCCGGCGCTGGAATCCCCGATGAACGAGTTCTACGCGGCCGCCGCGACCCGTTCGTACCTGCGCGTGGCCGGGGCCAGGCAGCTGCCCTCGCCGGAGGAGCTCGGCGACCTCGTGGAGGCGGCGAAGCTGGGCCGCGCGGACATCGCGGCCGTCGCCGAGGAGCTGCGCGCCCGGATCCAGGAACCGCTTGCGGCCTCGCTGCAGGGCCGCGCCGAGGACGCGTAGCTCCGGCGCGATCCGACCGGATCGCGCCGGAGCCTTGGGGCCTCGACCGGCAGGTGCTAGAAGGTGATCTTCCAGCTGTTGATGTAGCCGACGTCCTGCGCGGCCGCGTCCTTGACCCGGAGGTTCCAGACCCCGTTCGCCACCTCGCTGGAGGCGTTGACGGTGTACGACTGCACGAGGTTGTCGGCGCTGCCGCCGGCGCGGTTGTGCAGGTTGTAGACCGTGCCGTCCGGGGCGACCAGGTCGACCACCAGGTCACCGCGGTAGGTGTGGACGATGTTCACGTCCACCTTGGTGGTGGCCGGGGCGTTGCCCGCGACACCCGAGACCGTGATCGGCGAGTTGACCGCGGCGGCGGGGGAGTCGGGGATGTTCACGTCCGTCGTGCTCTCGAAGGACTGGCCCGGCGGGACCGGGGTGCCCGCCCCGAGGTTCCAGATCGCGTAGGCGACGGCGTCGGCATTGCGGTCCAGGGCGGTGTCGTTGATGTTCGCCGTGCTGTCGCAGGAGGAGTGGTAGCAGCGGTCGAAGGCCTGACCGGCCGTGCCGCCCCACTTCTGGGCCTGCGCCGAGGACTTCGTGTTGCTGGCGCCGGTGAACAGACCGCCGACGGGGATGCCCGCGTTCTTGAACGAGGCGTGGTCGGAGCGGCCGTCGCCCTCGGTCTCGATCTCGGTGGGCACGCCGAGGCCCGCGTAGTAGTTCTTGAAGGTCTGCTCGATGGTCGGGTCGTCGTCGTAGACGAAGTAGCCCGGGTTCGGGGACCCGATCATGTCGAAGTTCAGGTAGCCGGAGAACTTCGCGCGCTCGGCGGTCGGCAGGTTGTTGACGTAGTACTTCGAGCCGACCAGACCCAGCTCCTCCGCGCCCCACCAGCCGAAGCGCAGGTGCTTGGTGGGCTGGAGGCCGGCCCGGGAGACCGCGAGGGCCGTCTCCAGGACGGCCGCACTGCCCGAGCCGTTGTCGTTGATGCCCGCGCCCGAGGTCACGGAGTCGAGGTGCGCGCCCGCCATCAGCACGGAGTTGGGGTCGCCGCCCGGCCAGTCGGCGATCAGGTTGTAGCCGGTGGCGCCGCTGGAGGTGAAGGTCTGCAGCGTGGTCGTGAAGCCGGCCGCGTCGAGCTTGGCCTTCACGTAGTCGATCGAGGCCTTGTAGCCGGCCCTGCCGTGGGCGCGGTTGCCGCCGTTGTTCGCGGCGATCGTGGAGAGCTGCGACAGGTGGGCCTTGACGTTGGCCAGCGGGATGTCGGGCGGGGTAGGCGCCGCGGTGACCGCCGTGGGGGCGGCGAGGGCGGCGGGGGCGGTGGAGGCGATCAGGCCCGCGACCGCGAGGGCGGTCACGGCAGCGAGGCGCCGGGAGACGGACAGGCTCATGTGGGGGCTCCGGGATTCCGCGGGGATATGACGGAACGAGCGGGATAGAGCAGGTGAGCGTTAGTGCGTCAGTGCGAGCCTGATGTTCAGCGAGAGTATGACTGTCCGTCAAGACCATAATTCGGTCAGGGCAGTTCGGAAAACGGACGATCCCCGGTACGGGTGCCCTGTACCGGGGATCGTGGGTGTGGAGCGTTTGCTGGTGTGTGCCTGCCGGCAGGCCCGTTACGCCGGCTCGCGGGCGGGTGCCGCCACGACGGCCGGGGCCACCGCGAGGGCCGCCCGGGACCGCCGTGCCGTGCGCAGCGCGTCCCAGGTCAGGAGGGCGAGCGCGGCCCACACCAGGGAGAATCCGGCCCAGCGCTCGGGCGGCATGGCCTCGTGGAAGTACAGGACGCCCAGCCCGAACTGGAAGACGGGGGCCATGTACTGGAGCAGCCCCAGGGTGGACAGCGGGACGCGGATGGCGGCCGCCCCGAAGAACACCAGCGGGATCGCGGTGACCAGCCCGGTCGCGGCCAGCAGGAGCGCGTGCCCGACGCCCTGCGAGGTGAAGGTGGACCGGCCCTGCGAGCCCAGCCACAGCAGGTAGCCCAGGGCCGGCAGGAACAGCATGGCGGTCTCGGCGGCCAGTGACTCCAGCCCGCCCATGTTGAGCTTCTTCTTGATCAGCCCGTACGTCGCGAAGGAGCAGGCCAGGACCAGGGAGATCCACGGCGGCCGGCCGTAGCCGATGGCGAGCACGAGGACGGCGGCGAAGCTGATGCCGACCGCCACCCACTGCACGCGGCGCAGCCGCTCGCCCAGTACGAGCACGCCCATCGCGATGCTGACCAGCGGGTTGATGAAGTAGCCGAGGCTCGATTCGACGACATGGCCGTTGTTGACCGACCAGATGTAGAGGCCCCAGTTCACGCTGATCACCGACGCGGCCAGCGCGGTCAGGCCGAGCTTGCGCGGCTGGCGCAGCAGCTCCCGGATCCAGCCCCAGCGGCGTACCGCGAGCAGCGCCAGTCCGACCACGGCCAGGGACCACGTCATGCGGTGGGCGAGGATCTCAACGGCTCCCGCGGGCATCAGGAGCGGCCAGAAGAGGGGGACCAGCCCCCACATCCCGTATGCGCCGAATCCGTAGAGCAAACCCGTGCGCTGCTCGTTCTCCGCCTTCACGGGGCCTCCTGTACGACTTCCAGCCAACTTCACGACCGTAGCGCCGTGCGGCCCGGATGTCATGCCCGTTATCGCGAGATACTCATGACATCCTCCGGGGCTTGCGTGGACGGTCCCGTGCTGCGCCCGCCGAGGGCCGGGCGCGGGGTCAGACCAGTGCGGCACCGATCGCCTCGGCCACCGGGGTCGTCGGCCGTCCGATCAGCCGGGCCAGGTCACCGCTGGTGCCCGCGAGCCGGCCGCGTGCGATCGCCGCGTCCGCGTCGACGAGGATCGCGGCGAAGGGCTCGGGGACGCCGGCGCCGGTCAGGATCGCCAGGTGCTCGCCGGCCGGGACCTCCTTGTACGCGATCTCCCGGCCCGTCTGCGCGGACAGCGCCGCCGCGTACTCCGTGAAGCTCCAGGCGGTGTCGCCGGAGAGCTCGTAGACCCGGTTCAGATGGCCCTCACCGGTGAGCACCTCGGCCGCGGCGGCCGCGTAGTCGGCCCGCGCCGCCGAGGCGACCCGGCCCTCGCCCGCACTGGCCACGACCGCTCCGTGCTCCAGGGCGGCGGACAGGTTGCGCGTGTAGTTCTCGTGGTACCAGCCGTTGCGCAGGAAGGTGTACGGGACTCCGGAGCCGAGGATGGCCTGCTCGGTGCCCTTGTGGTCGAGGGCGATGTCGAAGTCCGCCTCGGGGCCGCCGAGGATGCCGGTGTAGGCGAACTGCGCCACGCCCGCCGCCCGCGCGGCCTCCAGTACGGCGGTGTGCTGCTCCACGCGCCGCCCGACCTCGTTGCCCGAGATCAGCAGGACCCGGTCGCCGGCCCGGAAGGCCCCGGCCAGGGCTTCGGCGTCGTCGTAGTCGGCGACACGGACCTCGACGCCGCGCTCCGCCAGGTCGGCGGCCCTCTCCTTGTCGCGGACGACGACGGCGACCTGCTCGGCGGGGAGACGGTTCAGCAGCTCCCCGACGACGAGACGGCCGAGGGCTCCGGTGGCAGCGGTGACGACGATGCTCATGATGGCTTCTTCCCGTGGGGTGGCGCTGGGCAGTAACACCACCCTACGGGAAGCGCTAACTTTTCGAAAGTGCTTTCCGTGGGATCGTGTACGGGGCGCGGGCGGGACATGCCGAAGCCCGGATCTCCTGGAAGATCCGGGCTTCGTGCGGCTCCGTACGGCCATGTCCGCGGCCGTGTCCGCGTCGGTGTCCGCGTCGTCCGGGTCAGCCGACGACGGTCCAGGTGTCGTTGCCGGTCAGCAGCGCACCCAGGTCGCCCTTGCCGCTGCGGTCGATCGCCGTGTCGAGCTGGTCGGCCATGAGCGTGTCGTAGACGGGCCGCTCGACGCTGCGGAAGACCCCGATGGGGGTGTGGTGCAGGGTGTCGGGGTCTGCCAGACGGGAGAGCGCGAACGCGGTGGTGGCGCTGGCGGTCTTCGCGTCGTGGACCAGGATCTGCGACTCGTTGGCCGGGGTGACGTCGACGACCTCCAGGTCGCCGGTGGCCGGGTTGCGCACGACGCCCTTCGCGTCGTCCGCCCCGAAGCGGATCGGCCGGCCGTCCTCCAGCCGGATCACGGCCTCCAGCGCCTGGTCCCTGTCCTTGAGGACCTCGAAGGCGCCGTCGTTGAAGATGTTGCAGTTCTGGTAGATCTCGACGAGCGCCGTGCCCTGGTGGTCGGCCGCCGCGCGCAGCACCTCGGTGAGGTGCTTGCGGTCGGAGTCGACGGTACGGGCGACGAAGGATGCCTCGGCGCCGATCGCCAGCGACACCGGGTTGAAGGGCGAGTCCAGCGAGCCCATCGGCGTGGACTTGGTGATCTTGCCGACCTCGGACGTGGGGGAGTACTGCCCCTTGGTCAGCCCGTAGATCCGGTTGTTGAACAGCAGGATCTTGAGGTTGACGTTGCGCCGCAGGGCGTGGATCAGGTGGTTGCCGCCGATGGAGAGCGCGTCGCCGTCGCCCGTGACGACCCAGACGGACAGGTCGCGGCGGGAGGTGGCGAGGCCGGTGGCGATGGCGGGCGCACGGCCGTGGATGGAGTGCATCCCGTACGTGTTCATGTAGTACGGGAAGCGGGAGGAGCAGCCGATGCCCGAGACGAAGACGATGTTCTCCTTCGCCAGCCCCAGTTCGGGCATGAAGCCCTGAACGGCGGCGAGCACGGCGTAGTCACCGCAGCCCGGGCACCAGCGGACCTCCTGGTCCGACTTGAAGTCCTTCATCGACTGCTTGGACTCGGACTTGGGCACCAGCGAAAGCAGTGTGCGGGACCCTTCGGTCACGGTCACCTCAGTCATTGATGGCCTCCTCGAGAACCTTGGCGAGCTGCTCCGCCTTGAACGGCATTCCGTTGACCTGGGTGTACGACTGGGCGTCGACCAGGTATTTCGCCCGGACCAGGGTGGCGAGCTGCCCGAGGTTCATCTCCGGCACCACTACCTTCTCGTAACGCTCCAGGACCTCGCCGAGATTCCTGGGGAAGGGGTTCAGGTGGCGCAGGTGGGCCTGGGCGACGGGGAGTCCGGCGTTCCGCAGCCGGCGGACGGCCGCGGTGATGGGGCCGTAGGTGGAACCCCAGCCGAGGACCAGGGTGGTGGCTCCGTCCGGGTCGTCGATGTCCAGGTCCGGTACCCGGATCCCGTCGATCTTGGCCTGGCGGGTGCGGACCATGAGGTCGTGGTTGGCGGGATCGTAGGAGATGTTGCCGGTGCCGTCCTGCTTCTCGATGCCGCCGATGCGGTGTTCGAGGCCGGGCGTGCCGGGGACGGCCCACGGCCGGGCGAGCGTCTCCGGATCCCTCTTGTACGGCCAGAAGACCTCGGTGCCGTCGGCGAGGGTGTGGTTCGCGCCGGTGGCGAACTTGACCTTCAGGTCGGGCAGGTCCGTGATCTCCGGGATCCGCCAGGGCTCGGACCCGTTGGCGAGGTAGCCGTCGGAGAGCAGGAAGACCGGAGTCCGGTAGGCGAGCGCGATCCGGGCCGCGTCGAGGGCGGCGTCGAAGCAGTCCGCGGGGGTCCGCGGGGCCACGATCGGCACGGGCGCCTCGCCGTTGCGGCCGAACATGGCCTGGAGGAGGTCCGCCTGCTCCGTCTTCGTCGGCAGGCCGGTGGAGGGGCCGCCGCGCTGGATGTCCACGATCAGCAGCGGCAGCTCCAGCGACACCGCGAGACCGATCGTCTCCGACTTGAGCGCCACGCCGGGCCCGGAGGTGGTGGTCACCCCGAGCGCCCCGCCGAAGGCCGCGCCGAGGGCCGCGCCGATGCCGGCGATCTCGTCCTCGGCCTGGAAGGTCCGCACGCCGAAGTTCTTGTGCTTCGAGAGCTCGTGCAGGATGTCCGAGGCCGGGGTGATCGGGTAGGAGCCCAGGTAGAGGGGCAGGTCGGCCTGCTGGCTCGCGGCGATGAGGCCGTAGGAGAGGGCCAGGTTCCCCGAGATGTTGCGGTAGGTGCCGGTGGGGAAGGCGCGGGTGGCGGGGGCGACCTCGTAGGAGACCGCGAAGTCCTCCGTCGTCTCCCCGAAGTTCCAGCCGGCCCGGAAGGCGACGATGTTCGCCTCGGCGATCTCCGGCTTCTTCGCGAACTTCTGCCGCAGGAACTTCTCGGTTCCCTCGGTGGGCCGGTGGTACATCCACGACAGCAGGCCCAGCGCGAACATGTTCTTGCTGCGCTCGGCCTCCTTGCGGGAGAGCCCGAAGTCCTTCAGCGCCTCGACCGTCAGGGTGGTCAGCGGTACCGGGTGGAGGTTGTACGCGTCCAGGGAGCCGTCTTCCAGCGGCGAGGTCTCGTAGCCGACCTTGGCCATGGGGCGCTTGGTGAACTCGTCCGTGTTGACGATGATGTCCGCGCCGCGCGGCACGTCCGCGATGTTCGCCTTCAGCGCCGCCGGATTCATCGCCACCAGCACGTTCGGGGCGTCGCCCGGCGTGAGGATGTCGTGGTCGGCGAAGTGGAGCTGGAAGGAGGAGACGCCCGGGAGGGTTCCGGCGGGGGCGCGGATCTCGGCTGGGAAGTTCGGCAGCGTCGACAGGTCGTTCCCGAACGACGCCGTCTCCGAGGTGAACCGGTCACCGGTGAGCTGCATACCGTCACCGGAGTCACCCGCGAACCGGATGATCACACGATCGAGACGGCGTACTTCCTTGCTGCCCGGGCTCGCCGGAGTGCGTTGTCCACCGACAACCGCACCCCCAGCCCCGTCGGCCTGCTCGGCTGGGCTGCTGACCTGGCTGGTCACTGAACTGGACCTCCTTCGAGGCGTGAGCACCCCCAGACCCACCCTACGTCGGTAGGGATCAGGCTCCCCGGAGGCGACCACATTCTGGACCGTAGGACCGCCCCTTGAGACGGCCCGACCGGTATGCCGTATCTGACAGATTGTCAGTCGATCAAGATCTCAGATAGGTGAGAACGGCCAGTACACGCCGGTGATCCCCGTCACTCGGCGAGAGGCCCAGCTTCATGAAGATGTTGCTGACGTGCTTTTCCACGGCTCCGTCGCTCACGACCAGCTGTTTCGCCACCGCGGAATTGGTACGCCCCTCGGCCATCAGCCCGAGCACCTCGCGCTCGCGCGGGGTCAGCCCCGCCAGGACGTCCTGCTTCCGGCTGCGGCCGAGCAGCTGGGCGACGACCTCGGGGTCCAGGGCCGTACCGCCCCGCGCCACCCGCACCACCGCGTCCAGGAACTCCCGCACCTCGGCCACCCGGTCCTTGAGCAGGTACCCCACCCCGGTGCTCGACCCGGCCAGCAGTTCGGTGGCGTACTGCTCCTCCACGTACTGCGACAACACGAGCACGCCTATCCCGGGGTACTCCCGGCGCAGCCGTACGGCCGCCCGTACGCCCTCGTCGGTGTGGGTCGGCGGCATCCGCACGTCGGCCACCACCACATCCGGCAGCGCGCCCTCGGCCGCCAGGTCCGCGATCGTCTTGAGCAGGGCCTCCGCGTCCCCGACGCCCGCCACGACGTCATGCCCCCGGTCGGTCAGCAGCCGGGTCAGGCCCTCGCGCAGCAGCACTGAATCCTCGGCGATGACCACCCGCACCCTGTCTTCCACGATTTTGCAGCTCCCGCGTCCACTCGTTTCCCGCACTACACGACTCAGCCAAGCATCCCAGCCTTAAGTCCTGGTGAAGGCAGAGCCGGGACAACACGTGGGCGTCCGGGGGCAGTTTTCACGAACCGGAAGGTCACATGCCGCACCCATCCCACCCCCGCCGGCGCGCTCTTTCAGCCTCGCCGGCGTTTGAGGCGTGGGGGTCCCCCCGGACGGAGTCTGGGGGAGGGTCCGGGGCGGCACCGCAGGAAGCGGCGCGCAGCGGACACGCGAACGGGACCCCCACCCACCCGGACGGGAGTCCCGCTGACCAGCAAAGAGAAGGGGGCCCGGGGGCCTGGGGCCGGCTTCAGCCCCGGTCACGCCACGGCAGCTCCGCAGTGACCGTAGTCCCGACACCCGCGGGTGAATCCACCACCAGCACCCCATCCACCGCATCCAGCCGCCCGGTCAACCCCGCCAACCCGCTCCCCCCGCCGGAGGCCCCCGCTCCGCCCCGCCCGTCGTCCGCGACCTGGATCAGCAGCCGCTCCCCGGACTTCCACACGTCCACGGAGGCCGACCGGGCCACCGCGTGCTTGCTGATGTTCTGCAGCAGCTCCGAGACCGTGAAGTACGCGATCCCCTCGATCGCCTCCGCCGGGCGGGCCGGGAGGTCCACGGCCACCCGTACCGGCACCGTGCACCGCGCGGCCACCGCCGACAGCGCCGCGTCCAGCCCCCGGTCCGTCAGCACGGCCGGATGGATCCCGCGGGCCAGGTCGCGCAGCTCCTGCAGCGCGATCTTCACCTCGCCGTGCGCCTCGTCCACCATGCGGGCCGCGGCCTGCGGATCCTCGGCGAGCTTCTCCTTCGCCAGCCCCAGGTCCATGGCGAGCGACACCAGCCGGGCCTGCGCCCCGTCGTGCAGATCGCGCTCGATGCGCCGCAGGTCGGCGGCGGCGGTGTCCACCACCACGCCCCGGTCGGACTCCAGCTCGGTGACGCGGCTGTCCAGACGGGAGCGCCCGAGCAGCCCGCCGACCATGACCCGGTCGACGGTGGTCAGGGCCCGGATCACCCACGGAGTGGTGAGGGTGATCGCCAGTCCGACGAGGCAGCCGAGGGCGATCTCCACGGGCTTGTCGAGGAAGAAGGAGTAGTCGCCGTTCTCGAAGAGCAGCAGTCCGGGCTGGTCGGAATAGGTCGGGAGGACCCAGAACCAGAGCGGGTACAGCAGGAGGGCCCAACCCGACGC
This sequence comes from Streptomyces sp. 147326, assembly GCF_045000215.1. Lineage (NCBI taxonomy): Bacteria > Bacillati > Actinomycetota > Actinomycetes > Kitasatosporales > Streptomycetaceae > Streptomyces > Streptomyces sp. 147326. The sequence continues at coordinate 3,766,547 of NZ_CP134201.1, read as the reverse complement.
CCAGAACGTCAGTGCCAGGCAGAACCCGAACACCGCCCACGGGAAGTGGATCACGGAGTACAGCACGTGCCGCCAGGCGCTCCCGCTCTTGAGCAGCGCGCCCATGGCGGCGAGGGGCCCGGCCTTCTTGGCCCGGATCGGCGCGGGGCCGGCGATGTCCGCCCCGAGCAGTGCGCGCACCCGGGCCCGCTCCACCGCGCCGAACCCGCGGCACATGGCGAGCACGCCGGCGAGGACCGGCACGCCGAGGAAGGTGACGAGCAGACCGGCGCCGAGGCTCACACCGGTGATGGCGAGCGAGAAGTACAGCGTGCTCAGCGGCAGCCCGATCAGGAGGTACCCGAACTCCCGCCAGGTCCGCCCCTCGACCGGAGCCCGCAGCACCGCGCCGACACCACCGCCCGTGCCCTTGCCGTTGTCCATGATCCCGACCCACCCTTCCGGTCCTCCGTTACACCCCCACCCTGCCGCCCCGCCCCACCCCCGAACCATCCAGCGAGTCGGCCTCTCGACCGGGGGGTTAACCCCACTACCCACGGCCCCGCGCGCGGGCGTTCGACGCGCGGGGCCCGGGGCCGCGCCCATCCCAGCCCCGCCGGCGTTTGAGGCGCGGGGTTCGGGGCGGAGCCCCGGTCTTTCAGCCTCGCCGGCGTTTGAGGCGCGGGGGTCCCCCCGGACGGGGTCTGGGGGAGGGTCTGGGGCGGCGCCCCAGGAAGCGCCGCCGCGGCGGACACGCGAACGGGACCCCCGCCCACCCGGACGGGAGTCCCGCTCACCAGCAAAAAGAAGGGGGGCCGGGGGCCCGAAAGCCTCAGCCCCGGTCACGCCACGGCAGCTCCGCAGTGACCGTAGTCCCGACACCCGCGGGCGAATCCACCACCAGCACCCCATCCACCGCGCCCAACCGCTCCGCCAGCCCCGCCAACCCGCTCCCCCCGCCGGAGGCATCCGCTCCGCCCCGCCCGTCGTCCGACACCCGTATCAGCAGCCGCGCCCCCGCCCGCCACACCTCCACGCTCGCGCCCCGCGCACCCGGCCCCGCGTGCTTGCTCACGTTCTGCAGCAGCTCGGACACCACGAAGTACGCGATCCCCTCGATCGCCTCCGCCGGCCGCGCCTGCGGCAGGTCCACCGCCACCTTCACCGGCACCACGCACCGCGACGCCACCGACGACAGCGCCGCGTCCAGCCCCCGGTCCGTCAGCACGGCCGGATGGATCCCGCGGGCCAGGTCCCGCAGTTCCTGGAGCGCCAGCTTCACCTCCCCGTGGGCCTCGTCGACCATCGCCGCCGCGCCCTCCGGGTCCTCCAGCAGCTTCTCCTTCGCCAGGCCCAGCCCCATCGCCAGCGCCACCAGCCGCGCCTGCGCCCCGTCGTGCAGGTCCCGCTCGATGCGCCGCAGGTCGGCCGCCGCGGTGTCGACGACCACGCCGCGGTCGGATTCCAGCTCCGCGATCCGCCGCTCCAGGTCGTCGGAGGGCGACAGCAGCCCCCGTACCATCGCCCGGTCCGCGTTCGCGAGCAGCCGCGCCAGGTACGGCAGCACCGGCCACAGCACGAACAGGCCGGTCAGGGCTACCGTGAAGGTGAGTACGCCCCACGGCAGCCGGATCAGCTGGTACAGCACGGTCCGCCAGCCCACGGGGTCCTTGATGCTCGTCCACAACCAGGGAAAGAATCCGCCGGACCGCTTCGGACCGGGGATCGGGGTCGGCTCGTCCACCCGTACGCCCAGCAGCGCGCGGGCGCGTGCCCGGTCCAGCCGTCCCATTTGCCGAGACAGATAGAGACCGCATGCGAGCAGGGGAATTCCGATCGCGGTCACGGAAAGACCGCCGGTGACCGAAACCATGACAACCGCGTAGACAAATCCGACGATCGCCAACGGCAGGTTGGTCAGCAGATAGGCGATCTCCTTCCACGTCACGGCGCCGAAGGCGGCGCGTACGGGGGGAGGCCGATCGTTGTCGGGGATGGCATGGCTCGTGGTCATGGGCCACAGCCTGTCAAGAGCGGCCCGCCGATGCCATGGGGTGTCCGGGGTGCTGTGAAGGGGGGATAACCCCACCCTGTGTGAGGCAGGCCCTAGACTCCCGTCCGTACCAGATCGTCGACAGTGACCGAGGAGCGAGGAACGGACGTGCCCGAACCAACGGTATCGACCGTAACCGTGCTCGCGGCGGACTACTTCCGGAGTTATTCGGTCGTCGGTCTGCTGGCCGCCCTCGGTGTGCTCTTCGTGGCCGTGGCCTTCGGCGCCGGCCGCCTGCTGAGGCCCGTGGTCCCGACCCACGAGAAGCTGCTGACCTACGAGTGCGGCGTGGACCCGGTCGGCGAGGGCTGGGCGCACACCCAGGTCCGCTACTACGTCTACGCCTTCCTCTACGTCATCTTCGCCGTCGACTCGATCTTCCTGTTCCCGTGGGCGACGGTGTTCGCCGCCGCCGGTTACGGCGCCACGACGCTGGTGGAGATGTTCATCTTCCTGGGCTTCCTGGCCGTCGGCCTGCTCTATGCGTACAAGAAGGGCGTCCTCGAATGGACGTGACACCTCAGCCGGAGCTGCTCCCGGAGCCCAAGCGCCTGGGAGTCCTCTCCCGCCTGGCCCCGGAACCCATGAAGGTGGTCCTGAACTGGGGCCGCCGGTACAGCCTGTGGGTCTTCAACTTCGGTCTGGCCTGCTGTGCGATCGAGTTCATCGCCGCGTCCATGGCCCGGCACGACTTCATCCGCCTCGGCGTGATCCCCTTCGCGCCGGGGCCGCGCCAGGCCGACCTCATGATCGTCTCGGGCACCGTCACGGACAAGATGGCCCCGGCCGTGAAGCGGCTCTACGAGCAGATGCCGGAGCCGAAGTACGTCATCTCCTTCGGCGCCTGCTCCAACTGCGGCGGCCCGTACTGGGACTCGTACTCGGTGACGAAGGGCGTCGACCAGATCATCCCCGTCGACGTCTACGTGCCGGGCTGCCCGCCGCGCCCCGAGGCCCTCCTCCAGGGCATCCTCAAGCTCCAGGAGAAGATCGCCCGCGAGTCGCTGGCCGACCGCTACGCGGCCGGGCCGTCCGTCTCCCAGCTCACCAGCGGCCTGGTCACGGCCCCGCCGGCCCCCGGGAGCGGTGCGTGAACCTCTACGACTCCCTCCCCGACGCGGCGCCGACGGTCTTCGGAGCCGAGGCCGTCGCCGAGTTCTCGTACGACGTCCTCACGGTGGACGTGCCCGTCGGCAGCTGGATCGCCGCCCTCGAAATCGCCCGCGACAAGCTGGGCTGCACGTACTTCGACTGGCTGAGCGCGGTCGACGAGCCCGGCACCGGCTTCCGGATCTGCGCGCACGTCGTCTCGCTGGAGAACCACCGCGTACGGCGTCTCCTGCTGCGCACGACCGTCCCGCACAGCGCCCCCTCCCTGCCGTCGGCGGTCGCCGTCTACGCGGGAGCGGAATGGCACGAGCGCGAGACGTACGAGATGTTCGGGATCGTCTTCACCGACCACCCGCACCTCGTCCACCTCCTCCTCCCGGAGAACTTCGAAGGACACCCGCTGCGCAAGGACTTCGTCCTGGCCGCGCGGGTCGCCAAGGCCTGGCCCGGCGCCAAGGAACCGGGCGAGGCCCACGATCCGGACGCGCCGAAGCGCCGTCAGATGCTTCCGCCGGGCGTCCCGGACCCCAACGACTGGGGCCCGATGAAGGGCCAGCTCCCGCCGGCCCCCGCCCGTACCCCCCGGACCCCCCGCGCCGCCGGCGCGGCGGGCGCCGCCGCCCGCACCCCGCGCGAGGGCGCCCCGGTCCGCCGCACCCGCTCGGTCACCGAAGGCTCGGCCACCCAGCCCCCGACGCCCCCGGACGCCGAAGCCCCGGCCCGCCCGCCGCGCCGCACCCGCTCGGTATCGGAAGGCTCGGCCAGCCAGGCCGCGCCGACCGCGCCGGCCACTCCGGCCACTCCGGCCACGCCGATCGCTGAGGCCCCGGCCCCCGGTACCCCCTCCGCACCGGAGGGCTCGGCGAGCCAGGCCGCTTCCGCGAGCCCGGCCGCTGAAGGTCCTGCCCGCCCGCCGCGGCGCACCCGCAGCGCGAGCGACGGTTCCGCGAGCCAGGCCCCGTCCGCCCCGGAGCCGGGGGAGACCCCGGCGGCCGAGGCCTCCGAGGCCCGTCCGCCCCGCCGTACCCGCTCGGCGACGGACGGCTCGGCGAGCCAGACCCCGGACGCGCCGCAGCCCGCACCCCGCCGGGTCGCGCCCCGCAGCGCGGACGCCCCCTGGCACGACCCGAAGCCCGCCTTCGACGAGCAACCGTCACCCAAGGCCGACACCACGGAGCCGGAGCCGGCCGCGGCGAAGCCTGAAACCACGGGCGGGCAGGCCGAGACCCCGCCGCCCGCGCCGGAGGCCGAGGCAGACGCCCCCGACACCCACCCCACCACCGACAAGGGAGGCGACGCGTGAACGACGTCCTCGACGTCGCCCTGCGGCTGATCGTCGTGTTCGCCGTCTTCCTCGTGCTCCCGCTCGTCGTCGGGCAGACCGAGCACAAGGTGATGGCCCACATGCAGGGCCGCCTCGGCCCCATGTACGCCGGCGGCTTCCACGGCTGGGCCCAGCTCGTCGCCGACGGCGTGAAGTTCGCGCAGAAGGAAGACATCGTCCCGGCCAACGCCGACCGACGCATCTTCCAGCTGGCCCCCGCCGTCGCCCTGCTGCCGTACCTCCTCGTCCTCCTCGCCATCCCCATCGGGCCGGGCGAGGGAGCGGTCGGCCAGGTCATCGACGCGGGCCTGTTCTTCGTGCTCGCCGTCATGGGCGTCGGAGTCCTCGGCTCCCTCATGGCCGGCTGGGCCTCCGCGAACAAGTTCTCCCTGCTCGGCGGCCTGCGCACCGCCGCCCAGCTGCTCGCCTACGAGCTCCCCATGCTGCTCGCCGCCGCCTCCGTCGCGATGGCCGCCGGGACGGTCTCCCTCCCCGGGATCGTCGAGAGCTTCGAGTGGTGGTGGCTGCCCTGGCAGATCGTCGGCGCGCTCGTCTTCTTCACCGCCGGCCTCGCCGAACTGCAGCGGCCCCCCTTCGACATGCCCGTCGCCGACTCCGAGATCATCTTCGGCGCGTACACCGAGTACACCGGCCTGCGCTTCGCGCTGTTCCTCCTCGCCGAGTACGCCGGCATCGTCGTCCTCTGCGCCCTCACCACCGTCCTCTTCCTCGGCGGCTGGCAGGGCCCCTTCGGCGCCGACGGCCTCGGCTGGGTCTGGACCCTGCTCAAGACCGGAATCCTCGCCTTCGTCGTGATCTGGCTCCGCGTGAGCTATCCGCGCCTGCGCGAGGACCAGCTCCAGAAGCTCGCCTGGACCACGCTCATCCCGCTCGCGCTCGCCCAGATCGCGCTCACCGGCATCGTGAAGGTGGCGATGAACTGATGCCCATCCCCGGATCCGGCCTCGCCAAGGGCCTGGCTGTCACGCTGCGCACGATGACGAAGCGCTCGCACACGGCCCAGTACCCCGAGGTCCAGCCCGAACTCCCGCCCCGCTCCCGAGGGGTCATCGGCCTGTTCGAGGAGAACTGCACGGTCTGCATGCTCTGCGCCCGTGAGTGCCCCGACTGGTGCATCTACATCGACTCCCACAAGGAGACGGTCCCCGCGTCCACCCCCGGTGGGCGCGAGCGCAGCCGCAACGTCCTCGACCGCTTCGCCATCGACTTCTCCCTCTGCATGTACTGCGGCATCTGCATCGAGGTGTGCCCCTTCGACGCCCTCTTCTGGTCGCCGGAGTTCGAGTACGCGGAGACCGACATCCACGAGCTGACCCACGAGCGCGACAAGCTCCGCGAGTGGATGTGGACCGTCCCGGCCCCGCCCGCGCTGGACCCGGCCGCCGAGGAGCCCAAGGAGATCGCCGCCGCCCGCAAGGCAGTGGAGAAGGCCGAAGCAGCGGCTGCCGCTGCCGCAGCCGCCGCGGCAGCCGAATCCGCCGCAGCGGGGGAAGGCGGAACCGAACCCCCGACCACCCCGACCCCGGAGGGAGACGCGTGACCCCCGCCGCCACCCTGGCCGCGGCCCAAGCCGCCGCCGGGCCCGGTTTCCTCTCCCCGAGCGGCGTCGAGATCGCCTTCGTGCTCGTCGGACTCGCCACCCTCGGCGCGGCCCTCGTCACGGTCACCACCCGGCAACTGGTGCACGCCGCCCTCTGGCTGGTCGTCGCACTCGGCGGCATCGCCGTCGAGTACCTGCTGCTGACCGCCGAGTTCATCGCCTGGGTCCAGGTCCTCATCTACCTCGGATCCGTGGTCGTCCTCCTCCTCTTCGGGCTGATGCTCACCAAGGCGCCCATCGGCCGCTCCCCGGACGCGGACTCCGGCAACCGCTGGATCGCCCTCGGCGTCGCCACCGTCGCCGCCGTGGCACTGGTCTGGGTCGTCGTCGATGCCTTCCGCACGACCTGGATCGACCTCGACGGGCCGGTCCAGGGCTCCACGAAGGTCTCGGGCGAGATCCTCTTCCAGCACTGGGTGCTGCCCTTCGAGGCGCTCTCCGTCCTCCTCCTCGCGGCCCTGATCGGCGCCATCGTGCTCTCCCGCAGGAACAGTCCCGCCGAAGACGGCGTCACCAGTGACAAGGGGCAGCGCTGATGCACCTCGCCTACCCCGCGGTCCTCGCGGCGCTGCTCTTCTGCACGGGCCTGTACGGCGTACTCGCCCGCCGCAACGCCATCCTGGTGCTGATGTCCGTCGAGCTGATGCTCAACGCGGTCAACCTCAACCTGGTGGCCTTCGACGTCTGGCTGCGCGACGCCCTGCACGCCGGCCAGGCCCTCACCCTCTTCACCATCGCCATCGCCGCCGCCGAGATCGGCATCGGCCTCGCGATCGTGCTGATGGTCTACCGCAACCGCGGCACCTCCGACGTCGACCGGCTGCGCGACACCGCCGAAGGCCACGAGCCCGCCCCGAACACCCCGAACCACCAGAGCGAGGTCACCGCGTGAGCACCACGACCCTCGCCGTGCTCGTCCCGCTGCTCCCCTTCCTGGGCGCGGTGGCGGGACTGCTCTTCGGCCGCACCGCCCCCGGGTTCGTCCGGCCGCTCGCGATCCTGCCGACGCTCGGCGCCGCCGTACTGGCCGTGATCGTCGCCGTCCGCCAGGGCGGCGGACCGGCGATCAGCACCGCGACCGAGCTGACCCCGACCGGCTCGGTGCCGATCGACCTCTCGCTCTACCTGGACGGCTTCGCCGTGCTGGTCGCCGTCCTGGTCGGACTCGTCGCCACCTGCGTACAGCTCTACTCGACGGCGTACCTCCGTGAAGACCCGCGCTACCCGTCGTATGCCGCTCTCGTCTCACTGTTCACCTCCGCCATGCTGCTCGTCGTCTACTCCGGCGACCTGATGGTGCTGCTGGTCGGCTGGGAGGTCATGGGCATCTGCTCGTACTTCCTGGTGGGTCACTACTGGGAGACCGAGGCGGCCCGCTCCGCCTCCCTGAAGGCCTTCCTCGTCACCAAGCTCGGTGACGTCCCCTTCCTGATCGGCCTGTTCGCACTCGCCGCCGACGCCGGCTCCTTCCAGATCACGAAGATCCTGGGCACCGTCGCCGCCGGCGGACTCGACCACCCGACGCTGATCGCGCTGCTCCTGCTCGCCGGAGTCGCGGGCAAGTCCGCGCAGTTCCCGCTGCACACCTGGCTCCCCGACGCCATGGCGGGTCCCACCCCGGTCTCCGCCCTGATCCACGCCGCGACGATGGTCGCCGCCGGTGTCTACTTCATCGCCCGCCTCCTCCCCGTCTTCGCGGCCTCCCGCGCCGCACTGGTGGTCATGGCCGTCATGGCGGCCGTCACGATGATCGGCTCCGCCCTCGCCGCCCTCGCCCAGGACGACATCAAGCGGGTGCTCGCCTACTCCACGATCGGGCAGCTCGGCTACATGACCGGCGCCCTCGCCGTCGGCGACCGCGGCGCCGCGATCTTCCACCTCCTGTCCCACGGCGTCTTCAAGGCACTCCTCTTCCTCGGCGCCGGCGTGATCATCCACGCCGCCGGTACGAACTCCCTGGCCGCCATGTCCCGGATGGACGGCCTGACCAAGCGCATCCCCGATGCCTTCTGGACGATGACGATCGCGCTGCTCGCGCTCGCCGCGATCCCGCCCTTCGCCGGCTTCTTCTCCAAGGAAGCCGTCCTCGTCGCCGCCGAGCAGACCGCCACCGGCCACTCGGACTTCGCCCCCAGCAGCGCCGGCTGGCTGGTGCTGGTCGCCGGCGTGCTGACCGCCCTGCTCACCGCCGCCTACGCCACCCGGCTGTGGCTGATGGCCTTCCGCGGCCGGGGCGCAGCCGCCCCCGACCACGGCAAGGAGCCCGTCGCCATGACCGGCGTGCTGTGGCTGCTCGCGATCCCGTCGATCGGCTTCGGCCTCGCGGCGGGCCCCATCGCCGACTGGTTCGACGGCGAGGAGCTCACCCCGACCCTGGTCACCTCGGTCCTCGGCACGGGCGCCGCGGTCATCGGCGTGATGCTCACCTACGCCCTCTGGCAGCGCGCCGCGGCCCGGCCGGCCACGGCCCCCGCCCCGGCCGGTGCCGGCACCGGAGCGGGCTCCCCGCAGCCCGCCGCCGTGGCCGCCGCCGCATCCGCGGCCACCGCCGCCGCCGAGTCCGCGGCCGAGACCCCCGAGGTCGCCGAGGTGGCCCACGACCACCCCACCGTCCCGGCCGGACCCGCCCCCGACCCCGGTCGCGCGCTCCTGGGCCCGCTGCACCGCCACGCCGCCGACGGCTTCCACCTCGACGCCGTCTACGACCGGCTCTTCGTCCGCCCCGTCCGGGCGGCGGCAAGCCTCGTCCGCTTCCTCGACCGCGAGGTCGTGGACACGTACGTCCGCGGCGCGGGCGCCGGCCCCCGGCTGCTCGGCAGCCTCGTACGCCGTGCCCAGACCGGCAACGTGCAGAGCTACCTGAGCGCCCTGCTCGCCGGCGCCGTGGTCCTGGCGATCGCCACCGCCGTCCTCGCCAACGTCAACGCCGGATCGTGAGCCGTGAGTCAGCCGTGATTGATATCAGCCCGTCCGTGATGCAGTTCCTTCTGGCGTTCATCGTGGCCGCACCGCTCCTCGGCGCCGCCGCGGCCCTCCTGCCGGCCCCGCCCGGCCTCAAGGGCAAGAGCCCCGAACAGGCCGTGCTCCGCCACGGCGTGACCGTGACCGGCGTGATCCTCGCCGCGGCCATCGCCCTCACCCTGGGCTTCGACCACGACGCCCCGTCCCGCTTCCAGGCGACGACGGACATCAGCTGGATCCCGGCGCTCGACGTCCGGATCCACCTCGGTGTCGACGGCATTTCGCTCCCCCTCCTCCTGATGACCGCGCTGCTGTTCTTCCTCTGCGCGCTCTACAGCTACTTCAAGCTCCCCGCAGGCCCCTCCCCGAAGGCCTTCGTCGCGCTGCTCCTCGTGCTCGAGTCCGGCACCCTCGCGACCTTCGCCGTCCTCGACCTGCTGCTCTTCTTCCTCGCCTTCGAGATGGTCCTCATCCCGATGTACTTCCTCATCGCCCGCTGGGGCGGTGCCCAGCGGCAGGCAGCCGCCTGGAAGTTCATCCTCTACACGCTGCTCGGATCCGTCGTCATGCTGCTCGGTCTGCTGCTGATCGGACTGAAGAGCGGCACATTCGACATGGTGGCACTCGCCACTGACAACGGCCGCGAACTGACCCGCACCACCCAGCTGCTGGCCGTCCTGGCCATCGGCACCGGCCTCGCCGTGAAGACCCCGATGTGGCCGCTGCACAGCTGGCTCCCGGACGCGCACACCGCCGCGCCCACCGTTGGATCCGTCCTGCTGGCCGGCGTCCTGCTCAAGATGGGCACGTACGGGTTCGTCCGCATCCTGCTCCCCGTCACCCCCGACGGCATGACCACCTTCGCCCCCTACCTGGGCGCCTTCGCCGCCGTCGGCATCGTCTACGGATCGCTCGCCTGCCTCGCGCTGGCCCGCAAGGGGAACAAGGGCGACCTCAAGCGCCTCATCGCGTACTCCTCCGTCGGACACATGGGCTTCGTCCTCCTCGGCATCGCGTCCATGACCCCCACCGGAGTCAACGGCGCGCTCTTCGCCAACATCGCCCACGGCCTGATCACCGGCCTCCTCTTCTTCCTGGTCGGCGCCCTTAAGGACCGCTACGGCACCGCCGACCTCGACACCCTCGCCGGGGCCACCGGCGCCGCCCTCTACGGCCGCGCCCCCCGCATGGGCGCCTTCCTCGCCTTCGCCGCCGTCGCCTCCCTCGGTCTGCCGGGCCTGGCCGGCTTCTGGGGCGAGATGCTGGCCCTCTTCGGCGCCTTCGACCCCGCCGAGGGCCTGTCCCGCCCCGCCTTCCTCACCTTCATGGCCATCGGCGCGTTCGGCACCCTGCTCACCGCCGCCTACCTGCTGATCGTCGTGCGGCGCGTCTGCATGGGAGACCCCAAGGAAGGCCCCGAGCTCGCCGTCGCCGACATCCAGCGCTACGAGTTCGCCGCCTGGACCCCCCTCGTCGCCCTCACCGTCCTCGCCGGCCTATGGCCCGCGGTCCTCCTCGGCCTCACCGACCCGGCCGTCCAGAAGCTCCTCGCAGGAGGCAACTCATGACGGCCCTGACGGTCCTCTCCGCCGAGACCCCCAGCCTGGTCCAGTCCGTCGACTGGCTCGCCATCGCGCCCGTGGTGATCACCGCCGCCGTCGGCCTGTTCGTCCTCGTCGCCGACCTCTTCGTGTCCGAGCGCCACAAGCCGCTCCTCGGCTGGGTCTCGGTCGCCGGCCTGGCCGCCGCCACGGTCACCCTGCTGCCGCTGCGCGCCGGCGACCGCACGACCTTCTGCCTCACCAACGACCCGGCGGCCTGCAGCTACGCCGCCGACCACTTCGCGCTCGTCATCCAGTTCCTGGTGCTGGCCGGAGCCCTGGTCACCGCCCTGCTGTCGGTCACCGCCGTCCGCGACACGCGCATGCCCGCCGGCGAGTACTGGTTCCTGCTGCTCTCCTCCGCCGCCGGCGCGGCCCTGCTGCCCGCATCCCGCGACCTCGCCACCCTGATCGTCGCCCTCGAAGTCGCCTCGCTGCCCGCCTTCGCCCTCGTCGGCATGCGCCGCGGCGACCGGCTCTCCTCCGAGGCCGCCCTCAAGTTCTTCCTGTCCTCCGTCACCGCCACCGCCGTGTCGCTGATGGGCGTCAGCTTCGTCTACGCCGCCACCGGCTCCCTGCACCTCACCCAGATCGCCGACCGCCTCGAGGACGTCCCCGGGCAGCTCGACACGCTCGCCATGGCAGGCGTCGCGCTCACCCTCGTCGGCTTCGCCTTCAAGACCGCGGCCGTCCCCTTCCACTTCTGGGTCCCCGACACCTACGTCGGCGCCCCGCTGCCCATCGCCGGCTACCTCTCCGTGATCGGCAAGGCCGTCGGCTTCACCGGCCTCATCCTCGTCACGGTGATCGCCTTCCCGGCGTACTCCGACATCTGGGGTCCGGCCCTGGCCGTCCTCGCCGCGCTCACCATGACCGTGGGCAACGCCGGTGCACTGCGCCAGTCCGCCGACCGCCCGAACAGCGCCGTACGGCTGCTCGCCTGGTCCTCGGTCGGCCAGGCCGGCTACCTGCTGGTCCCGATCGCCGCGGCCGCGTACTCCGGCCGCGACCAGATCGGCTCCACCGTCGCCTACGCCCTCATGTACGCCGCCGTGAACCTCGGCGCCTTCGCCGTGGCCGCCCTCGTCGCCCGTACGAAGCCGCTCCACCGGATCAGCGACTACCGCGGCCTGTACGCCGAGCGTCCGCTGGCCGCCCTCTCGCTTGCCTTCTTCCTGCTCTGCCTGGCGGGCCTGCCGCCGGGCATCATCGGGCTCTTCGCCAAGGTCACCGTCTTCCGGTCCGCGGTCGACGCGGGACTGGGCTGGCTCGCCGTGGTCATGGCGGTCAACGTCGTCATCGCCCTGTACTACTACCTGCGGTGGACCGCGCTCCTCTTCCGCGGGCCGGAGGTCGCCGAGGGCGCCGCGGGCACCGAGGGCGCGCACACCCGTACGAAGGCCCCCTGGCCCGTGACGGCGGCCATCGTCGTCACCGCGATCACCGCGGTCGTCCTCTCAGGCGCCCCGCAGCTGGTCCTGCGCGTCGCGTCGGGCAGCCTCTTCGCGCAGTAGCCCGCACGAGGCGGCACCCGCCCTCACCCGTACGGAGCAACGCCCGCCGCGGCCCCGCCGCCCCCGGGAAGGGGCGGCGGCGGGCGGCCGCCGCCGTGCGCCCTGGGAACCAGACGCCCTCACCTCGCGTTGACCAGGAAGGGAGGGTCCACTGGACCGTAGACCCTCAGACCCATGACGGGGCTCCCCCTGCCGCACCATTTGGAGGGCGTACCGTGCACCGCCGGCACAACGGGCTCAAGACCGCCGTACTCCTCGGCGGGATGTCCGCACTCATCATCCTCATCGGAAGCTTCTTCGGGCGGGGCGGCCTGATCGTCGCCGTGGTCATCGCCCTCGGGACGAACGCCTACGCGTACTGGAACAGCGACAAGCTGGCTCTACGCGCGATGCGCGCCCGCCCCGTCAGCGAGTTCGAGGCCCCCCAGCTCTACCGCATGGTGCGCGAGCTCTCCACGTCCGCGCGCCAGCCCATGCCACGCCTCTACATCTCGCCCACCGAGGCCCCCAACGCCTTCGCCACCGGCCGCAACCCGCGCAACGCCGCGGTCTGCTGCACGGAGGGCATCCTGCGCATCCTCGACGAACGCGAGCTGCGCGGGGTCATCGGCCACGAGCTCAGCCACGTCTACAACCGCGACATCCTGATCTCGTCGGTCGCCGGCGCCCTCGCCTCGGTGATCATGTTCCTGGTGAACTTCGCCTGGCTGATTCCGGTCGGCCGGTCGAACGACGACGAGGGCCCCGGCCTCTTCGGCATGCTGCTGATCATGATCCTGGGCCCGCTGGCCGCCTCCGTGATCCAGCTGGCCATCAGCCGCTCGCGCGAGTACGAGGCCGACGCGTCCGGCGCCCAGCTCACCGGGGACCCGCTCGCCCTGGCCAGCGCCCTGCGCAAACTCGACGCGGGCACCAAGCAGCTCCCGCTGCCTGCGGAGCCCCGGCTGGAGACGGCGAGCCACATGATGATCGCCAACCCGTTCCGTCCTGGTGAAGGCCTTTCTAAGATGTTCTCCACACACCCTCCGATGGCCGAGCGCATCGCCCGGCTCGAACAGATGGCAGGCCGCCCCCAATGAAGACAATCCTGAACGTCATCTGGCTCGTCCTGAGCGGCGTCTGGCTGTTCCTGGGGTACCTCCTCGCGGGCGTGCTGCTCTGCATCACCATCATCGGCATCCCCTTCGGCATCGCCGCCTTCCGCATCGCGGTCTACGCCCTCTGGCCCTTCGGCTACACCACGGTCGAGCGCCACGACGCGGGCGCCGCCTCCTGCATCGGCAACGTCCTGTGGCTGGTCCTGGCCGGCTGGTGGCTGGCCCTGAGCCACATCGTCACGGGCATCGCCCTCTGCATCACGCTCATCGGCATCCCGTTCGGCATCGCCAACTTCAAGATGGTCCCGCTCGCCCTGCTCCCCCTGGGCCGCGAAATCGTCCCGACGGACGCCCCGTTCGCCTCCCGCTGACGGAGTTGTCCACAGGCCGGGCGGGTTGTCGGTGGGGTGCGTCACCATGAACGCATGAACGAGACCGAGCAGTTGCTGGAGCAAGTCGCAGACCGCGTACGCAACTCCGCGCGCGGGCACGGAGGGCCGCTGCCCGCGCCGCTGGGCAGCGGGGAGATCGCCCGGGCCGAGGGCATACTCGGCTTCGCCCTGCCGCCGCTGCTCAGCGCGCTCTACACCCGTATCGGCGACGGCGGATTCGGACCCGAATGCGGGCTGCTCTCCCTGCGTCAGACCGTCCAGAGCTATGAGGCGCACCGCGCCTCCGGATGGCGCTGGCCCGAGGGCGTGCTGCCGATAGCCGACTTCGGCTGCACCATGTACGCCTGCGTGGACTGCCGCTCCGAGACCGCCCAAGTACTGCTCTTCGACCCGAGCCTCGGGGAGCCGGACCTCGCCTGGTCCATCGACACCCCGAGCCTGGCCGGCTGGCTGCGCGGCTGGCTCGACGGCACCGCCTGGTTCTGCGAGGAGTCGGAGCTGGGGGAGGAGCGCGACCTGGAGCTGGCGCCCTGGGCCGAATTCAGATCCCGGATCTGAGCCGGCTCCGCACCCCGTAGGCCAGCGCGCCGAGTGCCAGCACCACCGCCCCCGCGACCACCGACGCGAGGGGCAGCGCGCAGGCCAGCACCACACAGCCGGACAGCCCGACCGCTGCCACGGTCCGCCCCTTGACACCTGAATCGAGTGTCCACGCGGAGGCGTTCGCGATCGCGTAATAGGCGAGCACTCCGAAGGAGGAGAAGCCGATCGCGCCCCGCACATCGGCGATGGCCGCGAGCACCGCCACGACCGCACCCACTGCCAGCTCCGCATGGTGCGGCACCTGATGCCGGGGATGTACGGCGGCCAGCGCGCGCGGAAGATGACCGTCCCGGGCCATCGCCAGCACGGTCCGTGACACCCCGAGCACGAGGGCCAGCAGCGAGCCCAGCGCGGCCAGGGCCGCGCCCACCCGTACGACCGGGGCCAGTTCGGGCCGCCCGGCCGCCCGGACCGCGTCGGCGAGCGGGGCCGCCGCCCGCGCCAGCCCGTCGGCGCCGAGCACCGACAGCGCCGCCACCGCCACCGCGGCGTACACCAGCAGCGCGATCCCCAGCGCGAGCGGCACCGCCCGCGGGATCGTCCGTTCCGGGTCGCGCACCTCCTCGCCCAGGGTGGTGATCCGGGCGTAGCCCGCGAAGGCGAAGAACAGCAGACCGGCACCCTGCAACAGCCCGGCGGCGTCCCAGTCCGAACCGCCCAGCCGCCCCGCTCCGGCCGCGCCGGAGGACAGGCACACCACGACCACCCCGGCCAGCACCGCCAGTACCACCGCCACGATCAGCCGGGCGATCCGGGCGGACTTCTGAACACCGCCGTAGCTCGCGGAGGTCAGCGCCACCACCGCCGCGACGGCCACGGCATGCTGCTGCCCGGGCCAGACGTACGCGCCCACGGTGAGGGCCATCGCCGCGCAGGACGCGGTCTTGCCGATCACGAACCCCCAGCCCGCCAGATGGCCCCAGAAGGGCCCGAGCCGCTCGCGCCCGTAGACGTAGGTGCCGCCCGAGGCCGGGTAGCGGGCCGCGAGCCGCGCCGAGGAGTGCGCATTGCAGTAGGCCACGAGCGCCGCCAGGGCGAGCGCGGCGAGCAGCGCCTCGCCCGCGGCCCGCGCCGCCGGGGCGAGGGCCGCGAAGATACCGGCGCCGACCATCGCGCCGAGCCCGACGACGACGGCGTCGGAGACACCCAGGGTGCGCTTCAGCTGATGGTCCACGGGCGGAGGGTAGCCCGGCTAGATGACGCCCTCCCGGCCGGGGAGCGGCGCCCGCATCCGCTCCCAGCCCTCGAGGGCGGTCAGGCAAGCGTGGTCGAGGTGGCGCAGCCCGCTCAGATCGAGCCGTACCGGCTGCCCGTGCGGCAACGCGTCCAGCGCGTCGAGCAGTTTGGGCAGCCGCAGGAAGCTGGCGTTCCCCACGATCCGCACGGACAGCCCCTCCTCCTCCCACACCTCCTCGATGTGCACGTGGGAGGTCTCCCAGGCCGCCTTGGCGACGGCGAGCCCCAGCCCGACCAGCACCCCCTCGAAGAGGTTGGTCACCACGATCGCGGAGGCCGTGGCCAGCAGCACCACCGCCTCGCCCCGATGCGTCCGCCACAGCGCGGCCACCGCCTTGGCCGGCAGCAGTTTCCAGCCCGCGTGCAGCAGCACCCCGGCCAGCGCGGCGAGCGGGACGATCTCCAGCACCCGGGGGAACGCCACCGCGAACAGCAGCAGCCAGCCGCCGTGCATCACCCTGGCCGCCCGCGTGCGCGCGCCGGCCTCCACATTGGCCGCGCTGCGCACGATCACGGCGGTCATCGGCAGCGCCCCGAGGAGCCCGCACACGCTGTTGCCGACACCCTGCGCGATGAGCTCCCGGTCGTACTCCGTCCTCGGCCCGTCGTGCATGCGGTCCACGGCGGCGGCACTGAACAGCGTCTCGGCGGAAGCGATCAGCGCCAGTGCGACCACGGTCCCGGCCGCTCCGACGGAGGCCAGCACGTCGAAATCGCCCCAGCCGGGCGGGGACACGGCCGCCAGCACGCCCGTCACCCGCACCTTCTCGACGGGCAGTCGCAGCAGGGCGGCCGCGACGGTGGCGGCGGCCACCCCGACGAGCGCCCCGGGCACGATCCGCAACCGGGCGGGCACCCGGCGCCAGGCGACCATGGCGGCGATCGTCCCCACCCCGAGCAGCACCGCGACCCAGTCGGCCCGAGCCCCGAGCTCGTGCACACCGCCCAGCTTCGCCAGGGTCTGCCCCGGAGCCTCCACGCTGCCCAGGGCGTACAACTGCCCGGAGATCAGGACCAGCCCGATCCCGGCCAGCATCCCGTGGACGACGGCCACCGAGATCGCCCGGAACCACCGCCCGAGCCGCAGCACCCCCATGCCCAGCTGCAGGACCCCCGCGGCCAGCACCAGCACCCCGAGGGCGGGCAGGCCGTACGTCTGCACCGCCTCGTAGACGAGCACGGTGAGCCCGGCCGCGGGCCCGCTCACCTGCAGCGAGCTCCCGCGGAACCATCCGGTGACCAGCCCCCCGACCACCCCGGTGACGATCCCCAGCTCGGCTGGCACCCCGGAGGCGACCGCCACCCCCACACACAGCGGCAACGCGACCAGCGCGACGACGACGGACGCCCCGAAGTCATCCCGAAACGTGCCGGCCCCAGACATGCGAGAACCCCCTGCCGCGCGGTGATGCGATGCCCTCAGCCTGGTGGGCGCACTCACCGCGGCCCAAGTACCCACAGGAGTCCACGGTGGCGCGTGCGCCGCACACGCCCCGCACACACCCCCGCACCCCCGCACACGCCGCGGCCCGGCGGTCGGTGAGGACCGCCGGGCCGGCGTGGTGGCAGGTCTCGGACCTGGGTCAGCGGTAGTTCACGAACTGGATCGCGAAGTCCAGGTCCTTGCCCTTGAGCAGCGCCTGGACCTCCTGCAGGTCGTCACGGCTCTTGGAGCTGACGCGCAGCTCCTCGCCCTGGACCTGGGCCTTGACGCCCTTGGGACCCTCGTCCCGGATGATCTTCGCGACCTTCTTGGCGTTCTCCTGGGAGATGCCCTCCTCGATCGTGGCGAAGATCTTGTACTCCTTGCCGGACAGCTGGGGCTCGCCGGCGTCCAGCGCCTTGAGCGAGATCCCGCGCTTGACCAGCTTGGTCTCGAAGACGTCGAGGACGGCCTTCACACGCTCCTCGGAGTTCGCCTCCATGAGGATCTTCTCGCCGGACCAGGCGATCGTGGCGCCGGTGCCCTTGAAGTCGTAGCGCTGCGAGAGCTCCTTGGCGGCCTGGTTGAGGGCGTTGTCGACCTCCTGCCGCTCGACCTTCGAGACGATGTCGAAACTGGAGTCGGCCATGTGCTGTGGCTCCTTGAAGTCGGTTGTGATCGCCCCGGAGGGCGCGGCCGGACATGCCCGGCCCGCTCCGCAAAGCCTAGCCACCGCGCCCACCCGCAACGCTGATCAATCCGGTGGCGAAGCACCCCCGGTCATCAGGTATCGTTTACGTCGTTGCCAGGGAGCGCCGCCGCAAGGTGGAAAAAATGGCAGCAAATCTTGGCGGTGTGCCCGAGTGGCCAAAGGGAGCAGACTGTAAATCTGCCGGCTCAGCCTACCCAGGTTCGAACCCTGGCGCCGCCACGCGAAAGAAGCCCCTCTGATCTGCGGAAACGCAGATCAGAGGGGCTTCCTCGTTAACGCCGGGACCACGGGGCTACGGCCGCGCCGGCTTCAGCGCCGTGGTGGGGGCCTCAGGAGCAGCCTGCGACCGTGCCGGCGCAGTTCGCGGGCAGGTTCTTGACGATCTTGCTCTCCTTGAGGGTCACGACCGCGCCGGCCTGGTTGTTGATGCCGCCGCCGACGCCCGCGGCGCGGTTCTCCGCCACCGTCGTGTGCTCCAGGGTCAGCTGCGTGGCGTCGCCGCCCGCCTCCTCCGCGTTGTTGATGCCGCCGCCGTCGCGCCCGGCCGAGTTCGACTCGACCTTGGTCTTCTTCAGCGTCGCGGTGCCGGCGTTGTTGACGGCGCCGCCGTCGTTGCCCGCCTTGTTGTTGGCGAGGGCGGACTGCTGGATCTCCAGGGACCCGCCCGCGGCGTTGTTGACGGCCCCGCCGTTGAGACCGGCCCAGTTCTCGATGAGCTTGCTGTGCTTGATGGTCGCGGTGCCCAGGTTGTTGATGGCGCCGCCACTGCCGTCACGGGCCTCGTTGTTCGTGATGAGGGTGTGCTCGACGGTCAGCGTGCCCTCGTTCTGGATGCCGCCGCCATTCTCGTCCGCCGTGTTGCCGGCGACGGTGCTCTTGGTGAGCGTGAGGGTGCCGTTCGCGCTGTTGCTGAGGCCGCCGCCGTCCCCGGGGTCGTCCGTGGGGGACGTGGCCACGTTGGTCAGGATCTCGGTGTCGACGAGGGTGACGTCGCCGCCCTCGTTGGAGATGCCGCCGCCGTTCCCGCCGGCCTGGTTGCCGGCGACCTTGCTGTCCTCCAGGCGCAGGGTGCCCGCGTTGGCGATGCCGGCGCCGTTGCCCTCGGTACGGCCACCGGTCACGGTGAGGCCCTTGAGGGTGAGGGTGCCGCCCTCGTCGACCTGGAGGAGGCGGAAGAGGGGGTTGCCGCCGCTGACCGAGCGGATCAGGGTCGAGTTGTGGCCGACGAGCGCGACGTTCCCGGTGATGGCCGGCAGGGCAATGCCCGAATCGCCGAAGTCGTCCTCGAAGCGGTACGCACAGTCCTTGGCCAGGTTGATCGTGCCGCCCGCGGCATTCGTATTCGCCTGCTCGACGGCGGTGATGAGCGCGGCGACGTCGCCACAGGCGATGCTCACCTTGTTCGGCGCCTGCGCCATGGCCGGCGAGGCCGCCATGCACATGCCCACGCTTGCCGCCACGGCACATCCAGCGAGTACGAGACGATTCTTCATCGATGCCCTTCCTCTCGGTTACAAGCCGGGCAGCCCTCCTGCTCCTCTCCCTGCACGTGGAGAGGAGGAGAAAACCGATCATGGAGCCCGGCAAGACGTACGAGTGGTATCGCTCGCGTCGGGTCATCTCCCGCACCCTGACGGGGACGCTCTGAGATTGCATTCGAATGGCGGTCGCCCGTTCGTCCCCCGGCCCTGCGCAGCAAGGCCCCGCCCCGCGCCAATTCCGCGGGGCGGGACGCCGAGGTCGCCGACCCACACGTCATCTCTGTCGGCCCCGGGTGCGGCGGAAACGGCTCCCGCCCTCGAATTGCTCCGGTCAGATGAACTACTCACCTGCCTGGGTCACAGCCTCGGCCCTGCCAGCGCCCCCGCCGCGTCGGCAGCAGGTCGGATGGGCGGCGCGTGAAGAACTCACAGGGCCACAGGGCAACCGATGGCCCACGCACCCTCCCATCGCACTCCCGCGGCAGCCCTCGGCGTCGGCGGGTAAGGAAGCCATGAACCTGAAGCATCAGACGGCGACGATTCAACGGCCCCGGGGGCGTTCCCGGGTTCTGCTCGCCTCCATCGCCGCGGCCGCGGCCTTGACCGGCCAGCTGATCGCGGTGGCACCGACCGCGTCCGCGGACGAACCCAAGCCGTCGGACCAGCACAACGCCAAGGTGACCGAGCCCAAGAAGCACGGCCACGGAGACCTCAAGAAGCTCCCCGAGGTCCTCCACGGTCTGCGGCAGTTCACCTCGGACAACACCTTCACGCCGCCCGAGGGCGTCACCTCGGTGTTCGTCCAGGCGTGGGGCGCCGGCGGTGGCGGCGGCGGTGGCGGCGGCTCCGCCCGCAGCAACGGGAACGGGAACGGGCCCGGCGGCAACCCCGGTGGCGGTAACCCCGGTGGCGGTAACCCCGGTGGCGGCAACCCCGGTGGCGGCAACCCGACCGCGGACGGAGACGGCGCCGCCGCCGAAGCCCCGCGCAACAACACCGGCGGCACCGGCGGTGGCGGCGGTGGCGGCGGCTTCACCTGGTGCGTCATCCCGGTCGTTCCCGGAACGGACTACGGGGTGGACGTCGGCACCGGCGGCGCCAACGGCCTCGGCGGCGCACCGGGCGTGAACGGCACCGACGGCGGCGCGGGCACCACCACGTCCCTGACCGTGGCCTCCACCGCCACCGTGCTCCTCACCGCCACCGGCGGCACCGGAGGCGGGGGCGGCACCGCCGCGGACCGCGGTCCCGGCGACCCCGGCACGCCCGGCCAGGGCGGCAGCGGATGGTGCTCCTCGGGCGGCGTCAACGTGTCCGGCGACCCGGGCAGAGCCGACGGCACCGGCGGCGGCACCGCCGACGGCATCGTCGAGCTCCCGGCAGGTGCCGCAGAAGGTGGCGACGGCGGCCGCGGCGGCGGCGCCACCCGGGCCATCGGCCACTCCGGCTCCCGCGGCAAGGACGGCGGCGACGGGTACGCGGTCATCTACTGGTAACCCCACCCGCTCACCGCACACCGGCCAGAAGCCCGTCCCCCGCCCGACGACCAGGGCCGGGCGGGCTTCTCGCCATGGCCCGACGGCGAAAAACACCGGGCGGCGGCACCACGGCTGCGGCATGCTGACCGTGTGACCCACATCAGCAGCCGAAAGGCCCGTGCCGCGTAAGGCACCTTCGCAGGTCAGGATGGACCTGCCCGCCAGAACGCCCCGGTCGGCCGAGCGCGGCGCCGTTCCAGGGGTCTCCTCGTCCACGCTCGCCGCGATAGCCCGCGTCGAACGCCGCCGGTACTGGCACGGCATGACGCACAGCGCCGTGAACCACTGGCGCCGGACCGTGTACCAGCGGGGACCGTGGATCATCTACCCCCGCCTGGACGAAGACCTCGGGTGCTGTGACTCGCTGCTCTACTGCCGCGGCTCACTGGAGACCGTCTGCCTGCTCCTCCCGCCGCGCGCCCGGCGCGAGTTGCGTGCGGTGCTCGCGCCGCTCGACGCGCGGTTCCTCGCCCGTACCCTCAACGATCCGTACGCCGCCCCTGACGATCCCTGGTGGGGGCGGCGCCTGGGGAGGCCATGACGGCCGCCCGCCGGGCCCGGGGCCCACCGTCGGCCCATCGACCGCATCGTCGCGGGCTCCTGTTCGTTCACCCGGAGTGAAATGGACAACTGATACACGGGGGAAGGTCGGCGGCGGGGTGCTCGTCGCCCTGCTCGGCGCGGGGATTCCGGCTCTGATGGGAGCGGCCCTGCACACGGACGTGGGGGATCCGTACCAGGAGACCCGGCTGTACTTCGGCACCGAACGAGCCGACGGCCGGGGCCCCGTCGAGGAGCGGGAGTTCATGCGGTTCCTCGACGCGGAGATCACCCCCGCCTTCCCCGAGGGACTGACCCTCCACGACGGGTACGGCCAGTGGCGGGGCAAGGACGGCAAGACCGTCCGCGAGACCTCGTACGAGGTGGTCCTGCTGTACCCCGAGAAGGAGGCTGACGAGCGCAGCACGCGCATCGAACGGATCCGGCAGGCCTACGAGGACCGGTACCAGCAGGATTCGGTCGCGCGGTCCGACGACAAGGTCAACGCCGGGTTCTGAGCCACCGTCCGAACCACCTCCGAACTACCTCCTCACCACCTCCGAACCACCGCCCGGGTGGCCGTCGGGGCGGCCTCAGTTGCCCGCCACGTCCTTGACGGCCACCTGGACCGGGGTCGAACCGGAGACCAGCTCCAGCGTCAGGCCGGCCGTCGCCGGGGTCTCGACCAGCTCGGCCAGCACCGCCGCCACGTCGTCGCGCGGAACGGCCCCACGGCCCGTCTGCGCCTCCAGGCGGACCTGACCCGTCCCGGCGTCGTCGATCAGCGAGCCGGGGCGCAGGACCGTCCACTCCAGGCCCAGCCGGGTGCGCACGTGGTCGTCGGCCTCGCCCTTCGCCCGCAGATAGGCGTCGAAGACCTCGTCACCGCCGTGGTGCGCGTCCGCGCCCATCGAAGAGACCATCAGGAAGCGCCGCACACGGGCCCGTTCGGCCGCATCGGAGAACAGCACCGCCGCGCCCCGGTCCACGGTGTCCTTGCGCCCGATGCCGCTGCCGGGGCCCGCGCCCGCCGCGAACACCGCCACGTCCGCGCCCTGCAGGATCCCGGCCACGTGCTCCACCGAGGCCGACTCCAGGTCGCAGAGCACCGGCTCGGCCCCCGCCTCCCTGAGGTCGTCGCCCTGTGCCGGGTCGCGGATGATGCCCGCGACCTCGTACCCGCGCGCGGCGAGCAGGCGCTCCAGCCGCAGCGCGATCTGACCGTGTCCACCCGCGATGACGATGCGCATGTCCCGACCGTACGACGAGCCGGGCGCCCACGCCCGCGAACGCACGGCGAACTTCAGGGACCGGGCTCCGTACGGCCCTGCCGGGGCAGGTCGAGCGCCACCGCGACCGCCGAGTCGCAGTACTCCCGTACGGCACTCGTACGGGCTACCACCCGCCCGCGGTGGATCACGATCCGGCTGTACGCGAGGGACAGCACGCCCGCGATCCGGTCCCCGCGTACGGCGAGCAGCTCCGCCGGGAAACCGGCCTCCACCCGCACCTCCGGCAGGCCCATGGCCTCGCGGGCGCAGGCGCTGACGGAGTCGTAGGCCTCGCCCGCCCGGAGGCCGCCCTGGGAGGCCAGCAGGTACGCGGCCTCCAGCGGATCGCCCCGGCCGACCGGGTTACCGGCGTCCCGCAGGGCCCCGCTGCCGGCCGCGACCCGGACGCCGGCGGCCCGCAGCAGGCGTACGGGCGCGGTGCGCAGGCCGCGGCGCTCCAGGGCCGCGCAGTCGCCCTGGGGCAGGCAGGTCACCCGTACGCCGGCCGCCGCCAGCTGGTCGGCGGCGCGGGCCGCCGCGTCCAGGGGGAGCCGGGACAGACCCCCGCAGGGGCCGATGGTCACCCCGGGGCGCAGCCCGCCGGCCATCGCCGCGAGCCGGGAGAGGCGGCCGGGATCGTCACCGTCCGTGTGCAGATCCACGGGGCAGCCGTGCTCGGCGGCGAGTTCCAGGACGGCTTCGAGGAAGCCCGTCGGGTCCGGGTCCAGGTCCGGGCAGCCGCCGATCACGGAGGCGCCCATCTTGACCGCGTCCCGGAGCATGGCGAGCCCGTCCGCGCCGGCCACCCCGGTCAGCAACCGGGGGACGGCCACGGCGGTGAGGTCGGTGAGCCCGCGCAGGGAGCGCCGGGCCTGGAGCACGGCCTCCATCGGGCCGAGCCCGTGCACATCGCCGATGCGTACGTGGGAACGCACGGCGGTGGCGCCGTGGCCGAGCTGGAGCAGGGCCGCCTCGGTGGCCCGGCGCTGGACCTCGTCCGGCGTGTAGGAGACGGGCCCCTCGCCGTCGGCGGTCAGCGCGGTGTCCCCGTGGGCGTGCGGCTCGGCGGGGGCGGGGAGCAGCAGGTAGCCGCCCAGGTCGACCCGGGAGAGCGCGGGGGCGGGGAGGCTGCCCGCGGTGCCGACGGCCTGGATCCGGCCGCCGCTGAGGCGGACGTCGACGGTCCGGCCGTCGGTGAGGCGGGCCCCGGCGAGCAGCAGGGTGGTGGCCTCGGCTGCGGCCGCGTTGCCGTTGCCACTACGGGGGGACTGGAACGGCTGCTGCGGCTGGCTGTCGGACATCGCGCTCCTGCGGTGGCTCGGGCGGTTCCTGGGCCCTGGCCGCGGCCCACGGCCCAAGATCACGCAGCGTGCTCAGAGCCTAGGGCGCGGCGCACCCCGCTTCACGGAAGAGCGCAATAGTCGTACCGGTGTGGTGCCCGTACGCCGTAGCGCCCGCGCGTGCGCCCCCGTCGGCCGGGCCGGGCCGGGCCGGCTCGGTTCCGCTCCGGCCGACTCCAACCCACGCCCGTGCGGTACGGGTTCGGGCGCGGGCGAGGCGCGCGTTCGACGCCCGCGCGAGTGTGAGCCCGCACACATTTCGCCCGCAAAGTGGGGCGGGAGTGGGGTGGAAGGGGTGGGTGGGTTGATCGAGAAGGGCTTCGGAACCCCCTCGGAGCCCGGTCCCCGCAAAGGATTTGGGCGATCGGCGGGCAACCGTGTAATGTCTTCATCGCTCGCCCCAATAGCTCAGTCGGTAGAGCGTCTCCATGGTAAGGAGAAGGTCTGCGGTTCGATTCCGCATTGGGGCTCTGGTGAGAGAGGTTCCCCACCCTCGGGTGGGGAGCTGATCACATCAAAGCGGCGTAGCTCAGTCGGTAGAGCAAGCGGCTCATAATCGCTGTGTCACCGGTTCAAGTCCGGTCGCCGCTACACACAGTAGCCGATTGCGGGGTCGGTCTCCCGGTCGGCTACTCTTGTATGCGTTCATCCGTCCCAATTTCCGTCAAGGAGCACTCACGTGGCTGCCACCGACGTCCGCCCGAAGATCACGCTGGCCTGCGTGGAGTGCAAGGAGCGGAACTACATCACCAAGAAGAACCGGCGTAACAACCCGGACCGTCTTGAGATGAAGAAGCACTGCCCGCGCTGCAACTCGCACACCGCGCACCGCGAGACCCGCTGACCCCAGCGAAGTCTCGATAACAGGCACCGTCATGAGGTCGTCCCCTTCATTGGGGGGCGGCCTTGTGTCGTTTCCGTGGTCGGCATCCTTAGCTTCGGCTTCGGCTTCCTCTTCGTCTTCTTTCTTCTTGTCTTTGTGTCTTTCGTGTCCCTTCATCAGGAGGTAGTGAGCATGGCTCTCGACCAGTCCTTCGTGGGGCGGAGCTACCCGCCCACCGATCCGTACGAGGTCGGCCGGGAGAAGATCCGCGAATTCGCGGTTGCGGTGGGTGACGCCAATCCCGTCTACACCGACGCCGAAGCCGCCAAGTCGTACGGCTACTCCGATGTGATCGCGCCGCCGACTTTTGTGTTCGCCATCACCTTCAAGGCGGCCGGCCAGGTCATCGAGGACCCGCAGCTGGGTCTGGACTACAGCCGCGTCGTGCACGGCGACCAGAAGTTCGCGTACTCCCGCCCCGTGCGCGCGGGTGACCGGCTCTCGGTGACCTCCACCATCGAGGCCGTGAAGTCGATGGCGGGCAACGACATCATCGACATCCGCGGCGAGGTCCACGACGAGACCGGCGAGCACGTGGTGACGGCGTGGACGAAGCTCGTCTCCCGCGCCCCCGAGGAGGCCTGACATGGCAGCGCAGATCCAGTACGCCGACGTCGAGGTCGGCACCGAGCTGCCGGCGGCGTCCTTCCCCGTGACGCGCGCCACGCTCGTCCAGTACGCCGGCGCCTCGGGCGACTTCAACCCGATCCACTGGAACGAGAAGTTCGCCAAGGAGGTCGGACTGCCGGACGTGATCGCGCACGGCATGTTCACCATGGCCGAGGCGATCCGTGTGGTCACCGACTGGGTCGGCGACCCGGGTGCGGTCGT
Source organism: Streptomyces sp. 147326 (assembly GCF_045000215.1). Classification (NCBI taxonomy): domain Bacteria; kingdom Bacillati; phylum Actinomycetota; class Actinomycetes; order Kitasatosporales; family Streptomycetaceae; genus Streptomyces; species Streptomyces sp. 147326. The sequence goes on along the minus strand of NZ_CP134201.1, from coordinate 3,741,037 downwards.
TGAATACGGCGTGCGCTTCACCAAGCCCGTCGTGGTCCCGAACGACGACCGGGGCGGGCTGATCGAGGTCACCGCCAAGGTCGCCGCGAAGCTGGACGACAACCGCGTCCGGGTCGACGTGACGGCCATGAGCGCGGGCCAGAAGGTCCTGGGCATGTCCCGCGCGGTGGTCGAACTGGCCTGAGGTGCCGAGGTCCTGAGGTGCTGAGGTCCTGAGGTGGGGGTGGGCGGAGGTGCCGGGGTGCCTCCGCTGGGGCCCGCTGTTGGCGCTCGCCTTGGGACTCGTCGCCGGGGCGGAGCCTCTGCGGGGTTTCCCGTCGGTCTCATCGTCTTCCGTGGCGGGACGGTCCCTCAAGGGCGCTCCTTCGTCGCGTCGCTGCGCGATGGCCTGCGGCCACCCTTGACCGACCGTCCCGCCACGGAAAATCGAAGACAGCCGGGAAACCCCCCAAAGAACGGGCCGGGCGATCAAGGCAGGGACAGGTGTGCCGGTGGCCGGCGGCCCGGTCGGGGGGCGCATCAGATCGCTACGCGGTTTCGCATCTCTCAGCGGCTGCCGGCCGTCTGTGGCCGGGGAGGGGGCTCCCTCTCTCGAAGCCCGGGCTCGCCCCTTGACGAAGTTAGTGATTGAGCACTAACTTTGTGGCATGGCGAGGATGAGTGCAGATGAGCGGCGGGAGAGCGTGATTCGTGCGGCGCTGCACGAGTTCGCTCGGGGTGGTTACTACGGGACCTCCACCGAGGCGATCGCCAAGCGGGTGGGTGTTTCGCAGCCGTATCTCTTCCGGCTCTTCCCCAACAAGCAGGCCATCTTCCTGGCCGCCTCCGCGCGCTGTCTGCAGGAGTCGCGGGACGTCTTCGCCGGTGCCTCCGAAGGGCTGCACGGTGAAGAGGCGCTGCAGGCCATGGCCAACGCGTACACCCGGCTGATCGCCGAGGACCCGGACAAGCTCCAGATGCAGCTCCAGGTCTACGTCACCGTGGCCGCCGCAGAAGCGGCCGGCGACCACGAGTTCGGTGAGGTCGTCCGCGCCGGCTGGGTGGAGCTCTGGGACACCGCCCATCTGGCGCTCGGCGCCGATCCGAACGAGACCACGACCTTCATGGCGTACGGAATGCTGATCAACACCCTCGCCGCCATGGGGTTCCCGCCCGAGCACCGGGTCTGGGAGGGTCTCTATCCGTCGGCCCGCGCCACGGGTCGTCTGGAGGCGTGATGCCGGGGTGCGCCCTGCCGTGCGCGCCTTTTTGTCCGCAAAAGTTAGTCAGCAATAACTAACTATCCCCAGGGGGAATCGTGAACATGCACGACACGGACACCAAGCTCCGGGGGCCCGCCGTCTGGGCCCTCATCCTCACCGGCGTGGCCAGCTTCATGGCCGCGCTCGACAACCTGGTCGTCACCACCGCCCTCCCCGCCATCCGCGAGGACCTCGGCGGCCGGCTGGAGGACCTGGAGTGGACGGTGAACGCGTACACGCTCACCTTCGCCGTCCTCCTGATGTTCGGCGCCGCCCTCGGCGACCGCTTCGGCCGCCGCCGGCTCTTCATCGCCGGCCTCGCGGTCTTCACCGGCGCCTCCGCCGCGGCCGCCCTCTCGCCCGGCATCGACGCGCTGATCGCCGCCCGCGCCGTGCAGGGCGTCGGCGCCGCGATCATGATGCCGCTCACCCTCACCCTGCTCACCGCCGCCGTCCCGGCCGCCCGCCGCGGCATGGCCCTCGGCATCTACGGCGCCGTCACCGGCCTCGCCGTCGCCAGTGGCCCCCTCATCGGCGGCAGCCTCACCGAGCACATCTCCTGGCAGTGGATCTTCTGGCTGAACGTCCCGATCGGTCTGGCGCTCATACCGCTCGCCCGTCTGCGGCTCGCCGAGTCCACCGCTCCGGGCGCCCGCCTCGATATCCCCGGCACCCTGCTCATCAGCGGCGGCCTCTTCGGCATCGTCTACGCCCTGGTCAACGCCAACTCCGAGGGCTGGACCAGTGCCCCGGTCCTCACCGGCCTGATCGTCGGAGCCGCGCTCATCGGCGGCTTCATCCACCACGGCTTCACCCACGCCAACCCCATGCTCCCCATGCGGCTCTTCCAGAACCGCGGCTTCCTCGGGATCAACATCGCCAGCCTGCTGATGTTCCTGGGCATGTTCGGCTCGATCTTCCTGCTCAGCCAGTTCCTCCAGGGCGTCGCCGGGTACTCGCCCACCGAGGCGGGACTGCGCATGCTCCCGTGGACCGGAATGCCGATGATCGTCGCGCCGCTGGCCGGGATCCTCTCCGACCGCATCGGCGGCCGTCCCGTCGTCGCCGCCGGCCTGGCGTTCCAGGCCCTCGGCCTCGGCTGGTTCGCGGCGGTCCTGAGCACGGACGTCTCCTACGTCGCCCAGCTGCCGCCGCTGATCCTCAGCGGGATCGGCATGGCCCTCTACTTCGCCCCCTCCGCCAACGTCCTGATGTCCACGGTGGTCCCCGCCGACCAGGGCAAGGCCTCCGGCACCAACAGCGCCCTGCGCGAGGTCGGCGGAGCCCTCGGCGTCGCCGTCCTGGCCTCGGTCTTCTCCGCCCAGGGCGGCTACGAATCCCCGCAGGCCTTCACCGACGGCACCATCCCCGCCCTGTGGATCGGCGCCGGCGCCGTCGCCCTGGCCGCCGCCTTCGCCCTGCTCCTGCCGCGCCGGGCGAAGCCCTCCCCGGTCCCCGCCGCCGTCGAGGCGGTCGCGACCGCCGAGAAGGTGCCCGCCGCCGGCTGACCGGGCCCGGTCCCGCTCGCCGGCCGGGGCCCGCGCGGGAGGCGGCCGGGAGAACCGCAGCACCGCCCGCGCACGAAGATCCGTACGACTCATCGTGAAGGAGTGCCCGCCATGCCCGACATCCCCTGGTCCACCCCCACCCAGGCCTCCCCCGACGCCGAGGTCTACGTCATGGCCTCCCGCTTCGAGACCGCCACCCTCGCCGGCGCCGTCACGTTCTTCCTCAAGGCCCCCGGCATCGTCCTGCAGATCCGCAAGGCTCCCGGCGCCCACGGGGCCGCCCTGCGGGCACGGGTCCTCCGGCGCACCTTCCTGACCCTCTCCGCCTGGGAGGACCGGGACGCGCTCTACCGCTTCGCGCGGAGCGAGCCCCACCGGTCCAGTTCCCGCGCGGCCGCCGCGTTCATGAAGGAATCGGTCTTCACCTTCTGGACCGTGCGCGCCGACGAGCTGCCCATCGGCTGGGAGGAGGCCGAGCGCCGGCTGGCCGAACAGAAGGCCGCCTCGTGAGTCACGGTCCGTGGCCCCGCAGGGATGCGAGGGGCGCGGACCGTACTCTTGTCCACGTGCAGGAACTCCACGACGCCCCCCTCGCCCCGCTGACCACCTTCCGTCTCGGTGGCCCCGCTGCCCGCCTGGTCACCGCGACCACCGACGCCGAGGTCGTCGCCGCCGTGCGCGCCGCGGACGAGAGCGGCACCCCGCTCCTGGTCATCGGCGGCGGCAGCAACCTGGTCATCGGCGACCAGGGCTTCGACGGCACCGCCCTGCGCATCGCGACCACCGGCTTCGTCCTGGACGGCACCACCCTGGAGCTCGCGGCCGGCGAGAACTGGAGCGACGCCGTCGCCCGCACCGTCGAGTCCGGCCTCGCCGGGATCGAGTGCCTCGCCGGAATCCCCGGCTCGGCCGGCGCCACGCCCATCCAGAACGTCGGGGCGTACGGCCAGGAGGTCAGCGACACGATCACCGAGGTCGTCGCCTACGACCGCACCAGCGGCGAGACGGTCACGCTGACCGCCGCCGAGTGCGCCTTCCGGTACCGCAACAGCACCTTCAAGGACCAGCCCGGGCGCTACGTCGTCCTGCGCGTGCGCTTCGCCCTGGAGGACGCGGGGGGCCTCTCCGCGCCGATCAAGTACGCCGAGACCGCCCGAGCCCTCGGCGTCGAGGCCGGCGACCGGGTCCCGGCCGCCACCGCCCGCGAGACCGTGCTGCGCCTGCGCGCCGGGAAGGGCATGGTCCTCGACCCCGCCGACCACGACACCTGGTCGGCCGGCTCCTTCTTCCACAACCCGATCCTGACCGACGAGGCGTACGCCGCCTTCCTCGCCCGCGTCCAGGACCGCCTCGGCGCCGGCACCGCCCCGCCCGCCTACCCCGCCGGCGACGGCCGTACGAAGACCAGCGCGGCCTGGCTGATCGACAAGGCCGGCTTCACCAAGGGCTACGGCACCGGCCCCGCGCGCATCTCCACCAAGCACACCCTCGCCCTCACCAACCGGGGCGAGGCCACCACCGAGGACCTCCTCGCCCTGGCCCGCGAGGTCGTAGCGGGCGTCCACGCGGCCTTCGGCGTCACCCTGGTCAACGAGCCGGTGACGGTCGGCGTCAGCATCTGAGGAGCCCCGGCCGCCCATGCTCTGTCCCCTGCACGGGGCCGGTACGGACCCCACCCGCCTCGTGGGCCGCACGCTCAGCAGAGTCGTCGCGTCCTGGCACGTCAGCGAGGGCGAACGCTCCGAGGCGCCCCTCGACGTCTGGCTGATCGACAGCGTCGGCGACTCGATCCGCATCACCACCGGGTCCGACCAGTGCCTCATCGTCGAGTCCGCGGCCCCCCACGAGCCCTACGACATGGGGGAGTGGGGCCGCATCGAGGTCGGCGAGGACCTCGGCGACCACCCCTTCCTGCGCCACCTCGGCGAGACCGTCGCCTCGGTCGCCGAGTTCGCGCTGCCCGAGCAGGGCCGCACCCACCTGGAGATCGGCTTCCAGGACGGGCGCCGGGTCCGCGCCGACTGCTACGAGGGGGACCTGCGGCTCACCCGGTGAGCCAGTGGTCGATCCCGGCCAGCAGCTTCTCCTGTACGTCGGCGGGCGCGGCCGAACCGCGGACGGACTGGCGGGCCAGCTCGGCGAGCTCCGGGTCCGTGAAACCGTGGTGGCGGCGGGCGATCTCGTACTGGGCGGCGAGCCGGGACCCGAAGAGCAGCGGGTCGTCGGCGCCCAGCGCCATCGGCACGCCGGCCTCGAAGAGGGTGCGCAGCGGGACGTCCTCGGGCCGCTCGTACACCCCGAGGGCGACGTTGGAGGCCGGGCAGACCTCGCAGGTGATCTGGCGGTCGGCGAGCCGCTTCAGCAGCCGGGGGTCCTCCGCGGCCCGTACGCCGTGCCCGATGCGCGCGGCGTGCAGATCGTCGAGGCAGTCGCGGACCGAGGCCGGGCCGGTGAGCTCGCCGCCGTGCGGGGCGGCGAGGAGGCCGCCCTCGCGGGCGATGGCGAAGGCCCGGTCGAAGTCGCGGGCCATGCCGCGGCGCTCGTCGTTGGAGAGCCCGAAGCCGACGACCCCGCGGTCGGCGTAGCGGACGGCGAGGCGCGCCAGGGTGCGGGCGTCGAGGGGGTGCTTCATGCGGTTGGCGGCGATGAGGACCCGCATGCCGAGGCCGGTCTCGCGGGAGGCCGCGTCGACGGCGTCGAGGATGATCTCGACGGCGGGGATCATCCCGCCGAGCAGGGGGGCGTAGGAGGTGGGATCCACCTGGATCTCCAGCCAGCCGCTGCCGTCCCGTACGTCCTCCTCCGCGGCCTCGCGGACGAGGCGGCGGATGTCGTCGGGCTCGCGGAGGCAGGAACGGGCGGCGTCGTAGAGCCGCTGGAACCGGAACCAGCCGCGCTCGTCGGTGGCGCGGAGCTTCGGGGGCTCACCGGTGGTGAGGGCGTCCGGGAGGCGCACGCCGTACTTGTCGGCGAGCTCCAGAAGGGTCGATGGTCGCATCGAGCCGGTGAAGTGCAGGTGGAGGTGGGCTTTCGGCAGAAGCGTGAGATCGCGTACGTGCTCCATTTGTTGATCCTGCCGTACCGCTGCGCTCGGCGGGAGGGGGTTTTACCTTTTGGAGGCTTGCCCGAACGCGAGAGCGGGGCCGGATGTGGCTGAGCGGCGCCGCCCCGGTGGGGCGGCGCCGCTCAGATCTGGTCGCGGGCCGCTTTAGGCCTTGGCCTCGGACAGGAGCTTCTGGACGCGGGAGACGCCCTCCACCAGGTCCTCGTCGCCCAGGGCGTAGGACAGGCGCAGGTAGCCCGGGGTGCCGAAGGCCTCGCCGGGGACGACCGCGACCTCGACCTCGTCCAGGATCAGGGCGGCGAGCTCGACGGAGGTCTGCGGGCGCTTGCCGCGGATCTCCTTGCCGAGGAGGGCCTTGACCGAGGGGTACACGTAGAACGCGCCCTCGGGGGTCGGGCAGACGACGCCCTCGATCTCGTTCAGCATCCGCACGATCGTCTGACGGCGGCGGTCGAATGCCGTGCGCATCTCGTGGACGGCGTCCAGGTTCCCGGAGACGGCGGCCAGCGCCGCGACCTGGGCCACGTTGGAGACGTTCGAGGTGGCGTGCGACTGGAGGTTCGTCGCGGCCTTGACCACGTCCTTGGGGCCGATGATCCAGCCCACCCGCCAGCCGGTCATCGCGTACGTCTTGGCGACGCCGTTGACCACGATGCACTTGTCGGCCAGCTCGGGGACGATCGCGGGGAGGGAGACGAACTTCGCGTCGCCGTAGACGAGGTGCTCGTAGATCTCGTCGGTCAGGACCCACAGGCCCTTCTCGGCGGCCCAGCGGCCGATCGCCTCGGCGTCGGCCTCGGTGTAGACCGCACCCGTCGGGTTGGACGGGGAGACGAAGAGGACGACCTTGGTGCGCTCGGTGCGCGCGGCCTCCAGCTGCTCGACGGAGACCCGGTAGCCGGTGGTCTCGTCGGCGACGACCTCGACCGGGACACCGCCGGCGAGACGGATGGACTCCGGGTAGGTGGTCCAGTACGGAGCCGGGACGATGACCTCGTCACCCGGGTCCAGGATGGCCGCGAAGGCCTCGTAGATCGCCTGCTTGCCGCCGTTGGTCACCAGGACCTGCGACGCGTCGACCTCGTAGCCGGAGTCGCGGAGGGTCTTGGCGGCGATCGCGGCCTTCAGCTCGGGCAGGCCGCCGGCCGGCGTGTAGCGGTGGTACTTGGGGTTGCGGCAGGCCTCGACCGCGGCCTCGACGATGTAGTCCGGGGTCGGGAAGTCGGGCTCACCGGCCCCGAAGCCGATCACCGGGCGCCCGGCGGCCTTGAGGGCCTTGGCCTTGGCGTCGACGGCGAGGGTGGCGGACTCGGAAATGGCGCCGATACGGGCGGACACCCGGCGCTCGGAGGAAGGCGTTGCAGAGGTCATGCGAGCAATCGTCCCAGACGGCAAAGAAGCGCGGCACACCGTTTCAGTCATCGGACCGGACGCGCACCCGGCGGGGGACGGACACCCTCCGGAGGGCGACCGGAGCATGTCAGCGCGGGTGCTGTTCGACGACAGGGCCCGGTTCACGTACACTCACCTGTCGTTGGACCTCGCCAGCCGCTGCAGAGCGTGAGCACTCCGTGCACTCGCTCGGATGCGGTAGGTTGGGGGACGCAAAGGGTCGTAGCTCAATTGGTAGAGCACTGGTCTCCAAAACCAGCGGTTGGGGGTTCGAGTCCCTCCGGCCCTGCTCCACACTCCTTCTCGGATGTGTGTGCGCAGGTACGTACTTAGATGCAACGCCGTGCGGCGCAACCGGGCGCGGTACGGCCACGACCCGGATTCAGGTGAGAGACGTGACGGACGCCCTGGGCTCCATCGACATGCCTGACGCCGAGGACGAGACGCGCGAGAAGAAGGCCCGCAAGGGCGGCAAGCGTGGCAAGAAGGGCCCTCTGGGCCGGCTCGCGCTTTTCTACCGCCAGATCGTCGCGGAACTCCGCAAGGTTGTCTGGCCCACTCGCAATCAGCTCACGACGTACACCACCGTGGTGATTGTCTTCGTCGTCATCATGATCGGTCTGGTGACCGTGATTGACTTTGGGTTTGAAAAAGCCATCAAGTTCGTCTTCGGCTGATCCCCGCGGAGGGCGGCGCCTTGATGGGTGTCGCCCGTTTTCGCATGTTCCACCACCTTTTGTATCCAGGAAGAAGCAGCCACCGTGTCTGACCCGAACCTGAACGCGAGCCACGACTCCGTCGAGTCCGTCGAGGACGAGCTCGACATCGTCGAGGCGGCAGACGCTGTGGACCCCGATGAGGCCGAGCACGCCGACGCCAAGGCGGGTGTCGCCGCCGAAGAGGCCGCGCTGCACGTCGAGGACGAGATCGAGGACGACGCCGAGATCGAGGACGACGCCGAGTTCGAAGAGGCCGCCGACGAGATCGAGGCCGACGCCGACGTCGAGGCCGCGGCCGACGACGCGGAGGCCGAAGAGGCCGCTCCGGTCGAGCCCGCCGAGCCCGTCGACCCCGTCCAGGCCCTGCGCGACGAGCTTCGCCTGCTTCCCGGCGAGTGGTACGTGATCCACACCTACGCCGGCTACGAGAAGCGCGTGAAGGCCAACCTGGAGCAGCGCGCCGTCTCGCTGAACGTCGAGGAGTTCATCTACCAGGCCGAGGTGCCCGAGGAAGAGATCGTCCAGATCAAGAACGGCGAGCGCAAGAACGTCCGGCAGAACAAGCTGCCCGGTTACGTTCTCGTCCGCATGGATCTGACGAACGAGTCCTGGGGCGTCGTCCGCAACACGCCTGGCGTCACCGGCTTCGTCGGCAACGCGTACGACCCGTACCCGCTGACCCTGGACGAGATCGTCAAGATGCTCGCGCCGGAGGCCAAGGAGAAGGCCGACAAGGCCGCCGCGGAGGCCGCCGGTCTGCCGGCGCCCGCCATCAAGCGCACCATCGAGGTCCTGGACTTCGAGGTCGGCGACTCGGTCACCGTCACCGACGGCCCGTTCGCGACGCTGCAGGCGACGATCAACGAGATCAACCCGGACTCGAAGAAGGTCAAGGGCCTCGTCGAGATCTTCGGTCGCGAGACCCCGGTCGAGCTCAGCTTCGACCAGATCCAGAAGAACTGATCTTCTGAGACAACGCTTCCGGACAGGTCAGATCGCCCCGTGAAGGGCGGTCTGACCTGCTCGGTTTTTGGCCCCGCACCGATACCCGTTATCGTGGTGCGGTATGCCTCCATCCGGATGACCGGTTGGCGGCGAAAAACTCTCACTAGGACCCGGAGAGAGCAATGCCTCCCAAGAAGAAGAAGATCACGGGGCTCATCAAGCTCCAGATCAAGGCCGGTGCGGCCAACCCGGCTCCGCCGGTCGGCCCCGCGCTCGGTCAGCACGGCGTCAACATCATGGAGTTCTGCAAGGCCTACAACGCCGCGACCGAGTCGCAGCGTGGCATGGTCGTGCCGGTGGAGATCACGGTCTACGACGACCGTTCCTTCACCTTCATCACCAAGACTCCGCCGGCCGCGCGCCTCATCCTGAAGGCCGCGGGCATCGAGAAGGGCTCCGGCGAGCCGCACAAGACCAAGGTCGCCAAGCTCACCGGCGCCCAGGTCCGCGAGATCGCCGAGCTGAAGATGCCCGACCTGAACGCCAACGACGTCGATGCCGCGATGAAGATCATCGCCGGCACCGCGCGCTCGATGGGCGTCACGGTCGAAGGCTGATCCAGCCACCCTCCAGCACCACCAGTGGTAGGACCAAGCGCTGGTCCGCACCACGACTCCATGCCTGAAGCCAAAACACAGGAGCAGAAGTGAAGCGCAGCAAGACTCTCCGCGCTGCGGACGCCAAGATCGACCGGGAGAAGCTGTACGCCCCGCTCGAGGCCGTCCGTCTCGCCAAGGAGACCTCCGCGACCAAGTTCGACAGCACCGTCGAGGTCGCCTTCCGCCTGGGTGTCGACCCGCGCAAGGCCGACCAGATGGTGCGTGGCACCGTGAACCTCCCGCACGGCACCGGCAAGACCGCCCGGGTCCTGGTCTTCGCGACCGGTGACCGTGCTGCGGCCGCGGAAGCCGCCGGCGCCGACATTGTCGGCGACGACGAGCTGATCAACGAGATCGCCAAGGGCAACCGCCTGAACGAGTTCGACGCGGTTGTGGCCACCCCGGACCTCATGGGCAAGGTCGGCCGTCTCGGCCGCGTGCTCGGTCCCCGTGGCCTCATGCCGAACCCGAAGACCGGCACCGTCACGATGGACGTCGCGAAGGCTGTCACCGAGATCAAGGGTGGCAAGATCGAGTTCCGCGTCGACAAGCACTCGAACCTGCACTTCATCATCGGCAAGGTCTCCTTCTCCGATGAGCAGCTGGTCGAGAACTACGGCGCGGCCCTGGACGAGATCCTTCGTCTGAAGCCGTCCGCCGCGAAGGGCCGTTACATCAAGAAGGCCGCCCTGAGCACCACGATGGGTCCCGGCATCCAGCTGGACTCGAACCGCACCCGGAACCTCCTCGTCGAGGAAGACCCGGCTGCTGTCTGAGCCTGACGGCTCGCTGAGTGGCTGAACGGGCCCCTCGCCCCCTTCACAGGGCGGCGAGGGGCCCGTTTCCGTGTTTCGGGCCACAGACGCGTCGTCACGGCCCTCATCGGGGCGAGATCCCGCCGAGGGGGAACGTAGGGTCGCCTTGAATTCGACGCACGATCATGGGGGAGAACCAGATGCACAAGGCTGTCCGGACCCGGGCCGGTATCGCGGTGGCGGGTACCGCACTGCTCGTGGGCGGCCTCACGGCCTGCGGTGGCGCGAAGGCCGACGCGGGTGGCGGAAGCGCCGACGGGGGCCACGGGGGCGGCGCGAAGGCGCACTCTCCGGTGGAGGCGGTGAAGGCGTCGTACCTGAAGACGGTGGCCGCCAAGTTCGCCAAGGCGGAGCTGTCCACGGTCGGGCCTGACGGCAAGACCAGCGGCCAGTCCGGCACGAAGGGCTGGTACCCGGCCGGCCACGACGTGATCCTCAAGGGCGAGGAGCCCGAGTCCCGGTCGATCATGATGGGCGACCTCGTCTACACCCAGACGGACAAGCCCGTGAACGGCAAGCCCTGGATGAGGATGAACCTGGCCAAGGACGGGAAGCCGGGGATCCGGCTGAACGAGGACCCGGCCGAGTACCTCGCGATGCTGCTGGGCCAGGAGAAGCTCAAGCACGTCGGTGCCGAGAAGACCGACGGCATCGACGCGCAGCACTACAAGGGCAGCCTCACCACCGAGGACCTGCTCAAGGCGGACGAGTCCACCAAGGTCATGGACGAGAAGAACCGCCAGTACCTGCGCGAGGCCGTGAAGCACATCAAGACCTTCGAGGTCGACCTGTGGATCGGCAAGGACGGCTACCCCGTCCGCGTCGACAGCGTGAGCACGGACGCCAAGGGCACCTCGAAGACCACGGCGAAGTTCTCCGGCTTCGGCAGCGCCCCCGCCGTCCAGGCGCCTGCGGCCGACCAGGTCATCGCCTTCGAGAACGTCCTGAAGGGCGTCGACGAGTCACTCGCGGAGACCGACCAGAAGCTGAAGGACGCCGACGACGACCTGAAGGAAGCCGACAAGACGCTGCGGGACGCCGGACTGGGCGGCCTCGGGGGCTCCTGAGACGGCGGGGCCGGAGGCGATTTGCCTCGACTGGACGCCTTCACGTACTCTTCCGGAGAAGCCAAAGACCGCTGGTCGTTGCCGTGCCCGCAAGGGTGCGGCGGCCGAAGGATCCGCTGAGTGCGGACGTCCTGCGCAGGTGTTCGTGGAAGAGCTCCCGGAGTGATCCGGTCGAGCTTCAGCCCCGTGCGCTTGCGCCGGGGCGTTTCGTTTTGTTCAGCCCCTTCTGAGCGGTCCTCATCACCCGGAAGGAGGCCGACGCTCTATGGCAAGGCCCGACAAGGCTGCCGCGGTAGCCGAGCTCACGGACCAGTTCCAGAGCTCGAACGCCGCCGTGCTGACCGAGTACCGGGGTCTCACCGTCGCGCAGCTCAAGACGCTGCGTCGTTCGCTCGGTGAGAACGCCCAGTACGCCGTGGTGAAGAACACGCTGACCAAGATTGCGGCCAACCAGGCCGGGATCACCGCGCTGGACGAGCACTTCGCTGGTCCGACCGCGGTCGCCTTCATCACCGGTGACCCGGTGGAGTCGGCGAAGAGCCTGCGTGACTTCGCCAAGGACAACCCGAATCTCATCATCAAGGCGGGTGTCCTTGATGGTAAGGCGCTCACCGCCGATGAGATCAAGAAGCTTGCGGACCTCGAGTCCCGCGAGGTTCTGCTCAGCAAGCTGGCCGGCGCGTTCAAGGGCAAGCAGTCTCAGGCTGCCTCGCTCTTCCAGGCGCTGCCGTCGAAGTTCGTCCGCACCGCGGAAGCGCTTCGCGTCAAGCTCGCCGAGCAGGGCGGTGCCGAGTAATTCGGCTCGCGCACTGATCCGCGCCGCCTAGCGCGCGGGTCGTAGCGGGCCGTTACGCCCGCCTCTCTATACATCCGGCACCTGCCGAAATAGTGGAAGGATCGCCCATCATGGCGAAGCTCTCTCAGGACGACCTCCTCGCCCAGTTCGAGGAGATGACCCTCATCGAGCTCTCCGAGTTCGTGAAGGCCTTCGAGGAGAAGTTCGACGTCACCGCCGCCGCGGCCGTCGCCGTTGCCGCCCCGGGCGCCCCGGGTGCCCCGGCCGAGGCCGCCGAGGAGCAGGACGAGTTCGACGTCATCCTCACCGGTGCCGGCGACAAGAAGATCCAGGTCATCAAGGTCGTGCGCGAGCTGACCTCCCTGGGTCTCAAGGAGGCCAAGGACCTCGTGGACGGCGCCCCGAAGCCGGTCCTCGAGAAGGTCGCCAAGGAGGCCGCTGACAAGGCTGCCGAGTCCCTCAAGGCTGCCGGCGCGGCTGTCGAGGTCAAGTAACACCTCTGGGGCCTCTCTGAGGCCCCAACCAAGGGCGATCACCCGTAAGGGTGGTCGCCCTTTGGCGTACCCGCTGTGCCTGACTTGCCCTGGTCTCGTTGGGGAGTAGGGTGATCATCGTTGCCCCGAAGCAGGGTCCGAAGATGATCCGCTCGGAGCAGGGGGCCTTGACGAACGGGACGCGGCGCGCAATTCTCAGACCCGTCGAGAGGTCGACCACCTCGATCCGAGATCTGAGGCATGGATCGACTACGAAGAGGGCAGTACTGATACGCGCTCTGTGTACGAGAGCCGCACGCGTTGTACGCAGGGCCGGACGAGCACTGCGTTGGTTGAACGAGTTGGGGAAGGCCTGTTGCCGGTTTCCGGAAACCTGGTCTGGACATCAGTGAGCCAAGTGGCTACACTGACCCTTTGCGCTGCCTGTTAGCTGTCCCCTGCCCGTCGCCAGGGACATGCCCACGCTTGAGCACACTTGATTGATCCGCCCCGACCTGGCCTTTCAGCTGGATTTGGGGGGCTTGTCTTCTGTGTCTGCTGGGACCGGTACGCGCGTAGTGAGTCCGAGCCCTCGGAAGGACCCCCTCTTGGCCGCCTCGCGCAACGCCTCGACCAATACGAACAACGGTGCCAGCACCGCCCCGCTGCGCATCTCCTTTGCAAAGATCAAGGAGCCCCTCGAGGTTCCGAACCTCCTGGCGCTGCAGACCGAGAGCTTTGACTGGCTTCTCGGCAATGCTGCCTGGAAGTCTCGCGTCGAGTCGGCGCTTGAGAGTGGACAGGACGTCCCCACCAAGTCCGGTCTGGAAGAGATCTTCGAGGAGATCTCGCCGATCGAGGACTTCTCCGGGTCGATGTCGCTGACCTTCCGCGACCACCGTTTCGAGCCGGCGAAGAACTCTGTCGACGAGTGCAAGGAGCGCGACTTCACGTACGCGGCTCCGCTGTTCGTCACGGCCGAGTTCACGAACAACGAGACCGGAGAGATCAAGTCTCAGACGGTCTTCATGGGCGATTTCCCGCTCATGACCAACAAGGGCACCTTCGTCATCAACGGCACCGAGCGTGTCGTCGTGTCGCAGCTTGTCCGCTCCCCTGGTGTCTACTTCGACTCCTCCATCGACAAGACGTCCGACAAGGACATCTTCTCCGCCAAGATCATCCCGTCCCGGGGTGCCTGGCTCGAGATGGAGATCGACAAGCGCGACATGGTCGGTGTACGCATCGACCGCAAGCGCAAGCAGTCCGTCACCGTCCTTCTGAAGGCTCTCGGCTGGACCACCGAGCAGATCCTCGAGGAGTTCGGCGAGTACGAGTCCATGCGCGCCACCCTGGAGAAGGACCACACCCAGGGTCAGGACGACGCGCTGCTCGACATCTACCGCAAGCTGCGCCCGGGCGAGCCGCCGACCCGCGAGGCCGCTCAGACGCTGCTCGAGAACCTCTACTTCAACCCGAAGCGCTACGACCTCGCCAAGGTCGGCCGCTACAAGGTGAACAAGAAGCTCGGCGCCGACGAGCCGCTCGACGCCGGTGTGCTCACCACCGACGACGTCATCGCGACGATCAAGTACCTGGTCAAGCTGCACGCCGGCGAGACCGAGACGACCGGCGAGTCCGGCCGTTCGATCGTGGTCGAGACCGATGACATCGACCACTTCGGCAACCGTCGTCTGCGCAACGTCGGCGAGCTCATCCAGAACCAGGTCCGCACGGGTCTGGCTCGTATGGAGCGCGTCGTCCGCGAGCGCATGACGACCCAGGACGTCGAGGCGATCACGCCGCAGACCCTGATCAACATCCGGCCGGTCGTCGCCTCCATCAAGGAGTTCTTCGGCACCAGCCAGCTGTCGCAGTTCATGGACCAGAACAACCCGCTCTCGGGCCTGACCCACAAGCGCCGCCTGTCGGCGCTGGGCCCCGGCGGTCTGTCCCGTGAGCGGGCCGGCTTCGAGGTCCGTGACGTTCACCCGTCGCACTACGGCCGCATGTGCCCGATCGAGACCCCTGAAGGCCCGAACATCGGTCTGATCGGCTCGCTCGCCTCCTACGGCCGCGTCAACGCGTTCGGCTTCGTGGAGACCCCGTACCGCAAGGTCATCGACGGCGTCGTCACCGACGAGGTCGACTACCTGACGGCCGACGAGGAAGACCGCTTCGTCATCGCCCAGGCCAACGCCGGCCTGTCCGAGGACATGCGCTTCACCGAGAACCGCGTGCTGGTGCGCCGTCGTGGCGGCGAGATCGACTACATCGCCGGCGACGACGTCGACTACATGGACGTCTCCCCGCGCCAGATGGTGTCCGTCGCGACCGCGATGATCCCCTTCCTGGAGCACGACGACGCCAACCGTGCCCTCATGGGCGCGAACATGATGCGCCAGGCCGTTCCGCTCATCAAGGCGGAGGCCCCGCTCGTCGGCACCGGCATGGAGTACCGCTGTGCGGTCGACGCCGGTGACTCGATCCGTGCGGAGAAGGACGGTGTGGTCCAGGAGGTCTCGGCCGACTACATCACCGTCGCCAACGACGACGGCACGTACACCACGTACCGCGTCGCCAAGTTCTCCCGCTCGAACCAGGGCACCTCGGTCAACCAGAAGGTCATCGTCAACGAGGGCGACCGGATCATCGAGTCCCAGGTCCTCGCCGACGGTCCCGCGACCGAAGAGGGCGAAATGGCCCTCGGCAAGAACCTGCTCGTCGCGTTCATGCCGTGGGAAGGTCACAACTACGAGGACGCGATCATCCTGTCGCAGCGCCTCGTGCAGGACGACGTCCTCTCCTCGATCCACATCGAGGAGCACGAGGTCGACGCCCGTGACACCAAGCTCGGCCCCGAGGAGATCACCCGGGACATCCCGAACGTCTCCGAGGAGGTCCTCGCGGACCTCGACGAGCGCGGCATCATCCGCATCGGTGCGGACGTCGTCGCCGGCGACATCCTGGTCGGCAAGGTCACGCCCAAGGGTGAGACCGAGCTGACCCCGGAGGAGCGCCTGCTCCGCGCGATCTTCGGTGAGAAGGCCCGCGAGGTGCGTGACACCTCGCTCAAGGTCCCTCACGGTGAGATCGGCAAGGTCATCGGTGTCCGCGTCTTCGACCGCGAGGAGGGCGACGAGCTTCCTCCGGGCGTGAACCAGCTGGTCCGCGTCTACGTCGCCCAGAAGCGCAAGATCACCGACGGTGACAAGCTCGCCGGCCGCCACGGCAACAAGGGTGTCATCTCCAAGATCCTTCCGATCGAGGACATGCCCTTCCTTGAGGACGGCACGCCGGTCGACATCATCCTGAACCCGCTGGGTGTCCCGTCCCGAATGAACCCGGGACAGGTCCTGGAGATCCACCTCGGCTGGCTCGCCAGCCGCGGCTGGGACGTCTCCGGCCTCGGCGAGGAGTGGGCCGAGCGTCTGAAGGTCATCGGGGCCGACCGCGTCGAGCCCGGTACCAACGTCGCCACCCCCGTGTTCGACGGTGCCCGCGAGGACGAGCTCGCCGGCCTCTTCGAGCACACCATCCCGAACCGCGACGGGGACCGCCTGGTCCTCCCGACCGGCAAGGCGCACCTGTTCGACGGCCGCTCCGGCGAGCCGTTCCCGGACCCGATCTCGATCGGGTACATGTACATCCTCAAGCTCCACCACCTGGTCGACGACAAGCTCCACGCCCGGTCGACCGGTCCGTACTCGATGATCACGCAGCAGCCGCTGGGTGGTAAGGCGCAGTTCGGTGGCCAGCGCTTCGGTGAGATGGAGGTGTGGGCGCTCGAGGCTTATGGCGCCGCTTACGCCCTCCAGGAGCTGCTGACCATCAAGTCCGACGACGTCACCGGCCGCGTGAAGGTCTACGAGGCCATCGTCAAGGGCGAGAACATCCCCGAGCCGGGCATTCCCGAGTCCTTCAAGGTGCTCATCAAGGAAATGCAGTCGCTCTGCCTCAACGTGGAGGTGCTGTCCTCGGACGGCATGTCCATCGAGATGCGCGACACCGACGAGGACGTCTTCCGCGCGGCGGAGGAGCTCGGTATCGACCTGTCCCGGCGTGAGCCGAGCAGCGTCGAAGAGGTCTGACGGGCCTGACGGGGGGCTCGCTCAAGAGCCCCCCGTCATCCCCGGGACCGTTCAGACCATGATTGAGACTCGACCCCGAAAGAGGGATTGACGCACAGTGCTCGACGTCAACTTCTTCGACGAGCTGCGGATCGGCCTTGCCACCGCGGACGACATCCGAACCTGGTCGCACGGCGAGGTCAAGAAGCCGGAGACCATCAACTACCGCACCCTCAAGCCCGAGAAGGACGGACTCTTCTGCGAGAAGATCTTCGGTCCGACCCGGGACTGGGAGTGCTACTGCGGCAAGTACAAGCGTGTCCGCTTCAAGGGCATCATCTGTGAGCGTTGTGGCGTTGAGGTCACGCGCGCCAAGGTGCGCCGTGAGCGGATGGGCCACATCGAGCTTGCCGCTCCCGTCACCCACATCTGGTACTTCAAGGGCGTCCCGTCGCGCCTCGGATACCTGCTGGACCTCGCGCCGAAGGACCTCGAGAAGGTCATCTACTTCGCCGCGTACATGATCACGTTCGTCGACGACGAGCGCCGCACCCGCGACCTCCCGTCGCTGGAGGCGCACGTCTCCGTCGAGCGCCAGCAGATCGAGAACCGCCGTGACGCGGACCTCGAAGGCCGTGCCAAGAAGCTCGAGACCGACCTGGGCGAGCTCGAGGCCGAGGGCGCGAAGGCCGACGTACGCCGCAAGGTGCGCGAAGGTGCCGAGCGCGAGATGAAGCAGCTCCGTGACCGCGCCCAGCGCGAGATCGACCGCCTCGACGAGGTGTGGGCCCGCTTCAAGAACCTCAAGGTCCAGGACCTCGAGGGCGACGAGCTGCTCTACCGCGAGCTGCGTGACCGCTTCGGCACGTACTTCGACGGCTGCATGGGCGCCGCCGCGCTGCAGAAGCGCCTGGAGTCCTTCGACCTCGAGGAGGAGGCCGAGCGCCTCCGCGAGATCATCCGTACCGGCAAGGGCCAGAAGAAGACCCGTGCGCTCAAGCGCCTCAAGGTCGTCTCCGCGTTCCTGCAGACCAGCAACAAGCCCAAGGGCATGGTTCTGGACTGCGTGCCGGTGATCCCGCCGGACCTGCGTCCGATGGTGCAGCTGGACGGTGGCCGCTTCGCGACCTCCGACCTGAACGACCTGTACCGCCGCGTGATCAACCGCAACAACCGTCTGAAGCGTCTCCTCGACCTCGGTGCCCCCGAGATCATCGTGAACAACGAGAAGCGCATGCTTCAGGAGGCCGTGGACGCCCTCTTCGACAACGGTCGTCGTGGTCGTCCGGTGACCGGTCCCGGTAACCGTCCCCTGAAGTCCCTCAGCGACATGCTGAAGGGCAAGCAGGGTCGATTCCGTCAGAACCTTCTCGGTAAGCGCGTGGACTACTCCGCGCGTTCCGTGATCGTCGTCGGTCCCCAGCTGAAGCTGCACCAGTGTGGTCTGCCCAAGGCCATGGCGCTGGAGCTCTTCAAGCCGTTCGTGATGAAGCGCCTGGTCGACCTGAACCACGCGCAGAACATCAAGTCGGCGAAGCGCATGGTCGAGCGCGGCCGCACGGTCGTGTACGACGTGCTCGAAGAGGTCATCGCCGAGCACCCGGTTCTGCTGAACCGTGCGCCCACGCTGCACCGCCTCGGCATCCAGGCCTTCGAGCCCCAGCTGGTCGAAGGCAAGGCCATCCAGATCCACCCGCTCGTCTGCACCGCGTTCAACGCGGACTTCGACGGTGACCAGATGGCCGTGCACCTGCCGCTCTCCGCGGAGGCGCAGGCCGAGGCCCGCATCCTGATGCTGTCCTCGAACAACATCCTCAAGCCGGCCGACGGCCGGCCGGTCACGATGCCGACCCAGGACATGGTCCTCGGTCTGTTCTTCCTGACCACCGACGGTGAGCTCCGTGACACCAAGGGCGAGGGCCGCGCGTTCGGCTCCACGGCCGAGGCGACCATGGCGTTCGACAACGGCGAGCTCGCGCTCCAGTCGTCCGTCGACATCCGCTTCCCGGTGGGCACCATCCCGCCGCGTGGCTGGGTGGCGCCGGTCGCCGAGGAAGGCGAGCAGGAGTTCCAGCCGGGCGACAGCTTCCGTCTGCGCACCACCCTGGGCCGCGCGCTCTTCAACGAGCTGCTGCCCGAGGACTACCCGTTCGTCGACTACTCGGTGGGCAAGAAGCAGCTCTCCGAGATCGTCAACGACCTGGCGGAGCGCTACCCCAAGGTCATCGTGGCGGCGACGCTCGACAACCTGAAGGCGGCCGGCTTCCACTGGGCGACCCGTTCGGGCGTCACCGTGGCCATCTCCGACGTCGTCGTGCCCGAGGCCAAGAAGGCCATCGTCGCGGGCTACGAGGCGATGGACGAGAAGGTCCAGAAGCAGTACGAGCGCGGTCTGATCACCAAGGACGAGCGCACGCAGGAGCTCATCGCGATCTGGACCAAGGCGACCAACGAGGTTGCCGAGGCGATGAACGCGAACTTCCCCAAGACGAACCCCATCTTCATGATGGTTGACTCGGGTGCCCGAGGAAACATGATGCAGATGCGACAGATCGCCGGTATGCGTGGTCTGGTGTCGAACGCGAAGAACGAGACCATCCCGCGTCCGATCAAGGCGTCCTTCCGTGAGGGCCTCACCGTTCTGGAGTACTTCATCTCCACGCACGGTGCCCGTAAGGGTCTGGCGGACACCGCCCTGCGTACCGCCGACTCGGGTTACCTGACCCGTCGTCTGGTGGACGTCTCGCAGGACGTGATCATCCGCGAGGAGGACTGCGGCACCGAGCGCGGTCTGAAGCTGAAGATCGCCGTCCGCGGCGAGGACGGCGTGCTGCGCAAGGCCGACGACGTCGAGACCTCGATCTACGCCCGCATGCTGGCCGAGGACGTCGTCATCGACGGCAAGGTCATCGCGCCGGCCAACGTCGACCTCGGTGACGTGCTCATCGACGCCCTGGTCGCCAACGGCGTCGAGGAGGTCAAGACCCGCTCGGTCCTGACCTGTGAGTCCGCGGTCGGCACCTGTGCCTTCTGCTACGGACGCTCGCTCGCCACCGGCAAGCTGGTCGACATCGGTGAGGCGGTCGGCATCATCGCCGCCCAGTCCATCGGTGAGCCCGGTACCCAGCTGACGATGCGTACGTTCCACACCGGTGGTGTGGCCGGTGACGACATCACGCAGGGTCTGCCGCGTGTCGTCGAGCTCTTCGAGGCCCGTACCCCGAAGGGTGTCGCCCCGATCTCCGAGGCCGCCGGCCGCGTGCGGATCGAGGAGACCGAGAAGACGAAGAAGATCGTCATCACGCCCGACGACGGCAGCGACGAGACGGCGTTCCCGATCTCGAAGCGCGCCAAGGTCATCGTGCACGAGGGCGACCACGTCGAGGTGGGCCAGAAGCTCACCATGGGTGCCACCAACCCGCACGACGTGCTGCGCATCCTCGGCCAGCGTGCCGTCCAGGTCCACCTGGTCGGCGAAGTCCAGAAGGTCTACAACTCGCAGGGCGTGTCGATCCACGACAAGCACATCGAGATCATCATCCGGCAGATGCTGCGCCGCGTGACGATCATCGAGTCCGGCGACGCGGAGCTCCTGCCGGGCGAGCTGGTCGAGCGGTCGAAGTTCGAGACCGAGAACCGTCGTGTGGTCACCGAGGGCGGTCACCCCGCCTCCGGCCGTCCGCAGCTGATGGGTATCACCAAGGCCTCGCTGGCGACGGAATCCTGGCTGTCGGCCGCCTCCTTCCAGGAGACGACCCGAGTCCTGACGGATGCGGCGATCAACGCCAAGTCCGACAGCCTCATCGGCCTCAAGGAGAACGTCATCATCGGTAAGCTCATCCCGGCCGGTACGGGCCTCGCCCGCTACCGCAACATCCGGGTGGAGCCGACCGAGGAAGCCAAGGCAGCGATGTACTCGGCCGTCGGTTACGACGACATCGACTACTCGCCCTTCGGCACCGGCTCCGGCCAGGCGGTCCCGCTGGAGGACTACGACTACGGCCCGTACAACGGCTAAGAGCTCGTAAGAAGAAACCCCCCGTCGCTCCGAGAGGAGCGGCGGGGGGTTTCCTCGTTCCTGGGTCTCCCCGCCCCCTGCGGGGCGCAGGGGACAGGCTCAGGCGCGGCGGCGGCGCAGGCCCGTCACCGTGACGCCGGCGAGGACCATCAGGCCGAGCGCGCCGCCCGCCAGGCCCGGGGTGAGGCCCTTGGGGGTGAAGGTGCAGGAGAGCTTGCGGGTGCCCGGGGGGAGGTCCACGGCGAGCAGGCCGTGGAAGCTCTTCGCCGGCGCCGAGCACTGCCAGCCCGCGATGTCGGTCACGGCCAGGACGGCCGTGCCGGTGGCGCCCTGGGGGAGGGTGGCCTCGATGGAGTGGCCGCCCGTGGTGACCTCGGTGGCGCCGGTGGTGGTGAGGTGGCGGACCGCCGTGTCGAGGGCCGCGCGGTCCAGACAGCCCAGCGGATGGTCGCCGGCGGTGGCGTCCTCGGTCTGCGTCCGCACCGTCACGTCGATCCTGCCGGAGGCGGGGACCGGGCCGAGCGGGACGACTCCGGTCATCTCGTCCTCCAGCCGCTGCTGGGCGCCGCCGGTCTCGAGGGTTCCGTAGAGGGCGGGGGAGTACCAGTAGGCCTCGGAGCCGGGGGTGCACCGGGCGGCGTACGTCTGCTCGGTGGCGTTGCCCGCTCGGGTGACCTGCGGGACCTCGTAGACGGTCGCGCCCAGGACGTTCTCCTGGCGTGCGTAGACGCTGTCGGCCGGGCCGGGGGAGGCGTACGAGCCGGTGCGGACGGTGACCAGCGGGGGTGCGGGGAACTTCGAGGCGGTCCAGGTGCCCGGGGCGGACCCCGGGCGGACCCGCGCGCCGATCGAGAAGATCGCGTCGAGCACGGGGTTGTCGGCGCCGAAGAAGGTCCGGCCGTCGTTCTTGAAGCCGTAGCCGAGGGGTTCGAGGGCCTGGTACGTGGCCTCCGGGAGGTAGCTGCTGTAGTACTGCGGGCCCTCCGCACGCAGGGCCAGGGCGTCGTTGTACGCGGTCTGGGGCGCGCCCGAGTCGGTGCGGTACGCGGGCCAGCCGTTCACGCCCCGGACCGCGTCGAAGTGGCCGGTGATCGACCGGTTCGACGTGGCGATCGGCTTGGCCCAGCGCTCGCGGGCCCGGCGGGCGTCCGCGCTCGCCGCGGCGACGGTGGACTCGGCGAGGACCACGCCGATCATCAGGGCCGCGGCCAGGGGGATCAGGACGCGGCGCTTCTCGCCCAGGGAGAGCAGGACGAGCGCGAGCAGCGAGACCGCCCCGCCGCCGAGCACGGCGTGCCAGGTCCAGCCGCCGAAGTCGTCGGTGTGTCGCAGGACGAACGTGGCCGCGACCAGTAGGCCGACGGTCAGGGCCAGGTGGAGGGGGCGCGGCCGGTTCGCCAGCGCCAGCCAGGCGAGGACCACCACCATGCCGCTGAATACGAAGGTCTCCCGGTAGGGGTTGCCGTTCGGCACCGCCAGCCCGTGCCACACGAACTGCGCGGGCGGGAACTGGAAGGAGGCGACCACGAGCAGGGTCGCGGCCGCCCACACCAGGCGGGTCCGCTTCGCGATCTTCGCGTTGAGCAGGAAGCTCCCTGCCAGGATCAGGCCCAGCGAGGCCACGTACAGGCGCGGGCGGCCGCCCCACAGGTGGGTGGCCGGGAGCATGCCGGCGAGGAAGACCTCGATGCGTACGGGGTCGAAGGCGGCGGCCTTGGTGGGCTGCGCGGCGCCGCTGGACAGGAAGGACGGCAGGAGGAGCGGGAGGGTGAGCAGGATCCCGGTCCCCGCGGCCGTCGCGGCCCGCCACACGGCACGCAGCCGCTGCCGGCCGGTCATGTCACGGGTGATCATGCGGATGGCCAGCAGGATGCAGGCGGCCATCGTGGCCATCATCGCGGTGTAGAAGTTCCCGAACCAGGCGAGGGCGACCAGCAGGGCCACGCCCGGCCAGCGCCGCTCCTCCAGGCACCACTCGACGGCGATGCCGAGCATGGGGAGCGCGACCAGGCCCCACAGCCACATCGGGATGTACGAGGCGTCGCTGAGCGCCCAGCCGCACAGGCCGTACGTGGCTCCGAGCACGCCCCGCTGCCACCACGGGCCGGGGTGCAGCTTGCCGAGGTACACGGTCATCACGGCGGCGGCGGCGCCCATCGTGACCGGGGTGACCGCGAAGACGGCCAGGTCGACGTGGGCGCGCGGGACGAGGACGGCCAGCCAGGAGAAGGGGTTGCCGAGGTAGGTGTAGTAGTCGGACAGGAACTGCTGTCCGAAGCCGCCGCGCCAGGAGAAGAGCAGGTCGCCGGCGGCCTGCCCGTGGACCAGGTCCCACAGCGCCCGGTGGAAGGGCACGTACTGGTTGGCCTGGTCGTTGAGGGCGCGGCCCGTGTTGCCGAGGGGGAAGGTGCCACGGGCGACCCAGGCCGCGCAGAAGGCGGCCGCGGTGATGAAGAAGGCGAGGAGGGGGCCGCGGAAACGCCTGGTCCGGCGGATGCCCGGTCTGCGCGGGGCCGGTCGGCCCGGGGCCGGGGGACGGGCGTCGACTGTGGTCGGCTCGGGTGCCACGGTCCCCAATGTCCTGCTCCCTGCTGATCGACTCGCGGGCGTCCCGCGCCGGGCAAGGTGTCAGTTTAGGGCGCCGGGGCGGGGCACAAGGCCGATCGGGCCGTTCCCCGCTTGCGCACGGCGAGTTTTCGTGCTGGGCATTTGTTTTGACCTACCTCTGTGAGGTAGGTACGCTCTGACCTTGTGCCTGGGGTGTGCCCTGGCTCCCGCGTGTGCATAAGACCCCGCGGAGAGTCGAGAAGAACACACCGCAATCTGCGCCTGCCTCACTTCGGTGAGAGCGTGCAGCGTTCGACACACCCGACCGCGTGGGTCGGGGGAGTTCCAGGTTAGTTTCACTACACGGCACACAGAAACCGGAGAAGTAGTGCCTACGATCCAGCAGCTGGTCCGTAAGGGCCGGCAGGACAAGGTCGAGAAGACAAAGACCCCCGCGCTCGAGGCTTCGCCCCAGCGTCGCGGCGTCTGCACGCGTGTGTTCACGACCACCCCGAAGAAGCCGAACTCGGCGCTGCGCAAGGTCGCGCGTGTGCGTCTGACCTCTGGCATCGAGGTCACCGCTTACATTCCGGGTGAGGGACACAACCTGCAGGAGCACTCGATCGTGCTCGTGCGTGGTGGCCGTGTGAAGGACCTGCCGGGTGTTCGTTACAAGATCATCCGCGGTGCGCTTGACACCCAGGCTGTCAAGAACCGCAAGCAGGCCCGCAGCCGCTACGGCGCCAAGAAGGAGAAGTAAGAATGCCTCGTAAGGGCCCCGCCCCGAAGCGCCCGGTCATCATCGACCCGGTCTACGCATCTCCTCTGGTGACGTCGCTCATCAACAAGATCCTCCTGAACGGCAAGCGCTCCACCGCCGAGCGCATCGTTTACGGCGCCATGGAAGGCCTCCGCGAGAAGACCGGCAACGACCCGGTCATCACGCTGAAGCGCGCGCTGGAGAACGTCAAGCCGTCCCTCGAGGTCAAGTCCCGCCGTGTCGGTGGCGCGACCTACCAGGTCCCCGTCGAGGTCAAGCCGGGTCGCCAGTCGACCCTGGCCCTCCGCTGGCTCGTGGGTTACTCCCGCGCCCGTCGTGAGAAGACCATGACCGAGCGCCTCATGAACGAGCTGCTCGACGCCTCCAACGGTCTTGGCGCTGCCGTCAAGAAGCGCGAGGACACGCACAAGATGGCCGAGTCCAACAAGGCCTTCGCGCACTACCGCTGGTAGTCCCAACCCACATCGAGACCGAGAGAAGACTGAGCCGATATGGCTACCACTTCGCTTGACCTGGCCAAGGTGCGCAACATCGGCATCATGGCTCACATCGACGCGGGCAAGACGACCACCACCGAGCGCATCCTGTTCTACACCGGTGTGTCTTACAAGATCGGTGAAGTCCACGACGGCGCTGCCACGATGGACTGGATGGAGCAGGAGCAGGAGCGCGGCATCACGATCACGTCCGCCGCGACGACCTGCCACTGGCCGCTCGAGGACGTCGACCACACGATCAACATCATCGACACCCCGGGTCACGTGGACTTCACGGTCGAGGTGGAGCGTTCGCTCCGCGTCCTCGACGGTGCCGTCACCGTGTTCGACGGTGTCGCCGGTGTGGAGCCGCAGTCCGAGACCGTTTGGCGTCAGGCGGACCGCTACGGCGTGCCGCGCATCTGCTTCGTCAACAAGCTCGACCGCACCGGTGCCGAGTTCCACCGCTGTGTCGACATGATCAAGGACCGCCTCGGTGCGGTTCCGATCGTCATGCAGCTCCCCATCGGTGCCGAGATGGACTTCCAGGGCGTTGTCGACCTGGTCACCATGAAGGCGTTCGTCTGGTCCGCCGAGGCGACCAAGGGCGAGATGTACGACATCGTCGACATCCCGGACAGCCACAAGGAAGCCGCTGAAGAGTGGCACGCCAAGCTGGTCGAGACGGTCGCCGAGAACGACGACCAGATCATGGAGCTGTTCCTCGAGGGCGTCGAGCCCACCGTCGAGCAGCTGCACGCCGCTGTGCGTCGCATCATCATCGGCTCCAAGGGCGAGGGTGGCGCCACCGTCACCGCGGTGTTCTGTGGCACGGCGTTCAAGAACAAGGGCGTCCAGCCCCTGCTCGACGCCGTCGTCCGCTACCTCCCGTCGCCCCTGGACGTCGAGGCCATCGAAGGCCACGACGTCCGGGACGCCGAGGTCGTCGTGAAGCGCAAGCCTTCGGACGACGAGCCGCTCGCGGCGCTCGCGTTCAAGATCATGCGTGACCCGCACCTCGGCAAGCTCACCTTCGTCCGGGTTTACTCGGGCCGCCTGGAGGCCGGCACTGCGGTGCTGAACTCCGTCAAGGGCAAGAAGGAGCGCATCGGCAAGATCTACCGCATGCACGCCAACAAGCGTGAAGAGATCGACGCGGTGGGCGCCGGTGACATCGTCGCCGTCATGGGCCTGAAGCAGACCACCACCGGTGAGACGCTGTGTGACGACAAGGCACCCGTGATCCTGGAGTCCATGGACTTCCCGGCTCCGGTCATCCAGGTCGCCATCGAGCCCAAGTCCAAGGGTGACCAGGAGAAGCTGGGTGTCGCCATCCAGTCTCTCGCGGAGGAGGACCCCTCCTTCCACGTTCACTCGGACGAAGAGACCGGCCAGACCATCCTCGGCGGTATGGGCGAGCTGCACCTCGAGGTGCTGGTCGACCGTATGAAGCGCGAGTTCAAGGTCGAGGCCAACGTCGGCAAGCCGCAGGTCGCGTACCGCGAGACGATCCGCAAGTCGGTGGAGCGTCACGACTACACCCACAAGAAGCAGACCGGTGGTACCGGTCAGTTCGCCAAGGTGCAGATCGCGATCGAGCCGATCCTCGAGGCCGACGGTCCGGCGTACGAGTTCGTGAACAAGGTCACCGGTGGCCGCATCCCGAGGGAGTACATCCCCTCGGTCGACGCGGGTGCGCAGGAAGCCATGAAGTTCGGCATCCTCGCCGGCTACGAGATGACTGGCGTCCGCGTCATCCTTCTCGACGGTGGCTACCACGAGGTCGACTCCTCCGAGCTCGCGTTCAAGATCGCCGGCTCGCAGGCCTTCAAGGAGGCCGCGCGCAAGGCTTCTCCCGTGCTCCTCGAGCCGATGATGGCCGTAGAGGTCACCACGCCGGAGGAGTCCATGGGTGACGTCATCGGTGACATCAACTCCCGCCGTGGCCAGATCCAGGCCATGGAGGAGCGTCACGGCGCTCGCCTCGTGAAGGGCCTCGTGCCCCTTTCGGAGATGTTCGGCTATGTCGGAGACCTCCGCAGCAAGACCTCGGGTCGCGCCAGCTACTCGATGCAGTTCGACTCCTACGCCGAGGTTCCCCGGAACGTCGCCGAGGAGATCATCGCGAAGGTCAAGGGCGAGTAACTCTTCGGAGTACACGCTTTAGGCTTGTCACCGGAGCCTCTGGGTCAACAGGAGTAACACTCCCGTTGTCCCGGGGGAGACCGGCTTTCCAGCAAAGATCACCTGGCGCCGATGAGTAAGGCGTACAGAACCACTCTCCAGGAGGACCCCGTGGCGAAGGCGAAGTTCGAGCGGACTAAGCCGCACGTCAACATCGGCACCATCGGTCACATTGACCACGGTAAGACGACCCTCACGGCCGCCATTACCAAGGTGCTGCACGACGCGTACCCGGACCTGAACGAGGCCTCGGCCTTCGACCAGATCGACAAGGCTCCTGAGGAGCGCCAGCGCGGTATCACCATCTCGATCGCGCACGTCGAGTACCAGACCGAGGCGCGTCACTACGCCCACGTCGACTGCCCGGGTCACGCGGACTACATCAAGAACATGATCACCGGTGCCGCGCAGATGGACGGCGCGATCCTCGTGGTCGCCGCCACCGACGGCCCGATGCCGCAGACCAAGGAGCACGTGCTCCTGGCCCGCCAGGTCGGCGTCCCCTACATCGTCGTCGCCCTGAACAAGGCCGACATGGTGGACGACGAGGAGATCCTGGAGCTCGTCGAGCTCGAGGTCCGTGAGCTCCTCTCCGAGTACGAGTTCCCGGGCGACGACCTGCCGGTCGTCCGCGTCTCCGCGCTGAAGGCGCTCGAGGGCGACAAGGAGTGGGGCGAGAAGCTTCTCGGCCTCATGGCTGCCGTCGACGAGGCCATCCCGACCCCGCCGCGTGACACCGAGAAGCCGTTCCTCATGCCCGTCGAGGACGTCTTCACGATCACCGGTCGCGGTACGGTCGTCACCGGCCGTATCGAGCGTGGTGTCCTGAAGGTCAACGAGACCGTCGACATCATCGGTATCAAGGAAGAGAAGACCACCACCACGGTCACCGGTATCGAGATGTTCCGCAAGCTCCTCGACGAGGGCCAGGCGGGCGAGAACGTCGGTCTGCTCCTCCGTGGCATCAAGCGCGAGGACGTCGAGCGCGGCCAGGTCATCATCAAGCCCGGTTCGGTCACCCCGCACACCGAGTTCGAGGCCCAGGCCTACATCCTGTCGAAGGACGAGGGTGGCCGTCACACCCCGTTCTTCAACAACTACCGTCCGCAGTTCTACTTCCGTACCACGGACGTCACGGGTGTCGTCACCCTGCCGGCCGGCACGGAGATGGTCATGCCGGGCGACAACACCGAGATGACGGTCGCGCTGATCCAGCCGGTCGCCATGGAGGAGGGCCTGAAGTTCGCCATCCGTGAGGGTGGTCGTACCGTGGGCGCCGGCCAGGTCACCAAGATCTCGAAGTAATTCGGGTTCTGACCTGGTAGCTCGTTGAATCGGGCACCAAGTTGCACTGAAGGGCCCCGGCCCATCGCCTCGGCGGTGGGGCGGGGCCCTTCGGCGTGACGGGTCCGCGCGCGGGCCCGGATACGAGAGAGGGCCGCACCCCCGTCCGGGGGTGCGGCCCTCTCTCGTACGTCGTGCGGTGGGTCAGTTCACGCGCAGGGACTCGGTGAACTCCAGGCAGGCGGCGTGATCGGGCAGCAGCCCGGTCTCGATCGCCTCGGCCAGCGACGGGGCGGCCTCGTCGCGGGCGGACAGCAGCGGGACGTCCGCCGGCCACTCGATGCCCAGGTCGGGGTCGAGGGGGTGGACCGAGTGCTCGCCGGTCGGGTTGTACGTCTCCGAGCAGAGGTACGAAAGCGTCGCGTCGTCGCTCAGCGCGCAGAAGCCGTGGCCCAGGCCCTCGGGGATGTAGACCGCGCGGCGGTCCACGTCGTCCAGGCGGACGCCTTCCCACTTGCCGAAGGTGGGGGAGCCGACCCGCAGGTCGACGATGACGTCGAGCACGGCACCGCGCACGCAGGTCACGTACTTGGCCTGGCCGCGCGGCACGTCGGCGAAGTGGATGCCGCGGACCACGCCCGCGGAGGAGACCGAGAGGTTCGCCTGCGCCAGGTTCAGCGGGTGGCCGACGACCTCGGCCAGCCGGTCGAAGCGGTACCACTCGGTGAACAGGCCGCGCGGGTCGCCGTGCAGCTGCGGGGTGACCTCGAAGGCACCCGAGATGGAGAGTTCGCGGAACTTCATCGGGCGTCCTCCTCGTCGAGCAGCGTCAGCAGGTAGTCGCCGTAGCCGCTCTTGGTGAGGGGCTCGGCGAGCGCGCGCAGCTGGGCCGAGTCGATCAGGCCGGCCCGCCAGGCCGCCTCCTCGATGCAGCCGATCTTGAAGCCCTGACGCTCCTCGATCACGCGGACGAACTCGGAGGCCTGGACCATCGAGACGAAGGTGCCGGTGTCCAGCCAGGCGGTACCGCGGTCGAGGATGGTGACGTTCAGCTCGCCGGCCTGGAGGTACGCGTCGTTGACGGCGGTGATCTCCAGCTCGCCGCGGGCGCTGGGCTTCAGGCCGCGGGCGATCTCGACGACCTGGTTGTCGTAGAAGTAGAGACCCGGCACCGCGTAGCGGGACTTGGGCTTCTCGGGCTTCTCCTCGATGGAGATGGCCTGGCCGTTCTCGTCGAACTCGACGACGCCGTACGCGGTGGGGTCGGCCACCGGGTACGCGAACACGCGGCCGCCCTTGGCGCCGGTGTGCTGGGCGAGGCGGGTGCCGAGGCCGCTGCCGTGGAAGATGTTGTCACCGAGGATCAGCGCGACGGACTCGTCACCGATGAAGTCGGCGCCGAGGACGAAGGCCTGGGCGATGCCCTCCGGGCGCTCCTGGACGGCGTACTCCAGCCGCAGGCCGAACTGCGAACCGTCGCCGAGCAGTCGCTCGAACTGGTCGCGGTCTTCCGGGGTGGTGATGATCAGGATTTCGCTGATCCCCGCCATCACCAGGGTGGAGAGGGGGTAATAGATCATCGGCTTGTCGAAGACGGGCAGCAGCTGCTTCGAGACTGCCCGGGTCAACGGCCAGAGTCGCGATCCGGTGCCACCGGCCAAAAGGATTCCACGCATGGGTGAACCCTATGCGAGAGCGTGCAGGGGAGCCGAGCCAAGGGAATGTGACGTTCGGCAGGCCGCTAGACTCTTCGTATTATGCGCATCCTCGTGACCGGCGGCGCCGGCTTCATCGGTTCAGAATTCGTCCGCCAGCAGCTCGGTGCAGATGCCACGGCGCAGATCACTGTCTTCGACAAGCTGACCTACTCGGGCGTCGAGGCCAACCTCGCTCCGGTCGCGGACCACCCCGGCTACACCTTCGTCAAGGGTGACATCTGCGACGCCGAGGCCGTCGACCAGGTCATGCCCGGCCACGACGTCGTCGTGCACTTCGCCGCCGAGTCCCACGTGGACCGCTCGATCGCCGGCGCGGGCCCGTTCGTGATGACCAACGTCGTGGGCACCCAGGTGCTGCTCGACTCCGCCCGCAAGCACGGCGTCGGCCGCTTCGTCCACATCTCCACCGACGAGGTCTACGGCTCGATCAGCGAGGGCTCCTGGACGGAGGAGTGGCCGCTGGTGCCCAACTCCCCCTACTCCGCCTCCAAGGCGTCGTCCGACCTGCTGGCGCTGGCCTACCACCGCACCCACGGCATGGACGTGGTGGTCACCCGCTGCTCCAACAACTACGGGCACTACCAGTTCCCGGAGAAGGTCATCCCGCTGTTCGTCTCCAACCTGATGGACGGCAAGAAGGTCCCGCTGTACGGCAACGGCGGCAACGTCCGCGACTGGCTGCACGTCTCCGACCACTGCCGCGGCATCGACCTGGCCATGCGCAAGGGCCGCGCCGGCGAGGTCTACAACATCGGCGGCGGCACCGAGCTCACCAACAAGGAGCTCACCGGCGTCCTGCTGGAGGCGGCCGGCCTCGGCTGGGAGATGGTCGAGCAGGTCGAGGACCGCAAGGGCCACGACCTCCGCTACTCCATCGACATCAGCAAGATCGGCGCCGAGCTGGGCTACGCCCCGCAGGTCACCTTCGAGGACGGCATCAAGGCCACCATCGAGTGGTACCGCGAGAACCGCGCCTGGTGGGAGCCGCTGAAGGCGAAGGCGGCCCTGCAGAAGTGAGCACCGACCCGCGAGCCGGGCGCTGGCTCGTCACCGGCGCGGCCGGGATGCTCGGCCAGGACGTCCTGGCCGTCCTGAAGCGCGCCCGGATCGAGGCCGTGGGCCTGCGCCGTGCCGACCTCGACATCACCGACCCGGCCGCCGTCCGGGCCGCGGTCGAGGGCTTCAGCGTGGTCGTGAACTGCGCCGCGTGGACCGACGTGGACGGCGCCGAGACCGCCGAGGAAGCCGCCACCGCCGTCAACGGCACCGGCGTACGCGTCCTCGCCGAGGCCTGCGCCGCCGCCCATGTGCGCCTGCTCCACGTCTCCACCGACTACGTGCTGCCCGGCGACGCCTCGGAGCCGTACCGCGAGGACACCGCCACCGGGCCCGTGAACGCGTACGGCCGCTCCAAGCTGGTCGGCGAGCAGGCCGTGACCGAACTGCTGCCGCAGGACGGCTACGTGGTCCGCACCGCCTGGCTGTACGGCGAGCACGGCCCCAACTTCGTCGCCACCATGCTGAAGCTGGCCGCCCAGCGGGACACCCTCGACGTGGTCGACGACCAGCACGGCCAGCCCACCTGGTCCTACGCGCTGGCCCGCCGGCTCGTCGAGCTCGGCCAGGCCGCGCTGCAGGGCCGGGCCATGGGCGGGATCTACCACGGCACCGCGAGCGGCCGGACCACCTGGATGGGGCTCGCCCGCGAGACCTACCGGCTGAGCGGGCTCGACCCCGAGCGGATCCGGCCGACGACCTCCGAGGCGTTCGTCCGCCCCGCCGCCCGCCCCGCCTTCAGCGTGCTCGCGCACGACCGCTGGGACGAGGCGGGCATGGCCCCGCTCGCCGACTGGCGCGAACAGCTGGCCGAGGCGCTCGCCGCCCCCGCCTTCAAGGCACTGGCCGGAGCGGCCCGGGACGGCCGGGCGGGATGAAGACCCTGCTGACCAAGTTGAGCGCGGCGCTGCCGCCGGGCACCGTTGCGGTGGCCGGCGGCACCGTCGTGCTCGGCGCGGCCTCGTACGTCCACCTGGGCGTGGCCGGTCACACCCTGACGACGGACGCCCAGGCGAACGTGTCGGTGCTGTGGACGATCGTGATGTCCATCGGCATCGGCGTCTTCTTCCCCATCGAGCAGGAACTCACCCGGATCGTCTCCGCGCGCGTGGTCCTCGGCCAGGGCGCCGCCCCGGTGCTGCGGCGGGCGACCCTGCTCACCGCGGGGATCCTCGGCGCGACCCTGCTCGTACTCGGCCTCGCCGCGCGGCCCATCGCCGACCTGCTGTTCCACGGGGACCGCGGCCTGGTGGCCGCACTCGGCGGAGCCTTCACCGGCATGGCCGTCTGCTACCTCACCCGCGGGGTGCTCGCGGGCCTCGGCCGCTTCGGCGCGTACGGTGCCCAGCTCGCCGTCGACGGCGGGCTGCGGATCGTACTCGCCTTCGGCTGCGCGCTGTTCGGGCTGAACTCGGCGCTGGCCTTCAGCCTCATCCTCGCCGTCGCGCCCGTCGTCGCGACGCTGGTGACGCTGCCCGCGCTGCTGCGCGCGGTCGGGCCCGGCGAGCCCATCGCCTGGCGGGACCTGTGCAGCGGCCTCGGCCTGCTGGTCTGCGCGACCCTGCTGTCCCAGCTGGTCGTGAACGCGGCCGTGATGAGCACCAAGCTGCTGGCCCCGTCCGACAGCGCGCTGATCGCGGCGCTGCTGAGCGCCCTGGTCCTGGCGCGGGTGCCGCTCTTCGTCTTCGGTTCGCTCCAGGCCTCGCTGCTCAGCGGCCTGACCGCGGCCTTCACCGCCGGTGACCGCGCGGCCTTCTGGGCGATGCTGCGCCGGATCGGCATGGTCGTCGGAGCGCTCGGCCTGCTCGGCGGGGTGCCCGCCACGGTCCTCGGCCCCTGGCTCATCGAGGTGCTCTTCGGCACCGAGGACCCGGTGCTGGACCGCCTCGACTTCTTCCTGCTGTCCGCCGGCACCGTGGCGTACATGTTCGCGATGGTCCTCGGACAGGCGCTGATGGTATTCAAGCGGCACAACCTGCAGTTGCTCTGCTGGGCCGTCGGTACCGCGGTGCTGGTGGGCATCACCCTGGTCCCCGGCGACGTGGCCGTGCGCGTGATCCTCGCCTACGCCCTCGGCTCCACCGCCACCGTCCTCGCTATGCTGGCAGCCCTCAGGCTGAGCTTCCCCGGAGCCGCGGCCACAGCCGGTGAAGCACCCCGGCAGATGGCCGACGCAGGCCCCCCGGGCGTGGGCGCGGCCGGGAAATGACCATGCCTCCCCACGACGTCACACCGATCACCGAGCACTCGTATGTGCCACATTCCGCTGGAGCTACCGTGTCCCAATACGACGATGTCTGGCTGGTCATACCGGCCTATAACGAGGGCCAGGTGATCGCCGAGGTGGTCGAGGGGGCCCGCAAGACGTTCCCCAACATCGTCGTCGTCGACGACGGCAGCACCGACGACTCGGCCAAGCACATAGCGACGACCGGCGCCCACCTGGTGCGCCACCCGGTCAACCTCGGCCAGGGCGCGGCCCTGCAGACCGGCCTCACCTACGCGCTCGCCCAGCCCGGCGCCCGCTACTTCGCCACCTTCGACGCCGATGGTCAGCACCAGACCAAGGACGTCGAGACGATGGTCGCGGTGCTCCGCCGCGACGAGGCCGACGTCGTGCTCGGCTCCCGCTTCATCGAGCAGAACGGCCAGGTGCCGTGGATCAAGCAGGTCGTGCTGCGCACGGCCGCCGCCGTCAGCCCCACCGCGCGCAAGCTCAAGCTCACCGACGCGCACAACGGTCTGCGCGTGCTGGGCCGTGAGGCCGCCGAGCAGCTGAACATCACCATGAACGGCATGGCCCACGCGTCCGAGCTGGTCGGCTTCCTCGCCGGCTCCACGCTGCGCGTCACCGAGGTACCGGTGGACATCCTCTACACCGACTACTCACGCGCCAAGGGTCAGTCCCTGATCAACGGCGTCAACATCCTTTTTGACATTTCGCTGCGGGAGCGTGGGCGTCGATGAAGTACTTCTGGATCCAGCTGCTGCTGATCGTCGGCTCGGTGTCGATGGCCCTGATGTTCATCCGGACCTGGGGCCAGGCGAAGAACCGGGCGTGGAAGCGCATCGCGTTCTCGGCGTTCGTCATCGTCAACGTGTACGCGGTGCTCCGCCCGACCGACGTCACCTGGCTCGCCCAGCAGCTGGGCGTCGGCCGTGGCACCGACCTGGTGCTGTACGTGATGGTGCTCGCGATGGGCTTCCTCACGCTCAACACCTTCCTGCGCTTCCGCTCGCTGGAGAAGAAGATCACCGACCTCGCCCGGACGGTGGCCATCAACGAGGGCGTCCGGCACAACGACGAGCGCCTGGGTGCGGACGCCGTCGTGGCGCAGGCCGCCGCCCCGGACGCCGCCGCCGGTGACAAGGCCGGGGCAGAGGCCGAAGCCGGCGCCGACTCCGACTCCGTGAAGGCCTGAAGTCCATGGTGACCTTCGACTTCATGCTCCCCTACTACGGGGACGTGCAGCTGATGCAGGACGCCGTCCGCAGCGTCCTGGCGCAGACGGACCGGGACTTCCGCCTCGTCGTGATCGACGACGGCAAGGAGCCCGACGTACCCGGCTGGTTCGCGCAGCTCGGTGACGACCGGGTCCACTACACGCGCAACGAACAGAACCTCGGCATCACCAAGAACTTCCAGAAGTGCGTGCGGCTGTCCGAGGCCGACTACGTCGTCATCATGGGCTGCGACGACCTGCTGCACCCGCACTACCTGGAGACCGTGCGCGGGATCGTCGGGGCCCGCCCGGGCATCGGCATGGTCCAGCCCGGCGTCGAGGTCATCGACGGCGACGGCCAGGTGACGGCGGGCCTCGCGGACAACACCAAGAAGCGGCTGTACGCACCGCAGGTGAAGGGCCGCCGGCTGATGGCCGGTGAGGAGCTGGCCGCCAGCGTGCTGCGCGGCAACTGGCTCTACTTCCCGTCGATCGCCTGGCGCGGCGAGGCCCTGCGCAAGGTGAACTTCCGCGACGACTACTCGGTGATCCAGGACCTCGCGCTCGTCGTCGACCTGCTCGAAGACGGTGAGCAGATGGTCATCGACAACTCCACCACCGTGTTCCAGTACCGCCGCCACGCGGTCAGCGAGTCCTCGGTGCAGGCCTTCTCCGGCACCCGCTTCGCCGAGGCCGAGCGGTACTTCTCCGCGGTCGCCGCGCGCATGGACTCCCGTGGCTGGCCGAAGGCGGCCCGCGCGGCGCGCTTCCACAGCGCTTCCCGTCTGCACGCGCTGACGATGCTTCCCGGAGCCCTGCGCCGCGGGCACAAGGAGGGCGCTCGTACGCTGGCGAAGCACGCCTTCACCTCCGGCCAGAACTGAGCCGACTCCGCCCACCATGAAACGGACTGAGATGACACACCTGGCCCCCGAGGAGGTCGGTGAGGCCGGCGCTCCGGCGCAGCGGCCTGCCGAACCGGCGCAAGGCAAGAGCCAGTCGTCCCCCTCCCGGAGCGAGGCGTGGCTGTCCCGGCGGTGGGTACTGGCCCTGGCCGAGGTCGTCGTCAGTCTGGTGGCAGCGCTCGGGTTCACGCTGCTGAGCACGCACATCAGCGTGAACCCGCTCGTCCGCATCGGTCAGGTCAGCGGCCTCGCCAAGCTCCAGATGTACGCGGCCGTACTCGGCCTGCCGCTGCTCGCGATCCTGCTCTTCACCGCCTACCGCGGCACCCTGCACCGCCACCAGCTGGCGAAGCGCCTGGTGTGCGCCGCCCTGGCCGGTCTCGCCACCGGTGTGGTGGCGGGCGGTGTGGTCGTCGCGCTGCGCGGTACGCCCTGGGGCCTCGGCGGCCAGGAGGGCGACCCGAGCGCCCTGATCGCCATGGCCAACTCGTTCCTGCACGGCGAGGGTCCGTCGGGCATCTACCCGCCGCTCTTCCCCGGCCTGATGGCCGTCTGGGCGAAGCTCCGCTACGACGGCGCCGGCGGCACCGGGTTCGCCCTCAAGGACTTCCAGATCTTCTTCACCGCCATCGCGGGCCCGATGACGTACCTGGCCTGGCGGCTGCTGCTCCGGCCGTTCTGGGCGCTGCTGATCGCCGTGCCGTCGGCCATCCTCTTCATGGACCCGATCCGTCCCTACAGCCACGCCAGCATGCTCGTCCTGCTGCCGCTGCTCGGCTACACGCTGCGCGAGATGCGCCGCTGCGGCGACCGGCCGCTGCGCGCGACGCTGCTCCGCGGCGTGGTCCTCGGCCTCGTCTTCGGCGTGGTCTTCCTCTGGTACTCGGGCTGGTACGTCTGGGCCGCACCGGGCGTGTTCCTCCTGGCGCTGTGCGTCTTCCCGTGGCGCGCCGGCAAGGCGGTGGTCAAGCGGACCGCCGCGTTCGTCGGCGTCACCCTGCTGACGGCCGGCGTCGTGGGCGCCCCGCTGATCTACCAGATGGCCCGGCTCGGTTCCCAGACCCCGGACCGCTACGCGTTCCTGGCCGTGTACGTCGACCCGGCGTACGTCCTGGGCTGGGTGTCCGACCGCTCCGGGAAGCTGGAGTACCAGACCTGGCCGGCGGCCGGCGAGATGGCGGGCCAGAGCGGTTTCGCCCTGCTGCTGCTGTTCGCCGTGGGCCTGGGCGTCGGCCTGGCGCTGCGCAACATCATGGTCCTCACCGCCGCCGCCACGCTGGCCGGCGCCTGGCTGGCCCGCTTCTGGTTCGCCTCGCACATGGCGCACGACAAGGCCGTGCAGCTCTTCCCGCGCACCACCTGGATCATCATGTACTGCCTGATGATCCTGGCCGTCCTCGGCATGATGGCCGTGGTGAACCGGGGCTCCGGCTGGGCCGAGCGCACCCTGCGGCCGAGCGGCGCGGCCCCGGCCGCCCGCGTCGTGCCCCGGCGGGTCGTCGCGCAGCTCGCGACCGGCATGGTGTGCGCGGTCGCGCTGTTCGCCACGATGGGCGCGTCCTGGTCGGTCAACCGGTACATGCCGCAGTCCGACAACATGACGATGGGCATCGACGCCTGGCGGGCCCACACCATCAAGAAGGCGGACGGCACCTGCCCGCGCTTCGCGCCGGACAAGAAGAAGTGCGCGGACATCGTCACGAACGACTGGAAGCAGAACGCCGACGACGGCGAGATCTGGTGCGGCGGCATCGGTCCGCTGAACTGGAAGGCCGTCTGCGGGCGCAAGGCGCCGGCGTCGGAGCTGCAGAAGGAAGAGCAGGAGCAGAAGGAACGGGAAAAGGCGAAGAAGTAGCCTTCGTCACCGTCGAGGACCCCCGGCCCGCAGTTCGCTGCGGACCGGGGGTCCTCGCGTATCCGCACCCGTGTTGGCCGGAGCCCGACCCCCATGATCGGACCGGGCCCCGAGGCCAGTAGCATCCGGCCGGTCAGACATGACCTCTGACCGTCACAACAGGGGTTGGGAACGCGGGGGGACGGGGCATGGGAAACGACAACCACAACGACAACGAAGGCGGACGGGGCGTCTCCGACGAGGAATGGCGCCGGTTCCAGGAGGAGGCCGCCGCGGGAACGGGCGCGGCGCCGAGGGAGCCCTCCGCACGGGCTCGGATGGTCACCGAGCGGCTGCGCGCGACGCAGGGCCAGGAGCCGCCGGGGTGGCGCACCGGGCCCGCCCGGCCGGGGCGCCGGCGCCCGGGGCGGCTGGGGGCCGCCGTGGCCGTGGTGCTGATCGCCGGGCTGGCGCTGATCGCCGTACGGCCCGAGCTGGTGATCGACCGGATCACCGGCAAGGCGGACGCCCGCCAAGAGGCGAAGAACGCTGCTCCGCTGCCCGCGGAGTCCGTACGCCCGACCGCGCCCCCGGCGGCCGTGGACCCGGACCGGCCGACTCTGCAGGAACCTTTCCGCGGTTCCCCGGCCCTCCAGTGGGCCGAAGGAGCCGCCGGCATCGAGCTCCCGGAGGCCACGGCCGTCGGCGGGACGTCCAAGCAGCAGGTCGCGGACGCGCTGGAGAAGGCCAGGCAGTTCCTGATCGCGGCCAACCTCGACCCGGCGACCCTGCGCGGGGAGCGGCCGGCCGCCGCCCTGGCGATCCTGGACCCCCGCCAGCCGGAGGTCCCGCAGCGGCTGGAGCAGTCCCTGACGAAGCCCACCGCGGAGAACACCCCGGTGATGCTCTTCACCCGCTTCGACCAGGCGAAGGTCAAGCCGGTCGGTGACGTCGTCAAGGTGCGCGGCAGCATGCGCGCGGAGCAGGGGGAGCCCGGGGAACTCCTCGTGGTGACGGACTACACCTTCGTCCACCCCATGACGGACGGCGGCACGAGCGTGCAGCGCACCATCGTGCGCCGGCAGATCACCCTGAGCCTGCTCGACCCGGCGCGCTGGGCGGCCACCCGGGGCAAGCTCCAGCTGCGCAAGTACGTCTCGGAGTGGTCGAACGTCGGATGCGACTCCGCCGACGGCTTCCTGCACCCGGACTTCCCGCGGGAGGCCCCGGCCGGGTCGGCGCCCACGGGGCCCGCCGTGGATCCGTACGACCGCAGCAGGGACATCCAGGGCGAAGGGTGCGGGACGGTCACCCGCTCCTGACCGGGGGAGAAGCCCCGCCAAGCGATGCGCGTGGTGCAGTTTGACCACTCAGCGTGGCGGGGTATTCTCTTCGGCCCGATTAGCCAGGTACGTGCCTCGTATGGCAGACTACTCAAGTTGCTCGGCTGAGTGCCGATGCTGCGCGCCTCCCGCCGGGAGGACCGGAAGCGAGTCCCACAGTACTCGTCGTCCTTAATCTGCCTCTCGGGGCAGCAATGGGGGCGGACGTACGGGAATCTTCTGGGAAGCGTCAGCACGGTGCCCACCAGGCGCTCGGTGGGTGTTTCTC
Organism: Streptomyces sp. 147326; assembly: GCF_045000215.1. NCBI lineage: Bacteria > Bacillati > Actinomycetota > Actinomycetes > Kitasatosporales > Streptomycetaceae > Streptomyces > Streptomyces sp. 147326. Next base: position 3,702,431 of record NZ_CP134201.1, on the reverse strand, counting down.
CCCCGAAACGCGGTCACAGGGACCGCACCCCCTTGGACGAGGGAATTTCCGTATGGGAATTTTCTGTAGAGGGAGTGCGACACGCCCGACCGCGTGGGTCGGAGAGAAGCCGCGGGATCCGTCCCGCAGCCGACCGAGAGCCAGAGCGTTTCCACATACAGACAGGACTACGGAGTAGCCATGGCGGGACAGAAGATCCGCATCCGGCTCAAGGCCTACGACCACGAGGTCATCGATTCCTCGGCGAAGAAGATCGTCGAGACGGTGACGCGCACTGGTGCGTCGGTCGCGGGCCCGGTGCCGCTGCCCACTGAGAAGAACGTGTACTGCGTCATCAAGTCGCCGCACAAGTACAAGGACTCGCGCGAGCACTTCGAGATGCGCACGCACAAGCGCCTGATCGACATCCTCGACCCGACCCCCAAGACCGTTGACTCGCTGATGCGCCTGGACCTTCCGGCCGGCGTTGACATCGAGATCAAGCTCTGAGAGGCGTCGAGAAGATGGCAAAGCAGATCAAGGGCGTCCTGGGCGAGAAGCTCGGCATGACCCAGGTCTGGGACGAGAACAACCGTGTCGTCCCGGTGACCGTGGTCAAGGCCGGACCCTGCGTCGTTACCCAGGTCCGTACGAACGACATCGACGGCTACGAGTCGGTCCAGATCGCCTTCGGCGAGATCGACCCGCGCAAGGTGAACAAGCCCCTCAAGGGCCACTTCGCCAAGGCCGACGTGACCCCCCGCCGCCACCTGGTGGAGCTCCGCACCTCCGACGCCAGCGAGTACACGCTCGGCCAGGAGATCACTGCTGAGGTGTTCGAGTCCGGCGTCAAGGTTGACGTCACGGGCAACAGCAAGGGCAAGGGCTTCGCCGGTGTCATGAAGCGGCACAACTTCCGGGGCCTCGGCGCCGGTCACGGTGTGCAGCGCAAGCACCGCTCTCCCGGTTCGATCGGTGGCTGTGCCACCCCTGGGCGTGTCTTCAAGGGCATGCGCATGGCCGGTCGCATGGGTAACGAGCGTGTCACCACCCAGAACCTGACCATCCACGCGGTTGACGCGGAGAAGGGTCTGCTCCTCATCAAGGGTGCGGTCCCCGGTCCGAACGGCGGCCTCGTCCTGGTCCGTACCGCGGCCAAGGGGGCTTGAGGTAATGAGCACCATTGACATCCTTTCGCCGGCAGGCGACAAGGCCGGTACCGTCGAGCTCCCCGCGGAGATCTTCGACGCGAAGACCAGCGTTCCGCTGATCCACCAGGTCGTTGTCGCTCAGCTGGCTGCTGCCCGTCAGGGCACGCACAAGACCAAGCGCCGTGGCGAAGTCCGTGGTGGTGGCCGCAAGCCGTACCGCCAGAAGGGCACCGGCCGCGCGCGCCAGGGTTCGACCCGTGCGCCGCAGTTCGTCGGCGGTGGCGTTGTCCACGGCCCGCAGCCGCGTGACTACTCCCAGCGGACCCCGAAGAAGATGAAGGCCGCCGCCCTCCGCGGTGCCCTCTCGGACCGTGCGCGTCACTCCCGCATCCACGTCATCACCGGCGTGGTCGAGGGTGCCGCCTCCACGAAGGCCGCCAAGACGCTGTTCGGCAAGATCTCGGAGCGCAAGAACCTGCTCCTGGTCGTCGACCGCGCCGACGAGGCCGCGTGGCTGTCCGCCCGCAACCTGCCCCAGGTTCACATCCTGGAGCCGGGCCAGCTGAACACGTACGACGTGATCGTCTCTGACGACGTGGTCTTCACCCAGGCCGCTTTCGAGTCCTTCGTGTCTGGCCCCAAGGCCGATGAGACCGAAGGGAGCGACGCCTGATGTCTGAGGCGACCGTTACCAGCAAGACCTTCACTGACCCGCGCGACCTGCTGATCAAGCCGGTTGTCTCGGAGAAGAGCTACGCGCTGCTGGACGAGAACAAGTACACGTTCATCGTCGCGCCCGGCTCCAACAAGACCCAGATCAAGCAGGCCGTGGAAGCGGTCTTCGGGGTCAAGGTCACCGGGGTCAACACGATCAACCGTCAGGGTAAGCGCAAGCGCACCAAGACCGGTTTCGGCAAGCGCGCTGACACCAAGCGCGCCATCGTGACCCTCGCTGAGGGCGACCGAATCGACATCTTCGGCGGCCAGGCCTCCTAACGGAGGTCTAGTCGTCCGGAATCGGACGAGGACTGAGAAATGGGTATCCGCAAGTACAAGCCGACGACCCCGGGCCGTCGTGGCTCCAGCGTCGCCGACTTTGTCGAGATCACGCGGTCCACGCCGGAGAAGTCGCTGGTTCGCCCCCTGCACAGCAAGGGCGGCCGTAACAACACCGGTCGGATCACTGTTCGCCACCAGGGTGGTGGACACAAGCGCGCCTACCGCGTGATCGACTTCCGTCGTCACGACAAGGACGGCGTGCCGGCCAAGGTCGCGCACATCGAGTACGACCCCAACCGCACTGCGCGCATCGCGCTCCTGCACTACGCGGACGGCGAGAAGCGCTACATCATCGCGCCGAAGGCTCTGAAGCAGGGCGACCGGATTGAGAACGGCCCCACGGCCGACATCAAGCCCGGCAACAACCTGGCCCTCCGCAACATCCCGGTCGGTACCACGATCCACGCGATCGAGCTCCGTCCCGGTGGTGGCGCCAAGTTCGCCCGTTCCGCGGGTGCCTCCGTGCAGCTGCTGGCGAAGGAGGGCACGATGGCCCACCTTCGTATGCCTTCCGGTGAGATCCGCCTGGTCGACGCGCGCTGCCGCGCCACCGTCGGTGAGGTCGGCAACGCCGAGCAGTCGAACATCAACTGGGGCAAGGCCGGCCGCATGCGCTGGAAGGGCGTTCGCCCGTCCGTCCGCGGTGTCGCGATGAACCCGGTTGACCACCCGCACGGTGGTGGTGAGGGCAAGACCAGTGGTGGTCGCCACCCGGTCTCCCCGTGGGGTCAGAAGGAGGGTCGTACTCGCTCGCCGAAGAAGGCTTCGAGCAAGTACATCGTCCGCCGCCGCAAGACGAACAAGAAGCGCTAGGAGCGGGTTTAGATGCCGCGCAGTCTCAAGAAGGGGCCCTTCGTCGACGACCACCTCGTAAAGAAGGTGGACGTCCAGAACGAAGCCGGCACCAAGAACGTCATCAAGACCTGGTCCCGTCGCTCGATGATCATCCCCAGCATGCTGGGTCACACCATCGCGGTGCACAACGGCAAGACCCACGTCCCGGTGTTCGTCACCGAGTCGATGGTCGGCCACAAGCTCGGCGAGTTCTCGCCGACTCGCACCTTCCGCGGCCACGTCAAGGACGACCGGAAGTCGAAGCGCCGCTAAAGGCGGGGTGGTTACGACTATGACTTACACCGAAGGGACAACCATGGAAGCCAGGGCCCAGGCGCGGTACATCCGCGTCACGCCCATGAAGGCCCGCCGAGTGGTGGACCTTATCCGTGGCATGGATGCCACGGAGGCTCAGGCGGTCCTGCGTTTCGCCCCGCAGGCCGCGAGCGTGCCGGTTGGCAAGGTGCTTGACAGCGCCATTGCCAATGCCGCACACAACTACAACCACCCGGACGCCTCCACGCTGGTCATCAGCGAGGCGTTCGTGGACGAGGGCCCGACCCTGAAGCGGTTCCGTCCGCGTGCGCAGGGCCGTGCCTACCGGATCCGCAAGCGGACCAGCCACATCACCGTGGTCGTCAGCAGCAAGGAAGGTTCCCGGTAATGGGCCAGAAGGTAAACCCGCACGGGTTCCGGCTCGGCATCACCACCGACTTCAAGTCGCGTTGGTACGCCGACAAGCTGTACAAGGACTACGTCAAGGAAGACGTCGCCATCCGTCGGATGATGACGTCCGGCATGGAGCGCGCCGGCATCTCGAAGGTTGAGATCGAGCGCACCCGTGACCGCGTGCGTGTGGACATCCACACCGCTCGTCCGGGCATCGTCATCGGCCGCCGTGGCGCCGAGGCCGACCGCATCCGCGGTGACCTCGAGAAGCTCACGGGCAAGCAGGTCCAGCTGAACATCCTCGAGGTCAAGAACCCCGAGCTCGACGCTCAGCTGGTTGCCCAGGCCGTTGCCGAGCAGCTCTCCTCCCGCGTCTCCTTCCGTCGCGCCATGCGTAAGAGCATGCAGGGCACGATGAAGGCCGGCGCCAAGGGCATCAAGATCCAGTGTGGCGGCCGTCTCGGCGGCGCCGAGATGTCCCGCTCCGAGTTCTACCGCGAAGGCCGTGTGCCGCTGCACACCCTCCGCGCGAACGTGGACTACGGCTTCTTCGAGGCCAAGACCACCTTCGGCCGTATCGGTGTGAAGGTCTGGATCTACAAGGGCGACGTCAAGAACATCGCCGAGGTTCGCGCCGAGAACGCTGCGGCCCGTGCGGGTAACCGCCCGGCCCGTGGCGCGCAGGGCGCTGGCGACCGTCCCGCCGGCCGTGGTGGCCGTGGTGGCGAGCGCGGCGGCCGTGGTGGCCGCAAGCCGCAGCAGGCTGCTGGTGCCGAGGCCCCCAAGGCCGACGCTCCCGCCGCCGCTCCGGCCGAGAGCACCGGAACGGAGGCCTGACCGACATGCTGATCCCTCGTAGGGTCAAGCACCGCAAGCAGCACCACCCGAAGCGCAGCGGTATGGCCAAGGGCGGTACTGAGGTCACGTTCGGCGAGTACGGCATCCAGGCGCTGACCCCGGCGTACGTGACGAACCGCCAGATCGAGGCGGCTCGTATTGCGATGACCCGCCACATCAAGCGTGGCGGCAAGGTCTGGATCAACATCTACCCGGACCGCCCGCTGACGAAGAAGCCGGCCGAAACCCGCATGGGTTCCGGTAAGGGTTCTCCCGAGTGGTGGATCGCCAACGTGCACCCGGGCCGGGTCATGTTCGAGCTGTCCTACCCGAACGAGAAGATTGCTCGTGAGGCGCTCACCCGCGCTGCTCACAAGCTTCCGATGAAGTGCCGGATTGTTCGGCGCGAGGCAGGTGAGTCGTGATGGCGACGGGAACCAAGGCGTCCGAGCTGCGTGAGCTCGGCAACGAGGAGCTCGTTGGCAAGCTGCGCGAGGCCAAGGAGGAGCTGTTCAAGCTCCGCTTCCAGGCGGCCACGGGTCAGCTGGAGAACAACGGCCGGCTCAGGTCCGTCCGCAAGGACATCGCTCGCATCTACACCCTGATGCACGAGCGTGAGCTCGGTATCGAGACGGTGGAGAGCGCCTGATGAGCGAGAACAACGTGACTGAGAACAAGACCGACCGCGGTTTCCGCAAGACCCGTGAGGGTCTGGTCGTCAGCGACAAGATGGACAAGACCGTCGTCGTCGCCGTTGAGGACCGCGTGAAGCACGCCCTGTACGGCAAGGTCATCCGCCGTACGAACAAGCTCAAGGCGCACGACGAGCAGAACGCTGCCGGCGTCGGCGACCGCGTCCTCATCATGGAGACGCGTCCGCTGTCGGCGAGCAAGCGCTGGCGCATCGTCGAGATCCTCGAGAAGGCCAAGTAATTCGTCCGGGGGGTTTCCCCCGGATTCGTTCCGCCAGGCTCGGTGGGGGCCTCGCTCCTCGGAGTGAAGCCCCCGCCGGGAACCGGCAGACAAACAGGAGATACACGTGATCCAGCAGGAGTCGCGACTGCGTATCGCCGACAACACTGGTGCCAAGGAAATCCTTTGCATCCGTGTTCTCGGTGGTTCCGGTCGCCGCTACGCGGGCATCGGTGACGTCATCGTCGCCACCGTCAAGGACGCGATCCCCGGTGGCAACGTGAAGAAGGGTGACGTCGTCAAGGCGGTCATCGTTCGCACCGTCAAGGAGCGTCGCCGCCAGGACGGCTCGTACATCCGCTTTGACGAGAACGCCGCCGTCATTCTGAAGAACGACGGCGACCCTCGCGGCACCCGTATCTTCGGCCCGGTGGGCCGTGAGCTGCGCGAGAAGAAGTTCATGAAGATCATCTCGCTCGCGCCGGAGGTGCTGTAAGCATGAAGATCAAGAAGGGCGACCTGGTTCAGGTCATCACCGGTAAGGACAAGGGCAAGCAGGGCAAGGTCATCGTTGCCTTCCCCGCTGACAACCGCGTCCTCGTCGAGGGTGTCAACCGGGTCAAGAAGCACACCAAGGCTGCGCAGAACCAGGCCGGTGGCATTGTGATCACCGAGGCCCCGGTCCACGTCAGCAACGTTCAGCTGGTTGTGGAGAAGGACGGCAAGAAGGTCGTCACCCGCGTCGGCTACCGCTTCGACGACGAGGGCAACAAGATCCGCGTTGCCAAGCGGACGGGTGAGGACATCTGATGGCTACCACTCCGCGTCTCAAGACGAAGTACCGCGAGGACATCGCGGGCAAGCTGCGTGAGGAGTTCTCCTACGAGAACGTCATGCAGATCCCCGGCCTCGTGAAGATCGTGGTCAACATGGGTGTGGGCGACGCCGCCCGCGACTCCAAGCTGATCGACGGCGCCATCAAGGACCTGACGACGATCACCGGTCAGAAGCCGGCCGTCACGAAGGCCCGGAAGTCCATCGCGCAGTTCAAGCTGCGCGAGGGTCAGCCGATCGGCTGCCACGTCACCCTCCGTGGTGACCGCATGTGGGAGTTCCTGGACCGTACGCTGTCGCTCGCGCTGCCGCGTATCCGTGACTTCCGTGGTCTGTCGCCGAAGCAGTTCGACGGCCGTGGCAACTACACCTTCGGTCTCACGGAGCAGGTCATGTTCCACGAGATCGACCAGGACAAGATCGACCGTACCCGGGGTATGGACATCACCGTGGTCACCACGGCGACCAACGACGACGAGGGCCGCGCCCTCCTTCGTCACCTCGGCTTCCCCTTCAAGGAGGCGTAAGCGAGATGGCGAAGAAGGCTCTCATCGCGAAGGCTGCCCGCAAGCCCAAGTTCGGTGTGCGTGCGTACACCCGCTGCCAGCGCTGCGGTCGCCCCCACTCCGTGTACCGCAAGTTCGGCCTGTGCCGCGTCTGCCTTCGTGAGATGGCTCACCGTGGCGAGCTGCCGGGCGTGACCAAGAGCTCCTGGTAAATCACCCTCGTCCGCAAGGACTTGGGCGCTACCAGGCACTCTCGGTAAGCATCTGGACGGTGGGTGCCCAGCCGCGCATGCCTTAGGCTTGTGTGGTTGGGCGTCCGCCGCCCATAACGACTTACTACGCCGTAGGTCCCCGCACCGCACCCGTCCCGCCACTGAGTGGGGAGAGGGATGGCGCATACAGGAAACCCCGGCGAGAGAGGCCGAAGGCCACTTCATGACCATGACTGACCCGATCGCAGACATGCTCACTCGTCTGCGTAACGCTAACTCGGCGTACCACGACACCGTCGTGATGCCGCACAGCAAGATCAAGTCGCACATCGCAGAGATCCTCAAGCAGGAGGGTTTCATCACCGGCTGGAAGGTCGAGGACGCCGAGGTCGGCAAGAACCTCGTCCTCGAGCTGAAGTTCGGGCCGAACCGCGAGCGCTCCATTGCGGGCATCAAGCGGATCTCGAAGCCCGGTCTGCGCGTGTACGCGAAGTCCACCAACCTGCCCAAGGTGCTCGGCGGCCTGGGCGTGGCGATCATCTCCACGTCCCACGGTCTCCTCACCGGCCAGCAGGCAGGCAAGAAGGGCGTAGGTGGGGAAGTCCTCGCCTACGTCTGGTAGTCGGGAACGGAGGAAAAGCAATGTCGCGAATCGGCAAGCTCCCCATCCAGGTTCCCGCCGGTGTGGACGTCACCATCGATGGCAGCACGGTCGCGGTGAAGGGCCCCAAGGGTTCCCTCTCCCACACCGTTAAGGCTCCCATCGCCGTCGAGAAGGGCGAGGACGGCGTTCTGAACGTCACCCGTCCGAACGACGAGCGTCAGAACAAGGCCCTGCACGGCCTGTCCCGCACGCTGGTGGCGAACATGATCACCGGTGTGACCACGGGATACGTCAAGGCTCTCGAGATCAGCGGTGTCGGTTACCGTGTCCTGGCGAAGGGCTCCAACCTGGAGTTCCAGCTGGGTTACAGCCACCCGATCCTGGTGGAGGCGCCCGAGGGCATCTCCTTCAAGGTCGAGTCGCCGACCAAGTTCTCGGTCGAGGGCATCGACAAGCAGAAGGTCGGCGAGGTCGCCGCCAACATCCGCAAGCTGCGGAAGCCCGACCCGTACAAGGCCAAGGGTGTCAAGTACGCCGGCGAAGTCATCCGCCGCAAGGTCGGAAAGGCTGGTAAGTAGCCATGGCATACGGTGTGAAGATCGCCAAGGGCGACGCGTACAAGCGCGCTGCCAAGGCTCGCCGCCACATCCGCATCCGCAAGAACGTCTCGGGTACGGCGGAGCGTCCGCGCCTCGTCGTGACGCGTTCCAACCGCAACATCGTTGCTCAGGTCATCGACGACCTCCAGGGTCACACCCTGGCGTCGGCGTCGACCCTGGACGCTTCGATCCGCGGTGGCGAAGGCGACAAGAGCTCGCAGGCCCAGGCTGTCGGCGCGCTCGTCGCCGAGCGTGCCAAGGCTGCGGGTGTCGAGACCGTCGTGTTCGACCGCGGTGGCAACCGATACGCCGGGCGCATTGCCGCTCTGGCTGACGCCGCCCGCGAAGCCGGGCTGAAGTTCTAAGCCCCGGTTCCGGGACTCACGGACGTAACAGAGAGAGGTAATCCAATGGCTGGACCCCAGCGCCGCGGAAGCGGTGCCGGTGGCGGCGAGCGGCGGGACCGGAAGGGTCGCGACGGTGGCCCTGCCGCCGAGAAGACCGCTTACGTTGAGCGCGTTGTCGCGATCAACCGCGTCGCCAAGGTTGTCAAGGGTGGTCGCCGCTTCAGCTTCACCGCGCTGGTCGTGGTGGGCGACGGTGACGGCACTGTAGGTGTCGGTTACGGCAAGGCCAAGGAAGTTCCCGCGGCCATCGCCAAGGGTGTCGAGGAAGCCAAGAAGAACTTCTTCAAGGTTCCGCGCATCCAGGGCACCATCCCTCACCCGATCACGGGCGAGCGTGCCGCGGGCGTCGTGCTCCTGAAGCCGGCTTCCCCCGGTACCGGTGTTATCGCCGGTGGCCCGGTGCGCGCCGTTCTGGAGTGCGCCGGCGTTCACGACATCCTGTCGAAGTCGCTCGGCTCGTCGAACGCGATCAACATCGTGCACGCGACCGTGGCAGCGCTCAAGGGTCTGCAGCGTCCCGAGGAGATCGCGGCTCGCCGTGGTCTGCCCCTCGAGGACGTCGCTCCCGCGGCTCTGCTCCGTGCGCGTGCCGGGGCGGGTGCTGCGTAATGGCCCGCCTCAAGATCACGCAGACGAAGTCGTACATCGGCAGCAAGCAGAACCACCGCGACACGCTGCGTTCGCTCGGGCTCAAGCGCCTGAACGACGTCGTCGTCAAGGAGGACCGCCCCGAGTTCCGCGGAATGGTTCACACCGTCCGCCACCTCGTGACGGTTGAGGAGGTTGACTAATCATGGCTGAGAACAGCCCGCTGAAGGCCCACAACCTCCGTCCCGCCCCCGGCGCCAAGACCGCGAAGACCCGTGTCGGTCGTGGTGAGGCGTCGAAGGGTAAGACGGCCGGTCGTGGTACGAAGGGCCAGAAGGCCCGTTACCAGATCCCGCAGCGCTTCGAGGGCGGGCAGATGCCCCTCCACATGCGCCTGCCGAAGCTCAAGGGCTTCAAGAACCCGTTCCGCACCGAGTTCCAGGTCGTGAACCTGGACAAGCTCGGCGCTCTCTACCCCGAGGGTGGAGAAGTCACGGTGGCCGACCTGGTCGCCAAGGGCGCGGTTCGCAAGAACAGCCTCGTCAAGGTCCTGGGCCAGGGCGAGCTCTCCGTGGCGCTGCAGGTTTCGGTTGACGCCGTCTCCGCCTCCGCCAAGGAGAAGATTGCCGCTGCCGGCGGCACCGTCACCGAGCTCGTCTAAGACGATTTCAGTGGCTGAATAGCTCGAAACCCGACCGGGGATGCCTCACATATGGGGCATCCCCGGTTGGTCGTTCCACGGAAGGCACACTCGCCGGTAAGGTGGCGTGCACCTTTGCTTTGTCGTATACGTCGATCCCTCAGACCGTCACCTCTGACGCAGTAGCGCGGGGGTCGCAGGAGGCACCGTGCTCACCGCGTTCGCCCGGGCGTTCAAGACGCCCGACCTGCGCAAGAAGCTGCTCTTCACGCTCGGCATCATCGTGCTGTTCCGGCTCGGGTCCCACATCCCGGTACCCGGCGTGAGCTATAAGAACGTACAGATCTGCGTCGAACAGGCGGGCAACAGCAATGGGCTGTTCGGCCTCGTCAACATGTTCAGCGGCGGCGCGCTGCTGCAGATCACGATCTTTGCGCTCGGCATCATGCCGTACATCACGGCGAGCATCATCCTGCAGCTGCTGACCGTGGTCATCCCGAAGCTGGAGACCCTCAAAAAAGAGGGACAGTCCGGCACGGCGAAGATCACTCAGTACACGCGCTATTTGACGGTCGCCCTTGCGATCCTGCAGGGCACCGGCCTTGTCGCCACCGCCCGCACCGGTGCCCTTTTCGGGAGCTGCCCGGTCGGTCGCGAGATCGTCCCGGACCGGTCGATCTTCACCACGATCGTCATGGTGGTCACCATGACCGCCGGCACCTGCGTCGTCATGTGGCTCGGTGAGCTCATCACCGACCGCGGCATCGGCAACGGCATGTCGATCCTCATGTTCATCTCGATCGCCGCCGGCTTCATCGGCGCGCTGTGGCAGATCAAGCTCCAGGGCAAGATCGCCGACGGCTGGGTCGAATTCGGTGTCGTCATGCTGGTCGGCCTCGCGATGGTCGGCCTGGTGGTCTTCGTCGAACAGGCGCAGCGCCGGATCCCGGTCCAGTACGCGAAGCGCATGATCGGCCGCCGTGCCTACGGCGGTACCTCGACCTACATCCCGCTCAAGGTGAACCAGGCGGGCATCATCCCCGTCATCTTCGCCTCGTCGCTGCTCTACATCCCGGCGCTGGTCGTGCAGTTCAGCGGGTCCACCGCGGGCTGGGCCACCTGGATCCAGAAGCACTTCGTCAAGGGCGACCACCCGTACTACATCGCGGTCTACTTCCTCCTGATCGTCTTCTTCGCGTTCTTCTACGTGGCGATCTCGTTCAACCCCGAGGAAGTTGCAGACAACATGAAGAAGTATGGTGGGTTCATCCCGGGTATTCGTGCCGGTCGACCCACCGCTGAGTACCTGAGCTACGTGCTCAACCGGATCACCTGGCCGGGGTCGCTGTACCTGGGTCTCATCGCTCTTGTGCCGACGATGGCGTTGGCCGGCTTCGGAGCGAACCAGAACTTCCCGTTCGGCGGGACGAGCATCCTGATCATCGTGGGTGTGGGTCTGGAAACCGTGAAGCAGATCGAGAGCCAGCTCCAGCAGCGTAATTACGAAGGGTTCCTCCGCTGATGCGAATCGTCCTCGTCGGACCGCCCGGTGCGGGCAAGGGAACGCAGGCCGCGTTCCTTGCCAAGAACCTGTCGATCCCGCACATCTCCACGGGCGACCTGTTCCGGGCCAACATCAGCCAGGGCACCGAGCTGGGCAAGCAGGCGAAGGCGTACATGGACGCCGGCGACCTGGTCCCCGACGAGGTGACCATCGGCATGGCGAAGGACCGGATGGAGCAGCCGGACGCCGTGGGCGGCTTCCTGCTCGACGGTTTCCCGCGCAACGTCTCGCAGGCCGAGGCCCTCGACGTGATGCTCCAGGCGGAGGGCATGAAGCTCGACGCCGTCCTCGACCTGGAGGTCGAGGAGGACGAGGTCGTCAAGCGGATCGCCGGTCGCCGGATCTGCCGCAACGACTCTTCGCACGTCTTCCACGTCACGTACGCCCCGCCGAAGGCCGAGGGCGTGTGCGACACCTGCGGCGGCGAGCTGTACCAGCGCGGTGACGACTCCGAGGCCACGGTCCGCAACCGGCTGGAGGTCTACCACACGCAGACCGAGCCGATCATCGACTACTACAAGGCCCAGGGCCTGCTGGTGACCATCCCGGCCCTCGGTGAGGTCGCGGACGTCACGAAGCGCGCGATGGACGCCCTCAAGAAGTAGTGCCCCCGTAGTGCAAGAACGGCCGCGGTGTCCCCAGGACATCGCGGCCGTACTGTTGAGAAGACTCGTACCGAGGCTGGAAGGCGTTTTTCATGGTCCAGATCAAGACCCCCGAGCAGATCGCGAAGATGCGCGAGGCGGGGCTGGTCGTCGCCGCGATCCACGCGGCGACCCGTGAGGCGGCCGTTCCGGGCGCCACGACGCGTGATCTGGACATGGTGGCCCGCAAGGTGATCGCGGACGCCGGCGCCAAGTCGAACTTCCTCGGCTACGGCGGCTTCCCCGCGACGATCTGCACCTCGGTGAACGAGGTCGTCGTCCACGGCATCCCGGACGACCAGACGGTCCTCAAGGACGGCGACATCATCTCGATCGACGCCGGCGCCATCGTCGACGGCTGGCACGGCGACGCCGCGTACACCGCCTTCGTGGGCACTGGGCACGCCCCTGAGCTCCTGGAGCTCTCCCGGGTGACCGAGGAGTCCATGTGGGCCGGTATCGCCGCCATGAAGCTCGGCAACCGCCTCGTGGACATCTCCAAGGCGATCGAGACGTACATCAAGCGCCAGCCGCGTCCCGCCACCGGTGACCACAGCCTCGGCAAGTTCGGGATCATCGAGGACTACGGCGGCCACGGCATCGGGTCCGAGATGCACATGGACCCCCACCTGCTGAACTACGTCTCGCGCAAGCGGGGCAAGGGCATCAAGCTGGTCCCGGGCCTCTGCCTGGCGATCGAGCCGATGGTCTCCCTGGGCACCGCCCAGACGGAGGTCCTGGCGGACGACTGGACCGTCATCACCACGGACGGCACCTGGTCCTCGCACTGGGAGCACTCCATCGCCCTGACGGAGGCCGGTCCGATCGTTCTGACCAGCCCGGACTGCGGCAAGGCGAAACTGGCGGAATACGGGGTCACCACGGCTCCGGACCCGCTGGCGTAATGATCTACACTCTGGGGCAAACTTTCCGGATTCGTCTTTCTGGGTGCCCTGACGTAGACTAACTCGTCGGCTCTCGTGCACTTCCATGCCTGCATGGCGCACCGAGCCGATCAAGGTAGCCGATTCGAAGGGCGAAGCGTGGCCAAGAAGCAAGGTGCCATCGAAATCGAGGGCACCGTGATCGAGTCCCTCCCGAACGCGATGTTCAAGGTGGAACTGCAGAACGGTCACAAGGTCCTCGCGCACATCAGCGGCAAGATGCGCATGCACTACATCCGCATCCTCCCGGATGACCGGGTCGTCGTGGAGCTGTCTCCGTACGACCTGACGCGTGGCCGGATCGTCTACCGATACAAGTAGATCTTGTCCTCACTCCTGCCTGGGCGTCTTGTCCCGGTGCGGGTGGTGGCACTGACCCGGAGAACCTCACCAACATGAAGGTCAAGCCGAGCGTCAAGAAGATCTGCGACAAGTGCAAGGTGATCCGCCGTCACGGCCGGGTCATGGTCATCTGCGACAACCTGCGCCACAAGCAGCGCCAGGGCTGACGCACGCCGACCGACCTGCCTTAACGCAGTTCTTCGCGCGACGTAAGAAAACGTACATACGCAGAATCCGCCCAGCCCCGCAAGGGGCCGGCGGCACCTCCGGCGGGGGCCGGGGACCCGGACGTACCACCACCCATTCAGGTGTGGTCGGCGGTCGGGGCTGATTCTGCGGAAGACCCCCGAACACACAGGAGCCATTGAATGGCACGCGTTTCCGGTGTTGACATCCCGCGCGAAAAGCGTGTGGAGATCGCACTCACCTACGTCTTCGGTGTCGGTCGCACCCGGTCCAAGGAGATCCTTGCGGCCACCGGTGTGAACCCGAACACCCGCGTTCGTGACCTGGCCGAAGAGGACCTGGTCAAGATCCGCGAGTACGTGGACGCCAACCTCCGCACCGAGGGTGACCTCCGCCGCGAGATCCAGGCCGACATCCGCCGCAAGGTCGAGATCCAGTGCTACCAGGGCATCCGCCACCGTCGCGGCCTCCCGGTGCACGGTCAGCGCACCAGCACGAACGCGCGTACCCGCAAGGGCCCGCGTCGCGCGATCGCCGGTAAGAAGAAGCCGGGCAAGAAGTAGTCCTGTTCAGCGGTCTTGCGCTGTAGGACCGACCACCTCCCGTAGGAGATTTAGATGCCCCCCAAGGGTCGTCAGGGCGCTGCCAAGAAGGTGCGCCGCAAGGAAAAGAAGAACGTCGCTCACGGGCACGCCCACATCAAGAGCACGTTCAACAACACCATCGTTTCGATCACCGACCCCTCGGGCAACGTGATCTCCTGGGCCTCCGCCGGCCACGTCGGCTTCAAGGGCTCGCGCAAGTCCACCCCCTTCGCCGCGCAGATGGCCGCCGAGTCGGCCGCCCGCCGCGCGCAGGAGCACGGCATGCGCAAGGTTGACGTCTTCGTCAAGGGTCCGGGCTCCGGCCGCGAGACCGCGATCCGCTCCCTCCAGGCCACCGGCCTCGAGGTCGGCTCGATCCAGGACGTCACCCCCACCCCGCACAACGGCTGCCGCCCGCCGAAGCGCCGCCGCGTCTGACGCAGCGGACGCACCTGTGCGTTCTTGAGTGTCCGGGCGGTACGACCCCTTCGGGGGCCGTGCCGCCCGTACCCTTGCAGTAGCCGTACCTCGGTACGGCATCCCGTCGGGCGTCAAATAGTGGGCGTCCACGAATGAAGGAACACAGACATGCTTATCGCTCAGCGTCCTTCGCTGACCGAAGAGGTCGTCGACGAGTACCGCTCGCGGTTCGTGATCGAGCCGCTGGAGCCGGGCTTCGGCTACACCCTCGGCAACTCCCTGCGCCGTACGCTCCTGTCCTCGATCCCGGGTGCCGCTGTCACCAGCATCCGCGTGGACGGCGTCCTGCACGAGTTCACCACCGTGCCGGGCGTCAAGGAAGACGTCACCGACATCATCCTCAACATCAAGCAGCTGGTCGTCTCCTCGGAGCACGACGAGCCGGTCGTGATGTACCTGCGCAAGCAGGGTCCCGGCCTGGTCACCGCTGCTGACATCGCGCCCCCGGCCGGTGTCGAGGTGCACAACCCGGACCTGGTCCTCGCCACGCTCAACGGCAAGGGCAAGCTGGAGATGGAGCTGACCGTCGAGCGCGGTCGCGGCTACGTCTCCGCCGTCCAGAACAAGCAGCTGGGCCAGGAGATCGGTCGCATCCCGATCGACTCCATCTACAGCCCGGTCCTCAAGGTCACCTACAAGGTCGAGGCGACCCGAGTCGAGCAGCGCACCGACTTCGACAAGCTGATCGTCGACGTCGAGACCAAGCAGGCCATGCGCCCGCGTGACGCCATGGCGTCCGCCGGTAAGACCCTGGTCGAGCTGTTCGGTCTGGCGCGCGAGCTCAACATCGACGCCGAGGGCATCGACATGGGCCCGTCCCCGACGGACGCCGCCCTGGCCGCCGACCTGGCGCTGCCGATCGAGGAGCTCGAGCTCACCGTTCGGTCGTACAACTGCCTCAAGCGCGAGGGCATCCACTCCGTGGGTGAGCTCGTCGCCCGCTCCGAGGCGGACCTGCTCGACATCCGCAACTTCGGTGCGAAGTCGATCGACGAGGTCAAGGCGAAGCTGGCCGGCATGGGCCTGGCCCTCAAGGACAGCCCGCCCGGATTCGACCCGACCGCCGCCGCCGACGCGTTCGGCGCGGACGACGACGCCGACGCCGGCTTCGTCGAGACCGAGCAGTACTAAGCAGCACCCGTAGATCTTTCCCGCGGCATCCGCCTCGGGGGAACTGACACCGGTACCTGACACGGCCGGTGCAGATATGAAGGAGTAACACCATGCCGCGTCCCGCAAAGGGTGCCCGCCTGGGCGGTTCCGCCGCGCACGAGAAGCACCTCCTCGCGAACCTCGCGAAGGCGCTCTTCGAGCACGGCCGCATCACCACCACCGAGGCCAAGGCCCGTCGCCTGCGTCCCTACGCCGAGCGTCTGGTCACCAAGGCCAAGAAGGGCGACATCCACAACCGTCGCCTGGTGCTGCAGACGATCACGGACAAGAGCATCGTGCACACGCTGTTCACCGAGATCGCCCCGCGCTACGAGAACCGCCCCGGTGGTTACACGCGCATCACCAAGATCGGCAACCGTCGTGGCGACAACGCCCCGATGGCCGTGATCGAGCTGGTCGAGGCCCTCACGGTCGCCCAGCAGGCCACTGGTGAGGCCGAGGCCGCCACCAAGCGCGCGGTGAAGGAGGCGGAGGCCAAGGCCGAGGCCACCGAGACCCCCGCCGAGGAGACCAAGGAGGCCTGATCCCCCGGGATCACGCTTGCTTGATCGGCTCTGAACGGGCCCGCCCCTTCCCGGGGCGGGCCCGTTCTGCATTTCGGTGACTCTGAGAGGATCTGTCACGTGAGTGACGAGGTGGAGCCCGGGCACGTCCGGGTGCGGCTGGACCTGAGCTACGACGGCAAGGACTTCTCCGGCTGGGCGAAGCAGCGCGTGCTGCGCACCGTCCAGGGCGAGCTGGAGTCGGCCCTGCAGACCGTGATGCGGCTGTCCGAGCCGGTCGAGCTGACCGTGGCCGGGCGTACCGACGCGGGCGTGCACGCCCGCGGGCAGGTGGCACAGTTCGACCTCGCCGAGGAGGTGTGGGCCGAGCACCACGACAAGCTGCTGCGCCGCCTCGCGGGCCGGCTGCCGCACGACGTACGGGTGTGGAAGGTCGCCGAGGCCCCCGAGGGCTTCAACGCGCGCTTCTCGGCCATCTGGCGCCGCTACGCCTACCGCGTGGGCGACCACCAGGGCGGCGTCGACCCGCTGCGCCGCGGCCACGTGCTGTGGCACCAGTGGCCCCTCGACGTGGACGCCATGAACGAGGCCGCCGCCGCGCTGCTCGGCGAGCACGACTTCGCCGCGTACTGCAAGAAGCGCGAGGGCGCCACGACCATCCGGACGCTCCAGCAGCTCAGCTGGGAGCGCGCCGAGGACGGGATCGTCACCGCGACCGTCCGCGCCGACGCCTTCTGCCACAACATGGTCCGCTCGCTGGTGGGCGCCCTGCTGCACGTCGGCGACGGGCACCGGCCCACCGACTGGCCGGGCAAGGTCCTGCGCGCCGCCGTACGGGACTCCTCGGTGCACGTCGTGAAGCCGCACGGGCTGACCCTGGAAGAGGTCGGCTACCCGGCGGACGAGCTGCTGGCCGCCCGCAGCAAGGAAGCGCGCAACGTGCGGACCCTGCCGGGCGCCGGCTGCTGCTGACCGCAGCCGGCCGGGTCTCGGGTCCGGTTATCCGTTTGGGCGGATCGCGGCCGGACCTGGACAATGCGCGGCATGGGACATCTCGAAGCCAGCCACCTGGAGTACTACCTTCCCGACGGGCGGGTCCTGCTCCCCGACGTCTCCTTCCGGGTGGGGGAGGGGTCGGTGGTCGCCCTCGTGGGGGCGAACGGGGCCGGCAAGACCACCCTGCTGAAGATGATCTCCGGCGAGCTGCAGCCGCACGGCGGAGCGGTCACCGTCAGCGGCGGGCTCGGCGTGATGTCGCAGTTCGTGGGCTCGGTCCGGGACGAGACGACCGTGCGCGACCTGCTGGTCTCGGTCTCCCAGCCGCGCATCCGGGAGGCCGCGCGGGCCGTGGACCGGGCCGAGCAGCTGATCCTCACGGTCGACGACGAGGCCGCGCAGATGGCGTACGCGCAGGCGCTCAGCGACTGGGCCGACGTCCAGGGCTACGAGGCGGAGACCCTGTGGGACGTCTGCACCATGGCCGCGCTGGCCATCCCGTACGACTCGGCGCAGTTCCGCGAGGTCCGCACGCTCTCGGGCGGTGAGCAGAAGCGGCTCGTGCTGGAGGCGCTGCTGCGCGGGCCGGACGAGGTGCTGCTGCTCGACGAGCCGGACAACTACCTGGACGTCCCCGGCAAGCGGTGGCTGGAGGACCAGCTCAAGGCGACCCGCAAGACGGTCCTCTTCGTCTCCCACGACCGGGAGCTGCTGACCCGGGCCGCCGAGAAGATCATCAGCCTGGAGGCGAGCCCGATGGGTTCCGACGTCTGGGTGCACGGCGCGGGCTTCGACACGTACCACGACGCCCGCAAGGAGCGCTTCGCGCGCTTCGAGGAGCTCAAGCGGCGCTGGGACGAGGAGCACGCCCGGCTGAAGGCCCTGGTGCTGCGGCTGCGCAACCAGGCCGCGAGCAGCCCCGACATGGCCTCGCGGTACCGGGCGATGCAGACCCGCTTCCAGAAGTTCGAGGAGGCCGGCCCGCCGCCGGAGCCGCCGCGGGAGCAGGACATCCGGATGCGGCTCAAGGGCGGGCGTACGGGCGTGCGCGCCCTGACCGTGGAGAACCTGGAACTGACCGGCCTGATGAAGCCCTTCTCCCTGGAGGTCTTCTACGGGGAGCGGGTCGCGGTCCTCGGCTCGAACGGCTCGGGCAAGTCGCACTTCCTTCGCCTGATGGCGGGCGAGGACGTCAAGCACACGGGCACGTGGAAGCTGGGCGCGCGCGTGGTTCCCGGCCACTTCGCACAGACCCACGCCCACCCTGAGCTCTTCGGGCGGACCCTCGTCGACATCCTGTGGACGGAGGCGGCGAAGCCCCTGGGGCAGGCGATGGGCGCCCTACGCCGGTACGAGCTGGAGCGCCAGGGAGACCAGCCGTTCGAGAAGCTCTCGGGCGGGCAGCAGGCGCGCTTCCAGATCCTGCTGCTGGAGCTGGCGGGGACCACGGCGCTGCTGCTGGACGAGCCGACGGACAACCTGGACCTGGAGTCCGCGGAGGCGCTCCAGGACGGCCTGGAGGCGTACGAGGGGACTGTGCTGTGTGTCACGCACGACCGGTGGTTCGCGCGCACATTTGACCGTTACCTGGTCTTCGGTTCTGACGGTGTTGTGCGGGAGACTCAGGAACCCGTCTGGGACGAACGTAGAGTCGAACGCAAGCGCTAGGGGGAGATCGTCACCCCCTCGGATGAGTGAGGGGCAGGCGTCGTGGGGCTGCGGCCTAGCATCTGGCTGATGAAGTGGGAGAACCAGACCGCCCGAACCCAGGCCCCGGGGGACGGCGCCCCCGGGGAACGGTCCCCGGGCAACGGGACCTCGGGGAGCCGGCTGATCGACTGGCTGCTGCGGCCGGCCTCCCGGACCTGGCAGGTGCTCTCCCTCGCGGTGCTCCTCGGGGTCTGCGTCTCCACGAGCCTGCGCGCGAACTGGGGGTCGGACAACTCCTTCGTGGTCAAGGCCGCGCAGACGCTGCTCGCGGGCGGGTCCCCGTACGAGGACAAGCGCTTCCTCTACCTCCCCAGCGCCGTGATCATGGCGGTTCCGGAGGCGCTGCTGCCGCGCACGCTGCTGCAGTGGGTGCTTCCGGCCGGGATGTCGGGGCTGCTGGGCGCGGGCTGGCTGGCCGCGCTGCGGATGTTCTCGGTGCCGTGGCGCTCGCGCTTCGCGGTCGGCGGTTTCGCGGTGTTCGCCCTCGCCTACAAGCCCTACGTGAACCTCGTGCTGATCGGCAACTGGACCGCCATCTCGGCGGCCGCGCTGCCGGTGGCGCTGCTGCTGGCCCACCGGCGGTCGTGGGCGGCGGCCGGGCTGGTGGTCGGGCTGGCGATCGCCTGCAAGCCGATGCTGGTGCCGATCGGGCTGCTGTTCCTGCTCGCCCGGCAGTGGCGGGGACTGGCCGCGGCCGTGCTGGTGCCGCTGGGGCTCTCGCTGGCCGGCGCGCTGATGATGCCGAGCCCGACGCTGTTCTTCACCAAGACCCTGCCCTTCCTGCTCCAGGGGCAGGACGCGTACGCCCTCCCCTGGGACGCCTCGCCGATCGCGGTGCTGCCGCGGCTGGGGGTGCCGGAGCCGCTGGCGGTGCTGCTCGCGTTCGCGGGGGCCGGGGGCGGTCTGTGGGCGGCCTGGGTGCGCTGGCGCCGGCAGGACCAGACCGACCGGGGGGAACTGCGCCTGGTGGAGACCGCCTGCATGGTGATGCTCGCCGCATTCCTCGTGTCGCGGCCGTCCTTCGACCACTACCTTCTGGTGGTGCTTCCGCTGCTGCTCGCCTCGGCGGTGCGGCCGGGCTCGATGCCGCGCTCGCCCTGGTTCTGGCTGGCGCTGACGCCCCAGGTGGCCCTGGTCCCGTGGCCCTCGGAGCTGGCCCACAAGCGGCGCGCCTTCAAGGACTGCGCCACCCTGTGCGGGCTCGCGATGGTGCTGGCGCGTCGTGCACTGCGCTCCGGCCGGGTTACTCTGGGACCCGTAACAACTGCGGGGTCCCCACCCAGGACCGAACCGGAGTGCGCCGCGACGCCAGCAGAATCGGCATCGCGGACCGCGTTTTGACCCGTACGGGTCTGCTTGGGTATCCTGCTGGTTTGTTATGCGTATTGGCTTTCTCATTCTCACGTGAAAGGGCCTTGCGCCGGTCCACCGGACCGATGACCAGCGGTTCACACGGGTTGCGTCCCCGATGTGAACGAGGGCTGTCGTGATCGTCCGTGGTGACCCTGTCAGGACCTTCCCGTGGGGCTTGCGCCCTTGGGATACCACCACTGAAGAAGCGAAGGCATACGCGTGCGTACGTTCAGCCCCAAGCCCGGCGACATCTCGCGCCAGTGGCTCGTCATCGACGCCCAGGACGTTGTCCTCGGCCGTCTGGCGACCCAGGCCGCTGCCCTCCTGCGGGGTAAGCACAAGCCGACTTACGCCCCCCACATGGACATGGGCGACTTCGTCATCATCGTCAACGCCGACAAGGTTCACCTGTCCGGCAACAAGGCGACCCAGAAGATGGCGTACCGCCACTCCGGTTACCCGGGCGGTCTCCGTTCGGTGCGCTACGACGACCTCCTGGCGAACAACCCGGAGAAGGCCGTCGAGAAGGCCATCAAGGGCATGCTCCCCAAGAACACCCTGGGCCGTCAGATGCTCTCGAAGCTGAAGGTCTACTCGGGCGACCAGCACCCCCACGCTGCCCAGCAGCCGGTGCCGTTCGAGATCACCCAGGTCGCGCAGTAGTTCCGGCCACCCCCTAAGACGTAGAAAATTCTGAGGAGCATCGTGGCCGAGACCACCGCCGAGACGACCGTCGAAGAGTTCGAGGGCAACGTCGAGGAGTACACCAGCGAGTCCGAGGCCGTAGTCGAGGGCGACTACACCTCCGAGTCCCTTGCCGGTCGCTTCGGCGACCCCCAGCCGGCCGCCGGCCTGGGCCGTCGCAAGAACGCCATCGCCCGCGTCCGGATCGTTCCGGGCACCGGCAAGTGGAAGATCAACGGTCGCACCCTTGAGGACTACTTCCCCAACAAGGTGCACCAGCAGGAAGTCAACGAGCCGTTCAAGCTGCTCGAGCTCGACAACCGCTACGACGTCATCGCCCGCATCTCGGGTGGCGGCGTCTCCGGCCAGGCCGGTGCCCTGCGCCTCGGTGTGGCCCGTGCGCTGAACGAGGCGGACGTGGACAACAACCGCCCGGCGCTGAAGAAGGCCGGCTTCCTCTCCCGCGACGACCGTGCGGTCGAGCGCAAGAAGGCCGGTCTCAAGAAGGCCCGTAAGGCTCCGCAGTACAGCAAGCGTTAATCTGCGCCTGCTGTTCTGCAACGAAACCGCCCCGGCAGCACTCTCTGTGCTGCCGGGGCGGTTCGTTTACCGCCACAAGCGGCAAATACCTGTCACAAGCGGTCACAAAGCGATGCGGAAACTCGGGAGGACAACAGTGGGACGACTCTTCGGGACGGACGGTGTACGCGGCGTTGCCAACGCGGATCTGACGGCGGAGCTCGCGCTCGGCCTCTCCGTGGCGGCTGCCCACGTACTGGCCGAAGCGGGCACCTTCGCGGGCCACCGGGCGACGGCCGTGGTCGGCCGGGACCCCCGGGCCTCCGGCGAATTCCTCGAGGCCGCCGTCGTGGCCGGCCTCGCGAGCGCGGGCGTGGACGTCCTGCGCGTCGGTGTGCTGCCCACCCCGGCGGTGGCGTATCTCACCGGTGCGCTGGGTGCCGACCTCGGCGTGATGCTCTCCGCCAGCCACAACGCCATGCCCGACAACGGCATCAAGTTCTTCGCGCGCGGCGGCCACAAGCTCGCCGACGAGCTGGAGGACCGCATCGAGTCGACCTACGAGGAGCACCGCACCGGCGCCCCCTGGGACCGGCCCACCGGCTCCGGCGTCGGCCGCGTCTCCGACTACACCGAGGGCTTCGAGAAGTACGTCGCCCACCTCATCGGCGTCCTCCCCAACCGCCTCGACGGCCTGAAGATCGTCCTGGACGAGGCGCACGGCGCGGCCGCGTACGTCTCGCCCGAGGCCTTCGCCCGGGCCGGTGCGGAGATCATCACGATCGGCGCCGAGCCGGACGGCCTGAACATCAACGACGGCTGCGGCTCCACCCACCTCGGCCTGCTCAAGGCGGCCGTCGTCGAGCACGGCGCCGACTTCGGCATCGCGCACGACGGTGACGCCGACCGCTGCCTGGCCGTGGACGGCTCGGGCGCGGAGGTCGACGGCGACCAGATCCTCGCGGTGCTGGCGCTGGCCATGCGCGAGGCCGGCCAGCTGCGCGAGAACACCGTGGTCGGCACCGTGATGTCCAACCTGGGCTTCAAGCTGGCCATGGAGGGCGAGGGCATCCAGGTCGTACAGACCGGGGTCGGCGACCGGTACGTGCTGGAGTCGATGAAGGAGCACGGCTACGCGCTCGGCGGCGAGCAGTCCGGCCACGTGATCATCCTCGACCACGCGACGACCGGTGACGGCACGCTGACCGGCATGCTGCTGGCGGCGCGCGTCGCTGCCACCGGCAAGTCCCTCGCCGAGCTGGCGGGCGTCATGCAGCGGCTGCCGCAGGTGCTGGTCAACGTCCCCGACGTGGACAGGTCCCGGGTCACCACCTCCGCGGAGCTGGCGGCGGCCGTGGCCGACGCCGAGCGCGAGCTGGGCACCACCGGACGGGTGCTGCTCAGGCCCTCCGGTACGGAGCCGCTCGTACGGGTGATGGTCGAGGCCGCCGACATCGAGCAGGCCCGCGCGGTCGCCGGCCGGCTCGCTGACGTCGTGAAGTCGGCGCTGGGCTAACCCCCGCCGTTCGCCACGCCTGGCGCACCCGGCTTCCGGATCATCCGGCTCTGCTGGGTGCGCCACAGCATTTTCCAGGCGATCAGGGTGAGCGTGCCGGAGAGGATGATGCCGCCCAGGTTGAGCGCCAGCTGGGCGGCCGAGCCCCACATCTGGGGGAAGTCCCCGTAGCTGAGGGCCACGGCGGCATTGGCGCCCGCCGGGACGGTGGTGACGGAGATCGCCACCCCGACCAGCGCACCGGCCTTCGCCGAGGTCAGCGACAGCATGCCGGCCACGCCGGCGAGCAGCGCCACGACGAAGGAGAACGGGTCGGGCTGCCAGATGAAGCTGGTGTTCGGCCGGGGGTCGTCGAGCATGCCCTCGTGGAACAGGTCGAGCGCGTCCATCCCCAGGCTGAAGACCGTCGTCGCCACGATCGCCGCCGCGAAGCCGGTCACCAGGGCGATGAGGGAACGCCCGGCGAGCCGCGGCCGGCGCTGCACCAGGCCCGTGCAGATGCCGGCGAGCGGCCCGAACTCGGGGCCGACCGCCATGGCGCCCACGATCAGGATCGCGTTGTCCAGCACCACGCCGCAGGCCGCGATCATCGTTGCGACGATCATGAAGACGGCGTAGGTGATCGTGAGGGTGGACTCCTCGTGGGTGGCCTCGGCCAGCTGCTCCCAGATCACCGCGTCCGCGGCCTCGCCCGGCGCCTCGGCCTCCGCGTCGTCGGCCCGTCTGGAGATGGACAGGTCGATGTTCTCCACGGCGATGGACCCGCTCTTGTCGATGCCGAGCCCGCGCATCTCCTGGAGGAGTTCGTCGGCCGCCTCGCGGGCGACGTCGCACAGCACGAGATCGCCTTCGGGGTCGCGGGCGGCGCCGGTCAGCACGACCAGGTGGGTGGTGCCGACCGTGTTGTCGATCAGCTCCACCACCTGCTCCGTGAGGTGGTGCGGGGTGATCATCCGCAGATGCAGCATGCCCGCAGAGTAACTTTCAGAGCTTGCGGAGGCTCAGCTTCTGCACTTTGTGGTCCGGGCCCTTGCGGACGACGAGGGTGGCCCGGCCGCGGGTGGGCGCCACGTTCTCCAGCAGGTTGGGCTTGTTGATCGTCCGCCACATCGTCTGCGCGTACTCCATGGCCTCCTCCTCGGAGACCTGGGTGTACTTGCGGAAGTAGGAGAAAGGATTCTGGAAGGCGGTCTCGCGCAGCTTCCGGAAGCGGTTGAGGTACCAGCGTTCGATGTCCTCGGGGCGCGCGTCCACGTACACGCTGAAGTCGAAGTAGTCGGCGAGGGCGACGCGGGTGCGGCCGTCCGTGCCGGGGAGGGCCGGCTGGAGCACGTTGAGGCCCTCGACGATGAGGATGTCCGGGCGGCGGACGACGAGCTCCTCGCCGGGGACGATGTCGTAGATCAGGTGCGAGTAGACCGGGGCCCTGACCTCGTCCTTCCCGGCCTTGATGTCGGCGACGAAGCGGGTGAGCGCGCGGCGGTCGTAGGACTCCGGGAAGCCCTTGCGGGAGGTGAGCCCGCGCCGCTGGAGCTCCTTCATCGGGTACAGGAACCCGTCGGTGGTGACCAGCTCCACGCGCGGGTGCTCGGGCCAGCGGGCGAGGAGGGCCTGCAGGAGGCGGGCCACGGTGGACTTGCCGACGGCGACCGAACCGGCGACCCCTATGACGAAGGGCGTGCCCTGCTGGGCGCCGTGGCCGTTGCCCGCGTCGCCGAGGAAGGTGTTAAGGGTGCCGCGGAGGTTGCTGGTGGCGCCGACGTAGAGGTTGAGGAGGCGGGAGAGCGGCAGGTAGACGTCGCGGACCTCGTCGAGGTCGATGACGTCGCCGAGGCCGCGCAGCCGCTCCACCTCGTCGGCGGTCAGCGGCAGCGGGGTCCGCTCGCGCAGGGCGCTCCACTCGGCCCGGGTGAGGTCGACGTAAGGCGACGCGTCGGGGCCCCGGCGGTGGGCGGGGCGCGTGGGGTGCCCCTCCCGGCCGCGTCGCTCCGTTGCGTCGTCCGGCGTGCTGCTTCGTGGCGGCGAAGTGATCACACCGCCATTGTCGGGGCTCGGGGGCGCTTGTGGGTGGTGTGGTCGGTCACGTGCGCGGGGGCCGGGGGAGGGCCGGGCCGGGGGTTGTGGCGGGGCCGGTATCGATTCGGGGCAAAGGGAGTCTCGCCCTGATCACGATCGGGGGCCGTCGCGGAAAACCCCGATCGGCCGATCTAACGGCCCGTACATTGTTGATCACCGCAGCGCTGAGGACCTTTCGCGCTGCCCTGCTGTCGTTGCTCCATGGGGGAGATCTTTCGTGCGTACCGCTCTTGTCCGTCGTACCGTCCTGACCGCGTCCGCGGTGTCCCTGGCCCTGCTGGCCACCGCCTGCGGCTCCGACAAGGCCGGCACCAAGGCCGATGCCAAGCCGTCGGCCGCCGCGTCCTCGCCGGCCGCCCCGGCCGCCAAGGCGAAGACGGACGCCGAGCTGTCCGCCCTGCTCGTGACCAAGGCCGAGCTGGCGGACCACCTGTTCACCGCCGTCCCGAAGGACGAGGTGGCTCTCGGTGAGGCCGCCTCCGGTGACAAGGCCGAGTGCCTGCCCGTGGTCAAGACTCAGGGCACGGCCATCGTCGGTACGGCCGCCGGTGTGGCGCGGACCAAGGCCGTCGCCATGCCCAAGGAAGGCGCCAGCCCGGAGGACACGGCTGCCGCAGGCCTCAAGGCCCTCGCCGGCACCCGGACCTCGGTCACCCTCGCCTCGTACGAGGGCAAGGGCGCGGAGGAGGCCTTCGCGGCCGTCAAGGCCGCGGCCACCGCGTGCGCGGGCGGCTTCACGCTGACGATGGAGGGCGAGACCACCAAGATCGACAAGGTGGTGTCCGGCACCGCCACCGGTGGCGACGAGGCGCTCGCCCTCACGCTGGAGGCCGCTGTGGAGGGCACGAAGGTCACGACCGAGACCGTCCTCGTCCGCAAGGGCAACACCCTCGCCACCCACACCGCGTCGGCCCTGGGCGTCGCGGAGAAGCCGACCGCCATCGTGGCCGCGCAGGTGAAGAAGCTCGGCTGAGCCCCGCCCGACCCGACGTCGACCCCGCTCCGGCCCATTCGCCGGGGCGGGGTTTTCGTCTTGTTCAGGTACGGGGCAGACGGCCAACTACGGCGTACGCTGCGGCCTATGTGCGGAATTGTGGGTTACGTGGGAGCGCAGTCTGCGCTCGATGTGGTCATCGCCGGACTCAAGCGACTGGAGTACCGCGGCTACGACTCGGCAGGGGTCGCCGTGCTCGCCGACGGCAGCCTGGCGGCCGCCAAGAAGGCCGGCAAGCTCGTCAATCTGGAGAAGGAACTGGCCGGGCACCCGCTGCCGGCCGGCTCCACGGGACTCGGACACACCCGGTGGGCGACCCACGGCGGGCCCACCGACGTCAACGCCCATCCGCACCTCGACAACTCGGGGCGGGTGGCCGTCGTGCACAACGGCATCATCGAGAACTTCGCCGAACTCCGGGCCGAACTCGCCGGGCGCGGCCACCGGCTGGACTCCGACACGGACACCGAGGTCGTGGCGCACCTGCTGGCCGAGCACTTCGCGGCGACCGGCGACCTCGCCCAGGCCATGCGGCAGGTGTGCCGGCGCCTGCAGGGCGCCTTCACGCTGGTCGCCGTGCACGCCGACGACCCGGACGTGGTGGTCGGCGCGCGCCGGAACTCCCCCCTGGTGGTGGGCGTCGGAGAGGGCGAGAACTTCCTCGCCTCGGACGTGGCCGCGTTCATCGCCCACACCCGGTCCGCGATCGAGCTGGGCCAGGACCAGGTCGTGGAACTGCGCCGCGAAGGGGTCACGGTGACCAACTTCGACGGTTCGCCCGCGTCCGTGCGGGCGTACCACGTGGACTGGGACGCCTCGGCGGCCGAGAAGGGGGGCTACGACTACTTCATGCTCAAGGAGATCGCCGAGCAGCCGAAGGCCGTCGCCGACACGCTCCTGGGCAGGATCGACGCGAGCGGCTCGCTGACCCTGGACGAGGTGCGGATCCCCGTCTCGGTGCTCAGGGAGGTCGACAAGGTCGTGATCGTGGCGTGCGGTACGGCGTACCACGCGGGCATGATCGCGAAGCTGGCCATCGAGCACTGGACCCGCATCCCGTGCGAGACGGAGCTGGCGAGCGAGTTCCGCTACCGCGACCCGATCCTGGACCAGCGGACGCTCGTGGTCGCGATCTCGCAGTCCGGCGAGACCATGGACACCCTGATGGCGCTCCGGCACGCGCGCGAGCAGGGGGCGAAGGTGCTGGCCGTCTGCAACACGAACGGCTCGACGATCCCGCGCGAATCGGATGCCGTGCTCTACACGCACGCCGGTCCCGAGGTGGCCGTCGCCTCGACCAAGGCGTTCCTGACGCAGCTGGTCGCCTGCTATCTCGTGGCGCTGTACCTCGGGCAGGTGCGCGGCACGAAGTGGGGCGACGAGATCCAGGCGGTGATCCGCGAACTGTCGGACATCGCCGCCGCGGTGGACACCGTACTGGAGACCATGGAGCCGGTACGGCAGCTCGCGCGCTCCCTCGCCGACAAGAACACCGTGCTGTTCCTCGGCCGTCACGTCGGGTACCCCGTGGCGCTGGAGGGCGCGCTCAAGCTCAAGGAGCTCGCGTACATGCACGCCGAGGGCTTCGCGGCGGGCGAGCTCAAGCACGGGCCGATCGCCCTGATCGAGAAGGACCTGCCGGTGGTGGTGGTCGTCCCGTCACCGCGCGGCCGGTCGGTCCTCCACGACAAGATCGTGTCGAACATCCAGGAGATCCGGGCGCGCGGGGCGCGGACCATCGTGATCGCGGAGGAGGGCGACGAGGCGGTGGTCCCGTACGCCGACCACCTCATCCGGATCCCGGCGACGCCGACGCTGCTCCAGCCGCTGGTGGCGACGGTGCCCTTGCAGGTCTTCGCGTGCGAACTGGCGACGGCGCGGGGTAACGAGGTGGACCAGCCGCGTAACCTCGCAAAGTCCGTGACCGTGGAGTAGTGACCTGGCTGGAGCTGTGGGACGTGATTATCGGCGTCGGGATCGACGTGGCGGAGATCGAACGGTTCAGCGCGGCGCTGGAGCGCACGCCGGGCCTCGCGCAGCGGCTGTTCATCGACGCCGAGTTGACGCTGCCGAGCGGTGAGCGGCGCGGGACCGCCTCGCTCGCCGCGCGGTTCGCCGCCAAGGAGGCGCTGGCCAAGGCGCTCGGCGCGCCCGCCGGGATGCTGTGGACCGACGCCGAGGTGTACGTGGAGGCCAGCGGGCAGCCGCGGCTGCGGGTGTCGGGGACGGTGGAGGCGCGGGCGCTGGCGCTGGGCGTGAAGTCGTGGCACATCTCGCTGAGCCACGACGCCGGCGTCGCCTCCGCCGTGGTGATCGCCGAGGGATAGCGCCTGCCGTCGGGCAGGCTGGTGCCATGCGTACTGCTTACAGCGTGGAGACCGTACGGGCCGCCGAGCGGGAGCTGATGGCCCGGCTGCCCGAAGGAGCCCTGATGCAGCGGGCGGCGGCCGGACTGGCCGCCGTGTGCGCGGGACTGCTCGTACGGGTGTACGGGTCCCGGGTCGTGCTGCTGGTCGGGCCCGGCGACAACGGGGGCGACGCGCTCTACGCCGGGGCGCGGCTCGCCCGGCGCGGGGCCGCGGTGACGGCGGTGCCGATGGACCCCGAGCGGATGCACGCGGGCGGGCTCGCCGCGCTGCGGGCCGCCGGGGGCCGGGTCGAGGAGGCCGTTCCGCAGCGGGCGGACCTCGTACTCGACGGGCTGCTCGGGATCGGCGGGCGGGGCGGGCTGCGGCCGGCGGCGGCCGCGCTGGTGGAACGGATCCCGCCGGGGGTCCCGGTGGTGGCCGTGGACCTGCCGAGCGGGGTGGACGCGGACACCGGGGAGGTGGCGGGGCCGGCCGTCACGGCTGACGTGACGGTGACCTTCGGCGCGTACAAGCCCGGTCTGCTGATCGACCCCGGGGCCTCGCGGGCCGGGGTGGTGCGGCTGGTGGACATCGGGCTGGAACTGCCGTCGCCGCAGGTGGAGGCCCTGCAGCACGCCGACGTGGCGGAGCTGCTGCCGGTGCCGACGGCGTCGAGCGACAAGTACCGGCGGGGCGTGGTCGGGATCGTCGCCGGCTCCGCGCAGTACCCGGGGGCGGCCGTACTGGCCGTGGCGGGAGCGCTGCGGGGCGGTGCGGGTGCGGTGCGGTACGTGGGGCCGGCGGCGGAGGCCGTGCTCGCGCGGTACCCGGAGACGCTGATCGGGCCCGGACGGGTGCAGGCGTGGGTGGCCGGGCCCGGACTGGGGGAGGGGCGCGCCGGGGAGGTCGCGGACCTGCTGGCGGACGATGTGCCGGTGCTGGTCGACGCGGACGGGCTGCGCGGTCTGGACGCGGAGCTGCTGCGGGCCCGGACGGCCCCGACCCTGCTGACCCCGCACGCGGGGGAGGCGGCGGCGCTGCTCGGGGTGTCGCGGGAGTCGGTGGAGGCGGGGCGGCTGGGGGCGGTGCGGAGGCTGGCGGCCGGGTACGGGGCGGCGGTGCTGCTGAAGGGGTCGACGACGCTGGTCGCCTCCGGCGGGTGCGCCGTGCGGGTGAATCCGACGGGGAGTTCGTGGCTGGCCACGGCGGGGAGCGGGGACGTGCTGTCCGGGCTGGCCGGGTCGCTCCTGGCGGGCGGGCTGTCCGGCGCGGACGCCGGGTCGGTGGCGGCGTACCTCCACGGCCTGGCGGCCAGGCTCACCGGCGGCCCCCTCCTGGCCCACCAACTGGCCGAGGCCCTCCCCGCTGCGTGGCGCAACGCCAGCCGCTCGTGACCACGCGCGGCGCCGTTGCCGGGGCCGGCCCCGGACCCCGCGCCTCAATCGCCGGCGGGGCTGGATTCGCCCGGCGAGGCTGACCGGCAGGGCACGGTGGGGGTTCTGAGAGACTGGGGGCGATGAACGAGACACCGACGCGCGTGTACGCCGAGATCGATCTTGACGCCGTACGGGAGAACGTGCGCGCACTGCGCGAGCGGGCGCCCCGGGCCGAGTTGATGGCCGTGGTCAAGGCGAATGCCTACGGGCACGGAGCCCTGGCCTGCGCCAGGGCCGCCCAGGAGGCCGGCGCCACCTGGCTCGGGACCGCCACCCCCGAGGAGGCGCTCGCGCTGCGCGCCGCCGGGATCGAGGGGCGGATCATGTGCTGGCTCTGGACCCCCGGCGGGCCCTGGCGGGAGGCCGTCGAGGCCGGCATCGACGTGTCCGTCAGCGGAATGTGGGCCCTCGACGAGGTGCGCGAGGCCGCCCGCGCCGCGGGCCGCACCGCACGGATCCAGCTCAAGGCCGACACCGGCCTCGGCCGCAACGGCTGCCAGCCCGCCGACTGGGAGGCGCTGGTCGGGGCGGCCGTCGCCGCGCAGGCCGAGGGGACCGTCCAGGTCACCGGGGTCTGGTCGCACTTCGCCTGCGCCGACGAGCCCGGCCACCCCTCCATCCAGCTGCAGCTCGCCGCCTTCCGCGACATGCTCTCGTACGCCGAGAAGGAGGGCGTCGAGCCCGAGGTCCGGCACATCGCCAACTCGCCGGCCACCCTGACCCTGCCCGAGTCCCACTTCGACCTGGTGCGCTGCGGGCTGGCCCTCTACGGGGTCTCGCCCGCGCCCGAACTCGGCACGCCGGCCCAGCTGGGCCTGCGGCCCGCGATGACCCTCAAGGCCTCCCTCGCGCTGGTCAAGACCGTCCCCGCCGGGCACGGCGTCAGCTACGGCCACCACTACGTCACCGGGACCGAGACGAGCCTCGCGCTGATCCCGGCCGGCTACGCCGACGGCATCCCGCGCAATGCCTCCGGGCACGGGCCGGTGCTCGTCGCCGGCCGGATCCGCCAGGTCGCCGGGCGCGTCGCCATGGACCAGTTCGTGGTCGACTTGGGTGCGGACCACGCCCGCGCCGGCGACGTAGCCGTCATCTTCGGCGACGCGGAACGTGGTGAACCCACCGCCGAGGACTGGGCACAAGCGGCGCACACGATCGCGTATGAGATCGTCACCCGTATCGGTGGACGTGTGCCCCGGGTGTACCTGGGCGGCTGAGCGAGCGGAGTGAGGGCGGCGGCGTGAGCGAGAACTGGCGCAAGGCCGGCTGGGCCGGCGCCGCCATCGGCGTGATAGCCGCTGGCGCGGCGGCCGGTGTCGCGGTCGAACGGATCACCGTCGGGCGCGGCATGCGCAGGAAGGCGCGCCTCGCACTCGACGCCGCCGGGGACTACGGCGCCCTGCGCGGCACCGAGGGGACCTGCCGGGCCGAGGACGCCACCGAGCTCTACTACGAGGTCGAGGAGCTGCCCGAGGAGGGCAAGCGGCGCCGGCTGCGGCGCAAGGCCGCGCCCCCGGCCACCGTCGTCTTCTGCCACGGCTACTGCCTCAGCCAGGACTCCTGGCACTTCCAGCGCGCGGCCCTGCGCGGAATGGTCCGCGCGGTCTACTGGGACCAGCGCAGCCACGGCCGCAGTGCGCGCGGCCTCGCCCAGGCGGACGGCGAGCCGCTGACCATGGAGCAGCTCGGCCGTGACCTGAAGAGCGTCATCGACGCCGCCGCCCCCGAGGGTCCGCTGATCCTCGTGGGTCACTCGATGGGCGGAATGACCATCATGGGATTCGCCGAGCAGTTCCCCGACATCGTGCGCGAGCGCGTGGTCGGCGTGGCCCTGGTCGGGACCTCCAGCGGCCGCCTCGGCGAGGTGACGTACGGGCTGCCGTCCGTCGGGGTGGGTGCCGTGCGACGGATCCTGCCGGGCGTGCTCAAGGCGCTCGGCTCACAGGTGGAGCTGGTGGAGAAGGGCCGCCGGGCCACCGCCGACCTGTTCGCCGGCATGATCAAGATGTACTCGTTCGGCTCCCGTGACGTGGACCCGGGCGTCACGCGCTTCGCGGAGCGGCTGATCGAGGCCACCCCGATCGACGTGGTCGCCGAGTTCTACCCGGCCTTCCAGACCCACGACAAGACGGCCGCGCTCCGGCTGTTCGCGGACATCCCGGTCACCGTCATCGCCGGCGACAAGGACATGATCACCCCGCCCGGGCACAGCGTGGCCATCAAGGAGGTGCTGCCCAGCGCCGACCTCGTGGTCCTGGAGTCCACCGGGCACCTGATGATGCTGGAGCGCCCGGAGACCGTGACGCGGCTGCTCACCGGGCTGCTGGCGCAGACCGGCGCGGTCCCGCTCCCCACACCGACTAACGTTGGCGCGCATGGAAGAAGTACCGCTGGAAGCCCAGCGCAGCCAGGCACCGGCACCTGAGGCCGAGGACAGCACCGAGACCCGGATCACCGTCGGTTCGCCGGACGCGATGCAGGAGTTGGGCCGCAGGATCGCAGCCCTGCTGCGTCCCGGCGACCTCGTCCTGCTGACGGGTGAGCTGGGAGCGGGCAAGACCACGCTCACCCGCGGCCTGGGCGAGGGCCTGGGCGTGCGCGGGGCCGTGACCTCGCCGACCTTCGTGATCGCCCGCGTGCACCCCTCGCTGACCGGCGGGCCCGCGCTGGTGCACGTGGACGCGTACCGCCTGGGCGGCGGGCTGGACGAGATGGAGGACCTGGACCTCGACGTCTCGCTGCCCGAGTCCGTGGTCGTCGTGGAGTGGGGCGACGGCAAGGTGGAGGAGCTCTCCGACGACCGTCTGCACGTGGTGATCGCGCGCGCGGTCGGCCACGAGGAGGTGCTGGACGACGTCCGCGAGGTCTCGGTGCGCGGGGTCGGGGCGCGCTGGACCGCCGGAGCCGGGCTGGACTCCCTGGCCGGTGCCCTCTCGGAGTAAACGTGCCGACAACTCGTCGGCAAGATATTGCGCTGGTGGCAGCCCCCGTGGTGACATGGTACCGAGAGTTTCTTAGGTATGCCTAAGTTCGGTGTCCCGGGGTCCAGGAGGCAGTCATGTCGGCACCAGCAGGAGCACAGCGCGATCCCCGCCCGTCCGTCGTCTCCATGCGGACGCTGCTCGCCGCCGGAGTGGCCGCCACAGCCGTCTCGACGCCGCCCGCCCGCGAACGCGTACCGGGCGCGCCCGAGGACGGCGCATGCGAAGAGGCCGCTCCGGAATCCGAAGCGGCCTGAGTCGCACGTACGGGTGAAGCGCGGGCGTCCCGGTCAGGGAACGACGACGACCTTCGAGTTGATCGTCGCGAAGGCCCACATCGCGTCGCCGTCGGCGCGCGTCATGCGGATCCCGCCGGTCTTCTTGGCCGCGTCGGGGGCCGGCGTCGCGCCGTCCAGGCGGGCGCTGAAGCCGACCGCCACGCCCTCGGCGGTGGCGAACCGCACGACGTGCTCGATCGGCACGCCGTCCGAGCCGGTGACCGAGCCCGAGCGCGAACCGACGAGGTAGCTGCCCGCCTTCGGGTGCACCGTGCTCGGCATCACCGTGAACGACTTCGGCTCCTGCGCGGCGTCGCCCACCAGCCACACCCGCTTCTGGCCCACCGAGTAGACGACGCGCGTCCCGGTGCCGGATCCCTCCGGCACGGGCACCGGCTTCGCCGGGTCCTGCTTGGCGGCGGGCTGGCTCGGAGCGGGGGCCGCGTTCTGCGGGGCCGCCTTCGGGGGGCGCGGCGGAGCCGTGGCGGAGGCCTGGTAGCCGAGGAAGCCGACCGCGGCCACTGCCGCGATGGTGAGCCCGGCCACGATTCCCGAGCTGCTGCGTGCCACCTTGCTCCACCTCTCCGCGCTGACCGACACCTCGACCGACAGTTCGGCCGACGGCTCGACCGATACCTCAGTGATCCCTCGGTCGAAAGGTAGCAGCCGCCCTCCTTTCCGACCGTCCGCAAGGGGCGCGGCCGCCGGAGTCGTAGGCTGTTCGCGTGCTCCTGCTCGCTGTAGATACCGCCACGCCCGCCGTCACCGTCGCCCTGCACGACGGCGAGTCCGTCCTCGCCGAGTCGAACCAGGTCGACGCCCGCCGCCACGGGGAGCTGCTGCTGCCCTCCGTGGACCAGGTGCTCGCCGAGGCCGGCCTGAAGCTCGACGCCCTCACCGGCATCGTCGTCGGGGTCGGCCCCGGCCCCTACACCGGGCTCCGCGTCGGCCTCGTCACCGCCACCACCTTCGCCGCCGTGCTGGGCGTGCCCGTGCACGGCCTGTGCACGCTCGACGGCCTGGCGTACGCCGCCGGCGCCGCCGGGATCGAGGGCCCCTTCACCGTGGCCACCGACGCGCGGCGCAAGGAGGTCTACTGGGCCCGGTACGAGGACCCGCGCACGCGCGTCGGAGAGCCCGCCGTGGACCGCCCGGCCGACATCGCCGAGCAGGTCGCGGGGGTGCCCGCGGTGGGTCAGGGCGCGCTCCTGTACCCCGAGGTGTTCCCGGACGCGCGCGGCCCCGAGCACCAGTCCGCCGCCGCGCTGGCCTCACTGGCCGCGGAACGACTGGCGGCGGGGGCCGAGTTCCTGCCTCCGACCCCGCTCTACCTGCGCCGGCCCGACGCGCAGGTCCCCAAGAACTACAAGGTGGTCACCCCGCAGTGACCCCGGCGACCCCGCACACCGTGCGCGAGATGCGCTGGTGGGACATCGGGCCCGTGCTGGAACTGGAGCACGAGCTGTTCCCCGAGGACGCCTGGTCCGCCGGGATGTTCTGGTCCGAGCTCGCCCACGCCCGCGGCCCGCAGGCCACCCGCCGCTACGTCGTGGCGGAGGACGCGTCGGGGCGGCTCGTGGGATACGCCGGGCTGGCCGCCGCCGGCGACCTGGCCGACGTACAGACCATCGCGGCCGCCCGCGACCAGTGGGGGACCGGGCTCGGCGCCCGGCTCCTCACCGACCTGCTGCGCGCCGCCACCGCGTTCGAATGCGCCGAGGTGCTGCTGGAGGTGCGGGTGGACAACACCCGCGCCCAGAAGCTCTACGAGCGCTTCGGCTTCGAGCCCATCGGCTTCCGGCGCGGCTACTACCAGCCCGGCAACGTCGACGCGCTCGTCATGCGACTGACCGACCCCGCACAAGCACGAACTGAGAGCAGTGAGAGCAATGGCTGACGAACCGCTCGTCCTCGGAATCGAGACGTCCTGCGACGAGACCGGCGTCGGCATCGTCCGTGGCACGACCCTCCTCGCGGACGCCATCGCGTCGAGCGTCGACGAGCACGCGCGCTTCGGCGGCGTCGTGCCCGAGGTGGCCTCGCGGGCCCACCTGGAGGCGATGGTCCCCACCATCGAGCGCGCGCTGAAGGAGGCCGGGGTCAGCGCCCGCGACCTCGACGGCATCGCGGTCACGGCCGGGCCGGGCCTCGCGGGGGCGCTGCTGGTGGGCACCTCGGCGGCCAAGGCGTACGCGTACGCGCTGGGCAAGCCGCTCTACGGGGTGAACCACCTGGCCTCGCACATCTGCGTGGACCAGCTGGAGCACGGGCCGCTGCCGGAGCCGACGATGGCGCTGCTGGTGTCCGGCGGGCACTCCTCGCTGCTGCTGGCCCCCGACATCACCTCCGACGTACGGCCGCTCGGCGCGACCATCGACGACGCGGCGGGCGAGGCTTTCGACAAGATCGCGCGCGTGCTGCAGCTGGGCTTCCCCGGCGGTCCGGTCATCGACCGGCTCGCGCGCGAGGGCGACCCCAAGGCGATCAACTTCCCGCGCGGGCTGACGGGGCCGCGCGACGCGGCGTACGACTTCTCCTTCTCCGGGCTGAAGACGGCCGTCGCCCGCTGGATCGAGGCGAAGCGGAACGCGGGCGAGGAGGTGCCGGTGCGCGACGTGGCGGCGTCCTTCCAGGAGGCCGTGGTGGACGTGCTGACGCGCAAGGCGATCCGGGCGTGCAAGGACGAGGGCGTCGACCACCTGATGATCGGCGGCGGTGTGGCCGCCAACTCCCGGCTGCGGTCGCTGGCGCAGGAGCGGTGCGACGACGCGGGGATCGTCCTGCGGGTGCCGCGGCCGAAGCTGTGCACGGACAACGGCGCCATGGTGGCGGCGCTGGGCGCGGAGATGGTCAAGCGGAACCGGGCCCCCTCCGACTGGGACCTGTCGGCGGACTCCTCGCTGCCGGTGACCGACCCGCACGTGCCGGGCGTCCACGGGCACGGTCACGGCCACGGGCACGCCCATGACCATGACCACGTGCACGAGCTGAGCAAGGACAACCTGTACTCATGAGCACCGTCGCGCTGATGTGGGAGGCCCGGGCCGCCGACGGCCGGGGCAACGAACTCCTGGAGTGGGCCCGGGCCCAGGTCCTCGCCCGGGAGCCGGTGCGCCGCGAGGTGTTCCGGGCCCCGCAGGACCGGGTGCTCGTGATCACGTGGTGGGAGGCGGCCGAAGGGGTGTCGGCGGAACTCCCCGAACTGCCCGAGCCCGCGGCCGACTTGATCACGCGGGCCGTGCACCGCTGGCGGTTCGAGTCGGTGGAGGTCGACGGGGGCTGACCGCGCCCGCCCGGTCCGGGAGGGGTCCCGGGCTGCGGATATGGTCATGTGCATGCCTAGCCGTGACCTGCCGCCCCCGCCGCCGCCCGCGCACCTGCGCGCCTGGCTGGACGAGGACACCGTACGGGCCGACCGTGCGCGCTTCCTGCACGACCTGGGTCAACGCAGCCTGGGCATCGGGCGGTTGCTGCTGCTCTGGGCCGTCGCGGCCGTCTTCGCCCTCGGCTGGTCCTTCGTCGGCATGGCCCTGGTGGCCTTCGAGGCGGGAGACCCGGTCTCCTTCGTCCTCGGACTCGTCTTCCTCGTCGTGGGCGCCGGCGTGCTGGTCCCGGCCGGCTTCTGGTTCGCCTGGGGCGCCCGGCGCGACCGCGAGGTGCGGCGGCTGCTGTGCGCGTGGTCCGAGGCGGGCCGGGACCCGGCCGCCGACGCCCGGATGCGCGCGCCCGGCCGGAGCCTGACCTGGCTGCTGGCCTCCCTCGTACTGGGCGCGGCCGGGCTGTGGGTGACCTTCGGCGTCGCCCTGACGGCCCGCCCGGGCGAGGACACGTACGGCGAGGTCGCGTACTACATGGGCCTGGGCATGATCCTGTGGATCACCGCCCTCCTGGGCGCCGCCAAGGCGGCCGCCCACTACCGCTGGGCACTGCGCGCCGTCCGCCCGGCCCGCACGGCGTAGCCCGGGGACCGAAGGCCGCCGGCTCCGGCCCGCGCCGGCTCCGCCGGTCGGGCCCGCCACATGCGCTGCGCCGGGTGCCGGGCCGTCGCGTGCGCCGCGTCGGCGCTGCCCGTCGCCGGGCCGCGGCCGCGCGGGAAGTCACTGCTCGGGCAGCGCCGCAGGCGGCACGGCGGGACGGCCGATCAGCATGGACGGGGCGCCCGCCACGCGGGTCAGGAAGACCGTCGCCGCGTTCGGGCCCTGTGGTTTGACCTTCCTGCGCAGCTCCTCCGGTTCGATCGCCGAGCCGCGCTTCTTCACGGTCAGGACGCCGACCCCGCGCTCGCGCAGCAGGGCCTTCAGCTTCTTCAGGCCGAAGGGCAGCACGTCGGTGATCTCGTACGCGGTCGCGTACGGGGTCGCGCGCAGCTCGTCGGCGGTGATGTAGGCGATGGTCGGGTCGATGAGCCGGCCGTCCAGCTGCTCGGCCACCTCGGCGACCAGGTGGGCGCGGATGACGGCGCCGTCGGGCTCGTAGAGCCAGCGGCCGACCGGGCCGGCCGGCGGATCGGGCAGCGGATCGGCGGTCCGCAGCTCGCGCGGCCCGGGCAGCAGGGTGGCGCGCACGGTTCCGGGGGCGGTTCCGAACCAGAGCACCGCCTCCTTGACGTCACCCTGGTCGGAGATCCACTCGGCCTCGGCCTCCTCGGGCACGGCCTCGTGCGGGATCCCGGGGGCGATCTTGACGGCCGCGTACTTCGCCGTACGGGCGGTGGCGACGGCCCAGGACAGCGGCGGCGAGTACGACTCCGGGTCGAAGACCCGGCCGCGCCCCCCGCGCCGGGCCGGGTCGATGAAGACGGCGTCGTAGCCGGAGGTGTCCACCTCGGTCACGTCCGCCTCCCGGACCTCGATCAGGTCCGCCAGCCCCAGCGCCCCGGCATTGGCCCGCGCGACGGCGACCGTCAGCGGGTCGCGGTCCACCGCGAGCACCCGGATGCCGAGCCGGGCCAGGGCGAGGGCGTCGCCGCCGATGCCGCAGCACAGGTCCGCGAGGCTGCGCACGCCGAGGGCCGCGAGCCGCTCCGCCCGGTACGAGGCCACGGACGCGCGGGTGGCCATCTCGCCGCCGCCGGGCGTGAAGTACATCCGGAAGGCGTCCTCGGCGCCGAACTTCGCCACCGCGCGCTGCCGCAGCCCGGCCTGCCCGAGCGCGGCGGACACCAGCCCGGCGGGGTGCTCGCGGCGCAGCCGGGTGGCCACGGCCAGCTCCTGGGCGGGGTCGTAGTCCCGGAGCGAGTCGAGGAGGGCGCGGCCCTCGGGGGTGAGGAGGGCGGCGAAGTCTTCGGGGGTCACGGGTCCATTGTCGGCGACGGGCCGGACCCGGACGGTGTGGGCCAGTCGAAGGAAGGTGGGACCGCGTTCGCGGTGTCTTCCGGGGAGCCCGTGTGTCGGGTGCCAGGATGCGCTGCTATGCAGCTAGTACGACAAAAAGGAAATAAGTCGCAACAGGGTCACCGGTACGCGGCAGGTCCGCGCGGCCGGTTCGGGGTGGCCGTCGCAGCCCTGCTCGTCGCCGCCCTCGGAACGGCCTGCGGATCCGGGGACTCCGGGCCGGACAAGGCCGCGAAGGAGAAGGCTGCCAAGGCCGCCGAGGCGGGCGCCGCGGGTGCGCTCAGCGCCGCCGAGAAGGCCAAGGCGGCCCAGCAGGCGCGCGTCGTCGCGGCGAAGAAGTGGGGCCTGCGCAAGACCCCGCTCACCGCCCCGCCCGCGCCGAAGGAGAAGCCCGAGATCACCACGCGGGACGGCTTCGAGGTGGAGGACCAGGAGGAGTACCCCCACGTCTTCACCACCGTCCCGACCGAGGACAAGGTCGTCTTCCTGACGATCGACGACGGCTCGGAGAAGGACCCCGAGTTCCTGAAGATGATGCAGGAGCTCAAGATCCCGTACACGGCCTTCCTCAGCGACTACGTCGTGCGGGACAACTACCCGTACTTCAAGCAGATGCAGGCCGCGGGGGTCACGCTCAACAACCACACGCTCAACCACCGCTACATGCCGGGCCTGTCGTACGAGCAGCAGCGCGAGGAGATCTGCGGTCAGCAGGACACCATCCAGAAGCAGTTCGGCAAGCGGCCGACCCTCTTCCGGCCGCCGTACGGCAACTACAACCAGGACACGCTGCGCGCGGCCAAGTCCTGCGGCATCAAGGCCGTCCCGCTGTGGAACGCCGAGGCGTTCACGAACCGCATGGACTACCGCGAGTGGGACCGGGACCTGCACCCCGGTGACATCATCCTCACGCACTTCCGCGGCAAGGAGGACTGGAAGGGCACGATGCCTGACATGATCCGTCATGTCATGAAGACCGTCACGGACAAGGGATACGCCGTGGCTCGCCTGGAGGATTATCTGTGAAGCACGCGCGCCGGTTGGTAGCCGGAACGCTGGCGGCCGGCGCGCTCGCGCTGTCCCTGACGGGGTGCGGGGACAGCGCGGACCCCACCGAACGACTGGGCCGCAAGACGCAGGAGACGCAGGGGACGCCGGAGTCGAAGCTGCCGGCGGACGCCGGTTCCGCCGGTCCGTCGGGGACACCGTCGGCCCCGGGGTCCGCCTCTGACGAGGCGTACAAGAAGTGGGGCCTGACGGCCCCCCTCTCCTTCGCGCCGAAGCCCGCCCAGAAGCCGCAGATACCGAAGGCGGCCCCGGGCAAGGTCCCGGTGGTCGACCGAATACCCGTCCCGGCCGGGGAGAAGACGGTTTTCCTGACCTTCGACGACGGCGCGGAGAAGGACCCCGAGTTCCTGAAGATGGCGGCCGATCTCAAACTGCCGATCAGCATGTTCCTCACAGACAACGTGGCCGCCTCGGACTACGGGCACTTCGAGAAGCTCCGCGACAACGGCTCGGCGAGCACGATAAACAACCACACGCTGTCGCACCCGAACCTCCGGACCCTGCCCTTCGAGGGGCAGAAGAAGGAGATATGCGGCCAGCAGGAGCGTCTGGAGAAGCGCTTCGGCACGCGCCCGCCGCTCTTCCGCCCGCCCTTCGGCAACTACAACGACGACACCCTCCGGGCCGCCTCGGAGTGCGGTGTCTCGTCCCTGGTCCTGTGGCGGGTGTCGATGCAGATCAACAACTTCCAGTACGCCGAGGGCTCCGCCCTCCGCCCGGGCGACATCATCCTGGCCCACTTCCGCGGCCCGGCAGAGCTCAAGGGCGCGACGGAGACCCAGATGACGGCGCGCATGCTGCAGCGGATCCAGGAACAGGGCTACCGCATAGGCCGCCTGGAGGACTACCTCTAGCCGCGGGCGCCGCTCTCCACCCGCACCACCGGGGTGATCGTGGTCTCCACCGGACCGCGGGCGTCCGCCTCGCGCTGGCGTTCCGCGCTGTCGCTGATGCGCAGGAGCAGGGCAATCATGATCCAGTTGGCCAGGAGGGACGAGCCGCCCTTGGCCAGGAAGGGCAGTGCCTTGCCGGTCAGGGGGATCAAGCCCGTCACGCCGCCCGCGACCACGAACACCTGCAGGGCCAGCGCCGAGGCCAGGCCGACCGCCAGCAGCTTGCCGAAGGGGTCGCGGGCGCCGAGCGCCATCCGCAGCCCCCGCTGCACGAGGAGTGCGTAGAGGATCAGGACGGCCATGACTCCGGCCAGGCCGAGCTCCTCGCCCACCGTGGTCAGGATGAAGTCGCTGCGCCCGGCGAACGCGATCAGCTCGGGGTGGCCCATGCCCAGGCCGGTTCCGGAGACGCCGCCCGTGCCGAAGCTGAACAGCGCCTGCGCCGACTGGTCCGAGGTGACCCCCGGCGGCCGGTTCTCCCAGTAGTACGACAGCGGGTTGAGCCACGCCGCCACGCGCGCCTTGACGTGCGGCTCCGTCGACCCGACGACGAAGGCGCCGGCCGAGGCCATGACCAGGCCGCAGACGATCCAGCTGGTGCGCTCGGTGGCGACGTACAGCATCACCACGAACACGCCGAAGAAGATCAGCGAGGTGCCCAGGTCGCGCTCGAAGACCAGCACCAGCATCGAGACGATCCACACCGTGACGATCGGACCCAGCTGGCGCATCGGCGGCAGCCGCATGCCCAGGAACCTGCGGCCCGTGAGCGCCAGCGAGTCCCGGTGGATGACCAGGTACCCGGCGAAGAAGACCGCGATCATGATCTTCACGAACTCGCCGGGCTGCAGCGAGAATCCGAAGAGTTTGATCCAGCGCTTCGCGCCGTAGGTGTCCGCACCGAAGAAGGCCGGCGCGATCAGCAGCACCAGCGCGACGGCCATCGTGATGTAGATGAACCGCTGCAGCAGCCGGTGGTCGCGCAGCAGCGCCAGCACCAGGAGGCAGGCGGCGACCCCGACCACCGTCCACATCAGCTGCCCGGGGGCGTTCGCGTCCGAGTTGTAGCGCTCGATGTAGCCCTGGTCGAGGCGGTGCAGCAGCACCAGCCCGAGCCCCGTCAGCAGCATGGCGAGGGGGAGGATCAGCGGGTCCGCGTAGGCCGCGAAACGGCGCACGCCCAAGTGCCCCACCAGCGACAGCAGGGTCATGCTGATGGTGAAGCCGGCGAGGTTGGGCGGCAGCTCGTCGTTCATGGCGAGGCCCGCGGCGACGTGGCCGAAGACCGCGATGGCGATGACGAAGGCCAGCAGCAGCGCCTCCGTGCGGCGGCGGGCGCCCGCCGAGGTCAGGGGCTTCAGTCCACGCACGGGATGCCGCCACCGTCCTTGGGGGCGGACGGGGAGGGCGGTGAGGAGGGCGGCGGGGGTGCCGCCTCCGGCGAGGACGGGGGTGAGGACGGTGCGCCGGGGCCGGGGGAAGCCTTCGGTCCGATCTGCTCGGTAATGAGGCGCTTTATCTTCATATCATCTACGACGTTGATGTCCTCCCCATGGTTCCTTCCGAAGCCTTCGATCGGAAGCGTCGTGAAGTGCACCTTCCCCCCCCCGGACAGGTTCTTGGCCTGCTTCACGAACGCCGGCAGGTCCCAGCCCTCGTCCGTGACCACGTCCTTCTTCGCGGCGTCGATCAGCCTGATCAGCTTCGTCGGGTCGGTGAAGGTCCCGGCCGAGTTCAGCTTCTTCGTCGCGCCCGCGAGGAAGGCCTGCTGCCGCTTCGTCCGGTCCAGATCGCCCATGTCGAGGCCGTGCCGCTGGCGCACGAAGGCCAGGGACTGCCGGCCGTCGAGCGTCTGCGGGCCCGCCGGGAAGCCGGCGCCGGAGTACTTGTCCTTCACCGCCTTGTTCAGGCACACCGGTACGCCGCCCAGCGCGTCGGCGAGGTGGTGGAAACCGGCCAGGTTCAGCTCGGCGAAGTGATCGACCGGGACGCCCAGGAAGTTCCGCACCGTCTCCAGCTCGTGGGAGGCGTCCGCGGTGAATTGCCGCTGCCGGTTGTCGGAGCGCTCCAGCCGGTCGAGGGTGTTGTTGACGGTCCGGGCGAGCTGCGCGATCTCGTCGGCCCCGCCCGGGTCCGGAACCCGCCGGTCCAGGCGCCGGCCCGGCGGGCCGGCGCGCGGATCCGGGCGGCCAGGACCACGAAGGAGAACGGCTTGGTGAGGTAGTCGTCGGCGCCGCAGTCCAGCCCCTCGGCCTCGTCGTACTCGCCGTCCCGGGCGGTGAGCATCAGGACCGGGGTGGTGTCCCCGTGGGCACGCATGCGGGCGCAGATCTCGTAGCCGCTCAGGCCGGGGAGCATCAGGTCGAGCAGGACGACGTCGTACGGGCCGCCGGCGAGGGCGAGGGCGAGGTCCAGGCCGCGGTGGCCGTCGTGCGCGACCTCGACCAGGTGTCCGTCGGCGGACAGGCCGC
The DNA here is from genome assembly GCF_045000215.1 of Streptomyces sp. 147326. Classification (NCBI taxonomy): domain Bacteria; kingdom Bacillati; phylum Actinomycetota; class Actinomycetes; order Kitasatosporales; family Streptomycetaceae; genus Streptomyces; species Streptomyces sp. 147326. The sequence continues at coordinate 3,659,524 of NZ_CP134201.1, read as the reverse complement.
GCCGCAGGGACTCGGCGAGGCCTTCTTCGTCTTCGACCACGAGGATGCGCACGGCCCCAAGCCTCATACATCGGGCCAACCGGCCGTCGCGGGACCCGGTTCCGAGGGGCTCAGTGCGAGACGTCCGCGGAATCGGCGGGGTTCGTGGATACGGCCGGGTCCGCCGGTGCGGCGGGGGCCGTGGGGTCCTCAGTGCCGTCGCGCCGGCGCCGGCGGCGGTCGAAGGCGTCGCGGGTGGTCGAGGTCAGCGCCCAGGCCGGGAACGCGAAGCCGGTCAGGCCCAGGCCCATGGGCGCGAGCGAGGTGAGGAGGTCCGGCCGCACGGCCTTGTCGGCCGACGGTCCGCTGACGAGGGAGGCCACCGGTGCCTTCGGCCGGGTCTCGAAGCGGCCCTCGATCTCGATCCCGCGGATCGTGAACGATCCGTCGGAGGCGGTGAAGGATCCCTTGCAGGTGGCCTCCGGGTCCCCCTCCGAGTCCTCCTCCCACGTGCACCGCTCTGCGCGGAAGCTGCCCTCCACCCCCGTCAGCTGGGTCACCAGCCGCGGTACGGCCAACGCGAACGCGAAGATCCCGAAGGCGAGGCCGACGGCGATCGGGATGGCGTGATGCCAGCGCACCCCTGAGTTTGTCCTGGTCATGCGGGGGAGAGTAGTGATCCCGAACGTGCGTGCGCCCTGATTTTCGCGGTTCCGGGCCCGGTCCGCGCAACGCCCGACCGTCGAGAATTGGCACTCCGCTTGACCGAGTGCTAATCGCCGGAATAGTCTCGCACCTGGCACTCGCCCCTGGTGAGTGCCAACACAGCGACAGGCAGATCCGGCACCCGCGACGACGGATCGACCTGGTCGCCACCTCAGACAGTTAACCCCGGATCTCCGAAGGGGGAGGTCGGATCGTGACGACCGCCAGCTCCAAGGTTGCCATCAAGCCGCTTGAGGACCGCATTGTGGTCCAGCCGCTCGACGCCGAGCAGACCACGGCCTCCGGCCTGGTCATCCCGGACACTGCGAAGGAGAAGCCCCAGGAGGGCGTCGTCCTCGCGGTGGGCCCGGGTCGCTTCGAGGACGGCCAGCGTCTCCCGCTGGACGTCACCGTCGGCGACATCGTGCTCTACAGCAAGTACGGCGGCACCGAAGTGAAGTACAGCGGCGAGGAATACCTCGTCCTCTCGGCCCGCGACGTGCTCGCGATCGTCGAGAAGTAATTCTCTTCATCAGTACTGCTTTGAGCTGCGCCCCTGGTCACCCCGCTGATTGCCGGGCGGCGAGGGGCGCAGCTCGTTAAACCCGAGTTTTCGAGAGGGCTGAACCGCTCCCATGGCGAAGATCCTGAAGTTCGACGAGGACGCCCGTCGCGCCCTCGAGCGCGGCGTCAACAAGCTTGCCGACACGGTCAAGGTGACGATCGGCCCCAAGGGCCGCAACGTCGTCATCGACAAGAAGTTCGGCGCCCCCACCATCACCAACGACGGTGTCACCATCGCCCGCGAGGTCGAGCTGGACGACCCGTACGAGAACCTGGGCGCGCAGCTCGTGAAGGAGGTGGCGACCAAGACCAACGACATCGCGGGTGACGGCACCACCACCGCCACCGTGCTGGCCCAGGCGCTGGTCCGCGAGGGTCTGCGCAACGTCGCCGCGGGTGCCTCCCCGGCCGCCCTGAAGAAGGGCATCGACGCCGCGGTCAAGGCCGTCTCCGAGGAGCTCCTCGCGACCGCCCGCCCGATCGAGGACAAGTCCGACATCGCCGCCGTGGCCGCGCTCTCCGCGCAGGACACCCAGGTCGGCGAGCTCATCGCCGAGGCGATGGACAAGGTCGGCAAGGACGGTGTCATCACCGTCGAGGAGTCCAACACCTTCGGCCTGGAGCTGGAGTTCACCGAGGGCATGGCCTTCGACAAGGGCTACCTCTCCCCGTACATGGTCTCCGACCAGGAGCGTATGGAGGCCGTCCTCGACGACCCGTACATCCTGATCAACCAGGGCAAGATCTCCTCGATCCAGGACCTCCTGCCCCTGCTGGAGAAGGTCATCCAGGCCGGCGGCTCCCGCCCGCTGCTGATCATCGCCGAGGACGTCGAGGGCGAGGCGCTCTCCACCCTCGTCGTCAACAAGATCCGCGGCACCTTCAACGCGGTCGCCGTCAAGGCCCCCGGCTTCGGTGACCGCCGCAAGGCGATGCTCCAGGACATGGCCACCCTCACCGGTGCCACCGTCATCGCCGAGGAGGTCGGCCTCAAGCTCGACCAGGCCGGTCTGGACGTCCTGGGCTCCGCCCGCCGCGTGACCATCTCCAAGGACGACACCACCATCGTCGACGGTGGCGGCAGCCACGACGAGGTCGTCGGCCGCGTCAACCAGATCAAGGCCGAGATCGAGTCCACCGACTCGGACTGGGACCGCGAGAAGCTGCAGGAGCGCCTGGCGAAGCTCGCCGGCGGCGTCTGCGTCATCAAGGTCGGCGCCGCCACCGAGGTGGAGCTCAAGGAGAAGAAGCACCGCCTCGAGGACGCCATCTCGGCGACCCGCGCCGCGGTCGAGGAGGGCATCGTCTCCGGCGGTGGCTCCGCGCTCGTCCACGCCGTCAAGGTCCTCGAGGGCAACCTCGGCCTGTCGGGCGACGAGGCCACCGGTGTCGCGGTCGTGCGCCGCGCCGCCGTCGAGCCGCTGCGCTGGATCGCCGAGAACGCCGGTCTCGAGGGTTACGTCATCACCTCGAAGGTCGCCGAGCTCGACAAGGGCCAGGGCTTCAACGCCGCCACCGGCGAGTACGGCGACCTGGTCAAGGCCGGCGTCATCGACCCGGTGAAGGTCACCCGTTCCGCGCTGGAGAACGCCGCCTCCATCGCCTCCCTGCTGCTCACGACCGAGACCCTGGTCGTCGAGAAGCCGGCGGAGGACGAGGGCGACGCCGGTCACGGCCACGGTCACGGCCACAGCCACTGATCGCGCACCACGCAGAGAAGGCCCCGTTCCGCAGTCGCGGAGCGGGGCCTTCCGCGTGGTTCGGCTTCGGCCTCAGGATCCGTAGGGCGATCCGGACCCGCCCATCTGGCGCTGCAGGGCTCCGGGGTTGTAGTGCCACCAGCCCTCGGTGATCTCTCCGTCCTGGCACCGGAAGGTGGTGCTCCCGGACATCTCGTACGTCTTCCCGGTCGGTGCGACCCCCATGAACTCTCCCTTGTGGGTGCCGCGCCAGTTCCACACCGTCGTGACCATGTCGCCCTCGGCCAGCCGGGCCGTCGGCTCGAAGGTCATGTCGAAGGCCGTACGCCACGTCTCCATGTCCGACCGCATGGCGTCGCGTCCGATGACGGTGGGCTCCTCCCTGCTGGCGTCGTGGTTGATGTAGTTCGTCGCGAAGCAGTCGTCGAAGACGCTCATGTTCCCGGCCATGGCGGCCTCCTGGAACACCCGGTCGGCGAGCTGCTTGTTGAGGTGCTCGTCGCGGACCACGTCGAGGTTCATGAACTTCGGCATTCCCTCACAGAGGGCCACCATCTCCTGGAACATCCGGTCCGTCTCGGGGAGCTGAGAGTTCTTCATGGCCTCCTCGTACGAGGCGAATTCCACCATGTCCACGTAGTGGTTCCGGGCCTCGCGGTCCTGGCCGATCATCGTGTGCGTGGCGGTGCGCCTGCCGCTGCTCTGCTCCGCCCAGCGGTCGATGAGCGCGTTCATCTCATCGAACCGCCTGGTCTCATAATCGATCACTTGTACGAATGTCATCGCGTCGCCTCCCGCTGGAGATGGGACATGTCCAGTTTAGGGAGGGTTCGCCCGTTTGGCGGCTCGGTGGCGGGCTTACCGGCCGGTCACGAACGCTACTGGGGCCCGTACTTGCGGCCCGTACGCGAGGACACCCCGCCCAGCAGTCCGCGCGGCGTCAGCTTCACCACGCCCATCAGCGCCTTGTACCGCGGGTCCGGAATCGACACCGTCTTCCCCCGCGCCAGGTCGGCCAGGGCCGCCGCCACCAGCTTGTCGGCGTCCAGCCACATCCAGCCGGGGATGTTGTCCGTGCCCATGCCGGCGCGCTGGTGGAACTCCGTACGGACGAAGCCGGGGCACAGCGCCATCAGCCGCACGCCGGACCCCGCCAGGTCCCGCGCCGCGCCCTGGGTGAACTGCACGACCCAGGCCTTGCTCGCCCCGTACGTGCCGCGCGGCACGAAGGCGGCCACCGAGGCCACGTTGATCACGCCGCCGCGGCCGCGCGAGCGCATCGACCGCGTGGCCGCCGAAGTCAGCCGCAGGACCGCCTCGATGTGCACCTTCAGCATGCTCAGCTCGTCGGCCATGGAGACCTCGAGGTAGCGGCCCTTGTTGCCGAAGCCGGCGTTGTTGACCAGCAGGTCCACCGGGTGCGTACGGTCGTCGAGGCGCTGCTCCACCGCCGCGATGCCCTCCTCGGTGGAGAGGTCGGCGGCCAGCACCTCGGCCTCGATCCCGTGCCGGTCGTGCAGCTCGGTGGCCTGCTCGCCCAGCCGCTTGGTGTCGCGTGCCACCAGCACCAGGTTGTGCCCCTGGGCGGCGAGCCGCCGGGCGAATGCGGCGCCGATGCCCGCCGTGGATCCCGTAATCAACGCAGTCGTCATAGGCGCAACCTAGCCGCCCCGGGTGACGGTGCTACCGCGCCCCGGCGCCGGCCCCCTGCTTCTCCATGTACCGGCGCACCCGCTCGTGGGCCTCGGGTTCCATCGCCGCACCCGCCGCCAGGGTGCGCGGCAGCAGCGCGCGCTCGGTGGTGAAGGCGCGGAACCACAGCTCCACCGTCACCTCGTGGTCCGGCCGGTGGATGACCTCGACGGGATCGCCGGGGGAGACCGAACCCTCCCGGATCACCCGCAGGTACGCGCCCGGGCGGACCACCCGGGTGAACCGCCTGACCCAGCCGGTCTCGCCCATGACCCCCTGGAAGGTCCGGCAGGGAATGCGGGCCGAGGCCACCTCGAGGACGAGCTCCGCGCCGACCCGCCAGCGGTCGCCCAGTCGCGCGGTGTTCAGGTCGATGCCGGAGGTGGTGAAGTTCTCCCCGAAGATCCCGCCGGGCAGCTCGCGGCCCAGCTCGCCCTCCCACCAGTCCAGGTCCTCGCGCGCGTACGCGTAGACGGCCTGGTGGTCGCCGCCGTGGTGGCGCCGGTCGCAGACGGCGTCCCCCTCCAGGCCGCTGCCGAGGCCGGTGGCCTTCGAGCCGGGGGTGCGGACGCGGACCGGCCCGGGGACGGGGCGCTTGCCGATGCCCGTCACCCCGCCCTCGGCGTCGGTGTAGTCGACGGCCGTGGCGCGGCCGAGGTTCACGGAGATCAGTTGCATGGTGCCCATGGGGGAACACGCTAGCCGCGAGCGGGACCCAAAGCGTCCCAGAGACATTCGCGCAGCAGTCAAAGCAGGCCTTATGCTCGCAGGGTGATCGAGGCACGTCATCTCCGCGTTCTGCGCGCCGTCGCCGGGACCGGTTCCTTCTCCGCCGCCGCCCGCGAGCTCGGCTGCACCCAGCCCGCCGTCTCCCAGCAGATGAAGGCACTGGAGCACTCGGCCGGCACGCCGCTGCTCATCCGCACCGGGCGCGAGATGCGGCTGACCCAGGCCGGTGAGGCCCTCGTGCGGCACGCCGCGGGGATCCTGGCGGGGCTGACCGCCGCCGAGGAGGAGGTCGCGGCCATCGCCGGGCTGCGCGCCGGCCGGGTGCGGCTCGTGTCCTTCCCCAGCGGCAGCTCGACGCTGGTGCCGACCGCGCTCGCCGCGATGCGCGCCGAACACCCGGGCACCCGGATCTCGCTGGTCGAGGCGGAGCCGCCGCGCTCGGTGGAGATGCTGCGCGAGGGCGACTGCGACCTGGCGCTGGCCTTCCGCTACGGCGGGGCCGCCGGCTCCGCCGCGGAGTGGGAGGACCTCGTGGTGCGGCCGCTGCTGACGGACCGGCTCGTCGGGCTGGTCCCGGAGGGGCACCGGCTGGCCGGCGCGGAGCGCGTGGGCATGGCGGAGCTGGCCGACGAGCCCTGGATCGCGGGCTGTCCGCGCTGCCGCCGCCACCTGGTGGAGGTGTGCGAGGGCGTGGGCTTCACCCCGCGCATCGACTTCGCCACCGACGACTACCCGGCGGTGGTCGGCCTGGTCGGCGCGGGGCTGGGCGTCGCGGTGCTGCCGGAGCTCGCGGTGGAGTCCGTGCGGGCCAAGGGCGTGAGCACGGTCGCCGTGGAGCCGGCCGTCGAGCGGGAGGTCGTGGCGCTGACCCTGCCCGACCTGGCCCGGGTGCCGGCGGTGGCCGCGACCCTGGCCGAGCTGGAGCGGGCCGCCACGCGCTGACGGGCCGCACCGGCGGACCGCACGCGCCCGTCGGCGGACCGCACGCGCCCGTCGACGGGCCGCGCGCAACCGGCCGTACGCACGCACTCAACCGGGTGCGTACGGCCGAACGCGTGAATTCCGGGTTTGGCGGCGACACGCCCGGGTGTGCAGGTGATTCGAAGAAACGTTCCTTCGGACGTTTCGGCGAACGCTCAGTCCGGAGCGATCGGACCGATCGCACTCGACGCGGGGATCAGACGGTGCCGGGCGCGGCCCATCAGTTCCTCACGTTCGTCCTCGGTCAGACCTCCCCACACTCCGTAGGGCTCGCGGACGGCGAGTGCGTGCGCGGCACATTCCGCGCGGACCGGGCATCGCATGCAGACCTCTTTAGCCGAGGCCTCGCGCGCGCTCCTGGCCGCGCCCCGCTCGCCTTCCGGGTGGAAGAAGAGGGAGCTGTCGACCCCGCGGCAGGCAGCCAGCAGCTGCCAGTCCCAGAGGTCGGCGTTCGGGCCGGGGAGGCGGGAGAAATCTGCCATTGGTAGTCCTCGTTGGTGCCGGTACTGAGGCGGATACGGTCGATGTCTCCAAGGGTCTCCACACCTACTGTCGGAGTAGATGTAAATATGACTCATTGGGAATCTAGCCTCAGACACGTGCCAAACGGAAGGAAAGCCGCCAAATAGGGCATAGCTCCAGATGGAGGACAGGTGGCTTGTGGCGTCGGCGCCGTGATCGCTTCCTCACGTAGAGTGCCGAAGGTGTCCGTCCGACCCGTAACTCTTTCGAGTGACCATCGTTGAGAGTGCGAAGGCGGTTGAACCAACAAGTTCTCGGACAGGTGTCCGGGGGCATCGACCGCACAGGTGACGATACGTACCAGCCTGGAGGCTCAAGGTGACGCGCATCAGCAGCTGCGGAGGGCGGTCATGACATCCGTCCTCGTCTGCGACGACTCCCCGCTTGCCCGAGAGGCGCTCCGTCGCGCGGTTGCCACCGTGCCCGGCGTCGAGCGTGTGACGACGGCTGCCAACGGCGAGGAAGTCCTCCGCCGCTGGGGTGCCGACCGCTCCGACCTGATTCTGATGGATGTACGGATGCCGGGGCTCGGCGGCGTGGAGACGGTCCGCCGACTGCTCTCGGCCGACCCCGGTGCCCGCATCATCATGCTGACGGTCGCCGAGGACCTGGACGGCGTGGCCCTCGCGGTCGCCGCCGGCGCCCGCGGGTACCTGCACAAGGACGCCTCGCGCGCCGAGCTGCGGGCCACGGTCACCCAGGCCCTCGCCGACCCGACCTGGCGACTGGCCCCGCGCCGGCTCCGCTCGGCCGAGATGGGCGCCGCGCCCACGCTCACCGCGCGCGAGATCCAGGTGCTGGAGGGCATGAGCCACGGCCGGTCCAACGCGGAGATCGGGCGCGAGCTCTTCCTCTCCGAGGACACGGTCAAGACGCACGCCCGCAGGCTGTTCAAGAAGCTCGGCGCCTCGGACCGGGCGCACGCCGTGGCACTCGGATTCCGCTGGGGTCTGGTCCGCTGACCCGCGGGTCGTGGCCGGGCCCGGCCCGGTCCGCCGCGGACCGCGGATCGTCGAGAGCGGTCCCGTCCGCCACGGGCGGACGGGGCGGCGCGCCGCCCTCGTTTTCGGTGTAGCCCTGTCCCGCCGTACCCGCTGCGCACCCGGGGGTTGGCGGGGCACAATCCGGGGGACGTCTCGCTTCGTGCGCGATGCCGCATCCTTGAGGGTGTGGAGTCTCTCGGAGACTATTCGGCCGAGCGGGAGGGGAGGGCGCAGATGACGAGCTCAGGCGCACCCGCTCATAACGCTTCGATGCACAACAAGGGCCACGGTGCCGCGGATGCTCCGGCGCCAAGGCACCATGGATTGATGCGCGACGACGAGGCCCTGGGGTCACCCGCGGCCACAGGCCCCACCGGCGCCGCCAAAGGCGGCAGTGCCGGGGGTGTCAGCGCGCTCGTACGCAGGGCGGTCGAGGGTGACGAACAGGCCACGCACGACCTGCTCGCCTTCGTGCACCCCCTCGCGATCCGCTACTGCCGCACCCGGCTGTCGCGGCTCCCGGGTGACGCTCGTCACTTCGTGGAGGACCTGGCGCAGGAGGTCTGCGTCGCCGTCCTGATGGCCCTGCCGCGCTACCGGGACACCGGCCGGCCCTTCGAGGCCTTCGTCTTCGCCATCGCCGCGCACAAGGTCGCCGACCTGCAGCGGGCCGCCATGCGGCACCCGGGCAGCACGGCCGTGCCCTCCGACGAGATGCCGGAGCGGCCCGACGACTCACTCGGTCCGGAGGAGCGGGCACTGCTCAGCAGCGACGCCGCCTGGGCCAAGAAGCTGCTGGCCAACCTTCCGGAGAACCAGCGCGAGCTCCTCGTCCTGCGGGTGGCCGTCGGGCTGACCGCGGAGGAGACCGGGCAGATGCTCGGGATGTCCCCCGGGGCCGTGCGCGTGGCACAGCACCGGGCGCTCAGCCGGCTGCGGGCGCTCGCCGAGCAGTAGGAGCAGTCGTAGGAAGCGACGAATCTTCTGCTTGACCTTGGTCGTGGAATGAGACGCGTCGGGATCCCGTTAGCATGGACATCCGCGCTGAGCAAGACCATTTGGGAAGGTGTCATGACCGCCGACGGAGTGCCCGACAAATTCGCCACGCTCGGACTGACCTACGACGACGTGCTGCTGCTGCCGGGCGCGTCGGACATGTCGCCTGATGCGATCGACACCTCTTCCCTGATCTCGCGGAACGTCCGTGTGAACGTTCCCCTGCTGTCCGCGGCCATGGACAAGGTCACCGAGGCCCGGATGGCCATCGCGATGGCCCGCCAGGGCGGCGTCGGCGTCCTGCACCGCAACCTCTCCATCGCCGACCAGGCCAACCAGGTCGACCTGGTCAAGCGCTCCGAGTCCGGCATGGTCACGGACCCGATCACGGTCCACCCGGACGCGACCCTGCGCGAGGCCGACGAGCTCTGCGCGAAGTTCCGCATCTCCGGCGTCCCGGTCACCGACGCCGCGGGCAAGCTCCTCGGCATCGTCACCAACCGCGACATGGCCTTCGAGTCGGACCGCAGCCGCCAGGTGCGCGAGGTCATGACCCCGATGCCGCTCGTCACGGGCAAGGTCGGCATCTCCGGCGTAGACGCCATGGAGCTGCTGCGCCGCCACAAGATCGAGAAGCTTCCGCTGGTCGACGACGCGGGCATCCTCAAGGGCCTCATCACGGTCAAGGACTTCGTCAAGGCCGAGCAGTACCCGAACGCCGCCAAGGACAAGGGCGGCCGGCTGCTCGTCGGCGCGGCCGTCGGTGTCGCCGGCGACGCGTACGAGCGTGCCCAGGCCCTGATCGAGGCGGGTGCCGACTTCATCGTCGTCGACACCGCCCACGGCCACTCCCGCCTGGTCGGCGACATGGTCGCCAAGATCAAGTCGAACTCCACCGTCGACGTCATCGGCGGCAACGTCGCCACCCGCGACGGCGCCCAGGCGCTCATCGACGCCGGCTGCGACGGCATCAAGGTCGGCGTCGGCCCCGGTTCCATCTGCACCACCCGCGTCGTCGCCGGCATCGGCGTCCCGCAGGTCACCGCGATCTACGAGGCCGCGCTCGCCGCCAAGGCGGCCGGCGTCCCGGTCATCGGCGACGGCGGCCTCCAGTACTCCGGCGACATCGCCAAGGCCCTGGTCGCGGGCGCCGACACGGTGATGCTCGGTTCGCTGCTCGCGGGCTGCGAGGAGTCCCCGGGCGAGCTGCTCTTCATCAACGGCAAGCAGTTCAAGTCCTACCGAGGCATGGGTTCGCTCGGCGCGATGCAGTCCCGTGGCGACCAGCGCTCCTTCTCCAAGGACCGCTACTTCCAGGAGGGCGTGGGCGGCGACGACAAGCTCATCCCCGAGGGCATCGAGGGCCAGGTCCCGTACCGCGGCCCGCTCTCCGCGGTCGTGCACCAGCTCGTCGGAGGCCTGCGCCAGTCGATGTTCTACGTCGGCGGCCGCACGGTCCCCCAGCTGCAGGACCGGGGCCGCTTCGTCCGGATCACCTCTGCGGGGCTCAAGGAGAGCCACCCGCACGACATCCAGATGACGGTGGAAGCACCGAACTACTCCCGCAAGGGGTAGCAGCCGACGCGGAGGGGCGGGCCCGGGTGACCGGGCCCGCCCCTCCGGCGTGGGGGCCGGTCGTCCGTACAGCGGTCACCGGAACGCGGGCCCCCGGGGTTCGGGGATACTGGACGGGCAGACCCAGAGGAAAGGCCACCACACGTGACTGAGATCGAGATCGGGCGCGGCAAGCGCGGCCGCCGGGCGTACGCGTTCGATGACATCGCCATCGTCCCCAGCCGCCGTACCCGGGACCCGAAGGAGGTCTCGATCGCCTGGCAGATCGACGCCTACCGCTTCGAGCTCCCCTTCCTGGCCGCCCCCATGGACTCGGTCGTCTCCCCGCAGACCGCCATCCGCATCGGCGAGCTCGGCGGCCTCGGCGTGCTGAACCTCGAAGGCCTGTGGACCCGGTACGAGGACCCGCAGCCGCTGCTCGACGAGATCACGGAGCTGGACGAGGACGCGGCCACCCGCCGCCTCCAGGAGATCTACTCCGCGCCGATCCAGGCCGACCTGATCCGGCAGCGCATCAAGGAGGTGCGCGACTCCGGCGTCGTCACCGCCGCCGCGCTCTCCCCGCAGCGCACCGCCGAGTTCTCCAAGGCCGTCGTCGACGCGGGCGTGGACATCTTCGTGATCCGCGGCACCACCGTGTCGGCCGAGCACGTCTCGGGCGCCGCCGAACCGCTGAACCTCAAGCAGTTCATCTACGAGCTCGACGTCCCGGTCATCGTGGGCGGCTGCGCCACCTACACCGCGGCCCTGCACCTGATGCGCACCGGCGCCGCGGGCGTCCTGGTCGGCTTCGGCGGCGGCGCCGCGCACACCACGCGCAACGTGCTCGGCATCCAGGTCCCGATGGCGACCGCCGTCGCGGACGTGGCCGCGGCCCGCCGCGACTACATGGACGAGTCCGGCGGCCGCTACGTGCACGTCATCGCCGACGGCGGCGTGGGCTGGTCGGGCGACATCCCGAAGGCCGTCGCCTGCGGAGCGGACGCCGTGATGATGGGCTCCCCGTTGGCCCGTGCCACCGACGCGCCCGGCAAGGGCAACCACTGGGGCATGGAGGCCGTTCACGAGGACGTGCCGCGCGGCAAGAAGGTCGACCTGGGCACCGTCGGCACCACCGAGGAGATCCTCACCGGTCCCTCGCACACCCCGGACGGCTCGATGAACATCTTCGGCGCCCTGCGCCGCTCGATGGCCACCACCGGCTACAGCGAGCTCAAGGAGTTCCAGCGGGTCGAGGTCACGATCGCGGACTCGCAGCACAGCCGCTGACCGCTCCGCCCGTACGCCGGAGGGCCGGCACCCCGTGCTTGGGGTGCCGGCCCTCCGGCGTTGCGCGGTGCGGCCGGTCAGTCGCCCATCTTCTTGGCCGCGCCGAAGGCGGCGAAGCCGCCGATGCCGAGGAAGAGGTAGGACATGAAGTCCGCGCTCTCCTTCCAGATGTCGTTCAGGCCGCCGATGCCGACCTCGCTGAGCACCTCGCCCACGCCCACCTGGCCGTAGTCGGCGAACGCCAGCGCGATGAAGAAGAGCTGGCCGAGGTAGACGGCGCCGAGGGAGAGCGCGGCGGCGATCGCGGGCAGGACCGGGTTGCGGCCGCCGACCTTGCCGGCGGTGAGGCCGACGAGGAGGCCGACGCCGATCGCCGCGTAGCCGATCTCGCGCTCGATGGCGTTCATGATGCCGCCGTACGCGCCCGCCGCGACGAGGGCCGCGACGACGGCCGCGACGATGCCGAGACCGATGTTGCCGGTGCGGGCCGGGGCCGGGGCGGGCGCCGGACTGAAGGAGTCGGGCGCGGGCGGCGTGAAGTTCTGGCTCATTGGGAAATCCCCCCCAGGGATGCGTGGCACACGTGTCCAGGGGGACGTATGTGCGAGATAAGTGACGCCGCAGGCTAGCAGCCGCGACGGACATCCACGGGGAGGATTTCCCTGCCGTCACAGGCGGTGGGCCGCGCCCACCGGGCTGGCGCCCCGGGTGTCCAGCAGCAATTGGGCCTTCACGGCAAGACCTTGAAGGTCGTAGGTGCGGTGGTGCTGGAGCAGGATCGTCAGGTCGGCGTTGGCGGCGGCCTCGTACAACGATTCGGCACGGGGGACCGGCTGGTCCCTGACCCGCCAGCCCGTGATGTACGGGTCGTGGTAGCTGATCAGCGCCCCCAGGTCGAGCAGGCGGCTGGCGATCTCGCGGGCCGGGGAGCCCTCCTGGTCGGCGAGGTCGGGCTTGTAGGTGACGCCCAGCAGGAGGACGCGGGCGCCACGGGCCGACTTGCCGTGCTCGTTCAGCAGGGTGGCGGAACGCTGGATGACGTACTGCGGCATCCGGTTGTTGATCTCCTGCGCCAGGCCGACCATGCGCAGGGGGTGGCCGGGGGTGCGGGTGGTGTGGGGGAGGTAGTTCGGGTCCAGGGGGACTCCGTGGCCGCCGACCCCGGGGCCGGGGCGGAAGGCCTGGAACCCGTACGGCTTGGTCTCGGCGCAGCGGATCACGTCCCACAGGTCGACGCCGAGGTCGTGGCAGAGCACGGCCATCTCGTTCATGAGGGCGATGTTCACGTGCCGGTAGTTCGTTTCGAGGAGCTGGACGGTCTCGGCCTCGCGCAGCCCGCGGGCGCGGACCACCTTCTCGGTGAGGCGGGCGTAGAAGGCGTGCGCGGACTCGGTGCAGGCGGGGGTGAGGCCGCCGATCACCTTGGGGGTGTTGGCGATGCCGTGGGTCCGGTTGCCCGGGTCGTGGCGGCTGGGGGAGTAGGCCAGGTGGAAGTCCCGGCCGGCCCGGAGCCCCGAGCCCGCTTCGAGGATCGGGCGCAGGTAGTCCTCGGTGACGCCCGGGTGGACGGCGGATTCGAGGATCACGGTGGTGTGCGGGCGCAGCCGCGCGGCGAGCGCGTGGCCGGCCTCGCCGACGGCGGAGAGGTCCAGTGCGCGATCGGCGCCGAGCTGGGTGGGGGCGCAGATGACGGCCGTGCGGACCCGGCCGAGCTCGGCGGGGTTGGTGGTCACCCGGAAGCCGGCCGCCGACATGCGGCGGATCTCGGCGGCGGTGAGGGTGGAGTCCGTGACCGGACCGCTGTCGTAGCCGACCGTCTCGATCCCGGCGGCGACGGCCGCCTGGGCGAGCGGGAGGCCGAGATGGCCGAGTCCGATGACGGCGAGATCTGCGGGCATGGGGGTGCCGTCCCTTCCCTGACATGAGGGGGCTGCGGCGCAAGTCCTCCGGGGGGACAGGGGAGCTGGCGCAATGTCAGACTAGGCGTATATATGACAGATATGTCGCATTCCGGGGTGAAGGTCATCGTTGTGTTGTCCACAGGCGGTGGCTGATGTGGGTGCGGGCGGTCAGAATCATGAAACGGGGGCATGTGAGCGGGATCTCACCCGCACCAACGGGAGGCAGCCGTGAGGACAGCGACACTGGGGCCGGTGCAGCGGGCCGAGGCCCTCACCCGCATGGCCGAACGCGAACTGGACGTGCTGGTGGTGGGCGCGGGCGTGGTGGGCGCGGGCACCGCGCTCGACGCCGTCACCCGCGGCCTGTCGACCGGCCTGGTGGAGGCGCGGGACTGGGCCTCGGGCACCTCCAGCCGGTCCAGCAAACTGATCCACGGCGGCCTGCGGTACCTGGAGATGCTCGACTTCGCCCTCGTGCGGGAGGCGCTGAAGGAGCGCGGCCTGCTGCTGGAGCGGCTCGCCCCGCACTTGGTGAAGCCGGTGCCCTTCCTGTACCCCTTGCAGCACAAGGGCTGGGAGCGGCTGTACGCGGGCTCGGGCGTCGCGCTGTACGACGCGATGTCGGTCTCCAGCGGGCACGGGCGGGGCCTGCCGGTGCACCGGCACCTGTCGCGCAAGCGCGCGCTGCGGGTGGCTCCGGCGCTGCGCAAGGACGCGCTGGTGGGGGCCCTGCAGTACTACGACGCCCAGATGGACGACGCGCGGTACGTCACCACGCTGGTGCGGACGGCCACGGCGTACGGGGCGCACTGCGCCAACCGGGCGAGGGTGATCGGCTTCCTGCGCGAGGGCGAACGGGTGGTCGGCGCGCGGGTGCAGGATGTGGAGGGCGGCGGCGAGTACGCCATCCGGGCGAAGCAGGTCGTCAACGCGACCGGGGTGTGGACGGACGACACCCAGGCGCTGATCGGGGAGCGCGGGCAGTTCCACGTACGGGCCTCGAAGGGCATCCACCTGGTCGTGCCGAAGGACCGGATCCATTCGAGCACCGGGCTGATCCTGCGGACCGAGAAGTCGGTGCTGTTCGTCATCCCGTGGGGCCGCCACTGGATCGTCGGGACCACGGACACCGACTGGGACCTGGACAAGGCGCACCCGGCGGCGTCGAGCGCGGACATCGACTACCTGCTGGAGCACGTGAACTCGGTGCTGGCGGTGCCGCTGACGCGCGATGACGTCCAGGGCGTGTACGCGGGCCTGCGGCCGCTGCTGGCCGGCGAGTCGGACGCGACGAGCAAGCTCTCGCGCGAGCACACGGTGGCGCACCCGGTGCCCGGGCTGGTGGTGGTGGCGGGCGGCAAGTACACGACGTACCGGGTCATGGCGAAGGACGCCGTCGACGAGGCCGTGCACGGGCTGGACCAGCGGGTGGCGGAGTGCGTGACGGAGGACGTGCCGCTCGTGGGGGCGGAGGGGTACCGGGCGCTGTGGAACGGGCGGGCGAGGATGGCCGCCCGGACGGGGCTTCATGTGGTGCGGGTGGAACACCTGTTGAACCGCTTCGGGTCCCTGACGGAGGAACTGCTGGAGCTGATCGCCGCCGATCCGGGACTGCGCGAGCCGTTGACCGGGGCGGACGACTACCTGCGGGCGGAAATCGTGTACGCGGCCTCGCACGAGGGGGCGCGGCACCTGGACGACGTGCTGACGCGGCGGACGCGGATCTCGATCGAGACCTTCGACCGGGGGACGCGGTCTGCGCGGGAATGCGCGGAGTTGATGGCTCCGGTTCTGGGGTGGGACGAGCAGCAGATCGACAAGGAAGTGGAGCACTACGAGAAGCGGGTCCAGGCGGAGCGGGAGTCGCAGCGACAGCCGGACGACCAGACGGCGGATGCGGCGCGGCTGGGGGCGCCCGACATCGTTCCGTTGTAACTCCGGAATGCGGGACGGGGAACCGCGGACCCGGGGGGCCCGTCCGTTGCGGAGTGAGGAACAATGAGGGTTCTGCCGGGGCGGGTTACCGCGGGCCCCGGCCGCCGGGTCGCTCAGCCGCCAGGGCAGGCGGAGCAGCGGCAGGATCGCAGAGGGGACGCATGTCGAAGCCGGAGCACACCGAGTCACCTGCGGGGTCGCCTGCGGCGTCGCCTGACAGTGCGAAGTCTTCGGCTGGCCGCGCGCCTTCCGGGACGCCTGCGGCGGAGCCTGGCAGTGAGAGGGCCGAGGCCGGGAAGCCGGGGCTGAGCAAGGCGGGTGGGCCGCCTGCCGGGTCGCCTGCGGCGAAGCCCGGCCGCGGGAAGGCCGTGCCTTCCGGGATCCCCGCTGCTGCGCCTGCGGCGGAGCCTGAGGACGCGAAGCCTGCCGGGTCGCCCGCGGCGAAGCCCGGCGATGAGGAGCCGGCTGCTGCGAAGGCCGAGCCTTCTGGCATACCTGCCGAGGCGGCGAAGCCGAGCAGTGGGCAGGCGGAGGCCGAGGGCGCGCCTGCGGCGAAGCCGACGCCGGGCAAGGCCAAGCCCGCGGCTGCGCCCGCGGCGAAGCCCGAGCCGGAGGACGCCCGGCCGACGGCTGCGAAGCCGAAGCCGAACAAGGCCGTGCCTGCGGCGAAGGCTGCGGCCGAGCCCGAAGACGCGAAGCCGGCGGCTGCGAAGCCGGGGCCGGGCAAGGCTGCGCCCGAGGCGAAGCGTGAGACCGAGCCCGAAGACGCGAAGCCCGTGGCTGCCAAGTCTGAGGCCGAGCCTGTGGTGAAGGCTGAGCCGGCGGCTGCGAAGCCGGGGCTGGGGAAGGCCGCGCCTGCCAAGGCGGGCGAAGGGGTGGTCAATCCCGTCGTCGAGAAGGCCGACGCCATGGCGGCTGCCGTCAAGGCCGCCGCGGCGAAGGCGGCCGGGGGCGGGCAGGACGAAGGACGGCTGCTGGCCGGGCGCTACCGGCTGGGGGCCGTGCTCGGCAAGGGCGGCATGGGCACCGTGTGGCGGGCCCAGGACGAGACCCTGGGCCGGACGGTCGCCGTCAAGGAGCTCCGCTTCAGCATCGGGGTCGACGAGGACGAGAAGCGCCGCCTCATCACCCGTACCCTCCGCGAGGCCAAGGCCATTGCCCGGATCCGCAGTGGCGGCGCCGTCACCGTCTACGACGTCGTCGACGAGGACGGCCGGCCGTGGATCGTCATGGAGCTCATCGAGGGCCCCTCGCTCGCCGAGTTCGTACGGGAGAACGGTCCGCTGACCCCCCGTCGCGCCGCCGAGGTCGGCCTGGCCGTGCTCGACGTGCTGCGCGCCGCCCACGGCCAGGGCATCCTGCACCGCGACGTCAAACCCTCCAACGTGCTCATCGCCGGCAACGGCCGTGTCGTCCTCACCGACTTCGGCATCGCGCAGGTCGAGGGCGACCCCTCCGTCACCTCCACCGGCATGCTCGTCGGCGCGCCCTCCTACATCTCCCCCGAGCGCGCCCGCGGCCAGAAGCCCGGTCCGCCCGCCGACATGTGGTCGCTCGGCGGCCTGCTGTACGCCTCCGTCGAGGGAGTGCCCCCGTACGACAAGGGGTCCGCGCTCGCCACCCTCACCGCGGTGATGACCGAGCCCGTGGACCCGCCGAAGAACGCCGGCCCGCTGGCCGAGGTCATCTACGGCCTGCTGGTCAAGGACCCCGCGCTGCGGCTCGACGACGCCCGGGCGCGGGCCCTGCTCACCGCCGTGGTCCACGCGCCCGAGCCGGTCCCGGCCCCCGTTGCCGCCCCGGCCGCCGCCGAGGAGACGCGGCAGATATCCCTCGCGGACGCCAAGGCGGCCGCGGACAAGGCCGCCGCGGAGAAGGCCGCCGAGAAGGCGGCGAAGAAGGAACGCGAACGCCGTGAGCGCGAGCAGCGTGAACGCGCCCGCGCCGCACTGAAGTCGGCCCGCAAGGCGGCCACGGCCGCGGCGGCCACGACGGCCGTCTCGGCCGCGGAGCCGCCGAAGGCCAAGCCGTCCCCCGTCGCGGCGCCGCTCACCGACGTCATGCCCCGGCGCACCATCGCGCTCGCGATAGCCGCCGTGGTCGTGGTGCTGGCCGTGGTCGGCTCGCTGATCGCCTACGCCATGAGCGGCGACGACAAGGGCGCCAAGAACGAGGGCAAGGGCGGCCAGCCCAGCCCGGCCGTGTCCGCCCCCGACAAGCAGGAATCCCCGAAGCCTTCGGGGAACACCGGTGATTCGGCCGGCAACGGCAGTGCGGGCACCGGTGCCGGTACCGGCACCACCACCGGTACGGGCGGCGAGCCCGGCCAGGGCCAGCAGTCCCCGGCTGCGAGCCAGGGTCAGGGCGCCACCTCCGGCGGTGCCGGCGGCACGCTCCCGACGGGATACGCCGTGGTGCAGGAATTCGGGTTCCACTTCTCGATGGCGATGCCCGAGGGCTTCAAGCTCATAGACATAGCGGGCGACAACTCCGGCGGCATATACGCCCGCGAAAGCGGCGGCTTCCCGCGGATCCAGGTCGACTACACCAACAAGCCGGGCGACGACGCGCGCCTCGCCTGGACCAAGGCGGTCCCCGGTGTGGCCGCCAGCAGCAAGGGATACCGGCAGCTCCGGATCGACCTGGTGGACTACCGGGGCTATCCGACCGTCGCGGACTGGGAGTTCGAGCGGGAGCAGAAGGGGATGAAGGTCCGGGTGCTCAACCGTGGCTTCAAGCTGGATGCGACGCACGGCTACGCCATCATGATCAGCTGCGCTGCCGACCAGTGGGACGGCGCCGAGTGCACCCAGATGCGCAACACCGCCTTCGAGACCTTCCAGCCGCTCGGCTGACCCCGGGACGCGGGCGGCTCCGGCGACGTATCGTGTCAGCGGGGCCATGGGGGGCCCACGCACTCGGGGGAGGCGATGTGGAGGAGTACGCGGGCCGGATCCTGGCCGGCCGTTACCGTCTGCCGCTGCCCCCGTCCGACGAGTACGAGCTGGTCGAGACCCGGGCCTTCGACACGCGCAGCGGGCAGGAAGTCCTGGTCCGGCAGGTGCCGTTGCCGGAGATCGTCGACGCCGAGCTGCTGGACGGGCAGCGGCCCGTCCCGGCGGCGGCGCGCCGCTCGCCCGCGGACCTGCCGGCCGTGCGGCGCGCGATCGGGGCGGCGCAGGCGGCGGCCTCGATCCCGGACCACCCCCGGCTGGACCAGGTCTTCGACGTCTTCGCCGAGGGCGAGTCGCTGTGGATAGTGAGCGAACTGGTCCCGGCCCGGCCGCTGGCCGCCCTGATAGCCGATGAACCGCTCAGCCCCTACAGGGCGGCTGAGGTGGCGTCGGACGTGCTGACCGCGCTGCGCGTGCTGCACGCGCACGGCTGGACGCACCGGAACATCACCGTCCGGACGGTGCTGGTGTGCGATGACGGCCGGGTCGTGCTGACGGGCCTGGCGGCCGGCGCGGCGGAAGAGGCCCTGTGCGGCTACGATCCCGTGCCGAACTCCGCCGACCCCGACGGCGCCGGCGGCTGGGGAACGGCTCCCGCCCCGGCTCCGGGGCCCGCCACCGCCTCGACTCCCGCCCCGGCTCCGGGTCCGGCGGCCGCCCCCGCCCCCGCGCCGGAACCCGCCCCGGACAGCTCCGCCGGGTACGCCCCGCTCGTGGCTCCCGGGTACGACACCGGGCCCCGGTACACCGATCACATCACCCCGGGCCGTCCCCAGGACCGCCCCGACCTCCAGGCCGCCGCGCGGGCCGGGGCCATCGCCGCCTACCGGGCCGGGGCGCGGGCTGCCGCCGCCAAGGTCGGCGAGCAGCGCCAGACCGGCCCCATCGTCGTGCCGGAGCAGAGGCCGCAGGGGTCGACCCTCCCGCAGGGGTACTCGTACCCGTACGGCGGCCCGGAGACCTCCTCCACCGCTCCCTGGCACGGCGCGACCCCCCGCAACCGCCCGGCGCTGCCCGCCGCGCAGGAGCCGGACCCGCAGGAACCGCAGGAGTCGCCGGAGCCGGACGGCCGGCAGGCCCCGGCGGAGCCGCAGCCCGGGCCGGCGGCCGGGCCCGGGCCCGCCCCGGGGGCGTGGAGCCGGGCCGAATCCCCGGTGGCGCCCGCGCTGCCCGCCCGGCTCGCCCTGCCCCAGGGCTACCGCCAGGCCGAGGCCCCGGACCGGCCGGCCCCCGCGCCGGCCGCGCCCGACGCGCCTCAGCCTGCCGGGGCGGAACCTGCCCCCGCCACGGGCGGCTGGGCCGGGCCCCGGACCGGGCTGGACGCCGAGCGGGCGCGCCAGACGCGCATGGCCGTCGTCGGCGCCGTCACCGAGCGGTGGGCGCCCGAGCAGGCCGGCCCCGTCCTCGGGCACTGGCAGCTGGCGCCCCCCGTCGGGCCCGCCACCGACCTGTGGGCGCTCGGCGCGCTGCTGTACCGCGCGGTGCAGGGGCACGCCCCGTATCCCGAGGACAGCGTCGCCGAGCTCGTCGAACTGGTCTGCGCCGAACCGCCCGCCTTCGCGGAGGAGTGCGGGGCGCTCCGGCCGGTCGTGGAGTCGCTGCTGCGTCAGGACCCGACCGAGCGGCCCGACTTCGAGGAGCTCCGCGGCTGGCTGCGTTCGCTCGTACGGTCGGCCCCCGAGCCGGAAGCCGGCTTCGGGGTGCTTCCCATGCCGGAGGCGGATCCCGCGCGGCTGCCCGTCGTACGCCGCCGCGGCGAGGTCCACGGGCGGCACCGCAACCCCGCGGCCCCCCGCAAGCCGCGCGCCCTCGGCCGGACCCTGCTCGTCGGCATCCTGGTCCTGCTGGCCGGGGCGGTGGCGTACGCGATGCTGTTCATGCCCCGGTCCGGTACCCCGGAGCAACAGGGCGACGCCCCGGGGAGCAGCGCGCGGCCGCAGGCGAAGCCGAGCCCCTCGCAGGTTCCCACCGGCACGCCCGAGTCCAGGCCCGCGCCTCAGACGACCGCGCCCGCCGGGTCACCGGCCGCCCCCGCTTCCGCCCCGCCCGGCTACACCACCCAGCAGGACCCCGAGCACTTCGAGATCGCCGTACCCAACGGCTGGGAGCGGCGCGGGATCAACGAGGCCGGCCAGGTGCGGTACACGGACGGGGCGTTCGTGCTGACCGTGGTTCCCGGCCGGGACAAGGTCCAGGGCAACCCGGACCCGGCGGCGTACCAGAAGGACAAGGAGCCGGAGCTGACCCCGTACCGCACCTCCACCTGGTCGACCGTCGGGGACGTCAAGACCACGAAGGTGGGCCAGCAGCTGCAGGCCACGGGCCGCTACACGTGGATCGACGGGACCGGTCGCAACGTCTACGCCCGCAATTTCGTCGTGGCACTGGGAGGCAGTTACCACGTCGTCCTGGTCACGGGCCCGGAGGACGAGCAGTCCAAGGTCACCGAGGTCTTCGAGAAAGCCACGTCGAGTTACAAGTCGGGCGGTTGAGCGGATACTGACGACGGATCAGTACGGCGATTGCGTCACAGTGCCGTCTTTCGGCGGCCGGGCGGTTCCGGCAGCCCCCGTGGGCTCCGTAATCTGGCCGTAAGTGCAGAGAGCGGCGGGATTTCGTGGAACAGCAGACAGGTGGGGGCGCCGTGCTGGCGGGCCGGTACCGGCTCGTCGAGCCGATCGGCCGGGGCGGCATGGGCAAGGTGTGGCGCGCGCATGACGAGCTGCTCCACAGGACCGTCGCGGTCAAGGAACTGACGGCGGGTCTGTACGTCTCCCAGGCCGACCGGGACGTCATGCACGCCCGGACGCAGAAGGAGGCGCGGGCCGCGGCCCGGATCCAGCATCCGGCGGTGGTGACCGTGCACGACGTGCTGGAGCACGACGACCGGCCGTGGATCGTCATGGAGTACATCGACGGCCCCTCCCTCGCGGAGGCGGCCAAGGCGGCCGGGCGGATCGAGCCCCGCGAGGCGGCCCGGATCGGGCTGCACGTGCTGGGCGCGCTGCGCGCCGCGCACGCGGTCGGCGTGCTGCACCGGGACGTGAAACCGGGCAACGTGCTGCTGGCCAAGGACGGCCGGGTGCTGCTCACGGACTTCGGGATCGCCGCGATCGAGGGGGACTCCTCGATCACGCGGACCGGCGAGATCGTCGGCTCCATCGACTACCTGGCTCCCGAGCGGGTCACCGGCGGGATCCCCGATCCGTCCTCGGACCTGTGGTCGCTGGGCGCCACCCTCTACACGGCGGTGGAGGCCCGCTCGCCGTTCCGCCGTACGTCGCCCATCTCCAGCCTGCAGGCCGTGGTGAACGACGAGCCGCCGGCGCTGCGCCAGGCGGAGGCCCTGGGGCCGGTCATCACGGCCCTGCTGCGCAAGGATCCGATGGAGCGTCCCTCGGCCGCGGAGGCCGAGCGGATGCTGCTGGAGGCGATGGAGGGCCGGGAGCCGAAGGCGGCGCAGGCGTACGTGCCGACGCGCGCGGTGACCCAGGACGAACTGGCCCCGGCGCAGGAGCCGTCCGCCGAGCCGGCCGCGCCGGCGGAGCGCGGGCAGACGGCCCCGCAGACGACCTCGCAGACCGCCCCGCTGCCGGAACCCGCCGAGACCGCGCCGGTACCCGCTCCCGCGGACCCGGCGAGCGGCTGGCTCAAGCGGGCCGCGGGCATCGCCCTGGTGGCGGCGCTGCTCGGCGGCGGCGGTGTGTTCGGGGTGCTCAAGTACACCGATGACCCGGGGAGCGGCGGCGCGGACAAGAACGTCAGCGCCCCCGACGTGACCCCCGCGCCGGCCGGCTACAGCAGGGTCACCGACCCCATCGCCGGCTTCACCCTGTTCGTCCCGGAGGGCTGGACGCGCAAGGCGAACGGCGACCAGATCGACTACACCCCGGACGACGGGAAGCACTTCATCCGGATCGCCTCCGATTCCACCCCGGACTACCAGGACCCGTACGCGCACCTGCTCGACCTGGAGAAGCAGGTGGCGAAGCGGACCGACTACAAGAAGGTGCGGCTGAACCAGAACACCTTCCGGGACAGCACCCTGGCCGCGCTCTGGGACTTCACCTGGACGGAGAAGCAGAACCACCCCGGTCCGCGCAGGGCCAAGGAGCAGATGTACGTCGCCCCGGACGGCACGGAGTTCGCCATCTACATGTCGAGCCCGGTCGCCGACTGGGCCACGACCGAGCAGCAGTTCGACATCGTGCTCAGCGGCTGGGAGCCGCCCGCCAAGAAGCCCTGATCCCGTCATCCTGCCAGCGATCACTGGCGGAAATGACAAAATCCGGTTACCGGCGGGTACCCAAAGGCTGTCCGGCGCAATACGCTCACCGGCATGACGGACTCGCAGGCCCCGGCCCCCCTCCGCACCGCACCGGAACCCACCAACCCGGTCGCCCCGGCCCCGGCCGGTGCCCGCACCGCCGCCGACGTGGTGACCCCCGACCTCGTCGTCCGGCTGACCCGCGGAGTGCTCGGCTCCGGGCGCACCGCCAACCACACCCCCTTCACCGGGGACCGGCTGGCGGAACTCCCCGAGGCCACCCCCCAGGACGTGGCCGAGGCCTTCGAGCGGGCGCGCGCGGCCCAGCCCGCCTGGGCGGCCGTCCCCGTCGCCAAGCGGGCGGCCGTGCTCCTGCGCTTCCACGACCTGGTCCTGGACCGGCAGGCCGAGGTCCTCGACCTGATCCAGCTGGAGACCGGCAAGGCCCGCCTGCACGCCCACGAGGAGGTCCAGGCGGTCGCCGTCGCCGCCCGCCACTACGGCCGCAAGGCCCCCTCGTACCTGCGCCCCAAGGGCCACACGGGCGCCATGCCCACCCTCACCAAGGTCACCGAGCTGCGCCAGCCGCGCGGGGTCGTCGGCCAGATCGCCCCCTGGAACTACCCCCTGGAGCTGTCGGTAGGCGACGCCCTGCCCGCCTTCGTGGCGGGCAACGCCCTCGTCATGAAGCCCGACACCGAGACCGCCCTGACCGCCCTGTGGGCGCGCGACCTGCTGATCGAGGCCGGGCTGCCCGCCGACGTCTTCCAGATCGTCCTCGGCGAGGGCCCGGTCGTCGGCCCCGAGGTGGTCCGGCACGCCGACTACGTCTCCTTCACCGGCTCCACCCGCACCGGCCGCGAGGTCGCGCGCGGCGCCGCCGACCGGCTCGTCGGGGTCTCCCTCGAACTCGGCGGCAAGAACGCGATGCTCGTCCTGCACGACGCCGACGTGGAGAAGGCCGCCGCGGGCGCCGTCCGCGCCTGCTTCTCCTCTGCGGGCCAGCTGTGCATCTCCATCGAGCGGCTCTACGTCCACGCCTCGATCGCCGACGCGTTCGTCGAGCGGTTCGCCGCCCGCACCAAGGCCATGCGGCTCGGCAGCTCGCTGGCCTACGGCGCCGACATGGGCTCCCTGGTCGGCGAGCGCCAGCTGGAGACCGTACAGCGGCACGTGGACGAGGCCGTCGCCAAGGGCGCCACCCTCGTCGCCGGCGGCACCGCCCGCCCCGACATCGGCCCGCTCTTCTACGAGCCCACCATCCTCGACGGCGTCGAGTCGCCCATGGCGGTGTGCGGCGAGGAGACCTTCGGCCCGGTCGTGTCCGTCTACCGCTTCACCGACGAGGACCGGGCCATCGCGGAGGCCAACGCCACCGCCTACGGCCTGAACTCCAGCGTCTGGACCAAGGACGCCCGCCGCGGCCACTCCGTCGCCGCGCGCCTGCGCACCGGCACCGTCAACATCAACGAGGGCTACGCCCCCGCCTACGGCAGCGCCCAGGCGCCCATGGGCGGCATGAAGGACTCCGGCCTCGGCCGCCGCCACGGCTCCGAGGGCATCCTCAAGTACACCGAGGCCCAGACCGTCGCCCACCAGCGGCTGCTCCCGATGGCGCCCTCGCTGGGCATGGACGACGAGAAGTACGCGGCGTTCATGACCCGCAGCCTCAAGATCATGAAGGCCCTCCGACTGCGCTAAGGGGTATCCGTGTCGCACGACGACGCATCCGACGCATCCGACGCGTCCGACGCCGCATACGACTACGACGTCATCGTCATCGGATCGGGCTTCGGCGGCTCGGTCTCGGCCCTGCGCCTGACCGAGAAGGGGTACCGGGTCGGCGTCCTGGAGGCAGGGCGCCGCTTCACCCGCGCGAGCCTGCCGAAGAACAGCTGGGACCTGCGGAACTACCTGTGGGCCCCGGCCCTCGGGCTCTACGGGATCCAGCGGATCCACCTGCTCGGCAACGTCATGGTGCTCGCGGGCGCCGGCGTGGGCGGCGGCTCGCTCAACTACGCCAACACCCTGTACGTGCCGCCCACCGCCTTCTTCGAGGACCGGCAGTGGGCGTCCATCACCGACTGGCGCGCCGAACTCGCCCCGTACTACGACCAGGCCCAGCGGATGCTCGGCGTGCGCCTCAACCCGACCATGACCCCCTCCGACGTCCACCTCAAGGCGGCCGCCGAGAAGATGGGCGTGGCGGACTCCTTCCACATGGCCCCGGTCGGCGTCTTCTTCGGAGACGGCGACGACGCCGAGGGCCACGCGAAGGTCCGGCCCGGCGAGGAGGTCCCCGACCCGTACTTCGGCGGCGCCGGCCCCGCCCGCAGGGCCTGCACCGAATGCGGCGAGTGCATGACCGGCTGCCGCCACGGCGCCAAGAACACCCTGAACGAGAACTACCTGCACCTCGCCGAGCGCGCCGGCGCCGTCATCCACCCCATGACGACCGTCACCGCCCTCGCCGACCACCCCGAGGGCGGCTACCGCGTCCGCACCGTCCCCACCGACGGGCGCCGCCGGGGCCGGGCCAAGGTGCTGCGCGCCCGCCACGTGGTCGTCGCGGCGGGCACGTACGGCACGCAGACCCTGCTGCACACGATGAAGGACCGCGGGGAGCTCCCGCGCCTGTCCGACCGGCTCGGAGAACTGACCCGGACCAACTCCGAGGGCCTGGTCGGCGCGCAGACCGACGACCGCCGCTACCGCAAACGGCACGGCGCAGGGCCCGGCAAGGAGCAACGCGCCGACTTCACCCGGGGCGTGGCGATCACCTCCTCCGTGCACCCCAACGCCGACACGCACATCGAGCCGGTCCGCTACGGCAAGGGCTCCAACGCCATGGGGTTCATGACCGTCCTCCAGGTCCCCCACAGCAGGCACCGGGTCCGCGCCTGGCTGGCCAGGACGGCGAAGCACCCGCTCCAGCTGGCCCGCTCGCTGTCGAACCGGCGCTGGTCGGAGCGGACCATCATCGGGCTGGTCATGCAGTCGCTGGACAACTCCCTGACCACGTACCGCAAGCCCGGCGGGATCGGGAAGGGCCTGCTCACCGCCCGCCAGGGCCACGGCGCCCCCAACCCGGTGCAGATCGCGGAGGCCACCGAGGCCGCGACCCTGCTGGCCGAGGAGATCAACGGCTTCCCGGGCAGCAACATCGGCGAGCTGATGGGGACCCCGCTGACCGCGCACTTCCTCGGCGGCTGCCCGATCGGGGCGTCGGCGCAGGAGGGCGTGGTGGACCCGTACCACCGGCTCTACGGGCACCCGGGCATCTCGGTGGTCGACGGCTCGGCGGTCTCCGCGAACCTCGGGGTCAATCCGTCGCTGACGATCACGGCACAAGCGGAGCGGGCGATGTCGTACTGGCCGAACAAGGGCGAGCAGGATCCGCGGCCCGAACAAGGGGCGGCGTACGTACGCCTGGAGGCGGTGGAGCCGGCCCGTCCGGCGGTCCCGAAGGAGGCCTTCGGCGCTCTGCGCTTGCCGTTCCTGGCGGTCCCCGAGATTCCGCCGCGCCGGTCATGACAGCGGCGGGTACCGCGCTCCCCCTCCGAGCGCGGTACCCGCCGCAGTACATAGGTGACAGATGTTCAGCCTTGAAGGTTGTACCGGAATCCGCCGCGCCGGGCTGTGGCGTCGATCACACGGCGAAGTGTGCAACTGCGACTGATCTTCGACAGTCAACCGCTGCATGAGAAAGCGCATCTCCTTGCTGGCTGCCTGTGGCCTCGCGGCCGTCGCGCTGGCCACCACCCCCGCCCACGCGGCGGACCCCGAATTCCGGCTGGCCGGCCCGGCCGAGACCGGCCTGCGCCCCCACCCCGGCGCCGACGGCAAGCCACGGAAGACCTCGGTCGAGTTCCGGATCTTCAACGACACCGCCAAGACGTTCGACCGCCAGAGCACCTTCACGATCGACCTGACCCCCCTCAAGGGCGTCGCCGACGTCACACTCGCCGAGCACCAGAGCTCGGACTGCACGCTCACCGCCACCGCCGTGACCTGCAAGCGCTGGGCGCTGTGGACGGGCGACTCCACCGTCGTGGACCTGAACCTCAGCGCGGCCAAGGACAGCAAGGCCGGCGCGACCGCGGACCTGACGGTGACCGGCAAGGCCGAGGGCGCCGCCATCAAGGCCGCCACCACCAAGGTGCGGGTCGGCGGCCCCGACCTGGTGATGGAGCCCGCCGCGCTCAAGGCGGAGCAGAAGCCGGGCGACAAGCAGGCCCTGCCGATCGTCTTCGCCAACCAGGGCACGGAATCCGTCCAGGGCGTGGTGCTCGAAGTGCGCACCACGCACGGCATCGGCCTGGTGGAGCAGTACGGCAACTGCTCCTACTCCGAGGACACGGGCGCGGGGCAGCCGTGGAACACGGGCTGGACCACGGTGCAGTGCCTGCTCGAAGGCGAGTACGAGGCGGGCAAGATCTACGGGGTGGACGGCCCGCTGACCCTCAAGGCCGCCCCGCACGCCTTCGCCGACGCGCTCACCTACGCGGTGTACGCGAACGGCGAGCATCCGAAGGCCGAGAAGCTCCGCAAGCCCGCCGCCGGCAAGCAGCTGACCGCGAAGGCGCGGGCGCCCAAGGCCTCCGCGCAGGCGGTGGACCTCGACCCCTGGAACAACTTCCAGGAGTTCGACTTCGCGACGAAGAACACCGCCGACCTCGTGGCCGCACCCGTGTCCCTCAAGGGCAAGGCCGGCGAGACGGTGCGGGCCGACTTCGGCTTCCGCAACAACGGGCCGGCGTGGGTGGCCCTCCTGCGTTCCGGTGACGACGTCGCCCGCACGGACATCGTCATCCCGGCGGGCGCGAGGGTCACCAAGGTGCCGGACCGCTGCCAGGGGGTCAACGCCGACGGCACCCAGCGCGAGCAGGCCCTGGGCGCGCCGCGCTACTTCTGCTCCTCCGGACACGTCGTGGGGGAGAAGGAGAACTTCGCCTACCCGTTCGAGCTGAAGATCGAGACGGTCGTCGAGGACGCCAAGGGCTCCGTCTCGGTCGGCCAGTGGACGCCCGGCGGCACCCAGCCCCAGAAGTGGGACCCGAACCACGCCAACAACAAGGCGGCCCTCGTCATCAACGCCAAGGGCGGCGGCACCGCGCCGAGCCCGACGCCCACGGCCTCGGCCACCCCGAGCGCCTCGGCCACCCCGACGGCGACCGCCTCGCCGACCCCGGGCAGCGGCACCGGCACCGGCACGAAGGCGAACGGCGGCCTGGCCTCCACCGGCACCTCGGCCGAGGCGATCGCCTTCGGCGGCGCGGCGCTGGTGGCCGCCGGCGGCGCCCTGGTCCTGGCGTTCCGCCGCAAGGCGGCCGGGCGGGCGTAGCCCCCGGGCGGGCGTAGCCCCGTACGCGGGTGACCCCGTACGCGTGCAGACGAAGAACGGCCGGCCCGGGGCGTCCCCGGGGCCGGCCGTCCTCCAAGGGGTGACCGGGCTGCTGTCCCCTGCCGTCCGGTCACGCGAAGGAGCGAGGTCCCACGACGCGCGCTCCACGGGGCGCACGTCTCATCGCTCCAGCGGAGCCACGCGTGGTGATGCGGTCCCGCGGCTGGCTGCCGCGGACATCCTCACCAACGAAGGGCCGCGGGGGCGGTCACGGTCCGGACGGGTGACGAACAGCCGTCACACGCGGCCCCGGCACAGCTCCAGCACGGTCATGGCGAGGGCGGTCCCGGGCTTCCCGAGGGCATCGCTCCAATGGGAGAGCACCTCCATCTCGCGGGACAGGTGCACGCGGCGCCCGCCCGACGAGATCCGGGCGTCCTGGATGACCGTGGAGACGGCCATCCGCTCCTGGATCAGGCCGATGATCCGGTCGTCGATGGCATCGATGCGCATCCGGGAGTCGGCGATCAGCTGCTCGGGGGTGGTGGTGATCGTGGTCATGGTCATCTCTCCTGCCGGGTGGGGCCCGCAGGTCCGGAGAAACGCAGAGCGCCCCGGTCCTGTCGGACCGGGGCGCTCTGGGAAGTCAGCGGCTCAAGCGAGCATCACGATGACCCATGGCGACCGGACCGGCCGGTGCCATAGGTAAAGAGGAAGCTCAGCTGCTTGCGCATGGAAGGGATTATTACCCTCCGTCGCTCTCCCGGCCAAGCCGATTCGGATGGTGAGACGAAGAGGGGTGCGGGTCCCCCGTTAGAATCGACAAAACAGCCACTTCTTCCGCCGGAAGGCCGCCCCGTGCCAGAAGCACCCTCCGCCGCCCACGACAGCGCCCCGGACACGGTTCTCGTCGTCGACTTCGGCGCCCAGTACGCCCAGCTCATCGCCCGCCGCGTCCGCGAGGCACGGGTCTACAGCGAGATCGTGCCGAGCTCGATGCCCGTCGACGAGATGCTGGCCAAGAACCCCAAGGCGATCATCCTCTCCGGCGGTCCGTCCTCCGTCTACGAGGAGGGCGCCCCGCAGCTCGACCGCGCGATCTTCGAGGCCGGCGTCCCCGTCTTCGGCATGTGCTACGGCTTCCAGCTGATGGCGGTCACCCTCGGCGGCCGGGTCGACAACACCGGTGCCCGCGAGTACGGCCGCACCCCGCTGGCCGTCTCCAAGGCCGGCTCCACCCTCTTCGAGGGCACCCCCGAGAACCAGTCGGTGTGGATGTCCCACGGCGACGCCTGCTCCGCCGCCCCCGAGGGCTTCTCCGTCACCGCGTCGACGAACGTCGTCCCGGTCGCGGCCTTCGAGAACGACGAGAAGAAGCTGTACGGCGTGCAGTACCACCCCGAGGTGATGCACTCCACGCACGGCCAGCAGATCCTGGAGCACTTCCTCTACCGCGGCGCGGGCCTCGCCCCCACCTGGACCACTGGCAACATCGTCGAGGAGCAGATCGCGGCGATCCGCGAGCAGGTCGGCGACAAGCGCGCCATCTGCGGCCTCTCCGGCGGCGTGGACTCGGCGGTCGCCGCGGCCCTCGTGCAGAAGGCCATCGGCTCGCAGCTCACCTGCGTCTACGTCGACCACGGCCTGATGCGCAAGGGCGAGACCGAGCAGGTCGAGAAGGACTTCGTCGCCGCCACCGGCGTGCAGCTGAAGGTCGTCGACGCGCAGGAACGCTTCCTGGCCGCGCTCGCCGGCGTCTCCGACCCGGAGACCAAGCGCAAGATCATCGGCCGCGAGTTCATCCGCGTCTTCGAGCAGGCCCAGCTGGAGATCCTCCAGGAGGACGGCCCCGCGGTCGCCTTCCTCGTCCAGGGCACCCTGTACCCGGACGTCGTCGAGTCCGGCGGCGGCACCGGCACCGCGAACATCAAGTCCCACCACAACGTGGGCGGGCTCCCCGACGACATCGAGTTCGAGCTCGTCGAGCCGCTGCGTCAGCTGTTCAAGGACGAGGTCCGGATGGTCGGCCAGGAGCTCGGCCTGCCGGACGAGATCGTCCAGCGCCAGCCCTTCCCGGGCCCCGGCCTCGGCATCCGCATCGTCGGCGAGGTCACCAAGGAGCGCCTGGACCTGCTGCGCGAGGCCGACGCCATCGCCCGCCACGAGCTGACCGCGGCCGGCCTGGACCGCGAGATCTGGCAGTGCCCGGTCGTGCTGCTCGCGGACGTCCGCAGCGTCGGCGTCCAGGGCGACGGCCGCACCTACGGTCACCCGATCGTGCTGCGCCCCGTCTCGTCCGAGGACGCGATGACCGCGGACTGGACGCGCATGCCGTACGAGGTCCTCGCGCGGATCTCCACCCGCATCACCAACGAGGTGCCGGAGGTGAACCGGGTGGTCCTGGACTGCACGAGCAAGCCCCCGGGCACCATCGAGTGGGAGTAGTCCCCGCCACCGCCTGAACCGAAGCCGCCGCTCCCTCCGGAGCGGCGGCTTCGTCGTATGTATGGCCACTTCGCGGGGGCGCCGGTACTTTGCGCCGCGACCCGAAGACGACCGTAGGCGAACGTAGGCGACCGTGAGGAGGGCCCCATGCCGGACCGGCCCGTACCCGTGCCCGTGGAGCGGCTCGGTTTCGAGATGCCGCCCGTGCACGACACCGCCGAGGCGGCGCGCGCCCACCGCAAGGAGCGGCTCGCCGGGGCGCTGCGGCTGCTGGGCCGGCTGGGGTACGAGGACGGGGTGGCCGGGCAGGTCACCGTGCGGGATCCCGAGTTCGAGGACTGCTACTGGGTGAACCCCTTCGGGCAGCCCTTCGCCGCGCTCACCGCCGGCGACCTGCTGCTGGTCGACGGGGACGGGCGGGTGCTCCGTGGGGAGCGTCGGGTCAACGAGCTGGCCTTCGCCGTGCACGCGGCGGTCCACCGGGAGCGCCCCGAGGTGGTGTCCGTGGTGCGCGCGCAGGCCCCGTACGGCCGTGCCCTCGCGGCCCTGGGCGAGCTGCTGGCCCCGATCACCGAGGAGGCCTGCGCCTTCTACGAGGACCACGCGCTGCTGGACGAGTACGCCGGGGCCGAGGAGCCCGGCCGGATCGCGCTCGCGCTGGGCCCGTACAAGGCGCTGGTCCTGCGCAACCGGGGGCTGCTGACGGTCGGGGACTCCGTGGACGCCGCCCTGTGGTGGTTCGTCGCCGCGGAGCGGGCGGCGCAGGTGCAGCTGATCGCCCGGGGCGCCGGGAAGCCGGTGCTCATCGACCACCGCGCCGCGGTCGCCACCCGGGAGCGGTTCGGGTCCGACCTGGCCGCCTGGGCGAGCTGTCAGCCGCTGCTCCGCGAGGGACACGCCGGTGGCGTCAACATCATGAACCGTTAATCACCTGCTCTGACATCGTGCGCAATCCGGAGCACTGCCGCAGTGGTGCACAATTCGCTGGCATTGCACCGTAGTTCAGAGAGGCGGCACGTTCGTGGCTGTCCAAGAGATGTCCAGAGGTACCCATACCACGGCCTGCACCTGCGAGGAGTGCGCACGTGAAGGCCACCGCCGCGCCGTCGCCGCCTTCCTGGAGAAGCGCGACGAGTTCGCCTCCGGGCTCGGCGTGCCGGCCGCCGTGGCCCACTCGCTCGGCGCCTCCCGCCAGTGGGTCTCCGACGAACTGACCCTTTCGGCCCGTACCGTCGCCGACCGGGGCCGGGAGGCCGGGAACTCCTGGCTGTACCTGTTCTCGCGGCGGGCCGTCCTCGCCGTGTGGATCGCCGCCGGGGTGCTGCTGCTGGTCCAGGTCGCCGCGGCGCTCGGCACCGGCTGGACCACGGCGCGCACCGCCGGGCTGCTGGCGGCCGTGGTGCTGGCCGGGCTGCTCACGGTCGCCGCCCGCGCCCAGTCGGTGCGCGGCGGACTGCTGGCGCCACTGGTCGGCGAGGACAACCGGCTGTCCACCTCGAAGGCGGTGCCCAGCGCCTGGGTGGTGCTGACGGCGTTCGCCACCCTGCTGCCCGCGCTGCGGCTGGCCGCCTCGGCGCCCGGGCCCGAGCGGCAGGCGCTGTACGCGGGCCTCGCGCTGGACCGGGCGCTGCCGCTGCTGGCGGTGGTCTCGCTGACCTCGGCCGTTGCGGTGCTGGTGCGCCGGGTGGTGTCCGTACGGATCATGGGCCAGCGGCTGCAGAAGCTGCCGGCCGACCGGCCGCGCGGAGTGGACCTGCTGACGGACGACGCGGGCCGCGGGAGCTTCCCGGACGCGCAGTACGTGCTCGTCTCGACGGTGGTGCTGGCCTACGCGGCGGCGTCGCTGGCCCGCTTCCCCGACCGGCTGCCGCAGCTGCCCTGGGCGCTGGCCCTGCTGGTGGCGCTGTCCGCCGCGGTGTACCTGGCGGCGAAGTACGCGGAGGGCACCCGCCCGCTCGTGCTGTCGGTGGTGCGCAGACGGGAGCCCGGGGATCTGGACGCGGCCGTCCGCCCCGGGGACGACATCGAGATCCGGGGCGTGGGCTTCGTGCCGCCCGGGGCGCAGACGCCGGAGATGCTGGCCCGGCTGGTGGTGCGGATCGGGGCGGTGCACGTGCACGTCCCGCTGGTCCCGGTGCCGGGCGGGTTCACCAACCCCTCCGACGCCGTGCTGACGGTGCCGGTCCCGGCGGAAGTGGAACCGGGGCGCATCGAGATCCAGGTGGTCACCGCCGCAGGAGTGGAATCCAACCGCTGCACCATCGACGTTGCCGAGTGATCGGGGTAGACATGTTTCCGTGACCCGAACCGATGTTCTTGAAGCAGAAGCCCCTCGTGCCGCGGCGGGACTGCGCGAGCTGGCATCCCGGTACGCGCTGCTGCCCCTGCGGATCTTCCTGGGCGTGACCTTCGTCTACGCGGGGCTGGACAAACTGACCGACTCCGCGTTCCTCTCCGCCAGCGGTGACGGCTCCATCGGCGACCTGATGCGCGGGGTGCGCGACACCTCCGCGGTCCCCGCCCTGGTGGACCTGTCGCTGAACTCCCCCGTCGGCTTCGCCGTGGCCCTGGCCATCGGGGAGATCCTGGTGGGCCTCGGGACCCTGGCCGGTCTGCTGACCCGTGTCGCGGCACTCGGCGGAGCGCTGATCGCGCTCAGCCTGTGGCTCACGGTGTCGTGGGCGGTGACCCCGTACTACTACGGCAACGACCTCGTCTATCTGATGGCCTGGACCCCGCTGATCCTCGCCGGGGCGCCCTACCTGTCGCTGGACTCCGTGATCCGGTCGCGCCTGTCCCGGCGCACGGCGTAGGTCACCATCCCGACCAGGGCGGCGAACGAAAGGCCGCCCAAGGTCATCGGGATGACGAGGAACCACGGCAGATCGGCCTCGCCGGCCGCGTCGAGCAGGTACAGCACGCCCGCCGCGATGAGGACCAGCCCCGCGAGGAGCCGCCCCGGCTGGAACTCATGACGCCGCACGGGCCACCTCCACCTGTCCCACACCCGTGTTCAGGTGCAGCTCGATCGTTCCGCCGGCCTCCGTGCCGGCGGCGGGCGGCAGCGTCGCCCGCTGGTGTTCGCCGCCGCTGCGGATCCGCACGTCCCGGCTCGTCTCCCCGGGCATGTGGATGTCGCCCAGACGGACCGAGACGTCGGCCTCGGCCGTCACCTCCCGCGGCAGGATCACCTTGAGCTGCCCCGCGTCGAGGGAGGCGCGGACCGGGACGGTGGCGCCCTTCGGCACGTCCAGGCGGCTCAGGTCCAGGACGGCGAGCCCGGTGCCCGCCTCGTACGAGGGCCGTACGTCGGCCACCGCGGCGGGCCGCCATTCGGTCCGCCGCCAATCGGTGCCGATCTCGGAGGGCAGCGCCGACGCCACCGCGAGGAGGCCCGCCGTGACGACCGCGAGCAGGACGGTGCCGAAGCCGGTGCGGCCCTTGACCGAGCTGACCGCGAGGCCCAGGCCGAAGACGGCCAGTGCGCCGGCCAGCCCGATCTGCAGCGCGTGGCCGAGGGTGCTGCCCTCCCACACCGAGGCGGTGGAGACGATCCCGGCGAGCAGGGCCAGGACGAACACCCGGCCGCCGATCCCGCCGCGCGGGCGGGGCGCCGCCGGGGCGGCCGCGGGAGCCGCCGCGGCGACCGGGCCCGGTGCGCCGGTGACGGCGTCGTCGTCCGGGCCCCACAAGTAGCCGGTCGACCCGACGGGGCCGGTGGTGCCGTCCTTGACCAGCGGGTCCCGCCACCACGACGGGCCGCCGGGCGCCGGCGGGGCCTGGGTCTCGGGAGTCGGCGGGCGGTGGCCGGCCGCATCCTCCGCCTTCGGCGGCAAGGTGTGCCGGTGCCGCTGCGACCAGTACGCCGCCCCGCCCAGGGCGAGGGCGGCCAGGACCGAGAAGACCGCCAGCCCGCCGTTGTCCAGCATCGACAGGAACAGCGCGCAGCCCACCAGCGCGGCGAACACCGCCGCCAGCGTGGCCCCCTCGACCCGGCCCGTCAGCAGCTTCTTCGCCTCGCTGTCCTCCTCCCCCTCCTGCGGGAGCAGCAGCCACGCGAAGCCGTAGAAGATCAGACCGACGCCGCCGGTGACCGCGAGGACACCGAGGACGATGCGGAAGACCACCGGGTCCAGGTCGAAGTACCGGCCCAGTCCGCCGCACACGCCCGCGAGGACCTTGTCGCGCTTGCTGCGGCGCAGGGGCGGCCGGGCGCCGGCGGCCGGGGGACCCCCGGCGTCCGCCGCCGGGGCTTCGTGTACTTCGGTCATGGGTCCATGGTGACGGGCCGCGGAGGCGTGCGGCACCGGGCCCTACCCTGGCGCAACCCTGATATCCCCCGTACAGAAGTGGGGGGATGCCCTGATGCCGGGCCGCCGCCGCACGTGTGACCCTTGGTGACATGCCCGTAGCCGCCGCTCCCCGTACCCCGCACGCACCGGAAGCCGACGAACCACCGCACCGCAAGCTCTACCGCAGCGCGGACGGCCGGATGCTCGGCGGCGTCGCGCGCGGTCTCGCGGGGCACCTCGGGCTGCCCGTGATCTGGGTCCGGCTCGCGTTCCTGGGCCTGTTCATGTGGGGCGACGGGCTGGGCGTCCTGCTCTACGCCGCGTTCTGGGTCTTCGTACCGCTCGGCGTCGGCGGCCGCAGCGGGCACCGCTCCTTCTTCGAGACCCTCCCCGACGGCAGCCGCCGCCTGCGCAAACCCGACCGCGGGCAGATCGCCGCGCTGATCGCCCTGTCCGTCGGCGCGGGCATCTTCGTCTCGAAGGTCCAGGTCGGCGGCGCCTCCGGCCGGTACGTGTGGCCGACGCTGCTGGTCGGGGCCGGTGTGGTCCTCGTATGGCGGCAGGCCGACAATGCCCGCCGCGCCCACTGGACCACGGCCGCCGGACGGCACGGGCGCCTGTTCCAGGTCGCCCGGGCCCTCGCCGGCGTCGCCCTCGTCGGCGTGGGCCTGACCCTCTTCATCGTCGTACGGGGCTCCGCCGCCCAGCTCGGCAACGTCCTCACCGCCACCCTCGCCGTCCTCGTCGGCGTCGCCCTGCTCGCCGGCCCCTGGCTGATCCGGATGACCCAGGACCTCTCCGAGGAACGCCTGATGCGCATCCGCGCCCAGGAGCGCGCCGAAGTCGCCGCCCACGTGCACGACTCGGTGCTGCACACCCTCACCCTGATCCAGCGCAACGCGGAGGACGCCGGTGAGGTGCGCCGGCTCGCGCGGGCGCAGGAACGGGAGCTGCGGAACTGGCTCTACAAGCCCGAGGGCACCGGCAAGGAGGAGGCGGAGGAGCCCGCCACCCTGGCGGAGGCCGTGAAGAAGACCGCCGCCGAGGTGGAGGACCACCACGGCGTCCCCATCGAGGTCGTCGTCGTCGGCGACTGCCCGCTCGACGAGAGACTGGCGGCGCAGGTCCAGGCCGCGCGCGAGGCGATGGTCAACGCCGCCAAGTACGGTGGCGAGGGCGGCCCCGTGCAGGTGTACGCGGAAGTGGAGGGACAGACGGTCTTCGTGTCCGTACGGGACCGGGGACCGGGCTTCGACATCGACGCGGTACCGGACGACCGCATGGGCGTACGAGAATCGATCATCGGCCGGATGCAGCGCAACGGCGGGACCGCACGGCTGCGGTCCGCACCCGACGGCGGCACGGAAGTCGAGCTGGAGATGGAGAGGGCGGCGAACGCAGGATGACCGAGGACAGCGCTGTGACGGAGACCAGGAGGGTCCGCGTGGTCCTCGTCGACGACCACCGGATGTTCCGCACCGGAGTGCAGGCCGAGATCGGCGAGACCGCGCGGACCGGGGTCGAGGTCGTCGGCGAGGCCGCCGACGTCGACCAGGCCGTCACCGTCATCACCGCCACCCGGCCCGAGGTGGTCCTGCTCGACGTGCACCTGCCCGGCGGCGGCGGGGTCGAGGTACTGCGGCGCTGCGCCCCGCTGATGGCGGCGGCCGAGGCCCCCGTCAGATTTCTGGCGCTGTCGGTGTCCGACGCGGCCGAGGACGTCATCGGGGTCATCCGGGGCGGTGCGCGCGGGTACGTCACCAAGACCATCACCGGCACCGACCTGGTGGACTCGATCTTCCGCGTGCAGGACGGCGACGCGGTGTTCTCGCCGCGGCTGGCGGGCTTCGTGCTCGACGCCTTCGCCTCGACGGACGCCCCGCCGGTGGACGAGGACCTGGACCGGCTGACCCAGCGCGAGCGCGAGGTGCTGCGGCTGATCGCGCGCGGATACGCCTACAAGGAGATCGCCAAGCAGCTCTTCATCTCGGTGAAGACGGTGGAATCGCACGTCTCGGCCGTGCTCCGGAAGCTCCAGCTCTCCAACCGCCACGAGCTGACCCGCTGGGCGACGGCCCGCCGGCTGGTGTGACGTCCGGCCCGCTCTGACCTGCGGGTGTGACCCACACCGCAGGTCGGGCGGGCAACCGGGGCAGGTCACGCCGCCCTCTACGGTGGCGTGATGAGCTTGACGGGGACACCCTTCTTCGTGACGGTGATCGTGCTGACCGCGATCGCCGTCGTCCTGCCGCTGGCCGTGTGGAGCAAGGTGCGCGGCCCGGCCGTCGTACGCACCGCCGTACGCGCGCTGATGGTGGTGTTCGCGCAGGTCACCGCCGTCGCGGTGGTGTTCGTCGCCGTCAACAGGGCCGAGCACTTCTACGCGTCGTGGGGAGACCTCTTCGGCACCGGCACGTACGTCACCGCCGCCCCCGACCTCGGCCCGGACGGGCTCGGCGGGAAGAAGGTCGAAGAGGCCCCGAAGGTCAAACAGCAGTTCCAGCCGGTCGAGGGCCTCGGCGGCCGGGTCCAGAAGACCGAGCTCGACGGCAAGATATCCGGGGTCAAGGGCGACGTCATGGTGTGGCTGCCGCCGCAGTACGACGACCCGGCCTACAAGGACAAGAAGTTCCCGGTGGTCGAACTGATCCCGGGCATACCGGGGACGGGCAAGTCCTGGTTCCAGGGGGTCAAGGCGCACGAGGTGCTGGAGCCGCTGATGAAGAGCGGCAAGGTGCAGCCGTTCATCCTGGTCTCGCCGCGCGCCATGCTGGTCGGCAACGGCGACACCGGCTGCGCGAACATCCCCGGCAAGGTCAACGCCGACAGCTGGTTCAGCGTCGACGTCCGCAAGATGGTCGTCGACAACTTCCGGACCTCGGAGGAGGCCCGCACCTGGGGCGTGGCCGGGTACTCGGCCGGCGCCTACTGCGCCGCCAAGCTGGCGATCCTGCACCCCGACCGCTACAGCGCGGCCGTCTCCCTGTCCGGTTACAACGACCCCGGCCAGGAACCCTCCTCACTGGTCGCCCAGGACCCGCAGCTGCGCACCACGCACAACCTGAAGAACCTGCTCAAGGCCGCGCCCACGCCGCCGGCGGTCTCGCTGTGGATGTCGGGGGCGGAGCAGGACGGCTACCTGTCCGGCATGGACCTGAAGGGTCTCGCGCAGAAGCCGACCGTGGTGCACGCGGAGAAGGTGGTCGGCGGCCACAACCTCGAATCGTGGTCCAAGCAGCTGCCGCAGACCTTCGGCTGGCTGAGCACGGTCGTCAAGGCGCCGTAGCCGGCCGGGCCGCTGTCCGGCCGGGCCGCTGTCGGGCCGGGCCGCTGTCGGGCCGGGCGTCTGCTCGGCGGGGCGTATGCCGATCGGCGGATGCGGCCCGCCGAGCGGCCGTCGATCTCTGCCGGTCGGCCGATGTGCCCGGTACCCGCAGGCCGGGAGCCTGGTCCCAGGACGAAATCCAAGGGGGATCAGGGCCATGGCACTTGCGGTGGAGACCGGGGCAGGGCAGGCGGTGGCGGAGGCGACGGTGCGCCACCGGTGGTGGTCGGGCTGGCCCCGCTGGGCCCCGTACGCGGCGGCCGCGTGGTCCCTCGCCTACGGACTGGCCGGGCTGTACTGGGCCCTGGGCGGCGCCGGTTACCCGTTCGGGCCGGTCCCCGAGGACCGCTCGGCCGGATCCATCCTCGAACCGAGCCCGGCCGCCGTCGTGAGCCCGGTCATCGCGTCGCTCGGCCTCGCCGGGGCGGTCTGCGGGGTGCTCATGGCACGCCGCCCGGTGAGGGGCAGGGCCGTCCGGCGGTTCCTGCTCGGC
This sequence comes from Streptomyces sp. 147326, assembly GCF_045000215.1. NCBI lineage: Bacteria > Bacillati > Actinomycetota > Actinomycetes > Kitasatosporales > Streptomycetaceae > Streptomyces > Streptomyces sp. 147326. Next base: position 3,620,873 of record NZ_CP134201.1, on the reverse strand, counting down.
TTCGGCTGGGTGCAGGCCCTCGCGCTCACGGTGGCCCTGCAGGACTACACGCTGATCGCCGTGGTCGCCTTCGCACCGCTCCTCGTGGTGTTCGCCTTCACGGGGGTGCCCGGCCCGCAGGGTGGGGTCGACGAGATCCTCTACTGGCACCGGGACAACCTGCTCATCCTGTTCGTGGGCGGTGTGCTCTGGACCCTGGCGGTGCTCGCCCACCAGCGGCGGACCCACGGACTGTGCGCGCACTGCGGGCGCGGCGGAAGGGCCGCGGCCTGGACCGCGCCGGAGTCGGCGGCCCGCTGGGGGCGCAAGGCCGTGCTGATCGCCGTCCTGTCGAGCATCCCGTACGACGTGACCCGGGTTGCCTGGTTCTTCGGCTACCCGCTGGGCATCACCGACGCGTTCCTCAAGGACATGCAGGACACCCCGGGCATGCTGGGGATCGGGCTCGGTCTGGCGATCGCGTCGACCGCCGGCGGCGTGCTGACCCACGGGCTGGTCGCGCGCTGGGGCGAGGTCTGGCCGCGGTGGGTGCCGTTCAAGGCGGGCAGGCCGGTGGCCCTCGCCACCGCGATCGTCCCGGCCCTGCTCGTCGCGGTGGTGCTCATCCCCGGCGGCCTGCAGATGATCCGGGGCGGGAACCAGCCCTTCGGCTGGGGGACCAACTACCCGGCGATGCTCTGGGTGGTGTGGGGAGCCGCGCTCGGCGCCGCCACCCTCGGCTACTACCTCCGCCGGCGCGGGACCTGCGGGCACTGCGCCCGCGGATGAGCGGGCAGGTGCACGTCCACGTCCACGTCCACGTCCACGTCCACGTCCACGTGCCGCAGGGCCTACGCCGGGCGGGAGGCGCCGGCCCAGGGCATCGAGTCGACCGGTGCCAGCCGGACCGTCGACCCGGGGCGCGGGGCGTGGATCATCTGGCCGTTTCCGATGTAGAGGCCGACGTGGGTCACCCCGGAGTAGAAGAACACCAGGTCTCCGGGGGCCAGCTGGTCGCGGGACACGCGCCGGCCGGCGTTGATCTGGGTGTAGGTGGTGCGGGGCAGGGAGACTCCGGCCGAGCGCCAGGCCGCCTGGGTCAGGCCCGAGCAGTCGAAGGACCCCGGGCCCGTCGCGCCCCACACGTACGGCTTCCCGATCGCCGTGTACGCGAAGGCCACGGCGCGGGCCGCGCGGGACCCGTCGGAAGGCGGCGGCGGGGTGCTGCCCTTCGGGGCGGCGGGCGGGGCGGCGGGCGAGGCGGCGGGCGTCTCGGCCTCGTAGGCGGCGCGCTCCTCGGCGGTGAGCTTGGCCAGCAGACGCTTGGCGGCGGTGAGCTTGTCCTCGATCACGGCCTTGTGCGCGGCGAGTTCGTCCTGCTTGGAGCGGAGGTCGGCGAGCTGCCCGGCGGCCTGGTCCCGGAGCTTCCCGACCTCGTCGAGCCGGCGGCGCACGGTGGTGATCCCGGCGGCGTTGCGGTCCCCGGCGCGGGTGATGAAGGAGGCCTGGGAGAGGTACTCCTGGGGGTCGGACGCCAGCGCGAGCTGCACGGCGGTGCCCAGGGACCCGCTGCGGTACTGGGAGGCGGCGAGCGTGCCGAGCGCGCTGCGGGCGGTGTTGAGCTGGTCGGTCTTGCGGGCGGTCTCCTCGCGCAGGCCGGTCAGCGCGCGCTCGGCCTCGTCGGCCTTCTCCTTCGCCCCGTTGTACTGCTCGGTCGCCGCCTCGGCCTCCTCGTAGAGCCGGTCCACCTCCGACTTGACCTGGGAGGGGGTGGGCCGGGGATCGGCCTGGGAGGTGCCTTCGAAGGCGGTGGCGGTGGCAGCGCCCGCGAGGGCGAGGGTGGCGGCGGTCGTCCGTGCCGTGCCGCCGGAGAGCGGGCGCTGCCTGGGCTTTCGATGACTGGCCACGAGGGCCTCACGTCCTTCCCCTGTCTCTGACGCTGGGTCTTGGGGGAGGACGCTAAACCTGAAAGTAACGGGCCGATGTCGAGATGATCCGAACTGATCGGATGTGGCGGATCGGTATCCGTCAGTGCCAGAGGACGGCGATAAAGATGTTGATCACGGTCAGTCCGCCGACCGCGCCGAACAGCGCCTTGTCGACCGTCTCCTCGTCGCGCTTGACGTAGACGAGGGCGAGGATCACGAAGAGGATCGCGAGCTTCACGCCGACCTTGACGTTGTTGACCGGCGTTCCGTCCATCTCGTTGAAGCCGACCAGCAGTACGCCCGTCACGAGCATGGTGAGCGCGCCGTGCAGCATGGCCGGCGTGAAGCGGGCGGTGCCCGCGCTCATCGCCTTCATCTGGGTCAGGAAACCGCCGAGCAGCGAGGCGATCCCGATGATGTGCAGGCCGACGAAGACATTGATGAGTACGTCCATGCGGTCGAGCGTACGGGGCGGTCCGATCAGCCCAGGAAGCGGACCAGCTCCTCGGTCACGGCCTCCGGCCGCTCCTCCGGGAGGTAGTGGCCGCTGCCGTCGACGCGGACGATCCGGGTGTCGGTGCCGAGCGCCGGCACGGCGCCCCGCAGCTGCTCGTAGTTGCTGTACTCGCCGCCCAGGGCGAGCAGCGGCGCGGTCACCGGGGCGTAGCCGGCGAGGTCGGCGATGTCCTGGGCGAAGGCGCGGTACCAGTCGTTGCCGGCCCGGATCGCCTCCGGTGAGTCGTAGGCGCGGGCGTACACGGCCCGCGAGCGGGCGTCGATGGACGCCGGGTCGGCGGACGCGGCGCCGAACAGCCAGTCCAGCAGGAGGTGGTAGCGGCCGGCGAGCAGTTGTTCGGGCAGGCCGTGCACCTGGTTGAAGGCGAACCACCACAGGTGGTACAGGTCGGGCCGGGGGATCAGCGGCATGAGGGCCCAGCTCTCGTCGGGGTGCGAGACGTCGAGGAGCGCGATGCGGCCGGTGGCCTCGGGGTGGTTGGCGGCGAAGGCGTAGGCGACCATCGCGCCGATGTCGTGGCCCGCGATGTGGGCCCGCTCCAGGCCGAGGTGGCCGAGCAGGGCCCGGACGTCGGCGGCCATCGTCTTCTTGTCGTATCCGCTCTCCGGCTTGGCGGAGCCGCCCATGCCGCGCAGGTCCACGGCGATCACCCGGTGGCGGCGTGCCAGGGCGGGCATCACCTTGTGCCACTGCCACCACGTCTGCGGCCAGCCGCCGAGGAGGACGAGCGGCTCGCCGCTGCCGCCCTGTACGTAGTGCAGGCGGGTGCCGTTGACCTCGGCGTGGTGGCTGGTGAAACCGCCGTCCAGGGAGGCGGCCAGGGAGGCGTCGTCGAGGTCGGTGGTGTCGGACGTGGCAGTGGGCATGGGGGTGTCCTTCGTGGAGGAGTGGGGAGGGACGGCCGGATGACCATACGGAGATCTCGTACGGTTGATCGGAACTGTACGAGATCTTCGAACGATTGGGCAAGGTCCGTACGAGATCTGCGTACAGTTGGGGCATGGCTGCCGCTGCTGACCTGCCCCACCCCGCCGCTGACCGCATCGAGCTGGCCGAGGTCCTGGCCGCGCTCGGGCATCCCGTCCGGCTGGAGATCGTCCGCAAGCTGGCCTCCGGCGAGGAGGCGTTCTGCGGCGAGGTGGTGCCGGACCTGCCCAGGTCGAGCGTCACGCACCACCTCAAGACGCTGCGCGAGAGCGGAGTGATCTGCCAGCGCCCCCACGGCCGCAAGCTCTACCTCGCGCTGCGCCGCGACGATCTGGACGAGTGTTTCCCCGGTCTGCTGGAACTCGTCCTGGCCTGTCGGTCCCGCCCCCTAGACTCGGAATGCGATGAGCAGCCTCTTTGACGACAGTTTCCTGGCGGACCTCTCCCCCTCCGACGAGGTCCCGCCGCCGCCCGAGGAACACGGCGCCCCGGAACCGGGCGCGGACGATCTCTTCGGGGGGCGGTTCGACGTGCCCATGAGCGGGGACGCGTACTACCGGGACGGCGCCCCCAGGCCCGTCATCGACCCGGCGACGCTCCTGGAAGGGCTCAACGAGGAGCAGCGCGCGGCCGTGGTGCACGCGGGCTCCCCGCTGCTCATCGTGGCCGGGGCCGGCTCCGGCAAGACCCGGGTGCTGACCCACCGCATCGGACACCTGCTGTCCGCGCGGAACGTCCACCCCGGCCAGATCCTGGCGATCACCTTCACCAACAAGGCCGCCGGCGAGATGAAGGAGCGCGTCGAGGGCCTGGTCGGCCCGCGCGCCAACGCCATGTGGGTCTCCACCTTCCACAGCGCGTGCGTCCGCATCCTGCGCCGCGAGTCCAAGCGGCTCGGCTTCACCTCCTCGTTCTCGATCTACGACGCGGCCGACTCGAAGCGCCTGATGGCGCTCGTCTGCCGTGACCTCGACCTGGACCCGAAGAAGTTCCCGCCGAAGTCGTTCAACGCCAAGATCTCGAACCTGAAGAACGAGCTGATCGACGAGGAAGCCTTCGCCGACCAGGCCGTCGACGGCTTCGAGAAGACCCTCGCCCAGGCGTACGCGATGTACCAGGGGCGGCTGCGCGAGGCGAACGCACTCGACTTCGACGACATCATCATGACCACGGTCCACCTGCTCCAGGCCTTCCCGGACGTCGCCGAGCACTACCGGCGCCGCTTCCGGCACGTCCTGGTGGACGAGTACCAGGACACCAACCACGCCCAGTACACGCTCGTGCGCGAGCTGGTCGGCACCGGCTACCCGGACCTGCCCCCGGCCGAGCTGTGCGTGGTGGGTGACGCCGACCAGTCGATCTACGCCTTCCGCGGCGCGACCATCCGCAACATCCTCCAGTTCGAAGAGGACTACAAGGACGCGACGACGATCCTGCTGGAGCAGAACTACCGCTCGACGCAGACGATCCTCTCCGCCGCCAACGCGGTCATCGAGCGCAACGAGAACCGCCGCGCCAAGAACCTGTGGACCGAGGCCGGCACGGGCGCGGTCATCACCGGCTACGTGGCGGACACCGAGCACGACGAGGCACAGTTCGTCGCCGACGAGATCGACCGGCTGACGGACGCCGGCGACGCCAAGGCGGGCGACGTCGCGATCTTCTACCGGACCAACGCGCAGTCGCGCGTGTTCGAGGAGATCTTCATCCGGGTCGGGCTGCCCTACAAGGTCGTCGGCGGCGTCCGCTTCTACGAGCGCAAGGAGGTCCGCGACGTCCTCGCGTACCTGCGCGTCCTCGCCAACCCGGAGGACAACGTCCCGCTGCGCCGCATCCTGAACGTGCCCAAGCGCGGCATCGGCGAACGCGCCGAGGCGATGATCGACGCCCTCGCGGCGCGCGAGAAGATCACCTTCCCGCAGGCGCTGCGGCGCGTGGACGAGGCCTTCGGCATGGCCGCCCGCTCGACGAACGCGGTGAAGCGGTTCAACGTGCTGATGGAGGAGCTCCGCACGATCGTCGACTCGGGCGCGGGCCCGGCGGTGGTCCTGGAAGCGGTCCTGGAGCGGACCGGCTACCTCGCCGAACTGCAGGCGTCGACCGACCCGCAGGACGAGACGCGGATCGAGAACCTGCAGGAGCTGGCGGCGGTGGCGCTGGAGTTCGAGCAGGCGCGGGAGGCCGCGGCGGCCGAGGCGGCCGAGACCGGAGCCCCGGCTCCCGGTTCCGGCACCCTGGCCGAGTTCCTGGAGCAGGTCGCGCTCGTCGCCGACTCCGACCAGATCCCCGACGAGGACACCGAGGGCACGGGCGTCATCACGCTGATGACCCTGCACACCGCCAAGGGCCTCGAGTTCCCGGTGGTCTTCCTGACCGGCATGGAGGACGGGGTCTTCCCGCACATGCGCGCGCTGGGCCAGACCAAGGAGCTGGAGGAGGAGCGCCGCCTCGCCTACGTCGGCATCACGCGCGCCCGCGAGCGGCTCTACCTCACCCGGTCGAGCATGCGCAGTGCCTGGGGCACGCCCTCGTACAACCCGCCGTCGCGGTTCCTCGAGGAGATCCCGGCCGAGTACCTCCAGTGGAAGCGGACGGGCGCCACCCAGAAGCCGGCGGGACCGATGCGGAGCTCCGGCTACGGGTCCTCCGGTTCGGGGAAGGCGACCTTCGGCACCTCGCCCGAGGCGTTCCTGTCCTCGTCGCGTACGAAGTCGGGCCCGTCCGGGTTCGCGACGCGGCGGGCCGCGGACAAGCCGGTCATCGCCCTGGTGGTCGGGGACCGCGTCACGCACGACCAGTTCGGGCTCGGCACCGTCATGGAGGTCAAGGGCGCGGGCGCGGACGCCCAGGCCACCATCGACTTCGGGGACGACAAGCCCAAGCGGCTGCTGCTGCGTTACGCGCCGGTGCAGAAGCTGTAGCGGCACGGGCCGGGCCCGGCGGGGTGGTCGGGCTCGGCCTTTCGGCCGGGCCCCGTCAGCTGGTTACGTCGGGTCCAGGCCGTGCACGCGGAGCCACGCCAGCGGGTCGATCGCGGAACCGCCGCCGGGACGGACCTCGAAGTGGAGGTGCGGGCCGGTGGAGTTGCCGGAGTTGCCGGAGTAGGCGATCACGTCGCCCGCCTTGACCTTGCCGCCGCGGATCTTGGTGGAGCTGAGGTGGCAGTACCAGGTCTCGGTTCCGTCGGGCGCGGTCACGATCGCCATGTTGCCGTAGGCGCTGTTGTACTGCGTGCGCACGGTCCCGTCGGTGGCCGCCATGACCGGGGTCCCGTAGGAGACCGGGAAGTCGATGCCGGTGTGCACCGACATCCACATGCCGCCGGCCTGGCCGAAGTTGGCGCTGAGGCCGTGCTGGTTCACGGGGATGGCGAACTTGGGGCGGGCGGCCTCCTTGGCCGCGGCCTCCTCCGCCTTCTTCTTCTTTTCCTCTTCCTGGCGTTCGCGCAGGTCGATGCGCTCCTGCGTGCGGCTCGCGCGGTCCGCGAAATCGCCCGCGTCGGCGCTGAGCGCGACCAGTTGGGTGTCGAGCTTGGTGTTCGCCGCGACCGGCTTCACCGAGGCCGGGTCGGGCGCGGCCATCGTGGTGGTGTCCTGGGCGGGCTTGTCCGTATCGGTGAGCCCGCCGACGGAGGCGGCCGCCACGCCCGCGACGCCCATCACGCAGGCGGAGGGCACGGCCACGGTCAGCAGGGCGGAACGCTTCGCCGGGGTGCGGCGACGGCTGCTGCCCGCCTTGGCGCTGCCCTTGGCGTTGCCCTTGGCGGCGGTCCGGCGCGCGGCGCGCGGAGCGGCGGTCACGGGCATGGCCTGCGTGGGAAGGTCGTGGACCTCGTGCGCGTCGTGGAGTTCGTGGACCTCGGGCAGCTCGTGGACCTCGGGCGCCAGGGGCGCATCCGGAGCCCCGGGGCTTCCGTCGGAGAGCACCTCGAAGACGGCCGTCTCGCTGTACGTGCCGGCGTACGCGTCGGTTCCGGCCTGGATCCCGGCGTCGTAGCCGACGGAGGTCGTCCCGTACGCGTACTGCTGCTGCTCCGGCTGCTCCTGCTGCTGCGCGGGCTGGTACTCGTATCCGTACGCGGCCTCGGGCTGGGCCGGGGTCTCGGCGACGGTGTTCCAGGCGGTGGCGTCGTAGGCGCCGGTCTCGGTACCGGTGGTGCCGTAGCCCGGCATCGCCCAGTGCCCGGTCTGCTCGCCGGAGGCGTCGTAGCCGAAGGAGGCCGGCTGGTACGCGGTGTAACCGGAGTAGTCCGCTCCCGGCGTGTTCCAGGCGCTCGCGTCCCAGGTCCCGGTGGTGTCCTCGGGTGCGGCCTGGGTCGGGACCGTGGACAGGTAAGTGTCCTGAGAGGTCCACGCGGTGGTGTCGTACGCGCCGGTCTCGTAGGAGCCGTAGGCAGCGTAGTTGACCCCCTGGCCCTGCGTTTCATAGGAAACGTAGGTCGAGTCACCAGCGAAAGTGGTGGTGGCAAGGCCGTCATACCCGGGATCCGGGTACTGGCCCGGCGAGGGGCGGTCGTTCACCAACTTCTCTTTCGCCTCGGCAGTGGGGCCTGGGTGGCCGGGAACTCGTGGTTCACCGGAGGAGAGCAGTGGCGTGACTGTACCCGCCGGTTACTCGCGACGACAATCTTCGATGGGTCCCCAGATTGCCGGAACCGGGCATTCAGCCGCCTTTCGGTCGCCGAAAGACGCACCCTTGGCCTTGAGTTCGAAATTCGTTCGACTGAAGGTCGCTCAGCGGCTAGGCGACGGAAGCGGCCTCCGAGCCCGTGACGGCGGTCAGACCGGGCCCGTCGAGGGCGCGACGGACCGCCGCGATCACGGCGGGGTGCGCGGGCAGTGCGAGATGTCCGATGCCGGTGACCTGCACATTTTCCACACATAGATCCGGGTGCTCGATCCGCGCCGTCCCGACCGGAGTCATCAGCGCGTCGAACTCGCTCCAGAACGCCACGCAGCGGGTGGCGCAGCCGGGCGCGGGCGCGGCCAGTTCGGCCAGTACCTCGGAGTCCGGGCGCATCTGCCGCACCAGCGGGTGCGCGTCCAAGAAGGGCGCCACCCGCGTGCCGGAATGCGGGGTCCCCAGGGTGACCAAGGTCCGGACGCGGGCGTCGCCGCCGAGGCGCTGGACGAAGTACCGGCCGACCAGGCCGCCGAGGCTGTGCCCGACCAGGTCCACCCGGTCCTGCCCGGTGCGCTCGCACAGCTCCTCGACGCGCCGGGCGAGATGGCGGGCGGTGACGCGCAGGTCGAGGGTGAAGGGCGAGTAGTTGTACGCCTCCACGTGCCGCAGGCCGCCCACTCCGAGGGCGCGGCGCAGGAGCACGAAGACGGACCGGTTGTCGGTGAATCCGTGGAGGAGGAGGACGGGCGGGCGTGTCGCGGGCGCGCCGGCGGTGACCTTTTCCTGGCACACTCCGGTCGGATAGAGGAGGAGGTGCCCGCCGAGCACCACCACCTCGAGCGCACCTGCCCGCAGTGCGGCGCCGGACAAGGGCATGGACACGGGTATGTACAGCCCCATCGACGGCCTCCCCTGAGCCTCTTGGGACCCGCGGCTTTTGCGCCACCGTGCCGTGCGGCTGTCGGCGCGGTGGCGCAATGCCGTCCCACGTGTGATTTCCCCCTCGTGGTTGACCGCGAAACGGTGGCGTGCGCGATGCTGTACTTAACGTTCGTTCACTCGGGAGGCAGTGCGATGGGTGTGACCGGTCCGATCCGTGTGGTGGTGGCCAAGCCGGGTCTCGACGGCCACGACCGCGGGGCCAAGGTGATCGCGCGGGCGCTGCGGGACGCGGGTATGGAGGTCATCTACACCGGCCTCCACCAGACCCCCGAGCAGATCGTGGACACCGCCATCCAGGAGGACGCCGACGCGATCGGCCTCTCGATCCTCTCCGGCGCCCACAACACGCTCTTCGCGCGCGTGCTGGAACTCCTCAAGGAGCGCGACGCGCAGGACATCAAGGTCTTCGGCGGCGGCATCATCCCGGAGGACGACATCGCCCCGCTCAAGGAGAAGGGCGTGGCCGAGATCTTCACCCCGGGCGCGACGACGACGTCCATCGTGGACTGGGTCAGGGCGAACGTCCGCACCTGACGGCCCCGCCGGCGTGTATTTCAGCCTCGCCGGCGTTTGAGGCGTGGGGTCCGGGGCGTCGTTGAGCCGCGCCGGACCGCCCAGCCCCCCGGGAGGGATCAGGCGGCCGGCGCCAGCTCCGAGAGCATGGCCGCGCGCAGCCGAAGCGTGGCCACCAGCCGCTGAAAGGCCTCGGCCCAGTACGCGGCTGCGCCGGGAGCCGCGTCCGGCGGCTCCTCCGTGGCCGCGGTCAGGGCCTCCAGCCGGCCGGCCTCCGCAGGATCGAGGCAGCGCTCGGCCAGGCCCATCACCCCGCTGAAGCTCCACGGGTAGCTGCCGGCCTCCCGGGCCATGTCCAGCGCGTCCACCACCGCCCGGCCCAGCGCCCCCGCCCACGGCACGACGCACACCCCGAGCAGCTGGAACGCCTCCGAAAGCCCGTGGGCCCGTATGAATGCGGCGACCCATTCCGCCCGCTCCGCATCCGGCAGGGTCTCCAGCAGCTTGGCCCGCTCCGCGAGCGATGCCGTGCCCGGACCCGCCGCGGGCGGTGCGGACGGCGGGCCGAGCAGGGCCCGCGACCACGACGCGTCGCGCTGACGCACCGCCGCCCGGCACCACGCCGCGTGCAGTTCCTCGGTCCAGCCCTCGCCCTCGGCCACCGGCAGTGCCACGATCTCCGCCGGGCCGAGCCCGCCGAACCGCTCCCGCCAGCACGACAGCGGCGCCGCCTCCACGATCTGGCCGAGCCACCAGGCCCGTTCCCCGCGTCCGGCGGGCGGCCGCTTGACCACCCCGTCGCGGAGCATCCCCGCATCGCACTCGGCCGGCGGGGTCACCCCCTCCGGGCCGACGCAGACCAGGGCGCGTTCGGCCATCCGGCCGGCCAGCGCCGATCGCGGCAGTGCCGACAGCAGTTCGGCGGCCGTGGCACGGACATTGCGGCTGCGGTCGCCCAGTGCCGCTTCCAGGAAGGGCTCGTCCCCTTCGGACAGCCCCACCCGCAGCGAATCGAGGAACATCAGCCGGTCCTCGGCCCGTTCGGTGGTCCAGGTCGTCGCCAGCAGCCGCGGCGCGGCCGCCGCCTCGTGCGCCCTCATGGCGCCGAGCAGCGCCACCCGCTCCGCGAACAGTCCCTCCTGCCACAGCCGTTCCACCCCGGCAGGATCCGTCACCTCGGGCAGCTCCCCGGTGCCGCCCGCCCCGCCGCGCAGGGCGAACCGCCAGTCCGGATTCAGCCGGGCCAGCCACAGCCCCCGGGTCCCGGCCAGGGCGAGCGCCTGCGGTCGAAGGTCGGTACGGGCCCGGGCCGCGTCCAGCAGCGCCGGTACGAGGGCGGCCGGCGCGCGGTAGCCGTGCCGGCCGGCCGCGGCCAGCCACTGGGGCAGCAGCTCCGTCAGGTCCGGCGCGGCCCCGCGCCGTCCGCTGCCGCTGCCGCTGCCCGGCCCGGTCCGGCCGGCCAGCAGCTGGGCGAGCCGGCGACGGGCCGCCTCCGGTGGCGCCGGGCGCGGATCCCGGGGTGCGGGCTCCGGGCGCGGGCCCGCCGCGGCCGGCCGCAGCCCGGCCCGGCGCCGTACGGTGTGCACGGCCGCCGCGTCCAGCAGCGCCTCCGGCGAGCCGGCCGGGCTCCCGCCCCTGCGCCGGTCGGTGCCCAGCAGCGCGGCGCCGACCAGCTCCTCCCACTCCCCGTACTCCCCGTACCCCTCGTCACCCTTGCTCATCGGGCCCCTCCCTCGCCGCTCGTCCTTCTTCGCGTCCTGCGCCCCCGTCCCGCCCCCTCCACGGGACCGGAGCAGTCGTGCGTCCGTGCCACTGCGCTCAACTGGCGTGGTTGTCGTTCATGCAAGCCCCCCGGCTTCTCGTCGTCCCAGCGCCGGCGCCCCCGCGCCGCCGCAACCTCGTCGTGCTCGTCGTGCCGCGTACGGCGCCCCCCGGCGCCCACGCGTTCCCTCCCCGCCGCCCCTGTGACGGCATACGTCCCCCCAGGCCCCCTGCTATGTGTGGTGTGTTCCGGCTGCCCTCAGGACAGGGCGACCGGCTCGGGCGAGTCCGGCTGCCAGGCCGTCAGCGGCGTGAAGCCGCGGTGGCCGCACTCCCCGAACACCGTCACCGGCCCCCCTCCCGACAACGCGGCCAGCTGCCACAGGCCCGAGCGGGAACGGCTGCCGGACCCCGTGAGGGGCACCGGCAGGGCACAGGTGCCCTCCGCGTCCGCCAGCTGCCAGCCGAGCTCTCCCGGTATCGGAACCACCGGGCCGAGCACCACCGGCCAGGACTCCAGCCACGGGTCCTCCCGCAGCGCCGCCCCGTACGCCTCCAGTGCCGTCCCCGTGCTCACCCCGGCCGGAACCCCGGCGCACGGAACGGCCGCCGAGAGTCTCTCCCCGAGGTCCGCCCGCAGCCCCGCCGATCCGGGCCGGAAGCGGACCTCCGCCTCCAGCACCAGCCCGACCGGCAGCGACAGGCCCGGCGGCCGCCCGGGCGGTCCGAAGTCCAGTACCAGGGCGGGCCGTCCGCCCTGCAGTCCGCGCAGCCATATCCGGCGGGTGGTGAGCCGGCCGTCCGGTGAAACCGAGTCGTACTGGGCCAGCACCAGCCAGCGGTCCCGTACGGCCTCCCCCTCCCCGGAGGCCGGCAGTCCCACCCGGCTGCGCACCGTCGCCGCCAGCTGTTCCGGCAGCCCGGCCACCCCCAGCCAGGCCCGGTCCAGCAGGTGCAGCAGCGCCGCCTCCTCCAGCATCCGGGCGGGCCAGCCCGGGCCGCAACTGGGTATCGTCCCCAACTCCCTTACCCGTCCGGCCAGTCCGGGCGCCTGTGCGTCGACCATCCGGGCGGCGGTCTCCTCCCACCCCGCGTAACCGGCCTGTTCCTGGCCCGCGAGGCCGCCTCGCAGCAGATCGGCCAGCCGCTGCTCCAGCTCGGTGACGCCCGTACCGACGCGGGCCGCCCGCCGCTCGGCCCGCTTCCGCGCCCCCTCCTCGTCCACCGGCCCGCCCGCCCCGGCGGCCGGACGCGCGGCCTTCGCCGCCCGGTCCGCCAGCCACTGCGCGGCCCAGTCCGGCGCCTCGCCCGGCTCGCCGACCCCCTCGGCGGACCAGAGCAGCAGCAGTCCCAGCGCGTGCTTGCACGGGAACTTACGGCTCGGACAGGAGCACTTGTACGCCGGTCCGGCCAGATCCACGACCGTCCGGTACGGCTTGCTGCCGCTGCCCTTGCACAACCCCCATACAGAACCGGAAGCGGAACCTCCGATCTGTGACCACGGACCCGCCCCGCCGAGTCTGCTCCCCGCTTTGCGTGAGGCATCGTCAGGAGCCAGAGCCAGTACCTGTTCCGCTGTCCAGCGGACCCCCTGCTCAGTCATGTGTCCCACCGTAGAGAACCCCACTGACAATCGCTCTGACCTGCAACAACACTGTGAACAGGGCCCGTTGTCAGTGGTGTGGTGCACCTTGGATGCAGCAGTCGGAAGCGGCTGCCGAGCCTTGGAGGGGGACCATGACCACGCCCGAGAACGAACGCCCGGCCGAAGCGCTGCGACCGCACGCCGAAGACGCCTTCGCACACGAACTGAAAGCCCTCGCGGCCGCCGACGACCGGCCCCGCCCGGCCCGCTGGAAGCTCTCCCCGTGGGCCGTCGCCACGTACCTGCAGGGCGGCACGCTCGACGACGGCACGGTCATCACACCCAAGTACGTGGGACCGCGCCGCATCGTCGAAGTCGCCGTCACCACCCTGGCCACCGACCGCGCGCTGCTCCTGCTCGGCGTCCCCGGCACCGCCAAGACCTGGGTGTCCGAACACCTCGCCGCCGCCGTCAGCGGAGACTCCACCCTCCTCGTCCAGGGCACCGCCGGCACTCCCGAGGAAGCCATCCGGTACGGCTGGAACTACGCCCGGCTCCTCGCCCACGGACCCAGCCGCGAGGCCCTCGTCCCCAGCCCCGTCATGCGGGCCATGGCCGAGGGCATGACCGCCCGCGTCGAGGAGCTCACCCGCATCCCCGCCGACGTCCAGGACACCCTCATCACCGTCCTGTCCGAGAAGACGCTGCCGATACCGGAGCTCGGCGAAGAGGTACAGGCCGTGCGCGGCTTCAACCTCATCGCCACCGCCAACGACCGCGACCGCGGGGTCAACGAACTCTCCAGCGCGCTGCGCCGCCGCTTCAACACCGTCGTGCTGCCGCTGCCCGCCAGCGCCGACGCCGAGGTCGACATCGTCGCCCGCCGGGTCGACCAGATGGGCCGCGCCCTCGACCTGCCGGCCGCGCCCGAAGGACTGGAGGAGATCCGCCGCGTCGTCACCGTCTTCCGCGAGCTGCGCGACGGGGTCACCGACGACGGCCGTACGAAGGTCAAGTCGCCCAGCGGCACGCTGTCCACCGCCGAGGCCATCTCCGTCGTCACCGGCGGCCTGGCCCTGGCCGCCCACTTCGGGGACGGCGTGCTGCGCCCCTCCGACGTGGCCGCCGGGATCCTCGGCGCCGTGGTCCGCGACCCGGCCGCCGACAAGGTGGTCTGGCAGGAGTACCTGGAGGCCGTGGTCCGCGAGCGCGACGGCTGGAAGGACTTCTACCGGGCCTGCCGGGAGGTGACGGTATGAGCCCGAGCCCACAGGGCCCGCTGCTGCTGGGGGTGCGGCACCACGGCCCCGGCTCGGCCCGCGCGGTGCGGGCCGCGCTGGACGCGGCCCGCCCGGCGGCCGTGCTGATCGAGGGGCCGCCCGAGGGGGACGGGCTGCTCGCGCTGGCCGCCGACCCCGGGATGCGGCCCCCCGTGGCGCTGCTCGCGCACGCCGCGGACGACCCCGGCCGGGCCGCGTTCTGGCCGCTGGCCGACTTCTCCCCGGAGTGGGTGGCGATCCGCTGGGCGCAGCGGGCCGGCGTACCGGTGCGGTTCATGGACCTGCCGGCCGCGCACTCGCTGGCCGCCGAGCCGGGCGCGGACCACGACGAGCCCGACGCGGTCAGGGTGGACCCCCTCGCGGTGCTGGCCGAGACAGCCGGGTACGACGACCCCGAGCGATGGTGGGAGGACGTGGTCGAGCACCGGGGCGCGGGGGGCGCCGACGGCACCGGGGGCGGGCCACAGGAGGTGCTCGGCGCGTTCGAGGCGCTCGGGGAGGCCATGGGAGCCCTGCGCGAGGCGTACGGCGACGGCGGCCACCGCCGCGACCTCGTGCGCGAGGCGTACATGCGGCAGCGGATGCGGGCCGCCCGCCGGGAGTTCGGCGACGCGTACGCCGTGGTGTGCGGGGCCTGGCACGTCCCGGCGCTGCGGGCGAAGACCACGGTGGCCGCGGACAAGGCTCTGCTGAGCGGCCTGCCGAAGGTCAAGGTGGAGACCACCTGGGTGCCGTGGACCCACCGCCGGCTCGCCCGGGCCGGCGGGTACGGCGCGGGGATCACCTCGCCCGGCTGGTACGCCCACCTCTTCGAGGCGCGGGACCGGCCCGTCGAGCGGTGGCTGACCAAGGTCGCCGGCCTGCTGCGCGCGGAGGACCGGCAGGTCTCCTCGGCGCACGTCATCGAGGCGGTCCGGCTGGCCGAGACCCTGGCCGCGATGCGGGGACGGCCGCTGCCCGGCCTGACGGAGACCCTCGAAGCGGTCCGGGCGGTGATGTGCGACGGCTCCGACATACCGCTCGCGCTGATCGAGGACCGCCTTGTGGTCGGCGACGTGCTCGGCGAGGTCCCGGACGCGGCGCCCGTCGTACCCCTCCAGCGGGACCTGACGCGGCAGCAGCGCTCGCTGCGGCTCAAGGCCGAGGCGCAGGACCGCGAACTGGAACTCGACCTGCGCAAGGACACCGACGCGGCGAAATCCCTGCTGCTGCACCGGCTGCGGCTGCTCGGCATCGGATGGGGCACCCCGACCGCCTCCCGCGGCAGCACCGGGACCTTCCGGGAGACGTGGCGGCTGCGGTGGGAGCCCGAACTGTCGGTGCGGGTCGCCGAGGCCGGGATCTGGGGCACCACCGTCCTCGCGGCGGCCACCGCCAAGGCCGAGGCCGACGCGGCCGGAGCCGAGGAGCTGGGCGAGGTGACGGCGCTCGCCGAGCGGTGCCTGCTGGCCGGGCTGTCGGAGGCGCTGCCCGCCGTACTGCGGGCCCTCGCGGACCGGGCCGCACTGGACACCGACGTGGCGCGCCTCGCCAAGGCCCTGCCCGCGCTGGCCCGTTCGCTGCGGTACGGGGACGTGCGCGGCACCGACGCGACGGCCCTCGCCGTGGTGGCGGCCGGGCTCGCCGAGCGGATATGCGTGGCGCTGCCGCCGGCCTGCGCGGCCGGCCTGGACGCCGACGCGGCGGCGGAGCTGCGGGGCCACGTGGACGGGGTGCACGGGGCGGTGGCACTGCTGGCCGACGCCGACGAAGGGCTGCGGGAGCGCTGGTCCGCGGTGCTGCGGACGCTGGCCGGCCGGGACACCGTGCCGGGCGTCATCCGCGGCCGGGCGGCCAGGCTGCTCCTCGACGACGGGCGGCTGCCGGCCGAGGAGACGGCGCGGCTGATGGGGCTCGCGCTGTCCCCGGCGGCCTCCCCGGCCGACGCGGCGGGCTGGATCGAGGGCTTCGCGGGCGGGAGTTCGGGCGGGGGCACGCTGCTGGTCCACGACGAGCGGCTGCTGGGGCTCATCGACACCTGGCTGGTGGGGGTGCCGGAGCGGGCCTTCACCGACGTACTCCCGCTGCTGCGGAGGACCTTCGGGGCGTACGAGCCGGGGGTGAAGCGGAGCCTGGGCGAGCTGGTGCGGCGGGGGCCGGGCCGGTCCGCTGCCGCGAGCCCGGCGTCCTCGGCGCCCGAGGGCTTCGCCCCGGACCTGGACCCGGAGCGGGCGGACGCGGTGGTGGGGCTGGTGCGGATGCTGCTTGCCGGGTGAGGTGCCGCGCCGCTGGGGCTGGATCGGTGCGGCGGGGCTGGATGAGCGGGTCGGGATGGACGGATGAAGCCGGCAGGACCGGTGGACACGACGAGTGCAGGGGGACGGACGGATGGGCGGTACGGACATGAGTGCGGGGGTACGACACGAAGCCGCAGACCCCGCCGGAGGCGAGCGGCTGAGGCGGTGGCGGATGGTGCTGGGCGGGGGTGAGGCCGACGGGACGGGGTGTGCGCTGGGCGGGCGGGATGCGGCGATGGACGCCGCGCTCGGCGCGCTGTACGGGGGCGACGGCGGGTCGCGCAAGGGGCCGGGGGCACGGTCGGCGGGGCTCGGCGGGTCCGCGCCGAACGTGGCGCGCTGGCTCGGGGACATCCGCACGTACTTCCCCAGCTCGGTGGTCCAGGTGATGCAGCGCGACGCGATCGAGCGGCTCGGTCTGTCCGCACTGCTGCTGGAACCGGAGATGCTGGAGGCCGTCGAGCCCGACGTGCACCTCGTGGGCACGCTGCTCTCGCTGAACAAGGCGATGCCCGAGACGACGAAGGAGACGGCGCGGGCCGTGGTCCGCAAGGTGGTCGAGCAGCTGGAGAAGAAGCTCGCGGCGCGGACCCGCGCGACGCTGACCGGCGCCCTCGACCGGTCCGCGCGGATCAGCCGCCCCCGCCACCACGACATCGACTGGAACCGCACGATCCGGGCCAACCTCAAGAACTACCTGCCCGAGTACCGGACGGTCGTCCCCGAGCGGCTGATCGGGTACGGCCGTGCGGCGCAATCGGTGAAGAAGGAGGTGATCCTCTGCATCGACCAGTCGGGTTCGATGGCGGCCTCCGTCGTCTACGCCTCCGTCTTCGGCGCGGTGCTGGCCTCCATGCGCTCGATCGCGACCCGGCTCGTCGTCTTCGACACCGCCGTCGTGGACCTCACCGATCAGCTCGACGACCCGGTGGACGTCCTCTTCGGCACCCAACTGGGTGGCGGCACCGACATCAACCGCGCCCTCGCCTACTGCCAGTCGAAGATCACCCGGCCCGCCGACACGGTCGTCGTCCTGATCAGTGATCTCTACGAGGGCGGCATCCGCAACGAGATGCTCAAGCGGGTCGCCGCGATGAAGGGGGCGGGGGTCGAGTTCGTGACCCTGCTGGCGCTGTCCGACGAGGGGGCCCCGGCCTATGACCGCGAGCACGCCGCCGCCCTTGCGGCGCTCGGGGCGCCGGCCTTCGCCTGCACCCCGGACCTGTTTCCGGAGGTCATGGCCGCGGCGCTGGAGAAGAGGCCCCTGCCGACCCCCTGACGGCGCGGTTCCGGCTTCGTCCCGGCCGCGTCCCGGCCCGTCCTGTGAATCGGTGAAACGCACGAACTTCCAGTTCAACCGTGAGGCGATCTGTGACAGGTATCACCGCTCAGGTGTGATCTGCGATTTAGGGACCTACGGCCTGCGGGGATAACCTGCGGGACGGACATGCCGCGTCCACGGTCACCGTGTGCGCCTTCCTTGTGACAGCGCCGTCACGTTGCCCTCCGCGGCACGCCCACGCAGATAGCAGACAACCGCGAATCACTGCGAATCTTTAAAAAAGACAAGGGACGGACGCGCGTGGACCTGTTCGAGTACCAGGCGAGGGACCTCTTCGCCAAGCACGGTGTACCGGTGCTGGCCGGTGAAGTCATCGACACGCCTGAGGCGGCTCGCGAGGCCACCGAGCGGCTGGGCGGCAAGTCGGTCGTCAAGGCGCAGGTGAAGGTCGGCGGCCGCGGCAAGGCCGGCGGCGTGAAGCTGGCCGCCACCCCGGACGAGGCCGTCGCCCGGGCGACGGACATCCTCGGCATGGACATCAAGGGCCACACGGTCCACAAGGTGATGATCGCCGAGACGGCTCCCGAGATCCTCGAGGAGTACTACGTCTCGTACCTCCTCGACCGCACCAACCGCACCTTCCTGGCCATGGCCTCGGTCGCGGGCGGCATGGACATCGAGCAGGTCGCCGAGGAGACCCCGGAGAAGCTCGCCAAGGTCCCGGTGAACGCCAACGAGGGCGTGACCATCGAGAAGGCCCGCGAGATCGTCGCGCTGGCGCAGTTCCCGGCCGAGGTCGCGGAGAAGGTCGCCGAGGTCCTCGTGACCCTGTGGGCCACCTTCATCGCCGAGGACGCGCTCCTCGTCGAGGTCAACCCGCTCGCGAAGGTCGCCAACGGCGACGTCATCGCGCTCGACGGCAAGGTCTCGCTCGACGAGAACGCCGAGTTCCGCCAGCCGGGTCACGAGGAGTTCGTGGACCACGCGGCCGCGAACCCGCTCGAGGCCGCCGCCAAGGCGAAGAACCTCAACTACGTCAAGCTCGACGGTGAGGTCGGCATCATCGGCAACGGCGCGGGTCTCGTCATGAGCACCCTCGACGTCGTCGCCTACGCCGGCGAGAACCACGGTGGCGTCAAGCCCGCCAACTTCCTGGACATCGGCGGTGGCGCCTCCGCCGCCGTCATGGCCAACGGTCTCGAGATCATCCTCGGCGACCCGGACGTCAAGTCCGTCTTCGTCAACGTCTTCGGTGGCATCACCGCCTGCGACGAGGTCGCCAACGGCATCGTCCAGGCGCTGGCCCTGCTGGAGGAGAAGGGCGAGGCGGTCACCAAGCCGCTCGTCGTCCGTCTCGACGGCAACAACGCCGAGCTGGGTCGCAAGATCCTCTCGGACGCCAACCACCCGCTGGTGCAGCGCGTGGACACCATGGACGGCGCGGCCGACAAGGCCGCCGAGCTCGCGGCTGCGAAGTAAGGGCAGAGGTCACAGACTCACATGGCTATCTTCCTCAACAAGGACAGCAAGGTCATCGTCCAGGGCATGACCGGTGCCACGGGCATGAAGCACACCAAGCTGATGCTGGCTGACGGCACCAACATCGTCGGCGGCGTGAACCCGCGCAAGGCCGGCACCACCGTCGACTTCGACGGCACCGAGGTCCCGGTCTTCGGCTCCGTCGCCGAGGCGATGGAGAAGACGGGCGCCAACGTCTCCGTCCTCTTCGTCCCGCCGGCCTTCGCCAAGGCCGCCGTGGTCGAGGCGATCGACGCCGAGATCCCGCTGGCCGTCGTCATCACCGAGGGCATCGCGGTGCACGACTCCGCCGCCTTCTGGGCGTACGCGACCGCCAAGGGCAACAAGACCCGGATCATCGGTCCGAACTGCCCGGGTCTGATCACCCCCGGCCAGTCCAACGCCGGCATCATCCCGGGCGACATCACCAAGCCCGGCAAGATCGGTCTCGTGTCCAAGTCCGGCACGCTGACCTACCAGATGATGTACGAGCTCCGTGACATCGGCTTCACCTCCGCCGTCGGCATCGGTGGCGACCCGGTCATCGGCACCACGCACATCGACGCCCTGGAGGCCTTCGAGGCCGACCCGGACACCGAGCTGATCGTCATGATCGGCGAGATCGGCGGCGACGCCGAGGAGCGTGCGGCGGACTTCATCGCGAAGAACGTCACCAAGCCGGTCGTCGGTTACGTCGCGGGCTTCACCGCCCCCGAGGGCAAGACCATGGGCCACGCCGGCGCCATCGTCTCCGGCTCCTCCGGCACCGCGCAGGCCAAGAAGGAGGCCCTCGAGGCCGCCGGCGTCAAGGTCGGCAAGACGCCGACCGAGACCGCGAAGCTGGCGCGCGAGATCCTGAACGCCGCTCAGTAAGCAGTCCCCGTACGGTCACACGTACGGATGTACGGGCGTGGCCCGCACCCCTCGGTGGGTGCGGGCCACGCCCGTTCTCATTCGCCCTTCGGGGCGATCCTGGCGGGCCCGGCCTCCGGGTCGGCGCGCAGCTTGTCGTGGAGCTGCCGGCTCCGCGCGGTGAGCTGCTGGGGTCCGCTCAGCGGAGGCACGCCGGAGACGCTCTGGCCGGGTGCCTGCGGGGGCTCGTAGTGGTCGGCCGCGGTCACCGCGGTGTAGCCGGTCGCGGTGGCGATCACCGCGGTCAGCCCGAGGGCCCCGCGGCTCCACAGCCGTACGCGCCGCTCGCCGCCGCCCCGTACGGCCGCCGCCGGGCGCGGGTCGAGCGGGGCGGCCGGCCGCAGCGCGGTGAACAGGTCGCGCAGCAGCGCGGACTGCTTCTCGGGCGGTACTTCGGCCAGCTCGGGGATCCGGTCGGCGAGGTCGGCGTGCGCGTGCACGAGGCGGATGCCGGCGGTGGGGGTGCTGGCCTCGGTCTCGGCAGCGGTGTCGGGCAGGTCGAGGCCGACGCCGTCGTAGAGCATGACGGTACGGCGGTGGCGCGTGGGCAGCGCGAGCACGGCGTCGAGCAGGATGCGGTCGGCGGGATCGGCGGGGCGCGCGTCCTGCCGGCGGTGGACGCGCCGGAACCGGTGCCAGGGGGAGAGGGCGTAGTCGTACGCGACCGCGCGCACCCAGCCCACCGGATCCGGGTCGGTGGCCACCTCGGGCCACCGGGCCCAGGCGCGGGTGAAGGCGCGCTCCACGGCCTTCAGGGCGAGGGTCCGGCGCCCGGTGAGCAGGTAGGTCTGCCGGGCGAGGGCGGGGGCGGCATGGTCGTAGAGGGCGTCGAAGTCCGCGGCCGGGCCCCTTGCCGGGCCTTCTGCCGGCACCCCTGCGGAGTCCTCGGCGGGCGTGGCGGGCGTGGCGGTCGTGGCGGGCGCGTCCGCCGTCGCTGTCTGCGCCGTCTGCGCCGTCTGGGCCGTTTGGGGCGTCCCGGCCTCGGATGCCGTACCGGCGGGCCCGTCTGACGCGGTGTCGGCCCGCTCCGGGGCGGCCGCCGGCGCCGCCAGGGCGGTCAGGAACGCCGCGTACGCCTCGCGGTTGCGGCCGCGGGGGTCCGTGCGGCCCGTTTCCCAGGAGCGGACCGTCGTCGCGGTGACGCCCACCGCCTCCGCGACCTGCTCGTGCGTCAGTTCCGCCGCTTCGCGCAGCCTGCGCCGCTCCTCGGGGGCGGGCAGGCGCAGCTCCGAGGCCGATGAGGAGGCCGTCTCGACGCTTCGTGTCATGCCACACTCCCCGCGACCCGACCGCCTTGGGCGAAAAAGTACATAAACGTATATTGGGCGACACCACGGACATTCGCCTGTTACCCGCCCATAGCGCGTGTCGTTGGCACCATGGCGGGGTGACCCAAGTGACCGAACGCGGGACCTCGTTGCCGACGGCCCCGCGAGCCGCTGCGCGGCGCCGTTCGCCCGCCGCCGCAGCATGCGTGGCGGGCGGCGCCGTGGCGGCCGGACTCGGGCTCGGCTTCCTCGCCGTGCTCGTCATCGTGCTGTGGATCAGTTCCCCCTACCCCGACAGCGGCCCCGGCGGGGCCCTGCACCTCGCCGCCGGGCTGTGGCTGCTCGCCCACGGGACGGAGCTGGTGCGGTACGAGACCCTGTCCGGCGTGCCCGCGCCCGTCGGCCTGACGCCGCTGCTCCTCATCGCGCTGCCCGTGCTCCTCATGCGGCGGGCCGCCCGGCTGGGGAGCGCGTCCGAGGAGGAGGACGAGGAGGTGCTGCCGGCCGGCGCCGTGTTCTCGGCCGTGCTCTGCGGATACCTCGCCGTCGGGGCCCTCGCCACGGTCTACGCCGCCGGCGGCCCCATGCCGGCCGACCCGCTCAGCGCGGCCTGGCACGTCCCGCTGGTCGCCGTGCTCGCCGCCCTCGGCGGGGTGTGGGGAGCCAGGGGGCGTCCGCTCGGACCGCTGCCGTCCTGGCTGCCAGGGGGCGTACGAAGGGCCGTCATGCGCCCCCGCTACGCGCTGGCGCTGCGGGCCGGGGCGGGCGGCGCGCTGGTCCTGCTGGGCGGCGGCGCGCTGCTCGTCGGCGCCTCGCTCGCGTGGCACGGCGCCGAGGTCCAGACCGCGTTCCTGTCGCTGACCGGGGTGTGGTCGGGCCGGTTCGCGGTCCTGCTGCTCGCGCTCGCGCTGATGCCGAACGCCACAATCTGGGGCGCGGCCTACGCCCTCGGGCCCGGCTTCGCCCTCGGCGCCAGCGCCACCGCCACGCCGCTCGGCTTCGCGGGCCAGCCCGGGCTGCCGCGCTTCCCGCTGCTGGCGGCGCTCCCGCCCGAGGGACCTGGTACCCCGCTGACCTGGGCGGTCGCCGGAGTGCCGGTGGCCGCCGGGCTGGCGGTGGGCTGGTTCGCGGTGCGCCGGGCGCGCGAGGTCTCGTACGGGGAGACCGCGCTCACGGCGGCGCTGGGGGCGGTGGTCTGCGGGCTGGTGATGACCGGGCTCGCGGCGGCCTCGGCGGGGCCGATGGGTTCGCGGCGGCTGTCGGACTTCGGGCCGGTGTGGTGGGCCACCGGGGCGGCGGCCTGCGCGTGGACGCTGCTGCTGGCCGTGCCGGTGGCGGTGGCGGTGCATGCGTGGCGGAACCGGCCGGCCAGGGGGCTGGCCGCGCTCGACGCGCTGTCCGCGCTGGACGTGGACGAGGTGGTGGACGACCGGTGGCACGACAGTGGCGTACGGGAGGTTCGGTGGGCCGCGATGCGGAAGGCGGCGGGGGTGCTGATTCCTGAGATCGGGGCGGTGGCGGCCCCGCCGGAGCCTCCGGCGGCTCCCTTGATCCCTCTGGCGGCCTTGGCTCCGGCCGCTGCTGAGGCTCCTGTGGCGCGGGCGCCTCGGGCGGTGACCGTCGTGTCGGGGCGCGGGCTGGATCTGACGCCGATCCTGATCGCGGCGAAACCGGTCGGCTTGCCGGTCGATCCGGCTCCTGCGCCGGCTCCGCCGTTGGCTCCGCCGGTGGTGGGGGTGCGGGTCTTGGCCCGCCGGAAGCCGCCCGCCTAGGCCCGGCTGCCGGGGGCTCCGCCCCCAGACCCCCGCGCCTCAAACGCCGGCGGGGCCGGGGGAGGCGGCGGGGGTGGATGGTGCGGCGGGGCCGGAATGTGCCGGGCGCGGCGCCGTTGCCGGGGGCTCCGCCCCCAGACCCCCGCGCCTCAAACGCCGGCGGGGCCGGGGGAGGCGGCGGGGCCGGATGGTGCGGAGGGGCTGGGGGTGCCGGCGAGGCTACTGGCGGACCTTCAGGACGTCGCCCACCACGTTGTCCGGGAGGAGGGTGTTGCACTGGAGTTCCGCCGTGCTCGTGAGGGCGTCGTCGCGGCAGACGTAGAAGTCCTTGTACGCGAGCTGCAGCCCGTACGAGCTCATCGCCAGCAGGATCGCCAGTGAGGCCGTGACCAGGCCGCTCACCGCCGCCGTGCGCTGGGGGCGGGCCGCCGGGCCCAGGGCGTCCAGGCCGGCGGGGGCGCCCGGGGCGGCCGCCGCCGCGGGCTTGCCGCGGAGGGCGCTGATTCCCCAGTACAGGGCGAGCGCACCCAGCAGCAGGCCCACCGACGGGATGCCGAAGATCCCGAAGAAGAAGCCCCACATGCCGGCCAGCAGCGCATAGCGGGCGCGGCGCTGGATCGGGTCGGTCGGGTCCCAGCGCGCCGGGCCCCGCCGGCCGTCGGAATCCCCCGGGCCCTCCCCGTTCCCGCCGTCACCACCGCTGCGCGGCTGCCAGGGCTGGTCGGGCCGGCCTTCCGGCGGAGCCGCGAAGGGGTTGTCGTCGGTGGGGGAGTCGGGCTGACGGCGGTCCGGCATCGGGTGTGTTTCTTCCCCTGTGTCATGGACGTCGTGGCGACGTCGTGGCGAGGTGAGGCCAGTTTGCGGCTTGTACGCCTGACGCTACCGCCCGGCCGTCCCCCCGTCCCTCGGGGGCCGTCCGGTGTGCCGGTATCGTTGCAGGCGGTCGGTGGCTTCGTATGGTTCCCCGTATATCGGTACCCCGAAGTTTTGTATGACCACACAAAGACGAACACCGCAATTCCGCGAGAAAGGGCCTCCCATGGCCGCCTCCCGCCTGGTCGTGCTGGTCTCCGGCTCCGGCACCAACCTCCAGGCCCTGCTCGACGCCATCGACGCCCACCCCGGCGGATCCGAGGGCTTCGGTGCCGAAGTCGTCGCCGTGGGGGCCGACCGCAAGGGCATCGCCGGCCTGGAGCGGGCGGAGAAGGCCGGGATCCCCACCTTCGTCTGCCCGGTGAAGGACTACGCGAGCCGTGCGGAGTGGGACGTCGCCCTGACGGAGGCGACCGACGCCCACGCGCCGGACCTCGTCGTGTCGGCCGGGTTCATGAAGATCGTGGGCAAGGAGTTCATCGACCGCTTCGGCGGCCGGTTCATCAACACCCACCCCGCCCTCCTCCCGGCCTTCCCCGGTGCGCACGGCGTACGGGACGCGCTCGCCTACGGCGCGAGGGTCACCGGCTGCACGGTCCACTTCGTGGACAGCGGCGTGGACACCGGTCCGATCATCGCCCAGGGTGTGGTCGAGGTCCGGGACGAGGACGACGAAGCCGCTCTCCATGAGCGCATCAAGGAAGTCGAGCGCCAGCTGCTCGTCGATGTCGTGGGGCGCCTGGCCCGGCACGGCTACCGCATTGAGGGACGAAAGGTAACGATCCAGTGACCGCCGCAGACATCGCAGCGAGCAACGACCCGACCACGAACCAGCGGCCGATCCGGCGTGCGCTCATCAGCGTCTACGACAAGACGGGACTGGAAGAGCTGGCCCGCGGGCTGCACGAGGCGGGCGTCGCGCTCGTCTCCACCGGCTCCACCGCCTCGAAGATCGCCGCGGCCGGGGTGCCCGTCACCAAGGTCGAGGAGCTGACCGGCTTCCCCGAGTGCCTGGACGGCCGCGTCAAGACCCTGCACCCGCGCGTGCACGCCGGCATCCTCGCCGACCTGCGCCTGGAGGACCACCGCAACCAGCTCGCCGAGCTGGGCGTCGAGCCCTTCGACCTCGTGGTCGTCAACCTGTACCCGTTCCTGGCCACCGTCCAGTCGGGTGCCACCCCCGACGAGTGCGTCGAGCAGATCGACATCGGCGGCCCGTCGATGGTCCGCGCCGCCGCCAAGAACCACCCGTCGGTCGCCGTCGTCACCAGCCCCGCGCGGTACGCCGACGTCATCGCCGCGGCCCAGGGCGGCGGCTTCGACCTCACCGCCCGCAAGCGGCTGGCGGCCGAGGCCTTCCAGCACACCGCCGCCTACGACGTGGCCGTCGCCTCCTGGTTCACGAACGCGTACGCGCCGGAGCCGGAGGCGGTCCTGCCGGAGTTCCTCGCGGGCGCCTGGGAGCGCAAGTCGACCCTGCGCTACGGCGAGAACCCGCACCAGGCCGCCGCGCTCTACACCGACGGGCAGCCGGGCGGGCTCGCCAACGCCGAGCAGCTGCACGGCAAGGAGATGTCCTTCAACAACTACGTGGACACCGAGGCCGCGCGCCGCGCCGCCTACGACCACGACGAGCCCTGCGTCGCGATCATCAAGCACGCCAACCCGTGCGGCATCGCGGTCGGCGATGACGTCGCCGCCGCCCACCGCAAGGCGCACGCCTGCGACCCGCTGTCGGCCTTCGGCGGCGTCATCGCCGTCAACCGCCCGGTGACCGTCGAGCTCGCCGAGCAGGTCGCGGAGATCTTCACCGAGGTCATCGCCGCCCCCGGCTACGAGGACGGCGCGGTCGAGATCCTGGCCAGGAAGAAGAACATCCGCGTCCTGAAGGTGGACGGCACCCCGCACCAGCCGGGCGACCTCAAGCCGATCTCGGGCGGCACGCTGCTCCAGCAGTCGGACGTCTTCCAGGCCGAGGGCGACGACCCGGCCAACTGGACCCTCGCCACCGGCGACGCCCTCTCCGGGGCCGAGCTCGCCGAGCTGGCCTTCGCGTGGAAGGCCTGCCGGGCCGTCAAGTCCAACGCGATCCTGCTCGCCAAGGACGGCGCCTCGGTCGGCGTCGGCATGGGCCAGGTCAACCGCGTCGACTCGGCGAAGCTCGCCGTCGAGCGGGCGGGCGCCGAGCGCGCGCAGGGCTCGTACGCCGCGTCCGACGCCTTCTTCCCCTTCCCGGACGGGCTGGAGATCCTGACGGCTGCGGGCATCAAGGCCGTGGTCCAGCCGGGCGGTTCGGTCCGTGACGAGCTGGTCGTCGAGGCCGCGCAGAAGGCCGGCGTGACCATGTACTTCACCGGCACCCGGCACTTCTTCCACTGATCACCGATACCCGGCTGACGGCGAAGGCCGCGCCCCGCACTGCGGGACGCGGCCTTCGCCGTGTGCGTACGGGAGGGGCTCAGTACTGGGGGCGCCGGAAGTAGTCGCCCGCCTTCGCGAGGCCCACGATGACCGTGATGCCGAGGGCGAGGGAGAGCAGCGACGGCAGTGCGGCGATCAGGGCGAAGCCGGCCGGGGTGTGCTCGTCGGCACTGAGCGCGACCAGGTTCGTCAGCAGGCCGAGAGCGGCGAAGAGGGCCTGCAGCGATCCGTAGATGATGCCGGAGACACGGACGCCGCCCCGGCCCTTGGCCATCTTGGCCGCGGTCAGGATGGGCCACAGGGCGAGGCCGATGAAGAGGAGGCCGATG
This sequence comes from Streptomyces sp. 147326, assembly GCF_045000215.1. Taxonomy (NCBI): domain Bacteria; kingdom Bacillati; phylum Actinomycetota; class Actinomycetes; order Kitasatosporales; family Streptomycetaceae; genus Streptomyces; species Streptomyces sp. 147326. Next base: position 3,594,167 of record NZ_CP134201.1, on the reverse strand, counting down.
ACGAGGCCCACGGTGCCGGCGATGGCCCCCGCGTCCTCCGTGGAGGAGCTGGAGTAGCTGGATTCCGAGAACGCCGCGGCGAACACGGCGCCGCCGATGATGAAGAACAGGCCGCCCATGACCTGCAGGCCGCCGATGATGAAGAGGATGACCCGGGCCGCCTTCGCGCCGCCGGGCATCTCGTAGACCGGAGCGCCCGGGTATCCGACGGGACCGCCCGGGTACGCCTGGGGTGCCTGCTGCGGGTAGGCGTAGCCGCCCTGCGGCGGGATGCCCTGCGGGGCCTGCTGCGGGTAGCCGTAGCCGGGCTGGCCCTGCGGGGCCTGGGGCGGCTGCTGTCCGTACGGATTGTGCGGGTCGCCGAAGCTCATCTTGGGGTGTTCCTCCGTGGAAGTGCGGGGACGCACGGCAATGAGCGCGGAGGAATCCTGCACGGTGCGGTCCGCCCCCCGGCACTGCCCGCGGCACTCAGTCGTTTCATCGTCGTCCGGCAGCCATGGCTTGTCCAGTTCGTTACGGTGCGGCCGGTCACTTGTTGTGCAAGTGCAATGAACGCTGCACACCCGTGAGCGCCTTGACTGGAACAGGGGCCACCTCATCCGGGAGGATGGGGGCATGACCGCCCAGATTCTCGATGGCAAGGCCACCGCCGCCGCGATCAAGTCCGAACTGACCGCCCGCGTGGCGGCCCTGAAGGCCCGGGGCATCACCCCCGGCCTCGGCACCCTCCTGGTCGGTGACGATCCGGGCAGCCGCTGGTACGTCAACGGCAAGCACAAGGACTGCGCCGAGGTCGGCATCGCCTCCATCCAGCGCGAACTGCCCTCGACGGCCTCCCAGGAGGACATCGAGGCGGTCGTGCGGGAGCTCAACGCCAACCCGGAGTGCACGGGCTACATCGTCCAACTCCCGCTCCCCAAGGGCATCGACACCAACCGGGTCCTGGAGCTGATGGATCCGCTGAAGGACGCCGACGGCCTGCACCCCATGTCGCTCGGCCGGCTGGTGCTGAACGAGCCGGGCCCGCTGCCCTGCACCCCGTACGGGATCGTCGAACTGCTGCGCCACCACGGCGTCGGCATCAACGGCGCGCACGTCGTCGTCCTCGGCCGCGGGATCACCGTGGGGCGCTCCATCGGCCTGCTGCTCACCCGCAAGTCCGAGAACGCCACCGTGACGCTCTGCCACACCGGTACGCGCAACCTCTCCGGGCTGCTGCGCCAGGCGGACATCATCGTCGCCGCGGCCGGTGTCCCGCACCTGGTCAAGCCGGAGGACGTGAAGCCGGGCGCGGCCGTGCTCGACGTGGGCGTCAGCCGCGACCAGGACGGGAAGATCGTCGGCGACGTGCACCCCGGCGTGGCCGAGGTGGCCGAGTGGATCTCCCCGAACCCGGGCGGAGTCGGCCCGATGACCCGGGCCCAGCTCCTCGTCAACGTGGTCGAGGCGGCGGAACGGACCACCAGTGCAGGCTGAACGGGACGGCGAGCACGCCGGGCGCGCGGCCGGCGGCGGTGGCGCGGCCGCGGCGAACGGCACGCCCGTCACCGCCGGTGCGCCCGGCACGCCCGTCACCCCGGGCGCGGCCGGCGCGGTCGCCTCGCCCGCGGACGAGGCGCGCCGGTCCCGGCGCTTCCCGTCCGTCACCCGGGACACCGCCCGCCCCGAGGGCAGCGGCCGCGCCGTCCCGGGGGCCGTGTCCACCCCCGCCCGTCAGTGGCCGATGCTCAGCGTGCTCACCGCGACCGCGGCCGGGCTGCTGGCCACCGCGCTGGGGCACCCGAAGATCGGCTGCCTGGCGATCGGCGTGGCCCTGATCGCCGCCTCGGTGCTGCGCCGCGTGCTGCCCTCGGTGGGGATGCTCGCGGTGCGCTCCCGCTTCACGGACATGATCACGTACGGGCTGCTGGGCGTGGCGATCACGCTGCTCGCGCTGGTGATCGAGCCCAAGCCGCTGCTGGAGATCCCGTTCCTGGAGAGCGCGGTCCGCTTCACCGTGCGGTGAGTGCGCCGGGTCCTGCGAGCGCGGCGAGTCCGGTGAGTGCGGCCAGGGCGGCCGCGATGGCCGGCTGGGTCTCCGTGCCCGCCCGGACCTGCACGTCCAGGGTCCGCCCCGGCCCCGGCAGCTCCCGTACGGCGGCGCCGGGCGGCGGGGCGTCGCACAGCAGCCTCGGCAGGATCGACACCGCCCGCCCGGTGGCCACGAGCCACAGCCCGGCGCGCAGGTCCCCGCACTCGTGCGCGATGCGCGGGGTGAACCCGGCGTTCCTGCAGGCGTGGAGCAGCATCTCGCGGCAGCTGCTCGGGGCCGGGGCCGAGACCCAGTCGGCCTCCCGCAGCGCGGCGAGCCCGTCCCGCTCGTAGGCGGGGACCAGGGCCCGCGGCAGCGCCAGGCACAGCGGGTCCTCGAACAGCGGCACCGCGGTGGTCCCGGGCGCGGGCGGGGCGCCGAGCAGCGGATACGCGTAGGTGACCGCCAGGTCCAGACGGCGCGCGCGGAGCTGCGGCACGGCCTCCTCCGGGTCCGCCTGCACGATGCGCGGCCGCAGCCGGGGGTGGCGTACGGCTAGCTCGGCCACGAGCGGCGCGGCCACCGTGGCCAGCGCGCTCGGGGCGCAGCCGACGGCCAGTTCGCCGCAGGGCTCCGTGGCGAGGGCCCGTACCGCCCCTTCGGCCCGTTCCAGGGCGGCCAGCACCGGCTCGCAGGCGGCCGCCAGCGCCGCGCCGGCCGGGGTGAGCCGCAGACCGCGTCCGTCCCGCTCGACGAGGACGGCCCCGGCCTCGGCCTCCAGGGCGCGCAGCTGCTGGGAGACGGCGGAGGGGGTGACCGCGTGCAGGTCGGCGACGGCGGTCACCTTCCCGTGGGCCGCAAGGTCTCGGAGGATGATCATCCGCTTCACGTCAAGCATGAGCTCATCTTAATGATTGCTGTAGGAGAGGTAGCTGGACTTCATCATCAGGTGGGGTGATGCTCGTGCCATGAACGCGAAGCAGAAGGTCCTCCTGGTCGGAGCGAACGGCACCCTCGGCAGGGCGGTCCACGCGGCCCTGCGCGAGCGCGGCCACCAGGTCGTCACCGCCTCCCGCAAGGGCGCCGACGTTCCGGTGGACATCACCGACCCGGAGTCCGTCCGGACCATGTACGCGCAGGCGGCCGAACGGGTGGGCGAGATCGACGCGGTGGCGAGCGCGGCCGGCAGCGTGCCGTGGCGCCGCCTGGGCGAACTGGGCACGGACGACATCCGCAGCGGCCTCGAAGGGAAGGTCGTCAGCCAGATCGAGCTGGTCCGCCAGGGCCTCGCACACCTGCCCGCGCACGCCTCGTACACACTGATCACCGGCATCCTGGCCCGCGAACCCCTGCTCACCGGCGCGGTGGCCGCCCTCGCCAACGGCGCCGTCGAGGCCTTCGTGCGCGCCGCGGCCATCGAACTGCCCGGCCGCCAGCGCATCAACGCCGTCAGCCCCACCGTCTTCGAGGAGTCCCTCGACGTGTACGGGGACACCTTCGCGGGGTTCGACCCGGTGCCGGTCGCCCGCGCGGCGAACGCGTACGTCAAGTCGATCGAGGGCCACCAGACGGGCCGGATCTTCCTGGTGGAGTAGTCGGAACGGGGGCCGAACGGGGGCCGAACGGGGGCCCTGGAACCGGCTCCGCCTTCGAAACCGCGGGGTCCGTGTGCCACGCACCACAGGGACCCGGGGGTTAGCCCGCTTCCGGGTCGGATAGCCTGACCGCGGATGTCTCTTCACGTCAAGATTTACAGGGGAGCGGCGTCCTCCAGCACATGGGGCAGGGACGCCCCACCGCCAGCTGTCTAACGGAGAAGGCCATGACCCGCACTCCTGTGAATGTCACCGTCACCGGCGCCGCCGGCCAGATCGGCTACGCGCTGCTCTTCCGCATCGCCTCCGGTCACCTGCTCGGCGCGGACGTGCCGGTCAAGCTCCGTCTTCTGGAGATCCCCCAGGGCATGAAGGCCGCCGAGGGCACCGCCATGGAGCTCGACGACTGCGCCTTCCCGCTGCTCAAGGGCATCGACATCTTCGACGACCCCAACCAGGGCTTCGACGGCGCCAACGTCGCGCTGCTCGTGGGCGCCCGCCCGCGCACCAAGGGCATGGAGCGCGGTGACCTGCTCTCCGCCAACGGCGGCATCTTCAAGCCGCAGGGCGCCGCGATCAACGCGAACGCCGCGGACGACATCAAGGTCCTGGTCGTGGGCAACCCGGCCAACACCAACGCGCTCATCGCGCAGGCCGCCGCCCCGGACGTGCCGGCCGAGCGCTTCACCGCGATGACCCGCCTGGACCACAACCGCGCGATCTCGCAGCTCGCGCAGAAGACCGGCGCCGCCGTCTCCGACATCAAGCGCCTCACCATCTGGGGCAACCACTCGGCGACCCAGTACCCGGACATCTTCCACGCGGAGATCGCCGGCAAGAACGCCGCCGAGGTCGTCAACGACGAGCTGTGGCTCGGCGAGACCTTCATCCCGACCGTCGCCAAGCGCGGCGCCGCGATCATCGAGGCCCGTGGCGCGTCCTCGGCCGCCTCGGCCGCCAACGCCGCCATCGACCACGTGCACACGTGGGTCAACGGCACCGCCGAGGGCGACTGGACCTCGATGGGCATCCCGTCGGACGGCTCCTACGGCGTCCCGGCCGGTCTGATCTCCTCCTTCCCCGTCACCTGCAAGGACGGCAAGTACGAGATCGTCCAGGGCCTGGACATCAACGAGTTCTCCCGCACCCGCATCGACGCCTCCGTCCAGGAGCTGTCGGAGGAGCGCGACGCGGTCCGCGAGCTCGGCCTGATCTGATCCGTCCTTCCCGCCGAGGAGTGCGATCACCTCGGCGGGGAGTACGGACCCGAGCGCCCCGGCCCCACCCGGCCGGGGCGCTTTGGCGTGTTTACGCCTATCGCATGATGTAGGGGAAACCTAAGGTCGGTCGGTGACCGAGAGCCCGATTCCCCGTCAGTCCGCAGGCGATCCGCAGGACGACCTGCGCAACGGCCGTCCCCCCGTCGAACCGGCGTTCAGCGAGGCCGGCCGCTTCCTGTGCGCGGGCACCTACATCGACGCCGGGTACCGCGATCGGGTGATCGAGGAGCTGTACGTCCACGAGGAGCGGATCGTCGCGCCCTCGTACGGGTTCGACGCCTCGCGCGTCCTCGCCCACGCCCTCCGCGCCCGCCGCGCCGAACTCGGCTGGGCGCTCGGCGTACTCGGCGCCTGGTTCGTGGGTTCCGTGCTCACCGGGGGCGCCCTCGCGCTGCTGCTCGTCCCGTTCCTGCTGCTGAGCCTCGCCGGCTGGCTCAGGGCCCGGTCCGGCCTGCTGGCCCGCCTCCTGTCCATCGTGGTGCGGATCTACGCCTGGTGGAACCTGCTCGCCCTCCTGTTCCTGGTCCTCTGGATCTGGCTGGCCCTGCTCGGCGCCTTCGACGACACGGGCGGCACGATCGGCCTCGGCGCCCTGATCTTCTCGCAGGGCATCGGAGGCGTGGCGACCGGATTCGTCATCGGCTGGGTGCCGGCGGTCTTCGCCGCGGTCGTCACCGTCGTGGGACTCCAGCGCGGCTACGTCGCCCGGACCATCGCCAACGACCTCAACCGGGACCGGTACGCCCACCGGCCGGCCGATCCCGCCGAGGCCGACGTCGGCGTACGGTTCGCCCGCGTGCGGCAGCGCATCATCGACGAACAGCACTCGCCGCTGATCATGTACGACATCAACGACCCGTTCGCCGGGGCCGGTCAGGCGTACCGCCCCTGGCAGGACTCCTTCGAACTGCGCCCCCGCGAGGACCTGCCCGCCGGCACCACACCGGAGCCGCTCACCAACGCCCGCATCCTGGAGGGGGTCGTGCCCCTGGTGGAGCGGCTGCGGGTGCCCTCGCCGCACGGGTCCCCGCAGGCCCAGGCCGCCGTACTGGACCGGATGCGCGAGCTGGTCGTCGACCAGTGCGTGTTCCTGCCGGGCGGCGGCCTGGGGCACCGCGACGAAGGACCGCACGTGCGGGCGGACTTCGAAACGCACCGGGCCGAGGCCATCGAGGAGGGCGGCGAACGCCGCCGGCACTTCCTGCGCATCCGCGTGGGCGGCTGGGACGAGAACATGGTCGTCACCCTGTTCGTACGGGTCCACACCCAGGGCGGGATGATGATGGTGGAGCTGGCGCCGCACGTGCTGCTGCCCGTCCACGTCGCCTTCCACAACGCGGACGCGGACGCCCGCCGTTACCTGAACAACAACCGGTTCGGGAAGGTGGTCTGGGCCCTGCGGCACACCCCCGGCTCCTTCACGGCCTCCCTCGTCACCCTGGGCCGCGGCGTCGCGAGCTGGGTGAGGATCGCGGCCGGCGGTCACGGAGGCGCCCGGCCGGAGGGGCCGCGCGTGTCGGTGCGCGAACTCGCGGCGCAGGACAACGGATCGCTGTTCCATCTCATGGACCTCGACCGGTACTTGAAGACCATTCAGGACCGGGTCATCGCCGGTATTACCTTGGTCCTGCACGAAGGCGGCTGGCACACCGAGGCGTTCGCGCGGCGCGCGGGCATCCACATCGAGAACTACCTGGGTGCGGCGCACGACAGCGCGATCAGCTTCGGCGGCAGCGGCAATCACAACAGCACACACAGGGGGAGCCATGGCGGCAGATAGCGGAAGCGGAAGCGGGAGCGGGCCGGAGCCCGGGGTGTGGATCGGCGGCGTCCACGGCAGCGCGGTCAGTTTCAGCGGCTCCAACAACACCAACACCGTCCACCACGGCGGTACGGGAGCGAGCGCACCCGACGCGGCACAGCTGCTGGAGGCCGTGCTCACCCTGCGCGAGGCGCTCGTACGGGAAGCCCCCCGGGGCGACGACAGAACCGCGCTCGACGCCGAACTGGACGGGATCGCCGAGCAGCTGGAGGGCACCGAGACGATCCGGCCCGGCCTGCCCGCCCGGCTGCGCGCGGCGCTGGAGCGGTGGGCTCCGCTGGTCGAGTCGGTGAGCGCGGCCGCTGCCCTGGGCAGCCTGCTCGGCGCGCTGGGAGGCTGAGCCGTGGCTCCGGCACAGCCGCCGTCCGGCCCGCGCCGCTGGGACGCGCAGGCGCAGCGCTGGGTGGTGGACCAGGCCCCGCCGGCGGGGCCGCCACCGGGCATGCCTCCGGTTCCGCCGCCGCGGCCGCAGGGCGCGCCGCCGGCGTACGACCCGCTCGGGCCGGGGGCTCCGCCCCCGCCCCCGTACGGGGCGCCGACCGCACCGCAGCCGCCGTTCGGCGCCGAGCCCGCGTACCTGCCGCCCGTACCGCCGCCGCCCGGTTACCCGGCGCCCTCCGGCGGGCCGGGCGGCCGGTGGCGGACCCCGGTGACGGCGGGCATCGCGGTGGCCTCCGTCGTGATCGGCGCCGGGGCGGTGTGGTTCCTGGCCCGGGACACGGACGACCGCGCGGGGGAGAAGAACGAGACGGTGGCCTCGGGTACGCCGTCGTGGTCCGGCGGGGGGCCGTCCGGGACGGCATCGCCCACCGCCTCCGGCTCCCCGACGGCCGGCCCCGGCCCGAGCCTGGTCCCGGGCCCGAGCGCGTCCGGCACCGGGCCGGGGGCGGGGGGCCACGAGACCAGGCAGGACCCGTCGGGCTTCACCATCGCCGTCCCGGCCGGCTGGGTGCGGGAGGAGCTCAAGGAGGGGGTCTTCTACCGCTCGGCCGACCGGACCGCGCTGATCCAGATCTTCCGGGTGTCGGAGCCGGAGCTCAGCCCGCTCGACGCGGTCAAACAGGCCTCCACCTACCTGCGGGGCGGCACCCGCGGGTACGAGGAGATCAGCGTGGGCCCGGTCCAGGGCGGTTCCGGGGCGGCGGAGCTCGTCTACCAGTACGACAGCGAGGAGTCGCGCGGGGTGCGGCGCGGTGTCGAACGGGTCTTCTTCGCGGGGGACGGCGGCAAGTGGGCGGTGCTGACCGCCGGCCCGGCCGCCGAATGGCAGGTCACGCAGGACCACCACGCGGCGGCGCTGGCCGCGTTCCGGCTGGGCGGCTGACCGGGAGGCTGACCGGGCGTCGGGTGACCCGGCCCGGCGCCGGCCTGGCCGGTCGGCCGCCGCGGTGTGCCTGCTGCCCGGCCCGCTCCTTCAGGGGCGGGTCAGGACTGGTACATGCCCGGCTTGTAGTGGCCCGGCACCATGCGGGTGGTGACGCCGATGCGGTTCCAGACGTTGATCGTCGCGATGACGGCGATCAGCTGGGCCAGCTCGCGCTCCTCGAAGTGCTTCGAGGCCCTCTCGTACACCTCGTCCGGCACGAAACCGTCCGTCAGGACCGTGACGGCCTCGGTGAACTCGATCGCCGCGAGCTCCTTCTCGGTGTAGAAGTGCCGCGACTCCTCCCAGGCGGCCAGCTGCACGATCCGGTCGACGCTCTCACCGTGCGCGATCGCGTCCTTGGTGTGCATGTCGAGGCAGAAGGCGCAGTGGTTGACCTGCGAGGCGCGGATCTTGACGAGCTCGACCAGGGCCGGGTCCAGGCCCTTGCGGGAGGCGATCTCCAGGGCCAGGACGGCCTTGTAGACCTCGGGGGCGAGCTTCGCCATCTGCATGCGCGGGGTGTGCTCGGGCGCGTGCTCGTGCGCCGGGGAAGGGGTCTGCCGGTTCTGCGTGCTGTTCGTCATGTGATCCACCGTAGGAGGAAGGCGGCCCAGGGATATGGTCCATATCCATGACGGAATCATGGGCCACTTTCGGCGCCGACCTGCATCTGGACCTCTCTGCAGGGCGCGGTCTGCGGGCCGGTCTCACCGAGGCGCTGCGCGAGGCCGCGCGCAGCGGGCGGCTGGCGGCCGGGACCCGGCTGCCGTCCTCCCGCACCCTCGCCGCCGACCTGGGCATCGCACGCAACACGGTGGCGGAGGCGTACGCCGAACTGGTGGCCGAGGGGTGGCTGACCGCCCGCCAGGGGTCCGGCACCCGGGTCGCGGAACGGGCCCGTCCGCGCCGGGCCGCGGCGGCCGCGCCCGTACGGCGCCCCGCGCGCAAGGGGCCCTCGTACAGCCTGCTGCCCGGCTTCCCGGACCTGGGCGCCTTCCCGCGCGCGGCCTGGCTGTCGGCGGCCCGGCGGGCGCTGACCGACGCGCCGAACGAGGCCTTCGGGTACGGACTCGACGGGCGCGGCCGCATCGAGCTGCGGCAGGCGCTGGCCGGCTACCTGGCACGCGCCCGCGGGGTGTACGCGGACCCGGAGCGGATCGTGCTGTGCGCGGGCTTCCTGCACGGGCTGACGCTGCTGGCGGGGGTGTTGCGGGCGCGGCGGGTGCGGGAGGTGGCCGTCGAGGGGTACGGCCTGGACTTCCACCGGAACCTGCTGGTGCGGGCGGGGCTGCGGACGCGGCCGCTGGGGGTGGACGGGGACGGGGCCCGCACGGGGGAGCTGACCGCAGCGGCGGGCGCGGTGCTGCTGACCCCGGCGCACCAGTTCCCGACGGGCGCGGCCCTGACCCCGGCCCGCCGGGCGGCGGCGGTCGACTGGGCCCGGACCACGGGCGGTCTGATCCTGGAGGACGACTACGACGGGGAGTTCCGCTACGACCGCCAGCCGGTCGGCGCCCTCCAGGGGCTGGACCCGGACCGGGTGGTCTACCTCGGGACGGCCAGCAAGTCACTGGCGCCGGGGCTGCGGATGGGCTGGATGGTGGTCCCGCCGGGGCTGCTGGACGAGGTGCTGGCGGCCAAGGGCCCCACGGACTGGGCCTCCAGCACGCTGGAGCAGCTCACGCTGGCGGAGTTCATCACCTCGGGGGCGTACGACCGCCACGTGCGCGGGATGCGGCTGCGGTACCGGCGGCGGCGGGACGAACTGGTGGCGGCGGTGGCGGGCCGGGTGGGCGTGTCGGGGATCGCGGCGGGGCTGCACGCCGTGCTGGACCTCCCGGCGGGGACGGAGAGGTCGGTCCTGCAGTCGGCCGCCTGGCAGGACCTGGCCCTGCACGGCCTGTCCGCGTTCCGGCACCCGGAGGCGGGGCTCGCGCCGCGGGACGCGCTGGTCGTCGGCTACGGGACCCCGTCGGACAGCGCCTGGTCCCCCACCCTGGCCGCCCTCGTCGCCGCCCTCCCGTGACCGGCCGCCTGCTGGGGAGCCCCGGCGCGGCGGGGCGCGGGTGGCGGACGGGCCGGCATCACCGCCTGGGGTTCGGGCGGAGCCCCGGCGCGGCGGGGCGCGGGTGGCGGACGGGCCTGCATCACCCGCCTGGGGTGCGGGGCGGAGCCCCGGGGCGGCGGGGCGCGGGTGGCGGACGGGCCTGCATCACCCGCCTGGGGTGCGGGGCGGAGCCCCGGGGCGGCGGGCGGGGAGGATCGGCTTGGTCACCCGGCCGGGGACGGCGTCGGCGGTGGGGCTGGTTCGCCGAAGCGGGCCAGGGCCAGGGAGCCGGCCACCGCTACGACGAAGCCGGTCACGGCGAGCCAGGTCAGGCCCTCGCGGGTGCGGTCGCCGAGCCAGACCACGCCCACCACCGCCGGCCCGATCGTCTCGCCGAGCACCAGCCCCGCCGTCGCCGCGGTCACCGAGCCGCGCGCCAGCGCCGAGGTGAGCAGCAGGAAGGCCGCCCCGCCGCCCAGCAGGAGTGCGTACAGCGCGGGGTTGCGCAGGTCCCAGGGGGAGTCGATGAGCCGCACCGCGACCTCGACCACCCCGAAGCCCGTCCCCGCGGCCAGACCCAGGACCAGCGCCCGGGGGCCGTCCGGGAGCCGCCCCGCCACCGCGCCGACCACCAGCACCAGCCCCGCCACCGCCAGCAGCCCCAGCTCCAGCGCGAGCGACCCGGTGCCCGAGCCCTCCTCCCCGGCGGCGAGCCCGAGCATCAGCAGCCCCGCGCACACCACCCACACCGCGCCCCACTCCGTCCGGGACAGCCGCACCCGCAGCAGCCGCGCCGCGACCACCGCCGTCACCGCCAGGCTGGCGGCCAGCGCGGCCCCCACCGCGTAGATCGGGACATGGCGGAGCGCGATGATCTGGAGGACGAAGCCGACCGCGTCGAGGCCGAGGCCCAGCAGGTAGCGCCACTGCCGTACGGCGCGCAGGAACAGCGCCGTGTCCACCCCGGACCCCGATCCCGGCTCCGCCGCCCGCGCCGCGACCGCCTGGAGAACGGACGCCGTGCCGAAGCAGACCGCCGCACCGAGGGCGCAAATCATCCCAATGAGCACGAACTGACTCTAGGTCACGGATCTCACGGCGGCCGGATTCCATCGGCCGGGGCCACCGCTCTACTCTGTCGGCAGTACGCCAGGCCCCAGGGGGAGCAGCAGACATGGACAGCAGCAGCACCAACCAGCGCCGTATGCGCTCCGGCGCGGTCGCCCTCGGCGGCATGGGCCTGCTCGCGGCCACCCTCGTGGCCTGCGGCAGCAGCGACGAGCCCGACAAGCGCTGCGCGTCCCGCTCCACGCTGGAGCACCTGAACAACAAGGAGTGCAAGAGCGGCGGCCGCGGCGCGTACTACTACGGCGGCATCATCAGCGCCGGCAAGGTCTCCGGCGGCAGCTTCGACAAGTCCGCCGTCACCCGCGGCGGCATCGGCGGCCACAGCAGCTCCGGCTCCAGCGGCGGCTGAGGAAACCGGAACCCATGCAGCGGCACACCATCGAGCCCCGCCCCGGCTGGCAGAAGACCGTCGAGGAGCAGGGGCTCATCTATCCCCTCACCCGCTATCCCGACGACACCCTGCGCCCCTACTGGGACGAGAGCGCGTACTACTCCTTCTCCCTCCCCGAGGTCGAGGCCCTGGAGAACGTCGTCGAGGAACTGCACGCCATGTGCCTGGCGGCGGCCGCGCACATCGTCGAGCACGACCGTTTCGCCGACCTCGGCATCACCGATCCCGCGCTCGCCGCGCTGATCGCCGAGTCCTGGCGCCGGCGCGCCGAACAGCCCTCCCTCTACGGCCGTTTCGACCTGCGCTACGACGGCACCGGCAGCCCGGCCAAGATGCTGGAGTACAACGCCGACACGCCCACCTCCCTCGTGGAGGCGGCCAGCCCGCAGTGGTTCTGGATGGAAGAACGGTTCCCCGGCGCCGACCAGTGGAACTCCCTCCACGAGCGCCTCGTCGACGCCTGGCGCCGCCAGGCCGAGCTGCTGCCGTCCGGCCCGCTGCACTTCGCGCACTCCGAGACCGACGAGCTCGGCGAGGACCTGATGACGGTCGCCTACCTGCAGGAGACCGCCGAGCAGGCCGGCCTGGACACCCACGCCCTCTCCGTCGAGCAGATCGGCTGGGACGGCCTGTCCGGCCGGTTCGTGGACGAGAAGCTCCGCTTCATCCGCAGCTGCTTCAAGCTCTACCCGTGGGAGTGGCTGGCCACGGACGAGTTCGGCCCGCAGGTCCTCGGCACGTACGACCACGGCGGCGGCACCGGCACCACCTGCTGGATCGAGCCCCTGTGGAAGATGCTGCTCTCCAACAAGGCGCTGCTGGCGATCCTGTGGGAGCTCTTCCCGGAGCACCCGAACCTGCTGCCCGCCTACCTCGACGGCCCGCGCGAACTGGCCGCGGCCGGGTCCGCCGGCTACGTGGCCAAGCCGCTCCTCGGCCGCGAGGGCGCGGGGGTCACCCTGCACGAACCGGGCGAGGGCGGCGAGCCGTTCGTACCGGAGGAGGGCGAGCGGTACTGCTTCCAGGGCCTGGCCCCGCTGCCCGACTTCGACGGCAACCGGGTGGTGCTCGGCGCGTGGGTCGTCGAGGACGAGGCGGCGGGGCTCGGCATCCGCGAATCGGCGGGGCCGGTCACGGACGAGTACGCCCGCTTCCTGCCCCACGTGATCCTCTAGGCGCTCAGGCCAGCACCGCCCGGAGCTGGTCCAGCCCCCAGTCCAGGTCCTCCTTGCTGATCACCAGCGGCGGGGCGAGCCGGATCGTCGATCCGTGGGTGTCCTTCACGAGCACCCGCCGGTCCATCAGCCTCTCGGACACCTCCCGGCCCGTCCCGTGGCCCGGGGCGATGTCCACGCCCGCCCACAGTCCGCGGCCCCGTACGGCGGTTACGGCGCCCCCGCCGACCAGCAGGCCCAGCTCGTGGTGCAGGTGGTCGCCCAGCTCGGTGGCGCGCTGCTGGAACTCGCCGCTGCGGAGCATCGCGACGACCTCCAGGGCCACGGCGCACGCGAGGGGGTTCCCGCCGAAGGTGGACCCGTGCTGCCCCGGCCGGAACACCCCGAGCACGTCCCGGTCGGCGACGACGGCCGACACCGGCACCACGCCGCCGCCGAGCGCCTTGCCGAGGATGTAGACGTCGGGGACGACCCCCTCGTGCTCACAGGCGAAGGTCTTCCCGGTCCGCCCCAGCCCCGACTGGATCTCGTCCGCCATGAAGAGGACGTTCCGCTCGCGGGTCAGCTCCCGTACGCCGCTCAGGTACCCGGCGGGCGGCACCAGCACCCCCGCCTCGCCCTGGATCGGCTCCAGCAGCACGGCCACGGTGTTCTCGGTGACCGCGTGGGACAGCGCGGTGAGGTCCCCGTACGGGACGATCTCGAAGCCCGGCGTGTACGGACCGAAGTGGTCGCGGGCGTCGTGGTCCGTCGAGAAGGAGACGACGGTCGTGGTCCGGCCGTGAAAGTTGTCGGCGGCGACCACGATCTTGGCGTGGCCGTCCGGAACGCCCTTGACCTCGTAGCCCCACTTGCGGGCGGTCTTCACCGCCGTTTCCACGGCCTCCGCTCCCGTGTTCATCGGCAGCACCATCTCCTTGCCGCACAGCGCCGCGAGCTCGGTACAGAAGTCGGCGAACCGGTCGTGGTGGAAGGCGCGCGAGGTGAGCGTGACCCGCTCCAGCTGGGAGCGGGCGGCGTCGATCAGACGCCGGTTGCCGTGCCCGAAGTTGAGGGCGGAGTACCCGGCGAGCATGTCGAGGTATCTGCGGCCCTCCACGTCCGTCATCCACGCGCCTTCCGCGGACGCGACGACGACGGGCAGCGGATGGTAGGTGTGCGCGCTGTGCGCGTCGGCGGAGCGGATGGCATCAGCAGTTGTCGACACGGGGTCTCCGATCGTCCGTCTTGCCCGGTGCAGCGGTGACGAGGGTGGCGTCACCCTTCTTATCGTCGCTTTCTTATCGTCGCTCTGGTCCCGGAAGCAGAAACCTTCCGCGCGGCGCGCCCGCCGGGTGAGCAGAGTCCGCAGTGTCGCCTCCCCACAGGCGACAGTGCGGACTCGCTCATCTAGGGTGGGCGGTACGCACGGCGACTGGCGCACGGAGAACGAACTCCGGGGGAGTCGTGCGCGTTCGACCGCATTCAGGGCCGCTCGCCTGGGCCTCGCGGGGTACCGATCACATCGACCCCGGAGGAGCCCGCCATGTCCGCGAGCCGCCATCCCGCCCTTTGCGCGACCGATCCCGAACTGGCGTCGTTCGTCGCGGCGGAAGAAGTGCTCCAGGCGCAGACGCTGCGCCTGATCCCCAGCGAGAACTACGTGTCCGCGGCCGTCCTCGAGGCCTCCGGCACCGTGCTGCAGAACAAGTACAGCGAGGGCTACCCCGGCCGCCGCTACTACGAGGGCCAGCAGAACATCGACCGCGTCGAGGCCCTGGCGGTCGAGCGGGCGAAGGGCCTGTTCGGCGTGGACCACGCGAACGTGCAGCCGTACTCCGGCTCGCCGGCCAACCTGGCCGTGTACCTGGCCTTCGCGAAGCCCGGCGACACCGTGATGGGCATGGCCCTGCCGATGGGCGGGCACCTGACGCACGGCTGGGGCGTCTCGGCGACGGGCTCGTGGTTCCGGGGCGTGCAGTACGGCGTCCAGGCCGGCACCGGGCTCATCGACTACGACGCCGTGCGCGACCTGGCCCTCGCCGAGCGGCCCAAGCTGATCTTCTGCGGGGGCACCGCCCTGCCGCGCACGATCGACTTCGCGGCCTTCGCGTCCATCGCCGAGGAGGCGGGCTCGATCCTGGTCGCGGACGTGGCCCACATCGCGGGCCTGATCGCGGGTGGCGCGCACCCGTCCCCGGCGGGTCACGTGGACGTCATCTCCACCACGACGCACAAGACCCTGCGCGGTCCGCGGGGCGCGATGCTGATGTGCCGCGAGGAGCACGCGAAGGCCATCGACAAGGCGGTCTTCCCGGGCCTCCAGGGCGGCCCGCACAACCAGACGACGGCCGGCATCGCGGTGGCCCTGCACGAGGCGGCCCAGCCGTCCTTCACCGCCTACGCGCACGCGGTCGTCGCCAACGCGAAGGCGCTGGCGGCGGCGCTGCTGGAGCGGGGCTTCGACCTGGTGTCGGGCGGTACGGACAACCACCTGATCCTGATCGACCTGACGGGCAAGGACGTGCCGGGCAAGGTCGCGGCCAAGGCCCTGGACCGGGCGGGGATCGTGGTGAACTACAACACGGTTCCGTTCGACCCGCGCAAGCCGTTCGATCCCTCGGGGGTGCGGATCGGTACGCCGTCGCTGACGTCGCGGGGTCTGGGCGTCGCCCACATGCCGCAGGTCGCCGACTGGATCTCGCGCGCCGTCGACGCCGCGGCCAAGGGTGACGAGCCGGCCCTGGCCGCGGTCCGCGCCGAGGTCGCCGACCTCATGGCCGCCTTCCCGGCCCCGGGACTCCCGCTGTCCTGACCTGCGCCGCCGCTGCTGGGGCTCCGCCCCAGACCCCGCGCCCCAAACGCCGGCGGGGCTGGATTTCCAGCCCGCCCGGCGTTTGAGGGCGTCCCGGGCCGGAGGCCCCGGGTGCGGGCCTGAGCGGCCGCCGCACGACCAAGCCCCGCCGGCGATCGAGGCGCGGGTGTGGGCGGCGCCCGCGGAGCCCCGCGCAGCGGTGTCGGGCCTGCCCTGTCCCGGAACGGAAACCGGTCGCTCGGCCGGGGCTGGATCCGGACGCGCCGCTACCGCCCGGTACCCCGGCACCGTACGGACCGGGTCGGCGCGACCCGGAAGGATCCGGCCAGCGGCGGGCCCGAGCTCGCCCCCGCACCTGAGAGAATGAAGCCATGGCTTCTGATCGTCCTCGCGCGCTCTCCGGCATCCAGCCCACCTCCGGTTCGTTCCACCTCGGGAACTACCTCGGAGCCATTCGCCAGTACGTCGCCCTGCAGGAGACGCACGACGCGTTCTACATGGTCGTCGACCTGCACGCGATCACCATGCCGCAGGATCCGAAGGACCTCCGCGCGAACACCCGTCTCTCCGCCGCGCAGCTGCTCGCCGCCGGCCTGGACCCCGAGCGCTGCACGCTCTTCATCCAGAGCCACGTGCCCGAGCACGCGCAGCTCGGCTGGGTCATGAACTGCATCACCGGTTTCGGCGAGGCCAGCCGGATGACCCAGTTCAAGGACAAGTCCGCGAAGGGCGGCGTCAACAGCGCCAGCGTCGGCCTGTTCACGTACCCGATCCTCCAGGTCGCCGACATCCTGCTCTACCAGGCGAACGCCGTCCCCGTCGGCGAGGACCAGCGCCAGCACATCGAGCTGACCCGCGACCTCGCCGAGCGTTTCAACCAGCGCTACGGCCAGACCTTCACCCTGCCCGCCGCGCACATCGTCAAGGAGGTCGCGAAGATCTACGACCTCCAGGACCCGGCGATCAAGATGTCGAAGTCCGCGTCCTCCCCCAAGGGCCTGATCAACCTCCTCGACGAGCCCAAGGTCACCGAGAAGAAGATCAAGAGCGCGGTCACCGACACCGAGGCCGAGATCCGCTTCGATACCGAGAAGAAGCCCGGCGTCAGCAACCTGCTCACGATCTACTCCACCCTCACGGGCGAGACGATCGCCGAGCTGGAGGCGAAGTACGAGGGCAAGGGCTACGGCGCGCTGAAGACCGACCTGGCCGGTGTGATGGTCGATTTCGTCACACCGTTCAAGCAGCGCACCCAGGAGTACCTGGACGACCCGGAGACGCTGGACTCCATCCTGGCCAAGGGCGCGGAGAAGGCCCGTGCGGTCGCCGCCGAGACCCTCGCGCAGGCGTACGACCGCCTCGGTCTGGTGCCCGCCAAGCACTGACGAACGCAACTACGGACAGAGGGCCCTGGCAAGAACGGGGGTGCTGCCGCCACACTGGGGCGGCAGCAGTCCACAGCGACAAGCGGAGGAGAGATACGTGGGGACCGTAACGCTCGGCGTTTCGATCGCGGTCCCGGAGCCGTACGGCAGCCAGCTCCAGCAGCGGCGCGCCGGCTTCGGGGACGCCGCCGCGCACGGCATCCCCACGCACGTCACCCTCGTACCGCCGACCGAGGTGGAGGCGGACCGGCTCCCGGCGATCCGGGCCCACCTCGCCGGGGTCGCGGCAGCCTCCCGCGCCTTCCGGATGCGGCTGGGCGGGACGGGAACCTTCCGCCCCCTCTCGCCGGTCGTCTTCGTCCAGGTCGTCGAGGGCGCCGAGGGCTGCACCCGCCTCCAAGGCGAGGTCCGCGACCCCCACGGGCCGCTCAGCCGCGAGCTGGCCTTCCCGTACCACCCCCACGTCACCGTCGCCCACGGGATCTCCGAGGAGGCGATGGACCTGGCGTTCTCGGCCCTCTCCGAGTACGCCGCCGAGTGGCTCTGCGAGGGCTTCGCGCTCTACGAGCAGGGCTCGGACGGGGTCTGGCGCAAGCTGCGCGAGTACCCCTTCGGGACCGGGGCGAGCGGCGTGCCGACGCAGCCGGGCTGCCCCGCGGGCGAGGCGGCGGGCGCCACCGGGGCGACCGCACTGCCGTCCTGACGGAGCGGACGCAGGGTCAGCCGGGCGGTGCGCCGGGCGCGGAATCTCAGCCTTCGCAGGACCAGCGTGTGGAACGGGCGACCCGCAGGGCGCGCTTCGGAAAAAGTCACAGTCGACGACCGTAGTACCCGAAACCGACAATCCCGGCTATTTCCGAGCGCTCATTTACGGTGACCCCATGGACTGGCTGACGAAACTCCCGGTGATCGGGCCGCTGGCGGCCCGTCTCATGCGGACGCACGCGTGGCGTTCGTACGAACGCCTCGACCGCGTGCACTGGACCCGGCTCGCCGCCGCGATCACCTTCATCAGCTTCCTGGCGCTCTTCCCGCTGATCACCGTGGCCGCCGCGGTGGGCGCGGCGCTGCTCAGCGAGAAGCAGCTGGACCAGCTGGAGAAGAACCTCTCCGAGCAGGTCCCGGGCATCTCCGACCAGCTCGACATCGAGGGGCTCGTCGCGAACGCGGGCACCGTCGGGCTCGTCGCCGGCGCCCTCCTGCTCTTCACCGGCATCGGGTGGGTGGGCTCGATGCGGGACTGCCTGCGCGCCGTGTGGGACAAGGACGACGAGGACGACGGGAACCCCATCGTCCGCAAAGGCAAGGACGGGCTCGTCCTGCTCGGCCTCGGCGGGGTGGGCCTGGCCTCGGCCGCCGCCTCGATCTTCGGGGCTTCGGCGGTCGGGAAGTCCGCCGAGTGGCTGGGCATCCCGCGCGAGGGCGCGGGCGGCGCGCTCCTGCGCGCGGCCGCCTTCGTCGTCGGCGTCGTGGCCGCCTTCCTGGTGCTGCTCTACCTGCTGACCCTGCTCCCCGGGGTGGAACCGCCGCGCCGGCGCCTGATCGAGGCGGCGCTCATCGGCGCGGCGGGCTTCGAGCTGCTGAAGCTGCTGCTCAGCGGCTACATGCGGGAGGTCGCCGCGAAGAGCATGTACGGGGCCTTCGGCGTGCCGATCGCCCTGCTGCTGTGGATCAACTTCTCGGCGAAGCTGCTGCTGTTCGTCGCGTCCTGGACGGCCTCGCGCGATGAGGAAGAAGACCCGAAACCCCAGGTGAGGGGCGAGGCAGACTCGATCGGGTGAATCATGGGCTCGGCCCCGGCAGGCCTGGGCAGCGGCGCCAGTTCTGAGCGAAGGGTCCGGTCCGGGCCCGTCCGGGTCCGGACCGGACCTACACCAGGTCCTCGCCCCGGCTGCGGCGGCCGCGGGGCCAGCGGCGGTTGACCACGAAGGCGCCGCCCGCCAGTACGGCCAGCACGCCGCCCGCGACGCCCAGCGCGGTGCCCACGCCGCCCGAGCCCTGCCCGGCCGCCGACGGGTTGTTCTCGTGCGACTGGGCCGGGGAGCCGTGCGAGGAGGTGTCGGCGCTCTTCGGCGGCACCAGTTCACCCACCGGCTTGACCTTGCCGGCCGCCGCGAAGCCCCAGTCGAACAGCGCCGCTGTCTCCTCGTAGACGGAGTTCACGCCGCCCGCGTCCGGGTTCATCACCGTGACCAGCAGCTTCTTGGAGCCCTGCTGGGCGGCACCGGTGAAGGTGGAGCCGGCCATGGTGGTGTTGCCGTTCTTCACCCCGGCGATGCCCTTGTAGGGGGAGAGCCCGCCCGCACCCGTCATCAGCCGGTTGGTGTTCTGGATCTCGAAGTACTCGCGCGGCTTGCCGGCCTCCTGCCGGCCGGGGAACTTCGCGTTCGCCGTGCCGCAGTACTCCCGGAAGTCCTGCTTCTGCAGCCCGGAGCGGGCGATCAGCGTGAGGTCGTACGCGCTCGACACCTGTTCCGGGGCGTCGTACCCGTCGGGGGACACGACGTGCGTGTCGAGGGCCTGCAGCTCCTCGGCGTGCGCCTGCATGTCCTTGACGGTCTTGTCGATGCCGCCGTTCATGGCCGAAAGTACGTGCACGGCGTCGTTCCCCGAGCGCAGGAACACCCCGAGCCACAGGTCGTGGACGGAGTACTCGAGGTCCTCCTTGACCCCGACCAGGCTGCTGCCCGGGCCCACGCCGTCCATGTCCTGCTCGGTGACCTTGTGGACCTGCTCCTTGGGCAGGCCCGGCAGCACGGTGTCCGCGAAGAGCATCTTCATGGTGGAGGCCGGGGGAAGCCGCCAGTGCGCGTTGTGCGCCGCCAGGACCTCGCCCGACTCGGCGTCCGCCACGATCCAGGACCGCCCGGTGAGGTTCGTGGGCAGGGCGGGCGCGCCGGGCAGCAGGTTCACCTGGGTGCCCGGCTGGCCGAGCAGGGATCCGCCGACCGTCGACATCGACACGGGCGGAGCGGGCGCCTGCGGCGCCTTGACGGGCCCGCCCTTTCCGTCGGCCGGCGGGGTCGGTGCGGCGTGGGCGGGGGCCACCAGCAGGGCGGGCGCCAGCAACGCGGCGGAAAGGACCGTCAGCGCGGTCGTCTTGGCAGACACGCAGGTGAAAGTACCTCCCGATGAGCTGTCCGGCGCCGCGGACCGGCCAATTCGGTGCAACCACCCCCGGGACAGCCCACCCCGGCGCGTCCGTCCTGGGGACGAATCCGATACTGAAGGCATGAAACTCAGCCGTGCCGCCTCCTGGTTCCTGCTCGCCTTCGGAGTGTGGAGCTGGTTCATCTGGGTGTCTTTCGTCCGGAACCTGTGGAAGAACGGCAGTGGCCAGGCCTTTGATGCGGCGGGCGATCCCACTTCCTACTTCTGGGTGCACCTGACGCTCGCGGTGACGTCCTTTCTCCTGGGGACGGCGGTCGGTGTGATCGGGTTGCGCGGGGTCCGAGCCCTGCTGCGTGAATCACGTACGGCCACGGACACGGGCACGGGCGGCGACAGAGGGGCCTCGGCATGACGATCCTCGTCTTCGCGCTCGTCGCGCTCGCGGTCTGCGCCCTGCTGGTGCTGGTGCACCGCTGGCTCTGGATCCGCCTGGTCCGCGACACCACGGAGCCCGGCGCCCTCACCCGCCGCGTCGGCACGGCCTTGACCATCGCCCTGCCCCTCCTCTCTGTGGCCGCCCTGACCACGGGTCGCGCCGGAGCCCCCTTCTGGCTGCAGCAGACGGTGGCCTGGCCGGGATACCTCTGGCTCGCGGTGCTCCTGTACCTGACCCTGACGATGCTGGTCGCGGAGCCGATCCGCGCGCTGTTGCTCCGCCGTCTGGCCCACCGGGTCCCCTCCGGGGCGGTCGCCGGACCTCCCGCGCCGCAGACCGTTCCCCGGGCCGCCGGCCCGGGGCCCGCCCCCGAGCCGGCCCCCGAGCCCGCCCCGGCGTCCGTCGCGGCCGCCACCGCGGAGCCCGCCGAGCCCGCCGCCATGGGCCTGGAGCTGACCCGCCGCCGGTTCGTCGCGCGGGCGGTCGGCGGGGCGGCCGCCGCCGTGGCCGTCGGCACCGTCGCGACCGGGACGTACGGGGTCCTGCGCGGACCGAGCGTGCGGCGGGTGCAGGTACCGCTGGCCAAACTGCCGCGCGCGGCGCACGGTTTCCGCATCGCCGTCGTCAGCGACGTCCACCTCGGCCCGGTGCTCGGCCGCGCCCACACCCAGCGCATCGTCGACACCGTCAACCGCACCCAGCCCGACCTCATCGCCATCGTCGGCGACCTCGTCGACGGAAGCGTCCCGGACCTCGGGCCCGCCGCGGAGCCGCTGCGCCGGCTCTCCGCCCGCCACGGCTCGTACTTCGTGACCGGGAACCACGAGTACTTCTCCGGTGCACGGCAGTGGATCGACCACGTCCGCGAGCTCGGGCTGACCCCGCTGGAGAACGCCCGCCGCGCGCTGCCCCACTTCGACCTCGCCGGCGTCAACGACATCCAGGGGGAACTGGAGGGAAGCGGACCCGACTTCCAGGCGGCCCTCGGTGACCGCGACCGGACGCGGGCCGCCGTGCTCCTCGCCCACCAGCCCGTCGTCATCCACGACGCCGTCCGCCACGGCGTCGACCTCCAGCTCTCCGGCCACACCCACGGCGGCCAGCTCTGGCCCGGCAACTACCTCGCCGAGCTCGCCAACCCCACCGTCGCCGGGCTGGAGCGCTACGGAGACACCCAGCTCTACGTGTCCCGCGGGGCCGGCGCCTGGGGACCCCCGGTCCGGGTGGGCGCACCGTCCGACATCACGGTCGTAGAACTCGCCTCATATCAGGCCTGACCGCCGAACCGGCCATGCCCCGCGGCAAATCGGCGCTCCCGAAGCTGAATTCCGGCAGAAGAAGGCGGGCAGAGAGTCGTCCGGTCAAGACGCCATGGCCTGCGAGGCAGTCACTGGTGCCCAGTGCCTCTCTGCCGGGGCCGGGGTCTGGCGCCTGTGGGAACTCAACTGGCTCTGAGCCGGAGCCCCGGGCCTACGAGGGTTCCGGCTCAGAGCCGGGGTCCGGGTCCGACGCCTTGCGCCGGGCCCCCGCCGTGGCCGTCTGGGCCATGCCCGGCAGGAAGTCCGCGAAGAGTTCGTGCACTTCCCGCACCAGCGGCCGCAGCACCCGGAACCTGGCCAGGACGATGCCCCGCGTCGTCAGCTGCGCGCCGCGCTCGGCGAGCCGCCGCGTCTTCTCGCTGTTCGGGGAGCGGTCGAAGACCCAGTACAGGACCAGGCCCATCTGCGAGAGCCACATGAGCTCCGGCAGCACGTCGGCCAGCTCGGCCGGCACCTTGGTCTTCGCCCCCGCCAGCACCTCGCGGTGGATGTCGATCGCCGCCTGCCGCGCCGTTTCGGATTCCGGCGAGAACGGGCTGAGCGGACTCTCGGGGTCGGCCGCGTTCTTGAAGAACTGCGAGGCGAACTCGTGGTACGGAGCCGCGATGTCCATCCAGCTGGTCAGTACGCCCGCGAGCCGCTTCTGCAGATCGGTCTCGTTGTCCAGGATGGGCCGGACCGCTGCCTGGTGGGCGGCGCCGATCCGGTCGTAGAACCCCTGGACCAGATGTTCCTTCGATTCGAAGTAGTAGTAGGCGTTGCCGACCGAGACACCGGCCTCCTTCGCGATACCCCGCATCGTCGTCTTGTCGAAGCCGCGCTCCTGGAAGAGACGGAGCGCGGTTTCGAGGATGAGCGTGCGGGTCTGCTCGCTCTTGGGAGCCTTCTGATCAGTCACGGTGTATGAGCCTATCGGGGGACGGAGCACTGGTCGTCACAGGCCGGTCCCTCCGCACTCTCGGGCCCGCCCTCGGTCCGTACCGCCTGCCGCCAGGCGGAGGCGGTGTACATGGCGGCCCGGGCGAAGGGCCGGCCGGCCGTGGTGGCCAGCCAGTTGGCCTTCGGCCGGTGTTCCGCCAGCGCCCACAGGCACACGATGAAGGCGTCGGTCCCGGTCCACACCTGCCCCGAGTCCCCGATCACGGTGATCTCCTTCAGCGTCGACGCGTGGTCGAGCTGCGGGTACCGGCGCTGCGCCTCGTACGAGCCCGCGGGGACCAGGGCGAGCGGGACCAGCCGGCGCTGCGCGAGCAGCCAGTGCCGGATGTGCACGCAGAGCGGACAGTTCGCGTCGTACAGGACGGTCAGTTTCCGTATCGCTCCCGTGGCGGCCACGGTTCAGGCCCCGGCCGGCGCGGTCCACCCCTGCGGGGGGACGGGCGGGGTCTGCTGGCGCTCCATGATGCCCCGGCGGCGCATCTTGTTCAGGACCCACACGTTTCCGAGGTGCATGACCCCGAGGACCAGCAGGACGACGCCGAGCTTGACCGAGAGGGCCTCGAAGAGGCCGCGGGCGCTGTCGATCTCTTCGCTCGACCTCAGGTAGAGGGTCACGAAGCCGATGTTCACGAGGTAGAAGCCGACCACGAGCAGCTGGTTGACGGCGTCCGCGAGCTTCTCGTTCCCCTGGAGGACGTCGCCGATGAAGACGCGGCCGTTGCGGCTGAGCGTGCGGGCCACCCAGACGGTGAGCCCGATGCTGATGAGCAGGTAGATGACGTACGTGACCACGGTGAGGTCCATTGCCCCAGCCCCCTTGAACGCGTTCAAATGCTTACGTCGTTGACTGTAGGGCCTTTTTTGAACAAGTTCAAGCGAGCGGAGAGGCCCTGGGTGCACACGCCCGGCGGCTCTCGTACACGCTCGGCGACGGCCGCGTCACCTTCGTCAAGAACGGCTCCAAGGTCCACGTCATCCCGGCCGAGCTGACCGAGCTGCCGCTCCTGCGCGGCTTCGACGATCCGCTGGCGCTCGGCGCGCTGGCCGAGAAGTTCGTGCAGAAGGAGTACCAGCCCGGCCAGGTCATCGTGCACTCCGGCAAGAAGGCCGACCACGTCTTCCTCATCGCCCACGGCAAGGTCGAGAAGATCTGCCCGGGCAAGTACGGGGACGAGAACGTCGTCGGCCGCCTCGGCGACGGCGACACCTTCGGCGGCCACACCCTGGCCCGTGCCAAGGGCACCACCTGGGAGTACACCGCCCGCGCGGCGCCCACCCGAAGGCCATCGCCGCCTTCGGCAAGGAGTGCAACAAGCGGGGCATCGGTCTCGACGGCGTCGAGGTCGACGGCCACCGCATCCCCGCCTGGCGAGGGGTGCCGCTCCTGCCCTGCGGGAAGATCCCGCTCACCGCACAGCACACCTCCTCGATCATCGCGGTGCGCACGGGCGAGGACGACGAAGGCGTGATCGGCCTCTACCAGACCGGCCTGCCGGACGAGTTCGAGCCGGGGCTCAACGTCCGCTTCATGGGCATCGACGAGCGCGCGGTCATCTCGTACCTCGTCACCGCCTACTGCTCGGCGGCCGTCCTGGTCCCGGACGCCGTCGGCGTCCTGGAGAACGTCGAGGTCCGTCCGCGTGCGTGAGGGCGGCGGCTCCCGCCGGCCGGGGCCCCGCCCCGCCCGGTCGGATCCGTCAGAAGCTCAGTGACCGGGCGTAGTTCACCTGAGACATCACCCACTGGTAGGTGCCCGCGTTCGTCGCCGGGATCATCGTGGAGTGGTGGCGGCCGCCGCTGGTCACCGTGACCTGGATGTAGCCGGTGGTGGTCTTCTCCTTCATCAGGAGGAAGAGCAGGCCGAGCAGGCAGAAGATGAAGAACACGATCGCCAACACGATCGCGTGGGGCGGGATCTTCTCCTCGGTGCGCGAGAAGTCGGTCGCGTTCCACATCGCGCCCTTGAGCGGCATCGGGCCCGACGGGGTGATGATCTGGTCCCCGGCGATGGTGATGTCACCGAGGGACAGGGCGGCGCCGCCGACCGGGGCGGCGGCGGGGTAGCCGGGGGCCGGCAGGCCCGCGCCGCCGATGGTCGGCTGGTAGGCCGGGGCCGCCGGATAGGGCTGGGGGTAGCCGTAACTGGCCTCGCCGGGGCCCCACTTGTAGTCGTCCTGGCCGGGGGTGCCGGGCTGACCGCCCTGGCCGGCGGGGTCATTGGCGTACGGGTTCGGCTGCTGCTCGCTCATATGGCCGATCCTTCCACAACGACACCCTTCCCCGTGTGCCGGTCAGAGAGCTGCCTCGACGATGCCGGTGACGTGTTCGATGGCCTCGGCCCTGGTCGCGGTCCGGGTCGGCAGGAAGGAGTACGTGACCGCGCGGCGGCCGTCCGCGGTGCCGAAGACCCCGCCGGAGTACTGGGCCATGCTGCCGGTCTTGCCCCACACCTCGGTGCCGTCCGACAGCGTGTAGGGGGCCAACCCTCCCGCGCTGTAAGGCTCCTTGGCGGACTTGGAGAGCGGGGGCATGACGAACAGCCGCCGCTGCTGCGCCGGCGGCAGCAGACGGCCGCCGAGCAGCGCCTTCATGAAGCGCTCCATGTCGGGAGCGTTGGAGATCATGCCGCCCTCGGCCCACGCCCACGGCTCCTTGGGGGTCGGCGCGTCCAGTGACGGAGAGGGGACGGACGTGTCCCCCGGCTGCGGGAGGTACGTGTGGCGCAGGCCGAGCGGGCGTGTGATGCGCCGCCGGACCTCGTCGGCGTAGGTGTGGCCGGTGACCTTCTCGATCGCCAGGCCGAGGATGAAGTAGTTGGCGCCGTTGTACTGCTGGACGGTGACGGGGGACTCCGGTGCGGCGGCGCAGCTGGTCCAGGCGCGGACCACCCGCTCGGGCGTCAGACCGAGGCCGTCGCCGAGGGGCTCGCAGGGCAGGCCGAGGCCGCTGGTGTGGCTCAGCAGCTGGCCGATCGTGATCGGCTTCCAGTGCGCCGGAACGGTGTCGGGGAGGACCTCGCGGACCGGGGTGTCCAGGGTGAACCGCCCCTCGGCGACCAGCTGCAGCACCACCGTGGAGGTGAACAGCTTGGTCATGCTGCCGATGCGGAAGGACGCCGCGGGGTCCTGGGAGAGCGGGCCCGTCGCCTTCGTCCAGCGGACGCCCGGCCCGGAGATCCGCACCATCGTCCCCGTCGCGACACCGTCGGGGGCCATCGCCTTCGCCAGGGCCTCCTCGTCGACCGCCGGACGATGGCCGAAAATCGTGCCCGTGCCCGCCACCGGAGCCGGGTTCGGCTGGGCCGAGGCCGGCAGGGCGCCGACGGTGAGCGAGGCCACGGCCGCGCCGGCGGCTGCCAGGGTGATCCAACGGGCCGTGCGCGTACGGAGGTTCGCGGGGTTCGTCATGACCGCAAGCCTGCCGTGAGCAAGATCCGCCGACCATGAGGGACGTCCCCCACCCGCCCCCGACCCGCCCCTGACCTTCCGTCCGGTCCCGCCCCCGCCCGTTGTCAGTGGTCGCCCCTACGGTCGGCGGTATGGGAATGGTGACTTTCGTCGACGAGACGACCGCCGGGGGCCGTGGCGACGGCTGGGGACTCGAGATCGCCGAGGAGCGGCTCGCGCTGCGCGAACTGATCCGGCGCAGGGTGTTCCAGGAGGTCGCGGAGTACCACGCCCGGCGGCCCGAGGTCTTCCGGGGGCTGGTCCAGCCGGAGGAGGCCGAGCGGGCCCTGAACGGGTACGCGCTGCGCACGCCGCGCCGCATCGACCCGGAGAAGCAGACCGAGCTGGCACTCAGGGCGTTCGAGCGCAACGGCTTCCTGGTGCTGGTGGGGGACCGTCAGATCACGGAACTGGACGAGGAGATCGTCCTTCCGCTCGGCGTCGAGGTCACCTTCCTGAAGCTCGTCGCCCTGGTGGGTGGCTGATGACGACGGCGCACGAGGCCAAGGCGCTGGCGGACGGACTGGTCCGCCGGGCCGTGACGGCGAATCTCCACCAGCCCGCCGTCATGGAGCAGCTCGACGGGGTGCAGCGGCTCCCGGAAGACGACCGGCGCCGGCTGGTCGAGGCCCTCGCCGACCGCTACCGGCGGGCATCCGACACCGAGCGGGTGCAGGAGAAGGTCCTGACCCTGATCGCGATCGTCGGACGCGGTCTGGACGGTCTTCCGCTGGCCGGGGAGCGCACCGCCCGGCTCGACGTCCTCGCCCGGTCCCATTCCTACTGGTTCGCCGACCGGCACGAGGTCCTCGCCGACGCCGAGCTCGCCGCGGGGCACGCGCTCTCGCCCGCCGTCATCGCGACCATCCGGCGCAGCGCGCTGAGCTCGTACCGTGACAGCAGCCTCCCCGCGTTCGCCGCGCGGCTCACCGAGCCCGTGCTCAACGTCGGCGAGGAATGGGCCGAGCGGGCCATGGAGGACGGGGGCCTGCGGGAGCTGCTCGCGTACGCGCTGACCGCCACCGCCGCCAAGCCTTCCGCCGCATGGGAGAAGGGCGGCCGGGCGCTCATCGGGACCCTCGGCGGCGACGCGGTGCGCGAAGCCGTGCTGCCGTGGCTGGCCCTCGTCGGGCGGCCCCGCACCTTCGAGCTGGAGCGGGCTCCGTACGAAGCGGACGTCAACAGTGCCTTCGACCCGTACAACGCCAACGCCCTGCGCGGCCTGGCCTGGCTGCTGTCCTTCCTCCCGCCGCACCCCGCCACGGTCCGCGCGCTCGGCGTGCTCGTCGAGTGCTCCCTGCGCAAGGCCGCCGGACTCGGGCCGCGCAACCCCAAGGTGGCCAACGCGGCGGTCAACTCCCTGGCCCGGCTGGACGGTGAGGCCGCCCTCGCCGAACTGGCCAGGCTCGGCTCCCGGGTGACGTACAAGGGCACCCTCAAGCTCATCGACGCGGCGCTGGAGACGCGCGCCGCCGCCCTCGGGCTGAGCCGCGAGGAGATCGAGGAGCTGGCCGTTCCCGCGTACGGGCTGACGGAGGTGGGGAAGGCCGAGTTCCGCGTGGGGGAGGCGATCGCGCTGCTGGAGGTGCGCGGGAACAAGGCCGCACTGACCTGGAGCAACGCCACCGGGAAGCGGGTCAGGGCCGCGCCCGCCGCCGTCCGCAGGGACCACGCCGAGGAGCTCAAGGACCTCAAGGGCCTGGTCAAGGACATCGACAAGTCCCTGTCCGCGCAGGCGGAACGGCTGGACCGGCAGTTCCTGGCCCGGCGCACCTGGGCGTACGGGCAGTGGCGTGCGCGCTACCTCGACCACCCGCTGGTCGGGACCCTGGCCCGGCGGCTGATCTGGACCGTGGACGGGACGGCCGCCTGCTTCGCGGACGGTGCGCTGCGCACCCTCACGGGAGCCCCCGTCACCGGCGGCGCCACCGTCGAGCTGTGGCACCCGGTCGCCGCCGTGCCCGCCGAGGTGGTCGCCTGGCGGGAGTGGCTGGAGCGGCACGCCGTGACCCAGCCCTTCAAGCAGGCCCACCGCGAGGTCTACCTGCTCACCGACGCCGAACGCAGGACACGGACGTACTCCAACCGCTTCGCCGCGCACATCCTGCGCCAGCACCAGTTCAACTCGCTCGCCGCCGTCCGGGGATGGCGCAACAAGCTCCGTCTCTGCGTCGACGGCTCCGCCCCGCCGGCCACCCGCGAGCTGCCGCAGTGGGGGCTGCGGGCCGAGTACTGGATCGAGGGCGAGGGGCAGGAGTACGGGCTCGACACCACCGACGCGGGGACCTACCTGCGGCTGCGGACCGACCAGGTGCGCTTCTACCCGGTCGACGCCCCGCAGAACTGGGCGAGCACGTACGGCGGCGGGTACGCCATGTGGCCGGAGGACGGCCGCCGCCGCCACGTCGACCCGCTGCCGCTCGACCGGATACCGGCGCTGGTGCTGAGCGAGGTGCTCCGGGACGTCGACCTGTTCGTGGGCGTGGCCAGCGTCGGCAACGACCCGACCTGGTCCGACGGCGGGCCGCAGGGCCGCTTCCGCGAGTACTGGACCTCGTACGGCTTCGGCGAGCTGAACCAGAGCGCGGAGACCCGGCGGGCGCTGCTGGAGCGGCTGGTGCCGCGCCTGGCCGTCGCCGACCGCTGCACGGTCGAGGGCCGCTTCCTGCACGTGCGGGGCGAGCTGCACACGTACAAGATCCACCTGGGCTCGGGGAACGTCCTGATGACCCCGAACGACCAGTACCTGTGCATCGTCCCCGGCGGATCCACCGCTCCCGACACCGGCTACCTGCCCTTCGAGGGGGACCGGACGCTGGCCGTGATCCTCAGCAAGGCCATGCTGCTCACGAAGGACACGGAGATCACCGACCCGACCATCGTCAGCCAGCTCCGCCGCTGAACGCCTGCGGGAACGACGAGGGCCCCGCACCCGGTGAACCGGGTGCGGGGCCCTCGTACGGGCACGGGCCGGGAAATCAGAAGCGGCGCGTGATCAGGGCGCGCTTGACTTCCTGGATCGCCTTCGTGACCTCGATGCCGCGGGGGCAGGCATCGGTGCAGTTGAAGGTCGTGCGGCAGCGCCACACGCCGTCCTTGTCGTTCAGGATCTCCAGCCGCTGCTCGCCGGCCTCGTCACGCGAGTCGAAGATGAAGCGGTGCGCGTTGACGATCGCCGCCGGGCCGAAGTACTGGCCGTCGTTCCAGAACACCGGGCACGAGGACGTGCACGCGGCGCACAGGATGCACTTGGTGGTGTCGTCGAAGCGCTCGCGGTCCTCGGCGGACTGCAGGCGCTCGCGCGTCGGCTCGTTGCCCTTGGTGATCAGGAACGGCATGACGTCGCGGTACGCCTGGAAGAAGGGCTCCATGTCGACGACGAGGTCCTTCATCACCGTGAGGCCCTTGATGGCCTCGACGGTGATCGGCTTCTCCGGGTTGATGTCCTTGATCAGCGTCTTGCAGGCGAGCCTGTTCTTGCCGTTGATCCGCATCGCGTCGGAGCCGCAGATGCCGTGCGCGCACGAGCGGCGGAAGGTCAGCGTGCCGTCGAGGTCCCACTTGATCTTGTGGAGACCGTCGAGCACGCGCTCCTTCGGGTCGATCTCGACCTGGAAGTCCTGCCAGGTCGACTCCTCCGAGATCTCCGGGTTGAAGCGGCGGATCCGGAAGGTGACCGTGATGAACGGCGAGGCGGCGGCCGCCGCCTCCATCTTGTCCAGGGTGGGGGTGGCCATCAGTACTTACGCTCCATCGGCTGGTAGCGGGTGACGACGACGGGCTTGTAGTCCAGCCGGACGGAGTCCTTGCCGTTGTCGCCGACCTCGCGGTACGCCATGGTGTGGCGCATGAAGTTGACGTCGTCGCGGTTCGGGTAGTCCTCGCGGTAGTGACCGCCGCGGGACTCCTTGCGCGCCAGCGCGGACACGGCCATGACCTCGGCCAGGTCGAGCAGGTTGCCCAGCTCGATGGCCTCCAGCAGGTCCGTGTTGAAGCGCTTGCCCTTGTCCTGGACGGACACGTTCTTGTAGCGCTCGCGCAGCTCCGCGATCTTCTCGACCGCGGTCTTGATGGTCTGCTCCGTACGGAACACCATCACGCACGCGTCCATCGTCTCCTGGAGCTCCAGACGCAGGTCGGCGACCCGCTCCTTGCCCGTGGAGTTGCGCAGGTGCTCGACGAGGTCGATGACCTGCTGCGCCGGGTTCTCGGGGAGCTCGACGTAGTCGTTCTCCTGCGAGTACCTGGCCGCGGCGATACCGGAGCGCTTGCCGAAGACGTTGATGTCCAGCAGCGAGTTGGTGCCCAGGCGGTTCGCGCCGTGCACCGACACGCACGCGACCTCGCCGGCCGCGTACAGGCCCGGGACGACGGTGGTGTTGTCCGCCAGGACCTCACCCTCGACGTTGGTCGGGATGCCGCCCATGGCGTAGTGCGCGGTGGGCTGGATCGGGATCGGGTCCGTGTACGGCTCGATGCCCAGGTAGGTGCGCGCGAACTCGGTGATGTCCGGGAGCTTCGCGTCGAGCTGCTCCGGCGGCAGGTGCGTCAGGTCCAGGTACACGTGGTCACCGGCGGGACCGCAGCCGCGGCCCTCACGGATCTCGGTGTAGATGGAGCGCGAGACGACGTCACGGGACGCGAGGTCCTTCATGACCGGCGCGTACTTCTCCATGAAGCGCTCGCCGTCCTTGTTGCGGAGGATGCCGCCCTCACCGCGGGCGCCCTCCGTCAGCAGGATGCCCATGCGCCAGATGCCCGTCGGGTGGAACTGGAAGAACTCCATGTCCTCGAGCGGCAGGCCGCGGCGGTAGCAGGCCGCCTGGCCGTCACCCGTGAGGGTGTGCGCGTTGGAGGTCACCTTGAAGAACTTGCCGGTGCCGCCGGAGGCGTAGATGACGGCCTTGGCCTGGAACACGTGGATTTCGCCGGTGGCGAGCTCGTACGCGACCACACCGGCCGACTTCTTGACGCCGTCCTCCTCGACCAGGAGCTGGTCCAGGACGTAGAACTCGTTGAAGAACTCCACGCCCTCCTTGACGCAGTTCTGGTACAGCGTCTGGAGGATCATGTGACCGGTGCGGTCCGCGGCGTAGCAGGACCGGCGGACCGGGGCCTCGCCGTGGTTGCGCGAGTGGCCGCCGAAGCGGCGCTGGTCGATGGTGCCGTCCGGCGTGCGGTTGAACGGCAGGCCCATCTTCTCCAGGTCGAGGACCGCGTCGATGGCCTCCTTCGCCAGGATCTCGGCGGCGTCCTGGTCGACCAGGTAGTCACCGCCCTTGACCGTGTCGAAGGTGTGCCACTCCCAGTTGTCCTCTTCCACGTTGGCCAGCGCGGCGGCCATGCCGCCCTGCGCGGCACCCGTGTGGGAGCGGGTCGGGTAGAGCTTCGTCAGCACCGCGGTGCGGCTGCGCTTCGTCGACTCGATGGCGGCGCGCATGCCCGCGCCGCCCGCGCCGACGATGACGGTGTCGTACTTGTGGATCTTCATTGGTTTCGCCTCAGCCCCGTTGCCTAGCGGATGTTCGGGTCGAAGGTGAAGATCACCAGCGTGCCCAGAAGGATGGTGAACACCGTGGCGGTGTAGAGCAGGCCCTTCAGCCACAGCCGCGTGTTGGCGCGCTCCGCGTAGTCGTTGATGACCGTACGCAGACCGTTGGCGCCGTGCAGCATGGCCAGCCACAGCATCAGCAGGTCCCAGACCTGCCAGAACGGGGAAGCCCACCGGCCGGCCACGAAGGCGAAGCCGATCTTGGAGACGCCGCCGTCGAGCACCAGCTGGATCAGCAGGTGGCCGATGACCAGGACGACGAGCACGATGCCCGAGAGGCGCATGAAGAGCCACGCGACCATCTCGAAGTTGCCGCGGGTCGAGCGCGGGGTCTTGCCCGTGCGCTTGCGCGGGGCCTCGATGTA
The DNA here is from genome assembly GCF_045000215.1 of Streptomyces sp. 147326. Taxonomy (NCBI): domain Bacteria; kingdom Bacillati; phylum Actinomycetota; class Actinomycetes; order Kitasatosporales; family Streptomycetaceae; genus Streptomyces; species Streptomyces sp. 147326. The sequence continues at coordinate 3,562,006 of NZ_CP134201.1, read as the reverse complement.
AGGCGCGGGGTTGTCGACGTCGTAGAGGGACACGCCCTCCACGCCGCCGACGCCCTTGGTCATGTCGACGGAAGAAGTGTCAGAAGACATGCGTGTCACTTCCCGAACAGTTCAAGGTAGGCGTGGCCCAGTACGGGGATCAGGGCCCCGACCATCAGCGCCATCCAGATGACCACGACGGACCAGAGCATCTGCTTCTGGTAGCGCGGGCCCTTGGACCAGAAGTCCACGGCGATGACACGGAGACCGTTGAGCGCGTGGAACAGGATTGCGGCGACGAGGCCGTACTCCAGCAGCGCGACGATCGGAGTCTTGTAGGTAGCCACCACGTCGTCGTACGCCTCGGGGGAGACGCGGACGAGTGCGGTGTCGAGGACGTGTACGAACAGGAAGAAGAAAATGAGGACGCCGGTGACTCGATGAGCCACCCAGGACCACATTCCTTCCCGGCCGCGGTACAACGTTCCAGCCGGCACGGAAAACCCTCCGGAAGCGGGGCGGGGGCCAGCCGGCTTCTTTGTCGGTCGGGCCCGGCCGGGTACGGTCCTCCGGCCCCGGACATCGTAGCGACGCTTTGTCGGTTCCCTTGCGCGGGGGCCATCGGTGTGATCAAACAGGCACGTACGGACTATCCCACAGGGGCGAATAGCCCGATTTCCGTGGCAGTCGGCCCATCCGTGGAGGTCAGCCAGCGTGTCAGGTCCCAGAGCCGGGCCTGTGCGACGCGGCGCAGCTCGTCCGCGGAGATCGAGCGCTCCTCGTCCACCTCGTGCGTCATCCGGCGGCGGATCGCCCCCAGCAGCTGGTCCGCCTGCTCCTCGGGCGGATGCCCTGCGAGGCAGATCACGAAGGCGTGCCCGAATTTACGTTCGTACTCCGCGTGCGCCGCGTCGAGGGCCAGCAGGGCGGCGTACGGCGCGCCGTGGTCCAGCTCCGCAGAGTTCTCCGCGGCCAGCGCCTCGGTCAGGTCGGCCTGCGAGAGGTCGTACGAGGCCTCGTCCGCGGCGGCGAGCAGGGCGCCCGGATCCGGGTAGGGGCGGTGGGTGGCCACCCGGTGCGCCCAGCGGCGGCTCCCGCAGCACTGCAGCAGGACGGCCTGGGCGGTCTCGGGGGACAGGACGTTGAACCGCGCCAGCCCTGAGCCGTGAGAAGGATCGGAGCAGCCGCGGGCCTGTCCCGGAAGGTGGCTGGACAGCGGGGGGCTCCTCTGGGCGCGGCGCGGGTGTACCGCCACGCTAGCGATGCAAGGCAGGGTGTGTCGTACCCATCAGGGGTTTTCACCCGGAAGTGAGCCGAAAGGATGACGTGAGCGCCGCAGCCAGGCCCGGGAAGTGGTCCGGGAGGGGGAGGGCGACCGAGGCCGCCACCCCCCACAGGAGAGGCCCCGGCCGCCATCCGTCACGGACTCGTGCGACAAGCCCGTATCCCTGTCAGCGCCTCGAGTGCGTTTTGTGTCACACCTCGCTCCGCACAGGGTTGGTTGCACGTTGTATCACGCGTGGACGCGAGGTACTTGAAAGCCGTAACGTGCTGATTTGCGCCACACGTACAGGACAGTGAACGGGTTGGGGACTTTGCTGGGGGACGACGCGGAGCTGACCGCCGCGGTGCTCGCGGCACAGGACGGCGACGAGAACGCGTTCCGTGCTGTGTACCGCGCCGTGCACCCACGCCTGCTCGGATACGTACGCACGCTCGTCGGGGACGGCGACGCGGAGGACGTGACCTCCGAGGCCTGGCTGCAGATCGCCCGCGACCTCGACTCCTTCACCGGCGACGCCGACCGCTTCCGCGGCTGGGCCGCCCGCATCGCCCGCAACCGGGCCCTCGACCACATCCGCATGCGCGGCCGCCGTCCCGCCATCGGCGGCGACGACACCGAACTGGCCGCGTGGGCCGCCGACTGCGACACCGCGGGCGCGGCGATGGAGTCCCTCTCCACCGGCCGGACCATGGCCCTCATCGCGAAGCTGCCGCAGGACCAGGCCGAGGCCGTCGTCCTGCGGGTCGTGGTCGGACTGGACGCCAAGAGCGCGGCCGAGACCCTCGGCAAGCGGCCCGGTGCCGTACGGACCGCGGCGCACCGGGGTCTGAAGAAGCTGGCCGAGCTGCTCGGCGAAGAGGGTTCCGAGGGCGGGTTCGGGCCCGACCAGGGCACCGGCGCGGAGCCGGCCGCGGCGGTCGGCCATAATGCCGGTGGCCAGCCGTGGGACGGCGGGGGCGGGAGGGATCTCGACGCCGTACCCGCACAGCGTGGCCGAGGCGGGGGCTTCGTAGAGCAAACCGGTGTGACGCATTCACGTTGGCGGACGCAGAAGGACATGTGATGGCCGACGAGCGCAACAGGTGGCTGGACCAGGCCGCGGCGGACAGACTGCTGCGCGGCGAACCGGCGGAACCTGTGGGCCCGGCCGGCGCCGAACCGCGCGCCCGCGTCGAGGCCGCCCGGCTGCGCGCCGCACTCGACGCCCTGGAAGCCCTGGGCGCCGGCGGAGCGCTGCCGCCCGCGGGAACGGAACTGCCCGGCGAGGCCGCGGCCGTGGCCGCCTTCCGTACGGCGCGGACCGCCGCCGGCCGCTCCGCGGACCGGTCGGAGCGGACCGCGACGGCCGGATCCGGCGAACCCGTGGTCGATCTCGGCCGTCTCGTCCCCTCCTTCGCACCCCCACCCGCACCCGCCCGCCGGCGCGGCCGGACCGTGAGCTTCGGTCTGGCGGCCGCCCTGGCGAGCGTCGCCGTCGGCGGCCTCGCCGCGGCGGCGGGTGCCGGGCTGCTGGACCGCGACCGGCACGACAGTGCGGGACCCGGACCGGCGATGTCCGTCACCGCCGGCGAGAACGCGGACCCGGGCATCGACAGCGGAGCCCCGACGCTCACCCCGAAGCTGCGGCCCACCCCGCTGCCGGACGGCTCGAATTCGATGCTCACCCCGGGCCCGTCGCAGCCGCCGGGCACGGACGGACGTACGGTGCCCGGCACCGGAACCGGCGGGGACACCTCGGCGGGCACCTCGCTGACCGGCGGCTCGGGCAAGGACACCCGGGGCGACCTGAGCGGCGCGGGCGGCACGGGCGACAAGGACCCGGACCGGGACACCTTCGGCGGCGGAGACACCGGCAAGGACCGCGAGCGGCGCGAGCGGGAGAACCTGATCAAGGCGCTGGACCTCTGCCAGGACTACCGGTCGGGCCGCCTCGACGACGACCGCCGCGAGCGGCTCTCACGCCTGGCCGACGGGCTCACCCGGATCCCGGACTACTGCAAGTCGCTGCTGGAGCGGGACTCCGGCGGCAGGCGCAACGACACCCCGCTGGGGGACGGGGTGCTCAAGGCCCCGACCCTGGACCCGGCGGTTCCGCGGGGCTCGACGGGCCTGCGCGCCGGTCTCTGACACATGCGCTGAGCTGCCTGTAACACTTTTCGAACCGGCGGCGCAGTACATATCGAGCCGACTGGTCATCGGCCGCGCATGAGCCGGGGTTCCCCCCGTACCCCTGGGCTCTGCGCAACCGGCGCGGGCGGGGCACGTTCCCCCGGCCCTGCCCGCGCCCTTTACTTCGACCCCCGGAGGCCGTCCCTCGGCCTCCCACAACAAGGCCTTCGACCGGATCCGGTCGAAGGCCTTCCGCATGGGCCCGTGGGGCCGCGCGCATCACCAGTACACGACGACCTTGTCGCCGACGTTGACCTGGCCGAAGAGGTTCGACAGCTTGCCCTTGTCCCGGACGTTCACACAGCCGTGCGAGGCGCCGTTGTAGCCGCGGGCCGCGAAGTCGGCCGAGTAGTGCACGGCCTGGCCGCCGCTGAAGAACATCGAGTACGGCATGGCGGTGTGGTAGAGCGTGGACGTCCACTCCTTCTCCTTGCGGTCCACCTTGAAGACGCCCTCGCGGGTCGGGGTGTTCTCCGAACCGAAGCGCACGTCCATGGTGGAGATGACCTTGCCGTCGATCATCCAGGCGAGGGTGCGGCTCTCCTTGCTGATGCACATCACCCGGCCCTCCATGCAGCGCGGGTCCGGCGCGTCGACCTCGTTGACGGTCGGCGGGCGCAGCTCGTCGTCGGTGGGCTTCTTGCTGGCGCTCTGGATCTTCTTCCAGGTGGCGTCGTCGACCGAACCGGTCGCGTTCAGGCCGTTCTTCGACTGGAAGGACTTGACCGCGGCCGTGGTCTTCGAGCCGTAGAAACCGGTCGGCGCCACCGACATCAGCTTGAGCTGGCGCAGACGCGCCTGGAGCTCGCGCACCTGGTCGCTGTCGTCGCCGTTGGCCATGATCTGCTTCACCGAGGGCGAAGGAGAGGACGACGGGGAAGCCGAGGCGGAGGGCGACGCGGAGGCCGACGGCGAGGCCTCGCCGGGCTTGTCGTCGGTGGTCGGTGAGGCTTCGGGGGAGACGCCCGCCGTGGGCGAGGACGAAGCCGGGGAAGCGGAGCCGGCGGACTCCGACTTCTGCGGCCCGCAGGCGGTCGCGGTGAGCGCGACGGCGGTGGCAACCCCGAGCGTGCGGATTATGAATCTCTGGCGCTGCATTGCAGTCCCCCGGTTTCTACGTCGTGTATCTAGGTGATGCCTGCCGCGCGTGGAGAGTTGCACTGGGCCACGGGATGTTGCGCCATTGTGACCAGCAGCCGTCCGCGGTCTTGAGAAGAGATGGCGGGCAAGGCTGTACCAGCCCGGGCCCGGCAGCTCCACGGAGGTCTTCGTCACATGGCACGCACCGAGAGCGGACTCCCGATCGAACCCGTCTACGGGCCCGGCGACCTGACGGGGTGGGACCCCGCGGCCGCCCTGGGCGAACCGGGTGATTTCCCCTACACCAGGGGGATTTATCCGAACATGTACACCGGTCGGCCGTGGACCATGCGGCAGTACGCCGGCTTCGGCACGGCCGCCGAGTCCAACGCCCGCTACCGGCAGCTCATCGCCGGCGGCGGCACCGGACTCTCCGTCGCCTTCGACCTGCCGACCCAGATGGGACACGACTCCGACGCCCCGCTCGCGCACGGAGAGGTCGGCAAGGTCGGGGTCGCCGTCGACTCCGTCGACGACATGCGGACGCTGTTCGACGGGATCCCGCTCGACCGGGTCTCCACCTCGATGACCATCAACGCGCCCGCCGCGCTGCTCCTGCTGCTCTATCAGCTGGTCGCGGAGGAACAGGGCATCCCGGGCGGGCAGCTGACGGGCACCGTCCAGAACGACGTCCTGAAGGAGTACATCGCTCGGGGGACGTACATCTTCCCGCCCGAGCCCTCGCTCCGGCTGACGGCCGACACCTTCCGCTACTGCCGGGCCGAGATCCCCAAGTGGAACACCATCTCCATCTCCGGCTACCACATGGCCGAAGCGGGGGCCTCGCCCGCGCAGGAGGTGGCCTTCACCCTCGCCGACGGCATCGCGTACGTCCGTACGGCCCTGGCCGCCGGGATGGCGGTCGACGAGTTCGCGCCCCGGCTCTCCTTCTTCTTCGTCTCCCGCACCACCCTGCTGGAGGAGGTCGCGAAGTTCCGCGCGGCCCGGCGGATCTGGGCCCGCGTCATGCGCGAGGAGTTCGGGGCGCGGGATCCGAAGTCGCTGATGCTGCGCTTCCACACCCAGACGGCCGGGGTCCAGCTGACCGCGCAGCAGCCCGAGCTGAACCTCGTACGGGTGGCCGTGCAGGCACTGGCCGCCGTCCTGGGCGGCACGCAGTCCCTGCACACCAACTCCTTCGACGAGGCCATCGCGCTGCCGACGGAGAAGTCCGCCCGCCTCGCGCTGCGCACCCAGCAGGTCCTCGCGTACGAGACGGACGTGCCGCACACCGTGGACCCGTTCGCCGGGTCGTACGCCGTGGAGCGGATGACGGACGAGCTGGAGGCGGCGGCGCTCGCGCTGATGCGGCGGGTCGAGGACCAGGGCGGGGCGGTGGCCGCGATCGAGAACGGCTTCCAGAAGGGCGAGATCGAGCGGAACGCCTACCGCATCGCGCAGGAGACCGAGAGCGGGGAGCGGGTGGTGGTCGGCGTCAACCGTTTCGCGCTCGACCGGGAGGAGCCGTACGAGCCGCTGCGCGTGGACCCGGCCATCGAGGCGCGGCAGTGCGCGGCGCTGGCGCGGCTGCGGGCGGAGCGGGACCCGGCGGCGGTCTCGGCGGCGCTCGCGGCCCTGCGGGAGGCGGCCGCGGGAACGGAGAACGTGCTGTATCCGATGAAGGAGGCGCTGCGGGCGAGGGCCACGGTGGGGGAGGTGTGCGGGGCGCTGCGGGAGGTGTGGGGGACGTACGAGCCGACGGATTCCACATGGTGAAACCCGCTGGACTGTCAGGTGTGTCCTCATGGGACACTCCTGCGCATGCTGGGTGTCACCGATCTGCCGACGTACCTCGCCGGCCTCGTACTGATCATTCTTCTGCCGGGTCCGAACTCGCTGTACGTGCTCTCCGTGGCCGCACGGCGAGGGGTGCGGACCGGATACAAGGCCGCCGCCGGGGTGTTCACCGGCGACGCCGTGCTGATGGTGCTCACCGCCGTGGGCGCCGGAGCACTGCTCCGGGCGAGCCCGCTGGTGTTCACCGTGGTCAAGTTCCTCGGCGCCGGGTACCTGGCCTGGCTGGCCGTGGGGATGATGCGGGGCGCCTGGGCGCTGTGGCGCACGCGCCGGGAGCGGCAGGAGGCGCCGGCCGCCGCCCCCGCCGAACCGGGCGGCAACGAGCGGCCCTACCGGCGGGCGCTGCTCATCAGCCTCCTCAACCCGAAGGCCATCCTCTTCCTGATGTCCTTCTTCGTGCAGTTCGTGGACCCGTCCTACGCCTACCCGGCGCTGTCGTTCCTGCTCCTCGGCGCTCTGCTGCAGACCGGCAGCTTCGTGTACCTGACGCTGCTGATCTTCGGCGGCACCCGGCTCTCGGAGGCATTCCGCCGGCGCAAGCGGCTGTCGGCCGGCGCCACCTCCGCGGCGGGCGTGCTCTTCCTCGGCTTCGCGGCCAAGCTCGCCGTCAGCTGACGGCGCGGCGCAGCCGGCTCAGCCGCCGTACGGCCCGGCGCACCGCGCGGCTGCGCGGCAGGAACGAGAGCTGCGCCGGGATGCCGCCCGGCAGCCCCAGGGCCGTGAGCCGGCGGCGGGTGAAGTACCGCCAGGTGCGGGTGGTCAGGTGCCGGGCCAGGTAGGCCTCGGCCGCCGGCCGGCGTGCGGCCAGGATCTGCGGCTGCATGGTGAACCCGACGGCGGTCAGCAGCGCCGCCGGCTTCCCCCGGACCTGCTCGGGTGTCGGGGGCGCCCAGGTGCGCACCGCCTCCGCGTCGGCGAGGTCCGGGAGCAGGGCGTCCACCAGGGCCAGCGGGACCCGGTTGCTGTTCGGGTACGGGGTCAGGCGGGCCAGGACCGCTTCCGTGCCGGTCCGGGCCACCGGGAGCCCGTACAGGGTGGCGGCGGTCAGCAGACCGGTGGAGAAGCAGCCGACGACCAGTGCCGGACGCAGCCGCTGGTAGAGGGTCTCGGCCAGTATCGGGGCGGCGATCACGGTCAGCCGGGCGCCGAGCCGCCCGGCCTCCTCCTCGGCCCGGCGGGAGTACGCGGCCGGGGCGCCGGGATGCGGTTTGAACACCAGCTCGTTGTGGCCCAGGGCGTGGGCGCCCCGCACCATCGACACGTGGAGCTCCTCCTCCTCGGCCAGGGTCATGAGGTCGAGCGCCGAGAGGTACTGGCCCAGGAGGAGCGCCGGCGGCTCGGCCCCAGGAGCCTCGACGGCGCCGGCGGTGGCCTCGGCGGTGCCGGTGGCCTCGGCGAGTTCGGCGAGGACCTTGAGGACGGACTCCGTCGGCACCAGCTCCTCCCGCGCCCCGAACTCGGTCAGCAGCAGCGGCTTCAGGCCCGGTACGAGGTCCAGGTGGAGCACCCGCCGCACCCGCATCCCGAGCTGCGGGTCCAGCCGGAAGCGGGTGGGTCCGTAGCTCATCAGCCCGTCGGCGTAGACGTCGACCGCGGCGCCGGGGAAGAGCCGGCACAGGGTCTGGGCCGGCGGCACCTGCAGGGACTCCACGATCAGCTCGACGCGGTCCTCGCCGAGGTCCCACAGGGAGCGCAGCTGCCGTTCCCAGATCGGGGCGTCCTCCGCGCGCGGGGCCCAGGTGCTCGGGTGCTGCGGCTCGATGACCCGGTTCCAGTCGAGCACCTCGTCGAAGCGGGTGCGCAGGGCGGCGAAGCCCGGCATGTCCGCGACCCCCGGGGTCACCTCGGCGGTGACGGCGTGATTGCTGGTCAGCAGGATCCGGCGGCCGGCGGGAGGGAAGCAGCCCGCGTCGATGCCCGCGGCAAGCGTGGCCGCACCGTAGAGGGTGGAGGCCAGGAAGATCTGGGTGGGCATCAGGCGGCCGCTCCCGACGGGGTGCGGCGGCCGCCGCGCACGCGCCGCAGCAGGGTGGAGCGTTCGATGTCCATCGAGTCCAGGACCTGGTCCAGAACCTCCTGGGGCATGCGGCCCATCGCGGCCGCGCTCATCGAACGGAGTTTCTTGGCCACGGCCGGTTCGAACCTTTCGATGGATCCGAAATGGTGCGCGATAATCGCGCAATATGTTCGGACGGCTTTCGGGAGCAGCAGACCGGATTCCCGGTCGGCGGCGACGTCCGCCAGCACTTGATCAAATGCGCGGATGAAATCGAGCTGCCGTTCGTCCCCGATCTGCGTCAGGGACGTGGCGACCCCGCGCCGGTAGAAGATCCCGGGCAGGCCCACCGCGGCGAAGGACTCCGCCTCCCGGTGCAGCCGCCAGATCCACGGCCGGTCCTCCGCCGTGCGCAGTCCGTCCGTGAAGTGCAGGACCCCGCGATCCAGCAGCCGCCGGTGGTACATGCCGGCCCAGGCGTACGGGTAGTCCACCGAGGTGGCCCGGTCGACGGGCAGGATCGCGGTGCGCGGATCGGCGACGACCGACTGCGGGCCGTACGGGACGCGCTGCACGCTCCGCGACCTGCCCGTGCACCGGACATGGTCGGTGCGGATGAAATCGCAGCTCAGCGCCTCTATGGCGGCCAGCGTGCGGGCCAGGTGGCCGGGGGCCAGCCAGTCGTCCCCGTCCAGGAAGGTGAGGTACTCGCCGCGGGCCGCGTCCAGGCCGGTGTTCCGCGCGGTGGCCAGGCCGCCGTTCCGCTCGTGTCTGAGGTGCACCGCCCCGGGCAGCTCGCTCGCCGCCCGCTCCAGCAGGCCGGGCGTCCCGTCCGTCGAGCAGTCGTCGACGAGCAGGAACTCGAAATCCTCCCGTGCGTTGAGTTCGAGACTCTTGAGGGCATCCGGTGCGTATGTCTGCACGTTGTAGAACGGCACGACAACAGAGAGCTTGGGCACCCGCGAGACATTAGGGCGCCGCCCGGCATTCACTGTGGCCCGGATGCGGATTCCACGTGAACGACGCGGGGCGGGCGAGTTAACCCGTGCGCTTTCGCATTGAGTCGACACGTTGTTAACCCGCTGTTGTGCGTTCGTTGGGCCGATCACCGAAATTGCGGAATAGCTTCTGCCGCGTGCCAGAACGCAAACGCGTCGCCGTACTCGCCGATTCCGATACGCGATGGAAATGGGGCGCACTCACCGCCCGCCGTCTCGTGCCCGACCACCAGCTCACCGGATACCTGCTGCGCGGCCGCGCCACACCCACCGCGCGCCAGCTCGGTGAGGTGGGGGTGCGGGCCGACCGGCTGACCGAGGTGACCTGCGCGGAGTTCCTCGCCGAGATCGGGCGGGAGCGCTACGACGTGGTCGTCCTCGCCCTCGTCGGAGGGGCCGTCCAGGCCGTCCTGCACGGGGCCCGCGCCCTGTGGCCGACCCCGGCGAAGCGCCCCGTACTCGTCACCGGATACGTCGGTGTCGTATACGAGAAGCTCGCCGACGGGCTGCTGCTGCGGCACGGGGCCGACCTCGTCCTCGCCAACTCCCGCCACGACGCGGAGCGTTTCCGCGCCGTGTACGAGGGGGTCGGCGCGGACGCCGGAGCCGTCACCGAGACCGCGCTGCCCTTCCTGGGCGGGGCGCCGTACGAGCCGGCCGGCAGCAGGGCCCACACCGTGGTCTTCGCCGTCCAGCCCTCCGTGCCCGACAGCCGCGCCGACCGCGCCTACCTGCTGGAACGGGCCGCCGGGCACGCGCGGCTGCACCCCGAGCGGGAGGTGCTGATCAAACTGCGCAGCAAGCCCGGGGAGCACACCACGCACCTGGAGGAGCAGCCGTACCAGCGGCTCGCGGAGAAGATCCCGGGCGGACTGCCCGCCAACTGCCGTCTGGTGTACGGGAACATGGGCGAGGTGCTGGACGGCACCGACCTGCTGGTCACCGTCTCCTCCACCGCCGCCCTGGAATCCCTGCACCGCTCCATCCCGACGGCGATCCTCACCGACCTCGGCATCCGCGAGGCCCTCGGCAACCACCACTTCCTGGGCTCCGGCTGCCTGGCCTCGTGGGACCAGCTCGACTCCGGCCTCCTCCCGGAGGGCGATCCGCTCTGGCTGGCGGCCCAGGGCGTACTCCCGGGCCGGGCCACGGCCGCGCCGGTCGCCGCCGAACCGGTCGCCGCCGAACCGGTCGCCGCCGAACCGGTCGCCGCCGAACCGGGTGCGGCCGAACCGGGTGCGGCCGAACCGGCCGAGGCCGCGCATCCGTCCGCCGAGCCCGCCGCAGGCGCGCCGCACGACGCCTACGCCGTCGCCCGGGCCAAGGTCGCCGGGCTGGTGGCCGCGGCCCGGCTGCCCGCCCCCGCGCCGTACTACACGCTCACCACCGCCCCCCGGTACCTGCCCGGGATCCTCGCCCGCCACCACCTCGCCCCCGACGGCACCCCGCTGCCCGGTGCGGTGCGCCCGTCCGCGGGGGAGTCCCGGCTGCGCCGCCGGCTCCGCGCCCACCTGCGCGAGGCCGCGCGCGGTGCGTACCGGCACGGCGTGCAGCGCGTCGCGCCGGTGATCCGCAGGCTGGGGGAGCTGTGAGCCCCCGCGTCCTCGCCGTGATCCCGGCCCGCGGCGGCTCCAAGGGGGTTCCGGGCAAGAACCTCGCCGAGGTCGCCGGCACCCCGCTCGTCGCCCGCGCCGTCCGGGCCTGCCGCTCCGCGCCGACTGTCACCGACGTGGTGGTCTCCACGGACTCCGGCGCGATCGCCGAAGCCGCCCGCGCCGCCGGAGCCGACGTGATCGCCCGTCCGACCGCGATCTCCGGCGACACCGCGAGCAGCGAGGCCGCCCTCCTGCACGCGCTCGCCGCCTTCGAGGAACTGCACTCCGTCAGCGTGGACGTGGTCCTCCTCGTCCAGTGCACGAGCCCCTTCCTCACCGCCTCCGACGTCGAGTCGGTCGCCGTGGCCGTCGCCTCCGGGGCGGCCGACTCGGCCCTGACCGCGGCCCCCTTCCACGGGTTCCTCTGGCGCTCCGGAGCCGACGGCTCCGGAGTCGGGGTCAACCACGACCAGGCGTACCGCCCCCGGCGCCAGGACCGGCCGCAGGACCTGCTGGAGACCGGCGCCGCCTACGCGATGGACGCCGACGGCTTCCGCGCCGCCCGCCACCGCTTCTTCGGCCGCACCCTGCCCGTCACCACCGACCCCTCCCGGGTCCTGGAGATCGACGACCCGCACGACCTGGAACGCGCCCGCCTGCTCGCGCCCCTGCTCGACCCGCACCCCGCACCCCGCTCATCCCCGCACACCGAGCCACACCCCCAGCCCCACCCCGACCCGCAGCCCACACCCCGCACACCCCCGCACCGAAGGACGCCCCCTGCCATGACCTCCACCCCCGACCCCCGCCTCCGTGCCTTCGGAGCGCGCACCGCGGGCCCCGGCCGCCCCGTCTACGTCGTCGGCGAGATCGGCATCAACCACAACGGCGACCTCGGCAACGCCTTCGCCCTGATCGACGCCGCCGCCGAAGCCGGCTGCGACGCCGTGAAGTTCCAGAAGCGCACCCCGGAGATCTGCACCCCGCGCGACCAGTGGGACATCGAACGCGACACCCCCTGGGGCCGGATGACCTACATCGACTACCGCCACAAGGTCGAGTTCGGCGAGGACGAGTACCGCGCCATCGACGAGCACTGCGCCAAGCGCGGCATCGACTGGTTCGCCTCCCCGTGGGACACCGAGGCGGTCGCCTTCCTGGAGAAGTTCGACGTACCCGCCCACAAGGTGGCCTCCGCCTCCCTCACCGACGACGAGCTGCTGCGCGCCCTGCGCGCCACCGGCCGCACCGTCGTGCTGTCCACCGGGATGTCCACCCCGCAGCAGATCCGCCACGCGGTGGAGGTGCTCGGCAGCGCCAACATCCTCCTCTGCCACGCCACTTCCACCTACCCGGCCAAGGCCGAGGAGCTCAACCTGCGGGTCATCGACACCCTGCGGGACGAGTACCCCAACGTCCCGATCGGCTACTCCGGTCACGAGACGGGTCTGCAGACCACCCTCGCCGCCGTCGCCCTCGGCGCCACCTTCGTCGAGCGGCACATCACCCTCGACCGCGCGATGTGGGGCTCCGACCAGGCCGCCTCGGTCGAGCCCGGCGGCCTGACCCGCCTGGTCCGCGACATCCGCACCATCGAGACCGCCCTCGGCGACGGGGTCAAGCGGGTCTACGAGTCCGAGCTCGGCCCCATGAAGAAGCTCCGCCGCGTCCGGGGCGAGCTGGCAGCCGTCTGACCTGCGGTTCGGCGCGTACGAGTTCCGCCCCCTGACAAGGAGTACGTGGTGCCCCCCTCCGCCTCCACCCTGGCGTTCGTCGAGAGCCCGGTCCAACTCCTCAACGTGCTGGAGTGGGCGCACGCGCGCAGCGCCCCGGCGGGCCCCGGCCCGCAGCAGCCGCAGCTGGACGGGGTCCCGCGCCAGCGGGGGTCCCGCGCCGGCGGGGCGGAACCCGGCCCGGACCGGGCCCGCGCGGAGGGGGGCGGCGGGGCCGGACCCGGCGGCGAACCCGCTCCGGCGGGCGCGGGGCCATCGCTGAGGATCGTCGTCCTGCCGCCCACCGACCCCATGTCCCGCGGCCAGCTGCGCCGGATGGCCGCGCTGGCCCGGGACGAGGGGTACGAGGTGTGCTGGCAGGAGGCGCGCGGCAGCCGGTTCGCGCCGCTGAAGGCGCTGGCCGCGCTGGCGCGCGACGTCCGCGCGGCGCGCACGGTCGTCATCGGCGACCCCTTCTCGCGCTACGTCCAGCTGCTGCTCACCCTCGTGCGCGCCGAGGAGCTCGTCGTGGTCGACGACGGCACCGCCACGATGGAGTTCGTCGCCCAGACCGCCCGCGGCGAACGCCTCGTACGCTGGCACCGGGCCGGCGGCGGGGGACTGCCCGGCCGGGTCCGCGAGCTGGTGTACGCGCCCGTCTCGGCGACCGCGCGCCGCCGCTTCACCCCCGTCCGGGGCCGCGGCCACCGCGTCGAGGTGTTCAGCTCGATGCCCGTCACCGCCCACGGCGCCATGACCCTGCGGGTCAACGACTTCGCCTGGACCCGCGCCCGCTTCGGCCCGCCCCGCCTGACCAAGGGCACCGACCTGGTCGGCACCTCGCTGGTGGAGACCGGTGTGGTGGACCCGGCCCGCTACCTGGAAGCCGTGCGCGCCCTCACCCTGGAGCACGGCGCCACCCGCTACTTCGCGCACCGCCGCGAGTCCCCGGAGAAGCTGCGCGCGCTGAGCCGGGCGACCGGGCTGGAGATCGTCCGCCCGGACCTGCCGCTGGAGCTGATCGCGCGGCGCGGTCCGGTCGGCCGGACGATCGTCAGCTTTCCGTCCACGGTCGTCCACACGCTGCCGTACGCCCTGACCGGTACCGGTGTGACCGTCGCCGTATGCGATGTGGACCCCGCCTGGCTCACCGGGTCCGCGTCCGCGCGCGCCCGCAGTTTCCTCGCCGGGGTCACCGACACCGCCCGTGATGTGCGCAGACTCCCTGCCCAGGCGGCTCCCACGGCCGGATGAGCGCGCGAGTTTACCCCCGGGGGCACCCGGTCATGCGCCAGAGGCCGCGTTTCTTTCCCCTAACGGCATGAACTTTTCGGGATCCCCGGCCAGTTGACCCGTCCGTGCGCCTACCCTTCAACGGGTGAACCAGTTGATGTCCCGCGAGTCCCAGACCGCCCAGCCCGCCGCGTCCGACCGGCCCGAGCTGCCCGGCACACTTCCGGACCACCTGCGTACCGAACTGATCGCCTTCCGCCGGGACTTGCACATGCACCCGGAGCTCGGACACCAGGAATTCCGTACCACCGCGGCGATCAAGGCCCGGCTGGAGGAAGCCGGCCTGCGACCACGGGTGCTGAAGTCCGGCACGGGCCTGATCTGTGACGTCGGCACCTGGGACGGGGGCCGGCCGATGCTGGCCCTGCGCGCGGACATCGACGCCCTGCCCATCCCGGATGCCAAGACGCACGTCTCGTACCGCTCGACCTTCCCGGACCGCGCCCACGCCTGCGGCCACGACGTGCACACCGCGGTCGTCCTCGGCGCCGGCCTGGTGCTCGCCGAGCTCGACCGGCAGGGGCTGCTGCCCCGCCCCGTACGGCTGCTCTTCCAGCCCGCCGAGGAGGTGCTCCCCGGCGGGGCCACCGATGCCATCGACTCCGGGGTGCTGGACGGCGTGGGCAGGATCGTCGCCGTGCACTGCGACCCCCGGGTCGACGCGGGGCGGATCGGGCTGCGGGCCGGCCCCATCACCTCGGCCTGCGACCGGCTGGAGGTCACCCTCACCGGCTCCGGCGGGCACACCGCCCGGCCGCACCTGACCACCGACCTGGTGACGGCCGCCGCCCGGGTGGCCGTCGACGCCCCGGCCCTGCTGGCCCGCCGGATGGACGCCCGCTCGGGCATGTCGGTCACCTGGGGCCGGATCGAGGCCGGGCACGCCTGCAACGTCATCCCGATGCACGCCGAGCTGTCCGGAACCGTCCGGTGCCTGGACCTGAACGCCTGGCACGAGGCGCCGGACATGATCCACGCGGCGATCGACGAGATCGCGACCATGCACGGGGCCAAGTTCGACATCGACCACGTGCGCGGGGTGCCGCCGGTGGTCAACGACCCGGTGATCACCGAATTGCTGCGCGAGGCGATGGCGGCCCGCTGCGGCACCGAGTCGGTCGAGGACACCGAGCAGAGCCTGGGCGGGGAGGACTTCTCCTGGTACCTGGAGCACGTTCCGGGCGCCATGGCCCGCCTGGGGGTCCGCGCACCCGGCGACACCGCCAAGCACGATCTGCACCGCGGGGACTTCGACGTGGACGAGGACGCGATCGCGGTCGGCGTGGAGTTCTTCACGGCCGCCGCGCTGCTGGACGGGCGGCGGGCCGGGCCCGCCAGGTAGCGGCCGGGGCGAGGCTCCTTACAACATCGACGGATCTTCCGTCGGGCGTGTCCGGCCCTTGGTACACAAGGGCTGGGCGCGTGAGGAGTCACCAATCGGTCACTGTCCGGTTCACGACGATCCGATAACGACTCATGAACGGGCCTTTAACTGACATCTACGCGCGTTACGATCGCCGCGAAACCAGCGCCGGTCGTGGCGCTTCGGTCAGGTTTTGAAGGAGCCTCCCCTTGCGCCGGATCACCAGGATCGCCACCGTGGGCATCGCGTCCGCGGCGCTGGCCCTCTCGGCCACCGCCTGTGGCGGTAAGAAGTCCTCTGACACCTCCTCCTCCTCCCCCTCGGAGTCGGGTCAGAAGTCCGCTGCCATCGCGTACGACATCGGTGGCCGCGGCGACCAGTCGTTCAACGACGCCGCCTACGCCGGCCTGAAGAAGGCCGAAACCGATCTGAAGATCAAGGGCGCCGAGGCGGAGCCCACCGACGGTGAGGGCGAGGCCGACAAGGTCCAGCGCCTCACCGAGCTTGCCCGCAAGGGCAACAACCCGGTCATCGGCGTCGGTTTCGCCTATGCCCCGGCCATCAAGAAGGTCGCGCCGAAGTTCCCGGACACCACCTTCGCCATCATCGACGACACCTCGGTGACCGGCCCGAACATCGCCAACCTCGTCTTCAACGAGGAGCAGGGCTCCTACCTGGCCGGCGTCGCCGCCGCCAAGGTGTCCAAGACCGGCACGGTCGGCTTCATCGGCGGTGTCGAGGTTCCGCTGATCAAGAAGTTCGAGGCGGGCTTCACCCAGGGCGTCAAGGACACCAACCCGAACGCCAAGGTGCTCTCCCAGTACCTGACCCAGCCGCCGAACTTCGACGGTTTCGCCAAGCCCGACCTCGGCAAGGCCGCCGCGCAGGGTCAGATCGACGCGGGCGCGGACGTTGTCTACGCCGCCGCCGGTCTCGCGGGTTCCGGTGCCATCGAGGCCGCTTCGGCCAAGGGCAAGTGGGCCATCGGTGTCGACTCCGACCAGTACAACCAGGCCGGTCTGGCGAAGTACAAGGACTCCATCCTGACCTCGGTCACGAAGGACGTCGAGGACTCCGTCTTCAACGTGATCAAGTCGGTCCAGGACGGCAAGCCGACCACCGGTGAGATCCGCTACGGCCTGGACAAGGACGGCGTCGGCCTGGCCGACTCCAACCCGAAGTACAAGGAGATGGCCGACGTCATCGCCGCGGTGGAGAAGGCCAAGGCCGACATCATCGCCAGCAAGATCAAGGTCAAGACCCAGCCGTAAGGCCGTCGCTGACATGTAGTCCTGGTCTCCGGGGTCCGGGAAGCGGTCTCGATCGCATCCCGGGCCCCGAGCCACGTTCTGTGATCACTATTCTGTGACCGAGCGGCCCCGTGGCCGCTAGTTTTCACTTCCGACAGTGCTACGCGCGTAGAAGCATCGTGGACGCGATACTTTCACTCCCCGCCCTGTCCCCCCCCCCTGCCTTCCGCTCCTTCCGCGCCAAGGAGAGTGCGTCATCAACGCGTCCAGCCCGCCCCACGCCGTAGAACTGCACGGCATCACCAAGCGCTTCCCCGGCGTCGTCGCCAACAAGGACATCGCGATCACCGTCCGCAAGGGCACGGTCCATGCCTTGATCGGCGAGAACGGCGCCGGCAAGTCGACCCTGATGAAGATCCTCTACGGCATGCAGAAGCCGGACGAGGGCACCATCGCCATCGACGGGCAGCAGGTCTCCTTCAGCACCCCCGGCGACGCCATCGCCCTCGGCATCGGCATGGTGCACCAGCACTTCATGCTCGCCGACAACCTCACCGTCCTGGAGAACGTGGTTCTCGGCGGCGAGAAGCTCTACGGCATCGGCGCCAAGGCCCGTAAGAAGATCAAGGAGATCTCGGACGCGTACGGCCTCGGCGTGCGCCCCGACGTCCTGGTCGAGGACCTCGGTGTCGCCGACCGGCAGCGCGTGGAGATCCTCAAGGTCCTCTACCGCGGCGCGAAGATCCTCATCCTCGACGAGCCGACCGCAGTGCTCGTGCCGCAGGAGGTGGACGCCCTCTTCGACAACCTGCGCGAGCTCAAGGCCGAGGGCCTGACCGTCATCTTCATCTCGCACAAGCTGGGCGAGGTGCTGAAGGTCGCCGACGACATCACCGTCATCCGGCGCGGCACCACGGTCGGCACCGCCGACCCGAAGACCGCCACCACCAAGCAGCTCGCCGAGCTGATGGTCGGCTCCGAGCTGCCGTCGCCCGAGACCCGCGAGTCGACGGTGACCGACGTCCCTATGCTCCAGGTGAAGAACCTGACCCTCGCCGCGAGCGACGTCGTCGTCGCCGAGCCGGAGGTCCTGGTTCCCGCGGGCGCCGCGGACTCCGCGACCGTGGAGAACGTCGAGACCGGCCGCCTCCTGCTGGACGACATCAGCTTCACGATCCACAAGGGCGAGATCCTCGGCATCGCCGGTGTCGAGGGCAACGGCCAGACCGAGCTGATCGAAGCCCTCATGGGCATGGCCGCCGCCGACGCGGGCGTGATCACGCTGGACGGCACGGACATCACCAAGACCTCGGTGCGCAAGCGCCGCGAGGGCGGCATCGGGTACATCCCCGAGGACCGCCACCGCCACGGCCTGCTGCTGGAGTCCCCGCTCTGGGAGAACCGGATCCTCGGCCACGTCACCGAGGCGCCCAACTCCAAGAAGGGCATCCTCGACCCGAAGGCGGCCCGCAAGGACACCGAGCGGATCGTGCGCGAGTACGACGTCCGCACCCCGGGCATCGAGGTCACCGCGGCCTCGCTCTCCGGCGGCAACCAGCAGAAGCTGATCGTCGGCCGCGAGATGAGCCACAACCCGAAGTTCCTCATCGCCGCCCACCCCACCCGTGGTGTGGACGTCGGTGCGCAGGCGCAGATCTGGGACGCGATCCGCGAGGCCCGCCGTGAGGGCCTGGCCGTCCTGCTCATCTCCGCGGACCTGGACGAGCTCATCGGCCTGTCCGACACCCTGCGCGTGATCTACCGCGGCCGCCTGGTCGCGGACGCCGACCCCGCGACCGTCACCCCCGAGGAGCTCGGCACCGCCATGACGGGCGCCGCTTCGGGGCACCTGGAAGCAACCGACAACCACTCCGCCGCTGCCGACGGTGACACGACGGAGGACGAGGCCCGATGAAGAAATTCGACAAGGACCGGCTGCTCCTCGGCTTCGCCGGGCCCGTGCTCGCCCTGGTCAGCGCCTTCCTGCTGACCATGATCGTGCTGGCCGCGACGGGCATCGACCCGATCGAGCCGCTGCGCCTCATGGTGGAGAACGCCGGCTACGAGGACGTCCAGGTCCTCATCGTGAACCAGGCCGGTACGTACTACCTGGCGGCCCTGGCCGTGGCCATCGGCTTCAGGATGAACCTCTTCAACATCGGCGTCGACGGCCAGTACCGCCTCGCGGCGATGCTCTCCGCCGTGGTCGGTGCGGCCGTGGCCCTGCCGGGCCCGCTGCACCTGCTGCTGATCCTGCTCGTGGCGATGTTCGTCGGTGCCTTCTGGTCCGGTATCGCCGGTGTCCTCAAGGCCAAGCGCGGGGTGAGCGAGGTCGTCTCCACGATCATGCTGAACGCCATCGCGACCAGCCTGATCGCCTGGCTGATGCTGACGAAGAACCTCGGCGTCCAGATCGAGGGCTCCAACGACCTGACGACCGGCGACATCGCCGAGTCGGGCTGGTTCCCGGCCGTGTCCCTCGGCGACGGGCTGGAGCTCTACGGCTTCACCTTCGTGGCCTTCGCCCTCGGCATCGTCTACTGGTTCGCGCTCAACCGGACCCGTTTCGGCTTCGACCTGCGCGCCACCGGTGCCAGTGAGTCCGCCGCCCAGGCCTCCGGCGTCGACGCCAAGAAGATGATCATCACCTCGATGCTCATCTCCGGTGCGGTCGCGGGTCTCGCCGGCATGCCGCAGCTGCTGGGCGAGACGCACACCTACAACCTGGCCTTCCCGGTCGGTGTCGGCTTCACCGGCATCACCATCGCGCTGCTCGGCCGCAACAGCCCGGTCGGCATGCTCTTCGCCGCGTTCCTGATGGCCTTCATCGACAAGGCCTCGGCCTCGCTCGACCAGGCCGGGTACGCCAAGGAGATCGGCACGATCATGAAGGGCCTGATCGTGATCGCGGTCGTCGTCTCGTACGAACTCGTCGGCCGCTACGGCATCCGGCGCCAGCAGCAGAGGGTCGGCGAGGAGCTCGCCGCCGGGCACGCCATCAAGACCGACAAGGAGGTCGCGGCGTGAGCACCAGCACTGTCTCCGCGACGGCCGCCGCCCCGAAGAAGTCCGGCGGCCGCAAGAAGCTCACCCTGCCCTGGATCATGCTGATCATCGCGGGCAGCCTCGCGCTGGTCTCGCTGGTCCGCCTGATCAGCGGCGCGAACGACCTGACCTCGGTCGGCCAGGTCTCCGGCGCCCTCTCGCTCGCCGTACCGATCGGCCTCGCCGGCCTCGGCGGCCTGTGGGCCGAGCGCGCGGGCGTCGTCAACATCGGCCTCGAGGGCATGATGATCCTCGGCACCTGGTTCGGTGCCTGGGCCGGCTACCAGTGGGGTCCGTGGACCGGCGTCATGGCCGGCATCATCGGCGGCGCCATCGGCGGCCTGCTGCACGCGATCATCACGATCACCTTCAACGTCAACCACATCGTCTCCGGTGTGGCCGTCAACATCCTGGCGCTGGGCTTCACCCAGTACCTGTCGAACTTCACCTTCGCGGACGCGCCGGGCGGCTCCTCCAAGCAGTCGCCGCAGGTCGAGCCGATCTACAAGATCACCGTTCCGGGGTTGTCCGACTGGATGTCCGATCTCCAGGCCGAGCACTGGTTCTTCGTCTCGGACCTCGCCGGCGTCATCGGCGGTCTGGTCACGGAGCTGTCGCTGCTTACCGTCGTCGCCCTGCTGCTGATCCCGGCCACCTGGTGGGTGCTGTGGCGGACCACCTTCGGTCTGCGGCTGCGCTCCTGCGGTGAGAACCCGATCGCCGCCGAGTCGCTGGGCGTCAACGTCTACAAGTACAAGTACATCGCCGTGATCGTCTCGGGCGGCCTGGCCGGCCTCGGCGGCGCGTTCCTGTCGATCGTCGCCAGCCCGATCTACCAGGAGGGCCAGACCGGCGGCCGCGGCTACATCGGCCTCGCCGCGATGATCTTCGGTAACTGGATGCCGGGCGGCATGGCGCTGGGCGCGGGCCTGTTCGGCTTCATCGACAGCCTCAAGCTGCGCGGTGGCGCCACGAACGTCCACGCGATGCTGCTGCTGATCGCCATCGTGCTGGTGCTCGTCTGCGCCTGGCAGCTCTACAAGAAGAAGTACCTGCAGGCCGGCATCTCGGCGGTCTTCGCCGCGCTGCTGTTCGTCTGGTACGCGATGACCGACTCGGTGCCCAGCCAGTTCGTGGACGCGGCGCCGTACGTGACCACGCTGCTGGTGCTCGCCCTGTCCGCGCAGCGCCTGCGGATGCCCAAGGCGGACGGCATGCCGTACCGCAAGGGTCAGGGCAAGTGACCCCGGCCCACGCCGTGGACTGGGAAGCCCTGCGGACGGCCGCCCGGGACGCGATGTCCCGGGCGTACGCCCCGTACTCGGGCTTCTCGGTCGGGGTCGCCGCCCTCGTCGACGACGGCCGTACCGTCGTGGGCTGCAACGTCGAGAACGCGAGCTACGGACTCAGCCTGTGCGCCGAGTGCGGCCTGGTCTCCTCCCTCCAGGCCACCGGCGGTGGCCGCCTCACGCACTTCACGTGCGTCGACGGCCGGGGCGAGATCCTCGTGCCGTGCGGCCGCTGCCGCCAGCTGCTCTTCGAATTCGGCGGACCGGACCTGCTGGTGGAGACCCCGAAGGGGATCCTTCCGCTGGCGGAGATGCTGCCCCAGGCCTTCGGGCCCGACCACTTGAGATAGCCGTGCCGACGGCCCTTCGCCCCCGGGGGGCGGAGGGCCGCCGTACTTCCGCAAACCCCTCTCTCTATGCGCGTAGAAGGAAGCACCACATGGACGTCATCTCCGTCATCCGTACGAAGCGGGACCGAGGCGAGCTGAGCCCGGAGCAGATCGACTGGGTCATCGACGCGTACACGCGCGGTGTCGTCGCCGACGAGCAGATGTCGGCGCTGGCGATGGCCATCCTGCTGAACGGCATGAACCGCACCGAGATCGCCCGCTGGACCGCGGCGATGATCGCCTCCGGCGAGCGGATGAACTTCGACTCCCTTTCCCGCCCCACCGCCGACAAGCACTCCACCGGCGGCGTGGGCGACAAGATCACCCTGCCCCTGGCCCCGCTCGTCGCCGCCTGTGGCGCGGCCGTCCCGCAGCTCTCGGGCCGCGGCCTCGGCCACACCGGCGGCACCCTCGACAAGCTGGAGTCGATCCCCGGCTGGCGCGCGCTGCTCTCCAACGAGGAGATGCTGCACGTCCTCGACACCACGGGCGCCGTCATCTGCGCGGCCGGCGACGGCCTGGCCCCGGCGGACAAGAAGCTCTACGCGCTGCGTGACGTCACCGGCACCGTCGAGGCCATCCCGCTGATCGCCTCCTCGATCATGTCCAAGAAGATCGCCGAGGGCACCGGCTCGCTCGTCCTGGACGTGAAGGTCGGCACCGGCGCCTTCATGAAGAACCTCGCGGACGCGCAGGAGCTGGCCCACACGATGGTCAGCCTCGGCACGGACAGCGGGGTGAAGACGGTCGCGCTGATCACCGACATGTCGACCCCGCTCGGCCTGACCGCCGGCAACGCCCTCGAGGTCCGCGAGTCGGTCGAGGTCCTGGCCGGCGGCGGCCCCTCGGACGTCGTGGAGCTGACCATCGCGCTGGCCAAGGAGATGCTGGACGCCGCGGGCATCAAGGACGCCGACCCGGCGAAGGCCCTGGCCGACGGCTCCGCGATGGACCACTGGCGCCGGATGATCGCGGCCCAGGGCGGCGACCCGGACGCGACCCTGCCGGTGGCCCGCGAGCAGCACGTGGTCACCGCCCCGGCCTCGGGCGTCCTGACCCGCCTCGACGCGTACGGGGTCGGCGTCGCCGCCTGGCGCCTCGGCGCCGGCCGCGCCCGCAAGGAGGACCCGGTGCAGGCCGGCGCGGGCGTCGAGCTGCACGCGAAGCCGGGCGACACCGTCACCGCCGGCCAGCCGCTGATGACCCTGCACACGGACACCCCGGAGAAGTTCAACTACGCCCTGTCCTCCCTGGAGGGCACGTACGACATCGCCCCGGCCGGCACGGCCTTCTCCGCCACGCCGATCGTCCTGGACCGCATCGCCTGACCTGCGCTTCCCTTTCGGGTGAACGGGATCGGTGGACCCCCGCCGGTCCCGTTCGGCATGCTGGGATCGGTGACGAACCGATTGAGGAGCACACCATGAGCGCACTCGCAGTCGAGCACCAGCCTCCGAGCGGTGACGACTGGGATTCGGTCGTCCGTCTCTGGGAGGAGATGGACTGGCCGGAGGGCTGCAAGGTGGAGATCATCGAGGGGATCATCACCGTGGCACCACCGCCCGTCAACGACCACAACCTGATCGCGGAGTCAGTGCAGCGCCGTCTGTACACGGTCATCCCCGATGGCTGGGGCGTCCACCAGACCCTCAACGTAGCCGTCCCGAGCCGGAGCGGTCTCTACGTTCCGGACCTCGCGGTCGTGCCGAGGGAGAAGGTCCCGGAAGGGGGAAAATTCGTTCCGGCGGCCGCCGCCGAACTCGTCGCCGAGGTCACCTCGAAGTCGAACGCAGTCAGCGACCGCGTCGCCAAGCTCAACGGCTACGCCGCGGCGGGCGTACCGCTCTACCTGCTCATCGATCCCCACGCGACGGGCAGCCCCACCATCCACCTGTACGGTGAGCCCAGCGACGGCAAGTACCGGCTTCTGCACGCGGGCAAGTTCGGCGAGGCCGTCCATCTCCCCGAGCCGTTCGACCTCATCCTCGACACCTTCGGCTTCCCCCGCCCCTGACCTCAGAGCCGCGGCGGGGATTCACCGGGCCATGGTGCGGACCCGCCGATGAGTTCGGGCGGGTAGGGGAGTCACCCCCTCGTGGAGATCAGACGACTCGTGCTGCCCGGACCCGGCCCGACCCGGCGCGACACCGCGCGGCTGTGCGCACGGCTGGCCCGGCTGTACGAGGGCGGGGCGACGGCGGTGGAGTGCGACGCGCGGGCCGTCACCGCGCCGGACCTGGCCGCGGTCGAGGTGCTGGCCCGGCTGCGGCTGACCGCCCGGGGGCGCGGGGGCCTCACCGTGACCGGCGCGGGCCCCGCCCTACGCGCCCTGCTGGACCTCGTAGGACTCGTCGAGCTGCTCGGGGAGCCCGAAGAGCGGGAACCAGCGGGCGGTGTCCAGGAAGGCGTTGAGCCCGACGATCCTGCCCCCTGAGATCTCCAGGACCTGGAGCGCCCACGGGGTGTGGCCCTTCCCGTCGGCGGCCGGCCGGTACTGCCCGAAGGCCGGCATGCCGTTCGCCGTCGTCGGGACCAGCCGCGAGCCCTTGCAGCCGATGCCCTGGTTCAGGTGCCAGGCCGCGATGTCCTCGTGGCCGCGCAGCCACAGGTCGAACGGCGGCATCGACAGCACCGCGTCCTCGTGCAGCAGCGTGGTGAGCCGCGTGATGTCGTACGCCTCGAAGGCCGACAGGTACCGCTCCAGCAGCTTCGCCTGGTCCGGGTCCAGCGGGTCCGCCGGATCGCTGTCGCGGATGCCCTGCGCGGCCAGCGTGGCCCGTGCCCGCTGCAGCGCGCTGTTCACCGAGGCCACCGTGGTCTCCAGCAGCTGCGCGACCTCGTCGGCCTTCCAGGCCAGCACCTCGCGCAGGATCAGCACCGCCCGCTGCTTCGGCGGCAGGTGCTGCAGCGCCGCGACGAAGGCCAGCCGTACGGACTCCTTCGCCAGCGCCATCTCGGCCGGATCGGCGGTCTGCGGCAGCACCCGGCCGTCCGGGACCGGCTCCAGCCAGGTCACCTCGGGCCGCTCGCTGAGCACGGCGGAGGCCTGGTGCTGCGGGGAAGTCAGGTCCATCGGGCGGGCCCGCTTGTTCCCCGCGTTCAGCAGGTCCAGGCACACGTTGGTGGCGATGCGGTACAGCCACGACCGCAGCGAGGAGCGGCCCTCGAACTTCTCGTAGCTCCGCCAGGCACGGACGTACGTGTCCTGCACGGCGTCCTCGGCGTCGAAGGAGGAGCCGAGCATCCGGTAGCAGTAGCCGGTGAGCTCGACCCGGTACCGGTCCATCGCCGCGTCGAGGTCCGTACTGGTGGCGAGGTCGCTCATGTCCGTTCATCCCCCTGCTGGTTCGGCTACTCCCGAAACTATCGGAGGGCTCTGACAACGGCAGCCGGAAGCGCTCGGGCGGTCCAGGTCTATCGACATCAAGTATCTTGACGTCAAGATTGAATTGGGGCAGGCTTCCGCATGTATCTCGACGTCGAGATACATGGACGGTGGATGCGGGGGCTGGGATGCGGCGCGGCGGGGAGATCCGGAAGGCACGGCGGGGGGAAGCCGGGCTGCTGGCGCAGTTGCGCCGGCCGCCGGGCGGCCGGGACGCGCGGATCATGCTGCTCGCCCAGCTGCTGGACCGCGCGGGCACGGGCGTGTGGGCCGCGTCCTCCGTCCTGTACTTCACCTTCGTCGTCGGCCTCGACGCCGGGCGGATCGGCCTGCTGCTCGGCGCGGCCGGAGCGGCGGGCATCGCCGGATCGCCGCTGGCCGGCCACCTCGCCGACCGCTTCCCGGTCCGCGCCCTGCTGATCGGCTGCCACCTGGTCCGCCTCGGGACGCTCTGCGCGCTGCTGGCCGTCACCGACTTCGCGGTGCTGCTGCCCGTCTTCGCCGTCACCCACCTGGGAGACCGCGCGGCCAAGACGCTGGAGATGCTCTTCGCCACCCGGGTCGCGGGCGAGCGGCGCGCCACCTACCAGGCACTGTCGCGCAGTTCCGCCAACGCCGGCTACGCGCTCGGCGCCGGCCTCGCCGCCATCGGCCTCGCCGTCGGCACCCCGGGCGCCTACCAGGTGCTGATCCTGGCCAACGCACTGTCGTTCCTCGTGGCCGCGGTCCTCGTGTGGCGCACCCGCGAGCCGCGCGGCCGCGGGCTCGTGGCCGCACCCCCCGGCGGCGCCGCGCCGGGGCCGGCCGAGGGCGCGGCCCCGGACCCCGCGCCCGGTACCGGGACGAGCGCCTGGCGGGACCGCGGCTACCTCCGGTTCGTCCTCCTGGACATCCCGATGAACCTGGACGACTCGATCCTGGGCGTCGGCCTGCCGCTGTGGCTGGTCAGCCACACCACGGCGCCGCACGCCCTGATCCCGGCCTTCCTGGTCGTCAACACCGTGCTCGTCGTCCTCCTACAGCTGCGCGTCTCGGCGCAGTTCCAGGGCGCCCGGGCCGCGACGCGCGCGGTCGCCCTCTACGGCGTGACGACGCTCGTGAGCTGCGTCCTGCTGGCCGCCGCGGCCGGCGGCGGGATCCTGCGCGCCTCGGCGGCCCTGCTCGCCGCGGCGGTGCTGGCCACCGCGGCGGAGCTGATGCGCTCGGTGAGCTCCTGGGAACTGGCGGTCTCCCTCGCGCCCCCGGAGGCACGGGCCTCGTACCTCGGCGTCGCCGGCATGGCCCAGTCCGTCCAGAAGTCCGCCGGCCCGCTGCTGCTGACCGGCGCGGTCATGACGGCGGGTCCCGCGGGCTGGCTGGTCCTCGGGGCCGCGGTGGCCGGCCTGTCCCTCGTGCAACGGCGGGCCAGCCTGCGGCGGTTGGACGACCTGAGGGCGGCGGCGGGCGAGCGCGCCGCGGCGGAGTCCGCGCCCGCGCGGTGAGGAATCAGGTGCCGGGCTTGCGGCCGTACACGTAGACGTCCTCGCCCTTCCCCAGCAGGTTCCAGTACGCCTTGGCGTCGGCGGGCCGCATGTTCACGCAGCCGCCCGAACCGGGCGGGTTCCACATGCTCTTGGTGGTCGAGTGGAAGGCGATGCCGCCGTCGAAGAACTGCGCGTACGGCATCGAGACGTCGTACAGCGTCGACCAGTGGTCGATGCTGCGGTAATAGATCTTCTTGAGGCCGGTCCGGGTCTCCGTGCCGTCCTTGCCGGTGCGGACCGGGACGGGACCGTACTTCAGCGCCGCACCGTCCTGGATCCAGCTGAGCTGCCGCGTCAGGTCGACGCAGGCGATCCGCCCCCGGTTCGTGGGGCAGTTGCCCGCCTTGTTCGGGGTGCTGCCCGCCGCCCGCTGGGCCAGCATCGTGCTCATCGTCTGCCAGGTCAGCGGTCCGGCGTACCCCTGGGCCGGGGTGATCCCGTGGGCCGCCTGGAACGACCTGGTCGCCGTGCAGTCCGCCGCGGACTGCTTCCCGTCCACGGGCCGCCCCAGGAACTGCTCCACCTGCCGCTGGTACGGCCCGGTGGTCAGATTGCAGGACGCGGCCGCCTGCGCCGTCCCGCCTCCCGCGACCACCAGCGGCAGCGCCAGCGCCAGCACCCCGCCCAGTACCGTCGCCCGCCGCTTCACGCGCACGCGTGTCGTCAGCGTCCCCATCCGGTCCTCCCCTGTTCGCACAGCTTCCGTTCTCCGTGTTGGATGCCCGGAAAACATGCGGGGGTTGCCTCGTGCGGGAGCGTAGATTTCGTCAGCGCGCGGCCATGGCCGACGTCGGCATCCGCCGTTCCGCACGGGCCGCGTGCGAGCCGTACAGGGTGATCGACACGACGCCCAGCACCGCCAGCAGCGCGATCCCGACCGTGGCCGCCCACCCGGCCCCGTGGTACGCGAGGGCGCCCAGGGTGCCACCGGCGCTGGAGCCGAGGTAGTACGCCGACTGGTAGAGCGCGGAGGCCTGCGCGCGGCCCGTCTTCGCCGTCCGGCTCACCGCGGCGGAGGCCGCCGCGTGCCCGGCGAAGAAGCCCGCCGTGATCAGGACCAGCCCGATCAGGACCGCCGCCAGGGACTCGGCCAGTGACAGCAACAGCCCCAGCGCCGTGGTCGTCACGGCCAGGTACAGCGCGCCGCGCCGCCCCGTACGGGCCACCAGCTTGCCGGCGGCGGCCGAGGACACCGTCCCCACCAGGTAGATCAGGAAGATCGACCCGATCACGCCCTGCCCGAGCGAGAACGGCTCCTCCACCAGGCGGTAGCCGATGACCGTGTAGACCGCGCCGAACACCGTCATGAACAGCGCGCCGATCCCGTACAGCCGCAGCAGCAGCGGATCGCGCAGATGACCGACGACCGTACGGCCCACCGCACGCGGGTTCAGCGACGCCGGGCGGAAGAACCGCGCCCGGGGCAGCAGCACCAGGAACGCCGCCGCGCAGGCCAGCGACATCAGCGCGACCGCTCCCAGCCCCGCCCGCCAGCCCCCCAGCTGTGCCGCCCAGCCGGTGACGAGGCGGCCGCTCATGCCGCCGATGGAGTTCCCCGCCACGAACAGGCCGATCGCGCCCACCAGGGCCTTCGGCTTGACCTCCTCCGCCAGGTACGCCATCGCGGAGGCCGGGATCCCGGCGATCGCCGCGCCCTGGACGGCGCGCAGCGCCACCAGCCACTCCAGGCTCGGCGCGAACGGCACCAGCAGGCCCACGCCCACGGCCACCGCCATCGACCAGGTCATCATCCGGGTGCGCCCGAACCGCTCGGACAGCGCGCTGAGCGGCAGGACGAACAGGGCGAGCGCGCCGGTGGCCGCGGACACCGTCCAGCTGGCCTGACCCGCGGTCACCCCGAACCCGTCGGAGATCGCGGGCAGCAGCGCCTGGGTGGAGTAGAGGAGGGCGAAGGTCGCGAGTCCGGCGGCGAAGAGCGCGAGGCTCATCCGGCGGTAGCCGGGGCGGCCGGGGGCTCGGAGCTCGGGGGGGCTGGGCTGCGGAAACGACGGGGTGGAGGCACCCGGGATGACGGGTGCCCCGGTATGAACGGGAGGCATGCATCGAAGGTAGGCCGGTGTTTTTGATGCGTCCAATGCACAGAATCGCGATAATCGATCCACTCACGCATCAGCACAGCTCAGGACGGTGCCTGTCTATGAACCGTTACGAAGAAGACATGACCGTGACACGTCTGCTGGCGCCCCGGCTGGCCTACTTCGCCGCCGTCGCCCGGCACGAGCACGTCACCCGCGCCGCGCACGAACTGGGCGTACCGCAGTCCACCCTGTCGCGGGCCATGGTCCGCCTCGAACAGGACCTGGGCGTCACGCTGTTCGCCCGCAAGGGCCGCAACGTCGCCCTCACCACGGCGGGCCGCACCTTCCTGGCCTCCGCCGAACAGGCCCTGGACGGCATCGCCCGCGCCGCCGAATCCGTCCAGCAGGACGCCGACCCGGCCTTCGGCAAGGTCGCCTTCGGCTTCCTCCACACCCTCGGCTCCGAGACCGTACCCGGCCTGATCCGCGCCTTCCGGGCCGACCACCCCCGTGTGCGCTTCTCCCTCGTCCAGAACTACGGCGAGGCCATGCTGGAGAAGCTCCGGGCCGGCGAACTCGACCTCTGCCTCACCTCGCCACTCCCCGACGCCCCCGACCTCGTCGCCCGCCGCCTCGACGAACAGCGCTTGCGCCTGGTCGTCCCCGAGGACCACCGCCTCGCCGTCCGCAAGCGCATCCGCCTCGCCGAGGCCGCGGAGGAAACCTTCGTGACCCTCGAACCCGGCTACGGCCTGCGCCGCATCACCGACGACCTGTGCGCGGAAGCCGGCTTCACCCCGCGCGTCGCCTTCGAGGGCGAGGAGGCCGAAACCCTGCGCGGCCTGGTCGCCGCCGGCCTCGGCGTGGCCCTCCTGCCGCCCCCGGCCGTGGCCCGCCCCGGGGTGGTCGAACTGACGGTCACCGCGCCGCGCGCCGTCCGCGAGATCGGCCTCGCCTGGCTCGACGGCCACCCCGACACCCCACCGGTGGCAGAGTTCAAACGCTTCCTCCTGTCCAGGAGGGGCAGCCTGATCCCCGCACTGGAACCGCCCGCCGCGTGAACCGGGCCGGCCCCCGCACCCGCCGGGGCCGTCATGAGGCCGTCCCTCCCGGGTCCGCCGGGGCCGGTGCGGGGGCCGGCGTCGCGGAGAGCAAGTAGCCGGCCTGGAAGCGGGACTTGGCGCCCACCGCCCGCATGATCTCCGCGATGTGGCGCTGGCACGTCCGCTCCGACATGCCGAGGCGGCGCGCGATCACCTTGTCCTCCAGGCCCTCCGACAGCAGCCGCACGATCGTCTGCCGCAGCTCGTCCGAGATCGACCGCGCCGCCTCCGGGCTCACCGAGGTCGGGAACGGCTCCGCCCCCAGCCAGGACCGCTCGAAGGCCGCCGTCATGAAGTGCACGACGCTCGGCTCCCGCACCACCAGCGCCGCGCCGGTCCGGTCCGGCACCGCCATCAGTCCCGTGCGCCCGTCGAAGACCAGCATCCGCATCAGCCCGTCGCCCAGCGTCCGTACCTGCGCGCCCAGTGCCGTCACCCGCTCGACGTACGCCGCCGTCGGCCGCGAGTACCGCGCCGTGGTGCTGGTAGATCGTGCGCATCCGGACCCCGCGCGTCAGCAGCGACTCGTCCCGTCCGATCGACTCCTCCAGCGTCTCCAGCGGCCGGCCGCCGCCGGGCTGCGAGGTCAGCAGCTCCCGCTCGCAGGAAGCGGCCAGTTCCGCGATCAGCCCCCGTACCGCGCCGAGGTCCGTGACCAGCTCCAGGCGGCCCGACCCGCTCAGGTCCCGGTGCGCGGTCCCCGCCTCGTAGGCCGGCACCAGCGTCTCCAGCCGCCCCCGCAGCCGGTCCATCTCGTCGTGGGTCTCCCGTACGAGCAGGGCCAGCGGGGCCAGCGCGCGGGCCGCCGCGGCCCGGGGCGCCACCGCGCTCCACCGCTCCGGCCCGCCGCCCGGGGCCCGCTGGAGCAGGTGCGCGGCGGCCAGCTCGGTGATCGCGGCGGCGGCGCGCACGCCCAGGGCCTCGGTGGCCTCGGCCGCGTCGAAGGCGTGCCGCTCGACGGCGTACGCGTACAGGCGCCGGGCCGCGGGACTCAGCTCCCCGGCGGCTCCGGTCCCTCCGGCCGCTCCGCCTGCTCCGGTCTCCTCTGCGGGCATATTCCCATTCGTCCCGTTCTGTTCATGTCTGTAAACCCCTCGTGTTCCCGCAAGGCGGCAAGACGACGCCTGGCCCGCCGCGACCGGCATATGCCGAACCGGCACAGTGGATGCACGGCGTGAGGGGGGAGCGCGGTATGCGGCAGCGGACGGCCGGTGAGGGGCGGGGGCCCGTGGCCGTCCTGCTGAGCCCGCGGCCAGCCGTGGTGGCGGCCGCCCGCCGTGCGGGCGCGCACACCGTGGTGGTCGCGCCGGGTCCATCGGTGCCATCCGACCGTGAGGGGGCGGAGCGGCGGGTACGGACGGACTGGCGCGACCACCGGCACCTGGTCGGGGCCGTCGGCCGGATGGAGGCCGTCCGGCACGGCCGCGCCGCCGTCTTCGGCTTCGACGCCGCCGGAGCCCTCGCCGCCGCCCGCGCCAACGAGGAGCTGGGCCTGCCCGGCACCCCCACCGCCGCCGTCACCGCCCTCATGGACAAGGCCGCCCTGCGCGCCCGCTCCAACGCCGTGCACCCGGTCCGGCCGGTCTCCTTCGCCCGCTGCGGCCGCGCCGACACGCTCCCCTTCGTCACCGGCCTCATCGGCTACCCCTGCGTCGTCAAGCCCCGGGCGGGCGCCGGCGGGGAAGGGGTCCGGCTGGTCCGCGACGAGGCCGAGGCCCGGGCCGCCGCCCACGGCTACCCCGAGGTCACCGACCTCCTCGTCGAGGAGTACCTCGAAGGCCCGGAGCTCACCGTCGAGGCCCATTCCAGAGCGGGCCGCCACCGCATCCTCGGCTGGGCCCGCCGCCTGCCCGCCCCCGCCGCCCCGCACCTCACCCCCACCAGCTTCGCGGCCACCGGCCACGGCCTGCCGGTGGCCCTGGCCCCCCGGACCGGCGAGGCCGTACGGGCCCTCGTACGCGCCGTCCTCGACCTCGTTCGCCACCGCGACGGCCCCTCGCACACCGGTGTCGTCCTCACCCCGCACGGCCCCCGCCTCGTCGAGGCGCACGCCCGCCCCGGCCCCGAGGAGTTCGCCGGGCTGCTGCGGCTCGCCCACGGCATCGACGTGCTCGGCCTCGCGCTCGCCGCCGGGCTCGGCCTGCCCGAGCCCGTGCGCGTCCCACGCCCGCGCACCGCCCACGCCGGGCTGCGGTACGTGGACTTCCCTCCCGGCCGCCTCGACGGGGTCCGCGCGGCGCTCGCCGCGGCCCGCGCCGTGCCCGGCGTGGCCCGGGTCCAGCTGGAGATCCCGCCGGGCGCCCTGGTCCGCCGTGCCCCCACGGGCGCGCTGCACCACGCCTACGTCCTCGCCACCGCCCCGACGGCGGGCTCGCTGGCCCGCACCCTCGACCGGGCCGCGGGTCTGCTCCGGCAGGGGTCGCCGGGCGGTCTGCGGGGGCCTCAGCCGGAAGGCTTCGCGAAGTTCCCGTAGCCGGTCCAGTCCAGGACGACGCACTGTTCGTCGCCCACGACCCAGGCGTCGTGCCCGGGCGGGATCCGGACGTAGTCGCCCGCCGCGACCTCGATGCTGTCGCCGCCGTCCATGACGATCTGCATGCGGCCCTTCACGACGTACCCGGTGTGGTCGCCCAGGCAGCTGTCCGTACCGGCCAGCGGCTTGATGTGCTCGGACCACTTCCAGCCCGGCTCGAAGACGGCGCGCCCGACCAGGCCGCCGCCGTCCGTCTCCACCAGGTCCAGCCGGCCCTTGCCGCCCTCGAACGGCCGGGTCTCGTCCGCCTTGTCGAAACTCTTGGACACCAGACCGGCCATGGTCATCGCCTCCGTCGGAGAAGCCCGAGTCCTTGCTTTCACTCTACGCGCGGGCTCTCTCTCCGTGCCCGCGCTCCGTGCCCGCGCGGACCGCCCCGCCCTCACCTGCGCAGCGACCTGCCGAATCCGGAGGCGAGCGGCATCCGCAGGCCCAGGGGCGGCGGCGCGGCCAGGGCGTCCGTCACCGGCCGCGAGTACCGCCCCGAGAACACCGCGCCGAGTACGAAGTCCACGGCCAGCGCCACCACTTCGGCCTGGTGCTCGCGCAGCCCGTGGCCGTCCGAATGCACCTCGAAGCGGCAGGTCGAACGATTCGCCTTCTTCGCCCGCGCCGCCAGCCGGAAGGAGGTCTCCGGGTCGCTGCGCGCGTCGTTGGTGCCGTGCACGATCAACACCTGCCGCCCCGACAGCTGTTTCACCGGTTCAGGGGAGTCCGGGGCGGCCGCCTCACCTAAACACGGAGCCATCGCCAGAACGGAGTTGACGGCCCCGTGCCCCGCGGCGCGCAGCGCGGCCAGTCCCCCCGCGTCGTAGCCGGCCAGGCACACCGGCACGTCCCCGTACCGCCGCACCACCTCGTCCGCCGCCCACCCCGCCTGCTCCTCCCGCGAGGACTCCCCGCCGTGGACGACGGTGTGCGTGACCAGCCCGTCCGCCCCGCCCTCCCGGGCCAGCGCCCGCGCGAGCGGACGTACCGGACCGGGGGAGAATCTGGACGCTCCGGGAAGCAGGAGCACCACCCCGTTGACCGGACTTTCCGTCGAACCCGAGCCGGTTCTCGCGCCGGCCGCCCGCCCCAGACGGGCCCCGCGCGCCGGCGGCGCATGCTGTGCCATGGCGGAACAGTCTCAGACCCCTGAGGTGTACGCCATCCGTCCGCGCGGTCTCTGTTACATATCGACGCCCGCCGTGGACACCCCGCTCTACGCGCGTAGGAGCTAGAGTGCGCAGATGACGAGCGAGACCCCCAACCTGCCGACCCCGGATCAGATCCGCCGCTCCCCGAAGGTGCTCCTGCACGATCACCTCGACGGTGGACTGCGCCCCGGGACGATCATCGAGCTGGCCCGCGAGGTCGGCTACGAGAACCTCCCCGAGACCGACGCCGACAAGCTCGGCATCTGGTTCCGTGAAGCCGCCGACTCCGGCTCCCTCCCGCGCTACCTCGAGACCTTCGCGCACACCTGCGCGGTCATGCAGACGAAGGCGGCCCTCTTCCGGGTCGCCGCCGAGTGCGCCGAGGACCTGGCCGAGGACGGCGTCGTGTACGCCGAGATCCGCTACGCCCCCGAACAGCACCTGGAAGCCGGCCTGACCCTCGAAGAGGTCGTCGAGGCCGTGAACGACGGCTTCCGCGAGGGCGAGCGGCGCGCGAAGGCCAACGGCCACCGCATCCGCATCGGCGCCCTGCTGACCGCGATGCGCCACGCGGCCCGTGCGCTGGAGATCGCCGAGCTGGCGAACCGCTACCGCGACAACGGCGTCGCCGGCTTCGACATCGCCGGTGCCGAGGCCGGTTTCCCTCCCACCCGCCACCTCGACGCCTTCGAGTACCTCAAGCGCGAGAACAACCACTTCACCATCCACGCGGGCGAGGCCTTCGGTCTGCCGTCGATCTGGCAGGCCCTGCAGTGGTGCGGCGCCGACCGCCTCGGTCACGGCGTGAAGATCATCGATGACATCGAGGTCGCCGCCGACGGTTCCGTGACCCTGGGCCGCCTGGCCTCGTACGTCCGGGACAAGCGCATCCCCCTGGAGATGTGCCCGACCTCGAACCTGCAGACGGCCGCGGCCGCCTCGTACGCCGAGCACCCGATCGGTCTGCTGCGGAAGCTGCACTTCAGGCTCACGGTCAACACCGACAACCGGCTGATGAGCGGCACCAGCATGAGCCGCGAGTTCGAGCACCTGGTGGACACCTTCGGCTACACGCTGGACGACATGCAGTGGTTCACCGTCAATGCGATGAAGTCCGCGTTCATTCCTTTCGATGAACGATTGGCCATGATCAACGAGGTCATCAAGCCCGGCTATGCGGAGCTGAAGTCGGAGTGGCTGTTCCAGCAGACCGCTTCCACCAGCGGTTCTGTCTCGGCCTAGGCCACGGCATGACGTACTGAAAGCGCCCGGGAGGGGCAATTCCCGGGCGTTTTCTCGTATTTAATGATGTTTGCGGGCGAGGGTTTCAAGTGACTAGTTTGCGGAGCCGCTCAATTCCCCGTCGCAAGGAATACCTTTCATGAAGCAGTCAGCTGCCAAGACCCTCGGCGTCGCCGCTCTCGGTGCCGCCCTCACCGCCGTCGCCGCCGGTACCGCTTCCGCCGCCGTTCCCGCAGTCGGTCTCACCGACGCCCTGGGCACCGTCACCGGCGCCGCCCAGGGGCTCACCAGCCAGCAGCAGGTGAAGGCCGAGGAGGGGCAGCAGTCGAGCGACCCGGCCGCCGCGCTCGCTCCGGTCACCGGTCTGCTCGGCGGTCTGCCGACCAGCAACCTCGGCGGCTGATTCGTAGCTGGATTCGTACGCGAGCACGCGTGGCGCACGCCTGATCGAGTGGGTGGGCGCCGCGTTGTGCCGTGTGCCACGATCGCCACCAACTGCCCGCCGACATAAGCGGTTTGAGGTCCTTGGTCATGCACATGAAGGCACGAGCGACGATGGTCGCGCTGGTCCCCGCCCTGCTCATCGCGGCGGTGGGGTGCAGCAGCGGCACCCCCGCCACGGGCAAGGACCCGGACCCCAAGGGTTCCTCCGGCGCACCCGGCGCCCCGGTACCGTCCGCCGGCTCGACGGGATCACCGGCATCCGCCACGCCGAAGACCGGCGGCACCCGGCTCGACCGCTCCGCGCTGGAACAGGGCGACCTGCCCGGCTACCAGATCTCCGCCCAGGGCAAGAACCCCAATGCCCCGGACGGTCAGCCGCAGGCCGACCGCAAGGCCTGCCAGCCGCTGGCCGACATCATGGGAGACAAGCCGGACCCGGCCGCGCGCCAGACCGTCAACCGCGGCGTCGGCTCCCAGAAGCAGGTCGGGCTCGCCGTGTCCGCCTCCGTCAGCTCCTACGCCGAGAGCGACGCCAAGGCGCTGATCGCCCGGCTCAAGGCCGCCGTGGCCGCCTGCGGTACGGGCTTCTCCGCCACCGTCGAGAAGCAGACCGGCAGCTACCGCGAGGTGCGGGCCGCCGCCTACCGCACGAGCGGCGACGAGACCGTCAGCTGGACCACGACCGCGGCCGCCCAGGGCGTCTCGGCGCCGGTCCACCTGGTCGTCGCACGTGAGGGCGACACCATCGTGCGGCTGATGGCCCTCAACGTGGCGGCGGCCGAGAAGAAGGCCCAGGTACCGCAGGAAGTGGCCGACAAGCAGCTGGAGAAGGTCCGCAAGGCCGGCTGACCGGCCGCCCCGCCGGGCGGCCGCCGATCGCGGCCGCCGGTCACCAGGCGGTGGAGGCGGACTTCTCGTTCGGCAGCAGCACCCACAGCGCGATGTAGATCAGGAACTGCGGGCCGGGCAGCAGGCACGAGACGGCGAAAATGGCTCGCATCGTGTTCGCGGAAATTCCGAAACGCCTGGCCAGTCCGGCGCACACTCCACCGATCCAGCGGCCGTCACGGGGGCGGACAAGGGCGCTCATGGGGTTCTCCTTCGTCGGGATCGCGGTTCTGAAGACCGGCACGGCCTCGCGATGACTCAATATTCCCGCTGGACCGCTGACAGAACGTCGGTCCAGGGGCCGAGCCCGACCCTGGAAATCTTCGGGGTGTTCCCCTGATAAGCGGTGTGTGAACGCCGCAGCCGGGCCCGCAGGGCCGGTACGACGGCCACGTGTGCGAGCAGCACACCGGCGGTGTTCAGCAGCACCGAATCCACGTCGACGACCTGGCCCGGGACGGCGGTCTGGAGCATCTCGATGCTCAGCGAGACCAGCGCGCCCGCGGCGGCGGTCCGGGCCAGCGAGGACCACGCGGACAGCGTCGACAGCGCGAGCCGTCCGCCCGCCAGCGGCAGCAGCACCCCGAGCGGGGCCAGCAGGGCCAGGCCCTCGCCGATCCGCCGGGCCGCCTCCAGCGGCCCGTAGGCGAGGTCCGTCCGGATCCCCTCCAGAGGGGTCAGATTGGCGGCCGCGGCCCAGGGTACGTCGAGCGGCCGAAGGGTCAGCCAGCCGACGACCAGGAGATGGGCGGCGAGCAGGACCCCGGCCAGGAGTCGGAGCCGGAGATGGATCGCGGTGGCGGTGGCGGCGCTGCCGCCGGCCTCAAGACGCTGCACACCTGCGAGGACGCACCACCCGGTAGCCCCGGTTCCGTCCTGACGGGGGGTGTGGCCGGGAGCACCCGGGGCCGCTCCGCGCAGGTCAGCGGATGGCGATGAGGACGATCAGCGCCAGCGCGCCGACCACGGCGGGCGCGATGATCTCGTACGACCAGTGGATGCGCACGCTGCCCTGGGCACCGGCCCGCTCGGCGCCGCGTTCGGCCATCCGCTGCAGCTCGTCCACGATCCGGTCCGCGCTCGCCCGCAT
Organism: Streptomyces sp. 147326; assembly: GCF_045000215.1. Lineage (NCBI taxonomy): Bacteria > Bacillati > Actinomycetota > Actinomycetes > Kitasatosporales > Streptomycetaceae > Streptomyces > Streptomyces sp. 147326. The sequence continues at coordinate 3,525,320 of NZ_CP134201.1, read as the reverse complement.
CGGCTCGGCCGGCATCCGGGGCTTCTCGCCGGGGCTCCGCTGCTCCCGGTCCTTTAGACCCTCGTAGTGCAGCCGCTGCCGGTTCGCCTTCTTCCGCTCGCGCAGCGAAACGGGCACGGACCACAGCTGGTACTTCGACCCCTCGGCCAGCACCTCCGCCGAGTAGCCGGAGCGCACCGCGTCCACGGCCGCCCAGGGCAGCTCGATGACCCGGAAGGGGTTGCGCACGCGCATCCGGTCGTCGTCGGCGAAGACCGCCGGGCGGATCGTGAACGCCACGATCAGCGGTACGGCGCACAGTGCCAAGGCCACCGCGATCCAGGGAGTGTTCCCCGAGCCGCGCAGTACGGCGTCACCGCAGAGCCACGCGGTCAGCGCGAGCAGCAGTACCCCCGAGACGACGCCCATGGTGGAGCGGTAGACCCGGTCGTCGTGGACGGGCTCATCGGTCGGCTGCTGCTGGCTGCTCATGGGGTCGATTCTGCCCCACTGTGCCGCCGGGTGGATCAGCCGACGAGATCGGCGTACAGGATGATGTTGTCGGGCCGGTGGCCGTCGGTGATCTCGCCGCCGCAGGTGATGATGCGCAGCTCGGGACCCGCGGTGTCCCCGTACACCTTGGCGGTCGGGAACCTCTTCTTGTCCACCTGCTCCAGCTCGCGGACGCGGAAGACGGCCGTGCTGCCGTCCGCCCGCGAGACCGTGATCTGCTCACCGGCGCGCACGCGCGCGACGTCCTTCAGCACGGCCGGGCCGCGCGCGGTGTCGAAGTGGCCGATCAGCACGGCGGGACCGGTCTCGCCGGGGGTGACGCCCCTGGTGTACCAGCCGATCTTGTCCCCGTCGGCCACGGAGGGCACCTCCACGGTGCCGTCGGCGGCCAGCCCCAGCCGCAGCAGCGGGGAGGCGTCCACGCCGGCCGCCGGGATCCGTACGCGTACGGGCGCGGAGGCGGGCAGCGGGGCGGCCACCGTGCGGGCCGCGGGGGCGGTGGTGGGCGTGACCGACGGCGGGGCGGCGGAGGGGGCGGTCGCGCCGGGCGCGGGTGCGCCGGCGGTGGCCGCGCCGCAGCCGGTCAGGGCGGCGGCGAGGAGGACGGCGGCGAGCAGGGGGCGGACGCGGTGGGCCATGCAGGACTCCGGAGACGGCTTTCGGCGGGCCACCGGGTGGGTGGCCCGCCGGAGGAGGGCAGGAACAGGAGGGGATGAGGGCGCGTCAGCCCCGCGTGGGGCGGCGGCGGCGCAGGACCACGCTGGCGCCCAGGGCGCCGAAGGCGGCGATCAGGGCGGCGCCGGCCGTCATGGTGGCGGTGTTTCCGGTGTCCGCGGCGGTCTCGACCGGGAGCTCGGCGCCCGCGGCGACCGGACCCTTCGGGACCACCGACGTCTGTCCCGCGGTCTGCGGCTTCATCGGGGCGGCGGTGGTGGGGGCGGCCGACGCGGTGGGCTGCGGCACAGGCGTGGCCGCGTCTTCCTGCACCTTGTAGTTGAGCTTGCAGCCCTGGGGGAGCCCGGGGAAGTAGGCCTTACCGAGCGGGACGTGGACGCCGCCCTGGGGGTTCGACCACTCGAAGACGGGGTGGGCGCCGCTCGGGTTCACGATGCGCACGTCCCGGCCCGTGGGGTCGGTACGGGTCAGCGTCAACGACCAGGTCCGGGACGGGTCGGCGGAGTGGGCGACGGCCTTGGGGCCCTCCGGCGACATCGTCAGGTCGGCGACGCTGCCCTCCCCGATGTCGACCCGCTCGAGCCGGGAGACGCACTTGTCGGCCGGCGGCGGCGAAGCCTTCGGCAGCGGGTAGGACTTGGCGACCCCGCCCCGGGTGACGACGAGCACGGGCTCGGCGGATTCGGCCTCGGTGAGTTCGAGGTACACGTCGCCGACCTTGTCGGAGGTCCGGGTCCGGTCCAGCTTCGCCACGACCGAGACCATGTAGGGGTCGCCCGGCTTCCAGTCGTGGCCGACCCAGCGGATCCAGGCCTCGGGGCCCTCCTCCTTGTTGCGCAGCACCGCGACCATGCCCTGGCCGATGGCGTGCACCTCGCCCTCGTAGCGGTCGTCGTCCGCGGTGGCGGCCGTCTGCGGCACGGCCGTGACGGGTGCGGCGGCGACCGGGGCGGCGAAGGCGCTGCCGGCGAGGGGTGCGAACACCGCGCCCGCGAGGGCGGCGGTGACGATCGAGGTGCGGAGGGCGGTACGCATAACGACTCCTTGAAGCGTGGGTGAGGAGAGTGGAGGAGAGCCGCATGCCGCGTTGCGTCTGTTCGGTCTGGTGCACCGGGTCAGGTGTGGCGGGCTGCTGAAGAGAAAACTATGGCTCGCGTACGCGTGGAAGATCTTGCTCCTGTCATGGCCGCGTAACAGCAAACGGGGCCCTCGGTTCCGAATGAATCGGAGGGTGGGGGTGACAGGTCGCTACGCGCGTAGATATGCTCATGTGGTGACCATGCCCACCACCCTCACCGCATTCGCTGACGTGACGACGTCCGACAGTGCGCTGCGCCGCTTCCTGCACGGGCTGCCCGGCGTCGACACTGTCGGCCTGGAGGCCCGCGCGGCCTCCCTCGGCACCCGTTCGATCAAGACGACGGCCAAGGCGTACGCCATCGACCTGGCCATCTCGATGATCGACCTGACGACGCTCGAAGGCGCGGACACCCCGGGCAAGGTCCGGGCGCTCTCCGCCAAGGCCGTCCATCCCGATCCGACCGACCGTACGACGCCCATGACCGCCGCGGTCTGCGTCTACCCCGACATGGTGGCCACCGCCAAGGCCGCGCTGAACGGCGCCGACGTCAAGGTCGCCTCCGTCGCCACCGCCTTCCCGGCCGGCCGCGCCGCGCTGCCCGTCAAGCTCGCGGACACCCGTGACGCCGTCGCCGCCGGCGCCGACGAGATCGACATGGTCATCGACCGTGGCGCCTTCCTCGCCGGCCGCTACCTCGACACGTACGAGCTGATCAAGGCCGTCAAGGAGGCCTGCGTCCGCCCCGACGGCACCGCGGCCCGCCTCAAGGTCATCTTCGAGACCGGCGAACTGTCGACCTACGACAACATCCGCCGGGCCTCCTGGATCGGCATGCTCGCGGGCGCCGACTTCATCAAGACGTCGACCGGCAAGGTGGGCGTCAACGCCACCCCCGCGAACACCCTGCTCATGCTCGAAGCCGTCCGCGACTTCCGGGAGCAGACTGGAATCCAGATCGGCGTGAAGCCGGCCGGCGGCATCCGCACCACCAAGGACGCGATCAAGTTCCTGGTCCTGGTCAACGAGACCGTGGGCGAGGACTGGCTGAGCAACCACTGGTTCCGCTTCGGCGCCTCCAGCCTGCTCAACGACCTGCTGATGCAGCGCCAGAAGCTGAGCACCGGCCGTTACTCCGGTCCCGACTACGTGACGGTGGACTGATCACCATGGCATCTGCATTCGAATACGCACCGGCTCCCGAGTCCCGCTCGGTCGTCGACATCGCCCCCTCCTACGGGCTCTTCATCGACGGCGAGTTCACCGACGCCGCCGACGGCAAGGTCTTCAAGACCGTCTCGCCGTCGTCCGAGGAGGTCCTCGCCGAGGTCGCCCAGGCCGGCGCCGCCGACGTGGACCGCGCCGTCAAGGCCGCCCGCAAGGCCTTCGAGAAGTGGTCCGCGCTGCCCGGCTCCGAGCGCGCCAAGTACCTCTTCCGCATCGCCCGGATCATCCAGGAGCGCAGCCGCGAGCTCGCCGTCCTGGAGACCCTGGACAACGGCAAGCCGATCAAGGAGACCCGCGACGCGGACCTCCCGCTGGTCGCCGCCCACTTCTTCTACTACGCCGGCTGGGCCGACAAGCTCGACCACGCGGGCTACGGCGCGAACCCGCGCCCCCTCGGCGTGGCCGGCCAGGTCATCCCGTGGAACTTCCCGCTGCTGATGCTCGCGTGGAAGATCGCCCCGGCGCTCGCCACCGGCAACACGGTCGTGCTGAAGCCGGCGGAGACGACCCCCCTCTCGGCCCTGTTCTTCGCGGACATCTGCCGCCAGGCGGGCCTGCCCAAGGGCGTCGTCAACATCCTCACCGGCTACGGCGACGCGGGCGCGGCCCTCGTCGAGCACCCGGACGTCAACAAGGTCGCCTTCACCGGCTCGACCGCCGTGGGCAAGAAGATCGCCCGCCACGTCGCCGGCACCGACAAGAAGGTCACCCTGGAGCTGGGCGGCAAGGGCGCCAACATCGTCTTCGACGACGCCCCCATCGACCAGGCCGTCGAGGGCATCGTCAACGGCATCTTCTTCAACCAGGGCCAGGTCTGCTGCGCGGGCTCCCGCCTGCTGGTCCAGGAGTCGATCCACGACGAGCTGCTGGACAGCCTCAAGCGCCGCCTCTCCACGCTGCGCCTGGGCGACCCGCTCGACAAGAACACCGACATCGGCGCGATCAACTCCGCCGAGCAGCTCGCCCGGATCACCGCGCTCGCGGAGACCGGCGAGGCCGAGGGCGCCGAGCGCTGGTCCCCGGCGTGCGAGCTGCCGTCCGCCGGCTACTGGTTCGCCCCGACGCTCTTCACGAACGTCACCCAGGCGCACACCGTCGCCCGTGACGAGATCTTCGGCCCGGTGCTGTCCGTGCTGACCTTCCGCACGCCCGACGAGGCCGTCGCGAAGGCCAACAACAGCCAGTACGGCCTGTCCGCCGGCATCTGGACGGAGAAGGGCAGCCGCATCCTCGCGGTCGCGAACAAGCTCCGCGCGGGCGTCGTCTGGGCCAACACGTTCAACAAGTTCGACCCGACCTCGCCCTTCGGCGGCTACAAGGAGTCGGGCTTCGGCCGCGAGGGCGGCCGCCACGGCCTGGAGGGCTACCTCGATGTCTGAGTCGACCCGTCTGAACGTCTTCAAGACCTACAAGCTGTACGTCGGGGGCAAGTTCCCCCGCTCCGAGAGCGGCCGGGTGTACGAGGTGACGGACTCAAAGGGCAACTGGCTGGCCAACGCGCCGCTGTCCTCCCGCAAGGACGCCCGTGACGCGGTCGTCGCCGCGCGCAAGGCCTTCGGCGGCTGGTCGGGCGCGACCGCGTACAACCGCGGCCAGATCCTCTACCGCATCGCCGAGATGCTGGAGGGCCGCCGGGAGCAGTTCGTCCGCGAGGTCGGCGAGGCCGAGGGGCTGTCCAAGTCGAAGGCCGGCGCCGTCGTGGACGCGGCCGTCGACCGCTGGGTCTGGTACGCGGGCTGGACCGACAAGATCGGCCAGATCGTGGGCGGGGCCAACCCGGTCGCGGGGCCGTTCTTCAACCTCTCCACCCCGGAGCCGACCGGCGTCGTGACCGTGATCGCCCCCCAGGACTCGTCGTTCCTGGGCCTGATCTCGGTGATCGCCCCGGTCATCGCGACCGGCAACACGGCGGTCGTGATCACCTCCGAGAAGTCTCCGCTGCCGGCCCTCTCCCTGGGCGAGGTGCTCGCCACCTCCGACCTGCCCGGCGGCGTGGTCAACATCCTGTCCGGCAAGGCCGCCGAGATGGGCCCGCACCTGGCGTCCCACCAGGACGTCAACGCGATCGACCTGGCCGGAGCCGATGCGGCGCTGGCCAAGGAGCTGGAGATCGCGGCGGCCGACAACCTCAAGCGCGTCCTGCGTCCACAGCCTGTGGGCGACTGGAACGCCGACCCGGGCACGTCGCGCATGACGGCGTTCCTGGAGACCAAGACGGTCTGGCACCCCACGGGGTCGCTGGGCTCGGGCGGATCCTCGTACTAGGAGAAGATCCCCGCGAACCGGCCCCGGCAGCGTCCCCCGCGCTGCCGGGGCCTCCGCGTACCCGCTTCCCTACTTCTTCACTTCTTCGGCAGGACCGGCCCGAGCAGCGAGGAGACCGCGGCGGTGGGCAGCTCGCCGACGGACGGCCCCTGGGTCAGGACCCCGGTGACCATGCCGGTGCCGACGGCGGGGAAGTCCGCGACCTTGGTGGCCACGCCGTTGTCCAGCGGGTCCACGCCGGTGTGGGCGAGCGGGTTCACCTTGAGGTTCGCCACCGGATCGGTGACCCCGGCCAGAGCCGCCGGCACATCGAGCTCACTGGCCTGAGCACCCCCCGCGGCCATCGCGAGCGCGGCGCCCGCCATGGAGACCGTCAGACCCGCGGAACGGAGCCGGCTGCTTGCGGAGGAGGCTGCTGCGTGGCGTGCCATGGGATTCCCACCCTGTGGTCGTATGCGGTCGATCGTAATCATGCGCGCACGCAGCGTAGTGGAGCCGCGCTCCTCGAGACCAGCGGGCAGGTCCGCGGGCCGATGAGGTCACTCGTTCGTGGAGGCCGTCGGGAATCGGGCGAGGGTGGCGAGGCGGGGCGATACGTTCGCACCGAGAGACAAGAATTCCGCATACGTGATGTCGGTCCGGGCTGGTCTCAACCCGGCTGGCGCCGATCGCGGAAGACCTGACAGCCCGCAGGGCTGCCAGGCTGCGTGAGTCAGGAATCCCCTTTTGTCTTTTCGCGGGGGAGGATTCAAACTGGTGTCCCGTGAGCTCCTCCTCTCCTTTGCCGACGCGTGTCGTCCTTCTGACCGGACCCTCGGGATCCGGCAAGTCCTCGCTGGCGGCCCGCTCGGGGCTGCCCGTGCTGCGCCTGGACGACTTCTACAAGGAGGGTGACGACCCGACCCTCCCGCTGGTCGAGGGCAGTTCGGACATCGACTGGGACTCGCCGCTGTCCTGGGACGCGGACACCGCCGTGGCGGCGATCGAGGAGCTGTGCGCGGCGGGCCGCACCGAGGTCCCGGTGTACGACATCGCGACGTCCTCGCGGACCGGGGCGGAGGCGCTGGACATCGCGCGCACGCCGCTGTTCATCGCGGAGGGGATCTTCGCGGCGGACATCGTCGCCCGCTGCCAGGAGCTGGGGCTGCTCGCGGACGCGATCTGTCTGCGCGGGCGGCCGTCCACCACCTTCCGCCGCCGGCTGGCGCGCGATCTGCGGGAGGGGCGCAAGTCGGTCCTGTTCCTGCTGCGGCGCGGCCTTCGGCTGATGCGGGCGGAGCGGGGCATCGTGGCGCGTCACATCGCGCTGGGCGCGCACGCGTGCGGCCGTGACGAGGCCCTCGGCCGCCTCGCCGCGGCCGCCGCCGGCCGCCACCGCCACACCCCCGCTCCCGCCTAGCCCCCGCCCGGCCCCCGGCTACTCCCCGCCTTCCGCGGCCAGGCGGCCGAGCAGGGCCACCGCCTCCTCGACCGGGACCGGCCCGAAGAACCGCGCGTCGACCTCCTCGACGGCCGCGATCGCGCGCGGGGCCAGCTCGGCGCCGAGGCCGGTGACGCGCAGCCGCTTGGCACGCGTGTCGGCCGGGTCCACCTCGCGTTCGATCAGGCCCTTCTTCTCCAGGGTGCGCAGCACCTGGGAGGTCATCTTCACGTCCGTGCCCGCCTGGCGGGCGACGGCCAGCTGGTTGGGCCGCTCGCCCTGGCCGTTCAGCCACCAGGTGCAGGCGAGCAGGACGAACTGCACGTGGGTCAGGTCGAGCGGGGTCAGGGCCGTGGCGATGTCGCGCTGCCAGCGCAGCGTGACGTGCCAGAGCAGGAACCCGGGGCTCTCGCCGGGCTTCAAGGCGCTCAGCCCCGCGCCGCGAGGCGTACGAGCGCGGCCATCGTCTCGGGCCAGTCCGCGGTGATGCCGGGACCGATCCCCGGCCCGGCCTCGGCGGCGCCCTCGCCGGTGATCTCCATCCGGTACACCACCCGGGTGCGCCCCTGTCCGAGCGGGACGAGCCGGTGCGTGGTGCGCAGGACGAGCGGCCCGAACCGGGCCTCGTCGGTGAAGTGCTCCCCCTCGCCGAGGTCGGTGACCGTCAGCTCCACCGGCTCCTCGCCGGGCGGGGTCATCGTGATCGCGGCGCCCTCGGCGAACGGGCCGCGGAGCTCGATCTTCTCGATCTCGCCGTTCCAGGCGCCCCAGTTCTCCACGTCGCTCCAGAGCCGCCAGATCGCCTCGGGTGCGGCGTCGGTCTCGATGTCGTGCTCGTACTCCCACATGACGGTCTCCTCGGTCCGGAATGTCTACGAGCAGATTATCTGTGCGCAGACTATCTGTCCAGAAGGTGGCCGTCGCATGCGCCGCGCCGGCGAGGGGCCCGGCTCCGGCGCGCACCGCCCCGCCCCGCACATGCGAAAAGGCGGGATCAGGCGGACCCCCCGGCCGCTTGATCCCGCCTCTTCCCCCCGCGGCCCCCGTCCCACCCCCGCGGGACGGGCCCCCCGGCCCGATGGTCTTGTGTGCCGCGTTACGCGACGAGATCCTCGAAGGACTCCGCCTCGTCACGGCCGAAGCTCAGCGCCTCGTCCTCCCGCAGGCGGCGCAGCGAGCGCCAGATGCTCGACTTCACCGTGCCGACGCTGATCCCGAGGATCTCCGCGATCTCCGGGTCCGTGCGGCCCTCGTAGTAGCGCAGCACCAGCATCGTGCGCTGCGGCTCCGGGATCCGGGTCAGCGCCTGCCACAGCACCGTGCGCAGCTCCGTACCGCGCATCGCGTCCGTGTCGGAGGCCGTCTCCGGCAGCTCCTCCGTCGGGTACTCGTTCAGCTTCCGCCGGCGCCACGCGCTGATGTGCAGGTTGGTCATGGTGCGGCGCAGGTAGCCGCCGACGGCCGCCTTGTCGCTGATCCGGTCCCAGGCGCGGTACGTGGAGAACAGCGCGCTCTGCAGCAGGTCCTCGGCCTCGTAGCGGTCGCCGGTGAGGTGGAAGGCCGTCGCGTACAGCGCGGCCCGCCGTTCCTGGACGTACGCCGTGAACTCGGCCTCCGAGGTGGAGGAGGGCGTCTGCTGGGCGGGAACCGCCTGGTACTGGTTTGCGTCAATGGCTACGACGTGGGCCGGCCGGGGACGGGCGACCGCCACCGTACGGACACCCGCCCGGCGGTTCACATCGTGCAGCCGCGTGACAACCGCGCTGGTGTTGGTGCTGTGCAGCGTGTTCATCTCGCGCCCCCCGTCGTGGAGTGTCTCTGCTTCGGTCCGTTGTGCGTTGATAGAAGACTGGCCCGCCGACTTAACCGGGGTGTCCGTCGACTGTCACAGCACTGTCACAGCGGCCTCCGCAGGATCACCTCGCTCCGACGGTCGAACTCCCGACTGTCGATGGGACAGAATGAGCCCGTGCCCTTCCTGTTGCTGATCGAGGACGACGACGCCATCCGCACGGCCCTCGAACTCTCCCTGTCTCGCCAGGGCCACCGTGTGGCCACTGCGGCGACGGGCGAGGACGGCCTGAAACTGCTGCGCGAGCAGCGGCCGGATCTGATCGTGCTGGACGTAATGCTGCCCGGGATCGACGGTTTCGAGGTGTGCCGTCGCATCCGGCGCACCGACCAGCTGCCGATCATCCTGCTCACCGCGCGCAGCGATGACATCGACGTGGTCGTCGGCCTGGAGTCCGGCGCCGACGACTACGTGGTCAAGCCCGTCCAGGGCCGGGTGCTCGACGCCCGCATCCGGGCGGTCCTGCGCCGAGGCGAGCGCGAGTCGAGCGACTCGGCGAGCTTCGGCTCCCTCGTCATCGACCGGGCCGCCATGACGGTCACCAAGAACGGCGAGGACCTCCAGCTCACCCCGACCGAGCTGCGGCTGCTGCTCGAACTGAGCCGCAGGCCCGGGCAGGCGCTGTCCCGCCAGCAGTTGCTGCGGCTGGTCTGGGAGCACGACTACCTCGGCGACTCGCGGCTCGTCGACGCCTGCGTCCAGCGACTGCGCGCCAAGGTCGAGGACGTGCCGTCCTCCCCCACCCTGATCCGTACGGTCCGCGGCGTCGGCTACCGCCTGGACTCCCCGCAGTGATCCGCGCGTTGCTCGCGGGCCGGCGCTGGACCAGCCTGCGGCTGCGGCTCCTCATCGTCTTCGCCCTGGTCGCCCTGACGGCCGCGGTCTCCGCGTCCGGGATCGCGTACTGGCTCAACCGGGAGGCCGTGCTCACCCGCGTCCAGGACGCCGCCCTCGGCGACTTCCGGCAGGAGATGCAGAACCGTGCCGCGGCCCTGCCCGCCGACCCGACGCCGGAGGAGATGCAGCGCACCGCCGAGCTGATGGCGGGCAGCAGCCCCGGCTACAGCGTGCTGCTCGTGCACGAGCGCAAGGACCGCCGTCAGGTGTTCGGTGCGGCCGGTCCCGACTCCTTCGGCCTGCAGGACGTACCGAAGTCCCTCCAGAACGCCGTGAACGACGAGCAGAAGACGACCGCGGCGAACGACGCCGAGTACCACATGTACTGGCAGCGGACGAAGCCGAACGGCAACCCGTACCTGGTCGGCGGCACCCGGATCGTGGGCGGCGGGCCGACCGGCTACATGTACAAGTCGCTCGCCCAGGAGCGGGACGACCTGAACGCGCTCGCCTGGTCGCTGACGATCGCCACCGGTCTGGCGCTGCTCGGCTCCGCACTGCTGGCGCAGGCGGCGGCCCGTACGGTGCTCAAGCCCGTGCAGCGACTGGGAGACGCGGCCCGGCGGCTCGGCGAGGGCGAGCTGGACCACCGCCTCGACGTGTCGGGTACGGACGAACTCGCCGACCTGTCGCACACCTTCAACAAGACGGCCGAGGCGCTGGAGAAGAAGGTCGCCGACATGAGCGCGCGGGAGGAGTCCAGCCGGCGCTTCGTCGCGGACATGTCCCACGAACTGCGCACGCCGCTGACCGCGTTGACGGCGGTGGCGGAGGTGCTGGAGGAAGAGGTCGACGACCTCGATCCGATGATCGCACCGGCGGTGGCGCTGGTCGTCAGCGAGACGCGGCGGCTGAACGACCTCGTGGAGAACCTCATGGAGGTCACCCGCTTCGACGCCGGAACGGCCCGCCTGGTGCTGGACGACGTGAACGTCGCCGACCAGGTCACGGCCTGCATCGACGCCCGGGCCTGGCTCGACGCGGTCGAACTCGACGCCGAACGGGACATCGTGGCCCGGCTCGACCCGCGCCGCCTCGACGTCATCCTGGCCAACCTGATCGGCAACGCGCTCAAGCACGGCGGCTCGCCGGTGCGGGTGTCGGTGACCGTGGACGGGGAGTGGCTGGTGATCGCGGTCCGCGACAACGGTCCGGGCATCCCCGAGGAGGTCCTGCCGCACGTCTTCGACCGGTTCTACAAGGCGAGCGCGTCGCGGCCGAAGTCGGACGGGAGCGGGCTGGGCCTGTCGATCGCCGTGGAGAACGCACACATCCACGGCGGCGACATCACCGCCGCCAACGCGGCGGGGGGCGGAGCGCTGTTCACCCTGCGGCTGCCGGTGGACGTGGGGAAGGTGATCGCGGGTGACCGGGATGCGTAGGGCTCTGCCGGTGGTGCCGGCCGTGGTGGTCCCGCTGGTGGCGGTCGCCCTGCTCGCGACGTCGGGCTGCGGGATCAGGGCGACGACCGTGCCGGTGGACGTGGGGCCGGCCCCGTCACGGGTGTCGTGCGACACCCCGGCGGCGCCCGCCGGGCAGAGCGGGGTGCAGGGCTTCCGGGCCACGATCGAACTGGTCTGCGGATCGCAGCTGGTGGGCGTGGACCGAGTGGTTCCGGTGCCCGAGAAGATGCCCGTACGGGAGCCAGTGGGCCTCGTCGCGCAGGCACTGCTGGAGGCGCTGGAGCAGACTCCGAGCGGGGACGAGCGGGACGCCGGCTTCACGACCGGGGTGCCGGCCGGGCTGTCGGTGTCCGCGCCGCGGGCGGGGGATCCGGCGGGCACGGTGCGGTTGAGCCGTAAGCCGGAGGATCTGCCGCCGGTGGCCCTGTCGCAGGTCGTGTGCACGCTGGCGGGCAACGAAGCGGTGTCGGCGGGGCCGGGGCCGGTGGTTCTGGGCGGGCCGGACGAGGATCCGCCGCGGGCGTGGGAGTGCACGGAGGCGGTGCGGTCGCGTCCGGAGTCGGTGCCGACCCTGGGCGAAATCGTCCGCCCGTCCTCCTCCCCGAAGGCCACCCCCCGCTGACCCCCGGGGCCCGGCCCCGCGGGTCCGGGCAGAGCCCTGGGGGCACCTCCCAGCGGTAGCTGGGGGAGAAACGGTGAAAAAGGCGGGGCGGGGGAGAGCCCCGGAGGGACCCCCGGAAACGGCGACGGCCCCCCGGGCCGGACGGGGCTCGGGGGGCCGTCGGACTGCTGGGGCGGGCTAAATGCCCGCCGCCGCTGCCAGGTCCTTCTTGATCGCGTCCAGGATCTCCTGGCCACGGGTGCGGGCCGAGGTGAGGTCGGAGGCCTCGGCGACCGGGACCACCACCTCCAGGTAGCACTTCAGCTTCGGCTCCGTGCCCGACGGCCGGACGATCACCCGGGCCTTGTAGTCGCCCTCCAGGTAGTAGCGCAGGCCGTCCGTGGGCGGGAGGGTCTCCGTGCCCTTGGTCAGGTCCTCCGCCGAGACGACCCGCAGCCCCGCCAGGGACACCGGCGGCTCCGCCCGCAGCGCGGCCATCGCCGAGGCGATGATCGACAGGTCCGAGACGCGGACCGACAGCTGGTCGGTGGCGTGCAGCCCGTGGGCCATCGCCAGGTCGTCCAGCAGGTCGGTCAGGGTGCGGCCCTGCTCCTTGAGCTCCGAGGCCAGCTCCGCCACCAGCAGCGCGGCGGTGACGCCGTCCTTGTCGCGGACGCCCTCGGGGTCCACGCAGTAGCCGAGCGCCTCCTCGTAGCCGTAGCGCAGGCCCTCGACGCGGGCGATCCACTTGAAGCCGGTGAGGGTCTCCTCGTAGCCGACGCCCGCCGCCTCCGCGATCCGGCCCAGGAGGGAGGAGGAGACGATCGACTCGGCGAAGACACCGCGCGCGCCCTTGTGCACCAGGTGCTCCGCCAGCAGCGCGCCGACCTCGTCGCCGCGCAGCATCCGCCAGCCGTCCGCGGTCGGCACGGCCACCGCGCAGCGGTCCGCGTCCGGGTCGTTGGCGATCACGATGTCGGGGTTGACCTCGGCGGCCTTCGCGAAGGCCAGGTCCATCGCGCCCGGCTCCTCCGGGTTGGGGAAGGCCACCGTCGGGAAGGCCGGGTCCGGCTCGGCCTGCTCGGCCACCAGTACCGGGGCCGGGAAGCCGGCCCGGGCGAAGGCCGCCATGACGACGTCCTTGCCGACGCCGTGCATGGCCGTGTAGACGGTCCGCACGCCCCGGGCGGACCCGGGGGTCAGGACGGCGTCCGTGCGGGCCAGGTAGGCCTCCAGGGCCCCGTCGCCGAGCTCCTCCCAGCCGGACTCCGGGCGGGGCACCGAGGCGAGGGTGCCGACGCGGGCGATCTCCGCCGCGATCTCCACGTCCGCCGGGGAGACGATCTGCGAGCCGTCGCCGAGGTAGACCTTGTAGCCGTTGTCCCGGGGAGGGTTGTGGCTCGCGGTCACCTCGACGCCGGCGACGGCCCCCAGGTGCCTTATGGCGTACGCGAGGACGGGCGTCGGCAGCGGGCGGGGCAGGACGGCGGCGCGCAGCCCGGCACCGGTCATGACGGCCGCGGTGTCGCGGGCGAAGTCCGCCGACTTGTAGCGGGCGTCGTAGCCGACGACGACCAGGCCGCCGGCGTGGCCCTGGGCCTTCAGGTAGGCCGCGAGGCCCGCCGCGGCCCGGATGACCACGCTGCGGTTCATCCGCATCGGGCCCGCGCCGATCTCACCGCGCAGTCCGGCGGTGCCGAACTGGAGGGTGCCGGCGAAGCGGTCCGCGAGCTCCGCGGTGTCGCCCGCGTCGATGAGCGCCGCGAGCTCGGCCGCCGTCTCCGGGTCCGGGTCCTCCGCCAGCCAGGCCTGGGCCCGGGTGATCAGGTCGTCCTGTTCCTGCACTACTTCCGCCTTACCTCTCGTACGGTCCCGTGCCTCAGATGCGGGCGAGGACCTGGGTCAGCAGCTTGCCCATGCGCGCGGCCGAGTCACGGCCGGCCTGGAGGACCTCTTCGTGGTTCAGCGGCTCGCCGGAGATGCCCGCCGCCAGGTTGGTGACCAGGGAGATGCCGAGCACCTCGGCGCCGGCCTCACGGGCGGCGATGGCCTCCAGCACGGTGGACATGCCGACGAGGTCGGCGCCCATGACGCGGATCATGTTGATCTCGGCCGGGGTCTCGTAGTGCGGGCCGGGGAACTGTACGTACACGCCCTCTTCGAGGGTCTCGTCGATCTCCTGGCACATCGCGCGCAGGCGCGGCGAGTACAGGTTGGTGAGGTCGACGAAGTTCGCGCCGATGATCGGCGAGGTGGCCGTCATGTTGATGTGGTCGCTGATCAGGACGGGCTGGCCGGGCTGCATGCCCGCGCGCAGACCGCCGCAGCCGTTGGTCAGCACGACGGTCTTGCAGCCGGCGGCGACGGCGGTGCGCACGCCGTGGGCGACGGCGGCGACGCCGCGGCCCTCGTAGTAGTGGGTCCGGCCGAGGAAGACCAGGGCGCGCTTGTCGCCGATCTTGTACGAGCGGACCTTGCCGCCGTGGCCCTCGACGGCGGCGGGCGGGAATCCGGGCAGCTCGGTGACGAGGAACTCGGCCTCGGGGGCGCCCAGGGCCTCGGCGGCCGGGGCCCAGCCGGAGCCCATGACGAGGGCGACATCGTGGGTCTCGGCGCCGGTGAGCTCACGCAGACGCGCGGCGGCGGCGTCGGCGGCAGCGGTGGGATCGGTAACAGTTGCGTTCACGCAGACGAGCGTAGCCGCTCCTGGCCTACGCGCGTAGATGGCACAGCTCACGGTGTTCGGATCGTTGCCTTGTCGTTTCCGCCGAATCGTCCCCGGCGGGGGCGGCGGGGGCCTGCGGGCCGGGTGCGGCGCCGCCGCCGGGGCTCCGGCCGGAGCCCGCGCCTCGGAGGAGCGGGGGCGGTGCCGGGCCGGCCGAGCGGCCCCGCAGGGGGTCAGCAGGGGCGCTTGCGGAGTTCCATCACGTAGTCGTGCGGGGCGCCCGCGGACTCGGCGGCGTCGGCGATCTCGCCCAGGTAGCGGGCCGAGGGCAGGCCGCCCTCGTAGCCGTTGAGCACGTAGCACCAGGCGGCCTCTTCGCCGTCCAGGGTGTGCACCCGGATCCGCATGCGGCGGTAGATGTCGAGCCCGACGCCCTCCCAGCGGTCCATCGAGTCCTCGTCCAGCGGCGCGATGTCGTACAGGGCGACGAAGACCTGGTGGCGCGGGGCCTCGACGACCGTGGCGAGGGCGCCCTCCCAGCCCATCTGCTCGCCGCCGAAGGTCAGCCGCCAGTCGTTGATCCAGCCCGTTCCGCGCAGCGGCGAATGGGGAGCGCGGCGCGTCATCAGCCGCGGGTCGAGGTTGCCGGCGTACGCGGCGTAGAGCGACATGACGTCGAGGGTACGGGAGGGGTGGCCGTGACCGCGTGCCCGGATGGCGCACGGATGACGGGACCGGGCGCGAAGCACCTCGAACCGTGCGGGACAATGGGGCACGGAATGCATCCCCCGGGGAGACCCCCCGGAACACCGGCCGGGGCGGCAGCCGGCCGGGTAGACGTGAGGCGGACTTTTCGTGACCCGGATCGTGATCATCGGCGGCGGACCCGGCGGGTATGAGGCTGCGCTGGTAGGGGCCCAGCTCGGCGCGGAGGTGACCGTCGTGGACTGCGACGGCCTGGGCGGGGCCTCGGTCCTGACCGACTGCGTACCCTCCAAGACTCTGATCGCGACCGCCGAGGTGATGACCACCTTCGATTCGTCGTACGAAGAGCTCGGCATCGTCGTCGCGGACGACACCCCGCACATCGAGCAGGCCGCGCGCGTCGTCGGCGTGGACCTCGGCAAGGTGAACCGGCGCGTCAAGCGCCTCGCGCTCGCCCAGTCGCACGACATCACCGCCTCCGTCACCCGGGCCGGCGCCCGCGTGGTGCGCGGCCGCGGCAAGCTCGGCGGGCCGCAGGGCATCGACGGCACCCGGGACGTCATCGTCACCGCGGCCGACGGCTCGGAGACGATCCTGACGGCGGACGCCGTGCTGATCGCCACCGGCGGCACCCCGCGCGAGATCCCGGACGCCATGCCCGACGGCGAGCGGATCCTGAACTGGACCCAGGTCTACGACCTCGACGAGCTCCCGGAGGAGCTCATCGTGGTCGGCTCCGGTGTGACCGGCGCCGAGTTCGCCGGCGCCTACCAGGCCCTCGGCTCCCGGGTGACCCTGGTGTCCTCCCGCGACCGCGTGCTGCCGGGCGAGGACCCGGACGCCGCCGCCGTCCTGGAGGACGTCTTCCGGCGCCGCGGCATGAACGTGGTCGGCCGCTCGCGCGCCGAGTCCGCCAAGCGGGTCGGCGACCGGGTCGAGGTCACCCTCTCCGACGGCCGCGTCCTGACCGGTACGCACTGCCTGATGGCGGTCGGCGCGATCCCCAACACCCAGAACATGAACCTGGAGGAGTCCGGGGTCCGGCTCAAGGACTCGGGGCACATCTGGACCGACAAGGTGTCGCGCACCTCCGCGCCCGGCGTGTACGCGGCGGGCGACGTCACCGGGATCTTCGCGCTCGCGTCGGTCGCGGCGATGCAGGGCCGCATCGCGATGTACCACTTCCTCGGTGACGCGGTGGCCCCGCTGAACCTCAAGACGGTGTCCTCGAACGTCTTCACCGACCCCGAGATCGCGACCGTCGGCTACACCCAGGCGGACGTGGACGCCGGCAAGATCGACGCCCGCGTGGTGAAGCTCCCGCTGCTGCGCAACCCGCGCGCCAAGATGCAGGGGATCCGGGACGGCTTCGTGAAGATGTTCTGCCGTCCGGGCACCGGCATCGTCGTCGGCGGCGTGGTCGTCTCCCCGCGCGCGAGCGAGCTCATCCACCCCATCTCGATCGCCGTCGACAACAACCTGACGGTGGAGCAGATCGCAAACGCGTTCACCGTGTACCCCTCGCTGTCGGGCTCGATCGCCGAGGTGGCGCGCCAGCTGCACACCCGGAAGACCGCCGGGGAGGCGTAACCGTCCCCAACCGCCCCACGCCTCAAGGGCGTTGGGGCGGCGCGCCGCCGCGTGGCCGGACGTTCACCCAGACCTCGGGCCGCGTATACCACTAGTCGCCCTGCCATATGGACAACTTCGGTATTCCGGCGCAAAGAGCTGAAAGCAGACGGTCGTTGGGGTTACTGTCAGTTTCGTGTTCGCTGCAGAACGTCGCCAATTGATCCTCGAAATGGTGCGGGCCAACGGAGCGGTATCGCTCCGGGAGCTCGCCCGCGTCGTCCAGACCTCCGAAGTGACCGTACGGCGGGACGTGCGGGCACTGGAGGCAGAAGGACTCCTCGACCGCCGGCACGGCGGTGCGGTCTTGCCGGGCGGTTTCACGCGGGAGTCCGGCTTTCCGCAAAAGTCCCATCTCGCGACGGCGGAGAAGACCGCCATCGCCGATGTCGCGGCCTCCCTCGTGGAAGAGGGCGAGGCCGTCGTCGTAGGCGCGGGCACCACGACGCAGGAGCTGGCCCGCCGGCTCGCCCGCGTGCCCGGACTGACCGTCGTCACCAACTCGCTGCTCGTCGCCCAGGCGCTGGCGCATGCCAACCGGGTGGAGGTGGTGATGACCGGGGGCACCCTGCGCGGGTCCAACTACGCCCTCGTCGGCAGCGGGGCCGAACAGTCCCTCCAGGGGCTCCGGGTCTCCCGCGCCTTCCTCTCGGGCAGCGGCCTGACGGCGGAACGCGGCCTGTCCACGTCCAACATGCTCAGCGCGAGCGTGGACCGGGCGCTGGTGCAGGCGGCGGCGGAGGTGGTCGTCCTCGCGGACCACACGAAGCTCGGTACGGACACCATGTTCCAGACCGTGCCGACGGACGTGATGACCCGCCTGGTCACGGACGAGCCCCCGCCGCACGACGACCGCGCGGCGACGGAGCTCCAGGCCCTGGCGGACCAGGGCGTCCAGATCACGGTGGCGGGCGCGGCGGCCTCCGGCGGCGGCATGGACGGCATGCAGGGCCGCCGCCCCCGCCGCGACTCCCCCCTCCCGGTCCAGCGCCGGGGCGGCCCGACGGCCCAACTCCGCAGCACGTCCCCCCTGTCGGACCCGGGCGAACGGGAACGCGCGAGGGTCGCGGACATGCGGCGGCGGTAGTCGTGGAGACGCGTTGCCCTGTGCTCCGGTGGTGGAGTTGATGGATGCGTGCAGCAAACGAGGGTCCCATCGGCGTGCGATGAAACCCTCGTTCTATGCTACGAATTATTCAGATCAGCCGATCTCAGGTGGCACCTCGCATTCCCCCGGAGTGCTCTTGTACGAGCGACTGTAATTGGCCAGCCAGTGATCCACATCACGGGCAAGGGATGGATGCCGTTCCTTCACGGAGTCGGCGAGTTCGACGAGGTCTTTCCAGGAATCCGCCATGAAGGCCTCGTCCAGCCCCATTGCCACGGCGCTCAGGAATTCGTCGCCTGACGTCAGCCATTTCTTTCCGACTTGGAAGATGCGCCCCCCTTCTTGCGCGTCAAGAATCCACGAAAGTGAAAGGAGTTGCTCCGACAGGTAGCCCGGCGGAAGATTGGGTGCTCTATGTTCCGCCAGGTGATTCATTACGTCTTCGATGTCCAAGGAATCACTTCTTTCGGTAAATCCTGGTTTCGAATTTAGCGCCTGCCGGTATTTCTCCGCCGTCCGCGCGTTTCCATTTATTCGATCTTGCTGGAGTCGCCATCAGCATGCCACCGCTCTTCATGACGCGCGCGGTCTCTGCGGAGACGGCTTGGAAGCCGAACGGGTTGATGGCGTGCACGGTGCTGAAGCTGCCATCACGGAAGGGCATCGACTCGGCGCTCGCGATGACGTCCACTCAGGGGTTCGCCTTGATGTCCAGGTTGACAGCCCCTTCCATGGGGTTGTCTCCGGATCCCAGGTTCAGATCGCAATTGTGGACCAGAACCGCTGCCGCCCCAGCCAGCACGTAGTACGTGTGCTCACTGGCGACGGTGAGGTTGCGCACCTGCTTCTGCTGGGTCCAGCGCCTGACGTCGGTGACCTGCACCCACGTGCCTGCCGACGTCTGCAGCCACTGACCAGCCGTGAGGTCGGTGGCCTTCAGCCACCTGTCCAGGGCCGGGGCCCAGAACGGGTGGCCGTCGGTCGCGGTGAGCTTTTCAGAGGCGTCACCATTGTCGCCGTCGGTGTCGATCGTGATCTCGACAAGGTTCTTCTGTCCCTCACCGATGATCTGCGCGACCACCGGCTGAGAGGAGGTAGCACCGGATTCCGCGTTGGTGGCTACGACGCGGTCGCCCAGCTGGACTTCCTCAATGGGCTTGGACGAGCCGTCCGCCATCAGGACCTTTGTGCCGGGGACGAAGCTGTTGCAGCGGTCCTTCTGCGCGGAGCCGCCACTGTCGTCGTCCTTGGCTGCAGACTTCTTGGGGCCATCGGATTTCTTGGTTTCCGAGGACTTCGAAGCCTTTCCGTCGCCGTCGGCCTTCTTGGCCTTCGTCGCCGAGGACTTGCCCTGCTTCGCCGCCATGGCCTTGGCCTCGTCGGCCTTCTTGGCGGCTGCGGCTGCCGCCTCTTGGGCTGCTCTTCTCGCCGCTGCGGCTTCCTCCTCCAGTTTTCTCGCGCGTTCGGCGGCTTCCTCTATCTGTCGTTTCCACTCGGCCAGGTCCTCGGCGTACTTGGCCATCGACTGTTGGTACTGCTCGACCCGGCGGAGGAAGTCGTGTGCCAGAGCGAGTTTTCTGTGACCAGCTGTTGAACGCTTCGCGGGAGGAGCGATCGACCGGCCACTTGGACCGCTGAAGGCCGCCGGCGAGTTGTTGGCGTAGGCGTACGGGTTCTGCTGCTTGGGCTCGTTGTAGTCGACCACGGGGTCGACCGAACAGGAACCGGCCTGTTGCCGGATCGTACTCGCGAGCGCCCAGGTGCACCGTGCCTATCGACTCGTCCAGTTCACCGCCGATGAAGCCCTTCTTGCCGGGCCACACGGTTGGAGCGGTGCCTCGGACTTCCCCGTACGGGGTGAACTTCCGACGAGTGACCGCCGAGGCTTTCGTGTCGACCGCGGTGGCGGCAGAGCCGTTCTTGTCACCCATCAGGTACGACGTGGTGACCACGCCGTCCTTCGCGGTCTTGGCCATCGTCGGACCGGCGGGGTGGGCGTAGTAGCGCGTGCCCTCCAGCTTGCCGACATCGTCGTACTTGTACGTCGTGTCGTTGATCGCGCTCAACTTCGCCACCGGCGCCAGCACGGCCTACACGTTCAAGTCCCGCACCGACGGAGGCTTCAACGCTCCTCTGAGGAGGTGGCAGGCGACGCCGGGCACCTGGTAGCGGCTCGCCCCGCACATGACAGCGGCCCCCAGGACCCGAACGGGTCCTGGGGGCCGCTTGCGTCGTGCGGGGTGCGGACGTCAGTCCTTGATCTCGCAGATCGCCGCGCCCGAGGTGACGGAGGCGCCGACCTCGGCCGTGAGGCCGACGATGGTGCCGGAGCGGTGCGCGTTGAGCGGCTGCTCCATCTTCATGGCCTCCAGTACGACGATCAGCTCGCCCTCGGTGACCTGCTGGCCCTCCTCGACCGCGACCTTGACGATCGTGCCCTGCATCGGGGAGGCGAGCGTGTCGCCGGAGGCGGCCGGGCCGGACTTCTTGGCCGCGCGGCGCTTCGGCTTGGCGCCGCCCGCGGCGGCCGTGCGGGCCAGGGTCATGCCCAGGGACGACGGCAGCGAGACCTCGAGGCGCTTGCCGCCGACCTCGACGACCACCGTCTCGCGGCCCGGCTCGTCCTCGGTGTCCTCCGCGGCCGGAGCCGTGAACGCCGGGATCTCGTTGACGAACTCGGTCTCGATCCACCGGGTGTAGACGGTGAAGGGGCTGCCGTCCGTGGGGGCGAACGCCGGGTCGACGACGACCGCACGGTGGAAGGGGATGGCGGTGGCCATGCCCTCGACCTCGAACTCGGCCAGGGCGCGCGCCGCGCGCTGGAGGGCCTGCTCGCGGGTGGCGCCGGTGACGATGAGCTTGGCCAGGAGCGAGTCCCAGGCCGGGCCGATCACGGAGCCGGACTCGACGCCCGCGTCCAGGCGGACACCGGGGCCGGTGGGGGCGTTGAACTTGGTGACCGTGCCGGGGGCCGGGAGGAAGCCGCGGCCCGGGTCCTCGCCGTTGATGCGGAACTCGATGGAGTGACCGCGCAGGACCGGGTCGCCGTAGCCGAGCGCCTCGCCGTCGGCGATGCGGAACATCTCGCGGACCAGGTCGATGCCGGCGACCTCTTCGGTGACCGGGTGCTCGACCTGCAGGCGGGTGTTGACCTCCAGGAAGGAGATCAGGCCGTCGGCGGAGACGAGGAACTCGACGGTGCCGGCGCCGACGTAGCCGGCTTCCTTCAGGATGGCCTTGGAGGCGGCGTACAGCTCCGCGTTCTGAGCCTCGGTCAGGAACGGCGCCGGGGCCTCCTCCACCAGCTTCTGGTGGCGGCGCTGCAGCGAGCAGTCACGGGTCGAGACGACGACCACGTTGCCGTGCGAGTCGGCCAGGCACTGGGTCTCGACGTGGCGCGGCTTGTCGAGGTAGCGCTCGACGAAGCACTCGCCGCGGCCGAAGGCGGCGACGGCCTCACGGACGGCGGAGTCGTAGAGCTCCGGCACCTCTTCGAGGGTGCGGGCGACCTTCAGACCGCGGCCGCCACCGCCGAAGGCGGCCTTGATGGCGATCGGCAGGCCGTGCTCCTTGGCGAAGGCGACGACCTCGTCGGCCCCGGAGACCGGGTCCGGCGTACCGGCGACCAGCGGGGCACCGGCGCGCTGGGCGATGTGACGGGCGGCCACCTTGTCGCCGAGGTCGCGGATGGCCTGCGGCGGCGGACCGATCCAGGTCAGGCCGGCGTCGATCACGGCCTGGGCGAAGTCGGCGTTCTCGGAGAGGAAGCCGTATCCGGGATGGATGGCGTCCGCACCGGAGTCGGCTGCGGCCTGGAGGACCTTGGAGAAGTCCAGGTAGCTGGCGGCCGGGGTGTCACCGCCCAACGCGAAAGCTTCGTCGGCCGCGCGGACGTGCAGAGCGTCCCGGTCCGGATCGGCGTAGACGGCTACGCTCGCGATCCCGGCGTCCCGGCAGGCCCGAGCAACGCGGACAGCGATTTCGCCACGGTTGGCGATGAGCACCTTGCGCACGATGGCTCCCTCCTTGAAACAAGCTGAGTTTAGGGACAGCCCACACGGCCTTTCGACCCTTTCCCGGTGGTGACCTTGCCCACACAGAGTGTGATGCGAGGCCCGAACCACCCGAGAACCCTTGTGGCGCCCCAGGTCAGGGGGATCCCCGACTGCACAGTAACCCCGTCATGTATCCAAGGTCTCTGTCCCCCCGGTCAGCGGCCCCGGGTGATTCTTTGTCGAGTCCCTACGAACGGCCCACATTTTCTTTGCCGGCGGAACCGGAGTTGTCCACTTGTTTACTGATTGGTAGACCCTGTGTCCCGCAGGACGAACCGGGACAACACCGTACCCACAGCGGTTCCCGTCCCCGCGGAGGAGCCGCGCTCCCGGCGGTGCGCCCCGGGCGGACGGCCCGGACGGCGAGCACCGGTGGCCCGGGGGCGCGTTGACGGCCCGTCGAACCCGGGTGGGCGGATGTCTTGCCCGCCGCTCTACCCGTTAGTAGCCTCCAGGCGTCGAACGGGCTTGTGACGCGTGGGGGGTGGGGACGTCGTGCTGCGAAGACTCGTGGCCGGACTGGCCGCGATCGTGCTTGTCGCGGAAGCGGCCGTGCTCGTGCTCGTCCACATCGTGCTGGGCCGGACCACGGCGAACCAGTCGATGTCCATCGCGGGCAGCGATCCGGACGTCATGGCCAAGGCGACCTACGCCATGGGGGCGGGCATGGGCGCCTTCCTCGTGCTGTGCGCCGTCCTCGCCGCCGTCGCCGCGCTCCGCGACCGCTCCCCGGGCCGCTTCGCCCGCATCGTGCTCATCTCCGCGGCCGTCACCCACGGGCTGCTCGGCGTCCTCGCCGTCGTCCTGATCGGCTGGGCCGCCTTCGCGGCGACGACGCTGATCCTGTGCCTCCTGGTCCTGACCCTGACGCTCTACGCCGCCCCGCGGGACGGCGGCGACGACGGCGGCGGCAACGGGAGCGCGCAGCCGCCGCAGCCGCCCGCGTTCGGGGAGCTCAAGCCCACAGGTCCGTGATGGACACGTCCAGTTCGCCCAGCAGGGAGCGCAGCAGCGGCAGCGACAGGCCGATCACGTTGCCGTGATCCCCGTCGATGCCGTCGATGAACGACGCCGACAGCCCGTCCAGGGTGAACGCCCCCGCCACGTGCAGCGGCTCGCCGCTCGCCACGTACGCCGCGACCTCGGCGTCCGTCGGCTCGCCGAACCGGACCGTCGTGGACGCCGTGGCCGAGACCTGGCGGCCGTCCGCCGTGTCGATCACGCAGTGCCCGGTGCGCAGTACGCCCGCCCGTCCGCGCATCGACTTCCAGCGCGCGGTGGCCTCCTCGGCGTCGGCGGGCTTGCCCAGCGCCTCGCCGTCCAGCTCCAGCACGGAGTCGCAGCCGATCACCAGGGCGCCCGCGGCCTCGTCCAGGCCCGCCACGACCGCCGCCTTCGCCTCGGCCAGCGCCAGGGCCAGCGCGGCGGGCTCGTCGTGGTTCAGGGTGTCCTCGTCGAAACCGCTGACGATGACGTGCGGGGCGAGCCCGGCCTGGCGCAGCAGGTTCAGCCGGGCGGGGGAGGCGGAGGCGAGGACGAGCTTGCGCGGGTTCGCGGGCTGGGGCGTGGCAGTCATGCCCGCCATCGTAGGCGCGCCGACGAGGCCCCGGAACACGCCCGGAGAGGGCCTAGAAGTGGCCCACGCCGAGGACGTAGACCACGACGAGCATGGCGAGGGCGAGCACCACGCTCAGCCGTCGGATCATCGCCTGCGCGTCGCGCATGTCCTTGGGCGGCTCGTTCTTCGGGTCGGACCAGAGCATGCTCCGATCCTGGCCCCGGGAACGGGTGCGGCGCCTGAGTACGGGTACTCAGGCGCCACCCTTCGTTCACATCATCTTCGGCTAACCCGGCCAGTACGTACGGCCCCACGCACGCGGCCCCGGCTGCGGCAGCCGCCGCCGTGCCACCCGGGCCGGCGTCGACCACTCGTCCGCGACCGGCGGGGCGCCCGACGGTGCCGAGGCCAGCACCACCGCGCGCGCTTGGACCACCGCCAGTGCGGCGGCCAGCTCCTCCGGGGTCGGATTGCCCTTGACGACCTTGATCACCACAGAGACCTCCTGGAGGGGCTAGAGGGGGATGTTGCCGTGCTTCTTCGGCGGCAGGGACTCCCGCTTGGTGCGCAGCTGCCGCAACCCCTTCACCACGTGCGCCCGGGTCTCGGACGGCATGGTCACCGCGTCGATGTAACCGCGCTCGGCGGCCGTGTACGGGTTGAGCAGCGCGTCCTCGTACTCGGCGATCAGCCGTGCCCGGGTCTCCTCCACATTGTCCGCCTCCGCGATGGTCCTGCGGTGCAGGATGTTCACCGCGCCCTGCGCGCCCATGACGGCGATCTGCGCCGTCGGCCACGCCAGGTTCAGGTCGGCACCCAGGTGCTTGGAGCCCATGACGTCGTACGCGCCGCCGAAGGCCTTGCGGGTGATGACGGTGATGAGGGGGACGGTGGCCTCGGCGTAGGCGTAGATCAGCTTCGCGCCGCGCCGGATGATTCCGTTGTACTCCTGGTCCGTGCCCGGCAGGAAGCCCGGGACGTCCACGAAGGTCAGCACCGGGATGTTGAAGGCGTCGCAGGTCCGGACGAACCGCGCCGCCTTCTCGGAGGCGTCGATGTCCAGGCAGCCGGCGAACTGCATCGGCTGGTTGGCGACGATGCCCACCGGGTGGCCCTCGACCCGGCCGAAACCGGTGAGGATGTTCGGCGCGAAGAGCGCCTGCGTCTCCAGGAACTCCGCGTCGTCCAGCACGTGCTCGATCACGGTGTGCATGTCGTACGGCTGGTTCGCGCTGTCCGGGATCAGCACGTCGAGCTCGCGGTCGGTGTCGGAGACCTCGGTGTCCGCCTCCTCCGGGAACGCGGGCGGCTCGGAGAGGTTGTTCGACGGCAGGTACGCGAGGAGCGACTTCACGTACTCGATGGCGTCCTTCTCGTCGCCCGCCATGTGGTGGGCCACGCCGGACGTGCTGTTGTGGGTGCGCGCCCCGCCCAGCTCCTCGAAGCCCACGTCCTCGCCGGTGACCGTCTTGATGACGTCCGGGCCGGTGATGAACATGTGCGAGGTCTGGTCGACCATGACCGTGAAGTCGGTGATGGCGGGGGAGTAGACGGCGCCGCCCGCGCAGGGCCCGACGATCAGGCTGATCTGCGGGATCACGCCGGAGGCGTGGACGTTGCGGCGGAAGATCTCGCCGTACATGCCCAGCGCGCTGACGCCCTCCTGGATGCGGGCGCCGCCGGAGTCGTTGATGCCGACGAGCGGGCAGCCCGTCTTCAGCGCGAAGTCCATGACCTTCATGATCTTCTGGCCGTAGGTCTCGCCGAGGGCACCGCCGAAGACGGTGAAGTCCTGCGAGAACACGGCCACCGGGCGGCCGTCGACCGTGCCGTAGCCGGTGACGACGCCGTCGCCGTAGGGGCGGGTCTTCTCCAGCCCGAAGCTGGTGGAACGGTGCCGGGCGAACTCGTCCAGCTCGACGAAGGACCCTTCGTCCAGCAGCAGGGCCACCCGCTCACGCGCCGTCAGCTTGCCCTTGGCGTGCTGCTTCTCCACGGCACGCGCGGACCCGGCGTGGGTGGCTTCGTCGATGCGGCGCTGCAGATCCGCGATCTTGCCCGCGGTGGTGTGCATGTCGATCGGCTCTGACGGATGTGACATCGGGGTCGCGGCTCCCTGCGTGGTGTCAACTGCCTGGTCAATTGATTGACTACTGCTGGCTACTGGTGCGTAGCGTATCGGCGGGCATGGCGCTCGGCAGTGCGGCGTTTGACACACCTACTGTGGGTTGCATGACGCCATCAGATGCATCAGCAGGAGCTTCCGCCGGTCGTTGGTCGAGTCTGGAGCGGCCGCCCCTGAACGCCGAGGGGCTGCGGCGGGCCCTCGTCACCGGGGGAGGCCTGTGGACCTCCCTTGACGTGGTCGCCACCACCGGTTCCACCAACACCGACCTCGCCGCCCGGGCCCCGGAGCTGCCCGAGGGGGCCGTGCTCGTCGCCGAGGAGCAGAGCGCCGGGCGCGGGCGGCTCGACCGGAGCTGGGTCGCGCCGGCCCGGTCCGGGCTCTTCTTCTCCGTCCTGTTCAAGCCGGGCGACGCGGTGCCGCAGGAGCGGTGGGGGTGGCTGACCCTGCTGGCCGGGGTGGCCACCGCGACCGGGCTGTCCCGTGCGGCGGGCGTGGACACCGCCCTCAAATGGCCCAACGACCTGCTGGTCAGCGTGGACGGCGAGGAGCGCAAGACCGGCGGGATCCTCGCCGAGCGCGTCGCCGACGGCGTGGTCGTCGGGATCGGGCTCAACGTCAGCCTCACCGAGGACGAGCTGCCCGTACCGGCCGCGGGCTCGCTGGCGCTGGCCAAGGCCGCCGTGACCGACCGGGACCCGCTGCTGAGGGCCGTCCTGCGGTCCCTGGAGGAGTGGTACGGGAACTGGCGCGCCGCGGGCGGAGACCCCGCCGCCAGCGGCCTCCAGGAGACCTACGCGGCGGGCTGCGCCACCCTGGGCCGCCACGTCCGCGCGGAGCTCCCGGGCGGACGCACTCTCACCGGAACGGCCGAAGCGGTGGACACCGATGGCCGCCTGGTGATCCGTACGGCCGAGGGACAGCACGAGGCGGTGGGGGCGGGGGACGTCGTCCACCTGCGCTCCGTGCACTGACGGGGCACGACGGGGATGAGGCCGGGCGCGCGGAGAAATGTGTGGAACCAGCATTTCGGGCGGGTACGGCCTCATGGGCCGCCCGGGCGCGCCGGAGGCGGACCGCGTCCCGAAAAGGGGAGGGGGAGTGAGCTACGGCACACCTGCCGTATGGTTTAGGCGATCCCGGTGCTCGTGGTGATCAACCGGTTCGCAGGGCAGTGCGCACGGAATGGACAGGAGGCGGCCCTTGACCGTCGACGACCCTACGTCCAGCGCGTCCGCCGGAGCCGGCGGCTCCGCGTCCGGCCCGGTCACCCCGATCGGCCGTGACCAGCACACCCCGCACCACGAGGTCGACCACACGGCCCAGCCGACGGCGGATCCCCTCGCCATCCGGCTGGAGCAGCTGATCCTCGGGGCCGAGCGCCGGTACACGCCGTTCCAGGCCGCCCGGAGCGCGGGCGTGTCCATGGAGCTCGCCTCCCGTTTCTGGCGGGCCATGGGCTTCGCCGACATCGGGCAGGCCAAGGCGCTGACCGAGGCCGACGTACTGGCCCTGCGCCGGCTCGCCGGTCTGGTGGAGGCCGGACTGCTGTCCGAGCCGATGGCGGTGCAGGTGGCCCGGTCCACCGGACAGACCACGGCCCGGCTGGCGGAGTGGCAGATCGACTCCTTCCTGGAAGGGCTGACGGAGCCGCCGGAGCCGGGGATGACCCGTACGGAGGTCACGTACCCCCTGGTGGAGCTGCTCCTGCCCGAGCTGGAGGAATTCCTCGTCTACGTGTGGCGGCGGCAGCTGGCGGCCGCCACCGGGCGCGTGGTGCAGGTCGCGGACGACGACGAGATGGTCGACCGGCGGCTCGCGGTGGGCTTCGCCGACCTGGTGGGCTTCACCCGCCTCACGCGGCGCCTGGAGGAGGAGGAGCTCGGCGAGCTCGTCGAGTCCTTCGAGACGACCGCGGCGGACCTGGTGGCCGCGCACGGCGGCCGGCTGATCAAGACGCTCGGCGATGAAGTGCTCTACTGCGCCGACGACGCGGCGACGGCGGCCGAGATCGCGCTGCGGCTGATCGAGACGATGGAGCTCGACGCGCAGATGCCCGAGCTGCGGGTCGGGATCGCCTTCGGCACGGTGACGACCAGGATGGGCGACGTCTTCGGGACCACGGTGAACCTGGCCAGCAGGCTGACCTCCATAGCCCCCAAGGACGCGGTGCTGGTGGACGGCGCGATGGCCGAGGAGCTCTCCCGGACCGGGGCCGCGCCGGTGTCGGAGAAGGAGGCGGAGGCCTCTCTCGGCGAGGTGTCCTACCGGTTCGCCCTCCAGCCGATGTGGCAGCGGCCGGTGCGCGGGCTCGGCGTGGTGGAGCCCTGGTCGCTGACCCGCAGGAAGCCCAAGAACCCCGCCTGACGCGCTCTCCCGGGCCCGGGCCCTTCCTCGACGGCCCGCCCGCTGGACGGGTCCGTCCGCGACCGGCGCGCACGGCCCGCCCGGCCCCCTTGCCTGCGGGCCGGAGCGCAGCCGTCCCCCGGACCCCCGCGGCCTTGACCCGGTGGCCTCCCCGCGCACTAGAGTGCGGCGATAACGCTCGTTAACCGGGAGGGTCGCAGGCATGTCTGAGCAGCGCTTCGGAGAGTTCGTCGCGGTACGTCGGGAGGGCGACGGGCACGTCGCGGAGCTGGCGATGGACCGCCCCAAGGCGATGAACGCGGTCTCGACGGAGATGGCCCGGTCGATCGGCGCGGCCTGCGCGGCGCTCGCCGCGGACCCGTCGGTACGCGTGGTCGTCCTCACCTCCACCGCCGAGCGGGCCTTCTGTGTCGGGGCGGACCTCAAGGAGCGGAACTCGCTGTCGGACGCCGAGCTGGTGCGGCAGCGGCCGACCACGCGGGGGGCGTACGGGGGCGTGCTGGAGCTTCCGGTGCCGACCATCGCGGCGGTGCACGGGTTCGCGCTGGGCGGCGGCTTCGAGCTGGCCCTGGCCTGCGACGTGATCGTGGCCGACGAGAGCGCGGTGGTCGGGCTGCCGGAGGTGTCGGTGGGCGTGATCCCGGGCGGCGGGGGCACGCAGCTGCTGCCGCGCCGGGTGGGTGCGGCGCGGGCGGCCGAGCTGATCTTCACGGCGCGCCGGGTGGAGGCGGCCGAGGCGCTGTCCCTGGGGCTGGTGGACTCGGTGGTCGCGGCGGGGCAGGACCGGGCCGAGGCCCTGGCCCTGGCGTCCCGGATGGCGGCGAACTCCCCGGTGGGTCTGCGGGCGGCCAAGCGGGCGCTGCGGCTGGGGCACGGGATGGACCTGGCGGCGGGTCTGGAGATCGAGGACGCGGCCTGGCGGACGGTGGCCTTCTCCGGTGACCGGGCGGAGGGCGTGGCGGCCTTCAACGAGAAGCGCAAGCCGAACTGGCCGGGGGAGTAGGCCGCCCGTCCGGCAGGGCCCGGGGGGTGTCCCCCCAGCAGCGTCACGCGTACCAAATCAGACAAAACTCCCTAACCTGGGGTGATGGGAGTCGACGGGCGGCTGCGGGCCGTGGTGAGCCTCGCGCAGGCGATGGCCGCGGCCTGCGCGCCGCGGGACAGTGTGCGGGCGGCGGCGCGGGGGGCGCGCACGGCGCTGGACGGCTCGTTCGCCGCGATCTCCGCGTGGGAGCGGGAGCGGGGGCGCCTGCGCGTGCTCGTGAACGAGGGCGAGCGGCGGGCCGGGGAGGAGGAGTTCCCCGAGGACGAGTCCTACCCCGTGCACGACTTCCCCGAGATCACCGAGTTCCTCCACGAACGGTGGGTGGGCGGCGGCGGACCGCACGCCTGGGTCGAGAGCGCCGTCGGCGACCGCCCGGGGCGGCGCGGGGAGGCCCTGCGCCACCGCGGCCGCGGGACCTGCGTGGTCGCACCCGTCGTGCTCAGCGGGCGGGCCTGGGGCGAGCTGTACGTCGCCCGGGACGAGGGGCTGCCCGACTTCGACGAGGACGACGCCGAGTTCGCCACCGTGCTGGCCGCCGTGATCGCGGCCGGCCTCGCGCAGAACGAGCGGCTGGAGGAGGCCCGGCGCCTGGCCTTCACCGACCCGCTGACCGGGCTCGCGAACCGCCGGGCCGTCGACATGCGGCTCGACGGGGCCCTGGAGGAGCACCGGCGCACCGGGGTGGTGGTCAGCCTCGTCGTCTGCGACCTGAACGGGCTGAAGAAGGTCAACGACACCCTGGGCCACGCCATGGGCGACCGGCTGCTGGAGCGGTTCGGGTCGGTCCTCAGCCTGTGCGGGGCCATGCTGCCCGGGGCGCTGGTCGCGCGCCTCGGCGGCGACGAGTTCTGCCTGGTCGGGGTCGGCCCGAGCGCCGACGAGGTGGTCCGGGTCACCGAGGAGGTGTGCACCCGGGCGGCCGGGCTGGAGCTGGGCGAGGGCGTGGCCTGCGGGGTGGCCTCCACCGGGGACCCGATCGGGCCGGTGAAGTCCTCCCGGCGGCTGTTCCGGCTGGCCGACGCCGCCCAGTACAAGGCGAAGGCGGCGCGCTCGGCCGGGCCGGTGGTGGCGGGGCGGGACACCGCGGTGGTCCGGCTCGCGGACGCCGCCGCCCAGGAGGCCCCGGGGGAGCGGCGCCGCTTCCGCGGGCGCCAGTAAGGGTTACTCGTCGGTCGCGATCGTGACAATTTCGCCTAGTGACATGAAGCGATTCAATCCGTAGGGTGCTGAATATGGATATGCACACTGTTGTGGTCGGGACCTCCGGGACCACTGCCGAGGACGTCATCGCCGTCGCCCGCGGCAACGCACGGGTCGAGCTGTCCGGCGAGGCGCTCGACGCACTCGCCCGCGCCCGCGAGATCGTCGACGCCCTCGCCGCCAAGCCCGAGCCCGTCTACGGGGTGTCCACCGGATTCGGCGCCCTCGCCTCCCGGCACATCAGTCCCGAGCTGCGCGCCCAGCTCCAGCGCAACATCGTCCGCTCGCACGCCGCCGGCATGGGCCCGCGCGTCGAGCGCGAGGTGGTCCGCGCGCTGATGTTCCTCCGGCTGAAGACCGTCGCCTCCGGTCACACCGGCGTACGCCCCTCCGTCGCCCAGACCATGGCCGACGTGCTCAACGCCGGGATCACCCCCGTCGTCCACGAGTACGGCTCCCTGGGCTGCTCCGGCGACCTCGCCCCGCTGTCCCACTGCGCGCTCGCGCTCATGGGCGAGGGCGACGCCGAGGGCCCGGACGGAACCGTCCGCCCCGCCGGCGAACTGCTCGCCGAAGCCGGGATCGCCCCCGTCGAGCTCCGCGAGAAGGAGGGCCTCGCCCTCCTCAACGGCACCGACGGCATGCTCGGCATGCTCGTCATGGCCCTCGCCGACCTCGGCAAGCTGTACACCTCCGCCGACATCACCGCGGCCCTCACCCTGGAAGCGCTGCTCGGCACGGAGAAGGTCCTGCAGCCCGAGCTGCACGCCATCCGCCCGCACCCCGGCCAGAGCGCCTCCGCCGCCAACATGGCCGCCGTGCTGAAGGGCTCCGGGCTCACCGGACACTTCCAGGAGGAGTCCGCCCCGCGCGTGCAGGACGCGTACTCCGTGCGCTGCGCCCCGCAGGTCGCCGGCGCGGGCCGCGACACCATGGCGCACGCCGCCCTGGTGGCCTCCCGCGAGCTGGCCGCCGCCGTCGACAACCCGGTGGTGCTGCCCGACGGGCGCGTGGAGTCCAACGGCAACTTCCACGGGGCCCCGGTCGCGTACGTCCTGGACTTCCTGGCCATCGCGGCCGCCGACCTCGGCTCCATCGCCGAGCGGCGCACCGACCGGCTGCTCGACAAGAACCGCTCCCACGGCCTGCCGCCGTTCCTCGCGGACGACGCCGGCGTGGACTCCGGTCTGATGATCGCCCAGTACACGCAGGCCGCCCTGGTCAGCGAGATGAAGCGGCTCGCCGTGCCGGCCTCGGCCGACTCGATCCCCTCCTCCGCCATGCAGGAGGACCACGTCTCGATGGGCTGGTCGGCCGCGCGCAAGCTCCGTACCGCCGTCGACAACCTGACGCGGATCATCGCCATCGAGCTGTACGCGGCCACCCGCGCCATCGAGCTGCGCCACGGGCTCACCGCGGCGCCGGCCAGCCGGGCCGCCATCGAAGCCGCCCGGGCGGCGGGTGTGCAGGGTCCCGGGCCGGATCGTTTCCTCGCCCCCGACCTGGCCGCGGCCGACGCCTTCGTTCGCAGTGGCGGCCTCGTCGCAGCGGTGGAGCCGGTGACGGGTCCGCTCGCCTGACCGCGGGCCGCTCCGGTGTGCGGCGAAGGGCCGCTCCGGGATCCCTCCCGGGGCGGCCTTTCCCGTTCACCGGGAGGGCGCCCCGTTCAGCGGGAGCGGGCGGGGGACGCGGAGTGGGAGCGGCGTACGGAGAAGGCCACGAACCCGGCCCCGACGCCGAGGAACAGCGTGCCGCCCAGCAGGTAAGGGGTGGTGTCGATGGAGCCGGTGTCGGCGAGCACGACGGACGGCGGCTGCGCGCCCGCCGCTTCGGCCGTTCCCGTGACGGTTCCGGTTCCGGACCCGTCGCCGCTCTCGGCGGTGTTCGCGCCGGCGGGCACGCCGGAAAGGCTCTCCGCGGCCCCTGGTGAGGTGGCGCCCGCCGAGGGCACGAACCACAGGGCGGCGAGGAGGGTGGTCGCTCCGAGAGCGGTGAGCAGCGGTCGGCGTGCGGACACGGTGCGATCCCCCTTGTGGCAGCAGCGAATTGGCCGTGTGCGGTGATGCTACGGAAAGGGGCGGGTCGTGGGAAAGTCAGGGCTTCCGCGGGCTTACTCTCCGTCGTATGAACCCTTCTGAGACATCACGTTACGTCCGGCTTCGGGTGGATTTGGTACTTGAGGTGCCGGATCCCCAGGCACTCACCGGAGCCGCGCTCGCGCACATCAAGGCCGACGAGTTCATGCCGGACGAGGAGCGCGGCCACGCCGAGTCCGCCGTCCGCGAGGACGAGTCGGAGGCCCTCGCCTACCTGGTGGACCCCACCGACCTGGTCGCGGAGATTCCCGGCGTGGAGCTGGCGCAGGCCTCGTGGAGCAGTGAGCCCGTCGAATACGACCCCGAGTCAATGGAGTGGGACCTCGACGAGGAAGATGGGGACTTCGACGAAGAACCCGACAACGCCTGACCGTGTGGTTGCCCACATCCCAACGGAATGTGGAACCGGCCGGCGCCGTTAACGCGTTGTCAGGACGAGGCAGGGGGATGCGTCCCCCTGCCCGGCCAACCCCGGGACGGCAGCCCCGGGGTATCCGGCAACGATGGAGTGACGTGTGAGGACGGACAGCAAGCGACGGAGAAGGTCCCTGGCGGCCATATCCGTCGTGCTCGGCGGTGTACTGATGCTCTCGGCGTGCAACGACGGGGGCGACGACAAGCCGAAGGGCAACGGCGAGGCCAGCAAGTCCCAGGCGGAGGCCGACGCGGCAGCGGCCAAGGATGCGTCGAAGGCGAAGATAACCATCACGCCGAAGGACGGCGCCACCAACGTCGGCCTCAACGACGCCGCCAGCGTCGCCGTCAGTGACGGCGCGCTCACCCTGGTCGAGCTGAAGACCAGCGAGGGCGCGGCCGTGGCCGGCAAGATCGCTGCCGACGGCAAGAGCTGGAAGCCCGACGCCGCCCTGAAGCGCTCCACGAAGTACGCCCTGGCGGCGACGGCCAAGGACGCGGACGGCCGCGAGGCCCACGAGAACGCCTCCTTCACCACCATCTCCCCCGAGAACAGCTTCGTGGCCTCCTTCGTCCCGGAGGAAGGCCAGACGGTCGGCGTGGGCATGCCGGTCTCGATCACCTTCAACAAGGCGATCAAGGACAAGAAGGCCGTCCAGGCGGGGATCTCGGTCTCCTCCAGCAGCGGCCAGGAAGTCGTCGGCCACTGGTTCAGCCCGCAGCGCCTCGACTTCCGCCCCGAGCAGTACTGGCAGGCGAACTCCACCGTCACGCTGAAGCTCGCACTGGAGGGCGTCCAGGGCGCTCCCGGCGTCCAGGGCGTCCAGAGCAAGACCGTCACCTTCAAGATCGGCCGCAGCCAGGTCTCCACGGTCGACACGAAGACGAAGAAGATGACGGTCACCCGGGACGGCGCGGTCCTCAAGACCATCCCGATCTCGGCGGGCTCCCCGGAGAACCCGACGTACAACGGCCAGATGGTGATCTCCGAGAAGTTCAAGGAGACCCGGATGGACGGCTCGACCGTCGGCTTCAAGAACGAAGAGGGCAAGGGCGAGTACGACATCAAGGACGTCCCGCACGCCATGCGGCTGTCCACGTCCGGCACCTTCATCCACGGCAACTACTGGGGATCGGACTCCGTCTTCGGCAGCGTCAACACCAGCCACGGCTGTGTCGGCCTGAACGACGCCAAGGGCGCGAACGACCCGAACCAGCCCGCCGCGTGGTTCTACGACAACACGCTCATCGGCGACGTGGTCACCGTGGTCAACTCCCCGGACAAGACCATCAAGCCGGACAACGGCCTCAACGGCTGGAACATGGCCTGGGCGGAGTGGAAGGCGGGCTCGGCCGCCTGACGCCGCGTGTGAACCGACCGCAGTCGACGGACGGCGGGGACCCCTCGGGGGTCCCCGCCGTCCGTCTTTGGCGGTGCCGGATGCCGGAGGCCGGGCGAGAGGGTGGCCGAAAACCGCTCAGTGCCGCGTCCGGGGCCCTCTAGGGTCGGGGGATGATGATCCACTCCCTCGGCCTGCCCCCGTCCGACGCCGAGGTGGACGCCTGGCTGGCCGTGCTGACCGCAGCCGCGGCCGCCGACCAGCCGCAGCTGCCCGCGCCTTCCCGCGGAGAGGTCGCGGGGCGGCTGTGCGTGCCGCCCGCACGCGGCCGGCCCGTGCTCTGGGCGGCGGACGGGGGTGCGGGCATAGCGGCCCTGGTCCTTTTCATGGACGAGAGCAACACGCACACCGCGTTCCTGGACGTGCTGACCGTACGGCCGCAGGAGCGGCGGCGGGGCGTGGGCACCGCCCTGTGGGAGCGGGCGCGCGAGGAACTGCTCGCGCAGGGCCGGACCTCGGTCGCGGCCCTGGTGGACCTGGGAGGCCCGGGGCAGGCGTTCGCGGAGTCGCTGGGGTTCGAGAACGTCCTGCCGATGGCCTGGTACGAACAGGAACTCCCGGCCGACGGGCCCGCGCGGTTCCCCGCCACCCCTGGGTACGAACTCCTCACCTGGCACGGCCTGGTCCCCGACACCTGGGCGCCGGCCGCCGCCGCGGCCCACGGGGCGATGGAGGACGCGCCGAGCGGGGACATGGACGAGCGGAGCCCGGTCTGGACGGCGCAGTGGCTGCACGCCATGCAGCAGGTGATCATCGACCGGGGAGGGGAGCCGATCACGGTCGCGGCGGTGACCGCGGCGGGCGAGGTGGCCGCCTACACGGAACTCGTCCTGCCGGACCCCTCCGGCCGGCGCGGCGTCCAGTACGACACGGTCGTCACCCCCGGCCACCGCGGCCACGGCCTCGGCCGCGCCGTGAAACTCCGCATGGCGGCCGAGGCGGCCGGGCGCTATCCCGCGCTGCGCCGGATCGCCACGACGGTGGCGGACGAGAACACCCCCATGCGGGCGGTGAACGAAGCCCTCGGCTACCGGCGGGAGCGCGACGCGGGCATCTTCCAGCTCAAGCTGTAGCCGGGCGGGGGACGCCGGCCGCCGCCGGCCGTCCCGCCGGCGGCCGCGCGGCCGCCGGCACGGTCGACGACTGGGCGTCCCAAGCGGCCAGCAGGCGCAGGGCGTCCGCCGACGCGGAGCCCGGCGCCGCGTGGAAGGTGACCAGGGACTGTGCCGGGTCGTCCGGGAGCGTCAGCGTCTCGAAGGACAGGTGCATCTCACCCACGAGCGGGTGCCGCAGGAACTTCACCCCGTGCGTCTTGTCCGCCACCGTGTGCGCCGCCCACAGCCGCCGGAACTCCTCGTTCTTCACCGACAGCTCCCCGACCAGCGCCGACAGCTGCTCGTCGTCCGGGTGCTGACCCGCGTACAGCCGCAGGTTGCTGACCACCTCGCACGCCCGGCACTCCCACTCCCCGTACAGCTCCGCCGTCGCGGGGTCCAGGAACACCAGCCGCACCAGGTTCCGCTCCGCCGCCGGCAGCGCCCCGAAGTCCCCGAAGACCGCGGCCGCCAGACGGTTCCAGCCGATGACGTCCTGCCGGTGCCCCACGAGGTACGCCGGTACGCCGTCCATCGCGTCCATCAGCGTCCGCAGCTCCGGCCGCACCTGCTGGGGGCGCCGGCCCTGCCGGCGCCTGCGCGCCTTCGGCCGGGCCAGGTCCGCCAGATGCGCCCGCTCGGTGGCGTCCAGCCGCAGGGCCCGCGCGATGGCGTCCAGGACCTCCGTCGACACGTTGTGCCCGTCGCGCTGCTCCAGCCGCGTGTAGTACGCGACCGACACTCCCGCCAGCTGCGCCAGTTCCTCGCGGCGCAGCCCGGGCACGCGCCGGCGGCGCCCGTAGTCCCGCAGTCCCACGTCCTCGGGGCGCAGCCGCGCGCGGCGGGAGCGGAGGAATTCGCCGAGGCAGGCTCGCTGATCAAGCTGGTCCATGCCGCCAGTATCACCGGGCGGCGCGCCGCGGTGCGGGCGCGAGCCTGACCCCGTCAGGGGTAGGTTCGCCGGTCATAGTCAGGACAGGGGGATGGGTGGACTTCGGCCGGACCGGCAGCGTGGGGTCCACCACCCGACGTCACCGCCCGAAGGAGCACCCCCATGTCCGTCACCCAGGTCGCCGCCTACGCCGCCCCCGCCCCCAGGGCCCCGCTGGAGCGCATCACCGTTCCGCGCCGCCCCGTCGGCGAGCACGACGTCCTCATCGACATCAAGTACGCCGGCATCTGCCACTCCGACATCCACCAGGTGCGCGACGGCTGGGGCGAGGGGATCTACCCCATGGTCCCCGGCCACGAGATCGCCGGCGTCGTCACCGAAGTCGGCGCTGGCGTCACCAGGTTCGCCGTCGGGGACCGGGTGGGCGTCGGCTGCTTCGTCGACTCCTGCCGGGAGTGCGCGTACTGCCTGCGCGGCCAGGAGCAGTACTGCGTCAAGGGCATGACCGGCACCTACAACGCGCTCGACAAGAACGGCGAGCCCACGTACGGCGGTTACTCGACCCACCTCGTCGTCGACGAGAACTACACCGTCCGCATCCCCGACGGCCTCGCCCTCGACGCCGCCGCGCCGCTGCTGTGCGCCGGCATCACGCTCTACTCCCCTCTCAGGCACTGGGGAGCCGGCCCCGGCACGAAGGTCGCGGTCGTCGGCCTCGGCGGCCTCGGCCACATCGGGGTGAAGATCGCCCACGCGCTGGGCGCGGAGGTCACCGTACTGTCGCAGACCCTCCGCAAGAAGGAGGACGGCCTGAAGCTGGGTGCCTCCCACTTCTACGCCACCAGCGACGAGGCCACCTTCGAGGAGCTGGCCGGGAGCTTCGACCTGATCCTGTCCACCGTCTCCGCTCCGCTCGGCCTGGACGCGTACCTGGGCCTGCTGAAGGTCGACGGGGCGCTGGTGAACGTCGGCGCCCCGGAGGAGCCGGTCGCCCTCAACCTCTTCTCCGTGATCGGCGGCCGCAAGACCCTCGCCGGATCGATGATCGGCGGGATCGCCGAGACCCAGGAGATGCTGGACTTCTGTGCCGAGCACCGGCTGGGCTCGGAGATCGAGCTGATCAGCGCCGACCGGATCAACGAGGCGTACGAGCGGGTGCAGGCGAGCGACGTGCGCTACCGCTTCGTCATCGACGCCTCGACGATCTGACCGGCCGGCGCGTCACTTCCGCCTGGTCACTTCCACCGGATCGCTTTCCGCCGGGTCACTCCGCCGCGGCCACGCCGATCGGGCAGGAGACGCCCGTGCCGCCGATGCCGCAGTAGCCGCCCGGGTTCTTGTCCAGGTACTGCTGGTGAGGGGCTTCCGCGGGCCAGAAGGGGCGGTCCGCCGCCGGGAGGACGGCCGTGGTGATCTCGCCGTAGCCCGAGGAGGCCAGGACCTGCTGGTAGGCCGTGCGGGAGGCCTCCGCCGTCGCCTGCTGTGCGGGGGAGTGGGTGTAGACCGCCGAGCGGTACTGGGTGCCGACGTCGTTGCCCTGGCGGAAGCCCTGGGTGGGGTCGTGGGACTCCCAGAACAGCTTCAGGAGGGCCGCGTACGAGACCTGGGACGGGTCGAAGACCACGCGGACGACCTCGGTGTGGCCGGTCAGGCCCGAGCAGACCTCCTCGTAGGTCGGATTCTCGGTGAAGCCGCCCTGGTAGCCGGCCAGGGTGGTCCACACCCCGGGGGTCTGCCAGAACTTGCGCTCGGCGCCCCAGAAACAGCCCAGGCCGAAGTCGGCCACTTCGAGGTGCGCGGGGTAGGGACCGGACAGCGGGTTGCCGAGCACGGTGTGCTTCTCGGGCAGGGCGAAGAGCGGCTCCGCGCGGCCCGTCAGGGCCTCCTCGCGGGTGGGGAGCTCGGGCGTACGGCGGTACGAGAACATGGATTCCCTCCTTGTGGCAATGACAACGGAAAGGGGCGGGCGGGGATTCCCCGGCCCGCCCCCGTTCCACGTGTCACAGGCCCGGCGTGACCTCGCGCACCGCCCAGTTCCGCGCGAACACGTACCTGGACCTCGGCGAGTAGTACCAGAGCATCGCCCCGATGTACCCGTCGATGTGCCGGAACTGCTCGACCGCCTCCGCGTCCCGGTCCTGCCAGAACAGGAACCAGGCGAGCATGTGCCGCAGCCGGATCGCCCGCCAGTCGGCCGGGTCGGCCGCCGCCAGGTCCACGAGGGCCGCCTCCACCGCCGCGGCGACCTCGGGCTCCTTGAAGAACGTCTCCGGCTTGAGGTCCGATTCGCGCAGTTCCTGCTCCACGTAGGCCGCCAGCGGCAGCAGGGACAGCAGCTCACCCGGCTTGCCCGAGGCGGCCGACGCCCGCGCGAAGGCCAGCGCCGTCTCGTGCGAGCCGCGCCACTTCGCGCACCAATACTGCAGGGCGTTGGTGTGCGCCGACAGCACCTTGGGGTCGCGGCCGGTGATCTGCGCCCACAGCTCGCCGTACTGCTCGTGCGAATAGCCCAGGCCCTGCCCGATGGGCTGCTCCACCATGTACGGGACCGGGTCCGCCGGATCGGCCATCCGCTGGGCCTCGTGCACGTCCGCCTGCGCCTTGGCGAGCAGCTCGTGGAAGATCCGGAACTGCTCCTGCGTGGTGCGGCTGCCGGCCTGGCTGCCGCGCACGTTCCACGCCACCAGGATGCTCGTGTCGGCCTTCACCAGTGCCGCGGTCGCGTCGGTGGGCCGGGCCGCGCGCCAGGCCAGCAGCCAGGTGTCGTCCTCGGCAGCCACCTCCGACAGGACGCGGACGCGCTGCCAGCGCTCCTCCCAGTCCGTCCCGCACGCCTCGACGTACGCGGCCCCCGCCTCCCAGTCGCCGGCGCGCACCGCGTCGAGTGCGGCCGTACGCTCGGGCGGAACGGGCAGGGCGTTCTCGGTGTCGAGGTCCTCCTCCGCCACGAAGCCCAGCGCGACGACCTCGGCCGCCTCCCGCGCCTTCCGCTCGGCCTTGACGGCGGCGGTGCGGTCGTTCGTGGCCGCGGTCTGCGCCTC
The DNA here is from genome assembly GCF_045000215.1 of Streptomyces sp. 147326. Lineage (NCBI taxonomy): Bacteria > Bacillati > Actinomycetota > Actinomycetes > Kitasatosporales > Streptomycetaceae > Streptomyces > Streptomyces sp. 147326. The sequence goes on along the minus strand of NZ_CP134201.1, from coordinate 3,486,016 downwards.
CAGTACGGCGACCTCCGCCTCCAGCCGCTTCGCCTTGCGCAGGAAGTAGACCCCCCGCAGGATCTTGTACGCGCCACCCGCCAGCAGGAGGCCGAGGATGGAGAGACCGATCACGGGGCAAGCACCAGCTTTCGCAGGGATTCGGTGTCGGGCTGGTCGGAGACGGCCGCGTCCAGGGCCAGGCCGAGCTGCTCCTCGAAGCCGTCGGCCGGGTAGACCAGAGCGGCCGAGTCGGACCAGGACAGCTGCCAGCGGGCGGCGCCACGAGCCGTCAGCTCGACGCTGACCAGCTGGTTCAGGGCGCGCCGCAGGACCGGGCGGGCGAACTCGCGCGCGGTGCGGCCGGTGGCGGCCGCCGCCTGCTCGGACTTCGGGAAGCGGTCGGCGATCCGCCAGCGCACCGCCGGGTCGGCGTCGAACGCGTCGAGCAGTTCGGCGAGTCGGGGGCCCGCGCCCTCGGCGGCGAACGCCTCCCGGATCTCCTCCGCGCCCTGGTCGACGTACAGGGTCATGGACTCGTGGACGAGGTCCTCCCAGTCCACCCGCTTGAGCGCGAGGGCCTCGGGGGTGAGGACGGCCTGCTCGAGCGCGGTCAGCGCCGCGTCCGCGTCGGCCAGCAGATCCAGGGCCGGACGGGCGGCCTGCCCGGCGCGGCCGTCGTCGGGCAGCGCCTCGATACGGGTCACGCGCTCGGCGAGCGCGGGGTGGGAGTCGTACGGCGAGGTGGGCTCGGTCGACAGCTCCTCGCGCAGCTCGTCCAGATCGGCCGAGCGGGCGTCCAGCAGCCGGCGCAGCCCGCCGAAGACCTGGCCGGGGCGGGGCAGCAGGCCGGCGCCGACGCCGAGGGTGGCGTACGAGCTCATGTAGAAGCCGTGCGCCGAGTCGAGGGCGTTCAGCTCGCGCAGGGCGGAGGCGGCGGAGTCGCGGCCGGCGACGCTGACCGAGGCGAGGTCGGCGGCGAGCTCCTGACGGCGGGCGGTGGAGCGGGTGGCGCGCATGTAGAAGTTGCCGTACGCCGTGTAGATCTTGGCCATGCCGCGGTACGTCGCACCCAGGCCCGGGGTCTCGACGATCGTGGCCTTCCTGCCCTTGGCGATCCGCTTGGCGGCGTGCTTCTCCTGCCGCGCGCGCTCCTTGGCGACCTTCTTGTCGGAGCGCTCGTGGAAGTGGGCGATGGTGCGGATCAGCTGGGCGCGGCCGCGGGCGATCAGCGGGGTGAGCCGGGTGTCGAAGTTGGCGTAGTGGCCCATCTCGTGGGCGAGTACGGCGCGCAGCTGCATCTCGTCCAGGCCCATCATCAGCGGCAGGCCGAGGTAGAGGCGACGGGTACCGGGCCGCAGGCCCAGCAGCGAGGACTCCTCGCTGACGGCCGCGTTCACGTCCTCGATCAGCACGATCTCGTCGGGCGCGCGGGTGCCGACCTGCCGGGCGACGTCACGCACGGCCTCCCACAGCGCGGGCTCCTGGTCCTCGCTGACGGTGACGGTGATGCCGGCCTGCGGCTCGCTCTTGGGGGTGCGCAGCATGAACATGCCGCGCACGATCGGGATCGCGAGGACGAAGGAGAAGATGACGATCTTGTAGACGATCGCGCCCTGCAGCCAGGTGAAGACGGCGTAGTCGGCGCCCGCGAGGGCTGCCAGCAGGAAGACGCCGAGCAGGTAGAAGCCGGCGAGCAGGACGAGGGCGCGCAAGGCGCGCAGTGAAGCGCCCATTTAGGACAGATCCCCCCACGGGATGAAAGTGGCGCGAAGTGCGTGGCGGGATGAGAAGGCCGCCGCCTGCCGCATCATGCGGCTCAGTGGTCACTTACAGCAACTTTATTCGCCAGAGATTCTTCCTGGCCCGTGGGGGTCGCGGACCGGTGGGGCACCACCCCACCCCGAAGCCCCGCCCGGAGGGCTACCGCCGACCCGCCTGGAAGGCGACCGGCCTAGCTCGGGAGGGTCGCCGGCGATCCCCCGTTCGCCTCGTACCCCGCCACCGCCAGCGCCCGGTACACCGCGTACTCCGCCGCCGGGTCCGCCGTGGCCGACCACGGCAGCGCGCCCACGTAGCCGTCCACGTGCCGCACCTGCTCCATGGCCTCCGCCCAGCGCTCCATGTTGACCAGGAACTTCAGCAGCAGGTGCCGTACGTGCGCCAGCATCGGGTCGTCCTGGCGCGCGGTGTTCACCGCGTACAGCGCGCCCTCCACCGCCCGCGTCACGACCGCGCTCTGGTAGAAGCTGCCGCTCAGGACGATCTCGGGGGTGTTCTCGTACACCGCGAACAGCGGCAGCGCCGCCAGCAGCGAGCCCTGCGGCGCGCGCGCCGCGGCCGCGTGCGTGAAGGCGTCCGCCTTCTCCCGCGAGCCGTGCCACTTCGCGCACCAGTAGTGCAGCGCCGCCAGGTGCGCCCCCATGTGCTCCGGCGCCCGGTCGATGACCTCCGCCCACAGGGTGTCGAACTCCGCCTCCGAGTACGCCAGACCCCGCGCGATCGCCAGCTCCGTGATGTACGGGACCGGGTCCGCCGGCGCCAGCAGCGCGGCCCTGCGGCACGCCTCCCGGGCCTCTTCCAGGATGATCCGGTGATCGGCGGACCCGACCCCGCCCGAGTGCCGCCACGCCTGCTGCACCAGCAGCTCCGCGTGCACCTGCGCGCCGCCCGCGTCCTGCTCCGCGTCCAGCCGCCACGCCTTCAGCCACTGCGCACCCACACCCGGCTGCGCCACCAGTTCCAGCGCCGCCGCCCCGCCGAAGGCCTGCACGCGCTGCCAGCGCCGCTCGCCCTCCCGCGGGGTCCCGGCGAGCAGCTGCGAGGCGGCCTGCCACTGGCCGGTGCGCTGCACGTTGTCGAGGGCGTCCATCAGATCCTGGTCGGGCCCGGGGATCCGGATGTCGAGCTCCTCCTGCCGGTCGAATCCGTAGTTCGCCGGGTCGGCGGCGTCAGGGCTGCCCGGCGCGACCAGGCGGATGCCGCCGCGCCTGCGCAGGACGTACGGACCCAAGATGAACACGATCATGAGCATCGCGAACAGCAACCACAGAATCTCCATGCCTCCAGCGAACCAGACCGAGGGGGCCGCAGGCCAATAGGGGACCCGAACCCGGGCGGGGCATAGCATCTGACCATGAGCGACGACAGCCACGAGCACCAGAGCTTCGAGACCCGCGCGATCCACGCGGGCAACACGGCGGACCCGCAGACCGGCGCGGTCGTACCCCCGATCTACCAGGTCTCCACGTACAAGCAGGACGGCGTCGGAGGACTGCGCGGCGGCTACGAGTACAGCCGCAGCGCCAACCCGACCCGCACCGCGCTGGAGGAGAACCTCGCGGCGCTGGAGGGCGGCCGTCGCGGGCTCGCCTTCGCGTCCGGACTGGCCGCGGAGGACTGCCTGCTGCGTACGCTGCTCTCCCCGGGCGACCACGTGGTCATCCCCAACGACGCGTACGGCGGCACCTTCCGCCTCTTCGCGAAGGTCGTCTCCCGCTGGGGCGTGGAGTGGTCGGTGGCCGACACCTCCGACGCGGACTCCGTACGGGCAGCCCTCACCCCGAAGACGAAGGTCATCTGGGTCGAGACCCCCTCCAACCCGCTGCTCGGCATCACGGACATCGCCGTGGTCGCCGACATCGCGCGGACGGCGGGCGCCAAGCTGGTCGTGGACAACACCTTCGCCTCCCCCTACCTGCAGCAGCCCCTCGCGCTGGGCGCGGACGTGGTCGTGCACTCGCTGACCAAGTACATGGGCGGGCACTCCGACGTGGTCGGCGGCGCGCTGGTCACCGCGGACGCGGCGCTCGGCGAGGAACTGGCCTACCACCAGAACGCGATGGGCGCGGTGGCCGGTCCGTTCGACTCCTGGGTGGTGCTGCGGGGCATCAAGACCCTCGCCGTACGCATGGACCGGCACGCGGAGAACGCGGGCAAGATCGTCGAGGTGCTCAAGCGGCACCCGAAGGTCACCAAGGTCCTCTACCCGGGCCTGCCCGAGCACCCGGGTCACGAGGTCGCCGCCAAGCAGATGCGGAACTTCGGCGGCATGGTCTCCTTCCAGGTCGCCGGTGGCGAGGAAGAGGCCGTCGCGGTCTGCGGCCGCACCAAGATCTTCACCCTGGCCGAGTCGCTGGGCGGCGTCGAGTCCCTCATCGAGCACCCGGGGCGCATGACGCACGCGTCGGTGGCCGGCTCGGCGCTCGAGGTGCCGGCGGACCTGATCCGGGTCTCGGTCGGCATCGAGAACGCGGACGACCTCATCGCGGACCTCACCCAGGCCCTGGGCTAGCCGCCCCCGTCCCCGGCGGGGCGTGCGCGCCGGCCGCGCCGCCACTGCCGGGCCCCCGCCCCGGACCCCCGCGCCTCAAACGCCGGCGGGGCTTGGTTCGGCCCGCCGCCTGGGTCGGACCATTTCAGCCCCTCGGGTGTTTGAGTGGGGGTCCCCACGGATGAAGTCTGGGGGAGGTCCGGGCGGAGCCCGGTGCCCGGCGGAGCCGGGTTCCCTGGGGCTTCGCCCCAGACCCCACGCCTCAAACGCCGGCGAGGCTGGGTTGGGCCGGCCGAAGCCGGGCTCCGCCCCGACCCCCACTCAAACGCCGGCGAGGCTGAAATGGCAGGGCTGTGTCGGCGCCGGGGATGGGTTTGGCCGGCGAAGCCGGGTCTGGCCCGGCAAGGCCGAGTTGCGCCCGGCAGGTGGGGTCAGCGGCGAGGCTGGGGAGGGGGCTACCAGCCCTCCAGGGGTGGGGAGATGCCGCTCGGCGGGGCGGCCCAGGGGCGGGTCAGGGAGGCCCAGACCGTGAAGGCCACCGCGGCAGCGAAGAGCACCGCCCACCCCAACCGCCGCAGCGCCCGCCGGCGCCGCAGCAACCGGTCGCCCCGGGCCGCCGCACCGGCCGCGAGGCCCGCCGGCACCGCCGGGTACGGACCCTCCAGCAGCTGCTTGACCTGGGCTTCCTTCCGGTCCGGGACCCCGCTCACGCCACCTCCCGGGACCTCAGCGCGGCCACGGCCCCGTTGCACAGCACCCGTACCCGCTCGACCGTCAGCCCGAGCTGCGCCGCCGTGACCTCCTCCGCGACCCCTTCGTAGAGCCGCAGGACGAGGACGAGCCGCTCCGGCGGGCTCAGCCGCGCCAGTACGCCGGAGCCGCCGTGGTGGCGCCAGCCGGTCCGGGCGAAGGCCGCGCACAGCTGCTGGCGGGTGAAGTCGTACGGGTCGTCCCCGCGCAGGCGCAGCCAGCTCGCGTACGTACGGGCCAGTGCGCCCGCCAGCAGTCGCCGTGCCGCTTCCGGCTCACCGGTCAGCAGCACCGCGACATGCAGGAGCCGCCCCGCCGCGCCCGCGACGAAGGCCTCGAACTCCGCGTAGGAGCCAGCCTGTTGATCAACCACCCGCATAGTCCACATAGTGCGGGCAGCGGGACCGTCCAGGTCAATAGGACGGACGGACTCCGCTCAGGATGCCGGGCCGGCTTCGGCCACGGCCGCCATCAGTTCCGAGAGCGACAGGTTGAAGCGCGTCAGCAGTCCGGTGAAGGATTCCCGCTCGTCCTCGCTCCATCCCTCCGTCACCCGGGCCATCAGCTCGCGCCGCGAGGAGCGGACCTCCTCCAGCCGCGCCAGCCCCCGCGGGGACAGCGCGAGCACCACGGCCCGCCCGTCCTCGGGGTGCGAGGTCCGCTTGACCAGACCGCTGTCGACCAGCGGCGCGACCTGCCGGGTCACCGTGGAGGAGTCGATTCCCATGCCGCCGGCGAGCGCCTTGACGCCCATCGGGCCCTCCAGGTCGAGCCGGTTCAGCAGCAGGTAGGCGGCGCGGTCCATGGAGTTGCGGGCCTGGCCCACACCGCCCAGGCGGGTCTGCTCGGCGCGGCGGGCGAAGACGGCCACCTGATGTTGGAGCGCGTCGAGGAGACCGCCTCCGGCGGGCGCGTCGGCCGCCGCGGGCAGGTCGGAATTGGCCGGGGTGGAAGGCATGGCCGTGGGCTCTCTTCGCGTGGGTCCGACAAGGATGGGGGACAGAGTACGCGGCCGTGCGGCGGCTCGTACGCCTCGTACGAGAACTGATACGGCCCGTCCGGGCCGCCGTCCCGCACGCGTCCCGGATGGCGAGATTTCGCCCCTCCGCAAGGTCCTCCGCGAGGTCCTCCCCGAGGTCCTCCTCCAGGTCCTCTCCGAGGCCCGCCCGCGCCCCTGCCGGAGCCTCTTCCTCCGCTTCGAGCTGCCCCGCCCGCGGGCTGCGAGACTGGCGGCATGAACTACCGCGTGCCCGAGCCCGTCCCGCAGGTCATCCTCGACGACGTCCGGGGGGCTCAGAAGATGCTCTCGGGCGTCTCCCGGGTCACGCCGATGGAAGGCAGCCGGCACCTCTCCTCACTCACCGGGTCCCCGGTCCACTTCAAGTGCGAGAACCTCCAGCGCACCGGCTCCTTCAAGCTGCGCGGCGCCTACGTCCGCATCGCGGGCCTGCGCCCCGAGCAGCGGGCCGCCGGCGTCGTCGCGGCCAGCGCCGGCAACCACGCGCAGGGCGTGGCGCTGGCCTCCTCCCTCCTCGGGGTCCGCTCCACCGTGTTCATGCCGGTCGGGGCGCCGCTGCCGAAGGTGGCCGCGACCCAGGAGTACGGCGCCGAGGTGCGCATGCACGGGCAGGTCGTCGACGAGACCCTCGCGGCCGCCCAGGACTACGCGGACCGCACCGGCGCGGTGTTCATCCACCCCTTCGACCACCGTGACATCATCGCGGGCCAGGGCACGGTGGGCCTGGAGATCCTGGAGCAGTGCCCGGAGGTGCGGACCATCCTCGTCGGGATCGGCGGCGGCGGGCTCGCGGCCGGTGTCGCGGTCGCGGTGAAGGCGCTGCGGCCCGACGTGCGGGTCGTCGGGGTCCAGGCGGCTGGCGCGGCCGCGTACCCGCCCTCGCTCAGGATCGGGCACCCGGTCTCGATCGACGACCCCAACACGATGGCGGACGGCATCAAGGTCGGCCGCCCCGGCGACGTCCCCTTCAAAATCATTGGCGAGCTGCTCGACGACGTGCGTACGGTCTCCGAGGACGCCCTCTCCAGCGCTCTGCTGCTCTGCATGGAACGGGCGAAGCTGGTGGTCGAACCGGCAGGGTGCAGCACGGTCGCGGCCCTGCTCAGCGAGCCCGAACTGTACGGCGGCGGCCCGGTGGTGGCCGTCCTGTCCGGCGGCAACGTCGACCCGCTGCTGCTCCAGCGGATCCTGCGGCACGGCATGGCGGCGGCGGGCCGGTACCTGTCCCTGCGGCTGCGCGTGGCCGACCGCCCCGGGGCCCTGGCCGGGCTCCTGGCGGTGTTGTCAGTGGTGGATGCGAACGTACTTGATGTGAGCCACGTACGGACCGACCCGCGGCTGGGGCTCACGGAGGTGGAGGTGGAGCTGCACCTGGAGACCAAGGGCCCGGAGCACTGCGCGGAGGTGGCGCGGAAACTGCACGCCGCGGGATACAAGGTGATGAGCTAGACGGCGGACGCCGTCGGGGTGCCGGCATCACCCGTTCGGCCGGGCGAGACCCATTCGGCGCTCATAGGATTTGCGTAGCAATGCCCTGAAAGCCTCGATTCTACTGGCCCGATTCACACTGGGAGAATCCATATGCCAGGCGCTATCTACGCCGAAGGTCTGGTCAAGACCTTCGGCGATGTACGGGCTCTGGACGGCGTGGACCTCGATGTCCCCGAAGGCACCGTCCTGGGTCTGCTCGGCCCCAACGGTGCGGGCAAGACCACGACCGTGCGCGTCCTGACCACCCTCCTCCAGCCCGACAGCGGCAAGGCCGTCGTCGCCGGCATCGACGTGCTCAAGCACCCCAACGAGGTCCGCCGGGCCATCGGCCTCTCCGGCCAGTTCGCCGCCGTCGACGAGTACCTGACCGGCCGCGAGAACCTCCAGATGGTCGGCCAGCTCTACCAGATGAAGGCCAGGGCCGCGAAGGCGAGGGCCGCCGAACTGCTCGAACGCTTCAACCTCGGCGACGCCGCCGACCGCACCGCCAAGACCTACTCCGGCGGCATGCGCAGGCGCCTCGACCTCGCCGCCGCCCTCGTCGTCAGCCCGCCCGTCATGTTCATGGACGAGCCGACCACCGGCCTCGACCCCCGCAACCGCCAGCAGCTGTGGGGGATCATCCAGGAACTGGTCGCCGGCGGCACCACCCTGCTGCTCACCACCCAGTACCTGGAGGAGGCCGACCACCTCGCCCACGACATATGCGTGGTCGACCACGGCAAGGTCATCGCCCGCGGCACCTCCGACCAGCTCAAGGCCCGTACGGGCGGCGAGCGCGTGGAGGTCGTCGTCCACGAGCGGGACCACATGGCCACCGCACGCGAGGTGCTCGCCGGCTTCGGCAAGGGCGAGACCACGGTCGAGGAGCACACCCGCAAGCTGACCGTGCCGGTGTCGGGCGGCGCCAAGCTGCTCGCCGAGGTCATCCGGGAACTGGACGGCCGCGGCATCGAGATCGACGACATAGGCCTGCGCCGCCCCACCCTCGACGACGTGTTCATCTCCCTCACCGGCCACGCGGCCGAGCAGGCGGCGGAAGAGAACGGCGACGGCGCGGCCGGTGCCGAGGCCAAGGGCCGCAAGGCGGCCCGGAAGGAGGCGGCGAAGTGACCCTCACCTCCCCGATACCGGACATCACGGCACCCCGCCCGCGCGGCGGCATCGTCCAGAGCGTCAACGACTCCCTCGTCGTCGCCAAGCGGAACCTGATCCGGATGTCCCGGATCCCCGAGATGATCATCTTCGGCGTGATTCAGCCGGTCATGTTCGTCGTCCTCTTCAGCTACGTCTTCGGCGGCTCGATCAGCGTCGGCGGCAGCACCTCGCCCGCCGCCTACCGCGAGTTCCTGATGGCGGGCATCTTCGCCCAGACCGTCACCTTCGCCACCGCGGGCGCCGGCGCGGGCATCGCGGACGACATGCACAAGGGCCTGATCGACCGGTTCCGCTCACTGCCCATGGCACGCGGCGCGGTCCTCACCGGGCGCACCCTCGCCGACCTCGTCCAGACCACGCTCACCCTCTTCGTCCTGGCGGTCGTGGCCCTGATCGTCGGCTGGCGGACCCACACCAGCTTCGGCGAGGTCCTGGCCGGCTTCGGCCTGCTGCTCCTGCTCGGCTACGCCTTCTCCTGGATCGGCGCCCTGATCGGCCTGTCGGTGCGCACCCCGGAGGCGGCCACCTCGGGCGGGCTGATCTGGCTCTTCCCGCTGACGTTCATCTCGAACGCCTTCGTCCCCTCCGAGAACATGCCGCCCTTCCTGCGGACCATCGCGGAGTGGAACCCCTTCAGCGCCACCGTCCAGGCGTCCCGCGAGCTCTTCGGCAACCTCCCGGAGGGCTACCCGGTCCCGGACGCGTGGCCCATGCAGCACCCGATCACGGCGTCCATCCTCTGGTCGCTGCTGATCATCGTGGTCTTCCGGTCCCTCGCGGTCCGCAAGTACCGCTCGGCGACGGTGTAGGCCGGCCCGTACGCGGGGTGCCCGTTCGAGGGGTGCCCGTACGCACGTCCCGTACACACGCGCCCGTACACACGACGATGCCCGGCCGGAGAACCGAACCCGGCCGGGCATCGTGCGTGAAGCGGAAAAACGGAGGGCGGAGACCGAGGGTGATCAGCCGGTGAAGGGCTTGACGTCCAGGATCTTGACCGAGGCCTTCTTGCCGTTCGGCAGCTCGTACTCGGCGTCCTCGCCGATCGCCTTGCCCAGCACACCGCTGCCCAGCGGGGACTGCGGGGAGTACGTCTCGAAGTCCGAGGACGCGTACTCGCGGGAGGCCAGGAGGAACTCCATGGTGTCGTCCTCGTCGCCGTCGAAGGCGATCTTGACGAGCGTGCCCGGGGCGACGACGCCGTCGGACGCGGGAGCGGTGCCGACCTTGGCGTTCTCCAGGAGCTGCGTGAGCTGGCGGACCCGGAGCTCCTGCTTGCCCTGCTCCTCCTTGGCCGCGTGGTACCCGCCGTTCTCGCGCAGGTCGCCCTCCTCGCGGGCGGCTGCGATCTTCGTGGCGATCTCCGTGCGGGCGGGACCAGAGAGGTAGTCCAGCTCCGCCTTCAGCTGGTCGTACGCCGCCTGGGTCAGCCAGGTGACGCTTTCGCTCGTCTGGGTCACGGGTGCTCCTCGTCGGTACAGGGGACTACAAAGCCGCCAGCGGCGGACGAAACCACGAGCCTAACAATTCGGGAAGAAAAGGGGGAGGACCCCAGAGGCTCATTGCCCCGTCGGCCGCGTCGTCAAGCCTCAGCGGGCGGAAGCCGCCGGCTGGCAGCCGATCAGCTCGATCATCGTGGCACGGCTCGTCGTCCTGAGGGAGACGACCTCGTCCACCCGGCTCTCGGGCTGGGCGAAGGTGAAGTCGGCACGGCCCACCTCGCCGTGCCCCTTGTCCTGCGAGCTCAGGGAGCAGACCCCGGTGACCGAGGCATCCTTGCGGACCTCCAGGTGCACCTTGACCTCGGTGTCCGAAATCACCTGGAACTTGATCACCTCGGCGCTCACGCTCTGCCCCGCGACGTAGTCCCAGCCGATCCAGCCGACCACACCCAGCAGCACGGCGCCCAGCGCCGATCCGACGATCTTGAGCTTCCGGTCCGTACGCTCGTCCGCCGACCGGCCGTACCGGCCCTCGGGCAGTCCCTCGCGCACCGCGCTCATGATCGTTTCCTCTCTGCGGGGAGGGTGGGCACCCCTGGAATTTTCCGTCCCCCAGTTCGGTCACTATAGAAGCCGACCGTCGCGCCGAATCGCAGAGGATCCTGTCTTGACCGAGCAGCTTCGACTGATGGCCGTCCACGCCCACCCCGACGACGAGTCGAGCAAGGGCGCGGCCACCATGGCCAAGTACGTGTCCGAGGGGGTTCCGGTGCTGGTCGTCACCTGCACCGGTGGCGAGCGCGGCTCCGTGCTGAATCCCAAGCTCCAGGGCGACAAGTACATCGAGGAGAACATCCACGAGGTGCGCGCCAAGGAGATGGACGAGGCGCGCGAGATCCTCGGCATCGAGCAGGAATGGCTCGGCTACGTGGACTCCGGGCTTCCGGAGGGTGACCCGCTGCCGCCGCTGCCCGAGGGCTGCTTCGCACTCGCGGACGTCAACGAGGCCGCCGGGGAACTGGTGAAGAAGATCCGCGCCTTCAAGCCGCAGGTCGTCACCACGTACGACGAGAACGGCGGCTACCCGCACCCCGACCACATCATGACCCACAAGATCACGATGGTGGCCTTCGACGGCGCGGCCGACACCGAGAAGTACCCGGAGGGCGAGTTCGGCCCCGCGTACCAGCCGCAGAAGCTCTACTACAACCAGGGCTTCAACAAGCCGCGCACCATCGCCCTGCACGAGGCACTGCTCGCCCGCGGCATGGAGTCCCCCTACGGGGAGTGGCTGGAGCGGTGGAAGGAGTTCGAGCGCAAGGAGCGGACCCTGACCACCCACGTGCCCTGCGCGGACTTCTTCGAGATCCGTGACAAGGCGCTCATCGCGCACGCCACGCAGATCGACCCGGACGGCGGCTGGTTCCGCGTCCCCATGGACGTCCAGAAGGAGGTCTGGCCCACCGAGGAGTACGAGCTCGCGAAGTCGCTCGTCGACACTTCGCTCCCCGAGTCCGACCTCTTCGCGGGCATCCGGGAGAATGCGTAGCTATGAGCGCTACGCAGGCAGCACTGACCCAGCTCCTCCCGCTGGCGGGTGACACCTTCGACAAGAACAAGGTGACGCCCGGCATCCTGGGGTTCATCGTGTTCGCGGCCCTCGCCCTGGGGGTGTGGGCCCTGATGAAGTCCATGAACCGGCACATGGGCCGGGTGAACTTCCAGGAGGCCCCCGAGCCGGCGGCCCCGGCCGCCGCCCGCGGCGAGGACGCCTCCCGGGCGTAGCCCCGCCCTCCCGCCCACTGGGCACGAACCGCCGCCCCGCGGAAAGCGCGCGGGCGGCGGGGCTCGCGGTGCGCATCGCCTGGCCGGGCGTACCGGCCGCCGCGCGGACTGCCTTGCCGTGCGCACCCGCCTCGCCGTGGACGGGCCTTCCGGCCCCGTGAGGCCCCCGGCGCCGCGGCGGACCCCGCGGCGCAGCGGGGTCCCGCACGGACCCCGGCGGGACCCGGCGGCGAGTCGGCGTCAGTGGGGTCCGGGTCCGGTCACCCGGCCGGCGGGACGCCCATGATTTCCCGCGAGTGCAGGTTCGGGACCAGGCCGAGGCGCCACGCCTGCCAGCCCTCCGCCGGGTCCACGCCCCGGCCCAGGATCACCCCGTACGTCTCCAGGCAGTCCACCAGCCGGCCGTCCCGTGCGGGATGCGCCGACTGCGCCAGCCGGGCCAGCTCCGCCCGCGCCTCCTCCGGGGCGCCCGGCACCGCGTACGGCAGCATCGTGCACCGCAGGAAGCGGGCCCAGTCCTCCCCGCGCCGGTCCCCGTACGAGATGAACAGCCGCACCGCCTCCTCGCACAGGCCGAGCGCCTGCGACAGCCGCCCGTTGCCCGCGTCGATCACCGCCAGCTCCAGGCAGGTCCACGCCTCGCCGTGGGCCAGCCCGATCCGCCGGAAGTCCGCCCGCGCGTCCACCAGCAGCTGGCGGGCGAAGCCGGAGTTGCGCAGGTTGCCCGTCTGCGCCGCACGCTGGTCGCGCGTCACCCGGCCCGAGTGGTGGCGGGCGTGGGCCAGCCCGTACACGTCCCGCATCCGCGAGAACATGGTCCGGGCCCGCTCCAGCTCCCGTACCGCCCGGTCGCGCTCGCCGCTCTCCTCCAGCGCCTGCCCTAGGTAGTACTGCGTCCACGCCTCGCCGCGCGCGTCCTCCGCCTCCCGGTGCCGCGCCAGCGCCTCCCGCAGCCGCTCCACCGCCGGCCCCGGATCCCCGTCCACCACCCGCGCCCGGCCCAGCTGGGTCAGCGCCCAGGCCTGGCCGCGGTCGTCGCGGGTGCGCCCGTACAGGTCGAGGGCCAGCCGCAGCTCCTCCTCCGCCCGCGCCACGTCCCCGAACCGCAGGTGCACCTGGCCCAGCTGGAAGTGCGCCCACGCCTCGCCGTGCACGCTCTCGCTCTCCCGGTGCAGCGCCAGCGAGGCCTCCAGCAGCCGCGTCGCCTCCGCCAGGTGCGCCAGGTCCCGCTCCACCGCAGCCAGCGCGTGCAGCCCCCACGCACGGTCGCCCGCCAGCTCCGCCGGCTCCTGCAGTACGAGCGCCTCGCGGATGCGGGCCGCGGCCTCCGGCAGGTTGCCCTGGTGGTGCAGGGTGATGCCGAGGGAGACCAGGGCCATCGCCGCCCCCGCCTCCTGGTGGGCCTCCATGTACTGGTCCACCACCGAGGTCAGCGTGGTGCGCGCCTTGTCCAGCTCGCCCAGCTGGCGCGCCGCGATACCGGTACGCCACTGCACCGACCGCACCAGGCGCCCCTGCTGCCCCGTCTGTCCTTCCAGCCCCTTCTGGCCCGCCTCCACGGCCTGGGTGAGCTCGTCGATCTCACCGAGCCGGTACAGGTCCCCGCGCAGCAGGCAGAAGTCGCACAGCGCGCCGAGCAGGTCGAGCACCGCCTGCTGGTCCACCCCGTCCGAATGCCGCAGCGCCGCCGTGATGAAGCTCGACTCGTCGTCCAGCCAGCGCAGCGCCGCGTCCAGCGACACGAAGCCGTGGCCGCCGAACTGGTTCGCCCGTGTCGACATCTTCCCGTCGACCATCCGGATCACCGAGTCCGCGAGCTGCGCGTAGTTGCGGATCAGCCGTTCGTGCGCCGCCGCTGCACCGGCCCGGTCCTCGTCCTCGGCCGGCCGCCGCGCCGCGTACGCCCGCACCGCGTCGTGCATCCGGAAGCGCTGGCCGCGCACCCGCTCGATCAGCCCGGCCTCCCACAGCTCCTCCAGCGTGCGCAGCGCCGCCTGCTCCGGTACGTCGGCCAGCGCGGCCGCCGCCGCACCGCCGAGGGAGGCCCGCCCGGCCAGGGGCAGTCGCCGCAGCAACTGCCGGGCCGGCTCGGCGAGGCGGGCGTCGGCGGCGCGCAGGGCGGCCTCCACCGGGTGCGCGGCGCCGCCCGCTGCCGGGACCGCGCCGTCGCGGACCAGCGGGGCCAGCATCCGCAGGGCGAGGGGGAGCCCGCCGCTCAGCTCCACCACCTCGGCAGCGGCGAGGGCCCGCGACTCGGCGCCGGCCGGGGCCGCCCCGACCAGCTCGGCCCCGACGAGCTCCGCCGCCTCGTCCGCCGCCAGCCGCTCCACCGGCAGCTGGTACACCCAGGCCGCCAGGTCCGCGGGCAGCTCCAGCGGCTCCCGCGCCGTCACCAGCACCAGGCTCTCGGAGCGCTCCGGAACCAGCACCCGCACCTGCGCCGCGTCCACCGCGTCGTCCAGCAGGACCGTCACCGGCAGCCCCTGGAGGTGCTGGTGGTACAGCTCGCCCAGGCGCCGCACCTGCTGCTCCGCCGAGGCGCCCTCGCGGAACAGCAGCTGCTCGCGGGGCGCCCCCAGCCGGTTCATCAGGTGCAGCAGGGCCTCCCGCGTCGACAGCGGGGCCTCGCCGGGCTCCCCGACGGTGGACCCGCCCCGCAGGTCCACCACGCACGCGCCCCGGAACTGGTCCCGCAGCGCGTGCGCCGCCCGCAGCGCCAGGCTCGTGCGGCCCACCCCCGGCTCGCCGTGGAGCACCACGACCACCGGGCGGGTCTCCGTACTGGCCCGCGCCGCCTGCACCCACTGCGCGATCCGGGTCAGCTCGGCACGCCGGCCCGCGAACGGGCCCGCCGGTTCCGGGAGTTGCCCGAACGACTGCTCCAGCGCACTGCGCCGCCGGGCCTCCGCGCTGCGGTCCGTGCCGCGCAGCAGCGGAGTGGCCAGGGCCGCGGGCCGGGCCACCGGCCGCGCCGCGCGGGCCGCCGTGGCCACCGCGCGCTGCTGCTCCAGGAAGGGACGGATCCCGCGTACCTCCAGCGCCGACAGCCACTGCAGTTTCAGCTGCTCCGGCCCGCCGGGACGGCCCAGTTCACCGGCCCGCCGGTTCGCGGCCGGCAGGTGCAGGGCCGTCACCTTCGCCACCGTCGCGACCGCGCCCGCGATGCCCACGACGGCGCCGACGGTCAGGGCCGTGCCGGCCGCGACGCCGAAGGACAGGTCCGCCCCGATGGCGGCCGCCGCCGCGACCGCCGTCACGAGCGCCGCCGTCGAGGTGTTGCCGCGGCGGAAGGCCTCGCCGAGCGACTCGTCCCCGGCCGCCGCTTCGTCCAGGGCCCGTACGTACGCCTCGTACTCGGGCGCCGCACTCGCGGCGAGCGCGTCCAGGGCCTCCTTGCCCCGCGCCAGCAGCGCGGCTCTGTCCACCGCCGCGCCCGCCGCACCCTGGGCACCCGCCGCCCGGCGGGCCGCCTCGTCCACGGCTCGTCCCAGCAGCTGCTCGGCCTCACCTCGATGGCTGTCCCGCATCGGCATCCCCCTCAGAGAGCTCCGGTCGGTCGATTCCCAAGTGTCGTGCGTGAAGGACGCCAACGCGAGGGAATCTGAGCGAGATCAGAGCTAACCGGAGTGAACGGGACCGTAATTGACGGACCTTGAGAAGGCTCGGGCGGCCGGCGCGGGGCCCGTACGCTGGCCCGATGACCCTACGGTGGAGGACCCTGGCGCTGTGCGCGGCCGCGCTGGTGCCGGTGACGGCCGGATGCGCGCCGCAGGAGCCGGCGCCGGCGGACGGTTTCGCACTCCGCTACGAGAAACCGGCGGCCGCCGACCGGGCCGGGTACCGCTTCCTGCGGAACCGGGCCGTCGCCGACCTCGTACTCGCCGACCTCAACGGCTACCTCGCCCTCCCGTACGGGATCACCGTCGTCGCCCGCTCCTGCTCCGGCGAGGGCACCGGCTACGACCCCGCCGAACCGCGCATCGAGCTCTGCTACGACGACCTGGCCGAGGAGCGCGCGCTGTTCGAGCAGGCGGGCTCCCACACCTCCGACGAGCAACTCGCCGAGGTCGTACGGGAGACGCTCTACCACGAGGCCGGCCACGCCCTCGTGGACGCGCTGGACCTCCCGGACAAGGGGGCCCGCGCCGAGGAGGACGCCGCCGACGACTTCGCCCGGCTGATGCTGCTGCGCGGTCACCCGGAGGGCGAGGAGACCCTCCTGACCGCCGCCCGCGCCTACGACCTCGCGGCGGCCGCCGACCCCGTGCCGGACCCGGAGGTCCCGATGGACCTCGAGGGCCTCGAGGCCGCCGAGGACGAACACGCCCCGCCCGCCGCCCGCGCGGAAGCCCACCGCTGCGCCGTCCAAGCCGAGGCCCCCACCCGCCACCCGTCCCTCGCCACCCCGTCCCGCGCGGCGTGCGCAGCCACCTGGACCAAGGCCCGCGACGCCTGGACCCGCGACCTGGCTCCGTTCCTGCGGCGGTGATCCGATCCCGTGCGGCAGGATGGGATCATGCCGAATCGCCTCGCGAACGAGACCTCGCCGTACCTGCTCCAGCACGCCGACAACCCCGTCGACTGGTGGCCGTGGTCGCCCGAGGCCTTCGCCGAGGCGCGGGAGCGGGGTCTGCCCGTGCATCTCAGCGTCGGCTATTCGAGCTGCCACTGGTGCCACGTGTTCGAAGCCGAAAGCTTTACTGATGAACTAACCGCCGCGTACATGAACGAGCACTTCGTCAACATCAAGGTGGACCGCGAGGAGCGCCCCGACGTCGACGCCGTCTACATGGAAGCCGTGCAGGCCGCCACCGGGCAGGGTGGGTGGCCCATGACCGTCTTCCTCACCCCGGACGCCGAGCCGTTCTACTTCGGGACCTACTTCCCGCCCGAGCCCCGGCACGGGATGCCCTCCTTCATGCAGGTCCTCGAAGGCGTGCGGACCGCCTGGGTGGGGCGGCCCGAGGAGGTTGCCGAGGTCGCGCAGCGGATCGTACGGGACCTGGCCGGGCGGCAGTTGGACTACGGGAAGGCCGGCGCCCCCGGGCCCGAGGAGCTCGCGCAGGCGCTGCTCGGGCTGACGCGGGAGTACGACGCCGTGCGCGGCGGATTCGGCGGCGCGCCGAAGTTCCCGCCGTCCATGGTGCTGGAGTTCCTGCTGCGCCACCACGCCCGCACCGGGTCCGAGGGTGCGCTGCAGATGGCCGCCGATACGTGCGAGGCCATGGCCCGGGGCGGCATCTATGACCAGCTCGGCGGCGGGTTCGCGCGGTACTCCGTGGACCGGGAGTGGGTCGTGCCGCACTTCGAGAAGATGCTCTACGACAACGCGCTGCTCTGCCGGGTCTACGCTCACCTGTGGCGGGCCACCGGGTCGGACCTCGCCCGCCGGGTCGCGCTGGAGACCGCCGACTTCCTGGTCCGGGAACTGCGCACCGACCAGGGTGGCTTCGCCTCCGCGCTGGACGCCGACAGTGAGGACCCGGTCAGCGGCGCGCACGTGGAGGGCGCGTACTACGCCTGGACCGCCGCCCAGCTGCGGGAGGTGCTCGGTGAGGCGGACGGCGAACTGGCCGCCGCCTACTTCGGGGTGACGGAGGAGGGGACCTTCGAGCACGGGAAATCCGTGCTGCAGCTGCCGCAGGACGGGCCCGTGGTGGAGGCGGGCAGGCTCGCCGGCATCAAGGAGCGGCTGCTGGCCGAGCGGGGCGGGCGGCCCGCGCCCGGCCGCGACGACAAGATCGTCGCCGCCTGGAACGGGCTGGCGATCGCCGCGCTCGCCGAGTGCGGGGCGTACTTCGAGCGGCCGGACCTGGTGGAGCGGGCGACCGAGGCCGCCGATCTGCTGGTGCGCGTGCACATGGACGGCAAGGCCCGGCTCGCCCGGACCAGCAAGGACGGTCACGTCGGCCCGAACGCGGGGGTGCTGGAGGACTACGGCGACGTTGCGGAGGGCTTCCTCGCGCTGGCGTCCGTGACGGGCGAGGGCGTCTGGCTGGAATTCGCCGGGTTCCTCCTCGATCTGGTCCTGGACCAGTTCACCGCCGAGGACGGGTCGTTGTACGACACGGCGCACGATGCGGAGCGGCTCATCCGCCGGCCGCAGGACCCGACCGACACGGCCGCCCCGTCCGGGTGGACGGCGGCCGCGGGCGCGCTGCTGTCGTACGCCGCGCACACCGGGTCGGAGGCCCACCGGACGGCGGCCGAGCGGGCGCTCGGGGTGGTGCACGCGCTCGGTCCGCGCGTGCCGCGTTTCATCGGGCACGGGCTGTCGGTCGCCGAGGCGCTGCTGGACGGGCCGCGCGAGGTGGCGGTCGTCGGGCATCCGGAGGATCCGTTGCTCGCGGTACTGCACCGGACGGCGTTGCTGGGGACGGCTCCTGGTGCGGTGGTGGCGGCGGGTCTGCCGCGTGCGGCGGACGGCAGCGGCGGTGAGTTCCCCCTTCTTGCCGAGCGCACACTCGTACGCGACCTTCCGACGGCGTATGTCTGTCGACATTTCGTCTGCGCGCGGCCTACGACGGATCCGGTCGAGCTGGCGGAGCAGTTGGGCACGCTTCGTCCCTGATCCGGTCGGAGTACCGTCAATTCCGGTTGTCGTACACCAGTCCAGAAACGCGCTATTTATCTGTGCTGCGGCTGAATGTCATGTTCACTGCCTAGTCTCATGTCGTTGGTGAGTCACTGTTTCGGGAGTCACCGGAATGGCGCACTGGGGGTGCGCGCAAGGGGGAAGCGGGAGCAGCGGGCCGGGGGGCCCGCCGTGCGCTCCCGGGGGGTTTGCTGATCGCCGCCGGGGGGCGGCGGGTCTGTGGGGGACATTTTGTACACATCTGTGTTCATTGTTGTCATTTCGCTGGCGCTCTTCTGGATGGCCGCTTTCACGCTCTGGTGGCAGATGCACGCGTGGCGGACCCCCGAGGTACTCGCCTCCACCCGCTTCGACCGTCCCGACGGGGAGGGCCGCCTGGCCTTCTCCCTGCTGCTGCCCGCCCGCCACGAGCAGGCGGTCCTGGAACACACCATCGACCGGCTCCTGGAGTCGAGCCACACCGACTACGAGATCATCGTGATCGTCGGGCACGACGACCCCGAGACCGCCGCCGTCGCCGAACGGGCCGCCGCCCGCGCGCCGGCCCGCGTCCGGGTCGTCGTCGACCGCCACGAGACGAAGAACAAGCCGAAGGCCCTCAACACCGCCCTGCCGTCCTGCCGCGGTGACATCGTCGGGGTCTTCGACGCCGAGGACCAGGTCCACCCCGAGCTGCTCGCCCACGTCGACCACGCCTTCCGCTCCA
The DNA here is from genome assembly GCF_045000215.1 of Streptomyces sp. 147326. Lineage (NCBI taxonomy): Bacteria > Bacillati > Actinomycetota > Actinomycetes > Kitasatosporales > Streptomycetaceae > Streptomyces > Streptomyces sp. 147326. The sequence goes on along the minus strand of NZ_CP134201.1, from coordinate 3,466,819 downwards.
CCGGCGCCGACGTGGTCCAGGGCGGGGTCCAGCTCATCAACTTCCACTCCAGCTGGTACAGCCTGCGCAACTGCCTGGAGTACTTCTTCTGGTTCCGCTCCCGGCTGCACCTGCACGCCGAGAAGGGCTTCATCCCGCTCGGCGGCAACACCGTCTTCGTCCGCACCGAGGTGCTGCGCGAGGCCGGCGGCTGGGACCAGAACTGCCTCGCCGAGGACTGCGACCTCGGGGTGCGGCTGTCGTCGGTCGGCAAGAAGGTGGTCGTCGCGTACGACTCCGACATGGTGACCCGCGAGGAGACGCCCGGCTCGCTGATCAGCCTGCTCAAGCAGCGCACCCGCTGGAACCAGGGATTCCTCCAGGTCTACCGCAAGAAGGACTGGCAGCAGCTGCCCGGGCGCGGCCAGCGCTGGCTCGCCCGCTACACGCTGATGACGCCCTTCATGCAGGCCGCGTCCGGTGTGATCATCCCGCTCAACTTCGCCGTCGCGGTCTTCCTCGACGTACCGGTCGGCATCGCGATCATCACCTTCCTCCCCATGATCACGGCGATGGTGACCTTCGTGTTCGAGATCGTCGGCCTGCACGACTTCGGCCGGCAGTACGGCCTGCGCGTCCGCTTCGTGCACTACCTCAAGCTCGTCGTCGGCGGCCCCTTCTACCAGGTGATGCTCGCGGGCGCCGCGATCCGCGCCGTCTGGCGCGAGCAGCGCGGCCGCAACGAGTGGGAACTGACGAGCCACACCGGCGCCCACCTGACGGCCGCGACCGCCGCGACCGCCGCCATCCCCGCCGCAGTCTCCGCCTCCGCCTCCGCTTCCGCCGCGATCCGAGAGGACAGCCACCAGTGACCGCCACCCTGCCCACGGCCACTGATCCCAAGCCCGAGACCGAGACCCCCACCGTCCCCGCCCAGCGCAGCCCCGTCGGGGGACTCGGCGTCCGCCCCGCCGCTCCCGTCCGGCCGCTCGTGCGGTTCCGCTCCTCCCGCCCCGACCTGCTGCTGTGCGGGGCGCTGCTGCTCGTGATCCTGCTGGTCCAGGGCTGGAACATCACCAACTTCCCGACGCTGAGCGACGACGAGGGCACCTACCTCGCCCAGGCGTGGGCCGTCCAGCAGGGCGACGGCCTCGCCCACTACACGTACTGGTACGACCATCCGCCGCTCGGCTGGATCCAGGTCGCGGGCCTGACGTACCTGCCGTCCCTCTTCGTGCCCGACTGGATGACCGTCGCGCCGATGCGGTTCTCGATGCTCGCCGTCTCCGCCGTCAGTTCCGTGCTGATGTACGTCCTCGCGCGCCGGCTGTGGCTGCCGCGCTGGGCGGCCGGGCTCGCGATGGCGCTCTTCGGGCTGTCCCCGCTCGCCGTCGTCCTCCAGCGCGAGATCTTCCTCGACAACCTCGCCGTGATGTGGATGCTGCTGGCCTTCTGCCTCGCCGCGTCACCGAGCCGGCACCTGTGGCACCACTTCGGGTCCGGGCTGGCGGCCGCCACCGCCGTCCTGACCAAGGAAACGATGCTGGTGGTGCTCCCGGCGCTGCTGGTGACGATGTGGCGGCACAGCCACCGTGACACCCGCAAGTTCGCCGTCACCGGAGCCGTCACCGCCTGCGCGCTGATCGGGCTCTCGTACCCGCTGTACGCCCTCCTCAACAGCGAACTGCTGCCCGGCTCCGGGCACGTCTCGCTGATCGACGGCATCACCTACCAGATGAGCCGCCCCGGTTCCGGCTTCGTCCTCGACGCCGGCACCGGCTCGAACGGCGTGCTGCGGTCCTGGCTGTACTACGACACCGTCCTGCCCCTCGGCGGGCTGGCCGGCGCCGTCCTGCTGCTGGCGACCCTGCGCTGGTCGGTCACCGCCCGCGCGCTCGCCGGCCCCGCGCTCGCCGCCGTCATCCTCGCCGCCGTCGCGATGCGGCCCTCCGGCTACCTCCCGGCGATGTACGTGATCCAGGCGCTGCCGTTCCTCGCCCTCGTCCTCGCCGGGGGCGCGGCGAGCATCACGCACGCCGTGCTGCGCCGCCGCCGCGGCCCGGGGGAGCGCAGGGCACAGGTGTGGGCGCGCCGGGCGGTGCTCGGCGTACTCGCCGTGTCCGCCGCGGTGTACGTGCTGCCGCGCTGGTACGACGGCAACCGCACGGCGCTCACGGTCGACGCGAACGCCCCGTACTGGCAGGCCGCGGCCTGGCTCGGCAGCGAGGTCGAGGATCCGGCGCGGACCCGGGTGCTGCTCGACGACGCGCTCTGGCTGGACGCCGTGCACCACGGCTTCGAGCCGGGTCCGGGCGCCATCTGGTTCTACAAGGCCGACCTCGACCCCGCCGTCACCAAGACCCTGCCGCGCGGCTGGCAGGACATCGACTACGTGGTCTCCTCGCCCACGGTGCGCCGCGACGCGGTGGACCTGCCCACCGTGAAGGCCGCGCTGGAGCATTCGAGCGTGGTGGCCGTCTTCGGGTCGGGCGAGGACCGCATCGAGATCCGCCGGACCGACCGCACGAGTGGGAGCTGAGTCACCATGAGCGAGGACCTGTGGTCCCTCCATGCCCCGATCGATGCGGAGCTCGCCGCTCCGCAGGCCCTGACCGGCAGCGTCACCCTCATCATCCCGACCTTCAACGAGTCCGGGAACGTGGCCGAGTTGCTGCGCCGGCTCGGTGACGCGCTCCCCGGCCACCTGTCCTGCGCGGTGCTGTTCGTGGACGACTCCACGGACGACACCCCCGCCGCGATCGAGAAGGCCGCCGCCGACCACCCCTTCCCGGTGTCGGTCCTGCACCGGGAGGTGGCCGAGGGCGGTCTCGGCGGAGCCGTCGTCGAAGGGGTGCTGGCGATGGGCGAAGGGTGGGCGGACACCGACTGGATCGTCGTCATGGACGCCGATCTCCAGCACCCGCCCCACCTGGTGCCCGAGCTCGTCGGCGAGGGCGAGCGCACCGGCGCCGACCTGGTGGTCGCCTCCCGCTACATCAGCGGCGGCAGCCGGGCCGGACTCGCCGGGAGCTACCGCATCGCCGTCTCCCGCGGCGCGACCTGGCTGACCAAGGGGCTCTTCCCGCGGGCGCTGCGCGGGATCAGCGACCCGATGAGCGGCTTCTTCGCGATGCGCCGCTCGGCCGTCACGGCGGACGCGCTGAAGCCGCTCGGCTACAAGATCCTGCTGGAGCTGGCGGTGCGCTGCCGCCCGGGCAAGGTCGCCGAGGTGCCGTTCGTCTTCCAGGACCGCTTCTCGGGGGAGTCCAAGTCGACCGCGCGCGAGGGCATGCGCTTCCTCGCCCACCTCGCCTCGCTGCGCTCCGCGACCCCGCTGGCCCGCATGATCGGTTTCGGGCTGATCGGGCTCTCCGGTTTCGTCCCGAACCTGGGCGCGCTGTGGCTGCTCACCCGCGCCGGGATGCACTACCTCCCCGCCGAGATCGTCGCCAACCAGGCGGGGGTCCTGTGGAACTTCCTCCTCATCGAGACCCTGCTCTTCCGTGACCGCCGCCGGCACCGCCACTGGGCGGACCGGGTCGGGCGTTTCGCCCTGCTGGCCAATGCCGATCTGCTGCTGCGCATCCCGTTGATCGCGGTGTTCGTCGCGAGGTTCGGCATGGAGGTGCTGCCCGCCACCGCTCTCGCGCTGGTCACCACCTTCGTGCTGCGCTTCGCGGCCACCGAGGCCCTCGTCTATCTGCCGCGCAGGTCGCGCAGGTCGCGCAAGTCGCGCGGCCGGCGCACGCCGGGCCGGTCGCGCACCCCGGGCGCCCCGCTCAAGGCGGGCCGCCACTCCAGGAGTTGAGCCGCACAGAAGGGATCCTTTCCATGCGTCTGACGATCCGGCGGAGGGCCGGGCGGCGGGCCGCCCTGCTCGCCGTCGGGGCGATGACCGCGGGCCTGCTGCTCACCGCACCGCAGCAGGCCACGGCCGGTCCGCCCAATCTGCTCTCCAATCCAGGCTTCGAGACGGCCGGTCCGGCCGGCGCCGACATGCCGTCCTGCTGGTCCAAGTCCGGCTGGGGCGACAACGACTTCTCCTTCGCCACCGTGGCCGAGGCGCACACCGGCACCAAGGCGATGAAGGTCTCCCTCACGCGCCGCGTGGAGGGCGACCGCAAGGCCCTGGTCACCGAGAACAGCACCTGCGCCCCGACCGTCACGCCGGGGAAGCAGTACGACCTGTCAGCCTGGTACAAGTCGGACACCCCGGACGTGTCGGTGACGGTGTTCCGCCGTGACACGACGGCGGGCTGGCAGTACTGGACCGACCTGCAGAATCCGCCCGTCAGTGCCGCCTGGGCGCGCACGGAGGTCCGTACACCGGCCGTGCCGCCCCACACCGACAAGATCGCATGGGGCCTGTCGGTCTACGGGGTGGGCACGCTCACCACCGACGACTACGCGCTGGAGGAGGTGGGTGCGGTGCCGCCGCAACCGGCCTGCTCGGGTACGGCGGAGGAGTGCGCCAAGGGCAAGTGGGAGGTGATCCCGGCCAAGAACCCGGTGCGTTCGATGCACGCCGTCGTGCTGAATGGGGGCACCTCCCAGACGGAGTCTGGGGGAGGCAAGGTGCTGCTGATCGCCGGCTCGGGCAACGACATCGCCCAGTTCAACGCGGGCACCTTCACCTCGGCCGTCTACAACCCGGCGAACGGCACCTTCAAGACGGTTCCGACGCCGGTGGACATGTTCTGCGCGGGTCACGTGCAGCTGGCGGACGGCCGGGTGCTGGTGATGAGCGGCAACAAGGGGTACCCGTCGGCCGACGGCACGATCGGCTACCAGGGGCTGAAGGACAGCTACGTCTTCGACCCGGCGACCGAGTCCTACACGAAGACGAACGACATGAACGGCGGGCACTGGTACCCGTCGGCGACGGTCCTCGGCAACGGTGACGTGATCTCCTTCGGCGGCCTGAAGGAGGACTCCACGGGCAACGTGACCGCCGAGAGGTTCTCGGCGGCGCAGAACAAGTGGCTGCCGATGAACGAGGTCAACCAGACCTGGTCGTACTGGGGCCTGTACCCGTCGATGATCCTCATGCAGGACGGCCGGCTCTTCTACTCGGGCAGCCACACCTTCGGCAACGGCACCCCGGGCACCGGCGCCTCGATCTACGACTACGGCGCCAACACCATCACCGACGTGCCGGGCCTGCGGAACAAGGACCAGCGCGACGAGTCGGCGAGCGTGCTGCTGCCCCCGGCGCAGGACCAGCGGGTCCTCACCATCGGCGGCGGCAACAACGAGACCAACCCGGCCGCGAACCGGATCACCGACATCATCGACCTGAAGAAGCCGGGCCCCGGCTACACGGCCGGCCCGGACCTCCCGCAGGGGCTGGTCGACACGGGCGCGGGCAAGCGGCCGCAGACCGGGGCCGAGGGCAAGATGTACGTGTCGGCGGTGCTGCTGCCGGACGGCAAGGTGCTGGAGACCGGCGGCGGGCTGCACGACCGGGCCGACCCGGTCTTCGAGGCGTCCTTCTTCGACCCGACGACCAACACCTACCAGCCGGGCCTGGCCACCGACCCGATCCCGCGGACCTACCACTCGGCGTCCTTCCTGATGCCGGACGGCCGGGTCATGTCGGTCGGCGACAACCCGGGCAACGGCACCTACAACCACAACGTGTCGGTCTACACCCCGCCCTACCTCTTCAAGGGCGCGCGCCCGCAGATCACCTCGGTGATCGACACGCAGTGGGTGTACGGGGACAGGCAGCGGATCACCGTCAACCGCCCGATCGCCAAGGCGGAGCTGATCCGTCCGGCGGCGGTCACCCACTCCTCGGACCCGAACCAGCGGTTCGTGGACCTGCCGATGACCGTCGACGGGAACAACATCGACCTCAACGTGACGAGCAACCCCAACCTGGCCCCGCCCGGCTGGTACATGCTCTTCGCGGTCGACGCGAACGGCGTCCCGTCGATCGCGACCTGGGTGCACCTGGGCGGTCCGTCGGCCCTGGCGGCCGCCCAGGAGCAGCCGTCCGCGCACGAGCACTCCTTCGCGGACAAGCTGGGGCCCGCCAAGCAGAACCCGGCCGAGCGGGACTCCGTACCGGTCCCGCCCAGCGTGGCCGGCTGCGACCGGCACTACGGGACGGTCAACGTGTGCGTGCCGACCCGCTTCCCGGCCGAGGTGAAGGAGACGGCGAAGGCCCGCTGTGACTGGCTGGCCTCGCACCGGTACCCGAAGCGGCTGAAGGTCAACGGCAGCGACCCGCTGCGCCTCGATCCCGACCGCGACGGCTACGCCTGCTGAACCCGACGGGAAGGGGCCGGCCGCACGCCCGCGGCCGGGCCCCTTCCCCGGGCTCAGTGCTGGTACGCCGCCAGCGAGATGCCGACGTAGTGGGCGACGAAGGCGGCCAGGGTCAGGGAGTGGAAGACCTCGTGGAAGCCGAAGAAGCGGGGGGAGGGGTTGGGCCGCTTCATGCCGTAGATGACCCCGCCCACGCTGTAGAGGAGGCCGCCGACGATCACCAGGACCAGGACGGCGATGCCGCCGGTGCGCATGAAGTCGGGCAGGAAGAAGACCGCGGCCCAGCCCATGGCGATGTAGCACGGGGTGTAGAGCCAGCGCGGGGCGCCGACCCAGAAGACGCGGAAGGCGATGCCGGCGGCGGCCGCGATCCACACCGCCCACAGCAGGGTCCGCCCGGTGGAGGGCGGGAGCAGCAGGACGGTCAGCGGTGTGTAGGTACCCGCGATGATCAGGAAGATGTTGGCGTGGTCGAGCCGGCGCAGGATGGCCTCGCCGCGCGGCCCCCAGGTGCCCCGGTGGTAGACGGCGCTCACCCCGAAGAGCAGGCACGCCGTGAGGATGTAGACCCCGCAGGCCACCCGGGCCCGGGTCGAGTCGGTGAAGGCCATAAGCACCAGGCCGGCGACGACCACGGCGGGGAACATCCCGAGGTGCAGCCAGCCGCGCAGCAGCGGCTTTTCCTCCAGGGCGGTCTCGGCCGCCTCCAGGGCCTCGACTACCGGGGTGGCCTCGGCCGGGACGGCGGCGGGGTCAGAAGTCATGGGCGCCATGCTACCTACGGGTCCGTAGCTTTCCGTCAGTCGTCTTTACGGAAGATTGACGGACGTGGCAATGCTCACGTGAGAGGCCCTCTGGACATATGCGCACATCCACCGGATGATCAGATGAGTGCGGTCGGCACCGGATGAGCGGAGCGCGAAGCATCCGGGTCGCAGCCCCCACGGGGCAAACACCAAACACACCCCTCAACAAGGAGCAATCGTGGCGCGCGACAACGCGGCTCCCACTTCCAGTCCGACTCTTCCCACTGATCACGCGGCGCTGATCTCCTGGGTGGACGAGATCGCAGCCCTCACCCAGCCGGACCGCGTCGTCTGGTGCGACGGCTCCGAGGGCGAGTACGAGCGCCTGTGCGAGGAGCTCGTCGCCAGGGGCACGTTCAAGAAGCTCGATGAGACGAAGCGCCCGAACTCGTACTACGCCGCCTCCGACCCCTCCGACGTCGCGCGCGTCGAGGACCGGACCTTCATCTGCTCCGAGAAGGAGGAGGACGCGGGCCCGACCAACCACTGGAAGGCTCCTTCCGAGATGAAGGCCCTCTTTACTGGGGAAGGAAGGGGCTTCGCGGGGGAGCAGGGCATCTTCCGCGGCTCCATGAAGGGCCGGACGATGTACGTCGTCCCGTTCTGCATGGGCCCCCTCGGCTCCGAGCTCTCCGCGATCGGCGTCGAGATCACCGACTCCGCCTACGTCGCCGTCGCCATGCGCACCATGACCCGCATGGGCAAGCCCGTCCTGGACGAGCTCGGCACCGACGGGTTCTTCGTCAAGGCCGTCCACACCCTCGGCGCTCCGCTCGCCGAGGGCCAGGAGGACGTGCCGTGGCCGTGCAACACCACCAAGTACATCTCGCACTTCCCGGAGTCCCGCGAGATCTGGTCCTACGGATCCGGCTACGGCGGCAACGCCCTGCTCGGCAAGAAGTGCTACGCCCTGCGCATCGCGTCCGTCATGGCCCGCGACGAGGGCTGGCTCGCCGAGCACATGCTGATCCTCAAGCTCACCCCGCCGCAGGGTGAGGCGAAGTACGTCGCGGCGGCGTTCCCGTCCGCCTGCGGCAAGACCAACCTGGCCATGCTGGAGCCCACGATCTCCGGCTGGACCGTCGAGACCATCGGCGACGACATCGCCTGGATGCGCTTCGGCGAGGACGGTCGCCTCTACGCGATCAACCCCGAGGCCGGCTTCTTCGGCGTCGCGCCCGGCACCGGCGAGCACACCAACGCCAACGCCATGAAGACCATGTACGCGAACACCGTCTTCACCAACGTCGCGCTCACCGACGACGGCGACGTGTGGTGGGAGGGCATGACCGAAGAGGCGCCCAAGCACCTCATCGACTGGAAGGGCAACGACTGGACTCCGGACTCGGAGACCCCGGCCGCCCACCCCAACGCCCGCTTCGCCGTCCCGGCCTCCCAGTGCCCGACGATCGCCCCCGAGTGGGAGGACCCCAAGGGCGTCCCGATCTCCGCGATCCTCTTCGGCGGCCGCCGCGCCTCCGCCGTGCCGCTGGTCACCGAGTCCTTCGACTGGAACCACGGCGTCTTCATCGGCTCGAACATCGCCTCCGAGAAGACCGCCGCCGCCGAGGGCAAGGTCGGCGAGCTGCGCCGCGACCCCTTCGCCATGCTGCCGTTCTGCGGCTACAACATGGGCGACTACATGGCCCACTGGGTCAAGGTCGCCGCGGACAAGGACCAGGCGAAGCTCCCGAAGATCTACTACGTGAACTGGTTCCGCAAGAACGACGCGGGCAAGTTCGTGTGGCCCGGCTTCGGCGAGAACAGCCGCGTCCTGAAGTGGATCGTCGAGCGCCTCGACGGCACCGCCGAGGGCGTCGAGACCCCCATCGGCATCCTGCCGACCAAGGACTCCCTCGACCTCGACGGCCTGGACCTCCCGGCCGCGGACCTCGACTTCCTCCTCACGGTCGACAAGGAGGTCTGGCGCGAGGAGGCCGCCCTGGTCCCCGAGCACCTGAACACCTACGGCGACCACACGCCGAAGGAACTGTGGGACCAGTACCACGCGCTCGTCGAGCGCCTGGGCTGAGCCCGAGCCCGATAACGGGCCAATGAACGTGGGAGCCCCCGACCAAGCGGCGCCCACCGCTGTGGGAGCCCCCGACCAAGCGGTTCCCACCGCACGACCGGCCCGGGTGCACGAACACCCGGGCCGGTAGACGAGAGGGCGCCCGGCGGGATCTCCCGCCGGGCGCCTTCCCGCGTCCCCCTCCGCCGTCCCGCAGCTGCGCCCCGAGCCCTCCGGGCAGCCGCCTCAGGACCGGCCCCGGTCCTCCAGATAGGTCGTATGCGTCTGCTGGCGCAGGGCCTCCGCCTCGCGGAGGGTCGCCGTCACGCGCTCCGCCTCCTCGAACAGCGCCGCCAGCTGCCGCTCCAGCTGCTGCTCCGGGGACTCGCCGCCCGGCGCGAGCCGCGCCCACCAGCGGGTCCGGTTGTAGGTGTCCACGCACTCCGGCACGTCCTGCCGGACCGCCCGGGACACCGTGTGCACCGACTCCGGATCGGCGGCCAGGACCTCCGCCACCCACCCCGGATCGAGCAGGGCCTCGTAGAACTCCAGGAGCTCGGCGAGCTTGTCCCCGGCGGCCGGCGGCAGCTCCACCTCCGCCAGGTACCCGCGCAGCCGCCCGAAGTCCTCCCGTACGAGGCCGAGTTGCTCGGCGGGCTCCGGGTGGTGCGGCGGCGCCACCCGCTCCGGCGGGGCGATCAGCGCGCCCGCGCCGTACAGCCCGGCGACCACCACCGGCCAGTACGCGCCCGCCACCCCGGCCAGGGTGAGGCCCAGGCCGGCCACCCCGCAGGCGGAGCCGGCCAGGTTCTTCTTCGACTCCAGGTAGCCGAGCAGCCGGCCGCCGACCCTACTGGTAGCCACGGATCTCCTCGAAGGCGCCGGCCAGCGAACCTCCCCCAGCTACCGCTGGGGGGACCCCCACGCCGGTGGCGTCGAAGAGCCGCCCGCCGGTCAGTTCGGTGATGTGGGTGAGCTCCTTGCGGTCCGAGTCCCCGAACAGCACCGCGAAGACCGGCGTCTGCTTCTGCGCCTCGGGCAGGGCCGCGTAGAAGGAGTCGAAGTGCTTGGCCCCGACGCCCTCGGTGTTCTCCCCGTCCGTCATCAGCACGATCGAGGTGAACGCGTCCGCGCCGCCCTTGCCGAGGTGCTGGTAGGCCGCCTCCAGGCTGCCGTAGACCGCCGTACCCCCCTCCGGCTCCAGCGACTTCACGTCGCCGCGGATCGCGTCCAGGGCCGGCCCCGGATTGCCGGGCTCGACGACGTGCGTGCGCACCTTCTTCACCTTGGACCCGAAGGGCAGCAGCGTCACCTCCTCGCGGTCCCGGAACCGCTGTCCCGTGCCCGAAGTCCCGCTGCCCGTCAGATCGGTGAGCGCCGACTTCAGCCGCCCGATGCGGTCCTCCTCGCTCATCGAACCCGAGGTGTCCAGCACGTACACCGTCCGCGAGGGCCGGCGCAGCTCGTTCTCGTACGAGGCCAGCAGCCCGTCCGCGACCGAACGCGAGCCGGGGAAGGGCAGCTCGTGCCGCTTCTCCGGGTCCAGCCCGGCGGCCGGCGTCACCCCGGCCGCGACCGGCCGGCGGAAGGTCTGCTCGGTGATCGCCTTCTGCGCCTCGGGGCCGCGCAGGTAGTCCGTCAGCGCCCGCCCCGCATCGCGGGCCCCTTCCGGGGCCGAGGTCAGCAGGGTCAGCGGGTAGTGCGCGGTGACCACGCCGTCGCGCGGCCGGATCACCGTCAGCGGCGCCTTCACGTCCTTCGCGTCCCGGTTCATGGACAGCAGCACCGACTCGTAGTTCACCAGCGCGTCCACGTCACCGCGCTTGCCGTACGCGGTCGCCAGCCAGCCGGAGGAACCCGAGGTCAGCTTCTGCCCGGCGAAGAACTCCTTCAGCTTGGGCTGGGCCGTCTTCACGTCGGCGTCGCTCAGCGCCGCCTGCGCGCCCGACAGCCCCGACGCCACCGAGACCAGGGCGGAGAAACCGGAGTTGGAGCGCACCGGGTCCGTCATCCCGTACGTCAGCTTCCCGCCGGCCACCGCCTCGTGCACCGCCGACCAGGTCACCTCGCCGGGCTTCCAGCCCAGCCGGGCCAGCGCCTCCGGCTTCACGCCGATGGCCACCGGCGAGGACATCACCGGGGTCTCGCTGGACAGCTTCCCGGCGGCCTCGGGCCGCAGCCGCAGGTAGTCGTTGGAGGACAGCCAGATCGCGTCGTACTTCCCGTCGGCCTTCCCCGAGGCGATCTGCTCGACCGCGTCGAGGGTCCCGGACGCGGTCAGGTCGACCGTGACCCCGGTGGCCGCCTTCGCGGCCTTCAGCACGGTCTCCATGTCGGAGAGCTCACTGGAGGCCAGCACCCGCAGGTGGCCCTCCTGGTACTTCGACTCCGCGGGCCCGGCCGGACCCTCGGAGGTGCAGCCCGTCGCCGTGGCGAGCGCGGCGAGTGCGATCAGCGCGCTGATCCAGCCCCGCCTCACCGGGCACCGCCTTCGAGCGCACTGGCGGTGCGGGTACGGGCCAGGTACGCCGAGGCGGTCTGCAGCTCCCCGGCCAGGGACTCCACGGTCGCGGCCATGTTCTGCGTGGCCTGCACCTTGAAGGTGTCGATCGCGTCGAGCGTCTTGTAGATCTGGGCGAAGGCCGTCCGCAGCGTCTCCGCGCCCACCGCCGGATCGGCCGCGATCCGCTGGATCTCGCCGCTCTGCGTGGACAGCATCTCCGCGTTGCCCCGGATCAGCTCCTCGGTGGTCCCCTTCAGGGCGTTGACCTGCTCGATCACCTTGCGCTGGTTGTCGAGGGCCGCGGCCAGCATGACCGCGATCCGCAGCGCCGAGACGGTGGTGGTGGCGGCCCGGTCCACGCCCTTGATCAGCTCGTCGTTGTTGCGCCGGACCACGTCCATCGCCAGGTAGCCCTGCGCGCAGACGGCCAGCTGCGTCAACAGGTCCTGGTGCTTCTGCCGGACCGGGAAGAGCACGTCCGCGCGCAGTGCGTCGGCCGCCTGCGGGTCGGTGTGCTCCGCCTCGGCGATCCGCTGCTCGACGGCCCCGTCCAGGGCCTCGGTGAGGACGGCGTACTCCTGGAGCTTGCCCATGCTCTCCCACAGGCGGGCCCGCTCGGTGTGCAGGGCCGCGTTGTCGCGGCGCAGCTCGTCCTGGCCGCTGCGCAACGAGCCCACGATCTTGTTGAGGGTGGCTTGCGAGGAGGCGTACTTGGCCACGTGGTCACGGAACCTGTTGCCGCCCGGCAGCTTCGCCAGCAGCTTGCCGAGCCCCTTGCCGGGGGTGTCCCGCGGGTCGAGGTCCTCGACGGTGCGGCGCAGTTCGACGAGGGAGCCGGAGACGCGGGCCTGGGCGTCGCCGCCGCCGTCCGCGCCGAGGGACCGTACGGCCCGCTCCAGCATCCGGTTGGACTGCTGGGCGGCGCTGCGCATGTCGGCCGCGCCGAGCCCTGCGATCTCGCCGATGCGGTGCGCGAACTCGGGGGAGCGGGTGTCGATCCCGGCGAGCGAGCCGACGTACTCACCGGCCCGGCGGGCCATCTCGTCGCGTACGCCGTCCTGCAGCGGGACCAGCCCGGCGGCCTGCTCGCGGCGGACGGGCGGGACCGGCTCGGGCGCGCTGAGGACGAAGGTGCCGTCCTCGGGAGGTGTCAGTGTCATGGTGTGGGCCCCTAACCCTTGGCGCGCTGGGCGAGCGCCATGAGGATCTTGACGGTGGGTGTGCCGACCTGGCGGATCCCGGTCAGCCCAGGGTTGAGGTAGCCGGCGTGCGGTGCGGTCGCGGCGGTGAACTCGGGCACGCCGTCCTGCGGGCGGAACCCGCGTTGCACGGCCAGCTCGCGCAGCCTCGGATCGGTGGCGAGGAGCGTGCCCAGCTCCTTCGCCTGCTCGGTGAGCGGGACGAAGGTGTGCGCCGTGTTGACGGTGGTGTCCGGGTAGAGCACGACCATGTCGCCGGGGTCCTGGTGCTGGAGCAACAGGGAGGCCACCTGGGACTCGTACACCAGGATCAGCGGTTCGCCGCTGCCGCTGATGAAGGCCCGGAACGGGTCGTCGGTGCTCTGTTCGAGGGCGCCCTGGACGGAGATCAGCTTGCGCATCAGCGGTGCGGTGCGCTCGATCCCGGCGTCGTCGGCGACCACGCTGTTGGCGTTCGCGACGTTGGAGGCGGCCGCGAGGAAGAGGGCGCCGGAGTTGGAGGAGGCCGGGTCGGTGGTCTTGATGAACAGCGTGCCGGTCAGCTCGGTGTGGGCGGAGGAGCCGGGCAGCTGCTGCCACGTGCGGTCCTCGGCGGCGGCCTTGAGGAAGGGGCCCATGAGCAGGGTCCCGAGGTTCTTGCCGGTCATCTTGGCGAGGCCGTTGTCGGCCAGCACCTTGGCGGCGTTGGCGCGGGCGATGACCACGAGCGGGGAGTAGAAGGGCTTGGTCTCCTGGGCGCCCTTGACCCCGGCGGCGGCCGCGACCTCCTTGGCGGGTTCACTGCTGCTGGGGAAGGCGAAGTCGAACTCCTTGAGGGCGAGCTGGTCCATCGCCCAGGAGCCCGAGGTCTCCGTCTTCACGGTGTAGCCCTTGGCGCCGAGGGCCTTGACGACGTCGGGGTCGCGGAAGAATTCGGACTTCTCCGAGCCGATGACGCCACGCACGGTCTTCGTTGCCGTGGTTTCTGGGTGATCCTGCCCCCGGAAGGCGACGACGTAGAGCACGCCGCCGATCAGGAGGAGGCCCAGGACGATTCCTAGGATGCGTCTCACGGGTGCAGCGTGCTCGCGGAAACCCACATTCCGCGATGAGTTGAATGAACGTCAGGTGTCCAGGCGGTCCCACTTCGAAATGCTGTGTGGGCCCGTGGGTGCTGGTGGGCGGGGCAGTGGCCCGGGAGGATCGGGGCATGGGCGTGAGCGCGTTGAAGTGGCAGGGCTGGCTGGTCGGCCTGGTGACGCTGGCCGGGCTGCTGGTGTTCGCCCCGCTGGGTCTGTACGTGTGGGCGAGCGGCGGCGAACCCCCCGGGGCGCCGCCCCGGGCGGCCCTGGAGGACGTACGGGTCACCGGGTGCCGAATCGATCCGGCGAGCCGGCGGGTGGTGGCCGCGGTGGAGGCGGCGGGACGGGCCGAGGGCGCCGGCGCGTACGTCGTCACGGTGGAGTTCCGCGACGGTGCCGAACCGGACCCGGAGCGCCGGGCCGCCCAGGCGCTGCTGAGGATCCCGGGCGTGGCCCCGGGCGCGACCGAGCACGGGGAGGCGGTCGGCCCGGTGTGGCCGGTGGCGACGGTGCCGTGGTGCGGGGTCGCGGGCGCCGAGTTCGAGCGGACGCCCGACACGCCCGACACGCCTGACGGGCCGTGACACGCCCTGACGGCGCCGCGATCGGCCCGCGTTCACCGGCGCGCGACACCTGCGTTGGCCGCCGCGTTGGTCACCGGCGTGCGTCACCGGCGTGCGTCACCGGCGTGCGTCACCGGCCCGCGCCGGGCGGCGCGGGCCGGTGTGCGCGCTCAAGGGGTCACTTGACCTTGACGACGACGGTGCCGCACACCTTGTCGGCGAAGGTCTGCTTCTTGGCGTCCCACAGCGGCCACAGCCAGCCGATGTAGCAGGGGATGCCGTCCAGCATGTGCGCCAGCTTGCGCACGAAGGCCATGCCGAAGCCGAGGGTCGCGCCGTCGGCCTCCTTGTGCAGGCTGATCCCGACGACCTTCTTGCCGGTCGTCTGGCCGGTGGTGCCCTCCTTGTGGAGCTGGAAGAGGCCCATGCCGATGGCGTACAGGAAGCCGACGAGGCTGAGCACACCGGCCGCCGCGGAGTCGGAGTCGCCGCCGGCGATGGCCGCGCCGATGCCGATCACCGCGTACATCGGGCCGGCGATGATCAGCGCGTCGAGCAGGTACGCGCCGACGCGCAGACCCCAGTGGGCCAGCGGCGGCATGCCCGCGCCCGGCATCCCCGGCATGCCCGGCATCCCCGGCTGCTGCGGGTAGCCGTAGGCCGGCGGCGGAGGCGTCTGCTGCGGGTAGCCGTACTGCGGAGCCGCGCCCTGCGGGGGCTGCTGCGGGTAGCCGTACTGCGGGGGGACGCCCTGCGGGGCCTGCTGCGGGTAGCCGGGCTGGCCCTGCGGGGGCTGCTGGCCGTAGGGATTGTTCGGGTCGCCGAAGCTCATCGGTGAAGTCTCTCCAGGCTGCTGAAACGGGGACGAAGCGGCGTGGAGGAGATGGACTTTGAGAGCGGCCTCCCCCGTGCTGCCGCGAACTTTCAGCCCTCATCGTGTTCGGAGCACCGGATTCTGTCCAATTCCCGCCCCTGCGGCGGGCCGCGGGAGGAGCCGCGGTGCGGGCCGCGCGAGGGTGGTCGGCACCGGGCTGTGGCACCCGGTCCGGAGCCTCCGCGGCCCCGGACCGGGGCCGTCTAGAGGGCGCCGGCCAAGTCCATGGACTTCAGGGCGGCGGCGTGCGCGTCCATGCGCTCGGCGGCGAGGATCGCGACGGTGGTGTCGGCGCGGGAGGCGGCGACGAGGAGGGCGCGGGCGGCGAGGTCGTGCGCGCGCTGGTGCAGCGCGGCGACGTCCGCGGCGGGGCGCCGCTGCGCACGCGCGGGCTGGGACCCGCGCAGCCGGGTGACCTGGACGGCGATCTCGGCGGCGGCCTCGTCGAGCCCGAGCTCGTCGGTGACGGCGAGCAGGGCCGCGAGGTGGCCGGCGAGCTGGATGTCCAGCGCTTCGCCGCGGCTGCTGTGCGGGTAGTCGGACGGGGCGGCGCCCATGCGGTGGACGACCGACTTGGTGCGGATCGGCTCGTACATGAGGAGGCCTCCTGCGTGGTCAGGAGACCATCCTACATTGGATTGGTTCTAAAGTTGAGCTGGATCCTGCCGCTGGTCGCCGCGTCCGCCGCTAGAACTGGCTGTAGCCGTCGAGGAAGTTTCCGATCCGCGTCACGGCATCGGCCAGATCCGTGGCGTTCGGCAGGGTCACGATCCGGAAGTGGTCGGGCTCGGGCCAGTTGAAGCCCGTACCGTGCACGACCATGATCTTCTCGGCCCGCAGCAGGTCGAGGACCATCTGCCGGTCGTCCTTGATCTTGTAGACGGACGGGTCCAGCCGCGGGAAGGCGTACAGCGCGCCCTTCGGCTTCACGCAGGTGACGCCCGGGATCTGGGTGAGCATGTCGTACGCGACGTTGCGCTGTTCCAGGATGCGCCCGCCGGGCAGGACCAGGTCCTCGATCGACTGCCGGCCGCCGAGTGCGGTGGCCACGGCGTGCTGCGAGGGCATGTTCGCGCACAGGCGCATGTTCGCCAGGACCGTGAGGCCCTCGATGTAGCAGGAGGCGTGCTTCTTCGGGCCGCAGACCGCCATCCAGCCGGCCCGGTAGCCGGCGACGCGGTAGTTCTTCGAGAGCCCGTTGAAGGTCAGCGTCAGCAGGTCGGGGGCGATGGCGGCGGTGTTGTGGTGCACGGCGCCGTCGTAGAGGATCCGGTCGTAGATCTCGTCCGAGCAGACGACCAGGTTGTGGCGGCGGGCGATGTCCGTCAGCCCGCGCAGCATCTCCTCGTCGTAGACCGCGCCGGTCGGGTTGTTCGGGTTGATGATCACGATCGCCTTGGTGCGGTCGGTGACCTTGCGCTCGATGTCGGCGAGGTCCGGCATCCAGTCGGCCTGCTCGTCGCAGCGGTAGTGCACGGCCGTGCCGCCGGCGAGGGAGACGGACGCGGTCCACAGCGGGTAGTCCGGCGCCGGGACCAGCACCTCGTCACCGTCGTCGAGCAGCGCCTGCATCGACATCTGGATCAGCTCGGAGACGCCGTTGCCGAGGTAGATGTCCTCGACGTCCAGGTCGATGCCCTTGGTCTGGTAGTGCTGCATGACCGCGCGGCGCGCGGAGAGCAGCCCCTTCGCGTCACCATAACCGTGGGCGTTGCCCAGGTTGCGGAGCATGTCCTCAAGGATCTCCGGCGGGCAGTCGAAGCCGAAGGCCGCGGGGTTGCCGGTGTTGAGCTTGAGGATGCGATGACCTGCTGCTTCGAGCCGCATGGCCTCTTCGAGCACGGGCCCGCGGATCTCGTAGCAGACATTGGCGAGTTTGGTTGACTGGATCACCTGCATGACGGGAGCTTACGGGCCCGGGAGCAGGCGTGACGCGCCTTTTCGGAGAGAGACTCGAAGAGCGAAATGTCCTATTTCGGGCAATGGGTGGGTGGTGACGTGGTCCCCCCTTGGAATCCGGGGCCATGCCCGCGTTCCGGCCTGCGGAATGGGTGCGTGCGGACCGCGCCGAAGTGGGGGATGTTGCACTCGTCACCTCGGGAAACGGCTGGGAACCGAGGGTGACTGAGTACGCCGCATGAGTACGCGCACTCATGTGGCGGGGCGCGGGTGCGGTGAGGCTGGGCGCATGAACCAGGGCGAGTGGAAGCCGGCGGACTACCGCCGGGGGACGGAACGCATCGGCACGGTGATCGTGGCCGTGGCGGGTGCCCTCATGGCGGCAGGGGCGGTCTTCATGGCCCTGCTCTTCCTGGTGTACCTGAACAGCGGCTACTGAGGGGCGCGAGCAGTGGAGTTCGTAGTCGGTGACATGGCGATCACCACGGTCGGCACGGACGGCGACGACCGGGCGATCGAGTTCCTGGTCAGACCGGAAGGAGCCGCGGAGGACGGACACTTCGCGATCTTCCGCGAACACGACGAGGGCTGGGAGTCCGCCCGGATCACCATCGCCCCGGAGTCGGCCGCGATTCCGGTGGCGGCGGTGGAGTGGGCGGTGGAATTCGCGCGCGAGTACCTGTGAGGGGCGGCGGGGTGGCGGGACGGCCGGGCGGGGGCTTCCGTCCGGCCGTCCCGCGTTGTCAGTGGTCCCGCGTAACGTGCGGGAGATGAAGCCGCTCAGGATCATCGCCGGGGACGCGACGAGTCCCCAGGCCAAGGGGCCCAAAGTCATCGCCCATGTCTGCAATGACCTCGGCGGGTGGGGGAAGGGCTTCGTGCTGGCCGTCTCGAAGCGGTGGCCCGAGCCCGAGGCGGCGTACCGGGCCTGGCACCGGGGGCGCAGCGGGAACGACTTCGGGCTCGGCGCCGTGCAGGTGGTGCGGGTGAAGCCCGATGTGTGGGTGGCCAACATGGTCGGGCAGCGGGGGATGCGCACCGGGAGCGGGGGGCCGCCGATCCGGTACGACGCCGTTCGGCGCTGCCTCGGCGCGCTGGCCGATCACGCCGTCGAGCTGGGTGCCGGTGTCCACATGCCGCGCATCGGGTGCGGGCTCGCGGGCGGCTCCTGGTCGCGCATCGAGCCGCTGATCACCGACGAGTTGTGCGCACGGGACGTGGAGGTGACCGTCTATGACCACGGGTGACCCGGGCGTGTGGGCGGGTGCGGGGGCGGGTGCGGTGCACGAGGATCTCCTCGTGGCGAAGGCGCTGGTCTACGACCGGTGCGGGTTCACGTGCTCCCGGCCGGTCGCCGAGGCGGAGAGCGCCGAGTACGGGGCGTACGAGTTCACGCTGGACGGGCTGCGCGTGACCTTCCGCGCGGCCAGGACGACCCCGACTAAGGCCGGGCAGTTCGTCACGGTGTGGAAGCGGTCCGAGGCCGGGCCGATCCGGCCGTTCGACGTGGGGGACCCCGTCGACCTCGTCGTGGTCAGTGCCAGGGACGGAGACGGTTTCGGGCAGTTCGTGTTCTCCCGCGAGGTGCTCCGGGAGCGCGGCGTCCTGTCCGTGAACGGGTCCGGCGGGAAGCGTGCCTTCCGGGTGTACCCGCCGTGGGTCGCGGTGGAGAGCCGGCAGGCCCGGGGAACGCAGGCGTGGCAGGCCGCGTGCTTCCTGGACGTGGGCACGGGCGCCGCGGTCGACCTCACCCGGGCCCGGGCCCTGCACCGGGCGGCCTAGGAGCCGGTGTCGGCGACGGGGCCGGGCGGGGTGGGCGTGGCACGATCGCGGCATGGAGTACCGGTACGCCACCGAGGCCGACGCGCCCGCCATGGCCGAGCTCTTCGCCGCCAACCACCACGACGCCCTGACGGAGCGGCAACGGACGGAGCAGGGGTTCGTGCAGGGCCGCTTCGACGCCGGCGTCCTGCGGGCGATGGCCCGGGCCGGGGAGCTGCTGGTCGCGGACGACCGGGGCCGGGTCGCCGGCCTGCTCGCCCTGTCGGTCGCCGAGGACCTGGCCGATCCGCCGCCGGCGGTCGCGGGGCTGCTCCGGGCCCAGGACGCGCTGGAGTGGGACGGGCGCCCGCTCGGCGAGGCGCGGTGGCTGCTCTACGGGCCTGTCGTGGTCGATGCCGCGTACCGGGGGCGGGGCGTGGCCCGGTCCCTGTTCACCATGGCCGTGGCGGCGGCCTCGGAACGGGCCGACGCGGTGGTGGCGTTCATCGAAGCCGGCAACGTGCCGTCCTGGAAGGTGCACGTCGACGGCTTCGGCATGGTCCCGCTGGGCGACTACGTCGCGGGCGGACGCACGTACAGCGCCGTGGCCGCACCGACCACCTAGGGCCCGCCAGGGCAGTGCGCTGCGGGCGCGCCACGCCGAGCGATCTTGGAGGATCGATTCGTCCCGTTCCGTCCTCCTAGGGTCGTGCCCGCACGCCCCCGCTCCCTCGTAAGGGATTCCTCCCCATGAAGCTCCGCAACGCCGCGGCGGCCGCCCTGGCCGCGTTCGCCCTGGCCCTGTCGCTGCCCGGATCGGCGCTGGCCGCCACCGGCCACTTCCCCTACAAGTACGTCGACGACCTGGGGCAGGAGCAGACCCTCACGCTGACCGACCCGCACAGCGGCAAGTGCATCAACCTGCGGGCGGTCGGCTCCGACGAGTTGCTGCCCGGATACGGCCCGCACAACCGGACCGACACCCCGGTGACCGTCTACAAGGGGGCGAACTGCAAGGGCTCCGAGTACCGGCTGCGGGCGCACGGCAACCCGGCGCGCGACGACCTCGAAGTGCGCTCGGTGAAGTTCGAGGCCGCGGCCTAGGTGTATTGCCCTGTGAGGTTGGGGACGCGGCTGGCGGGTGGTTTGCCTGCGAGCGCGGTGTGTCCGCGGTGGTGATTGTAGGTGTGTAGCCACTGCGGGAACGCGTCGCGTCGTTCCTGCTCGCACTGGTAGGGACGGGCGTAGGCCCATTCCTCCAGGAGGGTGCGGTTGAGGCGTTCGACCTTGCCGTTGGTCTGGGGCCGGTAGGGCCGGGTTCGCTTGTGGGTGATCCCGGCCGCTGCCAGGGCGTCGCGCCAGGTGTGGGATTTGTAGCAGGCCCCGTTGTCGGTCAGGACCCGTTCCACGGTGATCCCGCACGAGGTGAAGAACGCCTGTGCCCGCTGCCAGAAGGCGGTCGCGGTCTCCTTCTTCTCGTCGGTCAGGATCTCGCTGTAGGCGAGGCGGGAGTGGTCGTCGACGGCGGTGTGGATGTAGCTGTAGCCCAGGCGGGGCCGCTTCTTGCGGCCGGCCTGGCGGCCCAGGGTCTTGTGGCCGCCGCCGTCGGGGATGTTGCCGAGCTTCTTGATGTCCACGTGCACCAGTTCGCCGGGCTTCTCGCGTTCGTAGCGGCGTATGACACGGCCGGTGGCCCGGTCCAGATGGCTCAGGCGGGCCAGCCCGAAGCGGGTCAGGACGCGGTGCACGGTCGAGGGCACCAAATCCAGCAGGTGGGCGATGCGGGCCGGTCCCCAGCGGCGCAGGACACGGACCTTGATGATCCGGCGTTCGGTGCGGTTCGGGATCCGGCGTGGGCTGTGATGCGGGCGCGAGGACCTGTCACGCATGCCCGCCTCGCCGTGATCGCGGTAGCGGTCGGCCCACCGCTGGGCCGTGGTCGGCGAGACCCGGAAACGCTCGGCGGCCCGCCGCAGCGGCCAGCCGTCCACGACCACGCAGTGGGCCAGGCGCAGCCGTCCGGTCTCGGTCAGGGGTGCATTACGGTGGGGCACGAGGGCCTTTCTGGTCGGTGTAGACGTCGCAATCCACACCGAACCCGGAAGGCCCTCACCCGTTCAAGACGCCTCAGCCGAGACCTGCATCACCCGTCCACAACCTCCCGGGGCAATACAACTAGGGGCCGTCGGAAACCGGCTCCGTACGTGCGCTACCCCTCCAGGATCACCAGAGGGATCTCGCGCGGCCGGGCGGCCCTCTGGTCGTCCTCGAACGGGGGCCAGAGGGCCGTCATCATGTCCCAGTACGTCTCCCGCTCCTCCGGCGTGGCCGTGCGCGCCGTCGCCTTCACGGTGGCGGCCCCGACCTGCAGGCGGACCTCCGGGTGGGCCGTGAGGTTCCGGTACCAGTGCGGGTGGTCCGGCGCCCCGTACCCGGCGGCCAGGACGATGAAGCGGCCCGCGTCCTCGCCGTAGATCAGCGGGGTGCGGACGGTGCGGCCGGTGGCGCGGTCCACCGTGGTGAGCAGCAGGGTGGGAACGCCGTGCCACAGGTGCCCGTCGGCGCCCGCGGTCGTCACGTAGGCGCGGACGTGGTCGAGCCGTGGTCCGGGTCGCGGGTCCGTGGGGTGGTCCCAGTCGACATCGAGTGCGTGCATTTACCTGTCCTTAGGGTTGCGGCCCCCTGGCGGCTAACGAGCATTAACGATTCTGGATGCGCACGACCCGTAGCGCACGCCTGCAGGTCTGGACCAAGCTCGTCGCATGGACCTGGAGCTGAGGCACCTCAAGATCGTCAGGGCCGTCGCCGACGCCGGGAGTCTGACCCGGGCCGCCACCGTCCTCGGCCTCGCGCAGCCCGCGCTGAGTACCCAGCTGAAGCGGATCGAGCGGGCGCTGGGCGGGACGCTGTTCGTGCGCGGGCGGGAGGGCGTACGGGCCACCGCGCTCGGGGAGCTCGTACTGGAGCGGGCGCGGGTGCTGCTGCCCGCGGTGTGCGAGCTGCAGGAGGAAGCCCAGCGGTTCGCCCGGCAGGGGGCGGCGCACGGCCACCGGCTCGGCGGGACGCACGGGCCGCTGCTCGGCGGGCTCGTGGACCGGCTCGCCCGTGAGGCGCCCGGGGTGCCGGTGACCACGTACACCTCCTGGTCCGAGCGGGAGGTCGCCGGGAGCGTCGCCGACGGGCGCCTGGACTTCGCGCTGGTCGGGGTCTGCGGGGAGAGCGCCCCGCCCGAGCCGGGGCGCCTCGCCTGGATGGAGGTGGCGCGGGACCCGGTGCACGTGATGCTGGCCGAGGACCATCCGCTGGCCCTCGCCCCGCGCGGGGAGGTCGAGCTGGCCGAGCTGGCCGCCGAGGCGTGGGCGGACGTACCGGGCGACGGGTGCTTCGGGGACTGCTTCGCCGCGGCCTGCGTACGGGCCGGGTTCACGCCCGCCTGCGTCTACGAGACCGACACGGCGTCGTGCGTGCACCTGGTGCAGGTCGGGCGGGCGGTCGGGCTGTGCCGGGCGACCTTCCCGGCGACCCCGGGGGTGGTCACGCGGCCGCTGGCCGGGACCCCGCTGGTGTGGCGGCACCTGCTGGGCTGGCATCCCGCGGCGGGGGCTGCCGCCGGGGCTGCGGGGGTGCTGGCGCATGCGAGGGCCGCGCATGCGGAGGCCTTGGCCAGGGCGGCCGGCGGGGGGTTGCGGGCGGCCCTGCCGTGGTCTGCCGCGTAGCCCGCCCGGCCGCGGCCCCTTCTCCCGGGGCTCCGCCCCAGACCCCGCGCCTCAAACGCCGGCGAGGCTAAAAGACCGGGGCTCCGCCCCAGACCCTGCGCCTCAAGCGCCGGCGGGGCTGATAGATCGGGGCTCCGCCCCAGATCCCGCGCCTCAAACGCCGGCGGGGCTGAAAGACCGGGGCTGCGCCCCAGACCCTGCGCCTCAAGCGCCGGCGGGGCTGATAGATCGGGGCTCCGCCCCAGACCCCGCGCCTCAAACGCCGGCGGGGCTGAAAGGCCGGGGCTGCGCCCCAGACCCTGCGCCTCGATCGCCGGCGGGGCTGAAAGGCCGGGGCTGCCCCCAGGCCCCGCGCCTCGAACGGACCCCGCCCGCCTCGAGCGCCGGGGGGCGGAAAGAGTCGGGGCTCCGCCCCGGACCCGGGCCTCGAATGCCGGCGAGGCTGGATGTGGCGGGGCCGGGGCGGTGGGCAGCCTTGGGGCGGGCTGCTTAGGGCAGGTACCGCTCGATGACCTGCGGGCCCTCCTTCTCGATCAGCTCGCGTGCCTTCGCGACCCGCTCCGGAGTCGGGTCGTGGCCGGTCACCATCACGAGGTCCTCGGGGTCGTACGGCCGTTCCCCGCCCGTGAAGAGCCGGTCCGACCGTGTGGGCTGCTCGTCGGGTTCACTGACCATCGCGTACCTCCTACGGTTTCCCCTTCCCCTGGCCCCATGGTCCGGCCACCGGCCCATGAACGCACTTCGGCCGCCGCCGCCCCGCGGGCATAACACCGGGGGAGGGGTCAACCGGCAGCTCCCGCAGGCCGGTTCGGATTTCTACGGTTTCCGCAGACCCCACCGGAAACCGAGGAGATCCCCCATGCTCAAGCGACACGCCCGCGCGGCGTGTACCGCCCTGGCCGCCGCCGGGCTGCTGCTGGCCGGGACGAGCGGTGCCACCGCCGGCTCCGCCCCCGCCGCCCCCTCGGCGGCGACCACCCTGCGCACCGCCGACGCCCCGCCCGAGCTGCTCGCCGCCATGCAGCGCGACCTCGGCCTGACCCCCACGCAGGCCAAGGCACGACTCGCGCACGAGGCCGAGGCGGGGGCCACCGCCGCCCGGCTGCGGATGCGGCTCGGCGCCGCGTTCGCCGGGGCCTGGGTGGACGGGGCCGACGCCGCCACCCTCACCGTCGCCACCACCCGCGCCGCCGACACCGCCGCGATACGGGCCACCGGGGCCACGGCGAAGCTCGTCAGCCGCACCCTGGCCGACCTGGACTCCGCCAAGGCCGCCCTGGACGGGGCGGCCACCGCCGGGACCCCCGTGCGGTACGTCGACCCGCGCTCCAACACCCTCGTCGTCGAGGAGGCCGAGCCGGGAGCGGCCGCGCGGCTGCTGGCCGCCACCGGGACCGACGCGGCCCTGGTCACGGTGGTCCGTACGGCCGAGGCCCCGCGTCCCCTCTACGACCTGCGCGGCGGGGACGCGTACTACATGAACGGCAGCGGCCGCTGCTCCGTGGGCTTCCCGGTCACCAAGGGGACCACCAACGGCTTCGCCACCGCCGGGCACTGCGGGCGCGCCGGCACCACCACCAGCGGCTTCAACCAGGTCGCGCAGGGTTCCTTCCAGGCCTCGGTCTTCCCGGGCAACGACATGGCCTGGGTGGCCGCCAACGCCCAGTGGGCCTCGACCCCGTACGTGAAGGGCAGCGGGGGCGCGAACGTGCAGGTCACAGGCTCGGTGCTGCAGCCGGTCGGGGCCTCGGTGTGCCGTTCCGGCTCGACCACCGGATGGCACTGCGGCACGATCCAGCAGCACAACACCAGCGTCACCTACCCCGAGGGCACCATCTCCGGCGTGACCCGTACGACGGTCTGCGCCGAGCCGGGCGACTCGGGAGGCTCCTACATCTCGGGGAGCCAGGCCCAGGGCGTGACCTCGGGCGGTTCCGGCAACTGCTCCAGCGGCGGGACCACCTTCTTCCAGCCGCTGAATCCCATCCTGTCGGCGTACGGACTGACCCTCAAGGTCACCGGCGGCGACCCGGGCCCCGGCCCCGGTGAGCCCGAGCCGGGCGGCACCTGGAAGGCGGGCACCGTCTACGCGGCCGGCGCCACCGTCACCCACGGCGGCGCGAGCTACCGCTGCATCCAGGGGCACCAGGCGCAGACGGGCTGGGAGCCGCCGAACGTCCCGGCGCTCTGGCAGCGCCTGTAGCAGAACGGGAGAGTGCCGGTGCCGTGGCTGCCAAGGGGGGAGTCACGGCACCTCCGCGCGCCCGGGCCACAGGTGGAAGCACGGACGACGGCACACGAACACGCCGGAAGCCCGCTTCCACCGCACCCCGCACCCCGCCGCCGGAGGCGTCTCCCTCACCGCCACCTCCGCGTTCGCGGCCCCGGCCGTCACCACCGGCGTCACCACCGGCGTCCCCCACATCCTCGAGCTCGTCTTCGGCTGAGCGGACGGGGTCAGACGAGGACCGCGGCCAGCGTGCCGAGCGCGCCGAGGACGGTCAGCAGGCCGCAGATCGCGAGGTTCACCGTCCGGTGCTCCCAGAAGACCGCGACGAACTCCCGGATGGTGGCGCTCGGCCAGTAGTACTTCGCGGTGGGGGAGCCCAGGACCTGCCCGTTGACGCCGGTCTTGCGGGCCAGCATCGCCGCCCGGAAGGCGTGGAAGTTGTTGGTGACCACCACGCACCGGTAGGCCGGATCGTGCTCCTCCATGATCTCCCGGCTGAAGCGCATGTTCTCCTCGGTCGTGGCGGACCGGTCCTCCAGCACGATGTGCTCCGCCGGCACGCCCTCCGCGATCAGCCAGTCCGCCATCGCCCGGGCCTCCGCGACCTTCTCGTCCGAGCCCTTGCCGCCCGAGACCAGCAGCACCGGCGGCCGGCCGTCCCGGGCCAGCTGGCCCTCGTAGATCTGCTGTCCCTTGCGCAGGCGCGAGGCCAGCAGCGGCGGCACGCGGTCCCCGCCGATCAGGCCCGAGCCCAGCATGACCACGTGGTCGACGTCGCCGCGGACCTTGATCCGCCCGTAGAGGAAGGCGTAGCCGAGGAAGCAGAAGAAGACGAAGGAGACGTAGCCGGCCACCACGGTGAGCGTTCCGGCGATGCCGCCCAGCACCGGGGAGCCGACCACGCCGACGAGGATCAGCAACGCGATCAGCGCGAAGATCGCGAGGCCCGCGAGCATCGACAGCAGGTTGGCCGGCCGCAGGCCCTCCTTGCGGACCATGGTCACGCCGTTGCGGACGAGGAAGACGCCCAGCGCCAGGGTGCCGAACGCGGGTGAGGCGAAGGCGAGCACGACGACCGTGACGGCCGCCCAGGTGGGCAGCTTGCCCACCTGGAGGAACAGGGCGGAGCAGGCACTGAGGAAGGTCAGCCCCAGGAGCACGGCGTTGCTGAAGCGGCGCCGGTCCTGCCGGACGCTTATGCAGAATGCGAGGAAGAGCAGGGCGGCGAGGGAGAAGGCGACCATGCCGCCCATCGTAGGTGTCGGATCTACCGAAGATCGCGTGCGGTGCGGCGCACGGAACGCCCGGCCAGCACGTCCGTCCGGCGCCCGTCGCGCATGACGAACAGCCCGTCGATCAGGACGTGCGGGATGCCGGTCGGCAGCACCCGCGGCCGCTCGTACGTGGACCCGGCCGCGACCGTGCCGGGGTCGAAGAGGACGAGGTCGGCGCGGTGGCCCACGCGGACCAGGCCCCGGTCGGGCAGGCGCAGGCGGGCCGCGGGGCGGCCCGCCAGGTGCGCCACGCACTCCTCCAGCGAGAGCAGGCCGAGTTCGCGGACGTAGTGGCCGAGGTAGTGCGGGAAGGTGCCGTAGGCGCGCGGGTGCGGTTTCGCGCCCTGGAGGATGCCGTCGGAGCCGCCGGTGTGGACGCGGTGGCGCATGATCGCCCGGACGTTCTCCTCGTGGCCGACGTGCTGGAGGACGGTCGGCGCGAGGCGGTCGTCCAGCAGCAGCCGGCGGGCGGTCTCCCAGCCGTCCAGGCGCGTGCCGACGTACGCGGCGAGGGCGGGATCGGCGACGCCCGAGATCTCTACCGTGGACCAGTCGACGGGGACGCCGTGGCAGCCGTCCGCGCCCTCCACTTCCAGCGCGTGGCGGATCCGCCCGGCCTGGGCGTCGTCGCGCAGGCGGGCCAGGACCGCCTCCGGGCCGCCCTCGTTCGCCCAACTGGGCAGGAGCGCGACGAGGGTGGTGCAGCCGGGGGTGTACGGGTAGCTGTCGAGGGTGATGTCGGCGCCCTCGGCGAGGGCCGCGTCGAGCAGGGCGAGCAGCTCGGGGGCGCGGCCCTCGTTCTCGCCGAAGTTCATGGTGGCGTGGGCCAGGTGCAGGGCGCAGCCGGCCTCCCGGGTCAGCGCGACCATCTCGGCGTAGGCGGCCAGCGCGCCGTGGCCGTACGAGCGGTGGTGCGGGCAGTAGTAGCCGCCGTACTCCGCCACCACCCGGCACAGCTCCGTCAGTTCGGCGCCGGAGGCGTACATGCCGGGGGTGTAGGTGAGGCCGGAGGACATGCCGACGGCGCCCTGCGCCAGGCCGTCGGCGACGAGCTCGCGCATCCGGTCCAGCTCGGCCGCGGTCGCGGGGCGGTCGTCCCAGCCGAGGGCGTGGGCGCGGACGGTGCCCTGCGGGACGAGGTAGGCGGCGTTCACGGCGATGCCCCGGCCGCCGTGGGCCCGGTCCAGGCGGTCGAGGTAGCCGCCGACCGTGCGCCAGTCGAAGTCCACGTCGTCGCCCGGCCCGTTCCAGCCGGCGATGGCGGCCCGTACCCCGGCGAGCGTCCGGTCGTCGGCGGGCGCGTACGACAGGCCGTCCTGGCCGAGGACTTCGAGGGTGACGCCCTGGGCGGCCTTCGCGCTGTGGTCCGGGTCGCGGAGCAGGGCGAGGTCGCTGTGGGCGTGCATGTCGACGAAGCCGGGCGCGAGGGCGAGGCCGTGTGCGTCGAGGGTCCTGCGGCCCCCGGGGAGCGAGCCGATCTCGGCGATCCGGCCCTCGTGGACGCCGACGTCCGCGGTGTACGAGGGCCCGCCCGTGCCGTCGACGACGCGGGCCCCCCGGATGACCAGGTCCAC
Organism: Streptomyces sp. 147326; assembly: GCF_045000215.1. Classification (NCBI taxonomy): domain Bacteria; kingdom Bacillati; phylum Actinomycetota; class Actinomycetes; order Kitasatosporales; family Streptomycetaceae; genus Streptomyces; species Streptomyces sp. 147326. The sequence goes on along the minus strand of NZ_CP134201.1, from coordinate 3,439,096 downwards.
CGGTCCGCTCCTAGAAGAAGGTGCGGACGTAGTCGGTGACGGTGCCGTCGGCCTCCACGACCGGGATCAGCGGCCACTTCTCGAAGATGGTGCAGGGGTGCGACATGCCGAGTGCCACCAGGTCGCCGACCTGGATGTCGTCGGCCGAGTCGGTCTCCAGCCAGGCGTGCTGGTCGGACAGTTTGACCACGCGGACGCCGGTGGCCGGGCGTTCGACGCCGGTGAGGGCGTCGCGGACCAGCTCGGCCTCGGGCAGGCCCAGGTCGTAGGCGATGTCGCGCTTGCCCGCGTTGACGAAGGCCTGGGTGGGGGAGGGCCGGGAGACGACCTGGGTCCACAGCCGGAACGCCGGGCGCAGGCCGCCCTCTTCGGGGTGCCGGTTGAAGGGGGTGAGGCGGGTGTACCAGCCGTGGTCGTGCGAGACGTACGCACCGGAACGGAGCAGCTTGAGCGTGGGGCGGGACAGCTCCGGGAGCTCGGCGAAGACGTCGGCCACGGCGTCGAACCAGGCCGAGCCGCCGGCGCTGACGACGATCTCCTCCAGGTCGGGGGCGAAACGGCCCGCCTTGTCGAACTCGACGGCCAGGCCGGTGAGCCGGCGCAGGTACGCGTGGACGCGTTCCGGGTCGGCGTCGGGCACCTCGGCCTCGTAGCCGCCCGTGCCGACCAGGCGCAGGGTGGCGGTGGCGGCGACCGCGTCGGCGACGGCGCGGCAGTCCTCCTCGGTACGGGCCCCGGTGCGGGCGCCCTCGCCGGCGCCGAGCTCGACGACCACGTCGACGACGGCGGGCGCGTCGCGCAGGGCGCGGTCCATGAGGTGGACCCCGCGCACGGAGTCGACGTAGCAGACGAAGCGGAAATCGGGGTCGGCGGCGAGCTCGCCGGCGACCCAGCGCAGGGCTGCGGGATCGACGAGCTCGTTGGCGAGGAAGATCCGCTGGATGCCGAAGGCGCGGTAGACGCGCGCCTGGTGGGGGACGGCGGCGGTGATGCCCCACGCGCCGTGGTCCAGCTGGCGGCGGAACAGCTGCGGGGACATGCAGGTCTTGCCGTGCGGGGCGAAGGCGAGGTCGTGGCGGGCGGCGTAGGCGCCGAGCGCGGCGAGGTTGTGCTCCAGCGCGTCGGCGTCGAGCGTCAGGACGGGCGTGGTGAAACCGCCGGTGTGGAGGTCCCGGCGCTGGGCGGCGAGCTGCCCGACGGTGAGGCCCTGCGTCTGGGCGTCCGGCGGGAGCCCCTTGAACCGGTGGTCGACCGGCTCGTCGGCGAGGTCCTTGACGGGGTCGCTGTCGCTGGCCATGCGGGTGCCTCCCGGGGTTGCGTGGTATGCAACGGTCGTTGCGTATGCCGCTGCATGCTGTCTAACATCCCGGGTGACGGTGGGTCAACGCGCGCCGCCGCTGCTGGGGCTGCGCCCCAGACCCCGCGTCCGGGCGGAGCCCGGTGCCCGGCGGAGCCGGGTTGGTCTGGACGCGTACGGAAGGGGACGAGCAATGAGCCAGTCCGTGGCACGGGCACTCGCGGTCCTGCCGTTGCTCGCGAACGGCCCGGCCGCCCTGGGCGCGGTCGCCGACGAGCTCGGCGTGCACAAGAGCACCGCCCTCCGCCTCCTCCGCACGCTGGACGAGCACGGCTTCGTCTACCGCCAGGCCGACGGCCGCTACCGACTGGGGTCGAAGCTCTTCGCGCTCGCCGCCGAGGCCATGGAGAACCTCGACGTCCGGGAGATCGCGCACCCCCACCTCGTCGAGCTCAACCGGGCCACCGGGCACACCGTTCACCTCGCCCTCCACCAGGAGGACGAGGTCGTGTACGTCGACAAGGTCGACAGCCGCTACCCCGTCCGCATGTACTCCCGCATCGGCAGGCCCGTGCCCCTCACGGTCGCCGCCGTCGCCAAGCTGCTCCTCGCCGACCTCCCCGAGGCCGAGCGCCGTGCCCTCGCCGAGCGGATCGAGTACCCCCGCTACACCCCCCGCTCCACCCCGGACGCCGCCGCCTTCCTCCGCGAGCTGGACCTCGTGCGCGAGCAGGGCTGGGCCACCGACCTCGGCGGGCACGAGGAGTCCGTCAACTGCCTCGGCGCGCCCGTACGCGGGCCGGACGGGCGGGCCGTCGCCGCGCTGTCCGTCTCCGCGCCCGGCGTGGTCGTCCCCGCGGAGGGGCTCCTCGAACTGCTGCCGCAGGTGCTCCGTACCGCCGATGCCATCAGCCAGGACTATTCAGGAGCACAGGAGAGAACGTGACCGCGAGCACCGCAGGCACCGCGAAGACCGCCATCACCCCCGACACCCACACCGTTGCGCCCGCGAGGTTCTCGCACGGCGTGCGCAAGGGGAACATCCTCCAGGTCGCCGGCCAGGTCGGCTTCCTCCCGCACGTCGACGGGCAGCCTCCCACCCCCGCCGGGCCGACGCTGCGCGAGCAGACCCTGCAGACGCTGGAGAACGTCCGCTCCGTGCTGGAGGCGGGCGGCGCGAGCTGGGACGACGTGATGATGATCCGCGTCTACCTCACGGACACCGCGCACTTCGCCGAGATGAACGGCATCTACAACACCTACTTCGAGGAGCAGGGCCTGAAGGAGGCCCCCGCCGCCCGCACCACCGTGTACGTGGGCCTTCCGGCCGGGCTGCTCGTCGAGATCGACGCCCTCGCCGTCCTCGGCTGAGCCGCGGCCGGCCGGGACATGCGGGTGGGGCGCCCCCCTGGCGGCGGGGCGCCCCGTTCACGCGGGTCCTACGAGCAGTACTGGGCTTCCTTGCCGATCGAGCGGTACATGCAGTCCGCGTTCTCCAGCAGCTGGAGCACCGCGTCCTTGTTCCGCGCGGTCTCGCGGTCGATCACCTCGTCCGGCGGGTAGAAGCCGCCGTTGCCGCTCTCCGGGTACATCTCGAAGGTGTAGGCGAAGATCTTCTGGTTGCCCCACAGCCAGTCGTCGATCGTGCCGTCGGTGATGTAGAGGTCGCTCGACTGCTCCGGCGTATAGCCGTTGCTCGCCGCCATGCTCGTGCCGATCTTCTTGTAGACGGCGAGGTCGTCGGCGGTCAGGCCGGGGGCGGTGTCGTTGTAGGTGTAGCCGAAGGGCCACAGGACGAGCTCGCTGTACGTGTGGAAGTCGATCGCGGCCTTGATCTGCTGCTTGCCGCCGACGACGCGGCTGCGGACGAAGTCCGAGACGACCTTCACCTCGGGCGCCGACTCGGCGGCCGCGCCCCGGTAGGTCTCGGAGCTCTTGCTGCTGCTGGAGCCGCCGCAGCAGCCCCACTTGTAGTTCCAGTTCCGGTTCTCGTCCGTGCCGATGTACGAGGATCCGCTGTTGGGCTGGCGGTTCTTGCGCCAGGAGCGGTAGGAGCCGGTGGCGATGTCGTACTCGCCGCCGTCCGGGTTGAGGTCCGGGACGATCCAGATCTCGCGGCCGTTGACGGCGTTGGTGACCCGGGAGTCGGTGCCGTACTTGGAGCCGAACTCCTTGAGCAGGTAGAGCGCCATCTCGACGGTCAGGTGCTCGCGGGCGTGCTGGTGGTGGGTGAAGAGCACCTCGGGTTCGGCCTCGTCGGCCGCCACGTTGTCGCTGATCTTGATGGCGATGAGGTCGCGGCCCTGGTACGACTTCCCGATCACCCGCTTGCTCATGATGGCGGGGTACTGGGCGATGCGCTGGTCGATCTCCGCGTTCATCTCGGCGTGGTTGTGGTACTTCGAGTCCGCCGAGGGGAAGTCCATGGGGCTGGCCGCGATGCCGGGCACGGAGCGGTCCGGCGGTCCGGGCAGCGCGGTGAGCTGGTAGCCGAGCGCGCGCAGGTTCTTGGCCTGCATGGTGTCCGCGCTGACCACGACCGTGTGGTCGTCCACCTCGTCGATCGAGACGCCCGTACGGAGCAGGGCGGTGCGGTCGGCGGGGGTGGAGGGGCCGTGGATCCGGTACTGGACGATGGCCTCGTCCTGGGTGGCGGTGGACGGGGTGGGAGGTGGCGATGCCGTCGCGCTCATGCCGTAGACGGGTGCGCCCAGCGCGAGCGCCAGCAGGGCCGCCGTGACGGCGGCCCTCCGGCGGGTGTGGAGCCGCATGCGTTCTCCTGGGTGGGAGTGTGGGGGTAGCCGTGCGGACGCGCACAGCGTGCTCTCGTGGCATGTCCCGGTCAAGGACCCGCCGTGCAGGCCGAACCGATCCGGCCACCCCCACAGGTACCGCCTACGGGAGCCCGTGGACCTTCGGACCCACCGAGTTCGACCAAGCACTACCCGCCTTGGCGTCCCAGTTGGTCGACCAGGTCATCGCACCGCGCAGCCCCGGGTAGGTCTTCGACGGCTTGAAGGATCCGCAGCTCGTGCCCCTGGTCAGGCAGTCCAGCGCGTTGTTGACGATGGTCGGCGAGACGTAGCCGCTCCCCGCGCCGCTCGGTGAGGCCGGGACGCCGATGCCCACCTGGGAGGGGTCGAGGCCGCCCTCCAGCTGGATGCAGGCCAGAGCGGTGAGGAAGTCCACCGAGCCCTGGGAGTAGACCTTGCCGTCGCAGCCGTTCATCGAGCCGCTGTTGTAGTACTGCATGTTGACGACGGTGAGGATGTCCTTGATGTTGAGCGCCGTCCTGAAGTAGCCGCCCTGCGTGGACTGCATGTCGATCGTCTGCGGGGCCATGGTGATGACCAGCGACGGGCCGGCCTTCGCGGACAGCGAGCGCAGCGCCTGCGTCATGTAGGTGGGGTTGAGGCCGTTCTCCAGGTCGATGTCGATGCCGGTGAAGCCGTACTCCTGCATCAGGGCGTACGCGGAGTTCGCGAGGTTGTTCGCGGAGGCCGGGTCGTTGACCGAGATGGTCCCCTTCTCGCCGCCGATGGAGAGGATGACCGACTTCCCGGCAGCCTTCTTCGCGGCGATGTCGGCCTTGAACTGGGCGACCGTGTAGCCGCCGAGGCCGGCCGAATCGAGGTTGAAGGTGATGGCGCCTGGCGTGGTGGTCGCGTCGGCGAAGGAGACGGCGATGATGTCGTACTGCGCCGAGACGTCGGAGATCTTCTGGACGGTCGCGCCGTTGTTGAAGTTCTGCCAGTAGCCCGTCAGGGCGTGCTCGGGGACGGCCGGGCCGGGGCCCGGACCGGGGCCGGTGCCGGTCGTGGTGCCGGTGACCGGAGCCGACTTGGCGCCCTCGCCCGCGGCGTTGTACGCGCTCACCTGGAAGGAGTACGAGGTCGAGGCGGCGAGCCCGGTGATCTGGGCCGAGGCGCCCGAGGTGACGGTCCGGACGCGGACGCCGTCCTGATACACGTAATAGCCGGCGGCCCCGCCGACCGCGTTCCACGAAAGGGTGAGAGCGCTCGCGCTCTGTCCGGAAACGGCGGTCCCGGCGGGGGCTCCGGGGATGCCCGGACCGGGGTCGGTACCGCCGCCGCCGTCCGGTCCGAAGACGCTGAACTCGTCGACGGCGTACGCCGGCTGGCCGTACCAGCCGTGCGTGTAGACCGTGACCTGGGTGGTGCTCGGGCCGGTGCTGAAGGTGGTGGACAGCTTCTGCCAGCCGGCGCCCGAACCGGGGGTCCAGGTGGACACGTCCTGGGTGCCGGTCCCGGTCGCGCCGAGGTAGACGTAGCTGCCCTGGACCTGCGTGCTGAGCGTGTAGGTCGAGTTCGGCTTGACCGTGACGGTCTGACTGCAGCGGGCGTTGTCCTGCCCGGTCGGGGTGGCCTTGAGGGCGCCGGCTCCGGCGTAGACGGGCGAGGAGACGGAGGCGCCGGTTCCGCCGGTGCAGGACCAGTTGGCGAGACCCGACTCGAAGCCGCCGTTGCGGGCGACGTTGGCGTCCGCGGCCTGTGCGGTGCCGGTGGCGAGGGCGGTCAGGGCGCCTGCGGCGAGGGTGGCGGCGAGGGGAAGGGCGAGGGAGCGTATGCGGTTCACGTGGGCTCCGGTGGGGGGAGGAAGGGGAACGTGGGGGCAAGTGGGGTGCCCCGGAGCCAAGTTGGTCCAGACCAATCTCCGTGTCAAGACTCTTTGCTATGTGGCTTGAAATGGCCGACCGTGCGATCCCTGTTGTCCGGGTTTCCGATCAGCTGTGACACGTGCTCACGGCACGGGAATCGGCAAGCACCTGCCCTGCCAGGGGTGACGCGGATATGGTGCTGAGGCAAGGGGGAAGAGCGTTGATCGTTTGCGGTCGCGCAGTGTGCACGCGTACGCGGCGAGCGTGCGCCGGGCGCACGAACGTATGTGGCGCACGGGGTGAACGGGGGAATTCGCGTGCCGACCGCCATCGCTGTCACCAGCGCCGATCTGGTACTTCCGGCCCCTGACCGGCACACGCCCGGGGCCGCCGTGCTGCACCCGCCCGAGCAGCTCGACCTGGAGGGCGCGCTCGCCGAGACCGGCGCCCTGCTGGAGCGGCACGGCCACCTCGTGGCCCTCGTACCGCCCTGGCTCCCGCGCGCAACCGTCCAGCGGCTGCACACCGTCCGGGCCATCCTGGAAACCGACCGGATAGCACTCCTCGGCATCGATCTGCCGCCTCTGGGCACGGCCCTGCTGGTCCGTCAGCTGCGCCAGCTCAGCGTCTGCGACTTCAGCCCCGGAATCATCGCCTCCGCGGCCCGGCTGCTGTCCCACTACATCTATGCGGGCGCCCTGCTCGGCTCGGTCGCCAAGCTCGACCGGGTCCGCGTCCCCGTCGGGCTGGGAGCGCACGCCAGGTCCTGGTCGCCGAGCGCCCAGTTCGCCGTACTCGCCCACCCGAACCCGCACCTGGCCAAACTCGGAGCCGCCGGGGCGCAGGCGTCGGCGGCGGTGCCCGCCGGTCCCGGATTCGCCACGCAGCTCACCTTCGCACGCGGCCAGCTCACCTCGGACTGGGTCACCGCCGAACTCGCCCCCGCCTGGCAGGTGCAGGGCGTCATGGAGAATCCGTTGCCGGCCGGTTCGCCCGGCTGGTGGGGCACCCAGAAGCTCGTCGAGTTCGCCGCCGGCATCCCCGACCTGTCCGTGCTCTACCAACTGGTCGCCTCGGTCCGCCGCGAGCAGTGCCGCTGGTGCGGCCTCGAACTCATCGGTGACCGCTGCGGCTTCTGCGCCGCCCCGCTCACGGCAGCGCCCGCCGCGCCACCGCCCCCGGCGAGCACCGCCCGATCCAGACCCTGACCGACCGACTCCTGCGAACGAACGAAGAACGGCGAGGTAGGAAGACCGATGAACTCACGCCAGCGCCGCGGCGTCATCCTGCTGCTCCTGTCGGTCCTGTGCGCCCTGGGGGCCTTCGCCGGAGTCCTCGTGGTGATCGGCGACGTCAACTCCAAGGTGGGGGCCGAGGTCGTCGCCTACCGCGCCAAGGGCGACATAGCGCCGTACAGCCCGCTTGCCGCCGGGCAGTTCGAGGAGGTCCGGATCCCCAAGCGCTGGCTGTCCGACACCGCCGTCACCGACCTGGGCGCGCTCAAGGACAAGATCGCGCTCACCACCCTGAAGAAGGGCTCCCTGCTCCAGGCGGACATGTTCGTCGACCGGCCGCAGCTCCAGCCCGGCGAGCAGGAGATCGCCATCATGATCGACGCGGCGACGGGCGTGGCCGGCAAGATCACCTCCGGCGCCAAGGTCAACATCATCGCCACCTTCAAGGGCGCCAAGGACACCGACCCCTCGCGGTCGGTGATCATCGTCGCCAACGCCCGGGTCCTGGGCGTCGGCCGGCTCACCGCCCTCGACACCAAGGACAGCGACCGCAAGGGCCCCGCCGAGGCGGTCCCGATCACCTTCGCCCTGAACACCAAGGACACCCAGCGCGTCGCGTACGCCGAGTCCTTCGCGGAACACGTCCGCCTGGCGCTGGTGGCCCCCGGCACCGACTCGGCACCCGCCCCGGGCGACCGTACGTACACCCTCGACGGGGACAAGTGAGGCATCACGGATGACCACCCGAATCCTCCCCGCGGTCGGCGACCCGGACGCCGCGCGTGCCATCTCCACCCTCCTCAGCCAGCTTCCGTCCGCGGAGCCGGCCGCGCCGGTCCCCGACTCCACCTCGCTGCTGGACACCCTCGCCCGGCTGGCCGTCGACTCCATCGACGAACTGCCCGAGGTCGTCCTCGTCCACGAGCGCATCGGCCCGGTCCCCGCACTGGAACTGATCCGCGAAGTCGCCCTGCGCTTCCCCGCGGTGGGCGTCGTCCTGGTCTCCTCCGACGCCGGACCGGCGCTCTTCTCCGCCGCGATGGACTCGGGCGCGCGCGGCCTGATCGGCCTCCCGCTCTCCTACGAGGAACTCGCCGCCCGCGTCCAGGCCGCCGCCCAGTGGTCCGTGGGCGTACGCCGCCACCTGGGCAAGGGCGCCGCCGCCGACGTCTTCACGGGACCGGGCGGCCGCGTGGTCACGGTCACCGGGGCCAAGGGCGGCGTGGGCACCACCTTCACCGCCGTGCAGTTCGCGCTCGCCGCGGCCGCCTCGGGACGGCGTACCGCACTGGTCGACATGGACCTCCAGGCCGGCGACGTGGGCTCGTACCTCGACGTGCAGTTCCGCCGCTCCATCGCCGACCTCGCCGGGATCCAGGACATCTCGCCGCGGGTCCTCCAGGACGCGGTGTACGACGACCGCACGGGCCTGGCACTGCTGCTGGCCCCGGCCGACGGGGAGCGGGGCGAGGAGGTCGACGACCGGGCCGCCCGGCACATCGTCGGAGCCCTGCGCAGCCGCTACGAACTCGTCGTCATCGACTGCGGCACCCAGGTGACCGGCGCGAACGCCGCCGCCGTGGAAATGGCGGACGTGGCGGTGCTGGTCACCACCCCGGACGTGGTCGCGGTACGGGCCGCGAAGCGGATGGTCCGGATGTGGGAACGCCTCCAGGTGCGCAAGGCCGAGGAGACGGCGATGGTCGTCAACCGCTGGAGCAAGCACACGGAGATCCAGCCCGCCCTGATCGCAAAGATCACCAAGACCCGCGCCACCCGCATCCCGGTCCCCGCCGCCTTCAAGGAACTGCAGGCGGTGGTGGACGCGGGCCGGGTCCAGGACCTCGACAACCGCTCGACGGTGAAGCAGGCCCTGTGGACACTGGCGGGCGAACTCGGCCTCCTCCAGACCCCGGACACCGCCCCCGCTACCGCCACCCCGGGCGCGGCGGTAGCGGTCCGCGCGGCCGGCCCGGTCTCCCGCCTGCGCCGCGGCCGGGAGGGCTGACGGATGCCCGCCCGGAGAGGGGACCGGGGCCAGGTGGCGATCGAATTCGTCGGCATGGTCCCGCTGATCCTGCTGCTCGTGGCGGCGGTGTGGGAGTGCGTACTGATCGGCTACGCGTTCTCCCTGGCGGGCAACGCGGCGGACGAGGGGGCGCGGGCGGGGGCGGTGACGGGGGAGGGGGCGGCCTGCAGAGCGGCGGCGAAGGAGCACATCGGGGACGCGTGGAAGTTCGACGTGGACTGCCGGAAGTCCGGGGACATCTACCGGGTGAAGGTCACCCTGGGGATCCCCGTCCTCTTCCCGGGCCTCGACTTCGGCGCGATCGACGGCACCGGCGGCGCGGCGTTGGAGAAGGAGGCGAAGTGACATGAGACGGCGACGCATCCGTTCCGACCGGGGCCAAGTGGCCCTGGAGTACATCGGCTTCGTGCCGATCCTGCTGTTCGTCGCACTGTGCGCGATCCAGCTCGGCTGGGTCGCGTACGTCCACGAGCAGGCGGACAGCGCTGCCCGTACGGCGGCGCGCGTGGAGGCCCAGCACCCGGGACGGGGGGAGGCCGCAGGATACGCCGCCATCCGCGAAGGGCTCCCGGCGACCGTCAGAGTGCCCCCAGGGGGCGACGCGGTGACCGCGACCGTGACCATCCGGATCAACTCGATCATCCCCGGACTGTCACTCGAACCGGCCAGGGCAACGGCGGTCATGCCCAACGACGACCCGAAGGTGACCGGACCATGAGCCTGCGTTCCCGGGTCAACACCCCCGACGACCGCCACAGCCCCCGCGAGGACGGCCGGCTGGTCTCCTCCTACCGCGCCAAGCTGCTGGAGGAGATCGACCTCGCCGAGATGTCCGCGCTCGCGCCCGCCGAGCGCCGGGCGCGCCTGGAGCGCGTACTCGGCCACATCATCAGCCGCGAAGGCCCCGTGCTCTCCACCGTCGAGCGCGCGCAGCTGATCCGCCGGGTCGTCGACGAGGCCCTCGGGCTGGGTGTGCTCGAACCGCTCCTCGAAGACGCCTCGATCTCCGAGATCATGGTCAACGGACCCGACCAGATCTTCGTCGAGCGCGCCGGCCGCGTCGAGCAGCTCCCCCTCCGCTTCGCCTCGCACGAGCAGCTGATGCAGACCATCGAGCGCATCGTCTCCACCGTCAACCGCCGTGTGGACGAGGCCAATCCGATGGTCGACGCCCGTCTCCCCAGCGGCGAACGCGTCAACGTCATCATCCCGCCGCTCTCCCTGACCGGCGCGACCCTCACGATCCGGCGCTTCCCGCGGGCCTTCACCCTGCACGAGATGATCGCGCTCGGCTCGCTCGACGAGCAGATGCTGCTCCTGCTGTCCGGCCTCGTCGCGGCGAAGATGAACGTGATCGTCTCCGGCGCCACCGGTACCGGCAAGACCACCCTCCTCAACGCGCTCTCCGGCCTGATCCCGGAGGGCGAGCGCATCATCACCATCGAGGACTCGGCCGAACTCCAGCTCCAGCAGGCGCACGTGATCCGCCTCGAATCCCGCCCGGCGAACGTGGAGGGCAAGGGCCAGATCACCATCCGCGACCTCGTACGCAACTCCCTGCGCATGCGCCCCGACCGCATCATCGTCGGCGAGGTCCGCGGCGGCGAGACCCTCGACATGCTCCAGGCGATGTCCACGGGCCACGACGGCTCCCTCGCCACCGTCCACGCCAACAGCTCCTCGGACGCGCTCATGCGCCTGCAGACCCTCGCCTCCATGTCGGAGGTCGAGATCCCCTTCGAGGCCCTTCAGGACCAGATCAACAGCGCCGTCAACGTCATCGTCCAGCTGACCCGCTTCGGCGACGGTTCACGCCGCATCACGGAGATCTCGATCCTGGAATCCCACGGCCGCGAACCCTTCCGGATCACGACGGTCTGCCGCTTCGCGGCCCAGCCGATAGGGGCGGACGGCCGCGTGCACGGGTACTTCGAGTACTACCCGCTGCCGCGCCGGATCGCCGAGCGCCTCTACATGAACAACCAGCCCATCCCGCAGGCCTTCGGGGTCGCCCTGCCGGACGACCCCCTCACCACGCCGCACATCACCCGGACCGCCCTGTGAACCCACTGATCCTCCTCACCCTCGGGGCCACGCTGCTCGCGTGCGTGCTCGTCGTCGCGGGCCTGCAGGCGTACGTCGCCGGGCGCGCCCAGCGCGCCGCGCTGATCGAGCGTCTCTCGTCGAGCGGAATGCCGGAGCCCCTCGGGCGGCGGCGCCGCTTCCGGGGCGTCGACCGGCGGCTGCGCAAGACCAAGCTGGGCCGCCGCATCGAGGTGAAGCTGGCGACCACCGGCCTGGACCTCACCCCGGGCGAGTTCTTCGTCTACATGCTGGGTTCGATCGCGGGCGTCTGGCTCGTCGCGTCGTCCCTCCTCGCGCCGTTCTTCGGCCCGGTGGCGGGCGTGATCGGCATCTGGGCGGCGAACGCCTTCCTGAACTGGCAGCGGGCGCGGCGCACCGAGCGGTTCATCAACCAGCTCCCCGACCTGGCCCGCATCCTCGCCAACGCCACCCAGGCCGGGCTGGCCCTCCGTACGGCCATCGGCATCGCGGCCGAGGAGCTGGAGGCCCCGGCGGGCGAGGAACTCGCGCGCGTCGCGGACCGCCTGGCCGTGGGCCACTCCATCGAGGAGTCCCTGGGCGAACTCACCGAACGTCTTCCGTCACGGGAACTGGTCGTCCTCGTCTCCACGCTCGTCCTGTCGGCCCGCGCGGGCGGCGCCATCGTGGACAGCCTGCGCAACCTGACGGTGACGCTGGAGCAGCGCAAGGAGACCCGTCGCGAGATCCGTACCCAGCTGTCCCAGGTGACGGTGACGGCGTACCTCGTCCCGTCGATCGGACTCGGCTCGCTGCTGCTGGTCGACATGATGATGCCGGGCGCGCTGGACCGGATGACGGGCGCGTTCCTCGGCCAGACGGCCGTCCTGATCGCCCTCGGCCTCTTCGCCCTGGGCTTCCTGCTCATCCGCCGCCTGTCGAAGATCGACGTCTGAGGGGGGCGACAGGACGATGACCGGACTTCTTCTCGCACTCGCCGTGGCCCTTTCCGTCCTCGGTGCCTTTCACGGCATCCGCCTCTACCGCGCGGACGTGAAACTGCCCACGGACCTCGCGCTGGCCCTGGAGGTCGGAGCCACCCGTACGACGGCGGTCGGCTCCCTCGTCGACCGCATGGGCATCCGCTGGGCGCCGCTCGTACTGAGCGCGATGGGCCCGGCCCGGGTCGCCCGCAAGCGCCGCCAGATCGACATGGCGGGCAACCCGGCCGGCCTGACGATCGACCGGTACGCGGCCCGGCGGGCGGTGTACGGCGCCCTGGGCGCCCTCGGCGCCTTCTCGATGCTGATCAACGGCCAGCTGGTCGCCGCCCTGCTCATGGTGGCCTTCGGACTCTTCTGGATCGAGGCCGGCCTGTGGTCGGCCATCAGGGTCCGCCGCGACCACATCGAGCGGACCCTGCCCGACTTCCTCGACGTACTCGCCGTGGTGGTGAGCGCGGGGCTGGGCTTCCGGCAGGCGCTGGCCCGGGTGGCGGACAAGTACGAGGGCCCGTGGGCGGACGAAATCCGCATCACGCTCCAGCAGATGGACATGGGCGTCAGCCGCCGCCAGGCCTTCGACGAACTGCGCCGCCGCAACGACAGCGAACAGGTGGCGCAGTTCGTGACGGCCCTCCAGCAGGGCGAGGAACTCGGCTCCCCGATCGTCGACACCCTGATCGCGATCGCCGAGGACATGCGCCGTACAGATGCCCAGAACGCCCGCCGCCGAGCGGCCCGGGCCGTTCCGAAGGCGACGTTCGCGGTGACCATGTTCATGCTCCCGGGCACGCTGATCCTGCTGGTCTGCGGCTTCGTCTACGGCGCGAACGTCGACTTCGGCGCGCTGTTCGGAGGGGGCTGAGCCATGGCACGGCTGAGCGTGCTCATCGCCGACGGCAACCCGGTCATCAGGGCGGGCCTGGCGGCCATCCTGTGCGCGGCCGAGGACCTGGACGTGACGGCCCAGGCGGAGGACGGCCGCGAGGCACTGAGCCTGACCCGCCGGCACGCCCCGGACGTGATCCTGCTGGACGTCCGGATGCCCGGCGTGGACGGGATATCCGCTCTGCCGCACCTGGTGCAGCTGGCTCCCGTACTGATGCTGACGTACAGCAGGGAAGCCGAAATCATCTGCGAGGCCCTGTCGTTGGGCGCCGGCGGCTACCTCGTGCACGGCGAGTTCACGACGGACGAGCTGCTGAGGGCGGTACGGGACGCCCCACTGGGCCGCCCCCACTTCACCCCGACGGCCGCGAGCGCGCTGCTCGCGGAACTCCGGTCCTCTTCGCATCCGCAACGAGCTGTGGCACAGTCTTCTGAGCGGATGCACAACTCTGTTGTCTTCGGGCTGAGTTCCCGGGAGGTGGAGATCATGGATCTGATCGCGTCCGGGATGAGCAATCAGCAGATCGCGGCCGCCTGCTTCATCAGCGAGAAGACGGTCAAGAACCACATCAACCGCATCTTCGCGAAGCTCCAGAGCGCCACGCGCAGTGAGGCGATAGCCCGCTGGCTGGGAACCGCCCGTCCAGGAGTGACCGGTCATGGGTAGACAGAGTGCGCAGTGGGTCCGTAATTGGGTCCCGGGACCCTTGGTGACGACTGGTGACTCGCCGTACCGTCCGCAGATCGACACCGGTACCGGCCCGGGAGGGAACCCCCATGTCACAGAACACGCTGCTGAAGGCCGCCGTGGAGGCACGGATCAGGGTGAACGGCTGGACGGAGACGGCCACGACGAGGCTCCGCAAGCGCCACGCGAACCGCGACCGCGGCCAGACCGCCTTCGAATACCTGGGCATCATCTTGGTGGTCATCGTGATCGTTGGAGCGATCGTCGGTTCCGGAGTCGGATCGGAGATCACGAAGCGGATCAAGCAGGCGGTGACGGACATCAAAGCCGGCTAGTGGATGCTGGCGGGAAGCCTGGGCGTGACGGGGGGCAGGCGTTTCCCATCTATGTGGTGGTAGTGGCGGGCTTGCTCTTCGCCGCGCTCGCCTTCTTCGTCATCGGTCAGGCGTCGGTTACGCGAAGCAATGCCCAGGGGGCCGCGGATGCTGCGGCCTTGGCTGCTGGGCGTGAGGCCAGGGACAGGGTACTGATCGGTCTTGACCTCGCCGCATTGAAGCCTGCGGACTGGCAGAAGATCGTCGATGGGGACTTCTTCAAAGCTGATCAAGCCTGCGTGGCGGCGGAAGCATTCGCGGCGAAGAACGACGCAAAGGCGACGGGCTGTGATGCCTCCCTCCTCCCGAAACTCACCGTCACGGTGAAGACGAACGGGACAGTCGGAGAGTCGGTGATTCCGGAGACCGGCAGCATGCACGGCACTGCAACGGCCACGGCTTTGATCGAGCCGAAGTGCCTACTCGGCGCGGTTGCCACCCCGGCTCCTTCCCCGACCTCGACTGCTGGGGGTGAGTCGCCGGCGCCTACGCCTCCTCCGCCAACGGTGAACTTCACGTGCAACGGGGAGCCGGTCGAATTGGATCCGTTGAAGCCCGGCTCGCGCAGTGCATTGACCAAAAGACTGTTCAGCGTGCGACTTGTCGGCTGACAAGGAACGAGAGACAAGGAAGCGTTCATAGATGAGCATTCGGCGCATGGTGAAGGTCCGTGGGGGAATGGCTGTCGTAAGTGCGGCGGTCATGGCCCTCACGCTGGCCGGGTGCGGTGGCGACAGCAACAAGCCGAAGGACCCGCAGAAGTCCTCGACGCCGCAGTCTCAGGGGTCGGGCTCTCAGAACCCGGCACCGAGTGCTAGCCAGGGCTCGGAGCCCACCGAGGTCATTGCCACGCTGAACGGACAGGAGGGGATGACCCTGTTGATCAACTCAGCGCGTCGCGATCCCGGAGGCTTCCTCACCGTGACCGGGCAGATCAAGAACACGGGCAGCCAGTCGTACAAGGACACCGTTGCCTGGCGTGGGATCGAACTCAAGGGAACTGGAGAATCGGTCGCCGGTGCAACGCTTGTCGACAAGGCCGGCAAGAAGCGCTACTACGTGCTTCGAGACACGGAGTCCAGGTGCTTGTGCACAACTGGGGTCTCCAGCGTCGATGCCGGCCAGGTCATCCCCTTCTTTGCCCAGTTCCCAGCACCGCCGGCTTCTACCACCGAGGTGGAATTCAGCCTCCCGACCTTCGCCACGGCCGCTGTCAAAATCTCTGGGTGACCCCATGACTACACGTCATCAAGTAGCTGCAACCGTCATAGTCTCTGCACTCGTTATCGCCGGAGCGCACCTCATTGGGGCCACTGCCGCCTATGCCGATGACGTGAAGCCCTCTGTGCCACCTGGCACCGAGCCTTCCGCCTCTGCGCCCGTGGCGATCGACTCCAACGCCCCCGGGCTGAAGATCCCGCAGGGAGGCACGCTCGCCCCCGTCAAGGTGCTGGACATCGCCGAGGTCGTCGAAGACCTCGGTGGGGAGCAGCGGCGGCAGGAGACGAATCAGACCGTCATGATGGCGCTGCAGTCCGAGGTGCTGTTCCCGGAGAACAGCGCCGTCTTCAACGCGCAGGCCGCCGCCCGCATCCAGGCCATCGCCGCCGAGATCAACACGCAGAAGGCGACCCGCGTCAGGGTCTTCGGCTTCACCGACGACCAGGGCAGCTACGAGCACGGCAAGGAGCTGTCCAAGCAGCGCGCCGACGCCGTGCAGGCGGAGCTCGCCAAGACCGTCACCAACCCCGGCGTCGTCTTCGACGTCCGCGGGTACAGCGAGGACTACCCGATCGCCGACAACAGCACGGAGGAAGGCCGCAAGAAGAACCGCCGCGTCGAGATCACCTTCCCCCGCAGCGCTGGCTAGCCGGCCAGCGGCTGGTCAGCTGGCCCGCGGCCGTCGGCGCAGGCGGCCGCGGGAGGCCTCCACCATCGTGCCGAGGGCGAGCGACTGGGCCAGTACGCACAGGACGAGTTCGGTGAGGAAGAGCCACGTGGCGGGCGGTTCTCCTCCGTGGGCCAGCGCCACGAAGAGGAACAGCGGGAACGCGAACAGGGCAGGGAACACCCATATGAACCCGGGGTCCGGGGCGAACAGCGTGAGGGCCGTCGCGAGAGCCACGGCGGCACCGACGAGGCCCAGGTAGATCGCCGAAGCGGGGTTCCCGAAGGTCAGGCGGGCGAGCGTGCGGGCGGTCATCGGTTCTCCCCGGGACGTGTGGGTTCCCTCCATGGTCGGGAGGATCCGCGGTCCTGTCGTGAGTACGCGTACCCGGCCCGGACCTCCGGTCCGGCCCCTCCCCGGTCGGGGCCGGACCGGGGGTCCGGGCCGGGGATCAGGCGAACTGGCCCGGCTGGTAGTCGCCCGCCGGCTGCTGGACGATCACGTTCATGCGGTTGTACGTGTTGATCAGCGCGATGAGGGAGACCAGCGCGGCCAGCTGGTCCTCGTCGTAGTACTTGGCGGCCTCGGCCCAGGCTTCGTCCGTGACCCCGCCGGCCGCGTCGGCGATGCGGGTGCCCTGCTCGGTCAGCTCCAGGGCCGCCCGCTCGGCGTCGGTGAACACCTTCGCCTCGCGCCAGGCCGCGACCAGGTTGAGCCGCACCGGGTCCTCCCCGGCGTGCGAGGCGTCCTTGAAGTGCATGTCGGTGCAGAAGCCGCAGCCGTTGATCTGGCTGGCCCGGAGCTTCACCAGCTCCTGCGTGGCGTGCGGCAGGGTCGAGTCCGAGATGACCTTGCCCGCGGAGTTGATGTACCGGCCGAACTTGGTCGCGACCGCGTTGCCGTAAAAGTTGAGACGCGCTTCCATCGTGATCTCCTTGCCGTGCGGACGGTTACACAGCTCTGACGGAATACGCGGCCCGGATGTGACAGCCCGGCGGGGCGAGAGGGAGTGACCTGCATCACTCCCTCAGGAGGAGCTCGGCGATTTCCCGGGCCCGGTGGGCCGGCTCCGGGCCGGGGGTGAGGGCCGCCACCGCCGTCGCCCCCTCGGTCAGGATGAGGAGCCGGTCGGCGAGGGCGGGATCGGCGGTCAGGTCGGCCAGCAGGGCGTGGAGCTCCGCCTTGTGGACGCGGACGATCTCCGGGGCGGCCGCGCCCAGTTCCCCGTACGCGTTGAGGAAGGCGCAGCCCCGGAAGTCCGGCTCCGAGAACCACTGCGCCAGCCAGTCGAAGACGGCGAGGACCGGGTCCGGGGTGCCGGTGACCGCGTCGCGGAGGTGGGTCAGCCAGCGCCGGTCGCGGCGTTCCAGATAGGCCGTGACCAGGGATTCCTTCGCCGGGAAGAGTCGGTACAGCCGCTTGAGGGGGACCCCGGAAGCGGTGCGGATGCGGTCCATGCCGACGGCCTGGATGCCGTGCCGGTAGAACAGCTCCTCCGCCGCGTCCAGCAGTCGGGTCCGTGCCTCTTCGTCGTCCATGAGGGCAGGGTAGCCCGTTTCCCCTTGCGACGAGAACGCTCGTTCTCATACGATGAGAACGAGCGTTCTCACCGTTCGTCCCTTCGGAGGATCCGCTGTGACACGTCCGCCCCTGCCCCCCTTCACCGAAGAGTCCGCCCGCGCCAAGGTCCAGGCCGCCGAGGACGCCTGGAACAGCCGGGATCCCGAGCGCGTCGCCCTCGCGTACACGGAGGATTCGGTCTGGCGCAACCGCGACCGGTTCCTCACCGGCCGCGCCGAGATCCGCGAGTTCCTCGCCGCGAAGTGGGAGCGCGAGCTCGACTACCGCCTCCGCAAGGAGCTTTGGGCCTTCACCGGCAACCGCATCTCGGTCCGCTTCGAGTACGAGTGGCACGACGCCGCCGGCCAGTGGTTCCGCAGCCACGGCAACGAGCAGTGGGAGTTCGACGACGAGGGCCTGATGAGGCGGCGCGAGGCGAGCATCAACGACGTGCCGATCAGCGCCGAGGACCGCCGCCTGCTCTGATCCGCCCACGCCCCGGCGCCGGGCCCGGTGGGTGCTCCGGCTCAGGCGCCGGGCCTGGATCTGAGTACGCCCGCGCCTTGCCCGCCCCGACCCCGGCTGCGACGTCATCGCAGGTCAATGCCCACATCGCCGCCCGCTGAACTTGCCTTCGAGAGGTGGGTGTCGGTTTTGTACGAGGCGTAGGCGCGGGGAGCGCCCCGGAGGAGCGGCACAGCGCATGAGTACAGAGGCGGTTCTGCCGGCGCGCTGGCAGGAGTTGTTCGGCGAACCGGCGGCGATGAGGCTCGCTTCGGCGGACGCCCCCGGCGGTGGCGGCGGCGAGGACCTGGCCCACTCCGGCGGTCCCTGGTCCAAGGCCGCGGTCGCGGCCGGCGAGTTGCGCATCACCACTGCGGAGGGCCTGGGCAAGATGGCCGCCGCCCACGAGGGCGTCGAGGCCGGTACGGCGGGACTCTCCGCCACCGCCGCGCTGGCCGCGGTCCGCGCCTCCTGGGAGAAGCGGGTGGCCGCCGTACGCGACGAGTGCGGGTCGGTGCAGTCCGCCCTGCGGAACGTTGCGCGGGAGATCGGCGAGATCGACGAGAACAACCGGCTCAAGTTCTCGTACCTCGTCACGCATCAGGATGCCTCGAAGTGACCCTGACCTGGCATCAGTTGCGTGATCTGAAGACCCAGGAGTTCACCGAGGCGGCAGCGGCGTGGGCCGATGTCAGCACCCGGGCGGACGCGGGGCGCGACCGGATCAGCGTAGGGATGATCAAGTCGCTGGAGGACCAGAAGGGCGTGTCGGCGGCAGCGGCGCGCGATCGGCTGAGGCGGGTCGACCGGAACTTCGACTTCATCCACACCGAATGCGGTCTCGTCCGCACCACGCTGAATTCCCTGGCCCACGAGCTCGCCGAGGAGCAGGTGCGCCTCAAGGCGGCACTGGAGGACGCATCGGCCCGCGGCTTCACCGTGCATCCGGACGGATCGGTGCAGTACCCGCCTGGGGGCGAGAACTTCCTGACCAAGGAACCCGCGCCGGGCGGCTCCGTACGGGGCGTCGACAAGCCGCTGTACCTCCAGGGCGCGGACACCCACCCGCTGGGCAAGGCGCCGTTCCCCACCAACGCGAACCCCAACCACGGCCTCGCCCAGGAGATCGCCACGCGCATCCTGGACGTGATGAAGGCGGCCCAGGGCGTGGACTCCCGCTTCACCCAGGCTCTCCATCGCCTCAAGGCCCCGGAAGGGCTCGACGTCACGGAGGCCACCTGGGCCGACGCGGCGGGCGACGCGGCGGTCGTCCGGAAGGAGGCCGCGGACTACCTGCGCGACACCATCCCGGAGGGCAGCTCCCCGGCCGACCGCAGCAGCTGGTGGAAGGGCCTGAGCGACGACCAGCGGGCCGAGCTCCTGGCCACCTATCCCGATGTGATCGGCAATCTGGACGGCGTCCCGTCCGAGGTGCGGGACGAGGCGAACCGCGACAACCTGCAGATGCTGATCGGCAAGCTGTCGGAGCAGAGCGACGAGAAGTCCCAGACCCAGCTGGCGGGCATGCGCTCGATCGACGACCAGCTGCGGAACCCGGGGCCCAAGGACCCGCCGATGTACCTGCTGGGCATCGGCGACCAAGGCGGAGGCCGGGCCATCGTGGCCTACGGCAACCCCGACACGTCGCGGAACGTATCCGCGTACATACCCGGGCTGGGCACGGCACTGGACCCGGAGTTCGCTCGGAACGACCTCACGCGCGCCCGCGACACCGCCATTGGCGCCCGGATTCACGATGGCAGCTCCGCGTCGATCGTCTGGCTCGGCTACGACGCGCCGCAGCTGCCCGCGGCACGCGTGATCGACAATACGGACGTCATGTTCAAGGAGCACGCCGAGAAGGGTGCGCCCGCGTACAACCAGTTCATGGCGGGGATCAGTGCCACCAACCAGAACCCCGACCCCCACGTCACTGCCATCGGCCACTCGTACGGATCGCTGACCGTGGGCCAGGCGGCGCTGCAGAGCGGTGGGATCCCGGGCGTCGACGACATCGTCCTGGTGGGCAGCCCCGGCACCGGCGCCCAGCGCGCCGATCAGCTGGGTGTGGGTAAGGACCACGTGTTCGTGGGGGCTTCCGACCATGACCCCGTGTCCATGGCCCCGAACAAGGTGCAGTCCGGGGCGATGCAGGTGGGTGCCGGAGCGGGTGCCGTCGCCGGCGGCGTGGCAGGATCGGTCCTCGGGCCGCTCGGTTCGGTGGGCGGAGCGCTCATCGGAGGCGCTGCCGGCGGCGTCCACGGTTTCCTCGTGGGCGATGCCGTCACCGACGACAGCCAGAACTACTTCGGCACGGATCCGGCACGCAGGGAGTTCGGAGCCAAGCGCTTTCTGGTCGACGACGGGCCCCTTCCCGTCATCGAGGGACAGGGCCCCATGGACGCGCATTCCAATTACTTCAACCCGAACAAGGACGCCATGTCCGCCGACAACATCGCGCTGGTCGTCTCAGGCAAGTCCGACAAGATTGTGACCGAGGAACATCGATGAGACCCGGCCGACGACACCTCAAGATCACGCGAGTCCTACGCTCGGCAGCCTGTTCGCTGGCGCTTGTCGCCTTCGCCGGCAGTTGCGGGCCGAGCGGTAGCGGACAGGCCGACAGGAAGACCACCATGAACATGCAGCAGGGCGCCGAGCGCGCCGACGCCATCCTCCAGGAGACCCTGGCCGCCGTGCGGCCCGAACTGAAGTGGAACCACGGCCCGGCCAGCGACGCCGGCTGCACCAAGGGCGTGGCCGGCGCAGCCACCGGTACGGGGTCGGCCAAGCGGATCATCACCGTCATGACCATCGTCTCCGAGCAGCGCCGTGGCGCTCTCCTGGGAGTGATCGAACGTGACTGGAAGGGCCGCGGCTACAAGATCAAAGGTGTCCGGAACGACGCGGAGGTGCCCGCCGTCTACGCCGAGACCCCGGACGGCTACATCCTCACCGTGAAGGTCGGCGGCAAGGGGCAGTTCTTCCTGGAATCGGCCACCCCCTGCCTGACCGATTCCTCGGTTCAGCAACCCACAAGCAAGCCCAACACCCCCGACCGAAGCGGCGAGTTCCCGCAGCGGCCGGACGTGCAGGACGATTTCTGGTCCGCCACCACCCCGCCGGCGGCGGGTAGCTGAGCCCACCGCCCGCCGAAACCGGCCCGTCGGGGGCGGGCCGGGTCGGCTGTCACACCTCGTGGTGGGCCTGGGTGATGAGGTCCGTGGCGACCGCCAGGGCTGCCAGGCGGGTCTCCTCCGGGTCGCCCTCCACGTGCTGCAGGAACATCATTCCGGCGTGCAGGGTGAACAGCGCGCTGACGCAGCGGACCTGGTCCTCCAGCGGGCCGTCCTGCGTGCGGAGGAGTTCCACCAGGGCGAAGAGCCGCTTCTTGACCGTCTCGCCGATGCTCAGCTCGCGCGTGGTCGCCTGGTTCTCCTGCATGAACCGGTACAGCGCCGCGCCCGCCGCCATCGCCTCGCTGTAGCGCCGCAGCACCTCGCGCTTGGTCTCCAGGGTGCGCGGCTGCCCCTCCGCCCACGTGATCAGCTCGTCGATGGGCCGCGTCAGGTCCTCGAAGAGGCTGATGATGATGTCTTCCTTGGTCTTGAAGTGGTAGTACAGCGCCGCCTTCGTGACCTCCAGCCGCTCCGCGATCTCGCGCAGCGACGTCTTCTCGTACCCCTGCTCGACGAAGAGCTCCAGTGCGACGTCCTGGATGCGCTGACGCGTGTCGCCACGGCGGCGCTGCGGACTGCTGCTGGACATGGCTCTCCCCAATTACTTACTTGACGCCCGGCTAGTTACGGGTCTACCGTCCCCAGTGTAGTGAACTAGCCGGGCGGCAAGTAAGTGCCGGTGCGGGACGAAGACCAAGTGCTCAGTATGAGAAGTAGGGCCAGGGGAGTGGACATGGTGGACACAGTCAAGCCTGCGGGGACCTCGGAGGAGGTGAAGCCGCGCAGCGTACGGGTCGTCCTCATGGCACTCATGATCGCGATGCTGCTCGCGATGCTCGACAACATGATCATCGGCACCGCGATGCCGACGATCGTCGGCGAGCTGGGCGGCCTGGAGCACCTCTCGTGGGTGGTCACCGCGTACACGCTGGCCACCGCGGCCTCCACTCCCATCTGGGGCAAGATCGGCGACATGTACGGGCGGAAGGGTTCCTTCCTCACCTCGATCGTCATCTTCCTGATCGGCTCTGCGCTCAGCGGAATGGCCCAGGACATGGGACAGCTGATCGGCTTCCGCGCCATCCAGGGTCTCGGCGCCGGCGGTCTGATGGTCGGCGTCATGGCGATCATCGGCGACCTGATCCCGCCCCGTGAGCGCGGCAAGTACCAGGGCATGATGGCCGGCGTGATGGCCCTCGCCATGATCGGCGGCCCGCTCGTCGGCGGCACCATCACCGACCACATGGGCTGGCGCTGGTCCTTTTACATCAACCTTCCGCTCGGCGCCGTGGCGCTCGCCATGGTGACGGCGGTGCTGCACCTGCCCAAGAAGACGCAGCCGGGGGTCCGCCCGAAGATCGACTACCTCGGCGCGGCGCTGCTGACCATCGCCATCACCTCCACCGTCCTCGTCACGACGTGGGGCGGCACCGAGTACGCCTGGGGCTCCGGCCAGGTCATCGGTCTGATCGTCGTCGGCGTGCTGTCGACCGCGGCCTTCCTCTACGCCGAGACCAAGGCCGAAGAGCCGGTCATGCCGCTGCACATCTTCCGCAGCCGCAACTTCACCCTGATGTCCGTGATCGGCTTCCTGGTCGGCTTCGCGATGTTCGGCGGCGTGCTGTACCTGCCGCTGTTCCAGCAGTCGGTGCAGGGTGCCTCCGCGACCAACTCGGGCCTGCTCCTGCTGCCGATGCTGCTCTCGATGATGGTCGTCTCGCTGATCGCGGGCCGCGTCACCACCAACAGCGGCAAGTACAAGATCTTCCCGATCGTCGGCGGCGCGCTGATGGTCGTCGGACTGTTCCTGCTCGCGACGATGGACACCGACACCACCCGGCTCATGTCGGGTGTGTACATGGCCGTCCTCGGTGCCGGGCTCGGCTTCCTGATGCAGATCACCATGTTGGTCGCGCAGAACAGCGTCGAGATGAAGGACATGGGCGTCGCCTCGTCCTCGGCGACCCTGTTCCGTACGCTCGGCGGCTCCTTCGGCGTCGCGCTGATGGGTTCGCTCTTCACCAGCCGCGTCACGGACACCATGTCCGAGCGGCTGGGGCCGGAGGCGGCCGGGGCCGCGGGGTCCGCGCAGTTGGACGCGGCGAGCCTGGCGAAGCTGCCGGAGGTCGTGCGGGACGCCTACCAGCACGCGGTGGCCGCGGGTACGCACTCGGCGTTCCTGCTCGGCGCGGGCATCGCCGTACTGGGGTTCGCGGCGGCCTGGTTCGTGAAGGAGGTTCCGCTCCGGGGGGCGGGGCCGGCGCCGACGGCCGATGCCGAGCCCGAGGGCGGCGAAGCAGTCGCCCCTGCGGCGCAGGAGTCCGTCGCTCGCTGAACGAAGACCAACAGGCGGTACCACCGGCGGTCGGTGGTGCCGCCTGTTGGCGTGTCCGGCCCGCCCCTGTGGCCGGGGATGGCTTCGCCGGGGGCGGCCGAAGGGCCGGGGGCGGTCGGCTGCGCCGCTCGGGCGGTCTGAGGGGTGGGGCCGGGCGCGCCCCGGGGCGTCTCCTCGGGCGCCGAACGTGGCGGGGGGTCGGAGGGCCGAGGGGATTGCGTTCGGCGCCCTGCGGGGAGCGCCCCGGCGCACACCCAGCCCCGGCGAAACCACCCTGGGGGTCGGAGGGCCGAACCGTGTTGCGTTCGGCGTGCTGCGCGTTATCTGGGGTCTTCGGTGTTCCAGGGGTGGTCGAAGAGGCCGGGGTGGAGGTGCCACGTGGTGAGGGTGGTGGCAAGGTCCCGTTCGTTCGTGGCGGTGGCGGACCTGATGAGGGCCGCGCCGATGTCGTAGTCGAAGCCCTCGATGCGCTCGCCGTCGTACTCCCGGTGGGTCAGGCGGTAGCCGGCGTTCACGGGGGTGATGTCCACGAAGGCGCGGCGGTCCGGGCGGGAGGCCGGGACTTCCGTGACCAGCCTCCTGCCGAGCCGGAGTGCGGTCAGTTTGTCCACCGGCCACTTCGATCCGTCGTCCATGGGGTGTCATTGTGGCCGCATCCGGCGGAAGTTGGGATGAGGACTAAAGTCCCATCAGTCACTTTGGTGTCATTACATGGAATTTAAGGGCTAATTGACTGGAACTCCTCGGTGGTGATGGACGTCCTGATCCACGGAACGCTCACAAAGCGGATGGGGAGTGGACACTTCATGAGGTTCTTGACGGGAGAGAGCAAGCGGGGCATTCGGACCGGTGCCGTCGTCGTGGCCTCGGCCGCCGCCGTCGCGGCGACCGTGTGGGGGGTGGCGACCCTGGTGGAGCCGGGGAAGGCGGCCACGCAGCAGAACGTGTCCCGGCCGGCGGACACCGGTGGGGCCGCCGGGGCGCAGCCGCAGGCGATACCCGAGGACATAGCCCACGCGTCGGAGGCCGGCGGGAACGCCGTCAACATCACCATCGACGACGGCCCCGACCCCCGATGGACCCCGAAGGTGCTGGAGGTCCTCCAGCGGCACGACGTCAAGGCGACCTTCTGCATGGTCGGGCCGCAGGCCAAGGCCCACCCCGACCTCGTCAAGAAGGTGGTCGCGGCCGGTCACCGGCTCTGCGACCACACCATGGACCACGACACCGCCATGGACAAGAAGCCCGTCGCCTACCAGGAGCAGCAGATCCTGGACGCGAAGAAGCTGATCGAGGAAGCCGCGGGCAGCGGCGCGAAAGTGGAGTACTACCGGGCCCCCGGCGGCGCGTTCACCCCGGACAGCCGGCGCATCGCCGCCGCGCACGGCATGCGGCCGCTCGGCTGGAACGTCGACACGAAGGACTTCGGCAAGCCCGGCACGGCCGCCATCGTCGACGCCGTGAAGCGCGAGATCGGCAACGGTCCGACGGTGCTCTTCCACGACGGCGGCGGCAATCGCGCGCAGACCGTCGACGCCCTCGACCAGGTGCTGGACTGGCTGGGGGAGCAGGGCCGGCCGACCGGCTTCCCGGTCCGTACCGCCCCCTGACACGCCGTCCGCCCGGCGAACGGGTGAGGGTCGACCGCGCGGACCCGCCCGCGTTGTTCCCTGGTCGGACGCACGTACGCACCCTCAGGAGGCTCCTGTGGCCATCGCCCCCGGCAAACTGTCCGACCCCGCGGTCGGCGCCCTCGTCGCCGCTGTCAACGCGCACGACAAGGACGCCTTCCTGGCGCTCCTGACCCCCGACGCGACCATGTCCGACGACGGCTCCGACCGCGACCTGCACGAGTGGATCGACCGGGAGATCTTCGACTCCGGCGGCCACATGGACGTCCAGTCCGAGTCCGACGGCGGCCGCTCCCTCCTCGTCAGCTACCGCAACGACACCTGGGGCGAGATGCGCACCGCCTGGCGCTTCACCGTCACCCAGGGCGGCATGATCAGCCGTTTCGAGACCGGTCAGGCCTGAGGTCCGGCCGGCCGTCGCGCCGCCGCGGCGCGTGGGGAAGCGGAATCGACGATCCGGTGTTCCGGCCCTCCCGTACGGGTGAAAGCGGGCCCGGCGTCGTTCCGGCCCGCCGCGGGGCCCCGTTGGGCCGGGCATGAAGCGCACCCGCATCGCCGCTCTCGCCCTCGCCACCGCCGCGGCGGCCCTCGCCCCCGTCCTCGGCCAGCCGGCCACCGCCGCGGAGGCGCCGTACCTCCAGGACCCGGCGGGCGGCGAGAAGGGCATGAAGTCGATGTGGACCAAGGACGAGATGCACAAGGTGGAAGGGCAGTTCCGCTTCTACCCGGGGGTCCAGTACAAGACGGTCACCCGCCCCGGCCCCTCGGGCGCGCCGGACTACGAGCGCCAGGCAGCCGACCCCAAGACGCTGGCGTGGCTGCCCTCCTACGAGTTCGCCTGGTCGGTGTCGGACTCGACGGTGGTGAAGAAGGCGGTGACGGTCAAAGAGGGCTCGCAACCGATCGTCGTGCGCGCCGTGCTGCGGACGGCCAAGGGGGACGAGGTGGCGCAGGTGCGCAAGGAGCTGACGGGGAAGTCGGCGACCGGGCGGGAGAAGGTCGCGGGCGCCAGGCGGATCGCGTGCGACACCGGTGAGTACGCGGTGGAGTGGTCGCTCACGCGCTCGGGCTACGGGACGCTCACGGGCACGCTGCGCTGGAACTCCAGCTGCGAGCAGTACCGGACGGCGTTCGCTTCGAACCACGGACAGCAGCGCTGACGGGTGGGGTCCGGCCGCCCCGCGCACCTTGTGGGTGCTCGGCGGGCGACTGGGCCGCGGCCTTGGATCAAGTGCCGTAGTGGCCATGGTGCCGCACGGGATGCTCTGCGGCAGGAGTCGAAGGTCCCGTGTCGGGATCTTTCAGTGCTTCTTGGCGGCCTGGTTCGCCTGGGCGGCGATGTCCTCGAGGACGCCCTTCGGGTCGCCGGCCGGTTCCACGGCGCGGCCGATGTTGCGCTTGATGGTGTCGCTGACCGTCAGCCAGGCCGGGTCGTTGACCGGGTAGAGCTGGGCGCCGCGCAGCGCGTCCAGGAACTGCTGGTCGTTCTTGTCCAGACCGCCGCCGGCCGGGGTGCGCGATGCGGTGACGGTGGACGGCAGCAGGTGGTAGCGGTTGGCGAATTCCGTCAGGTTCTCGTCCTGGTAGATGAAGTCCAGGAACTTGGCGATCTCCGCGCGCTTCCCGTTCTGCCTGAAGGCCATCATCCAGTCGGCCACGCCGACGGCCGGCGGGTTCTCGCCGACCCCGAGGTTGTCCGAGACGGGCATGGCGATGGTGCCGACGCTGATGCCCTTGCCGCGCGCCTCGTGGGCCAGCGACGGGTAGCCGTTGAGCATGCCGACCTCGCCGCGCAGGAAGGCGGCGAAGGCGTCGGCGCGGTTGAGCTGGGAGGGCGGGGTGGGGCCGGTGAGACCGGGGGCGACCAGTTGCTCCTTGACCCAGCTCCACGTCTTGATGTTCTGCTCGGAGGCCAGGGCGTAGTTGCCGGCGCTGTCGGCGTAGCCGCCGCCGTTGCTCAGCTCCCAGATCATCGCCTCGGCGTGCGCCTCTTCCGGGCCGAGGGGCAGCGCGTACGGGTACGCCACGCCCTTGTCCTTGAGCGCCTTCGCGGCGGCCTTGAGGTCGGACCAGGTCTTCGGGGGTTCCTTGATGCCGGCCTTGGTGAAGAGCGCCTGGTTGTAGAAGAGGAGGCGGCTGCTCGCCACGAAGGGCAGGCCGTAGAGGGTGTTGCCGACCGAGCCGGCGTCGGCGAGCGGCTGGAGGAAATTCGCCTCACCGGTGACCGAGAGGAGTTCGTCCGCGGGATAGAGCTGACCCTGGGCGGCGAAGTCGGAGTAAGAGCCCATGAGCGCGACATCCGGCGCCTTGCCGGCCTTGACCATGCGGGAGACCTCGCGGTCGATGTCGGCCCACGGCAGGAGCTTGACGTCGACCTTGATTCCGGGATTGGCCTCGGTGAAAGCAGCCGTCATCTTGTCCCAGTAGGGCTTGGAACTGGTGGCCGGGCTGTCTCCGTATTCGGCGGCGATCAGGTGCAGCGTCCCCCCGTCACCTGCACTGTCTCCGGAGCCACCACATCCGGACAGAGGCATCAACAGGCCGAGCACGACCGTGGTGGCGGTCGTGCCGAAGATTCTTCGTCGCACGGGTGTATTCCCCTGATTTTCTTTTGAATCTCGTTGTTACTTATGAGTTGCTCCGGGCTGAGGTGTATCTGGATGTGCCCGTTGGCCGGAATTCTCTCCCGACGAAGGGGTGGTTGATTGCATTGGGGGCGCAGTTGTGGTCAATGCTCCAAGTGCGGCTTTTCCGGCTGGTGTTTTCCGATATGTGATCAGCAAATCGGACGCGCGTAGACCTGCCGAAGGGCCCGTTTCCGGTCGCGGAAACGGGCTGCGGGCAGGGTGACGCTCCGAGGGGCCCTATGGAGCCCCGGGGGTTCTAGTCGGCGAACTCGCCGGCGTACGGGTCGGGCTCGCCCGTCTCCGGGTTGCGGCCCTCCTGCCAGCGCCGCTGGGCCTTGCGCCAGTGCACGAAGCTGAGGTGGTCGCCGTCCCAGAAGGTGATGCTGACGGGGCTCACGTCGAACTCGTCGGAGCAGAGCCGGTACAGGAATTCGGCCATGCCGTACGGATGCACCGCGAAGGAGTCGGCGGTGTGGCGCCCGCAGACCAGGACCGGCCACCGGTCCGGGTCGGGGTCGGAGGTGAGCCAGCACAGGATGTCCGAGCCGCCGGTGACGCCCCAGGCGATGATCGCCTCCGGGTCCACGTCGAAGGCGGCGCGACCGCCCTCCGCCTCCCAGGCCTGCCGGGCGTTCTCGGTCTCCTCGGCCATCTCGGCCGGGTCCCACTGGAGCCCGGGCTTGGGCAGCGGCAGCAGGATGCTCGCCTCGCCGTTGATGGAGCCCGCGCCGAAACGGCCCATGAACGCGATGAAATCCGCCGGGAACCGGGTCCCCCAGGCGGCCTCGGCCGCCGGCCAGTCGATGTCCTCGTCGGCGCCGTGCGTCGCCGGCATGATCTGCTCCAGCGCCTTGATCCGCGCGTTCTCCGTCATGCCGCTCCCCTGATGCCCCAGCTCAACCGCCCCAACCTACTGCCGCGGAGGGGCGCCGCCTAGCCGCGCGTGAGACGCCCCGGTACGTCCACCTCGACGGTGGTGCCGGCCCGCAGCCCCCAGCCGGCCATGGCGCCGGCCGCCGCCTCCAGGACGTGCCGGGAGCGGAGGCGGGGCAGGCCGAGGCGGCCGGGGGGCATGGTGACCACGGCGAGCACGCGGAGGTTCCGGTCGAGGTAGGCCACGTCGATCGCGAACCGCATCCGGAAGGTGTGGACGCCGGCCGCCGGGGTCAGGAGCATGGCGCCCTCGATCCCGTCCCGGCCGAGCAGCCCCTGGGTGCGGGCCCGGTAGGAGGCGGCGACCTCCAGGGGGATGCGGGCTGCGTCGATGTGCAGGGTGCCGGTGCCGTCCTGCCAGTTCGCCATGCCGGCCAGCCTAGGGGGCGGTGCGTCGCCTGGGGCGCTGCCCCCGGACCCCCGCGCCTCAATCGCCGGCGGGGCTGAAGAGACCGCGCGGCTCAAGCGTCGGCGGGGCTGAATGATCGGGGCTCCGCCCCAGGCCCCGCGCCTCGAACGTCGGCGGGGCTGGGAGGTCGGGGTTCCGGCCCCGGGCCCCGCGCCTCAAGCGTCGGCGGGGCTGAATGATCGGGGCTCCGCCCCGGGCCCCGCGCCTCAATCGCCGGCGGGGCTGAAGATCGGGGCTCCGCCCCGGACCCCGCGCCTCAATCGCCGGCGGGGTTGGGAGGTCGGGGTTCCGGTCCCGGGCCCTGCGCCTCGAACGTCGGCGGGGTTGGGAGGTCGGGGTTCCGGTCCCGGGCCCTGCGCCTCAAGCGTCGGCGGGGCTGAATCCGGCAGCCGTCGGCGCTACCGTCGCCGCATGGGTGTCGCCCTGATCGTTCTTGCCGCCGGATACGGCGCCACCGCGGGATGGCTGCTGCCGCGGGCCGTGTACCGGTTCTCCGTCGAGCCGGGGGAGCCCTGGCGTGACCGCTGCCCGGAGGGCCACCGGGTGCGCGGCTGGCTCGGGCAGGCCAGTTGCCGGGTTCCCGTGGAGGCCCTTGCGCAGGGCCCCGTGTGCACGGCGCCGCACGCCTACGGGCGGCGCGCCGCCCCGCTCGCCGCCCTCGCCGGGGCGCTCTGCGCCGTGCTCGGGGCGGCCGTCGGGGGGCGGCCCGAGGCGGTGGTCCTGGTGGGGCTCGCCCCGGTCGTCGTGCTGCTCGCGCTCGTGGACCGCGCCGTGCACCGGCTGCCCGACGTGCTGACCCTGCCGCTCGCCGCCGCGGTCGCCGCCGGGCTCGGTGCGGCCGCCCTCCTGCCCCGCGCCGGAGGCGACTGGCGGCTCGCGCTGTCCGGCGGCGGCGCGCTCGGAGCCGCATACCTGGTGCTCCACCTGATCAACCCCGCGGGCATGGGCTTCGGCGACGTCAAGCTGGCGCTCCCGCTGGGCGTCGCTCTTGGGTGGTACGGGTGGGGGGTATGGGCGGCAGGGGCCTTCCTCGGCCTCCTCTACGGGGCCCTCTACGGGCTCTCCCTGCTGTTGCGCG
Source organism: Streptomyces sp. 147326 (assembly GCF_045000215.1). Lineage (NCBI taxonomy): Bacteria > Bacillati > Actinomycetota > Actinomycetes > Kitasatosporales > Streptomycetaceae > Streptomyces > Streptomyces sp. 147326. The sequence goes on along the minus strand of NZ_CP134201.1, from coordinate 3,408,779 downwards.
GCTCCGGGAGCCGCGACCACGGCTTCGCCTTCGGCCCCTTCATGGCGGCCGGAGCACTCACCGGAGTGCTGCTGGGCGGTTTCGGAGCGTAATCGTGGCGCGCCAATGCACGCAGCATGCTTTACGAAGGGTTATGGTGGAACCCCCCCTCGGGCCGGTCCGTATCCCCCCCACGGACCGGCCCGTTTTTCGTTTCTCCGCCGTCCAACCGGGGCGCGAGACGAATGCGCAGGTCAGCCGCGCTGGGCCCAGATGTTGGTCCCGGGGGTGGACACCGCGAAGGAGTCGATCTCCTTCAACTCGGCCTCGGAGAGCGGCGCGGACGCCAGCGCGGCCACGTTCTCCTCCAGTTGCCTCACGCTGGAAGCGCCGATCAGCGCCGAGGTCATCCGGTCGTCGCGCAGCACCCACTTCAGTGCCAGCTGGGCCAGGGACTGGCCGCGGCGGACCGCGATCTCGTTCAGGCCGGCCAGCCGGCGGAGCACCTCGTCCGACAGCAGGTCCGGGTTGAGGGACTTCCCCTGCGCGGCGCGCGAGTCCGCCGGGATGCCCTTCAGGTACTTGGCGGTCAGCATCCCCTGCGCGAGCGGCGCGAAGGAGATGCACCCCATCCCGGCGTCCTCCAGGGTGTCCAGCAGCCCGTCCTTCTCCGTCCAGCGGTTGATCATGGAGTACGAGGGCTGGTGGATGAGGGGGCGCACGCCCATGTCGCGCAGGATCCGCACGGCCTCCGCGGTCTGCTCCGCCGTGTACGAGGAGACGCCCACGTACAGCGCCTTGCCCTGCTGGACCGCGGACGCGAGGGCGCCCATGGTCTCCTCGAGCGGGGTCTCCGGGTCGAAGCGGTGCGAGTAGAAGATGTCGACGTAGTCCACGCCCATCCGCTTCAGCGAGGCGTCGAGCGAGCTGAGCAGGTACTTCCGGCTGCCCCACTCGCCGTACGGGCCGGGGTGCATCAGGTACCCGGCCTTGGTCGAGAGGATCAGCTCGTCGCGGTAGGCCGCGAAGTCCTGCGCGAAGATCTTGCCGAAGTTCAGCTCGGCCGATCCGGGCGGCGGCCCGTAGTTGTTCGCCAGGTCGAAGTGGGTGACGCCGAGGTCGAAGGCGCGGCGCAGGATCGCCCGCTGGGACTCCAGGGACTTGTCGTCGCCGAAGTTGTGCCAGAGGCCGAGGGAGATCGCGGGGAGCTTGAGGCCGCTGTGGCCGGTGCGCCGGTACTCCATGGAGTCGTAGCGCGAGGGCTCTGCCCGATAGGGATTGGTATCAGTCACGTTGTCCTCCCTATCACGGACTTGTGACAGACCGAGTTGGGTACCCCATCCCGCCGCGCAGTAATGTGGCCGCCTCGGGGGAGACCGCAAATGGCACGGGGGCATTGCACGGAGGGGCTGGAAGATCGTGAAGCTGCGCGACCTGGTGTACAGGCTTTACGCACGCCGGGTGGAAGGCCGCCTCGACCATGACGCGGCGCCCAAGCACATCGGCGTCATCCTGGACGGCAACCGTCGCTGGGCGAAGGCGTCCGGAGGTACGACGGAGCAGGGCCACCAGGCCGGAGCCGACAAGATCTCCGAGATGCTCGGCTGGTGCACCGAGACGGACGTCGAGGTCGTCACCCTGTGGATGCTGTCCACCGACAACCTGGACCGGCCCGAGGTCGAGCTCCGCCCGCTGCTCAACATCATCGAGAACACCGTCCGGGGCCTCGCCGCGGACGGCCGCTGGCGCGTCCACCACGTCGGCAACCTCGACATCCTGCCCGCCGGGACGCAGACGGTGCTCAAGGAGGCCGAGCAGGCCACCCACGACGTCGACGGGATACTCGTCAACGTCGCCGTCGGCTACGGCGGCCGTCAGGAGATCGCGGACGCCGTCCGCTCGCTGCTCCTGGAGCACGCGCGGAAGGGCACCTCGTTCGAGGAGCTCGCCGAGATCCTCGACATCGACCACATCGCCGAGCACCTCTACACGCGCGGCCAGCCCGACCCGGACCTCGTGATCCGCACCAGCGGCGAGCAGCGGCTGTCCGGATTCATGCTGTGGCAGAGCGCGCACTCCGAGTACTACTTCTGCGAAGTCTTCTGGCCGGCCTTCCGCAAGGTCGACTTCCTGCGGGCCCTGCGCGACTACGCGGCCCGCCACCGGCGCTACGGCACCTGAGCCCCGCGGGCCCCCGCGAGCCGTCGCGGGCCGTCGCAGCTCCCCCTCGGCCCCCTTCCGGAACCCTTCACCAGGGATTCACCGAGCGTCCGTCATATGCCATGGCATGGCCTGGCCTGATCGGGGAATATCCCTTTCAGGTCGATGCCCGATCCACGGGTGTCGAGTCTCAGCGGACGGCATGGGGTCGTCCGCCCGGGAGGCCCTTTGCACCAGGACGCACGTGCGGTTCGCACGGACGAAGTGGGAGGGCCGGAAATCGGCCCCGGCATGGGTGCCGATGACCGGTCCGGTCTTCATGGCCCGACCTCTTCCGAGGGGGTACGTCCTTCCGTGGTGACCAGCACAAAGCGCCGCCTGCCCGACAGGCGGACCTACGTCCTCGACACCAGCGTCCTGCTGGCAGACCCCAACGCGATCTCCCGCTTCGACGAGCACGAGGTCGTGCTCCCGATCGTGGTGATCACCGAGCTGGAGGCAAAGAGGCACCATCCCGAACTCGGCTACTTCGCGCGCCAGGCCCTGCGCCTGCTCGACGACTTCCGGGTCCGGAACGGTCGCCTCGACGCCCCCATCCCGCTGGGCGATCTGGGCGGCACCCTGCGTGTCGAGCTCAACCACTCCGACCCGGGCGTCCTGCCCGCCGGCTTCCGACTGGGGGACAACGACTCGCGGATCCTCGCCGTCGCCCGCAATCTGCAGGCCGAGGGCTACGACGTCACGGTGGTCTCGAAGGATCTCCCGCTGCGCATCAAGGCCTCCTCCGTGGGGCTGATCGCGGAGGAGTACCGGGCAGAGCTCGCGATCACCGATGCCGGCTGGACGGGCATGAGCGAGGTCGCCCTCTCCGGAGAGCAGGTCGACCTCCTCTACTCGGAGGAGCGGCTCTACGTGCCGGAGGTCGCCGAACTGCCCGTGCACACCGGACTGGTCCTGCAGTCCGAGCGCGGCAAGGCGCTCGGCCGGGTCACCGCGGACGGCAACGTGAAGCTCGTACGGGGCGACCGCGAGGCCTTCGGGCTGCACGGCCGCAGCGCCGAGCAGCGCATCGCGCTGGACCTCCTCCTCGATCCCGAGATCGGGATCATCTCGATGGGCGGCCGGGCCGGCACCGGAAAGTCCGCGCTGGCCCTGTGCGCCGGCCTGGAGGCGGTGCTGGAGCGGAGGCAGCATCAGAAGGTGATGGTCTTCCGGCCGCTGTACGCGGTGGGCGGCCAGGACCTCGGCTACCTGCCCGGGGACGCCTCCGAGAAGATGAGCCCCTGGGCGCAGGCGGTCTTCGACACCCTCTCGGCGGTCGCCGGGCGCGAGGTCATCGAGGAGGTGCTGAACCGCGGGATGCTGGAGGTCCTGCCGCTCACCCACATCCGCGGCCGTTCGCTGCACGACGCCTTCGTGATCGTGGACGAGGCGCAGTCGCTGGAGCGGAACGTCCTGCTGACCGTTCTGTCCCGGATCGGGGCGAATTCGCGGGTCGTTCTGACCCACGACGTGGCCCAGCGCGACAACCTGCGGGTCGGCCGGTACGACGGAGTCGTCGCCGTGGTCGAGAAGTTGAAGGGGCATCCGCTCTTCGCGCACGTCACCCTCACGCGGTCCGAGCGCTCCCCGATCGCCGCACTGGTCACCGAGATGCTCGAAACCCTCTGACCCCGGCGGCCCCCTTCCGGGCAGTCGAAACGGTCAAAAACCACATAGCGGGAAGGTGAGTTGGCGCCGCCCGGCAAAGGCCCGAGAGCCTAGCCGGGCGGCGTCGTGCTGCACAGCCCTTTGGTGAAATCGACGGCGACATGCCAGGTGTGACCTTTCCCACGCAACGGAGAATTGCCTTGCGGTGTCGCGTTCCGGCAGAGTCTGGTTTCCGTCAGGCCCCGCATACGGCACTCCCCCAGACTTCGTCCGGGGGGACCCCCAGTACCTCCCGTGAGGTACGACGCAGCACCACAACTCCACAGTCGAATGCCGTATGCCGCCCGGAGTTTCACGGAGCAGCCCCCGCGAGGGAGTTGCCCACGGGCCCGCGCCTCCAGTGACCGTAGAACCACGGAGGCCAGAGTCGAGGGGCACTTTTGCGCCCGCGCGGTCACTGCGGACGCTGCTGGAAGGACACCGTGTGAGCCGGATCTCGGTCCGGGGGTTCGCCGTGGCTTCGGCCACCGCGGTCACCACCGTCGGCGCAGTCGTGGGCGTTGCCACCGGCGACCCCACGAACGATCTCGAGACGACCGCTTCCGGCGCGACTCTCCTTGCCGAAATCCCGGTCGGCGATCAGGCGCAGGTCCAGAGCGCGTCCCTGACGCAGCAGGCCGACACCATCGCCCACGCCGCCGACGCCGACGCCAAGCGCTCGGCCGAGGAGGCCGCACGCCTGCAGGCCGCCGAGGACGCCAAGGCGAAGAAGGCCGAAGCGCAGAAGGCCGCCGACGAGAAGGCGAAGAAGGAACGCGAGGCGAAGGAAGAGGTCGCCAGCCGCTCCGCCGCCCGCGACGCCGGCGACTTCGCCCCCCAGAGCTCCTACACGGTCGCCCAGGTCAAGGCCATCGCCCAGCAGATGGTCCCGGCCGGCCAGTTCCAGTGCTTCTCGAACATCATCAACCAGGAATCCACCTGGAACTACAAGGCCGTGAACTCGTCCTCGGGCGCCTACGGTCTGGTCCAGGCGCTGCCCGGTTCGAAGATGGCCTCGGCCGGCGCGGACTGGCGCACGAACCCCGCCACGCAGATCAAGTGGGGCCTGAACTACATGAACGTCCGCTACGGCAGCCCCTGCGGCGCGTGGAGCTTCCACCAGGCCAACGGCTGGTACTAGAAGCACGCTCAACCTCGGGGAGCCCCGCACCGTCCTACGGTGCGGGGCTCCCCGCGTGTACGGTCTCGTGGTGTGCCCGTAGACGGGGGCGGGGGAAGGAAGTGACATGGCGAAGCGGGAAGGCTGGCTCGGCCGGCTCGGGAACAAGCTGAACCGGATGGAGGCGCGGCTCAACGAGCGGCGCGCCGAGGTCGAGGCCGAGACCATCGGGGACCCGCGGGGTGCCGCCGCGTCCGCGCCGGCGGAGCCCGAGCCGCCCGCCACCGCGCCGCCCGTTGCCGACCCGCCGCACCCGGCCCCGCCGGCCGTCCCCGAGCGCCCCGACCCGGCGAGCGTGGTCCCGTGGGGGATGCGCGTCGCCGCCGAGGCCAGCTGGCGGCTGCTGCTCCTCGCCGGGATGCTCTGGGTGCTGATGAAGGTGATCAGCGAAGTCCGCCTGGTCGTCCTCGCCTTCGCCGCCGCGATGCTCGTCACCGCGATGCTCCAGCCCTTCGTCGTCCGGCTGCGCCGGCTGGGCCTGCCGCGGGGGCTGGCCACGGCCGTCACGGCGATCCTCGGCTTCGTGGTCATCGGGCTCGTCGGCTGGTTCGTGGTCTGGCAGGTCATGGAGAACCTCGACGACCTCTCCGACCGGGTCCGCGACGGCATCAACGAGCTCAAGCTCTGGGCACTGGACAGTCCGTTCCACGTGACCGAGAAGCAGATCAACGACATCGCGAAGAACCTCAGCGAGACCATCGGCACGAACACCGAGCAGATCACCTCCGCCGGCCTGCAAGGCGTGACGGTCCTCGTCGAGGTCCTCACCGGCATACTGCTCGCGATGTTCTCGACGCTCTTCCTGCTCTACGACGGCAAGCGCATCTGGAACTGGGCCCTGGGCCTCGTCCCGTCCGCCGCCCGGGCCGGTGTCGCCGGGGCCGGTCCGCGGGCCTGGCGCACGCTGACCGCGTACGTGCGCGGCACGGTCATCGTCGCCCTCATCGACGCCATCTTCATCGGCCTCGGCATCTACTTCCTGGACGTGCCGATGGCGGTGCCGCTGGCCGTCTTCATCTTCCTCTTCGCCTTCATCCCGCTGGTCGGCGCAGTGGTCTCGGGCGCCCTCGCGGTGGTCGTGGCGCTCGTGACCCAGGGCGTGTTCACCGCCCTGATGGTGCTGCTCGTGGTGCTGGCGGTGCAGCAGATCGAGGGGCACGTGCTGCAGCCCTTCATCCTCGGCCGGGCGGTACGGGTGCACCCGCTCGCGGTGGTGCTCGCGGTGGCCGCCGGCGGCATGATCGCGGGCATCGGCGGTGCGGTGGTCGCCGTTCCGCTGGTGGCGGTCACCAACACGGTGGTCGGATACCTGAGGGCGTACTCGCGCGAGCAGCTCCGCCACGGAGCCGGCATGGTCGGTCCGGCCCCGCACGGCTCGACGGCCCTGGGCGTCGTACCCGACAGCGAGGACCGCAAGTCCTAGCCCGAATCGATCGATTCGCCCCTGCCCCGACGTCGAGGAGGTCAGGGCTGCAATGATCAACGACGCGCGCATGCCGGTGGCGGCGCTCAGGACTTGGGACTGCAGGGGGCGGACATGATCACCGATCCGGAGCTCGACGCGGAGTGGGACACGGCGGAGCCGGCGGAGGTGGCGGAGCCGCTCGCGCCGCGCGAGCGCGCGGCGGCGGGCACTTCGCGGCCGTGGCTGTGGGCGCTGGGCGGGGTGGTGGCGGCGTCGGCGGTGTGGGCCGGCGGGCTGTACGCCCTCGGGGACCGGCCGGCGGCGCCGACGCTCTCGTACCGGGCGACGGAGAACCTGTGCGAGGACTTCAAGGCTCAGACGCTGGGCGGGCTGGCCGGAGACCTGCACAAGAAGAGACCGATGAACCAGGAGAGCGACCACCCTGCCGTGTACGGGGCAGCGTGCGTGAGGAACAACGTCGATGGCATGCCGGACTTCATCGTGACCGCGCGGGTCGACCTGCACAAGAAGGTCGACCCCTCGACCGAGTTCGAGGTGCCGCCGCTCAGGGCGATGGCCGACACCGGCGACGTGCGCAGGGAAGCGGTGCCGGACCTCGGTGAGGATGCCGTCATGATCGTGTCCGCCTCTGGTCAGCTGCAGGAGCTCAAGGTGCTGGACGGCGCTGCGGTGTTCACCGTCGAAGTGTGGGCCGGCACCTACGCGGAGAAGAACGACCGACCCGCCACTGACGCCACCGCGGTCCAGGCGGCGATGATCGAGGACATGCGCGAGCTCATGGTGGCGCTGAAGAACTAGGGGGACGGGATGATCACAGAGCCCGAGTTAGACGGGGAGTGGGAGTCGGCGCGGCCGGCCGAGGTCGCGCAGGACACCGTGGTGCACGAGGCGAGGGGGCCCCGCCGGCCGTGGTGGCCGGTGCTGGTGGCCGTGGTGGCCACCTCCGCGCTGTGGGCGGGCGGGGTGTACGCCTACGGGGACCGGCTGAAGGAGCCGGAGATCCGCTACCGGGTCACGGAGAACCTGTGCGACCAGTTCAAGGCGCCGGCCCTGGCCGGGGGGCTGGGCGGGTTCACGGACTCCGCCCCGCAGAAGGGCGGCCGGCATCCGGCCATGGACTGGGCTTCGTGCAGCCACAACGGTGACCGTTCGGTGGCCGCCGGGGGGTTCTTCGTCGCCGCGGTGGTGGAGCTGCACAAGAAGACGGATCCGGCGCCCGAGTTCGAGCTCGGCTCCCGGTACGACCGGGTGCTCGGCGAAGGCGTTGCCGACCACTGGGAGTCGGTCCCCGGTCTGGGGGAGCAGGCTCTCCTCAGTACCCCCGGTGCCGCCGACGGCCTCCAGCTGAGGGTCCGTGACGGTGGCGCGGTGTTCACCTTCGAGGTGATGTTCTACGACCGGACCGAGGACGATCCGGACCCGCAGGCGAGGCTCTTGGCACGGCCCGGCCGGGACACGCTGGCAGCGGCGGCGGTCGAGGACGCGCGGGCGCTGATGGCCGCACTGAGGAAGTGAACGCGCAGGGCCCCCGCGGCCGGAGACGGCTGCGGGGGCCCTGACGGTCGTACGCGTGCCTACTCGGCGGCGAGGGCGGCCTCGGCGTCGAGGGTGACGGCGACGGCCTGGATCACCGAGGCGATCTTGAAGGCCTCCTGGATCGTCTCGCGGTCGACGCCGGCCTTGCGCAGGACCTGCTCGTGCGAGTCCAGGCACTGACCGCAGCCGTTGATCGCGGAGACCGCGAGCGACCACAGCTCGAAGTCGACCTTCTCCACGCCCGGGTTGCCGATGACGTTCATCCGCAGGCCGGCGCGCAGCGTGCCGTACTCCGGGTCGGAGAGCAGGTGCCGCGTGCGGTAGAAGACGTTGTTCATCGCCATGACCGCGGCGGCGGACTTGGCGGCGGTGTACGCCTCCGGGGAGAGGTTCGCCTTCGCCTCGGGCTCCAGCTCACGCAGGACGCGCGGGGAGCGGGCGGCGATCGCGCAGGACAGGACGGTGCCCCACAGCTGCTGCTGCGGGAGGTCGCTGTTGCCGATGACCGAACCGAGGTTCAGCTTCAGGTCCTTGGCGAAGTCCGGTACGGCCGACTTCAGGGCGTCCAGGGACATCCGTCACTCACCGGCCAGCAGCGCGCCGGCGTCGATGGTGGCCTCGCCCTTGTTCCAGTTGCAGGGGCACAGCTCGTCGGTCTGCAGGGCGTCGAGGACCCGCAGGACCTCCTTGGGGTTACGGCCCACGGAACCGGCGGTCACCATCGAGAACTGGATCTCGTTGTTCGGGTCCACGATGAAGACGGCGCGCATCGGGAGGCCGTCCTCGCCGAGGATGCCGAGCTCGGCCGACAGCTCGCGCTTGATGTCGGACAGCATCGGGAAGGGCAGGTCACGCAGGTCGGCGTGGTCCTTGCGCCAGGCGTGGTGGACGTACTCGGAGTCCAGCGAGAAGCCGAGGACCTGCGCGTCGCGGTCGGCGAACTCGTCGTTCAGCTTGCCGAAGGCGGCGATTTCGGTCGGGCACACGAAGGTGAAGTCGAGCGGCCAGGCGAAGACGACCTTCCACTTGCCTTCGTAGGTCTTGTGGTCGATCTGCGCGAACTCAGCTCCGGCCTCGAGCGAGACACAGGCGGTCAGGTCGAAGGCCGGGAACTTGTCACCAACAGTGAGCACGCGCTCTCCTTGAGAATAGGAAAATAGCCCCTTTTGGGGGTTTTCCGAGGGGGTTGGACGTATCTCACATGCTGACACACCTGCATTGATTGCAGAAATAGCTAGTCTTGTGGTGGGTGATCGGAGGTACCTATCAGTGGCCGTGGGTAACAGGGGAGCGAAGCAGCCGACCCTCGCACAGTTGCGCGCCTTCGCGGCCGTCGCCGAGCACCTGCACTTCCGGGACGCCGCCGCGGCCATCGGGATGAGCCAGCCGGCGCTCTCCGGAGCCGTCTCCGCGCTGGAGGAGGCCCTCGGCGTGCAGCTGCTGGAGCGCACCACCCGCAAGGTGCTGCTCTCCCCGGCGGGCGAGCGGATCGCGGCCCGGGCGCAGGTGGTGCTCGACGCGGTGGGCGGGCTGCTGGAGGAGGCCGAGGCGGTACGGGCCCCCTTCACCGGGATCCTGCGGTTCGGGGTGATCCCCACGGTGGCCCCGTACCTGCTGCCGACCGTGCTCGGGCTCTTCCACCGGCGCTACCCCCGGATGGACCTCCAGGTGCACGAGGAGCAGACCGCGACCCTGCTGGAGGGGCTGGCCACCGGACGCCTGGACCTGCTCCTGCTGGCGGTGCCGCTGGGGGTCCCCGGGGTCACCGAACTGCCCGTTTTCGACGAGGACTTCGTCCTGCTCGCGCCCAGGGAGCACGCGCTGGCCGGGCGCCGGGACATCCCGCTGGAGGAACTGCGGGGACTGCAGCTGCTGTTGCTGGACGAAGGGCACTGCCTGCGGGACCAGGCCCTCGACATCTGCCGGGAGGCGGGGCGCACCACCGGGGCGGACGTGACGACGACCGCCGCGGGGCTCTCCACCCTCGTCCAGCTGGTCGCCGGGGGGCTCGGCGTGACGCTGCTGCCGCGCACCGCCCTGCGCCTGGAGACCGCCCGCAACGAGTACCTGTCCACCGGGTACTTCGCCGAGCCCGCGCCCTCGCGGCGCATCGCCCTGGCCATGCGCACCGGGACCGCCCGCCAGGAGGAGTTCCGGACGATCGCCGCCGCGCTGCGCGAAGCCGTACGCCCGCTCCCGGTGTGGCCCACCGACTAGGGGGAGCCGCGGGCGCCACCGGGAACGGGCGTACGGGTCAGGGGCGTACGGGTCAGGGGCGGCGTCAGGCGCGTACGGGGGTCACTCCGTGCGCAGGCCGTCCGGGCGCATCAGCCGCAGCAGCGGCGGCAGGCTGAGCAGGGTCACCACGACCACCACACCCGCGCCGGCCGCCGTCATCCCGAGCACCGACGCCCAGTCGATCCGGACCGGCTGGGCGGCCATGCTCATCAGGACGGCGCCCAGCCCCACGCCCGCCCCGGCCGCCAGCACCAGGCCCAGCACGATCGGCACGGCCGTCTGCCACAGCACCGACAGGCTCAGCGTGGAGCGCTTGGTGCCGAAGGCGACCAGGGAGGAGAGCAGCCGCCGGCGCTCGCGCAACTGCTCCAGCTGGGAGACGAGCAGGCTTGCGCCGATCAGGACCAGTACGGCGGTGGCGCCGAAGAACAGCCCCGTGCGGATCGAGGAGTAGCCGGCGGCTTCCGTGGTGTGCCGCAGCGTCATCGCCGTGGCGAACGGGTCCGCCTTGAAGACGGCGGTGCGCGCCCGGTCCAGGGGGTCCGGACCGGACTCGTCGACCTGGACGAAGATCCGCGCGTCCGGGAATGCACCGATCTCCTTCGGCGCGGCCGACGGGGTCACCAGCAGGCCGCTGCGCAGCTGCCCGGTGGGGTCCTCCCGGCTGGGGACCGTGCGGGCGTCCGCCGGGACCTTCCACTTCGCCGGACCGGGCCGGTCGGCCGTCCCGGACCCGTAGCCCCTGACGTTGCCGACGAACAGCTCGTCGCCGGGCTTCGCCGTGGCCCCGTAGACGTCCTCCGACGTGGAGCCGGTCAGGACGAAGGCGTCGCCGTCCTTGCAGGAGTCGAGTGTCGCGACCTCGCCGAGCGCGTCGCAGGTGCCGATGGTCACCTGGACCGTCTCCTCCGCCGCGGGCACCTGGTGGGCGGCCTGAGCGGAGGTCAGCGGGACGGCGCGGGTGACGCCCGGCACGGCGGAGATCCGCTGCGCGAGGTCGTCCATGCGCGTCTCCGCATCGCGGTTCACCATGACCGCGACGGCGGCCCTGCCGGGATCCTGGCCGGTCGACTTGGTGTAGTCGCCCTCGACGCCCGCGAAGAGCATCTGGAGGGCGATGGCGCCCGCGACGGCCACGGCGATGCCGTTGACCAGGCGGGCGGCCGCGCCGCTGTTGACCTGGAGCCGGCGCACGGCCAGCTGCCAGGAGACCGGGCCGGCGGACATCCTCGCGACGAGACGTTCCAGCAGCCAGGGGAGCAGCACGGTGATCCCGACCAGCAGCAGCACCACGCCTCCGGCGACCTGCCACTGGTTGAACCTGCCGTGGTCGTTGCCGCGGCCGCCCATGGGCACGAGCAGAGCGAGCCCGACCAGCGGGAGCAGCAGCCGCCACCAGATCCGGCGCCGGGAGGGCTTGGCCGTACGGACGACGCCCAGCGGCTCGATGACCACACCGCGCAGCGCGAACAGGGTCACGGCCACCGCCGCCGCGGGCACCGCGAGGGCGACCAGGACGGCGAGCCAGGGCGCCGGGTCGAGGTCGGCGGGGAAGACGCTGCGCTGCTGGAGGCTGACGCTGCCGACCAGGGAGCGGCCGACGGCGAAGAAGCCGGTGCCCAGCACCAGTCCGACCAGAGAGCCGGCCAGTGCCTCGCCGGCCGCGATCCGGCGCACCATCCTGCTGTCGGCGCCGACCAGCCGCAGCGCGGCGAGCCGCCGGTCGCGCCGCTCCCCGCCGAAGCGGACGGCGGTGGCGATGAACACGGCGACGGGCATCAGCAGGGCGACGAACGTCAGGACGACCATCAGCATGAGCACGGGGTCGAGGCCCTCGCGCTCCGCGTCGTAGCCGAAGGTGGTGACGCGCTCGACGCGGTAGTCCTCGGGGCCGTTCTTCCGGAGGGTGTCGCTGCCCAGGTAGAAGATCAGTTCGCCGGGGCCGACCAGCCCCGGGGCGCCGACGATCTCACTGACCCGCGCGTCGAGCCGCTCGCGCAGCAGGGCGCCGTCGGAGGAGTTCAGCAACGCGTCGAGGGCGGGGGAGAGGGCCATCTCGCCCGGGCCGGGGATCCGCTTCAGACCGGGCGGCAGCGGGGCGTGGGGGCCCTCGGCCCGGACCACGTGCCCCTCGATGTCCTTGCGCTGGTACGTCTGGCCGATGCGGGCGATCAGCAGGGTGTCGGGCCCGGGGGCGTCGGCCCGCTCGGAGCTCATCGTCGACCGTGCGTCGCCGCGCTCGTACCGCGCGGCGAGGGCGCCGGGGATCGCGGTGCTGATCAGCAGCAGCGCGACGCCGAGACCGACACCGACACCGGTGAGCAGGGTGCGGATCCATCCCTCGCGGCCGCCGCCGAAGGCGAAGCGGGTGCCCATGCCGAGATCGCGGGCCCAGACCTGGAGCCGGCTCATACGAGCCGCTCCATGTCGCGGGACTTCCCGTCGCGCACGACGATCTCACGGTCGGAGTAGGCGGCCACGCGCGTCTCGTGGGTGACGAGCACGACGGCGGCGTTCGCGGAGCGGGCGGTCTCCGTGAGCAGCTGCATGACGAGTTCGCCGTTGAGGGAGTCGAGGGCTCCGGTGGGCTCGTCGGCGAAGATCACCCGGGGGCGGGTGACCAGGGCGCGGGCGACGGCCACGCGCTGCCCCTGACCGCCGGATATCTCGCCGGGCCGCTTGGCCCCGAGGTCCTCGACCTGGAGCTGCTCCATCCAGTGCAGGGCGGTGCGTTCGGCCTCCTTGCGCTTGACGCCGGTCAGGCGCAGCGGGAGGGCGACGTTCTCCACGCAGGTCAACTCCGGTACGAGCTGGCCGAACTGGAAGACGAAGCCGAACTCGGTGCGGCGCAGCTCGCTGCGCTCGGCATCGCTCATGGAGGTGAGCTCGCGTCCGGCGTAGGTGATGGAGCCCGAGTCGGGAGGGACGATGCCCGCGAGGCAGTGCAGCAGCGTCGACTTGCCGGAGCCCGAGGGGCCCATGACGGCGACGACCTCGCCGGGGTGGATGGAGAACTCGGCGCCGTCGAGGGCCTTGGTGGTTCCGAACGCCTTGCGCAGGTCCGTCGCGGCGAGGAGGGAGCCGGCCGGGGTCATCATCGGCGGACCTCCCGCGCGAGCTGGTCGAGGCGGGCCGCGGTGAGCTCCAGCCACCGCAGGTCCGCCTCCAGGTGGAAGAGGGCGTGGTCGCAGACGAGCTGGTCGGCTATGTCGCCCTTGCGCTTGCGCTGGGTGAGGATGCGCATGAGGCGCAGGTGCTCGGCGCGCTGGGTGTCCAGCAGCTCGTCGGCGCGGCGGCCGGTGAGCAGGGCGAGGACGACCTTGGTGTAGAGGGTGGAGTGGAGGTAGGGCTCGGGCTTCTCGGGCTGGGAGAGCCAGGCCTCGACGTCGGTGATCCCGGCGTCGGTGATGGCGTACCGCTTGCGTTCGGGCCCGCCGCCGCTCTCTATGCCGTCGACCTCGACGAGGCCGTTCTTCAGGAGGCGGGACATGGTCGAGTAGACCTGCCCGTAGGCGAGGGGGCGGTCGTGACCGAATTTCTCGTCGAAGGCGCGCTTGAGGTCGTAGCCGTGGCGCGGGCCGGCCTCGAGGAGGCCCAGGAGCGTGTGACCGATGGACATGACGGCGACTCTACACCGTGTGTATACGCGGAGTGTATAGAGGGAGGGGAGGCGGGGGCCGGACCGCGCCGAGCGCGGTCCGGCCCCTGGACGTGGTCAGTCCGCGGACTTCGGGGGCCGGCCCCGGCGGGGGATGGGGCCGGGGCTGGAGGGGAGGCGGCCGGCCTCGGCGAGGGCGCGGCGGAGCAGGAACTCGATCTGCGCGTTCGCGCTGCGCAGCTCCTCGCCGGCCCAGCGGGCCAGCGCCTCGTACACCTGCGGATCGAGCCGCAGCAGTACCTGCTTGCGCGCCTGCCGGCCCGCTGCCGGGCTCTGCTCGCCGCCGGGGGTCACTGGTAGAGGGTTCCCGTGTTGACCACCGGCTGGGCCGCGCGGTCACCGCACAGGACGACCATCAGGTTCGAGACCATGGCCGCCTTGCGCTCCGGATCCAGGTCCACGATGTCCTGCTCCGCCAGACGGGTCAGCGCCAGCTCGACCATGCCCACCGCACCCTCCACGATCTGCTTGCGTGCCGCCACGACCGCGCCCGCCTGCTGGCGCTGGAGCATCGCGGAGGCGATCTCCGGAGCGTACGCGAGATGCGTGAAGCGGGACTCGATGATGTGCACGCCGGCCGCCTCGACGCGCGCGTGCAGTTCGACCGCCAGCTTCTCGGTGATCTCCTCGGCGTTCCCGCGCAGCGACAGGCCGCCCTCCTCGTGCGAGTCGTAGGGGTACTCGATCGCGATGTGCCGGACCGCCGCCTCGGTCTGGGTCTCGACGAACTCCGTGAAGTCATCGACCTCGAAGACGGCCCGCGCGGTGTCCTCGACCCGCCACACCACGACCGCCGCCAGCTCGATCGGGTTGCCGTAGGCGTCGTTGACCTTCAGGACGGCCGTCTCGTGGTTGCGCACCCGGGTGGAGATCTTCTCGCGCGAGGTGAGCGGGTTGACCCAGCGCAGTCCGTCGGCGCGGATCGTGCCCCGGTAGCGGCCGAAGAGCTGCACGACCCGGGCCTCGCCCGGCGCCACCGTGTTCAGGCCGCTCATCGCTATGACGGAGCCGAGGATCGTGAGGACGCCGAGGGCGATCAGCGCCGCCTTGGCCGCGACGGCCGTCGCCGCCGCGCCCGCCGCGATGAGGCCCCCGCCCGCCAACAGGCCCGCCAGTCCGAGGAGTAGGGCCAGACCGCCACCCACGCTGCGCGCGGTGAACTCCCGTACCCCGTCCGGTGTGGCGATTTGGTTCGTCATCATTTGCCCCGTTTCTGTGGTCACGGCCGCTCGGACCGCCTAGCAAATTGATATCACTTTTTTGCGTTGCGGCAACCCTTCGGCTTAGGTGAGCGTCGGTTCCAGTGATGTGGGTGCTCATTCTCACGTCCGGATTGACCGGTATTGGTAAGGGTTGACCATCCTTTGTCACAGCCTGCGGTGTTAGCTTTCTGAGCTGACGTCGGGGGGGTAATCGAGCGGAGCGGGAGCGATGGGCCGAGCAGAAGTGCGTAAGGCGCAGCAGCGCGGTGCGGGGCGTGCGCCGAGCAGACGCGCCAACGGCGCCAACGGCGCCAACGGCAAGGGCGGCGCCGGCAAACGCAGCGGCATACGTCGCCTCTTCACGTGGAAGAAGATCCTCGGGGCGTTCCTCGGGACGATCCTCCTCCTCATGGCCGCGGCGATCGTCCTCTACTTCTCGGTGGACGAGCCCACCGACCCGAACGACCAGGCCACGCTCCAGAGCAACACCTACCGCTACTCCGACGGCTCGATCATGGCCAGCACCGGCACGAAGAACCGCGAGCTCGTGCCGATCGACAAGATCCCCGAGGACGTCCGCACCGCGTTCATCGCCATCGAGAACAAGTCCTTCTACAGCGACCGCGGCATCGACGTGATGGGCGTGGCCCGGGGCCTGTTCAACACGGCCACCGGCAAGGGCAAGGCCGGTGGCTCGACGATCACCCAGCAGTACGTCAAGAACTACTACCTGACGCAGGACCAGTCGGCGACGCGCAAGCTCCGGGAGCTGGTGATCTCCCTCAAGGTCGACCAGCGCATGGAGAAGGACGACGTCCTCGTCGGCTACCTGAACACGAACTTCTACGGCCGCAACGCGTACGGCATCCAGGCCGCGGCCCAGGCCTTCTACGGGGTCGACTCCGACAAGCTCACCCTGGAGCAGGGTGCCTACCTCGCCGCCGTCATCCAGGCGCCCAGCCAGTACGACCTGGCGACGGCCGGCCCGAACGGCAGGCGGCTGGTCAACATCCGCTTCGACGCCGTCCTCGACAACATGGTCGAGATGGGCAAGCTGGACCCGGCCAAGCGCAAGACCATGACCCTCCCGCCGCCGATCAAGCCCAAGCCCCGCCCGGGCATGGACGGCCAGAAGGGCTACCTGGTCCAGGCCGCCAACGACGAGCTGAACAAGCAGAACATCACCGACGCCCAGATCGCGGCCGGCGGCTGGAGCATCACGCTCAACGTCGACAAGGCGAAGCAGGCGGCGCTGGAGAAGGCCGTCGACGACGAGCTGGAGTCGAAGCTCGACCGCAAGGACACCAAGGGCCGGCCCCAGGACCAGAGCGTCCAGGCCGGCGCGACCTCCGTGGACGCGAAGACCGGTGCGATCGTCGCCATGTACGGCGGCCAGGGCCTGACGGAGAAGTCCGAGAGCAACGCCCTGCGCAAGGACTACCAGCCGGGCTCGACCTTCAAGCCGGTCGTGCTCGCCTCCGCCCTGGAGAACGGGTCGAAGACCCAGGACGGCAAGCCGATCACCCCGAACTCGCTCTACGACGGCACCAGCAAGCGCCAGGTGGTCGGCAGCAAGATCCCGTTCAACCCGCAGAACCAGGACAACCTGAACTACGGCGAGCCGTTGATGACGGTCCAGGAAGCCACCGACTTCTCGGTGAACTCCGTCTACGCGCAGATGATCGTGGACGTGAAGCCGCCCAACGTGAAGAAGACGGCCCTGGCACTCGGCATGGTGGACCGCGAGGGCTGGCCCGAGGACAGGCCGGCCATGGCGCTCGGCACGATGACCGCGAGCACCGTGGAGATGGCCGGCGTCTACGCCAGCTTCGACAACCACGGCAAGAAGGTCACGCCGACGATCATCAAGAGCGCCGAGCACAAGGAACGCGAGTTCACCCCCCAGCAGGCCATCGGCAGCCAGGCCATCAGCCGCAAGACCGCCGACACCGTCACCAAGGTGCTCCAGGGCGTGGTCAACGACGAGGGCGGCTCCGGCAACAAGGTCAGGAGCAGCTCCTACCAGGCGGCCGGCAAGACCGGTACCAGTGAGTCGAACTTCTCCGCCTGGTTCACCGGCTACACGCCCGAGCTGGTCACGGTCGTCGCGATGTTCGGCGAGGAGCCGGGCAGCCACACCCAGGTCACCTTGACCGGCACCGCCGGCCTGGGACGCGCGGGCGGTTCCAGCTTCCCCGCCTCGATCTGGAAGGCGTACACGCTCGCCGCGCTCAAGGGCGTGGACACGGGCAAGTTCGACACGTCGGACGCGGAGATGGGCCCGACGCAGGCGCCGTCCCGCAGCACCTCCCCGTCGCCCACGACGAGCCAGTCCTCCAGCCCGCCGGCGTCCAGCAGCAGCCCGGCGCAGTCCCCGACGACGCCGGTGAGCCCCACGCCGACGAAGACCGGCCCGACGCCGACGACCACGCCGACGGCGACGCCGACGACCACGCCGACCAAGACCGGCGGTCCCAAGCCGCCGGACCCGCCGATCTTCGGTGGGAACGAGGGACGCTGACAGACCGCCGCCCCGCAGCCTTCACGCTGCGGGGCGGCGGTTTTTTCACAGGCTCCCGGTCTTGCGGGCCTCAGGAGCCCGACACCGCCGCCGCGATCCGGTCGCCGATGCCGCGTCACTTCCCTGCAGGGGTCGGTCGGTTCGCTGCCTGGTCAACGCCGCTCCTGTGCCCCCGGCAACGAGAGCTCGAACCAGACCACCTTTCCGCTGCTCAGACGGGTCGCACCCCAGCGGCGGGCCATCCGGTTGACCAGGAACAGGCCGCGGCCGCCCTCGTCGGTGTCCCGCGCCCGGCGCTGGCGGGGCAGCTGCGGGGAGTCGTCGCCGACCTCGCAGCGCAGCACGTCCGTACGCAGCAGGCGCAGGGTCACGGGCCGCTCCGCGTACCGGACGGCATTGGTGACCACCTCGCTGACCAGCAGCTCCAGCGAGTCGCTCAGCTCCTCCAGGCCCCAGCGGGTCAGTGCGCGGCGGGCGAACCGGCGGGCCCGGCCCGGAGCGGTCTCCTCCGGGTCAAGGAACCAGTACGCGACGTCACTGGGCGCGATCCCGTCGAAACGGGCCGCGAGCAGCGCGATGTCGTCGTCCCGGTCGCCCGGACCGAGCATGTCCAGCACGTCGTCGCACAGGGCCTCCAGCGGCGGCGGGTGGTCCAGGCCGGTCAGCTGGGCGGTGGTGGCCAGCCGCTCCCGCAGCTGCTCGATGCCGGTCCACACGTCCCGCAGGCGCGACTCCACCAGGCCGTCGGTGTAGAGCAGCAGGGTGGCCCCTGCGGGCGCGTCCAGCTCCACGGCCTCGAAGTCCACGCCGCCGACGCCGATGGGCGCGCCGGGCGGCACGCGGAGCACCTCGGCGCGGCCGCCCAGGTGCAGCAGCACCGGCGGCGGGTGGCCGGCGTTGGCGATGGTGATCCGGTGAGCGACCGGATCGTAGACGGCGTACAGGCAGGTGGCCATGCGGTCGGAGCCCAGGCGCTGCGCCTGCTCGTCCAGATGGTGCAGGACCTCGGCGGGCGGCAGGTCCAGCTGCGCGAGGGTCTGCGCCGTGGTCCGGAGCTGGCCCATGATCGCGGCGGAGGTCATGGAGTGGCCCATGACGTCGCCGACGACGAGCGCGACACGGCTGCCGGGCAGCGGTATGGCGTCGTACCAGTCGCCGCCGACCCGCGCCGTCTCGGCGGCGGGCAGGTAGCGGGAGGCCAGGCGCACCCCGGTGGGCTGCGGCAGGCTGTCGGGCAGCATCGTGCGCTGCAGCTCGTCCGCGATGTACGCCTCACGGCCGTACAGGACGGCCTTGTCGATGCCCAGCGCGGTGTGGGTGGCCAGCTGGGCGGCGACCAGGAGGTCGTTCTGCTCGAAGGCGGGACGCTCGGGGCTGCGCAGGAAGACGGCGGCGCCGATCACCCGCCGGCGGCCGCGCAGGGGCGCGAGCACGGCCCGGTTGCCGCGCGGCAGCGGATGGTCCACGCCGAGCAGCTCGGGCAGCGCCGCCCGGGCGGCGGCGGAGGACCCGAAGACGGGCCGTACGCCGCGCAGCACTTCGGCGAGCGCGCCGCCGGGCCGGATCTCGCACAGCTCGGCCGCCGGCAGGTCACCCTGCGGGCCGACCAGCGGCAGCTGGCTGAAGTCGAGCTCGCCGGTGGCCCCGGCGGCCCCGGCGAGGTCCATCCCCGCGCCGATGGTGCTGCTGATGTCCGTCAGGTCGTCGATCGGCCGGAGCCGGTCGGTGCGCCGGAGCCTTAGAACGACCGGGCCGACGGGCCGCTCGTCACCGACCGGGAGCGGGTCGCGCAGGTAGACGAGGATGGCGTCCGAGAAGGTGGGCACGGTGGCCCGGCACAGGCCGAGCACGATCTCGTCGAGGTCGATGCCGCGGGCGATCCGCCGGGTGGCGGCGCCCACGAAACGCAGCCGGTCACCTTCGCGGCGCGCGGCGGTCGCCTCTCCGGCGCCCCCGCCCGGTATGCCGGTCCCGCCGCCGTGGCGGTCGCCTCCGGTGCGGTACCCGCTGTTCTGCCCGGCACTCTCGTCCGCGCCGGGCGCGGTGCCGCCGCTCGTGGTGCCGGGGTCGAGGTCGTCTCCGCGCGGGCGGGGCGGCTCGGAGGGGGCGCCGTGTCCGGCGGTGGCGCCCGCGGCGTTGCGGGCGGCCGCGCCGTCCCGCAGCCGGACGCCGTCCTGGTCCTGGCCCTGGAGCGGGTCCGAGGAGGCCGGGACACCGGACTCGCCCGGCGCGGAAGCCTTGCGGCGGGGCCGGGGGAGTCCGGCGGCGCCGCCCGCGGAGCGGGCCGAGCGCGCGTCGGAAGCCGCCGCGGCCGCGCCGCCGCCCGGCTCTGCGGCATGCCCGGCGCCGGCGCTCGGCGCATGCGTGCGTACGGCCTCGGAGGCGATGGGCGCCTTGCCGTGGCCGGCCTCGTCCGTACCTCCGCCGGAGGCGACGGGCTGCGGGCCCTCCTGGGAGGTGGGGTACTCCGTCACGCGTGGAATTCCGTCCGTTTGCGCTCGATGTGCGCTGCACTCAACTCGGTCAGTCGCGGTATACCCGCTCAGCGGCCCGGGCACCATCGCCCCGAGGTTCCTCTTTGCTCCCGCCCCCGCGCCGACCTCCCGTCAGGTTCCGCGTGTGGCGCGACACTTGTGGATGCACGGCCCGAACGCACCGTCCCGCGCGCGCGACCTCGCGGAGCACGATCCTACGTTTGAACCCCGGGGGCGCATCAAGGGTCTCATGAGGTCATATGCGCCGGGGTGCGGTCCCAGTCCTCCGGAAGGGCCGGAATTCTCCAGGCGGGATCCGGCCGCCAGTCCTGCCAGTCGCCGGAGAACGGAGTTCCCCATTCCTTGATCACCTCGACCGCCGCGCGACCGGCGTGCCGGACCCGCAGCGCCTGCTCCCGGTCCATCAGGCCGGACCGCTGCGCCTGGGCGAACTCGTCCTCGTCCAGCCACTTCCAGCTGCGGTCCGGGTAGACGGCGATGTCGAGGAAGTGGTCCACGGAATCCACCCCGCCGGCCCACCGCGACCGGGGCTCCTCCAGGTTCACGTACCAGTTCTTGAACCGCCAGCCGTGTCCCCAGAACAGCCATACCGACCACGGGTCCCCGGGCCGGGCCAGCTTCAGCACCCCGCCGCCGAACCAGCGCGAGCGCACGGTCGTCCGCGGCGCGGTGTAGCGGGTGGCGAGCGGTTCCTCGTGGACGGGGGTGCCGTCGGCCAGGACCGGCTTGACGCACTCGGTGCCCGGGGCCATCCAGACGGCCAGCAGCTCGTCCGTGTCCTGAACCACCGTCACCGGGCGGCAGATGTGCACCGGGCCCTTCAGCCCCGGGGCGTGGTCGCGGTAGCGCCAGAGGATCTGCTCCCCGGGCGCCCAGCGCGTGCCCTGCGCGGGGCCCTGCGGCGCGCCGTGCGCCGAGCCGCTCCCGGGCTTGAAGGTACCTGTCATGCGGAGATCTTAGGGCGGGGGCCCGCGCCCCCGCTGCGGTGCAGGTCACTGGGGGGTTGGCGGACGGGAATCGACCGGATCCGGCCCCCGCCCGGGGGCCGGGTCCGGCGGGTCACGGGTGCGTCATGCGCAGCACGTCCAGGGCCTCGTCGAGCTGCTCCAGGGTGAGGGCGCCGCGCTCCACGTAGCCGGACTCCAGGACGACCTCCCTGATCGTCTTGCGCTCGGCGAGGGACCTCTTGGCCACCTTGGCGGCCTCCTCGTAGCCGATGTAGCGGTTGAGCGGGGTCACCACGGAGGGCGAGGACTCGGCGTATTCCCTGGCCCGCGCCTCGTTGGCGGTGATCCCGTCCACTGTGCGGTCGGCCAGCAGGCGGCTCGCGCTGCCGAGCAGCCGGATCGACTCGAGGAGGTTCCTGGCCATCACCGGGAGCATCACATTGAGCTCGAAGTTGCCGGCCGCGCCCGCCACCGCGACGGTGGCGTCGTTCCCCATGACCTGTGCGGCGACCATCAGGACGGCCTCCGGGACCACCGGATTGACCTTCCCGGGCATGATCGAGGAGCCGGGCTGGAGATCCGGGAGATTGATTTCGGCCAAACCGGTACGCGGCCCGGACGCCATCCAGCGCAGGTCGTTGGAGATCTTGGTGAGCGAGACGGCGACCGTACGGAGCATCCCGGAGGTCTCCACCAGCGCGTCCCGCGCCCCCTGGGCCTCGAAGTGGTCGCGGGCCTCGGTCAGCGGCAGCCCGGTGGTGGCGGCCACCTCGGCGATCACGGCGGCGGAGAACCCGGGCGGGGTGTTGATGCCGGTGCCCACCGCGGTGCCGCCCAGCGGCAGTTCGGCGAGGCGGGGGAGGGCCGCGCGCAGCCGCTCGACGCCGTAGCGGATCTGGGCCGCGTACCCGCCGAACTCCTGGCCCAGGGTGACCGGGGTGGCGTCCATCAGGTGGGTCCGCCCGGCCTTGACCACCTGCGCGAACTCGGCCGCCTTGCGCTCCAGCGCGGCGGCGAGGTGCTCCAGGGCCGGGATCAGCTCGCCGGTGACGGCGGCGGTGGCGGCGATGTGGATGGACGACGGGAAGACGTCGTTGGAGCTCTGCGAGGCGTTGACGTGGTCGTTGGGGTGCACCTCCCGGCCGAGCCGTTCGGTGGCGAGGGTGGCGATCACCTCGTTGGTGTTCATGTTGGACGAGGTCCCGGAGCCGGTCTGGAAGACGTCCACGGGGAAGTGGTCGTCCCAGCGGCCGTCCGCGACCTCGGCGGCGGCGGACCGGATCGCGTCGGCGACGTCCTGGCCGACGACGCCGAGCCGCGCGTTCACCACGGCGGCCGCGGCCTTGATGCGGGCGAGGGCCTCGATGTGGGCGCGTTCCAACCGCTGCCCGGACACGGGGAAGTTCTCCACCGCGCGCTGGGTCTGGGCGCGCCATTTGGCGTGCAGGGGCACCTGTACGTCGCCCATGGAGTCGTGCTCGATCCGGAACGCGTCGGCCTGCTGATGTTCGGTCATTTTCCTGGCCTCCTCAAAAACTTGAGCAATTGTCTTGTTCGAAGTGTTCCCAACTCCCCTACCGGCCAGTAAATACCGTGGGTAACACTGACATCTGGGGAGGCGTTCATGGCACGTGCACGTACGAGACCCATGCTCAGATCTACCTTCGCCGCCGTCGCGGCGATCGCGGCCGCCCTGGGCGGCGTCACCGCCGTCACCCCCATGGCCCAGGCGGCGGCCCCCGCGGGGGCCGTCACCCCCCTCTCGCCCGAGCTGGAGGCGATCCGCGCCGCGGAGTCCACCAGGATCTACGGCGACGCCGCCGTCCGCCCGCTGAACGAGCGCAAGACCGGCCTGATCTCGCTGGGCGACAGCGAGATATCGGGCGAGGGCGTGGGCAACTACGACCCCGCGACCAACACGCCGAACAACCAGTGCCACCGCTCACCCGACTCGGCGATCCACCGCACCGGCATCCCGGCCGACCTGACCTTCAACGTCGCCTGCTCCGGCGGCTACACGGGCAACATCAGGATCGGCGGCAGCAAGCAGTACGCCGACGAGCTGGTGCAGAGCGACAGCCTGGCCATCAAGGCCCGCAACACGAAGATCAAGATGGTCCTGCTGGTCGCCGGCGCCAACGACGACCTGCAGTTCGGCCCGGTCATGACCGACTGCGTGACCCGCTGGGTGCTCAGCCAGGGCACCTGCGAGCCCAAGTACGGGCCCGGCTGGCAGGGACGCGTCGACGGGCTCAAGCCGAAGGTGGAGGCCACCGTCGCGGACCTCAGGACGGTCATGCGCGACGCCGGTTACGCCGACTCCGACTACAAGCTGGTCGTGATGGGCTACCCCAGCCCCATCGGGCCCGACTTCTACGACAACCCGAGCTTCCCCGGCAAGCTGCCCGGCGGCTGCGCCGGCTACGACTCCGACGCCACCTGGGGCCGCAACTACGCGGTGCCCACCTTCGAGAAGGGCATGCGCGCGGCGGCCCTCGCCTCCGGCGCCACCTACCTGGACAACTCGCGGCTCTTCCACGGGCACGAGGTGTGCATGGAGGACACCTGGGCCCGCGGGCTCTACCTGGACCTCGGGGACCACTTCCCGTGGGACGAGAACACCGCCCGCCAGTCCTTCCACCCCAACTACCGGGGCCACGGCGCCTTCGCGTCCTGCCTGACCCAGCTCTACGACTCGGGCCTGCGCGAGGCATCCTGCGCCGACCCGGCGAGCACCGGGACGCCCGTCCTGCAGGCCGGGGCCTGGGACGACAAGTTCAAGCCCCTGAAGAACGAGGCGACCGGCAACTGCCTCGACTCCTTCGGCGGCTCCAGCGCCAACGAGACGAAGATCGTGGGCTGGGACTGCCACGGCGGCCGGAACCAGGGCTGGTGGTACGACGCCGCCCGCGAGTCCGTCCACATCGAGCTGACCCAGGACCGCTGCCTCGACGCCCCCGGCGCCAACTACGGCTCCGGCTCCGGCCTGATCATCTGGAACTGCCACGGCGGCGCGAACCAGCGGTTCGTCCGCGACGGCGCCACCCTCCGCCCCGCCGCCGCCCCGGGCATGTGCCTGACGGTGGCCGCCGCCCACGAGCCGCTGCGCCTGCAGACCTGCAACGGTTCCGCCAACCAGCGCTTCGTGTAACCCCGATCCGCCCGTACGACCCCCCACGCCCGGCCGGCGCACCCCGGCCGGGTGTCACATGTCGCGCAGCAGCTTGCGCACCTCGCGCGGCCGGTTGGTGATCAGCGTGTCGACGCCGAGGCGCACGCACAGCTCCACGTCCTCCGGCTCGTCCACGGTCCACACCCGTACGGACAGCCCCTTGGCCTTCAGCCGGGCCACCATTCCCGGGTCCCGGCGCACGAGGTCGATGCCCGGGCCCGCGTGCGTCGCGTACGGGGGCCGGACCGGGCGCAGCCGCCGCTCCATCAGGTAGACGGCGGGCAGGCCGGGCGCGAGCCGGTGCAGCCGGGTCAGCGCGCTCCGCGAGAAGCTCATCACCTCGACGCGGCCGCTCGCTCCGTCGGCAAGCCCGTACTCCCGGAGCATCCGCACCAGTTCGGCCTCCAGCCGGCCGCCCGCCCGCGTCGGGTGCTTGGTCTCGACGGCCAGCCCCACGGGCCGGGGCGCGGCCAGCGCCTCCCGGAGCAGGTCCTCGAAGAGCAGCACCCGGGCCCCGCGGTGCTCGTCGCCCTTCCACCCGCCGAAGTCGAGGGCGCGCAGCTCCTCGTGCGTCATCCCGGAGACGACCCCCCGCCCGTCGGAGGTCCGCTCGACGCGCCGGTCGTGCACGCACACCAGCCGCTGATCGGCGGTGAGCCGCACATCGCACTCCAGCGCGTCGGCCCCGTCGGCGATGGCCTGCCGGTAGGCGGCCAGGGTGTGCTCGGGGTGCTCGTGGGAGGCCCCGCGATGGGCGACCACGCGCACGGCCCGGTCGGTGCGGAGATGCGTCTGCGTCATGCCCCAGACGTTATCCGGATGCGCGGGACGCACCGGTACCGCATCCTGCCCGGATGGACGAACAGCAGGTGTACGTGACCTTTCACTGCGAGCCGTGCGAGGAGTGCGTCCAGGAGGACTGGCAGTTCATCCGGGACGGCGAGCTGCACTGGGCGGGGTTCGAGCACTGCCCGCGGTACGAGGCCTACGCCTGCGACGACGGCCGGGGCGTACCGCCGCCGTGGGTCCGGGAGCGCATCGTGGCCCGGGAGGGCACGGTCCACGTGCCGGTCGGCGGGCCCGACGGGGTGCCGATCGCGCTGCTGCGCCGGGTGTACGGGCTGAGCATCGCCGAGGTCATGGCCGCGCGGAAGGAGGGGTACCGGGCCACCCCCGTTGAGGCCCGGTACCTGTCGGGTCCGACGCCGTGACTACGGCTTCGGGGCGAGTGGGGCCGGGGTGACCTTGTAGCCGCCCTTGGTGACCTCCGTGAAGGGGGCCGGGGCCATGCAGGTGCCGGCCGGGGGCTCGGTGAAGGAGCCGTCGGGCTTCGGGTCGAAATTGGCGATGCCCCACGAGAAGCCGACGCGGTCGGGCTCGCCGCGCGTGCCGTCCTGGACGCTGAGGCCGATCCGCAGGCCCTCCCAGCCGACGTTCGAGGTCTTCACCACCGCGGTGACCGTGGCCGCCCTGCCGCCCGTGACCACGCAGTCCACCTCCGCCTCGGAGACGGCGGTGAAGCCCGTCGCCTTGACGTGGTGGTAGACGGTGACCTTGCCGACGGCGTCCGTCGGCAGGCCCTTCTCCCCGCCCTTGGCCTGCAGAGGCCGGCTCCAGGGGGCCGACGTCGCGTCGACGGTGAAGCGGATGTCGTCCTCGGGGGCGTACGGGTAGAACACGGTCCCGAGCCCGTGCACCGAGGCGGGCTTCGCCCCGGCCGGGGCCGCCGGGGCGGGGGCCGCGGCCATCAGGGTCCCGAGCAGGGCGGCGGATCCGGCGACGGCCAGGGCGCGCGTGCGGTTCTTCATCGTGAACTCCCGTGCGGTGAAGGTGGAGAGGCCCGAGGGCTGCTCGGTCACGGGTAAAGCCTCTCCGTCCGCCGCCCCCCGATCCATCCGCCGATCGGCACGAACGCCCGAGGGACCCTCTGCCGATCGGCAGAGGGCCCCTCGGGGACGTGGCTACAGACCCGGGCCGCGGACCGGGATGTGGGTGAACGTCGGCTCCGGGGCCGGGTTCTGGAAGAAGTCGTTGCCCTTGTCGTCGACGACGATGAAGGCCGGGAAGTCCTCGACCTCGATCTTCCAGACCGCCTCCATGCCGAGCTCCTCGTACTCCAGGACCTCGACCTTCTTGATGCAGTCCTGCGCCAGGCGCGCCGCCGGGCCGCCGATCGAGCCCAGGTAGAAGCCGCCGTGCGTGCCGCACGCGTCCGTCACCTGCTGGGAGCGGTTGCCCTTGGCCAGCATGACCTTGGAGCCGCCCGCCGCCTGGAACTGCTCGACGTAGGAGTCCATGCGGCCGGCCGTGGTCGGGCCGAAGGAGCCGGAGGCGTAGCCCTCGGGGGTCTTCGCGGGGCCGGCGTAGTAGACCGGGTGGTCCTTGAGGTACTGCGGCATCTCCGCGCCCGAGTCCAGCAGTTCCTTGATCTTGGCGTGCGCGATGTCGCGCGCCACGACCAGCGGGCCGGTCAGCGAGAGGCGGGTCTTGACCGGGTGCTTGGTCAGCGTCGCCAGGATCTCCTCCATCGGCTGGTTGAGGTCGACGGAGACCACGTCC
This sequence comes from Streptomyces sp. 147326, assembly GCF_045000215.1. Taxonomy (NCBI): domain Bacteria; kingdom Bacillati; phylum Actinomycetota; class Actinomycetes; order Kitasatosporales; family Streptomycetaceae; genus Streptomyces; species Streptomyces sp. 147326. The sequence goes on along the minus strand of NZ_CP134201.1, from coordinate 3,382,017 downwards.
GCGGACTCGTCGAGGTGCGAGTCCGTGGTGTCGGGCAGGAAGCGCGCCGGGTCCGTCTCCAGCTGCTCCAGGAAGACGCCCTCGGCGGTGATCTTCGCGGTCGCCTGGCGGTCGGCCGAGCAGGACACGGCGATGGCCACGGGCAGCGAGGCGCCGTGGCGCGGCAGGCGGACGACGCGGACGTCGTGGCAGAAGTACTTGCCGCCGAACTGCGCGCCGATGCCGATCTTCTGGGTGAGCTCGAAGACCTTCTCCTCCAGGCCGAGGTCGCGGAAGCCGTGGCCCGTGGCGGAGCCCTCGGTGGGCAGCTCGTCCAGGTAGTGCGCGGAGGCGTACTTGGCGGTCTTCAGCGCGTGCTCGGCGGAGGTGCCGCCGACGACGATCGCCAGGTGGTAGGGCGGGCAGGCCGCCGTACCGAGCGAGCGGATCTTCTCCTCCAGGAACTTCATCATGGAGGCCTCGTTGAGGACCGCCTTGGTCTCCTGGTAGAGGAAGGACTTGTTGGCCGAGCCGCCGCCCTTGGCCATGAAGAGGAACTTGTACGCGCCGCCGTCGGTCGCGTACAGCTCGATCTGCGCGGGCAGGTTCGAGCCGGTGTTCTTCTCCTCCCACATGGTGATCGGGGCCATCTGCGAGTAGCGCAGGTTCAGGCGGGTGTACGCGTCGTAGATGCCGCGCGACAGCGCCGCCTCGTCCGCGCCCTCGGTCAGCACGTTCTGGCCGCGCTTGCCCATCACGATCGCCGTGCCCGTGTCCTGGCACATCGGCAGGACGCCGGCCGCCGCGATGTTCGCGTTCTTCAGGAGGTCGAGCGCGACGAACTTGTCGTTCGAGGAGGCCTCGGGGTCGTCGATGATGCGGCGCAGCTGCGCGAGGTGCGCGGGGCGCAGGAAGTGCTGGATGTCGTGGATGGCCTCTTCGGCCAGCTTGCGCAGCGCCTCGGGCTCGACCTTGAGGAACGTACGGCCGTCCGCCTCGAAGGTGGACACGCCCTCGGCGGTCACCAGCCGGTAGGGGGTGGTGTCCTCGCCCAGGGGCAGCAGGTCGGTGTACGCGAACTCCGGCATCGTGTGGCCAATCCTCACTCGGCAGACAGCGCTGGCGACCAATTGGCAGCGCAGTCCACCAGCGTAGAACCTCCCGCCGGGGACGTGTCTGTGAGGTAAGGCTCACTCGGCAGTATCGCGATCTATCGTGTCTCGCTATGCTGGGTGCCGTGGACCTGGAAAAGCAACCCGCCTCCCCCGCAGCAGCAGCCTCTCCCGCCGAGCTGCGCGCCTCCGATGCCGACCGGGACCGGATCGCGCAGATCCTCGGCGACGCCCTCGCCGAAGGCCGGCTGACCTCCGACGAGCACTCCGAGCGCCTGGACTCGCTGTACGCCTTCAAGACGGTCGGCGAGCTGGAAGGTCTCGTACGGGATCTGCCCGCACCCGGCGGCTCCCATGCCCCGTTCCCGCAGCCGGGTACCACGGCGCCGCCCGGCGCCGTGGTACCCGCCGAGACGATCGTCGCCGTGTGCAGCAGCTCCGCCCGCAAGGGCCGCTGGCGGCCGGGTGCGCACACCCGTGCGGTCTCCGTGATGGGCGACATCACCATCGACCTCACCGAGGCCGTCTTCGAGCAGCAGGTCACCGAGATCAACGTGACCTGCGTCCTCGGCAACGTCGAGGTCCTGGTCCCGGAGAACGTCACCCTGCGCGGCTACGGCAGCGGCGTCCTCGGCAACTTCGAGGTGCGCGGCGAGGGCCGCGGGGAGAGCGACCCGCAGGCGCCGGTGGTGATCGTCCGGGGCTTCGCCCTGCTCGGCAACATCGAGGCACGGCCCAGAATGGGCGCGCGCCTGGTCGATCTGGCCCGCAAACTGCGCAAGCGCCTGGACGGCTGAAAGCCGCTCACGGCGGGGGTCGCGTTTCGGACGAACCCCCGGCGCCCGGCGGCACCCGGTGCATAGGGGCGCGTGCAGCGGGTAGGGACAGGTGCATCGTCTCTCGCTCGCGTACCCGTCGTCAGGAGTAGACCGTGCCGCATCCGCCGCATCAGTCCCTGAAGGTTGCCGCCGTGCCGAAGCCGCGGGTGCCGGCGAGGGCTGAGGACGGCCCATGGCATGCGGAGGCGGTGTGCCGCAGGGACGAGGCGGGGCTGTTCTTCGCCCCCTCCAAGGAGCCCACGGCGGCCCGGCTCTCCCGCGAGGAGGCCGCCAAGCGCGTCTGTGCCCGCTGCCCGGTCATGGTCGCCTGCCGGGAGCACGCACTCCTCCAGCCCGAGCCGTACGGAGTCTGGGGCGGCCTCACCGCCGCCGAGCGCCGGGTGGTGCTGGCGCGCATGCGCCGCAGGTCGGCCGAGCTGCGCCAGGCACCGGCGGCCAGCCCCGTCGCAGCCGCGGGCTAGCTCCCGCCTGCGGCCGGCCCGGGGCGCGCGCAGCCCCGTACGAGCCGCGTGGACGCGGCAAGAGCCGCTTGGACACAGCAGAGGGGCGGTCACCGCCGCACACGGTGACCGCCCCTCTCGCTGTGGACGCGCGCTGTCGGCCTGCTGCAGGCCTACTGCGCGCGGTCGAAGTCGATCGCGCTGTACGCGCGCAGCTTCGACAGGCGGTGCGTGGAGTCGATCTGCCGGATCGTGCCCGACTTCGAGCGCATGACCAGCGAGGACGTCGTCGCGGTCTCCGAGCGGTAGTGGACGCCGCGCAGCAGCTCGCCGTCCGTGATGCCGGTGGCGACGAAGAAGACGTTGTCGCCGGACACCAGGTCGTTGGTGTGCAGGACCCGGTCCAGGTCGTGACCCGCGTCGATGGCCTTCTGGCGCTCGGCCTCGTCCTTCGGCCACAGCTTGCCCTGGATGGTGCCGCCGAGGCACTTGATGGCGCAGGCCGAGATGATGCCCTCGGGGGTGCCGCCGATGCCGAGGAGCAGGTCCACGCCGGTGCCCTCGCGCACGGCCATGACCGAGCCCGCGACGTCGCCGTCCGAGATGAACTTGATCCGGGCGCCGGTCTCGCGGATCTCCTTGACGATGCCCTCGTGGCGGGGGCGGTCCAGGATGATGACGGTGACGTCCTCGACGGCCATGTTCTTGGCCTTGGCGACGCGGCGGATGTTGACCGAGACGGGGGCGTTGATGTCGACGAAGTCGGCGGCCTCGGGGCCGGTGACGAGCTTCTCCATGTAGAAGACCGCGGACGGGTCGAACATGGTGCCGCGGTCGGCGGCCGCGAGCACGGCGATGGCGTTCGGCATGCCCTTGGCGTTCAGGGTGGTGCCGTCGATCGGGTCCACGGCGATGTCGACCTCGGCACCGGTGCCGTCGCCGACCCGCTCGCCGTTGAACAGCATCGGGGCTTCGTCCTTCTCGCCCTCGCCGATGACGACGACGCCGTTCATCGAGACGGTGGAGATCAGGGTCCGCATCGCGTTGACCGCGGCGCCGTCGGCGCCGAGCTTGTCGCCGCGCCCGACCCACCGGCCCGCGGCCATGGCGGCGGCCTCGGTGACCCGGACGAGTTCCAGGGCGAGGTTGCGGTCGGGGGCCTCCGGAGAGACTTCGAGCTGGGGCGGCAGGTTGTGCTCGGTCATCGGAGCGCACCTTTCTGTACGGCGACGGCCGGGAAGTGAGGGTGCTGGAACTCTATCGGTACGTCGACATATTGAGCAGGGCGGGTCACGTATGAGCGGAATATCGGTCAGGCGTTTGGCCTGAGCGGACACCTTGCGGGCCCGTGGGGCAATCTCAAGCGTCCGCCGTGCGGCCCGCCGGCGCGACCCCGGCGGTGATCGCCCCCCTGTGATGCGGGACGATGGTGCCGTGGCAGGTATGAAAGGCAAGCAGACGGTCTGGGACATGGTCCGGTCGCTGGGGGTGATCGGCATCGTCGTCGCCGGGATCTACCTCTTCGTCCCCCATGACGAGGAGGCCGATCCGATGCGCGCGGTCGACTACCGGGTGGAGACGATCACGGCTCGGCGCGCGGCCCCGTACCCGGTGGCGGCCCCGGTGGGGCTCCCGGAGCAGTGGCGGGCGACCTCGGTGACGTACGAGCGCAAGAACGCCAGCGCCTGGCACCTGGGCTTCCTCGACCCGGAGAAGCAGTACGTGGCGGTGGAGCAGTCCACGGACACCTCGCCCAAGTACCTCGCCCGGGTCACCCAGCAGGCGACGGCCACCGGACAGACCCAGCAGGTCGGCGACACGGCCTGGGAGCGCTGGGGCGGCGAGAAGTACGACGCCCTCGTCCGCCGGGAGCAGGGCCACGTCACGGTGGTGACGGGGACGGCCTCGTTCGAGCAGCTGGGCGCGATGGCGGCGGCGCTGGAGTTCAAGCAGGGCAGCTAGGTCCTGCCCCGTACCGTCCCGTGCGGGCCGGTCCCGTGCGGGCCGGTCCCGTGCGGGCCGGTCCCGTGCGGGCCGGTCCCGTGCGGGCCCGGACCGGCCGGCCGGCGCAGATGTGCGAGAAGGGCCGTGCGCCCAGGGATCCCGGGGCGCACGGCCCTTCTCGCGTACTGCAACCCCGCGGCTACGGCCGCGGCCGGGCTCAGACGGTGGTGACGACCTCGTCGAAGGCCAGGCGCGGGGAGCGCGGGAAGGCGGCGTCCTCGCCCGGCTTGCCGATGTTGACGACCATCAGCGGGGTGTGGTCGGCGTCCAGGAACTCCTTCTGGATGCCGCCGAAGTCGGCGCCGGTCATCGGGCCCGCGGCCAGACCGGCGGCGCGGACGCCGACGATGAAGTACGCGGCCTGCAGGGCGGCGTTCAGCAGCGCGGACTGCTCGCGGACCGGGCGCTCGGCGAAGAACATGTCCTTGGCCTGCGGGAAGTGCGGCAGCAGCTGCGGGAGCTCCTCGTGGAACTCGTTGTCCGCGGAGAGGATCGCGACCAGCGGCGCGGTGGCGGTCTTCGCCGCGTTGCCCTCGGCCATGTGCTTGACGAGGCGCTCGCGGGCCTCGGGGGAGCGGACCAGGGTGATGCGCAGCGGCGTCTGGTTGAACGCGGTGGGGCCGAACTTCACCAGGTCGTAGATCGCCTGGACCTGCTCCTCGGTGACCGGCTCGTCCGAGAACGAGTTGGCCGTGCGGGCCTCGCGGAACAGCAGGTCCTGCGCGGCGGAGTCAAGAACGAGAGACATCGGAAAGCCTTCTTCCATACGGAGGTGAAGCGATGTCCCAGACTCTACGGCCGAAGTAGATGAATTTTCAACTAAATCTCCCTGATGGTGACCGGGATCACTCCTCCTCGGCCGGCTCGCGCGCCGCCAGCGCGGAGTCCAGGCGGGCCCGGGCGCCCTCCAGCCAGTGCCGGCAGACCTTCGCCAGCTCCTCGCCGCGCTCCCAGAGCGCCAGCGAGTCCTCCAGCGAGGTACCGCCCGCCTCCAGCTTGCGGACGACCTCGATGAGCTCGTCGCGGGCCTGCTCGTACCCCAGCGCGGTCTCGGCCTCTGCCATTCCCTTTTCCACCCTATGTGTGTAGTGCAACCAGTTGGTTGCGGCCGTGTGTCGTGTTTCCGGGTGCCGCTGCCCGCTGCCCGCTGCCCGCTGCCCGCTGCCCGCTCCTCGCTACTCGGGCGGAGCGACCCGTACGGAGAAGGTGCCCTCCGCCACCCGTGCGCGCAGCACCTCGTCCGCCGCGAGCCCCTCCGGCGAACGCACCACATGGCCGTCGGCCCGCTGCAGTACGGCGTACCCGCGCTCCAGGGTCGCGGCCGGGGACAGCGCCACCACCCGGGCGAGCGTGTGGGCGAGCTCCGAGTCGGCCCGGTCCAGCAGGTGCCCGAGCGTGCGCCGGCCGCGCGCCAGCAGCGCGTCCAGCTCGTCCTCCCGGATCTCCACCATCCGCTGCGGGTGGACGAAGACCGGCCGGGCGAGGGCGTGCGCGAGCCCCCGCTCCTCCCGTTCCAGCAGACCGGTCACCGCGCGCAGCCCCCGGCCCTGCAGCTGGCGTACGCGCTCCAGCTCCTCGCCCACGTCCGGGACCACCTTCTTCGCCGCGTCCGTGGGCGTGGAGGCCCGCACGTCCGCGACCAGGTCCAGCAGCGGGGAGTCGGGCTCGTGGCCGATCGCCGAGACCACGGGGGTGCGGGCCGCCGCGACCGTGCGGACGACCTCCTCGTCGGAGAAGGGCAGCAGATCCTCCACGCTGCCGCCGCCGCGCGCCACGATGATCACGTCGACCTCGTCCAGGGCGTCGAGCTCCTTGACCGCCTGGATCACCTGGGGCACCGCGTGCACCCCCTGGACGGCGACGTTGCGCACCTCGAAGCGGACGGCCGGCCAGCGGCGCCGGGCGTTCTCCAGTACGTCCCGCTCGGCCGCCGAGGCCCGCCCGACCACCAGCCCGATCAGCTGCGGCAGGAAGGGCAGCGGCTTCTTGCGCTCCAGCGCGAAGAGCCCCTCGGAGGCCAGCGACCGCTTGAGCCGTTCCAGCCGGGCGAGGAGCTCACCGATGCCGACGGGCCGTATCTCGGTGGCCCGCAGGGACAGCTGCCCGCGCGGGGCGTACCACTCCGGCTTGGCCAGCAGGACGACCCGCGCGCCTTCCGAGACCACGTCCGCGACCTCGTCGAAGACCTGGCGGAAGCAGGTCACGCTGACCGAGATGTCGTGCGAGGGGTCGCGCAGCGTCAGGAAGACCACCCCCGCTCCCGGCCGCCGCGAGAGCTGCGTGATCTGCCCTTCCACCCACACCTGACCGAGCCGCTCGATCCAGCCCCCGATGAGCCGGGACACCTGGCCTACCGGCAGCGGCGCCTCGGCCGACGTATTCAGACCCATGCACGCAGGCTAACGGGCTCCGCTGACAGCGTCTCAGGCTCCGGGGCGGGTGTCGGGTCCCGCGGCCGCGGAATCCCCGGGTCCGCCCGGTGTGCGAGAGGCGCCCGGTGTGCGAGAGGCGCCGGGTGTGCGCGAGGCTCCTGGTGTCCGCGAGGCCCCGGGTGTGCCGCGTGTGCCCGGTCCGTCCGGTGTGCCGGGTCCGGCCGGTCCGCCGCGCCGGCCGCGCTGGGCGAGGAGCACGCCCAGGCCCACCGCCAGCCACACCGCCCCCACCACCTGCGCCGTCCAGGAGGCCTCCACGATCACCGCGACGGTCACCGCGGCGCCGAGCACCGGCATCACCAGGTGCTTCCACCAGACCGGCGGGCCCTCCCGCCGCTTCACCACGAACCACCCCACCACCGACGCGTGCAGCAGGGTGAAGGCCACCAGCGCGCCGACGTCCACGACGGACACCAGGTGGTCCAGCCCGTCGTCGCGCCGGGCCGCCCACACGGCGGCGGCCAGCGTGATGGCGGCCGCCACCAGCAGGGCGAGCCGCGGGGTGCCGTCCGAGGTCCGCGCGAGCGCCCGCGGCAGCCGCCCCTCCCGGGCCATCGCGAACACCAGCCGTCCGGCCGCCGCCTGCCCCGCCAGCGCCGCGAAGGCCGCCCCGATCGCCTTGCTGACCGCCACCAGGTCGTGCAGCCAGGTGCCGACCGAGGACTCCACCGCGTCGTAGAAGGCCGGTCCCTGCAGCCCCGGATCGGCCGCCAGCTCCGCCGCGGACACGGGCATGAGCAGCGCCGCCAGGTAGCTCTGCGCGACGAACAGCAGCCCGGCCAGCGCCAGGCAGAAGAGCACCGCCCGCGCCACGCGCTCCGAGCCGTCCGCCCGTCGCCCGCCACCACCCTTCCGAGGAGCTTCGCGCCCCTTCTCGCTCACCTCCTCGGCGAAGGAGGCGATCGCGTCGAAGCCGAGGTACGACAGCACCGCCACCGACACCGCGCCCAGCACCGCGGCCGTGCTGAAGCCGAGCGAGCCGTCACCGGTCAGCGGCGAGAGCCAGCCGCGCCGCGCCCCGCCCTGGGCCAGTACGGTCACCGCGGCGACCAGGAAGACGAGCAGCACGAGGATCTCCAGGGCCAGCACCGCGAAGCCCACGCGCGCGGCCGCCCGTACGCCCCACAGGTTGAGGAGCGTGGTGATCACGACGGCCAGGGCCGTCCACACCCACGGGGAGACCTCCGGCACCAGCGCGTTCATCGCGATCCCCGAGAAGAGGTACGCGACCGCCGGGATCAGCAGGTAGTCGAGCATCGCCATCCATCCGGCGATCAGCCCGGGCCCCTCGCCCAGGCCCTTGCGGGCGTAGGTGAAGACCGAGCCGGCCTGCGGGGCGACCCGCACCATCTGGGCGTAGGAGAAGGCCGTGAAGGCCATCGCGACGGTCGCGGCGAGGTAGACGAGGGCGACCGCGCCGTGCGACTTGGCGTCCAGCGTGCCGAAGACCCCGACGGGGGCCATGGGGGCGATGAAGAGCAGCCCGTAGACGACCAGGTCCCGGAAGCCGAGGCTGCGCCGCAGCGGGCCGGCCGGGGCCCGCTCCGGTGGCGGTGCCGCCGTACTGGGATCCGGACCCGGCACCATCGGCCCTCCGAGGGATGCTGTGAACACGCTTGCGATCAAGTGTGGGACGGACGGGGGACGAACGGCCTGCTGGGGACCCCCGTACGATGGAGGGCATGACTGCTGCCGCTTCCCGCCGTGTCCTGCTCGCCGCCCCTCGCGGCTACTGCGCGGGCGTCGACCGAGCCGTGATCGCTGTCGAGAAGGCTCTCGAGCAGTACGGCGCGCCGGTCTACGTCCGCCACGAGATCGTGCACAACAAGTACGTCGTCCAGACGCTGGAGAAGAAGGGCGCCATCTTCGTCGAGCGGACGGAGGAGGTGCCCGAGGGCTCCATCGTGATGTTCTCCGCGCACGGCGTGGCGCCGGTGGTGCACGAGGAGGCGGCGCGCGGCAAGCTCGCGACCATCGACGCCACCTGCCCGCTGGTCACCAAGGTGCACAAGGAAGCCGTCCGGTACGCGAACGAGGACTTCGACATCCTCCTCATCGGCCACGAGGGCCACGAGGAGGTCATCGGCACCTCCGGCGAGGCCCCGGACCACATCACGATCGTCGACGGCCCGGACGACGTCGCCAAGGTCGAGGTGCGGGACGAGTCGAAGGTCGTCTGGCTGTCGCAGACCACCCTCTCGGTCGACGAGACGATGGAGACGGTCGACGCGCTGAAGACCAAGTTCCCGCTGCTGGTCTCGCCGCCGAGCGACGACATCTGCTACGCCACCTCGAACCGGCAGGCCGCCGTCAAGGTGATGGGCGCCGACTCCGACCTGGTCATCGTGGTCGGCTCGAAGAATTCCTCGAACTCCATCCGCCTCGTCGAGGTCGCCCTGGACGCCGGCGCGGGCGCCGCGTACCTCGTCGACTTCGCGAGCGAGATCGACGAGGCCTGGCTGGAGGGCGTCACCACCGTCGGCCTCACCTCGGGCGCCTCGGTGCCGGAGGTCCTGGTCGAGGAGGTCCTGGAGTGGCTCGCGGCGCGCGGTTACGCGGACGTGGAGATCGTCAAGACCGCCGAGGAGTCGATCGTCTTCTCGCTGCCCAAGGAACTCCGTCGCGACCTGCGCGCGGAGGCTGCCGAACTGGTCGCCGACAAGTAACTCCTTTCGTACGGTATGTCCATGCAGATCTTCGGCGTGGACATCGGCGGATCCGGGATCAAGGGCGCTCCCGTGGACCTGGACCGTGGCGACCTGGCGCTAGAGCGCCACAAAGTACTGACACCGCAGCCGGCCACCCCCGACGGGGTGGCCGGCTGCGTCGTCGAGGTGGTGCGCCACTTCGACTGGGACGGCCCGGTGGGGGTCACCTTCCCCGGGGTGGTCACGGGCGGCGTGACCCGTACGGCGGCCAACATGGACAAGGCGTGGATCGGCGTCGACACGGCGGACCTGCTCTCGGGGCGCCTGGGCGGCGGGCCGGTCACGGTCCTCAACGACGCGGACGCGGCGGGGATCGCGGAGATGACGTACGGGGCCGGGAAGGGGCGGGACGGCACCGTCATCCTCCTCACCCTGGGCACGGGCATCGGGAGCGCCCTGTTCCGGGACGGGCTGCTGGTCCCGAACACCGAGCTCGGCCACCTGGAACTGAAGGGCCACGACGCGGAGACGCGGGCCTCGGTGAAGGCCAAGGAGGACCACGGCCTCACCTGGGAGCGCTGGGCGCACCGGGTGCAGAGGTACCTGGAACACGTGGAGATGCTCTTCTCCCCCGACCTCTTCATCATCGGCGGCGGCGTCAGCCGCAAGCCGGAGAAGTTCCTCCCGCTGATCGAGGACGTACGGGCCGAGATCGTGCCGGCGAAGCTGCAGAACAACGCGGGGATCGTGGGCGCGGCGATGGCGGCGAAGGGGTCCGCCGGGGCCGGGGCCGGGAGGGGTTAGGAGGTCGAGGCGGTCCGGCGGGGGAGCCGCCTCTTCCCGATCAGCACCGCCTTGCGCACGACGACGATCAGCGCGGCGACCAGCGTGCCCGCGTACAGCCAGCCGGCGTGCAGGGACAGGGCGGACACCAGCCCCATCAGCTGCCCGCCGAAGCCGCCGGAACCGCCCGAGATGGGCCACACCCCGGCGGCGAAGGCGATGGGGGCGCTGATCGGCGCGGTGATCAGGTCGGCGGGCCGCACCCAGAGCGCGGCGGCGGCCGCGACGGGCACGAAGAGCAGCCCGTAGACGAAGAGCGAGGAGCCGAAGAGCAGCCAGCAGATCCCGGCGACGAGCACCATGCCGGCGCACGCGAACAGCCCGCCGCCGAGCCCCGTCAGCCGGGGCCGGGGCATCCGCCGCGCCGGCACGGGCCGCGGGGCGCCGCCCTGGGCGGGCACGGCCGTCGGCGGCCGCCGACGCTGGGCCGGAGGTCGCTGCGGGTGAGGGGCCGGTCGCGTGCTGTATTGCTCCACCCCACCAAACTAGGCGGGGAGGCGGCCGGATCGGGCCCCGGACACGCGTACATCGACCGCCACTCATCGGAAAGTAAACTGTCCGGTGGCCCACCTCCGGGCCGCCGCCCCCTCCAGCTACGGGAAGTCGCCAACGTGTCGCTCACGATCGGAATCGTCGGCCTGCCGAATGTCGGCAAGTCGACCCTGTTCAACGCCCTGACCAAGAACGACGTGCTGGCGGCCAACTACCCGTTCGCCACGATCGAGCCGAACGTCGGCGTCGTCGGCGTCCCGGACCAGCGCCTCGCCGTGCTGGCCGGCATCTTCGGCTCGCAGCGGGTCCTCCCGGCGACGGTCGACTTCGTCGACATCGCGGGCATCGTCCGCGGCGCCTCGGAGGGCGAGGGCCTGGGCAACAAGTTCCTCGCGAACATCCGCGAGTCGGACGCCATCTGCCAGGTCATCCGCGCCTTCAAGGACGAGAACGTCGTCCACGTCGACGGCAAGGTCTCGCCGAAGGACGACATCGAGACGATCAACACCGAGCTGATCCTCGCCGACCTCCAGTCCATCGAGAAGGCGGTGCCGCGCCTGACGAAGGAGTCCCGCCTCCAGAAGGAGAAGGTCGCGGTCCTGGCCGCCGTCGAGAAGGCCCAGAAGATCCTGGAGGAGGGGCACACCCTCTTCTCCCGCGGCATCACCAAGGGCACGGAGCAGGGTGACCTCCTCCACGAGCTCCACCTCCTCACCACCAAGCCCTTCCTCTACGTCTTCAACGTGGACGAGGACGAGCTGACGGACGACGCGTTCAAGGCGGAGCAGTCCGCGCTGGTCGCCCCGGCGGAGGCGATCTTCCTGAACGCCAAGCTGGAGGCGGACCTGGTCGAGCTGGACGACGAGGAAGCCCTCGAACTCCTCCAGTCGGTCGGCCAGGACGAGCCGGGCATGGCCACCCTGGGCCGCGTCGGCTTCGCCACCCTGGGCCTGCAGACCTACCTGACGGCCGGCCCGAAGGAAACCCGCGCCTGGACGATCAAGCAGGGCGCCACCGCCCCCGAGGCGGCCGGCGTGATCCACACCGACTTCCAGCGCGGCTTCATCAAGGCCGAGGTCATCTCCTTCGCGGACCTGGTCGACTGCGGCTCGGTCGCCGAAGCCCGCTCCAAGGGCAAGGCCCGCATGGAGGGCAAGGACTACGTCATGCAGGACGGCGACGTGGTCGAGTTCCGCTTCAACGTCTGAGCGGATGAAGTAACACCACGTCACTGACGTGGCGGACATGCAGGTCAGAAGGGGTCGGGCTCCGATGAGCCCGACCCCTTCGTCGTCACCGTGTTGGATGGGCGCTGGATGTTCCGACGTGGAGTCAGCGGCAATCGGGTCTCGTGAACGGTGGACCGGTGTCCCACGTGAACGGCCCAGACCACCAGCTCCCCGTTGTCGATCGTGTAGACGATGCGGTGGTCGCCGACGCGCAGACGGCGTCGTTCGGGCTGGGACACGAGTGCGGTGGTGTTGAAGCCGAGGGGGTCGGTTTCCAGCTCGGTCAGCTTGGCCAGGATGCGCAGCGCCATGTCGCGGGGGATCTTCCGAAGCTCGGCCTGCGCCTCGGGGCGGAACACGGTTCGGTACTCACTCACCGCGTGCCAGCGTCTCCCTCATGATGTCCTCGATCGGGATGCCGGGTGCGGGGTTGGCCATGCGCTCGTCGATGATCCGATTGATCTCGCGCTCTTCCCGCTCCTGGTACTTGCGCAGCACCTCGATGGAGACGACGGCGGCGACCTCCTTGCCTCGGCGCGTGATCACTGTGGGCACGTCGTCGCGGTCTGCGCGCTCCACGACCTCCGCCAAATGCGCACGCACGTCGCGGATGGACTCTATGGGCAGTGGCTGCGTCATGCGCCCAAGGGCACCGAGTGTCCCATGTGTACACAATGACGGTAGGTATCCCACCTCGGGCGGTCGCGGGTGCTGGATGAACGCGCCCGGTGCGTTTTCGCAGTTCAGGTCCTGCGCGGGACGTTCCGCTTCAGCATCTGAGTGGATGCTTGCGGTGCAAGGTAGTGGCGGACTATCTTGTGCCGCATGACAAAGGAACTGCCCGCGGCCGGTGACCAACGGCGCAGTCAGCTCCTGCGCGGGGTGCTCGACCTGTGTCTGCTCTCGCTGATCGCCGAGCGGCCGCGGTACGGCTTCGAGTTCGCCGAGGCGCTGGCCGGCGGTGGGATGGAGCTGGTCAGTGACGGCAGCATCTATCCGCTGCTCGCACGGATGGAGCGGGCGGGGCTCGTGTCCTCGTACCGCGCTCCGTCGCCCAGCGGCGGTGCCCCGCGCAAGTACTACCGCCTGACCGAGGCGGGGCGTGCCGAACTGAGCGGGGGCCGGGCCGACTGGCAGGCCTTCGCCGGGGCGGTGGGCCGGATCCTGACCGGCACGGAGTCCACGGGGGACAGCACACCATGACGAACGCGCAGATACTCGCGGCCTGCCGCAGCAACTGGGAGTACCGGGGGGTCGACGGGGCCTCCTTGCGCGAGATGCTCGACGAGCTCTCCGCGCACCTCGAAGACGCGGAGGCCGCCGGCCGCAGCGCGCAGGACGTCGTCGGCCGGGACGTCCGGGCCTTCGCCGCCTCCTGGGCGCGGGCGCGCGCCCCGCTCTCCCGGCGGGCGCCGCGCACGGTGGCCATGGCCTGCTTCGTGGCCGGCTGGCTCCTGCTGGGCGCGTACCTGATCCGGTGGACCACCGAGGTGGACGTGACCGCCGCTTTCCTCGCGTTCTGGCTGGCCACCGGCACCGCCACCGTCGCCTGGGAGCTGCGGCGGGGCAGCATCGGCCTGCGCAAGAGCTGGCTGGTCGGTCTCGCCGTCGGGCTGCCCGCGGCGGTGCTCGCGATGCGGCTGGTCGGTGACGGGGTGCTGTTCACGCTGCCGTTGTGGGCCGCGCCGCTCCTGCTGCTGCCCGGACTGCCGTACGCCGTCGCCGACGCGCGCGCCGCGAGGCGCGGCCGCCGCAAGGTCGGAGCCGAAGCCGAAGCCGATGCCGGAGCCGGAGCCCGCGAGTTGAGCTGAGGACAGCGGAAGCCCCGGCCGGGGATCGGCTCGTGGCCGAGGCCGTCGAGCCGATCCACGAGGCCGCCGCCGCGCTCAGAGGCCGCGGACCGAGGCGATCGTGAACGTGGTGGGGGTGCCCGAGCCCGGGGACATCGGACCGCCCTTGTCGAACTGCGAGCGGACCACCAGCGTGCGGCCCGGGGTGTGGGCGAGGGTGGTGGGGATCTGCAGCGACGGGTCCGTGATCGTACGGGTCAGCCGGGCGCGGGTGCCGTCCGCGGAGAGCTGCCAGCGGGTCAGCGTGTTGGTGGTGTTGTGCGCCACGCGCAAGGTGGCGTCGGGGGAGAGGTCGAGGCCGTCGGCGGCCTTCAGGTCGCCGCCGGTGAGGGCGACCCGGCGGACGGCACCCGTGCGCAGGTCGATGCGGAAGAGCTCGCCCTCCGCCATGTCGACGGTGAGGAGGTAGCGGCCCGTCGGGTCAGAGACGATGCCGTTGAGGCTGAACCCGCCCGCCGGCCGGGGGCGCAGGGCCGGGGTGAGGTCGTAGGCCTCGGTCAGGACGCCGCTGCCGACGGCCAGCTGCTGCGGGGTCACGCGGTAGACCACGCCGCGGAAGCTGTCGGTCAGGTAGGCGGTGCCGTCCGGGGTGATGGCCAGGTCGTTGACGAAGCGGGCGGTGCTCCCCGCGGCCACCTCGAAGTGGGCGATCCGCGCGCCGGTGGCGGTGTCGTAGACCGCCACGCCCGTGGTGGAGTCCGTGACCCACAGGCGGCCGCGGGCGTCGACCCGCAGGCCGTTCGCCGTGTGCCGGCCGTCGGTGCCGGCGGGCAGGAACACCTCCGCCTCGGGCCGGCCGGGGCGCGCCCGGTAGACGGTGCCGTCCGCGTACGAGCCGACGTAAACGGTGCGGGTGCGGGGATCCGTGGCGATGCCCTCGGGGTAGACCTTCGCGCCGGGCAGGGCGAAGGCCGTGGATATCCGGCAGTCGGTCGCCTGCGCGGGTGCCGCGCCCACGGTGAGGGCCGCGGCCAGGGCCGTGGTGAGGGCCATGACCGCGCTGGGCAGGAACTTCTTCTGCGGTGCACGCATGAACAGGTGTCCTCTTCTCGATGTGTGAGGACGAAGATAAGTTAGAGCTCTAATGCATGCAAGGGTCGTAGGATGCGTGAATGACCTCCATGCCCCCCGAGGAGCGCATCGGTGCGCACATCAAGCGCGCCGAGCAGGCACTTCTCGCGGCGAAGAACGTTGCGTGCAAGCCGGCCGCGGTAACGGTTCCGCAGTACGCCGCGCTGCTCTGGCTGGCCGAGAAGCCCGGCATCTCCGCGGCCGCGCTCGCCCGGCTGTGCGGGGTGACGCCGCCGACCATGAACACCGTCCTGAAGAACCTCCAGGAGCGCGGGCTCATCGAGCGGACCCCGCACGAATGGCACCGCAACGTGCTGGAGACCCGGCTCACCGGCGAGGGGCGCGCGGTGATGGAGCTGGCGGACTCAGGCGCCGTACGGGTGGAGCGGGCGCTCGCGGCCGCATTCAGCGCCGAGGAGCGGGAGTTGCTCATCGGGCTGCTCGGGCGCTGCGCGGAAGTGCTCGACGCCCAGCGCTGACAGCTCGGGTTCCGCCGAGATCCCCGTCATTTTTTGCTCGGATTTGGAACTGTGCGGGGGTTTCGCGCATCAGCACTAGGGGATGCCCAGCCGTTCTGCCCTCGGGGCAGTCAAGACCGTTCGGAGCGAAGTTCGTGCACCAGTACCCGCAGCGCCCGCGGCCTGATGACCAGCCGTCGTACGAGGAGTACCCGCCCCGCGGACAGGGACAGGGACAGGGACAGGGACAGGGGCAGGGCCACTACGAGCAGCCGCAGCACCAGGGATACCAGGGATATCAGGAGTACCAGGAGCAGCAGCCGCACACGCAGCACCAGCACCAGCACCAGCAGTACGGCGAGCAGCCCCCCGCCGACGAGTACCCGCAGCCCAGGCGTTCCCGGCGCCGAATATGGATCAGCGCGGTGGTCGCCCTCGCGCTCCTGCTCGGCGGCGGCGGTTTCGCCGCGTGGAAGCTGGACTGGTTCTCGGGCAACGGCGAGGCGGTGAGCTTCGGCAAGAACCCGCCCCCGGCCGCGGAGAAGAGCGAGCCCGGATCCCCGGCCACCCCGGCCAAGCCCTCCGGTGACCCGGACGTGCTCATGCCGACCGGCCCGAAGTCCGACTTCAAGCAGACGGCCAAGCTCGACGACGGCACGATCATCGCCAAGACCCGCCTCGCGGGCGCGAAGTCCGGCTTCGAGGGCGATGTGTGGGTGTGGGCGCCCAAGGAATACGACGACCCGAAGTACGCGAAGAGCGGTTTCCCGGTGCTCATCGCGCTCCCCGGCGGCAACGGCTTCCCGGCCAACTACTGGTCCGACCGCAGCCTCGGCCTCCAGAAGGCCATCAGCGACGGCGTCCAGGCCGGCACCAGCCTGCCGTTCATCGTGATCATGCCGGTGCTGAACCCGGACGCCAAGTACTACTACGACGGCTCCGACATCCCGGGCCAGGCCAAGATGGGCACCTGGATGGCCGAGGACGTTCCGGACTTCGCCAAGGCCAACTTCCGTACGTACAAGTCCCGTGACGGCTGGGCCTTCATGGGTTCCTCCTCCGGCGCCTTCGTCGGCATGAAGACGGTCCTGCAGCACCCGGACAAGTTCAAGGCCGTGATCGCAAGCGGCGGCGAGATCGTTCCCGACTCTCCGCTGTGGAAGGGCCACCAGGCGGAGATGGACGCGAACAACCCGGAGAAGCTCGCGAAGAAGCTGATCGACACCAACGGCCCCGAGGTCTACATCAACTTCCAGATCGGCACGAAGGAGAGCGGGAAGGAGCGGATGACGAAGTTCGTGCAGCAGTACGGCAAGGGACCCGTCAAGACGACCATCCGCGACATCCAGAACGGCGAGCACAACGGCTGGCACTACGTCCGGGGCATGAAGGAAGGCTCCCTGGAGTGGGTCAGCAAGGTGCTGAAGGGCCCGAAGCCCGAAGCCGGCTGACCTCCGCGCGGGCACCGCGAGGCCGCCGTTCGGCCGCCTCGTGGTGCTCACCACGTCCCGCCCGTCCCAGGCAACCCATCCGGTCGTTCATACCTCTGTAAAGGGTGTAAGGGGGACCGATCGGTCCGACCCGCGCTCCGAGGCGAGCGCCGGAGAAGGAACGGGACAAAAACCGTGCAGCATGACCAGCAAGGCGACGGCAGCCCCATGACCAAGGGCAGCAGCCGTCGCCCCCACCGCCTGCGCCTGATTCTGATCAGCGGCGGACTCGCGCTCACCCTCGCCGGTGGCGGAGCGGCCGCCTACAAGTTCGGCCTCTTCTCCGACCTAGGGGATCCGGTCTCCTTCGGGAAGGTCCAGGAGAAGGCCGCCGTCGCGGCCGACGTGCCGCCCGAGGTGCTCATGCCCACCGGGCCGGCCGCCCAGTTCGTCCGCACCAACCGGCTGCCGGACGGCACGCAGATCGGCCGGACCACCCTCACCGGCAAGAAGTCCGGCTTCACCGGCGACGTGTGGGTGTGGGTGCCCAAGGAGTACGACGACCCGAAGTACGCCAAGAGCGGCTTCCCGGTCCTGATCTCCCTGCCCGGCGGCCGCGGCTACCCCACGAACTACTGGGGGACCGGCCCCGGCCTCGGCCTGCAGAAGGCCGTGAGCGACGGGGCCAAGGCCGGCACCAGCCTGCCCTTCATCCTCGTCATGCCGGTGCACAACGCCGACACCAAGCACCACTTCGACGCCTCGGACATCCCCGGAGAGCCCAAGATGGGCACCTGGATGGTCGAAGACGTCCCCGATTTCGCGAAGGCCAATTTCCGGACCTTCACCTCCCGCGACGGGTGGGCCTTCATGGGCTCCTCCGCCGGCGGATTCGGCGCCTTCAAGCACGTTCTGAAGTACCCCGACCGGTTCAAGGCCGCGATCGCGAGCGGGGTCGACATCGTCCCCGATTCCCCGCTGTGGAAGGGGAACACGCAGGCCATGGACGAGAACAACCCCGAAAAGCTCGCCGAGAAGCTGATCAGGGCGGGCGGTCCTGACGTCTACATCAACTTCCAGATCGGCACCGCGGAGAGCGGCCGCGACAAGGCCGAGAAGTTCATGAGCGACTACGGGAGGGGCCCCGTGCACACCTCGCTGCAGGTGATCCAGGATGGTGAGCACAACGGAAAGTCGTACGTGCGCGGCATGAGGGAGGGCTCCCTGGAGTGGATCAGCAAGGTGATGAAGGGACCGACACCCGATCCCGCCGTGCGATGAGCACGGTGGTGAAGGGGGCCTACGCGGCCGCCGCCGCGGGGATCGCGGCCGTGTGCGCCGTCGCGTTCCTGGAGGTGCCCGGCGACCGTCCCGTGCTGCCCTTCCCCACCGTCGGCGTCCTCATGGCGGGCGGCGAGCACTGGTGCACGGCGAGTGTCGTCGACAGCCCGAAGGGCAATGTCGTCGCCACCGCCGCGCACTGCGTGGCCCCCGCCGGCGAGGACGGCCGGCCGGGCGAGGTGGCCCACGACGGCCTCGCCATCGGCGAGCTCTCCTTCGCCCCCGCCTTCTCCGGCGAGGGCGCCGGCACCCAGCCGCTGGGGGTGTGGAAGGTCCGCTCGATCCACGTGGACGACCGCTGGACGAAGTGGGGCGAGGACACCGCCGACTTCGCCTTCCTCACCATCGCGCCGGACGAGGACGGGCGCAGCGTCCAGGACGCCGTCGGCGGCCGCGCCGAGGCCCCGAAGCCCGAATGGACCTCCGGGTACGACCGGGACGTGACCGTCGTCGGCTATCCGGAGTCCGAGCACAACCCGCAGAACAAGCCCGTCTCCTGTACGACGCAGACCCGCCACGACGACGAGGACCCCGACATGCTCTACATGAGCTGCGCCGGGTTCTGGACGGGCACCAGCGGCAGCCCCTGGATCGCCGACCGGGGCGGGGCGGACCACGCCGGACGGCTGATCGGGGTGCTGAGCGGCGGGGACACGGACGTGGACTCCACGGCCGCGCTGTTCGACGAGCACGCGAAGGCCCTCTACGAGAAGGCCGCGCGGGGCTGAGCCCGCGCCCGGGGCTCGCTACTTCTTGCGCTCCGTGCTGACGATCACGCCCACCGCCGCCACGACGATCGCACCGCCGACCACGATCGGCCAGGTCAGGGCCTCGCCGAGGATCAGCGCGCCGAGCGCGACGGCCACGACCGGATTGACGTACGCGTACGTGGCCACCAGCGACAGCGGCGCGGCCTGGAGCAGCCACACGTACGCGGTGAAAGCGACGAGCGAGCCGAAGAGCACCAGGTAGCCCAGGGCCAGCCAGGAGGCGGTGGAGAAGGCCGCCGGGTCCAGACCTCGGTGCTCGCCGCGCAGCAGGCCGACGACCACCCCGCCCACTCCGCCGACGAGCATCTGGTACGCGCTGCCCGCGAACGGATTGCCCGGCAGCGGCAGCTTCGACGCCGAGAACGAGCCCAGCGACCACAGGACGGAAGCCACCACGACCAGCAGCACCCCCGACAACCGCACCGTCCCGCTGAGGCCCGGACTGGTCAGCACCGCGAGGCCGGCCAGGCCGATGAGCACCCCGCCCAGGGTGCGCAGCGGAGGCCGGTCACCGGTGCTCGCCCGCAGTACCACCAGCCACATCGGCACCGCCGCGACCAGCAGCGCGGCCAGGCCGGACGGAACGGAGGTCTCGGCGAGCACCACCAGGCCGTTGCCGCCGAGGATCAGCAGTAGGCCCACCAGCACCGCCGAGCCGAGCTGCGCGCGGGTGGCCTTGAGCGCGGCCGGACCGTACCGCCAGGCGACGGCCGCGGCCAGCAGGAGGCCGGCGGTGATGAAGCGGGCTCCGGCGGAGAGGAAGGGCGGCATGGTCTCGACGACGATCCGGATGCCGAGGTAGGTCGAGCCCCAGACGACGTAGACCAGGGCGAGGGCGATCCAGACCGCGCCGGTGATCCTGCCGTGCGACGCGGCCGCCGCCTTGTTGTCCACCGGAGCTGATGTACGCATGACGGGATCCTATGGTCGTTGCCCCATGCAGGCTTCTGGACGTCTCAGCCCTTGAGCAGGGTGTTCAGCTCGCCGTAGGGGAGGGAGTGGGCGAGGGCTCCGTACGTGCCGTCGGAGAGCAGCTCCTCGGCGGCGCGGCGGACCACGGCGTACGCGGCCTCGGCGACCCAGGAGCCGAGGCTGACGCGGGACACGCCGAGGGCGCCGAGGGCGGCGACGGCCGGGGCGTCGGGGCCGAGGAGGACGTTGAGGGGGGCGTCGATGCCCTTGGCGAGCTCGGCGACGGTGGCCGGGTCGAGCACGCCGGGCACGAAGATGCCGGTGGCTCCGGCGCGGAGGTAGGCGGCGGCACGGACCAGGGTCTCGTCGAGGCGGGTGGCCGGGTCGCCGAGGCCCCTGAGGTACGTGTCGATGCGGGCGTTGATGTAGAGCGGGACCCCGGCGGCATCGGCCGCGGCCCGGGCGGCGGCCAGGCGCTCGGCCATCTCGGCCGGGGCGCGGTGGGCGCCGTCCTCGATGTTGATGCCGACCGCGCCGGCGGCGAGCACCCCGGTCACGGTCTCGCCCACGGCGGCGGGGTCGGCGCCGAAGCCGCCCTCGATGTCGGCGGTGACGGGGACGGAGACGGCGGACACCACGCGGGCGACGAGGTCGAGGGCCCGGTCGCGGGCGAGCGCGTCGCCGTCGGGCGAGCCGAGGGACCAGGCGACGCCGGCGCTGGTGGTGGCGACGGCGGGGGCGCCGGCGGCCTCGACGATGCGGGCGCTGGCGACGTCCCAGGCGTTCGCGAGGGCGAGGGGGTTCGCGGAGGTGTGCAGGTCCGCGAACGCGGTGGCCTTGGCGGCGAGGTCAGGATGCGTGGTCATGGGCCCACTTCACCAGACCGGGCGGACCCGGGCTCGCGGTTTTCCGACATCAAGGCCGCCCCCACCACTGGGCCTCCGCCCCAGCCCCCGTACGGCGCTCCGCGCCCGCGCCTCAAACGCCGGCGGGGCTGAAAGATCGGGGCTCCGCCACGGGTCTGGGCGGAGCCCGGGAAGGCGGCCCGCGGGGGCTTGCGGTGCGGGGTTCGGGCGGAGCCCGGGAAGTGGGCCCGCGGGGGCTTGCGGTGCGGGGTTCGGGCGGAGCCCGGGAAGTGGGCCCGCGGGAGCCTACGGTGCGGGGTTCGGGCGGGGCCCGGGGGTTGGGGTTACGGGGCCAGGCCCGTTTTGGCGCCCGCGCCGCAGAGGGGGATCACCGCGGTGCGGCCCTGCAAGGGGTCGGAGGGGGCGCCCGGCCCCACCGCCGCCCAGCAGGCCGCCGCCGTCGGTTCGACGAAGAGCCCGCGCCGGGCCAGGTCCCGCTGGGCCTCGCGCAGCCGGCCGTCCGGGACCGTCAGGAAGGTGCCGCCGGACTTGCGGACCGCAGCCAGGATCTGCCGGGCGCGCGGCGGCGCGGGGATCGCGATCCCCTCGGCCAGGGTCGGCAGCTGCGGAACCGGATCCGCGTCCTCGGCGCCGGCCGCGAAGGCCGTCGCGAGCGGAGCCACCGCTTCCGACTGCACCGCGATCAGCGCCGGCGGCCGCACCCCGCGCCGGGCCAGCTCCTCCACGGCCAGCGCGGCCCCCAGCAGCAGGGTCCCGTTGCCCACCGGCACGACCAGTACCTCCGGCAGCCGCCCGCCCAGTTCCTCCCACACCTCGTACACGTACGTCTTGGTCCCGTGCAGGAAGTACGGGTTGAAGACGTGGCTCGCGTAGAAGACCCCGGGCGCGTCCGCCTCCGTACGGGCGGCCTGCGCCGCGGCCTCGCGTCCGCCCGGGATCACCCGCACGAGCGCCCCGTGCGCCCGCATCTGTTCGGTTTTCTTCTCCGATGTGCCCTCGGGCACATAGATTTCACAATGGAGCCCGGCCCGGGCGCAGTACGCCGCGATCGACGTCCCCGCGTTGCCGCTGCTGTCCGCCACGACCCGTTCCGGAGCCAGCCGTCGGGCCAGCTCCACGAGCATCACCGCGCCCCGGTCCTTGAACGACAGCGTCGGCATCAGGAAGTCGAGCTTGGCGTGAACCCGCTCCGCCAGCGGCACCAGCGGAGTGTGGCCCTCCGCCAGCGACAGCGAGAACGCCCCCGGCAGCGGCAGCGCCGACCCGTACCGCCAGAGCGAATTCGGCCCGGCGGCGGGCTCCAGCGGCGCGGCCGGATCCGGCGTGAAGTCGAGGTCCCAGGGCCCGCCACAGACCGGGCACCCCCAAGGCGCAGTCCGGACGTCCGCGCGTGTACCGTCCTCGGAGCAGACGTAACCGGGGGTTGCGTGCGTCATGTGCGGATCGCCTTCGCTCGATCATGGCCGCTGTATGGCACGGATGTTACGCGTCCGTTGTCCTCTTGTGGGTCGCGCCGGGGGTGGGCCAACCTTTCGAAGGCGGCAGCCCGTTGGGCCATCTGCATTGTCATGGCCACGCTTGCGCGGCACCGCTCCACCCCCCGCAGTGCACCACCTATGAGGAGGACCCGTCACATGCCCGTGATGCGTCACACGAGCCGGAAAATCGCCGGCATCAGCGCGACCGCGGTCGTGGCCCTCGCGCTCGGCTCGGCCGCCGCGCTGCCCGCCTCGGCGGCCGACATCGGCGTACGGGGCGTGATCCAGAACGCCGGAGCCCCCGGATCGGTCCCCGGCAGCTACATCGTGACCCTGAACGACACCGCCGCCCGCTCGACCGCCCCGAGCGGCAAGGCCGTCGCCAAGCGCTACGGCGCGAAGATCGACAAGACGTACAGCGCGGCCCTCAACGGCTACTCCGTCGAGGTCTCCGAGGCGCAGGCCAAGAAGCTGGCCGCCGACCCGGCGGTCAAGTCGGTCGTGCAGAACCGTACCTTCACCGTCAGCGCCACCCAGCCCAACCCGCCGTCCTGGGGCCTGGACCGCGTCGACCAGCGCGCGCTCCCGCTCAACCAGAGCTACACCTACCCGGACCAGGCGGGCGAGGGCGTCACCGCGTACGTCATCGACACCGGTGTCCGCATCACGCACCAGGACTTCGGCGGCCGTGCCTCCTACGGCTACGACGCCATCGACAACGACAACACCGCCCAGGACGGCAACGGCCACGGCACCCACGTCGCCGGCACCGTCGCTGGCGGCGCGTACGGCGTGGCCAAGAAGGCCAAGATCGTCGGCGTGCGCGTGCTCGACAACAGCGGTTCCGGTACGACGGCCCAGGTCGTCGCGGGCATCGACTGGGTGACCCAGCACGCCGTCAAGCCGGCCGTGGCCAACATGTCGCTCGGCGGCGGCGCGGACTCCGCGCTCGACGCGGCCGTCCGCAACTCCATAGCCTCCGGCATCACCTACGCCGTGGCCGCGGGCAACGAGTCGGGCAACGCCTCCACCAAGTCCCCGGCGCGCGTCACCGAGGCCATCACGGTCGGTGCCACCACCAGCTCCGACGCCAAGGCGAGCTACTCCAACTACGGCACCGTCCTCGACATCTTCGCGCCGGGCTCCTCCATCACCTCCGCGTGGGGTACGGGCGACACCGCCACCAACACGATCAACGGCACCTCGATGGCCACCCCGCACGTCGCGGGCGCGGCCGCCGTCTACCTCTCGCAGAACCCGGCCAGCACCCCGGCCCAGGTGGCCACGGCCCTGGTCAACTCGAGCACCCCGGACGTGGTGACCGGCCCGGGCACCGGTTCCCCGAACCGCCTGCTCAACGTCGGCGCCCAGGGACCCGTCCCGCCGGGCAAGCGCTTCGAGAACGCCGCGGACTACGCGATCAACGACAACGCGACCGTGGAGTCCCCGATCACCGTCAGCGGTGTCACCGGCAACGCCCCCGCGACGCTGAAGGTCCCGCTCGACATCAAGCACACGTACATCGGTGACCTCAAGGTGGACCTGGTGGCGCCCGACGGCACCGTCTACGTCCTGCACAACCGCGCCAACGGCGGTGCCGACAACATCGTCAGGACCTTCACCGTGAACGCCTCGGCGGAGACGGCGAACGGCGTCTGGAAGCTCCGCGTGAACGACAACGCGAGCGCCGACACCGGGAAGATCGACTCCTGGGCGCTCCAGTTCTGAGCAGCCGGGACGGCGGGCATGTGACCCGGCCGTGAGCAACAGCGGGGGCGACCGACTTGTCGGTCGCCCCCGCTGCGTACTATTTCGCGCATTCGTTCGCGCATGCGTTCGCACCCTCCGCGGGTGCCGCCCGTGATGCCCCGCGACGCGCCTGCGATGTCCCTGCGACGCCCGATGCGATGGAGTCCGACCCCGTGAGCACCCCGCCGAGTCCTCCTCCCGGACCGGGCCACTCCTGGCCCCCGCCGTCCCCGCAGCCGGCCTGGGGACCGCCGCCCGGATACGGGCAGCAACAGCCGCCGCCGCTCAACGGTTTCGCGCTCGCCTCGTTCCTGTCCGGGCTGTTCTGCTTCGCGCCGCTCGCCATCGCCTTCGGCATCGCGGCCCTCGTGCAGATCTCGAAGAACCGCGAGCGGGGGAAGGCTCTGGCGATCGCCGGCCTGGTGCTGTCCGTGGTGATGACCGGAGGGCTGTTCCTCGCCGCCGAGCGGGTCTCCTCGGCGGTCGGCGACCCTTTCGACGGGCTGAGCGAGTACACCGAGGTCGAGGGCGTGCTCACGGACGTCGACGAACTGCGTGCGGGCGACTGCTTCAACGTCGAGGACGGTGAACTGCTCGACGAGCGGCCCCTCATGTACAAGATCGACTGCCGGGAGAAGCACCACGGCGAGGTCACCGCGGCGAAGCGGCTCGACGGGGTGGTGGACACCCCCGGCTCGGACGCGGCCCGCCGTGCGTCCGAGGACGCGTGCTGGCAGGCCCAGGACGAGTACGCGATGGACACGTGGGCGCTGCCCGACCAGGCGGAGATGTTCTACTACGCGCCCTCCCGCCAGTCCTGGGGCCAGGGGGACCGGCTGCTGCTCTGTGTGATCGGCACGAACTCGATGGAGCTGCGGGGCAGCCTGCGCCAGGACACCGGAATGCTCAAGCCCGAGCAGGTGGCCTTCCTGCGGGCCGCCAACGCCGTCGAGTTCGTCATGAGCCGGCCGCCCGAGGAGGGGGTCGGCGACACGCTGGGGAAGCACCAGATGTGGGCGCGCCGGGTGCACGCGGCACTGGGCGAGGAGGCGAAGGTGCTCCAGGGGCACGCGGGCCGGCCGGGGCTGGAGAAGAAGGTGCCGGCACAGCTCAAGGAGATCGAGGCGGCCCGCGCGGAGTGGCTGCGCGCCTCGCAGGCGAAGACGCCGGGGGAGTTCGACAAGCAGTGGGACCGCGCCGTGGCCGCGATGTCCATGGAGACGGAGCAGGCGCTGCGCGGTGCGTACGGGCTTTCGATGGCGATCCCGGAGTGGCTGGAGGACGGCGAGGAGGACCCGGAGGACGCGGACGGAGGGCCCGGCCGGGGGCCCTCGAGGGGGGCGGCGTGACGTCGACGGGGTAACGCGCGGTAACGGGTTTGAGTGACCTGGCTTCATCACTTCGGGTGAAACTCTGGCCCTTGCTTGCGGTCTACAACCGTCGGTTGCCAGGGTGTAGCTGTCTGTCAACCTGATGGGAGTGGCCAGTGACTTTCGGTGAGCAGCCGGCCTATCTGCGCGTGGCCGGGGATCTGCGACGGAAGATCGTCGACGGTTCTCTGCCCCCGCACGCCCGGCTCCCCTCCCAGGCCCGCATCCGCGAGGAGTACGGGGTCTCCGACACCGTGGCCCTGGAGGCCCGCAAGGTCCTCATGGCGGAGGGTCTGGTCGAAGGCCGGTCCGGGTCCGGCACGTACGTACGGGAGCAGCCGGTCCCGCGGCGCGTGGCCCGCTCCGGCTACCGCACGGGCGGCGCGTCGACGCCGTTCCGGCAGGAGCAGGCGGACGCGGGGGCGCGCGGCACGTGGGAGTCCAGCAGCGAACAGGCGGCCGCGCCCGCCGAGATCGCGAAGCGGCTCGGCATCGAGCCGGGCGAGCGGGTGATGCGGACACGGTACGTCTTCCGCGACGCGGGGGAGGCGATGATGCTGTCGACCTCCTGGGAGCCGCTCGCCGTGACCGGCCGGACCCCGGTGATGCTGCCGGAGGAGGGGCCGCTGGGCGGCTCCGGGGTGGTGGACCGGATGGCCGCGATCGACGTCGTCGTGGACAACGTGGTGGAGGAGGTCGGCGCGCGGCCGGGGCTGGCGGAGGAGCTCGTGCAGCTGGGCGGGGTGCCGGGGCACGTGGTCCTGGTCATCGGCCGCACGTACTTCGCCTCCGGGCGCGCGGTGGAAACGGCCGACGTGGTCGTCCCGGCCGACCGCTACCGCCTGTCGTACCACCTCCCGGTGCGGTAGCCGCCCGCCGGATGTGCAGGTGCGCCCCCGCTGCCGGGGCTCCGCAATTTCAGCCTCTCCGGCGTTTGAGGAGCGGGGTCTGGGGCGGAGCCCCAGTAGCGGTCCGCACCGGTGAGCGGACAGGGGACGCGAGGGGTGTAACCCGTCGTGACGAGGGGGTGGGGGGTGTAACCGCCGGGCAATGGGCAAGGGTGACGGGCCGTCACGTGCGGGCCATACGGTCCGGCGGTACGGCATGGGCGCCCTCGCCAAGGTGCAGGCCTGGACCCAGCCGGTCTGGCTGATCGGGCTGGTGCTGCCCTTCGTGGTGCTCGCCTTCCACGCCCCCGACGCGTGGGGCGCCTTCGCCGGCTTCGGCGGGACCGAGGGCGCCGGGTCCGGGTTTTCGTGGACCGGCTTCGGGTTCGGGACCGGCATCGCGCTCTCGCTGATCGCGCAGATCGGGGAGCAGGCCGACTACCTGCGGTTCATGCCCGCCAAGACCCCGGCCAACAGCCGCAGGTGGAACCTCGCCGTGCTCGCCGCCGGCCCCGGCTGGGTGGTCATCGGCGCGGCCAAGCAGCTCGGCGGTGCCTTCCTCGCCTTCGTGGCCCTGGAGGCGGTGGGCCGGACGCACGCCCTGGAGCCGATCGCCCCGCAGGTCGAGGCCCTGCGCCCGTGGCTCGGCGGCTTCGCGCTGCCCGCCGCCGCGCTCTTCGTGATCGCCTCCCAGATCAAGATCAACGTCACCAACGCGTACAGCGGATCGCTGTCCTGGTCGAACTTCTTCTCCCGCGTCACCCACCGCCATCCCGGCCGGGTCTGGTACATCTTCCTCAACCTCGGCATCGCGCTGACGCTGATGGAGCTGAACATGTTCGCGATGCTCGGCAAGCTGCTGGGCTTCTACTCCAACGTCGGCATCGCCTGGATCGCCGCGGTCGCCGCCGACCTCGTGATCAACAAGCGGCTCGGACTCAGCCCGCCCTACATCGAGTTCAAGCGCGCCTACCTCTACGCCGTCAATCCGGCGGGTTTCGGCTCGATGGTGATCGCCTCGACCGTCTCGATCCTCGCCTTCTTCGGGCTGTTCGGCACCTACGCGGAGGCCTTCTCCACCTTCATCGCCGCCGGACTCGCCCTCCTGCTGTGCCCGTTGATCGCCTGGATGACCAGGGGGAAGTGCTACCTGGCCCGGCCCAACACGGTGACCGGCCCGGGCGTCGCCGTCGAGGACGTCACCGCCACCCACGTCTGCTCGGTCTGCGAGGCCGCGTACGAACTCCCCAACATCGCCGACTGCCCTGTCCGATCGGGGCCGATCTGTTCCCTGTGCTGCTCGCTCGACGCGACCTGCGGGGACGTCTGCCGCAAGGAGTCACGGGGCGGTGCGGTGATCCTGCCGATGCCGTCGGTGCGCCCCGTCTGAACCGGCGCGCACGGCCCACTCGTACGCATGGCCGGATGCGTACGCCTGCGAGGTACCTCTTCGTGAAAACCCGTATCCGCTGCGTAAAGGTCGGGCGTAAGCTCGGGCATATGCGCAATGCGGTTTCCCGGGCAGGTACGTCGGCGGAGGGTGAAACGCGATGAACGACAGCGGTGCCCTGCTCCCGTGGCTGGTCATACGTCAGGACGACAACGGCAACCGCTACCGGGTGGGCCGGTACGCCACCCGGGCCGAGGCCCAGAAGGTCGTCGACAGCCTCGACGACCGAGGACACAAGCAGCTCTACTGGGTCGAGCGGATCGGTCAGACCGCCACGATGAACTGAGCATCCAGTGTTGACATAGGCTCCGCCCATGACTGTACGAGTGGTCGTGGGCGGAGCCCTTTGTCATGAGGGGCGTCTGCTGGCCGCGCGCCGCAGCGCACCGCCGGAGCTCGCCGGACGCTGGGAGCTGCCGGGCGGGAAGGCCGAACCGGGTGAGTCCGTCCCCGAGGCGCTGGTGCGCGAACTGCGCGAGGAGCTCGGCGTGGAGACCGAGCCGCTGGAGCGGATCCCGGGGGAGTGGCCGCTGAAGCCCGGTCTCGTCCTGCACGTGTGGACCGCGCGGCTGCTGTCGGGAGTGCCCGCGCCGCTGGAGGACCACGACGAGCTGCGCTGGCTCGGACCGGAGGAGCTGGAGTCGGTGGACTGGCTCGACCAGGACCGGCCCGCGGTCGCCGAGGCCGGCCGCCGGCTGCGGCGCGGGGAGGGCGTCCCGGACGGTAGCCCGGACGGCGGTCCGGGCGCCCGCCCGGAAGGAGGTCCGGACGGCGGCGGGGGCGCGTGACGCTCGCGCGGTAGGCCGTCTGTGCCACAGTGCGCCGGTGGGCGGGGATCGAGTGGTACGACGCCTCGAATATCGGGTATGTCGCTATTAATCCCTATCTCGTCCCTCTTTCGTCTCAGACGAACCGGACTGGGGTCGCTGCTGGCCCGGGAAGTGATCGGCGTGATCGACACAGACGGTGAATGCGCCGAGTGGGCCTTTCCCGCCGAGCCCGGTGCCGTCCGCACCGCCCGCCATGCCGTGCGCGGCGCCCTGCGCGCCTGGGGCCTGGAGGCCGTCGGCGATGTGACCGTCCTGCTGGTCAGCGAGCTCGTCACCAACTCCCTGAGGTACGCTTCCGGCCCCATCGGCGTCCGTCTGGAACGGCGCAATCCAGCCGCCGACAGCCCCGCGAGCGGTCCCGCGCTGCTCGTGGAGGTTTCCGATCCGCTTCCGGATCCGCCCCGCGCACGGGTCGCCGAGGCGGACGACGAAGGGGGCCGTGGCCTGCACCTCGTCGCCGTCTCCTCGCAGCGCTGGGGGACCCGCCACGGGAAGTCGGGCAAGACAGTGTGGTTCGAATTGGCTCTTCCTGGTGAGTAACAAGGTGAACGGTGGCGGGGGATCCCCCGGCGGAACCTCCCGGTGGCAGGGGGAGGAGGAGTCCGGGGGAGATCACGCGAGATGGCTCGAAATCATCGAGACCGTGCTGTGATCGTGAACGCCGTGCCGTCCGGGGCCGTGGTGCTGAATACTGCGGTCATGGCCGGTCCGGTTGCGGTGAGCTGGAGGGGACGGTCGCGTGAGCGAAATACCTGCGCAGGCACATCAGGTCAATGTGCCTCGGGAGACATGGCACGACGCCCTGTGGCACAGCAGTCCGCCTGGCTCGATATATGACTACATAAAGGTCGCATCATTCTCGATCGGACCCGACGGGTACATCGACCAGTGGAGTCTGCGCGCCGAGGAACTGTTCGGCCTCACGGCCGCCCAGGCCGTCGGCCGCGACCCGGTCGACGCCTTCATGCCGCCCGAGCTGCGCCCCGACGCACACCGCAAGGTCGCGGAGATCCTCGACGGCAAGGAGTGGACCGGCCTGATCCCCTTCCGGATCCCGGGCGGGGACGGCGCGCACGGAGTGGCCGAGATCTATGTGATGCCCACACAGACCGAGACCGCCGAGCGGGCCGCGCTGTGCGTCGTCGTCGACGTTCGCGCGCTGCGGCGCATCGAGTCCGACCTGGCGGCCTCACAGGCCATATTCGGCCAATCTCCTTTCGGTTTCCTGCTCTTCGGCACGGACCTCACCGTGCAGCGGGCCAACCGCCGCTTCGCCACCGTCTTCGGAGGCAGCGCCGAGGAGCACCGCGGGCGCACCGTGCACGACTACTTGCCGGCGCACGAGGCCGACCGGATGGCCGAGGCCCTGCGCCGGGTGCTGGACACCGGGGACTCGGTCACCGACCTGCGGATCACCGGCGCCGCCCCCGGCAGCCGGGAGAATCGCCACTGGTCCATCAACCTCTACCGCGTGCACGGCGGCACCGGCCGGCCCATCGGCGTCGCCGGCATCGGCACCGACGTCACCCGCCGCCACCTAGCCGCCCGCGAGGCCGCCGGGGTGCGGCGCAATCTCGCCCTGCTCAACGAGGCCGGGCACCGCATCGGGAACTCCCTCGACCTGGAGACCACCGCCCGGGAACTCCTCGACGTCACCGTCCCGGGCTTCTGCGACCTGGCCGCCGTCGACCTCTACCAGGGGCTGCTGCTCGGCGACGACGACCGGCCCGCACGGCCGCAGGGCCCGGGCGTGCCCAGCCTGCCCGGCCAGGGCCCGGCCCGGACCCCGTCCGCCGCGCTGCGCCGGGTGGCCTTCGCCTCCGCCGTCTCGGACGCGCCGCTGTCCGGTCCGGGCGCGCTGGTCTCCGTAGGCGACGTCCACCGGTACCCGGCGGCGTCGCCGGGCGCGCTCGCCCTGCGCACGGCGCGGACGCGGCTGATCGAGGGCGACGGACCGGAGGACCTCGTGCAGTCCACGCTGGTCGTGCCGATGGTCGCCCACGACACCGTGGTCGGGCTCGCGCAGTTCTCCCGTACGAAGGGCAGCGAACCCTTCGGGGAACGCGACCGGGCGGTGGCCGTGGAACTCGCCGCCCGCGCCGCCGTGTGCATCGACAACGCGCGGCTCTACCGGCGCGAGCACGAGAGGGCGTTGATACTGCAGCGCAGCCTGCTGCCCCCCGGCGACCCGGAGGCCGCGGGCCTGGACATCGCCTGCCGGTACCTGCCGGGGAACGCGGCGACGGAGGTCGGCGGCGACTGGTTCGACGTGATCGAGCTGCCCGGGCACCGCACGGCACTGGTCGTCGGCGACGTCATGGGCCGGGGACTGCGGGCCGCCGTCGCGATGGGCGAACTGCGCACCGCCGTACGGACCCTCGCACTGCTGGACCTCGAACCGGCGGAGGTGCTGACCGCGCTGGACGAGATCGCCCGGGGCCTCGGCGCGCCCGGCGGCTCCCAGCAGGCCTCGCGGGCCGCCCTGCACTCGCGGGACGCCGACCGCTCCGAGGTCTACCTCGCCACCTGCGTCTACGCCGTCTACGATCCGGTGACGCGGCGCTGCACGATCGCCAACGCGGGTCACATGCCGCCCGTGCTGGTGGAACCGCCGGACGAGCGCGGGAAGCCGAGGCCCGCACTGCTCCTGGAGGTGCCGCCCGGGATGCCGCTGGGCGTGGGCGGGGAGCCGTTCGAGGAGGTCGAGGTCGAACTCCCCGAGGGCGCCCTGCTGGCCCTCTACACCGACGGGCTCGTGGAGTCCCGCGACCATCCGCTGGAGGAGGGCCTGCGCGGCCTGCGGGCGGCCCTCGCGGACCCGGTCCGCCCGCTGGAGGACGTCTGTGACCACGTGCTGAACACACTGGACACCCGGCACGGCGAGGACGACATCGCCCTGCTGATGGCGCGCGTGCAGGGGCTGCCGGTGGACGCGGTGGGGGACTGGCAGCTGCCGCGCGAGGCCCGGTCCGTGGGGCGGGCGCGGGAGCTGGCCCGGGCCAAGCTCCCGGCGTGGGGCCTGGAGGGCCTGCTGGACACCACCGAGCTGCTGGTCAGCGAACTCGTCACCAACGCGCTGCGCTACGGGGAGGGCGAGATCCGGCTGCGGCTGCTGCTGGACCGGACCCTGGTCTGCGAGGTGTGGGACGCCAACCTGGTGCAGCCGCGCCGGCGGCGGGCCCGCGACACCGACGAGGGAGGCCGGGGCCTCCAGCTCGTGGGCCTGCTGTCCGCCGGGTGGGGCACCCGCCGGACCCACCGCGGCAAGACGGTCTGGTTCGAGCTCCCGCTGCCCGGCGCGGCGGCGGAGGCGGTCGCCGAACTGTCGGCGGAGCAGCTGCTGAGCATGTACGGCTGAGCGGGACCGCGGGCGGCTGCCCCCGGACCCGTCGGGTCCGGGGGCCGCGCTCACTTCGGGTCGGTGTCGCGGAAGCACCGGGAGTAGACGGCGAAGGAGATCAGCGGCTCGCTTCCACTGGCGCCTTTGAGCCACGTGGCCTCAAGCTGGGTGTGCGTCGCCTCGTGTGCGGCGAAGACCTCGATCCGCTTGCTCTCGGTATTGGTGTTCGGGCCGTTCTTCACGACCTTCCAGCCGTTCTCCGGCAGCTGTGCGCCCAGACTCTTCATGCCCTTGTCGAGGCTGTCGTTGTCCACGCCGTAAACGGACCAGACGTGCCGCACGTAGCGGAGACCCTTCTTCTTCTCCTCGCTCGTGCCGCAGGGATAGGTCACCGGTCCCATGTCCGTCACCTTGCCCTTGACCTGGGTCAGGTCGAGGGCCCTGCTCGACAGATCGCCGACCTCCGCCTCCACCTCCTGGTGACTGCGGGTCTGGGGGTCGTACTTGCGCTGGGTGGAGGTCTCGTCGTCCATGAAAGAGCATCCTGCTGTGAGGGTCAGGGCGCCCACGAGCGCCAGTGCCGTGACGTTACGCCTGTTCCTTCGGTCCACTAGCGGGCCTTCC
This sequence comes from Streptomyces sp. 147326, assembly GCF_045000215.1. Classification (NCBI taxonomy): domain Bacteria; kingdom Bacillati; phylum Actinomycetota; class Actinomycetes; order Kitasatosporales; family Streptomycetaceae; genus Streptomyces; species Streptomyces sp. 147326. Next base: position 3,349,573 of record NZ_CP134201.1, on the reverse strand, counting down.
TCTCCAGGTCGACTTCGTCGTACTGCCCGGCTATGACGAGTGCCTGGTTCAGCAGGCTCTGAGACGGCTCGCCGTTCTCCTCGTCCCAGAAGTTTCCGTGGCCCGGGGAATCGCTTCTCATCTTGTTGGCGCCGAAGGTCTCGTCCGTGGGAATGATCCCGTTCTCACCGAGAATGAACCGACCGCCTTCCGTGACCCCGTTGTCGTCGCCCCCGCCTTCCATGGCCCACGTGTGCTTCGGCTTGAACCCCAGGTCCGCCGCATGGTCCGCCTGCATTCCGGGGCTGCCGACCGCGATCACGTCGTCGACCGGCAGGGGATTGGACCACCAGGTGTCGGCGTAAGGACTGCGGTACTTCGCCGTGTCGCCGATCAGCGTGGATCCGTAGCTGTGGCCGATGAGCGTCGTGTGCGAGCTGTCGCCACTGGCCGACTGATGGGCCGCCTCGCTGCCGTCGAGGAACCGCCGCAGCGTCGGCGACCCGTTCTCCGCGTACTTGTCGTAGATGGCCTGGGGGATGGTGTCAGGGGCGTCGTAGTCGAACCAGGTGATGGTCGACACCGACTGTCCGGGCGTCCGCAGCGAGGTCTCGCGCCACAGGGCGTCGCTCTTCGCGGCCTCGTCCGAGATGCTCCCCAGCGTCGTCTTCGTGCCCGGCACGAAGATGGCCGTGTGGTCCGCGGTGTCCGGATTCCCGTTGGCCAGGATCACGCGCCCGTCGTGGTTCGCCTCGGGGTCGAAACCGAGCAGGTACGCCTCGGGCAGTCCCCGCTCGCCGGTGGCGTCGAAGCGCTTCTGGATGGTCTCCATGCCGAACAGGCGGTCCTTCAGATGGTCCCTCCGGTCCCCGTGCTTGTCGTTCCAGGCGCTCCACGCGTCGGTCTCTTCGCGCATCCACGCGCGCCCGCGCTGGACGTAGTGGTACTTGGGCTGCGGTTCCTTGGGGATCGCGTCCAGTTCCACCTGGTAGGCGCCGTGCTTCTCGGCGAGCACCGTACGGTTGGCGCTGTCGCGGACGTCCGCGGGGAGCCCGTCCATTGCGCCGATGCCCGCCGGCTGGAGGGTGATGTAGGCCTCCCTCTCCTCCTCCGAAAGGCCCTTCCACCACTCGGCGTTCAACCGGGGGTCGCTGTTCTTGGGGGGCGGGGGCTTGATGTGGTCCAGGTAGTCCTTCGCGCCGCTCTGGACATCGGCCATGTCGCTCTGCGCGTCGGCCCAGTCCGAGTCGGAGACGACGAGGTCGTCATCGGCCTTGAGCTTGCGCAGGCGGGGGGCCCACTGGGTGTCGGCCTCGGTGGCCTCGGCGACGGCCTGCGCGATCCGGTTGGCTATCTCCACCGCCTTGCCGAAGTTCGGGTTGGGGTGGATGTTCGCCGCCTGGCGTTCCAGGGCGGCGGAGAGGTCGTTGGCGTCCTTGGTGGGGTCGATGACGTTCCCGGACGGCTTGCCCTTGGCGCTGCCGCTGACCGTGCCGCCCTCGGGCAGCTTGCCGTCCTTCTCCGTCCCGCCCGGCGGGAAACTCACCGAACCGTCGGCGCCGACCGAGAACTTCTGGGCCTCGGCGTCACTCACCGCCGCGTCCAGCTTCCGCTTCGCCTCGGTGAAGGAGGCGGCGAGCGCGTTGAGGGAGGTCGCGGCGAGTCCGCATTCGACCTGTGTGTAGTGGAAGTTCTGCGCGAGGCCCCGCAACTGCACCAGGGCCTCGTCCACGGCCTTCCCGCTGAGGCCGGCGCGCAGCCGGGCGGTGATCTGGCCTTCGGCGCTGCCGTAGGCGTGGTCGGCCATGGCGCTGACCGACTGGTAGCCGTCGGCGGCCTCCGTGAACTCCGACGGCTTGAGCGCCTTCAGGGTTGCGTAGTCCATGCCCGCGCTCACCGGCCCCCGTCGTTGCCGCCGGTGGCGGGCGTGTCCTTGTACGTGTCGGTCATGCGGGCGAAGTCACCGCGCAGGGTCTCGTCGTTGGAGACCTGGCCCTTGCCCGCCGAGATCATCGGGCCCTGCAGCGTCGTGCACTTGCCCACCAGACCGTCGAGGTACGTCTTCCACGACTGGTACAGCTCGCCCTGCGCGGCGGCGCTCTCCACGCCGGTGACGGCGGCGCCCTTCTGGCTGGTCTCGAACCCGGTGAGGGCCTTCTTGATCGCCGTCACCAGCTCGCCGACGTCCTGGCTGCCCTTCTTCCAGACCGCCATGTCGGACTTGAGGTCCTCACCGCCGGACCCGCCGCCACCGCCGTCGGGCGCGGCGCTCGCCAGCCGCATCTGCGCGTCGGCCCCGGTTCCCTGCTTGAGGCCCGCCCACTCCGCGTCGAAGGACGTCATGCTCACCCGAGCCCCCGTAAACACTCTGCTATTGCAATGATCGGGTGATCCTAATACCTCGACAGCGCTGCGCCTCCCACCCGGTGTTGCCCCGCCGCACCTGCCCGGCCCCATGACGGACCGTAGCGTTCCGTAACGCCACGACCGGTTTCCCCGAGGTGGCGGTCAGGCGGCGCGCCCCTGCTTCAGCGCGGCGAGCCTGGCCTCGATCTCCGAGGACTTCCCGAGGTCCTCCAGGTACTCGAACTGGGCGTCCAGCGAGGAGGCCGCCAGCTCCTGCCTGCCCATCGCCATGGCCTCCTCCCGCCGGACCTTCTCCTCGAAACGGTTCAGGTCGCTCGTCGGGTCCAGGACGTCGATGTTCTTCACCGCGTCCATCATCGTGTTCTGCGCCTGAGCGGTCCTGGCCCGCGCCACCAGCTCGTCCCGCTTGGACTGGAGCTCCACCAGCTTGCTCTTCATCGAGTCCAGACCCGACTTGAGCTTGTCGACGACCTCGGTCTGGGCGGCGATCGTCGGCTCCGCCGTCCTCGCCTCCTTCTCCGACTGCATCTGCCGGCCCAGCGCCACCTTCGCGAGGTTGTCGAACCTGTCGGCGTCCGCCGTCGCCCCCGACGCCCGCAGCTCGTCGCCCTTCCTGCTCGCCGCGAGGGCCTTGACGCCCCACTCGGAGGCCGCCTCCACGTCCTCCTTGTGGTCCGCCTCCAGCATCCGCAGGTTGCCGATCGTCGTCGCGACGGCCTGCTCCGCCTCCGAGATGTTGTTCGTGTAGTCACGGATGAGCTGGTCCAGCATCTTCTGCGGGTCCTCCGCCTGGTCCAGCAGCGCGTTGATGTTGGCCTTGGCGAGCTGGGTGACGCGGCCGAGGATGGTCTGCTTGCTCATGACTCGTCTCTCCTGGTGAGGGATGGGCTTCCGTTGCAGGTTCAGAAGCGGCCGCCGCCGCCCATGCGGCCGCGGGTTCCGCCGCCGCCGAAGGAGCCGGGGCCGCTGCCGCCCCCGCCGAAACCGCCCCCGAAGCCCCCGCCCCCGCCGAAACCGCCCCCGAAGCCCCCGCCGCCCCGCAGGATCTCGCCGAGGATGATCCCGCCGAGCACGGCGCCGCCGTGGCCGCCCCGCCGGCCCGCGTACGGGTCCTGGTACGCCCGTACGTCCTGCTCCGCCAGCTGCTGCGCCTCCCGTGCCATCGCGTCCGCCCGCTGGGCCTCCGCCAGCGCGCCCGACGGGTCGGCCGCCGCCAGGGATCCCGCCCGCTCCAGGTGCCGGCCGGCCTCCGCCAGCCGGGTGCGGGCCTGGCTGCCGATTGCGCCCCGGCTGGTGGTGACGTAGTCCGTCGCCGCGCCGATCGCGCTGCGCGCGGAGAGCACGGCCTGGTCGAGCAGGGCCACCGCCCGCTGCCGGCCCGACTCCCGCTCCCGCGCCCCGGAGAGGGCCTCGTCGAGGGCCGCGTCGGCCTCCTCGACCCGGCGCAGGGCGTCGATCGGGTCGTACCGGCCGGACGCCTCCTCCTGCCGTACGTCGGCCAGTACGGCCTCCGCCCGCCCGATCCGCCCGCGCAGGTCCGCCGTCGAGGTGCCCTCCGTGGTGCCCGTCACCAGCCCGCGGGCGTCCGCGAGGTCGGTCTCCGTCTCGTTCAGCGCGCCCGGCAGCTTCCCGGCCGCCTCCGCCAGCTCCTGCGCCCGCCGCTCGACCGCGTCCAGCAGGGTCGCCGCCTGGTCCACGGCTCCCTCGCCGGCCCGTACGTGCACGGCCGCCGTACCGTTCTGACCGGCGTCGAGGGCCGCGTGGGACAGGCCCAGGTTGGTCGCCGCGAACAGCAGCCGGTCCTTTGCCTGTTCGGGGCTGGAGACCACGGGCGCGGAAGCGGAGTCCGCGTACCGCCGGGTCAGTGCGGTCAAGGTCGCCTCGGCGGTGGTGGCGCGCCCGGTCAGCTCCAGGTAGCGCTCCTCCACGGCCGCCAGCGCCTGCGGGGCGTTCTTCTCCAGGTCCCGCAGCCGGTCGAAGTCCGCCGACTCGGCGTCGAGCCGCCGGTTCGCCTCGGTGCAGCGGGCGACGATCTCGTCCAGCATCCGGCGCCGGGTCGCGTCGTCCTCCGGGTAGGCGTCGTCCAGCTGCTGGCGCAGCCGGAACGCGTGGGTCAGCTCGCCCTTGGCGTACTCCACGGCCTCGGTGAAGGGGCCGACCGCCTCCTCGCCGAACTGCGCCGATGCGAAACCGAGTTCCTCCGTGCTGGTGCGGACGGCGTCGTCGGTCTCCACCAGCAGGGTCTTGGCCCTGCCGTCCAGTTCCGGCAGCGGAAGCCGGTCCGGTGCGCCTTCGGGCCAGCCCGGCCCGGTGGTCGTACCGCGACCGCCGCCGGCGGCCGCCTTCCGCTTGCGGCGGGTGTACGCGTACGCCGCGAGCGCCCCGGCCGCGCCGACCGCGACCACCGGCAGCACGAAGTCCCCGGCGCCGTTCTCGCCGCTCGCACCGCCACCGGGATCGGCCGGGCCGGGGGTGATGGCGGGCACGGGCACGGGCTGCCCGCCGAGCACGGCGTCGTACCCGTTCGCCGCGCCGATCGCGGCGCCCGCCCAGTCGTTCTGCTTCAGGGCCGGCTCGACGGCCGTCTGCGCGACGGCCGCCAGTTGCTGCTCGGTGAACCCGGAGTCGACGTCGGCCGAATAGGCGTACTGGCGGGCCCCCGTCGCCACGGCCAGCAGGAGGTCGTTCTGGCCGAGCCCGTTCTTCTGCGCGGTGGCGTCGGCCCAGCTCTGGGCGGAGCGCCCGGAGAAGTCGTCCACGTACGCCACGAAGAGCTGGATCCGCCGGTCGGCGTAGAGCTTGTCGAGCGCGGCGGCGACGGCCGCCTGCCGGTCCCCCAGCGCCCCGACCCGGTCGGTGATCTGGCCCTGCCGGGACAGGGTGACGGGGTCCTCGGCCCGCGCGGGCGTCGCCTGGGCAACGCCCCAGCCGCCGAGCGCCAGCAGTCCGGCGGCCAGGGCGAGCCCGGCCCGTACGCGTACCTGGCTTTTCGGCTCGCTTCTCGGCGGGGTCACATTTGGGAGGGTATGAGCGGTTTCCCGTGCCCGCATCCGGAGCAATGCGCACTGGCGCGCCGCGGCCCCGGTCGTCGGCACACCCGCTGACCGGCACGGGGCCGGGATCCCTCCGGAGAGGGTCCCGGCCCCGGTCCTCAGTCCCGCCGGCGCCCGATCCTGCTGCCCAGCCACACCAGCGGGTCGTACTTGCGGTCCACCGCCCGCTCCTTCAGCGGGATCAGCGCGTTGTCGGTGATTTTGATGCCCTCTGGGCAGACCTCCGTGCAGCACTTGGTGATGTTGCAGTAGCCGAGCCCGTGCTCCTCCTGTGCGGTGCGCTTGCGGTCCAGGCCCGCCTCCGCCGCCGCGTCCAGGGGGTGCATGTCCAGCTCCGCGACCCGCATCAGGAAGCGCGGACCGGCGAAGACGCCCTTGTTCTCCTCGTGGTCGCGCACCACGTGGCAGGTGTCCTGGCACAGGAAACACTCGATGCACTTGCGGAACTCCTGCGAGCGCTCCACGTCGATCTGCTGCATCCGGTACGCGCCCGGGGCCACTCCCTCCGGCGGCACGAAGGCCGGGACCTCCCGCGCCTTCTGGTAGTTGAAGGACACGTCCGTCACCAGGTCGCGGACGACCGGGAAGGCCCGCAGCGGGGTGACCGTGATCGTCTCGGACCGCTCGAAGGTCGACATCCGCGTCATGCACATCAGCCGCGGCCGGCCGTTGACCTCCGCGCTGCACGAGCCGCACTTGCCCGCCTTGCAGTTCCAGCGCACCGCGAGGTCCGAGGCCTGCGTGGCCTGGAGCCGGTGGACGATGTCCAGGACCACCTCCCCGTCGTGCACCTCGACGGTGAAGTCGCGCAGCTCCCCGCCCTCCGCGTCGCCCCGCCAGATCCGGAAGCTCGCGTCGTACGTACTCATTCGTACAGCTCCTCTTCGGCGAGGTACTTGACCAGCTCTTCCTTCTCGAAGAGCGCGAGCAGGTCGGGACGGATGGGCTCGGTGTGCGTGCGTACGAGGGCGATCCGGTCGGCTGCCGGGTCCGCCGGGGGCGGGTCGACGGGGCGGCACAGCAGGTTCACCGGGCGCCAGGCGCGCTCCATCGACGGGCAGTCCTCGCGGGTGTGCCCGCCCCGGCTCTCGGTGCGCTCCAGGGCGGCGCGCGCCACGCACTCGCTGACCAGCAGCATGTTCCGCAGGTCCAGGGCCAGGTGCCAGCCCGGGTTGAACTGCCGGTGCCCCTCGACCCCGGCCCGGGAGGCCCGTACGCGCAGGACCGCGAGCTTCTCCAGCGCCGCGGCCATCTCGCCCTCGCGCCGGATGATGCCGACGAGGTCGTTCATGGTCGTCTGGAGCTCCTGGTGGAGGGTGTACGGGTTCTCCGCGCCCTCGGCGGCGTGGAAGGGGGCCAGCGCCTCCGCGGCCGCCGCGTCGATCTCCGCCTGGGAGACCGCCGGGCGCTCCCCGGTGGCCGTGGCGTGCTCCGCCGCGTGCAGTCCGGCCCGCCGCCCGAAGACCAGCAGGTCGGACAGGGAGTTCCCGCCGAGCCGGTTCGAGCCGTGCATTCCGCCCGCGACCTCGCCCGCGGCGAACAGCCCCGGCACCCCGACGGTGGCCGCCGTCTCGGAGTCGACCGCGATCCCGCCCATCACGTAGTGGCAGGTGGGGCCCACCTCCATCGGCTCCGCCGTGATGTCCACGTCCGCCAGCTCCTTGAACTGGTGGTACATCGACGGGAGCCGCCGCCTGATCCGCTCGGCGGGCATCCGGGTGGACACGTCGAGGAAGACCCCGCCGTGCGGGGAGCCGCGGCCGGCCTTCACCTCGGAGTTGATGGCCCGCGCCACCTCGTCGCGCGGCAGCAGCTCGGGCGGGCGCCGGTTGTGGTCCGGGTCCTCGTACCAGCGGTCGCCCTCCGCCTCCGACTCGGCGTACTTCTCCTTGAAGACGTCGGGCACGTAGTCGAACATGAACCGCTTGCCCTCGGAGTTGCGCAGCACCCCGCCGTCGCCGCGCACCGACTCGGTGACGAGGATGCCCTTCACCGACGGGGGCCAGACCATGCCGGTCGGGTGGAACTGAACGAACTCCATGTTGAGCAGGGGCGCGCCCGCGAGCAGGGCCAGCGCGTGGCCGTCGCCGGTGTACTCCCACGAATTCGACGTGGTCTTGAAGGACTTGCCGATCCCGCCCGTGGCCAGCACCACGGCCGGGGCCTCCAGGACGAAGAAGCGGCCGGACTCGCGTTCGTAGCAGAAGGTCCCCGAGACCCGCTGCCCGTCCTTGAGCACGCGCGTGACCGTGCACTCCTGGAAGACCTTGAGCCGCGCCTCGTAGTCCCCGTACTCCTTGAAGTCCTCCTGCTGGAGCGCGACGATCTTCTGCTGGAGGGTGCGGATCAGCTCCAGGCCGGTGCGGTCGCCGACGTGCGCGAGGCGCGGGTACTCGTGGCCGCCGAAGTTGCGCTGGGAGATCTTCCCGTCGGGCGTCCGGTCGAAGAGCGCGCCCCAGGTCTCCAGCTCCCAGACCCGGTCCGGGGCCTCCTTCGCGTGCAGCTCCGCCATCCGCCACTGGTTGAGGAACTTGCCCCCGCGCATGGTGTCGCGGAAGTGCACCTGCCAGTTGTCGCCCTCGTTGACGTTGCCCATGGAGGCGGCGATCCCGCCCTCCGCCATCACCGTGTGGGCCTTGCCGAAGAGGGACTTGCAGATCACGGCCGTACGGGCGCCGCGCTCGCGGGCCTCGATCGCGGCCCGCAGCCCGGCGCCGCCCGCGCCGACCACGACCACGTCCCACTGCTGCCGTTCCACTTGAGCCATCTCAGAAAATCCTCGGGTCGGTGAAGGCGCCGCTGGCCAGCAGGTACACGTAGAAGTCGCACAGGGCGACGCTGATCAGGGAGGCCCACGCCAGCTGCATGTGACGGGTGTTGAGCCGGCTGACCCAGCCCCAGAGCCGGTAGCGGACCGGGTGCTTCGAGAAGTGCTTGAGCCGGCCGCCCATGATGTGGCGGCAGGAGTGGCAGGACAGCGTGTAGGCCCAGATCAGCGTGATGTTGACCAGGAACAGCAGCGTCCCGAGGCCCATGTGGCCCCACTCGTAGTGCTCGTCGCGGAAGGTCAGCACGGTGTCGTAGGTGAGGATGCCCGCGACCGGGACCGCCGCGTAGAAGAAGTACCGGTGGACGTTCTGGAGGATCAGCGGGAAGCGGGTCTCGCCGGTGTACTTCGTGTGCGGTTCGGCGACGGCGCAGGCGGGCGGCGAGGCCCAGAAGCCCCGGTAGTAGGCCTTGCGGTAGTAGTAGCAGGTCAGCCGGAACCCGAGCGGGAAGATCAGGATCAGCAGGGCGGGGGAGAGGCCCCACCAACTGCCGAAGATCTCCCAGTTGGGCCCGCCCTTCATCGGGACGCAGTTCTCCGCGAGGCACGGGGAGTAGAAGGGGGAGACGTACGGGGCCGCGTAGTAGTCGGCGTTCGCGAAGGCCCGCCAGGTCGAGTAGACGATGAAGGCGAGCAGCCCGGCCGCGGTGACGGCGGGGGAAAGCCACCACCGGTCGGTCCGCAGGTGCCGGGCAGCGATCGCGGCCCGGGAGGCGTCGTGGACGCCGCCGGGCCGCTGCTGGGGTGGTTGTGTTCCTGTGGCCAAAGAGGACTCCGGGAGGAGTGATGAGGGGTGGCCCCAGGGGGCCCGGCCGCGAGCGGCCGGGCCGGATGGGGTGTACGGGGGGCTGTGGGGTCGCGTACGCCGGTCAGGGCGCGCGGCGGTCGCGGGCGCCGAGGCCCTCGTCGTCCGAGTCGGTCCACAGCGAGCTGTCGTACGGGGTGTCCGGGACCGTCACCATCCGGGACGGTTCCGGCGGGGACGCCGGCGTCGAGCTCCCGGGCTTCTGCCGCCCGGCCCGCTGCTCCAGCTGCTCGACCTTGCGGGTGAGCTCGTCGAGGTTTCGCCGTACGGCACTCAGATCGTCTTGCAGGGACATGATTTGCCCTCACTTCCGCCATGGTGCGGTGGCAACGCTCATGTGCGCCTGCGAGTGTCGCGCTTCCCGTCCCCCGTTGTGAAGGGACGTGCAGCGATTGCGGGCGCGCAGGCGCGAACTGTGCGCCCCTCCCTGCCCCCCATTCTCATCCCTCTCCCGGGGGAACGCCCCTTCGGCACGCAAGCCGGATTGGTCCGCACGGGTGGGGTTCGCGGCGTGGCGAGAGGCGGCTGCGAAGGGTGCGGCGGACCGTCGATTTCAGTGGGATCCGGCAACCGGTGTGATCAGCTCCATATACCGCCGAACGTGATCATGCTTCCCCCACGCCCCGCCCCGGAGGTACCACCCATGTCCCAGCGCAGGCGCAGGTCCTTGGCGCTCCTGACCTCGGGAGTCCTCGCACTGCCGCTCCTCACGGGCTGCGGCGCGGGTGAAGACGAGGGCGGCCCCGTCGCCGCAGGACAGGACATCGCCACGACCGCCCGCGAGAAGGTCGCGGACGGGGGTGTGCTGCGCTGGGCCGTCGACACCCTGCCGGACACCCTGAACACCTTCCAGGCCGACGCGGACGCCACCACCACCCGTATCGCCGGGGCCGTGCTGCCGCAGCTGTTCGTGCTGGACGCCAAGGGCCGGCCCGTGGTCAATCCCGATTACCTGGAGAAGGCCGAGATCGTCGAGCGGGAGCCCAAGCAGGTCGTCCTTTACAAGCTGAACCAGCAGGCGGTGTGGAGCGACGGGCGCGAGATCGGCGCCGCCGATTTCGTGGCGCAGTGGCGGGCCCTGAACGGCAAGGACTCGGCGTACTGGACGGCGCGCAACGCCGGCTACGAGCGGATCGAGAAGATCGAGAAGGGAAAGACCGACCTGGAGGTCAGGGTCACCTTCGCCAAGCCGTACGCCGACTGGCGCTCCCTGTTCAGCCCGCTCTACCCGAAGCAGGTCACCGGCACCCCCGACGCCTTCAACGAGGGCGCCCGCGGCGCCCTGAAGGTCACCGCCGGCCCCTTCGCCCTCGGCGCGATCGACAAGAAGACCGGCACCGCGGCCCTCACCCGCAATCCGCGCTGGTGGGGGCGGCAGGCCAAGCTGGACACGCTGGTCCTGACGGCGGTGCCCCGGGCGGAGCGTCCGGCGGCGCTGGCCGCCGGGAAGCTCGATCTGGCCGAGATCGACCGCACCGGGGCCGACCGGATCGCCCTGGCCCGCCGGGACGCCGCAGCCAAGGGCGCCGCCGGCAAGGGCGGCGCGGGCTCGGGCGGCGCCCCGGCGCACGGCCCGGGAGCCGCGCTGACCCCGGCGCAGGCCACGCTGTCGTGGGCGGTCGCCTTCGGGGCGGACGAGGACAAGGCCACGGCGGAGAAGGAGAGCCGCGACAAGCACGTCGCGGCGGTGAAACGGTACGCCGACGAGCAGACGGCCCTGCGGAACTTCACCGTCCGCAAGTCCCTGGAGCCCGCCTACACCCAGCTCGCGATGAACGGGGCCTCGGGCCCGCTGGCGGACGAGCGGGTGCGCCGGGCGATCGCCCGGGCGCTGGACCGCAAGGCGCTGGCCGAGCTCGTGCTCAAGCCGCTCGGCCTGCCCGCGCAGCCGGTCGGCAGCCACGTGGCGCTCGCCGGGCAGCGGGCGTACGCCGACAACAGCGACGCCCTCGGCGGCCAGGACACCCAGGCGGCCCAGGCCCTCCTCGCGGACGCGGGCTGGCGCCGGGACGGCAAGATCACCGAGCCGGCGGGGGCCAAGGCCGGTCCGGAGAGCGCGCCGCAGGACGACGGGAAGACCCCGTCGGGCCCGGGCACCGGAAACGACGGGCTCTACATCGTGGGCCAGGACGACGAGGCCAACGGCGACCTGCGCTCGGCCGCGGGGCAGCGTCCGCAGGCCCGTCCGGGCGCGCGCGGCGAGCGCCCCCTCGCCGCGGCCCCGGAGGGTGCGCAGGACCGGACCTCCCCGGTGCTGGCCCCCGCCCCCTTCGGCGCCCAGCAGGAGGCTTCCCTCCTCGCCCAGGCCGCCCGGGTGGCGCCCGTCGACGACGGCAAGCGCAGCGCGGCCCGCGACGGCGACGCGGCGGATCCCGCCAAGGCCTCCCCGGCCCCGGCCAAGCAGGCCACCCGCACCTCCGGCGCCATGCTCGCCAAGGACGGCAAGGCGCTCACCCTGCGCTTCGTCCTCCCGTCCGGTCCCGGCTCGGAGTCCCTGCGCACGGTCGGCGAGCGGATCGCCCAGATGCTGAAGAAGCTCGGCGTGAACACCGAGACGACCAAGGTGGCCGACGACAGCTTCTTCAAGGACCACATCGCCTCGGGCCAGTACGACCTGGCCCTCTACTCCTGGCCCGCGACCGCCTACCCCGCGACCGACGCCCGGCCCATCTTCGCCAAGCCGGAGCCCGCCGCGGACGGCTCGCTCCTCGTCGAACAGAACTACACACGGGTCGGCACCGATCACATCGACCAGCTCTTCGACCAGGCGGTCGGCGAGCTGGACGAGGACCAGTCCCGCGAGCTGATCCGCAAGGCGGACGCCCGGATCTGGGCCGCCGCCGGCTCCATCCCGCTCTACCAGCGCCCGGAGCTGGTGGCCGTCAAGCCGGGCCTGGCCAACGCCGGCGCCTTCGGCCTCGGCACCCCCCGCTACCAGGACATCGGTTGGAAGAAGCCGCCGACCGCCAAGGACAAGAAGAAGTAGCGTGGGCGAAGAAGTGGTGACAAAGGGGTGCCTGTCAGGTTGACCCGCGGGTAGCAAGCTCAGATGTGACTCAAGTCCCTTGCCCGCCGGATCTCCGGCGGGCAAGGTCGTGCCATACCCATTGACCCGGCCGTTGACCCGCATGATTACCGGCAGGATGGGCGGCCGGGGCACCCCACGCAGCACTCGGCAGCGCTCATTCATCCGGCCTCTTGACAGACCCCCCGGCAGGCGGTTCCCGCCACGCGACGTACCATGGGGTAAGGCCGTGGCAGGTTTTCGCCCGGCCGAGGCGCGCGTGCCAGGCCGTACGCGACGCCATCCACGATCCCGGGAGAAGCGCCGAAGTGCCCACGCGCCACGACATCCGTAACGTCGCCATCGTCGCCCACGTCGACCATGGCAAGACGACCATCGTCGATGCCATGCTCAAGCAGGCCGGTGCCTTCGCCGCCCACCAGCACCTCGACGACCGCATGATGGACTCGAACGACCTGGAGCGTGAGAAGGGCATCACGATCCTCGCCAAGAACACGGCGGTGAAGTATCACCCCAAGGACGGCGGGGCCCCGATCACGATCAACATCATCGACACCCCCGGCCACGCCGACTTCGGTGGTGAGGTCGAGCGCGGTCTGTCGATGGTGGACGCCGTCGTTCTGCTGGTGGACGCCTCCGAGGGTCCGCTGCCCCAGACCCGCTTCGTCCTGCGCAAGGCTCTGCAGGCGAAGATGCCGGTCATCCTCTGCATCAACAAGACCGACCGTCCGGACTCCCGGATCGACGAGGTCGTCAACGAGACGTACGACCTCTTCCTCGACCTGGACGCGGACGAGGACCAGATCGAGTTCCCGATCGTCTACGCCTGCGGCCGTGACGGCGTCGCCTCGCTGACCAAGCCCGAGGACGGCACCGTCCCCGCGGACAGCGAGAACCTGGAGCCGTTCTTCTCCACCATCCTGGAGCACGTCCCGGCCCCGGTGTACGACGAGGAGGCCCCCCTCCAGGCGCACGTCACCAACCTGGACGCCGACAACTTCCTCGGCCGCATCGCGCTGCTCCGCGTCGAGCAGGGCGAGCTGCGCAAGGGCCAGACCGTCGCGTGGATCAAGCGTGACGGCACGATGTCCAACGTCCGCATCACCGAGCTGATGATGACCGAGGCGCTCACCCGCAAGCCGGCCGAGGTGGCGGGCCCGGGTGACATCTGCGCGGTCGCCGGTATCCCCGACATCATGATCGGCGAGACCCTGGCCGACCCGGAGAACCCGATCGCGCTCCCGCTGATCTCGGTCGACGAGCCGGCGATCTCCATGACCATCGGTACGAACACCTCCCCGATGGTCGGCCGCGGCGGCAGCGGCAAGGGCGCGGACGCCAAGTCCGCGGTCAAGGACCGCAAGGTCACCGCCCGCCAGGTCAAGGACCGTCTGGACCGCGAGCTGGTCGGTAACGTCTCGCTCCGCGTCCTCGACACCGAGCGCCCGGACGCCTGGGAGGTCCAGGGCCGCGGTGAGCTCGCGCTCGCCATCCTGGTCGAGCAGATGCGCCGCGAGGGCTTCGAGCTGACCATCGGCAAGCCGCAGGTCGTCACGCAGGAGATCGACGGCAAGGTCCACGAGCCGGTCGAGCGCATGACGATCGACGTTCCCGAGGAGCACATGGGCGCGGTCACGCAGCTCATGGGCGTCCGCAAGGGCCGCATGGACAACATGTCGAACCACGGCTCCGGCTGGGTCCGCATGGAGTTCGTCGTCCCGTCGCGCGGCCTCATCGGCTTCCGTACCGAGTTCCTGACCGGTACGCGCGGCACCGGCATCGCCCACTCGATCCACGAGGGCCACGAGCCGTGGTTCGGCCCGCTGGTGACCCGTAACAACGGTTCGCTGGTCGCCGACCGCGCCGGCTCGGTCACGCCGTTCGCGATGATCAACCTGCAGGAGCGCGGCGTCCTGTTCACCGACCCCGGCACCGAGGTGTACGAGGGCATGATCGTCGGCGAGAACTCGCGCTCCGACGACATGGACGTGAACATCACCAAGGAGAAGAAGCTCACCAACATGCGTGCGGCTTCCGCGGACAACACGGAGAACGTGATTCCGCCCCGCAAGCTCTCCCTGGAGCAGTCCCTGGAGTTCTGCCGCGACGACGAGTGCGTCGAGGTGACCCCGGAGGCCGTCCGCATCCGCAAGGTCGTGCTGGACCAGAAGGACCGCTCGCGCACCGCGTCGCGCGCCAAGTCCGCCAAGTAGCAGTAGAGGCCGTACGCAGCAGGGCGGTTGTGCCGCCCGTCCCGGGTTTGCTCGGGCGGGTGGCCCCGTCGTGGGCGGTCGGTCGCAGTACCCCGGATATGCAGCAGCCCCTCTCGTCACGGAGTCCGTGAAGGGAGGGGCTGTTCGCTTTTGTCAAGCGGATTTTTGCGTTCTGGTGTCCGCATACCGACCGTGACACTCCGGAAGATGAGCTAACCGTCCGTTTCGCACGTGTCTGTCTCCTATCCGTTTGTCCGGATTTCGGGTTTCTGCCGCGGATCGATGTTGTGAAAACGAGACCACCCAAGTGTGGTTTACGGCCTGGCAGTCCCTGAGGATGGCTCCATTGAGCTCGGGTCAATGGGTCACGCGCTGTGGGGAGCGCGCCGACTCACGAGCACACTATGGGCAGGAAATCGCTCGCCGTCAGGGGTGTCGGCGAGGTTTTTTTGCCCCTCAAGTCGATCAGTGGACTCATGAGGAGGAAACCCATGCGCGGTGCCAAGAGCGCCAAGTGGGTCGTGGGCGCGGTTGTCGTCGCCCTGGCCGCTACTGCCTGTGGCGGCGGTGACGGTGACAGCAAGGACAAGGGTGCAGCCGGGGGTGGCACGTTCCGCCTGGGCAGCACCGAGCCGGACACCATCGACCCGGGGCGTGCCCACGAGTCCACGGGCATCCTGCTGGCCAACGCCCTGTTCACCGGCCTGTACTCGAACACGCCGGACGGCCTGGCCGAGCCGGCGCTCGCCGAGTCGGCGAGTTCGGACGAGGGTTGCACGTCCTGGACCTTCAAGCTGAAGCCGGACACCAAGTTCTCCAACGGCGAGGTCGTGGACGCCGAGGCGTTCTCCCGTGGCTGGGCCCGTGCCGCGCACAAGGCCGCCGCGTCCGACGTCGCGTACCACTTCGCCGGCATCAAGGGCTACGCGGAGCTGCAGGACGGCTCGGCCAAGACCTTCTCCGGCGTCACCGCCCCGGACGCGCACACCATCAAGGTGGACCTGTCCAAGGCGGACTGCGAGTTCGTCCTGAAGACGGCGCACGCCGCCTACAGCCCGGTCCCGAAGTCGGCCAAGGTCGGCGAAGAGGACAAGGCGTTCGGCGAGGCCCCCATCGGTAACGGTCCGTTCAAGATGGACGGCACCTGGGAGCACAACAAGGCGATCAACCTCGTCCGCAACGACGAGTACTCGCTGACCAAGGCCTCCCTCCAGAAGGTCCAGGTCACGCTCCTCAACGACAAGACCGCGCACCAGCTCGAGTACGACGGCTTCCAGGCCGGCACCTTCGACTACGCGCACATCCCCGTGCCGATGCTCAAGGTCGCCGAGGCGAAGTACAAGCCGCAGAACAAGTGGTTCGCCAAGGACACCAACGGCATGGACTTCGTCCTGCCGATCGGTGACAACGGTCCGACCAACTCCAAGGACGCCCGTCTGGCGATCTCCTACGCGATCGACCGTCAGGCCATCGCCAAGGGTGTCTTCCAGGGCTACAAGACCCCGTCGACCACCATCGTGCCGCCGGCGTTCCCGAAGGCGTACCAGAAGGACCTGTGCGTCTCCTGCATCAAGCAGGACCCCGCCAAGGCCAAGGAGCACGCCGAGAAGGCGGGCCTGAAGCCGGGCACCGAGCTCAAGTTCAGCTTCAACACCGGTGCGGGTCACGAAGAGTGGGTCCAGGCCGCCGCGAAGCAGATCGAGGACGTCCTCGGCCTCAAGGTCAAGCTGGACGGCAAGGACTTCCCGGGCATGCTCAAGGAGCAGCAGGGTTCCCAGGCCACCGGCGTCTACCGCTTCGCGTGGGGCGCGGACTACCCGACTCCGGAGAACTTCCTCTTCCCGCTCCTGCACTCGTCTTCCATGGCGAAGGACGCTGAGGGCAACGTGACCGGTGACAACCGCGTCCGTTACAACAACCCGGAGTTCGACAAGCTGATCGACACGGCCCGCGCCACCAAGGACGAGGCCGCTCGCATCAAGATGTACCAGCAGGCCGAGAAGATGGCCATGGACGACATGGCGCTCATCCCGACCTTCAACCGTTCCCAGTTCCGCCTGATGGCGACCGACAAGTTCAACGGTCTGGACGACATCAACTTCAACGAGGACCCGATCCTCGAGAAGATCTCGATCAAGAAGTAATCGGTTCGGACGGTATATCCGTCAGGAGCGAACGTGCCGCGGCCCCCGGGTGACCGGTGGGCCGCGGCCCCGCTCGGCAGGCCGTTTTCACTTCGGCACCCCTCACATCCGCGGGCAACCCCCGCAGGCCGAGAGCCGGCCCGTTCCTTGGGCCGGAGGCCGCTGCTCCCAGAAGCGGCCAGGTAGAGAGGCAAAACATGGGAAGGTACGTCGCCCGTCGCCTCGGGCAGATGGTCATAGTCCTCATCGGCGCGACCATGGTTCTGTTCGCGTGTCTGTTCGTACTCCCCGGCGATCCCGTGGGTTCGATCGCGGGCAGTGACAAGGCACGCGACCCCGCAGTGGTCGCGGAACTCAAGGCGCGTTACGGGCTCGACAAGTCGCTGCCCGAGCAGTACGTGAACTACGTTGCGAAGGTTGCCACCGGCGACCTCGGCGAGGACTTCGTGCAGCGCCGCGAGGTTTCCGAGATCCTCGCCCCCAAGCTTCAGAACACGGCGAAGCTGGCCATCCTGGCCATCGCGCTCGTCACCGTGTTCGGTATGGGCGTGGGCATCATCGCCGCGCTCTACAGATACAGCATTCTCGACATGGCCACGACATTTTTTACGACGATGGCGGTCGGCTTCCCCACCTTCGTGATCGGCATGCTGCTCATGAAGTACTTCGCGGTGGAGCTCCAGTGGTTCCCGCAGCTGGGCGGCGACAAGCTCATCGGCATGGTCCTTCCCGCGATCACCCTCGCGATCACCGACATCGCCTTCGTCGCACGCCTCACCCGCGGCACGATGCTCGAGGTGCTGCGGGCGGACTACGTCAAGACGGCCGTGGCCAAGGGGCTTCCGCGACGCCGCGTGCTGTTCAAGCACGTGCTGCGCAACTCGTCCATTCCCGTGGTCACTTACCTGGGCATTTCGTTCGGCGGACTCCTCGGTGGTGCGCTCATCACTGAGGCGATCTTCAACTGGGACGGTGTCGGTCTGGCACTGGTTCAGGCGATTCAGCAGCAGAACAACCCGATCGTGATCGGTGTCGTGACCTACAGCGTCGCGATCTTCGTCGTCCTCAGCCTCATCGTGGACCTGCTGTACGCGGCCCTCGACCCGCGTATCCGCCTCAGCTGACCGCCCCCAAGGAGGATTTCCTCATGTCTGAGCTCGCAACGAGCCCGGCGATCGGGGACGAGAACCCCGTGTCGTCCGCTTCGGCCCCGGCCGAACCCGCACCCAAGCAACTGAGCCAGTGGGGCGAGATCCGTCACCGCTACGTCCAGAACAAGCTGGCCGTCGTCGGTCTCGTGATCATCTCCCTGCTGTTCCTGACGGCGATCTTCGGCGACATGCTCGCCCCGTTCGACCCGACCGCCCAGGACCTCGAGAACACCCTCGCCTCACCCAACGGCACGCACTGGATGGGCACCGACGCCCTGGGCCGCGACATGTTCTCGCGCCTCATAGCCGGTACCCGCGTCGCCATGTTCGTCGGCCTCGCCTCGATCTTCTTCGCGGTGCTGATCGGTGTCGCCCTCGGCGCCATCGCCGGCTACTTCGCCGGCTTCGCCGACACCCTGGTCATGCGCATCGCGGACGTGTTCCTCGCGTTCCCGCTCATGATCGGTGCCGTCGTCATCATCCTGGTCACCGGCCGTGGCATCACCCCGGTGGTCATCTCGCTGGCCATCTTCTCCTGGGCCACCGTTTCCAGGCTCCTGCGCAGCTCGATCCTGTCGGTGCGCGAGATGGACTACGTCCACGCGGCCAAGGCGCTCGGCGCCGGCGGCTGGCGCGTCGTCCGCACGCACATCCTGCCGAACTCGCTGACCGCCGTTCTGGTCTACGCGACCTTCAACGTCGGCACCACGATCGTCGGCGTCGCGGCCCTCTCCTTCCTCGGCGCCGGCGTGCCCGTCGACGTCCCGGAGTGGGGCAACATGCTGGCGGCCGGTCAGGCCTTCATCGGCGTCAACGACTACCTCTGGGTGTTCCCCAGCATGTTCGTCGTCGTCACCGTGCTCGGCTTCGCCTTCGTCGGCGACGGCCTGCGTGACGCGCTCGACCCGAAGCTCCGGTAGGGCCGCGCGATGCCCCGAGACAACATCAGCAAGCAGGACGAAGGTGGCGGCGTGACGACGTCGGAGATTCTCAGCGTTGCGGAGACGGGTGGCGGGTCCGCCGTGCCGCTGCTGGAGGTGGACAACCTCCAGGTCGAGTTCAAGACCCGTGACGGGGTCGCCAAGGCCGTCAACGGCGTGAGCTACAGCGTCAACGCCGGCGAGACCCTCGCCGTGCTCGGCGAGTCCGGCTCCGGCAAGTCGGTCACCGCACAGGCGATCATGGGCATTCTCGACAGCCCGCCCGGACGGATCGCCGGCGGCGAGGTGCGCTTCCACGGCAAGGACATCCTCAAGATGTCCGACGAGGAGCGCCGCAAGCTCCGCGGCAACAAGATGGCGATGATCTTCCAGGACGCGCTGTCCTCCCTGAACCCGGTCTACTCGGTGGGCGACCAGCTCGGCGAGATGTTCCGGGTCCACCGCGGCATGTCCAAGAAGGACTCGAAGGTCAAGGCCGTCGAGCTCATGGACCGCGTGAAGATCCCCGCCGCCAAGGCGCGCGTGGGCGACTACCCGCACCAGTTCTCCGGCGGTATGCGCCAGCGCATCATGATCGCCATGGCGCTGGCCCTGGAGCCGGACCTGATCATCGCCGACGAGCCCACCACGGCTCTCGACGTGACGGTCCAGGCGCAGGTCATGGACCTGCTCGCGGAGCTCCAGCGCGAGATGAACATGGGCCTGATCCTGATCACCCACGACCTCGGCGTCGTCGCCGACGTCGCGGACAAGATCGCGGTCATGTACGCGGGCCGGATCGTCGAGACCGCTCCGGTCCACGAGATCTACAAGCGCCCGTCCCACCCGTACACCCGCGGCCTGCTCGACTCGATCCCGCGCCTGGACCAGAAGGGCCAGGAGCTCTACGCGATCAAGGGTCTGCCGCCCAACCTGCTCCGCATTCCCGCGGGCTGCGCCTTCAGCCCCCGCTGTCCCAAGGCGCAGGACATCTGCCGTACGGAGATCCCCGTACTGCACCCCGTCACCGAGCAGGACGGCACCGAACTGCCCGGCCGCGGCAGCGCGTGCCACTTCTGGAAGGAGCAGATCCATGGCTGAGCTCACCAAGAACGCCACCGAGCGCGAGCCGATCCTCCAGGTCCGCAACCTGGTCAAGCACTTCCCGCTGACCCAGGGCATCCTGTTCAAGAAGCAGGTCGGCGCGGTCAAGGCGGTCGACGGGATCTCCTTCGACCTCTACCAGGGCGAGACCCTCGGTATCGTCGGCGAGTCCGGCTGTGGCAAGTCCACGGTCGCCAAGCTCCTGATGAACCTGGAGCGGGCCACCTCCGGCCAGGTGCTCTACAAGGGCGAGGACATCAGCCGGCTGTCCGGCAAGGCCCTCAAGGCCGTCCGCCGCAACATCCAGATGGTGTTCCAGGACCCGTACACCTCGCTGAACCCGCGCATGACGGTCGGCGACATCATCGGGGAGCCCTTCGAGATCCACCCCGAGGTGGCTCCCAAGGGCGACCGGCGCCGCAAGGTCCAGGAGCTCCTGGACGTCGTGGGCCTGAACCCGGAGTACATCAACCGGTACCCGCACCAGTTCTCCGGCGGTCAGCGCCAGCGCATCGGCATCGCCCGCGGCCTGGCCCTGCAGCCCGAGATCATCATCTGCGACGAGCCGGTCTCCGCGCTCGACGTGTCGGTGCAGGCGCAGGTCATCAACCTGATGGAGAAGCTCCAGGACGAGTTCAACCTCTCCTACCTCTTCATCGCGCACGACCTGTCGATCGTCCGGCACATCTCGGACCGCGTCGGCGTCATGTACCTGGGCAAGATGGCCGAGATCGGCTCCGACGCCCAGATCTACGAGCACCCGACGCACCCGTACACCCAGGCGCTGCTCTCCGCCGTCCCGGTCCCGGACCCGGAGGCCCGCGAGGGCCGCGAGCGCATCATCCTCACCGGTGACGTCCCGTCGCCGGCCAACCCGCCGTCGGGCTGCCGCTTCCGCACCCGCTGCTGGAAGGCCGAGGACAAGTGCTCCACCGAGGAGCCGCTCCTCGCCATCCCGGAGCGCTTCAAGGGCCACACCGGCCCGGCCGCGCACGAGTCGGCGTGCCACTTCGCGGAGGAGAAGGCCATCCTGGCCGTCTGACCTCCGACGGACCGTACGGCCACGGCCGGTCCCCGGTGCTTCGCGCACCGGGGACCGGCCGTTTCCGTACGGGTCCCGGAAACCCGGTTGCGGCTCCGGGAGCGCGGGACGGAGAGTGAGGCAATGATCCTCACCGTACGGCCCGCCGGGCCCGGGGACGCGGCCGACATCTGCGCCCTCCTCAATGCCGTCGACATGATCGAGATCGGCCGCCCGGAGACCGACCTGGGCACCGTCGAATCCGACCTCAACGCCCCCGACGTCGACCTGGCCACGGACTCCTGGCTCGCCTTCGAGGACGGCCGGCTCGTGGCCTACGCCCTCGTCTGGGCGGACTCCGGTCCGGGCCGCGTCGACGGGGACCACTACGTACTGCCCGGCCACGACGAGGCCGCCGTCCTGCTGCTGGAACGCATGGAGGCCAGGGCCCGGGAGCTGACCGCCGGTTCCGGCGTGCTGAGACTCCAGCTCAACGTGGAACCCACCCTCGACCTCTCCCTCCTCACCGCGCGCGGCTACCGCACCATCCGCCGCTACCAGGTCATGACCCGCTCCCTGTCGCCGGCCGCCGACCTCCCGCCGGCCGTCCCTGCCGGGCTCACCCTGCGCCACTGCGCCGACGACGAGGCCGACCGCCGCCGGGCCCACGCCCTGATCGAGGAGACCTTCGCGGCGCACTTCGGCCATGTGGACCGCCCGTACGAGTCCTGGCTGGACCACATCGACGGCCGCAGGCTCGACTGGTCCCTGGTCTGGATCGCGAGCCTGCCCGGCCACGGCGACGCGGCCGTCCTGCTCAGCCGGGACGACCGGACCAGCATGGGCTGGGTCGGCCACATCGGCGTACGCAAGGAGCTGCGCGGCGGCGGCCTCGGCGGCTTCCTGCTGCGCCACTGCTTCGCGGTGTACGCCGCGCGCGGCCGGGACACCGTGGGCCTCGGCGTGGACATCCACAACGAAACGGGCGCACTCGGGCTCTACGAGGCACACGGCATGGGCCTGCACTACGCGGTCGACTCCTGGGAGCTGCCGTTGCACTCGCAGGGGTGACAGGCGCGTGACGCGCGGGTGCAATCGGTCCAACGGGAGTGTGCGGGCCCCCACATAGGGTGACATTGGCCCCTAAGCGAGTCCGGGACCCCCTAGGAGGCACTCCATGCGCGGAGCCACCCACGCCAAGTGGGCCGCATGTGCGGTGGCCGTCGCCCTCGCGGCGACGGCCTGCGGCGGCGGAAGCGACAGCGGCGGAGGCGGTGGCGAGGCCGGGATCGTCAGCTCGTCCTGGGGTGACCCGCAGAACCCGCTGGAGCCCGCCAATACCAACGAGGTGCAGGGCGGCAAGGTTCTCGACATGCTCTTCCGGGGTCTCAAGCGCTACGACCCGAAGACCGGCGAGGCGAACAACATGCTCGCCGAGAAGATCGAGACGACGGACAGCCAGAACTTCACGATCACGCTGAAGGACGGCTGGAAGTTCAGCAACGACGAGCCGGTCACCTCCCAGTCGTTCGTGGACGCCTGGAACTACGGCGCGGACGTGCGCAACAAGCAGAACAACTCGCCGTTCTTCTCCGACATCGTCGGCTACCAGGACGTGCACCCGGCCTCCGGAGAACCGAAGGCGAAGACGATGTCCGGCCTCGTGGTGAAGGACCCCAAGACCTTCACCGTCGCCCTCAAGAACAAGTTCTCCACGTGGCCCGAGACGCTCGGCTACCAGGCGTTCTCCCCGCTGCCCAAGGCCTTCTTCACCGACCACACCGCCTGGCTGAACAAGCCCGTCGGCAACGGCCCGTACACGGTGGACTCGTACACCAAGGGCACCGGTATGAAGCTGCGCAAGTGGGACGCGTACCCCGGTGCGGACAAGGCGCAGAACGGCGGAGTGGACCTGAAGGTCTACACCGACAACAACACCGCCTACACCGACCTGATCTCCGGCAACCTCGACCTCGTCGACGACATCCCGGCGCAGCAGCTGAAGAACGTCAAGAACGACCTCGGCGACCGGTACATCAACCAGCCGGCCCTCATCATCCAGACCCTCACCTTCCCGCTGTACGACGCGCAGTGGAGCAAGCCGGGCACGGAGAAGGTCCGCCAGGGCATCTCCCGGGCGATCAACCGGGACGAGATCACCAAGCAGATCTTCCGCGAGACCCGCACTCCCGCCAAGGACTGGACCTCGCCGGCGCTCGGTGAGAAGGGCGGCTTCTCCGCCACGGTCTGCGGCGACGCCTGCGTCTACGACCCGGCCGAGGCCAAGAAGCTCATCCAGGAGGGCGGCGGGCTCCCCGGGGGCAAGGTCACGCTGACCTCCAACGTGGACACCGGCTCGCACCGCGACTGGATGGACGCCGTCTGCAACAGCGTCAACAACGCGCTGGGCGAGGGCCCGGTGTGCACGGTCAACCCGATCGGCACCTTCGCCGACTTCCGCAACCAGCAGAGCGCGTTCAAGCTGACCGGACCCTTCCGCTCCGGCTGGCAGGCCGACTACCCGCTGATCCAGAACTTCCTCCAGCCGCTCTACTACACGGGCGCCTCCTCCAACTACGGGAAGTTCAGCAACCCGGACTTCGACAAGCTCGTCGACGAGGCCAACCAGGAGAGCGACCAGGCCAAGGCCATCGCGAAGTTCCAGGACTCCGAGAAGATCCTCGCCGAGCAGATGCCGGCCATCCCGCTCTGGTACCAGAACGGCAGCGCGGGCTACGCCGAGCGGCTCTCGGACGTGGCGCTCAACCAGTTCAGCGTCCCGGTGTACGACCAGATCAAGGTCAGCTGACCGACGTTTCGGATCGATCCTGGAGCAGTCCATGGGACGTTATGTGATCCGGCGGCTGCTCCAGATGATCCCGGTGTTCATCGGCAGCACGTTCCTGATCTTCTTCATGGTGTACGCGCTCGGCGATCCGGTCGCGGCCCTCTTCGGCGACAAGGCGCCCGACCCCGCCACCGCCGCGCGCATCCGCAAGGACCTCTACCTCGACCAGCCCCTGTGGAAGCAGTACCTCCACTACATGGGCCAGATCTTCCAGGGCGACTTCGGCACGGCCTTCAACGGCCAGGCCGTCACCGAGCTGATGGCCAGCGCCTTCCCCGTGACCCTGCGCCTGACCATGGTCGCGATCTTCTTCGAGGTCGTCATCGGCATCACCCTCGGCGTGATCAGCGGCCTGCGCCGCGGCAAGACCGTCGACACCTCCGTGCTCGTGGCCACCCTCGTGGTCATCTCGGTGCCCACCTTCGTGACGGGCTACCTGCTCCAGTACCTCTTCGGCGTCAAATGGGGCTGGGTGCGGCCCACCGTCTCCCCGGACGCCCCCCTCAACGAGCTGATCCTGCCCGGCATCGTCCTCGCGCTGGTCTCCCTCGCCTACGTCACCCGGCTGTCGCGCACCTCCATCGCCGAGAACGTCAAAGCCGACTACGTACGCACCGCCGTCGCCAAGGGACTGCCGCGCCGCCGGGTCGTCACCCGCCACCTGCTGCGCAACTCGCTCATCCCCGTCGTCACGTTCATCGGCACCGACATCGGCGCGCTGATGGGCGGCGCCATCGTCACCGAGCGGATCTTCAACATCCACGGCGTCGGCTACCAGCTCTACCAGGGCATCCTGCGCAACAACTCCCCGACGGTGGTCGGCTTCGTGACGATCCTCGTCATCGTCTTCCTGCTGGCGAACCTGCTCGTCGACCTGCTCTACGCGGTCCTGGACCCGAGGATCCGTTATGCCTGAGCCCGAGCCTCCCGAGCGCGCCGAAGGCCCCGGCGGATACGACCCCGTCGGCCCCCGCCGGCACGAGGCGATCTCCCCCACCGGCCAGGGAGGACCCATGGATCTCGCGCTGGAGGAAGCCGAGAGCGTCGAGGGCATCGAGAAGACCGCCGGGCCGACCGGCCCCGGGCCCCGGGAGAAGGCCCGCTCCCTGTGGTCCGACGCCTGGCACCAGCTGCGCCGCAACCCCGTCTTCGTCATCTCCTCGCTGATGATCCTCTTCCTCGTGATCATCTCCATCTGGCCGCAGCTCATCGCGAGCGGCGACCCGCTCCAGTGCGACCTGTCCAAATCGCAGCAGGGCTCCTCCCCGGGCCACCCCTTCGGCTACGACACCCAGGGCTGCGACGTCTACACCCGCACGGTGTACGGGGCGCGTGCCTCCATCACCGTGGGCGTCTGCGCCACGCTCGGCGCCGCCCTGCTCGGCTCCGCGCTCGGCGGGCTCGCCGGATTCTTCGGCGGCTGGGGAGACGCGCTGCTCTCCCGGGTCGCCGACATCTTCTTCGGCATTCCGGTGGTCCTCGGCGGCCTGGTCTTCCTGTCCGTCGTCACCAGCACCACCGTGTGGCCCGTGGTCGGCTTCATCGTGCTCCTCGGCTGGCCGCAGATCGCCCGCATCGCCCGCGGCTCGGTGATCACCGCCAAACAGAACGACTACGTCCAGGCCGCCCGGGCCCTGGGCGCCGGCAACGGCCGGATGATGCTGCGGCACGTGGCGCCCAACGCCGTCGCCCCGGTCATCGTCGTCGCCACCATCGCGCTCGGCACGTACATCGCCCTGGAGGCCACCCTGTCCTTCCTCGGCGTCGGCCTGCGCCCGCCCACCGTCTCCTGGGGCATCGACATCTCCAACGCGGCCTCGCAGATCCGCAACGCCCCGCACATGCTGCTCTGGCCGGCGGGCGCGCTGAGCATCACGGTGCTCGCCTTCATCATGCTCGGCGACGCGGTGCGCGACGCCCTCGACCCCAAGCTGCGCTGAGGAGCCCCGCACATGCTGCTCGAAGTCCGCGACCTGCACGTGGAATTCAAGACGCGCGACGGAGTCGCGAAGGCGGTCAACGGTGTCGACTACTCGGTGGACGAGGGCGAGACGCTCGCCGTGCTCGGCGAGTCGGGCTCGGGCAAATCGGTGACCGCCCAGGCCGTGATGGGGATCCTCGACATGCCGCCGGGCCGGATCGCGGGCGGCGAGATCCTCTTCAAGGGCAAGGACCTCCTCAAGATGAAGGAGGAGGAGCGGCGCAGGATCCGCGGCGCCGACATGGCGATGATCTTCCAGGACGCGCTCTCGTCCCTGAACCCGGTCCTGAGCGTGGGCAAGCAGCTCGGCGAGATGTACGAGGTCCACCGCGGGATGTCCCGCAAGGACGCCAAGGCCAAGGCCGTCGAGCTGATGGACCGGGTGAAGATCCCGGCGGCGAAGCAGCGGGTGGGGGACTTCCCGCACCAGTTCTCGGGCGGCATGCGCCAGCGCATCATGATCGCCATGGCGCTGGCCCTGGAGCCCTCGCTGATCATCGCGGACGAGCCGACGACGGCCCTGGACGTGACCGTCCAGGCCCAGGTGATGGACCTGCTGGCCGAGCTGCAGCGCGAGCTCAACATGGGCCTCATCCTGATCACCCACGACCTGGGCGTGGTCGCCGACGTGGCCGACAAGATCGCTGTCATGTACGCGGGCCGGATCGTCGAGGCGGCCCCCGTCCACGAGATCTACAAGGCGCCCGCCCACCCGTACACGCGCGGACTGCTGGATTCCATCCCGCGCCTGGACCAGAAGGGCCAGGAGCTGTACGCGATCAAGGGCCTGCCGCCGAACCTGCTGGCCATCCCGCCCGGCTGCGCCTTCAACCCGCGCTGTCCGATGGCCCAGGCCCTCTGCCGCGCCGAGGTCCCGCCGCTCGCGCAGGTGGCCGGGGAACGGACCAGCGCGTGCTTCTTCTGGAAGGAGTGCCTCCGTGGCTGAGTCCCTTCTGGAAGTGAAGGACCTGGTCAAGCACTACCCGCTGACCCAGGGGATCGTCTTCCGCAAACAGGTCGGCGCGGTCAAGGCCGTCGACGGGGTCTCCTTCGACCTGCGCGCCGGCGAGACGCTGGGCATCGTCGGCGAGTCCGGCTGCGGAAAGTCGACCGTGGCCAAGATGCTGGTCAACCTGGAGCGGCCGACGGCGGGTTCGATCCTCTACAAGGGCGAGGACCTCACCAAGCTGTCCGGCCGCGCCCTGAAGGCCGTGCGCCGCAACATCCAGATGGTGTTCCAGGATCCGTACACCTCGCTGAACCCGCGCATGACGGTCGGCGACATCATCGGCGAGCCCTACGAGATCCACCCGGAGGTGGCTCCCAAGGGCTCGCGCCGTCAGAAGGTCCAGGACCTCCTCGACGTGGTCGGCCTCAACCCGGAGTACATCAACCGCTACCCGCACCAGTTCTCCGGCGGCCAGCGCCAGCGCATCGGCATCGCCCGCGGCCTCGCGCTCCGGCCCGAGATCATCGTGGCCGACGAACCGGTCTCCGCGCTCGACGTCTCCGTGCAGGCACAGGTCATCAACCTCCTGGACCGTCTCCAGAACGACTTCAGCCTGTCCTACGTCTTCATCGCGCACGACCTGTCGATCGTGCGGCACATCTCCGACCGGGTCGGCGTCATGTACCTGGGCCGGATCGTGGAGATCGGCACCGACACCCAGATCTACGACCACCCCACCCACCCGTACACCCAGGCCCTGCTTTCGGCCGTTCCCGTGCCCGACCCGGAGGCGCGCGCCCACCGCGAGCGGATCATCCTCTCCGGCGACGTGCCGTCCCCGGCCGACCCGCCGTCGGGCTGTCCCTTCCGCACCCGGTGCTGGAAGGCCCAGCCCCGCTGCACGGCCGAGGTTCCGCTGCTGGCGGTCCCGGAGGTCTTCCCCTCGGGTCCGGCGGCCCACCCCTCGGCGTGCCATTTCGCGGCGGAGAAACAGGTGGTGCCGCCCCCGCCGCCGAAGGGCGCGGAGGACTAGCTCCCGCCCCGTCCGTCCTGTCCTGTCCGTGGGACGGACTCCCCGTTAACCGATCATTTCCGGCCACCCGCGGGGTGTGAGACGCGGGTGTGGACACCGCCCCGCAACGCGGTTTACACGGGGGCAACTTGACCGTTTCTGCCCCGAGATCTGGGGCATGCAGCCTGGGTGGCGTGCGGCCGTGCGGGTGCCGACAGCCGGCCGGGGAGGCGTACAGCCTCCCCGGCCGGCCTCCCCGTGACCCCGCCCGTGCGCGCCATGCGCCCCTCGTGCTGCCGGATTTCGATCGATGCGCTGGCACGGATAGTTATGATCCGTAGCGCACGGTGGGTATGACTCTCGCCGAGCGCGAATACGCGTACCGATGTCCGCTCGACGTGGAGGTGAAACGCCGTGGCACTCTCGATCTCCGCCGTGGTGCTGCTGGCGATCATCGTCTTCCTGCTGGTCCGGAGGGCCGGCCTGAAGGCGGGACACGCGGTCGTCTGCGTACTGCTCGGCTTCTACCTGGCGAGCTCCACCGTCGCGCCGACCCTCAGCCAGCTCACCTCGAACGTGGCGACCATGATCAGTGGCCTCAAGTTCTAGCCCTGGCCTCGTAGGCTAGGTCCATGAACGGTCTTCCCGCCCGTCGTCTGCTCCTCGTGCACGCGCACCCGGACGACGAGTCGATCAACAACGGCGTCACCATGGCCAAGTACGCGGCCGAGGGCGCCCACGTCGCGCTGGTGACCTGCACCCTCGGTGAGGAGGGCGAGGTCATCCCGCCCGCCCTCGCCCACCTGGCGGCCGACCGCGACGACACCCTGGGCGCCCACCGCGTCGGCGAGCTCGCCGCCGCCATGGCCGAACTGGGCGTCCACGACCACCGGTTCCTCGGCGGCCCCGGCCGCTTCCGGGACTCCGGGATGATGGGCGCCCCGCAGAACCAGCGCCGGGGGGCCTTCTGGTCGGCCGACGTGGACGAGGCGGCCGCGTACCTCGTGGAGGTGATCCGGGAGCTGCGCCCGCAGGTGCTCGTGACGTACGACCCGGACGGCGGCTACGGGCACCCGGACCACATCCAGGCCCACCGGGTCGCCATGCGCGCCGCCGAACTGGCCGCGGAGACCGCGTACCGGCGCGACCTCGGCGGTCCGCACGCGGTCGGGAAGATCTACTGGAACCGCGTCCCGCTCTCCGTGGTCGAGGAGGGCTTCGCCCGGCTGCGCGCCGCCGGAGCCGGGAACCCCTTCCCGGGACTGGGCTCGCCCGAGGACGTGCCGGGGGTCGTCGCCGACGAGCGGATCACCGCCGAGATCGGGGCCGAGGAGCCCTTCGTGGCGGCGAAGGCGGCCGCCATGCGGGCCCACGCCACCCAGATCGCCGTGGACGGGCCCTTCTTCGCCCTCTCCAACGACCTGGCGCAGCCGCTGTTCACGCGCGAGTACTACGAACTGGTCGAGGGCCGTCCCGGCGCCCCGGCGGGGACGCGCGAGCACGACCTCTTCGCGGGGGTGCAGGCGTGACCGGCTCCCTGACGGCGGGCCGGATCGCCGGCTGCCTGGGCCTGGTGGTCGCGGGCGCGCTGACCGGCGCGGCCGGCTGGCTGGTGGTGGACCTGTGGTTCCCCGGCGGCCTGCTGCTCGGCCTGCTGGCCCTCTTCGGTCTCTTCCTCGGGGGCCGGATCGCCCTCGGGACCGCCCTCGGGGTGGGCGGGGCCGCGGCGGGCTGGTTCCTCGCGTACGTGATGCTCAGCGTCCCGCGCCCCGAGGGGGACTTCCTCCTTAGTTCGTCCGGAATCGGTATGTACGTCTACCTATTGGGTGGAACGGTGCTCGCTGTGATGTGTGCCACGATGCGCGGCCCGCTGGACCGGCCGGTTTCGGCCGCGCGGTCTGCCAAGTGACGTGGTGTCGGACCTTGTAGGGAGGTCGGCGCAGGGGGCGCGCAGGGGCTCTCGGGGCGGTTCAGGGGGGTTTGGCGGGCGTGATGGGGAACCCCTGATTCCCGGCCGTCAGTTGCGCGCGGGCGGCGGCCAGTATGGTGGACGGGCCGCCGAGCTGCCCGCGCACGGTATGACGGGCGGCGGAGCCAACCGGGAGAACCTGCCTTGAGTCGTGAAACCGACAGTTCGTCCTCCGGGCCCAAGGGGCACGGCGGAGCCGCATACCCCTCGGGGACGCCGCCGTATGGAACCGGCCAGCACCCGTCCACGACTGTGCCGTCCGGACCTGGCGCGCCGACCGCTCCGGAGGAGAACCCTGTGACCTCGAAGCCGTCCACGCCCGAATCCGACGGGCCCAAGACCGAGACCACCCTGACGACCCGGATCCGGATCAACATCCCGGGTTCCCGGCCGATCCCGCCGGTGGTCGTGCGCAAGTCGATGGGCACCAGCTCCGGCCCGGCCGCCGGCGCGCCGGAGCAGGGGCCGCAGCCCACGCCCGAGCCGAGGCCCGAGCCGCCGCTCGCGCAGCGCCCCAAGCCCCAGCCGACGCGGATCGAGGCCGAGCGGGAGCCGGAGCCGACCCGCGCCCAGGGCCCGGCCGAAGCCGAGGAGCCGGCCGCCAGCAACTGGTTCGCCCCCCGCAAGCCGGCCGGCGCCGCGCCCGCCGCCCCGGCGCCCGCTGCCGCGCAGATGCCGCCGGCCGCGTCCGCCCCGCCGCCGCCCCCGCTCGCGCAGCGGCCCGTGCCCGGCGCCGCGCCCCGTCCGACGCCGCCTCCGCCCGTGCAGGGAGGCGGCTACGCGCCCCCGCCGCACACCCAGGCCCCGCCGGCGGCGCCGGACAGCGCCTACGCGCCGCCGCGCACCCCGCCGCCGCCCGTGGCGGAATACGGCACCGGTTACGCCCAGGCTCCGGCGCCCGCCCCCGCCGCCCCGATGGCCGGCGGCCCCGGCGTCGGGTCCACCCAGGGCTTCCCGGTGTACGGAAGTGACCAGGGCGACGGCGGCCCCGTCACCGAGGCCTTCCCGGTCTACGGCAACGGGCCCGGCGGCCCCACCGGACCCACCGGCGGTCCCGGCTTCGGCACCGGCCCGGTCGGCGGCCCCGGCGGCGGACCCCGCGCCGAGGAGGCGTCGAGCTGGCCCGGCCCCGAGCTGGACGCTCCGCTGCCCACCCCCGTACCGGCACCGGCCGCCCCGCGCCCCGTGCCCACGCCGCAGAAGGCCGGGGCCGCCAAGCCGGCCAAGCCCGCCAAGAAGGGCCGCTCCAAGCTGGTCCTGCTCGGCGGCGGCATCGTGGCCCTGATCGGCGTGGCCTACGGCGCAGGGCTGCTCCTGAACCACTCCGACGTCCCCAAGGGCACCACCGTCCTCGGCGTCGACATCAGCGGCAGCCGCGACGAGGCCGTGTCCAAGCTCCAGACGGCCTTCGGCACCCGCGCCACCACCCCGATCCAGCTCAGCGTCGGCGGCAAACAGGTCGAGCTGAAGCCCGACAAGGCCGGGCTCACCCTGGACAGCCAGACCACCGTCCGCAACGCGGCCGGCAGCGACTACAACCCCGTCACCGTCATCGGCTCCCTGCTCGGCAACGAGCGCGTCGCCGACCCCGTGATGCCGGTCGACGAGGAGAAGCTCCAGGTCGCGCTCCAGGAGCTGGCCGGCACGGCCGGCTCGGTCACCGAGGGCACGATCACCTTCGACACCGGCAAGGCCGTCGCCGTCCCCGGCAAGCCCGGAACCACCCTGGACGTGGACGCCTCCGCCGAGCTGGTCAACAAGGCCTTCCGCGACCAGGTCGCCACCGGCAAGGCGGCCGTGGCCGAACTGCCGACCACCACCAGGGAACCGGTCGTCAACCAGGCCGAACTGGACCGGGCGATGAAGGAGTTCGCGGAGCCCGCGATGTCCGCCATCGCCACGGTCAAGGCGGGGGGCAAGTCCCTCCCCTTCGGCTCCAAGTCCCTGCCGAAGTTCCTCAGCATGCAGGCCGTGGACGGCCGCCTCACCGAGAAGTTCGACCTGGAGGCGCTCAAGGCGGTCTACGGGAACACCTTCGACGGTGTCCTGATCACCCGCGGCACCGGCGCCAAGACGGCGGTCACCCCGCAGGACGTCGCCGGCGCCCTCGGCAAGGCCCTGCGTGGCAAGACCACGGCCGAGCGGACCGTCGTCATCGACACCGACGCGAGCTAGCCTCCGCCCCGCCACAGCAGACCAGTGCCCCCGCCCGGAACCCGGGCGGGGGCACTGTCACGTCCGCCGCATGACATCTGTCATCCGGCACGCACGACGCCCGCCACTGCCGCGCGGGACCCCGTACGGGCGAACCTCTTCCCATGACGACGACCGCCTTCCTGGTCAAGGACGCCCCGGCCGCGCAGCTGGCGGCGGCCGTGCGCAAGGTCCTCCTGGGGGAGCGCGTCATCGACCGCACGCTCGCGGCGGCGGCCCTGGCGGAGGGCGCGAACCCGCTGACCGACCGCGAACGGGAGGTCCTGCGGGAGGCGGAGACGGGCGCCACCAACGCGGAACTCGCGGCGCGGCTGCACCTGTCGGCGGGTACGGTCCGCAACTACCTGTCGACGGCGATCCGAAAACTGGCGGCGCGCAACCGCGCCGAAGCCGTGCGCGTGGCCCGCGAAAAGGGCTGGCTCTAGCCGCGCCGCCGTTTCCGGGGCTCCGCCCGGACCCCCTACGGCGCTCCGCGCCCGCGTCTCGAACGCCGGCGGGGCTGAAAACACCGAGCCGGGTCAGTTCAGCAGGGCGCGGGCGGAGACGGCCTCCGCGTGGATGCGGGCCGCCGCGTCGGGGTCGATGGCGGCGACGACGTCCGCGTACGCGTCCAGCGCCGCCGCCCCCTCCTGGAAGGAGCCCCGTTCCACCAGCAGCCGCGCCCGCTCGTACCGCAGCGCCGCCGGATGCGACGGCAGCAGCAGCGACAGTTCGAGCGCCCACAGGGCCACCCCGGACTGTTCCGGGCGGGTCGACGCCCACGCCCGGATGTTGCCCAGGATCCGCAGCACGATGTCCAGGGTGCCGGCCGGCGTGCGCGGCCCCGCCGCCAGCTCCGCGGGCCCGGCGCCCAAGGACGCGCCGCCCGCGAAGGGGTCCACGACCACGCCCTCCTCCGGGTCCCCGAAGCCCACCACGAAGTGCCCCGGCAGCCCCAGCCCGTACACCGGCGCCCCCGCCCGCCGGGCGACCTCCAGCCACACCACCGACAACAGGATCGGCAGGCCGCGCCGCCGCCGCAGGACCTCGTGCAGCAGCGAGGACGACAGCCGGCCGTAGTCCGCGGGGGTGCCGTGGAAGCCGAGCCGCCCGCCCAGCAGTTCCGTCACGGCCGACGCCCACGCCCGCGCGCCCCGCAGCCCGTACGGCAGCATCCCCGCGAGCCGGTCCAGCTCGATCTGCGCCCAGTCCATGGCGCGTTCGTCCAGGTCCGGGTCCGCCTCCGTCGCCAGCAGCAGGCACAGCAGTGCCAGATCGGGCCGCTCCGACCGGGCCTGCGCCGCGAACTCCTCCCGCCGGTCCGCCGGACTCACCCCGCCGCCCGGTAGTGGTGGTAGGTGTGGTGCGTCGCGAAGCCCAGCCCGTCGTACAGCGCCAGCGCCCCCGCGTTGTCCGTCTCGACCTGCAGCCACGCCGCCGACGCGCCCTCCTCCAGCGCCTTGCCGGCCAGGGCGGCCATCACGGCCGTCGCCAGGCCCTCCCGGCGCTGCACGGGATCGACCGTCACGGCCGAGAAGCCGGCCCAGCGCCCGTCCACCACGCACCGCCCGACCGCCCGGCCCCCGTCCAGCGACGCGAACCACACCGACGGGCCCTCCACCAGCAGCCGCCGGGCCACGTCGAGGTCGTCGACCTTCCCGTAGCGCCGGAGCCACTCCTCGTCCGGGACACGGGTCAGTCGTACGGATCCGGCGGCGGGCGCCGCCACGTCGGCCGCCGTCGCCAGCGCCCCGATCCGTACCTCCGCCGACACCTCGGACGCCCAGCCCCGCCGTTCCAGCTCCGCGCAGAGCAGCTCCTGCGTGCCGGCGGCTCCGGTCGCGGCCTGCACATAGGCCGGAAGCCCTCGTTCCGCGTACCAGGAGGTCACTCGCGCGAGTGCTTCGTCCAGTGGTATCCCCGGGTCGCCCACGGCCAGCACCGAATTGGCCCGCCGGGTGAATCCGGCGGCCGCCCGCAGCGTCCAGTCGCCCAGCAGCTCGCTCTCCAGCGGCTGCCAGGATCGAGCCGCGACCCGCGACAGCTCCTCGAAGGAGGCCGCCGGACCCCGCCGCCGCGCCGGCGCCGGAGGCACCGTCTTGCCCGCCACCAGGGAGGATTCCGCGATGCGGACGGACTGCCCGTTCTTCTTTGTGATCAGCAGCACACCCTGGGCCCAGGATGTGAGCACACCGACCGTGTCCGTGAACTCGGGTGATCCGCTCAGCCCGGCCTCCACCCGTCGTACAGAGACACGTTTACCCACGTCAGCCGGGGTGATTCGGACCTCCAGCAGTCCACCGGCATTGATTTCCACAGCTCTGTCCGCCCCTCCTGTTCGGATCGTGCCCGGGAACGGAGATACTAGGTGCGGGCATCGACGACGCCGCGCTCCCGCGCGATATGGAAAGCCCTACCGAGGAGGAACGAGAGCGTGACCTACGTCATCGCGGAGCCTTGTGTCGACGTCAAGGACAAGGCATGCATCGAAGAGTGCCCCGTCGACTGCATCTACGAGGGCCAGCGGTCCTTGTACATCCACCCGGACGAGTGCGTCGACTGTGGTGCGTGTGAGCCGGTCTGCCCGGTCGAGGCCATCTTCTACGAGGACGACACTCCGGAAGAGTGGAAGGACTACTACAAGGCGAACGTCGAGTTCTTCGACGAGCTCGGTTCGCCCGGTGGTGCCTCCAAGCTGGGCCTGATCGAGCGCGATCACCCCTTCGTCGCTGCGCTGCCTGCCGGTATCAACGGCGAGCACTGACCCTTTCCGGCAGACGCGCCCCTCGGTCCCGTACGGCCTCGTCGCCGCACGGGACCGAGGCGTTTGCGGACCAGCTACCAGCCAGTACCCAGAGAGAGCAGAGACCATCGTGGCCGCAGTATCCGACCGTCTTCCCGCCTTCCCCTGGGACAAGCTGGAGCCGTACAAGAAGACGGCGGCGGCCCACGCGGACGGCATCGTCGACCTGTCCGTCGGCACGCCCGTGGACCCGGTCCCGCCGCTGATCCAGCGCGCCCTGATCGGGGCCGCCGACTCCCCGGGCTACCCGACGGTGTGGGGCACGGCCGCCCTGCGCGACGCGATCACGGGCTGGGTGCGCGGGCGCCTCGGCGCGAGCGCCGCCGAGCACCGCAACGTCCTGCCGGTCGTCGGCTCCAAGGAACTGGTGGCCTGGCTGCCGACCCAGCTGGGCCTCGGGGCCGGCGACAAGGTCGCCTACCCGCGGCTCGCCTACCCGACCTACGAGGTCGGCGCGCGGCTGTGCGGCGCCGAGGCCG
This sequence comes from Streptomyces sp. 147326, assembly GCF_045000215.1. Classification (NCBI taxonomy): domain Bacteria; kingdom Bacillati; phylum Actinomycetota; class Actinomycetes; order Kitasatosporales; family Streptomycetaceae; genus Streptomyces; species Streptomyces sp. 147326. The sequence goes on along the minus strand of NZ_CP134201.1, from coordinate 3,314,730 downwards.
TCGTCTACGACGACCCCACCGAGCTCGATCCCGCCGGTGTGAAGCTGCTGTGGCTCAACTCCCCGTCCAACCCCACCGGAAAGGTCCTCCCCAGGGAGGAGCTGATCCGGATCGTGGCCTGGGCGCGCGAGCACGGGATCCTGCTCTTCAGCGACGAGTGCTACCTGGAGCTCGGCTGGGAGGCCGAGCCCGTCTCCGTCCTGCACGACGAGGTGTGCGGCGGCTCGTACGAGGGGATCGTCGCCGTCCACTCCCTCTCCAAGCGCTCCAACCTGGCCGGTTACCGGGCGGCCTTCATCGCCGGTGACGCGGACGTGCTCGGCGAGCTCCTGGAGATCCGCAAGCACGGCGGCATGATGACCCCGGCACCGGTGCAGGCGGCCACGGTGGCGGCGCTCGGCGACGACCGGCACGTCGAGGAGCAGCGCGAGCGCTACGCGGCCCGCCGCGCGGCACTGCGTGCGGCACTGGAGGCGCACGGCTTCCGGGTCGAGCACAGCGAGGCGAGCCTCTACCTGTGGGTGACCCGGGACGAGCCCTGCTGGGAGACGGTCGCCCACCTCGCGGACCTGGGCATCCTGGTGGCGCCGGGCGACTTCTACGGCGAGGCGGGCGCGCGGTTCGTACGCGTCGCCTTCACCGCCACCGACGAGCGCGTCGAGGCGGCGGTCAAGCGCCTCGGCTGAGCGCCGGGCGGGGCCGGGAACGGCCCGAGGGGGCCGGGAGTGCGAACTCCCGGCCCCCTCGGTGTTTTCCGCGGGCGTCAGCCGCCCAGCGGTGCGCCGGGCAGTCCCGCCGGCAGGACACTGCCCACGGGCAGCTCGGACACCGGCAGTTCGGACACCGGCAGTTCGGACACCGGCAGCTGGGACACGGGGAGCTCGGACACGGGCAGCTCCTTCGTCGTGGGCAGTCCGCCGAGCAGACCCCCCGCCTTGCCGGCCACGTCGGCGGCCGGGGCCGGCAGGGTCTCGGCGGTGGAGCCCACGGCGTCGGTGGCCGCGCCCGTGGTCGCGTCGGTGGCGGCTTCGGGCGCGTCCTGCGCGGTGAGTGCGCCCAGCTGCGGCACGGACTCCAGACCGGCGGCGCTGGCCGCGCCGGCCGCACCGACCACGGGCGCTGCCCCGGCTGCGAGGAGCAGCGCGGCACGGGCGATCCGACGGGTCAGGGGGAGAGACATGTTGCTCCTAAGCGGTAGCGGCTGAGTACGCCGTGACTAACCGCTCGCGGGGCGGGTGGGGTTGCGGTGCCGGACGGTAAAGGATCGGTAACGCATCGTTTAATCGGCTTCCGCGACAAGCGCATCGGATGCGGGCCGACCAGGGCTTCCGTGCTTCCCGCGGGCCTTGGCCCACTGAATGGATCACCCTCGCAGGGGTGATCGCTCGCACGTGCGCCCGGATGTCCGTCCCCGGCGTGTCGCGCAGGGGCCCGCCGGATGACCGGCGCCGGTCATCCGGCACGCCGTGGAGGTCAGCGGGCCATGAAGATCCGTACCTCGCCCGGGTTCGCGTTGCGGGGATCCCCGTCGCCGTCCTTGGCCCCCGTGCCACCCTTGTGCTGCCACTGCCCCCGGGCCTGGCCCGCGATCCAGGCGCGCAGGCCGTAGGACACCCGGGAGATGCCCAGTTCCTTCGAGTTGGCCACCGCCCAGTAGGCCATCGCCCGGCTGCGGCGCGTGGCGGCCTCACCGCCGTTCGCCTTCTCCACCAGGGTGACCTCGGCCTCCGGGCCGCCCTTGCCCCCGCCGCTGTTCCGGCCGGCCTGGCCCGCCTGGCCGGTCTGCGGGGCAAGGGTGTGCAGGCCCTCCTTGCCGAAGATCCGGGTCATTTCGTTCCGTACCTTCTCCGGGTCGCCCGGCCCGGTGGGTGCGGGGCCGCCGCAGTCCAGGGTGCCGTCGCCGCCGAAGGCCGCCGTCAGCACGGTCGCGTCCGGCTCGTGCTTCGCGTACGCCTGCGGGAACCCGCTGCGCTGCACCTTCTGCGCGGCCACCGTGAGCGGCAGCCGCGAGTACCCCGGCACGTCGACGAGGTGGTCGTAGAAGATGCCGGCCGAGTAGACCGGGTCCGTGATCTGCTCCGGGGTGCCCCAGCCCATCGAGGGCCGCTGCTGGAAGAGACCCAGCGAGTCCCGGTCGCCGTGGTCGAGGTTGCGCAGCGCGGACTCCTGCATGGCCGTCGCCAGCGCGATGGTCACCGCCCGGTCGGGCAGGCCCTTCGCGACGCCGACGGCGGCTATCGTCGCCGCGTTCGCCGCCTGCTCCGGGGACATTTCGTACGATTCAGAGGTTCCGTCGTGGTTGCCCGCGTTCACGCTGGCCACGCAGAACGGGGCGCCGCCACCGCCGTTCGAGGCGCGCTGCACGGCGAAGTAGCCGATCACCGCGAGGAGAACGAGCAGACCGACGGCCGCGCGCAGCGGCCGGCGGCGGCGAGGACGGGAATCACGGTTCTCGGACACGCGGCCCACCGTACTTGAGGCATATGACGCGTCCACCGGCCGGACGGCGAGGCCCCGCCCCAGTCCGGGGCGTTAGGGTCATTCCATGTCCGAATCCGAGCTGGACCTCACCCTGGACGCCGCCGAGCTGACCGCCCGGCTCGTCGACATTCCGTCCGTGAGCGGCGACGAGAAGGTACTCGCCGACCTCGTGGAAGACGCGCTGCGCGGCCTGCCCCACCTCACCGTGGACCGCTTCGGCAACAACGTCGTCGCCCGCACGCACCTCGGCCGCGCCGAGCGCGTCGTGCTCGCCGGCCACCTCGACACCGTGCCGATCGCCGACAACGTCCCGTCCCGCCTCGACGAGAACGACGTCCTGTGGGGCTGCGGCACCACCGACATGAAGTCCGGTGTCGCCGTGCAGCTGCGCATCGCCGCGACCGTGCCCGAACCCAACCGGGACCTCACCTTCGTCTTCTACGACCAGGAGGAGGTCGCCGCCGACCTCAACGGCCTGGGCAAGGTCGCCGAGGCCCACCCCGACTGGCTGACGGGCGACTTCGCGGTGCTGCTGGAGCCCTCCGACGCCGAGGTCGAGGGCGGCTGCCAGGGCACCCTGCGCGTCCTGCTGCGCACCGCCGGCGAGCGCGCGCACTCGGCCCGCAGCTGGATGGGCTCCAACGCCATCCACTCGGCGGGCCCGATCCTGGCCCGCCTCGCGTCGTACGAGCCGCGCAAGCCGGTCATCGACGGCCTGGAGTACCACGAGGGCCTCAACGCGGTGCGCATCGAGGGCGGCGTCGCCAACAACGTCATCCCCGACGCGTGCACGGTGACGGTCAACTTCCGCTACGCCCCCGACCGCAGCGAGGCCGACGCGCTCGCGCACGTACGGGAGGTGTTCGCCGACTGCGACATCGCCGAGTTCGTCGTCGACGACTCCTCCGGCGGCGCCCTCCCCGGCCTCTCCCACCCGGCGGCCGCGGCTTTCATGGAGGCCGTGGGCGGCCGCGCCATGCCGAAGTTCGGCTGGACGGACGTCTCCCGCTTCAGCGCGCTGGGCGTCCCGGCCGTCAACTACGGCCCGGGCGACGCCCTGCTGGCCCACAAGGTCGACGAGCGGGTCGAGACGAAGGCCATCCTGCACTGCGAGGAACGACTCCGCGCCTGGCTGACCTCCTGAATTCCGCTTCTCGTCACCTTTGTGCGCCTACCCTGATCCAACGATCAGCAGGAGGGAGCACATCATGGGCAACCCCGAAGGTACCGCTCGTCGTCGGCCCGAGGAGCAGCAGCTCGGGCCGGTGCTGAGGAGGCGGAGCCAGATCAAGGCGGGCAGTACGACGGACCAGCGGCTGCTGGACTCCGCCGGGCCCTCCGAGTGGGTGCACACCGATCCCTGGCGGGTCCTGCGCATCCAGTCGGAGTTCATCGAGGGCTTCGGCACGCTCGCCGAGCTGCCGCCCGCGATCAGCGTGTTCGGGTCGGCCCGCACCGCGGCGGGCACGCCCGAGTACGAGGCGGGCGTACGGATCGGCGGCGCGCTGGTGGACGCCGGCTTCGCGGTGATCACCGGCGGCGGTCCGGGAGCGATGGAGGCGGCCAACAAGGGCGCCCGCGAGGCCAACGGCATCTCGGTCGGCCTCGGCATCGAGCTGCCGTTCGAGCAGGGGCTCAACCAGCACGTCGATCTCGGGCTGAACTTCCGGTACTTCTTCGTCCGCAAGACGATGTTCGTGAAGTACAGCCAGGGCTTCGTCGTCCTGCCGGGCGGCCTGGGCACGCTGGACGAGCTGTTCGAGGCGCTGACCCTGGTCCAGACCCAGAAGATCACCCGCTTCCCGATCGTGCTGTTCGGCACGGAGTACTGGAACGGCCTGATCGACTGGCTGCGGGGCACGGTGATCGCCCAGGGCAAGGCCTCGGAGAAGGACCTCTACCTGTTCCACGTCACGGACGACGTGGACGAGGCGATCGCGCTGGTGACGAAGGAAGTCGGCAAGTAGCCCCCGCCGGCCCGGGCCCGGCCGACGGCGCCCGGCCCGGGCCGCTCACCCCTCCCGTTCCCGGGTCACGGATGTTCAGGCCAGGCCGCGGCGGGCGACGGCCGGCGGGCGGTGGCCCTGGATGGAGCGGACCATGTCCAGGATCTGCTTGGTCTCCGCGACCTCGTGGACGCGGTAGACCTGCGCGCCCAGCCAGGCGGACACGGCCGTCGTGGCCAGGGTGCCCAGCAGGCGCTCCTTGACCGGCTTGTCGAGGGTCTCGCCGACGAAGTCCTTGTTGGACAGGGAGACCAGGACGGGCCAGCCCGTCGCCGTCATCTCCTCCAGCCGGCGCGTGGCCTCCAGCGAGTGGCGGGTGCTCTTCCCGAAGTCGTGGCCCGGGTCGATCATGATCGCGTCGCGGCGGACGCCGAGTGCGGCGGCGCGTTCGGCGAGGCCGACCGTGACCCGCAGGATGTCCTCCATCACGTCCTCGTACGCGACCCGGTGCGGCCGGGTGCGCGGCTCGACCCCGCCCGCGTGCGTGCAGACCAGGCCGACGTCGTAGCGCGCCGCGACCTCCGCCAGCTTGGGGTCCACCCCGCCCCACGCGTCGTTCAGCAGGTCCGCCCCGGCCTCGCACACGGCCTCGCCGACCTCGTGCCGCCAGGTGTCCACACTGATCACCACGTCCGGGAAGCGGCGCCGGACCTCGGCCACGAAGCCGACCGTGCGCCGGGCCTCCTCGGCCGCGTCCACGTGCTCGCCGGGGCCCGCCTTGACCCCGCCGATGTCGATGATCGCGGCGCCCTCGGCGACCGCCTGCTCGACGCGGTCCAGCGCCGGCTCGTCGCGGAACGTCGCGCCCTGGTCGTAGAAGGAGTCCGGAGTCCGGTTCACGATGGCCATGATCACCGGCTCGTGGGTGTCGAACTCGCGCCTGCCCAGTCGCAGCATCCTGCTCTTTCCTCCTTCGGCGGCCCTCGCGCCTCGCCTGCGACCTTAACCTGGTGGCCGGAGTCTCTCAGGGGAGTTGATCGTGTTCTTCTTCTTGATGATCGCGCTGGTCGTGGTCGTGGCGGCGGTCACCCTGGCCGTGATCGGGGGCGGCTCGGAGGCCGTCCTGCCGGAGGCGGAGCCGGACCGCGTGGCGGACGGGCTGCCGGAGAGCCGGCCCGTCGTACGCGCGGACATCGACGCGCTGCGGCTGCCCGTCGCGCCGCGCGGCTACCGGATGGCCGAGGTGGACGACGTACTGGAGCGGCTCGCGGCGGAACTGGCCGAGCGGGACGCACGGATCGCGCAGCTGACCGCCGCGGCGGCCGGGCCCGCCACCGCCCCGGCGGACGGGGCCGACCGCGTGGACCTCGGCAAGGGCGGCGAGCGGTGAGCGGCGTGCTGGCCGGAACGGACGGGCTGCTGCGCTGCCCCTGGGCGCTGTCCACGCCGGACTACGTCGCCTACCACGACACCGAGTGGGGCCGTGCGGTCCACGGCGACGACGCCCTCTACGAACGGCTGTGCCTGGAGGCCTTCCAGTCGGGGCTGTCCTGGCTGACGATCCTGCGGCGCCGTGAGGGCTTCCGCAAGGCCTTCTCCGACTTCGGGATCGAGGCGGTCGCCGCGTTCGACGAGCGGGACGCGGAGCGGCTGCTGGCCGACGAGGGGATCATCCGCAACCGGGCCAAGATCGAGGCGACCCTGGCCAACGCGAAGGTCCTCGCCGGGTGGGAGCCGGGCGAGCTGGACACCCTGATCTGGTCCCACGTCCCGGAGGAGCCCGCACCCGCCCCGCGGACGGTCACCGAGGTCCCGGCCATCACCCCGGAGTCCACCGCCCTCGCCAAGGCCCTCAAGAAGGCCGGCATCCGCTTCGTCGGCCCCACGACGGCCTACGCGCTGATGCAGGCCTGCGGCCTCGTCAACGACCACCTGTCGGACTGCACCTCCCGCGCCCCCGCCTGATCCGGCGCGGGTCAGTCGGGGTCCGCGAGAGACGGGCTAGCGGCCGAGGTACTTCGGCGGCTGCTTCGCGAGGAAGGCCTGGACCGCGATGCCGTGGTCCTCGGAGGCCCCCGCACGGGTCTGGAGGACGTCCTCGCGGGCCAGGGACTCCGCGAGGGAGTGGGAGGCCCCGTACGCCAGGGACTCCTTCAGCGCGGCGTACGCGACCGTGGGGCCCGCGGCGAGGGTGCGGGCCACGGCCTCGGCCTCCGCGTGCAGGGAGTCCGAGGGCACCAGGCGGTTGACGATGCCGAGCTCGTACGCCTCCTGGGCCTTGACCGAACGCGGGAAGAGCAGCAGGTCCGAGGCGCGGGAGGCGCCGATCAGGCGGGGGAGGGTCCACGAGACCCCGGAGTCGGCGGTCAGCGCCACCCCGGCGAACGAGGTGTTGAAGGAGGCGGTGTCGGCGACCACCCGGAAGTCCGCCGCCAGCGCGAAGCCGAAGCCGGCCCCGGCCGCGACGCCGTTCACCCCGGCCACCACGGGCTTCGGCATCTCGGTGAGCGCCCTCACGATCGGGTTGTAGTGGTCGGCGACCGTGGTCATGGTCAGCGAGGAGCCCGTCTCGCGGTCCGAGGCGAGGTTCCCGACGTGCTCCTTGAGGTCCTGGCCCACGCAGAAGGCCCGGTCGCCGGCCGCGGTCAGCAGGACGGCCCGTACCGCCGTGTCCCCGGCCGCGGCCTGGACCGCGTCGCGCAGGGCGACCTTGGCCTCGGTGTTCATCGCGTTCATCGCGTCCGGACGGTTGATCGTGATGGTCGCGAGTCCGTCGGTCACTTCGTAGAGCACGCTGTCGGCCATGGCAGGGGGTCCCCCTTCGTCGCGGGCTTGGCTACCGGCCGGTACCGGCCGGTGCAAGGGCCAGCATGGCGGACCGGACGCGACGCGCACATGTGATGTGCGTCAAAGAAAGCCGATGCCGTTCCCGCGGTGCGGCGGCGAAGTATCGCAGGCGGGTCCCCGAAATGAGTGGTTTTGGTCAAGCGCGTTGCCCAAGCGTTCCCGGCCGATGTTGGTCATCGGGTCCTGACATGCGGGATAATGGCTGGGAAGCAATGTGTTCGATGCCGGGTATTAGGCGCCTGAATGGGGCCGTCGGCTGACGATGAGCTGGTTTCAGGAAGGGGAACGAGCATGGCGGCCATGAAGCCGCGGACGGGCGACGGCCCGCTCGAGGTCACCAAGGAGGGGCGGGGCATCGTCATGCGCGTACCGCTCGAGGGCGGCGGTCGGCTTGTCGTCGAGCTGACCCCCGATGAGGCGGACGCCCTGGGTGACGCCCTGAAGAAGGTCGTCGGCTGACCCCCCAAGGACGCTGACAGCACTTCCACCTTCTGCATTCTGCATTCTCTGCGCTGCCCCGACCGCGATCAGCGGCCGGGGCAGCGTTGTGTCGTGTTCGAGGACAGATCCCCTCCGGAGCCACGCCGTGACCTTCTCCCCGCCCGCGCCGCCCGCCTTCGCCGACTGCAGCCCCCGCCAGAAGGCCGCCCGGGTCCTCTCCGACGTCCTGGCGCCGGCGAACCTGGTGGTGGCCCTGCTCCTGCTGATCGGGTGGCACAGCACCACCTCGTGGACCGGGCTCGGCTGGGGCCTGCTCGGCGCCCTGTTCTGCGGCGTGGTCCCGATCGGCATCATCGTCCTCGGCGTCCGCCGCGGGGCGCTGACCGACCAGCACATCCGGGTGCGGCGCCAGCGGCTCGTCCCGATGGGCCTGAGCCTGCTCTCCGTGATCGCCGGGATCACCCTGCTGCACGTCCTCGGCGCGCCCCGGGACGTCTTCGCGCTCGTCGTCGCGATGCTCGTGGGGCTGGTCTCGTCCCTGCTGGTCACGGTCGGCTGGCAGATATCCGTCCACATGTCGGTGGCGGGCGGCACGGTGATGATCCTGGCGCTCGCCTTCGGCCCGCCGGCGCTCCCCGCGGCCCTGATCGCCGCCGCCGTGGGCTGGTCCCGCCTGGCGCTGAAGGCGCACACGACGGCTCAGCTCCTCGCGGGTACCGCCCTGGGCGGCACGGCCGCCCTCACCTTCGCGCTCCTGAGCTGACCGTACGAGGGGCCGGGCGCCCGGCGCCCGGCGCTCAGCGGCGGACGGCGCAGAGCAGTCCGTCGCCCACCGGGAGCAGCGCGGCCTCCAGGGCCGGGCTCTCCCGGACGCTGCGCAGCAGCTCGCGGACGCGGAGCACCTCCACCGGCTGGGCCGCGGAGTCGACCGTACGGCCGTCGGAGAAGACCCCCTCGAAGCACACCAGCCCGCCGGGGCGCAGCAGACGCAACGATTCAGCGAGGTAGTCGAGGGATTCGGTGGGGTCCCCGTCGCAGAAGACGAGGTCGTATCCGCCGTCGGCGAGCCGGGGCAGGACGTCGAGGGCGCGGCCGGGGATGAAGCGGGCGCGGTTGCCCGCGAAGCCGGCGGCGCGGAAGGCCTGGCGGGCGAAGGCCTGCCGGTCCGGCTCGGGATCCACCGTGGTCAGCACCCCGTCGGGGCGCATGCCGTGCAGGAGGTGGATGCCGGAGACGCCCGTTCCGGTGCCGATCTCGGCGACCGCCTTGGCGTCCGCGGTGGCGGCAAGCAGGCGCAGCGCGGCCCCGGTGCCGGGGGAGACGGAGCGCAGGCCCGCTTCCCTGGACCGGTCGCGGGCCCATCGCAGAGCGTCGTCCTCGGCGACAAACGCGTCGGCGAACGCCCAGCTCGTCTGCCGGTTGCCGGTAATGACCCTCTCCTGTCCCCATAGTTGGCGCAACGGTGACTGTATCCGCTGACGTCGGGAACCCGCAGATGGGACCGGGCGTTGTGAGGGGTGGAGGCGGGATGAGAAGGACGGTGCCGGGCAGATCGGCGGCCGGGACCGCTCCGGGGCCTAAGTCCCGCGTAAAGATACTGCAAAAACGCTTATCCGGAGCTGACAGAGGGGGTGGCTATGGTAGGGACTCCACTGGACACCACCAGAGCCGACAGGGGAGGTGCGGCTGCGCCTGTGGATCGTAGGGGCGTGCTGAGACGCCTCTTCTGGTCGGCGGGTGAGCCGAAATCCGTGACCTACATTGCTGACCGCTTCCACACCGCCGACGCCGCAACCACCGCGACCTTTGCCGCCGATGCGGGCTCCCAGGCGTGGACCCCTCCCTCGTGGGAGGAGATCGTCAGCACGCACAGCGCGCGGGTCTACCGCCTTGCCTACCGTCTGACGGGGAACCAGCACGATGCCGAGGACCTGACCCAAGAGGTCTTCGTCCGCGTCTTCCGCTCGCTCTCCACATACACGCCCGGCACGTTCGAGGGCTGGCTGCACCGCATCACGACGAACCTGTTCCTGGACATGGTCCGCCGCAAGCAGCGGATCCGCTTCGACGCGCTCGGCGACGACGCCGCCGAGCGGCTGCCGAGCCGCGAGCCGTCCCCGCAGCAGGTGCTGCACGACACCCACTTCGACGCGGACGTCCAGCAGGCGCTGGACACCCTCGCGCCCGAGTTCCGCGCGGCCGTGGTGCTGTGCGACATCGAGGGCCTGTCGTACGAGGAGATCGCCGCCACGCTCGGCGTGAAGCTCGGCACCGTGCGCAGCCGTATCCACCGGGGCCGTTCGCACCTGCGCAAGGCGCTCAAGCACCGGTCTCCCGAGGCCCGTGCCGAGCAGCGCGCCCTGGCGGGCGTGTCGATGGGCGCCCCCGGCGCCGGGGGAGAGGGCGGAGCCGAGTGAGCGAAGTCAGTCCGTCCCCTGCCGAACAGCACCTGGGCGACCGGCTTGCCGCCCTGGTGGACGGGGAGCTGAAGCACGACGCGCGGGAACGGGTCCTGGCCCACCTGGCGACGTGCGCCAAGTGCAAAGCCGAGGCCGACGCCCAGCGCCGCCTGAAGACCATGTTCGTCGAGAGCGCGCCGCCACCGCTGTCCGCGGGACTGCTGGCGCGGCTGCAGGGGCTGCCCGGCGGCGGCCCTGACGGCCCGTCCGGCCCCGCGGGTCCACCGGGCCCGGGCCCGACCGCGGCCGACCCCTTCGAGGCCTTCGCGTACGGGCTGCACGCGACCGCCCGGCCGCAGCAGCAGGGCTTCCGCATCCACGAGGTGGGCCGGCCGCGCCGCCGGTTCGCCTTCGTCGCCGCCGGAGCCGTGTCGCTGGCCGCGCTCGCGCTGGGCGGCGGACTGCCGCAGGAGGCCGCGGACCCCAACGTCCGGGGGGATTCCCCCGCGCCCGCCTCCAGGCCCGGCCCCGCGCTGCCCGTGGCCGACGCGGCGGTGCGTGAGCGCATGCCCACGCCCGCGGCCGTCCCGAGCCTCCTGTCCACCGCCGCGACCCCGCTGCCACCCGTGCACCCCGCCCCGCCGAGCCCGGCGCGTCCGGTCTCCCTGCTGCGCTGACCCCGGAGCTGGTTGAATCTGTGGCACATGCGCATAGGTACGCGGGGAGCGCCCATGGCCGACAGGCAGCAGACCGATCCGGCTCCACAGTGGTGGAGCCGGCCCGAGGGCACGGCTGACGGCCGCTCCGGAGGAGTGCCCGCCCCGCGGCCCGGAGCCGAGGACGGTGCCCCGGCCGTCCAGGACGCCGTCCCGGCATCCCCGGAGGGCGTCCCGCCATCACCGGACGCCGGCCCGGACGGGGCGGCGCCGGCCCGCGAGGTGCGGTACGACCCCTGGGGCGGGCAGCCGCTGCAGGTCGTGGACCGCGGCAGGGAACGGCGCGGCTTCCGGCTGTGGCAGGTGGCGGCCCTCAGCGCCGGAACCGCCCTGCTCGCCGGCGGGATCGGCGGCTACGTCGGCGTGCTCGCCGAGCGGCAGAGCGGCACGCGGCTGGAGCTCCCCCAGGCCGCCGTCGCCGACAAGGGCCGGGCGCCCGGGAGCGTGGCCGGGATCGCGGCCACCGCGCTGCCCGGAGTGGTGACCCTGCACGTGCGGGGCGAGAAGGGCAGCGGCACGGGCACCGGCTTCGTCCTCGACGAGCAGGGCCACATCCTGACCAACAACCACGTGGTCGCCGACTCCAAGGAGATAGCGGTCACCTTCAGCACCGGCGAGAGCGTCACCGCCGAGCTGGTCGGCCGCGACTCCGGGTACGACCTGGCCGTGGTCAAGGTCAGCGGCGTACGGGGCCTGCGGCCGCTGAGCCTGGGGAACTCCGAGAACGTGCAGGTCGGCGACCCGGTGGTGGCCATCGGCGCGCCCTTCGACCTCTCGAACACCGTCACCTCCGGCATCATCAGCGCCACCGGCCGGCCCGTCACCGCGGGCGGCGACAAGGGCGACGGCAGCGACATCAGCTACGTCGACGCCCTGCAGACCGACGCCCCCATCAACCCCGGGAACTCCGGCGGCCCCCTCCTCGACGCCAAGGCCCACGTGGTCGGCATCAACAGCGCGATCCGCGGAGCCGACAAGGACGACCCCACCCGCCAGGGCGGCTCCATCGGGCTCGGCTTCGCCATCCCCATCAACCAGGGCAAGCGCGTCGCCGAGGAGCTCATCCGCACCGGCCGCGCCACGCACCCCGTCATCGGGGTCACCCTCGACATGGACTACACGGGCGACGGAGCCCGGGTCGGGGACAAGGGCGAGGACGGCAAACCGTCCGTAGTCTCCGACGGGCCGGGCGCGCGCGCCGGGATCAAGGCCGGCGACGTGATCACCAAGGTGGACGGCCAGCGGGTCCGGGGCGGAGACGAGCTGATCATCAAGATCCGGGCGCACCGCCCGGGCGATCCGCTGACCCTCACCGTGCTGCGCGAGGGCCGGGAACGCACCCTCCAGGTGGTCCTCGGATCGGCGAACGGATCATGAGCGCGGGGTGACGTCCGGGTCACCTCCCGGACGAAGTCTGGGGGCGAAACGGCCACGGAGTGGTACGCAGGTATGGGTGTGAGGACAACGCCGGGTACCGTGTGTTCGGGCCCGAAGTGGTACAGAGCCGAGGAGCGGCAAGGTGTTCAACGACATAGGCGCACTCGAACTCGTCACCATCGTGGTGCTCGCCATTCTCGTTTTCGGCCCGGAAAAGCTGCCCAAGGTCATTCAGGACGTGACGGGCGTCATCCGGAAGATCCGCGCGTTCTCGGACAGCGCGAAGCAGGACATCCGCTCCGAACTCGGCCCGGAATTCAAGGACTTCGAGTTCGAGGACCTGAATCCGAAGACGTTCATCCGCAAGCAGCTGACCGAGAACGAGGACCTCAAGGAGATCCGCAGCAGCTTCGACCTCCGCAAGGAGCTGAACGACGTCACCGACGCCGTGAACAGCGACGAGGCCACCCCCGCCGCGGCCGCCCCGTCGGCCGCCGCCACGCCCATCGGCACCGGCCCGGATCTGCTGAAGAAGCCAGTCTCCCCGGCCCCGGAACAGCGCTCGCGCTTCGACGCCGACGCCACGTGACGCGCGGCCTGCCCGGCGATCCGCGGTCGGGTGGCTATCCTCCATCTGTTGTCCGGACCCAGGACGCCCGAGGGAGGGGGTCCCCCCAGCCCAGCGAGGGGGAGGGCCGTTCCGGACCCCACGGAACGAGAGGCCGCTCAGATGGAGACGACGAGCAGTAGCCGGGTCGGGGCGCAGACCGCCGAGGCACCCGCCACCGCCGCCGCACCCGCGCAGGAACCGCAGACCGATGCGGTGACCGGCGCGCAGACCGACACACAGCCGCAGGAGGCCGCCGCACCCGGCTCGGCCGCCCGGCGGACGGCCGAGGGCTTCCTGGCCGCAGACTTCCCCTGGTACGGGCTGGACGGGGCCTTCAGCGGCCCCCGCTGGCTGATGCAGGTCGGCACCGCCGCCGACGGGACCGTGGAGCACGGCTCCACCGGTCACGGCGACGAGCCGTCCGCCCGGGGCGAGATCGCCACCGGCGAGAAGGAACGCTTCGCGGTGGTCATCACCGTGGCGAGCAACCCGCTGCGCCGCAGCGCCGACGGCACCGGCGTCCTGGAGGCCACCTCGGTCTCCTCGGCGGCCTGGCTGGCCGGCTCCGGGCTGCTGGCCTACAGCTGGCCCGGGCAGATGGACCACTCCCTGCGCGACGACTGGCTCGACCAGCAGACCGAGGCCGCGTGGGAGCTCGCGGACGACCTCGCCGGGGACGACTGGTCGACGCTGTCGCTGCCGGTCGACGGGGAGCCGACGCCGTTCCACTACCGGGAGTCGGAGTTCGGCTGGGTGCTCGCGGGTTCCACTGGGAGCGGGGTGCACCTGGGCGCGTACGGGCGGGGGATGAGCGCGTACGGGCTCGGGTTCTCGGCGATCGCGGACCTCGGCACGTACGAGTAGCAGCCGGGCGAGCATGCGGAAGGGCACCGCCGATCGGCGGTGCCCTTTGCGCTGTGCGGCCCGTGCGGGCCCCGGTCGGCTAGAACTTGTTCCGGGGGGTGATGCCCAGGGACATGCCCGAGAGACCGCGGGTGCGGCCGCCGAGCTTGCCGGCGATGGCGCGCAGGGCCGCGCCGGCCGGGGAGTCGGGGTCGGACAGGACGACCGGCTTGCCCTCGTCGCCGCCCTCGCGCAGGCGGACGTCGATCGGGATCGAGCCCAGCACCGGCACCGTCGCGCCGACCGTCTTGGTCAGCCCGTCGGCGACCTTCTGGCCACCGCCCGAGCCGAAGACGTCCACCATCTCGTCGCAGTGCGGGCACGGCAGGCCCGACATGTTCTCGACGACGCCGACGATCTTCTGGTGGGTCTGCACGGCGATCGAGCCGGCCCGCTCCGCGACCTCGGCCGCGGCCTGCTGCGGGGTGGTGACGACCAGGATCTCGGCGTTCGGCACCAGCTGGGCCACCGAGATCGCGATGTCGCCGGTGCCCGGCGGCAGGTCCAGCAGCAGGACGTCCAGGTCGCCCCAGAACACGTCCGCCAGGAACTGCTGCAGTGCTCGGTGGAGCATCGGGCCGCGCCACACCACCGGGGCGTTGCCCGGGGTGAACATGCCGATGGAGATGACCTTCACGCCGTGCGCCGACGGCGGCATGATCATGTTCTCGACCTGGGTGGGACGGCCGTCCACACCCAGCATGCGCGGCACGCTGTGGCCGTAGATGTCGGCGTCGACCACGCCGACCTTCAGACCGTCGGCCGCCATCGCCGCGGCCAGGTTGACCGTGACCGAGGACTTGCCGACACCGCCCTTGCCGGACGCGACCGCGTACACGCGGGTCAGCGAGCCCGGCTTGGCGAAGGGCACCTCGCGCTCGGCGGTGCCGCCGCGCAGGGTGGCCGCCAGGTCCTTGCGCTGCTCGTCGCTCATCACGTCGAGGGAGACGGCGACCGAGGTGACGCCCGCGACCTTCTCGACGGCCTCGGTGACGTTCTTGGTGATGGTCTCGCGCATGGGGCAGCCCGACACCGTGAGGTAGACGGTGACGGCGACCGCGCCGCCGTCGCCGATCTCCACCGATTTCACCATGCCGAGCTCGGTGATCGGCCGGTGGATCTCGGGGTCGTTCACCGTCGCCAGAGCGTCCAGGATCGCGTCCTGCTCAGGCACGGCGGCGGAGCTTGTGTCGGTAGCCATGCCCCGATGGTACGGCTCGGTAGCACGGCTCAGGAAAGCCCGTCAGCGGTCGCCTTCATCACGTTCCGCCGGGAATAGGCGCCGCTCGTCCATCTCCTTGATCAGGTCCTGGAACTCGGACCTGATCCAGTCGCGCGTGGCGACCTCGCCCAGGCCCATCCGCAGGGCCGCGATCTCGCGGGTCAGGTACTCCGTGTCGGCGATGGAGCGCTCGTTCTGCTTGCGGTCCTGCTCCAGGTTCACCCGGTCGCGGTCGTCCTGCCGGTTCTGCGCGAGCAGGATCAGCGGAGCGGCGTAGGAGGCCTGGAGCGACAGCATCAGCGTCAGGAAGATGAAGGGGTACTTGTCGAACCTGAGATCGTCCGGCGCGAAGATGTTCCACAGCACCCAGACCACGATGACCAGGGTCATCCAGACGATGAACCGGCCCGTGCCGAGGAACCGTGCCACCTTCTCCGACAGCCGCCCGAAGGCCTCCGGGTCGTACTCGGGCAGCAGCGAGCGGCGCGGCGCGCGCGGCAGGTCCAGTCGCACCCGCGACCGGGTCAGCGCGCTCGACCCGGTCGACGTGGCGGCCTTGGCCCGCTCCGTCCGCTCGCCGGCCTCCACCGACAGCCCGTGCTCGCGGGCCTGCAGCCGTGCCTGTTCGCGCCGCTCCCGGATCTGCTCGCGGCGCCGCTCGCGCGCCTGCTCGCCGCGCCCCCGGTCGAAGCGCCCTCTCTCATTGGCCACCCACGGCCTCCTCGGAATGGAATTCCGTCTCCCGCCAGTCGTCCGGCAGCAGGTGGTCCAGCACGTCGTCGACCGTCACCGCGCCCAGCAGGGAGCCGCTCTCGTCGACCACCGGCACCGCGACCATGTTGTAGGCGGCCAGGTGCGTGGTCACCGCGGGCAGCGAGGCGTCCGGCCGCAGCGGCGGCAGGTCCGTGTCCACGATCGAGCTGACCAGCGTGAACGGCGGGTCCCGCAGCAGCCGCTGGAAGTGCACCGTGCCCAGGTACTTGCCCGTGGGCGTCTCGTCCGGCGGCCGGCACACGTACACCTGCGCCGCCAGGGCCGGCGAGAGGTCCGCCTGCCGTACGCGGGCCAGCGCGTCCGCGACCGTCGCGTCCGGCCGCAGCACGATCGGCTCGGTGGTCATCAGGCCGCCCGCGGTGTTCTCCTCGTAGGAAAGCAGGCGGCGCACATCGGCGGCGTCGTCCGGCTGCATCAGCGTCAGCAGCCGCTCCTTGTCGTCCTCCGGCAGCTCGGAGAGCAGGTCGGCCGCGTCGTCCGGGTCCATCGCCTCCAGGACGTCGGCGGCGCGCTCCTCCTTCAGCTTGCCGAGGATCTCCACCTGCTCGTCCTCCGGCAGCTCCTCCAGCACGTCCGCGAGCCGGTCGTCGTCGAGGGCGTTGGCCACCTCGGCGCGCCGCTTCGGCGTCAGGTGGTGGAGCACGTTCGCCACGTCGGCCGGGCGCATCTGCTCGAAGGTGGCGACCAGGTTCTCGGCGCCCTGCCCGTGCTCCTCCAGCGAGAAGCCCGTCACCGCCGACCACTCCACCGTCAGCGTCTCGCCCCGCCGGCGCAGCGCCCCCGACTTGCCCTTCCGCACGAAGATCCGGTCGATCTCCCAGTCGCGGCGGGCCGGCAGCTGCTGGATGGCCACGTCGAGGACGGTGACCTCCTCGCCGCTGCCGACCAGCGTCACGCGGCGGTCCAGCAGCTCGCCCAGGACCAGCCGCTCGGTGGGGCGCTGCTCGAAGCGCCGCATGTTGACGACGCCGGTGGTGATGACCTGCCCGGACTCCACGCCCGTGACGCGGGTCATCGGCAGGAAGATCCGGCGCCGGCTGACCACCTCGACGACCAGGCCCAGCAGTCGCGGCGGGCGGCCGCCGACGCGCAGCATCGCGACCAGGTCGCGGACGCGCCCGACCTGGTCGCCGTTGGGATCGAAGACGGGCACACCCGACAGATGCGAGACGAAGATCCGCGGGGCGCCTGCAGCCATCCGAGCGCCTCCTAGAGCGTCCATCAACAGTCGTACGGGCCCTCAGGCTAGCCCGTGCCGCGAGGAAGCGTCCTGGTGGGCGGTCCGCCCGGGGTCCGGCGGGGTCCGCCCCCCTCACCTGGGGCGCGGTCGCGGGCGGCGGCGTACGGGCGGGTACGCTGCCTGCTGCTCGCAGACGACCGACGAGAGGCACCTGCCCGTGACCGCCTACTTCCCCGCCGCGCGGCTGCGCCGGGCCGCCTTCATCGGTGTCTTGTGCGCGGGTCTCGCCGTCACCGGTACGGGCTGCGGGGAGGACCCCGACGAGGGCACGAACGGTGTCGGCAAGCTCTCCGCGGACAAGATCGAGGCGAAGGCGAAGGCGGCTGCGACGGAGGCCGACTCGGTGCACCTGTCGGGCACGCTGGTGAGCGGCGGCAAGTCCTTCACCCTCGACATGCGGCTGAAGTCGGACGGCGGCTCCGGCGAGGTGAAGTCGAAGGACGACACCTTCCAGCTGCTGCGCGTGGGCGAGCAGCTGTACCTGAAGGCGAGCGCGGCGTTCTGGGGGCAGTCCGACTCGGCCGGCAAACTCGGCGACAAGTACGTGAAGGTGCCCGAGGGCGACCCCTCGTACAAGCAGTTCCGCGGCTTCACCGACATGGACGTGCTGCTGGACGGGCTGCTCGGACTGGAGGGCAAGCTCGCCAAGGGCTCGTACACCAAGGTCGGGCACACCCGCGCGGTCCAGGTCACGGCGGACGCGGGCAAGGGCGGCAAGCTCTCGGTATCCTTGGAGGGGACCCCGTACCCGCTGCTCATGGAGCGCGCCGGCGGCGCCGGCCGGGTTGAACTCGCGGAGTGGGGCCAGCCGTTCCAGCTGGACCCGCCCGCGCAGGACCAGACGGTCGACTACGGCACCCAGCTGCCGACGACGAAGGACCAGAGCGGCGAGCCCGCCCCAGCCCCTTCCAAGGGCTCCGGCCAGGGCGCGAACCCCACCAAGCCTTAAGCCGCCCCCGGGATCCCGGCTTCGTCACGTCCCGAAATCCCTGTGCATGCCCCCGCGAGGTGCCTCCGGCCTGCCGGAAGGGACACGGGCGCGACAAGGTGACCCCCACCACCCCCCACCAGCGGGAGGAACCGTGACCCGCAAGATCAAGAAGAACTCCGTCCGTCTCTGCATCGCGGCGATCGCGGCGTCGGCCGCGGCGGCTGCGGGAGGAGACGTACTCCCCGCCACGACGGCGACCGCGGCCCCGACCACCGGGGTGAACGCCGCCCCGTTCGCGGAAGATCCCGATGCGGACGGCGACACGGGCGAGGCAGACTCCGACGCAGACCCGGAGAGCTCCGAAGAGATGACCCGCCCGGGGGCCCCGACGGAGGAGCCGACGGACCCCCCGGAGGAGCCGACGGAGCCCCCGGAGGAGCCGACGGAGCCCCCGGCGGAGCCGCCCACAGAGCCGCCGGCGGAGCCGCCGACGGAGCCGCCGACGGAGCCGCCCACGGAGCCGCCCACAGAGCCGCCGACGGAGCCCCCGACGGAGCCGGAGCACCCTGAATTCCCCACCAAGGCCCCGCCGAACCCTTACGAGCCGGAGGACCCCCCCGGCGGAGAGTGACGGCAACCCCGGCCGTCGGCAGGGGCGGCGGAGCGGTCCGCCGGAACGCCCTAACTCCGGGCGGCCTTCTTGCGCTTGAGCAGGAGCTTCGGCAGGTGCGCCGGGATCGGGCGGCGGGTGATCGCCGGGGACGCGAGCGGGGCCGCGGCCAGCGAGCCGCCGGGCAGCTCGGAAACCGACTCCGGCTCCAGCCGCAGCAGCCGGCACTCCCGCGCCCACCGCTCCGTCATGTCCTCGGAGTCGGGCGCGTTCAGCCGCTTGCCCTTGAGCTCGGCCACCGCCGCCGCCCACTCCTCGCCGCGCGGCGGGAGCTCGCGCACGGTCGCCGTCCAGGCCACCAGCCGGCCGCCCTTGTCCTTGCTCCGCACGGTCACCTCGGCGGCCGCGCCGTCCGCGAGCCCCGGGAACGGCTGCTCGCCGGGCCCGTCGCCCAGGACGTGGGCCGCGCCGTCCACCCAGGCGTGCCACAGGGCGCGGTCGGCCCCGGCGCCGCGGACCCAGATCAGGCCGGACTTCTTGGTGGCCTCCTCGACGAGGGCCAGGTCGAGCGTGCTGAGAGTCATGCGGACAGGGTAGGGGGTCGCTCCGCGCGCCCTACAGCCAGCCGTGGCGGCGCAGCGCGCGGTGGATGGTGAAGCAGGAGGCGGCGATCGCGGCCATCACCATCGGGTAGCCGTAGCGCCAGTGGAGCTCGGGCATGTGCTCGAAGTTCATCCCGTAGACCCCGCAGATCATCGTCGGCACGGCGATGATCGCCGCCCACGAGGTGATCTTGCGCATGTCCTCGTTCTGGGCGACCGTCGCCTGCGCGAGGTTGGCCTGCAGGATCGAGTTCAGCAGCTCGTCGAAGCCCATCACCTGCTCGTGCACCCGCGCCAGGTGGTCGGCGACGTCCCGGAAGTACTTCTGGATGTCCGGGTCCACCAGCCGCATCGGCCGCTCGCTCAGCAGCTCCATCGGGCGCAGCAGCGGCGAGACCGCCCGCTTGAACTCCAGCACCTCGCGCTTGAGCTGGTAGATGCGGCCCGCGTCGCCGCCGCGCGTACTGCCCTTGGCGGGGGCGGCGAAGACGTCGCTCTCCACCTCGTCGATGTCGTCCTGCACCGCAGCCGCGACCGCGATGTACCCGTCGACGACGTGGTCGGCGATGGAGTGCAGGACCGACGAGGGGCCCTTGGCGAGGAGGTCGGGGTCGCCCTGGAGCCGGTGCCGCAGCCCCTTGAGGGAACCCTGGCCGCCGTGCCGCACGGTGATCACGAAGTCGGGGCCGGTGAAGCACATCACCTCGCCCGTCTCCACGATCTCGCTGGTGGCGGTCAGTTCGGCGTGCTCGACGTAGTGGATCGTCTTGAAGACGGTGAAGAGCGTGTCGTCGTAGCGCTCCAGCTTCGGACGCTGGTGCGCGTGCACCGCGTCCTCCACGGCCAGCGGGTGCAGTCCGAAGGTGGCGGCGATCCCCGCGAACTCGGCCCCGGTCGGCTCGTGCAGACCGATCCACGCGAAGCCGCCGTCCTCGCGGACCCGGCGGATCGCCTCACGGGGCGTCAGGCACGCCGGCCCCAGCATCCGCCGGCCGTCGCGGTACACGGCGCAGTCGACCACCGCGCTGCTCGCCGACGGGTCACGGGTGGTGTCGTAGCCGGGCTGGGCGGGGGTGGACTTGCGCAGCGACGGGCGGACGGCCGCACGCAGGTAGGGCAGCATCGACATGGCAGGCTCCTTCGCACGCACGGCTGCGGACCGTACGGGTGGGAGACCCTCCGGGGCCGCGGGCGGGCAGGCCCGGGCGCGGGGGAGGGAACAGGACGGGAGGACAAAGTTCTGCCGTCGCTCTTCTACTGATCAGGAGATCAGACGGGGCGGGAAGCACCCGTCACAGAAGCGGAAGAGCGATTGGTACTGCACGATCGACTTCGATCCATTGCAGCCCCACCTCCTCCGGCCGGTCCCCCGTGGGGGAGGTCCTGTCTCCGGGGTGCCGGGCATGCTTCGGCATGCGGCCCCGAACAGCTGTCAACACTATCAGCCGACGGATGGTCAAGACCCGCCCTTTACCCGCCTGATACGAGTTCTATGCTCGCTCCATGGCAGAAATTCTGGCCCTCGTCGAAGCCCGGCTCCGTTCCGCGTTCGGTGAACCCGACGCACGCGCCGCCGTCACCTTCCTGGGCACCGACCGCATCGAGGTACTCCGTTTCGCCGAGGGAGACCTCGTGCGGTACGCGACCCTCGGGATGTCCGCGCACCCGATGACCGATCCGACCGCCGTGGTCGCCGACCCCGTACGGGGCCCGCGCGCCGAGCTGGTGCTGACCGTACGGGGAGGACTGGCGCCCACCGACAAACTGCTCCGGCCGCTCGCGGTGCTGGCCGCGTCCCCGCAGGTCGAGGGGCTCATCGTGGCCCCCGGGGCCTCGCTGGACGTGGGCGATCCGCTCTGGGACGGCGCACCCTTCAGCTCCGTCCTCGTGGCGGAACCCGGCGGTCTGGTGGAGGACCTGGAGCTCGACGAGCCCATGGATCCCGTGCAGTTCCTGCCCCTGCTGCCCATGACGGCGAACGAGGCCGCCTGGAAGCGGGTGCACGGCGCGGCCGCCCTCCAGGAACGATGGCTCGCGCGCGGAACGGACCTGCGGGATCCTTTGCGTACCGCTGTCGCACTGGACTGACGGCCCGGACGGGTGAGCGCGCCTTGACTGGCGGCCGGGCGGGGAGGAGCGTGGCTTCTTATGAGGGGTGAACCAAGTTGCCCGAAGTGCGGTGGCCGGGTCAGGGCGCCCGGACTCTTCTCCGACTCCTGGCAGTGCGCGCTGCACGGCGCTGTCCACCCCCTGCAACCCGTCATCCCGCCCAGTGTCGAAGGCCTGGGCGTCGTCGCGCACCGGTCCCGGGTTCCGGTGTGGATGCCCTGGCCGCTGCCGGTGGGGTGGTTGTTCACGGGGATCGCGTCCGCCGGTGACGACCGCAGTGGCGGCCGGGCGACGGCCGTGGCCTGCTCCGGCCCCGGCCCGCTGGGGGGAATCGGCGAGCTGGTCCTGGTCGCCGAGGAGCTGGGCGTGGGCCTCGGCACGCGGTACGCGGGCATCGACGGGCCCGACCCCGGCCCCTACATCAACGTCTCGTCACCGCCCCACGCCAAGGTCGTCGCCGCGGGCCGCCCGACCCCGCTGTGGCACCTGAACGGAGCCCCGGACGACCGGGCCGTCTTCGCGGGGGAGGCGAGGGGCCTGTGGCTCTGGGCCATCGTCTGGCCGGAGCAGTCCGGCCTCCTCATGTACGACGAGCTCGTCCTCACCGATCTCCGCGACGCGGGAGCGGAGGTCGAGCTCCTTCCTTGCGGGGCCCTGAGCCCGCGCATCCTGGGCCCCGCGTAGACCGTCCGCAACGGATCAGCGGGCCCCCCGGCCCGGTTATCCTGGAGTGTCCCCCCGTCCGTACGACCTCTGGAGCTCGGCTGTGCGCATCGACCTGCACGCCCACTCCACGGCTTCCGACGGTACGGACACCCCCGCCGAGCTCGTGCGCAACGCCGCCGCCGCGGGGCTCGACGTGGTCGCGCTGACCGACCACGACACCGTGGGCGGATACGGCGAGGCCCTCGCAGCCCTTCCCGCCGGGCTGACCCTGGTGACCGGGGCCGAGCTGTCCTGCCGGCTCGACGGGACCGGCGTGCACATGCTCGCGTACCTCTTCGACCCCGAGGAGCCGGAGTTCGCCCGCGAGCGGGAGCTCGTCAGGGACGACCGGACCCCGCGCGCCCGGACCATGGTGGACAAGCTGCGGGCGCTCGGCGTCGACGTCACCTGGGAGCAGGTGGCCCGGATCGCCGGTGAGGGATCGGTCGGCCGGCCGCACGTCGCCACCGCCCTGGTCGAGCTGGGCGTCGTGCCCACCGTCTCGGACGCCTTCACGCCCGACTGGCTCGCCGACGGCGGCCGCGCGTACGCCGAGAAGCACGAGCTCGACCCCTTCGACGCGATCCGCCTGGTCAAGGCGGCCGGCGGCGTCACCGTCTTCGCGCACCCCGCCGCCGTCAAGCGCGGCCGGTGCGTGCCCGAGTCCGCGATAGCCGAGCTGGCGGCCGCGGGCCTGGACGGCATCGAGGTGGACCACATGGACCACGACGCCGGCACCCGCGCACGGCTGCGCGGTCTGGCGGCCGACCTCGGACTGCTGACCACCGGGTCCAGCGACTACCACGGCAGCCGCAAGACCTGCCGCCTCGGGGAGTACACGACCGACCCCGAGATCTACGGCGAGATCACGCGCCGCGCGACCGGGGCCTTCCCGGTGCCCGGTGCCGGCGGACGCGAGCGCTGACCGGCCCCTCCCGGCCCGCTCCACCCGTCCCACACCTTTTTCTTCGCGACACCCCTCTCTCCTGCAAGGCATCACTGTGTTTGATTTCGCCGTCTTCGGATCCCTATTTCTCACGCTTTTTGTGATTATGGACCCCCCGGGGATCACGCCGATCTTCCTCGCCCTGACCTCCGGCCGCCCCGTCAAGGTGCAGCGCCGCATGGCCTGGCAAGCCGTCTGCGTGGCCTTCGGTGTCATCGCGGTCTTCGGCATCTGCGGTCAGCAGATCCTGGACTACCTGCACGTCTCCGTCCCGGCGCTGATGATCGCCGGTGGTCTGCTGCTCCTGCTCATCGCGCTGGACCTGCTCACCGGCAAGAACGACGAGCCGAAGCAGACCAAGGACGTGAACGTGGCCCTGGTGCCGCTGGGCATGCC
The DNA here is from genome assembly GCF_045000215.1 of Streptomyces sp. 147326. Classification (NCBI taxonomy): domain Bacteria; kingdom Bacillati; phylum Actinomycetota; class Actinomycetes; order Kitasatosporales; family Streptomycetaceae; genus Streptomyces; species Streptomyces sp. 147326. The sequence continues at coordinate 3,291,475 of NZ_CP134201.1, read as the reverse complement.
GCTGCTGGCCGGTCCCGGTGCGATCGTGTCCGTCATCCTGGCCGTGCAGAAGGCGGACGGGCCCTCCGGCCAGGTCTCCGTCTGGGCCGCGATCATCGCCATGCACGTCGTTCTGTGGATCACCATGCGCTACTCGCTGGTGATCATCCGGGTCATCAAGGACGGCGGAGTCGTCCTCGTGACGCGGCTCGCGGGCATGATGCTCTCGGCGATCGCCGTGCAGCAGATCATCAACGGCGTGCTCCAGGTCGTACAGGGCTCCTGACCCGACGACCCGCTCATGCGAACGCCCCCGCACCGGATCGGTGCGGGGGCGCGAACGTTTTCGTGCGGGCGTCAGATGGACGCACTCTCGGCCGGTCGGATCAGAATGCGCTGGCCGACGGCTGCGGCCTGCTGCACGATCCGGTTGACGGAGGCCGCGTCCACGACGGTGCTGTCCACGGCAGATCCGTCGACGTCGTCCAGGCGCAGAATCTCGAAGCGCATGGGGCTTCTCCCTTCGTCAGTGTTTCTCCTTGCACTGGTTCAACGAAGTGTAGGCCGCAATCATTCCCTACGCTAAGGAAATTTTTTCACTCGCTAAGGACTAGCCGGTGCAGGCGTCCCAGAAGGCGGCCAGCGCGGCGGCCGTGACGGCCGGATCCTCGGCGTTCGGAGAGTGCCCCGTCCCCGGGACGACCACCCGCTCGGCGCCGAGGCGCCGGGCCATCTCGTCCATCAGCGGGACCGGCCACGCGTCGTCGACGGCTCCGGACAGGACCAGCTTCGGCAGTCCGGTCCGGCTCAGCTCCGCCACCCGGTCGGGCTCGGAGATCAGCACCCGGCCCGTGACGATCAACTGCTCGGGAACGGTCGCCACCCACCGCGCGCGCAGGAACTCCGCCAGCTCGGCGGAGTCCGCCGCCGCGTCCTGCGGATCGTAGGCACGCATCGCCGCCCAGATGGCGGGCATGTCCCCGCCCATCGCCTCCAGCGCCGCCACCAGCAGCTTCGTACGTGCCTGCTGCTCCTCGCTGATCGCAGCCGGCCCGCTGCTCAGCAGGGTGAGCGAGGCGAAGGGCGACGGGTCGCGCAGCACCGCGGCGCGCGAGATCAGCCCGCCGAGGGAGTGGCCGACCAGGTGCACGCGGTCAGATCCCAGGGCGCGGGTCTGCGCGAGCACGTCCTGCGCCAGCTCCTCCCGGGCGTACGCCGGCTCCTCGCGCGGGCCCGGCGTCTCGTACTGGCCGCGCCCGTCGACGGCGACCACCCGGTACCCGGCGGCGGCCAGCGGCTCCAGGAGGCCGATGAAGTCCTCCTTGCTGCCCGTGAAACCGGGGACCAGCAGGGCGGTGCCGCGGACGGGCTCACCGGCTTCGTGCACGGCGAACACGCCGCGGTCGGTGGTGAGGCGGTACGCGCGGGCGGCGGAGGGCAGGGTGAGGCGCGGCGGCTTGCTCATGGGCCAGAGGTTACCGGCCCGTAGCTTTCCGGCGCAGCCTCCCCCCGGACGCCCCCACCGGGTACGCCGACGGCCCCGGCCCCCTCGGAAGGGGAACGGGGCCGCCGGTGCGGTGCTCGGATGCGCTTACGCCTCCGGGGCGGCCGCGACCTTGCGGGTGCGGGTGCGCTTCGGCTTCGCCGGCGCCTCCTCGGCCACGGCGGCGGCCTCGGCGACCGGAGCGGCCTCCGCGACCTTGCGCGTACGGGTCCGCTTCGGCTTGACCGGAGCCTCCTCCGCCACCGCGACGGCGGCGGCCTCGGTGACCGGAGCGGCCTCGGCGACCTTGCGGGTCCGGGTGCGCTTCGGCTTGACCGGAGCCTCCTCGGCCACGGCGGTGACCTCGGCGACCGGAGTCACCGGGGCGGCAGCGGCCTTGCGGGTGCGCCGCGCCTTCACCGGCTCGACGGGCGGAGCCATCTGGAAGTCCGGCTCCGGGGTCGTCTCCACGACCTTGCGCGGGCGCCGGGCCCGGACGGGTGCGGGCTCGACGGGCGCGGCCATCTGGAAGTCCGGCTCCGGGGCGCTCTCCACGACCTTGCGGGTGCGGGTGCGCCGCGGCTTGGCCGGGGCCTCCTCGGCGACCGGGGTCACCACGGCCACGGGGGCCACGGGGGCCTCGGTCACCGCGGCCGGTGCGGCCTGAACGGTCTCCACGGCCTGAGCCGGCACCGAGCCCACACGGGTGCGGCGGCGGCGCGGCCGGCGCGGCTCGTCGGCGGCCGGAGCCGTCGGCGCGTCCACCACGGGGGTGACGGCGGCGGCCTCGGCGCCCTCGGCGAGCTCCGTACCGCCACGGGTACGGCGGCGCTGACGCGGCGTGCGGGTGCGCGCGGGGCGCTCCTCGGTCACGACGGCGGCAGTGGCCGGACCGGAGCGGCCGCCACGGCCTCCGCGGCCGCCGGTCTCGCCCAGGTCCTCCAGGTCCTCGGCCTTCAGGCCGGCCCGCGTGCGCTCGGCGCGCGGCAGGGTGCCCTTGGTGCCGGCCGGGATGTTCATCTCCTCGAACAGGTGCGGGGACGTGGAGTACGTCTCGACCGGGTCGTGGAAGTCCAGCTCCAGCGCCTTGTTGATCAGCTGCCAGCGCGGGATGTCGTCCCAGTCGACCAGGGTGACGGCGATGCCCTTCTTGCCCGCGCGGCCGGTGCGGCCCACACGGTGCAGGAAGGTCTTCTCGTCCTCCGGCGTCTGGTAGTTGATGACGTGGGTGACACCCTCGACATCGATGCCGCGCGCGGCGACGTCGGTGCACACCAGCACGTCGACCTTGCCGTTGCGGAACGCGCGCAGGGCCTGCTCGCGCGCACCCTGGCCCAGGTCGCCGTGGACGGCGCCCGAGGCGAAGCCGCGCTTCTCCAGCTGCTCGGCGATGTCGGCCGCCGTGCGCTTGGTACGGCAGAAGATCATGGCCAGGCCGCGGCCCTCGGCCTGCAGGATCCGGGAGACGAGCTCCGGCTTGTCCATGTTGTGCGCACGGAAGACGTGCTGCGTGGTGTTGGCGACGGTCGCGCCCTCGCCGTCCTCGGAGACGGCGCGGATGTGGGTCGGCTGCGTCATGTACCGGCGGGCCAGGCCGATGACCGCGCCCGGCATGGTCGCCGAGAACAGCATCGTCTGACGCTTCGGCGGCAGGTAGCTCATGATCCGCTCGACGTCGGGCAGGAAGCCCAGGTCGAGCATCTCGTCGGCCTCGTCCAGGACGAGGGCCCGGACGTGCGACAGGTCGAGCTTCTTCTGCCCGGCCAGGTCGAGCAGGCGGCCCGGGGTGCCGACGATGATGTCGACGCCCTTGTTGAGCGCCTCGACCTGGGGCTCGTACGCGCGGCCGCCGTATATGGCGAGGACGCGGACGTTGCGGACCTTGCCCGCGGTCAGGAGGTCGTTGGTGACCTGGGTGCACAGCTCGCGGGTCGGAACCACCACGAGGGCCTGCGGGGCGTTGGTCAGCTGCTCGGGCGTGGCCCGGCCCGCCTCGACGTCCGCGGGGACGGTGACCCGCTCCAGCAGGGGAAGGCCGAAACCGAGCGTCTTGCCGGTACCGGTCTTGGCCTGGCCGATGACGTCCGTGCCGGAAAGGGCGACGGGGAGGGTCATCTCCTGGATCGGGAAGGGGGACACGATGCCGACGGCCTCAAGGGCTTCGGCCGTCTCGGGAAGGATCCCGAGGTCTCGGAACGTAGTCAGGGTGCTGCCTCTTCTGTGAGACGCGGCGCGAGGCGGCGAGGGGGGGTCGTACCGTGCCGTGCTTGCAGTACTGCTACGTACGAAGCTGCGCGGGACCACTAGCCTTCGCTCAGGCGCATCTGCCGCTGAGGGGGCCCCTCGTGCGGAGGCGGTACGCATGAACGTACGCACCACACCGAGGGCGGTCGGTTGGAGCCGATCGGGCCACCGACCGGGCATCCTCATTCGGATGGCCCGCCGAGTCTTCGGCAGGCGCATTACCACTGTACCCCGGAATCGCGCAGCTGTGTCGGGTGAATTCACCGGGTAGACGCGTTTAGCTGGACAGGCAGTCAACCGGCATGGTGCCTTGAAGGGCCATTCGGCGGGCTATTGTGCGGAGCATGTCGACCGTAGAAAACGCCTCGCCCGCCGACGACAGCGCACCCGCCGAAGCCGTCGGAATCGCTTCCCAGGACTGGGCGACCGCATCTGCCTCGCCGCAGTACCGGGCCGCCGTCGTGGACCTGCTCGGCGCGCTCGCGTACGGAGAGCTCGCGGCCTTCGAGCGCCTCGCGGAGGACGCGAAGCTCGCGCCCACCCTGGACGACAAGGCCGAGCTCGCCGCGATGGCCTCCGCCGAGTTCCACCACTTCGAGCGGCTGCGGGACCGGCTCACGGCCATCGAGACCGAGCCCACCGCCGCCATGCAGCCCTTCGCCAAGGGGGTCGACGACTTCCACCGCCAGACCGCTCCCTCGGACTGGCTGGAGGGCCTGGTCAAGGCGTACGTCGGCGACTCCATCGCCAGCGACTTCTACCGCGAGGTCGCCTCCCACCTGGACAACGACACCCGCGCGCTCGTGCTCGGAGTGCTCGACGACACCGGCCACGGCAACTTCGCCGTCGAGAAGGTGCGCGCCGCGATCGAGGCGGACCCGCGCTGCGGCGGCCGGCTCGCGCTGTGGGCCCGCCGGCTGATGGGCGAGGCCCTCTCGCAGGCCCAGCGGGTGGTCGCCGAGCGCGACGCGCTCTCGACCATGCTGGTCGGCGGCGTCGACGGAATGGCGGCGGGCTTCGACCTGGCGGCCGTCGGCGAGATGTTCACCCGGATCACCAAGGCGCACACCAAGCGGATGGCCGCCCTCGGCCTCGCCGCCTGACCGGACGCCTCCGTACGCCCCGCAGGGCCGACACGGCTCCAGACGGCTCCATGCAACGGCCCCGGCGCGCATCGTGCGCGCCGGGGCCGGCGTACGTCTGTCAGGGGTTCCCCGGCGGCGGGCCCCCGGAAGGCGGGCCCTCAGCGGTCACCCCCGCGACGGGAGCGAAAACGGAGTCCTGTGCGCGGGCCTGCGGGGCCCGGAGGCCGGACGGAGCAGGAGGGACAGGACCACCGCCGACACGAGCACCCCGCCGACGAAGGTCGCGGTCAGGGTGTTGTGCCCGGGGCCCAGCGCGAAGTGGGTGAGATACGCCCCGAACAGCGCCCCCAGCACCCCGCTGACCAGCACCACTCTCGGGGACGGCAGTCGGCGTGCGAGCACTCGGGCGGCTGTTGCGGACAGGGCGAGGCCCAACAGAGCGGAGCCGAGCACTTCCATCAGCAGCATGAGGTCTCTCCCATACGTCAGGGCAAACCGTGTCACTGCCGTCCTACCCGAAGCGGAAGAAAGAGAAACGGCCCGGTGGAATCAACCACCGGGCCGTTCGCGACAGTTCTCAGAGTGCGCCGAAGCCGACCTTGCGCACGCTCGGCTCACCCAGGTCGACGTACGACAGGCGGTCGGACGGCACCAGGACCTTGCGGCCCTTGTTGTCGGTGAGGCTCAGCAGCGGCTCGTTGCCGGACAGCGCCGCGGTGACGATGCTCTCCAGCTCCTCGGCGCTCAGGTCGCTCTCCAGCACGATCTCCCGGGGTGCGTGCTGCACGCCGATCTTGACCTCCACGGCTTTGTCCCTCCGACGATCCGGTTCGCGCGATCAGCCGCGCCGTACGCGGTCCACATTAGCCCGGAGAGGGGATGCGGACCGCGCAGAGCGGGCACGCTGGCAGCGAACAACGGCCGGTGACGGGGCCGCGGACCGGTCAGGCCGGGTCGGGGCTCGGCTCGGCGCCGTGCAGCGGGAAACCGGCGATACCGCGCCAGGCGAGCGAGGTCAGCAGGCCGACCGCCGTGTCACGGGCGACCGGGCTCTCGCTGGACAGCCAGTAGCGGGCCACGACCTGCGAAACCCCGCCCAGGCCCACGGCCAGCAGCATCGACTCGTCCCGGGACAGGCCGGTGTCCTCGGCGATGACCTCGCAGATGGCCTCGGCGCACTGCAGCGAGACGCGGTCGACGCGCTCGCGCACCGCCGGCTCGTTCGTCAGGTCGGACTCGAAGACCAGCCGGAAGGCGCCGCCCTCCTCCTCCACGTACGCGAAGTACGCGTCCATCGTCGCGGCCACGCGCAGCTTGTTGTCCGTCGTCGACGCGAGCGCGGTGCGCACGGCGAGCAGCAGGGCCTCGCAGTGCTGGTCCAGCAGCGCCAGGTACAGGTCGAGCTTGCCGGGGAAGTGCTGGTACAGCACCGGCTTGCTCACCCCGGCACGCTCGGCGATGTCGTCCATCGCCGCGGCGTGGTATCCCTGCGCGACGAAAACCTCCTGGGCCGCACCCAGGAGCTGGTTGCGCCGGGCTCGGCGCGGCAGTCGCGTGCCCCGCGGACGCGCTGCCTCGGTCTGCTCGATGGCTGTCACGCCGCCTCCCACTTTCTCTAAGAACACAGTGCGCTCTGCGCCGCGCCCGCCATCGTACTTTTCGGTAACCGAATCTGGAGGGTTCAAGCCGAGTTTTCTCGCGGTACGGACGGCCCGGAGGCGCTGGTCAGCGGTCGGTCGGACGCCGGTCAGCGATAGTCGTCCTCGTCCAGCGGCACCACCCGCGCCTGCTCGGCGGCATCGCCGTCCGCGGCCTCGCCCACATCCGCACCGGTGATCGGTTCGTCCTCGTCCGGCCGGAGACCGGCCAGCTGCTCCGCCACATCCGCCTCGGGCGCCTCAGGATCGAGGGTTTCCGGAAACGGCTCCCGGAAGGTGTCCGGCTCCGCAGGGTCGACAGTCATGCCGCTCCCCTCGCTTCCTTGCTCTCACCTATGAGCCTAGGAGGATCGCGGATGCGCCGCTATGCGGATCCGGATCCTCTTGTGTCTGTGACCGCGAACACAGGAAGTGGAACGTGATCGTCTCGTAACATTGCCCGCATGTCTTCGACCGAGCTGCCGGGCGTACGGTCCACCGCCGAGCTGTCCTCCCTGGTGGGAGCCGTGCGGGTGGCCGAGGGAGAGCAGCTGCGCACCGCCGCGCTGCCCGGGCTGGAACTGGCCGTGCGGGTGCGCCCGCCCCTGCGCAACGGCCTGCCGCCCGCGCTGTTCGTGCACGGACTGGGCGGTTCCTCGCAGAACTGGTCGGACCTCATGGCGCAGCTGGCCGACACCGTCGACGGCGAGGCCGTGGACCTGCCCGGCTTCGGCTGGTCCCCGCCGCCCGCCGACCGGGACTACTCCGTCACCGCGTTCGCCCGCGCCGTCATCCGTCACCTCGACGCCGCCGGCCGCGGGCCGGTCCACCTGTTCGGGAACTCCCTCGGCGGCGCCGTCTCCACCCGGGTCGCGGCCGTCCGGCCCGACCTCGTGCGCACCCTCACGCTGGTCTCGCCCGCCCTGCCCGAACTGCGCGTGCAGAAGTCGGCCGTGCCGACCGCGCTGCTCGCCGTACCGGGGGTGGCGGGGCTCTTCAGCCGGTTGACGCGGGGCCTGAGCGCCGAGCAGCGCACCCGTGGGGTGACGGAGCTCTGTTACGGAGACCCCTCCCGGGTGACACCCGAGGGGTTCCGCAACGCCGTGGAGGAGATGGAGCGGCGGATGGCCCTGCCGTACTTCTGGGACGTGATGACCCGCTCCTCGCGCGGCATCGTCGACGCCTACACCCTCGGCGGCCAGCACGGGCTGTGGCGCCAGGCACAGCGGGTTCTCGCGCCGTCCCTGCTGGTCTACGGTGGCCGGGACCAGCTGGTCTCGTACCGTATGGCGCACAAGGCCGCCGCGGCCTTCCGGGGTTCGCGGCTGCTGACCCTGCCCGAGGCCGGGCACGTGGCGATGATGGAGTACCCCGAGGTGGTCGCCGCCGCCTTCCGGGAGCTGCTCCGCGACACCGGCACGGGCGAGGGCGGGACCGACCGAGATACCGAAGACGGCAGAGGCTGACGACCGTGGGACGACATAGTCGCAAGGCGGGCACGGCCCCGGCCCCGGCTCCTGCCGCGGCCTCCGCTCCCCTCCCGCCGCCGGCGGAGCCGGCGCCGTGGCCGTACGAGGAACCGCCCGCCGCGTACTGGCCCGAACCCACCGTGACCCACCAGGGGTACGTCTCACAGGACGCCCCGTTCGCCGGCGCGCGGGCCGGGGGCCATCCCCAGCAGTACGAGCCCGGCGACGCCTGGGGGGCCCGCCCCGACTCCGTGTACGGGGACTGGCGCGGGGTACCGCGCCCGCGCCGCGCCACCACCGGCGCGGCCCCGGCGGCGGCTCCCGCGGCCGGCGCGGCCCTCCTGGACTCCGACACCCCGGCCTTCGGCACCCCCGCGGTGGGCTTCCCGCAGGTGGTCCTGGAGCCCCCGGCCCCGGCGCCGACCCGCGCCCCGGCTCCCGCGCCCGATCCCTTCACCTCCACCGGGTCGCACCGCCGCGTGCCCGGGCCGCGAAAACCGGTCGATCCCGTCGCGGAGCCGCCCGGCTCCAGCCGCGGACACAAGGTCCGTACGTACACCGGCATGGCGGCCGCGGCCGTCACCACCGTCCTCGCCGTCGTCGTCGCGGGCCAGGTGATCCCGGACGGCGACGCGGCCAAGACCGGCGCGGCGGCCGCCCCCGACGAGGGCCGGTCCGACCAGGCCGCCTCCCGCTCGGACGGCCGCCCCACCCCGGACGCCCCCGCGGCCGCGCCCGCGGCCCCCTCCGCCGCGCCCGCGCCGGAGCTGACGTACGAGCAGCAGATGGCGCAGCAGCTGCCGATCGACGCGAAGCTCACCGGCCCCGGAACCTTCGACACCGTGCCCGGCGTGGCCAGGGCCCCCGGCAAGGGCAAGCTCGTGCGCTACCGCGTCGACGTCGAACAGGGCCTGGGCCTGGACCCGCAGCTCTTCGCCGAGGCCGTCCAGCGCACCCTCAACGACCCGCGCAGCTGGGCCCACGGGGGCGCGATGACCTTCGAGCGGGTGCCGGGCGGCGAGGCCGATTTCGTGATCACGCTGGCCAGCCCCGGGACCACCGGGGTCTGGTGCGCCAAGTCCGGCCTCGACACCACCGTCGACAACGTCTCCTGCGACTCCGCGTCGACCTCCCGGGTCATGATCAACGCGTTCCGCTGGGCGCAGGGCTCCGCGACCTACGGGCCGGACCAGATGTTCGCCTACCGCCAGATGCTCATCAACCACGAGGTCGGCCACCGGCTCGGACACGGGCACGTGAACTGCCAGACCCCGGGCGCGCTCGCGCCGATCATGCAGCAGCAGACCAAGTCCCTCGACATCGGCGGAATCCAGTGCAAGGCCAACCCGTGGGTGCACCCCGGTAGTTGATGTCCCGAGCCGTCGCCGGGGCGGGATCCCGCGTTGACAATCCGTCCGATCATCGGCGATGGTTCTCCGCATGTCGCAGCACCACACCATGACCGCGAGCGCCGCCATTGAGCTGGCGCTGCTTGGTGTGACCGCGCACAGCGTGGCCGACATCTTCTGTCGCTGACGCCTGCCTGAAGCGCCGCGACCCTTTTCCGTATTTCGCCGCGCCCGGGTGTACGCATGCCCGCAGGCGCGGCTCTTTCGTCATCGGTGACCATTTCGGCGCCGATCGCTGCCCCTGGCGTGGCCTTTTCCTCCCCTCCTCCTTTCTTCCTTCACGCCGAGAGGTCCTTCTCCGATGTTGCGTCAGTCCCACATATCGCGCCGCGTGGCCGCGGTCGCCGTCAGCCTCGTACTGGCCGGGGGCGCCGCCGCCTGCGGGCCCAAGGACGCCGCGGACAAGGCCGGTTCGGGCGACAAGCCGGGCGCCGCCGGGGGTGCGCCGCAGAAGGGCGGCACCCTGACCGTCCTCAACTCCGAGCCGCAGAGCGACTTCGACCCGGCCCGGCTCTACACCTCGGGCGGCGGAAACGTTCCCTCGCTGGTCTTCCGCACGCTGACCACCCGCAACCGCGAAGCCGGGGCGGCCGGCACCAAGGTCGTGCCCGACCTGGCCACCGACACCGGCAGGCCCAACGCCGACGCCACGGAGTGGACCTACACGCTCAAGGACGGGCTGAAGTACGAGGACGGCACCCCGATCACCGCCGCCGACATCAAGTACGGCATCGAGCGGTCCTTCGCCGGCGAGCTGTCGGGCGGCGCCCCGTACCTGCGGGACTGGCTGGTCGGCGGCGAGACGTACGAGGGCCCCTACAAGGACGGCGGCAAGGGCCTCGACTCGATCGTCGTGCCCGACGCGAAGACCATCGTCTTCACACTGCGCAAGCCCGAGGGCGAGTTCCCCTTCGTCGCCACCCAGACCCAGTTCGCACCCGTCCCCAAGGCCAAGGACACCGGGGTCAAGTACGAGGAGCACCCCGTCTCCTCCGGCCCGTACAAGGTCGTCAAGAACGACAACGACGGCGAGCACCTCACCCTGGAGCGCAACGAGCACTGGGACGAGAAGACCGACGAGGAGCGCAAGGCCTACCCGGACAAGATCGACGTCCGCTCGGGGCTGGACTCCGCCGTCATCAACCAGCGCCTGTCCACCAGCTCCGGCGCCGACGCGGCGGCCATCACCACCGACACCAACCTCGGGCCCGCCGAGCTGGCCCAGATCGGCAGCAACAAGGAGCTGGAGGGGCGCATCGGCACCGGCCACTTCGGCTACGTCAACTACCTGGCCTTCAACCCGAAGGCGGCCCCCTTCGACAACCCGAAGGTGCGCCAGGCCGTCTCCTACGCGATCAACCGCACCAGCGTGGTCAACGCGGCGGGCGGCTCCGCGCTCGCCGAGCCCGCCACCACCTTCCTGCCCGAGCGCGAGGCCTTCGGCTTCACGCCCTACGACCACTTCCCGGCGGGCAAGACCGGCGACCCGGCCAAGGCCAGGGAACTGCTCAAGGAGGCCGGCTTCCCCGACGGCGTCACCGTCACCCTGACCCACTCCACCGCGCAGAACCGCCAGACCAGCCCCGAGGTCGCCACCGCCGTCCAGCAGGCGCTCGCCGCCGCCGGGATCACGGTCAAGCTGGAGGGCCTGGAGAACAACGCCTTCAACGAGAAGCGCTGGGACGCCAGCAACACCCCCGGCTTCTTCCTCTCCCGCTGGGGCGCCGACTGGCCGTCCGGCGGGCCCTTCCTCGCCCCGATCTTCGACGGCCGGCAGATCGTGGCCAACGGCTCCAACTACAACCACGCGCAGCTGAACGACCCGGCCGTGAACGCCGAGATCGACGAGATCGCCAAACTGACCGACCTCGCGGCCGCCGGCAAGCGCTGGGGCGCCCTCGACAAGAAGATCGGCGAGCAGGCCCTCGACGTGCCGCTCTTCCACCCGGTCTACAAGCGGCTCGTCGGCAAGGACGTCAAGAACGTCGTGATCAGCGACTGGACGGGCGTCCTCGACATCTCGCAGGTCTCCGTCAAGTGACCGTCACCGCCGAACCGTCGGTGCCCGCGCCCGGGATCGCCACCCCGGGCGCGGGCACCGCGCGCCAGGTCGGGCGGCGCCTGCGCCGCCGCCCCGCGGCCCTCGCGGCGGCCGGCGTCCTCGCCCTGCTCGTCCTGCTCGCCCTCACCGCGCCCCTGCTCGCCCAGCTCACCGGCCAGGACCCGAACGCGTACCACGACGACCTCGTCGACTCCGCGCGCGGCGGCGTCCCGTACGGCTCCTTCGGCGGGATCTCCGCCGACCACTGGCTCGGCGTCGAACCGGGCACCGGCCGCGACCTGTTCACCCGGCTCGTCCACGGCGCCCGGATCTCCCTGCTCGTCGCCCTCGGCGCCACCGTCGTACAGACCGTCGTCGGGGTGGCCGCCGGACTCGCCGCCGCCCTCGGCAACCGTTTCGCGGGACAGCTCATCGGCCGGTTCACCGACGTGATGATCGCCCTGCCCATGCTGGTGCTCGGCATCGCGCTCACCGCCGTCGTCCCGCCCGACTTCCCGCGGCCGCTGTTGCTGATCCTGATCATCGGACTGCTCGACTGGGGCGGCATCGCCCGGATGGTGCGCGCCCAGACCCTCGCCCTGCGCGACCTGGACTTCGTGGACGCCGCCCGGCTCTCCGGCAACGGCACGCTGCGGATCGCCCGCCGCGAACTGCTGCCCTCGCTGGCCGCGCCCGTCATCACCCTCGCCGCGATCAAGGTGCCCACCGCCATGGTGGCCGAGGCCTCGCTGTCCTTCCTCGGGGTCGGCGTGAAACCGCCCACCCCCTCCTGGGGACAGATGCTGTCCAGCGCCCAGACCTGGTTCCGCGCCGACCCCGCCTACGTCCTGCTCCCCGCCGGGCTGCTCTTCGTCACCGTGCTCGCCTTCACCGTGCTCGGCGACGCCGTCCGCACGGCCCTCGACCCGCGCGAAGGCTCCCGCCTGCGGGTCGGCACCAGAAAGGAGCGCAAGCAGTGACGCGCTTCCTGCTCAAACGGACCGGCGGCGCCCTGCTCGTGCTGCTCACGCTGTCCGTCCTCATCTACGCCCTCTTCTACCTCGCCCCCGGCGACCCCGCCCGCCTCGCCTGCGGGGAGCGCTGCAACCCGGCGCAGATCGCCCAGGTACGCGAACAGCTCGGGCTGAACGAGTCCGCGGTCGCCCAGTACCTGCACTTCCTCCAGGGGCTGCTGGTGGGCCGGGACTACTCCGGCGGCGCCGGGCTCGTCCTGCACTGCGACGCTCCCTGCCTGGGATTCTCGTACCAGAACGACCAGCAGGTCACCGAGCTGATCCTGGAGCGGCTGCCCGCCACCCTCTCGCTCGCACTGGGCGCGCTGGTGATCTGGCTGGTGGTCGGCGTCGGCACCGGGCTGCTGTCCGCGCTGCGCCGCGGCGGCATCACCGAACGGGTGCTGACCGTCCTCACGCTCGCCGGGACGGGCACCCCCGTCTTCATCCTGGGACTGCTGCTGCTCATGAGCGTCTGCGCCTACCTCCAGTGGCTGCCCTTCCCGACGTACGTACCGCTGACCGAGGACCCCGAGCAGTGGGCCTGGAACCTGCTCCTGCCCTGGGTGACGCTCGGCCTCTTCGAGAGCGCCAAGTACGCGCGCCTCACGCGCAGTTCGACGCTGGAGACGCTCGCCGAGGACCACATCCGCACCTTCCGCGCCTACGGGGTGGGGGAGCGGGCCGTCGTCACCCGGCACGCGGTGCGCGGCGCCGTGGCCCCCGTGATCGCGCTCAGCGCCGTGGACTTCGGCACGATGATCGGCGGCGCCGTGCTGACCGAGTCGCTGTTCGGGATCCCCGGCCTCGGCAAGACCCTCATCGACGGGGTGCGGGTCGTGGACCTGCCCGTCGTGGTGGGCGTCGTCCTGGCCATCGGCACGGCCGTGGTCCTCGCGGGCGCGATCGCCGACCTGTTGTACGCCGCCGCGGACCGAAGGGTGACCCTCGCATGACGCAACCACTGGTGGAGGTCGACGGCCTCGTGGTCGACTTCGCGGTCGGCGGTGCGGGGGAGTACGTACGGGCCGTGGACGGGCTCTCCTTCACCCTGGACGCGGGACGCGCCCTGGGCATCGTGGGCGAATCCGGCAGCGGCAAGTCCACCGTGGCCGCGGCCCTGCTGGGACTGCACCGCGGAACGGGCGCCCGGCTGGCCGGGACCGTCCGGGTCGGCGGCACCGACGTGGCCGCGGCCACGTCGGCCGAACTGCGCCGGCTGCGCGGCGGAACCGCCGCCATGGTCTTCCAGGACCCGCTGAGCTCCCTCGACCCGTACTACGCCATCGGCGACCAGATCGCCGAGGTGTACCGGGTCCACGCGGACGTCTCCCGGCGGGCCGCCCGCGCCCGGGCCGTCGAGGTGCTGGACCGGGTCGGCATCCCGGACGCGGTACGCCGCTCCCGCGCGCGGCCGCACGAGTTCAGCGGCGGCATGCGGCAGCGGGTCCTCATCGCGATGGCGCTGGCCTGCGAACCGCGGCTGCTGATCGCCGACGAGCCGACCACCGCGCTGGACGTCACCGTCCAGGCGCAGATCCTGGACCTGCTGCACGGGCTGCGGGAGGAGAGGGGACTCGGGCTGCTGCTGGTCACCCACGACGTGGGGGTGGCGGCGGAGAGCGTGGACGAGCTGCTGGTCATGCGGGGTGGCTGCGCCGTGGAGCGGGGAGAGGTGGGGTCGGTCCTCTCGGCGCCCGCCGACCCGTACACCAAGGCCTTGCTGGCGGCGGTGCCGAGGCTGGACGGGCCGCGCCTACGAGATCGGGGCTCCGCCCCGGACCCCGCGCCTCAAACGCCGGCGGGGCTGACCAGTGCGGCGGGGCCGGACGCGCCCCCGGCGGGGCCGGATCCGGCGGCGGAGCCCGTGGTCGAAGTGTTCGGGGTGCGGCGGGAGTTCGGGCGGGGGAAGCGGCGGGTCGTGGCCGTCGGCGGCGTTTCGCTCGCCGTGCGGGCCGGGGAGACGCTGGGGATCGTGGGGGAGAGCGGCAGCGGCAAGAGCACGCTCGGGCGGATCCTCGTCGGGCTGCTGGAGCCCACATCCGGGCAGATCCGCCGGGACGGCGCCCCGGCCGGCGGGATCGCGGACGGCGTGCAGATGGTGTTCCAGGACCCGGTGTCCTCCCTCAACCCGCGCCGCTCCATCGGCGAGTCCATCGCCGACCCGCTGCGCGCGGCCGGAGAGCGGGACGAGGCGGCCGTGCGGGCCCGGGTCGGGGAGCTGCTGCTGCGCGTCGGGCTGGAGCCCCGGCACTACGACCGCTACCCGCACGAGTTCAGCGGCGGCCAGCGCCAGCGGGTCGGCATCGCCCGCGCCCTGGCGCCCCGCCCCCGGCTGATCGTCTGCGACGAGCCGGTCTCGGCCCTCGACGTGACCACGCAGGCGCAGGTCACCGCGCTGCTGGCGGAACTCCAGCGGGAGCTCGGCGTCGCCCTGGTCTTCATCGCGCACGACCTCGCCGTGGTCCGGCAGGTCAGCGACCGGGTGGCCGTCATGCGGGCCGGCGAGGTCGTGGAGGAGGGCCCGGTGGACGAGGTCTACGACCGCCCGGCCCACGCCTACACCCGCCAGCTGCTGGCAGCCGTCCCGGCACTGGATCCCGCACTGGCCGCCGAGCGCCGCACCTCGCGGCAGGAGGCCTTCGCCTAGGTCGTACTTCTAGCGTGCTCGAACGCGAACCGTACGGGAAAGTTACGACTCTTCACCCCTTCCGGTGGCGCGACGGACAACCGTCCGTCGCGCCTTCGGCATATCCGCTTGAGTTCTCCCGCGGCGGGTCGCCTGACCGACGGCGACCGCCTGAACGGGAGATCGGGGGTGCCACTCGTGCGGATCGGACTGATCACGGAAGGTGGTTATCCGTATGCGACGGGAGAGGCGAGGCTGTGGTGCGACCGGCTCGTGCGCGGGCTCCCGCAGCACGAGTTCGAGCTCTACGCACTGAGCCGCAGCGCCGAGCAGGAACGCGCACGGGTCCCGCTGCCCGAGCACGTCACCGGCGTCCGGACGGCCCCCCTGTGGGCCCCCGCCGACGACGGACGGAGCTACTCCCGGCGCGAGCGCCGACGGTTCGGCGACTGCTTCCGGGAACTGGTCCGGGGGATCTGCGCCGGCGCACCCGACCCCTTCGCCTCAGGGCTGTACGGACTCGCCGAACTCGCCCGCGAACAGGGCGGGCTGTACGCGGCACTGCGCTCCGAGTCCGCGGTGCGCGCGCTGGAGTCCGCCTGCCGGGCGCCGGGCGCGAGCGGCACCGTACGGGCGGCGCAGGTGACCGACCTGCTGGAGTTCGTGGACGAACTGGAGCGGCTGCTGCGGCCGTTGTCCCTCGACTGGTACGAGGACCCCGGCGGTCTCGGCGCGGCCGACATCTGTCACGCGGCGGCGGGCGGGGTGGCGGCCCTCCCGGGGCTGCTGGCCAAACGCTTCTGCGGAGTCCCGCTGCTGGTGACCGAGTACGGGGTCCAGCTCCGGGCCCACTACCTCGCCCAGCTCGACGCACGGCGCGAGCCGGCCGACCGCCCCGCCGTACGGGCCCTGCTCGGCGCCTTCCACCTGCGGCTGGCCGCCGAGATCTACGCCCGGGCCGACTTCCTGACCCCCGGGAACGCGCACGCCCGCCGCTGGCAGGAGAAGTGCGGAGCCACCCGGGAACGGCTGCGCACCGTCTACCCGGGGATGGAGGCGGACCGATTCGCCACCGTCGGCGAAGCCGCGGACTGCGGGGACCCGGACACGCTCGTGTGGGTCGGCCGGATAGAGCCCGCCAAGGACCTCATCGCCCTGCTGCACGCCTTCGCCGAGGTGCGCAGGGCCGAGCCCCACACCCGGCTGCGGATCTTCGCCACGGCCGCGGCCCCCGGCTACCTCGCCGACTGCCGCTCCCTGGCCGCGCAGCTCTTCCCCGACGAGGCCGCCGACGCGGTCACGGTCGGGGAGAACCCCGTCACCTTCGAGGAGATCGGCGGACCCGACGCGCCCTCCTCGGCCGAGGCGTACGGCGCGGGGCGCGTCGTCGTGCTGTCCTCCGTCATCGAGGGCTTCCCGGTCACCCTGGCCGAGGCGATGTTCTGCGGCCGGGCCACCGTCTCCACCGACGTGGGCGCGGTGTTCGAGGTCATCGGCGGCACCGGGCTCGTCGTCCCGCCGCGCAATCCCCGGGCGCTCGCCGACGCCTGCCTGTCGCTGCTGCGCGATCCCGAGCGGGCGCAGCGGCTGGGCGCGGCCGCCCGGGCGCGGGCCCTGGAGCTCTTCACGGTCGAGCAGAACGTGGCGGCCTTCCAGGAGATCTACCTGCGGCTGCTGGCCAAGGGCTCCGCCCGGCCGGCCGGGGAGGTCCCCTTCGCCCGGCCCCCGGAAGCGCAGGTACCGGGCCACTGGACCAGCCCCACCTGGGCCGAGCCCCTGCCGGACTCGACCCCGGAGGCCGCCGTATGACCACCGTCGACCCCCAGACGACCGCCTCGCCGGGAGCCCATTCAGCCGGCGAAGCTGGATTGGGCGAGGCGGCTGCGAAGCCCGTGCGGCGGCGTGCCGGTGGGGATCCCGTCAAGGCGTTGTTGCACCGGCACCGGGAGCTGTGCGAGCGGGCCGTGGACCCGCTGGAGATCGCCGCCGGGCTGGAAGCCCACGGCATCACCGACCGCACCGCCGCCCGCTTCCGCCACCGCGACGTCTTCTCGCTCGCCGAGGAGCTGTACGCCCGGAGCCCGCGCGGCGAGCACCCCGCCGCCCAGCCCGGCCGGGACTCCGCAGGGCCCCCGGCCTTCCGGGGCTTCGGCTACGCGCTGCTACCCGGGGCCCTCGCGTCCGGCGCGGCCGCCGCCGGGCAGGCATGGGCCGGGCCCGTCGCCGTGGCCGCGGCCGTCGCCGCCCTGGTGTGGCCGGGGCGGACCGCCGGGGACCGGTTCCCCTACGCCGCGCACCTGCTGGCCGCGGCCCTCGTCGCCTGGGCCGCGCACCGGCACGGCCCCGCCCTCGCCGTCGCCCTCGCGCTGGCCGTCGCCCCCGGGCACCTGCTCGCCGCCGCGTTCGCCGCGGGGGCCCGCGCCCGGCTCGGCGGGAGCCGCGCCCTGGAGGACTTCGCGGACCGGGCCCGGCCCCTGCTCCTCGCGGCCGTCGCCGTGTTCACCGGGGCCGCCGCGGGGGCGGCCGCGCTCGCCGGCACCCCGCTCCCGGTGGCCGTGCCGCTCGCCCTGCTGCTGTTCCTGACCCGCCTCCTGCTCCGGCACGGGGCCCACCGCGGTCCCGTCGGAGCCGCACTCGCCCTCGCCCTGATCCCGGTCCCGGCCGCGGCACTCGCCGCCGCGGCCGGACTCCTCGTACACGCCGTCCTCGCCCTGTCCCGTGCATCCGCGCACGCGCGGCCCTGACGGCGCGGGGACGACCACCGACCTTCGGAGCCGACGCCGAGGCGCTTTACCCGTACCCCGCCCCATCCATCCACCCGTCCGCAAGGAGAAACAGACATGACCGGCCAGCCAACCGAACAAGGGGTCACGCGATGAGGGTGCTGCTGATCGGAGCCAACGGATACCTCGGCCGCTACGTCGCCGACCGGCTGCTCGCCGACCCCGCCGTCCAGCTCACCGCGCTCGGCCGCGGCGACGACGCCGACGTCCGCTTCGACCTCGCCACCGGCAGCCCCGGCGCGCTGACCCGCTTCCTCGACGCCGTCCACCCCGGCGTCGTCATCAACTGTGCCGGCGCCACCCGGGGCGGGGCCCGGGACCTCACCCGGCACAACACCGTCGCCGTCGCCACGATCTGCGAGTCGCTGCGCCGCAGCGGCTGCGGGGCGCGCCTCGTCCAGCTCGGCTGCGCCGCCGAGTACGGGCCCAGCCAGCCCGGATCCTCCACGGCCGAGGACGCCGTGCCGAGACCCGGCGGGCCGTACGGCGTCAGCAAACTGGCCGCCACCGAGCTCGTGCTCGGCTCCGGGCTGGACGCCGTCGTCCTGCGGATCTTCTCGCCCGTCGGCCCCGGCACCCCCGCCGGATCGCCGCTCGGCCGGCTCGCCGAGGCCATGCGCCGCGCGATGCAGTCGGGCGACGGCGAACTGAAGCTCAGCGGGCTGGGTGTGCAGCGCGACTTCGTCGACGTACGGGACGTGGCGCGGGCCGTGCACGCCGCTTCCCTGTCCGCCGCCCAGGGCGTCGTCAACATCGGCACCGGCCGGGCGGTCCGGCTGCGGGACGCGGCCGCCGTCCTGGCCCGGGTCGCCGGGTACGGAGGCGCCCTGCACGAGCTGGACGTCCCGCACGGCGGATCCCCGCAGGGGCACCCGCACCCCGGCCGCCCGGCCGGGCTCGCCTCCATCGGATCCCCCCGCTCCGAGGCCACCGCGGAGCAGCTCTCGGCCGCGGCCCCCCAGCCGTACCCGTACCCCGACGGCTGCGGGGCCTGGCAGCAGGCGGACGTCCGTACCGCCCGCGACCGGCTCGGCTGGCGGCCCCGGATCAACCTGGAGGAGTCCCTCGCGGACATCTGGATGGAGGCGGCGTGCCGCATCTGACCACGCCGCCGGGGGCGATGACCGCCGCCGCGACCGAGGCCGGCCGCCTCGGCCTCGGCATCCCCGGCTACGCGCACCCGCTGCTCGCGCCGGTCGAGTGGGCCGAACTGACCCGCCCCGGCACCCCGCTGCACTGGGCCGTGCTCAACGTCACCGACGGTCCCGGCGGGCGGCCCGACCCGCACTGCACGGAAGCGGCGGCGAAGCTGCGCGGCGCGGGCGGCACGGTCCTCGGCCATCTCGCGATGCGGGACGGATCGCGGTCCTTCGGGGAGTTGGTCTCCGACGCCCACCGCTTCCGCGACTGGTACGGGGTCGGCGGCTTCTACCTGGCCGAGGCCCCGGCCGACAAGGCGGATCTGGCCTCGGTGTGCCGGGTCGCCGAGACCCTGCGCGGTCTCGGGGAGGACCTGCGGATCGTGCTCGGGCACGGCACGCACCCGTACGAGGGCTATGCGGAGGCCGCCGACCAGCTGGTCACCTTCTCCGGAGCCTGGGCCGACTACCGGTGGTCGCAGGTGGCGGAGTGGACCGCCGACCATCCGGCGGAGCGGTTCTGCCACCTGGTCCACGGGGTGCCGCGCACGCACCTGGAGGAGGCGATGAGGATCGCCCGCTGGCAGGGCGCGGGCACCATCTGGTTCACGGACCGGCGGGCCGTCGGCGACCGTGACCCGTGGGCCTCGATGCCCGGGTACTGGGACGAAATCGTCTCACGAATTGGGACAGGTGTCTTGGAATGAAGACGGGCGTGGCAGTGTTACGGAGAGACCCACCGTTAAGACGTCACCATCTACGGAGTCCCCGTGTCGCTGCCACCCCTGGTCGAGCCAGCTGCTGAGCTCACCGTTGACGAGGTCCGTCGGTACTCCCGCCACCTGATCATCCCGGATGTCGGGATGGACGGCCAGAAGCGCCTGAAGAACGCCAAGGTGCTGGCCGTGGGCGCGGGCGGCCTCGGCTCGCCCGCCCTCATGTACCTGGCCGCGGCCGGCGTCGGCACGCTGGGCATCGTGGAGTTCGACGAGGTCGACGAGTCGAACCTGCAGCGCCAGATCATCCACAGCCAGGCGGACATCGGCCGTTCCAAGGCCGAGTCGGCCCGCGACAGCGTGCTGGGCATCAACCCGTACGTGAACGTGGTGCTGCACGAAGAGCGGCTCGAAGCCGAGAACGTGATGGAGATCTTCAGCCAGTACGACCTCATCGTCGACGGCACGGACAACTTCGCCACGCGCTACCTCGTCAACGACGCCTGCGTGCTGCTGAACAAGCCGTACGTGTGGGGCTCGATCTACCGCTTCGACGGCCAGGCCTCGGTCTTCTGGTCCGAGCACGGCCCGTGCTACCGCTGCCTCTACCCGGAGCCCCCGCCGCCGGGCATGGTCCCGAGCTGCGCCGAGGGCGGCGTGCTGGGCGTGCTCTGCGCGTCCATCGGGTCCATCCAGGTCACCGAGGCCATCAAGGTCCTCACCGGCGTCGGCGAGCCGCTGGTCGGCCGCCTGATGATCTACGACGCCCTGGAGATGCAGTACCGCCAGGTCAAGGTCCGCAAGGACCCCGACTGCGCGGTCTGCGGCCCGAACGCGACCGTCACCGAGCTCATCGACTACGAGGCCTTCTGCGGCGTCGTGTCGGAGGAGGCCCAGGAGGCCGCGCTCGGCTCGACGATCACTCCCAAGCAGCTCAAGGAGTGGATCGACAACGACGAGCCCATCGAGATCATCGACGTCCGCGAGATCAACGAGTACGAGATCGTCTCGATCCCCGGCGCGAAGCTGATCCCCAAGGGCGAGTTCCTGATGGGCACGGCCCTCCAGGACCTGCCGCAGGACAAGCGCATCGTCTTGCACTGCAAGACGGGTGTCCGCAGTGCGGAAGTCCTCGCGGTCCTGAAGTCCGCGGGCTTCGCGGACGCGGTGCACGTCGGCGGCGGCGTCATCGGCTGGGTCCACCAGATCGAGCCCGAGAAGCCGGTCTACTAGCCCACCCCGGAGGGGCCGTACCGCGCGCGTCGCCCGGTACGGCCCCTCCGGCGTTCCCCGGACTCCGATCCGGATCAGGCACCCGCCGGATCCTCCGGCGCGACGGGCGTCCCCGTGGCGTCGGGGCTCGCGGTGCAGACGGTGCCCGCCTTCGGCGTCTTCCCGTCCAGCAGGTACGTGTTGACGGCCTCCTGCACACAGGGATCACCGCTGTTGTACGCGCCGTGCCCCTCGCCCTTGTACGTGAGCTCCACGCCCACGCCGGGGCCGAGCCGCTCCACCATCTTGCGGGCGCCCTCGTACGGGGTGGCCGGGTCGCCGGTGTTGCCGATCACCAGGATCGGGGCGGAGCCGGGGGCGGAGACGTCCGGGGTCTCCCAGGTGCCCGGCACCGGCCAGTCGGTGCAGCTCATCATGGCCCAGCCGAGGAAGTCCCCGAAGACGGGCGAGGCCGAACGGAACGCGGCCAGCTTGGCCTTGGTCTCCTCCAGGGTGTAACGGTCCTTGGAGTCCACACAGTTGATGGCGGTGTTCGCGGCGCCGATGTTGCTGTAACGCCCTTGCTGGTCCCGGCCGTTGAGCGCGTCGGACAGGGCCAGCAGCAGCTGCCCCTGCCCGCCCTCCGCCTCGTCGAGGCCCTGCTCCAGCAGCGGCCACAGCTCCTTGGAGTACAGGGCCTGCGCGATGCCGTTGGTGGCGGCGCTCTCGGTGAGCTGCCGGTCCCCGATGCCCGCGATGGGCTTCGCGGCCAGCTCCTTCTGGAGCTTGATGATGTTGGCCTCGATCTCCTTGGGCGTGCTGCCCTGGAGCTGGCACTCGTCGCCGCGGTCCACGCAGTCCTGGGCGAAGTTGTCGAGGGCGAGCTGGAAGCCCTTGGCCTGGCCCATCGCCCCTTCCTCGGAGTTCTTGGTCGGGTCCACGACCGCGTCGAAGACGGCCTTGCCGACGTTCTTGGGGAAGAGGTGGGCGTAGACCCCGCCGAGCTCGGTGCCGTAGGAGACGCCGAAGTAGTTCAGCTTCTCGTCGCCGAGGGCCTGACGGATGCGGTCCAGGTCGCGGGCGGCGTCCGGGGTGCCGACGTGGGGGAGGAGCTTGCCGGACTTGTCCTTGCAGGCCTGCTGGTACTTCTTGATGTTGTCGACGTAGGTCTTCTCCTCCTGCGGGGTGTCCGGGGAGGAGTCCTGGGAGTAGTACACGTCCAGCTGCTTGTCGTCCTCGCAGCGGACGGGAGCGCTGGCGCCCACCCCGCGGGGGTCGAAGCTGACCAGGTCGTACCGGGCGCGCAGGGCCTCGTACTCCTTGGCGGCGCCGGGGAGGGTGGCGACGCCGGAGCCGCCGGGGCCGCCGAAGTTGAAGACCAGGGAACCGAGACGATTCTTCTGGTCGCGGGCCTTGGCGCGGATGAGGGCGATCGGGATGGTCTCGCCCCCCGGGTCGGCGTAGTCGAGGGGGACGTCGAGAGTGGCGCACTGCCAGTCCTTGGGCGGGACCGGGCCGCTGCCCTGCGCGGGGGTGGGGGCGTCGCAGTCACCCCACTTGAGGGGCTTGGCCGGCTTGGTGCCGTCGGCCTTCGGCTGCTTCCCTTCGCCGTCGTCGGAGCACGCGGCCGTGGAGAGCAGAGCGGCGGCGAGTGCGGCGGCGGCGGTGACCCGCCAGGCGTTTCTCGGCATGACTCCATCCTGTGCGCCCTCCGCCACCCCCGCCCCCGCGCTGACCCAAACGGGTCCG
This sequence comes from Streptomyces sp. 147326, assembly GCF_045000215.1. Taxonomy (NCBI): domain Bacteria; kingdom Bacillati; phylum Actinomycetota; class Actinomycetes; order Kitasatosporales; family Streptomycetaceae; genus Streptomyces; species Streptomyces sp. 147326. The sequence goes on along the minus strand of NZ_CP134201.1, from coordinate 3,268,887 downwards.
GGGCCGGGTCTGGCCGGGTTCGCCTCAGGCGGCGGTCAGGGAGGGGGCGGCGTCCAGGAGGGAGCGGGCGGCGCCGTTTCCCGGGGCTCCGCCCCAGACCCCGCGCCTCAAACGCCGGCGGGGCTGGATTTTTCAGCCCGTCCGGCGTTTGAGGACCGGGGTTCGGGGCGGAGCCCCGGTCTTTCAGCCTCGCCGGCGTTTGAGGCGCGGGCGCGGAGCGCCGTAAGGGGTCCGGGGCGCGGCCCCGAAACCCGCAGACCGAGCCGGAGGCTAAATGGCTTCCTTGCGGGTCAAGAAGTTGAACGAGATCCACCCCGGCAGCACCGGCAGCCAGAACGTCATCAGCCGGAACAACAGCACCGCCGAGATCGCGACCTCCTTCTCCAGCCCGGCCGCGATCAGCCCCAGCGTCAGTGTGGTCTCCACCGCGCCCATGCCGCCCGGGGTCGGCGCCGCCGACCCCAGCGCGTTGCCCGCCAGGAAGACCACCGCGATGCTCGCGTAGCTGATGGCCTCGCCGCCCCCGAACGCGCGGATCGACGCGTCGAGGCACATCACGAAGCAGCCGGTCAGCAGCAGCATCCCGCCGATGCCGGTCATCAGCTTCTTGGGCCGCTGGAGCACGTCCAGCATGCGCGGCACCACGCCCGCGAACAGCGCCCGCACCCGCGTCACGACGAACTTCCGCATGAACGGGACCGCCGTCACCACCAGCACGAGCACCGCGACCGTCAGCAGCCCCGCGATGACCGCCCGGGAGGGGGTCATCTCGGGGGTCTTCTCGGTTCCGGTCAGGTAACCGAAGGACAGCAGCAGCAGGATGTGGCTGGCCAGCCCGAAGAGCTGGGAGGCGCCCACGCTCGCCACGGCAAGGCCCGGCCGGACCCCCGCCCGCTGCAGGAAGCGGGTGTTCAGCGCTACACCGCCGACCGCCGCCGGGGCCACCAGCTTCACGAACGAGCCGGCCACCTGCGCCACCACGGTCCGCAGGAACGGCACCCGCTCCGGCACGAAGCCCAGCAGGCTCATGGCCGCCGCGAAGTACGTCAGCGCCGAGAAGGCCAGCGCCGCCCCGACCCAGCCCCACTGCGCCTCGCTGATGATCGTCGCGAAGTCCACGTGGGCGAGCTGCGTGAGCAGGAAGTACGCACCGAACGCGCCCGCGATGAACGACACCAGCGTGCGCGGCCGGATCCGCTCCAGCCGGGCCGGCTCCACCGGAGCCTGCGGGCGGATCAGCAGCACCTGCTGGCGGATCTGGCTGAGCAGGTCCTCCTCGCGCGCCCCGTCCAGCGCGTCGTCCAGGGCCCTCTTCTCCGCCTTGCGGTCGGCCGCCGCCGAGGCGGGCACCGCGGTCGCGGAGGCCGCGGACTCCGCCTCGCGCGCCGCCTTCGCCGCCCGCGAGGACTCCAGTACGGCCTCCCGCTGCCGCTCCGCCCGCTCCCGGGCCAGCTTGCGCAGCGTCGCCCGGGTGGAACGGCTCAGCGCGATGGGCTGGAGCAGCGGCAGGCAGTCCGCCACCGTGTCCGGGCCGAGCACCGACACCGCCGAGGCCACCGACCGTTCCGCGCCGACCCGCAGGCCGAGCGTGGTGAGCAGCTGGGCGACGTCCATCCGGAGCACCAGATCGCCCGCGGCGATCTCGCCGCCCCGCAGGTCGGTGAGGATGACGTTGCCGGAACGATCCACCACCAGGGCGTCCCCGGTGAGCCGCCGGTGGGCGATCCGCCGCGACTGGAGGGCCCGTACCTGCTCCCACGCGTTGCGGCTGAGCTCGTCGGTGATCTCTTCGTCGGGGACGGAGTCCAGGGTCCGGCCGCCCAGGTGCTCGTACACGAGCATCACCGCGTCCGGACCGAGCTCGGAGGTGGCGATCAGCTTCTGCGCGTTGGCCCCGGCCGCGATGGCCGCGTACGCGAGGAGCGCCTCCTGCTCCAGCGCCTGGCGCAGCGACAGCAGGCTGCGCCCCGTGGTGATGCCGCGCAGCGTGAGGCGGCGCCAGACCCGGTAGAAGAAGCCCTGCGCCTGCTGCTCGCGGTCGACGACGGTGACGTCGAGCGGCGGGCCGTCCTCCAGGGTGACGTGGTAGCGCCGGCCCCGGTCGTTCACCTCGGTCACCTCGGAGCCCTCGGGCATCTCGGCGCGCATCGCGCTGACCGGCTGGAAACCGACCCGGCGCAGTCCGGCGAGGAGGTTCTGCCCGGTGGGGCGCACATTGGGCGAGCCGACGGCGTACAGGGTGCCGTAGGCGACGCTCCAGCCGATCAGCACGGTGAGGATGATCGAGAAGGGTGTGGTGTAGCCGTTGACCAGCATGGTGAGGGCGTTGAGCAGCAGGACCACCCACAGCGCCACGCGCCAGTGGGGTCTGCGGGTCATGCCGACGGCGGTCATGTACGCGATGACGGGCGCGAGGTAGCCGTGCACCGGGTCGGTCAGGGCCCCGCCGCCCGCCGAGCGGGTCAGGGCGTCCTGGATGGTGTCGGGGGCGGCCTGGGAGACCCACAGGTCGGTGGCGAGGGTGACGCCGTGCGCGAGGACGGCGGCGAGCACGCCGTCGGCGATGCGCAGCCCGTCGCGTTTGATCAGCCGCTCGATGGCGAAGGCGACGGGCAGCAGCAGCACGGCGATGCTGGACACGAGCGCCGCGACCTTGATCAGCAGGTCCGGCGCCTGGCCGGTGCCCTTGCTGATGTCCTCCTCGAGACCGACCGTCGTGCCGTGGGCGAAGGCGGCGATGGCGAGCAGGACGGCGATGCCGAGGATGCCGACGAGGAGGCGTACGAGGTCGGACGGCCGGTGCACGCGGGCGGCGAGCAGCGGCTCGTCGACCTCGACGCGGTCGGCGGCCGTGGAGGCGTGGCCGTGCGGCTCCTCCGCGTCGCCGCTCTCTGCGTCGGTGCCGCCGTCGGTGCCGGTGCCGGCGTCACCGTCGGGGCGGGCCTTCGGCAGGTCCTTCGGCGGCGTCGCCGGAACGGGTTCGGGGCGGGGGGCGGCGCCGTCGTCTGGGCGCGCGCCGTCGTCCGCCGCCGCGCCGTCCGGAGGGCTCACACCCTGCTCCTTCGTCGTCACATCCGTCTCTTCTTGATCACGTATCACCAGTCACCGCCCGGAAGATGGTGGCACGGACCGACGGGCCAGCGGGGCATCAGGGTGCGCGCCGGTCCGGAACCCCGACTTCCGCCGGCCGGCCTCCGGCGTACTGCACCATGTGCTGAATGAGTGAGGAGCTGCCCGCGTACGCGGAGCACGTGCTTGAGGTGGCAGAGCGTATTCCGCCCGGCCGGGTGATGACATACGGGGACGTCGCAGAATGGCTCGGCGAGGGAGGCCCGCGCCAAGTCGGGCGTGTCATGGCCCTGTACGGGGGAGCCGTGCCCTGGTGGCGCGTGGTGCGGGCGGACGGCGTACCCCTGCCCGGCCACGAGCTGCGCGCCCTGGAGCACTACCGGGCCGAGGCCACCCCGCTGCGCCTGACGGCGGGCGGCGAGCCGCGGCTGGACATGCGCCGGGCGCGCTGGGACGGGGCCCCGGGAGACCCCGGACAGGACGGCACACGCGACGAGGCTCACATCTGACAGCTTCGGCCATGCGCGGCCTGGACGGGCGATCGGGCGACCGTGCGAACGTCCGTACGGGCTACCCGGGGGGACTGCGCGGCGTCGGCCGGTTGCCGTAGCGTTGCCTCTTCGGCCTCTCCGCGAGCCGTCACGGCAGCACCCGCAGACCCACCAGGACCGGCACCCCACGTGATCACCTCTTCCTCCGAAAGCCGCCGCACCGAGCGGCGGCATACGCGGACCCCGGACGCGTACCGCCTCGTGCGCACCGGGCCGGAACGGGTGGATCCCCCTGTGCTGGACGCAGCGCAGCAGGCGGTGGTTGACCACACAGGCGGACCACTCCTGGTCCTGGCCGGACCGGGCACCGGGAAGACGACCACGCTGGTCGAGGCGGTCACCGCCCGGGTGGAAGCGGGGGCGGACCCCGCCCGCATCCTCATCCTCACCTTCAGCCGCAAGGCGGCGGTGGAACTGCGCGACCGGGCCGCCCTGCGGCTGGGCGGTGCGCGGGCTCCGCAGGCCACCACCTTCCACTCCTTCTGCTACGGCCTGGTCCGCTCCCACCAGGACACCGACCTCTTCGCCGACCCGCTGCGGCTGCTGTCCGGCCCGGAGCAGGACGTGATGGTCCGCACCCTCCTGGAAGGCCAGCGCCGGATCCGCTCCATCCGCTGGCCCGACGACCTGCGGGCGGCGCTGACAACGCGCGGCTTCGCCGACGAGGTCCGTGCGGTGCTGGCCCGCGCCCGCGAACTGGGCCTCGGCCCGCAGGCCCTCTCCTCGTTCGCCGACCGCATCGGCCGCCCGGACTGGAAGGCGGCGGCGGCCTTCCTCTCCGAGTACCTGGACGTCCTGGACCTGCAGGGCACGCTGGACTACGCCGAACTCCTCCACCGTGCGGTCCTCCTGGCGGAGGGCACCCCTGCCCTGTCCTCCTCCTACGACGCGATCTTCGTGGACGAGTACCAGGACACGGACGCCTCCCAGCTGCGGCTGCTGCGGGCCCTGACCGGGCACGGCGGCACGCTGGTCGCCTTCGGCGACCCCGACCAGTCGATCTACGCCTTCCGCGGCGCGGACATCAACAACATCCTGGACTTCGAGTCCGCCTTCCCGGGCGCACAGGTCAAGGCCCTGACGGTGGGCCTCCGCTCCGGCGCGGCCCTGCTGACGGCGACCCGTCTCCTCACCACCCGGATGCCGGTCCCGCGGCTGCCGGTCACGGCGGTACGCGCCCACCGCGGGCTCCAGGCCAGCCGGGAGGGCGGCCGGGTGGAGGTCTTCACGTACCCGACGGCCGGCGCCGAGCTGGACAACATCGCCGACATCCTGCGCCGGGCCCACCTGGAGGACGGCGTCCCCTGGCAGGACATGGCCGTCCTGGTCCGCGCCGGCGGCCGCACCCTCCCGGCGATGCGCCGCGCCCTGATCTCGGCCGGGGTCCCCGCCGAAACGGACGGCACGGACACCCCCCTCCGCCACGAACCCGCCATAGCCCCCCTCCTGACAGCCCTCCGCCTCACGGCCACGGCAACCCTGACCCCCGACACGAAGGCCGAGCCGGCTACCGCCGCCGAAGCCGACACGAACGCCGCCGCGACCGCCGAAGCTCCGGGCGCCGCGACCGCCGCCGCCGAGACCGCCGAAGCCGAGCGGGGACCGGGGCCGCGCCCCGACGCGCCCGCCCCCGGCTCCGCCGGGGCCGGCGGGGCCGGCACGGGTGCCGCCGTGGACGCCCAGGCCGACGCGACCGCCGGGGCTCCGGCCGTCGTGGAAGCCGCCGCCCGGACCGCCGCAGGCGAGCGGGGACCGGGGCCGAGCCCCGACGAGGCCGGCACGGGTGGCGCCGTGGACGGCGAGGAGCCGAGGCCCGGTGGGCCCGAGGCCGCCGAGCTTGCTCGCACCTTCGGGGTGGGCGGGCGGGAACCATCCCCCCGCGCCGCCGCGGACACCGCAGGCGAGCGGGGACCGGGGCCGAGCCCCGATACCGCCCACCCCGCCGGAGGCGTGACGCCGAGCCCCGATACCGCCGACCCCGCCGGAGGCGTCACCGTCGAGGCGGCCGTCACCCTGCTCACCTCCCCCCTCGGCGGCATGGACGCGGCCGACCTGCGGCGGCTCGGCCGGGCGCTGCGCGACGAGGAGCGCGCCGCCGGCGTCAAGGTGCCCGCGCCCTCCGACGTGCTGCTCGCGCGCGCTCTCGCCGAGCCGGAGCGGCTCACCGCGCACGACCCCGCGTACGCCCGCGGAGCGCAGCGCCTCGGTCTGCTCCTGCGCAAGGCCCGCGAGCTGCTCCAGGGCGGCGGCACCGCCGAAGAGGCCCTGTGGATCCTCTGGGACGGCACCCCCTGGCCCCAGCGGCTGGAGCGCAGCGCCCGCCGCGGCGGCGCCGCCGGCCGCAACGCCGACCGTGACCTCGACGCCGTCTGCGCCCTCTTCGACACCGCCGCCCGCGCAGAGGAGCGCACCGGCGGCCGCGGCGCGCTCAACTTCCTCGAACAACTGGAGGCGGAGGACATCGCCGCCGACACGTTGACGGCCCGCGCCACCGGCTCCGAAGCCGTCCGCCTGATGACCGCCCACCGTTCCAAGGGCCTGGAGTGGTCCCTCGTCGTCGTCGCCGGTGTCCAGGAAGGCCTGTGGCCCGACCTCCGCCGCCGCGGTTCCCTGCTGGAGGCCGACCGCATCGGCCGTGACGGCCTCGCCGAGCCCCTCACCCCCGGCGCCCTCCTCGCCGAGGAACGCCGGCTCTTCTACGTCGCCGCCACCCGCGCCCGCGACCGCCTCGTCGTCACCGCCGTCAAGGCCCCCGCCGACGACGGCGACCAGCCCTCCCGCTTCCTGACCGAGCTCGGGGTCACCCCGAAAGACGTCACCGGCCGCCCCCGCCGCCCCCTCGCCGTCCCCGCACTCGTCGCCGAGCTGCGCGCCACCACCGTGGACCCGGACGCCTCGCCCGCCCTGCGCGACGCCGCCGCCCGCCGCCTGGCCCGCCTCGCCGCGCTCACCGACGACGAGGACCGCCCCCTGGTCCCGGCCGCGCACCCGCAGCGCTGGTGGGGCCTGTACGAGCCCACCCGCAGCAGCGTCCCGCTCCGCGACCGGGACCGGCCCGTCGCCCTGTCCGGCAGCGCCCTGGAGCAGCTCGCCAACACCTGCTCCCTGCAGTGGTTCCTCGGCCGCGAGGTCAAGGCCGACACCGCCTCCACCGCCGCCCAGGGCTTCGGCAACGTCGTCCACGTCCTCGCCGACGAGGTCGCCTCCGGCCGCACCCCCGCCGACCTGGCCGTCCTCATGGAACGCCTCGACTCGGTGTGGGACGCCCTGGCCTTCGACGCGCCCTGGAAGTCCCGGCAGGAGAAGGACAACGCCCGCGCCGCCCTCGAACGCTTCCTGCGCTGGCACACCACCGACCGCGGGGGCCGGGCGGCCGTGGCCACGGAGCACGAGTTCGACGTCACGCTCGAAGCCGGTGAGGTCGCCGTCCGCATCCGGGGTTCCATGGACCGGGTCGAATCGGACCCGCAGGGGCGTGCGTACGTCGTCGACTTCAAGACCGGCAAGTCCGCGCCCACCAAGGACGAGGTGGCCCGCCACCCCCAGCTCGCGGTCTACCAGCTCGCGGTGCGCGAGGGCGCCGTCGACGAGGTCTTCGACGGGCTGCGCCCCGTGCCCGGCGGCGCCGAGCTCGTCCAGCTCCGCCAAGGCGCGGCCCAGCGCGACGGCGGAGACACGGTCCCCAAGGTCCAGGCCCAGCAGCCGCTCGACGGGGAGTGGGTCGGTGACCTGCTCGCGACCGCCGCCGGCCGGGTGCTGGACGAGCGGTTCGCGCCCGCCGCGGGCAAACACTGCGACCACTGCTCCTTCCGCAGCGCGTGCAGCGCCCGTCCCGAGGGCCGCCAGACGGTCGAGTGAGCGGCTACGCGGCCTCGCGGCCTCGCGGCCTCCCCGGCCGGCCGGGAGAGCCGGGACGGTCGGGGCTGTCGGTGGGGGCGGCTAGCCTTTTTACGTGTCCGCGCGTGCGTCCGTCCTCACCGATCCCGAGCAGCTCAAGGAGCTCCTCGGGATCCCCTTCACGCCCGAACAGATGGCCTGCGTCACCGCCCCGCCCGCCCCGCAGGTCGTCGTCGCCGGCGCCGGCTCCGGCAAGACCACCGTCATGGCCGCCCGCGTGGTCTGGCTGGTGGGCACCGGCGCGGTCGCACCCGAGCAGGTCCTCGGCCTGACCTTCACCAACAAGGCCGCAGGCGAACTGTCCGAGCGCGTACGGAAGGCCCTCGCGCGGGCCGGCATCACCGACCCGGACCCTTCCCCGGCCGATGCCGCGGCCGAGGGGGCCGGCGGGGAGCCGCGCATCTCGACGTACCACGCCTTCGCCGGCCAGCTCCTGAAGGACCACGGCCTGCGCATCGGCCTGGAGCCCAGCTCGCGCCTCCTCGCCGACGCCACCCGCTTCCAGCTCGCCGCGAAGGTGCTGCGCGAGGCGCCCGGCCCGTACCCCTCGCTCACCAAGTCCGTCCCCGACCTGGTCGGGGACCTCCTCGCGCTCGACGGCGAGCTTTCCGAGCACCTGGTCGAGCCGGACCGGCTCCGCCTCCACGACACCGCGCTCCTGGACGTCCTCGCCGGCACCAGGCTCACCAACGAGGACCTGCGCAAGGTCCCCGAGGCCGTGCGCGGCCGCCTCGAACTGCTCGAGCTCGTCGTCCGCTACCGCGCCGCCAAACGCGCCCGTGACCTCTTCGACTTCAGCGACCAGATAGCCCTCTCCGCGCAGCTCGCCACCACCCGCCCCGAGGTCGGCGCACTGCTGCGCGAGGAGTTCAAGGTCGTGCTCCTGGACGAGTACCAGGACACCTCGGTCGCCCAGCGCCTGCTGCTCTCCGGGCTCTTCGGCGCGGGCTCCGGCCACGCCGTGACCGCCGTCGGCGACCCCTGCCAGGCCATCTACGGCTGGCGCGGCGCCTCCGTGGCCAACCTCGACGACTTCCCCGAGCACTTCCCGCACGCCGACGGCAGCCCCGCCACCCGGCTCTCCCTCAGCGAGAACCGGCGCAGCGGCGGCCGGCTCCTGGACCTCGCCAACGGGCTCGCCGCCCCGCTGCGCGCCATGCACGAGGGCGTGGAGGCACTGCGCCCCGCGCCGGGGGCCGAGCGCGAGGGCCAGGTCCGCTGCGCCCTGCTGGAGACCCACGCCCAGGAGCTCGACTGGCTCGCCGACTCCGTCGCCCACCTGGTCCGCACCGGCACCGAGCCGCGCGAGATCGCCGTCCTGTGCCGTTCGGCCGGGGACTTCGCCCGGATCCAGGCCGTGCTGGTGGACCGGGACGTGCCGGTGGAGGTCGTCGGCCTCTCCGGGCTGCTGCACCTCCCCGAGGTCGCGGACCTCGTCGCCGTCTGCGAGGTCCTCCAGGACCCGGGCGCCAACGCCTCCCTCGTCCGGCTGCTCATCGGTCCGCGCTGGCGGATCGGCGCGCGCGACCTGGCCCTGCTGGGCCGCCGGGCACGCCTCATGGTGGGCCGCTCGCCGGCCGGGCCGGACCCGGACGAACGGCTGGCGGCGGCCGTGGAGGGCGTGGACCCGGCGGAGATCGTGTCCCTGGCCGACGCGCTGGAGACCTTCCTCGACGGCGCCGGACAGGCCCCGGACGACCTCCCCTTCTCGGCGGAGGCCCGGGTGCGCTTCGCGCACCTCGCCCAGGAACTGCGCGACCTGCGCCGCTCCCTGGCCGATCCGCTCATGGACGTCCTGCACCGCGTGCTGTCCGCGACCGGCCTGGAGGTGGAGCTGTCCGCCTCCCCGCACGCGCTGGCGGCCCGCCGCCGCGAGACGCTGTCGAACTTCATGGACGTCGCGGCCGGTTTCGCCGCGCTCGACGGCGAGGCCTCACTGCTGGCCTTCCTGGCGTTCCTGCGCACGGCCGCCCAGTACGAGAAGGGCCTGGACCACGCCCTGCCGGGCGGGGAGAACACGGTCAAGGTCCTGACGGCCCACAAGTCGAAGGGCCTGGAGTGGGACGTGGTCGTCGTCCCGGACCTGTGCGCGGGGTCCTTCCCGAAGGAGAAGGCGCCGGAGGCCTGGACCTCGTACGCGAAGGTGCTCCCGTACGCGCTGCGCGGCGACGCCCCCACCCTGCCGGAGGACCCGGACTGGACCTCGGCCGGCCTGAAGGCGTTCAAGACGGCCCTGAAGGACCACAAGGCGACCGAAGAGCTCCGCCTGGGCTACGTGACCTTCACCCGCCCCCGCTCCCTCCTCCTGGCCTCGGGCCACTGGTGGGGCCCGACCCAGAAGAAGCGCCGCGGCCCTTCCGCCTTCCTGTCGGCCCTGTACGAGCACTGCGCGGCGGGCTTCGGCGAGATCGAGGCCTGGGCGGACGAGCCGGAGCCGGCCGCCGAGAACCCGTCCCTCGCCGACGACTCCACCCCGGACCACTCCTGGCCCCTCCCGCTCGACCCGCACTCCCTCACCCTGCGCCGGGCGGCGGCCGCCCTGGTGGAGTCCTACCTGGCGACCCCGCCCCCGCCGGAGGACGACCCCTACCTCTGGCCCCCGGACTGCGAAGACCCCTCCTACGACGAAGAGCCCTGGCCGGACGACGACGCCTGGCCCGACACCCCATGGGGCGATGCCCCGGCCGCCGAGGACGCAGCCGTGCCCGAGCACCCGCGGGGCGCACCGGGGCCCGGCGCGGCCCCCGCCCCGCAGGGCGATGCCGCAGCCGTGCCCGGCGGGGCCCCGCATACGGCGGAGCCGCATCCCGGCTCCCGGCCGGATGCCGCCGTCCAAAACCCTGCCGGCGTACCCGCGCCCCGAGCCGCAGACCCGGCCCCCGACGGGGTCCGGGGCAGCGCCCCGGTTCCGGGAAGGGGCGGGGCGGGGGAGGAATCCGGTCCGGCCGGCCCCGCCGCGCCGCGCGCCGACGAGCTTTGGCCGGAGGCCGACGCCTGGTCCGCGCCCGGCGGTGGCGCAGCCGTGCCCGCGGGCTCGAACCCGGCCCGGCCCACCGGCCCGGTCGACGACGAGCTTTGGCCGGAGGCCGACGCCTGGTCCGCGCCCGGCGGTGGCGCAGTCGTGCCCGCGGGGACGAACCCGGCCCGGCCCACCGGCCCGGTCGACGACGAGCTTTGGCCGGAGGCGGGCCACCGGGCCGTCGCCGAGGGCCCGGGCGGAGCCCGCCGCGCGGCGCAGCCGCGTACTGCTGCCGCCGCCCCGGAGGGCGATGGCCCCTGGGCCGGCGAGGACTGGGCCGCGGAGGGCCGCCCAGGGGGCCGCCCCGGCGGCGGCGCAGCCGGGCTCGCCCCCGAGGACGCGCGCGCCATCGCCTCCTGGGACCGGGACCTCGACGCCCTGGAGGGCGAGCTCCGCCGCGCCCGCGCAGCCGTCCGCGACGTCGAGCTGCCCGCCGCCCTCTCCGCGAGCCAGCTGCTCCGGCTCGCCGCCGACGAGCAGGGTTTCGTACGCGACCTCGCCCGCCCCATGCCCAAGCCCCCCCAGCCCGCCGCCCGCCAGGGCACCCGGTTCCACGCCTGGGTCGAGTCCCGCTTCGACGAGCTCCCGCTCCCCTTCCTCGACGTCCTCGACCCCGTCACCGACCTCCCCGGCGCCGGCTCCGACCAGGAGATCGCCGACGAGGCCGACCTCGACTCCCTCAAGGCCGCTTTCGAGCGCAGCCCGTACGCCGACCGGCCGCCCCACCGCATGGAGGCCCCGGTCCAGCTCACCCTCGCCGGCCGCGTCATCCGCGGCCGGATCGACGCCGTCTACCGGAACCCGGACGGCTCGTACGAGATCGTCGACTGGAAGACCGGCCGCACCACCGAGGCCGACCCCCTCCAGCTCGCCGTCTACCGCCTGGCCTGGGCCGAGGCCACGAACACCCCGCTCAGCCAGGTCACCGCCGCCTTCCTCCACGTCCGCAGCGGCCGCGTGATCCGGCCCCGCAACCTCCCCGACCGGGCCCGCCTTGAGCGGATCCTCCAAGGCAAAACGGACACCGGCGGTGCCCGTCAGACGGACGGCTAGGCTCGTGGGCATGAGCGACACCCCGCCGGACAGCGTCGTCCGCACGTACATCGACACCCACCGCGGTGCCTTCCTCGACGACCTCGCCGAGTGGCTCCGCATCCCCTCCGTCTCGGCCCAGCCCGAGCACGCGGGCGACGTACGCCGCAGCGCCGAATGGCTCGCGGCGAAGCTCAAGGAGACCGGCTTCCCGGTGGCCGAGGTCTGGGAGACCCCCGGCGCCCCCGCCGTCTTCGCGCACTGGCCGAGCGAGGACCCGCAGGCCCCCACCGTCCTGGTGTACGGGCACCACGACGTGCAGCCCGCCGCCCTCGCCGACGGCTGGCACACCGACCCCTTCGAGCCGGTGGTCCGCGACGGCCGCATGTACGGGCGCGGCGCCGCCGACGACAAGGGGCAGGTGTTCTTCCACACCCTCGGGGTGCGCGCGCACCTGGCGGCCACCGGCGCCGCCGCCCCCGCCGTGAACCTCAAGCTGATCGTCGAGGGCGAGGAGGAGTCCGGCTCCATCCACTTCCGCGAGCTCGTCGAGGCCCGCGCCGGTGAACTCGCCGCCGACGTCGTGATCGTCTCCGACACCGGCATGTGGTCCGAGACCACCCCCACCGTCTGCACCGGCATGCGCGGCGTCGCCGACTGCGAGATCGACTTCCACGGCCCGGACCAGGACATCCACTCCGGAGCCTTCGGCGGGGCCGTGCCCAATCCGGCCGCCGTCGCCGCCCGCCTGGTCGCCGCCCTGCACGACGACGACGGACGCGTGACGATCCCCGGCTTCTACGACGGCATCGCCGAGCTCACCGAGGCGGAGCGCGCGCTCATCGCCGAACTTCCCTTCGACGAGTCCGAGTGGCTCCGTACGGCCCGGTCCCACGCGGCCTCCGGCGAGGCCGGCTACTCCACCCTGGAGCGCGTCTGGGCCCGCCCGACGGCCGAGGTCAACGGCATCGGCGGCGGCTACCAGGGCCCCGGCGGCAAGACCATCGTGCCCGCCTCCGCCCACCTGAAGCTGTCGTTCCGCCTGGTGTCCGGCCAGGACCCGTACGAGGTCGAGGCCGCCGTGAGGGACTGGGTCGCGGCCCGGATCCCGGACGGAATCCGGCACTCCATCACCTTCGGCGCCCCGACCCGGCCGTGCCTGACCCCGCTCGACCACCCGGCCCTGCAGTCCGTCGTACGGGCCATGGGCCGCGCCTTCGGCCAGAAGATCCGCTTCACCCGCGAGGGCGGCTCCGGACCCGCGGCGGACCTCCAGGACGTCCTGGACGCGCCCGTCCTCTTCCTCGGCATTTCGGTACCGTCCGACGGCTGGCACTCGCCGAACGAGAAGGTCGAGCTGGACCTGCTCCTCAAGGGCGTCGAGACGACCGCCTACCTCTGGGGAGACCTGGCCGCCACCCACCGCGCAACCGCCTGACACCCGACGCACGCACGCCTGCCTTGTCCCACCACCGGGGGAGTTGGAAGTACCTGTGAGCACCCATACCGAGCGCCCTCTCACCGAGCGCCCTCTCTCGCTCGCCGCGCCCAGCGGAATCGACCGTGCCGCGCACCACCGCCTCGACGAGGCGTGGCTCGCCGCCGCCTGGAGCCACCCGACGACCCGCGTCTTCGTCGTCTCCGGCGGCCAGGTCCTGATCGACGACACCCCCGACGGGGGCTCCGGCATCGTGATGACCCCGGCCTTCGAGGCCCCGGTCACCGAGACCCACCGCTACTTCCTGGGCACGGACGAGGACGGCGTACGGTACTTCGCGCTGCAGAAGGACGCGCTGCCGGGCCGCATGGACCAGTCGGCCCGCCCGGCGGGCCTGCGCGAGGCCGGACTGCTGCTCTCCCCGCGCGACGCCGGGCTGATGGTGCACGCGGTGGCCCTGGAGAACTGGCAGCGGATGCACCGTTTCTGCTCCCGCTGCGGCGAGCGCACGGTGGTCGCCGCCGCCGGGCACATCCGCCGCTGCCCGGGCTGCGGCGCCGAGCACTACCCGCGCACCGACCCGGCCGTGATCATGCTGGTCACGGACGAGCACGACCGCGCGCTGCTGGGCCGCCAGGTGCACTGGCCGGAAGGCCGCTTCTCGACCCTCGCCGGGTTCGTGGAGCCGGGCGAGTCGATCGAGCAGTCCGTCGTCCGCGAGGTGTGGGAGGAGGCGGGCGTCAGGGTCGGCGAGGTCGAGTACGTGGCCAGTCAGCCGTGGCCCTTCCCGTACAGCCTGATGCTGGGCTTCACGGCCCGCGCCACCACCTCCGAGATCACGGTGGACGGCGAGGAGATCCAGGAGGCCCGCTGGTTCTCGCGTGAGGAGCTGCGCGCCGCGTTCGAGACGGGCGAGGTGCTGCCCCCGTCGGGCATCTCCATCGCCGCCCGGCTGGTCGAGCTCTGGTACGGCGAGCCGCTGCCGAAGATGGCGGCGTAACGTTCGTCACAGCAGAAGGCCCCCGCCTCGGCGGGGGCCCTTCTGGTGCTCGCGGGTACCTGCGGGTGCTCGCGGGTGGGGCTTCCTCAGACGGCGAGGGCCTGCTTGACCTGGGCCAGGCTGGGGTTCGTCATGACGGACTCGCTGCCGGCGGCGGACTTCACGAGCACGGTGGGAACCGTCTGGTTGCCGCCGTTGGCCTTCTCCACGAACGCGGCGGACTCCGGGTCGAGCTCGATGTTGATCTCGTTGTACGCGATGCCTTCCCGGTCCAGCTGGGTCTTCAGCCGACGGCAGTAGCCGCACCAGGTCGTGCTGTACATCGTGACGGTGCCCGTGTCCTGCATGCTGCGCTCTCCTTCGTGAGGGCTCGGTGGTCCGAGTACTCGAACGTACGGGACCCCGCGGCCATTCCCGTCCGGGCGGCCCCGCACGGCCGGTGTGACTGATACGACGGATACGTGCCGCCTGTGGACGGTTTTCCCGCCCGACCCACGAGACCTGGCAGCATGGCGGGGTGACAGCAGCAACGCACTTCCCATCGTTCCCGGGTGGCCCCGCCTCCGCCGACTCGGCCGACGCGGTGCTCCTGGGCCTGGACCCGGAGCAGCGCGAGGTCGCGACGACCTTGCGCGGGCCGGTGTGCGTGCTGGCGGGCGCCGGTACCGGCAAGACCCGCGCGATCACCCACCGCATCGCCTACGGAGTCCGGTCGGGCCAGCTCATGTCGGCCAGTGTGCTGGCCGTCACCTTCACCAACCGCGCCGCCGGAGAGATGCGCGGCCGCCTGCGCACCCTCGGCGCGGGCGGGGTCCAGGCCCGGACCTTCCACTCCGCCGCCCTGCGCCAGCTCCAGTACTTCTGGCCCAAGGCGGTCGGCGGGGACGTGCCGCGGCTCCTGGAGCGCAAGATCCAGCTCGTCGCCGAGGCCGGCGCGCGCTCCCGCATCCGGCTCGACCGGGGTGAGCTGCGCGACGTCACCGGTGAGATCGAGTGGGCCAAGGTCACGCAGACGGTGCCCGCCGACTATCCGGCCGCCGCCCTCAAGTCGGGCCGCGAGGCACCCCGCGACATGGCCGAGATCGCCCAGATCTACGGGACGTACGAGCAGCTCAAGCGCGACCGCGGCATGATCGACTTCGAGGACGTGCTGCTCCTCACCGTCGGCATCCTCCAGGACCGCCACGACATCGCCGAGCAGATCCGCACCCAGTACCAGCACTTCGTGGTCGACGAGTACCAGGACGTCAGCCCCCTCCAGCAGCGGCTGCTGGACCTCTGGCTCGGCGAGCGCGACAGCCTCTGCGTCGTCGGCGACGCCAGCCAGACGATCTACTCCTTCACCGGCGCCACCCCCGACCACCTGCTGAACTTCCGCACCAAGTACCCGCAGGCCACCGTGGTCAAGCTGGTCCGCGACTACCGCTCCACCCCCCAGGTGGTCCACCTCGCCAACGGGCTCCTGAACCAGGCCAGGGGCCGCGCCGCCGAGCACCGGCTGGAGCTGGTCTCCCAGCGCGAGACCGGCCCCGACCCGGTCTACGCCGAGTACGCGGACGAGCCCGCCGAGGCCGAGGGCGTCGCCCACCGGATCCGGGACCTGATCGCCGCGGGCGTCCCGGCCGGCGAGATCGCCGTCCTCTATCGCATCAACGCCCAGTCCGAGGTCTACGAACAGGCACTGGCCGACGCCGGGGTCCCCTACCAGCTGCGCGGGGCCGAGCGGTTCTTCGAGCGGGCCGAGGTCCAGAAGGCGATCCTCGCGCTGCGCGGAGCCGCCCGCTCCGGCGGGAACGACCCGCTGCTCGACGACGTCGTGGAACTGGGCTCCCAGGTCCGGGCGGTGCTCAGCTCCACCGGCTGGACCCCCGAACCGCCCGCCGGCTCCGGCGCCGTGCGCGACCAGTGGGAATCCCTGGCCGCGCTGGTCCGGCTCGCCGAGGACTTCGCCCGGACCCGGCCGGGAGCCACCCTGGCGGACCTCACGATCGAGCTGGACGAGCGCAAGGCCGCCCAGCACGCCCCCACCGTCCAGGGCGTCACCCTGGCCTCGCTGCACGCGGCGAAGGGCCTGGAGTGGGACGCCGTGTTCCTCGTCGGCCTCACCGACGGCATGCTGCCGATCACGTACGCGAAGACCGACGAGCAGGTCGAGGAGGAGCGCCGGCTGCTCTATGTCGGCGTCACCCGGGCGCGGCTGCACCTGACCCTCTCCTGGGGCCTCTCCCGGGCTCCGGGCGGCCGGGCCTCCCGGCGGCCCAGCCGCTTCCTGAACGGCCTGCGGCCGGGCTCCGCGGTGCCTCGCAGCGGGCCGGGCTCCGCGGCCGAGAGCGGGCCGCGCAAGCGCGGCCGCCGCGGCCCGGTGCGGTGCCGGGTCTGCGGCAAGACGCTCACCGAGGCCGGCGAGCTCAAACTGATGCGCTGTGAGGACTGCCCGTCCGACATGGACGAAGGGCTCTACGAGCGGCTGCGGGAGTGGCGTGCGGGCGCGTCGAAGGAGCAGGGCCTGCCCGCCTACTGCGTCTTCACGGACAAGACTCTGATGGCGATCGCGGAGGCCGCGCCCACCGAGGCGGGCGAGCTCTCTATGATCTCCGGAGTGGGCGGCCGCAAGCTCGACCGGTACGGAGCCGAGGTCCTGGCCATATGCGCAGGTCAGGAGCCCGAGTCCGCGGAGCCTGCCGACGCGTAGAAACTCGTCGGAAAAATAGTTTGCACATGCCCAGCGAAGACCCATAGGTTCTTAGCAACGGAAACGGTGGCTTCTCCGAAGCCCTGGTTCCGTGCTGTACTTATCCGAATACGCATGGGACAGGCCCTCGGGCCGAGTCCCCGAGACGCCGAGAGGAGGCGAGACCAGTGGCCAGCTTCATGACCTTCACCAAAATGACCGATCGCTCGGTCGACGCTTCCTGCCTGCTCGGTTCCGTCTCCCTTCTGGGTACCGGTGTGTCCGCGATTTCCGCCGACCGCCCCGCCCTGCTGGCGACCCTTCCGGTCAGTGAGCGCAATGAGCGACCGATCCAGGCACCGGTGGCAGTACTGGCAGCAGAAGCTCAGGCGCATGGCGCCTATGGCTTCGCGGCCGCAGCCGGTGCCGGAGCCAAGACGAAGCAGACGAAGCAGCAGCACCACCTGATGTGGGCCTTCCGTGGGCTCGAACCCTGGAGTGATCCAGTCTGATCGCATGATCAGGCCGGCGCCTTCAGGGCCGCGGAACCCCACCCGGGATCCGCGGCCCTTCTGTTTGTCCCCGAACGGGGGGCGAACGCAGCAAAGGGGCCTCGGGACTGGCAGAAGCAGGTGACAGCCGAACCCGGCCGACCGGCCGGAACGACTAGCCGACCAAGACGACGAGGAAGAAACCACCGTGCAACTCGAAGCGCACGCCCCGTCCGTAACGCAGACCCACACGATCTCCCCGCCCGCAGTCCCGGAGGACCACGCCTTGACCCCGCTCACCGCGCTCACCGCGCTCGACGACGCCATCGAGAACCTCGGCGTACCCGTTCCCTGCCGCACCTTCGACCCCGAGGTCTTCTTCGCCGAGTCCCCGGCCGACGTCGAGTACGCCAAGTCGCTCTGCCGCACCTGCCCGCTGGTCGAGGCCTGCCTCGCCGGAGCGGTCGAGCGCCGCGAGCCCTGGGGCGTCTGGGGTGGCGAGCTCTTCGTCCAGGGCGTCGTCGTCGCCCGCAAGCGGCCCCGTGGCCGTCCGCGCAAGAACCCGGTTGTCGCGGCATGACCGCCATCGGAACCATCGACCGCCCCCTGACGCACGACCCCCTGAAGCAGGACCTCATGACCGCCTACACCACGAGCGAGCAGCCCCACGGCGCCGCCCACGCAGACTTCATCACCACCGGCGCGATCACCTCGCGTCAGAACAGGACCCGCGAAATGCAACTCATCCCAGAAGCCCTGGCTCGTGCCCATATGGACGAGCGCATGCGTGAGGTGGACGCCGAGCGTCACGCCGTGCGCCTGGTCGCCGCCCGCCGCATGCAGCGGCGTGCCGAGCGCGTCTCGATGCGCGCCCGCCGTGCGCTGGCCATGGCCGTCATGCACTAAGCGCTGAAAACAGCGTCCCCGGGGGGACCGGTCCGAACGGACCGGTCCCCCCGGTGCGTTGCGGACGGCAGTCCACCCCGTGCGGGGATATCGTCTGGAGGTGGACCAGCCGACTCCCCACCCCGCCCCGTCGGGATCCGAGGCCCAGCCCGTCGTCTGCGCGCGCTGTGGCACGGAGTCCCCCAACGGCGCCCCGCCCACCTGGACCTGCTCGGTGGAGAACGGGACCAGACAGTACTTCTGCGTCGACTGCGCGCGGGCCAACCTCCGGGCGATCGAAGGCAGGCTCGACTCCTCCTGGTGGTGACGCCGCGGACCCTACGGAGTCACTCGGCGGAAGCGAACCCGGGCAGCCAGGCGTCCAGTTCGTCCCGCAGCCGCACCGTCGCGCCCAGCTGGCACAGCACCCCGATCGTGCTCAGCGTGACCCGGTGGATCAGCAGGTACGAGGGCGGCAGGTTGATCTGCCGGCCCAACTGGTGCGCGGGGGAGCGGGGATCGGCGATCCGCGCCGCCTGGCCGCGCAGCCACGGCCGGGTGAAGGTGAACTCCTCGGCCTCGGCCGGCTCGATGATCGGCTTGAGGTAGTCCAGTACCGCGTCGGGGTCCAGCTCGATGGACTCCTTCACGAACCCCTCGGCGCGCAGGTGCCCGTAGACCCCCTCGGCGTCACCGTCCAGGGTCATCCGCAGCGACCTGCCGATGGGCTTGGGCCAGCCGCCGGGCAGCCGGTCGACCGTGCCGAAGTCCAGGACGCCCAGCCGCATCCGGCCGTCGGCCCCCGATATCAGCCGGAAGTTGCCCGGGTGCGGATCCGCGTGCAGCAGACCGGTGCGCGCGGGACCGGAGAAGAGGAACCGGGCCAGCAGCTGCCCGGCGCGGTCGCGCTCCTCCTGGGTGCCGTCGGCTATCACCTCCGACAGCGGGGTCCCCTCCATCCACTCGGTCACCAGCACCTGATCGCCCTGGTGCACGACATCCGGCACGACCACGTCCGGATCGTCCCCGAACGCGTCCGAGTGCGTCCGCTGGGCCTCGGCCTCCAGCTCGTAGTCGAGCTCCTCGGCGACGCGGTCGCGCAACTCCTTGATCAGCGGCTTGATCTCCATGCCGGGAATCAGCGGCCCCAGCAGCCCCGCGAACCGGCCCAGCTGCTTCAGGTCCGACAGCAGCGCCTCACCGGCCCCCGGGTACTGCACCTTGACCGCGACCTGCCGGCCGTCGTGCCACACCGCCCGGTGCACCTGCCCGATCGAGGCCGCCGCGGCCGGCTTGTCCTCGAACTCCTCGAACAGCTCCCGCCAGTTCTCGCCGAGACGGTCCGCCAGCACCCGGTGCACCGTCGCCGCGGGCAGGGGCGGAGCCGCCTCCTGGAGCTTGGTCAGCGCCGCCCGGTAGGGCCCAGCGACCTCCTCGGGCAGCGCCGACTCGAAGACCGACAGGGCCTGCCCGAACTTCATGGCACCGCCCTTCAGCTCCCCGAGCGTGCGGAACAACTGCTCGGCGGTGCGCTTCTGGAGCTCGCTCGCCACGATCTCGGCCGACTTGCCCCCGATCCGCTTGCCCAGCCCCCAGGTTGCCCGTCCCGCGATGCCGAGCGGCAGCGCGGCCAGCTTGACGGTGCGGGTGACCGCCTTCCGGGGAAGATCAGACATACGCCCCTCCATTTCCCAGACAGCTGCGCCGCGATCGGCGGTTCTCCGCATCCTGTCATGCCCTCCTCGCGGCTCGGAGGAGGGCACCTTCCCCAGCCCCGTGCGGGATCTCGCCATTGCCGGACGGCGCCCGGCGCGATGGGCCGGCATGACGGGGCAGGGGGACGGGACGACCGTGAGGAGCAGCGGATGGCGGGGCGGGGTCCCACGAGGCAGGAGCTCATCCGACGACGGCGTTCCGGCGGCTTCATCGGACGGGAAGGCGAGGTGTCGGCCTTCAGGGAGGCTCTCAAGCAGCCCCCGGACGAGGCGGCGCAGTCCCTCTTCCCTGTGCGGGGCCCGGCCGGAGTCGGGAAGTCCACCCTCGTACGCCAGTTGGAGACCTCAACGCCATGGGGCGCTTCGAAGAGGCGCTGCCGGAGTTCGCACGGGCGCTCGAGGCCTCGCCGGACTACGGCTGGGCCTTCATCAACCGTGGCGCCACCTCCTGGGAACTCGGACGCCACGGAGAGGCGATGGCCCAGCTCGACCGAGGAGTCGAGCTCAGCCCTGACCATGTTCTGGACGGCGCTCCGCAGCGCGGACGGGCGCAGGAACTGATCCTTGCCCTTCGCAGCCTGCTGGTGATCATTCCGTCGGCGGAACCGAGGATCCTCGCCCTCTGCCGCACCGTCGAGGAGCGGTTCGCGATACATCAGTGACCCCCTGACAGCGTGAGTGCGGCCGGTGCCCCCGGGTCCGTCCGCTCCGCGGCCGCGCCGCACGGGCAGTCCGGATGGGGGTGGACCGGGGTGGGCTGCCAGTGGAGAGTGGGGAGGGCTGCTTCCCAGCGGGTGGCGGTGGACGCGGGCAGTTCACCGTCCAGGAAGGAGAGCGCGTGGGCCGCGGCCAGGCCGGCCACCGCCGTGGACAGCCCCAGATCGCAGGCGGCGCTCGCGCGCCGGCGGTGGGCCGAGCGCCACTGCACCAGCATCCGGGGCCAGGCCGCGTCCCGGTCCACGCGGTCGCGCTCCATGCACCCCGCGCAGGCCGTCACCCCCGGCAGGACCAGCGGACCCACCAGCCCCGTCCCCTCCAACACCCCCGCGTACAGGTGCGGGATGCCCGTGGCGACCCAGTCGGCCGCGGTGCCCGGATCAGGGGCCCAGGCGTGCAGCCCGTCCCGGGGCGCGACCACCACCAACGCCAGCCGCGGCTCCGAGTCCTCCTCCTCCCCGGCCCGCGGGGTGCGCCCCGGGGCCGATGCGCGCACCAGCCTCGCCGCGGCCTCCGCCCGCAGCCGGCCCACGCTCCCGGGATCCAGACCTCCCGGCGCCACGTCAGCCGGCTCCACCCGGCCCCCGTCGAGCACCTCGACCCGGCCCACACCGGCTCCCGCCAGGACCGCCGCGATCACGGCGCCCACCCGGCCGCTCCCGCGCACCCGGACGCGTATCGCCCGGCGCGCGGCGACACCCCGCAAGTCCCCGCCCGGCTCCCGGTGCACCAGGGAGAGGGAGCCCAGATCGGGCCCCAGCCGCTCCAGGGCCTCCGGATGCCGGCGCACGGCCTGGGCCCGCGGGCCTCCCGCGGTGGCGTCGTCGAGCAGACCGGCTCCCGCCAGCCGCCTGACGAGTGCGTCGGCCTGGCCGTCCGGGAACCCCATCCCCGTGGCCTCGGCCCGCAGCAGCTCCATCCCCCGTGTGCCGTCGATCCGGTCGATGAGCGCGCCGGTCGCCGTGTCCACCGGGCCGAGCACCACCGCGTGTGCGGGGGTCACCCCGAACTGCACCGTCTCCCGGTCCCGCCAGGCCCGCGCCAGCGCGGGCTTCACCTTCGGATACATGTCCGGTCCCCCTCGATTTCCCGTGCGGACTCGCGCCGCCCCTTTTCCCGTTCTCCGCCACAGTGCCCGTCCGCCGGAATCCGTGCTCGAATTTGTCCACAGGCGAGGGGTATTAGGCATATGAGATGAAGGGAAATGCCGTTCCCGATATCGGCTGCGCATCGCTCACGTTCGAACCGCGGACGGGCGGGACTTCGGCCACCGCTACCGGGTACCGTCGTGGCGTGTCCGCCGACCCATCGCCGCGCGCCGTCGAAGTCCGCCGGAGCGCGCGCCGCCGCAGGACCGTATCCGCCTATCGCGAGGGTGACCGTACGGTCGTCCTCATCCCTGCCCGGATGTCCGAGGCGGAGGAGCAGCGCTGGGTGGGCGTCATGCTCGAGAAGCTGGCCGCCCAGGAGAGCAAACGCACCCTCGGGGACGCGGAACTCACCGAGCGCGCCGAGCGTCTGTCCGAGCAGTACTTCGGCGGCCGCGCGCGTCCCCGCTCGGTCCGCTGGGTCACCAACCAGAACACCCGCTGGGGCTCCTGCACCCCGGCCGAAGGCAGCATCCGGCTCTCGCACCGCATCCAGGGCATGCCGGAGTACGTCGTCGACTACGTGCTCCTGCACGAGCTGGCCCACCTCCTCGTGCCCGGCCACGGGCCCCGCTTCTGGGAGCTGCTGGAGGCGTACCCGCGCACCGAGCGGGCCCGCGGGTACCTGGAGGGAGTGGTGGCGGCCGAGCGCCTTCCGAAGGTCCCGGCCGCCCGCGAGGAATGAGCAGGAAGGCCTTGTGCCCGACCGTCATGTCACAGAGCGTGATGTGTACCGGGTCGGTACCGACTTGGCCGGATGTCGGCAGTTGCCGTTAGCCTGAGCGGCACGCATTTCACAGTCGGGATGGGGGACGGTCGTTACGTATGGCCAGGGAATTCCAACGCGGCCACAAGGCCAAGATCAGTGATCTCACGGCGGGCACCGATCTGTACGTAGGCGTCCAGATCGCCGGGCCCGGACTCACCTTCGACATCAGCTGTTTCGGGCTCGACGCCAATGAGCAGCTGTCGGACGACCGTTACTTCGTCTTCTTCAACCAGCCGAAGTCGCCGGAAGAGTCCATTCAGCAACTCGGCGCGCAGTCGGGTGACACCGAATCCTTCCGGGTGACCCTGGACCGCATTCCGGCGTCCATCCACAAGCTCTCCTTCACCGCCACCATCGACGGTGCCGGCCAGATGTCGCAGGTCGGCCCGGGATACATCCGGATCGTGGCCGGCGGCGAAGAGGTCGTCCGGTACGCCTTCACCGGCTCGGAGTTCACCACCGAGCGGGCCGTGATGCTCGGCGACTTCTACCTCAAGGACGTGTGGCGCTTCGCCGCCGTCGGCCAGGGCTTCGACGGCGGGCTCGACGCGCTGCTCAGGAACTTCGGCGGCGAGGTCGCCGAGGAGGCGCAGCAGCAGGCGCCGGCCGCCGCCGCGCCCGGGTTCGCCCCGCCGCAGGGTGCCGCGCCGTCCCCGGCCTTCGGCGCCCCGGCGCCCGCCCAGGCCGCCGCCCCCGCGCCGTCCTTCGGCGCGCCCGCGCCCGCCGCGGTCCCGCAGCCGCAGTACCAGCAGCCCGCCGCCCCGGCCCCGGTGCACGCCGCGCCCACCATGGCCGCGCCGCTCGCCCCGCAGGCCCCCGCCCCGTACGGGCAGCCGCAGCAGCCCTCGTACGGCCAGGTCCCCGGGCAGGTCCCGGGCCAGTACCCCGGCCAGGTCCCGCCGCCCGCCCCGGCCCCCGCGCCCTACGGGCAGCAGCCGGGCTACGGCCAGGTCCCGGGCCAGGTCCCCGGGCAGGTGCCGGGCCAGCAGCCCGGCTACGCGCCCCAGGCCGCAGCCCCCGTCGCGGCCGGGCTCGCCGCCGCGCTCCAGCCGTACAAGGAAGCCCCCACGGGCACCCGCTGGACCCCGCAGAACGCGCAGCTCATGCGCGTCGACCTGGCGATGGGCGGCCAGGCCGTCCTCGCCCGCCAGGGCAGCATGGTCCTGTACCAGGGCAAGGTCGACTTCAGTTACAAGGGCGCGGGCTTCGCCGGCCGCATCGTCGGCAACGCCACGGGCCAGGAGATGCAGCTCATGCGCTGCACCGGCCGCGGCCAGGTCTTCCTCGCCGAGAACGGCGCCCACCTGCACGCCATCGAGCTCCAGGGCGACGGGATCTGCGTCTCCGCCGAGGCCGTCCTCGCCTTCGACGAGTCGCTCCAGCACGAGGTCCGCCGCATCGAGGGCCACGGCATCCCGGGCGGCGCCCTGTTCACCATGCAGTTCCAGGGCACGGGCACGGTGATCGTCAAGACGCACGGCGTCCCGGTGGTCCTGCCCGTCACCCCGACCACCTTCGCGGACAGCAACGCCATCGTCGCGTGGTCCTCCGCCTCGCAGGTGATCCTTTCCAGCCAGGTCCGGCTCCGGCGCAACGCCTACCCCGGCCACAGCGGGGAGACCGTGAACCTCCAGTTCCGCGGCGCTCCCGGCAACTTCATCGTCGTCCAGCCGTACGAGGTCTGAGGGAGCCCGACATGAACGCAATGAACCAGCAGCTCGCGGGCTACGCCCCGACCCCCGTCACGGCCCGCATGGAGAACCACGGCCGGGCCATGCTCAAGGTCGCCATGCAGAGCGGCCAGGACCTCTTCGCCCGCACCGGCTCGATGGTCGCCTACGAGGGCTTCGTCCAGTACGAGCCCAACCCGCCGGCCGTCCGCCAGATGGCCTCGCAGTGGATCACCGGCGAGGGCGCACCGCTGATGAAGTGCACCGGCGACGGCCTGCTCTACCTCGCCGACTACGGCGCCGACGTCGTCGTCATCAACCTCAACAACGACTCGCTCTCGGTCAACGGCACCAACCTGCTCGCCTTCGACGCGCACCTCCAGTGGGGCGTCGAGCGGGTCAAGGGTCTGGCCAAGTTCGCCGGTCAGGGCCTGTTCAACGTCCAGATCGCGGGCACCGGGTGGGTCGCCCTGACCTCCCGCGGCACCCCGATCGTGGTCGACTGCGGCCGCGGCGAGGACGAGACGTACGTCGACCCGGACGCGCTCGTCGCCTGGTCGCCGAATCTCAAGGTCAAGGGCAAGCGCAGCTTCAAGGCCTCGTCGATGATCGGCCGGGGCAGCGGGGAGGCCTACCAGATGGCCTTCTCCGGCCAGGGCATCGTCGTCGTACAGCCCAGCGAGGACAGCACCGACCGGCTCCGGGTCCGGGGCTGAGGGGGAGCGGACACATCATGCAGAGCGCACTTTTCGCCCACGCCGAGGCCCAGTCCCAGGACCGGTACGCCATCCAGAACCCGCAGCTGCTGCGGGTCTCGCTGACCGGCTCCGACGACGTACTCGCCCGCAAGGGCGCGATGGTCGCCTACCAGGGCCTCATCGACTTCGACGGCGAGTACCAGAGCACCGGCCAGCGCAACGCCCGCCGCGGCACCGGCGAGGGCCTGGACCTCATGCGCTGCTCCGGGCAGGGCACGGTCTACCTGGCCAACCTGGCCCAGTACGTCCACGTCGTGGACGTGGACCAGGAAGGCCTCACGGTCGACAGCAGCTACGTCCTGGCCCTGGACTCCACCCTGCACACCGAGGTCATCGCGGTGGACAGCCAGTACGGAATCTCCGGATCCGGCAAGTACCAGCTCAACATCACCGGCCGCGGCAAGGTCGCGCTGATGACCTCCGGGCAGCCGCTGATGATGCACGTCACGCCCGACAAGTACGTCAACGCCGACGCGGACGCGATCGTCGCCTGGTCGACCTCGCTGCGGGTGCAGATGCAGGCCCAGACGCACTCCAGCGGAGTCTGGCGGCGGCGCGGCAACACCGGCGAGGGCTGGGAGCTCAGTTTCCTCGGCACCGGCTTCGCGCTGGTGCAGCCCAGCGAGGTGCTGCCGCCGCAGAACGCCCAGCTCGGCCAGGGCGCCGCGGCGCAGTTCGGCATGGGCCAGCACGGCTCCCACGCGCAGAACCAGAACAACGCCTGGAACTGATCCCGGACGGGCGAAAGGGGCGGCCCCGCGAGGGACCGCCCCTTCGTCGTGTGCGGGCTCAGCTCCCGAGCCGCGCCAGGGTCGCCTCCAGCAGCCGTACCACCGAGGTGTCGGCCACCGCCGCCACCTCCCCGTACGGGAACCAGCGCAGGTCCAGCGACTCCTCGCTGATCTCCGCCACCGCGCCGGCCGGAGCCAGCGCCGCGTACTGCACGTCCAGGTGCCAGTGGCACGGCGCCGGGATCGGATGCCGGTCCAGGCGGACCGGGCCGCCGGGCAGCAGGCTCAGCCCGGACGCGATGCCCGACTCCTCGCGGGCCTCGCGCAGCGCCGCCGCCTCGAGGGTGTCGTCACCGGGCTCGCAGTGGCCGCCCATCTGCAGCCACAGGCCCAGCTTCTTGTGCAGGGTCAGCAGTACGCGTTCCCCGACCGGGTCGATCACCAGGGCGCTGCCGGTGATGTGCCCGGCCGTGCACGGCTTGTAGACCCCGTCCGGATGGGCGGCGAGGTGCTCCAGATAGACGTCGCGCAGCTCGGGCTGGCCCTCGAAGTCCTTCAGGACGAGGACCGCGTCTTCGTGCAGGCTCACTTCTTCTCGTCGCCGTCCTCGTCGTGCCGGTCACGCTGGTCGCGCTGCTCGGCGGCCTCGCCGAGCATCTTGTCGATCTCGGAGAAGTCCAGCTGCTCGCGGTGCACGAAGCCGTCCGGGTCGTCCAGGTCGGAGGCCGTCGGCAGCATGTCCGGGTGCTCCCACAGCCCGTCGCGGCCGTCCACACCGCGCGCGTCCGTGAGCGAGGCCCACAGCCGGGAGGCGTCGCGCAGCCGGCGCGGACGCAGCTCCAGGCCGATCAGCGTCGCGAAGGTCTGCTCCGCCGGGCCGCCCGAGGCGCGCCGCCGGCGCATGGTCTCGCGCATCGCGTCCGCCGAGGTCAGCCGGGGCTTGGCGGCCTCGTGCACCACCGCGTCGACCCAGCCCTCGACCAGCGCGAGCGCCGTCTCCAGGCGGGCCAGGGCGGCCTTCTGCTCGGGGGTGTCCTGCGGCTGGAACATGCCGCCCTGCAGCGCTTCCTGCAGCTGCTCCGGGTTCGACGGGTCCAGCTGGCCGACCACGTCCTCCAGCTTCGAGGTGTCGACCTTGATGCCGCGGGCGTAGCCCTCGACCGCGCCGAACAGGTGCGAGCGCAGCCACGGCACGTGCGCGAAGAGCCGGGCGTGCGCCGCCTCGCGCAGGGCCAGGTACAGCCGCACCTCGTCCGAGGGGACGCCCAGGTCCTTGCCGAAGGCCTCGATGTTCAGCGGCAGCAGCGCGGCCTTGCCGGCCGGGCCCAGCGGCAGGCCGATGTCGGTCGAGCCGACGACCTCGCCCGCGAGCGTGCCCACGGCCTGGCCGATCTGCTGGCCGAACATGGCCCCGCCCATGGAGCGCATCATCCCGAGCAGCGGGCCCGCCATGGCCTGCATCTCCTCGGGCAGGACGCCGCCCATGGCCGCGCCGACGCGCTCGGCGACCGGGTCCACGAGCTCCTTCCACACCGGAAGGGTCGCCTCGACCCACTCGGCGCGGCTCCAGGCCACGGAGGTGGTGGCGCCCGAGGGCAGCGAGGTCACGCCGTCCAGCCAGTGGTCGGCGAGGCGCACGGCCTCCTCGACGGCCGACTTCTCGGCGATGCCGACGCTCGTGTCCTTCACGCCGTCCGCCGTGCCCTGCGCGACGGTCTGGCGGGCGATGTCCTTGGCCATGCCCCAGTTCACGGGACCGCCCTCGTGGCTCAGCATCTGGCCGAGCTGCTGGAAGGCCGCACCCAGGTCGTTCGGGTTCATCGCACCGAACATCGCGGCGAACGGATTGTCCGCGCCACCGGGACCGCCCGCGCCGCCCGGCAGGCCCATGCCGGGGAACCCGAACGGATTCGGGCCGCCCTGACCGCCCTGACTGCCCTTCTTCTCGCCCTCGTCGCCGTTCTCCGGCTCCTCCGGCGGAAGGCCGAATCCGAATGGGGTGTCGCTCACGGGTTTCCTCGGCTCGTAGGGCCGCCGGCGGGTGCCGACGGGCAATGGTCCGACAACACCACCCAGCGTAGACACCTGGCCCGCATACGGGCTCGGTGCTCCGCCGACTCCTGGGCTGCGGCAGGATGGACATCACCTGGTGGGTACGCGTCACGGCGCGTCCCTACTGAAGACAACCGCTGGAGACGCCCGGTGAGTTCCCCAGATCCGCAGTTTCGCGCGATGAACGACGACGAAGACCGCCCAGAGCACGGCGACAGCGCCCAGGGCGTTCGCCAGCCGCGAAACCCGGCCGTGCGAGGTCCCGTGATCGCCGTGACCGGCGCCGCGTCGGGGGTCGGCGCGGCCCTGGTGAGCCGCCTGGCCGCCTCCGACGAGGTCAAGCAGGTCGTCGCCATCGACGAGCGGCGGGGCGACTGCGCGGCCGCGCAGTGGCACATCCTGGACGTACGCGACCCCGCGATCGCCGAAAAGCTGCGCGGCGCGGACGTCGTCGTCCACCTCGCCCTCGACCTCGACCTCGAGACGGACCCCGCGGCCCGTACGGCGTACAACGTGCGCGGGACCCAGACCGTCCTCACCGCGGCAGCCGCGGCCGGTGTGCACCGGGTCGTGCTCTGCACCTCGGCGATGGTCTACGGGGCCCTGCCGGACAACGACATCCCGCTGTCGGAGGACTCCGAGCTGCGGGCGACCGCGGAGGCCACCGGCGTCGGTGACCTGCTGGAGATCGAGCGCCTCGGCCGCCGGGCCCCCCGCGCGCACCCGGGCCTGAACGTCACCGTGATCCGCCCGGCGGTCCTGGTCGGCGGCACCGACACCGCCCTGACCCGCTACTTCGAGTCCCCGCGGCTGCTCGTGGTGGCGGGATCCCGTCCGACGTGGCAGTTCTGCCACGTGGAGGACCTGGTCAGTGCCCTGGAGTACGCGGCCCTGGAAAAGGTCGAGGGCGAGCTGGCCGTGGGCTGCGAGGGGTGGCTGGAGCAGGAGGAGGTCGAGGAGCTGAGCGGCATCCGCCGCATGGAGCTCCCCTCGGCGGTCGCGCTGGGCGCGGCGGCCCGGCTGCACCGGATCGGCCTCACCCCGTCCCCGGCCGGGGACCTCGCGTACACGATGCACCCGTGGGTGGTCAGCGTCAGCGGACTGCACGCGGCGGGGTGGCGGCCGCGCTGGACCAACGAGGAGGTGCTCGCCGAGCTCCTCCAGGAGGTCTCGGGGCGCCACACGGTCGCGGGCCGCCGGCTGGGCCGCAGGGACGCCGCCACGGCCGCCGGTGCGGCGGGCGCGACGGTGGCGCTGCTGGGCGCGGCCGCCGCGGTCCGCCTGGCGCGGAAGCGGCGCGGGATCTGACCTGCGGTCGGCGGTCGGCCCGGTGCAGCGCCGTTGCCGGGGGCGCTGCCCCCGGCCCCCCGCGCCTCAAACGCCGGCGAGGCTGGATTTCGCGGGGCCCGATTGGTAGGAGGCTCCCAAGGGGTCGGGTCCGGCACGGGCGAAACTGCTATTTCGCCTCGTCAGCCACTAGGGCACGATGAAGGCATGGCACCGCACTTCGACCACCCCGGCGAGCAGGCCGCTCAGGACCCGATCCGGCTGCTCGAGATCCGTGAAACCCCGCTCTCGATCGACGAGGTCTTCCAGGCCGTCGGCGACGACGCGACGGGAGGGACGACGCTCTTCGTCGGCACGGTGCGCAACCACGACAGCGGCGCGGACGTCGATTCGCTCGGCTACTCCTGCCACCCGACGGCCGAGGCCGAGATGCGCCGGGTCGCCGAGCGCGTCGTGGCCAAGTTCCCCGTCCGCGCGCTGGCCGCCGTGCACCGCGTGGGCGACCTCGCCGTCGGCGACCTGGCCGTCGTCGTCGCCGTCTCCTGCCCGCACCGCGGCGAGGCCTTCGAGGCCTGCCGGATGCTCATAGACGACCTCAAGCACGAGGTCCCGATCTGGAAGCACCAGACCTTCGCCGACGGGACCGAGGAGTGGGTCGGCGCCTGCTGAACCCCGGTCGTGGAGCGGCCCCCGCAAGGGGGTAGCCTCGCACCCGTTCGGCCGCGCAACACGCCCTCGATTTGCGTAACCCCCCCACGGGCACGAGCGTTGAAGCCACCAACGAAACGTAGTTCGGGGTAGGGAGGCACGCCCATGGCGTCTTTGGCGTGGTTGCTGATTCCGCTGTTCGCCGCGATAGGTGCGGCGATATGGGGCAGCTGGGCGGCACGCGACCGCACGCAAGGTGACATATCCGAGCTCGCCGGCTACGCGCGGTTCCGCGAGGCCATGGGCAACGCCGATCAGGCCAGGGCGAAGGCAGAGGCCCATTCCGGTTCCGACGCCGTCTGACGGGACTCCGCTGAGAATCCCCTGAGAGTTTCGCGTACGGACCCCGTACGGAGCGGCCCCGAGGGCCGCCCGCCGGGGCCGTCCCGTACTGTCGGATCCATGCCACGCCGCACTGCGACGATGCTCGCTTCCACCCTCGTGCTGTTCGCGCTGCTCTGCGCAGGGGTGTTCATCAAGGTCCCGTATTCCGAGATGAGCCCCGGCCCGACCGTGAACACGCTCGGCGACTCGCACGGTGCGCCCGTACTCAACATCTCGGGGCGCAAGACGTACCCGACCAGCGGCCACCTGAACATGACGACGGTCCGCGTCACCGGCGCGGACTACGACATGAACCTGGTGGAAGCGGTGTACGGGTGGCTGTCCGGCGACAACATCGTCGTGCCGCACGAGAACCTCTACCCGGGCGGCAAGACGGACGCGGAATCCACTCAGGAGAACGCCGAGGAGTTCAGCCAGTCCCAGCAGAGCGCCAAGGTGGCGGCCCTGAAGGAGCTCGGCATCCCGGTCACCGCCCGCGTGATCGTCGCCTCCGTCGTCAAGGGCAGCCCCTCCGAGGGCAAGCTGCACGCCGGTGACGTGATCAAGGCCGTGGACGGCACCCCCGTCACCGCCCCCGAGGACGTGGCCAAGCTCGTCACCAAGCACAAGCCCGGCGAGCCGGTGGAGTTCACGATCGTGCCCGCCGCGGAGGCGGCCGAGGCGGCGAAGGCGAACCACGAGCCCGCCGGCTCCTCGAAGCTGACGATCAACGCGGGCAAGGCGGAGGGCGACGGTCACGCCGTCGTCGGCATCCGGGCCGGATCCGACCACGCCTTCCCGTTCACGATCGACATCAAGCTCGCGGACGTCGGCGGCCCGAGCGCCGGCCTGATGTTCGCCCTCGGCATCGTCGACAAGCTGACCCCGGAGGACCTGACCGGCGGCAAGTTCGTCGCGGGCACCGGCACCATCGACGACGCGGGCAAGGTCGGCCCGATCGGCGGCATCCAGATGAAGACCATCGGCGCCCGCCAGGCCGGCGCCGAGTACTTCCTGACGCCCGCCGAGAACTGCGCCTCCGCGGTCACGAACGTGCCCGACGGCCTGACCCTGGTGAAGGTCTCCACGATCGGCGACGCCACCAAGGCACTGGAGAAGATCAGCAAGGGGGACACGGCCGGGCTGACGCAGTGCAGCGCCAAGCCCTGACCGGCCCTCCCCCCTGCGGTCCTACGAGAAGGTCGCGGCCAGGGCCTCCGCCAGCCCGGGCACCAGGCCCCCGCCGGTGAGGACCTCGGTCGAGGAGTCCTTCTCGCGCAGGCGTACGGCCGACTCGCGCGAGCCGTCGCGCAGCACGGCCACCGTGAGGCGGACCTCCTGCCGCTCCGGGTGACCGGCGACCCACTTCGCCAGCTGCTTGTCGCTCAGCCCCTCCGGTACGGAGGCCTCCGCGGACGGCGGCAGCATCAGCCGCTCCACCGTCAGCGCGCAGCCGACGACGGCGTCGGGCCAGGCGACGGTGCCCAGGAACTTGTCGAGGGGGGTCCCGGCCGGGACCTCGTCCTGCTCGATCGGGGTGAGGGAGGCCTTGCCGGCGTCGTCCCGGTCGAGGCCGAGCTGGCTCGCGAGCCGGGGCTCCTGCTTCTTGAGCCGGGCGGTGTCGACCAGGGCGAACAGCCGCGCGGGCTTGTCCCAGCCGAGGCCGGCCGCGTACTCGTCGATCTCGAGACAGGCGCGGGTGAGCGGGCCGGCCGCCATGGGGGTGCCGGGGGAAGGCGAAACGTTGGACATGGACAACATCCTGCCTCCTTTCCGCCCCATACCGGGAACTGACCGGAGCCTCAGTAAGTTGCATGAATGGGCTCTACGATCGGGGGTCCGTTCAATACCAGTACTCAGCGACTTTCGAGGTGCGCACCTTGGCTTTCCAGATGCCGGACCGTGGCGGAGGCCCGTCCGGGCCACGGATGAGAGTCGGCCGCCCTTCCCGGCGGGCCCGCACTCTCCTCATGACCCTGGGCGTGCTGGCCGTCCTAGCCATGCTCTTCATCATGTTCGCGGGGTTCTGGACGGACTGGCTCTGGTTCCGCTCCGTGAAGTACTCCACCGTCTTCACCACGACCCTGTGGACGAAGATCGGTCTCTTCGCCGTCTTCGGTCTGCTGATGGCCGGTGCCGTCGGGTTCAACATCTGGCTGGCCCACCGGCTGCGGCCGCCGCTCAGCGCCATGTCGATGGAGCAGCAGAGCCTCGACCGCTACCGGATGAGCATCGCCCCGTACAAGAAGTGGCTGCTCCTCGGTATCGCCGTGCTCGTCGGGCTGATCGCGGGCGCCTCGGCGGCCGGTCAGTGGAAGACCTGGCTCATGTACGTGAACGGGGTGACCTTCGGAACGAAGGACCCGCAGTTCCACATGGACGTGTCCTTCTACACCTTCGACCTGCCGTGGTACCGCTTCTTGCTCGGCTTCGGCTTCGCCGCGGTCGTGCTCTCGGTGATCGCCGCGGCCGTCGTGCACTACCTGTACGGCGGACTGCGCGTGACCAGCCCGGGCGCCCGGGCCACGGCCGCCGCCACTGGGCACCTGTCGGTGCTGCTCGGCCTCTTCGTCACGCTCAAGGCGGTCGCGTACTGGCTCGACCGGTACGGGCTCGCCGTGAAGTCCAGCGACTTCAAGGCAGCCGACAACTGGACGGGCCTGCGGTACGTCGACGCCAACGCCTACCTGCCGGCGAAGACGATCCTCGTCGCCATCGCCGCGATCTGCGCCGTGCTGTTCTTCGCGACGCTGTGGCGCCGCACCTGGCAGCTGCCCGTGATCGGTTTCGGCCTGATGGTGCTCTCGGCGATCCTGATCGGCGGGCTGTACCCGGCGATCGTGCAGAAGTTCCAGGTCCAGCCGAACGAGCAGGCCAAGGAATCGCCGTACGTCCAGAAGAACATCAAGGCCACGCGCGACGCCTACGGGATCGCCGGCTCCGAGGTCACGGACTATCCGGGATCCCCGCAGACGGCCGACCGGACCAAGCTGCGGACGCAGGCCGACACCACGGCCAGCATCCGGCTCCTGGACCCGAACATCGTCTCGCCCGCCTTCCAGCAGCTCCAGCAGGTCAAGGGCTACTACGCCTTCCCGTCCACGCTCGCCGTGGACCGGTACACCGGCCAGGACACGGTCATCGGGCTGCGCGAGCTGAACATCGGCGGCATCCCGAAGAACAACTGGATCAACGACCACTTCAAGTACACGCACGGCTACGGCGTGGTCGCGGCCAAGGGCACCACCGTCGGTGACCAGGGGGCCCCGGACTTCACCCAGTCCGACCTGCCCTCCAAGGGGATGTTCGGCACGGACTTCGAGCAGCGCATCTACTACGGCGAGCAGACGAAGCAGTACTCGATCGTCGGCGGGCCGCAGAAGGAGCTCGACTACTCGGACGACAAGGGCGAGAAGGAGACGAGCTACAAGGGCGACTCCGGCGTCAATCTCGACAACCCGGTCAACCGCGCCGCCTACGCGCTCTCCTTCAGCGAGCCGCAGATCCTCTACTCGGGCGCCATCGGCGAGGGCTCGCGGATCCTCTACAACCGCACGCCCAAGCAGCGCGTCGAGGCGGTCGCCCCGTGGCTGACCATCGACGGCGCGCCGTACCCGGCCGTGATCGGCAAGCGGGTCGTGTGGATCGTCGACGCCTACACGACGACCAACGGGTACCCCTACGCCTCGCGCACGACGCTGGGCCAGAGCACCGCAGACTCGCTGACCAACAGCCAGCGCGCGGTGGTGGCCCAGGAGAACCAGGTCAACTACATCCGCAACTCGGTGAAGGCTACCGTCGACGCGTACGACGGCTCGGTCAACCTGTACCAGTGGGACACCGAGGACCCGGTCCTGAAGACCTGGATGAAGGCGTTCCCCGGCACGGTGAAGCCCAAGAGCGACATCGCCAAGCCGCTCATGGACCACCTCCGCTACCCGCAGGACCTCTTCAAGGTCCAGCGCGAGCTGCTGACCCGGTACCACGTCACGGACCCGCAGACCTTCCTCAGCGGCAGTGAGGCCTGGGCGGTCCCGGACGACCCGACGACCAAGGCCGGCACGGCGGTTCCGCCGTACTACCTGTCGATGAAGATGCCGGGCCAGAAGGAGAAGGACCAGGTCTTCTCGCTCACCACGACGTTCACGCCGAACGAGCGGCCCAACCTGAGTGCCTTCATGGCGGTCAACGCCGATCCCGGGACCCCGGACTACGGCAAGATCAGAATCCTGAAGATGCCGACCAGCAAGCCGCCGGACGGCCCCGGTCAGGTGCAGAGCAAGTTCCAGTCCGAACCGAAGATCGCTGAGTCGATCCGCCTGCTGCGCGGTGGTGACTCGGAGATCGAGTACGGCAACCTGCTCGCGGTGCCGCTCGACGGCGGAATGCTCTACGTGGAGCCGGTCTACGTGCGCAGCTCCGGGCTGAAGTACCCGCTGCTGCGCAAGGTGCTGGTGACCTACGGCGGCCAGACGGCCTTCGAGGACACGCTGGAGAAGGCGCTGAACGTGGTCTTCGGGGCCGAGGCCCCGACCACACCGGTGCCTCCGGTCCAGCCTCCGGGCGAGGGCACCGTCACGCCCCCGGTCAACCAGGACCCGACGGTCAAGGCGGCCCTCGCCGACGCGCAGAAGGCCATCGAGGACGCCGAGAAGGCCAGGCAGTCCGGCGACTGGGCGGCCTTCGGCAAGGCCCAGGACGAGATCAAGGCGGCGCTGAAGCGGGCGATCGACGCGGAGGCGAAGGCGACGCCGCCCCCGCCGGGCGGCTGATGAATCAATGGGTAATGGCTCCGTCCCGTGTCGTGATACTGTGGTTTCACCGACGCGGGGTGGAGCAGCTCGGTAGCTCGCTGGGCTCATAACCCAGAGGTCGCAGGTTCAAATCCTGTCCCCGCTACTGAAGATGAAGGCCCGGATCCATGGGATCCGGGCCTTCGTCATGCCCGGGGCGGACACGCGTTAGCTGGGGCGGGTGAGTTGGGGTAGGAGCGTGTTTGACTTGACTCACTGTGGGCATGTCGACAAAACGCTGTAGTGACCTCACTGGCTGCGACATACCAGGTGTACGCGGGTAGCAGGTGATGCGACGATGGGATTTATGGGGGACAGGTCAACTCTGCTGGAGACAGGGCGGTTTGTGAGGGCGGAGACCGAATTGGGCGCAGAGGCCCAGGGGGCGGTTCCGGTAGCCGACGCGCAGACCGCGCTGACCGATGCGGATTTCGCGCAGGAACTGTTCGCCGAGACCGACGCGGCGAGCGACGCCGAGCTGGAGGCCCGGCACCGGGTGGCCGCCGACAAGGGCGACCCCGGCGCCATGAGCGTGCTCGGTGCGCTGCTGCTGCGCCGCGGTGACCTCGACGGAGCCGAGCCCTACCTGCGCGGGGCCACCGGTGAAGGGGACCGTGCCGCCGCGAACAACCTGGGCGTGCTCCTGCACCAGCGCGGCTACCCCGAAGAGGCCGCCGGCTGGTGGCGGGTCGCCGCCGTGGCCGGATCCGCGCCGGCCGCGCACGCCCTCGGCCGCCACTTCCGCGAGCGCGGGGACGAGCCCGCGGCCGAGTACTGGATGCGGCAGGCGGCGGAATCCGGCCATGCGCTCGGCGCGTACGGGCTGGCCGACCTGCTGGAGCACCGCGGGGACAAGGGCGTCGAGCGGTGGTTCCGCGCCGCCGCCGAACAGGGGCACCGCGAAGCCGCGTACCGGCTGGCGAGGCACCTGCGCAAGGGCGACCCCACCGAGGCCGAGCAGTGGTACCGGCAGGCCGCCGCGCGCGGGCACCGGCGCGCGGCCCTGCACCTGGGCGCGCTGCTGGAGGCGCGCGGGGAGCTCAAGGAGGCCGGGCGCTGGTACCTGACCTCCGCCAAGCAGGGGGAGGCCCGCGCCGCGTGCGCGCTCGGCTTCCTGCTGCGCGACGCCGGGGACGAGGAGAGCGCGGCGACCTGGTGGCACCGCGCCGCCCAGGACGGCGACGGCAACGCCGCGAACGCGCTGGGCGCCCTGCACGCCGCGCGCGGCGAGACCCAGACCGCGGAGCGCTGGTACCGGACCGCCATGGACGCGGGCGACCAGAACGGGGCGTACAACCTTGCTCTGCTGTGCGCCGCACAGGACCGGACCGCGCAGGCCGAGCAGTGGTACCGGCGGGCGGCCTACGCGGGACACCGCGAGGCGGCCAACGCGCTGGCCATCATGCTGCTGCAGGTCGGCGACGCGGCGGGCGCCGAGCCGTGGTTCTCGAAGGCCGCCGAGGCGGGCAGCGTCGACGCCGCGTTCAACCTCGGGATCCTCTTCGCCAGCCGGGACGAGGACCGCACGGCGCTGAAGTGGTACGAGCGTGCCGCGTCGGCCGGACACACGGACGCGGCGCTGCAGGTCGGCATCGCGCTGGTCCGCGACGGCGAGGAGCGGGCGGCCGAGCGCCACCTGCGCTGCGCGGCGGGCGGCGGCAGCGCGGAGGCCGCCTTCCGGCTGGCCGCGCTGCTGGAATCGCTGGCCCCGCCGCCGGAGCCGGTCGCGCTGGGCGAGCCGGTGGGCGGCGCCCCGCGCACCGAGAGCGAGGAGTGGTACGAGCGGGCCGCCGAGCTGGGGCACCGCCGGGCCCAGGTGCGGGTCGGCATGCTGGCCGCCGCCCGCGGTGACCTGGCGGTGGCCGCGCGGTGGTACCGGGAGGCGGCCGAGGCCGGGTCCCGCAACGGGGCGTTCAACCTGGGACTGCTGCTCGCCCGCGAGGGGAGCGAGCCGGAGGCCGCGCTGTGGTGGACGCGGGCTGCGGTGGCGGGCCATGGCCGTGCGGCGCTGCGGCTGGGGCTGCTGGCGGCCCGGCACGGGGACCTGGCGGAGGGGCAGAAGTGGTGCGTGCGGGCCATGGAGCTGGGGCCGGCGGAGGTTTCGGAGCGCGCGGCTCGGCTGCGGGAGGCTTTGGCGGAGGAACTCTCGGCCTGACCCTGGCCGGGGGCTCAGCCGTCTCCGTGGCTCCGGCCCCGCGTCCTGGGCTCTGCCCGGACCCGCGTCTCGAACGCCGGCGGGGCGCAAAGATCGGGGCTCCGCCGCGGACCCCGCGCCTCAAACGGGCGGGGCTGGATTGTTGCGGCGGGGCTGGGAATCGCGGGGCTGAACGGTGTCAGCGGTAGAGCCAGGTGGTGGCTCGCGGGTAGGCGTGGCGGAGGATCAGGGGCATCAGGAGGTCGTTGACGCGGCGTTGCACCGTGCCCGGTGTCTTCGCGTCGCGGTTCGACGCTGCCGCCTTGGTCATCCGGGCCACGCGGGGGCGGCGTAAGCGGCTGCATTCGGCCAGGGCGTTGCGGACTCCCGGCACCGCTGACACGCAGCGCGCCAGGGCCACCGCGTCCTCGATCGCCACCGACGCGCCCTGTCCGGCGCCCACGGGGTGGGCCGCGTCGCCGAGCAGGACGTTGACGGGTGGTCGCGGTGGGAGTGCGCAAGGAGCGGGCGGCCGGTACGGAGGCCGCGCTCAAGGAGGCCGCGCGGGCGCTCTTCCTGGAGCGCGGCTACGCGCAGACGAAGATCACCGACATCACCAAGGCCGCCGGCCGCTCCACCGGGTCCTTCTACGAGCACTTCGCCGGCAAGGACGAGCTGTACGCGGCCATGACCGGCGGGGCGGCGCCCGACGACGGTGAAGTGGTCGAGACGCTGACCGCTCTGCTGCACCGCGGACTGGCCGGTTAACCGATTTGCATCTGCCGGGGCGCCTCACGTAACGTTGGGTTTACCGACGCGGGGTGGAGCAGCTCGGTAGCTCGCTGGGCTCATAACCCAGAGGTCGCAGGTTCAAATCCTGTCCCCGCTACTGAAGGCCCAGGGCCCGGATCCAATGGATCCGGGCCCTGAGCCGTTTCCGGGAGTGAAGTGTAGGCAGAAGGGCCGGACCCCCGTGGGGTCCGGCCCTTCTCACGCTTTCCCGGGTCAGGCGGCCGCGCAGTTCGGGCAGACGCCGCGGTAGGTCACCTCGACCGCGGACACGACGAAGCCGAAGCGCTCCGTGTCCGGCAGGTCGGCCAGCGGGTTGCCCGCCGGGTGGACGTCGCGGATCGCGCCGCACTGGGCGCAGACCAGGTGCTGGTGGGGCCGGTGGGCGTTCGGGTCGTACCGCTTGGCGCGCCGGTCCGTGGAAACCTCCAGGACCTCGCCGAGGGTGACGAGCTCGCCCAGCGTGTTGTAGACGGTCGCCCGCGAGATCTCGGGAAGTTTGGCCACGGCGCGCGCGTGCACCTCGTCGGCCGTCAGGTGCACGTGGTCACCGTCGAGCACCTCGGCCACGACACGCCGCTGCGCCGTCATGCGCCAGCCGCGTCCGCGGAGTCGTTCCAGCAGGTCACTCATAGACATCAGCCTAACAGCGCGGGGATTCGGTGTAACTCCCGAACCGGTGCGGAATTGGATGCTTACTTGACTTAGACAAAGTCCATCGTAGGATCGGGTACGGCGAACGCCAAGGACAGGACATCCAGGAATGACGCAGGAGGCGCACGTGACGCAGGGACCGCTCACCACGGAGGCCG
Organism: Streptomyces sp. 147326; assembly: GCF_045000215.1. Classification (NCBI taxonomy): domain Bacteria; kingdom Bacillati; phylum Actinomycetota; class Actinomycetes; order Kitasatosporales; family Streptomycetaceae; genus Streptomyces; species Streptomyces sp. 147326. The sequence continues at coordinate 3,230,427 of NZ_CP134201.1, read as the reverse complement.
GGGCTCCGGTCGCCGACAACCAGAACAGCGAGACCGCCGGCCTCGGAGGTCCCGTTCTGGTCCAGGACCAGCTGCTGCTGGAGAAGCTCGCGCACTTCAACCGCGAGCGCATCCCGGAGCGCGTGGTGCACGCCCGCGGCGCCGGCGCCTACGGCACCTTCACGCTGACCCGTGACGTCTCCCAGTGGACCCGCGCCAAGTTCCTGTCCGAGGTCGGCAAGGAGACCGAGACCTTCCTGCGCTTCTCCACCGTCGCGGGCAACCTCGGCTCGGCCGACGCGGTGCGCGACCCCCGCGGCTGGGCGCTGAAGTTCTACACCGAAGAGGGCAACTACGACCTCGTCGGCAACAACACCCCGGTGTTCTTCATCAAGGACGCCATCAAGTTCCCCGACTTCATCCACACCCAGAAGCGCGACCCGTACACGGGCTCGCAGGAGGCGGACAACGTCTGGGACTTCTGGGGTCTGTCGCCCGAGTCGACCCACCAGGTGACCTGGCTGTTCGGCGACCGCGGCATCCCGGCGTCCTACCGCCACATGAACGGCTACGGCTCGCACACGTTCCAGTGGAACAACGAGGCCGGCGAGGTCTTCTGGGTCAAGTACCACTTCAAGACCGACCAGGGCATCAAGAACCTCACCCAGGCCGAGGCCAACCAGCTCGCCGGCGAGGACCCCGACTCCCACCAGCGCGACCTGCGCGAGTCCATCGAGCGCGGCGACTTCCCGACCTGGACCGTGCAGGTCCAGATCATGCCGGCGGCCGAGGCGGCGACCTACCGCTTCAACCCGTTCGACCTCACCAAGGTGTGGCCGCACGAGGACTACCCGCCGATCGAGATCGGCAAGCTGGAGCTCAACCGCAACCCGGAGAACGTCTTCGCCGAGGTCGAGCAGTCGATCTTCTCCCCGGCGCACTTCGTTCCCGGCATCGGTCCGTCCCCGGACAAGATGCTCCAGGGCCGCCTCTTCGGCTACGGCGACGCCCACCGCTACCGCGTCGGCATCAACGCCGACCACCTGCCGGTGAACCGTCCGCACGCCACCGAGGCGCGCACCAACTCCCGCGACGGCTACCTGTACGACGGCCGCCACAAGGGTGCGAAGAACTACGAGCCCAACAGCTTCGGCGGCCCGCACCAGACCGACCGCCCGCTGTGGCAGCCCATCGACGTGACCGGTGGCACGGGCAACCACGCCGCCGCCGTGCACAGCGAGGACAACGACTTCGTCCAGGCCGGCAACCTCTACCGCCTCTACTCGGAGGACGAGAAGGCCCGTCTGGTCGAGAACCTGTCCGGCTTCATCGCCAAGGTCTCGCGCGACGACATCGTCGAGCGCGCGATCAACAACTTCCGCCAGGCGGACGGCGACTTCGGCAAGCGGCTGGAGGCCGCGGTCCAGGCCCTTCGCGGCTGAAACGGATCGCTTGCCGTTGCGTGACGCCGGGCCGGAACCCTCCTCGGAGGGTTCCGGCCCGGCGCCGTTTCGTGAAGAGGTGCCTACGTGGCTACGCGGAGACCGTGCGCCGGGCCGGTACCCAGCAGCGGATGACGTCGCGCACGGACACGATGCCCACCGGGCCGCCGTTCTCCAGCACGATCAGGTGCCGGAAACCGCCGTGCGTCATCGCCTCGGCCGCCTCCTGCACGGTGGCGTCCGGAGTACAGAAGACGACGTTGTTGGTGGTGTGCGCGCCCACGGACTCCCGGTCGGGATCGTGACCCGCGCCGATCGAGTTGAGGATGTCGCGCTCGGTCAGGATGCCGATTCCGCTGTGGTCGGGGTCGAGGACGACGGCCGCGCCGACGCGCCGGCCGGACATCAGGCAGGCCGCCTGCCGGAGGGTGTGTGCGGGTCCGAGGGTGAGGATCACGGTGCTCATTGCGTCACGGACGAGCATGAAGAGAGCCACCTCCTGGGGTGAGCCCCCCGCTTGGGCGGGTGTGCCCGTGAAGCTCCCTTAGAGAAAGGCTTCACAAGCGCACAAGCGTGGGGAGTCTCAGATTCCCATGGACACGGAGGGTCAGCAAGAAGGCGTGCAAAGGAGCGTGCCGGCGCACACGTGCCCCCGGGTGCGGCCCCCGGGCCCCGGGCGCACAGGAGCCTCAGGGGCGCGGGGCCCCCGGGGCGCAGGACTTCACGTGCGCGGGCGCAGCAGGCCGAGCATCTCCTCGTGGAGCAGCCCGTTCGAGGCCGCCGCGTTCCCGCCGTGCACGCCGTCCACCCCGTCCAGGCTGGTGAACCGGCCGCCCGCCTCCTGGACCACGACCGCGATGGCGGCCATGTCCCAGAGGTTCAACTCGGGCTCGGCGCACAGGTCCAGCGAGCCCTCCGCGACCATCATGTACGGCCAGAAGTCCCCGTAGCCGCGGGTACGCCAGCACGCGCGGGTCAGGTCCAGGAACCCGGCGAGCCGGCCCTGCTCCTCCCAGCCGCTCAGCGAGGAGTACGCGAACGAGGCGTCGCCCAGCCCGGCCACCTTCGAGACGCCGATCGCGGTGGTCTCGCCGAGCGCGCCGCCCGCGTACGCCCCCTGCCCCTCGGCCGCCCACCAGCGGCGGCCCAGCGCCGGCGCGGACACCACGCCGACCACCGGCCGGAAGACGCCGTCGGCGCCCTCGGCCATCAGGGAGATCAGCGTCGCCCAGACGGGCACCCCGCGCACGTAGTTCTTCGTGCCGTCGATCGGGTCCACGACCCAGCGGCGCGGGCCGCTGCCCTGCAGGCCGTACTCCTCGCCCAGGATCGCGTCGCCGGGCCGCGCGGCCGCGATGCCCGCCCGGATGATCTCCTCGGCGGCCTGGTCCGCCTCGCTCACCGGGGTCATGTCCGGCTTCGTCTCGACCTTCAGGTCGAGGGCGCGGAACCGCTCCATCGTGGCGGCGTCCGCCGCGTCGGCGAGTTCGAGGGCAAGGCGCAGGTCATCGTCATACTCGGGCATGCCCGAACAGTATCGAGACTCCCGGACCCGGGCGAACGACGTCCACAGTGCGGCCCCGACGCGCCCTTGACAGGATCTGTCGGCCCGTCAACTCTGGCCGGAGAGCCGATCGGGGAGGCGAGGGATGCCGGCAGCCCGGGAGTCCTTACTGGAGGCGGCGGGGGCGGCGCTGTCCGCGCGCCCCTGGCCGTCCGTGCGCATGGTCGACGTGGCCGCGGCCGCCGGGGTGTCCCGGCAGACCCTCTACAACGAGTTCGGCGGCAAGGCGGGTCTGGGCAGCGCCCTGGTCCGGCGCGAGGCCGACCGGTACCTCGACGGTGTGGACCGGGCCCTGTCCGCCCCGGCGCAGGCCGCCGAACGGCTCGCCGCCGTCGCGGAGTGGACCGTACGCGCGGCCCGCGCCCATCCCCTCGTACGGGCCCTGCTCACCGGCAGCTGGGACGCGGGCCTGCCCGCCGCGGGACGCCGGGCGCCCGGTCCCGGTGAGCTGGCCCGGGCCGTCCGCGACCGGGCAACCGTCGCGCTCACGCCGGGGGAGGGCCCCCAGCGGTGCGAGCTCGCCGTGCGCCTCGCCCTCTCCTACGTGATCGCCCCGGGGGAGGAGCCGGGGGCGGCCGAGCTGCTCGGGCTGCTCCGGCAGCTCAGTGCGACGACCCGGACAGCTGCAGTCCGATGACCCCCAGGATGACCAGCGAGATCGAGACGAGCTTGAGGGTGGAGACCAGGTCGCCGAGGAAGACCATGCCGTAGATCGCGGTCCCGGCCGCGCCGATGCCCGTCCAGACCGCGTACGCCGGTCCCACGTCCAGCTTCTTGAGGGCCAGCGTCAGCAGACCGAAGCTGCCGAGCGCGAAGCACGCGAAGGCGACGGTCGGCCACAGCCGGGTGAATCCGTGGGAGAGCTTGAGGCAGACCGCGAATCCGGTCTCCAGGAGTCCCGCGACCACGACCAGCAGCCACGCCATGTCGAATGCCTCCCCGCATCACGTGACATCACGTCACTTGGTGGGATTATGCATTTATCCAGACTGGGCCCTCGACAAACACAGCGAACCCCGCCGGACGGTCAGTCGCCTTCGCGACGCTCCCGCGTCTCCAGCAGCCGCCGCAGCGAATACAGCCGCGCCGGGTCCGCGTGTCCGTCCTCCACCCACTTGTCGAGCGCGCAGTCCGGCTCGTCGTGGCTGCACGCGCGCGGGCACCCCTCCGTCCCCGGCACCAGCTCCGGGAAGGCCAGAATCACCCGGGACGGGTCCACGTGGTGCAGGCCGAAGGAGCGCACGCCCGGGGTGTCGATGACCCAGCCGTCGCCGCCCGGCAGCGGCAGCGCCAGCGCCGAGGTGGTGGTGTGCCGGCCGCGGCCGGTCACCGCGTTGACCACTCCGGTGGCGCGCTGGCGGCCCTCGGCGACCAGCGAGTTCACCAGCGTGGTCTTGCCGACGCCCGAGTGGCCGACGAAGGCGGTGATCCGGCCGTTGAGGTGCTCGCGCACCCGGTCGGCCGCGTCGCCCGCCGCCAGCTCCTCGCGGTTGGTCACCACGTACTTCAGCCCGAAGGTCGAGTAGATCTCCAGGATCTTGTCCGCGGAGGTCAGATCGGACTTGGTGAGCACCAGCAGCGGCTCCAGCCCGGCGTCGTACGCCGCCACCAGGCAGCGGTCGATCATCCGGGGCCGCGGCTCCGGGTCGGCCAGGGCCGTGACGATGGCCAGCTGGTCGGCGTTGGCGACGACCACCCGCTCGTACGGGTCGTCGTCGTCGGCGGTGCGCCGCAGGACGGACTTGCGCTCCTCGATCCGCACGATGCGGGCCAGGGTGTCCTTCTTGCCGGACAGATCACCGACGATCCAGACCCGGTCGCCGACGACCGCGGCCTTGCGGCCCAGCTCGCGGGCCTTCATCGCGTGCACGGAACGGCCCTCGACCAGGCAGGTCAGCCGGCCGCGGTCGACGGTCAGGACGAAGCCCTCGGCCGCGTCCTCGTGCTTGGGCCTGATGGTCGTCCGCGGCCGGTTGCCCTTGGGGTTCGGGCGCTGCCGGATGTCGTCCTCGTCGGTGTGCTTGCCGTACCTGCGCATGACGGGCCCTACGCTCCCGCACCCGCTCCGGGCGTCCCGGAACCACCGGCGTCCCCGGCGAGCATGTCCGTCCACATCTGGGGGAAGTCCGGCAGGGTCTTCGCGGTCGTCGCCACGTTCTCGATCTGTACGCCCTCCACCGCCAGGCCGATCACCGCGCCCGCGGTGGCCATCCGGTGGTCGTCGTACGTGTGGAACACGCCGCCGTGCATCCGGCGCGGCCGGATGCGCAGGCCGTCCGCGGTCTCGGTGACGTCGCCGCCGAGCGCGTTGATCTCCTCGGTCAGCGCGGCCAGCCGGTCCGTCTCGTGCAGCCGCAGGTGCGCGACCCCGCGCAGTACGGACTCGGAGTCGGCCAGGGCCGCCACCGCCGCGATGCCCGGGGTGAGCTCGCCGACCTCGCTCAGGTCCACGTCGATGCCGTGGATCTTGCCCGTGCCGGTGAAGACCAGGCCCGCGTCGGTCAGCTCGCAGGAGCCGCCCATCTCCGTGAAGATCCGGCGCAGCGCGTCACCGGGCTGGGTGGTGCGGCGCGGCCAGTCCGGGACGGTGACCGTGCCGCCGGTGATCAGGGCCGCGGCCAGGAAGGGCTGGGCGTTGGACAGGTCCGGCTCCACGACCATGTCGCGGCCGAGCAGCGCGCCGGGGGAGACCCGCCACACGTTCTTCTCTCCGCCGGCCTCGGGGGTGTCGACCTGGGCGCCCGCAGCGCGCAGCATCTCCACGGTCATCCGGATGTGCGGCATCGACGGCAGGGTGGCGCCCACGTGCCGGACCTCGACGCCCTGGTTGAAGCGCGGGGCGGAGAGCAGCAGCGCGGAGACGAACTGCGAGGAGTTGCTGGCGTCGATCTCGACCGTCCCGCCCTCCAGGGCCCCGCCGCCCTGGACGGTCATGGGCAGCGCGCCCCGGCCGTCGTCGTCGATCCGGGCGCCGAGCGTGCGCAGGGCGCTGATGACCTGGCCGAGCGGGCGCTCGTAGGAGCGGGGGTCGCCGTCGAAGCGGATGTCCCCGTCGGCGAGGGTGGCGACGGGCGGCAGGAAGCGCATGACGGTGCCGGCGTTGCCGACGTCCACGGTCGTCGGACCATGCAGGGCCGCCGGGATGATCCGCCAGGCCTCGCCGCCCACTGCGCCGTTGGTGGAACTGGCGGAACTGGAGGAGACGGTCTCCTCGATGCCGACGCCCAGCGCGCGCAGCGCGTCGGACATCAGCTGGGAGTCGCGCGAGCGCAGCGGGCGGCGCACCCAGCCCGGCTCGGCGGCGAGCGCGGCGAGCACGAGGGCACGGTTGGTGACCGATTTGGACCCCGGCACCGTGACGGTGGCGTGGACGGTCCCATCGGCGAGCGGAGCGGGCCAGAGGGCAGGGAGCGCGCGGGTCTCGGTCATGGCCCCCACTTTAGTGGCTCCCTCCGGTCCCAGATCTTGATCGCGGGCCGGTCTCACGGGGTGGTCACAGGGCGAGCAGCCAGCGGCCGCCGCCGACCAGTGAACACAGCGCGACGATGTGGAAGAACAGGAGCCACACCACCGGATGCAGGTGGGTGAGACGGCCCAGCTGGTCGGCGTCGGAATCCGGGGCTCCGCCGTTCCTGCGCTTGGCCCCCAGCTCGAAGACCGGCCGGACCCCGCCGAGCAGCAGGAACCACACCACCAGGTAGGCGAAGGCGGCCTGCACCTCGGCCGGCGTCAGCCAGGACACCAGCAGGAAGGCCCCGCCCGTCAGCACCACGGTCAGCGCCCCGTACGCGTTCCGGATCATCACCAGCATCACCAGCAGCAGGGCGGTGGCCGCCCACAGCAGCAGCGTGATCCGGTGCGCGGACAGCAGCGCGGCCCCGCCGAGCCCGAGCAGCGAGGGCGCCGTGTACCCGCCGGCAGCGGTCAGGATCATCCCGAGCCCGGTGGGCTTGCCCCGGCTGACGGTGACCCCGCTCGTGTCCGAGTGCAGCCGTATCCCGCTGAGGCGCCGCCCGGTCAGCAGCGCCAGCAGGCCGTGCCCGCCCTCGTGCGCGATGGTGATGGCGTTGCGCGAGAGCCGCCACAGCGGCCGGGGCCCCACGGCGGCCAGCGCGACCAGGCCGGTCACGATCACCAGCCACCGGTCGGGCGGGGTCTGTATGCCCGTGAGCCGGTCCCACAGGCCGGCCGTCGTGCTGCTGTCCATGAGGTGGCGGACTCCTTGCGTTGGTGGCGTGGGGGTACCTCCCAGCGGTAGCTGGGGGGAGTGACATGGCAGTGTGGCAGCCATGTGCGGACGGTATGCGGCGAGTCGTAGGCCCGAGGACCTCGTGGAGGCATTCGGCATCGAGAAGTGGGAGCCGGAGGAGGCCCTGGCCCCCGACTGGAACGTGGCCCCGACGAAGGAGGTCCACGTCGTCCTCGACCGTCCCCTGAAGGACGCTTCGCACCTGCGTCCGGTTCGCCAGCTGCGCACGCTGAAATGGGGCCTGGTCCCCTCCTGGGCGCAGAACCCCGAAGGCGCCGCCCGGATGATCAACGCCCGGTCCGAGACCCTGCACGAGAAGCCGTCCTTCCGCCGCCCCTTCGCGCAGCGCCGCTGCATCGTCCCCGCCGACGGCTACTACGAGTGGGTCACCGCCCACGACGAGCGCCAGCTGGAGGTGGAGGGGAAGAAGAAGAGGGCCCGCAAGCAGCCCTACTTCGTGCTGCCCTCCGACGGCTCCGTCTTCGCCATGGCCGGGATATACGAGTTCTGGCGCGACCGGACCCTGCCCGACGAGCACCCGCTCGCCTGGTGGGTCACCTGCTCGGTGATCACCACCGAGGCCGAGACGGCGCCCCTGGGCGTGCCCCCGGCCGAGGGGCCCCGCTCGCTGTCCGAGATCCACCCGCGGATGCCGCTGATGCTGACCCCGGACCGCTGGGACGCCTGGCTGGACCCCGCGAACACCGACACCGAGGGCTCCCTGCGGGAGCTGCTGGCGCCGCCGCCGGGCGGGCTGATGCGGGCCTACCCGGTGTCCACCGCGGTGAGCAACGTCCGCAACAACGGGCCGGAGCTGCTGGAAGAGCTGGCCGCGCCGGAAGAGGCGACCCTCTTCTAGGCCCCGCCCCGGGCAGGATGGGGCGCATGACCACGCGTACCGAGAGCGTAGACACCCCGGTGGGCGAGGCCCGCATCACCTGGCACACCGCCCGCGCGGCGAAGCTCGTGCTCGCCGTGAGCCACGGCGCCGGCGGCGGCATCGAGGCCCGCGACCTCCAGGCGCTGGCCGCCGCCCTGCCCGCCCGCGGGATCACGGTCGCGCTGGTCGAACAGCCCTGGCGGGTCGCCGGGAAGAAGGTCGCCGCCGCGCCCAAGGTGCTGGACGGGGGATGGCGCGCGCTGTGGCCCGCGCTCGCGAAGCCCGGGCTGCCGGTGGTCGCGGGCGGTCGCAGCGCCGGGGCCCGGGTGGCCTGCCGGACCGCCGTCGAGCTCGGCGCCGCCGGGGTACTGGCGCTGGCCTTCCCGCTACACCCGCCGGGCCGGCCGGAGAAGTCCCGCGCCGCGGAGCTCACCGGGGCCGGCCGGCCCACGCTCGTGGTCCAGGGCGGCCGGGACCCCTTCGGCCGGCCCGGGGAGTTCCCCGCGGGAGAGCACGCGCTGGTGGAGATCCCGTACGGCGATCACGGTTTCGCGGTCCCGAAGAAGGCGGACCTCACCCAGGACGAGGCCCTCGGGAAGATCACCGCGGCGGTCGCGGAATGGCTCCTGGCGCTCCCGGCCGGGAAGTAGCGGGAGCGGGGAGGAAGCGGATGGCCCGAAAACCCTTCCGGTACGCGGGAATGCGCCGCCCGGCCCTTCTGTTGTCTCGGATGTCGGTACGTACGGGAACTTGTCGGAGGAGAGGGAGCGCATGACCCAGGTCATCAGTCAGAACCGTCGGCAGGCCGCTGACCTGGACTGGACTGTTCTTCCTGCCCCCAAGCGCAGCACGCTTCGGGCGGCGGAGGGCCGGGATGGTCGACTATTCTCCGATTCGAGCGGATCCGCTTTCGGAGCCGCCACGCAGTCGGAGGAGGTGGGTCCTGTCGCTGGGACCGACGAAGGCCACGCGGAGGAGACGACCCCGGAGCGCAATGCGCGCTTCGAGCGGGACGCCCTCGGCTACCTCGACCAGATGTACTCGGCCGCGCTGCGCATGACGCGCAACCCGGCCGACGCCGAGGACCTGGTCCAGGAGACGTACGCGAAGGCATACGCGTCGTTCCACCAGTTCCGCGAGGGCACCAACCTGAAGGCGTGGCTGTACCGCATCCTGACCAACACGTTCATCAACTCCTACCGCAAGAAGCAGCGCGAGCCCCAGCGCAGCGCGGCGGAGGAGATCGAGGACTGGCAGCTGGCGCGCGCCGAGTCGCACATGTCGACCGGACTGCGCTCCGCCGAGTCGCAGGCGCTCGACCACCTGCCCGATTCGGACGTGAAGGAAGCGCTCCAGGCCATTCCCGAGGAGTTCCGCATCGCGGTCTACCTTGCCGACGTAGAGGGCTTTGCGTACAAGGAGATCGCGGACATCATGGGTACACCCATCGGTACGGTCATGTCACGACTGCACCGTGGCCGCCGTCAACTCCGCGGAATGCTGGAGGACTATGCCCGCGAGCGCGGGCTGGTTCCCGCGGGCGCGGGAGAGTCGAACGACCGGAAAGGCTCGGGCTCATGAGTTGCGGAGAGCCGCACGAGACAGAGTGCTCTGAGGTCCTGGACCACCTGTACGAGTTCCTCGACCATGAGATGCCCGACAGTGACTGCACCAAGTTCGAGACCCACTTCGGCGAGTGCAATCCCTGTCTGGAGAAGTACGGCCTGGAGAAGGCCGTGAAGAAGCTGGTCAAGCGCTGCTGCGGGTCGGACGACGTGCCGACCGACCTGCGGTCGAAGGTGATGGGCCGCATCGAGCTGATCCGGTCGGGGCAGGCGGTGCCCGATCACGACGTCACCGCCGACAACCCCGCCCCCGGCTGACCTGATCGGCGAAGCACGGAACAACCGCCCCCGGAAGGGCACTTCGTTCACCCGAATGTGCTAATCCGGGGGCGTCCGCATGGCGTAATACGAAAATGTGGCCCACCTCGCTCGGGGCCCCACTTATTCTCCCCATTCGGTACTGGTTTGATTCGGTACCCGGCTCTAACGGCCCACGGGAGGAGAGCGCCATGCGGGTACTTCCGCCGATGGCGCGCGGATACATCCTGTGCGCCGTCCTCGCGGCCGCGGCGTGCGTCACCCCGGCCCTCACGGATTCCGGTACGTCCTGGGCGGCCGTCGTCCTGCTCGCCCTGCTCTACCTCGGCTGCGAACTCGTCAAGATCTGCCCGCTGCTGGGCAGCCGGGTGCCCGAGGGCATCGGCCCCTTCTTCCCCGTGGTGCTCGCCGCCGTCTTCCTCCTGCCGCCCGCCGCCGCCGCGCTCGTGGCGCTGCCCGGCGGATTCGCGGGGACCGTGGCCGAGCGGCCCGCCCGGGTGCGCCGGGTGTGGCACGGCGCGCAGCAGGCCATGGCCGCCTGGGCCGCCTGCCAGGCGTACGGGCTGCTGCGCGGTCCGGCCGCCCTCGGCGGAGGCCCTTCCGTGGGGTCCGGTCCCCCCGGGTGGGTGGCGGACTTCCCCTACGTGATGCTCCCCGCGGCGGCCGCGGACGTGGTCTTCTGCCTGGTGCTCACCGCCCTCGACGGCGGCATCCTGGCCACCGCCGAACGCCGCCCCGCCGCCACCGCCTGGCGCGGACCGCTCACCCTCTCCCTCGCCCCGCACTGCGTCCACGGCCTCGCCGGACTGATGATGGCCGTCATGTGGCGCAGCCCGTACGGGCTCCCGGCGGCCCTGCTCGTGCTGCTGCCGATGTACATCTCCTGCTGGGTCTTCGCCCAGTACCACCGCGAGCGCGCCGCCCACCGGGCCACCATCCGCGCCCTCGTCCAGGCCGTCGACATCAAGGACCGCTACACCCGCGGCCACAGCGAACGGGTCGGCCAGGCCTCCGCGATGATCGCCCGCGAGCTGGGCATGGCCGACGACCGGATGGAAGTCGTGCGGATCGCCGGGATCCTCCACGACGTCGGCAAACTGGGCGTCCCCACCCGGCTGCTGCGCAAGGACGGGCCGCTCACCCCGGAGGAACGCCGGATCATCGAGCTGCACCCCGAGTACGGGCACGAGATGGTGCGCGGCATCGGCTTCCTCGGCGAGGCCCGGTCCGCGATCCTGCACCACCACGAGCGGGTCGACGGCTCCGGCTACCCGTACGGGCTGACCGGCGAGCAGATCCCGGTCCTGGCCCGGGTGGTGGCGGTGGCCGACGCCTTCGACGCGATGACCTCGACCCGTTCCTACAGCCGGGCCCGGCCGGTGCCGGTGGCCCTGGCCGAGCTGGACCGGTGTGCCGGGGCCCAGTTCGACCCGGCGATGGTACGGGCCCTGACGGGCGCCATCGGCCGGCACGGCTGGCACCCGGTGGTCACCTCGGACGAGGACCTCCAGGTGATCAGCGGAAACGCTCTCGCTGGGGTCGCGGGTGCCGGGGTGCCGGGGCCGGGGCTGTCCGTACCGCCGGGCCAGGACCCCTGCCCGGCCGCACCGGCTCCGCCCGCCGACGGGGTCCGGGCGGCTCCCGGCCCGGCCGACGGGAACGGCGGCCCCCTTCCCGAGGGTGCCCGCACCGCCCGATCGGCTGCGCGGACGGCGTTGCGCGCCCTGCCCGCGCAGGACGCGCCGCCCGCCGGGGGCGACGGCCCCGGGAGCGAGGCTCCGCCCGCCGCCGGGCGGCGCGGTCGCGGCGCGGACGGTGCCGGGGCGGGCGGATGAGGGCCGCGGCCGTGTGGACGGTGCGGGGGGCCGCGGCCGTGCTCACCGTCGTCGCCCTCGGGCACACCCTGTGGAACGGCGTCGTCGAACCCGGTGCCGCCCTGGCCTTCGGCGCGCTGATCGCCGTCGGCGAGCTCGCCCGCCGGGACCAACAGGACGGCTCCCCCGACCGGCTGCCCGCGCCCCTCGGCTCCGCCGGCGCCCTCGCCTACGCCCTGCTCGGCCAGAACGCCGGCCAGCCCACCCGCCACGGGGCGCTCCAGATCGTCGCGGTCGTCGTCGCGGCGGCCCTCGCCGGGATCGTCCCGCACATCGCCCGGGGCCGCGGCCCGGCCCTCGACCACCTGTCCCGCCGGGTGCTCACCGTCGGCTTCGCCGCCGTCTGTTTCCAGCCGCTCTACAACTCCGGCCGGCTGGAGGAACGGGTGGGCCAGGGCCCGTACCTCGTCGTCTTCCTGCTCGGCCTGCTCGGCCTCACCGCCCTGTGCGACGCCGTCCTCGCCGCCGCGCTGGCCGGGGCGCGCACCGGCTGGCCGTACGGGCCCCTGCTGCGCGACGAGCTGGGCGCCCAGCTCGGCATCGGTGCGGCGATCTGCGCCACCGGGGTCGTGATGGCGCTCGGCGCGGCCGTCGCGGGCCTGTGGGCCATACCCGTCTTCAGCGTGCCCCTGCTGCTGACCCAGCTGTCCTTCCACCGGATCACCGCGATCCGCACCACCTACCGCCAGACCATCACCTCCCTGGCCCGCGCCACCGAGATCGCCGGCTACACCCGGCCGGGCCACTCCCGCCGGGTCGCCGCCCTGAGCTGCGCCGTCGGCCGGGAGCTGGGCCTGTCGGAGCGGGAGCTCACGGTGCTGGAGTACGCCGCCCTGATGCACGACATCGGCCAGCTCTCCCTCGTCGACCCGGTTCCGGACGGGGCCACCGCCGGGCTGCCCGCCTACGAGGCCCGCCGGATCGCCGGGCTGGGCGGCGAGGTGGCCCGGCAGACCGGGGTGCCCGCCGAGGTCGCCGTGGTGGTGGAGCGGCAGGCGGACCCCTACCGGCAGCAGCCCGTCCTGGCCCGCATCGTGCGTACGGTGAACGCGTACGACGACCTGGGCGGCGGGAGCCGTCACCCGGGCGGCTCACTGGCCGCCCTGGAACAGCTCCGCCTGGGCACCGGGCACGATTACCAGCCGGAGGTCGTGGAGTGTCTGGCGAGGGTTCTGGCCAGGGGTGGACGTGACAGAGTTGTTCCTGTCCGACCGGGGTAACCCATGGGTAATGAGCGGCCGTCCGAGTGGGCATGGTTGGATGCCAGTAAGAGTGTCCGCAAGGCTGCACCGTTGTCCCCCAGCCACCGCTGGGAGGGTGCCCCCAGGCAGGCGGGAATCGTGAGGATCTTCGGGAAGGTACGGCATCGGCCCTCCGCCTCGTGGCGGCAGGCCACCGACCGCGCGTTCACGCTGATCGGCGACGGGCGGTACGAGGACGCGGGCGCGCTCCTGACCAGAGCCGCGGACCTGGAGCCCTGGCTGTCCGAGTCCTGGTTCAATCTGGCCCTGCTGCACAAGTTCCGGCACGACTGGGAGCAGGCACGGGCCGCCGGACTGCGCGCCGTGGCCCTGCTGGACCGTGAGACCGGCGCCCCGGACTGGTGGAACGTCGGCATCGCCGCGACCGCGCTGCAGGACTGGCCGCTGGCCCGGCGGGCCTGGCAGGCGTACGGGCTGAAGGTGCCCGGCGACGCGCACGGCGCGGGCGGCAAGGGCAGTGGCGAACCGGTCGGCATGGAGCTCGGCAGCGCCGCCGTGCGGCTCTCGCCGGAGGGCGAGGCCGAGGTGGTCTGGGGCCGCCGGCTGGACCCGGCCCGGATGGAGGTCCTGTCGATCCCGCTGCCCTCCTCGGGGCGGCGCTGGGGCGAGGTCGTGCTCCACGACGGGGTCCCGCACGGCGAGCGGGTCACCGCGGCCGGCCCCTCGTACCCCGTCTTCGACGAGATCGAGCTGTGGGCGCCGTCGCCGGTGCCGACCTGGGTGGTGCTGCTGGAGGCGGCCACCGAGGCGGACCGCGACGCGCTGGAGCAGCTGGCCTCGGACGCGGGCTTCGCCGCCGAGGACTGGTCCTCGTCGGTGCGGCTGCTGTGCCGGACCTGCTCGGAGAGCGAGATGCCCAGCGACGAGGGCGACGGCGAGCACCTGGATCCGCACGACCACAGCGAGCCGGGGCACCCCGGACCGCTGGGGCACCGTACGGCCGGCTCCGGCTCCCTGTGGGTGCCCGAGCGCGAATGCGGTATCGCGGCGCCGGCCGGTCTGGTGCGCGGACTGCTCGACGGCTGGGTCGCGGACAGCCCGGGCACCCGTGAGTGGCGGGATCTCGAAGAAGTCTGCTGAGCCGGGCCGTAGGCTGTACGGGCACATCGGTGGCCATTGGCGACCACCGGTGACTTGGACTTACGGAAGGCGTACGGCGGACATGTCGCAGCAGGAGAACGAGGTTGTCGAGGTCGTGAACGACGGGTACGTAGTGGACACGGAGGACTGTGCGGAGCGCGAGCTCGCCCACCGTGAGCGCGGCACCGCCCGCCCGATCACCGTCGTCGGCAACCCGGTCCTGCACAGCGAGTGCAAGGACGTCACCGAGTTCGGCGACGAGCTGGCCCAGCTGATCGACGACATGTTCGCCAGCCAGAAGGCCGCCGAGGGCGTGGGCCTCGCCGCGAACCAGATCGGCGTGGACGCGAAGGTCTTCGTCTACGACTGCCCGGACGACGACGGCGTGCGGCACACCGGTGTCGTCGTCAACCCGAAGCTCGTCGAGCTGCCCGCGGGCACCCGGGTGCTGGACGACTCGAACGAGGGCTGCCTGTCGGTCCCGACGGCGTACGCCTCGCTGGCCCGCCCGGACTATGCCGAGGTCGAGGGCCAGGACGCCCAGGGCAACCCGATCAAGGTGCGCGGCACCGGCTACTTCGCCCGCTGCCTCCAGCACGAGACCGACCACCTGTACGGCTACCTCTACATCGACCGCCTCTCGAAGCGGGACCGCAAGGACGCCCTGCGGCAGATGGAAGAGGGCACCCCGCGCTACGAGACCGTCCCGAACGCGTAGCCCCTCGGCCGGCTAGGCGGCCTGCGGGCCCCGGAAGGCGCGCCGGAAGGAATTCGGCGTGGTGCCCAGGGTCCGCAGGAAGTGGTGGCGCAGGGCGGCCGCGTTGCCGAAGCCGGAGCGGCCGGCGATCGCGTCCACCGTCTCGTCGGTCGACTCCAGCAGTTCCTGGGCCAGCAGGACCCGCTGCCGCAGCACCCACTTGTACGGGGTGGTGCCGGTCTCCTGGAGGAAGCGGCGGGCGAAGGTGCGCGGTGACATGTGCGCGCGCTCCGCGAGCTGCTCGACGGTGATCTCCTCCTCCAGGTGGCGGGCCATCCACTCGATCACCTCGCCCACGGTGTCGCAGGAGGTGCGCGGCAGCGGCCGCTCGATGTACTGGGCCTGCCCGCCGTCCCGGTGGGGCGGTACGACCATCCGCCGCGCGATGGTGTTGGCCACCTCGGCCCCGTGCTCCTGGCGGACGAGGTGCAGGCAGGCGTCGATGCCGGAGGCGGTGCCGGCGGAGGTGATCACTGGGCCCGCGTCGACGTACAGCACGTCCGGGTCGACCAGCGCCCGCGGGAAGCGCCGGGCCAGCGTCGCGGCGTGCATCCAGTGCGTGGTGCAGTGCCGGCCGTCCAGCAGCCCCGCCGCCCCGAGCACGTACGCGCCGCTGCACACACTGACCACCCGCGCTCCCCGGTCCACCCCGCGGCGCAGCGCCTCCAGCAGCGGTTCCGGGAACGTGCGCTCGCCCGCGTCACGGAAGGCGGGCACGCAGATCAGGTCGGCGCTCTCCAGCCGCTCCAGCCCGTGCTCGGGGGAGACCGTGAATCCGGTGCCGGACATGGCCAGCGGACCTTCCTGCGCCGCGCACACGGCGAAGTCGTACACCGGCAGTCCGTGATCGCTGCGGTCGATTCCGAAGACTTCGCAGAAGATCCCGAACTCGAAGGGGGCGATCTCGTCGAGGAGGGCCACGGCCACGTTGGTCAGCATGGCTCCAGTGTGGCAGTAATTCGCTCTTTCATGACAGTCCTGCCACTGTGCGAGTTTTCCCCACGGGAGGAGAGTGGAGACATGAACACCTTCCTGAGCTACCTCACCGTCCTTGCCGTCGCCGCCCTGGTGCTCGCCCCCAGCCTGTACGGGGTCCTGCGCGACCGTCGGATCGACCGGCAGCTGCGGGCCGTCGAGACCCGGCTCGTGTGGCTGCCGCGCCAGAAGGCCGGCGGCCTGCCGCCCACCGTCCGCCGGCCCCGCCCCCGGCACAGCGGGATGCACTGGGGCCCCGTCGCCCACTGAGCCGGGGGCGACCGTGCACACGGGCAGCCGGACGATCGGGCGCCGGAAACGCGAGAAGCCGGGACGCGGTGGTGATACCGCATCCCGGCTTCGCGGCGTTACCGCGTCCCGGCCGGGGGCCCTGGAAGACCGGGGACCCTAGAAGTCCTCGTCCAGGTCGACCGTGCCCTCGACCGCGACCTGGTAGGCCGACGGACGGCGCTCGAAGAAGTTGGTCAGCTCCTGGACGCCCTGCAGCTCCATGAAGGAGAACGGGTTCTGCGAGCCGTACACCGGGGCGAAGCCGAGGCGGACCAGACGCTGGTCCGCGACGCACTCCAGGTACTCGCGCATCGACTCGGTGTTCATGCCCGGCAGGCCGTCGCCGCACAGGTCGCGGCCGAACTGCAGCTCCGCCTCCACGGCCTCCTTGAGCATGTCGGTGACCTGCTGCTGGAGGGCGTCGTCGAAGAGCTCCGGCTCCTCCTTGCGGACCGTGTCCACGACCTCGAAGGCGAAGTTCATGTGCATGGTCTCGTCACGGAACACCCAGTTGGTGCCGGTGGCCAGGCCGTGCAGCAGGCCGCGCGAGCGGAACCAGTACACGTACGCGAAGGCGCCGTAGAAGAACAGGCCCTCGATGCACGCGGCGAAGCAGATCAGGTTCAGCAGGAAGCGGCGGCGGTCGGCCTTCGACTCCAGCCGGTCGATCTTCTCGACCGAGTCCATCCACTTGAAGCAGAACTGCGCCTTCTCGCGGATGGACGGGATCTCCTCGACCGCGTCGAACGCGGCCGCGCGGTCGTCCGGATCGGGCAGGTAGGTGTCGAGCAGCGTCAGGTAGAACTGGACGTGCACGGCCTCCTCGAACAGCTGGCGCGACAGGTACAGGCGCGCCTCCGGGGAGTTGATGTGCTTGTAGAGCGTCAGCACCAGGTTGTTCGAGACGATCGAGTCACCCGTCGCGAAGAACGCGACCAGGCGGCCGATCATGTGCTGCTCGGCCGGCGTCAGCTTCGCGAGGTCCGCGACGTCCGAGTGGAGGTCGACCTCCTCCACCGTCCACGTGTTCTTGATCGCGTCCCGGTAGCGCTCGTAGAAGTCCGGGTAGCGCATCGGGCGGAGCGTGAGCTCGAAGCCCGGGTCCAGGAGGTTCTTGTTGTCGGTGGAGCTCATTACTGGCAGGCCTCGCAGGACTCGGGGTTCTCAAGGGAGCAGGCCAGAGCGTCGGCGTCGACGGCCTGCGGGAGCGGGGTGGCGGCGGCCGGAACGGCGGACGCGGACGCGGCGCGGGCGATCTTCGTCGCGGGGCGCGAGCGCAGGTAGTAGGTGGTCTTCAGACCCTGCTTCCAGGCGTACGCGTACATCGAGCTGAGCTTGCCGATGGTGGGCGTCTCCAGGAACAGGTTCAGCGACTGCGACTGGTCCAGGAACGGCGTACGGGCCGCCGCCATGTCGATCAGGCCGCGCTGCGGGATCTCCCACGCCGTGCGGTACAGCTCGCGGACCTCGGCCGGGATCCAGCCGAACCCCTGGACCGAGCCGGAGGATTCGCGCAGCGCCTCGCGGGTCTGGGCGTCCCACACGCCGAGCGCCTTCAGCTCCTCCACCAGGTAGCCGTTCACCTGGAGGAACTCACCGCTGAGCGTCTCGCGCTTGAAGAGGTTGGAGACCTGCGGCTCGATGCACTCGTACACGCCGGCGATCGAGGCGATGGTGGCCGTCGGGGCGATGGCGAGGAGCAGGGAGTTGCGCATGCCGGACTTCGCGACCCGGGTGCGCAGTGCGTCCCAGCGCTCCGGCCAGTTCAGCTCCACGTCGTAGTGGTCCGGGTGCAGGACGCCGCGCGCGGTGCGGGTCTGCTCCCAGGCCGGCAGCGGGCCGCTGCGCTCGGCCAGGTCGCACGAGGCCTCGTACGCCGCGAGCATGATGCGCTCGGAGAGCTTGGTGGAGAGGGCCTTCGCCTCGGGGGAGTCGAAGGGGAGCTTCATCTTGAAGAAGACGTCCTGGAGGCCCATCGCGCCCAGGCCCACCGGGCGCCAGCGGGCGTTGGAACGGCCGGCCTGCTCGGTCGGGTAGAAGTTGATGTCCACCACGCGGTCGAGGAAGGTCACGGCGGTGCGGACGGTCTCGTCCATCCGCTCCCAGTCGATCTCGCCGTCGACGACGAAGGCGCCGAGGTTGACCGAGCCGAGGTTGCAGACGGCCGTCTCGCCGTCGTTGGTGACCTCGATGATCTCGGTGCACAGGTTCGAGGAGTGCACGACCGTGCCCGGCTCGGCGGTCTGGTTCGCCGTGCGGTTGGAGGCGTCCTTGAAGGTCATCCAGCCCTGGCCGGTCTGCGCGAGGGTGCGCATCATCCGGCCGTACAGGTCGCGGGCGGGCATGGTCTTGCGGGCCAGGCCCTCCGCCTCGGCCTTGCGGTAGGCGGCGTCGAACTCGTCGCCCCACAGGTCGACCAGCTCGGGCACGTCGGCCGGGGAGAACAGCGACCACTCGGCGTCCGCGTTCACGCGGCGCATGAACTCGTCGGGGACCCAGTGGGCGAGGTTCAGGTTGTGCGTACGGCGCTGGTCCTCACCGGTGTTGTCGCGGAGCTCCAGGAACTCCTCGATGTCCGCGTGCCAGGTCTCCAGGTAGACGGCGGCGGCGCCCTTGCGGCGGCCACCCTGGTTCACGGCGGCGACGGAGGCGTCGAGGGTCTTCAGGAACGGCACGATGCCGTTGGAGTGGCCGTTGGTGCCGCGGATCAGGGAACCGCGGGCGCGGATGCGGGAGTACGACAGGCCGATGCCGCCGGCGTGCTTCGACAGGCGCGCCACCTGGTGGTAGCGGTCGTAGATCGAGTCGAGCTCGTCCAGCGGGGAATCCAGCAGGTAGCAGGAGGACATCTGCGGGTGCCGGGTGCCGGAGTTGAAGAGGGTGGGGGAGGAGGGCAGGTAGTCGAGGCGGCTCATCAGCCGGTACAGCGAGGTCACTTCCTCGAGGGCCTGGACGCTCTCGTCCGCGGCGAGGCCGCAGGCCACGCGCAGCATGAAGTACTGCGGGGTCTCGATGACCTGACGGGTGATCGGGTGGCGCAGCAGGTAGCGGCTGTGCAGGGTGCGCAGGCCGAAGAAGCCGAAGCGGTCGTCGGCGCCCTCGGCGAGGGTGTGCTCGACCAGCGCGTCCAGCCGGTTCGCGTGCGTGCGCACGAACTCGGCGGTGCGGTCGGCGATCAGGCCCTCGCGGTGACCGACCTCGACCGAGGCCGAGAAGGAGGTGGAGCCCTGACTCGCGGCCTCGTCGCGCACGGCCAGCGTCAGCAGCCGGGCGGCGAGCTTCGAGTAGGCGGGGTCCTCGGAGATCAGACCGGCGGCGCCCTCGGTGGCGAGACCGCGGAGTTCGGCCTCGTCGGCGGCGGAGCTGCGGCCGCGGAGCGCGGCGGCGGCGACGCGCCCGGGGTCGGTGTCGGGGAGGTCCGCCGTCAGTTCGGTGAGGGTACGCAGCAGCGTGGCCCCCGGGCCCTCGGTGTTGTCGCCAGAAACGGACTCGGCGCGCGGTGCGGAAGGCGCGATGGTCACGGCGGGAGCTCTCCCTCGCTCGGCCCGGTCATCGGCGGAGCGGGGCGCGAGCGGGCGCATGCGGGCGTGGTAGGAACGCGTACACACCGCATGGCGTCCACCGGCCCAACCGCGAGGCCCGGACGTGTCGGCACCCGGTTCGGTCGAGCCGGGCGCGCTGTCGGCAGGTCATCGGACTTGGTGTCCGGTAGGCGGACACTTCATACCGTTGCGGGACAGTTCCGGATTCACACCGGATTCCCCTGCGCGACAGCAGCCTTGAGCATACATGTGGGGGCGGCCGTATGCGGCAACCCCCACATGTAGTGTCGGCGCGGCTACAGCTTGAGCCGATACGCGAGGAGTGTCAGGCCCGGGATCGGCGCCCAGTCCCGCTCGGGAACGCGTACGAAGCCCAGTTGCGCGTAGATCCGGTGGGCGCCGGCCATGCTGCGCTGGGTGGAGAGCACGACGCCCGTCACCCCCTCGATGGCCCGCGCCCGCTCGACGCACGCCCGCACCAGAGCCTCACCGGCGCCCTGGCCGCGCGCCGCCCGGGCCACCGCGAGCATCCGGAACTCCGCCTCGTCGGGGGCGGCGATGTCGGCGAGCGGGCTGCCGGGGGCGGCGAAGGTCACCCCGCCCAGGATCCGCCCGTCCCGCTCGGCGACGAGCACCTCGGCCCGGGCGGCCCGGCCGGCCACGTCGCGCAGCACGTTCAGGTAGCCGTCGTCCTCGTTGAAGTCCAGGTGCCCGTCGGCGAGGTAGGCCTGCGCCGTGATCTCACCCAGTTCCGCGTATTCGGCGGGCAGCGCCGTTCTGATCACCATGTCCATGCGGTCGAGTGTGCAGGACGGGTGTCGGCGGGCGGCGCTATGGTCGAAGAAGCACCGTCGAGGAAGGCGAGCGAGGCATGACCGTGATGACCGACAGGCCCCACATGACGATCGCAGAGTTCGAGCACCTGGCCCGGATAGCGGCCCGCGAGGCGGAGGGGCTGCGACTGGAGTTCATCGGTGGGGTGCTGAGGAGCAAGGCCATGCCAGACGGGGACCACGGGCGGATCATTCTGTGGCTGACACGGATCTGCATGCAGCACCACCCGGATTTCTGGCTGCACCCAGGGCAGGGGATCAAGGCGGAACAGTACCGGGAGGGCCGTGCTATTCCGGACGGGGTTCTGGCGCACGAGGACGCGTTCGTGGGACAGGGCGACTGGGTGGATCCGAGCCCGATCCTGATGGCTGTCGAGGTGACCTCGTGGGACTCCGACACCGAGCGGCGCGACCGGATCGAGAAGCCGCGCGCTTATGCGCAGACCGGTATTCCCGTGTACCTGCTCATCGACCGGCTCAAGTGCCAGGTTCTCGTCCACAGCGACCCGGATGGCGACCGCTACGAAACTGTGCGCACCGTTCCCTTCGGCAAGGAAGTCAAGCTTCCCGACCCCGTCGGCATCACGCTCCAGACAGAGGTCCTCAAGGACTGGGTGCGCTGACCCCGTCCAGGCCGAAGGCCCCGCCGGAAGCATCCGGCGGGGCCTTCGGGGTGCGGGGCGGCTCAGCAGCAGCGGAAGCCCTCGCGGGGGTCCGCCTCGCGGGCGTCCGTACGGGCGCGTTCGAAGGCGCGGCGGGTGAGGACCTCCGCGTCCGGGTCGTGGGAGCGGGCGTGGGCCACGTAGCGGTCGTACGCGGCCTCCCCCGAGAACTCCCGGACGTAGAACCGGGCCCTGGCCAGCGCGCTCCGTACGGTGCTCACGCCACGGGCTCCTTGACGTGTCCGCCGCCCGCCTCCGGGCCCGCCGCGGCGAGCTCCGCCCGCTCCTCGGCGGTCGCGATCAGTCCGGCCGGGGCGACGATCTTCGACTCGGTCCACGGGACCTCGGAGAGGGTCGCCGACTCCGGGTTGCGGACGGCCCTGAGGCAGGTCCGGGCCGCGTCCGCGAGGACCACGATGATCAGGACGGCGAAGAAGGCGCACAGCACGCCGTCGACCGTGGCGTTGGTGACGACGGTGTGCATGTCGTCCATGTTCTTCGCCGGCGGCAGGACCTTGTCGGCGTCGATTCCGGCCTGGTACTTGTCGCGCTGGGCGAAGAAGCCGACCTTCACGTCCTCGGAGAAGATCTTCTGGTAGCTCGCGGTGAGGGTCACCGTGGCGTCCCAGACCAGCGGAACGCCCGTCACCCAGGCCCACTTGAGCCGTCCGGACTTGACCAGCAGGGTGGTGCAGACGGCCAGCGCGACCGCGGCGAGCAGCTGGTTGGCGATGCCGAAGAGCGGGAAGAGCTGGTTGATGCCGCCGAGCGGGTCCTTGATGCCGACCCACAGGAAGTAGCCCCAGCCGCCGACGACGATCGCGCTCGCGAACCACACGCCGGGCTTCCAGCTGACGTCCTTGAAGGACTTGTGCACGTTGCCGAGGGTGTCCTGGAGCATGAACCGGCCCACGCGGGTGCCCGCGTCGAGCGTCGTCAGGATGAACAGCGCCTCGAACATGATCGCGAAGTGGTACCAGAACGCCTTCATGCCGGCGCCGCCGACCACGGCGGAGAAGATCTCCGACATTCCGAGTGCGAAGGTCGGCGCGCCGCCCGTGCGGGAGAGCAGGCTGGCTTCCTCGACGTCCTTGGCGGCCTGGGTGAGCGCCTCGGGGGAGATGGCGAAGCCGAAGTTCGTCACCGCCTGGGAGGCGGACTCGACGGTGGTGCCGATGACCCCGCCGGGGGAGTTGACCGCGAAGAAGAGGCCGGGCTCGATGATGCAGGCCGCGATGATCGCCATGACGGCGACGAAGGACTCGGTCAGCATCGCGCCGTAGCCGATCATGCGGACCTGGGTCTCCTTCTGGATCATCTTCGGGGTGGTTCCCGAGGAGACCAGGGCGTGGAAGCCGGAGAGCGCGCCGCAGGCGATGGTGATGAAGACGAAGGGGAACATCGACCCGGCGAAGACGGGGCCGTCGCCGCTCGCCGCGAAGTCGGTGACCGAGGGCATCTTCAGGGTGGGCATCGCGATGACCACGCCGAGCGCGAGGAGCGCGATGGTGCCGACCTTCATGAAGGTGGAGAGGTAGTCGCGGGGCGCGAGCAGCATCCACACCGGCAGGACCGATGCCAGGAAGCCGTACACGACCATCCAGATGACCAGCGTCTCCTTCTCCAGGGTGAACGTGCCGGCGAAGGAGGACTCGGCGACCCAGCCGCCCGCGACGATGGCGAGCAGGAGCAGCGCGACGCCGATGACGGAGACCTCGGTGACCCGGCCCGGCCGCAGGACGCGCAGGTAGAAGCCCATGAAGACGGCGATCGGGATGGTCATGCCGATGGAGAAGACGCCCCAGGGCGAGTGCGCCAGGGCGTTGACGATGACCAGGGCCAGCACCGCCAGCAGGATGATCATGATGGCGAACACGGCGACCAGGGCGGCGGCCCCGCCGACGGGGCCGATCTCGTCCCGGGCCATCTGGCCGAGCGAACGCCCGTCGCGGCGGGTGGAGAAGAAGAGGGTGACCATGTCCTGGACGGCGCCGGCGAAGATGACGCCCGCGACGATCCAGATGGTGCCCGGCAGGTAGCCCATCTGCGCGGCGAGCACGGGTCCGACGAGCGGGCCCGCGCCGGCGACGGCGGCGAAGTGGTGGCCGAAGAGCACCCGGCGGTCGGTGGGATGGAAGTCGACACCGTTGTCAAGACGTTCGGCGGGGGTGGCCCGGGTGGCGTCGACCTTCAGTACGCGGTCCGCGATGAAGCGCGCGTAGAAGCGGTAGGCGATGGCGTACGAGCCCAGTGCGGCGGCGAGCAGCCACGCCGCGGAGATCTCCTCGCCGCGGGAGAGCGCGAGCACGCCCCAGCCGATGGCGCCGACGAGTCCGACGAGCACCCACACGGCGATGGACTTGGGAGAGGGCGAGCCGGGCGTCGTGCCCGGACTCGCCGCGTCCCGTTCTGTCCCTGTTGCTTCCGGTTCAGGCATGACCTCGTCCCCTCGTCGATCATCTGCGTAAGGGCAGGGAATCTACGGGGGATCGCCCGGTGAGCGTAAGGGTCCGTCCGTATTCCGGTATGTGAAGGAATTCGGTAGGCCGGGGTCCGGCGGGCGGGGCTGGACGGGCTCGGACGGGGCTGAACGTACGAGGTCAGACGGCGGGGCGCTTGAGCCGGGCGACGAACTTGTACCGGTCGCCGCGGTACACCGACCGCACCCACTCCACCGGTTCCCCGTCGGCGTCCAGGGAGTGCCGCGACAGCATCAGCATCGGCAGGCCGACGTCCGTGCCGAGCAGCCCGGCCTCGCGCGGGGTGGCCAGCGAGGTCTCGATCGTCTCCTCGGCCTCGGCCAGGTGGACGTCGTAGACCTCGGCGAGGGCCGTGTAGAGGGAGGTGTACTTGGCGAGCGAACGGCGCAGCGCGGGGAAGCGCTTGGCCGACAGGTGCGTGGTCTCGATGGCCATCGGCTCGCCGCTGGCCAGGCGCAGTCGCTCGATGCGCAGCACCCGTCCGCCGGTGGTGATCTTGAGCAGTCCCGCGAGGGTGTCGTCGGCCGTCACGTAGCCGATGTCGAGGAGCTGGGAGGTGGGTTCCAGTCCCTGGGCCCGCATGTCCTCGGTGTACGAGGTGAGTTGGAGCGCCTGGGAGACCTTGGGCTTGGCGACGAAGGTGCCTTTGCCCTGGATCCGCTCCAGTCGTCCCTCTACGACCAGTTCCTGGAGGGCCTGCCGGACGGTGGTCCGCGAGGTGTCGAATTCGGCCGCGAGCGTGCGCTCCGGCGGCACCGGGGTGCCGGGCGGCAGCGTCTCGGTCATGTCGAGCAAGTGCCGCTTGAGTCGGTAGTACTTGGGAACACGTGCCGTGCGGGTGGCTGCCCCGCCGTCCGGCTCCGTGGTCGCCCCTTCGGTGGCCATCGCCGCCCGCCTTCCCGACTCCAGTTTCGCTGCCGTCACCGGCTCCTCCGATATGTGCGGTCACATCGTGACACGAGTGGGGGGACAGGCCTTCTCTCTCCCCAGGTGTCGGTCCGATAACGGACCGGGCACCCGCTCATTAGACCCTTGACACCCCTAAAGGTCTAGGCCAAGCTCCAGCTACTGGTCTAAACCAATATGGATCAGATCCCGGCCCCACGGCAGTACTTCGCGTATGTCACCGCGGCGGGCGAGGGAAGTGCAGGCAGGCATCCCTGAGGAGGGTGGCGTGAAGCGCAAGCTCATCGCGGCGGTCAGTGTCGCGGGCATGATGGTCGGAGTCGCGGCGTGCGGCAACGGCGGCGACGACAAGGCGAAGACCGACGCGGGTGGCGCCAGGGAGATCACCGTCTGGGTGATGGACGGCTCCGCTCCCAAGGCCTGGATCGACGAGGTCAACAAGGAGTTCTCGGCCAAGCACCCCGGTGTCACGGTCAAGATCGAAGAGCAGAAGTGGACCGGCATCCAGGAGAAGGTCACCACGGCCCTCTCCGAGAACAACCCGCCGGACGTCCTTGAGCTCGGCAACACGCAGACCGCCGGCTACGCGGTCACCGGCGGGCTCGCCGACCTGACGAAGGACAAGGCCAAGCTCGGCGCCGACGCCTGGCAGAAGAGCATGCTCGCCTCGGCCGAGATCGACGGCAAGCTCTACTCCGCTCCGTGGTACGCCGCCAACCGCGTGGTCATCTACGACAAGAAGGCCTACGAGAAGGCCGGCGTCACCCCGCCGAAGACCCGCGACGAGTGGATCGCCGGTCTGGAGAAGCTGAAGGCGGCCGACCCGGCCTCGCAGCCGATCTACCTGCCCGGCCAGAGCTGGTACGTCCTCGCCGGCTTCGTCTGGGACGAGGGCGGCGACCTCGCCGTCAAGGACGGCGCCAAGTGGAAGGGCGGACTGGGAACCCCGCAGGCCGCTTCCGCCGTCGAGTTCTACAAGAAGCTCCAGTCCTTCTCCACCGCCCCCAAGGACAAGGACGAGGCCAACCCGCAGCAGTCCACCGACATCGTTCCCAAGGGCGGCGTCGCCTCCTGGATCGGTCTCGGCTGGGAGGCCGGCGGCGCCGAGAAGGCCCTGAAGGACGCGGGCAAGGAGGCCGACTTCGGCTACTTCCCGATCCCGGGCAAGACCGCGGACAAGACCAGCACCGTCTTCCTCGGCGGCTCGAACCTCGCGATCGCCGAGCGCTCCAAGAACAAGGAGCTCGCCAAGGAGTGGCTGGCCCTCGCCGCAGGCAAGGACCAGATGACCAAGTACGCCGCCGAGACCAAGGGCGCCCTGCTGCCGAACCAGGCCGGCGCGAACTTCACCCCGGCCGCCGGCTCCTTCGCCGAGGCCATGGGCAAGGCCGGCGTCAACGGCAAGATCACTCCGGTCACCGCGGGCTGGGCGAACGTCGAGACCGAGCCGAACCCCATCAAGGAGTTCATGACCAAGGTCCTGAACGGTGAGGACGCCGCCAAGGCGGGCGCGGACGCGGACAAGGAAATCGCGAACCGCATCAACAAGTAGTCCCACCCCGCAGTTCCCGCACCACCCAGCAGTGTGATCGCACCGGGGGCACGGCAGGCGCCACGCCGCCTGCCGTGCCCCCGGTGCGCATTTGACTCCACAGTCAACCGCGAGGAAGCCACGCCATGACCGTGCACTCCCAGGGAGCGATGACCGCCGCTCCACAGGACGCACCACAGAAGTCCGCCGGACGGCCCGAGAAGTCCGCGTCCCCGACCGGTCCCGGTCCCACGTCTCCTCGCGGGGGCAGAAAGTCGCTCCCCTCGGGGTGGCTGCCCTACCTGTTGGTCGCACCGGCGGTGCTCGCCCTCGCGACACTGCTGCTGTACCCGCTGATCAAGAACGTGATCCTGTCCTTCCAGGACATCAACAAGATCGAGTTCATCCAGCGGAAGTACCCCTTCGCGGGGTTCTCCAACTACACCGAGCTGATCGGTGACGCGGACTTCTGGACCGTGGTCGTCCGCAGCTTCGCCTTCACCGCCGCCAACGTCGCACTGATCATGGTGCTCGGCAGCCTCATCGGCATCCTGCTGAACCGGCTCGGCAAGAAGATGCGGCTGGTCCTGTCGATGGCGCTGGTGATGGCCTGGGCCATGCCGATCGTCGCCTCCGTGCAGGTCTTCAAGTGGCTGTTCGACGAGCAGTTCGGCGTCATGAACTGGGTGATGCGCACCGCCGGCTTCGCCGGATACGAGCAGCACAACTGGATGCAGACGGGCCTCTCGACCCTGACGATCGTCACCGTCCTGGTGGTCTGGGGCTCCATCCCCTTCGTCGCCCTCAACATGTACGCCGGACTCACCACGGTCGGCGCCGAGCTGTACGAGGCCGCCCGGATGGACGGCGCCAACGGCTGGCAGACCTTCTGGAAGATCGTCTTCCCGAACCTCAAGCCGTTCTTCCTCATCACCACCTTCCTCGAGGTGATCTGGGTGTTCAAGGCCTTCACCCAGGTCTACGCCATGAACAAGGGCGGCCCCGACCGCGCCTCCGAGATCCTCCCGGTCTTCGCCTACGTCGAGGGCCAGAGCCAGGCCCACTACGGCCTCGCCGCCGCGATCTCCGTCCTGACGATCCTCATCCTCGTGGTCGTCATGTCCTTCTACTTCCGCCTGATCCTGAAGCAGGAGGAGGAGCAGTGAGCAGCACCACGACCACCACCGCGCCGAAGCCCGCGCAGCAGCTCCGCAAGCGCCGCCCGGTCCGCCCCGCCGCCGTCGCCAAGAACCTCGGCGCGCTCCTCCTCGCCCTGGTCTTCGTCTTCCCCGTGTACTGGATGTTCTCCTCGGCCCTCAAGCCGTCGAGCCAGATGCTCACGAAGGACCCGGTCTTCGTCTTCACCCCGACGCTCGACAACTTCACCAAGGCCACCGGGGTCTCCAACTTCTGGACGTACGTCACCAACAGCGTCCTGGTCACCGTCGGAGCCGTCGCGCTGGCCCTGCTCGTCGCCCTCGCCGCGAGCTTCGCGATCGCCCGGATGAGGTTCAAGGGCCGCAAGGGCCTCGTCCTCACCGTGATGATGGCCCAGATGGCCCCCTGGGAGGTCATGGTCATCGCGATGTACATGATCGCCCGCGACGGCGAGATGCTGAACAGCCTGCCGCTGCTCACCGCGATCTACTTCGTGATGATCCTCCCCTTCACCATCTGGACCCTGCGCGGCTTCATCGCCGCCGTCCCGGTGACCCTGGAGGAGGCGGCCCAGATCGACGGCTGCACCCGCGGGCAGGCCTTCCGCAAGGTGATCTTCCCGCTGCTGGCCCCCGGCCTGATGTCCACCTCGCTCTTCGGCTTCATCACGGCCTGGAACGAGTTCGCCATGGTCCTGATCCTGAACAAGGACAAGAGCGCGCAGACCCTGCCGCTCTGGCTCACCGAGTTCATGTCGGCCTTCGGCAACGACTGGGGCGCCACCATGGCCGCGTCCTCGCTCTTCGCGGTCCCGGTCCTGCTCATCTTCATCTTCCTCCAGCGCAAGGCCGTCGGCGGCATGACCGCCGGCGCCGTGAAGGGATAACGGCCGCCATGACTGTCCTTGCGCACCGCACCACGGCGTCCGACGGGAAGGACGGCCTCACCCGGGACGCCCTCGCGGTCCTCCAGCCCGGCTTCGAGGGCACCACCGCCCCCGCCTGGCTGCTCCGCCGGATCGGCGAAGGCCTCACCGCGGTCGGCCTGTTCGGCCGCAACATCGCCTCGCCCGAGCAGCTCGCCGCGCTGACCGCGCAGCTGCGCACCGAGCGGGACGACGTCCTGGTCGCCATCGACGAGGAGGGTGGCGACGTCACCCGCCTGGAGGTCCGCGGCGGTTCGTCCTTCCCCGGCAACCTGGCCCTCGGCGCCGTCGACGACACCGGCCTCACCCGGGACGTCGCCCGCGAGCTGGGCCGCCGCCTCGCCGAGTGCGGGGTCAACCTCAACTGGGCCCCGTCCGCGGACGTCAACTCCAACCCGGACAACCCCGTCATCGGCGTACGGTCCTTCGGCGCCGACACCGGGCTCGCCGCCCGGCACACCGCCGCCTACGTCGAGGGACTGCAGGCCGCCGGCGTCGCCGCCTGCACCAAGCACTTCCCGGGCCACGGCGACACCAACGTCGACTCGCACCACGCCCTGCCGCGCATCGACGTGGACCTGGACACCCTCCAGGCCCGCGAGCTCGTCCCCTTCAAGGCGGCCATCGAGGCCGGCACCAAGGCCGTGATGAGCGCGCACATCCTGGTGCCCGCCCTCGACCCGACCCGCCCGGCCACGCTCAGCCCGCAGATCCTGACCGGCCTGCTGCGCAAGGAGCTCGGCTACGAGGGCCTCATCGTCACCGACGGCATGGAGATGAACGCCATCGCCGGGACGTACGGGATCGAGCGCGGCTCGGTCCTCGCCATCGCGGCGGGCGCCGACGCCATCTGCGTCGGCGGCGGTCTCGCCGACGAGGCCACCGTCCTGCGGCTGCGCGACGCGCTGGTCGCGGCCGTCCGCGAGGGCACGCTCCCCGAGGAGCGCCTCGCCGACGCCGCCGCCCGGGTCCGCGAGCTCGCCGTATGGACCCGCGGAGCCCGGCCGGACGCGCGGCCGGAGGGGAGCCGCGCGTCCGGCATCGGCCTGACGGCGGCCCGCCGCGCCCTGGCCGTCACCGGTTCGGCGCGGCCGCTCTCCGCCCCGTACGTGGCCACCCTCGCGCCCGTCGCGAACATCGCGGTGGGGGACGAGACCCCCTGGGGCGTGGCCGCGGAGCTGGCCTCGCTGCTCCCCGGCACGGAGGCGGGCGCCTACCCGGAGGGCGCCGCGGCCGCGGACATCCTGACGGCGGCGGGGGACCGTACGGTCGTCGCGGTGGTCCGCGACGCGCACCGGCACCCGTGGATGACGGAGGCCCTGGACGCGCTGGTCGCTGCGCGGCCGGACACGGTGGTGGTGGAGATGGGCCTGCCGATGGCTGCGCCGCGGGGTTCGGTGTACATCGCCACCCATGGCGCGTCGCGCGTCTGCGGGCGGGCTGCGGCGGAAGTCATCGCGGGGGCGTAGCCCTGCGGCTGCCGCTGCGCGGGGCCGTCTCCCCGCCCCGCCCCGCCCCGAAACCGGGCAGCGCCCGGAAGGCACCGTGCAGCGCTCCGCACCCGCACACGACACGAAGGGCCTGGTCCCCCAGGGGAGTCCAGGCCCTTCGGCGTGCACGTGCGGCTACAGGCCCTGCCAGGCGGGCTTGTTGGCGTACGTGTGGCGGAAGTAGTCCGCCAGCTTCAGCTTCGACGCGGCGGCCTCGTCCACGACCACGGTCGCGTGCCGGTGCAGCTGCAGCGCGGACGCCGGGACCAGCGCGGACAGCGGGCCCTCGACGGTCTGCGCGACCGCCTCGGCCTTGCCCTCGCCGGTGGCCAGGAGGACCAGGTGGCGGGCGTCGAGGATGGTGCCGATGCCCTGGGTGATGACGTGGTGCGGCACCTGGTCCAGGTCGTCGTCGAAGAAGCGCGCGTTGTCCACGCGGGTCTGCTCGGTCAGCGTCTTGATGCGGGTGCGGGAGGCGAGGGAGGAGCACGGCTCGTTGAAGCCGATGTGGCCGTCCGTGCCGATGCCGAGCAGCTGGAGGTCGACGCCGCCGGCCGCGGCGAGGGCCCGGTCATAGGCCTCGCACGCGCCGACGAGGTCCTCGGCCGAGCCGTCGGGGCCCATGAAGGAGGCCTCGGACAGGCCGAGGGGCTCGACGACCTCGCGCAGCACGACGGCGCGGTAGGACTCCGGGTGTCCGGCCGGCAGGCCGACGTACTCGTCGAGCTGGCAGATGCGGGCCTTGGAGGCGTCGACCCGACCATCCTTGACCTTGGCGGCGAGGGCTTCGTAGATGGGCAGCGGGGTAGAGCCGGTCGCCACGCCGAGCAGGGCGTCGGGCTTGCGGCGTACCAGGGCGGCCATGGCCTCCGCGATGAGCTCGCCGCCTGCCTTGGCGTCCGGGACGATGACAACTTCCACGCGGGGCCTGCCGATCTGGAGTGGTGGTGTGGTATAGACCAATCTAGCAGAGGCCGGCGCGGTCGGCGGGGGTCTCGACGTAATCCATGGTGATCCGGATCCGGGCGCCCGGCCCGCCGGACGGCCGCCCGGCGGAGCGCGGTGCGAGGGCGTCCACGGGACCCCGGGGAGGCGGGTCCCGCTCCCGGGGGCACCCCCTAGATCAGCGCGAGCTGCAGCCCGCCCGTCGCGTCCAGGTGCTGGCCCGTGACCCAGCGGGAGTCGGCCGAGGCCAGGAAGGCCACCACGTCCGCGACCTCCTCCGCCGTGCCCACCCGGTGGAACACGGAGCGGGCGGCCAGGTGGGCCCGGGTCGCGGGGTCCGCGAGCAGGCCCGCGTTCAGGTCCGTCTCGGTGATTCCGGGGCCCACCGAGTTCACGGTGATCCCGCGCGGGGCCAGCTCGGCGGCGAGCGAGCGGGTCATCGCGTTCGCCGCGCCCTTCGCCATGACCGTCGCCAGGATCGCCGGCAGGGCGATCTCGGGGGTGCCGGTCACGTTCACGATCCGGCCCCCGTCCCGCAGCCGCGCCAGCCCGTGCTTGATCACGAAGAACGGCGCCTTGGCGTTGAGGGCGTGCGCGCGGTCGTACGTCTCCTCGTCCGTCCCCTCGATCCCCGCGAAGGTCGCCCCGCCCGCGTTGTTGACCAGGATGTCCACGCCCTCGGTGTGTGCGGGATGGGCCTCGTACGCGGCCCACAGGGCCTGTGCGTCGCCGGGGACCCCGAGTTCGGCCCCGATGGCGAAGGCCCTCCCGCCGGCCGCCCCGATCGCCGCCACCGTCTCCTTCGCCGCCGCCTCGTTGCGCCCGTAGTGCACGGCGACCAGTGCGCCGTCCCGCGCCAGCCGCTCGGCCACGGCCCGCCCGATGCCCCGGCTGCCGCCCGTGACCAGTGCCGTCTTCCCCTTGAGCACGCCCATGACGCGCCCCCCTCCGAAATCGATAGTGGTCGCTACAGAAAGGACCGTACCAGATTCCCTAGCGCCCGCTATAGAATGCGGGCATGGTGACCGGACAGCGCGGCAGACCCCGTTCCTTCGACCGCGACGCCGCCCTCGACAAGGCGATGACCGCCTTCTGGGAGCGCGGCTACGAGGCGACCTCCATCTCCGACCTGACCGCCCTGCTCGGCATCAGCGCGCCCAGCCTGTACGCGGCCTTCGGCGACAAGCGCAAGCTCTTCGACGAGGTCGTGACCGTGTACGGGGGCCGGTACGGGGACTTCGCGAGCGTGGCGCTCGCCGAGGAGCCCACCGCCCGGGCCGCCGTCGAACGCATCCTGCGCGAGGCGGCCGAGGTCTACACCGACCCGGCCCACCCGCGCGGCTGCATGGTGATCAGCGCCGCGATCAACACCACCGCGGACGAGGTGGCGGCGGCCCTGCGCGACCGGCGCAACGCCAACCTGGAGATGTTCGAGAGCCGGATCCGGGCCGACATGGCCACCGGCGTGCTGCCCGCGGACACGGACGCGCGGGCGCTGGCCCGGTACGCGGGGGCCGTGCTTCAGGGGATGTCCCAGCAGTCGCGCGACGGGGCGAGCCGGGAGGAGCTGGAGGCGGTCGCGGCGCGGGCCCTGCTGGCCTGGCCGCCGGCGTAGTCGCCGCGGCCGGGGCGCCGGCCCGGAAATCCGCCCTGAAATTCCTCTGGGCCACGGTGCAGGACGGGACCCTCAGCCCATCCGGCACCGTAGCCCGGAGTACTTACGGCCGACAGGTGTGCGGTTCCCGACGGCCGGTGGGAGGTGCCTGCGCGGTCAGGGCAGAGCGCGCGGCTTACCTCGATCCGTCCTCCTGTGCGGGGAGGGCGGAAGCTTAGTCAATTGTGGACTAGACCATTCTGTTCTGTCCATCCAATGACGGGACGTGGAAACCCGTCGCTTCCTCCAACAGTACGCGGCCCGCGGCCCTCCTGGATACTCCTGAGTACCGTCGTGCGGAAAGTCATCACGCGTACCCGGGGTACGCTCGCAACGTGCCCTCCATGAACGACCTCGTACGCCAGCACACCGCTCTCAGTGAAACCGAACTGGAGTGGCTCCACCTGCTGGTCTCGGAGTGGCAACTGCTCTCCGACCTGTCCTTCGCCGACCTCGTGCTGTGGGTGCCCACCCTCGACGGCACGCGGTACGTCTCGGTCGCCCAGATGCGCCCGAACACCGGCCCGACCTCGTACCAGGACGACATGGTCGGCCACCTGGTCCCGCGCGGCCGCCGTCCGCTGCTGGACGCCGCCCTCGACGAGGGCCGGATCGTGCGCGAGGGCGACCCGGAGTGGCGCGAGGAGGTGCCGGTCCGCGTCGAGTCCATCCCCGTCCGCCGCGAGGGGCGGGTACTGGGAGTGATCGCGCGCAACACCAACCTGCTCACCGTGCGTACACCGAGCCGGCTGGAGCTGACCTACCTCCAGTCCGCCTCCGACCTGGCCCAGATGATCGCCGCGGGCTCCTTCCCCTTCCCCGGCCAGCAGGTCGACATGGACGCCTCCCCGCGCGTCGGCGACGGCCTGATCCGCCTCGACGCCGACGGCGTGGTCACCTACGCGTCCCCGAACGCCCTCTCCGCCTACCACCGGCTCGGCCTCGCCTCCGACCTGGTCGGGCAGCACCTCGGCAACACCACCGCCGAACTGGCCCCCTCCCGCGGACCGGTGGACGAGGCCCTGGTCAAACTCGCCAGCGGCTGGGCCCCCAGGGAGACCGAGATCGAGGGGAACGGCGGGGTCATCCAGCTGCGCGCGATCCCGCTCAAGCCGAAGGGGACCCGGATCGGCTCCCTGGTGCTCTGCCGCGACGTCACCGAACTGCGCCGTCGCGAACGTGAACTCATCACCAAGGACGCGACCATCCGGGAAATCCACCACCGGGTGAAGAACAACCTCCAGACGGTGGCGGCGCTGCTGCGGCTCCAGGCCCGCCGAATGGATTCTCCGCAGGGCCGCGAGGCGCTCAACGAGGCCGTGCGCCGCGTCGGTTCGATCGCGATCGTGCACGAGACGCTCTCTCAGAACCTGGACGAGCGGGTCGAGTTCGACGAGATCGCCGACCGCGTGATCGCGATGGTCTCGGAGATCTCCCCGGGCAAGGTCGACTGCCGGCGCACCGGCCGGTTCGGGATCCTGGACGCGGAGGTCGCCACCCCGCTGTCCATGGTGCTCACCGAGATCCTGCAGAACGCCCTGGAGCACGCCTTCACCCAGGGCGAGCGGGGCACCGTGGAGGTGGCCGCGACCCGCACCGGAACCGGCCGGGCCGACGGGCGACTGCTGATCACCGTGCTCGACGACGGCAGCGGCCTGCCGGAGGGATTCGATCCGCAGCGGGCCGGCAATCTCGGGCTGCAGATCGTACGGACCCTCGTGGAGGGGGAGCTCGGCGGAACGTTCGACATGGTCCGGTCGCAGCCGCGCGGGACCAAGGTCGTCCTCGACCTGCCGTCGAGCCCGCAGAAGTAGCCGTGGCGGTAACGCTCCGTCACCCGAGGTGAGGTGCGGGGGGCCGCACGAATATCACTCGGCGTGACCGGGAAAGCACTGAGCCCCGGACCGAATGGTGATCGGTCCGGGGCTCAAGAGCACGTTGCTGAGCGCTTATTCGGGTACTACGCGCTGCGCGTCGAGGCTCGAAAGTCGTTGTCAGGCGCTGGCGTTGCGCGCCCGGTTGCGAGCGGCGCGGCGCTTCATCGCGCGGCGCTCGTCCTCGCTGAGACCGCCCCAGACGCCGGAGTCCTGACCGGACTCGAGCGCCCACTGCAGGCACTGCTCCATGACGGGGCAACGGCGGCAGACGGCCTTGGCTTCCTCGATCTGCAGCAGCGCAGGACCGGTGTTGCCGATGGGGAAGAAGAGTTCCGGGTCTTCCTCGCGGCAAACGGCGTTGTGACGCCAGTCCATGGCTGCTCCATCTCCTTGTATTGCGGGCACTTTGCTTGTGAATGTGAACGCTTTCACGAATCCCCCCGTGAGGGAAGGGCGGCCGCCCGGTTTCACGCGGGAGACCAGTCTGAGATTCGTGGAGGGGTTCTGGCGATCTGTGCGGGTGCCGGGTTGTGCGGGCTGTCCCGATCGCCATGAAGAGATTCGCAAACCTCGGACGGGGATACAACCCCTTCCGGAAAGTTTTTTTTGATTCGTCGGTGTCTACTAGGTCACACCCCTACATCGTGAGGGTGGACCGGCGTGTAAACGTTCGAGTGAAAGGCCTTCAGGCCCTTCTACTCACACAATCACACGCAGTGCACGGCGTACGCCTGTGAACCGAACGCTGGTCCGCAGTCCGAGGTGGTCTCCGTCCATCTGGAACGGAAGTGGCACCTTCGAATGCAAGGTGAAGTCGGTCAGATCGTGCAGAGACACCGCGTGCTTGCCGTGCGGACCCCGCTCAGGAGTGGAGGTCAGGAGCTGTGTCGCGTAGCGCGCGACGGCCGGAGTTGACAAACGGTCGAGCGCCAATACGTCAAGCGCGGTATCGAACGACGCCTCCGGAGAGGCGTAAAGCGGACGATTGCCCAGATACGTCCACGGTGAGGTGTTGCACACTATCGACAGCACCAGATCCGTCACCGGATCGGCGCCCGGGCGCTCCAGGGTGACCGTGCCGTGCCGCCGGTTCGGCTCCTCCCAGAACTGGCGCACCAGCTGTCGTACGTACAGGGCGTGCGTCGAACGCTTGCCGCGCTCCCGCTGCTGCTCGACCCGCCCCACCACACCCGCGTCGAAGCCGAAGCCCGCGCAGAAGGTGAACCAGCGCGCCGGGACCGACTCGTCCTCCGTGCCGGGGGTGCCGGCCGCCAGGCCCAGCCCCACCGTCCGCTCCCGTTGCTCGCGCAGCGCGTCCAGCAGGGCGCCGGTCGCCTCGACCGCATCGTTGGGCAGCCCCAGGGCGCGCGCGAACACGTTGGTGGAGCCGCCGGGCACCACGGCCAGCCGGGGCAGCCGGTCCGGATCGGGCCCGTTGTGCAGGAGCCCGTTGACCACCTCGTTGACCGTGCCGTCGCCGCCGAGGGCGACGACGAGGTCGAGCCCCTCGTGTGCGGCCTTGCGACCCAGGTCCCGGGCGTGCCCGCGGTACTCGGTGGTCACCGCCTCCAGCTTCATCTCGCTGGCCAGGGCATGGGTCAGGACGTCGCGCGTGCGCGCACTGGTGGTCGTCGCTGCTGGGTTGGCCACGAGAAGTGCACGCATGAGCGCCAGACTACCCACCCCTTCTCGTGCCGACCCTACTGCCCGTCCCCTCCGGGGTCCGGGGCCCGCCGCTACCCTGCTGGAGTGAGTAAGAAGCAGCCTGCGCAGGCCCCCGCCCCCACCGCCGCACCGCCCGCCGGGCTGCCCGGCCGGCTCACCGCCGCCGCCGCGCTCACCGCGCTGGAAGGCCTGGCACTGGCCGGCCTCGGTGTCTACATGCTGTTCGTGGGCATCGCCGGCGACCCGGACTCCCCGCAGCAGGCCGAGACGGGCGGGCTCACCCTGCTGGCCCTCGCCGCGCTGCCGCTGGTCGCCGCCCGCGGGCTGCGCCTGGGTCGCCGCTGGAGCCGCGGCCCGGCGCTGATCACCCAGCTGATGGCGCTGCCGGTGGCCTGGACCCTCTACAGCACCGGCGGCGCGATGATCGCCGCCGCGGTGGCGCTGGCCGTGGCCGCGGTGGCCGTCGTGGCGCTCCTGGTCAATCCGACGGCGACCGAGGCGCTCGGTATCGGGCCCGGCGAACAGGCCCGATAACCGGACGTCCGGCGTCTGGTCCTACTCCTCCACCAGCAGCTTCTCGCGGAGCTGGGCCAGGGTGCGGGCCAGTAGCCGGGAGACGTGCATCTGGGAGATGCCGACCTCCTGGGCGATCTGCGACTGGGTCATGTTTCCGAAGAACCGGAGCAGCAGGATCCGCTTCTCTCGCGGCGGCAGCCCCTCCAGCAGCGGTTTGAGCGACTCGCGGTACTCGACGCCCTCCAGGGCCTCGTCCTCCGAGCCCAGGGTGTCCGCGACCGCCGGCGACTCGTCGTCGGTGTCCGGGACGTCCAGCGAGAGCGTGCTGTAGGCATTGGCCGATTCCAGCCCCTCCAGCACCTCCTCCTCGGAGATCCCCAGCCGTTCGGCCAGTTCGTGCACCGTGGGGGAACGGCCGTGCTGCTGGGAGAGCTCGGCCGTGGCCGTCGTCAGCGAGAGCCGCAGCTCCTGCAGGCGCCGGGGTACCCGAACCGCCCAGCCCTTGTCACGGAAGTGGCGCTTGATCTCGCCGACCACCGTGGGCGTGGCGTACGTGGAGAACTCGACCCCGCGGTCGGGGTCGAACCGGTCCACCGATTTGATGAGGCCGATCGTGGCGACCTGGGTCAGGTCGTCCAGCGGCTCGCCGCGGTTGCGGAAGCGCCTGGCCAGGTGTTCGACCAGCGGCAGGTGCATCCGTACGAGCCGGTTGCGCAGCTCCGCCTTCTCCGCCGACCCGTCGGGCAGCGCCCGCAGTTCGATGAAGAGGGCCCGCGCGCCGCTGCGGTCGCGCGGATCCGGCAGCGCCGGGGTCACCGGGAACACCGGCGCCGCCGGCGCCACGGGGGCCGCGGCCGCCGGTGGCTGTGGTTGGTCGTGCTGGTTCTCGCTCATAGGGCCCGCCCGTCGCTCCGCCGAGTCCAAAAAGCCGTCTTCCGCATCCGCGTCAGCCGGGTGCGGCCGGGCGTGCTGCTGCTCCGGGATGCCGCCGTCGACCTCGTGCCGTACCCGGGGCCGATCCCCGCCCCGCACCGGGATCTCCCCGCCGCTCACGCCGGGCCTGGTCCCGCGCCGCGCTGTTTGTAGAGGCTGATGCTCACCGTCCGGTTCTCCTCGACCGTGGCCTCGACCTTGCCGGCCAGCGCCGACAGGACCGTCCACGCGAACGTGTCACGCTCCGGTGCGCGCCCGTCGGTGGTCGGCGCCGAGACGGTCACCTCCAGCGAAT
The DNA here is from genome assembly GCF_045000215.1 of Streptomyces sp. 147326. Classification (NCBI taxonomy): domain Bacteria; kingdom Bacillati; phylum Actinomycetota; class Actinomycetes; order Kitasatosporales; family Streptomycetaceae; genus Streptomyces; species Streptomyces sp. 147326. The sequence goes on along the minus strand of NZ_CP134201.1, from coordinate 3,192,779 downwards.
CGTCGATCAGCCGGAACACGCAGCTGAGGACGGAGCCCGGCACGGCCTGCTGGAGCAGGATCGCGCAAGCCTCGTCCACCGCGATGCGGAGGTCCTCGATCTCGTCGAGGGTGAAGTCCAAACGTGCTGCGAGACCGGCCGTGGCCGTGCGCAACACCGACAGGTAGGCACCCGCAGCGGGCAGCCGGACTTCCACGAAGTCCTGAGTCCCGGGCTCGCCTGCGATCTGGGACACCCTCACCTCCAAGGTGGTACGAGCTCTGTTCGCCGGTGACGCTATCGCGATCCGGGCGATCGTGTCGCGGCACCCCTCTTGGCGCCCGCTTGGACACCCGCCTACGGCCAGTGACTGATGGTAAGCCCATGGGTACGCACAGTGGCTAGGGGTCTGCGGGGCCCAAATCGGGGGAACCAGCGGAGGGTTGACCTACCCCGCCTCAGACGATCGAACCGTCGACAAAACACCATCGCCAGGTCTCACCCGGTTCGAAGCTCCGCATCACCGGATGACCGGTCTCCTGATGGTGCGCGGTGGCGTGCCGGAAGGGGGAGGAGTCGCAGCAGGCCACGTGCCCGCACGCGAGGCACATCCGCAGTTGCACGGGATGGCTGCCGAGCGCCAGACATTCGGGACAGGTCTGCGCAGAGGGGATCGGCTCGGGGCGCGGCAGTTCGGCAACATGGGTGCACTCGCTCATGATGACCAGCGTAGAGCCGCGGTGCGGGCACGCGACGGATGAGGTGGATCTTCGATGGAGGTATTGCCGCTGGTGGCGCTCGTCGCGGGCAGCGCGGCCGTCGCGGGGCTGGCCCGCCGTACGCCCGTGCCCGCGCCGCTGCTGCTCGTCGCCGCGGGTCTGCTGGCCGGGTACCTCCCGGGCGTGCCCTCGTACACCCTCGATCCGCACATCGTGCTGCCGCTGCTGCTGCCGCCCCTGCTGCACACGGCCGCCGTGGACAGCTCGTACCTGGACCTGCGGGCCAACATCCGGCCGATCGCGATGCTCTCGGTGGGCTACGTGCTCTTCGCGACGCTCGCCGTCGGCTACGCGGCGTACCTGCTGGTGCCGGGGCTGTCCGTGCCGGTGGCCCTCGTGCTGGGCGCGGTGATCGCGCCGCCCGACGCGGTCGCCGCGACCGCGATCGCCCGCAAGCTCCGGCTGCCGAACCGGATCACGACGATCCTGCAGGGCGAGTCCCTGGTGAACGACGCCACCGCGATCACGGCCTACAAGGTGGCGCTGGCCGCGGCGGTCGGGGTGGGCGCCGGCTGGGCGGGCGGGATCGCGGAGTTCCTGCTGGCATCGGTGGGCGGGATCGGCGTGGGCCTGCTGCTGATGGTGCCGATCCACCACCTGCGCACGCGGCTCAGGGAACCGCTGCTCCAGAACACCCTCTCGCTGCTGATCCCCTTCGTGGCGTACGCGGCGGCCGAGCGGGTGCACGCCTCCGGGGTGCTGGCCGTGGTCGTGGTCGCGCTGTACCTCGGACACCGGAACTGGCAGGTCGACTTCGCCACCCGGCTCCAGGAGGAGGCCGTGTGGAGGGTGGTCGCCTTCGTGCTGGAGTCGGTGGTCTTCGCGCTGATCGGGCTCCAGCTGCCGGTGGTCCTTAAGGGACTGGGGGAGTACGAGGGCCTGCACGCGGCCTGGTACGCGATCGCCGTGTTCCTCGCGGTGGTGGTGGCCCGGTTCGTGTGGGTGTTCCCGGCGACCTTCGTGCCGCGCTGGATCTCCCCGCGGATCCGGGCGCGGGAGCCGGATACCGACTGGAAGTCCCCGGTGATCGTGGGATGGGCCGGGATGCGCGGAGTGGTCTCGCTCGCCATCGCCTTCTCCGTGCCGATGTCGGTGCCGCACCGGAACCTGATCCTCTTCCTGACCTTCACCACCGTCATCGGGACCCTGGTGGTGCAGGGGCTGACGCTGCCGCCCCTGATCAGGGCGCTGAAGCTGCCGCCCAAGGACGTGCAGGCCGAGACGCTGGCGGAGGCGCAGGCCCAGAGCGAGGCCTCGCGGGCGGCGGAGGAGCGGCTGGCGGAGCTGCTGGAGGAACCGGAGAACAGCACTCTGCCGCCGCCGCTGGCGGAGCGGCTGCGGACGGTGCTGGAGCGGCGGCGCAACGCGGTGTGGGAACGGCTGGGCGAGGTCAACCCGCTCACGGGGGAGTCGGCGGACGACGTCTACCGCAGGCTCGCGCGGGACATGATCGAGGCGGAGCGGGAGGTCTTCGTCACGCTGCGGGACCAGCGGCGGATCGACGACGAGATGCTGCGGGCCCTGCTGCGCAGGCTGGACCTGGAGGAGGCGGCGGCGTACCGCGAGTCGACGTAGCCCCTGCGGGTTGCTCGGCAGGCCCCCCGGCGCGGCCATACGGGCGCCACCGCGCAAAGGGTGCGGCGCCGTTGCCCGGGGCTCCCGGCGACCGCTGGGGGTGCCCCCGCGCCTCAGGCTCCCCGGCTACCGCCGGGAGGGGCCCGGGCGAGGCCGAGATGCCCGGCTCCGGGCGGCCGGTGATCACCGCGGCCAGGGTGGTGCCGTGCGGGAAGGCGCCGGAGGCGGTGAGGGTGGTGAGGGCAAACAGGAGCTTGGCCACGTAGATCCGCTCCACCGGGAGGCCGTGCCGGGACTCGAAGTCGGCGGCGAAGGCCTCCAGGGAAGCCGGGACGCGCGCGTAGCCGCCGTGGTGGAACTCCTCGGCCAGGGACCAGTCACCGACCGTGCCGCCGTACGCCTCGGTCTGGAGGGAACGTATCTCCTCAGACAGGAAGCCGCCCGCCAGGACGGGGACGCCCAGCGCCCGCTGCCCGGGGGCGAGGCCGGCGGCCAGGCCCGCCAGGGTCCCGCCGGTGCCGCAGGCCACGGCCACCACGTCGGCCGCACCCCGCAGCTCGTGGCCCAGCCCCGCGCAGCCCGCCAGGGCGAGGGCGTTGCTGCCGCCCTCCGGGACGACGTACGCCCCGCTCGCGGCCGCCTCGTCCAGCAGCAGCGCCAGCGCCTGCGGGTCGGCCTTGGCGCGGTAGCGCGACCGGGACACGAAGTGCAGCCGCATGCCGTCCGCCGCGCAGCGGGCGAGGGAGTCGTTCAGGGGCCGGCCGGCGAGCTCGTCGCCGCGCACGACGCCGACGGTCCGCAGGCCCAGCAGCCGCCCGGCGGCCGCGGTGGCCCGCAGGTGGTTCGAGTACGCCCCGCCGAAGGTGACCAGCGTGTCCTGTCCCGCCTCCACCGCGGCCCGGAGGTTCGGCGCGAGCTTGCGCCACTTGTTGCCGGGCAGCTCCGGATGGACGAGGTCGTCCCGCTTCAGCAGCAGCCGTACGCCGTGCGCCGCGAACCGCTCGTCCGCCGCCTCGACGAGCGGGGACGGCGGGCGCGGCTGCAGGAGCACGTCAAGGTTCGCGGGCCGGTTCACCCGTCCATTGTGGGGCGCCCCTCCCCGGGCCGCCGCATGCCACGGCACGACCGGGCGCGGTCCGGTGCCGAGAGGTTCTTCACGCGCCGGGGGCCATCGGTGATGATGGGGCGTCATATCCGTGTTGACAGTGGGGGATTCATGGGTGGCAGTGATGCAATTCCGTTCGGCGTGGTGGGGCTGTTAGTCATCGTCCTGGCCTATTTCATTCCGACTGCTGTCGCATTCGGCCGAGGGGTGCCCAACAAGGGCTCTGTTCTGGTGGTCAACCTGTTCTTCGGCTGGTCCGTGGTGGGATGGGTGATCGCGCTCGCCATGGCCGCGCGCAGCAGGTAGCAACGCTGCGTCGTCGTCCCCGGCGCGGCGCCGGGGGCGACGGTCTGGAGTCGCGGCCGGTTACTTCAGGCGCTCGCCGATGCGTTCGCGGAGGGAAACCATCGTGAATCCCCTGGGGTCGATCTTGCCCGGCTGCCATTCGAGGTGGCCGATCACCGAGCGGGCGGTCCACCCGTGCGCCCGGCAGAGGGCCGCCGCCGCGCGGGTGACGGCTTCCAGCTGGACCGCCGGCCAGGGGTCCTCGCCGTCGCCGAGGTTCTCGCACTCGAAGCCGTAGAAGTGGCGGTTGCCGTCGGTGTTCGCCTGGTTGTCCGGCGGGAGCCGCTTCTCCGCGATCACCGCCGCCAGGACGTCGGAGTCGCCGAGGCCGGCGTGGTTGGCGCGGCCGTAGCCGACCAGGTGGACCCGGCCGTCCTTGGCGATCACGCCGTGGCAGAGCGGGCCCGGCAGGGCGCTGTGGCCCTCCCGGCAGAGCTGGACGGTGTACGGGGTGCCGCGCGTGACGGTGTGGTGGATCATCACGCCGTGCACCGGGCCCCAGGGCCCCCTGTGGTTGCGGTTGTGGGTGCGCCAGGCGCCGACCTCGACGACGGTCAGACCCTCGCGCCGCAGTGCGTCGATGAACCGGTCCGCGGACATGGGTGCGGCCATGGCCGCCTCCTTCGTTGCGGTGCGCGACGGACACCCTGCGTGTCCGTCTCATCACGCTACGGTTTAGTGGAGGCGACCCTTCCGCGGCTAGTGTTTTCGTACGGCGAGCGAGCCGATCCGGACACGGCTCACGCGGAGGCGAGCCACAGGTCGGGGCCGAACACCTCGTAGTGGATGTCGGCGGCCCGCACGCCTCTGAAGATCAGCTGCTCGCGCACGGAGCGCATGAAGGGCAGCGGCCCGCACAGGTAGGCGTGGGTGCCGGGGGCGACGGGGAGGGCCGAGAGGTCCATGCGGCCCTCCCCGTCGCCCGGCTCCGCCGCCTCCTCGTACCAGAACCGGGCCGAGGCGTCGGCCAGTTTGTGCGTCAGGGCGCGGTGGTCGTCCCGCAGCGGGTGGTCGGCGGGGGAGCGGTCGGCGTGCAGCACCGTCACCGGAGCGGCGTGCCCGGTATCGGCCAGGTGCTCCAGCATGGAGAGCATCGGGGTGCAGCCGATCCCGGCCGAGGCGAGCAGGACCGGAGCGGTCGAGTCCCGCAGGACCAGGTCGCCGTAGGGCGCCGAGACCCGCAGGGTGTCACCGGTGCGGACGCGGGCGTGCAGGTGGTTGGAGACCTCGCCGTCGGGGCCCGCGGCGGCCGGGCCGTGGACCCGCTTGACGGTGATCGCGCGGACCGGGGAGCCGGGCGGGGAGGAGAGGCTGTACTGGCGGATCTGGCGGGCACCGTCCGGGAGCTCGACCTGGACCGAGACGTACTGCCCGGGCTTGAACCCGGGCGCGGGGGCGCCGTCCGCGGGGGTCAGCCGGAAGGTGGCGCAGTCGGCCGTCTCCTCCACCCGGCCGGTGACGGTCCATTCGCGCCACACGTCCCCGGCGGTGACCTGCTGTTCGGCGTAGAGGCGCTCCTCGATGGCGACGAGGGCGCCCGCCATCAGCCAGTAGACCTCGTCCCAGGCCTGGGCGACCTCGGGGGTGACGGCCTCGCCGAGGATCTCCGCGATGGCCGCGAAGAGGTGCTCGTGGACGACCGCGTACTGCTCGCGGGTGACGCCGAGGCTGGCGTGCTTGTGGGCGATGCGGCCGAGCATCACGTCGGGGCGGGTGTCCGGGTGCTCCACGAGGTGGACGGCGAAGGCGGCGACGGACCCGGCCAGGGCCTGCTTCTGGAGACCGGCGTTCTGGTTGCCGCGGTTGAAGAGGTCCCGGATCAGCGCCGGGTGGGCCGCGAAGAGCTTCGTGTAGAAGAGCTCCGTGATCTCGCCCATCGCCGCCCCGACGGCGGGCAGGGTGGCGCGTACGGTCGCGGTCGACTTCTCGGAAAGCATCGTGACTCCTCGCGTGAGCTGAGTAATTGGTATGTGAGATGCGTATTTTTATGGTCGCGGAAATGTGCGTCCGGTGGCGGCCGGGGGTCGTACGGACTTCTGTTCGGAAGCCTTGGCGGGGCTGGTCCGGCGGGGGCGTCGGGGGGTGGGAACCGGCCATCCGGCCCGGAGGTCAGGGCCCGTCGGCCCCCGTGGGCGCCCGCCCGGAAATGCCCAGCAGGAGCGGTCCGGTCGGGGCCGCCACCAGGTCGTTCACCGTCAGGGGGTCCAGCGCGGCGAAGAAGGCCTCCTGGGCCCTGCGCAGGGCCCCGCGCAGCAGGCAGGCGCCGCGCAGCGGGCAGGGGGTGGTGCCGTCGCAGTCCACGACGTCGCCCGCGCCCTCCAGCTCGCGCACCACCCCGCCCACCGAGGCGGTCCGCCCGGCGGAGGTCAGGGTGAGCCCGCCGCCGCGGCCGCGCCGCGCCTCGACCAGCCCGAGGTGCTGCAGCCTGGCGACCACTTTGGCCGTGTGGGTGTACGGGACCTCCATGGTCGCCGCCACGTCACGGGTGGTCGGGAGTTCGGTCTCCTCGACCGCCAGGCGCATCAGGACGCGCAGCGCCAGGTCGGTGAATCGGGTCAGCCGCATGGGCCCACGGTAGGAAACTTGCATCTCATCTGCAACTTAAGGCGATGTGCACCGGGCCGTCTGGCCGAAATCGATGGGGTGCGAGGGGCTCGCGGGGCGCCTGGGGGAGGAGGGGAGCCCGAAAGGGTGCCCCGCACCCCGGCGGAGTAGTCCCACCCTTTTGTGTAATGGTCCCATCACGTTCTGTACTGAAAGGCTGACCCCGCAGATCCATGGAGTGATCGAAAGGGAAATACATGTCGGTCCAGGCAGGTTCCGAACCCGAGGCCCAGGCACCACAGCGCAGTCTCGGGACGACGGCCGCGCGGAACTTGGCAACCACCACCAAGTCCGCGCCGCAGATGCAGGAGATCACCTCGCGGTGGCTCCTGAAGATGCTGCCGTGGGTGTCGGTGCAGGGCGGCACGTACCGGGTCAACCGCCGGCTGAGCTACTCGGTGGGCAACGGCGTCGTCGAGTTCGTCAAGACCGGTACCCAGGTCCAGGTGATCCCCGCCGAGCTCGGTGAGCTCCCGCTGCTGCGCGACTACGAGGACCTCGACGCCCTCGGTGAACTGGCCCAGCGGTGCCGCCAGATCGACTTCGAGGCCGGCCAGGAGCTGACCGCCTTCGGCAGCCCCGCCGACCAGGTGTTCCTGCTCGCCCACGGCCGCATCGACCAGATCGGCCCCGGCCCCTACGGCGACGACGCGGTCCTGCAGACCGTGGCCGACGGCGCGTACTTCGGCGAGGACTCCCTCGTCGATGAAGAATCGATTTGGGAGTACACCGCCCGCGCCGCCACCGCCGGCACCGCGCTGGTCCTGACCCGCCAGGACTTCCAGCTGCTCGCCGACCGGGTCGACTCGCTGCGCGAGCACCTGGAGAACGTACGGACGCTGCCCGCCCAGCGCACCAACAAGTACGGCGAGGCCGTGATCGACCTCTCCGCCGGCCACCAGGGCGAGGCCGTCCTCCCCGGCACCTTCGTGGACTACGAGGCGCGCCCGCGCGAGTACGAGCTCTCCATTGCACAAACGGTCCTGCGGGTGCACAGCCGCGTCGCGGACCTCTACAACCACCCGATGAACCAGACCGAGCAGCAGTTGCGGCTCACGGTCGAGGCGCTGCGCGAGCGCCAGGAGCACGAGATGCTCAACAACCGCGACTTCGGCCTGCTCCACAACGCCGACTACGACCAGCGCATCCAGCCCCACGACGGCGCGCCCAGCCCCGACGACATGGACCAGCTGCTCAGCATGCGGCGGGGCTCCAAGCTCTTCCTGGCCCACCCCAAGGCGATCGCCGCCTTCGGCCGCGAGTGCAACAAGCGGGGGCTCTACCCGGAGTCGGTGGAGATCAACGGCAACCGGGTGCCGTCCTGGCGCGGGGTGCCGATCTTCCCGAGCAACAAGATCCCGATCAGCGACGCCCTGACCACGTCCATCCTGTGCATGCGCACCGGCGAGGACGAGCAGGGCGTGATCGGCCTGCACCAGCCGGGCATCCCGGACGAGATCGAGCCGAGCCTGTCGGTCCGCTTCATGGGGATCAGCGAGCAGGCGATCATCTCGTACCTGGTCACCGCCTACTTCTCCGCCGCCGTGCTGGTGCCGGACGCGCTCGGCGTGCTGGAGAACGTCGAGATCGGCCGCTGGCGCTGAGTACGGTGAACGCCACCGCGACCGGTGAGGGCCAGGAGGCCGCCGCCCTCCTGGAACGGACGAGGGAAACGGTCAATCCGGAGCTGCGCCGGACGGTCGAGAGCCTGCCCGGGGGGATGCGCCGCGTGGCGATGTACCACTTCGGCTGGGAGTGCGAGGACGGCACTCCGGCCGAGGGCAACGCCGGCAAGGCCATCCGGCCGGCCCTGGTCCTGGCCGCGGCCCAGGCCCTTGCCGGGCCGGGGGCGGGCAAGGGCGACGAAGCCGTACGGGCGGCGGTGGCCGTGGAGCTGGCGCACAACTTCACGCTGCTGCACGACGATGTCATCGACAAGGACGTCCGGCGGCGCGGCCGTGCCACCGCCTGGACCGTCTTCGGCATTCCGGACGCGATCATCACGGGCGACGCCATGATGGCGCTCGCGCTGCGGCAGCTCGCGGAGGATCCGCATCCGGCCTCGGCGGCGGCCTCGTCCCGCCTCGCCGCGTGCGTCATCGAGCTGTGCGCCGGCCAGCAGGCGGACTGCGCCTTCGAGCAGCGTCCGGACGTCTCGCTCGACGAGTGCCTGGCCATGGCCACGGCCAAGACGGGGGCGCTGCTGGGCTGCGCGTGCGCGCTCGGCGCGCTGTACGCGGGGGCCGGGCCGGACGAGGTCGACGCCATGGACGCCTTCGGGCGCGAGGCCGGGCTGGCCTTCCAGCTGATCGACGACCTGATCGGCATCTGGGGGGATCCGGGGCACACAGGCAAGCCCGCCGGGGCCGATCTGATCGCCCGCAAGAAGTCCCTCCCGGTCGTGGCCGCCCTCACCTCGGGCACCGCGGCGGGCGAGGAGCTGGCCGCCCTCTACGCGGGTCCCATGACCGGGGACGACGTGCGCGCCGCGGCGGACGCGGTGGACCGGGCCGGCGGGCGCGACTGGGCGCAGGCCCATGCCGCGGACCGGATGGGGCGGGCGGTCCAGCAGCTGTCCCGCGCCGTACCGGACCTCGCGGCGGCGGGCGGGCTGCTGGCACTCGCGGAGTTCGTGACGCGCCGCACGCGGTGAGCCCGGCGCGATCGGCAGGACACGGCCGAGGCCCGTTCCGGCACGGCACGGTGCCGGAACGGGCCTTACCGCGGCTCCGCGTCAACTCTAGGATCGCTCAAGGTTGTTGACGCGTGAGCGAAGGGTGTGACCAGTGGTGCTGGAGATACGTCAGGCGGATCAGTCGGACCGGGACGCGGTGGCACGGCTGCTCGACGAGGCCTTCCGCACGGACCCGGTGAGCAGCTGGGTCTTCCCGGACCCGGAGCACCGGGCCGCGGTGCACGGGAAGTTCCTCGGCGTCTTCGTGGACGTGGCGCTGGCCGAGGGGCGGATCGACTACGCGGTGGACGGCTCGGCGGCCGCGCTGTGGCTGCGGATCCCGGCGGGCGAGCCCGAGGGGGAGGACGAGGTCCCGGCGCGGATGCGCGCGGTGGCCGACCCGGACAACGAGCGGTGCGAGCTGGTCGGCCGGCTGACGGGCGCGGTGCACCCGACGGCCGAGGAGCACGAGTACCTGCTGATGATCGCGGTGGCCCCGGGCCGGCAGGGGCAGGGGCTGGGCAGCGAGCTGATGCGGCCGGTGCTGGAGCGCTGCGACCGCGAGGGCGTGCCGGCGTACCTGGAGGCGAGCAGCGAGCGGAGCAAGGGGCTGTACGAGCGGCTCGGGTGGGAGTTCACGGGTGACGCAGTGCGGCTGCCGGAGGGGCCGCTGATGTGGCCGATGTGGCGCAAGCCGCGCGGGTAGGCGGGCCGGGGCGCGCGTGAGGGCTTGCGTAACCACTTCAGGTGAAGTACTTTCCTCGACGTGCCTTCGACGCGGGGGCACTGTCGAACGGAAGAGAATCGCTTGCGCAAGCTCACGTACTTCATCGCCACGTCGGTCGACGGCTTCATCGGGGCCCCGGACGGCGACGGCGCATTCTTCTACGCCCACGTCGACGCGGAGTTCACCGAGTTCCTCAAGGCCGAGTACCCGGAGACCATCGCGGCCCAGGGACGTGCGGCCCTCGGGATCGCCGACGCCGAGCCGAAGCGCTTCGACGCGGTGCTCATGGGCCGGAACACCTACGAGCCGGGCCTCAAGGCGGGCATGACCAGCCCCTACGGCCACCTGCCCGGGCAGTACGTCGTCTCCCGCACGCTCACCACGTCGCCGGACCCGCAGGTCGAGCTGATCTCCGGGGACATCGCGGCCGAGGTCCGTGAGCTCAAGGCCCGGGACGGCCTGGACATCTGGCTCTGCGGCGGAGCCGACCTCGCGGCCCAGCTGATCGACGAGATCGACGAGTTCGTCGTCAAGACCTACCCGATCTTCCTGGGCACCGGCATGCCGATGTCGCGGGCCGGGTTCGGGGTGCGCCCCCTGGAGCTCACCGGGGTCAAGGTCCTCGGCGGCGGCCAGACCGTCACCTCGTACGCCGTCAAGCGCTGATCCCGCCGGCCCCCGGGGCCTTTCCGGCCCCAAAAGCGCCGGACCGGCCTACCGTGGAGGTATGGCCGGTGAACAGCAGCAGCGCGCACACGAGACGGTCGCCCCGCAGGCCGGGCACGAACAGCAGACGTGCCCGGCGTGCGGGCGCCGCGTCGACACGGTGGTCAGACGGCGCAAGTCGCTCGGGATCTTCATTCCGGTGTGGGGCCGCGGCCCCTGCCGGAATCCGGGATGCCCCGATTACGCGGATCCCGAGGAGCGGTGACTCAGCCCTTGGCGGCGAGTTCCTTCGTGCCCAGGCCGGAGGCGAAGCCGTTGGCCCAGAGCTGGTTGACGCGCGCCCGCTCGGCCGAGTTCGGGTTGGCGTTCTGGCACGAGGTGCCCGGTCCGCCGCCCGACATCAGCTCGGAGCACGGGCCCGAGTAGTGGTCGGGCAGGCCCAGCACGTGGCCGGTCTCGTGCGCGGTCACGCGGGTGGAGTTGTACTGCTGGTTCTGCCGGTAGTCGAGGAAGATGTAGCCGCGTCCGTGCCCGTCCGTGCTCGCGTACGAGCCGCGTGAGTCGTTGCCCTCGCGGTACGAGAAGTTCCCGCCGGAGGACACCTCCTGCAGTCTGACGTTGCTCACCGAGCTGTTCCAGATCTGCGTGGAGCGGGCTATCTGGCTGCGGAAGCTGGGCGCACTGCGGGTGTTGTACGTGACGGTCACGGCGAGGACGCCGGGGTTCGCGGCGCGCTGCTCGGCGACCGAACGCTGCACGGCCTCGAAGAAGGCGCGGTTGGCGGCCTCGTTCTCCTGCGAGCCCGCGTACGCGGCGTAACTGGCGGCATTGCCGACGGGGGCGGGAGCGGCGCTGGCGGTGGGGGTGACGCCGAGGGCGGCGGCGAGGCCGAGGCCGACGGTCGTGGCCAGAACTGCCTTACGGGAGTGGCGCATGTGGGGGAGCTCCTACTCGTCCGGTGCGGTGGGGGGTGGGTCGTTCGGTACCGGAGTCTGCGGGAGTTCACTGGCCCGGCGGATGATGTCACTCCCCGATAGCGCCGGCCTATCGGGAAGATTTCGACAGCCCAACTAGCGTGAGAATGGCGGGATTCGGGGGGCTATCAGCGGCTGGTGCGGTCCACCGGGACCGGCCTACTCTCGGCTCATGGAGCTTGAGGTCAGGCACCTGCGCGCGCTGTGCGCCATCGCCGACGCCGGGAGCCTGCACAAGGCGGCCCGGCAACTCGGCGTGAGCCAGCCCTCCTTGACGACCCAGCTGCGCCGCATCGAACGGGCCCTGGACGGCGAGCTGTTCCTGCGCGAGCGGACCGGCTGCCGGCCCACCCCCTTCGGCCGGACCGTACTGGGCCGGGCCCGGCCGCTGCTCGCCGAGATGGCCGCGCTGGTGGCCGAGGCCCGCGCGCTGGCCCGCGGACCGCGGCTGCGCATCGGCTCCACGGCCAGCCGGGCGCTGCCGGGATGGCTGAGGCGGCTGCACCGGCGCCTGCCGGACACCGAGACCTCGCTGGTGGTGGACGTGTCCGCCAACGCGCTCCTGCGGATGGTGGCCTCGGGGCAGCTGGACGTGGCGTTCGTGCACGAGGTGGAGGGCAGCCCGCTGCGGGTGCCGGCCGGCCTGCAGATGCACGTGCTGATGGAGCGGGAGCCGCAGTTCGTGTCGATGTCCCGGGACCATCCGGCCGCCGGGCAGTCGGTGGTCTCCTTACGGGACCTGGCCGCCGACCGGTGGATGGTGGACCCCTCGGTCGACGGCGAGTGGGACGGGCTGCGGCGGGTCTTCGCCGGAGCCGGGCTCGACCCGCCCGTCCTCCACGCCGACTACCACACGGCGACCTCGCTGATCATCTCCGGCGAGGCGGTCGCGCCCTGCCAGCCGACGTCCGGGCCGCGCGAGGACATGGCGATCCGGCCGCTGTCGGGGGACCCCCTAGCCGTCCGCCTGCTGCTGGCGACCCGGCCCGGCGCCCACGCGGAGGTCTACGAGGACCTGCGCGCCGCCTATCGCGAGGCGGCCCTGCGCACGCCCCCGTACCGCGCCTGGCTGCACCACCACGCGAGCCCCCTGCTGGCGGCCTGACGGGCCCCGGGGCCCGCGCCCCTGATCCACACCGCACGCCGGTGGCGCCGGATTACCCGGCCCCACCGGCGTTTTCGGCATGCCCGCACACGGGCTTGACTTCCCTCGGCCGCGATATATCGTGTTGTTCAGAAGACGCGATATGTTGCGTGCGTCGAGCCCGGTCCGTGAACGCACGAGGAGGATCAGCACCATGGCAGAGCAGTCGTCCCGGCCGTCGCCTTCGCAGTCGACCTGGCACATCGCCGAACCGCGGAAAGTCGCCTTCGAGGCGCCGGTGACCGAGCTGCGCGTACGCGTCGTGAGCGGCACGGTGAACGTGGTCGCCGCCGAGGAGGGCCCGGCCCGCCTGGAGGTGACCGAGGTCGACGGACCGCCGCTGTACGTGGTGCAGGACGGCGACACCCTCACCGTCTCCTACGAGGACGTGCCCTGGAACGGCTCCCAGGGCCTCAAGCAGTGGTTCGAGTCGAAGCCCTGGAAGGCCTGGTCCTCCGGTTCCGCCGCCGGCCGCAAGGCCTGGGAGCGCAGCGCCGCGATCACCCTCACCGTCCCCGCCGCCACCCGGGTGCAGGTGGCCGCGGTCGATGCGACCGCCTTCGTCTCCGGCATCTCCGGCGGCACCGAAGTCACGGGGGTCTCCGGTGACGCCACGCTGGTCGGGCTCTCCGGCCGGGTCAAGGCGCACACCGTCTCCGGCGGCGTCGAGGCCCAGTCCGTCACCGGCGACCTCCGCTTCCACTCGGTGTCCGGCGGCCTGACGGTCGTCGACGGCGCGGGCGTGAGCGTACGGGCCGACTCGGTCAGCGGCGACATGCTCATCGACCTGGACCTCGGCCCGGCGGCCGCGCGCCCCGTGGACATCGCGCTGAATTCCGTGTCCGGCCAGGTCGCGATCCGCCTCCCGCACCCCGCCGACGCCCGCGTGGAGGCCAATACCGCCACCGGCGGCGTCTCCAATGCCTTCGAGGACCTGCGGGTCTCCGGCCAGCTGGGCGCCAAGCGGATCACCGGCACCCTCGGATCCGGCTCCGGCACCCTGCGGGCCACCACCGTCTCCGGCGGCATCGCGCTGCTGCGCCGCCCGCAGGACGACGCCGACGCCCCCGCGTCCGCCGCCGCTCCCCTCCCGCTCGACAAGAAGGTGCTCTGACATGCCGCCCGTCTTCGCCCACGGCCGCCTCCGCCTCTACCTCCTCAAGCTGCTGGACGAAGCCCCGCGCCACGGGTACGAGGTGATCCGGCTGCTGGAGGAGCGCTTCCAGGGCCTGTACGCCCCCTCCGCGGGCACCGTGTACCCGCGGCTGGCCAAGCTGGAGGCCGAGGGCCTCGTCACGTACGCCACCGAGGGCGGGCGCAAGGTGTACTCCATCACCGAGGCGGGCCGCGCCGAGCTGGCCGACCGCAGCGGCGAACTCGCCGACCTGGAGCTGGAGATCCGCGACTCGGTCACCGAACTGGCCGCTGAGATCCGCAACGACGTCCGGGGCGCGGCGGGTGACCTGCGGCGCGAGATGCGGGCGGCGGCCTCGGCGTCCGCGACCCAGGTCGAGGACGAGTCCTGGAAGGCGGCCAAGGAGGAGCTGCGCAGGGCGAGGCAGGAATGGAAGGAACAGGCGCGCCGGGCGAAGGACGAGAGCCGCCGGGCCCGCGAGGAGGCGCAGCAGGCCCGCCGCCAGGCCAAGGAGGCCCAGGAGCGGGCCCGCGAGGAGGTCCAGCGCATCGCGGTCCAGCTGCAGGAGCAGTTCGCCAAGTCCGGTGGCGTGCTGGGCAGTCTGGCGGGTGCGTGGCTCGGGGGCGGTGGGACGCAGGCCGGGCCCGAGGCCCAGCCTGCCGCCGGGCCGTCGGCCCCGGCGGCGGACGCCGGGGCCGATGCCGCCGTCGATGCGGACTGGGCCGAGGACCTGGCGCCCAGCGGTGATCCGGCGCGTGACCTGGACCGGCTGCTGGACCGCTTCCGCGACGAGGTGCGGGATGCTGCGCGGGACCATGGGGTGAGCTCGGCGCAGGTGGCCGAGGTTCGTGCGGGGCTGGCGGCTGCGGCTGCTCGGCTGAGGGCGACGCTGCGGGCCGGGTAGGGGGCTCCGCCCCCGAGCCACCGCGCCTCAAACGCCGGCGGGGCTGGGTTGTGCGGCAGGGCTGGATCTGTCAGGCGGCCAGGCCTGTTTCGGCTGTTCCGTAGGTGATGCCGTGGTCCGTCAGGACCTCGGAGACCGTGCCGGGGCGGGAGAGGAGGGCCAGCAGGAGGTGCAGGGTGCCGATGTGGTTGTCCTTGCGGCCCAGGGCGATGCGGAGGGACTGTTCCAGGACCTTCTTCGAGCCCTCCGTGAAGGGGACCCGGTAGCTGCCGGCGCGGTCGTCCGGCTCGGCGCGGCCGAGGGCCGAGCGGAGCGAGGCGCGCAGGGTCCGCCTGCGCGGCGCGGGCGCCGCGAGCGCGCCCTGGCCGTGGGTCTCCTCGATGCGGGAGACGATCTCGGTGAGGTCGATGCCGAGTCCGGCCAGCGCCTCCTCGTCCGCCCGGGACATGCCGCCCCGGCGGCGGGCCGCCGCCAGGTCGGCGGCCACGGCCGCGCGGTCGACCCCCAGCCGGTCCAAGGCCCCCCGGTCCATCAGGGAGAGCAGCAGGTGCTCCTCGGTGACGGTGGCGGCCCCGGCCCGCCGGGCCTCGGTCACCGCCCCCGTCACGGTGTTCCGGGCGTCGGTCGTGAAGCGTTCGAACATCAAAGCCTCCCGTACTTCTTGTGCACGGCCTGCCGGCTGACGCCCAGCTCGGCCGCGATCTCCTGCCAGGACCACCCCTGCGCGCGGGCACTGCGTACCTGTACCGCCTCCAGCTGCTCCAGCAGCCTGCGGAGGGCGGCCACGGCACGCAGACCCACGCGCGGGTCGCGGTCACCGGCCCGCTCGGCGAGATCGGTTGCTTCCGTCATGTCTGTCAATTTAGGTTGACGCGGGAGGGGTTGTCAACCTTCATTGACGCACGCGGGCCTACGGGTTGAGGACGATCTTCCCGAAGAGGTCACCCGCCGCGAGCTTCTCGAAGCCCTCGCGCGCCCGGTCCAGCGGCAGCACCTCGTCGATGACCGGCCGGAGCCCGGTCGTGGCGCAGAACGACAGCAGGTCCTCCAGCTCGTCCTTCGAGCCCATGGTCGAGCCGACCACCTTCAGCTCCAGGAAGAAGATCCGGGTCAGCTCGGCGTGCGCCGGGCGGTCGCCGCTCGTGGCGCCGGAGATCACCAGGGTGCCGCCGGGGCGCAGGGACTTCACCGAGTGGGACCAGGTGGCCGCGCCCACCGTCTCGATCACCGCGTCCACCCGCTGCGGCAGCCGCGCGCCCGGCTCGTACACCTCCACCGCGCCCAGCTCCACGGCCCGCTTGCGCTTGGCCTCGTCCCGGCTGGTGGCGAAGACCCGTAGGCCCGCCGCCTTGCCGAGGGCGATCGCGGCGGTCGCCACCCCGCCGCCGGCGCCCTGGACGAGCACGGAGTCCCCGGGGCGGACCCCGGCGTTGGTGAACAGCATCCGGTACGCCGTCAGCCAGGCCGTCGGCAGGCAGGCGGCCTCCTCGAAGGTCAGCTCGGCGGGCTTGCGCAGGACGTTCCACGCGGGGACGGTCACCTGCTCGGCGAAGGTCCCCTGGTAGCGCTCGGTCAGGATCGAACGGGGCTCGTCGGGGCCGACCCCGTGGCCGCTCTGGCCGATCACGGAGTGCAGGACGACCTCGTTGCCGTCCTGGTCGATCCCGGCGGCGTCGCAGCCGAGGATCATCGGGAGTCTTTCCTCGCCGAGGCCCACCCCGCGCAGCGACCACAGGTCGTGGTGGTTGAGGGAGGCGGCCTTGACGTTCACGGTCACCCAGCCGGGACGGGCCTCCGGTGCCGGGCGGTCGCCCAGTACAAGGCCGTTCAGCGGCTGGTCACGGTCGATTCGGGCGGCGTAGGCAGCGAACATGCCGCGACGCTACCGCTCGGTAGCCTCCCGGATCCACCCCCCGCCCCGGCGGGGGAGCGCGCCTGCCCACCCTGGCGCCTGGGTGCGCCGTGCACCCAAGGGCAGGTCCTCATGGGGCACTTGGACGAGAACGACCCGCGAGGGGCTGCCTCTTCGGGTGGCGAGGGTCACTGGGAGAAGCCGGAGTGGGGCGCCGCAGACGGTCCCGTGGCGGCGGTGCTGCTCGCCGGGACGGCGCCGCGGAGCCGCCTGATCATGGAGTACCCGGCGCGCCGCCCGGCCCTGGAGGTGCACTGCACGGAGCTGGTCGACGCCGTGATGGGCGGCACGGGTGCCACCTACGGGGTGAAGCCTCCGTGGCCGCCCTGTTCCTGGCCGCGCTCCCGGCCCGGGCGGGGCCCGCCCAGACCTG
This sequence comes from Streptomyces sp. 147326, assembly GCF_045000215.1. NCBI lineage: Bacteria > Bacillati > Actinomycetota > Actinomycetes > Kitasatosporales > Streptomycetaceae > Streptomyces > Streptomyces sp. 147326. Next base: position 3,175,883 of record NZ_CP134201.1, on the reverse strand, counting down.
GCGACCCGCGGCCCGGCAAAAGGATGGGCCCGGCCGGATCGCTCCGGCCGGGCCCCTGCCCGTACAGCTCGCGCGGCGGTCAGGCCAGGCGGGCCACGCCGTCGGCCTTCGCGGCGGCGGCGACGGCCGTGGCGACGGCCTCCGCGACGCGCTCGTCGAACGGCGACGGGATCACGTAGTCGGCGGCGAGCTCGTCACCCACGACACCGGCGATGGCGTCGGCGGCGGCGATCTTCATGCCCTCGGTGATCCGGGTGGCGCGCACCTTGAGGGCACCCGCGAAGATGCCCGGGAACGCCAGCACGTTGTTGATCTGGTTCGGGAAGTCCGAGCGGCCCGTGGCCACGACCGCCGCGTACTTGTGCGCGACGTCCGGGTGGACCTCCGGGTTCGGGTTGGCCATGGCGAAGACGAAGGCGTCCTTCGCCATCGAGGCCACCGCCTCCTCAGGGACGGTACCGCCGGAGACGCCGATGAAGACGTCCGCGCCGGCGAGGGCCCGCTCCAGCGAACCGGTCTGGCCGGTCTTGTTGGTCAGGCCCGCGATCTCCGCCTTGACGTCCGTCAGGTCGGAACGGTCCGCCGACACGACGCCCTTGCGGTCGGTGACGCAGACGTCGCCGATGCCCGCGTCCACCAGGATCTTGGCGATGGCGATGCCCGCCGCGCCCGCGCCCGAGATCACCGCGCGCAGGTCGCCGAGGGTGCGACCCGTGAGCTTCGCGGCGTTGCGCAGCGCGGCCAGCGTCACGATGGCCGTGCCGTGCTGGTCGTCGTGGAAGATCGGGATGTCCAGCGCCTCCTGGAGGCGCCGCTCGATCTCGAAGCAGCGGGGGGCCGAGATGTCCTCCAGGTTGACCCCGCCGAAGGACGGAGCGAGCCGGATGACCGTCTCGATGATCTCGTCCGTGTCCTTGGTGGCGAGCGCGATCGGAACCGCGTCCACCCCACCGAACTGCTTGAAGAGAATGGCCTTGCCCTCCATGACGGGGAGGGAGGCCTCGGGGCCGATGTCACCGAGTCCGAGCACGGCCGTGCCGTCGGTGACGACGGCGACCACGTTGGACTTCCAGGTGTACTCGTTCACCAGCTCCGGCTGCTCGGCGATGGCGCTGCACACCTTCGCCACGCCGGGCGTGTACGCAAGGGACAGGTCGTCCTTGTCGTTGACGGGAACCGTGGCCTGGATGGCCATCTTGCCGCCCCGGTGCAGCGCGAACACCGCGTCCGGGTTGTTGTCCGTGACGCTGTCACTGCGAGGGTTGATGATCTCCGCTGCCACTGTGTGTGACCCCTTAAGTCCTTTGAATCGTTGAGGGTGGCCACTCCTGGTTAAGGGGTGGGCGGGCACCGCGTCCGTACTCCGCATCGACGGTTGGCCCGTCTCCACGGAGGGGAGGTTCGTACGCGCGGGCGCGCCGCACGCGCGCCCTGAGCCCCGGATGAGGGGTGTAAGGATCTGTTCTACCCGAAGAACGCTCGCCCAGACGAGTCGATTCCCGCTCAATCGTAGGTCGCTTGCCCCGCTTTTGGCGAAAAGTCCAAACCTTGATGTCCGATGGGCGAGACGCTCCGTAGAAACTGCGGTGAAAAGGCCAGGTCACGGCAGGTTCTGCGGTCTCGAACCCCGTTGTCCGCAGTCCTGTTGGGTCACCCCCACCGCCCGTTATGCGATTTTGACCTGACGGGCACCCTGAATGTCTCGGTCCGAATGGCAAGATGCCGTAATCACACGAGGTCGCGACACTCGATGGTGCGTGCCCGACCGTTTTTCGATGCTTTTCCACCACTGCCGGAGGAACCAAGCCATGACCGCTAGCACCACCCGTCGTACGACCGCCGCACGGTCCCGGATCGCCGCGGTCGGCGCGATCGCGGTCGCGGGCGCCCTGATCCTCACCGGTTGTGGTGACCAGACCGACAAGGCCTCCACCAGCCCGTCGGGTGCGGCGAACAACAGCAGCGCTCCGCTCTTCTCGAAGCTCCCGAAGAAGATCCAGGACGCCGGTGTCATCAAGGTCGGCACCGACGCGACCTACGCGCCGATGGAGTTCACCGAGGGTGGCAAGATCGTCGGCGTCGACCCCGACATCGCGGCGGCCCTGAGCAAGCAGCTCGGCGTGCAGTTCAAGTTCGAGTCCGGCACCTTCGACACCCTGATCGGCAGCATGCAGACGGGTCGCAGCGACCTGGTCATGTCCTCGCTCACCGACACCAAGGCCCGTCAGGAGGGCCTGGACGACAAGGGCGCCAAGACCGGTGCCGGTGTCGACTTCGTCGACTACTTCTCCGCCTCGACCGGCATCCTGGTCAAGAAGGGCAACCCCCAGGGCATCAAGACCCTCGACGACCTGTGCGGCAAGACGGTCGCCGTGCAGCGCGGCACCACGTACGAGGAGTCGGCCAAGACCCTGGCCGAGAAGTGCAAGACGGACGGCAAGGGCGAGCTCAAGATCGAGTCCTTCCCGACCGACGCCGAGGCCCAGACCCGCGTGAAGGCCGGCGGCGCCGCCGCGGACCTGAACGACTCCCCGGTCGCCGCGTACATCGCGCAGACCGCCGGCGGCGGCAACGACTTCGAGGCCATCGCCAACCCGACCGACGCCGGCCTCTTCGGCATCGCGGTGGACAAGAAGAACACCGAGCTGCGCGACGCGCTCAAGGAAGCCCTCGACGCGGTCATCAAGGACGGCACCTACAAGGCCGCCCTCGACAAGTGGAACGCGGGCTCCGGCGCCGTGACCGAGGCCAAGATCAACGCCGGTTCCTGACCTCCGCGTACCACCGCAGCACACTGAAGGGCAGTCACTGTGACTGACAAGCTCGACAAGGTCCCGGGCCCGGCGGACACCCCGCCGGCCGGGGCCGTACCCCCCGAGGCGATCCGCGCCATTCCGGTCCGCCACTACGGCCGCTGGATCAGCGCCGTGGTCGTCATCGGCCTGGTCGTGGCGCTCGCGATGGCCTTCTCGCAGGGCAACGTGCGCTGGGCGACCGTCCCGGAGAAGCTGTTCGACCCCACCATCCTCCGTGGTGTCGGCAACACGATCTGGATCAGCGTCGCCTCGATGGCCCTGGGCCTGGTGCTCGGTGTCCTCTTCGCCGTCATGCGCCTCTCGAAGAACCCGGTGACCAGCACCATCGCCTGGTTCTACATCTGGCTGTTCCGCGGCACCCCGGTGTACGTGCAGCTCCTCATCTGGTTCAACCTCGCCCTGATCTTCCCGATCCTGAACCTCGGGTTCTACAAGGACGAGATGACCCAGGTCATGACCCCCTTCCTGGCCGCCCTGCTGGGCCTCGGCCTCAACGAGGGCGCGTACATGGCGGAGATCGTCCGGGCCGGCATCCAGTCGGTCGACGAGGGCCAGACCGAGGCCTCGCACGCGCTCGGCATGACCCGGCTGCAGACCATGCGCCGTGTCGTTCTGCCGCAGGCCATGCGGGTGATCGTGCCGCCGTCGGGCAACGAGTTCATCAACATGCTCAAGACCTCGTCGCTCGTCGTGGCCGTGCAGTACTTCGACCTGCTGCGCGCGGCCCAGGACATCGCGTCCACGTCGTTCGCGGTGATGGAGATGTTCTTCGTCGCCTCGATCTGGTACCTCGCCCTGACCAGCGTGTTCAGCGTCGGCCAGTACTACCTGGAGCGCCGCTACGCCCGTGGCGCGCTCCGCTCGCTGCCGCCCACGCCGCTGCAGAAGATCAAGGCGAAACTGTCCACCTTCTCGAACCGCAAGGCGGTGGCCTGATGACGACTGCCATGGTGAAGGCCGAGGGCGTCCACAAGTCCTACGGTGCGGCGCACATCCTCAAGGGCATCGACCTGGAGGTCGCCCCGCGTGAGGTCTTCTGCCTCGTCGGCCCGTCCGGCTCCGGCAAGTCGACCTTCCTGCGGTGCATCAACCACCTGGAGCAGGTCAACGCCGGACGGCTGTACGTCGACGGGGACCTCGTCGGCTACCGCCAGAAGGGCGACAAGCTCTACGAGCTGAAGGACAGCGAGGTCGCGGCCCAGCGCCGGGACATCGGCATGGTCTTCCAGCGCTTCAACCTCTTCCCGCACATGACGGCCATCGAGAACGTCATGGAAGCCCCGGTCATGGTCAAGGGCGAGTCCAAGGCGGTGGCGCGCGAGCGCGCCATCAAGCTGCTGGACCGCGTGGGCCTCGGCGACAAGGGCGGGAACTACCCCAGCCAGCTCTCCGGCGGCCAGCAGCAGCGCGTGGCGATCGCCCGTGCGCTCGCCATGGAGCCGAAGCTGATGCTCTTCGACGAGCCCACCTCGGCGCTCGACCCGGAGCTGGTGGGCGACGTCCTCGACGTCATGCGGGACCTGGCCGAATCGGGCATGACCATGATCGTGGTCACGCACGAGATGGGCTTCGCCCGCGAGGTCGGCGACAACCTCGTCTTCATGGACGGCGGTGTGGTCGTCGAGTCGGGCAACCCGCGCGACGTGCTGGGCAACCCGCAGCACGACCGTACGAAGGCGTTCCTGTCCAAGGTGCTCTAGCGCTCCGGCGCTCCGGCGCTCGGGTGCCCCGGTCGCACCGGCGGACAGGTGAGGGGCGGTACGGGATTCCCGTACCGCCCCTCACACGTGCTCACGTCCCTACTTCAGACCTAGGACCAGCGCGTCCGAGGGGGAGCGCCAGACGGTACGGGCCTCCGCGAAGCCCGCTCCGAGCAGGGTGGCGGTGTGCCGGGCCTCGGGCGGGGTCGTACTGAACACTGCCTACACGGTCCACGAGTCCGGCCGTCTGCTGATCACGTACGGTCACGAGGGTCCGTGGAACCTGGACGACCCCAACGACGAGATGCGCCTGTCCATGGAGTCCTTCGGGGCCCAGATGGAACTGCGCGCCATCCAGAAGCGCAACCGGGACGAGACCAAGCGTGCCCGTGCGGCCGGACAGCCCAAGCAGAAGAACCGGTACGGGTATCAGTTCGTCCGCCTGCACCCCATGAGCAAGGTCGATCACGTGGAGCTGGACCCGGTGGCCGCGCTGATCATCCGGGACGTGGCGCAACGCATCCTCGCCGACGAGACGGGCATGGTGACCGTCCACACGGAAGCCGTCCGGCTCAATCGTGCGGGGGTGCTGTCTCCTGCGGATCACCGATCGGTCATGTACGGGCGGCAGCCCAAGGGGACGCTGTGGAACCCGAAGGCGATCAAGCGGATGCTGATCAGCGAGGCGTCAGTGGGGTGCCTGATGTACGACGAGCGTCCGGTGATCGGCCCGGACGGTCACGCCGTGCGCATCGCTCCGGCGCTGTGGGACCACGCGACCCGAGACGCCTTGATCGCGAAGGCGGCTGCGAAGCGGACGGGTGCACGTGCCCCGAAGGGCGAACACCTGCTGTCCGGTCTGGCGTTTTGCGGCACCTGCGGTCATCGACTGTGGGTGGCGTCCCGCCACAAGCAGAACAACGCGTACGGCTGCACGGCGCGTGTCCGGGGCATCCCGGCGTCGGCCCACTGCAAGCCCGCCCCCACGATGTCCATTCCGATGCTGGATGAACTGGTCACCGAGTGGTTCCTGGTCAAGTACGGATCTCACGACGTCCGGCGCAAGGAGTTCGACCCCGGTACCGGGTACGCGGCACGCGGAGATCGAGGCCGACCGTACGCGGCTCCGTGGAGACCGTCAGGCGGGCCTGTACGAGTCGGAAGAGGACACGGAGTGGTTCCGGACCGAGTACGCCCGGATGACGCGGGAGATCGCCGAACTGGAGGGTGCCGAAAGGGGTTGTAAGCGCGTGTGGTCCCCACCCTGTCCGGACCGGCCGAGCCGGCGAGGACATCGAGCACCAGGACTAGGACGAGCACCTGGCGGTGACGCATGACGAGCTGTATCGACTGCACCGAGCCCGCTACACACCGCGGACGCTGCCACACGCACCACCAGGACTACGAGCGTCGTCCCGTTGTCCGCACCCGGCGGTCACGGAGCCGGCGACGAGCGGCCCGGTACGACGTTGCTGCACGGCTCCGCAGACGGGTGCATGCACGGAGCTCGGCCTGGTGCGACTGGTGCCTGGAAACGTACGGCTCCGATGACGTGGACGTGGATCATGTGCGCCCGCTGTCCCTTGGTGGCGAGGACACAGACGGCAACGTGCAGGTGCTGTGCCGTGACTGCCATCACTCAAGCCCGCGACGGAGTTCGGACCAACACGCAGGGACAGGGACTAATGCAGCCCCCGCCCCGGCGTCTCATGCCTACGGCTTGTCGACTTCCCTTCGCTGGCGGATCCGTTCCCGTTCCACCTCGCGCTGCCGCTGCCACTCCTGCAAGAGCTCTTTGCGGTGAGTGGAGGTCTGCGGCCAAACGGCGCGGACGAAGCTACGGACTCCGAACACGACGATTCCGAGCGTTACAACAGTCAAAACAGCCCACCAAGGGGCAGTATCCGGCAGGGAAAACATGATTCTTAAACCTTCCGACCATGCATGGTCAGCGGGTCACTCAGGCAGCTAGTACGACGCTCCCCAGCGTGCTGCGGCGATGCCCGCCCCGGTTGGTGTTCACGGGGAAGGCAGGGTTCGGCCCTCGGGGCGCAATCTGCGGTGTGGCATCGATCGGGATGGGCTTCCACATCGGCACGTCATCGGGCGCAGTACGGCTCAAGAGACGCGAGAGAAGCACGAGCAGGACTCGCGCGAGCATCTGGAGGAGTTCATCCCTCAACTCGGCGAGGGCGGCAAGGAACTCCCGTGCTGCTTCCCGCCGTTCATTGTTGCTCTTGGCGAAGCGCAGGCCCCAGGCGGCACGCCATAGACGCTTACAGGCTCGGCTCTGAGTGCTCTTGCACTCAACGATGATCACTTGTTCGCCATCGGCCCACACGAAGTCCGGCTCATCTTTGGCAAGAGCAGGGAGACTCGCCCACTTCGCTACCGCCGTGAAGAGTTGCTCGAACTTTGCACGGGTCGCGGGATCAGACAACACCTCACTCAGCCGCTCTGCCTGACCGAGTTCCGCATCGGTCAGTGGGCCGGCTACTCCGGGGCGGTAGCTCTGCTGATCGGCCTCTTCCATCACACCCCCCTCCATCGTTCCCCTGACTGTACCGGGCTCGGCTGACACGCCGTGGAGCTGAGCGAAGTTTGCCTATTGAACTCTCAAGGCGGCGATCCCCATGCCTAGACGACCCCGCCCCCCGTGCTCGGTACCCGGGTGCCCCGAGCTGACCGCCCGTGGTGGCCGCTGGGGACGTGGACCATGTGCGCCCGCTGTCCCTCGGTGGCGAGGACTTAGACGGCAACATGCACGTGCTGTGCCACGACTGCCACCAGCTCAAGACGAGCACCGAGTTCGGACCAGAACGCCGCGACATGAGACCGGCTAGCGGCTCGTCCACCAGGTGATTCCGGCTCCTGCGGCCGTTGATATGGCAGTGACCAGCCAACCCGGAATGCGCTGGATCGTGATGTGCACGGGGCCACAGCGGATATCGATCTGTGGAACCGGGCGCGGCTCTTGGGCACGCGGACTTGGCACTGTCTCTCCTGCCATTGGGTGTGTCTCTATCGCTCCCATGTGTAGGGGGTGGCGTTCGTGGCTCACCACATAGCGCGGGGTGGCGGAGGTAGAGCGAATAGACAGAAATTTCATTGATGGATGCACTTAAAAGGCCCTGTACTCGCGAGGATCCGCCATGCCCAGACGGCCCCGCCCCCCGTGCTCGGTACCCGGGTGCCCCGAGCTGACCGCCCGTGGTGGCCGCTGTGCCGCTCATGAGCGTGAGGCGACTGCACAGCGGGTCACGCCAGGGACGAGCGCGTACGGCCCTCGATGGCCTTACATCCGGTGCGCGTATCTGTACCGGAACCCGTGGTGCGTGCTGTGCGGGAAGCCCGCGACGGTTGCCGACCACTTCCCCGAGTCGCGCCGTTCGCTGCTGGCTCGGGGTGTTGCCGATCCGGACGTTGCCTCTTGTCTGCGTCCGCTGTGCACGTCGTGCCACAGCAGGGAGACCGCGAGGCATCAGCCGGGTGGATTCGCTGCGGAAGCGCGGTCACGGCGTGAATCGCTGGAGCGTCCGCCGTTCTGACCCAGGGGGGTGCCCCCTGCCCCTCCCGAGGCCGCACGGCAGGGAGGCAAAAAACTCGCATGGCTCATTAGAGCTTTCTTGTGGAGCGACACCGAGTTCACGGTTTCGCTCCTTTTCTGTATTCGTGTCATTGTTGGAGAATGCAATGACGCTCACTCTGTCCGAATCCGCCAAGCTCTCGCAGGATCAGTTGCGGCGAGGTGTCATCGAGGCGTTCGTTCAGGAATCGCCGATCCTGGATCGTCTTCCGCTATTGAAGATCGGTTCTTCGATGCGCTGGACACGCTGGCCGCACGTGTCCGCGGCATCAACGGTGCCCACGGCGCGCTCTACATGAACGCCGATATCCGAGCCAAGATCGCGTCAGGGTTCCGCCGGCTCGGTGGTTCCGAACTACTGACGTCCGAGATCGCCGGTAAGCGTGCCGTGATGTGGAACGGGATCCCGATGCTCGCGAGTACGGATCGTGGACAACCCGCCGACCACCGGTCAGAAATATCTGTTGGCTTGTGCCCGCACCAACGTCGCAGCCGGCGAGGACATCCGGCATCTGTGGCGGGACGACGCCGAGCGATACGGGGTCAACCTGTCGGACTTCTGGCTCTTCGACTCGCGCACCGTGGCGCGTTTCCACTTCGACGGTGAGCGCACCATCGGAATGGAGCTGATCACTGACCCGGCGGAGGTGCTGCGCGCCTGCCAGGTGCGGGATGCTGCTTGGCATCATGCAGTCCCGTACCGGGACTTCACGACTCAGGTACCGTCCGCTGAGTGAGTACGGACTTTCAGCAAGGCCGGGTGTCCCTCGGCGCGCGCCTGCGGGAGCTGCGCGCCGAGGGTGGGCTCACGGGCCGAGAACTGGCCGACCGGCTCGCCTGGGCGCAGTCCAAGGTCAGCAAGCTGGAGAACGGAAAACAGACACCGACCGTCGCCGATCTCAAGGCGTGGGCCGAGGGCACCGGAAACCCGGAAGCGACCGGTGAACTGGTCGGACGGCTGCGCGGGCTGGAGACGCAGTACCGATCCTGGCGCAGGCAATTGGCGGGAGGCTATCGGGCCGTGCAGGAGGCGCACTGGGCTCAAGCCCGAAGGACGCACTCCCGGCGTAGCTTCGACCCTTCACTGATACCCGGCCTGTTGCAGACGGCGGACTATGCGCGTGCTGTCCTGACGCGGTACTCCGCCATCCATAGCGCCCCCCGGGACATCGAAGCCGCTGTGCAGGCACGCATGGGCAGACAAGACATCCTCACGGACCAGCACCGATCGTTCCACTTCCTTGTCTGGGAGGGGGCTCTCCGCGCCCGTCCTTGTTCGCCGGTCGTGCTCGCGGCACAGCTCGAACGGATCGTAGGAAAGCTCGGAGCAGGAAATGTAAGGGTCGGGATCGTGCCGTTCGAGGCGGAGATGAACGTGCCCGCGGGTGTCGGATTCTCCGTCCATGACGACTCCCTCGTGATCACGGAAACGTGGCACGCCGAGATGTGGCTGGACGACCCGGAAGACGTTGCCCTGCACGTCCGCGCGTGGGAAGCGTTGGAGAGGAACGCGCTCTACGGCGCCGAGGCACATCGTGCCCTGATGCGGGCCATGCAGTCGGTCAGCTCACGAGAATAACCGCGAATACACCCCTACCTGCATCGCTTGCCTTCCCTAGCGTTCTGACACACGGAATCAGAGGCGAGGGGTGGGACGGTGAGCCGAGACAGTACGGATACCACCGGGCGCAGTGCCATGACGCTGCGTGTATCTCGGGACGGCGGACGGACATACGGTCCGAAGATCATCGTGGCGCGCGATCCGGAGGAGCCGCCGCCCGCGAGCACCACCGAACCCCGCTGCGTCTGTCGGCGATGCGAGGGCCCGTGATGGCCGCGCGTTCGGTACTCCGGTTCGCCCGCTTCCGCATGCGCCGCCACCCTTCCGCCGAGACCACGGCGACCGCGCGGTGTCTCCACCACGAGTGCAACTGGACCGCCGCACCGGCCGGAGACGCGGACGCGTGCAGTGACATGTGCATCGCGCACACAGGCCGCACGGGGCACGTGACATTCGTACGGGAGTTCTCGGAAGTTGCCTTGGTGGAGCGCGTCCAGTGACTGACGACAAGGAAAGAGGGTGTCCATGGAAACCGCTGATCGCGCGCGGCTCGACACGTACTTCGGCAAGGTCGCCAAGGCGTTCACGCCGCACGAACGTCCGTCCGCGCTGCTGGTGACTCATCTGCTCCCCGAGCGGCCGGCATTCGTCGGAGCCGTGGGCAAGGTGTCGCACCTGCGGGCGGTGCTGCCCAAGCCCAAGTCCATTCACGCGTGCGCCCGCCGGGAGATCGAACGGGCTGGGACGGCGTGCGATGAGCTGTCGCGCGAGCTGTGCAACGACCCCGACACCGCCGTGGCCTATCTGGAGACCCGGGCAGCCGGCGAACCGGTCGTTCTGCTGGACGTGGGCGGATACTTCGCACCCTCCCTCGACGCGATGTGCGAGCGATTTCCGGGAACGATCCTCGGAGTGGTCGAGGACACGGAGAACGGCCACAAGCGCTACGCCGAACGGGACAAGCTGCCCTGCCCGGTCGTCTCGGTGGCCCGAAGCCGCTCAAGGACCCGGAAGACTTCCTGGTGGGGCAGTCGGTCGTCTTCTCCGCGGAAGCGCTGCTGCGCCAGCGCGGGGACATCCTCCACGGGAGGCCCGCCCTCGTCCTCGGGTTCGGCAAGCTCGGCACCAGCATCGCCCGCCTGCTGCATGCCAAGGGCGTCCGGGTGATCGTCTACGACATCGACCCCGTGCGGCGTGCGCATGCCATGTCCCAGGGGTTCGAGGTAGCCCGCGACCGTGACCGAGCCGTAGCCACGGCCGGGCTCGTCCTGTGTGCCACTGGCGCGCTCTCGCTGCGCGGCGAGGACTTCCCGCAGCTCAAGCACGGGGCCTATGTGGCGACCGTGACCAGCTCTGAAGACGAGTTGGAGTTGAGCGGACTGCCCTCGGGCTACACCCGTGGCAGTGCTGGTGAGCACGTGAGCCGCTACAGCACGACGGGGCATTACTTCTATCTGCTGAACGGGGGCGAGGCGGTCAACTTTCTCCACGGTGCATCGGTTGGACCTTTCATCTTCCTCGTTCAGGCCGAGATCCTCGCGGGCGCGGCCATGCTGGCTCGCGGCGGACTGGACCCCGCTATGTATGAGGTGCCCACCGCCGATCGGGAAGCCATCGCGGCTACCTGGCTCCACTACTACAACAGGTGATCGAATGCCCATCACGGCAGACCACATCCGTACGACCCTCGCCGAGTACACCGACGCGCACCCCGAGGAGAAGTCCGCCCCGGCCATCGTTCATGAGCTGATCGACCAGGGGGCCGACGTGACCAGCCGGAAGGAATTCCGGGGCCACGCCACGGCGGGGGCCGTGGTGGTCAACGTAGATGCGCAGGCACTGTTCATCCGACACGTGGCGCTTGGTAAGCGGCTGACTCCGGGTGGCCACCTTGAGCCCGAGGACGCCAGCGCGCTGGGTGCTGCGCTCCGAGAGCTGATCGAGGAAACGGGCCTCGCCCTCAGCGTCTCACCCGTCCGCGCGGTGCCGATCCACATCGACGTACACCCGATTCCGGCGAACGAGGGCAAGGGGGAGCCCGCGCATCAGCACTTCGACTTCCGGTACCTGTTCCGGCTGGAAGGTGACCATGCCGTCACGCTTCAGGTGGAAGAGGTGAGCGGGTACGCGTGGCGCGGCGTGGACACGATCACGGACGAGACGCTGCGGGAACGGGTACTCGCCGCGCTTCGCTAGACGCGCGCGGACCTGTAAGCAGCCCCAGCCCGCACGGTCGGGCATGTACCACTCCTGCTGCCGGTCCCAGCTGTCCTGCCAGACCTGCCAGTACCCCGTGCCGGTGGCCGTATCCGCCGTATTCGCCCTCACGAACCCCGCCATACGTAATACCCTCGAATACGTCTCAGCCGTTACCGGCGACACTAATCCGCAGCCGTAAGGACTACAAGTGGAACTGGCCCATTACTCGGACTTCGCCGTGCGCCTGGTCAACACCGAGGAGCCGGCCCGCAACAAGGACGAGCTCACCTCCGTGGACGCCGTCCGTGCCCTGTTCGGCGCAAGCGTGCAGATGGCCCGCCGCGTCACCGACACCGACGTCACCCGCTTCCGCAACGTACGGGCCCGGCTGCGCGCCGTCTTCGAGGCCGCCGACGGCGGTGACCACGTCCTCGCGGTCGACCTGCTGAACTCGCTGCTCATGGAGTTCCCGGTCAGCCCCCAGGTCTCCGGGCACAAGACCATCGGCGAGGACGGCCGCCCCGACTGGCACATCCACCTCGCCGAGCACCCCTCGAACGCGTCGGCGGGCTACGCCGCCATGGCGGCCATGGGCCTGGCCTTCGCCCTCACCGAGCACGGACCCGACCGCCTCGGCCTGTGCCGGGCCGCGCCCTGCCGCAACGCCTACCTCGACACCTCCACCAACCGCTCCCGGCGCTACTGCTCCGACCGCTGCGCCACCCGGGCGAACGTGGCCGCCTACCGCGCCCGCAAGCGGCTGGAGGCCGAGGAATCCGCCCGCAGCGGGCGCAGCGCCGAGGCCGCCCAGGACAGCCGGGCCCTCAGCGAGCGCTGATCCTCCTCGCGCGGCCGGAAGCGCAGCACCGCCGTCGCCAGCACCAGCTCGCCGGGCACCGGCCCGTAGACGGTGCTGTCGCCGGTCTCGTTGTACGGGTTGTCGCCCAGCACCCACCAGCAGCCGCCCGGCCGCCGCTCCACCGCCCGCTTGATCACCAGCAGGTCCTGCTGGAAGGGATGGCGCAGCACCACCACGTCACCCGGGCGGACGGCGGCGCCGTAGCGGACCACCACCTGGTCCCCGTGGGTCAACGTGGGCACCATCGACGCCCCCGTCACCTCCACCACCCCGAACCGCCTCCGCGGGCGCCCGCTCTCCACCATGCGTGTCCTCCTCGTCACCCCCGCATGCTGCCGCACCGGTCCGTACATTCGCTCACCGGTCCGGCCGCGCCCCTGGACTTTTGTCCTAAGCCCATGGGGGCGCCCGCGAAATCCGGTTGTTCAGCGAGTAATCTCCCCCTTGAGAAGACGATCACGAGGAGGACAAACTCCATGCTTTCCCGCCTCTTCGCCCCCAAGGCGAAGGTCTCCGCCCACTGCGATCTTCCGTGCGGCGTGTACGACCCTGCCCAGGCCCGCATCGAGGCCGAGTCCGTCAAGGCCGTGCAGGAGAAGTACCAGGCCAACGACGACGCCGACTTCCGCGCGCGCGCCATCACCATCAAGGAGCAGCGCGCCGAGCTCGCCAAGCACCACGTCTCGGTGCTGTGGAGCGACTACTTCAAGCCGCCGCACTTCGAGAAGTACCCCCAGCTGCACACCCTGGTCAACGACACCCTGAAGGCCCTCTCGGCCGCCAAGGCGTCCAACGACCCGGCGACCGGCGCGAAGGCCCTCGAGCTCATCGCCGAGATCGACCGCATCTTCTGGGAGACCAAGGCCGCCTGATCCGGCACCCGCCCCACTCCGACGAGAACGGCCCGACTGCCTGTGGCAGCCGGGCCGTTCTCGTTGCCGTCGCGGCCGCCCGAGGCAGCCTGTGCGGCTCAGGAGGACGGAACGGGGATCACCCGAGGGGAGTCGCGTCGGAGCGGCGGCGCACGGGTTCGAGGGCGCGCGTGAGGCCGCGTTTCAGGAGGGCGGAGAGGGGGCGTTCGACGAAACGGTGGATCAGCCACGCCGCGGCGAGCATCCCGAGCGTCATCACGGCCACCAGCGCCCACGGCGAAAGGTGGAAGCGCAGCAGCCGGATGCCCGTCCAGCCGATGTGCTCGTGGAGCAGGTACAGCGGGTACGTGGTTGCGCCGGCCACGGTGAGCCACTTGCCCCGGACCCAGGAGAGCCCTCCGAGCGCGAGGACGATCATCACCAGATAGCCGAGGGTCATCAGCGCGATCGCCGGCTTCGCGTCCAGGGGCCGGCCGAGGCTCACCGCCAGCCCGTCGCTGTAGAGGGAGACCTGGCGGACCGAGAAGACCCACGAGATCAGGACGATGCCCCACAGCAGGACGGTCGGCCGGAACCGGTGCATCAAGTACATCGCCACACCGGCGATGAAGTACGGCGAGTACTCCGGCATGACGATGTAGTTGAGGAAGGGCGCCCGCCCGGCGGTCACCAGAACCGAGGCGACGGTCCACAGCGAACAGAAGAGGACCACGCGGCGGTAGGTGACGCCCTTCCACACCACCAGGGCGAACAGCAGGTAGAAGCGCAGCTCGACCCAGAGCGTCCAGTAGACGGCGTCGACCGACGCGACCCGGAACGGTTCCTGCAACATGGTGAGGTTGAGAACCACGTCCTTCAGGCCAAGCGGCTGCACGACCAGCGGCCAGAGCGTGACCACGGCGGTGGTGAGCAGAACCGCGAGCCAGTAGGCCGGATAGAGCCGGACCACCCGGGACGTGAAGAAGTCGCCCAGGCTGCGGCCCCAGCTGCTCATGCAGATGACGAACCCGCTGATGATGAAGAAGAGCTCGACGCCGGTCCAGGTGTAGGAGGCCAGCCAGGAGGCCGTGGGGAAGACCACGTCGACCGGCTTGGTCCAGGCGTTCTTCGACCCGTCCGCGTTGCCGCCGTAGCCGACGTAGTGGTGGAAGACCACCATGAGCGCGGCGACGAGGCGCAGCCCGTCGAGAGCCGCCAGCCTGGGGCGTGGCCGGGCGGCCCGAGCGGGAGCCGGGGCGGCCTCCGTGCTCGGGCTCGGCGCGAGGTCGTTCAGCATTCGGCGGATGCTACTAGGACCGTGCCCCATGCAGTTAATGGGATGAGCGGCAGGTCTGGGGATCGGCCGTCGAGGGGCTGCGCCCGTCGCTCACTCGTCGGCGTCGGCGTCGGCGTCGTCGTCCTCGTCGTCCAGGCGGGCCAGCCAGGTGGCCAGGCGTTCCACCGGGACCTCGAAGTCCGGGTTGAGGTCGACGAAGGTGCGCAGCTGCTCGGCGAGCCACTCGAAGGTGACCTCCTCCTCGCCGCGCCGCTTCTCCAGCTCCTCGATGCCGCGATCGGTGAAGTACAAGTCGGGCTCCGTGCCGTGATGTGGGTGTGCAGGGGGTGTTTCCCGCCAGGATAATCCGCGGGGGTGAAGAGGCCTCCCGCCCGTGGTGTCCCCGGGGCTAGCCTGGATGCCCAACGAGCGGGGGGCGCGGATGAGGGACGGGCGCACGACCGGCTCGGCGCGCGCCTTCGAGCTCCTCGAGCCCCTCGTCCAGGCCGCGACCGTACGCGTTCACGCCCCGCCGGGCGGGTATGACAACCCCGGCAGCCATCGGACCGGTCCCACGTGGGGGAGCGGTTTCTTCATCGCCCCCGGCTGGGTCCTGACGTGCGCGCACGTGGTCGGCGAAGGGGGTGCTGCGGTGCGTCTGACGGGACGCGAGGTCGGCATCACCTTCTCCTCCGGGGCCCACGGGGCGACCGGGATGGTCACCGGGCGCGTGGAGTGCGTGCTGCCCGAGCGGCTGGAGGAGCGGCGCCCCCGCCGGGGCGCCCTGTGGGACCTGCCCGACCTGGCGCTGCTCAGGGTCCTGGCCCCGGTCTCGCACGCCTGCGTCTGGCTGACCGACCGGTCCAGACCCCGCTTCGACGAGGTCGCCTACTTCGGCTGCACCGAGGACCTCGGCACCCCCGAGATCACCGGCCGCACCACCCGGCTGCGCGGCAGCGCCGGGAACGGCGCGGCCATCCGGCTCGGCGACGACGACGAGATCGACCCCGGCATGTCCGGCGGCCCCGTGGTGGACCTGGCCCGCGGGGAGGTCGTCGGGGTGCTCAAGGCCCGGCGGCACGGGGCGGGCGGCGGGCTCGCCGTCTCCGTCGTGCAGCTGCGCACGCTGCCGATGCCCGCGCGCGGCCAGGTCGGGCTCTACCGCCGCGTCATGCAGGCCCACGACCTGCACCACTACGACCAGCACCTCAGCGACCTCGACAACCGCCGGACCTGGACGGACGCGCACGGTGAGCTCCCGCCGGAGGAGGGCGCCGCGTACGGCGGCCGCGGCCGGCTCACCCCCGGCGAGCGCACCACCCTGTGCGGGCTGCTGGCCGAACTGCCCCCGCCGGGTTCCTCCGAGGTCGTACGGGCCCTGGTCGAGGCGGCCCGCGGGGAGGAGCCGGACCCGCAGCCGCCCGCCCCGCTGAGCTGGCGCGACGGGCTGGGGCTGCTCCACGACCCGCCCGGCGGGGTGGCGGAGGCGGCGGCCATGCTCCGGTACGCGACGGACGTGAGCGTGGCCGACTACCGGGAGCCGCCGGCCCCGGGCGCGGACGAGGAGCTGTGGGACTGGATCCGGGCCACGGCCGAGCGGCTGTGGCGCCCGCTGCGGCGGGAACTCGGCGAACGCCACGAGCGGGGCCTCGCGGAGCGGGATCGGCGCCGGCGGGCCTCGGCCGGCCGGGCGGTGGGCGGCCCCGCCCGGCGGGCGGGCGGGCTGCCGCCCGGGTCCTCGGTGCTGCTGGAGGTGTGGGCGCACAGCTGGGAGGACGTCTACGACTGGCGCGTCTCCGTCCTGGCCGGCCCGGCGCACCCCGGGCGGGTGACCCCCGTGGACTCGGGCGTACGCGCCACCCTGGCGGGCCTGCCGGAGGCGTTACGGGTCCCGCTCGCCGAGGCCTTCCGGCGCTGCGACACCCACGAGGCGGCGGCCCTGCTCGAAGTGGCCGTGGCCCCGGAGCTGTTCGGGCTGGCCGTGGACGAGTGGGTGGTGGCGGGCGGCGTACCGCTGGGCGTGCAGCGGCCGGTGGTGCTGCGTCACCCCGGGGGGCGGACCGGGGCCGTGCACCCGGCGGATCCCGGGCAGGCGGCGGACCCCGGGCCGTCGGCGGACCCCGGGGCCGGGGATCCGGCGGGCCGCGCGCACCCCGCGGATCCCGAGGGACCCGAGGGCCGCGGGCACCCCGGGGCGGCCGCCAGGTGGGCGCGGGTGCAGGCGGGACCCCTGCTGGACGAACGGGCCGACTGCGTACGGGGGCGCCCCCGCAGCCCCGCCGCCGAATGGCTGACCGGACTGCCCGACAACACCGTGCCGGTGCACTGCCGGGCGGCGGACCAGGAGCCCACGCTCGGCTCGCTGCACGCGGTGCGGGAGGCCGGGTACGGGGTGGTGGTGACCCGGCGGCCCCCGCCGGATCCGGGGGCCTCGTGCGCGCCGTTCCACCGCGGGCTGCGGGAGGAACTGGCCGACGCCGGGCGGGCGGAGGTGCTGCCGCTGCGGCTGCAGGCGCTGCGGGGGCGGGCGCACGGGGCGGACCCCGACGCGTACTGGGCGGCCGGGACCGGGCTGGTGTGGGAGGACCCGGCGCGGCCGCTGCCGGACGACGAACCGCTGCAGGGCGACCTGTGACGGCACCGGGCCCGGCCGATTCGAGTGAGGGAGGGGCAATGAACGACGAGTGGCTCATATACCGGGGGGTCGGTGAGCCCCATGACGGGATCGACGCCCTGCCCGACCCGCCGCCCTGGCGGGACTTCGACGGCGGGCCGGTGGCGGAGCCGGGCGGGCCGGCCGCGGCCGCCGACGGCAACGTGGCCCGGCGGCTCGGGGCGCACCGGCAGGCCGCCGAGCTGCACCGGCCGGAGCCCGAGGAGCTGGAGGCCGTCAACGCGGCGCTGTACCTGCGGCGGCCGCTGCTCGTGACGGGCTTCCCCGGAACGGGGAAGTCCACCCTCGCGCACGCCGTCGCCCACGAGTTGAAGCTGGGACGGGTGCTGCGCTGGCCGGTGGTCTCGCGGACCGTGCTGCAGGACGGGCTGTACCGGTACGACGCCCTCGCGCGGCTGCAGGACGTACAGCTCGCGGCGGGCGGGGGCGCCGGCGCGGGTGGGGCCGCCGGGGACCCGGGCGGGGCTCCGGCCGCGGCTCCCGGCATCGGCAAGTACATCCGGCTCGGACCGCTGGGCACGGCCCTGCTGCCCACCGGGCGGCCCCGGGTGCTCCTCATCGACGAGCTCGACAAGAGCGACATCGACCTGCCCAACGACCTGCTGAACGTACTGGAGGAAGGGGAGTTCGCGCTCCCCGAGCTGGAGCGGGTCGCCGACACCGAGCCCGAGGTGCAGGTGCTCACCGACGACGGGACCAAGGCGACCGTCCGCGGCGGCCGGGTCCGCTGCCGGGAGTTCCCCTTCATCGTCCTCACCAGCAACGGGGAGCGGGACTTCCCGGCCGCCCTGCTGCGGCGCTGCATCCAGCTCAAGCTCGGGCAGCCCGGCGAGAAGCGGCTCGCCACCATGGTCCGCGCCCACCTCGGGGAGGAGGCCGCCCGGCTCGGGGCGGACCTGATCCGGGAGTTCCTCAGCCGCTCCCAGACCGAACTGGTCGCCGCCGACCAGCTGCTCAACGCCGTGTACCTGACCCACCACGCCTCCCCGCCCAGCCGGGAGGACCTCGCGGACCTGCTCATCCAGCGCCTCGACCGCCCGAGGTGACGGGACGTGCCGCCTGCCGCACCCGAATCCCCTCAGACCGTCCCGGCCGCCCCAGCCGCTCCGGGCGCCTCAGCCGTCCCGGGCATCCCGGGCGTCCGCGAACTGGCCGCGCTGCTGCGCGCCGCCGGGCTCGACCCGAGCGCCGAGGAACTCGCCGACGCGCTGTGGCTGGCCGGGCACATCCGCGGGCAGGGTACGGCCGCGCCGGGCGGGCGGGGGCCGGACCCGGACCCGGACGAGGACGCCGGGGATCCGGCCGGCAAGCCCGTGGAGCCCGAACGGGAAGAGGCGGACGCCGATGATCCGGTCCGGCTCTACGCATCCGGGGCGCGCCGCGCCGGAGGCGCCGAGGGGGACCGGCCGGAGGAGTCGCCCGAGGAGCACGGAGTGCCCGTACGGGTGCCCCGGGCCGCCGCGCTGCCGCGCATCCTGGACATCCAGCGGGCCCTGCGCGCCCTCCAGCGGCACCGCCCGCCCGCCCCGCCCGCCCGGCTGGTGATCGACGAACCGGCCACCGCCGAGGCCAGCGCCCGGGCCCTCGGGCTGGTCATCCCGGTGCTGCGGCCGGAGAGCCGGCGCGAGGCGACCGTACGGCTGGTGATGGACGCGTCCCCGTCGATGGCCGTGTGGCAGGACATGTTCGACGAACTGCGCTCGGTGTGCGAGCGGTTGGGGGCCTTCCGGGACGTCCAGGTGCACTACCTGCACCGCCTCGCGGACGGTACGGCGGTCCTCGGGCGCAGCCCCGTGCCCGCCTCCGGGCTGCGCTCCGGCGACCAGTTGCGGGATCCGACCGGCCGGGCCCTGACCATGGTGGTCTCCGACTGCGCCGGGCCGCTGTGGCGCGAGGGCGCCGCGCAGCGGCTGCTGTACCGGTGGGCGGAGTGCACCCCGTGCATGGTCGTCCAGCCGCTGCCGCAGCGGCTGTGGGGCCGCAGCTGGCTGCCGACCGAACGGGGCACGCTCACCCGGCTGGAGGGCGGCGGGCAGAAGCTGAGGTTCCGGCCGGACCGGCCGCTGCCGCCCGGGAGGCTCACGGGCGGGCTGGCCGTGCCCGTGCTGCCGCCGAGCCCGACCGCCCTCGGGGCCTGGGCCCGGCTCGTCGCCGGACTCGGCACCGGGCCGGTACCGGCCGAGGTCGGCCGGGTGCTGGCCTGCCATCCGGCCGCGCCCGTGCCGCCGCCGCGCGCGGTACGGCCGCCGCGCGAGCTGGTGGCACGGTTCCGGTCCTCGGCCGCGCCCCGGGCCGTACAGCTGGCGGTGTACCTGTCGGCGGCGCCGCTGACGCTGCCCGTGATGCGGCTGGTGCAGCGCACGATGCTGCCGGACTCGGAGCCCTCCGACCTGGCGGAGGTCCTGCTGAGCGGGCTGCTGCGGCGCAGCGGGCCGGGGCCGGGGCCGGGGCCGGGGCCGGGGCACTGGTACGAATTCGTCCCCGGGGTGCAGGACGTGCTGCTGGGGCCACTGGGACGGGACGAGGCCGCCCTGGTGCTCAAGCACTGCTCGGAGTACGTGCTGGCGCACTTCGGGCGGGGCGTACGGAACTTCCCCGCGCTCGCGGTCTCGCAGCTCACCGGGGTGCCGCCGGCGGCGGTCGACCCCGGGCCGCAGGAGGCCGAGCGCGTGCCCGAGGGGCGGCTCCCGCAGGCCTTCGCGCAGGTTTCGGCCAAGGTCGTACGGCGCTACCTGCCCGGCATGCCGGAGCAGGGCCCCGCCCGGCGCGAGCCTCCTGGCGCCCCCGTACTCGGGCGGGCCGGGGCGGTGCGCGCCGCGCGGGACCGGCTCGCGGACGCGGCAGCGGACGGGGGTGCGCGGGCCCTGCACGAGGCCGTCGCGGTGCTGCGGCGGGCGGTGACGGCCCCCGTGGCGCCCGGCGACCCGCCGGAGGAGGCGGAGACCGAGCTGGCGGGCGCGCTGCTGCGGCTGTGGGCGGCCCAGCGGGACCCGGAACTCCTCGCCGAGGCGGAACGGGCCGTCACCGGGCTGCGGACTCCGGCGGCGCGGGCGGTCCTCGGCCGGGTGCTGTACGAGCGGGCGCTGGCCCACGGCCCCGACGCGGAGCTGCTGGCCGAGGCGGACCGGGAGTTCGCGGCGGCGGGCGCCACGGCCGACCCGGAGCTGCGGCGGGACTGCGCGGTGCGGCGGGCCGAGACCCTGATCCGGCTGAGCGGGCTGCGCGCGGACGCGGGCGCCCTCCGGGAGGCCCGCGCGGCCCTGGAACCCCTGGCAGGACCCCCGGCCACCCCCGGCGGGGCCCTCGACGGGGACCCGGACGCGCACCCCGATCCCCCGGAGCCCCGGCCGGACCCCGAGCTGCAACGGGCCCTGGGCCGGGTCCTCCTGGCCCTCCTGCCCCGCACCGAGGACCCGGCCGAGCGCACGGCCCTGGCCGAACAGGCCGCGGCCCGGCTGGCCGTGCCGGGCGCGGGTACGGGTACGGGTACGGGCGAGGGCGCCGGTCCGGCCGCGGGCACGGTCGCCGAGGCCCGCGTGCGGGTGGACCTGGCCGGAGCGCTGCGGTACCTGCCGGCGCGGCTGGAGGAGGCGGCCGGCCAGCTGACCACGGCCCTGGAGCGGGCCGGCGGGGACCCGGAGCTGCGGGTGGCCGCCCTGGTGTGCCTGGCCCGGGTGCACCGGGAGCGGTACGCGCGGGACGCCGACCCGGCGGCGCTGGAGGAAGCGGCCGAGGCGTACGGCCGGGCCCGGCGGCTGATCCCCCGCGACGGGGAGGCCTTCGGGGAGCTGCTGCCCGAGTGGGGCGAGGTGCTCCTGGAGCGGGCCCGGGCCGCCGACGGGCGGCGGTTCACCGGGGCCGCCGTACGCGTCCTGCGCGACAGCCGGGCCGCGGTCCCGCAGTCGGACCCGGGAGCCGCGCACCGGCTGGTGCGGCTGGCCACCGGGCTGCGGCTGCGGCACGCGTACGAGGGCGACCCGGTGGACCTGCGGGAGGCGGAGTACCTGCTGGAACTGGCCGTCCGGCACAGCCGCAGCCCGCTGGAGCGGGCCCGGGCCTGGCGGGACCACGGCGACGTGCAGCAGGAGATCCACGGTCACACCCGGGCGGTGGAGCGGCTCGACCGGGCGGCGGACTCCTACCGGCGGGCCTGGCGGGCGGCCCTGGAGGCCGACCGCGAAAGCCGCGCGGGCCGCGACGACCGCGACGGATCCCAAGGCCACGAGGCCCCTGCGGCCCTTCCGGCCAGCGAGGGCACCGCCGCCGGCTCCGCCGCCGGCTCCGGCGCGGCCGTCCGACTGGCGGCCCGCGTGCAGGAGTCGCGGGGAGAGGTGCTGGAGCGCCTCGCCCGCCCCCGGGCGGCCCTGGACGCCTACCGCTCCGCGCTGGAGCTGTGGACGCGGCCCGGCGCGAGTGCCGAGGGCGAGACCGGCGCCGAAGGGCGGACGGAGGCGCTCCGCGCCCGGGTGCGAGCCCTGGAAGCCGGGCTCTGATGGCGGCGCGGCGCGCGGAGCACGCTGTTTCCGCGGACCGGCCGGAGGGAAAGGGCAGTGGACCGTCCGGTCCGCGACGCGACAGGGGGAGCAGCGGCACATGGTGACGAAGCGGCAGGAAGCGGAGGCGGTGACCCCGGCATGCCCCGGGCGCCTGCCCGACCTCTCCGGGCTGGACCTGGCCGCGCTGCGCGGGATCGACCATCCCGTGCTGGCCCAGGTGATCGAGGGCATGGTGGAGCGGGTGACGCATCCGGCCGAGATCCTCAACGCCTTCGACTCCGGGGTGACCTGACCGGCGCGCGCCTGATCCGCCCCACCTTGAAAGCGAGTTGACCACTTTCCGCCGTTAGCGGGGACCGTCCTCAGGGCAGGGATGGACCGTCCGCCGGGGGGTGCCTCCCGGAGGCACGGGGGAGGGAGGCGGGGCGATGAGGCGAGCGGTCACGAGCGATTCCGTGCTGCCCGCGCCGCCCGCGCGCGGCGGCTCCGGCTCCGCCCCGCATCAGGACCCCGCCCAGCCGAAGCAGGACCCCGCCGCGGCGCAGCGGCTGCGCCACGCCCGGTACGCGCCCTGGCCCTATGCCCGGCTCGACGTGGCCGCGGCGCGTGCCGCGGGCCACCGGCCGCATCCGATCCGGCAGTTCGTGCTCAAGACGCGCAGCCGCTGCAACCTCGCCTGCACCTACTGCTACGTCTACGAGATGGCCGACCAGGGCTGGCGCGGCCAGCCGCCCGCCATGACCGCCGCCACCGCCGCCCGCGCCGCCGAGCGGATCGCCGAGCACGCCGCAGCCCACGCCCTGCCCCGCGTCGACCTGGTGCTGCACGGCGGCGAACCGCTCCTCACCGCCCCCGCCGCGCTGGCCGGGCCCGTCGACGCCGTACGGGCCGCCGTGGCCCGGGCGGCCCCGCGCACCCGCGTCACCGCCACCGTCCAGACCAACGGCACCCTGCTCACCCGCGGCCGCCTCGCCGCGCTCGCCGCCGCCGGGATCCGCGTCGGCGTCAGCCTCGACGGCGGACTGCCCGCGCACAACGCCCGGCGCGTGGACCACGCCGGGCGGCCCGGCTTCGGCGCGGCAGCCCGGGGCTTACGGCTGCTGGCACGACATCCGGACAGCTACGCCGGGGTGCTGTGCGTCGTCGACCTCGGCCAGGACCCGGTGGAGACGTACGAGTCCCTGCTCGCCTTCGCCCCGCCCAGCGTCGGGCTGCTGCTGCCGCTGGCCAACTGGAGCGCCCCGCCCCCCGGCCACCACCCGGGCCTCGCCCCGTACGCCGACTGGCTGCTCGCCGTCTTCGAGCGCTGGTGGCACGACGGGGTGCGGCGCACCCGGATCCCGCTCTTCGAGGAGATCATCGCCCTGCTGCTCGGCCTGCCCGCCGCCACCGAGACCCTCGGGCTCGCGCCCGCCGCCACCGCCGTGATCGAGACCGACGGCTCCATCGAACAGGCCGATTCACTGAAATCCGCGTACGAGGGGGCCGCCGCGACCGGCATGAGCCTCGACACCCACACCTTCGACGAGCTCCTCGACCACCCCGGCCTCGCCGCCCGCCAGCTCGGACGGGACGCGCTCGCCGCCGGATGCCGCGCCTGCGAGCTGGTCGAGGTGTGCGGCGGCGGGCACTACCCGCACCGCTACCGCGCCGGCGAGGGCTTCCGCCAGCCGTCCGTGTACTGCGCCGACCTCCAGGTCCTGATCCGGCACGTCGCCACCGCCGTCCACCGCGCGGCCCAGGGCCCCGCGACCACCGCGCGGCGCACCGCGCAGACCGTCACCCGGCGAGCCGCCGCGGCCCACCCGCCGGCGGTCGCCTCATGACCACCGCCCTCACCGCGTTCACCGTCTCCTCCCGCACCCTGCGCGCCCTCGCCTCCACCGAGCCCTCCACGGAAGGCACCCGCCTGGTCCGCGACGTGCGCCGCTCCAAACGCCTGGTCCTGCTGCGCGCGGTCCTCGACGCCGCCCCCGGCGGCCCCTCCGGGGAGGCCGCCGGCCACTGGGCCCTGCTGGAGGAGGCCGAGCGCCGTGACGCGGGCGCGGTGCGCGACGTACTGCACTACCCGGCCACCGGGGTCTGGGCCGAGGAGACCCTGCGCCGGCTGCACGACTCGTACGGACCCCCGCCCGACCTCGGCCACCTCGGGGCGCTCGCCGTCGCCGCCGCCCTGCGCGCCGGCATCGCCTTCACGCACACCCTGCGGCCCCAGCAGGGCCGGCTCGTCCTGCCCACGCTCGGACTGCTGCGCCCGGACCGCCCCGGCCCGATCACACTCACCGAACGCTCCTGGGACCCCGACGACCCCGCCACCGTTCCCCTGCACGCCCTGCCCGGCGGCCGCACCGCCCTCGACGACCTCGACCCCTACCGGGCGCCCGGCCCCGCGCAGCCCGCGCCCGTCCGCCCCGCCCGCAGGCTCACGCCGAAGGGGCACAAGCGCTGGGACACCCAGTGGTCCGGCGCGCTCACCCTGCTCCTGCGGTACGACACCGTCCGCGCGGAGGAGACGGGACAACTGCTGCGCTCCGTCGTACCGCTGTCCGGCGGCTCCCGCTCCAACGGCGCCACCCTGCCCGCGGCCGCAGGCTCCGTCCTGGCCCGCGCGCAGGCCCCGCCCGCCCTGGCCGCCACCCTCGTCCACGAGGTCCAGCACGGCAAACTCGCCGCCCTCGCCGACGTCCTGACCCTGCACACCGCCGACCGCACGCCCCGCCACTGGGCCCCCTGGCGCAGCGACCCCCGCCCGCTGGAGGGACTCCTGCACGGCGCCTACGCCCATCTGGCCCTGGCCGGGTACTGGCAGCGCGCCGCCCTCTACGGGGCCCGCGGCGCCTGGGCCCAGCACGCCCGGATCCGCGCCCAGGTGGCCGCGGTCCTGCCCGCCCTGCGGGCGCACGACCGGCTGACCGCCGCGGGGCGGGAGTTCACCGAGGCGATGGCCGCCGCCGAGCGGGCGATGGACGAGCTGCCGCCGCCCGGTGACCAGCACACCGCGGCCCGCCGCGCCGTCGACCGGGAGCGCCGTGCCTGGTGCGAGGCGCACCCCGAACTCGCCCCGTTCGCCCGCGGTTGAGGGGCCCCGCCCACCGGCACCGCTGCGGTACCTTTTCAGTCCCGTCCACTGCCCGGAGCCCAGGGAGACGGCGCATGACCACCGGTAGTCGGCAGGACCAGGGCAACACCGCGCACCCGTACCCGCACGCCCAGCCGCAGCGCTTCGTCATCAGCTTCGCCGGGTTCAACCGCCCCTGGGCCGTGTGGATCGGCCACCGCCTGGAGGAACACGGCCACCGCGTCGCCCTCCAGCGCTGGGACCCGCAGAACAGCCCCGGCATCGCCCAGGCCCTCGACGACCTCGCCCGCTCCGGCAGCCGGGTCCTCCTCGTCCTCAGCGAGCGCTACTTCTCCGCCGGCACCCACGCCGACGAGGAGTGGAACACCGCCCTGCGCGCCGTCACCGACCGCCACCCCGAGCGGTTCGCGGCCGTCTGCCTCACCGACGCCCCGCTGCCCAGCGCCGTCGCCGTACTGGAGAAGACCGACCTGTGGGGCCTGGACGCGTACGAGGCCGAGTACCGCGTGCTGCGCCGGCTGGAGCTGCCCACCGACCGGATCGGCACCGAGACCGGCCGCCGCGGACCCCGCTTCCCCAACGACCCGCCCGAGATCTGGGGCCGGGTCCCGCGCCGCAACCCGCGCTTCACGGGCCGCAACGACGTCATCGGCACCCTGCGCGAAGCCCTGGCCGAGGCACCGGCCGGCGCGTCCACCGTCACCCTGCTCGGCCTGTCCGGCGTCGGCAAGACCCAGGTGGCCACCGAATACGCGTACCGCTTCGCCTCCGAATACGACGTGGTGTGGTGGGTCCCCGCCGAGGACCGGCCCACCCTGCGCGAACGCCTCGCCGACCTGGCCCCCGCCCTCGGGCTGCCCCGGGGCGCGGGCAGTTACGGCGAGCAGATCCGGGCCGTCCTCGAAGCGCTGCGGCGCGGATCCCCGTACGGCCGCTGGCTGATGGTCTTCGACGGCTGCGACAACCCCGACGACCTCATCGACCTGCTCCCCTCCGGCGCGGGCGACGTGATCATCACCTCCCGCAACCGCGAATGGGCCACCCGGCACACCAGCCTCGTCGAGGTCCCGCTCTACGCCCGCCCCGAGTCGATCACCTTCATCCGCCGCCGGGCCCTGCGCCTCACCGCCGACGAGGCCGACCAGCTCGCCGAGGCCCTGGAGGACTACCCGCTCGCCCTCGACCAGACGGCCGGCTGGCTCGCCGACTCCCCGCTCCCGGTGGGCGACTACCTCGCCCTGCTGCAGCGCCGGATGGACTCCCACGAGGCCGTCACCGTCTCCGAGGACTACCCGCTGCCCTTCCCCACCGCCCTCGCCATACTCCTCAACAACGTCCGGGAGAACTTCCCCGACGCCCTCTCCCTGCTCCGGCTGTTCGTCTTCTTCGCCCCCGGGCCGGTGCCCCTGCGGCTGCTGCGCGAGTTCCCCGCCGACGACGTGCCCGAAGAGCTCGCCGGGCTGATCAACGACCAGATCCGGTGGAACGCCGCCCTCAACAAGCTCGTCCAGTTCTCCGTCGTACGGCTGGAGTACTCCGACCTGCCCCTGGAGGAGGGCGGAGGCGGGCTGGAGACCGTACAACTGCACCGCATGGTCCACGGCATCGTCCGCGAGGACCTCTCCGAGGAGGAGGCCGAACCGCTGGCCCGGGCCGTCCGGCAGGTCCTCGCCGCCGCCGACCCCGGCGGGCCCTCCGACTCCCGGCTGTGGCCCCGCTACGCCGAACTCGTCCCGCACCTGGCCACCTCCGGGGTGCTCACCAGCGGCAACCCGCGCATCCAGAACTTCCTGCTGCGCTGCCTGCGCTACCTGATCCTCGCCGGGGAGTACCGCACCTGCCTGCGGCTCTCCGAGGAGACCGACCTGATCTGGCGGGCCGTGCTCGGCGAGGACCACCCCAAGGTGCGCGAGCTCAGCTACCAGTACGGCAACGCCCTGCGCAACCTCGGCCTGTTCCGGCGCGCCGAGACCCTCACCAAGACCGTGTCCGGCCGGCTCACCGCGGAGCGCGGCGACCGGGACCTGGAGAGCCTGCGCGCCACCAGCGCGTACGGCGGCGTCCTGCTGTGCATCGCGAAGTTCGAGCCGGCCCGGGAGATCTTCGAGCACTGCCTGAGCACCTACCGGGAGCTGCTCGGCGAGGACGACTCCGTCACCCTGGACGCCCAGAACAACCTCGCCGCCACCTACCGGCTGCTCGGCCGCTACCAGGACGCCTACGACCTCGACCTGGACACCCTGCGCCGCCGCGAGCGGGTCCTGAAGCCCCTGCACATCTCCACCCTCGCCTCCGGCATCGCCTGCGCCATGGGCCTGCGGCTGATGGGCCGCTACCGGGAGGCGCAGACCCGGCAGGAACAGGGGGTCAAGCTGAACACGCAGGTGCTGGGGCTGGGCCACCCGCAGACCCTGCGCGCCGAGCACAACCTCGGGATGTGCCTGCGCCGCTCCGGGGACATCCCCGGCGCGGGCCTGCGGCTGCGGACCGTGTGGGAGCGGGCGACGCGGGTCTTCGGGGTCGACTACCCGTGGACCCTGATGGTCGCCTCCGACTACGCCACCTACCTCAGGGAGTACGGGGACATCGGCGAGGCCCGCCGGATCTCCGAGGACGTGGTCCGCGGCTACCAGTCGCAGCTCGGCCTCGCCCACCCGTACAGCATCGGCACGGTCGGCAACCTCGGACTGGTGCTCCGCGCCCAGGGCGAGCGCGCGGAGGCCCTCTCCCTGGCGGAGCAGGCGCTGGTGGGCATGCGGGGCGCGCTCGGCGACCGGCACCCCTGGACGCTCGGCTGCGCCCTGAACGCCACCGGGCACCGGAACATCACCGGGCGGCTGGAGGACGCGCTGGACCTGAGCCGGGAGACGCTGCGCACCGCTGAACGGGTGCTGGGCCCGGACCACCCGATGTCCCTGAGCGCCCAGATCGCACTGGCGGCGGACCTCCGGTCGGTACGGGAGCACGAGGAGGCGGCGAAACACGAGGACGCGGGCATCAAGGGCCTCACCCGCACCCTGGGCGCGCAGCACGTCCACACCGTATCGGCGAAGCAACAGACCAGGCCGTACTGGGATTTCGAGCCGCAGCCGTAGCGGGTCCGGTAACGCCTCCGGGGCCCACTAGTCCGGCACCGGGATGAGGTTGGGGCCGTTGTCGAACACCTGGTCCTTGAATCTGGCGCGTTCCTCCGGCGTGACGCACTTGACGTCGCCGTCCCACATCTCCCGCCATACGTAGCCGGGCATGCAGGTGGACGGCCCGTAGGCGCCGCCGCCGGGCTGGCGGTGGGGGTTCTGCGCGTGGGCCCGGTCGCGGATCTGCGGCGTGACGCAGAGGGAGTCCCCGTCGAAGCTGTCACGCCAGACGTAGCCGGGCAGACAGGTGTACGGCCCGTAGGCGCCGCCGTCGGGCTCCTGGTGGGGGTTCGGGTAGACGTCGGAGCGGACGCCGGCCGCCGACTGCGACGGCTGGGCGACCGCCGCCGACGCCGGCAGCGCGACGGCTCCGCAGATGACGGCGGCCGAGGCGACGGGCATCACGAAGCGGGCGATCCGCCGCTGGGGCCGGACAGCGGCCGGGGTGGGGACGACGTGGGACATGGCGGGCTCCTCGAAGACGTGGGCCGGCGGCGGGGCCGCCGCCGGATCTGCCTCCAGTACGCGCGACGGCGCCGGTCCCGGTCATGTCCCGGAAGGACGTGACTTGACGGGACGGCCGGAATCCGGTCCCGGCATGCCGGAAGGCCCGGCCCCCGTGAGGGGAGCCGGGCCTTCCACTGCTGAGCCGCGCGGCGACTACGCCTCGAAGACCTCGTTCAGCAGGAGCTGCTGCTCCGCCTGGTGGCGCTTCGCGGAGCCGACCGCCGGCGACGAGCCGTGCGGGCGCGAGATGCGCCGCAGGCGCTCGCCCGCCGGGACGTCCGCGCCGACCGCCAGGTCGAGGTGGTCGATCAGGTTCAGCGCGATGAACGGCCACGCACCCTGGTTCGCCGGCTCCTCCTGGGCCCAGATGTACTTCGCCGCGTTCGGGAACTTGGCGATCTCCGCCTGGAGCTCCGCACCCGCGAGGGGGTACAGGCGCTCGATGCGGATGATGGCGGTGTCGGTGATGCCGCGCTTCTCGCGCTCGGCCTCCAGGTCGTAGTAGACCTTGCCGGCGCAGAAGACGACCTTGCGGACCGCGTTCGCGTCCACCGTGCTGTCACCGATGACCGGACGGAACGAGCCGGTCGTGAACTCCTCCGCCTTCGACGCCGCCGCCTTCAGACGCAGCATCGACTTCGGGGTGAAGACGATGAGCGGCTTGTGGTGCGGGTTGTGGACCTGCCAGCGCAGCAGGTGGAAGTAGTTCGACGGCAGGGTCGGCATCGCGACCGTCATGTTGTCCTGCGCGCACATCTGGAGGAAGCGCTCGGGACGCGCGGACGAGTGGTCCGGGCCCTGGCCCTCGTAGCCGTGCGGGAGGAGCAGGGTGACGCCGGAGGTCTGGCCCCACTTCTGCTCGGCCGAGGAGATGAACTCGTCGACGACGGTCTGCGCGCCGTTGACGAAGTCACCGAACTGGGCCTCCCAGAGGACCAGCGCGTCCGGGCGGGCCAGCGAGTAGCCGTACTCGAAGCCCATGGCCGCGTACTCGGAGAGCAGCGAGTCGTAGACGTTGTAGCGGGCCTGGTCGTCCGACAGGTAGAGCAGCGGCGTGTAGTCCTCGCCCGTCTCCCGGTCGATGAGGACCGCGTGGCGCTGGCCGAAGGTGCCGCGGCGGGAGTCCTGGCCGGACAGCCGGACCGGGGTGCCCTCCATCAGCAGCGAACCGAAGGCCAGGGTCTCGCCCATGCCCCAGTCGATGGTGCCCTCGTCGATCATCGCCGCGCGGCGCTGCAGCTGCGGCAGCAGACGCGGGTGGACGGTGACGCCCTCGGGGATGGTGACCTGGGACTCGGCGATCCGCTTGACGACGTCCTGCGAGATCGCGGTGTTCACGGCGACCGGGAACTCCTGCGCGGTCTGCGCGGGCGTCACCGGGGCGCCGGCGGCCGGAGCCGTGGCGGCCTCGCGGACCTCCGCGAAGACCTTCTCCAGCTGGCCCTGGAAGTCCTGCAGCGCCTGCTCGGCCTCTTCCAGGGTGATGTCGCCGCGACCGATGAGGGACTCGGTGTAGAGCTTGCGCACCGAGCGCTTCTTGTCGATCAGGTCGTACATCAGCGGCTGGGTGAAGGCCGGGTTGTCGGACTCGTTGTGCCCGCGGCGGCGGTAGCAGATGAGGTCGATGACCACGTCCTTGTTGAACGCCTGGCGGAACTCGAACGCCAGACGGGCAACGCGGACGACCGCCTCCGGGTCGTCGCCGTTCACGTGGAAGATCGGCGCCTCGATCATGCGGGCCACGTCGGTCGCGTACATGGACGAACGCGAGGACTCCGGGGCGGCGGTGAAGCCGACCTGGTTGTTGATGACCACGTGCACGGTGCCGCCGGTGCGGTAGCCGCGCAGCTGCGACATGTTCAGGGTCTCGGCGACGACGCCCTGGCCGGCGAAGGCCGCGTCGCCGTGGAGCGCGAGCGGGAGGACCGTGAAGTCCGTGCCGCCCTTGTTGATGACGTCCTGCTTGGCGCGGGCGACACCCTCCAGGACCGGGTCGACCGCCTCCAGGTGCGAGGGGTTCGCGACGAGCGAGACCTTGATCTGCTCGCCGTCCAGGCCGGTGAAGGTGCCCTCGGCGCCCAGGTGGTACTTGACGTCGCCGGAGCCGTGCATGGACTTCGGGTCGAGGTTGCCCTCGAACTCGCGGAAGATCTGCGCGTACGACTTGCCGACGATGTTCGCCAGGACGTTCAGGCGGCCGCGGTGGGCCATGCCGATGACGACCTCTTCGAGACGGGCCTCGGCGGCCGAGTCGATGACGGCGTCGAGCAGCGGGATGACGGACTCGCCGCCCTCCAGGGAGAAGCGCTTCTGGCCGACGTACTTCGTCTGCAGGAAGGTCTCGAAGGCCTCCGCCGCGTTCAGCCGGCGCAGGATGCGCAGCTGCTCCTCGCGCTCCGGCTTGGAGTGCGGGCGCTCGATCCGGTCCTGGATCCAGCGGCGCTGCTTCGGGTCCTGGATGTGCATGAACTCGACGCCGGTGGTGCGGCAGTACGAGTCGCGCAGGACGCCGAGGATGTCGCGGAGCTTCATCATCGACTTGCCGGAGAAGCCGCCGACGGCGAACTCGCGCTCCAGGTCCCACAGGGTGAGGCCGTGCTCGGTGATGTCGAGGTCGGGGTGCTTGCGCTGCTTGTACTCCAGCGGGTCGGTGTCGGCCATGACGTGGCCGCGGACCCGGTAGGAGTGGATCAGCTCGAAGACGCGGGCGGCCTTCGTGACGTCGTCGTCGTGGCTCGCGTCGATGTCACGGTTCCAGCGGACCGGCTCGTACGGGATGCGCAGCGACTCGAAGACGGCGTCGTAGAAGCCGTCCTCGCCGAGCAGCAGGTTCGCGACGATGCGCAGGAACTCGCCGGAGGCCGCGCCCTGGATGACCCGGTGGTCGTAGGTCGAGGTCAGGGTCATGACCTTGGAGATGCCCAGCTTGTTCAGGGTGTCCTGCGAGGTGCCCTGGAACTCGGCGGGGTAGTCCATGGAGCCGACGCCCATGATGACCGACTGTCCGGGCATCAGGCGGGGCACGGAGTGCACGGTGCCCAGGCCGCCGGGGTTGGTCAGGGAGACCGTCACACCGGTGAAGTCGTCCATCGTCAGCTTGCCGACGCGGGCGCGGCGGACGATGTCCTCGTAGGCCTGCCAGAACTCGAAGAAGTTGAGGGTCTCGGCCTTCTTGATGCCGGCGACGACGAGCTGGCGGTCGCCGTTGGGCTTCACCAGGTCGATCGCGAGACCGAAGTTGATGTGCTCCGGCTTGACCAGGGTCGGCTTGCCGTCCTTCTCCGCGAAGGAGTAGTTCATGCCCGGCATGGCCTTGATCGCCTGCACCATCGCGTAGCCGATCAGGTGCGTGAAGGAGATCTTCCCGCCCCGGGCGCGCTTGAGGTGGTTGTTGATGACGATGCGGTTGTCGAACAGCAGCTTCACCGGGACGGCGCGGACGGACGTGGCCGTCGGCACTTCCAGGGAGGCGTTCATGTTCTTGGCTACGGCAGCCGACGGGCCGCGGAGCGTCACCAGCTCGGGGCCCGCGGGGGCCTCGGTGGCGGGCGCGGCCTTCTGGGCGGCTACGGCGGGGGCGGGCGCGGCCGGTGCGGCGGCCGGGGCCTGGGAGGTGACAGTCACAGCAGGGGCACCAGAGGGGGTGGCAGGAGCAGGGGCAGGAGCTGACACAGGCGTGGGCGCGGGAACCGGGGCGGCGGTCGCGGGCGCGGCGCTCGCCGCCCCCGTGGCGGCGTCGGCGACCTGCGGGGCCTGGGCGACGGTGGTGGCGGCCTGTGCGGAGGCGCCGTCCGTCGTCGTCGTGGGCTTCTCCGCACCGTCGGACTTCACCGGAGCGGCGACGCCCCCCGGCTTGTAGTCGGCGAAGAAGTCCCACCAGGCCCGGTCGACCGAGTTCGGGTCCTGGAGGTACTGCTGATAGATCTCGTCGACGAGCCACTCATTGGCACCGAAGCCTGAGGCAGGGTTCTTCCCGCCCTCTGCTGCTTCGGTCGTGGTGCTCGAGTTACTGGGGGACTGTGGCGACACGGCGGCAACCGCCCTCTTCCGCTTCACAAGGTATGGACAGCGGGAATAAAGGCTACGCCTCCTGGACCGTGAGATGCAGACCGGGCGGGACATCCGTCGCGCAGGTCACATCGAACGGCGGGTTTCACCGCTTGGAATGGCGGGAAACAAGTGTGGTTCGGGTAGGGGGCACCGAGGTTGCGGCCCCCTTGGCTTCGCACCCCTGACGGACCCCGGGTACGTGTGGCCGAGATCATGTCCTTCCCACTCGAACCCTACGTCAACACGGAGCCTGCGAGCTGCCCGGAAGCGTGACAAGGATGCGGCAGCCGCGTGACGATTCGGCCACTCCGATCCGCCCGCCGTGCAGCTCCACGGCCCAGCGGGCGATCGCCAGCCCCAGTCCGGTGCCGCCGTCTCCTCCGCGGGCGCTGCCCCGGTTGAACCGCTCGAAGACCCGGTGGCGCTCCGCCTCCGGGATGCCGGGGCCTTCGTCGCGCACTTCCAGGACCAGGCCACCGGGCGCCTCACCGGCCCGCGCGCGGACCGTGACCCGGCCGTGCGGGGGACTGTGCTTGACCGCGTTGTCGATCAGGTTCGCCACGACCTGGTGCAGGCGCTCGTTGTCCGCGTACGCCCACAGCTCGGGCGGGAAGACGTCCAGGTGCAGGTGCACGTCGTTGCGGGTGTGCCCGCCGGAGCCGGAGAGCAGCCCGGGCCGGCCGGCGGCCGCCAGCTGCGACTCCTTCAGCACCCCCGACAGGTACGGCCACACCTCGAAGCGGCGGGCGCGCAGCGGGACCACGCCGTTGTCCACCCGGGACAGGTCCAGCAGGGTCTCCACGAGCCCGCCGAGGCGCTCGGTCTGCTTCAGCATCGTGCGCATGGTCTCGGGATCGGCGGCCGAGACCCCGTCCACCACGTTCTCCAGCACGGCCCGCAGCGCGGCGATCGGCGTGCGCAGCTCGTGCGAGACGTTGGCGACCAGCTCCTTGCGGTGCCGGTCCACGGCCTCCAGGTCGTCCGCCATCAGGTTGATGGTGGAAGCCAGGTCGCCCAGCTCGTCGCGGCGCCCCGCCCCGCGCACCCGCCGGGTGTAGTCGCCGTGGGATATCGCCCGGGCCACCGTCGTCATGTCGTCCAGCGGGGCCGTCAGGCTGTGCGCCACGAACTGCGTGATCAGCATCGAGGCGATCACCGAGAAGACCGTGATGAAGCGCAGCTCGGTGTCGGTGCGCAGGGCCACCAGCAGCAGGCCGGTCGTGATGAAGACCGAGACCACCACGAGCGTGCCCAGCTTGGTCTTGATCGAGAACGGCGAGAAGGGCCGCAGGCCCCCGGCGGGCCGCTGCCTCGGTCCGGTCCGCGGGCCGCTCACGGCTGGGCCGGGGTCTCCAGGGCGTACCCGACGCCGTGGACCGTACGGATCCGCTCCGCGCCGATCTTGCGCCGCAGGGCCTTGATGTGGCTGTCGACCGTACGGGTCCCGGACGCGTCGGCCCAGTCCCACACCTCGGCCAGCAGCTGCTCCCGGGAGAGCACCGCCCGCGGGGTCCCGGCCAGGCACACCAGCAGGTCGAACTCGGTCGGCGTCAGGTGCACGTCCTCGGACTGCACCCGGACCCGGCGCTGCGCGTGGTCGATCTCCAGATCGCCCAGGCGCAGGGTGGCCCCGCGCGGGGTGTGCGCGGCGATCGTGGCCCGCTCCACCCGGCGCAGCAGCACGTGGACCCGTGCGGCCAGCTCGCGCATCGAGAACGGCTTCGTCATGTAGTCGTCCGCGCCGACCCCGAGCCCCACCAGCAGGTCGGTCTCGTCGTCCCGCGCGGTGAGCATCAGCACCGGGACCGGCCGCTGCGCCTGGACCCGGCGGCAGACCTCCAGCCCGTCGAAGCCGGGCAGCATGACGTCCAGGACCAGCAGCTCCGGCAGCCAGCTCTCGGCCGCGGCGACGGCGGCAGGGCCGTCCGCAGCCGTCTGCACCTGGAAGCCCTCGGCGCGCAGGCGGGCCGCGATGGCCTCGGCGATGGTGTGGTCGTCCTCGACGACGAGCACACGCCGCTGGGCGCCGGGTGTCGCCGCGGCGCCGTTGTGTGTGGTGTGTGTCTGTTCCATGTCCGCCCCTGAAGATCCCGCGTGAATGGGGTGCAGCGTAGAGGAGGCACCGGCCTGCGGCTACGTGGGGTTCGGACATGGCATATGTGCTGGAGCAGCGTAAGCGGAATGATATGTACCGGGTGCCGGACCCCCCACGGGACCGGCACCCGGCGGGCGGGACCGGTCAGGTGCC
Organism: Streptomyces sp. 147326; assembly: GCF_045000215.1. Lineage (NCBI taxonomy): Bacteria > Bacillati > Actinomycetota > Actinomycetes > Kitasatosporales > Streptomycetaceae > Streptomyces > Streptomyces sp. 147326. The sequence goes on along the minus strand of NZ_CP134201.1, from coordinate 3,140,844 downwards.
CCGCCGTCTGCGGCCCTCTACAGGGTCAGTCCGTGCCCGTGCGGGAAGACCGGGTCGTGGGTGTCGTTCGGCACATCGGGACGGGAGGCCGCGACCGCTTCCATCGAGCGCGGGAGCTCGAAGGGGAGGCGCCCCTCGGGAACGGCGCGGCCGAAGGCCACGTCCAGCAGGGCGGCGTCCGAGGCGCCGTAGTCGGCGATCAGGGCGGCCGCGCGTTCGGCGATCTCCGGGATGACGGCGGCCCGCTCCAGGTTGATGCAGACCAGGGTCGGGACCCGGTCCAGGAGGGCCAGGATCTCGGCCAGCTCCGGTTCGGGGAAGGCCAGCGAGCCCGAGTGGAAGAAGGACTCGAAGAGGTTCTCCCGGGGCTCGTACGGGGTCCGCAGGCGCAGGACGGCCAGGTCCGCGTCGGCCGGTCCGTCGACCACCTCGCCGTACCCGGCGGCCACCGCCTCGTCCACGCCCCGCACGTACAGCCTCGGCCGCCCGCGCAGCGGCAGCCGGCCGCCCGGATTGGTGAGGACCGTCAGGGAGCGGCGCTGGGCCGCGTCGCCCAGGGCCGCGAAGTCGGCCCGGCCCACGGTCCCGGCCGCCGCGTCCGGATCCACGTACGGGTCCTCGAACAGGCCGAGCGTGAACTTCTCGCGCAGCAGCCGGCGTACGGACTCGTCGATCCGGGACTCGGCGACGCGGCCCGAGCGGACCAGCTCCACGACGACCTCCGGACACTGCTCGCCGCCGAACTGGTCGCAGCCGGCCTCCAGGGCGCGGGCCGCCCGCTCGGCCACGCTCAGGTGCTCCACGCCCCAGGCGCGCGCCGGATGCACCTGCCCGAAGATCGTCGCGTCGTTGAGGAGCCCCCAGTCGGTGCAGACGATGCCGTCGAAGCCGAGCTCCTCCCGGAGCAGGCCGGTGACCACGCCCTTGCTGAAGCCGAAGCCGACCTCCTCCCAGTCCGTGCCCATCGGCTGGCCGTAGTACGGCATCATCTGCGCGCACCCGGCGGCTATCGCGGCCTTGAACGGCTCCAGGTGGTGCTCGCGCATGCCGCCCGGGTAGACCTGCTCCTTGCCGTGCGCGAAGTGCGGGTCCTCGCCGTCCTTCTGGGGGCCGCCGCCGGGGAAGTGCTTGACCATGGCGGACACCGATCCGGGGCCGAGGGCCGGGCCCTGGAGGCCGCGTACGTACGCCTGGACGAGCCGGCCGGTCAGGTCGGCGTCGGAGCCGAAGGTTCCGGTCTGGCGGGCCCAGCGGGGCTCGGTGGCCAGGTCGATCTGCGGGTGCAGGGCGACGCGGAAGCCGACGGCGAGGTACTCGCGGCGGACGGTGTCGGCGAACCGGTGGACGAGCTCGGGATCACCGATCGCGGCCAGGCCCAGGGCCTCCGGCCAGGCGGAGAAGGCGCCGGCGTTGAAGGAGGCGCCGATGTTGTCGGTGAAGGCGTGGCGCGGGTCTGTCGAGAGGGTGACCGGGATGCCGAGGCGGGTGCCCGCGGCCATCTCCTGGACGGCGTTCTGCCACCGGGCCATCTCGAAGGCCCCGTAGGTGCCCAGCAGGTTGAAGTGCGACAGGAAGCGGTCCTCGACCAGCTCGGGCGTGGTGAAGGGGAGCATCGAGCCGTCGGTCTCGGTGACCGGGCTGCCGTCCGCGTTCATCATCAGCATCGAGTGGAAGAGCTGGCCGGCCTTCTCCTCCAGCGTCATCCGGGAAAGCAGATCGGCCACGCGCCGGTCGACGGGGAGGGAGGCGTCCTGGTACTCGGGGATTGCGTTCACGGCGGGGCTCCTGGACTGCGTGACCGGGCGGATCGGCGGCGTGGCGTCACGGTAGAGGCGAAAACCTTGTACCCGCTAGGTTTTTGAAAAGTGACCTGGGTCACCCTCGGAGGCGGCCGGACGGGGGCGGCGTCTAGGGTGGTGCGCATGGCAGGGGACACGGGGCGAGCGGCTCCGAAGGGCGCCGGGCGCGGGACCTACGCGGTGGGCGACGCCCGCCGGCAGAAGATCCTCGACACCGCGGTCGAGCACTTCGCGCAGTGGGGCTTCCACGCCTCCTCGCTGGCCCGGATCTCGGCCGGCTGCGGGATCACCCAGGGCGGACTGCTGCACCACTTCCACGGCAAGGAGGACCTGCTGCTGTCGGTGCTCGCGCAGAGCGAGCGCCACGACGTGGAGCGACGCTTCGGCGAACCCGCCGCATCGGTCGCCGCGTACTTCACCACCCTCGTGGACCTCGCCGCGGACAACGAACGCCGGCCGGGCATCGTCCGGATGTTCAACACCCTGGTCGGCGAGGCCGCCGACCCCGGGCACCCCGCCCACGCGTACTTCGAGCAGCGCTACGCCCGGGTGCTCGGCCACACCGTCGACGTGCTGCAGGCGGGCGTCGCGCGCGGCGAACTGCGCCCGGACGCCGACTGCGAGGCCGCCGGGCGGGAGATCATCGCCGTCATGGACGGCCTGCAGATCCAGTGGGTGCTGACGCCCGGGAACGTGGACATGCCGGCCCGGCTGCGCGGCTTCCTGGACCGGCTGCTGCGGGAGCTCTCGGCCGCGGGGACGGGCCTGCCGGCCCAGGCCACGGCCGTGTCCCAGGCCCCGGCCGTGTCCTAGGCCCGGATGTCCTGGGCCCGGTTTCCTAGCCCGCCGTGAAGGAGGGCAGGGCGTCCACCACCTTCGTCAGGGCGGGCGGCAGGGAGCCCTGGTCGCCCGCCACCTCGAAGCCGCCGTGCACGAAGGCGTAGAAGTAGCCGTCGTAGATCGTGGGGCCGCCCGTGGCGATCCTGGGCAGGTGGGCGAAGTCCGCCTCCTGGAGGGCGGTGCGCAGGGTGGCGAGGTCGGCCTCGGCCATCGTGCCGGTGCGCTCCTGCTTCGCCTCGGCGTCCAGCAGGGTCCAGGAGCCGTCGCCCTTGACGATGAGGGTGTGGGTCTGGCCGGCGAAGCCTCCGCTGCGGGTGACGCGGACCAGGGTCTCGCCGGGGGCGGGGACCCGGCCGGCCGTGGGGCTCGCCGTGGGGCCCGGGCCCGTTCCGGAGCCGGGGGCACTTCCGGCCGGGCCCGGACCCGACTCCGTGGAGGCCTTCGGTGGCGTGTCGTCGCCGGCCCCGGAGGCGGACGGTCCGCATCCCGCCAGCAACGCCGCACCCAGCATCAGGCCCGCCACCGCTCGTAAGGCGCGCACACCCACCTCCGCAATCACTCGGGTCCAACCCCGAGTATGGAGTCCGCACACCCGTTCCGACAGCTCACGGAGGCCGACATCAGCCGGATCGCCCCCTGGCGACTGCTGCCGCCGCTGCTCGCCGTGGTCCTCGGCCTCTGGGGCCTGGAGCGGAACGGCAGCATGTGGCGCGACGAGTCCGTCACCTGGCAGGTGGCCCACCGGCCGCTCGGCGGGATCTGGGAGCTGCTGGGCGGCGTCGACGCCGTCCACGGCCTGTACTACCTGCTCATGCACGGGGTCTTCCAGCTGTGGGACGGCGGCCTGTGGGCGCTGCGCCTGCCCTCCGTCGCCGCCACCGCGCTCGCGGCCGCCGGGGTGGCCGCCGTCGCCCACCGGCTGGCGGGGGAGCGGGCCGCGCTGATCGCCGGCTGCGTGTACGCCGTCCTCCCGCCCGTGCAGATGTACGCCCAGGAGGGGCGCTCGTACGCCCTGGTCGCGGCCGCCGTGGTGTGGGCGACGTACCTGATGCTGCGCGAGCGGTGGGCGGCGTACACCGTGGTGCTGCTGCTCGGCTGCTGGCTGCACGAGTTCGCCGTACTGGCCCTGCTCGCCCACGCCTTCACCGCGTGGCGCTCGCGCGGCTGGCGGTGGAGCGCCGCGGCCGTGGCCGTCCTCCTGCTGCCGCTGGCCGTGGTGAGCGCCCGGCAGGCCGAGCAGCAGCTCGGCTGGCTCGGCCGACCGGGCTGGCAGGACTGGGCGGCGTACGGGGTGGTGGGCGGCGCGGCCCTGCTGCTCGCGCGGGGGGCACCGAAGGACCTCGTACGGGTGGCGCTTCCCCTCACCCTGCTGCCGCCCGGACTGCTGATGGTGATCTCCCTGCTGCACCCCTGGTACGTCGACCGGTACGTGCTCTACGCGCTGGCCGGACCCGCCCTGCTGGCCGGTGCCCGGCTGGCGGCGGCCCGCGGCTGGTGGCCGTGGGTGCTGGCCGGGGCGCTGCTCGTGCCGTTCGGCATCTGGTCGGTGTGGCTCCGTACGCCGGAGAGCCGCAAGGACGACGTCCTCGCGGTGGCCGCCGCGGTCCGGGAGCGGGCCCGGCCGGGGGACGCGGTGGTGTTCATGCCCTCGCGCCGGCGCGAGTGGCTGCTCTCCTCGCCCGGGACCCACGCGGAACTGCGCGACATCGCCCTGGACCGGACCCCGGCCGCTTCGCACAGCCTCCAGGGCACCGAGCTGTCCCCGGACCGGATCCGCTCGGCCCTGCTCGCCTCACCGAGGGTGATCGCCCTGCTGGACCCGTCCGGTCAGCCACTGGACCCGTACCCGCGGGAGGCGGCCAAGCGGGAGACCCTGGCCGCCCGGTTCGAACTGTGCTCGATGACCACCGTCCGCGGAGCCCGCATCGCGGTGTACGCCCACCGGGGCGCTTGCCGCTGACCTGCCGGGGGTGCGCCGCCGGTGTCAGTCCGCCCGGGCGCTCGCCGCTGCCCCGGCTGGCGCCCCGAGCCGTGCCAGCGTGCCAGGGGGCTCGCCGCTGACCCGGCCCGGCGGGGGCCCTGGTCCGCGCGCCGCCGGCACGGGGCCTGCCGCCGCCCCGCCCGGCCGGTGCCCCGAGCGGCGGAGGAGGATGGGGCGACCCGCGTCGCCCAGCCGGAGGTGCCGAATGCCCACGCCCCAGAACGCCGCGCCACAGGAGCCCGCTCCGGGAGCGGAGGGTGAACCGGCGGCGGGACCGCTCGCCGGAGCGCTGCCGGGGCCGGAGGCCGGACGGATGCCGGGGGCGCTCGCCGGAGCGCTGCCCGGGGCGGAGGCCGGACGGATGCCGGGGGTGGGGTCTGGAGCGCTGGCCGGGGCGGAGGCTGGACGGAGGCCCGGGCCAAAGGCCGGACCGCTGCCCGGGGCGCTCGTCGGGGTGGGCTGGCTGGGCGGGCGGCTCGGGGCGGCCGGGCTGGTGGTCCTCGATGCTTCCGTCGGTGCCCACCGGGGTGCGGAGCGCCGGATCCCGGGGGCTCGTCCCTTCGACCTCGACGGGGCCCTGTCCGACCACGAGGCCCCCGCCCCGCACACCATGCCCGGGGCCCGGGCGTTCGCCGAGGCCATGAGGGCGCTCGGGGTCTCCGACTCGGACACCGTCGTCGTCTACGACGGCGCCGGGATCTACTCCAGCGCCCGCGCCTGGTGGATGCTGCGCGCCATGGGCTTCGACCGGGTCGCCGTCCTCGACGGGGGACTGCCCGCCTGGACCGCCGCCGGCCTGCCCGTCGAGGACTCCGGCCCGGCCTACGACGGCCCGCGCGGCTCCTTCACCGCGCGCCCCCGTCCCGGGCTGCTGGTCGGCGGCGAGGCCGTCGCCGCGGCCCTGGCCGATCCGGCCGCGGCCGTCGTCGACGCCCGCACCCGCGGGCGCTTCGCCGGTACCGCCCCCGAGCCCCGCCCGGGCCTGCGCGGCGGGCACATGCCGGGCGCGGTCAACCTGCCGTTCGGCGAGCTCCAGGACCCCGACGGCCTGATGCGCCCGGCCGGGGAGCTCCGCGCGGCCTTCACGGAGGTCGTGGGCGGGCGCGAACGCCTCTACTTCAGCTGCGGCTCCGGGGTGACCGCCTGCGTACTGGCCCTCGGCGCCGACCTCGCCGGATACGAGGAGCTGGCCGTGTACGACGGCTCCTGGAGCGAGTGGGGCGTGCCGTCGCCGCTGCGCCCGGTCGCGACCGGCCCGTAGGCGCACGGGAGGACGCCGCGCGCAGCCGGCCGGGCGGGGGTTAACCCCACCCGGGGTCCGGGTACCGGCCCCATCGGCCGGGCGGCGGCGCCGCGCGAGGATCGGTCCATGACTTCTCACGCCACGTCACACCGCTTCGTCCGCACCGCGGTTGCCGTCCTCGGGGCCGGATTCCTGCTGGCCGGCTGCTCCTTCTCGGACGGACCGAAGAAGACGGCGACCGCCGACGCCACGGTCACCGAGGCGGTCGCTGCGGTCGAGGTGACGGATGCCCGGGCGGGTTCGATCGAGGTCACCCCGGGGACGGGTCCCGGCGTCACGGTCCGCCGCACCGTCCACTACCGCGGCGACACGGCCCCCACCCCCGGCCAGCAGGTCAGCGCGGGCGTGCTCACCTTCTCCAGCGGCTGCCCCGGCAGCTGTTACATCGACTACCGCCTGCAGGTCCCGGCCTCGGCCAGGGTCAAGCTGGAGAGCAGCAGCGGCCGCATCACCGTCACGGGCGTGGCGGCCGCCGAGGTGGAGGCCGACTCCGGCGAGGTCCGGGCCGAGCGCATCGCGGGCCCGCTGAAGATCCGTACCTCCTCGGGCGACATCACCGCGGCGGGCCTGTCCGGCCCGAGCGCGGACGTGCACTCGGACTCGGGCGACGCCCGCATGGACTTCACCGCGGCCCCGTCCTCGGTGCTGGCCGAGACCACCTCGGGCGACGTCACGCTGAAGGTCCCCACGGCTCCCTACCGGGTCGACGTCTCCACCACCTCCGGCGGCCGCGACATCACCCTGCCCGCAGACCCCTCGGCCCCCTCCCGCCTCTCGGCGAAGACCACCTCGGGCGACGTCCGGGTCTCCGCACGGAGTTAGCGCGGACCGTGGCCCCGAGGGCGTACGTCAGGAGCCGCCGCCGCTGACACCAGGTGCGACGAAGCGCCGGTGCAGGGGGTAGAACTTCGGCTCGGGGTCGCTCTCCACGCCCAGTTCGCCCTTGAGCACGGGGGCGATCCTGGCCTCGATGAACCGGTTGAAGTGGTCCTCCGACTCCCAGATGTCCATCACGTTGAGGCCGCCGCGGACGAACCAGGCGGCGTGCAGCACGCACCCGTCCGGTGTGTCCTCTTCCCAGCGCACCTTCTTGCGCACCGCGTCGTACACGTCGGGTGTGATCTCGGGCCAGGAAAAGGTCATCACGACTGCCATGGAGTTTCCTCTCGACCGCCTGGACGCGCCGCGGCCCGGACGGCACGCGTATCGCACAGCGACGCTAAGCCGCCGGCACGGCCCGTGCACTCCAGGGCGTCCATCAGTGAAGGGGCGGCGCCGATGGCCACGTGGAGGCGTTCGCCCCGGGCGAACGGCGGTTGGGGAACATCGGGGGGCGCACATGCATTGAGTCGGCATAGCTCAACTTCACTGCCGGAGGGAAGATCATGGCTTCGACGTCCGTCTCACTCACCCTGCCCGTGCTGCCGCTCGACGACGAGGTCGTGCTGCCCGGAATGGTCGTTCCGCTGGACCTGTCCGACGCCGAGGTGCGCGGGGCCGTCGAGGCGGCCCAGGCCGCGGCGGGCAGCGGGAAGCCGCGGGTGCTGCTCGTGCCGCGGATCGACGGGAAGTACGCCGGGACGGGTGTGCTCGGGACGGTCGAGCAGGTGGGGCGGCTCTCCGACGGGGACCCCGGGGCGCTCATCCGCGGCCGCGGCCGGGTCCGCATCGGCGCCGGCACCACCGGACCCGGGGCCGCGCTCTGGGTCGAGGGCGAGACCGTGGACGAGCACGTGCCGGACCCGCTGCCGGGATCCGTGGCCGAGCTCGTCAAGGAGTACAAGGCGCTCGCCACCAGCTGGCTCAAGAAGCGCGGTGCCTGGCAGGTCGTGGACCGGGTCCAGCAGATCGAGGGGGTGTCCGCGCTGGCTGACAACTCCGGGTACTCGCCGTTCCTGACGGTCGACCAGAAGGTCGAACTGCTGGAGACCGCCGACCCCGTCGCCCGCCTCAAGCTCGCGATCAAGGCGCTCAGCGACCACCTCGCCGAGCAGGACGTGGCCGAGTCCATCGCCAAGGACGTGCAGGACGGCGTCGACAAGCAGCAGCGGGAGTTCCTGCTCCGGCGGCAGCTGGAGGCCGTACGCAAGGAACTGCGCGAGCTGAACGGGGAGAAGGACGGCGAGGAGTCCGACGACTACCGGGCCCGCGTCGAGGCCGCCGACCTCCCCGAGAAGGTGCGGGAGGCCGCCCTCAAGGAGGTCGAGAAGCTGGAGCGGGCCAGCGACCAGAGCCCGGAGGGGTCCTGGATCCGCACCTGGCTGGACACCGTGCTGGAACTGCCCTGGAACGAGCGCACCGAGGACCAGTACGACATCCAGGGGGCCCGGGCGGTGCTGGACGCCGAGCACGCCGGCCTGAGCGACGTGAAGGACCGCATCACCGAGTACCTCGCCGTCAGGAAGCGGCGCAGCGAACGCGGCATGGGCGTCATCGGCGGCCGCCGCGGCGGGGCCGTGCTCGCGCTCGTCGGGCCGCCCGGCGTCGGCAAGACCTCCCTCGGGGAGTCGGTCGCCCACGCCATGGGCCGCAAGTTCGTGCGCGTCGCCCTCGGCGGCGTCCGCGACGAGGCCGAGATCCGCGGCCACCGCCGGACCTACGTCGGCGCCCTGCCCGGCCGGATCGTCCGGGCCGTCAAGGAAGCCGGGTCGATGAACCCGGTGGTGCTGCTCGACGAGATCGACAAGGTGGGCTCCGACTACCGCGGCGACCCGGCGGCCGCCCTCCTGGAGGTCCTGGACCCGGCGCAGAACCACACCTTCCGGGACCACTACCTGGAGGTGGAGCTCGACCTGAGCGACGTCGTGTTCCTGGCCACCGCCAATGTCCTGGAGGCCATCCCGGAGGCGCTGGCCGACCGGATGGAGCTCGTCCGCCTCGACGGCTACACCGAGGACGAGAAGGTCGTCATCGCCCGCGACCACCTGCTCCCGCGCCAGCTGGAGCGCGCCGGCCTCGGCGACGACGAGGTGGTCCTGGAGGAGGACGCCCTGCGCAGGCTGGCCGGGGAGTACACCCGGGAGGCGGGCGTCCGCACCCTGGAGCGGTCCCTCGCCCGCCTGCTGCGCAAGGTCGCCTCCCAGCACGAGCTGGGCCAGCGCGAGCTGCCCTTCAGCATCGGCGCCGACGACCTGCGCGGGCTGATCGGACGCCCGCACCACGTGCCCGAGTCCGCCCAGGACCCGGCCGAGCGGCGCACCGCGGTCCCCGGCGTGGCCACCGGCCTCGCGGTGACCGGCGCGGGCGGCGACGTGCTGTTCGTGGAGGCCTCGCTGGCCGATCCGGAGACGGGCGCGGCCGGCCTGACCCTCACCGGCCAGCTCGGCGACGTCATGAAGGAGTCGGCGCAGATCGCGCTGAGCTTCCTGCGCTCGCACGGCGCGGAACTGGAGCTCCCGGTCGCCGACCTGAAGGACCGCGGCGTGCACATCCACTTCCCGGCGGGCGCCGTGCCCAAGGACGGCCCGAGCGCCGGCATCACGATGACGACCGCGCTCGCCTCGCTGCTCTCCGGACGGCAGGTGCGCACCGACGTGGCCATGACCGGCGAGGTCTCGCTGACCGGGCGGGTCCTGCCGATCGGCGGGGTGAAGCAGAAGCTGCTGGCCGCGCACCGGGCCGGGCTGACCACCGTGATCATCCCGAAGCGGAACGAGGCCGACCTGGACGACGTCCCGGCGGAGGTGCTGGAGGGGCTCGAGGTGCACCCGGTGACGGACGTGCGCCAGGTGCTGGAGCTCGCCCTGGCCCAGGCGGAGGTGGAGGTCGCCGCCGCGGCGTGACGGAGGGCGCACGGCCCGCCAAGTCGCCCGCCGAGTGACCCTTTCACGCTCCGCGCGCGCCCCGTACGCGCCCTGTGCGTGCCGACCCCGCTCCCTCCGCACGGCCCGGCTCCCCGCTCCGGCGGGGTCCCGGGCCGTCGGCGCGAGCCCTGCGAAATACTGGCCCCTCACCCAGCGAGGTGCCACACACCATCGAAGGAGCGGGACGTGCACGGGAGCGAAGACCAGGAGTTCCTTGCCCTGGAGCGGGAGCTGTCCGTCTTCCTCCGGCGTGCCCGCGCCTCCTCCGGCGAGATGGCCCGCGAGCTCCACCCCGAGCTGGAGCCCGCCGCGTACGGGCTCCTCGTACGCCTGGAGGCGGCCGGCCGGCAGCGGGCCACCGAGCTCGCCGCCTACTTCGGGGTCGGCAAGGCCACCATGAGCCGGCAGCTGCGGGCCCTGGAGGTCCTGGGCCTGGTGGCCCGCGAGCCGGACCCCGCCGACGGCCGGGCCTTCCTGGTCGGCCTCACCGAGGAGGGCCGCGAGCGGTTCCTGCGGGTACGGGGCGCCCGGCGCGAGCAGTACATGCGCAAGCTCGCCGACTGGGACCGCGGCGAGGTGGCGGAACTGGCCCGGCTGCTGAACCAGCTGAACGCGGGCGCCGAGTAGGGGCACCCGCCCGGCCCGCGCCCAGGTCCTAGAGCTCGGCGTAGACCGCCGACGCGTCGTCGTGCCGCTTGTACCGGGCCGGCGGCCGGGCCGGGTCGCACTCGATGGCGCGGACCCGGCCGATCAGGCCCTCCGCGCCCTCCTTCCGCAGCACCGCCAGGCACTCGGCCCAGTCGCCCTCCCCGAACGTGTCCGTCCACCGGCTCGCCCCGTCCGTGAGTGCGGCCACCGCCCGCACCTCCCCGCGCGGGGTGCGCCCGGTCACCGCCCGGGCCGCCACCGCCGGGTCCGCGGCCGCAGTGAAGAAGCCGCCCTCCGCGTTCCGCAGCGCGTCCGTCGCCGCCACCGAGCGCAGCACCTCCCGCGGCACCCGGTCCAGCCGGTCGTCGAGCACCGCCGTCACCTCGCCCCCGGGCGCCTGGAGGAGCAGTACGGAGTCCGAGAGCACGAGGTGCTCCACGTGGGCCTCGTCCCAGCGGACCATGACGACCGTCGCCTGCGGCGTGCGGACGTGAGAAAGGTCACAGGTGTCGCGGTGGGCCTCGGCCGTGGCGCGGACGGACTCGGCCAGAATCCGGTCCAGCGTCATGTCCCGCCGCGATCCGGACAGTTCGGTCAATCGGCCGCCGAGCCGGGCCGCGAACCACGGAACTCCGTGCACGCAGCCGTCCTCGCCGCTCGGCGGGGTGACCCCGTCCAGGGCGACCAGGACACCGCCGCCCGAGGCGGGGATCGCGGCCGACACCCAGTCCTCATTGGGGCGTTCTTCACTGCCGGGGGCCGAGGCGAGGTCGATGCGCATGCCGCCATTCTGCCGGGCGGGGACCGCGCCGCACGCGCAGGTCCGTACCAAAGCGGGAGGAGGCGGGCGGGCCCGTGCGCGGACCCTCCGGGCACGGACCGGGAGGGCCCGGGCAGGGCGCCGGCGCGCGGGCGGACATGTGGGCGGGCATCCTGCCAAAGCCCGCATCGATCTTTCAACCACCTGTCCACGGAGGCGCTCTGGAGCAGGGTGCCCGAGTTGGTTGCCAACTCATCCGTGATGTTCACTCGTTCGAGTGGCCGGGTGGGCGATGTGCGGCTCTCTCCCCAACACGCTGCAAAGGTCTGAGGCGGTACGAGGGGGCAGGGGGCGTTTACTTGTTGACCGGCCGTTACCTCGGCCACACGAGTAGACGAGCACAAGCACACGTACAGGATTGCGAGCACCGGTGCAGAAGAAGCGGTCTCGGAAGAACGGCACCGCCGCCGACGGCCCGGCCCCCGCAGGACGCCGCGTCCGCGTGCGCCGCAGGCTGGTCGTCGGCGTCGCCGTCGCCGGCCTCACCGTCCTCGCGGCAGGCACACCCGCCGTCGTCACCGCCGCGAGGGAGCTGAACGACTCCCAGCGGCTGGTCACCCTCGCGGAACAGACCGGGCAGATCCTCACCGTCGCGCACGTCCTCGCCGACGAGCGCGACGCCGTGGTCGAGTACGCCGCCAAGGGCCGCCCCGGCGCCGCCAGGGGCGCCCTCCAGGAACGCATCCTGCGCACCGACCGGCAGATCGCCGAGGCCGCCACCGAGGTCGACGAGCCCCTCGCGATGGCCCTCGCCCGCGTCGCGACCGTCCGTACCGAGGCCATCGACGGCAAGGGCACCGCCCTCGCCGCCCACCAGGCCTACACCGGCGTCATCGCGGAACTCCTCGCGCCGGGCGACCGGCTCGCCGAGCTGACCCCGCCGCGCGCCGAGGCCGCCCTCACCACCACCCGCCCGCTCGCCCCGCTGGGCCAGGCCGTGGAACAGGCCTCGGCCACCCGCGGACTGCTGCTCGCCGGGCTGGCCGTCCCCCGCGGCGAGCAGCCTCCGGGCTCGGCCGTGGCCGACGAACTCACCACCGCCGCCCAGCGTTCGCGCGTACGGGAACTGGCCGCTCTGGACGACTTCGCGCGGGCCGCGCGGCCCGACGTGCGCCAGACCCTCACCGCCACCGTCACCGGCCCCGAGGTCAAGACGGCCGACGACTTCCTCAAGCGGCTCACCGACCGGCCCACCCTGGCCCCGGCCGACCGCAAGACCGACGGGGCCGCCGTCGGCAGCGCGCTCACCGCCCGCATCGACCGGATGCGGACCGTCGAGGCCACGCTCGCGGGCCAGCGGGCCTCCGCCCTGGCCTCCCTGCGCGACGACGACGTGACCCGGCTCGAAACCCTGGTCGCCCTGCTCGGCGTGCTGTTCCTGATCGCCGTCGGCGTCTCGACCGCCGTCGCCCGCTCGCTGACCCGGCCGCTGTCGGTCCTGCGGCGCGGCGCGGCGCGGCTGGCGACGCCGGAGGGCTCGGTGGAACCGGTGCGGTTCACCGGCCGCAACGACGAGTTCGCCGAGGTCGTGCGCCACCTGAACGCGGTGCGCGACCAGACGGTCTCCCTGCACACCCGGATCGCCGGGCTCGACGCCGACCGCCGCCGGATCATCGGCCGCAACGAGGCGCTGACCGCCGGCCGGGACGTGCTGGAGGAGGAGCTGACGAAGCTGCGGGCGGGGCTGGAGGAGCACCGCCGCGTCATGTCGACGACCTCCGTCTCGCTGTCGCTGCGGACCCTGGGCCTGGTCGAGCGCCAGCTCGCGGTCATCGAGGAGCTGGAGTCCAAGGAGCAGGACCCGGACCGGCTCGCGACCCTGTTCAAGCTCGACCACCTGGCGACCGTGATGCGCCGCCACAACGAGAATCTGCTGGTCCTGGCCGGGCAGGAGCACGGCCACGGGCAGGTGCTGCCGGTGCCGCTGGTCGACGTGATGCGGGCCGCCGTCAGCGAGATCGAGCGCTACGAGCGCGTCGACCTCGCGGCGCTGCCCTCGTACACCCAGGTCGCCGGGCACGCGGCCGACGACCTCTCGCACGTGCTGGCCGAGCTGCTGGAGAACGCGACCACGTTCTCGCCGCCGGACGTCAAGGTGAAGGTGTCCGGCTGGACGCTGGACTCCGGTGACGTGGTGCTGTCCGTCGTGGACGAGGGCATCGGTGTCACCGAGGACCGGCTGGAATCGCTGAACTCCCGGCTGTCCACGCCCGAGGCGTACGACGAGGAGCCCGAGGCCGAACACGGCCTGGGCCTCGGCCTGTACGTGGCCGGGCGGCTCGCGGCGCGGCACGGGGTCACCGCGGAACTGCGCGCCGGGCGGCACGGCGGGACCGAGGCCCTGGTGGTCGTCCCGGCGGCGCTGCTGCCCGCCACCCCGCCGGTCTCCCCGGTCCACACCCTGGCCACACCGGGCGCGCCCGCGCTGCACCTGCCGGGCGTGATCGCCGAGGCCAACGAGAACACCCTCCCGCCCCGCCGCCGAGGCACCCACGCCGCCCCGGACCCCACGGACGCCGCGGAGCCCGAGCTCCCGGCTGACGCCGCCACTTCTGCCACGGAGCCCGCGGAGTCCGCGCTCCCGGCTACCCCCGCCGCGGCTCCGGCCGACACGGAGGCGGAGCCCGCCTTCCGCGTGCCCACCACCACGGTGGCCCCGGTGACCCTGGCCGAGGCCCTCGCGGGCCCCGCCACCCCGGCCGAGCCGAACGTTGACGCACCGGCCGACGCGGAGGCCCCCCTCCCGGCTGCCGCCGAGGCGGGCCTGCCCCCCGCCGAGCAGATCTTCACGGCCGCGCCCCCGGCAGCGGACGCGTCCGCACAGCAGACCTTCCCGGCCGAACCCCCGGCAGGGGACGCGCCCGCGGAGCAGGCCTCCCCGGCCGAGCCCCCCGCAGGGGACCCGGCAGGGGACGTGCCCGCAGAGCAGGTTTTCCCGGCCGAGCCCCCCGCAGGGGACCCGGCAGGGGACGCGCCCGCGGAGCAGGTTTTCCCGGCCGAGCCCCCGGCAGGGGCTCCGGCAGGGGACCTGGCCGGGCAGGACTTCACCGCCGAGCCCCCGGCAGGGGCTCCGGCAGGGGACGTGCCCGCGGAGCAGGTTTTCCCGGCCGAGCCCCCGGCAGGGGCTCCGGCAGGGGACCTGGCCGGGCAGGACTTCACCGCCGAGCCCCCGGCAGGGGACCCGCACAGGCATGCCCCCGCCGAAGGCAACTGGCTTCCCCGTCAGGGTAGCCACCCCGCCGACACCGCCGACGCCGTCACCGACAAGGGCCTGCCGAAGCGGACCCCGCGCACCGTGACCGCCGGGCGCGCGGACGACGTACGGCCGCCCGAGCCACCGCGCCGGATCGACGCCGACGAACTCCGGCGCCGGCTCGGCGGTTTCTACCAGGGAGCCCAGGACGGGCGACGCGTCGTCGCCGCCGAGCTCGCCCAGGACCACGCGCAGGACCAGGGGCAGGGACACAGCAAGACCGACCGGGGGGACACCGCACAGGAGGCACGCACATGACCGCGCCCAGTACGTACGGACTGAGCACCCAGGCCCGCAACCTGCAATGGCTGCTGACCGACCTGGTCGAGGAGGTGCCCGGCGTCAACTCGGTCGCCGTCGTCTCCTCGGACGGGCTGCTGCTCCTGTCCTCCGACCCGGCGACGGGCGGCGCGGGCGAGCCACAGACCAAGGCCAGGCCGAAGGGCCCGCGCGGGGCGTCCGCCGACCTCGCGACCATCGTGTCCGGCCTCGGCAGCCTCACCACCGGCGCCGCCGCCCTCATGGACACCGGCTCGGTCAAGCAGACGATGGTCGCGATGGAGCACGGCTCCGTCTTCGTCATGGCCATCAGCGACGGCTCACTGCTGGGCGTGCACGCCACCCCCGACTGCGACATGAGCGTCGTCGCCTACCACATGGCCCTGTTCGTCGGCCGTGCCGGCCACGTCCTGACCCCCGAAGTCCGCAGCGAGCTGCGCCAGTCGATGGAGAACACCCCGTGAGGAGTACGGCCTCCGACCGGCTGCCGATACGCGGCGCCGACCGCCGCCCCGCCCGCGTCCGCCCGTACTCCCTCACGGGCGGCCGCACCCGGTTCACGCAGGTCCTGAACGTCGAGACCTTCGTCGCCTCCCTGGACACCAAGGTGTCGCAGCCGCAGAAGCCCGACCGCATGCCCGAGATGCCCGCCATCGTCGAGGTCTGCCGCCGCATGCGCACGATCGCCGAGATAGCCGCGCTGCTGAAGCTGCCGCTCGGTGTGGTCCGCGTGCTCGTCAGCGACCTCGCCGACCAGGGCCGGATCCGGGTCTACGGGACCGGCCACGGTACGGGCCGACCCGAACGCGCGCTGCTGGAAAGGGTGCTCAGTGGTCTTCGCCGTCTCTGATCAGCCGGTGTCGCCGGCCGTGGACGACGAGCCCGTCCAGCCCTGGCAGTACGACCGCTCCCGCGCGCCCGTCGCCGTCAAGGTGCTCGTCGCGGGCGGCTTCGGCGTCGGCAAGACCACCTTCGTCTCCTCCGTCTCCGAGATCACCCCGCTGCGCACCGAGGCGGTGATGACCCAGGCCAGCGTCCCGACCGACGACCTGTCCGGCACCCCGGACAAGAACACCACCACCGTCGCCATGGACTTCGGCCGCGTCACCCTCGACGACGACCTCGTGCTCTACGTGTACGGGACCCCGGGCCAGGAGCGGTTCTGGTTCATGTGGGACGACCTGGTGCGCGGGGCCATCGGCGGGCTCGTGCTGGCCGACACCCGCCGGCTGCGCGACTGCTTCCCGGCCCTCGACTACTTCGAGAGCTGCGGGCTCCCGTACGCCGTCGCCGTCAACCACTTCGACGGCTCGCAGTCGTACGAGCCGGAGGACGTGCGCGAGGCGCTCAGCGTCCCGGCCCACGTGCCCGTCGTGATCATGGACGCGAGGCGCCGGCACACCGTGATCGAGTCCCTGCTGGCCCTGGTGGGCCACGCCCTCGACACCACTCCCGAATAGACCCGCGGCCCAGAGGGGCCGGTAGGCCGTACCCCCGTACCCCCGTACTCCCGAATCGAGAACGTGAGATGCGCAAGATACTCGTCGTGGGAGCCGGCCAGTCCGGTCTCCAGCTCGCCCTCGGCCTCCAGTCGAAGGGGTACGAGGTCACCCTCATGTCCAACCGGACGGCGGACGAGATCCGCACCGGCCGGGTCATGTCGACGCAGTGCATGTTCGACACGGCGCTCCAGCACGAGCGCGACCTCCAGATCAACTTCTGGGAGCAGCAGGCCCCGAAGATCGAGGGCCTCGGCGTCTCCGTCGCCGCCCCCGACGCCAGCCGCGCCGTCGACTGGCTGGGCCGCCTCAAGGGGTACGCGCAGTCCGTCGACCAGCGCGTGAAGATGGCCGGCTGGCTGGACACCTTCGCGCAGCGCGGCGGGCAGCTGGTCATCCACGGCGCGTCCGTCGCCGACCTCGACTACTTCTCCCGCACGTACGACCTGGTGCTGGTCGCCGCCGGCAAGGGCGAGCTGGTGTCGATGTTCGGACGGGACGCGGCGCGGTCCCCCTACGACGCCCCGCAGCGCGCGCTGGCCGTCTCG
The DNA here is from genome assembly GCF_045000215.1 of Streptomyces sp. 147326. NCBI lineage: Bacteria > Bacillati > Actinomycetota > Actinomycetes > Kitasatosporales > Streptomycetaceae > Streptomyces > Streptomyces sp. 147326. The sequence continues at coordinate 3,124,071 of NZ_CP134201.1, read as the reverse complement.
TACGTGCACGGGCTCGGGCCGCGCGCCGAGCACCCGGACACGGAGGCCGTGCGCTGCAACCTGGTCCCGGGCGTGGGCGAGCTGTTCGTGATGCCGACCCTGACCACCTCGGGCCGGGCGGACATCCTGTTCTGGGAGGGCCTCCCGGGCGGCCCGCTGGACGTCTTCAACGGGATCAAGGACCCGTCGGAGCACTTGGCGCTCACGCTGGAGCTGATGGAGAAGTTCACGCCGTGGGAGTACGCCCGGGCGACGAAGGTGGAGCTGACGGACGCGGGCGGGACGCTCGCCGGGCGTTACGCGCCGGTGGTCCGCAACCCGATCGGCCGGCTGCCCGGCGGCGGGCTGGTGCTGGGCGTCGCGGACGTGGTCGTCGCCAACGACCCGATCACCGGACAGGGCTCGAACTCCGCCGCCAAGTGCGCGGCCTCGTACCTCTCCTCGATCCTGATGCACGGGGACAACCCGTTCGACGAGGCGTGGATGAAGGCGACCTTCGACAAGTACTGGTTCACCACGGGCAAGCCGGTGACCCAGTGGACCAACGCCATGCTGGGCGTCCCGCCGGAGCACGTGCTCAACCTGATCGGCGCGGCCGGGCAGCTGCAGCCGGTGGCGGATCGTTTCGCCAACGGCTTCGACAACCCGGCCGACTTCGACGCGTACTTCTACGACCCCGAGGACGCGGCGGACTACGTGGCCGAGGTCGCCTCGTCGGTCGCCGCAACCTCGGAGGGTGCGTCCTCCGACGAGTAACCGGTGTCCTCGTCCCCCGCCCTGCCCGCCGTGCCCGTCGCGTCCGCCCCGGGCAGCGGCGGGGGAGTGAACTCCGCGAGCGGCGTGCCGCCCGGGTCCGGGCGTACGGCGCCGAGGAGCGGATTCGCGGCGAGGGGCGAGACCTTCACCTTGGCCCCCGGCCGCGGCGCCTGGATCACCTTGCCCTCGCCCACGTACAGGGCCACGTGCGTGGCCTTGGGGAAGTAGACGACCAGGTCCCCGGGGCGGAGCTGGTCCAGCGGCACCTTCGGCAGCTGCGCCCACTGCTCCTGGCTGGTCCGGGGGATGGTGCGCCCGGCGTGCGCCCAGGCCTGCGAGGTGAGCCCGGAGCAGTCGAAGGACCCCGGGCCCTCGGCGCCCCAGACGTACGGTTTGCCGATCTGGGCCGCCGCGTAGGTGAGGGCGGCGCCGCCGGCCGCGGTGGGGGTGCCGGTACGGGCGGGGAGCCGGCCCGAGTCCAGCAGGTCGCGCTGCGCGGCCGCGGTGTTCTTGTCCTCCTGCGCGCCGAGCCGGGTCAGCTGCTCGGGGGTCAGCGAGGCGAGCACCCGCTCGACCTCCTTGAGCTGCGCCGCGACCTCGTCCTTGTGGAGCTTCTGCCGCGCCGCCAGGGTCTGCCGGGTGTCCAGGGCCTTGCGGGCCCGGACGGCGAGCTCGTCGGCCTTCTTCTCGCCGCGCGTGAGCCGGCCGAGTACGCCGGCCCGCCGCGCGCCCTCGCGGGCGGTGAGCCGACGCTGCTCCAGGGCCGCCTGGGGGGTGCCGGCGAGCAGCATCCGGGCGTAGGGGGAGAGGCCCCGGGTGCCCTGGTACTGCTCCCGGGCCAGCCGCCCGACGAGGGCCCTCTCGGAGTCGAGGGCGGTACGGGCCCGGCCGAGGTCGGCGGTGCGCTGCCGCTCCTCCTCCTGGCCGGCCTTGAGGGCAACCTCGGTGGCGTTGTACGCCTCGGTGGCCTCCTCGGCCTTCTGGTAGAGCCCCTGCAGACGGGTGAGCAGGACCCCGACGGACTCCGCCTCGGGGCGGGCGGGCTCGGCCCCGGCACGCGGGACCGGTCCGGCGACGAGGAGCACCGCGGCGATGCAGGCGGCGCGAAGCGGCCGATGTGACATGGGATCACCTCCGAGGCGGCCGATGCTGCCACGCCCGGTATGACAAATCGCCCAACGGTGTCGGCCGGTCGCGGGGCGCCACCCGGTTGGGGGAGGCCCGGGGCGGTCCGGGGTGGTCCGCGCCGGTCTCCGGCGGGCCGGTCTCGAAAACCGGTTCGACGCCGGTGGGGGCTGCTCCACGTCGCCGGTGCCGTGGTCGAAGCGGAGGACGGCGGAGCCTCGTCTTCGCCGCTCCTGCCCTGCCGGACACCGGGGCAGGAGGAGCGGGCCTCGAAGGTCGTCGGCTACACCGTGGACTACGTGCCCCTCCGGTTCGTCCGCGAGACGACGGGCGGCGGGCGCTACGCCGCCGAATCCGTTCCCGGCTACGTCAACCCGGCCGTGGCGGGCTTCGCGCTGGCCGGCGTCGTCTGCGGGGCCGCCCCGGCCCCGGCGTCCGGGCGCCGCACCGGGAAGAGTCCGGCCGTGTGACGCGGCCGCGCGGCGTCAGTCGCGCAGCAGGCGGGCCTTGGCCGCCGTGAACTCCTGCGGGGTCAGCAGGCCCTCGCGGGCCAGGTCGGCCAGCTGCCGGAGCTCCGCCACCAGAGGGCTCGGCGCGGTCGCCGTCGGGGCGGCCGTCCCCCGGCCGCCTCCCCCTTCCTCCTCCGGCTCGGGTCCAGGCTCAGGCTCGGGTTCAGGCATCGGTTCAGGTTCAGGTTCCGGTTCAGGTTCCTGTTCCTGTTCCGCCGGGGCCTGCGCAGCCCGGACCGCCCGCGCCAACAGGCCCCGGCGCGGCGGTTCGTCCGGGCCCACCGCGCCCGTCGTGTCCTGCGCCGCCCCGGCCGCCCGGGCCAGCATGCCCCGCAGCAGTGGGTGCCCCGCCGGGCGCTGGGCCGGGCGGACCGTCGCTCCCACAGGCCGGATGAACATCAGGCCACCCCCGCCCGGGGGTCCGCCGGGATCCGCTCCGGCGGGATGCGGACCGAGCCGACGATCCGCCCGCCCGCCGCCCGTACGGCGATCGCCGCGTCCTCGGCCCACACGTGCTCGACCACCAGCAGCAGCGCGCAGCTCCCGCGTTCCAGCAGTCCCGCCGCCTCCTGCACGTCCTCCGGTCCGATGAGCCGTGCCACGTCCCGTCCCGTCAGCAGGCCGTGCAGCTCCACGAACTCGTCGAACTCCGCCGCGAGCACGTCGCCCGAGGCGGTCCTCGTCGCCACGAGCCCGTCGATCAGCCGGACCACCCCGGTCTTGCGCAGCCCCATCACGGCCTCGATCGCGGGGACCCGCAGCTGCTCCTCCGGGAAGGCGAGGACGATGAATTCCACGGGTCCCATACGCCTCGGCTCCTCAGGTGTGACCGTTTTTGACGACTCTTCGGCACACTATGACATAAGCGGACATACCATCCGTCTGCTTGCTACGTTTCGCGTATGACCGCTCTGACGGCGAAGGTGACGGAGCCCGCGCCCCCGCCCCCCGGCGCCCCCAAGCGCCGCGGCGTCGAGCTGACGCTCCTCGCCGGCGCCGTCCTGGTCTCCGTCCTCGGCCACCTCTACGTCGGCCTCGCCACCACCGGCCACGTCCCCGCCCTCGCCGGCCGGTACGCCGCCGGGCTCAGCGCCGCCGCGCTGCTCGCGCACCTCGCCGTCCGCTTCAGGGCCCCGTACGCCGACCCGCTCGTGCTGCCGATCGCCGTCCTGCTCAACGGGCTCGGGCTGGTCCTCATCCAGCGCCTCGACGCGACCACCCCCGGCCACCTCACCGCCGGGGACCAGCTGCGCTGGTCCGCCCTCGGGATGGCGCTCTTCGTCCTCGTCGTCGCGCTGCTCCGCGACCACCGCGTGCTGCAGCGCTACGCCTACCTTTCGGTGGCCGCCGCCCTCGTGCTGATGCTGGTCCCCGTCTTCTTTCCCGCGGTCAACGGCGCGCACATCTGGATCCGGTTCGCCGGACTCTCCTTCCAGCCGGGGGAGTTCGCCAAGATCCTGCTCGCCGTCTTCTTCGCCTCCTACCTCGCCGCGAACCGCACCGCCCTCGCCCTCACCGGCCGCCGGCTCTTCTGGAAGCTGCGCCTGCTCCCCGGCCGCGTCCTCGGCCCGATCCTCGCGATCTGGCTGCTCAGCGTCGGCCTGCTCGTCCTGGAGCGGGACCTGGGGACCTCGCTGCTGTTCTTCGGCCTGTTCGTGATCATGCTGTTCACCGCCACCGGGCGGATCGGCTGGATCGCGATCGGACTGCTGCTCGCCGCCCTCGGCGCGTACGCCGTCGGGACCTTCGAACCGCACGTGCACAGCCGCGTGGACGACTGGCTGCATCCTTTCGCCTCCATCGAACGCGGCGAAGGCCCCGGCCAGCTCGCCCAGTCGCTCTTCGCCTTCGGGGCCGGCGGCCTGCTCGGCGCCGGGCTCGGCCACGGCCACTCCTTCCTCATCGGCTTCGCCGCCAAGTCTGACTTCATCCTCGCCACCGCCGGCGAGGAGCTCGGCCTCGTCGGCCTCACCGCGATCCTGCTCCTCTACGGGCTCCTCGTCGCCCGCGGCTTCCGCGCCGGGCTCGCTTTGCGCGACCCCTTCGGCCGGCTGCTCGCCACCGGGCTCGCCTCGATCGTCGCCCTCCAGGTGTTCGTCATCGCGGGCGGAGTCACCGGGCTGATCCCGCTCACCGGCATGGCCATGCCCTTCCTCGCCCAGGGCGGCTCCTCCGTCGTGACCAACTGGATCATCGTCGCGCTGCTGGTCCGGCTGAGCGACAGCGCCCGCAGGCCGCGCCCCGCCGACGAGGGAGCCCAGTGATCCGCTACATCCGCTGGTGCGCGTACTTCTGCGCGCTGCTGCTCGTCGCCCTGCTGGTCAACATCGCCCGTGTGCAGGTCTGGGAGTCCGCCGCCTACGGCGCGAACCCGGCCAACAAACGCTCCGCCATCGAGCGCTACGCGAAGCCGCGCGGGGACATCCTGGTCGACGGCCGGCCCGTCACCGGCTCCCGCGACAGCGGCCAGCTGCTGCGCTACGAGCGCACGTACGCGAACGGCCCCCTCTACGCCCCCGTCACCGGCTTCTCCTCCCAGACGTACGGCACCAGCTTCCTGGAGCGCGCCGAGGACGCGGTCCTGTCGGGCACGGATCCCGGCCTCTCGGCCTTCCCGCTCTGGTACGACCTGGCCCGCGGCCGTCCGGCCGGCGGGAACGCCGCCACCACCGTCCGCTCCGGCATGCAGCTGGCCGCGTACGCAGGGCTCGCGGGCAAGCGCGGCGCGGTCGCCGCCGTCGAGCCGGCCACCGGGAGGATCCTCGCGCTGGTCAGCAGCCCCTCGTACGATCCGGCGGAGCTGTCCGGGACGGGCGCGCGGGTGAAGGAGGCCTGGGCGCGGCTGAACGCGGACCCGGCCAAGCCGATGCTCAACCGGGCGCTGCGCGAGACGTACCCGCCCGGCTCCACCTTCAAGATCGTGACGGCGGCGGCCGCCCTCGACGCGGGCGTGGTCACCGACGTGGACGCGCCGACCCGCACCCCCGACCCCTACCCGCTGCCGGGGACCAGCACCCTGCTGCCGAACGCCGCCACGGGCTGCGAGGACGCCTCGATGGCCGACGCGGTGCAGTGGTCCTGCAACACGGTGATGGCGAAGATCGGCGTACAGGTCGGGCTGAGCGGGATGGCGGAGGCGGCCCGCCGCTTCGGATTCAACGGGGAGGCGCTGCGGGTGCCCTCCTGGGTGTCCCGGTCCAACTTCGACACCGACATGAGCCAGGACCAGCTGGCCCTGTCCTCCATCGGGCAGTTCAACACCAAGGCCACGCCGCTGCAGATGGCGATGGTGGCGGCGGCGGTCGCCAACGGCGGCGAGCTCAAGTCGCCCTACCTGGTGGAACGCACCACCCAGGACGACGGCTCCCCGGTGCGGCGCGGGGACCAGCGCAGCCTGGGCCGCGCGATGAACCCGGCCACCGCGCTGCGCATGCAGGAACTGATGGTGAAGGTCGTGGAGAACGGGACGGGCCGGAACGCGGCGATCCCGGGCGCGGTGGTCGGCGGCAAGACCGGCACCGCACAGCACGGCGTCGGCAACGCCGGCACCCCGTACGCCTGGTTCATCTCCTGGGCCAAGGCCGAGGGCGCTCCCCTGCCGGCGGTCGCGGTGGCGGTGGTGGTCGAGGACGCGGCGGCGGACCGGGGCGACATCAGCGGCAACAGCGCGGCCGCGCCGATCGCTCGGGCAGTGATGGAGGCGGCGCTGGCCACGCGCGCCTGACCCCCGTCGTCCGCGCCCGCCGTGCGGCCTCCGGCCCGGCGTCCTCCGCGGCCACGAACCCCTAGCCCGTCTCTTTCAGGTGATGCCGGGTCGGGTGTGTGTGTCGGGGCGCTCCCCGCAGGGCGCCGAACGCAATTCCCTCGGCCCTCCGCCCCGACCCCGTCCCAACCGGCCCTCCGCCCCGACCCCGTCCCAACCGGCCCTCCGCCCCGGCCCTCCGCCCCGGCCCTCCGCCCCGGCCCCGGCCCCGGCTCTCCGCCCCGGCCCCGGCCCAACCGGCCCTCCGGCCCGGCCCCGGCCCAACCGGCCCTCCGGCCCGGCCCCGGCCCAACCGGCCCTCCGGCCCGGCCCCGTCCCAACCGGCCCTCCGGCCCGGCCCCGGCCCAACCGGCCCTCCGGCCCGGCCCCGGCCCAACCGGCCCTCCGCCCCGGCCCTCCGCCCCGGCCCTCCGCCCCGGCCCTCCGCCCCGGCTCTCCGCCCCGGCCCCGGCTCTCCGCCCCAGCCCCGGCCGCGGCCCCCGGCCCCGCCCCGCCGATGATCCGCAGCCCTAGCCGGCGGCGCCATCGGCGGCGCCCTCCCGTACCGTCGCCTCGACCTCCCCCACCCGCCGCGCCTCCTCGGCCGCGAAGCGCTCGCGGTCCAGGACCTCGGCGATCTCCTCGTCCTGGCTCATCAGCAGGTCCAGGTTGGAGTCGCCCATCTCGAAGACGCCCATGTCCACGTAGGCCCGCTGGAGCCGTTCGCCCCACAGCCCGATGTCCTTCACGCACGGCACGATCCGGCTGAACAGCAGCTTCCGGAAGAGGTGCAGGAACTCCGACTGCTCGCTGAACTCCTCCGCCTCCTTCCGCGGGATGCCGAAGTTCTCCAGCACCTCCACCCCGCGCAGCCGGTCCCGCATCAGGTAGCAGCCCTCGATGACGAACTCCTCGCGCTCGCGCAGTTCGACGTCCGTCAGCTGCTTGTAGTAGTCCCGCAGCGCCATCCGCCCGAAGGCCACGTGCCGGGCCTCGTCCTGCATCACGTACGCCAGGATCTGCTTCGGCAGCGGCTTGTCCGTCGTGTCGCGGATCATGCCGAAGGCGGCGAGCGCCAAGCCCTCGATGAGCACCTGCATGCCCAGGTACGGCATGTCCCAGCGGGAGTCGCGCAGGGTGTCGCCCAGCAGCTCCTGCAGGCTGTCGTTGATCGGGTACAGCATCCCGACCTTCTCGTGCAGGAAGCGCCCGAAGACCTCGGCGTGCCGGGCCTCGTCCATGGTCTGCGTGGCGGAGTAGAACTTCGCGTCCAGGTCCGGCACCGACTCCACGATGCGGGCCGCGCACACCATCGCGCCCTGTTCGCCGTGCAGGAACTGGCTGAAGTTCCAGGCGGCGTAGTGCCGGCGCAGTTCGCCCTTGTCCTTCTCGGTGAGCTTGGCCCAGTGCCGCGTGCCGTAGAGCGTCAGCGCCTCGTCGGGCGTGCCGAGCGGATCGTACGGGTCCACCTCGATGTCCCAGTCGATGCGCTTGGCGCCGTCCCACTGCTTGTCCTTGCCCTTCTGGTAGAGGGCGAGGAGCCGCTCGCGGCCGTCGTCGTACTCCCAGTTGAAGCGGGCGGAGCCGGAGGCGGGAACCTGCCAGACGGCTTCGCCCGGGTCCTCGGTGTAGAGCTCGTGCGTCGACACTGACGCCCCCTCGTCTCACGTACTGCCGTGCGGCACCGGACAGTTGGCAGGGTCACACGTTGGTAGACACGGGGTCAACAAGTCGTGCGCGGGGGATTGACGACCTTGCTGACAGGCAGTCTCATAAGAAGTGACCGCCGGTAACTCGACCACGAGGTGTCCGAAACCATGACGACCGTGACCGAACGAGCCGCGCTCAGGGACGCCCTCGGCCTGCTGAAGGACCGGGAGCAAATCGCCGAGCGACTGCTCGAATCCTCGGCCAAGCACTCCTTCGACCCCGACAAGGAACTCGACTGGGACGCCCCCACGGTCGAGGGCAAGTACTACTGGCCGCCCGAACTGCTCTCCCTCTACGACACCCCGCTGTGGAAGAAGATGGGGGAGGAACAGCGCATCGACCTCTCCCGGCACGAGGCGGCGGCGCTCGGCTCGCTCGGCATCTGGTTCGAGATCATCCTGATGCAGCTGATGGTCCGGCACATCTATGACAAGTCCCTGACCAGCAATCACGTGCGCTACGCGCTCACCGAGATCGCCGACGAGTGCCGCCACTCGATGATGTTCGCCCGCATGATCAAGCAGAGCGGCAGCCCCGAGTACCCGGTCTCCCGCACCAACCACAACCTCGCCCGGATCCTGAAGACCGTCTCCACCACCCCCGGCTCCTTCGCCTGCACCCTCCTTGGCGAGGAGATCCTCGACTGGATGCAGCGCCTGACCTTCCCGGACGAGCGCGTCCAGCCGCTGGTCCGCGGGGTCACCCGGATCCACGTCATCGAGGAGGCCCGGCACGTCCGCTACGCCCGCGAGGAACTGCGCCGCCAGATGCTGACGGCCCCGCGCTGGGAGCAGGAGCTCACCCGGATCAGCTGCGGCGAGGCCGCCCGCGTGTTCTCGCTCGCCTTCGTGAACCCGGCCGTCTACGACAACGTCGGCCTGGACCGCCGCGAGGCCGTGGCCCAGGTCAGGGCGAGCGGCCACCGCCGCGAGGTCATGCAGACCGGCGCGAAGCGGCTCACCGACTTCCTCGACGACATCGGCGTCCTGCGCGGGGTCGGCCGGAAGCTGTGGAAGAGCTCCGGACTCCTGGCCTAGGCCCTGGCCGGGCGTCGCGGGGGGCCGCGGAGATCGCCCGGACAGGGCCCGGGCGGCCGCCGTCGGGCTACCCTGCGGTCATGACCGTACGCGCCTACCGCAGGCTCAGCGTCGAGGAGCGGCGAGCCCAACTCCTCGACGCGGCCCTCTCGCTGTTCGCGCACCGGGCGCCGGAGGAGGTCTCGCTCGACGACGTCGCCGAGGCCGCCGGGGTCTCGCGCCCGCTCGTCTACCGCTACTTCCCGGGCGGCAAGCAGCAGCTCTACGAGGCCGCCCTCCGCTCGGCGGCGGACCTCCTCGAACTCTGCTTCGCCGAACCCCAGCAGGGTCCCCTGACCCGGCGCCTGGCCCGCGCCCTGGACCGCTACCTCGCCTTCGTCGACGAACACGACGCCGGCTTCGCCGCCCTCCTCCAGGGCGGCAGCGTCGTGGAGACCTCCCGCACCACGGCGACGGTGGACGGCATCCGCCGGGCCGCGGCGGACCAGATCCTCGTCCACCTCGGCGTCCCGTCCCCCGGCCCCCGGCTCCGCATGATGGTCCGTACGTGGATCACGGCGGTCGAGGCGGCCTCCCTGATATGGATCGACGAGGGCAAGCAGCCGGAGGTCGACCGGCTCCGTGACTGGCTGCTGGACCAGTTCATCGCCCTGCTGACGGCCACCGCGGCCACTGACCCGGAAACCGCGGCGGCCGCGCGCGCCGCGCTCGCGCTGGAATCGGCGGACGGCCCGGTCGGGGTCCTGGCCCGCCGCGTCATCCCGGTGGTCTCCGAGGCCGCCCACCTGCTGTGACACTGGTGGGGTGAGAAGCCAACCGACCCCCTTCGAGGGCGGCCCGATGGACGGCCGGGTCCTCCCGATCCTCCTCGGCCCGACCGGCCACCCCCCGAAGTGGTACGAGATCCCCGTCCCCACGCCGGACGGCCCGCCGACGGTGCTGCTGTACGAACGCGTCCCGGCCGGCTACTCGAAGCGCCTGGGCCTCCAGAAGGGCTGGAAGTACGAATTCCGCCCGACGGGCCAGAAACCGAAGCCCCGCTGGCCCTGGACGAAGACCCCCCGAACCTGACGGCACGGCCGCACGCGTGGCGGAACACAGCAGCCACGGAGGCGGCGACGCCCGACACCGGCCCGCGCACCGCTCCCGCCGGGGCCGGCTGTGTGCCGGGGCGCCCTTGGCCTGGCCGGCCGGGACGCTGCAGCCCCGAATGACGCCCGGCCGCTGGTTCCGCAGGGGCCGGGTGTGTGTCGGGGCGCTCCCCGCAGGGCGTCGAACGCAAGGTGCCCCGGCCCTCCGACCCCCCGTCACGTTCGGCGTCCGAGGAGACGCCCCGGCGCGCGCCCGGCCCCACCCGCGCCGATCCGCCGGCTCCCGCAACCCGGCCGGCGAGGCCAGCGGCGGCCGGCCCAGGCCGCACCGATGCGCCGGCTCCCGCAACCCGGCCGGCGAGGCCAGCGGCGTGCCCGGCCCCACCCCTGCGACCGCCCCCGGCAAAGCCACACCCGGCCGCGGGGCCCGCAGGAGGCACACGAACGGGAGCGGGGCCCAACGCACCAGCGCCGGGCCCCCGGCAGGGGACCCGCACCCCCGCCCGCCGAGCCTGCGGAGGGGACCCTGCACGGGAGCCATGCCCCTCACCCGCCGAGCCTCCGGCCAGGAACCGGCTAGGAGCCCGGCAGCGAGAGGACCGCCAGGCCCCCTCCACCCTCCGCCCGGCGGAACTCCAGCCGTGCGCCGATCGCCGCCGCCTGCCCGACCGCGATCGTCAGGCCCAGCCCGTGGCCCTTGCCTCCGCCGCTGCGGAAGCGCTGCGGGCCGTGTGCCAGGAGGTAGTCGGGGAAGCCGTCGCCGTGGTCCCGTACGGTCACCACCGGCCCGTCCACCGTCAGTACCACCGGCTGTCGGCCGTGCCGGTGGGCGTTGGCCACCAGGTTCCCCAACACCCTTTCCAGTCTGCGCCGGTCCGTCTCCACGTGGGCGTCCCGGACGATCACCACCTCCGTGTCCGTCCCCGATGCCCGCACCACCCGCCCGGCCAGCCGCCCCAGCTGGTGCAGATCGGTCTCCACCGCCTCGCTGCCCGAGTCCAGCCGGGAGATCTCCAGCAGGTCCTCCGTCAGCTGCCGCATCGTCCGTACCCGCTCGCGCACCAGCTCCGTCGGCCGGCTCTCCGGCAACAGCTCCGACGCCGCCTGCAACCCCGTCAGCGGCGTGCGCAGCTCGTGCGCCACGTCCGCCGTGAACCGCCGCTCGCTCTCCAGCTTCGACTGCAGGCTCCCCGCCATCGTGTCCAGCGCCCCGGCCACCGTCGCCACCTCGTCCTGGTGCCGCGTGGGGTCCTTCGTCCGCGGGTCGTCCACCCGCGCGTCGAGGTCGCCCTGGGTGATCCGCCGCGCCACGGTCGCCGTCTGGTGCAGCCGCCGGGTCACGCGGGTCACCGCGAAGGCGCCGACCAGCAGCGTTCCGCCGATCGCCAGCACGGACGAGCCGATGATCGCGTTGTCGAGCCCGCTGATCGTGCGCGCGCTCTGCCCGTAGTCGACGGCGGTCGCCAGCGCCCGGCCGTCCGCCGGCGCGGCCGCCCACATCATGGGGCGGCCACGGTAGTCGGCCACGACCGTTCCCCGCTGCCCGCTGAGGGCGAGGGCGCGCAGCTCCGGCGGCAGCCCCACGGGATCCAGCCCCGCGTCGCGCGGCAGGGCCTCGCCCGCCTCGTACGCGCGCGAGACGTCGTGCAGTTTGCCGAGCGCCTTCTCGCGTGCCGTGGCCACCGTCTGCCGGGTCACCTCCACGTGCACGAGCACACCCAGCACGGCCGCCAGCGAGCAGCACATCACCACGATGAAGCAGGCCGACTTCCAGGTCAGCGTGGCCGTCCAGGCGGGCAGCTTAGGCCTCGGCTCCTGCCCAGGCCCAGGCCCAGGCCTCGGCTTCGGCTTCGGCCCAGGCCCAGACCTCGGCTCCGGCTTCGGTCTCATGGCCGGACCGGCGCGGGGCCGGGCCCGCGGCTCGACGGGCCCTGCGGACCCGAGGGCACCCGTACGATCTGCTCGCGCGTCGGCAGCATGGTGAGCTGCTTCTCGTCCCAGGACCAGGCGGTGATCAGCTCGTAGCCGCGGTTCCCGCTGGGCACCCGCAGGACCACGTCCCGCCCGGCCAGTTCCACCGAGATGACGGTCTCCGTGGTCGCCATGATCCGGTTGAGCCGTCCGTCGGGGTCCGCGGTGTACACCCGTACGGACATCATCTTGTCGGGGAACTCGATGCCGACGATCAGCTCGTCCTTGCCGTTCCCCGTCAGGTCCCGGTAGTACGGGGTCAGCACCGGGCACGCCGAAACATCCGCATCCGCATCCGCATCCGCGTCTGCGTCCTTTTCCTCGTTCTCGCCCTCGTCCTTCCCGCAGGCCCTGATCGCAGCCGCGGTCTCGGGCGGCATCCCGTCGGCGCCGACGGCGGTGTCCGGGTGGGCCCGCAGCTCCGCCTGGACGAGGGCCACCGGGTCGACGCCGTGCACGTCCTGGTCGCGGACGGGCGGGATCCCCTTGACGTACTCGGGCGGAGCCCCGCCCGGATCGGCGGGCGGTACGGACGCCCCCGCGCGGTCGGGCCACAGGTGGACGGGCCCGCTCGCGGTCGGCGTGGCGCCGGCGCCGACCAGCCCGCCGGTGTCGCCGCAGCCGGCCAGCAGCGGAAGCAGGGCCAGGGCCGCCAGGGCGTGGAACGGGAACCGGAACCGGAACCGGCGAGACGTGCCATGCCTGTTCACAGTTTCCCGTGCCTTCCTGTCCGCGCTACGACGACGGCCGATCTCGTCAACCATATGCGGAGGTACGCCCCTTTTGAGATGTCAGCTGTCCGTGCGCCCGCGGCGCAGCATCGCGAAGCCGAGCCCCGCGGCGCCGACGGCCGCGATCCCGCCGCCGGCCGCGAGCAGCAGCACGCCCTCGCCCGGACCGTCGGCCAGCGTACTCAGGCGCGGCGCGTCGGCGGGCCGGGAAGCGAGGTCGCGGAGGCGGCCCGTCGCCGGCTGCTGCGGAGCCGAGGCGGGGAGCACGTGCCCGCTGCGCGTACCGGTCTTGTGCCCGTCGCCCGCGACGGCGTGCCCGCCGCCCTGCGCGGCGTTGTCGCCGACCCAGGAGGTCAGCCGCCCGGTGGAGTCCAGCGCGGCGTGCAGGTCCCCGGCCGCGGCGAAGTCGGTGATCCCGTCACGGCTGGTCAGCGTGGCCGCCCTGGCGCCGTCGGCGGTCAGGATCTCGGCCTGGTACGCGCCCCTGGCGATGCGGTAGACCCTCGCCGTGGACTCGTCGTCCGCGAGGGACAGGCTCTTGACCAGGGTCCGCGACGGGGCGGCGGAGTGCGCGGACGAGGCCGCCGGCACCCCCTCGGCCAGCGCGGCGGCGGTGGGCAGCGCCAGCAGGCTTGCGGCACATGCGGTCACGGTGGAGGCGCGAACGAGGGTGCGGCGGCTGACGGTGCTCACGGGAAGCCCTTCGGTGCTGATCAGGACCTGGCGCGTCCAGGTGGGTCAAACCTAGGCGTCGGCCGTTGCGGCCGAGCCCCGGACGTGTAACAGCGAAGCCGCAACGTTCCGTCGGAGTCGTTACACAACCGAGGGATTGTGGTGCGGCGCTCCGGCTGCTCCCATGGACGGCGGGGGGTGAGGGCGATGCGCGGACTCAAGGTACTGCCGAGCGGCCGGCCCGGCCGCGGCCGGCTGTACGTCAACCTGCCCGACGGGCAGGCGGTTGCCTGGTACGACCGGCAGGCCAACCGGATCAGCGTGCTCGCGGACGACCACCGCGAGGCGATCCTGGCGGTGCTGCGCCCCTATCTGAGCGGGACCGTCTCGATCGGCCCGCCCCCGGTCCCCACGGCCGCCGACCTGCGGCGCCTCGCCCTCCCACCGGACGCGGACCTGGCCCCGAACCGCCCGGGCGAGACCCTGCTGGGCGAGCTGGAACACGGCGCGGCGGGCACCCGCGCCCGGCACCGGCTGCGCCAGGAACTCGCCGCGCAGCAGCGGATGGGCGACGCCTTCGACGCCCTGGAGCCGGACGGCTGGCGGACGGTGCACTGCGTTCCGCTCCCGGGCCTCGGCACCATCGACCACCTGCTCATCGGCCCGGCCGGGATCTTCTGCGTGCGTACGATCCCGGGCCGGCGCCAGCGCGCGGTGGTCGGCGACCTCCTGCTCACGGTGGGCCGCACGGAACCCCGCCCGGACCCCCGCTGGATCCGCCGCGCGGCGGCCCGCGCCTCCCTGGCCCTGACCGCCCGGGTCACCCCTGCCCTGGCCCTGGTCGACGCCTCCCGCATCGACAAGGCCCCCACGGTCCGCGACATCCGCATCCTCCATACCCCCACGGCCACCCCGGACCTCACGGGATCCCCCACCACCCTCAAACCCCCAGAAATCGAAACCCTCTTCGCCCAGGCCCGCGACACGAATACCTGGCTCCCCCCACACACCACCACCGCACGACCCACCACCGACGCCTGAGACGCACCCCACGGGCGGCCGAGCGCTCCGGCTGCGCGGCCCGATCCAGCCCCGCCGGCGTTTGAGGCGCACTCCACGGGGGCCGAGCGCTTCAGTTGGGCCACCCAACCCAGCCCCGCCGGCGTTTGAGGCGCACCCCACCGGGGCCGCGCGCTCCGGCCGGGCCGCACAAATCCAGCCTCGCCGGCGTCTGAGGCATGGAGTCTGGGGCGGAGCCCCGGTTTGGGGAAGGGGCGGGGCGGGGAAAGCCGCAGGCCCCGCCCCGCCCCGCACCCCTCAGGCCGAGGACCGCTTCCGCGGCGTCGCCGCCTTCTTCGCGCCCGCACCCGTCTTCTTCGCCGCCGCGGACCCGGCCCCGCCCCCACCTGAAGTCGACTTGCCCGCCGCCGACTTGCCCGTGGTCGCCTTCTTCTTCGACGCGGCCGCCGCCGCAGTCTTCTTCGTCGAAGCCGCCGTCGACTTCTTCCCGCCCACCGCCTTCGGCGCAGCAGCAGCCGCACCCCCCGCCCGCGCCCGCGCCTTGCGCCGTATCGGCGTCACCTCGCCCCCGGCCTCCGCCTCCGCCTCGGCCCCGGCCTCGGCCCCCGCCTCCGCCTCCCCCCGAGACGCCTTCGCCGCCCGCACACTCTTCTCCAATGCCGCCATCAGGTCGATCACCTGCCCCCCGGCCGGCTCCCGCACGGCCTCCGCCGGCTCGAACCCGCCCCCCGCCTTCGCCGCGATCATCGCCTCGACGGCGTCCCGGTAGTCGTCGTGCAGCGAGTCCATGTCCACCTCGCCCAGCGTGGCCATCAGCGCGTCCGCCAGGTCGAGTTCGGCCTCCCGCACCGACACCGTGACCTCCGGCGCCACCCCTTCCGGCGCCCGGATCTCGTCCGGCCACAGCAGCCCGTGCATCGCGATCACGTCGTCGACGACCCGCAGCATGCCCAGCCGCTCCCGCCCCCGCAGCGCGTACTTGGCGATCGCGACCTTCTGGCTGCGCTTCAGCGCCTCCCGCAGGAGCGTGTACGGCTTCGCCGCCGTCGCCCCGTTCGCCGCGAGGTAGTACGCCGCGTCCATCTGCAGCGGATCGATCTCGTCGGCGGGTACGAACGACATGATCTCGATCGTCTTCGCGGTCGCCAGCGGCAGCTGCGCCAGGTCCTCGTCCGTGATCGGGATGACCGACCCGTCGGCCTCCTCGTACCCCTTGCCGATCTCGGCGCTCGGTACCTCCTCGCCGTCCAGCTCGCACACCTTGCGGTAGCGGATCCGCCCGCCGTCGCCGAGGTGGATCTGGCGGAAGGAGATCGAGTGGCTCTCGGTGGCGTTCACGAGCTTGATCGGAATGCTGACCAGGCCGAAGGAGATTGCCCCGTTCCATATGGATCGCACGATTCCTCCTGTTTCGTGGCAGTCTCATCGTATGACGCCGATCACCATGGTGGAGGGCCGTCGCATCACGCTCAGCAATCTCGACAAGGTCCTGTACCCGGAGACCGGCTTCACCAAGGGCGAGGTGCTCCACTACTACGCCACCGTCGCGGGCCCGCTCCTCGCCCACGTCCACAACCGGCCGGTGTCCTTCCTGCGCTATCCCGACGGACCGGACGGCCAGCTCTTCTTCACCAAGAATCCGCCGCCCGGCACACCCACCTGGGTGAAGACCACGCCCGTGCCCCGCTCCGACGACCTGTCCGCCGAGCAGGTGGTCATCGCCGACCTGCCCTCCCTCATGTGGGCCGCCAACCTCGTCGTGGAGCTCCACACCCCCCAGTGGCCCGCCGGCAGCCCCGCCGTCGCCGACCGGATGGTCCTCGACCTCGACCCCGGGGCGCCCGCCACCGTCGTCGAGTGCTGCGCCGCCGCGCTCTGGCTGCGCGAACGGCTCGCCGCCGACGGCCTCCACGCCTACGCCAAGACCTCCGGCTCCAAGGGCATGCACCTGGCCGTGCCGCTGGAGCCGACCCCGTCCGCGCAGGTGTCGGCGTACGCGAAGCAGCTCGCCCAGGAGGCCGAGCGCGAGCTCCCCGACCTGGTGGTGCACCGCATGGCCAAGGCCCTGCGCCCCGGCAAGGTCTTTGTCGACCACAGCCAGAACGCCGCCGCCAAGACCACCGCCGCCCCCTACACCCTGCGCGCGCGGGCGCGGCCGACCGTGTCCGCGCCCGTGTCCTGGGAGGAGGTGGAGGCCTGCCGGACCCCCGCCGGGCTGGTCTTCCTCGCCGACGACATCGCGCCGCGGCTGGAGCGCGACGGGGACCTGTTCGCCCCGCTGACCGACCCGGACCGGGCCGGGAGACTGCCCGGGGGCCGGCTGTGATCCGCGTCGCGCTGGCCGCCGCCGTACGCACCCTGCCGCGCGCGGCGGGACTGGCGTACGAGCCGAAGTTCGACGGCCACCGGCTGGTGATCGTGCGCACGGCCGAGGACGTGGTCCTCCAGGCGCGCTCCGGCCGCATCGTGACCAGCGCCTTCCCCGACCTGGCCGCGGCCGCGCTGCTGCTGCCCGCAGCGACGGTCCTCGACGGCGAGGTGGTGGTCTGGCACGCCGGCCGCACGGACTTCGCCCTCGTCCAGCGGCGGGCGGCCGCCACGGCCGCGCGGGCCGCCGTCCTCGCCCAGAGCCTGCCCGCCTCGTACGCCGCCTTCGACGTGCTGGAACTGGCCGGGCTCGACCTGCGCGCACGCCCGTACGAGCGCCGCCGGGCGCTCCTCGTCGACCTGCTCCTGCCGCTCGGGCCGCCGCTGCAGCCCGTGCCGATGACGACCGACCCGGAACTGGCCGCCACCTGGTACGAGACCCTGCCCGCCAGCGGGATCGAGGGCCTCGTCGTCAAACGGCTGGACCAGGCCTACCCGGCCGGGCGGCGGGGCTGGCAGAAGCTCAGGCACACGGACGTCCGGGACGCGGCGGTGGTGGGCTACACCGGAACCCCGCGCCGGCCGCTCGCCCTGGTGCTCGTCCTGCCGGTCGGGGACGAGACCCCGCTGGTGTCGAGCCCGCTGACGGCGGCGCTGCGCGCGGAGGTGGCGGCGGAGCTGGCCTCGCGCACGGCGACGGCGACGGCCACGGCCACGTCAACTGCCCCGACTCTCGCCACCGTGACCGCGATCGGCCTCGGGGAGGTCCCCTTCCGGCCGCTCGACCCGCCGCTCACGGCGGAGGTCCGGCACACCTCGACCCGGCACCCCCCACCGGAAGTGCTCAGGCTGCGGTCAGACCTCTGACCCGCGCGGGAGGCGCGGGCCAGAGGATTGCCGGATTGCCGGCCTCCGAATCGCCGGGTCAGGCGTGTGCTCCACGCCCCGAGTCCGGGGGAGACCCCGGCTGCGGGTGCGGGCCCGGTCCTTCGGGAAGCTTGTATCCGGACTCGCGCTCCCTCCGGACCTCCTCCGGGTGGGTGGAGGCCGTGGAGCCGAAATTTCCGTAGCCCTGCATCTCGTGCGGCCTCAGCCCGCCCTCGGGCATCTCCACAGGGTCCCGCTCCTCGCGGACCTCGTAGACGGCCCCGCCGTCGGGCAGATGCGGCTGGTCCTCGGCGGCGGGCGGCGGCGGCTCCTTCGCCCGAACACGCTGCCCCAGCTTGAAGCCGCCGAGCAGCAGGCCGACGACGGCCAGTCCGGCGAAAATGAACCACGCGATGTCGGAGAGGATCGCGTCCACGCTCAGGATCGTGTCCATGCAGCCCAGTTTCGCTCACTTCATCCAGATCTGCGCACTTCCGCCCCGGATGCCGTACGGCATCCGGGGCGCAAGAGGTGGCTCCAGAGGCGGATCCAGCGGCGGATCCAGAGGCGGATGCAGAGGCGGATCCCGGAGTGGCCCTACGGGTTGATGGGCCCGTCGGCATCCCGCAGCGCCCCCGCCTTGCGGGCCCCCAGCACGCCCAGGATCTCGGCGCAGATCGCCAGCGCGGTCTCGGCCGGGGTACGGGCGCCGAGGTCCAGGCCGATCGGCCCGTGCACGCGAGCCAGCTGCGCCTCGCTCACCCCCGCGGAGACCAGCCCCTCCCGCCGCCGCGCCGTCGTGCGCCGCGACCCGAGCGCCCCGATGTACGGAACCCCCGCGGCGAGCGCGGCCCGCAGCGTCGGCACGTCGAACTCCTCGTCATGGCTCAGCATCACCACGCACGCGGCGTCCCGGCGCGCCTCGATCAGCTCGGCGGCCTCCTCCAGACCGGTGACCAGCGCGGCCTCCCAGCCCAGCAGCAGCGCCTGCCGCTCGATGATCTCGGCCAGCTCGCCGTTGCCGCCGATGAGGACGTACGGGGCCGACGGGTGCGCTTCGACCAGCACCAGCCCGGACTCCCCGTACAGCGCGTCCCGCCCGGGCCGCCGCACGGCCAGCAGCTCGCCGGCCCGACGCCCGGCATCGTCGTGCGGTACATCGGTGGCCCGTACGACCTCACTGGAGGCCTGGTCGGCGGCCTCGTTCAGCCGGGTCACCAACGCCACCCCGACCCCCTCGCCGAGCAGCTCCCACCACTCGGCCGGGATCGCCGAGAGCGGCTGGAGCAACACCTCGGCCTGCCCGCCGCAGGTCAGCTTCGCCTCCACGGCCTCGGCCAGCCGCACGGACACCTCGCACACCCGCGCGGTGTCCCCGGGCCGCACGGCCCCGGCCTCGGCGATCAGCTCGGAGTCGAAGACGCCCCGGTACAGGGCGCCGACACACTCCCCCCG
This sequence comes from Streptomyces sp. 147326, assembly GCF_045000215.1. NCBI lineage: Bacteria > Bacillati > Actinomycetota > Actinomycetes > Kitasatosporales > Streptomycetaceae > Streptomyces > Streptomyces sp. 147326. Next base: position 3,105,018 of record NZ_CP134201.1, on the reverse strand, counting down.
CGCATCGATGAGCACGGCCCCGGCCGGATCCCGCGGCCCGAACCCCTGCTCGGTCACCGGCCGGGCCAGATACCCCGCCCGCCCCTCGGCCACCCACCGCCGCGCCGTCTCCGCCAGCTCACGCATCTGTGCCGCCCCATCCACTCCGAGCTCACTCCCCGCAAAGCGCCAGGTCAACGGCACAATGCGGCCTGAGAACCACCCTAAGCACGCCTTTCACCCCTACCCACCCCCCGAACCCACAGACCCCGCCCCACCTCCCTCGTACAGACCACCGGAACCGCGGCGCCGGGGCACGGCGGGAAATCGGCCGAGGCTTCGTACGCCCGCTGGACGGTTCCGCCTCGCGGGGACGGTGGGCTCGGGCACCATGGGCGAGCAGCTTGATCAACACCGTCCCCGTGCCCCGGTAAGGAGCCGCCGTGAGCGACCAGCCCCACCCCTCCCTCCGTGACCTGTTACTCGGCCGCCTCGCGGCGTCCGGGCTGACCCCCGCGGCGCAGCAGTTCGTGGCCGGGCTGCTGCCCGAGGTGCGGACCAGGAGCGCCGGACGGGCCGGGCCGCTGTACCTGCGATCGATATCGGCCGCCGGATGGCGCGGCATCGGACCGGCCGCGACGCTCGACCTCGAACCCGGCCCCGGCCTCACCATCGTCGCGGGCCGCAACGGGTCGGGTAAGTCGAGCTTCGCCGAGGCCGCCGAGATGGTGCTCACCGGAGACAACTTCCGCTGGCAGGACCGGACGCAGATCTGGAAGCAGGGCTGGCGCAACCTGCACGACCACACCGCTCCGCAGGTATCCGTGCAGCTGTGCCTCGATGGCGACGGCGATCCGCTGACCGTGCACAGGAGTTGGCACGGGGACGGCCTGGAGGACTCCCGGACGGTCGTCCACCGGCCCGGCGGGCCCGAGCAGGACCCCCGCGAGGTCATCGACGCCGAAGACCTCTCCCTCTACCGGCCGTTCCTCTCGTACAGCGAGCTCGGCGCGATGATCAACGGGCGGATGAGCGCCCTGCACGACGCGCTCGCACAGATCCTCGGTCTGGACCTGCTCAGCGACGCCGACAACGAAGCCCGCGCCCGCGCGAAGAAGCTCACCGACACGGTCACGGGATCCGGTGACCTGATCCGCGCCGTGACCGCCGAACTGTCGGAGTCGGACGACCCGCGGGCCGCCGAGGCCGTGGCGGCGCTCGGCGGACGCCGGCCGGACCTCGACCGGTTGCGCGCGCTGCTCAAGGGCCGGGTCGCGACGGACGGCGCCGAACTCGCCCGGCTGCGCCGCCTCGCCGGCCTCGAAGGCCCCGACCCGCGCGAGGTGGCCGGCGCGGTCGCCCGGCTCCGGGAGGCCGCGGCCGTTGCCGAGGACGCGCGTTTCACCACCGCCGAGGACGCCAGGCAGCTGATCGAACTGCTGGAGCGCGCCCAGGACCACCGCCACCGCCACCCGCAGTCCGCCGACTGCCCCGTGTGCGGCGCCGAAAGCCGCCTCGACGAGGGCTGGTCCGTGCGCGCCCGGGAACAGGTCGAACGGCTGCGGCGGGAAGCCGCCGAGGCGCAGGCCGCCCGTACGGGCCTGGACGCCGCGGCGCGGGCCGTACGGGACCTCGTACAGCCGGTTCCGGGCTGGCTCCATGGCGATGCCTCGCCGCTCGCCCCGCTCTGGGACGAGTGGGCCGCCTGCCGGGACGTCACCGACCCGCGCGAACTCGCGGACCGGACCGAGCGCGTGGGAGCCACGCTGGCCGAAGCGTGCCGGCAGCAGAGCGAGGAAGCCGCGACCCGGATCGCGGAGCAGGACGGCCGGTGGCAGCCCCTCGCCCTGCGCCTGGCCGAATGCCTGCGCGCCGCAGAGGCGACCGAGGCCGCCCGGCCGCTCATCAAGCAGATCAAGGACGTTCGAGCATGGCTGAAGAAGGTCACTGACGAACTGCGCGAAGAACGGCTCCGGCCCTTCGCCGACCAATCGCAGGGCATCTGGAAACTGCTGTGCGAGCGCAGCAGCGTCTCGCTCGGATCGATCAGCCTCGCGGGCACCGCCACCGCGCGCAAGGTCGTGCTCGACGCCTCGGTGGACACGGTCGACGCGCCCGCGTTCGGTGTGATGAGCCAGGGCGAGCTCCACTCGCTCGCGCTCTCGCTGTTCCTCCCGCGCGCCACGCACTCCGACAGCCCCTTCGGCTTCCTGGTGATCGACGATCCCGTGCAGTCCATGGACCCGGAGAAGGTCGAAGGACTCGCCCGCGTCCTCCACTTCTGCTCCCTGCGCCGCCAGGTGGTCGTCTTCACCCACGACACCCGGCTCCAGGCGGCCATCCGCCACCTGCGCGCGCCCGCGACGATCATGCAGGTCTCCCGTCAGACCGGCTCCGTCGTACGGGTCACCCGGACCGAGGACCCGGTCTCCGCCGCGCTGGACGAGGCCCGGGCCGTGGCCGACGACCGCGACGTGCCGCAGGACGTCGCCGACCGGGTGCTGCCCCGGATATGCCGGGGAGCGCTGGAAGCCGCGTACGTGGAGCCCGCACGCCGCCGGCTGCGCGCCGACGGCTACGGCCACGACGAGATCGAGGCGAGGATCGGCAGGACGTACGAGCTCACCGAGCTGGCCGCGCTCGCGTTCTACGACAGCGGGATGGCGCCGGCCGAGGTGCTCGCCGCGGTCGCCCGGGACCACGGGCCGTGGGCACGCACCCTGATCGAGCGGTGCGACGCGGGCGCCCACGAGGCTCCCGCCCCGTCCGGTGCCCCCATGGACCTGGTCCGGGACGCCGAACGGCTCGCCAGGGCGGTGCAGAGCCGGTGACCCGGTCCCCCCTCCACCTCGTGGCCGCCGCCGGCGACCTGCTCACACCCCCACCCGGCACCGGGCCCACCCTGACGCCCGACCTGCGCGCCCGCGCCGCGGCCGCCCTGCTGAGGCTCGCCCTGGACGAGGCCATGGACGACTTCTGGCGCAGCGTCAGCCCCCGCATGGTCCACGCCAGGGCCCGGACCAAGGCCCTCTGCTTGGCCTCGTACGCGAGCCCCCCGCTGGCCCGCCAGTGGTACGCGGTCTGGTCGGCCCTCACCGCAGCCGGCCACCACCACACCTACGAACCACCGCCCACCCCGGCCGAGGTAAAGGCCTGGCACGGCGCCGTCACGGACCTCCTCCACGCCATGCCGACCTTCACCGGGCCGTGACGGCAGAACGGAGGGAAGGAACCGCACGACTTGGACACCCGCCACTACCTCAGGTCGCCACCAGCGGACTCGATCACGTCGGAACCGGGGCCCAGATCGACGACCGGCTGCGGAGATGGCTGAAGGAGCGGCCGGAGCAATACGACGTCGACGCCTTCGCCCAGGGGCGGAACGATTGCCCGAGGTGTGACCCTCTACCACGACTCCGCCACCGGGACGTCAGGAGCGTACGGACGCCGGCGGCTCCGGGAGACCACCCCGGACGGCACCTGGCACACCACCGTGATGATCCGGCAGGCCGGAACCGGACCGACCTGGTTCCAGCTGGACGCGGAGCACCTTCCCGACGACCCCGACGTCCTTCCCGTACCGGCCAGGACCCCCGGCTCGCGGAAAGTCTGCTCGACGTACTTCAGGCGCGCGAGGGGCAAACGTGACGGGCCCGCGGGCGGGCGCCTGCGCCGGCGCTGAGGGGGGGGTGAAGCGACGCGGCTGGTTCACCCCTGCGGGGTGGCCGGCCGACGCTAGGCTGGCCGGGTGAACGCGCGCACCGCCCTGGCGAAATGGCTCGGCACCCTGGATTCCGAGCGACTGACCGCCCTGTTGGAAGAGCGGGATCTGCCGCTCGCCGCCGAGCACCGGCGGGTCACCACCCTCCCCGAGCTCGCCCAGCACCTGCTCACCGACGAGTCGGTCGTCCACGGCCTGATGGCAGGCACGGCAGGGGAGTTGGCCCTGCTGGCCTCCATCGCCGCGCTGGCTCTGGAGCGGCACGGCCCTGCCGCCGGCGGCGATGCCGAGGGCGGCCCCCGGTATCCCTGGCAGCAGCACCGGCCCGTGGCGCCGGTGGAGCCCGCGGACCGGCTGGTGGCCGAGCGGGACGTACTGGCCTGGTTCGAGGCTCGGGAGAAGAGGCAGCGGGCGGAGCACACGCTCACCCGACTGCGGGAGCGCGCGCTGTTGCTTCCCGCGCCCAAGGGCAAACTGGCGCTGCCACCGCTGCTGCACGTCCGGGCCGCCGGTTTCGACGGCTACGGGCGCACCGCGGACCGGCTGTTGACCTCCGCCTACAACGCCCCCGAGGTCAAGGGGATCGCCGCGAACCTCTTCGGCGAGGGCGCGGCCCGTACCCGCGACCAGGCCCAGGAGCTGATCACCGCCCTGTTCGCCGATCCCGCCAGGGTGCGGGCCCTGGTGGCGGACGCCCCGGCCCGCGCCCGGGAGCTGCTGGACCACCTGGTTCCCGGCCCGCCGCTGCTGCGCACCCACTGCTTCGTCAGCCGGTACGGGGGCCAGTACGCGGGCCCGGACTCCAAGTACGTCTTCCGGGACGGCGGCAGCGGCGACGAGGGCACCGACTGGCTGGCCGCGCGCGGGCTGCTGATCCCCGTCGGGCTCGACCTGGTGGAACTTCCGTACGAGGTCGCGCGTGCGCTCCGAGACGAGGGCACGGCACCCGGGCCCCGCCTGGAACCGGAGCCGCTCACGGTCACCGCGCCGCTGCCGTCCGGCTGGGAGGGCGAAGGCGGCACGGCCGCCGCGGCCGCCGCCTGGCGGGCCGAACTGGTCCTGCGGGCGCTGGCCGCTCAGCCGGTCGCCATCCGCAAGGCGGGCGGGATCGCCGTCCGGGACACCAGGCGGCTGGCCAAGGCGGCCGGGGCGGACGAGACCGACACTCGGCTGTGGCTCGACCTCGCCGTGAACGCCGGGCTCGCCGCGCCCCAGGACGACGAGCCGGCCCCGGCCCCCCGGGGCCGCCGGAACCCCAAGGCACCCAAGCCCTCGGCCCGGTTGCTGCCCAGTGACCGCTACGACGCCTGGGCCGCCGCCCCGCCCGCGGGCAAGCTGCTGCCGCTGCTGGCGGCCTGGGCGGTGGTCCCCGAAGTCCTCAGCCACTGGCCGGACCCCGACGAGACCCCGGTCGCGCTCATCAGCCCGAGCGACGAGGACGCCGTGACCCTGCGCACCGGGGTACTGCGGGCTCTCGCCACCCTCCCCGACGGACAGGGCCTCACGGGGGAGGCGCGGGGATACGCCGAACTCCTCGTCCTGGCTGCATGGTTCCGGCCCGCTCTGCGCGCCCACCTGGCCGGAGACGACACCGGAACACTGACCGGTGGCGACGAACTGCTTGACCGGCTGGCCGCCACCCTGGAGGAGGCGGCCCTGCTCGGCGTGGTCGCTCACGGTGCGCTCACCCCGGTCGGGCGGGCCCTGTGCCGCCTGCTGGAGGCGGGCGCCGCCCACCACTACCCGGCCGTGCCCGGAGCGGGCGCCGACCCGGCCGCCCGAGGCTCCGAGGGCCTGGGCGAGGACCTCACCCACCGCCCCGCCCTGGCCCAGGCCGTGACCGCGCTGCGCGAGGCCCTGCACGCGGCCCTGCCCGAGCCCAGCGTCACCGCCCGCTTCCAGAGCGACCTGACCGCCACCGTCACCGGCGCGCCCGCGCCCGCCCTCGCCGACCTGCTGTCCAGCGTCGGCGATATCGAGTCCGAGGGGCACGCGGTGGTCTGGCGGATCACCGCTGCCTCCGTACGCCGGGCCCTGGACGCGGGCTGGAGCGCCGACGAACTCCTCGACCGCCTCACGGCGGCAAGCGAACGGGGCACCCCCCTGCCCCAGCCGCTGGCCTACACGATCAAGGACACCGCCCGCACCCACGGACAGCTCAAGGTCGTCCGCTCCGCCTGCTGCATCCGCTCGGACGACACCGCCCTGATCGCCGAGGTGGCCCAGGCCCGCGGCCTGACCAAACTCCGCCTCCGCCGGATCGCCCCGACGGTCCTGATCTCCACGGCCCCTCCGGAGGAGACCCTCACCGTCCTGCGCGCAGCCGGCTACGCCCCCACCCAGGAAGCCGAAACCGGCACCACGGTCATCGACCGGGCCCCCGCGGAACGTGCCCGCAGCCTCCTCCCCAGCCTGGACCAGGCCCACCCCCTGTACGGCGAACCGGCCCGCGGCGTCCCAGCCAGCGCCCGCACCCTGGCGGCCCAGCTGCTCAAGACACCTCGGTGACGAACGCCTGCCAAGCGCCGGGCCCGAACCCGATCACGGGCCCGGCAGGCCGCTTGCTGTCGCGGACGGGGACAAGGCCGGGGAGATTGTCGGCGACCTCGACGCAGTCTCCTTGGCCCCCGCTGTAGCTGCTCGTGCGCCATATCGCCGTCTTGTGGATCCCGGCCATCGTGCGGACCTCGTTGCTCATGCTCTGTGCTCCTTGGCAACACGCTGGATCAGCGCGAGTGACTCCGTTGGCGGCAATGCTGCATGCGAGCGTCATCGAAGAGCCCTCGGTAGCAGGCGACTTCCTGCTCCCGCTCCATCCAGATGTTGCCTGTGGGGGCTTCGGTGAGTACGAGGTCGAGCGACGCCAATTGCGGGAAGCTGAGCAACACGTAGGGGCCGAACATGCCCGAGTGGGCGCCGCGTGCGAACGGCAGCACCTGGACCGTGATGTTGGGACGCTCGGCCATCGCAAGCAGGTGTTCCAACTGTGCCCGCATGAGGTCCGGCCCGCCGACCTGTTGGCGCAGTGCTCCCTCAGCCAGCACCGCCCAGAACTCAATTGGGTCCGCACCTGCCAGCCGTTCCTGCCGGGCAAGCCGCACTTGGACGAACCGGTCGATCTCCTCGGCCGTCCGCCAGGCGCGAGATGCCACCGTCACTGCCCGCCCGTACTCCGGAGTCTGGAGGAGTCCAGGCACCATCTGGACCTGGTAAGTGCGGATGCTGTCGCAGATCGCCTCCATCTCGATCTGGTCCCGGTACGCGTCACTGAGCATGGAGGCGTACTCGTGCCACCACCCTTCACGCCGTCGCCTGTTCGCCCTCAGGGCAAGGGAGGTCAGGCGCTCACGGGACTCCGAGTCCGTCACCCCGTACGCCTCCATGAGCGCGACGAGATCAGGCGTGCGGACGGGGACGTGGCCGTTCTCGATGCGACCACGGGTGCTCCGGGACGTCCAGTACAGGCTCTCTTTCAAGCTGGATGACACTCCGGCGGCCGGGGAGACCTACAAGCGGCGCCGACGCGGCTTCAACACGGCCATGGAATACGCGATCGAGTCGGGCTACCTGGACGCGAACCCGCTCGCCGGGGTGAAACGGGCGGGGCCCAAGGGCGGAGACCAGGTGGACCCCCGGGTCCTGGTCAATGCCGTGCAGGGGAGGGAGCTCCTCACCGCCGTCTCCTATGTCGGCTCCGTCCACCGGAACCGCGGCCGGAGGTTGGTCGCGTTCTTCGGCTGCCAGCTCTACGCGGCGATGCGGCCGGCGGAAGCGGTCGGGCTGCGGGAGCAGGACTGCTTCCTGCCCGAGACCGGCTGGGGCACGCTCACGCTGCGGGAGACGCTGCCTGTCTCCGGCAAGAAGTGGACGGACTCGGGGAAGCGCCACGACAAGCGGGGGCTCAAGTCGCGAGAGGCCAAGGCCGACCGGCCGGTGCCCATCCCGCCGCTCCTGGTGGCGATGCTCCGCAACCACGTCGAGGAGTTCGGCACGGCCGCCGACGGCAGGCTCTTCGCCAACGAGCGTGGGGGAGTGCTCGGCACCTCCAGTTACTGGAGGGTCTGGCAGGAGGCGAGACTTCTGGCGCTCCCTCCGGACCGGGCAGCCGCGCCGCTGGCCCGCCGCCCGTACGACCTGCGGCACACCTGCATCACCAACTGGCTGAACGCGGGCGTGCCCGTCGCCGAGGTCGCTCGGCGCGCCGGCAACTCCCCGGAGGTCATCCACCGGCGGTACGAGGGGTGCATCGATGGCCATGAGGAGCTGAACAACGCGAAGATCGCGAAGGCGATGGGCTGGGGGGAACCGGGGTGAGGGTGAGGAATTGCCGACACTACTGACATGCGCGCCTCGTAATGTCGCCGACCATACCCATCGCAGCTGCGGCGAGTCCGACTCATGGGTGTCTCTGCTCAAAGATCGTCAGTAAGCCCACGACGAGTACACCCTCCCCGCCATGGGTAGCTCGGAACGACCGCTGGCCAGTCACCATTGGCCGTATGACTGTCGCAGCAGTCCGTGGGCAGACCTGCTGCCGCCTACAACCCTCGGAGGCTCGATGAAACATCTGGCTGTCTACATCGACGGCACATGGAACATTCCTCACAGCAACACGAACATTTGGCGGATGAACCTACTCACCGCACTGCACGAAACCGAGACGGCGCAACTAGCCTTCTACCACCAAGGGATTGGGCGGGACGTTAGCGACCGCCTGCGTGGCGCCTTCGGTAAAGGGATCAATGGCAGTGTTCGAAACTGCTACTCATGGATCATGGAAAACTACTGCCCGGGTGACAAGTTATTCATTCTCGGCTTCAGTAGAGGCGCCTACATTGCGCGCTCACTGACGGGGTTCATCGAACGCTGCGGCCTGTTGCGTCCTGGAACTCCATTGACCGTGCGAGAGCTCTTCGAGCGCTACCGCACGGTTCCCGAATCCAAGTCCATCTCGGACCGGGAGGGGCGAGAAGAGCAGTGGCCGATCCACCGTGACGCGGACTTGAAGCGTCATTCCCAGAAGGTCCAGATCGACTTCTTGGGTGTGTGGGACACGGTGCGCTACCACGACCTTCCCTTGGGGTCGGTCCGGGGACTCAGTCGCAGCCAGAACCTTTTCCATGCCGTGCATCCCGGTTCGGCACCGCGCAGGGTTTACCAGGCGCTTGCCGTGGATGAGCACCGGTTGGCCTACCGGCATGAACTCCTATTCCCTCACGTCGTCGTCGACGACGCCGTAGCCGTGCCCGTAGTCGAGCAGCGATGGTTCCCGGGCGCCCACTCCAACGTCGGGGGCGGCCACAAGAACGACACTCTGGCGCTACTCTTCCTCGCATGGATGCAGAAGAGTGCTGCTGCCTGCGGGCTGGAATTCAAAGAGCAGGTCGTGCTGCACGGTGACGAGCATCTGGGGCCTGTGCACGACAGCTTCAGTTCGTTCCTTGGCGGCGCCTATCGGGCCCTGTCGCGAAACAAGCGGCACTGGCGAGAGATTGGGAGCACCGACAATGCCGGGTCAGCAGCTCCCTCTCAAGGGATGAGCGAAGTCATCGACGCCAGCGTGTTTGACCGCTGGCGGAAAGACCCGGCATATCGGCCAAGGAACATCGCTGAATGGGGTAGTTGCCGAGGTCTGACGATTGGCGAACTGCACGGCACTCAGAATGCCCACCTGCTTGGGCTCAAGGCGGACGATTGAGGACGGCTCTTCGGCCCCAGCGGCGCTGTCAACGCGGTGTGTCCGCTCGCCGACCTCCCCGGCATTTCTCATCGGCGCAGCTCCGAGAGCTGCGGACAGCGACACTGCGCGGCGAGTCTCAGTAATCTGCGCTCATGCGACAAGTAATAAGATCCTTAGGTCTGTTCGCGCTGCTCATCGTCATAGCCGGGTGCGGTGGCAAGCAGACGACCACCACGACCGGTGATGTCACCACGACGATCGTGCAGGACAGCCAATGGGTCACTGCCGCGATCTCGGCCGGCGCCGTTCTCATCAGCTCGACCGCAGCGGCTTGGATCACTCACTACTTCACTGGACGGACCGAGAGGAGGAGGCAGCAGCACGCCGACGCCCTGGAGGCCGCGAAGCGCGATCACGAGGCCAAGCTGGCCCACGAGCAGCGCATTCGGGAGCAGGTGATCGCCACCTCTACGACGATCTCGAAGATGCTCCAGGACTTCCGGGCGAAGATCGGTGAGGCGACGGAAGCGCCGGAGACCTTGGCCGCCATAGGCCTCTATGACGAGTGCTTCGCGATGGTCCGCAGGCATCACGATGACGCCCTGCCCGTCATCGAGGTCATGCCGGACGCCGAACTCCGGGAGAAGGCCAACGCTGTCTTCGTCGCCTACGGGGACTGGGCGGGGGGCACGGCCGAAGCCCTCGCGAACCTCACGAGGCGCCCAGACGCCATCGGGCTCGACGGGACTCGCGAGAGCTACTACGAGCGCGCACGAGCAGTGATCAGCGAGGCGGCTGTCTGACTCACACGTCCCTCACACGGGACCAGTGCGTGACAACGACAAAGGCCCGGACTCAGTTGGACTGAGTTCGGGCCTTCATGCTTGGCACTTCAGCTGGTCAGCGTGTTGATCGCGTTGTTCCGGCTGGAGTGCCCCCGGCAGGATTCGAACCTGCGCACACGGCTCCGGAGGGCGTGCCTACGGGACCACCGAAGTGCCATCTGACCCGCGGTTTCCTCGGAACAGGCTCCCCTGGAAACCGATCTCTATCGCATACCGTGCGCGGGTGCCCGCAGACACCCTTGTCAGACCCTCCACATACACTCCGTGGCCATGGCCAAGGGACTGATCTCGCGGGACGACATCCTCAAGACGCTGGAGGAGTACGACGCCTTGGGGCGCGACACCTTCCTCGACCGGTACGGCTACCGGGAGGCCAGCACCTACCTGCTGGTGCACGAAGACAGGGAGTACGACTCCAAGGCCATCGCCGGCGTGGCCCACAAGCACCAGCACGGCGAACCGCTCACCTGGCAGCAGTTCAACGGTGGCCTCGGCGAGGCGGTGATCTGGCTCAAGCGCGAGGGCTTCAAGGTCGTAGTCTCTCGCAACCCGAAGTGGACGAGGGACGAGCTGATCCTTGCCTGCGACTTGGTCGCGCGGAACGGCTGGGAAGGCCTCGCGGCGGAGGACCCTCGCATCGCCGAGCTCTCCGCCCTTTTGCAGGTCCTTGCCGCCTATCCCGAGGAAGAGCGAGCCACCACCTATCGCAACCACAACGGAGCGGCCCGGAAGACTTACGACATCGCGACGCATCACCCCGCCTACACCGGGAAGCGCACCAACGGCGGACGGCTGGACGTTGTCGTCCTCCAGGACTTCCTTGACCGGCCGGCCGAGATGGCCCAGGCTGCCAAGCTGCTCCGCGAGGGCCTGAAGGAAGGGACCCTTGAGACAGTCTTGGCCGAGGACGATGACGATGCCGAGGACGAAGCCAGCGCCCCTGAGGGGCGCGTGCTGTACCGACGACACCGCACCCGTGAGCGCAACAAGGGGCTTCGAAAGAAGAAGATCGCCGCGGTCCTGAAAGCTGGCGGAAGCCTCGCCTGCGAGGCATGCGGCTTCGACTTCGCACTGGTCTACGGCGAGCGCGGCGAGGGCTACATCGAGTGCCACCACGTCGTCCCGTTGCACGAGGCAGGCGAAGGGACGACGAAGCTCTCAGACCTGGCACTCATCTGCTCGAACTGTCACCGCATGATCCACCGCAGCGCACCATGGCCCACGCCCGCCGAACTACGTGATCTCCTGCGGCGGCAGGCAACGAGCGTGGGGGCCTTGATGCCTGGCCCACGACTGGCAGAGACGTCGGCGACTGCTACGCGGTAACCGGAGCCACCAGCAGGCAACAGTCGTCGCGCCAGAGGTCTTAGCCGCTTCCTCTTTGCCGCAGACCGAGCGTCACAGCCGCCCAGTTGGGCCTGATCGCATGGTCCAGGCCGCTCAGGCGTGCATGTTTCCCCACCCGAAGCGTCCTGAGAACGACGCAGTGACAGCTTGGCGCCGCCGATTGGCGTGCATAGTGCGACCGCAACATCCAATATGCCGACAGAGAGCGGGTTGGGGGCGTTACGATCCCATGCCGCACGCTTGGGAGGCCGATAGTGACAAGCTCTTCAGTTGGTCCCATCTTGGCTAATAGTGGATCAATTTGGATGTACGGGGCAGAGCGTGACATTTTTAAGGCATCGATTGAGACGTGTCTTCGGCAGGCGCCCGTTAAGAAGAGGCTTGGCAAGCGTCCGGGGGTAACGGCTGCTGCTGTTCGACTCGCGATGAGCCATGAGTCGAATACGCGACTGGCTCTGGCTCCCTGCCAAAATTCGCACCTGATCTACAGGACTGCACTCACTCGCCGCCAGCTGGCGCGTCGTAGGGTGGAATCCGCGCAGAGGTTGGCTGAATGGGACCGCAGAACAGCGGTGGTATTCGCTTCCTGGGTTCTGCTTCTCACGGCCTGGACTTTCAACCTGGCACCCAATTGGGGTCTTGTAATCTTACTTTGCTGCGCGACGCTTTCTGCGGCCCTGGCGGTATGGAACCCGGATTCTCGGCTGCGCCTCCAAAATCGACTCCTACTCGGCCTTCTCTATCCAAGATACGCCTTGCATAAAATTATCGCAGACAGAAAAGGGAGGCAGTGGAAGGAGTGCCTTGATGAAGACGGTACAGGTCCGATGGTGTCACGAGTTGTCGAAGCGCTACTTGGAGATGATCCTGATTCCCTCCTTCTGCCAGATAATTACAGAGGGCTCAGGTCTTCGTACGGCTCCGCATACAGGGTAGACGGCACGGCCCTGGCGCAACTTAAGGCGAAACTCTCGCAATTCGACGGCGGGACGATTGCAGTCTGCGGACCGAGAGGGGCTGGGAAAACTACTCTCTTGGAGAGCTGCGTTGAAGACGCAGACTTGGCTGTATTTACCCAGGCTCCGGCCACGTATGCGCCTCACGATTTCCTAGTCTCGCTATTCGGTGCACTCTGTGCAGCCTATATTCGACATGAGGGATTCGAGCCGCCGAGCTTCAAGAGGCTTTCGCGAGTCAGGCGAACCTTCGGAAGTGTTGTCTCCGGAACCAAGCGGCTTGTTCGATGGTCGTTCCTAGCCATCCCTGCCGCTTGTCTAATCGTAATTGGTAGCTTTGACACTTTTCGGTCGGAGCTTCTGAGGTATCGGGGAACGGTTCAGCGGGCCGGTTCGCAGGTCTTTGAGCTATCCTCCTCGCATCTGCATGCGGCTTGGTCCGGCCAGAGTGGTGCAGTGGTCGCTATTCTCTGTGTTGGTGCGCTGCTGTGGCATCTGCGTAATTCTTATTGGTTCCTTCGCGCGGTCCTTAAGCTATTCGCGGTGTTCGTCATCGTCACCGGTGCCCTTCTAAGGGTCGTTCCGGTGGCATCGGTGGTGCTTGACTCGCAGATTAGGCGCAACGGCGAGGCGTTCTTTAATAGTGGGCGATTGCTGTATTTTCTCTGCCTCGTACTGATTCTTAGCGCAGTAGTTTTGGAGCACATGGCTGGGCGTTCGTTGACGGTAGCTGACGTTCGTGTGGTTAGCCGGCGGTTCCTCCCGCTTGCGGAAGCGGTGCTGATTGGAGGGATTCTGTGGCTTCTGCTGGCGACTCCTAGCTCCCGAGCGATCATTGGAGATGAAGACAATCCGCTGAGGCTTGTGTGTATGTTTCTTGGTCTCCTGATCGGTAAAGTGGTCGATTGGTCTCCGAAGGAGATTGAACCGAAACTGGTCACTGAGTGCCGCGATTACCTCTATCGCATCCAGACAGTTCAAAGCTCAAGTTCGACGACGACGACCGGTCTCACTCAAGTGGTTAGCGTGGGAACGGCTAACGCAACATCGGTTTCCACGATGCCGCCGAGTTTCCCTGAGCTGGTTGCTGATTTCCGCACGTGCTTGGAGAAGATTGCGCTGGAGATGCATACTTCCGGGCAGCGAGTAGTAATTGCGATCGATGAGGTTGACCGCCTAGGATCAGACCGTCAGGCCTTGGCATTCCTCGGCGAAGTAAAGGCGATTCTGGGAGTTCCTCGTGTCTTTTTCCTAGTGTCTGTCGCTGAAGACGTGGGGGCAGCCTTTGTGCGCCGCGGCCTACCGCATCGTGATGTTACCGATAGTTCACTCGATGACGTTATTCACGTCCGCCCGTGCACTCTGTCCGACTCGTCGCAGATCCTAAGGATGCGAGCTCCCGGAATCTCTTCACCGTATATCATTCTGGCCCATGCGCTGTCGGGTGGATTGCCGCGTGACCTGATTCGATACGGGCGTCAGATTATGGAGATCGGGGAATCCGTAGAAGCCTTCGAACTTTCGGAAATCTCTCGTAGTGTCGTGGTGGAGGAGCTTAGTGAAACTATTGCTGGGTTCAGGACGCTGCTAGCTAAGCAGTCTTGGACCTTCGAAAATAGCTCTTTGCTGGACGCTTTTCGCCTGATTTCCTCGCATCTTTTGTGTAGTTGTGCCGGAGGTGCCCGTGAATTGCGTCGGGCGCTCCGAGTCTTCTCCATGGCGTTGCTTGATGACGTGGCTGATGCTGACATCGAGGATTCTGCTCGCCAACTTGCTGAAGAGGCCTCGGTCTTCGCGTATTTTGCGCTGACGCTGCTGGAGATATTCGGAGAGGATGGATTTGCGCGCCGGAAGGAGGCGGCGGCGCATTCGATCAACGGAGATCCTGAAATGCTGGCAGAGGCGAGGCGTGAGCTTGCGATTTCCCCGCACAGTGCTCGGCGTCTTATTACTGGGATCAGAGGTGCTTGGGGATTGTCGGTGGAACCAATCCGCCCTGGACGACGTCGGATTTCAGCAGCCAGACCCATCGGGTGCGATGAGCGTTGCACAGCCCGCAGTCAATGATGTTGCTGCCATGGCAAGCAGGTGGGTGAGCTGGTGAGGTGTCTTTACCGGCGGATCCGCGCCTCATCTGAGGCGTGGGACGCAGGGACACCAACCCAGCTACTGCAGCAAGTGTTCGTTCACTGCGCGCGCTTGGGCGGCGAGGCTCTGAAGTTCCACGACCTCGATGCCATCGGCGCTCAGCGTCTCGACGCCCACGCAGTCGGCCACCAGGAGACTCGGCTCGCGCCAGGCGATGACCACTCGGCGAACCGGCGAGCGGAGGATCAACTGGGTGCAGGTGAGGGGGCGGGACTTGCGCTCCGAGCAAGGTTCCAACGTGCTGTATAGCGTGGCGCCGGCCAGGCGTGGGTCGTCTGCCGGGAGCTTGGCCAGGGCAGCTTCCTCGGCGTGGACGTGGGCGTCGGTCTCGCGGGAGTAGCCGTGGGTGAGTTCCTCGCCGTCGGCGCCCACGATGATGGCGCCGACCGAGAAGGCGCCCTCTGCCGGCGGGCACTTGCGGGAGAGGGCGATGGCCCGCTCCATCCAGGTCACATCGTCGGCGTGCGTCATGCGGAGCCCTCCTGCTTGGGCAGGTAGCGGAGAAGGACCACGTCGCCGATGGTGCAGGCCTCGGCGAGTTGCATTCGGTGGGTGGATCCGCCGGGGTAGGTGGCAGGGTTCAGGAAGCGGGGGGCGCCAGGGTCGCCGACGACCAGAGGGGCGATGACGAGGTGGATCTCGTCCGCCAGGCCTTGGGAGAGGAACGCCGTGTGGATCTGTCCGCCGCCCTCCACCATCAGTCGCTCTATGCCCCGGGCTCCGAGGTCGTCCAGCAGGGCACCGAAGTCGATGGCCGGGCCCGTGGAGACCACGTCCGCCAGACCGGTGAGGCGCTCGCGGAGCTTCTCTTCGCCGGCATCCGTTGTGTAGGCGAGCTTCTCTCCGCCGTGGTGCCAGAACTTCAGGTCAGCGTCCAAATCTCCGCTCGCGGAGATGGTGACCTTGAGAGGGTAGGCAGGCTTTCCTGCCGCCAGCCGTGCCGCGCGCCGCTCCTCGCTGTTCACCAGCAGTCGGGGGTTGTCGGACCGCATCGTGCCGGCGCCGATCAGGATGGCGTCCGACTCGGCGCGCACCTGGTCGACCCGGTCGAAGTCCTCGCTGTTGCTCAGCAAAAGCCGCGAGGTGCTGGTGTCGTCGATGTAGCCGTCCACGGATGTGGCCACGCTCAGCAGGACGTACGGGCGGGGCATTGGGAGTCTCCTTCAGTTGCTGGTCAGGGCGGAGGGAGCCTGTTCAGGCCTGGCGCAGTACTGCGTCGGTCAGAGCATCCTTGAAGTCGCTCACGCCAGGGACCGTACGCCATTGATCAAGTACGCCATCGAGCTGGGCCAGCTCCCGCGAGATGCGGTCAGACCCGGTCTCCTTCGCGATGGCCAGGGCCTGCAGACCCACGGAGGCTGCCTGCTCGGCCTCGCCTGCGCGGGCCAGGGAAACGGCCTCTCGGCCCAGGTAGACCCCGCGGTCGCGGTGGTAGCCGGCGGGCAGTCGGCTGATGGCATTCCGGAAGCCTGCCGCCGCTCCGTGATGGTCCCCGAGTGCAGCGAGGCTGTGTGCCCGCTGCACGTCTATGTACGCGCCGTCGAGCCAGACCCCCCACGGCGAACTGGGATCAGGGTCCATGTTGGCGAGCAGCTCCCGCGCGTGCTCGTATGCCCGTTGGGCCGTGAGCTGGTCATTCCGCAGAGCGTGACCGTGGGCCCCGTACGTAGCGGCCACTGCGGCCAGGCGACTCCTCGGCGCGGCTCGGTCTTCCGCGGCCTCGGCGACGTCTACCGCCTCGATCGGATCGTTCATGTCGCCGGCGAGTTGGCTGCGGCGCGCCAGGATGTACGTGGTCAGTTCGTCGTCGCCCGCCATGTGGGAGGCCTCCAGAGCCTCCCGCATCCAGTGCTGGGCGGCACGAAAGTCCCCGAGGTCCTGATAGAGCCAGCCGCACAGCTCGGAGTACTGGGTCTGCAGCTGGAGCAGCTGACGGCGATCGGTTCCGCGGCGATCCGCGCGCAGTGCCTTGATAGCGGCGATCTGCTGCTGAACCGTCGGTATCACCCGATGGGGACCGAACAGGTTGTCGTTGTCGATCAGCACGCGTCGCGTTGCTTGGAGGAGCTCGATTGGGTCGGCCCCGGAGGCGATGAGATCGGATCGTGGGGCAGGGCTCGCCGCTGCTGAGAGGTCGGAGGCTGCAGCGATGGCGGCACCAGCGCCAAGCGCGCCAATCAGAGCCCTTCGGGACAGTGACACGAAGATGATCCTTCCGTCATCGGAACGAACGGGGACGGACATCCCCTCCTCCGACGGTGCCTGAGTCTCCGGTTTCTCAGCCAGGGCCACAGAGCCGTTGGCCACATGGGGCCCTCGATTAGCCACATCCCCCTGGGGGAGGCCCTCAAGGCTGATCCCTTCGAGGACCGATGCGTGCAGCCGGACGAGCGAGCCGCCGGCGCCGAGCGCGTCGTCGTAAGCCCGGACCAGATCGGCTGACGCGGCCTGCCCGCCGCGCTCCACGCGGGCCATGTAGCTGGTGTTGAACAGGATCGATCGGCTGAGCTTGCCCAGCGATAAGCCCCGCTGCGTGCGCCAGGCGCGCATTTCGGCGCCGAGGTAGTGCTGAGGGCTTGCATGCGGTGTCAGGTCGTTCGGTCGCTGCCCCACTCGTCCCCCCTCATGCGGCCTATGTGGCCGCCTCTTGGCGGCCACATGGCGGATCTGTCGGTCACCCAACTGCCCGGTCTACAAAGGATGCAGAGGGCGACGACAGCCTAGCGACGCAGGTCGGAGCCCTCCATTCGATCCGAACGAAGGGAGCAAGATCGTGGCAACGGCAGCCGCTCGTGAACCCATCACGTGCCCCGGCGGCGACGGCCGGGCCGGCGCACGCCGAGAGCTACTTCTCCTCCAGCTCCACGACCCGCTCGCGGAGTTCGGCGACCTCGCCCTGGAGCCGAGCAACCTGGTCGCGAAGCTCAGCGATCGCGTTCTCCGGGCTGGCGAGCTTTGCGGCGTCGGAGGCATCCGCGGTCAAGAACGCCCCCTTGCCTTGATGGCTGACCGCGAGGCCGTCCGTCTTGAGCTGGCGGATGGCGTCGCGAGCCACGGTCACGGTGACGCCGTACGTTGCCTGGAGGTCTGCCAGGGACGGCAGCTTGCGGAACTCCGCGAACTCACCGGCCGCGATCCTCCGCCGCAGCTGCTCCGCCACCTGCTGGTAGGCGGGCTTGCCGGTCCACTCGACCATCTGCACCCCATGTCTCTTCGCTGTCACTGCCTCAGTGTGCCCAAGCGGCATAGCGAGAGCTAGCACTCGCCCTGCTCTTACTCCGACAAGGGCTTGCGCAACTCTGCCTCACAGTGCACTCTGAGGCAGAGTTGAGCTTCGCTGGAAACGCGACTTAACCGGCCGTAACTGCCGTGCAGACAGCTGCGATCGAGCCGTCATCTGCCCTGCCCGGAGGGCCCTCGAAAGGGGTCTGAAGGAAGCACTCGCTCTTTGAGAACTCAACAGCGTGCCAAGTAAGACGAGACGGGGCGTGATCCCCGTCCCCGTGGCGACGGGTTGTCGTCGGCGGCCACTTCTTCCGCGTGCTGGCTCTGGAGAACACCCCTCGGGGTGCCACCCGGCACGCGCCGCCCTGCTGGCGTCAGAGCAGTGACGATGACGCACCCGAATTTCAGGCTCGGGGCCGGAGCGCCGTGGCAACGGTGCGCCGGTGAAGCCTCGCTCCACCGAGCTAGGGCTTGAACCCCGGGGCTGGTCGCCTCTCGCCAAAAGACCGCGACCGCCCCGGTATCCCTTCGACTTCAGGAGAACGACGATGCGTACGTACATCGGCGGCCAAGAGGCCGTCAGCGTGAACGAGTTCATCGAACTGGCCCTCGGCACCCCGCTGGAGCTCTGGCTCGGGGTGGAGGGGGAGAGCGAGGAGGAGCGCGCGGCCCGCATGGACGCGGCCCGCGGCATCCTCGCCGAGTACCCCGACCTGCCCGACGACGTGAGCCGGATCGCTGCCCAGGTGATCGAGGCCAACGCGCCGGAGCTGTTCAACATCGCCTCGCTGGTGCGGCGGCCTGCCGGCCGTCGCCCGGCGTACAAGGGCGGCAAGGGGGCGGCAGCATGAGCCACACGCTGACAGCTCTGTCCGCTGCCCTGCCGCTCGCGGCCGGATGGTCTCTGCACAGCCTGCGCCTGCGGCGCCGGATCGAGGCCGCCCGACGTGACCCGCTGACCGGGCTGCTGACCCGGGACGGCTTCACCGAGCTGGCCCGGCGTCGGCTGGCACACAAGCCGAGGGCGGTCTGTCTGATCGACCTCAACAAGTTCAAGCAGATCAACGACACCTACGGCCACGCCGCCGGGGACGCGGTCATCCGTGCTGCTGGCGAGCGACTGAGCGAATGGGCCGTCGACCACTCGGCCGTCGTGGGCCGCTTGGGCGGCGACGAGTTCGCTGCTGTGGCTCCTGCGTACAGCCAGAATCAGCTCGCCGAGACCCTCAACCGCCTGGCCTCTGAACTGGAACGCCCGGTAGAGGTCGGGGGTTACTCGCTGACAGTCAGCGCTTCGATCGGTGCGGTCCGCTACAACCCGCGTGCCGGTCAGCCGGACCTCTCCGAGCTGTTGCGCGCGGCGGACGAGCAGATGTACCGGGCGAAGCGCCAAGGCGCCCCGTGGTTGACCGCTCAGAGCCGCACTTCGGAACGGGCGACGGTCAACGGTCGTCGTGCCGGCCGCCGGGGAGCGGCGAGCGGGACGGGGGCGGCGGCATGAACCGCGGCGCAAAGACCCTCTTGGTCGCCGCTCTGGTCGGCGTCGTCGGCATGGCGTTCCGGGTGTCGTGGAACGCGCTGCGGGATGTCGCGCGCTCCATCGGCGCGGACGCCACGGCGGCCATGCTCTACCCGTTCGTCGTGGATGGGCTGATGGCCCTGGCCCTGGTGGCCACGCTGGTCCTCACCGACGATGCCCGCAAGTTCGCCCTGCGGGTCCTCGCCGGGTACACGCTCGCGTCGCTGGTCCTCAACTACGTGCACGGGCTCGTCCCGGCGTTGCACTCGGAGTCGGTGGACTGGAGCAGGCTGGCCGACTGGGACCCGGCGAACTGGGCCCTCGTACTCCTGGCCACATCCCTCCCCGTCGGCTCCATCTACTTCGGTTCGGACCTAGTGGCCAAGGTGCTCCACCACCGCCCGGAACCCCAGGACGCCGGGCCGTACGGGGAGCGTGCGGGCCGCCCCGCACAGCACCCGCACACCCTGGATGCGGGCGGCTTCGACCGTCCGCACGCTCAAGCCCCGGCTGCCCCCGCTCTGCCCGTTCCGGGGGACCGCGCGCAGCTCAGCGCCCGTGCGGCAGGCGTGCGGGAGGGGAGTCCTCACACCCCGCACGACGTTCCCACACCGCCCGCGTCCACGGACGAGGAGGAGGCACGCCAGGCTGCGTACGAGGAGGCGGAGCTGGAGCTGATGCGGCAGGACGCGCGCCGCACGTACGCCGAGTCCGTACAGGCTGCACGGCCGCTGTCCGCGCGTGCGCTGGGTGAGGCATACGGCATGAGCGAGTCCTGGGGCCGCAAGCAGATCCTCGCCGCTCGGGAGGAAGCCGACCGCCCCCACTTGACTGCGGTCCCCTCCGGGACCGGCTGATGGGAACCCTGCCCGTCTATCCGTGGCGCATCGCCCCGGATGGGCTGGCCACACGCCGACAGCTCCGCGCCGCCGGCTTGCGCCCCGGCGGTCAGGACGTTGTCGCCCAACTGGAGCGGCCTCGCCGTCGGCGCGGCCCGTTGATCGCCTTCCTGTACCGCATCGAGCTGGCCCTCCCGGTCCGGCCGATGACCGAGGCCAAAGCCGCCGCGCTCGCCAAGGCGAACACCGCCCGCCGGACATGCCCCACCTGCTGCCAAGACGCCGGATACGTCATCCCGGCCTCGCTCGGCGAGTGCGTGCCCTGCGCCTACCCCGAAGAACAGCGCGCCGCCTGAACCCACGCGAAGGAGCTAGACCATGCGCCCCGTGACCCTCCACACCCTGATGCACCACACCGACCAGGCCCGCACGGTGAAGTGGCGCCCCGAGCGCCTGAGCACCGACACCGCGCGTCGGCTGATCCGCCGGGGACGCCGCAGCAACGCGGCCGTCCACGTCTACGTGACGACCGACCGCGATGGCACGCCGATGCACGTCGCCTACGTCGAGTTCGGACCTGGCCTCTACGACAACGTCGATGCCGTCACCGACATCTACGAGATCCCCACCGAGGCCCTGACCAGCCTCTGACGTCACAGATCACGTCTTGCGGGACCCGGACGGTCGGCCGTCCAAAGCGCCGTCCGGGTTCCTTTCCCAACTCCACAGAGGGAGCAGAACCATCGTGTCTGAGATCCCCGTCATCGAGCAGCTGGACGAAGAGCCGGACAGCACGCAGAGCTACCCCGGGTCGGCGTCGGTCCTGCCGTTCCCCGCCAAGAAGGACAAGATCGAGCCGCTCGCCCCGGGGGAGGCCAGGGCGGGGGAGTGGGAGGCGGAGCTCCCCGACGACACCCCGGCCGACGACGGGACCGTAGCCGAGGGCGATCCGGTTGACCCGCCCAAGCACGAGTTCCCGCCCTCGATCGCCGAGGTGATCGAGGCCAAGGACAAGGCCCGCCGGCCTGTGCTTCCGGACTGGCTGACCAGTACCAAGCAGCGCGCCGCCGTCGCCAAGTGGGCGGCCGGCCACTACGGCCAGACCACCGCCTACCACCTGGTGCGGACCCCGGTGTACTCCGCGAAGCTCCTGGCCTACGCCCCGCGCGGCGCCTTCCGCTGGGTCGGTGCGACCGGCCGTTGGGTGTCCGACGCCGAGGGCTTGCCGGTCCGCCTCGCAGCCGTCCGTACGGAGGACGCGGGCGAGTACCTCAAGCTCTCCCGGCAGCGGGACGCACGGGTGAAGCTGCGCGGCATCATCGCCACCCTGGCCAGTGTGATTGGCCTCTGCGCGGCCCTCGCCATGTGGGTCCTGGCCCCGGACTGGCTGCTGACCCTGGCGCTGATCGCCCTCACAGGCGCACTCGGCTGGGCGGGCACTCCGGCGGACCGGCCGCTGATCGACGCGGCCAAGGTAAAGTTCCGCCACCGCAAGCTCACCTCCGACATCGTCACCCGTGCCTTCCTCGCCGCCGGACTTACCAAGCCGGACCAGGGCATCGCCTTCCCGCAGCCCATCCGGCAGGACGGCGACGGCTGGCGCGTCATCGTGGACCTCCCGTACGGCAAGACGTTCTCCGACGCGGTCAAGAAGCGCGACGCGCTCGCCTCGGGCATCGACGTCGCCGAGACGCAGGTGTTCCTGGACCGCGATACGACCAGCTCACGCCGGGTCTCCATGTGGGTGGCCAACCGCGACCCGCTTGCCGTCCCCACCGGCCGCACCCCGCTGCTCGGCGCGGACCGCGTGGACTTCTGGAGGCCGTTCCCCTGGGGCCTGGACGAGCGCGGCACCGTGGTCGAGATCAGCATGCTCTGGCTCTCGCTCTTGGTCGGTGCCGTGCCCCGGCAGGGCAAGACGTTCTCCGCCCGCACCATCGCGCTCGCCGCTGCCTTGGACCCGTACGTCCGGCTGTACGTGTTCGACGGCAAGGCCTCGCCGGACTGGCGGAAGTTCTCGATGGTCGCCCACCGGGTCGGCTTCGGCACCGTGCCCCAGGGCGGGGTCGACCCGGTCATGCACCTGGTCAACTCGCTCCAGGAGCTCAAGGCCGACGTGGAGGACCGCTACCACCGGCTCTCCGAACTCCCGCTGCATGTCTGCCCGGAGGGCAAGCTCACCCCGGCCATCTCGCGGGACAAGAAGTACGACATGCCGCTCGTGCTGTTCGTCGTGGACGAGGTGCAGGAGTACCTGATGCACCCCGTCCACGGGAAGACCATCCTTGACCTGCTGGTCTTCCTCGCCCGCGTCGCCCCAGCGGTCGGCGTCTCGGTCATGACCGCGACGCAGAAGCCCGACGACACCGCATGCCCGTCCGTGCTCCGCGACCAGCACCAGGCCCGGTTCGCCCTGCGCGTGGGCGCCTACCAGGTGTCGGAGACCATCCTCGGCGCCGGATCGTACGGCGAGGGTCTGGACGCCTCCCGGCTCCTCAAGTCCCACAAGGGAGTTGGCCTGCTCAAGGGCATGTCCGACGACGCCGGGATCGTCCGCACCTACCTGGCCGACGGCCGCGACGCGGAGACCATCCTCACCCGAGCTCAGGCCCTCCGGCAGTCGGAGGGCACGCTCTCCGGCGACGCCGCCGGAGAGGCGCCGGCCGACGCCGCGCTCGCGACGATCCTGGACGACATCGCCGCGGTCATCGGCAAGGGCGAGACCAAGATCTGGTCCGAGACCATCGTGGACCGGCTCGCCGACCACCGCCCTGAGGTCTACGGGCCATGGGCCGAGATGGACCCCAAGCCCAAGGCCGAACAGCTCACCGCGGCGCTCAAGCCGTACGGCATCGGCACCGACCAGATCGGCCGCCGCATCGACGGCAAGACCGTCAACAAGCGCGGCATCGAGCGTGCTCACATCGCCAAGACGATTACAGAGCGCGACAAGAAGCGGGATGCGGGCTAGCTCTCAGAGGTCGCTAGTGCTAGCAGCAGACGTCGCTAGCGCTAGCGACCCCGCTAGCGGCCCGCATCCCACCTGATCAGGCCGCTAGCAGATAGCGGCCCACCTGCGGAAACCGCCGAATCCCGCCCTGGAGGCCTCTTGTGACCCTCTTCCTGCTCGCTAGCGTCCTCACCCTGCTGTTCACGCTCGGTTACGCGGGCCTGTGCGCGGCCTCGCCGTTCGGCCGCTGCCGTAAGTGCAACGGGCTGGGCTTCGCCCTCACCCACGACCGCAAAGGCAAGCCCAAGCGCGGCAAGCACTGCCGCCGCTGCGACGGCCACGGCATCCGCATCCGCGTCGGCCGCCACCTCTACAACCTGTGGGCCCGCACCTACCGCAACGGCACCCGCTGAACCTCACACCGACTGGAGTCGCCATGACGTTCACCATCTCCGCCGTCCTGCTCTTCGGCGCCGGATCGTTCTTCGTCCTCAAGTCCAAGTCCGCCGGAGCCGGAGCCGCGATGGTCCTGTTCCTCTTCGGCTTCTTCACCGCCGGGACCGGCGCCTACGAGCCCATCACCAACCTCGTGAAGTCCGCTGCCATCGCCGTCACCGACATCGCCGAGTAAGGAGGCACCGCCGTGAACCACCACGACCCCGCCCACTGGGAGACCACAGAGACCCGCCACCCGGTCCCCCTCACGCCTGCCCCGCTGGCCGTCCACCACCCGCACGCCGTCCCGGACATCCAGACGATCCAGCTCCCCGACGGCCGCATCATCACCGGCTACGCCATCGCCCCCACCAAGGCCCCCGAGCCGGTCCCGGATCGGCCGGCGATCAGCCCGCTCGCCGTCAACATCGCCCTCGGCGGCCTCGGGTTCGCCGCGGCCTGCGGCGGGCTGATGCTCCTGACCACCTTCATCGCGGCTGTTGCCGCGCTCATCCAGCAGCTCGTCATCCTGGCCGCCGTCATCTTCGGCGGCTTCATCGCGACGCAGGTTCTGGGCACCAACCACGGCCGTGGCAAGGGCGAGACGGTCGTCAACATCCGCCGGGCCGTCTTCAAGCGCAACAACTTCCGAGGATGAAGGAGCCAGCCATGTTCGAGATCCGCGTCATCTGCAGCCCGACCGAGGTACCCGAGATCACCAAGGCCCTGTCCGAGACGTTCACGACCGGCCCGGTCCGCCGGCACCCCACCCGCGACGGGGAGCGCGTCCGCCTGTACGTCACCGCCGAACAGCAGCCGAGCCACTGGCCCGCTCCCGAAGCCGCCTACGCCGCCGCACCGAGCGTCATCAGCGAGATCGGATGGACCGCCCGAGGAGTCCGAGACTGCCTGCACGGCGTCCACGTCCGCGAGTTCTGGCTCCGCAAGGCCGCGCTCCTGGACCGGATCGCCCTCACCGACGACGACCCCGTGAGCGGAGATGCTGCCACCCTCGCCGTCGAAGCGGCCCGCCGCCTGATGGACATCGACCAGACCGCCGGCCTCGGCCCCAACGGCTACGCCGACGGCCCGTACACCCCGGACCACCCGGACAGCATCCACGAGCCCCGCGGCTACGTCCGCCAGGAGTACGCCCTCTGGAAGCGGCACCACTAGCTATGCCCGGGGCGGTCGCCTCTCGCCAAAGACCGCGACCGCCCCGGTTCTCCGTCCCTTCGACAGAAACAGGAGACCACCAGCATGACACCAACCCTCAACCCGGCGCTGCTGCGCGCCGCCCTGGCCGCTGCAGAGCGCGGCTGGCCCGTCTTCCCCCTGCGTCCCGGGGACAAGCGGCCCGCCGGACACCCCGAACGCAACTGCCCCGGCACCGGCCGCTGCACGGACGGCCACCGCACGCCCGAGCAGCGCGCCACTCTCGACCACGGGCAGATCACCGCGTGCTGGCAGGCGGCTCCGTACAACGTTGGCATCGCCACCGGCCCCGCCGGTCTCCTGGTTGTGGACCTCGACATCCCCAAGGAAGACGACGGACCCGCGCCCGCAGAATGGGCGGGGGCGGCCGATGGCCTGGACGTGTTCGCGATGATCTGTGAGCGGGCCGGTGAGCGGCTGCCGACCGAGACGTTCACGGTGCGAACCCGCCGTGGCGGACAGCACCTGTACTTCACCGCCCCCGCTGAAAAGCAGCTACGTGGGAGCGCAGGGCGGTTGGGGTGGAAGGTCGACACGCGAGCCTGGGGCGGGTACGTGGTCGCGGCCGGCAGCACTGTGGGCACCGGGACCTACGAGATCATTCACGACGCGCCCCCGGCCCCCCTCCCCACGTGGCTCGGTGACCTGCTCATCACCCCGCCCGCACCCGCCCCTGTCCCCGTGGCCGTTCTCCGCGCCCGCATCGGCAAGGCAGACCGCTACGCGACGGCCGCCGTGAACGGCGAGGTCGCCAAGGTCATGGCTGCTGCCACCGGTGCCCAGAACACGACGCTTTACAACGCGGCGTACGCACTCGGCCGCCTCATCGCCGCAGACACCCTCACGGAGACGGAAGTCACCGACGCGCTCACCGCCGCCGCGCCGGAGGGGCTCGAGCCCTCCCGGGTCGCAGCGAGCATCCGCGACGGCATCCGTCGCTCCCTCCGCAACGCGAGCGGAGACGCGACATGACCACCACCGACTACCCCAGCTCCGCCGGACAACGCCAGGCCCGGGACGGCAGTTGCGCGCCGAAGGGCGTCGGCCGCCAGGCCGTCCTTTCAGCCCTTCGCAGTGGCCCGCAGGAAGGCAGGACCGCAGCATGACCACACAGCCCACCGACGCTGACCTCTGGGCCGGGTTCGAAGCCCTCGCCGCCGAGGAGGTGACCGGACCGGTCTGGGACGAACCGGTCCCGCTCACCGGCCGCCGGGACCTCCCGACCTTCCCCGTGGACACACTCCCGCCGTGGCTGTCCGCCATGGTCGCCGCCGTCGCCGAGGAAACCCAGACCCCCGCCGATCTCGCCGGATGCCTTGCTCTGGCAGTCATCGCCACGGCCGCCGGTGGACGGGCCACCGTCTGCGTCCGCGGCCGGTGGCGCGAGCCGGTCAACCTCTACACCGCCGTGGCCTTGGACCCCGGCAACCGCAAGAGCGCCGTGTTCGCCCTGATGACCGAGCCGCTCATGGCTGTAGAGAAGGCACTCGTGGAACTCTCCGGCCCGGCCCGCGCCGAGGCCGAGACCACCGCGCGCCTTGCCAAGGCCGCCGCCGACAAAGCAGCGGCCAAGGCTGCGAACGCCGAGCCGGGACTGCGAGACCAGCTCACCGCCGAAGCCGTCGCCCTCGCCCAGGCCGCCGAGGAAATCAAGGTCCCCTGCAAACCCCAGCTCGTAGCGGACGACGTGACGCCGGAGAACCTAGCCACCCTGCTCACCGAGCAGGAAGGCCGGATTTCCGTCCTCTCCCCGGAGGGCGGAATCTTCGAAATCATCTCGGGCCGCTACAGCGGAGCACCCAACATGGAGATCTTCCTCAAGGGCCACGCAGGGGACATGGTGAGGGTCAACCGGCAGGGTCGCGAGGCCCAGCACGTCGAACACCCCGCTGTCACGATGGGCCTCGCCGTTCAGCCCGAAGTTCTCGAATCCATCGGGCAGATCAAAGGGGCCGATGGCCGCGGACTGCTGGCCCGGTTCCTGTACGCGCAGCCCGAATCGCTGGTCGGCCGCCGCAACCTCACCCCGGAGCTCATCCCGGACGACGTGGCCGACACCTACACCCGCCAGCTCGGCGGTCTGGCCATGGCCCTGAACGGCTGGACCGACCCGGCGGTACTCACCCTCACCCCTGAGGCAGACGCGGTCATGCTCGCCTACCAGAGGGTCACCGAATCCCGGATCGGGAAAGGCGGCTCGCTCTCAGGCATCGTGAAGTGGGCCAGCAAGAGGGACGGAGCCGTCGCCCGCATTGCCGGGCTGCTCCACCTGGCCAACCACCCCGAGAGTGGGTGGACCCGCCCCATCGAGGCCGCCACGCTGGCCGACGCCACCAGGCTCGGGGACTACTTCACCGCCCATGCCCAACACGTCTTCGACGCCATGGGCGCTGACCCGGCACAGGAAGCAGCCCGTCAGCTCCTCGCCCACATCGGCGACGCCCGGGTGAGCGGCTTCACCAAGCGGGATCTGTTCCGCCAGCTCTCCCGGGGGGACTTTCCCGCCATGGCCGACCTCGATCCGGCCTTGGCCCTGCTCGAGGAACACGGCTGGCTCCGTCAGCAGCCACCGCCCCCGCGCTCCGGGCGCGGTGGCCGGCCGCCCTCTCCGAAGTACGACGCACACCCGCGCCTCGCTCGCGGCGCCTGACACAACCCCCACCGGACTGCCACAACTGACAGAACCCCCGATCTGTCCCGCTGACCTGCATGAACGGGCGCCACGGTCACCGTGACAGAACCTCCGGAAACTCCGACAGAACCCACCCGTCGGCCGTGCCAGAGCCCGCCGCCGGAGGTTCTGTCGGAGTTTCCGCGAGTTCTGTCAGAGCCGCCCTCAGTCCTGAACCCGCAGGTCAAAGCGTTCTCACCGAGGTTCTGTCAGTTGTGTCAGCGGTCCCGGGGTTGTTGCTCCCCAATCCACACCTTCCCGAAGGAGTCTCGCCGTGGCCAAGCCCCGCGATGAAATGCTGACCATCCCGCAGGTGGTCGAAGAGATCGGTGTTCCGCGAGCCACGTTCTATCGCTGGCGGCAGTGCAAGAAGGGCCCCAAGGCCATCAAGCTCCCGAATGGCTCCGTGCGTATCCGCCGTTCCGAGCTGGTCCGTTGGCTGGAGACGCGGGAGGAATCCGCGTGACGAACAACGCCGATTCCGGGTCCGAGCAGAACAACGGCTTGGACCCGG
This sequence comes from Streptomyces sp. 147326, assembly GCF_045000215.1. Lineage (NCBI taxonomy): Bacteria > Bacillati > Actinomycetota > Actinomycetes > Kitasatosporales > Streptomycetaceae > Streptomyces > Streptomyces sp. 147326. Next base: position 3,076,974 of record NZ_CP134201.1, on the reverse strand, counting down.
AAGGTTTTTCCCTCGATGTCCGTCTGTGGAATGTGACCAAGGCGCAGAGCAAGACCCGCCCGTATCAGCTCCGTTGGATCGTCGGGGGGAAGGTCAGTAGTAAGACTTTCGCCACCGTGGCGCTTGCGGGGAGCCGCCGGTCCGAGTTGTGGTTGGCAATGAAGCGCGGCGAGGCGTTCCGCATCAGGGACGGCCTGCCTGAGTCCGAAGTTCGCGCCGCCATGCAGGCCGCAGAGCCCAAGGATGCTCGCGAGGAACTTCCCTGGTTCACGTTCTGCCGTGAGTACATGGCCATGCGCTGGCCCACGGCTGCTGCCAAGACGCGCGAGGGCATCGCAGATGGACTCGCTGCGGTGACCCTGGCCATGGTGGAGCAGGACAAGCGGATGCCCGAGGTGGAGGAGCTGCGCCGCGCTCTTCGCTGGGCGGTTGTCCCGGCGAACGCCGAGTTGGAGCCGCCGGCCGACCTTGAAGATGCCCATCAGTGGCTTTCGACGAAGTCGTTGCTCGTTTCCGCGTTGGAAGATCCGAAGATTCTGAGAGACGTCCAGTACCGGCTTTCGTTCAAGCTGGACGGGACGCCTGCGGCGGGAGAGACCTCCCGCCGCAGGCGCCGCTCTTTGAACACGGCCGTGGAGTACGCGATCGAGCGCCAGCTCCTGGTCGAGAATCCTCTTGCCGCGCTCAAGAAGGTGAAGATCTCTTCATCGGATCGTGTCGACCCGCGCGTTCTCGTGAACAAGACCCAAGCTGCTCAGTTGCTCGCCGCGGTTTCGTATGTCGGGACGTGGGACCGTAAGAAGGGGCGCCGACTGGTGGCGTTCTACGCGGTTATGTACTTCGCGGCGCTCCGCCCCAGTGAGGCCGTAGGGCTGCGAAAGTCGGACTGCTTCCTCCCTGAGGAAGGATGGGGGACGCTCACCCTCCGGGATACACACCCTGTTTCAGGTAAGCAGTGGACGGACAGCGGGGAACGCCACGACAAGCGCGGGTTGAAGTCCCGGGAGGCCAAGGATGACCGGCCGGTCCCGATCCCCCCGCCACTGGTCGCCATGCTCCAGGCTCACCTGAAGGATTTCGGCACGGCTAAGGACGGCCGGCTGTTTACCAATGAGCGGCTCGGTCTTGTCGGCAGCAGTACCTACTGGCGGGTGTGGAAGGATGCCCGGGAGTACGCGCTCCCGCCAGATCTTCAGGCATCAATCCTTGGTGGCCGGCCATACGATCTCCGGCACACCTGCATTACAACGTGGTTGAACGCTGGTGTGCCTGTAGCTGAGGTCGCCCGTAGGGTCGGCAACTCGCCAGAAGTGATTCATCGCGTATACGAGGGATGCATCTACGGTCAGGAAGAAGTCATGAACAGGAAGATCGAGAAGGAACTCGGCTGGCCTGAAGGCGCCTGACGCCGGGGCTCGTGCTCGCCGTAGCTACTGTCTGAGCTGCGGCGACGCGGGCGGGCTCCCCAACTGTCAGAGGTCGGCGGTAGGTTGCTGCTCCACACCCCAGATGGAGGTCGGCGCCGTGTCAGAGTCGAGTTCTCGCAGCTACAGCAACGCCACGATCGTTGGGCTGATGACGCTTGCGCGTGGCTACTGCTACTGGCCGGAGTGTCAGACGCCGACTATGCGGATGGTTAACGGATCTCCGGTTTTGAACGTAGACATCGCCCATATTCGCGCTTCTAGTCCGTCAGGGCCGCGCTTCGACTCGACACTTTCGAAGCCGCAGCGAGATGAATTTTCCAACCTGATCCTGTTGTGCACAGTGCATCACAAGACGGTCGACGGGAAGGGGTGGGAACGATATCCCGTTGATCTTCTTGAGCAGTGGAAGGGAGAGCGTGAAGCGGGAAGCCTGGATCAGCTGGCCGGGCTTTCGGACCTGACGGAAGAGAAGCTGTCGCTGATGCTCGCCCAGGCGCAGTCTGAGCTGCTTGACCGTGTCAGCCCGGCTCTCGACGCGTTCGCTGAGACGGCCCCAGACCTCGCGGCGCTGCTGCGGACCCTGACCGACGAACTGGCGGATCCGCGTGTTCATGGGTTTGGTATCTCGGAGGATGTCGCCCTAATGCTCAACAACTCGGCATGGCGGCTGTCTGGCTTAGAGGACAACGCGATGCTGCTTGCCCGAGCTGCCGACAAGCTGGGCAATTTGGGCGACGACGCGAGACTGCTGGCGGATGCCACCTCGAACCTGGGCGGCCTCGCAGATCTAGCGCGGATTCTTGAGGTCGCGGCTCGGAGGGTCCAGCAAGCTGCCGATCGCATGAGCCCGTACTAGGGGAGTGCGGCGAGCGCTCGGGCGTCTATCGCAGGTCTATCGCGATCAGTGCGTAACAACGACAAAGACCTGGACTCAGTGGGACTGGGTCCAGGTCTTCATGCTTGGCACTTGTGCAGGTCAGCAGGTGTTTCGTGCTGGTCCGGCAGAAGTGCCCCCGGCAGGATTCGAACCTGCGCACACGGCTCCGGAGGCCGTTGCTCTATCCCCTGAGCTACGGGGGCGCGTCGCCTGTGTTGCGGCGACGGGTTGAACACTACCAGCTTCCGTGGGGTGATCAGGAACGGGTTTGCGGGGGCGCAGGGGGTGGGTCGCCCGCAGGGGGTGGAAGTGGCAAAAACCCGGACGCGGGGGCCCGGCTCGACCTACTCTCGAGTTGTGCCAGGCGTCTCAGGCCGGGTGCTTGTTGTCGACGACAACAAGGTCATCCGGCAGCTGATCAAGGTCAATCTCGAGCTGGAGGGCTTCGAGGTCGTGACCGCGAACGATGGTGCCGAGTGTCTGGACGTCGTGCATCGCGTCTGTCCCGATGTGATCACCCTTGATGTGGTCATGCCGCGGCTGGACGGGTTCGGGGCGGCCGCGCAGTTGCGGGCCGATCCGCGGACCAGGGACGTGCCCGTGGCCATCGTCAGTGCCTGCACGCAGCAGGAGGTGGAGGCCGGGATCGAGGCCGGGGTGGATGCCTTCCTCGCGAAGCCCTTCGAGCCCGCCGAGCTGGTGCGCGTCGTGCGCAGGCTGGTCGAGCGCAAGGACCGCCGCGACGGGAGGAAGGGGACCCCGGCCGGGAGGGGGAGGGGGTAGACCCGCTCCTTTGTAGCCGTCGGCCTCCGCGTCTGTTGCCTTCCGTTGCGGGCGCTCTGTTCACATGGCGAAACCCTTCGTGGGATGACGTGGCGTCTCCCCTAGGCTGGTCCCGTGACCCCCGCAGACCTCTCCCCTTGCGTCGTACGCGCCGTGCGCTGCGCCGTCGCGGACGGGGAGCTCCCGGGGGAAGGGGAGGAAGGGGTCGTGCCGCAGCGGGTCGTCGTCGAGCGGACGCGGCCCGGTGGGGTGGGGGACTACGCCACCCCCGTCGCCTTTCAGATCGCCAAGGCGGTCGGCCGCCCGCCCCGTGACGTGGCGGACGTACTGGCCCGTCGGCTCGCGGCCGAGCCGGGCATCGAGCGCGTCGAGGTCACGGGTGCCGGGTTCCTCAATTTCGTGCTGCCGGCGCCGTCGGCCCCCTCCGTCGTTCGTGATGCCCTTGTCTACGACATCGTCATCCGGGACGTGCGCGGCGGGGCCGTGTTCGCCGCCCTCGCCGACGAGGCCGGGCTCGGGCTCGGGCTGCGCGAGCGCGTCGTGCGCCGGAGTGTCCTGCGGCTCGTGTGCGCCCAGGGCGGTACCGAGTGCGACCTGCCCGAGGTGCTGCCCGTCGCCCCCCTCGCCAAGCGGGACTCCGACGTCGTCGCCCGGTACGGGGCCGAGGCCGCGCACTGGCGGATGCTCGCCGTGCCGGCGCGGGAGACCCCCGTCTTCTCCGAGGGGCTGCTCCTCCAGGGCGAGGGGAACGAGTTCTTCCGGGTGCGGTACGCCCATGCCCGCGCGCGTGCGCTCGTACGTAATGCAGCTCAGCTGGGGTTCCACCCGGAAGCCGGCGAGGTCGACGCGCCCGCCCTGCTGCGCGCCCTCGCCGACTACCCCCTCGCCCTCGAAGCCGCCGCGCACCACCGCGCGCCCGAGCGGCTCGCCAGGCACCTCGTCGAGCTGGCGGACGCGCTGCTCGACTTCCAGTACCGCGTACTGCCCCAGGGGGACGAGAAACCCTCGGCCGCCCACCGTGCCCGGCTGGCTCTTGCCGAAGCCGCCGGGACGGTGCTGGCCGGCGGCCTGGCCCTGCTCGGCATAGACGCACCTGAACGACTGTGACCTGCGAAGAGAGATACCGATGAGCCGTTCCGCGCACCCCGCCGGACCCCGCCACGCCGACGTCCTGCCCGAGGGGCACTACTCCCCGCCCCCGGCTGACCTCAATGCCCTCGACGAGAAGGTCTGGGCTCGGACCGTCACGCGTGCGGCGGACGGGGTCGTCTCCGTAGGCGGCATCGAAGTGACCAAGCTCGCCGAGGAGTTCGGCACCCCCGCCTACTTCCTCGACGAAGAGGACTTCCGGGCCCGGTGCCGGGCATGGGCGCATGCCTTCGGTCCCGACGCCGACGTCTTCTACGCCGGCAAGGCGTTCCTCTCCAAGGCCGTCGTGAAGTGGCTGAAGGAGGAGGGGCTGAACGTCGACGTGTGCTCCGGCGGGGAGCTGACGACCGCGCTCGCCGCCGGGATGCCCGCGGAGCGGATCGCGTTCCACGGCAACAACAAGTCCGAGGGCGAGATCCGCAGGGCCGTCGGGGCCGGGGTCGGGCGGATCGTCCTCGACTCCTTCCAGGAGATCGCCCGCGTCGCGCACATCGCCCGTGAGCTGGGCGTACGCCAGCCCGTGCAGATCCGTGTGACGGTCGGGGTGGAGGCGCACACGCACGAGTTCATCGCCACGGCCCACGAGGACCAGAAGTTCGGGATCGCCGTCGCGGACGGGTCCGCCGCCGAGGCGGTGCGGCGCGCGCTCGGCCACGACTCGCTGGAGCTGCTCGGCGTCCACTCCCACATCGGGTCGCAGATCTTCGACATGGCCGGCTTCGAGGTCTCCGCCAAGCGCGTCGTCCGGCTGCTCGCCGCCGTGCGCGACGAGCACGGGGTGGAGCTGCCCGAGATCGACCTCGGCGGCGGGCTCGGCATCGCCTACACCTCGGGCGACGACCCGCGCGAGCCCCACGAGATCGCCAAGGCGCTCACCGAGATCGTCGCACGGGAGTGCGAAAGCGCCGGGCTGCGCGCCCCGCGGATCTCCGTCGAGCCCGGCCGGGCCATCGTCGGCCCGACGGCCTTCACGCTCTACGAGGTGGGGACGATCAAGCCCCTCGAAGGACTCCGTACGTACGTGAGCGTCGACGGCGGGATGTCCGACAACATCCGGACGGCGCTGTACGACGCCGAGTACTCCGTCAACCTCGTCTCCCGCACGTCCGAGGCCGAGCCCATGCTCGTACGCGTCGTGGGCAAGCACTGCGAGAGCGGTGACATCGTCGTGAAGGACGCCTTCCTGCCCGCCGACCTGGCCCCCGGCGACCTGCTCGCCGTCCCGGCCACCGGCGCGTACTGCCGTTCCATGGCCAGCAACTACAACCACGCGCTCCGCCCGCCCGTCGTCGCCGTACGTGACGGACAGGCCCGAGTGATCGTCCGCCGCGAGACGGAGGAAGATCTCCTGCGCCTCGACCTCGGATGATGAAATTGGTGTCTCACTCAATGGACCGAGGATGGAAACTGCTGTCCATTGAGTGAGACTGGTTCCACCCCGCGCACAAACCGCGCGCGGGGTACTGATGGAAGATCGAAAGGCGTAGGTCGAATGATGCGTACGCGTCCGCTGAAGGTGGCGCTGCTGGGCTGTGGAGTGGTCGGCTCAGAGGTGGCCCGCATCATGACGACGCACGCCGACGACCTCGCGCAGAGGATCGGCGCGCCCGTGGAGCTCGCCGGCGTGGCCGTACGCCGCCCCTCGAAGGTGCGCGAGGGCATCGATCCGTCCCTGGTCACCACCGATGCGACCGCCCTCCTCAAACGCGGCGACATCGACATCGCCATCGAGGTCATCGGCGGCATCGAGCCCGCCCGTACGCTGATCACCACCGCCTTCGAGCACGGCATCTCCGTGGTCTCCGCGAACAAGGCGCTGCTCGCCCAGGACGGCGCCGCGCTGCACGCCGCAGCCGAAGCCAACGGGCTGGACCTGTACTACGAGGCCGCCGTCGCCGGCGCCATCCCGCTGGTCCGCCCGATGCGCGAGTCCCTCGCGGGCGACAAGATCAACCGGGTGATGGGCATCGTCAACGGCACGACGAACTTCATCCTCGACAAGATGGACTCGACCGGCGCCGGCTATCAGGAGGCGCTCGACGAGGCCACCGCCCTCGGGTACGCCGAGGCCGACCCGACCGCCGACGTCGAGGGCTACGACGCCGCCGCCAAGGCCGCGATCCTGGCCGGCATCGCCTTCCACACCCGCGTCCGCCTGGACGACGTGTACCGCGAGGGCATGACCGAGGTCAGCGCCGCCGACTTCGCCTCCGCGAAGCGGATGGGCTGCACCATCAAGCTCCTCGCCATCCTGGAGCGCGCCGCCGACGGCGAGTCCGTCACCGCCCGCGTCCACCCGGCGATGATCCCGCTCACCCACCCGCTCGCCTCCGTCCGCGAGGCGTACAACGCGGTCTTCGTCGAGGCGGAGGCCGCCGGGCAGCTCATGTTCTACGGGCCCGGCGCGGGCGGCGCGCCGACCGCGTCCGCGGTCCTCGGCGACCTCGTCGCCGTCGCCCGCAACAAGCTCGCCGAGGCAACGGGGCCCGGCGAGTCCGCGTACACCCAGCTGCCGGTCAGCCCCATGGGCGAGGTCGTCACCCGCTACCACATCAGCCTCGATGTGGCGGACAAGCCGGGCGTTCTCGCCCAGGTGGCGACCACGTTCGCGGAGCACGGTGTCTCCATCGACACGGTCCGCCAGCAGGGCAAGGACGGCGAGGCCTCCCTCGTCGTCGTCACTCACCGCGCGCCCGACGCCGCCCTCTCCGGGACCGTCGAGGCACTGCGGAAGCTGGACACCGTCCGCGGTGTCGCCAGCATCATGCGTGTTGAAGGGGAGTAAGGACCCATGAGCAGCAATCGCACCCACCAGTGGCGCGGCATCATCGAGGAGTACCGGGACCGCCTGCCGGTGACGGACAAGACTCCCGTGGTGACGCTCCGTGAGGGCGGCACTCCTCTCGTCCCCGCGCAGGTGCTCTCCGAGCGCACCGGCTGCGAGGTCCACCTGAAGGTCGAGGGGGCGAACCCCACCGGGTCCTTCAAGGACCGCGGCATGACCATGGCGATCACCAAGGCCAAGGAGGAGGGCGCCAAGGCGGTCATCTGCGCCTCCACCGGCAACACTTCGGCCTCCGCCGCCGCGTACGCGGTGCGCGCCGGGATGGTCTCCGCGGTGCTCGTGCCGAGCGGAAAGATCGCGCTCGGCAAGATGGGCCAGGCCCTCGTGCACGGCGCCAAGATCCTGCAGGTGGACGGCAACTTCGACGACTGCCTGAACCTGGCCCGCGCGCTCTCCGACAACTACCCGGTAGCCCTGGTCAATTCGGTCAACCCGGTGCGCATCGAGGGCCAGAAGACGGCCGCGTTCGAGATCGTGGACGCGCTCGGCGACGCCCCCGACATCCACGTGCTGCCCGTCGGCAACGCCGGCAACATCACGGCGTACTGGAAGGGCTTCAAGGAGTACAAGGCCGACGGCCTGTCCTCCCGTACGCCCCGCGTGTGGGGTTTCCAGGCCTCCGGCTCCGCGCCGATCGTGCGCGGCGAGGTCGTCAAGGAGCCGCACACCATCGCCACCGCGATCCGGATCGGCAACCCGGCCTCCTGGGACTACGCCCTGCAGGCGCGCGACGAGTCGGGCGGCTTCATCGACGAGGTGACGGACCGCCAGATCCTGGCCGCCTACCGGCTGTTGGCCGCCCAGGAGGGCGTCTTCGTCGAGCCCGCCTCGGCCGCCTCGGTGGCCGGCCTGCTCAAGGCCGCCGAGCTGGGCCTGGTGGACCCCGGTCAGACGATCGTGTGCACCGTCACCGGCAACGGCCTGAAGGACCCCGACTGGGCGATCGCCGGCGCTCCGCAGCCGGTCACCGTTCCGGTGGACGCCGAGGCCGCCGCCATCCGTCTCGGCCTGGTCTAGGCCCGGTCCGGTGCGCGGTCCGGCCCCGCTCCGGGTCCGGACCGCGCCCGGTCCACGCCTCGTCGACGCCCGGTCCACACCGGTCCCGGTAGTAACGCGCGCCACGTGTGAGCCGGGTCCGGAGGGCTATGGAGGCCCTCCGGAACCCGGCAACTCACCCCGTACGACGACAAAAGTGCGGCCGAAGCCGTCGAAGTCCGCGACACGCATCGTGCGCCTCCTGTGCGCCCTATGTCGCGAGAGAACCTTCCTTCGATACGCTGTACTTACATCCGCCACCGTGCATATGACTGCGGTGCTGCCCCGAGGGCCTTCGGGTGTCGTACGTTCTCCAGTACATTCGCAGCGAGCCAGCGAAGAGCGAAGATCTCGCACAGTCACAAGGAGTGTCATCGGACGATGGCCGGTCCAGCGTTCCGCGCCGCCGCCGTACGGGTGCGCGTCCCCGCCAGCAGTGCCAACCTCGGCCCGGGCTTCGACGCCCTGGGCCTGGCCCTGGGGCTCTACGACGACGTAGTCGTCCGGGTGGCCGACTCCGGCCTGAACATCGACATCGCGGGTGAGGGCGCCGACACCCTCCCGCGGGACGAGAGCCACCTGCTCGTACGCTCCATGCGCACCGCCTTCGACCTGCTGGGCGGCCAGCCGCGCGGCCTCGAGGTCGTCTGCGCCAACCGCATCCCGCACGGCCGCGGGCTCGGCTCCTCCTCCGCCGCCATCTGCGCCGGCATCGTCGCCGCCCGCGCCGTGACCATAGGCGGCGAGGCCAGGCTCGACGACGCGGCGCTGCTGGAGCTCGCCACCGAGATCGAGGGACACCCCGACAACGTCGCCGCCTGTCTGCTCGGCGGATTCACCCTGGCGTGGATGGACGGGGGCAGTGCCAAGGCGATCCGGATGGAGCCTGCCGAATCCATCGTTCCGGTGGTCTTCGTCCCTTCCAAGCCCGTCCTGACGGAGACCGCGCGCGGCCTGCTGCCGCGCACCGTCCCGCACGTGGACGCGGCCGTCAACGCGGGCCGCGCCGGCCTGCTCGTGGAAGCCCTGACCAGGCGTCCCGAGCTGCTGCTGCCGGCCACCGAAGACCGGCTCCACCAGGAGTACCGGTCCCCGGCGATGCCCGAGAGCGTCGCACTTGTGAATCGACTGCGGGCGGACGGGATCCCCGCGGTCATCTCCGGCGCGGGCCCCACGGTCCTCGCGCTGGTCGACAACGGCGCGGCCGACAAGGTCGCGCAGCTCGCGGGCGAGGGATGGGCGGCCAACCGGCTCGCACTCGACGCCGCGGGCGCGAGCGTACTTCCGCTGGGCACCCAGGGCGGCTAGGGCCGTTCCTCTGGAATGCACAGCCGGTCAGGGGCGGGCGGCCAGGGCAGGCCGCCCGCGCGGAAGGGCGCGATTGCCGGTGATTGAGAGGGGGAATATCTATTGGATCCGGTAGTGTTAGTCTCAAGTGCGCATCGGAAGCCGCCATGGCTCGGTGCTCAGTGTCCCCATCGGGGACCACATTTCTTCCGGGAGCCTCCCCGACTGCTTTGATCACTTCCAGCAGTTTCGAGCACGCTCCGGAATCGGCGTGACATTCCCACGCTTTCAGCTCGGGGGCTTCTCGCCGGAACCACCCATGCACGTTTCTCTCCGCCGTATCTATCGGCGGACCACCGCCCCGGCACGGTCCACACCTAGGACTGTTGTCGGACAGCACAACCGGTCGCCGAGCCAGACAGGCCGACGTCCGCTCCAGGGAAGGACCCTTCGTGAGCGACACCACCGATCTGATGGGCGCTGCCGACACCTCTGTCGACGCCAGTGCCTCCGCCGCGGGCGCCGCACCCAAGCGTCGACGCACCGGCACCGGCCTTGACGGCATGGTCCTGGCCGAGCTGCAGCAGGTCGCGTCGGGCCTCGGGATCAGGGGCACCGCGCGGATGCGCAAGAGCCAGCTGATCGAGGTCATCAAGGAGGCGCAGGCGGGCAGCGGTGCCCCCAAGGCCGCTGCCTCCGCCGCCGCAGACACCGCCGAGGCCAAGCCGAAGCGCCGCGCCACCAGCAAGGCCCGAACGGGTGAGGCCGCCGCCGAGGCGCCCGCCGAGAAGCCTGCCGCGCAGGCACAGATCGAGATCCCGGGTCAGCCGGCCAGCGACGACGCCCCGGCCGGCGAGCGCCGCCGCCGTCGGGCCACGGCCCCCTCCGGCAGCCCGGAGGCCTCGGCCCCCGTCGCCGTGCAGGTCGAGCAGAAGACCGAGACCCTGACCGCCGCCCCCGCGCAGGCCGAGGTCAAGGCCGACGCCACGGCGGTCTCCGCCGGGCAGGCGCAGGGCCAGGACGCCGAGGGCCGCGGCCGTCGCGACCGCCGTGACCGCGCCGAGCGGGGCGAGCGCGGCGACCGCCAGCGCGACCGCCGTGACCGCGGTGCCAAGGCCGACGACCAGGGCCAGGCCGGCCAGGGTCAGGGCGCGCAGGGCGGCCAGGGCGGACAGGGCGGCCAGGGCGGCGGCCGTCAGGACCGCGCCGAGCGTCAGGACCGCGCCGACCGTCAGGACCGCCAGCAGCAGGGCGGCCGCGGCCAGGGCCAGCAGGGCCGTCAGGACCGCCAGGACAACGGGCCCCAGGACGACTTCGACGGTGAGGACGGCCGTCGTGGCCGTCGCGGCCGCTACCGCGACCGCCGTGGCCGTCGCGGCCGTGACGAGTTCGCCCCGAACGAGCCGCAGGTCGCCGACGACGACGTGCTGATCCCCGTCGCGGGCATCCTCGACATCCTCGACAACTACGCGTTCATCCGGACCTCGGGCTACCTGCCCGGCCCCAACGACGTGTACGTGTCCCTCGCCCAGGTCCGCAAGGCCGGCCTGCGCAAGGGCGACCACACCACCGGTGCGGTGCGCCAGCCCAAGGACGGCGAGCGCCGCGAGAAGTTCAACGCCCTCGTGCGGCTGGACTCGGTGAACGGCATGGCGCCCGAATCCGGCCGCGGCCGACCGGAGTTCCAGAAGCTGACGCCCCTGTACCCGCAGGACCGTCTGCGCCTGGAGACCGACCCGGGCGTGCTGACCACCCGCATCATCGACCTCGTGTCGCCGATCGGCAAGGGCCAGCGAGGCCTGATCGTGGCCCCGCCGAAGACCGGCAAGACCATGATCATGCAGGCGATCGCCAACGCGATCACCGTCAACAACCCCGAGTGCCACCTGATGGTCGTCCTGGTCGACGAGCGTCCGGAAGAGGTCACCGACATGCAGCGGTCGGTCAAGGGCGAGGTCATCTCCTCGACCTTCGACCGTCCGGCCGAGGACCACACCACCGTCGCCGAGCTGGCCATCGAGCGCGCCAAGCGTCTCGTCGAGCTGGGTCACGACGTGGTCGTCCTGCTGGACTCCATCACCCGTCTGGGCCGCGCGTACAACCTCGCGGCGCCCGCCTCCGGCCGCATCCTGTCCGGTGGTGTCGACTCGACCGCGCTGTACCCGCCGAAGCGCTTCTTCGGTGCCGCGCGCAACATCGAGGACGGCGGCTCGCTGACCATCCTGGCCACCGCGCTCGTCGACACCGGCTCGCGCATGGACGAGGTGATCTTCGAGGAGTTCAAGGGCACCGGCAACATGGAGCTCAAGCTCGACCGGAAGCTCGCCGACAAGCGCATCTTCCCGGCCGTCGACGTCGACCCGTCGGGCACCCGCAAGGAGGAGATCCTCCTCAACGCGGAGGAGCTCGCCATCGTCTGGAAGCTGCGCCGGGTGCTGCACGCGCTCGACTCGCAGCAGGCGATCGAGCTGCTTCTCGACAAGATGAAGCAGACGAAGTCGAACGCCGAGTTCCTGATGCAGATCGCGAAGACGACCCCGTCGGGCAAGAACGACGACTGAGGTCCGGCGCCGGGCGTCCGACGTCCGGCACGCGCATCACCACAGCAGCCCCCGCCGCACCCGCGGCGGGGGCCGCTGCGCGTTCACGGGGGGCTCTACGGGGTTCCCCGGGGCTGCACGCGCGGTTCCACGGGCTCCGGTGCGGGCTTCGACACACCCCGCCCCTGGAACCCTGGAAGGCGCTCACCCGTCTGTGTGAGAGGAGCCCGCGGTGGACGGCGGGCCGGAACGGACCAGGGGACCGGACTCAGGACTGAGGAGAGCATGACCGAGGACAGCAAGGGCCGCGGCCGGCGTGCCGCGGGCCGGCGCCGGCGCAAACCGGCGAAGCGCCGCAAGGCTCTCGTCATCGCAGCGTGGAGCGCCGCGGGGGTGGTCCTGCTGGGGAGTGCGGGCCTCGGCTACTTCTACTTCAAGCTGAACGGCAATCTGAAGACCGTCGACATCGACCAGGCCCTCGGCGCCGACCGCCCGCAGAACGTCGACAACGGCTCGATGGACATCCTCGTCCTCGGCTCCGACTCCCGGGGCGGCGCCAACGGCGAGTACGGCCAGGACGACGGCGGCTCCGCCCGCTCGGACACCGCGATGATCGTCCACCTCTACGAGGGCCACAAGCAGGCCAGCGTCATATCGATACCGCGCGACACCATGACGGCCCGTCCCGAATGCCCCACCGGCAAGGGCAGGACCGACCCCGGCGGCCCGCGCAAGCAGTTCAACGAGGCCTACACCATCGGCGGGGCCGCCTGCGCGGTCAAGACCGTCGAGAAGATGTCGGGGATCCGCATGGACCACTACATCGAGGTCGACTTCACGGGCTTCAAGAAGATCATCGACAATCTCGGCGGCGTCGACGTGACCACCACCAAGCCGATCAAGGACGGCGCCAGCCACCTCGAGCTCGCGGCCGGCCCGAACCACCTCAACGGCGAACAGGCCCTCGGCCTCGTCCGTACCCGCAAGAGCGTCGGCGACGGCAGCGACCTGGGCCGGATACAGCTCCAGCAGGCCTTCATCAAGGCACTGATCAAGCAGGTCAAGAGCGTCGGGGTGTTCGACAACCCCAAGCGGCTGGTCGACCTCGCCGACTCCGCGACCAAGGCGCTCACGACCGACAAGGCGCTCGGCGACGTGAAGTCCCTCATGGGCTTCGCGCAGGGCCTGCAGGGCATCGAGGCCCAGAACATGCACATGATCACCCTGCCGGTGACCGTGGACCCGCGCGACGCCGATCGCGTCGCCCCGCTGACGAAGGAGTCGAAGCTGGTCTGGGAAGCGCTGCTCGCGGACCAGCCGATCCCGGCCGAGGCCACCGAGAAGTCCATGGGGGACAAGGGCGCGGTCGGCGGCATCGTCCAGTAGGAGCCCCTGCTCAGGCGGCTTTCGGGCGGATTCCGCAGGGGTGCGGAATAGATGCCGGCCCCCCTCCGTTGAGGGAGGCGTCCTCAGAATTTTGACAGGCAGCCCGGTCCTGGCAGACTGGTCTGTCGGCCCCGGTTCACGCAGTGCGCAATTCGGCTCCTGCGACCCGGCGCCCTCCCGAATCTAGGAGACACCTTGAAGCGCGATGTTCACCCCGAGTACGTCGAGACCCAGGTCAGCTGCACCTGTGGCGCGTCGTTCACCACCCGTAGCACCCTGACCGAGGGCTCCATCCGAGCCGAGGTCTGCTCCGAGTGCCACCCGTTCTACACGGGCAAGCAGAAGATCCTCGACACCGGTGGCCGCGTGGCCCGCTTCGAGGCGCGCTTCGGCAAGGGTGCGGCCAAGAAGTAGCGCGACCCAGGCGCCGGTCTCCGGCCGCCCCCTGTCCACTCGGGGGCGGCCGGACCGGCGCCTTTGTCGTCGTCTCGCCAAGTCACCCCGTTCGTACTTTCACCACAGGAGCCCCCGATGTTCGAGGCGGTCGAGGAATTGATCGGCGAACACGCCGATCTCGAGAAGCAGCTCGCCGACCCTTCGGTCCACTCCGATCAGGCCAATGCCCGCAAGCTGAACAAGCGCTATGCGGAGCTGACCCCGATCGTCGCCACCTTCCGCGCGTGGAAGCAGGCAGCCGAGGACATCGAGACGGCCAAGGAGTACGCGGCGGAAGACCCCGACTTCGCGGCCGAGGTCAAGGAACTGGGCGCGCAGCGCGAGGAGCTCACCGAGAAGCTCCGCCTGCTGCTGGTCCCGCGCGACCCCAGCGACGACAAGGACGTGCTCCTCGAGGTCAAGGCGGGCGCGGGCGGCGACGAGTCGGCACTGTTCGCCGGCGACCTGCTGCGCATGTACCTGCGCTACGCCGAGCGGGTGGGCTGGAAGACCGAGATCATCGACGCCACCGAGTCCGAGCTCGGCGGCTACAAGGACGTCCAGGTCTCCGTCCGCACCAAGGGCGGCAACGGCGCCACCGAGCCCGGCCAGGGCGTGTGGGCCCGCCTGAAGTACGAAGGCGGCGTGCACCGCGTCCAGCGGGTTCCGGCCACCGAGTCCCAGGGCCGCATCCACACCTCCGCCGCCGGCGTGCTCGTCACCCCGGAGGCCGAGGAGGTCGAGGTCGAGGTCAACATGAACGACCTCCGCATCGACGTGTACCGCTCGTCCGGCCCCGGCGGCCAATCCGTCAACACCACCGACTCGGCCGTGCGCATCACGCACATCCCGACCGGTGTGGTCGCCTCCTGCCAGAACGAGAAGAGCCAGCTCCAGAACAAGGAGCAGGCCATGCGCATCCTGCGCTCGCGCCTGCTGGCCGCCGCCCAGGAAGCCGCCGAGCAGGAGGCCTCCGACGTGCGCCGCAGCCAGGTGCGCAGCGTGGACCGCTCCGAGAAGATCCGTACGTACAACTACCCGGAAAACCGGATCTCGGACCACCGGACCGGTTTCAAGGCGTACAACTTGGACCAGGTGCTCGACGGTGACCTCGACCCGGTCATCCAGGCCTGCGTGGACACCGACTCCGCAGCCAAGCTCGCGGCCGCGCACTGACCCTGATCCCTGCTTCACCCCCCGTTCGACAGCAGCCCGGAGGACCAGCGTGAACTTGCTGCTTGCCGAGGTGGCCCAGGCCACCCAGCGGCTGGCCGCCGCCGGCGTGCCCTCACCGCGTTTCGACGCGGAGGAGCTCGCGGCCTTCGTGCACGGCGTCAAACGGGGGGAACTGCACCACGTCAAGGACGCGGACTTCGACGCCCGCTACTGGGAGGCCGTCGCCCGCCGCGAGGCGCGCGAGCCGCTCCAGCACATCACCGGCCGCGCCTTCTTCCGGTACCTGGAGCTCCAGGTCGGGCCCGGGGTCTTCGTGCCCCGGCCCGAGACCGAGTCGGTCGTCGACTGGGCCATACACGCCGTCCGGGCGATGGACGTGGTCGAGCCGATGATCGTGGACCTGTGCACCGGATCCGGCGCCATCGCGCTGGCCATGGCGCAGGAGGTGCCGCGCTCGCGCGTGCACGCCGTCGAGCTGTCCGAGGACGCGCTGCGGTGGACCCGCAAGAACGCCGAGGGCTCCCGGGTCACCGTGCACCAGGGCGACGCCCTGAGCGCCCTGCCGGAGCTCGACGGCCAGGTCGACCTGGTCATCTCCAACCCGCCGTACATCCCGCTCACCGAGTGGGAGTACGTCGCACCCGAGGCCCGCGACCACGACCCGGAGATGGCGCTCTTCTCCGGCGAGGACGGCCTGGACACCATCCGCGGCATCGAGCGCACCGCCCACCGGCTGCTGCGGCCCGGCGGCATCGTCGTCATCGAGCACGCCGACACCCAGGGTGGCCAGGTCCCGTGGATCTTCGCCGAGGAACGGGGCTGGGCCGACGCGGCCGACCACCCGGACCTCAACAACCGCCCCCGCTTCGCGACCGCGCGCAAGGCACTGCCGTGACCGGCGCGACGATTTCCGCCACCCCCCTGCTGCACGAGGAGGCCCGCTGATGGCCCGGCGATACGACTGCAACGACGCGACGGACCGTAAGACGGGTCTGCGTGAAGCCGCATCCGCCGTGCGCCGCGGCGAGCTCGTCGTGCTGCCCACCGACACCCTGTACGGGATCGGCGCGGACGCCTTCAGCCCGGAGGCCGTCCACGACCTGCTCGCCGCCAAGGGGCGCGGCCGCGGCATGCCCACCCCGGTGCTCATCGGCTCCCCGAACACCCTGCACGGCCTCGTGACGGACTTCTCCGAGCAGGCGTGGGAGCTCGTCGACGCCTTCTGGCCGGGCGCGCTGACGCTGGTCGCCAAGCACCAGCCGTCCCTGGCGTGGGACCTGGGGGACACCGGCGGCACGGTCGCCGTCCGCATGCCCCTGCACCCCGTCGCGATCGAGCTGCTGACCGAGGTCGGCCCGATGGCGGTGTCCTCGGCCAACCTGTCCGGGCACCCGGCGCCGGAGGACTGCGACGCGGCGCGCGAGATGCTCGGGGACTCCGTGTCCGTGTACCTGGACGGCGGCCCGACGCCCGGCATCCAGCCGTCGTCGATCGTCGACGTCACCGGGAAGGTTCCCGTCCTGCTGCGGGAGGGTGCGCTCACCGCCGAGCAGCTGCGGGAGGTCGTACCCGACCTCGAGGTCGCCCCGTGAGCCCTGAGGGGCGTGGCATAGCTGGGGGAACTTTCCGCATACTCCACGTCAGCACCGGCAACGTGTGCCGCTCGCCGATCACCGAGCGGCTGACGCGGCACGCCCTGTCGCACCGGCTCGGCGGGATCGTGACCGGCGACCTCATCGTGGAGAGCGCGGGTACCTGGGGCCACGAGGGCGCCCCGATGGAGGCCAACGCGGCCGCCGTACTGGCGGACTTCGGGGCCGACGCCTCCGGCTTCACCGGGCGGGAACTGCTGGACGAGCACGTCATACGCGCCGACCTGGTCCTGACCGCCACGCGCGACCACCGGGCACAGGTCATCTCGATGGGTCACTCGGCCGGCCTGCGGACCTTCACGCTGAAGGAGTTCACCCGGCTGGTGCGGGCGATAGATCCGGCCACGCTGCCGCCGCTGGACGACGGCATGGCGGAGCGGGCGCGGGCGCTGGTGCGGGCCGCCGCGGCGCTGCGGGGGTGGCTGCTGGCCCCTTCGCCGGACGCGGACGAGGTGTACGACCCGTACGGGGCGCCGATCACCTTCTTCCGCTCGATCGGCGACGAGATCAACCAGGCGCTGGACCCCGTGGTCACGGCCCTGACGGGCGTCACGGCCTCCCGCTGACCGCAGCGCCGGTGCCGGGGCTCTGGCCCGGACCCCTCTCCCCCCCAGACCCCGTCCGGGGGACCCCCCAGCGCCTCGAACGCCGCGGGGCTGAAAGATCGGGGCTCCGCCCCGGACCCCACGCCTCAAACGCCGGCGGGGCTGGATGTGCCGGCGGGGCCCAATCTGCCGGTCGGGCTGGATCGGGTGGAGCCCCGGCGGCGCCGCAGGGCGCGGTGAGGGCCGCAGGCCTACAGTGGCTGGTACCCGGTACCACCTGGAGTCGCGCCATGAGCGTCATCACCCCGCCCACGGACCTGCTGCGGCAGCAGGATCCGCAGATGGCCGACGTGCTCGACGGGGAGCGGCAGCGGCAGGCCGGCAGTCTGCAGCTGATCGCCGCCGAGAACTTCACCTCCGCCGCCGTGCTCACCACGCTCGGATCGCCGCTCGCCAACAAGTACGCCGAGGGATACCCCGGAAACCGGTACCACGGCGGCTGCGAGTACGCCGACCTGGCCGAGCAGGTCGCCGTGGAGCGGGCCAAGGCGCTGTTCGGGGCCGAGCACGCCAATGTGCAGCCGCACTCCGGCTCCTCCGCCGTGCTGGCCGCGTACGCCGCCCTGCTGCGGCCCGGGGACACCGTGCTGGCGATGGGACTTCCGTACGGGGGGCACCTCACCCACGGCTCGCCCGCCAACTTCTCCGGGCGGTGGTTCGACTTCGTCGGGTACGGGGTCGACGCCGAGACGGGTCTCATCGACTACGAGCAGGTGCAGGACCTCGCCCGCGCGCACCGGCCCAGGGCGATCGTGTGCGGGTCCATCTCCTACCCCCGCCACCCCGAGTACTCCGCCTTCCGGGAGATCGCCGACGAGGTCGGGGCCTACCTGATCGCCGACGCGGCCCATCCGATCGGGCTGGTGGCCGGCGGGGCCGCGCCCAGTCCCGTGCCCTACGCCGACGTCGTCTGCGCGACCACGCACAAGGTGCTGCGCGGGCCGCGCGGCGGGATGGTCCTGTGCGGCGCCGAGTTCGCCGAGCGCATCGACCGGGCGGTGTTCCCCTTCACCCAGGGCGGCGCCCAGATGCACACCATCGCCGCCAAGGCCGTGGCCTTCGGCGAGGCGGCCCGGCCGGCCTTCGCCACGTACGCCCACCGGGTCGTCGCCAATGCCCGGGTGCTCGCGGGCGCCCTCGAAGAGCACGGGTTCACCATCACCACCGGCGGCACCGACACCCATCTGATCACCGCCGATCCGGCGCCGCTGGGCATGGACGGCCCGACCGCGCGCGGCCGGCTGGCCGCCGCCGGGATCGTGCTCGACACCTGCGCCCTCCCGTACGGGGACCAGCGGGGCGTCCGGCTGGGAACGGCGGCCGTGACCACCCAGGGGATGGGGGAGGCGGAGATGCGCCGGATCGCGGCACTGTTCGCGGCGGGGCTGCGCGGGGACGGCGCGAAGACACGTACGGAGGTCAATGAGCTGGCACTGGAATTCCCCCCTTACGGGGAGTAAGCGGGACAAGAGGGGCGTAGTGCAACCGGGATACGGTCCCCTCGCGTCCTCGGGGGAGGGGACATCGCAGCTAATGTGTGGGGCTGAGATGGCCGGCGATACATCTGGGGCAGCCCGTGCGTGAATATCTGCTGACGCTTTGCGTCACGGTCGCGGTGACCTACCTGCTGACCGGGCCCGTGCGGAAGTTCGCGATCGCGGCCGGGGCCATGCCGGAGATCCGTGCCCGCGACGTGCACCGAGAGCCCACGCCACGGCTGGGCGGCATCGCCATGTTCGGCGGTCTGTGCGCGGGCCTGCTGGTCGCCGACCACCTGCGGAACCTCAACGGCGTCTTCGAGCTGTCGAACGAGCCGCGCGCACTGCTCTCCGGTGCGGCGCTGATCTGGCTGATCGGCGTGCTGGACGACAAGTTCGAGATCGACGCCCTGATCAAGCTCGGCGCGCAGATGATCTCCGCTGGCGTGATGGTCATGCAGGGCCTGACCATCCTGTGGATCCCGGTCCCGTTCTTCGGCACGGTCTCGCTCACCCAGTGGCAGGGCAACCTGCTCACCGTGGCCCTCGTGGTGATCACCATCAACGCGGTGAACTTCGTCGACGGCCTCGACGGCCTCGCCGCCGGCATGGTCTGCATCGCCGCCACCGCGTTCTTCCTCTACGCGTACCGGATCTGGTTCGGCTACGGCATCGAGTCGGCCGCGCCCGCCACCCTCTTCGCCGCCATCCTGATGGGCATGTGCCTCGGCTTCCTGCCGCACAACATGCACCCCGCGCGGATCTTCATGGGCGACTCCGGCTCGATGCTGATCGGCCTGGTGCTCGCCGCCGCCGCCATCTCCATCACCGGCCAGGTGGACCCCGACGCCCTGGCCCTGTACGCGCAGGGCGAGCGCAACGCGACCCACGCGATGCTCCCCGTCTTCATCCCGCTGATCCTGCCCCTGACGATCATCGCGATCCCGATGGCGGACCTGATCCTCGCCATCGTGCGGCGTACGTGGAAGGGCCAGTCGCCCTTCGCGGCCGACCGCGGGCACCTGCACCACCGGCTGCTGGAGCTCGGACATTCGCACAGCCGCGCGGTCCTGATCATGTACTTCTGGTCGGGGCTGATCGCCTTCGGCACGGTGGCGTATTCGGTGCATTCCGCCACGATGTGGATCGTGCTGGCGATCGCCGCGCTGAGCGCCGTGGGTCTGATCCTGCTGCTCCTGCCGCGCTTCACCCCGCGCACCCCGCGCTGGGCGGAGGGCCTGGTTCCGCCTCGCTACCGGCACGCCGCACGGGCCGCCGAGGCCGCTGCGGAAGCGGCCGCGCTGGACGCCTCGGGTACGGAGCCGGAGCCCGCCAGGCCGATCGCGGCGGGCGTCTCCGGCGTCAACGGAGCGACCGCCGTGGGCCCCCGTTCGCGCTTCCCCGACCGGCGTAAGGCTGAATCCACCCGCTGACAGCGACCTCGCATGTCGGACATGGTGCCCCTTTACCAGACAACCCGCCTGCCTGTCGCGCACACACGCGCAGGGTCCCTCTCATGTGTGACAGTCAGCACACCCGGCAGGTAAAGCTCTCATCAAATAGTTTGTGATACCGTTCACTAAACCCGGCGACAGAGCCGAAGGACCGTAGTGCGACGGTCCCTTGGCCCGAGGTTCCCTCTCGGACCGGGCTTACGCTCGTCCCGTACGAGTCCAGTGCCCCCACCACCACGCGGAGCAAACCGCCATGCGGTCAGATGATGTCCGATCCCTCCTTCAAGCCGCCGTACCCACCGCTGCCGCCGGCGCTGTTGCCGCCGTGATCAGCGCGTTGGTCGTCGGCGGCAAGGGCGCGGTCGGGGCGGTCGTCGCGACGCTGGTCGTGATTTTGTTCATGGGCATCGGATTCGTCGTTCTGCAGCGCACGGCGAAGTCACTCCCGCATCTTTTCCAGGCCATGGGGCTCATGCTCTACACGGCCCAGATCCTGCTGCTTTTCGTGTTCGTCGCGGTGTTCAAGAACACCACCCTGTTCAATCCCAAGGCGTTCGCGATCACGCTCGTCGCCACCACCCTGGTGTGGATCGGCGCGCAGACCCGTGCTCACATGAAGGCCAAGATTCTTTACGTCGAGCCGGACTCGGTGAAGGGCGACAAGCCCGAAAATCCCGGGCCGAAGTCGTGAAGGGTAGGGCCGGGATAAGTGAGCGTTCGAGATCCTGCTATCGTCCGGTGCCAACTGCGGCACTGCGGGCGCGGGCATCTGAGCTGACGCCTGTCCCATCGCGAGGCTCGATGCCTGACTGCCGCCCCACCATCCGTAACACCAGTCCAGTGCCGAACCGCGGCTGCGCGCCGCGCCGACACAACGAGGTTGCCGTACCTATGCGCCACGCTGAAGGAGCCCTGCGGTGAGTGCTGCTGACATGACGCTCGCCTTCGAGATCAATTGTCATTTCGAAGACGGCACTGGCTGCGGCTTCCCGGGCCCGACCCTGTACTCGTTCCTGTTCAAGCCGATCTTCGGTGACGACAGCGGCCTGTACTTCAACAAGACGATGCTCCTGGCCCTGCTGGGCTCGATCATCATCGTCGGCTTCTTCTGGGCCGCGTTCCGGAAGCCGAAGGTCGTCCCGGGCAAGCTGCAGATGGTCGCCGAGGCGGGCTACGACTTCGTGCGCCGCGGCATCGTCTACGAGACGCTCGGCAAGAAGGAGGGCGAGAAGTACGTCCCCTTCATGGTCGCGACGTTCTTCTTCGTCTGGATGATGAACCTCTGGTCGATCATCCCGCTCGCCCAGTTCCCGGTGACCGCGGTCATCGCGTACCCGGCCGGTCTCGCCGCGGTCATCTACGTCATGTGGATGTCGGTGACCTTCAAGCGCCACGGCTTCGTCGGCGGCTTCAAGAACATCACCGGCTACGACAAGTCCCTCGGCGGGATTCTGCCGCTGGTCATGGTGATCGAGTTCTTCTCGAACGTCCTGGTCCGCCCCTTCACCCACGCGGTCCGACTGTTCGCGAACATGTTCGCCGGGCACACCCTGCTGCTGCTGTTCACCATCGCCAGCTGGTACCTGCTGAACGGGATCGGCATCGCCTACGCGGGCGTCTCGTTCGTCATGGTCATCGTGATGACCGCGTTCGAGCTCTTCATCCAGGCCGTCCAGGCCTACGTCTTCGTGCTCCTGGCCTGCAGCTTCCTGCAGGGTGCGGTCGCCGAGCACCACTGAGCGCAGCCGCTCCGCAAACCCCCAGTCGTCCGGTGGCCAACCCCCACCGGTCCGTGAAAGAGAAGGAAGAACTGGCATGTCCCAGACCCTTGCTGCCGTCACCGGTTCCCTCAGCTCCGTGGGCTACGGCCTCGCGGCCATCGGCCCCGGCGTCGGCGTCGGCATCATCTTCGGTAACGGCACCCAGGCGCTCGCCCGTCAGCCCGAAGCTGCCGGTCTGATCCGCGCCAACCAGATCCTCGGCTTCGCCTTCTGTGAGGCGCTCGCCCTCATCGGTCTGGTCATGCCGTTCGTCTACAGCTGACGAACCCCACGACTAGTCCGAATCGACGAAAGGCACTGATGTGAACCTCATGGTTCTCGCGGCCGAGGAGCCGGGTAACCCCCTCGTCCCGCCGATCCCCGAGCTCGTCATCGGTCTGCTCGCCTTCGTCATCGTCTTCGGTTTCCTCGCGAAGAAGCTCCTCCCGAACATCAACAAGGTTCTGGAAGAGCGCCGTGAGGCCATCGAGGGCGGTATCGAGAAGGCGGAATCCGCCCAGACCGAGGCCCAGAGCGTCCTGGAGCAGTACAAGGCCCAGCTCGCCGAGGCCCGGCACGAGGCCGCGCGCCTGCGCCAGGAAGCGCTGGAGCAGGGCACTGCGCTCAAGGAAGAACTGCGCGCAGAGGGCCAGCGGCAGCGTGAGGAGATCATCGCTGCCGGCCACGCCCAGATCGCGGCGGACCGCAAGGCCGCTTCCCAGGCGCTGCGTCAGGACGTGGGCAAGCTCGCCACCGACCTGGCCGGAAAGCTCGTCGGCGAGTCCCTTGAGGACCACGCCCGGCAGAGCCGCACCATCGACCGTTTCCTCAGCGAGCTTGAGGAGAAGGCCGAGGCGGCCCGATGAACGGAGCGAGCCGCGAGGCGCTGGCCTCCGCGCGTGAGCGTCTCGACGCGCTGACGGACAACACGTCCGTCGACGCGGCGAAGCTCGCCGGTGAGCTGGCTGCCGTCACCGCGCTGCTCGACCGTGAGGTCTCGCTGCGTCGGGTCCTCACCGACCCGGCGCAGTCCGGCGAGGCCAAGGCCGAGCTGGCCGGACGGCTGCTCGGCGGCCAGGTCGGCGGGGAGACCCTCGACCTGGTGTCCGGCATGGTCCGGTCCCGCTGGTCGCAGTCCCGCGACCTGGTGGACGCGCTGGAGGAGCTGGCGGCCACCGCCGACCTCACGGCGGCCCAGCAGGGCGACGCGCTCGACAACGTCGAGGACGAGGTGTTCCGGTTCGGCCGGATCGTCTCCTCGAGCACCGAGCTGCGTTCCGCGCTGACCGACCGTGCGGCGACCGCCTCCGCCAAGAGCGAGCTGCTGCGCAGCCTGCTCGGCGGCAAGGTGAACGCCGTCACCGAGCGCCTGGTGATCCGTCTTGTCACGCACCCGCGTGGACGTAGCCTGGAAGCGGGACTCGAGTCCCTCTCCAAGCTCGCCGCCGAGCGCCGTGACCGCATGGTCGCCACCGTGACCAGCGCGGTTCCGCTCAGCGACGTGCAGAAGACGCGTCTCGGCGCGGTGCTGGCCAAGCTGTACGGCCGCCAGATGCACCTGAACCTCGACGTGGACCCCGAGGTCGTCGGCGGGATCTCGGTGCGAGTCGGCGACGAGGTCATCGACGGCACCATCGCGGACCGCCTCGCAGAGGCGTCCCGCCGCATGGCCGGCTGACCAGCCACCAATAGAACAAAGCATTCCTAGCGGCCCGGTTGGGCCGTGCAGAACTTGCAGAAGATTCCTGGGGGTCGCCCCCAGACCCCAAAGAAGCTTCAGGCCCAACAAGGAGAGCAGGGAACCCAGATGGCGGAGCTCACGATCCGGCCGGAGGAGATCCGGGACGCACTGGAGAACTTTGTCCAGTCGTACCAGCCGGACGCGGCCTCGCGCGAGGAGGTCGGAACGGTCAGCGTTGCCGGCGACGGCATCGCGAAGGTGGAGGGCCTGCCCTCCGCCATGGCGAACGAGCTGCTGAAGTTCGAGGACGGCACCCTCGGTCTCGCCCTCAACCTCGAGGAGCGCGAGATCGGTGCGGTCGTCCTCGGCGAGTTCAGCGGTATCGAGGAGGGCCAGCCGGTGCAGCGCACCGGTGAGGTGCTCTCCGTCGGCGTCGGCGAGGGCTACCTCGGCCGCGTCGTCGACCCGCTCGGCAACCCGATCGACGGTCTCGGCGAGATCGCGACCGAAGGCCGCCGCGCCCTCGAGCTGCAGGCCCCCGGCGTCATGGTCCGCAAGTCGGTCCACGAGCCGATGCAGACCGGCTACAAGGCCATCGACGCGATGGTCCCCGTCGGCCGTGGCCAGCGTCAGCTGATCATTGGCGACCGCCAGACGGGTAAGACCGCCCTGGCCGTCGACACGATCATCAACCAGCGCGACAACTGGCGCTCCGGTGACGTGAACAAGCAGGTTCGCTGCATCTACGTCGCCATCGGCCAGAAGGGCTCGACCATCGCGTCCGTTCGCGGCGCGCTGGAAGACGCGGGCGCGCTCGAGTACACGACGATCGTCGCCGCCCCGGCGTCCGACCCGGCCGGCTTCAAGTACCTGGCGCCGTACACCGGTTCCGCCATCGGTCAGCACTGGATGTACGCCGGCAAGCACGTCCTGATCATCTTCGACGACCTGTCGAAGCAGGCCGACGCCTACCGCGCCGTCTCGCTGCTGCTGCGCCGCCCGCCGGGCCGTGAGGCGTACCCGGGCGACGTCTTCTACCTGCACTCCCGTCTGCTGGAGCGCTGCGCGAAGCTGTCCGACGACATGGGCGCCGGTTCGATGACCGGTCTGCCGATCGTCGAAACCAAGGCGAACGACGTGTCGGCGTTCATCCCGACCAACGTCATCTCCATCACCGACGGCCAGTGCTTCCTGGAGTCCGACCTGTTCAACGCGGGCCAGCGCCCGGCGCTGAACGTCGGTATCTCGGTCTCCCGCGTCGGTGGCTCCGCCCAGCACAAGGCCATGAAGCAGGTTTCCGGCCGTCTGCGCCTGGACCTCGCCCAGTACCGTGAGCTGGAGGCGTTCGCCGCCTTCGGTTCCGACCTGGACGCCGCGTCGAAGGCTTCGCTGGAGCGCGGCAAGCGTCTGGTCGAGCTGCTGAAGCAGGGCCAGTACCAGCCGATGCCCGTCGAGGAGCAGGTCGTCTCCGTCTGGGCCGGCACCACCGGCAAGATGGACGACGTCCCGGTCAACGACATCCGTCGCTTCGAGTCGGAGCTGCTGGAGCACCTGCGCCGCGAGCGCAAGGACCTCCTCACCTCCATCGCCGACGGCGGCAAGATGTCGGACGACACCCTGTCCTCCATCGCGGACGCCATCACCGGCTTCAAGCGGCAGTTCGAGACCTCGGACGGCAAGCTCCTGGGCGAGGACGCACCGGCCGTCAACGTCTCCAAGTGACGACGGAAGGGACCTGACTCATGGGAGCGCAGCTCCGGGTCTACAAGCGTCGCATCCGTGCCATCACGGCGACCAAGAAGATCACCAAGGCGATGGAGATGATCGCCGCCTCGCGCATCGTCAAGGCGCAGCGCAAGGTGGCGGCGTCGATGCCGTACGCGACCGAGCTCACCCGTGCGGTGACCGCGGTGGCGACCGGTTCGAACACCAAGCACGCCCTGACGACCGAGGTCGAGCAGCCGACCCGTGCCGCGATCCTGCTCATCACGAGCGACCGCGGTCTGGCCGGCGGCTACTCCTCGAACGCCATCAAGCAGGCGGAGCGGCTCACCGAGCGGCTGCGCGCTGAGGGCAAGGAGGTCGACACGTACATCGTCGGCCGCAAGGGTGTCGCCTACTTCGGGTTCCGCGAGCGCAAGGTCGCGGATTCGTGGACCGGCTTCACCGACAGCCCGGCCTACGCCGACGCCAAGCGCGTCGCCGGACCGCTGATCGAGGCCATCCAGCTGGACACGGCCGAGGGCGGCGTCGACGAGCTGCACGTCGTCTACACGGAATTCGTGTCGATGATGACGCAGAACGCGGTCGACGGCCGGATGCTG
Organism: Streptomyces sp. 147326; assembly: GCF_045000215.1. Classification (NCBI taxonomy): domain Bacteria; kingdom Bacillati; phylum Actinomycetota; class Actinomycetes; order Kitasatosporales; family Streptomycetaceae; genus Streptomyces; species Streptomyces sp. 147326. The sequence goes on along the minus strand of NZ_CP134201.1, from coordinate 3,051,080 downwards.
CCGCTCAGCCTCGACAAGGCAGAGGAGGAGGACGGCGCGAAGGGCGAGATCCTTCCGCTGTTCGACTTCGAGCCGTCGGCGGAGGACGTCCTCGACGCCCTGCTGCCGCGCTACGTCGAGAGCCGTATCTACAACGCACTGCTGCAGTCGGCCGCTTCCGAGCACGCCGCCCGCCGCCGCGCGATGAAGTCGGCGACCGACAACGCCGGAGACCTCATCAAGAGCCTCTCCCGGCTTGCCAACGCGGCCCGCCAGGCCGAAATCACCCAGGAAATCAGCGAGATCGTCGGTGGCGCGAGCGCCATGGCTGACGCGACCGCGGGGAGTGACAAGTAATGACGACCACTGTTGAGACGGCCGCCGCCACGGGCCGCGTCGCCCGGGTCATCGGCCCGGTCGTCGACGTGGAGTTCCCCGTCGACGCCATGCCCGAGATCTACAACGCCCTCAAGGTCCAGGTCGCAGACCCGGCCGAGGACGGCAAGCTCAAGACCCTGACCCTCGAGGTCGCGCAGCACCTGGGTGACGGCCTCGTCCGTACCATCTCGATGCAGCCGACCGACGGTCTGGTCCGCCAGGCCGCGGTGACCAACACGGGCGAGGGCATCACCGTCCCCGTCGGTGACTTCACCAAGGGCAAGGTGTTCAACACCCTCGGTGAGGTGCTGAACTACCCGGAGGAGAACGCCAACGTCACCGAGCGCTGGCCGATCCACCGCAAGGCCCCTCGCTTCGACGAGCTCGAGTCGAAGACCGAGATGTTCGAGACCGGCGTCAAGGTCATCGACCTTCTCACCCCGTACGTCAAGGGTGGAAAGATCGGTCTGTTCGGTGGTGCCGGTGTCGGCAAGACCGTTCTGATCCAGGAAATGATCTACCGCGTCGCCAACAACCACGACGGTGTGTCGGTGTTCGCGGGCGTCGGTGAGCGTACCCGTGAGGGCAACGACCTCATCGAGGAAATGGCCGAGTCCGGCGTCATCGACAAGACGGCGCTTGTCTTCGGCCAGATGGACGAGCCCCCGGGCACCCGTCTGCGCGTCGCGCTTGCCGGTCTGACCATGGCGGAGTACTTCCGCGATGTGCAGAAGCAGGACGTGCTGTTCTTCATCGACAACATCTTCCGGTACACCCAGGCGGGTTCCGAGGTGTCGACCCTGCTCGGCCGTATGCCCTCCGCGGTGGGTTACCAGCCGAACCTGGCCGACGAGATGGGTCTCCTCCAGGAGCGCATCACCTCGACGCGTGGTCACTCGATCACCTCGATGCAGGCGATCTACGTCCCCGCGGACGACCTGACCGACCCGGCGCCGGCGACCACCTTCGCCCACCTCGACGCGACGACGGTTCTCTCCCGTCCGATCTCCGAGAAGGGCATCTACCCGGCCGTGGACCCGCTGGACTCGACGTCCCGCATCCTCGACCCGCGGTACATCGCGGCGGACCACTACGCCACGGCGATGCGCGTCAAGGGGATCCTCCAGAAGTACAAGGACCTCCAGGACATCATCGCGATCCTCGGTATCGACGAGCTGGGCGAGGAGGACAAGCTCGTTGTCCACCGTGCCCGTCGCGTCGAGCGCTTCCTGTCGCAGAACACCCACGTGGCGAAGCAGTTCACCGGTGTGGACGGTTCGGATGTTCCGCTCGACGAGTCGATCACCGCGTTCAACGCGATCTGCGACGGTGACTACGACCACTTCCCCGAGCAGGCGTTCTTCCTGTGCGGTGGCATCGAGGACCTGAAGGCCAACGCCAAGGAGCTGGGCGTCTCCTGATCCGGCGCGCTCCGCGAGGGGCGCATCCGGTTCGCAGGCCACCAGCGAACGCTGACAGTCTGCAGACGGAGAGGGGCGGGTGTGTCCCGTCCCTCTCCCCACGCCCATTAGAATTTGACCCAACACCCGGCCGACCCGCCGGGTGGTGACCCGAGGAGCCACCTTGGCTGCTGAGCTGCACGTCGAGCTGGTCGCGGCGGACCGCAATGTCTGGTCCGGCGAGGCCACCCTTGTTGTCGCCCGCACCACGTCCGGCGACATCGGCGTCATGCCCGGTCACCAGCCGCTTCTCGGTGTGCTGGAATCGGGCCCTGTGACCATCCGCACCAGCGAGGGCGGCACCGTCGTCGCCGCGGTGCACGGCGGTTTCATCTCGTTCGCGGACAACAAGCTGTCCCTGCTGGCCGAGATCGCCGAGCTCGCGGACGAGATTGACGTCCAGCGTGCGGAGCGGGCACTGGAGCGCGCGAAGGCGGAGGCGGACGCCGCCGCCGAGCGTCGCGCTGATGTCCGGCTGCGCGCCGTAACGGGCTGAACGCCTGTCGGAGTTTGAACCGCTGAGTACCGGAGGGCGACCGCCGGGACTCGGCAGACCTCAGCCGCGGTCCGTTCTGGAATTTTCCAGACCGGGTCGCGGCTGTGGCGATGCGGGTCTGTTTTTTTCTCATGCGTATTCGATGAGCGAGGAGGTCGGTGAAGATGCTCCTCGCTCTGCTTGTGAGCGGCCTGGTCGTAACCCTGGTGGTGATCGGGTTGTTTGTCTTCGGACTGCGCCGCAGGCTCATCCAGCGGTCCGGCGGTACCTTCGACTGCAGCATGCGCTGGGGCGTGGCCGACAAGCCCGACGTCTCCGGCAAGGGCTGGGTGTACGGGGTCGCGCGCTACAGCGGTGACCGGATCGAGTGGTTCCGGGTGTTCTCGTACTCCCACCGGCCGCGCCGGCTGCTGGAGCGTTCCTCCATCGAGGTCATCGCCCGCCGCGCCCCGGAGGGCGAGGAGGAGCTGGCCCTGCTCTCCGACGCCGTCGTGCTCGGCTGTGTCCACCGCGGGACCCGCCTGGAGCTGGCGATGAGCGAGGACGCGCTGACCGGCTTCCTGGCCTGGCTGGAGGCGGCGCCTCCCGGGCAAAGGGTGAATGTGGCCTGAGGCCTTCAGGACGTGAAGAAGCCGGGGAGACGGGGGCGGACCCGTGTCCCCGGCTTCCGTCTTCCTACTGCAGCCCGGTGTGGATCGCGTTCGCGAGCTCACCATTGCCGGTGTCGCCGCTGAACTCCCAGAAGAAGGCTCCCTTGAGGCCCTGCTGCTTGGCCCAGGTCATCTTCCCGGCGATGGTCGCGGGGGTGTCGTAGCTCCACCAGTTGCTGCCGCACTTGGCGTAGGCCGTGCCGGCGATCGTGCCGGTGGCCGGGCAGCTGGTCTTGAGCACCTTGTAGTCCTCGATGCCCTGCTCGTACGTGCCCGGAGCCGGTCCGGTGGCGGTGCCGCCGGGGGCCGCCTGGGTGACGCCGGTCCAGCCGCGGCCGTAGAAGCCGATGCCGAGGTTGAGCTTGGCGCCGGGGACGCCCTTGGCCTTGAGCTTGGCGATGGCGTCGGCCGAGTTGAAGCCGGCCTGCGGGATGCCCGCGTACGAGGTGAGCGGGGAGTGCGGGGCCGTCGGGCCCTGCGCCGCCCAGGCGCCGAAGAAGTCGTACGTCATCACGTTGTAGAAGTCGACGTACTGCGCGGCGCCGCCGTAGTCGGCCGCGTCGATCTTGCCGCCGCTGGAGGCGTCGGCGGTGATGGCCGCGGTGACCAGGTTGTTCGCGCCGAACTTGGCGCGGGTCGCCTGCATCAGGTTCTTGAAGGCGGCGGCGCCGCTGGTGTCACAGGACAGTCCGCAGGCGTTCGGGTACTCCCAGTCCAGGTCGATCCCGTCGAAGACGTCGGCCCAGCGCGGGTCCTCGACGAGGTTGTAGCAGGACTGGGCGAAGGCGGTCGGGTTGGCCGCGGCCTGCGGGAATCCGCCGGACCAGGTCCAGCCGCCGAAGGACCACAGGATCTTGATGTTCGGGTAGGCCTTCTTCAGCTTGCGCAGCTGGTTGAAGTTGCCGCGCAGCGGCTGGTCCCAGGTGTCGGCTACGCCGTCGACGCTCTGGTCGGCGGTGTAGGCCTTGTCGTAGTCGGCGTAGGCGTCACCGATGGTGCACTGGCCGTTCTGGACGTTGCCGAAGGCGTAATTGATGTGGGTGATCTTGCTCGCCGTACCCGAGGTGACCAGGTTCTTCACGTGGTAGTTGCGCCCGTAGACGCCCCACTCGGTGAAGTAGCCGAGCTTGACCTTGCCGCCCGGGTCCGGTGGCTGGGTGCCGCCGGCCGTCGTGAACGACACGGTGGCGGACGACGCGCCGGTCTGGTCGATCGTGTCGCGCGCGACGACGTGGTAGCCGTACGTCGTGCCCTTGGTCAGGCCCGTCTGGGCGTAGGTGGTGCCGGTGACCGTGGCGATCTTGGCGCCGTCGCGGTAGACGTCGTAGTTCTTGATGCCCTTGTCGTCGGTGGCGGCGCCCCAGCTCAGGGTCAGCGAGGTCTCGGTGATGTTGGAGGCGGAAGGGGCGCCCGGAGACGAGGGGGGAGCGTCGCCGGGCTGGGTGCCGCCGTCACAGGAGGCGCCGTTGATCTTGCAGCCGGTGGGGGATCCGCTGCCGGCGCCGTTGAAGCCGAAGCTGGCGGTCGCGCCCGGGGCGAGGGTGCCGTTCCAGCCGACGTTCTTGGCCGTCCAGTGGGTGCCCGAGCTGGTGACGGTGGCGTCCCAGGCCGAGGTGACCGAGGTGCCGGCCGGGTAGTCCCACTCCACGGTCCAGCTGGTGAGGGTGGTGGTGCCGGTGTTCTTCACCACCCACTTGCCCTCGAAGCCGGTGCCCCAGTCGGAGACCTTGGTGTACGTCGCGGTCGCGGCGGCGGCCGCCTGGGCCGGCGCGGCGAGCACGACGAGCCCGGTGACGGGCAGGGCGAGCGCGGCCACGATCGCCGCGACACGGGTGAAGAACCGGGTGCGCCTGGTGCGGGGTGGGGATGCTGTGCTCAAGGGTGATCCTCCGTAGGTCCGTCTCGGTCGTGGGGGACCTCGACATGGGGGTGGGACCTGCGCCGCCCGTGAGCACGCTTTGTCATGGCACGCTCACCACAGTGTTGCGGCGAGCGTAGAAAGGTCTGGACCAACCGTCAAGAGGTCCAGACCGGTATGCGCGGTGCCGCCCGGGGCCGGGGCTATATCCCCAACTCCTGTGCCAGCACCGCGGCTTGGAGGCGGCTGCGCAGATCCAGCTTGCCGAGCAGACGGCTGACGTGCGTCTTCGCCGTCGCCTCCGCCATCTCCAGCCGCTCGGCGATCTCCGCGTTCGACAGGCCCTCGCCCAGCGCGCTCAGCACCTCCCGCTCCCGCGGGGTCAGCGAGGCCACCGCCGCGGCCTTCTCCGGCGTGGGAGCGGCCCGCACCGGCCGGGGAGCCGCGAACTCGGCGATCAGCCGCCTGGTCACCGCCGGGGCGATCAGGCCCTCCCCGCGCGCGACCGTCCGTACCGCCTCGATCAGCTCCGCAGCGTCCGCGTTCTTCAGGAGGAAGCCGGCGGCCCCCGCGCGCAGCGCCCCGAAGACGTACTCGTCGAGGTCGAAGGTGGTCAGCACCAGGACATCGGCCAGGCCCTCCGCGACCACCTCGCGCGTCGCGGACACCCCGTCCAGCCTGGGCATCTGCACGTCCATGAGGACGAGGTCCGGCCGCAGCTCCCGGGCCAGGCGCACCGCCTCCTCCCCGTCCGCGGCCTCGCCGACCACCTCGATGTCCCCCGCGCTGCGCAGGATGAGCACCAGCCCGGCCCGCACCGCGCCCTGATCCTCCGCCACCACCACCCGGATGGTCATGCCTCCACCGCCTTCTCCTCCGCGGGCAGGGTCGCCCGCACCTGCCACACCGCGCCGGACCGGCCCGCCGTGAACTCTCCGCCCAGCAGCTCCGTCCGCTCCCGCATGCCGATCAGCCCGGCCCCGGAGCCGGGGGCGCGGGGGCCCGGCCGGTCCCCGTAGGGCGAGTCCACCCTCACGGTCAGCAGCCCGTCGGAGTGCGCCACACGGACCGTGACGGTGCCCGGGGCGGCGTGCTTGAGGGCATTGGTCAGCGACTCCTGGACGATCCGGTACGCGGCCAGCTCCACGGGCGCCGCCGCCGGCTCCCCGGCCGGCCGGTCGTCGTGGAGCACGAACGTCAGCCCGCTCGCCGAGCCATTGGTCCCGGCCTGCGCGACCAGGGCGTCCAGGCCGTCCAGCGAGGGCACGGCGACCGGCTCCTGGTCGCCCCCGGCATCCCGCAGCAGCCCGATCAGACGCCGCATTTCGGCCAGCCCCTGCACGCTGTTCTCGCGGATCACGCCGAGGGCGTCGCGGCTGGTAGCGGCCGTGTCGATGGAGAGCGCGGCGGTGGAGTGGATGGCGATGGCGGAGAGGTGGTTGGCGACCATGTCGTGGAGCTCCCGGGCCATCCGGGCGCGCTCGGCGGCCACGGCCTGGGTGCGGTCCATCTCGGCCAGCAGCGTGGTCTGCTCGGCGCGCAGCCGGGCGGCCACGGCGGCCTCGCGGTGGTTGCGCAGGGTGGCGCCGGTCAGGGCCGGGGCGAAGCTCACGATGCCGGTGACCGCGCCGATCAGGAGGGCCTGCGGGGTGCGCAGCCAGGCCAGCGAGGCGATGGTGACCACGAGGGTGATCAGGCCGGTGGAGACCGGGAGCCGGCGGGCCATGGACGGTTTCCCGTACACGACGGCGGCGTACATCAGGTCGGTGAAGATCACGACGGTGGCCAGGCTGCCGACCGTGAACTGGTCGGCGATCACCCCGAGGGTGCCGACGGCCAGGGTCAGATTCGGCTTGGTGCGGCGCAGCAGCTCCATCGAGCCGAGGGCCACGAGCGGGACCAGGGCCGCCCAGGCCGGCAGGGAGTCCCGGCTGGGGCTGCTGTAGACGCCGAGCGACCAGAAGACCAGGCCCGCGAGCACGCTGACCACCGCGAGGAGGACGTCGTCACGGTGGGGGCGCAGGTTCTTCAGGGTCACGGTCCCATCCAACAGGGTGGGCGGGCCGCGCACGTCGGCGGAGGGGCCGAGGTGCGGCTACATCGAAGGATGCAGGCCCACATGGGCAATGGCGACGACGAAACGGGCCCGGCCGGACGGGAGTCTGGAGGGGAAACGGAGAACCGAGCGGACGGAGGGTCCCATGATCGTCGCGCTGATCATCGCCTGTGAGGTCGGCTTCTGGGTGCTGCTGGCGGCCGGCCTGGGCCTGCGCTACCTCGCGCGGATGCCCCGGCTGGGGGCGGCGGTCCTGCTGTGCGAGCCGCTGATGGAGCTGGTCCTGCTGGTGGTCACCACGCTCGACCTCAAGAACGGCGCCGAGCCGGACTGGAAGCACGGTCTGGCCGCGCTCTACATCGGCTACACCGTCGCCTACGGCCACTACACGATCAAGTGGCTCGACGGGCACGCCGCGCACCGGCTGGCCGGGGGCCCCAAGCCGGCCGGCGCCGGGTACGGGAAGGCGCGGGCCGTGCACGAGTGGAAGCTGTGGGTCCGTACCGTCGTCGCCGCCGCGGTCGCCCTCGGCCTGCTCCAGGTGGCCATCTGGTACGTCGGCGACGCGGGCGACGTCAGCTCGCTGCAGGCGTGGCAGTTCGGCGCCCTGCGGGCGGTCGGCATCCACGCCCTGGTCGCCGTGGCCTACACGATCTGGCCGAAAAAGGCCCCCGCGGGCGTCGAGGAGCAGTCCGTACTGGCGAAGACCGAGCGCTAGCGGTACAGGGGGCCACGGAGGGTGGCCCCCACGCGGCGGCCGGCGGCGCCCCGCCGCTACCGTTCGCCGCCCGGCACCCACAGCACGTCCCCGACCTCCTTGTTGGCCACCCGGGCCAGGATGAACAGCAGGTCGGAGAGGCGGTTCAGATAGGTGGCGGTCAGCGGGTTCATCACCTCGCCGTGCACCTCCAGCGCCGCCCACGTCGAGCGCTCGGCGCGCCGGACCACCGTGCAGGCCTGGTGCAGCAGGGCCGCGCCGGGGGTGCCGCCGGGCAGGATGAAGCTGCGCAGCTTCTCCACCTGCTCCAGGAAGTGGTCGCAGTCCGCCTCCAGCTTGTCGACGTAGAACTGCTCCACCCGCAGCGGCGGGTACTCCGGCTTCTCGACCACCGGGGTGCACAGGTCCGCGCCCACGTCGAACAGGTCGTTCTGCACGCGGACCAGGACCTTCACGACCTCCGCCGGGAGCCCGCCGAGCGCGATGGCCGTCCCGATGGCCGCGTTGGCCTCGTTGGCGTCGGCGTACGCGGAGATCCGCAGGTCGGTCTTGGCCGTGCGGCTCATGTCGCCGAGGGCGGTCGTGCCCGAGTCGCCGGTACGGGTGTAGATGCGCGTGAGGTTCACCATGCGGCCAGCGTAGACGGACCGCCCCCGGCCGCGGCGAGCCGGAGGACGGGTGAACTGGAGGGCCAGACAGGGGTGCTGGGCCGTACCGGTGTGATGTCCGTCATCTGAGACGTGACGCGTGTTACTTCGCGGTCACACCGCACCGCCCGGGCGCTAGTCTCCGCCGGAGTGGCTACGAGACCGTGCCGTATTGAGACCGGTCATTTGAAGAACGTGGGGTGTGCAGTGGCTGGGAAGCTCGCCGTCATCGGTGCCGGACTGATGGGTTCCGGGATCGCTCAGGTCTCCGCTCAGGCGGGTTGGGACGTCGTGCTGCGCGATGTCACCGACGCCGCACTGACCCGTGGCACGGACGGGATCAAGGCCTCGTACGACAAGTTCGTCTCCAAGGGGAAGATGACGGCCGAGGACGCCGAGGCGGCGCTCGCGCGCATCACGACGACCACCGACCTCGACGCGGTGGCCGACGTGGACATCGTCGTGGAGGCCGTCTTCGAGAAGATCGAGATCAAGCACGAGATCTTCCGCGCCCTCGACAAGATCGTGCGCGAGGACGCCATCCTCGCCTCCAACACCTCCGCCATCCCGATCACCAAGATCGCGGCCGTGACGGAGCGTCCGGAGCGGGTCGTCGGCGCGCACTTCTTCTCGCCCGTCCCGATGATGCAGCTGTGCGAGCTCGTGCGCGGCTACAAGACGAGCGACGAAACCCTCGCCACCACGCGGGCGTTCGCCGAGTCCGTCGGCAAGACCTGCATCGTCGTCAACCGCGACGTCGCCGGTTTCGTGACGACCCGTCTGATCTCCGCGCTGGTCGTCGAGGCCGCCAAGCTGTACGAGTCGGGCGTGGCCTCCGCCGAGGACATCGACATCGCCTGCAAGCTGGGCTTCGGGCACGCGATGGGGCCGCTGGCCACCGCCGACCTCACGGGCGTCGACATCCTGCTGCACGCCACCAGCAACATCTACACCGAGTCGCAGGACGAGAAGTTCGCGCCGCCGGAGCTGATGCGCCGGATGGTGGACGCCGGCGACATCGGCCGCAAGAGCGGGCAGGGCTTCTACAAGCACTGAGGCCCGGGCCGGCCGCCGAGCACCGCCGTTCGAATATTGGTTCACCCCTCAGGGTGAATTAGGTATCGGTTCGCTCACGGTCGGCAACTTCCCCGCCCGTGGGGCAGTCAGTTCAAGTGAGAGTTGCCGACCACACCACGGACCAGTCGGACCATACGTACGCAGTACTGCACTGCCGGGAGTACACATGCACATCAGGGGCGACCACGCCGAACTCGCTGTCGGGGGCCGCCTCGACGTGCGCAGCGCGGCGGACGCCCGTACGGCCCTCCACACCGCGCTCGACGACGGCCACGGCGACCTCGTGCTCGACCTCACCGGGCTCGACTCCTGGGACGCGACCGGCCTCGGCGTGATCATGGGCGCGCACCGGCGGGCCGGCCGGACCGGCCGGCGCCTCGTCCTGCGCGGGGTGCCGCCGCAGATGCAGCGGCTGCTCGTCGCGACCCGGCTGCACCGGATCCTCGCGATCGAGGGCGGCCTGGAGGCCGAGTCCCTGCCCCGCGTCTGAACGGGCAAGCCGCTGACCTTTGCATTTCCTGCGGAAAAGTAACGGTCCGGTGGTGATCGCACCCCTGCGGTTTCCCGCACGACCGGCCACGGTCTAGGGTTCGGGCGGAAACCGGACCAGGAGCGACCGCGGGTGCGCCGAGGCCGGGCGGTACGACGGCGAGGCGCGCGGCCCGCGATCGGGGGACTGGATCATGGACCGAATACAGGGGCAGACCGGGCAGGACGGGCAGCCCGGAGGCGGGTCCGCGCCCTCCGTGCCCGGATCCGGGCAGACCCCGGCCCCGTCCGGTGCGAGCGCCACGCCCACGGCGACCGCTGCGCCCACGGCGACCGCTGCGCCCACGGCGACCGCTGCGCCCACGGCGGCCTCCGCACCCGCGGCACAGGGGCCCGCGCGGGTCGTCACCCTGACCGCGGGCGACTTCACCCTCACCGTCAACCCGGTCGACGGCAGCGAGATCGAGCCGCTGCGCCCCGGCACCGAGCGGAGCCGCCCCGCCAAGCGCGACGCGGCCGCCCGCACCGCCCGGGACACCGCCGCACGGCCGCCCGCCCTGCCGGGCCCCGCCGTCCCCGTACGCCCCCTGCTCGCCCGCGAGGAGGAGCAGGAGCGCCTCGTCCGCCTGCTGGCCCGGGGCCGGTCCGTACGGCTGACCGGACCTTCGGGATCCGGGCGCAGCGTGCTGCTCGACGCGGTCGCCGCCCGGTGCGCGGGCCTCGCTCCCGACGGCGTCGTACGGCTCTCCGGGTACGGGCACCAGCAGCCCTCCGAACTCCTCCAGACGCTCTACGCGACCGTGTACGAGGCTCCGGGGGAGCGGCCCGAACGCGACGAGCTCCTCGCCCGCGTCCGGGACATCGGCGCCATCGTCCTCCTCGACGACCTGGAGATGGGCGGCACCGCGCTCGACGAGCTGCTGCGCGCCACCCCCGAATGCGCCTACCTGCTCGCCGCGACCCCCGACACCCGGTCCCCCTCCGACGACTCGCACATCGAGGAGGTCTTCCTCGGCGGGCTGGGCAAGACCCACTGCGCGGACCTCCTCGAAGCGGGCCTCGGACGGCCGCTGACGGACGAGGAGACCGCCTGGGCGGGGGACCTGCGCTTCGCCTCCGAGGGGCTTCCGCTGCGCTTCGTACAGGCCGCCGCGCTGCTGCGGCAGCGGGACGAGCTGAACCACGCCGCCGAGGACGACGACGAGGAGGAGCCCGGCGTCTTCGACGAGCGCCCGCGCGACCGCGCGCAGGTGCCGCTGCCGACGCTGGCCGAGGGCGCGGCCCCGGCCGAGCTGCTCGCCTCGCGCGTCAGCGAGTCGGCCCGCGCCGCCCTGCGGATCGCCTGCGCGCTCGGCGGGGAGCTGCCGCACCACGCGCACCTGCCGGCGCTGGTGGGGGACACCCACGCCGACACGGCGGTGGCCGAGCTGCTGGCCTGCGGGCTGCTGACGCCCGTAGGGACGCGCTACCGGCTGGCCGCCGGCGTCGCACGACAGCTGGAGGAGGCCGGGTACGGGGACACCGCCGCGGAGGAGGCCCGTACGGCCGCCCGGCACTACGCCTGGTGGACCGGGCACGCCTCGGTGACCCCGGGGCGGGTCGCGGCCGAGGCGGACGCGGTCCTCGCCGCGCTGGCCGGCGCCGACGTGGTGGCGGCGGTGCTGCTGGCACGGACGGCGGCCCCGGCGTTCGCGGGCTCGCTGCACTGGGAGGCGTGGGAGCGGGTGCTGCGCTCCGGGGCGGAGGCCGCGCGCAAGGCGGGAGAGGTCGCCGAGCAGGCGTACTTCCACCACGAGCTCGGCGTGCTGGCCCTGTGCGAGGGGCGCCTGGACCGGGCGCGGGCCGAGCTGGAGACCTCGATCGGGCTGCGGGGCGCGCTGGCGGACAAGCGGGGCACGGTGGCAGGGCGGCGCGCGCTGGCGCTCGTCGTGGACCGGGAGGCGGCAGAGTCGGCTCCGTCGCCGCCACTGCGGCTGGAGGCGCCGGCGGCCCTGGCGGCGGCTTCGGAGGCGGTGACGGCGGCGACCCCGGCCCCTGCGACTCCGGCCCCTGCGGCCCCGGCCCCTGCGACTCCGGCCGCGAACCGGCCGGCCCCGTCCCTCGCGCCGACCCCGTCCACCCGCGTCGCCCCCGTGGTCCCGGTGGGCCCCGTCTCCGCCGAGGCGGTGACGCGGATGACCCCGGTGGTGCCGGTGTCCCGGAGCTCGGAGCCGCCCACGACGCTGTCGGAGGTGTTCGAGGACGCCTTCCCGCTGTCGCCGAAGCCGGCCGCGCCCGCCGCCCTCCCGAAGCCGGCGCCCGCGCCGGCCAAGGACGCGGGCCGGCGCCGGCTGGTGCTGCTGGCCGGCGCGGGAGCGCTGACGGTGGTGGCGCTGGGCACGGTGGTGGCCCTGGCGCTGAGCTCCTCGGACGACGCGCCGCCGGCGCAGAGCCCGGCGGTCTCCCTGACCCCGACGGCCGTGGTCCCGCCGACCGTGCCGGGCATCAGCGGGAACGATCCTGCACCGGAGCCGCCGGCCTCCGCCCCGGAGTCGGAGGCAGCGCAGCCGGGACAGAGCGCCGCCGCCCCGACCCCCGGCCGGACGCCGGGCCGTACCCCGTCCCGCCGTCCGTCCCCGACGCCGCCGAACTCCCCGACGCCGTCGTCCGTTTCGCCCCCGCCGACCACCGCGGGGCCGTCTCCGACGCCGACCGAGACCGCCGTGCCGTCGCCGACGGCCACCCAGGCGGTCACGGCCACCGCCGCCTCCCCGACCACGGGCCCGTGAACGCCGACGGCTCCGTCCTTCGGGACGGAGCCGTCGCGTCAGTGGGCGGGCGGTCGGCCGGGCAGCCGGGAGGGGCCGGGGATCAGAACAGGCGGAGCTTGTCGTCCTCGATGCCGCGCAGCGCGTTGTAGTCCAGGACCACGCAGTCCATCCCGCGGTCCGTCGCCAGGACCTTGGCCTGCGGCTTGATCTCCTGGGCGGCGAAGATGCCCCGGACCGGCGCCAGGTGCGGATCGCGGTTGAGGAGTTCGAGGTAGCGGGTCAGCTGCTCGACGCCGTCGATCTCGCCGCGCCGCTTGATCTCCACGGCCACCGTCGCGCCGGAGGCGTCCCGGCACAGGATGTCCACCGGACCGATCGCCGTCATGTACTCGCGCCGGATCAGGGTGTAGCCCTCGCCCAGCGTTTCGATGCGGTCCGCGAGCAGTTCCTGCAGATGTGCCTCGACGCCGTCCTTGATGAGCCCCGGGTCGGTGCCGAGCTCGTGGGAGGAGTCGTGCAGGACTTCCTCCATGGTGATGATGAGCTTCTCGCCCGCCTTGTTGATGACCGTCCACACCCCGGCGTCATCACCGCTCCCCTCCTTGAGGGTGCACGGGGGCGACATCCAGTTGAGCGGTTTGTACGCCCGGTCGTCCGCGTGGATCGAGACACTGCCGTCGGCCTTCACGAGGATCAGACGGGGTGCCGAGGGCAGATGGGCGGTGAGCCGGCCCGCGTAGTCGACGGAGCAGCGGGCGATGACGAGACGCATGGTCGGCAACGCTACTCGACGAGAAGGCCTCCACGCGATTCGCCCCTGAAAGCCCCCTTCGCGGATGGCGCGTTGTATGCGCATTCTCCTGGTGCGCCACCCATGGGGCGCCTACCGTGGTGAGCGGGAGGTGGCGGAGCGTGCACTCTGCGTCGCGACCTCCTTCCCTGCCCGTAAGACTCCGGCAACCCAATCGGCCGGGGTCGCGAGAGGAGAACCCATGTCGCTCGACGTCTCACCGGCCCTACTCGAACAGGCCGAGCGAGGCGAGGTCGACGAAGCCGCTTTCGTCGACTGCGTCCGGACCTCCCTGCCCTACGCATGGGAGATGATCAGCTCGCTGGTGGCCCAGCTGAAGGTGGACGGCGGACAGTTCGCCGACAACCAGACGCCGCCGCCCGACGAGCAGGCGCGGGGGCAGCTGCTGCGTGCCCTCGCGAGTGACGCGATACGGGGTGCCCTGCAGCGGCACTTCGGAGTGCGCCTGGCTTTCCAGAACTGTCACCGGATCGCGGTGTTCCCGCTGGACCCCTCGGTGGACGACCGGCTGGCCAAGTTCACTTCGATCCGCGGTCAGCTGCTCAACCAGTCGCCGGAACTCCGGGACTGCTGAGCAGGTCCGGTAGGTCTCAGCCGAGGCGGGGCAGGACCTCGACGCCGAGTCGTCGTACGTTCTCCTCCGTCGCGGCGAGATCGCCGGAGCCTTCCGTCAGGAGGGCGAAGCGCGTGATGCCCGTCCGTGCGGACGTGGCCGCCAGCCGGTCCGCCGCCACCTCCGGGGTGCCCACCGGGTGCAGGTCGCACAGCAGTTCCGTGTACGCGACGGGATCCCGCATCGCGCGCACGCGTCCGTCCACCGTCACGTGCGCGTCCAAGCCCTGCTTGAGCCAGCCCGGCATCGCCTTGAGCAGGGTCTCGCGGGCGTCCGCCGTGCGGTCCGCGAGCTGGCACACCCCGGCGGAGACGTGCCCCGCGCCGGCCACCTGATCCCGCGAGTGGCCCGCCGCCAGCGCCGTGCTGCGCCACAGCGCGACCATCTCCGCCTTGGTCTCGTCCCCGCAGTGCATGCCGAGGAGCATCGGCAGCCCCCGCTGCGCGGCCAGCCGTACCGACGCGGGAGAGGTGCAGGCCACGATGACCTCCGGCCCCGCGCCGTCCCCGTCCAGGGCCTCCGACGGCCGGGGTACGACGGCCACCTCGCGGAAGCCGTACCGCTCGCCGGCGGCTCCCACCCGCCCCTCCGTCAGCCAGCGCCGCAGCAGGTCCAGGGCCTCCGGGAAGCCGTTCTCGTACGAGTCCAGGCCGCCCCCGAACACCTCCAGGTCCACCCACGGCCCGCCCCGGCCCACCCCCAGGGTGAAGCGGCCGCCCGAGGTCAGGTGGAGCAGGGCCGCCTGCTCCCCGAGGGCCACCGGGTGCGTGCTCGGCAGCACGCTCACCGCCGTGCCCACGCGCAGTCGGCGGGTCCGGCCCAGCAGCAGGGCCGCCAGGGTCACCGCCGAGGGGCAGACCCCGTACGGGACGAAGTGGTGCTCGGCGAGCCAGACCGAGTCCAGCCCGGCCTCCTCGGCCACCTCGGCGGTCCGCACCGCCCGGTGCAGTGCCTCTCCCTGTCCCTGGCCCGGGAACTGGGCCGCCAGTACAAACGCTCCTACGCGCATCGCCTTTAGCCTCCTCGCGGCTGACGCGGCCTCCCCCAGGTGGACCGGTTCTTCCTAGGGCAACAACGTCTGACACGTGCCAAAGGCACGGGCTGACAGGAAAGTTATTGGGATTGTCGGGCCATTCCTCTTCGCGCGGCCGCCTTCCTCAGCCACCCTGCGGGTACCCGGCCTCGCTGCGCGTAGTCTGGGAGAAAGTCACTGCCGACCGCCCTTCCGTGAGGTATACGTGTCACCGCGCAACAACCGCCCCAGGGGCGGCGAGACCCCGGACGAAGGCCCCAGCACCGGCCTCGACCGCTACGGGCTGGAGCGCACCGAGGAGTACCAGGGCGAGGACTGGAAGGTCCGCCACGTGGCCGGCGCCAGCGCGGCCGGCAAGCGCTACCGCTGCCCCGGCTGCGACCAGGAGATCCCCTCCGGCACCCCGCACCTGGTGGCCTGGCCGGAGTACGGCGGCGTGGACGACCGGCGGCACTGGCACAAGGCCTGCTGGAACGCGAAGGACCGCCGCACCTCGAAGGTGCAGCGGTCCCGCAACGCGCCCCGGTACTAGAACGCCCTAGACGTCCCGGCGGCCGACCGACAGGTACGAGGCGGACACCGCTCCGCCCGTGATCAGCACGATGAGCAGCACGTGCGAGAGGTTGCTGGGGGCCGAGCCCAGGTCGCCGCCCTCCTGCATGCCGAACAGCTGGCTCAGCGCCACCGGCACGTTGCGCTGGAGGACCAGCCGTCCGAAGGGCGCGACGGCGTCCCAGCTCGTGAGCATGGCCCCGATCACCGGCGGCAGCGTGACCACGCCGAGCATGACGGCGATCGCCCCGGCCGAGTGCCGCACCAGCGCGCCGATCGCCAGCGCGAGCACGCCGAGCAGGGTGACGTAGAGGCAGCCGAAGAGCGCGCCGAGCCACTCGTGGGCGGCGTGCGTGCCGGCCGCGGCGCCGTCGTGGGCGAGCGACGCGGCGATCCCGACCACGAAGACGGACAGCATGGTGGTGGCGAGGGCCGTGGTGCTGAAGACGAGGTACTTCGCGGTGAGCACCCGGTACCGGTCCGGGGCGGCGGTGAACGTGGTCCGCGCCAGCCCGGTGCCGTGCTCCGAGGTGATGGTCAGCACACCGAGGACCATCACCGCGATCTCCCCCACCAGCAGACCGAAGAGGGCGGGTGTGGTGAAGGTGATCCCCTCGTAATCCTCGTCCGAGGTCTGCGAGACGAACAGCAGCCCGATGCCGACGACGGTGAGCACGAGCGAACCGAGCGTCCACAGGGTGGAGCGGATCGAGATCAGCTTGGTCCACTCCGAGGCGAGGGCGTGCCCCAGGTGCGGCCGCGGCGTGGGGAGGGGGGAGCTGTAGCTCCGGGGCCGCTCCGGCGTCGGGGTCGTCGGGGTCATCGTGTGTCCTCGGGGGATTTCTTGGCGGTGCTCGTGAGCTCGCCGGGATGGCTGGGCATGAGGAAGGGCTGCCCGCCCGCTCCGGGCGGCGGTGGGGCGAAGAAGCCCGCCTGCGGGACCTGGGGTGCCGCAGGCTCCTCCTCCCACGCCGGGAGGGCCAGCGGTTCGGGCTCCCAGAGCTCGGCCCGCGGGTCCTCGGTGGAGGTGTACTCGACGGCGGACTGGGTCATCCGCATGTACGCCTCCTCCAGAGAGGCGTGGTGCGGTGACAGCTCCCACAGCCGTACGCCGGCCTCGTGCGCGAGGTCGGAGATGAGGGACAGCTCCAGACCGGTCACGCGCAGTGCTCCGTCGGGCTCCTGGAGGACCCGGCCGCCCGCCCTGGTGAGGGTCGTACCCAGCGTGTCCCGGCCATCCGGATCAGTGTCGGCCGCGCGCACCCGAGCGAATCCGGCCGAGTTGTGCGCGATGAACTCCTGGGTGCCCATATCGGCCAGCAGCCGCCCGCGGCCGATGACGATCAGGTGGTCGGCGGTCAGCGCCATCTCGCTCATCAGGTGCGAGGAGACGAAGACGGTCCGGCCCTCGGCGGCGAGCCGGCGCATGAGGTTGCGGACCCAGAGGATGCCCTCGGGGTCGAGCCCGTTGACCGGCTCGTCGAACAGCAGCACCTGCGGGTCCCCGAGCAGGGCGGTGGCGATGCCGAGCCGCTGGCCCATGCCGAGCGAGAAGCCCTTCGTGCGCTGCCGGGCGGCGTCCTGGAGCCCGACCACGGCCAGGACCTCGTCCACCCGCTTCTCCGGGATCCCGGAGAGCTGGGCGATGGAGAGCAGGTGGGTACGGGCCCGGCGGCCGCCGTGCACGGCCTTGGCGTCGAGCAGGGCCCCGACGTGCCGCTGGGCGTTCGGGAGCTCCCGGAAGGGGAGGCCGTTGATCGTGACATGACCGGATGTGGGCCGGTCCAGGCCCAGGATCATGCGCATGGTGGTGGACTTCCCGGAGCCGTTGGGCCCCAGGAATCCCGTGACGTGACCCGGCTTGACCTGGAAGGACAGCTGGTCGACGGCGGTCTTGGCGCCGTAGCGCTTGGTCAGGCCGACTGCCTCGATCATCTTGCTGCCCCTTACCAGGCCGGGACGACTTTCGCCCGCGTAAGGGTTAAGAGGATAACGAGGTTCCTCTGGTTCCGTCCCGTGCCGGATCCCTGAGCTGCCCCTGAGACCGACCCGGGGATCCCCCGTAGTACGCCGGCAGGAGGTCAGGCGTCCCTCTTGCGGAGGACGGCGTAGCCCCCGAGTACCGCGGCCAGCGTCCAGAGGACCATGATCCCGAAGCCGCCCCACGGGCCGTACGGGGTCTCGAAGGACCCGAGGGCGTCGGGCACGACCTGCATGATCCTCCCCCCGGCAATGCTCGGCAGGTACTGGCCGACCGTACGCGTCGCCTCGAAACCCACGAGGAGGTTCGAGACGATCAGGAAGAACGGGACCAGGACGCTGATGGCGGCGACCGAACTGCGCAGCATGGCCGCCACGCCCATGCAGAACAGGGCCAGCAGCGCCAGGTACAGGCCGGCGCCGGTCACGGCGCGCAGCACGCCCTCCTCGCCGATCCCGATGCCGAGGTCACCGAGGAGCGCCTGGGTGAGGAAGAACGACACGAAACTGGTCAGCAGCCCCACGGCCAGGGCCAGCGCCGTCGCCACCGCCATCTTGCCGAGCAGGAAGTGCCCGCGGCGCGGTACGGCGGCCAGCGAGGTGCGGATCATGCCCGTGCTGTACTCGGTGCTCACGACCAGCACGCCGAAGACGATCATGGCCAGCTGTCCGAGCTGCATGGAGCTGAGGCTCGTTGCGGTGGGGTCGAAGGTGGCCCGCTGGGCCGCGTCCAGGTCGTTCGGGTCGAACGTGGCGCTGAACAGCGCGGCGAACCCGACGGTGACGAGGAAGACGAGGGCGAGGGTCCAGCTGGTGGAGGCGACCGTGCGGATCTTGGTCCACTCGGACTTGAGGACGGCGTTGAAGGCCATGGTCACTCACCGCCCTTGCGCGTCGCCTCGTAGCCGGCGCCCCAGGCGGGGACGTCGGCCGGCCGGGCGGGGTTGTCGGCGGCCATGCCGGGCGGGACCGGGGCGCCGGGTGCGCCCGGTGCGTGGGCGTGGTATTCGACGGAGTCGGCCGTCATGCGCATGAACGCTTCTTCCAGTGAGGCCCGTTGCGGGCTGAGCTCGTGCAGCACGATCTGGTGCTGGGCGGCGAGCTCGCCGAGCTGTTCCGCGCTCGCTCCGTCGATCTCCAGCGTGCCGGTGGCGGGAACGCTGACGGCGTTGATCCCGGCATCGTGCAGGACGTCCTTGAGCCGTTCCTGCTGCGGGGAGCGCAGCCGGACGTAACTGCGGGAGTTCTGCTGAATGAAATCAGCCATCGGAAGATCGGCCAGAAGCCTCCCTTGACCAATGACGACCAAATGGTCTGCGGTCAGCGCCATTTCACTCATCAGATGGGAGGAAACGAAGATCGTCCGCCCCTCTCCCGCCAAGCCCTTCATCAGATTGCGGATCCAGAGAATTCCCTCCGGGTCCAGACCATTGACGGGCTCGTCGAACATCAGGATTTCCGGATCACCCAGCAGGGCGGAGGCGATTCCCAGCCGTTGACCCATGCCCAGCGAAAATCCTTTGGACTTCTTCTTCGCCACGGCCGTCAGCCCGACCAGGTCCAACACCTCGCCGACCCGACTCTGCGGGATCTCGTTCGACTGGGCCAGGCAGAGCAGGTTGTTGTACGCGGTGCGGCCACCGTGCATGGCCTTCGCGTCCAGCAGCGCCCCGATGTGCTTCAGCGGCTCCGGCAGGTCGCGGTAGTGCTTCCCGTCGATCCGGACCGTCCCGCTGGTCGGATTGTCGAGGTCGAGCATCATGCGCATGGTCGTGGACTTCCCTGCCCCGTTGGGGCCGAGGAAGCCGGTCACCACCCCCGGTCGGACCTGGAAGCTGAGGTTGTCCACGGCGGTCTTCGCGCCGAATCGTTTGGTAAGTCCCTCTAGCTCGATCATGCGGACACGCTAGAACGCCCGAGGGCCCTACGCCACCTCGAACAGGTGACACAGGGCCCTCGGTCGGGCCAAGCACGTGCGACGGGTTTCGCGCCGGCGGTCGATCAGCGGCTCTGCTGCGCCGGGACGCCGCGGCTGACCGGCTCGTCGTCCACGATCGGGTTGGCCGCGGCGACGGCCGCACCGGTGAGCGTCGCCAGCATCTCGCGGACGTTGGTCAGCTGCGCGTTGATCGAGTCGCGGCGGTTGGTGAGCGCCGCCAGCTCGCGCTCGGACTCGCTGCGGATACGGTCCGCCTTGGCGTTGGCGTCGGCCACGATGTCCTCGGCCTGGCGCTGCGCGGTCTCCACGGTCTGCCGGGCACGGCGCTCCGCGTCCGTACGCAGCTTCTCGGCCTCCAGGCGCAGCTGCTCGGCGCGGTGCTCGATCTCGGCCAGGCGCTTCTCGGCCTTGGCCTGACGCGAGGCCAGGTCGCGCTCGGACTGCTCACGGCGCTTGGCCAGGTTGGTCTCGAAGTCCGCGGCGGCCTGGGCGGCCTTGGCGCGCGTCTCCTCGAACAGCGCGTCGGCCTCCTCGCGCTTGGACGCCGCGTCCTTCTGGGCCTCCGCGCGCAGGGTCGACGCGTCGCCCTTCGCCTTCTCGACGATGCGGACGCCCTCGTCCTCCGCCTTCGACTTGCGGTCGGCGGCGAACGACTCGGCGTCGTTGCGCACCTGCTGGGCAGCCGACTCGGCCAGCTCGCGGTGCTGCTCGGCCGCGCGACGGGCCTCCTCGCGCAGGTCCTTCGCCTCCTCCTCGGCCAGCCGAAGGATCTTCTCGACCCGGGCGCCGAGACCGGCGTACGACGGCTCGGCGTCGTTCACCTGGGCCTGGGCGTTCTGCGTCTCGAGGTGCAACTCCTCGATCCGCTTTTCCAGAGAGTTGATACGTCCAAGGGCGCTGTCGCGGTCGGAGACCAGCTTGGTAATGCGGTCGTCCACCTGACCACGGTCGTAACCACGCCGCACGAGCTCGAAGCCGAAGGGGGAGGAAGTGTCGCTCATGGGGTTCCTGTCGAATGAGACCGATGAGGTGCTACGTGAGGTGTTAAGGGGAATCCTAGGCGCCCGGACGGCGTGTCATCGAGTCAATCCACGTTTGATCTGGACAATGACACCCCTTTTGAGTGGCAAGGCGACAGAATGCTTGTCACTCGTTCGCCTGAACCTCCATCAGGTGGACACATCCCCGTTGTGTTTGGCTAGCCCTCTGACGCCTTGCCACCCGAACGAGTGGATCCCGCAGTCACTCCGGCCTTCACGCCCCCCGCGCCCTGGCCGCCGACCGCCGGCTTTCCGCCGCCCGAAGGCGCCTCGAATGATTCCAACGCCTCAAGAACGTCCTGGACACGGGAGATCTCCGCCTGAATGTCCTCGCGCCGACGCACCAGGACCTCCAGCTCACGGCGGCCCTCGTCGACGAGGCGTTCGGCCTCCGCCTCGGCCTGCGCGAGGGCGTTCTCGGCCTCCCGGGTCAGCTCCGCCTTCTTCTGCTCGGCCTCCTTGAGCAGCGCCTCCGCCTTGCGCACCGCAGCGATGCGCACCTTGCTCGCCTCGCTGCTCGCGTCCGACACCAGCGCCTTCGCCTTCGCCTCGGCCTCGACGCTCTGCTCGGTCGCCGCCCGCACCAGCTTGTCCACGCGCTCGCCGGCCGACTTCATCTGCTCGGCCGACTCCCGGCGGGCCCGCTCGTGCAGCTCCTCGACCTCGCCCTCGACGCGGCCGCGCAGCTCCTCCGCCCGCTCCCTTATGGCAGCCGCGTCCCTGCGCGCGCCGACCAGCAGTTCGTCCGCGTCCGTACGGGCCTTCTCCACCATGGAGTTGCCCTCGACGGTCGCCTCCGAGGTGATCCGCGCCGCCTCCTTGCGCGCCGCGTCGACCATCGCGTCGGCCTGCTCCTCGGCCGCCGTGGTGGCGGCGAGGGCCTGCTGCTGCGCATCGGCCGTGAGCTTGTCGGCCTCCGCGGAGGCCTCCGTGATGAGCCGGTCGACCTGCTCCGCCGCCTCGCTGCGGCGCTTGTTGGCCGCCTCGCGCGCCTCGTCCAGCAGCCGCTCCGACTCCGTACGGGCCTCGGCGCGGGTGCGCTCGGCCGCGGTCGCGGCCTCCGCCTTGACCCGCTCGGCCTCCGCCCGGGTACGGGTCGCGTGCTCCTGCGCCGAGGACAGCGCCTCCGACGCGTCCGCACGCAGCCGCTCGGCCTCGCCGGCCGCCTCGCCGACCGTGCGCTCGTTCGCCTTGCGGGTCTCGGCGGTGAGCTTGTCGGCCTCGGACGCGGCCTCGGCGATGAGCCGGTCCGCCTGCTCGGCCGCCTCGGTGCGCAACCGGTTCGCCTCGGCGCGCGCCTCGTCCAGCGTCTGCTCGGACTCCCGCTCCGCGCTCGCCAGGGTCTCGTTCGCCGCGGCCGTGACCCGGTCCGCCTCCGCGGTGGCCTCGCCGATGATCCGGCCGCCGTCCGCGCGGGCGTCGTCCAGGACCCGGTTCGCCTCCGCGCGCAGCCGGTCGGCCTCCGCCGCCGCCTCGCCCACCGTGGCCTCGTTGGCCACGCGGGTCTCGTCGATGAGCCGGTCGCCCTCGGCACGCGAGTCGACCATGATCCTCGCGGCGTCGCGCTCGGCGCTCGCCAGCGTCTCGGCCGCCTGCGCCTTGAAGCGTGCCGCGTCGGCGCCCAGCCGCTCGGCCTTCGCCGTCGCCTCGCCCACGGTGGCCGCATTGGCCGCCCGGGTCTCCTCGATGAGCCGGTCGGCCTCCGCCGAGGCCTCGGTGATGAGCCGGTCGACCTGCTCCGCGGCCTCGGTGCGCAGCCGGTTGCCCTCGGCGCGGGCCTCGTCCAGGGTCGCCGCGGCCTCGACGCGGGTGGCCTCCGCCGCCTGCTCCGCCTCGGCGGTGATCCGCGCGGCCTCGGCCTCGGCCTCGGTGACCGTGGCCGCGTTCGCCGCGAGGGTCTCCTCGGTGAGCCGCTCGGCCTCCGCCGTCGCCTCCGCCGTGATCCGGGCGCCCTCGGCGCGCGCGGCCTCCAGCGACTCCGCCGCCTCGCCGCGGATGCGGTTCGCGTCGTCACGGGCATCGGCCCGGGTGCGCGCCGCGTCCCGCTCGGACGCCGCCAGCGCGTCCGTGGCCTCCGTACGCACCCGCTGCGCGTACTCGGCGGTGTCGCCGCGCAGCTGCTCCGCCTCGGCGATCGCCTCGCCGACCGTCCGCTCCGCCAGCGCCTTCGCCGCGTCCGTCTCGGCGCGCGCCTCGCTGCGGATCCGGTTGGCGTCCTCGGTGGCCCGCTCCCGCTCCGCGTAGGCGTCGGACCGGACCCGGCCCGCCTCCTCCTCGGCCTCCGTCTTCGTACGCTCCGCCGCGTGCTCGGCTGCGTTGCGCAGCCCGGCGATCTCCTCCTCGGTCTGCTCGTGCAGGCCCGCCACGGCGTCCCGTATCTGCTGGGCGGTGGCCTCCGCCGCCGACACCAGCTCCGACGCGCGCCGCTCGGCCTCCTCGGTCAGGCGGGCGGCCTCGGCCTGCGCCTCCTCCGAGCGGCGGCGGGCCGCGGCCAGCAGCTCCTCGCTCTGCTCGCGGGCCTGCGCCCGCTCCTGCTCCGCGTCCGTCCGGGCCGAAGCCAGGGTCTCCTCGGACTCCCGGCGGCGCCGGGCGGCCTCCTCCTGAGCGGCGGCCAGCGCCTCCGCGGCCTCCGCGGCGACCCGCTCGGCCGCCGCCTTCGCCTCGGCGCGCAGCCGGTCCGCGGTCTCCTGCGCCTCCGAGCGCACCCGCTCCGCCTCGGCCTCGGCCTCGCCGCGCAGCCGTACGGCGACCTGCTCGGCCTCCGCGCGCACCCGCCCGGCGTCCTGCGCCGCGTCCGTGCGCAGCTGGTCGGCCTCCGCCTCGGACTGCGACTGCAGGGTGCGGATCCGCTCCGCCGACTCGGCGCGCAGCCGGTCGTTCTCCTCCGACGTCTCCCGGCGGATGTTCTCCGCCGCCGCGCGGGCGTCGCGCAGCGTCTGCTCGGCCGTCGTCAGCCGGCTCTCGGCGTCCGTGTGCAGCCGTACGAGCTCCTCGTCGGCCTCCGCCCGCCTGGCGGCCACCGCCCGCTCGGTCTCCTCGCGCCGCGCGAGGGCCGCCGCGTCCGCCTCGGCGCGTACGGCCTCGGCCTGCTCCTCGGCCTCGGCGCGCAGCCGCTCGGCCTCGGCGCGGGTCCGCTCCAGGGTCTCCTCGGCCTGCTTGCGCAGGGCGCCGGCCCGCTCGACGGCCTCGGCGCGGACCCGCTCGCTCTCGGCGGTCGCCCCGCCGCGCAGCTCGTCCGCGTCCGCCTTGGCCTTGCCGAGCAGCTCCTCGGCGGTGCGGGCCGCCTCCTCGATCTGCTGGACCGCCTCGCGGCGGGCCTCGCCGCGGATCCGCTCGCCCTCGGCGACGGCCTCCGCGCGCAGCTGTTCGGCCTCGCCGCGCAGCCGCCGGGCCTCCGACTGGAGCTCGACCGTACGGGCCCGGTACTCCTCGGTGTCGTCCTTCGCCGCGCCCTTGAGCTCGTCGGCCGTGGCCGCCGCCTGCAGGCGCAGCCGGTCGGCCTCGGTCTCGGCCTCGCGGCGGATCCGCTCGGCCTCCTCGGACGCGGCCCGGGTGGTGGCCCGGGCGTCCTCCGAGGCCTTGTTCAGTACGTCCTCGGCGGTGCGGGCGGCCTTCGCCAGCTGCGCCGCCATGTCCTCGGCCGCGGCCGTACGGGCCTGCTCGCCGGCCTCGGTGCGCTGCCGCTCGGCGTCCGCGCGGGCGTCGGCCAAGGCCTGCTCGGCCTCCGTCTTGAGGGCCTCGGCCTCCTTGGTGGCCTCGCCGACCAGCCGGGCGACCTGCTCCTTGGCGGTGCGGGTGCGCTGCTCGTTGACGGACTCGGCCGACGCGAGCTGGCGGGCCGCGCTCTCCTTGGCCTCGGCGAGGACCCGCTCGGCCTCGGCCCGGGCCTCGCGCAGCGCGGACTCGGCCTCCTGCGCGCGGGACTCGGCCACCCGGCCGAGGTCCATGGTCTGCTGCCGGGTCTGCTCGGCCTCGGCGGAGGTGGTGGAGCGCAGCCGCTCCGCGTGCTCGGTGGCCTCCTGGGCCTGCGCGGAGGCGGCGGTCAGCAGCCGCTCGGCCTCCTTGCGGGCGCGCAGCAGGGTGGCTTCGGTCTCCGCGCGGGCGGCCTCCGCGTCGGCGGCGATCCGGCGCCGGGTCTCCTCGGCGACCCGGGCGGCCTCGGCGCGGGCGGCGTTCAGGGACTGCTCGGCCTCGGCGCGGGACTCCTCCATGAGCCGGCGCGCCTGGGACTCCGTACGGGCGCGCAACTGCTCGGCCCAGGCCACGTTCTCGTTGACGTGCGCCTCGACGGTCTGGCGGCGCTCGTTGAGCTCCTGGTCCAGCCGCTGGCGGCGGTTGACGGCCTCGGCGTGCAGCTCCGCCTGCAGGCGTGCCTGGTGCTCGGCGTGCTCCTGGAGGATGCGCTGGGTCTGTGCCCGGGCGTCGCGCAGTTCGCGCTCGGCGTCGGAGCGCATCTGGTCGGCCTGGATCTGGGCATTGCGGAGCAGCTGCTCCGCCTGGTAGCCCATGTCCGCGCCGTCGTAGGCAGGGCGGGACGCCAGAGATCGGCGTACCTCGTGGAGCTTGGCGCGCAGCACCTCGACCTGGTACCCCAGGTCCTCAGCGTGCTGGACGGCCTTCCCGCGCTCCTTCTTCAGCCGCTCCATCTCGGCTTCGAAGCGCGAGAGATGGTCGGCCCCGGCCTGATGGCTCTCCTGGCTTTCGTAGCCCCGCACAGCGCGGTCCCATCCGTCCCCTGGTCGCAAGCTCACTCCCAAATGAGCATCGCTCGCCCGCTGAACGACGCCCCCGGGGGAATGGTGTCAGATACCGGGGCAGGGGTCACAGGCCCCGACCCCGTCTCCGCACCGAACCCCGGCCGAGCCATGGCCACTCTACCGGCCGGGGAATCGGGCTATCGGTGGTCCATCAGTGCTCGGGGTTGGAGGTGACCAGTTCGGTGAGGACGCCGTGGCAGTCCTTGGGGTGCAGGAAGGTGATGGAGGAGCCCATCGAGCCCGTGCGGGGCTGGTCGTAGAGGACGCGGACGCCCTTGCCGCGGATGGCCTCCGAGTCGCCCCGGACGTCCTCGGTGCCGAAGGCGATGTGGTGGACCCCCTCGCCGTTCTTGGCCAGCCACTTGCCCACCGCGGAGTCCTCGCGGGTGGGCTCCAGGAGCTGGAGGTAGGAGGCGCCGCCGTCGGACGTCTCGTTGATCTTCAGCATGGCCTCGCGGACACCCTGCTCCTCGTTGACCTCGGAGTGGAACACCTCGAAGCCGTACGTGGCACGGTAGAACTCGACGGTTTTGTCCAGGTCGAAGCAGGCGATCCCGATGTGGTCGATTCTTGTCAGCATGGTGACAGTGCACCGCCCAAGGGGGCGGTCACGCAACGTGCGCGCGATCACACCGGCAGCCCGGTGACCGCTGCGGTACCGCCCAGTACATTCACGTAAACCCTCGTTCACTCCTCATCCAAGGGGCTGTGCCTCATGTCCGGATCGAACAACACCACTTCTGTGATCGTCGCCGGGGCCCGCACGCCCATGGGACGGCTGCTCGGCTCGCTCAAGTCCTTCTCGGGTGCCGACCTCGGCGGCTTCGCCATCAAGTCCGCGCTGGAACGGGCCGGGATCTCCGGCGACCAGGTGCAGTACGTGATCATGGGCCAGGTGCTGCAGGCCGGCGCAGGCCAGATCCCCGCCCGTCAGGCGGCGGTCAAGGCCGGCATCCCGATGAACGTCCCCGCGCTCACCATCAACAAGGTGTGCCTCTCGGGCCTCGACGCGATCGCGCTCGCGGACCAGCTGATCCGCGCCGGGGAGTTCGACATCGTGGTCGCGGGCGGCCAGGAGTCCATGACGAACGCCCCGCACCTGCTGCACAAGTCCCGTGAGGGCTTCAAGTACGGCGCCATCGAGATGCTCGACGCGATGGCCTACGACGGCCTCACCGACGCCTTCGAGAACATCGCGATGGGCGAGTCGACCGAGAAGCACAACACCCGCCTCGGCATCGAGCGCGCCCCGCAGGACGAGTTCGCCGCCGCCTCGCACCAGCGCGCCGCGGCCGCGCAGAAGAACGGCGTCTTCGAGGCCGAGATCACCCCGGTCGAGATCCCGCAGCGCAAGGGCGACCCGGTGATCTTCTCGACGGACGAGGGCATCCGCCCCGAGACCACCGTGGAGTCCCTGGGCAAGCTGCGTCCCGCCTTCGCCAAGGACGGCACGATCACCGCCGGCACCTCCTCCCAGATCAGCGACGGCGCGGCCGCCGTGGTCGTGATGAGCAAGGCGAAGGCCGAGGAGCTCGGCCTGGAGTGGATCGCCGAGATCGGCGCCCACGGCAACGTGGCGGGCCCGGACAACTCCCTCCAGTCGCAGCCGTCCAACGCGATCCTGCACGCCCTGAAGAAGGAGGGCCTGGAGGTCTCCGACCTGGACCTCATCGAGATCAACGAGGCCTTCGCGGCGGTCGCCGTCCAGTCAATGAAGGACCTCGGGGTGACCCCGGAAAAGGTGAACGTCAACGGTGGCGCCATCGCCCTGGGCCACCCGATCGGCATGTCGGGTGCCCGTGTGGTGCTGCACCTGGCGCTGGAGCTGAAGCGCCGCGGCGGCGGGGTCGGCGCGGCCGCGCTGTGCGGTGGCGGTGGCCAGGGCGACGCGCTGATCGTTCGCGTCGCCAAGTAGGCACCGCCAGGCCGCCGGGCTCCGCTACGGGGCCCGGCGGCCCCTCTTCCCAGGGCCTGGCGGCCCTCAGGCATCCCGTACGAGAACCGAGGAGCGCAGCACGTATGACGGCGGTGGACGTCCCCCAGCTGGTGGCCCAGGCGCGTGAGGGCCGGCCGAGAGCGGTGGCCCGGCTGATCTCGCTGGTCGAGGGGGCGTCCCCGCAGCTGCGGGAGGTGATGGCCGCGCTGGCCCCGCTGACGGGCGGGGCGTACGTGGTCGGGCTGACGGGCTCGCCGGGCGTCGGCAAGTCGACCTCGACCTCCGCGCTCGTGTCCGCGTACCGCAAGGCCGGGAAGCGGGTCGGCGTCCTCGCCGTCGACCCGTCCTCGCCCTTCTCGGGCGGGGCGCTGCTCGGCGACCGGGTCCGGATGTCGGACCACGCCTCCGACCCGGGGGTCTACATCCGCTCCATGGCCACCCGGGGGCACCTGGGCGGGCTGGCGTGGGCCGCCCCGCAGGCGATCCGGGTACTGGACGCGGCCGGCTGCGAGGTGATCCTGGTCGAGACGGTCGGCGTCGGCCAGTCGGAGGTGGAGATCGCCTCGCAGGCCGACACCTCGGTGGTGCTGCTGGCTCCCGGGATGGGCGACGGGATCCAGGCCGCGAAGGCGGGGATCCTGGAGATCGGCGACGTGTACGTCGTCAACAAGGCGGACCGGGACGGT
The DNA here is from genome assembly GCF_045000215.1 of Streptomyces sp. 147326. Classification (NCBI taxonomy): domain Bacteria; kingdom Bacillati; phylum Actinomycetota; class Actinomycetes; order Kitasatosporales; family Streptomycetaceae; genus Streptomyces; species Streptomyces sp. 147326. The sequence goes on along the minus strand of NZ_CP134201.1, from coordinate 3,023,175 downwards.
GCGGACGCGACGGCCCGCGAGCTGAACCACATGCTGGGGCTGGGGGAGGCGCGCGGCCGGGAGGACTGGCGGCCGCCGATCGTCAAGACGGTGGCGGCGCGCGGGCAGGGCATCGACGAGCTGGTCGAGGCGCTGGAGAAGCACCGGGCGTGGATGGACGCGCGGGGGGTGCTGGCCGAGCGGCGTGCGGCGCGGGCCGCGCGGGAGGTGGAGACCATCGCCGTGACGGCGCTGCGGGCGCGGATGGCGGACCTGCGGGGCGATGCGCATCTGGACGCGCTGGCCGCCAGGGTAGCCGTGGGCGAGCTGGACCCGTACGCGGCGGCGGACGCGCTGCTGGCGACGCTGACGGAGGCCTGAGGCTGAGGCGGGGGCCGGGTGCGGCTCCGTTGCCGGGGCGCCGCCCCGGACCCCGCGCCTCAAACGCCGGCGGGGCTGGACGGGCTCAGTTGTTTTCGTCGGTGGTGTCGTCGCCGTCGTCCGAGTCCGAGCCGGACTGGGTGACCTTGCCCGTGGCGTGGTCGACGTGGGCGTTCCAGGTCTTGCCGTCGGTGGACCTGACCTCGACCTCCCAGTAGTGGGCGCCGCCGTCCTCGTCGTCCTCCCAGTTGACGGACCAGACCTGTCCGGGGTGGGCGGCCAGGGCCGCCTTCATCGCCTGTTCGGCGGTGACCTTGGCGGTGAGCAGGTTCTTGTGCTCGGTGGCGTTCTCGTCGGTGTCGCGGTTGAGCTCGGTGACCGTGCCGTCGGCCGCCACTTCCAGTTCGGCGTGGCCCTTGCCGTCCTTGCCGATCACGTCGACGTTCCAGACGGTGCCGTCCTTGTCGAGGGACTCGACGACGCCCGGGTAGTGCTTCAGGGCCGCCGCCGATGCCTCCTCGGCCGTCTCGGCGGTGGGGAGGGCGGCAGCGGCCGCGGTGACGGTTCTCGCCGTGTCGGCGGATGCCGCTGTCGCGGCCGCCACCGGGCCTCCCACGATCAGGACGACGGACGCGGCCGCAGCGATGTACGTGTTGCGCTTCATGGATGGACCTCCTCAGGCCGGCCATGGCGCTTACGGTTGCTCGGCGGCGGCCGGCAGCGGGCGGATACCGCCCATTGTCCGGCCCACCGCCGTGCGGGGCACGTCGAGCGCCCGGAGGTCAGACCTTGCCGCGGGTGCCGCGCAGGTGCTCCGCCACCGGGGTCAGCGAGGCGCGCAGCGCCGCCAGGGCCTCCGGCGGCAGCAGGTCGATGAAGTGCTGACGGACGGACGCCACGTGGTGCGGGGCGACCTTGCGCATCGTCTCCATGCCCTCGTCCGTGAGCACCGCGTACAGGCCGCGGCGGTCGGACTCGCAGTTCACCCGGCGGACGAGGCCCGCCGTCTCCATGCGCGTGATCTGGTGCGACAGTCGGCTCTTGGACTGCAGGGTGGCGGTGGCGAGGTCGCTCATCCGCATCCTGTGGTCCTGCGACTCCGAGAGGTTCACGAGGATCTCGTAGTCGTTGTTGGTGAGTCCGAAGGGCTGGAGATCCTTTTCCAGCTGGTGCATCAGCAGTCTGCTGACGTCCAGGTGGGTGCGCCACGCGCACTGTTCGGCGTCGGTCAGCCAGCGGGTGGCCGTCTCGGTCTCCATGGTCTCCATGAATGAACTCTACCTAAAAAGTTGAATTACGTACAAAGATCGGTTCTCTTGGGTGTCACAGTCCGAGGCGGCGCTGGAGATCACCCAGCTGTCCCGGCATCCGCGGTACGCCCAGCTGCCCCTGGCCGGCCCCCGGAACGCCCTGGGCGTTGCCCGTGGCCGCGCCGGCGCCGACCGCCCCGACCGCCTGCTCCGCCATGAGCATCTCCGACGACTGCAGCAGCACCGTCCCGGCTCCGACGAACTCGAACTGGTGTTCCTCGCCCGAGCTGCCCCCGATGCCGGTCAGCGAGCGCAGGCCGCCCAGCACGCCCGACATGTAGCCGTGGTCGTAGTGGTGGCACGGCGAGGGGCAGTCCGCCCAGCCCACCAGCGCCTGCGGGTCCACGCGCAGCGGCGGCTCCATGAACACCACGGGGCCGTTGGAGGCCGCGACGAACTTGCCGGTGCCGATCAGGGTCAGGAAGCCCGGGACGATCGACTGCTTCAGCGCCAGCGAGGGCTGGTAGGCGAGCAGGTTGCCCGACCGGATCGTCAGGTTGCCGTTGTCCAGGTCGTACGAGTTCACGTCGAAGGCCCGGTCGGCCAGCAGCATCTTGCCCGAGCCCTCGGCGACCACCCAGTCACTGGCGTGCAGCGGCGAGTGGAAGCTGGTGCGCAGCAGGCGGTCGAAGCGACCGTTGCCGATGCCGTTGAACTCGATGTGCCCGTAGTACGAGATCATCTTGCCCTTCTGCAGGAACCACTGGCTCCCCTTGAGCTCCACGCAGAAGGTGTACGCGTTCACGTTGTCGTCGGAGGGCAGCGTGTACGGGTCGAAGACGGTCGGTCCGCCGGGTCCGCCGGGTCCGCCGGGTCCGCCGGTCACAGGGCCAAAGTTCACAGCTTCTCCTCGGAGGCCTGTACGTACACCGCGCCCTGGCCGGACAGCTCCAGCTGGAACGCCTCGCCCGAGCCGCGCCCCACCATGTCCCGCCAGTCGAGCGCGGTGGAGAGCTTGTTGCGGACGTCGCCGTGGTGGGCGACGTACGCCTGCGGGTCCACGTGGACCGGGCGCTGAGGGGTGATGGGGAGCTCGATGACCCCGCCGTGGGCCATCACGGCGACCGAGCCGTGGCCCTTGAGGGTGGTGGTGAACAGGCCCTGGCCGGTCACCTGGCCGCGGACCATGCCCATGACCCCGCCCTGGGAGCCCATGAACATCGTGCCCTGCTGGAGGGTGCCGTCGAAGGCGAGCAGCCGGTCCGCCTCGACGTAGAGGGTCTCGCCGGTCAGGTTGATCACCTGGATGTGGTGGCCGCCGTGGCCGAACATGACGGTGCCGCTGCCCTCGACCGTCATCAGCGGGGTCTGCTCGTTCGCGACCCGGCGCCCGATCATGCCCATGACGCCGCCCTGACCGCCCGTCAGGCTCGGGGTGAAGGAGACCTCGCCGCGGTACGCGAGCATCGCGCCGCGCTGGCTGAACATCTTCTGGCCCGGGACGACCTGGGCCTCGACCATCTTCGAGTTGATCTCGCGGAACGGCATCAGATGTCGCCCCCGACGGTGTTGCGCTCGCTGGGCTGCACGTACACCAGGCCCTCGCCCTCGAAGCGGATCTGAAACGCCTCGCCGGAGCCCTCGCCGATGAGTGTGCGGAAGTTCACACCGGACTGGAAGGACTGCTGGAGGTTGCCCGTGTGCGCGATGTACGCCCCCGGGTCGACGGAGAGCGGGTACTGGGCGCTCACGCGCAGCACCACCGCCGGACCGTCCGACATGATCGCCGCCTGGCCGGAGCCCTCGACGGTCGTGGTGAAGAGACCGTTGCCCGTCGTCGCGCCGCGCAGGCCGGTGAAGGTGGTGCCGGTCCGCAGACCGGCGTCGGTGCACAGCAGGTTGCTGGACTCGACGTAGAGCTTCTCGCCGCGCAGATTGACCAGATTGATCTCACTGGCGCGGTCGGCGAAGAAGCAGGTGCCGTGCCCCTGTACCTCCATCACCGTCATCTGTTCGCCGGTCAGCCGGCGGGTCACCATGCCGCGGAGGCCTTCGCCACCGCCGGTCATCTTCTTGAAGGCCATCTGCCCGTCGTACGCGACCATGGAGCCGTTCTTCGCTTTCACGGCATCCCCGGTCAGGTCGACGGCCAGCACCTTGCTGCCTTGGAGTCGGAACTGAGCCACGGGAAGACGTTATCGGCAGCGGGCAAACCCGAACAGGGCCCCGTGGCCGATATATGCCACACCTGGTCGGTATGGGCGCGATGCCGGGGCGGTCCGGGCCGCCGCGGTGGGGGAGGGGCCGGTCAAGATCCCGCAAAGCGGCTGAGACACTGGAACCGACCCAGGCCTCCACCCCGAAGGTTGAACGTGGACATCAAGACCGCCTCCGCCCTGCACCGTCTGCGCCTGATCTCCGTTCCGGAGGCGCTGTCGTTCCCGGCCCTGCTGATCTTCGGGTCGCTGCTGAGCCGGGTCTCGGACATCGACTACCTGATGATGCCGCTCGGCGCCATCCACGGGATCCTGTTCCTCATCTACGGGGTCCTCCTGGTGGACGTCTGGAGCAAGGCGAAGTGGCCGGTGAAGCGGGTCCTGCTGTTCTTCGTCCTCTCGCTGGTGCCCTTCGGCGGGCTGTACGGCGACAAGCTGCTCAAGCGGGAAGAGGCCGACAGCGTGGTCGCGGCCCGCGCGCGACAGGTGGCGGAAGCGTGATCGTCGCGTTCTCGGTGACCCCGCTGGGGGTCGGGGAAGAAGTCGGCGAGTACGTCGCCGACGCGGTGCGGGTGGTCCGCGAGTCCGGGCTGCCGAACCGTACGGACGCCATGTTCACCACCGTCGAGGGCGATTGGGACGAGGTCATGGACGTGGTCCGGCGCGCGGTGGCCGCCGTCGAGGAGCGGGCGCCGCGGGTCTCCTTCATCCTCAAGGCCGACATCCGTCCCGGCGTCAGCGACGGGATCACCTCGAAGGTGGAGACGGTGGAGCGGCACCTCGCCGGGGGCTGATGCGCCCGGCAGTCGGCTTGTGATGCGCCCTGGCCTCCCGGCCGGGGGCGCTTTCGCCGTCGCGGGCCGGGGGTGGGGCCCGGGCTGCGCCCGTGCTTCCCGGGGCTCCGCCCCGGACCCCGCGCCTCAAACGCCGGCGAGGATGAAATGGGCGGCGGGGCTGGATCGGCCGCGCTGCAAGCGCCGCCTACTGCGTGGCTCGGCGGGCCAGGCCCAGGGCGTGGTCCGGCCACCAGGTCCCGGGCGGGGGGCCGCCGTGACAGGTGCCGTCCGAGTCGCCGGGGCGCTTGATCCACAGGTACGCGTCGACGAGCGGGTCGCCCGTGCGGTCGGTCGGCGGGGTTCCGAGGGCGCGGCCCGGCGGGTTGCACCGGGCCTGGGCGGGGTCGCCCGGCAGCGGGCCGGCGCCGTTGCGGCCGGTGTCGATGACGAAGTGTCTGTTCCCGGTCCGCTCGGAGATCCTGGCGCCGTACGCCCGCGCGGCCGCGTCGGGCTGGAAGCCGGAGACGTTGACGGCGAAGCCGTCGGCGCGCTCCAGGCCCGCCTTGGCGAGGGGCTCGACGAGGTCCGCCGGGTTCTTGACCGAGGCCGGTTCGCCCGCGTCGAGGTAGACCTTGGTGTTCGGGTTCCGCTTGAGCCGGTCGACGGCCTCGGAGAGCAGCCGGTAGCGCTCGGCGTGATGGCCGGCCGGGGTGCAGCCGTCGAGGGTGTGCGCGACGGCGCCGGGCTCCAGGACGACCAGGGCCTTGGTCTTCCCGATGCCGTCGGCGAAGGCGCCGATCCAGTTGCGGTACGCCCGGGCGTTCGCGGCGCCGCCGGCCGGGTGCTGCCCGCAGTCGCGGTACGGGATGTTGTGCGCGGCGAGCAGCAGGGTCCGCCCGGCGGCCCGGGCGCCCGCCGCGGCCTGGCGGATCTCGGGGCCAGGGTCGCCGCCCGGCGCCCACAGGGTCAGCGGCCGGTCCGCGATCCTGCGCAGCACCTGCGCGTCGCTGTTGCGGCCGGCCGCCTCCCAGGCGGCGACCTGCCGGGCGGCCCTGCTCTGCGGGTCCACCCAGTACGGGGACTCGGCGTCGGCCGCGACGGGAGAGGGGGCCCGGGGCGGGGCGGCGGGACTCCCCGGCGCGGGTGCGGGCCCACCCGAGCAGGCCGGGGCGGCGGCGAGCAGCAGCAGGAGGCCGAGGGCGGACGGGAGGCGGCGGCTGGGGGCGGCGGGGGGCATCCGGCTTCCTCGGGACGAAGGGGCGGGCAGCGGACCGGGATATCGTGACATAACGGTCAGTTGCCGTCCCCTTACGACACCGTGGGGTCTCCGGCCGCGAGGGCGATGGCCAGGGGGGTGCGTTCGTAGAGGACCTGGTGCCCGTGGCGGGCGGAGATGAGCAGGCCCGCCGCGTGCAGGATCCCCAGATGGGCCGAGACCGTGGACGGGGCCAGGCCGAGCCGGTGGGCCAGCGCCGTCGTGGAGGACGGCTCGTCCAGCGCGCACAGCACGTCCGCCCGGGCCGGGCCCAGCAGGCGGGCCAGCGCGGCCGGGGTGTCCTCCCGTACCGGGGTCCACAGGGCGCCGATCCCGCGGGCCGGGTAGACCACGGTCGGCTGCCAGGGCGGGTCGAAGCCGCCCGCGATCTGCGGCCAGACGAAGGCGCTCGGCATGAGGACGAGGCCCTGGCCGCCCAGGACGCGCTCGTGGTTACTGGGCCGCTCGATGGTCAGGGTGAGGGAGGCGGCGTCCCAGGAGAGGTCCGGGTGCAGGCCGTCGAAGAGCGACTCCAGTCCGCCGGCGGCGAGCCGGCGCGTGTGGAAGAGGACGTCGGCCTCCAGCAGGGCCCGCAGCCGCGGCCAGTGCGGTGCGACCAGGACGCTCCAGGCCCGCTCGATCAGATCGGCCAGCTCCTGCACCGACCGCGCCGGATCGGCGAGCAGGGCCCGGCCCGCTTCGCTGTCGAGCGCGCCCGGCGTACAGGCCAGGGCCTTGCGCATGTCCTCGCGGGCCGCGGCCGGATCGGCCGCGCGGATCAGCGCGAGCTCCTCCTCGAAGGTGACGCCGGGGCCGCTCGGCGGCGGGCTGATGAAGTCCGTGCTGTGCCCCCGGCGCGGCATCAGCAGCCACAGCGGCCGCAGGTCCAGCCCGTCGGCGGCGGCCCGGATCCGCCGCAGCCAGGGGAGGTGGTAGCCCTGCCGGTCCGGGCGGTTCAGGGTGCGGACCGCCTCCTGCGTCTCCCACGCGGGCGACAGCGCGAACCGGCACCGCAGCAGGTCCCGGTGCCCGAACCGGTGGTGCAGGCCCATCCCGGCCCCTTTCCGCACAGTTCCGCTTTCCTCACACGTTCCGCCCTCAATATTCGGGCACGGGCGAATCTCTGGGGCGCCACGGCCGCGGCGCGGACGCTGGGCCCATGCCAGCCGACACCCAGGAGCCCGGGCGGTCCACGCCGTCACCGGGCTACCGCTCCGTCTTCCGGACTCAAGAGTTCCGCCCCGTCTTCGCCGCGCACCTGGTGTCCGTGCTCGGTGTCGTCGTCGCCGAGATCTCCCTCACCGTGCTCGTCTACCGCGCCACCGGCTCACCCCTGATGAGCGCGCTCACCTTCGCCCTGGGCTTCCTCCCGTACGCCCTCGGCGGGACCCTGCTCGCCGGGATCGCCGACCGCCACCCCGCCCGGCGGGTGCTCGTCGTGTGCGACCTGGCCTGCGCTGCCTGCGCGACGGCCATGATCCTGCCGGGCACCCCCGTCGCCGTGCTCCTCGCCCTGCGCTGCGCGATGGCCTTCGTGGCACCGCTCTTCCAGGGCACGCGCAACGCCTCCCTCGCCGACATCCTCGGGCCCGGCGACACCTTCGTCCTGGGCCGCTCGCTGATGCGCATGGTGGCCCAGAGCGCCCAGCTCGTCGGCTTCGGCCTGGGCGGGCTGCTGCTCACCGTGCTCGCGCCGCGCGGGGCCATCGCCCTCACCGCCGCCGGATTCCTCGGTTCCGCGCTGCTGCTGCGCCTCGGCACCCGCAGCCGGCCCGCCCGCACGCGTACCCGTACCTCCCCGCTCGCGGGGCTGCGCGCCGTCCTCGGCCGGCGCCGGCTGCGCGCGCTCACCCTGCTGTTCTGGCTGCCGCCCGTCTTCGCCGTCGTCCCCGAGGCGCTGCTCGCCCCGTACGTCGACGGCATCGGCGCCGGCCCCGCGGTCCTCGGGCTGCTGATGTGCGCGATGCCCGTCGGCGCCATCGCCGGCGAACTCTGGGCCGGCTCCGCGCTCACCGCCCGAACGCGGTCGCGGATCGTGGCCCCGCTCGCCGCCGCCGGTCTGCTGCCGCTCCTGCTCTTCGCCGCCCGGCCGGGCGTGCCCCTCGTGCTGGCCGCGCTGCTGCTCGCCGGCCTCGCCCACGCCTACACCCTCGGGCTGGACCAGTGGTACGTGGACGCCGTGCCCGACGAGCTGCGCGGACGCGCGATGACCCTGCTCAGCACCGGCCTGATGACCCTCCAGGGAGTGGGCATGGCCCTGGCCGGCCTCGCCGCCGAATTCCTTCCGGTGCACGCGGTCGTCGCCGGATCCGGGATCCTCGGCACGGCCCTCGTCCTGCTGCTCCTCGCCGAACTCCGGGCAGCCGCCCGCCAGGAGGAAGGACTGAAGGATGAGACGCCCCTCGCCGCGAAGTGACCTCCCGGTAGGGTCGGACCCGTGCCCAAGCCGCTCAGCCTTCCCTTCGATCCCATCGCCCGCGCCGACGAGCTCTGGCAGCAGCGCTGGGGGCCCGTGCCCTCGATGGCCGCGATCACCTCGATCATGCGCGCGCACCAGATCCTGCTCGGCGAGGTCGACGCGGTGGTCAAGCCCTACGGACTGACCTTCGCGCGGTACGAGGCCCTGGTGCTGCTCACCTTCTCCAAAGCCGGGGAACTGCCGATGTCGAAGATCGGCGAGCGGCTGATGGTGCACCCGACGTCGGTGACGAACACCGTGGACCGGCTGGTGAAGTCCGGACTCGTCGACAAGCGGCCCAACCCGAACGACGGCCGCGGCACCCTCGCCTCCATCACAGAGAAGGGCCGCGAGGTCGTCGAGGCGGCCACGAAGGACCTGATGGCGATCGATTTCGGCCTCGGTGCCTACGACGCCGAGGAGTGCGCGGAGATCTTCGCGCTGCTGCGCCCGCTGCGGGTGGCCGCCGCCGACTTCGACGAGTCCTGAGGGCTCCTGAGCAGTCCCGGGGCGGATCCGGGGCCCGTCCCGCGATCCCCGGGGCCGCGTCAAGATCGAGCAAAACGGACGGTTAGGCTCGTCCGCATGAAACGAAGCGTGCTGACCCGCTACCGCGTCATGGCCTACGTGACCGCGGTCATGCTCCTGATCCTTTGTGCCTGCATGGTGGCGAAGTACGGCTTCGGCACCGGCGCCGGCCTGACCTTCGCGGTCTCGCAGGCTCACGGCGTCCTCTTCATGGTCTACCTGGTCTTCGCCTTCGACCTGGGCTCCAAGGCCAAGTGGTCCTTCGGCAAGCTGCTCTGGGTGCTCGTGTCGGGCACCATTCCGCTGGCCGCCTTCTTCGTCGAGCGCAAGGTCCGCGCCGAGGTGGAACCGCTGGTCAGCGACTCGCTCGCGACCGCCAAGGCCTGATACGAGGCGAACGTCACCCACCCCCGGGGCGACTCCCCGGGGGTTGCCCATCGACATTTACTAGGACGTCCTAGTAAATTCATGGGTATGGACGCTGACGCCATCGAGGAGGGCCGCCGTCGCTGGCAGGCCCGGTACGACAAGGCCCGCAAGCGCGAGGCTGATTTCACGACGCTCTCCGGAGATGACGTCGACCCCGTGTACGGGCCCCGCCCAGGCGACGCCTACGAGGGGTTCGAGCGCATCGGGTGGCCGGGGGAGTACCCGTACACCCGGGGGCTCCACGCCACCGGCTACCGCGGGCGGACCTGGACCATCCGGCAGTTCGCCGGCTTCGGCAACGCCGAGCAGACCAACGAGCGCTACAAGATGATCCTGGCCGCCGGCGGCGGCGGGCTCTCCGTCGCCTTCGACATGCCGACCCTCATGGGACGCGACTCCGACGACCCCCGCTCCCTCGGCGAGGTCGGGCACTGCGGGGTCGCCATCGACTCCGCCGCCGACATGGAGGTCCTGTTCAAGGACATCCCGCTGGGCGACGTCACCACCTCGATGACGATCTCGGGCCCCGCCGTGCCCGCCTTCTGCATGTACCTGGTCGCAGCGGAGCGGCAGGGCGTGGACCCCGCCGTGCTCAACGGCACGCTCCAGACCGACATCTTCAAGGAGTACATCGCCCAGAAGGAGTGGCTCTTCGAGCCCGAGCCGCACCTGCGCCTCATCGGCGACCTCATGGAGTACTGCACGAAGGGCATCCCGGCCTACAAGCCGCTGTCCGTCTCCGGCTACCACATCCGCGAGGCCGGGGCCACGGCCGCGCAGGAGCTCGCCTACACCCTGGCCGACGGTTTCGGGTACGTGGAGCTCGGACTCTCGCGCGGCATGGACGTGGACGCCTTCGCGCCCGGGCTCTCGTTCTTCTTCGACGCCCACCTCGACTTCTTCGAGGAGATCGCCAAGTTCCGCGCCGCCCGCCGCATCTGGGCGCGCTGGATGAAGGAGGTCTACGGGGCGAAGAGCGAGAAGTCGATGTGGCTGCGCTTCCACACGCAGACCGCCGGCGTCTCCCTGACCGCGCAGCAGCCGTACAACAACGTCGTGCGCACCGCCGTGGAGGCCCTCGCGGCCGTCCTCGGCGGCACCAACTCCCTGCACACCAACGCCCTCGACGAGACCCTCGCCCTGCCGAGCGAGCAGGCGGCCGAGATCGCCCTGCGCACTCAGCAGGTGCTGATGGAGGAGACCGGCGTCGCCAACGTGGCGGACCCGCTGGGCGGTTCCTGGTTCGTGGAGCAGCTCACCGACCGCATTGAGGCCGACGCCGAGAAGATCTTCGAGCAGATCAAGGAGCGCGGCCTGCGCGCCCACCCCGACGGCCGGCACCCCATCGGGCCGATCACCTCGGGCATCCTGCGCGGCATCGAGGACGGCTGGTTCACCGGGGAGATCGCCGAGTCGGCCTTCCAGTACCAGCGGTCCCTGGAGAAGGGCGACAAGCGGGTCGTCGGCGTCAACGTCCACCACGGGTCGGTCACCGGGGACCTGGAGATCCTCCGGGTCAGCCACGAGGTCGAGACCGTCCAGGTACGGGAACTGACGGCACGCAAGGCCCGGCGCGACGACGCCAAGGTCACCGCCTCCCTGAAGGCCATGCTCGACGCCGCCCGCGACGGGTCGAACATGATCCCGGCCATGCTGGACGCGGTGCGGGCCGAGGCCACGCTGGGCGAGATCTGCAACGTCCTGCGCGACGAATGGGGCACCTACACCGAGCCGCCGGGCTTCTAGCCCCCGTACGGTGTGAAACGGCCGGCCGAGGCGCCCAGTGCGGGCGCCGCGGCCGGCCGCTGTGCTGCTCAGGCCGCTGTGCTGCTCAGGCGCTGTGCCGGTCAGGCCGCGGCGGGGCCGCGCAGGCCGTGCATCAGGAGGGCCGTGAAGGTGGCCACCCAGAGCTCGTCCACGGGCTCGGAGCTCACCAGGGCGCGGTGCACCACCGTGCCCGCGATCACGTCGAAGATCAGGTCCGTGGTGCGGCCCGCGAGGGACTCGTCCTCCTCGTACGGGAGTTCGCCGCGGGCCTGGGCCCGTTCGCGACCCAGTACGACGAGACGTTTCTGCCGGTCCACGATCGCGGACCGGATCCGGTCGCGCAGGGCCTCGTCCCGGGTGGACTCGGCGACGACCGCCATCAGGGCCGTACGGGCCTCCGGGCGCCGCAGCAGGGCCGCGAACTGCAGGACCACGTTCTCGATGTCGGCCTCGAGGGACCCCCGGTCGGGGAGTTCGAGCGCGTCGAAGAGCTCCGCCACCGCGTCGACGACCAGCTCGTTCTTGCCCGCCCAGCGCCGGTAGAGGGTGGTCTTGGCGACCCCCGCGCGGGCCGAGACGTCGCCCATCGTCAGCTTCGACCAGCCCAGCTCGACCAGCGCGTCCCGGGTCGCGGCGAGGATGGCGGCGTCCGCGGCGGCGCTGCGGGGGCGACCGGTGCGGCCGGGGCTGGGGTTGCGCATGGCCGAGACCATACCCGTCGGTAGCCGAGGCGGCCGCTGTGGTTCAGATCACGGGACACGAAAGGACCCGGACGGCCTCGCGGAGAGTTACGCTACGGCTCGTAGCGTAAGAGCGACAACCACGCGAAGGGCTACAGGCGCCAGGTGGGGACCCGGCGCCGCACCGCACCACGACCAGCAACACGACCAGCAACACGACCAGCATCACGATCGCGACAGACGGCCGGTGCGGCCAATTCACGCGATCTTTTTCGTCGGCGCGCGCACACGGGGGAGGATGTACGCATGCAGCCCAGAAACATGTCCATGAGCGGCGTCGTCGACCTCGCCGCGGTGAAGGCGGCCGGCGAGGCCAAGGCCAAGGCCGAGCAGGCCCGCGCCGAAACTGCACGCCAGGCCGGCCAGGGTGGCGGGGCGGGCCCGTCCGCCGGTGCGGTGCCGCCGTCCGCGCTCGTCATCGATGTAGACGAGGCCGGCTTTGAACGCGATGTGCTCCAGCTCTCCGCCGAGGTTCCGGTCGTCCTGGACTTCTGGGCCGAGTGGTGCCAGCCCTGCAAGCAGCTCAGCCCGCTGCTGGAGCGTCTGACCGTCGAGGCGAACGGCCGGCTCGTACTGGCCAAGGTGGACGTCGACGCCAACCAGATGCTGATGCAGCAGTTCCAGATCCAGGGCATCCCGGCCGTCTTCGCCGTGGTCGCCGGCCAGGTGCTGCCGCTCTTCCAGGGCGTGGCCCCCGAGCAGCAGATCCGCGAGACCCTGGCCCAGCTGGTCCAGGTCGCCGAGGAGCGCTTCGGGATCATCGGCATCGAGGTGGACCCGAACGCGGAAGGTGCCGCTCCGGCCGCCGCGGCCGAGGCCGAGATCCCGGCCGGCCCGTACGACGCGCTGCTGGAGGCGGCCGTCGTCGCGCTGGACGCCGGTGACCTGGGCGGCGCGGTGCAGGCGTACAAGAACGTACTCGCGGACGACCCGGCCAACACCGAGGCCAAGCTGGGCCTGGCCCAGGCCGAGCTGCTCGCCCGCGTCCAGCACATGAACCCGCAGGCGGTGCGTTCCGCCGCGGCCGAGAACCCGAAGGACCCGGCGGCGCAGATCGCCGCGGCCGACCTCGACCTGGTCGGCGGTCACGTGGAGGACGCCTTCGGCCGCCTGGTGGACACCGTGCGCGTCACGTTCGGTGAGGACCGGGACGCCGTGCGGCTGCGGCTGCTGGAGCTGTTCGAGGTCATCGGCGCCGACGACCCGCGGGTGTCCGCGGCGCGTACGGCGCTCGCGCGGGTGCTCTTCTAGGCCTGCTCCGGCCCGCTCCGCGCGGCCGGCGATTTGTTGACACGTAGATAAACAGCGGCCGCGCTTTGCCAAAACTTGGTAATCGCGGCCGCTGTTACTCGCAGTAAATCGAACCCCGTGAACTGTCCGGTGTGTTCACCATTCACCCGGTCTGTCGTGGCCCTGGGTAACACCCTGTGTTGCTACCCGACCGCGGCAGGTCGCACTCAGGTTATCTGGCCGTTACCCGCCAGTAACGAACCCCCTTGTGCCCCGGCCGGGAATGGACCACGATCGGCGACGCTCGGTCCTTCCCGCAGAGCCGCTCACTCGGAGCCGCGGTGAAGGGTCCCCACCGAGCCGGCCTGTGGCAGTGGCACCGGCCGTGGGACAGGGGGGTCTCTGCCACACCGGCGGGGCCTGTCCTCCAGGTTGCGCGAACGCGTGGCCCAGTGGTTGTCGCTCGGGGGTGATCGCCGGTGTTTCGGACGTGGCACAGCCGCGGCCCGGCCGCCTGCGCTCCTTCCCGAGGACGTAGCACTTCTCCCATCCCAGGACGGGCACGGCCCGGACCGGAGATGTACGTCCGAGAAGGAGGAACGAAATGAGTTCTCAGGTTCGTGGCGGGACCAGATGGAAGCGCTTCGCGCTCGTCATGGTGCCGAGCATCGCGGCCACGGCCGCGGTCGGTGTGGGTCTGGCGCAGGGCGCCCTCGCGGCGTCGTTCAGCGTCTCCGGCCAGGACTTCAAGGTCTCGGCCGACAAGCTTGACGGTGACAACCTCATTCAGTACGGCGGTATCGCCGAGGGGCATGACCTCAAGGGCAACGCGCAGCACCACCCGGTCACCATCTCCGGGTTCAGCCACGCCGAGATCACCAACATGTGCCAGTCACTGGTGACCCCGACGCCGCTGGGCAACATCACGCTGCAGCTGCGCACCGGCCACAAGGGCAAGCCGGCCGTCGCCGACAACATCTACCTGGATGTTGCCGAGCTCGACACCGACGCCGAGTTCAAGAACCTGGACATCGGTGTCGCGGTCGGCGACCCGAGCCACAAGACCAAGCCGCAGGCCGGCACGGTCGCCAGCCCGTACGCGTTCTCGCAGCGCGCCGACAAGGCGATCCTGACGAACGTGCGCCAGAAGGCATGGGCGACGACGGCGGGAACCTTCAAGCTTCCCGACCTGAAGCTGCGCCTGCTCGGCGGCGACCAGCCGTGCTACCAGGACGCGAGCTGATCCGTCCAGGCGAGTGACCGGAGGGGCGGTCGGCGGCGCACGTCGCCGCCCGCCCGTCCGGGCTCCACAGAGTTCTCCGTACCACCGTTTCCAGGGAGCTGTTGTCCATGAACCCCCAGGCCCCGGTTTACGTTCGCGCTGAAGACGACGCCTGGCTCACCGTGGCGTGGTATCACTTCCACGCCTGGCGCGGGCGCCGTCCCTTCTGGGCCGGGCTGTTCACGTTCGTCAGCGGCTTCCCCATCGCGTACTTCCCGTACGCGGACCTCCGGCTCGGCAACCTCAGCCTCGCGATGGCCACCACCGGCGGCGCCGGGGCGCTGATCATCGGTGTCCTGCTGATCACGCTGGGCCTGGCTCTCTGGTTCCAGCAGGCCATCCGGGTCTTCGCCGGCGTCGCCTCGATCCTGCTGGCCCTGGTCTCGCTGCCGGTGTCCAACCTCGGCGGCTTCGGGCTGGGCTTCGTACCCGCCCTGATCGGCGGCGCGCTCGCGCTGGCCTGGGTCCCCGGTCAGCCAGCGGACGAGGAGCCGGTCGACCAGCGCCAGGGCGCGCTGGACATGGGTAAGGCGGAGGCGATGGCGGGACCCCAGGGCTTCCCGGGACAGCGCGAAACGGAAATGCCTGCACACGCGAGCGAGACGACTGCCCACGCCGATGGCGGGAGGAACAGTGCGGGGTGACGAGACGCAGCGGGGCGTGGCCCCAGGCGCAGGGTCCCGTGAGAGCAAGGGGCCGCGCCACGCGGCGCCCAGGAAGTCGCTGCTGAACAAGATCCAGATACCCGTCGGCAAGACGATGGCGCTCGCGGCGATGCCGACGGCCGTGTTCGTCGGTATGGGCATGGCGCCGAAGCTGGCCGTGGCCGACGACAAGGAGATCCCCTTCGCGCCCGGGCCGTGCGTCACGCGGTCCGACGAACCCGCGGAGACCGAGTCGAAGTCGCCGTCCCCGACGCTGTCGACCACGCCTTCGCCGAGCACCTCGCCCGGTGCGACGCCCTCGCCGTCCGCGTCGGCGGCGGCGAAGCCCAAGCCGAAGACGAGCGCCTCGCCGTCGGCGACCACGCCCCCGGCGAAGCAGGAGACGGCCCCGGCCGCCACCCCGACGCCGACCAAGAGCACGAACCCGCTGGACCCGCTGGGTGTCGGCGACGCGCTCAAGGGCCTCGTCGACGAGCTCGGCCGGCCCCTCAAGGACGGCCTGCCGAAGACGACCCCGACGCCCACTCCCACGCCGTCCACGACCGCCAAGCCGACCCCGGACCCGGCCGCGGACGCGATCCGCGACGCGGCGAAGCAGGCGGGCGTCGACGTCTCGGAGCTGTCCGAAGAGGTCAAGGACACCGCGAAGACCCCGAAGGACGAGACGGGCAAGGCGGGCGAGCGCGAGAACAAGGACAAGGGCGAGGACGAGGACGAGGCCAAGCCCGAGGAGTCGAAGGACCCGGACGGGAAGGAACCCTTCCCCTGCCCGACCTACGACGCCAAGGCGCTGGCCGAAGCCGAGCTGGAGCAGGGCATCCCGCTCCTGCCCGACGAGCCCTGGTACCTCGACAGCTCGCTGCTGACCCTCTACGGCCTGGACTACCACGGCATCGTCGAGGTGAAGACCGGCAGCGGCAAGATCAAGAAGGTCCTGAAGTTCACCGCGGACTCGCTGGACATCAAGGACCTGTACCAGACGGTCGGCAAGAACGGGAAGGTCGCCCACCTGAAGTCGCGTCAGGGCTCCACGTCCAAGATCCGCGGCGGCACGGTGACGATGTACACCGAGAGCCTCAAGGGGAACCTGTTCGGACTGATCCCGATTGAGTTCACCCCGAACAGCCCGCCGCCCCTGAACGTCCCCTTCGCGTTCTTCACGGACGTCAAGGTCGTCCAGGCCGGCCAGTTCGGCGGCACCCTGACCGTCCCCGGCCTGAAGAACTACATCGGGCCGCCGGAGTAGTCCCGTACGGCAGCGGTCACCTGGAACACACCGAGGGCGGCACCCCGGATCCCGATCGGATCCGCGGTGCCGCCCTCGGTCTCTGTGCGGCAGAGTTCAGGCTTCAGGCGGTGCGGCGACCTCAGTCGCGGCCGCCGCCGCCCAGGTGGTGGACCCGGACCATGTTGGTCGTGCCCGGCACGCCGGGGGGCGAGCCGGCGGTGATGACCACGGTGTCGCCCTCGTTGTAGCGGCCGAGCTTGAGCAGCTCGCCGTCCACCAGGTCGACCATCGCGTCGGTGTTGTCCACGTGCGGGACGACGTACGACTCGACGCCCCAGCTCAGCGCGAGCTGGTTGCGGGTGTTGACGTCCGTGGTGAAGGCCAGGATCGGCTGCGTGGAGCGGTAGCGCGACAGGCGGCGGGCGGTGTCCCCGGACTGGGTGAAGGCGATGAGCGCCTTGCCGTCGAGGAACTCCGCGATCTCGCAGGCCGCGCGGGCGACGGAGCCGCCCTGGGTACGGGGCTTCTTGCCCGGGACCAGCGGCTGCAGGCCCTTGGAGAGGAGCTCCTCCTCGGCCGCCGTGACGATCTTCGACATCGTCTTGACGGTCTCGATCGGATAGGCGCCGACCGAGGACTCGGCGGACAGCATGACCGCGTCCGCGCCGTCGAGGATCGCGTTGGCGACGTCGGAGGCCTCCGCGCGGGTCGGGCGGGAGTTGGTGATCATCGACTCCATCATCTGGGTCGCGACGATCACCGGCTTGGCGTTGCGGCGGCACATCTCGATGAGCCGCTTCTGGACCATCGGGACCTTCTCGAGCGGGTACTCGACGGCCAGGTCGCCACGGGCCACCATGACCGCGTCGAAGGCGTCGACCACGGCCGCCATGTTCTCGACGGCCTGCGGCTTCTCCACCTTGGCGATGACGGGGACCCGGCGGCCCTCCTCGTCCATGACCTTGTGGACGTCCTTGACGTCGCTGGCGTCGCGGACGAAGGACAGGGCGACCATGTCGCAGCCCATCCGCAGGGCGAAGCGGAGGTCGTCGACGTCCTTCTCCGACAGGGCGGGGACGTTCACGGCGGCACCCGGCAGGTTGATGCCCTTGTGGTCCGAGATGACACCGCCCTCGATGACGATGGTCTTGACCCGGGGGCCCTCGACCTCGGTCACCCGGAGCTCGACGTTGCCGTCGTTGATCAGGATCTGGTCACCCTTGGCGACGTCGCCCGGGAGACCCTTGTAGGTGGTGCCGCAGATGGACTTGTCGCCGGGGACGTCCTCGGTGGTGATGGTGAACTCGTCACCGCGCACCAGCTCGACGGGACCCTCGGCGAAGGTCTCCAGACGGATCTTCGGGCCCTGGAGGTCGGCGAGGACGCCGACGGCGCGCCCGGTGTCCTCGGAGACCTGCCGGACGCGGTCGTACCGCTCCTGGTGCTCTGCCTGGGATCCGTGGCTGAAGTTGAATCGGGCCACGTTCATACCTGCCTCGATGAGCGCTTTCAGCTGCTCATACGAGTCGACGGCGGGGCCCAGCGTGCAGACGATTTTGGAACGGCGCATGACTGGATCCTATCGGTTTGTTTCGTAGCGGAATATTCCGTCTGGTGGAAAGTCCAAGACGTGGCTACCGGGTAACGGTAACGAGCGCATACGCCTGGGTAGCGATCTCCAGTTCCTCATCCGTCGGGACCACCGCCACGGCCACCCGGGCATACTCCGCCGAAACCAGCCGCGGCTGCGGGGAACGCGCCGCGTTGGCTTCGAGATCCAGCGCCAGTCCCAGCTCGGCCAGGCCGTCCAGCGCGGCCTCGCGGACCTGGTGGGCGTTCTCGCCGACCCCGGCCGTGAACGCCACCGCGTCCACCCGCCCCAGGACCGCCGAGTAGGCGCCGATGTACTTCTTCAGCCGGTGGACGTACGCGGCGAAGGCGAGGCTCGCCGCCTCGTCGCCCTCGCCCGCCCGCCGGAGCACCTCGCGCATGTCGTTGTCGCCGCACATGCCCAGCAGACCGCTCTTCTTGTTCAGGAGCGAATCGATCTCATCCACCGAGAGGCCCCCCACCCGCGCCAGGTGGAAGACGACCGCCGGATCGAGATCGCCCGAACGGGTCCCCATGACCAGTCCCTCCAGCGGGGTCAGGCCCATGGACGTCTCCACGCACACCCCGCCCCGCACCGCCGAGGCGGAGGCGCCGTTGCCCAGGTGCAGCACGATCACGTTCACGTCCTCCACCGGCCTGCCGAGCAGCGCGGCCGTCGCCCGGGAGACGTAGGCGTGGGAGGTGCCGTGGAAGCCGTACCGCCGGATGGAGTACGCGTCGGCCGTCGCGGCGTCGATCGCGTACCGCGCCACGTACTCCGGCATCGTCGAGTGGAAGGCTGTGTCGAAGACGGCCACCTGCGGGATGTCCGCGCGCAGCGAGCGCGCCACCTCGATGCCCGTCACGTTCGCCGGGTTGTGCAGTGGAGCCAGCGGGATCAGGTTCCGGATCTCCGCCAGCACCTCGTCGTCGATCACGGTCGGCTGGGTGAACCTCGTCCCGCCGTGCACCACCCGGTGCCCCACCGCCGCCAGTTCGGGGGAGTCCAGGCCCATCCCGTCGGCGGCGAGCTCCGCGGCCACGGCCTTCAGCGCGGCCTCGTGGTCCGCGATCGGGCCGAGCTGCTCGCGCTTGCCGCCGGCGGCGCCCGGGCCGGTCAGCGGCTCGTGCACCAGCCGCGAGGTCTCCTCCCCGATCCGCTCCACCAGGCCCACCGCGAGCCGCGACCGGTCCGCCATGTCGAGGAGCTGGTACTTGACCGACGAGGAGCCGGAGTTGAGGACGAGTACGCGCGATGCGGTCACGATGAGGGTCTTTCCTTGTCTCGGGAGCTCGGTGGGGAAGGCCGGGAGGCGGGGAGGATCAGCCGGTGGTGGCCGGCGCGCCCTGCGCCTGGATCGCGGTGATGGCCACGGTGGTGACGATGTCCTGCACGAGCGCGCCGCGCGAGAGGTCGTTGACCGGCTTGCGCAGACCCTGGAGCACCGGGCCGACCGCCACCGCGCCCGCCGAACGCTGCACGGCCTTGTACGTGTTGTTGCCGGTGTTGAGGTCGGGGAAGATCAGCACCGTCGCGCGGCCGGCCACCTCCGACCCGGGCAGCTTGGTCGCGGCGACCGAGGGCTCCACGGCCGCGTCGTACTGGATCGGGCCCTCGATCTGCAGGTCGGGACGCTGCTCGCGGACGAGCTCGGTGGCCTTGCGGACCTTGTCCACGTCCGCACCGGAACCGGAGGTGCCGGTCGAGTACGAGAGCATCGCGATCCGCGGCTCGACGCCGAAGGCGGCGGCGGTGGTGGCCGACTGGACGGCGATGTCGGCGAGCTGCTCGGCGTTCGGGTCCGGGTTGACGGCGCAGTCGCCGTAGACGAGGACCCGGTCGGCCAGGCACATGAAGAAGACCGAGGAGACGATCGACGCCTCCGGCTTCGTCTTGATGATCTCGAAGGCCGGGCGGATGGTCGCCGCGGTGGAGTGCACCGAGCCGGAGACCATGCCGTCGGCCAGGCCCCGCTGGACCATCAGCGTGCCGAAGTAATTGACGTCGGTGACCACGTCGTTGGCGAGCTCGACGGTCATGCCCTTGTGGGCGCGGACCTTGGCGTAGTACTCGGAGAAACCTTCCCGCAGGGGAGAGGTCGCCGGGTCGATCAGCTGCGCGCCCGAGATGTCGATGCCGAGGTCGCCGGCCTTCTTCAGGATCGCCTGCTCGTCCCCGAGCAGGGTGAGGTCGCAGACGCCCCGGCGCAGCACCACGTCCGCGGCGCGCAGCACGCGCTCCTCCGTGCCCTCGGGCAGGACGACGCGGCGGCGGTCGGAGCGGGCCCGTTCCAGCAGCTCGTGCTCGAACATCATCGGGGTGACCCGCTCCGAGCGGGCCACCGAGAGCAGGTCGCGCAGCTCGCCGGTGTTCACGTGCCGCTCGAAGACGCCGAGCGCGGTCTCCAGCTTGCGCGGGGTGGCGGAGTTCAGCCGGCTCTGCAGCGAGAAGAGTTCGGCGGCGGTCGGGAAGCTGTTGCCGGCCACCGACACCACGGGCGTGCCCGGGGCCAGCTTCGAGGCGAGCGTCAGGATGTCCTTGCCCGGGCGCTCGTTCAGGGTGAGCAGCACACCGGCGATCGGCGGGGTGCCCGAGGCGTGCGCGGCCAGCGCGCCGATGACCAGGTCGGAGCGGTCGCCGGGGGTGACCACGAGGCAGCCGGGGGTCAGGGCGTTCAGGAAGTTCGGCAGCATGGCGCCGCCGAAGACGAAGTCCAGGGCGTCGCGGGCCAGCCCGGCCTCGTCGCCGAGGAGCACCTCGCCGCCGAGCGCCCGGGTGATCTGGGCGACGGTCGGGGCGGAGAGCGACTTGTCGTCCGGCAGCACGTAGCAGGGCACGGGGAGCCGGGCGGCGAGCCGCTCGGCTATGAGGTCGCGGTCCTCCGCGGCCACCCGGTTGACGACCATCGCGACGACGTGGCAGCCCAGGGTCTCGTAGGCGCGGTAGGCGTTGCGGGCCTCGGCGCGCACCGCCTCGGCGTGGTGCCTGGTGCCGCCGACGACGGGGACGACCACCGCGCCCAGCTCGTTGGCGAGGCGGGCGTTGAGCGCCAGCTCGTCCGGGAGGTTGGTGTCCGCGTAGTCGGTGCCGAGGACGAGCATGACCTCGTAGTCGCGGGCCACCCGGTGGTAGTGGTCGACCAGGCGGGAGACGAGTTCGTCGGTGCCCTTCTCGGCCAGGATCGCCGAGGCCTCCTGGTACTCCATCCCGTAGGCGGTCGCGGAGTCCTGGTCGATCCGGTAGCGGGCCTTCAGGAGCTCGAAGAGGCGGTCCGGTCCGTCGTGGAGCAACGGTCGGTAGACGCCGACCCGGCCCGTCTGCCGGGTCAGGAGCTCCATGATCCCCAGCTCGACGACCTGGCGGCCGTCCCCCCGCTCGATACCGGTCACGTACACGCTGCGCGTCACGCCCGCACTCCGTCCCATGCTGTGGATGTCTGTTTGGTCTGGCTTGACCTCTTGACAATACCTCTGTCGATAGTTAGGGCGCCCCCTGGGAAAGGGCCTGGCCAGGGGGGCCGAAAGGCCCGTAGGGGGGAGCTGCACAAGACGCGCGGCACCCCGGGGCCGTGGAACAATCGGACGGGCTTCACCATTACGCCCTTCATATGTACGGCAGGAGACACAGCACGATGCGTATCGGAGTTCTCACCGCAGGCGGCGACTGTCCGGGCCTCAACGCTGTCATCCGGTCGGTCGTACACCGCGCCCTGGTCGGGCACGGGGACGAGGTCATCGGTTTCGAGGACGGCTTCAAGGGCCTTCTCGACGGCCACTTCCGCCCCCTCGACATCAATGCCGTCAGCGGCATTCTCGCCCGCGGCGGCACGATCCTCGGTTCGGCGCGCATGGAGCGCGCCCGCCTGCACGAGGCCGCCGAGAACGCCCGGGAACTGGCGACGCGCTACGGCATCGACGCCCTCATCCCGATCGGCGGCGAAGGCACCCTGACCGCCGCCCGGATGCTGTCGGACGCCGGGATGCCGGTCGTCGGCGTGCCGAAGACCATCGACAACGACATCTCCTCCACCGACCGCACCTTCGGATTCGACACCGCCGTCATGGTCGCCACCGAGGCCATCGACCGCCTCAAGACCACCGCCGAATCGCACCAGCGCGTGATGGTCGTCGAGGTGATGGGCCGCCACGCGGGCTGGATCGCCCTGGAGTCCGGCATGGCCGGCGGCGCCCACGGCATCTGCCTGCCGGAGCGCCCCTTCGAGGTGGACGCCCTGGTGAAGATGGTGGAGGAGCGATTCGCCCGCGGTAAGAAGTTCGCCGTCATCTGCGTCGCCGAGGGTGCGCACCCGGCCGAGGGCTCCATGCCGTACGAGAAGGGCGCGATCGACCAGTACGGTCACGAGCGCTTCGCCGGCATCGGCAACCGCCTCGCGGTCGAGCTGGAGCACCGCCTCGGCAAGGAGGCCCGCCCGGTCATCCTCGGCCACGTCCAGCGCGGCGGTGTGCCCACCGCGTACGACCGCGTTCTGGCCACCCGCTTCGGCTGGCACGCCGTCGAGGCCGTCCACCGCGGCGACTTCGGCAACATGACCGCCCTGCGCGGCACCGACATCGTGATGGCCCCGCTCGCCGCCGCGACCACGGAGCTGAAGACGGTCCCCGAGGAACGCATGTACGAGGCGGAGTCCGTCTTCTGACCCGCCCGGCCAGGACCCGCGCCCCTGCCGGGCCGACCTCGGGCCCCGATTTCCCGCCGGACGGCCCCGGAGACCCGTGCTCCGGGGCCGCTCCGCGCCCAGGACCGCGCTGGTTAAGATTCCGGCCGGGGGACAGGTCGGCCGAGTCGTGTGGACGGATCGGGCCTGTACGTCCGAGCCCGTCCTCCGCTCGCACGCACTCGATGGAAAGGTGCCCCCACTCCCGTGGCGACCAGCTCTGCCGTCCTGACCTCCGAACCGGTCGAGAACCGACCGGGACCCGGGGGCACCGGCCCCGCCGCACGACGCAGCCCCTTCGTCCTCGCCGCGGCCCTCGCCGCGTCCTGGACGGTGCCGCTGCTGCTCCACGCGGTCGCCCTCGACGTGCTGCTCCTCCCCGTCCTGGTCCTGACGACCGCCGCCCTGATCCGGGTGGGCGGCGGGCTGCTCGACCGCCTCGTGGTCGCGGCCTTCCTGCTCTGCGGCGCCGTGATGGGCTTCGGCCTGCTCTTCTCCGTCTGGCCGTGGGGCCTGGCCCCCGTGCCCGGTGCCGGCCTGCTGCTGACCATCGCCTCCGTCTCCGGCTGGCTGGCCCGCCGCAGGCCCCGCATCCCGCTGCGGCTGCGCGGCTCGGACGCGCTGATCGCCGGCACCGTGGCCGTGGTCTGGCACTACGTCCACCACCCGGTGGCCGGCCGGTCCGCCGCCGACCGGCTGGCCCACTTCGTCACGTCCGAGGACCGGATGGGGCACTTCTCGTACTTCACCGGCATCCGGCAGGTCGGCGGCTACGCCTTCCTCCACCAGGACGCCGCCCGGACGTACATGATGACGCCGTCCGAGGCGGTCTACCCGCAGGGCTCCCACTTCCTCCTGGCCTGGACCGACGCCCTGGTGACGTCCTCGGCCCAGGCGGGCTCCGCCCTCGCCATGACGAACCGGTACTTCCTCTACGTCCTGGCCGCCTACGCGCTGTTCTGCGGGGCGCTGGTCTGGGCCGCCCGATGGATCGGCGGCCCGCGCCTGCGCGGCTGGCGCGCGGCCGCGGTCTGCGCCACGGTCGCCGCGCTGATGATGTCCGGATCGATGGCGCAGCTGATCGAGCGGGGCTTCGACTCGGAGACCATCGGACTGCTGTTCCTGGCCGTCGCCCTGGCCCTGCTGGTGCGGCCCGCGACGGGCCGGACCGAGTTCGTCCTCGTCGCGGCGGCCGGGCTGATCGCCGTCACCTACGTCTACAACCTCTACGGCGCCCTCGTCGGCCTCGCCCTGGCCGCGGTGCTGCTCGTCCACCGGCGCCGGTTCGCCGGCCGCTGGGTCCCGGTCCTCGCGGCACTGGCCGGCGCCACCCTCGTGGCGGGACTGCCCAGCCTCTTCTCCGTCCTCACGAAACTGGACGTCGCCAAGACCTCGAACCTGGCCGGCCCGATGGTCATCCCCGACCGCCCGGTGTTCATCGGGCTCGGACTGCTGGCCCTGGTCGCGGCCACCCTCCCGGTGAACCGCCGGACCGGCACCGGACGGATGGTGCTGGCCCTCGTCCTCGGCGCGGCCGCGGTGATCGGCGTCTTCGGCGCCTGGCAGAAGCACACCATCGGCTACTACTCGTACTACTTCGAGAAGCTGACCGCCGCCGGGCTGGTGATCGCCCTGCTCTCCCTCGGCCTGACCGGGCTGATGCTGCCGCCCGCCGGCGGGACGGCGGCCACCGCGCTGCGCCGCCGGGCGGACCTGCTGCTGCGCTCCGGCCTCGCGGCGGCCGCGGCGCTGGCGCTGTTCGGCGGCGTCCAGTGGGGCGTGCCCTCCGGCTGGGGCCACCCCTCGGCCTGGTACGAGAGCTCCATGCTCAAGTGGGCCCGGGGCGAGGCCAGGAGCACCGACATCGGCCCCCCGGCCGCCGCCCTCACCGGCCGCGACCTGCAGGGGGTCACCTCTCCGGTGATCGCCCTGTACGGCAACGACGCCTACCTCAACCTGAGGTCGACCTTCCTCGCCCAGATCCTCACGCACCAGGCGGGCAACATGGTGGGGCTGTACGAGGTCTTCTACGTCAAGGTCGGCGGACCCGCGGCGGTCGAGGAGACGGAGTACCAGGCCTCGCTGGGCCACCTGAAGACCGCGATCGCCTCGTGCCCGGCACCACCGACCGTCCTGGTGGGCGACCGGAAGACCGCCGACCGGCTCAGGAACGACCTGGCGGCCGCCGGCAGCGCGGCCACCGTGGTCCACGCGCCACTGCCGTAGGGGGTGCTCCGCCGGCCCGGACGGTCCTACGTCGTACCGCCCGCGAGCTGCCAGAACCGGTCCGCGATCTCGATGAGGAACTCCCGGCCGGCGTCCCCGCTGGCGGCCTCGCCCTGGCCGCCGCCCCAGCTGAGCGTCGCCACCATCCGCGACTGGTAGTCGCCGTGCAGCTGCTCCAGTACCCATTCCAGGTTGGACTTGGGGATCGGCAGCAGCTTGCCCAGCGGCTTCACGTACGCCTGCCAGCGCGTGGTCACCGCACTGCGCAGCAGGTCGGCCAGCTCCTCCTGCTTGCCGGTCGCCGTCACGAACTGGGCCAGCGTCAGACCCAGCACCGTGGCGAGGCCGGCGGACTGCCGTTCGTTGCCCTTCCAGCGCCCGGTGTCCTCCATCTTCTGGTACGAGTTCGTCTCCAGTCCGAGCCGCCGGGCCAGTTCGTCCGCGGCGAGCCCCCGGGCCATCCGGTGCTCCCGCAGGGTGACCGGCTCGGCGAGCAGCTCCCCGGGCGAACACCACAGGACGCCCGCGAGCGCGGTGAGCTCGACCGAAGAGGGTGATGTCTCGCCACGCTCCCAGGCCATCACGGTCTCGGGCGCGACGACGAGTCCGTACTGGGCGCGCAGGCCGTAGGCGACATGTCCGGGAGCCATGCCCAGGGCCGCGCGCAGACGACGCGCGGCGGGGGCATTGAAAGGTGGGCTGGAGTGCACACCGCACACCGTAGGAGTGGCCGGGCAACGGCGCCTACAGACCAAACAAACAAGCCCATACCTCGTAGGAAAGTCCTATGAAGATAGGGGCATTCGCCGGGTTTCCGGGCGACTGTCCGGTAATCGGTGCGCTGGAAGATCCTTTGTTTTGAGTACGGTTCCAGCCAATGCCGGTCGGCGCAAGAGTCGTCACACCCTCCACACAAGATGAACCGGACACCTATTCCGTTCCCCTCCGTCCTTTGCCTTGACGTCGGCGTCAAGGATTACGGTCGTTCCATGCGCATCGACGAACTGGCGGAACGGGCCGGGACCAGCACCCGGACGCTGCGGTACTGCGAGTCGCGGGGGAGAGGGATGGGGACATGAAGGCTCACGGTGTGGCGGAAGTGACCGACGCGGACTTCGAGGCCGAGGTGATCGCGGAGCGCGGGCGGCCGGTCCTCCTGGAGTTCACGGCCGACTGGTGCGGCCCCTGCCGCCAGATCGCGCCCGTGCTGTCCGCGGTCGCCGCCGAGGAGGCCGACCCGCTCAAGGTCGTGCAGATCGACGCGGACAGCAACCCCGCCGCCGTCACGCGGTACGGGCTGCTGTCCCTGCCGACCCTGCTCCTGTTCCGCGACGGCGAGCCCGTCAAGCAGATCGTCGGAGCCCGGGCCAAGCGCCGGCTCCTCCTCCAGGAGCTGGAGGAGGAGCCGGCGGCCGCCGCTAGGGCCTGAGCCAGACCGTCGCCAGCGGCGGGAGGGTCAGGCGCAGGCTGGCCGGGCGGCCCTGCGCCGGCACCGGCTCCGCCCGCAGCGGCTGCGTGTGGTGGACGCCGCTGCCGCCGTAGACCTGGAGGTCGGTGTTGAGGACCTCCCGCCACAGCGGCACCTCCGCCGGCACGCCGATCCGGTAGCCGTGCCGGACCACGGGCGAGAAGTTCGACACCGCCAGGAGCTGCGAGCCGTCCTGCGCGTACCGCAGGAAGGCGAACACGTTGTCCTCCGCGGCGTCCGCCTCCACCCAGGCGAAGCCCTCCGGCACGGTGTCCCGCTCCCACAGGGCCGGCGCCGCCGTGTACGTGCGGTTCAGGTCGCGCACCAGGCTCCGTACGCCCCGGTGGTCGCCGGCCGCCGCGTAGGAGTCGTCCAGCAGCCACCAGTCCGGCCCGTACGCCTCCGACCACTCCGAGCCCTGGGCGAACTCCTGCCCCATGAACAGCAGTTGCTTGCCCGGGTGGGCCCACATGAAGCCCAGGTAGGCCCGGTGCGCGGCCCGCTTCTGCCACCAGTCCTCCCCGGGCATCTTGGACACCAGCGAGCTCTTTCCGTGCACGACCTCGTCGTGCGAGATCGGCAGCACGTAGTTCTCGCTGAAGGCGTAGATCATCCCGAAGGTCATGTCGTGGTGGTGGTACTTGCGGTGCACCGGCTCCTTCGACATGTAGCGCAGGGTGTCGTGCATCCAGCCCATGTTCCACTTCAGGCCGAAGCCGAGCCCGCCGGAGTCCGTCGGGCGCGTCACGCCGTCCCAGGCAGTGGACTCCTCCGCGATCGTCACCACGCCCGGGCAGCGCCGGTACACGGTGGCGTTCATCTCCTGGAGGAACGCCACCGCGTCCAGGTTCTCCCGCCCGCCGTGCTCGTTGGGCGCCCACTCGCCCTCGCCGCGCGAGTAGTCGAGGTAGAGCATCGAGGCCACCGCGTCCACGCGCAGCCCGTCCACGTGGAACTCCTCGCACCAGTACACGGCGTTGGCGACGAGGAAGTTGCGGACCTCCTTGCGGCCGTAGTCGAACTCCAGCGTCCCCCAGTCCGGGTGCGCGGCCCGGCGCGGGTCCTGGTGCTCGTACAGCGCCCGCCCGTCGAACTCGGCGAGGGCCCAGTCGTCGCGCGGGAAGTGCGCGGGCACCCAGTCGACGATCACCCCGATCCCGGCCCGGTGCAGCGCGTCCACGAGGAAGCGGAAGTCGTCCGGGGTGCCCATCCGCGAGGTCGGCGCGTAGAAGCCGGTGACCTGGTAGCCCCAGGAGCCGCCGAAGGGGTGCTCGGCGACCGGCATCATCTCCACGTGCGTGAAGCCCAGCTCCTTGACGTACGCGGGGAGCTGCTCGGCGAGCTGCCGGTACGAGAGCCCGGGCCGCCAGGACGCCAGGTGCAGCTCGTACACCGAGAAGGGCGCCTGGTGCGGCGGCCTTTCGCCGCGCTGCGCCATCCACTCCGCGTCCCGCCACACGTGGCCGGAGGCGGTGACCACCGAGGCGTTCGCCGGCGGGACCTCCGCTGACCGGGCCATCGGGTCGGCGCGCAGGGTGTGACTGCCGTCCGGGCGCGTGATGTCGTACTTGTAGAGCGCACCGGCGCCCACGCCGGGCAGGAAGAGCTCCCACACGCCGCTCGCGCCGAGCGAGCGCATCGGGTAGGCGACGGAGTCCCAGTACGAGAAGTCCCCGGCGACCCGGACCCCCTGCGCGTTCGGCGCCCACACGGTGAACCGGGTCCCGGCCACGCCCTGGTGCTCCATCGGCTGGGCACCGAGCGCGGTCCACAGCTGCTCGTGGCGGCCCTCGCCGATCAGGTGCAGGTCCAGCTCGCCGAGGGCGGGCACGAACCGGTACGGGTCGTGGACCTCGATCTCGTCGCTGTCGTACGCGACCAGCAGCCGGTACTCCGGCACGCCGGTCAGCGGCAGCAGTCCGGAGAACAGCCCGTCGCCCTCGTCGAAGAGCTCGGCCCGCAGCCCCTTGGCGACGATGGTGACCGCCTTGGCGTAGGGACGCAGCACGCGGAAGGCCACCCCGCCCCGCGCGGCACGGGCACCCAGCACCCCGTGCGGATCGTGGTGGCGGCCCTCCAGCAGCCGGGCCCGTTCGTCACCGCCCAGTGCGGGCGCCGGCCGGACCCCGCGTGGAGGGGCGGCGGCGCGGCGGGCCCGGGGGGCGCGGGCCTTCTTCGCCGCCGCCGGGGCGGGTGCGGCTTCGTCGCGGACGGTCGGTGACGGCTGTCGTGCGGCGCTCACGCGAGCGGCCTCCTCGGGGGCTTCGGGCGGGGGTGCGGGGAGATGGAACCGGGGGCGGGCGGGGTCGGCGGCACGCGGTGCGCGGGTCGCGAGGGTTCCGAGAGCCGCCGGATCGCGGCCATCGGGACGTGCAGCCAGTCGGGGCGGTGCCGGGACTCGTAACGGGCCTCGTACACCGCCTTGTCGGTCTCGTACGCCCGCAGCAGTACGGGGTCCTCGCGGGGGTCCCGGCCGGTGGTGCGGGCGTAGCCCTCGCAGAAGGCGGCCCGGCAGTCGTCCGCCCAGGCGGGGGCGAACGGCCGGTGCGAGCGGGCGGCGTAGTCGAAGGAGCGCAGTATCCCGGCGATGTCGCGCACCGCCGGTTCGGGACGGCGCCGGTCGGCCAGCGGCCGGGCCGGCTCGCCCTCGAAATCGATCAACGACCAGCTGCCGTCGAGGGTGCGCAGGGTCTGACCCAAATGGAGGTCCCCGTGGATCCGCTGGGCGGGCACCCCCGCTCCCCGGGAGGCGGCCAGCGCGTCGAAGGCTCCCCGCAGTCCCGCCTCGTAGGGCCGCAGGGCGGGCACCTCCCGGGCGGTCGCGGCCAGCCGGGCGGTCATCCCGGCGGCCAGCCGGGCGGTCTGCTCCGGGCCGAGCGCGACGGTGGGCAGCGCGGAGGCGAGCGCGCTGTGCACCTCGGCGGTGGCCCGGCCGAGCGCGTGCGCCTCGGCGGTGAAGTCGGCCCCGGAGCCGAGCCGGCGCAGCGCGAGCTGCCAGCCGTCGTCGGAGCCGCGCAGGTACGGCTGGAGCACGCCCAGGGTCAGCGGCTCGCTCCCGGGCGGCTCGGCCTCGTACCAGGCGACGGGCGCCGGGACGCGGGCGCAGCCGGCCGCGGCCAGCGCCCGGGGCAGTTCCAGGTCCGGGTTGACCCCGGGGCCGACCCGGCGGAACACCTTCAGGATGAACGAATCTCCGTAGATCAGTGAAGAGTTGGTCTGCTCCCCGGAGAGCGGCCGGGGCACGAGCCCCGCCGGGATCGGCGTGGCCGGGTCCCGGTCGAAGCGCAGCGGTCCGAGCACCCCGGGGGAGCGCAGCCGCTCCAGCAGCATGGCCGCGAGCCGCGGGTCGCCCAGCGCCTCGTAGACCGCCCGGCCGGCGTACGGGCCGTCCTCGGCGTGGCCGATCAGGGTGGGCGCGAGCGCGGGCGGCAGGGACGGGCGGATGCCCAGCAGCAGTTGGTAGCAGTCCCCGTCGACGTCGAGGAGCAGGTGCAGCAGTCCGGGGGTGGAACCCGGCGGCAGCAGCTCGGCCGCCGAGACGGTCCTGAGCCTGCTGATGGTGCGGCCCTTGCCCGCGAACCAGCGCTGTGCGGGCAGCCAGGCCCTCAGCATCGGTTCCAGCGGGGTGATCCCGGCGGCCCGGTCGGCCGTGAGCCGGCTCCGGGCGGATGCAGCCTCCGACATGGCGTCGCGTCCTTTCCCCGGGCCGTCACAGAATGCGCAGAGTGTCCCGGATGCGCGGCAGTTGCTTCTCCGGCATGTGCGAGTGTCGGGTCAGGATGATCCGTACAGGGGCGGGCGATTGACCCATTCGAGCTGCCCGCCCCTCCGCCGGCCCGTTACCCGTCGCGTTGCTCGCCGCGCTGTTCGGTCCGCAGCCGGAACCAGTAGAAGCCGTGGCCCGCCAGGGTCAGCAGGTACGGCCACTCACCGATCGGCGGGAAGCGCACGTCGCCCGTGAGCTCCACCGGGACCCGTCCGTTGAACGACCGAAGATCCAGCTCGGTGGGCTGCGCGAAACGCGAGAAGTTGTGCACGCACAGCACCAGGTCGTCCCCGTACTCGCGGAGGAACGCGAGCACCGCCGGGTTGGACGAGGGCAGTTCGGTGTACGAGCCGAGTCCGAAAGCCGGGTTGGCCTTGCGGATCTCGATCAGCCTGCGGGTCCAGTGCAGCAGTGAGGAGGGCGACGCCATGGCCGCCTCGACACTGGTGACCTGGTACCCGTAGACCGGGTCCATGATGACCGGCAGGTTCAGCCTGCCCGGATCGCAGGAGGAGAAACCGGCGTTGCGGTCCGGGGTCCACTGCATGGGGGTCCGGACGCCGTCGCGGTCGCCGAGCCAGATGTTGTCGCCCATGCCGATCTCGTCGCCGTAGTAGAGCACCGGCGAGCCCGGGAGGGACAGCAACAGGGCGGTGAACAGCTCCATCTGGTTGCGGTCGTTGTCCAGGAGCGGGGCGAGGCGGCGCCGGATGCCGATGTTGGCCCGCATCCGCGGGTCCTTGGCGTACTCGGCGTACATGTAGTCGCGCTCTTCGTCGGTGACCATTTCGAGGGTGAGCTCGTCGTGGTTGCGCAGGAAGATGCCCCACTGGCAGCGGTCCGGGATCGCCGGTGTCTTGGCCAGGATTTCGGAGACCGGGTAGCGGGACTCTCTTCGTACGGCCATGAAGATGCGCGGCATGACGGGGAAGTGGAAGGCCATGTGGCACTCGTCCCCGCCGGTCGCGAAGTCGCCGAAGTAGTCGACGACGTCCTCGGGCCACTGGTTGGCCTCGGCGAGCAGCACGGTGTCCGGGTAGTGCGCGTCGATCTCCGCCCGGACCCGCTTGAGGAGCTGGTGGGTGCGGGGCAGGTTCTCGCAGTTGGTGCCCTCCTCGGCGAAGAGGTAGGGCACGGCGTCGAGGCGGAAGCCGTCGATGCCGAGGTCGAGCCAGAAGCGCAGGGCGGAGACGATCTCCTCCACGACGGCCGGGTTCTCGTAGTTGAGGTCCGGCTGGTGGGAGAAGAAGCGGTGCCAGTAGTACTGCTTGCGTACCGGGTCGTACGTCCAGTTGGAGGTCTCGGTGTCGACGAAGATGATGCGGGCGTCCTGGTACTGCTTGTCGTTGTCGGCCCACATGTAGTAGTCGCCGTACGGTCCGTCCGGGTCCTTGCGCGACTGCTGGAACCACTCGTGCTGGTCGCTGGTGTGGTTCATGACGAAGTCGATGATCACCCGCATGCCGCGGGTGTGCGCCGCGTCCACGAACTCCACGAAGTCGGCGAGGTCGCCGAACTCCGGCAGCACGGAGGTGTAGTCGGAGACGTCGTAGCCCCCGTCGCGCAGGGGCGAGGCGAAGAACGGCGGCAGCCAGAGGCAGTCGACGCCGAGCCACTGGAGGTAGTCCAGTTTGGCGGTGAGCCCCTTGAGGTCCCCGACGCCGTCGCCGTTGCTGTCGTGGAAGGAGCGGACGAGGACCTCGTAGAAGACGGCCCGCTTG
This sequence comes from Streptomyces sp. 147326, assembly GCF_045000215.1. Taxonomy (NCBI): domain Bacteria; kingdom Bacillati; phylum Actinomycetota; class Actinomycetes; order Kitasatosporales; family Streptomycetaceae; genus Streptomyces; species Streptomyces sp. 147326. The sequence continues at coordinate 2,991,544 of NZ_CP134201.1, read as the reverse complement.
AACCAGTCGGGATCGCGGTCCTTGGCGGGGGTGTCCTCGAACGTGTCGTGGACGGGATCGTTGATCATCATGTGGTGGGTGACCCTCCGGTGGGCGGGGACGGTCGCAGAGCGGCCAGTACGTGCGCGGGCGTGCGGCCCGGCTCTAGGCGCACGTAGTTCGCCCTGCCCCAGTGATAGGTCTCGCCGGTGAGCTCGTCGCGCACCGCGAGGGACCCGTGCCAGTCGAGGCCGAGTACCGGCATGTCCAACGACACCGTCGCCTCCTGGGTGTGGTGCGGATCGAGGTTGACGACCACCAGTACGGAGTTGGCTCCGGCGTGCTTCGAATAGGCGATCACCTGTTCGTTGTCGGTCGAGTGGAAGTGGATGTCGCGCAGCTGCTGGAGCGCGGGGTTGCGGCGGCGCAGCCGGTTCAGGGCGGTGATCAGCGGGGCGATCGTGCGGCCGTCGCGGTCGGCGGCCTCCCAGTCGCGGGGCCGGAACTCGTACTTCTCCGAGTCCAGGTACTCCTCGCTGCCGTGCCGCACCGGGGTGTTCTCGCAGAGCTCGTAGCCGGCGTAGACCCCCCAGGCGGGCGAGAGGGTGGCGGCGAGGACCGCCCGTACCTCGAAAGCGGGGCGGCCGCCCTCCTGCAGGTACTCGTGGAGGATGTCCGGGGTGTTCACGAAGAAGTTCGGCCGCATCACGGAGGCCGAGGCGGTCCCGGACAGCTCGGTCAGGTACTCGGTCAGCTCGGCCTTGGTGTTGCGCCAGGTGAAGTACGTGTACGACTGCTGGAAGCCGACCGCGGCGAGCGCGCGCATCATGGCGGGACGGGTGAAGGCCTCCGCCAGGAAGATCACGTCGGGATCGGACTTGTTGATGTCCGCGATCACCTTCTGCCAGAAGACGACCGGCTTGGTGTGCGGATTGTCGACCCGGAAGATGCGGACGCCGTGCTCCATCCAGTACCGCAGGATCCGGCACGTCTCCTTGACGATGCCGGCCATGTCGGTGTCGAAGTGGATCGGGTAGATGTCCTGGTACTTCTTCGGCGGGTTCTCGGCGTACGCGATCGTCCCGTCGGCGCGGTGGCGGAACCACTCCGGGTGCTTCTCGACCCACGGGTGGTCGGGGGAGCACTGGAGGGCGAAGTCCAGCGCGATCTCCATGCGCAGCTCGCGGGCGCGCGCGACGAACGCGTCGAAGTCCTCGATCGTGCCGAGCTCCGGGTGGACCGCGTCGTGTCCGCCCTCGGTCGATCCGATGGCCCAGGGCACGCCCGGATCCCAACTCCCCGCGGAGAGGGTGTTGTTCGGTCCCTTGCGGTAGGTGCTGCCGATCGGGTGGATGGGTGGCAGGTAGACCACGTCGAAGCCCATCGCGGCGATCGCGGGCAGCCGCTCCGCGGCGGTCCGGAAGGTTCCGCTGACCGGTGCCTCGCCGGGCTCCAGCACCGCTCCCTCGGAGCGCGGGAACATCTCGTACCAGGAGCCGAACAGGGCCCGCTTGCGCTCGACGAGGAGCGGCAGCGGCTTGGAGGCGGTGACGAGCTCCCGGTAGGGGCGCTTGGCCAGCGCCGCGTCCACGGCGGGGTCGAGGGCGGCGGCGTAACGTTCGGCGGCCGGCCGGTCCTCGTCGCGCATGGTCTCGGCGGCGGCCAGCACGGCCTCGCGGCCGTCGCGCTTGGGAATCCGGACCCCGGCCCGCTCGTAGAGCTCGGCGCCCTCCAGCAGCATCAGCCCGGTGTCGATGCCTGCCGGGATCTTGATCGCGGCATGGGCCCGCCACGTGGCCACCGGGTCGCTCCACGCCTCGACCGTGTACGTCCACCTCCCCTCGGCCTCGGCGGAGACGCGGGCCCCCCACCGGTCGGTGCCGGGGGCGAGCTCGCGCAGCGGTACGGGGGGCCGCAGCCGCCCGCTCGGATCGCGCAGGACGATGTGCGCCGCAACGGCATCGTGGCCCTCGCGGAACACGGTGGCCGAGATCTCGAAGACCTCGTCCACGACCGCCTTGGCGGGTCTGGCGCCGCAGTCGACGGCGGGGCGGACGTCCAGCACGGGAATGCGACCGATCATGATGGGATCACCTGGGGGCAGTTCGCAGGGCTCGGTGACAACAGGCCAGTCGGTGTCACGACTGGTAGTGCACGCTCTGTTCGCTCTGTTTCTAGCCGCTCGGAAGACGGCTGGGCTGCGGGCATGGCCGCTCCTGTCCGCGTTCACTCGGGTGGCGGGGAGAGGGTTTGTGGGCGGGTGCCTCGTGCGTGTACGACGTGTACCCGGGGAGCCCTTCCCACTCACGCCCGGCCCAATCCGCGCGCTCGGTTAACTACTCGTACGTAGTGGAACGGGCAATACCCAGCCCCGGATCGACATCCATCGGGGCTCCGTCAAGTCGGCCGGGACTAGGTGATGTGGGGGCCTACACCACCCGTCCCAGGGGTCCCTGGGGCACCTCACGGACCGCTCGAACGAGTGGTCAGGAGACGAGCCCTGTCGCCCCCGGGAGCCCCGGCGAGCAGCGCGCGAACGCCGTCGCGGCGGCCCGGCCGGACCCGGAGCCGTCGGCAGCGGGCGGCAGGCGGGGCCGGCGGCCGCCGCCGGAGGCGCCATGGCCGGAACACGCGGGCCTCGCTAGCCTTCCCGGGGTGATGCGCGGGTGCACAGCGTGGTGCGACCGCTCCGATCCGCAATCCCCTGCGAAGGTGGAACGTGTGAAGGCTATCCGTCGATTCACCGTGCGCCCCGTCCTCCCGGAAACCCTGCTGCCGCTCACCGACCTCGCGCGCAATCTGCGCTGGTCGTGGCATGCCGAGACCCGTGAACTCTTCCAATCCGTCGACCCCGAGGGCTGGCTGGCCGCCGGCGGCGACCCCGTCCGGCTGCTCGGCACCGTCTCCGCCGCCAGGCTCGCGGAACTGTCCGCGGACCGCCGCTTCCTGCGGCGCCTGGCCGTCGCCGCCGCCGACCTCGACGACTACGTCAACGGCGGGAGGTGGTACCAGAGCCAGGAGAACGGCGCGGAACTGCCCGCCGCCATCGCCTACTTCTCCCCCGAGTTCGGGATCACCGCCGCCCTGCCCCAGTACTCCGGCGGCCTCGGCATCCTCGCCGGGGACCACCTGAAGGCCGCCAGTGACCTCGGCGTCCCGCTCATCGGGGTGGGACTGCTGTACCGGCACGGCTACTTCCGCCAGTCGCTGTCCCGCGACGGCTGGCAGCAGGAGCACTATCCCGTACTGGACCCCAACGAACTCCCGCTCGGCCTGCTCCGCCAGGAGGACGGGACCCCCGCCCGGGTCTCCCTGACCCTGCCCGGCGGCCGCGCCCTGCACGCGCACATCTGGCAGGCCCGCGTCGGGCGGGTGCCGCTGCTGCTCCTGGACTCCGACGTCGAGGACAACGACGCCGTCGCCCGCGAGGTGACCGACCGGCTCTACGGCGGCGGCAGCGACCACCGGCTGCTCCAGGAGATGCTGCTGGGCATCGGCGGTGTCCGCGCCGTCCGGCTGTACTGCGGACTCACCGGCCACCCCGCCCCCGAGGTCTTCCACACCAACGAGGGACACGCCGGGTTCCTCGGGCTCGAACGCATAAGGGAACTGGAACGGGAGCAGGGGCTCGGCTTCGACGCCGCCGTCGAGGCGGTGCGCGCCGGGACCGTGTTCACCACGCACACCCCCGTCCCGGCCGGGATCGACCGCTTCGAGCGGGCCCTGGTCACCCGGCACTTCGGGGACGGCGGGGAACTGGCCGGCGTACCGGTCGAGCGGATCCTGGAGCTCGGCGCCGAGACCTATCCCGGGGGCGACCCCGGGGTGTTCAACATGGCCGTGATGGGACTGCGGCTGGCCCAGCGGGCCAACGGGGTGTCCACCCTGCACGGAGCGGTCAGCCGGGAGATGTTCGCCGGCCTGTGGCCCGGCTTCGACCCGGCCGAACTGCCGATCACCTCCGTGACCAACGGGGTGCACGCCCCCACCTGGGTGGCCCCGGAGGTGGTCCGGCTCGGCGTCCGCCAGATCGGCGCGGGCCGCACCGAGGACGCCCTGTCGGTCGGCGGCTCCCACCGCTGGGACGCGGTCGCCGAGATCCCCGACCAGGACGTGTGGGACCTGCGGCGGGTGCTCCGGGAGCAGCTGGTGCAGGAGGTACGGGACCGGCTGCGGGCCTCGTGGCTCCAGCGCGGGGCCGCCGCCGCCGAGCTGGGCTGGGTGGACTCCGTACTCGACCCCGACGTGCTGACCATCGGCTTCGCCCGGCGCGTGCCCTCGTACAAGCGGCTGACGCTGATGCTGCGCGACCCGGACCGGCTGCGCAGGCTGCTGCTGGACCCGGACCGGCCGGTGCAGATCGTGGTCGCCGGCAAGGCGCATCCGGCCGACGACGGCGGGAAGCGGCTCGTGCAGGAACTGGTGCGGTTCGCGGACGACCCGAGGGTGCGGCACCGGATCGTCTTCCTGCCCGACTACGGCATGGCCATGGCGCAGAAGCTCTACCCGGGCTGTGACGTCTGGCTGAACAATCCGCTGCGGCCGCTGGAGGCGTGCGGGACGAGCGGGATGAAGGCCGCGCTGAACGGCTGCCTCAACCTGTCCGTGCTGGACGGCTGGTGGGACGAGTGGTTCGAGCCGGACTTCGGCTGGGCGATCCCGACCGCCGACGGGCTCGGCGCCGACGAGGACCGGCGCGATCACCTGGAGGCGAGCGCCCTCTACGAGCTGATCGAGGGCCGGGTCGCACCCCGGTTCTACGACCGGGCCGGGGGCACCGGGCTCCCGGTGCGGTGGATCGAGATGGTCCGGCGCACGCTCGTCTCGCTGGGGCCGAAGGTGCTCGCGGGCCGGATGGTGCGCGAGTACGTGGAGCGGCTCTACACGCCGGCCGCGCTCGCCCACCGGACCCTGGACGCCGGGGCCGCGCGCGACCTCGCCTGGTGGAAGGGACGGGTCCGGGCGGCCTGGCCGCGGGTCTGCGTCGAGCACGTGGAGGCGCTGGCCGCGGCTCCCGTGAACGGCACCGCCGAACTCGGGTCCACCCTCACCCTGCGGGTGCAGGTGTCGCTGGACGCCCTCGCGCCCGAGGACGTGGAGGTGCAGGCCTTCGCCGGCCGGGTGGACGCGCAGGACGTGATCCGGGACGGGCGGACCTTCCCGCTCAAGCCGGCCGCGGGGCCCGACCTGGAGGGGCGCTGGGTGTACGAGGGCCCGCTCGCCCTCGACCGCACGGGGCCCTTCGGCTACACGGTACGGATCCTGCCGGCGCACCCGCTGCTGGCGACCCCGGCCGAACTCGGCCTGGTCGCGTCCCCGGTGGACACGGACGCGGGAGGCGGCGTACTGCTGCGGTAGGGCCGCCGCGGTACCGGTTCAGGGGGCGGGCGGCGGGTCCACCAGCCGCTCGCCCTCGACGAGCATCCCGGCCCGCTTGACGCTGCGCAGGGCCGGGATCACCTCCACCCGTTCCACCCCGTCCACCGCGCCGATCCGCTCGGTCAGGTACGTGTAGAGCGCGTCGGTGTCCCGGCACACGACCACCGCCATCAGGGAGGCCGCCCCGGTCACGGCCGCCGCGAACGGCACCTCGCGGTGGCTCGCCAGCGCGGCCCCCACCTCCGCGAGGCGGGCGGGCGGCACGGTCAGCACCATCGTCGCCTCCGCCTCGTAGCCGAAGAGGGTGGGGACGAACTCCACGTCGAAGAAGAGGGCCCCGAGCTCGCGCAGCCGCTCCAGCCTGCGGCGGGCGGTCGACTCCGACAGACCGGTGGCCCGGGCCAGTTCCGGATACCCGGCGCGGCCGTCCCGGCCCAGGACCGTGAGCAGTGCGAACTCCGTGTCGTCCAGGGCGTACCGCTCGGTCGCGGGCGGCGCCGGCGGCCGTTCCAGGGCCGCGATCTGGTCGGGGCGCAGCACGTCCACGCCCGCCCACGCGTCGGGGCCGCCGAAGAACTTCCGCAGGATGGTGTGGGCGCTGATGCCGGTCACCCGGCGGGTGCGCGGCAGCTTCTCCAGCAGCAGCGTGTCCCGGTCCTTGCGGGTACGGGCCCGGGTCATGCAGTGGACCTCCGTACCGCCCGAGTTCAGGGTCACCCACGCGATGTCCGGGCGGCGGGCGAGCGCCTCGGCCACCGGGAGCGCGGCGTCCGGGGCGCACTGCACCCGCAGCCAGGACTCGAACAGCCCCACGCGGCTGCCCACCGGCAGCCCGACCACCCGGATCAGGCCGGCGGTCCGCAGTCGCCGGTACCGGCGTACGACGGTCTGGTCGGAGACCTCCAGCACCTCGGCGAGCCGGCTGAAGGGGGCCCGGCCGTCGATCACCAGGGCCTGGACCAGGGACCGGTCGAGTGCGTCCAGCTCCGTATCGTTCATGGTTTCCATCATGACAGGGGCTCCTGTGACGGAAATCCGGCAGAAGCGGGCTGCTGGATGGGGGACCGGAGCGGGGCGGTGGGACCTTGGGCTCGCCGGGGATCCTCCCGCGCCTTCGCCCCTCCGTCATCCGAGGAGAACTCCCATGCGCAAATGGCTGCCACTGACGGCCGTCTGCCTCGGGGCTTTCATGCTCCTGGTCGACGTCACGATCGTGACCGTCGCCCTGCCCGACATGGCCGCCGACATGCACACGGGCTTCTCCGACCTCCAGTGGGTGATGGACGTCTACGCCCTCGCGCTGGCCGCCCTGCTGCTGGGAGCGGGCTCGCTCGCCGACCGGATCGGCCGCCGCCGCGTCTACCTCGGCGGACTCGGGCTCTTCGCCGCCGCCTCGCTCGCCTGCGGGCTGGCCACCGGCCCGGCGGAGCTGATCGCCTTCCGCGCCGTCCAGGGCATCGGCGGAGCCGCCATGTTCGCCACCACCATGGCCCTGCTCAGCGCGGCCTACCAGGGCCGTGACCGCGGGGTGGCCTTCGGAGTCTGGGGCGCGGTCAACGGCGCCGCCGCCGCGGCCGGACCCGTCATCGGCGGGCTGCTCACCGAGCAGTTCGGCTGGCGCTGGATCTTCTTCATCAACCTGCCCGTCTGCGCGCTGGCCGTGTACGTCACCCTCAAGGCGGTGGCCGAATCCCGCGACCCGCGCGCCGGGCGCCTCGACCTGCCCGGCATGGCCACCTTCACCACGGGCGCAGCGGCCCTCACCTACGCCGTGATCCGGGTGGGCGAGAACGGCTGGAGCTCGCCCACCACCCTCGGCCTCCTCGGCCTCGGCGTGGCCGCCTTCGGCGCCTTCGTCCTCGTCGAACTGCGCAGCTCCCACCCGATGCTGGACCTCTCGCTCTTCCGCAGCCCCACCTTCGTCGCCGTCATGGCCGCCGGACTGCTGCTCTCGGGCGCCGCGTTCTCCTACCTCATGTACGTCTCCCTCTGGCTGCAGTCCGCCGAGGGGATGAGCCCGGTCGGCGGAGGGCTGGTGCTGCTGCCGCTGAGCGCGGCCGGCTTCGTCGTCGCCGCGGTGGCCGGGCGGCTGCTGCACGGGGTTGCGCCCCGTCTGACCATCGGCGGCGGGCTGCTGCTGATCGGCGCGGGCGCGCTGCTCCAGGCCTGGATGCTGGACGCCGGGGACGGCTGGAGCGCGCTGGTCCCGGGGCTGCTCGTGACCGGCGTGGGGGTGGGCGCCGCCACCCCGGCGCTCGCCGCCACGGCGATGGGGGCCGTGGCCCCGGCCCGGGCGGGCATGGCGGGCGGCGCCCTGAACACCGCGCGCCAGCTGGGCACCGCCCTCGGCATCGCCGTGCTCGGCGCCGTGTTCCACGCGGGGCTGCGCTCCGGGCTCGGTGAGGGCGGCCGGGAACTGGCGGAGCCGCTGGCCTCCGGCGGCGCCGGGCAGTTGCTCGCCGAGGCCCCGGCGGGCGCGGCCCGCGAGACGCTGACCGGCCTGGTGGAGGCGGCCTTCGCGAGCGGTCTGCGCGAGACGTTCCTGGCCTCGGCCGCGATGGGTCTGGCCGGCGCTCTGGCGGTCTTCCTGCTGCTCCGTGACGGGACCCCGGCTGCCGCCGCCGGCGTCCCGCGGGCCCGTACGAAGACCGCGGCGGCTGCGGACGCGGCAGCGCCCCCCGCCCGGATCTGAAACCCTGCGGCTGGGACCTCACGGGTGAACCTTCGAACGTACTGGGCATGCCGAATCGTTTCCGCGACCCGCTCCGCTCCTACGCTGCCCGCGGATGCCACCGGACCCGGCATCCGCGGACCCGAGGAACGGATTTCCCCCCATGCGTCTTCGCACCACCACCGCCGTGCTCGTCGGCGCTCTCGCGCTCGTCCTGCCCACCGCCGGCCCGTCGCTGGCTGACGACCACGGTGACCGCGCGCTCGGCACGCTGAACTACCGGTTCGTCAACGACAACGACGTCGAGGAGAACGGCCAGATCCGGCCCGCGGACAACAACACCTGCTACGTGCTGACGCGCACCTCCCGGGACAGGCCCGCGGTCGCGGTCCAGAACAACACGAGGTCGCGGGCGCACCTCTTCGACAACCGCAGCTGCTCCGGCGAGGAGGTGGCGACCCTGAGGCCGGACGGGCAGGTGAACCGGGTGAGGGTGGTCTCGGCCTACTTCACGCCGGTGAACGGGGCGGACGACGGCCGCGGCGACAACGACGGCCGCGGCGACTGGAACAACGGCGGCGACCACGGCCGTGGTGACGAGGGTCGCGGCGATCAGGGCCGTGACGACCAGGCCCGTGACGACCAAGGCCGTGACGACCAGGCCCGTGACGACCAGGGCCGTGGTGACGAGGGTCGCGGCGACCAGGCGCGTGACGACCAGGCGCGTGACGACCAGGCGCGTGACGACGAGGCCCGTGACGACGAGGCGCGTGACGACGAGGCGCGTGACGACGAGGCGCGTGACGACCAGGGCCGCGGCGATCAGGCGCGTGACGACCAGGCCCGTGACGACCAGGCCGGCGAGGAGGAAGAGGAGGAGGAAGACCTCCTCGACGCCGTCTTCCGCGCCATGGGCTGATCCGGTGGCTCCCTGACCCGGGAGTGGTCCGGCGCCCCGCGCGGCGGCCGGGCCACTTCCGCGTCAGGCCCGTTCCGCAGGACCGGCACCCGCCGCCAGCCACTCCACCACGTCGGCCGCCGTATAGGGCGACGCGTCCGGGGAGAGCCTCGGCAGGAAGGACAGGTGCTTGCCGATCGTCACCAGCGGGGGCTCCACCACCCCGCCGGGCCGCCGCTGGGCCAGCCCGACGGTCGCCAGCAGCCCGTTGCACAGGCACTGCCGGCCCACCGCGTCGGCCGCGTCCCCGCCCTTGCGGACGTAGCTCCCCACCGGCTCGGCCGCGCACCGGTAGAGCAGACCGCGGGGGCCGCGTACCGGCGTGCGCAGGAAGCCCAGGCCGTACACCCGGCGCCGGGCCGCGGCCACTTCGGGCTCGGAGAGCGTCCCCGGCAGCTCCGCCACCTTGAAGGGGAACGAGGTCGGCGAGGCCTCGGGGTCGTTGCGGACCGTGAGGGTGCCGGCGTGCGCCCGGCCGCGCAGGTGCCGGGCCATCCCCGACTCCTCGCACAGGGCGAACGCGCTGCCGATCTGCACCCCGGCCGCCCCCGCGGCGCGGGCCGGGGTGACCGCCTCTGGGGCGGCCTGCCCGCCGACGAGCCAGAACGTCAGCCCGAGCGTCGCCGTTGTGGCGAGATCGGGCTGGTCGCGCGGGCCGTAGACCGGCTCGCCGTCTGCGCCCCGCCGCATCGGCCCGCGCGGCGGGGCGCTGTGCCCGCCGGCCTGCGAGGTCTCGATGACGAACCCGTCGGGGCGGGTCGACTCGTCGCGCGCGAGGTAGGCGGCCAGCACCGGCAGGGACACGATGGCCAGTACGTCCGGACGGCGCAGCGGGCCGGGGTGGAGCCCGGCGAGCAGCGCCATCGGGTCGAAGAGGTGGTCCAGCGGCTCCTCGTCGCCCACCACGGCGACCTGGGTCACGCAGGGTTGGGAGCGCGCCAGCCGCGAGGCGAGGGCAGGGATCTGACCCGGGACTCCCGCGCCCACGAGCACGTGGTCGACGCCTGCCAGGATCGCGCCGAACAGGGCGGGGGCGGTGGCCAGCCGGATCTTCTCCAGGTAGTTGACGCCGACGATGCCGTCATGTCCGTCCTTCGCGAGCCAGACCTCGACGAAGTTACCGAGGACGGTGAGGATTTCCGCCGGTGACCCGCCGGTCGCCCGCAGCCGCGGGGTGGTGCGCAGGGGGACGCCCCCGCCGATGCCGCCCTCGCGGAAGTAGCAGTCGAGCGCGCCCTGCGCGAGCTCGGGCAGCGGGAAGGCGGCCGGCGCGCGGCGGGCGTGCCCGCCGGGGTCACCGGTCTGCAGCACCCGGGCCAGGACCACGTCCGGCGCGGTGCCGGAGACCACGCCGAGCTGTCCCGCCGTGGACAGGGCCCGGGCCAGCCGCCAGCCGGAGACCCCGACGCCCGTGCCGCCCTGGATCAGCCAGGGCCGGGGCCGCGCGGTGGTGCCGGCACCGGCGGTCGGGACGGCGGTCGGGACGGTGGTCGGGGCCGTCGTACGCGGCTGAGGCATGGGGGCAGGTCCGTCACTCGGCGGGTCACCCGGACCTACGCTTCCGTAGGTTCGCTCGGACCCAGTCTCCCCGTACGCCCGGACGCGGGGCGGCGCCGAAGGTCCCCGCCTTCGGGGCAACAGGTCCCGGCGCGGCAGGGCCCATGGGACAGGGCCGCCCGGGGAGGTCTTCTCCCGGGCGGCCCCGTGTCTATCTGTTCAGCTGTGGCTCACATGGCCCCGATGGGGTCAGAAGGTGAGCTTCCAGCTGTTGATGTAGCCGGTGTCCAGGCTGGCAGCGTCCCTGACGCGGAGCTTCCAGGTGCCGTTGGCGACCTCGGAGGAGGCGTTCACGGTGAAGGACTGGACGATGTTGTCCGCGCTGCCGCCGGTGCGGTTGCGCAGGTTGTACACGCTGCCGTCGGGGGCGACCAGGTCGACCACCAGGTCACCGACGTAGGTGTGGACGATGTTCACGTCCACCTTCAGCGTGCTCGGGGCGTTGCCCGTACGGGTCACCGAGAGCGGGGACTCGACCGTGGCGTTGTCCGCGATCTGGTAGTCGTTCGTGTTCTCGAAGACGTTCTGCTGACCGGTGCCGACCGTCCAGGTGAAGGACGCCGTCCCGGTCTTGCTCTGCGAGTCGGTCACCGTGACGGTCACGTTGGACGTGCCCGCGGTGGTGGCCGTGCCCGAGATCAGGCCGGTGGAGGAGTTGATCGACAGGCCGGCCGGCAGGCCGGTCGCCGCGTAGCTCAGCGCACCCGGGTTGGTGCTGGTGGCCTGGACCTGCAGGCTGACAGCGGTGTTGATCTGGGTGGTCTGGTTCGGGATCGCCGTGACCGAGACGCCGCTGGGCGCGGGGCGCGATCCGACGGCGATGGCCGCCCAGGCGTGGGCCACGTTGTTGTACGTGGCCGAGCCGGCGCCGTACAGGTCGGCCGCCGCCTGCAGGGTGGCCGTACGGGCCGCCGCGTAGTTGGTGTTCGACTTGAACAGACCGGTGGTCAGCGCGCGGAACCAGATCTTCGAGGCGGCGTCGCGGCCGATCGCGGTGACCGGGAGGCCGTCGGCGGTCGGCGAGTCGTAGCTCACGCCGTTGATGACCTTGGCGCCGGAGCCTTCGGAGGCCAGGTAGTACCAGTGGTTGGCCGGGCCCGAGGAGTAGTGGACGTCGATGCCGCCGAGGCCCGAGTACCAGGCGTCCTTGGACGCGCCGTCCTTGCTCGGCTTGTCCATGTAGCGCAGCGGGCTGCCGTCGCCGTTGATGTCGATCTTCTCGCCGACCAGGTAGTCGCCGACGTCCTGCGGGTTGTTGGCGTAGAACTCGACCGCCGCCGCGAAGATGTCGGAGGTGGCCTCGTTCAGACCGCCGGGCTCACCGCTGTAGGTCATGTTGCCGGTGACCGAGGTCAGACCGTGGGTCATCTCGTGCGCCGCCACGTCGGTGGAGGTGAGGGGCTTGTTGTTGCCCTCGCCGTCGCCGTACGTCATGCAGAAGCAGGAGTCGCTCCAGAACGCGTTGACGTAGGCGTTGCCGTAGTGGACCCGGCTGTACGGGGCCACGCCGTCGTTGCGCAGGCCGTTGCGGCCGTGCACGTTCTTGTAGTAGTCCCACGTGACGGCCGCGCCGTAGTGGGCGTCCGCGCCGGCGGTCTCCAGGTTGGACGGCTGGTTGTTGCCCCAGATGTCGTCCGGGCCGGAGAACAGGGTGCCGGTACCGGAGCCGGTGCCGCGGTTGAGGTTGTACGTCTTGTGGCTGCCGCGCGCGGCGTCGGTCAGGTTCCAGGTGCTGCCCGACTGGGTGGTCCCGAGGGTCACCTGGCCGCTGTACATGGTGTTGCCGGTGCCGGTCTCGATGGCCTGCCACTCGGTGATCTTGGCGCCGGTCTTGGCGTTGGTCACCACGTGCAGCTCGTTCGGGGTGCCGTCGTGCTGGAGGCCGCCGACGACGGTCTCGAACGCGAGCACCGGAGCGCCCTCGGCCGCCCAGATCACCTTGCGGGCGTTCTTGGAGGCCTTGGCCTCCTTCGAGCCCTCGGCGTTGGCGGCGGAGACCGCCTGGCTCTCCGCGGCCGCCGGGGTGACCGTGGCGTTGGTGTCGGCGACCTTGATCTCGTGGTTGGTCGCCTTGGTCACGCTCTTGGTGACACCGCCCTTGGCGTGAACGGTGAGGTCACCGCCGAGCACGGGGAGGCCGTCGTAGGTGCGCTCGTACGTCGTGTGCGTGGTGCCGTCCGCATCCTGGACGACATCGCGGACGACGAGCTTCTCGCCACTGCCGAGGCCGAGCGCCTTGGCGGCCTGCGCGGTGGTCGAGTTGGCCTCGGCGAGGAGCGTCGCACGCTCCGAAGCGCTGAGTACGCGGTTGGCCGCGCCCGGATTGGGCTGGGCGGCCTTGGGTGCCTGGGACGCGGTGGCGTCGGCGGTGGCGGTGCCGGTCTGTATACCTACGGCGAGCAGGGCTGCCGCGGCAACGAGCGCGCCGGCCGCGGTGGCACGCCTCTGGGGGGTGGACCTCAACGCAGACTCCTTCTGCAAGGGGGGTTCCGGATGGCTGGGTGGGCCTCCGGGCAGAACAGGGCTGGTGCGATGAACGGTCGAAGATTGCCACTTGTCGGTCTAGATGTCAGGGCCGCGTCAAAAGGTTGGCCGGAAACGGTTCGTTGTCCGAAGATACGTATCCGGTATTCGGACCATTCACCTTCGTGTGCAAAAGGGGGCGTCCGGCATTCGGAACGGCTGATACCGGTTGCTAACACTTGCGCAACAAGAGGCTGCGTTGACCCAAACGGCATTTACCGTACGGGTGTTTGTCGTACTGTTTCCCGGTGCGGCAGATGTCCGTTGCCAGGGGAAGCCATGGACACCCGCCACTGTCATAGACCACGTGCCAGGGGGGCCCATGAGGCATGTCCATTTTCCTGCGCAAAGAGTGGCCGGGGCGGCCCGTGATTCCGTCGGGTCCGCCCGGCGCCTCGGGGACAAGGCCCGCTGGTACCGCCCGGCCGCCGTCGCCGCCGACTTCTTCGGCGCCGCCCTCCCCGTAGGGCTCGTCTTCGATGCCGCACAGCAGGTCCGGCCCCTCTACTGCGCCCTTGCCGCCGCCGTGGCGTGGACCGGGGTCCAGGCGCTGCGCCGGCGGTACGCGGCCCGCGCGCTCGGGGAGTCGCGCGGAGTGCTGCCCGTCGTCCACGACTGGCTGATTCTCATCGGCGTGCTGGCCGTGGCCCGCGTGGTGACCGAGGAGGACACGCCCCGGCTGTCCGCCCTCGGGGCCCTGCTGCCGGCCCTGCTCATCACCGTCGCCTGCCACAAGCTGACCTACCGTCACCTCTCGGCCGCCCGTCGCGAGGCCCAGGCCGTGAGCCGGGTCCTCGTCGTCGGCGAGCCCGACGCGGCCGAGGATGTCATCGCGCACCTCGCCGCGCGCACCGACCACCCGTACGTGGTCGTGGGCGTGGTCCCGGTCGGTTCCGGCGCCCTTTCCAGCGGGGTGCCCGTGGCGGCCCGGCTCGACGAGGCGATGCCCGAGGCCCCGGCCGGCGACTCCTCGGCCGTGCTCGGCGCCGTCCGCAGCCACCACGCAGACCTGGTGCTGGTGGCCCCCGGAGTGCGGATCACGGGGGAGCGGCTGCGCCGCGTCGCCTGGGCCCTGCACGACGCCGGGCTGGAACTGGCGGTCTTCGCCGGGCTGGTGGAGGTTTCCGTCAAGCGGCTGGAGACCCTGTCCGCGGGCGGGCTGGCCGTGCTGCGGGTCGCGCCCCCGGTCGGCCGTGGCGTGCAGACCCTGCTCAAGTCGGCCCTGGACCGGGTGGGAGCCGCGGCCGGGCTGCTGCTGCTCGCGCCGGTCTTCCTCGGCATCGTGCTGGCCATCCGCTTCGGTTCGCGCGGTCCGGCCTTCTACCGGCAGCAGCGCATCGGCCGCGACGGGGTGCCGTTCGTCATGTGGAAGTTCCGCACGATGGTGATGGACGCCGACGCCCGCAAGGCCGAGCTGTCCGGGGCGAACGAGAACGACGGCCTGATGTTCAAGATGCGCCGCGACCCCCGGGTGACCCGGGTGGGCCGGCTGCTGCGCCGCACCTCGCTGGACGAACTGCCGCAGCTGGTCAACGTACTGACCGGCCACATGTCGCTGGTCGGCCCGCGCCCGCCGCTGCCGGAGGAGGTGGCCCAGTACGACGAGGTCGAACTGCGGCGGCTCACCGTGCGGCCCGGGATGACGGGGTTGTGGCAGATCAGCGGTAGGTCCGATCTGTCCTGGGACGAAACGATCCAGCTCGACCTGCAGTACGTCGACAACTGGTCCTTCACCAGCGATGTCGACGTGATGGGCCGTACGCTCCGCGCCGTCGTCGACGGACGCGGAGCGTACTGAGGCACCGGGGTATCGAGGCCGCCCGTGCGATCAGCTCTGCTCGCGCCACCACTTGTACGTGGCGGCGATCCCGTCCCGCAGCGGGACGGCGGGCTTCCAGCCGAGCGAGGTCAGGCGGCCGACGTCCAGCAGCTTGCGCGGGGTCCCGTCCGGCTTGGACGTGTCCCAGGCGAGCCGGCCCTGGAAGCCGGTCACCTCGGCGACCGTCTCGGCCAGTTCCCTGATGGTCAGGTCCTCGCCGCAGCCGATGTTGACCGGCTCGTCGCCGTCGTAGCTGCCGAGCAGGACGGCGCAGGCGGCGGCCAGGTCGTCCACGTGAAGGAACTCCCGCCGCGGGGTCCCCGAGCCCCACAGGGTGACCTCCTCGCGGCCCTCGGCGGCGGCCTCGTGGAACCGCCGGATGAGGGCGGGCAGGACGTGGGAGGTCTCCAGGTCGAAGTTGTCGCCCGGGCCGTAGAGGTTCGTCGGCATGGCCGAGATGTACGAGGCCCCGTACTGCTTGCGGTACGACTGGACCTGGACGATGCCGGCGATCTTCGCGAGGGCGTAGGCCTCGTTGGTCGGCTCCAGCGGGCCGGTCAGCAGGGCGTCCTCGCGGATCGGCTGCGGGGCCAGCTTCGGGTAGATGCAGGACGAACCGAGGAACAGCAGCCGGCCCACGCCGGCGGCGTGCGCGCCGGCGATCACACTGAGCTGGATCTGGAGGTTCTCCTCCAGGAACTGCACCGGGTAGGTGCTGTTGGCCATGATCCCGCCGACCTTGGCGGCGGCCAGCACGACGGCGTCCGGGCGGACGTCCTTCAGGTACGCACCCGTAGCGGCGGCGTCGCGCAGGTCGAGGTCGGCGCGGCCCCGGGTGAGCACCTCGTGGCCGTCGGCGGTCAGCCGCCGGGCGACCGCGGACCCCACGAGGCCGCGGTGGCCCGCGACGAAGACGCGGGCGTTCGGGGGCAGGAGCGGCAGCGAACTTGTCATACCGCCGATGATGCCAGCCCGCTCCCGCGGAGGTCGCAGTGGTCCGGGCCCCGGAACCGGAGCCGCCGCCGCGCTCCCGCACGGCCCCTGGTGGCGGGGGAGTGCGGGCCGTGTGCGAAGGGTGTGGAGGAATCCGCCGCAAAGGCGGCTGGACCGGGCGTGTACGGTACGCATCCAGTCCCCGGTTCCGGCCGGTGCGCCGGGCCGTCTGCCTGCCGGGACCTCGAACGGGTGGGGGCGCCCCGCTCATCACAACTGACCGAAACCATCCCCAGGGGGACCGTATGGGCAAGACCGCACTGATCACCGGCGTCACCGGGCAGGACGGCTCGTACCTCGCCGAGCTCCTGCTCTCCAAGGGCTACACGGTGCACGGGCTCGTGCGGCGGTCCTCCAGCTTCAACACGGAGCGGGTCGACCACATCTACCAGGACCCGCAGACGGCCAACCGGTCCTTCGTCCTGCACCACGCCGACCTCTCCGACGGCGTCGCGCTGGTGAACCTGCTCCGTGACATACGCCCCGACGAGGTCTACAACCTCGGCGCCCAGTCCCACGTCCGCGTCTCCTTCGACGCCCCGCTCTACACGGGCGACGTGACCGGCCTCGGCGCGCTGCGGCTGCTGGAGGCCATCCGGGCCAGCGGCGTCGACACCCGCATCTACCAGGCCTCGTCCTCGGAGATGTTCGGGGCGACCCCGCCCCCGCAGAACGAGGGGACCCCGTTCCACCCGCGCAGCCCGTACGGCGCCGCGAAGGTCTTCGCGTACTGGACCACGGTGAACTACCGCGAGGCGTACGACATGTTCGCCGTCAACGGGATCCTCTTCAACCACGAGTCCCCGCGCCGCGGCGAGACCTTCGTGACCCGCAAGATCACCCGCGCGGTCGCCCGCATCAAGGCCGGTCTCCAGGACCACCTCTACCTCGGCAACCTCGACGCGGTGCGCGACTGGGGCTACGCCCCCGAGTACGTGGACGCCATGTGGCGGATGCTGCAGCAGGACGAGCCCACCGACTACGTCGTCGCCACCGGCGTGGCCGCGACCGTCCGCGAGTTCGTCGAGTCCTCCTTCTCGCACGCCGGTCTCGACTGGAACGAGCACGTGCGCTACGACGCCAAGTACGAGCGCCCCAGCGAGGTCGACGCCCTCATCGGCGACGCCTCGAAGGCCCACGACCTGCTTGGCTGGAAGCCATCGGTCCTGGTGGCGGAGCTGGCGCAGATCATGGTCGACGCCGACATCCGTCAGGTCGAGGACCAACTGGCGGGCGTGACCGTCCGTATCGACCGCTGAGGCCTTATATTTCCCCTACGATTTGCCGTGTCCCGGTCATTCGCGCACTTCTCTGCGGGTGCGGCCGGGCCAAACCTGCTATATGTCCGTTGTGCACCCTCGATGCTGAACCGTTGATTCCAAGTTGGTATGCAATGGGTCAAGAGAGGTGACCAGGCCCTCGCGTGAGCCCTAGTCTGCGCCCGTACATATGGCTGTTCGGATAGTTCCAGCCATCAAACCGGGCGATTGCCCTGGGGGGCTCATGCGTAGATCCAGAGGGCTGACTGCTGCCCTCGTCCTGTCACTGGCCGGTGCCGGCACCGGTATAGGCCTGGTGCTGATGCCTCAGGCGTCCGCTATCACGCCGCCGGTGGCATTCACCGCCGACGAGCTGCCCACCTGGCAGCCCGACGGCATCGTCTTTGCGATGGCCCAGGCGAACGGCACCGTCTTCGCCGGCGGTACCTTCTCGGCGGTCCGTCCGCCCGAGGGCGCCGCGGGCGCCGAGCAGGAGGCCGTGAACTTCGTCGCGCTCGACGCCGCGACGGGCAAGCCCACCGCCTGCAAGCTCGCCTTCACCATCGGCGACGGCACGGCGACCGTGCGCACCCTGGTCGTCTCCAAGGACAAGAAGACCCTGTACGCGGGCGGCTACTTCGGCGCCGTCAACGGCACCCCGGTCTCCAGCCTCGCGGCGATCGACATCGCGAGCTGCACCCCCAAGGCATCGTTCCACCCGGGCTTCCCGGCCACCGTGCGCGGGCTCGCCGTCACCGACGACACCCTCTACGCGGCCGGCGACTTCAACGCCGTCGACGGCCAGACCCGCGAGCGGTTCGCCGCCGTGGACGCCGGCACCGGTGCGCTCAAGCCCTTCGTCGCCAACGTCGACGAGCCGGGCCGCGCGGTCGAGGTCACCCCCGACGGCAAGAACGTGCTGCTGGGCGGCGACTTCTTCACCGTCAACGGCTCCAACAGCCACGCCCTGGCCGTGGTCAACGCCACCACCGGCGCGGTCACCAAGACGTACAGCAACATCCCGTCGAACTCGGTCGTCAAGGACATCTCCACCGACGACACCGGCTTCTACACGGGCCACGAGGGCTCCGGCGGCGGCGTCTTCGACGGCCGCATTGGCCTGCGCCTGAACGACTTCACCGAGAAGTGGCGCGACCGCTGCCTCGGTGCCACCCAGTTCGTCCTGCCGTACGAGGGAGTGCTCTACAGCTCCTCGCACGCGCACGACTGCTCCACCGAGCTGGAGTTCCCCGACGGCAAGCGGAACTTCCTGCTGGCCCAGCCGACCAACCACGAAGGCGCCGCCCCCGCGCCCGTGGACGGCTTCGTGCGCGGACCCGGCAAGCTCGGCTGGCACCCCACGGCCAACGACGGCCTCGGCGAGGGCATCGGCCCGCGCGTCATGGCCGTGGCCGACAAGAACGACGTCAAGTACATGTGGGTCGGCGGTGAGTTCACCCTCATCAACGGCAAGGCCCAGCAGGGCCTGACCCGCTTCGCCTCCACCGGCGACGTCGGCGCCCCGACCACCCCGGTGGCCAGCGCCGCGAGCGTCAAGCCCGGCGAGGCCCAGGTCCGCTGGCGCACCAGCTACGACGCGGACGACAGCAAGCTGACGTACCGCATCTACCGCAACGGCTCGGCCACCCCGGCCGCGACGGTCACCGCCAGCTCGCTGGAGTGGGAGCGCCCGCAGGCCTCCTGGACCGACGCCACGGTCAAGGCCGGCCAGACGTACACCTACCGGGTGACCGCGACCGACGACGCGGGCAACACCAGCGCCCTGTCGGCCGTCGCCTCGGTGACGATCCCGACCTCGGTCCAGTCGTACCCGAACCAGGTGCGCGCGGACGGCGCCAACCTGTACTGGCGCTACGACGACACCGTCAGCCCGTACGTGGCCGACTCCTCCGGCGGCGGCAACTACAGCGGTGTCCAGTTCAACGCCCCGGCCCTGCGCCAGACGCCCGGCGCGGTCGCCGGCGCCAGCACGGCGATGGGCTTCAACGGGACCAGCCAGCTGGTGCACGGCGACCGCCGTCAGACGGTCGGCAACACGTTCACCGTCGAGACCTGGTTCAAGACGAACACCACGCGCGGCGGCAAGCTGATCGGCTTCGGCAACAACACCACGCGCAACAGCGGGTCGGCCGACCGGCACATCTACATGACCAACACCGGTCGCCTCGTCTTCGGCGTCCACAACGGCTCGGCCCGGACCGTCTCCACGGGTCTGTTCGAGACGTACAACGACAACAAGTGGCACCACGTGGTCGGCACCCAGGGCCCCGGCGGCATCACGCTGTACGTCGACGGCCAGAACAAGGGCTCGCTGAACGCCACCAGCAACAGCACCTACGCGGGCTACTGGCACGCCGGCGGTGACAACCTCTCCGGTTGGCCGACCCGCCCGACGAGCAACTTCTTCGCCGGTCAGCTCGACGAGACGGCCGTCTACCCGACGGCGCTCACCCAGGCCCAGGTCAAGAACCACTTCGACCTGGCCAAGGCTCCCACCGACTCGGTCTCCTCGGTCAAGGCGACCGAGGACACCTACATCAACCAGGGCGCCCCGAGCACGGCCTACGGCACGTCCACCTCGCTCGCGGTGCGCGGCACCTCGGCGTACGAGACGTACCTGCGCTTCAACCTGCCGGCCGCCCCGGCCGGCCAGGTCCTGAAGTCCGCCTCGCTGCAGATCAAGACCTCCACGCAGGCGGGCGCCGGCACCGCCGACACCGTCTCCGTGGTCCCGGTCACCGGCACCTGGAGCGGCGCGGGCACCACCTTCAACACCAAGCCCACCCTCGGCACCACCCCGCTCGGCAGCATCGCGGGCGTGCCGGACGGCTCGGCGGTGCACAGCGTCGAGCTGGACACCGCCGCGGTCTCCGCGGTGCTGGGCGGCAGCTACAGCCTGGGCCTGACGAGCACGGGCACCGACCCGCTGTGGATCTGGTCCTCGGAGTCCACGGCGGCGGAGGGTACTCCGCAGCTGGTTCTGACCTTCGGCGCGAAGTAGCGACCACCGAAGCAACCGCCTGACGGCGTGCGGGGCCCGGCTCTACGTGGCCGGGCCCCGCTCGCCTGTCCCACCCCTGTAAGTAGTACGGGAGCCATCCGATGTACCGACGCTCCGCGGCGGCCGCTGTCCTGCTGACCGCCGCCCTGACCCTGACCGCCTGCAGTTCGGGCGGGGACGACTCCGGGGTGAAGGCGAAGCCTCCGGCCTCGTCGGCGGCCCCCGATCCCGCGGACACCCCGGCGACGGCGGATCCCGCGGCCGACGCGAAGCCGACGGGCCCGGTCCTCCCCGACGCGAAGCTCACCCCGAAGACGGGCAGCTTCACGGACCAGGAGAAGAAGTACCTGAGCGGGCGGGTCCCCGAGAAGATGGACCCGGCGGCCGTCCTGCAGACAGGCCAGGAGGCCTGCCAGCGGGTGGCGCGCACCGCGAAGCACGACAAGGACGCCGCGACCGGAGCCGTCATCACCGGGGAGATCCCGGGGGCCAAGGACGCGATCACGCACCTGTGCCCGGACCAGAAGCCGGTCCTCGCCGCGGCGGAGAAGGGCTTCGCCGAAGGCTCCGGGAAGTCGCCCGCGGCGGGCGGTTACCGGGCGCTGACCCAGGCCACGAACTGCACCTGGGAGGCCAAGGGCAAGGACGGCGGCGTCCTCGCCTCGGGCCCCGAGGCCCCGCTCAAGGCCGGCGACAAGATCACGGCGACGATCCCGGCGGGCACGGCGGAGTTCAACTCCTCCGGCTGCTACGCCTGGATCCCCGCGTAACACCGCAGAAGCCTGCAGACGTACGCGAACGCCCCCGAGGACCGGACTCCCGGCCCCCGGGGGCGTTTCCGTGTCCCGGACCGGGGTATCCGCGCGGTCACAGCCACCGCAGCGGAAGGCGGACTCATGGGCATCGGCGGATGCATCGGTTTGATCGTGGTGGGTGCCATCCTCACCTTCGCCAGCGACTGGGAGATGGAGAGCGTCAACCTCGACCTGGTCGGTCTGATCATGATGGCGGTGGGCGGGATCGGCCTCGCCGTCTACACCAGCATCTACAAGCGGCGCCGGACCGCGGGCGCGATACCCGTGGTGGAGGAACACCGCCGCGACGTCATCTGACGCTGCGGCAGGTCCTCACCCGCGCAGCGCGCCCTCGTACACCGGGAGCAGGGTGTCCAGGACCGCGTCCATGGAGAAGGAGTCCGCGGCCAGTCTGCGGGCCGCCAGCGAGGCCTCGCGGTTGGCCGCCGGGTCCAGCAGGGCCAGGACGGCCGCGGCGACGCCCGCCGGTCCGGGATCCACCGCGTGCCCCGCGCCGGCCCCCGCGACGTCGCGGGCGAGGCCGTTGGAGTGCGTGACCACCGAGGGGACGCCCACCGAGAGCGCCTCCAGCACCGACATCGGGAACGGCTCGTCCACCGAGGGCAGCACGTACACGTGGGCCCGGCGCAGCTCCGCCAGGACCTCCGCGCTGGACAGCGCCCCCGGGACCGTGAACCGGTCCGTCAGGCCCAGCGCACCGATCCGGGCGCGTACGGCCCCCAGCTCGCCCTCGTCCGGGCCCGCGACCACGAAGTGCGCGTCCGGGTGCGCCGCCAGGACCGCCGGCGCCGCGTCCACGAAGTCCACCGGCCGCTTACGGGCCTGCAGGCGCGCCGAGTACAGGATCCGCGGCGGGCCTGCCGGCTGCGGCCGCTCCTCCTGCGCCGGGGTCCCGTTGACCAGGCGGACCGCCCGCGCCAGCGGCGCGCCCACCACCGCGTCCAGGCCCTCCCGCTCGTGCGGGGTCAGGTACAGCAGCGCGTCCGCGCCGCGCAGCAGCCGGCGTACCGCCACCGCGTCCAGCACCTTGGCGAGCAGCTTCCCGCTCGGGTCCACCATCCCGTGGGTCTGCAGCACCAGGGGCTTGCCCGCCCGCAGCGCCGCCAGGGCCACCGGCAGGGTCACCAGGTCCCGGGCCAGGTGGACGTGGACGAGGTCCGCGTCGCGCACGAGGCGCCCGGCCGAGGCCAGCAGCGCCGGCGAGGTCATCCCGCTGAAGCCGAGGGGGAGCAGGCGGCGGGCCGGGAACAGCTTGGCCGGCACGCCCTCCACCGAGGTGGGCCACACGTCGAAGCCCTCGCCCAGCGCGACCAGCCGGGCCTCGTGGCCCCGGGCGCGCAGCCCCTTCGCCAGGTTCAGCGCGACCCGGACCGGGCCGCCGAAGGCATGCGAGGGGGAGTGCAGGGTGACGGCGTGCAGCACGCGCAGCGGGGTACTCACTTGGGCTCCTCCACCGGGCGGCGCCGCCCGTCCTGGGTCTGCAGGGTCAGCTCCGGCAGGTCCTTGTGCACGACCGAGCCCGCGCCGGCGACCGCGCAGCGGCCCACCGTGACCCCGGCCAGCACGGTCGCGCGCACCGCCACCCACGCGCCGTCCTCGACGGTGATCGGGGCGTTGCGGTAACGGAAGTCGGCGGCCCGGTGGTCGTGCGAGCCGGTGCACAGCATCGCCTCCTGCGAGAGGCAGACGTGCGAACCGATCGTCACCGGCTCGAGGTTCAGCAGCCAGGCGCCCTCGCCTATCCAGGTGTGGTCCCCGACGGTGAGCTTCCACGGCCACAGCACGCGCACCCGGTGCCGGATCAGCACACCCTCGCCGATCTTCGCGCCGAAGGCCCGCAGCAGCGCCACCCGCAGCCGCACCGGACAGAACCAGCTCATGAACAGCGTGTTCATCACGGCGAACCAGAGCGCCTGCGTCAGCAGCCCGCGCCCCTTGTCGTATCCGGCCAGCGTGAAGGCAGGAAGATCACGCAACAGAAGCCCCCATCGTGCTCTCGGCCGCGGCCTCCCCGGGCGCGGCCCGCTCAGACTAGACTGCGCGCGGACCAGGCACATCGGGTGGGGGCGGCAGTGACGACGGACATACGCAAGCCCTCCGCAACGCCCGCGAAGCAGCCCGTCCCGTCCCCCTTCGAGGACGAGAGCCTGTGGGGCCGGGCCACCCTCCCGCGCACCCTGCTCTCGCGCGCGCTGTCCGTCCCGCTCGCGCTCGGATTCACCGTCTTCCTGCCGTTGTTCGTCGCCGTCCAGACCGGCGCAGGCGCCCGTGACGCGGCCTTCTGGCTCCAGTTGCTGCTCACCATGTACGCGGGCGCCCGGCTCTCCGCGATGGTGCTGACCAGCCGCCGCAAGCTGCTCCAGGGCTCCTTCTGGCTCTTCGTCTACATGGCCATGGGTGTGGCCCCGCTCGCGCAGGCCGTCCTCGGCCAGGTCCCGACGCCGGTCGTCGGCCCGCGCTCCGACCTGACCGCCGCCATCGGGCTCGTGCTGCTCGGCTGCACGGCCTTCGACGTCGGCGTGCTGCTGGCCCGTCACCGGCCGGCCGGGCGCGCGGGCGGTTCGCTGAAGGAGTCGCGCCCGGTCATGGCCCACCGGCGGCGCCTCCAGCTGCTCACGATCCTGTCCTTCGGCTGCAGCGCGGTCTTCATCATGAAGCTCGGCGGCCCGGTGGTCTTCTTCTCCAGCCGCCAGGAGATCATCGCCGGCATCGAGGAGGCGGGCGTCTCCAACGGCGACGGCCAGGCCGGGCAGGCCCTGCTGCGCGGCTTCGGCACC
Organism: Streptomyces sp. 147326; assembly: GCF_045000215.1. Taxonomy (NCBI): domain Bacteria; kingdom Bacillati; phylum Actinomycetota; class Actinomycetes; order Kitasatosporales; family Streptomycetaceae; genus Streptomyces; species Streptomyces sp. 147326. The sequence continues at coordinate 2,967,792 of NZ_CP134201.1, read as the reverse complement.
GTACCGGCCCTGCTCGCGCTGCTCCTCTACACCCGCTGGCTGATCACCTCGAAGTTCGCCCGCCGCAAGGTGTCGATCATCGTCACGTGGGCGGCGCTCGCCGGCCTCAACCTGATCGTCAACAACCCGATCTCGAACCCGCGGTACTGGTTCCTGACGGTCATGTTCGCGCTGCTCTTCACCGTCTTCCCGGTGAGCGCGGCGATGTACCGGGTGGCGCTGTCGATGGCGGTGGTCGTCGCGCTCCTGATCTTCCCCTTCGCCGACCGCTTCCGGTACGACGAGAAGAACTACCGCCCGGTCGAGACCACATCCTTCCTGGAGCCGATGGCGCTCAAGGACTACGACCAGATCGGCATGTTCGCGAACACCATCACCTTCTCGGAGTCGGGCCCCGGGCACTTCTACGGACGCCAGCTGGCCGGGTCGATCCTGTTCGCGGTGCCGCGCTCGGTGTGGGCGGGCAAGCCGCGGGACACCGGCGTGATGGTCGGCCAGTGGATGGGCACGGTCAACACCAACCTCTCCTCCCCGATCTGGGCGGAGCTGTGGCTCGACTTCGGTCCGCTGGGGATGGGCGCCGGGCTGCTGGGCATGGGGTACGCCTCCGCCCGCGTCGACCGGCGCTACGCGAAACGGGCCACGCGGCGGTCGCCGCCGGGCAGTCTGATCTCGGTGGTCGTCCCGCTGGTCGCGGGCTACTCCTTCATCCTGCTGCGCGGACCGCTGCTGCAGGCGTCCGGGCGGGTGGCGATCGCCGCCCTCTGCCTCGCGCTGGTCGCGACGTACCGCACGGACAAGTCCACCACCCTGCGCTAGCCCTGCCCGGGCGGGCCGCGGTGAGGTCTGCCCGGACCTTGTCCGCGCGAAAGGGCGGGGCGGGGAGAGAAGCCCGCGCAGCGGCTCACACGGCGGCCGCCCGGTGGGCTCATCGCTCCGTGCGAGCGGGTCAGGCGGCGGGGGTCGGCTCAGCGGCGGCGGTGTCCCGAGAACCGGCGGCGGCCGGGAGGCGGGTGACGCGCCACCAGGCGGCCAGGGCCTTGAGGGCGGAGCCGGCGGCCAGGCCCCACGCGGCGCCCGCCACACCCCCCACCGCGTAGCCGCCCAGCAGCATCCCCACGGACAGCAGCGAGAAGACCACCTGCAAGGACAGCGTGGCCTTCGGCGCCAGCACCCGCAGGGTCAGCAGCGCACACGTGCCGAGCCCCATCACGGCGTACTGGGCCCCCGTCGCCGGCAGCAGCCCGGCCGTCGCCGCCCAGGTGTTGCCGAGCAGCTGACGGCCCGCCCGGTCGGGCAGCGCGTACAGCACGGCCCCCCAGCCCGCGCCGACCGCGGCCAGCACCAGGCCCAGCAGCGCGGTCGCCCGCACCGTGGCCCGCTTGCCGCCGAGCCGGCCGAGCACCGGCGGCCCGAAGGCGTTCGCGGAGTTGAACAGCACGTTCAGCGGCCCGAAGAGGGTGGTCGCGCCCCGCAGCGCGCCGACGGCCAGCGGGGTCGCGAAGACGCCGAGGCCCAGGACGGCGAGCTGGCTGGAGCCGTTGCCCACCGCGAACTCGACCACGAACCGCTGCCCGAGGTGACCCCGCCGCAGGTACGGCCGCAGGTCGCCGCGCGCGCCGCGCACGTACGGCCGCAGCAGCCACAGACCCAACCCCAGGGCGGGCAGCGCGGAGAGCCCCCAGGCAAGGACCAGCCGCCCGGCAGAGGCCCCCTCGGGCTGCACGGCCAGCGCCGCGACCACGCACACCAGCCGCAGCGCGTCCGCGGCCAGCGCCCGCTCGGGGGCGCGCAGCGCGGAGAAGCAGTACCGCAGCCCGTCCTGGAGGAGGACCAGGGGCAGTACGAGGCCCAGCGCGAGGAAGGCCCGCCCGGGCGTGCCGGGGAGCGCGAGGCCCGCCACCACGAGCAGCACGCCCACGGCGGCCGACGCGGCCCCGGTGAAGCCGACGGCGGATCGGCACATCGCGCCGAGCCTCCCCCAGACTTCGTCCGGGGGGACCCCCTGGCCCTTCTCCAGGACCAGGCTCTGGCCGACGTAGGCCATGTTCAGTCCGAGGAGCACGCTGAAGGTCACGTACACCATCGAGAAGTCGGCGAACCCGCCCGCCGAGGACAATCGGGCGGCCAGCACCAGCACCAGGATGTTCGTGGCGCTGGAGGCGGCCTGGTCGAGGACGGAGGCGACGGCGGCGAGGCCGCGTCGGCTCATCTGCGGCCCATGCGCACGGTGCGCAGCGCGACGGTGTCGGTGCCGTCACCGGGGATGTGCTGCTCGGGCTCGGCGACCTCGTAGGGGATCGGCTGCGGCGGCTTAGGCCCACCCGCCGGGGTGGCGGCGGGGGCCGGATCGGGGTTCTTGTCCTTGTTGCGGCCGCGCTTCTCGCCGGGCAGCGGGGCGTGCAGCACCGCGCCGAGCACCGTGCCGCCGGCGCCGCTGATCAGCTCGCGGATCCGGATCAAGTCGGTGCGGTGGACGCCGCGCGGGTTGCAGACGACCAGGACGCCGTCGACGCGGTCGACGAGGGCGAGGGCGTCGGCGTACGAGAGCACGGGCGGCGCGAGCACGACGACGGTCGCGTTGGGGGAGTCGGCCTCGGAGATCAGGCTGGTGGCGCGGGGGGAGGTCAGCGCGCGCGGCACGTTGCGCGCCCGCTCGCCGGGGATCAGGTCGAAGGAGCCGGACTCGCCGGCGTCCACGACGAGCTGGCGGCCGTCGGGCCACTCGGAGTCGGAGTGCCGCCCGCCGCCCTTCTGGCTGCCCGGGGTCTGGCTCCAGCGCGGCCGGCCGCCGGCGTCCGTCGGCAACTGGCTGGCCAGTACCGGGGTGCGCAGGTCGGCCTCGATGAGCAGGACGTCCTTGCCGGTCTCCGCGAAGGAGGCGGCGAGGTTCACGGCCACCGCGGCGGCGGTCTCGCTGCTGCCGCGCGGGGCGACGACGAGGAGCCGGCGCCGGTCGGCGAAGCGGGAGTCGTAGGCGAGCCGGAAGGCCACCGAGCGGTACTCCTCGGCGAGGCGGGGATCGGCCTCGCCGGCGGCGAGCAGCGGCCCGCCGCCCGTGCGGTCCCGCGGCAGGTAGCCGAGTACGGGTGCGCGCAGGGCCCGTGCCACGTCGCCCTCGGAGCGGGGCGCCGGGTCGAAGACGAGCCGGACCCAGGCGGCGAGCAGGCCGAGGGCGAGGCCCACGGCGGCGCCGAGCGCGAGGGACATCAGGATGCCGGGGCCGTCGGCTCCGGGGGGCGCGGTCGCGGCGCTGGTGACGCGGCCCGGGGTCATGTCGAGGGCCTCGAGCTTGGTGATCTTGGTGTTGTAGCCGCCGACCTCGCTCTGCAGGTCGGTCTTGGAGGAGCTGGCGGCGTCGCGTCCCGCGCCGGCCGGCATCCGGGCGATCTCCTTCGACAGCTCGTCGAGCTGCTTGGAGATCGGATCGCGCTGCTCCTTGTAGCCCTTGACCATCTTGTCGCGGGTCGCGTCGAGGGACTCCTGCCGCTTGAGCAGGTACGCCTCGGTCATCGCGTTGGCGCGCTTGGCGGCCTCCTTGGGGGAGGACGCCGTGTAGGTGAAGCGCAGCACCATGGTCTGCGGCGGGTTGGTGACCTGCAGACCGCTGCGCAGGGCGGCGAAGCCGGACGCGGTCACGCCGAGCTTCTTCGCCGCCTCGTTGGCTATGGAGGAGCTGAGCGCGACCTGGCGCTCCGAGCCGATGTTGATCGCCTTGTCGGGGGCGAGGCTCGGGTTGAACGGGTCGTCGGTGGGCGCGCGCAGCACGACGTCGGCGGTCGCGACGTAGGTGTCGGCCGTGGAGATGCCGAGGTAGACGCCGCCCAGCAGGCCGATCCCGACGCCCGCGCCGATGAGCCTGCGGTAGCGCAGGAGCTGCCGGAACTGGTCTCTGAGGAGATCCGGTTCGTCGTCGGCCGGTGCCGCTGCAGGGCGGTTCGTCTCGATCACGGCCGGGGTCCCCCAAGTGCTTCGTCTATCAGTGCGTCGATGCGGGCCAGGCCCGCCTCACGGCTCAGATGGGCCGCCACGTGGCGGGGTCCGGCCGCTCCCAGTGCGTCCGCGCCTTCGGGGTCCTCGGCCAGGGCCCGTACGGCCTTCAGCAGGGCCTCGGGGTCCTCCGGCGGTACGAGCACCCCTGCGCCCGAGCGTTCCACCTCCTGGGCGGTGCCGCCCTCCGCTGCCACGGAGGCGACGACGGGACGGCCGGTCTGGAAGTAGGAGGTGAGTTTCGACGGCACGCTCATGTCCAGCACGGCAGCGTGCTGCGTGACCGCGAGTACGTCCGCCGCGGCGAGGATATCCGGGAACTCGCCGTCCGCGGCAGGGGGGATGATGTCCAGATTCGGCACATCGGCCGAGAGGTCGGCGAGCGCCGCGCGCTGACTGCCGTCTCCCATGAGGACGAAGCGGACATTCGGATCCAGGCGAGCGGCGCCCACGAGGACCTCCAGCCCCTGCTTGAGGCCCATGTTCCCGGAGTGCAGGACGACGGTCTCGCCGGGGCCCCAGCCGAGGTGGTGACGGGTCTCGCCGCGCGGCTTGGTGGGCACCGCCACGTGCGACCAGTTGGGGACGAGGCGGATCCGGCCCGGGTCCACGCCCATGCCGACGACCCGGTCCACGAAGGTCTCGTGGATGACGCCGACGAGGGTGGCCCGCTTGAGGGCGTAGGCCTCGGCGCGGCCGGCGATAGCGGCCGCCTTGTCGCCGCCGCTGATCCCGCTCTGCGCGGCGGCGGCGCCCATCAGGTCCTGGACGACCGGGACGTACGGGACCTTCCAGCGCGCCGCGAGCCGGGCGGCGAGCACCCCGCCGGCCAGGCTGGGCATCTGGGCGAGGACTGCGTCCGGCCTGGGCATCCGGGGCGGGGCCACGGCGCCGTGCAGCAGAATCGATCCTTCAAAAAGGGCCCGCTTCACGGCAGTCTGGCGCGGCGGTACGGTGTGCGCGCGCCGGTGCACGGTGACGCCCGCGCGCTGTTCCGTGCGCCGGAGCGCCCCCTTGTACTCCGGCTCGACGGACCACGCCGGGTAGTGCGGCATGCCGGCGAGGACGTGGGTCTCGTGGCCGAGATCCGCCCAGTGCTCCGCGATCTGGGTGGCATACGGGCCGATCCCCGCGTGCTCCGGAGCGTAATTGGTGGAAACCAGCAGCATGCGCCGCTGACCGGATCTGGACACCGAGCGTCCCCTCTTCCCCTGGATGATGCGCACGTCACCCTATTCGTTCACCCGCATGCTGCGGAACGTGCACGCTATTGTCTGCTAATCAGCTGCACCGGGGGGTGCGGCCGCTGGGGATAACAGATGACGGAGCACGACATGTCCGACTTTGGCGCGCCAGAGCGTAGACCGTACCGAGTCGGCTACGCGCCGGGAGCCTACGATCTGTTCCACATCGGACATCTGAACATCCTTCGGCACGCCCGCAGTCAGTGCGACTACCTCGTCGCCGGAGTCGTCTCCGACGAGATGGCAGAACTCGCCAAGGGACGCCGCCCGATGATCCCGCTCGTCGAGCGGCTGGAGATCGTCCGCAGCGTGAAGTACGTCGACGCCGCCTTCGTCGAGACGGTCCCGGACAAGGTCGAGACCTGGAAGCAGGTCCGCTTCGACGTCATCTTCAAGGGCGACGACTGGCGCGGCACGCCCAAGGGCGACCGGCTGGAGAAGGACTTCGCGGCCCACGGCGTCGACGTCGTCTACTTCCCCTACACCGTGCACACCTCCAGCACCCAGCTGCGCCGGGCGCTGGACGCGCTCGCGGAACCCCCCGCCCTCCCCGGTCAGGTCACCGGGGAACGGCGCTGAGCTCCCGGAACCACTTCGCGAGGAACGCCAGCAGGAACAGCCCGGCGACCACGCCCAGTCCCGCGTACGTCCAGGCGAACAGCTTCCCGCCGCCGAGCAGCAGGAACACCAGGCAGAACACCCCGTAGTCCACGGGCAGCAGGGCCACCGCGCGCAGGGTCGACGGGGCGGCGGCGGGGCTGCCCGGGGCCGGCTTCGGCTTGAGCTTCTCGGTGAGCAGCCCGCCGAAGAAGGTGACGACCGAGGCGAACTGGAAGCCCAGCGGCACCAGCAGCCAGCCGTCGGCCACCGTTCCGTACTCCTCGGGGAACCGGTAGAAGCCGATCAGCACGCACGAGTGCAGCGCCGTGAGCTTGGCCGCGTCCACGACGTGGTCCAGCCACTCGCCGGCCGCGCTGCCGCCCCCGCGCAGCCGGGCCAGCTGCCCGTCCGCGGAGTCGAAGGCGAACCCGACGGCGAGCGCCGCCCACACAGCGATGCCCAGCCCCCACGAGGGCGCGCACAGGGCCGCCGCGGCCACGGCGGCGAAGCTGAAGGCGGCGCTGACCAGGGTCACCTGGTTCGGGGTGAGCCCGAGCGCGTACGAACCGGCGGCCAGGTACCGCCCGGCGGGCCGGTTGACGAACCGCGAGTACAGCGACACCCCCTTCGCCGACTTCTGCGCCCCGCGCAGTTCCTGCAGCGCGGTGTTGACTCTGCCCATGCAGGGACCCCCTCAGAACGATGTCGAACACATCATCGCAGGGCGAACGAGGGTGTCGTTCCGGATGCCCGCGGACGTCCGCAACCGCCGCCGCCGCCTCCTCACGCGGCGGGTCCCCGCGGCGGGGATCCGCAGACCCGGAACAGCAGGACCGAGCGGGCCGGGACCGTCAGCGTCTCCCCGCCGCGGTGACGGGTGAGGGGCGCCGCGGACTGGCTCTCCAGGGAGGTGTCCAGGACCAGCTCGTACGCCTTGGCCCACGGCGCCCCCGGCAGGACCCACGCCAGTGGCCGGTCCCCGGTGTGCAGCAGCGCGAGGAAGCTGTCGTCCGTCACCTGCCGGCCCCGCTCGTCACGGCCCGGGATGTCCCGCCCCGACAGGAACATCCCCAGCGCGGCGGCCGGCGCGTACCAGTCCCGCTCCGTCATCTCCGCGCCCGCCGGCGTGAACCAGGCCAGGTCCCGCAGCCCGTCCGCCCCCTGCGGCCGCCCCGAGAAGAACGCCCGCCGCCGCAGCACCGGATGGGCCTGCCGCAGCGAGATCAGCCGCTCCGTCAGCGCGAACAGCTCCCGCCACGCCGGGTCCTCCAGCAGCGACCAGTCCACCCACCCCGTCTCGTTGTCCTGGCAGTAGGCGTTGTTGTTGCCGCCCTGCGTGCGCCCGAACTCGTCGCCCGCCACCAGCATCGGCACCCCCGTCGACAGCAGCAGGGTGGTCAGCAGGTTGCGCAGCTGGCGGCGGCGCAGCGCCCCGATCCGGGCGTCGTCGCTCTCGCCCTCGGCCCCGCAGTTCCACGACCGGTTGTCGTTGGTCCCGTCCCGGTTCGCCTCCCCGTTCTCCTCGTTGTGCTTGCGCTCGTAGGACACCAGGTCGCGCAGGGTGAAACCGTCGTGCGCGGTCACGAAGTTCACCGAGGCGTACGGGCGCCGCCCGCCCCACGCGTACAGGTCGCTCGACCCCGACAGCCGGTACCCGAGATCCCGTACGTCGGGCAGCGCGCCCCGCCAGAAGTCCCGTACCGCATCCCGGTAGCGGTCGTTCCACTCCGTCCACAGCGGGGGGAACGCGCCCACCTGGTAGCCGCCCGAGCCCACGTCCCACGGCTCGGCGATCAGCTTCACCCGCCGCAGCACCGGGTCCTGGGCGATCACCGCCAGGAACGGGGACAGCATGTCCACGTCGTGCATCGAGCGGGCCAGCGCCGCCGCCAGGTCGAAGCGGAAGCCGTCCACCCCCATCTCCGTGACCCAGTACCGCAGCGAGTCCGTGATCAGGCGGAGCACGTGCGGACGCCCGGCGTGCAGGGTGTTCCCGCAGCCCGTGTAGTCGGCGTAGCGGCGCTGGTCGGACTGGAGCCGGTAGTAGCCCCGGTTGTCGATCCCGCGCAGCGACAGGGTCGGACCCAGCTCGCCCGCCTCCGCCGTGTGGTTGTAGACCACGTCGAGGATCACCTCGATGCCCGCCGCGTGCAGGGCCCGGACCATCCGCTTGAACTCCCCGACCTGCTGGCCGGTCGTCCCGCTCGACGAGTACCCCGCGTGCGGGGCGAAGTAGCCGATCGAGTTGTAGCCCCAGTGGTTGCGCAGCCCCCGGCGCAGCAGGTGGTCCTCGTGCGCGAACTGGTGCACCGGCAGCAGCTCGACCGCCGTGACGCCCAGCTTCGTCAGGTGCTCGACCGCCGCCGGATGGGCGAGCCCCGCGTACGTGCCGCGCAGTTCCTCCGGAACACCCGGATGGCGCATCGTGAAGCCGCGCACGTGCAGCTCGTAGATCACCGAATCGGCCCACGGAGTCTTCGGCCGGACGTCGTCGGCCCAGTCGTCGTCATCGTGGACGACCACGCCCTTCGGGACGTACGGCGCCGAATCCCGGTCGTCGCGCACGGTGTCCGCGATGTACTGCTGCGGCCAGTCCCGGACGTGCCCGTACACCTCCGGCGGCAGGGTGAAATCCCCGTCGACGGCCCGGGCGTACGGGTCCAGGAGCAGCTTCGCCGGATTGAACCGGGCGCCCGTCCAGGGGTCCCAGCGCCCGTGCACCCGGAATCCGTACCGCTGCCCGGGGCGCACGCCCGGCACGAAGCCGTGCCAGATCTCGTGCGTGAGCTCGGTGAGCGAGCACCGGGTCTCCGCGCCCTCGGCGTCGAACAGGCACAGCTCCACCGCCTCCGCGCCCTGCGCCCACAGGGCGAAGTTGGTGCCCGCGGTCCCGTCCGGACCGTGGTGGAACCGGGCGCCCAGGGGATGCGAGGACCCCGGCCACACCGGTGGTCCCGGGCGCGTGTGGGTCCGTAACACCTGCCCCCTGACCTGGCCGTTCGGATGACCGCCCGGACGGCCGTTCGACTGACCGCCGTTCGGCCGTCCGTCGGGATGGCCGTCGACCTGCGGTACGGGCGCGGCCTGGCCGCCCCGCACCGCATCGACGGCGTTGCCGACGGCTTCCACCGCCTCTTGCTCGGCTGCGCTCGACACTGCCCGCCTCCACGGCTCCTGGGTACCTGCGGGGGGAGGGGGAGTGCGGCCCCGGCGTCCCGGCCTGGGCCCGCCCCCGTCTGGTCCTTCACACTGTTCTGCCCGGACTGTTCTGCCCGGAACGTGCCGCGCGCTCACGTTTCCCCGGGAGGGGGCCGGTCGTTGGAGGGATCGTGACACTTCTGACGAAGCGGGCAGGGGCGGGCTTGGCCGCCGTGGCGGCATGGGCGGGCCTGCTGGGCGGGCTGGCCGGATGTACCCAGGACGGCAGGTCGCCGGTCGAGATCCAGCTGCCCGGCAAACCCCGCTCGCCGGACGAGGCCATCCGCATCACCCCCGACGACAACGCCAAAGGGGTCCAGGCCGACGCGCGGCTGACGGTCACCGTGCCGGAGGGCCGGCTGGAGCGGGTCGTCGTCACCAAGGTGGAGGACGCGCAGGAGGAGGAGGTCCCCGGCTCCATCGCGGACGACGGGCTGAGCTGGAGCCCCGACCCGGCCTCCGGCCGGCTCGCACTCGCGGCCAAGTACACCGTGGACGCCGTCGCCCTCGACGGGCACAACCGCCGCCAGGCCCGGCACACCACCTTCACCACCTACGTTCCCGAGGAGCGGTTCATCGGCTACTTCAAGCCCGAGAACCGCTCCACCGTCGGCACCGGCATGATCGTCTCTTTCAGGTTCAACCGCCCGATCGAACGCCGCGCGGAAGTGGAACGGGCCATCACCGTCACCTCCGACCCGGCCGTGCAGGTCGTGGGCCACTGGTTCGGCCGGGACCGGCTCGACTTCCGGCCCAAGGCGTACTGGAAGGCCGGCACCAAGGTCACCGTGAAGATGGACCTGCGCGACATCGAGGGCGCGCCCGGCTCGTACGGCATCCAGTCCAAGACCGTCACCTTCACCGTCGGCCGCTCCCAGATCTCCCGGGTGGACGCGGCCGCGCACACCATGGAGGTCCGCCGGGACGGGGAGCTGCTGTCGACCGTGCCGATCAGCGCCGGGGCGCCCAAGACCACGACGTACAACGGGAAGATGGTGGTGATGGAGCTCTTCGACGTCACCCGCATGAACGGCCAGACCGTCGGCTTCGGCGGCGAGTACGACATTCCCGACGTCCCGCACGCCATGCGGCTCACCTCCTCCGGAACCTTCCTGCACGGGAACTACTGGTCCAGCCCCGACACCTTCGGCACCACCAACGTGAGCCACGGCTGCGTGGGCCTGCGCGACGACAAGGGCGGCGGCTCCGACACCCCGGCCGGCTGGTTCTTCGACCGGACCCTGATCGGGGACGTGGTGGAGGTCGTCAACTCGCAGGACAAGACGGTCGCCGCCGACAACGGTCTGGGCGGCTGGAACATGTCCTGGGCGGACTGGGTCGCCGGTTCCGCCATCGTCTGAACGCCGCACGGCGCCCCCCGCACGAGTGACTCTTGTGATCGGAATGCCGTAGCGGAGAGTGTCCGCGCCCGATCCGCCGACCCCGGCCCCCAGCCTGTCAGGGCGCGCCAGGGAGCGGGGAAAGGGCGGAGCGTCGTGTCGGCAAGGAACCGGCCCCTGACCGCTGGACCGGCTGCCCCGGCTCCGGTGCGAGCACCTGCGGGCGGCCCCGTACGACGGACGGAGTGGCATGGCAGCCTGGACGACGAGGGTGTGGCCGATCGGTCTCGCCGCCGCGGTGGTGGTCATAGCGGCGGCGCCCGCCCGTGCCGCGCCGCCCGCGGCGGCGGGCGGCACCGCCCGGGTGGTGCTGCGCAACACGGACCTGGACACCGGAGCGCCCCTGTCCGGGGCCCGGTTCGAGCTGTGGCGCGAGACCAACGACCTGGAGGGACCCCAGCGCACCGGCCGAGCAGCGGACGAACAGCACGACGGTGTCTGCGTGACCGACGCGAAGGGCACCTGCACCGTGGAGCTCGCGACCGAAGAGACGTACTACTGGATGCAGATCGGGGTCCCCACCGGCTACGCGCGGCCGGACGAACCGTTCACCGGCTTCAACCTGGGCGAGGCCGCCGCCCGGGACGGGCTCGTCCTCAACGTCGCGAACCGGCGGGAGGACGCGGTGTACAGCGGCGCGATCCAGGTCCGGAAGAAGGACGGGAAGACCGGTGCGCCGCTGCACGGCGCGGTGTTCGAGCTCTGGAAGGAGACCAACGGCACCACCCGCCTCCAGACCGGGGGCATCGACGCCGACCAGCGGGCGAGGCCGGGCTGTGCCACCGACGCCGACGGCACCTGCGCCTTCGACAGGCTCGCCGACGGCCAGTACTTCCTGGTGGAGACGGACGTCCCCGAGGGCTATGTCCTGCCGGAGGACCCGGTGACAGGCCCCTTGCTGCTGGACGGGACGGTCGGCCGCCGGCTCGTGGTCATTTACCACAACAAGCGCCACGAGCGGATCCCCACCGTGGACGAGGACGAGGACCAGGGCTAGGAAGACGACGGCCGCCTGGCCCGGGCCGCGGCACCGGTGCGCCGGTGGGGTGACCTTCTCACCCGGTCGGCGCACCAGCGCGGGCCGGACCCCCGCCCGACGGGTTGGCTGGCTGCAACCGCCGAGCTCGCAGACCCGAGGAGGTCCGGATGGCCGGACGTCAGGGGACAGGCCCGACAGCACGCGTGGCCGCACTCGGCGCCCTGCTCGCATTGGCGGGCCTGCAGGCGCCCCGGGCGGCGGCCGCCCCGGCGCAACCGGAGAGCGCGTGCGTGGCGGGCACCGGCCCCTACCAACGGGAGCTGGAGCACCACCTGGGCCGGCCGGTCGACGGGGTGCAGTCCTCGGCGGACTGCCACGCCGTCCGCGCCTTCCAGCGCGCGAACGGCCTCACTCCCGCCCACGGCTACCCGGGCCTGGCCACCTACCGCACGATGCTCGTCGTGACCGCCCGCCCCGCCCCCAACGCCGCGGGCGACTGCCCCGTCCGCGAACACCGCGTCACCTGTGTGGACATGGACCGCCAGCTGCTGTGGGTGCAGAAGGGCGACAGCGTCGTCCTCCCGCCCGTGCCCGTCCGCACCGGCCGCGACTACCAGGAGACCCGGCCCGGCTGGCACGAGGTGTACCAGCGCAACAAGGAGCACGTCTCCACGCTGTACGGCTCACCCATGCCGTACGCCCAGTTCTTCGACGGGGGCCAGGCGCTGCACGGAACGCACGGATCCCTCTACGGAGGTGGCGGTTCCGCCGGCTGCGTCAACCTCACCGAACCGGACGCGAAGCGCCTGTGGGACCTGCTCGCCGAGGGCGACGCCATCTACGTCTGGGGCACCAAACCCGGCACCGAGGACTGACCCGCAAGCCGTCCCGGCCGATTCGCGGCACTTGGGACGGAACGGTGACAAGACCGTGGCTGATCGTGATCTGCCCATGTGATTTCCTGTCGACAAGCGCGCGACTGTCCGCGCGCGGGGGACATGGGGAGAACAAGAGTGAACCTGCAGCCGATACGCGGCCGCGCCCGCACCGGCCTGCCGGCCCTTCTGCTGGGGGCGGCCCTGCTGTTCACCACCGCGTGCAGCGGTGGTGGCGGGAGTAACAGCAGCGGCAGCGGCGGCGACAACGCCGGGGGCGGCGCCAAGAACGGGACCGAGGCGTCGAAGGCCGTCGTCAGCGTCAAGCCCGACGACGGGGCCAAGGAGGTCGCCACCAGCGGCGTCCTGAAGATTTCCAGCACCGGCGGCAAGCTCACCACGGTGACCGTCGCCGACACCAAGGGCAACGCGGTCGAGGGCAAGCTCACCGACGACGGGGCGAACTGGGAGCCGGCCCGTCACCTGGCCTCCGCCACCGAGTACAAGGTGCACGCGGTCGCCAAGGACGAGGCCGGCCGGGAGTCCGCCAAGGACACCACCTTCACCACGCTGACGCCGACCAACACCTTCGTGGGCCACTACACGCCCGAGGACGGCGCGACCGTCGGCGTGGGCATGCCGGTCTCGATCAACTTCACGCGTGGGATCACCAACCCCGAGGCCGTCGAGAAGGCCATCACCGTGACCGCCGAGCCGGCCGTGCCGGTCGAGGGCCACTGGTTCGGCAACGACCGCCTGGACTTCCGCCCCGAGAAGTACTGGGCCGCGGGCACCAAGGTCACCGTGAAGCTCGCCCTCGACGGAGTCGAAGGCCGCCCGGGCGTCTACGGCAAGCAGACCCGTACGGTCACCTTCACCATCGGCCGCTCCCAGGTCTCCACGGTGGACGCCAGCGAGAAGGAGATGCAGGTCGTCCGTGACGGCCAGGTCATCAAGACCCTCCCGATCACCGCGGGCGCCCCGTCGACCACCACCTACAACGGGCAGATGGTCATCAGCGAGAAGTACAAGGTCACCCGCATGAACGGCGCGACCGTGGGCTTCGGCGGCGAGTACGACATCTCCGACGTCCCGCACGCGATGCGCCTGTCGCAGTCGGGCACCTTCGTCCACGGCAACTACTGGGCCTCCGCCGGCACCTTCGGCTCGGCGAACGTCAGCCACGGCTGCGTCGGCCTCAAGGACGTCCGCGGCGCCGGCGACGACAACCAGCCCGCCGCCTGGTTCTTCAACGAGTCCCTCATCGGCGACGTGGTCGTCGTGAAGAACTCCAAGGACAAGCAGATCGCCCCGGACAACGGCCTCAACGGCTGGAACATGGACTGGGCGGAGTGGATCAAGTAAGCGGGTCCCGTACCCCGTGAAGTGGCCCGGTGCTGTGACCCACAGCACCGGGCCACTTCACGTTAACCGGCGCTAACCTGGCCCGTATGACCCTCTCTCTCGAAGTCTCCGAAGGCGTCGGCACCCTCCGCCTGGACCGGCCGCCCATGAACGCCCTGGACATCGCCACCCAGGACCGGCTGCGCGAGCTCGCGGTGGAGGCGACCGACCGGGCCGACGTCCGGGCGGTCATCATCTACGGCGGCGAGAAGGTGTTCGCGGCGGGCGCGGACATCAAGGAGATGCAGACGATGGACCACGCGGCGATGGTCGCCCGGTCCCGCGCGCTCCAGGACGCCTTCACCGCCGTCGCCCGGATCCCCAAGCCGGTCGTCGCGGCCGTCACCGGCTATGCGTTGGGCGGCGGTTGCGAGCTCGCGCTGTGCGCCGACTACCGGATCGCCGCCGACAACGCGAAGCTCGGCCAGCCCGAGATCCTGCTCGGCCTGATCCCGGGCGCGGGCGGCACCCAGCGGCTGTCCCGGCTGATCGGCCCGTCCAAGGCCAAGGACCTGATCTTCACCGGACGCATGGTGAAGGCCGACGAGGCGCTCACCCTGGGCCTGGTCGACCGGGTCGTGCCCGCCGCCGAGGTGTACGAGCAGGCGCACGCCTGGGCCGCCGGGCTGGCGCAGGGCCCGGCGATGGCGCTGCGCGCCGCCAAGGAGTGCGTGGACGCCGGCCTGGAGGCCGACATCGACACCGGTCTCACCATCGAACGCAACTGGTTCGCGGGCCTGTTCGCCACCGAGGACCGCGAGCGCGGCATGCGCAGCTTCGTTGAAGACGGCCCGGGCAAGGCGAAGTTCGTCTGAGCGCGACGCCGGTCCTCCCTGTGGGTGGATTAGCCAGGCCTTAAGGCAGCCTTAAGCAGCAAGGGTGATCCACTCACGGTGATCAATTTCCTGCCGTGTGTCACCGCAGGTCAAACTGGGTATTGAGGCCCCCTTGTTGCCTCCCGCATATGACAGGACACCCCCTTGGATTCGTTGAATCCGGGGGGTGTTTTCCTCTGGAACGGCCCGGAGGGGCAGGCCGGCCGTCCATGATGGGTGCATGGCGGGCCTGGAGGGTGTGGAACAGCCGCGGCAGCGCGGCAGCGCTTCGGCGGTACGGCTCACGGCGGCCCTTGAGGACGAACAGGGTCTCAAGGCGCTGGAGTTGTACGGGAATCCGGCCGAGGCGGAAGTGACGCTGCCGTCCATGCCGGAGTCGGCGAGCACGGCGCGCCGGCTCACCCAGTGCGTGGTGATCCGTCTCTGGGGTCTCTCGCCGCAGATCGCCGAGCACGCCGTCCTGCTGGTATCCGAACTCGTCGGCAACGCGGTGCGGCACACCGGGGCCCGCTCCTTCGGTTTACGCATGCTGCGCCGCCGCGGCTGGATCCGGGTGGAGGTGCGCGATCCCTCGCGCGGACTGCCCTGCCTGATGCCGGTCCACGAGCTCGACACCACGGGCCGCGGCCTCTTCCTCGTCGACAAACTGTCCGACCGCTGGGGCGCCGACCTGCTGCCGCGCGGCAAGATCACCTGGTTCGAGATGCGGGTCGCCGACCGCCAGAACGCCTGAAGCCCCCGGGCGCCGCGATGGGGCGGTGTGGGGGCTTCATGGGTGCGCCGAGGATCGAAGGGGGTGTGATCCTCGGCGTGGTGACTTCGCTCGGGTCAATGGGGAAGTCGTGCTTCCGACTATGGCAGACGAGGGTCCAAACGCCAAAAGTCTCTAGTTGGACATAAGTGGGCAAATCATAAGACTTTCTCGCTAAATCCTAGGTGAGGTGGGCCACTCGCCTCGCAATCGATGAATAACCTTCGGAACCTCTCAGTAAATCGTTGATCACGTAGAGGATCGGCCACCCGTTCGGCGCCTTCTGGTGAACGTCTCAAATTGGGTCAATCATTACCTTCCGGGTCATCCACCCCTTAAATGGGCAGGTGCTCTCACATCCAGGCCGCCGCGCGGCCCTGCGCGGGGCCCTGCGTGCGGCCGGTCTCGGAGCGGCCGGCGCCGCGGCGGCCGGCCTGACCGCCGCCTGCGGACCGGGCCGCCCCGCCACCGCGTCCTCCGCTCCGCCCCCCGGTCCGGCCAGACCCGACCGGCCCGCCAAGGCGGCCGCCGCCGCCCCGCGCCGGTTCGCCGGGCAGCCCGTGGAGATCGGCCACGGGCCGCGCGACCGCCCCGGAGTCGCCCTCACCTTCCACGGCAACGGCGACCCCGCCATCGCCAAGGCGGTCCTGGCCGAGGCCGAACGCGGGGGCGCGCGGGTCACCGTACTGGCGATCGGCAGCTGGCTCGACGCCCACCCGGACATGGCCCGCCGCGTCCTCGACGGCGGCCACGAGCTCGGCAACCACACCCAGCGCCACCTCGCGCTCAACGACCTCCCCGAGGCGGAGGCCTACGCCGAGATCACCGGCTGCGCCCAGCGGCTCAAGCGGCTCACCGGCTCCATCGGCACCTGGTTCCGGCCCTCCCAGACGCAGTACGCGACCCCGCTCGTCCAGAAACTGGCCCAACGGGCCGGCTACCCGCACGTCCTCTCGTACGACGTGGACTCCCTCGACTTCACCTCGCCCGGCGCCGCGGCCGTCATCCGCACCGTCACCGGGACGATCCAAGGCGGATCGGTGGTGAGCCTGCACTTCGGCTACGCGGACACGGTCGACGCGATGCCTCCCCTCCTCGAAGAACTCGCGCGCCGCAAGCTGCGCGCGGTGACCACCACGGAGCTGCTGACCCAATGACGACCACCCGCCTTCCCCGGAAGGTCACCGTGCTGCTGGCCGGTCTGGTCCTCGCCGCCCTGGCCGGCTGCGGAGCAGCCGAAAAGGGGCCCGCCGAGGCGCTCGGCACCAAGGGCCCGGCCAAGCCCGTCAAGGCCGTCCCGGCCCTCCCGCCCGGCCTGCCCGGCATGCCTCCGGTCCTCGATCCGAAAGACGTCTACGCGGCGGACCGGCCGAACAAGCTCTCCCCGGTGGTCAAGGACTTCCCGTCGCGCGTCTACGTGCCGAACACCAGCTCCAACACGGTGTCCGTCATCGACCCGGTGACCTACCAGGTCATCGACACCATCCCGGTCGGCGTCCAGCCCCAGCACGTGGTGCCCTCCTGGGACATGAAGACCCTGTGGGTCAACAACAACCGCGGCCACACGCTCACCCCGATCAACCCGGCCACCGGAGAGGCCGGAAAGCCCGTCGAGGTGCACGACCCGTACAACCTGTACTTCACGCCGAACGGCAAGTACGCGATCGTCATGGCCTCGATGGACAAGGAGCTCGTCTTCCGCGACCCGCACACGATGGACCGCGTGAAGACCGTCCCGGTGACCTGCTACGGCGTCAACCACGCGGACTTCTCCGCCGACGGCCGCTACTTCATCGTGAGCTGCGAGTTCTCCGGCGAACTCCTCAAGGTCGACACCGAGCGGATGGAGGTCATCGGCCAGCAGAAGCTGCCGTTCGAGGGCGCGATGCCGCAGGACGTCAAGATCTCGCCGGACGGGAAGACCTTCTACGTCGCGGACATGATGGCGCACGGCATGTGGGTGCTCAGCGGCGACACCTTCGAGACCCCCAAGCTGCTGCCCACCGGCAAGGGCTGCCACGGCCTGTACGTGAGCCGCGACTCCAAGGAGATGTACGTCTCCAACCGCGGCGAGGGCACGATCTCGGTCTTCAACTTCCCCGAGAACAAGCTCACCAAGAAGTGGACGCTGCCGGACGGCGGCAGCCCCGACATGGGCGGGGTGTCGGCCGACGGCAAGGTGCTGTGGCTGTCGGGCCGCTACAACTCCGAGGTGTACGCGATCGACACCGTGACCGGCAAGCAGCTCGCCCGGATCCCGGTCGGCGGCGGCCCGCACGGGCTCGCGGTGTACCCGCAGCCCGGCCGCTACTCGCTCGGCCACACCGGGATCTTCCGGTAGCCGAAGGCTCCGGCAGCCGAGGGACGTGACGACGGCGCCCCGGGAGCTCGCACAACTCCCGGGACACCGTCACCGACCCGTCGGGCCACGGACTACCAGGCGACCGGAAGACGCTCCGGAAGCCGTTTGATGAAGCCCGTGCGCCAGACGAGGTTCTCGGCGGGCACCGCGAGGCGCAGCCCGGGCAGCCGCTCGACCAGCACCTCCAGCGCGATCTCGGCGTGTGCCCGGCCCAGCGCGGAGGCCGGGCAGAAGTGCCGCCCGGCGCCGAAGGCGAGATGGGCGTTCGGGCTCTCGCGCTCCAGGTTCAGCTCGTCCGGGTTCTCGAAGGCCTCCGGGTCGAAGTTGGCCCCCTCCAGGAGGACGAGGACGAGCTCGCCCTCCTTGACCAGCACGTCGCCGACCCGGACGTCCGCCAGGGCGATGCGCGGCAGGCCGTCGCCGACGGACAGGTTCCAGCGCAGCAGCTCGTCGACCGCCCTGCCCATCCGGTCCGGGTGCTCGCGCAGGTACCCGATCAGCTCGGGCCTCTGGAGCAGCGCGAGGACCACGAGGGTGAGGAAGGCCGAGGTGGAGACCGCGCCCGCGCCGAAGAGCGAGACGGCGACCGTCGCGAACATGTCGTCGGTCAGACGGGCCGACTCCGGGTCCGCCTCCTTCAGCCCGGCGAACCTCCCGAGGAGCCCCGTACGCTCCTCGGGGGCCAGCGCGAGCTGCACGCCCAGCTGCCCGGCGAAGTAGCCCACGTCCTTGTACCAGTTGAGGGCCGAGTCGGCGAACGGTTCGCGCGCGGTCATGAACGCGACGTCCAGCCCCGACATCAGCCGGCGCCATTCCTCGAAGGGCACCCCGAGCACCTGGCAGTGCAGGGCCGCCGAGAAGGGGTCGGCGAACCCCGCCCGGAGGTCGGCCGGGCCGCCCTCGGCCACGATCCGGTCGATGAGCTCGCCGGCCTTGGCGCGCAGCAGTTCCTGCAGCCCCTTCTGGCGCGGATTGAGCGCCTTCATCACGGCGTTGCGCAGGCCGGCGCTGTTGATGTTGCCCATGTTGTTGACGACCTCGGGCGGGATCGTCAGCGCGTACTGGCGCGGGACCCCGGCGTTCGCCGTGTCCTTGAGGCTGAAGCGGTCGTCCTCCAGCACCTGCTTGGCCAGCGCGTAGCTGCTCACCAGCCAGGCCGGGTCCCCGGTGAGGGTGCGGACCCTGGCGACCGGGGCCTTCTCGCGCAGCCAGGCGCACTCCTCGGGGAGCACGTCACCGCGCCGCGACAGCGGGAAGTCGAGGAGCGGCTGCGGCACCCGGTTCTCCAGGCCCTCAAGCTGCTCGACGCTCATCGGCGGTCCTTTCGGCTGGTGCGTGGTTCACGGCGCTCCGGGGTGCGGCGGCCGCGGCGGGCTCGGGCCGTACGACGGCGTAGGCCTGGTTGCGGGTCGCGCGCAGGCCCCCGCCGCGCGCGAAGAGGACATCGGTCAGCGGCATCTTGACGTGGTAGGCCGCCACCGAGGACGGCACGTCGAGAATGCTCGGGGTGTCCACGAAGAACGGCAGCTCGGCAGCCATGTAATCGAAACAGACCTGCAACTGGTCGTCTGTGATCGATTCACCTTCCGGCAACTTGGAGCCGATGAAATGCAGGGCCATCTCCTCGCAGCCCTTGCGGAATTCGTCGTCGGTTTCCAGGAAATGCAGGACGCGGCGGTGCAGCAGTTGGTACACCGGGTTCGGCTGGAACTCCGACAGGGCCCGCACGCGGATTTCGGACTGCCCGGGCCCTGATTCCTCCACGCCCTTGAGGATCCGCCGCCGGACCGCCTTTATTTCCTTCGCGGCGCGCTTTTCCGCGTGCTCGCGGCTGTAGCCGAAAGCGGCGAACATCCGGTCCACGTGGAGGTCGGCGTAGACGAAGTCGACCTGGGCGAAGCGGGTCGTGGCCCACTGGGCGAGGCCGGCGATGCGCTCGGAACTGAAGTAGCTGTTCCCGGGACTCACTCCGATGAGCACATGGTCGCCGTCTTCCCAGATATGGCGGCAGGTGCGCGTGAAGGGCAGAACTTCGAATGATGCGTCAGCTGTGATCGTCACCTGTGTGATCGCCCTTGTTGCCGCTTGTCCCTGGGAGCCCTGCGCTCCTGGTGTGGCGGCAATGCCGTTACGTTATGCCGTGGCCCCGGAGTGTGACAAGTGGCGGCCGGATTTGTTGGCTGGAATTATCGCTTCCGTATTACGGAAGGGTAATTGAAGTTATATCTGCCGCTTGAACGGGACCCGCGGCGGGGGCCGGCCGGGGAGACCGCTACCCTGAGCCGGTCAACAGGCATCAAGAAGGAGTGGACCCAGTGGCGGACATCGAGAACGCACGGACGACGTTCGGCAAGTTCGACGTGAACGGTGACGGCTTCGTCACGGCCGACGAGTTCAAGGCCGCCATGGCGGCCATGGGCGACCCGTTCGTCACCGGCCCGGTCGCGGACGCCGTGATCGCCGCCAAGGACGCGAACGGCGACGGCCTGCTGAGCTTCGACGAGTTCTGGGCCTCCCTGAACAAGTAGTCCTTCCGCTCCCGCCCCGCCGGCCGGGGCGGGAGCGTACGGACGTACGGACGTACGGACGTACGGACGTACGCGTCAGGCTTCCGGCCCGGACATGTCCTCGACCTCGGCGAGGGCCTCCTCCAGCCAGGTCAGCCAGAACGTCTCCAGGGCGATCCCGCCGTGCAGGACGAGCCGGCGCAGCCGGTCCTCCACGGCGTCGCGCCCCGGCGGGAAGTCCTTCTCCTCGATGGCCTCGTACTGCGCCAGCTGGCGCCGGTGCAGGTCCAGATGGCGCCGCAGCTCAGGGCCGAGCCCCTGCGGCCCCACCACGCCCGCCGCCCGGATCCGCAGCAGCAGCGGGTCGCGCATCGGCTTGGGGTCCTGGCTCTCGCCGACCCACCGGGCCAGCTCCGCACTGCCGCCGGGCAGCACCTCGTACTCCTTCTTCTGCCCCCGCACGGGCACCTCGCTGGGCAGCGCCCGGATCAGCCCGGCCTCCTCCAGCCGCCCGAGCTCGCGGTAGATCTGCTGGTGCGTCGCCGACCAGAAGTACCCGATCGACTTGTCGAACCGCCGGGTCAGCTCCAGCCCGGACGAGGGCTTCTCGAGCAGGGCGGTGAGGATGGCATGCGGGAGGGACATGGCGCCATCCTAGATTTGCGGCCGCCCCCGTACGGCCGCCCCCGGCTGGCGGCCGGGCCCGGCGGTCCACAGGCTGGGGGAGTGTCCGCCGACTTCGAGTACCCCGACCTCACCGCCGTGTTCGTGAACTGCACCCTCAAGCGCTCGCCCGAGACCAGCAACACCGAGGGCCTGATCGCGAAGAGCCGCGCGGTCATGGAAGCGGCAGGCGCCCGCACCTCGCTCGTCCGGGCCGTCGACCACGACATCGCGACCGGCGTCTGGCCGGACATGACGGAGCACGGCTGGGAGAGCGACCAGTGGCCGGTCCTCTACAGCCAGATCATGGACGCCGACATCCTCGTGCTGTGCGGCCCGATCTGGCTCGGCGACAACAGCTCCGTGATGAAGCAGGTCATCGAGCGGCTCTACGCCTGCTCCTCCCTGCTGAACGAGCAGGGCCAGTACGCCTATTACGGGCGGGTGGGCGGCGCGCTGATCACCGGCAACGAGGACGGCGTCAAGCACTGCGCCATGAACATCCTCTACAGCCTCCAGCACCTCGGCTACGTGATCCCGCCACAGGCCGACGCGGGCTGGATCGGCGAGGCCGGGCCCGGGCCGTCCTACCTCGACGCGGGCTCGGGCGGTCCCGAGAACGACTTCACCAACCGGAACACCACCTTCATGTCGTGGAACCTGATGCACCTGGCCGCCCTGCTCAAGCGCTCGGGAGGCATCCCGGCCCACGGCAACCAGCGCTCGCTCTGGGACGCCGGCTGCCGCTTCGACTTCCCCAACCCCGAGCACCGCTGAGCCCGCCGCCCGGAGAGGCCCGCAGCCCGTGCAGCAACTACTGAGAGTCCAGAACTTCAGCGTCTCGCGCGACGGATTCGGTGCCGGTGAGCACCAGAGCCTCGCCCGGCCGTTCGGCGACGCCGATCCCGGCGAGCTGTTCGCCTGGGCCGGAGCCACCGCGAGCTGGCCCAACCGCACCGACCCCGGCGGGAGCCGGGGCCTCGACGACTACTTCACCCGGGACTTCGCGCACAACATCGGCGCCGAGATCATGGGCCGCAACAAGTTCGGACCCCAGCGCGGGCCCTGGGCCGACCACGACTGGCGCGGCTGGTGGGGTGAGGAGCCCCCGTTCCACACCCCCGTGTTCGTCATGACCCACCACACGCGTCCTTCGTTCACGCTCTCCGACACCACCTTCCACTTCGTCGACGCCGACCCGGCGACGGTCCTCGACCGGGCGCGGGAAGCAGCGCGGGGCAAGGACGTCCGGCTCGGCGGCGGGGCCACCACCATCCGCGAGTTCCTCGACGCCGACCTCGTCGACACCCTGCACGTGGCGGTCGCGCCGGTGGAGTTCGGATCCGGGGTCAGGCTCTGGGAAACCCCCGACGAGCTGCTCGACCGCTTCCACCTCGACGTGGTGCCCAGTCCCAGCGGTGTGACCCACCACCTGTTCTGGCGGAGGTGACGGGAGGGCCCTCCCGGGGACGCCGTTGCGCGGTGGACACCCCTACGCCGGCACCTCCGCCAGTGCCGACTCCAGCCGCGCCAGCAGCGGCCGGGCGTTCATCCGGCGGCAGCTGGCGAGGGCCTCCCGCAGCAGGACCCGGGCCGCGCCAGCCTCCCCCGACGCCAGCAGGGCGCGGGCGAGGGGCTCCACCGCCAGGACGCGCACCAGGCTCTGGCCCGAGCGGCGGCCCAGCTCGTCCGCCGCCCGCAGCTGCCGCAGCGCCCCGGCCACGTCTCCGCCGTCCAGCGCGATCCGGCCCAGCCCGATGCGGGCCGCGCTCTGCCCGGCCAGGTCTCCGGAGCCGCGGGTGTGGGCCAGGACCTCCCGGAAGCCGGCCGCCGCCTCGGCCGGCCTGCCCAGCATCCGCTGCGCGTCGGCGACCCAGCGGAGCATGCACATCGCGCCGTCCTCCCCCACCACGTCCAGGCCGGCGCGGCCGGAGCGTACGGGCACCTCCCCCGGCTCGGTGCACCAGTCCCTGCGCCCGCGCAGTTCAGCGGCATCGGCGAGGACCGCCGCGTGCAGGGACCGCAGTTCCGGGCCGGGGTCCAGGCCGGCCTCCCGCGCCAGCCGGCGCCGCGCCGAGTCGAAGGCGGTCAGCGCCTCCGCGCGCCGGCCCGAGCGGTACAGGGCCAGCATGTGAAGCTCCACCAGGCGTTCCCGTAAAGGGTGTTCGCCGGTGAGCACGGCCAGTTCCGGGCAGACCTCCGCATGGCGTCCGAGGGCTATGTCCGCGGCCAGCGCTCGCTCGACGCAGTCGATCCGCTCCTGTGCCAGCCGGGCCGCCGCCGCCTCGAAGATCCGCCCGCGCAGCCCGCCCAGCGCCGCCGGAGCGCGCCACAACCCCAGTGCGCGGACCAGCAGTTCACGGGCCGCGCCGGGACCGGCCGCCGCCTCCGCCGCACACCGCAGCCGCGCGAACTCCCGTACGTCCAGCACCGCCGGGCCCGGGTCCAGCAGGAAGCCGGCATCCGTGCGGACCACCGAGGCCCCCGCGCCCGCGAGGCGCCTGCGCAACAGGCCGGCCGCGTTCTGCAGTTGCTCCCGGGCCGTGGCCGGCGGGTCGTCCCACACGGCCTGCGCCAGTCCGGCGGTGGGCACCACCCGCCCCGCCTCCAGCGCCAGCGCCGCCAGTACCCGCCGGCCGCGTGGCCCGCCGAGCTGCAACGGAATGCCGTCCAGGGTGACTTGTACCGGACCCAGCAGGGAGAGGACCAAGGTCATGGCGGACTCCGCAGCGCTCCGTGGCGGACGGGTGGCCGGCGGATGGGCCGCCGGTGGGGGCCGATCGTAACCTCTGCCCACCTCGCCGGAGCAGGGGTGGATCAGACTCCGCTTCGGCCCCGTCCCTTCCGAGAGGACAGCCCCCCATGCCCAGGACAGGTCCCGGCCGCACGCGCACCGCCTCCCGCGGCGCCGCGCTGCTGACCGTCGCACTGCTCTCCCTGGCCGGACTCACCGCCCCGGACGCCTCGGCGGCCCCGTCCGGGCCCACCGTCGCCGTGGCGATGGGCGACAGTTTCATCTCCGGTGAGGGCGGCCGCTGGCTCGGCAACACCGATCGCCACGAAGGCAGCCGCAACGGCACCGACCGGGCCTGGACCGGCGGCTCGAAGTACGACCCGGCCAAGGTCTACGGGGCGACGGGCGCGGTCGGCGGCTGCCACCGCTCCGACGTCTCCGAGATAGCCGCCGCCCCGCTGCCCGGCATCGAGCAGCGCGTCAACCTGGCCTGCTCCGGCGCCGAGACGGTCAACGTCCTGAGTGCGGCCGCCGGCGGGCAGCCCTACCAGGGGGAGGCCCCGCAGACCGATCAGCTGGCCGCCGTGGCCCGGAGCGCACGGGTCAGGCTGATCGCGCTGTCCATCGGCGGGAACGACCTCGGCTTCGGCACGATCATCGGCGACTGCGCGTACGACTGGTACTTCAAGCGGCTGTGCTGGAAGAAGCAGGCGCCGCTCGTCGAGCAGAAGCTGCCCGGAGTGAAGGCGAAGGTCACGGCGGTGACGGACGACATCCGGGCCACCATGCGGGCCGCCGGGTACGCGGACGGCGACTACCGGCTGGTCCTGCAGTCCTACCCCTCGCCCATCCCGGGCGGGGAGTCCTTCCGGCTGAACCAGAACGACTCGGACCGGATGTTCAAGGACGGCTGCCCGTTCAACGACCGGGACGCGGACTGGGCGGCGTACACGCTCGTCCCGAAGATCGGCGACATGGTCAAGGCGGTGGCCGGCGCCCGCGGTACCGACTACCTGGACCTGAGGGACGCGCTGGCCGGGCACGAGGTGTGCGTGCTGGGCACCGAGCAGGTGGGCCAGGGCGGACCGGACCCGCGCGAGCACGAGTGGTTCCGCTTCCTCGACTACGCCAACACCCAGGGCACGCTGGAGGAGTCCATGCACCCCAACGCCCACGGGCAGCGGGCGATGGCGGCCTGCCTCGGGCTGGTGGGCGCGGCCGCGCCGGGCCGGTACGCGTGCACGCAGGACTGGTTCGGCGACGGAGACCCGAGCCGGATGAGGATCCGGCCGGCGGGGTGACGGGGGCCCGCGGCGGGCCCGGGGCACGTGCGACGCCCCGGGCCCGCCGGGCCGTGGGCCCGTGCGCCCGTCACTGGGTGACGTGCGAGATGTCCACGACGAACCGCTCCGGGGAGTGCAGGGTGTAGGCGCGGTAGTACGGCACGGTGTCGAAGGCGGCGCCGAAGGTCACGTACCCCTCGTAGTCGCCGGTCAGGGCGATGCCCTTGAGCTTGCTGAGGTAGATCTTCTGGAGCTTGGGTCCCTGGTAGACGCTCTGGCCCGCGTCGTTGTGCGCGGCGGCGGGGTTGAAGCGGATCTCCAGGAAGTACTTCCCGGCCAGCGGCACGGGCTTTCCGGACCCGTCGTAGACCAGCTGCGGGACGGGAGTGACGGTCACCTCGGGAACGTACCCCTGCAGGTCGATGACGATCCGGTCGAACGTGGCGTGCCCGCCCCAGCGGGCGTTGACGACGAGCGGGGTCTGGCTCTGGGCGACGGTGGCGGTGGTAGGGGCGGCGGCGGTGGCGGCCGAGGCAGGCGCGGCGAAGGAGAGGCAGGCGGCGAGCAGAGCGCCGGAGGCCAGGGCCACGATCGGCCGGAGACGTGCGTGGATCATGACGTCCCCTCGATTCCTGAGAGACGGGGACTGGTGGCACAGCCTAGGACGCCACGGCGGATCCGGCGGTTCCCGTTCTCCTTCGGTCAATCCACCGCTGCGCAACTGCCTTGGGTGGCAGGGTGGTTGACTGGAACCTGGCCCGCTCGACAGGAGAGAACCGGATGCGTCTTCACCGCTTTTCCCGTCATGGAACGGTCGCCGTGGCCCTCGTCCTGGCGGCCACCGCCTGCGGCGGCGGCGAGGACCGCGAGGTCTCGCAGGAGGGGAAGGGCGGCTACCGCTGGCTGGCCGCGGACGAGATCTGCAACGTGCTCCCGTACGGCGAGCTCGCCGACCCGCTCGGGGCGCGCGAGGAGGCCGCGGACCGGGACAAGCGGTCCGGCCAGGGCGCCCCGGGCGTCAAGTGCGTCCAGCCGCTCGTCGAGACCGGCCCGGCGAAGTACGGCAACGTCAAGGTGGAGCTGGACCTCGCGTACACGGAGAGCGTCGACTTCTCCAAGGACGTCTTCGCCAGGGGCCGCGAGAACACGGCCAAGGACATGCCGGACAGCGGTCTCACCGAGGTGAAGGACGTCGGCAAGGAGGCCTACCGGTTCGCCTTCAACAAGCCGACCGAGCTGCGCCAGGTGCGCGCGCTGCGCCTGCGCGACAGCAACATGACGATCGACGTGACGGTCACGGCCGAGGCCCGCACACCGCCCACCCCCGAGAGCCTGAAGGCGTACGACGCGTCGGTGGACGATTTCGCCAGGGGGGTCCTCAAGGCGCTGCGCCGCGGATAGCGGACGGCGGAAACGGAAGGGGCCCGGCGCGTACGGTACGCCGGGCCCCTTCCGTCAGCTGTCGGTGATCAGCACTCGATGACGTTGACCGCGAGGCCGCCGCGGGCCGTCTCCTTGTACTTCACCTTCATGTCCGCACCGGTCTCCTTCATGGTCTTGATGACCTTGTCGAGGGAGACCTTGTGGGTGCCGTCGCCGCGCATCGCCATCTTGGCGGCGGTGACGGCCTTGACCGCGGCCATGCCGTTGCGCTCGATGCAGGGGATCTGCACCAGGCCGCCGACCGGGTCGCAGGTCAGGCCCAGGTTGTGCTCCATGCCGATCTCGGCCGCGTTCTCGACCTGCTCCGGGGTGCCGCCGAGGACCTCGGCGAGCGCGCCGGCCGCCATCGAGCAGGCGGAGCCCACCTCGCCCTGGCAGCCGACCTCGGCGCCGGAGATCGAGGCGTTCTCCTTGAAGAGCATGCCGATCGCGCCCGCCGCGAGGAGGAAGCGGACCACGCCGTCCTCATCCGCGCCCGGCACGAAGTTCACGTAGTAGTGGAGCACCGCCGGGAGGACGCCCGCGGCTCCGTTGGTCGGGGCGGTCACGACCCGGCCGCCCGCCGCGTTCTCCTCGTTGACCGCCATCGCGTAGATCGTCGTCCACTCGCTGCGGTGCATCATGGGGTCGCCCTCGGTGCGCAGCTGGCGCGCCGTGGAGGCGGCCCGGCGCTTGACCCGCAGGCCGCCGGGGAGGATGCCCTCGCGGGACATGCCGCGCGAGACGCAGGACTGCATGACGCGCCAGATCTCCAGGAGGCCCTCGCGGATCTCCTCCTCGGTGCGCCAGGCCTTCTCGTTCTCCAGCATCAGCGAGGAGATCGACAGGCCGGTCTCGTTCGCGAGGCGCAGCATCTCGTCGCCGGAGCGGAAGGGGTACTTCAGCACCGTGTCGTCGAGCTTGATCCGGTCCTCGCCGACCGCGTCCTCGTCCACGACGAAACCGCCGCCGACCGAGTAGTAGGTCTTCTCCAGCAGCGGGGCGCCGGCCTCGTCGTACGCGAAGAGCGTCATGCCGTTCGCGTGGTACGGCAGGGAGCGCCGGCGGTGGAGGATCAGCTGGTTCGGCTCGTCGAAGGCGATCTCGTGTCCATCGCCTATCTCCGCGCCCAGCAGCCGCAGCCGGCCGCTCTTGCGGATGCGCTCCACCTCGTCGTCCGCCGTCTCGACGTTCACCGTGCGGGGGGAGTGGCCCTCCAGGCCCAGCAGCACCGCCTTGGGGGTGCCGTGTCCGTGGCCGGTCGCGCCGAGGGAGCCGAAGAGCTCGGCCCGGACGGAGGCGGTCTGGGCCAGCACGCCGTCCTTCTTCAGCCGCATGACGAACATCCGCGCGGCGCGCATCGGGCCGACCGTGTGGGAGGAGGAGGGACCGATGCCGATGGAGAAGAGATCGAAGACGGAGATGGCCACGGTGGCGGACTCCCTTGTCTGCTCGTGGGGTGGGAGGGGGCAGGAGAGGTGGATTGATCAGATTTTGTCCGACAGACGAGCTTAACGCGGTGAGGTGAACGGCTGGGCCGTCGGACGAGGTGGGAAGGATTACGTGGACGGGTCGGGCGGGTGCCGTCTCACGCTCCGGAGCCGCCTCGTGTCCCGCACGGCCGTGGCCGCGGCCGGCGCCGTCGCCGGGAGGCGGAAGGGGCGGGGAGCCCCGCGCCGTGCGGGGGCAGGGGCCGGGGCGGGCGCGGAGGGGGCGGGGCGGGGGTGCGGCCGCCCGGTACTCCTGGTCATGGGAAGGGCCCGGCCCTGTCCGCGAACAAGACCGGGCCCTTCACGCCGTCGCTTAGAGCGACGGGTACAGCGGGAACTTCGCGGCGAGCGCCGAGACGCGCGCCTTGAGGGACTCGGCGTCGTACGTCGGCTTCAGCGCCTGCGCGATGATCTCGGCGACCTCGGTGAAGGCCTCGGCGTCGAAACCGCGGGTGGCGAGGGCCGGCGTACCGATCCGCAGACCCGAGGTGACCATCGGGGGCCGCGGGTCGTTCGGGATGGCGTTGCGGTTGACCGTGATGCCGACCTCGTGGAGGCGGTCCTCGGCCTGCTGTCCGTCCAGCTCGGAGTTGCGCAGGTCGACCAGGACCAGGTGCACGTCGGTGCCACCGGTGAGGACGTCCACGCCCACGGCCTTGACGTCGTCCTGGACCAGGCGGGCGGCGAGGATCTTCGCGCCCTCCAGGGTGCGCTCCTGGCGCTCCTTGAACTCGGGCGAGGCCGCGACCAGGAAGGAGACGGCCTTGGCCGCGATCACGTGCTCCAGCGGGCCGCCCTGCTGACCCGGGAAGACCGCGGAGTTGATCTTCTTGGCCAGCTCCTGCGTCGACAGGATGACACCGCCGCGCGGACCGCCGAGGGTCTTGTGCGTGGTGGTCGTGACGACGTGGGCGTGCGGCACCGGGTTCGGGTGCAGACCCGCGGCGACCAGGCCGGCGAAGTGCGCCATGTCGACCATCAGGTACGCGCCGACCTCGTCCGCGATCCGGCGGAAGGCGGCGAAGTCCAGCTGGCGCGGGTACGCGGACCAGCCGGCGACGATCAGCTGCGGCTTGGACTCCTTGGCGAGGCGCTCGACCTCGGCCATGTCCACCTCGCCGGTCTCGTCGACGTGGTACGGGACCACGTTGTAGAGCTTGCCGGAGAAGTTGATCTTCATGCCGTGGGTCAGGTGACCACCGTGGGCCAGGTTCAGGCCCATGATCGTGTCGCCCGGCTTCAGCAGCGCGAACATCGCGGCGGCGTTCGCCTGCGCACCCGAGTGCGGCTGGACGTTCGCGGCCTCGGCGCCGAACAGCGCCTTGATGCGGTCGATCGCGATCTGCTCGACCACGTCGACGTGCTCGCAGCCGCCGTAGTAACGGCGGCCCGGGTAGCCCTCGGCGTACTTGTTGGTCAGGACCGAGCCCTGGGCCTCCATGACGGCGACCGGAGCGAAGTTCTCCGACGCGATCATTTCCAGGGTGGACTGCTGGCGAACGAGCTCGGCGTCGACGGCGGCGGCGACGTCCGGGTCGAGCTCGTGGAGAGGGGTGTTCAGTACAGACATCAGGGTCCCCTGGGGTCAGTTACCGGCGGTGAGCTGGGTGTACTCCTCGAAGGACAGGGTGTCCTTCGGCTCCTCCGAGAGGCGCACCTTGAACAGCCAGCCGCCCTCGAACGGGGCCGTGTTCACGAGCGCCGGGTCGTCCACGACGTCCTGGTTGAACTCGACGATCTCGCCGGAGACGGGGGAGTACAGGTCGCTGACCGACTTCGTCGACTCCAGCTCGCCACAGGTCTCGCCCTCGGTCACGGTCTCGCCGACCTCGGGGAGCTGGGCGTAGACGACGTCACCGAGCGCGTTGGCCGCGAACTCCGTGATGCCGACCGTCGCGACGCCGTCCACGGCGTCCGACAGCCACTCGTGCTCCTTGGTGTAACGCAGCTTCTCGGGGTTGCTCATGACCTGATTCTCCTGGATGCGGGGGAGTGGATACGAACTGTGGTCTTGGGTACTGAGACGGCGCCGTACGGGTTTCCGGACGGCGGACGTGGTGCGTGGAGCTACTTCTGCCGCTTGTAGAACGGCAGCGCCACGACCTCGTACGGCTCATGCGTACCGCGAATGTCGACGCCGACGCCGGACGTGCCGGGCGCGGCGTGCGCCGCGTCCACGTACGCCATCGCGAGCGGCTTGCCCAGCGTCGGGGACGGGGCGCCGGAGGTGACCTCGCCGATGACCTGACCGTCGGCGACGACCGGGAAACCGGCGCGCGGGACGCGGCGGCCCTCGGCGATCAGGCCGACCAGCTTGCGCGGCGGGTTGGTGGCGGCGCGCTCGGCGGCGGCCTCCAGCGCGGCGCGGCCGACGAAGTCCCCCTCCTTCTCGAACTTCACGACCCGGCCCAGCCCCGCGTCGAAGGGGGTCAGGGAGGTGGTCAGCTCGTGCCCGTACAGCGGCATGCCCGCTTCCAGGCGCAGGGTGTCGCGGCAGGACAGGCCGGCCGGCACCAGGCCGACGCCCTCGCCCGCCTTGGTCAGCGCCTGCCACAGCTCCACGGCGTGCTCGGGGGCGACGAACAGCTCGAAGCCGTCCTCGCCGGTGTAGCCCGTACGCGCGATCAGCGCGGGCACGCCCGCGACCGTGCCCGGCAGACCGGCGTAGTACTTGAGGCCGTCCAGATCGGCGTCCGTCAGGGACTTCAGGATGCCGGGGGATTCCGGGCCCTGCACCGCGAGCAGCGCGTACGCGTCGCGGTCGTCGCGGACCTCGGTGTCGAAGCCGGCGGCGCGCTCGGTCAGGGCGTCGAGGACGACCTGGGCGTTGGAGGCGTTGGCGACGACCATGAACTCGGTCTCGCCGAGGCGGTAGACGATCAGGTCGTCGACGATCCCGCCGTCCTCCTGGCAGATGTGCGTGTAGCGGGCGCGGCCGACGCCGACGGTGGAGATGTTGCCGACCAGCGCGTAGTCGAGGGCCTTGACGGCCTCCGGGCCGGTCAGCGTGATCTCGCCCATGTGCGACAGGTCGAACAGGCCGGCCTTGGTGCGTACGGCGTTGTGCTCGTCGCGCTCGCTGGCGTACCGCAGCGGCATGTCCCAGCCCGCGAAGTCGGTCATGGTCGCACCGAGCGAGCGGTGCAGCGCGTCGAGGGCGGTCAGACGGGGGGCAGTGCTCATGGGTGTGGCTCCCGAGTCCCAGGGCATGACATGACGAGGAGGGTCCTCCCCATCTGTCATCGGAACCTGAGAGGTTCGCCGAGAGTTCCTCGGCTTGCACCTTGGGTGGAGCTGTCGAGCAGCTCGCTTTTCAGATCTGCCTCATCCACGCGGTACGGGGCCTGAGAGATTCAAGGGAGGATCTTGCTCCTTCGGCGCCCGCGCACGGCCTTGCGGCGTGCCGGGACTCTCCCGCGCGGATTCAAGCGGCCGGTATGCAGTTGGTCCAGATGGCGCACATCATTGCACGCCATGCCCGTGATCGGGCGGAGGGGTCCGAAAGTTCGTACGGTACCCCGAGTGGGCGGACCGGAACCGGGGCTGCCGGATTACCGTCTCTTTACACTCAGTGGGCAAGGGTCCTGGCGACCCGATTCGGGGGAGGCGAACACTGTGCGGAGATTCGGAGTGGTGACGACGACGGGAACCGTGGACGCGGTGCCGGCGCAGCGCGGCCCGCGCGGGCGGGACCACGAGCGCGAGCGTGCGGCGGGCCCCGGCATCCGTTCCGTACGCGACCTGCGCGGCCCCGCGGTCCACGGCCCGCAGCGGCTCGCCTTCGCGGACGGGGACATCGTCGTGGTGTCCGGCCTGCCCGGCGGCGGCAAGAGCACGCTGATCAAGCGGGCGGCGGCCGAGGGCGGGGCCGTCGATTCCCAGGACACCCGTGAGCGCTGGGAGCGGCGGATGCCGGCGGCGCTGCCGTACGCCGTGTACCGGCCGCTGGTGCGCGCCGCGCACTACTGGGGGCTGTGGCGGCTCCTGCGCTCCGGAGCCTCCGTGGTCGTCCACGACTGCGGTACGCAGAGCTGGGTGCGCGGCCTGCTCGCGGCGGCCGCGCGGCGCCGGGGGCGGGCGCTGCACCTGCTCCTCCTCGACAGCAGCCCCGCGGAGGCCCTCTCCGGGCAGGCCGCACGGGGGCGGCGGGTGTCCGCCTACGCCTTCGCCCGCCACCGCGGCGCGGTGGGCCGCCTCCTGCGCGAAGCCGAGGCCGGCCGCCCCCCGCACGGCTGCGCCTCGGTCACCCTGCTGGACCGTGCCTCCGCCGCGACGGTGACCCGGATCGCGTTCCACGCCTGACCCGCCGGGCGCGCCGCCGCTGCCGGGCTCTGCCCGGACCCGCTCCTCAAACGCCGGTGGGGCTGGAATATGCAGCCCCGGCGGCGGTGCGGCGCACGGGGCCGGTACCCTGCGGGGCGACACGCGCGGGATCAGGCAAAGGCAGGGGCACATGCAGGGCAGCGGCTGGCCGGGGAATGAGCTGGAGCAGGTGCTCGGGGCGGCGCTCGGGCACCCGGACGCCGGCGGACGGATCCTGGAGGTGCTCGGGCGCAGCCAGGTGTGGGTCCCCCTGCCCGGCGGCGGTGGCCCGGACTCGGCCGACCTCACCCTGCCCACGATGGACATCGGCGGGGCGGCGTACGTCCCCGTCTACACCTCCGAGGCCCAGTTCCTCGCCTGCGTCGGCCCCGGCATGGGCTTCGCCGTGGCCCCGGCCGTGGAGTTCGCCCGCGGCCTGCCCCCGCAGCTCGGCATCGCGCTGAATCCCGACGGCGCCGTCGGCGTCCCGCTGCCCCCGCCCGCCGTCGCGGAGCTCTGCCGTACCGGCCGGACCCCCCTCGACGGCCCCTCCACCGGCGGCCGCGTCCGGCTCTACGAGCCCGACTGGCAGGAGGACCCGGTGGACTTCCTGGCCGCCGCCACCGAGGAGTTCCGGGCCACCGGCGTGGTCGCGGCCGCGCACCGCTGCCTCGCCAGCATCGAGGGCGGGGATCCGGAGCTGTTCATCGGTGTCCGCCTGGTGGGATGGGAACCCGAGATGCGCGAGGCCCCGATGGAGGCCCTCGGGCGGGCCCTGACCCGCGTCCCGCCGCCGTGGCCCGTGCAGTTGATCCTCCTGGACGCCGCCCAGGACCCGGTCACGGACTGGATTCGTGAGCGCGTACGCCCCTTCTACGTCCCGTAGGGCCGCTTAAGCTGAGGGGCACGCGTGGACGACGGGCGGACGAAGAGGGGTACCGGGTGAGTGCGTCAGGCACGGCCGCGGCCGGGCAGGTCGAGCACATGATGCGCCAGGTGACTCCCGGGCGCTATGAGAGCTACGAGTCGCTCCTGCATGCCCTGTCCGAGGGCCGGCTCTGGATGCTGCTGTGGCAGGGGCAGCCGGGTTCCCCGGACGCCCAGTACGGCGGCATGGAGGTCGAGGGCCTCGGGTACGCGCCCTGCGTCACCTCCCCGCAGGAGCTGGCCGCCAGCGGCTGGAACCGGGGCTACGAGGTGGTCACCGGGCGCGACATCGCCCGCGCGCTCTACCCGGACCGCTGGGGCCTGTGGCTCAACCCGCACGCCCAGGGCGGCGGCCTCGGCGTGCCCTGGGCCGACCTGCGCCGGATCGCGACCGGCCTGGACCGGATGCCGGCCGGCCCGCTGCGGCTCGCCGAGCCCGCCATCGAGCTTCCGCAGTTCTACGGGCTGCTGACCCAGCACGCGCACCGCACGCCCGCCGTCCGGTCGCTGCGCCGCGCCTGGGTGCAGCCCGCGCTCGGGTCCCCGTACCTCGCGGTCGGGCTCGACCTGTACGACGCCTCCGCGCCCGCGCTGGAATCCGTACGGGAGATGATGCGGCAGTCCGTCGGGGTGGTCCCCGAGGGCGTCCCGGTGTGCACGGTCGCGCTGGCGGACGAGCACGACCCGGTGGCGATGTGGCTGCGCGCGCAGACCCGCCCCTTCTACGACCGCGAGGGCCAGGCGCCGGCGTACTGATCCCCCGCACATATCGAGACATCCCCCTCGAAGGCCGCACCGGACCCATTGGTGCGGCCTTCGGCATATCCGCTGAATAGACCCAAGATCCGTGCACGAAAAGGCAGTTGAGACGGATGTCCGTTCCGCGCCGAACGTGAGCTCTTGAACCGCTGAGGCGGGTGCGCCGTTCGGATAACGGAAGTCGACACGTCACATCACGGTTGCGCATCACATCCCCGTCGGGTCTGGCGGGTGATCGAGAGACCGTTGAAGACTCCCCCCACTGAGAGGGCCCAACCAGCGGGTGCCCACTCTTCATCCGCATTTCGCGAGCAGTATCCGTAGCGACGAACCGCCGGCAACCAGCGACAACCGCGCCACGAAGTGAACCAGGCCGTCACAGCGGCTGGCAGGGGCCGGCCACCAGCCGGCCGAGAGGGGTCCCCACCACGATGACGGCACCTACCGAGACCAGCGGGCCTGCGCGGCCCCAACCCGGCGCCAGCCCGGACGGGGCGAAGCAAGGGGCGATTGAGGGCCGCTCGCTCGGCCGGATCGCATGGACCCGCCTCAAGCGGGACCGGGTCGCGATGGCCGGCGGGATCGTCGTCCTCTTCCTGGTCGTGCTGGCCGTTCTCTCGCAGCCGATCCAGGCGATCTTCGGCCTCGACCCCGACGCCCTGCACCAGGACCTGATCGACCCGTCGCTCGCGACCCCCATCGGCTCCTTCGGCGGCATCAGCTGGTCCCACCCGCTGGGCGTGGAGCCGAAGTTCGGCCGTGACATCGCCACCCGCATCCTGGAGGGCTCCTGGGTGTCGCTGCTCGTGGCCTTCGGCTCGACGCTGCTGTCCGTGGTCATCGGCTCGGTGCTGGGCGTCGTCGCCGGCTATTACGGCGGCTGGGCCGACACCGTCATCAGCCGGATGATGGACACCTTCCTCGCCTTCCCGCTGCTGCTGTTCGCGATCTCCATCTCGGCCGCGCTGCAGGGCGGGGCGTTCGGACTGGAGGGGCTGCCGCTCCACATCAGCGTGCTGGTGTTCGTGATCGGCTTCTTCGGCTGGCCCTACATCGGGCGCATCGTGCGCGGGCAGACACTGTCGCTGCGCGAACGGGAGTTCGTCGACGCGGCACGCTCCCTGGGCGCGCGGGGCCCGTTCATCGTCTTCAAGGAACTGCTCCCGAACCTGGTGGCGCCGATCCTCGTCTACGCGACCCTGCTCATCCCCACCAACATCCTTTTCGAGGCGTCCCTGAGCTTCCTGGGCGTCGGTATCCAGCCCCCGCAGGCTTCCTGGGGCGGAATGCTGAGCGAGGCCGTCAGGTACTACAAGGTCGACCCGATGTACATGGTCGTGCCGGGCCTGGCGATCTTCATCACTGTGCTCGCCTTCAACCTGCTCGGCGACGGTCTGCGGGACGCCCTGGACCCCAAGAGCCGCCGCTGAACCGTTTCCTCGGGCGCGGCCGGGCCACCGCCCACCCCATCACCACTCCACTCTGAATCAGGGGGCTTAACTCCACCATGAAAAGCAGGTCGAGATCAGCTGCGGTGCTCGTGGCCGCCATCAGCATCGCCATGGGCGCCTCCGCGTGCAGCGGCGGGGACAAGACGGGCGAGGGTGACGGCAAGGGTTCCGCCGCCAACGCAGCCGTCACGGGTGTCGTCAACGCCTCGGACAAGAAGGGCGGGACGCTCATCTACGAGGCGTCCGACACGCCCGACTCGTTCGACCCGGGCAACACGTACTACGGCTTCGTCTTCAACTTCAGCCGCCTGTACGCGCGTCCGCTGACCACCTTCGCCCCCGCTCCGGGCGCCGAGGGCAACAAGGTCGTGCCGGACCTCGCCGAGTCCCTGGGCGTCCCGAGCGACGGCGGCGCCACCTGGACGTACAAGCTCCGCAAGGGCGTGAAGTACAGCGACGGCACCGAGGTCACCTCGAAGGACGTCAAGTACGGCGTCGAGCGCAGCAACTTCGCCCGTGACGTCCACTCCAACGGCCCGAGCTACCTGGCCCAGTACCTCAAGGACAACGAGCCGAAGTACGAAGGCCCGTACAAGGACAAGAGCGACGAGGGTCTGAAGTCCATCGAGACCCCGGACGACCACACCATCGTCTTCAAGCTCAAGCAGCCCTTCGCGGAGTTCGACTACCTCCTCGCCAACCCGCAGTCGGCCCCGGTGCCGAAGGCCAAGGACGACGGCGCGGACTACGTCAAGCACATCATGTCCTCCGGCTCGTACATGTTCGAGAGCTACGAGCAGGACAAGCAGGCCGTCCTGGTCCGCAACCCCAACTGGGACGCCGGCAACGACCCGCTCCGCAAGCAGCTGCCGGACAAGATCGTCGTCAAGCTGAAGGTCAACCAGGAGACGATCGACTCCAACCTGAAGGCCGGCAACTCGCACATCGACATCGTCGGCAACGGCGTCGCCCAGCAGACCCAGTCGGAGCTGCTGAGCTCGAAGGACCCGAACACCGACAACGCGCAGGGCGGTCGCCTGGTCTACATGGCGATCAACACCAAGGTGGCGCCCTTCGACAAGGCCGAGTGCCGCAAGGCCGTCCAGTACGCGGTGGACAAGGTCTCGGTGCAGACCGCGTTCGGCGGACCGGTCCGCGGCGCCGTCGCCAGCACGGTGCTGCCGACGGACATCCCGGGCCACGTGGACTTCGACACCTACAAGACCCCGGACAACAAGGGTGACGAGGCCAAGTCCAAGGAACTGCTGACCGCCTGCGGCCAGCCGAACGGCTTCGAGACCACCATCACGGCCCGCAACGACCGTGCCGGTGAGGTCGACATGGCCACCGCGATCCAGGCCTCGCTGAAGAAGGTCGGGATCACCGTCAAGATCCAGCAGTACCCGGCCGGCAAGTACTTCAGTGACTACGCGGGTGTCCCGAAGTTCACCGAGGACAACAAGATCGGCCTCATGATGATGCAGTGGGGTGCCGACTGGCCGACCGGCTTCGGTTTCCTCCAGCAGGTGGTCCACGGTGACGCGATCGGCAAGACGGGCAACACCAACCTGTCGCAGCTGAACAACCCCGAGATCAACAAGATGCTCAACGACAACATCGCCAACACCGACCCCGCCGCGCGGGAGAAGGTCTACGGCGACATCGACAAGAAGGTCATGGACGAGGCGGTCATCGTGCCGCTGACCTACTTCAAGGTGCTGCACTACCGCTCGCCGAAGATCACCAACGCGGTGTCGAACCCGGCCTGGAGCGGCCAGTACGACTACCTCAACGTCGGCCTGAAGTAAGTCCGAACCCAGTAAGGCCCGACCTTTCAGCCCGATCTGCCAGAACCGTGGAAGGCAGGTGAAGGCAGCAGTGCACGCCGGCTCGTGCGGCTCCCCCGACCGGGGGGCCGTACGGGCCGGCGGACGCCGAAGCCGACCCTCGTGTTTGTGTACATCGTCCGGCGGATGATCGCCGCGGTGGCCCTGCTGCTCGTCGTCAGCGCGATCACCTTTGCGATTTTCTTCCTGCTGCCCAGGCTGGCCGGCGGAACCGTCGACTCGCTCGCCACCCAGTACATCGGCAAGAATCCCTCACCGGAGTCGATCGCCGCGGTCAAGCAGAACCTTGGCCTCGACCAGCCCCTGCACCAGCAGTTCTGGGAGTTCCTGAAGGGGATATTCGTCGGCCGCGAGTTCAACTTCGGCCCGCAGCCCTCGCAGTGCCACGCGCCCTGCCTCGGCTACTCCTTCAAGGACCACGTCGAGGTCTGGCCCCAGATGGTGGAGCGCCTGCCGATCACGGCCTCCCTCGCCTTCGGCGCGGCCGTCGTCTGGCTGGTCACCGGCGTGACCACCGGAGTCATCTCCGCCCTGCGACCGGGCTCGCTCTTCGACCGCGTGGCCATGGGCGTGGCGCTGGCCGGCGTCTCGCTGCCCATGTTCTTCACCGGCGTCCTGTCGCTGGCGCTGTTCGTCTTCAACTGGCCGATCTTCACCAACGTGTACGTCGACTTCTCCGACGACCCGGCCGGCTGGTTCCAGGCGCTCGTCCTGCCCTGGTGCACCCTCGCCTTCCTCTACTCGGCGCTCTACGCCCGTCTCACCCGGGCCGGAATGCTGGAGACGATGAGCGAGGACTACATCCGGACGGCCCGTGCCAAGGGCCTGCGCGAGCGCGTGGTGGTGACCCGGCACGGACTGCGGTCCGCGCTGACGCCGATCATCACCATCTTCGGCATGGACTTCGGGCTCCTCCTCGGCGGCGCCATCGTCACCGAGACCGTCTTCTCGTACCACGGGGTCGGCGAGTACGCCTATCAGGCGATCGCGGTCAACGACCTCCCGAAGATCCTCGGCGTGACCCTGTTCGCCGCGTTCTTCATCGTGTTCTGCAACCTGGTGGTCGACCTCGTCTACGCCATCATCGACCCGAGGGTGAGGCTGTCGTGACCGACCCGACGAAGCCCGTCAGCGGTGCCGGTCAGGGCACCGAAACCGGCACCGAAACCGGCACAGGAACGAGCACCGGCACCGCGTCGGCCGCCGGCGCGCCCGGGACCTTCCTCGACGTCCGCGACCTGCGGGTCCACTTCCCCACGGACGACGGCCTGGTGAAGTCGGTCGACGGACTCTCCTTCCAACTGGAGAAGGGCAAGACCCTCGGCATCGTGGGCGAGTCGGGCTCCGGCAAGTCCGTCACCTCCCTGGCCCTCATGGGCCTGCACCGCGTCGGCAACGGCGGCCGCTCCAGCGCCTCCCTCTCGGGAGAGATCTGGCTCAACGGCAATGAGCTGCTCTCCGCCGACCCGGAGGAGGTGCGCCGGCTGCGCGGCCGGGAGATGGCGATGATCTTCCAGGATCCGCTCAGCGCGCTGCACCCCTACTACACCATCGGCTCCCAGATCGTGGAGGCCTACCGGGTCCACCACCAGGTGAGCAAGAAGACCGCCCGCGCCCGTGCGGTCGAGATGCTGGACCGCGTCGGCATCCCCGAGCCCGACAAGCGGGTGGACAACTACCCGCACGAGTTCTCGGGCGGCATGCGCCAGCGCGCCATGATCGCGATGTCGCTGGTGAACAACCCCGAGCTGCTCATCGCGGACGAGCCGACGACCGCCCTCGACGTCACCGTCCAGGCGCAGATCCTCGACCTCATCCGGGACCTGCAGAAGGAGTTCGGCTCCGCGGTCATCATGATCACCCACGACCTCGGCGTGGTGGCCGAGATGGCCGACGACATCCTCGTGATGTACGGCGGCCGGTGCGTGGAGCGCGGCTCCGCCGAGAAGGTCTTCTACGAGCCCCGGCACCCGTACACCTGGGGCCTGCTCGGCTCGATGCCCCGCATCGACCGCGACCAGACCGAGCGGCTCATCCCGGTCAAGGGCTCGCCGCCCAGCCTGATCAACATCCCCAGCGGCTGTGCCTTCAATCCGCGCTGCCCGTACGCCGACGTGCCCGAGGACGGGATCACCCGCACCCTGCGGCCCGAGCTGACGGAGGACGGGAACAAGCACTGGTCCGCCTGCCACATGTCGACGGAGCAGCGGACCCGGATCTGGACCGAAGAGATTGCGCCGAAGCTGTGACCGAGGACATGAAGAAGAAGGACGCCCCCGGTGTCCCCGCGCAGCGGGCGGAGCAGGACGGGCCGCTGCTCAAGGTGTCCGGGCTCACCAAGCACTTCCCGATCCACAAGGGACTGCTGCGCCGCCAGTCCGGTGCTGTCCAGGCCGTCGACGGCCTCGACTTCGAGGTGCGGCGCGGTGAGACCCTCGGGGTCGTGGGCGAGTCCGGTTGCGGCAAGTCCACGATGGGCCGGCTGATCACCCGGCTGCTGGAACCCACGGGCGGGAGCATCGAGTTCGAGGGCCGGGACATCACCCACCTCGGGGCCTCGGCCATGCGGCCGCTGCGCCGGGACATCCAGATGATCTTCCAGGACCCGTACGGCTCGCTGAACCCGCGGCACACGGTCGGCACGATCGTCAGCACCCCCTTCAAACTCC
Source organism: Streptomyces sp. 147326 (assembly GCF_045000215.1). Lineage (NCBI taxonomy): Bacteria > Bacillati > Actinomycetota > Actinomycetes > Kitasatosporales > Streptomycetaceae > Streptomyces > Streptomyces sp. 147326. Next base: position 2,928,099 of record NZ_CP134201.1, on the reverse strand, counting down.
AGGGCGTGCAGCCCGAGGGCGGGATCAAGGCGGAGGTCCAGCGGCTGCTGGCGCTGGTGGGCCTCAACCCGGAGCACTACAACCGCTACCCGCACGAGTTCTCCGGCGGCCAGCGCCAGCGCATCGGCATCGCCCGCGCCCTGGCCCTGAATCCGAAGCTGGTCGTCGCGGACGAACCGGTCTCGGCGCTGGACGTGTCGATCCAGGCCCAGGTGGTCAACCTGCTGGACGACCTCCAGGAGGAGCTCGGCCTCACGTACGTGATCATCGCGCACGACCTGTCGGTCATCCGGCACGTGTCCGACCGCATCGCCGTGATGTACCTCGGCAAGCTCGTCGAACTGGCCGACCGGACCGCGCTCTACGAGAACCCGATGCACCCGTACACCAAGGCGCTGCTGTCGGCCGTACCGGTGCCGGACCCGCGCCGTCGGGGCGCGAAGAGCGGGCGCATCCTGCTCAAGGGCGACGTGCCCTCGCCGATCTCGCCGCCGAGCGGCTGCCGCTTCCACACGCGGTGCTGGAAGGCCACGCAGATCTGCACGACGCAGGAGCCGCCGCTGCTGACCCTGAAGACGGGCCACCAGGTGGCCTGCCACCACCCGGAGAACGCCCCCGACCAGGCCCCGGGCGACAAGCCCCTGCCCGGCGCGGCGGACGCGGTGACGAAGGTGACGGAGTAGTCGGCCCGGCGGGGGCCGGGTCCACGCGGACCCGGCCCCGCGGGTCACTTTCCGGCTCCGCCGCACCGCTCCGGCCCCGCCGGCGTTCGAGGCGCGGGCCTGGGGCGGAGCCCCGGGCCCTTGAGCCGCACCGGCCCCGTCAACCCGGCGGGAGCCAAGGGGCGACAATGAGCCCGTGCTCCACGATCTCTTCCCGCCCGGGGTCCAGCATGCGCTGGACCTCGCCGGCATCTTCGTCTTCGCCACCGCAGGCGCCCTGCTCGCCGTCCGCAAGAACTTCGACGTCTTCGGCATCGCCGTCCTCGCCCTGGTCACGGCCCTCGGCGGCGGCCTCTTCCGCGACCTCGTCATCGGCGCCGTCCCGCCGGCCGCCTTCGGCGAGCTCAGCTTCTTCGTCACGCCGCTGATCGCCGCCGCGCTCGTCTTCTTCCTGCACCCCGAGGTCCAGCGGATCAACCGGGCCATCAACGTCTTCGACGCCGCCGGCCTCGCGCTGTTCTGCGTGACGGGCACGACCAAGGCCTACGAGTACGGCCTCGGCCTCACCGCGTCCGCCGCGCTCGGTCTCGCCACGGCCGTCGGTGGCGGCGTACTGCGCGACGTACTCGTCAACGAGGTGCCCTCGCTGCTGCGCGACCGCGAGATGTACGCCGTGCCGGCCACCGTCGGCGCCGCGATGGTCGCCGTCTTCATCGCCCTGGACTCCCTCAACGCCGTCACCACCGGCCTGGCGATCGTCACCACGTTCGTCCTGCGGATCCTCGCGATGCACTACCACTGGCGGGCCCCGCTGGCCTGGAACCGGCGCTCTTCGGTGGCCGAAGAGCCGTAACCGAAGAAAGCTACCGCTTAGTAGTAAGCCGGTGTACCGTCGTTTTCATGTCACACGCAGCTGCCAAGGCCTCCATCGGCGACAGTGAGTTCGACCGCGACACCAGCATCACCGAACGCGCGGACGAGCCCGGGGTGTACGACGCGGAACTCTCCGCCGGGTGGACGATCATCGCCGCCGTCAACGGCGGCTACCTGCTGGCCCTGGTCGGCCGGGCCCTGTCCGCGGCCCTCCCGCACCCGGACCCCTTCACCGTCTCCGCGCACTACCTGACCTCCTCCGTGCCCGGCCCCGCCGTGATCCGCACGCAGGTGGTACGGGTCGGCCGCACCCTCTCCACCGGGCAGGCCTCGCTCTTCCAGTACGACGAGAGCGGCGCCGAGGTCGAGCGCATCCGCGTCCTCGCCTCCTACGGCGACCTCGCGGCCCTGCCGGACGACGTGCGCACGGTCGCCGAGCCGCCCGTCATGCCCGCCTACGAGGACTGCATCGGCCCCGAGGCCGGCCCGGCCCCGATCCCCGGCAGCTCCGCCATCGTGGACCGGCTCCGGCTCCGCCTGGACCCGGCCACCGCGGGATGGGCCGTCGGCGCCCCGTCGGGCAAGGGCGAGATGCGCGCCTGGTTCGAGCTGGCCGACGGCCGCGACGCCGACCCGCTGTCGATGCTCCTCGCGGTGGACGCGCTGCCGCCGACCGCCTTCGACCTCGGACTGGTGGCCTGGACCCCGACGGTGGAACTCACCACCCACATCCGCCGCCGCCCGGCCCCCGGACCGCTCCGGGTCTCCATCACCACCCGCAACCTGGCCGGCGGCTTCCTGGAGGAGGACGCCGAGGTCTGGGACTCGACCGACCACCTGGTCGCCCAGTCCCGCCAACTGGCCCGCGCGCTCCGTTCCTAGACGGACTCCGTCCGTCGTGGGCGCCGGGGGCTGCGCCGGGCAAATCGAGCCCGGCCGCACCGATCCAGCCCCGCCGGCGTTCGAGGCGCGGGGTCTGGGGCGGAGCCCCAGGTCCTTCAGGCGCGGGGGCCCGGGGAGGACCCGGGAGACGGCGGGGCAGAGCGGCCCGGGGTCCCGCCGGGCGGACCGGCACCGGCGGGCTCGTAGAATCGGGGGATCATGGCCTACCTCGACCACGCCGCCACCACCCCGATGCTGCCGGAGGCCGCCGCGGCGATGACCGCGCAGTTCGCCGCCACGGGGAACGCGTCCTCCCTGCACGCCGCCGGCCGCCGGGCCCGCCGTACCGTCGAGGAGGCCCGCGAGGCCTTCGCCGAGGCGGTCGGCGCCCGCCCCAGCGAGGTGGTGTTCACCGCCGGCGGCACGGAGGCCGACAACCTCGCCGTCAAGGGCCTCTACTGGGCCCGGCGCGACGCCGACCCGGGCCGGACCCGGGTCCTGGCCAGCCCCGTCGAGCACCACGCCGTGCTCGACGCCGTCCACTGGCTCGCCGAACACGAGGGCGCCCGCGTCGAGTACCTGCCCGTGGACCGCTACGGCCGCGTGCACCCCGACGCCTTCCGGGAAGCCGTCGAGCGCAACCCCGACGACGTGGCCCTGGCCACCGTCATGTGGGCCAACAACGAGATCGGCACCGTCATGCCGGTCCGCGAACTGGCCGCCGTCGCCCGCGAGCACGGGATCCCGCTGCACTCCGACGCCGTCCAGGCCTTCGGGCAGCTCGACGTCCACTTCGCGGACAGCGGCCTCGCCGCCATGACCGTCAGCGGCCACAAGGTCGGCGGCCCCTACGGCATCGGCGCCCTGCTCCTCGGCCGCGACCAGACCCCCGTACCCGTCCTGCACGGCGGCGGCCAGGAGCGGCACGTCCGTTCCGGCACCCTCGACGTGCCGGCCATCGCCGCCTTCGCGGTGGCCGCGGTCCTCGCCGCCGAGCGGCGGGAGCGGTTCGCCACCGAGATCGGCGCCCTGCGCGACGAACTGGTCGCCGCCGTCCGCGCGGCCGTGCCCGACGCCGTCCTCGGGGGAGACCCCGAGGGGCGGCTTCCGGCCAACGCCCACTTCAGCTTCCCCGGCTGCGAGGGCGACTCCCTGCTGCTCCTGCTCGACGCCCAGGGCATCGAGTGCTCCACCGGCTCCGCCTGCACCGCCGGCGTGGCCCAGCCGAGCCACGTCCTGCTGGCCACCGGCACCGACCCGCAGCTGGCCCGCGGCACCCTGCGCTTCTCCCTCGGCCACACCTCCACCAAGGAGGACGTCGCCGCCGTGGCCGCGGCCATCGGCCCGGCGGTGGAACGCGCCCGCACGGCGGGCCTCAGCTAGGGCTCGCCGCGAGGGCTTCCCGGACGAGGCGTAGGTAGCGGACCCAGTCCCAGTGGGGGCCCGGATCCGTGTGGTCGGCGCCCGGGACCTCGGAGTGCCCGACGAGGTGGGTGCGGTCCGCCGGTATCTCGTACCGGCGGCAGATGTCGGCCGCCAGCCGGGCCGAGGCCGCGTACATCGCGTCCGTGAAGTCCTGCGGGCGGTCCACGAAGCCGACGTGCTCGATGCCGATGCTGCGCTCGTTCATCGAGCGGTTCGCCGCGTGGAAGGCCACGTCCATCTCGCGCACCAGCTGCTCCACGTGGCCGTCGCCGCGCACCATGTAGTGCGCCGACGCCCGGTGCCACGGGTTCTTGAAAGCCTGCACCGAGCCCTCGAAGCTGCCCTGTGTGACATGGACGACGATCCGGTCCACCCGGTAGTCGTCGGGCCGGTCCGCCATCCGCCAGTTCGCCGGCGAGGCCGCGGTCCAGCTCGCGCCCACGTGGTCGAGCTCGCCCTCCTTGCGCGGCTTGGCCACTCCCGGTATCAGCCACCAGGCCCGGCCGATCTCCTCCCGGCCGGCGACCGCCGCCACCGCGAAGACCCCGAGCCCGCCGAACAGCACCGCCCTGCGGGTCCGGTTCCGCGGTTTCGATCTCTTGTTCCCGAGCTCGGACATGTGATCCACCCCCCGTACCCGATAACGCGCTGTGACCCCGCTCGGTTCCCCCGTACTCTGGACGGTGCTATGACTGAGAACCTGCCGCGCACCGCCCGCCCCCTCCGCGTCCTGGCCGCCATGTCCGGCGGCGTGGACTCCGCCGTCGCCGCCGCCCGCGCGGTCGAAGCCGGGCACGACGTGACCGGTGTCCACCTCGCGCTCTCCGCGAACCCGCAGTCCTTCCGGACCGGTGCCCGCGGCTGCTGCACCATCGAGGACTCCCGTGACGCCCGCCGCGCCGCCGACGTCATCGGCATCCCGTTCTACGTCTGGGACCTGGCCGAGCGCTTCCGCGAGGACGTCGTCGAGGACTTCATCTCCGAGTACGAGGCCGGGCGCACCCCGAACCCCTGCCTGCGCTGCAACGAGAAGATCAAGTTCGCGGCGCTGCTCGACAAGGCCCTCGCCCTCGGCTTCGACGCCGTCTGCACCGGCCACTACGCCACCGTCGTGCTGAACGAGGACGGCTCCCGCGAGCTGCACCGCGCCTCCGACATGGCCAAGGACCAGTCGTACGTCCTCGGCGTCCTCGACGAGAAGCAGCTCGCGCACGCGCTCTTCCCGCTCGGCGACACCCTCACCACCAAGGACGAGATCCGCGCCGAGGCCGAGCGCCGCGGCCTGGCCGTCGCGAAGAAGCCCGACAGCCACGACATCTGCTTCATCGCCGACGGCGACACCCAGGGCTTCCTCGCCGGCCGCCTCGGCAAGGCCGAGGGCGACATCGTCGACGAGGCGACCGGCGAGAAGGTCGGCACCCACGAGGGCGCCTTCGGCTTCACCATCGGCCAGCGCAAGGGCCTGCGCATCGGCCACCCCGCCCCCGACGGCAAGCCGCGCTACGTCCTCGACATCTCCCCGGTGAACAACACCGTCACGGTCGGCCCCGTCGAGGCCCTCGACGTCACCGCCCTCACGGCGATCCGCCCCCGCTGGTGCGGCTCCACGGCCGCCGCCCCCGGCACGTACACCGCCCAGCTGCGCGCCCACGGAGGCGAGACCGAGGTCTTCGCCGAGGTCGTGGACGGCGAGCTGCGCGTCTCCTTCACCGAGCCGGTCCGCGGCGTGGCCCCCGGCCAGGCGATCGTGCTCTACGACGGCACCCGCGTGGTCGGCTCCGCCACCATCGCGACCACGACGCGGGCCACCGCCGCCGTCTGAACGGCCCCGTCCACGGCATGACGCCGCGGCCCGTCCCCCGGGCGGGCCGCGGCGTCGCGCTGCGCTGATCAGGCCGCCGGGTACCAGACCGTGCCGCTGCCGCCGTGCTGGGCGAGGGTGGTCGCGATGATCTCGCCGTCCCGGAAGTAGCGCGGGTGCTGCTGCAGGAAGCCGGGGAAGGAGTCCAGCGACGTCGCGTCACAGACCCCGTCGGTCTTGATGCAGTGGCGCTGGACCGGGACGCCGGGGAAGTCCTGCGGCCCGGTGCCGGGGGAGTACGCCACGAACGGGATCAGGACCCCCTGGGGGACCAGGCGCCAGAAGCCGGTTCCGGGCTGCATCGGGTCGGAGTAGAGCATGCCGTCGACCCGGTCGCGGGGCACCTCCGTGCCGTTGTTGGCGATCGTCTGGAGCAGCAGGTCGCCCACCCAGGCGCCCTGGGAGTAGCCGGCGATCGTGAAGCGCGCCGTCGGGTCGGCGCGGTACGCGTTCTCCAGGGCGGCCTTGGCGTTCCAGTAGCCCTGGTTCACGCTGTCGCCGAAGCTCGGCGCGAAGGGGGCCGGCTGCTCGTTGTGGCTCCCGACGAAGGGGCCGCCGCTGGCCACGTAGCAGACCGGAATCGCGATGCCCCCGTTCAGGTGCTTGTTCGCGGCGTCGAAGCTCGTGGTGCATCCGGGCGCGTCCGCGGCCGCGCCGGTGCCGCCGATCTCGATGTAGTAGTGGTTCACCGGGGCGGCCTGCGCGGTGGTCGGCGCGGCCACGGCGCCGGCGAGCAGTAAGACCGTCGACGCGACGACGGACTTGAGACGCCGGGTGAGCCTGTTCGGCTTCGTGGTGGACATACGGGTCAACTCCCTTGGGTCAAGGCGGCGCCGCATAGGCTGCGGCGACCGGGACCCATCGTGGTGTTTGCGCTGGTCGGCGGACCATGCCCGCAACCGGCCATATGTGGCCGGTCGACCGCGCCCCGTGGTTTGACCGGGATCCGGGAGGACATCGGACACACGTGGCAGGACCGTCGTCGGGGGGAAGGGCTTTCAAGTGACCAGCGAGTTCGGTGCGTTGCTCCGCGGTTTGCGGCACGAGGCGGGGTTGACGCAGGAGCAGCTGGCCGAGCGCTCCCGGCTCGGGGTCCGCACCATCCACCGGCTGGAGACCGGCAAACCCACCGATGCCCGGATGGGGACGGTGAAGCAGGTCGCGCACGCGCTGGCCGACGCGCTGCGGCGCGACCGTGACGAGCTGTGGACGGACCTGCTGGCCGCCCACCGCGGCCACGGATCCGCGGCCGGGGCCTCCCAGGAGGACGTGCGCACCACGCCTGCCGCCGTGGCCGTTCCGATGCCGATGCCCGCGGCTGTGCCCGAGCCGGAGCCCGGGCCCGGGCCCGTCGTGCCCGAACGGCCGGTGCGGCCCGGCACGCTGCCGGCCTCCCGGGGCGTCCTGGCCGAGGTCGCCGCCGCCCTCGCCCACGACGTCTACGGCCGGTGCATCCGCGAGGAGGAGCAGCGCCGCATCCACGACCCCTTCCCGCTGCCCGTCCGCTGGCGGTCGGTGCCCGCGGACCTGCTGGACCACGCGGACAACATCAGTGGCACCGCGCCCGGCGCCGCCCGCGGCCCGCTGTCCCTGGACGGCGGCCTCGCCGAGATCGCCGACGTCTACCGGCGCGTCCGCTCCGGGCGGCTGGTGGTCCTCGGCCGGGCCGGCTCCGGCAAGACCGTCCTCGTCCTGCGCTTCGTCCTCGACCACCTGGGCACGCGCTCCGACGGCGAGCCGGTGCCCGTGGTCTTCAGCATGGGATCGTGGGACCCGCCCGGAACCACCCTGCGCGACTGGCTGATCGCCCGCCTGCTGCGCGACCACCCGAACCTCGACGCACGCGCTCCCGGTGGCTCCACCCTCGCGGCCGCCCTGGTGGACGCCGGATGGATCCTGCCGGTGCTGGACGGGTTCGACGAGATGGCCACCGGGCTGCTCGGCGTCGCCCTGCGCGAACTCAACGCGAGCGCGCTGCCGCTGCTCCTGACCAGCCGCACCGAGCAGTTCGCCGAGGCCGTCCGGGTCGAGGTGCTGCGCAGGACCGCGGGCATCGAGCTGCTGGACCTGGACGCCGACGGCCTGGTCCACTACCTGCCCCGCACCGCGCGCCCCACCGCACCGGCCGACCGTGACGGCCGGGCCGCCACCGGCTGGGACCCCGTCCTCGAGCGGCTGCGCACGGACCCGGACGGCGGGCCGGGCGCCCACCTGGCGACCGTACTGAGCACACCGCTGATGGTCCTGCTCGCCCGGACCGCCTACAGCGACACCCCGGCCCGGGACCCGGCCGTACTGCTGGACGCCGCCCGCTTCCCGAACCCGGAGGCCATCGAGGAGCACCTGCTGGCCGGGTTCGTGCCGAGCGTCTACCAGACCCTCCCCACGGCCGTCCCGGGTGCCCGCAGGCCCCGTAGCTGGGAGCCGCAGCGCGCCCGGCGCTACCTGGGCCACCTCGCCGAACACCTGGACCGGCCCGGGCGGCGCGAGGGCCAGGACCTGGCCTGGTGGCAGCTGCGCGAATCCCTGCCGCTGACCTCGCGCATTGTGGCCGTCGTCCTCGCCTGCTCCCTGGTCACCGCGCTCGCCGACTGGCTGGTCTTCCCCGCCAAGAACCTGGCGGCGGGCCACGGCGCCGCCTTCGCGCTCGGCACCGGCCTGCTGGACGCGCTGCTGTTCGGCCCCGCCGTCGGCCTCGCCTTCGGGCTGGTCCACGGACTCATGGCCGTGCTCGGGATCCGGGCGTTCGAGCCGTCCCGCGTGCGGATGCGGCTCCCGGGCCGCCACCGGCGGTCCGCCGGACCGTCCGCCCGCCGGGTCGCCACTCTCGTACCGGCCGGACTGCTGGGCGGCTTCGTGATGGGCCTCGGCTGCGGGCTCGCCTTCACCGTCGGTGCGCAGCTGACGTACGGCGGGGTGCTGGTCAACCCGGCGGTGATCGAGGCGACGGCCGTCAACTGCCTGATGTACGGGCTCACGTTCGCCCTGGCGGGAGGGCTCGTACTCGGGCTCGTGGCGACCCTGGAGACCCCCATCGACCTCGGTTCCGCCGCCACCCCGACGGACCTGCTGGCCATCAACCGCAGCATCGTGGTGCGCCAGGCCCTCTTCCTCGCGCCGATGCTCACCGTGGTGATCGCCTTCGGCGGCCGGCTCATGACCGAGCTGCTCCAGGGCGTCGTCGGCCCCCTGACCTGGCCGATGGCCGACGGGCTCGCGCTCGGCGCCGTGGGCGGGGTGGCCGGAGCGCTCTCTTACGCCCTGGCGTTCACCGCCTGGGGCCAGTGGCTGCTCCTGACCCGCATCTGGCTGCCGCTGACCGGGCGCCTCCCCTGGGCGACCGTCGCCTTCCTGGAGGACGCCTACCGGCGCGGCGTGCTGCGCCAGGTCGGCGCCGTCTACCAGTTCCGCCACGCCCGGCTCCAGCGCCACCTGCGCGGACGGCCCACACGCTAGGCCCTGTCCGGGCCCCGGGCCGTCCCGCGGCGGACCGCGCCGCTCAGGCCACCGTCAGGACGATCTTGCCGGTGGTGCGGCCCAGTTCGCCGATCTCGTGGGCCTTCGCGGCCTGCTCCAGCGGGAGCACCGTGTCGATCAGGGGCCTCAGCAGGCCCTGCTCGACCAGGGCCGCGATCTCCCGCAGGCCCTGCAGGTCGGGCTCCACGAGGACCCAGGAGGCGTGCACGCCCTCCGCGTCGGCGGGGAGGCCGTCCGGGCTCGGCAGGGTCACCAGGTGGCCGCCCGGCTTCAGCACCTTCAGCGAGCGCTGCCCGTAGTCCCCGCCGAACGCGTCGACCACGACGTCCACGCCGGAGACGGCGTCCTCGAAGTCGGTGGTGCGGTAGTCGATCACCTCGTCGGCGCCGAGCTCGCGCAGCAGCGCGTGCTTGCCCGCGCTCGCCGTGCCGATCACGTACGCGCCGCGGGCTTTGGCGATCTGCACCGCCAAGTGCCCGACCCCGCCGGCCGCCGCGTGCACCAGCACCCGCTGCCCGGCGGTGACCCCGGCCGTGTCCACCAGCGCCTGCCAGGCGGTCAGCGCCGCCAGCGGCAGCGCGGCCGCCTGCACGTGGTCGAGGGAGGCCGGCTTGCGGGCGAAGTGCCGGGCCGGGGCCGCCACGTACTCGGCGTAGCCGCCCGCCTGCCGCGGGAAGCCCGGCATCCCGTACACCTCGTCGCCCGGGCCGTAGAGGGTCACGCCGGGGCCGACCGCCTCGACGGTGCCGGAGACGTCCCAGCCGACGATCGGGACCTCGCCCCAGGCGATCAGCCCTCCGCTGGCCCGGGTCTTCCAGTCGACCGGGTTCACGCCGGCCGCGCGGACCCGCACGAGGATCTCGCCCGGGCCGGGCTCCGGCCGCTCGATCTCCCGCTCGACCAGGTTCTCGGGGCCGCCCCATCCGTTCACGACCATCGCGCGCATGCTGTTCCGCCTCATTCCATCTGAATCCGTGCCGTACCGGGTGGATTCCCGGCGACACGTCCCACAGTCAGGCATCACGGCGCCCCATGGTGTTGGCCGAATGGCCACTATGTGACAGGATCTGGCCATGGACGAGGTGCGTACGACACGAACGGGGACGACGGCCGGGGAGGGCGGCCCCGGGAGCCGCCATCGGATCGCGGTGCTCGCCCTGCCGGGCGTTCCCCCCTTCGAGCTGGGGATCCCCTCGCGGGTCTTCGGCAGTGCCGTGGACGAGGCCGGCGAGGCCCTGTACGAGGTCGTCGTCTGCACCGCCGACGGCCGACCGGTCCTGAGCGACGCCGGGTTCACCGTCCAGCCCGCCGCCGGACCCGAAGCCCTCGCCGCCGCCGACACCGTCATCCTCCCGCCCACGCACGCCATGCCCGAGCTGGCCGACGGCGGCCCGCTGCCGCCCGAGGTGGCCGCGGCCATCGCCGGCATCCGCCCCGGCGCCCGCCTGGTCTCGATCTGCACCGGCTCCTACGTGCTCGCCGCCGCCGGGCTGCTCGACGGCCGCCCCGCGACCACGCACTGGAACCTGGCCCCCGAGTTCCGCCGGGCCTACCCCCGCGTCCTCGTCGACGAGGACGTCCTGTTCGTCGACGACGGCGACGTCCTGACCTCCGCAGGGGTCGCCGCCGGCGTCGACCTGTGCCTGCACCTGATCCGCCGCGACCACGGCGCGGCCGTCACCAACCGGGCCGCCCGGATGTGCGTCGTACCGCCCTGGCGCGACGGCGGGCAGGCCCAGTACATCGACCGCCCCGTCCCCGAACCCACCGTCGCCACCACCACCGCCACCCGCGCCTGGGCGCTGGAACGCCTCGCCGAACCGGTCACCCTCGCCGAACTGGCCGACCACGCCCGGATGAGCCTGCGCACCTTCACCCGGCGGTTCCGCGACGAGGTCGGCATGACCCCGGTGCAGTGGCTCACCGCCCAACGCCTCGAAGTGGCCCGCCACTTGCTGGAGTCCAGCGACCTGCCGGTCGACCTGGTCGCCCACCGCTCCGGCTTCGGCTCCGCCAACTCCCTGCGCCAGCACATGCGCTCCGCCCTCGGCATCTCCCCGATCGCCTACCGGCGCACCTTCCAGCCCGCGCCGGCATGACCTCGCAGGTAATCGCCGCCGCGGCCGCGCCCTGACAGGATCGGATCAACGGCGCGCACCGGCGGGCCCGTCGAGAGGGGAGCAGGCCATGACCGCGTACGCCATCGCCCACATACGGCCCGAGACGATGAACGAGGACGTCCTCCGCTACATCGAGGAGATCCAGTCGACCATGACACCCTTCGGCGGCCGGTTCCTCGTCCACGGCGCGGAGGTCGAGGTCCTGGAGGGCCCCTTCCCCGGGACCGTCGTCATGATCGGCTTCCCGGACATCGAGCAAGCCCGCGCCTGGTACGCCTCGCCCGCCTACCGGGCCATCCTCCCGCTGCGCACCGACCACATGGCGGGCGAGGTCATCCTGGTCGAGGGCGTCCCCGCCGGATACGACGCCACGAAGACGGCCGCCCGCCTGCGCGGAGCCGCGGGTCTCTGACATGAGCGACTACGCCACGTACGTCCTCGGCGGCCCCGACGGCTACACCGGCCACGCCGACGAGTGGGGGGCCGTCTGCCTGGACCTCGACCTGCTGGCCGGCCCCGACGTCCTGCTCCCGTTGCTGGACGCCGGGACCTGTACGCCCGTGGACTGGGGCGCGGACGACTACGTGCAGTCGGGCGTCCTGGCCGACCCCGGCCGCAAGGTCCTGCTGTTCTTCGCGGTCGAGGGCCCGGCCGCCTCGTCGCGCACCCGCGCCGCGTTCCTCGCCATGCTGGGTCACGCCTGGCCCGGCTGGGAGGTGCGCTGGGCCCACGACGGCCAGGCCGACCTGCGGAGGTACCTCGGCGAGCCGGTGGAAGACCACGGCCACCCGATCTTCTCCTTCGAGGCCTCCGCCATCGGCCCGGACGACCGGACCCTGACCCGGGCGGACCCGCCGACGACGGTCGTCACCGTCGGCGCGGACCGCTGTCACGTGCTCACCGACATCGTCGACCTCGCCGTCGCCGAGGGCTCCGGCCTGCTCGGCCGGCTGGACGACGCCCCCCGGCACGAGGCGTACCGGACGTACGCCCAGGGCGGGATCCACATCGATCCGGAGCACCGGCGGGTCGGCTGGTGGCTCAGCGGCACCCCCGAGTACGTGCGTACCCCGGCCGCGGCCTGGGAGGGCTGGACGGTGGAATTCTGGGGGGACCGCTGGTGGGAGCAGACCCGGGCCTCGGGCGGCCGCTTCGATCCGCCCGTGCCGGACCGGACCGCCGCCCTGGCCGAGGTACGGGACGAGGCGCTGCGGTACTGGACCGGACCGAGGAACGGTGATCCGGCCGGGGTCATCGCCCTGGCCGGGCTCAGCCAGGTCGCGGGCCTCACCGCGCGGCAGGCCCCCGCCGCCCGAGCCGCGATCGAGCGCGCCCACGCGGCGGCCGCGGGACTCTGACCTCCGGGGCAACGGCAGCCCCAGGGGTGCGAGCATGGGCGCTATGGCTACTCACCTGATCACCGGTGCCGGATCCGGCATCGGCGCGGCCGTCGCGGCCCGCCTGCACGCCCGCGGCGACGACCTCGTCCTCCTCGCCCGGGACGCCGGCCGCGCCCGCGAGCTCGTCGACCGCTACCCCGGTGCCACGTCCCTCGTCGGCGACCTCGCCGACCCCGACCGGCTGTCGTGGGCGTTCTCCAAGCAGGCCGTTCCCGAGCGGATCGACTCCCTGCTGCACGTCGCCGGGATCGTCGACCTCGGACCGGTGGGGGAGCTCCGCCCCAAGACCTGGCACCAGCAGCTCAACGTCAACCTGATCGCGCCCGCCGAGGTCACCCGGCTGCTGCTGCCCACCCTGCGCGCCTCCCGGGCCACCGTCGTCTTCGTGAACTCCGGCGCCGGCCTGAGCGCCCACGCCGACTGGAGCGCGTACGCCGCCTCCAAGCACGGGCTGAAGGCCCTCGCCGACTCGCTGCGCGCGGAGGAGAAGGCCAACGGGATCCGCGTCACCTCGGTGTACCCGGGACGCACCGCCAGCCCCATGCAGGCCAAGGTGCACTCCCAGGAGGGCAAGGAGTACGACCCGGCCGCCTGGATCGACCCCGAGTCGGTGGCGACCACCATCGTCATGGCCGTCGACCTGTCGCGCGACGCCGAGGTCAACGACCTGAGCGTCAGGCCGGGCCGGTGACCGCGAGCGCCACCGGCGTCGGTTCGCTGCCCGGCGGCGACGCCCGCGAAGCCGCCAAGACCGTCACCGGCTCCTTCGAGGACTTCCCGTACCTGCCCGAGCTGCCCGCCCGCGGGCCCGGCGCCGACATGATCGGCCGTTCCCTCGGACTGCTCGTCGACATGTACGCGCACGTCGAGCCCAGCGGCTGGCGCATCAGCGACCGCCCCGGACGGGACTCGAAGCGGGCCCGGTCCTGGCTCGGGGAGGACCTCGACGCGCTGGAGGAGTTCACCCAGGGGTACACCGGGAAGCTCAAGATCCAGGCGGTCGGGCCGTGGACGCTCGCCGCCGCCCTGGAACTGCACGGCGGCGAGGCCATGCTCCAGGACGCGGGCGCCTGCCGGGACCTGGCCGGATCGCTGGCCGAGGGGCTGCGCGACCACCTGGCCGACGTGCGCAAGCGGATCCCCGGCGCCGACGTCGTGCTGCAGTTCGACGAGCCGTCCCTGACGGCCGTCCTGCTCGGCCGGGTCCGCTCCGCGAGCGGCTACCGCACCTACCGCGCCGTCGACCGGCAGGTCGTCGAGGGCACGCTGCGCGAGCTCTTCGCCGTGCACGACGGGGACGTGGTCGTGCACTCCTGCGCCCCCGAGGTCCCCTTCGGCCTGCTGCGGCGAGCCGGAGCCACGGGCGTGTCGTTCGATTTCTCGCTGCTCACCGAGCGCGAGGATGACGCCATCGGGGAGGCCGTCGAAGGCGGTGTGAAACTCTTCGCCGGAGTGGTGCCGGGCACCGACGGTCCGTTGTCAGAGCCTGCCGGTAGCGTCATGGGTGTCAGGAAGCTTTGGCGCAGGCTGGGGCTGGCCCCGGGGACTCTGGCGGAGTCCGTCGTGGTCACCCCCTCGTGCGGTCTGGCGGGCGCCTCGCCCGCCTACGCCCGCGCGGTGCAGGCGCATTGCGTCAGGGCGGCGAGGTCGCTCGCCGACAACCCTGAGTGACGGTCGAGACGGGGCACGGGAGGACACGGCATGGCAGCCGAACAGCAGGACACGGCAGTACCGGCGGCGGTGCGTGAGCAGCACCAGCTGCTCGCCGAGCAGGTCGAGGAGCACCGCTTCCGGTACTACGTGAACGACCAGCCGGTCGTCAGCGACGCCGAGTTCGACAAGCTGCTGCGCTCGCTGGAGGCGCTGGAGGAGCAGTACCCGGAGCTGCGCACGCCCGACTCGCCCACCCAGAAGGTGGCCGGGGCGTACGAGACGGACTTCGCCTCCGTCGAGCACCGGGAGCGCATGCTCTCCCTCGACAACGCCTTCGACGACGAGGAACTGGCCGCCTGGGCCGAGCGGGTGGCCCGGGACGTGAACACCTCGGACTACCACTACCTGTGCGAGCTGAAGGTGGACGGCCTCGCCGTCAACCTCACCTACGAGCACGGCCGGCTCACCCGTGCCGCCACCCGCGGCGACGGCCGCGCCGGTGAGGACATCACGCCCAACGTCCGCACCATCGCCGAGATCCCGGACCGCCTCAAGGGCGACCGGATCCCGGCCCTCGTCGAGATCCGCGGCGAGGTCTACTTCCCGATGGAGAAGTTCGAGGAGCTCAACGCCCGCCTCGTGGAGGCGGAGGGCAAGCCCTTCGCCAACCCGCGCAACGCCGCGGCCGGTTCGCTGCGCCAGAAGGATCCGAAGGTCACGGCGAGCCGTCCGCTGCACATGGTCGTCCACGGCATCGGCGCCCGCGAGGGCTTCGAGATCGAGCGCCAGTCGCAGGCGTACGAGCTGCTGCGCGAGTGGGGCCTGCCGACCGCCCGGCACAACAAGGTGGTCGCCTCCCTCGCCGAGGTCCGCGCGTTCATCACGGAATTCGGCGAGAACCGGCACTCGGTGGAGCACGAGATCGACGGCGTGGTCGTCAAGCTCGACGAGGTCGCGCTGCAGGGCCGGCTCGGCTCCACCGCGCGCGCCCCGCGTTGGGCGATCGCCTGGAAGTACGCCCCCGAAGAGGTCAACACCAAGCTGATCGACATCAAGGTCGGCGTCGGCCGCACCGGGCGCGTGACCCCGTACGCGCAGGTGGAGCCGGTGACGGTGGCGGGCTCGGAGGTCGAGTTCGCCACCCTGCACAACCAGGAGGTCGTCAAGGCCAAGGGCGTGCTCATCGGGGACACCGTCGTCCTGCGCAAGGCGGGCGACGTCATCCCCGAGATCCTCGGACCGGTGGTGGACCTGCGGGACGGCAGCGAGCGGGAGTTCGAGATGCCCGCCGAGTGCCCCGCGTGCGGGACGGCGCTGCGGCCGATGAAGGAGGGGGACATCGACGTCCGGTGCCCCAACGCCCAGACCTGCCCCGCCCAGCTGCGCGAGCGGCTCTTCTACCTGGGCGGCCGGCAGTCCCTGGACATCGAGAACTTCGGCATGGTGGCGGCGGCCGCGCTGACCGCCCCGCTGGAGCCGGCGCAGCCGCCCCTGCTGGACGAGGGCGACCTCTTCGCCCTGACCATCGAGCAGCTGCTGCCCATCAAGGCGTACGTCCTGGACCAGGACAGCGGTCTTCCCAAGCGGGACCCGAAGACCGGCGAGGAGAAGATCGTCACGGTCTTCGCCAACCAGAAGGGCGAGCCGAAGAAGAACGCCCTGGCGATGCTGGAGAACATCGCCGCCGCCAAGGAGCGCCCGCTCGCCCGTGTCATCAACGGTCTGTCGATCCGTCACGTGGGACCGGTCGCGGCGGAGGCCCTCGCCCGCGAGTTCCGGTCGATCGAGCGCATCGAGCAGGCCACCGAGGAGGAGCTGACCGCCACCGACGGGGTCGGGGCGATCATCGCCGCCTCCCTCAAGGAGTGGTTCGCCGTCGACTGGCACCAGGAGATCCTGCGCAAGTGGCGGGAAGCCGGGGTACGGATGGAGGAGGAAGGTTCCGCCGAGGAGGAGGGGCCGCGGCCGCTGGAGGGGCTGACCGTCGTCGTCACCGGAACCCTGCAGAGCCACACGCGGGACGGCGCGAAGGAGGCCCTGCAGAGCCGCGGCGCCAAGGTCACCGGCTCCGTCTCGAAGAAGACCTCGTTCGTCGTCGTCGGCGACAACCCGGGCTCCAAGTACGACAAGGCGGTGCAGTTGAAGCTGTCCATCCTCGACGACGCCGGTTTCGCGGTGCTGCTGGAGCAGGGCCCGGACGCGGCGCGGGAGGCCGCGCTCCCGGTGGACGGCGAAGGCGAAGCGGAGTAATACCGAGTAGTAGCGGGGAAAACCCGCGAGGGGAATCGCCGAGGGGGAGCAGCGAAGGCGAACGGATGCGTGGCGTGCGGCCGTACGGGCGGGCGCACGCCAGGCGCGGTGGACGGTGGTAAACGGCTGGTACAAGCCTGGTCGCAGGGCGGTGACCTGTCGGATCATCGGATGGGTGACGTGGGGGGCCCGGTCCAAACTCACCCGTTCGGCGGATACCGTACTGATGAGGATGGCTGGGTCGCATTCGGGCAACCACTGCCGACCGCTGCCCCTGGGACCCTCCCGCGTCCTACTGTTGAGGGGTGCGCCTGTCGTGCACGGCTGCAGGATGCGATCCGGCCGTGGTGGCATGACATCGGGGCCATCGCGTGACATCGGCATCGCCGGCTGTGAGAGGTACGGGCATGAAACCCACCGAAAGCGCCGACCCGTCACCTGAATTCGGCGGGGAACTCCCGTCCATGCGGGCGGGCAGGCTCGGAGTCCTGGGTGCCAGGACACCGGAGACCCGACCGATCGACACCGACGCGGGCGGACAGGGGCGGCGCGGCGTGCTGCCCTTCCTCGTCGTGGGCCTCTCGGTCGTGGCCCTCGGCGCCGGCATCGTGTCCGCGCTGAACGGCCGTCATGCGCTGTTCCCCGGCGGGACGGTCGGCTGGGCGCTGGCCCTCCTCACCGGCATCATCGTCGGCCACCTCGTCGCACTGGGCCGTGACCGCTGGTGGGGCGGCACCGGATCCGGCGCCGCGCTCACCCTCGGCGTGCTCCTCCTCTACGGGTGGGTGCCCGCGGGACTCGTCTCCCTGGCGGTCGTCTCGCTGGTCGGGGCCGCGCGCCGGCACCGCTGGCGGCAGGGTCTGCTGCACGGCTCCGTGGACATCCTCGGCATCGGCGCGGGAGCCCTCGTGCTCGCCGCCTTCGGGGTGGCGCCCTCCGTCGAGACCCCCTGGCTGCCCACCACCTGGGGGCTGGAGGCGGTCCCCGAGGTCGTCCTCGTCGCCGTCGCCTACCTGGTCGTCACGCGCGTCCTGCTCTGGATCGCGCTGAACCCGCGCGGCGACGGCCTGCCGACGGTCGCCCGCACCGCCCTGCTCCGGCAGGCCTTAGTCGCCGTGGCGCTGCTCGGCATCGCCCCGCTGATCTGCGTCGTCGCGGTCACCCAGCCGGTCCTGCTGCCGCTGTTCGCCGTACCGCTGATCGCCCTGGACTCCACCCTGTGGATCGCCCGGGCACGCGCCGAGGAACAGCTGCGGGACCCGCTGACCGGGCTGCCGAACCGGCAGTGGCTGCTGGAGCGCGCCTGGTCCGCCCTGGACGAGGCTGAACGTTTGGGCACCCGGGCAGCTCTTGTGCTGATCGACCTGGACCGCTTCCGTGCCGTCAACGACACCCTCGGTCACCTGGCGGGCGACCGGCTGCTGCTCCAGATCGCCGACCGGCTGCGCCAGGCCCTGCCCGAGGAAGCCGAGGCGGCCCGGCTCGGCGGCGACGAGTTCGCCGTGCTGCTCCCCGTCACCGACTCCACCACCAGCGCCCAGCGGGTCGCCCGCCACCTGGTCGCCGAGCTCAGCTCCCCCCTCGACCTGGACGGCCTCACCCTCGTCCTGGAGGCCAGCGCCGGCCTCGCCGTCTTCCCCGACCACGCGCTGGACGCGGAGGGGCTGCTGCGGCGCGCGGACGTGGCGATGTACCAGGCCAAGCGCGACCGTACGGGCGTGGAGGTGTACGAGTCCAAGCGGGACAGCAACACCCCCGACCGCCTGGGCCTCCTCGGCGACCTCCGCAGGGCCCTGGACGCCGGCGAAGTGGAACTCCACTACCAGCCGAAGGTCCGCTTCGACGGCCAGGTGGCCGGGCTCGAAGCCCTGGTGCGCTGGGTGCACCCGGAACGCGGACGGGTGTCCCCGGACGAGTTCATCGCGATCGCCGAGACCTCCGGGCTGATGCCGCACCTGACGGAGTACGTACTGGAGACCGCCCTCGCCCAGGTGGCACGGTGGCGGGCCCAGGGCCTGAAGGTCCCCGTGGCCGTCAACGTCTCGCCGCGCGACGTCCACACCCCGGGCTTCGCGGGTGCGGTGGCCGCGCGACTGGCCCGGCACGGGGTCCCGGCGAGCGGGCTGCAGCTGGAGATAACGGAACACGTCCTGCTGGAGGACCCCCAGCGGGCGGCCGACACCATGGCGGGGCTCACCGGCCACGGCGTGAAGATGTCCCTGGACGACTTCGGTACGGGCTACTCCTCGCTGGTCCACCTGCGGCGGCTGCCGGTCAGCGAGCTGAAGATCGACCGCTCCTTCGTGGGCCGGCTGGCCGTCGACGCGCAGGACGCGGAGATCGTCCGCTGCACCGTGGACCTCGCGCACTCGCTCGGCCTGCTGGTCGTCGCCGAGGGCGTGGAGGACGACGAGACGTGGGAGCGGCTGAGGGACCTGGGCTGCGACGCGGTGCAGGGGTGGCTGGTCGCCGCCGCGATGCCGCCGCAGGAGGCCACCGCCTGGCTGCTGGCCCGCGGCGAACGCGGCTGGCGCCGCCCGGCCGACATCTCGGCCGAACTGGCCGCCGCCGAGGCCGACGCGGTCTGAGCGGGCGGGGCCGGATCTTCCAGCCCCTCCGGCGTTTGAGGAGCGGGGTGCGGGGCGGAGCCCCGGTCTTCGAGCCGCGCCGGCGATCGAGGCGCGGCTCCGGGCGGTGTCCGGGCGGTGTCCGGGCGCGCACGGAGGCTCCGCGCAGGGGCTCGCGCGGCGAACCCGCGGCGGCCCGGGCCAAACCGTTTCGCAGGCCGGGGGCCGGGCCCCATAGGATTGGGTCCGAAACCAAACATCCACCCACCCCCAGAGGATCGCTGCATGCCTGGCATTACGCGCGAGGAGGTCGTCCACCTCGCTCGGCTGGCGCGCCTTGAGCTGTCCAGCAACGAGCTGGATCACTTCGCCGGACAGCTCGACGACATCATCGGCGCGGTCGCCCGCGTTTCCGAGGTCGCCGACCAAGACGTCCCGCCGACCTCCCACCCGCTGCCGCTGACGAACGTCATGCGCGCGGACGAGGTCCGTCCGTCGCTCACCCCCGAGCAGGCGCTCTCCGGTGCTCCCGCCCAGGAGCAGCAGCGTTTCAAGGTGCCGCAGATCCTGGGGGAGGACTAACAGCCATGGTCGACATCATCAAGCTCACGGCCGCCGAGACCGCCGAGAAGATCGCCTCCGGCGAGCTCACGGCCGTCGAGGTGACCGAGGCCCACCTGGCCCGCATCGACGCCACCGACGAGAAGGTCAACGCCTTCCTGTTCGTGGACCGCGAGGGCGCCCTCGCGCAGGCCCGCGCCGTCGACGCCAAGCGCGAGCGCGGCGAGAAGCTCGGCCCGCTGGCCGGCGTCCCGCTCGCCCTCAAGGACATCTTCACCACCATCGGGGTCCCGACCACCGTCGGTTCGAAGATCCTCGAGGGCTGGCTCCCGCCGTACGACGCCACCCTGACGCGCAAGCTGAAGGAAGCCGACGTCGTCATCCTCGGCAAGACCAACATGGACGAGTTCGCCATGGGGTCCTCCACCGAGAACAGCGCCTACGGCCCCACCGGCAACCCCTGGGACCTCACCCGGATCCCCGGCGGCTCCGGCGGCGGCTCCGCGGCGGCCCTCGCCGCCTTCCAGGCCCCGCTGGCCATCGGCACGGACACCGGCGGCTCCATCCGCCAGCCCGCCGCCGTCACCGGCACGGTCGGCGTGAAGCCCACGTACGGCGGCGTCTCCCGCTACGGCATGGTCGCCTTCTCCTCCTCCCTCGACCAGGGCGGCCCCTGCGCCCGTACGGTCCTGGACGCGGCGCTCCTCCACGAGGTCATCGCCGGCCACGACCCGATGGACTCCACCTCCATCGACGCGCCGGTCCCGCCGGTCGTCGAGGCCGCCCGCAACGGGTCGGTCGCCGGCATGCGCGTCGGCGTGGTCAAGCAGTTCGCCGGCGAGGGCTACCAGGCCGGCGTCGTCCAGCGCTTCAACGAGTCGGTGGAGCTCCTCAAGGAGCTGGGCGCCGAGATCGTCGAGCTGGACTGCCCGTCCTTCGACCTCGCGATGGCCGCGTACTACCTGATCGCGCCGTCCGAGTGCTCCTCCAACCTGGCCCGCTTCGACGCCATGCGCTACGGCCTGCGCGTCGGCGACGACGGCACCAAGTCCGCCGAGGACGTCACCGCCCTGACCCGCGAAGCCGGCTTCGGCGACGAGGTCAAGCGCCGCATCATCCTCGGCACGTACGCGCTCAGCTCCGGCTACTACGACGCGTACTACGGCTCCGCCCAGAAGGTCCGCACCCTCATCTCGAAGGACTTCGAGAAGTCCTTCGAGCAGGTCGACGTGATCGTCTCCCCGACGACCCCGACCACCGCCTTCCCGATCGGTGAGCGCACCGACGACCCGCTGGCGATGTACCTCGCGGACCTGTGCACCATCCCGACCAACCTGGCCGGCAACTCCGCCATGTCGCTCCCCTGCGGCCTGGCACCGGAGGACGGTCTCCCGGTCGGGCTGCAGATCATCGCCCCGGCGATGAAGGACGACCGGCTCTACAAGGTCGGTGCCGCCGTCGAGGCCGCCTTCGTCGCACGCTGGGGTCACCCGCTGCTCGAGGAGGCTCCGTCGCTGTGAGTGCCATGGCAAAGAAGGCCAAGAACTTCAAGAAGTCGAAAACCGGCGTCTACGTCTCGCTGGCCACCACCGCGTTCGGCGCCTTGAGCGTTGCCAAGCAGGCCAAGCTTGCCCGCAGCGACGGCGACGTGCTGCGACTGGTCGACGCCGCCGTGTCCGCCGCCGCCATCGTCACCGGCCTCGCGATCCTGTACCGCGAGCTGAAGCGCCTGGGCGACGACGACGTCCTGCTGGGCTGAGAGGGAAAGTTTCACCGTGACCTTCACCGAACTGCTGTCTTACGAGGACGCTCTCGCCTCGTTCGACCCCGTCATGGGCCTCGAGGTCCATGTCGAGCTCGGCACCAAGACGAAGATGTTCTGCGGCTGCTCCACGGAGCTGGGCGCCGAGCCCAACTCGCAGACGTGTCCCACCTGCCTCGGCCTGCCCGGCTCGCTCCCGGTCGTCAACGCGATCGGCATCGAGTCCGCCATCAAGATCGGCCTCGCGCTGAACTGCGAGATCGCCGAGTGGTGCCGCTTCGCCCGGAAGAACTACTTCTATCCGGACATGCCGAAGAACTTCCAGACCTCCCAGTACGACGAGCCCATCGCCTTCAACGGCTACCTGGACGTCCAGCTGGAGGACGGCGAGATCTTCCGCGTGGAGATCGAGCGCGCCCACATGGAGGAGGACACCGGCAAGTCGCTGCACGTCGGCGGCGCCACCGGCCGTATCCACGGCGCGTCCCACTCCCTGCTGGACTACAACCGCGCCGGCATCCCGCTCATCGAGATCGTCACCAAGCCGATCGAGGGCGCGGGCGAGCGGGCCCCCGAGGTCGCCAAGGCGTACGTCGCCGAGCTGCGCGAGGTCATCAAGGCGCTCGGCGTCTCCGAGGCCCGCATGGACAAGGGCCAGATGCGCTGCGACGTGAACCTGTCGCTGCGCCCGACCCCCGAGTCCGAGTTCGGCACCCGCAGCGAGACCAAGAACGTCAACTCGCTGCGCTCCGTCGAGCGTGCCGCGCGCTTCGAGATCCAGCGCCACGCGGCCGTGCTGACCTCCGGCGGCTCGATCGTGCAGGAGACCCGGCACTTCCACGAGGAGGACGGCTCCACCACGGCCGGCCGCATCAAGGACAACGCCGAGGACTACCGGTACTTCCCGGAGCCCGACCTGGTCCCCGTGGCCCCGGCCCGCGCGTGGGTCGAGGAGCTGCGCGGCGGCCTGCCCGAGATGCCGCGCGTGCGCCGCAACCGGCTCCGCGAGGAGTGGGGCGTCACCGAGCACGACATGCAGTCGATCCTCAACGCGGGCGCGGTGGACTCCATCGTCGCCACGATCGAGGCGGGTGCCGACTCGGCCGCCGCGCGCAAGTGGTGGATGGGCGAGCTGGCCCGCAACGCCAACGAGCAGGGCGTCGTCGTCGACGAGCTGCCGATCACCCCGGTCCAGGTGGCCCGGGTCGCGGCCCTGGTCGCGGACGGTTCGCTCAACGACAAGCTGGCCCGCAAGGTCCTCGAGGGCGTCCTCGCCGGCGAGGGCACCCCGGACGAGGTCGTCGAGAAGCGCGACCTGAAGGTCGTCTCGGACGAGGGCGCGCTCGGCGCGGCCGTGGACGAGGCCATCGCCGGCAACGCGGCCATCGCGGACAAGATCCGCGGCGGCAAGATCGCCGCCGTCGGCGCCCTGGTCGGCGCGGTCATGAAGACCACCCGCGGCCAGGCCGACGCGGCGCGCGTCAAGGAGCTCATCCTGGAGCGCCTGGGCGTCTCCGAGTAGTCTTCCACGGCACGTACGACGGCCCCGCACCGGAACCTCCCGGTGCGGGGCCGTTCGCGGTTCAGACTGGGTGTGGGGTGATCGCGCGCGACGGGCGCGGGGTCGGTGGGATCAGGGGGGTGGGCCGGTGGAGATCGGTGCGATGGTCATCGCGGTGGCGGGTGTCGCGGGCACGCTGGGCGGCGCGCTGCTCACCCAGCGGGGGGCGGCGCGAGCCAAGCGGCGCGAGATCGAACTCGTGCGCGCCCACGACGAGATACGCGAGAACCAGGCGCTGCGGCGCTCGTGCTACACGGAGCTGAACCGGGACGCCCGGCAGTTCACCACGGCACTCAACCGGCATCTGCACGCCATGCGGGAACGCGGGGTCGAGGAGGCCGACCGGGCCGCGCTCGACGCCGCGAAGGACGCCTTCCGCGACCGGTACTCCGAGGCGCAGATGATCGCGCCCGATCCGGTCCTCGCGCCCGCGACGGAGGTCCACCACGCCCTGACCGCGGTCTACGGGCAGGTGAAGCGCCTGGAGCGGGGCACGCCCGGCCCGGGGGAGTCGATGGAGTCGGCGGTGGCGGCGCAGCAGGGGATCTGGGGGCCGCTCCGGGAGATGCGGGCGGCCATGCGCGCCGACCTCGGCGTGGGCTGAAGGCACCGGGCACCCGGGGAGCCATTTATGTATCGATCGATATAGAACCTGTGTACCCTCACAACTTCGGCCCGATCCTCGACGAGTTGGGCGCCTCGCACAGCGTCGTCGGCGTCGACTACCCCGGCGCGGGGGACACTCGCGGGCCACCGGAGCGCTGACCCTGGACGAACTGGCCGATCAGCTCGTGGCCGCCGCCGACGCCGAGGGGCTGGAGCGGTTCGCCGTACTCGGGTACTCGCTCGGCGGGTACGTCGCCGTCCGGATCGCCACGCGCCATCCGGAGCGGGTCACCGCGCTCGTCCTCACCGCCACCTTCGCGCGGGCCGGGAACGGGCTGAAGCTGATCGGCGACCTCTGGTCCGAGCTGGCCGCGCGGCGGGAGAACGAGCTCCTCGCGCGGCTGCTCGTACCGCTCGCGTTCGGCGAGGGGGCGCTGGAGTCGCTCACCCCCGATCAGCTGGAGGCCGTCGTGCGGGACACCGCCGCCTCGGTCCCGCCCGGGAGCGGCGACCACGTCGACCTGATCAAGGGGTCCGACCTGCGGGCCGAGCTCGCGCGGATCGACCTGCCGGCGCTCGTCATCGCGACGACCTGGGACCGGCTCGTGCCGCCGGCCCTCCAGTGGGAACTGGCGGACGCGCTGCCGGGCGCGCGGGTCGCGGAACTGCCCACCGGGCACCTTCCGTTCGCCGAACGCCCGGCCGAATGGGCCGCCCTCGTCACCGGGTTCCTGGCGCGGCCCGCGGCCCGCGGCCCGCGGCCCGCGGCCCGCGGCCCGGTGAGCCGACCGCGCCCGCGTCAGCGCGTCAGCTGCGGGCCCGCGATGACCACCTTGCCGATGTCACACCCCGCTTCCACCTTGATGCGCAGCCGCAGGGCGCCGCTGACCTCCACCCTCTTCGTGATGGGCTTGCCCAGCGCGACCAGTTCGGAGAAGGCGGCGGGCTGGCCGTCGAGCGCGATGGTGACGCGGCCCTTCTCGTGGGTGGAGCCGTCGTCGATCCCGGCCGTGAAGTCCAGGTACTTCCACTCACGGTTGAGGTCGAACTCCGCGATCGCGTCGCCGCTGCACCCCAGGTCGGCGATGAACGCGGCGCCGTACTGCTTGGTGTTGATCTTCGCCGCTCCCACGGCGAACTCGCCCAGTCCGTCGACGGCGCTCATGACGGTCAGATCGGCGGTGTTGACGCCCGGAGCGACGCCCCCCGGAGGCTTGGACGCCGAGCCGGTGGGCTGGGTCAGGGGCGTGTCGTCACCGGTCCCGGACGGACTGGGGGACGGGGAGGCGGACGGGGACGGCCCGCTGGAGCTCGCCGCCCCGGCCGGCTTGTCGCTCCCGGCCGCCCGGTCCGCCCCCCGGTCCTTGTCCTTCAGCAGCTGTACGCCGGCCACCGCGAGGGCGGCCAGTACCAGTACCCCGGCCACCGAGCCCAGGACCAGGCCGGTCCGCCGCTTCTTCTTCGGGCGTACGGGCTCCGGCGCGGGGGCCGGGGCCGGGCTCAGGTTGTACGTCGGCCCGTACCCGGCCGGCGCCGGCGCCGGCTCCGGCAGCGACTGCGGGACGGGGGTGGCGGCGGTGGCGGGCTCCGGGACGGTGGCCGGTTCCGACTGCGCGGGCTGCGCCGGCTGGAGCGGCTGTGCGGTCGGGGTGTACGCGAGCGGCACCGCCGTCGGAGCAGCCGCGGGCGGGGCCACGGGCGGCGGAGTGACGGGCTGCGGCGGGACCACCGGCGGCGGCGGGGCGGCCGGCCGGGGCGGGGCCTCCTGGCCGGCCCGCTGCGAGGTCGCGGTGGTCGTGGACACCACGGCGTGGCGGACGTCCTTCATCCAGCCGGCCAGGTTCACCGGCCGCTTCCCCGGGTCGGCCGCGTAGATCGACGCGATCCGCGCCCGCTGCTCGGCGTCCAGCACGGCGATCTGCGGCAGGGCCGCCAGCGCGTGCGCCAGCTGCTCCGGGGTGGCGGGCGGCGACTGCCCGCTCAGCAGGAAGTAGGCGATCGCCCCGAAGGCGTACCGGTCCGTGCCCGGTGTCCGCTTGCCGTCGAAGACCTCGGGTGCCGCGTAGCCCGGGGTGAACCAGACCTCCGCCGTCTGGTGGTCGGCGGTCAGCTTGCTCAGGCCGAAGTCCACGAGCGTGGCCTGCCCGTGGGCGTCGACCATCACATTGCCGGGGGAGAGGTCGCCGTGGATGACCTGGCGCCCGGACGGGGTGGCCTTCCCCGAGTGCAGCCAGTCCAGTACGTCGGCGAGCTGCTCCAGGGTGCGCATCACCTCGCGCCGCTCCGCGGCGGTGGCGAGCGTCCGCTCGGCCCGCCAGTCCCGCAGGTCCAGGCCGTCGACGTGGTTCATGACGAGGACGAGCGCCCGCCCGGTCAGGGTCGAGGACTCCCCCGGCCGGTGGATCGGCGGCCCTTCGAAGTGCTCGCGTACGCCCACGACGCCGGGCCGGTGGACGAAGCGCAGCAGTTCGGCCTGCTCGTTCCACTTCTGGCTGATGCGGTCGAAGATGTCGGGCGTGATGGTCGTCTTGGAGTCGAGCACCTTGACGACCACGGGCTCGGATCCGCCGGCGAGCTCGATCTCCGCGAGATAGAGCACGGCCTCCCCGCCACGCCCGATGGACCGGAGCAGGCGGTACCGGTCGGCCGCCGAGTCTGGTCCGATGTGCAGGTTCTGACTGGTCAATGTCCCCCACCTCAACCCACTTTGAGAGGGCATCAGCTTCCCGGGACGAGGTGTGCGGGGTCAATGGGAATCGGGATCTCCGTCGGGGCCCCTCTTTCTGTAGCGATCGTTAAGCCGTTCGGGTAGCGTTCATTCTGTAGTGACCGTTACGGAAACCAGGGGTACAGCCATGTCCGTCACCAGCAATGTCATCAACGTCGGCACCGAATACGCCCGCACGGTCCGCAAGGAGAGCGGCGGACCGGGTCTCCTGCTCGCCCACGGCGCCGGAGGTTCGGTGGAGTCGAACTTCGGGCCGCTCCTGGACGCCCTCGCCGCCACGCACAGCGTCGTCGCCGTCGACTACCCCGGCGCCGGCGCCACCCCGCGAGCCACCGGTCCGCTCGAACTCGACGAGCTGGCGGACCGGCTGGTCGCCGCCGCCGATGCCGAGGGTCTGGAGCGCTTCGCCGTCCTCGGCTACTCGCTCGGCGGGAACGTCGCCGTACGGGTCGCGACGCGCCATCCGGAGCGGGTCACGGCGCTCGTGCTCACCGCGAGCTTCGCGCGGGCCGGCCACGCCTTCGGCCTCGTCGGCGAGCTGTGGTCCGAACTGGCCCGGCGCGGGGAGAACGAACTGCTCGCACGGCTCCTCGTACCGCTCCTGCTCGGCGCGGAGCAGCTGGAGGGGCTGAGCCCCGCGCAGCTGGAGGCCGCCGTACGGGGGACCGCCGCGACCGTGCAGCCCGGGAGCGGGGACCACGCCGCGCTGATCAAGGGGACCGACCTGCGGGCCGAGCTGGCCCGGATCGACGTACCGGCCCTCGTCGTCGCGACGACCGGGGACCGGCTCGTACCCCTCGCGTCCCAGCGGGAACTGGCCGACGCGCTGCCGGGCGCACGGCTCGCGGAACTGCCCACCGGGCACCTCCCGTTCGCCGAGCGCCCGGCCGAATGGGCGGCTCTGGTCAGTGAGTTCCTGACGCGGCACCCGGCGCGGTGAAGAACCCCAGGCGGGCCTGCTTGGCGGGGAGGTAGACCTCGGGCAGGTCGATCTCCGGGAGTTCGACCTCCGGTCCGAGCGTGAAGCCGGTGCGCTCCATGAGGGCGATGGCCTTGACGTTGCGGGTGTCCGGTTCGACGACGACGCGGCGGGTCGAGCCGTCGGAGAACACGAACGAGAGGAACGCCGCCATCAGGGCCGCGGTGTAGCCGTGCTGGACCCCGCCCTCGGCAGGGCCGATCAGCAGGTGCGCGCCGACGTCCCCGGGCTGGACCTCGTAGCACTCGCTGACCCGGTCCTCGGCGCAGTCGTACGTCTGGAAGAGCGCGACCCGCTCGCCGTCGCGGCTGACCATGAACGCGTGGTGGGTGGTGCGCCGGTCGACGTCCTCGTAGATCTCCTGGACCAGCTCGCGGCTGGCCTCGCCCATGCCCCAGAAGCGGGCCCGCTCCTGCGTGACCCAGCTGTGGATCAGGGCGGAGTCGGCGGCCGGGTCGACGGGGGTGAAGACGACGGTGCCGAAGCCCTCGACGTGCTGGGTGTGAACGGGCTGTCTGACGGAGACGGGGGAGGTCATATCGATTCCTTGGTGAGCCGGGTCCAGTCGGTGACGACGGGGACGAGTGCGCAGTCAGCCCACAGCGGGAGCTGATCGCGGTGGTGGGGTGAGCCGGTGACTCCGTCCGCACCGAGCGGGACGGCCCAGAGGCTGTCCTCGCGGCGGGCGAGGTCCCAGACGTAACGGGCCGCCGATGCACGGGCGGTGCGGTCGGTGAAGCCCGGGACCGAGGAGGTGGCGTTCACACAGTCGTGGTCGCCGCCGAGGCCGGGCCAGTCCGCGGCCTCCTGGTCGGGCAGCGCCTGCCAGGGGGTGAGGCGGTGCACCTCCGACCAGGCGGCGTCGGGGACGCCGGCGGCGGCCGTCTCCTCCAGGGCGGCGCGGACGTGCGCCGCACGGTCGAGGCCGGGGACGAGGGAGGTGGTGAGCAGGCCTTCGAGGGCGTACCCGATGCGGGGGACCAGGTAGAGCCAGGGGTGGAACACGTCCGGGCCGGTCGGCGCGCCCCACAGCCCCTCGAAGACCGGGTCGGCGGCGAAGCGGCGTACGGTCGCGGTCCGGAAGGCCGAGAAGACGGTGGCGTCGGTGCTGTCGGCCGTCATGTGCCGGTCCCAGGCCAGCAGCCGCTCGCGCAGGGCCCGCGCCGCCGGGGTCAGGTCCTCGAAGCCGGGCAGCAGGGCGAGCAGGGGCGCGGCCGAGGCCAGGTGCGTGTCCCGGTGTACGTCGGCCATCGCCTCCGGGGACCAGTCCGCGGAGCCGCTGAGCAGCTCGCGGATGCGGTTGGCGCGGTGCGGGGGCGCGAACTCCACGCCGAGGGGGGAGGCGATCCCGCGCGCGTTGGCCATCACGGCGAAGCCCTGCACGGGCTCGGCGGGGGTCGGGGCCCAGCCCTGCCAGGCGTGCCCGGGCTCCCAGGCGGGCACGGGGCGCAGCCGGTTGGTGCGGTGGCGCAGCGGCACGGCACCCGCGACGCGGTGCAGCAGCCCGCCCGAGGTGTCGGCGGCGTGCACGACGTTGACCGGCTCGGCCCAGCCGTCGAGGGCGAGGTCGATGTCGGCGACCGTGCGGGCGCGCAGGAGGGCGGGGAGGGCGGCGAAGCCGAGGTCCCGGCGGACCCGGGGCGGGTAGCGGAGGGAGAGGGTCTGCGCGCTGCCGTCGGCGTGGGCCCCGGCGAGCGCGTCGGCCCCGGTGTCCCCGTCCGCGTGGATGATCACGGGGCCGCGGGCGGTCTCCAGGATCTCCACCTCGACGTCGTCGCCGCCGGCGACGGTGATGGTCTCGGTGTGGCGGGCGACGGGCTCCCAGGCGCCGTCCGGGCCGAGTGCCTCGACGGCGGAGCCGTCGCCGCGGCGCAACTGCTCGACGTACAGGTCCTGGTAGTCGGCCATCGCGTTGGTGATGGCCCAGGCGGCGGTGCCGGTGTGCCCGAAGTGGGCGAGGCCGGGGACGCCGGGGACGGCCAGGCCGAGGACGTCGTAGTCCGGGCAGGAGAGACGTATCTGCTGGTAGACGCCCGGGTCCTCGATGAACCGGTGCGGGTCGCCCGCGATGATCGCCGAACCGGTGGTGGTGCGGTCGCCCGGCACCAGCCAGCCGTTGCTCCCGGCGGTGCCGGGGCCGTCGGTGGCGAAGAGGGTGACCGCCTCGTCGCCGAGGGCGCGGGCCACGCGTTCGCGCCACAGCTTGGTGGCGAAGCCGGCGAACAGGATGTGCGTGGCGATCCAGATGGCGAGCGGAACCCAGGGCTCCCAGGGGGCGGGGGTGAGGCCGGTGCGGGCGAAGCGCTCGTCGCGGGCGGCGCCGGCGGCGAGCCCGTCGTTGACGCCGTCCACGTACGCGCGGACCCAGGCGGCGGTGCCGGGATCCTCGGCTTCCAGGGCCTCGTAGCAGAGGCGGGCGGTGTCGGCGAGACGGCACTGGCGGGCGAAGCGGTCCCAGCCGACGGAGTCCGCGCCGAGGAAGGAGGCGCTGGACCCTTGGGCGCGGTGCCGTTCGACCTCCAGCTGCCAGGCACGGTCGAAGGCGGTGACACGGCCCTGGGCGTGGGCGAGCCGGAGTTCGTCGGATGCGCGGAGATGGGGGATGCCCCAGGGGTCGCGGAAGACCTCGTACGATTCGGAGGTCTCCGAGTCGTTCTCGCTGCTCACACTGCTCACGCTGCTCACACTCTTCCCCAGGGTGCATTAGGTTAGGCTGCCCTAACTATAGACGCGTACAGGGGAGGGGCTGGACATGGCGGTCGGCAAGGGCTGGGAGGGCGTGGTCCTGAAGCTCATGCGGGGCAAGGACTTCACGTTCACGGTCACGGGGGCGGAAGACGTCACGGAGCACTACCGCCGGGTGTACTTCACCGACGGCGGACTGCTGGCGGCCGCCGGTGAGTCGCTGCATCCGACGATGTGGGTGCGCGTCTGGTTCGAGGGCGCGGGCCGTCCGCACCAGCGGGCCTACACGCTGGTCGACCCGGACCCCGAAGCCGGCACGTTCTGCTTCGAGTTCGCCCTGCACGACGGGGTCGCCAGCGCCTGGGCGCGGGGCGCCGAGCCGGGTGACACGATCGAGGCCACCGTCCAGGGCACCGGATTCACCGGCCCGGTCCCGACCCCCGGGCGCCTGCTGGTCATCGGCGACCCGGCCTCCCTCCCCGCGATCAACTCGCTGCTGGACGCGTACCCGCAGACGCCGGCGACCATCTGGTTCGAGACGCAGCACGCCTCGGACGCGGAACTGCCGGTACGGGGGGACGCGGGCCTGCGCGACATCCGCCGCGTGCCGCGGGGCGGCGCGGCGCTGACCGACCGGGTCCGGGCCGAACTGCCGGAGCTGCTCGGGGACCCGGAGTCGGCGTACGTCTGGCTGGCCTGCGACACGGCGACGACCCGCGGTCTGACGGCGTACCTGCGCAAGGAACTCGCGCTGCCGAAGCACCGGGTGAACGGGCTGGGCTACTGGCGGCCGGGCACGGGCGGCTGAGACACGGCGCGAATCCCTCCGCCCGCACGTGTCCTGCGCGCCCTGGGCGCCCTACGCGCCCGTGGTGCCGTCGATCGCCTCGCGGAGGAAGTCGGCATGGCCGTTGTGGCGGGCGTACTCGTGGATGAGGTGGAGCATGACCAGGCGCAGCGAGGCCTCCTCCTGCCAGCTCGGCACGTACGCCTTCACGTCCAGGGACTCGGCGGCCGACTCGATCCGGCGCGCGTGCGCGACCTCGTCCCGCCAGGCGGTGAAGGCCTCGGTGCGGCTGGAGCCGGAGGCGTCGTAGGCGGCCTGGAAGTCGTGGGTGTCCGACCACAGGTGCGGGAGGTCCTCGCCGCCCAGGACGCGGCGGAACCAGTGCCGCTCGACCTCGGCCATGTGCCGGACCAGGCCCAGCAGGGACAGCGTGGACGGGGGCATCGAGCTCTGGCGCAACTGCTCGTCGGTCAGGCCCTCGCACTTCCAGGCGAGGGTGGCCCGGTGGTAGTCGAGAAAGGCCCGGAGGGTTTCGCGCTCGTTGCCGGTCAGAGGCGGGCTGATGCGTTCCATGCGGGCGATCTTGCCCGTTGATCGCGGGCCGGGGAACCCCGCCGGGGAGGCGGGCCACATGAGCCCGCACGCGGGCCGGGCGCGGAGGTCAGGAGGCGCCGGCGGCCGTCCACAAGTACGGCACCGTCACGCCCAGGACCCCGAAGCCCAGCCGTTCCAGGATCGGACGGCTGTCGTCCGACGCGTCCACCTGGAGGTACGGGATGCCGCGCTCCGCCGCCAAGCGGGCGCGGTGGGCCACCAGCAGGCGGTAGATGCCGCGGCCGCGCCACTGCGGGATCGTGCCACCGCCCCAGAGGCCCGCGAAGCCGGTCCCCGGCCGCATCTCCATCCTGGCCGCGCTCACCGGGGTGTCACCGGCCATCGCCAGCACCGCGGCGATGCGCTCCGGCTCGTTCAGCAGCTGGTCGAGCAGGTGCTCCCGGATCCGCGGCCGCTCGGTTCCGAAGGCCGCCGCGTGGACCTCCATCATCAGGTCGACCCCGGCCTCGTCCGTCACCACCCGCAGCGTGATCCCCTCCGGCGGCTCCACCGGCAGCCGCGCGAGTTCGGCCGCCCGTCCCGCCATCAGGGTCTCCGGCGGCTCCGGTACGAAGCCCGCCACCCGCAGCCGTTCCCCGAGATCCGCCGGCCCGTCGTAGTCGTACAGCTTCCACTCGAACTCGGGACATCCGCGTCCCGCGAAGAACGCCACCTGCGCGGCGATCTCCGCATCAGCGTTCTCCTCGTCGAGGTCCGACCAGAGCACGCAGTTCCACCCGAGCCCGGGCACGCTCTGCCGTACGACCCGGCCCGCCCGCTCCACCCGGGCCCGCGCGCTGTCCGGCTGCGCCCCCTCGCGCAGCTCGGCGTCGTAGAGGGCGCGTACCTTCAGAAGTTCATCAAGATCCATCGTCATCACCCCCACCTCACCAGGGTCCGACCACCCGGCACAACTGCATTAGCCTCACCCCGTGAACGACGACTCCACCATCTACACCGGCAAGGCCGCCCCCGATGCCGCCGCCGACCGCGGCTGGCTGCTGGGCCACTTCAAGGACCCCGCCGATCCCCGTCACAGCGAGGACGTGGAGATCAAATGGGGCGTCCACCCGAAGGGCGACGAACGGGAGCGGTGGGCGACCGCCGAGAAGCGCACCGCACTGCTGGTGCTGATCAGCGGACGCTTCCGGCTGGAGTTCCCGGGGCGGACCGTCGTCCTCGCCGAGCAGGGGGACTACGTGCTCTGGGGCCGAGGCGTCGACCACTCCTGGTACGCGGAGGAGGACGCGGTGGTCCTCACCGTCCGCTGGCCCTCGATCCCCGGCTACCGGGTGGACGAGCCCGACGACCGGGCGGCCGCCCGCTAGGCCGTCCCTGTGACCGAGGGCGCGCACCTTCCCCGGCCCCCTGTGACGATGCACACGAAAGGGGCCAACGATCACGAAACGCTGAGATCGTGTAGGTGTAGACCAACTGGGCCGAATCCCCTGGGCGATCCCCCGGGCGGTCGGCCGCGTCTGCACGAGTTCATGTTTGCGACGGGCCGCCTCCCGGTGAAGACCCGAACCATCAGGGAGCACGTCCGTTGGCAGTAATCGCACGCTGGTGCATGCGCCACCGTCTCCTCACCGTCCTGATCTGGCTGCTCGCACTCGGTGGGACCGCGGCGGCCGCAGGCACTGCCGGAGCGGCGTTCTCCAACGACTACGAGGTCCCCGGCACCGAATCCGGGAGGGCGAACGACCTCCTCCGCGAGGGCTTCCACGGCCAGGGCGGCGACACCGACACCATCGTGTGGCGGGCCCCGGACCACCAGAGCGCACGCACCCCGGACATCGAGCAGCGCATGACCCGGGCACTCGACGCCGTCGCCGCACTCCCGGGCGTCGGATCCGTCGCCGGCCCCTACGGCCCGGGCCCCGAGAGCGCCGCACGGATCAGCGCCGACGGGCGCACGGCCTATGCCGTGGTGACCTTCGGCCAACAGGCGGACTCCGTACCCAAGGCCCAGGCCAGGTCCGTCGTCGACGCGGTGAAGAACCCCGCCACCGAGGCCGGCGGTCTGCAGGTCGAACTGGGCGGCCGCGCCATCCAGCTCACCGAGGCCCCCACCGCACACCTCGCCGAGGTCATCGGCGTGGCCGTCGCGGCCCTGGTCCTCTTCCTGGCCTTCGGCTCGCTCGCCGCGAGCCTGCTGCCCATCGCGACCGCCCTGGTCAGCGTGGGCACCGCCTATTTCGGCATCACCCTCCTCGGGCACGCCATGCCCGTCGCCGACTTCGCACCGATGCTCGGCACCCTCATCGGCCTCGGCGTCGGCATCGACTACGCCCTCTTCATCGTCACCCGGCACCGGAAGGGCCTCGCGCGCGCCCTCCCCGTCGAGGAGGCGGCCGAGAACGCCGTCGCCACCACCGGCCGGGCCGTCGTCTTCGCCGGTGCCACGGTCTGCATCGCCCTGCTCGGCATGCTCGTGCTGAGGCTGAACTTCCTCAACGGCGTCGCGATAGCGGCCTCCGTGACGGTCGTCCTGACGGTCGCCGCCTCGGTCACCCTGCTGCCCGCCCTCCTCTCGTACATAGGCACGCGCGCCCTCTCGGGCCGAGAGCGCCGCCGACTCGCCGCCGAGGGCCCGCGGCCCGCGCAGACCTCCGGCTTCGCGGCCCGCTGGTCCGTCTTCGTGGAGCGCCACCCCAAGCTGCTCGGCCTCCTCGCCACCGCGGTCATGCTGGTGCTGGCCCTGCCCACCCTCTCCCTCCACCTGGGCACCTCCGACCAGGGCAACAACCCGGCCACCTCCACCACCCGCAAGGCCTACGACCTGCTGGCGGACGGGTTCGGGCCCGGCACGAACGGCCCGCTCACCGTCGTCGCCCGGCTGGACGGCGCGGGCGACCGGCTCGCCGTCGACCACCTGGCGCAGGCGCTCCGTACGACGAAGGGCGTCGCCTCCACCGGCCCCGCCGTCCTCAACCGCAGCGGGGACACCGCCGTCCTGACCGTCGTACCGGACTCCGCCCCCCAGTCCCGGGCCACGAGCGACCTCGTCGACACCCTCCGCCAGGACGTCATCCCGCGCGCCGGACACGGCAACTCCATGGAGGTCCACGTCGGCGGAGTGACCGCCGCCTACGACGACTTCGCCGAGGTCATCATCGGCAAGCTGCCGCTCTTCGTCGGCGTGGTCATCGCCCTCGGCTGCGTGCTCCTGCTGCTCGCCTTCCGCTCCATCGGCATCCCGGTGAAGGCGGCGGCCATGAACGTCGCCGCCGTCGCCTCCTCCTTCGGCGTCGTGGTCGCGATCTTCCAGTGGGGCTGGGGGAGCGAACTGCTGGGCCTGGGCAGCGCCGGTCCCATCGAACCCTTCCTCCCCGTGATCATGGTGTCCGTCCTCTTCGGACTGTCGATGGACTACCAGGTCTTCCTCGTCAGCCGGATGTACGAGGAGTGGCTGGAGACCGGCGACAACCGGCGGGCCGTGCGCGTGGGCCTCGCCGAGACCAGCCGGGTCATCAACTCGGCGGCCGTGATCATGATCTCCGTCTTCCTCGCCTTCGTCCTCAGCGGCGACCGGATCATCGCGATGTTCGGCATCGCGCTCGCCGCGGCCGTGGCCCTCGACGCCTTCGTGCTGCGCACCCTCCTCGTCCCGGCCCTCATGCACATGCTCGGCGGCGCCAACTGGTGGCTGCCCGCCTGGCTCGACCGGCGGCTGCCCAGGATCAGCATCGAGCCCCCCGAATGCGGCCCGCGTGCGAAACTTCCGGCACGGCGGACCGCCGCGGTCCCCGCCACGAGCGAGGACGGCGCCGAGCCCGCCACCACCTCCAGGTGATCCGGCCACCCGCCGCCCGAGACCCAAGGAAGACCGAGCATGTTCTCGATAGACCTCGCCGACGACGCCCAGCTGTTCCCGCTGGAGGCCCGGCACGCCGAGGAGTTCTTCGCCCACATCGAACGCGGCCGCGAGTTCATCGGCCAGTACGTCGGCCTCCCGGACCGGTCGCCCGACCTCGACTCCGCCCGGGCCTTCCTGGCCAAGTACGCGGTGAAGGCGGGGGAGGACGGCGCCCGGTTCTTCGGCATCCGGCTCGACGGCACCCTCGTGGGCGGGGTCCTCTTCCCGGCCTTCGACGCGGACGGCGGCAACTGTGAGATCGGCTGCTGGCTGGAGCCCGCCGCGGCCGGCCGGGGCCTGGTGACCAAGGCCTGCCAGGTCCTCATCGACTACGCCTTCGGCGAGCGCGGCATGCACCGCGTCGAGTGGCACGCCGCCACCGGCAACAAGAAGAGCCTCGCCGTGGCCGAGCGCCTCGGCATGACCCGTGAGGGCGTCATGCGGCAGAACTACCTGCACCGCGGCGTCCGCCAGGACACCGAGGTCTGGTCGCTCCTCGCCCACGAGTGGTCCGCGGCCCGCCCGGCCTAGACCGGATCGACCCGGTTTCGCCCCGGGCCCCGCAGACCGCGGGGCCCGTAGCGGCCACAACCAGCGGATTCTCAGAAAACTCTCAGACGGGGCGCCTACGGTGCCCCGCATGGACACCACGAAGACCCCCGCCGCGAACGCCACCGAGGCGGACGCCGCCCCGGTCGACCTCGAAAAGACCGAGGTCACCCAGCCCGCCGAGGCCGAAGCCGACGCCGTACCCACCGACGCGGCCCCGGAGGACGAGACCTTCGCCGACGACGGGGACGACGACGAGGCCGAGGCCGGGCAGCCGGGCCACGTCGGGTCCGCGGCCTTCGCGATCGTCGCAGCGGGGCTCGGCGTCGTCGCCCTCAGCGGCAGCTGGGTCGCCGGCATCGTGTCCGAGCGCGCGAGCATCGCGGCCCGGCTCGAGCTGAGCCAGGCCGCCGACGCCAACGCGCAGATCGCCGCCCAGTTCGTCGACCCGTGGCACACCACCGCGATGGTGAACGGCGTCTTCTCCGCCCTCGCCCTGATCATCGCCACCTTCGTGCTGGCCCTCCCGGCCTTCAGCACCCCCGAGCGCATCCTCCCCACCTGGGTGCGGTCCGTCTCCTGGGCGGGCATCGGACTGGGCGCCCTCGGCGTACTCCTCTTCGTCCTCATGTACTTCGACCTCCTCCTCGCCATCCCGAAGGCGGCGGGCTAGGTACTGCCTTAGGCGAACTCGGCCTGGTCCGGGCAGCTCCGCGCCCGGACTAAGGCCCCCTGCCCCCGGCAGATGCGGCATGCGACCGATGTGCCGGTACCCCCTGGGACGCGAATCTTGGATCACACCGAACGAGGTGCCCGAGAAACGCCACCAAGGAGTACGAGATGTTCGAGTACGAGATCGCCGCCACCGCCCGCACCGCCGACCTCCTCCGCGAGGCCGCCGCGTACCGCACCGTCCGGGACGCCGGGAAGGCGCGCCGCGCCTCCTTGCGAAGCCTTGAACCGCGAGGGTCGGTGAGAGCACTCCGCAGCCGCCTCACCCGCACCGCGGGCCACGCGCCCCGCACCGTGTGAACCGATGCGTGATGAGGAGCGCACCGATATCGAGTGCCGCCGGCCCGGACAGCTGTGCGATGCTCGGCGACGTGGAGACCAGATCTGTCAGCCCGGTGTTCGTCGGCCGCGCCGACGAACTGGCCGTACTCACCGGCGCACTGACCCGCGCCGCCGGCCAGGAGCCGCAGGCGATGCTCATCGGCGGTGAGGCGGGGGTCGGAAAGACCCGCCTCACCGAGGAGTTCATCTGCGCGGCAGAACGCCGCGGCGCCGTCGTCGCCGTCGGAGGCTGTGTGGAGATCGGGGCGGAGGGACTTCCCTTCGCCCCCTTCTCGACGGCCCTGCGTGCACTGCACCGCATGCTCCCCGAGGAACTGGCCGCCGCCACCGCCGGCCAGGAGGACGAACTCGCCCGGATCCTCCCCGAACTCGGCGACACCCCGCGCGGCCCGCACGACGAGGAGAGCACCGCCCGGCTCTTCGAGCTGACCGCCCGGATGCTGGAGCGGCTCGCCGCCGAGCGCACCGTCGTCCTCGTCCTGGAGGACCTGCACTGGGCGGACGCCTCCACCCGGCACCTGCTCTCCTACCTCTTCCGCACCCTCGGCAGCGGCCGGCTCGTCGTCGTCGCCACCTACCGCGCGGACGACGTCCACCGCCGCCACCCGCTGCGCCCCCTCCTCGCCGAACTCGACCGGCTCCGCACCGTCCACCGCATCGAACTGGCCCGCTTCAACCGCGCGGAAGTGCGCCGCCAGCTTGCCGGCATCCTCGCTGCGCAGCCCGACGAGGACTTCGTCGACTCCGTCTTCGACCGGTCCGACGGCAACGCCTTCTTCGTCGAGGAACTCGTCGCCTCCCGGGAGAGCGGCTGCGTCACCGGACTCACCGAATCCCTGCGCGACCTGCTCCTCGTCCGCGTCGAGGTCCTGCCCGACGAGACCCAGCGCCTGGTGCGGATCGTCGCCGAAGGCGGCTCCACCGTGGAGTACCCGCTGCTGCGCGCCGTCGCCGGGCTCACCGAGGACGAGCTGATCGAAGCGCTGAGGGCCGCGGTCGGGGCCAACATCCTGCTCGCCACCCCCGACGGCGACGGCTACCGGTTCCGGCACTCGCTGGTCCGCGAGGCCGTCAGCGACGACCTGCTGCCCGGCGAACGGGCCCGGGTCAACCGCCGCTACGCCGAGGCCATGGAGGCCGACGAGTCCCTGATCCGCTCCGGCGAGCGGGTCATCCGGCTGGCCAGCTACTGGTACCAGGCGAACGACCCCGCCAAGGCACTGCCCGCCGTACTGGCCGCTTCCGTGGCGGCACGCCGCCGGCACGCCTACTCCGAGCAGCTGCGCCTGCTGGAGCGGGCCATGGACCTGTGGGACAGCGCTCCGGAGGAGGTCCGCGAGGCGCTCCGCCCGGCGGACTACACCGAGGTGTACCCGCCGTGCGGCTGCGACGACTCGGCCGCCACCCCGCTCCGGCGGATCGACCTGCTGGCCGAGGCCACCGTCGCGGCACGCTACGGCGGAGAGCGCGAACGCGCCCTGAAGATCACGAAGACGGCGCTGCGCCTGCTGGAGGAGGAGCGCGACTCGCTGCGGGCCGCGTGGTTCTGGACCGAGCGCTCCCGGCTGGTCGCCAGCCTCGGCCGCGGCGACGGCTGGGAGGAGATAGCCAAGGCGCAGGACCTCGTCCGGGGGCTGCCCCCGTCCCAGGTGCACGCCGAGGTCCTGGTCCGGGCCGCGACCTGGGGGATGCT
Source organism: Streptomyces sp. 147326 (assembly GCF_045000215.1). Lineage (NCBI taxonomy): Bacteria > Bacillati > Actinomycetota > Actinomycetes > Kitasatosporales > Streptomycetaceae > Streptomyces > Streptomyces sp. 147326. Next base: position 2,889,491 of record NZ_CP134201.1, on the reverse strand, counting down.
CCACCAGCCGGGCCCCGACAACCTCGCCGCCGCCGAACGCGCCGTCGAGTACGCGCGCATGCTCGGCGCCGAGGACACCGAGCTCAACGCCCGGATCACCGTCGGCTGCCTGCTCACCGACTCCGGCGACGGCTCGGCCGGACTCGCCGAGCTGCACGCGGTCAAGGAACGGGCCGCCAAGCTCGGTCTCGCCAAGCTGGCAGGGCGCGCGCATGTCAATCTCACCTCTCAGTTGGAAAGCATGGGCCGGTCCCGCGAAGCCGTGGAACTGGCCGAACAAGGGGCCGAACTGGTAAAGAAGTCCAGGCTGTTGGACAGCGAGGCCTGGGTCTGCGGAAACATGGCCGAGAGCCTCTGCAGCCTCGGCCGCTGGGACGAGGCCACCGAGGCGGCCCGGCGCGCCCTGCTAGTCGGCCAGAGCGCGGCCCCGCGCGGCTCCGGCTCCGCACGCCTGGCCTACCTGGCCCTGGCCCGTGACGAGTTGGCCGAGGCGGCCCACCAGCTCGCCGCCGCCCACGCCCACTTCGGCACCCACGACGTCCAGCCCCAGCACCGGATACCGCTCTACCGCCTCGCGATCGGGCTCGCCGCGGGGGAGGGCCGGATCACCGACGTGCGCGCCGAGACGGCCGCCGCCATCGCCTACGGGTTCCCGCTCGGCCACCACCGCTACGCCTGGCCGCTGCTGCTCGCCTCCGCCTCCGCCGAGGCGGACGCCCGCGGCCTCCCGGCCGCCGACGCCGGCCGGGACTGCGCCCTGGGCGTACTGCGCGCCGCCGCCCGCTCCCTCGCCACCCCGGTCCCGCTGTGGACCGCCCACGCCGAGTACGTGCGGGCCGAGCTGCTCCGGGCCGAGGCCAGGGACACCCCCGCCGACTGGACCGCCGTCGAGGAGGCCGTCCGTCCGCTGGAGCGCCCGTACCTGCTGGCCCGGGCCCGCCACCGGCTCGCCGAGGCGCTGCTGGCCGCCGGCGGCGAACGGGAGCCCGCGGCCGCCCTGCTCCGCGAGGCCTACGCCACCGCCGAGCGGATCGGTTCACGCCGACTGCGCGAGGACCTGGCCCTGCTCGCCCAGCGCGCCCGGCTCCCGCTGACCGACGCCGACGAGCCCGCCGCTGCGCCCGCACCGCAGACCGATCCGGCCGAGGCCCTCGGCCTGACCAGCCGCGAGCGGGACGTACTGCGCCTGGTGGCGGCCGGCAGCACCAACCGCAAGATCGCCGAGGAGCTCTTCATCTCCCCGAAGACGGCGAGCGTGCACGTCTCGAACATCCTGGCGAAGCTGGGTGTCGCCGGCCGCGGGGAAGCGGCCGCCCTCGCCCACCGGCTGCGGCTCTTCGCCCCGCCGGTCCCGGTCAGCTTCCGTCCGGAGGCTGCTCGGCAGGACGTATGAGCACTCTGCCGGAGTCGAGGTCTATCGGCCCCCGTCCCGGATCGTTGTCATTCACATCGGTCCGGGACAGCTCCAGCCGCTTCTTCTCCTCGTTCGTGTGCTTGCGCCCCGGGTTGAACAGCTCCTCGATCATGTTGAACACCGCGCCCACCGTCCCTGTGGTCCCCTTCCGGGGACGTGCTGGTCACCGCACCGTCAGAGTCAGGATCCTGTCGTCGCCCGCCTCCGGCGATCCACGGCCGTCCGTTTCGCTCGTGACGAGCAGCAACCGGTCCCCGCCGAGTGCCACCACCGTCCGCAACCGGCCGTACTGGCCCTCCAGGAAGGCCTCGGGTTCCGCCACCGGCTCCGTGCCGGCCAGCGGTATGCGCCACAGCCGGTTGCCCTTCAGCCCGGCCATCCACACCGAACCCTGCGCCCAGGCGATCCCGCTCGGCGACGCCTCGTCGGTCTTCCACACGGCCACCGGATCCCGGAAGCCGGGCTTGCCCGCCTTCCCCTCGGCCTCGGGCCAGCCGTAATTCGCTCCGGGCTCGATCAGATTCAGCTCGTCCCAGGTGTTCTGGCCGAACTCGGCCGCCCACAGCCGTTTGTCCTTGTCCCAGGCGAGGCCCTGCACATTGCGGTGCCCGTAGGAGTAGACGACCGAATCCGCCTCCGGGTTGCCGTGCACCGGATCCCCGTCGGGGGTCATCCGCAGGATCTTGCCGCCCAGGGACTTCTTGTCCTGCGCGAGCCCCTTGTCACCGGTCTCGCCCGTCCCCGCGTAGAGCATCTTGTCCGGGCCGAAAGCGATCCGGCCGCCGTTGTGCACGAGGCCCTTGGGGATGCCCCGGAACACGGTGTCCGGTGCGCCCAGTTGCTGTCCGGCGGCTCTGTGCTCGTCGTACCGCAGCCGGGCGATGCGGTTGTCGGACTCGGTCGTGAAGTAGACGTACACCAGCCGGTCCGAAGCGAAGGACGGCGACAGCGCGAGGCCCATCAGCCCGCCCTCGCCGCCCGGGGCCACCCCCGGCACCTCACCGATCTGCGTCACCGCGCCCGAGCCCACCGCGACCCTGCTGATCGTCCCCTTGTCCCGCGAAGCGACCAGCAGGTCCCCGCCCGGCAGCTCGGCCACGCCCCACGGCGACTCCAGACCCTTGGCGACCTCGCCGGTGACCGTCACCGCGCCCTTCGCCGGCGGCCCGGTGGCCTCCGGTGTGGCGGAAGCGCTCCCCGACGGGCCCGCCGACCCGGCGCCGGCCGCGGCCGTGCCCGGTGGAGAGCTCCCCCGCTCCGCCCCGGGGGCGCCGGCCGGCGAGCATCCCGCCGCCAGCAGAGCGCCGCACCCCGCCAGCGCCACCGCCGCCAGCGCGCCCCGGCGCCGCGCGCCCAACGCCTCGTACCCCACCTGCCCGGGAGAACTTCCGTATCGCATCGCCCTGCTCCCTTCCGGTCCTCCGATCGTGCCCTTCACCAGTCTCAACAGCTGCGGCAGTTCCCGAAGTTCCACCACTCGTACACTCGATCGAGTGGTTGTCGGTCAGTCCCAGGCTCCCACCTCGACCGGCAGGGCCGCGATCTCGGCCAGGTCCCCGGCCGAGAGCCGCACCTGCGCCGCCCGCGCGTTCTCCGCCGCCCAGTGCGCCCGGTCGGCCCCCGGCACCGGCACCACCTGCGGCCCCTGCGCCAGCACCCACGCCAGGGCCACCTGCGCCGCCGTGACCTCCGCCCCGTGCCGCCGCGCCACCCGCCGCAGCCCCGCCACCAGCACCTGGTTCGACGCCATCGCCTCCGCCGTGAACCGCGGATGCCGGGCCCGCACGTCCTGAGGCTCGAAACCCTCACCCGGCGTGAGCGTCCCGGTGAGGAACCCGCTGCCCAGCGGCATCGCCGCCAGGAACCCCACCCCGCGCGCCGCACACCACGGCAGCAGCTGCCACGCCGCCTCCGGGGACCACACCGACAGCTCCGCCTGCACCGCGCTCACCGGGAACACCTGCTGCAGCCGCTCCAGGTGCCGCAGCGTCGTCCGGTACCCCCGGTCCCCGCTGCGCCCCGCCCCCGGCCCGGCCCCGGCGCCCAGCGCGCAGAAGCCGAGGGCGCGCACCTTCCCCGCGCCCACCAGCTCCGCCATGGCCCCCCAGGTCTCCTCCACGGGCACCTCCGGGTCCACCCGGTGCAACTGGTAGAGGTCTATGACATCGGTCCGCAGCCGCCGCAGCGAGGCGTCGCAGGCCCGCCGCAGATAGCCGGGCCGCCCGTCCGCGACCACATGCTGGTCGCCCGCCCGCAGACCCACCTTGGCCGAGACGAACGCCTCGGACCGCCGCTCCCGCAGGACGCGCCCTAGCAGCAGCTCATTGGTGAACGGCCCGTACACGTCGGCCGTGTCCAGCAGGTTCGCCCCCAGGTCCAGCGCCGCGTGCACGGCCGCCAGCGACTCCTGTCCCCGCCGCCGCGAAGGCGCGTACGCCCAGCTCATCGGCATACAGCCGAGGCCGACGGCGCCCACGGTCAGCGCCCCCGCCCCGATCGACCTGCGCTCCACCGCTGCGTCCCCCTCCCGCTCCGGCCACCAAACTAACGGCTTGATCAAGACGGCTTGGCATAGCCTCGTGATCATGACTGCTACGCCCCAGGACGTCTGGCTCCCCTTCCCCGCCGAGGAGGTCGCCGGCCTCCCCGATTCCTTCCGGTACCGCGTGTGGGACGGCGAGGACGCCTTCCCGGCCGACCCGGCCGACTGCGTCTTCTACGTGGCCCCCTACATGAAGTCCGCCGAGGTCACCGTGCGCCCCCTCGCCGCGATGACCGCCGTCCGGGTCGTCCAGACCCTGACCGCCGGCATCGACGACGTGCTGGGCCGTCTCGGAGACCTCGGCCCCGGCGTACGGCTGTGCAACGCCGCCGGGGTCCACACGGCCAGCACCGCCGAGCTCGCCCTCGCCCTCACCCTCGCCTCCCTGCGCGGCATCCCCGGCATGGTCCGCGGCCAGGACCGCGAGGAGTGGCGCTCCGGCTTCTACGACGCACTCGCGGACAAGAACGTTCTGATCATCGGCTACGGATCGATCGGCTCGGCCATCGAGGACCGGCTCGTGCCCTTCGAATGCGGGCGGATCGCGCGCGTGGCCCGTACGGCGCGGACCACCGGGCGCGGGCCCGTGCACGCCCTCGCCGACCTGCCCGGCCTCCTGCCGCAGGCCGACGTGGTGATCCTCGTGACGCCGCTGACCGACGCCACCCGGGGCCTGGCCGGCGCCGACTTCCTGAGCCGCATGAAGGACGGCGCCCTGCTGGTGAACGTGTCCCGCGGCCCCGTCGTCGACACCAAGTCCCTCTTGGCGGAGGTCGAGTCGGGCCGCCTGCGCGCGGCGCTCGACGTCACCGATCCCGAGCCGCTGCCCGACGGCCACCCGCTCTGGCACGCGCCGAACGTCCTGATTACGCCTCATGTGGGCGGCAGCAGCACGGCGTTCGAGCCACGCGCCAAGCGTCTGCTGGTACGCCAGCTCGGTCTGTTCGCCGCCGGCGAGCCCCTGGAGCACACGGTGCTGATCACCGAGTGACGCATGTTGCGCACGCTCCGCATTCACCCGGACGCGCACAGTGGACATCCCTCCTCGTTCGGTAACGGAGAGTAGAGGAACTATGTCCCTGAGTGACGAAAGTGGTGTATCGTCCGGAACAAGGGGCTGCGCCACGAACGTCTGGCGCTGGGGAGTGATCGGACACTTTGGGGGGCGACGGGCGATGCACGGCCAATGGACGAAGGATCCGATGCGGCACAGCCGCCGGAGGCGACGCTGTCGAGACTGGGCTGCACCGGAATCAGCCGGCGAGGGGGACCGGTGAGTGCCCCGGGGGCGGCGCTCCTGAACCGCCCGTCCGTCTCGGGCGGAGGCAGGGGCCTGGCGATGCAGCTGCTCCTCGCGGTGATCTGCGGCGGGTACGCCGTCGGCGCCGCCCTCAACTGGGGCTCGGAGGAAGTCGCCGAGATCATGGGCGACTTCGGACTGAGCGCAGCCGGCTTGCTCGCCGCCGTCTCCTGCTTCTCGTACGCGCGCGCCATCGACAGCCGCGAACGCCCCGCCTGGCTGCTCTTCGCCTTCTCCTCCCTCATGGGGGCCGGCGGCAACGCGGTCTGGGGCTGGTACGAGGTGATCCTCGGTGAACCCGTCCCGAAGCCCTCGATCGCCGACTTCGCCTTCCTCTGCTTCGCCCCGCCCGCCATCGTGGGCCTGCTCGTCCTCGCCAAACGGCCCGTCACCCGCGCCGGCTGGGTGTGCCTCGGGCTCGACTCCTGGCTCATCGGCGGCTCCCTGCTCACCCTGTCCTGGAGCCTGGCCCTGGCCCACGCGGCTCGAACCGCACAGTCCGGCGCCCCGGGCAGCGTCCCGCGCGCCGCGCTCTCCCTCGCCTATCCGCTCCTGGACATCGCGCTCGTCTCGATGGTGCTGGTCCTGCACTTCCGGCGGAGCGAGACCAATCGCTCCGCCGTCAACACCGCCATCGCGGCACTGGCCCTGACCGTGCTCAGCGACGCGCTGTTCACCTCGCCCCTGCTGAGCGCCGAGTACCAGTCCGGACAGCTGCTCGACGCCGGCTGGTTCGCCGGCTCGCTGCTGCTCGCGTACGCACCCTGGGGCGCCCGGCGCCTCCACCCGGGCCAGGAGCCGGCCGTGCACGTGCGCGGGGACCGGTCGCACAGCCGCCCGATCACCGGCTCCCTGCCCGCCCTCACCCCGTACCTCGCGGCCGCCGTGTGCACCCTCGGCATCCTCTACAACGTCGTGGACGGCCGGAAGGTCGACCGGATGGTCGTCTTCACCGGCTGCACGGTCGTGCTCGCCCTGGTCATCCGGCAGGGCATCATGCTCCTCGACAACATCGCGCTCACCCAGGAACTGGCCCAGAAGGAGAACCACTTCCGCTCCCTGGTCCAGGGTTCCAGCGACGTCATCATGATCGCCGCGCCCACCGGGACCCTGCGCTACGTCAGCCCCGCCGCCGCCGGGGTCTACGGCCGCGAGGCCGAGGAGCTGGTCGGCACCGAGCTCGCGACCCTCATCCATCCGGACGACCTCGGCCGGGTGGTCCACGAGGTACGCCGCTTCCTCGCCGCACCGCCGACCGAGGAGCCCACCACCCGCATCGAGTGCCGCTTCAAGTCGGGCGGCGGCGAATGGCTCAACGTGGAGTCCACCGTCAACCGCCACCAGGGCGGGCTCATCCTCAACAGCCGGGACGTCACCGAGCGGGTCCGGCTCCAGGCCCAGCTCCAGCACAGCGCCGAGCACGATCCGCTGACCGACCTGCCCAACCGCGCCCTCTTCACCCGGCGGGTGCGCCAGGCCCTGACCGGCCGGCGCGCGGGGGACCACAGCACCGCGGTGCTCTTCATCGACCTCGACGGTTTCAAAGCGGTCAACGACACCATCGGCCACCAGGCCGGCGACGAGCTGCTCATCGAGGCCGCGCGCAGGCTCCAGGACTCGGTCCGGGCCGGGGACACCGCGGCCCGCCTCGGCGGCGACGAGTTCGCCGCGCTGATCCTGGGCGACGGGAACCGCGACCGCAGCGCCCGCGAGTACCAGGTGCGCGAGATCGCCGACCGGCTGCGCACCACCCTCTCCCAGCCGTACCGGATCGGCGGCAGCGAGGTGCGCGTCGCCGCCAGCATCGGCGCGGCCTTCGCCGACCCCGGCATCACCCCTTCGGACCTGATGCGCAACGCGGATCTCGCGATGTACCGGGCCAAGGCCGGCGGCAAGGACCGCGTCGAGATGTACGCCCCCCAGATGCAGGCCGAGGTCGTACGGAAGGCCGAGCTGGCGGGCCGGCTGCGGACCGCACTCCACGAGGGGGAGTTCGCCCTGCTGCACCAGCCCGTGGTCTCGCTGTCCACCGGCGAGGTGGCGGCCGTCGCCGCGCAGGCCCGCTGGCGCTCCGCCCAGGGCATCCTGTTCACGCCGGCCGAGTTCCTCCGGGTCGCCGAGTACAGCGAGGGCGGCGCGGGAGGCCCCGGCGGCCCGGGCCCGGACGCCTCGCGCACCGCCGAGCTGGGGCGCTGGCTGCTGGAGGAGGCCGTTGAGCAGGCCGCCGACCGGCACCGGGCCGGGCGCGGCGTACCGGTGGCGGTGCGGATGACCGCCCAGCGGCTCCTGGACCGCGCCATGCCGCTCGGCTCCGTGGAGGCCCTGCTGACCCGGCACGGCCTGCCCTCCGGATCCCTGGTGCTGGAGCTCGCGGTATCCGACCCCAGGGTGCCCTTCGACGACCTGGAGCGCCGCCTGACGGCCTTGCACCGGCTCGGGGTGGGCATCTCCCTGGACGGCTTCGGCAGCGGCTACGCGGCCATCAGCGCCCTGCGCCGGCTGCCCGTGGACATGCTCAAGCTGGACCGGGGCCTGGTGGAGGGGGTGGTCGAGTCGGCCCGCCTGCACAAGATCACCGCCGGCCTCTTGCGGATCGCAAACGATCTGGGCATGCGCTCGGTGGCCGACGGGGTCGACCTCCCCGAGCAGGTGATGGCCCTGCGTGCGATGGGCTGCACGCACGGCCAGGGAATGGCCTTTTCCGGCCCCCTCGACGAGTACAGGCTGCGCCGTGCGCTGGTGCGCGGTACGTTCCCAGTACCGGGCGGAGCGGCTCAGCCGGCTCTGGCCGGCGGCTCCCCCGGGGGCTCGATGGCCATCCGCAGAGGCTCACATAATGAGACGCCCGTCCCACCTACTTGACATCACCCTCCCGCCGGAGGGAGGGTCAGTGCCATGCGCACCCGAATTCTCGTACTTGGAAAGCGCGTCGGCTGAAGCAGGGACCTGCATGTCCCCGCTCAACACCCCCGACGCGCTCCCCTCGCTTGCCTCCTGGCACGAGGGGTTTTTTGTTGCACTGGCACAGAGTCGAATCCGCGTAAAACCCTCAGCTTCGAGAAGAGAATGCCGATGACCGAGCAGGCCACCGGGGCCCACCATCCGCAGCCGCGGCCCCGTTCCGGCGGACAGCAGTCCGCCGCAGTTGAGCACGTCACGGGTGCGCAGTCCCTCATCCGCTCTCTCGAAGAGGTGGGGTGCGACACCGTCTTCGGGATTCCGGGAGGTGCCATCCTCCCCGCGTACGACCCGATGATGGACTCCAAGAAGGTCCGTCACATCCTGGTCCGCCACGAGCAGGGGGCCGGCCACGCCGCCACCGGCTACGCGCAGGCCACCGGCAAGGTCGGCGTCTGTATGGCCACCTCCGGCCCGGGCGCCACCAACCTGGTCACCCCGATCGCCGACGCGCACATGGACTCCGTCCCGCTCGTCGCGATCACCGGCCAGGTCTCCTCCAAGGCGATCGGCACCGACGCCTTCCAGGAGGCGGACATCGTCGGCATCACCATGCCGATCACCAAGCACAACTTCCTGGTCACCAGGGCCGAGGACATCCCGCGGACGATCGCCGAGGCCTTCCACATCGCCTCCACCGGCCGCCCCGGCCCGGTCCTGGTCGACATCGCCAAGGACGCCCTGCAGGCGAAGACCACCTTTTCGTGGCCGCCCACCCAGGACCTCCCCGGCTACCGGCCGGTCACCAAGCCGCACGCCAAGCAGATCCGCGAGGCCGCCAAGCTCATCTGCCAGGCCAAGCGCCCGGTGCTGTACGTCGGCGGCGGCGTCATGAAGTCCGGCGCGACCGCCGAGCTGAAGGTCCTCGCCGAGCTGACCGGCGTCCCGGTCTGCACCACCCTGATGGCGCTGGGCTCCTTCCCCGACAGCCACCCGCTGCACGTCGGCATGCCGGGCATGCACGGCAGTGTCACCGGCGTCACCGCACTGCAGAAGTCGGACCTGCTGATCGCCCTCGGCACCCGCTTCGACGACCGCGTCACCGGCAAGCTGGACAGCTTCGCCCCCTTCGCCAAGATCATCCACGCGGACATCGACCCGGCCGAGATCGGCAAGAACCGCGCGGTCGACGTCCCGATCGTCGGTGACGCCCGCGAGGTCATCGCCGACCTGATCCAGGCCGTCCAGGCCGAGCACACCGAGGGCAACGCCGGGGACTACACCGCCTGGTGGAACGACCTCAGCCGCTGGCGCGACACCTACCCGCTGGGCTACGACCTGCCCGCGGACGGCAGCCTCTCGCCGCAGCAGGTCATCGAGCGGATCGGCGCGCTCGCACCGAAGAGCACGATCTTCGCGGCCGGTGTCGGCCAGCACCAGATGTGGGCCTCGCACTTCGTCAAGTACGAGGAGCCCCGCACCTGGCTGAACTCCGGCGGCGCCGGAACCATGGGCTACGCGGTCCCGGCCGCGATGGGCGCCAAGGTCGGCATGCCCGAGCGCACGGTCTGGGCGATCGACGGTGACGGCTGCTTCCAGATGACCAACCAGGAACTGGTCACCTGCGCCCTGAACAACATCCCGATCAAGGTCGCGATCATCAACAACGGTGCGCTGGGCATGGTCCGCCAGTGGCAGACCCTGTTCTACAACCAGCGGTACTCCAACACCGTCCTGCACGCCGACGAGACCGGTCACGACACCGTGGGCTCCCAGCTCGGCGAGTCCATCGCGCCCCGCAAGGGCACGCGCGTCCCGGACTTCGTCAAGCTCTCGGAGGCCATGGGCTGCGTGGCGCTGCGCTGCGAGGACCCGGCCGACCTGGACAAGGTCATCGCCGAGGCCAATGCGATCAACGACCGTACCGTCGTGATCGACTTCATCGTCCACGAGGACGCCATGGTGTGGCCGATGGTCGCCGCCGGCACCTCCAACGACGAGGTCATGGCCGCCCGGGGCGTCCGTCCCGACTTCGGCGACAACGAAGACGACTGAGCCGAGAGAGCCTGAGAGAGAGAACGCCTCACATGTCCAAGCACACGCTCTCCGTCCTGGTCGAGAACACGCCCGGCATCCTCGCCCGGATCGCCGCCCTGTTCTCCCGCCGCGGGTTCAACATCGACTCCCTCGCGGTCGGCGTCACCGAGCACCCCGACATCTCCCGCATCACGATCGTCGTGAACGTCGAGGACCTCCCGCTGGAGCAGGTGACCAAGCAGCTGAACAAGCTGGTCAACGTGCTCAAGATCGTCGAGCTGGAGTCCCACAACGCCATCGAGCGTGAACTCGTCCTGGTGAAGGTCCGCGCCGACAACGAGACCCGGTCGCAGATCGTCGAGATCGTCCAGCTGTTCCGCGCCAAGACGGTCGACGTCTCCCCGGAGGCCGTCACCATCGAGGCCACCGGCGGTTCCGACAAGCTCGGCGCGATGCTCAAGATGCTGGAGCCCTTCGGCATCAAGGAGCTCGTGCAGTCCGGCACGATCGCCATAGGGCGTGGCGGACGGTCCATCACGGACCGCAGTCTGCGCGCGCTCGACCGCAGCGCCTGACCCGGCCGGCGCAGCGGCCGCCCAAGCCGCGCCAGACACGCTCGGCTCGCATGGCGAGACCGGCAGACTCAGATTCCGTTCCCCGCCGTACGGTGGGAGCAACACCAGCGCACCAAGGAGATATCCCAGTGGCCGAGCTGTTCTACGAGAACGACGCCGACCTGTCCATCATCCAGGGCCGCAAGGTCGCGGTCATCGGTTACGGCAGCCAGGGCCACGCCCACGCGCTGTCGCTCCGTGACTCCGGCGTCGACGTCGTCGTCGGCCTGAAGGAGGGCTCGAAGTCCAAGGCCAAGGCCGAGGAGCAGGGCCTGAAGGTCGTCCCCGTGGCCGAGGCCGCCGCCTGGGCCGACGTCATCATGATCCTGACCCCGGACCCGCTGCAGGCCGAGATCTACGAGGAGTCCATCAAGGACCACCTCAAGGACGGCGACGCGCTGTTCTTCGGTCACGGCTTCAACGTCCGCTACGGCTTCATCAAGCCCCCGGCCAACGTGGACGTCGCCCTGGTCGCCCCGAAGGGCCCAGGCCACCTGGTCCGCCGCCAGTACGAGGAGGGCCGCGGCGTTCCGTGCATCGCGGCCGTCGAGCAGGACTACTCGGGCAACGCCTTCGCCCTCGCGCTCTCGTACGCGGCCGGCATCGGCGGCACCCGCGCCGGCGTCATCAAGACCACCTTCACCGAGGAGACCGAGACCGACCTGTTCGGTGAGCAGGCCGTCCTCTGCGGTGGCGCGTCCGCTCTGGTCAAGGCCGGTTTCGAGACGCTGACCGAGGCCGGCTACCAGCCGGAGATCGCGTACTTCGAGTGCCTGCACGAGCTGAAGCTCATCGTCGACCTCATGTACGAGGGCGGCCTGGAGAAGATGCGCTGGTCGGTCTCCGAGACCGCCGAGTGGGGCGACTACATCACCGGCCCCCGCATCATCACGGACGCCACCAAGGCCGAGATGAAGAAGGTCCTCGCGGAGATCCAGAGCGGCGAGTTCGCCAACACCTGGATGGCCGAGTACAAGGCCGGTCTGCCGAAGTACAACGAGTACAAGAAGGCCGACGAGGCGCACCTGCTGGAGACCACCGGCAAGAAGCTGCGCAAGCTGATGAGCTGGGTCGACAGCGACGAGAGCTGATCGTGGACGGCGGGGCCGGGGCGGTGTGTCCCGGCCCTGCCGCGCGTCGCTTGTCCAACCCGGCCAACCCCGGAAGGGTGATCCTTCCGTACAGGCGGAAATCCGGTCCGTCAGCGCCACTACACTGCTCAACACATACGCGTCAGGCCCACAGCGTCGTGCGTCTTCCACGCGGCTACCCCCTCCACCGCCTGCGGCCGTCGGGACGGCCGTCCGCACTGGACTTGTGAGGATGACCCACGTGAGCTCGAAACCTGTCGTACTCATCGCCGAAGAGCTGTCGCCCGCCACGGTGGACGCGCTCGGTCCGGACTTCGAGATCCGGCACGTCAACGGAGCCGACCGCGCGGAGCTGCTGCCCGCGATCGTCGACGTCGACGCGATCCTGGTCCGCTCCGCGACCAAGGTCGACGCCGAGGCCGTCGCCGTCGCCAAGAAGCTGAAGGTCGTCGCGCGCGCCGGCGTCGGTCTGGACAACGTCGACGTCTCCGCCGCCACCAAGGCCGGCGTGATGGTCGTCAACGCCCCGACCTCGAACATCGTGACGGCGGCCGAGCTGGCCTGCGGTCTGCTCGTCGCCACCGCCCGCAACATCCCGCAGGCCAACACCGCCCTGAAGAACGGTGAGTGGAAGCGGAACAAGTACACGGGTGTCGAGCTCAGCGAGAAGACCCTCGGTGTCGTCGGCCTCGGCCGCATCGGCGTCCTGGTCGCGCAGCGCATGTCGGCCTTCGGTATGAAGATCGTCGCGTACGACCCCTACGTGCAGCCCGCGCGCGCCGCCCAGATGGGCGTCAAGATGCTGACGCTGGACGAACTCCTCGAAGTCGCCGACTTCATCACCGTGCACCTGCCCAAGACCCCCGAGACCCTCGGTCTCATCGGGGACGAGGCCCTGCACAAGGTGAAGCCCTCCGTCCGCATCGTCAACGCCGCCCGCGGCGGGATCGTGGACGAGGCCGCGCTGTACACGGCCATCAAGGAGGGCCGCGTCGCCGGCGCCGGTCTCGACGTGTACGCGAAGGAGCCCTGCACGGACTCCCCGCTCTTCGAGCTCGACCAGGTCGTCTGCACCCCGCACCTCGGCGCGTCCACGGACGAGGCCCAGGAGAAGGCCGGCGTCTCGGTCGCCAAGTCGGTGCGCCTCGCGCTCGCCGGCGAGCTCGTGCCGGACGCGGTCAACGTCCAGGGCGGCGTCATCGCCGAGGACGTCCGTCCGGGGCTCCCGCTCGCCGAGAAGCTCGGCCGCATCTTCACCGCCCTCGCGGGCGAGGTCGCGGTCCGCCTCGACGTCGAGGTCTGCGGCGAGATCACCCAGCACGACGTCAAGGTGCTCGAACTCTCCGCGCTCAAGGGTGTCTTCGAGGACGTCGTCGACGAGACGGTCTCCTACGTCAACGCCCCGCTGTTCGCACAGGAGCGCGGGGTCGAGGTACGCCTGACCACCAGCTCGGAGTCCCCGGACCACCGCAACGTGGTGACCGTCCGCGGCACCCTGTCGGACGGTCAGGAGGTCTCGGTCTCCGGCACGCTCGCGGGCCCGAAGCACCTGCAGAAGATCGTGGGCATCGGCGAGTACGACGTGGACCTGGCGCTCGCCGACTACATGGTCGTGCTGCGCTACACCGACCGCCCGGGCGTGGTCGGCACCGTCGGCCGCGTTCTCGGCGAGGCCGGTCTGAACATCGCGGGCATGCAGGTCGCCCGTGCGGAGGAGCACGGCGAGGCGCTCGCCGTCCTCACCGTCGACGCCGAGGTGCCGGCGAACGTCCTCGCGGACATCTCCGCCGAGATCGGCGCCGTTTCGGCACGTACGGTCAGCCTCGGCTGACCCGTGTGACACGGCGAAGGGCCCGGGGGATTCCCCCGGGCCCTTTCACGTCGTTCCGCCCTGTCCCGATCAGTTGTACGCCGGCACCGCAGCGCCGTCCGCGGGTGCCTCGGCCTGCTCCGCCGCGGGCGGGGCCGGGGCTTCGATGCCCCGCATCAGAGCCGCGGCGAGCACGGCCGCACCGAGCAGCAGCGCCGCGCCGCCCCAGGCCGCGTACTGCATTCCGTGGACGAAGGCCTCCCGGGCCAGGGTCAGGACCTGCTCGCCCGCCTCCCCGCCGATCCGGTGGGCGGCGGCCACCGCCCCGCCCAGGGTCTCCCGCACGGCGGGCTCGGAGTCCGCCAGGTCGCTGCGGTAGACCGCGGTGCCCAGGCTGCCGAGGACCGCCATGCCCAGGGCGCCGCCGAACTCCGTTCCGGTCTCCAGCAGGGAGGCGGCGGAGCCGGCCTTCTCGGCGGGGGCCGTGGCGAGTGCCATGTCGGAGACCAGGGACATCACGGCGACGACGCCCGAGGAGAGCACCCCGGCGCCGGTCAGGACCAGCCACAGGGAGTCGGTGTCCACGAGGCTGAAGAGGGCGAAGCCGGCGGCGGCGAGGGTGAACCCGCCGGCGATGACGTAGCCCCGGTCCACCTTCTGGGCCAGGGCGGCGGAGACGGGGGCCGCGGCGCCGATGACGACCGAGGGGGCGAGGCTCCACAGGGCCGCTTCCAGGGTGCCCATGCCGAGCACCGACTGGAGGTACTGGGTGGTGAAGTAGGCCGAGCCCATCACGGCGAAGGCGGCGAGGGTGTTGAGGGCGATGCCCGCGCCGAAGCCGCGGCCCCGGAAGAGGGCCCGGGAGATCATGGCGTCGCCGCGGGTGCGCTGACGGCGGACGAAGACGTACGCGAAGGCCAGGCCGACGGCGAGGCTACCCAGGTAGAGCGGCTCGAAGCCCTCGGCGGCGATCTCCTTGAGGCCGTAGACGACCGGCAGCACGGCGGCCGTGGACAGCGGGACGCTCAGCAGGTCGAAGCGGCCGGGAGCCGGGTCCTTGAACTCCGGGACCAGGACCGGGACCAGGAGCAGCAGGAGCAGCATCGCGGGCACGTTGATGAGGAAGACCGAGCCCCACCAGAAGTGGTTCAGCATCACGCCGCTCAGCACCGAACCGAGGGCGATCCCGCCGGTCATGGCCCCGGACCAGATGGCGATGGCCTTGCCGCGCTGCTTGTCGTCCTGGAAGAGGTTCCGTACGAGGGCCAGCGTGGAGGGCATCAGGGTCGCGCCCCCGATGCCGAGCAGGACGCGGGCCGCGATGAGCATCTCTGCGCTGGTGGCGTAGGCGGCGCAGACCGAGGCGATGCCGAAGGCGGTCGCGCCGATCAGCAGCAGCTTGCGGCGGCCGATCCGGTCGCCGAGCGACCCCATCGTGATCAGCAGGCCGGAGAGGGCGAAGGCGTAGCTGTCGAAGATCCAGAGCTGCTGGGTGGCGCTCGGGGCGAGCTGGTCGGTGATGGCCGGGATGGCGAAGTAGAGGACGGAGACGTCCATCGACACCAGGAGCAGGGGCAGCAGGAGGACGGTGAAGGCGGTCCATTCGCGGCGGCCGGCGAGTCGCGCTGTGGCGGCGGGGTTTGTCATGAGCAGGAATATACACATGTCTTAAACGGTCGTCTATGACAACTGTATAGAACTGATGTCTGGGACGGTTGTCTTGCTACCGTGGGGCCATGGGACATCGCGAAGATCTGCTCGAAGGCGCCAAGAAGTGCCTGGTCGAGAAGGGGTTCGTGCGCACGACCGCGCGCGACATCGTCAGCGCCTCGGGAACCAACCTGGCGTCCATCGGCTACCACTACGGCTCGAAGGACGCCCTGCTCACCCAGGCCTTCATCGGCCTGATGGAGGAGTGGGGCGCCGTCTTCCAGGGCGGCCTGGAGGGTGAGGGCGGGTCGCTGGAGCGGTTCCGCGCCTTCTGGGAGGGCGTCCTCGCGGCACACGAGAAGTCGGGTCCGGTCTGGGCGGCCAGCCTGGAGGTGGCGCTCGGCAGGGACCAGCGGCCGGAACTGCGGTCCATGCTCGCCGCCTCGCAGGCCGAGGGGCGCCGCGGCCTGATCTCCATCCTGACCGGCACCCCCGAGGACCAGCTCGACGACCGGGACGTGCGCACGCTCGGCACCTTCTACCAGGCGCTGCTGAACGGCCTGATGATCCAGTGGCTGTTCGATCCGGAGTCGGCGGCCACGGCGGAGGAGTTCACCGAGGGCATGCGCCGGGCGGCCGAGGCGATGACGCGTCCCCGGGGTTGCGGGGACGGGGAGTAAGCGGAAGCGGGAACCACCGCCGACGGCGTCCCGTCCCACCCCCGAATCGGCCCGGGGCGAGGGGGAGTCGACGTGGCGAGAGCCGGTGCGGGAGCGGGGGCGGGAACGGGAACGAGGAGCTGGGCGAGGGACGGTTCCGGGCCCGCGGTGCGCGTGAGCGTACTGGCGGCAGGCCCGGCGGCGGTGGTCCCGACGGCAACGGCGGTGGCGCCACGCTCACGCTGTCGCTCCAGAACGCGGCTCGGGCGTACGGGGAGCTGGACCGGGGCCCGGACGGCGAACCCGCGCTGGCGGTCACGGACGTCCGCTTCGGCGAGACCGCCGTACGCACCAGCCGCGGCCCGGCCCGGGTGCCGGCCCGGCTGTTCACCGTTGCGGGGTACGTCCTGGAGGGCGCCGACACCGTGGTGCTGGCCGGCCGGATCGTGGCCGACGCCCAACCGGGCACGTCCTGCGACGCGGCGACGCGCATGGAGACGGTCCCGGTCACGCCGGCCCGGCCGCTGGGCGCCCGGCTCGTCATAGACGCCGCGACGGGCGCACTCCTCAGGGAGCCGCGGCCGCAGGTGGCGCGCGCGACCGCCACACCGTGACGACCACCTCCGCCCGTGCGTGCTCCACTTCGAGGTATCTGATGGCCTCGGGCACCTCGCGGAGCGCACAGGTACGGTCGAGCACCGGGGGTCGTGGCGCGCGGTCGCCGCGGGTGAAGTCCTCCCGGGAGTGGCCGACGACGCGGTCGGCGCCGAGGGGCCGGACCACGTCCCCGTTCCGCGGACCCGATCCGAACGGCGAAGGCGGCCAACCCGCCTGACGTGCCGTTGACCCGTCCGCGCGCCGGACCTTCACCTTCGGCCCGCCGGGCCCGTACGGGTCGCCCCGCATGAGGTGCGAGTCGCGCGCGTCGACCGCGGCCGCGCGGACCCGCACCGGCACCTGGTGGCCGCCGGGCACCGGCCGTTCGGCCTCCCTCAACTCCGGTACGCCGGGGGAGCCGTACCGGTCCGGTGCCGGCAGGCCGGAGATCCCCTACGTCAGGCGGGCGGCCTTCAGGGCCATGTGGAGCAGCAGGCGGTCCTCGCCCTCGTCCAGATCGAGCCCGGTCAGCTGCTCCACCCGGGCGAGGCGGTAGTAGAGGGTCTGGCGGTGGATGCCCAGGGCGGCCGCCGCGCGGCCCGCCTGGCCGGCGCAGTCCAGGAACACCTCGGCGGTGCGGGCGAGTTCGCGGTGCGCCGGAGCCAGCAGGGCGCGCGCCGCCGGATCGTCCACCGGATCGGCGGCGAGCGTCGCCAACAGCCGGTACGGGCCGATCGCCGACCACTGGGCGACCGGGCCGAGCCGGGGCTGCGCGACGGCCGCCCGGGCCGCGGCGACGGCCTGCTCCCAGGCGGCGGGCAGCTCCGCGAGGCCCCGGACGGGGTCGGCGACACCCGCGGTCATCCGGCGGGCCGGCCCGGCCGGGAGCCTGGCCCCGCCCTTGGCCGCCGCGGTCGCCTTCCCGGCTGCGCCCGCCTTCCCCGCTGGGCCCGCCTTGCCCGCCGCGCCCGCCTTGGCCGTTCCGCCAGGGCCGGCGGCTCCGCCCGGGCCGCCCGCTCCGGCCGTCCCCGCCGGTTCCGCCGCGCGCGGCAGCAGCCGGGCCACCGCCGTCAGGGCCGGGGCCAGCGCGTCCGTCGAGCGCAGCCGGAGCAGGACCGCCAGGGCCAGCTCGCCGGCCGAGCCCGCCTCGTGCTCGCCTGCGCCCCGCCGCGGTACGAGGCACACGGCTGCCGCGCCCGGTACCGACGCGGGAGCCTCCCCGGACCACGGCGCCACGCAGACCGCCGCGTGCAGCCCGTCCCCGCCCGGGCCGAGGGCGGCCCGCAGCGCGGCCACCGCCATGTCCTGCTGCCAGCCCCGCCCGGCCGTGAGCACCGCCTGGAACTCCCGCGACAGGTCGGCCCCCGCCTTCGCCTCCTCGGCGAGCAGCACCCCGATCCGCTGGGCCACCTCCATGGCCGCGGCCAGGGCCGCCGGCTCGGGGCCGGGCTTTCCGGGCTCCTGGTCGAGGAGCCACACGTAGCCCTGCACGATGCCCCGAAACCGCACCGGCAGGCAGATCCGCCCCCGGAACACCCCCGCGTCGGGCGCCGCCGGGATCCGGACGGGACCGGTGGCGCGGGCGATGCCGAAGCCCTCGAACCAGGAACGGACGGCCGCCGTCGACTGCCGCGTCAGGATCGAGCGGGTCCGTACGGGGTCCATCGCGAGATCGTCATCGCTGTCGTGCGCGCCGAAGGCGATGAGGCGGAAGTCCCGGTTCTCCAGGGTCGCCGGGGCGCCGAGCAGCGCCGAGATCTCGTCCACCAGGTCCTGGTAATCGCCCTTCACCCCGACATTCTCCCACCCCGGGACCGACCCTTCAGACAGATGTATGAGATCCGGGACACGGATGCGTGACAGCTGTCGATGGCAGAGGATCAAAGCGATCCTTAGGTTTCACGGTGGTTTTACTTGCGCTTTTCTTCTGCCACCCGCTGGAGGTGCCCCCGTGCTGGGTCCCGTGATCCTCGCCGCTTCGCGCAGCGACAAGATGCGCCGTATCGTCTCTGCCGCCCCGGTGACCAAGCCCGTGGTGAACCGTTTCATCCCCGGCGAGACGGTCGACCAGGTCATCCCGATCGTGGAGGACCTCACGCGTAACGGCCTCGAGGTCACCCTCGACGTCGTCGGCGAGGACATCACCGAGGTGGAGCAGTCCTACGCCGCCCGGGACGCCTACCTCCAGCTCATCGAGCGCCTCGCGGAGCTCGGCCTCGGCGAGAAGGCCGAGATGTCCGTGAAGCTGTCGATGTTCGGCCAGGCGCTGGAGGGCGGCCACGAGCTGGCCCTCGCCAACGTCCGCCCGGTCGTCGAGGCCGCGGCCGCCATCGGCACCACCGTGACGCTCGACGCCGAGGACCACACCACCCTCGACTCGATGTTCGCCATCCACGAGGAGCTGCGCCGGGACTTCCCGCAGACCGGCTGCGTGATCCAGGCGTACCTCTTCCGCACCGAGGCCGACGCCCGCCGCCTGGCCGCCGCCGGCAGCCGCGTCCGGATCGTCAAGGGCGCCTACAAGGAGCCCGCCGAGGTCGCGTACCAGGACAAGGCGGAGATCGACAAGGCGTACGTCCGGATCATGAAGATCCTGATGGAGGGCGAGGGCTACCCGATGATCGGGTCCCACGACCCGCGGCTGATCGCCATCGGCCAGGAACTGGCCCGGCAGGCCGGGCGCAAGCTGGACGAGTACGAGTTCCAGATGCTGTACGGCATCCGCAGCGAAGAGCACCTGCGGCTCGCCGCCGAGGGCCACCGGATGCGGGTGTACACCGCGTACGGGACGGACTGGTACGGCTACTTCATGCGCCGCCTCGCGGAGAAGCCGGCCAACCTGCTGTTCTTCCTCCGCTCGATGATCACCAAGAACTAGCCAAGAACTAGGTCAAGGAGTTACCAGCCCCATGGATGCTGTGACCCAGGTCCCCGCGCCGGTCAACGAGCCGGTCCACTCGTACGCCCCCGGCACCCCGGAGCGCGCGCGGCTCGAAGCACAGCTCAAGCAGCTGTCCGAGAACCCGATCGACCTCCCGATGACGATCAACGGCGTCAAGCGGATGGGCGGCGGCGAGCGCTTCGACGTGGTCCAGCCGCACGACCACAAGTCGGTGCTCGGCACCTTCGCCAACGCCACCCAGGACGACGCGCAGGAGGCCATCGACGCCGCCCTCGCCGCCGCCCCGGCCTGGCGCTCGATGTCCTTCGACGATCGCGCCGCGATCATCCTGCGCGCCGCCGAGCTGCTGTCCGGCCCGTGGCGCGAGAAGCTCGCCGCCTCGACCATGCTGGGCCAGTCCAAGACCGCCCAGCAGGCCGAGATCGACACCCCGTGCGAGCTCGTCGACTTCTGGCGCTTCAACGTCCACTTCGCCCGCCAGATCCTGGCCGAGCAGCCGGTCGCGAACTCCGCCGGCGTGTGGAACCGCAGCGACCACCGCCCGCTCGAGGGCTTCGTCTACGCGATCACGCCGTTCAACTTCACGGCCATCGCGGGCAACCTGCCGACCGCCCCCGCCCTCATGGGCAACGTGGTCCTGTGGAAGCCGTCCCCGACGCAGACCCACTCCGCGGTCCTCCTCATGGAGCTCCTGGAGGAGGCCGGCCTGCCCAAGGGCGTCATCAACCTGGTGACCGGCGACGGCATCGCCGTCTCCGAGGTGGCCCTGAACCACCCCGAGCTGGCCGGCATCCACTTCACCGGCTCGACCAAGACCTTCCAGTACCTGTGGAAGACGGTCGGCAACAACATCGAGAAGTACAAGTCCTACCCGCGCCTCGTCGGCGAGACCGGCGGCAAGGACTTCGTCGTCGCGCACCCGTCCGCGGACCGCGCCGTCCTGAAGACCGCCCTGACCCGCGGTTCCTTCGAGTTCCAGGGCCAGAAGTGCTCGGCGTCCTCGCGCGCCTACGTCCCGGCCTCGATCTGGAACGACGGCTTCAAGGAGGCCTTCGCGGCCGAGGTCGACGGCATCGCCATGGGTGACGTCCGCGACCTGACCAACTTCATCGGCGCCGTCATCGACGAG
The DNA here is from genome assembly GCF_045000215.1 of Streptomyces sp. 147326. Classification (NCBI taxonomy): domain Bacteria; kingdom Bacillati; phylum Actinomycetota; class Actinomycetes; order Kitasatosporales; family Streptomycetaceae; genus Streptomyces; species Streptomyces sp. 147326. The sequence goes on along the minus strand of NZ_CP134201.1, from coordinate 2,868,848 downwards.
CGTTCTTTCGCGAAGAACAAGGCCGCGATCGACCGCGCGATCGCCGACCCGACCTGCGAGATCATCGCCGGCGGCACCTACGACGACTCGGAGGGCTACTTCGTCCGCCCGACCGTCATCGCGTGCACCGACCCGGAGAACGAGGTCTTCACGACCGAGTACTTCGGCCCGATCCTCGCCGTGCACGTCTACGAGGACGCCGACTTCGACGCGATGCTGGCGCAGATGGAGTCCGTCTCGGCGTACGCCCTGACCGGCTCGATCATCGCGGCGGACCGTTACGCGGCGGCGGACGCGATGGAGAAGCTCCGCTTCGCGGCGGGCAACTTCTACATCAACGACAAGTCCACGGGCGCCGTGGTCGGCCAGCAGCCGTTCGGCGGCGGCCGTGCCTCGGGCACGAACGACAAGGCGGGCGCGGCGACCAACCTGCAGCGCTGGACCTCGACCCGCTCCATCAAGGAGACCCTGGTCGCGCCGACCGAGTACGGCTACCCCCACATGGGCTGAGCTCCGCCCCGCTGAACCCCGCCCCCGCTCCGGTACCCCCAAGTCCGGAGCGGGGGCGGTATCCATTTCCCGACCGGGCAACTCCTGCTAACCTGGGCCCAGTTGTCGTGTACGGCGACCAGCTCCGCTACCCGGGCCCGGTGACCTGGGGGAGCCAAGGGCTCTGACGAGTTCCCGTACGGGGTGGGACAGACACCGCTGGGAGATACGCAACCTCTACGCGCCCGTACCGGGACCGGCGTCCGGGGAGACGTATGTCCAGGCGTACAGACAACCACCACCGCGCCGCGGCCATCTGCCGCGCAGCCACCGGACTGCCGCACCGCACCTGCCTCGGCTGGGCGGATGCGGGGCTGATCGGCTACCGCCAACCGGTCCCGGACGCCGAGGACGAGGCGCAGCGCCTTCTGGAGTCGCTTCTGTTGGCCGAGCTCGCCGACGGGCTCCGTGAGAGCGAGCGCCGGGACGGGGCCCTCTTCGGCTTCACCTCCGCCCGGCCGGCCCGGACCGGACTGTCCCTCGGACTGCACCCGGCCATGGCGGACCGGGTCCTGTCCACAGTGCTGCCGCGCATCGACGAGCACTACGGCGGACTCCGCGGGGTGCCGGGGCTGCGCATCGTCCCGACGGGGCGGAGCTGGACCTTGACCCACCTACGGGGCCGGGCCGCGGTCCATCTGGTGCACCCCGACCCGGACTGGCGCCCGGTGCTGCCGGAACACGGCGACGGGCTGACGCAGCTGTGGCGGCGCAACCGCCACCGCCTGCACCCAGCCGAGGCGGCGGACCTGCGGGAGCGCGCCGGCGCAGCGGCCGATCCCGGATCGGCCACGGCCCAGGACTGGCTGAACAGCCGGCTCCTGAGGCGCCCACGACTGCTGGGCGAGGCCGGGGCCGCGCACGGGTCGGCGAACGTCTACACCCACGGCGGCGGGGACGTGGTCGTCGAGTGGTGCTGTGCCGTGGAACGGGACGAACTGGAGCGGCGGCTGCGCCGGAGCGGCCTGGCGCAGCGGCCGGGCCGGATCCCCGAGCGGCTGCGGGACCAGCCGTGGTTCCCCGGTGAGATCGCGATGGGCGGAGCCTTCGTCACCCTGCGGCGCGGGCCCTGCTACGCCCCGGACGCCTCGGCGCGGAGGGCGTTCTGATGCTGACCGCGGTGATCGTGACGGCGGCCGTGCTCGGGGTGAGCAAGGTCGTGCGGGACTGGTTGATCCTGCGGCAGGTGAGGGCGGCCATGGAGGCCGGGACCTCGGAGGACCGGGTGCGGATCGGGATGCGGCTCGCGGAGGCGCTCGGCGGCGGTCAGTCCGGGCAGCCCGGGCCGTCCCCGGAGCCGCCCGCCGGGGAGGTCGTCACACCTCCACGATGACCTGGTCGAGGGACTTGCGGATCAGGTCGGGGACCTCGCAGTCGGCCGCGGGGTAGCCGACCGGGATGACCGCGAAGGCCTTCTCGTTCTCCGGGCGCTTCAGGACGTGGCTCAGGAAGCGCATCGGGCTCGGGGTGTGGATCAGCGCGGCGAGGCCCGACAGGTGGAGGGCGGACAGGAGCATGCCGACCGCGATGCCGACCGACTCGTCGACGTAGTAGTGCTTGTGCTTCGTGCCGTCCGGGCCGAGCCAGTAGCGCTGCTGGAAGACCACGATCAGCGCCGGGGCGTCGGTGAGGTGGGTCTTCACGGCGTCGGTGCCGAGCGGGCGCAGGGCGGCCAGCCATTCGTCGCCGAGGCGGCCGTCGTAGGAGATCAGCTCCTCCTGCTCGGCGGCCGCGCGGATCTGCTCCCGTACGGCCGGGTCCTTGACCAGGACGAAGGTCCACGGCTGCTGGTGCGCCCCGGACGGCGCGGTCGCCGCGCACGCGATCGCGTCCCTGACGACCTGTTCGGGCACCGGGTCGGGGGAGAAGTGGCGTACGGTCCGCCGCTCGTCCATGCGGGCCCGCAACTCGGCGGCGCGCGCGAGCGATTCGCCGCTCGCCATCCGCTCGGGCCGGTACGGGGCGGGACGGTACGGCTGGCCGTGGATCGGGGTCCACTGCTGGGTTTCGGGCGACATGGGGCGAGTCTGCCGGGGCAATGGTCCAGACCGCCAGGGTCGCGTCGGCCGATTCCGGCCGGTGGACGGCGTCCGGCGTCCGCAATGCGCTCCTTGGTACGGTCGCGGGATGAGCGACTGGGACGCCGACGCCGTACGGGCGCGGCTGCGCGCGAAGGTCCTCCGGTACGAGCTGCGCGCGCCGCTCCCGGAGGCGGAGGTCCGGGCCTTCGAGGCGGAACACGGCATCCGGCTGCCCGAGGAGTACCGGACGTTCGTCACGACGGTCGGCGACGGCCCCGCGGGCCCCGAATACGGGCTGATGCCGCTGGTCACCCCGCGCCCGGAGGCCGACGACGACTGGGCGGTGGACGGGGAGTGGGAGGACGACCGGCGGCCGGGCCGGCTGGCCGCGCCCTGCCCGATCAGGGAACCCCGTCCGTTCGACGTGAACCGGAGGTTCGACGAGCGCGAGGGGCTGACCCTGGGCACGCTCACGCTGGCCGAGCAGGGGTGCGGCATGTATTCGAGGCTGATCCTCAACGGGCCGCTGGCCGGCCAGGTCTGGCACCTGGACCAGGACTTCGGGACCTGCATGCCCGAGAGCCCGGACTTCCGCACCTGGTACACCGACTGGCTGGAGAAGTGACGGACGTGCGCGTCGCACACACCGCCGGGCTGACCGGCGACGAGCTCCGCGAGGTGCGGGCCCTGCTCGACGAGGCCTTCGAGGGGGACTTCGGAGACGAGGACTTCGAGCACGCCCTCGGCGGGATGCACGTGCTGGTCCGGGACGCGGGCGGCGCGCTCGTCGCGCACGGCAGCGTGGTGCAGCGCCGGGTCGTGCACGGCGGGCGGGCCCTGCGGACCGGGTACGTCGAGGCCGTCGCCGTACGGGCCGGCTCGCGGCGGCGGGGCCTCGGCGGGCAGGTCATGGCCGAGCTCGAACGGATCGTCGCGCGGGCCTACGTGCTGGGCGCCCTGTCGGCGTCGGAGGACGGGGCCGGGCTCTACCTCGGCCGCGGCTGGGCGGTGTGGCCGGGCCGGGTCGGGGCGCTGTCGCCGGACGGGCCGGTGCGCCTCCCCGAGGAGGAGGGGTCCACCTACGTGTGGGTGCCGCCCGGCGGGATCCGGCTGGATCCGGCCGGGCGGCTTGACTTCGACTGGCGGGACGGGGACGTGCTCTAGCGGGCAGGGATCACGAGCCCGAGATGCTCGGCGCCCCCGACTCGACGTGGCCCGTGTAGCGGCGCGACCAGGTGCCGTCGGAGTCGGCCAGGACCGTGAAGTCGTACCAGCCGTTGCTGTAGGCCACGGCGTTGAAGTAGTCCTCGCGCGAGGAGTTCGCCGGGACGGTGTACGTCCAGGGGCCGTCCGTGCGGTAGGCGTTCGGGCGGATCGTGAAGGTGACGGGGGAGGCGGAGGAGTTCGTCATCCTGAAGTAGACCGCCGTCTTGCCGGTCCCCGGCTCGACCGCGAAGCGGGCCGCCACCTCGACGTCCTTGCCCGCCTTCGACGCGTCGCCGATGAAGCGGCGCAGGAAGCGGTTCGGCCCGTGCATCGAGATGTCGTACTTGCCCGAGCCGTGGCCGAGGCCGATGTTGAAGTAGTCGGATCCCGTGGCGCCCGGGTCGACCGTGTACTGCCAGGCCGCCGTGTCCCGGTGCTGGTGCGGGTGGATCGAGAAGTGCGCCGGCCGCTTCGCCTCCGCGCCCTGGTTGGTCATCGAGAACCACGCCAGGATCTTGCCGGCCGCCCCGAACTCGAAGCGGTCCAGGTTGCCGTTGACCTGGTACGGCAGGGCCCGCGCCCGGCGGGTGCCGGGCTCCTGCGCCGGGAGGGCGTTGTCCTGCGGCGCCGGGTTGGGCAGCGGGCCGCAGGTCGACTGGCCGATGACCTTGGCGGTGGAGGGGAGGCCGGCGGGGACCCCGTAGACCGGGTGCGCGAAGTCGAAGACGCCGGTCAGGTCGCCGACCACCTTGCGGCGCCAGGCGCTGATGTTCGGACAGGCGGCCGGGGTGCCGAGGGCGGCCGTCCACTTCTCCATGAACCGCAGGACGGAGGTGTGGTCGAAGACCTCCGAGCTCACCCAGCCGCCGCGGGTCCACGGGGACATCACGATCATCGGGACGCGGAAGCCGAGCCCGATCGGGACGCCGTCCAGGTACTCGCCCGGGGTGCCGGGCGGGGCGATGGGCGGGGGCACGTGGTCGAAGAAGCCGTCGTTCTCGTCGTAGTTGAGGAAGAGGACCGTGGAGTCGAAGACCTCCGGGTCCGCGGCCAGGGCGCGGTAGACGAGGTCGACGAAGCGGGCGCCGTCACCGGGCGGGGCGTAGGGGTGCTCCGAGAAGGCCTCGTTGGCGACGACCCAGGACACCTGGGGGAGGGTGCCCGCGACGACGTCGGCGCGGATCGCGGCCGCGATGTCGTCCGGGGTGGAGCCGGTGACCTTGGGGACCGAGCCCATGCCCCGGTCCCACAGCGGGTTGCCGGGGGCGGCGTCCGTGAACTTCTTGAAGTAGGCCAGGCCGTTGTCCCCGTAGTTGTCCTGGGCGTTCTGGTAGACCTTCCAGCTCATGCCAGCCCGCTGGAGGGCCTCCGCGTACGTCTCCCAGGTCAGCCCGGACTCGTCGCCGCCGTCCTTGCTGGAGGCGTCGATCTTGCCGCTCCACAGGAAGGTGCGGTTGGGGCCGGTCGCGCTGAGGGTGGAGCAGAAGTAGGCGTCGCAGATCGTGTAGTTGTCGGCGAGGCCGTAGTGGAAGGGGATGTCCCCCCGGTCCAGGTACCCGAGGGTGCGGGTGTTGCCGACGCCGGTGACCCAGTTGTCCATCCGGCCCTTGTTCCAGGCCCCGTGCTGCGAGCTCCAGCTGTGCGGGAGGTCGCCGTTGCACTGGGCCAGGGTCTCGCCGTCGACGCCGCCGGCCGGCGGGGTGGAGCTGAGCTTCCAGGGGTACTGGCGGCCGCCCCAGTTGGGCTGGTTGAACATGCCCCAGCCGCCCGGGATGTTGCCCGCGGCGCGGTCGCCGAACCCGCGGACGCCCTTCAGCCTGCCGAAGTAGTGGTCGAAGCTGCGGTTCTCCTGCATGAGGATCACCACGTGCTTCACGTCGGTGATGGTGCCGGTCGCGGCGGCCGCGGCCGCCGTCGTCGGCAGCGCCGCGGGCAGCGCGGCCCCCGCCATGAGCCCGGCGCCGATTCCCACGAACCCTCTGCGGCTGATCGGTGTCACTGGCCCCTCGCCTCCAACTCAAGTGCCCCGCTGGCACATTGACGGCAAGAGTGACGGGGGTCGCGCCAAAGGTCTACATCCGTGCAGTAAGAGTTCGGTGAACTTCCGGGTGGCTGGAATCAGCCGGCGATCCGCGTGGGCCTCTTGTCCGGATCCGTGGCGCGGAGCAGGCGCCGCACGGCCTCCGTGAGGTGGTCGAATCCCTGCGCAACGGTGGTATCGGTACCGATCCGGCCGCTGCGCGGACGAGTGACGGGCCGGCCCTCCGGCGCGCCCTTCGGATTGGTGTGATCGCGAACCAATGCCCCGTCCCGGTGGGGAGGCCGCGCGTCGTGCGGATCACCTGTCCGGCTCCCCGGCGGCCGGTGGGGAGCGTGGCATGCGTCACTCGGGTGGAATGGGGTCGCATCCGCCCCACCTGGGCTCCTACCAGGGGAATTCTGCTCAGTGAGGGGGTGAAGCGGACCCTCGGCGGGAGGCCTTCCGGGGGGTTTGCCGTCTCAGATAGTAGGAAGTCCGAGTAATTGCCGAGACATACAGCGAGACCTGCCCTAGCTTTGTAGGAGCCGAACGTCTCGCCGATCCGGCGAATGGCGGCCGAGAGCGCGCGCCCCTGGCAGGCAACCCCTGCGGCGCACTGCTCCCCGCCTCTTCCGGCGCCTTGAAGGAACCCCTCATCCGTGGCCCCGCCACGCCGTGATCTCAAGGAGTCGATCACCATGAACGCAACCACCGCCGTCCGTCGCGTCCGCCACACCTCCGCCTCGGCCGCCGATCGCAAGAACGCCGCCGCCGCCCTCCAGCGCGCCCTCGACCGCCGTGACAACGGCGGGTCGACCGGCCACTGAGCCACCCCCGGCGGACATATTGCGTCCACATGATGGACGCAATATGTCTGAGGGCTGGGACAGGGAGTACGGTTTCGCCATGTCGACCAGCATCAATCTCGCAGTGATCCCCGGTGATGGCATCGGCCAGGAAGTCGTGGCTCAGGGACTCAAGGTCCTTACCGCGGTCCTGCCCCAGGATGTGAAGCTGGAGACCAAGCAATACGATCTCGGCGCCCAGCGCTGGCACCGCACCGGTGAGACCCTCCCGGACGCGGAACTCGAAGCCCTCAAGCACCACGACGCGATCCTCCTCGGCGCCATCGGCGACCCGTCGGTCCCGTCCGGCGTGCTGGAGCGCGGCCTGCTGCTGAAGCTCCGCTTCGCCTTCGACCACTTCATCAACCTGCGCCCGTCGAAGCTGTTCCCCAACACCGCCACCCCGCTGGCCGGCCGCCCGGACATCGACTTCGTCGTGGTCCGCGAGGGCACCGAGGGCCCGTACACCGGCAACGGCGGCAGCCTGCGCACCGGCACCCCCGCCGAGGTGGCCACCGAGGTCAGCCTCAACACCGCGTACGGCGTGGAGCGCGTGGTCCGCGACGCGTACGAGCGGGCCAACTCCCGCCCCCGCAAGAAGCTGACGCTGGTCCACAAGAACAACGTCCTCGTGTATGCCGGTCACCTGTGGAAGAACATCTTCGACAAGGTCGGCCAGGAGTACCCCGAGGTCACCACCGATTACCTGCACGTCGACGCCGCGACGATCTTCTTCGTCACCCAGCCCGACCGCTTCGACGTCATCGTCACGGACAACCTCTTCGGTGACATCCTCACCGACCTGGCCGCCGCCGTGACCGGCGGAATCGGCCTCGCCGCCTCCGGGAACATCAACCCGACCGGCGCCTTCCCGTCCATGTTCGAGCCCGTCCACGGCTCTGCCCCGGACATCGCCGGCACCGGCAAGGCCGACCCGACCGCGACGATCCTCTCCGTCGCCCTCCTGCTGCGCCACCTCGGCTACGAGGCCCAGGCCGCCCGCATCGAGGACGCGGTCTCCGCCGACCTGGCGGAGCGCGACGGCACCTTCCGCTCCACCGACGCGATCGGCGACGCGCTCGCCGCTCGCGTAGCCGGCTGACCCGGCAGCTCCACCTCAGGAAGGAAGCCGCCGGGTCACAATGGGACCTGGCGGCTTTTCCTGTGCGGCCCCGGGTGCCACCATCTCCCCTGGGCCGCAGTCCCCGCTTCTCCGGAGCCTCCCCGCGCGCGATAATCGAACGCGAGGCCGCGGAATGCGGGGAAGCTCGGACGTCCTAGTACGCCGTGAGCGCGGTCCGCCATACACAACCGGTGAAGGACAAGCACTCATGACGACGCCCACGATCGAGCTCAAGCCCTCCTCGACCCCGCTGTCCGATGCGGAGCGCGAGGCGATCCTGGCCAGCCCCGGCTTCGGCCGCCACTTCACCGACCACATGGTGACGATCAAGTGGACCGAGGGCCGCGGCTGGCACGATGCCGAGCTGGTCCCGTACGCGCCGCTCTCGATCGACCCGGCGAACATGACCCTGCACTACGCGCAGACGATCTTCGAGGGTCTCAAGGCGTACCGCCAGCCCGACGGCACCGTGGCCACCTTCCGTCCCGAGGCCAACGCCGCCCGCTTCCAGGCCTCCGCCCGCCGCATGGCGATGCCGGAACTGCCAGCCGACCTGTTCATCGAGGCCTGTGACGCGCTCATCAAGCAGGACCGCGCCTGGGTGCCGGACTCCGGCGAGGCTTCCCTGTACCTGCGGCCGTTCATGTTCGCCTCCGAGGTCGGCCTCGGCGTCCGCCCGGCCAACGAGTTCCTCTTCATCGTCATCGCCTCTCCCGCCGGCGCGTACTTCCCCGGCGGCGTCAAGCCCGTCTCCGTCTGGCTCTCCGAGGACTACGTCCGCGCGGTCAAGGGCGGCACCGGCGCGGCCAAGACCGGCGGCAACTACGCGGCCTCGCTGGTCGCGCAGGCCCAGGCGGCCTCGCACGGCTGCGACCAGGTGGTCTGGCTCGACGCCGTCGAGCACCGCTGGATCGAGGAGATGGGCGGGATGAACCTGTACTTCGTGTACGGCGACCGCATCGTCACCCCGGAGCTCACCGGCTCGCTCCTTCCCGGAATCACCCGGGACTCCCTCCTCACCATCGCCCGCGACCTCGGCTACACCGCCGAGGAGGGCCGCCTGACCACCGAGGACTGGCAGCGCGACAACGCGAACGGCACCCTCACCGAGGTGTTCGCCTGCGGCACCGCCGCCGTCATCACCCCGGTCGGCTCGGTCAAGTCCGAGCGCGCCAACTGGACCCAGGGCGACGGCGAGCCCGGCGAGGTCACCATGCGGCTGCGCAAGGCGCTCCTGGAGCTCCAGACCGGCCACAGCGCCGACACCCACGGCTGGATGCACCCGCTCGGCTAGTCCGCGGCGCTCCTGAAACGGACCGAAGGCCCCCCGCAGGTGGTGCGGGGGGCCTTCGGCCGTTCCGGTGGGGCGGGGGAGAGGGCGTGGTCAGTGCTTCCCGTCCGCCTCGTCCTCGTCCGGCCGCGGCTTCCGGTTCGCCGCGTCCGGGCCGCCCAGGGCCATCACGGTGTCACCGAAGACGTAGGCCAGGCCCGCGACCCCCTTGACGATCTTCGTTGCCACGTACGCGAGCTCTTCCACGACGCCTCCCCGTGTCGTCCGCGGCGGCCCTTCCCTATTCGGCCGCCACCATGGCCTGCCCCGCCGGCTCGGCGGCCGGTGCCGCCTGCGGCCGGACCGTCAGCGCGGTGTAGACCGCGCCGCCGACCAGCCCCGACAGGATGAAACTGCAGTCCACCCCGCCGGTGAGGGCCAGCAGCGGGCCCTCGTACACCGGGGTCGACACGGCGGCCAGTCCCACGGCCGCGCCGGCCGCCCAGGAGGCGGTGGCGCGGAGGTTCCAGCCACCGCTGTACCAGTAGACGCCGCCGCGGGCGCGACGGTTGAACACCTGGAGGGCATCGGGGTCGTAGACCCCGCGGCAGCGCACGTACCCGATGAGGGTGATGACGGCCCACGGGGTGCCGATCGCGGTCAGCAGCAGCACGAAGGAGGTCATCGCGGACTGCACGTCCCACTCGAAGGAGCCGAAGAACACGAAGGCGGTGGCGACGGCCGCGGCGACCAGGGTGGCGGTGGTGCGGGTGGCCCGGGGCACGATCGCGTCGAGGTCCAGGCCCATGGAGTAGAGCATCAGTCCGGCATTGCCCACCGAACCGGCCGCGGCGGCGACCAGCAGCGGGACCAGGTACCAGAACGGCGCGGTCTCGACGAGCGGGCCGGCGTAGTCCAGCCCCGCCCTGGCGGCCAGCGCGGTGTAGGTACCGAACAGCTGCGGTATCAGCAGGCCGATCAGCAGGCCGAAGGCGGTCGCCCAGAGCACCTTGCGGGAGCCGTGCCGGCGCGGGGAGATGTAGCGGGTGTAGTCGCCGAGCAGGGTGATGAAGGCGACGGGCCCGCTGAGCCCGGCGGCGACGGCGGCCAGCAGCCACGTCGGCCAGAAGGAGCCGAGCAGGTACGAGGTCTCCGGCGGGGCGGCGGTGGTGAAGTCCGGGGCGTAGGCGAGGAAGCCGACGGCCAGCAGGACCACCATGCCGATGGAGAGCACCTTGCTCATGCGCAGCAGCAGCCGGTAGCCGAAGACGGCCCCGACGACGGTACAGGCGGCGAGCGCTCCGTACATCGCCGCCCGCGAGACGCCGGTGTCCGGCAGCCCGGTGAGCCGAGAGAGGGCGCCCACCATCACGTCGCCGCCGATCCACAGGGTGAGCGCCGTGTAGCCGAGCGAGAGCAGCAGACCCACCACCGAGCCGACGAGCCGGCCGCGGACACCGAACTGGGCGCCGCTGGAGGTGGAGAGGTTGGTCGCGGTGCGCAGGGAGACGAGCGCCAGCGGCGCGGTGAAGGCGATGCCGACGAGCGTGCCGGTCACGATGGCGGTGACCGAGGGCCACAGGCCCAGTCCGAAGGACGGGGGCAGCCAGCCGAAGACGATCACACCGAGGCAGAGGTTGGAGCCGAGGAGGATCGAGATCAGGTCACGGGGACCGCTCGTCCGCTCCTCCTCCGGGATGGTGTCGACTCCGCGCTGTTCGATGGGCATGGGGGGACTCCCTTGGCAGGGCGGGGGGTGGTTCGCATTTGTTTGAGCGACACTCAATGTGACTCAAGCCGGTGTCCCAGGTCAATGATTCCCTACAACGAAATGAGGAGTTAGAGTGATGCTCTAACCCATCGACTCAAGAGGTGGTGGATCGGCGTGCGGCTGACCCCTACGGAGCGCGACCGGCTGCTGCTCCGCAGCGCAGCGGAACTGGCCAGGGCCCGGCGGGCCCGTGGCCTGAAACTCAACGTCCCGGAGGCCACCGCGCTGATCGCGGACACGGTCTGCGAGGCCGCGCGCGACGGCAAGCGGCTCGCGGACGCCATCGAGGAGGCCCGCAGCGCGCTGGGCCCCGGCGACGTCCTGCCGGGCGTCGCCGACGTGGTCACCGAGGTGCACGTGGAGGCCGTCTTCGACGACGGATCCCGCCTCGCGGTGGTCTCATCGCCCATCCGGGGCGCGCAGCCGCTCGGCGACGACGCCCCGGGCGCGGTCGTCCCCGGTCCCGGCGTCCCCCAGCCGGAGCCGGTGGTGCACCTGCGCGTGCGCAACACCGCCGCCGTGCCGGTGAGCGTCACCTCCCACTTCCACTTCTTCGAGGCCAACCCGCGGCTCGACTTCGACCGCGCCGCGGCCTACGGGATGCGGCTGTGCGTGCCGGCGGGCTCCTCCGTACGGTTCGACCCGCACGGCGAGGGCGAGGTGGGCCTCGTCCCCATCGGCGGCGACCGCATCGCGATCGGCTTCGCCGGCCTGGTGGACGGCCCGCTGGACGCCCCCGGAGCGAAGGCGCTCGCGCTGGCTCGGGCCGAGGCGTGCGGCTACCTGGGCGCGTCCGCCGAGGAGCCGGCCCCCGCTTCCCCCACCCCTCAAGCCGGACGGGCCGGACAGGCCGGACAGGCCGACGGCACCGACCGAGCGGACGGAGCGCAGACGTGAGCAGGCAGACCCCGCACAGCGATCACAGCGCACACTGCGCGCCCGGCAGCCGGCACATCGACCCGCACGAGTACGCCTCCGTCTTCGGCCCCCGCGCCGGGGACCGGGTCCGGCTCGGCGACTCCGGGCTGACCGTCCGGGTGGAGTCGGACGCGCAGAAGCCCGGTGACGAGTTCCTGGCCGGTTTCGGGAAGACCGCCCGTGACGGCCTTCATCTGAAGGCGGCGGCGGTCCGCGAGACCTGCGACGTGGTGATCAGCAACGTGCTGGTCATCGACGCCGTCCTGGGCATCCGCAAGGTGTCCATCGGCATCCGCGAGGGCCGGATCCACGCGATCGGCCGGGCCGGCAATCCCGACACCCTCGACGGCGTGGACGTCGTCGTCGGCACCGGCACGTCGATCGTCTCGGGCGAGGGCCTGATCGCCACCGCCGGCGCCGTGGACACCCACGTCCACCTGCTCTCCCCGCGGATCATGGAGGCCTCCCTCGCCGCGGGCGTCACCACGATCATCGGCCAGGAGTTCGGCCCGGTCTGGGGCGTCGGCGTCAACTCCCCGTGGGCGCTGAAGCACGCCTTCAACGCCTTCGACGCCTGGCCCGTCAACATCGGTTTCCTGGCCCGGGGTTCTTCTTCGGACGCGGCTCCGCTGGTGGAGGCCCTGGCCGAGGGCGGGGCGTCGGGTTTCAAGGTCCATGAGGACATGGGTGCGCACACCCGCGCGCTGGACACCGCGCTGCGGGTGGCCGAGGAGCACGACGTGCAGGTCGCCCTGCACTCGGACGGTCTCAACGAGTGCCTTTCCGTCGAGGACACCCTGCGCGTGCTGGACGGCCGGACCATCCACGCCTTCCACATCGAGGGCTGCGGCGGCGGGCACGTGCCCAACGTGCTGAAGATGGCGGGCGTGGCGAACGTCATCGGCTCCTCCACCAACCCCACCCTGCCCTTCGGCCGGGACGCGGTGGCCGAGCACTACGGCATGATCGTCTCCGTCCACGACCTCAAGCCGGACCTGCCGGGCGACGCCGCCATGGCCCGTGACCGGATCCGGGCCGGCACGATGGGCGCCGAGGACGTGCTCCACGACCTCGGGGCGATCGGCATCACCTCCTCCGACGCCCAGGGCATGGGCCGGGCGGGGGAGACCATCCGCCGCACCTTCGCCATGGCCGCCAAGATGAAGGGCGAACTCGGACCGCTCGCCGGTGACGGCGAGGGCGATGACAACGCCCGCGTGCTGCGCTACATGGCCAAGCTGACGATCAACCCGGCCATCGCCCACGGCCTGGCCCACGAGATCGGCTCCATCGAGGTCGGCAAGCTCGCCGACATCGTGCTGTGGCGCCCCCAGTTCTTCGGCGCCAAACCCCAGCTCGTCCTCAAGTCGGGCTTCCCCGCGTACGGGGTCACCGGCGACCCCAACGCCGCCACCGACACCTGCGAACCGCTGGTGCTCGGCCCGCAGTTCGGCTCGTACGGGGCCACTGCGGCCGACATCTCCGTGGCCTTCGTCTCCGCCGCGGCCGCCGCGCTCGGCTCCGACGAGATGCCGACCCGCCGGCGCCGGGTCGCCGTCCGCGGCACCCGCGGCATCGGCCCCAAGGACCTGCTCCTCAACTCCCGGGTGGGCGCGGTCGATGTGGACGCGCGCAGCGGACTCGTCTCCCTCGACGGGGAACCGCTGCGCTCCGAAGCCGCCGAGTCGGTCTCCCTCAACCGCCTGTACTTCTTGTAAGTGCACAGTCCGTAAGCCCGTTAGGACCCCTGCCATGACTGCACAGCCCGCCAAGCCCGTGAACGACGGCTTCCGGATGCCCGCCGAGTGGACTCCCCACGAGCGCACCTGGATGGCCTGGCCCAGCCCCAACCCGACCTTCACCAACGAGCAGGAGCTCGCCGAGGCCCGCGAGGCCTGGGGCGCCGTCGCCCGCGCGGTCCTTTCGTACGAGCCCGTGACCCTGGTCGTCTCGCCCGGCGACGCCGAGGGCGCCCGCGCGATCGTCGGCGACGGCGTACAGCTGGTCGAGCAGGAGCTCGACGACGCGTGGATGCGCGACATCGGCCCGACCTTCGTCACCAACGACGCCGGCGAGATCGCGGCCGTCGACTGGACCTTCAACGGCTGGGGCGCCCAGGAGTGGGCCCGCTGGGACCACGACTCGAAGATCGCGCGGCACGTATCGGACGTGGCCGGCACCCGTACGTACAGCACCGCGCTCGTCAACGAGGGCGGCGCCATCCACGTCGACGGCGAGGGCACCGTGCTCGTCACCGACACCGTGCAGCTGGGCGAGGGCCGCAACCCCGGCTGGACCCGCCAGCAGGTCGAGGCCGAGATCCACGCGCACCTCGGCACCACCAAGGCGATCTGGCTGCCGTACGGCCTGGCCGGCGACTACGGCACCTACGGCACCCAGGGCCACGTCGACATCGTCGCGGCCTTCGCCCGCCCCGGCGTCGTCATGGTGCACACCCAGCCCGACCCGGCCCACCCGGACCACGAGCGCTGCAAGACCATCGCCGCCATCCTGCGCGCCTCCACCGACGCGCGGGGGCGGCAACTGGAGGTCGTGGAGATCCCCGCGCCGACCGTGCTGGAGGAGGACGGCGAGTGGGTGGACTACTCCTACATCAACCACTACCTGTGCAACGGCGGCGTGGTCCTGTGCTCCTTCGACGACCCGCGCGACGAGGAGGCGGCGGAGATCTTCCGCGGACTGTTCCCCGAGCGGACCGTGACACTCGTTGACGCACGTACGATTTTCGCCGGGGGTGGCGGTATCCACTGCATCACCCAGCAGCAGCCGAAGGTCTGACCTTCGGGAACGGACAAGGAGTGGGCCATGGTGGCGGGTGGAGTACCGGTACGGGCGGCGCGCAAGAACGCGCCCCCGCGCGAGGACGTACTCGTCGCCGCCATGGCCACGATCGCCGAGCGCGGCCTGGAAGGCCTGACCATGGCCGGTCTGGGCCGCGAGGTCGGAATGAGCAGCGGCCACCTCCTCTACTACTTCCGCAGCAAGGACGAGCTCCTGCTGCAGACCCTGGAGTGGAGCGAGGCGGCACTGGGCAGCGAGCGGCGGGCCCTGCTCTCCCGGCGCGGTCCGGTCGCCGAGCGCCTGCGGGCGTACGTCGACCTGTACGTGCCCACGCAGGCCCGCGACCCGCACTGGACGCTGTGGCTGGAGGTCTGGAACCGCTCCCAGAACGCCGGCCCCCAGGAGCGCGAGCGACAGGCGGCCATCGAGGGCGCCTGGCACCGCGACCTGGTGGCACTGCTCGCCGAGGGAATCTCCCGCGGGGAGTTCCGCCCGGTGGACGCCGAGCGCGTGGCGACCCGCATCAGGGCCCTGCTCGACGGATTCAGCATCCAGCTGGCGGTGGGGCTGCCGACGGTGGACCGGCAGGAGATCCTCGACCACGTCCGTGAGTTCCTCACGGAGGCCCTCACCCCGCAGAACTAGCCCCGCCGGCGTTTGAGGCGCGGGGCCCGGAGCAGAGCCCCGCAACGGCGCCGCGGTCGCCCGTGGTGCCCCGCTCGAACACCGGCGCGGCCCGCTGCCCGCATGCTGAGATCCCCGTCCATCCGCGGCGAGCGTTGTGGCACACTGCCTGCGTGCCTGCTCAGCTCATGATTATCGCCAGCAGCGCGCCGGTCCCCAGTGGCCGCTGAACCGCGGAAGAACTTCGCGGAAGCGGCCACCGTGCCTCGGACCCGCGCGCAGACCTCTCGCTACCCGCGAGGGGTTTTTTCGTTTCCCGGACCATCCAGCCGGGACCGGACCGCGCGCGATGATGGGGGCAGTGACGGCGGCCTGCCCCTTTGGCGGGCATCCGGAACCACTCATCCGACAGGAGTCAGATCAGCATGACGACGACACCAGAGGCGGCACCTGTGCGCTCAGGGGGCCTGGACGACGGCTTCCACGTCTTCGACACCACCCTGCGCGACGGCGCGCAGCGCGAGGGCATCAACCTCACGGTCGCCGACAAGCTGACGATCGCCCGGCATCTGGACGACTTCGGAGTGGGCTTCATCGAGGGCGGCTGGCCCGGCGCCAACCCCCGTGACACCGAGTTCTTCGCCCGCGCACGCGCCGAGATCGACTTCAGGAACGCCCAGCTGGTCGCCTTCGGCGCGACCCGGCGGGCGGGCGGCACGGCCGCCGCGGACCCGCAGGTGCGGGCCCTGCTGGAGTCCGGCGCCCCCGTGATCACGCTCGTCGCCAAGTCCCACGACCGCCACGTGGAACTCGCCCTGCGCACCACCCTGGACGAGAACCTGGAGATGGTCCGCGACACCGTCTCCCACCTGGTCGAGCAGGGCCGCCGCGTCTTCGTCGACTGCGAGCACTTCTTCGACGGCTACCGGGCCAACGCCGAGTACGCGAAGGCCGTCGTCCGCACCGCCCACGAGGCCGGCGCCGACGTGGTCATCCTCTGCGACACAAACGGCGGCATGCTGCCCGCCCAGGTGACGGCCACCGTCGCCACCGTCCTCGCCGACACCGGCGCACGCCTGGGCATCCACGCCCAGGACGACACCGGCTGCGCCGTCGCCAACACCCTGGCCGCCGTGGACGCGGGCGCCACGCACGTCCAGTGCACGGCCAACGGCTACGGCGAGCGCGTCGGCAACGCGAACCTGTTCCCCGTCGTCGCCGCCCTGGAGATCAAGTACGGGCGCAAGGTGCTCCCCGAGGGCGCGCTCGCCGAGATGACCCGCATCTCGCACGCCATCGCCGAGGTCGTGAACCTCACCCCGTCCACGCACCAGCCGTACGTCGGCGTCTCCGCCTTCGCGCACAAGGCGGGCCTGCACGCCTCGGCGATCAAGGTCGACCCCGACCTCTACCAGCACATCGACCCCGAGCGGGTCGGCAACACCATGCGGATGCTGGTCTCCGACATGGCCGGCCGCGCCTCCATCGAGCTCAAGGGCAAGGAGCTCGGCGTCGAGCTCGGCGGGGACCGCGCGCTGATCTCCCGGGTCGTGGAGCGGGTCAAGGAGCGGGAGCTCAAGGGCTACACGTACGAGGCCGCCGACGCCTCCTTCGAGCTGCTGCTGCGCGCCGAGGCCGAGGGCCGGGCCCGCAAGTACTTCCGCATCGAGTCCTGGCGGGCGATCGTCGAGGACCGGCCGGACGGCACCCACGCCAACGAGGCCACGGTCAAGCTGTGGGCGAAGGGCGAGCGGATCGTCGCGACGGCCGAGGGCAACGGCCCGGTCAACGCGCTGGACCGGGCGCTGCGGGTGGCGCTGGAGCGGTTCTACCCGCAGCTGGCCAAGTTCGAGCTGGTCGACTACAAGGTCCGCATCCTGGAGGGCACGTACGGCACGGAGTCCACGACCCGCGTGCTGATCGCCACGACGGACGGCGTCCGCGAGTGGTCCACGGTCGGTGTCGCCCCGAACGTGATCGCCGCTTCCTGGCAGGCCCTGGAGGACGCGTTCACGTACGGCCTCCTGCACGCGGGCGTCGAACCGGCCGAATGATCACAGGCCCTTATGTCCTACTCACACAGGAAAGGTCCGGTTCGGGTAGCGTCATTCGTATGAGGACCAGGCTTATATCCGTACGTTTTGGATCAGTGCTGGCCGGTCTGCTGCTGGCCCTGTCGGGGACCGCGCTCGCGGTCGCCCCGCAGGCGTCGGCGGCGACCGGGGTCGCCGCCGTGGGGGAGGCCCTCAAGGATGGGCCCGTCTACGTGGACCCCCGGATGCA
Source organism: Streptomyces sp. 147326 (assembly GCF_045000215.1). Classification (NCBI taxonomy): domain Bacteria; kingdom Bacillati; phylum Actinomycetota; class Actinomycetes; order Kitasatosporales; family Streptomycetaceae; genus Streptomyces; species Streptomyces sp. 147326. The sequence goes on along the minus strand of NZ_CP134201.1, from coordinate 2,851,416 downwards.
GGCGCAGCTGCCGCAGGCCGAGGCCGACGCGCTCGCGAAGAAGATCAAGGACGCGGGGAAGCCGGTGTTCGTCGCCGTGCTGCCCGCGACGGACGAGTTCCCCGCCGACAAGGTGTTCGGTGCCGTCAGGTCCGAGACCGGTATCACCGGGCTCTACGCGATCCGGCTCGGCGACGGCTTCAGCGCCCGCGCCGACCGGGCGGTCATGCCGGCCAACGCCGTAAGCAACCTCACCGACGCGGTGAAGGTGGGGACGCCCGACGCGGCGACCCAGCTCGACAACTTCGTCGACCAGGCCCTGAGCCAGGCCAAGGGCACTGCCCCGGCCTCCTGGGGCACCACGGGCAGTGACGCCGGCGCCCCCGTCGGCGGGCTGATCACCCTCGGCGCGGTGGCCGCCATCGGCGGCGGTGGCGCGTACGCGCTGGTCCGCCGCAACCGGAAGAAGAAGGAAGAGGCCAGGCGCGCGGCCCTGGAGCGCCTCAGCGTGGTCGTCGACGAGGACATCACGGCCTTCGGCGAGGAGCTCGACCGGCTCGACTTCCACCCCGGCGAGCCCGGCGCCGACGACGCCATGCGCAAGGACTTCGAGCAGGGGCTCGACTCGTACGACAAGGCCAAGCAGATCATGGGCTCGGTGCGGTACCCCGAAGAGGTCAAGGGCGTCACCCAGGCCCTGGAGGACGGCCGGTACGCCCTGGCCTGCCTGGACGCGCGCCGGCAGGGGAAGCCGGTGCCCGAGCGCCGGTCGCCCTGCTTCTTCGACCCGCGTCACGGGCCGAGCGCCGAGGACGCCACCTGGGCTCCGGCCGGCGGGGCGGCCCGTACCGTGCCCGTCTGCACGGCGGACGCCGTGCGGCTGCGCGACGGCCTGGACCCGGCGGTCCGAACGGTCGACACCGACCACGGTCCGCGGCCGTACTACGACGCCGGCCCGGCGTACGGTCCCTGGGCCGGCGGCTACTTCGGCGGCGGCATCCTGCCCGGTCTGCTCGTGGGCACGATGCTCGGTTCGATGATGTCCAGCCCCGCTTACGCCTCGGACCTCGGGGGCGGCATGGGCGGAGGCTTCGACGGCGGGGACGTCTCGGGGGCCGACTTCAACCCGTCCGACTTCGGCGGCGGGGACTTCGGCGGCGGTGGCGGTTTCGACGGGGGCGGCGGCTTCGACGGCGGGGGCGGCTTCTAGCCGCCCCCCGGAGGTTCGCCGGATCCAGCCGGTCAGCCCTGCTTGATGGCCGAGATGTCGAAGGTCAGCTTCACCTTGTCGCTGACCATGACACCGCCGGCCTCCAGCGCGGCGTTCCAGGTCAGGCCCCAGTCGGAGCGCAGGATCTCGGCGGAGCCCTCGAAGCCGACGCGCTCGTTGCCGTAGACGTCCTTGGCCGAGCCCGTGAACTCCAGGTCGATGGCGAGCGGCCGCGTGACGTCCTTGATCGTCAGCTCGCCGGTGATGCGGTAGGCGTCCCCGCCCAGCTGGCGCGCCTCGGTGGAGCGGAAGGTCATCAGCGGGAAGAGCTCGGCGTCGAAGAAGTCGCTGCCCAGCAGGTGCGCGTCGCGGTCGGCGATGCCGGTGCTGACCGACGGGATCTTGACGTCGATGGCGGCCGTGGAGCGGGCCGGGTCGGCGCCGTCCAGGTGCAGGGTGCCCTCGTGCTCCGCGAAGGAGCCGCGGACGTTGGTGACCATGGCGTGGCGGACGGTGAAGCCGATGCTGCTGTGGGCGGCGTCGATGACGTAGTCGCCGGTGAGGGTGGCGAGCGCCGGGTCCACGTCCAGCGTGGTGACGGCGGCGCCGGCGTTCTGGTGGTCGGCGGTCTGGCTGCGGCGGGTGAAGAGACCCATGGCCTGCTCCTCGGTAGTGTCTGGGCGTTCTGCTGGTCGGAAGAGTCTGTTGAATCTTCAACAACTTCGACAAGAACGACGCTAGACCCATTTCGTTCAAATTTCAACATCTAGGCGGGGTGTCAGGTCATTTTGTGAAAGTCCCACAATGGACGAAGGTCCCGTCTGGCGGAGTCCCTACATCCTCCGGTCGTACTGTGCGGGCCACACAGCGGAAGACTCCCGAGACTGTGCGGAATGAACGGAGGTTTTTCATCGCGATCTTCGTAAGGTCGGTACATGACCGTTGTGGACCAGACCCCGAGCGAGCCGACGGACGCCCGTGGGCGCGTGGCCGAGCTGCACTCCCTGCGCGAGCAGGCGCGGCGCGGCCCCAGTGACCGCGCGACCGAGACCCAGCACGCCAAGGGCAAGCTGACCGCCCGTGAGCGCATCGCGCTGCTCCTCGACGAAGGTTCCTTCAAGGAGGTCGAACAGCTCCGCCGCCACCGGGCGACCGGGTTCGGCCTGGAGGCCAAGAAGCCCTACACCGACGGTGTCATCACCGGCTGGGGCACGGTCGAGGGCCGCACGGTCTTCGTCTACGCGCACGACTTCCGCATCTTCGGCGGCGCCCTGGGCGAGGCCCACGCCACGAAGATCCACAAGATCATGGACATGGCCATCGCGGCCGGTGCCCCGCTGGTCTCCCTGAACGACGGCGCAGGCGCCCGTATCCAGGAGGGCGTCTCCGCCCTCGCCGGCTACGGCGGCATCTTCCAGCGCAACACCAAGGCCTCGGGCGTCATCCCGCAGATCTCGGTCATGCTGGGCCCGTGCGCCGGCGGCGCCGCGTACTCCCCGGCCCTGACGGACTTCGTCTTCATGGTCCGCGACACCTCGCAGATGTTCATCACCGGCCCGGACGTGGTCCGCGCGGTGACCGGCGAGGAGATCACCCAGAACGGCCTCGGCGGCGCCGACGTGCACGCCGAGACCTCGGGCGTCGCGCACTTCGCGTACGACGACGAGGAGACCTGCATCTCCGAGGTCCGCTACCTCATCTCGATGCTTCCCTCCAACAACCGGGAGAACCCGCCCGTCCACGAGACGAGCGACCCCGCGGACCGCCGCAGCGAGGTCCTGCTGGACCTGGTGCCCGCCGACGGCAACCGCCCGTACGACATGCTCAAGGTCATCGAGGAGATCGTCGACGAGGGCGACGTCCTGGAGATCCACGAGCGCTGGGCCCGCAACATCATCTGCGCCCTGGCCCGGATGAACGGCCAGGTCGTCGGCATCGTCGCCAACCAGCCCGGCCACCTCGCCGGAGTCCTGGACATCGAGGCCTCCGAGAAGGCCGCGCGCTTCGTCCAGATGTGCGACGCCTTCAACATCCCGATCGTCACCCTGCTGGACGTCCCCGGCTTCCTGCCGGGCGTCGACCAGGAGCACGGCGGCATCATCCGCCACGGCGCCAAGCTGCTGTACGCGTACTGCAACGCCACCGTCCCGCGGATCTCGCTGATCCTGCGCAAGGCCTACGGCGGCGCGTACATCGTCATGGACTCCCAGTCCATCGGCGCCGACCTCACCTACGCCTGGCCCACCAACGAGATCGCCGTCATGGGCGCCGAGGGTGCCGCCAACGTCATCTTCCGCAAGCAGATCGCGGACGCCGAGGACCCCGAGGCCATGCGCGTCCGCATGGTCAAGGAGTACAAGGCCGAGCTGATGCACCCGTACTACGCGGCCGAGCGCGGCCTCGTCGACGACGTCATCGACCCCGCCGAGACCCGCGAGGTGCTCGTCAGCGCCCTCGCGATGCTCCGCAACAAGCACGCCGATCTGCCGTCCCGCAAGCACGGCAACCCGCCGCAGTAACCGCGAAGGAGACCTGCCACCACATGACCACCGCCACTGACACCCTGCTGCGCGTCGAGAAGGGCAACGCCGAGCCGGAGGAGCTGGCCGCGATCACCGCGATCCTGCTCGCCCGCGCCGCCGCCACCCCCGAGGAGACCGCGGTCCGCACGCCCCGCCAGGCCGGCTGGCGCCGTCTGGAGCGCACCCCGGGCTTCCGCGCCCCGCACAGCTGGCAGGGCTGAGTCCCCGAGCCCGGCGCAAGGCCCCGCACCCCGGACAGGGTGCGGGGCCTTGCGCGTACCCGGTCCCGGGCATCCGGGCCCGTCCCGTACGGACGGGCCCGGACACGCCGAAGGCCCCCGCGTCGTACGACACGGGGGCCTTTCGGATGCTGCGGACCGCTACCGCTACCGCAGGCGCGCCATGAGGGCGTGCTCGACGAGCGTGATGAGTGCGCTCTTGGCGTCCGCGCGGTGGCGGGCGTCGGTGGTGATGATGGGGGCGTCCGGGCCGATCTGCAGGGCCTCGCGGACTTCCTCCGGCGTGTAGGGCTGGTGCCCGTCGAAGCCGTTGAGGGCGATGACGAAGGGCAGGCCGCTGTTCTCGAAGTAGTCGACGGCGGGGAAGCAGTCGGCGAGACGGCGCGTGTCGACGAGCACGACGGCGCCGATGGCGCCGCGGACCAGGTCGTCCCACATGAACCAGAAGCGGTCCTGGCCGGGGGTACCGAAGAGGTACAGGATCAGGTCCTGGTCCAGGGTGATGCGGCCGAAGTCCATGGCGACCGTGGTGGTCGTCTTGTCACCGGTGTGGGTGAGGTCGTCGATGCCGGCGGAGGCGCTGGTCATGACGGCTTCGGTGCGCAGCGGGTTGATCTCGGACACGGCTCCGACGAACGTGGTCTTGCCCACGCCGAAGCCGCCCGCCACCACGATCTTCGCGGAGGTGGTGGAGCGAGCAGGAGCCGCTCCGCCGTTAGAGCTTGCGAAGTCCACTGAGCACCCTTTCGAGCAGTGTCACGTCTGGCTGGCCACCGGCAGACTCGTCGCCGCCGGGCTGGTGAATGGCGACAAGGCCCGCCTCCGCCAGGTCGGCGACGAGGATGCGGGCGACACCAAGAGGAATGGAGAGAAGTGCGGAGATCTCCGCGACGGATTTGATCTCCTGGCACAGGCGGCAGATGCGCTGGTGCTCGGGCAACTGCCCTTGCAGGCGCGCGGGATCGGCCGTGGTACTGACCAGCGCCTCGATGGCGAGCTGGTAGCGCGGCCGAGTACGGCCGCCGGTCATCGCGTACGGGCGCACCAGCGGATTGTGGGCCTTCGGCGCCGGCTGCCGTGCGGCGCGCGGAGGCTGCTGCGGCATCTGGTGCTGGGGCTGCTGGGGCTGTCCGTACGGCTGCTGTTGGTACGGGTTCTGCTCCGGCACGGGCCGGCTGGGAGCGGAAGGGAAGTTGAAGCGGTTCTGGTCGTGCCCACCCTGCGGCTGCTGCGCGCCGCCATAAGGATGTCCTCCGGGTGTTGTCACGTTTCCTCCTCCGACTCCAAGTACGCAGTACTCCCTGTGGAACCGCGCCACCGCACCCTATGGTGCGATGGCGCGAAACGCACTGCCTGTCTGCTAGTTGAGAAGACTTCCCTGCAGTTCGGCGCGCAGGTCCGGGGTCAGGACACTGCCCGCACGATCCACCAGAAGGGCCATCTCGTAGCCCACGAGGCCGATGTCGCACTCGGGGTGCGCGAGCACCGCGAGCGACGATCCGTCCGAGACGGACATGAGGAAAAGGAATCCCCGGTCCATCTCGACCACGGTCTGGTTGACGGCGCCACCCTCGAAGATGCGGGAGGCCCCGGCGGTCAGCGAGGTCAGACCGGAGGCCACGGCCGCCAGCTGATCGGCGCGGTCGCGCGGAAACCCGTCGGACATCGCCAGAAGAAGGCCGTCGGCGGAGACCACCACCGTGTGGGACACCCCTGGGGTGTTGTCCACGAAGTTGGTGATCAACCAGTTCAGGTTCTGTGCCGCCTGGCTCATCGGGCTCACACTAACGCTCCTGGTCATAGCTGTTACTTGACTGCTCAGAACCCGCGCTGCGTCCCTGCTGGACACCTCGCCGCAGGTTGCTCAACCTGCCGCGGACGTCCTCCGGAGCGCGGGAGACCTGGGGGCCGCCCTGCGGGGTCGTCTCCGCTGCGCCCTCGACCAGGTTGGCCTTGGGCACGCGCCGAGGGAGACCGGACGGGGTGACCCCGCCAGCCTTCGGCTCACGGAGTTTGGCGGCCTGCTGCCAGCGCTCGTCGTTACCCGAGCGCCAGTCGGTGCCGCCTTCCTTCCCCTGCTCCGGAGCGGCGGGCTGCTGCTGACGCGGCGACCGCTGTTCGAAGAGGGATCCGGTGGACTCCGCTTCCTGCTGTGCCGGCTGCCACTGCTGCTGGCTGCCGCGGCGCGGCAGGCCCGCTCCGGTCATCACATGACCGGTGTCAGCAGCGGCGCCCGGACGGTCGAAGCCTACGCGTTCCGCGGCCGGTTCGGGGACGGCCTGGGATTCCGATTCGGTCCCGTAATCCTGCTGGTAGGCAGCCGGATACGTGTTCTGATCGGGCCACTCGGCCTGCTCCGACCGGGCTTCGTAGCCATTGTCGTAGCCCTGGGCGGCCGACTGCTGGTCGGGGTAGCCGTCTTCCGTATAACCGTAGTCCTGCTGCGGGTACGCCTCGTAGCCCTGCTGTGCCTGCTGAGCCTCGTAGGAGGGGTCGTAGGCCTGTCCGGACTGCTGTTCGTAGCCCTGGTACTCCTGGTACCCGTGCTCCGGCTGTGGTTCCGGATACTCCTGGGCGGGCTGGTCGGCGTACTGCTGCTGGTCCTGCGGGTAGCCCACCTGGGCGGCCAGCGCGGCCCGGCGCTCCTGCTGTCCCAGGGACCGGCCGACCGGGTCGGCCGGGAGGCCGTCGGCGCCCTGCTGGTCGTACCGCGAGTCGTCGAAACCGAGTTCGGCGGCGGTGCGCAGCGGGGCGGCCTGCTGGGCCTTCTGCTCCGGGATGATCTGGGAGACCGTGAAGTCGTCGTCCGGCAGGCCCTCGCCACCGCCACCGTGGGTGATGGCGTCGGGGAGCATGACCAGCGAGGTGGTGCCGGCCGCCTCGCCCGAGGGGCGCAGCTGGACGCGGATGCTGTGGCGGTCCGCCAGCCGGCCGACCACGAACAGACCCATGCGCTGCGAGATCGCGGCGTCCACGGTCGGCGGGTTGGCCAGCTTGTGGTTGATGTCCGCGAAGTCCTCGGCGGTGAGGCCGATGCCCTTGTCGTGGATCTCGACCATCACGCGGCCGTCGGGAAGACGGGTCGCGTTGACGCGGACCTTGGTCTGCGGGGAGGAGAACGTGGTGGCGTTCTCCAGCAGCTCGGCGAGCAGGTGCACGAGGTCGGTCACGGCCTGGCCGTGGATCTCGGCCTCGGAGACGCCCGAGAGCTCGATGCGCTCGTACTGCTCCACCTCGGAGGAGGCGGCGCGCAGCACGTCGACGAGGGGCACCGGCTGGTCCCAGCGGCGGCCCGGCTCCTCCCCCGCGAGGATGAGGAGGTTCTCGCCGTTGCGGCGCATACGGGTGGCCAGGTGGTCCAGGCGGAAGAGGTTCTCCAGCTGGTCCGGGTCGGCCTCGTTGTTCTCCAGGTTGGTGATGAGGGTCAGCTGGCCCTCGATCAGCGACTGGTTGCGCATGGAGAGGTTCGTGAAGATCGCGTTGACGTTCCCTCGCAGGAGCGCCTGCTCGGCGGCGAGCCGGACGGCTTCCCGGTGGACCTGGTCGAAGGCGCGGGCGACCTCGCCGATCTCGTCCTGGGAGTCGATCGGGATCGGGAGGACACGGGTGTCGACCTTGCCCGGATCGGTGCGCGAGAGCTGGTCGACGAGCATCGGCAGGCGCTGCTCGGCGATGTCGAAGGCCGAGCTGCGCAGGCGGCGCATCGCGCGGCCCATCTGGCGGGCCATGAGGCCGGCCATGATGAAGGCGGCGAGCAGGGCCACGACCACGATGGCACCGTTGACGATCGCGTCGGTGCGGGCCTCGTCGGAGACCGCGACGGCGTCCTTGACGGCCTTGTCGAGGAGCTCCTTCTCGATCTCGTCGTAGCCGTCGAACTTGGCGGTGGCGGCGGCCTGCCAGAACAGGGGGTTCGTCCCGTTCTCGGCGAGCTTCTTCTTGCTCTCGCCGCTGGCGATCGCCTCGGTCATGCCGACGAGCGGGTTGCCGTTGGGGGCGGGCGGCGGTACGAAGCGGGTACCGGCCTGCTCGGCCTGGTGCTTGGCGTCGGCGAGCTTGGCCTTGCCCTCGTCCGACTTCTTGCCCATGACCTCCTTGAGGCGGTTCACGTCGTCCTCGGTGCCGGCCGCGACGTACTCGCCGATGGCGATTTCCTCGAGGTAGGCGTAGGAGGAGAAGGCGACGAGCTGGGCCTTGCGCACGTTCTCGTCCGTGCTGGGACGGACCAGCAGGTGGGTGCCGACGGAGCGCTGCAGCGAGTTCGCCGCCTTGGCCAGCTGGACCGCGTAGACCATGCGGCCGTACGAGGTCACGTTGCCGGTGCCGAGACCGAGCTCGTTGGCGAACTGCATGAGGTAGTGCTCGACCCCGACGTAACCCTCTTCGGTCGGGATGGGGCCCGCCGCGGAGGGGAGGTTCTTCTTGGGGGTCTCGAAGGCGGCCTGGTAGGCCTTCTCGCGGACTTCCTTGAGTTTGGGCTCTTCCGCACGGAAGAGGTCCAGACGCCGCTCCATGCCCTGGTTCTTGGGCATGTCCTGGACGGCCTTGTCGAACTTCTCCTTGGCCCCGGTGGTGACCGCGTAGGCCTTGGAGACCTGTTCGGAGTTGGTCTGGCCGTTCAGGAGGGGCTCGGCCGTGAGGTCACGCTCGTTGAGCAGTGCCTGGCTGTATTCCGAGGCCGCCTGGACGACCCGGGCTATCTGCTCGGCGTCCTTGGCTTCGTTCCACTGGTCGACTGAGCCCTTCACCTGGAAGCCGCCCATGACCAGGCCCACGAGGGCCGGCACGAGCAGGATGGCGTTCAGGCGGGTCGGCACGCGCCAGTTGCGGGGCGAGAACTTGCTGGTGCTCCCGGGGCGCGCCGGTGGCTCCACGGGCACGTCGACGGGCGACGCGGCCGCTCGCGGCGGCGGGGTGAAGTTGCCGCGCGCGGGTTCAACCGCGGGGCTTGCGTTGCTTCGCCTCACTCGACCAACAACCTTCCGGCGGTGCTACTAGCTAGTTCGTTGAATTCCAGCACGGTTAACGGCCGTGTTCCAAACAGTTGGAATCAGCCATTCCAAGATCCTTATGCCCCACGTAAATCGGACATAAAGAGCTTCCTGCGCCAAAAATAGGGGGAGTTGTGCGCGCAGCGGAACCAAGCGAACGCACCCCGTGGCCAACTGGCGGCAATTGTCTGTCGAAACGTTATGAACCGAGAGGGCGGGCCGTGTCCTATGACACAGCCCGCCCTCTCACGTTGTGAAGAACCCGTGGGACTTGAGTGGTGCCGCTTGAGCCGGGCTGCCTGCGTGGTGTTACTTGAGACGCGCCATGAGGGCGTGCTCGACGAGCGTGATGAGTGCGCTCTTGGCGTCCGCGCGGTGGCGGGCGTCGGTGGTGATGATGGGGGCGCCGGGGCCGATCTGCAGGGCCTCGCGGACTTCCTCCGGGGTGTACGGCTGGTGTCCCTCGAAGCCGTTGAGGGCCACGACGAAGGGCAGGCCGCTGTTCTCGAAGTAGTCGACGGCGGGGAAGCAGTCGGCGAGACGGCGCGTGTCGACGAGCACGACGGCGCCGATGGCGCCGCGGACCAGGTCGTCCCACATGAACCAGAAGCGGTCCTGGCCGGGGGTACCGAAGAGGTACAGGATCAGGTCCTGGTCCAGGGTGATGCGGCCGAAGTCCATGGCGACCGTGGTGGTCGTCTTGTCACCGGTGTGGGTGAGGTCGTCGATGCCGGCGGAGGCGCTGGTCATGACGGCTTCGGTGCGCAGCGGGTTGATCTCGGACACGGCTCCGACGAACGTGGTCTTGCCCACGCCGAAGCCGCCCGCCACCACGATCTTCGCGGAGGTGGTGGAGCGAGCAGGAGCCGCTCCGCTAGATGTTCCGAAGGCCACTGAGCACCCTTTCGAGCAGCGTTACGTCCGGCGTGCCGCCGGCCTCTCCATTGCCCGGCTGGTGGATGGCCACCATCCCGGCCTCCGCCAGGTCGGCGACGAGGATCCGGGCCACACCGAGCGGCATCGACAGCAGTGCGGAGACCTCGGCGACCGACTTGACCTCGCGGCACAGCGTGCAGATGCGCTGGTGCTCCGGGAGCAGGCCGGACAGGTGCATCGGATCGGCGGTGGTGCTGACCAGCGCCTCGATGGCGAGCTGGTAGCGCGGCCGAGTACGGCCGCCGGTCATCGCGTACGGACGCACCAGCGGCTGATCGCCTTCCGAGTACGAATCTCCGTACGCATCGGGGTAGGCGGGGGGCGGGGTCATGGATCCTCCGGGCTGGACAGCAGTGGTCAGCGTGCCGTCTGACGGGGCGGCCGGTGGGGGGGACTGTATGACGGCCTGGCGGGGGTACTGGATTTCGGGGCGGGGCCCCGGTCTCCCGGCCGGTAGTACCGTCCGGCCGGGAGATTGGGAAGTCAGCCGAGCAGGCTTCCCTGCAGTTCGGCGCGCAGGTCCGGAGTGAGGACACTGCCGGCGCGATCCACCAGAAGGGCCATCTCGTAGCCCACGAGGCCGATGTCGCACTCGGGGTGCGCCAGTACGGCCAGCGAGGATCCGTCCGAGACGGACATGAGGAAGAGGAATCCCCGGTCCATCTCGACCACGGTCTGGTTGACGGCGCCACCCTCGAAGATGCGGGAGGCCCCGGCGGTCAGCGAGGTCAGTCCGGAGGCCACGGCCGCCAGCTGATCGGCGCGGTCGCGGGGGAATCCTTCGGACATCGCCAGAAGGAGTCCGTCGGCGGAGACCACCACCGTGTGGGACACCCCTGGGGTGTTGTCCACGAAGTTGGTGATCAACCAGTTCAGGTTCTGTGCCGCCTGGCTCATCGAACTCAACTAACGCTCCTGCTGGTAAGTGGGGTCGATGTGGTAACTGCCGGTCGCCGGTCCGTTGTTGCCGGCCTGACGGCCCTGCTGGATACCGCGTCGGAGGTTGGTCAGACGGCCGCGGACGTCGTCCGGCGCCCGCGAGACCTGGGGACCCGCCTGCGCCTCGGCCTGCTGCTGCGCGGTGCCGGCCACGAGGTTCGCCCGCGGGACCCGGCGGGGCAGCCCCGAGGTCGTGATCCCGCCGGCGGCGGGCTGGCGCACGCGCTCGGCCTGGCGCATCAGCTCGTCGTTCGGCGAGGACTTCCAGCTGACGGTCGGCATGCTGCCGGTCGCCGCCGCGGCGGACTCGGCCGCCTGCTCCTGGCCGCGCTGCGGCAGCCGCTGCGGCGGCGCGGGGGCCGCAGCAGCGGACTGCTGCGGCTGCTGGCCCTGCTGGGGCGTCGCCGTGCCCGGTCCCTGCGCGGGGGGCTGCTGCCCCTCCTCACGGAACCAGTTCGACTCCAGCGTGTCGAATATCGGGCTGCGGCCGTCGCCGGAGCTCTGGGCCGGCGGCAGGGCCTCCGGCCGGTGAGCCTGCGGCAGGCGCGGGGTCTCCGGCCGTGCGGGCGGTACGGGTGCGTACGCGCCGCCGGGCTGCGGAGCCTGCGGCTGCACGTGCTGCGGCTGGGGCTGCTGCTGCGGGGCCTGGGGCTGCTGACGGGCGAATCCGCCGACACCGGGGCCGCCGGGCCGCTGGGGCTGGTAGCCCGGGCGCTCGAACTGTCCGGTGGTGGACGGGTCCACGGGGCCACGCACGTCCGGACGTTCGAACTGTCCCGTCGTGCTGCCCGGGGCGTCGCCCTGCGGCATCGGGGCGTTGAAGTCCGGGCGGGCGAACTCCGCCGTCGAACCGGGGCCCGAGAGCTCGTCGTGGCCGCGGGCCTGGTCGGCGCCCCAGCTGGTGGTCTGCGGGCCGGGAAGCTCCGGACGCGGGGCACCGCCGCGCGGCGGCAGCTGCGGGCGGGCACCGTTCGGAGCCTGAGCGCCCGACTGCTGCTGGGGCTGCGGCTGCTGCTGGGCCTGCTGCGGCTGCTGCGGTCGCTCGAAGCCGTTGCCCTGCGGGAAGGCGGCAGGACCGGACGCCGAGGGCGAGGACACCGGACGGGCCTGCGGGCCGCCGCCGAATCCGCCGTTGGCGACCGGACCGCGGGCCGGCAGCGGCCCGCCGGCGCCGAAGGCACCCTGGCCCTGCCCCGCGGTGGTCGGACCCTGCTGCGGACGGCCACCGGGAGCACCCGGGCCGCCCTGCTGCGGAGGCCGCCCGCCCTGCGGGCCCTGCGGACGCTGACCGGCGCCGTCGCGGCCCGGGAGGGCGGCGCGCTGGCCGCCCGCACCGACCTGGCCGCGCTGCGGACCCGCGCCCACGGGCGGCCGTGCGGCCGCACCGGGCACGGAAGCCTGCCCGCCGGGGGCACCCTGGGCGCCACCGGGGCCGCCCTGGCCCGGCATTGGACCCGGCTTCTTGCCGCCCTGGGCGACGTCCACCGGCAGCATGACGAGGGCCGTCGTACCGCCCGAGTCGGAGGGGCGCAGCTGGATGCGGATGCCGTGTCGCAGGGACAGGCGGCCGACCACGAACAGGCCCATGCGTCGGGAGACGGAGACGTCCACGGTCGGCGGCGACGCGAGCCGCTCGTTGATCGCGGCGAGGTCCTCGGGGGAGAGGCCGATACCGGTGTCGTGGATCTCGACGAGCACACGGCCGTCGGGCAGCGCGTGACCGGTGACCTTGACCTTGGTCTGCGGGGAGGAGAACGACGTGGCGTTCTCCAGCAGCTCGGCGAGGACGTGCACGAGGTCGTTGACGACGCGGCCGGCGACGTCGGTGCCGGGCACCGAGGCCAGCTCGACGCGCTCGTACTGCTCCACCTCGGAGGCGGCGGCACGGAGCACGTCGACGAGCGGGACGGGCCGCGTCCACCGGCGGCCCGGCTCCTCGCCCGCGAGGACGAGGAGGTTTTCGCCGTTACGGCGCATGCGGGTCGCGAGGTGGTCGAGCTTGAAGAGCGAGGAGAGCTGGTCCGGGTCGGCCTCGCGCGACTCCAGTTCGGAGATGAGCGACAGCTGACGCTGGATGAGGCCCTGCGAGCGGCGCGAGAGGTTGGTGAACATCGCGTTGACGTTGCCTCGCAGGAGGGCCTGCTCGGCGGCGAGGCGGACGGCCTCGCGGTGCACGTCGTCGAACGCCGCGGCCACCTGGCCGATCTCGTCGCGGGTGTGCACGCCGACCGACTCCACGGACGTGTCCACGTCCTGCGGGTCGGACTCGGACAGCTGCTTGACGAGCTCGGGCAGCCGGTCCTGGGCGACGCGCGTCGCGGTGTCCTGCAGGCGGCGCAGCGAGCGGATCATCGAGCGGGCCATGATGAAGGCGCCGACGAGGGAGACGCCGAGGACGAGGAGGATCAGGGCACCGTTGATGATGGCGTCCTGCTGGGCCTCGTTCTTCAGCTCGCGGGCCTTCTGCTCCATCTCCTCGAGCAGGGTCAGCTCGATGACCTTCATGGCCTGGAGCTTGGTGCCGTCGGCGTCGTACCAGTCCAGCCAGGACCGGTTCTTCTCGCGGAGGAAGGCGTCCTGGCTGGTCAGCACGCGGCGCGCGTAGTGGTCGGCGGTGGAGATCTCCGAGTTGCTGTCGCCGAGGCCCGCGAGGAGTTCCTCGGTCCGGCCCTGGTAAACGAGCTCGAAGGTGGTCTTCGCCTGCTGCTCGCCCTTCTGCGCGGAGAGGGCGTAGAGCCGGTCGTTCTCCTCCAGCTTGCCCTGGCGCTCGTTGGTGTCCGGGAGCGAGGCGGCGATGATCGCGCGCTGGATGGAGGCGTACTCCTTGGCGGCGGAGAATGCCGCCAGGGCGCGCGTGCGCTTGATCATCTCGGGGTTGGAGGTGGCCTGGGCCATGTCCTGGGAGAGCGAGAGCAGCGAGACGATCATCGCGTTGTACTCGCTGACGGTCTGCTGGGCGCCGTTGATGTACGCCTTGTCGCGGACCGTCTGGATGTTCGTGAGCTGACGGCCGATCTGCAGGACGTTGTTGCGGATCGACTTGAGGGTGTCGTCCTTCGCGCCCGTGCTGTCGACCTTGTCGGTCGCCGCGGCGAAGGACTTGGCGGCGGTGTCGGTCTGCTGGCGGACGACGTCGACCTGGCTGGTGCTCTTGCCCTTGGAGAGGGAGAGGGGACCCGCGGAGAGGTCGCGCTCCTCCTGGAGCATGGCGGCCAGGTTGGTGGCCTGCCGGGTCATCGTCGTCAGCAGCTGCATGTGCTCCAGCTGCGCGATGTCGTTGAGCGAGTCGTTGATGCGGAAGCCACCGAGCGTGGTGGCGGCGACGACCGGCAGGGTCAGCAGCGACACGAGTCGCGTGCTGATGCGCCAGTTCTGCATGGCGAGACGAGAGCCGGGCCCACTGGGGGCCTTCGGTATCGCCACGTCCTGCTCAGCCGGCCCGGCCTTGGCCTTGCCTGCCTTGGCGGTCTTCCCACGGCCCTTCGCCTTCACCGCGGCGGAGGAGTCGGGGCCTGCGCCCTCGACAGCCGGCCCGCGGTTCTGGGCGTGCTGGGGCGAGGAGCCACGGTCGGTCCCGCCGCGCGGCTCCTGCTCCGCCGCAGCGCTGCCATCCCTCTTGAATCGGCCCTGCACTAGCGTCGCAACCTCTGGACCAGGCGTCCCGCCGGGCGACCGGTGGGACGGTGTCGAGTCGTGGGGCACGTGCGGCCCCATGGTGGTCGTCGGTGACCGGCGCGTCTCCCTCTCCTTGCCGCCGCGCTCGGCGCTGAGTCGCGCCACCTGCGCGCCGGCTGTTTCCCGCGGCGGTCCCGCGAATTCCAGCACAGTGGAGGATCTCCAACAAGGTGCGCGTGTCGGCCCGGAGAGTTGGTCACGGCTTGTGACAGACGCGCTACGCGATGTGTGACCGCATTCGGTAGAAACCGGACTTACGTCATCCAAACAACATGGCTGGCAAGGTGTCCCAGTCGCGATGATCAGGAGCGGAATGGCGCATTCAGTGGCGCAATGTCCGTTTCGCCGGGTGAAGTTGACTGTCCATTATGCCTTGAATGTCCGGTCACGGGTGAGCAAACTCACACAGCCATGGCCATTACTTCCTGGTTCGGCGGGGGATTCAGATGTTTAGCCTTGCCCCTTAAAGGGTTGGCGCCAGGGTTGGTGCATCGACAGCCGACACTCACAGATCGAACCGAGGACCCCGAACTCCCATGAAGACGACGATGATGTTCCGCAACATAGCCAACCCCCGCCGCACCACCCTCGCGCACCTCAAGGACGCCGAGGAGCTGCAGGCGGCGCCGGCCACCCCGGAACACTCCGTCGAGCTGCCGACGCAGACCGCCAACCCGCGCCGCACGGTCCTGATGGACGCACCGGTCGCCGTCGCCGCGCAGTAGCCGTACGGCTGCGGAACGCGAAGCGTTCCTGCCCGCCGCGTTAGCCTGGGTCCGCAGACTCCAGCCAGCGGACATACAGAGGGGCAGACGCAACACGTGCGCATCGCCAGGTTCTCGATCGACGGCAATGTCGCGTTCGGCGCGGTCGAGGGCAGCACCGCCCCCGGCGACGAAGCGACGCTCGTGCTCGACATCATCAAGGGCATCCCGTTCGCGGACTTCGAGCTCTCGGGCACGAAGGTCCCGCTGAGCAAGGTCCGGCTGCTGCCGCCCGTGCTCCCGAACAAGGTCGTGGCCATCGGCCGCAACTACGCGGAGCACGCGGCGGAGCTCGGCAACGCCATCTTTGACGATCAGGGCCGTCCGGACGCCCCCATCACCTTCTTCAAGCCCTCCACCTCGGTGGTCGGCCCGGGCGACCCCATCACGTACCCCTCCTTCTCCCAGGACGTCCACCACGAGGCGGAGCTCGCCGTGGTCATCGGACGCATGTGCCGCGAGGTCCCCAGGGAGCGCGTCAAGGACGTGATCCTCGGCTACACCTGCGCCAACGACGTCACCGCGCGCGACGTACAGCAGCGGGAGAAGCAGTGGGCCCGGGCCAAGGGCTTCGACAGCGCCTGCCCCCTCGGCCCCTGGATCGAGACCGACCTGGACCCGGGCGACCTGACCATCCAGTGCACCGTCAACGGCGAACAGCGCCAGCTCGGCCGCACCAGCGACATGGTCCGCTCCATCGAAGACCTCGTCGTCCACATCACCGAGGCCATGACGCTGCTCCCGGGCGACGTCATCCTCACGGGGACCCCGGCCGGAGTCGGCCCCCTGAACGTCGGCGACGAGGTCGCCGTCACCATCGAAGGCATCGGCACTCTCACCAACAAGGTGATCAAGCGTGGTTAACGGACCTGTCCGCGTACGTTTCTGTCCCTCCCCGACCGGCAACCCCCACGTGGGCCTGGTCCGCACCGCCCTGTTCAACTGGGCGTTCGCCCGCCACCACGGCGGCACGTTCGTCTTCCGCATCGAGGACACCGACGCGGCCCGCGACTCCGAGGAGTCCTACGACCAGCTGCTCGCCTCGCTGCGCTGGCTCGGCTTCACCTGGGACGAGGGCCCCGAGGTCGGCGGCCCGCACGCCCCGTACCGCCAGTCCGAGCGCATGGACATCTACAAGGACGTCGCGAAGAGGCTGCTCGACGGCGGCTACGCGTACCACTGCTACTGCACCACCGAGGAGCTCGACGCGCGCCGCGCGGCCGCCCGCGCGGCCGGCAAGCCCTCCGGCTACGACGGCCACTGCCGCGAGCTCACCACCGTGCAGGTCGAGGCGTACCAGGGCGAGCACCGCCCGGCGATCGTCCGCTTCCGGATGCCCGACGAGCCGATCACCTTCACCGACCTGGTCCGCGGCGAGCTGACCTTCACCCCGGAGAACGTGCCGGACTTCGGCATCGTCCGGGCCAACGGCGCCCCGCTCTACACGCTGGTCAACCCCGTCGACGACGCGCTGATGGAGATCACGCACGTCCTGCGCGGCGAGGACCTCCTCTCCTCGACCCCCCGCCAGATCGCCCTCTACAAGGCGCTGATCGAGCTGGGCGTCGCCAAGTCCACCCCCGCGTTCGGCCACCTGCCGTACGTGATGGGCGAGGGCAACAAGAAGCTCTCCAAGCGCGACCCCGAGGCCTCGCTCAACCTGTACCGCGAGCGCGGCTTCCTCCCCGAGGGCCTGCTGAACTACCTCTCGCTCCTCGGCTGGTCCTTCTCCAAGGACCAGGACGTCTTCTCGATCGAGGAGATGGTCCAGAAGTTCGACATCGACGGCGTGAACGCCAACCCGGCGCGCTTCGACCTGAAGAAGGCCGAGTCGATCAACGGCGACCACATCCGCCTGCTCGACCCGAAGGCCTTCGCGGACGCCTGCGCCCCGTGGCTGCAGGCCCCGCACGCCAACTGGGCGCCCGAGGACTTCGACGCCGAGGCCTGGGAGCGCATCGCCCCGTACGCCCAGACCCGCGTCACCGTCCTGTCGGACATCACGGCCAACGTCGACTTCCTCTTCCTGAAGGAGCCGGTCGAGGACCAGGCCTCGTGGGACAAGGCGATGAAGGGCGAGCCGGCGGCCCTCCTGACGACGGCGCGCGAGAACCTGGCGAACGCCGACTGGTCGGACCCCGAGTCCCTCAAGCAGGCCGTCCTGACCGCCGGCGAGGCCCACGGCCTCAAGCTCGGCAAGGCCCAGGCCCCGGTCCGCGTGGCCGTCACCGGCCGCACGGTCGGCCTGCCGCTCTTCGAGTCCCTGGAGATCCTGGGCAAGGACCGCTCCCTGGCCCGGATCGACGCGACGCTGGCCAAGCTGGCCGCGTAGCTCTCGATGTACGTCCCGCAGGGGGCGGTGACCGGAAGCCCGGTCACCGCCCCCTGCGGCGTTGTCGGAGGCGGGCCCTAGGCTCTCGGGGAGAACGATCACCGCTCGCTCCCGCACTCCGGAGGCCCCCGTGCCGATGACCCCGCCCGACTACGCCTGGCACTTCACTCCGGGCGCCGCCTTCGCCTACGAGGACGGCATGACGGGGACCCTCGCCCCGGTCGTCATCGGCGACGTGACCCTGCCCACGGGCCGGGTCGTCGCCTGCGACCCCTTCGTCTGCCTCGGGCAGGACGAAGTCGAGCCGTTCAGCGTCGTGGTGGAACCGGGCCGGTACCGGGCGGAAGCCGCGATCGCCACGCTGGTGCGCCCCGGCGTCCCGCAGGGACCCCGCCCGCACACCCGGGTCGCCGCCGCGCGCCTGGTGATCCGCGACACCCCGACCGCGAGCTGGGAGATGGCCGTCGACGAGGGCCAGGACCCCGCCGCCCTCGGCGAGGACGAGTTCTACGGCTACGGCGTGGACGCCGGCACCGGTTGTTTCTACGACGCCGCCGCCGACGGCTCCTTCCCCGGCACCGAGGACGAGGAGGGGGCGGTGTGGGCCGCCATGGAGACGGTCGGCGACGGCCCGGCCGTCTTCCTGGCCGAGGGAGAGGACGGTCACACCCTCGCCGGCTTCACCTCCGGGTGGGGCGACGGCTGCTACCCGACCTGGATCGGGCGCGACACCGAGGGCCGGGTCACCTGTTTCGTGACGGACTTCCTGGTCGTGCCCACGGCGCTGGTGCCCGCGGCGTAGGCTCGGCCCCATGCCGATCCGCGCCGTGCTGTGGGACATCGACGACACCCTCTTCGACTACACGGGGGCCGATGCCGCCGGGCTCGCGCGGCAGCTGGAGACCGAGGGGCTCGCGGACCGGTACGGGACCCCCGCGCAGGCGCTCGCGCTGTGGCGGGAGATCACCGACCGGCACTGGGCCCGGTTCGCCGCGGGTGAGGGAACGTTCCAGGGGCAGCGGCAGGACCGGGTGCGGGAGTTCCTGGAGCGGCCCGAGATGACGGCGGACGAGGCCGACGCCTGGTTCGACCGGTACGTGGAGCACTACAAGACCGCCTGGGCCGTCTTCCCCGACGTGGTGCCCGCCCTCGACGCCCTCGCGGCCGACTACCGGCACGGGGTGCTCTCCAACTCCTCCACCGTCAACCAGGACCCCAAGCTGCGCCACCTCGGACTGCGCGACCGCTTCGAGGTGCTGGTCTGCGCCGTCGAACTCGGGGTCAGCAAGCCCGATGCGGAGGCCTTCCTGGCCGCGTGCGAGGCCCTCGGGCTGCCGCCGGGCGAGGTTGCGTACGTGGGTGACCAGCCGGAGATCGACGCCCGGGGAGCCCGTGACGCGGGAATGCTGCCCATCTGGCTGGACCGTACCGGCGGCCGTGGCCCCGGTCCCGACGGCGCGCACCGCATCGAAGGCCTTGACCAGCTCCCGGAGCTGCTGGCAGGGGATACCCGTTTTGGAGCACGGTCAGGCATCCGGTAATGTTCTTTCTGCGCCGCCGGAGCGGGCCGAAAGGCCGGACGGAGGCGCCACCCAAAGAAAAAGCCCCGCAAGGGGTTGACTTTTGGTGGGGTATAGTGTAATTGGCAACACGAGGGTTTCTGGTTCCCTTATTCTAGGTTCGAGTCCTGGTACCCCAGCGCAGTGCAGCAGTAACGCAGTGCTTTGCCCCCGTTGTGTAGCGGCCTAGCACGCCGCCCTCTCAAGGCGGTAGCGCCGGTTCGAATCCGGTCGGGGGTACAGATCCTTCCCGCGAGATCTCCTGGGTCGCACCCGGACGTCTCGAAGCAGGATCGCTAGGGCCCCCGTTGTGTAGCGGCCTAGCACGCCGCCCTCTCAAGGCGGTAGCGCCGGTTCGAATCCGGTCGGGGGTACTGTTGGTCTGGTCTAGACCACTTTGGGCTATAGTGTAATTGGCAACACGAGGGTTTCTGGTTCCCTTATTCTAGGTTCGAGTCCTGGTAGCCCAGCGCAGTAACAGCAACACCAGCTAGCCCCCGTTGTGTAGCGGCCTAGCACGCCGCCCTCTCAAGGCGGTAGCGCCGGTTCGAATCCGGTCGGGGGTACGCATCGAAGAGGCCCTCCGCGTTCATCGCGGAGGGCCTCTTCTTTTTTGGCTTTGGTGGAACGCCTGCCGTAACCCGACCCTGGTTGAGATGATCAGCGGAGCGGCGGACTCCGAGAGTGCGGGGCGGGGATTGAGTAACTTCCATGAGGTCGCCAGGTTGCGTGCCAATGAGACACAAGTGCTGACGCAGGGCGGCCTGCTGCTCGGCGCGGTGTATTTGGCGGGATATGTCGTGGAGTGCAAGCTGAAGCACCTGCTTCACCTCAAGGGCATCAGATTCCCGCGGGGCGGCAGCGAAGGGCACAACCTCCGCGGGCTGTGGTTGGCGGCGGGGTTCCCCGCCGCCCGAGGTCATGCAGCGCTCTTCCTGGACCACTGGGGTACGGAGCTGCGCTACGAGACCGAGCTACCCAAAGGAGTCGACCCCCACGACCTGCTGGCCGGCGGGCGTGAGCTGGCACAGTGGGTCACGACACGCATCCGGCAGGCAGGGTCGAACCGGTTCAGGAGCCGAGGCGTCCGATGACGAAGGAGAAAGCAGCCCGTATGTCCGACAGGGAAGTGATCGAGGAACTCCGGGAAGCGATCCTGTCCGTCCTTCCTTCTGCTGAGGTCGCCATTGTGGTCGACCCCGGCGGGATGGTGGTCCGGGCAGTCTCGGAGGACTTCGGCCCTGCGGATGAGGCGGCCCGTCGCCAACTGATCCTCCCCGCAGTTTCATCCGACGTTGCCGGGCGGGTCCACACCTGGGAACTGCTGACACCGTCCGAGGCTCAGTGGTTCGGGGACCTGTCCGACAATCAGAGCGGGGTGCCGGGCTGGCAGGAAGCGTTCGACCGGGCTATGAGCGGGGAGCCTGCCGAGATCACCTTCGCCAGCGATCTCGACGAGGAGCTCGAGTCCGCGCCAGTCGTCACGTTCTACAGTTTGAAGGGCGGGGTCGGGCGCAGCACGGCCCTCGCTTCTGTGGCGAGGAGGCTGAGCAGCGAGCACAGCCTGAAGGTCGTCTGCATCGACATGGATCTGGAGGCCCCAGGTCTTGATTCGCTGTTCGGTATCGAGAGCCGAGTCGAGTCGGACCAAGGCGCGGTGTCCGCCCTGCTGCAGTACGAGTTCGAAGCCGACTGCCAGGTTCTGGACCACATCATCCCGGTGGATGACTCAGGCCGTCTCTACTGCATGCCGGCAGGGCGGCTCGACGGTCACTACGCGGCACAGCTCCGGTCTCTGGAGCCGGAGATTTGGTATCGAGAGCGGGTCAACGCGCTCCACAGACTGATCGATGACGTGCGTGCTTCGAACTTGCGTCCCGACGTCATCCTCATTGACTCCCGCACCGGCGTCAGCCCGGTGGCGGCACCTCTGCTGTTCGATGCCTCCGACATGGCGATCGTCTGCTTCCATCCCCACGGCCAAGCGCGAACGGGGACCGAACTACTCACTCGTGCCCTCCTGCGGGCGACCACGAGGCGTCGGTCACCCCGCGCGCTCACGCCTGAACCGCGCTTCGTCGTCTCGCCGATGCCTCCCGGCATCAGCGCCACGCGACTGGCGGAGCGGGCAAAGACGTGGGTGGAAGGCTGGCTTGAGCCGCTCGTGTCGGTGCGGGGTGAGGCGCCGGCCCTGAGTCCTGAAGAGATCACCCACGTCGTGCCGTACAACCCCGACGTCGCCTTCTCGGACACAGTGGCCACGACCAAGGGTCAGCTGGCCCCATATGCCCGGATCGCCGACTGGATCCTTCAAATCATCCCTGAGCCGGCGACAGATCGCGCACAGCACCGCCAGCCGTCCGGACGGAAGGCCCTGGCGCTGCAGCAGCTGTCATTCTCGACGGGAACGGCGGAATCACTCGACAGCGAAGAGTTCCTGCAGGACTACGTCGTCACGCGGCAGGTGAACGAGACGGCAGACCCGGAGATCCCCCTCATCCTGGGCCGAAAGGGGACCGGGAAAACCGCTCTCTTCCGATGGCTCGCCGCCGGTCGGGTCGATGGCTGGACGCCCGTCCTGGTAACGACGCCGCAGCTGAGGGAGCGGCCGGACTGGTCGTTCAGTCCCGAGAGCTACAAAGCGGTCGACACCGTCCTGCAGGCCGAGGGGCTCGACTGGGGCAGCTTCTGGCAGGTCCTCGTCGCCCTCGCGATTCATCGCACCGAACCGCAGCCCGGGCTCGGAGTGCCGCACGCGGCGATGGAGAAGATCGACGACGGAGAGCTTGCGGCTGTGAAGGCCGTCTCGGAGGTCCTGAAGGACCCGATGGGGCCGTTGGAATGCGCCGAATGGCTACGCAAGATCGAATCCGTGGAAGGCCCCGGTCTGCTGCTTCTGTTCGACGGCCTGGATACGGCCTTCGGCCATTCCGTCGATGCGCGGAGCCGGCGCGCGTCGGCGATCTCGGGGTTGCTGACCAAGCAGGCTGATCTCGCTCCACGTCTCCAGCGGGTGCGTTTCAAGATCCTCGTCCGGCAGGACATCTGGCAGGCGCTGCGGTTCGAGAACAAGAGTCACTTCTTCGGCCTTTCGAAGCGACTCCAGTGGGAGGAGCGCGAGGAGTACTTCAAGGTGGTACTCAAGCGCGCCATCAGGGCAGCCCCCTTCAAGGAGGGCCTCGCGGACATCGATGCCGGTCTCGTGGCCGTGGACGTCGCGTCTTGGAGCCCGAAGCAGGTGACGGTTGCTTGGAACGCTCTCGTCGGAGAGCGCATGCGTGGCGAACGAACGGCGTTCACGGCCAACTGGGTTTGGAACCGGTTGGCGGACGGCAACGGAGACCACTCCCCGCGTGCCCTGCTGCAGCTGTTCGCGGCTGCCCTGGACTGGGAACGGGACGAAGAGAAGCGCAGCGGGTACGAAAGGTCGATTCTGCGGCCGAGGAGTCTTGCCCTTAGCCTCGAGCAGGTGAGTGACCGCGCCTTGTCCGCTCTGCTGGACGAGGAGTTCCAAGAGCTGCAGGCGGTGGCTTCGGTCCTGAGGGATTACGGGCGCACACCCGTCGGGGAGGAACACTTGGAGGGGAACCTGCCTGACACTCAGGAGGATCTCATCGGTTTGGCGCAGGAAGTGGGTCTGATCGCTCCCATGGAGAGCGACGGATCGTCGCGGTTGTTCAAAGTGCCCGACCTCTACCGCTGGGCGCTCAGCGTGACGAGGCGAGGACCGATCTGATCGTTTCGGAAGCCTTCCGCGTGCTCGCGGAAGGCTTTTCTGCATCCTCGGGGAGCGCCGGCGAGGTCTGGGGCCGCAGGGGCGCTGTACAAGGGCGGCCAAGCGGCCGCACAGAACTCTGTAAATGCGAGAGGGCCGGAGCACCACTGTGGACGGTTGCGGCGTCGTGGTGCCCCGGCCCCGGTGGGCGGGTGAGGTCGGGGAAGTGTGAGGGTCAGGCTCAGCCGGAGCGGCGCAGGGCCTCCGTGAGGCGGGCGGCCGCGTCGATGACGGCCTGGGCGTGCATCCGGCCCGGGTGGCGGGTCAGCCGCTCGATCGGCCCGGAGACCGACACGGAGGCCACCACGCGGTTCGACGGCCCGCGCACCGGCGCCGAGACGGAGGCCACGCCGGGCTCCCGCTCGCCGATCGACTGCGCCCAGCCCCGGCGCCGTACGCCCGAGAGGGCCGTCGCCGTGAAGCGCGCGCCCTGAAGCCCGCGGTGGAGCCGCTCGGGCTCCTCCCAGGCCATCAGGATCTGCGCCGCCGAGCCGGCCTTCATCGGGAGCGTCGAGCCCACCGGGACGGTGTCCCGGAGGCCCGACAGCCGCTCCGCGGCCGCCACGCAGATGCGCATGTCTCCCTGACGGCGGTAGAGCTGCGCGCTCTCGCCCGTCACGTCACGGAGGTGGGTGAGTACCGGTCCCGCCGTGGCCAGCAGGCGGTCCTCGCCGGCCGCGGCGGCGAGCTCCGCCAGCCGCGGACCGAGGATGAACCGGCCCTGCATGTCCCTCGCCACCATCCGGTGGTGTTCCAGTGCCACGGCAAGGCGATGTGCCGTGGGTCGTGCGAGCCCTGTCGCCGCGACCAGCCCGGCGAGGGTGGCCGGACCGGACTCCAGTGCGCTCAGTACCAGAGCTGCCT
Organism: Streptomyces sp. 147326; assembly: GCF_045000215.1. Classification (NCBI taxonomy): domain Bacteria; kingdom Bacillati; phylum Actinomycetota; class Actinomycetes; order Kitasatosporales; family Streptomycetaceae; genus Streptomyces; species Streptomyces sp. 147326. The sequence goes on along the minus strand of NZ_CP134201.1, from coordinate 2,827,631 downwards.
TGTCGAGAACGCCGACGCCGCTAGAGTTGTCCATGAAACGATATTCGCGTCTCACACTGTGAAACGCAAGTTCAATTTTTCCAAGAACCAGCGAGTCTGTATGTGCGGGTCCACGAACCACTGGGTCCGAGCCGTCGTCCAGGACGTGGGGTACGGACGATGCGGCGCACAAGATCTCTATGAAGCGCCGGCACAACCGGCCGGCCGGAGGGAAAGCGATGGGTAGGACACTCGCGGAGAAGGTCTGGGACGACCATGTCGTCCGGCGCGCCGAAGGCGAGCCCGACCTCCTCTTCATTGATCTGCACCTGCTGCACGAGGTGACCAGCCCGCAGGCCTTCGAGGGCCTGCGTCAGGCCGGCCGCAAGGTCCGACGCCTCGACCTCACCATCGCGACCGAGGACCACAACACCCCCACCCTCGACATCGACAAGCCGATCGCGGACCCGGTCTCCCGGGCCCAGCTGGAGACGCTGCGCAATAACTGCGCCGAGTTCGGCGTCCGCCTGCACTCGCTGGGCGACGTCGAGCAGGGAGTCGTCCACGTGGTGGGACCGCAGCTGGGTCTGACCCAGCCCGGCACCACCGTGGTCTGCGGCGACTCGCACACCTCCACGCACGGCGCCTTCGGCGCGCTGGCCTTCGGCATCGGCACGAGCCAGGTCGAGCACGTGCTGGCGACGCAGACGCTGCCGCTGGCCCGCCCGAAGACGATGGCGATCACCGTCACCGGCGCGCTGGCCGAGGGTGTCACCGCGAAGGACCTGATCCTGGCGATCATCGCCAAGATCGGCACCGGCGGCGGCCAAGGCTACATCCTGGAGTACCGCGGCGAGGCCGTCGAGCAGCTCTCGATGGAAGCCCGCATGACCATCTGCAACATGTCGATCGAGGCCGGCGCCCGCGCGGGCATGATCGCCCCCGACCAGACCACCTTCGACTACCTGCAGGGCCGCGACCACGCCCCCGAGGGCGAGGACTGGGACGCGGCCGTCGCGTACTGGAAGACGCTGCGCACCGACGACGACGCGGTCTTCGACGCGGAGGTCGTCATCGACGGCACCACGCTGTCCCCGTTCGTCACCTGGGGCACCAACCCGGGCCAGGGCGCGCCGCTGTCGGCCGACGTCCCCGACCCGGCTTCGTACGAGGACGCTTCGGAGCGCCACGCCGCCGAAAAGGCCCTGGAGTACATGGGGTTGACCGCCGGACAGCCGCTGCGCGACATCAAGGTCGACACCGTCTTCGTAGGTTCCTGCACCAACGGCCGCATCGAGGACCTGCGCGCCGTGGCCGGGATCATCGAGGGCCGCAAAGTCGCCGACGGCGTACGGATGCTGGTCGTCCCGGGCTCGGTCCGCGTCGCCCTGCAGGCCGTGGAAGAGGGCCTGGACAAGGTCTTCAAGGAGGCCGGCGCCGAATGGCGGCACGCGGGCTGTTCGATGTGTCTGGGCATGAACCCCGACCAACTGGCGCCCGGTGAGCGCTCCGCGTCCACCTCCAACCGCAACTTCGAGGGCCGGCAGGGCAAGGGCGGGCGCACCCACCTGGTCTCCCCGCAGGTGGCCGCCGCCACCGCGGTGCTGGGCCATCTGGCCTCGCCCGCCGACCTGTCCGCCGCCGACGCGACCGCCGGAGTCTGAACCATGGAAGCCTTCACCACCCACACCGGCCGGGCCGTCCCGCTGCGCCGCAGCAATGTCGACACCGACCAGATCATCCCGGCCCACTGGCTGAAGAAGATCACCCGTGACGGGTTCGAGGACGGGCTCTTCGAGGCCTGGCGCAAGGACCCGGAGTTCGTCACGAACCGCCCGGAGCGCGCCGGCGCGACCGTGCTGGTCGCCGGCCCCGACTTCGGTACCGGTTCCTCGCGCGAGCACGCCGTCTGGGCCCTGCAGAACTTCGGCTTCAAGACGGTCATCTCCTCCCGCTTCGCCGACATCTTCCGCGGGAACTCGCTGAAGAACGGTCTGCTGACGGTCGTGCTCCCGCAGGAGACCGTCGAGCGGCTGTGGAAGCTGACCGAGGCCGACCCCACCGCCGAGATCACGGTCGACCTGGTCGACCGCCAGGTGCGAGCGGAAGGCGTCGTCGCGGAGTTCGAACTCGACGACAACGCCCGCTGGCGTCTGCTGGAGGGTCTGGACGACATCTCGCTCACCCTTCAGAACGAAGGGGACATCGCTTCGTACGAAAGCGCCCGCCCGGCCTTCAAGCCGCGCACGATTCGGGCCTGATTCCTGCCTGATCAGCGCTTATTCACCCCCGGGTGATCACATCGGCAACACTGTGCCCCCCGCCTTCCGGCGGGGGGCACAGCCGTTTGTTGAGGCCCCGTGAGGCGACAACTCGCCCCAGATGGCACAATCTGTGCATGGAACGCGACAGTCAACTCGAGCTCTACGAACTCGTCGCGGACCGGCTGAAAGAAGCACACACACGGGTGCGCTCACTGCAAGTCCCGGAGGGCGTAAGGATGGCGCTGTCCCGGAAGCTGTTGGTCGTCACGGCCGCGGCGAAGCACGATCTCGCCGATGCGGCAAGGCGCCTGGACAGGTTGATGAAGGACCTCGACGAGGGTCGATTCCCTGAAGGCGACTGATGCGAAGGAACTCCGTAACGGCCTCCAGCGTTGCGGCACTAGGGTGATTAGCCCGTTTCGTGTTTGATTTGCGGTATATATCCGCCTAACGTGCGAAATAAGCTTGAACACATTCGTTCTGGCGAAGTCTCCGAAGGGGAAGACGTGAACAAGGCGCAGCTCGTAGAAGCGATTGCCGACAAGCTGGGCGGCCGCCAGCAGGCCGCGGATGCTGTCGACGCGGTACTGGACGCGATCGTCCGCGCTACCGTCGCGGGCGACCGGGTCTCGGTCACGGGCTTCGGCTCGTTCGAGAAGGTCGACCGTCCGGCCCGTTACGCCCGCAACCCGCAGACGGGAGAGCGCGTCCGGGTCAAGAAGACCTCCGTGCCCCGATTCCGCGCCGGCCAGGGCTTCAAGGACCTGGTCAGCGGCACCAAGAAGCTGCCCAAGGGCGGCGAGGTGTCGGTGAAGAAGGCGCCCAAGGGCAGCCTCACCGGTGGCGCCTCCGCGACGGTGAAGAAGGCCGCCGCGAAGAAGGCCACCACCGCCAAGAAGGCCGCGGCGAAGACCGCGGTCGCGAAGAAGGTCGCCGCCAAGAAGACCACCGCGACCGCCAAGAAGGCGGCGGTGAAGAGCACGGCCACGACGAAGAAGGCCACGGCCACCGCCAAGAAGGCGACCGCCACCGCCAAGAAGACCACGGCCACGGCGAAGAAGACCACCGCCGCCGCGAAGAAGACCGCCCCGGCGGCCAAGAAGGTCACCGCCGCGACGAAGGCGCCCGCCAAGAAGACGGCGACGCGCAAGGCCACCGCGAAGAAGACCACGGCCCGCAAGAAGTAGGGATACGGGTCACACACGCCGGGCCGGCTTCCCCCTGCTGGGGAAGCCGGCCCGCGGTGCGTTCAGTCGCAGGTCAGAGGGTCAGAGGGGCAGGGTCAGAAGGTCTGCAGCGTCACCAGGGTGATCCGCAGGCCGGCGCCCTCGCCGTCCGTCTCGATCCGGACCCTCTGCCCGGGCCGCAGCAGCCGCAGGCCGCCCGCGTCGAAGGCCGGGGCCTCGAAGGGCACCGGAGTGCCGTCGTCCAGCAGCACACTGCCGCTGCGGGTCTGGGAGTCGTACGTGTACGCGGTGGCCTGCATACCGGCACTGTATCGGGCCGTGTGACGCCCCACACCGAGGGCGAGCGCGGTCCGCAGATCCGCCGCGGTGTCCACGTCCCGGCGCACGCTGTCCACGCCCGCCAGGGCGATTTCCACCGCCCCCGAGGCCGAATGCCTGGCCCGTGACGGCCCGCCGAAGGAGGGGGCCAATTCCACGTCCGGCGCAGCGGAAAGCAAGGTCGTCCCGATTCCGGCCGCATCCGCCAGAAATGCCCGTGGAAATGCCGAGGCTTTTTCGAGCACGCGTAGCAATTCGGGCGGCCGCAGCGCCGGCAGGTCGGCGTTCATCGCGGCCACCGCGGCACCGGGCCGCCCCCCCCGCACCGCCCGCGCCCCGTGGGCCAGCGCCGCGTTGAGTCCGGCCGCCGGGGCGTCCGGCACGATCCGCGCGCCCAGCCGGGACAGTTCCGCACCGGCCGCCGCGTCGTCCGTGACGACCACCACATCCGCGACCGCCGCGCAGGCCAGGGCCCCCGCGACGGTGTCCTGGGCGAAGGCCAGCGCGAGCCCCGGACGGGAGGCGCCCACGGCCGCCGCGAGACGGCTCTTGGCCACCGCCAGAGGCTTCAGCGGGACCACCAGACTCCAGACGGCGTTCGTGACGGACCCCTTCCCTCCGGTGCGCTCCGGCCCCTCCCCGGACCATGGTCGGGTCATGGCCGGGTCATGTGTCGGCTCATTGTCACCTCCGCCCGGGCGACCCGGGAGCCCGGTGGCGTGAGCGGGGCGTACGGTGTTCTCGACAGAGACCGGGCCCGGGGCGACACTTGTCCGGCCGACGAGGTGCCCAAGCTCCCCCAGCCACCGCTGGGAGGCACCCCCAGCCACCGCTGGGAGGCACCCCCGCCCACCGGTCCAGAGGAAAGGTGTCCGAGTGTCCCGCCGCAGAATCGGCTTCTGGTACCGCCTGGCGGCGGTCATCGCAAAACCGCCGCTGGTAGTGCTCTTCAAGCGGGACTGGCGGGGAATCGAGCACATTCCGGCCGAGGGCGGATTTATCACCGCCGTCAATCACAACTCGTATCTGGACCCGCTCTCCTACGCGCACTTCCAGTACAACACCGGCCGCGTACCCCGATTGCTCGCGAAGGCCGCCCTCTTCAAGGTCCCTATTGTCGGGTCGATCCTGCGCGGCTCCGGCCAGATCCCCGTCTACCGGGAGAGCACCAACGCCCTGGACGCATTCCGGGCCGCGGTGGACGCGATCGAGCGCGGCGAATGCGTGGCCTTTTACCCGGAAGGCACCCTCACCCGGGACCCCGACATGTGGCCCATGGCCGGCAAGACCGGCGCCGCCCGCGTCGCCCTGATCACCAAGGCGCCCGTCATCCCGGTGGCCCAGTGGGGTGCGAACCTCGCGATGCCGCCGTACGCCAAGGAGAACAAGGTCCGGCTCTTCCCCCGCAAGACCCTCCAGGTGCTCGCCGGACCGCCGGTGGACCTCTCCGCCTTCTACGACCGGGATCCCACTCCGGACGTGCTCAAGCAGGCCACCGAGGTCATCATGGCCGCCATCACCGGGCTGCTGGAGGAGGTGCGGGGAGAGACCGCGCCCGAGCAGCCGTACGACCATCGCAACGCCAGGGCGGAACAGCGGCACAAGGCCGCAGGGGAGGGCAAGAAGTGACACGTCCCGTGAAGGCGACCGTCTTCGGAACAGGCTCCTGGGGCACGGCCTTCGCCATCGTGCTGGCCGACGCCGGATGCGAGGTGACCCTCTGGGGCCGCCGCCAGGAGGTGGTCGACGCCATCAACACCGGCCGGACCAACCCGGACTACTTCCCCGACGTCGAACTCCCCGCGAACCTCCGGGCCACCACCGACCCGGCCGAGGCCGCGGCCGGCGCCGACTTCACCGTCCTCGCCATCCCCTCCCAGACCCTGCGCGACAACCTCGCCGCGTGGGCCCCGCTGCTGGCCCCCGACACGGTGCTCGTCTCCCTCATGAAGGGCATCGAACTCGGCACCGCCAAGCGGATGAGCGAGGTCATCGAGGAGGTGGCCAAGGTCCCCGCCGAGCGCATCGCCGTGGTCACCGGCCCCAACCTGGCCGCCGAGATCGCCGCCCGCCAGCCCGCCGCCTCCGTCGTCGCCTGCGTGGACGAGACCGTGGCGCAGCGCCTCCAGGCCGCCTGCCACACCGCGTACTTCCGCCCGTACACGAGCACCGACGTCACCGGCTGCGAGCTCGGCGGCGCCGTCAAGAACGTCATCGGCCTCGCCGTCGGCATCGCGGACGGCATGGGCCTGGGCGACAACACCAAGGGCTCGCTCATCACCCGCGGACTCGCCGAAGCCACCCGGCTGGGCGTCGCGATGGGCGCCGACCCGCTCACCTTCTCCGGCCTCGCGGGCCTCGGCGACCTGGTCGCCACCTGCTCCTCGCCGCTCTCCCGGAACCACACCTTCGGCACCAACCTCGGCCGCGGGATGACCCTGGAGGAGACCATCGCGGTCACCAAGCAGACCGCGGAGGGCGTCAAGTCCTGCCAGTCGGTGGCCGATCTGGCCCGACGGCACGGGGTCGACATGCCCATCACCGACACCGTGGTGGACATCGTCCACCACGGCAAGCCGACCCTGGTCGCGCTGAAGGAACTGATGGGCCGCAGCGCCAAACCGGAACGTCGCTGACTCCATTCCGGACGCATGAGCGGGTACTCTCGTGGCGATATGAGCAGCGAGAACCTCCCCCAGACCCCTGAGCAGCAGGGCCGCAAGCCCCGCGTGGCCGTCGTGTTCGGCGGCCGCAGCTCGGAACACGCCATCTCGGTCGTCACGGCGGGCGCCGTGCTGCGCTCCATCGACCGGTCCAAGTACGAGGTGCTGCCCATCGGCATCACCACGGACGGCCGATGGGCGCTGACCGCCGACGAGCCCGAGCGGATGGCCATCGCCGACCGCCGGCTCCCGAGCGTCGAGGAGCTCGCCGACTCCGAGGACGGCGCCGTCGTGCTCTCGGTCGACCCCGCGAGCCGCCAGGTCGTCTACACCGAGCCGGGCGCCGTCCCGAAGGCCCTCGGCGAGGTCGACGTCGTCTTCCCCGTCCTGCACGGCCCGTACGGCGAGGACGGCACCCTCCAGGGCCTCCTGGAGCTGTCCGGCATCCCGTACGTCGGTTCGGGCGTCCTCGCCTCGGCCGTCGGCCAGGACAAGGACTACATGAAGCGGGTGTTCACCTCCTTCGGGCTGAGCGTCGGCCCGTACGTGACCATCCGCCCGCGCGAGTGGGAAGGCGACCGGGAGGCCGCCAGGACGAAGATCCTCGACTTCGCCGCCGAGCACGGCTGGCCGCTGTTCGTCAAGCCCGCCCGGGCCGGCTCCTCCATCGGCATCACCAAGGTCGACGACGTCTCCGGCCTGGACGCCGCGGTCAAGGAGGCCCGGCGCCACGACCCGAAGATCATCGTGGAGGCGCTGCTGCGCGGCCGCGAGATCGAGTGCGGGGTCCTGGAGTTCGAGGACGGGCCGCGCGCCAGCGTGCCCGCCGAGATCCCGCCGGTCTCCAGCCACGACTTCTACGACTTCGAGGCGAAGTACATCGACTCCGCCTCCGGGATCGTGCCCGCCCCGCTCACCCCGGAGCAGACCGCCGAGGTGCAGCGGCTCGCGATCGAGGCCTTCGAGGCCGCGTCCTGCGAGGGCCTGGTGCGCGCCGACTTCTTCCTCACCGAGGACGGCACCTTCGTCATCAACGAGATCAACACGATGCCGGGCTTCACGCCGATCTCCATGTACCCGCTGATGTGGCAGAAGACGGGCGTCGCGTACCCGGAGCTGGTCGACCGCCTGATCCAGGCCGCCCTGAGCCGCTCCACCGGACTGCGCTAGACCGGACCGCGACAGAGCAGCGACCGCCCGCCGGGATGCCCGGCGGGCGGTCGCTGTGAGTCGGAGCGGTCCTCCCGCCGGGGGCGGGGGAGCGATCAGTACGAGGAGAAGCCCACGGGCACCGTCTTGGCGATCGCCGCGGACAGCCCGACCAGCATCCCCGCGTCCGTGGCATGCTCCTTGTCGACCAGGACCTCCGTGTACGCCTTCCTCATCCCGGAGACGAAACGGAACCCCCCGTCGGATCGCTTGTCCAGCAGCCAGGCGACGTCGTTGACGTGGACGCCCTCCTGCTTCTCGTCCAGCATCTCGGGGGGCTTGGGGACACCGCACCGCAGTACGATCGCCGAGCCGCCCCACGCGGCCGTCAGAGCGGACTCCGGTTCGACCCGGGTCCGCTCCAGGCCGGCCACCGTCTCCGGAAGCTCCTCGTGCAGTGCTGCACAGAGCTCACCGATGGCGGCGGGCGGCGTGGGCGGCGGATCCACCCGGGCCTGGGAACCGCCCGGTGAGCACGCCGCGAGGCCCAGCAGGGCCAGCGCGGCGGGCAGGGCCAGGACACGGAGGGGCCGGCGGTGAGAGGTCATCACCGGCTCAAGAGTAGACGGGGGCTACAGATGGACCACCGGGCAGGTCAAGGTGCGGGTGATCCCCTCCACCTGCTGGACCTTGGCCACGACCATGCGGCCGAGGTCGTCCACGGTGTCGGCCTGGGCGCGCACGATCACGTCGTACGGGCCCGTCACGTCCTCGGCCTGGATCACCCCCGGGATCTGGCCGATGGACTCGGCGACGAACGACGCCTTGCCCACCTCGGTCTGGATAAGGATGTACGCCTGTACCACGGAACCTCCAGGGCGGCCACGAGGATCATTTCCCCTAACCTTCGGGTGGGCCCCACACGAACGACGGGGCCGGGGGAAGAAGGGACGCCACGGTACCGCGTCGCCGTGCGCCGCGGGGAGACCTGCGGGCCCGGCGCCACGCACAGCGGGGCGTACGGAGAGCAGAAGTTGACGTATCTGTTGACGGTACCCAGAGCTGTGACGGCTCGCGACCGCAAGCGGACTGGGCAAGAAGGGGCACAGCGATGAAGGGCACTGTGGGCGAGCTGGGGGAGTTCGGGCTGATCAGGGAGCTCACCTCACGGCTCACCACCACCCCGGCGGTCCGGCTCGGACCGGGTGACGACGCCGCGGTGGTGTCGGCCCCCGACCGGAGGGTCGTGGCGAGCACCGACATCCTGCTCGAAGGCCGGCACTTCCGGCGCGACTGGTCCACGGCCTACGACGTCGGCCGCAAGGCCGCCGCGCAGAACCTCGCCGACATCGCCGCCATGGGCGCGGTGCCGACCGCACTGCTGCTCGGCCTCGTCGTGCCCGCCGAACTCCCGGTCACCTGGCCCACCGAGCTGATGGACGGCATCCGCGACGAGTGCCAGGTGGCCGGCGCGGCCGTGGTCGGCGGGGACGTGGTCCGTGGCGACGTCATCACCGTCGCCATCACCGCCCTCGGCGACCTGCGCAACCACGAGCCCGTGCTGCGCTCCGGAGCCCAGCCCGGCGACGTCGTCGCCGTCACCGGCTGGCTGGGCTGGTCCGCCGCCGGCTTCGCCGTGCTCTCGCGCGGCTTCCGTTCCCCCCGGGCGTTCGTGGAGGCGCACCGGCGCCCCGAGCCGCCGTACCACGCGGGCCCCGCGGCCGCCGGACTCGGCGCCACCGCCATGACCGACGTCAGCGACGGCCTGATCGCCGACCTCGGGCACATCGCCGAGGCCAGCAAGGTGCGGATCGACCTGCGCTCGGGGGCCGTCGACATTCCGACCCAGATGCACGACATCGGGCAGGCCGTCGGCGTGGACCCGCTGCAGTGGGTGCTCACCGGGGGAGAGGACCACGCGATCGTGGCGACCTTCCCGCCCGACGTGAAGCTCCCCGCCCGCTGGAAGGTCATCGGCGAGGTGCTGAACCGCTCCGCACTGCCCCAGGTGACCGTGGACGGGGCGCCCTGGACCAGCACCGGCGGCTGGGACCACTTCGGGGCCGACCCGGCCGCCCAGGACGGCGCGCTGTGAGCACCGCCCCGCCGCGGTGCCTGACCGTCGCCGGATCCGACTCCGGCGGCGGCGCGGGCATCCAGGCCGACCTCAAGACGATGCTCGCCCTCGGCGTGCACGGCATGAGCGTCGTGACCGCCGTGACCGCGCAGAACTCCCTCGGGGTGCGGGGGGCCTGGGAGCTGCCCGCCGAGGCCGTCACGGCCCAGTACCGGGCCGTGGTCGACGACATCGGCGTCCAGGCCGTGAAGACCGGGATGCTCTCCTCCGCCGTGCTGGTGGAGACGGTGGCGGCGCTGCTCGCCGGCACCCCCGCCCCGGCCGTCGTGGACCCGGTGGGCGTCTCCAAGCACGGGGACCGGCTGCTCGCCGCCTCCGCGCTGGACGCCGTACGCAAGGAGCTGCTGCCGCGGGCCACCGTGGCCACGCCCAACCTGGACGAGGTGGCGCAGCTCACGGGCGTGGTGGTGGAGACCGAGGACGACATGCGGCGGGCCGCCGACGCGATCCTCGGCCACGGGCCGCGGTGGGCGCTGATCAAGGGCGGACACCTCGCGGCGCACGGCGACGAGGCGGTGGACCTGCTCAGCGACGGGACGGAGGAGCGGTGGCTGCGCGCCCCCCGCCACGACAACCGGCACACCCACGGCACGGGCTGCACCCTCGCCAGCGCGATCGCGGCGGGCCTGGCCAGGGGCCTGGCCGTCCCGGAGGCCGTCACGGCCGCCAAGGGGTACGTCACGGGCGCCATCGCCGCCGGCTTCCCGCTCGGCGGGGGCATCGGCCCGGTGGATCACGCCTGGCAGTGGCGCTGAGCCCCGCCGGACAAGGCAAAAGGCCGGTTCACCAGAGGTGAACCGGCCTTTTTGGCAACCGGAAAGGGCTGCGCTACGACGGGAGGCGTCAGCGCGAGACCTTGCCGGCCTTGATGCACGAGGTGCAGGCGTTGAGGCGCTTCGGCGTCCCATTGACCACGGCACGGACGCGCTGGATGTTCGGGTTCCAGCGACGCGAGGTGCGGCGGTGCGAGTGGGAGATGTTGTTGCCGAAGCTCGGCCCCTTGGCGCAAACGTCGCAGTTGGCAGCCACAGGTCACTCCAAGACTTCAGATGCAATTACAGTGAAACCGGCGCACCGGATTCAGAGGTCTGAAGTGGTTTGCCGGGGGAATGGCCCGACTCTCATCGGGCAACCGGAGCAGCATACAACGACTGCGTCCGTCCAAGAAAACTACCATGGCCGCCGCTGCCCCCGCCCCGCGGTCCGGACGCCCGGGCCGACCTTGGCTACCCTGCGGTGAACCCTGGCCCGCACGAGGAGGAACGCCCGGTGCCGCACGAGCCGCAGCCGCAGTCCCCTGACGAGCTCGACGCCGAAGCGGTGCGCACCTGGAGCTCGCTGGCCCTGGCCGCACTGGGCCGGGCCCGCGAGGACATCGACGCGATCAACGTCTATCCGGTCGCCGACGCGGACACCGGCACCAACCTCTACCTCACCGCCGAATCGGCCGACCGCGCGCTGGACGACGCCTTCGCGGAGGTGACCGAGGGCACAGCGCCGGCCTCCCTGGCCCACGCCGTACGGGCCTGGGCGCACGGCGCGCTCGTCGGGGCCCGGGGGAACTCCGGGACGATCCTGGCGCAGCTGCTGCGCGGAGTGGCCGACGTACTCGGCGGCGAACCCGGGGGGGCCACCGGGACCGGAGCGGGCGGGACCAAGGCGGGCGGGACCGAGGAGCGCGGCGCCGGTGTGCTGCTGGCGCAGGCGCTCACCCGGGCCGCGGAGGAGGCGTACGCGGCCGTCTCGCACCCGGTGGAGGGCACCATGCTCACCGTCGCCGGCGCCGCGGCGCGGGCCGGCGAGGCCGCCGGAGCCGCCGCCGGGACCGCCGCGGACGTGGCCCGCGCCGCCTACGACGGGGCCCGCGCCGCCCTGGCCGAGACCCCCGGGCAGCTCGCCGCACTCGGCCGGGCCGGAGTGGTCGACGCCGGGGGCTGCGGGCTGGTCGCCGTACTCGGAGCCCTGTGGCAGGCGCTGTCCGGCCAGGAACCGGCCGCCGAACCCGTGCGAGGCCGCGCGGTGCCCGTGCCACAGACCTCTGACCCCTGCGAGCAGGAGGAGGACGGGCCCGCGTACGAGGTGATCTATCTGCTGGAGGCCTCCGAGGCGGCGGTCGGGGAGCTGCGCGAACGGCTGGACGGGCTCGGCGACTCCCTGGTCGTGGTCGGCGGCGACGGGCTGTGGAACGTCCACGTGCACGTCGACGACCCCGGCGCGGCCGTGGAGGCCGGGGTCGTCGCCGGGCGGCCGTACCGGATACGGATCACGCACTTCGGGGACGAGCGGCGCCGGGCCCGGGGCGAGCGCGCCCAGCGGGCCGTGGTCGCCGTGGTCCCCGGCGAGGGACTGGCCGGGCTGTGCGGGGAGGCGGGAGCCACCGCCGTGCTCGTGCGCTCCGGAGAGGTCCCCGCCGCCCCCGAACTGCTCGACGCCATCCGCCGCGCCCACGCCCGCGAGGTGGTCCTGCTGCCGGGCGGCGCCGAGCTGCGCGCCGCAGCGGCCGCGGCGGCCGAACAGGCCCGCGCCGAAGGCGTACGGGTGGCCGTGATCCCCACCCGCTCCGCGGTCCAGGGGCTGGCCGCCCTCGCCGTGCACGACCCGGACGGCAGCTTCGACGAGGACGTGGTCGCCATGACGGCGGCGGCCGGCGCCACCCGGTACGGGGAACTGGCCGTCGCCGAACGGCAGTCCTTCACCTCCGCCGGCATCTGCCAGGCCGGCGACGTGCTCGGCCTCATCGACGGGGACGTCGCCGTGATCGGCTCGGGCTTGGCCGAGACCGCCGAGGCGGTCCTGGAACGGATGCTCGGCTCCGGCGGCGAACTCGTCACCCTGGTCCTCGGACCCGAGGTGCCGGACGCGGTCGCCGAGCGCCTGGAGGCGTACGTCCAGCACGGCCACCTGGCCGTGGACACCGTGACCTACCGGGGCGGCCGGTACTCGGCGCCGCTCCTCATCGGGGTGGAATAGCGGGCTTGTCAGCGCCATGGTGTGCAATGGAACACGTGCCCGCGCTCGACGAAGACCTCAAGAAGACGCTCGGACCCGCCACCGCCAAGGTGCTGGCCGAGCAGCTCGGCCTGCACACGGCCCTGGACCTGCTCCACCACTACCCGCGGCGGTACGCCGAGCGCGGTGAGCTGACCTCGCTGGCCGAGCTCGCCGACCAGATCGACGAGCACGTGACCGTCGTCGCGCAGGTCGCCGACGCCCGGATCCTGACCTTCAACGGGGGCCGGGGCAAGCGCCTGGAGGTGACCATCACCGACGGCAGCGGCCGGCTCCAGCTGGTCTTCTTCGGAGCCGGCGTCCACAAGCCGCACAAGGAGCTGCTGCCCGGCAGCCGCGCGATGTTCGCCGGCAAGGTCTCCAAGTTCAACCACAAGCTCCAGCTCGCCCACCCCGCGTACGAGCCGCTCGGCGCGGACGCCTCCGACCGGGACGCCGCCACCGCCTTCGCCAACCAGCTCATCCCGATCTACCCGGCCTGCGCGAAGCTGGAGTCCTGGAAGATCGCCAAGTGCGTGGACGCGGTGCTGCCCAGCGCCCGGGAGGCCGTGGACCCGCTGCCGCCCGCCCTGCGCGAGGGCCGCGGTCTGGTCCCGCTCACCGAGGCCCTGCTGAAGATCCACCGGCCGGCCACCAAGGCCGACATCGACGACGCCCGCCAGCGCCTCAAGTGGGACGAGGCCTTCGTCCTCCAGGTCGCCCTGGCCCGCCGCCGCCACGCCGACTCCCAGCTCCCGGCCGTCCCCCGCCGCCCGGCCCCCGGCGGCCTCCTCGACTCCTTCGACGCGAAGCTCCCCTTCACCCTCACCGACGGCCAGGTGGCCGTCTCGAAGGAGATCTTCGACGACCTGGCCACCAGCCACCCCATGCACCGCCTCCTCCAGGGCGAGGTCGGAAGCGGGAAGACGATGGTGGCCCTGCGGGCGATGCTCGCCGTCGTGGATTCCGGCGGGCAGGCTGCCATGCTCGCGCCCACCGAGGTGCTCGCGCAGCAGCACCACCGGTCCATCGTCGAGATGATGGGCGAACTGGCCGAGGGAGGCATGCTCGGCGGCTCCGACCAGGGGACCAAGGTGGTGCTCCTCACCGGGTCGATGGGGATGCCCGCGCGCCGGCAGGCCCTGCTCGACCTGGTCACCGGCGAGGCCGGGATCGTGATCGGCACGCACGCGCTGATCGAGGACAAGGTGCAGTTCCACGACCTCGGGCTGGTGGTCGTGGACGAACAGCACCGCTTCGGCGTCGAGCAGCGCGACGCCCTCAGGTCCAAGGGGAAGCAGCCCCCGCACCTGCTGGTGATGACCGCCACCCCGATCCCGCGCACGGTCGCCATGACCGTCTTCGGCGACCTCGAGACCTCCGTCCTCGACCAGCTGCCCGCCGGGCGCTCGCCGATCGCCACCCACGTGGTGCCCGCCAAGGACAAGCCGCACTTCCTCGCCCGGGCCTGGGAACGGGTCCGCGAGGAAGTGGAGAACGGCCACCAGGCGTACGTGGTGTGCCCGCGCATCGGTGACGGCGAGGACGAGCCCAAGAAGAAGAAGGCGGCCGAGGAGGACGGGGACAAGCGGCCCCCGCTGGCGGTGCTGGAGATCGCCGAGCAGCTGACGCGCGGCCCGCTCGCCGGGCTGTCCGTGGAGGTGCTCCACGGCCGGATGGACCCGGCCGACAAGGACGACGTCATGCGGCGCTTCGCCGCGGGCGAGGTCAAGGTGCTCGTCGCCACCACCGTCATCGAGGTCGGTGTGAACGTCCCGAACTCCACCGTCATGGTGATCATGGACGCGGACCGGTTCGGCGTCTCCCAGCTCCACCAGCTGCGCGGCCGCGTCGGCCGCGGCTCCGCCCCCGGCCTGTGCCTGCTGGTCAGCGAGATGCACGAGGCCAGCCCCGCCCGGGCCCGGCTGGCCGCCGTCGCCGCCACCCTCGACGGCTTCGAGCTCTCCCGGATCGACCTCGAGCAGCGCCGCGAGGGCGACGTACTGGGCCAGGCCCAGTCGGGCGTGCGCTCCTCGCTGCGCATGCTCGCCGTCATCGAGGACGAGGAGGTCATCGCCCAGGCCCGGGAGGAGGCCACCCGCGTCGTCGCCGAGGACCCCGCCCTGGAGGGCCTGCCGGGCCTGCGGACCGCGCTGGACGCCCTGCTCGACACCGAGCGCGAGCAGTACCTGGAGAAGGGCTGAGCGGCACGACCTATCGTTGGAGTGCCGCGGCAGCGCCGGGGCACTCCACCTACCGCCCGTACCGAAGGACCCCAGATGACCCGCGTGATCGCCGGCAGTGCCCGCGGGCGACGGCTGGCCGTGCCCCCCGGCACCGGCACCCGGCCCACCTCGGACCGGATGCGCGAAGGCCTCTTCTCCACCTGGGAGTCGCTGCACGGCGTCGAAGGCGCCCGGGTGCTCGACCTGTACGGCGGCTCCGGCGCCGTCGGCCTGGAATCGCTCTCCCGCGGCGCGGCCCACACCCTGCTCGTCGAGGCCGACGCCAAGGCCGCCAAGGCGATCCGGGACAACATCAGGACGCTGGGCCTGCCCGGCGCGGAGTTCCGCGCCGGCAAGGCCGAACAGATCGTGGCGGCCAAGGCCGCCGGGGACCCGTACGACATCGTCTTCCTGGACCCGCCGTACGTCGTGGACAGCGCGGACCTGCGGGAGATCCTCCTCACACTCCGGTCCAACGGCTGGATCACCGGCGATGCGCTCGTCACCGTGGAGCGCAGCACCAGGAGCGGTGCCTTCCCGTGGCCCGAGGGCTTCGAGCCGCTCCGGTCGCGCAAGTACGGCGAGGGCACCCTGTGGTACGGCCGCGCCGGCTTCACCCGCGAAGACTCATGAACGAGGGAGTTCAGTTGCGCCGCGCCGTCTGTCCGGGGTCCTTCGATCCCATTCACAACGGACACCTCGACATCATCGGACGGGCCTCCAGGCTGTACGACGTCGTCTACGTCGCCGTGGGGATCAACGAGTCGAAGAAGGGCCTGTTCACCGTCGAGGAGCGGATGGAGCTGATCCGCGAGGCGACGGCCGACTACGGAAACATCCAGGTCGAGTCCTTCCACGGCCTGCTCGTCGACTTCTGCAAGCAGCGGGACATCCCCGCCATCGTCAAGGGCCTGCGCGCGGTCAGCGACTTCGACTACGAGCTCCAGATGGCCCAGATGAACTTGGGTCTGTCGGGCGTCGAGACGCTGTTCGTCCCGACCATCCCCAGCTACAGCTTCCTGTCCTCCTCGCTGGTCAAGGAGGTCGCCACCTGGGGTGGCGACGTCGCCCACCTGCTGCCGGCGCACGTCCACGCGGCGCTCCTGGAGCGGCTGCGCAACCGCTGAGTTCCTGACGGTCTGTCAGGCAGTGTCGGGGGCCCGCCCGGTGGCCTTACAGTCGTCCCGTCCGTCTCAGGAACCGCCTGAGGCCGAGAGAGTGCGAGCCCCCATGGACGTGCAGAAGAAGCTCGACGAGATCGTCGCGGCCGTCGGCGGCGCCCGGTCCATGCCCATGTCGGCCTCCTGCGTGATCAACCGCGCCGAGCTGCTCGCCCAGCTCGAAGAGGTGCGCCAGGCGCTCCCCGGCTCGCTCGCGCAGGCTCAGGAGCTCATCGGCGGCCGGGAGCAGATGGTCGAGGAGGCCCGCCGGGAGGCGGAGCGGATCATCGACGCGGCCCACAACCAGCGCGGTTCGCTGATCTCCGACACCGAGATCGCGCGGCGCTCCCATGCCGAGGCGGACCGGATCCTGGAGGAGGCCCGCCGGGAGGCGAAGGAGATCCGGGCCGAGGCCGACGACTACGTCGACAGCAAGCTCGCGAACTTCGAGGTCGTGCTGACCAAGACCATCGGCTCGGTGGACCGGGGCCGGGAGAAGCTGCTGGGCCGCGGCCCGGGTCTGGACGAGCAGGGCTACCCGGACATGGACGCGCCCGAGCGCAGCCACGATCCCGAGACGCAGCGGCAGCAGGCGGACGCGTACGTGGACACCAAGCTGGCGACCTTCGAGGCGGTGCTCTCCAAGACCCTGGAGGCCGTGGGCCGCGGCCGCCAGAAGCTGCTGGGCCGGGTCCCTTCGGACGACCTGGGCGTGCACATGGCCGCCCAGGACGCGGCGGGCGGCCAGCAGTCCCGCTCCTCGAGCGACGCCGACTTCCTGGCGGGCCTGGCGGAACCGGAGCCCCTCCACGCGCAGGCGCCGATCCCGGCGCAGGCGGAGCCCGTGTACGACTCGTACTCCTACCAGCAGCCCGCCGCGCAGCAGCAGGACGCGTACGGCTACCAGGATCCGTACGGCGGCTACCAGCAGCAGCCGGACCCGTACGCGGCCTACCAGCAGCAGCCCGACCCCTACGCCGCGTACCAGCAGCAGCCGCAGGCCCAGCAGCCCTCGCTCGACGAGACCAGCCTCTTCGACACGAGCATGATCAACCTGGACCAGCTGCGCCAGTACGAACAGGGGCGCTAGGACCGGATTGGGCGCTGGGCGCCGCTCCGGGTATCCTGGCTCTTCGGTCGCGCGTATGCACCGCGATCCATGCTGCCCTAGAGCGGCGGAATCTTTGATCTTCAGCGATCTGTGAAAGCAGGAACGGCCCTGAATACCCGCCTCGACCACCACAACCCCCTCGTGTTCGACACGCACGAGCTGGGCCGGCGTCCTGGTGCCATGCAGCGGCTGTCCCGTGAGATCGCGGCGCCGGCGGACTTCGGTCTCGCCGGCGTCATCGGAGTGCCGGAGGGCACCCCGGTGAAGCTCAAGCTCCGCCTGGAGTCGGTCATGGAAGGGGTGCTTGTCACAGGCACCGCCCGTGCGTCGGCCGTGGGGGAGTGCGTAAGGTGTCTGGAGTCCGTCGAGCGCGAGCTCAAGGCGGACTTCCAGGAGATGTTCTCGTACCCTGACGCCGACGACCGGAGCCGCTCCAAGGCGGAACCGGCCGACGACGCCGAGGACGACGAGGACACGCTCTTCCTCGAGGACGGTTTGTTCGACCTCGAACCCGTGCTGCGGGATGTGGTGGTGCTCGCACTGCCCATGCAGCCGGTGTGCCGGGAGGACTGTCTCGGACTGTGCCCCGATTGCGGGCTCAGCCTGAACGACGACCCGGACCACCACCATGACGCCGTCGACATCCGTTGGGCGGCATTGCAGGGACTCGTCGTGACCGATCAGGACGACGAGAAGGACAACATGAGCGGCACTGCCTCTGACGGAGTTCAGGGCGCCGCCGAGAAGCAGGAGAAGTAGCCGTGGCTGTTCCGAAGCGGAAGATGTCGCGCAGCAACACGCGCCACCGCCGGTCGCAGTGGAAGGCTGCGGTCCCCACCCTGGTTTCGTGTGAGCGTTGCCAGGAGCCGAAGCTCCAGCACATTGCGTGCCCGAGCTGCGGCACCTACAACAAGCGCCAGGTCCTCGAGGTCTGAGCGGCTGGTGAGAGGCGCAATGTCTGAGCTGTCCAACGCTGAGAAGCAGGCAGACAGTAACAACGCGGCCTCGTCCCACACGCTTCTGGAAGGGCGGCTCGGGTATCAACTCGAGTCCGCCCTTCTGGTGCGTGCACTGACCCACCGCTCGTACGCGTACGAGAACGGCGGTCTGCCCACCAACGAACGGCTGGAGTTCCTCGGGGACTCCGTGCTGGGCCTGGTGGTCACGGACACGCTGTACACGACCCACCCCGATCTCCCCGAAGGCCAGCTGGCCAAGCTTCGGGCCGCGGTGGTCAACTCGCGCGCACTGGCGGAGGTCGGGCGCGGCCTCGAACTCGGCTCCTTCATCCGGCTCGGCCGGGGCGAAGAGGGCACGGGCGGCCGGGACAAGGCCTCCATCCTCGCCGACACCCTTGAAGCGGTGATCGGCGCGGTCTACCTCGATCAGGGCCTCGACGCGGCCTCGGAGCTGGTCCACCGGCTCTTCGACCCGCTCATCGAGAAGTCCTCGAACCTCGGGGCCGGCCTGGACTGGAAGACCAGTCTCCAGGAGCTCACGGCGGCCGAAGGTCTTGGCGTACCGGAATATCTGGTCACCGAGACCGGTCCGGACCACGAGAAGACCTTCACTGCTGCCGCCCGCGTCGGTGGTGTCTCGTACGGCACCGGCACCGGCCGCAGCAAGAAGGAAGCGGAACAGCAGGCTGCGGAGTCCGCATGGCGCGGAATCCGCACCGCGGCGGACGAGCGGATCGCGGCTGCCGCCGTGGCCGCCGCCGCTCCGGCCGAGGTCCCGGCTTCGGCCGGGTCCGAGGACGGCGGGGTGCCGACTCCCGCCGAACCGGCGCCGGACGCCTGACCCTTCCTTTCGGATTTGCCCGCCCGCCCCTGCCTCGCAGGGGCGGGCGATTCCGTTTCCGGGGGGCCGGTACGCTCGCCGGGAGCGCCCAGATCCGCATCCCCGGAGGTATCCCGTGCCCGAGCTGCCCGAAGTCGAAGTCGTGCGGCGGGGGCTGGAGCGCTGGGTGGCCGGGCGGACCGTCGAGGCCGTCGAGGTCCTGCACCCGCGGGCGGTACGGCGCCATCCGGGCGGCGGGGCCGACTTCGCGGCGCGGCTGCGCGGCGAGACCGTCGGAGTGCCGCAGCGGCGCGGGAAGTACCTGTGGCTGCCGCTGGAGGGACGGGACCTGTCCGTGCTCGGGCACCTGGGGATGAGCGGGCAGCTGCTCGTCCAGCCGCAGGACGCCCCCGACGAGAAGCACCTGCGGATCCGGGTGCGGTTCACTGATTCCGACAGCGGCTCCGCCGCGGGCGCCGCCGGGACCGAGCTGCGCTTCGTGGACCAGCGGACCTTCGGTGGGCTCTCGCTGCACGACAACACGGCCGACGGTCTGCCGGACGTCATCGCGCACATCGCCCGGGACCCGCTCGACCCCCTCTTCGACGAGGGGGCGTACCACCTCGCACTGCGCGCCAAGCGGACCACCGTCAAGCGGGCGCTGCTGGACCAGTCCCTGGTCAGCGGGGTCGGCAACATCTACGCCGACGAGGCGCTGTGGCGCGCCAGGCTGCACTACGAGCGCCCCACCGCGAACCTCACGCGCCCCCGGAGCGCGGAACTCCTCGGCCATGTCCGGGACGTCATGAACGCGGCGCTCGCCGTCGGCGGCACCAGCTTCGACAGCCTGTACGTGAACGTGAACGGCGAGTCGGGGTACTTCGACCGCTCGCTCGACGCCTACGGGCGCGAGGACGAGCCCTGCCGCCGCTGCGGTACGCCGATGCGCCGGCGCCCCTGGATGAACAGGTCGAGCTACTTCTGCCCGCGCTGTCAGCGGCCGCCGCGCGTGGCGTCGTAGGACGTCCGGGCGGTGAGCACCGCCGGCATGTTGCCCTCCAGGCAGTGGATGAGCGAGAGCAGCCGGTCCGCGACCTCGATGCCGAGCGGGGTCAGCTCGTAGTCGACGCGCGGCGGATTCGTCGGCTGGGCCTCGCGGTGGACTATGCCGTCGCGCTCCAGCGCGTGCAGGGTCTGGGAGAGCATCTTCTCGCTCACGCCCTCCACCCGGCGGCGCAGTTCGTTGAAACGGCACGGGCCTTCGCGCAGGGCGCCCACGGTGAGGCTGCCCCAGCGGCCGGTGACGTGTTCCAGGGTCTCGCGGGACGGGCAGGCGCGCGCGAACACGTCGAACGGTTGCTCGGTGTCGGCGGCTTCGGTGCGGACAGGGGTCTCCATAGGAAGAGCGTACTCCCCTGCAGCGCTAACTCGAGGGTTGCGCTTTCCAAAAGTTAGTGCTTCTCTTGGTGTCGACACAGTCCTGCTCCCCCGCACCACGCCCGTGCGGCGGAGGGAGTCTTCCGAGGGAGAGAACCACCTTGTCCGGTATCGCGCACACCCCCGTCGTCTCGATCGCCTACCACTCCGGCTACGGCCACACCGCCGTGGTCGCCGAGGCGGTCCGCAGTGGCGCCGCCGACGCCGGGGCGACCGTCCACCTGATCAAGGTCGACGAGATCGACGACGCGCAGTGGGAGCTGCTCGACGCGTCCGACGCGATCGTCTTCGGCTCCCCGACCTACATGGGCACCGCCTCCGGCGCCTTCCACGTCTTCGCGGAGGCCACCTCGAAGCGCTGGTTCGGCGACGTCTGGCAGAACAAGGTGGCCGCCGGCTTCACGAACTCCGCGTCCAAGAGCGGCGACAAGCTGCACACCCTGCAGTTCTTTCAGATCCTCGCGGCCCAGCACGGCATGAGCTGGGTCAACCTGGGTCTGAAGCCGGGCTGGAACAGCAGCACCGCCTCCGAGAACGACCTCAACCGCCTCGGCGTCTTCGCCGGCGCCGCCGCCCAGAGTAACTCCGACGAGGGTGCGGACGCCGTCCACAAGGCCGACATCGCGACCGCCGAGCACCTGGGCCGCCGCGTCGCCGAGCAGACCCGCATCGTCATCGCGGGCCGCGCGGCCCTGGCCGCGGCCGGAGCCTGAGCCCCGAGCGGCCGACGGTCGCCGTCTGCGTCAGAAGCCGAAGTCCTGGGTCCACCAGGGGCCGCCGGCGGCGAAGTGGGCGCCGACGCCCAGGGTGCGGAACTCGCAGTTGAGGATGTTCGCCTTGTGGCCCGGGCTGTTCATCCAGGCCTTCATCACGGCCTCGGCGTCGCCCTGGCCGCGCGCGATGTTCTCGCCGCCGAGGCTGGTGAGGCCGGCCTTGGCGGCGCGGTCCCACGGGCTGTTGCCGTCGGGGTCGTCGTGGCTGAAGAAGCCCCGGGCGGCCATGTCCTTGCTGAAGGCTCCGGCCAGCGCCGCGAGCGGCGGATTGGCCCGGACGGGACCGCACCCGGCCATCGCGCGCTCCTGGTTCACCAGGGCGACCACGGCGTCCTCCTCGGCGGAGTGGCCGTCCAGGTCCGGCCGGGCCGTGGGGGCGGCCGGCGTCGAGGGAGCCGCGGCCGGCTTCGACGGCGCCGGAGCCGGCTTCGAGGGCACCGGAACCGGCTTCTTCTCGGGTGCCTTGCGGGCGGGAGCGGGCGTGGCCGAGGGCGAGGGTGCGGCGCTCGGCGGGGCGCTCGGCGACGCTGACACGGAGGGGCTCGGCGGAGCCGAGGGGGAGGGCGAGGCCGACGGGGACGGCGAGGTGGAGGGGCTCTTCGAGGGGGAGGCGGAGCCGGCGCCCGTGGCGGCGCGGCCCGACAGGCTGGCGAGGCCGCCCTGCTGTTCCAGCGCGGGGTCCGGGGTGGGCGAGGCCTTGCCCCTGGCCTCCGGCGTGCCGGCGGAACCCGTACCGCTGACGCCCACATAGGGGAACGAGCTGCCGACCGGCACCATGCCGGTGGTGACGGCCGCCGTGCCGAGGGCCACGGCCACCGAGACGCCGAGCAGACCGGTGCGCAGGACGGTGCCGCGCTTGCCGCCGCTGTGCGGCGCGGCGGGGAGTCGGTGACGTCCCATCGCTGTCGTGCCCTTCCTTGCCGGATCAAGATCATCCCTTACACACCCAAATGGGTGAGTTCGTTGCTGCGCGACTGTACGCCATGGGGCCTGGGGGCGATGTGTCCGGAAAGTCATCGCCCGGTTAGCGTTCACGCATGAATGAAGACGTCCGTCTGACCGCCTGGGTGCGCGGCCGTGTGCAGGGAGTCGGCTTCCGCTGGTTCACCAGGGAGAACGCCCTGGAGATCGGCGGCGTAGTCGGCTTCGCGCTCAACCTCGACGACGGGCGAGTACAGGTGGTCGCCGAAGGTCAACGTGAGAATTGCCACCGGCTGCTGGACTGGCTGCGCTCCGCCGACACGCCCGGCCGGGTGGACGGGGTGACAGAGATCTGGGGCACACCGCGCGGTGGCTACGACGGATTCGGGATGCGATGACCGATCGACTGATCATGTACTCATCACACCTCTGATCGTCCGCACATGGTCGGAACTGCGCATTCGTCGCCGACGCGTTGCCGACCGGAGCGAACCGTGGAAGGCTCGGAGATGAGGATGATCTCCACGCGCCCTGCCGGGGCCGGGGCTCCCGCCGATACGGGGTGTGATCGTGTTGACCGTCAAACTTTTTGGTGAGACGCTGGAAGCCCCGCGCACCTGAGCTGTTTGGCAGTGTTGGCAGTAGTAAGCGCAGTGACTGTCAGTTGCTGCCGGACATCCGCGGGTGCGTTTCCCTCACGACCCACACCGCTTCGGTCGGTCACTCAGTGTGGAGGACCATCCATCATGGCAAAGGCGCTTCTCGGTTACGTCGGCGGTTCCGATCCGCGACTCCTCGCCGAGATGCGACGGCTTCAGCAGCGCGTCCAGGACCTCGAGTCCGAGCTCGTACGGATTCAGTCTGAAAATGACGCGCTGAACGCGGCCGCCGCTCAGCACGACGGAGACTCGCTGCTGGACCGCATCGACATCGACGTACCCCAGGCGGAGCCTGCGCTCACCTGATCCGCGCTCATTCGTCGCTCGACTCCAGCCCCGTTTGATCTGCAAGGGACGCTTCGGCGTCCCTTCTTTCTTTGATCTTTCTTGGACCGCCCCCTCCGCTCCCTCTGCCCTCCGTGGCCCTCCGCGCCATGGTCCCAGAGGGCCAGGTGGGGGGCGTGATGCCTTTAGCGTCAGTGGTGCCCTGCACCTTCATGGGTGAAACCGAACGTGAAAGGTAGAGTCCGGCGGCGTGCACCTCAAGTCCCTGACCCTGCGTGGCTTCAAATCCTTCGCCTCCGCCACCACCCTGCGCTTCGAACCCGGCATCACCTGTGTCGTGGGTCCGAATGGCTCGGGCAAGTCCAATGTGGTGGACGCGCTGTCCTGGGTCATGGGCGAACAAGGGGCCAAGTCCCTGCGCGGCGGGAAGATGGAAGACGTCATCTTCGCCGGGACCACCGGACGGCCGCCGCTCGGACGCGCCGAGGTGTCGCTGACGATCGACAACTCCGACGGCGCGCTCCCCATCGACTACGCCGAAGTCACCATCACCCGGATCATGTTCCGCGGCGGCAGCAGCGAGTACCAGATCAACGGTGACACCTGCCGGCTGCTGGACATCCAGGAGCTGCTGTCCGACTCCGGCATCGGCCGCGAGATGCACGTCATCGTCGGCCAGGGCCAGCTGGACTCCGTCCTGCACGCCGACCCCATGGGCCGCCGCGCCTTCATCGAGGAGGCGGCGGGCGTACTGAAGCACCGCAAGCGCAAGGAGAAGGCGCTGCGGAAGCTCGACGCGATGCAGGCCAACCTCGCGCGCGTGCAGGACCTCAACGACGAGCTGCGCCGCCAGCTCAAACCCCTGGGACGGCAGGCCGCGGTCGCCCGGCGGGCGGCCGTGATCCAGGCGGACCTGCGCGACGCGCGGCTGCGGCTGCTCGCCGACGACCTGGTCACGCTGCGGCGGGCGCTCGACGCGGAGATCGCGGACGAGGCGGCACTCAAGGAGCGCAAGGAAGCGGCCGAGGCCCAGCTGGCGCTGGCGCTGCGGCGCGAGGCCGAGCTGGAGGAGGCCGTACGGGAGCTCGCGCCGCGGCTGCAGCGGGCGCAGCAGACCTGGTACGAGCTCTCGCAGCTCGCCGAACGGGTACGGGGCACCGCGTCCCTGGCGGACGCGCGGGTGAAGAGCGCGACGGCCCCGGTGGAGGACGAACGGCGGGGCCGCGACCCCGAGGACATGGAGCGGGAGGCGGCGCGGATCCGCGAGCAGGAGGCGGAACTGACGGCGGCTCTGGAGGCGGCCTCGCGGGCGCTGGAGGACACTGCCGAGCACCGGGCCGAGCTGGAGCGCGCGCTGGCCGAGGAGGAGCGGCGGCTGCGGGACGCGGCGCGGGCGATCGCCGACCGGCGCGAGGGGCTGGCCCGGCTGACGGGGCGGCTCGGCGCGGCCCGCTCCCGCGCGGGGGCGGCGCAGGCCGAGATCGACCGGCTCGTCGCGGCGCGGGACGCGGCGCAGTCGCGGGCCGCCGCCGCGCAGGCGGAGTACGAGGCGCTGGCGGAGGAGGTCGGCGGGCTGGACGAGCCGTCGGCGGACGCGGACCACGAGGACGCGCGCGCCGAGCTGGCGGCGGCCGAGGCGGCACTGTCCGCCGCGCGCGACGCGCTGTCCGGGGCGGAGCGCTCGCGGGCGGCGGTGTCGGCGCGGCGGGACGCGCTCGCGCTCGGGCTGCGCCGCAAGGACGGTACGGGGGCGCTGCTCGCGGCGCGGGAGAAGCTGGCCGGCCTGCTCGGGCCGGCGGCGGAGCGGCTGACGGTGACCCCGGGCTACGAAGCCGCCGTGGCCGCTGCGCTGGGCTCGGCGGCCGACGCCCTGGCGGTGTCCTCCCCGAACGCGGCGGCCGCCGCCCTCCGCCACCTCCGCGACACAGACGCAGGCCGCGCCACCCTCCTGATCACCCCAACCCCACCCACCGTCCCGGACCAGCCCCACCCGCCGGCGGCCCCACCCGCGGGTCGGCCGGCCGTTCCGGGCCAGGCGTCCGTCCCCGCCGGCCGGCCCTGCGACCCTGCGGGTCTGCCGGTAGGTCCGGGCCGGCTCTCCGATCCTGCGGATCCGCCCGCCGTCCTGGAAGAGGCTTTCGCCCCTGAGGGCCCGTCCGCCGTCGCGGGCCGGGGCATCGACCCTGCGGGTCTTCCGGCCGTTCCGGGCCAGGTCACTGATGCTGCGGGGCTGCCCGGGGCTCCGGGCCCGGCATCGGCTGCCGCCGCGGAGCCGGGTGCCCAGCTGCCCGGGTCGGCTTCGGACGGGGGAGTCTTCCCCCACCCCGCCCCTTCCCGAGACCGGGCGCTGCCCGGACCCGCGCCTCAAACGCCGGCGAGGCTGGAGCTTTCAGCCGCGTCGGCGATTGAGGCGCGGGGTGCGGGGCGGAGCCCCGGCGACGGGCCCGCGGGCGAGGCCGTTCCCGCGGCCCGGTTGGTCGGCGGGGACGACGAGGCGTGGCGGGCGGCCGCCTGGGTGCTGCGCGACCACGTCGTCGTCGGCACGCTCGACGAGGCCGAGGCGCTCGTCGCGGCCCGGCCCGACGCGGTGGCCGTGACCCTCGACGGGGACGTGCTCGGGACGCACCTCGCGCACGGCGGCTCCGCCGGGGCGCCCAGCCTGATCGAGGTGCAGGCCGCCGTGGACGAGGCGGCGGCGGAGCTGACCGAGCTGGGCGTGCGGTGCGCCGAGCTCGGCGAGGCCCAGGCGGCCGCCCAGTCCCGGCGGCAGGACGCGGCCGCCCTGGTCGAGGAGCTCGCCGAGCGCCGCCGTGCCGTGGAGCAGGCCCGCGCCGGGGTCGCGCAGCAGCTCGGGCGGCTCGCCGGGCAGGCGAAGGGGGCCGCCGGCGAAGCCGAGCGCAGCGCCGCGGCCGCGGCCAAGGCCCAGGACGCGCTGGAGCAGGCGCTGGCCGACGTGGAGGAGTGCGCGGAACGGCTCGCGACGGCCGAGGAACTGCCGGTGGAGGAGGAGCCCGACAGCTCCCGGCGGGACCGGCTCGCGGCCGACGGGGCCAACGCGCGGCAGACCGAGATGGAGGCGCGGCTGCAGCTGCGCACCCATGAGGAGCGGGTCAAGGGGCTGGCCGGACGCGCCGATTCCCTCGACCGCGCGGCCCGGGCGGAACGCGACGCCCGGGCCCGCGCCGACCGGCGCCGGGCACGGCTGCGCCACGAGGCGGAGGTGGCCCGCGCGGTGGCCGACGGCTCCCGGCAGCTGCTCGCGCACGTGGAGGTCTCGCTGCTGCGGGCCGACGAGGAGCGCCTCGCGGCCGAACGGGCCAAGGGCCTGCGCGAGCAGGAGCTCGGCGAGGCGCGCAACCGCGGGCGCGCACTGAAGGGGGAGCTCGACAAGCTCACCGACTCCGTCCACCGCGGCGAGGTGCTCGGCGCCGAGCAGCGGCTGCGCATCGAGGCGGTGGAGGCCAGGGCGCTGGAGGAGTTCGGCATGGAGTCCGCCGGGCTCGTCGCCGAGTACGGCCCCGACCAGCCGGTGCCGCCGTCGCCGCCCGCCGAGGGGGAGGAACTCCCCGAGGATCCCGAGCACCCGCGCAACCGGCCCGGCCCCTTCGTCCGCGCGCAGCAGGAGAAGCGGCTCAAGGCGGCCGAACGCGCCTACCAGCAGCTCGGCAAGGTCAATCCGCTCGCGCTGGAGGAGTTCGCGGCGCTGGAGGAGCGCCACCAGTTCCTCAGCGAGCAGCTGGAGGACCTGCGCAAGACGCGAGCCGATCTCCTTCAAGTGGTGAAGGAGGTCGACGAGCGCGTCGAACAGGTCTTCACCGAGGCCTACCGGGACACGGCCCGGGAGTTCGAGGGGGTGTTCTCGCGGCTGTTCCCCGGCGGCGAAGGCCGGCTGATCCTGACCGACCCCGACAACATGCTGACCACCGGCGTCGACGTCGAGGCCCGCCCGCCGGGCAAGAAGGTCAAGCGGCTGTCGCTGCTCTCCGGCGGCGAGCGCTCACTGACCGCCGTGGCCCTGCTGGTGTCCATCTTCAAGGCGCGCCCCAGCCCGTTCTACGTGATGGACGAGGTCGAGGCCGCGCTCGACGACACCAACCTGCAGCGGCTGATCCGGATCATGGAGGAGCTCCAGGAGAGCTCGCAGCTGATCGTGATCACGCACCAGAAGCGGACGATGGAGGTCGCGGACGCGCTCTACGGCGTCTCGATGCAGGGCGACGGGGTCTCCAAGGTCATCAGTCAGCGTCTGCGCTGACCAGTTCACTTCAGAAAGTGAACGCTGTGGCTCTCTTCACTCCAGCTTGATGGTTCTTCATCGGCTCTTGACTTCAGAAAGTGAAGCCATAAGCTCTGCTTGCCGTGTCCGACGTTCAGGTGGTGGTGAGCAGTTTGCTGTGCGCCACTGGAGGAACACGCGTACAGACGAACACCCCCACACCGCCCGCCGTCGGCGCCGGGCCCAGGAGCACACCTTGACCAGCACAGCGAACGCACCCGCGTCCGGCAGTGGCCGGGAGGCACGCCCCGACCACCTCGGGCACGTCATCTTCATCGCCGCGGCCGCGGCGATGGGCGGTTTCCTCTTCGGCTACGACAGCTCCGTCATCAACGGCGCCGTCGTCGCCATCCGCGAACGGTTCGACGTCGGGTCCGCGGCGCTCGCCCAGGTGATCGCCGCCGCACTCATCGGCTGCGCTTTCGGCGCCGCCACCGCCGGCCGCATCGCTGACCGGATCGGCCGAATCCGCTGTATGCAGATCGCCGCGGTCCTCTTCACCGCGAGCGCCATCGGCTCGGCCCTTCCGTTCGCCCTGTGGGACCTGGCCATGTGGCGCGTCATCGGCGGCTTCGGCATCGGCATGGCCTCCGTCATCGGCCCCGCCTACATCGCCGAGGTGTCCCCGGCCGCCTACCGCGGCCGTCTCGCCTCCTTCCAGCAGGCCGCCATCGTCATCGGCATCGCCGTCTCCCAGCTCGTCAACTGGGCCATCCTCAACCTCGCCGACGGCGACCAGCGCGGCGAGATCGCCGGCCTGGAGGCCTGGCAGTGGATGCTCGGCATCATGGTCATCCCGGCCGTGATCTACGGGCTGATGTCCTTCGTCATCCCGGAGTCCCCCCGCTACCTGATCTCCGTCGGCCGCACCGAGCAGGCCAAGAAGGTGCTCCGCGAGGTCGAGGGCTCGAAGATCGACATCGACGCGCGCGCCGCCGAGATCGACCGGGCCATGCGCTCCGAGCACAAGTCCACCTTCAAGGACCTGCTCGGCGGCCGCTTCGGCTTCCTGCCGATCGTCTGGATCGGCATCGGCCTCTCCGTCTTCCAGCAGCTCGTCGGCATCAACGTGATCTTCTACTACAGCTCCTCGCTGTGGCAGTCCGTCGGCATCGACCCGAGCAGCTCGTTCTTCTACTCCTTCACCACGTCGATCATCAACATCATCGGCACGGTGATCGCGATGGTGTTCGTCGACCGGATCGGCCGCAAGCCGCTGGCCCTCATCGGCTCGGCCGGCATGGCCGTCTCCCTCGGCCTCTGCGCGTGGGCGTTCTCGTACAAGCAGGGCAGCGGCGACAACATCACCATTCCCGACACCCAGGGCACGATCGCACTCGTCGCCGCCCACTCCTTCGTGCTCTTCTTCGCCCTCTCCTGGGGCGTGGTCGTCTGGGTGCTGCTCGGCGAGATGTTCCCGAACCGCATCCGGGCCGCGGCGCTCGGTGTCGCCGCCGCGGCCCAGTGGATCGCCAACTGGGTCATCACCGTCACGTTCCCGACGCTGTCGGACTGGAACCTCGCCGGCGCGTACGTGATCTACACGTTCTTCGCCCTGCTCTCGATCCCGTTCATCCTCAAGTGGGTGCCGGAGACCAAGGGCAAGGCGCTGGAGGAGATGGGGTAACCATCCCCGCCACCACCCCTCTCCTCGATACTGCCCCGGCTCAGTCCTTGAGCCGGGGCAGTACCTGTTCGCACAGCAGGTGCAGGCTGCGCCAGCCCTCGTCCAGCGGCATCCCGCCGCACAGCGGGTGCAGGACCAGGTTCCCCGCCTCGCCCGCGCCCCGGGCGTACGCGACCGCCTCGTCCGGGGTGAGGATCCGGTACACACCCTCCGCGCGCAGCTCCGCCACCGAGCGCGCGGCCGACCGTACGGCGCTGCGGATGTCCTTGGACTGCCAGGACGCGTACATTCCGGCCTCGTGCAGGAAGCGGTCGCCGTGCTCCGCCCAGACCCGGTCCGGGTCCTCCGCGATGTGCAGCAGCGGGGTCTCGGCCGCCGGCATCATGCAGAAGCCCTCCGTGCCGTACTCCGCGAGCTTCGCGTTGTAGTACGCCTCCAGCTCCGGCAGGTGCGCGCTGGGGAAGAACGGCAGCCCCAGCCGGGCCGCGCGGCGGGCCGCCGCCTCGGAGCTGCCGCCGACCAGCAGCAGTGGGTGCGGCCGCGTGAACGGCGCCGGGGTGACCCGTACCGAGCGGCCGCGGAACTCGAAGGGCTCGCCGGTCCACGCCTTCAGCAGGGTCTCCAGCAGCTCGTCCTGGAGCCGGCCGCGCCGGCCCCACTCCACACCGTGCTGCTCGTACTCCTCGGGCCGGTAGCCGATGCCCGCGACGGTCACGAGGCGGCCGCCGCTCAGCAGGTCCAGGACGGCGATGTCCTCGGCCACCTTCAGCGGGTCGTACAGCGGGCCGATGATCGCCGAGACGGTGACGGCGATCCGGCGGGTGGCGCCGAAGACCGCGCCCGCGAAGGCGAAGGGGGAGGGCAGCCAGTTGTTGCCGGTGCCGTGGTGCTCCTCGGTCTGGATGGTGTCGATCCCGCGGTCGTCCGCGTACCGGGCCATCTCCAGCGCCGCCTTGTAGCGGGCGGAGAGGGACTCGGGGGTGCCGTTCGGGTCGACGAGATTGAACCGGGCCACGGTGATGGGCATGGAGGAGTCCCCCTTCGCCGGATGTGGGTGGGCGGGCGAAGGGGGACGTTAGCTGACGCAGCGTCAGTTTGACAGGGATCCGGCGAGCGCGGGCTCCTCCGCCGCGGCCGGGGCCGGCTCCGCGGGGGCCGTGCGCGGCAGGACGGCGTACAGCACGCCCGAGGTCACGATGCCGGCCACCCAGCCGAGGCCGTTGCGCCCGGTCCAGGTGGTGGCGAGCGGCCCGCTGAACCAGTCCACCGAGGTGAACAGCAGCCCGACCACCAGGGCGAGGGCCCACGCGGTCATGGCCTGCCAGGCGAACCCGCCCTGGTACCAGTAGGCGCTGGTCCGCGTGGTGTCCAGCAGCGCGGCCCCGTCGTAGGTCCGTCGGCGCAGCATGTCCACGCCGAAGACGCCGATCCACGCCGAGAAGGCCACGGCCAGCAGCGTCAGGAAGGAGATGAAGGAGCCGAAGAAGCTCGTCGCGACCACCATCAGCAGGAAGCCGAAGACCAGGCTGATGGCCGCGTTGACGCTGACCGCCCACGCGCGCGGGACCTTGATGCCGAGGGTCTGCGCGGTGAAGCCGGCCGAGTACATGGACATCGAGTTGATCAGCAGCATCCCGACGAGCGCGACGAGCAGGTACGGGACCGCGATCCAGGTCGGGAGCAGCTCGCCGATGAAGGACACGGGGTCCTGGGCGGTGGCCAGGTCCGGGGTGCCGACGGCCATGACCGCGCCCATCAGGACCATCGGGAGCACGACGACGCCGGCGCCGCCGATCGTCGCGCCGACCAGCCCCTTGGAGGAGGCGGTGCGCGGCAGGTAGCGGGTGAAGTCGGGGCCCGAGGGCACCCAGCTGATGCCGCCGGCCGCGATGGTGCCGATGCCCGCGATCATCATCGCGGTGGAGCCGGCCGGCTTGCCGAGGACGGCGGACCAGTCCGTCGTGACGAGCAGGTACCCGAGGACGAGCACGCTGAAGGCGCCGAAGAGGTACGTCGACCACGTGGAGCAGACGCGCAGCGCCTTGATGCCGAGGCCGGAGACCACGAAGGTGCAGCCCACGAAGAACAGCAGGGTGACCACGATGAGCGGGGTGTTGCTCTTGATCCCGAAGAGCAGGTCGAGCACGGTCAGCACGGCGTAGGCGCCGCTCACCGCGTTGATCGTCTCCCAGCCCCAGCGGGCCACCCAGATCAGCGAGCCCGGGAAGAGGTTGCCGCGCTGGCCGAACACGGCCCGCGAGAGGGCCATGCCGGGAGCGCCGCCGCGCTTGCCGGCGATCGATATCAGGCCGACGATCCCGTACGAGACGACCGGCGCGGCCACCGCGACGACGAGCACCTGCCAGATGTTGAGCTTGTTGAAGATCACCAGACCCGCGCCCATGGTCAGCAGCAGCACGCTGATGTTGGCGGCGACCCACGTGGGCACCAGGTCGCGGACCCGGCCGCCGCGTTCGCCGTCCGGGACGGGCTCCAATCCGCGGGTCTCGATCGCGGTTTCGGTTCCGCCGTCGGCGGGCTCGGCAGGCATGCGGCTGCTCCGTGGGGGAGGGACGAGGGGAAGTCGTCCATCATCGTAGATTTGCCGCTAAAACCACAAACAGAGGCTTACGTCCCGGTTGAACGCCCGGGGTCCGAGCTCCGGGCCGC
This sequence comes from Streptomyces sp. 147326, assembly GCF_045000215.1. Lineage (NCBI taxonomy): Bacteria > Bacillati > Actinomycetota > Actinomycetes > Kitasatosporales > Streptomycetaceae > Streptomyces > Streptomyces sp. 147326. The sequence goes on along the minus strand of NZ_CP134201.1, from coordinate 2,796,023 downwards.
CCGTGGCCGATACTGGTGAGGTTATGGACATCCTCATCCTTGCTGTAGTCATCGCCCTGGTCGCGGTCGGCGCGATCAGCGGGCTCGTGGTCAGCAGCCGCAAGAAGAAGCAGCTGCCGCCCCCGGCACCGCCCAGCACGCCGACCATCACTGCCCCGCCTGCCGAACCGCAGGTGGGGGAGGACGCCGTAGAGACGGCGGAAGAGCCGCGCCGCACGATCGAGGAGGTCGGACTCCCGGAGGCGGAGGCCGCCCTCGCCACGCCGGCCGCCGTCGAGGACCCGGTCGTGGAGGCTCCGCCCGCCCCCGAGATCGAGGTGCCCGAGCCCACCGCCGGCCGCCTGGTCCGGCTGCGCGCCCGCCTCGCCCGGTCGCAGAACTCCCTCGGCAAGGGGCTGCTCACGCTGCTCTCGCGGGAGCACCTCGACGAGGACACCTGGGAGGAGATCGAGGAGACCCTCCTCATCGCCGACGTCGGTGTCGTGCCCACCCAGGAGCTCGTCGACCGGCTCCGCGGCCGGGTCAAGGTGCTCGGCACCCGCACCCCCGCGGACCTGCGCGCCCTGCTCAAGGAGGAGCTGCTGACCCTGGTCGGCACCGACTTCGACCGCGCCGTGAAGACGGAGAGCGGCGAGGACACGCCCGGCGTGATCATGGTCGTCGGTGTCAACGGCACCGGCAAGACCACCACCACCGGCAAGCTGGCCCGCGTGCTCGTCGCCGACGGCCGCAGCGTGGTGCTCGGCGCGGCCGACACCTTCCGTGCCGCCGCCGCCGACCAGCTCCAGACCTGGGGCGACCGGGTCGGCGCCCGTACCGTGCGCGGCCCGGAGGGCGGCGACCCGGCCTCGATCGCCTACGACGCGGTCAAGGAGGGCATCGCCGAGGGCGCCGACGTGGTGCTCATCGACACCGCCGGCCGCCTGCACACCAAGACCGGCCTCATGGACGAGCTCGGCAAGGTCAAGCGCGTCGTCGAGAAGCACGGTCCGCTGGACGAGATCCTGCTGGTCCTCGACGCCACCACCGGCCAGAACGGCCTGACCCAGGCCCGCGTCTTCGCCGAGGTCGTGGACATCACCGGCATCGTGCTGACCAAGCTCGACGGCACGGCCAAGGGCGGCATCGTCGTCGCCGTCCAGCGCGAGCTGGGCGTCCCCGTGAAGCTCGTCGGGCTCGGCGAGGGTCCGGACGACCTGGCCCCCTTCGAGCCGGAGGCGTTCGTCGACGCCCTCATCGGCGACTGAGCGCCGTCTGCACGCACCACGGGTGCCCCCGAGTTCCGACCGGAACGCGGGGGCACCGTTGCGTGCGGGGCGCGCCTACCGGCGCGAGCGGTGGCAGATGTAGGCGAGGGTGCCCAGCAGCAGCCGGGCCTGCGGCGGGCCCCCGGCCGAGTCCAGCGCGGGCGGCCGCAGCCAGCCGACCTGGCCGAGGCCGGCCCGGTCCGAGGGCGGCGCCGTCACGTAGGCCCCGTGGCCCAGGGCCAGCAGGTCGAGGTCGGCGTCGTCCCAGCCCATCCGGTACAGCAGCTGCGGCAGCTCGGCCGCCGCGCCCGGGGCCACGAAGAACTGCGCCCGGCCGTCCGCGGTCACGATGACCGGGCCGAGCGGCAGCCCCATCCGCTCCAGCCGCACCAGCGCCCGGCGCCCGGCCTCCTCGGAGACCTCGATGACGTCGAAGGCACGGCCCACCGCAAGCAGTACCGCGGCGCCCGGGTAATCGCCCCAGGCCTCGGTGACCTCGTCCAGGGTGGCCCCGGCCTTGACGGTGGGTGCGAAGGGCAGCGGATGCGCCCCGGGGGAGACGCACTCCGCGTCCCCGCAGGAACAGTCGCGGGCGGGCGCCGCGGCGCGGGCGCCGGGGACCACGTCCCAGCCCCACAGCCCGGTGTACTCCGCCACCGCCGTGCACTCCGAGGTCCGGCCGCGGCGCCGGGTGCCGGAACGGAACTCCTTGGTGCCGCGGCTGCCGCCGATCGTGAAGCCCATGCCCATGCCCCCTCCAACGGGTCGGACGCGCCGGTGGTTACGACGCCCGTGGTGACGACGTCGGCCGAACGTGCGGACAGCGGTCCGCCGCGAGGTGCCCGCCAGGACTGCCCGGCGCACTCCTCGCCGCGCGCGCCCCGAGCGCACTCCAGTCCAACCGATCCGTTTCACCTCGGTGTCAAGTGAATCGCGCCTGGCCGGTGGCGAGTTCATTCGAAGGGGTGGCGAATGGTGGCGTTTCTGGAATCGACCTCGCCGCAGGGGTGATCGTAGGATTACTTTCGGTACACGAACCCCCAAGGCATGCTCGTCCGTGGGTATGCCGGAGGCAATGTGTGAAGGATCTGTGAAGGTCCGTGGCGGCGCCCTGCGCCCCGGCCAGGGTTTCGTGTGGAAGAGGCTGAGCGGATGGGGGCGTTCCAGTGAGCGGCAACGGCGCAAGCGGAACGATCGAGGACGCTGCTGCGCGCAACGACCAGCTGACCTCGTGGTTCGTCCGCAGCGGCTGGTCCAAGGGCGAACTCGCCCGGCAGGTCAACCGCCGGGCCCGTCAGATGGGCGCCCACCACATCAGCACGGACACCTCTCGGGTGCGCCGCTGGCTGGACGGCGAACAGCCCCGCGAGCCCGTCCCGCGCATCCTGTCCGAGCTGTTCTCCGAGCGCTTCGGCTCCGTCGTCGCCATCGAGCAGCTCGGCCTGCGCACCGCCCACCAGACCCCGTCCGTCTCCGGGGTCGACCTGCCCTGGGCCGGCCCGCAGACCGTCGAACTGCTCGGCGAGTTCTCCCGCAGCGACCTGATGCTGGCCCGCCGCGGCTTCCTCGGGACCTCGCTCGCCCTCTCCGCCGGCCCCGCCCTCATCGAGCCCATGCAGCGCTGGCTCGTCCCGGTACCGGCCGCCGACCCGGGACCGCGCGGGGCGGGGCCGACGGGGGCCCTCGGCGGCCACCGCCCGCCCCGGCTCTCCGAACCGGAACTCGACCTCCTCGACGCCACCACCGTCATGTTCCGCCAGTGGGACGCCCAGTGCGGGGGCGGGCTGCGCCGCAAGGCCGTCGTGGGCCAGCTGCACGAGGTCACCGACCTGCTCCAGGAGAACCACCCCGCCCCGGTCATGAAGCGGCTCTTCAAGGTCGCCGCCGAACTGGCCGAGCTGGCCGGCTGGATGAGCTACGACATCGGCCTGCACCCCACCGCGCAGAAGTACTTCGTCCTCGCCCTGCACGCCGCGAAGGAGGCCGGCGACAAGCCCCTCGGCTCGTACATCCTCTCCGGCATGAGCCGGCAGATGATCCACCTGGGCCGCCCCGAGGACGCCCTCGAACTCGTCCACCTCGCGCAGTACGGCAGCCGCGACTGCGCCGGCCCGCGCACCCAGGCCATGCTGTATGCGATGGAGGCCCGCGCGTACGCCAACATGGGACAGCCGAGCCGCTGCAAGCGGGCCGTGCGGATGGCCGAGGACACCTTCTCCGACGTGGCCTTCGGCGGCGAGCCCGAGCCCGACTGGATCCGCTTCTTCTCCGAGGCCGAGCTGAACGGCGAGAACTCCCACTCGTACCGGGACCTGGCCTACGTGGCCGGGCGCAGCCCCATGTACGCCTCCCTCGCGGAACCCGTCATGGAGCGGGCCGTCGAGCTCTTCGAGAAGGACGAGGAGCACCAGCGCTCCTACGCCCTCAACCTCATCGGCATGGCCACCGTCCACATGCTCCAGCGCGAGCCCGAGCAGGCCGCGGCGCTCGTCGACCGGGCCCTCGACGTGGCGGGAAAGGTGCGGTCCGAACGGGTGAACACCCGGCTGCGCAAGACCGTCGACAGCGCCGCCCGTGAGTACGGCGACGTCGCCGAAGTGGTCCGGCTCACCGACCACCTCGCCTCCCGGCTCCCCGAAGCCGCGGAGGCCGTCTGACGGCCCCGGCGGCCGCCCCTCGAACCCCGGCCGCGGCAGTCACCCCGTGAAGCCCGATCAGGCTCCCCCAGCCAGGACGTCCGGGTCACCGCCGCGGCCGGTTGCACCACCCGCCCAGTTCATTGACGCGTAACACGCCCGACCTCTTCGTCATCGGCGCGAAACACCCAGCGGCGCCGCCGGAAACCGGCCTGCGCGAATCTCATGGTCAATAACCGGCCAGTTCCCAATGCCGCCGCTCAGGTTTTCACGATCGCCCGCACGCGAACGTACCGACGACGAGGAGACGCCGATGGCATCAGCCATCACGACCCTCGCGGCAGACGCCCCGACGCTGTCTGCCGCGAACACCGGGTTCATGCTCATCTGCTCCGCCCTGGTCATGCTGATGACCCCGGGACTCGCCTTCTTCTACGGAGGCATGGTCCGCGTCAAGAGCAGCCTCAACATGCTGATGATGAGCTTCATCAGCCTGGGGATCGTCACGATCCTCTGGGTCCTCTACGGCTTCAGCCTCGCCTTCGGCACCGACTCCGGCTCCCTCATCGGCTGGAACTCCGACTACGTGGGCCTCAGCGGCATCGGGATCACCGAGCTGTGGGACGGCTACACCATCCCGGTCTACGTCTTCGCCGTCTTCCAGCTGATGTTCGCCGTCATCACCCCGGCCCTGATCAGCGGCGCCCTCGCCGACCGCGTGAAGTTCAGCGCCTGGGCCCTGTTCACCGTCCTGTGGGTCACCGTCGTCTACTTCCCCGTCGCCCACTGGGTCTGGGGAGCCGGCGGCTGGCTCTTCGAGCTCGGCGTCATCGACTTCGCGGGCGGCACCGCCGTCCACATCAACGCCGGCGCCGCCGCCCTCGGCGTGATCCTGGTCATCGGCAAGCGCGTCGGCTTCAAGAAGGACCCGATGCGCCCGCACAGCCTGCCCCTCGTGATGCTCGGCGCCGGTCTCCTCTGGTTCGGCTGGTTCGGCTTCAACGCGGGCTCCTGGCTCGGCAACGACGACGGCGTCGGCGCGGTCATGTTCGTCAACACCCAGGTCGCCACCGCCGCCGCGATGCTCGCCTGGCTCGCCTACGAGAAGCTGCGCCACGGCTCCTTCACCACCCTCGGCGCCGCCTCCGGCGCGGTCGCCGGCCTCGTCGCCATCACCCCCGCCGGCGGTGCGGTCAGCCCGCTCGGGGCCATCGCGGTCGGCGTCATCGCCGGTGTGCTCTGCGCCATGGCGGTCGGCCTCAAGTACAAGTTCGGCTACGACGACTCCCTCGACGTGGTCGGCGTCCACCTCGTCGGCGGTGTCGCCGGCTCCCTCCTCGTCGGCCTCTTCGCCACCGGCGGGGTCCAGTCCGACGTGGCCGGCCTCTTCTACGGCGGCGGCCTCGAACAGCTCGGCAAGCAGGCCATCGGAGTCTTCTCCGTCCTCGCCTACTCTCTGGTGGCGTCCGCGCTGCTCGCCTTCCTCCTCGACAAGACGATCGGGATGCGGGTCAGCGAGGACGTCGAGGTCGCCGGCATCGACCAGGTCGAACACGCCGAGACCGCCTACGACTTCAGCGGAGCCGGTGGCGGAGCAGCCTCGCGCAGCACCGCCGCACCCGCCCCCTCCGCCGCGAGCAAGAAGGTTGACGCATGAAGCTGATCACCGCGATCGTCAAGCCGCACAAGCTGGACGAGATCAAGGAAGCCCTCCAGACCTTCGGAGTGCAGGGCCTCACGGTCACCGAGGCCAGCGGCTACGGCCGCCAGCGCGGTCACACCGAGGTTTACCGCGGTGCCGAGTACCAGGTGGACCTCGTGCCCAAGATCCGTATCGAGGTGCTGGTCGACGACTCTGACGCCGAGGAACTGATCCGCGTCATCGTGAGCGCGGCGGCCACCGGCAAGATCGGTGACGGCAAGGTGTGGAGCGTCCCCGTGGACTCGGTCGTACGGGTCCGCACCGGCGAGCGCGGCGCTGACGCGCTCTAGGTGACGGGAGCTTCTGGGTGACGAGCGTCGAAGAGACCACGGACAACACGGCCGACTCGGGACCCAGCGGATACGCCGCGGCCCGGCTGCGACTCCTCCAGGAGGAGTCGCGGTCCGGGCCTTCGCGGCGTTCCGCCCTGTCCGGGCTGACCGACGAATGGCTGAACGCCCTGTTCACGAGCGCCGTACGGGAGACGGGCGTCCGCGGCGCCACCCTGGTGGCCGTCGGCGGCTACGGGCGGGGCGAACTCTCCCCGCGCAGCGACCTCGACCTGGTGCTGCTGCACGACGGCAAGGCGGAGCCGCGGGCGCTGAGCGCGCTGGCCGACCGCGTCTGGTACCCGGTGTGGGACCTCGGCCTCGCCCTCGACCACTCGGTACGGACCCCCGGCGAGGCCCGCAAGACCGCCGCCGAGGACCTGAAGGTGCAGCTGGGCCTGCTCGACGCCCGGACCGTCGCCGGTGACGCCGGACTCCTCGCCGGCCTGCGCACCTCCGTCCTGGCCGACTGGCGCAACCAGGCCGCCAAGCGGCTCCCGCAACTGCACTCCCTGTGCCGCGAGCGGGCCGAGCGCGCCGGAGAGCTCCGCTTCCTGCTCGAACCCGACCTCAAGGAGGCCCGCGGCGGGCTTCGCGACATCACCGCGCTGCGGGCCGTCGCGGCCTCCTGGCTGGCCGACGCCCCGCGCGACGGCCTCGCCGAGGCCCGGCGGCGGCTCCTCGACGCGCGCGACGCCCTGCACCTGGTGACCGGCCGGGCCACCGACCGGCTCTCGCTCCAGGAACAGGACCAGGTCGCGGCGCAGCTCGGGCTGCTCGACGCGGACGCCCTGCTCCGCGAGGTGTACGAGGCCGCGCGCGTCGTCGCGTACGCCGGTGACGTGACCTGGCGGGAGGTCGGGCGGGTGCTGCGGGCCCGCGCCGCCCGGCCCAGGCTGCGCGGCCTGCTGGGCGCCCGGGGCGCCGCGGCCGCCGCGCGGGCACCGCTGGCCGAGGGCGTGGTGGAGTCCGACGGAGAGGCCGTACTGGCCCTGGCCGCGCGCCCCGACCGCGATCCCGTCCTGCCCCTGCGGTTCGCCGCGGCCGCCGCGCAGGCGGGTCTTCCCGTGTCGCTGCACGCCGTACGCAGGCTCGCCGCGCAGGGCAAACCGCTCCCCGTGCCCTGGCCGGCCGAGGCGCGCGAGCAGCTGGTGACCCTGCTCGGCGCGGGGGAGCCCACCGTGGCCGTGTGGGAGGCCCTGGAAGCGGAAGGCCTGATCACGCAGCTGCTTCCCGACTGGGAGCGGGTGCGGTGCCGTCCGCAGCGCAACCCCGTCCACACCTGGACGGTGGACCGCCACCTCATCGAGACGGCGGTCCGCGCCGCGGCCCTCACCCGCCGGGTCGGCCGCCCCGACCTGCTGCTGATGGCGGCCCTCCTGCACGACATCGGCAAGGGCTGGCCGGGCGACCACTCGGTGGCCGGCGAGACGATCGCCCGCGACGTCGCCGCCCGCGTCGGCTTCGACGCGCAGGACGCCGCCGTGCTGGGGGCGCTCGTACGGCACCACCTGCTGCTGATCGACACCGCGACCCGGCGCGACCTGGACGACCCGGCCACGGTCCGTTCGGTCGCCGACGCCGTGGGGTCGGTGGGCACGCTGGAGATACTGCACGCCCTGACGGAGGCGGACGCCCTGGCCACCGGGCCCGCCGCGTGGAGCGCCTGGCGGGGATCGCTGGTGGCGGACCTCGTCGCCCGGGTCGCCGCCGTGCTGCGCGGCACGGCCCCGGCGGTGCGGGAGGCGGAGATCCCGACCACGGAACAGGAACGCCTGGCGGTGGAGGCCCTGCGCACCCGGGAGCCGGTGCTCGCGCTCCACGGCCGCCAGGAGGAGGACGCGGTCGGCGGGGAACTCGTCGTGGCCGTTCCCGACCAGCCGGGGGTCCTCCCGGCGGTGGCCGGGGTGCTGGCCCTGCACCGGCTGACCGTCCGGGCGGCGGACCTGCGCTCCATGGAACTGCCGGACCAGCTGGGCGAGGTCCTGGTGCTGCGGTGGCGGGTGGCGGCGGAGTACGGGGCGCTGCCCCAGGCCGCGCGGCTGCGCAGCGACCTGGTCCGGGCCCTGGACGGCTCGCTGGACGTCCCGGCGAAGCTGGCGGACCGCGAGGCGGCGTACCCGCGCCGGCGCGGGGTGACTCCGCCGCCGCCCCGGGTCACGGTCGTCCCGGACGTCTCCTCCCTGGCCACGGTCCTGGAGGTGCGCGCGCCCGACGCCGTCGGCCTGCTGCACCGGATCGGGCGGGCGCTGGAGTCGGCGGGCGTCAGGGTGCGGAGCGCGCACGTCTCGACGCTGGGCGCGAATGCGGTGGACACGCTGTACGTGACCACTGCGGACGGCAAGCCCCTGGATCCGCAGGAGGCGGCCGGCCTGGCCGGCTCGGTGCAGGCGGCCCTGTCGTAGCCCTGCGGCGCCGTCTTCGGGGGCGCCGCCCCGGGCCTCCGCTCCTCAAACGCCGGCGGGGCTGGATCCTTCAGCCCCTCCGGCGACCGAGGCGCGGGTCCGGGCGGAGCCCGGTTCCGGGAAGGGGCGGGGAGGGGAAAGCCGCCCGCAGGGCCATGCAGGCGGCGCGGCCCGATACCCTGGGGGACGACCACCACGCCCCCGACCCGAGGAATCGCGACCACCGTGTTCGATACGCTCTCCGACCGCTTGGCGAATACCTTCAAGGGCCTGCGCGGCAAAGGCCGGCTGTCCGAGGCTGACATCGACTCCGCGGCCCGGGAAATCCGTATCGCCCTCCTCGAGGCCGACGTCGCCCTCCCGGTCGTCCGCTCCTTCATCGCGAACGTCAAGGAGAGGGCCCGCGGCGAGGAGGTCAGCAAGGCGCTGAACCCCGGCCAGCAGGTCCTGAAGATCGTCAACGACGAGCTCGTCACGATCCTCGGCGGCGAGACCCGGCGGCTGCGCTTCGCCAAGACCGCCCCCACCGTGATCATGCTGGCCGGCCTCCAGGGTGCCGGTAAGACCACCCTCGCCGGAAAGCTCGGCCTCTGGCTCAAGGGGCAGGGCCACACCCCGCTCCTCGTCGCCTGCGACCTCCAGCGCCCCAACGCCGTCAACCAGCTCTCCGTCGTCGCCGACCGCGCGGGCGTGGCCTTCTACGGCCCCCAGCCGGGCAACGGTGTCGGTGACCCGGTCCAGGTCGCCAAGGACTCCCTCGAGTACGCGCGGACCAAGCAGCACGACATCGTCATCGTCGACACCGCCGGCCGCCTCGGCATCGACCAGGAGCTGATGCAGCAGGCCGCGGACATCCGCGACGCCGTCAGCCCCGACGAGATCCTCTTCGTCGTCGACGCCATGATCGGTCAGGACGCGGTCAACACCGCCGAGGCCTTCCGCGACGGCGTCGGCTTCGACGGCGTCGTGCTCTCGAAGCTCGACGGCGACGCCCGCGGTGGTGCCGCGCTCTCCATCGCGCACGTCACCGGCAAGCAGATCATGTTCGCCTCGAACGGCGAGAAGCTCGACGAGTTCGACGCCTTCCACCCCGACCGCATGGCGGGCCGGATCCTCGACATGGGTGACATGCTCACCCTCATCGAGCAGGCCGAGAAGACCTTCTCGCAGGCCGAGGCCGAGAAGATGGCGGCCAAGCTCGCCAAGGGTCCCAAGGAGTTCACGCTCGACGACTTCCTGGCCCAGATGGAGCAGGTCCGGAAGATGGGCTCCATCTCCAAGCTGCTCGGCATGCTCCCCGGCATGGGGCAGATCAAGGAACAGATCAACAACATCGACGAGCGCGACGTCGACCGCATGGCCGCGATCATCAAGTCGATGACCCCGGCCGAGCGCCAGGACCCGCACGTCATCAACGGCTCGCGCCGTGCCCGCATCGCCAAGGGTTCCGGCACCGAGGTCAGTGCCGTCAAGGGCCTCGTCGAGCGGTTCTTCGAAGCCCGCAAGATGATGTCCCGCATGGCCCAGGGCGGCGGCATGCCGGGCATGCCCGGCATCCCCGGGATGGGCGGCGGCCCGGGCCGGCAGAAGAAGCAGGTCAAGCAGGCCAAGGGCAAGCGCAAGAGCGGCAACCCGATGAAGCGCAAGGAAGAGGAGGCCGCAGCAGCGGCCCGCCGCGAGCAGGGTCCGCAGGAGATCGAGCCCGCGGCCGGCGGCAGCCCCTTCGGCCTTCCCGCCGGCGGTGGCCAGCCGGGCCAGGACTTCGACCTTCCGGACGAGTTCAAGAAGTTCATGAAGTAGTACCTGCGCAGGCAGGCAGCGGAGGGCCCCGGTCGTGATCTCACGGCTGGGGCCCTCCGCCTTCTGCGGGGCAACGGGTCGATTTGTCGCTTATCGTCGGCCGGGAGGATGGCAGAAGGAGGCGCCCCGTGCCCAGCCCCACCCCCGTACCTCCCCGCGACCGGGCCGACACGCCCTGGCGCTCGGAAGGCGCCCCGCCCACGCCTCCGCCGAAGAAGAGGATGCCGGGCGGCTGGAGGGGGCTGATCCTCGCCGCCCTGATCGTCTACCTGGTGACCAACCTGGTGCTGTCCTTCTTCAACGAGGGGGACGAGCCGACCATCTCGTACACCGAGTTCAGCAAGCAGGTGGCCGGCGGCAACGTCTCGAAGATCTACTCCAAGGGCGACGCGATCCAGGGCGAGCTGAAGGCCAAGCAACCGCTGCCCGACGGGGACAAGGGGGACTACACCAAATTCGTCACCCAGCGCCCGGCCTTCGCCGACGACGACCTGTGGGCCGACCTCACCAAGCAGAACGTGACCGTGACGGCCTCCCCGGTCGTCGTGCAGCGCAGCTTCCTCGTCAATCTGCTCCTCTCCCTCGCCCCGATGCTCCTGCTGGTCCTGCTGTGGGTGGTCATCGCCCGCCGGATGGGCGGCGGTATGGGCGCCATGGGCGCCCTCGGCCGCAAGGCCCCGCCCAAGCCGGTGGAGCTGGAGACGGGCGGCAAGCGCACCACCTTCGAGGACGTGGCCGGCATCGACGAGGTCGAGGGCGAGCTCAACGACGTCGTCGACTTCCTCAAGAACCCGCAGGCCTACCGGAAGCTGGGCGCCCGGATGCCCGGCGGGGTCCTCCTGGCCGGGCCGCCCGGCACCGGCAAGACCCTGCTCGCGCGGGCGGTCGCGGGCGAGGCCGGGGTGCCGTTCTTCTCCGCGTCCGCCTCCGAGTTCATCGAGATGATCGTCGGCGTCGGCGCCTCCCGGGTCCGCGAACTCTTCACCGAGGCGCGCAAGGTGGCCCCCGCGATCATCTTCATCGACGAGATCGACACCATCGGCCGGGTGCGCGCCGGCGGCGCGGCCATGGGCGGCCACGACGAACGCGAACAGACCCTGAACCAGATCCTCACCGAGATGGACGGCTTCTCCGGCTCGGAGGGGGTGGTCGTCCTCGCCGCCACCAACCGGGCCGACGTCCTGGACCCCGCCCTGACCCGCCCCGGCCGCTTCGACCGCACGGTGGCCGTCTCCCCGCCCGACCGGGCCGGCCGCGAGGCCATCCTGCGCATCCACACCCGGGACATCCCGCTCGGCCCGGGCGTCGACCTCGCGCAGGTGGCCCGTACCACCCCTGGAATGACCGGCGCCGAACTGGCCAACCTCGCCAACGAGGCCGCGCTGCTGGCCGTCAAGCGCCGGCAGGACCAGGTCACCCAGTCCGATCTGTCCGACGCCCTGGAGAAGGTCCAGCTCGGCGCGGAGCGGTCCCTGGTAATGCCGCTGGAGGAGCGCCGCCGCACCGCCTACCACGAGAGCGGCCACGCCCTCCTGGGCATGCTGCAGCCGGGCGCCGACCCGGTCCGCAAGATCACGATCGTGCCCCGGGGCCGCGCCCTCGGCGTCACCCTCTCGACCCCGGACGCCGACCGCTACGCCTACACCGAGCCCTACCTGCGCGGCCGCGTCATCGGGGCGCTCGGCGGCATGGCGGCCGAGCACGTCGTCTACGACGTCATCACCACGGGCGCGGAGAACGACCTCGAACAGGTCACCAACATCGTCCGGGGGATGGTCGGCCGCTGGGGCATGAGCGACCGCGTCGGCAAGCTCACCGCCATCCCGCCCGACGGCGGCGGCCCGTACGGCCTGTCCGCCGCCCCCGCCACCCTCGACGCGGTGGACCACGAGATGCGGCGGATCGTCGACGAGTGCTACGCGGAGGCCTGCCGCCTCCTGCGCGAACACCGCCCGCAGCTCGACGCCCTGGCCGAGGCCCTGCTCGCCAACGAGACCCTCGACGAGACGGCCGCCTACGCCGCCGCCGGGATCACCCGCCTGACGAAGGCCCACGACGCCGACTGACGGGACCGGCCGCACAGTCGCACGGCCGTTAGTCCGTCCGGGCGATCACATACCGGAAGATGTTCGGCAGCCACACGGCGCCGTCGGACCGCTCGAACGGGTGAAGCGCCTCGGCCAGCTCCTTCTCCGCCAGCGCGGGGTCGGCCGCGCTGTCGTAGAGGCCGGTCGACAGCAGCCCGCGCACCGCGCTGTCCACGTCCGCGTACCCGAACGGGCAGAACACCCGCCCCGATCCGTCCGGTCTGAGCCCGGCCCGCTCCACCAGCGCGTCCAGGTCCCTCGGCGAGGGCCCGCCGCCCAGGACCGCGGGCACCGTGCAGCGCTCCGCCGGGCCCCAGTCGGCCAGCACCACCGCCCCGCCGCGGCGTACCGCGGGCAGGGCCGCGGCCAGGGCCGCCGGGGACGGAGAGAAGGCCAGCAGGGCGTCGTACGGGCGGGGCGCCGACGGCGGGGCCGCCAGTACCTCCAGCAGCCGCTCACGGGCCAGGGCCCGCCGGGCCGGATCCGCCTCCACGCCCGTGGCCACGGCTCCCCGCCCGGCCGCGAGCAGCAGGGCCAGGCCGGCCCCGCAGTCGAGGCCCAGCAGCCGGTCACCCGGCCCGACCTCCAGTCGGTCGTAGACCGCCTCGTACAGCGGTACCAGCATCCGTTCCTGGATCTCCGCCCAGTCCCGGGCGACGAGCGTCGCCGTCGGCGTCGGTGTCATCGAAAGAGCGCTCCTGATTCCGTCTCGCCCCCTTGCCCCCGTTGCCAGAGAACTCCCCATTCGCCCCCGCGTCCAGAGGAGCGAGGCACCCGATTCACGTATCGCGTGCCGGGCGCCGTACGATTCGCGGCATGGCAAAGGCACCCGTTCTCACCCCGCAGGCGGAGGATTTCCCCCGCTGGTACCAGGATCTGATCAACAAGGCCGAGCTGGCCGACAACGGTCCGGTCCGCGGCACCATGGTCATCCGACCGTACGGCTACGGCCTGTGGGAGCGGATGCAGCAGGAGATGGACGCGCGCATCAAGGACGCGGGCGCCCAGAACGCGTACTTCCCGCTCTTCATCCCGCAGTCGTACCTGACGAAGGAAGCCGAGCACGTCGAGGGCTTCGCCCCCGAGCTCGCGGTCGTCACGCACGGCGGCGGCAAGGAGCTGGAAGAGCCGGTCGTCGTCCGGCCCACGTCCGAGACGATCATCAACGACTACTTCTCCAAGTGGGTCCAGAGCTACCGCGACCTGCCCCTGCTGATCAACCAGTGGGCCAACGTGGTCCGCTGGGAGATGCGCCCGCGCGTGTTCCTCCGTACGAGCGAGTTCCTCTGGCAGGAGGGCCACACCGCCCACGCCACCTACGAGGACGCCCGCGACTACGCCGCCCGCATCCACACGGACGTCTACGGCGACTTCATGACGAACGTGCTCGGCATCGACGTCGTGCTCGGCCGCAAGACCGCCAAGGAGCGCTTCGCCGGCGCCATCAACACCCTCACCCTCGAGGGCATGATGGGCGACGGCAAGGCCCTGCAGCTGGGCACGAGCCACGAGCTCGGCACCAACTTCGCCAAGGCCTTCAACACCCAGTACCTGTCGAAGGAAGGCAAGCAGGAGCTCGTCTGGCAGACCTCGTGGGGCGTCTCGACCCGCATGGTCGGCGGCCTGATCATGTCCCACGGCGACGACAACGGCCTCCGGGTCCCGCCGCGCCTCGCGCACGTCCAGGTCGTCGTCATGGCGATCAAGGGCGACGAGGCCGTCGCCAAGGTCCGCGAGCTCGGCGCCCAGCTGAAGGCCGCCGGACTCCGCGTCCAGGTCGACGACCGGGTGGACACCCCCTTCGGCCGCCGCGCCGTGGACTGGGAGCTCAAGGGCGTACCGGTGCGCATCGAGATCGGCCCCCGCGACCTGGAGGCCGGCACCGCGATGCTGGCCCGCCGGATCCCCGGCGGGAAGACCCCGGTGCAGATCGACGCGCTCGCCGACCTGCTGCCCAAGGTGCTCGACGAGGACCAGGCGCAGCTGCTGCGCGAGTCCCGCGAGCGCCGAGTGTCCCGCACCTCCGACGTCTCGACCATCGAGGAGGCCGCCGAGGCCGCCATCGCCGGCGGCTGGGCGCGGATCCCGTGGGCGGACCTCGGTCCGGAGGGCGAGGCCAAGCTGGCCGAGCAGGCCGTCTCCGTGCGCTGCCTGATCGCCGAGGACGGGTCGGTCCCCGAGGCGGACGACGCCCCCGGTACCCTCGCGATCGTCGCGCGCTCGTACTGACCGGGCCCGAAGGCTCTTCTGCCCCGGCGTGCGGCTCGTGCCGCGCGCCGGGGCAGCTTCGTCGTTGGTCCTCGTTAAGTACCGACTCCTCCTGAGATCGGCGCACCCGTCCTCGTCAGCACGCATGAGACTGAACTGACTGGTACGTGCAAAAAATTTGGAATGGCCCGGAATCGGAACACCCGGGCACCTCGGCTCGTTGTCACGACGTGAGCACGACACCACCTGTTCTCGCCGCAGAGCTGGCGCAGGCGTGGGCCGATATTCAGCGGCACCACTCCGAGCTGCCTGACCTTGCCGCGCCCGAGTCCCTGATCGGAGAGTCCTCGTCCGCCTGCGGCGCCGAGCTCTCCTTCGAGCGACTGCTGCACGAGGCAGTCCACGGCATCGCCGCCGCCCGCGGAGTCCGAGACACCTCGCGCGCCGGCCGCTACCACAACCGCAGATTCCTCGCGATCGCCGAGGAACTGGGCCTGGACCACTCCGAGGAGCCGCACGCCAGCAGCGGCTTCTCGCTCGTCACGCTCAATCCGGAGGCGAAGCGGCGCTACCGCCCCACCATCGAACGGCTGCAGCGCGCCCTGAAGGCGCACACCGCGGCCACGGCCGCCGACACCAAGCGCAGCTTCCGCGGACCGGCCGCCCGGCACGGGTCCTCCGGCGGCGGCGTGCGCGTCAAGGCGGTCTGCGACTGCGGGCGCAACGTACGGGTGGTCCCCTCCGTGCTGGCCCAGGCGCCGATCGTGTGCGGCGGGTGCATGAAGCCCTTCCGCATCCCCGAAGTCGCCATCGCGGCGGCCTCCTGACCGCCCTCACCGCCGCCACCGGGGCCACCGCCCCACGGCGAACCGGCCGCCGGGCCCTCGCCCCCACCGGGGCGACCGCCGGCGCACACGCGGGCAGCCCGCACCGCCGCACCACCGGCGGGCCGCGCCCCGCGCCCCGCTCCGCCGTCCTTGCGGTACCCCGTGCCCGCAGGGAGACGGGAGCGGGCCGCCCGCGGGAGACGGACCCGACCGCCCGGCGGAGCGCGCCGCGGGCGTATGGCACAATGGCTAGCTGTACTCGACAGTCGCATAGGACCCCTCTCTCCTCCGGCTGACGCGTCCATCGGGCACCCGAGTACCGCAACCCCACGTGGCATCTCATGTGCCCAACCACGTCAAGTTCAGGAGACACCACTCCAGTGGCAGTCAAGATCAAGCTCAAGCGCCTCGGCAAGATTCGCCAGCCGCACTACCGCATCGTCGTCGCCGACGCCCGCACCCGCCGGGATGGTCGCGCGATCGAGGAGATCGGTATCTACCACCCGACCTACAACCCGTCGCGCATCGAGGTCAACGCCGAGCGTGCGCAGTACTGGCTGTCCGTCGGCGCCCAGCCCACCGAGGCTGTGCTCGCCATCCTGAAGCTGACCGGTGACTGGCAGGCCCACAAGGGTCTCCCCGCCCCCGCGCCGCTCCTGCAGCCGGAGACGAAGGAGAGCAAGCGTCGCTCCTTCGACGAGTTCGCCAAGGCCCTCGAGGGCATCGGTGAGGGCAAGGGCGAGGCCATCACGCAGAAGGCGAAGAAGGCCGACAAGAAGGCGGACGAGGCTGAGGCTGAGGCCACCGCCGAGTCGACCGAGGCCTGAGCATGCTCGAGGAGGCTCTTGAGCACCTCGTAAAGGGCATTGTGGACAACCCCGACGAAGTGCAGGTCGCCTCGCGCAACCTGCGCCGTGGACAGGTGCTCGAGGTCCGGGTTCACCCCGACGACCTCGGCAAGGTGATCGGCCGCAACGGCCGCACCGCACGTGCTCTGCGTACCGTCGTGGGCGCCATCGGCGGCCGGGGGATCCGCGTCGACCTCGTCGACGTGGACCAGGTCCGCTGAGCATTTGAATCACCGGCACGGGCCGGGGAGGGCATTCGTGCCCGCCCCGGCCCGTCGTCGTCTGAACAGGAGAGACACACAGTGGAGCTGGTAGTCGCGCGGATCGGCCGCGCCCACGGCATCAAGGGTGAGGTCACCGTCGAGGTGCGCACGGACGAGCCGGAGCTGCGGCTCAGCCCCGGTGCCGTGCTCAAGACGGAGCCCGCCACGGCGGGACCGCTGACCATCGAGACGGGCCGGGTGCACAGCGGCCGGCTGATGCTCCGCTTCGCCGGTGTCAAGGACCGCACCGGGGCCGAGGCGCTGCGCAACATCCTGCTGATCGCCGAGGTGGACCCGGCGGAGCTGCCGGAGGAGGAGGACGAGTACTACGACCACCAGCTGATGGACCTGGACGTGGTACTGGAGGACGGCACCGAGATCGGCCGGATCACCGAGATCTCCCACCTGCCCTCGCAGGACCTCTTCATCGTCGAGCGGCCGGACGGCTCCGAGGTGATGATCCCCTTCGTCGAGGAGATCGTCGCCGAGATCGACCTGGAGGAGCAGCGCTGCGTCATCACCCCGCCGCCCGGGCTGATCGACGAGCGCGAAGCGGTCATCGTCTCGACCCGTGACGAGGCCCCGGCCCGTGACGAGGACTCCGGGGACAGCGCCTGATGCGTCTCGACGTCGTCACGATCTTCCCCGAGTACCTGGAGCCGCTGAACGTCTCCCTCGTCGGCAAGGCCCGTGCCCGCGGGCAGCTCGACGTACACGTCCACGACCTGCGGGACTGGACGTACGACCGGCACAACACGGTCGACGACACCCCGTACGGCGGCGGTCCCGGCATGGTCATGAAGACCGAGCCGTGGGGCGAGGCCCTGGACGCGGCGCTGGCCGACGGCTACGAGGCGGGCGCGCACGGGCCCGTCATGGTCGTCCCCACGCCCAGCGGCCGCCCCTTCACCCAGGAACTGGCCGTCGAGCTCTCCGAGCGGCCGTGGCTGATCTTCACCCCGGCCCGGTACGAGGGCATCGACCGCCGGGTCATGGACGAGTACGCCACCCGCATGCCGGTGTACGAGGTCTCCATCGGCGACTACGTCCTGGCGGGCGGCGAGGCCGCCGTCCTGGTCGTCACCGAGGCCGTGGCCCGGCTGCTGCCCGGGGTGCTCGGCAACGCCGAATCGCACCGCGACGACTCCTTCGCGCCGGGCGAGATGGCCAACCTGCTGGAAGGGCCCGTCTACACCAAGCCCCCGCAGTGGCGCGGCCGGGACATTCCCGAGGTGCTGCTCAGCGGCCACCACGGGAAGATCGCCCGCTGGCGCCGGGACGAGGCCTTCCGCCGGACCGCGCAGAACCGCCCGGACCTGATCGAGCGCTGCGAGGCTTCCGCCTTCGACAAGAAGGACCGGGAGATCCTCTCCATCCTGGGCTGGACGCCGTCTCCGGAC
This sequence comes from Streptomyces sp. 147326, assembly GCF_045000215.1. Lineage (NCBI taxonomy): Bacteria > Bacillati > Actinomycetota > Actinomycetes > Kitasatosporales > Streptomycetaceae > Streptomyces > Streptomyces sp. 147326. The sequence continues at coordinate 2,778,271 of NZ_CP134201.1, read as the reverse complement.
GGCCGATTTTGGCTCAGGCCCGAGGCCGTGGAAGAATAGGCGGCTGCTGTGTGCTCGCGGGCGCCCCTGCCACAGGGGGACCGTCGTCCGCCGAGTCTCGCGGCTCCCGAATTCTCTACGGAAACCCGCACCGGCGACCTGTGGCGTCGTGCGAAGAAAGCAGACGAAGAACATGTCTCACCTGCTCGATGGCGTCAACGCCGCCGCGCTCCGCTCGGACGTCCCGGCCTTCCGCCCGGGTGACACGATCAACGTGCACGTCCGCGTGATCGAGGGCAACCGCTCCCGTATCCAGCAGTTCAAGGGCGTCGTCATCCGTCGCCAGGGCGCCGGGGTCTCCGAGACCTTCACCGTCCGCAAGGTCTCCTTCAGCGTCGGCGTGGAGCGTACCTTCCCGGTCCACTCCCCGATCTTCGAGAAGATCGAGCTCGTCACCCGCGGTGACGTGCGCCGTGCGAAGCTGTACTACCTCCGTGAGCTCCGCGGCAAGGCCGCGAAGATCAAGGAGAAGCGCGACAAGTAAGGTCGCCTCCGGTGTTCGGGGGCGGCCGGATAGGCTCGCCCCCGATGGACACCGAAGCACCTCACACGCAGCGCGGCCACTCTTCCCCCGGCGAGGGGGAAGAGCGGCCGCGTTTTGCGTTCTCCACGGCCGGGAAACCGGAGGTGGGGAGGCGGGCGTCCGGGCGGCCCGCGAACGGGCGGGCGCCGGCCCGGGGACCCCTGACCTGGCGGCGGGCCGGCGTGCTCGGTGTGATCTGCACCGTCTTCCTGCTGCTGTTCAGCAACTTCGTGGTCCAGCCCTTCCTGATCCCGAGCCGCTCCATGGAGCCGACGCTGCAGGTCGGGGACCGGGTGCTGGTCAACAAGCTGGCGTACCGTTTCGGTGACCGGCCCGCTCGCGGGGACCTGGTGGTCTTCGACGGCACGGGCTCCTTCGTACGGGAACGCCCGGACGGCAATCCGGTCGGCGTGCTGCTGCACGGCGCGGCCTCGGCGCTCGGGCTCGCGGAGCCGTCCGACACCGACTTCGTGAAGCGGGTCGTCGGCGTCGGCGGTGACGACGTGGTGTGCTGCGACGCCGGCGGGCGGGTCCAGGTCAACGGCGTGCCGCTGGACGAGCCGTACCTGTATCCCGGTGACGCCCCCTCGAGGGTGCCGTTCCGGATCGTCGTACCCCTCGGGACCCTGTGGGTGATGGGTGACCATCGGTCCCAGTCCCGGGACTCGCGGGACCACCTGGGGGAACCGGGCGGGGGGATGGTGCCGGTGGAGAAGGTGATCGGGCGGGCCGACTGGATCGGCTGGCCGGTTTCGCGCTGGAGTACGGTCGGCGGCGGTCATGGGTAGCCGCGGACGGCCGCGCGGCGGACGGGAATGGGAGCCCGAACCGGAGCCGGAACCGACACCCGCACCGGTGGTCGAGGGCGGCCGGGCCGAACGGCGCCGGACGGCCCGCAAGGTGCGCCGGCGCCGCCGCACGCGCCGCGCGGGCGAGCTGCCGCTGCTGGTCGTGGTGGCCCTGTGCATAGCCCTGCTGCTCAAGACCTTCCTGGTCCAGGCCTTCTTCATCCCGTCGGGCTCGATGGAGCAGACCATCCGCATCGGCGACCGCGTCCTCGTGGACAAACTGACGCCGTGGTTCGGCTCCAAGGTCGAGCGCGGCGACGTCGTCGTGTTCAAGGACCCCGGCGGCTGGCTCAGGGGCGAGGCGGCCCGGCCCGCCCAGGATCCGGTCGGCGTCAAACAGATCAAGCAGGGCCTGACCTTCATCGGCCTGCTGCCCTCGGCCGACGAGCAGGACCTCATCAAGCGCGTCATCGGCGTGGGCGGGGACACCGTCAAGTGCTGTGACAGCAGGGGCCGGGTCACCGTCAACGGCTCGCCGCTGGACGAGCCGTACGTGAATCCGGGCAACGCCCCCTCGGACATCACCTTCGAGGTCGATGTACCGGCCGGCCGGCTCTTCGTGATGGGCGACCACCGGGCGAATTCCTCGGACTCACGCTTCCACCTCGACGAGGCCTTCGAAGGCACCATCGACGAGAACGGGGTCGTGGGCGAAGCCGTGGTGATCGCCTGGCCGTTCGGGCACTGGAAGCGACTGGAACAGCCCGCGACGTTCCGCATGGTGCCCGATCAGGCACGGAGTGAAGGACGCGGACGGCGCAGGCGCCGTCGGGGCGTGCCGTTCGCATAGTGTGTCTTCGGTCTCCCGCGCCTTAGGGAACTCCCGCTCGTTAAGGGAGGGGAGGGCCCGTGCCTGTTCCGGCCGGGCGGCGATCGCGAGTGAGGAGTGGATGTGGGGGATGTGGCGGTAGGCGCACGTTCCGGACGCGACGAGGGCGAGGAGCGGCCGGACGATGCAGTCGAGCGCGAGGCCGACGAGGACGGTACCGCGGCGCCCGCGCACCGCTCGTTCTGGAAGGAGCTTCCGCTCCTCATCGGCATCGCCCTGCTGCTGGCCCTGCTGATCAAGACCTTCCTGGTCCAGGCGTTCTCGATCCCGTCCGACTCGATGCAGGACACCTTGCAGCGCGGGGACCGGGTGCTGGTGGACAAGCTGACCCCGTGGTTCGGCTCCGAGCCGGAGCGCGGTGAGGTCGTGGTCTTCCACGACCCCGCGAACTGGCTCTCGGGGGAGCCCACTCCGGAGCCGAACATCGTGCAGAAGGCCCTCAGCTGGATCGGCCTGATGCCGTCCGCCGAGGAGAAGGACCTGATCAAGCGGACGATCGCCATCGGCGGTGACACGGTCGAGTGCAAGAAGGGGGGACCGGTCGTCGTCAACGGCAAGGCGCTCGACGAGCCGTACATCTTCCCCGGCAACACCCCGTGCGACGACGCCCCCTTCGGCCCGATCACCGTGCCCAAGGGCAAGATCTGGGTGATGGGCGACCACCGGCAGAACTCCCAGGACTCCCGCTACCACATGCAGGACTCCACCCAGGGCTTCGTGCCGGTCGACAAGGTCGTCGGCCGGGCCGTCGTGATCGCGTGGCCGGTCACCCGCTGGTCGACCCTGCCGATCCCGGACACCTTCGACCAGCCGGGCATCGGCAACCAGGCCGCCGCGACCGCGCTCGGTCTCGGGGCCGCCGGGCTGGCGCCGGTCGGGCTGGGCCCGGCCGCGCTGGGGCTCGTGGGGGCGGTTCCGCTCGTCATGTGGCGCAGGCAGAAGCTGACCACCGGTCGTACCGCCCGGTAGGGTGCCGCCCAGGTCGACGATCCCGGAGTGTGGGGGCGCTGCAATGGGCGGAACACAAGCAATACGCAGTGGCAAGGATGGCCGCGGCGGTCTCGGCAACGTGCTGTCGGGACTCGCCGTGGCCATCGGCTTTGCGCTCTTCCTCGGCGGCTTCGTGTGGGGGGCGGTCCTCTACCAGCCCTACACGGTGCCGACCGACTCGATGATGCCGACCGTACGGCCCGGGGACCGGGTGCTCGCGCAGCGCATCGACGGCGGGGAGGTGCGCCGCGGGGACGTGGTCATCTTCACTGATTCCCTGTGGAGCGATTCGCCCATGGTCAAGCGGGTCGTCGGCATCGGCGGCGACACCGTGAAGTGCTGCGGCGCGGGCGGCGGGCTGACGGTGAACGGCACGCCGCTGGACGAGCCGTACGCCGACACCACCCGGCCGGACACAGGTCTCGCCATGCCGCCGGGGCAGGCCCCGCCGCCGGGGACCCCCTTCGAGGTGACGGTCCCCGAGGGGAACCTCTTCCTGCTGGGCGACCGGCGGGCCGCCTCACTGGACTCCCGGGCCCACCTGCAGGAGGCCGGCCAGGGGACCGTGCCGAGGTCGGCCGTCAGCGCCCGTGTCGACGCCCTGGCCTGGCCCTCCGTGAAGATGCTGGAGCGCCCGGACACGTACGCCGCCCTGCCCGGCGGGATCTCGCGGCCCGGGCCGCTGCGGCTCCAGCTGGTGGCGGTGGTGGCCGGCGCCGCCCTGGTCCTGCTGGGGGCCGCCTACGGGCCCGTGGCGCGGGTCCTGGGGCGCGGGCGGCGGCAGGAGCGGGCCGGTGTCAGCTGACCCGGCCGGGACCGGCCGCCGGAAGGTGTCGCGGGTGATCCTCCTGGACCCGGACGACCGGATCCTGCTGCTGCACGGCTTCGAGCCGGCGGACCCCTCGGACGACTGGTGGTTCACCCCGGGCGGCGGGCTGGAGGGCTCCGAGAGCCGGGAGCAGGCCGCGTTGCGCGAGCTGGCGGAGGAGACGGGGATCACAGAGGTGGAGCTGGGGCCGGTGCTGTGGCACCGCTACTGCTCGTTCCCCTTCGACGGGCGCCGCTGGGAGCAGGACGAGTGGTACTTCCTGGCACGTACCAGCCAGACGTCGACCGAGATGGGCGGGCTCACCGAGCTGGAGCGGCGCAGCGTCACCGGAGCCAGGTGGTGGACCTCCGAGGAACTTCTCTCGGCCCATGAGACGGTGTACCCGACCAGACTCGCCGAGCTGCTCCGTACGCTGCTCGACGACGGTCCTCCGGGTGCGCCGGTGGTCCTGGCCCCGGAAATCGTTTAGGGGCGCATGGGCCTGGCGCACAATAGGGGGACGCACGGCTGAAGGGGAACATGCCATGAGTGCCGAGGACCTCGAAAAGTACGAGACCGAGATGGAGCTGAAGCTCTATCGGGAGTACCGCGACGTCGTCGGGCTGTTCAAGTATGTGATCGAGACCGAACGCCGTTTCTACCTGACCAACGACTACGAGATGCAGGTGCACTCGGTCCAGGGTGAGGTGTTCTTCGAGGTCTCGATGGCCGACGCGTGGGTCTGGGACATGTACCGGCCGGCCCGCTTCGTGAAGCAGGTCCGGGTGCTGACCTTCAAGGACGTGAACATCGAGGAGCTCAACAAGAGCGACCTCGAACTGCCCGGCAGCTGAGCTTCCTCACCCGGGAGGGTGAGGAGGTTTTCCACAACGGCCGGCTCGTCCACCAAGATCCACAAGGTGGGCGGGGACGCGGGACCGTCGGTGCCGGAGGTGGTGCCGGATGAACGCGAAGGGCGTGGCACAGCAGGCATTGGGGCGGTACGGCGAGGAGCTCGCCGTGCGGCGGCTGACCGAGGCCGGCATGACGGTGATCGCACGGAACTGGCGGTGCCGCGGCGGGGAGATCGACATCGTCGCGCGGGACGGGGACGCCCTCGTCGTGTGCGAGGTCAAGACCCGCCGGGCGGGCGACTTCGAGCATCCCATGGCCGCCGTGCGGCCCGCCAAGGCCGAGCGCTTACGGGGGCTCGCCGGGCGGTGGCTCGCCGACCACGGCGGACCGCCCCCGGGCGGCGTGCGCATCGACCTCGTCGGAGTCCTGCTGCCACGGCGCGGTGCGCCCCTGGTGGAACACGTCAGGGGGGTGGCCTGATGGGGTTCGCGCGAGCCTGCTCGGTGGCCCTGGTCGGCGTCGACGGGGTGGTGGTCGAGGTCCAGGCCGATCTGGAGCCCGGCGTCGCGGCCTTCACCCTGGTGGGGCTGCCGGACAAGACCCTGGTCGAGAGCCGGGACCGGGTGCGTGCGGCCGTGGTCAACTCGGGGGCGGCCTGGCCGCAGAAGAAGCTCACGGTCGGGCTCAGCCCGGCCTCCGTGCCGAAGTCCGGTGCCGGATTCGACCTGGCCGTCGCCGCGGCGGTGCTCGGGGCGGCCGAGGTGGTCGACCCGGGGGCCATCGCCGATCTGGTCCTCATCGGGGAGCTCGGCCTGGACGGCCGGGTCCGTCCGGTCCGCGGGATCCTGCCTGCGGTCCTCGCCGCGATGGAGGCCGGATACCGGCAGGTGGTGGTGCCGCAGCAGTGTGCCGCCGAGGCCGCGCTCGTGCCGGACGTCTCGGTGCTCGGCGTGCGCAGCCTGCGCCAGCTGATCGCGGTCCTGACCGGCGGGGCGGTCCCCGAGGAGGATCCGCCCGACCCGCCGGGGCGCCCCGATCCGATACTGGCCGGCCTGCTGGTCCCGGGCGCGGGGCTGGGCACGGGGCTCGCCCCCGTACGCTCCGGCCGGGGGGAGGCCGCGGACTTCCCCGACCTCGCCGACGTGGCCGGGCAGCAGACAGCGCGCCGCGCCCTGGAGGTGGCGGCCGCCGGAGGACACCACCTCTTCCTCAGCGGACCCCCGGGGGCGGGCAAGACGATGCTGGCCGAGCGGCTGCCCTGGATCCTGCCGCCGCTGACCCGGCAGGACTCCGTGGAGGTCACCGCCGTCCACTCGGTCGCGGGGATCCTCCCGCCCGGCGAACCGCTGGTCGCCCGGCCGCCGTACTGCGCACCGCACCATTCGGCGACCATGCAGTCCCTGGTGGGCGGCGGGAACGGAATCCCCAGGCCCGGAGCGGTCTCCTTGGCGCACCGCGGCGTGCTCTTTCTGGACGAGGCCGCGGAGTTCCACAGCCGGGCCCTGGACGCGCTGCGCCAGCCCCTCGAATCGGGACACGTGGTCATCGCCCGGGCCGCGGGCGTGGTGAGGCTGCCGGCCCGGTTCCTGATGGTGCTCGCCGCGAACCCCTGCCCGTGCGGGCGTCACACCCTGCTGGGAGCCGGGTGCGAATGCCCGCCCTCGGTGATCCGGCGCTACCAGGCGCGGTTGTCCGGGCCGCTGCTCGACCGGGTGGACCTGAGAGTGGAGGTGGAGCCCGTCACCCGGTCCGATCTGCTGGGGCAGGGCGGGCGGGGGGAGGCCACCGCCGCGGTCGCCGAGCGAGTGCGGGAGGCCCGGGAGCGCGCCGGGGCCCGGCTCGCCGACACGCCGTGGCGGCTCAACTCCGAAGTGCCCGGACAGCAATTGCGGACCCGGTGGCAGGCGGGTCCCGGGGCACTCGCGCAGGCCGAGCGCGATCTGGAGCGGGGGCTGCTCACCGCGCGCGGGCTGGACCGGGTCCTGCGGGTCGCCTGGACCGTGGCCGACCTGCGGGGACGGGACCGGCCCGACGTGCTGGACGTGGCCGTGGCGCTGGAGTTGCGGACCGGGATCGCGCGCGGGGCCATCCCGGTGACGGGAGGCGGGACGTGACCGGCGCAGGGGACGGGGAACTGCTGGCGCGGGCGGCGCTGACGCGGGTGTTCGAGCCCGGGGACGAGCACGGCGGGCGCTGGCTGCGGGAGCACGGTGCGGTGGGACTGATGGGTCTGCTGACCGGCCCCGAGACGGGATCGGAGGCTCCGGCGGGGGTGGGGCCGGAGCGGCTCGCCGGGTACCGCAGACGGGCGGCGCTGGCCGATCCGCGGCGCGACCTCGAACGGGCCGCCGCATCGGGAGGCCGGTTCGTGTACCCGGGATCGGCGCAGTGGCCGACCCAGCTCGACGACCTCGGCGACGCCCGCCCCGTCGGGCTGTGGCTGCGGGGCCGGCCGAACCTGCGGACCTGGGCGCTGCGTTCGGTGTCCGTGGTCGGGGCCCGGGCCTGCACCCCGTACGGCGCGCACATGGCTCAGACCCTGGCCGCCGGGCTCGCCGAGCGGGGCTGGGTCGTGGTCTCCGGCGCCGCGTTCGGGATCGACGGCGCCGCCCACCGCGGGGCCCTCGCCCCGGGCGGCGCGACCGCGGCGGTGCTGGCCTGCGGGATGGACGTCGCCTACCCCCGCGGACACTCCGGGCTGCTGGACCGGATCGCCGCCCAGGGGCTGATCCTGAGCGAGCTGCCGCCCGGCAGCCATCCGACCCCCAGCAGGTTCGTCCTGCGCAACAGGGTCATCGCGGCCCTCACGCGCGGCACGGTCGTCGTGGAGGCCGCCCACCGCAGCGGGTCCCTGGTCACGGCCCGGCGGGCCCAGCAGCTCGGGCGGATCACGATGGGCGTCCCGGGGGCCGCCACCAGTGCGCTCTCGGCCGGGGTGCACGAGCTGCTGCGCGGCGAGGCCGTGCTCGTCACCGACGCGGCGGAAGTGGTCGAACTGGTGGGCTCCATGGGCGAGCTGGCTCCCGAGCGGCGCGGCCCGGTGCTCGCCAGGGACCTGCTGGACCGGGACACGGCCCGGGTGCTGGAAGCGCTGCCGGGCGGACGCCCGGCTGACGTGGCGGAGCTGGCACTTGCCTGCGGCACCGGCGTCGATGAAGTCATCGGCAGACTGTACGAACTTCACTCTCTGGGGTTCGTCGAACGGCAGGGCGACGGCTGGCAGTTGAGCAGACGAACGGCTGGAGGGGACATACAAACCCGGTCCACCCGGCGAGGCGGTCGTTGACCTGGGCAGTTCCGGTGAAAGAGTGAAACCGATGAGAGACGCGGTCTTCCCGGTGGCAGCTGCCGGGACCGTGCGCGCTGCGCCGGTCCCGGACGGCCCGTGCGAGTCGGGACGCCCATGCGCCCCCGCGCCATCCCGTACTCTTCGCGCACCGCGACACTTCCGTCACGCTACGCTCCCAAGGAATCCGGCTCCGGCAAAGGCGAAGCATGCCCCAGCACACCTCAGGGTCCGACCGCGCTGCGGTGCCCCCCGCTGCCCGCGGCAGCGTGCGGTCCACCGCGCCCTCGTCCCTGGAGGTGCTGTGGCGCTCGTACAAGGAAACGGGTGACGAGCGGCTGCGGGAGCAGTTGATCCTGCACTACTCGCCCCTGGTGAAGTACGTCGCCGGCCGCGTCAGCGTGGGCCTGCCGCCCAATGTGGAGCAGGCCGACTTCGTTTCCTCCGGGGTCTTCGGGCTGATCGACGCCATCGAGAAGTTCGACATCGACCGGTCGATCAAGTTCGAGACGTACGCGATCACCCGGATCCGCGGCGCGATGATCGACGAACTGCGGGCACTGGACTGGATCCCCCGCTCGGTCCGGCAGAAGGCACGGGCCGTGGAGCGGGCCTACGCCACGCTGGAGGCCCAGCTGCGGCGCACCCCGACGGAGAGCGAGGTCGCCGGGGAGATGGGCATCGGTGTGGAGGATCTCCACACCGTCTTCAGCCAGTTGTCCCTGGCGAACGTGGTCGCCCTGGAGGAGCTGCTGCACGTCGGCGGGGAGGGCGGCGACCGCCTCTCGCTGATGGACACCCTGGAGGACACCGCCGCCGACAACCCGGTGGAGGTGGCGGAGGACCGCGAACTGCGGCGCCTGCTGGCGCGGGCCATCAACACACTGCCCGAGCGGGAGAAGACGGTGGTGACCCTCTACTACTACGAGGGCCTCACCCTCGCCGAGATCGGCAACGTGCTGGGCGTCACCGAGAGCCGGGTCAGTCAGATCCACACCAAGTCCGTCCTGCAACTGCGCGCGAAGTTGGCAGATGTAGGACGGTGAGCTTGCGCCACCTCCGTAGAGTGGATGCGTGCCCAGGATTCGAGCGGCCTCCGTGGCCGAGCACCGGTCGATGCAGCGCGGCGCCCTCTTGGACGCCGCGCGTTCCCTGCTGTCCGAAGGCGGGACGGAGGCGCTGACCTTTCCCGCCCTCGCGGAGCGGACCGGCCTCGCCCGGTCCTCCGTGTACGAATACTTCCGCTCCCGCGCTGCCGTCGTCGAAGAGCTGTGCGCGGTGGACTTCCCCGTGTGGGCCGCCGAGATCGAGGCGGCGATGGAGCAGGCGCAGTCGCCGGAGGCGAAGATCGAGGCCTACGTGCGGAGCCAGCTGGGGCTGGTGGGGGACCGGCGGCACCGGGCGGTGGTGGCCATCTCGGCGAGCGAGCTGGACGCAGGGGCGCGGGAGAAGATCCGTGCGGCGCACGGCGGGCTCGTCGCGATGATCGTCGAGGCGCTGGCCGGCCTCGGGCAGTCGGAGCCGCGCCTCGCGGCGATGCTGCTGCAGGGGGTCGTGGATGCGGCCGTGCGACGCATCGAGCTCGGCGCGGCGGAGGATCCCGCCGTCGTGACGGAGGCGGCCGTGGCCATGGCCCTGCGGGGCGTGCGCGGCTGAGGGATCGCCTCAATCGCCGGCGGGGCCCAGAGTGCCGGGGCTGGCGGCCGGCAGTAGGCGGGGTGTCGGGCGGGGGACGAGTGTCAGGGGGTTGAGGTAGGTCTCGCCTGACAGGAGGCCCCAGTGGAGGCACGGGGCCGGACAGTGGGAGCCCTCTGCCAGGACCGCGACCACCTGGCCCGCCATGACCTGCTCGCCCTCCGCGACCAGCGGGCGGACCGGTTCGTAGGTCGTGCGCAGTCCGTTCGGGAGGGTCAGGGAGAGGACCCCGCGGCCCGCGACCTGCCCGGCGTAGTGGACCCGGCCCGGGCCGACCGCGCGGAGCTCCGCGCCCACCGGGGCGGACAGGTCCACGCCGCGGTGCCCGGCCGCGTACGGGGTCGGCGGCGGGTCCCACCAGCGGGCCACCGTCAGCGGTGCGGGCAGCGGGCGGGCCCCGGGAGGGGGTCCGGGAACGGGCCCGGGCAGGGCCGCCTGGGCCAGGGCGAGGAGCAGGCTGAGCAGCAGAGTCGTCATGGGACGTAGCGTCCCGCGCCCGTCCGCGGCCGCGAGCGGGCCTGTGGACGGTCCGGGCGCTGTGGACAACGGCGTCACCCGGCATACCGCCGGGTCCCGTACACTTCTTGTGGCGATCCGGGTCACCGGGTCGACTTCGCACGCCCCGGCACCAGCCCGAAACGGCCAGGTGACAGCGTCTCTCGGTCCCTCATGGGGGCAGGGCGCGGTGGGGCGTCAGGAACCAAACCGAGAAACCAAGGAGATGGCCATGGCCGTCGTCACGATGCGGGAGCTGCTGGAAAGCGGCGTCCACTTCGGTCACCAGACCCGCCGTTGGAACCCGAAGATGAAGCGCTTCATCTTCACGGAGCGCAACGGCATCTACATCATCGACCTGCTGCAGTCGCTGTCGTACATCGACCGCGCCTACGAGTTCGTGAAGGAGACCGTCGCGCACGGTGGCTCCATCATGTTCGTCGGTACCAAGAAGCAGGCCCAGGAGGCCATCGCCGAGCAGGCGACGCGCGTTGGTATGCCGTACGTCAACCAGCGGTGGCTGGGTGGCATGCTCACCAACTTCTCCACCGTCTACAAGCGCCTTCAGCGTCTGAAGGAGCTTGAGGCGATCGACTTCGAGGACGTCGCCGCCTCGGGTCTCACCAAGAAGGAGCTCCTGGTCCTCTCCCGCGAGAAGATCAAGCTGGAGAAGACCCTCGGTGGTATCCGCGAGATGTCGAAGGTTCCCAGCGCCGTCTGGATCGTCGACACCAAGAAGGAGCACATCGCCGTCGGTGAGGCGCGCAAGCTGCACATCCCGGTCGTCGCGATCCTCGACACCAACTGCGACCCCGACGAGGTCGACTACAAGATCCCGGGTAACGACGACGCGATCCGTTCCGTCACCCTGCTCACCCGCGTGATCGCCGACGCCGTCGCCGAGGGTCTCATCGCCCGCTCCGGCGCTGCGACCGGCGACTCGAAGCCGGGCGAGAAGGCCGCCGCCGAGCCGCTCGCCGAGTGGGAGCGCGACCTGCTCGAGGGTGACAAGAAGGCCGACGAGACCGAGGCCGCCCCGGCTGCCGAGGCCGTCGTCGAGGCTCCGGCCGCCGAGGCCACCGAGGCCACCGAGGCTGTCGAGGCCACCGAGGCTGTCGAGGCCCCGGCCGCCGACGCCGACGCCGAGCAGGCCTGACCCACTGAGAGCGCCCGGCGTTCACGCGCCGGGCACTCGCAGCACGGACGATGACGGCGGGGGAGCCGCGCCAAAAGCGCGGCGCCTCCGCCGTTCACCCGTAGATCTACGACTTCGAGAGAGAATCCCAGACTCATGGCGAACTACACCGCCGCTGACGTCAAGAAGCTCCGCGAGCTCACCGGCGTCGGCATGATGGACTGCAAGAACGCGCTGGTCGAGTCCGACGGCGACGTCGACAAGGCCATCGAGGCCCTCCGTATCAAGGGTCAGAAGGGCGTCGCCAAGCGCGAGGGCCGTTCTGCCGAGAACGGTGCCGTTGCCTCCCTCATCTCCGACGACAACACCTCCGGTGTTCTCGTCGAGCTGAAGTGCGAGACGGACTTCGTCGCCAAGGGTGACAAGTTCCAGGCGGTCACCAACGAGATCGCCGCGCACATCGCCGCGACCTCCCCGGCCGACATCGAGGCGCTGCTGGCGTCCGAGATCGAGCCCGGCAAGACCGTCCAGGCGTTCGTGGACGAGGCCAACGCCAACCTCGGCGAGAAGATCGTCCTGGACCGCTTCGCGCAGTTCACCGGCGGTTACGTTTCGGCGTACATGCACCGCACCATGCCCGACCTGCCGTTCCAGATCGGCGTCCTGGTCGAGCTGGACAAGGAGAACGCCGAGGTCGCCCGCGGCATCGCGCAGCACATCGCCGCGTTCTCCCCGCAGTGGCTGTCCGCCGAGGACGTTCCGGCCGAGAAGGTCGAGTCCGAGCGTCGTGTGGCCGAAGAGGTCACCCGCGCCGAGGGCAAGCCCGAGGCTGCCATCGCGAAGATCGTCGAGGGCCGTGTCAACGGCTTCTTCAAGGAGAACACCCTCCTTGGCCAGGCGTACGCGCTGGACAACAAGAAGTCCGTCCAGAAGGTCCTGGACGAGGCCGGTGTCACCCTGGTGCGCTTCTCGCGCATCAAGGTCGGCATCTGAGTCCGTCCGTACGCGACGGACACCGGACCCCGGTAGGGTCTGAGGCAGTCGTCCGCGCTCGCGCGAGGCGACCGCAGATCTGACGAGGAGGCCATTGCCGTAGAGGGAACCGCAAGGACCCACCGGCAATGGCCTTCTTCGTATGTGCACGAGGAGATCTCCATGAATCAGGGCGTGGACCCCCACACCGCATCCGACGACAAGAGCGACCGGGACAAGAAGGGCCGCCGCTTCATGCTGAAGCTGTCGGGCGAGGCCTTCTCAGGTGGCGGAGGACTGGGCGTCGACCCCGACGTCGTCCACGCCATCGCGCGTGAGATCGCCGCGGTGGTCCGCGACGGCGCGGAGATCGCCGTCGTGATCGGCGGCGGCAACTTCTTCCGCGGCGCCGAACTCCAGCAGCGTGGCATGGACCGGGCACGGTCCGACTACATGGGCATGCTCGGCACCGTCATGAACTGCCTCGCACTCCAGGACTTCCTGGAGAAGGAGGGCATCGACTCCCGCGTGCAGACCGCCATCACCATGGGCCAGGTCGCGGAGCCTTACATCCCGCTCCGTGCCGTGCGGCACCTGGAGAAGGGCCGCGTCGTCATCTTCGGCGCGGGCATGGGCATGCCCTACTTCTCCACCGACACCACGGCCGCCCAGCGGGCCCTGGAGATCGACGCCGAGGCCCTGCTCATGGGCAAGAACGGCGTCGACGGGGTCTACGACTCCGACCCGAAGAAGAACCCGGACGCGGTCAAGTTCGACGCGCTGGAGTACAGCGAGGTCCTCTCCCGCGACCTCAAGGTCGCCGACGCCACCGCGATCACGCTCTGCCGCGACAACAAGCTGCCGATCCTCGTGTTCGAGCTGCTCGCCGAGGGCAATATCGCCCGCGCCGTCAAGGGTGAGAAGATCGGCACGCTCGTCAGCGACCAGGAAACCCGGGCCTGAGCGGTCCGCTGCCGGACCGAGCCCGGACCGGCCCCGCCGGCCCCGCCCGCCTGAACCATCCATTCAAGACATGCAGGAGCACGTGGTGACCGAAGAGATCCTCCTCGAGGCCGAGGAGAAGATGGAAAAGGCCGTCGTCGTCGCCAAGGAAGACTTCGCCGCGATTCGCACCGGCCGTGCGCACCCGGCGATGTTCAACAAGATCGTGGCGGACTACTACGGTGCCATCACGCCCATCAACCAGCTCGCGTCCTTCTCGGTGCCCGAGCCGCGCATGGCGATCGTGACCCCGTTCGACAAGAGCGCCCTGCGCAACATCGAGCAGGCCATCCGCGACTCCGACCTCGGTGTCAACCCGAGCAACGACGGCAGCATCATCCGGGTGACCTTCCCCGAGCTGACGCAGGACCGCCGCAAGGAGTACATCAAGGTCGCCCGCACCAAGGCCGAGGACTCGAAGGTCTCCATCCGCGCCGTGCGCCGCAAGGCCAAGGACGCCCTCGACAAGCTCGTCAAGGACAAGGAAGCCGGCGAGGACGAGGTCCGTCGCGCGGAGAAGGAGCTCGACGACACCACCGCGAAGTACGTCGCGCAGGTGGACGAGCTCCTCAAGCACAAGGAAGCCGAGCTCCTCGAAGTCTGATGAACGACACTTCCTGGCAGCCGGAGCCGGTTCCGGCGGGTCCCGCATACGATGCGCAGGTGGGCCCGCACACTCGGCCCATGCCCATCGTGCCCGATGCCGCCGGCCGTGACTTCGACGACCGGGAAGCACGCGATCGGGGGGCCGCCCTGGACGGCGGCCCCCTCTTCCGCGCCGATACGCCGCCGCAGGAGCCCATGCCCAGCCCCCCGCCTCCGCATGCCCCGCAGCCGCAGGACGCCTCGCCCCCGCCGCCGAAGAAGCGCGCGGGCCGGGACCTGCGTGCCGCCATAGGGGTCGGTGTCGGTCTCGGCGCGGTGATCTTCGCCTCGCTGCTGATCGTCAAGGCGGTCTTCGTCGGCGTCATCGTCGTCGCGGTCGTCGTGGGCCTGTGGGAGCTCACCTCCCGGATGCAGGAGAAGAAGGGCATCAAGGCCCCCCTGGTCCCGCTCGCGGTCGGCGGCGCGGCCATGGTCATCGCCGGCTACGTCCGGGGGGCCGAGGGTGCCTGGGTCGCCATGGCCCTGACCGTGCTGGCGGTCCTGGTGTGGCGGATGACCGAACCGCCCGAGGACTACCTCAAGGACGTCACCGCGGGTGCCTTCGCGGCGTTCTACGTGCCCTTCCTGGCCACCTTCGTCGCGATGCTGCTCACGGCTGACGACGGCTCCCGGCGGGTGATCACGTTCCTGCTCCTGACCGTGGTCAGCGACACCGGGGCCTATGCGGTGGGCTGGCGCTTCGGGAAGAACAAGCTCGCGCCGCGCATCAGCCCCGGAAAGACCCGCGAGGGGCTCTTCGGCGCGGTGGCCTTCGCGATGGCGGCCGGCGCGCTGTGCATGGAGTTCCTGATCGACGGCGGCGCCTGGTGGCAGGGCCTGCTGCTCGGCCTCGCGGTCGCGGTCAGTGCCACCTTGGGCGACCTCGGCGAATCGATGATCAAGCGCGACCTGGGGATCAAGGACATGGGCACCCTGCTGCCCGGCCATGGCGGCATCATGGACCGGCTCGATTCCCTGCTGCCGACGGCGCCGGTGGTCTGGCTGCTCCTGGCGGCCTTCGTGGGCACGGACTGACCTGCGCAAAGGCGGCGTGTGACGCCGGGCGGTTACTCTTGAAAGGCGCGCTGCTTCTGCGGCGCGCCTTTCGTCTTACAAGGAGTACCTGCCATGGCCCGCCCCGTTCCGGGAGAGCTCACCTTCGTCGCCCCTCGCGGGGCCAAGAAGCCGCCCCGGCACCTCGCCGACATGACCCCGGCCGAGCGCCGTGAGGCGGTCGCCGCGATCGGCGAGAAGCCGTTCCGGGCCAAGCAGCTCTCTCAGCACTACTTCGCGCGCTACGCGCACGACCCGGCCGAGTGGACCGACATCCCGGCGGGCTCGCGGGAGAAGCTCCAGCAGGAGCTGCTCCCCGACCTGATGAACGTCATCCGCCACATCAGCTGTGACGACGACACCACGCGCAAGACCCTGTGGAAGCTGCACGACGGCACGCTCGTCGAGTCCGTGCTGATGCGCTACCCCGACCGGGTCACCATGTGCATCTCCTCGCAGGCCGGCTGCGGCATGAACTGTCCGTTCTGCGCCACCGGCCAGGCGGGCCTCGACCGCAACCTCTCCACCGCCGAGATCGTGCACCAGATCGTCGACGGCATGCGCGCGCTGCGCGACGGCGAGGTCCCCGGCGGCCCGGCGCGGCTGTCGAACATCGTCTTCATGGGCATGGGCGAGCCGCTGGCCAACTACAACCGCGTGGTCGGCGCCATCCGCCGGCTCACCGACCCCGAGCCCGACGGCCTGGGCCTGTCGCAGCGCGGCATCACCGTCTCCACCGTCGGCCTGGTCCCGGCCATGCTGCGGTTCGCCGACGAGGGCTTCAAGTGCCGTCTCGCCGTCTCGCTGCACGCGCCCGACGACGAGCTGCGCGACACCCTGGTCCCCGTGAACACCCGCTGGAACGTCCGCGAGGTGCTCGGCGCGGCCTGGGAGTACGCGGAGAAGTCCGGCCGCCGGATCTCCATCGAGTACGCCCTGATCCGCGACATCAACGACCAGGCCTGGCGTGGTGACCTGCTGGGCAAGCTGCTCAAGGGCAAGCGCGTCCACGTCAACCTGATCCCGCTGAACCCCACGCCCGGCTCGAAGTGGACCGCCTCGCGGCCCGAGGACGAGAAGGCCTTCGTGGAGGCCATCGCCCGCCACGGCGTGCCCGTGACCGTACGCGACACCCGCGGTCAGGAGATCGACGGCGCATGCGGCCAGCTCGCGGCCTCGGAGCGCTAGGTTCCGGTCAGCGGAGGTCATATTCGGCCACGGGGTACCCTGTGGCCGAACCAATTTCATATTCCGACAGGGGAGCGCCACAGCGCTGAGAGTGCGGTATCCGTCATCCGCAGACCCTCTGAACCTCGCCCCGGTCATTCGGGGTAGGAAGTTCGGTCACCACTCAAGCTGTTGCGCCCTGCCCGGCGTCCGCTCCCACAGAGCGCCGGGCAGGGCCGCGTCTTCTCCTGGACATCCCAGGAGGAATTCACCAGTGAGCACCACCAAGAAGATCGCGGGCGCCGCGCTCGCGGCCGCGCTGGGCGTCACCACGCTCAGCGCCTGCGGCGACTCCGACGACAAGTCCGCGGGCACGTCCGACAAGACCGTCACGCTCGTCTCCCACGACTCCTTCAACGTGACCGACACGGTCCTCAAGGAGTTCGAGCAGCAGAGCGGCTACACCGTCAAGGTGCTGAAGTCCGGAGACGCGGGCGCGGCGCTGAACCAGGAGATCCTCACCAAGGGCTCCCCGCGCGGCGACGTGTTCTTCGGCGTGGACAACACCCTGCTCTCGCGCGCCCTCGACAACGGCATCTTCACGGCGTACGAGGCCAAGGGCCTGGACGCGGTCAAGCCCGAGTACGTGCTCGACAAGGAGCACCGGGTCACCCCGATCGACTCCGGCGACATCTGCGTCAACTACGACAAGGCGTACTTCGCCGACAAGAAGATCGCCCCGCCGCAGACGCTGGACGACCTGATCAAGCCGGAGTACAAGAACCTCCTGGTCACCGAGAACGCCGCGACCTCCTCGCCCGGCCTCGGCTTCCTCCTCGCCTCCGTCGGCAAGTACGGCGAGGACGGCTGGAAGGACTACTGGAGCAAGCTCAAGGCCAACGGCGTCGAGGTCGTCGACGGCTGGGAACAGGCCTACAACGAGCGCTTCTCCGGCTCCGCGGGCGGCAAGAAGGCCAAGGGCGACCGCCCGCTGGTCGTCTCCTACGCCTCCAGCCCGCCGGTCGAGGTGCTGTACGGCGAGCCCCAGCCGGCCGAGGCCCCGACCGGCGTCTCCACCAGTACCTGCTTCCGCCAGATCGAGTTCGCGGGCCTGCTGAAGGGCGCGAAGAACGAGGAGGGCGGCAAGGCCCTGCTGGACTTCCTGGTCAGCAAGAAGTTCCAGGAGGACATGCCGCTCCAGATGTTCGTGAACCCCGTGACGAAGGACGCGGCCCTGCCGGAGCTGTTCACCAAGCACGGAGCGGTGGTCGAGAAGCCGGAGAACGTGGCTCCCGAGACCATCGCCAAGAACCGTGAGCAGTGGGTCAAGGCATGGACCTCGCTCGTCGTGAAGTAGGCGGCACCAAGGGGCCGGGCGCGGCGTCGGGGGGCGCCGCGCCCGGCCCCGGCCCCCACCGGGGCGGCCGGGCGACCGCCGCACGGCTCGCCCTGATGGCCTTGCCCCTGGCCTTCTTCGGGCTGTTCTTCGCCTACCCCGTCGCCTCGATCGTCGGGCGTGGCCTCAAGACCGACGAGGGCTGGCAGTTCGGCCGGATCGGCGAGGTGCTGACCCGGCCCGACATCGCCGGCGTGCTGTGGTTCACCACCTGGCAGGCGCTCGCCTCCACCGTCCTCACGCTGCTGATCGCGCTCCCCGGCGCGTACGTCTTCGCGCGCTTCGAGTTCCCCGGCAAGCAATTGCTGCGGGCCGTGGTGACCGTTCCCTTCGTGCTGCCGACCGTGGTCGTCGGCACCGCCTTCCTCGCGCTGCTGGGACGCGGCGGGCTGATGGACGAGACGATGGGGGTCCGGCTCGACACCACCGTCTGGGCGATCCTCCTCGCCCACGTCTTCTTCAACTACGCGGTCATCGTCCGCACCGTCGGCGGGCTGTGGGCGCAGCTCGATCCGCGCCAGGAGGAAGCCGCCCGGGTGCTGGGCGCCGGCCGGTTCGCCGCCTGGCGGCGCGTGACGCTGCCCGCGCTGGCCCCGTCGGTGGCCGCGGCCTCGCTGATGGTCTTCCTGTTCACCTTCAGCTCCTTCGGCGTCGTCCTGATCCTGGGCGGGCCCGCGTACTCCACCCTGGAGGTGGAGGTCTACCGGCAGACCGCGCAGCTCCTGGACCTGTCGACGGCCGCCGTGCTGACGATGGTGCAGTTCGCCGCGGTCGGCGCGATCCTCGCCGTGCACGCCTGGACCGTGCGCCGGCGCGAGACCGCGCTGCGGCTGGTGGACCCGGGCCGCGCCACGCACCGGCCGCGCGGCTGGGCGCAGCGCTCTCTGCTGGGCGGGGTCCTGTCGACCATCGCGCTGCTGATCGTGGCGCCGCTGGCCGTGCTGGTCGAGCGGTCCTTCGATGCTCCCGGCGGATACGGCTTCGGCTTCTACCGGGCGCTGCAGGACGCGGGCGCCGGCGGCGGAACCTTCCTGGTGCCGCCGCTGGAAGCGATCTGGAACTCCCTCCAGTACGCCCTCGCCGCCACCGCGATCGCCCTGTTCATCGGGGGACTGGCGGCCGCGGCACTGACCCGGCGCGCGGGCACCTTCGTACGCGGCTTCGACGCGCTGCTGATGCTGCCGCTCGGGGTGTCCGCCGTGACGGTGGGCTTCGGCTTCCTGATCACCCTGGACGAGCCGCCGCTGGACCTGCGGACCTCGTGGATCCTGGTGCCGCTCGCGCAGGCGCTGGTGGGCGTGCCCTTCGTCGTACGGACCATGCTGCCGGTGCTGCGCGCGGTGGACGGGCGGCTGCGGGAGGCGGCCGCCGTGCTCGGCGCGTCGCCGCTGCGGGCCTGGCGGGAGGTGGACCTGCCGCTGGTGCGGCGGGCGCTGCTGATCGCGGCCGGATTCGCCTTCGCCGTGTCGCTGGGGGAGTTCGGCGCGACCGTCTTCATCGCGCGGCCGGACCAGCCGACGCTGCCGGTGGCCGTGGCACGGCTGCTGGGGCGGGCCGGCGAGATGAACTACGGGCAGGCGATGGCCCTGAGCACGATTCTGATGCTGGTGTGCGCGGTGTCCCTGCTGGTGCTGGAGCGACTGCGGCCCGACAAGACCTCCGGAGAGTTCTGATGACACTGCTTCAGCTGGAAGGGGTGTCGGTCCGGTTCGGTGAGCGCGCGGTCGTCGACTCCGTGGACCTCGCGGTCGCCGAGCACGAGATCGTGTGCGTACTGGGCCCGAGCGGGAGCGGGAAGTCCACGCTGCTGCGGGTCGTCGCCGGGCTCCAGCAGGTGTCCGCGGGCCGGGTGCTGCTGGGCGGGGACGACCAGGCCGGCGTACCCGTGCACCGGCGGGGCGTGGGCCTGATGTTCCAGGACCACCAGCTCTTCCCGCACCGCGACGTCGGCGCGAACGTCTCCTTCGGCCTGCGGATGCGCGGTGGCGGGCGGGCCTCGTACGCGTCCCGGGTCGCGGAACTGCTGGAACTGGTCGGGCTCCCCGGCGCCCAGGGCCGGGCGGTGGCCTCCCTGTCGGGCGGCGAGCAGCAGCGGGTGGCACTGGCCCGGGCACTGGCGCCGTCGCCGCGGCTGCTGATGCTGGACGAACCGCTGGGACAGCTGGACCGCGGGCTGCGGGAGCGCCTCGTGGTGGAGCTCCGGCAGCTGTTCGCCCGGCTGGGCACGACGGTGCTCGCCGTCACGCACGACCAGGGGGAGGCCTTCGCACTGGCCGACCGGGTGGTGGTGATGCGGGACGGCCGGATCGCGCAGGCCGGGACCCCGCTGCAGGTGTGGCAGCGGCCCGCGTCGGAGTTCGTGGCGCGGTTCCTCGGCTTCGAGAACGTGGTCCCGGCCGTGGTCTCGGGCACGGCGGCCGGGACCCCGTGGGGCAAGGTCCCGGTGCCGGAGGGATCCCCCGACGGGGAGCAGCGGCTGCTGATCCGCCCGGCCGGGGTGGTGCTCTGCGCGGCGGGCCTGCGGTGCGAGGTGGTGTCCCGCACCTTCCGCGGCACGCACGTCGCGCTGCTGCTGCGGCCGGAGGCGGGGCCGGTCCTGGAGGCGGAGTGCGGGCTGGAGGGGGCGCCGGCCGCGGGGGACCGGGTCGCGGTGACCTTCACCCCGTCCGAGGTCGTCGTCCTCCCGGCGGACCCGGGGCAGCCCTAGGGGCGGATGCCGTCGCAGGCGATCGGCAGGTGGCGCGGGCCGCGCAGGACCGCGTTCTGACGGTACGGCGGCGGGTCCTCCAGCAGCCGGGGGTTCTCCAGCCGGCGGGCGAGTTCGCTCAGCGCGAGCTGGGCCTCCTGGCGGGCGAGCGGTGCCCCGAAGCAGCTGTGGATGCCGCTGCCGAGGCCGAGGTGCTGGATGTCCTTGCGGTCGGGGTCGAAGCGGTCCGGGTTCTCGAACCGCTTCGGGTCACGGTTCCCGGAGGCCAGGATCAGCCACAGGGAGGCGCCCTTGGGGATGGTGACGCCGGCGACCTCGATGTCGCAGAGGGTGCTGCGCTGGGGGAGCAGCTGCACGGGCGGCTCGTACCGCAGCAGCTCCTCGACGATGGGGACGGACAGGCCGGGGTCCTCGCGGAGCCTCTCGAGGACGTCCGGGTGGCGCAGCAGGGTCAGCATGCCGTTGGTGATGAGGTTGACCGTGGTCTCGTGGCCCGCGATCAGCAGCAGCGCGGAGGTGCTGAGCGCCTCCATGGTGGTCATCGATCCGTCCGGGCCGTCATCGGTCGCCAGCTGGGACAGCATGTCGTCGCCCGGGTTCTTGCGGCGCTCCTCGATCAGCCCGGCCAGGTACATGCCCAGTTCCATCCGGGCGTCCATCGCGCCCTTGCCGTGCTGGGTGGGGTCCGCGTCCGGGTCCGGGTCCAGGCTCGCGGCGAGGGTCTCCGCCCAGACGTGGAACTGGGGCTCGTCCTCGCGGGGCACGCCGAGCAGCCGGCAGATGACCGTGACCGGGAAGGGGTACGCGAACTGGTCCACCAGATCGACCCGGTCCAGGTTCCCGGTGGTGGCGACGGAGTCGATGAGCCCGGAGACGAGCCCGCCGAGTTCGTCGCGCATGTCGTGCACCCGGTGGGGGGAGTGCGGCGGCCCGAACGGCCGGTTCGTCATCCGCCGCAGGCGGTCGTGGTCCGGCGGGTCGAGCTTGAGGAAGGACGGCGGCAGGGCCGTCCCCGACCCCTCGTCCTCGGCTTGGCCCAGCGGGTCGTCCCCGGTCGACTTCAGGTTCTTGGCGTCGGAACTGATCCGCGGGTCGTGCAGGAGGCTCTGGATCTCGTAGTACGTGCTGACCACGTACGGGCCGTCCCCGTCGTGGGACACCGGGGTCTTGCGGAGCTCCTCGTACAGCGGATACGGATTCGCGCGGTTCGCGTAGTCGATGATCTCCCGCAGGAGGGCTTGTGTCATGACGGGGCCTCGTGATCCTCGTGATCCTCGGGGGAGGGCGCGGTGCGGTCTCGGACGCGGTCAGGGGCGCGCTGGGACGAAGGTCATCTTCCGGTCGGCCGGCGAGTAGCCGCTGAGGGTGATGGTCGGTCCGTGCGTCGGCACCGAGGGGTCCGGGAAGTCCGCCGGTACCGCCTTGTTCCCCTCCGGCCTGCGGTCCACCGTGGAGTACTCCGGGGGGAACGGCGCGGTGCTCTCGATCTGGTGCTCGTAGAACGGGAGCCAACGGCAGTTGTCGAAGGTCACGGCGGCGATCACGCGCCCCTGGTACCCGTACACGGCCGCGAACCGGCGCTCCGCGAGCGAGCCCTGCGTGACGAGGAGTTCGGTCCCCATCGGCGGTACCCCCACCGACTTGATGTTCACCCCGAACTGGGAGGACCAGAACGCCGGCACCCACAGGTGGGGGCGGCGGTCCGCGCTCTCGCTGAGCATGTTGTGCGCGGCGGTGTCGGCCTGTGCGACGGCGTTGCCCCAGTGCTCCAGGGACAGGAACTGGTAGCCGAACAGCGCGTGCGGGGAACGTGCCACGTCACCCGCCACGTAGATGTCATCGGTGACGATGCCGCGGATGTCGAAGGCCCGGCAGCCCGCGTCGCAGGCGATGCCGCGGGGGCCCGCACCCAGTCCGGACCCGGCGAGCCACTCGGTGTTGCGCTGCGCACCGAGCCCGACGACCACCACATCGGCCTCGACGGTGGACCCGTCGGAGAAATGGGCGGCGCGGACGCGTCCGGCGGGGTCGCCCTCCAGCCCGGTCACCATGACCCCGGTGCGCAGGTCCACCCCGTTCTCGCGGTGCATCTCGGCCGCGACCTCGCCGATCACCCCGCCGAGCGCGCCGACCAGCGGCGCCGCGCCCCGTTCCGCGACGGTGACGTCCAGGCCGCGTTCCCGGCAGGCGGAGGCGATCTCGGAACCGGTGAAGCCGGCTCCGATGACGAGCACCCGGCGGGGGCCGGCGGCGAGGGCCTGTTGCAGTCCTTCGCCGTCGTCGCGGGTGCGCAGGACGAATACTCCCCTGAGGGCGCCCTCCTCCTCGTTGGGCCAGGGCCGCGCCCGGACACCCGTGGCGATCAGCAGACGGTCGTACTCCACCTCGTCGCCGTTGCCGAGCCGGACCCGGCGGGCTGCCATGTCCAGGCCCGTGGCGGGGACCCCGAGGCGCCAGTCGGCGTCGATCGCCCGGCGGCGGGGGAGCGCCGTGTGGTCCGCCACCGCGTTGCCCAGCAGGACCTGCTTGGACAGCGGGGGCCGGTCGTAGGGCTCGTACGGTTCGTCGCCGATCATCGTGAGCGAACCGGCGAAGCCCTTCTCCCGCATGGTCTCGGCCGCACGCAGACCCGCCAGCGAGGCGCCTACGACGACGATGCGGCCCTCGCGCTTGAGCCGCTCCAGGGCCCCGTCGCGCGTTCCCTCACCAGTCACCGCGCGCCTCCGGAACCGGAGCCGGCTCCGGCCACCGCATCCGGGGCCGGCACGTTCGCCATGTCCTCGTCGGTCAGTTCGAGGAGGATCGCACCGACCGGACAGGCGGCCACGGCGCGTTCGACGTTCTCGCGCTGCTCGGCAGCCGCCTCCGGGTTGTAGAGCAGCGACTCGTCGCCGTGCATGGCGAACACGTCGGGTGCGAGGAATGCGCACTGGGCGTATCCCTGGCATCGGTTGAGGTCGACGACAAGCCTCATGACGGTTCTGCCTTTCCCTCGGCTGGGTACCCCGTCACCCCCCAAACCCCCGGTCCTCCCTCTTCACCTCAGGATGCATGCGGGGCCCCGAGACTGCCTGCCGGAGTACGGATCCCCAGGTCAGCAGCGGTCAGGGCGGCCCGGAGCGGGTCGTGGGGGCGGTACCGCGCCGGGCGCGCAGGATGTGCAC
The DNA here is from genome assembly GCF_045000215.1 of Streptomyces sp. 147326. Lineage (NCBI taxonomy): Bacteria > Bacillati > Actinomycetota > Actinomycetes > Kitasatosporales > Streptomycetaceae > Streptomyces > Streptomyces sp. 147326. Next base: position 2,754,662 of record NZ_CP134201.1, on the reverse strand, counting down.
GCTGATGATCAGAGCCCAGGCCGGGAAGAGCAGCTCGGACCAGGGCACGCCGGAACCCACCACGATCAGGACCAGGCCGACGACGGTGCCCAGCAGGGCCAGAGACCGCGGGAAGACGCCGAGCAGCCGCCCGATGGTCGAGGTCGCGAGGACGAAGACGGCCGCCATCCGCATGGCGTACGTCGCGAGGAGCGTGTAGGCGTAGTGGCGGCCGAAGTCGGAGGGCGTGGCCTCGTTCAGCACGGTGCCCGCGGCCGCGGCCGCGGCGAACAGCGTGGCCACGAAGACGAATCCGCTGCCGAGGAACACGGTGGCGACGAACCGGTCCTCGGCCTCACCCGTGTGCGCGCGCAGGGCGCCCATGAACCAGAGGAAGAAGATGCCCGCGAAGGGCACGATCTCCAGGGCCACCCGGACCGCCCAGCGCTTGTCCGGGTCGACGGCCGCGTCGGCGGCGTCGCCGGGAACGGCGATCCGCATCAGGACGATCGCCACCCCGAGCAGCAGGGCGAAGCCGACTCCGGCCATTCCGGCGGCGCGCGGTGTCTTCAGCCGATCGGTCGTGGGCTCCATACCGCCCTCGCTCTCTCCCCTGGTCCAGCAAGCGGCAGCCACCGCCGCGCCACCACCAGGAGACGGCCGACCGGGTGACGCCCGGCCGGCCGACGGGTCAGCCGACCGGCTCCGGCACCGGGGTCCCGGACTCCTCCTCGGCGCCCTCGTGCTTGCCGTACCAGGCGACGGCCACCGCGCCCGCGACGGCCAGGACGAAGCCGAGGACCGCGAGCCAGGCCAGGCCCGGGCGGGAGGCGTCACCGAGCCAGAGCACGCCGATCGCGCCCGGGAGCACCGTCTCGCCGACGACCAGGGCCGCCGTGGCGCCGTTCACCGAGCCGATCTGGAGGGCGATCGTGTGCAGGTACATGCCACCGATGCCCGCCACCAGAATGGCGTAGAGGGCCGGGTCGGAGAGGAAGGTGCTGAGGTCGAACGGGTCCACGCCGTCCAGGATCCGGACGCCGACGCCGAGCGCGCCGAAGCCCAGGCCCGACAGCAGGCCTGCCAGGATCGCGGCCCCGCCGCCGAGGAGGCGTACCGCGACCGTGCCGCCCACCATCAGCAGCAGGGTGATCCCCAGCAGCCACCAGTGCGTGGACATCGGCGCGTGGTGGCCGCCCTCGTGGCCCGCCGCCGTCGCCAGCAGCACCAGCGCCGTGCAGACGACGCCGATCGAGGTCCACTCCTTGCGGGTCAGCCGGATGCCCAGCATCTTCACGCTCAGCACGGCCGTGATCACCAGGTTGGCGCTGATGACCGTCTGCGAGAGGAATAGGGGAAGGAGTCGGGCGGCCAGGGCGCCGAGCCCGAAGCCCACGAAGTCCAGAATCGTGCCGACGATGAATTCCCAGGTCATCGCCGCCTTCGCGGTGGAAGACAGGTTGGGGCCGCCGTGGGCGGTCACCCCGGCGGCGGTCGGGGACATCCGGGCGGCGCGGCGCGATCCGACGGCTTGCAGCACGGATCCCGTGCCGTAGCAGATGGATGCCGCGACGGCGGTCAGCAGGCCTATGAGCACCAAGGGCTCCGTTCACGTCTGGCAGGTTTTGCGGTACCTCTGCCAGACGTGCGAACGGGCCGCGAAGTTGCTTCCGGAGCTCAGCTCATTGACGCGAGTACGCCGGGGACCTCGTCCACCGAGTCGACCAGCGCGATCCGGGACTCCATGGCGCGGCCCCGGGCCAGTGCCTGGAGCAGGGGCCAGGCCGGGAGGTGCTCGGTCCAGTGGGTGCGGTCGACCAGGATCATCGGTGCCGGCTCGCCCCGGGACCCGTAGTAGTTCGGGGTGCCGTTGTCGAAGATCTCCTGGACCGTGCCCGCGGCGCCGGGCAGGAAGACCACGCCCGCGGTGGACCGGGCCAGTAGGCCGTCCTCCCGGGTGGCGTTCGCGAAGTACTTCGCGATGTGCCCCGCGAAGGCGTTCGGCGGTTCGTGCCCGTAGAACCAGGTCGGGATGCCCACCGAGTCGCCGCCTGCGGGCCAGCGCTCCCGTACGGCGAAGGCCGCGCGCGCCCAGTCGGACACCGACGGCGTGAAGGACGGGGCCTTGGCGAGCAGCTCCAGGGCCTCCTCGAGCGCCTCGTCCGGGGCAGGGGCCAGGAAGGCGCCGAGGTTGGCGGCCTCCATCGCGCCGGGGCCGCCGCCGGTCGCCACGGTCAGCCCGGACCGGGCCAGGGCCCGGCCCAGCTCCGCCGCGCCGCGGTAGTCCGTGCCGCCGCGGGACATGGCGTGGCCGCCCATCACGCCGACGACCCGGGCGCCGACGAGGTGTTCGTCGAGGGCGTCCGATACGGCGTCGTCGTGGACGGACCGGAGCATGGAGGAGAAGACGTCACCGTCGGCCTTGGTCTCCTGGAACCAGGCGTAGGCCAGGGCGTCGGGGGTGGCCTCGTACCCGTCGGGCAGCCCGGCGAAGAGCTCCTCGGGCGTGTAGAGCAGGCCCCGGTACGGGTTGAACGGCAGGTCCGGGACGGGCGGGAAGACCAGCGCGCCGTCGGCGCGGACCTTCACCGCGGCGTCGGGCTCCATCGCGCAGCCCAGGAACACGGCTGCCGAGGTGTCGGCGGAGAGCAGGGCGAAGGTCCGCTCCAGCAGGTTGACCGACTGGATCCGGTAGCCGCTGAGGGAGCCGCGTGCCACGACCTGGTCGAATTCGGCGAGCGTCTCGATCTCGATGTCTGCGTTGACCATTCGGCCCACCCTAAGGGCTGCCCGCGTCAGCGGGTCAGTGCCAGCGACGTCAGCTGCGCCACACCCCAGCTGAGCGGAACGCACACCGCCACGAGCGCGCCGGCCCGCAGACTCGCCGCCGTACGCAGGACCTTGGCGGGAGCGCCCAGGTCGAGCAGGGCCTCGCGCGCGGCGCTCCGGACGCGGCGGGCCTCCACCGCGGATGTGAGAAGGGTCGCGGTCGCGCACAGGGCCACGAGCGCGGCGGCCGGACCGGTCAGCGGGCCCAGCGGAACGAGCGGCCCGCCCCCGTCGCGCAGGGCCAGGGCGGTGAGGGCGCCGACGCCGACCGAGCACAGCACCCCGAGCGGCGGGCCGATCCGGGGCGCCTCCTCCTGGAGGACCCGCCCGGCCAGCAGCCGCAGCGCGCCCGGGCGCACGGCCTGGATCAGGCTCCCGGAGGCGTAGGCGAGGCCCGGCCCGGCGAGGGCGAGCCCGATCGCGGTCAGCACCCAGCCGGCGAGCGCCCCCGGGCCGCTCCGGCCCGCGTAGGCCTCGACGGCGAGCCCGCAGGCGGTCAGCGTGATCCCCCAGGGCAGGCCGGTCTGCGGGGCCAGCGGCCGGTGCGGGCGCAGGGCGAGGACGGTGGCGGCCGAGGCGGTCAGCGGGACCAGGGTCAGCAGGGTGAGGGCGGCCGCCACGGGCAGCGGCTGGTCCGCGTGGAGCAGCCCGGCCCCGGCTCCGTCGAACGGCAGCCCGGCCAGGTCCCCGCGCAGGTGGAGGAAGGCCGCCAGGGCCACGGCGCTGCCCAGGGCGCAGGCGACGGCGGTGGAGATCGCGGCGACCAGGGCGAGCCGTACGGGTCCCAGCCCGGCGGCGTCCATTCCCTCGCGGGGCCGGTTCGCGGGGTCGGCCCGGGCCACGGTCACGGCGAAGTGGACGGTGACGGCCAGCGGGATCAGGGCCCACAGCAGGCGAGGGAACGATCCGGCGGGCCGGGCCACGGCCCCGGCGAGTACGGAGAGCAGCAGGAACCCGGTCCCGGCCGAGGCGGCGGCGACGAGGAGCCGCCGCAGCTGGACGAGCGGCCGGGAACCGCGGGCTAGGCGGAGAGCGAGCACGCGGCCTGGCCCTCCGGGGTGTCGGGGACGGGGGAGGAGGCGGCCGCGGTCCCCGCGAGCCGGCCGTCGAGCAGCGCCAGGCGGCGGTCCGCGACGGCCGCGGTGGCCTCGTCGTGGGTGGCCAGCAGGACGGTGATCTCGTGGGACCGGGCCGCGGTGGTGAGCGTCCGGAGCAGCAGGGCCCGCTCGGCCCGGTGCAGCGGGGCCGTGGGATCGTCGGCGAAGATCACCGCGGGCTCGTTGACCAGGGCCCGGGCCAGCGCGACCCGCTGGGACTCGGCGCGGGTCAGGGCGCCGGGGCGCTTGCGGGCGAATCCGCCGATGTCGAGGCGGTCCAGCCATTCGCAGGCGGCGCTCTTGGCGGCGCGGTGGGGGGCTCCGGCGAGGAGCAGCGGCAGGGCGGCGTTCTCCCAGACCTTGAGCTCGGGCAGCAGCTGCGGCTCCGGGCCGATCCAGCCGAACCGGTCGCGGCGCAGCCGTTCGCGGGCCAGCGCGCCCATGGTGTGCACGGGGACGCTGTTGAACCAGACCTCGCCCTGCTCGGGGCGCAGCTGCCCGGACAGGCAGCGGAGCAGGGTGGTCTTGCCGCTGCCGCGGGGACCGGTCAGGGCCAGGATCTCGCCCTGGCGGACTCCCACGGAGACCCCGACGAGAGCGGGGGATCCGTCGTGGGAGTACTGCAGGGACCGCGCCCACAGGACGTCATTGTCAGGCGGGGCATTGTCCGGTGGAGCCACCATGGCGTACACCTCCGTCCGGGGGAACGAAGCGGAGCCGGTTCGGTCACTGGCGCCGCAATGAGATGTAAAGAGATGAACGTCTTGGATGGTGACAGCACACGGCCCGGACCCCCGCGTTCTCACTCGAACGGAGGATCCGGGCCGTGTGACCGGACTATTGCAGCCTCGGAGGATTTACATCCCGGCCGGTCCGGTGGACCTGCTTACAGCTTCGTCCAGGCCTCGGTGAGCACCGAGCGCAGGATGCCTTCGATCTCGTCGAAGGTGCCCTGGTCCGCGATCAGCGGCGGCGCCAGCTGGATGACCGGGTCACCGCGGTCGTCGGCCCGGCAGTACAGGCCGTTCTCGAAGAGCGCCTTGGAGAGGAAGCCGTAGAGCACGCGCTCCGTCTCCTCGTCCGTGAAGGACTCCTTGGTGTCCTTGTCCTTGACGAGCTCGATGCCGTAGAAGTAGCCGTTGCCGCGGACGTCGCCGACGATCGGCAGGTCGTGCAGCTTCTTCAGCGTCGAGAAGAAGGCGTCCTCGTTGTCCAGCACGTGCTGGTTGAGGCCTTCCTTGTCGAAGATGTCGAGGTTGGCCAGCGCGACGGCCGAGGAGACCGGGTGGCCGCCGAAGGTGTAGCCGTGCAGGAAGGTGTTGTCGCCCTTGTAGAAGGGCTCCGCGAGGCGGTCGGAGATGATGCAGGCGCCGATCGGGGAGTAGCCCGAGGTCATGCCCTTGGCGCAGGTGATCATGTCCGGCACGTAGTCGAACTTGTCACAGGCGAACATCGTGCCCAGACGGCCGAACGCGCAGATCGTCTCGTCGGAGACGAGCAGGACGTCGTACTCGTCGCAGATCTCGCGGACCCGCTGGAAGTACCCGGGCGGCGGCGGGAAGCAGCCGCCGGCGTTCTGCACCGGCTCCAGGAAGACGGCGGCGACGGTGTCGGCGCCCTCGAAGAGGATCTCCTGCTCGATCTGGTCGGCGCACCAGCGGCCGTAGGCCTCCGGGTCGTCGCCGAAGATCGGGGCGCGGTAGATGTTGGTGTTCGGCACCTTGTGCGCGCCGGGGACCAGCGGCTCGAAGGGGGCCTTGAGGGCCGGCAGGCCGGTGATGGACAGGGCGCCCTGCGGGGTGCCGTGGTAGGCGACCGCACGCGAGATGACCTTGTACTTGGTGTGCTTGCCCTGCAGCTTGAAGTACTGCTTGGCGAGCTTCCAGGCGGTCTCGACGGCCTCACCGCCACCGGTGGTGAAGAAGACCTTGTTCAGGTCGCCCGGGGCGTAGTGCGCGAGGCGCTCGGCGAGCTCGACGGCCTTGGGGTGCGCGTACGACCAGATGGGGAAGAACGCGAGTTCCTGCGCCTGCTTGTAGGCGACCTCGGCCAGTTCCTTGCGGCCGTGACCGGCGTTGACCACGAACAGTCCGGCGAGACCGTCGAGATAGCGCTTGCCCTTGTCGTCCCAGATGTAAGTGCCCTCGCCCCGGACGATGGTGGGGACGGGGGAGTTCTCGTAGGACGACATGCGGGTGAAGTGCATCCACAAGTGGTCGTACGCGGTCTTGGAGAGGTCCTGGCTCACGGTTATCGGGTTCCCCACATGTAGGTCTGCTTCTTCAGCTTCAGGTAAACGAAGCTTTCGGTTGATCGCACGCCGGGGAGCGTGCGGATCTTCTTGTTGATCGTTTCGAGCAGGTGGTCGTCGTCCTCGCAGACGATCTCCACCATCAGGTCGAACGACCCTGCGGTCATCACGACGTACTCGCACTCGGCCATGGCGGTCAGCGCGTCGGCCACCGGGTCGAGGTCGCCCTCGACGTTGATGCCGACCATGGCCTGGCGCCGCAGGCCCACGGTGAGCGGGTCGGTGACGGCGACGATCTGCATGACGCCCTGGTCGAGCAGCTTCTGTACGCGTTGGCGCACTGCCGCTTCGGAGAGGCCGACGGCCTTGCCGATCGATGCGTAGGGACGGCGTCCGTCCTCCTGCAGTTGCTCGATGATCGCCAGGGACACAGCATCGACCGAAGGGGACGGTTGTCTGTTCCTGGAATCTGCGCTTCGACTGACCACGACCTCACTGTGCACGAGGGTCGTCTGTTCCGCAAGGCCGAATCGATGAAATCCGTTGTTTGGGGACTCTGATCTCACTGATTTCGTAGTTGGTGGCCTCCGGGTCTGTCGAAAGCCTCCGCCGAGGGGCTAGGCTTGGTAATCGTCTCAATCGTTGGACATGTGATCAGGAGTGTGGCTGTAGTGACCACCGAACTGCGTCGTCTGCGCAACTACATCGGCGGGGAGTTCAAGGACGCCGCCGACGGGCGGACCACCGAGGTGGTCAACCCGGCCACCGGCGAGGTGTACGCCACGGCCCCGCTGTCGGGCCAGGCCGACGTCGACGCCGCCATGGCCGCCGCCGCGGCGGCCTTCCCGGGCTGGCGCGACACCACCCCCGCCGAGCGCCAGAAGGCGCTGCTGAAGATCGCGGACGCCTTCGAGGCGCGCGCGGACGAGCTCGTCGCCGCGGAGTCGGAGAACACCGGCAAGCCGCTGGGCCTCACGGCCAGCGAGGAGCTGCCGCCGATGGTGGACCAGATCCGCTTCTTCGCGGGCGCCGCCCGTCTGCTGGAGGGCCGCTCGGCCGGCGAGTACATGGAGGGGATGACCTCGATCATCCGCCGTGAGCCGGTCGGCGTCTGCGCCCAGGTCGCGCCGTGGAACTACCCGATGATGATGGCCGTGTGGAAGTTCGCCCCGGCCATCGCGGCGGGCAACACCGTCGTGCTCAAGCCCTCGGACACCACCCCGGCCTCCACCGTCCTGATGGCGGAGATCATCGACTCGGTCCTGCCCAAGGGCGTCTTCAACGTCGTCTGCGGCGACCGCGAGACCGGCAAGGCCATGGTCGAGCACTCCACCCCGGCGATGGCCTCCATCACCGGCTCGGTGCGCGCGGGCATGCAGGTCGCCGAGAGCGCCTCCAAGGACGTCAAGCGCGTCCACCTGGAGCTCGGCGGCAAGGCCCCGGTCGTGGTCTTCGAGGACGCCGACATCCCCAAGGCCGTCGAGGACATCGCGGTCGCGGGTTACTTCAACGCCGGCCAGGACTGCACCGCCGCCACCCGCGTGCTCGTGCACGAGTCGATCCACGACGAGTTCGTGGCCGCGCTCGCCAAGGCCGCCGCCGACACGAAGACCGGCCAGCCGGACGACGAGGACGTGCTGTACGGCCCGCTGAACAACCCGAACCAGCTCAAGCAGGTCGCGGGCTTCATCGAGCGCCTCCCCGCCCACGCCAAGGTCGAGGCGGGTGGCCACCAAGTCGGCGAGAAGGGCTTCTTCTACGCCCCGACCGTGGTCTCCGGCCTCAAGCAGGACGACGAGATCATCCAGAACGAGGTCTTCGGCCCCGTCATCACCGTCCAGTCCTTCACGGACGAGGCCCAGGCCCTGGAGTACGCGAACGGCGTCGAGTTCGCCCTCGCCTCCTCCGTGTGGACCAAGAACCACGGCCGCGCGATGCGGATGTCCAAGAACCTCGACTTCGGCTGCGTGTGGATCAACACCCACATCCCGCTCGTCGCCGAGATGCCCCACGGCGGCTTCAAGAAGTCCGGCTACGGCAAGGACCTCTCCGCCTACGGCTTCGAGGACTACACGCGCATCAAGCACGTGATGACCTCGCTCGACGGCTGACCGGTCGCATCGATCACAGCACAGCGTTGATGGGGCGGGCAGTAGACAACATGTCTATTGCTCGCCCTTCCGCGTTCCCCGAGGCTGTGCCCATGCCTGAACTCGCCTTCTCCCGCCGTGCGGCGCTGTACGGCCTCGGTGCCGCGGGCCTGTCGGCCGCCCTCGCCGGCTGCGGTGTGCCCGCCGCCTACGTTCCCGAGGAACGGCGTACGGGACCGGACCGGTCCGAGCGGGACCGGAGCGTCGCCTTCTCCAACTGGCCGCTCTACATCGACACCGACGAGGAGGACGAGGAGCGCCGCCCGACGCTGGAGGCCTTCTCGGAGCAGACCGGCATCGAGGTCCGGTACACCGAGGAGATCAACGACAACGACGAGTTCTTCGGCAAGGTCAGCCCGGCCCTGATGAACCGCCAGGAGACCGGCCACGACCTGGTCGTGGTCAGCGACTGGATGGCCGCCCGCTTCGTCCACCTGGGCTGGGCCCAGAAGCTGGACCGCTCGGCGCAGCCCAACGTGGCCAGGCACCTCGACCCGCAACTGCGATCCCCCGCCTTCGACGAGGGCCGGCTGCACACCGTCCCCTGGCAGTCGGGGATCACCGGCATCGCCTACAACCGCAAGGCCCTGGGCCGGGAGATCAAGTCGGTCGAGGACCTGTGGCACCCGGACCTGGCGGGCCGGGTCACCCTCTTCTCCGGCCTCGACGAGTCCTTCTCCCTGCTGATGCAGGGCAACGGCGTGGACGTCACCCGCTGGACCGAGTCCGACTTCCACCGGATGTGCGACCAGGTCGAGAGCATGGTGAAGAAGAAGCACATCCGCCGCTTCACCGGAAACGACTACACCTCCGATCTGAGCAAGGGCGATGTCCTCGCCTGCCAGGCCTACTCCGGTGACGCCATCCAACTGCAGGCCGACAACCCGGACATCGAGTTCGTGGTCCCCGAGGAGGGGGCCGAACTCTGGGCCGAGAGCCTGCTCGTTCCCAACCTGGCCCGGCACAAGGAGAATGCCGAGGCCCTCATCGACTACTACTACGCGCCCGAGGTGGCCGCCGCGCTCGCCGCCTCCGTCAACTACGTCTGCCCCGTCCCGGCCGCCCGTGAGGTCCTGGCCGCCTCCGACGACCAGGAGACCGCCGAACTGGCCGAGAACCCGCTGATCTTCCCGGACGACGAGATGCGCAAGCGGCTGGTCGTGGCCCGGGACATCTCCTCGGCCGAGCGCCGCTCCCTCGCCAAGCGCTGGAACGCGATCGTCGGACTCTGACCGCGCACCCGGCAGCGAATATTGAACGCGTTCAGCAACTTGGCTGAACGTGTTCAGAAATAGGCGTAGGCTTCCTTCCATGAGCGAGAGAAGCGCCCTTGAGCGGCGGATCCGTGCCTGGTTGACCCTGTTCCTGATCTGCCTGGTACTCAGCGGCCTTACGGCGTTCCCCCTGGTCAGTGAGCTTCGTTGGGCCAATGCGCTGATCGACAACGAGTGGCTGCGACGTGTGGGCGACGGGCTGGACCAGGCCGATGCCGACTACCCCTTCCTCCTCTACGGAACCGACTGGCTCGCCTTCGCCCACCTCGTCATCGCGGTCTTCTTCTACGGAGTCCACCGCGACCCGGTCCGCAACATCTGGATCGTCGAAGCCGGCATGATCGCCTGTGCCGGCGTGATACCCCTGGCCCTGATCTGCGGCCCGATCCGGGGCATCCCCATCTGGTGGAGCGTCATCGACATGTCGTTCGGAGTCTTCGGGGTGATCCCCTTGCTGGTGCTCCGCCGTATGATCAAGCGCCTTGAAGCGATGCCCGCCTGATGCCTACTTGGCGAAGGCCGCCATCACGACGCCCAAGACCACCGGGTTCATGTCCTCGCCCTTGGCGTTCGTGGAATTGACCGAGTAGACCAAGGTGCGGGACAGGTCCCGGGTCGCGCCCATGCCGGTGTTGTACCCGTGCCGGCCACCGGACTTGCCCCACAGCACCGTGCCGTCCGGCAGGGTGATCCTGGACATTCCCGCAGTCATCTCGGCGGCCTCCCCTTTGCCGAAGGTCTTCACCGCGGGCACCGTGAACATCTCTTCCAGCTGGGCCGCCGGCACGACCCGCCCGCTGAACAGGGCCTTGGTGAACCGCTCCAGGTCGGCCGTGGTCGAGATGATGTCCCCCGCCGCCCAGCGGTCCGAGGAGTTCCACTCGGTCACGTCCCGCAGCTCCCGGGAGCCGTCCGCCCCGGTTATCGCCTGGTACCCCCGGTTGTGCGGACCGTGGATCCTCGTCTGCGTCCGGGACGGAAACGAGGTCTGGTGCAGACCGAGCGGCCTCAGGATCCGCCGGCCGACCGCCTCCTCGTACGAGGTGCCCGTCACCTTCTCGACGAGCACGCCCAGCAAGGTGTAGTTGATGTTCAGGTAGTGCTGGGCCGAGCCCGGGGCGAACTCCCGCTTCTTCGCGAGGGCATTGACCAGCTGGTCGTGCGGGTCGGTCACATCGAAGCGGTGCTCCCACTGCGCCTCGAACGAGTCGCCCGGGCCGTCCGCCGCCGGTATGCCGCTCGTGTGGTTGAGCAACTGCCGGACGGTGACCGCGCCGTAGCCATCGGGGACGGTCCCGCGCAGGTACTGCCGGACCGGCCGGTCGAGGTCCACCCGGCCCTCGGCCGCCAGCTGGAGGACCACCGCCGCGGTGAAGGTCTTGGTCACCGACCCCGCCCGGAACCTCCCCTGGCCGACGGCCGCCCGCCCGGTGACGATGTCCGCGACCCCGGAACTGCCCCGCCAGCTGCCGCTCGTACCCCCGACGCGGACCAGCGCGGCGGTCGCGTCCTTGTGTTCCGCCCCGAGACCGGCAATCGCCCGCTCCAGGACCGCCGCATTCGGCGGGGTCGGAGCGAGGGGCGCCGAGACGCCCGCCGTGCCCCTCGCCGGCGCGGGAACCGAAGCGGCGTGGGCGACGGCCGGACCGGAAGCGATCCCCAGGACCAGAGCGGCCGCGATCAGCGTGCGCCTACGTGCGTTCATGGTGGTGTGCTCCCCCTGTGAGGCATCGGGGCCGTCTGCCCCGATGACCTCAATGCTCCAGGTCAGAGGGGTAGTTGCGGATCACCATCAAGAGGGGTCTTCACCGGTACGACAACTACCCGGCGCGGGGGAGGCGACACGCCGTCCACTCACTCCCCAGAGGGAGTACCCGCCGCGATCAGGCCCGTCTCGTACGCGCAGATCACCGCCTGGATCCGGTCCCGCAGCCCCAGCTTCGCCAGCACGTTCCCCACGTGCGACTTCACCGTGTGCTCGCTCACCACCAGCGACGCCGCGATCTCCGCGTTCGACAGGCCCCGCCCCAGGTGCAGCAGCGTCTCCCGCTCCCGCGCCGTCAGCACCTCCAGCCGGTCCGCCGGAAGGGAAGGCCGCACCGTCGCCGCCGTGTACTCCTCGATCAGCCGCCGCGCCACCGAAGGCGCCAGCAGCGACTCGCCCGCCGCCACCACCCGTACCGCGTGCACCAGATCGTCCCGCCGCACGTCCTTCAGCAGGAACCCGCTCGCCCCCGCGTGCAGCGCCTCGTACACGTACTCGTCCGAATCGAAGGTCGTCAGCATCACCGTCCGGCACGCGCTCCGCGCCGAGATCGCCCGGCACGCCTCGATCCCGTCCAGCACCGGCATCCGGATGTCCAGCAGCGCCACGTCCGGAGCGAGCCGGGCCACCGCCGCCACCGCCGCCGCGCCGTCCCCCACCTCCGCCACGACCTCGATGTCCTCCTGGACGTCCAGGATCATCGCGAACCCGCTGCGCACCAGCTCCTGGTCGTCGGCCACCACCACACGGATCGTCAATTCCCCACCTCCAGCGGTGAGGTTACAAGGACGGCCCGCACCTCGAACCCGGAGCCGTCGCGCCGCGGCCCGCACTCCGCCGTGCCTCCGTGGGCCGCCGCCCGCTCCCTGATCCCGATCAATCCGTGCCCGCCGCTTCCGCTTCCGCCTCCGCTTCCGGCGCCCGCCGGCCCCCGTCCGTCGTCCGCCACCGTGACCGCCAGCTCCCGCGCCCCGTGGTGCAGCCGTACGCTCACCTGCCGGGCCCGCGCGTGCTTCACCACGTTCGTCAGCGCCTCCTGCACGATCCGGTACACGGCCGTGTCCACCGCCGGGGGCAGCCCCTGGACCTCGCCCGTCGCCTCGTACGCGATCTCCGGCCCGCCCCGGCGCACCCGGTCCAGCAGCGCCGGGAGCGACGCCACCCCCGGCTGCGGCTCGCGCGGCGCCGGGCCGTCCGCCTCGCGGAGCACCCCCAGCATCGTGCGCAGCTGCGCCATGGCCTCCCGGCCCGTCTCCGAGATCGCCTCGAAGGCCGCTTCGGCCCGCTCCGGCGCCCGCCGCACCGCCACCGGCCCGGCCTCCGCCTGCACGATCATGATGCTGACGGCGTGCGAGAGGATGTCGTGCATCTCCCGCGCGATACGGGCCCGCTCCCGGGCCACGGCCTGCTCCGCCTCGATCCGGTTCGCCCGCTCCAGCTGCGCCGCCCGGTCCTCCACGGCCGCGGTATAGGCCTGCCGGGTGTACTGGAGGCGGCCCAGCGCGTAGGCGGCGCCCGCGCAGAACAGAGTGAAGGACAGCTCCCTGGCCGAGCCCGCCTCCAGCCCCACGGACGCGGCGACGGCCACCACCGAGCCCGCCCCGACCGCCGCCCGCACCCGGCCGGGACACTGCAGGGCGACCGTGAAGAAGGCCATCAGTCCGGCGTACGGAAGCGGCTGGCCGGGCCCGTCCATCGTCACCTTGTAGACGCCGCCGATCAGCAGGATCGCCACCAGGACGAGCACGGGCCGGCGCCGCCGCCACACCAGCGGCACCACCCCCAGCGTGGTGACCGCGTACGAGGCCCAGGTCGTCGGAGGAAGCCCGGGCTCCCGCGGCAGCACGAACGGCATCGTGACGGCCAGCTGCACCAGCACGGTCAGGCCCAGGTCCACGACCCATGGACGGGCTCCGCGTAGCCGCCGGACCCGCCGCCCCAGCGCGGGTATCACCGTCCGGACTCGGCCCGAACGCGCGCCAGCACGTCCACCCGGTTCGTGGTGACCGCGTCGACCCCCGCCTTGACGAGCGACTTCATCGTCCACCGGGTGTCCGCGGTCCAGGCCGAGACCAGCAGGCCGTCCCGGTGGAGCGCGTCCGTCAGCTCCCGGCTCACCAGCCCGAAGCGGTAGTTGAGCCAGCGCGGGGCCACGGCGTCGATCAGCACCCGGCGCGGGGGCGACAACGTGGTCCAGGTCAGCGCGATCTCCGCGCCCGGATCGGCCGCGCGGACCGCCAGCATCGAGTTCGGGCCCGCGCAGTAGTACGTCCGCTCGCGGGCCCCGCACTCGCGGACGAGGCCCACCACCGTGCGCACCGACTCGGAGGTGGCACCCGGGAGGTCCAGCATCAGCCGCCCCGCCCCGGCGGCCATCAGGGCGTCGCGCAGCGTGGGAACGCCGCCCTCCGTCAGCTCCTTGAGCTGCGGGGCCGTGACGTCGTCGAGGCGTACGTCATGGCCCCACAGCCGTTGGAGCGTCTCGTCGTGGAGCAGGACCGGCACCCCGTCGCGGGTCAGCCGCACGTCGATCTCGACCGCGTCCGCCCCGTGCGCGAACGCGGAGCGGATCGAGGGCAGGGTGTTCTCGCGGAAACGGTAGGGATCGCCGCGGTGGCCGACGGCAGTCAGGGTAGGCATGGCCCCATTCTCCGTGCCGCGGACGTCAATTGGACGTCAGCGCGCCAGCCATTCGGCGGTGTACGCGTCGATCTCCGCGGTGATCTCCGCCTTGCCGGCCGGGTCCAGGAAGGAGGCCTCGACGGCGTTCTTGGCGAGCTGGGCGAGCCCGCGCTCGTCGAGGTCGAGGAGGCGGGCGGCCACCGCGTACTCGTTGTTGAGGTCGGAGCCGAACATCGGCGGGTCGTCGCTGTTGATGGTGACGAGAACGCCCGCCGCGACCATCTCCTTGACGGGGTGCCGGTCGAGGTCGGTGACCGCGCGGGTGGCGATGTTGGAGGTCGGGCAGACCTCCAGCGCGATCCGGTGCTCGGCGAGGTACGCGAGGAGCTCCGGGTCCTGGGTGGAGCTGGTGCCGTGGCCGATGCGTTCGGCGCCGAGCTCGCGGATGGCGTCCCAGATCGTCTCCGGGCCGGTGGTCTCGCCGGCGTGCGGCACGCTGTGCAGGCCGGCGGCGCGGGCCGCGTCGAAGTACGGCTTGAACTGCGGGCGCGGGACGCCGATCTCGGGCCCGCCCAGACCGAAGGAGACCAGGCCCTCGGGACGCAGGTCGACGGCGAGCCGGGCGGTCTCGGCGGCGGCCTCCAGGCCGGCCTCGCCGGGAATGTCGAAGCACCAGCGCAGGATGACGCCGAGTTCGGCCTCGGCGGCCTTGCGGGCGTCCTCGATGGCCTCCATGAAGGCCCGCTCGTCGATGCCGCGGCGGGTGGAGGAGTACGGGGTGATGGTCAGCTCGGCGTAGCGGATGTTCTGCCGGGCCATGTCGCGGGCGACTTCGAAGGTGAGGGTGCGCACGTCGTCCGGGGTGCGGACGAGGTCGACGACCGACAGGTAGACCTCGATGAAGTGGGCGAAGTCGGTGAAGGTGAAGTAGTCGGCGAGGGCCTCGGGGTCGGTGGGGACCTTGGAGTCGGGGTGCCGGGAGGCGAGCTCGGCCACGATGCGCGGGGATGCCGAGCCGACGTGGTGGACGTGGAGTTCGGCCTTGGGCAGCCCCGCGATGAAGGGGTGCAGGTCGGTCATGGGGTTGCCTCCGGGAGGACGCGGGTGCGGGCAGGTCGGGATTCATCGTAGGCAGGCCCGTGACTGTCGGTGCCAGCGCTTAGCATGGCTGTACGAGAGGGGGGCGCCGCATGACTGACAGCAGTCCCGAGCCGCGAGACCCGTGGGCACCGCCGGAGCGGCCCGCGGTGGAGCTGGGCAAGTCGCAAGGCACACCGGGCGCGCACGGTCCGCCGGGCGCGTCGGGTCCGCCGTCCGTGCACGACCAGCCGACGCTCGCGGGGATGCCGGGAGACCAGCTGCCCCCGACCGCCCCGACACCGGCGCCCGCCCCGGCCGCGCCGCAGGCCGGCCCCGCGTCCGCGGCGTACGGATACCCGGTCCAGCCCGGCTACGGATACCCCGGCGACGCGGGGTACCCCGGTCCCGCCGGATACCAGGGGTACCCGGGCCCGCAGGGGTACCCGGGCCACGGCTCGTACGCCCCGTACGCGCCGTACGGTGCGCAGCCGAGCAACGGCTTCGGCATCACCGCGCTCGTCCTCGGCATCATCTCGGTCGTCGGCTGCTTCCTGAGCTTCATAGGCGTGGCGCTCGGGATCGGGGCGGTCGTCTTCGGCGCCCTGGGCAAGGGCAAGGCGAACCGCGGCGAGGCCGACAACGGCGGGGTGGCGCTCGCGGGCATCATCCTGGGCGTCATCGGCATCGTGCTGGGCGGGCTGATGCTCGCGGCCGTGTTCGCCAGTTTCATGGACCTGGGGCCGCTCGAAGAGTCGCCGTCGTACGACAGCCCCTACGACAACTCCCAGGTTCACGAGAAGGTCTGACCCCAGGTCACCGGAGCCCGGGGCGCCGCCCGCCCGGTGCCCCGCCTGCCCGGTGCCCCGGCGACCCCGGGGCGCGACGCCCCCGAGTCCGGACCCCCCGACCCCGGGCCCCGGGCCGCCTCAGGAGGCCCAGGGCCAGTCCGCGTTCCGGCCGTCCTCGATCAGGGACACCATCCGGAAGGCGCCGTCGGTGAGCCCGCCGAAGGTGTGCCGGTTCCCCCCGCCGGAGGGCGCGTGCCCGACCCGGTAGCCCGCCAGGTTCCAGGTGTAGACCGGCACCTCGGACGGCACCTCCACCGTCGGATCGCCGCCGTAGCCGTAGGAGCCCGCCTGTTCGTCGGTGATGATCAACACCCGGTCGTGGTTCCGGTAGTGCTGCTTCACGGCCTGGGCCGTATAGGTGCCGCCGAGGTTCTCGAAGCGCTCCAGCACCTTCAGCACGGACTCGCCCCGCGTGTTCGGGACCGCCCTGCTGGTCGAGCCGAACTGCACCAGGTCGGCCTGCTCGGCCCGCAGCGCCACCGCCGACCCGAACACGGCCGCCGCATCCGCCCGGTTGAGCTTCGAGCGGTCCGACAGCGGGGACCACATCGACCCGGACCGGTCGACGAGCACCAGCGTCCGGCCCGGCAGCGCCGGTACGTTGGCGAGCGAGTGGCCGAGCGCCTGCTCCAGCGGGTACGCCCAGCGCAGCGAGGGGGCGTGCTGATAGGCGGCCAGGTAGCGGAAGGGGAACTGCCGGGACCGGGCGACGGCCTCCGGGTCGGAGATCCTCGCCGCGACCTGTGCGGCCACCGCGTCCGAGACCCCGGCCTGGTCGAAGTTGCGCAGGTTGCGCAGCAGTGCCATCGCACCCATGGACGGGATGACCGCCTCCCAGGCGGTCGCGTCCATCGGCCCCTGCAGCCAGCCGGCCAGCGCCTCCCAGGTCATGCCCGCCGCCGCGAGCCGCTCCGCGCCGTCTGCGGCGAGGACCACCGCACGCCGCTCGGAGACCGGAAGCTCCATCAGCGCCCGGTGGGCGGCGAGGGTGCGGTTGCCGGCCGGGACCTGCGCGTCGTCCGGGTTGTGGCGGCGGTCGAGGGCGTAGCGGAACAGCTCGCCCTGCCAGGGCTTGGCCGGGTCGGGGGAGGCGTGCGCGAGGTTGAGGACGTCACCGAAGCGGTAGGCCTTGGAGTCGGTGTCGTACTTCAGCAGCGAGGTGCCCGAGTAGAGCCGACGTACGGCGTCGGCGATGCCGCGCTTGACGGGCTTGGGCACGCCCCGCCCGTACGTGGCCGTCCAGTAGCCCAGCAGCTCACCGGGCTCGTCCGCGCGCCGGAGTACGGAATCCACGACCTGGCGGTTCGAAGGCCCGTCGGTGGCGCCCGCGTCGAGCCGGGCCTTGACGTACTCGGCGGCGCCGACGAGCGAGGCGGTGCGCATGTTCGCGTCCCCGCGGAGCCAGCCCAGCAGGCCGGCCGTCCACGCGGGGTCCTCGACGGCGAGGGTGCGCACGAGCGCGGCGAAGCGGTCGTCGCGGGCCTCACCGCTCTCGTACGCGGTGCGCTGCGTCACGAAGTTGGCGACGGCGAGCAGGAACAGCTCCGAGCGCGGATCGCGCAGGAGGCCGGGGCCGCCCTCAGCGGTGCGGGCGCGGCCGGTGGAACGCACCGGCGACGTGGGCGCGGCGGGCGCCGACTTGGACGCGCGCAGGTTGAAGCGGGCCATGAGAATCCCCCCGAATTCGATGGAAGCGGAGAGGCGTTGCGTGAGGGATGCCCGAGATCAGAAGTCGGCGGCGGACTTTATGCCCGACGAGCTGCCTGACTGCTCCACCGGCCCGTTCCCTTGCGGGTGACGAGCCGGGTGGGATTCGAACCCACGACCTCCGGGTCCCCAGAAGTAGCCGTCGCCTGCGCACCGGGCATCCCCCACGCGGGCCTCCCGAGATCAAGGTGGCGGCGGCCTGGGTTTCTTTGCAAAAGAAGGAGCCGCTGCCTGCGCACCGGGAGGTGCGTGACGTAGGTGTCCAGAGAACAAGGCCGGCGAAACCACGTGGTGCTCTGCCAACTGAGCTACACCGGCATGACACCGGTGACGGGACTCGAACCCGTGACCGCCCGATTTGGAGTCGAAGTAGGTCTCGCCTTCGCACCTGGACGAGGATCACGTTAGGCGGCGGGGCCGGGATCCACCACGCAATTACTGAGCAGGGTGGGCACCATGACCGACTCGCCGTCCGTACCGCGCGAGAGCGGGACCCAGATGAGCCCGACCATCCGCGGGCAGTCGCACTCCAGGTCCGCGTCGACGCCCAGGACCGGCTCCCCGGGCGCCACGTCCACGCGGAAGCAGGAGGTCCAGCCCGAGGGGTAGGGCGCGTCGTACGCGTACCGCACGCCCAGGGCGTGCAGGCCGGTCTCCTCGGCCACCTCCCGCCGGACCCCCTCCTCGGGCTCCTCGCCCTCCTCCAGACCGCCGCCGGGCAGGGTCCAGTACTCCGGCCCGTCGTGCCGGCCCGTGGCCCCCCTGCCGCGCTCGCGCACCATCAGTACGCAGCCGTCGCGGACTATGACCGCGGCGACCCGGCGCCGCTCCGTCACGCGCCGTCCTCGCGCAGCCGCTGCCGGGCCTCCATCAGCGCGAAGCCCAGCAGGTTCAGCCCGCGCCAGCGTGCCGGGTCCAGGGCGCGCTCGTCGTCGGCCGCGAGCCCGATGCCCCAGATCCGGTCCATCGGGCTCGCCTCCACCAGCACCCGGTTCCCGGTGCCCAGCAGGTACGAGCGCAGCGCCGGGTCGGAGCCGAACTTGTGCACGCTGCCCTCCACGACCAGGGCGAAGCGCTCCCGCTCCCATATCGCGTTGTCGAAGCCGCGCACGAGCCGTCCGGCCTTCTTCGCGGCCGCCGGACTCTTCGCCTCCAGAGCGGCCCGCTCACCCTCGGCGTCCCCGAACAGCCTGGCCTTGCCGGCCATCATCCAGTGCTCGGCCGTGGCGTAGCGGACGTCACCGACAGTGAAAGCCGACGGCCACCACTGGCTCAGGCAGCTCGGGCCGAGCCTCCCGTCCGGCAGCGGCCGGTGCCCCCAGAACGGCAGGTACTTCACCCGTTCACCGCGGCTGACCTGCTTGATCAGGTCCTCGATCATCTCCATGCACGCGAGTCTGGCAGTTGCCACTGACACTTCGTACGGGATTTCCGGTGTGCCTCGACACATGGTCGACCGATTCCGTCGCGTAATCAAAAGGCAACAACGGAATCACTTGGCCGAGGGCACCACCTCTGTCAGGATCGGCACTCAATTCGAGCTGTAGCTCGAACTGTAGCTACGGAGAGCGTGAGAGCGTGATGGGCAACCGCTTCCAGGTCAAGGACCGCTTCGCAGACGGCGCGCAGTACATCGACGGGCAGCTCAGGCCCGGCACCTCCGGACAGTCACACACAGTGGTCGATCCGGCGACCGGCGACGAGGTCCTCACCTACGAACTGGCGAGTACCGCGGACGTCGACGAGGCGGTCGCCGCTGCCAAGCGTGCCTTCCCGGCATGGTCCGGCGCCACCCCCGGCGAGCGTTCGGACGCCCTGCACCGGCTGGCCGCCGTGCTGGCCGAGCAGGCGGAGGACTTCGCCTACGCCGAGTCCCTGCAGTGCGGCAAGCCGATCAAGCTGTCCACGGAGTTCGACGTGCCGGGGACCGTCGACAACACCGCCTTCTTCGCGGGAGCCGCCCGCCACCTGCAGGGGCAGGCCGCCGGCGAGTACTCCGGCGACCACACCTCCTACGTGCGCCGCGAGGCCATCGGAGTCGTCGGCTCCATCGCGCCCTGGAACTATCCGCTCCAGATGGCCGCCTGGAAGATCCTCCCGGCGATCGCCGCGGGCAACACGATCGTCCTCAAGCCCGCCGAGCTCACCCCGCTGACCTCCCTGATGTTCGCGCAGGCGGCCAAGGAGGCGGGCCTGCCCGACGGCGTGATCAACATCGTCACCGGCGCCGGCCGCGTGGCCGGAGAGCACCTGGTCGGCCACCCCGACGTGGTGATGACCTCCTTCACCGGCTCCACCGCCGTCGGCAAGCGCGTCGCGGAGATCGCCACCGCCACCGTCAAGCGCCTCCACCTGGAGCTCGGCGGCAAGGCCCCCTTCCTCGTCTTCGACGACGCCGACCTGGAGGCCGCCGCGCACGGCGCCGTAGCCGCCTCCCTCATCAACACCGGCCAGGACTGCACGGCCGCCACCCGCGCCTACGTCCAGCGCCCCCTGCACGACGCCTTCGTCGCCCGGGTGGCCGAGCTGATGGAGACCGTGCGCCTCGGCGACCCCTTCGCGCCCACCACCGACCTCGGCCCGCTGGTCTCGCACGCCCAGCGCGACCGGGTCGCCGGCTTCGTCGAGCGGGCCCGCGCCTACGCCACCGTCGTCACCGGCGGGGAGATCCCGGCGGGCGAGCTGGCCGACGGCGCGTACTACCGGCCCACCCTCATCTCCGGCGCCGCCCAGGACAGCGAGGTGGTCCAGTCCGAGATCTTCGGTCCAGTCCTCGTGGTCCTGCCCTTCGACACCGACGACGAGGGGATCGCGCTGGCCAACGACACCCCGTACGGACTCGCGGCCTCCGCCTGGAGCCGCGACCTCTACCGGGCGAACCGCGCCACCCGTGAGATCCAGGCGGGCTGCGTCTGGGTCAACGACCACATCCCGATCATCAGCGAGATGCCCCACGGGGGCTACAAGGCCAGCGGCTTCGGAAAGGACATGTCCGCGTACTCCTTCGAGGAGTACACGCAGGTCAAGCACGTGATGTACGACAACACGGCGGTGGCCGCGAAGGACTGGCACCGCACCATCTTCGGGGACCGTCCGTAAACCATCTGCGGCTACCGCCGCGTGGCACCACCGCCCGACCAGCGGTACACCTCCCGAAAGGGCACAGCGCATGGAGCAGTTCGAGCCCGACCGCCTCTCGGCGGCGCAACTCGCCGCGATGCGGCGCAGCCTCACCAGTGGGCGCGGCGCCCTCACCCGCCGCTCGCTGCTGCGCGCCTCCGGAGTCGGAGCGCTCACCCTAGGCGGCCTGGCCGCCCTCGCCGGGTGCGGCATCCCGCCCGCCAAGCGCGAGGGCGACACGGCGGTGGCCTCCGACGACCACTCGGCCGGGGAGAAGGAGATCAACTTCTCCAACTGGACCGAGTACATGGACACCAGCGAGGACGAGAAGAGCCGTCCGACCCTGGAGGAGTTCACCAAGCGGACCGGGATCAAGGTCAAGTACACCGAGGACATCAACGACAACGTCGAGTTCTTCGGCAAGATCAGGCCGCAGCTCGCGGCCGGCCAGGACACCGGCCGCGACCTGATCGTCGTCACCGACTGGCTCGCCGCCCGCATCATCCGGCTCGGCTGGGCGCAGCGGCTGGACCCCTCGCACCTCCCGCACGCCTACGCCAACCTGATCCCGCAGTTCCGCACCCCGGACTGGGATCCGGGACGGGCGTACAGCTACCCGTGGACCGGCATCGACACCGTCATCGCCTACAACGAGAAGGCGACGGGCGGCAAGAAGGTCGACTCGGTCACCCAGATGCTCGACGACCCCACCCTCAAGGGCCGCGTCGGCTTCCTCACCGAGATGCGCGACAGCGTCGGCATGACCCTGCTCGACCAGGGCAAGGACCCGGCCAACTTCACCACCGCGGACTTCGACGGGGCGATAGGCCGGCTCCAGAAGGGCGTGGACACCAACCAGATCCGCCGCTTCACCGGCAACGACTACACGGCGGACCTCGACAAGGGCGACCTCGCCGCCTGTCTCGCCTGGGCCGGCGACATCATCCAGCTGCAGGCCGGCAACCCGGACATCAAGTACGCCATCCCCGCACCGGGATACATCACCTCCAGCGACAACCTCCTGGTCCCCGCCAAGGCCCGGCACAAGGCCAACGCGGAGAAGCTCATCGACTTCTACTACGAGCCCCCGATCGCCGCCCAGCTGGCCGCCTTCATCAGCTACGTCTGCCCGGTCGAGGGCGTCAAGGACGAGCTGGCCAAGATCGATCCCGAACTCGCGGACAACCCCCTGATCGTCCCGGACAAGGCGATGGCCGCCAAGGCCCACGCCTTCCGCTCCCTCTCCAGCGAGGAAGAGACCGCGTACGAAGAGAAGTTCGCCAAGCTCATCGGCGCGTAGCCGTACGCGCCCGCCGCGAACCCTCCCTTGCCCGCTCCGCCCACCCACCCCCGGGACCCATTCATGACTGACAAGACCGCGGGCGGCGACGTCCGCCTCTCCGGGATCAGCAAGCACTACGGCACCTTCACCGCCGTGCACCCGCTGGATCTCACCATCCCCCAGGGCTCCTTCTTCGCCCTGCTCGGCGCCTCGGGCTGCGGGAAGACCACCACCCTGCGCATGATCGCCGGCCTGGAGGAGCCCTCCACCGGCACGGTCCACCTCGGCGACCGGGAGGTCACCGACCTGCCGCCGTACAAGCGCCCGGTCAACACGGTCTTCCAGAGCTACGCACTGTTCCCGCACCTGAACATCTACGAGAACATCGCCTTCGGGCTGCGCCGCCGCGGCATCAAGTCGGTCAAGAAGCAGGTCGACGAGATGCTGGAGCTCGTCCAGCTCGGTCAGTTCGCCCAGCGCAAGCCGCACCAGCTCTCCGGCGGCCAGCAGCAGCGCGTAGCCGTCGCCCGCGCCCTGATCAACCACCCGCAGGTGCTGCTCCTCGACGAGCCGCTCGGCGCCCTCGACCTCAAGCTGCGCCGCCAGATGCAGCTGGAGCTCAAGCGGATCCAGACCGAGGTCGGCATCACCTTCGTGCACGTCACGCACGACCAGGAGGAGGCCATGACCATGGCCGACACGGTCGCCGTGATGAACGGCGGCCGCGTCGAGCAGCTGGGCGCCCCCGCCGAGCTGTACGAGAACCCGGGCACCACCTTCGTCGCCAACTTCCTCGGCACCTCGAACCTCATCGAGGCGAACGTGGAGTCCGCCGGATCCGACGTCGTCGTCTCGGCCTCCGGCACCACCCTCCGGCTGCCCGCCGCCCGATGTTCGACCACGCCCCGCGCCGGCGGAAAGCTGCTGGTCGGCGTGCGCCCGGAGAAGATCTCCCTGGTCCACGCCGACGAGGAGCACACCATCGCGGCCGGCCGCAACAAGGTCCCGGGCCGAATAGCGAACTCCTCCTTCATCGGCGTCTCCACCCAGTACGTGATCGACAGCCAGGTCTGCCCCGAGCTGGAGGTGTACGCCCAGAACATCGAGCGCGACGCCCGTCTGGTCCCGGGCGCCGAGGTGATCCTGCACTGGAACCCGGAGCACACCTTCGGCCTCGACGCCGCCCAGGACATCGACGCGGGCATCGAGACGGTGGAGGAGAGCGCGTGACCAGCCCCGCTACAGACACAGCGCCGCCCCAGGCGCCCGCCTCCGCCGAACCCCCCGTGCACAAGCCGTCCGTGCGCAAGCGGCTGATCCCGTACTGGCTGCTGCTCCCGGGCATCCTGTGGCTGCTGGTCTTCTTCGTGCTGCCGATGATCTACCAGGCCTCCACCTCGGTGCAGACCGGCTCCCTCGAAGAGGGCTTCCAGGTCACCTGGCACTTCCAGACGTACTGGGACGCGCTCACCGAGTACTACCCGCAGTTCCTGCGCTCCCTGCTGTACGCCGGCACCGCGACCGCGCTGTGCCTGCTGCTCGGGTACCCGCTGGCCTACCTGATCGCCTTCAAGGCGGGCCGCTGGCGCAACCTCCTGCTGGTCCTGGTCATCGCCCCCTTCTTCACCAGCTTCCTGATCCGCACGCTGGCCTGGAAGACGATCCTGGCCGACGGCGGCCCGGTGGTCGAGGTGCTCAACACCGTCGGCTTCCTCGACGTCACCAGCTGGCTCGGCATGACCGAGGGGGACCGGGTACTGGCCACGCCGCTCGCGGTCGTCTGCGGTCTGACGTACAACTTCCTCCCCTTCATGATCCTGCCGCTGTACTCCTCGCTGGAGCGCATCGACACCCGCCTCCACGAGGCGGCCGGGGACCTGTACGCCCACCCCGCCACGGTCTTCCGGAAGGTGACCTTCCCGCTCTCCATGCCGGGCGTGGTCTCCGGGACCCTGCTCACCTTCATCCCGGCGAGCGGCGACTACGTCAACGCCGAACTGCTCGGCTCCACGGACACCCGGATGATCGGCAACGTCATCCAGTCGCAGTACCTGCGGATCCTCGACTACCCGACGGCGGCCGCGCTGTCCTTCATCCTCATGGCCATCGTGCTGATCATGGTCACCATCTACATCCGCCGAGCGGGGACGGAGGACCTGGTCTGATGCGCACTCCCCTCACCTGGCTCCGGCGCAATCTGGTCGTCATCGCGGGCCTCGGCACGCTCGCGTACATGATCCTGCCGAACGTCGTCGTCACCGTCTTCTCCTTCAACAACCCCACCGGGCGGTTCAACTACGCCTGGCAGGAGTTCTCGCTCGACGCGTGGAAGGACCCCTGCGGCGTCGCCGACATGTGCGGCTCGCTCTCGCTGTCGCTCCAGATCGCCCTGTGGTCCACCCTCGCCGCGACCGCCCTGGGCACCGCCATAGCCTTCGCGATGGTCCGTTACCGCTTCCGGGGACGCAGCGCGGTCAACTCGCTGATCTTCCTGCCCATGGCCATGCCGGAGATCGTGATGGCGGCCTCGCTGCTCGCGCTCTTCCTGAACATGGGCATCCAGCTGGGCTTCTGGACGATCCTGATCGCCCACATCATGTTCTGCCTCAGCTTCGTCGTGGCCGCCGTCAAGGCGCGGGTCCTGTCCATGGACCCGCGGCTGGAGGAGGCCGCCCGGGACCTCTACGCGGGCCCGGTGCAGACCTTCGTACGGGTCACCCTGCCGATCGCGGCCCCCGGCATCGCGGCGGGCGCGCTGCTCTCCTTCGCGCTCTCGTTCGACGACTTCATCATCACCAACTTCAACTCGGGCAACACCGTCACCTTCCCCATGTTCGTGTGGGGATCGGCCCAGCGCGGTACGCCTGTGCAGATCAACGTCATCGGCACGGCGATGTTCGTCATCGCGGTGCTGGTGGTCCTCGTCGGCCAGATGGTCGGCAACCGCCGCAAGAAGGCACAACCGAAGTAGACCCCTGTAGGGAGTTGGAAGACATGGCCCCAGTCGCCATGCGTAGTGTTGCGAAATCCCTTTCCGAAGCGAAGCCGGTCTCGTACTGGCTGGACGACCCCGGCAAGCCCGCGCCGCAGCCGGCTCTGACCTCGGACGAGCGCTGTGACCTGCTGGTCGTCGGCGGCGGATACAGCGGGTTGTGGACCGCGCTGCTCGCCAAGGAGCGCGACCCGGGGCGGGACGTCGTACTCATCGAGAGCAAGGAGGCGGGCTGGGCCGCCTCCGGGCGCAACGGCGGTTTCTGCGCCGCCTCCCTGACCCACGGGCTCGCCAACGGGGTGGCCCGCTGGCCGGACGAGCTCGCCCGGCTGGAGGAACTCGGCGCCCGCAACCTCGACGCCATCGAGGAGGCCGTCACCCGCTACGGCATCGACTGCGACTTCGAGCGGACCGGCGAGATCGACGTCGCCACCGAACCCCACCAGGTGGAGGAGCTGCGCGAACTCCACGAGGAGGCGCAGCGCCTCGGCCTGGCCGGCGGCTCCGAATGGCTGGACGCCGACGCCCTGCGCGCCGAGGTCGACTCGCCGACCTTCCTCGCGGGCCTCTGGGACCGCGACGGCGTCGCCATGCTCAATCCGGCGAAACTGGCCTGGGGCCTCAAGCAGGCCTGCCTCGACCTCGGGGTGCGGATCTACGAGAACACCCGCGGCCTGAAGATGTCCGCGGTCGGCACCGGAATGGCCGTCCAGACCCCGTACGGCACGATCCTCGCCCGCCGGGTCGCCCTGGGCACCAACATCTTCCCCTCGCTGGTCAGGCGGATCCGTCCCTTCACGGTTCCGGTCTACGACTACGCGCTGATGAGCGAGCCGCTGGACGAGGCCCAGCTCGCCGCCATCGGCTGGAAGAACCGGCAGGGGCTCGGCGACAGCGCCAACCAGTTCCACTACTTCCGGATCACCAAGGACCACCGGATCCTGTGGGGCGGCTACGACGCGATCTATCCCTACCGGGGGAAGCTCGACTCCGAGTACGACCACCGCCCCGAGACGTACCTCAAGCTCGCGGAGCACTTCTTCACCGCCTTCCCGCAGCTGGAGGGGCTGAAGTTCAGCCACGCCTGGGGCGGCGCCATCGACACCTGCTCGCGCTTCTCCGCCTTCTTCGGCACGGCGCACTCCGGGAAGGTGGCCTACGCGGCCGGCTACACCGGGCTCGGGGTGGGCGCCACCCGGTTCGGCGCCGACGTGATGCTGGACCTGCTCGACGGCCTCGACACCGAGCGCACCCGGCTGGAGATGGTGAAGTCCAAGCCGATGCCGTTCCCGCCCGAGCCCTTCGCCTGGACCGGGATCACCCTCACGAAGTGGTCGCTGGCCCGCGCCGACCGCCGCGGCGGGCACCGCAACCTGTGGCTCCGCACGCTGGACCGCTTCGGCCTCGGTTTCGACAGCTGAACGCACGCGCCCCCGGCGCACACCGCCGGTCACCGTGTGACCCGATTCACTACCATGGAGTAACGAAACCCGCGTCATAGTCGCGCCCGGCCCCGCTCTCTCCCGGTGAGAACCCTTCACCGCGCACGAGACGAACGGAGGCCGGGCGATGACGTTCCCGGGGGCCAAGACGGCAGTGGAATGGCTGGTATCGGTGGCGCCGGACCCCGATGCCTGCCGGTGGGAGTGGGAGCGCAACCCCCTCGGGGTCGTCCTGCTGCCCGCCGGCCGGCGGTGGGACGTGCTCATCCTGCCCGGGGACCTGGGGCAGGCCACCCTCGACGTACTGCGGCTCATCACCGACCGGCCCGGCCCGGTGCTCGCCGACTTCGGCGACTCCCGGATGGGCTTCTTCGTGCCCGCGGGCACCGCGTCCCGCTGGCTCGGCACGGGCGTACGGGGCGCCGGGCGCGGGACCTGGATCGTCGTCCCGTATCCCGGCCGGGCCACCGGCGGGGTGCGCTGGGCGGTGCTCCCGGACGGGGAAGGGACCCTCACCGACCCGGCCGTGCTGGAGCTCGCGATGCACGAGGCGGCCGCGAGCGTGCTCGCAGGGGAGGGCCGGACCTCTTGACAAGGGTATTGGTCTGGACCATCTTGGGCGCCGCTGACCCCCTCCATCCCCCCATGCCCCGGAGGCAGTTGTGCGCAGAACCTGGTCCATCCTTACGGCCTTCGCCCTGGCGGCGGCCGGCTTCCTCGCCGCGGGACCGCCCGCCGCGGCGGCGGACGCCGACCTCGTACGCAACGGCGGCTTCGAGGCCGGCCTCGACGGCTGGAGCTGCTCGGCGGGCAGCGGAGCCGTCGTCACCACACCCGTCCACAGCGGAAGTTCCGCGCTCAGGGCCACCCCGGCCGGACAGGACAACGCACGCTGTTCCCAGAGCGTCACCGTCAAACCCGACTCCTCGTACACGCTGGCCGCCTGGGTGCAGGGCGCGTACGTCTACCTCGGCGCGAGCGGCACCGGCACCACCGACGTGTCGGCCTGGACGCAGACCCCTGGCGCGTGGAAACAGCTCACGACCACCTTCCGCACCGGCCCGTCGACGACCTCGGTAACGGTCTACACGCACGGCTGGTACGGACAGCCCTCCCACCTCACCGACGACCTCACCCTGGTCGGCCCCGACCCCGGCGGCCCCGGCCAGCCCCAGCCCCCGGCCGCCCCCACCGGCCTGACGGCCTCCGCCACCTCGTCCAGCTCGGTCTCCCTGAACTGGTCGGCGGTGCCCGGAGCCACCTCGTACACCGTCCACCGGGACGGCGCCGCGCCGTTTTCCGTCACCTCCGCACCGGCGCCGGTGACCGGCCTCGCCGCGTCCACCACGTACACCTTCCGGGTCAGCGCGGTGAACGCGGCCGGCGAGTCCCCGAAGAGCGCTCCCGCCTCCGCGACCACGACCGGCGGCGGTGGCGGCGGGGGAGGCCTGCCCGCGCACGCGCTGGTCGGCTACCTGCACGCGAGCTTCGCCAACGGCTCCGGCTACGTCCGCATGGCCGACGTGCCCGCCTCCTGGGACGTCGTCAACCTCGCCTTCGGCGAACCGACTTCGGTGACCTCCGGCGACATCCGCTTCCGGCTCTGCCCGGTCGCCGAATGCCCGAACGCGGAGTCGGAGGCCGAGTTCAAGGCCGCGATCAAGGCCAAGCAGGCCGCCGGCAAGAAGGTCCTCATCTCCATCGGGGGCCAGAACGGCCAGGTGCAGCTGGCGACCACCACCGCCCGGGACGCCTTCGTCTCCTCCGTCAGCAAGATCATCGACGATTACGGCCTCGACGGCCTGGACATCGACTTCGAGGGCCACTCCCTCTCCCTCGCCACCGGCGACACCGACTTCCGGGCCCCCACCACGCCGGTGATCGTGAACCTGATCTCGGCGGTCAGGACCCTGAAGGCCAGGTACGGCCCGGACTTCGTCCTGACCATGGCCCCGGAGACCTTCTTCGTCCAGCTGGGCTACCAGTACTACGGCTCAGGCCCCTGGGGCGGCCAGGACCCGCGCGCCGGCGCGTACCTCCCGGTCATCCACGCCCTGCGCGACGACCTCACCCTGCTCCACGTCCAGGACTACAACTCGGGCTCGATCATGGGCCTCGACGACCAGTACCACTCCATGGGCGGCGCGGACTTCCACATCGCCATGACCGACATGCTGCTCACCGGCTTCCCGGTCGCCGGCAACACCGCCCGCGTCTTCCCGGCCCTGCGTCCGGAACAGGTAGCGATCGGCCTCCCGGCCACCACCAACGCGGGTAACGGCCACACCCCGCCGGCCGAGGTGAACAAGGCCCTGGACTGCCTCACGAAGAAGCAGAACTGCGGGAGCTACCAGACCCACGGCACCTGGCCCGGCCTGCGCGGCCTGATGACCTGGTCGATCAACTGGGACCGCTTCGGCGGCTGGGAGTTCAGCCGGAACTTCGACGGTTACTTCGGCGGCTGACCCAGCCCACCGCGAGCAGCAGGGGCGTGCACATCAGGAGGCTGGCCAGCACGTCCAGCGGCCAGTGCCACCCCCGCAGGATCAGCCCGACGGCCGTCGCCGCCGTGAGCACGAGGGCGGCGGCCGTCGGCCAGGGGCGGCGGGTGTACGGGCGGACCAGCAGGGCCGCGCCGAGGTACGCGACGGCCGCGGTGGCCGTGTGGCCCGAGGGGAAGTAGCCGGCGGCCCAGGGCTCCAGGGGGCCGGGCCGGGCGGTCCACACCTTGAACGGGATGACCAGGGCCGGCACCAGGGCCATGGCCAGGCCCGCGGCCCCGGCGGCGAGGCGCCGGCCGCGCCACGCGGCGTAGGCCATGGCGAGCGCGAGGACGGGCACGGCGACCGGGATGTTCCCGAGGTCCGAGAGGCGTTCGGTGACGGAGTCCGGGACCGTGCGCACCAGGGCGCGGCTCAGCGCGTGATCCGGCTCCAGCAGCGGGCCGGAGACCAGCACCTGCCAGGTAACCAGGAAGAAGAGCAGGCCGCAGACGGCGGCGATCAGGAGAGGAATGGCCGGCCGTCCCGGAACAGGGGGGATGGTTCCGGGACGGCCGCCCGGATCGGGTTGCCGCACGCCCCGGGGGGTTTGGGGCGAACGGCTGTCCGATCGGTGAGGAGTGTGCGCGAACGCATGCCCAATACGGTGCTGGGGAAGCCCGGTACTGGTGTCGCCCTCGGTTTCCCGTGAGCGGGGTGTCTCACTCATCTGCAGAAACCGTACGGCAGCAGAAGGGGGACCGACAGCAGGATCGCGCTCCCGCCATCGGCCCCCCACAGCTTCTTCACAGTGCCCGCCCGTTACCGCCGGTAGGGAGGGGGCGCTGCGTTCGGACGTTCTAGGCGTCCGCTCAGACGTCCGTGCCGATGGCGGCGAACGCGGCCTCGATGAGGTCCAGGCCCTCGTTCAGCAGGTCCTCGCCGATGACGATCGGCGGGAGGAAGCGGAGCACGTTGCCGTAGGTGCCACAGGTGAGGACGAGCAGGCCCTCCGCGTGGCAGGCCTTGGCGAGCGCGCCGGCCGCCTCCGGGAACGGGGTCTTGGAGACCGGG
The DNA here is from genome assembly GCF_045000215.1 of Streptomyces sp. 147326. Classification (NCBI taxonomy): domain Bacteria; kingdom Bacillati; phylum Actinomycetota; class Actinomycetes; order Kitasatosporales; family Streptomycetaceae; genus Streptomyces; species Streptomyces sp. 147326. The sequence goes on along the minus strand of NZ_CP134201.1, from coordinate 2,724,670 downwards.
TCCTTGACGAGCTCGATCGCGATCATGGCGCCGCGGCCGCGGATGTCGCCGATGATCTCGTACTTCTCCTGCATGGCCGTCAGGCGGGCCTTCATGACCGACTCGATCCTCTTCGCCTTGGCGTTGAGGTCGAGCTTCTTCATGGTCTCGATGGAACCGAGCGCACCGGCGCACGCCACCGGGTTGCCGCCGTAGGTGCCGCCCAGGCCACCCGCGTGGGCGGAGTCCATGATCTCGGCGCGGCCGGTCACGGCGGCGAGCGGCAGACCGCCCGCGATGCCCTTGGCGGTGGTGATCAGGTCCGGGACGATGCCCTCGTCCTCGCACGCGAACCACTGGCCGGTGCGGCAGAAGCCGGACTGGATCTCGTCGGCGACGAAGACGATGCCGTTCTCGTTGGCGAACTTCACGATCGCGGGCAGGAAGCCCTTGGCCGGCTCGATGAAGCCGCCCTCGCCGAGCACCGGCTCGATGATGATCGCGGCGACGTTCTCGGCGCCGATCTGCTTGGTGATCTGGTCGATCGCCTGGGCGGCGGCCTCGGGGCCGCAGTTCTCGGCGCCGGTGAGCCAGCGGTAGCCGTAGGCGACCGGGACGCGGTAGACCTCGGGGGCGAACGGACCGAAGCCCTGCTTGTACGGCATGTTCTTCGCCGTCAGCGCCATCGTCAAGTTGGTGCGGCCGTGGTAGCCGTGGTCGAAGACGACGACGGCCTGGCGCTTGGTGTACGAACGGGCGATCTTGACGGCGTTCTCGACGGCCTCGGCGCCGGAGTTGAACAGGGCCGACTTCTTCGCGTGGTCACCGGGGGTCAGCTCGGCGAGCGCCTCGCAGACCTCGACGTAGCCCTCGTACGGGGTGACCATGAAACAGGTGTGGGTGAAGTCGGCGAGCTGCGCGGAGGCGCGGCGCACGACGGCCTCGGCGGAGGCGCCGACCGAGGTCACGGCGATGCCGGAGCCGAAGTCGATCAGGCGGTTGCCGTCGACGTCCTCGATGATGCCGCCGCCGGCGCGGGCCGTGAAGACGGGCAGCACGGAGCCCACGCCACCGGCCACCGTCTGGAGGCGGCGGGCCTGCAGCTCCTGCGACTTGGGGCCGGGGATCGCGGTGACGATCTTGCGCTCCTGCGGGACAGCGGTCATAGAGGGCTCCTGGGGGTGTTTTCGGACGCACGTGTGTCTTTGTCCGCAGGCTAGGCCCGGGGGCCGGGGTCCTGCATGCTCCGTTCGGTAGTGATCTCAGCGTGTCCTTGTCCGCGACGGCCATAGAGCTCCGTCATTCACCCCCCGTGGGTGCTGGCCTCCACGACGCGCTCAAGGTCGCGGACCAGGGCCAGCAGCTCCTGATCGAGTGCCGGTCGTGGGGCGGAGCCGGTTCCCGCCGGCGGTCTCGCGGCCCCACTGCCGAAGGGCGTCTGCGATAAGGCCCTCGCGGAGCCCTGCGAGCGGGGTTTCGAACGCATGGGCGTTGCGTACGGTCACCTGGGTGACGATCCCAGCCTCCACCAGCCACCGGGCGAGGCTCCAGCGGGCGTCCGCGTCCTCCAGGGTGGAGGGGCGGCTATTGGTGCGCGGCGGACGGGGTCCTCGTCGCCCCCGGCGCCGGCCCCGCCCGGGACCTCCGGTCCGGCCCGCCGCAGCGAAGCCCCGTTCCAGGCCAGGGGAGGGGTCCCCGCCCCATCACGGACCGAGGACCGTGCTGGGCTCGGCGTCGCATCCCGTCGCCGGAAGCAGGTGCCGGGCGGAACAGCGCCTCCAGCACCACGCGACGCTGCTCGAAAGCTTCCCTGTCCCTGTTCTCGATGCCATGCACGTGCACCAGCGAGATCGCCCACCCCTCGTGCTCGCTGCGGTCTCAATTGTGCGTCATGACCACTGAGGCGAACACGACTTGGGTACACCCGCCGGGCGCCGACGACCACTACATTGAGCGACGCAGCAGCGCAGGCACGGTCAGGGGGCAGGGGTTTCATGGACACCGACGGCACGCACGAGACGCGTCCGGGCCACACCGGGCACATCCCGAGACCGGCCGCCCCGCCACCCCCCGGCCTCCCTCCGAAGCCGTCCCACGCGCCGTCGGCCGGGCCGACGCTGGGGGACTGGCTACGCTTCCCGCGCTCTTCGGACGGGCCGGGCGTGTGGACGTACGGACATGTGCCGCGGGCCGCCGAGGAGCCCGAGGAGACACCCACCCGGCAGCTGATCAGCGGGGCCCTGATCTCCCTGCTGGCCGGGCTGCTGCTCTGGTCCCTGCTGTGGAACGGCTACCTCGGCGGGTTCTGGCTCTGGCCGCTCTACATGTTCACTCCCGACTCCTGGGCCGGGACGCTGCCGTCCGTCGTGGCCTCCTACATCTGGTACGCCGTGGTCGCCACCGTCCTGGTGATCGGCTTCGGGCGCCTCGGCCGCTGGCCCGAACTGGGCCGCCGTGCGCTCCGCAGCCGCGCCGCGGGGCCCCTGCACTCCGCCGGACCGGCAGGCCCCGTGGCGGGCGGCCCGGACGATCCCGCGCGGTGGCCCCAGTTGAGGGCCGTTGGGATGGGGGAGGCGGCTGATCGGCTGGAGGGGGAGGCCGGGGGCGGGAAGATGAACGACGTGGACTACGCGCGCATCCGGCGGGCCTGGGACTCCGTACGCGTCGACCCCTCCCGGATGCGGGCCTTCGGCGACGCCGTGCGCGACAAGGGGGCCGGGGCCTGCGTGCACCCGTCCGGTGCGCGGGACCTGCCCGTGCGGGCCGCCCGGCACGACCTGCTCGCCCGGCAGGTGCTGCTCGGCACCGTCGAGGACGGCGTGCGCAACCCGTACGCCCGCCGCGGTACCGGATTCGCCCTCGACCCCGACGTGCTCGGCACCTCGCTCCTCGCCGTCGGACCCTCCGGCAGCGGCAAGACCCGGCGCCTGGTGAGGCCCGTCGTCGAGTCCCTCGCGCTCCAGGCGCTCGCCGGCCAGGCCGCCGTCGTCGCCGTCGGCGCGGCCGGGGCCGAGCTCGGGCCGGACGACGCCTACGACGTCGTGGTCCGCATCGGCGACCCCGCCTCCGTCTACGACCTCGACCTCTACGGCGGCGCCACCGACCCCGACGAGGCCGCCACCCTGCTCGCCGAGGCCTTCGTCGGGGACGCCCCCGGGATCGACGTGCGCCGGGCCGCGACCGCCCTCGCCCAGCTCCTCGGCCCGTTCCGGGCGGCGTACGGCCGCTTCCCGGCCGTGCCCGAGCTGCGCGAACTGCTCGACCAGGTGCCCGCCGCCTTCGAGGCGCTGCGCCGCGACCTCGGGCCGGCCGGCGGGGGGCAGCAGGCGATGCTGCGCGAGCTCGACGCCCGGACCCGTCAGCACGGGGCCCACGGCGACCCCGGACCGGCCCTCGCCGACCGGGTGGCCCTGCTGGACCGGCCCACCTTCGCCGGGTTCTTCGACACCACCGGGCAGGGGCGGCCGTTCTCGCTGCGCGCCCTCGAACACCCGTTGCGCGTCCGCATCGACCTGCCCGAACGGGGGCACGCCGACGCCTCCCGGATCCTGGCCCGGCTGCTGCTCGCCCAGTTCAACGCCTCGGTCGCCGCCCGCACCGACCGTTCCCTCTTCGCCTTCCTCGCCCTCGACGACGCTTCGCGGACCCTGACCGCGGAGACCGTGCGGGGTGTCCAGCGGCTGCGCTCGGCGCACGCGGGCGTCCTGCTCACGCTGCGCACGCTGGACGACGTACCCGAGGCGCTGCGGACGCCGCTGCTCGGGGCGGTCGGCTGCCGCATGGCCTTCTCCGGGGTCACCACCTGGGACGGCAAGCGGTTCGCCGAGGCCTGGGGCACCGAGTGGGTGGAGACCCGCGACGTCACCCACCGCACCGTCTTCGCCGACCAGCCGCTGACCCGCGCGATGCACGCCTTCCGCAAGCTCGTCACCGGCAAGGCGGTCACCACCGACGCGGTGACCGTGCGGCAGGTGGAGCGGGAGCGGTGGTCCGCCTCGGACCTGGCGCACGCCGTGCCGCCCGGGCACGCGGTGCTCTCGCTGACCTCGGTCCGTGGGGAACGGGCGGCTCCGCTGCTGGTCCGACTGGCTGAGGGCGGGTCCGGGCCGGCGGCCTGACCCGCGCCCCACCCGTACGGGGTGGCAGAATCGAGGGGAGTCGTTCATACGTTAAGGCGAAAAGCGCCCGCGGCTGCTCTGCTCCTCTTCTTCCGGCGCGCACCCGCGCCGGAAGACGTGCCCGCAGACCGCCGTAGCCCCTCCGCCGCCGCCCCTCCCGCGAAGGCCCCTGGTAACCGATGCCGCTCACCCTCGCCTCACTCGTCCAGCACTCGGCGCTCAAGCTCGGCGTCCGGGCGGGGGAGGGCCGCCTGGACACCCCCGTGCGCTGGGCCCACGTCAGCGAGCTCGCCGACCCCGTCCCGTACATGGAGGGCGGCGAGCTGCTCCTGATCACCGCGATGAAGCTCGACGCGGAGGACCCGGAGGAGATGCGCCGCTACGTACGCCGGCTCGCCGCGGCCGGGGTCGTCGGCATCGGCTTCGCGATCGGCGTGAACTACGAGGCGATCCCCGAGGCGCTCGTCGAGGCCGCCCGCACCGAGGACATGCCGCTGCTGGAGGTGCCGCGCCGGACCCCCTTCCTGGCGATCAGCAAGGCCGTCTCCGCGGCCCTCGCGGCCGACCAGTACCGGGCCGTGACCGCCGGTTTCGAGGCGCAGCGGGAGCTGACGCGCGCCGCGCTCTCCGCCGACGGGCCCACCGACCTGCTGGCGAAGCTGGCGGCGCACGTGCACGGGTGGGCCGCGCTGTACGACACCTCGGGCGCGGTCGTCGCGGCCGCCCCCGACTGGGCCGCGCGGCGCGCCGCCCGGCTGACCCCCGACGTGGAGCGGCTGCGGGAGCGGCCGGCGCCCGCCAGCGCCGTGGTCGGCGGCTCGGAGGACCGGGTCGAACTCCAGTCCCTGGGCACGGGCCGGCGGGCGCGGGGCGCGCTCGCCGTCGGCACCGGGGCCCCACTGGGCACGGCCGAGCGGTACGCCGTCCACTCCGCGGTCGCCCTGCTGACCCTCACCACCGAGCGGTCGCGCTCGCTGCACGACGCCGAGTCCCGGCTGGGGGCGGCGGTGCTGCGGATGCTGCTGGCGGGCGAGGCGGAGCACGCCCGGTCGGTCGCCGGTGACCTGTACGGGTCCCTGCTGGAGGCGCCGTTCCGGCTGATCGTGGCCGAGCCGGCGCTGCCGGGCACCGCGCAGCCCGAGGGCCTGGCGCTGCTCGCCGACGCGGTGGAGTCGGCGGCCGCCCGCACCGGGGAGGCGCTGCTGGTGGTCCCGGAGCCGGGGCGGCTGGTTGTCCTGGCCTCCGACGCGGGCCCGGCCGTACAGGCGTGCGTGGACCACGCGGAGGCGCTGGAGTCGCGGCGCGGCCGGGACGCGGCCGGGCCCGAGCCGGACGAACTGGTGGTCGGCCTGTCCGCCCCGGCCGGCCCGGACGGCGTGGCGGCGGCGCTCAAGCAGGCCGACCAGGCGCTCGCCGTGGCCCGCCGGCGGGGGCGGCCGATGGTCGAGCACGAGGACATGGCGGCGGGCTCGGTCCTGCCGCTGCTGGCCGACGACGCGGTACGGGCCTTCGCGGACGGCACGCTGCGGGCGCTGCGCGAGCACGATGCGACCGGGCGCGGCGACCTGGTGGCCTCGCTGCAGGCGTGGCTCTCGCGCCACGGGCAGTGGGACGCGGCCGCCGCCGACCTCGGTGTGCACCGGCACACCCTGCGCTACCGGATGAAGCGGGTCGAGGAGATCCTCGGCCGATCCCTGGAGGACCCGGACGTCCGCATGGAGCTGTGGCTCGCCCTCAAAGCCACCTCCGCCGCCCCGTCGTAGCCGCCCGCCCGCCCGTTCCGGCACGGCCGAGGGTCCTCCTTCCCGGGCTCCGCCCCGGACCCCGCGCCTCAAACGCCGGCGGGGCTGGACGACCCGGGGCTCCGCCCCGGACCCCGCGCCCCATACGCCGGTGGGCTCCGCCCCCGACCCCGCGCCTCAAGCGCCGGCGGGGTGAAAGAAGGCTCGGTTTCGGGCTGGCGACAGTGACAAAGCGGCGAAGGGCGGCGACCCGCCGCTCCATCAGGGACAAACGCCGAAACGCCGACGGAGTCCTACGGTGGAGGGGACAAGCCCACCGCACACATCCGAAGGGCCGGGATTCGCATGACTTCCACCCACGCCTTCTGGCTCGCCGGCCGCCAGGCCACCGGCGAGGACAGCTTCGACGTCCACTCCCCGTGGGACGGCCGGCTGGTCGCCGCCGTCAGCGTGCCCACCGACGAGCAGGTCGAAGAGGCCGTGGCCGCGGCGTACGCCGTGACGGCGGAGTTCTCCGCGACGCCCGCCCACGTACGGGCCGCCGCCCTGGACCACGTGTCCAAGCGGCTCGCCGAGCGCACCGAGGAGATCGCCCAGCTGATCTCCGCCGAGAACGGCAAGCCCGTCAAGTGGGCCCGCGGCGAGGTCGGCCGTGCGGTGTCCGTGTTCCGCTTCGCCGCCGAAGAGGCCCGCCGCTTCAACGGCGGAGAGGCCCAGCGCCTCGACACCGACGCCGGCGGCGTCGGCCGTCTCGCGCTGACCCGCCGCTTCGTCAAGGGCCCGGTCCTCGGCATCGCGCCGTTCAACTTCCCGCTGAACCTGTGCGCCCACAAGGTGGCCCCGGCCATCGCCGTCGGCGCGCCGATCATCCTCAAGCCCGCCCCGGCCACGCCCCTCTCCGGGCTGATCCTGGGCGAGCTGCTCGCCGAGACCGACCTCCCGGCCGGCTCCTGGTCGGTCCTGCCGGTCGCGAACGACAAGATGCCGGCCCTGGTCAAGGACGAGCGTCTGCCCGTCATCTCCTTCACCGGCTCCGACACCGTCGGCTACGCCATCCAGCAGTCCGTGCCCCACAAGCACTGCACGCTGGAGCTCGGCGGCAACGCCGCGGCCGTGGTCCTGGACGACTGGTCCTCCGAGGCCGACCTCGACTGGGCCGCGACCCGCATCGCGACCTTCTCGAACTACCAGGCCGGCCAGTCCTGCATCTCCGTGCAGCGCGTGATCGCCGACGCCTCCGTCTACGACCGCCTCGTCGAGAAGGTCGTCGCGAAGGTCCAGGCGCAGGTCACCGGCGACCCCTCCGACTCCGCCACCGACGTCGGCCCCCTCGTCTCCGAGGCCGCCGCCCAGCGTGTCGAGTCCTGGGTCGACGAGGCCGTTTCCGCCGGCGCGAAGCTGCTCACCGGCGGCAAGCGCGAGGGTGCCTCGTACGAGCCCACCGTCGTCGCGAACGTGCCCGAGGGCGTCAAGCTGGCCACCGAGGAGGTCTTCGGCCCGGTCCTGACCCTGCAGCGGGTCGAGAACACGGACGAGGCCTTCGCCGCGGTGAACGACTCGAAGTTCGGTCTGCAGACCGGCGTCTTCACCCGGAACATCCAGACCGCGTTCCGCGCCCACCGCGAGCTCGAGGTCGGCGGCGTGGTCGTCGGCGACGCGCCGTCCTACCGCGCCGACCAGATGCCGTACGGCGGCGTCAAGCAGTCCGGTGTGGGCCGCGAGGGCGTCCGCTACGCGATGGACGACTACACGTACGAGCGAGTCCTGGTCCTGACCGGCCTCGACATCTGATCTCGTACGGCCAAAAAGCCGACGGCCGGAGCCCACTGTGCGGGGGCTCCGGCCGTCCCCCTTTTCCATCCCGCTCACATTGGGTACGACTCACAGGTAGCACCGGCTGGCAATCCGGTGAACCCCCCGACTCCGGCGGCGAGGTGAGTCCCCTCATGTCCGCAACACAGCCCGCACAGCCCGTACAGCCCAGCGGCACGCAGCCCAAGGTGACCGAGCGCGAGGCACGTCAGGTCGCGGAAGCGGCCCGGGAACAGGACTGGCGCAAACCCAGTTTCGCCAAGGAACTCTTCCTCGGGCGGTTCCGGCTCGACCTGATCCATCCCCACCCCCAGCCCGCCGACGAGGACGTCCGGCGCGGCGAGGCCTTCCTGGCCCGGCTGCGGGCCTTCTGTGAGGCCCAGCTCACCGAAGGCATCGCCGCCCGCATCGAGCGCGAGGCGAGGATCCCCGACGAGACCGTGCGCGGGCTCAAGGAGCTCGGCGCGCTCGGCATGAAGATCGACCCCAAGTACGGGGGGCTGGGCCTCACCCAGGTCTACTACAACAAGGCGCTCGCCCTCGTCGGCTCGGTCAGCCCGGCCATCGGCGCCCTGCTCTCCGCCCACCAGTCGATCGGCGTACCGCAGCCGCTGAAGATGTTCGGCACGCAGGAGCAGAAGGACGCCTACCTGCCGCGCTGCGCCACCACCGCCATCAGCGCCTTCCTGCTCACCGAGCCGGACGTCGGCTCCGACCCGGCGCGGCTGGCCACCACGGCGGTCCCGGACGGGGAAGACGCGTACGTCCTCGACGGGGTGAAGCTGTGGACCACCAACGGGGTCGTCGCGGACCTCCTCGTGGTCATGGCCCGCGTCCCGAAGTCGGAGAACCACCGCGGCGGGATCACCGCCTTCGTCGTGGAGGCCGACTCGCCGGGCATCACCGTCGAGCACCGCAACGCCTTCATGGGCCTGCGCGGCCTGGAGAACGGCGTCACCCGCTTCCACCGGGTACGGGTCCCGGCCGCCCAGCGCATCGGCGCCGAGGGCGCCGGCCTCAAGATCGCCCTCACCACCCTCAACACCGGACGGCTGTCGCTGCCCGCCATGTGCGTCGGCGCCGGGAAGTGGTGCCTGAAGATCGCCCGCGAATGGTCCGGCGTGCGCGAGCAGTGGGGCCGGCCCGTAGCGAAGCACGAGGCGGTCGGCGCCAAGATCTCCTTCATCGCCGCCACCACCTTCGCCCTCGAAGCGGTCGTGGACCTCGCCTCCCAGATGGCCGACGAGGACCGCAACGACATCCGCATCGAGGCCGCCCTCGCCAAGCTCTACGGCTCCGAGATGGCCTGCCTGATGGCCGACGAGCTGGTCCAGATCCGCGGCGGGCGCGGCTTCGAGACCGCCGAGTCGCTGGCCGCCCGCGGCGAGCGCGCCGTCCCGGCCGAGCAGATGCTCCGCGACCTGCGCATCAACCGGATCTTCGAGGGCTCGACGGAGATCATGCACCTGCTGATCGCCCGTGAGGCCGTGGACGCCCACCTCTCGGTGGCCGGAGACCTCATCGACCCCGACAAGGCACTCGGCGACAAGGCGAAGGCGGGCGCCCGCGCAGCCGGGTTCTACGCCCGCTGGCTGCCCAAGCTGGCCACCGGCCCCGGCCAGGTCCCCGGCACCTACCGGGCCTTCCACCCGAGCGGCCACCCCGACCTCGCCACCCACCTGCGCTACGTGGAACGCAGCGCCCGCAAACTCGCCCGGTCCACCTTCTACGCCATGTCCCGCTGGCAGGGCCGCATGGAGACCAAGCAGGGCTTCCTCGGCCGGATCGTCGACATCGGTGCCGAGCTCTTCGCCATGAGCGCGGCCTGCGTGCGCGCCGAGCACCTGCGCGCCTCGGGCGAGCACGGCCGCGAGGCGTACCAGCTGGCCGACGCCTTCTGCGAGCAGTCCCGGCTGCGCGTCGAGGAACTCTTCGGCCGGCTCTGGGCCAACACCGACGACCTCGACCGCAAGGTCGTCGCGGGGGTGCTGTCCGGCACCTACGCCTGGCTCGAGGAGGGAGTCCTCGACTCCTCCGGGGACGGCCCCTGGATCGCGGACGCCGGCCCCGGACCCTCCACTCAGAAAAACGTGCACCGCCCCATCCGCTGACCTGCGATCATCGCCGAACGTCGGACAGACGTACGAGGATGAGTACGAGTACTGGTACGCGTACGAGCACAGCGCGAGGCGGACGAGAACGATGCCGACGGCCGAGGAAGACCGCACCAGCCGACGGCTGGCCTGGTGCGTGGCGCACCTGCTGCGCCACGCACCGGACCACGTCGTCACCGACATGATCGGCAGGCTCGACGAGCCCGCCCTCAAGTACCTGTGCCGGGACGAATGGCTGGCGGCCTCGACCGTCACGCTGCTGCTGCGCCACGGAGGCGCGGCCGACCGGACCTACATCGCCCGCAACCCCCGCGTCGTGGGCCGGCCGCTGCCCGGCCTGCCCGGGCCCGCCCGGTACGCCCGCCGCCGGACCCCGCCGGAACTCCTGCCGGTGCTCCGCGCGGAACTCGGCCGGGACCCCGGCGGGGAGCCGCTCACCGCGCCCGAGCTGATCGGCCTGTTGCGCCGGCACGGCCGGCGCGGGCCCCGGGTCCCGCTGGACGTCCTGGCGCTCCGCCACAGGCCGGACCCGGAACTGCTGCTCGCCGAGCACCTCCGCCGGCCGCTGCCCACCGGCTCCGTCGAGGCCCTGCTGCTCGTCGAGGACCTGCCCCGGGAGACCGTCCGCGGGCTGCTCGCCACCGGGGCGGCGGACGAGCGCTCCTGGCACCGGCCCGCCGTCCGCGCCGTGCGGATGGGACGGGTCACGCACGAGGAACTCGTCGCCCACGTCGCCCCCGCACGCCACACCCTGCTCCTCGGCCACCTCCCCGCCCTCCGCTCCCTGCGCTGGACCCTGCCCGAACAGGCCGGCATGCAGACGGCCGTGACGCGGGCCCTGCGCCCGCTGGGGGACGACCCGCGCCTGTGGGCGGAGCTGCTCCGGCACGCCGTCGGCCACCCGGGCACGCTGCCCGAACTGGTGGCCGGCGTGGCCGACGGAACCCTGCCCGACCCGGCCGGCGGCCGGGAGCCGGGCCCCGACCTCACCCGGGCGGTGCGCCACCTGGCCTCGACGGCCGCCGAGCCCTACGGGGACGTGGAGCGCGAGCTGGCGCTGGCGAGCCTCGCCGTGCCGATGGAGAGCGTCGAGGAGGACATCCGCTGGGTGCGCGACTGCCTCGACCGCGGCCTGCTCACCGGCATCGACGTGATCCGGCACAAGCTGCCGGCCTGCTGGGCCCTCGACGAGGACCACTGGCTCGGCGACGTGGACCATCCCGACCGGCACGACCACCCGGAGGCCGTCCTCGCCGCCCACGCCGAGGCGGACCGGCTGTTCGCCGCGGCCCTCGGCGAGGACCCGGACGCCTGGTGGCGCGTGGCCCGCACCCTCCCGGACTTCGCCGGAACCCTCCCGCACCTGCTGCTCCGGGTCACTGAAGGGGGCTCCGTGTCGGGCCGCTCCTGACTTGCGGCAACAATGGGGGCATGAGCGACCGCCCAGCCCCCCTCGCCGATCCGCACCTCCTCTTCGATCCCGCGGCCGGCCTCCGGGACATCGTCATCCTCGGGTCGACCGGGTCCATCGGCACCCAGGCCATCGACCTCGCCCTGCGCAACCCGGACCGGTTCCGGGTCACCGCACTGTCCGCCGCCGGCGGACGGGTCGGCCTGCTGGCCGAGCAGGCCCGGCTGCTGCGCGTCCAGAAGGTGGCCGTCGCGCGCGAGGGCGTCGTACCGGCCCTGAAAGAGGCGCTGAGCGCCCAGTACGGCCCGGCCGAGGCGCTGCCGGAGATCCTGGCCGGTCCGGACGCCGCGACCGAGCTCGCCGCCTCCGAGTGCCACACCGTCCTCAACGGCATCACCGGTTCCATCGGCCTCGCGCCGACCCTCGCGGCCCTGCGCGCCGGCCGCACCCTGGCCCTGGCCAACAAGGAGTCGCTGATCGTCGGCGGCCCGCTGGTCAAGGCCCTCGCGAAGCCCGGCCAGATCATCCCGGTGGACTCCGAGCACGCGGCGCTCTTCCAGGCGCTCGCCGCGGGCACCCGGGCCGACGTCCGCAAGCTCGTGGTCACCGCCTCCGGCGGGCCCTTCCGCAGCCGCACCCGCGCCGAGCTGGGACACGTCACCGTCAAGGACGCCCTCGCGCACCCCACCTGGGCCATGGGTCCGGTGATCACGGTCAACAGCGCCACCCTGGTCAACAAGGGGCTGGAGGTCATCGAGGCGCACCTGCTCTACGACATCCCCTTCGACCGCATCGAGGTCGTGGTCCATCCGCAGTCCTACGTGCACTCGATGGTGGAGTTCACGGACGGCTCCACCCTCGCCCAGGCCACCCCGCCGGACATGCGCGGCCCCATCGCGATCGGCCTCGGCTGGCCGCAGCGGATCCCGGACGCGGCTCCCGCCTTCGACTGGACCAAGGCCTCCACCTGGGAGTTCTTCCCCCTGGACACCGAGGCCTTCCCCGCGGTGGGCCTGGCCCGGCACGTGGGCGCCCTCGGCGGCACCGCCCCGGCCGTGTTCAACGCGGCCAACGAGGAGTGCGTGGAGGCGTTCCTGGCCGGCCGGCTGCCGTTCACAGCAATCATGGATACCGTCTCTGCCGTGGTCGATGAGCACGGGACACCGGAGTCGGGAACTTCCCTGACCGTCCAGGACGTCCTTGAAGCGGAGGCCTGGGCGAGGGCCCGGGCGCGGGAGATGGCGGCTCGGGCCGCCGTGGAGGCGCGCGCATGACACTACTGATGACGGTGCTCGGGGTCGTGGTCTTCGCGGTCGGCCTGCTGGTCTCGATCGCCTGGCACGAGCTGGGGCACCTCTCCACGGCCAAGCTGTTCGGCATCCGCGTGCCGCAGTACATGGTGGGCTTCGGCCCGACCATCTGGTCGCGGCGGAAGGGCGAGACCGAGTACGGGATCAAGGCCATCCCCATGGGCGGCTACATCCGCATGATCGGGATGTTCCCGCCCGGCGAGGACGGCAAGGTCACCGCCCGCTCCACCTCGCCGTTCCGGTCGATGATCGAGGACGCGCGCTCCGCCGCGTACGAGGAGCTCCAGCCCGGGGACGAGAGCCGGCTCTTCTACACGCGCAAGCCGTGGAAGCGCGTGATCGTGATGTTCGCCGGCCCGTTCATGAACCTGGTCCTGGCCGTGGCGATCTTCCTCACCACGCTGATGACCTTCGGGCTGAACACCCAGACCACCTCGGTCGCCACCGTCTCGGACTGCGTCATCCAGCAGAGCGAGAAGCGCGACAAGTGCGCCCCCGGGGACCCGGCCGCCCCCGCCAAGGCCGCGGGCCTGAAGGCGGGCGACAAGATCGTCGCCTTCAACGGCCGCCCGGTCCACGACTGGTCCGCCCTGCAGAAGGACATCCGCGCCACCGTCGGCCCCGCCACGATCACGGTGGAGCGGGCCGGCGCGCGCACCGACCTCACGGCGAACCTGATCGAGAACAAGGTGGCCAAGACCGACGGCAACGGCCGGTACGTCAAGGACCAGTACGTCACCGCCGGCTTCCTCGGCTTCGCCCCCGCCTCCGGCTACGTCCCGCAGTCCTTCGGCCAGTCCGTCGACCGCATGGGCGAGATGATGGAGGCCGGCGTGCAGTCGCTGGTCCAGCTGCCGTCCAAGGTCCCGGACCTGTGGAACGCGGCCTTCAACGGGGCCGAGCGCAAGCAGGACAGCCCGATGGGCGTCGTCGGCGCGGCGCGGGTCAGCGGTGAGATCTTCACCCTCGACATCCCCGCCCAGCACCAGCTGGTGTTCTTCCTCAACCTGCTGGCTGGCTTCAACCTCTCGCTGTTCCTCTTCAACATGCTGCCGCTGCTCCCGCTCGACGGCGGGCACATCGCCGGCGCCCTGTGGGAGTCGGTCCGACGGGGCGTGGCGCGGGTCTTCCGGCGCCCCGACCCCGGCCCCTTCGACGTGGCGAAGCTGATGCCCGTCGCGTACGTGGTCGCGGGCCTGTTCATCTGTTTCACCCTGCTGGTGATGGTCGCGGACGTGGTGAACCCCATCAAGATCACCTAGTCCCCGCGGGGCTTTGCCCCGGATCGTGAGGAGCCGGGCACGCATCGTGCCCGGCTCCCTACGTTCGGGTGGCGCACCCCCTCGGATGCACGGGGCGCGCCGTGGTTGGCGTAATCTCGAAGGCTGGAGCCCGCCGAATTCGGGACCTTGATCCACACCTTGGGGTTGCACAGCAGATGACTGCCATCTCTCTCGGAATGCCGGCCGTGCCGACGAAGCTTGCCGACCGCAGGGTCAGCCGCAAGATCCAGGTCGGTTCCGTGGCCGTCGGTGGCGACGCGCCCGTGTCGGTGCAGTCGATGACCACCACCCGTACCTCCGACATCGGCGCGACGCTCCAGCAGATCGCCGAGCTGACCGCTTCCGGCTGCAACATCGTCCGGGTGGCCTGCCCGACCCAGGACGACGCCGACGCGCTCGCGGTGATCGCGAAGAAGTCGCAGATCCCGGTGATCGCCGACATCCACTTCCAGCCCAAGTACGTGTTCGCCGCGATCGACGCCGGCTGCGCCGCCGTCCGCGTGAACCCGGGCAACATCAAGCAGTTCGACGACAAGGTCAAGGAGATCGCGCGGGCCGCGAAGGACGCGGGCACCCCGATCCGGATCGGCGTCAACGCTGGCTCCCTCGACGCCCGGCTGCTGAAGAAGTACGGCAAGGCCACCCCCGAGGCGCTGGTCGAGTCCGCGCTCTGGGAGGCGTCCCTCTTCGAGGAGCACGGCTTCAGCGACATCAAGATCTCGGTCAAGCACAACGACCCGGTCGTCATGGTCAACGCCTACCGGCAGCTGGCCGCGGCCTGCGACTACCCGCTGCACCTGGGCGTCACCGAGGCCGGTCCCGCCTTCCAGGGCACCATCAAGTCCGCCGTCGCCTTCGGCGCGCTGCTCTCCGAGGGCATCGGCGACACCATCCGCGTCTCCCTCTCCGCCCCGCCGGTCGAGGAGATCAAGGTCGGCATCCAGATCCTGGAGTCCCTCAACCTCAAGCCCCGCCGCCTGGAGATCGTCTCCTGCCCGTCCTGCGGACGCGCCCAGGTCGACGTCTACAAGCTCGCCGAAGAGGTCACCGCGGGCCTGGAGGGCATGGAGGTTCCGCTGCGCGTCGCCGTCATGGGCTGCGTCGTCAACGGCCCCGGCGAGGCCCGCGAGGCCGACCTCGGTGTCGCCTCCGGCAACGGCAAGGGACAGATCTTCGTCAAGGGCGAGGTCATCAAGACCGTCCCCGAGTCCAAGATCGTGGAGACCCTCATCGAAGAGGCGATGAAGATCGCCGAGCAGATGGAGAAGGACGGCGTGGCGAGCGGCGAGCCCACCGTCGCGATCGGAGTCTGAGCACCCCCGAGGTGCCGCCCCGGCCCCGTTCCCGCAGTTCGCGGGCGGGGCCGGGGCTTTTTCGTGACCTGCGACGCGGCATCGCCAGGCATCGCCGGGTACAGTGCGGAGATCAGCAGACTTGCATGGTGAGGCCCCAGTGTTGACGCAGACCACCACCCGGGTCCTTGAGCCCAGTGATCTCGACGCCGCGCTCGACATCCTCGGACGCGAGCCGGTCGATAACGCCTTCGTCACTTCCCGGGTCCAGGTCGCCGGGCTCGACCCGTGGCGCCTGGGCGGCGAGATGTGGGGCTGGTACGCCGACGGCGAGCTCCGGTCGCTCTGTTACGCGGGCGCCAACCTCGTCCCCGTCTGCGCCGAGCCCGACGCCGTACGCGCCTTCGCCGACCGCGCCCGCCGCACCGGCCGCCGCTGCTCCTCCATCGTCGGCCCCGCCGAGGCCACCCGGCTGCTGTGGCAGCTCCTGGAGCCCAGCTGGGGTCCGGCCCGCGAGGTCCGCTCCCACCAGCCGCTCATGGTCATCGAGCGCCCGTCCACCACGGTCGAGGCCGACCCTCAGGTCCGCCGGATCCGCAAGGACGAGATGGACCTGATCATGCCCGCCTGCGTGGCCATGTTCACCGAGGAGGTCGGCGTCTCGCCGATGGCCGGGGACGGCGGGCTGCTCTACCAGGCCCGCGTCGCCGAGCTCGTCGCCGGCGGCCGCTCCTTCGCCCACGTCGAGGACGGCAAGGTCGTCTTCAAGGCGGAGATCGGCGCCGCCACCCCGCGCGCCTGCCAGATCCAGGGCGTGTGGGTGGCCCCCGAGTTCCGCGGCCGCGGGCACTCGGAGACCGGAATGGCCGCCGTCGTCGCCTACGCGCTGCGGGACGTCGCCCCCGTCGTCAGCCTCTACGTGAACGACTTCAACACCGCCGCACGCGCGTCCTACCGGCGCGTGGGCTTCCGCGAGGTCGGCGCCTTCATGAGCGTGCTCTTCTGAAAGCGCGCCGTTGCGAAGGCGGCGCCGGGTCCAGGCCGTCCTGATCCCAAAGGCGGGCACCGGACCCCGCCAGTGGCATTCCGGCACGCCCCTACCGCGAAGTAAGGTCGCCGCATGCTGCCTTCCGGACTCCGCATCGGCCCCCTCGACCTCGCCGCCCGCGTGGACGAGGCCCTGCGCGTGCAGGCCGTCGCCTTCGGCCTCAGCGAGGAGGAGGTCGGCATCCGGCGCTACATCGTCCAGCGCCACATGACCTGCCGCGGCGCCCGCGCCCTCGGGGCGTTCGCCGAGGACGGGGCCCTCACCGGGTTCGTGTACGGGATGCCCAACGACCGCTCCCACTGGTGGTCCACGATCGTCGAGCCCTACCTGCGGGCCGGCGGGCTCGAGGGCTGGCTCGACGACTCCTTCGTGATCACCGAACTGCACGTCCACCCCGGCTTCCAGGGCCACGGAGTGGGCCGCGAGCTGATCACCCGGATCACCGACGGCGCCGCCGAGCCCCGGTCGATCCTCTCCGCCATCGACACCGAGAGCCCCGCCCGCGGGCTCTACCGGGCCCTCGGCTACACCGACCTCGCCCGCCAGGTCCACTTCCCGAGCGCGAGCCTCCCGTACGCCGTCATGGGCGCCACACTGCCGCTGAGCAGGCACTGAATTGATTACCGGGGCCCGCTCGGGCCCCGGTAACCTCCCGGCATGTCTACGCAACACGTGCAGCGCATGTCCCGCCTCATGGCCAAGACCCTCCGCGAGGACCCGGCCGACGCCGAAACCCTCAGCCAC
Source organism: Streptomyces sp. 147326 (assembly GCF_045000215.1). Classification (NCBI taxonomy): domain Bacteria; kingdom Bacillati; phylum Actinomycetota; class Actinomycetes; order Kitasatosporales; family Streptomycetaceae; genus Streptomyces; species Streptomyces sp. 147326. Next base: position 2,707,817 of record NZ_CP134201.1, on the reverse strand, counting down.
CGGCTCCTGGTCCGCGCCGGATACGTCCGGCGCAGCTCGGCCGGGGTGTGGACATGGCTGCCGCTCGGCAAGCGGGTCCTCGACAACGTCTCGCGCATCGTCCGCGAGGAGATGGACGCCATCGGGGCCCAGGAGGTGCTGCTCCCGGCCCTGCTGCCGAAGGAGCCGTACGAGGTCAGCGGGCGCTGGTCGGAGTACGGCGACCTGCTCTTCCGGCTCAAGGACCGCAAGGGCGCGGACTATCTGCTCGGCCCGACGCACGAGGAGATCTTCACCCTGGTCGTGAAGGACCAGTGCACCTCGTACAAGGACCTGCCGGTCATGCTTTACCAGATCCAGACCAAGTACCGAGACGAGGCGCGGCCCCGGTCCGGCGTGCTGCGCGGGCGCGAGTTCCAGATGAAGGACTCGTACTCCTTCGACGTGTCCGACGAGGGGCTGGAGGAGTCCTACCGGCTCCACCGCGAGGCGTACGTCCGCATCTTCGAGCGGCTCGGCCTCGACCACCGGATCGTGTCGGCGGTGTCGGGTGCGATGGGCGGCTCGGCGTCGGAGGAGTTCCTGGCCCCGGCCGGGGCCGGCGAGGACACCTTCGTGGACTGCCCCTCCTGCGACTACGCGGCGAACACGGAGGCCGTGACCTTCGCCCTGACCCCCGTGTCCGCCGAGCACCCGGCACCGGAGGAGGTGGACACCCCGGACACCCCGACCATCGAGACCCTCGCGGCGCACCTGGGCGTCCCCGCCTCCGCGACGCTGAAGAACCTCCTCGTCAAGGTGGACGGCGAGATCGTGGCCGTGGGCGTGCCGGGGGACCGCGAGGTGGACCTCGGCAAGCTGGGCGAGCACCTGGCCCCGGCGGTGGTCGAACTGGTCACGGCCGAGGACTTCACGGACCGGCCCGACCTCGTGCGCGGCTACGTGGGCCCGCAGGGCCTGGACAAGGTCCGCTACCTGGCCGACCCGCGGGTCGCGCCCGGCACGGCCTGGGTGACCGGGGCCAACCGGGCGGACACCCACGCCCGGAACGTGGTGTGCGGCCGCGACTTCGAGGTGGACCAGTACCTCGACGTGGTGGTCGTGGAACCCGGCGACCCCTGCCCGAACTGCGGCGCCGGACTGCGACTTGACCGGGCCATCGAGATCGGCCACATCTTCCAGCTGGGCCGCAAGTACGCGGACGCCTTCGGCCTCGACGTCCTCGGCAAGGAGGGCAAGCCGGTCCGCGTCACCATGGGCTCCTACGGCATCGGCGTCTCGCGGGCGGTGGCGGCGCTGGCCGAGCAGACGGCGGACGAGCGGGGGCTGTGCTGGCCGGCGGCGGTGGCCCCGGCCGACGTCCACGTGGTGGCGGCGGGCAAGGCGGTGCCGCTGGCCCTGGCGGAGGAGGCGGCGACGGCCCTGGCGGGCTCCGGCCTCCGGGTCCTGCTGGACGACCGGCCCGGGCTGTCCCCGGGGGTGAAGCTGACGGACGCGGAACTGATCGGCGTGCCGTGGATCCTCGTGGCGGGCCGGCGCTCCGCGGAGTCGGTGGTCGAACTCCAGGACCGCGCCTCGGGCACCCGCGAGGAACTCCCCCTGGCCGAAGCCCTGTCCCGCCTGACGCGCTGACCGCGCGGACGCCGGCGAAGCCGAAAGACCGGGGCTCCGCCCCGCACCCCGCGCCTCAAACGCCGGCGGGCCTGAATTTTGGCCGAGGCCGAGCAATTCATCCCGTCCGGCGTTTGAGGACCGGGGTGCGGGCGGAGCCCTGGGGGCGGCTAGTCGCGCGGCCCGTCAGGCTCGTGCTCCGGCGGTGGCGCGTCCAGGATCAGACCGTCCGCCGGGCCGCCGAGCGCCTCCGGAGCCTCGGCTTCGTCGAGCGCGTCGGCGACCCCGACCGGCCCGGGGCCTTCGGAAGCCGGGCCGGCCGGGGCCGGTTCTCGGGGCGCGGCCGACGCCGGAGGCGAAGGGGCCGCGCGTTCCAGGAAGCGGAGCAGCTCCACCGGAAACGGCAGGACCAGCGTCGAGTTCTTCTCGGCGGCGACGGCCACGACCGTCTGCAGCAGGCGCAGCTGAAGCGCTGCCGGCTGCTCCGACATGACCTCCGCCGCCTGGGCGAGCTTGTGCGAGGCCTGGAGTTCCGCGTCGGCGTTGATCACACGGGCGCGCCGCTCACGGTCCGCCTCCGCCTGCCGGGCCATCGACCGCTTCATCGTCTCCGGCAGGGAGACGTCCTTGATCTCGACCCGGTCGATCTGCACGCCCCAGCCCACCGCCGGGCTGTCGATCATCAGCTCCAGGCCCTGGTTCAGCATCTCCCGGTTGGACAGCAGATCGTCCAGGTCCGACTTTCCGATGATCGACCTGAGCGAGGTCTGCGCCATCTGCGAGACCGCGAACCGGTAGTCCTCCACCGCCACGATCGCGTTCGCCGGGTCGACGACCTTGAAGTACACGACCGCGTCCACCCGCACGGTCACGTTGTCCCGGGTGATGCCCTCCTGCGCGGGCACCGGCAGCGTCACGATCTGCATGTTCACCTTGTGGAGCCGGTCGATCACCGGAACGACCATCGCGAAGCCGGGCGGCCGTATCTCCTCGCGCAGCCTGCCGAAGCGGAACACCAAGCCCCGCTCGTACTGCTTCACGACCCGGGCCGCGGCGCCCACGTAGACCATGACGCCCACACCCGCGGCGATCGCCGCTGTCAGCAGTTCTTCGACCATGACGGCCCCCTGCCGGACGCACCTTCTACCTACGGTATGCCCTACAGCCAGGCCGCGAACTCCAGCAGCAGCTCCGCGTCCCGGCGCCGTCCGGCGGCCAGGGCCCGGTTCCCCGACTCCACCGCCCGGAACAGCGTCCAGCCCCGCAGCCGGTCCCGGTCCACCTCCAGTGCGTCGGCCAGCTTGTTCACCCGGCGCCGCGCGCCCGCCGCCCCCGCCGAGGAGGCCACCTGGTCCTCCAGCCGGTCCCGCACCAGCCGCGCCAGGTCGTACGCTCGCTCGCCGACCAGCGGGTCGGGGCCCACCGTCAGCCACGGCGCCCGCTCGCCCGCGAGGACCTTGCCCTGGCGGAAGTTGCCGTGCAGCAGCAGCTCCTCCGGCGGGGCCGCGACCAGTTCCTCACGCATCGCCAGAGCCGTGCCGGCCAGGGCCCGGACCTCGGCCGGGGCCGCCCGCAGCGCCGCCGACTGCTGCCCGGTGCGCTCCGCCACCGTCTCCCAGACGTGCCCGGCCGGCGGGGCCACCCACAGCCTGCGCAGGGTGCCGCCGGCCTCCAGCAGCGCCTTCGCCTCCGGCAGCGACCGCAGCGACACCTCGGGGTGCAGCCGCTCCAGGAGCAGCGCCCCGTCGTCCTCGTGATGCCGGGTGTCGAGGATCCGTACGGCCCCGAAGCCGCCCCAGTGCGCCAGCGCGGCCAGTTCCCGGTCGGGGCGGGCGTGCGGCGGCGCCAGCTTCAGCGCGGCCGGGGTCCCGTCCGCGTACGTGACGAGGACCACCAGGCTGCTGCGGCCGCCCGGGGCCTGCACGCGCTGCGCGCGTACCCCGCGCCGGGACAGCGCGGCCTCGGTGAGTCGGGGCAACTGCCCCAGCCAGTCCTCGTCCTGCGCCGTTTCCGGCATCTCGCCGAGCGCCCGTACAAGCCGCTGCGGCGGTTCGAAAGCCATGCGTGCGTGGTCCCTTTCAGCTGTGCTGGGCCCGTTGCGCCTCGTCAGCGCGTTCCGCGAGCCCAGGGAAGGCTACGCCGACACCGCGCCAGCGTGCCGCGCGCACGGCCGCGGCGCTCAGCGCGTCGGCCGCCTCGCGGCGCAGCGGACCCTCCGCCGCGCGCACCAGATCGGAGTACGCGCCCGACACCCGGTCCTCGACCACCGCGGCCAGCCGCTCGGCCTCCGCCTGGGTGCGCACCTCGAACGGCAGGGCGTACGCCGCCTCCGCGGGCCGGGGCGCGCCGCCCAGTTCCCGTACGGTCCGGGCGAGCGCGTCACGGCGCGCGAGGTGGGCGCCGTACGCCTCCCGGGCCTCGTTCGCGCGGGCGCCGGTGCTGCGGGCGCCGATCACCCCGTAGCCGTAGGCGGCCGCGTGCTCGGCGGCGAGTGCGGCCTGGGCGGCCTCCAGGGCCCGGCCGGCGGCGGGGGGTTCGGGCTTCACGACGTGGCTCCGGGGGTCGAGGTCAGCAGGTACGCGTGGACGGCGCCGCAGGCGGCCACCGAGGCCAGCATCCGGGCGAGTTCCCCCGGGGCCCCGGCCAGGTCGATGGTCCGGGCCTCCGACAGGCTCCGCTCGGCGTCCGCGAGGGCGGTCAGGGCGTCGGCGGGCTTCGGGGGCACGGGCTCGCCGCTCGCCGCGGGCGCGCCGGCCCCCGTACCACCCGAGGGGGACGCGGAGGGCGACGGCGAGCCCGCCGGGGTCAGGGCCAGGGCCGCGGAGTGCGCGGCGACGGCGGCGCGCAGCGGCGCCAGCCGTGCGGCCAGGGCCGGATGGGCGGCGGCGGTGGCGTCGTAACGTTCCAGCAGGCGCGTACTGTCACGAACGGCCGTCTCCCGCATCCGCCGTTCGAGTGGAATCCCGGGTTCGCCGCCGGCCGGGCGGTCGTCGGAGCACCCCGTCAGGAGCGCGGCTCCGGCCGCGCCGGCGGCTCCGGCGAGCAGGCTCCGGCGCGAGGGTCTCGAAGGCAGAGTCCAGGGCACGGCGACGTCCTCGGTGGTGATGGCGGGGCAGGGTGTGATCACGGTACCCGGGGCCCCGTCCACAGGGCGGACGGCAACACCCTCCGACACCGGATACCCTTTGACCTGACACACGACGGAAATCACAACAGCACACGCGGCCGAGGAGTCACCCGGATGAGCACCACCCAGAGCGACAGGCTGCGCGGACTGCTGGAGCCGCTCGTCGCCGCCAGGGGCCTGGACCTCGAAGAGATCGAGATGTCGCGGGCGGGCAAGCGCCGGATGCTGCGGATCATCGTGGACTCCGACGAGGGCGTGGAACTGGACGCGTGTGCCGAGCTGAGTCGCGAGGTCTCCGACAAGCTCGACGAAACCGATGTGATGGGTGAGGACGAGTACGTCCTCGAAGTGAGCTCGCCGGGCGCCGACCGCCCGCTGACCGAGCACCGTCACTACGTACGGGCCATCGGCCGTCTCGTGAAGTTCCAGCTGTCCGCCGAGGGGGACAAGGCTGCCGGGGAACTGGTCGCCCGCATCCTCGACGTCGACGACGAGGGCATGGACCTCGAAGTACCGGGCGTGAAGGGCCGCAAGGCGACCGCCCGCCGCATTGCTTTCACCGACATCGCCAAGGCGCGTGTCGAGATCGAGTTCAACCGCAAGGACAAGAAGGAAGAGGAGGCGTAGCCGTGGACATCGACATGAGTGCCCTGCGGGGTCTGGTCCGGGAGAAGGAGATCTCCTTCGACCTGCTCGTCGAGGCGATCGAGTCGGCCCTCCTCATCGCGTACCACCGGACCGAGGGGAGCTTCCGCCGCGCTCGCGTCGTGCTGGACCGCACCAACGGTCACGTGGTCGTGTGGGCGACGGAAGACCCGAGGGATCTCGAAGAGGGCCAGGAGCCCAAGGAGTTCGACGACACCCCGTCGGACTTCGGCCGGATCGCCGCGACGACCGCCAAGCAGGTGATCCTGCAGCGTCTGCGCGACGCCGAGGACGACCTGACCTTCGGCGAGTTCGCCGGCCGTGAGGGCGACGTCATCACCGGCGTGGTCCAGCAGGGCAAGGACCCGAAGAACGTCCTCGTCGACATCGGCAAGCTGGAGGCCATCCTGCCGGTGCAGGAGCAGGTCCCCGGTGAGGAGTACACGCACGGCCTGCGCCTGAAGGCGTACGTCGTGCGGGTGGCGAAGGGTGTCCGCGGCCCGTCCGTGACCCTCTCCCGCACCCACCCCAACCTGGTGAAGAAGCTCTTCTCGCTGGAGGTCCCGGAGATCGCCGACGGCAGCGTCGAGATCTCGGCGATCGCACGTGAGGCCGGTCACCGCACCAAGATCGCCGTGCGGTCCACCCGCTCGGGCCTGAACCCTAAGGGCGCCTGCATCGGCCCGATGGGCAGCCGGGTGCGCAACGTGATGGCCGAGCTGCACGGCGAGAAGATCGACATCGTCGACTGGTCGGACGACCCGGCGGAGATGGTCGCGAACGCGCTGTCACCCGCCCGGGTGAGCAAGGTCGAGGTCGTCGACTGGGACTCCCGCTCCGCCCGGGTGACCGTGCCCGACTACCAGCTGTCGCTGGCCATCGGCAAGGAGGGCCAGAACGCCCGCCTCGCCGCGCGTCTCACCGGCTGGCGCATCGACATCCGTCCCGACACCGAGGCGTCCCCGGACGCGGACCGGGACCGGGACGGGGAATAAACCGGTACCGGCCGGGGCTACCCGGACGGTAGACAGGCTTACGGCTGCCGCCCAGGCGGTGCCGTACGGCCGCTGCGCAGGCAGCGGATCAAGACAACACGACAGCCGTTCGATTACTCGCCCGCCATTTGTCGGGGGAGAGGTCGGTGCGGGGAGGTAGACTTAGGCGTGTCTGGCCGGACGCAAGCCCGCGCATGCCCCGAACGCACCTGTGTGGGGTGTCGGGAGCGAGCGGCCAAGAGCGATCTGCTGCGCATCGTGGCGATCGAGGACGAATGCGTCCCCGATCCTCGCGGTACGCTGCCCGGCCGGGGTGCCTACGTGCACCCTGCCGTGGTCTGCCTCGACCAGGCGGTCCGCCGCCGAGCGTTTCCCCGGGCCCTTCGGTCCGCCGGAGCACTCGACACGGCGGAACTGCGCAAAGCCGTGGTCATTGAGGCCGGGGCCACACCGTAAGACGTAGAACGGCACGGATACCCCGTGCGGTCAGGTACCTCGCGAGTTGGAAGTAGGTCGAGATTGCGATGAGCACTCGATGAGTACGCGATGAGTACGCCCATGAAGTAGCAACGGTCCGGCGTAACCCGGACCTAAAAGGAGCGAAGTGGCTAAGGTCCGGGTATACGAACTCGCCAAGGAGTTCGGAGTTGAGAGCAAGGTCGTCATGGCCAAGCTCCAGGAACTCGGTGAGTTCGTCCGTTCGGCGTCCTCGACCATCGAGGCGCCGGTTGTACGCAAGTTGACCGACGCACTGCAGGGCCCCGGCGGCAACGCCGGCAAGTCCGCTGCGAAGCCGGGTGCGCCCCGCAAGGCCGCACCCGCCAAGCCCGGGGCCCCGACCCCGGGTGCCGTTGCACGTCCCGCTGCGCCGAAGCCCGGCGCACCGGCCCCCAAGCCGGTCGTCGCGGAGGCTCCGGCCGCCGCAGCGCCCGCACCGGTGACTCCGGCCGCCTCCGGCCCGCGTCCCGGCCCGAAGGCTCCGGCCGCCCCGAAGCCCGCTCCGGCGGCGCCCGTGGCGACCGAGTTCTCCGCGCCTCCGGCGGCTCCGGCCGCCCCGGCGCGCACCGAGCGTCCCGCCGCCGCGGCCCCGGGTCCCCGTCCGGCGCAGCAGCGTCCGGCTCAGGGTCAGGGCGGCCAGGCCGGCGCCCGTCCCGGCGCCCCGCGCCCGGCCGGTGCCACCCCCGGTGGCCAGGCCCAGCGGCCCGCCGGTGCACCCGGCTCCTCGGCCCCGCGTCCCCAGGGCGCCCGTCCGGCCGGTCCCCGTCCGGGCAACAACCCGTTCACCTCTGGTGGCTCCACCGGCATGGCGCGCCCGCAGGCGCCCCGTCCGGCCGGCGCTCCCCGTCCCGGTGCCCCCGGCGCCGGCGGCGGCCAGGGTGCTCCCCGCCCGCAGGGCGGCCCCGGCGGCGCTCCGCGTCCGCAGGGTCCCGGCGGCGCCCGTCCGACCCCGGGCGGCATGCCGCGCCCGCAGGCCGGCGCCCCGCGTCCGGGTGGTGCCCCCGGTGGTAACCGTCCGAACCCGGGCATGATGCCGCAGCGTCCCGCTGCCGGTGGTCCCGGTCCCCGTCCCGGTGGCGGCCCCGGTGGCCGTGGTCCCGGTGCGGGTGGCGCAGGCCGTCCCGGCGGTGCCGGTCGTCCCGCGGGCGGCGGCTTCGCCGGTCGTCCGGCCGGTCCGGGCTCGCGTCCCGGCGGCGGTGGCGGCTTCGGCGGCCCGCGTCCCGGTGGCGGCGGCTTCGGCGGCGGTCCGGCCGGTGCCGGTGGCGGCGGTCGTCCCGGCTTCGGTGGTCGTCCCGGTGGTCCCGGTGCCCGTGGTGGCACGCAGGGCGCCTTCGGCCGTCCCGGTGGTCCGGCCCGTCGTGGTCGCAAGTCCAAGCGCCAGAGGCGCCAGGAGTACGAGGCCATGCAGGCCCCGTCCGTCGGCGGCGTGATGCTGCCGCGCGGTGGCGGCGAGACCGTGCGCCTGTCGCGCGGTGCCTCCCTCACCGACTTCGCGGAGAAGATCAACGCCAACCCGGCGTCGCTCGTCGCCGTGATGATGAACCTCGGCGAGATGGTCACTGCCACGCAGTCCGTCTCCGACGAGACGCTCGAGATGCTGGCCGGCGAGATGAACTACGTCGTCCAGATCGTCAGCCCGGAGGAAGAGGACCGCGAGCTCCTCGAGGGCTTCGACATCGAGTTCGGCGAGGACGAGGGCGGCGAGGAATACCTCATGCCGCGTCCGCCGGTCGTGACCGTCATGGGTCACGTCGACCACGGTAAGACCCGACTGCTCGACGCCATCCGCAAGACGAACGTCGTTGCGGGCGAGGCCGGCGGCATCACGCAGCACATCGGTGCGTACCAGGTCTCCACCGAGGTCAACGACGAAGAGCGTCGCATCACCTTCATCGACACCCCGGGTCACGAGGCGTTCACCGCCATGCGTGCCCGTGGTGCGAAGTCGACCGACATCGCGATCCTCGTGGTCGCGGCCAACGACGGCGTCATGCCGCAGACGATCGAGGCGCTCAACCACGCCAAGGCCGCCGGCGTCCCGATCGTCGTCGCGGTCAACAAGATCGACGTCGAGGGTGCCGACCCGGTCAAGGTGCGCGGTCAGCTCACCGAGTTCGGTCTGGTCGCCGAGGAGTACGGCGGCGACACGATGTTCGTCGACATCTCCGCCAAGCAGGGTCTGCACATCGACTCCCTGCTCGAGGCCGTCGTCCTCACCGCCGACGCCTCGCTCGACCTCCGCGCCAACCCGGAGCAGGACGCTCAGGGTATTGCGATCGAGTCCCACCTCGACCGCGGCCGCGGTGCCGTCGCCACCGTCCTCGTCCAGCGCGGTACCCTCCGCGTCGGTGACACGATGGTCGTGGGCGACGCCTACGGCCGAGTGCGCGCCATGCTCGACGACAAGGGCAACAACGTCGAGGAAGCGGGTCCGTCGACCCCCGTCCTGGTCCTGGGTCTCACCAACGTCCCCGGCGCCGGCGACAACTTCCTCGTCGTCGACGAGGACCGTACGGCCCGTCAGATCGCCGAGAAGCGTGCTGCGCGTGAGCGCAACGCCAACTTCGCCAAGCGCGTCCGTCGCGTGTCCCTCGAGGACCTCGACTCCGTGCTCAAGGCCGGTCTGGTCCAGGAACTCAACCTCATCATCAAGGGCGACGCGTCCGGTGCGGTCGAGGCTCTCGAGTCCTCGCTGCTCCAGCTCGACGTCGGTGAAGAGGTCGACATCCGGGTCCTGCACCGCGGTGTGGGTGCGGTCACCGAGTCCGACATCTCGCTGGCGATGGGCTCCGACGCCATCGTCATCGGTTACAACGTCCGTGCGGCCGGCCGTGCCGCGCAGATGGCGGACCGCGAGGGCGTCGACGTTCGCTACTACTCGGTGATCTACCAGGCCATCGAGGAGATCGAGGCGGCCCTGAAGGGTCTCCTCAAGCCGGAGTACGAAGAGGTCGAGCTCGGTACGGCGGAGGTCCGCGAGATCTTCCGCTCGTCCAAGCTGGGCAACATCGCCGGTGTCCTCATCCGGTCCGGCGAGGTCAAGCGCAACACCAAGGCGCGGCTTCTGCGCGATGGCAAGGTCATCGCCGAGAGCCTCACCATCTCCGGTCTGCGCCGCTTCAAGGACGACGTCACCGAGATTCGCGAAGGCTTCGAGGGCGGTATCAACCTCGGCAGCTACAACGACATCAAGATCGACGACGTCATCGCGACGTACGAGATGCGCGAGAAGCCCCGCGCGTAAGCGCGAGGCGGTTCGCACCGTGTCGTAACTCGTAACACCGGGGCCGGTCGGCGGAATATCCGTCGATCGGCCCCGGCCGTTGCGTGTACGGTTCTGGTGACCCGGCCGCGCGAGCGCCGGGTGATCCTGCCGGGCGACGGCCCGGCAGGCCACCGAACCCGCACCGGCGGGATATCCGGAACTGCATGTACGTGGGGACTCTGTCCTTCGACCTGCTCCTCGGCGACGTCCACTCGCTGAAGGAGAAACGCTCCGTCGTCCGGCCCATCGTCGCCGAGCTCCAACGAAAGTTTTCCGTGAGCGCGGCTGAAGTGGGTGACCAGGACCTGCACCGCAGGGCCCGTATAGGGGTCGCTCTGGTGAGCGGGGACGCGGGGTTCCTCTCGGATGTACTGGACCGCTGCGAGCGGCTGGTCGCGGCACGTCCGGAAGTGGAGCTGCTGTCCGTACGACGGCGCTTCCACGGTGATGAAGACTGATAGCAAGACATAAGAAGGAGACGGACCAGTGGCCGACAATGCGCGGGCGAAGAAGCTGGCGGACCTCATCCGGGAGGTGGTGGCGGAGAAGCTGCAGCGTGGTGTCAAGGACCCCCGCCTCGGTACGCACGTGACCATCACGGACACCAGGGTCACCGGCGACCTGCGGGAGGCCACGGTCTTCTACACGGTCTACGGGGACGACGAGGACCGCGCCAGCGCGGCAGCGGGCTTGGAGAGCGCGAAGGGCGTCCTGCGCTCCGCGGTCGGCCGGGCGGCGGGCACCAAGTTCACGCCCACCCTGACCTTCGTCGCGGACGCCCTCCCGGAGAACGCCAAGACCATCGAGGACCTCCTCGAAAAGGCGCGGACCTCCGACGCCCAGGTGCGTGAGGTCTCCTCCGGCGCCCAGTACGCCGGCGATGCCGACCCGTACAAGAAGCCGGATGAGGACGCCGACGACTCCGACGAGGACGCAGCCGCGGAATGAGCACCAACGCAGGGAAGACTCCGGACGGCCTTGTCATCGTCGACAAGCCGTCCGGCTTCACTTCGCACGACGTGGTCGCCAAGATGCGCGGGATCGCCAAGACCCGCCGCGTCGGCCACGCCGGCACGCTCGACCCGATGGCGACGGGCGTGCTGGTCCTGGGCGTCGAGAAGGCCACCAAGCTCCTCGGCCACCTCGCGCTCACGGAGAAGGAGTACCTCGGCACGATCCGGCTGGGCCAGAACACCCTGACGGACGACGCCGAAGGCGAGATCACCTCCTCCACGGACGCCACCGGGGTCACCCGGGAGGCCGTGGACGAGGGCGTCGCCAAGCTGTCCGGCGAGATCATGCAGGTCCCGTCCAAGGTCAGCGCCATCAAGATCAAGGGCGTGCGCTCCTACAAGCGCGCGCGGGACGGCGAGGACTTCGAGATCCCGGCCCGGCCGGTGACCGTCTCGTCCTTCCAGGTGTACGACATGCGGGAGGCGGAGGCCGAGGACGGCACCAAGGTCGTCGACCTCGTCGTCTCCGTCGTCTGCTCCAGCGGTACGTACATCCGCGCCCTCGCCCGCGACCTCGGCGCCGACCTCGGCGTCGGCGGGCACCTGACCGCGCTGCGGCGCACCCGGGTGGGCCCGTACAAGCTCGACCGGGCGCGGACCCTGGACCAGCTCCAGGAGGAGCTGACCGTCATGCCCATCGGCGAGGCCGCCGCCGCTGCCTTCCCGCGCTGGGACCTGGACGCACGGCGGGCCTCGCTGCTCGCCAACGGCGTGCGGATCGACATGCCGGAGGAGTACGAGTCCGGCCGCACGGTCGCCGTCTTCGGGCCGCAGGGCCAGCTGCTCGGGCTCGTCGAGAGCAAGAACGGGAAGGCGAAGTCCCTCGCGGTCTTCGTCTGATCGTTGACGTGGAGCGGTGAGCGCACTTGGACTGCTGCTCACCGCTCCACGACCCCCCTCGGGTAGGTCTCTATCCACCCGGACGCCCGTATTCACCCGTCCGAGCAGGCGCTCGGAGTGAATGGAGGGAGCGTAAGGGGGCGCGTTCGCTTCGCGTGCTTTCCGTGCTGATCTTCACCTGCCTACCGTCGTGAACACGGGAGTTGCGGGGGAGTGGTGCGGCCATGGCGGAGCTCGTCAAGATCTGCGATCCCGCCGGGCGGGTGCGCGGCAGCGGATTCGTCGCCGACGACCGCGGCACGGTGGTCACCAGCCACGAGGCCGTCGACGGCCTGAGCCGAGTGCTCCTGCACGGTCCCGGGCGGACCTGGCTGGCCGAGGCGGCGGACGTGACCGCGCTGCCGGGGCTGGCCCTGGCGCTCGTACGGAGCGACGGACTCGGCATGAGGCCGCTGCCGGTCGCGATGCGCGAGGTGATCGATCCGGGGACCTACGTACGGCTGCCCGCGCGCGGCTGGCGCCAGGCGCGGGTACTGGGGGGCGCGCAGGTCACGTACCCGGCGGTGGAGCTGGCGATCGGCACGGACGGCCGGGACGCCCTGCTGCTGGGCGGGGAGGCCTGCGGGGGCCCGGTGCGCGACGCCCGAACCGGAGCGGTGCTCGCGGTCCTGGGCACCGCTCTGCAGGCGGAACACCGCTCGGCGCCCTTCGCGGTGGCCCTGCGCACCGCCGCCGCGGCCGACCCGGGCGGCCCCCTGGCCGCCCTGCTGGAACGCAACGCCGCCACCGTGCCGGGCCACGGCCCCGACCTGAACCTCGCCGGGGCACTGGAACTCACCGCGACCACCCTGGGAACGGCCTTCCCCGCCGACGCCTCCGAGCCGGTGGAACGGCCGGGAACCACCGCCGAACTGGCGGCCTTCACGGAGGGCGACCGCCCGGTCCTGGGCCTGGTCGGAGAACCCGGCACGGGCCGCACCACCACCCTCGCGGCCCTGGCCGTACGCCGTGCCCACGGACCCCGCCCCGCCCCGACCCTCTGGCTCCGCGGCGCAGACCTGCACGCCGACGACACCTCCCTCTCCGACGCGGTGACCCGCGCACTGACGAGGGCCGCCCGGAACACAGCGGCCACGGAGGCGTCGACGCCCGACACCGCCCCGCGCACCGCGGACTCCGCCGGGGACGGGTGTGTGCCGGGGCGCTCCCCGCAGGGCGCCAGTGGCCTCGCCGGCCGGGACACTGCGGCCACGGAGGCGGCGACGCCCGACTCCGCCCCGCGCACCGCGGACTCCGCCGGGGACGGGTGTGTGCCGGGGCGCTCCCCGCAGGGCGTCGAACGCAAGGTGCCCCGGCCCTCCGACCCCCCGCCACGTTCGGCGCCCGAGGAGACGCCCCGGCGCGCGCCCGGCCCCACCCCTCCGACCCCGCCGGGGACGCCCCTCGACCAAGCCGCCCCGGGCAAGCGGCGCAGCCAACCCGCGCCCGGCCCCACCCCTCCGACCCCGCCGGGGACGCCCCTCGACCAAGCCGCCCCGGGCAAGCGGCGCAGCCAACCCGCGCCCGGCCCCACCCCTCCGACCCCGCCGGGGACGCCCCCCGACGAAGCCGCCCCGGGCAAGCGGCTCTCCTCCCCCGCCAGGGAAACCGCGGCCCCGGCGGGAGCCCCCGGCATCGCGGAGCACCTCGCGCACGTCGTCGCCCGCGCCGGCCGCCCCCTGCTCGTGGTGCTCGACGCCCCCGAGGAGATGCCGCCGGAGCTCGCCCACCGGTTGGGTGTCTGGACGGAAGCCACCGCCGGGTGGCTCCGCGGGACCGGGGCCCGGCTGGTCGTCGCCGCCCGGCCCGAGTACTGGGAGCGGGCCGGCGCCCTCTACCCGCCCGAGGCACTGCACACCCCGGCCCGTCCCGCCCGGCGGCTGCCGCCCGCGCTCCCGCTCGGCGACCTCACCGCCGCCGAGGCCGAGACCGTCCGGGCCCGTCTCGGCATCCCCGCCGACGCCGTCCGCGCGGCCGACGCCCGCCATCCGCTCACCCTGAGCCTGCTGGCCGGGATCCGCGCCGCCGGGGTCACCGCCGGCCGCCCAGGCCGTGACGAGGTCTTCGCCGCCCACCTGGACCTGTTGTGCCTGCGCACCGCCGTCCGCACCGCCGCGGCCTGCGCCGACGCCGGCGGAGCCAGGGTGCACGGCCCCGGGGTCCGGCGGCTCGCGGCGCGCGTGGCCGGCAGCGTGCACGAGGCCGCGCGCCGCTGCCTGGGGCCCGGACAGGGACAGCTGGACCGGGCCTCCTTCGAGGAGCTGTTCCCGTGGCGCACCGGCTGGGCCTCCGCCGTGCTCACCGAGGGTCTGCTGGTGCCCGCCGGGACCGGCTACCGCTTCGCCCACGAGGAGCTGTCCGACTGGATCCAGGCCGTCCACCTCGACGTCCCGACGGCCCTCGCCTTCCTCGTCCACGGCCCCGCCGGGCCGGGTCTGCCCGTGCCCCGGCACCGGATTGGCCCCGTCCTGGAGGCCCTGCGCAGGCTGCCCCCGGAGCACCTGCAGGGCGAGCTCACCGCCCTGGTCCACCGCCTCAACCATTTCGCCGAGGCGCCGGCGCAGGCCGACCCGGACCGCGCCTGGTGGGCCGCCCGGCTGCTGCGCGAGAGCCTGCTCCGGGCCCCCGACGCGCACCCCCACCTGCCCGTCCTGCACGCCCTCGCCGAGCACGTGACCCGCGCCGGCCCGGGGGAGTTCGGCGGCTGGTTCTGGAACCGGCTCCGGCTGCCCGAGCCCGACCGCCTCGACCTGCTGCGCCGCCTGCTGCCCGCCGACCCCGCCGAGGCGGTCCCCGGCGACCGCTACCTCGACGCCGCGGCCCGCCGCCTGGCCCGGGACCCGCAGCGCGCGCAGCCGCTGCTCTGCGCCTGGTTCGCCGACGGCCGCCGGCTGCGCGGCCGGCCCGGGGCCACCGTCGCCACCGCGGCGCAGGCCCTGCTGCACACCCACCGCCGACTCGCCGTGGACGACCTCACCGAGGCGCTCGTCACCACCGCGCACCCCCGCGCCGACGAGCTGCTGGCCGTACTCGCCGAGGAGGAGCCGTCCGCGATGTGCCGGGCCGTGGACCGCTGGGCGCACGACGAACGGCCCGGGCGGCGGGTCGCGGCCGCCGCCTACGGGCTCGCCACCGCCCCGCACGCGCGCACCCCCGCCGACCGCGAGCTGCTGCGCTGCGCCGCCCGGGCGCTGCTCGCCCGCCCCGCGGACGCGACCCTGCACGGCAGCGCTCTGGCCGTGCTGCTCCGCGACCCGCAGGTGCGCGGCCGCTACCTGCCCGAGGCCCTCGCCTGCTTCCGCGACCCCGAGCTCGGCTCCCGCCTGCCCGCGGCGGCCCTGGTCGCGGCCCTGCCCGTACTGCCCCACCCGGACGCCGTGTTCGCCGCCCTGCGGGCCCGGGCCGACGGGGAGGTGGTGCGCGCCCTGGCCGCGCTGACCACCCCGGGGCTGGCCCGCCGCGCGGGTGACCTCGTACGGGAACACCTCGCGCACCGGCCCGCGGACGCACCGCACGCCGCCGTCTTCGTGGAACGGCGGCTCGAACAGGGCCCGGCCGCCGCCCCCGTGCTGCGCCCGCTGGTCCTGGACCTGCTGCGCAACGCCCCGGCGGGGGTCAGGGCGGAGCTCGCCGCCGTACTGGCCGCGCCGGGCGGGGAGTGCTCGTACCCGCTGCGCGGCGAGCTGGCCGGCGTCCTGCTGCGCGAGGAGGCCGATCCGCAGGTCCTCGGCGCGTTCCTCGGGGGCCTCGCGGCCGGGACCTCCCGGCGCCCGGAGGCCCGTACGCGGGAACTGCTGCGGCGCACCGGGAGGCAGCTGCTGCGGGCCCCCGGCGGGCCGGAGGTCTTCGAGCGGCGGACGGTGGAGCTGGCCCGGGCCGAACCGGCCTTCGGGGCGCTCGTCGCCCGCTGGCTGGCGGAGGCGGCCGCGGAGGCCGCGGCCCTGCTGGGGCCGAGCGCGCGGCGGACGGTGGAGACCCTCGGCAGGACGGCGCCGGACGTGACGTGAGGCGATATCCCGCGGCAGCGGTCCGACCCAGACGCCGATGCGGGGCAGCGGCCACCGGCATGGCAGTCTTAGACCTGCAATCGGCAATCAGTTCAAGGACCAAGCGGGTTCGGGCGAGGAGCGGTCACAGTGCAGCGCTGGCGTGGCTTGGAGGACATCCCCCAGGACTGGGGACGCAGCGTCGTCACCATCGGCTCCTACGACGGCGTGCACCGGGGACATCAGCTGATCATCGGGCGGGCCGTGGCCACGGCGCGCGCGCTCGGCGTCCCGTCCGTCGTGGTCACCTTCGACCCGCACCCGAGCGAGGTCGTCCGCCCCGGCAGCCACCCGCCGATCCTGGCCCCCTACGACCGGCGTGCCGAGCTGATGGCCGGGCTGGGCGTGGACGCGCTCCTGATCCTGCCGTTCACGGCGGAGTTCTCGCAGCTGTCCCCGGCCGACTTCATCGTGAAGGTGCTCGTCGACAAGCTGCACGCGCGGGCCGTCATCGAGGGCCCGAACTTCCGCTTCGGCCACCGGGCCGCCGGGAACGTCGACTTCCTGCGCGAGCTGGGCTCCACCTACGACTACGAGGTCGAGGTGGTGGACCTGGTCGAGCGGGGCGAGGCGGGCGGCGGAGTGCCGTTCTCCTCGACGCTGGCGCGCCGGCTCGTCGCCGAGGGCGACATGGACGGCGCGGCCGAGATCCTGGGACGCCCGCACCGGGTCGAGGGCGTGGTGGTGCGCGGTGCGCAGCGCGGGCGCGAGCTCGGCTACCCGACGGCGAACGTCGAGACGGCGCCGCACACCGCGATCCCGGCGGACGGGGTCTACGCGGGCTGGCTGACGGCGGACGGCGAGCGGATGCCGGCGGCGATCTCGGTGGGGACGAACGTGCAGTTCGACGCCACCGAGCGGACCGTGGAGGCGTACGCGATCGACCGGGTCGGGCTGGACCTGTACGGGAAGCACGTGGCCGTCGACTTCCTCGCGTACGTGCGGGGGATGGCGAGGTTCGAGTCGCTGGACGGGCTGCTGGAGGCGATCGCGGACGATGTGAAGCGGGCGCGGGTGCTCACGGACACGTACGACCTGCAGCGCTGACGGACGAACGGGCGAGGGCCCGTACCGCGCCGGAACCGGATCCTCCTCGATCCGGTTCCGGGGGCGGTACGGGCCCTTCCTGTTGTGCGGGTCAGCCGAGGCGCGGGTCGCGCGGGGGCTGCTGGGGCTGCGGCGGCTGCTGCTGCGGGGCCGGGGGCTGCTGCCAGGGCTGGCCGGGCTGCGGGTAGGGCTGGCCGTAGGGCTGCGGCTGCTGCTGCGGCGGCTGCTGGTACGGGGGCTGGCCCTGGGGCTGGCCGTACGGCTGCGGCTGCTGGTGGGGCTGCGGCTGCTGGGGATGGGGCTGGTGGGGCTGCTGCGGAGTTCCCCAGTGACCCTGTGGGGCCTGCTGCTGGGCCCGCAGGAAGTCCTCGGCCACCAGCGCGGAGAGGTTGAAGTACGCCTCGCGCGTCTTGGGCCGCATCATGTCGAGATCGACCTCGGCGCCGGCCGCGAGGTGTTCGTCGAACGGCACCACGACGACACCGCGGCAGCGGGTCTCGAAGTGCTGCACGATGTCCTCGATCTTGATCATCTTGCTCGTCTCGCGGACCCCCGAGATGACGGTGAGGGAGCGGGAGACGAGGTCGGCGTACCCGTGCGCGGAGAGCCAGTCGAGGGTGGTGCTCGCGCTGCTGGCACCGTCCACGGACGGGGTCGAGATGATGATCAGCTGATCGGCCAGGTCCAGGACTCCGCGCATGGCGGAGTAGAGGAGGCCGGTGCCCGAGTCGGTGAGGATGATCGGATACTGGCGGCCCAGCGTCTCTATGACGCGGCGGTAGTCCTCGTCGTTGAAGGTCGTGGAGACGGCCGGGTCCACGTCGTTGGCGATGATCTCCAGACCGGAGGGCGCCTGCGAGGTGAACCGGCGGATGTCCATGTACGAGTTCAGGTACGGGATCGCCTGGACCAGGTCGCGGATGGTGGCCCCGGTCTCGCGACGCACGCGGCGGCCGAGGGTGCCGGCGTCGGGGTTCGCGTCGATGGCCAGGATCTTGTCCTGGCGCTCGGTGGCGAGGGTGGCGCCGAGCGCGGTGGTGGTCGTGGTCTTGCCGACGCCGCCCTTGAGGCTGATGACGGCGATGCGGTAGCAGGACATGACCGGGGTGCGGATCAGCTCCAGCTTGCGCTGGCGCTCCGCTTCGGCCGCCTTGCCGCCGAAGCGGAAGCGGCCGCCGGCGCCGTTGTTGTTGTTCTTGGGCTTCTGCTTGTTGCGCAGCAGGCGGTCGGAGGACAGCTCGACCGCGGCGGTGTAGCCGAGCGGCGCCCCGCCGCCGGTCGGGCCGGCGGAGTAGCGCGGGTCGTGGGGCCGGGGCTGCGGCGGCTGTTGCTGCTGCCCCGGTCCCACGGGCCACTGCCCGGCGGACCGGGGGTCGTACGGCTGCGGCTGGGGCTGCTGCTGCTGCTGCGGGGCGGGTGCCGGTGCCGGCGGCGGGAACGGATAGGCGTCCTGCGTCGCGAACGCGGGCGGCAGCGGAGGCAGTTCACCGCCGGGCGCCCCGAACGGGGACTCCCCGCCGGCCTGCGCCTGCGCCGGTGCCTGCTCGGCGGGAGGCAGCACGGGCACCCCGTCGGCGGGGGTGTCCTGCGGACCGGCCCAGCCGCCGGAGGAACTCTGCACTGCGGGGGCCGCGTCGGTGACCGGCTCGTCGGCGACCGGCGCCGAGAACGGCGCCGGGAGCTCGGCCGGGGCCGGCTCCAGGGCGGGAGCCGAGAACGGCGCCGGGGCGTCGAGCGCGGGCCGAGCGTCCTCGACCGGGGCCGGGTAGGCCGGGAGGGCGTCCGCCGGAGCAGGAGCCTCGACCGGGGCCGGGCCCGGGGTGGGAGCCGCGTACGACGGAGCCGGTTCGTCGGGAGCGCCGAACGGCGCGACGGGGGCCGGGGCGTCGGCAGCGGGCAGCCCGTTCTCGACCGGTGCCGGTGCCGGTGCCGGTGCCGAGTACGAGGGCACGGAGGGCGGATACGCCGGAGCGGCGTCGGCCGGAGCCGGAACGGGCCCCTCGAGCGCTGCCGGGGCCGGGTGGGCCGGGCGGGCGTCCGCCGGAGCAGGAGCCTCGACAGGGGCCGGGTCCAAGGCCGGAGCCGTGTACGGCGGAACGGGAGCAGGCGCCTCGATCGGTGCCGGAGCCGGAGCCGGATACGGGGGGAGGGCGTCGGCCCGCACCGGCGCCAGGGCCTCGATCGGGGCCGGGGCGGGCGCCGGGTACGCGGGGGCGGCCTCGGCCGGAGCCGGAACAGGCGTCTCGGCCGGGGTCGGCGTCGCCGGGTACGCGGGGGCGGCGTCGGCCGGAGCCGGAACAGGCGTCTCGGCCGGGGCCGGGAGCGGCGACTCGGCCGGTGTGGGTGCCGGGAACGGGACGGGCAGGCCCGCCCCGTCGGACGGGGTCCGCTGGGCCGGCGGCGCGATCCGCATCGTCGAGGGCGACTCCACGTCCGACGGGCGGTGCGGTTCGAAGCCGCTGCCCTCGGGAAGCCCCGGCACCTGCGCGGCCGGGGCCGCACCCTGCGTGTACCAGGCCGGCGGGGTGTAGTCGATGGTGAACTCGCCCGTCAGCTCGGGCTCCGCGTCGGACTGATCGTCCGTCGGGACGTCCCACGCCCCGCCGCGCCTCTCGTTCCGATCGCCGCTCACTGGTCCTCCTGGTCTGTTGAACACCGGTCCGGCGCCCACCTCGCCGCGCCCGGACCCACCCTAATCGCGCCCCGACACCACTGTCCGCCCCCCTCAGGGGGCCTGCGGTCAGTCGATGCGCCGGGCTCCGCCGAGCAGGCCCGTCTCCGCTTCCGTCCCCTGGGTCATCACGAACTGCCGGTCCCGTGGCGTGCACCACAGCGTCACTCCGTCGCCCAGCGTCGGCAGGGAAGCCACCGCCTGCCGAGGCAGCTGCATCAGGCGGCCGATCTGCTCCGCCTCGTCCGGGGACACCCGCTGCACGCCCACCAGCGACGACTGCTGCAGCAACCGCGGCGCCGTCGGACTCAGGTACGGCAGCAGGGTCAGCACCGACTGCCACGGCCCGGCCACCACGCGCCCGCGCGGCGGCCGCATCCCGCAGTCGCGGACCACCAGCACCGGGCTGCCCGCCGAGGCGCCCTGCGGCGGGACCCGGCCCACCTCGTGCAGGGTCACGCACTGCTGCCCGCCGCCCGCCGCCTGGGCCAGACCGGACCACACCTGGCCGCGCCCGGTCTCCACGGCCACCCGCGCACCCGTGGCCGCCGCGCGCAGCGCCAGCACCTGCGCCGTCCACAGGCCGCCGATCAGCGTCACCTCGTACGGAGTCGGCCGGTTGATGCCGAGCACCGCGGGCCGCCCCTCGGCGTCCACGCCGATGACGACCCCGTCGTCCCCGACGGGCAGCGCCAGTGCGTCCAGGTCCGCCGAGGGCACCACGTGCCGTTCCCGTCGCGGGCCGACCAGCCCGAAACCGCCCCTCATCGCGCCCCTCCCAGCGGCAGCGAGGCCAGCAGCCCCGGCACCTGTTCACGGTCGAGCCGGACCAGCCCGGCCTTCACGCCCCGCGCCGTCCGCTCCAACTCCCGGCGGGCCGCGACGAGTTCCTCGTCACTGCGGCCCGTCACCCGTACGTGTCCGGTCAGGGTCACGCCCTGTCGCTCCGCCGGGGCCATCGTCAGGCTGAAGTTCGTGGCGAGCGCGGGCAGCGAGGTCAGCAGCGCCACGAACTGCGGCAGTGCCGCCGCTCCCGAGCCGCCCAGCTGCGGCCAGCGGCCTATCCAGTACGTCGTGTGCCGCCGGTCGTCGCAGCGCCAGGTCCGCGGGGTCTCCTCCGTGCGCCGCCCGGTGCTGGCCGACCGCCCGGCCTGGGTGATCGCCATCGGGTTCGCGCACGAGGACGTGGCCAGCGCCGCCGTCAGCTCCTGCTCGGTCAGCACGGTGGCCGTGAACCCGGCCCCTGCCAGCCGGCTCGCCAACTGGTCGGCCGCGCGCACCACGCACCGCTGCGCCCCCGCCAGCCCGCCGCCGCGCGCGGTGACGGCCTCGGGGCACAGCTCCGGGTCGAGCTTGAGGGCGATCCAGGTCAGGCGCACCGCGGGAGTTCCGGTCCGGGCCTGCAGCGGCGCGTAGTTGCGCGTGGCCATCGACTGGGCCGGCAGGTGCGGGGCCGGCGCCGGCTGGGTGTGCTGCACCAGCTGCGCGGACTCCAGCCGGATGCCGTCCACTTCGAGGATGTCCCGTACGAGGCCGAGCGGCAGCGGGCGCGCCGCCCGGTCGGGCCGCAGCGCGGTGGCGTCCGTGTCCACCTGGACGACCGCGGTCAGGAAGGTTCCGTCGCCGATCATCCCGACCGGACGCCGCTCGCGGTCGCTGAACGTGAGCGTGCGCAGCGCCGGATCGGCCTCGACCAGCGGGGCCAGCCCGGGCTCGGTGCCCGTCGGCACGGCGAAGGAGGCGGCACGGCCGCGCCGCGAACGCAGCGCGAGCGCGCCGCCGATCCACTCCGGCAGGGAGCGCTGGTGCCGGCGTACGAGCGCGAGCACCACCAGCACGAGCGCCAGTACGCCCACGGGAACCAGCAGCATCGGTTCGACCACCCAGGCCACCAGCAGCGCGGCCGCCGCGACCTGGAGCAGTACGAGCTGTTGCAGTCGGAACGGACCGAAGCGGCCGGGGCTCGACTTCGGCTGCGGCGTCACCCCGCCGCGGGCGGGTGCGGGCGCGGGTGCGCCGGTCTGCGGCTCCGTCGCGGTTGCCATCACTCGCGCACTTCCCCTCTCTCCCCCGGCCACGCTGGGTGGTGCCCCCAGGGCCAGAACCCATGAGTCCGGGCGCTGTGCGTCACTTGCCGCACGACCCCGGAATCTCCCCAATCCACCTCAACAAGCCCTGATTACCCCGGTGCGGGAGGCGCTGAGCGGCTGCCTCACCCTACCCGGCCCGTGCATACCGTCCGTCAAGAGGCATAGTAGGTGCCCGGTCCGACAATCGAGGCCCGGGGACCGTACTCACCGGCCGGGCCGTGCGGGGAGAAACAGGCGGTCATGGCATCACGACGTGATGAGCTCAACGCGTACACCTTTGCGAAGCGGCGCACGGTGGCCGCGTTCCTCCAGCCATCTGCCACGGGCACCGAGGAGGGCGCGCCGCGCCCGCTGCGCGCGGTCCTGCCGGGTCTGATCGTCGGCGCGCTCGTGCTCGCCGGCTTCGGCGCCTGGGGCATGTTCAAGCCCACCGCCCCCAAGGGCTGGGCGGAGCCCGGGACCAGGGTCATCGTCGGCAAGGACTCGACGACCCGGTACGTGGTCCTGACCACGAAGGTCAACGGCAAGGACCAGACCCGGCTGCACCCGGTGCTGAACCTCGCCTCCGCCCGACTCCTGCTGGATCCGCAGAAGTTCAAGGTGATCCAGGTCGAGGACAAGGTCCTCGACGCGGGCAAGCCGCCGCGCGGTCCCATCATCGGCATCCAGTACGCCCCCGACCGGCTCCCCTCCAAGGAGGACGCCGGCAAGGCCAAGCGCTGGGCCGTCTGCCAGCAGCCGGGCGGCAACGGCCGCGGCGTGCAGACCGCCACCTTCGTCCTCGCCGACCGCGAGGCGGCCAAGACGGACGACGCCCGCAGGCTCACCGAGACCCAGTCGCTGTACGTGCAGAGCACCGGTCCGGGCAAGGAGCGCTACCTGGTCGACTGGACGGGGACGAAGTACAAGTTCCCGGAGGGCACGCCCGCCGCCGGGACCATGACCAACGCCCTGGTCGGCACCGGCGCCACCCCGCAGCAGGTCACCCCGGAATGGCTGGGGACCCTCAACTCCGGCGACGACCTGGCCTTCCCGCCGATCCCCGGCAAGGCCGGCGCCAACGCCGACGTGAAGGGCCTGACCACCGCCGACAACAAGGTCGGCATGGTGCTCAAGGCCCAGACCGGCTCCGGCGCCCAGCACTACGTGGTGCTGCCGGGGAAGGTCGCACCGGTCTCCGACTTCGTGGCCTGGCTGCTGATCTCGGCGCCCGCGACCGACGGCCTCAACATGCACGGCAAGCCCCGGGAGGTCGACCTCCAGTCGCTCAACCCGGACGCCGCCCCCTTCGCCGGCGACGTCAAGTGGCCGCAGGAGAAGTCCGACCGGATCAACCAGACGGCACCGGCCGCCGGCACCCAGACCGGCGGCGGCTCCAACAACCGGGACACCGTCTGCAACGTCCTGCGCTCGGTCGACGGCCAGGGCAACCAGACCCTGAGCACCTGGGCGGGCACCGGCTTCCCCATCGACATCACCGCCAGCGGCACCAGCGCGTACGTCACCCCGGGCTCGGGGCTGCTCTACACGCAGGTCCAGGGCAAGCAGACCACGGCCGGCGGCTCCCTCTTCCTGGTCACCGACACCGGCCTGCGGTACGCCGTCCAGGCCAACGGCGACAGCGACGCCGAGAAGTCGAAGATCGGCGCGCCCGACCCGCAGGCGAAGGGGGGCACCGACGGCCGCCCCGAGGCCAGCCAGGCGCAGGTCAGGCTCGGCTACGGAGGCATCACCCCGGCCATGGTGCCCATCGCCTGGTCGGAGTTCCTCTCCAAGGGCCCGCGCCTGGACACCAACTCCGCCCGTCAGCCCCAGGGTTCGTGAGGAAGCCGCCGATGCCCCAGTCCCAGACGCCCCGGACCGCGCTCCTCGCCGCCGCGTTCGCCCTCACCCTGGTCTCCGGCGGCGCGGGCGCGGCCGCCGCGGCCGAAGCTCCCGCGCCGCACGCCCCGTACGCCCTGCGCCCCGACGGCGCGGGGGAGTGCACCTTTCCCATGAAGAAGCAGATCGAGGACCGCCCCTGGGCCCTGCAGCGGCTGCTGCTCGACGAGCTCTGGGCGCAGACCAAGGGCAAGGACAAGAACGGCGCCAGCGTCCGCGTCGCCGTCATCGACACCGGCGTGGACCGGGTGAACCCGCAGCTCAGCGGCGCCCTCGACACGGGCGCCGGCAAGGACTTCGTCGACCCCAAGGGCGGCGACGGCACGAGCGACACCGTCGGCCACGGAACGAAGGTCGCCGGGCTGATCGCGGCCCGCCCCCAGGAGGGCACCGGTTTCGTCGGCCTGGCCCCGGACGCCACGATCATCCCGATCCGGCAGAACGACGGGCAGGGCAAGGGCAACGCCCTGTCCCTGAGCCAGGCGATCGACCACGCGGTGTCCAAGGGCGCCCAAGTGATCAACATCTCCCAGGACACCGACGCGCAGCTGTCCGCGGACTCCGAGCTCGGCAAGTCGGTCCAGAAGGCCGTCGCCGCCAACGTCGTCGTCGTGGCCTCGGCCGGCAACGACGGCATGAGCGGGGAGAAGCGCAAGACCTACCCGGCGGCCTTCCCCGGAGTGCTCGCCGTCGGCGCCTCGGACCGCAACAACGAGCGCGCCCCGTTCTCCCAGCCCGGCGACTTCATCGGGGTGGCGGCGCCCGGCGTCGACATGGTGTCCACCGTCCCGGGCTTCGGCCAGTGCATCGACAACGGCACCAGCTTCTCCGCCCCGTACGTCGCCGGGGTCGCCGCCCTGCTGCGCGCCGAGCACGGGGACTGGTCGGCCGAGCAGATCGTCTGGCAGATCCAGAACACCGCCGAGCGTTCGGTCAACGGCCACGACGACTACGTCGGTTGGGGCATCGTCGACCCGGTGCGCGCGCTCAGCCAGGACCAGGAGGTCCCCAAGGCTCCGGTCCCGGACCCCGGCCCGCCCCCGGCGGCGGCCCCCGAGGCGGCGGCGCTCCAGCTCACCGAGACGGCCCAGGAGCGTGAGGAGCGGTTCGGGACGTACGCTCTCGGCATCGGCGCCGTCCTGATCGCCGTCATCGCGGGTACCGCGACGGTGATCCGGGATGCACGCGGCCGCCGACGCCGTTTGCAGTGAACGGTCACAGTTCATCAACGGAAGCGCCCTACCGGTGTTGGGACTGGGCGCTGAACTGGCTAGAGTGACACCAGGCTTCACGAGTGTGATCGGGGGATCGCGTGGAGCGGAGGGGGATGCCCGAGGGCGCGTGGCTCAAAGCCGCGCCGGGGCGGTGTCCGCTCCGCCACGCAATCCGCCGGTTCCGCCGGCGAATTGAGAAGTGAGGAGCTTCGTATGAGCACGAACACTTTCGGACTTGCAGACACTCCGGTTGTCAAGGCGAAGACCAAGATCGAAGAGACGGCCACTGCCGTCTCCAGGCAGGCCCGCGAGATGGCCGACATCCTCGAAACTGTGAGTGCCGGCTGGACCGGTGTCGGTGCCGACGGGTTCAAGCGAGCCCAGGTGTTGCTGAACGCTGACCACGACGAGATCCGTCGTCTCCTCCGCGTCCTGCACAACGCGGTGTCCCAGACCAAGAACCTGACCAACGCCCAGGACGACGAGGTGCAAGCGGCGTTCAGGCAGGGGATCCAGGCTCACGGTACAAGCAGCTCCGGCCTCAACAACCTCTGACCCACGTCGTTTTCAGGTAACCCGCTCAGCGAGAAGGAGAAGCACATGGCTGCCGACGACGGCCACACTAAGGTCCGGTATGACAGCGTCCAGCAGATGGCCAACCGCCTCCGCCAGGTCTCGAAGCACATCATCGAGGACCTGGACGCGATGGAGCGGGCAGTGGCGGTCGTCACGGACACCTGGGACGGCGAGGCGCACGGCCAGTACGTCGATCTCCAGAAGAAGTACCGTGACAAGGCCGACCACATGAAGAACATGCTGGAGAAGGTCGCCCAGCTCATCGAGCGCGGCAAGGACGACTACCGCGCCACCGACAAGCGGGCGTCGAGCCTGTTCACCGAGGCCTTCTGAGCCCGGTCGCCGACAGGTCCGCACACGCCGAAGGGGCGCGCCCACACCGGGCGCGCCCCTTCGGCGTTGTCCTGCGGTCCTGTCAGGGACGGTGCCGGTCGAGGTCGAACTCGCCGTCCCTGGCCCCGAGTACGAACGCCTCCCACTCGGCGGCGGTGTAGCGCAGCACCGTGTCACGGTCCAGCGAGGACCGCATGGCGACCGCGCCCTCGGGAAGCCGGGCGATCTCGACCCGCTCCTCGTCCGGGCTGGTGCCGGGCGGCCCTTCCCACTCCACACCGCTGATGTCCAGCGCGTACAGCTCGTCCTTCTCCTGCTGGGTGCCCATAGGAGGCCTTTCCCTCGGTGGCGCGGTCTTCACCGCCGATTATCGGGGCTGCGCCGCCGACCGGGATGAGTTTCCACCCGATCCTTCCCGGTGGCCGGCCCCTGACAGATGTCCGGCCACCGGGAAGACGATCACATATGGCCCGGCATCCGCCCGAGCTGCACCAGCGACGTCCCCCGCCTGCGCGAGGCGAAGTACGCCCGGCCCGGCGGCATCGGACGCGGCCGCACGGTGCCGACCAGGTCGCCCTCGGACGGGTCGCCGGACAGGACGATGCCCTGCGCGCCCAGCTCCTTGATCCGCTGCATGAACGGCTCGTACATCGAACGCGAGGCACCCGCCGAGTTGCGGGCGATGATGAAGCGGACGCCCGTGTCCCGCGCGAACGGCAGGAACTCCACCAGCGGCGCGAGCGGATTGCCCTGACTGGTGGCCACCAGGTCGAAGTCGTCGATCACGATGTACACGTCCGGGCCCGTCCACCAGCTGCGGTCGCGCAGCTGCTGCGGGGTGACGTCGGTCGGCGGCTGCCGGCGCGAGAACACCCCGCCCAGCGCCTCCATGTGCATCTGCAGGGAGCTCGCCATCGGCGCGTACTCCAGCAGGTGCTCCTCCGGCAGCGCCCCGAGCAGGCTGCGCCGGTAGTCGCCCACGACCAGCCGCGCCTGGTCCGGCGTGTAGCGCTCGGCAATCTGCTTCGCGATGAGCCGCAGCAGGTTCGTCTTGCCCGACTCGCTCTCGCCGAACACGAGGAGGAAGGGGTCGGACTCGAAGTCGACGAAGACCGGCTCCAGGTCGTTCTCGTCGATGCCGATCGCGATCCCGCGGCCGGGGAACTCCCCGCCCTTGGGCAGCTGGTCCGAGTGGAGCAGCCGCGGCAGCAGCCGTACGCCGGGAGCCGACTGGCCCGACCAGTTCTGCTTCACCGCCTCCACGAAGGCCGTCGTGGCCTCGGACAGGTCCCCGGCCTCGTGCGAGCCGTCGATCCGCGGGAGCGCGCCGAGGAAGTGCAGCTTCTCCGCCACCTGGCCGCGGCCCGGCATTCCGGGCGGGACGTTCGCCGCGACCTTCCGGTCGAACTCGGAGTCCATGGTGTCGCCGAGCCGCAGCTCCAGCCGGCTGAGCATCTGGTCCTTGAGCGCGGCCCGCACCTCCATGTAGCGCGCCGCCGTGATCACCACGTGGATGCCGTAGCCCAGACCGCGGGACGCGATGTCCGTGACGATCTGCTCCAGGCCCTCGTACTCGCCCTTGAAGTTGCCCCAGCCGTCGACGATCAGGAACACGTCGCCCCACGGCTCACCGGGCAGGTCGCCCGCTGCCCGGCGCCGCCGGTAGGTGCCGATCGAGTCGATGTTGTTCGCGCGGAAGAACTCCTCGCGGCGGTTGAGGATGCCCCCGACCTCCGCGACCGTACGCCGTACCCGCTCCGGGTCCAGGCGCGAGGCGATCCCGCCCACGTGCGGCAGCTCGGCCACCGCCGACAGGCTGCCGCCACCGAAGTCCAGCCCGTAGAACTGCACTTCGCGCGGGGTGTGGGTGAGCGCGAAGGAGGCGATCAGCGTCCGCATCAGCGTCGACTTGCCCGACTGCGGACCGCCGACGACCATCATGTGGCCCGCCGCACCCGAGAAGTCCCGGTACAGCACCTCGCGCCGCTGCTCGAAGGGCTTGTCGATGAGGCCGAGCGGCACCACGAGCCCGCCGGGCCGCGTGTACCCGTCCGCGTGCAGCCCCCGCTCCGCGCTCGGCGCCAGCGCCGGCAGCAACTGGTCCAGCGGCGGAGCCTGGTCGAGCGGCGGCAGCCACACCTGGTGCGCCGGCACCCCCTGCCCCTCCAGCCGGCTCACGATCACGTCGAGCACCGTGTCCGCGAGCGCGTCGTCCTCCCGCGGAGCCTGCGCCGCCAGGTACGCCGGGTCCGGAGCCGCGTACACCACCGGCACCGGAGCCGCCGTGAACAGTGCGGGGCGCCGCTCCACCGGGAACAGCCCCACCGACAGATCCGGCCCGCCCGAGCGGTAGGTGCCCGACACGTACGCCGCCTTGAAGCGGGTCATCTCGTCCGTACCGAACTTCAGGTACCCCGAACCGGGCACCGACGGCAGGTGGTAGGCGTCCGGCACGCCGATCGCCGTCCGCGACTCCGCCGCCGAGAAGGTCCGCAGACCGATCCGGTACGACAGGTACGTGTCGAGGCCGCGCAGCTTGCCCTCCTCCAGGCGCTGCGAGGCCAGCAGCAGGTGCACGCCCAGCGACCGGCCGATGCGGCCGATCTGGATGAACATGTCGATGAAGTCCGGCTTCGCCGTCAGCAGCTCGCTGAACTCGTCGATGACCAGCACCAGCGAGGCCAGCGGCTCCAGCGGGGCACCGGCCGCGCGGGCCTTCTCGTAGTCGTGGATGTTGGCGTAGTTGCCCGCCGAGCGCAGCAGCTCCTGACGGCGCTGCAGCTCGCCGCGGATCGAGTCGCCCATGCGGTCCACGAGCGTCAGGTCGTCCGCCAGGTTGGTGATGACGGCCGCGACGTGCGGCATCTGCCCCATGCCGGTGAAGGTCGCACCGCCCTTGAAGTCGGCGAGCACGAAGTTCAGCGTCTCCGAGGTGTGCGTGACCGCCAGACCCAGCACCAGCGTGCGCAGCAGCTCCGACTTGCCGGAACCGGTCGCGCCCACGCACAGACCGTGCGGGCCCATGCCCTCCTGCGCGGCCTCCTTCAGGTCCAGCATGACCGGGGCGCCGCCCTCGCCGACACCGATCGGCACGCGCAGCCGCTCACCGGCCGACCTCGGCCGCCAGGTCCGCGCCACGTCCACCGCGGCCGCGTCGCCCAGGTTCAGCAGGTCCGTGAAGTCGAGGTTGGCGAGCAGCGGCTCGTCGTCGTCCCCGCCGCCCGTGCGCATCGGCGCCAACTGCCGGGCCAGCGCCTCAGCCGCGGGCAGCGACAGCGTGTCCGGGACGCCCTCGTACGCGACCCCGCCGCCGGACTCCAGGCGCAGCCGGCCCGGCCGCACCACGACCGACAGCCCGCCGCGCGGCTCGTCCAGCTCGCCCGCGACCACCTCGACGATGGTGACGCCCTGCAGCCCCTCGGCCGCCGCGAACACCGAGTCCGGCGGCACCATGCCGCCGTCCAGCACGACCACCAGGTGCGGCTGGTCCAGGACCGGGGAAACGTCCCGGCTGAACCGCGGCCGGCCCTCCAGCCGGGCCCCCAGCAGCCCCTCCAGCTCGGCGAGGTCGTCGCCGAACAGCCGCTTCGTACCGGCTCCGTCGACCTGGCCCGGGACCTGCGTGTGCGGCAGCCACTTCGTCCAGTCCCACGAGGGCACCGCACCCGGCGCGGCCACCACGGCCACCATCAGGTCCTCGGGGGAGTGCAGCGTCGCCAGCTGCGCGACCATCGCCCGCGCCGTACTGCGCGCCGAGTCCGGCTCCCCGGAGACCGTCACGTGGTAGAACGCCCGGATCGACAGCGCCACCGGCAGCCCGTCCAGCGACGAGTGCACCTTCAGGAAGCGCTGCATCGCGCCCGCCGTCAGCGGCTCCAGCTCGTCCACCGGCGCCGTCTCCGGCGCCACCAGCGTGGTCGCCAGCCGCTGCGCGCCCAGCCCGAGCCGGGCCTGCCCGAAGTCCTGGTCGCCGACCCGCCGCTCCCACAGCCGCGAACCCTCCGCCACCACCGACCACAACTGCTCCGGGGCCGGGTGCAGATAGAGCTGCGCGTCGCGCTGCGCCCGCGCGGTCCTGCGTACCTGACGGCGCGTCTGCGCAAGGTATTTGAGGTAGTCCCGGCGCACATCGGCCATTTGCCCCTGCGTACCGCGCCGGTGGCGCACCAGCTGGGCGATGACCATGCCGACGGTCGACACGAGCATCAGCACACCCATGATGCGCATGAACGGTGCCGCGCCCGGCATGAAGAAGAAGACGACGGAAGAGCCCATGCCGAGCATCGGCAGGAGCTGCATCAGCATGCCTTCCTGCTGCCCGCGCGGAAGTTCGGGCGGAGCTTCCAGCCTCAGCTCTTCCGAGGGAACCTCGGGCGGCAGGGACCGCGGCGGGCGTTTGACGACGATCTGGCTCACCGGAGCATCAATCCCTCGAAAACGGACGGGACGTCATAACCGGCGCCCCCAAGTCCCGGGCGCGAAGGGGGTTCCCCCACGCGACGGTGATCCTACTTGCCGACAGTAGGGCAGACGCCCGGTAGGGTGGCGCGCGCAGCATGCGCATCCGCGAATCGTCCGCCGGTGCGGGCACCAACCAGGGGGGTCACACAGGTGAGTACGGCCGCAACGACGGGGTTCTGCAGGGTCACCGTCGTGGCTCCTGACAGCCGGATCGACGTCGCCCTCCCCGAGGACATCGCCGTCGCCGACGTCTATCCCGAGCTGCTGCGCCTCACCGGCCAGACCCAGCCCGTGGGCGCCCCGACCGGCTTCCACCTCGTACGCCGCTCCGGCACCGTCCTCGACGGCGCCCGCACACTCGCCGCCCAGCAGATCCTCGACGGCGAGGTGCTGAGCCTGCGCCCCTTCGCCGAGTCCCTGCCGCCCGCGGTGTTCGACGACGTGTCCGACGCCGTCGCCTCCGCCGTCGTCCGCGACCGGCACCGCTGGAGCGACGACATGCTGCGCGGCGCGGGCCTGGCCGGCGCCGCCCTGCTGCTCGTCATGCTCGGCTTCGTCCTCTGGTACGCCGACCCGGTCCGCCACGACATGCACGGCCTGCCCGGGATCATCGCCGGGGCCGTCGGCGTCCTGCTCACCGCCGTGGCCGGCGTCCGGGCCCGCGTCTACCGCGACCGCCTCTCCGCCGTGGCGCTCGGCCTCGGCGCCCTCCCGCACCTGCTGATCGCCGGCTCCGGGATCATCGCCCCCGCCGTCGCCGAGGGCCCCGGCCGGCTCCAGTTCCTCCTGGGCTGCGTCTGCGTCCTGGTCGCCTCCGTCGCGCTGGTCGCGCTCACCCCCAGCGGTGACGCCCCCTTCGTCGCGGCCACCTTCGTCGCCGCCACCGGAACGCTCGCCACTTTCGTCGCCATCGCCACCGAGGCGTCCGCGACCCACACCGCCGCCGCCTGCGCCCCCGTCGCCATCGGGCTCGTCGCCTTCCTCCCCGGCCTCTCCGCCCGCTTCGCCCGGCTGCCGATCGGCTACGCCGCCCCGCAGAGCGCCACGGAGGACTACGAGACCCCGGACCGCTACGAGACCGAGCCGTACGGTGACCAGTCCGGCTCCGACCAGCACGAGGCGGCCGGCACCCCGCTCGACGCCGAGGCGATCGCCGCCCAGGCCCGCCGCGGCCACGAGATGCTCCTCGGCCTGGTCGGCGGCTGCGCCGCCGTCGCCGTCGCGTCCGCCGCCGTCCTCGGCTTCTCCGACAACACCTGGGGCCGCCTGCTGGCCCTCGCCACCGGCCTCGCCATGCTGCTGCGCGCCCGCCTCTTCCGCTACACCTCCCAGGTGGTGTGCGCCCTGGCCGCCGGTCTCGCCGCCGTCGCCCTGCTGATCCTGGGCATGGCCCTGCACCCGCCGGTCGACCTGATCGAGGCCCTGGTCCTCGAGCAGGACCGCAGCGGCCTGGACCTCCGTACGATCTGGCTGACCGCCGCCGTCGCGGCCGGCGCGGCCCTCCTCGCGGGAATTGCGCTTGTCATCCCGAGCAAGGGTCTGTCACCCTTCTGGGGAAGGCTGCTCGACCTCACCGAGGCGGCGGTCCTGCTCAGCCTGGTGCCCCTGACCCTGGCCGTGCTGGTCGTTTACTCCCGGGCCCGCGCTCTCACCAGCTGAGACGCCGCGTCCCGGCAGCCTGGTACGCTGTGTGACGGCCGTTTGTGTACGCGTCCCCCGGATCCTGTTCCAAGGGTCTGTGGACTGCGCTCAGCGGACCCCGCCTCCCGAGTAACGGAAGCTCCCCAGAGACTCAGACCTGGGGCACTCGGTGGCAACGAAGACCTAAAACGAGGAGTACGCGTGCCGCTCGACGCCGCTACGAAGAAGCAGATCATCACCGAGTTCGGTGCCAAGGAGGGCGACACCGGCTCCCCCGAGGTCCAGGTTGCGATGCTCTCCCGCCGCATCTCGGACCTGACCGAGCACCTCAAGACGCACAAGCACGACCACCACTCCCGTCGTGGTCTGCTGATCCTGGTCGGCCAGCGTCGCCGCCTGCTGCAGTACCTGGCCAAGAAGGACATCCAGCGCTTCCGTACGCTGGTCGAGCGCCTCGGCATCCGCCGCGGTGCGGCCGGCGCCAAGTAACACGCCGTGAAGGGAGCGGTTCCCACATCAGGGGGCCGCTCCCTTTGCTGTACGTGCGCACCGGACCGGACCCTTTGTAGTCTGGAACGGACGCACGTGCGCGTCTGAGGAAGACGCGCACAACTGAAGAGGAGGAGCGCCCTCCCACGCCGCCGGTCCTCGGTAGTGGCACCCGGAATGCCCCAGGGGGGCAACGAACCGGATGCTTCGATCGAAGACCGGCCCGCACGCCAGGAGCGCTTCTCCGCAACCGTCCACCGCCACACGGGCGGCGGACGGAGACGACGAAAATGGAGAAAACGCTAGTGGAGAACGAGACCCACTACGCCGAGGCCGTCATTGACAACGGTTCCTTCGGCACCCGCACCATCCGCTTCGAGACGGGCCGTCTGGCCCGCCAGGCCGCCGGCTCCGCCGTTGCCTACCTGGACGACGACACGATGGTGCTGTCCGCCACCACCGCGTCGAAGAAGCCCAAGGACCAGCTCGACTTCTTCCCCCTGACGGTGGACGTCGAGGAGCGGCAGTACGCGGCCGGCAAGATCCCCGGCTCCTTCTTCCGTCGTGAGGGCCGGCCCTCCGAGGACGCGATCCTCACCTGCCGCCTGATCGACCGCCCGCTGCGCCCGTCCTTCAAGAAGGGCCTGCGCAACGAGATCCAGGTCGTCGCGACGATCATGGCGCTCAACCCCGACCACCTGTACGACGTCGTGGCGATCAACGCCGCCTCCGCGTCCACCCAGCTGGCCGGCCTGCCCTTCTCCGGCCCGATCGGCGGCGTCCGCGTCGCGCTGATCCGCGGCCAGTGGGTGGCCTTCCCGACGCACACCGAGCTCGAGGACGCCGTCTTCGACATGGTGGTCGCGGGCCGCGTCCTGGAGGACGGCGACGTCGCGATCATGATGGTCGAGGCCGAGGCCACCGAGAAGACCATCGCCCTCGTCAAGGGCGGCGCCCAGGCGCCGACCGAGGAGATCGTGGCCTCCGGCCTCGACGCCGCGAAGCCGTTCATCAAGGTCCTCTGCAAGGCCCAGGCCGACCTGGCCGCCAAGGCCGCGAAGCCCGAGGGCGAGTTCCCGGTCTTCCTGGACTACCAGGACGACGTGTACGAGGCCCTCGCGGCCGCCGTCAAGGGTGACCTCTCCCAGGCGCTGACCATCGCGGGCAAGCAGGACCGCGAGGCCGAGCTGGACCGCGTCAAGGAGATCGCCGCCGAGAAGCTCCTCCCGGCCTTCGAGGGCCGCGAGAAGGAGATCTCCGCCGCCTACCGCAGCCTGACCAAGGCCCTGGTCCGCGAGCGCGTCATCAAGGACAAGGTCCGCATCGACGGCCGCGGGCTCACGGACATCCGTACCCTCGCCGCCGAGGTCGAGGCCATCCCGCGCGTGCACGGCTCGGCGCTGTTCGAGCGTGGCGAGACCCAGATCCTGGGCGTCACCACCCTCAACATGCTCCGCATGGAGCAGCAGCTGGACACCCTCTCCCCGGTGACCCGCAAGCGCTACATGCACAACTACAACTTCCCGCCGTACTCCGTCGGTGAGACCGGCCGCGTCGGTTCGCCGAAGCGCCGCGAGATCGGCCACGGCGCGCTCGCCGAGCGCGCGATCGTGCCGGTCCTCCCGACCCGCGAGGAGTTCCCGTACGCGATCCGTCAGGTGTCCGAGGCCCTCGGCTCCAACGGTTCGACGTCCATGGGCTCGGTCTGCGCCTCCACCATGTCGCTGCTGAACGCCGGTGTGCCCCTCAAGGCCCCCGTCGCCGGTATCGCCATGGGCCTGATCTCCCAGGAGATCGACGGCAAGACCCACTACGTCGCCCTCACCGACATCCTCGGTGCGGAGGACGCCTTCGGCGACATGGACTTCAAGGTCGCCGGCACCAAGGAGTTCGTCACCGCGCTCCAGCTGGACACCAAGCTCGACGGCATCCCGGCCTCCGTCCTGGCCGCCGCCCTCAAGCAGGCCCGCGACGCCCGCCTCCACATCCTCGACGTGATGATGGAAGCGATCGACACGCCGGACGCCATGTCCCCGTTCGCTCCGCGGATCATCACCGTCAAGATCCCGGTGGACAAGATCGGTGAGGTCATCGGCCCCAAGGGCAAGATGATCAACCAGATCCAGGAGGACACCGGCGCCGAGATCACGATCGAGGACGACGGCACCATCTACATCGGTGCCTCCGACGGCCCGGCCGCCGAAGCCGCCCGCGCCACGATCAACAGCATCGCCAACCCGACCATGCCGGAGGTCGGCGAGCGCTACCTGGGTACGGTCGTCAAGACCACCACCTTCGGTGCCTTCGTCTCCCTGATGCCCGGCAAGGACGGCCTCCTGCACATCTCGCAGATCCGCAAGCTCGCCGGTGGCAAGCGCGTGGAGAACGTCGAGGACGTGCTCGCGGTCGGCACCAAGGTCCAGGTGGAGATCGCCGAGATCGACCAGCGCGGCAAGCTCTCCCTGATCCCCGTGATCGACGGCGAATCTGCAGGTGACGCCGACAATGACGCTGACAAGGACGACTCCGACAAGTGATGTCGCGTAGTTCCCGTGTGACGGCCCGCCCCTCTTCGGAGGGGCGGGCCGTCGCCCGTACCCAAACCCTCCTCAAGGGCCAGAACGGCATCGGCACCGTCCGGCGCACGGTCCTGCCCGGCGGACTGCGCATCGTCACCGAGACGCTGCCCTCCGTCCGCTCCGCCACCTTCGGCATCTGGGCGCACGTCGGCTCCCGTGACGAGACGCCCACGCTCAACGGGGCCACGCACTACCTGGAGCACCTCCTCTTCAAGGGCACGCACCAGCGCAGCGCCCTCGACATCTCTTCCGCGATCGACGCGGTCGGCGGCGAGATGAACGCCTTCACGGCGAAGGAGTACACCTGCTACTACGCCCGGGTGCTCGACACCGACCTGCCGCTCGCCATCGACGTGGTCTGCGACATGCTCACCGGCTCGCTGATCCGCGAGGAGGACGTCGACGCCGAGCGCGGAGTCATCCTCGAAGAGATCGCGATGACCGAGGACGACCCGGGGGACATGGTCCACGACCTGTTCGCGCAGACCATGTACGGGGACACCCCCCTGGGCCGCCCCGTCCTCGGCACCGTCGACACGATCAACGCCCTGGGCGCCGACCGGATCCGCCGCTTCTACAAGAAGCACTACGACCCGACCCACCTCGTCGTGGCCGCCGCCGGCAACGTCGACCACAACAAGGTCGTACGCCAGGTCCGCGCCGCCTTCGAGGAGGCCGGAGCCCTCGGCCGCACCGACGCCGAGCCGATCGGCCCGCGCGGCGGCGCCAAGCGCATCCGCACCGCCGGCCGCGTCGAGCTGGTGAACCGCAAGACCGAGCAGGCCCACGTGGTCCTCGGCATGCCGGGCATCGCCCGCACCGACGAGCGCCGCTGGGCGCTGGGCGTGCTGAACACCGCCCTCGGCGGCGGCATGTCCTCCCGGCTCTTCCAGGAGGTCCGGGAGAAGCGCGGCCTGGCCTACAGCGTGTACTCGTACACCTCGGCCTTCGCCGACACCGGCCTCTTCGGCGTGTACGCGGGCTGCCGGCCCAACCAGGTCCACGACGTGCTCCGGATCTGCCGCGAGGAGCTCGACAAGGTCGCGACCGAAGGACTGGCCGACGAGGAGATCAAGCGGGCCATCGGCCAGCTGTCCGGCTCCACCGTCCTCGGTCTGGAGGACACCGGCGCGATCATGAACCGCATCGGCAAGAGCGAGCTGTGCTGGGGCGACCAGATGTCGGTCGACGACATGCTGGCCCGGATCGCCGCGGTGACCCCGGACGACGTCCGCTCGGTCGCACAGGATGTACTGGCCCAGCGGCCCTCGCTCGCGGTGATCGGCCCGCTGAAGGAGAAGCAGGCCGCGCGTCTCGACGAAGCGGTCGCCTAGTTCCGTACGTGAGTAAGGAAGCAACATGAGCAAGCTGCGCGTGGCAGTCCTGGGCGCCAAGGGCCGCATCGGCGCCGAGGCGGTCAAGGCGGTCGAGGCCGCCGACGACATGGAGCTGGTGGCCGCCCTCGGCCGCGGCGACAAGCTGGAGACGCTGGCCGAGGCCGGCGCCCAGGTCGCGGTCGAGCTGACCACCCCGGCCTCGGTGATGGGGAACCTGGACTTCCTCATCCGCCACGGCATCCACGGAGTGGTCGGCACCACCGGCTGGACCGAGGACCGCCTCGCCCAGCTGAACACCTGGCTCGCCGGCTCCCCGGAGACCGGTGTGCTCATCGCCCCGAACTTCTCCATCGGCGCCGTCCTCACCATGAAGTTCGCCGCCCAGGCCGCCCGCTACTTCGAGTCCGTCGAGGTCGTCGAGCTGCACCACCCCAACAAGGTGGACGCCCCCTCCGGTACGGCGACCCGTACGGCGCAGCTCATCGCGGCCGCCCGCGCCGAGGCCGGCCTCGGCGCGCAGCCCGACGCCACCGCCACGGCCCTCGACGGGGCCCGCGGCGCGGACGTCGACGGCGTCCCGGTGCACGCCGTCCGCCTGCGCGGGCTGCTGGCCCACCAGGAGGTGCTCCTCGGCGGCGAGGGCGAGACCCTGACCATCCGTCACGACTCCCTGCACCACAGCAGCTTCATGCCGGGCATCCTGCTCGGTGCGCGCCGCGTGACGCAGACCCCGGGCCTCACGTTCGGCCTGGAACACTTCCTCGACCTGGGCTGACCGGACTGATTTCACGATGCGCGCGAAGATCACGTACTTCCTCACGGCCGCCGTCCTGGTCGTCTACTTCGTCCTGGTCGGCAGCCGGGGCCTGATGCTGATCCAGCACGGCACCTGGCTCACCGTCACCTTCGGTGTGGCCGTGCTGATCCTGCCGGTCATCGGCGTCTGGTTCCTCTGGAAGAACACGCAGTTCGTCACCAGGGCCAACCACCTCGCGACCGAGCTGGAGGCCGAGGGCGGACTGCCCGTCGACGAGCTGGAGCGCGACACGTACGGGCGGATCCTGCGGGACTCCGCCGACGAGGTCTTCGCGCGCCGCAAGGCCGAGACCGAGGACGCGCCGGGGGACTGGCGCAGCTGGTTCCGGCTCGCGGTCGCCTACCACGACGCCCGGGACACCCCGCGGGCGCGCAAGGCCATGCAGCGGGCGATCGCCCTGCACGACAAGAAGCCCGTACAGGTCTGACACCTGTACGGGCTTCCCGGGCGCGCCGGGGCGGATCAGGCGGGCACGGGACGGTACTCGTCGGCCCAGGCACCCACCGTGTCGGCCGCCCGGTCGAAGGCCTCGGCCCGCGACAGGAAATCGGCGTTGTGGTCGGTCAGCAGCACCGGCGCGGCCAGCTCCGCGCCGTCGCGCCCGGACATCGTCAGCGCCTGCCCCTGTACGGTCCTCGGCAGCCCGAGCCAGCGCACCGGCTGCTGCACCGTACGGACCTCGGCGATCTCGCTCCACTTGACCGTGCGGGTCACGAGGAAGCCGACCCGGCGCAGTCCCGTACGGCTCACCCACACGCCCACGCGCAGCGTCTGCACGGCCGACCCGACGACCGAGAGGGCGGCCGCCAGGCAGACGCCGGCCCCGCCCCACGCACCCGCGAAGGCGATGATCATCGTGGCCAGCAGCATGAAGGCGGACAGCAGGAGCAGCAGCGCGGCGATCGCCACGCGCCAGGGGCCGGGCCGGTAGGGACGGCGCCAGCGGTCGTGGTCGGCATGGGCCAGGACCTCGTCGTCGTCATCCGCATCGGATGCGCCGTCGGCCGTCAGGAAGGGCAGGGGCACGGCTGGACCTCACTCACATGCACGTTCGGTTGGACTGTGCCCGTGAGGCTACCGCCCCTCGGACGCCTCCGACTGCTGCGACTTCTCCGGTGCCTTGTTCGGCTGCAGCGCGGGCATGCCGAAGAGCAGTGAGCTGGCGAGCCCCGCAACCACGGTCAGTCCGACCAGACTACGGGCGGCCATCTGGGTCCGGCTCGGACGCTCGCGCGGCGGCGGAGTGACGTTGCTTCGGAAACGGTCGGCCTCGGAGACGAAAGCGAACGGGACGGCTTCGCGCCGGAGGAACATCAGAGCGAATCTCCTCGGGGTGGTGGGGTGGGGGTTCTGTCATGTAGGACGAACGAACCGGTCAATCGGTGCCGGATTTCGGGACATTCACCAGATTTCATGGCTGTGCGTCAGCTGTGCGGGGTCCGCCGTGCGCGTGCGATTGCGCGAGGACCCGCGAGGGGCGCCGTAGAGTGGGCGCGCCCCAGGAACGCACGTTTGGAAGGACCCCCGGTGAGCGAGACCGCCGCTTCAGATCTGAAACCCAGCTTCCGCAGTGACGTGACGGTGGAGCTGGTGAAGCACTCCGCCGCCGACTCCGACGTGCTGTGGGCCGCGCGCGTCTCCACGGCCGGCGAGCAGTCCCTGGAGGAGCTGCAGAAGGACCCGGAGCGTTCCAAGGGCCTGATCAACTACCTGATGCGCGACCGCCACGGCAGCCCCTTCGAGCACAACTCGATGACCTTCTTCATCAGCGCCCCGATCTTCGTCTTCCGCGAGTTCATGCGCCACCGCGTGGGCTGGTCGTACAACGAGGAATCGGGCCGCTACAGGGAGCTGGAGCCGGTCTTCTACGTTCCGGACGCCGAGCGCAAGCTGGTCCAGGAGGGCCGCCCGGGCAAGTACGTCTTCGTCGAGGGCACCCAGGCGCAGCAGGAGCTGACCGGCCGCGTCATGGAGGACTCCTACGTGCGGGCCTACGAGGCCTACCAGGAGATGCTCGCCGCGGGCGTGGCCCGGGAAGTTGCCCGTTCGGTCCTGCCGGTCGGTCTTTTCTCCTCGATGTACGCCACCTGCAACGCGCGCTCGCTGATGCACTTCCTCGGCCTGCGCACCCAGCACGAGCTCGCGGCCGTGCCGTCCTTCCCGCAGCGGGAGATCGAGATGGTCGGCGAGAAGATGGAGCAGCACTGGGCGAAGCTCATGCCGCTCACGTACGCGGCCTACAACGGCAACGGGCGCGTTGCCCCGTAAGGCCCGTTGCTCCCGCAGCGTACAGATGTGCTGCGTCAAGTCCCAAGTGTCCGTATTGCGACGTTTCGTAAACTTCATCTAGGCTGATCAAACGGACCCGGCACTGCTTGAACCCCCGAGCAGGCAGTGCCGGCGTCCAACACCTCCCCCCGGCCGCCGCCGGGCGGCACACCCCGTTGACGTCCCCCGAGGGGACCGCGCGAGCATGGCAGCGAGTAGCGTGTTACCCATGGCTCCGATCTCGACTCCGCAGACCCCCTTCGGGCGGGTCCTCACCGCCATGATCACGCCGTTTACGGCGGATGGCGCACTCGACCTCGACGGCGCGCAGCAGCTCGCCGTCCACCTGGTGGACGCAGGCAACGACGGCCTGATCATCAACGGCACCACCGGTGAGTCGCCGACCACCACCGACGCGGAGAAAAACGACCTCGTACGAGCCGTGCTCGAAGCCGTCGGAGACCGCGCCCACGTGGTCGCCGGCATCGGTACCAACGACACCCGCCACACGCTGGAACTGGCCCGCCAGGCCGAGCGCACCGGCGCCCACGGCCTGCTCGCCGTCACCCCGTACTACAGCAAGCCGCCGCAGGAAGGCCTCTACCGGCACTTCTCGGCCATCGCGGACGCCACCGAGCTGCCGGTCATGCTCTACGACATCCCCGGCCGCAGTGGTGTCCCGATCGAGACGGAAACTCTCGTACGGCTCGCCGAGCACCCCCGTATCGTGGCCAACAAGGACGCCAAGGGCGACCTCGGCCGCGCCAGCTGGGCCATCGCGCAGAGCGGCCTGGCCTGGTACTCGGGCGACGACATGCTGAACCTGCCGCTCCTCTCGGTCGGCGCGGTCGGCTTCGTCTCCGTGGTCGGCCACGTGGTCACCCCCGAGCTGCGCGCCATGCTGGAGGCCCACCTGGGCGGAGACGTCCAGAAGGCCGCCGAGATCCACCAGAAGCTGCTCCCGGTCTTCACCGGCATGTTCCGCACCCAGGGCGTGATGACCACCAAGGGCGCGCTGAACCTGCAGGGGCTGCCCGCGGGCCCGCTCCGGCTGCCGCTGATCGAACTGACCGCCGAAGAGACGGCGCAGCTCAAGATCGATCTTGCCGCCGGCGGGGTACAGCTCTGAACAACAGACTTCACAACTGAATAAGCACGACGAACAAATACGGAACAGACAACAGCAAGTGCACGAATGACATGCGCGCCACGTGCCTTCCGGGTACGTGGCGTGCGTGGTGAGGAGACACTTTTGAGCCATCCGCATCCGGAACTCGGTCCGCCGCCGAAGCTGCCCAAGGGCGGCCTCAGAGTCACCCCCCTGGGTGGTCTCGGCGAGATCGGCCGCAACATGACCGTCTTCGAGTTCGACGGCCGCCTGCTGATCGTCGACTGCGGCGTCCTCTTCCCCGAGGAGGAGCAGCCGGGCATCGACCTGATCCTGCCGGACTTCACGTCCATCCGGGACCGCCTCGACGACATCGAGGGCATCGTGCTCACGCACGGTCACGAGGACCACATCGGCGCCGTCCCCTACCTCCTCCGGGAGAAGCCGGACATCCCGCTGATCGGCTCCAAGCTGACGCTGGCCCTCATCGAGGCGAAGCTCCAGGAGCACCGCATCCGCCCCTACACCCTCGAGGTGAAGGAAGGCGAGCGCGAGAGCCTGGGTCCCTTCGACTGCGAGTTCATCGCGGTCAACCACTCCATCCCCGACGCCCTGGCCGTCGCGATCCGGACCCCCGCGGGCCTGGTCGTCGCCACCGGCGACTTCAAGATGGACCAGCTCCCGCTGGACAAGCGCCTCACCGACCTGCACGCCTTCGCGCGTCTGAGCGAAGAGGGCATCGACCTCCTCCTCTCGGACTCGACGAACGCCGAGGTCCCGGGCTTCGTCCCGCCCGAGCGCGAGATCTCCAACGTCCTGCGCACGGTGTTCGCGAACGCCCACAACCGGATCATCGTGGCCAGCTTCGCCAGCCACGTGCACCGGATCCAGCAGATCCTGGACGCCGCGCACGAGTACGGCCGCCGGGTCGCCTTCGTGGGCCGCTCGATGGTCCGCAACATGGGCATCGCCCGTGACCTGGGCTACCTGAAGGTCCCGGCCGGTCTCGTCGTGGACGTCAAGACCCTCGACGACCTGCCGGCCCACGAGGTCGTCCTGGTCTGCACGGGTTCGCAGGGCGAGCCGATGGCGGCCCTGTCCCGCATGGCCAACCGCGACCACCAGATCCGGATCGTCCCCGGCGACACCGTGATCCTGGCGTCGTCCCTGATCCCGGGCAACGAGAACGCGGTCTACCGCGTGATCAACGGCCTCACCCGCTGGGGCGCCAACGTCGTGCACAAGGGCAACGCCAAGGTGCACGTCTCGGGCCACGCCTCGGCCGGCGAGCTGCTGTACTTCTACAACATCTGCAAGCCGCGGAACCTGATGCCGGTCCACGGCGAATGGCGCCACCTGCGCGCCAACGCCGAGCTCGGTGCCATGACGGGCGTCCCGAAGGACCGCATCGTCATCGCGGAGGACGGCGTCGTCGTCGACCTCATCGACGGCAAGGCGCGCATCTCGGGCAAGGTCCAGGCCGGGTACGTCTACGTGGACGGTCTCTCGGTCGGCGATGTCACGGAGGTCCACCTCAAGGACCGCAAGATCCTCGGCGACGAGGGCATCATCTCGGTCTACGTCGTGGTGGACAGCACAACGGGCAAGGTCGTCAGCGGCCCGAACATCCAGGCCCGCGGCTCCGGCATCGAGGACTCGGCCTTCGGAACGGTCATCCCGAAGATCGAGGAGGCCATCGCCCGCGCAGCGGCCGACGGCGTCGCCGAGCCGCACCAGATCCAGCAGCTGATCCGCCGCACGATGGGCAAGTGGGTCTCGGACGGCTACCGCCGCCGTCCGATGATCCTCCCGGTCGTCGTCGAGGTCTGAGCCTCGCCGTAACGGCCGAACGGGAGCGGGGCAACCGGATTTGCATCCGGGGGCCCCGCTCCAGTACGTTTACGTCTCCACCTCGCACGGCACCCGGGCACACATGTGTGTCCGGACGGCTCGCGTGAGCGGGTGTGAATCCAGACCAGGGAGACCTGATAAAGTCTGATCCACCCGAAAGGGAAAGGCCCTCCGAAGGCCATCGGAATTCGAATCCAGCCGGAAACGGCCCGGAAAGAATCTGATAGAGTCGGAATCGCCGGAAAGGGAAAGCGCGAAAGCGCAGGAACTGGGAAGCGCCGAGGAAGTCGGGCCCGAAAGAGTCTGATAGAGTCGGAAACGCAAGAATACAGAACGAAAAGCCCGGAGGAAAGCCCGAGAGGGTGAGTACGAAGGAAGCGTCCGTTCCTTGAGAAC
>NZ_CP134201.1:0-2662500 GCF_045000215.1 Streptomyces sp. 147326 | reverse complement strand
ACCACCCGCTAAGCCTAAATATTCCCTGGTGACCGATAGCGGATAGTACCGTGAGGGAATGGTGAAAAGTACCGCGGGAGCGGAGTGAAATAGTACCTGAAACCGTGTGCCTACAAGCCGTGGGAGCGTCGCCGTTGTTCTTCGGAACAACGGTCGTGACTGCGTGCCTTTTGAAGAATGAGCCTGCGAGTTAGCGGTGTGTAGCGAGGTTAACCCGTGTGGGGAAGCCGTAGCGAAAGCGAGTCCGAATAGGGCGATTGAGTTGCACGCTCTAGACCCGAAGCGGAGTGATCTAGCCATGGGCAGGTTGAAGCGGAGGTAAGACTTCGTGGAGGACCGAACCCACCAGGGTTGAAAACCTGGGGGATGACCTGTGGTTAGGGGTGAAAGGCCAATCAAACTCCGTGATAGCTGGTTCTCCCCGAAATGCATTTAGGTGCAGCGTCGTGTGTTTCTTGCCGGAGGTAGAGCACTGGATAGGCGATGGGCCCTACCGGGTTACTGACCTTAGCCAAACTCCGAATGCCGGTAAGTGAGAGCACGGCAGTGAGACTGTGGGGGATAAGCTCCATGGTCGAGAGGGAAACAGCCCAGAGCATCGACTAAGGCCCCTAAGCGTACGCTAAGTGGGAAAGGATGTGGAGTCGCAGAGACAACCAGGAGGTTGGCTTAGAAGCAGCCACCCTTGAAAGAGTGCGTAATAGCTCACTGGTCAAGTGATTCCGCGCCGACAATGTAGCGGGGCTCAAGCGTACCGCCGAAGTCGTGTCATTGCAGCAATAGGGCCAACGCCCGCTGTGATGGGTAGGGGAGCGTCGTGTGCCGGGTGAAGCAGCAGCGGAAGCTAGTTGTGGACGGTTCACGAGTGAGAATGCAGGCATGAGTAGCGATACACACGTGAGAAACGTGTGCGCCGATTGACTAAGGGTTCCTGGGTCAAGCTGATCTGCCCAGGGTAAGTCGGGACCTAAGGCGAGGCCGACAGGCGTAGTCGATGGACAACCGGTTGATATTCCGGTACCCGCTTTGAAACGCCCAATATCGAATCAGGCGATGCTAAGTC
Organism: Streptomyces sp. 147326; assembly: GCF_045000215.1. NCBI lineage: Bacteria > Bacillati > Actinomycetota > Actinomycetes > Kitasatosporales > Streptomycetaceae > Streptomyces > Streptomyces sp. 147326. The sequence continues at coordinate 2,661,437 of NZ_CP134201.1, read as the reverse complement.
CGTGAAGCCGTTCCGGACCCTTCGGGGAAAGGAAAGTGGTGGAGCCGACGAACCAGACTTGTAGTAGGTAAGCGATGGGGTGACGCAGGAAGGTAGTCCAGCCCGGGCGGTGGTTGTCCCGGGGTAAGGGTGTAGGCCGAGGGGTAGGCAAATCCGTCCCTCATTAAGGCTGAGACCTGATGCCGAGCCGATTGTGGTGAAGTGGATGATCCTATGCTGTCGAGAAAAGCCTCTAGCGAGTTTCATGGCGGCCCGTACCCTAAACCGACTCAGGTGGTCAGGTAGAGAATACCGAGGCGTTCGGGTGAACTATGGTTAAGGAACTCGGCAAAATGCCCCCGTAACTTCGGGAGAAGGGGGGCCATCACTGGTGATCGGATTTACTCCGTGAGCTGGGGGTGGCCGCAGAGACCAGCGAGAAGCGACTGTTTACTAAAAACACAGGTCCGTGCGAAGCCGTAAGGCGATGTATACGGACTGACGCCTGCCCGGTGCTGGAACGTTAAGGGGACCGGTTAGTGCGCTTTCGGGCGTGCGAAGCTGAGAACTTAAGCGCCAGTAAACGGCGGTGGTAACTATAACCATCCTAAGGTAGCGAAATTCCTTGTCCCGTGGTAAGTTCCGACCTGCACGAATGCGTAACGACTTCTCGACTGTCTCAACCATAGGCCCGGTGAAATTGCACTACGAGTAAAGATGCTCGTTTCGCGCAGCAGGACGGAAAGACCCCGGGACCTTTACTACAGTTTGATATTGGTGTTCGGTTCGGCTTGTGTAGGATAGGTGGGAGACTGTGAAACCTCAACGCCAGTTGGGGTGGAGTCATCGTTGAAATACCACTCTGGTCGTGCTGGATGTCTAACCTCGGTCCGTGATCCGGATCAGGGACAGTGTCTGATGGGTAGTTTAACTGGGGCGGTTGCCTCCCAAAGGGTAACGGAGGCGCCCAAAGGTTCCCTCAGCCTGGTTGGCAATCAGGTGTTGAGTGTAAGTGCACAAGGGAGCTTGACTGTGAGACCGACGGGTCGAGCAGGGACGAAAGTCGGGACTAGTGATCCGGCGGTGGCTTGTGGAAGCGCCGTCGCTCAACGGATAAAAGGTACCCCGGGGATAACAGGCTGATCTTCCCCAAGAGTCCATATCGACGGGATGGTTTGGCACCTCGATGTCGGCTCGTCGCATCCTGGGGCTGGAGTCGGTCCCAAGGGTTGGGCTGTTCGCCCATTAAAGCGGTACGCGAGCTGGGTTTAGAAACGTCGTGAGACAGTTCGGTCCCTATCCGCTGTGCGCGTAGGAATATTGAGAAGGGCTGTCCCTAGTACGAGAGGACCGGGACGGACGAACCTCTGGTGTGCCAGTTGTCCTGCCAAGGGCATGGCTGGTTGGCTACGTTCGGGAGGGATAACCGCTGAAAGCATCTAAGCGGGAAGCCTGCTTCAAGATGAGTATTCCCACCTCCTTGAGAGGGTAAGGCTCCCAGTAGACGACTGGGTTGATAGGCCAGATGTGGAAGCCCGGTAACGGGTGAAGCTGACTGGTACTAATAGGCCGAGGGCTTGTCCTCAGTTGCTCGCGTCCACTGTGTTAGTTCTGAAATAACGAACAGCTGTGTTCATGCCAGCGTTCAAATTTCATAGTGTTTCGGTGGTCATAGCGTTAGGGAAACGCCCGGTTACATTCCGAACCCGGAAGCTAAGCCTTTCAGCGCCGATGGTACTGCAGGGGGGACCCTGTGGGAGAGTAGGACGCCGCCGAACAACCCGCCCTTTTAGCTCAGTCGGTAGAGCGTCTCCATGGTAAGGAGAAGGTCAACGGTTCGATTCCGTTAAAGGGCTCCAACAAAGAAGGCCCCCGCTATTTGGCGGGGGCCTTTTTGCGTTTCCGGCCTTGTCAAGTCCCGACTTTCCGTGCCGTGACCCGGGAGGCCGTGCGGGGCGCAATGGAGTGGACAGCCGATCTCTCGAGTCGCTGAAGGACCTCTCTCATGACCATCGCAAGGATCCGACGCTTCGTTCTCGTCATCGTGATTGCTCTGGGCGCCGGCGGCGTCTCCCTGTGCTCCTCGGCGTCCGCCGCCCCGAGCACCGCGCCCGTGCGTGCCAGCGCAGACGCGGACGAACCCTTCGGCGGCTACAAGATCCTCAGGGGCATCAGCCGGGGCGGATTCGGCGGCGATACCGATTTCGGGGACGGGGGCAAGAACGGGGACGGAGGACGTGGTGGTTACACCGTTCCCCCGTCCGGTTCGGTCGGGGACGCGGCGCGCGGCGGTGACACCGTTCCCCCGTCCGGTTCGGTCGGGGACGCGGCGCGCGGCGGTGACACCGCTCCTCCGTCCTCAGGGAGCGTTCCGCCCAACGACATCGACTACGGCGGCTGGGTCGGCCCTCCCACCCGCGGTCCCGTCGTGAACTAGTGGACTCGCTGGACTAGTCGCCCGTGCGCTGTTCCGGGACGCGGAAGGCCAGGATGGCCATGTCGTCCGAGGCCGGCTCGGCCGCGAAGCGTTCCACGGCGCGCAGGACGCGGGAGGCGACCGCGCCCGCGGTGAGGCCCGTACAGGTGGTGAGGACCTCGGCGAGGCCGTCGTCGCCGAGCATGCGGGTTCCCTCGCGGCGCTCGGTCACGCCGTCGGTGACGCAGAGCAGGACATCGCCGGGGTCGAGGGTGAGGGTCTGCTCGTAGAGGTCCAGGTCCTCGATCACGCCCAGCAGGGGCTGCGGGTCCGCAGCCGCGTCGACCTGGCCGTTCGGGCGCAGGCGGAGCGGGAGCGGGTGGCCCGCGCAGACGACCTTCATGAGGGCGCCGCCGTCGGGCTGGGGGTGGAGCTCTCCGTAGAGGAGGGTGAGGAAGCGGCTGCGGGCGCCCTCGTCGAGGATGGCCGCGTTGAGACGTTCCAGGACGGCCGGGCCGCCGAGGCCCTCGCGGGCCAGCAGGCGCAGTGCGTGCCGGGCGAGGCCGGTGACGGCGGCCGCCTCAGGACCCGTGCCGCAGACGTCGCCGATGGCGAAGCCGTACGCGCCGTCGCGGATCGGGAAGACGTCGTAGAAGTCGCCGCCCACCTCGTTGCCCTCGCCGGCGGCGCGGTAGATGACCTCGACCTCCATGCCGGGGATGGCGGGCGAGCCGGGCGGCAGCAGGCTGCGCTGGAGGGAGCGGCTGATCGCGGTGCGCTCGGAGTAGAGGCGGGCGTTGTCCAGGGCGAGGGCGGCCCGGCGGGAGAGGTCCTCGGCGAGCTCGAGGATCTCCTGGCGGAAGTGCTCCTCGCGCGGCTTGCCGAGGGTGAGCATGCCGATCACGCGGTTGCGGGCCAGGAGGGGCAAGACCACCGTCTCCCCGCCGACCGCGAGGGTCGCCTCGGACCACGGGCGGGCGCCGGCCTCGCGGACCGGCTCGGGCGGGCTGACCCGGGACAGCAGGGCCTTGAGGCCGTCGATGCGCTCCTCGTCCTCGTGGAGGACGTAGGACAGGTACGGATCGGAGGACTGGTCGGCGATGGTGTAGACGGCGCACCAGGTAGCGAGGGTCGGGACGGTCATCTGGGCCATGAGCGCCAGGGTCTGGTCCCGGTCGAGGGTGCCGGCCAGCAGGTCGGAGGCCTCGACGAGGAAGGAGAGGGAGCCGCGGCGCAGCCGTTCCAGTTCGCCGAGGCGGGCCGATTCGACGGCGAGGGCGATGCGGTCGGCGGCGAACTGGAGGTGGAGCGCCTCTTCGTTGGAGTACCGGCCGGGGGTTTCGGCGGCGACGCCGAGGGAGCCGGTGAGCCGGCCCTCCACCTTGAGGGGCACGGTGACCGCGGAGCGCATGCCGGTGGCCTCCAGCAGCGGGACGGCTCCGGGGACCGCGGTGAGGTCGTCGTGGACGGCGGGCATGCGGGCGGAGCCGTAGCGGTTGGTGCCGGCCTCAACGGGGACCCGGGCGAAGCGCTGGCGGGTGGAGGGCAGGCCGGTGGTGGCGCGGACCTCCAGCTCGGTCTCGTCGTCGGTGGCGAGCAGCAGGAAGGCGGCGTCGGCGTCGAGGAGGTCGCGGGCGCGTTCGACGGTGCGCTGGAGGAGTCCGTCGAGGTCGTCGGGGGCGGGGGAGCCGATGAAGACCTCGAAGGGGTCCGCGGGGCGCGGCTCGGTGAAGTGGCCGCTGTCGGTGGCCGGGACCCGTACGGGGGTCTGCAGCAGGGCGCGCTCGTCGTCGTGGACGAGGAGGCAGACGATCGACGGCTCGCCGTGGGCGTCCCGGACGCGCAGGTGGGAGGCGTAGACGGGGATGACGCGGCCGTCCGAGCCGCGGACTCCGTAGCTGCCCTCCCAGCGGGACAGGCGCAGGGCCTCGGCGATGCCGGTACCGGTGCCCGGGGTCTGCGGCCAGGCGGCGAGCTCGGCGAGGGGGCGGCCAAGAGCTTTTTCGGCGGGGTAGCCGAAGATGTGCTCCGCGTCCTGGTTCCAGGCGGAGATGGCGTCGGATGCGTCGATCTGGAGCACGGCGACGCGGACCCGGCTGTCGGCGAGGGGGAGCATGCGGTCGGGGACGACCGGGCCGGCGGAGCGGGTACCGACCGGCCGGTCTGGCAGGTCGAGGCGGAACCACACGTGCTTGTGCGTGGCCGTGTACTCGACGCCCCAGCGGGTGGCGAGGGCGGCGCAGAGCATCAGGCCGCGGCCGTTCTCGCGGTCGGGGTCGGCGTACGGGCGCTCGTCGGGGTGCCGGAGCGGGAGCTCGCGCTCCGGATACCGGTCGGCGACCTCGACGCGTACGCCGCCCTCGGCGCGCAGGCACAGGACCTCGGCCCGGGTTCCGGCGTGGACCACGGCATTGGTGACGAGCTCGCTGGTGAGCACCACCGCATCGTCGACGATGTCCGCGAAACCCCAGCCCTGCAGGGTGTCGCGGACGAACGCGCGAGCGGCGGCGACCGAGCGCCCGAGGGGGTCGAAGCTGGCAGCCGCCCGTGCCGTGATCACGAATCTCCTTCGACGCGGTTGGACATCGGTTGCCAGGTTACTTACCTTCACGGTCGGCATGGTGCCGTCGTCCGGGAATCCACCCGCAGGGTACGGCGGGTGTGCGATGGTGCCGAAGTGTTATGGCCGGGTTCGGCCAGGGTGAAACACTGGGCAGGCTTGAAGAGCCGGGCAGCAGCACTCGAAGCCCGGCGGAACAGCGGTCGACCCTTTCGGGAGGGACACGGTGGAGTCTGGCGCAGCGGTGCGGCGTACGGGAACGCGCCCGAAGGGCGGACGTCCCCGGCGCAGTGGCACGACGGAGGTCGATACCGCCGCTCTGAACAGGCTGCTCACGGCCCTGGTGTCGATGCGGGACGGGAACTTCCGCAAGCGGCTGACGGTGTCCGGCGAGGGCGTGATGGCGGAGATCGCCGCCGTCTACAACGAGGTCGCCGACCGCAACCTCCACCTGACCGGTGAGCTGTCCCGGGTGCGGCGGATGGTGGGCCGCGAGGGCAAGCTGAGCGAACGGCTGGAAACGGGTGCCTGCGAGGGCTCCTGGGCGGCCGCGATCGACGCCTCGAACCAGTTGGTGGACGACCTGGCCCGGCCGGTGTCCGAAGTGGGCCGGGTGCTGTCGGCGGTGGCCGAGGGCGATCTGGACCAGCGGATGGACCTGCGGACGCAGGCCGCCGACGGGGTGGGGCATCCGCTGCGCGGGGAGTTCCTGAAGGTCGGGCGCACGGTCAACAACCTGGTCGACCAGCTGTCCGCGTTCACCGACGAGGTGACGCGCGTGGCGCTGGAGGTGGGCACCGAGGGCAAGCTCGGCGGTCAGGCCCAGGTGCGCGGAATGTCCGGTTCATGGAAGGACCTGACCGACTCCGTCAACACCATGGCGTACCGGCTCACCGCTCAGGTGCGTGATATCGCTCTCGTTACGACGGCGGTCGCGAAGGGCGATCTGTCGCGCAAGGTCACGGTGCACGTGGCCGGCGAGATGCTCCAGCTGAAGAACACCGTGAACACGATGGTGGACCAGCTGTCGTCCTTCTCCTCCGAGGTGACCCGCGTCGCCCGCGAGGTGGGTACGGAGGGCGAGCTGGGCGGCCAGGCGAAGGTGCCCGGGGTCGCGGGTGTGTGGAAGGACCTGACCGACTCGGTCAACACCATGGCCGGGAACCTGACGGCCCAGGTGCGCGGGATCGCGCAGGTGACGACGGCGGTCGCGAACGGTGACCTGTCGCAGAAGGTACGGGTGAGCGCGCGCGGCGAGGTGGCGCAGCTGGCCGAAACGATCAACCAGATGACGGAGACCCTGCGGACCTTCGCGGACGAGGTCACGCGCGTGGCCAGCGAGGTCGGGGCCAAGGGGACACTCGGCGGCCAGGCGCAGGTGCCGGGTGCCGCGGGGACGTGGAAGGACCTCACCGATTCGGTGAACACGGTCTTCCGCAACCTCACCACGCAGGTGCGGGACATCGCGACGGTGACGACGGCGGTGGCCAACGGCGACCTGTCGCAGAAGGTCACCGTCGATGTGGCCGGCGAGATGCTGGAGCTGAAGAACACCGTCAACACGATGGTGGACCAGCTCCAGTCCTTCGGTGCGGAAGTGACGCGAGTGGCCCGTGAGGTCGGCGTCGAGGGTGAGCTGGGCGGCCAGGCACAGGTGCCGGGTGCCGCGGGGACCTGGAAGGACCTCACCGATTCGGTGAACACCGCCTTCCGCAACCTCACGGGGCAGGTGCGCAACATCGCGCAGGTGACGACGGCGGTGGCCAACGGCGACCTGTCGCAGAAGGTCACGGTGGACGTCTCCGGCGAGATGCTCCAGCTGAAGAACACCGTGAACACCATGGTGGACCAGCTGTCCTCCTTCGCCGACCAGGTGACGCGGATGGCGCGGGACGTGGGTACGGAGGGCCGGCTCGGCGGTCAGGCCCGGGTGGAGGGGGTGTCCGGCACCTGGAAGGAGCTCACCGACTCCGTCAACTTCATGGCCGGGAACCTGACCTCGCAGGTGCGCCAGATCGCGCAGGTGACGACGGCGGTGGCGCGGGGCGACCTGTCGCAGAAGATCGACGTGGACGCCCGGGGCGAGATCCTGGAGCTGAAGAACACCATCAACACGATGGTCGACCAGCTCTCCGCCTTCGCGGAGCAGGTGACCCGGGTGGCCCGGGACGTGGGTACGGAGGGCCGGCTCGGCGGCCAGGCGCAGGTGCCCGGGGTGGCCGGCGTATGGCGTGACCTGACGGACTCGGTGAACGGCATGGCCGGGAACCTGACCTCGCAGGTGCGCAACATCGCGCAGGTGGCCACGGCGGTGGCGCGGGGCGACCTGTCGCAGAAGATCGACGTGGACGCCCGGGGCGAGATCCTGGAGCTGAAGAACACCCTCAACACGATGGTCGACCAGCTCTCGAACTTCGCCGAGCAGGTGACGCGGGTGGCCCGGGAGGTGGGCACCGAGGGCATCCTGGGCGGTCAGGCGGAGGTCAAGGGTGTCTCCGGCACCTGGAAGGACCTCACGCAGTCCGTCAACTTCATGGCGAACAACCTGACGTCGCAGGTGCGCAACATCGCCGAGGTGACCACGGCCGTGGCCATGGGCGACCTCTCCAAGAAGATCACCGTCGACGCCAAGGGCGAGATCCTCGAACTGGTCACCACCGTCAACACGATGGTGGACCAGCTGTCGTCGTTCGCGGAGCAGGTGACCCGGGTGGCCCGCGAGGTGGGCTCCGAGGGCATCCTGGGCGGTCAGGCCCGGGTGCGCGGGGTCACGGGCATCTGGAAGGACCTGACCGACAACGTCAACCTGATGGCCAACAACCTGACCTCGCAGGTGCGCAACATCTCCCAGGTCTCGGCGGCGGTCGCCAACGGCGACCTGACGAAGAAGGTCACGGTCGAGGCGCGCGGCGAGGTCGCGCAGCTCGCCGACACGGTCAACACGATGGTGAAGACCCTGTCCTCCTTCGCCGACGAGGTCACGCGCGTGGCCCGCGAGGTGGGTACGGAGGGACGCCTGGGCGGGCAGGCACACGTGCCCGGGGTCTCGGGGACGTGGAAGGACCTCACCGATTCGGTGAATTTCATGGCCTCCAACCTCACCGGCCAGGTGCGGCAGATCGCCATGGTCACGACCGCCATCGCCAAGGGCGACATGACCAAGAAGATCGACATCGATGCCCGGGGCGAGATCCTGGAGCTCAAGACCACCATCAACACGATGGTCGACCAGCTGTCCTCGTTCGCGGACCAGGTGACGCGGGTGGCCCGCGAGGTGGGCACCGAGGGCATCCTGGGCGGTCAGGCCCGGGTCCGGGACGTAGACGGCACCTGGCGGGACCTGACCGAGTCCGTGAACGAGATGGCCGGGAACCTCACCCGGCAGGTGCGCGCGATCGCGGCCGTCGCCACGGCGGTGACCCGCGGCGACCTGAGCCTGAAGGTCGACGTGGACGCGGCGGGCGAGATCCAGGTCCTCCAGGACAACATCAACACGATGATCGTCAACCTGCGCGACACCACCTTGGCCAACAAGGAGCAGGACTGGCTCAAGGGCAACCTCGCCCGGATCTCCGCCCTCATGCAGGGACGCCGGGAGCTCGACGACGTGGCCTCGCTGATCATGAGCGAGCTCACCCCGGTGGTCTCCGCGCAGCACGGCGCCTTCTTCCTGGCGCTGCCGACCGGCGGTAGCACGGAGATCGGGACGGACGGGGGCGCGGACGGTTCGTACGAGCTGCGGATGCGCGGGAGCTACGCGTACGCGGGCGGCCAGATGCCCATCGCCTTCCGGCCGGGGGAGGGGCTGATCGGGACCGTTGCCGAGGAGAAGCGGACGATCCTCGTCGAGAACACCCCGCCCGGCTACCTGAAGATCTCCTCGGGGCTGGGCGAGGCGCCGCCGGCGCACGTGATCGTGCTGCCGGTGCTCTTCGAGGGGAAGGTGCTCGGCGTCATCGAGCTGGCCTCCTTCACGCCGTTCACGCAGATCCAGAAGGACTTCCTCAGCCAGATCGCCGAGATGATCGGTACGAGCGTCAACACCATCAGCGTCAACTCCAAGACGGAGATGCTGCTGAAGCAGTCGCAGGAGATGACCGAGCAGCTGCGCGAGCGCTCGGACGAGCTGGAGAACCGGCAGAAGGCCCTGCAGGCCGCCAACGCGGAGCTGGAGGAGAAGGCCGAGCTGCTGGCCCAGCAGAACCGGGACATCGAGGTGAAGAACACCGAGATCGAGGAGGCCCGGCAGGTCCTGGAGGAGCGTGCCGAGCAGCTCGCGGTCTCGATGCGCTACAAGTCGGAGTTCCTGGCGAACATGTCGCACGAGCTGCGCACGCCGCTCAACTCGCTGCTGATCCTGGCCAAGCTGCTCGCCGACAACGCGGACGAGAACCTGTCGCCGAAGCAGGTGGAGTTCGCCGAGACCATCCACGGCGCGGGTTCGGACCTGCTGCAGCTGATCAACGACATCCTCGACCTGTCGAAGGTCGAGGCCGGGAAGATGGACGTCTCGCCGACCCGGATCGCGCTGGTCCAGCTCGTCGACTACGTGGAGGCCACCTTCCGGCCGCTGACGGCGGAGAAGGGCCTGGACTTCTCGGTGCGGGTCTCGCCGGAGCTGCCGGCCACTCTGCACACCGACGAGCAGCGGCTCCTCCAGGTGCTGCGCAACCTGCTGTCGAACGCGGTGAAGTTCACCGACACGGGGGCGGTGGAGCTGGTGATCCGGCCGGCCGGGGCCGATGTGCCGACGGCGATCCGCGAGCAGCTGCTGGAGGCCGGTTCGCTGCGGGAGGCGGACGCGGATCTCATCGCGTTCTCCGTCACCGACACGGGCATCGGGATCGCGGCGAGCAAGATGCTGGTGATCTTCGAGGCGTTCAAGCAGGCCGACGGGACGACGAGCCGCAAGTACGGCGGCACCGGACTGGGCCTGTCCATCAGCCGGGAGATCGCCCGGCTGCTGGGCGGAGAGATCCACGCGGCGAGCGAGCCCGGCCGCGGGTCCACCTTCACGCTGTACCTGCCCCTGCACCCGAGCGAGCTGCCTCCGCAGGGGTACGCGCCGCCCACGCCCGGCGGTGGCCGAGGCGAGCTGTACCGCAGGTCCCTGGACGGGGCGCGGCCGGTGCTGCCGGCGGCCCCGGCCGGGCCCGCGGCCGTGCCGGCGGCGCCGTCCCAGGCGGCGCGGCCGGCGCTGTCGGCCGCCGAGCGGGGCGGGCCGGGGCAGGGCGGCGGGGCCGCGCTGTTCCGGCGGCGGCGCAAGGCGCTGAGCGACCTGGAGCCGCGTACGGCGGTGCCGGGGCAGCCGAACGCGGTGGCGGCCGAGGACGGCTGGGGCAGCGCGGAGGACGAACTTCCGGTGGTGCCCCGGACGTACGACTTCCACGGCGAGAAGGTGCTCATCGTGGACGACGACGTACGCAACGTCTTCGCGCTCACCAGCGTGCTGGAGCAGCACGGGCTGGCCGTGCTGTACGCGGAGAACGGGCGGGAGGGCATCGAAGTCCTCGAACAGCACGACGATGTGACGGTCGTACTGATGGACATCATGATGCCCGAGATGGACGGATACGCCACGACCTCGGCGATCCGGCGGATGCCGCAGTTCGCGGGGCTGCCGATCATCGCGCTGACGGCGAAGGCGATGAAGGGCGACCGGGAGAAGGCGATCGACTCCGGAGCTTCCGACTATGTCACCAAGCCCGTCGACCCCGACTACCTTCTCTCGGTGATGGAGCAGTGGATGCGAGGAAAGTGATCGCCGGGAGAGCGCTGCATATCAATTGCTGACTCACTGTGGCCGGAGCGGTGTGGGACCCCGGTATACGGGGAACCTTCTGCTCTCCCACCACGTTTCTGCTTCGTGCACAGTGACATCCTGGTGACAGGGTGTGGCGATCTCGGGACTGGGGCTACGATGACCGGCACAAGGACGGACGGCGCAAGGATGCCGTCCTCTGGGGCGGGGCCCGGCGCACATGCCGGAGCCAGGAGCCGGGGAGGCCCCATGCCGGGGCGAGGAGGACAGGGCATGGTGCAGAAGGCCAAGATCCTCCTGGTCGACGACCGGCCGGAGAATCTGCTGGCGCTGGAGGCCATCCTCTCCGCGCTCGATCAGACACTGGTCCGGGCGTCGTCGGGGGAGGAAGCGCTCAAGGCGCTGCTGACGGACGATTTCGCGGTCATCCTGCTGGATGTCCAGATGCCAGGGATGGACGGATTCGAGACGGCCGCGCACATCAAGCGGCGCGAGCGGACCCGGGACATCCCGATCATCTTCCTCACCGCGATCAACCACGGTCCGCACCACACGTTCCGCGGTTACGCGGCGGGTGCGGTCGACTACATCTCGAAGCCGTTCGACCCGTGGGTGCTGCGGGCCAAGGTGTCGGTCTTCGTGGAGCTCTACACGAAGAACTGCCAACTGCGCGAGCAGGCGGCCCTGCTGCGGCTCCAGCTGGAGGGCGGCAGCTCGAACGGCGTGGACGCCAGCAAGGAGACGGCCGGACTGCTGGCCGAGCTCTCCGCGCGGCTCGCGGCGGTCGAGGAGCAGGCCGAGGCGCTGACCAAGCAGCTCGGCGAGGACTCGGCCGACGCGGGCGTGGTGGCGACCGCGGCCCACCTGGAGCGCAAGCTCACGGGGCTGCGGCGGGCGCTCGACGCGCTGGAGCCCGGCACCGCCGGAGGGGCTCCGGCCCTGCCCTCGCAGAACTGACCGCGGGCGTCGGCTCTGGCGGTGCGTCAAAGCACCTACGGAGCCGACGACACGAACGGGTGAAGGGGTGGGCACGCGTGTCCACCGGCGCGCGCACCGGTAACCTCGGGCGCATGGCCTCAAGTACGTCCGGCAAGGGTTCCCAGAGCACCGCGGGCACCGCGAAGGGCCGCACCGGCCGTACGACGGCGCCGGCCAAGAAGGCGGCCCCCGCGCGCAAGCCACCGGCGAAGAAGGCCGCGGCCGCCAAGCGCGCTCCGGCGAAGAAGGCCGCGGCCAAGCCCGCGCCTTCCCCGACGGGGGGCGTGGTGCGGCTGGTGCGCGCCGTGTGGCTCGGCTGCGCGCACGCCGTCGGCGCCGTCTTCCGCGGGATCGGCCAGGGGGCCAAGAACCTCGACCCCGCCCACCGCAAGGACGGCCTCGCGCTGCTGCTCCTCGCCCTCGCGCTGATCGTGGCCGCCGGTACCTGGTCGAACCTGAGCGGTCCGGTCGGGGATCTGGTGACCATGCTGGTCACCGGTGCCTTCGGACGACTGGATCTGCTCGTGCCGATCCTGCTCGGCGTCATGGCGGTACGTTTCATCCGCCATCCCGAGCAGACCGACGCCAACGGCCGCATCGGCATCGGGCTCTCGGCCCTCGTCATCGGGGTCCTGGGCCTGGTCCACATCGCCTGCGGGGCGCCCGGCCGGGACGAGGGCACCACGGCGATGCAGAACGCCGGCGGACTCGTCGGCTGGGGCGCCTCCAAGCCGCTGATCTTCACCATGGGCGCGCCGCTGGCCGTGCCCATGCTGGTGCTGCTCACGATCTTCGGGCTGCTGGTGGTCACCGCGACCCCGGTCAACGCGATCCCGCAGCGGCTGCGCCGGCTCGGCATCCGGCTCGGGATCATCGCCCCGAACGCGTACGACGAGGGCTACGGGGAGAGCGAGGGCGGCGCCGCCGAGCGGCGGGACCGGCACGACGCGGAGCAGTGGCGGGCCCGTACGGGCGCCGGCTCCGGCGACCCGGCGGACGCCGTCGAGGAGGAGGCGCTCGCCCGGCGTCGCCGGCCGCGCAGGAGCTCCGCCCGGCCGGCCATGGACCGGGAGATGGACGCCGTCGACGTGGCGGCGGCGGCCGCCGCCGCGCTGGACGGGGTGGTCTACGGCGGCCTGCCGCCCTCCCCGCTCGTCGCCGACCTCACGCACGGCATCACCGGCGAGCGGGAGGGCGCGGAGATCACCGCGCCCGTGCCGACCGCCCGCGGGGAGCGCACCGCGGCACCCGCCGCTCCCGAGACTCCGACCGCTCCCGAGCCCCCCACCGCTCCCGAAGCCCCCGCCGAGCGGCCGCACGCCACCACCGCCGCGGCCTCCGGGACGCTGTCGGTGCCCGACCTGACCAAGGCCCCGCCGCAGAGCCAGGCGCTGCCGCCGCGCGCCGAGCAGCTCCAGCTGCGCGGGGACATCACGTACGCCCTGCCCTCGCTGGACCTGCTGGAGAAGGGCGGGCCCGGCAAGACCCGCAGCGCCGCCAACGACGTGGTGGTGGCCTCGCTGCGCAACGTGTTCACCGAGTTCAAGGTCGACGCGGACGTCACCGGTTTCACCCGGGGGCCGACGGTCACCCGGTACGAGGTCACGCTGGGCGCCGCGGTCAAGGTCGAGCGGATCACCGCGCTGACCAAGAACATCGCCTACGCCGTGGCCTCGCCGGACGTGCGGATCATCAGCCCGATCCCGGGCAAGTCGGCGGTCGGCATCGAGATCCCGAACACCGACCGCGAAATGGTCAACCTGGGTGACGTCCTGCGCCTCGCGGACGCGGCCGAGGACGACCACCCGATGCTCGTCGCGCTCGGCAAGGACGTCGAGGGCGGCTACGTCATGGCCAACCTGGCCAAGATGCCGCACGTGCTCGTGGCCGGCGCCACCGGTTCCGGAAAGTCCTCCTGCATCAACTGCCTGATCACCTCCGTCATGGTCCGGGCGACCCCGGAGGACGTCCGGATGGTGCTCGTCGACCCCAAGCGGGTGGAGCTGACGGCGTACGAGGGCATCCCGCACCTGATCACGCCGATCATCACCAACCCCAAGCGGGCCGCCGAGGCCCTGCAGTGGGTCGTGCGCGAGATGGACCTGCGCTACGACGACCTGGCCGCCTTCGGCTACCGGCACATCGACGACTTCAACCAGGCCATCCGGGACGGCAAGATCAAACTGCCGCCGGGCAGCGAGCGGGAGCTCAGCCCCTACCCGTACCTGCTCGTGATCGTCGACGAGCTGGCCGACCTGATGATGGTGGCCCCGCGGGACGTCGAGGACTCGATCGTCCGGATCACCCAGCTGGCCCGCGCGGCCGGCATCCACCTGGTGCTCGCCACCCAGCGGCCCTCGGTGGACGTGGTCACCGGCCTGATCAAGGCGAACGTGCCCTCGCGCCTCGCCTTCGCCACCTCCTCGCTCGCCGACAGCCGGGTCATCCTCGACCAGCCGGGCGCCGAGAAGCTCATCGGCAAGGGTGACGGGCTGTTCCTGCCGATGGGGGCGAACAAGCCGGTCCGCCTCCAGGGGGCCTTCGTCACCGAGGACGAGATCGCCGGGATCGTCCAGCACTGCAAGGACCAGATGGCGCCCGTCTTCCGGGACGACGTCACCGTCGGGCAGAAGCAGAAGAAGGAGATCGACGAAGACATCGGCGACGACCTGGACCTGTTGTGCCAGGCGGCGGAGCTGGTGGTCACCACCCAGTTCGGCTCCACCTCGATGCTCCAGCGCAAGCTGCGGGTGGGCTTCGCCAAGGCCGGGCGGCTGATGGACCTCATGGAATCGCGGGGGATCGTCGGCCCGAGCGAGGGTTCGAAGGCGCGCGACGTCCTGCTGAAGGCCGACGAGCTGGACGACGTGCTCGCCGTCATCCGCGGCGAGGCCCATCCGTAACCAATTCGCGAGCAACCGTTTCCCTTGGGCCCACGTCCAGTTGAAGGGAGGTAGTGGCACCGCGCACGACCTCGCGTACGGCGTCGGTCCGCCACGCCGGAGCGGGCCTCCCTTCGCCATTCGTATGGCGTATGAAGTGCACCCTCCGGTTGCTCCACCCTTTCGTCACCCCCCTAGACTGGACATCCAGCAGGTGGCTACACGCTCGAAAGGCGCCCACGTGTCCATCGGCAACGCCAACTCCCCAGAAGAAGAGCGGCCTTCGACCGACGACCGGTCCGAGGACCGCATCGTCGAACGACCCGTCGAGACCCCGTCCATCGGGACCGCCCTCAAGAAGGCCCGCATCGCCGCCGGGCTCACCGTCGACGAGGTCAGTTCCATCACCCGCGTGCGCATTCCGATCGTGCACGCGATCGAAGAGGACGACTTCACGCGGTGCGGCGGCGACGTGTACGCCCGCGGTCACATCCGTACGCTCGCCCGCGCCGTCCACCTCGACCCGGTACCCCTGGTCGAGAGCTACGACGCGGCCCACGGCGGCCGGCCGGCTCCCACGCCCGCCGCGCCGATGTTCGATGCCGAGCGCATCCGCCCCGAACGGCAGCGGCCCAACTGGACCGCGGCCATGGTCGCCGCCATCGTCGCCGTGATCGGCTTCGTGGGCTTCACCGCCTTCAGCGGCGGCGACGAGAAGGACAAGCGGCCGGTGGCGGAAGGTTCCGCCACCCCGAAGCCCACAGCCACCAAGCAGACCGGGGGCAAGCCGGCCGCGCAGCCCCAGACCCCTGCCGCGCCCAAGCCGGAGCCCTCGGACAGTGCGATCGCCGCCGCGCCCAAGGACCTCGTCACCGTCGTCCTGACGGCCGACACGGGCGAGAGCTGGATCTCCGCCAAGGACTCCACCGGCCGGCTGCTCTTCGACGGCACCCTCACGCAGGGTGAGTCCAAGACCTTCACGGACAAGGAATCCGTCGACCTCGTGCTCGGCGACGCCGGGGCCGTGAAGCTCTTCGTGAACGGCAAGGAGATCAAGGACGACTTCCAGCCGGGTCAGGTGGAACGTCTCACATACACCAAGGCGGACCCTCTTGAGGATCAGCCCCAGGCGGGCTGAGCAGAGGCCGCCCCCGGGCGGAACAGGGAAATCCGGATCCCCGGGGTGCTGCGCCGCACCCCGGGGATCTTGCTGTACGGGGACTGGCGGCTGGGGCCGACGCCGGGACGAAGTAGTCTTGAGTCCATGCCCGAACGCCGTACCGTCGCCCTTGTCACTCTTGGCTGCGCCCGTAACGAGGTGGACTCGGAGGAGCTCGCAGGCCGCTTGGCGGCGGATGGCTGGGAGCTCGTCGAGGACGCCGCCGACGCGGACGTAGCCGTCGTCAACACCTGTGGCTTCGTCGAAGCCGCCAAGAAGGACTCCGTAGACGCCCTCCTGGAAGCCAACGATCTCAAGGATCACGGCAAGACCCAGGCGGTCGTCGCCGTCGGCTGCATGGCCGAGCGCTACGGCAAGGAGCTCGCCGAAGCCCTGCCGGAAGCCGACGGAGTCCTCGGTTTCGACGACTACGCCGACATCTCCAACCGCCTCCAGACCATCCTCAACGGTGGCAGCGTGGAGGCCCACACCCCGCGCGACCGGCGCAAGCTGCTGCCGATCAGCCCCGCGGAGCGCCAGAGCGCCGAGGTGGCCCTCCCCGGCCACGCCCAGGAGCCGGCCGAGGCCCCCGCCGACCTGCCCACCGGAGTCGCGCCCGCCTCCGGGCCGCGCGCGCCCCTGCGCCGCCGCCTGGACAAGAGCCCCGTGGCTTCGGTCAAGCTGGCCTCCGGCTGCGACCGGCGCTGCTCCTTCTGCGCCATCCCGTCCTTCCGCGGCTCCTTCATCTCCCGCCGCCCCAGCGACGTGCTGGGCGAGACCCGCTGGCTCGCCGAGCAGGGCGTCAAGGAGGTCATGCTGGTCTCCGAGAACAACACCTCGTACGGCAAGGACCTCGGTGACATCAGGCTGCTGGAGAGCCTGCTGCCGGAGCTGGCCGCGGTGGACGGCATCGAGCGCGTGCGCGTGAGCTATCTGCAGCCCGCCGAGATGCGGCCGGGCCTGATCGACGTACTCACCTCGACCCCCAAGGTCGTGCCGTACTTCGACCTGTCCTTCCAGCACTCGGCCCCCGACGTGCTGCGCGCCATGCGCCGCTTCGGTGACACCGACCGGTTCCTGGAACTGCTGGACACCATCCGCAGCAAGGCCCCGCAGGCCGGTGTGCGGTCCAACTTCATCGTCGGCTTCCCCGGCGAGAAGGAGTCGGACTTCGCCGAGCTGGAGCGTTTCCTCACCCACGCGCGCCTGGACGCCATCGGCGTCTTCGGCTACTCGGACGAGGACGGCACCGAGGCGGTCACCTACGACCACAAGCTGGACGAGGACACCATCGCCGAGCGGCTCGCGCACATGCAGCGGCTCGCCGAGGAGCTCACCTCGCAGCGCGCGGAGGAGCGGATCGGAGAGACCCTGGAGGTGCTCGTCGAGTCCGTGGAGGCGATCGGCGGAGCTGAAGACGAGGCGGACGGTGAGGGTGCCTACGGGCGCGCCGCCCACCAGGCCCCCGAGACCGACGGCCAGGTCGTCTTCACGGACAGCACGGGCCTGGTCCCCGGGCGTATCGTCACCGCCAAGGTGGTCGGCACCCTGGGCGTGGACCTGGTGGCGGAGCCCCTGGGCATGGATCTTGAGGAGGCGGCCGGATGACCGGAGTCCCGGCATCTGCGGCGGGCGGGACCGATCGCCGGCCCGTACCCGGCGCGAAGCTGGGGGCCGCGGCGGTCAATCAGGCCAGCCTGTGGAACATCGCCAACATCCTGACGATGATCCGGCTCCTCCTGGTGCCGGGATTCGTCTTCCTGCTGCTCGCCGAGGGCGGCTACGACCCGGCCTGGCGCGCCTGGGCATGGGCGGCGTTCGCCGTCGCCATGATCACGGACATCTTCGACGGGCACCTGGCCCGGACGTACAACCTGGTCACGGACTTCGGCAAGATCGCCGACCCCATCGCCGACAAGGCGATCATGGGGTCGGCGCTGATCTGTCTCTCCTGGCTCGGTGACCTCCCCTGGTGGGTGACCGGGGTGATCCTCGGGCGGGAGCTCGGGATCACGCTCCTGCGCTTCTGGGTCATCCGCTACGGAGTGATTCCGGCCAGCCGCGGCGGCAAGCTGAAGACCCTGGCCCAGGGCACGGCCGTGGGCATGTACGTACTCGCGCTGACCGGGGCGCTGGCGACCATGCGCTTCTGGGTGATGGCGATCGCCGTCGTGCTGACCGTCGTCACCGGTTTGGACTACATCCGGCAGGCGGTCGTGCTGCGCCGGCAGGGGATCGCGGCGGAGCGGGCCGCGCAGTGACCGACGGCGTGGGGGAATCCTTCCGGTGACCGGAGGCGGAGCGGCGGCCTCCGGCGGGGCCGGAGCGGGCGGAGCGATCGACCGTGTGTTCGATGCGGCCGCGGAGGTGCTGCGCCTGCTCACGGAAAGTGACCAGTCGCTCGCCGTCGCCGAATCGCTGACCGGTGGCATGGTGGCCGCCGAGCTCACGGCGGTTCCCGGCGCCTCGCAGTCCTTCCGCGGATCGGTCACGGCGTACGCCACGGAGATCAAACACCGGGTCCTCGGGGTGGACGCGGGACTGCTCGCGGCCGAAGGCGCGGTGAACGCGCAGGTCGCGGCCGAGATGGCGGCCGGTGTGCGGCGGGTGATGGGCGCTTCGTGGGGAATCGCGACCACCGGGGTGGCCGGTCCGCAGCCGCAGGACGGGCAGCCGGTGGGCACCGTTTTCGTCGCGGTGGACGGTCCGGGGAGCAGGAAAACGGTCCGGCTGAGGTTGAACGGCTCCCGTGCGGAAATTCGTAGGGAGAGTGCACGCACAGTGCTCGAGCTTCTCTCAGGCCAACTCCGTGAGAATGCGCGGAGGCAGGATACGGAACAGAACGGGGGGATTTGATGTTTGCAGCCCTGAGTGAACACGACATCGCTCCCCGCACGGCCGCGGCGCGAGGCGGTACGGTGGGGCGTGAAGGATGCGGCTACACGGTCAGAGGAGGGAGCCACCGATGATTCTGCTCCGTCGCCTGCTGGGTGACGTGCTGCGTCGGCAGCGCCAGCGCCAGGGCCGTACTCTGCGCGAAGTCTCCTCGTCGGCCCGAGTTTCGCTCGGCTATCTCTCCGAGGTGGAGCGGGGGCAGAAGGAGGCATCCTCCGAGCTGCTCTCCGCGATCTGCGACGCGTTGGACGTACGGATGTCCGAGCTGATGCGCGAAGTCAGTGACGAACTGTCGCTGGCCGAGCTGGCACAGTCGGCCGCGGCAAGCGAACCGGTGAGTGTGCCGGTCCGCCCGATGCTCAATTCGGTCTCCATGGCTTCGGTCACGGGTGGACCGGAGCGGGTGACCATCAAGGCGCCTGCGGAAGCGGTGAATGTCGTAGCCGCGTGAGCGAGCACGTGAGCGTTTGAGCGTGGCCGGAGCCCCGGCCGGTGCGTGAGCACCGGCCGGGGCTCCGAGCCGTTCTGGGTGCGGTGCCGGGGGTGGTGCGGGAGGATGGGGCAGTCCGGGTCCCGGCCCTCCCCCAGACTCCGTCTGGGGGGACCCCCAGGGAGGTAGCCGTGCGGCGGTTACTGCACATACCTGCGGCGTCGGCCCTCGCGCTGACGGTGGGGGTCCTGTGGTGGTGGGCCGTGCTGCGGCTGGTGCTGGTTCCCGAGGAGTCCGGGGCCGTGGAGGGCGCGGTGGCGGTGGGCGGCTGGGGGCTGGGGCTGCTGCCGGTGCACTGTGTGCCGGGCCCGGTGCGGAAGGCGCGGCGGTCGGTGGGTGCCGGCGTCGGCGGCGGGGGTGCGGACGGTGCCGGGACTGCCGGCGGTTCCGGGGTCACCAGGGCATCGACACTCCGCCGTTCGGGCGAAGGATCTGACCTGTCATGAACGACGAGGCGTCCGAGGCCAGGTAGAGCACCGCCTGGGCGATGTCCTCGGGCTCGCCGACCCGGCGCAGGGGGGACATGCGGACCATCGCCGCCTCGGTCTGTTCCTGGACCCCGGGGCTGTGGCGGCCGGTCATCGGGGTGCGGATCCAGCCGGGGGCGACGGCGTTGACCCGTATGCCGTGCGGGCCGGCCTCGGTGGCGAGGGTCTTGGTCAGCTGTACTACGGCGGCCTTGGCGGCGCTGTAGCAGAGCAGACCGGGCTGGGCGGCGTCCACGGCCCCGGAGGCCATGGTGACGATGGAGCCGGGCCGGCCCGCCGCGATCATGCTGCGGGCGGCTTCCTGGCAGGTGCGCAGCACCCCCTTGAAATTCACGTCCAGGACCCGGTCGAGGTCCTCGTCGGTCGTCTCCAGGACGCTGCTCGTGTGCATGACTCCGGCGATGGCGGCCGTGATGTCGAGCGGGCCCGCCGCGGCGACGGCCGCCCGGAGCGCCGCCCGGTCGGTGACGTCGAGGGGATGGGCGGTGGCGGCGCCGCCGGCCTTGGTGACGAGGGCGGCCGTCTCGGTGAGGCCCTGCTCGTCGCGGTCCGCGCAGTGGACGTGCGCGCCCGCTTCGGCGAGGAGGACGGCGGTGGCGCGGCCGATGCCGCTCGCGGCGCCGGTGACCAGGGCGGTGCGGCCGGTGAGGTCGTACGAGGCTGTGGGTGTGGGCATGCCGGGACGGTACGACCGGATCTGACGGAGCGTCAACCGGTGTGCCCTGTCGCCTGGACACCGCCTACGGCGTCGGCCCCGGCTGGCAGCGGGGGCACCAGTAGGTCGGGCGGTCGTCCTGGGGGGCCTCGCGGACGGGGGTGCCGCAGCGCAGGCACGGCCGGTGGGAGCGGCCGTAGACGAAGAGGTTCTGGCCCGGGCGGCGGCTGCCGGTGGTGTTGCGGGGGCCCGGCCGCTCGCCGGTGTTCGCGGACAGCAGCCGGTGGGCGGCGGCGGCCAGACGGGGCAGGGTCGCCTCGGGGAGCGCGCCGACCGGCGTCCACGGGGTGACCCCGGCCAGGAAGCAGAGCTCGGCCTTGTAGATGTTGCCGATACCGGCGAGGTTGCGCTGGTCGAGCAGGGCCTCGCCGAGGGGGCGCTCGGGGGCGGCGAGCAGATTGGCGGCGGCTCGTGCGGGATCCCAGTCCGGGCCGAGGAGATCGGGGCCGAGGTGGCCCACGGCCCGGTCCTCGTCGGCGGTGCGGAGCAGCTCCAGGATGGGGAGGCGGTAGCCGACGGCGGTGTGCTCGGCGGTGCCGAGGACGGCCCGGATCTCGTGGGCGGGGCCGCCGCGCCACTTCTCGCCGGTGGCGAAGACGTGCCAGGCGCCGTCCATGCGGAGGTGGCTGTGCAGGGTGAGGCCGCCCTCGATGCGGGTGAGGAGGTGCTTGCCGCGGGGGGTGACGTCGAGGGTGACGCGGCCGGTGAGGTCGGCGGTGGCGAAGCGGGGGACGCGGAGGTCGCTGCGGGTGAGTTCGCGGCCTGCGAGGGCGGCGTGGAGACGGGTCGCCGCGCGCCGGATGCTGTCGCCTTCGGGCATGGGGCCATTGTCGCCCGCAGCGGCCTGCGGGGCCCGGGTTCTGGGAGGTCCGGGGGCCCGGCGGGCCGGGCGAACGGCGCGAGCCCCTGCGGCGAGGT
This sequence comes from Streptomyces sp. 147326, assembly GCF_045000215.1. Lineage (NCBI taxonomy): Bacteria > Bacillati > Actinomycetota > Actinomycetes > Kitasatosporales > Streptomycetaceae > Streptomyces > Streptomyces sp. 147326. The sequence continues at coordinate 2,640,196 of NZ_CP134201.1, read as the reverse complement.
GCGGCCGCAGGGGCTCTTCGGGTCAGGAGGGGGCTGAGGGGCCGGAGGGGCTGGAGGTGCTGGAGTGGCCCGCGGGGCCGGAGGGGTCGACGGGGCCGGAGGGGCCGCTCATCACTTCCAGACGAGCCCCTTGTTCGGGTAGCTGTAGGGGTTGCCCCAGTACTCGGCCGCGCTGACCTTCGTCTGGGCCGACGGGGCGAGGGCCACCGCGCAGCTGGTCTGCGTCTGGCCGTTGACGAAGCCCTTCGGCAGCGACTCGTTCGGGCACTTCTCGAACTTGCCTATGACCGACACGCGCTGGGCCTCGGAGCCGTCTGCGAGCAGGCCCTTGACCTGGGTCACGGACGAGTGCGACAGGTCCGTGGTGCCGGTGTTCTTGACCGAGTAACGGATGTAGTACGGGATCATCCCCTTCACTTTGTCGCCGAGCTTGAGCGCGTCCAGGTCGGCGGGGTTGCCCTGCTCGATCGCGGTGACCGTGAGGGCGATCTGGCCGCCCTTGTTGCTCCCGTAGCTGAACGGGATCTCCGCGGCCTCGCCGATCTTGAAGGTCTGGCCGGACTTCGCCGTGCCGTTCGCCCCGGCGGGGGCCTCGCTGCCGCCCGTGGTGGGGTCGGCGGCGCTGGGGCTGGCCGATCCGGACGGGGTGGCGGCCGAGGCGGAACCGCTCGGCTGCGCGGGGGCCAGCTCCTCGTTGCCGTTCTTGCAGCCGGTCAGCGCCAGGGTGCCGGCGACCGCCAGAACGACCGTGCCGAGGGTGGTGGTACGCATGCTGATGGTGCTCACTCTTCTACTCCCCCATGACTGTGCATCGCCAATGCAATGCCTGTGATCATCTTGATAAAGGATGAGTAAGCGGCCGTGCCAGCCCAGGGGGCGGCCCACAACGGTTCTGTGACATGTCCAGGACGTAAGCGGAACAGTCGGTGACGATTTGCAGTCCTCAGGAACGCAAGCGCAAACCCCTCGGCGTGGCGTGGAATCCGGCCGCCTCCAGGGACCGGCCCAGGGCGGAGGTCAGGGCGGCGGCCGCGTTGATGCGTTCCACCGTGAGGGCCGGGAGGGTGCCCGAGCGCGAGGCCGCGGCCAGGGCGGCCGTGGCGGCCGCGAGACGGGGATCCTCCGGCGGCGGCCAGGCCAGCAGGGTCTTGCCGCCACGCTCCAGGTACAGGGTGAGCTCGCCGTCCACCAGGACCACCAGGGAGCCCGCCTTGCGGCCCGGTTTGTGGGTGGCCCCGGCCGGGGGCTCGGGCCACGGCAGGGCCGCGCCGTACGCGTTCGCCGGATCGGCGGCCGCCAGGACCACCGCCGCCAGCGGGGGCGGGGTCCGCTCCGCGGCCCGGAGGCGGTCCACCGCGCCGTCCATCGCGAACTGGGCCGCGCCCAGTCCCTCGACCACATAGCCCCGACGGGCCTGGCCGCTGTCCTCGAAGGCCGACAGGACGCGGTACACCGCGCTGAAGCCCCCTTCGACGCCCTCCGCCGCCACCGCGCCCCTGGTGACCACGCCGTGCCGGTCCAGCAGGGTGCGGGCCAGGGCGTGGGCCCGGTGGGTCGGGTCGGGGGCCTGGGACGGCAGCAGCGACCAGCGCCCGGAGACGGTGGGCGGGCCGGTGCGGGACACGGTCGCGCTGAGCGTGCCGTACCGGCCGCGGGGGACCGTGCGGCGGGCCCGGTGGGCGGTCGAGCCGGCCGTGCGGCCCGATCCCAGCAGCGAGCGCAGCGGGGCCAGGGTGTCGTTGGTGAGCCGGCCCGACCAGGCCAGGTCCCACACCGCCTCGGAGAGGGCGATGTCGGAGACCTCGGGGAACTCGGCGCGGATCGACTGCGCGATCTGGCGGAAGAACAGGCCGTACCCGCCGGTCAGGGCGGCCAGGACCGCCTGGTGCAGCGGGCTCGGATCCAGCGGGTGCGGCGGGGGCAGGAGCAGCGGGGCCGCGTCCGCCAGGTACAGGGAGATCCAGCCGTCCTTGCCCGGGAGGGCTCCCGCGCCCGCCCAGACCACCTCTCCGGCAGTGGTCAGCTCGTCCAGGAGGCCGGGGGAGTAGCCCGCCACCCGCGACGGGAGGATCAGCCGTTCCAGCGCCGAGGCCGGGACCGGGGCGCCCTGGAGCTGCTCGACCGCCCGGGCCAGTCCGTCGAGGCCGCGCAGGGCTCCGCCCAGGTGCTGCCACTGGGGCAGGAACGTGGCCAGCGAGGTCGGCGGCACGGGCTCCAGCTCCTGGCGGAGCGCGGCGAGGGAGCGGCGGCGGAGCCGGCGCAGCACCGTCGCGTCGCACCATTCCTGGCCGATGCCCGCCGGGTGGAACTCGCCCTGGACCACCCGGCCGGCCGCCGCGAGCCGGTGCAGCGCGCCCTCGGTCACCGCGGTGCCCAGGCCGAAGCGGGCGGCGACGGCGGCCGTGGTGAACGGCCCGTGGGTGCGGGCGTACCGGGCCAGCAGGTCCCCGAGCGGGTCCTTGACCGGCTCGGTGAAGGCCTCCGGAACGCCGACGGGCAGGGCCGTGCCCAGCGCGTCCCGCAGCCGGCCCGCGTCCTCGATCGCCGCCCAGTGGTCCTCGCCGCCGATCCGGACCCGGATGGCGCGGCGGGCCGCGGCGAGCTCCTGCGCCCACGCCGGCTCCGCCCCGCGCTCGGTCAGCTGGCCCTCCGTCAGCGGGCCCAGCATGCGCAGCAGGTCGGCCACCGACTCGGGATCCTTGGCCCGCCGGTCCTCGGTCAGCCACTGCAGCTCCCGCTCCAGCTCCTCCAGCACCTGTGCGTCGAGGAGCTCGCGCAGCTCCGCCTGGCCGAGCAGCTCGGCCAGCAGCCGGGAGTCCAGCGACAGCGCGGCCGCCCTGCGCTCGGCGAGCGGCGAGTCGCCCTCGTAGAGGAACTGGGCGACGTACCCGAAGAGGAGGGAACGGGCGAAGGGAGAGGGCTCCGGGGTGGTGACCTCGACCAGCCGCACACGGCGCGCCTCGATGTCCCCCATCAGCTCGGTCAGGCCGGGCACGTCGAAGACGTCCTGGAGACATTCGCGTACGGCCTCGAGCACGATCGGGAAGGAGCCGAACTCCGAGGCCACCTGGAGCAGCTGGGAGGCGCGCTGGCGCTGCTGCCACAGCGGGGTGCGCTTGCCCGGACTGCGCCGCGGCAGCAGCAGGGCGCGGGCCGCGCACTCGCGGAAGCGGGAGGCGAAGAGCGCGGAGCCGCCGACCTGGTCGGTGACGATCTGGTTGATGTCACCGTGGTCGAAGGCGACGTCGGCCGCGCCCAGCGGGGCCTGTTCGTCGTCGAACTCGAACGGCTGCGGAGCCGCGGGGTCGTGGTCCAGCAGGTCCATGGACAGCAGGTCCGCGTCCGGGAGGCGGAGCACGATGCCGTCGTCGGCGTGCATCACCTGCGCGTCCATGCCGTACTTCTCGGCGAGGCGGGCGCCCAGCGCGAGCGCCCACGGGGCGTGCACCTGGGCGCCGAAGGGGGAGTGGACCACGACACGCCAGTCGCCCAGCTCGTCGCGGAAGCGCTCCACCACGATGGTCCGGTCGTCCGGGACGTGACCGCAGGCCTCCCGCTGTTCCGCGAGGTAGGACAGCACGTTCTCCGCGGCCCAGGCGTCCAGGCCGGCGGCCAGCAGCCGCAGCCGGGCGTCCTCGTCGGTGAGGCCGCCGAGCTCGCGGAGGAACGCGCCGACCGCGCGGCCCAGTTCGAGCGGGCGGCCGAGCTGGTCGCCCTTCCAGAACGGCAGCCGGCCCGGCACCCCGGGGGCCGGGGTGACCAGGACGCGGTCGCGGGTGATGTCCTCGATCCGCCACGAGGTCGTGCCCAGCGTGAAGACGTCCCCGACGCGGGACTCGTAGACCATCTCCTCGTCGAGCTCGCCTACCCGGCCGCCGCCCTTCTTCGGGTCCGAGCCGGCCAGGAAGACGCCGAAGAGACCGCGGTCCGGGATGGTGCCGCCGGAGGTCACCGCGAGGCGCTGGGCCCCCGGCCGCCCGGTGATCGTCCCCGCCACCCGGTCCCAGACCACGCGCGGCCTCAGCTCGGCGAACGCGTCCGACGGATAGCGGCCCGCCAGCATGTCCAGCACCGCCGTGAACGCCGACTCCGGCAGCGCGGCGAAGGGCGCCGCCCGCCGCACCAGGGCGAGCAGGTCGTCCAGCTGCCAGGTGTCCATCGCGACCATCGCGACCAGCTGCTGAGCCAGTACGTCCAGGGGGTTGGAGGGGACGCGGAGGGACTCGATCGCCCCCGTGCGCATCCGCTCGGTGACCACGGCCGCCTGCACCAGGTCGCCGCGGTACTTCGGGAAGACCACCCCCGTGGAGACCGCGCCCACCTGGTGGCCGGCCCGGCCCACCCGCTGCAGCCCGGACGCCACCGAGGGCGGGGACTCCACCTGCACCACCAGGTCCACCGCGCCCATGTCGATGCCCAGCTCCAGGCTGGAGGTGGCGACCACGGCCGGCAGCCGGCCCGCCTTCAGGTCCTCCTCCACGATCGCCCGCTGCTCCTTGGACACCGAGCCGTGGTGCGCGCGGGCCAGCAGGGGCGGGGCGCCCAGGGCGGCGCCCGACTGGGCCATGATCTCGGCCGGGGGCGAACCCTCCGGCAGCCGCTCGCCCATCGCGCGCTCGTACGCGATCTCGTTGAGCCGGTTGCACAGACGCTCGGCGAGACGGCGGGAGTTGGCGAACACGATCGTCGAGCGGTGGGCCTGCACCAAGTCCGCGATCCGCTCCTCCACATGCGGCCAGATCGACGGCTTGTCCCCGCCCTCCCTGCCCTCGGTGGCCGGAGAGCCCCCCAACTCGCCCATGTCCTGCACCGGGACGACCACCGACAGGTCGAACTCCTTCGCGGAGGGCGGCTGGACGATCTCCACCTTGCCGCGCGGCGCGAGGTACCGGGCCACCTCGTCCACCGGCCGGACCGTCGCCGACAGCCCGATCCGGCGCGCCGGGCGCGGCAGCAGCTCGTCCAGCCGCTCCAGGGAGAGGGCGAGGTGGGCGCCGCGCTTGGTCCCGGCGACCGCGTGCACCTCGTCCAGGATCACGGTCTCGATCCCCGCGAGGGCGTCCCGGGCGGCCGAGGTCAGCATCAGGAACAGCGACTCGGGAGTGGTGATCAGGATGTCCGGCGGGCGGGTGGCCAGCGCCCGCCGCTCGGCGGGCGGGGTGTCTCCGGAGCGGATCCCGACCCGGATGTCCGGCTCGGGCAGGCCGAGGCGAACGGACTCCTGGCGGATCCCGGTCAGCGGGCTGCGGAGATTGCGCTCCACGTCGACGGCCAGGGCCTTCAGGGGCGACACGTACAGGACGCGGCAGCGCTTCTTCGACTCGGCGGGCGGCGGGGTCGAGGCGAGCCGGTCGAGGGCGGCGAGGAACGCGGCCAGCGTCTTGCCGGAGCCGGTCGGCGCCACGACCAGCACGTCCGAACCCTCCCCGATCGCCCGCCAGGCACCCTCCTGAGCGGTGGTGGGCGTACGGAAGGCCCCCGTGAACCACGAGCGGGTCGCGGGGGAGAACGAGTCGAGCGCAGCGCCTGCCATGCCCCCATCGTGCACCCGGCCACTGACAACGTCCCGGACCTGGGGAAACGTACGTCGCGGGGGCAGCGCAGAATGGGGGGATGGGGACGCAGGAGGGCGGGCGGGAGTGGGCACGGCACTGGCAGTACGCGGAACTGCCCGGGCTGGACCTGCTGCGCGCCCACTACGTACGCCACACCTTCCCGCGCCACGCGCACGACGGGTACGTCATCGCGGCCGTCACCGGCGGCGTCGAGGAGGTCGGCCTGCCCGGCCACGTGGTGCGCGCCGGACCGGGCAGCGTGGTCCTGATCAACCCCGAGGTGCCGCACACCGCGCGCGCCGGGGTCCCCGAGGGCTGGGCGTACGCCACCCTCTACCCGTCCCGCGAGCTGATCACCGAGGTCGCCGAAGAGATCGGCACCCTGCGCGGCACCCCCGGCTTCACGGCCGACGTGGTCACCGACCCGCACGGATCGCGGACCATCAGCGAGGTGCACCGGGCGGCCGAGGCCGGGAACGCGCTGGCCGCCGACACGCTGCTGCGGGGAGTCGTGGCACGGATGCTGACCCGTCACGCGGGCCCCCTGCCGGCCCGCGCGGTACGGCGCGCGGGCGCGGCCGACGCCGAACGGGCCCGGGCGGTGCTGGCGGAGCGGATGGCCGACCCGCCGTCGCTGGAGCAGCTGGCGGCCGACCTCGGAACCAGCCCCTTCGCGCTGCTGCGGGCCTTCCGCGAGCAGTACGGGATGCCGCCGCACACCTGGCTGACCGACGCCCGGGTCCGCCGGGCCCGCCGGCTGCTCGACGCGGGCACCCCGCCGGCGGAGGCGGCCGTCACCGTCGGCTTCACCGACCAGCCGCACCTGAACCGGCACTTCACCCGCATCGTGGGGGTCCCCCCGGGCGCGTACCGGCGCGGACGGGCCGTCTAGCCCCCTGATCCCGCCGCGCCGGGGCCGGCCAGGGCCCACGGGCGCGCGCAAGAACGTACAAGACCATCCGCACCGGCCCCGCGTAGTTTTCGGGGCGTGGGAGAGAAGCAGCTGGTCACAGAGCCAGAGATACGAGAGACCGCAGTGCCCGACGGGCGCCCGCGGGCCGCCGTCATCCGCGACGCGCTCGGCGTCGGGGTGGCCGTCGGGCTGTCCGGGTTCGCCTTCGGGGTGACCGCCGCCGGGGCCGGCATCAGCACCCTCCAGGCCTGCGTGCTGAGCCTGCTCGTCTTCACCGGCGCCTCGCAGTTCGCCCTGGTCGGAGCGCTCGCCGCGGGCGGCAATCCGTTCACCGCCGCCGCCGGGGCCTTCTTCCTCGGCACCCGCAACGCCTTCTACGGACTGCGCCTGTCGCAGCTGCTGGCGCTGCCCCGCGCCGTACGGCCCTTCGCCGCGCACTGGGTGATCGACGAGACCACCGCCGTCGCGCTGGCCCAGCCCGACCGGAAGTCGGCCCGGCTCGGCTTCACCGTCACCGGGCTCAGCCTCTACGCGCTGTGGAACCTGACCACCCTGCTCGGCGCGCTCGGCGCCGAGGCCATCGGGGACACGAAGGCGTGGGGGCTGGACGCCGCCGGGCCCGCCGTGTTCCTGGCCCTGCTCGCGCCGATGCTGAAGACCGGCACCGAGCGGGCCGTCGCCGCCCTCGCGCTCGTCCTCGGGCTCGGATTCCTGCCCGTGCTGCCCGCCGGGGTGCCCGTGCTGATCGCGGCCCTGGCCGCCCCCGTCGTGCTGTGGATGAAGGGACGCCGTCCGTGAACGTCTGGATCGCCATCGCACTGACCGTCGTCGGCTGCTACGCCGTCAAGCTCGCCGGGCTGCTCGTCCCCGCCGGGGCCCTGGAGCGGCCGCTGGTACGCCGGCTGGCCGCCCTGCTGCCGGTCGCGCTGCTCGCCGCGCTCACCGCCCAGCAGACCTTCAGCACCGGCTCCGCCCTCGTCGTCGACGCCCGCGCCGCCGGGCTCGCCGCCGCCGGCCTGGCGCTGCTGCTGCGGGCCCCGTTCCTCGTCGTGGTCGCGGCTGCCGTCGTCGTCACCGCGGGGGTACGGGCCCTGGGCGGCTGATCCCGGCAGGCAGGCGCCCGTACGCCCGCAGGGTCAGCAGGGCCTCCAGCGTCGCGATCGGCCGCCGCTCCAGCGAGCTCCCCGGCGCCCAGGCCTCGCGGCGGACCGGCCAGCCACCGTCCCCCTGCTGCGCGGCGGCCAGGTGGTCCAGCGAGCGGCGCATCTCGTCGTCCGTGAACCAGCCGCGGGCCAGCGATTCGGGCCGCCGCGCGAAGTCGTGCGGGAAGAGGAGCTCGCCCGGTGCGTAGCCCGGGGCGGGCGGATACTCCCCGCGCCGCCCCGGATCGAGCACCGCGAGCCTCTGCGCGCGCACCAGGCGGCCCAGCCGGTCCGCGGCCGCCGCCGCGCGCGCCCGGTCCGGGACGCCGTCGAGGAAGGCCACCGCGCTCTGGACCTCGTACGGATGCGAGTGACGCAGGCTCTCGACCCGGTCCCAGCAGAAGTCGGTGGCCCGGAAGAGCCAGGCGTGCCAGACCCGGTTGCGGTGCAGCAAGCCGACGACCGGGCCCGTGGTCAGCAGCTCGCCGGGCGGGGCGTCGTACATCGGGTGGTACGGGGCCGCCGGGTAGGCCCGCGGGGCCGGGGAGACCACCGGAAGGGCGCCGTCAGGGGTGGAGACCGAGGTCAGGTGGCGGCAGAGCCGCTCGATGCGCTGCCCGGCGCAGCGGCCCAGGCTGTCCAGCACGCGCAGCGCGTGGGCGGTGTGCAGGGGCTGGCTGAGCGGACCGCGCAGATCCGGATCGAGGGCGTGACCGTAGCCGCCGTCGCCGTTGAGGTACGAACCGAGGGCGGTGTCCACCGGGTCGGCGTCCCCGCCGAGGAAGTGGAACGCGAACCGCCGCTGCTCCAGCACACGGGCCGTGAGCCAGATGAACTGCTCGGCGCGGGCCAGCGGGGTCTGCGCGGGCTGTGAGGGCTGCGCGGCGTGCGGGGTCTGCGACGTCTGCGAGGAAGCTTCGTCTCCGGGCATGCGTGCAACCTAGGACGCGGCGGTGTGGCCAGGAGGGGCGAACGCGGCCGGTGCACTCTCCCGGGGCGGGATACTGGGGGCATGCGGTTGACGATTTTCTGGGAGCGGATGGCCGAGCACTTCGGCGCGGGCTACGCCGACTCCTTCGCACGGGACCACGTCATGACGGAGCTGGGCGGGCGGACCGTCCACCAGGCGCTGGACGCGGGCTGGGAGGCCAAGGACGTGTGGCGTGCGGTGTGTTCGGCGATGGACGTGCCGGCCTTCCTGCGCTGACACCGCCGGGCACCGCTTCGTGGTTCGGGCGGCCGTGGGACAGACTTGGCGGCGTGGCAGCCAGTGATGAGACGACGACCGACGACCAGACCGCCGACGTCCGGGGCGAGCGGCAGGGCAGCCGGTCGACGGACCCCGGTCCGGCCTCCGGTCCGGCCCGCGATCCGGCCTCCGATCGGGGCGCTGAAGGCCCCGGCGGCTCGCGGCGCCCGGTAGCCCCCGGCGGCCCCGTCCCCCAGGCCGGCTCCGGCGGCGCGGGGAGCCCCCCGGCCGGTGCGGCCCCCGTGCCCCCCGGCGGGGCAGAGGCGCGGATGCCGCGCTGGCTGCCGCGCGCCGTGATCCTCGTACTGGCGCTCGTCGCCTGCTTCCAGCTCGGCAGCTGGGCCTTCCACCAGCTCATCGGGCTGCTCGTCAACATCCTGATCGCGTTCTTCCTCGCGCTCGCGATCGAACCGGCGGTGTCCGGGATGGCGGCCCGCGGCATGCGCCGCGGGCTCGCCACCTTCGTGATGTTCCTTGCGGTGCTCGTCGTGACCGCCGGCTTCCTCGCGCTGCTCGGCTCGCTGCTCGCCGGGCAGATCGTCGCCATGGTCGAGGGTTTCCCGGGCTATCTCGACTCGGTGATCAAAGCGATCAACTCCACCTTCCACACCGAACTGTCCCGGCTGGAGATCCAGGAGAGCGTGCTGCGCTCCGACTGGCTGCGCAAGTACGTGCAGAACAGCGCGTCCGGCGTGCTCGACGTCTCCGCCACGGTGCTCGGCGGACTCTTCAAGCTGCTGACGATCGGGCTGTTCTCCTTCTACTTCGCCGCCGACGGACCGCGGCTGCGGCGCGCGCTGTGCTCCGTGCTGCCGCCCGCGAAGCAGGGCGAGGTGCTGCGCGCCTGGGAGATCGCCGTCGCCAAGACCGGCGGCTACCTCTACTCGCGCGGGCTGATGGCGCTGATCTCCGGTATCGCCACCTACATCATGCTGGCGATCCTCGGGGTGCCGTACGCGCCCGCTCTCGCGATGTGGGTGGGGCTGGTCTCGCAGTTCATCCCCACCATCGGCACCTACCTCGCGGGTGCGCTGCCGGTTCTGATCGCCTTCACCGTCGACCCCTGGTACGCGCTGTACGTCCTCGGCTTCGTGGTGGTCTACCAGCAGTTCGAGAACTACGTCCTGCAGCCCAAGCTGACCTCGAAGACCGTGGACATCCATCCGGCGGTCGCCTTCGGATCGGTCATCGCGGGCACCGCCCTGCTCGGCGCGGTCGGGGCGCTCGTCGCGATCCCGGCCATCGCCACGCTGCAGGCCTTCCTCGGCGCGTACGTGAAGCGCTACGCGCTGACGGAGGAGGCGGATTCCTCTACGGCGCGTCCCCGGCGCCGCCGAGTACGGCTGCCACGGCTTCGGTGACGGTCGCCTCGGCGGCGGCCTTGGTCACGCCGAGGCCGCTCAGCGGGCCCTCGCCGTTCTCCAGCTCCAGGAGCGCGAGCAGGACGTGCTCGGTGCCGACGTAGTCGTGCCCCAGGCGCAGGGCCTCGCGGAAGGTGAGCTCCAGGGCCTTCTTCGCGGACGCGTCGAAGGGGATGAGGTCGGGGACCTCCGCATGGGGCGGGGGCAGTACGGCGGTCACGGCGGCGCGCACGTCGTCCGCCGTGACCCCCTGGGCGCCCAGGGCGAGTCCGGCGAAACCCTCGGGCTCGGCCAGCAGGCCCAGGACCAGGTGGTCCGTGCGGATCTCGGTGCCGCCGGCGGCGCGGGCCTCGTTCTGCGCGGCGACGACGACGTTGCGGGCGCGGGGGGTGAACCGGCCGAAGCCCGCGTTCGGGTCGAGCGCGGCGGCACCCTCCTTGTCCGCCTTGGGGACGAAGCGCTTCTGGGCCGCCTGGCGGGTGACGCCCATGCTGCGGCCGATGTCGGTCCAGGAGGCGCCGGAGCGGCGGGCCTGGTCGACGAAGTGGCCGATGAGGTGGTCCGCGACGTCCCCGAGCGCCTCGGCGGCGACGACGGCGCCGCTGAGCTGCTCCAGGGGGTCGGTGTGAACCTTGTTGATGGCCTCGATCAGGTCGTCGAGGCGTACGGGATTGGTCATGCGAACGGGTTCCACGGATGGGTTCGTCATGAGTGCAACCGTAGGTTGACAGTCGCGGGAGCGTCAACCCTGGGTTGTCACTCGATGCGGAGGGGGGATGCCTTCGGTCGCGACCCGTCACGAAAGCGTCACGAGGCGTACGAGACCGGGCGGCCCCTGGCAGCATCGGCCGGACCGACTCAGGGGGTTCCATGTCGTTACGTGTGCGCGTCCTCGCGCCGGCCGCCGTCACCGTTGCCGTCGCGGCCGTTGCCGCGCTGCTCGCGGGCTGTTCCCGGACGCCGGCCGAGGAACTGGAGGACTGGTACTCCTCGGGGGGCGAGTCCCGGATCAAGAAGCTCAACGAGAGCGCGGGCCGCGTCAACGAGGTGAGCATGCGCACGATCGACGTCCAGGGGCCCGCCTGCCAGGACCTGCTGAAAGAGGTCGCCGCGGCCGAGAAGCTCGGCCCGATACCGCACGAAGCCGCCCAGGGCTACTGGAAGGAGTCCCTGGACGGATTCAGACGCGGCACGGACGAATGCGTCGCCGGCGCCGCGAAGGGGGACGAGCTCCAGACCTCCCGGGGCATCGTGGTGGTCCAGACCGAAGGCCTCCGCAAGCTGGTGAGCGCCGTGTCGATGATCAGGGCCGGCCTGTCGCAGAAGTGAGCGCCCCGTTCAGCGGGCCGAGCCGCTCGCGCCGTCGGCGAACGACCGCCGACAGGACACAACTAAGCCTTAGACAAACGCTGTTGAACGATCTCTACTTGTGACGCCTCGACAGGGGCCGTGTCGGTGGGCGGGGTTAGGTCCCTCTCAGGGCGCGCGCATCAAGAACCTCAAGGAGGAGATCCGGCATGAGCAAGACCGGTGGCAGCACGCACGAGGGATTCACGGCCGAGGAGCGGGCCGCGATGAAGGACCACGCCCAGGAGCTGAAGACGGCCGCGCGCCGCAGCTCGCGCGCGGACAAGGCGGCGGAGGCGGAGCGGGAGGTCCTCGCGAAGATCGCCGAGATGCAGGACTCGGACCGGATCATGGCCGAGCGCGTGCACGCCGTCATCACGGCCGCCGCCCCGGTCCTCGCGCCGAAGCTCTGGTACGGGATGCCCTCCTACGCCCTGGACGGCAAGGTCGTCTGTTTCTTCCAGAGCGCGGAGAAGTTCAAGGCGCGCTACGCGACCCTCGGCTTCAGTGACCTCGCCGCCCTGGACGAGGGCACGATGTGGGCGGCCGGCTTCGCCCTGACCGAGGTGACGGCCGAGGTGGAGGAGCGGATCGGCGCGCTCGTGAAGCAGGCCGTGAGCTGACCCCCTCGCCCCGACGGATCCCAGACCCGCGAAGCCCCCGCCCGCTCACCGGGCGGGGGCTTCGGCCTGCCCTCGCCGTGCATGGTCGCGTTGTGCTGCGGGGTGCACGTGGCCGTGTGGCTCGTCGCGTACCCGGCGGCCGGGCCGGTCCTGGGTGCTACGGCCCCTTCCTTCGTGGACTTCGCGGGATTCGCCTTGGTGGTGCTGGGCACGATCGGCGCCGTGACGGTGCTGCTGGCGGTCTGCGCGGGCCTGGCGCACGTACGGATGCCCGTGGACGAATTCCGGATCCGGCTGGGGCTGACGATGGCGGCGCTGACGCTGCCGCTGTGGGTCACGGTGATGCTCGGCCCGATCGCCTTCGTCGAGACCGCGGTCGCGGGCGCCTTCGCCGTGTTGATGCCGGCGCCGCTGATCCCCGAGAACGGGGAGGCCCCGCAGCGGCCGGCCCCCGTCCGCGAGGAGCCGGCGTAGGCGGGGCAACGGCGTCACGCCTGAGGATGGGGGGGGGGCGGGCGTGGCGCGCTTGACAGGGAAATCGAACATCCATTCTGATGAGTTATCCACAGCCGAACCGGTCGTGGAGGCGCATTGTCAGTGGCAGGCATTAGCGTCAATGGCGTGAAGCGATCGACTCAAGCAAACCGGGTGGAACCCATGGCAGGCACCGACCGCGAGAAGGCTCTCGACGCCGCTCTCGCACAGATTGAACGGCAATTCGGCAAGGGTGCGGTCATGCGCCTCGGCGACAAGCCGAACGACCCCATCGAGGTCATCCCCACCGGGTCGACCGCGCTGGACATCGCGCTCGGCGTCGGCGGGCTGCCCCGCGGCCGCGTGATCGAGGTGTACGGGCCGGAGTCCTCCGGTAAGACGACCCTGACCCTGCACGCCGTGGCCAACGCGCAGAAGGCCGGCGGCACCGTCGCCTTCGTGGACGCCGAGCACGCGCTCGACCCCGAGTACGCGAAGGCCCTCGGCGTGGACACCGACAACCTCATCCTGTCGCAGCCGGACACCGGCGAGCAGGCGCTGGAGATCGTGGACATGCTCGTCCGCTCCGGTGCCCTCGACCTGATCGTCATCGACTCCGTGGCGGCCCTCGTGCCGCGCGCGGAGATCGAGGGTGAGATGGGCGACTCTCACGTCGGTCTCCAGGCCCGTCTGATGAGCCAGGCGCTCCGGAAGATCACCGGTGCGCTCAACCAGTCCAAGACCACCGCGATCTTCATCAACCAGCTCCGCGAGAAGATCGGTGTGATGTTCGGCTCGCCGGAGACCACCACCGGTGGCCGCGCGCTGAAGTTCTACGCCTCCGTACGCCTCGACATCCGCCGCATCGAGACCCTGAAGGACGGCACGGACGCGGTCGGTAACCGCACCCGCGTCAAGGTGGTCAAGAACAAGGTCGCGCCCCCGTTCAAGCAGGCCGAGTTCGACATCCTCTACGGCCAGGGCATCAGCCGCGAGGGCGGACTGATCGACATGGGCGTGGAGCACGGCTTCGTGCGCAAGGCCGGTGCCTGGTACACGTACGAGGGCGACCAGCTCGGCCAGGGCAAGGAGAACGCCCGTAACTTCCTGAAGGACAACCCGGACCTCGCCAACGAGATCGAGCGGAAGATCAAGGAGAAGCTGGGCGTGGGTGTCCGCAAGGACGCCGCCGCCGATGACGCCGCCGCTGCCGCGCCCGCCGACGCCACGGCCGTGCCCGCGCCCGCGTCGAAGGCCAAGACGACGGCCAAGGCCGCCGTGGCCAAGAGCTGACCCGTGCAGGAGCAGGAAGGGGGCGGCAGGAGCAGGCGCGGTCGTGAGGACCGCCAGGAACTGCCGCCCCAGAGCCCCGAGGAGCAGGCGCGGGCGATCTGCCTGCGCCTGCTCACGGGGAGCCCGCGCACCCGGCGCCAGCTCGCGGACGCCCTGCACAAGCGGGGCATCCCCGAGGAGGTGTCGCAGCAGGTCCTCTCCCGGTACGAGGAGGTGGGCCTGATCGACGACGCCGCCTTCGCCGGAGCCTGGGTCGAGTCCCGGCACCGCGGCCGGGGCCTGGCCCGCCGGGCGCTCGCGCAGGAGCTCCGGACCAAGGGGGTGCACGCGACCCTCGTGGAAGAGGCCCTGGAGCTGCTCGACTCCGAGCAGGAGGAACAGACCGCCCGGGAGCTCGTCGAGCGCAAGCTCCGCGCCACCCGGGGCCTTGAGCGCGACAAGCGGATCCGGCGCCTCGCCGGGATGCTCGCCCGCAAGGGATACCCGGAGGGCATGGCCCTGCGGGTGGTCCGACGTGCGCTGGAGGCGGAGGGCGAGGAGGCCGACGGGCTCGGGTACCCGGGGGAGTGAGCCGCCGCCGGGCCCGGGGTGGGTTAGCCCCCGGGTACGGATGCAGGGGCACGCCAGTGCCAGGAGGCATGCCCGGCAGCAGAGTTGACGGCATGATGCTGCGCCACGCCCTTCAGACCCTCCGGGACCGCAAAGCCGGTTTCCTCGGCGCCTTCGTCGCGCTGCTGTGCGCGGCCGCCCTCGTCACCGGCCGCCGAGCGGATCCGGCGGACGCCGGGGGTCACGGCGGCCACCTAGATCGTGCACACGTCGGTACGGGTGGGGCTGGCGAAGTACGCCGCGCAGGGCGTGACCCCGGCCGGTCTGACCCGGACCTGGGACCCCGAGGTCACCGGCGGGAGCCTCGACGGGTTCGGGGAGGGCACGGCGGCGGTGAGCGAACTCGCGGCCGAACGGCTGGGGTTGAAGCCCGGGAGCCCGCTGAGCCTGGCGCTGGGGGGCGGGACGCCGGTCACGCTGACGGTCGCGGCCGTGTACGCGCGGGGGCTGGGCTTCGGGGATCTGACGCTGCCGCACGGGCTGGTTGCCGCGCACACGGACAATCCGCTGGCGAGCAGTGTGCTGGTGGCGGCGGAGCCGGGGCCTGGGCCGGCGGCCGGGCGGGAGCGGCTGACCGCGGCCGTACGGGGGTTCCCGGGGGTACGGGTGCTGTCCGCGGCACAAGCCGACGAGGCGCTGGCGCAGCGGCAGGACGCCGGGGCGGAGATCAACCTGCTGGCCATGGGGCTGGTCCTGGCCTTCGCTGCGATCGCCGTGGTGAACACGCTCGCGATGTCGACCGCGGAGCGGTTCCGGGAGTTCGCGATGCTGCGGCTGGCCGGGGCCAAGCGGCGGCAGGTGCTGCGGATGCTCCGGGCGGAGGCGCTGGCGGTGGTCCTGATCGGGGCGGTGCTCGGGTCGGGGATCGCGCTGGCCGTACTGACCGCGTTCAGCGTGGGCATGACGGGGGTGGCGGCGCCGGCGGTCCTGCCGGTCGCGTACGCGGTGGTGGTGGTGGTGGCCGGGCTGTTGGCTCTCGCGGCGACTTCCCTCCCGGGGAGGGTGGCGTTGAGGGTGGCTCCGGTGGAGGTGGCCACGGCCACGGCCTAGCCCCGCCCCGAAGCCCTGCCCGTGCGGCGCCGTTGCCGGGGGCGCTGCCCCCGGGCCCCCGCGCCTCAAACGCCGACGGGGGTGGATCCTTCAGCCTGTCCGGCGTTTGAGGACCGGGCCCGGGCGGAGCCCTGGGAACGGCGGGTAGGGGATCGGCTCCGCGCGGCGGCAGCACCCGCGCGGGGCGCGTCAGGCAGGCGTGAGGGGGAGGCCGGCCGACTTCCAGGCCTGGAAGCCGCCGGTCAGGTCCGTCGCGCGGTGGAGGCCCAAGGCGTGGAGGGAGGCCGCGGCGAGGCTGGAGGCGTAGCCCTCGTTGCAGATCACCACGACCTGGAGGTCGTGGCTCGTGGCCTCGGGCGCGCGGTGGCTCCCCGTGGGATCCAGGCGCCACTCCAGCTCGTTGCGCTCGACCACCAGCGCCCCCGGGATCAGGCCGTCGCGCTCGCGCAGGGCCTGGTAGCGGATGTCCACCAGCAGGGCGCCGGCGCGGGAGGCGGCGTACGCCTCCTCCGGGCCGACGCGGGTGTAGCCCGCGCGGACCTGCTCCAGCAGCTCGTCGATGCCGACCGGGGCGCTCACTGCCAGTCCGCCGGACGCTCGACGTGCTCGAGGTGGAGCACCGGGCCGCTGCGGCTGTAGCGGCGGATCAGCGGGAGCGGCGGGTAGTACGCGTGCACCGAGACCGCGTGCTCGGTGGGGGACTCGTTGAGGACCTCGTGCACGTGGTGCTCCAGGAAGGCCCGCCCGATGCCCGTGTCCAGCGTGCGGCGGCGGTCGACGTCGGGGGCCAGCTCCAGCGACCGCCAGCCCTCGGAGGGCAGCCGTACGGTCAGCGAGTGTTCGGTGAGCCGGCCGCGCGCGGTGGCGAACGCGCCCCGCGATTCGGCATGGTCGTGCCAGCCGGTGCCGGTGCCCGGAGGCCAGCCGATCAGCCAGGCCTCGCTGCCGCCCGGCCCGTCGAGGCGGACCCAGGTGCGGCCCTCGGGATCGAGCGGCAGCGAAGCCACGACCGCGGGGTCGGCGGCTGTGCGGAGGGCGAAGTCGAGGAGTTCGGCGGCCGTGGGGCCCCCGGCCGCCACGGGCTCAGGGGCGTACGGGCGTGCGGTGGACGCGGGTGCAGACATGAAGGGGGACCGTTCCTGGGTTCGCGGAGGTGCGCGCAGGCCGGTGGACGGCACGGGGCGCGCGGAGGGAAGGGCGAATCAACAGGAAGGGCGACACACGCAGCCCGCGTAGCGGAGCAGGTCCATATGGACCCTCCGCCACAGGCGTACGTCGTTGCCGGTCATTCGGCGAGTGAACCACGAGTCCGGGAGGACGGTCAATCGATCACCACGGTCGGTGTCGTCGAGGGCGCGGTCCGCCGGGGTGCGGGCGCGCCCGCCCGGACCGTGTCCGCCGCCTCGTACAGTTCCGCCGGGCGGACCCCCGCGAAGGTCGCCGCCAGGTGCCCGTCCGGCCGTACGAGCAGCACGGTGTGGGCCGGCGCCCCCGGGTAGGAGTCCGCGACGAGCAGGTCGGTGCGGACCGGCAGGGCGCTGACCGCTGCGGCGAGCCGGGGCATCAGCCCGGCACCGAGCCAGTGGCGCCGGTCCCAGACCCCGGTGCCCGGGGCGACCAGGACCACGAGCAGCCGGCCCTGCCCCAGCAGGTCCCGCAGCGGCACGGTCGCCCCGTCGGGCGCGGTCACCGGCACGTTCGCCACCGGACCGCCCGGTTCGGTCGCCGTCGGCACCTCGCGTACGGCGACCGGCGGGGCGTACGCCGGCTCCGCGCCCAGTGGTCCGCGCCCCAGGTGGCCGTCGGTGAGGAGGGATTCGGCGGAGCGCGAGGCCCCGGGCAGGTAGGTGCGCAGGGCGCCGCCGGCCCGCAGCGTCGGCATCGCCTGGTCGGCCGCGCGCAGCCGGGAGGCGACGGCGGTGCGCCGCTCGCCCTCGTAACTGTCGAGCAGCGCCTCGGACGCTCCCTGGTGCCAGGCCAGGGACAGCTTCCACGCGAGGTTCTCGGCGTCCCGGAGCCCCTCCTCGACCCCCTGGGTGCCGAGCGCGCCCAGCAGGTGTGCGGCCTCGCCGGCGAGGAAGGCGCGACCGTCGCGCCAGCGCCGGGCGAGGCGGTGGTGCAGGGTGTGGACCCCGGTGTCGATGAGGTCGTACGGGGGAGTGCTGCCCCCGCACCACACCGCGAGGGTGTCCCGGATCAGGGTCACCAACAGGTCGGGGGTCACCAGCTCCCCGCGGGCCGGGAGCAGCCAGTCCAGCCGCCACACCCCGTCGGGCAGCGGCCGGGAGGTGACCTCCTGCGGCGGACTGCGGTGCAGCAAGGCCTCGCCCGGCCAGGGGAGTTCGGTGCGCAGCGCGGCCACGGCGTGCCGTTCCACGGCGGTGCGGCCGGGGAAGCGGATGCCGAGCAGTTTGCGCACGGTGGAGCGGGCGCCGTCGCAGCCGACCAGGTAACTCCCGCGCCACCAAGTGGTCTCGGCGCCCCGGGTGTGGGCGGTGACCCCGTGGGCGTCCTGTTCTACGGAGTCCACACGGCTCTCGGTGACCAGCTGGACCAGCGGGTGGGCCGCGGCGGCGTCGCGCAGCCCGCGCGTCAGCGCGTGCTGTGGCACGTGCAGGGGGGCCGGGTGGTCCTCGAAGGCGATCCGCTGGGCGTCTCGGCCGCGCCGCATGGTGCGCCAGGCGGCGAAGTACGCCCCCTCGTCGCGCAGCGTCGTACAGCCCAGCCGGTGGGCCATGGCCGCGGTGTCGGCGTGCAGGACGACGGTACGGGCCGGCCGCGGTTCCTCCTTGCCGGGCCCTTCGTCGAGCACGACGGAGGGCACGCCCGCGCCCGCCAGGGCGAGGGACAGGGACAGTCCGACGGGCCCGGCGCCGACGACGATCACCGGGTCCATGATGTGGCTCCCGGTGTCCGGTATGTGATCACAGAACGTATGCAACCCACTGTAGGTGCCCGCGTCAAGTGACACCCGAGGGCGCAACGCAGTGTGGTGCGGCGGATGAGTTCCGCCGCACCACACTGGATACGCACTATGACTGACCGTATGTCAGACCCGGGGGCCGTCCGAAGGAGGCTCCGGCGTCAGGCTCCGGCCGCCGTGTTCGCGCCGGGGACCGCGTCGTCGATCTCTTCCGCACCGAGCACGGCGCCGGTGCTCTTCTTCGACTTCCGCAGCCGGCCTTCCAGCTGGGAGGCGAAGGTGGTGAGGGCGAAGTTCACCACGATGTAGATCAGGGCGATCACGAAGAGGGTGGCGATGGTGTTGCTGTAGTTGGCCGAGATCTGCCGGTTCATGGAGAGCAGTTCCGCGAAGCCGAGCAGGGCGCCACCGAGGGCGGTGTCCTTCAGGATCACCACGAGCTGGCTCACCAGGGCTGGCAGCATCGCGGTGACGGCCTGCGGGATCAGCACGTGGACCATGGTCTGGCCCTTGCGCATGCCGATGGCCTTGGCCGCGTCGGTCTGGCCGCGGGGCAGGGAGAGCACGCCGGCCCGGACGATCTCGGCGATGACGGCCGAGTTGTAGAGGACCAGGCCCGTGACGACGGCCCAGAACGGCCGGGTGTCGGAGGGGACGTCCATGAGCTGCGGTGCGTACAGCGCGTTGCTGAACAGCATCAGCATCAGTACCGGGATGGCGCGGAAGAACTCCACCCACGCACCGACCGCCGCCCGCACCCAGGCGTGGTCGGACAGCCGGCCGATGCCCAGCACCGCGCCGAGCGGGAGGGCGATCACCATGGCGAGCGCGCCGGCCTTGAGGGTCTCCATCAGGCCGGGGATCAGGTACGTGGTCCAGACCCGGCTGTCGGTGACGAAGGGGGACCACTTGTCGGCGTCGAGCTGGCCGTTCTCCGCCATGAGGGACAGAGCCCACCACATGAAGAGCCCGAACAGGACGATGAAGATCCCGCTGTAGATCCAGTTGCGCGCCTTGGCCTTGGGGCCGGGGACGTCGTACAGCACGGAGGTCATCGCTTCACCGCCACTCGCTTGGCGACCCAGCCCAGCAGAAGGCCGGTGGGCAGGGTCAGCAGGACGAAACCGAGGGCGAAGACCGCGAAGACCGCGAAGACCGCCTGCGCCTCGTTCTCGAGCATTTCCTTCATCAGCAGGGCCGCTTCGGCCACGCCGATGGTCGCCGCCACCGTGGTGTTCTTGGTGAGCGCGATCAGTACGTTGGCGAGCGGCGCCACGACCGCCCGGAAGGCCTGGGGGAGCACGATCAAGGTGAGCACCTGAAAGAAGCTCAGCCCCAGTGCGCGGGCCGCCTCGGCCTGCCCGACGGGCACGGTGTTGATACCGGAGCGCAGGGCCTCGCAGACGAAGGTGCCGGTGTAGGCGATCAGTCCGAGGACCGCGAGCCGGAAGCCGATCTCCTTGAAGCTGTCGCCGCCCAGGTTGATTTTGAGGGTCTGGCTGAGACCCAGTGAGCAGCCGATGACCAGCAAGGTCAACGGGGTGTTGCGCACCAGGTTGACGTACGCGGTACCGAAGCCCCGCAGCAGCGGGACCGGGCTGACCCGCATCCCGGCCAGGACGGTGCCCCAGATCAGGGATCCGGCCGCCGAGTAGAGGGTGAGCTGAACCGTCACCCAGAAGGCTCCGAGCACGTCGTACTGCCCGGAATCAAGAAAATCGAACACGATGCCCTGCGCTCTCCCCAGGATGGCCGGTGAGGTGCGCCGCCGCCCGCGGCAGGCGGGCGGCGACGCCCCTCACCGATGAATCAGCTGCCTTCGGTGATCTGCGGGGCAGGCTCGTTCTTGTAGTTGGCCGGGCCCAGGTTCTTGTCCACGGCCTTCTGCCAGCTGCCGTCCTCGACCATCTTCTTGAGCGCGGCGTTGATCTTGGTCTGGAGCTCCTTGTCGCCCTTCTTCAGACCGATGCCGTAGTTCTCGTTGCTCATGCTCAGGCCGACGAGCTTGAACTTGCCCTTGTTCTTCTCCTGCGCGGCGTAACCGGCCAGGATCGAGTTGTCCGTGGTCAGGGCGTCGACGGCCTTGCTCTCCAGGCCGGTCAGGCACTCGGAGTAGCCGCCCTGCTCCAGCAGGTCGGCCTCGGGGGCCAGGGTCTTCTTGATGTTCTGCGCCGACGTCGAGCCGGTGACCGAGCAGAGCTTCTTCTTGTTCAGGTCCTCGACCTTGGTGATGCTCGTGTCGTCGGCGCGGACCAGCAGGTCCTGGTGCGCGAGGAAGTACGGGCCGGCGAAGTCGACCTTCTCCTTGCGCTTGTCGTTGATCGAGTAGGTCGCGACGATGAACTTCACGTCGCCGTTGGCGAGCAGGTTCTCGCGCTCGGCGCTCACGGCCTGCTTGAACTCGATCTGGTTCGGCTCGTAGCCGAGCTCCTTGGCCACGTACGTGGCGACGTCGACGTCGAAGCCGGTGTACTTGCCGTCGGGGGTCTTCAGGCCGAGACCCGGCTGGTCGTACTTGATGCCGACGACGATCTTGTCCTTCGCGCCACCGGACGCACCGCCGTCACTGGCGGCGTCCTTCTCGCTGCCGCCACAGGCGGTCGCGGTCAGGGCAAGGGCGACGGCGACGGCCGCGGCCGCAGCGGCCTTGGAGATCTTCATGGTGAACTTCCCTCGGATGAGACGTTGTTGAACGACGAGCGACGCTTACGGCGTACGCGCGGCCGACAGGAACGATCCGGCGGCGATCCGCATACGGATGACTACCAGACGAGACCCTCAGTGGTGCAGGATCTTCGACAGGAAGTCCTTGGCGCGGTCACTGCGCGGGTTGCTGAAGAACTGCTCGGGGGTGGCCTCTTCGACGATCTTTCCGTCGGCCATGAAGACGACCCGGTTGGCGGCAGAGCGGGCGAAGCCCATCTCGTGCGTGACGACCACCATGGTCATCCCCTCACGGGCGAGCTGCTGCATGACCTCCAGCACCTCGTTGATCATCTCCGGGTCGAGAGCCGAGGTCGGCTCGTCGAACAGCATGACCTTCGGCTCCATGGCCAGCGCCCGGGCGATCGCCACGCGCTGCTGCTGGCCGCCGGAGAGCTGCGCCGGGTACTTGTCGGCCTGCGAGCCGACGCCCACCCGGTCCAGCAGGGCCACCGCCTTCTCGCGCGCCGCGGCCCCGTCGGTCTTGCGGACCTTGACCTGGCCCAGCATGACGTTCTCCAGCACCGTCTTGTGCGCGAAGAGATTGAACGACTGGAAGACCATGCCGACGTCGGCGCGCAGCCGGGCCAGTTCCTTGCCCTCCGAGGGCAGCTCCTTGCCGTCGAGCGTGATGGTGCCCGAGTCGATGGTCTCCAGACGGTTGATCGTCCGGCACAGCGTGGACTTGCCCGATCCCGAGGGACCGATCACGACGACTACCTCACCGCGGGCAATGCTCAGATCGATGTCCTGAAGCACGTGCAGCGCGCCGAAGTGCTTGTTGACGTTGCTCAGTACGACCAGGTCGTCCGCGGCACCGGCCGCGTCCTGCACGTCCTTGGTCACTGATACTCCGCTCATCGGCTTCTTGCTCCGTCCTCCTCGGTTGGGAGGACAGTAGTGACGTCACGTCCACAACGTCATCACATCTGAGGGAGAATTGAGCATAACGATCCGGCTTCCCCCGGATACGCTCCGTGCGCGGCACCGGCGTGGTCGAATGCGGCGCGTACCGGGTGCATAACGGAAGGCGCGCCGCGGCGGAACCCCCTTGACGTGGGACTCCGCATCGGCGTGTATGCATGATGGCCACCCTTTGGCCATCCGTGTGACCATCCCCGGGGAAGCCCGGGAGCGAGAAGAGGAGAGGGGGACGACATGAGACTGCTGCTCGTCGAGGACGACGATCACGTCGCCGCCGCCCTGTCCGCGATCCTCGCCCGGCACGGCTTCAAGGTCACCCACGCCCGCAGCGGCGAGGAAGCCCTGCAGGCGCTGCTGCCCGCCGGGGCCCTGCCCGGCGCGTCCCCCTACGGCGTGATCCTGCTCGACCTCGGCCTGCCCGACCAGGACGGCTACGAGGTGTGCGGCAAGATCCGCAAGCGCACCGCCACCCCCGTCATCATGGTGACCGCGCGCGCCGACGTACGCTCCCGCATCCACGGGCTGAACATGGGCGCCGACGACTACGTGGTCAAGCCCTACGACACCGGCGAGCTCCTCGCCCGCATCCACGCCGTCGCCCGGCGCACGGGTGCCTCCGAGGAGGCCGCGGCCACCGGGACCGGTACGCCCGCCACGGTCCGGCTCGGCCCCGTCAGCATCGAGCTGCCCAACCGCCGGGTCAGCGTGGACGGCGCCGACGTACCGCTCACCCGCAAGGAGTTCGACCTGCTGGCCCTGCTCGCGCAGCGGCCCGGCGTCGTCTTCCGCCGCGAGCAGATCATCAGTGAGGTGTGGCGCACCAGCTGGGAGGGGACCGGGCGCACCCTGGAGGTCCACGTCGCCTCCCTGCGCTCCAAGCTGCGCATGCCCGCCCTCATCGAAACCGTCCGCGGGGTGGGCTACCGGCTCGTCACGCCGTCCGCCCCGACCGCCCCGTCCGCCCCCTAGGGGTCCTCTGCCGTGCGCGCCCGATTGCTCCCGCTGCTCGTCATCCTGATGGCGGGCACGCTGCTCGCGCTGGGCTTCCCGCTCGCGGTGAGCCTGGCCGCCGGACAGCAGCAGCGGGTGGTGGTCGACCGCATCGACGACAGCGCCCGGTTCGCCGCCCTCGCCCAGCTCGTCATCGACGCCCAGGGCTCCGGATCCACCGGCGCCGACGAGCGCCACGAGACCCTCCAGCTCGAACTCGCCCGCTACCAGCAGCTGTACGGCATCCGCGTCGGCATCTTCTACCGCGACGACAACGACATGGCCCGCTCGCCCAGCTGGTGGCAGATCCCGGAGTCCGGCGAGGGCCGGGATGCCTTCGAGGAGGCCCTCGCCGGCCGGCGCAGCCACGATCCGCCGCAGGTGTGGCCCTGGCAGACCCACGGCCGACTGCTCGTCGTCTCCCCGGTCGTCCTCGACGGCGACGTGGTCGCGGTCGTCGCCACCGACTCGCCGACCGACCTGATGCGCGGCCGGATCCTGCAGGGCTGGCTGCTCATCGCGGGCGGCCTCGCCGCCGCCATGCTGGTCGCCTTCGGCGCCGCCCTGAGGCTCACCAGCTGGGTGCTCAAGCCCGTGCAGACCCTGGACGCGGCCGCCCACGGCATCGCCACCGGACGGATGAACTCGCGCGTCGCGGCCGCCGGCGGGCCTCCGGAACTCCAACGCCTGGCCCGTTCGTTCAACGAGATGGCCGACAACGTCGAAGAGGTACTCGAGCAGCAGCGGGCGTTCGTCGCCGACGCCTCCCACCAGCTGCGCAACCCCCTCGCGGCGCTGCTCCTGCGGATCGAGCTGCTCGCCCTCGAACTGCCCGAGGGGAACGAGGAGATCGCCTCCGTACGCACCGAGGGCAAACGCCTGACCCAGGTGCTGGACGACCTCCTGGACCTGGCGCTGGCCGAGCACGCCTCCGCCGAGATCAGCCTCACCGACATCGGGGCGCTGACGGCCGAGCGGGTCGCCGCGTGGCGCCCGTACGCGGAGGAGAAGGGGGTACGGCTCACCGAGACGGGCCGGACCGCGGTCACCGGCTGGGCCGACCCCATCGCCCTGTCCAGCGCGCTCGACGCCGTCATCGACAACGCCCTCAAGTTCACTCCTGAGGGTGAGGAGGTCGAGGTGTCGGTCGCCGCCGAGGGACGCGTCGCCCGCGTGGTCGTCGCCGACCGCGGACCCGGCCTCACCGAGGAGGAGCTGCTCCGCGTCGGCGACCGCTTCTGGCGCAGCGGCCGCCACCAGAACATCAAGGGCTCCGGGCTCGGCCTGTCGATCTCCCGCGCGCTGCTCGCCGCGGGCGGCGGGTCCCTCTCGTACGAGACGAACCCGCCGCACGGGCTGCGGGTGACCGTGTCCGTGCCGCGCACCGACCCCCACGGCGCCTGAGCCGCTACCAGGCCAGGGAGGTGCGGGCCGGGGCCGAGGCCCCGTACAGCTCGTCCACGGCCCGGACCTCGAAGGCGGCCGCCCGCTCCCGCCCGGCCCGCGGGACGGCCGGGAGGTAGAGGGCGGTGCCGCAGGTGCCGCCGAGGAAGCGGCGGGTCCCGTCGGGCAGGACGCGCGACACCTCGTAGAGGCGCGGCTGCGGGTGCCGGCCGGCCGCGCCGCGCCAGGAGAGGCGGAGCCAGGCCTTCCCGTCCCGCCGGGCCGAGGCGACGACGGCCGGCGCGGTGGGCGGGGCCGGGCGCCCGGGGCGGGGGGTGTCGTAGACCGACAGGGCGCCCAGCCGCCACACCACCGGCTCCCTCCCGAACGCGGTGATCCGTACGGCCAGCGCGTACGCGGTCCTCCCCGCCAGCGATCCGAGCCCGGCCCGCGCCGTGCGCCAGCCCCGCCCGCGGTCCGTTCTCCCGGCGGGCAGCCACGTGTACGGCACCGGCTCGCCGGGGGCGGCGGGCTCGCGGGTGGCCACGCCGACCTCCACCGCGACCGGCCCTGACCCCCCGGCGTGCACCAGCTCCAGGACGCTCCCGCGGGTCAGCGGCAGTCGCGTGGAGTGCAGCCCGATGACCGTCGGAGCGGTCAGGGCGCCCGCGACCAGCAGGCTGGAGCCGCCGCGCCAGGCGTCCGCGAAGTCCAGGGTGACGCAGGGGCGTTCGCCGGCCGTCTCCACCACCCAGCGGCGGCCCGGGAGCCGGTCCTGGAGCCCGAGGTGGTTCCACGGCGTGTCGGAGACGGCCTTGCCGTTCTCGTACCAGCGCAGCCCGTGCCCGGTGTTGAAGGAGCAGGCGAAGGGAAGCCCGGTGACCGTGGACCGGTCGGCGACCGCCGTGGCCGGGGCCCGCCAGCCGGACGCGGACCCGGACCCGGACGAGGACGAGGACCCGGACGAGGACCCGGACGAGGACCCGGACCCCGAGGCGGATTCGGGGGCGGGTCTCGCGGGGTCCAGGGACTCGCCCGTCCAGAACCGGTCGTCGGCGCGGTGGAACGCGCCGGGGGAGCGGTCGGCGAGGTGGTTGCGGGTCCACTCGGGCCGGTAGAAGCCGTAGCTGACCACGTGCTCGCGGTCGCGCGGGATGATCGCGTCCCAGGGGACGGCGGAGTCCCAGCCGCGGGACTCCGTGTCCACGGCCGCCCACAGCTCGTGGCGGGAACGCCCCAGCCGGTCGGCGAGCGCGCCCGACGCGGCCAGCGTCTGCGCGGTCCAGCGGAAGTCCACGAACATCGTGTCCGCGACCTTCCCGGCCCGGTCCTCGAAGAACTCCTGGTTGAGCTGGTTGAGGGCGCCCTGCCAGCCCACCCGGCCCGTGGCGTTCATGGCGTCGTACCAGGTGATGCGCAACCCGTGCGGCGCGCCCGCGGCCCGCAGCGCGCGCAGGAACTCCCGTATCCGGGCGGCCAGCGCACTGTCGCCGCCGTCCGTCTCGGCGTTCACGAACCAGCCGTCGAAGCCGTACGTCCGCGCCACCTGGACGAGCTTGTCCGCGAGCGGGAACCGGCCGAGGGCGTCCCGCTGCACCAGGTCGCGGGTCCACTGCAGGTCGCCGCCGTAGGCGACGGGCGGCAGGAACACGTTGCCCAGCACCCGGACCCCGTTGCGGTGGGCGGCGTCGACCACGGGCGCGTTCGGGGCGAGCACGATGCCCTCGCCGGCGGAGCCGCCCCAGAAGACCAGCTCGTCGATGTACGCCCAGTGCGTGAGCGCGTAGTAGTCGGCGGTCGGGGAGCCCTGGGAGGGGTTCCCGGCGGTGGGCCCGAAGGAGACGAGGGACGCGATGCGGGCCTGGCCGGCCCGGGCGTCCCGGTGCGCCGGGACCGGGGTGAATCGCTGCGCCAGGGGAACGGTCGCGGTGTTGTGGGCCAGGTCGGGGTCCCGCTCCGGGCTCCACCGGAGCAGCGAGCGCCACACGATCCCGGGGCCGGGGGTCCCCGCCGGGAGGGAGTCCGGGAACCAGTACGAGGCGTACGGGGCCAGGTCGGCCGGGGCCGGCGGGGCCGGCGGGGCCGGCGGGGCCGGCGGCATCGAGGCGGCGGGGGAGGCGTAGGCGTACGGGGCCTGGCCCGCCGCGCCCAGCAGTGCGGCGGCCCCGGCCCCGGCGGCCAGCACCGCGCGCCGGGACGGCCGTACGGGCCCGGCGGGCGGCGTACGCGGGTCGATGTGGCTGCCCGTCTCGCTGATCTTGCCGGTCTCGTCGCTCTCGTCGGTCTCGGCCATGCGGGGCTCCTCACGAGGGGATCGGTCAGGTCACGTCGTCACGCGCAGCACCTCGGTGATGCCGCGCGCCGCCAGGTGGGCCGGGTCCTCGGCCTGCTCCGCCAGGACCACCGCGGGGCGCACCCCCTGGGCCGTCAGCGCGGCCCACGCTTCGAAGAACGCGCCGCCCGGGGCGCACACCGACCGGCCCGGGGCCTCCTGCGCCCCGCCGGCGTCCACGGCGAGCGCGGTGGAGCGCACGGCCGGGCGGTGCGCACGGCCCCGCCACTCCTCGGCGATCCGGGCCACGGCGGCGCCGGCCGGCTTGGTCCGGCGGTCGTTGGTGAGCAGGCCGAGGCCGTACTCCAGCTCAGGGAAGTCCGCGAGCTCCCGGGACACATCGTGCGAGCACCACCAGGTCACGCCCCACAGGTCCGGGCAGTCCAGCGCGTTCGTGACGGTGGCTTCCGTGAACCGCGCCGCGTGCTCGGGCCGGATCAACGGCGCTGGGGCGCCGACCTCCTGGAGCCACACCGGGCGGTGCGGGTCGAGGGCCCAGGCCTTGGAGAGCTCGACGAGGTACGCGGCGTGGTGCTCGGTCGCGGTCCCGCGCCCGCCGTGGCGCTGCGCGGTGCCGTTGAACACCCAGGAGTGCACGGCGGTGGCCGCGCCCAGCCGGGCCGCCTGGGCCGGGGTGAAGGGGTGCCCGTCCTGGTACCAGGCGGCGTCGTACTCGGCGTGCAGGTGCATCCGCCCCGGCGCGCCCTGCTCGCAGGCGGCGAGCATCCGCTCCAGCCAGCGGGAGGCCTGGTCCCGGGTGATCCGGTCGGGGTCGGGGTGCGGGGCGTCGGAGAACTGGTTGATCTCGTTGCCGACGGTCATGCCCAGGAAGTTCGGCCGGTCGGCGAGCGCGGCGGCCAACGTGCGCAGGTACTCCTGCTGTCCGGCGACCACCTGCGGGTCGGTGAAGAGGTTGCGCCGGTGCCAGGTCCGGGTCCAGGCGGGCAGGAAGTCGAAGCTCGACAAGTGGCCCTGCAGCCCGTCCACGTTGACGTCGAGCCCGCGTTCGGCGGCCGCGTCCGCGAGCGCGACGAGCTGTTCGACGGCGCGCGGCCGGATCAGCGTCCGGTTCGGCTGGAAGACCGGCCACAGCGGGAACACGCGGACGTGGTCCAGGCCGAGCGCGGCGATCGAGTCGAGGTCGGCCCTGACCTCGTCGAGGTCGAAGTCCAGCCAGTGGTGGAACCAGCCGCGGGCCGGCGTGTAGTTGGCACCGAAGCGGAGCGCGTCATCGTGCACAGGGCGTCCTGGAGTTCTGGGGGAATTCGCCGGATGGGCCACAACCTGCCGGTGTGGATGAGGAAAGTCAACAGGGCCTCAGGTCGGGCTACTTATGCGCTTCAGTCCAGTTGACACAAGGGTTCTGTTCGCTGGAACCTGAGGGAACTAATGCGGTTTAGTCATGGCCGGCCACAGGGAAGCATGCGGAAATGGACAGCGGTATTTCGGTCACGGCGGTCGCCACTCAGGCCCTCTTTGCGGGGCCTCCGGAGACGCCGTCGCAGGTGGTCCGCGTGCGCATCCGCTGGGAGCGCCGGGCCGGCCCGCTGTACGTCACCGTGCACGGCGAGGGCCTCACCACCCCGCACCCGCGCATCCTGCGCGCGGACACGGACGCGGACGCGGACGCGGACACGGACACGGGCGAGACGGGCACGGGCGAGACGGGCACGGCCACCGTCGAGGTCGCCGTCCGCACCGGGACCGCCGCGCCCGGCGAGCTGCTGGCCGCCACCGCCCGGGTCGCCACCCCCGGCGGGCGCCCCCTCGCCGAGCTGCCGTTCGGGCTGACCGTCGCCGAGCCCGGCTGGACCGTCCGGCTCGTCCCGCACTTCCACTACGACCCGATGTGGTGGAACACCCAGGCCGCCTACACCGCCCTGTGGGACGCCCCGCCACGGCCCGGCGAGGCCGAGCGGGGCTGGGAGTACGCGGGCGTGCCCGCCTGCACCCTGGTCCCGCTCCACCTCCAACAGGCCCGCGAGGACCCGGCGTACCGCTTCGTGCTCTCCGAGGTCGACTACCTCAAGCCGTACTGGGACACCCACCCCGCCGACCGCGCCGAGCTGCGCGCGCTGATCGCCGAGGGGCGCGTCGAGATCGTCGGCGGCACCTACAACGAGCCGTCCACCACGCTCACTTCCGCCGAGACCACCGTCCGCGGCGCCCTCCACGGCCTCGCCCTGCACCGCGGCACCCTCGGCGCCGACCCCCGCACCGCCTGGCAGCTCGACGTCTTCAGCCACGACCCGTCCTTCCCCGCCCTGATGTCCGGCTGCGGACTCGACTCCGCCGTCCTCGCCCGCGGCCCGCACCACCAGTGGGGCCCGATGACGGACCGGTGGGGCGACCCGCTGCGGGCGCCCACCGCCATGCAGCTGCCCGCGGAGTTCGAGTGGATCGCGCCCGGGGACGACGGCGGGCAGGGGCTGCTGCTCCACTACCTGCCCGCCCACTACTCGGCCGGCTGGCCCTCCCACCGCGCGCCCGACGCCGGGAGCGCCGCCGAGCAGCTGCTGGACCTGTACGAACTGCTGCGCACCCGCGCCGCCACCCGCAACGTCCTGATCCCCATGGGCACGGACTTCTCCTGGCCCCACCGCTGGGGCCTGGACGTGCAGCACGCCTGGAACCGCCGCTACTGCTGGCCGCGCATGGAGCACTCCGGCCCGCGCGCCCACTTCGACGCCGTCCGGGCCGAGTTCGCCGCGCGCGGGGAGCGGCCGCTGCCGGTGACCCGGGAGATGGGACCCGTCTACACCGGCAAGGACGTCACCTACATCGACGTGAAGCAGGCCCACCGGGCCGCCGAGAACCTCCTCGAACAGGCCGAGACGTTCGCCGCACTGGCCTGTGCCGAGGGACTGCTCGACTATCCGGAGCGGACACTGGCCAAGGCCTGGCGCCACCTGCTCCACGCCGCCCACCACGACGCGGTGACCGGGACCTTCTCCGACCAGGTGTACCTGGACCTGCTCCCGGCCTGGCGGGAGGCGCGCGAACTGGCCGCCGCCGTACGGGAGGAGGCGCTCGCCGCGCTCACCGGCGCGGCCGATACCCGCGGGCCGTCGCCCCTCGCGGTGACCGTGCACAACCCGGTGTCCTGGACGCGGACCGACCTGGTCCGCACGCCGGTCGACCTGGCCGCGCTGGGGCTGACGGCCGCCGAGGCGCACCGGATCACCGTTCGCGACGCCGAGGGCCGGTACGCACCCGTCCACATCGAGGCGGCGGCCGGAGCCGTGGCCGAGGCGGTGTTCCTCGCCGTGGCGGTGCCCTCGCTCGGGCACCGCACCTGGTGGCTGGAGGCGGCCGGGCCGCCGCTCCCGCGGACGGCCGCCTCGGGCGGCTGGGAACCGGCGGACGGCCTCGTCGTGCAGAACGAGTTCTTCCGCGCCGAGGCCGATCCGGCGCGCGGCGGCGGCCTCGCCCGGCTGCTGGACCGGCGCACCGGGCAGGAACTCCTGCGCGCCGGGGAGGTGGACGAGCTGGTCGTGCAGGACGAGTACCCCCAGCACCCCTACTTCGAGGAGGGCCCCTGGCACCTGCTGCCGAAGGGGCCGGGCACCGGCTCGGGCTCCGCGCCCGCCGCCTCATGCCGGGTGGAGCGGGGGCCGCTCGGGGCGCGGATCGTGGCGACCGGGCGCACCGGGCCGGTCCGCTGGACCCGCACCACCACCCTGTGGGACGGCCTCGACCGGGTGGAACTGACGACGCGGATCGACGAGTTCGACGGCTCCGACCAGCTGGTGCGGCTGCGGATCCCGGCGGACGTGCCCGGGGCGGTCCCTGTCGCGGAGACGGCCGCCGCCGCCGTGGGGCGCGGCTTCGCCTTCCCGGAGGCGGATGCGGGAGCCGACCACGTCCGGGCCCCGTGGACCCTGGACAGTCCGTGCCTCAACTGGTTCGCGCTTTCGGCGCCGCTGGCCGGGCCGGACCGGGCGCTGGGCGCGGCCGAGATCGTGCTTCCGGACGCCGGAACTCCGGACGGCCTGCGGGAGTTGGTCACCGCCCTCGGCCGGTACGGGGTCACCGCCACCCCGACCCGGCCCGCCGGCCCGCGCTGGGGCGACCTGGCGGTGGACAGCAGCCTCCCGGACTTCCGGATCGCCCTCGGCGGCCCCGGGGCCAATGCCTTCACGGCGGCGGTGCTGGACGGGGCCGAGCCCGCGTACGCACAGGCCGTACGGGAACACGCCCGGACGTGGATCCCGGCCCGGGCCCCGCTCCGCGCCCTGTGGAGCCCCGGCTGCGCCCTGACCGGCATCCGGGACCTGCCGGTCCTGGTGGACACCGGGGCACCTGCGGAACTCGCCCGGACCGTCGCCGCCTCGGGCCGCCTGCCGGGCGCCGGGCGGCCGGCCGGGGAGGCGGCGCACGAAGTCCCGTACGCGAACCGGACCGTCGGGATCCTGGTCAGGGGCACGCCCGGCTTCGCCGTGGACACGGCGGGCCGGCTGCACAGCAGCCTGATGCGTTCGTGCACCGGCCGTCCCAGCGGCGCGTGGATGGACCCTCCCCGGCGCACCGCCCCGGACGGCAGCTCCTTCCAGCTCCAGCACTGGACGCACGTCTTCGAGCACGCGCTGGTGGCGGGGGAGGGGGACTGGCGGGAGGCGGACCTGGCGCGCCGGGGACGGGAGTTCAACAAGCCCCTCACCGCCGTGACGGGGGCGCCGACGGACGGCCCGCGCCCGCCTGCCCGTTCCCTCCTCGGCGTGGAACCGGCCGGCCGGGTGCTGATCGAGGCCGTGAAACGCGGCGAGGAGGGCGGCCTGGCGGTGCGGCTGCGCGAGACGCACGGCCGCCCGGCGGCGCCCGAGGTGCTCTGGCCCACCGGGGCGAGCGCCGAAGCGGACCTGCTGGACCGCCCGCTCGGCCCCTTCGGGGCGGGCATCGGCGGCGCGGCCACCACCACCGTGCTGCTGCGCACACCCTCCGGCATGCCGCTGCGGGAGGGCGAACGGGAGCCGCACCAGCCGGTGTTCAGCCGGTACTGGCTGCACAACACGGGGACGGCCCCGCTGGGGGACGCGGCGTACACGGTGACATGTGACGGCCCGGCGTCCGCCGCGACGGTGACGCTCGCCTCCCACGCCGGTGCGGGCGGCCCGGTCGCGCTGGAGGTCCGTGCCCCCGACGGCTGGCACGCCTCCTGGACCCGGCGGACCGTGGACCTCGAACCCGGCGGATACGAGCGGATCCCGCTGGGCGTGACGCCCACCGCCGCGGCCGGGCCCGGCGAACACCTGGTACGGATCCTCGCCGCCACCCCCGCGGGCGAGTTCGAGGACGTGCTGACCGTGACCGTCCCCGGCGGCCCCGTCCCCGCCGGGCTGTGGGTGGAGGCCCCCGACCGGGAGGTCGTCGTCGCCCCCGGCGCGCGGGGCCTCGTACGGGCCCGGATCGGCAGCACCGGCGTCCGCAGCGCGCTGACGGGCCGTGCCTACGCCGTCTCCCCGTACGGGACCTGGCAGTTGACGGGCCCCGCCGCCCTGCCCCTGCACGTGCCGGCGGACGGGCCGGCCGAGATGGAGTTCGAGGTGCGGCCACCGCTCGACACCCCTCCGGGGGAGTACTGGATCGCGGTCAAGGCCGCCTGCCAGGGCAGGATCGCGTACGGTCCGGCCATTGCCCTCCGTATTCCGCCACGCGTGACGCACCCGAAGGACGAATGAGACAGGTCATGGCCCGCAGACCCACGATCAAGGACATCGCCCGGCAGGCCGGGGTGTCGGAGAGCGCCGTGTCGTTCGCGCTCAACGACCGGCCCGGCGTCTCGCAGGACACCCGGGCCCGCATCCGCCGCGTCGCCGAGGAACTCGGCTGGCAGCCCAACAGCGCCGCCCGCGCCCTGTCCGGCGAACGGTCCGGAGCCGTCGGGCTGGTCCTCGCCCGGCCCGCGCACACGCTCGGCGTCGAGTCCTTCTTCCTCCAGCTCGTCTCCGGCATCCAGGAGGTCCTCTCCGCCGCCCGGACCGCGCTGCTGTTCCAGGTCGTCGAGGACATCGACGCCGAATGCGCGCTCTACCGGCGCTGGTGGGCCGAACGGCGGGTCGACGGGGTTCTCGTCGTCGACCCGCGCATGCGGGACCCGCGCCCGGCACTCCTCGGGGAGCTGGGTCTGCCCGCGGTCACCATCGGCGAGCCGGAGCCGGAGCCGGAGCCCGAGCCCGAGCCTGCCGGCGGATCCTCCCCGGCCCCGGAGGTCCCCGGGTCCGCGGTGGTCTCCTCGGTGCGGGCCGACGACGCCGGGGCCATGGCCCAGGTCCTGGACCACCTCCACGGGCTGGGCCACCGCCGGATCGTCCACATCGCCGGGCTCCCCGGCCTCGCCCACACCGTCCGCCGGATGGACTCCCTGCGGACCGAGGCCGCGCGGCGCGGACTCGGCCCGGACCAGGTGCGTTCGGTGGTCACCGACTACTCCGACGCCGAGGGGGCGGCCGCCACCCGCCGGGTCCTCGCCGAGCCCCAGCCCCCCACCGCACTCGTCTACGACAACGACGTGATGGCCGTCGCCGGGAGTGCGGTCGCCGCCGAACTGGGCATCCCCGTACCGGGCCGGCTCTCGGTCGTGGCCTGGGACGACTCCGCGCTCTGCCGGGTCACCCACCCCCGGCTCACCGCCCTCGTACGCGACACCGCCGGCTTCGGCCGGCTCGCCGCCGAGGAGCTCCTCGCCGTCCTCGCGGGCGGGCCGCCCGGGGTCCGGATCAGCGAGCAGCCGCGACTGGAGCCTCGCGAGAGCACGGCGCCGCCCCCGGCGCATACTGAATCCTGAACCCTTCCTGGAGCCGCCACCGTGATCACCCCCACCGCCCCCTTCCCCGCACCGCGCGCCGCCGCCGCGGCCGCCGGCCCGACGGTGGCGATCGACATCGGCGGTACGAAGATCGCCGGTGCGCTGGTGCACCCCGACGGCACGATGACCGCCACCACCCGCCGGGCGACCCCGCGCGGAGTGGACGCGGAGGGTGTCATGGCGGCGGTGACCGAGGTCGTCGCCGACCTGTCCGGCTCCCCGCTGTGGGCCTCGGCGGTCCGCTGCGGGATCGGCAGCGCCGGCCCGGTGGACACCTCCCGGGGCACGGTCAGCCCGGTGAACATCGGGGCGTGGCGGGAGTTCCCGGTCCAGGCCCGGGTGGCGGCGGAGCTCGCGGCGCGCGGGGCCGAGCTGCCGACCGTACTGGCCGGGGACGGCGTGGCCATGACCGCCGCCGAGCACTGGCTGGGCGCGGCCCGGGGGCACGAGAACGCGCTCTGCATGGTCGTCTCCACGGGCGTGGGCGGCGGCCTCATCCTGAACAACCAGCTACACCCCGGCCCCACGGGCAACGCCGGTCACATCGGCCACATCAGCGTGGCCTTCGACGGCGAACCGTGCGTCTGCGGCAGCCGCGGCTGCGTCGAGTCGATCGCCTCCGGCACGGCGATCGCCCGCTGGGCCCGGGACCAGGGCTGGACCCCGGCGGCAGGCGCGAGCAGCGGGAACGGCACGGGGAGCACGCGGGACGCCTCGGCCGCCGGGGTGGCCTCGGCCGCCGCCGCGGGCGATCCGATCGCCCTGGCCGCCTTCGACCGCGCGGGCCGTGCGCTGGCCGCCGCCATCGCCGCCACCGCGACCCTCGTCGAAACGGACATCGCCGTCATCGGCGGTGGCGTCGCCGCCTCCGGCGACATCCTCTTCGCCCCGATCCGCACCCACCTCGCGGCCTACGCCACGCTCTCCTTCGTCAAGGAGCTCCAGGTGGTCCCGGCGACTTTGGGCACCCACGCGGGCCTGATCGGCGCGGCCGCCGCGGCGACGATGCTGCTGCCGTCGCACCCGTCCCCGTAGGGCCCCGGCCGCACCGCTCCCGCCCTCGTGGAGGAGGACGTCAGGGCTTGACCGACCGGTAGTACCGGCCCGCGCCCTCGTGCAGCTTCAGGGGATCGGTGTAGATCGCCGTCCGCAGGTCCACCAGCTGCGCCGCGTGGACCTCGCGCCCGACCAGGTCGCGGCTGAGGATCACCGTCCGCGTCAGCTGCTCCGTCAGGGCGGGGTCCGTCTCCGCCGTGGTCACCAGCAGGTTCGGCACGGCCAGGGTCGTCACCGCGCTGGTGTTGCGCGCCCGCGCGTACGCGTCCTGCGGCATGACCGCCGTCCGGTAGTAGCGCGCCGGACTGCCGCTGCCCTGCAACTGCTCCACCAGGTCGCCGAGCTGCACGAGCCGGATCTGGTACCGCTCCGACAGCTCGCGCACCGCGTTCGTCGGCAGGCCGCCGGACCAGAAGAAGGCGTCGATCCGGCCGGCCTCCAGCTCGCCCGGCATGGTGTCGATGCCTATGGACACCGGTGTGATGTCCAGCACCGGGTCCAGCCCGGCCGCCTTGAGCAGCCGCTCCGAGACGAGCCGCACCCCGGACCCCGGCTGGCCGATCGCGACCCGCTTGCCCTTCAGGTCCCGGGCCGACTGCACCGCGGAGTCGGCCGGCACCACCAGCTGCACGTAGTCGTCGTAGAGCCGGGCGACCCCCCGCAGCAGGTCCGCGCGAGGCTTCCCGTCGAGCTGGTACTTGGCGACCGCGTCCGCCGTCGCCACGGTGAAGTCCGCCTCACCGGAGGCCACCCGCTTCAGGTTCTCCTGCGAGCCCTCGCTGGTCTCCAGCCGGACGTCCACCCCGGGCACGTCCCGTCCGAGCGCCTGCTGCAGCAGCTGCCCGTACCGGTGGTAGACGCCGGTCCGCGCGCCCGTGCTGAAGGTCAGCCCGCCCTGCGGTTCCGGCTCCCCGAAGGGCTTGAGCCACCAGGTCAGGACGCCGAGCACGGCCAGTACGGCCACCAGGACCCGCAGGGCGTGGCGCCTGCTGATCCGGGGCGGTACGAGAGGCATGTCCGCGATCCTGCCACCCGTCCGCCGTCCTGTCACGGCGCGGGCCGCCCGGGCACCCGCCCCGTCCCCCGGCCGCCTCCCCGCGGCCGGTCGCACGCGGGAGCGGAGGGCTGCCGGGTACCGCCTACCCTTGTTCCATGACCAGCAGCGACCGGAGCCAGGCAGTGGACGAGAAGCGAAGCTACGAGGTGCGCACCTACGGGTGCCAGATGAACGTGCACGACTCCGAGCGGCTCTCCGGTCTGCTGGAGGACGCCGGCTACGTCCGGGCACCCGAGGGCTCGGACGGCGACGCCGACGTCGTGGTCTTCAACACCTGCGCGGTCCGCGAGAACGCCGACAACAAGCTGTACGGCAACCTGGGCCGGCTGGCCCCGATGAAGACGAAGCGCCCCGGCATGCAGATCGCCGTCGGCGGCTGCCTCGCCCAGAAGGACCGCGACACGATCGTCAAGAGGGCCCCCTGGGTCGACGTCGTCTTCGGTACGCACAACATCGGCAAGCTCCCCGTGCTGCTGGAGCGCGCCCGCATCCAGGAAGAGGCGCAGGTCGAGATCGCCGAGTCGCTGGAGGCGTTCCCCTCCACGCTCCCGACCCGCCGCGAGTCCGCGTACGCCGCCTGGGTCTCGATCTCCGTCGGCTGCAACAACACCTGCACCTTCTGCATCGTCCCGGCGCTGCGCGGCAAGGAGGAGGACCGCCGGCCCGGCGACATCCTCGCCGAGGTGGAGGCCCTGGTCGCCGAGGGCGTCTCGGAGATCACCCTGCTCGGCCAGAACGTGAACGCGTACGGCTCCGACCTGGGCGACCGCGAGGCCTTCAGCAAGCTGCTGCGCGCCTGCGGCCAGATCGAGGGCCTGGAGCGGGTCCGCTTCACCTCCCCGCACCCGCGCGACTTCACCGACGACGTGATCGCGGCGATGGCCGAGACGCCGAACGTGATGCCGCAGCTGCACATGCCGCTGCAGTCCGGCTCGGACCCGATCCTCAAGGCGATGCGCCGCTCGTACCGGCAGGAGCGGTTCCTCGGCATCATCGAGAAGGTCCGCGCCGCGATCCCGCACGCCGCGATCTCCACCGACATCATCGTGGGCTTCCCCGGTGAGACGGAGGAGGACTTCCAGCAGACGATGCACACGGTGCGCGAGGCCCGCTTCGCGAACGCCTTCACCTTCCAGTACTCCAAGCGGCCCGGCACCCCCGCCGCCGACATGGAGGGGCAGATCCCCAAGGAGGTCGTGCAGGACCGCTACATGCGCCTGGTCGCCCTCCAGGAGGAGATCTCCTGGGAGGAGAACAAGAAGCAGGTCGGCCGCACGCTGGAGGTCATGGTCGCGGAGGGCGAGGGCCGCAAGGACGGCGCCACGCACCGTCTGTCGGGCCGCGCCCCCGACAACCGCCTGGTCCACTTCACGAAGCCGGAGGCGGAGGTCCGCCCGGGCGACGTGGTCACCGTGGACATCACCTACGCGGCTCCGCACCACCTGCTGGCCGAGGGCCCGACGCTGACCGTGCGCCGCACCCGCGCCGGCGACGCCTGGGAGAAGCGCAACGCAGCCCCGGCCCAGCCCGCGGGCGTCATGCTCGGCATCCCGACCCTGGGCGTCCCGTCCCCCCTCCCGGCCGCGACGTCGGGCTGCGCGGTACCGCAGGGCTGAGCCGAACCAGCTCGGCCGGAGCCGACTCCAGCCCCGCCGGCGTTTGAGGCGTGGGGTCCGGGGCGGAGCCCCAGGGCTTGAAGCCGCGGGGGCGGCGGCGCCCGAGCGGCACCGCACGGCCGCCCCGCCCGAGCCGCGCTGGCGTTAGGCTGCGGATCATGCTCGTAGCCGCTGCCGTCTGTCCCGCCCCGCCCCTGCTCGTGCCGGAGGTCGCCGCAGGGGCCGCCGCCGAACTCGGCGACGCCCGCACCGCCTGCTCCGACGCGCTGGCGGTGCTCGCCGCCTCCCGGCCCGACCTGCTGGTCGTGGTCGGCGCCGCCGACCAGGACCACCGCGGCCCCTACCCGCAGGGCGCCCGCGGCAGCTTCCGCGGCTTCGGCGTCGAGAGCGACGTACAGCTCGGGGAGGGCGACGAGGGGCCGCGCCTGCTGCCCCCGTCGCTCGCCGTCGGCGCCTGGCTGCTGCGGCACGCGCGGTGGGGCGCAGCCCCCGTCGAGGGGCTGGGCGTCGGGGAGCCGACGGACACCGCGCGCTGCCTGGAGACCGGCCGGGAGCTCGCCGCGCGCGACGCCCGGGTCGCACTGCTCGTCATGGGTGACGGCAGCGCGCGACGGACCCTCAAGGCCCCCGGCTACCTCGACGAGCGCGCCGCCGGCTTCGACGCGGCCGCCGCCCGGGCCCTGGGCGCCGCCGACACGGCCGCCCTCGCCGCGCTCGACGCCGAACTCGCGGCCGAACTCCAGGCCGCCGGCCGGGCCCCCTGGCAGGTGCTGGCGGGCGCCGCCGAGGGCGCGGGCCTCGAGGGCCGCCTGCTGTACGAGGACGCGCCGTACGGGGTGGGCTACTTCGTGGCCGCCTGGTCGTAGCGCCGGCTTCGGCCGTGGCCGGGGCTTCGCAGGCCTCCCGGAGACGCCGAAGGGGCGCGGGACCGGCGGCAGCCGTTGGTCCCGCGCCCCTTCCGGAAGCGCGTCAGGAGGTGGCCGGCGGCGTCGTACCGCCGGGGGCGTCCTTGTGCGCGATCTTGCCCAGGGCGTCCTTCGCCTTGCCCGTACCGCTCGTGATCCGGTCGCTGTACTTGCCGTGGGTCTTGGAGTCCACGGCCTTGGCCACCTTGTCCAGACCCTCGCCGATCTTGCCCTCGTGCTGTTGCGCGAGGCCCTCGACCTTCTCCTTCGCCGGAGCGAGCTTGGCCTTCAGATTGTCCAGCAGGCCCATGGGTCACCTTCCGTTGGCGGTCGCTACGTGCGGGCGCCCTCGCCGGCCTCGCTGTCCGCGGCCACCTCGGCCGACTGCTGCTTCGGGATCTCCACGGCTTCCGCCGCCGGGGCCTCCGCAACATCCGGCCCGGCCTCGGCCTCTTCGGCCGTACCGGACTCCGCCGTCAGGGCCTCGGCAGCGACCTCCTCGGCCGCAGCCTCTTCCTTACGACGAAAAAACCGATCAAAAACGCCCATGTCTACTCCCATAACGTTAATCGTGTGAGTGAAGTTCCGCCTTGGCCGGACCGGCCTCCGCCGGGCGGGCGCAGGGCGCACGCCGGGCCGGAACCTCGCCAGGGCAACGACCCCGCCCACGCCCCGTCACGTAACTCGATCGGGTACATGGCCGTGTCTTGACCGGGGGCTGCGAGACTGGGGCGGTGAGGAAAGCAGCCCCCGCCCCGCGGGTCATCGCCGTCGTCGGTCCCACCGCGGCGGGAAAGTCCGACCTGGGCGTCGCCCTGGCCCGCCAATTCGACGGCGAAGTCGTCAACGCCGACTCCATGCAGCTGTACCGGGGGATGGACATCGGCACCGCCAAGCTGACGACCGAGGAGCGCGGCGGAGTCCCGCACCACCTCCTCGACATCTGGGACGTCACCGACACCGCCAACGTGGCCGAGTACCAGCGCCTGGCCCGCCTGGAGATCGACAGGCTGCTCGCCGAGGGCCGCACGCCCGTCCTCGTCGGCGGCTCCGGCCTGTACGTCCGGGGCGCCCTGGACGTCATGGAGTTCCCCGGCACCGACCCCGAGGTCCGCGCCCGCCTGGAGGACGAGCTCACGCTGCGCGGCTCCGGCGCCCTGCACGCCCGCCTCGCCGCCGCCGACCCGGCCGCGGCCCGGGCCATCCTGCCCAGCAACGGCCGCCGCATCGTCCGCGCCCTGGAGGTCATCGAGATCACCGGACGCCCCTTCACCGCCAACCTGCCCGGCCACGAGTCTGTCTACGACACCGTGCAGATCGGCGTCGACGTCGCCCGGCCGGAGCTCGACGAGCGGATCGCGCTGCGCGTGGACCGGATGTGGGAGGCCGGGCTGGTGGACGAGGTCCGCGTGCTGGAAGCCCGCGGGCTGCGCGACGGAATCACCGCTTCCAGGGCGCTCGGCTACCAGCAGGTGCTCTCCGCGCTCGCCGGGGAGTGCACCGAGGACGAGGCCAGGGCGGAGACCGTACGGGCGACCAAGCGGTTCGCCCGCCGCCAGGACTCCTGGTTCCGCCGCGACCCGCGCGTGCACTGGCTCAGCGGAGCCGCCGCCGACCGGGGGGAACTCCCCGGACTCGCGCAGTCGTTGGTCGAACGAGCGGTCACAGCCTGATCACGTGATGGCATCGGGACGCCCCGTGCGCCCGTTGCGGGGCCGGGGGCGTGCCATCATCAAACTGCTGCGGGTGCGGTCACCTGCGGTGAATGGCGGCGCACTGAGTCCGAGTGGGGAGGGCGCGTGGCGATGGAGGCCGGCCCTCGCGACACCGGGCGGGACGACACCCGGCGGGAAGCGGATCCGACGCTTCTCGACGGTACGGACGGGCCCGCAGGCCTCGGGCTGCCCGCGGATCCCGCGCGGCTGACCCCCGACGGCCCGGACACCCCGGACACCGCCGAGGCGGAGGCGGCCGCAGGCCCCGCAGTCGAGGTCGAGCTGCGCCCGCAGCGCCGCCTGCGCCTGTGGCAGATCGCCCCCATCACCATGCTCGCCGCCGCCGGCTCCCTGATGTTCGCCTTCCCGCTCGCCTTCGAGTTCGGCGACGGCGGAGCCGTGGTCGCCATGCTCGGCTTCCTGATCAGCTGCTGCGCCGGAGGCTGGGGCATGATGGCCGCCCGACGGGTCGGCTACACGTGGCCCGGGCTCCCGGCCCGGGGGAGCGGCCGCCGCCCGGACTGGCGCATGGCCGCGCTGTACGCCGTGATCGCGCTCGCCGTCGTGAGCCTGGCCGTGTACCGGGTCGCCCGGCTGCGCTGACCGGCCCTCCCGCACAGGTCCGCGTACTGGACCGCGCGGCGGCGCTGAGCTGGGCCTCGGTACCATGGGCGGGTGACGCAGCGCACCCTCTCCTTCCTCAAGGGCCACGGCACCGAGAACGACTTCGTGATCGTTCCGGACCCGGACAACGCCATCGAACTGCCCGCGTCCGCCGTCGCGAAGCTGTGCGATCGGCGGGCCGGCATCGGCGCGGACGGCGTCCTGCACGTCGTCCGGTCCGCCGCGCACCCGGAGGCGGCACACCTCGCCGGCGAGGCGGAGTGGTTCATGGACTACCGCAACAGCGACGGCTCCATCGCCGAGATGTGCGGCAACGGCGTGCGCGTCTTCGCCCGCTACCTCCAGTTCGCCGGCCACGTCGAGCCCGGGGACTTGGCCGTCGCCACCCGCGGCGGGATCAAGCGGGTCCACCTGGACAAGACCGGCGACGTCACCGTCTCCATGGGCCGCGCCGAACTCCCCGAGGGCGAGGTCACGGTCAGCGTCGGCTCCCGGAGCTGGCCCGCGCGCAACGTGAACATGGGGAACCCGCACGCCGTGGCCTTCGTTGAAAGCCTCGACGACGCCGGGAACCTCTACACCGCCCCGCCCTTCAGCCCGGCGTCCGCCTACCCGACGGGTGTCAACGTCGAGTTCGTCGTCGACCGCGGCCCCCGGCACGTCGCCATGCGCGTCCACGAGCGCGGCTCCGGCGAGACCCGCTCCTGCGGCACCGGCGCCTGCGCCGTCGCCGTGGCCACCATCCGCCGCGACGGCGTCGACCCGGCCGTCACCGGCGCACCGGTCACGTACACCGTCGACCTCCCGGGCGGAACCCTGCGCATCACCGAACACCCCGACGGGCAGATCGACATGACCGGACCGGCCGTGATCGTGGCCGCGGGCGAGTTCGACGAGGCCTGGCTCACCGAAACGGCTTTCGCCTGAAGCTTCCCTCTAATGGGTGATCCGTTTCACGCTGAGCGAGAGGTGGACTGCGCCACGTGGTGGGGTCGGTAACATCAGGCACCGGCCCTGAGGGCTCACCCCATGCCCGCCACCGCCGGTCGAAGCCGCCGGAGGTGCCCATGAGTGCAGAGGCCACGAACCCCGAAGCACACCCCGAAGCGCGCCCTGAGCTCCGCAGACGGGGCCGGACCAGGCTCGATCTGCGCCGGCTCGGCCGCGCGGCCCTGCTCGGGCCCACGTCCCGGGACCGGCTCCCGGACGCCATCGGCCACGTCGCCGAGGCCCACCGCGCCCACCATCCGGACGCCGATCTGTCCCTTCTGCGAAGGGCGTACCTCCTCGCGGAGACCTCGCACCGCGGCCAGATGCGAAAAAGTGGTGAGCCGTACATCACACATCCGCTCGCCGTCACCCTGATCCTCGCCGAACTCGGCGCCGAGACCACCACCTTGACGGCCTCTCTGCTCCACGACACCGTCGAGGACACCGAGGTGACCCTCGATCAGGTCCGCGCGGAGTTCGGCGACGAGGTCTGCTTCATCGTCGACGGGGTCACCAAGGTCGAGAAGATCGACTACGGCGCCGCCGCCGAACCCGAGACCTTCCGCAAGATGCTCGTCGCCACCGGCAACGACGTCCGCGTCATGTCCATCAAACTCGCCGACCGGCTGCACAACATGCGCACCCTGGGCGTGATGCGCCCCGAGAAACAGGCCCGCATCGCCAAGGTCACCCGCGACGTCCTCATCCCGCTGGCCGAACGGCTCGGCGTCCAGGCCCTGAAGACCGAGCTGGAAGACCTCGTCTTCGCGATCCTGCACCCCGAGGAGTACGAGAGCACCCGCGCGCTCATCGCGGCCCACGCCGGGGAACGCGACCCGCTGCCCGCCATCGCCGACTCCGTACGGGCCGTCCTGCGCGACGCCGGCATCGCCGCCGAGGTACAGGTACGGCCGCGGCACTTCGTCTCCGTACACCGCATCGCCCGGACGCGAGGCGAGCTGCGCGGCTCCGACTTCGGCCGCATCCTCGTCCTCGTCGGCGAGAACGCCGACTGCTACGGGGTGCTCGGGGAGCTGCACACCTGCTTCACCCCGGTCGTCTCGGAGTTCAAGGACTTCATCGCCACCCCGAAGTTCAACCTCTACCAGTCGCTGCACACCGCCGTCGCCACCCCCGAGGGGTACGTGGCCGAGGTCATCGTGCGGACCCGGCAGATGCACCGCGTCGCGGAGGCCGGCGTGGTGGCGCTCGGCAACCCGTACGCCACCGCGACGCCCGACACCGCCACCGACCCCGACGAAGAGCGGGTGGACCCCACGCGGCCCGGCTGGCTGTCCCGGCTGCTCGACTGGCAGCAGTCCGCGCCCGACCCCGACACGTTCTGGAGCGTGCTCCGCGCGGAGCTGGCCCAGGACCGGGAGATCACCGTGTTCCGGGCCGACGGGGGCACCCTGGGCCTGCCCGCCGGGGCCAGCTGTATCGACGCCGCCTACGCCCAGCACGGCGAGGCGGCCCACGGCTGTATCGGCGCCCGGGTCAACGGGCGCCTCACCGCCCTGTCCACCCCGCTGTCCGACGGCGACACCGTGCAGCTGCTGCTCGCGCAGGACGCCTCCTCGGGACCGGCCGCCGAATGGCTGGACCACGCGCGGACCCCGGCCGCCCGGATCGCCATCAGCAGCTGGCTCGAATCCCATCCCGACCGGGCGATGTCCACCACCTCCGCCGCACGGGCTCCGCTGTCGGTGGTCGGCGCCCGCGGCGGCGGGGGCAACGCGGTCGCCGACCTGCCGGACGCCACCGTGCGGCTCGCCGGGTGCTGCACCCCGGTGCCGCCCGACGCCGTCGCCGGCTTCCTGGTCCGCGGCGGGGCCGTCACCGTCCACCGCATCCACTGCGCGGCGGTGGCGCAGATGCGTGCCGTGGGGCGCACCTCCGTCGCCGTGCACTGGCGGGCCACGGCCGACTGCCGGGTCACCCTGCTCGCCGAATCGTTCGGCCGCCCGCACCTGCTGGCCGACCTCACCGAGGCCATCGCCCGAGAAGGGGTCGAGGTGGTCTCCGCGACCGTGGAACCCCCGGTCGAGCAGCGGGTCCGGCACACCTACACCCTGCAGCTGCCGGACGCGGCCGGGCTGCCCGCGCTGATGCGTGCGATGCGGGACGTGCCGGGCGTGTACGACGTACGCCGGGCGTAGGCCGGGACGGCCCTGGAAGGTCCCGTTCGGGTGGAATCGTCGCGCGCCGTACGCGGCCGGGCGGCGAGCGCTGATAAGCGGTGGTGGATGCAGCTCTCCTCCCCCCGCCTGCGCGCCGCTCTGCTCGCCGCGGCCTCCCTGACCCTCGTCGCCGCCGTACTGCCCCCGCCGAAGCCGCTGGGCATCGGCGACCCGCTGTTCCCCGCGCTCGGGAACCCCGGGTACGACGTGCTCTCGT
This sequence comes from Streptomyces sp. 147326, assembly GCF_045000215.1. NCBI lineage: Bacteria > Bacillati > Actinomycetota > Actinomycetes > Kitasatosporales > Streptomycetaceae > Streptomyces > Streptomyces sp. 147326. Next base: position 2,596,160 of record NZ_CP134201.1, on the reverse strand, counting down.
ACGACTTGTCCTTCGCCTACAAGGACAACCGGAGCCCGCTCGACGCGGTCACCGTCATCGACGCCCGTGCGCTGGAGCCGCTGGAGCGGATCAACCTGGACTTCACCCACGGCAAGGTGGCGTCCGCCGAGGTCAACGGGGAGCCGGCCCGGTTCGAAAGCGTGGGGGAGGACCTCGTGCTGACCCCCGCGCGAGCGGTGGCGGACAACGGGCCGCTGCACATCACCGTCCGCCACACCAGTGACCCGCGCGGACGCGGGGACGGCGGCTGGGTGCCCACCGAGGACGGCCTGGCCATGGCCAACCAGGCGGACGCCGCCCACCGCGTGTTCCCCTGCAACGACCACCCCGCCGACAAGGCCCTCTTCACCTTCCGGATCACCGCCCCGCCCGGGCTCACGGCCGTCGCCAACGGCGAGCAGGTGATCCCCGCGATGCGCTTCGGCTCCTCGAAGACGTGGACGTACCGGACCCGGCACCCCATGGCCACCGAACTGGCCCAGGTCTCCGTGGGCCGGTCCGCCGTCGTGCACGGCACCGGCCCGCACGGGCTGCCGCTGCGCGACGTGGTCCCCGCGGCGGACCGGGAGCGGCTGGAGCCCTGGCTGAAGAAGACCGCGGGGCACATCGCGTGGATGGAGGAGCGGGTCGGCCGCTACCCCTTCGAGAACTACGGGGTCCTGATCGCACGGGCGACGACCGGCTTCGAGCTGGAGACCCAGACCCTCTCGCTCTTCGAGCACAGCCTGTTCGCGGGCGAGGGCTACCCCGAGTGGTACGTCGAGTCCGTGATGGTCCACGAGCTCGCCCACCAGTGGTTCGGCGACAGCGTCACCCCGCTGACCTGGTCCGACCTGTGGCTCAACGAGGGACACGCCACCTGGTACGAGGCCCTGTACGCGGACGGGCTCGGCAAGTACTCCCTGGAGCGGCGCATGCGCGAGGCGTACCAGCGCTCCGACCAGTGGCGGGCGGCGGGCGGCCCCCCGGCCGCCCCGAAGCCCGCCGCGCCCGGCGAGAAGATCGGGCTCTTCCGGCCGGTGGTCTACGACGGGTCCGCGCTGATCCTCTACGCGCTGCGGCAGGAGATCGGCACCGAGGCCTTCGACCGGCTGGAGCGGCGCTGGGTGTCGCAGTACCGGGACGGGGTCGCGGGCACGGCCGACTTCGTACGCCTGGCCTCGGAGGAGGCCGGCCGGGACCTCGGGGCCTTCCTGGAGCCCTGGCTGTACGGCAAGACCACCCCGGCGATGCCCGGGCACCCGGAGTGGAGCACCCCGGTCGCGTCCGGCAAATAAAGCGTGTGACCGGTGAGGAACGGGCATGTCACCATCGACGAGGCCGTTCGGGGAATCCCCCGGCGGTGTGACACGTTGGACGTGACAGTTAACGTGCCTGTTCACGTGCCAGTGCTATTCGAATCGACGTAAGGATCCAATGACCTCCTCTTCTTCCCCTTCCCAGGACGCGCGGGACGCACAGGACGTGCCGGACTCGCAGAGCTTCACCGAGAGCCTTCGGGCCGATGCCCTGATGGAAGAGGACGTCGCCTGGAGCCACGAGATCGACGGAGACCGGGACGGCGAGCAGTTCGAACGCTCCGAGCGCGCGGCCCTGCGCCGCGTGGCCGGCCTCTCCACCGAGCTCGAAGACGTCACCGAGGTCGAGTACCGGCAGCTGCGCCTCGAGCGCGTCGTTCTCGTCGGTGTCTGGACCTCCGGCACGGTGAACGACGCGGAGAACTCCCTCGCGGAGCTCGCCGCCCTCGCCGAGACCGCGGGCGCTCTCGTCCTCGACGGTGTGATCCAGCGCCGCGACAAGCCGGACCCGGCCACCTTCATCGGTTCGGGCAAGGCGCGCGAGCTGCGCGACATCGTCATGGAGAGCGGGGCCGACACCGTCGTCTGCGACGGCGAGCTCAGCCCCGGCCAGCTCATCGCCCTCGAGGACGTCGTCAAGGTGAAGGTGGTCGACCGGACCGCCCTCATCCTCGACATCTTCGCCCAGCACGCCAAGTCCCGAGAGGGCAAGGCACAGGTCGCCCTCGCGCAGATGCAGTACATGCTGCCGCGACTGCGCGGCTGGGGCGCCTCGCTGTCCCGGCAGATGGGTGGCGGCGGCGGTGGCGGCATGGCCACCCGAGGCCCCGGTGAGACCAAGATCGAGACCGACCGGCGACGGATTCGCGAGAAGATGGCGAAGATGCGCCGGGAGATCGCGGAGATGAAGACCGGCCGCGACATCAAGCGGCAGGAACGGCGCCGCAACAAGGTGCCCTCGGTCGCCATCGCCGGATACACCAACGCCGGCAAGTCCTCGCTGCTCAACCGCCTCACGGGCGCGGGCGTCCTGGTGGAGAACGCACTGTTCGCCACCCTCGACCCGACCGTGCGCCGGGCCGAGACGCCCAGCGGCCGGGTCTACACCCTGGCCGACACGGTCGGCTTCGTCCGGCACCTGCCGCACCACCTCGTCGAGGCGTTCCGCTCCACGATGGAGGAGGTCGGTGACTCCGACCTCATCCTGCACATCGTGGACGGCTCGCACCCGGCGCCGGAGGAGCAGCTGGCGGCGGTGCGCGAGGTGATCCGCGAGGTCGGCGCGGTCAACGTGCCCGAGATCGTGGTGATCAACAAGGCGGACGCCGCGGATCCGCTCGTCCTGCAGCGGCTGCTGCGGATTGAGCGGCACTCGATCGCCGTCTCCGCGCGGACGGGTCTGGGCATCGAGGAACTCCTCGCGCTCATCGACTCCGAGCTGCCGCGGCCCGAGGTCGAGGTGGAGGCCATGGTGCCGTACACGCGCGGCTCGCTGGTCGCCAAGGCGCACGCCGAGGGCGAGGTGATCTCCGAGGAGCACACCCCGGACGGCACCCTGCTCAGGGCTCGGGTCCACCAGGAGCTGGCGGCGGACCTGGCGCCGTACGCGCTCGCGAAGCAGTGAGCGGGCCGGACGGCTTGCAGCTTTGACGGCATGACGGCTTGACGGCTTGACGGGCGAGGGCCCCCTGCACTGCGCAGGGGGCCCTCGCCCGTTCGGTCCTGTCCGGCGGTGTCGGCAGGGCTGGAGCAGGAGCTACTTGAACTTGCGGCTGACGGCCTCGAAGACGCCCTTCGCCTCCGGACCCAGCCGGGGTCCGGCCAGCCAGCCCGCCTTGGCCGGGCCGATCGAGGTGTTCGACACCAGCGCCGGCTTGCCGTCGGCGCCCGCCGCGACCCAGCCGCCACCGGAGGCACCGCCGGTCATGGTGCAGCCGATGCGGTACATCGCCGGGTCGGTCGCGTTCAGGGACAGCCGGCCCGGCTTGTCCGTGCACTGGAAGGCCTTCTGGCCGTCGAACGGAGCCGCCGCCGGGTAGCCGGTCGCCGTGATGCTCGCGACCTTGGGCACGGAAGGCGCGGCGAACTCCACCGGGAGCGCGGAACCGACCGTCTCCTCCAGGGACTTGCCGCTGCCCTTCTCGGGCGTCACGTGCAGCACCGCGAAGTCGTAGGGGGCACCCGCGCCGCCGGTCGGTCCGCCGGTCGCGATCCACTGGTCCGAGGTCTGCGCCCAGTCGCTCCACCAGACGCCGTACGGGGCCACCTGCTCGCGGGGCGCGCCCTTGAGCTGCGCCGAGGGCTTGCCCGCGTTGTTGTAGGACGGGACGAAGGCGATGTTGCGGTACCAGCCGCCGGACTTGCCCGCGTGCACGCAGTGGCCCGCGGTCCAGACCATGTTCGACTTGCCGGGGTGAGCCGGGTCCTTGACCACGGTCGCGGAGCAGACCATCGAACCCTCGGGCCCGTCGAAGAAGACCTTGCCGGACTCCGGAACGCTCTGGTGGTAGGGCGGGTTCGCCGGCTTGGCCGCCACCGGGGCCGGGGTCGGGTCGGTAACGCCCTGGTCCTTGCCCGCGTCCGGGTCGACGGACGGGCGCTGCGGCTGCTCGGCGTCACGCATGCGGTCCGGGTCCCACAGGCCCTCGATGATCGGGTTGATGTAGTCGCCCGCCTCGCGGAGCCAGTCCTCCTTCTTCCAGTTCTTCCACTCACCCCCCTTCCACTTCTCCAGGTCGATGCCGCGCTCTTTGAGCTTCTCCTTGAGCTGGTCCGGGATCTTGATCCCGTCCGGGCCGGGAAGGCTCGCCGCCACGGTCGGCTTGGCGTCGCCGCCGGCCTCCTCGTCGCCGGGGCCGCAGGCAGCTGCGGTCAGCGCGAGCGCGGCCGCGCACAGGATCGCGGTGACCGGTCGGTTCGGTCGCATGTCGTTCGTCCCCCTGGTGGTTTCGAGGCGTGGAGTGCAGCCCCCCACTATGCCGCTGCCGCCCAGGACGACACAGCCCGGGGCCGTGGTTCCTGTTGCCGGCCCCTTGCACGGCAAGGATCTTGGGGCCACCCGTGATCCGTCGCCGTCACCGTCGTTGGTACGTACGGGGGATGGGGGAGCAGCGTTGGTGTTCGAGGCGCAATCCGGAAGAGCGTTCAGTGCGGGAGGACCGACACTCGTGGCTTTGACCGAGCCGGCCGCGGCGGCGGCCGCGACACACACCCCGCCGCAGGACGCGCCCCAAGTGCCGCCACAGGGCGGCCGGGTACCGGGCCGAGGCGAACGCGGCGGCTCCGTCGCCGCCGACGGGATCCTGCGCAGGCAGGCGCAGCGGGAGTCCGCCGCCCGGACGTACGCGCGCTCCCTGCCCATCGTCCCGGTGCGGGCCCGGGGGCTGACCATCGAGGGCGCCGACGGCCGCCGCTACCTCGACTGCCTCTCCGGCGCGGGAACCCTCGCCCTCGGGCACAACCACCCGGTGGTGCTCGAAGCCGTGCGGGGGGTCCTCGACTCGGGGGCCCCGCTGCACGTGCTCGACCTCGCGACGCCGGTCAAGGACGCCTTCACCACCGAGCTGTTCACCAACCTGCCTCCGGCGCTGGCAGCCGACGCGCGCATCCAGTTCTGCGGGCCGGCCGGTACGGACGCCGTGGAGGCCGCCCTCAAACTGGTGCGCACCGCGACCGGGAGGTCCGGGCTGCTCGCCTTCACCGGGGCCTACCACGGCATGACCGCAGGGGCGCTGGACGCCTCGGGCGGCGCCCCGGACGTACGGGTGACCCGGCTGCCGTACCCGCATGACTTCCGCTGCCCGTTCGGTGTCGGCGGCGCCGAGGGCGCCGAACTCGCCGCGCGCTGGACGGAGAACCTGCTGGACGACCCCAAGGGCGGGGTGCCCGCCCCGGCGGGCCTGATCGTCGAACCCGTCCAGGGCGAGGGCGGGGTCATTCCCGCCCCGGACGCCTGGCTGCGCCGGATGCGCGAGATCACCACGGCGAGGGCGATCCCGCTGATCGCCGACGAGGTGCAGACGGGCGTCGGCCGCACCGGTGCCTTCTGGGGCGTCGACCACGCCGGGGTGGTGCCGGACGTGATGGTCCTGTCCAAGGCGATCGGCGGCAGCCTGCCGCTCGCGGTGATCGTGTACCGGGCCGGCCTGGACGTCTGGGCCCCCGGAGCCCATGCCGGAACCTTTCGCGGCAACCAGCTCGCCATGGCTGCCGGAACCGCCACGCTCGCCTTCGTGCGCGAGAACCGCCTCGCCGAGCGCGCCGCCGTCCTCGGCGAGCGGATGCTGACGGCGCTGCGCGGTCTGGCCGCCGGCCATCCCTGCATGGGGGACGTCCGGGGCCGGGGCCTGATGATCGGCGTCGAACTCGTCGATCCCGAGAGCGGGGCCGCCGCACCGGCCCTCGCCGCGGCCGTCCGCCAGGAGTGCCTGGACCGCGGCCTGATCGTCGAACTCGGTGGCCGACACGGCGCCGTAGTCCGCCTGCTCCCCCCGCTGACCCTGACCGACGAGCAGGCCGCGGCGGTCCTGGACCGCCTGGCCGACGCCATCCCGGCCGCTGCCCGCCGGACCCACTGACCCGCGAGGACCCGCGATGCCAGAGCCGCACCAGTCCACCCCCACCACCCCGAACCCCCTCCCGGATTCCCCGCCCGCCCACCAACCACCCCTGGCTCCCGCCCACCAGCCGTCACCGCCGCCGGCCCCCGCCCCGGTACGCGACACCGCCGGCTCCACGACCCCCACGCCGCCGCCGGATCCCGCACCGACCCCCCATCCCCACCCACCCACCCCCGACTCCGCGACGAGCCCGTCACCCCACCCGATCGAGGACCGCCACCCGCAGCCGACCTCGGCCGCATCTCCCGACACCGCTGCCCCGGGCTCCGCGGTGGGTCAGTCGTGCAGCCCGATGGAGGACCGGCGCCCGTGGCCGCCTGCGGCTGTGTCTCCCGACACGGCCGCCCCGGGCTCCGTGGTGGGTCAGCCCGCCTTCCCGATGGGGGACAGGCCGCTGTCGCCGACCTCTGAGGTGTCTCCCGACACCGCCTCGGGCTCGGCGGTGAGCCCGTCGGCCCGCCCTGTCGAGGACCGGCCGCTGTCGCCGGCCGCCGAGGTGTCTCCCGGCACCGCCCAGGGCCCCGCGGTGAGCCCGTCGGCTCGTCCGATGGAAGGCCGGCAGCAGTGGCCGACCTCTGCAGCGTCTCCCGACGCCGCCACCGTCCCGGGTTCGGCCACGGCGCTGCCCGCTCCCGCCGACGACACTCCGGCAGCGCCCCCCGCGGCCCCGCGAGCCGCCGACGGCGGGCAGCCCCCCTTGGCCGCAAGACCGCACGGAACCTCCGCAGACCCGGCCACGGACTCCCGCCCCGGTACGTCGGCCCACCCCGGCGGTGCCACCCCGGAGCCCGAGGCAGAGGGCCCGGCGGGCACCACCGCCACCCCGCGAGGCGGCGAGGCCGGGCAGCTCGCCGCCGGCACCGGCGCACCGGTCACCGTGCCGCGCCAGAAGGACGGCACGCCCAGAGCCCGTTCCGGGTGGTCGGGCCCCGTCTGGCCGGAGCCGGCCGCGCTGCCCGACCTCCTGGACCATCCGGACCCGGCCGTCGCCGCCGAGGCCGCGGCGGTGGAGAACCTGCTCCGGTGCTGGGTCCGCGAAGCCGGTGTCGGCCGCCCCGACGGCCCCGCCGGAACCCCCCTTCGCATCCCCCTCCCCGCATCGGGCACCGCCGTACTCGTCGCCGTCCGCTACTGGTCCCAGGTCGGCTGGCACCGATTCGGCCCGGCCCGGCTCGAAGGCTCCCCCGCCGGCGCACCCTGCCTGGACGCCGTCACCTTCGCCTCCCTCATCGCCCGTGAGGGCACCAGAGGCGGCCGCGGCGGCGCCGATCTCGTCGGCCGGGTCGCCGACTCGGTGCGCCGTACCACCGAGTTCATCGCCGACCGACGCGAACGCCCCACCGCCCCGGCCCCCGTGGGCGGGGACCGCTTCCTCACCGCCGAACAGTCACTCCTCCTCGGTCACCCCCTCCAACCCGACCCGAAGAGCCGCGAAGGACTCTCCGAAGCCGAGGCGCGTCACTACTCGCCCGAACTCCACGGCTCCTTCCCCCTGCACTGGTTCGCGGTAGACCCCTCCGTCCTCGCCACCGCATCGGCCTGGACCGAGCGCGGACGCCCCGTCTCCGCGCCCCAGCTCCTCGGCCGACTCGCCCCCGGGCTCCCGCTGCCCGACGGCGCCACCCCCCTTCCCCTGCACCCCTGGCAGGCCCGAGACCTCCTCCAGCGCCCCGCTGTCACCGCCCTCCGCGACGCAGGGCTTCTGCACGATCTGGGCCCGCACGGCGAACCCTGGTACCCCACCTCCTCCGTCCGCACCGTCCACCGTCCTGGCGCCCCCGCGATGCTCAAGCTCTCCCTGGGCCTGCGCATCACCAACTCCCGCCGCGAGAACCTCCGCAAGGAACTGCACCGGGGCGTCGAGGTCCACCGGTTGCTCCGCACCGGCCTGGCCGAGCAGTGGCAGGCGGTCCACCCCGGCTTCGACATCGTCCGCGACCCCGCCTGGGTCGCCGTGGACGCCCCGGACGGCACCCCCGTTCCCGGACTCGACGCCCTGCTGCGCCACAACCCCTTCCGCTCGGGCGACGACGCCGTCTGCATCGCCGCGCTCACCGCTCCCCGCCCATGGCCCGGCCGGACCACCATGAACTCGCGCCTCGCCGAACTCATCTCCCGCCTCGCCGCCGCCACCGGACGCAGCACGTCCGCCGTCGCCGCCGAGTGGTTCCTGCGCTACCTCGACCACGTCGTCCTGCCGGTCCTCGCCTTCGACGCGCTCGCCGGCATCGCCCTCGAAGCGCACCAGCAGAACACCCTGGTCCTCCTCGACCCGGCCGGCTGGCCGAATGGCGGCCGCTACCGCGACAACCAGGGCTACTACTTCCGCGCATCCCGCCGCGCGGAACTGGAGCACCGGCTCCCCGGAATCGGAAGCGCCAGCGACACCTTCGTCTCCGACGCCGTCACCGACGAACGGTTCGCCTACTACCTGGGCATCAACAACGTGCTCGGCCTCATCGGCGCCTTCGGATCCCAGCGGCTCGCCGACGAACGCGTGCTCCTCGCCGCCTTCCGCCGCTTCCTCGCCAAGGCCGCGGGCCTCGGCCCGCTCCCCACGCGGCTCCTCGACTCGCCCACCCTGCGCTGCAAGGCGAATCTGCTCACCCGCCTGGGCGGTCTCGACGAGCTGGTCGGCCCCGTCGACACCCAGTCCGTCTACGTCACCATCACCAACCCCCTTCACGATTGACGCGTCGGCGCCGACGCGGAGAAGAGCCCCCGATGCGCTCCACCGACACACACGCCCACTCCGCCGGCTCCGCCACCGACGCCTTCGGCGCCGTCGAGCTGGTGGAGCACACCGTCGAACCACGGCTCAACGCCGACCTGTTGCCGCTGCTCGCCGAGGCCGACCTGCTCGATTCGCCGGCCCTCTGGGGCAGCACCGCCACACCCGCCGGAGCCTTCCGCCTCGAACCCGTACGGCCGGGCCGTGACCTCGAGCTCCTCACCGGCTGGATGAACGATCCCGAGGTGGCCGCCTACTGGGAACTCGCCGGCCCCGCCGCGGTCACCGCGGCCCACCTACGGGCACAGCTCGACGGCGACGGCCGCAGCATCCCCTGCCTCGGCCTCCTCGACGGCACGCCGATGAGCTACTGGGAGATCTACCGGGCCGACCTCGACCCGCTCTCCCGCCACTACCCGGCGCGCCCCCACGACACGGGTATCCACCTGCTCATCGGAGACGGCACGAACCGCGGCCGCGGCCTGGGCACGACCCTGCTGCGCGCCGTCGCCGACCTCGTCCTCGGCAACCGCCCCCGCTGCACTCGTGTCATCGCGGAACCGGACATCCGCAACACCCCCTCCGTATCTGCCTTCCTGAGCTCCGGTTTCCGCTGCTCCGCGGAAATCGACCTTCCCGAGAAGCGTGCCGCCCTGATGGTCCGGGAGCGGGCGCTGCGCAATCTCCTCTGAGTGCCGCCCCACAAGCCCTGACCGTCGTCGCCGCTTCGCACCTCTCCCTTAGAAAACTCTGCGTCACGCAGCAAAGTTCCCGATCTTCGAGGAGTCCCGTGCCGAACTTCCACGCAGCCCCCGACCCGACGGAACCCACCGTGCAGCCGTCGCCCCAGCACCCCTGCACTCCTCCCGAACTCAACCCTCCGACCTGGGACTTCGCCGCCCGCCGACTGCTCGCCAAGATGATCGCCGAGTTCGCCTACGAGGAGGTCATCAGTCCCGTCCCCGTCCCGGCCGCCGCCGGCGACGCGTGGACCCTGCCCCTCGACGACGGCAGCAGCCTCGGCTTCCGCGCCCGCCGCCGCTCGTACGGCAGCTGGCACGTCGCACCCGACACCATCACCCTCACGCCGCCGCCGGCCACCCCCCAGGCACCCACGGCCTCCGGTGGCCCGACCGCTTCCGCTCACCCGACCGCTTCCGCTCACCCGACCGCCGCCGATAGCCCGACCGCCTTCGGGGACCCCTACGCCTTCCTCATCCGCGCCCGCACCCTCCTCGGACTCGACGGCCCCACCCTCGGCCACCTCATCCGCGAGCTCAGCGCCACCCTCGCCGCCGACGCCTGGATCGACCACACCGCCCTCACCGCCGACGTCCTCGCCGACCTCGACTACGCCGCGCTCGAAGGGCACCAGACCGGCCACCCCTGGCTCGTCCTCAACAAGGGCCGCATCGGACTCTCCGCCTCCGACACCGCCGCCTGGGCCCCCGAGGCCCGCACCCGCCAGCGCCTGCCGTGGCTCGCCGCCCACACCTCGCTCGCCGCCTACCGCGGCACTGCCGGACTGGAGGACCCCGCCCGCCTCTACTCCGCCGAGCTCGACCCCGTCACCCGCGCCACCTACGACCAGGCCCTCCGGGACCGCGGCCTCGACCCGCTCCACTACCTCTACCTACCGGTCCACCCCTGGCAGTGGGACGAGGTCGTCCTCCCCCTCTTCGCCCCGGCGCTCTCCTCCGGCGCACTCGTGCCGCTCCCCGCCGATCCCGACCTGCGCCTGCCCCAGCAGTCGATCCGCACCTTCCTCAACCTCAGCCGCCCCGACCGGCACAGCGTCAAACTCCCGCTCTCCGTCTTCAACACCATGGTCTGGCGCGGTCTGCCCTCCGACCTGGCCCTCGCCGCCCCTGCCGTCACCGCCTGGATCCACTCCCTCCGCGACGCCGACCCCTTCCTGCGCGACGAGTGCCGGGTCGTCCTGCTCGGCGAGGTCGCCTCCGTCACCGTCCGCCACCCGGTCTACGAGGAGCTCCCGGAGGTCCCGTACCAGTACAAGGAGCTTCTCGGTGCGATCTGGCGCCAGCCCCTCACCGGGCTCCTCGCCCCCGGCGAGCGCGCCCGCACCCTCGCCTCCCTCCTCCACACCGACCCGCGCGGCCGGTCCTTCACCGCCGAGCTCGTGGCCCGGTCCGGGCTGACCCCCACCGTCTGGCTGCAGCGCCTCTTCGCCGCCCTCCTGCCGCCGCTGCTGCACTTCCTCTACCGCTACGGCACCGTCTTCTCCCCGCACGGCGAGAACGCCATCGTGATCTTCGACGAGCGTGACGTCCCGGTCCGGCTCGGGGTCAAGGACTTCGTGGACGACATCAACATCACGGACGAAGCGCTGCCCGAGCTGGCTTCCCTGCCCGACGAGGTCCGGGCCGCCCTGCTCACCGAGCCCGCCGACTACCTGCCGCAGTTCATCCACTCCGGGCTGTTCGTCGGCGTCTTCCGCTACCTGTCGGCCCTGTGCGAGGACCGCCTCGGCGTTCCGGAGGAAGCGTTCTGGTCCTTCGTGCGGGCGGAGATCCTGCGCCACCAGGCCCGCTTTCCGGAGCTCAAGGACCGCTACGAGCTCTTCGACCTGCTCGGCGAACGCATCGGGCGGCTCTGCCTCAATCGGAACCGGCTCTACGAGGACGGTTACCGCGACCGCCCCGACCGCCCGCACGCCGTGCAGCACGGCACCGTACCCAACCCTTTGTACCGGCCGTGATTCCTCGTCGGTGCACTCGCTGTCGGTGGGGCCCCGTAGGGTTGGCAGTGCTATGACGAAGCCCTCCCTCCCCGACCTGCTGCACGCCGCCGTCTCCGCCGTCGGCGGCACGGAGCGCCCCGGCCAGGTGGCCATGGCCGAAGCCGTCGCCGAAGCGATCGACGACAACTCCCACCGGCTCATCCAGGCCGGTACCGGCACCGGCAAGTCCTTGGGCTACCTGGTGCCGGCCCTCGCCCACGGCGAGCGCGTGGTCGTGGCCACCGCGACCCTCGCCCTCCAGCGCCAGCTCGTCGAGCGTGATCTGCCCCGGACGGTGGAGGCACTGCATCCGCAGCTGCGCCGCCGCCCGCAGTTCGCCATGCTCAAGGGCCGGTCGAACTATCTGTGCCTGCACCGTCTGCACGAGGGTGCTCCGCAGGACGAGGAGGAGGGCCTCTTCGACCAGTTCGAAGCGGCCACGCCCACCAGCAAGCTCGGCAAGGACCTGCTGCGCCTGCGCGACTGGGCGGACGAGACGGAGACCGGTGACCGCGACGACCTGACCCCGGGCGTCTCGGACAAGGCCTGGTCGCAGATCTCCGTCTCCTCGCGCGAATGCCTGGGTGCGACGAAGTGCGCGTACGGGGCCGAGTGCTTCGCGGAGGCCGCCCGCGAGCGGGCCAAGCTCGCGGACGTGGTCGTCACCAACCACGCGCTGCTCGCCATCGACGCCATCGAAGGCGCCCCGGTGCTGCCGCAGCATGAGGTGCTGATCGTGGACGAGGCCCACGAGCTGGTCTCCCGGGTCACCGGCGTCGCCACCGGCGAGCTCACGCCAGGGCAGGTCAACCGGGCCGTGAAGCGTGCGGCCAAGCTGGTCGACGAGAAGACCGCCGACTCCCTGCAGACCGCCTCGGAGTCCTTCGAGCGGGTCATGGAGCTTGCGCTCCCGGGCCGCCTGGAGCAGGTCCCCGAAGACCTCGGCTACGCGCTGATGTCGCTGCGCGACGCCGCGCGCAACGTGATCTCGGCGATCGGCTCGACCCGCGACAAGTCCGTCCAAGACGAGGACGCGGTGCGCAAGCAGGCCCTGGCCGCGGTGGAGAGCGTCCACGGGGTGGCGGAGCGGATCGCCAACGGCTCCGAGTACGACGTCGTCTGGTACGAGCGCCACGACCGCTTCGGCGCCACCCTCCGGGTCGCCCCGCTGTCGGTGTCCGGCCTGCTGCGGGAAAAGCTGTTCGAGGACCGCTCGGTGGTCCTGACCTCGGCCACCCTCAAGCTGGGCGGTGACTTCAACGGTGTCGCGGCCTCCCTGGGGCTGTCTCCCGAGGGTGTCGAGGGGGACGACGTCCCCGTCTGGCGCGGCCTCGACGTCGGCTCGCCCTTCGACTACCCCAAGCAGGGCATCCTCTACGTCGCCAAGCACCTGGCCACGCCGGGCCGCGAGGGGACCCGCGGCGACATGATGGACGAGCTCGCCGAGCTGATCGAGGCGGCCGGCGGCCGGACCCTCGGTCTCTTCTCCTCCATGCGCGGGGCCAAGGCGGCCGCCGAGGAGCTGCGCGGCCGGCTCGACAACCCGATCCTGCTCCAGGGCGAGGAGACGCTCGGCGAGCTGATCAAGGCCTTCGCCGCGGATCCGAAGACCTGCCTGTTCGGGACGTTGTCGCTCTGGCAGGGCGTGGACGTGCCCGGCCCCAGCTGCCAGCTGGTGGTCATGGACCGGATCCCCTTCCCGCGCCCCGACGACCCGCTCATGAGCGCCCGCCAGAAGTCGGTGGAGGAGCACGGCGGCAACGGCTTCATGGCCGTCGCGGCCACCCATGCCGCCCTGCTGATGGCGCAGGGCGCGGGTCGTCTCGTACGGGCCACGGGCGACCGGGGCGTCGTCGCGGTGCTGGACCCCCGGCTGGCCACGGCCCGGTACGGGAGCTTCCTGCGGGCCACACTGCCGGACTTCTGGTACACCACGGACCGCAACCAGGCCCGCCGCTCCCTCGCGGCGATCGACGCGAAGGCCAAGGCCGACGGTATGTAGCAGTCCGCCGGTCCCCGGTCCCGGGTCCCAGATCCCGGGTCGCAACAGTTCCGAGGCGCACCGGAGGCGAACGAATCCCGGGGGACACGAAAGCCCCCGGGACCGGCGCAGTGGGTCCCGGGGGCCGGATGGAGGCGGCGGGGGGTCAGACCCGACGCAGCACCGCGACGACCTTGCCGAGGATGGTCGCGTCGTCGCCGGGAATCGGCTGGTAGGCGGCGTTGTGCGGGAGGAGCCAGACGTGGCCGTCCTCGCGCTTGAAGCGCTTGACGGTGGCCTCACCGTCGAGCATGGCGGCGACGATGTCGCCGTTCTCCGCGACGGGCTGGCGGCGGACCGTGACCCAGTCGCCGTCGCAGATGGCGGCCTCGATCATCGAGTCGCCGACGACCTTGAGGACGAAGAGCTCGCCGTCGCCGACGAGCTGGCGGGGGAGCGGGAACACGTCCTCGACCGACTCCTCGGCGAGGATCGGGCCGCCGGCCGCGATCCGGCCGACCAGGGGAACGTAGGAGGCGGCGGGCTTGCCGGTGGTGTCCGTGGGCTGCGAGCTGGGCTGGTCGGAGCCGCGTACCTCGTAGGCGCGGGGGCGGTGCGGGTCGCGGCGCAGGAAGCCCTTCCGCTCGAGGGCCATCAGCTGGTGGGCGACCGACGAGGTGCTGGACAGGCCGACCGCCTGGCCGATCTCCCGCATGGACGGCGGGTATCCCCGACGCTGCACGGAGTCGCGAATGACCTCGATGACCCTCCGCTGCCGGTCCGTGAGCCCGGAGCTGTCGGCGCGGATGCCTGGAGGTCGACCTGGCAGCGAGCGTGCGGGGCGTACTACGGGCTCCGCATCCGGGTTCAGGTTTGCGTCGTTCATGGCATGCACCGGCTCGAGTCGGCTCTGGGAGCGGTTCTGGGCAGTGATGGTGGCACTGTCTGCGGTGGTGGTCACGTCGGCCCCTCTCGAAATGTTCTCCCTAGCTGGACAACGGTAGTAGCTTTCGAAAGGTTGCGCCAAACACACGTTCGAGTGAAAAATCGCGGATCGTCCGGCGTGGGCATATCGAGGGGTGTATGGACGATCGGCTCGCCGAACGCGGGTTCGATCTGACGTCCGCTGCTTACGCTACCCTTCCCGATCGGGTCGCCGGGGTCCGGGCCCGTGTCGGCCGTGTCGGGTGCGCCGGCCTGTGCCCAGTGTGGCATCGAGGGGCCTCGTGACCGCATGGCGGACTCCGCGACACGCAGAGCCACGAAAATCCACTCCAACCCAAGATCTAGTGGTTGGATGGGCGCGGCCACCCAGAAGTAGTGGTCCTCGGGTCTGTTGAGGCTCCTGGGATCGCATATGCTGGTGGCTGCTCCACGAGCCCCCGACAGAGTCCGCCTCTGTTGTTCAGGGGCCTGTGGGGTGATTCTGTCGTGCCAAGAGGGAGGGTGAGGGAACCGTGCACTGCCCCTTCTGCAGGCACCCCGACAGCCGTGTCGTCGACAGCCGCACCACGGACGACGGTACGTCGATCCGCAGGCGCCGTCAGTGCCCCGACTGCTCCCGTCGCTTCACGACGGTGGAGACGGCCTCGCTGATGGTGATCAAGCGCAGCGGGGTGACGGAACCCTTCAGCCGTACCAAGGTCATCTCCGGCGTGCGCAAGGCGTGCCAGGGGCGGCCGGTCACCGAGGACGCCCTCGCCAAGCTCGGCCAGCGGGTCGAGGAGGCGGTGCGCGCCACCGGGAGCGCCGAGCTGACCACCCACGACGTGGGTCTGGCCATTCTCGGCCCGTTGCAGGAGCTCGACCTGGTCGCCTACCTGCGCTTCGCGTCCGTCTACAAAGCGTTCGACACCCTCGAAGACTTCGAGACCGCCATCGCGGAACTGCGCGAGCCGCGGCCTCACCCCCATGAGAGCGAGCCCGGAGGGACCGCTTCGGTCCCCGTGCCCGCCTCCGCCTCCGACTGACCGGACGGCCCGCGCCGCGATGCGCACGCACCGTGGCGGGGCCGGTCGGTCCGGAGGCCCCTCCCGGCGGGAGCCGGGGGAGAAAAAACGTAGAAACAGACACACAGCACCGTGCCGCGGAATAGCGCTGGCACTTTAGGGCGTTTTTGCCCGCATATGGGAGGAAGCGGCATGACAGAGACGGCGAGCAGCTCGGCACGTGGTTCCCGCGCCAAGGGGACCAAGGCTGCCAAGGGCGGCCTGCGTATCGAGCGCATCCACACCACCCCCGGCGTGCACCCTTACGACGAGGTGAGCTGGGAGCGCCGTGACGTCGTCATGACCAACTGGCGCGATGGCTCGGTCAACTTCGAGCAGCGTGGCGTCGAGTTCCCCGACTTCTGGTCGGTGAACGCGGTCAACATCGTCACCAGCAAGTACTTCCGCGGCGCGGTAGGCACCCCGCAGCGCGAGACCGGTCTGAAGCAGCTGATCGACCGGATCGTGAAGACGTACACGAAGGCCGGCGAGGACTTCGACTACTTCTCGTCGCCCGCCGACGTGGAGATCTTCGAGCACGAGCTGACCTACGCCCTCCTGCACCAGATCTTCAGCTTCAACTCCCCGGTGTGGTTCAACGTCGGCACGCCCCAGCCGCAGCAGGTCTCCGCCTGCTTCATCCTGGCCGTCGACGACTCCATGGAGTCGATCCTCGACTGGTACAAGGAAGAGGGCATGATCTTCAAGGGCGGCTCCGGCGCCGGCCTGAACCTCTCCCGCATCCGCTCCTCCAAGGAGCTCCTCTCCTCCGGCGGCAACGCCTCCGGTCCGGTCTCCTTCATGCGCGGCGCCGACGCGTCCGCGGGAACGATCAAGTCGGGCGGCGCCACCCGCCGCGCCGCCAAGATGGTCGTCCTGGACGTGGACCACCCGGACGTCGAGGCCTTCATCGAGACCAAGGTGAAGGAGGAGGAGAAGATCCGCGCCCTGCGCGACGCGGGCTTCGACATGGACCTGGGCGGCGACGACATCACGTCCGTCCAGTACCAGAACGCCAACAACTCCGTCCGCGTGAACGACGAGTTCATGACGGCCGTCGAGAACGGCACCGAGTTCGGCCTGCGGGCCCGCATGACCGGCGAGGTCATCGAGAAGGTCGACGCCAAGGCGCTCTTCCGCAAGCTCGCCGAAGCCGCGTGGGCCTGTGCCGACCCGGGCATCCAGTACGACGGTGTGATCAACAACTGGCACACCTGCCCCGAGTCCGGCCGCATCACCGCGTCCAACCCCTGCAGCGAGTACATGCACCTGGACAACACGTCCTGTAACCTCGCCTCGCTGAACCTGATGAAGTTCCTGAACGACGACGGCAAGGGCGACCAGTCCTTCGACGCCGAGCGCTTCGCCAAGGTCGTCGAGCTCGTCATCACCGCTATGGACATCTCCATCTGCTTCGCGGACTTCCCGACGCAGAAGATCGGCGACAACACCCGCGCCTTCCGCCAGCTGGGCATCGGCTACGCCAACCTCGGCGCCCTGCTGATGGCCACCGGCCACGCGTACGACTCGGACGGCGGCCGCACCCTCGCCGCGTCGATCACCTCGCTGATGACCGGTACGGCGTACAAGCGCTCCGCCGAGCTGGCCGCCATCGTCGGCCCGTACGACGGCTACGCCCGCAACGCCGAGTCCCACAAGCGCGTCATGAAGCAGCACGCCGACGCCAACGCCCTCGCGCCGCGCACCGAGGACCTCGACAACGTCATCTGGGCCGCGGCCACCGAGGCCTGGCAGGACGTCCTGCGCCTCGGCGAGAAGAACGGCTTCCGCAACTCCCAGGCCTCCGTCCTCGCGCCGACCGGCACCATCGGCCTCGCGATGTCCTGCGACACCACCGGTGTCGAGCCGGACCTGGCCCTGGTCAAGTTCAAGAAGCTCGTCGGCGGCGGCTCGATGCAGATCGTCAACGGCACCGTCCCGCAGGCCCTGCGCCGCCTGGGTTACCAGGAGGAGCAGATCGAGGCGATCGTCTCCCACATCGCCGAGCACGGCGTGGTCGTCGACGCCCCGGGCCTGAAGACCGAGCACTACTCGGTGTTCGACTGCGCCATGGGCGAGCGCTCCATCTCCGCGATGGGCCACGTCCGCATGATGGCCGCGATCCAGCCCTGGATCTCCGGCGCGATCTCGAAGACGGTCAACATGCCGGAGACGGCGACCGTCGAGGAGATCGAGGAGATCTACTTCGAGGCGTGGAAGATGGGCGTCAAGGCGCTCGCGATCTACCGCGACAACTGCAAGGTCGGCCAGCCCCTCTCCGCGAAGAAGAAGGAAGAGGAGAAGGAGGAGGTCACCGCCAAGACGGAGGAGACCATCCGCGCGGCCGTCGAGAAGGTCATCGAGTACCGACCGGTCCGCAAGCGCCTCCCGAAGGGCCGCCCGGGCATCACCACCTCCTTCACGGTCGGTGGCGCCGAGGGCTACATGACCGCGAACTCCTACCCGGACGACGGTCTGGGCGAGGTCTTCCTGAAGATGTCCAAGCAGGGCTCGACCCTCGCCGGCATGATGGACGCCTTCTCGATCGCCGTCTCGGTCGGTCTGCAGTACGGCGTGCCGCTGGAGACCTACGTCTCGAAGTTCACCAACATGCGCTTCGAGCCGGCCGGCATGACGGACGACCCGGACGTGCGGATGGCGCAGTCGATCGTCGACTACATCTTCCGCCGCCTGGCGCTCGACTTCCTGCCCTTCGAGACCCGCTCGGCCCTCGGCATCCACACCGCCGAGGAGCGCCAGCGCCACCTCGACACCGGCTCCTACGAGCCCCTCGAGGACGAGCTGGACACCGAGTCCCTGACCCAGTCGGTCCCGCTGGCCGCGGTGCCGTCGGCACCGAAGCCGGCCGTGACCGTCCCGGTCCCGGCTCCGAAGACGGCGCACAGCAGCGCCGAACTGGTCGAGATGCAGCTCGGCGTCTCCGCCGACGCCCCGCTCTGCTTCTCCTGCGGTACGAAGATGCAGCGCGCCGGCTCCTGCTACATCTGCGAGGGCTGCGGCTCCACCAGCGGCTGTAGCTGACACCGGGCGGGGCCGCGGCGGACGCACCGTCCGACGTAGCCCGCGCAGGTAGCTGACCAGCAGGTCACGAAGGGGACCGGCCCGAGGCCGGTCCCCTTCGTCGTGTCCCTGCGGGCCCACCGCGGCGATGGGCCCGGCTGAGTTCCTTCTCAGTGGGGGATGCGGCGGGGCGGGCGTGTGACGAGGTCCTCGCGGAATTCCGCGATCCGGGAATGCACCTGGCGCATCAGGTGGGTGTCCTCGATGCGGTCCAGATAGAGGCAGCGCGCGGCCAGGCCCGGCAGGTCGAACGCGAAGCACAGCGACATCAGCGGGTTCACGAAGAGCTCGCTGCCCTGGGTGCGGGTGGTGAACTGCACGTCGCCGAAGGAACCCCGGACGGCCGCGGCGATCGAGCCGTTGACGATGCTGGGGTGGTCCGGCGTGTGGTCCTGGGCATGGGCCACCGCGTCCAGGAAGAGCGCGCCCTCGCGGGTGGCGCGCGGCACGGAGAACGCGCCGAGGTACGCTCCCGCGCGCTCCAGTGCCGCGATGTTCTCCAGCACCAGGGCGTGGCTGACCCCGTGGTACGCGTCCACGCCGAAGCCGACCGACACCACGAGCCGCTCCGGTACGTCGTCCAGCGCGGCCAGCGCCGCCACGCTGGTCAGGTCCTCCTCGGGGGTGCCGAGGCCCGCTTCGTCGCCCCGCATCAGGATGTCCGTGCCGCCGTCGACCAGGACGATCGCGTCGATGCGGTGGAGGTCCACCAGCTCGCGGTAGGCGGCGCGCAGCGGCTGCACGCCGGTCTGCGGGAAGGCGTACACGCGCGCCGGGTAGCCGTGCAGCCGGAGCCACTGGGCCAGCGTCCGCTCGGGGAAGTACGTCTGGTGGGGCGCGGAGTCGGGCGTGATGACGGCGAGGTCGGGGGCGGCCCATTCCTCGACGGGCAGTCCGGCGAGGGAGCTGAAGGAGAGGTTCGCCAGATGGACCTCCTTGCCCTGGTGCAGGAGGGAGAGGGCGATGGGCAGGCCGGCGTAGATGTCGAAGCCGCCGCCCGCGCCGGCGACCAGGATCCGTTCGGCGTCGGCGAGGCGGGCGAAAAGCGGGTTGGTGTGCAGGGCCGTCATGGCGATCATTGTGCGGGGTGCGGTGAAGCGGTGCCCCGGCTTTTCGCGGCGGCGCGATGCCGACGGCACGGGGGAACGGGGAAGCGGGGAGCCATGTGGAGCGGTGACGAGCTGGACCTGGACGCGTATCTGGCGCGGATCGGATATCAGGAGAATGCGGGGGAGAGCCGGGAACTCCAGCCGGACCTCGCCACGTTGTACGCAGTGCACCGGGCCCACACCGCGGCCATCCCCTTCGAGAGCCTGGACGTCCTGCTCGGCCGCCCCGTCGCGCTGGACGTCAAGTCGATCGAGGACAAGCTCGTGCACGCCCGCCGCGGCGGTTACTGCTACGAGCAGAATTCGCTGCTGGCCGCTGCCCTGGAGCGGATCGGCTTCGAGGTCTCCGGGCGCGGTGCCCGCAACCGCACCCGCGGGGACTCCCTGCTGGCCGTGACGCACGCCGTCCTCGTCGTCACGGTCGAGGGCGAACCGTGGCTGTGCGACGTGGGGTTCGGCCACCAGGGCCCTCGCGAGCCGGTTCCGCTGGGGCGCCCCGGCACGGCCGTCGAGCAGGGGGAGTGGACGTACCGCGTCCGCGAGGAGGAGGACGGCGTCCTCGTGTTGTGCCTCCTGCGCGGTGGGACCTGGCGGGACCTGTACGCCTTCTCCCCGCAGCGTTACCACCCCGTCGACTACGTCCTGCTCAGCCACTACAGCTCCACCCACCCCCACTCCTCCTTCGTGGGGCGGCTCGTCGTCCACTACCCGGGCGATTCCGTCCGCCGGGCGCTCGTCGGGCGGGAGCTCACCCTGCTGCATCCCGACGGGCGGGCCGAGCGGCGGGCCGTCGGACCGGACGAGCTGATCGCCGTGCTCGACCGGGAGTTCGGGCTTCGCCTGACCGAGCGGGATGCGGCGGAACTGGTGCGGATCCACCGCGCCGGGGACTGACCCGGGCCGCGCCTGGCCCGTACGATGGCGCAGTGCTGGTCAAGTGGATTCGCTGCACGGTGACGGACCGACGCGGGTTCGAGCGCGGGCAGCGAAAATGGGCGGGGCTGCCGGGCGAGCCGGGTTTCCGGGGGCAGGGCGGCGGCTGGAGCCGGGGCCGGCAGGGGGTCGCGCATGTCTTCGCGTTCTGGGAGAGCCGGTCTTTCTACGACTCCTTCATGGCCCGCTCGCACGACCGGCTGGCCGCCGCGCAGAACGGCACCTACACCGATCTGCGGGCCACCCTCTTCGATCACCGCTTCGACGTGAAGACCGGCTTCGAGCCGCGCTTCACCGACGCCGACGTGGTGCGGGTCGCGCACACCCGCGTCCGGGAGGGCCGGGTCGACCACTTCGCGCTGATGCAGGAGAAGGTGTGGAATCCGGCGATGGCGGGCTCGCCCGGCATGATCCGCGGTCTCTTCGGGGAGGCCCCGGGCCGGGAGTTCCTGGTGCTGTCGATGTGGCACGCGGCCGCCGAGCACGGCAAGTACCGGCAGGAGCGGGTCGAGCGGCTCTCCCTGCGCGCCCAGATCCAGGCCGATGTCGAGGCCCTCACCGGTGACGTCGTCGACCTCGAACCGTCCTGGACGGTATGACCGTACGACTGTCGCCAGGCCGTTCGGCGTGCCCGGTGCACCGGTCGGCCGATGGCCGAATAGGGTCGTGGGATGGCTCGACCACGGCGCATCGTCCTTGTCCGGCACGGGGAATCGGAGGGGAACGCCGACGACTCGGTGTACGAACGCGAGCCCGACCACGCCCTGCGGCTGACCCGCAACGGGCGCGAGCAGGCTGCGGCGGCCGGGGTACGGCTGCGCGAGCTCTTCGGCGAGGAGACCATCAGCGCGTACGTCTCCCCCTACCGTCGGACCCTGCAGACCTTCCGTGAGCTCCGGCTGGACCCGGCGCGGGTCCGGATGCGCGAGGAGCCGAGGCTGCGCGAGCAGGACTGGGGGAACTGGCAGGACCGGAACGACGTACGGCTGCAGAAGGCGTACCGGGACGCGTACGGACACTTCTTCTACCGGTTCGCGCAGGGCGAGTCCGGGGCCGACGTGTACGACCGGGTCGGCTCCTTCCTGGAAAGCCTCTACCGCAGCTTCGAGGCCCCGGACCACCCCGAGAACGTCCTGCTGGTGACGCACGGGCTGACGATGCGGCTGTTCTGCATGCGCTGGTTCCACTGGTCGGTCGCCGAATTCGAGGCCCTGTCCAATCCCGGCAACGGCGAATTCCGGGTGCTCCTGCGGGGCCCGGACGGCCGGTACCGGATGGACCGCCCGTTTGAGCGGTGGACCACACCCGAGCCTTATGACCTGGACGGCTAGAGTGAACCGCGATGACGCCTGACTCCACTCCCGAACGGCGCTACGCGCGCGCCATGTCCAGCCTCCGCGGGCTGGCACTGGGCGACGCCCTGGGCTCCCAGTACTTCGTCCCCGTGAACTACCCGCTGCTCAAGCGGCGCGAACTGCCCGCCGGCACCGAGACGTGGCAGTGGACCGACGACACCGAGATGGCCTGCTCTGTGGTGGCCGTGCTGGCCGGGCACGGACGGATAGACCAGGACGCGCTCGCGCTTTCCTTCGCCCACCACCACGATTTCGACCGGGGCTACGGGCCCGCGGTCAACCGGATGCTGCGGCTGGTGCGGGAGGGCGAGGACTGGCGCACCCTGGCCGCGGAGCTGTTCAACGGGCAGGGTTCGTGGGGCAACGGCGCCGCCATGCGGATCGCTCCGCTGGGCGCCTGGTACGCCGACGACCCGGAGCAGGCCACCCACCAGGCGGAGATCTCCGCGTACACCACCCACCAGCACCGTGAGGCGGTGTGCGGGGCGATGGCCGTCGCCGCGGCGGCCGCGCTGGCCGCCGCTCCGGACGGTCCGCCGAAGGCCTCCGACCTGCTGGACGGAGTCATCGCGCTGGTGCCGCGCAGCGCCGTGGGCGCCGGGCTGCGGCGGGCGCGGGACATGCTGGACTACGGCGACGCGACCACGGTCGCGGCCGTTCTGGGCTGCGGGCGGCGCACGAGCGCCCACGACACCGTGCCGTTCGCCCTGTGGTCCGCGGCGCGTGCGCTGGACGACTACGAGCGGGCGTTCTGGACCACCGCGCAGGTGGGCGGCGACGTCGACACGACCTGTGCGATCGTCGGCGGGGTGCTGGGGGCGCGCGGGGACGCGGTGCTGCCCGCCGCGTGGCTGGCGCGTACCGAGGCCTTGCCGGCCTGGCTGCCGGAGGCGGCGGCGCGCTGACGGATCCCCGCTCCGGGCGTCCGGAGCGGGGTGAAATGAGTCCTTCCGATTGTCACGGTCCTGCCACAGGGATCTTTTGATCCTGTTCAAAACCACCTGCCACCGGCCTACTCTGTCCGCTGCGCCGCCCCCACGGAACGATGGGGCGGCCGACAGGGGAGGGAACCCGATGCCAGAGAACACCGGCGGGGCCGAAGAAGCCCGGTCCAAGGGCCCGAAGGAACCGAAGGAACCAGTCAACGCAGGAGCCACGGCCGGGGATTCGCCCGCGAGTCCGGCTCCGGCGGCACCGGTCGCTCCGGCGGCACCGGTCGCCCCGGCAGCAACAGCGGCCCCCGCTGCACCGGCCGCAAGCGCACCCACCGGCCCGGCCGCCCCGCCAGCGGCGGGGCCCGCCGACGCCGCCGCGTGGCAGGCCTGGCAGGCGCACCAGCACCAGCAGCGCCAATGGCCCGGCGCACACGCGTCGTCCGCGACACCCTCGTGGGTCACGAGCGTGCGCCCCGCCGAGGCGGCCCCCATCGCGACCGCCACTCTCCTCGCCGCCCTCGCCACCGGCCTCGCCGCCGCACTGCTCCTCGGCGACGGCATGGGCCCCGGCCTCCTGCTCGCGGTGCTGCCCGCCGTCCTCGCCGCGTACGTCGCCGCCCGCACGGCCCGGCGTACGGCCCGGCCCTGGACCGTGGTCTGGGCGATCGGCTGCCTCGCCCTCCTCGCCGTACCCGCCCTGCGCGACTCCGCCTGGCCGTCCACGCTCGCGATCCTGTCCGCCGTCCTGCTCGGCGCGCTGGCCCTTCACGGCAGCCGCACCTGGCCGGGTGTCCTGCTCAGCCCGCTCGGCTTCTTCGATTCCGCCGTGTCAGGGCTCGCCTGGGCCCTGGTCGGACTGCGGTCGCGCGGCGGGGTCAGCAAGGACCGCTGGCTGCCCATCGTCAAGGCGACCGCCGTCGCGGTGGCCCTCCTGGTGGTCTTCGGCGCGCTGTTCGCCTCCGCCGACGCCGCCTTCGCCGACCTCCTGGGCGGCCTGATGCCCGAGGTGTCGACGGAGAACGGGCCCATCCGGTTCCTGCTCTTCCTCCTCGGGACGCTCATCGCGCTCGCCGCCGCCCGCACCGCCGCGGCCCCGCTGCGCTGGGACCGGATCAAGGTGGCCCCGGGCAAGCCGCGCTCCCGGGTCGAATGGGCCCTTCCGCTCGTCGTGCTCAACCTGCTCTTCGCCGCCTTCAACGCCGTCCAGCTGGCCGTCCTGTTCGGCGGCTACGACAAGGTTCTGGAGAGCACCGACCTGAGCTACGCCGAGTACGCCCGCCAGGGCTTCTGGCAGCTGCTCTGGGCCACCCTGTTCACCCTCGTCGTGATCGCGCTCGCCCTGCGCTGGGCCCCGCGCTCCGGAGCGGGCGACCGCCGCCTCGTCCGCATCGTCCTCGGCGTGCTGTGCGCGCTGACCCTCGTCGTCGTCGCCGCCGCGCTGCGCCGGATGGACCTCTACGTGGACGCGTACGGGCTGACCAGGCTGCGTGTGTCGGTGGCCGCCATGGAGCTGTGGCTCGGGCTGGTCATCGTACTGATCATGGCGGCCGGGGTGTTCGGCGCACGCTGGCTGCCGCGTGCGGTCGCGGGCAGTGCCGCGGCCGCCGTCCTGGCCTTCGGCCTGCTGTCCCCGGACGGGATGGTCGCCGAGCGGAACGTCACCCGCTTCGAGGTCGACAAGAAGATCGACCTGGCCTACTTCCAGTCCCTGTCGGCCGACGCCGCGCCCGCCCTGGACCGGCTGCCCGAGCCCCAGAGGTCCTGCGCCCTGCGCGGGATCAACGACGAGATGTCCAGGGCAGGGGACGTCCCCTGGCACGCCATGAGCCTGGGCGAGTACCGGGCCCGGCAGATCCTGCGCGAGCGCCCGGTGACGGCCTCGTACGAGGTCTGCTCGCGCCTGGGCACCTTCGGAAGCCGCCAGGAGTCCTAGGGGACGCGGCGCGGGGGAAGTCCGTACGAGAGCCCGGGCGCGGGGACCGTTCCCCGCGCCCGGGCTCCCGTACGGCAGGAGTTCAGGCGGCCGGGCCGCCCTGCGCGGCCGCTCCGGCCAGGGCGTCGAGGTCGCTCTTGCGCACCCGGATCACCAGCAGGGCGGTGGCCAGGGCCAGGCCCGCCATCGCCACGGCGGCGAAGAACGCGGTGGAGATGCCCTGGGCGAGGACGAGGTCCCCCCAGGGGTCGGGCAGCTGCCGGGTCTCCTTGAAGGCGGCCAGCTGGTCGGGATTCGCCTGCGCCATGAAGGCCGGGACCTGCTTCGCGGCCTCGTCGCGGCTGGCCGTGCCGAAGACGGTGACCAGGATGGACAGGCCCAGCGAGCCGCCCACCTGCTGGCTGGCGTTGAGCAGTCCGGAAGCCGCGCCGGCCTCCTTGGGTGCCACCCCGGAGACGGCGGTGAGGGTGAGGGTCACGAAGTTGAGGCCCATGCCGAAGCCGAAGAGCAGCATCGGGCCGAGCACTCCGGAGACGTACGAGCTGTCGGTGCGGAGGAAGGTCAGCCAGGCCAGGCCGGTCCCGGTGAGCGCGGACCCGATGACCATGAAGGGTTTGGGGCCGAAGCGCGGCAGGAACCGCTGCGAGAGGCCGGCGGCGGTGACGATGGCGACGGTCACGGGCAGGAAGCCGAGCCCGGACTGGATCGGGGAGAAGCCCAGCACGTTCTGCACGAACTGGACGATGAAGAAGAACATGCCGAACATCGCCGCCGCGAGGCCGAGCATGATCACGTAGGTGCCGGTGCGGTTGCGGTCGGCGAACATGCGCAGCGGGATGATCGGCTCGCGGGCCCGTGACTCGATGATGACGAAGAGCGCGAGCAGGACGAGGGCCGTGGCGAAGGAGCCGATGGTGAGCGAGTCGCGCCAGCCGTCCTCGGACGCGCGGATGAACCCGTAGACGAGCGAGGCCATGCCGCCGGTTGAGGTGAGGGCTCCGGCGATGTCGAAGCGGCCGGGGTGGCGCTCGGACTCGGTGATGTAGAGGGGGGTGAGGACCGCGATCAGCACGCCGATCGGGACGTTGACGAAGAGCACCCAGCGCCAGTCGAGCCACTCGGTCAGCATGCCGCCGGCCAGCAGGCCGATCGCGCCGCCGCCCGCGGAGACGGCGGCGAACACCCCGAACGCCCGGTTCCGTTCGGGGCCTTCGGGGAAGGTCGTGGTGATCAGGGCGAGTGAGGTCGGGGAGGCGATCGCGCCGCCCACCCCTTGCAGGGCGCGGGCCGCGAGCAGTTGCCAGGGCTCCTGGGCGAATCCGCCGAGGAGGGAGGCCAGGGTGAACAGCAGGATTCCGGACAGGAATACGCGGCGCCGGCCCAGGATGTCTCCGGCCCGGCCGCCGAGCAGCAGCAGGCCGCCGAAGGTGAGGGTGTAGGCGCTGAGCACCCAGGATAGGTCGGTGGTGCTGAAGCTGAGCGCGTCCTGGATGTGCGGGAGCGCGATGTTCACGATCGTCGCGTCGAGGACGACCATGAGCTGGCACGCGGCGATGACCGCGAGCGCCACTCCGGGACGCCCCTCGCGGCGGGCTGCCCCCGGTATCCGGGGTGTGGCGAGTTGAGAGCTTGTCACTGAGGATCCCCCCAAAGTGAAATAGTGAACGTATTCGTTCACTACGGGGCTACGGTAGGAGCCGAGCCTTAGGGAACGCAAGCGTTCTCTAAGGCTGAAAACGCGTACGTCGGGCACGGGGCCGGCCGGGAGGTGGAGATGGTGGCGGGTTCGCGCTGGTCGGTGGCGTCGCCGGGGCGCAGACGGGGTCCCGAACTCGAACGGGCGATTCTGGACGCCGCGTTGGAGCAGCTGAGCACGGTGGGCTGGAACGCGCTCACCATGGAGGGCGTCGCGGCCGGCGCGCATACCGGCAAGGCCTCCCTCTATCGGCGCTGGCCGTCGAAGGCTGAGCTCGTGGCCGATGCGCTGCGGACCGGTCTGCCGCAGATAGGAGAGATTCCCGACGGCGGGTCGATCCGTGAGGACCTCCACCTGCTGTGCGTGCGCACGCGGGACGTCATGCATTCCTGCGCCGGACAGGCGCTGCGGTCGGTGCTTCACGAATGCGATCACAAGCATGCCGACCGGTTCCGCGGGGTCATCTGGTCGGGCCTGCACGAGCCGGCCCAGCGGCTGATCAGGGAGCTTGTCCTGCGGGGAATCGCTCGGGGTGACGTACGGCCGGACGCAACGGGTCCGTTTGTTGTGGATGTGATTCCGGCGATGCTGATGTACCGCGCCAAGGTGTGCGGTAGCGAATGGGGGGACGCGGAGATCGCGGAGCTGATCGACGAGGTGATGGTGCCGTTGCTCAGGGCGTGAGACGCGGCGGGCGCGGCGCGGGGCGCGCGGAGCGGGATCCGTGCCGGATCGGGCGGGGTCGGACCCGGGCGGGGGTGTGCAGTCGGCTCGGGGCGGCGTAACCTTGCTGGCGCCATGCCGTACGAAGCACCCACCCACACCGTCGAACGCTCCCTCCGTGCAACCACCGGCGCCAAGGTCATCGCCGGGGTCGACGAAGTCGGACGAGGGGCCTGGGCCGGTCCCGTCACCGTGTGCGCGGCGATCACCGGCCTGCGCCGGCCGCCCGCCGGGCTGACCGATTCCAAACTGCTCACCGCCAAGCGGCGCGATGCCATGCTCGACGTCCTTGAGGGCTGGGTCACCGCGTACGCCCTCGGGCACGCCTCGCCCGAGGAGATCGACGAGCTCGGCATGACGGCCGCCCTGAGACTGGCGGCAGAGCGCGCCCTGGCGGCCCTGCCGGTGCGGCCCGACGCGGTGATTCTCGACGGCAAGCACGACTACCTCGGCGAACCCTGGCGGGTCCGAACGGTGATCAAGGGCGACCAGTCCTGCATCGCCGTCGCCGCGGCCTCGGTCATCGCGAAGGTCACGCGCGACCGGATGATGGCCGAGCTGGGTGAACAGGGCGGCGGAATCGAGGACTTCGCCTTCGCCGCCAACGCCGGATACCCCTCGCCCGTGCACCGGGCGGCGCTGGAGGAGCTGGGGCCCACCCCCTACCACCGGCTCTCGTGGTCGTACCTCGACGGGCTGCCCCGGTGGCGCCACCTGAAGAAGGTGCGCCGCAGCGAGGAATCGATGGAGCTGGAAAACGGAGGCCAACTCGGCTTCGATTTCTGATCGCACCCATGTGCCACCGGCCGGTACGTTTCGTACCGGTGTTTGATAGACATCAACTCATGCCTCTCACCCCCGCCATCGAGGAGCCTCAGATTCACGAGAGTGCCCAGGGTCCCCGCGTCACGCCGGCCGCGAGCCGCACCGCGCAGACCCCCCGCCCTGTACCTGGTCCGCGTCCCGCCGCCGTACCGCGGCCCGGACGCCCCGGTCCCTCCCCCGTAGCGGCAAGCCGCACGGGTGGTGCCCCCCGGCCCGCAGCGCCCGCGCAGCGTGCGCCGCAGGCCGCCTCCGGACCCGTTCCCGCAGCGCCCGCCGCTGCTCCCACCGCACCGTCCGTCTCCGCGGCGGTGCCGCAGATCCAGCTGATCCCGGCTTCCGTCGAGGGTGCGCTGGACGCGGCCGAAGAGGCCGTCGACCTGCTGCTCGACACCGGGCGCGCGCCCGGCGACATCCTGGTGCTCACCACCGGCGACCCGCACCCGTGGGCCGCGCACGAGCTGTCCTTCGGCGAGGCCGCGTACTGGGCCCTGCACGACGCCGGGGACGACGTCTTCTACGCGGACGCGGCGCAGGTCCAGCGTGCCGCAGGCCGTCCGGTCGTGGTCTTCGCGGTCAACGGCGGAGCGGTCGAGAGCGTTGCCGGCGCCCTGCCGGTCGCGCTCACCCGGGCCGGTGCGCTGCTGATCGTGTGCGGTGACGCGCAGCAGATCAACTCCGTGCTGGGTGCGGGCGTCTGACGCCCTGTACCCCGGCACGGGCGAGGGGCGGGGCGGGCTTTGAGCCGGCCCCGCTGAAGCCCGGGCCGAGGTCCGGGGCGCAGCCCGAGCCGCAGCCGATGTGAGGCCCGAGCCGAAGTCCGGGCTGCAATCCGAGGCCTGATCCGCCGTACGCCCGGTTCCGGGTGTACGGCCGTGAGGCCTGCCCGCGGACGCCCGGTTCCCGTAGGCCGGTACGTCGTTCGCCCGTCGCCCGTCACGCGTCGCGCGTACGTCCGCCCGGGGGAGCACCCGTGCGGCCAGGCCCGCCGTACGAGGGTTAGCGCGCGGCGGTCCGGCGCAGGGCCTCGACCGCGCCGCCGCCGGTGTGCAGGGCGAGCGGAGCGAACTCGGCCACCGTGTCGCCGAGCCGCTGGGGCCGCGAGTCCGAGCTGGGCTGACGGCCGCCACGGCCCTCACCCAGCACCTGCCAGCCGCCGCGGGTCAGCGTGATGTACGCGCCGCAGCGCAGCCCGTGCAGGGTGCAGGCGTCCCGCAGCCCCCACATCCACGCCCCGTCCTCCTCGGTCCACCGCTCGTCGCCCTCGCGGCAGTAGAGCAGGACCGCCGTGCGCACCGGGGTCCGCCGCCGCAGGTCGTGCGGGAGGACCCGGCGCAGCCGGGACAGCAGGGCGTTGCGGTACTCCCAGCCGTCCGCCGAGGCCGACCGCTGCACGAAGGAGGCGCTCGCCACGAGCCGCTCCTCCGGGCCGAGGACGGCGATCACCGCGGTCGACGGCACCGGGCTGTGTCGGGAGTGCAGGCCGCTGACGACCTCGCGGGGGTTGCGGAGGAGAGGAATGCCCGCCGCCGTCCATGCGGCCGGTTCCAGCAGCCTGCCGTGCCGGCTGGCGGCGCCGGTGGCCGTTGTCAGGGACGAGGTCGAAGGCGGCGCGAATCCGAAGGTCACGGTCCTCCCTTCGGGTACACGCCCGCGGACGGGCACGGCTGGAGTCAGGGCGCGCCGCGGCGCGGCCCAGGAGAGTGCCGAGGAGCCGAGCGGGAGCACTCCAATTCTCGCGTGGCTTCTGAGCGTGCGGCAACGAGCAATTGACGCCGCCGACCGGAATTCGCCGGTATGCCGTTCATATCCTTGCCCCGCCGCGCCGAGGATGACGCATTCGGCTACCCCTGGAGTGCCAGCACCAGCGGGAACACCTCCTTTGCGCCTGCCCGCCGAAGCAGTCGGGCGGCCACCGCGAGGGTCCACCCGCTCTCCGAGCGGTCGTCCACGAGGAGCACCGGGCCCGCCGCCTGCGCCAGCGCCTCGGCCAGCTCCGGGGACACGGTCAGGGCCTGGTGGAGCACCCGCACCCGCTGGGCGCTGTTCGAGGCCGCCGCTCCGAACTCCGGAGCCTGATCGGTGTAGGCGACCGTGCCGAGCAGGGGCATCCGGCCGACCTCCGCGATCCGCGCGGCCAGCGAACCGACCAGCCGGGGGCGGCTGCGCGAGGGCAGGGCGACCACACCCACCGGCCGGGCCGGGGCGTCCGGCGCCCCCGAGGCCCAGCCGCCGGGGCCCCGCGCCCAGTCGGCGAGCACCGCGACCACGGCCTGGGCGACGTCGTCCGGGATCGGCTGGTCCGGAGCTTGCGGGGCGAGCATGGGCCGCAGCCGGTTGCCCCAGCCGATGTCGGACAGCCGGCCCAGCGCCCGGCCCGTCGAGGCCTGCTCCCCGGCGGGGATGCGGCCCTTGAGGTCGACGCCGACCGCCGGGAGCCCGGTCGGCCACATCTTGCGCGGCTCCAGCTCCACCCCCGGGCGGCCGAGCTCGCCGCGGGCGCTGTCCAGCGCGGTGGTGGAGACCTCGGCGGTGAACCGGGCCCCGGCGCAGTTGTCGCAGCGGCCGCAGGGCGCGGCCTCCTCGTCGTCGAGCTGGCGGCGCAGGAACTCCATCCGACACTCGGTGGACGCCGCGTAGTCGCGCATGGCCTGCTGCTCGGCGGCCCGCTGCCGGGCCACCCAGGCGTAGCGCTCGGCGTCGTAGGCCCACGGCTCGCCCGTCGAAGTCCAGCCGCCCTTGACGCGGTGCACGGCGCCGTCGACGTCGAGGACCTTGAGCATGGTCTCCAGCCGGGTGCGACGCAGGTCCACCAGCGGTTCCAGGGCGGGCAGCGACAGCGGCCGGCCGGCCTGGGCCAGGACGTCCAGCGTGCGGCGCACCTGCTCCTCCGGGGGGAAGGCCACGGAGGCGAAGTACTGCCAGATCGCCTCGTCCTCGCGGCCGGGGAGCAACAGCACCTCCGCGTGCTCCACACCACGGCCGGCGCGGCCGACCTGCTGGTAGTAGGCGATGGGGGAGGAGGGCGAGCCGAGGTGCACCACGAAGCCCAGGTCCGGCTTGTCGAAGCCCATGCCGAGGGCGGAGGTGGCCACCAGCGCCTTGACCCGGTTCGCCTGGAGGTCGTCCTCGGCCTGCTGGCGGTCGGCGTTCTCCGTCTTGCCGGTGTACGAGGACACTGTGTGCCCGCGGTGGCGCAGGTACGCGGTGACCTCCTCGGCCGCGGCCACGGTCAGCGTGTAGATGATCCCGGAGCCGGGCAGATCGCCGAGCCGGTCGGCGAGCCAGGCCAGCCGGTGCGCCGCGTCGGGCAGGGTCAGCACGGCCAGGCTCAGGCTCTCGCGGTCCAGCGGGCCGCGCAGCACCAGGGCGTCCGTGCCGGCTCCGGTGCCCAGCTGTTCGGCGACGTCGGCGGTCACGCGGGCGTTGGCCGTGGCGGTCGTGGCGAGCACCGGGACGCCGGGCGGCAGGTCGGCCAGCATGGTGCGCAGCCGGCGGTAGTCGGGGCGGAAGTCGTGCCCCCAGTCGGAGATGCAGTGCGCCTCGTCCACCACGAGCAGACCCGTCGCGGCGGAGAGCTTGGGGAGGACCTGGTCGCGGAAGTCGGGGTTGTTCAGCCGCTCCGGGCTCACCAGCAGGACGTCGACCTCGCCGGCGGCGACCTCGGCCTGGATGCCCTCCCATTCCTCGGGGTTGGCGGAATTGATGGTGCGGGCGCGGATCCCGGCCCGGGCAGCGGCTTCGACCTGATTGCGCATCAGCGCGAGGAGCGGGGAGACGATCACGGTGGGGCCGGCGCCGCTCGCCCGCAGCAGCGAGGTGGCGACGAAGTACACCGCGGACTTGCCCCAGCCCGTGCGCTGGACCACCAGCGCACGTCGCTTGTGCGCGACGAGGGCCTCGATCGCACGCCACTGGTCCTCGCGCAGCCGGGCGGTGCCCGTGGGGTCACCCACGAGACGGGCGAGTACGGAGTCGGCCGAGGACCTCAGGTCTGCGTTCATGCCCCCATGCAACCCGATGCCTGTGACATCGCGCCAATGCCGCTCTGAACCTGTGGAAATTGAAGCGTCAACAGTTATCCACAGGGCTCGCGGGATCGGATCATGCACGGGACCTTCGTGCCATGACGAACAACCACGAATCACGCAGCCAGTCCGACCGGCCCTCCATCAGCCCGGCCGGAGCCGCCACCGGCCTCCAGATCACCTTGCGCAGCCCGGCCGAACTGGCCGACGCGCTGCCCTACATGCTCGGCTTCCACCCGAGCGACTCCCTCGTCCTGGTCGCCGTGCACGGCGAGGGCGGACGCTTCGGCGGCCGGCTCCGGGTCGGCATTCCCACCGAGCCCGCGGAATGGGAGGACACCGCCCGGCAGGTCGCCGACTGCCTGATCCGGGGCAGCGAACGCCGCGGCGGCAAGCCCGACGGCATCGTCGTGTACCTCTGCCAGGAGCCGCGAGGGGAGGAGAACGGCCAGCGGGTGATGACCCGGCTGCGGCCGTTCGCCCAGCGGATCCGGCTGGCCTGCGGAGCGCTGGACGTGCCGGTCCTGGAGGCCCTGTGCCTCTCCGAGGGCCGATTCTGGTCCTACGTCTGCCCCGACGAGCGGTGCTGCCCTGCCGAGGGCACCCGGCTGGCCGCGGTCGGCACCTCGGTGATGGCCGCGACGGCCACCTTCGCCGGGCTTCAGGTCCGGGGCTCCCTCAAGGAGATCGAGGGCCGGCTCGCACCACTGCGCGGAGCCGTGGCAGACGAGGCGGAACGGGCCCTGGACCGCGCGGCCGCGGCCCTGATGCCGAGGATCCTCGACGGGGCCACCCGGGAGGAGGTCGGGGCCGAGACCATCTCGCTCGCGCAGGCCCTGATGCGGCGCATGACCCTGGCCCCGCCGGTAGAGGGCGGCTCCCACGCCGACGACTGGGACGACGCCCTGCTGGGTCACGACGAGGCCGCCTCGCTGATCCTGGGCCTCCAGGACCGCGAGATCCGGGACATCGCGGCGGAGTGGATGGAAGACGAGGAGGCTGCCCCGGCCCTGCGGCTGTGGCGGGCCCTCGCCCGGCGCTGTGTCGGGGCCTACGGCGAGCACGCCGCGGCCCCGCTCACCCTCGCGGACTGGGTCTCGTGGTCCACCGGGGACGAGCCGACCGCCCGGATCGCCTTCGGCCTGGCCCTGCGGGCGGACGCCGAGTACCGCTTCGCCCAGCTGCTCCACCACGCGTGCAACGAGGGGATCGACCCCGAGGGGCTGCGGGAGTGCCTGCGGGAGGAGCGCCGCCGCCGCGAGCCGCGGCGGGGGCGCTCCTCGGCCGGTACCCGTCCTCCCGGGCGGCGGGGCCGGACGGCGCCCCGCCGCGGGTCCCGCCGCACCGCGGGGAGCGAGCAGTGAGGGCGCGCCCGCCCTGGCGCCGTGGTCCGGTGCGGCTGCTCCGGAGCGCCCTGTGCCGGACCCTGCGGCGCAGGCTCCGCCCCGCGTATGCGCGGCCGGGGCCCGTGACCCGCGCACGGCCGGGGCTCGTGACCCGGACGGGACCGGCGCTCGTGACCCGGGCGGGTCAGGAGACCGTGACCCGGGCGGGGGTGGGGGCGTTCAGATGTGGGGTGGTGGGGGCCCGGCCACGCCGCCGCCCAGCTGAACCGACCGGAGCGCAGACAAGGCGACACATGTCTCACCCCGCACCTCCCCGCCCATCCGGCGTGCCCGCCGCCCGCAGGTCCGAACTGCCGCCCGTGCACGGCGCCGTCATCTGCGTAGCCGCGCCCTGTCTGGTCATCTCGCCGGAGCACGGCCAGCTGACCGGGCGGGGAATCGACGGGATCTACCGGGCAGGTCGCAGGCTGCTGTCCCGTTGCATGCTGCGCGTCGGCGGCCGGGAACCGGTCGCCGTCCAAGGACGCAGCCTCGGCTCCGACAGGGCCGCCTTCACCGCGACCGTGCGCACCGGTGCCGAGCCCGGCCCCGACCCGGACATCGGTGTGGAACGGGTCAGGCACGCGGACGGCACCGAGCGGATCACCCTGCGCAGCTTCTCGGCCCGGCCGCTGCGCCTGCCCGTGGAGGTCCTGCTCGGGACCGACCTGGCGGAGCTGGCCGCCGTGGCCGCCGGCCGGGCCGGGCCGGAGCTGCCCGCCGGGGTGCATGCCGCCGGGCTGCGCTGGAGCACCGCCCAGGCGCAGACGGTCACCGCCGCAGAGCCGCCGCCGGACGATGCGCTGGCTTCGGCGGGGCTGCTGCGCTGGCAGCTCGAACTCGGCCCCGGCGAATCCCGCACCATCGAGCTGCGGACCACCCAGGACCGGGTCGTGCGGGCCTCCGCCGGGCAGGTGGCGAACCCACTGGCCGACGCCCGGGCCGAAGGGGACGATCCGAGGGTCGAGGCGTGGTTCCGCAGCAGCGTCGAGGACCTGGGCGCGCTGCTCCTGAGGGATCCCGAGGCACCGGGCGACGCCTTCGTGGCCGCCGGGGCGCCCTGGAGGCTGGGCCTGGCCCCGGCCGAGTCGTTGTGGGCCGCGCGGATGGCGCTGCCCCTCGGGACCGGTCTCGCCGCTGCCACCCTGCGCATCCTGGCCCGGACCCAGACCGACGGGAGCGGCCACGACGCCGGGAAGATCCCGGGGCCGCTGCGCGGAGCGGGCCCGCAGCTGCCGCCGGGGTGCACCGGCACGGAGGCGACCCTGGCCTTCCCGGCGGTGCTCGCCGAAGCCCGGCTCTGGGGCATGCCGGAAGAGGAGGTGGCCCGGCTGCTCCCGGCCGCCGAGCGGTGCCTCGACTGGCTGCGCGGCGCTCTGGGGGAGGACGGCCTCCTGGCCGATCCCGACCCGGGCCCGCGGCGCTGCGAGACCCAGGCCCACGCCCACCGGGCCGCCGTGCTCGGCGCGGACCTCCTCGCCGGATGCGGGCGGCCCGGAGCCGAGGAGTGGCGGGAGCGGGCCGCCGCGCTGCGGGAGCGGTTCCGGGCCGGGTTCTGGATCGACGGTCCGGACGGCGGGCGGCCCGCTTCGGCCCTGCATCCCGACGGGCGGCCGCTTCCCAGGCTGACGGGTGCCGCCGCCCACCTGCTCGACACCGGACTGATCGGTGGCGGCCGCACAGCCCCCGGGCTCCTTGACCGCGCGCGCTCGGAGCAGCTGGCCCGGCTGCTCGGAGCCCCTGCCATGGATTCCGGATGGGGGCTGCGAAGCATGGCGACCAGGGAGCCGGGGCACAACCCGTTCGGCCACCGCTCGGGCGCGGTCCGGGCGTACGAGAGCGCCGTGGCGGTGGCGGGCCTGGCCCAGGCGGGCTTCGAGAAGGAGGCCGCGGGTCTGCTGAGGGGCCTGCTGGACGCGGCCGAGGCCTTCGGGTACCGGCTGCCGGAGATGTTCGCGGCCGAGCAGCGCACCGCCGGCAGCGCGCCCGTCCCGCACCCGGCGGCCTGCCGCCCGGCCGCCGTGGCCGCGGCGGCCGGGGTCCACGCACTGACCGCCCTCGCCGGGATCCGCCCCGATGCCCCCTCGGGCACGGTCGCCCTCGCCCCGCTCTCCGGCGCCCCCCTCGGCGCGCTCCGGCTCGCGGGCCTGCGGGTGTCGGGGGAGCCCTTCGCCGTCCGGATCAGCCGGCTCGGCCTCGGCATGGTGGAGGAGGCCGCCGATGCGCTCCAACTGGGTGGCTAATGCCGTGGCCGGTCGTACCGGGCTGTCTGCCGGGCCGGCGGCCCCCCGGTTCCGGAACAGTGTCTTCAAGGTCACCAAAGAGCTGTTTATCGTCAGGCAGACGACTATGATCGCGGCATGTCGCCCTACGACCCGTCGGCCTTTCCGCCCTTTGCCGTCACCGTCGACCTGGTCGTGCTCACCGTGCGGCGCCACGCGCTCTGCGCGCTGGTCGTCCGACGGGGTGAGCAGCCGTTCCAGGGGCGCTGGGCGCTGCCCGGCGGATTCGTCCGCGGGGACGAGGACCTGGCCGGTGCCGCCGCGCGGGAGCTCTCCGAGGAGACCGGCCTGTGCGCCCACGATCCCGCCCTGCCCGGCGCGGGCAACGGGGCGCACCTCGAACAGCTGGCCACCTACGGCGATCCGAAGCGGGATCCGCGCATGCGCGTCGTCAGCGTGGCGCACCTGGTGCTGGCTCCGGACCTGCCGGCGCCGCGGGCCGGGGGTGACGCCAACAGCGCGCGCTGGGCCCCCGTGGACGAGCTGCTGGCCGCCCCGGACGAGGCCGCGACCGCGCTCGCCTTCGACCACGCCCGGATCCTCGCCGACGGTGTGGAGCGGGCCCGCTCGAAGATCGAGTACTCCTCGCTGGCCACCGCCTTCTGCCCGCCCGAGTTCACCGTCGGCGAGCTGCGCCGGGTCTACGAGGCCGTCTGGGGCGTGGCCCTCGACCCGCGCAACTTCCACCGCAAGGTCACCGGGACCCCCGGATTCCTGGTGCCGGCCGGAGGGACGACGACCCGTCAGGGCGGGCGTCCGGCCCAGCTGTTCCGCGCGGGAGGGGCCACCCTGCTCAACCCGCCGATGCTGCGCCCGGAAGTCTGACGCCGCGCCACAAGGGCCGGCCGGGGTGCGACCGGCGGCGCGGGGGCCGGGCCCGGCGGGCGCGCCGACTCTGACGGCAATACCGGCATCCCATCGGACCGGTTGCGCAGAAAATCGGACATATCGCGCTATCTTGCTTGCGGTACTCACCCTGCCGCAGAGCGGTCTCACCCCCCGCGAGAGAAGCGATGCTCCAGGCCATCGGACTCACCAGCAAACACCGAACCGACGCCCCGCCCCTCGTGGACGACCTCACCTTCGAGGCCCGCCCGGGGCACGTGACCGCCCTGCTCGGCGAGCCGGGATCGGGCAAGACGACCGCACTGCGGCTCATGCTCGAACTCGAACCGGGCCGCGGCGTCACCTACTTCCGCGGCCGTCCACTGCACCGGCTCCCGTACCCCGGCCGTGAGGTCGGCGTGGTGCTCGGGGACCTCCCCGGCAACCCCTCGCGGACCGTCCGCAACCAGCTGCGGATGCTCTGCGCCGCCGCCGGGGTGCCGGCGTCCCGGGCCGACACCATGCTGGAGGTCGTCGGCATCGCCGGCCTCCGGGACCAGCGGCTCGGCTCGCTCTCGCTCGGCATGGAGCGCCGGGTCGCACTGGCCTCGGCGCTGCTCGCCGATCCGTGCACCCTGCTCCTGGACGAGCCCAGCGCCGGACTCTCCCCCCGCGAGCGCGGCTGGCTGCACGGGCTGCTGCGCGGCCACGCCTCCCTCGGCGGGGTCGTGCTCTTCACCACCGACGACGCGAAGGAGGCCGCGCGCAGCGCCGACCGGGTCGTCAGCATCGAGGCGGGCCGACTCGTCGCCGACCAGGACGCGGCCGATTTCGCCCGCACCCGGCTGCGGCCGCGGGTCGCCGTGCGCACCCCGCACGCCGCCCGGCTGGCCGACGTACTGGGCCGGGAGGCCCGGGCCGCCCAGCGCTCGTTGGAGATCGTCGAGGAGAGCGGCAGCCGTCTGTCGGTGTACGGCAGCAACTGCGCCGAGGTCGGGGAGGCGGCGTTCCGGCACGGCGTGCTGGTCCACCAGCTCGCCGACGAGACGGGTGACGCCGGTTCGCCGACGGCGCCCGTCCCGCACGCCCGCGCCTCCGGGCCCGCGAGCCCGTCGGAGCCCGCAGAGGCCCGTGCCGAGGACTCCGGTCGCCGGCCGCGGCACGCCCGCTCCGGCCGGCCGGCCTCGGCCGTGCGCCGCGTGGGCGGGCCGCTGCGGCCACTGCGCTACGAGTTGCTGCGGGTCTTCGGCACCGCCACGCCCGTCCTCACCGCCGCCTTCGTCGTCGCCGTCTCCGTCCTCACCGCTCTGGTCCTGGCCCGAGCCGGTCAGACCCCGCAGAACCGGCTGCTCGCCGCCTGGCCCGAGCTGCTGCCGCTGCCGCCCGCCGCCGTGGGCGCGGGACTGCTCGGCGCGCTGGCCTTCGGCGAGGAGTATCGCTACCCCGCGCTCGCCGCCGACCGCGGCACCGTGCCCCGCCGGATGGGGCTGCTCATCGCCAAGCTCGGCGTCTGCGCCGCCCTCGCCCTGCTGCTGGGCGCCCTCGCCGTGGCGGCCGACGCCGCCGCCCTCGCGCTCGTCTTCGACAGCGGCCCGCTGCGCACCCCGGGGGAGTGGCTGTCCCCGGCGGTGAGTTGGGCCGGGCTGCTGGTCGGCTGCGCCTGGGCCGGCGTACTGGCCTCCGGCGTCTTCCGGTCGGCCACCGCCGGGCTGGCCGCGGTGCTCGCCGTACCGGTGATGGTGGTGCCGCTGGTGCGCAAGGCCCTGGAGGGCCCGTCCGCGTACCCGGTTACCGGGCTCGGGCCCCGGCTGCGGGGCCTGACCTGGGTGCAGTGGCCGCCGGAGGCGGACCGCCTGCTCGTGGGAGCCCTGCGGGTGATGGCCCAACCCGTCGGGACCGCACTGGTGTTGTCGCTGATGGTCCTGTTGTGCGCCTATGGGTTCACCGGACTGCGCAGCCGGGTCCGTTGGTGATCGTTCCGGTGCCGGAGAAGGCACGGACGGGACCGTTGCCGTCCGTGTCGCGTCAAGCAGACCGCAACTTCCCGCAAAAGGCCCGGTTCTTTACGATAAGTCGTCAATTGCGTAGGTGGCACCGATCACCCTTTCGTGTGCTTTTCACCAAAGACCTCAAGGCTCATGGAGGCACGGCCGACAAAGGATTCGTGAGTACCCTTGCGCACACCATGATGACCGCCGCCCGCCACGCCGACTCCGGCCTCGCCGGCCCGGGCGGACTCGACCGCTACCCCTACCCGGAGACCCCCGGGTCCGACCGCGTCGGAGCGCCCCACTGGGACGGCGCCGACGTCGAGTTGAGCCGGGTCGGCCGCCGCGCGGCAGGCAGCCGCGGCCGCGGACTGCACGGCCAACTCGTCCAGCAGCTCGGCCAGATGATCGTCTCCGGTGACCTCGGAGCGGACCGTCCCCTGGTCCCCGAGGAGATCGGCCAGCGCTTCGAGGTCTCCCGTACGGTCGTCCGCGAATCGCTGCGGGTCCTGGAGGCCAAGGGCCTCGTCAGCGCCCGCCCCAACGTCGGCACCCGGGTCCGCCCGGTCGCCGACTGGAACCTGCTCGACCCCGACATCATCGAGTGGCGCGCCTTCGGGCCACAGCGCGACGACCAGCGCCGCGAGCTGGGCGAGCTCCGCTGGACCATCGAACCGCTCGCCGCCCGCCTCGCCGCCGGCCACGGCCGGCCGGACATCCAGCAGCGCCTCGCCGACATGGTCGAGATCATGGGCCACGCCCTCGGGCAGGGTGACTCGATCACCTTCGCGCGCGCGGACAACGAGTTCCACGCGCTCCTCATCCAGGTCGCAGGCAACCGCATGCTGGAGCACCTCTCCAGCATCGTCTCCGCCGCCCTCCAGGTCTCCGGCAGCCCGATCACCGCCTGCGACCGGCCGAGCGAGACCTGCGTGGCCCACCACGCACGGATGGTCGAGGCCCTCGCCGCGGGTGACGCGACCGGCGCCGAGAACGCCATGCGTCAGCTCCTGACGGTTCATCCGGAGGTAGAGCGCGTGGTCCCCGCCCCGCGCGAGCACTGAGGGGCGGACGCGCGGGGGCGTGGGGGTTACAGGACGTGTCGCCGGGCCCGGTCGGGTCCGGCGACACCGGCGTGAGGCCCTCCGTCACGGGCGTCCGGCCACTGCCGGACCGCCGGTGCGACCGCCGGACCGGCGTCCGTGCGCACGGGGTGTGACTCGGGCCACGAAGATTGGGCGTAACACTCTGCGAGGTCACGCGATGACCTAAGAGGTGATGGCCGACGGAGGGAAGACAGCAGCCCTTGGGGGTGCTGTGCAGCTCCCCGGCCCCTGCCCGCGCCGCCGGCCCAACCCCGGTCGGTGGTCGTCGGCTCCGGTCCAGCACCACCAGGCCCGGCGTCGGAAGCCGTTCCCATCGTTCCGAGAGGTTGTTCGTGTCGGCCAGCACATCCCGTACGCTCCCGCCGGAGATCGCCGATTCCGAGTCTGTGATGGCGCTCATCGAGCGGGGCAAGGCCGAGGGGCAGATCGCCGGCGATGACGTGCGTCGGGCCTTCGAGGCTGACCAGATTCCTGCGACCCAGTGGAAGAATGTTCTGCGCAGCCTCAACCAGATCCTCGAGGAAGAGGGTGTGACGCTGATGGTCAGTGCCGCGGAGTCGCCCAAGCGCACCACCCGCAAGAGCGTCGCAGCGAAGAGCCCGGCCAAGCGGACGGCCACCGAGCCCGTCAGGAAGACGGCGGCCAGGACGACGGCAGCGCAGCCCGCAGCCACCGCGCCCGCCGCGGCCCCGGCAGCCGAAACGGCGGACCCGGAGACCGCGGACGCCCTCGCGGAGGAGCCCGGTACCGAGCCGGCCGCCAAGAAGACGGCGGCCAAGAAGACCGCCGCCAAGAAGGCCGCGCCCGCCAAGAAGACCGCCGCCAAGAAGACGGCGGCGAAGAAGACCGCCGCCAAGAAGGACGCCGACGAGGCAGGCGAGGACGAGACCTCCGACGAGGGCCCCGACGCCGCCAAGGCCGAGGCCGACGAAGAGGAGGAGGGCGGCGAGAACAAGGGCTTCGTCATCTCCGACGACGAGGACGACGCCCCCGCCCAGCAGGTCGTGGTCGCCGGCGCCACCGCCGACCCGGTCAAGGACTACCTCAAGCAGATCGGCAAGGTCCCCCTCCTCAACGCCGAGCAGGAGGTGGAGCTCGCCAAGCGCATCGAGGCCGGGCTGTTCGCCGAGGACAAGCTGGCGAACTCCGACAAGCTGGCGCCCAAGCTCAAGCGCGAGCTGGAGATCATCGCCGAGGACGGCCGCCGCGCCAAGAACCACCTGCTGGAGGCCAACCTCCGCCTCGTGGTCTCCCTCGCCAAGCGCTACACCGGCCGCGGCATGCTCTTCCTGGACCTGATCCAGGAGGGCAACCTGGGTCTCATCCGCGCGGTCGAGAAGTTCGACTACACCAAGGGCTACAAGTTCTCGACCTACGCCACGTGGTGGATCCGGCAGGCGATCACGCGCGCCATGGCCGACCAGGCCCGC
Source organism: Streptomyces sp. 147326 (assembly GCF_045000215.1). Classification (NCBI taxonomy): domain Bacteria; kingdom Bacillati; phylum Actinomycetota; class Actinomycetes; order Kitasatosporales; family Streptomycetaceae; genus Streptomyces; species Streptomyces sp. 147326. Next base: position 2,555,151 of record NZ_CP134201.1, on the reverse strand, counting down.
ACCATCCGCATCCCGGTGCACATGGTCGAGGTCATCAACAAGCTCGCCCGCGTGCAGCGCCAGATGCTCCAGGACCTGGGCCGCGAGCCCACCCCGGAGGAGCTGGCCAAGGAACTCGACATGACCCCGGAGAAGGTCATCGAGGTCCAGAAGTACGGCCGCGAGCCGATCTCCCTGCACACGCCGCTCGGCGAGGACGGCGACAGCGAGTTCGGTGACCTCATCGAGGACTCCGAAGCCGTGGTCCCGGCCGACGCCGTGAGCTTCACGCTCCTGCAGGAGCAGCTGCACTCGGTGCTCGACACCCTGAGCGAGCGCGAGGCCGGCGTGGTCTCGATGCGCTTCGGCCTCACGGACGGCCAGCCCAAGACCCTCGACGAGATCGGCAAGGTCTACGGGGTCACGCGTGAGCGGATCCGCCAGATCGAGTCGAAGACGATGTCGAAGCTGCGGCACCCGTCCCGCTCCCAGGTGCTCCGCGACTACCTGGACTGACCGGGCACGGCCACGGCCGGCGGGCGGCAGCGACGGTGGCCGCGCGGGTGCGCTCGGCCACCGGGCATCCCACTCTGGGTGGAGTCATGCACACTCGGAGTCAGGAGGCCTCATGCGTCGTCCCTTTGCCCGTGCTCTGGCGGGCGCGCTGACCCTGGCGGCGGGAGCGGCCGCGGCGCCGCTCGCCCAGATGCCGCAGGCGGCCGCGGACAGCGTGGTGATCGGCGGCAAGCCGGTCAAGGTGGCCGACAGCCCCTGGGTCGTGGCCCTGGCCAGCCGTGACCGGTTCGGGGGTACGCGGGGCGGGCAGTTCTGCGGGGGAGTCGTCGTCGCCCCGACCCGGGTGCTGACCGCGGCGCACTGCCTGGGCAGCCAGGTGCTGGGCGGCCCGGTCGAATCCGTGCCCGACTTCCGGGTGATCATCGGGCGTACGGAGCTCCAGGCGAGCGACGGCCGGGAGATCCCGGTGCGCGGGGCCCGGGTGAACCCGGCCTACGACCCGCAGAGCAACGCGGGGGACCTCGCCGTCCTGGAACTGGCCGAGGCCGTGCCGGCCCACCACGTCCTCCCCATGGCGGAGACGGGGCATCCCGCCTACGGGGCGGGGACCGAGGCGGCCGTCTACGGCTGGGGCGACACGAGCGGCTTCGGTGACTACGCGTACGCGCTCCGCGCCGCGCGGGTGACGGTGCTGGAGGACGAGGTGTGCGGGCGTGCCTACCCGGGGGACGCGGAGGGGCAGTACCGCGCTGAGTACATGGTGTGCGCGGGGGACGGCGGGGGCGGCAGGGATGCCTGCCAGGGCGACAGCGGCGGACCGCTGGTGGCCCAGGGGCGGCTCATCGGGCTCGTCTCGTGGGGCCGTGGCTGCGGGCGCGCCGACAGCCCGGGGGTATACACGCGCATCGCCCCGTTGGCCGACTTCGTGACGGCCCCGGAGACGGGCGCGCAGCCCGCCGGGGTCCAGGACGGCGCGTGGGAGGCCCGCAGGCGCTCCCTGCCGGGTGCAGGGCCCGCACAGGGGCATCGCACGCGCTAGGGACCCCGTACGGCCGCCCGCCCCCGAGTGCGGGCGGCCGTGGATGTGAGGACGGGCGGCACCCCTGGGTCTCAGGGGTGCCGCCCGTCGACCGGCATCGCCGGTCCTGGCTCGTCGGATGCGAGGTGCAGGCCTGTGTCAGCGGTCCTCGGGTTCGGCATTGGCAGCCGGAGCGGACGTAAGCCGCTCGGTCTCATCCTGTATTTCCGCGGCGATCTTCTTGAGTTCCGGCTCGAACTTGCGACCGTGGTGGGCGCAGAAGAGCAGTTCACCGCCGCTCAGCAGGACGACGCGCAGATATGCCTGGGCGCCGCAACGGTCGCATCGGTCAGCGGCCGTCAGCGGGGTCGCGGGTGTCAGAACAGTAGTCACGTCGCCTCTTCTCTAGCTCGACGAGCTGTCGTACCAGGGTCAACATCCAACCAGGCCGAAAACGTTCCCGCTCGCGGCTTTTCCTCGAAACTTCCTTCCGAAGCTGGCCGGCTGTTGCCGGTTGGCGGCGAAGGAGCCGTATTGCGTTGCTTTACGGTTTCGCGTTGTCAGTCGTGCGCTTGTTGCAGTTCCATCCTCCCCCGGCGTGAGTGCCAGGTTGTTCATGAGGACGTGCCCGAACCCTAAATGGTTCATGCGCGGAAGGGAACGTGATGTTTCCTTCACCCGCGCGGGGGATCGAACATCCGTGCGGATCTGGACTAGGGTGAGGAACGCACGAGGGTGGCGTTGCATCGGCTCTACCTGGCCTCGGTACCCTTCGACCGGCAGCCGAGCCACCTCTGCGCCCGACCGGGCCAGAAAAGAAATTCAGCGAGGAGCGAACTGCGTGACCGCCGACACGTCCGTGCCTTCCAGCGCGCTGCTGTCCGGAGCAGACCGGGACGGTTCCAACTACACCGCGCGGCACCTGCTCGTCCTCGAAGGGCTGGAGGCCGTCCGCAAGCGCCCCGGCATGTATATCGGCTCGACCGACAGCCGGGGCCTGATGCACTGCCTCTGGGAGATCATCGACAATTCCGTCGACGAGGCCCTGGGCGGCTACTGCGACCACATCGAGGTGATCCTCCACGAGGACGCCTCCGTCGAGGTCCGGGACAACGGCCGCGGCATCCCCGTGGACGTCGAGCCCAAGACCGGCCTGTCCGGCGTCGAGGTCGTCATGACCAAGCTGCACGCCGGCGGCAAGTTCGGCGGGGGCTCGTACGCGGCCTCCGGCGGCCTGCACGGCGTCGGCGCCTCCGTGGTCAACGCCCTCTCCGCCCGGCTGGACGTCGAGGTCGACCGGGGCAGCTCCACCCACGCCATCAGCTTCCGCCGCGGCGTCCCCGGGATGTTCATCGAGCAGGGCCCCGACAGCCCCTTCGACCCCGCCAACGGCCTGCGCAAGGTCAAGCGGATCGCCAAGGGCAAGACCGGCACCCGGGTCCGTTACTGGGCCGACCGCCAGATCTTCCTCAAGGACGCCCGGCTCAATCTGGAGACGCTCTACCAGCGCGCCCGCCAGACCGCCTTCCTCGTCCCGGGCCTGACCCTGGTCGTCCGGGACGAGCGCGGCATCGACGGCGCGGGCAAGACCGAGGAGATGTTCCGCTTCGACGGCGGCATCAGCGAGTTCTGCGAGTACCTCGCCCAGGACAAGGCCGTCTGCGACGTGCTGCGCCTGCACGGCACGGGCACCTTCAAGGAGACCGTCCCGGTTCTCGACGACCGCGGCCACATGACGCCCACCGAGGTCACGCGTGAGCTCGGCGTGGACATCGCCCTGCGCTGGGGCACGGGCTACGAGACCAACGTCAAGTCCTTCGTGAACATCATCGCCACCCCCAAGGGCGGCACCCACGTCTCCGGCTTCGAGCGCTCGGTCGCCAAGACCGTGAACGAGGTGCTGCGCTCGGCCAAGCTGCTGCGCGTGGCCGAGGACGACGTGGTCAAGGACGACGCGATGGAGGGCATGACGGCCGTCGTCACCGTCCGCCTCGCGGAGCCGCAGTTCGAGGGTCAGACCAAGGAGGTGCTCGGCACCTCGGCGGCCACCCGGATCGTCGCCGCCGTGGTCGCCAAGGAGCTCAAGGCCTTCCTGACCTCCACCAAGCGCGACGACAAGCAGCAGGCCCGCGCCGTGATGGAGAAGATCGTCGCGGCCGCCCGGACCCGGATCGCGGCCCGTCAGCACAAGGAGGCGCAGCGTCGCAAGACCGCGCTGGAGACCTCCTCGCTGCCCGCCAAGCTGGCCGACTGCCGCAGCGACGACGTGGACCGCAGCGAGCTCTTCATCGTCGAGGGCGACTCGGCCCTCGGTACGGCGAAGCTCGCCCGGAATTCGGAGTTCCAGGCGCTCCTGCCCATCCGCGGCAAGATCCTCAACGTCCAGAAGTCCTCGATCTCGGACATGCTCAAGAACGCCGAGTGCGGGGCGATCATCCAGGTCATAGGAGCGGGGTCGGGCCGGACCTTCGACATCGACGCCGCCCGCTACGGCAAGATCGTGCTGCTCGTCGACGCCGACGTGGACGGCGCTCACATCCGCTGCCTGCTGCTCACGCTCTTCCAGCGGTACATGCGGCCGATGGTCGAGGCCGGCCGGGTCTTCGCGGCCGTGCCGCCGCTGCACCGGATCGAGCTGGTCCAGCCGAAGAAGGGCCAGGACAAGTACGTCTACACGTATTCGGACAACGAGCTGCGCCAGACCCTGTTGGAGTACCAGCGCAAGAACATCCGGTACAAGGACTCGATCCAGCGTTACAAGGGCCTCGGCGAGATGGACGCGGACCAGCTGGCGGAGACCACCATGGACCCCCGCTTCCGCACCCTGCGCCGGATCAACATCGGCGACCTCGACTCGGCCGAGCAGGTCTTCGACCTGCTCATGGGCAATGAGGTGGCGCCGCGCAAGGAGTTCATCACGAGCTCCGCGGCGACCCTGGACCGCTCGCGCATCGACGCCTGACCCGGTCGGGGCCGGCGGCCGGCACGGACGGCGCCGACGGGCCTCACGGCACACCGGCGCTCTTCCCTCCATCACCTGTTGGAGTGAAGAGCGCCGGTACACCAGTCCGGAAAGCGACTATTGAGCACATCCTTGTGGGCACGCGGCCAATGCGGCGGCGGACAAGGAGAGTTCGGTGGACAAGCACGAAGGTCGTGATGCCGGAACGATCCGGCTGGACGACCCCTGGTACGACGCGCTGGCCGTCGGCTGGGGCGAGGGCGAGGATACGTCCCCACCGCGCCCGGCCCCGGGCGGCAGCCCCGCGCACGGCGCATCCGACATCTACCTAGAAGTGCAGCGCAGCGCCGCCTTCCAGGAGGTCCGCAGCCGCTACCGCAGGTTCGTCGTCCCCGCGACCGCCGGCTTCTTCCTCTGGTACGTCGCCTACGTGGTCGCCGCCACCGCCGCACCCGGCGTGATGGTCCGGCCCGTGGTCGGCGCGGTCAACGTGGCCATGCTGGCGGGGCTCGGGCAGTTCCTCACCACCTTCCTGCTGACCTGGGCCTACGCCCGGCACGCGCGGCTGCGCCGGGACCGGGCCGCGCTCGATCTGCGCTGGACCGTCTACGAGCAGGAACGAGACCAGGAGCGGACCCGGGCGAGGGGGGCCGGCCGGTGACCACCGAACACCAGACCCTCGCGCTGATCCTGTTCAGCGTCTTCATCGCGGTGACCCTGGGCATCACCACCTGGGTCAGCCGGAACCGGCACGGGTCGGCCGAGGAGTTCTATGCGGGCGGGCGGTTGTTCTCCCCGATGGAGAACGGTTTCGCCATCGCCGGCGACTACATGTCCGCCGCCTCCTTCCTCGGCATCTCCGGTCTGATCGCCCTCTTCGGCTACGACGGCATGCTCTACTCCGTGGGGTTCCTCGTCGCCTGGCTGGTGGTCCTGTTCCTGGTCGCCGAACTGGTCCGCAACTGCGGGCGCTTCACCCTCGCCGACGTGGTCGCCGCACGGATGAGCGAGCGTCCGGTGCGGATCGCGGCCGGCACCTCCTCGGTCGTCGTCTCCGTGCTCTACCTCGTCGCGCAGATGGTCGGCGCGGGCAGCCTGGTCGGCCTGCTGCTCGGCAGTTCGAGCGCAGCGGCCCGGACCCTGACCGTGATCGGGGTGGGCGCGCTGATGGTGGTCTACGTGTCCTTCGGCGGGATGCGGGCCACCACCTGGATCCAGATCGTCAAGGCCGTCCTGCTGATGGGCGGGGCGGTCACCCTGACCGTGCTCGTGCTGCTGCGCTTCCACGGCAACTTCGATCAGCTGCTCACCAGCGCCGCCGACCGCAGCGGGCACGGGTCCAAGTTCCTCGGCCCCGGCCTCAAGTACGGTGGCGACTGGACCTCCCGCGTCGACTTCATGAGCCTCGGCCTCGCGCTGGTCCTCGGGACCGCCGGCCTGCCGCACATCCTGTCGCGCTTCTACACGGTGCCCACGGCGCGTGCGGCGCGCCGGTCGGTGGTGTGGGCGATCGCGCTGATCGGCGGCTTCTACCTGATGACCATCGTGCTCGGCTTCGGGGCGGCGGCGCTGGTGGGCCCGGACGAGGTACGGGCCTCCAACGCCTCCGGGAACACGGCCGTTCCGCTGCTCGCGGCCTTCCTCGGCGGGGGCGCCGGATCCACCGGAGGCGCGGTGCTGTTCGCTTTCGTGGCCGCCATCGCCTTCGCCACCATCCTGGCCGTGGTGGCCGGCATCACCCTGGCCTCGTCGGCCTCCGTCGCGCACGACCTGTACGCATCCCTCAAGCGGCGCCGGGCCAAGCAGCGCAGCGAGGTCGCGGTGGCCCGGGTCGCGGCCGTCGGCATCGGGGCGGTGGCGATCGCCCTCGGGCTGCTCGCCCAGGACCTCAATGTGGCGTTCCTGGTGGGACTGGCCTTCGCCGTGGCGGCCTCGGCGAACCTTCCGGTGCTGCTGTACTCGCTCTTCTGGCGCGGCTTCACCACGCGGGGAGCCGTCTGGTCGGTGTACGGGGGCCTGGTTCCGGCGGTGCTGCTGGTGCTGGTCTCGCCGGTGGTGTCGGGCAGCGCGGAATCCCTCTTCCCGGGCGTGGACTTCCAGTACTTCCCGCTGCAGAACCCGGGCATCGTCTCGATCCCGCTCGGGTTCCTGGCGGGCTGGCTGGGCACGGTCACCTCGGGCGAGGAGCCGGACGAGGCGAAGCACGCTCAGACGGAGGTCCGCTCCCTGACCGGCGCCGGAGCGGTCTGACCGCCGTCAGGGCGGCCCCGTCAGGCGGGCCCCTCCGACGGGAGCCAGGTGTAGCGGTGCTCCGGGCGGCCGGTCTCGCCGTAGCGCAGGGCCAGGGTCACGCGGGCGGTGCGTTCGAGCAGCTTCACGTAGCGCTGGGCGGTCTGGCGGCTGATGCCCGCGCGGTCGGCTATCTGCTGGGTGGACAAGGGGCCCTCCGCGGAGCGCAGGACCCGGCGGACCAGTTCCGCGGTGGTGGGGGAGTGGCCCTTGGGGAGTTCGTTCGCGGGCCCTGCGGTGGCGAGGGCGCCGAAGATCCGGTCCACCTCGGCCTGTTCGGCCTCCCCGCCCGTCTCCAGGGTGCGGCGCAGGGCCCCGTACGCCTCCAGCCGAGTGCGCAGTCCGGCGAAGGTGAAGGGTTTGACCAGGTACTGGAGGGCCCCGAGGCGCATCGCGGCCTGCACGGTGGCGAGATCGCGGGCGGCCGTGACCATGATCACATCGGTGTGGTGGCCGAGCTGGCGCAGGCGCCGGACCAGGTCCAGGCCGTTCTCGTCGGGGAGGTAGTGGTCCAGGAGGACCAGGTCCACGGCCTGCGAGGTGAGCAACTCCAGGGCCTCGGCCGCCGAATGGGCCTGCGCCGTGACCCGGAAACCGGGAACCTTCGCCACGTACGCCGCGTTGATCCGGGCACCACGCATGTCGTCGTCGACGACCAATACGTGGATCGGGGTCTCGTTCATCTCAGGGCCTCCGGGAGTACGACGGAGAATTCCGCCCCTCCGTCCGCTGCTTCACCGGCCCGGGCGCTGCCGCCCTGCCGCTCCGCGAGGCGGCGTACGAGGGCGAGGCCCAGCCCGCGCTCGCGGTGGGCACTGGGCTGCTTGGTCGACCAGCCCTCGGTGAAGATCTCCTCGCGGCGCGCGGCGGGCACCCCGGGGCCGCTGTCGCGCACCCGCAGCACGGCGGTACGGCCCTCCGCGCGCAGCTCCACCTCGACCAGGGGCGCCGTCGAACCGGCGGCGGCGTCCAAGGCGTTGTCCACCAGGTTGCCCACGATCGTGACGAGGCCGCCCGGGTCCACCAGGCGGTCGGGGAGGAGGGTCGCCGCGGCCAGCCGCAGGGGGACGCCGCGTTCGGCCGCGACGGTCGCCTTGCCCACGAGAAGGGCGGCCAGCAGCGGGTCGTGGACCTTCTCGGTGACCTGTTCGGCGGTCGTGCGGTGCACGTCGGCGACCTCGGTGACGAACTCCACCGCCTCCTCGTGCAGGCCCAGTTCCAGCAGGCCGAGGAGGGTGTGGAGGCGGTTGGCGTGCTCGTGGTCCTGGGCGCGCAGGGCGTCGATGAGGCCCCGGGTGGAGTCGAGTTCGCGGCCGAGGCGTTCCAGTTCGGTACGGTCGCGCAGGGTGGCGACGGCGCCGCCGTCCTCGGTGGGCATGCGGTTGGCGACCAGGACCCGGGGGCCCTGGACGGTGAGCAGGTCCCGGCCGCTGACGCGGCCCGACAGCACGTCGGCGGTGCGGCCGGCGCCGAGTACGTCTTCCAGCGGGCGTCCCGCCAGGGTGCCGGTGGAGTCCGGGGCGAGGCCCAGCAGCCGGGCGGCCTCGTCGTTCACGAGCCGGACCCGGCCGTGCCGGTCGAGGGCGATGACTCCTTCGCGGATGGAGTGCAGCATCGCCTCGCGCTCGGCGAGCAGGCCGGAGATGTCGGAGAAGGCCAGGTCGCGGGTCTGGCGCTGGATCCGGCGGGAGAGCAGGTAGGCGGCCAGGGCGCCGGCGGCCAGCGCGCCGCCCGCGTAGGCGAGCAGGCCGGGTATGGCGCCGAGCAGCCGGTCACGGACGCTGTCGTAGGCGATGCCCACCGAGACGGCGCCGACGATCTCGCCGTCGGCCGCGACGAGCGGGACCTTGCCGCGGGCGGAGCGGCCCAGGGTGCCCTCGTCGATCTCCATGACCTCGCGGCCCGCCAGCGCGGCGCTCGGGTCGGTGGAGACCGGCAGCCCGATCCGGTCGGCGCTCGGGTGCGAGCGCCGGATGCCGTCCAGGTCGAGGACGACCACGTACTCGGCTCCGGTGGCCCGGCGGATCCGCTCGGCCGAGGACTGCACGGGGCTGTCGGGCGAGGCCCCGGAGTCCAGGAGGTCGGCGGCCAGCGAGGGGTCGGCCGCGGCGCTCTGCGCGATCGCGAGGGCGCGCCGCATGGCCTGGTCGTCGAGCTGCGTGCCCAGCGGTGCCAGGAACAGCCCGGTCGCCAGGACGGCGACCCCGGCGGCGATGGCCAGCTGGGTCAGCAGGATCTGGGAGACGGCCCGTCTGGGCAGCCCGAGGCGCCGAGCGCTCATGAGGGGGAACCGCATGGGCAGCAACGGTAGGTCGGCCCCGGCACGAGCGGAACGTCTGCGCCGAGCTTGTCGGCTTCGCCACTTCTGTCATGTTCGGGCCGTGTCGCACGCCTCACTGCGGGTGAGGAGGTGGCGTGGAGGTCGCAGGGACGGGCGGGGCGTTACGGCAGGGGCTGGGGCGGGCGGGGGCCGTGGTATTGCCCGCTCGGCCGCATCCGCAGCGGCCGTTCCTGGTACTCCTCCAGGGCGTGTGCCATCCAGCCCGCCGTACGGGCCACCGCGAAGACCGTCTCGCCGGCATCCGCGGCCATCCCGCACGACACGGTCAGCACGGCCAGCGCCAGGTCCACATTGGCGTGCAGTCCGCCCTGCCTGGCCATCACCGCGGCCACCTCGCGCGCCGCACCCAGGGCGGGAGCGGCCTGTTCCAGCCCCTCCAGCCGGGCGAACAGCGCCCGCGCACGCGGGTCCTCCCCCCGGTACAGGCGGTGTCCGAGCCCCGGGACACGGCGCCCGGCCCGAAGGTACTCCGCGACCACCGGCGCGGCCCCGCCCTGTTCCAGCACCTCCACCAGCATCCGGTGCGCGAGCCGTCCGGCCGCGCCGTGCAGGGGCCCTTCGAGCGCGCCGAGCCCGGCGGACACCGCCGCGTACGGATGGGCCCGCGCCGAGGCGGCCACCCGTACGGCCAGGGTCGAGGCGGCCAGGTCGTGGTCGACCAGCAGCGCCAGCGCCAGGTCCAGCACGGCCAGGGCGTCCGGGTCCGGCTCCCGGGCCGTCAGCCGCGACCACAGCTGCCGGGCGATCCGGCCGTCACCGGCCCACTGGGCCGCGCCCGCCGCGGGGAGTGCGCCGACCAGCGTGGGAATCAGACAGCGCGCGGAGCCGAGGACCGCCTCTTCGGACAGGTCGAAGCGCAGCGGGTCCGCCACCGCGGCGGCGGCCACCGCCACCCGCAGCCGGTCGATGGGGCCGCCGTGAGCCGGCAGTGCGGCCACGGCCCGCCGGGCCGCGGCCAGGGCCTCCGGGGGAGCGGTGAACCGTGCCCCCCGCAGGAGGGTCCCCGTCCAGAGCCACTCGGCGACCTCCTCGTAGCGGTACTCCGAGGCCAGCGCCACGGCGTCCACGCCCCGGAAGTAGTACCGGTCGGGCTCGATGAGGGTGAGCGCGGTGCGGACGGAAAGCTCTCCGGCGGGCGCCGCCGCCTCGCGCCGGCTCCGCCGGGCCAGCGCCTCCACCTCGGCCGCGTCGAAGGTGCTGCCCCGCCCGGCCGGGTCGCGGCGGCTGGTGAGCTGGCCCCGGCTGACGTACGCGTACACCGTCGCCGGTTTCACGCCGAGTACCCCCGCCGCCTCCTGTGTGCTGAGCCTGCGCCCGCCGTCCGTCTGCTCGCTCATGACGGACACCCTACAGATGGATTGGAATGTTGATACAATCAACATTGACACGGATTTAATCCATCATGGATGGTCGATCCATGAACACCACCGACAGCACCATCGAAGGACCGCGCGGCCTCGCGGGGGTCGTGGTCACCGAAACCCAGCTGGGGGACGTCCGAGGCCGTGAGGGCTTCTACCACTACCGCCAGTACTCGGCCGTCGAACTCGCCACTCGCCGCAGCTTCGAGGACGTCTGGCACCTGATGTTCCGCGGCACCCTGCCCGCCGACGCCGCCGAGCGGGCCGCCTTCGCCGCCGAGACCGCCCCGCTGCGCCACCTGCCCGTGGAGGTCCGGGACGCGCTGCCGGGCCTGGCCCGGGCCACCCGGCTCTCCGGCCCGCTCGCCGGGCTGCGCACCGCACTCTCGCTGCTCGGAGCCTCCGCCGGCTTCCGCCCGGTGTACGACCTCGACCCCGCCCGCCGGGCCGCCGACGCGCTGGCCGCGTGCGCCGCCGTACCGACCCTGCTGACCGCCCTGCACCGGCTGGGGCAGGGCCTGGAGCCCGTCGAGCCGCGCGACGACCTCCCGTACGCCGCCAACTACCTGTACATGCTCACCGGCCGGGAGCCCGGCCCGACCGAGACCCGCGCGGTCGAGCGCTATCTGATATCCACGGTCGACCACGGCTTCAACGCCTCGACCTTCACCGCCCGCGTGATCGCCTCCACCGGCGCCGACGTGGCCGCCTGCCTGACCGGCGCGATCGGCGCGCTCTCCGGGCCGCTGCACGGCGGCGCCCCCAGCCGCGCCCTGGACACCCTCGACGCCATCGGCACCGTGGACCGGATCGGGCCGTGGATCCGCGAACGGGTCCTGGCGGGCGACCGGATCATGGGCTTCGGCCACCCCGTCTACCGCACCGAGGACCCCCGCTCACGCATGCTGCGCGAGATCGCCCTCCAGTTCGGCGGGCCCCTCGTGGACTTCGCCGTCGAGGTCGAGCGCCAGGTCGAGGAGATCCTCGCCGAGCTCAAGCCCGGCCGGGAGCTGCACACCAACGTGGAGTTCTACGCCGGCGTGGTCATGGAGCTGTGCGGGCTGCCGCGCGAGATGTTCACCCCGACCTTCTGCGCGGCCCGTGTGGTCGGCTGGAGTGCGAACGTCCTCGAACAGGCCGCCGATTCGAAGATCATCCGCCCTGCCGCCCGGTACAGCGGCCCCACCCCGCCCCAGCCCGTGCCGCTGATCGACTGATCGACCGGCGGAGGCTGGCTACGATCGACCGGGTGAACAGCAGGCAGCCCATCCCCGTCGTCGTCCTCGCCGGTTTCCTCGGATCCGGCAAGACCACCGTTCTGAACCACCTCCTCGCCGGTCGCGGGGGCACCCGGATCGGGGTCGTCGTCAACGACTTCGGATCGATCGAGATCGACGCGATGTCGGTGGCCGGCCAGGTCGGGGACTCGATGGTCTCCCTCGGCGGCGGCTGCCTGTGCTGCGCCGTCGACGGCAGCGAGCTGGACGCGTATCTGGACAAGCTCTCCGCTCCCGTCCACCGCATCGACGTGATCGTCATCGAGGCGAGCGGGCTGGCCGAGCCCCAGGAGATGATCCGGATGCTGATGGCCAGCGAGAACCCCGCCATCCGCTACGGCGGGCTGGTGCAGGTCGTGGACGCGGCCGAATTCGACGCGACGCGGGCCCTGCACCCGGAGACCGACCGCCACCTCGCCGTCGCGGACCTGGTGGTGCTCAACAAGACCGACCGGGTCGACCCCGGCGAACGCGCCCGGATCGAGAAGGAACTCGCCGCGCTCTGCGCCTCCGGCACCCCCGTCGTGGGCGCCGACCACGGGCGGATCGACCCGGAACTGCTCTTCGACCGGCGCCCCTGGACCGAGACCCGGGGCCAGCTCTCCTTCGAGGACCTCCTCGCGGAGGCCGACGGCCACGACCACTGCACCCACGCGCACGCCGCCTACGAGAGCACGGAGTTCGCCTCCGACCAGGCCCTCTCCCCGCGCCGGTTCATCGACTTCCTCGACCGGCGGCCTGCCGGGCTCTACCGGATCAAGGGCTTCGTGTGGTTCGGGGTCCCCGGCCACGAGGAGAAGTACGAGGTCCACGCGGTCGGCCGGTTCCTCCGCTTCGCCCCGCAGCCCTGGGGGCGGGGCGAAGCGCGCTTGACCCAGCTCGTCCTGATCGGCTCCGGCACCGACGGCGAGGGGCTGGTGCGGGAGTTGGAGGCCTGCCGCGAGGAGGCCCCGCAGGACGCATCCCCCGAGAGCATGTGGGGCGTGCTGCGCTACGTCGCCGAGCCCCCGCCCGCGGCCCGCCCCGAAGCCGAAGCCGAAGCCGAAGCAGAGCCGGAGTCCGGACTCGGAGCCGGGGCCGAGACCGTCTGATGCACTGACCGGAACACCGGAACACCGGAACACCGGAACACCGGCCCATCCGGCTCAGCCGGCGGGAAGCGTCTCACGCAGGAAGCCGATCAGCAGGTCCGTCACAGCGGCAGGCCGCTCCAGGCTGGGGAGATGGCCGGCCCAAGGCAGTTCGACGTGCCGGGTGTCGGCGAGCAGCCCCGGCAGCCGGGCCGCGATCTCCCGGAAGTCCGCCAGGTCGAGGCCGCCCGAAAGCGCGAGACCGGGTGCCTTGACCGCCGACAGGTCGATGTCCACGTTCTTCCGCCCGGCCCCCTCGGGGGCGGCCAGCTGCACCTCGAAGGCACGCCGCTGCATCTCGCGCACCTCGTCCCGGACCGCCTCCCCGGCGTCCGGCCCCAGGAAGGTGTCCACGTTCAGTTCCACCGCCCCCGCGATGTCACCCGCCTCGATCAGCGCGTCCTCCCGCTCGCCGAACGCGCGCAACTCGTCGCTGGGTTCATGTCCGGGCAGCCCGGAACACAACAGCGCCAAGGCGGAGACCCGGTCCGGACGGCGAGCGGCGATCTCCACGGCAACGCGTCCGCCGTACGAGGAGGCGATCAGCGCCGCCTGCTCGATGCCGAGAGAGTCGAGCAGGTCCAGTACGTCCTCTGCGTCGTTGTGGCGCCGGGCCGGCAAGGGGCTCCGGCCGAAGCCCCGGAAGTCGCAACGCACCACCCGGTATCCGGCATCGACCAGGGCCGGCCACTGGGGGTCCCACATCCTTCGGTCGCACACCGCGGAGTGCAGCAGCACCAGCGCGGGGCCGTCGCCGGCCGCGTCGTAATCAAGAGTCATGCGGCAGACCCTAGGCGACCTCGACGCCGTACTCCCGCAGCAGATCCTCCAGGCCGCCCCGGTAGCCCTTGCCGCCGATCACGAAGTCCCAGTCGCCGTTCGGCCGACGCCGGAACGAGCCGAGCACCAGCGCCGTTTCGCCGGCCCGGCCGTCGGAGACCTCCAGCTGACCGGCCTCCGCGCCGGAGGCGTCGAGGAGCCGGATCCGGGCCTCGGTGAAGCCGGCCAGGTCGGCGTGCGGGTCGGCCTCGGGGTCGACGGCGGCCACGAGGACCAGCCGGTCGGCCTCGCGCGGCAGGGCGTCGAAGGAGACCTCGAGGGCGGCCTTGTCGGGCGCCGCGTGCGCGCGGGCCAGTACCGAACCGTCCGGGGTCCGCGGGTTGTTGAAGAAGACGAAGTGGTCCTCGCTCAGCACCCGGTTGCCCGTGCAGACGAGCGCGCACACGTCCAGCGCGACCCGGCCCGACCAGGACATGCCGAGCACGTTGTGGTCGGCCGGAGGGGCGGACTCCGGCGTCCGCTGCGCCGCCGGACCACCGCCGAGGCGGCCGCGGAGCCCGTACTGGTGCAGCAGCTCAACGAGCTGGACGCCGGAAACCAGCTCCAGCGGCTTGCCGCTGGCAAAGGTGTACGACCCGGGCCCGAAGGACGCGGTGGTGACCAGTACCCCCTTGTTCGCCCCCTTGTCCTGGACCGTTCCGTACAGGTCCCGTACCGCCGTGGGCGGCACGGTGTTCCGGTAACGCTTGACCTGCACCACGATCTGCCCGCCCCGGATCGGTGCCGGGTCCCTCGCCTCGACGTCCACCCCGCCGTCGCCCGACCGCTGGGTGGTCACCGCCTCCATGCCCATCGCCCGGAAGAGCTCCGCCACCAGGTTCTCGAAGGCGATCGGGTCCATCTCGAAGAGGTCGGGCTCGTCCCCGTCGCCACCCGCGTGCCCGCCGTGGCTGACGACACCGCCCACCTCGCCAGGCCGGCGCCCGGGACGCACCGCCGTCAGCTGGTCTGGCCGTGCCGAGAGCTGCCCCCGCAACCCCTCGACCAGGCAGTCCACCGCGCTGACCTGCTCGAGCCGCAGCCCGGCGAAGGTGGACCGCGCCGCCGACACTGCGGCGAGCACGATCCGCGCCTCCTGCCCCGTCACAGGGTCGTGGTCGTCCACGAAGCCGTTGACCACGACCGAGTCCAGTACGCCGAACTCGTCCGCCGCGTACAGATCGCGCACCACCAGCAGCACGCACTGCGCCAGCAGGTCCCGGTACAGAGCCCGTCGCTGTGTGACCGGGCGGGCGGTCTCCTTGTCCTGATCCGTACTTTGCACGTACCGAACCGACTTGGCCGCAGGGACCACCGCGTACCCCGGCACCTCCCAGTCCAGCACCAGCTGGCGCGCCTCCGGGTCGTACGCGGCCGACAGCTGCCTCGGCAGCGACTCGGGCCATGCCGTCGAGGCGTACAGGGCCGCCGAAAAGTACTCCACCACGGCCTCGGCGTCGCGCGCACGCAGTGCCCCGGCCAGCTCGGTGAGACCGCTGTTGTGTGCCCGGATCCCGGCGAGCTGTTCAGCCGCCCACCGGTCGTACTGCTGCCGGTACGCCGCGAGCTGCTGCTGTCGCTGTGCCTCGGCGGCGTGCGCGGCCTGCCAGGCCTGCGTGTACCGGGCGTGTGCCTCGCGCTCGGCCTGCGCCCGTCGGTTCGAGCCGAGCGTCCAGCCCGTGCTCTGCTGCTGGAACTGGTGCAGCTGCGGCATCGGCACGGGGTGAGCCAGCGTGCCCGGGTTGAAGGGTTCGAGCTGCTCGGATCGGACCAGTCCGGCCGTGCGGAACGCTGGTGCCCCACACCCCGCTGCCAGCAGGCCCTGCAGCGTGGCGACTTCCGCCTCGATGCGTTCCGTACGCCGCCGAGCCTCAGCCTCGCGGTACTGCCGGTCGGAGGTCTGCGGGCCCTGCCTCCGGCGTTCCGTCTCGCGCTGCTGGATCAGCTGCGTCTGCTGCATCCGGCGCTGGGCCTCGGCCCAGTCCCCGATCACTCCGCCCGACCGACGACTCATCAGCTCTGTGTCTCCCCGCCCCACCCGACAGTGCCAAGAGGGAAAACACTAGTCGCCATTCGGGTGGTACGTCCCCCGGACGTACCACCCGAATGACCTCGTACCTCCTACAGCGCGGCACCCGCCAGCGCCGCGACGGACGCGGGCAGCGCCGTGCCCGAGCCGTCCCGGCGCGGGTCCACGGCCGGCAGCTCCGCCGGAGTGCCGTTCGCCGCCGCCGCGCGGACGGGGGAGCCGCCCGCCCAGGCCAGCACCAGCACGTCCTCGCCCTTCAGGAACCGCTGGCAGCGCACACCACCGGTGGCCCGGCCCTTGCGCGGGTACTGGTCGAAGGGTGTCAGCTTCCCGGACAGCATCGAGTCGTCCAGCGTCCCGTGCGCGCCCGCCACCGTGAACACCACGGCGTCCCGTCCGGGATCCACGGCCGAGAAGTGGATCACCTTGGCGTTGTCGGAGAGCTTGATGCCCGCCATACCGCCCGCCGGGCGGCCCTGCGGGCGGACCTGGCCCGCCGGGTAGCGCAGCAGCTGGGCGTCGTCGGTGATGAAGACGAGGTCCTCCTCGCCCGTGCGCAGCTCCACCGCGCCGACGATCCGGTCACCGTCCTTGAGGGTGATGACCTCCAGCTCGTCCTTGTTGGCCGGGTAGTCCGGCACGACGCGCTTGACCACGCCCTGCTCGGTGCCCAGGGCCAGGCCCTGCGAGGACTCGTCCAGCGAGGTCAGGCAGATCACCTTCTCGTCCGCCTCCAGCCCGGACAGGAACTCCGAGACCGGGGCGGCGCCCGCCAGGTTCGGCGCGGCGTGCGTGTCCGGCAGCTGCGGCAGGTCGATCACCGACAGCCGCAGCAGCCGCCCGTACGAGGTGACCGCGCCGACGTCGGCGCGGGCCGTCGCCGCGACCTGCGAGACGATCAGGTCGTGCTTGGCGCGGGCGCCGCCCTCCTCCTCCGGCAGCGGATCGCCGTTCGCCGTGCGCGCCAGCAGGCCCGTCGAGGACAACAGCACGCGGCAGGGGTCGTCCGCGACCTCCAGCGGAACCGCCGCCACCGCGGTGCCCGCCGACTCCAGCAGCACCGTACGGCGCGCGGTGCCGAACTTCTTCGCGACCGCCGCCAGTTCCGTGGAGACGAGCTTGCGCAGCTCCGTGTCGGACTCCAGGATCCCGGTGAGCTCGTCGATCTCGCCGGTCAGCCGGTCGCGCTCGGACTCCAGCTCGATCCGGTCGAACCTGGTGAGCCGGCGCAGCGGGGTGTCCAGGATGTACTGGGTCTGGATCTCGCTCAGCGAGAACCGCTCCATCAGCCGGGCCTTGGCCTGCGCGGAGTTGTCGCTGTCCCGGATGAGCCGGATGACCTCGTCGATGTCGATGAGCGCCACCAGCAGGCCCTCGACCAGGTGCAGCCGGTCCCGGCGCTTGGTGCGGCGGAACTCGCTGCGCCGCCGGACGACCTCGAAGCGGTGGTCGAGGTAGACCTCCAGCAGCTCCTTGAGGCCCAGCGTCAGCGGCTGCCCGTCGACCAGCGCCACGTTGTTGATGCCGAAGGACTCCTCCATCGGCGTCAGCTTGTAGAGCTGCTCCAGGACGGCCTCCGGGTGGAAGCCGTTCTTGATCTCGATGACCAGGCGCAGACCGTGCGAGCGGTCGGTGAGGTCCTTGACGTCGGCAATGCCCTGGAGCTTCTTCGAGCCGACCAGGTCCTTGATCTTCGCGATGACCTTCTCGGGGCCGACCGTGAAGGGCAGTTCGGTGACGACCAGGCCCTTGCGGCGCGCCGTCACGTTCTCCACGGCCACCGTCGCACGGATCTTGAAGGTGCCGCGGCCGTTCTCGTAGGCGTCCTTGATCCCGGACAGGCCCACGATCCGGCCGCCGGTGGGCAGGTCGGGACCCGGCACGAAGCGCATCAGCGCCTCCAGGTCCGCCTGCGGGTGGCGGATCAGGTGCCGGGCGGCCGCGATGACCTCGCCGAGGTTGTGCGGGGGCATGTTGGTGGCCATGCCGACCGCGATCCCGGACGCGCCGTTGACCAGCAGGTTCGGGTAGGCGGCGGGCAGGGCGACCGGCTCCCGCTCCTGGCCGTCGTAGTTGGCGGTGAAGTCGACGGTGTCCTCGTCGATCGACTCCGTCATCAGCGACGTGGCATCGGCCATCTTGCACTCGGTGTAACGCATGGCGGCCGGCGGGTCGTCGTTGCCGAGCGATCCGAAGTTGCCGTGGCCGTCGACCAGCGGGAGCCGCATGGAGAAGGGCTGGGCCATGCGCACGAGGGCGTCGTAGATCGAGGCGTCGCCGTGCGGGTGGAGCTTGCCCATGACCTCGCCGACGACACGGGCGCACTTCACGTAGCCGCGGTCGGGGCGCAGCCCCATCTCGTTCATCTGGTAGACGATGCGGCGGTGCACCGGCTTCATGCCGTCCCGGGCGTCGGGCAGGGCGCGGGAGTAGATCACCGAGTACGCGTACTCGAGGAAGGAGCCCTGCATTTCGTCGACGACGTCGATGTCGAGGATCTTCTCCTCGAAATCCTCCGGCGGCGGGGTCTTCGTGCTGCGGCGGGCCATCGCTGCGCGGCTCCTTAACCAAGAATGGGGTGTGCTGGGTGTCTGGCTGGTCTGCTGGGTGTCTGGCTGGGTCTGGCCGGTCTTGCCGGGGGCGGGTGTCCGGACGGGGGTATGACGCGGACCATTGTGGCCCGAGGCACCGACAACGCCGACTCCGACCCCGGGGGAGTGACCCGGGAACTTATCCGGCGGCCGACGCGCTTGCATACAGTGGCAGGTCTGACGGAAATCTCTGCATCGCGATCGAAGGGACCACATGCCCATGGGTCACACGGCCACAGCCCAGGCCGGCTCCGGCGGCCTGACAGCGACCGAGCACCGGCTGGCCAACGGCCTGCGCGTGGTGCTCTCGGAGGACCACCTGACCCCGGTCGCCGCGGTCTGCCTCTGGTACGACGTCGGCTCGCGCCACGAAGTCAAGGGGCGTACCGGCCTTGCTCACCTCTTCGAGCACCTGATGTTCCAGGGTTCGGCGAGCGTTCCGGGCAACGGGCACTTCGAGCTGGTCCAGGGGGCCGGCGGCTCCCTCAACGGCACCACCAGTTTCGAGCGCACCAACTACTTCGAGACGATGCCGACCCACCAGCTGGAGCTCGCGCTCTGGCTGGAGGCGGACCGGATGGGGTCCCTGCTGGCCGCCCTGGACGACGAGTCCATGGAGAACCAGCGCGACGTCGTCAAGAACGAGCGCCGCCAGCGGTACGACAACGTCCCGTACGGCACGGCCTTCGAGAAGCTGACCGCCCTGGCGTACCCCGAGGGCCACCCGTACCACCACACCCCGATCGGCTCCATGGCCGACCTGGACGCCGCGTCCCTGGAGGACGCGCGCACCTTCTTCCGTACGTACTACGCGCCCAACAACGCGGTGCTCTCGGTCGTCGGGGACATCGACCCCGAGCAGACCCTCGCCTGGGTCGAGAAGTACTTCGGCACCATCCCCGCGCACGACGGCAAGCAGCCGCCCCGCGACGGCTCGCTGCCCGACGTCATCGGGGAGCAGCTGCGCGAGGAGATCGTCGAGGAGGTCCCGGCCCGCGCGCTGATGGCCGCCTACCGGCTGCCGCACGACGGCACCCGTGAGTGCGACGCCGCCGACGTGGCGCTGACGATCCTGGGCGGCGGCGAGTCCTCGCTGCTGCACAACCGGCTGGTACGCCGTGACCAGACGGCCGTCGCGGCGGGCTTCGGCATGCTGCGCCTGGCCGGCGCGCCCTCGCTGGGCTGGCTGGACGTCAAGACCTCCAGCGGCGTCGAGATCCCCGCCATCGAGGCGGCCGTGGACGAGGAGCTCGCGCGGTTCGCCGCCGAGGGCCCGACGGCCGAGGAGATGGAGCGCGCCCAGGCGCAGCTGGAGCGCGAATGGCTGGACCGGCTGAGCACGGTGGCCGGCCGCGCCGACGAACTGTGCCGCTTCGCGGTGCTGTTCGGCGACCCGCAGCTGGCGCTGACCGCCGTCCAGCGCGTCCTCGACATCACCGCCGAGGAGGTTCAGGCCGTGGCCGCGGCCCGACTGCGCCCGGACAACCGCGCGGTGCTCGTCTACGAGCCGATCGCGGCAGACGACGACGAGAACGATGAGTCCGACGAGAACGAGGGGGCGGAGCAGTGAGCGACACCGCAGCCGTCACGATGACCTTCCACCCGCGCCCGCAGGCCGGCGAGCCGCAGCCGTGGGCCTTCCCGGCCCCCGACCGCGGGGAGCTGTCCAACGGGCTGACCCTGCTGCGCTGCCACCGGCCGGGCCAGCAGGTGATCGCGGTCGAGGTCAATCTCGCCGCCCCGCTCGACGCCGAGCCCGAGGGCCTGGACGGCGTGGCGACCATCATGGCGCGCGCGCTCTCCGAGGGCACCGACAAGCACTCCGCCGAGGAGTTCGCGGCCGAGCTGGAGCGCTGCGGCGCCACTCTCGACGCGCACGCCGACCACCCGGGCATCCGGGTCTCCCTGGAGGTCCCGGCCTCCCGGCTGGCCAAGGCGCTGAGCCTGCTCGCCGAGGCGCTCCGCGCCCCCGCCTTCGCCGACGCCGAGGTGGACCGCCTGGTGCGCAACCGGCTCGACGAGATCCCGCACGAGCTGGCCAACCCCCAGCGCCGCGCCGCCAAGCAGCTCTCCAAGGAGCTGTTCCCGGCGTCCCTGCGGATGTCCCGGCCGCGCCAGGGCACCGAGGAGACCGTGGCCCGGATCGACTCCGCCGCGGTACGCGCCTTCTACGAGGCCCACGTACGCCCCGCCACCGCCACCGCGGTGGTCGTCGGCGACCTGACCGGCATCGACCTGGACGCCGTGCTGGCGGACACCCTGGGCGCGTGGACGGGCAACACCGCCGCGGCCCTTCCGGTGCCGCCGGTGACCGCCGACGACACCGGCCGCGTGGTCATCGTGGACCGGCCCGGCGCGGTCCAGACGCAGCTGCTGATCGGCCGGACCGGGCCGGACCGCCACGACCAGGTCTGGGCGGCCCAGGTGCTGGGCACGTACTGCCTGGGCGGCACCCTCACCTCCCGCCTGGACAAGGTGCTGCGCGAGGAGAAGGGGTACACCTACGGCGTGCGCGCCTTCGGCCAGGTGCTGCGCTCCACCGCCGACGGCAAGGGCGCCTCGATGCTCGCCATCAGCGGCTCGGTGGACACCCCCAACACCGGACCGGCGCTGGAGGACCTCTGGAAGGTACTGCGCACCCTCGCGGAGGGCGGTCTGACCGACGCCGAACGCGACGTGGCCGTACAGAACTTGGTGGGCGTGGCCCCGCTGAAGTTCGAGACGGCGGCCTCGGTCGCCGGCACCCTCGCCGACCAGGTCGAGCAGGAGCTGCCGGACGACTACCAGGCGCAGTTGTACGCGCGCCTCGCCGAAACCGGCACCGTGGAGGCGACCACGGCGGTCGTGAAGGCCTTCCCGGCGGACCGCCTGGTCACGGTCCTGGTGGGCGACGCGGCGGTGATCGAGGAGCCGGTGCGCGCCCTCGGGATCGGTGACGTCACGGTCGTCACCAACTGACCTGTCGGTGACGGCCGGCTGACGGTCGACGGACGGATCGCGCAGGGGCTCTGGCGGGCTTATCCGCCGGAGCCCCTTTTGTCCGTTTGGTGGCTAGGTTGCTTGTATGGGGTGTGGCGTACGCAACAAAAAGGCGCGTCTGTTTGGCGATTGACTGATGATCCGCCTAGCGTCGGGCGTGCTGTCCGTCAGTTGTGCCCGCCGCACCCGCGGCACCGGACAGCGATCGCCGAGTCCCCGTCAGGCGCGAGCCTGGGGAGCCGGGGACCCACATGAGTCCCTGGGGTGAATCGGACCCCCTCGCAAGAGGAGGCCCGTAGGAGACCTTCCTGCTCCGAACCCGTCAGCTAACCCGGTAGGCGAGAAGGAAGGAAAGGATCAAACCCTTCATGGCGTTTGGCAGTCGTCCCGCTGGTACCGGTAAGCACCGTGGCTCCAGCCGTCTGAGCAAGAAGACCGCCGGTTACGCCGGTATCGCCGCGATCGCCACCACGGGTGTCGTCGGCTCCCTCGCCGCCCCGGCCTTCGCCGCGGACAACCACAGCAGCTCCGCCCCGGAGAACGGGCTGGGTGCCGTGGTCGTCGCCGAGGACCTCGCGGGTGACATCGCCGACCAGGCCGATTCCCAGCACCGCGCCGCCGAGCACGCCGCCGCCAAGGCGCAGGCGGAGGCGGAGGCCAAGCAGAAGGCCGCCGAGTCCAAGCGCCTCGCCGAGGCCAAGGCGAAGGCCGAGCGCGACGCCGCCGAGCGTGCGGCCCGCGAGGAGGAGCGCAAGCGCCTCAACACCTTCGTCGCCCCGGTCGACGGCTCGTACGTCAGCACGCAGTACCACGCGGGCGGCGGCATGTGGTCCTCCGGCAGCCACACCGGCATCGACTTCCACGCGGCCTCCGGCACCTCGGTCCACGCGGTGGGCGTCGGCACCGTCGTCGAGGCCGGCTGGGGCGGCGCGTACGGCAACAACGTCGTCATCAAGCACAACGACGGTACGTACACCCAGTACGGGCACATGACCTCGCTGAACGTCTCCGTCGGCGAGCAGGTCACCCCCGGCCAGCAGATCGGCCTGTCGGGCTCCACCGGCAACTCCAGCGGCCCGCACCTGCACTTCGAGGCCCGCACGGGCTCGCAGTACGGCTCGGACATCGACCCGATCGCGTACCTGCGCTCGCACGGCGTCAGCCTCTGACCCCGTCCCGCACCGCTTCACCGAAGGCCCCGGCTCCCCGAGCCGGGGCCTTCGTGTTGCGTCTTTGTGCAAATGTTTCGCTTTTCCGGCCGCTCTCGGAAATTATCGTGTGTTGCAATAGAGTCGCAGCACGCGCATGTGCGTGCAATGAGGCTGGCAGTCGGAAATAGGCGGAGGTTCGGTCTTGCGTATTCCTGCGCACGCGGTATGCACAGCAATCCGCGACGACATCGTCTCCGGGGTGTTCGAGCCGGGCGGCCGGCTGACCGAGGAGGTGCTGGCCCGCCGGTACGGAGTCTCGCGCGTCCCGGTCCGCGAGGCACTGCGGACCCTGGAGTCCGAGGGCTTCGTGACCACGCGGCGCCATGCGGGGGCCTGTGTGGCCGAGCCGACCGAGCAGGAGGCCGCGGACCTCCTGGAGGTGCGGATGCTCCTGGAGCCGCTGGCGGCCGCCCGGGCCGCCCGGCGGCGCACCGAGGCGCACCTCAAGGTGCTGCGCGGGCTGGTCAGGCTGGGGCAGGAGCGGGCCAGGCGGGGTCAGGGGGAGGATCTGCGGTCCCTGGGCGGCTGGTTCCACGAGACGCTCGCGCAGGCCTCCGGCAGCCCCGGGCTGGTCGCGCTGCTTACGCAGATGCGGCACAAGGTGGCGTGGATGTACGTGGTGGAGGCGCCGGTGCGGCCCGTGGAGTCCTGGGCGGAGCACGGCGCGATCGTGGACGCGGTGGCCCGGGGGGACGCGGAGCGGGCGCGGGCGCTGACCATGGTCCACGCCGACCGGGCCGTGGGCGCGCACCGGCTGCGGCTCCGCCCGGCGGTGAGCACTTCGCAACCTGCCGTAAACATGTCGAGCGGCCGGCATTAACAGGAGACGTATACAAAGGATGGCGTCGGGCACTGCCGCCGGAATTCGCGGCCGGTGTGAATTCCGGCGTGAGTGGCGCGAGTGGCATGGGTGGATCGCGGCCGGAATTGATTTCCGGCTGCCGAATTTCCCGCGAAGCTGAATTCCGGTGGAGCCCGCCGTGCGCGCATTACCGGCTTCCCGACGGTCCGGCGCCCGGTCGGGCACCGCGGATCCAGGCGGGCGGCGAACGGCAGACGCCGAGGCCGCGGCCCCCTGGTGAGCGGGGGCCGCGGCCTCGGCGCGGTACGGCGTGGGTCGAACCCGAAGGGTCAGACGGTCTCGGGGAGCTCCTCGAGACCCTCGGCGACCAGCTTGGCGAGGCGGTCCAGTGCGGCTTCCGCGCCCTCGGCCTCGGAGGCGAGGACGATCTCCTCGCCGCCCTGGGCGCCCAGGCCCAGAACCGCCAGCATGGAGGCGGCGTTGACGGGGTCGCCGCCGGACTTCGCGATGGTCACCGGGACGCCGGAAGCGGTCGTCGCACGGACGAAGATCGAGGCGGGACGAGCGTGCAGGCCCTCGGCCCAGCCGACGTTGACGCGGCGCTCTGCCATGGTGATGCCCTTCAGGTTCTTACGGTTGTCTAGACCAGTCTCTCACGACGCCCGGAATGCTCCGACCGACCTTCGGCCCGAACCTGCCGCCGTTCGACCTTCCCCAGCTTGCACTTATTTGTCCTGTGTTGCCTCATGCGCCGCGCGGGGGCTGCCCGGCCCCTCCCGGCCTTAAGGTGGCCCCATGACCATCGAGTCGGACCCCTCGTACCCGGCCCACTGGGAAGCCGATGTCGTCCTCCGCGACGGCGGCACCGCCCGGATCAGGCCCATCACCACCGAGGACGCGGGCCGGCTCGTCAGCTTCTACGAGCAGGTCTCCGACGAGTCGAAGTACTACCGGTTCTTCGCCCCCTACCCCCGGCTCTCCGACCGCGACGTGCGCCGCTTCACGCACCACGACTACGTGGACCGGGTGGGCCTCGCGGCGACCATCGGCGGGGAGTTCATCGGCACCGTCCGCTACGACCGCATCGGCCCCGACGGCCGGCCCGCCTCGGAACCCGCCGACGAGGCCGAGGTCGCCTTCCTCGTCCAGGACGCCCACCAGGGCCGCGGGGTCGCCTCCGCCCTCCTCGAACACATCGGGGCGGTGGCCAGGGAGCGCGGCATCCGCCGGTTCGCCGCCGAGGTGCTGCCCGCCAACACCAAGATGATCAAAGTGTTCACGGACGTCGGCTACCAGCAGAAGCGCAGCTTCGAGGACGGCTCCGTCCACCTCACCCTCGACCTCGAACCCACAGCCGAGTCCCTCGCCGTGCAGCGCGCCCGCGAACAGCGCGCCGAGGCCCACTCGGTGCAGCGGCTGCTGGCCCCCGGCTCGGTCGCCGTCATCGGAGTCAGCCGCTCCGGCGCCGGCGTGGGCGCGGCCGCCCTCCGCAACCTCCGGGACAGCGGCTTCCACGGCCACCTCTACGCCGTCAACGAGGCCGTCACGCGCGATCTGCTCGACGGCGTACGGGCCTACCGCACGATCGGGGCCATCGGCGCCCCCGTCGACCTCGCGGTGATCGCCGTTCCTGCCGAGCGGGTCCCCGACGCGGTGGCCGCCTGCGGCGAGCACGGCGTGCAGGGGCTCGTCGTCCTGTCCGCCGGATACGGGGAGAGCGGTCAGGCCGGACTGGCCCGCCAGCGCGAACTGGTGCGGCAGGTGCGCTCGTACGGGATGCGGCTGATCGGACCGAACGCCTACGGGGTGATCAACACCGCGCCGGAGGTGGAGCTCAACGCCTCGCTGACGCCCGCGCCGATGCCGATGCGGGGCCGGATCGGCCTCTTCACGCAGTCCGGGGCGATCGGCATCGCCCTGCTCTCCGCGCTGCTGCGGCGCGGCGAGGGCCTGTCCTCCTTCGTCTCCGCGGGGAACCGGGCCGACGTCTCCGGCAACGACATCCTCCAGTACTGGTACGACGACGAGGCCACCGACGTCGCCCTGATGTACCTCGAAACCCTGGGCAACCCGCGGAAGTTCACCCGCCTTGCCCGCCGGACGGCCGCGGTCAAGCCGGTGGTCGTCGCCAAGGGCGGCCGGCACACCCCGGCCGGGCACGTCGTCCCCGGCACCAGGCTGCCGGAGGCCACCGTCTCCGCCCTGCTGCGGCAGGCCGGCGTCATCCGGGTCGACACGGTCACGGAGCTGGTGGACGTCGGCCTCCTGCTGGCCGCGCAGCCGCTGCCCGCCGGGCCCCGGATCGCGATCCTCGGCAACTCCGAGTCCCTGGGTGTCCTCACCTACGACGCCTGCCTGGCCCAGGGCCTGCGGCCGCTGCCGCCGCTCGACCTGACGACGGCGGCCGCGCCGGAGGACTTCCGGGCCGCCCTGGCCGCCGCGCTCGCCTCCGAGGACTGCGACGCGGTCGTGGTCACGGCCATTCCCTGGGTGAGCGAACACGCACTGGCCGACGACCTGGCCGACGCGCTGCGGGAGGCCGTGGCCGAGGTCCCGGGCAAGCCCGTGGCCGTGGTGCACGTGGAGCTCGGCGAGCTCGTCGAAGCCCTGTCCGCCACGCGGGGCCCTTCCCCCACCCCGCCCCCTCCCGACGCACCGGACATGCGGCTCCGCCGCGGGGGGACCCCGTCTCCGGCACCGTACGTGCCCTACCCGCCCGTGCCCTCGAACGCCGGGCGGGACGAATCGGGCGGCGCGGTGGAGAAGCCCCCGGCAGGTGACCGGATCCCCAGCTACCCCGCCGCCGAGCGGGCCGTCCGGGCCCTCGCCGAAGCCGTCCGGTACGGGCAGTGGCGCCGCGGCCTCGCCGAGGGCGGGCACGTCCCCGAGTTCGACGACGTGGACGAGGCCGGGGCGGCCGCCCAGCTGGCCGGGCTGCTGGCCGACGTCGACGGCGGAGCCGTGCTGACCCTGACGGAGTGGGACGCCCGCGAGCTGCTCGCCCGGTACGGGATCGGCGTCCGGTCCGCCCTGCCCGCGCCCAGCGCCGACGCGGCGGTCCGGGCCGCAGGGGTCCTGGGGTACCCGGTGGCGCTGAAGACCACCGCCCCGCACCTGCGCCACCGCGCCGACCTGGGCGGCGTACGGCTCGACCTCGCGAACGAGACCGAGCTGAGGCGCTCGTACGAGGAGCTCACCGAGGTGCTGGGCAAGCCGGCCGAGCTCCAGCCCGTGGTCCAGGCCATGGTGCCGCGCGGGGTCGACACCGTCGTCCGCTCCGTCATCGACCCGGCCGCGGGCGCCGTCCTCTCCTTCGGGCTCGCCGGCGTCGCCTCCGAACTGCTGGGCGACACCGCCCACCGGCTGGTTCCGGCCACCGACCGGGACGCCGCCGGACTGATCCGTTCCATCCGGGCCGCACCCCTCCTCTTCGGCTGGCGCGGCAGCGACCCCGTGGACACCCCCGCACTGGAGGAGCTGCTCCTGCGGCTGTCGCGCCTGGTGGACGACCACCCCGAGGTGATCGGGGTCTCCCTGGAGCCCGTCGT
Organism: Streptomyces sp. 147326; assembly: GCF_045000215.1. Lineage (NCBI taxonomy): Bacteria > Bacillati > Actinomycetota > Actinomycetes > Kitasatosporales > Streptomycetaceae > Streptomyces > Streptomyces sp. 147326. Next base: position 2,528,299 of record NZ_CP134201.1, on the reverse strand, counting down.
GGTCGCCGCCGAGGGGCTCTCCGTGCTCAGCGCCACCGTCCGCGTAGCGCACCCGCCCGCCCGCGGCGACCTCGGCCCGCGGACCCTCCCCAGTTACTGAGCGAGTACGACGCGGCCTAGGGGCCCCGTACGGGCCTTAGGATGGACCTCATGGCGAAATCCGGTACGACGACCCAGGGGCTGCGCACGGCGATCGAGCGCAGCGGCTACTACCCGGCCCTCGTGGCCGAGGCCGTGGAGGCCGCGGTGGGCGGCGAGCCGATTTCGTCGTACCTGGTCCACCAGGAGACGACCTTCGACTCCAACGAGGTGCGCCGCCACGTCACCGTGCTGGTCCTGACCGGCAACCGCTTCATCGTCAGCCACACCGACGAGCAGGCCGCCGACGCCGGGTCCCCGTCCCCGTACGCGACCACCTCCACCGAGTCGGTCAAGCTGTCCAGCATCTCCTCCGTGGTGCTGAGCCGTGTCGTCGCCAACCCGGAGTCCTACACGCCGGGCACCCTGCCCCGCGAGGTCGTCCTGACCATCGGCTGGGGCGCGGTCTCGCGGATCGACCTGGAGCCGGCCGCCTGCGGCGACCCGAACTGCGACTCCGACCACGGCTACACCGGCAACTCCACCGCCGACGACCTCAGCCTGCGGGTCAGCGAGGCCGGCGACGGACCCGAGGCGGTGCGCCAGACCCTGGTCTTCGCGCAGGCACTCTCCGAGGCCACTGCGGCGACGTCCTCCACCCCCGCCCGCTGATGGCGTACTCCGCGGCGCAGAACTGGCCCGAGCCTGAGCTGCTGGACCTGGCCGGTGCCCCCGTCCCGGAGTACGGCACCGGATCGCTCGCCGACCTGCTGCCCACGCTCGCGGCAGGCCAGGGCGTCCCGGGATTCACCGCCGCCATCGCCGAGCTGACCCCGGCCGACCGGAACTGCGTGTTCCTGGTCGACGGCATGGGCTGGGAGCAGATCAAGGACCACCCGGACGAGGCCCCCTACCTCACCTCCCTCCTCGGCAGCTCGCGCGGCGGCACCGGCCGCCCGATCACCGCGGGCTTCCCGGCCACCACGGCCACCTCGCTGGCCTCCGTCGGCACCGGCCTGCCGCCCGCCCGGCACGGCCTGCCCGGCTACGCCGTGCGGAACCCGGCCACCGGCGACCTGATGAACCAGCTCCGCTGGCACCCGTGGACCCAGCCGAAGCCCTGGCAGCCGTACCCGACGGTCTTCCAGCTGGCCGACAAGGCCGGCGTGGCGACCGCCCAGGTGTCCTCGCCCGCCTTCCAGACCACCCCGCTCACCAAGATCGCGCTGAGCGGCGGCACCTTCCACGGCCGGATGACCGGCGAGGAGCGGATGGACCTCGCGGCGATCCAGCTCGCGGCCGGCGACCGCTCGCTCGTCTACACGTACTTCAGCGAGCTCGACGGGGCCGGCCACCGCCACGGCGTGGACTCCGACGCCTGGCGCGGCCAGCTGATGCTGGTCGACCGGCTCGTGCAGCGGCTCGCCGAGCAGCTGCCGCCGCGCACCGCCCTGTACGTGACCGCGGACCACGGCATGGTCGACGTCCCCTTCGACGAGGACTCCCGGATCGACTTCGACGAGGACTGGGAGCTGAGCGCCGGCGTGGCCCTGCTGGGCGGCGAAGGCCGGGCCCGGCACGTGTACGCGGTGCCGGGCGCGCAGAACGACGTACTGACCGTGTGGCGCGAGGTCCTCGGCGACCGGTTCTGGGTCGCGAGCCGCGAAGAGGCCCTGGACCTGGGCTGGTTCGGCGCGCCGGGGGAGTGCGACGAGCGCGTGCTGGGACGCATCGGCGACGTGGTCGCCGCCGCCCAGGCCGACGTCGCGATCACCGCTTCGCGCAACGAGCCGAACGAGTCCGCGCTCGTCGGCATGCACGGCTCCATGACCGCGGCGGAGCAGCTGGTCCCGCTGCTCGAAATCCGCTCCTGACCCCGCTCCTGACCCTCCTCCCGTCCCGCACTCCGACCCACGAACCGAAAGGTCCCGTACTTCCCATGCCCGAGCTGGTGTTCTTCTCCGGAACGATGGACTGCGGAAAGAGCACGCTGGCTCTCCAGATCGCGCACAACCGCGACGCGCGGGGACTCCAGGGCGTGATCTTCACCCGTGACGACCGGGCGGGGGAGGGCAAGCTGTCCTCGCGCCTCGGCCTGGTGACGGAGGCGATCGAGGCGCCGGAGGGCATGGACCTGTACGCGTACCTGGTCGCCCAGCTGTCGAAGGGCGGCCGGGCGGACTACGTGATCGTGGACGAGGCGCAGTTCCTGGCCCCGGAGCAGATCGACCAGCTGGCACGCATCGTCGACGACCTGGACATGGACGTCTTCGCCTTCGGCATCACCACGGACTTCCGCACCAAGCTCTTCCCGGGCTCCCAGCGGCTGATCGAGCTGGCGGACCGGCTGGAGCAACTCCAGGTGGAGGCCCTGTGCTGGTGCGGCGCCCGCGCCACCCACAACGCCCGTACGGTGGGCGGGGAGATGGTCGTCGAGGGCGCCCAGGTCGTCGTCGGTGACGTGAACCGCCCGGCGGAGGAGATCGGCTACGAGGTCCTCTGCCGCCGCCACCACCGCAAGCGCATGACCTCGGCCTCCGCCCACGCCGGCGCCCTCTCCCCGGACGTCCTCCCGGTCAACCACGCCTGACGTAGACACCATAGGGGCCGGGCTTCGGATCCGCCCTCCTGGAGCCGGTGGCTCGGGAGGTCGACGGGGGCCGGATCAGCTGTGTTCCGGCAGGTAGAGGGCGGTTCTTCGCGCTGGGCTCCGGAGAACATCGGCCACGAACAGGCCGATGTCGAAGTCTTCGGGCTCTGCGAAGGGTGTCGGGTCCTGGGCAGGGTCGATCAGGACCGGCGGAGCGGGGTATTCGATGGACGTGCTGCCAATGGTCAGTCGGCAGTGGCCTTCGAAGCGTTCGTGCCGTGCCTCCGGGCTGCTCCCCACTTCAATGTGATGATCGCCGATGCGGAGGTACAGGGCCGCTTCGTATCGGTAGAACACCACCAGGAGGTCACCCAGCCTGCCGTAGTGCCCAGTTGGGCTCGGCGCGCACTGTGGTGCGGGTCCGTATCCGCGGTGGACATCCAGTGATCCTGTGGCTGGTTCGAAGCCGGCCCATTCGCCGTAGCGGTCGAACGACTGAACTGTGATCATTCCGCCTTCTTACCCAGGCCGAGATCTTGTCCGCCGGTGCGCGTCGCACTCTCGATGATCTGTTCCCAGGTCTTGCCACGTGCCCCGAGCCAATCGATCGTCGGACCCAGCTTGTCACCATACTTCTGCAGGTTTCGCTCGTAGATCTGGCTGCGCAGGGGCTCCGGGGTGATGTCCTTGTCGAAGAATGGGAGTGATCTTCCTCGGCCCGTTCTCAGACCTCTCACAGATGACCATATATGAGAGGTCTGGAGTGCTACTGGTGCAGGTCGGCGCTCATGCCGGCCAGTGGCTTCAGACGGAGGCCGAGCAGGGGCATTGACGGCGGGGCGGCTGCGGCTGTGATCAGAAAGTCCGGCAGTGCAGTTGGCACGCCGCCGAGTTACTCGCGGACAGCCAGTGATGGGACGGGACGCGCATCGGCGGACCGGCCGCATCCTGTTTTCGGGCGGGCTGCGGGTCGCGGTGTGTCACGTTTTGCTCCGGACCAGATCCCCCTCGTGGTGCGGCGCGTGGTCGTGCCGGGAAAGCAGGAAGGGGGTGATCAGGATGAGCAGACCGGCGATGGCGATCGCGGTGCGGGGGCCGGTGATGCCGGCCAGCAGACCCCACATCGCGGTGAGGGCTGCGATGGTGAGTTTGCTGGTGACCGACCACGCTGACAGGGTGCGGGCGATCCGGTCCGGCGGGACTTGCTCGAGCCGGTAGGTGGCGAACACCGGGTTGAACACGCCCATGCACGTGATCAGTCCGAACTCGACCGCGATGACGAGCACGAGCCCGGCCACGCCGGGCTGGATGAAGGTCAGCCCGAGCGTCCAGCACGCGCGCAGTGCCCCGGCGGTGAGCAAGACCTTGTGCCGTCCGAACCGTGCGACGAGTCGGCGGGCCAGCCGTGAGCCGATGATGCCGCCGACGCAGGGCAGGCCGAACGCGAGGCCGTACTGCCAGGGGGCGAACCGGAGGTCGCCGAGCATGAGGACGGCGAGCAGCGGCGAGGTTGCCAGGATCAGGCCGTTGACCAGGACCGTGTTGAAGAACAGGCGGCGCAGGGCCGGGTGGGTCAGGATGTGCCGCCACCCCTCGAGCAGGTCGCCGGGCCGGAGCCGCGCCCCGTCCACGCCGGTGCGCACGGGGCGCGGCTCACTGCCGCCGATCGCACGGATTCCCGTGGCTGAGAGCAGATGGCTGACCGCATTGGCCACCACGGTCATCGCCGGGCCGAACAGCCCGATCGCGGCCGTGCCGACCGGCGGTCCGAGCACGGTGGCGGTCCAGGTCGTGGACTCGAACCGCCCGTTCGCGACGAGCAGGTCCTCCGGCCGCACGAGCGCTTTCAGATACGCGCCACTGGCCGCGTTGAAGGCGATGTCGGCCGCACCGACGACGACGGACACAACCAAGAGCTGGACGAAACTAAGCAGACCGAGCGCGTACGCGGCGGGGACACTCATCAGTGCCACGAACCGGGTCAGGTCCATCGCGACCATCACCGGCCGCTTGCGACGAAACTCCACCCACGGCCCGAGCGGCACCGCCACCGCGGCCCCCACCGCCAGCCCCGCGGCTGCCAGCACCGACACCTCGGTCGGCCCGGCGTGCAGCACAAGGATCGCGATCAGAGCGAACGCGTCGAACGCGAGCCACGTGCCGAACGTACTGACCCCATACGCCGCCCACAGCCACCCGAACTGCCGGCCCAACCGTCTCCTGCCCATCACGCTCAGCGCACCCCACAATGTCCCACCCGAACAAACCGACGTTGACCAGTAAGAGCAAAGCCCGCATCACAACAGCAGGTCAAACAACCAATCTGCCAGCAATTCACAACCAAACGTTGTGCACTAAGGTGGATCGGCATGGACCTCGACACCGTCCGGACCTTCGTCGCCGCCGCCGACGCGGGGCAGTTCCAGGAAGCCGCCGCCGAGCTGGCGGTCACCCAGCAGGCGGTCTCCAAACGCATCGCCGCGCTCGAGCGCAACCTCGGCGCGCGGCTGTTCACTCGCACCGCGCGTGGCGCCGAGCTCACCATCGACGGGCAGGCGTTCCTGCCCCACGCGCGCGAGCTGCTGCGCGTCGCCGAGCGCGCGGTCGCGTCCGTACGCACCGGCAGCCGTCCGCTGCGCGTCGACGTGATCAACTCGCGCGGCGCGACGTCGGGCCTGATGCGCGGCTTCCACCGCGCGCACCCCGAGATCGAGCTCGACGTGGTGATGCTGTTCGACATCGAGACGGCCGTCGCCGCCATCCGGTCCGGTGCGATCGACGCATCCTTCCGCGCCGTCGCCGTGCCCGGCCGGCCCCTTCCCGAGGACATCGAGTCCGTCCGGGTGCTCGACGAACCGCTCCAGTTGCTCACCGGCCCCGCCCACGCACTGGCGGGCGCCCGGTCGGTACCCCTCGCTCAGCTCGCCGGGCACCGGATCTGGATGCCCGGCATCGTCCCCGGCACCGAGTGGGCCGCCTACTACGACGACCTCGTCGCCGAGTTCGGCCTCACCATCGAGGCCACCGGCCCCAACTTCGGCTCCGACGCGCTCCTCGACACCATCGCCGACACTCCTGCCCTGGCCACCTTCATGGGCGAGCAGACCCGCCTGGCCTGGCCCGCCGGTCACGGCCTGCGCCGCATCCCGGTGACCGACCCGACGCCCGTCTACCCGCACTCACTGATCTGGCGCCGCGACAACCCACACCCCGCACTCACCACGCTCCGCAACTACCTCGGCTCCACGCAGCCGGGCCGCCCCGACAGCGCGACTTGGACACCCGCATGGACACAGCGGTAAGCAGCACCGCCTCAACCATCGGCAACGGTCTCGTGAGCCGCCCACAGCACCACGGCGTTCAGGCTTCGGCTCTCCGAGAGCGTGAGCGGTGGCTGAGATGACGGACGAGCAGAGCGGCAGCGCGCCGGCTCCGCGCCTGGCGAAGGCCGGGCTGGAGGTCGTGGCCCGCGGCGTGGCCGAGGGGCTGCCCTCGTACGCGCGGGCCTTCAAGGCCGTCGTCAACGTCGAGGTGGTCCCGCGGGCCACCGTGGCGCGCACGGATCCGGGGGCGCCGCAGGAGGCCGACCGGCTGTGGCTGGAGCACGCGCGGACCGCTGCCGTCATCGATGACGAGGGCTGCTTCCTGGTCCGGGGGGCCGATCGCGACTGGGTCCGGGTGCGCCGCACCGCGGGCACCGCGCTCTCCGCCGCCCTCGTGGCCGGGGCCGGCTCCGCGGTCATCGCAATGTCCCCGGACGGCCGGCGGCTGTGCGCCCTCACCGAGGAGGACGACGCCTACTGGATCGTCGTGCACCACTTCGAGGACCGTCCCGTGTGACCCGGGGCCACAGCCGTTCGGCCGCGCGGCCTGGTGGGCCCGCAGGTCACTTCTGGCACAGGGCGGTGTCGAGGAGGGCGTCCGCGTGGGCGAGGGCCTCGGGGGGCGCCATGTTGGCGGTGACGACGACGGTGGCGGCGCGGCCGTCATCGGTGACGCCGGGGACCGAGTGGTAGCCGGGGGTGTCGCCGCCGTGGCCCCACATCAGGCCGCCGCAGCTCAGCGGGGTGCTGGAGACGCCGAGCCCGTACCGGGTGCCGGGCCGCCAGCCCGGGCTCTCGACCTTGACGGTGGTCCGCATCTCCGCGAGCTGTGCGGGAGCCAGGAGCCGGCCGCCGGTCAGCGCGGAGAAGAAGCGGTTCAGGTCGCCCGGAGTGGAGATCAGCTGTCCGGCGGACCAGCCCCAGGAGGGGTCGATCTCCGTGATGTCCTCCAGGGGCGCACCGGGCGCCGCCGCGTGGTAGCCCCGGGGGTGGGCCTCGCGGATGCCCTGCTCGCCCACGCCGGGGAAGTAGGTGTGGCGCAGTCCGGCACGGTCGATGACCCGCTCGGTGATCTGCTCGGCCAGCGGACGGCCGGTGACCTTCTCGATGAGCAGACCGGCGACGACGTAGTTGGTGTTGCTGTACGCCCAGCCGGTCCCGGGGGCGAACTGCGCCTCGTGGGCCAGCCCGATGTCGAGCAGCTCGCGCGGCTGGCGGTAGGTGTGGCGTTCCTCGCCGAGCACGGACTCCAGTATGTGGTCGGTGTAGTTGGGCAGTCCGCTGGTGTGCTGGAGCAGCTGGCGCACCGTGATGGAGCGGCCGTCGATGCCCTTGCCCCGCAGCAGGTTCGGCAGGTACTGCTCCACGGGGGCGTCGAGCACCACCCTGCCCTCACCGACCAGTTGCAGCACGACCGTGGCGGTGAAGGTCTTGGTGTTGCTGCCCGCCCGGACCTGGCCGTCGACCGGGACCTTCGCCCGGGTCTTCAAGTCCGCCACGCCCGCGGTGTAGTTGCGGACCCGGCCGGCGCGGTCGACGGTGGCGGCCAGCGCCGCGGGAAACCCGTCGTCGGCCACCAGCCGCTCCAGCCCCTTGCGTACGGCGTCCCGCGGGCCGTGGGGCTCCGCAGCGGCCGAGGGCAGGGTGGCGGCCACGGTCAGGGCGGCGGCCGCCACGGCCACCGCCGCGACGACCGCCCGCCGCCGCCCGGACGACGACGAGGCACGCACGGACCGGGCTCGGCGAGGACGAAGGTCTGCCATGGGAGGTGCTCCTTGTGTCGGAGAGATCGAGGGGCGGAGGAACGCACGGCATCGCGCACCGCAGGTGCGCTGCACCGTGTGTCCCTCCGCATGCCCCGACACTAGGAAGCGGGCCCGGTCCGCGGCGTCGCCCCTGGGCAGGAGGACCCGGGTACGCCCCCGCACCCCCGACCAGTACCCCGGTCCCGCTAGGGCCGTGAGCGGACGAGGGTGAAGACCGCGCCCTCCGGGTCCGCGACCGTGGCCTGGCGGCCGCGCAGGCCCTCGCGGGGCGGTTCGACGACGCGTCCGCCCAGTTCGGCGACCCGGGCCGTGGCCGCGTCGGTGTCCGCCACCTCGAAGTACGCCATCCAGTGCGGGCCGCGGTCGTGCGGCAGCGAGCGGCCCACGCCGTGCACCGCGGCCACGGGCCGGCCCTCCAGGTTGAGGGTCAGGTAGTCGAAGTCCTCGGAGGCCGTGCCGTGCGCCAGTGCCTCGTGGCCGAAGACGTGCTCGTAGAACTTGCCGACCGTCGAGGTGTCCTGGGTGACCAGCTCGTTCCAGACGGGCGTGCCCGGCCCGCCGGGCAGCCGGGTGCCCATGCGGCTCTGCGCCTGCCACAGCCCGAAGATCGCGCCGAGCGGGTCGGAGCAGATCGCCACCCGCCCCGCGATGCCCGCGTCCAGTGGGCCCACCGCGACCGTGCCGCCGCACGAACGCACCGATTCGGCGGTCGCGTCGGCGTCGTCCGTGGCGAGGTACGTCGTCCAGGCCACCGGAAGATGTCGGTCCGGCGGCATCTCGCCGATCCCGGCCACCTCCTGGCCGTCCAGCACGGCGCGCACGTACGGGCCGAGCTGTTCGGGTCCCGGTACGTACTCCCAGCCGAACAGATCGGCGTAGAAGTCCTCGGTGGTCCCGAGTCCGTGCACCATGAGGCTCACCCAGCACGGGGTACCGGGCGTGCGCCGCGTCGCTTCCGCTGCCTCGGTCATGTCAGCCGTCTCCTCCGTCGTACCGCTTACCGGTGCTGATGCTTCCACTCCGGAGGACCCCTCGCGCCCCGACCGCGCCGCATCGTGGGGTCCTGGCGCCGAGTTGACCGGATCGGTGCGCCCCGCCGATGACGGGCTTGTTACGCCGGTTCCGGGTGGGGAGGAAGATGACCGGCATGACTGCGAAACATGCGATCCTCTCCGCCGCCGAACTGAGGAACGAGCTGGCGGGTTCCCGGCCGCCGGTGCTGCTGGACGTCCGCTGGCAGCTCGGCGGCCCCGACCAGCGGCCCGCCTACGAGGAAGGACACCTGGCCGGCGCGGTGTACGTCGACCTCGACCGCGAACTGGCAGGTCCGCCGGGGGCGGGCGGCCGGCACCCGCTGCCGGACCCGGAGGCCTTCGGAGCGGTGATGCGCCGGGCCGGCGTCTCGGCGGACGCGCCCGTCGTCGTGTACGACGGCGGCCAGGGCTGGGCGGCCGCCCGGGCGTGGTGGCTGCTGCGCTGGACGGGTCACCCGAACGTGCGGGTGCTGGACGGCGGACTGGCCGCGTGGACGGCGGCAGGGGGCGGGGTGACGGCCGACCGGGTGACTCCCGAGGAGGGCGATTTCAAGCCAACTCCGGGTGCGGTCGGGCTGCTGGACGCGGACGCGGCGGCCGTACGGGCGCGCGAAGGGGTACTCCTCGACGCCCGGGCGGGGGAGCGGTACCGCGGCGAGGTCGAGCCGATCGACCCGGTCGGCGGCCACATTCCGGGCGCACTGTCGGCACCGACCACGGAGAACGTCGGGCCGGACGGGTGTTTCCTGCCCGCGCACGCACTGCGCGCCCGGTTCGAGGGGCTCGGCGCGTCCGGGGGCGGCCCGGTGGGCGTGTACTGCGGCTCGGGGGTCTCCGGAGCGCATGAGGTCCTCGCCCTGGAGGTGGCGGGCATCGCGTCCGACCTCTACGCGGGCAGCTGGTCGGAGTGGTCCTCGGACCCGGCCCGGCCGGTGGCCACGGGCCCGGACCCCCAGTAGTCGTGACGGGGCCGGGTGCGTGTCGGGGCGCGCCCCGCAGGGCGCCGAACGCCATGCCGCCCGGCCCTCCGGCCCCTCGCCGCGTTCGGCGTCCGAGGAGACGCCCCGGCGCGTGCCCGGCACCGGCGCAACCGGCCCGCTCGCCGATCCCGCCGTACCGTTCAGAGCGCCGCTTGAGGCGTCGGCGCCGGTGCTACTCCTGCTTCTTGCGGCGGGTGCCGAAGACGATCTCGTCCCAGCTCGGCACCGCGGCGCGCCGCCCGGGGCGGACCCCGTCGGCCTCGGCCTGGCGGTCGGTGGTGCCCGTCAGGCGGTCGCGGTGGCCCGCCACCGTGCGCGGCATCAGCACGTCGGCGTACGCGGAGCCCGCGCCCGCCGAGGCGGCCGGTGCCGGCGGCTCCTCCGCCTCCGGTTCCGTCGCCGGGGTCTCGGTGCGGTCGGGGACCACCATGTCGCCGCGGAAGCTCGGGACCGCCTCCAGCAGGCTCGTCAGGGTGTCCCGCTCCTCCTCCGGGTCCGGCGCGGGCGCCGGCCTGCTGTCCGGCCGCTCCAGCTGCCGGTCCAGGGCACGGTCCAGCGGCCGGTCGCGCGGCAGCCGCGCGATCCTCGGCACGAAGGGGAAGCTCGGCTCCGGCGTCGCCGGCAGGTCCTCCGACTCGCCGATCAGCGAACGGGCCTCGTCGTCCACGGCCACGACCAGCCGGCGCGGCGGGTCGTAGGTCCAGCTCGCCGAGTGCGGCTCGCCCGCGACCAGGTAGACGAGGAGGACCTCCCAGGTGCCGTCGTCGCGGCGCCAGGAGTCCCACTGCACGGATTCCTTCTCGGCCCCGCGCAGGGTCAGCCGCTCCTGCACGGCCTCGCCGAGCTGCGGCCCGGTGTTCTCGCCGGGACGGCGCACAGGGGTCTTGCGGGCCCGCTCGGCCATGAACGCGCGCTCGGCGAGCACGGGGCCCTCGAAGCGGCGTACGCGGTCGACGGGGATGCCGGCGAGTTGAGCGACCTCCTCCGCGGAGGCACCGGCCCGTATGCGGGCCTGGATGTCGCGGGGGCGGAGGTGGCTCTCCACCTCGATCTCGATCTGGTTCAGGCGCGCGCGGTCGTTGCGGACGGCAGCCCGCAGCCGCTCGTCGATCGGAAGCGTGTACTCCGTGCTGTCCCCAGCCTTGAGCACCAGTCGTGTGCCGTCATTTGAGACGGCCACGACACGCAGTTCGGGCATGGGGACCTCCCGGGTGGTGCCTGCCGACGTCACGTGCGTCGCTGCTTCCGCTAGTCGAGTGTGGCCTGCCCGGGTGCAGCCTGCCACAACCTTGCCGAGTTAAACCGGCGTGTCGGGCATGCGCCCTTGATCGCCGTTATGGCACGGTTACCTGTTGGGCACGCACAGTGACCGAACGGTTACTGTGCGCAGCAGGAGCCCGTGCAATACCGCGGCATCACCGGTCTTGAGTGCCGTTTTCCATCAGTCGGCCCCCTCTCCCGAGTCCGGACATCCGAAAGGAAGGACGGCCCCAGGGCTCGCCACAGTACTCCATTCGGGCCACCTGGGTGGACCGCCGCGCCGCCGAACTTCTCCCGGACGGCGGGAGTTGGTGTGCCCTCCGTCGGGTCCCACCTGCACCCGACGTCCTATTTCGGGTGTCTTGCTTCACAGAATCACCAGAAACGGAACTATCTGCTTCGCTCAGCTGTCAGTAACTCCTGGAAGAGGAGAAGCGTGAGAGGCGGGACACACACGGGATGCCGACGGGTCAGAAGACGACGCAGGACGCCGGGAACGCACCGGAGAAGAAGAAGCTCGACCTGAGCGCGGCCCAGGTCGCCGGCTCCTCCCTCGCCACCGTGGCGGCGGCCCTGCTCGCCTCGAAGATGGGCGTCTACGGGACCATCCTCGGGGCCGGTGTGGTCAGCGTCGTCGCCACCGCCGGCGGCCCAGTGATCCAGCACTTCTTCCGGCGTACCGGCGACCAGCTGCGCGAGAGCGCACGGACCGGGGCCCGTCAGGTGCCGCCGCCCCGCGAGGAGCGGAAGGCGGCCGGCGCCATGACGGCGCCGCACGCGGCCGCGCCCGCCGCCGAGTTCGGCGAGGAGTTCGGCGCGGCCACCGTGCACGGCACCCGGGTGCGGGGCTGGAAGCGCACCGCGGTGGCCTCCGGGGCGGCCTTCGCCCTCGCCATCGGCGGCCTCGGCACCTACGAGGCGATGGCCGGCACCTCCGTCAGCAGCGACGGCGGCACGCTCTTCTCCGGCGGTACCCGCACGGCGGGCCAGGACCGGCCGTCGACGCCCCGGGACGAGCCGGCGGGCGGCGGGAAGGGCGGGAGGACCCCCGGATCGGGGACCTCCCCGAGCTCCCCGCAGCCGCCCGGGAGCCCGAGCCCGGGCACGAGCCGGGGTCCGAGCCCCGACCCGAGCCCCTCCGGTTCCGGGGAACCGACGCCCGGCCCCTCCCCGTCGAAGCAGACGCCGACGCCGGCACCCGCTCCGCCGACCCCGCCGCCGAGCCCTGACGCGTCGACACCGGCGGCGCGCCAGAGCGCTCCCTGACCCCGCGTGACGTGGGCCGGACCTCAGGCGCCCAGGACCCGCCGCAGGTAGTCGTTGCCGAAGACCCGGTCCGGGTCGAGCTGGTCCCGCAGCGCGGTGAACTCACCGAACCGCGGATAGACCTGCGCGAGGTACTCCGCGTCCCGCGTGTGCACCTTGCCCCAGTGCGGCCGGCCGCCGTGCGCGGTGAAGATGCGCTCGGCCGCGGTGAAGTAGGCCTGGTACGGGGTGCCCTTGTACATGTGCACCGCGATGTACGCCGTCTCGCGCCCCGAGGCCGTCGACAGCGCGATGTCGTCCGCCGGAGCCGTCCGCACCTCCACCGGGAAGCTGATCCGCAGCCGCGAGCGGTCGACCATCGCGCGCAGCTCCCGCAGCGCCTCGACCACCCGCTCGCGGGGGAGGGCGTACTCCATCTCCACGAACCGCACCCGGCGCGGGCTGGTGAACACCTTGTACGGGATGTCCGTGTACGTACGCGCCGACAGGGCGCGGCTGGCCACGCGGGCGATGGAGGGGATGGTGGCGGGTACCGCGCGGCCCACCGAGTTCACCACCTGGAAGAGGCCGTTGGAGAGCAGCTCGTCCTCGACCCAGGCGCTCACCGGTCCGGGCGGGGCGGCGGGGCCCTGGCTGCGGTTGTTCCGCTTGGTGTTGCAGTTGCCGGTGTGCGGGAACCAGTAGAACTCGAAGTGCTCGTTCTCCGCGAAGTGCTCCTCGAACTCCGCCGTCACCCGGTCGAAGCCCATGGGCTCCTCACGGGCGGTCAGGAAGAAGAGCGGCTCCACGGCGAAGGTGATCGCGGTGACGATGCCGAGCGCGCCGATGCCGATCCGGGCGGCCGCGAAGACCTCGGGATTCTCCTTCTCGGAGCACGTCAGCAGGCGGCCGTCGGCGGTGACCAGTTCCAGACCGCGGATCTGGGCGGCGATGGAGGCCGAGTCGCGGCCGGTGCCGTGGGTGCCCGTGCTGGTCGCGCCGGAGACCGTCTGCTCCATGATGTCGCCCATGTTGGTCAGCGACAGGCCCTCCCGGGCCAGGGCCCGGTTCAGATCCCTGAGGACCGTGCCGGCCTCCACCGTGACGGTGCCGGCGGCCCGGTCGACGGCCCGGATCCCGGCCAGGGCCTGGGGGCGTACGAGCACCCCGTCGGTCGCGGCGGCCGCGGTGAAGGAGTGGCCGGTGCCGACCGCCTTCACCCGCAGCCCCTCTTCGGCGGCCCGGCGGACCGTCTCCTGGAGCTCGCCGACCGAGGCCGGCGTCACCACGCGGACGGGCGTGGCGGTGACGTTCCCCGCCCAGTTATGCCACGTGGTGGTCGGCCTGCTGTTCCCTGCTGTCCCCGCTGTCGCCGTCGCCATCGCTAGAGGGCTCCTCCCCTTGCGCCGGCCTCGTCAGCCGGCGGTATCCCGCGAACGCCACCGCCGCCGCGGCCACCCCCGCCGAGATGGAGACGACGTACCCGGTCCGCGCGCCGGCCGCGTCCACGACCCAGCCGGTCACGGAGGACCCGAGCGCGATGCCGACCGCGAGGCCGGTGCTGATCCAGGTCATGCCCTCGGTCAGCTTCGCGTGTGGTACGTGCGCCTCGATCAGGGCCATCGTGGTGATCATCGTGGGAGCGATGGCGAGGCCCGAGACGAAGAGCGCCACGGCCAGAATCGGAAGGTTCCCGGCCAGTAGGAGGGGGATCATACTCACGGCCATCGCACATACGCCCAGTACCCAACGGCGTTCTGTCCGGCCCTTGAGATGCAGAAGGCCGAAGACGATGCCGGCCAGACAGGATCCGAGTGCCCAGACGGCCAGGATGAAACTCGCCGAGGACTTGCTGCCCTGCTCCTCCGCGAAGGCCAGGGTGGCCACGTCGATGGAGCCGAAGATCGCGCCGGTCGCCACGAACGTGGCCGTCAGCACCTGCAGGCCCGGCGAGCGCAGGGCCGAGGTGCGTTCCACGGTCTTGTCGCGCGGGTGCGGTGCGGGTTCGGTGGAGGCCTGGGCGGTGAGCAGCCACACGCCGACCATCAGGCAGACGGCGGCGATCAGCGGCCCGGCCTCCGGGAACCAGGTGGTGGACAGGCCGATGGCGAGGATGGGGCCGAAGATGAAGCAGACCTCGTCCACCACGGACTCGAAGGAGTACGCGGTGTGCAGTTCGCGCGGGGAGTTCCGGTAGATGACGGTCCAGCGGGCACGGATCATCGAGCCGACGCTGGGCACACTGCCGGCGATCGCGGCGCAGACGAAGAGCGTCCAGTCCGGCAGGCCGTTCGCGGCCGCCAGCAGCAGTCCGGTGACCGCCGCCACGGAGATGAGGGTCGCGGGGCGCAGGACGCGGCGCTGGCCGTACTGGTCCACGAGCCGGGAGACCTGGGGTCCGATGACCGCGGCGGCGAGCGCCAGCGTGCCGGTGAGCGCGCTGGCCATGGCGTAGCGACCGGTGATCTCGGAGATCATCGTGAGGATGCCCACGCCGACCATGGAGATCGGCAGCCGGCCTATGAGGCCGGCGGCGCTGAACCCCTTGGTGCCGGGGGCCGCGAATATGGCTCGATAGGGACTGGGCAAGGGCCCTCCGTAAGGGACGTCGTGGGCCCATACAGGTTACGACCGCTTACAGGGCACCCGCACGGGGAAGGTTCCGGATTCAGGAAACTTAGGTTCACCTTACCCATGCCGCGGGGCGGGTCGTGGCCGGGCCGCTTCTCGCCGGAGGACGCCGGGTGGCAGGATTCGACGCATGTCAGACCAGCTCCTCCCGCCCGCCGGCGGGTCCGCCGCCCCGTACGACGCCCTCCTGCTGCTCTCCTTCGGCGGTCCCGAAGGGCCCGACGACGTCGTGCCGTTCCTGGAGAACGTCACGCGCGGGCGCGGCATCCCGCGCGAGCGGCTCAAGGAGGTCGGACAGCACTACTTCGGCTTCGGCGGGGTCAGCCCGATCAACGGGCAGAACCGCGAGCTGCTGGACGCGCTGCGCAAGGACTTCGCCGGGCACGGGCTGGACCTGCCGGTCTACTGGGGCAACCGGAACTGGGCCCCGTACCTGACCGACGTGATGCGGGAGATGGCCGCCGACGGGCGCCGCCGGATCGCGGTGCTCGCGACCAGCGCGTACGCCTCGTACTCGGGCTGCCGGCAGTACCGCGAGAACCTCGCCGACGCGCTGGCCACCCTGGCCGAGGAGGGCGTGGAGCTGCCGCGGGTCGACAAGCTGCGGCACTACTTCAACCACCCCGGCTTCGTGGAGCCCATGATCGACGGGGTGGTGGCCTCGCTCGCGGCGCTGCCCGAAGAGGTGCGCGCCGGCGCGCACCTCGCCTTCACCACCCACTCCATCCCGACCGCGGCGGCGGACACCTCCGGCCCGGTCGAGGACCACACCGAGGACGGCGAGGGCGGGGCGTACGTCAAGCAGCACCTCGACGTCGCCCGGGTGATCGCGGACGAGGTGGCCGCGCGGACCGGCGTCGCCCACTCCTGGCAGCTCGTCTACCAGTCCCGCAGCGGCGCCCCGCACATCCCGTGGCTGGAGCCGGACATCTGCGACCACCTGGAGGCCCTGCACGCCGAGGGCGCGCCCGCCGTGGTCATGGTGCCCATCGGCTTCGTCTCCGACCACATGGAGGTCCTGTACGACCTGGACACCGAGGCCACCGCCAAGGCGGCCGAACTGGGCCTGCCCGTGGCGCGCTCCGCGACGGTCGGCGCCGATCCTCGGTTCGCCGGGGCCGTGCGGGAACTGGTGCTGGAGCGTGCCGCCCGGGAGCGCGGGGAGCGTGCCGCGGAGTGCTGGGTGGGCACGCTGGGGCAGAGTCATGACCTGTGTGCGGTGGGCTGCTGCCCGGCGCGGGGCCCCCGGCCGGCGGCCGCGGGCGTGGACAGTCCGTACGCCTAGGAAGAGGGACCGTGATCTCCGAAGAGCTGAAGGCCGAACTGCTGGACGTGGGCCTGGAGGCCGCCCGGCAGGCCGGGGCTCTGCTGCGCGACGGCCGGCCGGCCGATCTCGCGGTGGCGGCGACGAAGAGCAGCCCGATCGACGTGGTGACCGAGATGGACATCGCCGCGGAGAAGCTGATCACCGGCATCCTCGCCGAACGGCGGCCCGAGGACGGGCTGCTGGGCGAGGAGGGCGCGGACACCCCGGGAACGAGCGGGGTGCGCTGGGTCGTCGACCCGCTGGACGGCACCGTGAACTACCTCTACGGGCTCCCGAGCTGGGGCGTGTCCATCGCCGCCGAGTACGGGGGCGAGACGGTGGTGGGCGTCGTGGCGGCGCCGATGCGCGGGGAGACGTACCACGCCGTGCTCGGCGGCGGGGCCTGGCTGGGCACGGCGCGCCTCGCGTGCCGGCCGGCGGCGCCGCTGGACCAGGCGCTGCTCGCGACGGGCTTCGCGTACGTCCAGACCCGGCGGGCCCACCAGGCCGGGATCGCGGCCCGGATCATCCCGCTGGTACGGGACATCCGGCGGGGCGGGTCGGCGGCGCTGGACCTGTGCGACGTGGCCGCCGGGCGGCTGGACGGGTACTACGAGCGGGGGCTCAACCCCTGGGACCTGGCCGCCGGCGAACTGATCGCGCGGGAGGCGGGGGCCGTGACGGGCGGCCGGCCGGGGGAGCGGGCCTCGGGGGAGCTGGCCCTGGCCGCCACACCCGCCGTGTTCGCCTCCCTGCAGCCACTGCTGGACGAGTCCGGGGCCTGGCACGACTGACGCCCTCCCGCACCGTCCCGCGCCCCTGCGGTCGCCGGAAGCACGCGAACCCCGGCTGCCCGTGGGGGCGGCCGGGGTTCGTGACGTGCGGGACCAGCCGGGTTCGTGACGTGCGGGATCAGCAGGTCGGCTGGGGTCGGGTCGGGTCGGGTCGGCAGGCCGGGGTCAGCAGGCGGGCACGGTGGCCGAGACGGGGACACCGTGCTCGGCGGCGAGCCGCTGGAGGTCTTCCAGCTCCGCCTGTTCCACTTCCGCGAGGAAGTCGTCGCCCGTCTCGCGGGCGTGCATGAGGTCCGACTGCGTGGACCTGATGCGCTGCAGGAGACCCGCGGTGAATGCGTCCATGATGGGTTCGCCCCCTCTTCGTGGGTCGGCGGCGGCACGTGGAAGTCCGCCGTCAGGGAGTGGATGGGGTGTGCTGTCGTCCTCCCCGACACCCTGGGCCCAGAAACCTCTCGAGGCGAGGGAATCCTCACTTCCGCCCCGAGAGCCCCTCCACGAGCCGCCTTACAGCCGGTTTACGGCCGAAACGTGCAGGATGGGCGACGCAATACACGTGTGCCCTTCTGGGCTCGGAGGAAGGAAACGACGTGCGCGTACTCGTCGTCGAGGACGAGCAGCTGCTCGCCGATGCGGTGGCCACCGGCCTGCGCCGGGAGGCCATGGCCGTGGACGTCGTGTACGACGGCGCCGCCGCCCTGGAGCGGGTCGGCGTGAACGACTACGACGTGGTGGTGCTCGACCGGGACCTCCCGCTCGTGCACGGCGACGACGTGTGCCGGAAGATCGTCGAGCTCGGCATGCCCACCCGCGTGCTCATGCTGACCGCATCCGGTGACGTCAGCGACCGGGTGGAGGGCCTGGAGCTCGGCGCGGACGACTACCTGCCCAAGCCCTTCGCCTTCACCGAGCTGACCGCCCGCGTGCGGGCGCTCGGCCGGCGCACCACCGTCGCCCTGCCGCCCGTACTGGAGCGGGCCGGGATCAAGCTGGACCCGAACCGGCGCGAGGTGTTCCGCGAGGGCAAGGAGGTGCAGCTGGCCCCGAAGGAGTTCGCGGTGCTGGAGGTCCTCATGCGCAGCGAGGGGACCGTCGTCTCCGCCGAGCAGCTGCTGGAGAAGGCCTGGGACGAGAACACCGACCCGTTCACCAACGTCGTACGGGTGACCGTCATGACCCTGCGGCGCAAGCTCGGTGAGCCGCCGGTCATCGTCACCGTGCCCGGTTCCGGATACCGGATCTGACCCGCGTGGCAACCACCCCGGCGCCACCGGCGGCGCCACCGAAACCGACCTGGGACCCCGGCCAGCCCGAGGGTCCCTTCCCGTGGCTGCGGCCGACCATCCGGATACGCCTCACGCTGCTCTACGGCGGGATGTTCCTGATCGCGGGCATCCTGCTGCTGTCGATCATCTACCTGCTGGCGGCGCAGGCCCTGCGGCAGGGCAACGCCCTCCCGTTCACCATCGTCGGCGGCCAGGTGAGGGTCACCAGCAGTTCCTGCCCGGGCCTGGTGGGCGAACTGACGCCCGACCAGTTCAACGTCGCGACGGGCCAGTGTCTGCTCGAACAGCGCAGGCACGCCCTGGACGACCTGCTGAGCCGCTCGCTGATGGCCCTGCTGGGGCTGAGCATCATCGCCTTCGCCTTCGGCTACGCGATGGCCGGCCGGGTGCTCTCGCCGCTCGGCAAGATCACCCGGACCGCCCGCCGGGTGGTCGGCTCCGACCTGACCCGGCGGATCGAGCTGGACGGGCCGGACGACGAGCTCAAGGAGCTCGCCGACACCTTCGACGAGATGCTCGACCGGCTGGAGCGGGCCTTCACGGCCCAGCAGCGGTTCGTGGCGAACGCCTCGCACGAGCTGCGGACTCCCCTCGCGATCAACCGGACCCTGCTGGAGGTCCACCTCTCCGATCCGGGGGCTCCGGTCGAGCTCCAGCAGCTCGGGAAGACCCTGCTCGCCACCAACGAGCGCAGCGAGCAGCTGGTCGAGGGCCTGCTGCTGCTGGCCCGCAGCGAGAACCAGATCGTCGAGCGCAAGCCCGTGGACCTGGCGGAGGTCGCCTCGCGCGCCGTCGACCAGGTGCGGGGCGAGGCCGAGGGCAAGGGCGTGGAGATCCGCGGCGAGCGCGCGCCGGCCGTGGTCCAGGGCAACGGCGTGCTGCTGGAGCGGATCGCCCTCAACCTGGTGCAGAACGCCGTCCGGTACAACGTGCCGGAGGACGGCTGGGTGGAGGTCACCACCGAGGCCCAGCACGGTCAGGCGGTCCTCCTGGTATCGAACACGGGTCCCGTTGTTCCCGCGTACGAGGTGGACAACCTCTTCGAGCCGTTCAGACGGCTGCGTACGGAGCGAACGGGCAGTGACAAGGGTGTCGGACTCGGTCTGTCGATCGCGCGCTCCGTGGCGCGCGCACACGGCGGAAGGATCCAGGCGATGCCCCGGGAAGGCGGTGGCCTCGTGATGCGTGTCACTCTTCCTTTGTGAGCAGTGCACCCCGTGTTCGCTGTTGGCTGAATGCTTGCCCTCTGAAAATAATTGCCGCTGTGTGATCGATCACAGTGGCGAGTGTCGGCGCATGTGCGTTCAGTGACCCCGGGGCGGCCGGAAAGCCCGGGAAGTCCGGGTTTCCGGCCCCCTGTATGGCGGGAAATACACGGGGTGGCGTTTGTGCAAGACGGCCCCCGGACCGTGTACGGTCCCGGTCGTCATCCCAGCCAATCGCCCCTTCAGGTGGGCGGCTGGGTGTCGATTGAGTAACAGACCTTGATGTGAGGCAAAATCTCCGCCTCAGGTCGGGCACAAGTCCGGCCTCTCGTGCGTTACGTGCGCTGAGACACCGCTAACACCCAGAGGGGGAGAGCGAACAATGGCAACGGACTACGACACCCCGCGCAAGACCGACGACGACGTCGACAACGACAGCATTGAAGAGCTGAAGGCCCGACGTAACGAGAAGTCGTCCTCGTCCGTGGACATGGACGAATTCGACTCGGCCGAGAGCCTGGAGCTTCCCGGTGCGGACCTCTCCAATGAGGAGCTGGCCGTCCGGGTCCTGCCCAAGCAGGCCGATGAGTTCACCTGCATGAGCTGCTTCCTGGTGCACCACCGCAGCCAGCTGGCGCGTGAGAAGAACGGCCAGCCGATCTGTCGCGACTGCGACTGAGAGGCGTCGGCCGTGGCTGGCTCGACACCCTTTCGGAAGCGGCGCTTCCGAAAGTCGGGTGATCCGGCGGAGGCGCAGGTGGCACCCCTGGACCCGGAAACGGGTTCCGGAGCCCCCGGCGACTCCGCCAGTGAAGTGATCGCCGTGCCCTCCGACACCGCCCCGGCGGTGCCGTCGGACACAGAGCCCGGTGAGGGGGCCCGGCACAGGTCCGGGGCCCGTCGGCTGCAAGCCGTCAAGAAGGGTGTACGCAAGGGCGGCGAAAGTGTCAGGGACGCCGTCCTGTACATCACCGAAAGAGTCATCGAGAACGCACCGCGCGTTCCGGTTCGGGACCTCGCGACCCTGCGCGCGCAGTTCCCGGGCCTCGGCCCCGATCAGCTTGCCGACAAGCTGATCTCGGGAGCCGCCAACGCCACCTCCACCGTGGGAGCGGGGATCGGCGCGGCGGCCATGCTGCCCGTCCCGCCCGCGATGCCCGCGGAGCTGGCGGCGGAGATCACCGGGGTCGCGGCGATCGAGCTGAAGCTCATCGCAGAGCTCCACGAGGTGTACGGGCTCCGCGCGCCCGGCACCCTCGGGCAGCGCAGCTACGCCTACCTGACCGCCTGGACGGAGGAGCGCGGAGTCGACCTGACCAAGCCGACGACGCTGAACGCGGCGCTCGGCGGGCAGATGAAGCGCGAACTGCGCCAGCAGATCATGAAGCGGATGTTCCGCAGCCTGCCGAACCTCATGCCGTTCATGGTGGGCGCCGCCGTCGGCGCGGTCATGAACCGCCGCGACACGCGCAAAGTCGCCGAGAAGGTCCGTGGCGACCTGCGGCGCCGGGCCGTGGCGTGGGATGCCCTTCCCGCCCTGCCGCCCCTGGAGCAGCCCGCACAGCCGCTTCCCGAGGCCACCAGGGCGGCACTCGAGGGCCGGGATCCCTTCCCGCCCGGCTGAGGCCGGACGCCGCCGTGAGCGCAGCCGCTATTCGGCCGGCACGGCCTGCGCCTTCGCCGCCCGGATCGCGGCGACCAGGGCCGCGGGCTCACGGGTGGAGACGTAGACGTACGGGGTGGGGTCGGCCGGGTCGGTGACCTCGACGCGCACCGCGGTAGGCACGTAGCTGCGCATCAGCATGAAGGCGCGGGTGTCCGCCTTGTACGTGCGCCAGGCGCGCGACTCCTCCGCGTCCAGGACCTCGGGCTCGCCCAGCGCGGCCACCGGGATCCGGGCGTCCCCGGCCGCCAGCGCCCCGTTCACCACGCGCACGCGCGCGGAACCGTACGAGCTCACCAGCAGCCCGGTCAGCGCGGTGCCCCCGACCAGGCCGGCCAGCAGCGGCATCGTGCCCAGCGGCAGCAGCATCAGCGCGCACGCGAGGCCGGTCATCACGGCGATGCCCCACCAGAAGCGGGGGGCGGTCAGTCGTTCGTCGTGGTGCGCGGGGGAGAGCTGCATGAGCTCAAGCCTGCCACGAGGCGACCGGTGGGTAGCCGCGCGGGTAAGGTCTGCGGCTGTGAGTGGACGAAACACAGCGTTGACGCCTCCGGCCGATGCCACCGCACCGGTCCGGCACCCCGATGCCCCGGCACCCGGCGAGCTCCTCGGTGCGCACTACGAGCACTGTTTCGGCTGCGGCGGGGGCCAGCCGCACGGACTCCACCTGGAGGCCCGCGCGGGCGAGGGCGTGCGCATCACCGCCGAGTTCACCGTCAAGCCCGCACACCAGGGCGCTCCCGGCCTCGCCCACGGCGGGGTGCTCGCCACCGCGCTCGACGAGACCCTGGGCTCCCTGAACTGGCTGCTGCGCGTCATCGCGGTGACGGGGCGGCTGGAGACCGACTTCGTACGGCCCGTGCCCGTGGACACCGTGCTGTACCTGGAGGCCGAGGTCACCGCCGTCGCCGGGCGCAAGATCTACTGCACCGCCGTCGGCCGGATAGGCGGTCCGCAGGGCCCGGTCGCCGTGCGCGCCGACGCCCTCTTCATCGAGGTGAAGGTCGACCACTTCATCGACAACGGACGGCCCGAGGAGATCCGGGCGGCGATGGCCGACCCGGACCAGGTCAGGCGCGCACGCGCCTTCGAGGTGAACCCCTGATGTCCCTGAACCACAACGGACCCCGCCATGAGGTCGACGTGCTGATCCGCCGCGTCGATCCGGAAGTCCCCATTCCCGCGTACGGTCACCCCGGCGACGCCGGCTGCGACCTGGTGACGACCCAGGCCGCGGAGCTGGCTCCCGGCGAGCGGACCGTGCTGCCCACCGGAGTGTCCATCGCCCTGCCCGACGGGTACGCGGCGTTCGTGCACCCCAGGTCCGGCCTGGCCGCACGCTGCGGGCTCGCCCTCGTGAATGCCCCGGGGACGGTGGATGCCGGGTACCGTGGGGAGATCAAGGTGATCGTGGTCAATCTCGACCCTCGCGAGAGCGTGCGGTTCGAGCGTTTCGACCGCATTGCCCAGCTGGTTGTCCAGCGGGTCGAGAAGGTGCGCTTCCACGAGGTGGCGGAACTTCCCGGCTCGGCCCGGGCCGAGGGGGGTTTCGGCTCCACCGGCGGTCATGCGGCCGTGGCCGGATCCGGGGCTGGTCAGCAGGGTGGGAATGGCTACGCTTCGGTCGTAACCGACCGGGAAGGACAGTGACGTGTTCGGACGTCGCAA
Source organism: Streptomyces sp. 147326 (assembly GCF_045000215.1). Classification (NCBI taxonomy): domain Bacteria; kingdom Bacillati; phylum Actinomycetota; class Actinomycetes; order Kitasatosporales; family Streptomycetaceae; genus Streptomyces; species Streptomyces sp. 147326. Next base: position 2,505,470 of record NZ_CP134201.1, on the reverse strand, counting down.
GAAGAACGACTCCGCCCAGGACGGCGGCGCGGCCGAGCAGGTCGTAGACGGCGTCGGCTCCGGTGAGCCGGACGACGCGGGCGAGCAGGACGGCGCTGCCACGCCGCGCCGGGTGAACCTGCCTCCCGCCCCGCGGCCCGACGGCCCCTGGGACGTCTCCGAGGTACTCGGGAACCCGGCCGACGGCCGGGTCGACCTGGGCGGCATCCTCGTACCCGGTGTCGAGGGCATGGAACTGCGCGTCGAGGTCGCGGGTGACGCGATCGTGGCCGCGACCGTGGTCCTGGGCGACAGCGCCGTGCAGCTGCAGGCCTTCGCCGCGCCCAAGAAGGAAGGCATCTGGGGCGAGGTCCGCGAGGAGATCGCCGCGGGCATCACCCAGCAGGGCGGCATCATCGACGAGGCCCAGGGTTCGCTGGGCTGGGAGCTGCGCGCACAGGTGCCCGTACCGCTCCCGGACGGGCAGACCGGCGCGCAGCTGGTCCGCTTCGTCGGCGTCGACGGCCCGCGCTGGTTCCTGCGCGGCGTCATCTCCGGCCAGGGCGCGGTGCGCCCCGAGTCCGCGGGCGTGCTGGAGCAGATCTTCCGGGACACCGTCGTCGTCCGCGGCGACGGCCCCATGGCCCCCCGCGACCCGATCGTCCTGAAGCTGCCGAACGACGCCCAGATGGTGCCGGACGGCGTGCAGACGGAGGAGCAGGAAGGCTCCCGCTTCGGCGGCGGCATGGGCCAGCTGGAGCGCGGCCCGGAGATCACCGAGGTCCGCTGACCTCGGACGGCCCCGTGCGCACAGGGGGCCGTCGCATGTTTTCGGCCGGTGGGCCCCACTCCTTCGGGGTGGGGCCCACCGGCTTTTTCGCACGCCCGGCTCCGCGCTCGCTGCGCCCCGGCCCCCCGCTCCGCCCGGATCCGACGCCCCGCAGGGGATCCGCGCGGGGCGTCAGGGATCCGTCAGGGATCGGCGCCCGGGTGGCGATCGGTGCGTGGACGGTGCGGACGTCCTCGAGAATGAGCGCATGGGACGCGGCAAGCTCAGGATCTATCTCGGCGCGGCACCCGGTGTGGGCAAGACCTACGCGATGCTCTCCGAAGGCCACCGCAGGGTGGAGCGGGGCGCGGACCTCGTCGTCGGCTTCGTCGAGCACCACGGGAGGCCGCGCACGGAGGTCATGCTGCACGGTCTCGAACAGGTGGAGCGCAAGGACCTCTCGTACCGCGGAGCCTCCTTCACCGAGATGGACGTGGACGCGCTCCTCGCCCGCGGGCCCGCCATCGCGCTCGTGGACGAGCTCGCGCACACCAACGTGCCCGGCTCGCGCAACGCCAAGCGCTGGCAGGACGTAGAGGAGCTGCTGCGGGCCGGGATCGATGTCGTGTCCACCGTGAACATCCAGCACCTGGAGTCCCTGGGGGACGTGGTGGAGTCGATCACCGGGGTGCGGCAGCGGGAGACCGTGCCCGACGAGGTGGTCCGCCGGGCCGACCAGATCGAGCTGGTCGACATGTCCCCGCAGGCGCTGCGCCGGCGGATGGCGCACGGGAACATATACAAGCCGGAGAAGGTCGACGCGGCCCTGTCCAACTACTTCCGCCCGGGAAACCTCACGGCCCTGCGCGAGCTCGCGCTGCTGTGGGTGGCCGACCGGGCGGACGAGTACCTCCAGCAGTACCGGGGCGAGCACGGCATCCGCTCGACCTGGCAGGCGCGGGAGCGGATCGTTGTCGGGCTGACCGGCGGGCCGGAGGGGCGCACGCTGATCCGGCGCGCCTCACGGATGGCGGCCAAGGGCTCCGGCAGCGAGATCCTGGCCGTCTACATCGCCCGCAGCGATGGGCTCACCGCGGCCTCGCCGAAGGAGCTCGCGGTCCAGCGGACGCTGGTCGAGGATCTTGGCGGAACGTTTCACCATGTGATCGGCGACAACATCCCGGACGCGCTGCTGGAATTCGCGCGCGGGGTCAACGCCACCCAGATCGTGCTCGGCTCCAGCCGCCGCCGCTCGTGGCAGTACGTCTTCGGCCCCGGTGTCGGCGCGAGCGTGGCCCGCGACTCGGGGCCCGACCTCGACGTGCACATCGTCACGCACGAGGAGGCCGCCAAGGGGCGCGGCCTGCCCGTGGTCCGCTCGGCGGCCCGCCTCGGGCGGACCCGGATCCTCGCCGGCTGGGTGGTGGGCGTGGTCCTCCCGCCCCTGCTGTGCCTGCTGCTCACGCACGTCGCGTGGGACCCCGGGCTCGCCAACGACATGCTGCTCTTCCTGGCGCTGACGGTCGCGGCCGCCCTGCTCGGCGGCCTCTGGCCGGCCCTCGCCTCCGCCGCCGTCGGCTCGCTGCTGCTGAACTACTACTTCGCCCCACCACTGCACCGGTTCGCCATCTCCGACTCCCGGAACATCGTCGCCATCGCCGTCTTCGTCGGGGTGGCCGTCTCCGTGGCGTCCGTGGTGGGCCTCGCCGCGCGCCGCACCCACCAGGCGGCCCGGCTGCGCGCCGAGTCCGAGATCCTCTCCTTCCTGGCCGGCAGCGTGCTGCGCGGGGAGACCACGCTCGACGCGCTGCTGGAGCGGGTGCGCGAGACCTTCGCCATGGAGTCCGTGGCCCTCCTGGAGCGGGCGAGCGACGTGGAGTCCTGGAAGCCGGCCGGCAGCGTCGGCCCGAGCCCCGCCGACCGGCCCGAGGACGCCGATGTGGACATGCACATCGGCGACCACATGGCGCTGGCCCTGTCCGGGCGGGTCCTGCCCGCCGAGGACCGCCGGGTGCTGGGCGCCTTCGCGGCCCAGGCGGCGGTGGTCCTGGACCGCCAGCGGCTGGTCGGAGAGGCCGAGGAGGCCCGCCGCCTGGCCGAGGGCAACCGGATCCGGACCGCGCTGCTGGCCGCCGTGAGCCATGACCTCCGTACGCCGCTGGCCTCCATCAAGGCGTCCGTGAGCTCCTTGCGCTCCGACGACGTGGACTGGTCCGAGGAGGACCGGGCCGAGCTCCTGGGAGGCATCGAGGACGGCGCCGACCGCCTCGACCACCTGGTGGGCAACCTGCTCGACATGTCCCGGCTGCAGACCGGCACCGTCACCCCGCTCATCCGGGAGATCTACCTCGACGAGGTGGTCCCGATGGCGCTGGTCGGCGTACCGGAGGACAGCGTGCTGCTGGACGTGCCCGAGACGCTGCCGATGGTGGCGGTGGACCCGGGCCTGCTGGAGCGGTCCGTGGCCAACGTCGTGGAGAACGCCGTCAAGTACAGCCCGCCGGGGAAACCCGTGCTGGTGGCGGCCAGCTGTCTCGGCGACCGTGTCGAGGTACGGGTCGTCGACCGCGGGCCGGGGGTGCCCGAGGAGGCCCGGGACCGGATCTTCGCCCCCTTCCAGCGGTACGGTGACGCCCCACGGGGGTCGGGGGTGGGCCTCGGGCTCGCGGTCGCCCGCGGGTTCGCCGAGGCCATGGACGGCACCCTGGCGGCCGAGGACACCCCGGGCGGCGGGCTGACCATGGTGCTCACCCTGCGCGCGGTGCCTCCCGGCCCGCCGCCGGAAGGCCCGCCCGAACCGATGGAACACATGGAACGTGATCACAACGGTGATCGGATGACGCGACAGAAGGCAGGACCTCAATGACCCGGGTGCTCGTGGTGGAAGACGAGCCGCAGATCGTCCGAGCCCTTGTGATCAACCTGAAGGCACGCAAGTACGAGGTCGACGCCGCCGCCGACGGTGCCGGCGCGCTGGAGCTCGCGGCGGCCCGCCACCCCGACGTGGTCGTCCTCGACCTCGGGCTGCCCGACATGGACGGCATCGAAGTGATCAAGGGGCTGCGCGGCTGGACCCGGGTGCCGATCCTGGTCCTCTCCGCCCGGCACACCTCCGACGAGAAGGTCGAGGCGCTGGACGCGGGGGCCGACGACTACGTCACCAAGCCCTTCGGCATGGACGAGCTGCTGGCCCGGCTGCGGGCCGCCGTCCGCCGCGCCGAACCCTCGGCCGGTTCCGGCGAGGACGAGGTGATCGTGGAGACCGAGGGCTTCACGGTGGACCTGGCCGCGAAGAAGGCCGTGCGCGAGGGGCGCGACGTACGGCTGACGCCGACCGAGTGGCACCTGCTGGAGGTCCTGGTCCGCAACCGCGGCAAGCTGGTCAGCCAGAAGCAACTGCTCCAGGAGGTCTGGGGGCCCTCGTACGGCACCGAGACCAACTATCTGCGGGTCTACATGGCCCAACTGCGGCGCAAGCTGGAGGCGGACCCCTCGCACCCCCGGCACTTCATCACCGAACCGGGCATGGGATACCGCTTCGAGAGGTAGTGGGCACGCCGGTAGGCTTCCTTGTATGAGTGCTGAACCGCGTCCCGAGAAGCCCGTGAAGCCGGCCAGGCCGGCGGGCCGGTTCCGCCGGATGATTGAGCGGCTGTCCACCTCGCAGGAGGAGCTGCATTCGGCGGAGCTGCAGGAGGACGCAGAAGCCGCGGGGTGCACGCGGATCTGCGACTGCCACGACCGCCAGATAGTCAAGGTGACCGGAACCCTGCGTACCGTCACCCTGCGGCCGCGGGCGGGCGTCCCCGCGCTGGAAGCGGAGCTGTTCGACGGCTCCGCCGCCCTGGACGTGGTCTGGCTCGGGCGTCGCTCGATCGTGGGAATCGAGCCGGGGCGACGCATGATCGCCTCCGGACGCATCTCGATGAGTCATGGCCGTCGGGTGCTCTTCAACCCGAAGTACGAACTCCGACCGCTCGGACAGGAGCACTGACCGGTGACGTCATTCGACAAACCGACCACCCCGGAACCCGCCACGCCCTCCGAGGACCAGAGCGCGGTGACGCAGGCGGCGCTGTTCGACGCCTTCGGAGGCATCCGGGGCACCGTGGAGACGATGCTCCCCGGGCTGCTCTTCGTCATGATCTACACGATCAACAAGGACCTGAAGTGGTCCGCCTTCGCCGCGGGCGCCGTCGCGGTGCTCCTGGTGATCGTCCGGCTGCTGCGCAAGGACACGGTGAAGCACGCCTTCAGCGGGGTCTTCGGCGTGGGCGTGGGCGTGGCCTTCGCCCTGTTCACGGGCAGCCCGAAGGGCTTCTACCTGCCGGGCATGATCTACGGCGCCGGACTCGGGGTCGCCTTCACGCTCTCCGCGCTCGTGGGCTTCCCGCTGCTGGGCGTGATCCTGGGCCCGGTGTTCAAGGAGAACCTGTCCTGGCGCACGCGCAACCCGGGGCGCAAGAAGGCGTACACCAAGGCCAGCCTGGCCTGGGGCCTGATCTTCCTCGCCAAGTACGCGATCCTCTTCCCGCTGTACTGGTGGGGTGACGCGACGCAGCTGGGCTGGGTGCTCATCGCGCTGAAGCTGCCGCCGATGGTGCTCGCCGTGTACTTCACCTGGGTCTTCCTGGCGAAGGCGCCGCCGCCGATCGACGTGATCGCGGAGTGGGAGGCGAAGGAGGCCGCGGAGGCCGCCGCCAAGGGGCCGAAGGCCTGACGGCCCACAGCTGACGAAAGGGGCGGGACCGGCCCAGGTGGCCGGTCCCGCCCCTTCGTGCTGCCGGGCCGCCGCGCGCCGTGCGGCACCGCGTACGCAATCCCGGCGGCGGGAGCGCGTCTGCGGGCGCAGGGGTGAGTCCGTAGAGCCGGCGGCCCGTGGCGCGCTGCCGCCGGCCCCGTCCCCGGCCCGCGACGGGCCGGGGAGCGCGTGTCCGTGCCGGGCCGGGTGCCGGCGCCGCCGTGCACGGTCGGGACCCCGCACCCGCGCCGGTCGCCCCCGGGACGGCCCGCGGGCGGGAAGCCGAAGGGGGCGCGCCCCGCAGGGCGCGTCCCCTTCGTCGTCGAGCGATGCCCGCAGGGCAGGGCTAGCCGCGGGCCTGGAGGAGGTCCTCCAGCTGTTCCTCGCGGGCCTGGGCGGCCACGAACAGCAGTTCGTCGCCGGGCTCCAGGGTCTCCTCCCCGTGCGGGGTGAGAACCCGGTTGCCGCGGATGATCGTGACCAGCGAGGTGTCCTCGGGCCAGGTGATCTCGCTGATCTGGGTGCCCGCGACCGAGGAGTCGGCCGGCAGGGTCAGCTCGACGAGGTTGGCGTCGCCGTGGCTGAAGCGCAGCAGGCGCACCAGGTCGCCGACGCTGACGGCTTCCTCGACCAGGGCCGACATCAGGCGCGGCGTGGAGACCGCGACGTCGACGCCCCAGGACTCGTTGAAGAGCCACTCGTTCTTCGGGTTGTTCACACGGGCCACCACGCGCGGCACCCCGTACTCGGTCTTTGCGAGCAGCGACACGACGAGGTTGACCTTGTCGTCACCGGTCGCCGCGATGACCACGTTGCAGCGCTGGAGCGCCGCCTCGTCCAGCGAGGTGATCTCGCAGGCGTCGGCCAGCAGCCACTCGGCCTGCGGCACCCGCTCCACCGAGATGGCGGTCGGCGCCTTGTCGACCAGGAGCACCTCGTGGCCGTTCTCCAGCAGTTCGCCCGCGATGGAGCGGCCCACCGCGCCTGCCCCGGCGATCGCGACCCTCATGCGTGTGCCTCCTCAGGCCCTTCGGCGAACGCCGCCTCGACCTTGTCGATCTCGTCGGTACGCATCATCACGTGGACGAGGTCGCCCTCCTGCAGGACGGTCGCCGACGTGGGCAGCATGGCCTCGCCCAAGCGGGTGAGGAAGGCGACGCGGACGCCGGTCTCCTCCTGGAGCTTGCTGACCTTGTGCCCGATCCAGGCGGCGGAGGTGTGCACCTCGGCGAGCTGGACACCGCCGCTCGGGTCGCGCCACAGCGGTTCGGCGCCCGACGGCAGCAGCCGGCGCAGCATCTGGTCGGCGGTCCACCGCACGGTGGCGACGGTGGGGATGCCGAGACGCTGGTAGACCTCGGCGCGCTTGGGGTCGTAGATGCGGGCGGCGACGTTCTCGACGCCGAACATCTCCCGGGCCACGCGGGCGGCGATGATGTTGGAATTGTCACCACTGCTGACGGCGGCGAAGGCGCCCGCGTCCTCGATTCCCGCCTCCCTCAGGGTGTCCTGGTCGAAGCCGACCCCGGTGACGCGGCGGCCGCCGAATCCGGCGCCGAGCCGGCGGAATGCGGTGGGGTCCTGGTCGACGACGGCGACCGTATGTCCCTGCTGTTCCAGGGTTTGCGCGAGGGCGGAACCCACTCTTCCGCAGCCCATGATGACGATGTGCACGGCCGTCCTTCCGGCTGTCAGCGACTCGCTGGTTTCCAGCCTCATTGCATGCTCTGGTTTAACAGGGTCTCAGACCATGGCCCAAGCTACACACGGGCGGTCACCGGTGTGGTCTCTTGCGCCGCAGTCGTGGTGCAGCCGGGGAGGAATTGCGGCGGGATTGCGGTATGAGGGGGTGGGGGTTCGTCAGGCTGATTTCGAACGCTTACGATCCTCTGCGTGTCCAAACTGACCGACGTGCCCAAACGGATCCTGATCGGCCGGGCGCTACGCAGCGACCGCCTCGGAGAAACCCTCCTGCCCAAGCGGATCGCCCTTCCCGTCTTCGCCTCCGACCCGCTCTCCTCCGTGGCATATGCCCCCGGCGAGGTCCTGCTGGTCCTGTCGATCGCGGGCGTGTCGGCGTACCAGTACAGCCCCTGGATCGCACTCGCGGTCGTCGTACTGATGTTCACCGTCGTGGCCTCCTACCGCCAGAACGTCCACGCCTACCCGAGCGGTGGCGGCGACTACGAGGTGGCGAACACGAACCTCGGACCCAAAGCCGGTCTGACCGTCGCGAGCGCCCTGCTCGTCGACTACGTCCTGACGGTTGCCGTGTCGATCTCCTCCGGAGTCGAGAACCTCGGCTCCGCCGTGCATTTCGTCATCGAGCACAAGGTGCTCTCGGCGACCGTCATGATCCTTCTGCTCACGCTGATGAACCTGCGCGGCGTGAAGGAGTCCGGCAAGCTCTTCGCGATCCCGACCTATGTGTTCGTCGCCGCCGTCTTCGTCATGATCGCCTGGGGTGCCTGGAAGGGCATCGTCCTCGGCGAGACCCTGACGGCGCCGACCGCCGACCTCGAGATCAAACCCGAGCAACAGGGGCTGGCCGGCTTCGCGATGGTCTTCCTGCTGCTCCGGGCCTTCTCCTCCGGCTGCGCGGCCCTGACGGGCGTCGAGGCCATCAGCAACGGCGTACCCGCCTTCCGCAAGCCCAAGAGCAAGAACGCCGCGTCCACCCTCGCCTACATGGGCGGCCTGGCGGTCACCATGTTCTGCGGGATCATCGGCCTGGCCATGGCCAGCGACGTGAGGATGGCCGAGAACCCCGCCGAGGACCTGCTGGCGAACGGCGTCCCGGTCGGCCCCGAGTACATCCAGAACCCGGTGATCTCGCAGGTGGCCGAGGCCGTCTTCGGTGACGGCAGCTTCCTCTTCATCCTGCTGGCCGCGGCCACCGCGCTGGTGCTCTTCCTGGCGGCCAACACCGCGTACAACGGCTTCCCGCTGCTCGGCTCGATCCTCGCGCAGGACCGCTACCTGCCGCGCCAGCTGCACACCCGGGGCGACCGGCTCGCCTTCTCCAACGGCATCGTGCTCCTCGCCGGCGCCGCGATCCTGCTCGTCTGGATCTACGACGCGGACTCGACCAAGCTGATCCAGCTCTACATCGTCGGCGTGTTCGTCTCCTTCACACTGAGCCAGATCGGCATGGTCCGGCACTGGAACCGCCACCTGAAGTCGGAGCGCGACCAGGCCGCACGCCGCCGGATGCACCGCTCCCGGGCGATCAACGCCTTCGGCGCCTTCTTCACGGGCATGGTGCTGGTCATCGTCCTCGCCACGAAGTTCACTCATGGTGCGTGGGTCGCCCTGCTCGGCATGCTGATCTTCTACGGCACGATGAGCGCGATCCGGAAGCACTACGACCGCGTCTCCGCCGAGATCGCCGCCGCCGAGGGCCCCAGCGACGACAGCGTGCGGCCCTCCCGGGTCCACTCGATCGTCCTGGTCTCCAAGGTCCACAAGCCCACGCTGCGCGCCCTGGCCTTCGCCAAGCTGACCCGCTCGGACACCCTGGAGGCGCTCAGCATCAGCGTCGACCCGGCCGAGACCAAGGCGCTGCGCGACGAGTGGGACCGGCGCGGGATCAACGTCCCGCTCAAGATCCTCGACTCGCCGTACCGCGAGATCACCCGCCCGGTGGTCGAGTACGTGAAGGGCCTGCGCAGCGAGAACCCGCGCGACGCCGTCAGCGTCTACATCCCGGAGTACGTCGTCGGACGCTGGTACGAGCACCTGCTGCACAACCAGAGCGCGCTGCGCCTCAAGGGCCGGCTGCTCTTCACGCCCGGTGTGATGGTCACTTCGGTGCCCTACCAGCTGGAGTCCTCGGAGCTCGCCAAGAAGCGGGCGAAGAAGCGCCAGGACTGGAACGCCCCGGGCGCCGTGCGCCGCGGCCCGGTCGACACCCCGCGGCCCCCGAAGGAGCCAGCCTCGAAGGGCTGACCAGGTTGGTGAACGGCCGGACGAGATCCACGTAAACTGGTGGGTCGGTCGTCCGGCCGTTACCTTTTGAGCCACTTTCTTGGAGTCTCCCCACCATGACGAGCGCCGAGCAGAACGAGAAGCAGTCACTGGTCGGGGAGGAGTACGAGGTCGAGGTCGGCCCCGTCGCGCACGGCGGGCACTGCATCGCCCGGACCTCGGACGGCCGCGTCCTGTTCGTCCGCCACACCCTGCCCGGCGAGAAGGTCATCGCTCGCGTGACGGAGGGCGACGAGGACTCCCGCTACCTGCGCGCCGACGCCGTCACCGTGCTCGACGCCTCCAAGGACCGCGTCGAGGCCCCCTGCCCGTACGCCGGCCCCGGCAAGTGCGGCGGCTGCGACTGGCAGCACGCCAAGCCGGGCGCACAGCGCCGGCTCAAGGGCGAGGTCGTCGCCGAGCAGCTGAAGCGGCTCGCCGGGCTCACCCCGGAGGAAGCCGGCTGGGACGGCACCGTGATGCCCGCCGAGGGCGACAAGCTGCCGGCCGGTCAGGTGCCGCAGTGGCGCACCCGCGTGCAGTTCGCGATCGACGAGGACGGCCGGGTCGGTCTGCGCAAGCACCGCTCGCACGACATCGAGCTGATCGACCAGTGCATGATCGCGGCCCCGGGCGTCACCGAACTGGGCATCGAGCAGCAGGACTGGCCGCAGATGGCCTCGGTCGAGGCCATCGCCGCCTCGGGCTCGAACGACCGCCAGGTCGTCCTCACACCCCGCCCCGGCGGCCGCCTCCCGCTCGTCGAGCTGGACAAGCCCGTCTCGGTCCTGCGGGTCGAGGAGAAGGACGGCGGAGTGCACCGCGTCCACGGCCGCCCCTTCGTACGGGAGCGCGCGGACGGCCGTACCTACCGCGTGGGCATGGGCGGCTTCTGGCAGGTCCACCCGCAGGCCGCCGACACCCTGATCAAGGCCGTCATGCAGGGCCTGATGCCGCGCAAGGGCGAGATGGCCCTCGACCTCTACTGCGGCGTCGGCATCTTCGCGGGCGCGCTGGCCGAACGCCTCGGCGAGACCGGCGCGGTGCTCGGCATCGAGTCGACGAAGCGCGCGGTCGAGGACGCCCGGCACAACCTGGCGGACTTCCCCCGGGTCCGCATCGAGCAGGGCAAGGTCGACCAGATCCTCCCGAAGACCGGTATCACCGAGTGCGACCTGGTCGTCCTGGACCCGCCCCGCGCGGGCGCCGGCAAGGGCACGGTCCGCCACATCGCGGGCCTCTCGGCCCGCCGCATCGCCTACGTGGCCTGCGACCCGGCGGCCCTGGCCCGCGACCTGGGCTACTTCAAGGAGAACGGCTACAAGGTCCGCACCCTGCGCGTCTTCGACCTCTTCCCGATGACGCACCACGTGGAGTGCGTGGCGATCCTTGAGCCGGTCGCAAAGGGCGCCTGACCTGCAGGTATCCCGGTGGGCGTTGTGGGCGTTGTGGGCGTTGTGGGCGATATCTTGACGCTGAAATGACGCCCGTGACGCTCATTTGACGCTCGTTCTGATGGGTCGTCAGACCCTTGATCGAGCACGTCATGGGCGGTGTCAGCTCTGCCCTCTGAGGTCACCTTTGCGAAATCTTGGCTGTTCGCAGCCATGGGTGGCCTACGCCCATGGCAGCTGTGACGGCTGGCCTCGATCGAGTACTACCGCTGAAGTAGGCGCAGATGGCCACTGTCGGTAGCCGGGGCCGTCCCCAAGCGGGGATGTAGTCGTACCGAGGGATCCTGACCCAGGAGTGCTTCTTGGCTTCTGCAAGCTCTTTCTGGTGCTGTTCTACGCCGTCGTCCTGATGGGTCAGTACGCGGCCTCGGCCGCCTGGTTCTTGCTTCTACCACCCAGCTTCGGAGGGTGCGCCGGGCAGCTTGCGACGCTGCCCTCCCTGGCTGCACTCCACCTGGACGGGGTGGGGTGTGCGCCCCGAGGGAGCGAACACCCCACCCGCTGTCCGTGGTCAGTGCACGTGTGTGGCCGCAGCCGGCTCCGTTTGAGGGGCGGTGCCGTGCAGGGTGGCCGTGTCGGCGGTGTCGTTCTGGCTGCCGCGGCCGATGTGGTTGAAGGCGAGGTTGAGCAGTACGGCGACGATGCAGCCGGTGCTGATGCCGGAGTCGAGGACGATGCGCATGCTCTCGGGGAAGGCGTGGTAGAAGTTCGGCGCGGCCATGGGGATGACGCCGATGCCGAGGCTGATGGCCACGATGAGGATGTTGTCGCCGCGGTCGAGGCCGGCCTGGGTGAGGGTCTGGATTCCGCTGGCGGCCACGGTGCCGAACAGGGCGAGGCCGACGCCGCCGAGGACGGGCTGCGGGATCAGGGCGACGACCGAGGCGAGGAACGGGCACAGGCCCAGCAGGAGGAGGATGCCGCCGCCCGCGGCCACGACGTATCGGCTGCGGACCTTGGTGATGGCGACCAGGCCGACGTTCTGCGCGAAGGCGCTGGCGGCGAAGCCGTTGAAGAGCGGGCTCAGCGCGGTGCCCAGGCCGTCCGCGCGCAGCGCTGCGGCGAGGGTCTTCTCGTCCGCGGGCTTGTCGACGATCTGGCCGAGGGCGAGCACGTCGGCGGTGGTCTCGGTCATGGAGACGATCATCACGATGATCATGGAGACGATGGCGGCGGCGGCGAATTGCGGGGCGCCGAAGTGGAAGGGCGTGGGGAAGCCGATGATGTCGGCATCGGTGACGGCGCTGAAGTCCGCGAGGCCGAGGGGCAGGGCGATCAGGGTGCCGGCGACGAGTCCGAGCAGGATGGAGATCTGCTTGAGGAAGCCGCTCAGCACTCTGCGGAGCACCACGGTGATCAGGAGTGTCACGGCGGCGAGGCCGATGTACTTGATGTCTCCGTAGTCCGGGGCCTGCGGGTTGCCGCCCTGCGCCCAGTTGAAGGCGACGGGGAGCAGGGACACGCCGATGAGTGTGATGACGGTGCCGGTGACGACGGGCGGGAAGAACCGGATGAGTTTGCAGAACCAGGGGGCGAGCAGGAAGCCGAACACTCCGGCCACGATCACGGCGCCGTAGATGACGGGCAGTGCGTCGTCGGGGCCCTCGGCCTTGGCGATGGCGAGCATCGGGGCCACGCCGGCGAAGGAGACGCCGTTGACGAAGGGGAGACGCGCGCCGACCTTCCAGAAGCCGATGGTTTGCAGGAGGGTGGCGATGCCGGCGGTGAAGAGGCTGGCGCCCATCAGGAACGCGATGTCTGCCGTGCTCAGTCCCACGCCGATGCCGACGATCAGAGGCGGTGCGACGACGCCGGCGTACATGGCCGCCACGTGCTGGAGACCGGCGCCGAGGAGCTTTCCGAACGGAAGGGTCTGGTCGACGGGATGCTTCGCGGCGGGGTCCGTGGCCGGGTCCGGCGCGGGGGCCGGGGCGGGGCTGGGGGTGGCGCTGGGCGACATCGGAGGTACCTCCTGGGATGCTGCGGTACGGCGATCGCCGGGGAGGGGCGCGCTGGGGAGCGGCCGATGCCTCGGAGGCCGTGTGGACTGGTTCGATGACGCAGTCGAGCGGGCGGCGAGAGGGCCCGAGGGCATAGAAGTGCCCTGAGGAACGGGGAACGCGGGAGCTCCCCGAGCCGGGTGTCGCGGGGTGAGCGAGCCCCGATTGGCCCTGCCGAAGACTGCTTGAAACGAATCGTCCACGATGCGGAAAGCAGCTTCCGTTATTGCTGGGTGGCTCTATTGCCTCACCTGAAGTCGAGCATGTCAAGAGCTCCTCTCCGGGAGGCGGGTGGGGTCAGGCTTCCTGGGGGCGCAGCCGCCGCCACAGCTGTTCGTCGACCCGGTCGAGGAAGGCCAGGGCCTCGCGCTCGACCGCTTCGGCGCCGACTCCGGTCCGGCCGTGGTTGTCGATCCGCTGGTAGGCCATGTGGAGCTGTTCCAGGGCACCGCGGATCTCCGCCGGCGCCACGGGGACGATCTTCGCGACGGGCCGTACGTAGTTCGGCCACCACCCGGTGACCGCCTCGCGCAGCAGCACGCGCAGCTGCCCCGTCCTGCCGCATGCGCCGACGAAGCAGGCGGGCGGCGGCCGCAGGACCTCGAACAGCGCCTGGGTCTGCCCACCGGACCCACGCCAGCGGTTGCGCCGCTCCGCCTCGGCGTAGCGGTCGCGGGTCATGCCGACCATGGTGGCGACCTGCTCCACCGTCAGCCCGAGGAGCGTGCGGCACTGCAGGAGCGTGGCCGGCTCGCCCAGCAGATCACCCGGTGAACACCACAACGCGGCTGCCAGCGCGTTGATCTGGCGGGCCGTCGGCGCCTCGGTGCCCCGCTCCCAGGCCAGGAGCGCATCGGGGTGCAGGGGGTGCCCATGGAAGGCCGAGACGGCCCAGGCGACCTGGCCGTGAGTGAGTCCGAGCTGCTCGCGCACGCGGACGGCGAGGCGGGGATCGAACGGGGGATAGGCGGAGTTTTCGCCCTCGGAGAGGCTGTGGAGATCGTCTTGGGATGGCATAGCGGGACACCGTAGGGGCCGCGGCCGCCCCGGCCAAGACCTGCGGATTGCGCAGGCGCTCGGGGAGGCGGGTTGACGCGCGTTGATCGCCCCTACAGGTGGCGGTTGTGCGTACCTCCAAAGAATCCCAGGAATCAAATGGCCTGCCTGGAGGAGTTGACGGCCGGGGGGCCTGTTCATAAGGTCAAGGCCGTCCACAGTGGAAAGTGAATTCCGCAATAAGGAAATCGTGGCATTCTCCGTATCCCGGAATCCGGCGCGATTTCCGCATCCCTCCGGGCAGGTCCGTCCACCTGTCCGGCTCGTCCGGCCGTGCTTCGCTCTCAACCGTCCCCGCCGTGCGCCGGCCGGGCGGTCGGTCTCTCGGAGGGACTGTCCCCATGCGCGCCCCTAGGCCCTTCACGCACGACCGCTCCACCCCGCCCCTCCCCGTCCATCCCGCGGACGAAGTGCTGCCGATGAGGCGGATGTTCCCCGCGGCCCTGCAGCACGTGGCCAGCATGTACGCGGGCCTCGCGGCGCCTCCGCTGATCATCGGCGGCGCGCTCGGCCTGACCGCGGCGCAGCTCACCGTTCTGCTGGCCGCGAGCCTGGTCGTTGCGGGCCTAGCCACCGTCGCCCAGACACTGCGCTTCTGGGGGGTCGGGGCCGGGCTGCCCGTCACCAATGGCGTCTCGTTCGCCGTGATTTCCCCTGTCCTGGCCGCTTCCGTGTCACGGGGTCAGGACACCCTGCCGCTGGTGTTCGGCGCGACCCTCGTCGCCGGGGCCGTCTGCTTCCTCCTGGCGCCGGCCTTCTGCCGGCTCCTGCGCTTCTTCCCGCCCGTCGTCAGCGGTTCCGTCATCACGCTGGTCGGCCTCTCGCTGCTGCCGGTGGCCGGGCAGTGGGCCCGGGGCGGCGACCCCGCCTCCTCCGGCTTCGGCTCACCGTCCAACCTCGCCCTCGCCGCCGGAACCCTCGCCTTCACCCTCCTCCTCCACCGACTCCTCAGCGGACGTTTCCTGCAACGGGTGGCGATCCTGCTCGGGCTCATCGCCGGCACGGCCGCCGCGGTGCCGATGGGCAAGGTCGACTTCCACCCCCTCTCCCAGGCGCCGCTGTTCGCGCTCCCCGAGCCGTTCGCCTTCGGCGCCCCGCAGTTCGAGGCGCCGGTCATCGCCACCATGCTCGTCGTCACGCTCGTCTCCATGACGGAGTCCGCCGCGTCCCTGATCGCGGTGGGAACGGTCGTCGACAGGCCGGTCGACGACCGCGTCATCGCGGGCAGCCTGCGGGCCCAGGGGCTGGGCACCGCACTCGGCGGCGCCCTGGGAGCTTTCGTGAGCTGCTCCTACGCACAGAACGTCGGCCTGGTCGCGATCAGCCGCATCCGCAGCCGGTACGCGGTCACCCTGTGCGGAGCCATCCTGGTCCTCATGGGCCTCGTGCCGGCCCTGGGCTCGCTGGTCGCGCTCGTACCGCTGCCCGTACTCGGCGGCGCGGCAGTCGTCTTCTTCGGCTCGATCACCGTCGCCGGAATCCGCACCCTCGCCAAGGCCTCCCTCGCCACCGGGCACAACGGCATCATCGTGTCCGTCGCCCTCGCCTTCGGCCTCATCCCCGTCGCATCAGCCGACTTCTACGACCGCCTCCCCGCGCCCGTCACCTTGGTGCTGGGATCGGGCATCACGGCGGGATGCCTCGTCGCCGTCCTCCTCAACCTGCTCCTGAACCACTTCGGACGCGGCAGCGAGGCCAACGAGAGTCACATCCCCACCGCACACGTCAACGCCTTCGACGGCATCGACAGCCAGTTGCACGTCCCCCCGCGTTCAGTCCGACAGCGCCGATGAATCAGGGCATGCCGCGCGACCCGTCCCGCGGCATGCCCACAGGCGCGGGACCGCGCCGAGCCCGCTCTTCAACGGCTTCGCCGCGTTCTGCGGCCTGGCCGTCGGCCTGAGTCGGAAGCCACCAGGCGGGGCCTGAGTGGCTGACGGCGCGGCCAGTGGGGATCCGCGGGCCTTGTGCGCGACGGATGCGCTGCGCCGGAGCCTCTCGGGAGCGATGCCGGTGAAGACCTGCAGGCCGTCGGTCGGCCAGGTTCCGGGGCTGCATCCAGGCGCCCTGCGCTGAGCGGAATTGGAGGAACCTCCGGAATCCACCCCCATGCACGTCGATCGACTGATGGCTATTGACGAATCAAGCGGCGTTTTCTACCTTTGCAATACTCCGTGAATGGAATAGAGATTCCACATCATGGAATTATGGGCCGGATCCGCTCTCGCGGAGTCCGGCGGGTGGGCGACGGCTCCGCCGCCCGCCGGGGTCGTCCCAGCGTCACCGTGCTCGTCTTGCATCTCGGTCGTCGCTCCCGGACCCGAAGCCACCGGCAGGTGCGTGGAGGGCCCGCACATGAACCGTCAGACAGCGCTTTTGGAACCTGAGGCGTCACGACACGTCACGGCTTCGATCACCCAAGACCCCACAACGGTGTCAGCCGGCGTGGAGATCCCCAGCGACATGAAAGCCGCCAGTGCCGCCCGCCGCTTCGCCGCCGCCAAGCTCGACGAGTGGGGCTGCACCGAACTCGAGGACGACGCCCTCCTGATCTGCAGCGAGCTGGCCACCAACGCCGTCGTCCACGGCCGCACGAAACCCGAGGGTCACAACGAGCACATCCGCCTCGATCTGACATGGCGGCCGGGCAACGCCCTCATCATCCAGGTCGAGGACAACTCCACCGCCCAACCCACACCAAGCAACTCGGCGCCATCGGCCGAATCCGGCCGCGGACTTGGACTGGTGGCCTCACTCGCCGATCAATGGTCGTTCTGGCTGAACAGGGACGGAAGAGGCAAGAGGGTATGGGTCTGCCTCCGCCCTCAGTGATGCGACACGCACCGGCAACGCCGGGTGGCCCTGGTGTCGTTGTTGTCCGATCCCGTGCCCGATGACGTCAACTCGCCTGCCCGGTCGTGTGACTGCCTCGCGCACGATTACGACAACGCCGGCCGATCCTTCGGTCTGGATGAGCAGGGCCAGGAAGACACGGGTGCGAGTGGCCTCGGGAGTCGTCGCCGCGGTGCTCGGGCGGGTAAGAAGCGTCAGGCCGCTGCGCATAGTGCCCACTCTGCACGTAACGCGCACCGGCAGCCTGTCTGAATTGCGCTACACGGGCCTTTGACCTGTGGTTTCCTTTCACATGTTTTGGCTGGATCTTATTTCAGGGACGCACCACGTGGAGTGCGTGGCGATCCTGGAGCCGATGGCGAAGGGCGCCTGACCTGCAGGTCAGGGCAGTGGGCGCTATGGGTGTCAAGGGCGATGTCCTGACGCTGGTGACGCACGTTTGACGCACTTCTGACGGGTCGTCACCACAAAAAGCCGCCTCCCGTACCAGGGCTCGAACCCAGGTACGGCGGCGTGGACCGCAGCGGCTCTGGCCGAGCCGGTGCCGCTGCGGTGACTGCCGGCGGGTGGGTTGGGGCGGAGAACATCGTCCGCAGCCGACTTTGGTCCAGAACCCCGCACGGACCACGTAGAGTGGCACTACCGACGCGGGGTGGAGCAGCTCGGTAGCTCGCTGGGCTCATAACCCAGAGGTCGCAGGTTCAAATCCTGTCCCCGCTACGAAAATGATGGGGCCCGGCAGCAGCCGGGCCCCATCGGCTTTTTCCGCCATCCCCGGCTTGTCCGCTGCCCCCTCGCGGCCGCCGGGCGGTCTTTGGCGGCCTGCTGCTCGCGCCGTCCATCGGCCCATCGCGCGTGGTCACGTTGCTCGCCGACGGCCGGCTCCTCGCGCACTGATGAGTCGCCCACGACAGCAAGAACACGTGGTCGACGCCATCACCACGATGCACCACCCCGAAGCGGCTGTTCGTCATGTGGCCGGCTGCTCCTTCGGTGTTGGCGACGGATCGGGTGCATCCGGGGTTCGGACGCTGCGGACCGCGAGCAAGCCCAGCGAGGAACCGGCGACCAGGAAGGCAGCGGCGTAGAGCGTGGTGCCCGGGCCGACGGCGGCAGCGGCAACGCCGGCCAGTGCCATGCCCGCCGGGCTCATGGCCGTGGACAGCAGCCAGCCGAGAGAGTCGACCCGGGAGATCAGCTCCGGCGGGATGCGCTGCTGCACGGTGGCGTCCCACAAGGTCGAGCTCAGCCCCAGGGCGCTGTTCATCAGCGCTGTCGCCACGGCGATCACGATTGCGGGCGCGTGCATCGCGATGAGGGCCAGGGGCAGGCACCCGAGTGCCATGCAGACGTTGGCCACGACGAGCGGACGCGAGGTCCTGACCCGCAGTGCCACCAAGGCACCTGCCAGCGCCCCCACTGCCCCGGCCTGGGCGATCATGCCCCAGGCGAAGTCTCCCCCCAGCGAGTTCACCACCACCAGGGCGCCGACCGTGAAGAACACACAACGACCCAGGTTCCACAGTGCGTGGCCGATCAGGCTCGTCCAGTACCAGCGGTGGCGCCGCACCTCCCGCCAGCCCTGCGCCAACTCGGTGGCGAAGGACTGCCGAGCTCGCGTCACACGGCTCACCGGCAGCGCGGCCAGCGTGGCGGCGCTGATCAGGAAGGTGGCGGCGTCGACGACCAGCCCCCAGCCGGGGCCGATCACCAAGGTGAGCGCAGTGGCCGCGGCCGGCCCGGCGAGGGCGGCGACCCGCTGTGATATCCCCATGAGGGCGTTTGCCTGCTGGAGTTGCTCCCGCGGGACCAGGGATTGGAGCAGCCCGGCGGCGGCCGGTTGGAAGACGCCTGAAGCGGCGCCTGTACAGCCGGCCGCAACCAGCAGTACGGCGGTGCTCGGATGGCCGGAGATCAGTTGTACCGCGGCGGTCAGCTGTGCGCAGGCTCTGACCAATTCGGCGCCGATCATGAGCAGATTGCGCGGCAGACGGTCGGCCCACACGCCGCCCGGCAGCGCACTGACCACCTCGCAGAGGAACATGACGCCCAGGACCAGCCCCAGGTCAGAGGCCGTTCCACTGTCCTTCAGCACCGCCAGCGTCAGGGTGATCGGTGCGAGCCCGCTGCCAATCTGGGAACAGGACTGGCCCGCCCACACGATCAGGAAGCGCCGTTGGCGCAGTGGTTCGGGTAACGCCGGGCCCCAGTCCCGGCCCCGCCCCCGTCGGCCTCGGCCCGTTCCTCCTGCCCCGGACCGCTTCAGCATGCCGGGAAGGGCCGGCGGAGGCCCGGGGCACCGGATTCCGGTGCCCCGGCGGGCACGCGGGCACGGTGGCGAGGGGTACGCGGCTCGACGGCCCCACGGGTGTTGATGGTGATCAAAAGACCTCCATCAGATCGTGGAACCGCTGGACGGTCAGAAAGCGCTCACTGGGCCCGGGCGCGCGGTCGCCCTCCAGGGACCAGGTATGGGGGTGTGGCACCAGGACCGCGCCCAGGCCGACGGACAGCGCCGGATTGATGTCGGACCGAAGGGAGTTGCCGATCATCCAGGTCGCCTCGCGCGGCAGGTCGTGGCGGGCGGCGAAGGCGTGGTACGCACCGGCATTCTTCTCGGCCACCACGGACGCGGCGGTGAAGTGGTGTGCCAGCCCCGATCGTTCGATCTTGTCGCGCTGCTCGGGTTCGGAGCCCTTGGTCAGTAGGTAGAGGTGGTGTTTCGCACCCAGCTCGTCGAGGGTGGCCGCCACATCGTCGATGAGGACCATCTCCATGTCGTGGACGGCGCCGCACAACCGGGCGATCTCGGCGGCTTGTGCGGGCTTGGGTGAATCGACGCCGCGCAGCGCGCAGAAGCAGTCCAGCAGGCTCTGCTGGAAGATCGACGCCCCGTAGCCGTACCGCCCGATGTTCGCCAGTTCCGCCCGGTCGACCGCGGAGCGCACCTCGGCACGACCGAGTTCACCATGGTCGACGAAGTCGATGAAGGCTTCGATGACCGCCTCGTAGTAGACGTTGTTCTCCCAGAGGGTGTCGTCCGCGTCAAAGATCAGGTGCTGTGGCTCTTCCAACGGGTCACTCCTCAAAGGCTGTTCACGCCCTCGCCGGTCCGGGGCATCCGAGACGGTAGTGCCATTTCACATGTGACGCTACTACCATTGGGGCGCAAGATTAAACAGCTGTGCAATGTCACATGTGATGCTAATGTCCCGCCTCGGAAGCGAAACCGAACCACGGCTCCCTGCGCCTGCCCTGACGTGTAGTCGGTCCTGCGCAAGGGACCACTCCCCAGCGACAGTGAGCCGCCATCGCGCAAGGAGTCGCACGCTTGAACAGACCCTTAGGTACTCGGGCCGGTGAGGGCACCGAGAACCACCACGAGCACCACAAGCACCGCGCCGGTCCACGCGTACTCGGCGAACTGCTCCTTGAACAGGCCGAATCGACACCCGACCGCGTCGCCCTGGTCACCGCCTCGGGGACCTTGACGTATCGCGAGCTGAGCGGGCTCGCCCGCCGCATCGCCCTGGCGATCGACGATCGCACCCAACCCGGCCGACGCGTCGCGGTCCGGCTGCCCCGCGGGCAGGCCCAGGTCGTGGCACTGGTCGGCGTCGCCCTGTCGCAAGCGGTGCAACTCGCGGTCGACGTGGCCGATCCGGCCGACCGCACCGATGCGCTGCTGACCGACTTCGAAGCCGATCTCCTGGTGACGGACCGGGCGACCGACTCGGACTGCGCCGTGGCGCCGGGCGTGCGCCGGCTGCTGGTCGACGGGTACGGAGCCCTGGCGGGACCGCCTGCCACGGCCGAACGCGGGCAGCCGGGCACCACCGTCGTTCCCCCGGCCGGCCCGGCCGGCCGCGTCGGCCCCGAGGACGTGGCCTACTGCGTCTACACCTCCGGCACCACAGGCGAACCGAAGGCCGTCGAGATCACGCACCGGGGCATCACGGGGCGGCTGTCCTGGCTCCAGGAGGCGTTCCGACTGACGCCGGACGACCGGGTCCTCTACAGCAGCAGCTGCAGTTTCGACGCCAGCATCGGGGAGGTCTACTGGCCGCTGACGGCCGGCGCCCAGCTCGTCGTCCCGGAAGCCGGGACGCGGCGCGATCCGGACCGACTGGCCGCGGTGGTGGCGAACCGGCAAGTGACAGTGATGCAGATGGTGCCGTCCCTCCTCGACCTCTTCTTGCTCGGCCGGCTGCCGAACGAACGCTACGACGGGCTTCGGCTGGTCCTGGCCGGCGGCGAGCGACTGGCCCCCGACCTTGTCCGGCGCTTCCATGCCCGGTCCTCGGCCCGCCTGTTCAACTTGTACGGACCCAGTGAGTGCTCGATCTACGCGACGGCCTGGGAGTGCCCGCGGGATCCGGAGCCGGACGAGATCCTCATCGGCGAACCCGTCGCCGAAACCGACCTGTTCGTCGTCGGCCCCGACGGGGAGTTGGTCCCGGAGGGTGAACCGGGGGAGCTGTACATCGGCGGAGCGGGGGTCGGCCGCGGGTACTGGCGACGTCCCGAACTGACCGCGGCCGCCTTCCTGGACGGGCTCGGTCGGTACCGCGGCCGCGTCTACCGCACCGGTGACCTGGTGCGCCGGGAGCCGGACGGCGCGTACGCGTACGTGGGACGTGCCGACCGGCAGATCAAGATCCGGGGACATCGCATCGAGCCGGGTGAAGTGGAGCAGGTCATCGCCCGGGACCCGGCGGTGCGTCAGGTCGCAGTCGTGCCGCTGGACCGCGGGACGGCCACCGTGCTGGCCGCGGGACTGGTGATGAGCCCCGATGCCGACCCCCGAAAGGTCGTGGAGCGGGTGAGTGCCCTGCTGAGCGACACCCTCCCGGGCTACCTCCGCCCGGCGGTGCTGGCCCCGGTCACCGATCTGCCGCTGAACACGAGCGGAAAGCTCGACCAGAAAGCCCTCGCAGAGCGGCTGTCGGCCACCGTGGCCGAGCCGCGGGAAGAGGCCGCCGAGGGCACATCGGAACACGCTGGGGGCGCGCGTGCGACCGAGACCGTGGTCACCGCCATCTGGCAGTCGGCCCTGCGGGTCGACCTGATCGGCCCGGACGACGACTTCTTCGACCTCGGCGGCGACTCCTTTACCGCCCTGCGGACCATCCGCGCTCTCGAGCGGGAGCTCGGGCGCGACATCGAGGTGACCGTCCTGTACACGTACCCGACCGTCGCCAGTCTGGCGACGGCGCTCGACCGCGACGCCTGACCACACGAGCGTCCGACCACCGGCTGCCTGCCGTGGCGCCCTGAACCCATTCCAAGAACCCTCAAAGGAGCTCAAGCATGTCCGTGATGCTGGGTCAGTTGCACATACCGGGCCGCAGAGAGGACGTACTCGGGCAGATCAGGAACCGACTGCACGAGCAAGGGCAGACACTCCCGGACGCGATACGTGAGCGAGAGCTGTACTTCCGGGTCTCCGTCGTCGGCACCTGCAACCTCTCCTGCACCTTCTGCCACAACGAGGGTGCGCCGACCAGCGGCAAGCTCACCCTGGACACCGCGCGCGACGCCATCGCCGCCGCCACCCGGGCCGGTTTCACCCGGGTGCAGCTCACCGGCGGCGAGCCGCTGCTACGGGCGGACATCCCGGAGTTCGTACGGATGGCCCGTGAGTACGTGGACGACGTGGGCGTCACGACCAACGGCACGTACCTGCCGCAGCGGCTGGAGGGCCTGCTGGACGCGGGGCTCTCCCGCATGCACGTCTCGCTCCAGACCGAGCCCCTGGAGGAGGCGGGGAGCGCCGACCGCTGGGGGATCCCGCCGTGGCTGATGCCCACCGTGGATCGCGCCGCATCGGGCCTCTTCACCCTGCGGCTGAACCTGCCCGTACCGGCCGACGCGCTGGACCGGACGGAGGACTTCCTGTACCTGCTGACCCGCCGGGGCGTGGACATCAAGGTGTTCTCGGTCCTCCCGGAGGGCGAGGTGCGCGAGGACAGCTATCCGCTCACCGAGCTGGAAGCGCTGGTCGCCCGGGTGAACTCCGAGAACGAGGGCCGCAGCGCAGGCGAGGTGCTGCTGCGCGGATTCCGCCCGCCGTCCGGGATCCGCTGCGCGACCTGCAGCGATCTGGCACGGTGCAAGGAGCAGTCGCACTCGCTGCGGCTGGGCGCCGACCTGGTGCTCCGGCCGTGCCTGGCCACCCGGCAGTGGGATGCCCCGCTGGACCTGGAGAACATCGACACGGCGCTGACCGAAGCGGCCCTGCTCGCCCTGGACTACCAGTGGTGACCGCCGCGCCCGACGCCTACGACATCACCACGCCCGTGGCCAGGACGGGCCGTGGCCTGTACGTGGCCGTGTCCGGCAACACCTCCGGCGGGAAGTCGACACTCGTGGAGCAGCTGCGCCGGGAGCTCGACGCGGACGGTGTGCCGGCGATCGGCGTCTCAGAGCGGGCGTTCCACCACCGCTTCCTGCCGCTGATGTTCTCCCGCAGCAGCGAATTCGCCTTCCCCATCCAGCTCAGCTTCATGCTGGAACGCCACATGGTGCTGCTGCGGAACCTGGCTCTCGGCCGGACCGTCGTGATGGAGCGCTCGCACCTGGACGACATCCTCTTCGTCCGCGAGCACGCCGCAGCGGGGAACATTGCCGCGGACCAGTTCGCCGCCTACCGCGGGCTGGCCCACGTGCTGCACGCCCGCATCCCCGCCCCCGACGTACTCGTCCTCATGAACCCGCCCGCGGAGGTGTCGCTGAAGCGTCTGGCGGCGGCCGAAGAAGCCGGTGAGCGGCCTCGTGAGTTCCCCGACGAGGCAGCCAAGCGCGGCTGGGTCGAGCGCTGGCACGAGATGTACGAAGACCTGCACGCGCAATTCCGCGAGCGCCGCGCGAACGATCCCGAGTTCGCCAGGGTCTCGCTGCTGGAGGTGGACCCGGAGGCACCGGCCGGGTCGGCCGTGCCGGAGGTCCTCACCGCGATCCGCGAGAAGCGGGGTCTGCGCAGCCGATGAGCGCCACCCTCGCCACCGACTATCCCGCGGAGCCGTTCGTCAGGCGTCTGGCAGCGGCCGGGTCGGACCTCGGACAGCAATTGGCGGCTTCCCTGGACCTGCCCTTGCGGGCGTATCTGGGCACGCTGGTCCCGTCGGCGCCCGCGGCCGACGGGGGCAACCCGCACCGTCGGCGGTTCGCGACCACCGTGACCAGGTGGTTGCGGGGGCGGGGCGTCACCGATGCAGAGGCGGTGGGCGACCACCTGCTGCGCGTACCGGTGATGGAGGCCGCCAGCCACTCCAACCTGCTCCTCGACGTGGAGACGTTCCTCAACACCTTCCTCTTCCACGTGGCCCACCGGGAGGCGGGCCACCGGCTGATGGTGGTCACCCAGTGCTCCACCGTCAGCTGCCTGTCACGCAGGGTCCCGGTGAGCGGGCCAGTGTTCCTGCGCACCCGGGGGTCTCTGTACAAGGTCTTTCCGTTCTCCAAACGGCTGTTGAAAGACTCCTCCTTCTGCTCCCTGCCCGGTCCGTTGGAGATGACGCTGGAGCTGGTCCAGGGGCCGGGGCCGTGTGCCGAAGAGGACCCTGTGCTGCGCCGGCTGGTTGGGCGCACCTGGCAGGACGCGGCGGAGGCTTATCGGGTGTGCAACGAGGAGATCTGGTCGCAGCTGCCGCTGTCCGGACCGGTGCGGCGCATCGCGCTGGACGAGTCGACGGCAGCGGCCTGCGTCGCGGAACACCTGCTCGACCCGTCCAGCCCGGTCCGGCGGCTGGTGTTCGACCCGGCGGTGCGCAGCACCTTCCTGGCCGTGAAGCGCGAGCTGGTGGCGGACCGCAGCAACCTGGCCGTCAGCAGGGCAGCCCCGGACTTCTTCTGGGTCCGGCGCGGGTCCCGGTTGCAGCCCGTGCTGGTGCACGAGGGCGCCGGAGGAGCCGCGCGGGTACGTGAAGCCGGCGGTCGGCCGGTCCCCGTTCCGTTCGAGCCGGAACCGGTCGCGGCGGCGCTGCGGGCCGGACTGCTGCAGGCCGACCGCGTGCTGGCGTACCTGGTGCGCTGCATCCTGCCGGGCATCGTGGCGGTGGGCGGCACCAGCCAGCAGGACTACGTCCGGCTCTACGTGCGCATGCTGCTGGAGACCCACCGCCGACAGCCCTTCCTCGACCCCGCGGACGTGGCCACGATCAGCGCTCCCGGGCTGAGCCGGCTCGGTGGCATGCCACTGGTCGACATGACCGGAGAGGCCGCCGGTGCACTCTCCGCACTGTCGCCGCGCTCCGACCTGACCGCTCTCGAACGGGCCGTGCTGGATGAACCGCTGGGCCGCACGATCGGCGCCCTGCCCAGTGCGCGCTACCTGGAGAAGGCGCTCGACCGCTACGAGGGCCACGACGAGGAGAAGGAGGCGGTCGCGTGATCGTCCTGGGAGTCAACAGCTACTTCGAGCACCCTTCGGCAGCGCTGCTGCAGGACGGCCGGCTGCTCTTCGCCGCGGAGGACGAGCGGTTCACCGGTATCAAGCACGGTCGCCGGTACAGTCCGTACCGCAGCTACTTCCCGATCGACGCGGTCTACCGGGCCCTGGACCACGCGGACCTGCGGCTCTCAGACGTCGACGAGATCGCCTACTCGTACCATCGGTGGTCCCATCTGCGCAGTCTGCGGGGCTGTCTGACGGGGCGACGGCTGTCGTCGCTGCGAGAGGAACTGAACGCCTTCGCCAACCTCGCCAACCTCGCCGAGTCGTTGCGCTCGGGCTATGACGTGCCACAGCGCTACCGGCACCGGATTCGCCCGCAGGACGCTCGCCGCGTGCCCTTCCGGGAGTGGCCGCACCATCTGAGCCACGCCGCCTCCGCGTTCTTCTGCTCCGGCTGGGACGAGGCGCTGACGGTGGTGTGCGACGGAGCCGGGGAGAACGCATGCACCTCGGTCTTCGCGGGCCGCGGCCGGAGACTGGTCCCGGTTGCGCAGGAGACCGTCCCCGACTCACTCGGCATCTTCTACTCGTTGGTCACCCAACACCTCGGATTCGAGCCGTTCTCCGACGAGTTCAAGGTGATGGGACTGGCTGCCTACGGCGAACCACGCTTCAGCACGGAGTTCCGGCGCATCGTGGTGCTCCTGCCCGGGGGTCGCTACCGCGTCGACGTGCGCCGGCTGCGGGCGCTGGGCCGGCTCGTCACCGCCGCCCGGGTCCCCGGTGCACCCCTGGAGCAGGTCCACAAGGACCTCGCTGCCTCGGCCCAACGGCGCCTGGAGGAGGCGCTGGAGCACGTGATCGCGCATTACGCGAAGACCACCGGACTGCGCAAGCTGTGCCTGGCCGGCGGAACGTTCCTGAACTGCGTGGCCAACGGTCGGATCGCCCGGCTCGGACTCTTCGACGACATCTTCGTACAGCCGGCCGCCAGCGACGCCGGCACCGCGGTCGGTGCAGCGGCGCTCAGCACCATTCGGCGCGGCGGCAGCACGCAGGTGTCGGTGCCCTCCTACTTCCTGGGCACCGAGTACGACGACGACGCGGTGGAGGCCGCGTTCGCCATGGCAGGAGTGAAGCCCGAACGGCTACCGGAGCACGAGATGGCGGGACGGCTGGGCGACCGGCTCGCCAGGGGCCGCATCGCGGCCGTCTTCCGCGGCCGGATGGAGTTCGGCCCCCGGGCCCTGGGCAACCGCAGCCTGCTGGCCGACGCCGCCGTGCCCGACATGCGCGACCGCCTGAACAGGATCAAGGGCCGGGAGGACTTCCGTCCGGTGGCGCCGATCGTGCCGGAGAACGCCTTCGACGAGTTCTTCGACGGCCACCGCAATCCGTACATGCTCTTCACCAGCACCGTTCGGCCTGCGGCACGCGAGCGCATCCCCGCGGCCGTGCACGCCGACGGCACGGCGCGGGTACAGGTCGTCTCCGCGCAGAGCAGTCCCTTCCTCGACGTGCTGCTGCGGGAGTTCGGCGCCCGGACCGGCAGCCCGGTGCTGATCAACACCTCGTTCAACGTGCGGGGCAAGCCCATCGTGGAGAGCCCCCAGGAGGCCCTGGCCTGCTTCTTCACCTCCGGCATCGACTGCATCGCCATCGGCGGGTTCTTCCATGAGAAGGACGTGTGACCCGTGACCACCGAGAGCACTCCCATGGTGGTCAACCGGGCTGCCTGGGACCTGAGGACCTCCGTGCACCTGCGGTCGGACTTCTACCCGGTGGACCGACTGCGAGGCGGACAGTCCACCCTCAAACCGCCGGAACTCGCGCTCGCCGGCGACGTACGCGGGGTGCGGCTGCTGCATCTGCAGTGCCACTTTGGCCTCGACACCCTGTCCTGGGCCCGGCTGGGGGCGGATGCCACCGGCATCGACTTCTCCCCGGCCGCCGTCAGCGCGGCCCGCGCACTGGCCGCGGAGACAGGCCTGGAGGCCCGGTTCGAGTGCGCCGACGTGCTGGAGCTGGACGCGCCCCGCGAACCATACGACCTGGCCGTCACCACGTATGGGGTGCTGTGCTGGCTCGACGACCTCGACCGGTGGGCGCGCGCCGTGCACCGCACGCTGCGGCCGGGCGGTCGCCTCGTCCTGGTCGAGTTCCATCCCTTGCTGGAGGCGCTGCATCCGGGAAGGCTGAGCGGAGCGGGTGGCTACTTCCCCGGCGCGCCCCCGCAGGCGGTCTGGACCGAGGGCACCTACACCGACCCGTCGGCGCCCATCCGCTACCGCGAGTACCGCTGGCAGCATCCGGTGGGGTCGGTGGTCGAGGCGCTGGTCACGGCCGGCATGCGGGTGACCGCGCTGCGCGAGTACCCGTACTGCTCGTACCGGCTGTTCGACGAGCTGGACACCTGCGTCGACGGGCTGTGGTCGGACGGTTCCGCACCGGGCCGGCTGCCGTACATGTACGCGATCACCGCCACGAGGAAGACACCGTGACCCACCATCAGCTGGCCCGACTGCTGCCACACGTCGATCTGCCCCTGCCCCTGGGGGACGGACGGACACCCACACCCCTGGAGGTCCGGCCTGACATCTCGGCACGCCTGGGCCTTGAGGTGCTGCTCAAACGCGAGGACCTGCTGGACGATCTCGGCGGGGGCCACAAGGTCCGCAAGCTCGACTACGTGGTCGCCGACGCGCTGCGGCAGGGGGCCACCGCCCTGGTCACCGGAGGAAGCCTCCCCTCCGGGCAGTGCGTAGCCGTAGCCGCGGCCGCCCGGAGACACGGCCTGGAGTCGGTGCTGGTCTACAGCGGTGACGAGCAGCGCCGGCCGTCCCACCCGCAGGGCAGCTACCTGCTGGCTCTGATGCTCGCGAGCGAGGTGGTGTGGCACGAGCGGACACCGTGGTCCCGCAACGCCGAGCTGCTCGCCGACGCCTGCGACAAGGCGGCGGCCCGCGGCCTTCGGCCCTATGCGATCCCGCCGGGCATCACCACCTGGCCCGGGCTGCTCGGGAGCGTGGGCCTCGGCCTGGAGCTGGCCGGCCAGCTCGACACCGGCGATGGCGGCGCTACCGCGGGAGACGGCGTCCGGCGGCAGACCTCGGCCCGCGAGCAGCGCGAGGTGCATGTCGTCGCGCCGGCCGGGTCGGGGGCCACCTGTCTGGGCCTCGCCCTGGCTGCCCGGATGCTGGGACTGCGCTGGCAGGTGCACGGTGTGTGCATCGGCGGCGGCAAGGCGTCGGTGCAGGAGGAGATCGATGCGCTGCGGCAAGAGGCCGCACGCCGGTTGAACCGCCCGGACCTGGCAGACCCCGCCGCCACCCCCGTGCTGGTGCACGACCGGTGGCTCGCGGACGGGTACGACCGTCCGGCCGACCCCGAGTTGTCGGCCATGGCTGAAGCCGTGGGCGACTACGGGCTCCTGCTCGACCCCACCTACATGCTCAAGGCGTTCCTCGGCCTGCGCGGCCTCGTCGGAAGCGGGGGGATACCCCGCACTGCACAGGCCGTCCTCGTACACACCGGCGGTTCCCTGGGGCTGTTCGGCGCTTCGCCCGCCCTCCGGAGGTGGTGCCGGGAGCGGTTCTCCCCGTACCTGGCGCCGCCCGCATCGGCCACCGCCACCACTGCCCCCACCACCCCCGCCGCCGCGTTCGGCGACCACCGACAGACAGGAGTGTGATCACGTGGCCCCCCGCCGGACCCCGCCGCCGTCCGACTCGCCCGTCACCGCCCTGCACAGGCTCTTCCTGTGGATCAACAGCGGCTGCAACTCGCGCTGCCGGATGTGCGACATCTGGCGGGAGAAGCCCGGCCGCCACCTCACGGTCGAGGAGATCCGTGCCTGGGTCCCCCAATGGCAAGCGCTGTCCCTGTCGAAGGTGGTGGTGTGCGGCGAACCACTCATGCACCCCGATGTGTGGCGGATCACGGAGGTGATCCGCGAGCACGGCATCCAGGTCGAGCTGCTCAGCAACGGCCTGCTGCTGGAGCGGCACGCCGCCGCCGTGGCCGCGCAGTGCGACGCCTTCCGGGTCAGCCTGGACGGTCCGCAGCACGTGCACGACAAGGTGCGCGACGTCCCTGACGCCTACAAGCGGCTGCGCCGCGGTCTGCGGGCACTGCGCGAGATCCGCCCAGACCTGGCAGTGGACGGCCGCTGCGCAGTGCACCGCCACAACTTCCGCCACCTGAGGGAGACCGTCGAGGCGGCCCGGGATCTGGGACTGCACAGCATCAGTTTCTCCAGCACCGACCTGCACAACGAGGAGGCATTCCGGCGCTTCGGCGTGATCGACGACCCCTACGTGGAGTCGCTGGCGATAGTCGGTGAGGACCTGGCGGAGCTGGAACGGGAACTGGCGGCGCTCCGGCGCGATCACGCAGAAGACTTCGCCTCCGGTTTCATCAGCGACACCCCCGAGGAACTGGACCGACTGCTCCTGTCCTACAACCGCGCCGTGGCGGGGCAGGCCGAATTCCCCGAGGTGCGCTGCAACTCCCCGTGGAGTGCGGCGATCCTGGAGTACGACGGCACCGTCCGGCCCTGCTTCCCGATGCCGGCCTACGGCACCGTTCACGAGCACGGCGGGCTGGAGCAGGCCGTCAACTCGCCGCGGGCGCTGGAGTTCCGCCGTCAACTGGACGTGCTGACCGACACCACCTGCCGGTACTGCGTCTGTCCGACGGTCAACCATGTCGGCTGACCCCCCGCGCGCGAGCACGGCCACCGGCACGAGCACGAGCCCGTCCGCCGCCTCCGCAGGCGGGCCGCGGCCGGCGACCGGCAGTGACATCGTGCTGTGCACACCGGAAGGCGTCGCGGCGGCGGAACGCTTTCACGAGATGACCGGCCGGCCGCTCGTCCGGGCGGCAGACCTGGCCGACGCCGGACGCCTGCTGGCGGACCCCGCCGTCGCCACCGCGCTCCTGTCGGTCGGGCCGGCTCCGCTGGGCTTCGTCGCCTCCTCCGTCCACCGCGCCCATGGCCGGGGCCTGGGTCTGGGCTGGCTCATGGGCTGGCGCGGTGAGCAGACGGCGGTGGCGCACGCAGCGAAGACCGCGGCGTATCGCTACCGCGACGCCCGAGCGGGACTGGTGTGGTCCTCGGCTGTCCTCGGGTCGGTGCGCGAGGCCTCGGCAGACGGGCTGCGGCTCCTCTCGGGACCCGCTCCGGACCTGCCCGGGCACCTGAAGAGGCCGCACGCCTTCGTCGCGCTGAGCAGTCACGGCAAGGGCATCGACATGTGGCTCGGGGAGCGGCTGCTGTGCTCGGCGCCGGCCGCGGGCTCGCCGAGTCTGCGCGGCCACGCCGTCTATCCCTGTCTGCAAGGCGGCCCCTGCCTGCGGGCAGGAGGGATCGCCGGCACGTCGCAGGAGCCCGAGCGGATCGACGTCGCATCGGTCCGGGCGGACGTGCTGCTCCTGGACAGCTGCCGCAGCCTGCGTCTGGGGCTCGGTGCGCCGGGGGCATGTCTGGCCACGGCGGCGGTTCTCGGATCCTCCGCGGGAGCCGTACTGGCGACCGTCGGCGACGCCGAGGGCACGGCTGCCGCCCATCTGGACGCGTGGCGCCTCCTGCTCGGCGGGGCCCCACTGCACCGGGCCGCGGCCGCGGAGAACGCCGCGAACCTGGCCACTGCGGGCAGCACGCCGTGGGTGCTGCTGGGCGACCCGCTGACCCGGCTCCCGCATACGTGTGACCCGCTGGCACTGTCGGGGAACCAGGCGGAGATCGCCCTTGTCGACGTGCCTGATGACGCCGTCGCGGTCGTCGTGGGCGAGCCGGCCGGAACCTCGAACCCAGGAGTGTGGGTGCAGCCGCTGCGCGGGGCCGGCCGGGCTGCCGTGGCGGTCCGGGGCCTGTCGGCCGCCCGCATCGTGCCGGTGCCGCGATCGGAGGACGCGCCATCGCTCCTGCGGGAGGAACTGCTGGCCGCGGCGCCCGCGTTGGCCACCTCCCGGAAACTGGTCGCGGTCGCCGCCGAGCTGTTGAGGGGCCCGGATGCGCGCCGGACGCGGGAGGTAGCCGACGCCCTCGGCGAACAGCTCTCGCGCAACGCCCGCCTGCTCGCCGGCCGTCCGGCGGCGGTCGTGGACGGCGGTCGTGAGCACGAGCGGCTGACCTGGTACTCGGCGGAGCTGTCGCGCTGGCAGCGGCTTCACGAGGACCTCGCGGATGTGCTGGCCGCGTTCACCTCCGCCCTGGGGCCGATGCAGACGGCGCTGCACCTCGATGCCGACGTGACGCCGAACGAACCGGGCGAGCCCACCGAGCTGTGCCCCTATTGCGGTTCGCCCGCCACCTGGCGGCGATTCCGGCTGGACGCGCTGTCCCGGGCCCGTGATGCACTCGTGTGCTGGTCCTGCGACCTCGTCTACGACGGTCCTCCCGTCCACGCTGCGGGCGGGCCCGGATCCGCGCCACCGCAGGTGCCTGCACTGCTGGGTCCGCTGGCCGTGCCGGCCGGGCGGAGCGCGGAGTACCGGCTGCGCACGGCAGCGCCTGCGCCGAGCGGAGTCCGGGCCGTGCGGATCGCGGTGGAGGCGGTCCCCTGGCCGATGGCGGTCTCGGTCCGTCCCCTTCGGGGCGAGGCGGCCGATCCGGGCCGAGGGGCCGAGTCCGAGCCGCGCTTCGCCGTCACGATGCCCGACGGCCCGCCCGGGCTGTACTTCCTGGTTGCCTCCGTGGCCGTCCGCGGGGAGGCCGTCACCGTCAAGAGACCACTACAGATTCTTCCGTCCGATGGTCAGGAGCCACCCGGTGTAACGTCATGACACAACATCATCCGGGCGTCACCGAGGGTGAGTTGATTCCCTCCTGCCGCACCGTCCCACCGCAGCGCATCAGGAAGTCATCAGCATGATCGATATCGAACTCATCCGCACGGACGCCGAGAACGTGCGCAAGGCCCTCCTCAAGCGCATGGACGAGGTCGACCTGGACTCCGTGCTCGCCGCCGACCGGGAGCGCCGCGCACTCGTACAGGAAGTCGAGGCCGCACGGTCCGAGCGCAAGCGCCAGGCCAAGGAGATCGGCCGGCTGCGCGCCTCCGGCGCCGACACCGCCGAGGTCCAGCGCGCCGCCGCAGCCCTCGGCGACGACATCGCGCGGAGGCAGTCCGAGCTCGAAGCGGTCGAGCGGCGGCTCCAGGACCTGCTGATGGAGTTGCCCAACCTGCCCGACGAGCGCATCCCGGCCGGCGGCAAGGAGGCCAACCAGGTCGTACGCACCTGGGGCGAGCGGCCGGACCCCGCCGACAGCCCGCTGGACCACGTCGAGTTGTGCAACCGCCTCGGGCTGGTCGACTTCGCCCGCGGTGTCAAGCTGGGCGGCAACGGCTACTGGCTGTACACCGGGGCGGGCGCCGCCCTGGAGTGGGCGCTGATCGACTTCTTCAACCGCGAGCACTACGCGGCCGGCTATACGTTCATGCTGCCGCCGCACTTGCTCACCGAGGAGTCGGGCTTCGCCGCCGGACAGTTCCCCAAGTTCTACGACGACGTCTTCCACATCCAGGCGAACGACGACGGCCGCAAGTCCTTCCTGCTGCCCACGGCCGAGACGGCGATCCTCAACGTCTACCGCGACGAGATCCTGCCGACGGACATGCTGCCCTTCAAGGCGTTCGCTTACACGCCCAGCTACCGGCGCGAATCGGGAAGCCACCGCAGCTCGGAGCGCGGCACCATCCGCGGCCACCAGTTCAACAAGGTGGAGATGTTCCAGTTCGTCGCCCCCGAACAGGCGGAGGAGGCGTTCCGGGAACTGGTGCAGCGCACGGAGATGCTCGTCGAGAAGCTCGGCCTGCACTACCAGACCACGCTCCTGGCGGCCCGGGACGCGAGCGCCACGATGCGGATGACCTACGACGTCGAGGTCTGGATCCCGAGCATCGCCTCTTACAAGGAGGTGTCGTCGGCCTCGTGGGCCGGCGACTACCAGGCCCGCCGGGCAAAGATCCGCTACCGCCCGGCCTCCGGCGGTCCCACGGCCTACGTTCACACGCTCAATGCCTCGGGCCTCGCGACCAGCCGCCTGCTCCCCGCGATCCTGGAGCAGAACCAGCGCCCCGACGGTTCTGTCACCGTCCCGGAGCCGCTGCGGGCCTGGGTCGGCACCGACGTCATCCACCCGCCCCGCTGACATGAGGACTACGGCCTTGGACGATACGAGCGCGCGCATACTGGTGCGGGCCCTGGGCGACCACCAGACAAGGGCCCGCCGGTCACTCAACCTCACCCCCAGTGAGAACACGATGTCGCCGCTGGCCCGGTTGCCCCTCGCCCTCGACGTGTACTCGCGCTACTTCTTCGACCACATGCGGCTCTTCGGCTCCTGGAGCTTCTACGGCGGCCTGGAGCCCGGGCGGATCGAACTGGAGGTCCTCGCCCCGCTCCTGCGGGAGGCGGCCCA
The DNA here is from genome assembly GCF_045000215.1 of Streptomyces sp. 147326. Taxonomy (NCBI): domain Bacteria; kingdom Bacillati; phylum Actinomycetota; class Actinomycetes; order Kitasatosporales; family Streptomycetaceae; genus Streptomyces; species Streptomyces sp. 147326. Next base: position 2,471,832 of record NZ_CP134201.1, on the reverse strand, counting down.
GGCCTCGTACGTCGACATACGCCCCATATCCGGGCTCAACTGCATGACCGTCGCGATGGCGGCCCTCTGCCCGCCGGGCGGCACGATGTACACGGTCCCCGTTGCCGGCGGCGGCCACATGAGCACCGTCGCGGTGGCCGCCCGCCTGGGGATCCGCACGGTGCCACTGCCGATGCGCGACCACCACGACCTGGATCTGGACCGCATGGAGGGGCTCCTGCGGTCCGACCCGCCGGACCTCATCTACGTCGACCAGTCCACCCAGCTCTTCCCGCTGGACCCCAAGCCGGTGCGCGACCTGGTCGACCGGCTGGCTCCTGCTGCCTTGATCCACTACGACTCCAGCCACACCAACGGCCTGATACTCGGTGGAGCGCTGGCCAATCCGCTGGAGCGCGGCGCCCACACCTTCGGTGGGTCGACCCACAAGACGCTGCCCGGCCCGCACAAGGGATTCCTCGCCACGAACGACCCCCGGCTCGCCGAGCGCATCGACGGCATCGCGGGCGACTTCGTCAGCCACCACCACCTGGGCGAGGTGGTGTCACTCGCGGTGACCCTCGTGGAGCTGCGGCAGTGCGGCGGCGCGGAGTACGCACGGGCGGTGCTGGACAACGCCCGGACCCTGGCACAGGACCTGCACCGCCGGGGACTGGAGGTGGCCGCGTCCGACCGCGCCTTTACCGACTGTCACCAGGTGTGGGTGCGGGCCCGCCGAGGCACCGACCCCGATCGGGCCGCCGACCGCATGTTCGAGCAGGGCCTCATGGTGAACAAGCTCAGCGGCCTTCCCGGACTGGACGGCACGGCGTTCCGCCTCTCCGTCGCGGAGGCGACCCGGCTGGGCGCGGGTGCTGCGGAGATGAGCACGCTCGCCGGCGCCTTGGACACCCTGTTGTCGGGTGATCCGCGGGACATCGCCGAGGAGGTGGCGGCGCTGCGGTCGGCGCTGTCCACACCGCGCTACTGCTACGGCGCCGCCGAGGTGGCCGCCATGGGTGCACCGCGCGAGATGGTGGACCTCATGCAGGCGATCGAGACCGCCAACGCGGCCGGCTGACCTGAGGACGGTGCCCACGCCATGAACCATCCCCCTGTTGCCGAGCGGCTTCCGGTGCTTCTCGCGGTCTACGGGCGCGGTGCGGCAACTGCGCTGGGCGTGCTGACCACCGCCCGGCGGCGCTGCACCGTGGTCTTCTTCGGTGACCGCAGCGATCCGAAGGTGGCTGCGGATCTCGCCCGCCTACCGGAGGGCACCGCCGTGGTGGACACGGCGGGGCTGTCCGAGGCACAACTGTGCGACCGGGCAGCTGAGTTCGAGCCCTCGGGCGTCATCACCTTCAATGACTCCCTGCTGCGCTCGGCCGCCGCCATTGCCGAGCGGTGCGGTCTGCCGTTCCACGACCGCAGGACCGTGGAGGTCCTGGTCGACAAGTTTCGCCAGCGTGCGGCGCTGGCAGCTGCCGGAGTCCAAACCACCGTCTGCCGGCGAATCCGATCCGCCGCCGACCTCGGGCCCGCGCTGGCCGCGACGGGTGTTCCCGCGGTCCTCAAGCCCTGCTCCGGCGCCGGCAGCGTGAACACCTGCATGGTCCGCAACTCCGAAGAACTGGCCCGATGGTACGCAGAGTTCACCGGCGCATCCCAGTTCCCCGACGATTACGTGCTGGAGGAGTACCTGGTCGGCGACCCCACCGTGATAGGGGAGTTCTGGGGCGACTACGTGTCGGTCGAGTCCCTGGTCACGGACGGGCGGATCCACACCGTCGCCGTCACGGGCAAGCTGCCGCTTGCCTTCCCGTTCCGGGAGACCGGCTACTTCATCCCGGCTCTGCTCCCGGACGGTCTGACGGAGCAGGTCCTCCGGCTGGAACAGCAGGCGTTGAGGGCTCTGGGCATCTGCGACGGCGTGACCCACACCGAGATCAAGTTCACCCCCCACGGGCCGCGGCTGATCGAGGTCAACGGCCGGCTGGGCGGCCACGTCGCAGACATCCTCAACCGCGCAGCCGGGGTCGATCTGCTGGACCTCACCATCGGGCTGGCGCTCGGCGACTGCGATCCACCGAAGGTGGTACTCGATCTGGGAGCCGATTGTCGAGGAGTGGCATTCCAGTACTTCCTCTCCCCGCCGTCCGACGGCCTTGCACCGGGCGGGGACGAGTTGATCGACGACCTCTACGGCATCCCCGGGGTCGACCTGGTGGACGCCCGGATCGACCGGTCCTGGCGTGCCGACTGGAAGGCGGGCACCGAGTGGCTGCTCGGCACGGTCTACGGCTCGGCGGACGGATTCGCCGAGCTCAGAGCTACGGTGGAGGCCGTCCACCGTCGGATGAAGACGTTCTGGTCGTGACCCGCTACGAGGAGCAGACCCGCTCGGTGACCGCCTCGTGCGCCAGCTCGTCCAAGAGGACGAACCTCAGCTCTTCGACGTCGGTTTCCGCGTTCCGCCCCGCCGACGCGGCCACCGCACCACCATCCCGGACCCCGCGGCAGCCACTCGCCCAGACCTGGTCCGACCTCAGGCCCTTGCAGTTCACTGCACCGTTCTGCTGGTGCCGGTAGAACGGGCGTACTCTTGCGACCAAGTCAGCAGGCCGGCTCGCGGCATAGGACCGGGTCGTGGCCGCCTTGTCCGCGGCGGTCCGTCCCGCCTGCTAAGGATCGGCGTACCGGGGTCGGGTCTGCGGGAGTTGGGCCGCGCCCGGGTGTCGGCGGCGCCAGTCCGCGTAGACCGGGCTGGCGGCACACGTGTCCAGGTATCCGGCCGCCACTGTTCGCAGGATGTCGTCGCCGTGGGAGGCCAGCGGGCCGTCACGGTGCCAGGCCATGACGTGGCGGTACCAGAGCGGGTTTCCCGCGAGGGGGCGGACGGCGACGCCGGGGGTCTCCGAGAAGGTGGCTTGGCAGAGGCTGACGGCCAGGCCCGCGCGGACGAGTTCGATCAGCTGGCGCCCCTCGGCCTCGTGCGGGGCGGCGGGGCGGCGGCCGGTCAGCGCGCACACCGAGGACCAGTACTCGCGGGTGCGGTCGCCATCGGGCCGGGGCATCGCCCAGTCGTGATCGGCGAGTTCGGTCAGGGACACGGCCTCCTGGCCGGCCAGCGGGTGGGCCGCGGGCAGCAGGGCGAAGACCGGTTCGGTGACCAGCGGGGTGAGGACCACCCCGTCGCGCGGCGGCAGGACCTGCTCGGGGTGGTCGCCAAGGACCGCCGCCTCCAGGCGGCCGGCGGCGAGGTCGTCCAGGAGTGTGACGGGGGAGTAGTGGCACCGTGACATCACCTCGGTCGCGGGCAGCAACTCCCTTACCGCCAGGATGAGATGGCCGAGCAGCGGTGCGCCGACCGATCCTATGCGGACGTGGTTCGGGGACGCCAAGTGGCGCGCCGCGCGCGCGGTGTCGGCGAGGAGCGCGTCGATGCCCGGCAGGACGGCGTGGGCCCGGGCCAGCACCAGCTCACCGAAGGCCGTGGGTGTGGCTCCGGCCCGCTGCCGGACGAAGAGGGCACCGCCCAGCATCGATTCGATACGGCGCAACTGCGTGCTGAGGCCCGGCTGGGTCATGGACAGCGCGGCGGCGGCCCGGGTGAGGCTGCCGGCCTCGGCGATCGCGCACACAACCCGCAGGTGCCGTACCTCCAGTTCCATGCCGCGCATGTTATGGAGCGGCGAGAGCTTTCGGACAGGAATGGGATCTCGCCAGACTATGTGAAATGTCACACACCATTCATGTGGAGGTTGCGTGTCCACGGCCAGGTCGTGTGCCGGGCCTCGAAGGGCAGCGACACCCTGTACCTCACGGCGGTCGAGTACGGCGGCGGCACCAAGATGGCGGTGGTCCGCACCGGCCCCACGTCCGCGTACGTCGTCAAGTCCAGGCGCGGGATCCAGGCGGACGCGGGCTCCTGTTCGACCGGCGCACCCATCTACCGGGTCGACGCCTCCGTGCGGACCGGACAGGGGCCGGTCAGGGTGATGGACGCCAAGCCGGCCGCCGCACCCGCCTGCGGCTGCCGCCCGCTGGACGACGCCCGTCCTGGGCCGGCGAGTGGATCACCGATGCGGCGGCCGGGGTACGGATCGACGTGCTCGCTGCTGACGGCTACGGCGAGACCGTACGCATCACGAAGTCGGCTCCACACCGAGGAGCCGGGGCGCTGCGCGGGGTGGGGTCAGTTGCCGCTCTTCGCCGGGTCCTTGAGCCCGATCGTGGCGTAGTCGAGCTGGCCGCCGAAGGACGTGTGGCCGAAGGCGCCGGCGATGTTGGTGCCGAGCAGCAGCGGCATGCGCTCGATGACGGCGGGCGCCGTCGGGGCCTTGGCGAGGATCTCCCCGTCCAGCTGCCGCCACGCCGAGTCGGCCTGCGCGGCGTCGGTCATGCCGGCGATCTCGTCCATCCGCTGCATCGTCGCCTCGTCGCGGAAGAGCGAGTGATTGCCGGAGTTCCCCTTCTCCTTGATGTAGCGGCCGTCGAAGAGGAAGGGCAGGAAGGTCGAGCCGGAGGGGTAGTCGGGGCACCAGCCGGTGTAGACGAGGTCGGTGCGGCTCTTGCTGTCGCCGATGGTGTCGTAGAAGGCCGACGGGTCGACGGCGTCGATGGTGACCTTGATCCCCGCCCGGCCCAGGGAGTGCTGTATCGCCTCGGCGACCCCCTTGTCCCCGCTGGAGACGGTGATACGGGTGGTGATCCCGTCCGGCTTGCCGGCTTCCTTCAGGAGCTGCTTCGCCCTCTCCACGTCGCCCGTGGCCGGGATCCCCAGCGTGTCGGGCTGCTTGCCGCCGAAGAGCGAGCCGGGCATGAGCGCGGTGGCGGGGTCGTTGAGGGCCGGGCCGCCCGAGGCGGTCAGCACCGCCTCGCGGTCCAGGGCGTACTGCACGGCCTGGCGGACCTTGACGTCGTCGAAGGGGGCGCGGCCCGTGTGCATCTGCACCATCTCCGTGCAGTTGGTGGACTCGGCCAGCAGCCGCGCCCTGACGTCGGCCTTGGTGAGCACCTTGGGGGTGCTCTCCGGGCGCAGTTTGCCCCAGGAGACGGCAGAGGCGTCCACCCCCTCCGAGGCGATGAGCCGGTCGTCGATCTGGTTGGCCCTCAGCCCCATCACCACGGCCAGCTTGTCCGGGTACGCCTTGCGCACGGCGTCCGTCGCCGGGTCCCAGTGGGGGTTGCGGACCAGCACCAGCCGCTTGTCCCGGTCGTACGACTCGATCTTGTAGGGGCCCGAGGAGAACGGGCGGCTGTCGTACTGGGGGCCCTTGTCCTGGGCCCTGGGCACCGGGGCGAAGGTGGGCAGGACGGTGGCGTTGGGGAACTCCGCGAAGGGCTTGCGGAGTTCGAAGACGATCGTGTGGTCGTCGGGGGTCTTGACCGAGTCGAGGTGCTGCCCCTGGGCGGGGCCCCGGTAGCCCTCGGCGCCGGCCAGGTAGCGGGCGGCGTAGTCCGGGCCGCCGGGCAGGTCGGGGGAGAAGGACCGCTCCACGTTGTACTTGACGTCCTGGGCGGTGATCGGGGTGCCGTCCTCGTACGTGAGGCCCTTCTTGAGCTTGAACGTCCAGGTCTTGGCGCCGTTGGAGGAGACTCCGAGGTCCTCGGCGAGGTCGGGCACCAGCTCCCCGCCCTTCGCGCCCGGTTCCGCCTTGTATGTCACCAGCGTGCGGTAGAGCAGCCGGGTGCCGAAGTCCATGTCGCCGATGACCCAGTTGCGGGCCGGGTCGAGGTGGGTGAAGTCCTGGTTGGACAGGACCGTCAGCGTGCCGCCCTTCTGCGGAGTGCCGCCGACCGTGGCCCCCGCGTTGGCGCGTGCGGGGTTCTTCGAGTCCTTGTCCTGCTGACTGCTGCCGGAGGGGCCGCCGTTGGAACAGCCGGCCATGCCGAGTGTGACGGTCGCCGCCAGGGCGGCGGCGACGGCGTGGAGAGTGCGCTTGTTCATCAGTGGTCACTCCGTGAACGGTCGGGCAGCCCGGGAAGGCGCTGGAATGTGACCGATAACATAGTTATGTGAAATGACACCCACAATTGTCGCGCCTCCATAGCGCGGAGTTATGGGTAAGTGGGGTCTCCACGGCCACCGTTGGCCGCGCCATGCTGTCGCGCAATGCCACAAGTCACTGTGCGGCCATGCGGCCGCGAAAGGGACCCATGAACCCTGCGTACGCGACCGTCGACCACGTCTTCACCGTTCCCCTGGACCACGCGGTCCCGCACGGTCCGACCATCCAGATCTTCGCCCGGGAGGTCGCCGATGCGCGCGAAGTAGGTCGGCAACTACCGTGGCTGCTCTATCTGCAGGGCGGGCCCGGCGGCAAGTCGCCCAGACCGTCGGCCGGTTCACCTGGCTGGCTGCGCCAGGCCCTCAAGACCCACCGGGTCCTCCTCCTCGATCAGCGCGGCACAGGTCGCTCCACCCCCGTCACCGCCCGGGCGGCCTCCCGCTTCGCCTCGCCGGCCCGGTTGGCCGACCATCTGGGCCACTTCCGCGCCGACTCGATCGTCGCGGACGCCGAACTGATCCGCCGGCAGCTGTGCGGCGACGAGCCCTGGGAGACCCTCGGCCAGAGCTACGGCGGCTTCATCACCCTCACGTATCTCTCCCAGGCTCCCGAAGGTCTGCGGGCGTGCTACGTGACCGGCGGCCTGCCCGGCCTCTCGGCCACCGCCGACGACGTCTACGCCCGCACCTACCCCCGGGTGCGGGACCGCGTCCTCGACTTCTACGCCCGCTACCCGGACGACGCCGCCCGGCTGCGCGAGATCGCCCGCTTTCTGGCTGCCACCGATGTGCGCCTGCCCGACGGAGACCGGCTCACCCCCCACCGCCTGCGCACGCTCGGCCTCGCCCTCGGCATGGGCGACGGCTTCGAGCGGATCCACTGGCTTCTCGACGAATCCCTCGACGAGGAAGCGAAGCCGACCGACACGTTCCTGCACCAAGTGATGACACTGACCGGATTCACCGACAACCCGCTCTTCACCGTCATGCAGGAGACCCTGTACGGCCAGGGCGCGGGGCCGACCGGCTGGGCGGCGTCCAGGGCCGCGGCGGCGTTCCCCGAGTTCGCCGAGGACGCCGACCCCCTCCTGCTCACCGGAGAAATGATCTACCCCTGGATGTTCCGCGAGATCAAGGGCCTGCGCCCCTTCGCCGACGCCGTCGATCTGCTCGCCGAACGCCCCGACTGGCCACCGCTGTACGACCCTCCCCGCCTCGCTGCCAACCGGGTCCCGCTCGCCGCACTGGTCTACCACGACGACATGTACGTGGACGCCGGGCTTTCCCTGTGCACCGTGCGCGAGGTCGGCGCCACCCGGGTATGGGTCACCAACGAATGGGAGCACGACGGCGTCACCGCCTCCGGCGGCCGCGTGCTGTCCCGCCTGATGGACCTGGCCGCGGGTCGCGCATAGGACCCCCGCAGCCCCCGCCCGCCCGCCCTCGTAACCCCTCAACCTGCCTCCGACGGGAGAGACATGACCACCCCGCTCCACCACCTGCGGCCGCTCGTCGCGGCCGTCGCACTCATCTCCTGCCTGTCCGCCCCCACCGCGGCAGCGGCCCCCGGCTCGCCGCCCCCCGCGGCCGGCTGCGCCCTCCCCGGCCGGACCGGCTGGACGGACGAGGGCCACGACACCGACCGGACCCAGTTCCAGCCCGCCACCGGAACCCGCCGCGTCCTGACGCTGTACGTGGACTTCCCCGATGCCCCGGCCACCGACTCCACCGAGCCGTACGCCGCTCACCTCGCCCCGGCAGCCGACTGGATGGGCCGCGCGAGCCACGGTCGTCTGCGACTGGACAACACCCCACTGCACCGCTGGATCCGGATGCCCGCCGAGTCCACCTCCTATGGATTCGCCCGCGGCATCACGTTCGAGTCCCACGAGACGTACCTCCGCGACGCGATCACGGCCGCCGACCCATACACGGACTTCTCCCGCTACGACATGGTCTACGTCGTCCCCACCAGGACGGCGACCGCCATCCCCTTCTCACCGACCTACCTGTACGACCCGGCGGCGCCCGGCATCACCGCCGACGGCACCCGCGTCAAGTGGGCCGTCACCTTCGGACAGGACATGTGGCGCTGGGGCCACAAGGTGGTGGCCCACGAGACCGCCCATACCTTCGGGCTGCCCGACCTGTACTCGTTCACCGGCGACACCCACCGGTACGTGGGCGGCTGGGACGTCATGGGCAACATCGCCGGCCACGCCCCGCAGTACCTCGGCTGGCACTCCTGGAAGCTCGGATGGACCCGCTACGACCAGGTCGCCTGCCTGCCCGCGTCCGGTCGCCGAACGGTACGGCTGACCCCGGTGGAACAGTCCGGTGGAACCAAGATCGCCGTGCTGCGGACCGGTGGGACGACGGCATACGTGGCGGAATCCCGCCGTGCCCAGGGCAACGACGCGGCCGCCTGCTCCACCGGCGTCCTCGTGTACAAGGTCGACTCCGCCGCGCCGACCGGCGAGGGCCCGGTGCGGATCATGAACGCGAACCCGACCACGACCCCGCCCACCGGCTGCACCCCGCTGGACCTGGCCGCGTACGCACCCGGACAGAGCTTCACCGACCCCGCGACCGGCGTGCGCATCGATGTCCTCGCGGGCGGACGGACGGGAGACACGGTGCGGCTGAGCAAGGAGTGACTCCGGTTCGGGCCGGCCGCCATCCATCTGATTCCCGATGACCCATCATGTCGAGTGCGTCGCGATCCTTGAACCGACCGCAAAGGGCGTCTGACCTGCGGTTTAGGGCAGTGTGCATGATGTGCGCTGTGCGCGTTAAGGGCGATATCTTGACGCTGGTTTGACGCTCGTGACGCACGTTTGACGCACGCCCGACGGATTTCCTGATGAATCGTCAGCACCAGAAAGCCGCCTCCCGTACCAGGGCTACAGCCCGGTACGGGAGGCGGCTTTCTCTGTTGTTGGCGGTCTAGGGGACCCCTGCTGTGTCCTCCATCGAAACCCGCCTGCCCGCCTCCAACGCCCTCCTCGCCCTCCAGCCGCTCACCTTGCGCCGACGCGCCGCGACCCTCACACCAGCGACGGCAAGCCCCGCCCGCAGGCCACCGTCCGCTTCACCGCTACCAACGGCGCCGCCTTGTGCAGCGCCACCACACGGGACGACGGCACCGCCACCTGCGGCTCCCGCCAACGTCGTTGGCGGGGCCGTCATGTTCTTCGCCTCTCTCGCGCAGGGCCGAAGGTGTGTGCGGGTCCAGTCGTTGGACGCGCGGCGCCCCTCGCTGCCGGTGACATGGGCCCGGACGAAGGCCGAGGAGGCGTCGTGCAGCGGGGCGAGGAGGCGGAAGCGGACGTGCGTCCCGCGGCCACAGGCCTGCTGCGCGAAACGGTCCTTCGCAGCTGACCAGGCAGATGGGACGCACAAGATCGTCGATCAAGCGCGACTTGTGCGGCTGTGGGCCGTTATACGGGCGGCCCCCTGCTTGCTTTCGGGGCGATCAGTCCGTTGCTGCTTTCCTCTGGAGCCATGCCATGACTGTGGAAATTCAAGCTGCCGAGCCGCTTCCAGGCTCGGTGTCCGGGGGTCTGCCCGGAGATGCGGTGGCTGTGGTGGGCGTCGGCCTGCGCCTTCCTGGTCGGATTCGTACCTTGGACGGTCTGTGGGCAGCCCTTGAAGGGGAACGGGATCTGGTGGGGGAGGTGCCCGCTGACCGGTTCGACACCGGGGCCTTCGTCGCGGCCGGCGCCGGGCGGGCGGGCAAGTCCTACACGGCCGCGGGCGGGTTCCTCGATGATGTGGGGTCGTTCGACGCCGGCTACTTCGGTATCGCTCCCAAGGAGGCCACCCGTATCGATCCTCAGCAGCGGCTCCTGCTGGAGTGCGCGGTCGAGGCGTTCGACGACGCCGCGATCGATCCGGCCACGCTGGCCGGCAGTGACACAGCCGTGGTGATCGGGGTCTCCTCGCACGACTATTCAGATCTGCAGGCGCGGCGGCTGCGCTCGTACAACCCCTACACCATGGGGGGTTCGGCAGCCTGCAATACCGCCAACCGCCTCTCGTACGTCTTTGACTTCCAGGGGCCCTCGAACGCGGTGGATACCGCCTGCTCTTCGGCTCTGACCGCGGTGCACCAGGCGTGCGAGGCGCTGCGCACGGGCCGAAGCCCGCTGGCGATCGCCGGCGGAGTGAACGTCCTGCTGAGCCCCGCAGGTTTCGCGGGGTTCTCAGCCGCCTCGATGCTGTCGCCGACAGGGCGGTGCCGGCCGTTCTCGGCGTCGGCGGACGGGTACGTGCGCTCGGAAGGCGCGGGGGTGCTGCTCCTGAAGCCGTTGTCCGCCGCGCTGGCGGACGGGGACCGGGTGCATGCGTTGATCCTCGCGAGCGGCATCAATGCTGATGGCCGGACTGCTGGTCTGGCATTGCCCAGTGCCCGTTCACAGGCGGCGTTGCTGGAGCGCGTGTATGGGAGCGCCGGAATCAGGCCGAGTGATGTGGCGTATGTGGAGGCGCACGGCACGGGGACTCAAGCGGGCGACCCGGTCGAGTGCGAGGCCCTGGGGCGGGCACTGGGCGCCGGCCGTACCGGCGGTCCCCTGCTGGTGGGATCCGTGAAGTCCAACATCGGACACATGGAGTCCGCCGCTGGGGTGGCGGGCCTGCTGAAGGGGCTGCTGGTGCTGCGGGAGGGCAGGATTCCGCCGACGCTGCACGGAGTGCCGCAGAACCCCGCGATCGATTTCGCCGCTCTGGGGCTGGAACCGGTCGTGGAAGCGCGGCCGCTGCCGGAAGCCGGTAGGGGTGTCGTGGGGGTCAACTCCTTCGGCTTCGGCGGCGCCAACGCCCATGTCGTCTTGGCCGCTCCCCCCGCCCCAGCCCAGTCGCCGGGCCGGAAGGTGGTCGGGCAGGGCACCCGTCTGCCGGTGGTGGTCTCCGCCCGCACCTCTCGGGCGCTTCGGGACGCCGCGCATGAGTGGGCCGCTCACTTCGAAGACCAGGCGCAGAAGCACGCCGAGGGCGCCGGCCGGCGTTTCTACGATGACGCGTTCACCGCCAGCCGCCGTAGGGCTGGGCGGGAGCAGCGCATCGCCGTACTCGCCGAAGGCGCCCTCGAGGCGGCGGCCGCGTTGCGCTCTGTCGATTCGAGCAGCCCGGCTGCGGCAGTCGCCGTGGAGGAAGCGGTCGTGCGTGGTCGCGTGGCGTTCGTCTTCAACGGAAACGGTGCCCAGTGGGTGGGAATGGGAGCCGAGTTGCTGGGCGGGGACGCGGTCTTCGCTGCCGAGGTGGCGGCGGTGGATCGCGAGTTGGCGCCTTTGCTGGGCTGGTCGGTGCAGGCGGAGCTTGCGACGTCGGCGGATCCCGGCCGCTGGGAGCGGACCGAGGTGACGCAGCCCCTGCTGTTCGCCGTGCAGGCTGGTGTGGTGGCAGCGCTCGCCGCGCGCGGGATCGAGCCGGTCGCGGCCATGGGACATAGCGTGGGCGAGGTCGCGGCAGCCTATTGCGCGGGAGCGCTGACTCGATCGCAGGCGTGCCGGGTGGTTGCCGAACGAAGCCGCGCCCAGGCGGCGACGGCGGGCGCGGGCCGGATGGCGGCGGTAGGTCTCGACGCGGAGGCGGCGCGGAAGCTGCTTGCCGACAACGGGTACGCCGAGCGCTTGGTGGTAGCCGCCGTCAACTCGGATCAGGATGTGACGATCGCGGGCGAGGCACATGCGTTGGAAGCGCTCGGCGCCCAACTGGATGCCGAGGGCGTCTTCTTCCGTGACCTGGGCCTGAACTACGCCTTCCACACCCCCGCGATGGACAGGATCCAGGAGCCGCTGGCCGAGGCGCTGGCCGACCTGCGTCCGGACAAGTGCCGTATCCCGCTGATCTCCACCGTGAAGGGGCGCTCGGTGGAGGGCACGGAGCTGGATGCGGCGTATTGGTGGCGCAATGTGCGCGAGCCGGTCCGCTTCGCTGAAGCCGTCGGCGTGCTGGTCGACGAAGAGCTGCAGTGCGACGTGCTGGTGGAAGTGGGCCCGCACCCCGTGCTCAGCGGATATCTGCGTCGTGTGGCGGCGAACAACGCGCAGACCGTCGCCGTCATTGCGACGCTGTCTCGCATCCAGCCGGGCCCGGCAGCCCTCGATGCGGCACTCACCCGTCTGCTGGCCGTCGGTGCGCAGGTCGACTGGAAGGTCTTCTTCCCGCAGCGGGGAGCGGTGACGGATCTGCCGGCCTACCCGTGGCAGCGCGAACGGCACTGGAACGGCCACTCGGACTGGTGGCTCGAAGAGTCCGGGCAGCAGCCCTCCACTCCGCTGCGACAGCCTCTCCTGGGAACTCGCCAACCGGTCGCAGCCCCCGTATGGCGACAGCAGATCAATCCGGATGCCCTGGCGTGGATGGTGGACCACACCGTCCAAGGAGCTGTCGTGTGGCCGGCGGCGGCCTACACCGACATGGCACTGGCCGCCGGCTTCGAGATGTTCGAAGCACCCGCCGAGATCACCGGCCTGACCTTCGACAGGGCCCTGACGCTGCCGTTCGACGACCCGGACATGGACGTTCATCTTTCAACAAGCCTGGGCGCTGATGGTGCCTTCGCAGTGAGCAGCCGCAGCGGCGAGCACCAGGACTGGAGCGAACACGCACGCGGACGCGTGCGGCGTCTGCTGCGCGCCCAGCCGCAAGCCCTCGACCTCGGCGACATCCGCTCCCGGTTGACTGGCCTGCTGTCCCCCCAGGAGCACTACGCCGCCTGTGCACGCGCCGGTCTGCCCTACGGCCCCGCTTTCCGGCCGTTGACCGCCTTGCATACCGGAGCGGGGGAGATTCTCGCGGAGTACGCGGCGATGATGGAGGCGGCCCCGGGCCACCAAGCCCACCCGACTGTTCTCGACGGTGCCTTGCAGGCGGGTATGCCCCTGCTCGCCGCCGTCAGCGACGACTCGTGCCCCTATCTGCCCTCTGGAATCGAGACGGTGCGCTGCTGGCGCCCGATGCCTGAAAGGGGGCTTGTTCACGTGCGGGCCCGGCTGGTGACCACGCAGGAAGCCGTCTGGGACATCACCGTCAGCGACCTCGACGGAACGGTCGCCCTGGAACTGCTGGGCTGTCATCTGCGCCGCTTCGAGGCGGGCGGCAGGACCCGGCCCCAGCAACTGACCGAAGTCCTGCGCGCCGCCCCCCTTGCGGGAGAGACCGCACGACCGGCGCCTTTGCCCGCGCCGGCGGACGTCTTCGCCACCTGTGCACAGGAGATGGCCACGCTCACCGAAGCGTGGACTGCGAGTCCCTACGACCAGTTCCGCACGAGGGTCATGGAGATGACCGGACACTTCGCCGGCGCCGCCGTACGCGAACTGCTTCCCGACGCCCAGACCGTAACGGTGGAGGCGCTCATCGCCACTGGCGTGGACGTCAAGTACACCCAGCTCCTGCGTACCCTCCTGGGCACGGCCACCGAGCACGGGGTGCTGCGAGGTGAGGGACCGGGCCGCTGGCGCCTGGTGGTGAAGCCCACCCCGGAGCCGCTGTTCGCAGCCCTGCTCGGTGACTTTCCCGGTGAGGCCGCGACGTCGCTGGCCTACGGGGCATGCGGACAGCACCTCGCGCGCGTTCTGCGAGGGCAGAGCGACCCTCTCGAACTGCTGTTTTCCGATGCGGATTCCATGGCCAACCGTTTCTACGACGGCGCGCCCATCCTGGCCTACCACGGCCGGCTCGCAGCGACGCTGGTGGCGAGCGCCATCGCTCGCTGGCCCAAGGACCGCCCCCTGCGCATCCTGGAAGTCGGCGCAGGCACCGGCGCCACCACGGCCGCCATGCTGCCTCACCTGCCGCGCGAGCGTGCCCACTACACGTTCACCGACATCTCCTCCGCCTTCTTCCCGCAGGCCAAGAACCGCTTCGCCGCGTACGACTTCGTCGACTACCGGGTCCTGGACCTCGAATCAGACCCCGTAGAACAGGGATTCACCCCTTCCTCCTTCGACCTCGTGGTGGCCTCCAACGTCCTGCACGCCACGACCGACCTTGCTGCCACGCTGCGCCGAGTTGCGGATCTGCTGGCCGACGGTGGACACCTGCTGGCAGTGGAGAGCCACAGTCACGAAGCTCTCGCACCGGTCTTCGGGCTGCTGGACACATTCTGGTCAGCGACCGATCGTGGCCTGCGGCCCGACGGGCCGCTGCTGGCACACGACCGGTGGAAGGACTTCCTGCACGAGTGCGGGTTCACCGGCACCGCCCAGACGGGAGACCCCACCTCGTTCGCGCTGAGCGACCACTCCGTCCTCCTTACTGCCCGGCGTCCTCGCTCCCACGTCCCCGCCACAGCGCCCCGCATCGAAGCGGTCCCCGCCCGCCGGTGGCTCGTAGGTGCCTTGCCCGGCCAGCGGGAGGACCCGAGCCCGGCCCAGAGCTCGGTGGTGGCCGCCCTGCGCGACCGCGTAGCCGCCGCTGCCGTCCAGACGACGTCTCTCGACGACACCACCGCGTCGTGGCAGGGTCTGCTGTGCCCGGAGCAGCCACCGACCGACCTGGTCCTTTTCACTGAGGAAGGCACCGCCGCGTCACCGGCCGAAGCGACCGACGCAGCGGTACGCCACCTGGCGGTCTTCCGAGCCCTCAGTGCCGCCTGCAAGCAGCGCACCGACACCCGTGACCTGACCGTGTGGCTGATCGCCACCAATTCCCAGACCAACGTGTCCGCGCCACCTGCGGCGGAGTATGGCGGTGCGTGGGGAGGAGCGCGCACTCTGGCGAACGAGCACCCAGAACTGACGGTCCGCAGGATCGCCCTCACGGGTGCGCGCGATGAAGGGCAGCACGAGGAGCTCGCTGAACGCGTGGTGACGGAGTTGCTGGCCCGGCCGGAGGAAGACGAGGTACTGCTCACCCCCGCCGGCCGGTTCGCCACCGTTGTGCGCCCCCTGTCCCCGCCGGTGACCGGGAGCGGTTCCAGCAGCTACACCCTCACCCTAAATGACCCCGGCCTTCATTACCGGCTGGCCTGGCGGCCCGCCGAGGTGCCCACACCCCACGCCGGCGAGATCGTGATCGCCGTCGCTGCGGCCGCCCTGAACTATCGCGACATCATGATCGCCACAGGCCGCGTCCCGGCCGTACCCTCCAGCCGGATGCCGCACACCGCCGACGTCGGCCTCGAATGCGCCGGAGTGGTCAGCGCCGTGGGACCGGGCGTCACCCACGTTGCCGTCGGAGACCGGGTGGCGGGGTTGGCGCGAGGGTGTTTCGGTACGCATGCGCTCGCACGTGCCGACCGCGTCATGCCGATGCCGACGGAGTTGAGTTTCGCCGCTGCCAGCACCCTGCCCGTGGCGTTCGCCACGGTGCACCACAGCCTGAACCACTTGGCCCGCCTGGCTCCCGGCGAGACGCTCCTGGTGCATGGAGCTGCCGGCGGGGTGGGGCTGGCCGCCCTGCAGTACGCGCGCCGCGCCGGAGCCCAGGTCATCGCGACCGCCGGCACACCGGCCAAGCGGGACCTGCTGCGTCTGCTGGGCGTCGAACACGTGCTGGACTCACGCCGACTCGACTTCGCCGAGCAGGTCAAGGACCTCACCGGCGGAGCGGGAGTCGACGTGGTCCTGAACTCGCTCGCCGGGGAAGCCCTGGTGCGCAGTGTGGGCCTGCTCAAGCCCCACGGCAGGTTCCTCGAACTCGGCAAGCGCGACTTCCTCCTAGACAGTTCGCTGCCACTGGCCCCCTTCCTGCACAACCTGACCTTCTTCGGGGTTGATCTCTCCCCCATGATGAGTGGGCCCTCGCCGCTGATGGACCAGCACCTGAGCACTCTCACCAAGGCCGTACACGAAGGCGATTACACGGCGCTGCCCTACCGCAGCTACCCCGCCCACCGCATCGACGAGGCGTTTACCAACCTCCAGCACTCCCGGCACACCGGCAAGATCGTGGTCACCTTCGACACTGAAGTACCCGTACACCGCCCCGCCGACCGGCCGGTACTGGACCCTGACGCCACCTATCTCGTCACCGGCGGCCTCAGCGGATTCGGCGCCGCGACCGCACGCCACCTGGCGGCCCGGGGCGCGCGCCATCTCACCCTGATCAGCCGCCGCGGCGAGAACGCACCGGAAGCCGCCCCGCTCCTCGCCCACCTGCGCGGCTGCGGCACCCACACGACCGTCCATGCGGCGGACATCAGTGACGAAGCCGCACTGCACCGGTTGCTGGACGACGTCGACACCTCCGGGCGCCGACTGGCGGGCATCATCCACGCCGCCATGGTCCTCGATGACGCACCCCTGGCCGAGCTGAGCGACGACCGCCTGCGCGCCGTCCTCGCACCCAAGATGACCGGCGGCCTGCTCCTGGACACCCTCACCCGCGAGCGCTCACTGGACTTCTTCGTCGTCTACAGCTCGGCTGCCGCCCTGGCGGGCAACATCGGGCAGGCGGCCTACGTCGCGGGCAACCTCGTCCTGGAGGGATTGGTCCGGGACCGCCGAAACGCAGGTCTTCCCGCCCTCGCTGTCCAGTGGGGAGCCATCACCGACACCGGATACGTACACCGCACCGGCCGCTCCGAGGAGATGACGGCGATCGGCCTCGGCCATCTCACCGCCGCCGACGCCCTCACCCGCCTGGACGAGCTGCTGAGCCACCCCGACGCCGCCACCGCGGCCGTCGGCTTCTTCGACTGGGACAGGCTCCAGCAACACGTGATGCCCACCCTGACCGCCCCCCGCACGGCCAGCCTCCTCAAGGGCCGGCGCGACAGTGACACCGCGGATCAGTGGCGGGACACGCTGGCCGCCACCAGCGCCGCCGAGACCGTGCGGTTGGTTGAAGACAAGCTCGCCGAACTCCTGGCCGTCGTCCTGCAGACGACCCCCGAGCACATCGACCGCTCCCGTCGGCTGGACCTGCTCGGCGTCGACTCTCTGATGGCCGTTGAGCTGTCCAGCGCGATCAGCACGAGCATCGGATGCGACCTGCCCGTGGTGGAGCTGACCGGGGCCGGCCATCTGACCGACCTCGCACTCCGTGTCCTGGCCCGCCTGGGCAACCGCACCCACACCGGCAACTGAACTCCCCCCGGGGCTGCACCAATCCGGTGCGGCCCCGGGCCCCACGCCTTCTGAAGGACACAGAACCGTGACATCGCACCGTCCCCAGCCCGGGCAGCCTTCCCTGGCCTCGCTCACCGATCGGCCCGCCGCTGCACTGCGACTGCTGTGCCTGCCGCCCGCAGGCTGCGGCCCCAGCTTCTACCGCCCCTGGGCAGAGCACCTGCCCGAATCCGTAGACCTGTGGGCCGTCCGGCTGCCCGGCCGCGGCGCTCTCGCCGACCAGGCCTCTCTTACCGACCCCCATCACACCACAACGGCCCTTGCAGACCTGATCCACCAGAGCGACGACGACCGGCCGTTCGCACTGTTCGGCCACAGCCTCGGCTCCCTGCTCGCCTATGAGACCACGCGCGCCCTGGTCCGCGCCCGCCAGCGCACGCCCGTACTGCTCGCACTCTCCGCCCTGCCCGCACCCCATCTGGACGCCTTCGTCACCGCCCTGTCCGCGGTCCTGCTGGACGGCAGGGAAGGCGCCGCCAGGCTCCTCGGCCCCATCCCCGACGAACTCCTGAACGAACCCCAGATCCTCGCCGCCGCCTACACCCCGATCCTCGCGGACCTGCTTCTCGCCCTGCAATACCGACACCAGCCCGAACCACTGCTGGACCTCCCCGTCGCCGTATACGGCGGCCAGGACGATCCGATCGCTCCCATGGAACGACTCCGCACCTGGGGCGACCTCACCACTCAGCCCGTTTCCCCACGGCTCTTCCCAGGAGCGCACAGCTACCCCGACCAACAGATCTGCGCCCTGACCGACCGGCTTTGCAAGGATCTGCACGCTGCCGCCCGCTACGCCGTGGCGACACCATGAGCGTTCAAGTGACACGCACGAGCGAGCTCCATCGCTGGGCGGCGACACTCACCGTGTGCCTGGGCTTGTTCCTTCTCGCCATCGACCTGACAGTCCTGAACGTCGCCGTCCCCGACCTCCACACCGATCTCCAGCCCTCGATGTCGCAGATCCAATGGATCATCGACGGCTACGCCCTCGTCCTGGGCGGCAGCGTGCTGGCCAGCGGGTCACTGACCGACCGCATCGGACGGCGCCGGGCCTTCACCACCGGGCTCCTGCTGTGCGCCACGGCGTCACTCCTCGGAGCCCTCGCGCAGGAACCGGAGCAAGTCATCGCGGCCCGCGGGGCCATGGGCGCCGGCGCCGCCCTGCTGATGCCCGCCACGCTGTCCATCATCCACCAGCTCTTCCCCGAGCCCGAGCTACGGCGCCGTGCGATCGCCCTGTGGACGGCAGTGATCGGCGTCGGGGGACTGACCGGACCGGTACTCGGCGGCTGGCTCGTCGAACACTTCTCCTGGCGCGCCGCGTTCTGGATCAACCTGCCCGTCGCGGCCATCGCCATCACGCTCGCCCTGATCCTCGTGCCGGAGTCGCGCGCACCGCACACCCCCATCGACTGGCCCAGCATCGTCCTGTCCGCAGCCGGGCTCCTCACACTCGTCTGGGCGTTCATCGAAAGCCCCACCCACGGCTGGACCAGCACGCCCGTCCTGACCGCCTTCGGCGCGGCAGCCCTCCTGCTCACAGGCTTAATCGCGCGCCAGCACCACGCCCGGTTCCCGATGCTTCCCATCCCCCTGCTGCGCATCCCATCGATCAGCATGGGTGCCGCGGCACTGGCACTGATGTCCTTCGCCTGCTTCGGAGCGCTGTTCGTCGTCACCCTCTACCTCCAGGGTGTACTCGGCTACACCCCCTGGCAGGCCGGGGTACGGACCCTGCCTCTTCCTGCCGGGCTCGTACTGGGAGCGGCTGCTGCCCTGCCGCTCGGGGCCCGGTGGGGAAACCGCCTGCCGATCGTCACGGGCCTGCTCATCACCACAGCCTCGTTCGCCGTTCTGGCGACCACAAGCGCCACCTCCGGTTACGGTCACCTGATCGTCTTCCAGGCCGTCGCCGGCGCAGGAGCCGGACTGACCGTCGCAGCGGCAACGGAAACAGTCATGGGTGCGACCCCCGGCGAGCAGGCCGGCCTTGGCTCAGCCATCAACGACGCCACGCGTCAAGTCGGCTCCGCCCTGGGCGTGGCCGTACAAGGCTCGCTCCTGGCCACCCTCTACAGCGACCGGCTGAGTGACCGGCTCACCGGTACTGATATGCCCCCGCATCTCGCCCGGGCCGCCACCGAAAACGTCCTCGCCCCGCTTACCCTCGCGCCCCCTCTGCCAAGTCCAACAGGCGAGCATCTCCTCACGGCAGCCCGTGAGTCCTTCACCGCAGGACTCACAGCCACCGCCCTTCTCGCCGGACTGGTCACCCTCCTCACTGCCGCAGCAGCCGCCTACTGGCTGCCCGGCCGCCCACCACACCCCCAACCAGCTGCCACCACCCAGCCGGCAGCCTTGACCAAACTGTGAGGCCCCGGGGCAAGGCGTCCTCAGCGCCATAAAGCTCCAATCTGCTCCTGGCCCAGCGAACACTTCACGCGAGCCTGGATGACCCGGCCTCGTTTGACCACGCCGTCAGCGGTGCCTGACGTTCATCGGCTAGGGAAGGGCGCCTCTCGCATCAGGTTGTGACCCTGCTGCGGAAGGCGACCTCATTGGCTGTGGCAACCGAAATGGCCCCTTCCCCCGACTGGCGCGTGGGACGTACGTCACCCGTCACCGCCAGCCCTGGACAGCACGCTGCGGCGGCGGCAGAGAGCCGGCTCCATCAGACGGCACGCGCTGGGCGGGGAGACGCTGGCGCGAGCCGGGACGGGCCCGGTTCCCAGACCGTGCCTCTGTCCTGGACGCCCGGAGTCACCGGGGTGTGGGCGGTCTCGTCCTTGAGGGTCGTGAGGCGTCGGTGAGGTCGGCGCCGTGGGCGGCGTTGCGCTCGGAGTTGTGGATGCCGTGCCAGTCCAGGCACATGACGGTCGCGTCGTCGTCGAGGTGGCCGTGGCCGGCGTCGACGATCGCTTTGATGAGGGTGCGTGCGGCTTCGCGGGGGTGCAGTGCGCGGGTGCGGATGATCAGGTCCGACAGGTCGAGGTTCTCGGCGTTGCGCTCCAGCATGCCGTCGGTCAGCATGACCAGCCGGTCACCCGGGCGGAGGTCCAGCCTCTGCACCCGGTAGGTGTTGGCGTGCGCTGCCTGGGCATTGAGGCCGAAGGGGAGATCGACTTTCGGAACGACCTCGTGGACTTCTCCGTCCCGCATGCGCAGTGGCCAGGGGTGCCCGGCGTTGACGAATTCCGTCTCGCCGTCGATCAGGCTGATGCGCAGCAGCTGGCCGGTGACGTAGCCGCTGCGGCCGTGATCGCGCATGGCCCGGTCGGCCTGGTGGGCCTGTTCGGCGAGGTCGGCACCCTCTCGCCGGGCCCGTCGCAGGGCGCCCACCACCAGGGTGGCGAGCAGCGCGGCGTCGACGTCGTGGCCCATGGCGTCGGTCACCGACAGCTGGACGGTGTCCCGGTCGATCACGTAGTCGAAGGTGTCGCCCCCGACGTGGTCGGCGGGTTCCAGTGCCCCGGCGACAGCGAACTGCGCCGCCTCGCACGCGAGCGACGCCGGGAGCAGCCGGTGCTGGATCTCGGCCGCCAGGTTCAGCGGCTTGGTGCGCCGCCCCCACTGGTACACATCGGTGTGGGACCGGTTCGCGATGACGATGTACGCCAGCGCGTGCGCGGTCTCGCCGATCTCCCGCATCACCTGGGCGTCCGGCGGCGCGGGCAGGAACAGCTCCAGGAGTCCGATGGCGTCCCCGCGGTTGGTCACCGGGGCGACGACCCGCACCAGTCGGCTCTCGCCCCGGTGCTCCACCTGTGGCTGCTGGCTGCGGATCACGTCGTCGTACAGGGTGCCGCCCAGCGGGATGCGCCGGGCCGGCTCGCCGGTCTCGACGCTGTCCGCCGCCCCCAGCCGTACGACCGAGCTGCCGGTGAAGTCGGTGATCAGGAACGACACCGACGCCGCCCCGAGGTGGTCCTTGAGCATGCGCGCGACCACGTCGAGCGACTCCACGGGCGCTGCGGCCTCCGCCGCCTCCAACGCTCCCGCCAACGTCATCGCCCTACCCCCGTAGCTTCCGCCCGCGGGCGGGCGAGGCTTCCGCCCGTCGTCTGACTCTCCTGCGGTCACAGGCTTCCCTTGCTGCTCGATGCCGCACCGGGACCTTCGACTCGGATGTGTGAAGGTCCGCGTCGAGGGCGGTGCCGGACAGGCCCATTGCACCATGAGGATCTGCGGCCCCGGAGGTTTCGGCCGACTCGTTGGCCTCTCTGAGGTCATGCGCGGATGGGGCTCACCGGTCGCTGGCTTGGTCAATCCGGATGGACATCGCCCCCGCGCCTATCGAATACCTCAAAGCCAGACGCCTGGAAATCTATGACGGCTGGAGTAGACATTGGGTGGCGGCGTGGATATGGTTTCTCTCGTAGCTAGAGAGACCGAAGGGCCTGGCAGAGACGTACTGCCGGGCAGCAGTACCCGCAGTACAGGTAGTTGCAGTCAGCAGGACGGTGCGGTGGTGGAGTTCCGGAGCCAGGGTTGTTGCAGGACGGCGACGGGGCTGACGACCGGACCGGGTGGCCCGCAGTCGTCAGGGGCCGCCGCAGGCAGTACCGCAGTTAACGCTGTGGTTGCAGTACCCAGCAGTGAAGTCAGTGAGCAGCACCCTCGGTGAAGGCGTCGGCTGCGGGCGCGCGCACCGGGAAGTTCGGCAGTGGGGTTCCAAGCCAGAGCAGATGCAGGATGGGCGACGGGGCTGGCTGCCGAAGCGTGGCGCTTGGTCAGGTCACGAGCAGTACGCAGTACCAGCAGTACCGAGTGGAGCAGTTCCCGCATTTCGCAGTATCAGCAGTGCAGCAGTTCCCTGCAGGTAGTAGTTGATCACCAGAGGGAAGAACGGAGGAGTTGGGACGCCATCAGGATCGCCCGGACGCCACGCGAGTCCGGGTACCGCAGGACATCGATAGTGAGGTGGTCTCCGGTCAAGCACCGCGATCCCCGCGCCACTCGTCCCCGTTCGGACGGGTAAGCGGACACAGAAGGCCGGCGCAGTATCAGGGTCGGCAGATGGTGTAGCAGTTCCTTCGGGGCCCTGGTGTCATACGCACCAGGGCCCCTCCCCGCGTTCTGACCCCTTTCCCCACCTGTTGCGCAGTGGGTGCGATGACAGCAGACGATTCGTCCGGCCGTCTCGACGACGCCTTCCCCGCCTCCAGCATGGGCCGGGCCGCCGAGATGCTCGGCACCACCCAGGGATTCCTCCGCGAGGACCAGCTGGAAGAGGCTCAGCGGATCAACGCCGAACACCGCGCTGCCGCGGGTTCGGCGAACCCGGCGTCCGCTGCCTGAGGCCGTACCCGGGCCCGCCGGGCCTCCGGCGAGCCCGGGGACCCGCGAGGGGAGCGGCCGGCGCGGTTGTTTCCTCTGGTGACAGGGTGTGCGGGCGTGTACCGTCTGGGTCAGCTGTCGTGGTTCGGACGTTCCCTTTGCCCACGCCTTCGGCGTGGGCGTTTTGCTGTGCCGCAGGAACCAGGGCGATCACCTCCGCGCCCGCGTGCGCGGGCGGCCCGACCAGCGGAGGCCGGACCGGCGTCCTGGCGGGAATGGAACGCATCCGGTTTGGGCCGCGCGCCTGCGCGCTGCCCTCACCCGTGGCGGTAGGGACATCGGCGTCGGCCGCACGGCCGCCCCGCGCAGGCCCGTGTGCGGTGGCATGCTGATCACTACTCAGCCGAACGGGCTAGGGCGGTATGACTCTCCCGACCGAGGGCAGGCGATAACCCTATGAACCCGCCCGCAGCCGACGGCACTCCCGGCTCCGGTCGCCCCGAAGGCGGCGACCAGCCGGGCGCTGTCACCCCGGCCGCTGCCCGCCGCAGTGTTGCCGAGCTGCTGGAGCGGGCGGGCATCAGCGTCGACAGCGTGATCGCCGCGGATGCGCTCATGGTCACGACGGAACTCGTCACCAACGCCCTGCGGCACGGAGGCGGCCTCACCGTCTTCCGCGTCGCCATCACGGAAGGCGCCCTGCACCTGTCCGTCGGCGACGCGAGCTCGCGCACACCTGTCGCCCACCCGCGCACCCGCGGCAGGCCGGGGGGATACGGATGGCCCCTCATTCAACAGCTGGCCGAACACATCGCCATCACCCCGCTTCCCGACGGGAAGATCATCAACGCTGTCCTGCGCCTGGCCTGATCCGC
This sequence comes from Streptomyces sp. 147326, assembly GCF_045000215.1. Taxonomy (NCBI): domain Bacteria; kingdom Bacillati; phylum Actinomycetota; class Actinomycetes; order Kitasatosporales; family Streptomycetaceae; genus Streptomyces; species Streptomyces sp. 147326. The sequence goes on along the minus strand of NZ_CP134201.1, from coordinate 2,448,607 downwards.
CCAGGCCGCCTCCTTATTACCCCCGAACAGGCAGGTTGGGCGGCCCTCCGGAAGACCGCAGGCTGACTCGTCCCGCCAGGCGGAGCCGGTTGCTGCGGCACCGCTGCCGGGTGCGGAACCGATCCTGCGGGACCTCGTTGACAGGGCGGGTACACGGCCCGCCCCAAGGTCACCCGGAGCCCTCGGGGCGGGCTCCCATAAGCTCCTGGCACGAGCCGGCTGTCCTCCGCCGGCCGCGCGTACGCCTTCATCTCGCGCTCGACAGCCTGGTGCGTAGCTCGCAAGTCGGGCAAGCTGGACGTCACGATCGGTGTCGTGTGCTGGAGGAGGCGTTGTTGGAGACGACAGTGACTGTCCTGCCCGACCGCGACGGGCTCCGGGTGGTGCAGTGTGCCGGCGAATTCGACCTGACCAACCTCGCCCCACTCCGCACCGCGTGCGAAACGGCTCTCGAGGCCGGCATCGATCGACTGGTCCTGGACGTCCGCGGTATCGCCTTCGGCGACTCCACGTTCTTGCACCTGCTCCTCACCTACAACGACAGATGCGACCTGCGACTGGCGGGCCCTCTGCCACGCCAACTGGCTCGTCTGCTCACCCTGACCGGCACGGACCAGGTGCTCACCATCGAAGATGACCTCGTCGGTGGGCCGGCCGAGTAGCGGGGAAGCGCATCCCGGCTCCGACACCGTCTCTACTTGCAGCCGGTCATCGAGTACGCCACCACAGCTCGAAGGGTGAAGGCACGCCGGTATCGGAGGCGCTGTCGAGCCCGCCCTCGCAATGCGGGGCTGCGCCGGACGCTGGAGCGGACTTCACGACGGCCGGCTTCGGGCAACTGCACCGTACCCGTAGTGACTGGTGCCCCTTGGACCACTCGGCACCACCCTTTCCTTCCGCCATGGAGGCCATCCGTATGTACGACAGGCGCGTCGCGATGCTGTTCGAGATCGGCATCGACACCTCGCACGTCACCGCCCAGGCCACCTTCCGCCAGCGGGACATGGACTCCCTGTCCCAGACCGAGTTGGCCGTCATGGCAGCCGAAGAATCCGGCACCCGCGCGGACGGCATGACCCTGAACACCATCCCGGCCGACGCCGCGCAACAGCTCACGCCCGCCGCGGGCAGTGCCGTGCGCACGCAGCACCCATGGCGCACATCACTTACGTCACGAAGTCAGCTCTGCATGGCTCTGACCTGCGATTGTCTTCCACCTGTTTTCGTTCCATCTGTTTCTGACAACCCACCCATCATGTCGAGTGCGTCGCGCTCCTTGAACCGACCACAAAGGGCTTCTGACCTGCGGTTCAGGGCAGTGTGATGCCGGGCGGTGCGGGCGACGGATCATGAGCACGGAAGAGCCGCCTCCCGCACCAGGGCTACGCCTGGCATGGGGGCGGCCTTCTCTGTCGGTCGGCGGTCCATGGTCCTCGCCCGCATCCCGGCTTCCCGCCTGAAGCTGTTCAACACGAAGGGCGGCGTGACCGAGGTCGTGCCACGTCTGACAGAGGTCGAGGCGGATGTGCAGGACCTCGTCGAGGCCCCCAGCGAAACGATGGCCGGGGTCGATCCCTGGCAAGCGAGGACAGCACTGGGCCGGTGCACGGCGGGCGTATCGACTCGGTACCGCTATCGGACCCAGACGACGACAGTCGGGCCCGGCGCGGGCTGCCGCGGCTACGGCACCCAATGGCAGTTCTCCCGACCACTACTCACGGGTGAACGTATCCGCGGCGGGCGACCAGTACTACAGCGCGATGGCGTCGAGCGGTTTGCCTCGGCGATCCGCCAACTCGTCCGCCAAGCCCCGGTCTCGTCATCGCGAAGGCGCTCGGCCACCACGACAAGACTGCCACCAGGCTGGTGACCGAAACTGGCGGAACCTGAGCCTCGCTTGCCCTCCATGAGTCAAGGGCGTCGTTGTGATGCCCGGTGACGACCCATCCCTCGGCGTCCTTGAGGTTCGCGACTCCTGAATACGCGGGCCTACCGGTCCCAAGGCCGAGCTAGGACTTCAGGGCCTTGACACACGGCCCGGCTCACGCCGATCACCCGTGCCGGGGGCGGGAGAGCGATGGGAGGTGAGGCGACGATCAGGGCATAGGGGGCAGTTCGGACCCGTGGCTGCGCGACCCGCCGACAGTCGGCCCCGTCGCGCATCAAGGCCTTCGCGCCGCCGAGTCGTCGCCCTCGGGCGGAGCGAGCGATTCCTTACCGCTCGTAACAGGGGGAATTCGTCCAGTAGTAATTAGGTGAATCGCTGACTGAATTTCCGTCAGCAAGCCTCACTCGATTATCTCGATTCCATAACGACACAACGGAGATGGCCTGGACCTTTTCGCGTCTACATGTGTAACTACCTTGATTCTGAAGTTAATTGATAGATCATCAGATGTAACCCCCAAGGTAACAGTCGGATATCTCGAAGCCAATTCCCGTTTGTCCGAATTCTCCATCGCACCCGTCTGGCAGGCTTCCGTGCACCCACTCCTCCGGCCAGGAATTGAGGTGCGCATGACGGGTTACCGTCGAAAGAAACGTGAACACCGGCGCAAACCGCGCCGGTTGATACTCCTCTCCGCCGCCACTGCGTCGGCCGCGGCATCAGCGGGTGGCGTCGCCTACTTCGGGCTCGGCGACAATGCCCAGGCGGGGACCGCCGCTCAGGCCGACGCCGCCGCGGACGTCCTCGCACCGGCCGCCGCGCCGAAGGCCGTGGTTTCCGATCCGGCCCGCCCGGCGAGCGGCGGATACGCCCTCACCGCGAGCAACCGCCCGTACTACGACACGCGGCTGCTCGACCTCCAGCGCGCCGACGGGCGCGCAACGCAGGTCTGGACGGTCCAGAAGGTCGGCTGACCTTCGACCGTCTGATCGACCGCCGGCGGACGGCCACCTTCCCCATGCGGCCGGCCGCCGGCTCCCTCACCGCCCCTCGCATCCCCACCGCACCAGGGAGCACCACAACGATGCGTACACGGCACAGCCCCCCCGGCACGTACCGGACTCGGGGTCCTGTTCCTCCTCCTCGCCAGGCCCTGGCCCTGGCGACCCAGGCCCACGGCGACACCGTCAAAGTCGTGATCACCGGGCAGCGGGAAGGCCACCTCACCACCGACATCACCGGGGAGAACGACGGGGACGCCATCGAGGAGGCGGTCGCCGCCACCGTGGACGCGACCAGCGCGGACGGCACCCGCACCGCGGGCCCCTGGAAGCTGGTCCGGGATTGCGGCACGCGCACCGGCTGGAGCACGGCAGAGGTCCTGCCTGCCGGCACCTGTAAGGTGCACGTCCACATCGGGTTCCCCTCCCGCGGACACGCCGAACGCGAGGTCTCCGTACCGGTCGCCGACCCGGCACCGCCCCAGCACTTCCGCCGCGCCCACCGCCCCCGTTCCTGTTCCTGCGAGCCTTTCGGCCGCAGCCGTGCCCTCGGCTGACGCATCCGCCCGGCCCGCCCCGGCCGGCGACGGGAGCACCTTCTCCTGGACAACGACGGGCTTGACCATGGCCGCCCTCGCCGGGGCCGCTTCCGGGATGCTGCTGGTCCGCCGGGCCCGAGCCCGCAGGCAGCCGTGGGGCGACGGGCGAAGCGGTCCGTAACCAGCACGTCGTGTGAGCCCAGACATCGGGGCGGCCGTGACGTTCCCACGCCGTTCCGTTCGGCGCCAACTGGCTGACTGCCCTTCATCCATCGGTGTGCCGCCGCCGAGCCAGGCGCCCTTCGACATCTGTCGCGCAGACCGGACGACCGGGCTGCCGGGCAGACAATTCCCGTATTTTTCAGATCAAGGAGCATGATGCACAAACGTCGCGCGTCCCGCCGCAAGAAAGCGCTGATAGCCGCGATCACCGCCGCACTCTCAGGCGGTCTGCTGTTCGGCTTCAATACCCTCGCCCAGGCCGATGTGGTCAGCGGCACGGTCATCGGCGGGCAGGGCAACTACAAGACCGTCAACCACCGGGCCAAGCCGTCCCTCTCGGCCCAGGTGAAGGGCTCCTCGAAGGTAGGCGCCAAGATCCAGATGGCCTGCCGGACCACCGGCGACACCGTTGAGAACAACCCGCGGTGGATCTACACCGGCTCGTACTACATCGCCGACGCCTTCATCAACGAGAACACCACCCCCCTGCCGGTGTGCGGTTCGAGCCCGAACCCGAAACCCACGACCGCGAAGACACTCGCGATCGACATGCAGAAGCAGGTCAGGACCCAGTGGTGCTGGGACGCCTCCGGCGTGACCATCGCCAAACACTGGGGCCGATCCGTCAGCCAGGAGCAGTTCTGCCAGCTCGCCGCCCAGGGAACCTGGGTGGACTGCAACAACCAGCCCGCGACGCTGGAGGACATGGCCAATGGCCTGGCCAGGCTGGGACTGAGGAACAGCGGCCGCAGCCTGTACCGCAACGCCTCGTTCGGCGAGTCCGCCGCCGAGATCGACGCAGGCCGGCCGTTCGCCGTCCGCTTCGGCTGGCGCACCGGCGGCGGTCACATGAACGTCATCTACGGCTACGACAGCGCCACCAACATGATCGCGGTCGGCGACCCGTGGCAGACCACCCAGACCTACACATGGTGGAACCACTCCACTTACGCGAACAACAACTCGTTCCAGTGGACCCACTCCCGCATCGGCATCCAGGGCTGAGGAGCAGACCGACCATGCAGACCACGCGACACCCCAAGCAGGTGGTAGTCCGGGCCGCCGTCCTCGCCACGACGGCACTCGCCGCCGCCCTGAGCGCAATCGTTTCCGCACAGGCCGCGGAGGGCGACGGCATCGCCGGCTACCAGTCCGCCCAGCAAGCCCTCCGGAGCGACCAACTCCACGACACCGTCTCCCGCTTCCTGGTCTCGGCCCGACAGCCCCGCACGGCCCCCGCCGCGGACGGCGGCGCCGTCGGTACCCCGGGCAACGCACCCGCGGCGGTCGCCGCGCCGCCCGGGTTCGATCTCAAGAAGGACCCGGTGCCGATGTTCGAGATCAGCCCCGAGTTCGTGACCGGCAAGACCCGGGCGACCCCGGAGACCGCGCTCCGGCTCTCCTACCTGGCCTCCCGGGTGACCGCCTCCGACGGCAAGCACGCCGCCGTACTGCTTGCGCCCAAGGGGAACCCCGCTACGCCGGGAAGCGGCCCGCAGACCGTCGGTGCCGAAGGCTGGCAGCTGGCCGGCATCCGTGACGGGGACGCCGAGGTCGGCTTCGCCGAGCGCGGTACTCCCCAGGCCCGTACCTTCACCGAGCCGCAGATCCGCGCCTGGTACCGGCTCACCGCCGACGGCATGGTCGAGCCGCTCAACGAGGAGGCGACCACCGGCCTCGGCGGGAAGCGCGGCATCACCCTCGCCGCGTACCAGAAGCTGGTCACCGCCCGCTACGGCGACAAGATGCCCGGCTCGGAGTACGACCGCAAGGGCCTGGCCGGCGGGTACGCCGGCCTCGCGGAGGATCAGCCGGAACAGGGCGCCGTCGCGTCCGGGACACCGGTCACCGACGAGTCCTGGCAGCCGATCTCCGTCACCGCGGCCGCAGCCCTGGCGGCGATCGGCGGTGCGGTGGTGTACGCGCGCCGCCGGGCGACGGCCGGCGTCCGCTGACCCGACCCCGTGAAGGCCGGGCCCCTCCGTGCGCAGCCTGACGACTTCCATCGTCGGATACGCATGAGCTCGGGAAGGAGGCCCGGTCGTGCGGTCCACGCCGGTAGCGACGTGGACCGCATGCGGTCGTGGACCGCCGCCGGCGCAGGCCCTGACCGGCGACTTCCTTTCACCTGCTTCGGCTTGCACTGTTCCTTGTGACCCACCACGTGGAGTGCGTGGCGATCCTGGAGCCGGTGGCGAAGAGCAACTGACCCACCCCGCTCCCACGCCCGTCGGCGGTCTCCCCGAACCGGGAGTCCGCCGGCGGTTGCGGTCGGGGGTCAGGCGAGGGTGAGGGGGAGGGTGGTCAGGCCGCGGGTGAGGCGGGTCTGGCGCCAGGTCAGGGATTCTGCGGGGACGGCCAGGCGGGTGTTCGGGAAGCGGGTCACCAGGGTGCGGAGGGCGATCTCCGCCTCGGCCCGGGCCAGGGGGGCGCCCGGGCAGCGGTGGATGCCGTGGCCGAAGGAGAGGTGGCCGCCGGCGTCGCGGTCGAGGTCGAGGCGGTCCGGGTCGGGGAACGCCGCCGGGTCGCGGTTCGCGGCCCCGGGGGCGATGAGCACCGGGAAGCCCGCCGGAATGTCGACGCCGCCGACGCGCAGGTCCTCCGTGCTGTGACGGAAGGTGGCCACGCTCACCGGGGAGTCGAAGCGGAGCAGTTCGTCGAGGGCGCCGGGGATCAAGTCCGGGTCCCGGCACAGCCGGTCGAAGGCCTCCGGGTGCCGGAGCAGGGCCAGGACGGCGTTGCCGATGAACTGGGTGGTGGTCTCGTGCCCGGCGACCACGAGGAGGGCGGCCAGGGAGACGGTCTCGTCCCGGTCGAGCCCGCCCTCGTCGCAGTCGCGCAGGAGGGAGTGGAGCGCGCCGTCGCCGGAGCTGGCGCGGGCCGTCTCGACGAGGCGGGTCAGGTACGCGCCGATCCTGTGCGAGGCGGCGTCGATACGATCGGTGTCGGTCGCGTCGAAGAGGTCGTGGGACCAGCCGGCGAGCGTGGAGCGGTCGGATTCCGGCACCCCCAGCAGCTCGCAGACCACGGTGACCGGCAGGGGTACCGCCAGTTCCGCCACCAGGTCGACCTCCGCGCCCGGTCGCCACGCGGCCACGAGGTCCTCGACGACCCGGGTGATGTACGGACGCAGAGCCCGGACGCGTCCGGTGGTGAACAGCGGCGTCGCCACCCGCCTGTGGCGGGTGTGCGCGGGAGGATCGCTCGCCAGCATGTTGCGGGAGATCGCCGGGTGCAGGTCGCGGTTCGAGGGACGATCGGCGAAGAAGCGGGCCGTGTCCTTGGACAGGCGGGGTTCGGTGAACGCCTCGCGGGCCTCGGGGTGGCCGGTGATCAGGTAGGCGTGGTGGCCGCCGGAGCCGGTGGGGATCCGCCGGACCGGGCAGCTTTCGCGCAGCCGGTCGTAGGTGGGGTAGGGGTCGCCGAAGAAGCGCGGGTCGCGCAGCGGGTCCTGCCGGGGGGCGGTCACGAGGCCGCGCCCGCGTGCGCCGGTGCCGACTGCCGCGCGTAGGCGTCCGCCACGAGCAGCAGCCAGGCGGTCTCCGCCTGGAGGCCGCCCTTGCGCGAGGCGGTGCCGGTGGCGGGTGGGGCCTCGTCGCCTTCGGGGGTGACTCCGGAGTGCTTCGCGGCGACGGCCGCGGCGATGACCGCCGCCTCCACCCCGGCGTCGCCCTCGGGGGTGTCGGCCGTGCCCCGGCGGGCGACCTCGGCGGCCGCGGCGTCCCGTACCGACGCCCGACGGTACCGGCGCAGGGCCAGCACGCAGTCGTTGATCTCGATGACCCGGCGGTGGAGGTGGAAGTCGAGGTCGTGGGTGTCGGCCCCGGTGTTCCCCGGGTCGAGCACGACCTCGGGGACCGCTGCGGTGACCTCCCGCCACAGCGGTTCCAGCGCGGTGAACGAGTTCCGCTCCCAGCGACGCCGGCGCAGCTGGCTGAGCGGCCACAACAGGGCGGGGAGGGTGAGTCCGAAGGTGATGAGGAGCACGGCGACGGCGGGCGCGGTCACGCTGAACGCGCAGCGGAAGGGGGTCAGCGGCGTCGAGCACCGGGCGCCGTCGGGAACGAGCCCCAGACCGAGGCCGATGGAGACCAGGGCGAAGAGCTTGTACGCGGCGTAGACGAGGGCGAAGCCACAGCCGACCGAGGTCGTGCGCAGGCCCCAGCGCTGACTGCGGCGGGTCGAGCGCTTGGACTGGGCCCAGGTCTGCAGCAGGAAGTCCTTGGCCGTGTACCCCAGGTAGGAGATGTAGACGAGCACGTAGCACGCGTACAACACCGGGTTCCGTCCAGTGAGTTGTTCGGCGACGAAGAAGGCGGTCATGCAGGCGACGGAGATCGCGAGGGCGATGACGCGCAGCCGGATCTGCCGGTGGGCCCGTTCGCGGTCCAGATTGAGCTGGAAGAGGAAGGCGAGGACCGAGGTGGCCGCCGTCAGGGTGAAGGTGTTGCTGAGGAGTCGGGCGACGTGGGGGACCGCCGATTCGACCGCGTGCTCCACGGCGGGGGCGTAGGAGGCGAAGGCGAGGGCGAACGAGGTCAGCAGCGCCGCCATCGCCCACGTGCCCGTGGGGCGGTGTCCGCCGCGTCCTCGCACCCAGTAGGCGGCGAAGCACAGCAGCACGACGGCCGTGCCCGTGAAGAGGATGTTGATCATTTCCGGTGGCGTTTCTTCCTGTGGGGCTTGGCGAACAGCGCGTCCCAGCTCTCGGCGCCGCTGGCGGGCCGGCTCGACGGGCCCTCGCGTCCCCGGTACATGAGTTGCCGGATCACGCTGGCCATCACCTCGGCCTCGCGTTCGTCCTCGCTGGTGTAGCTCGTCCGGCCGGACATGCGCTGCACGAGGGTGGGGTTGAACCCGATCGCGCGCAGGGTGTCCAGTTCCAGACTGCCGGGGTGGTCGCAGATGATGTGGCTGATCTCGTGGGCGAGGATGTGGTTCTGGTGGAGGGGGGAGGTGGCCTCCTCGTAGAACAACAGGTCGGCGTCCGGGGTCTCCAGGCGGATGCCGCACGGGGCGTCCATGGCGCCCAGGGTGCTCAGGGGGCGCAGGATGATGGGGCGCCCGCGTTGTTCGGCCACGGCGTCGCGGAGGTCGCGGGTGCTGAAGCGGTGCGGGAGTCGAAGCGCCTCGACGCGTGCCTCACAGGCGGCGCGAAGCTGCTCGAAGTCCATGTCCTCACTCTGGTGACGCCGGTCGGAATAGGTCGGCCGTTGCGAGCCTCTCCCTGGAGGCCCGGTAGGCGCGCCCCATGCTGACATGTTCGCGACTCCGCGGTGCGGGCGGGGTGTTGCCGCGGACGTGCCGTGCGGCCCGGGATGCCGGGCCGGTCCCGGGAAACGGCTGATGCCCCCTGCCGATGATCGGCCACAGGGGGTGTCGTTGTCGGGGCGGGGATCGCGCGATCGCTGCCCGGTGCGCGGCTCAGTCGTCCAGGTTGAGGTCCTGCGCGGGGTCGTCGGTGGTGAGCCCTTCGAGTTTCCGAGCCTGTTCGATCACGGTGGACAGCATCTTCAGGCTGTCGACGCTCAGGCCGTTGGCGCGCAGGGCCACCTTGCGGACGTCTTGATCGCGCATGGCGGCGAGAAGGCCGATCTCCGCCTTGGTGCGTTCGGCCGCCGCGCTGTCGACGAAGTAGCCCGCTGGTACGCCGAAGAAGTCGGCCAGGGCCTTGATGGTGTGTCGCGTCGGGTTCCGCTTGGCGCCGGTGCGCAGTTGCTGGATGGCGCTCGCCGTCACCCCGCGCCCCTCTCCGGTCGCAGCCCTGCGGATTCCCTCGGCGACCTCCGCGTAGGTGTAGGGCCCCCGGGAAGGGGGGTGCACCTCGCGGAAGAGGTGGTCCAGGAGTTGGGCGAAGGTGGGCGACTGGTCATCCTCCACGTACACGACCTCCTTGGCGCGATGGCGAGCCTTTGCCCACCACAGTGTTTCTCGAAGCCCCTCGGGCCGGCCCCGGCAACACTTTGGTTGACGCCGGGCAGTCACTCTGGTGTACGTTACCAATGCTTCGTCGCCACTGAAGTGTTGAGGGGGTGGCGGCGCCGGCCGGGTCGGGGTCGAGCTTCACGGGGGTGAGCTCGGCCGACGGCCCGGAGTGCCGTGGCCGCGTCGGACGGGCTCGCCCCCGCAGGCGCGCGGCGGCGCGGGCGACGCGGGGGGAGGCGCGAGCCCGAGGCCGTCCCGTTCGCGGACTGACGCGATGGGCCGGAGGTCGGGCCCGCGGGCACCGTGCCCGCATGCGTCGCCGGTTCAGGCCGTTGTGTCTGTGGCGGTCTGCGGTCTGCGGCCTGTGCCCCTGGCCTGCTTCCGCGCATCCGGGCTAGCCGCGCAGGGCGAGGGCCGCCGCGTAGCCGGTGGGGGCGGGGAGGTCCGTCAGGGTCCAGCCCGGGAGACGGGCCGGGTCGGGGGCGGAGCCGACGTACGGGTCGGCCACGCCGAGTGCGAGCCCGGTGCCCGTGGCCTTGAGGTACGCCTCCTTGCGGGACCACACCCGGGCCAGTGCCGTGCGGCGGTCCGGGTCGGGGAGGGCGGTCAGTTCGGCGGTCTCCGCCGCGTGCAGGCTGGTCAGTACGTCGGCCACCGAGGCCGCGCTCGGGATGGACTCCACGTCGACACCGACCGGCACTCGGGCGAAGGCGAAATAGGCCATGTCCTCGCTGTGCGAGAGGGAGAAGTGGAGAGCGCCCCCGGCCACGGCGGGACGTCCGTGCGGCCCGCCGCAGCACGGGCAGTCCTCACGGACCAGCGTGACCTTCTCCGGGGCCAGCCCCAGATGGGCGCCGAGCAGCACGCGCAGTCCCACGTGCGAGGCGATGTAGCGATGGCGGTCCGGACCCCGCAAAAGACGGCCGGCCCGGTCGCGTTCGGCCGCGTCCAGCATCGCCGACGCCCCGTCGAGCGGGTACCCGCCGACCATGTTCAGCGTGGTGTCCAGGGACCACACCGCCGCGGCCGTGCCCCTGGGGAGCGCACCCGTCCGCGGCGCGTCGCAGCCGAGCTGGTTCACGTGTTCCATCACCTGGTGAGCCTATTCGAGGGGGCTGCCGGGAGGATCTCCGTCGTCCGGGGCGCCTTCGCGCTCCCACTCGTCCTCGTCGCCGTCTGGGGCGGCGACGAGGACGAGCCGGCGGTCGGCCTGTCGGGCTAACCCGGCCAGGTCATCGCTGACGGATCAGCCGACTCAGCCTTCGACGTGGATGTGCCGGAGCGGGTGGAACCGACCCGTCAGGGTCTGGTACTTGCTGAAGGGCTGGACCTTCACGTCACCCGGGGTGGGCTCGTAGCTGAACCAGCCCGAGTGGTTGCCGGTGAGCACCACGTCGGCCTCGGTGTTCCACAGGGGCTTCACGTCGAGGTCGCCGACGCCCTTGAAACAGCGGGACCCGCCCACGAACTTCAGGAAGGCCATCTGGTCCTTGTTGTCCCTGCTGCACGTGACCTCGGTGAGCGCTGCCTGCTGGCTGGCGTTGGCCGGGGCGGCGACGGTCAGGGAGGCTGCGGCCAGGGCCGCGGCCACGGCGGCCTTTGCCGCGAATGATACGCGCATGTGAAATCCCTTTCAGGAGAGGAGAATGGGAAGACTTCATAATGCTTCGTGCGCCACTGATGGTGAGGGTCCGTGACCGTAACGTGCCAGCCTTCCGCAATGGGTGGCATTTACGTGACACCCATCAGCGGTCGATTCACGCCGGCATCACGCCCATGGAGCCGGTACGGAGGCTCCGCCTGCTATGCCGACGCGGCGATAAGGCTCTTCGGGCGCATGTCGGTCCAGTTCCGCTCGATGAAGTCCAGGCAGGACTGCCTCGCGTCCTGGCCGTAGGCGATGGTCCACCCGCGCGGGACGTCGATGAAGACGGGCCAGATGGAGTGCTGGCCCTCACCGTTCACCAGGACGTAGTAGCTGGCGTCGTTGTCCTCAAAGGGGTTCGTCATGGTCTCCTCTTCCTTCTCCGTCAGTGGGTGTACTGCTCGCGGGTGCTCAGCCCGTCCAAGACGTCCGGACCGTAGAATTCCCGCACCCAATTGGTGTGATAAAGCGTGTCGAGATATCGCTCGCCGAAATCGGGCGCGATAGCCACCGCGGTCACCTGGCCCGTCGGCCGGTGTTCCGCAAGCCACCGGCGCGCGCCGGCGATCACGGTGCCGGTGGAGCCGCCGAACATGAAACCGGTCCTGGCGAGCTGATGGCAGACCCGCACGGTCTCCGCCTCCGGCACGTGCACGACGTGGTCCACGAAGGACTCGTCGAGCAGCGCCGGACGCACACCGGCGCCCAGGCCCGGAATCATGCGCAGCCCCGCCGGTACGCCGAAGGTGACGGAACCGACGCTGTCGACCGCGACGATGGTCACGCCGGGGTGCGTCTGGCGGAAGTACCGGGCGCAGCCCATCAGAGTGCCCGTGGTGCCGGCTCCGACGAACAGCACGTCCAGCTTCGGGAACCGGCGCGCTATCGCGGGTGCGGTGACCCGGTAGTGGGCCTTCCAGTTGTTGGGATTGGCGTGCTGGTTCAGCCACACGTACCGGGGGTCGCTCTCGCAGCGTTCGCGTACGTAGTCGAGCCGCGCGCCGAGCAGGCCGCGCTCCGGATGCCCTTCGGTGATCACCTTGACCCGGCTGCCCATGCTCTCTATGAGCAGCCGCGTGGCCAGGTTGCACCGGGCGTCGGTGACGCACTCGAAGGCGTAGCCCCTGTTGGCGGCGATCATGCTGAGTGCCACGCCCAGGTTGCCGGACGAGGACTCGATCAGGATGGAGTCGGAGCTCAGCAGCCCCTGGCGCTCGGCGGCGTCCACCATTTCGGTGGCCGCCTTGAGCTTGATCGACCCCGCGAAATTGAAGCCCTCGCACTTGAGGTAGACGGGGAGGTCCATCGTGGAGTGAAGGTCGAGGTAAAGGTCTTCCTGATTGAACTGCTCAGGAGCATCGACGATCGGCAAGACCTCAGCCTCCCGACCCGTAGCGGCTGAGCTCGTGGAAGAAACCCGGCACGACCATAGGCTCCACCTGGGCGCCGGTAATCACCGCGAACGGCGGCACGTGTCCTTGCATGGATTCCACTCCATCCTCGCGGGGGCCGGTCCGTTCTTCGGACGACCCCCTCGACAGGCATTCGGACCAGGCCACTGCGGTGTGCGAAATCCGCGCGTTCCCCTCCTGGGGAATGGGGAGTTCGGCTCGGCGCAGTTCAGTCGACATGGGTTGAACCCTAGATATCAACCGGTCGTGGCGCATTCATCCATCGAATACCTCTATATGGAGCTTCACCCGTGGCATCGGATTGCCGTGGCGCCGCGGGTTTTGCCGCTCAGTGGTGCTCGAGCACGCGCTCCGGCAGGGGAGGCGCGGTCGTCCGCCGCCGGTAGTACGCGATCGCCGACACCGTCAGCAGCGGGGCCCAGGCCAGCAACGGGAGGTAGCAGGCGACGAGGAGAGCCTCTTGGGCGGCGGAATTCGTGAGGTCGCCCGAAGCCAGGCTGTGGGACTGGGTGACGCCGACCAGGATGCTCAGGACGAAGAGCGCGGCCGCACCCAGCAGTGCCGGAACCACCGCCGCGAGCGGGCGTACCGGACGGCCGCCGATCAGCGGGATCCAGCGCGGCACGACCTCACCCCATGGCTGCACCAGACCGAGCGTCAGCAGGGCGAGCGCCTCGGAGACCGCCGTCAGCGTCAGGACGTACAGCACGCCCCAGCCGGTGTGGACGGGCTCCGAGGCCACCGGGACCCCGGCGACCAGGGCGAGCCGCCACAAGCCCGACGGCAGAGTGGCCAGTGGTACGGCGTAGGCGGCGAGAACGGCCCAGCGCGGCACGTCAGGTACTACATTCCCTCTCAGCATGTGATCCATTCTCATCACGGGGGCGTCGCCGCACCTCAACCAACGGGGCGATCCGCCTCCCCCGAACGGGGGAGACGCATGCGCGGTCAAACCTGTCGCGCGCGGGGCGGCCCGCCCTCGGCCGGCCCACCCTGCCGGGTGACCCAGGAGCGGGGCGAACGGCTTCCGTGCCAGAGATCGGGCCATCGCGCACCGCGCGGGGAGCCGGAAGGTTCCTGTGCCGTAGGGGAGTTGCGCATGCCGACGGTGGCGGCGAGCACGGCGGCCACCGCGGCCAGCTCCTCGTCGGTCGGATGTCCCCGGACGACGTGGAGCACGGGGGACGGCCGGGAGAGCGAAGGGCCTTCGGTCTCCGTCATGCCGGCTGGTTTCCGTGCTTGCGCACCGGGAGGGGCGCGTGCTTCTCGCGGAGCATCGCGAGGGCGCTGATGAGCACGTCGCGGGTCTCGGCGGGGTCGATGACGTCGTCTATGAGGCCGCGTTCGGCCGCGTAGTACGGGTGCATCAGCTCGGCCTTGTACTCCTTGACCAGCTGGGTGCGCGTGCTCTCGGGATCGTCCGACGCGGCGATCTGACGGCGGAAGACCACGTTGGCGGCGCCTTCGGCGCCCATGACCGCGATCTCGTTGGTGGGCCACGCGTAGGACAGGTCGGCGCCGATCGAGCGGGAGTCCATGACGATGTACGCGCCACCGTAGGCCTTGCGCAGGATCAGCGAGATCCGCGGGACGCTGGCATTGCAGTACGCGTACAGCAGCTTGGCGCCGTGGCGGATGATGCCGCCGTGCTCCTGGTCGACACCCGGCAGGAAGCCGGGCACGTCCACGAGCGTGACCAGCGGGATGTTGAACGCGTCGCAGAACTGGACGAAGCGTGCGGCCTTTTCCGAGGAGTGGATGTCGAGCACGCCGGCCATCGACTGCGGCTGGTTGGCGACGATGCCCACCACCTGTCCGTCGAGCCGGGCCAGGGTGCAGATGACGGAGGCCGCCCAGCGCTCGTGTATCTCCATGTGCTCGCCGTCGTCGACGAGTTCCTCGATGACCCGGCGCATGTCGTAGGGCCGGCTGCCGTCGCTGGGTACCAGGCCGCGCAGCGTCTCCCCGGAGGGGTCGGCCGGGGCTCCGGCGGGTACCGCGGGCGGGACCTGCCGGTTGTTGTCCGGCAGCATCGACAGCAGGTAGCGGACTTCGGCGAGGCAGGTGTCCTCGTCGTCGTACGCGAAGTGCGCGACGCCCGAGACCTGGGCGTGCACGTCGGCGCCGCCCAGACCGTTCTGGGAGACCTGTTCGCCGGTCACGGCCTGGACCACGTCGGGCCCGGTGATGAACATCTGCGAGGTCTCGCGGACCATGAAGACGAAGTCGGTCAGCGCCGGTGAATAGGCGGCGCCGCCCGCGCAAGGCCCGAGCATCACGCTGATCTGCGGGATGACGCCCGACGCCTTGGTGTTCCGGGCGAAGATGCCGCCGTACCCGGCCAGCGCCGAGACGCCCTCCTGGATGCGCGCACCAGCACCGTCGTTGAGGCTCACCAGCGGAGCTCCGGCGGCGAGTGCCATGTCCATGATCTTGTGGATCTTGGTGGCATGGGCTTCGCCGAGTGAACCGCCGAAGATGCGGAAATCGTGGGCGTACGTGAAGACCGTGCGGCCGTGTACGGTGCCCCAGCCGGTCACCACGCCGTCGGTATAGGGCCGTTTGTCCTCCAGGCCGAATCCGACGGCCCGGTGCCGGCGCAGCGTCTCGACCTCCCGGAAGGAACCTTCGTCGAAGAGCAGCGCGATGCGCTCACGAACGGTCAGTTTCCCTTTCGCGTGCTGCTGCTCGGTGGCCCTGGCGCTGCCCTGTTCGGCCTCGTTCCGGATCCGTCGCAGCTCGGCCGCGCGCATCGTGCTGTCGTCCAGCTTCATGAGTCACTCCCTACATGCCGTGCGAGCGGGTCGCTGGGCGTTTGCCGCCGCCCCGGAAGGGGGTGCGGGTGCAGGCTATTTCGTGCGGGTGGCCACGACGTCGCACAGGGCGTCCAGGGCCCGCAGCGGCGGCCCGGCCGGAAGCCCGCGGAGTGCCGAGCGGGCCATGGCGAGCCGCTCGTCCCTGATCGCGCGGGCCTGCCCCATGGCCGCGGATTCCCGCAGGAGGTCCAGCGCCCTGCGGTGGTCCTCGCCCGCGAGCCCCGTGGGGGAGCTCAGCAGGGCGCGCAGTTCTTCGTCGCCGGCGTCCTCGCCGGTGAGGGCCAGCAGGACGGGGAGGCCGACCACGCCGACCGAGAGGTCCTTGCCGTGCTCTTTGCCGGTCAGCGCGGACGAGGAGGTGATGTCGAGCAGGTCGTCGGATATCTGGAACGCCACTCCGAGCTGTTCGCCGTACTCCGCGAGTGCGTCGCAGACGTCTGCGGACGCCCCGGACTGGAGCGCGCCGAGCCTGAGCGAGAGGGAGAGCAGAGCCGCCGTCTTGTGCGATATCACGCTGAAGTAGTGGGGCAGCGGGCCGTCATCCGCCGTTGGTCCGAGGAGCTCCAGCAGCTGGCCCCGCACCAGGCGCTCGGAGGTCTGCGCGTGCAGTGGCATGGCCGAGTGCACGAGTCCCGCGGAGAGCTGGGCGGACATGGCCAGGAGCCAGTTGCCCGCCATGACGGCGACGGAGTTGCCCCAGCGGGCGTTGACGCTGGGCACCCCGTGGCGGATGCGGGCCTGGTCCATGACGTCGTCGTGGTAGAGCGAGGCGACGTGGGTGAGCTCGGAGACCACGGCGGCATCGATGACGCCCAGGGCACCGGCATCTCCGAACTCGGCCGCCAAGAGGGTGAGCAGAGGCCGCAGCCGCTTGCCGCCTGCTGCGACGAGATAGCCGACCACGTCGGCCACGTACGGGTCGGAGGCCCGCCCGGCGCATTCCACGAGCCGCTTCTCCACCAGTTCCAGACTCCCGGACAGCCGGCTCTCCAGCTTGTCCTCCCGCACGACGATCCGGGAAACCAGCGAACGGACTCGGGCGCTTGCGGTCAGCGTTGACATCCACCCCTCCCCTCTTTCCGGGGCGCGTCCCCGTCGTCACGGCCCTCCACGCTCGACCGTAGGAGGGAGGTGTCGGCAGGGCACAGGAAAACCCGTACCACTGTCCGCAAGAGGACATGAGGCAAGGGGATCGGGCCGATTCCCGGGCGGAGTTCCGGTGCGGCTGTCAACAACCTGTCGGCAATCGCGTTCGGAGCCTTCGATTCCGTGCCGGCGCGCAAGACTTGGCGGACAGCGCTCGGGCCGCGGCCGCCGATCGGGCGGAGCTCCAGCCTGCCCGCCGGTACCGCCTGCCTTCTTGGCACCCGGCGTTGCGCTGCTGCCGTCCGGACACCGGGCGGCCAATGGTGCTGCCTGCCGCGAACCCGCGGTTCTGCACCGTATCCATTTCCAAAGGAGCGTCATGTTCGGACGGATAGGACGGTTCTCCGTCAACCGGCCTTGGCTGACCATAGTGTTCTGGATCGTCGCGTCGGTTGCGCTGGCCGGCCTGGCCCCCGAGCTGAAATCCAGTACCGACCAGGCCGACTTCCTGCCCTCCCGGTACGAGTCGGCACAGATAATGAAGATCCAGGAGGAGTCCTTCCCCCAGCAGGAGACCCCGGCGGCCGTCGTGGTCTTCCAGCGCAACGACGGCGCCGCACTGACGGATGCCGACAAGGCCGCCGTGGCGAAGGTCACCGAAAGCCTGCAGGCGAAGCGGTACGAAACCTTCAAGAGCGTCGTGACCTCGCCCGAGGCGGTGTCCAAGGACGGCAAGATGGCGCTCGCGAGCGTCGTCTCCGCCGAGAAGGACCCGGCGGCCGAGGCCGGCCTCGAGTCGATCCGCAAGCTGCGCACGGACGGCAAGGCCGAACTCCAGGGCAGTGAGCTGAAGATGGGCGTCACGGGTCCCGTGGCACTCATGGTCGATGCCAAGGAGGCGGCCGGCGACACCGACGCCATGATCATGATGGCCACCCTGGTCCTGATCATCGTGCTGCTCGGGGTCATCTTCCGCAGCCCGCTCATCGCTCTCCTGCCGGTGCTGATGATCGCGCTGATGTTCATCGCGGCCAACGGCCTGATCGCGACCGCGAGCGAGCTCTTCGGGCTCGAGGCCGACGCCAGCAACTCCGCCATCCTGATCGTGGTGCTGTTCGGCGTGGGATGCGACTACATCCTGTTCCTGCTGTTCCGGTACCGCGAGCACCTGCGGGCCGGGCAGGAGCCCAAGCAGGCCCTCATCGAGGCGGTTTCGCGAGTCGGCGAGACCATCGCCTCCGCCGCCGGCGCCGTGATCGTCGCCTTCCTGGCCCTGGTGTTCTCCACCATGGGCAACATGCGTGCCATGGGCCCCTCGCTGGCGATCTCCGTCGCCGTGACGCTCGTCGCCGCGCTGACGCTGGTGCCGGCGGTGTTCTCGCTCCTCGGCACGAAGGCGTTCTGGCCCTCCAAGGCCTGGAAGAGGGCCCCGAAGGACCGGCTGGCCGGCAAGGCCGGCGCCATCGCCTCGCGGCGCCCCGGCCTGGTGGCCGCCGTCGCCACGGGGCTCCTCGCCGTCCTCGCACTCGGCGCGTTCGGCTTCAAGCCCGGGTTCGACCAGGAGAGCTCGCTGCCCAAGACCCTGGAGTCGATCCAGGCCAACGCCGATCTGCAGAAGAGCTTCTCCGCCGGCGAGACCGAGCCGAGCCTGGTCTTCGTCAAGTCGAAGGAGGGCGCGCAGCTCGACAAGGCCGCCCTCGACACCTTCCGGCAGTCCATCGCCGCGGTGGAGAACGTCGGGGACGTCTCCCCGGCCGTGCTGAGCCCCAAGGGCGATGTCGCCCTGTACAACGTGGTGCTGAAGTTCCGGCCCTCTTCCGAGCAGGCCATCGAGCTGGTCGCAGGGGACCTGCGGGACGCGGTGCACAAGAACGCGCCCGAGGGCTCGAAGGCGCTGGTGGGCGGCAAGACGGCGGTCCTCGCCGACATCGAGGACGCCGTCAAGCACGACTACAGGCTGGTCTTCCCGATCGCAGCGCTGGCCATCATGCTCATCCTGGGCCTGCTGCTGCGCAGTGTCGTCGCCCCGCTCTACCTGATGCTCGCAGTCGGCCTCGGCTTCACCGCGACCCTCGGCTCGGCGGTCTGGCTGTTCCAGAACATCAAGGGCGAAGACGGACTGCTGTTCTCACTGCCGATCGTCGTGTACCTGTTCGTCGTCGCCATCGGCACCGACTACAACATCCTCATGGTGGCGCGACTGCGCGAGGAGGTGCGCAAGGGCCGGTCCACGGCTGAGGCCGTGCGCCTCGCCGTCTCCCAGTCGGCACCGACCATCGGCTCGGCGGCCGTCATCCTGTCCGGCACCTTCGGCGTTCTGATGCTGGCCGACAACTCCATGCTCCAGCAGATGGGCTTCGCGGTGGCGTTCGGCATCCTGCTGACGGCGTTCATCATGGCGCTGCTCCTGGTGCCGACGCTGACCGCGCTGATCGGCCCGAAGGCATGGTGGCCGGGCAGCGGGACCGGGAACCGTTCCGACGTCCACGAGGAGTTCACCGGGGGGACCCGGCAGGAAGAGCCGGCCACCACCGGCAGCCGCTCCTAGCCCGGGCGTCCGCAGAACGCGGACGGGCGGGCGGACGGACAACGGGCCGGGCGGGAACCTCGAAATGGTTGCCGCCCGGCCCTCGCGCATTCTCCGCTCAAGTGCGCAGCTTGCTGCCATACGAGGTCTCTTGTCCCGGTACGAAGGCTAGCCTCCCTCCCGAGCCTTGTCCCCCGGGGGCTGCCAGCGGGCAGTGGGCGTCGGGCAGTGGTCGGTGAGAGACAACGAAGGGAAGTGGTGAAAGCGGTGAACCGTCGGTGGGTGGCCTCCGGTCCCCGGCACAAGGGGGGCCTCGCAGAACGTGCGGCTCCCGGCCGCGGCGCGGCCGGGTCCGGCCTCGATGCCCTGGAAGGCGCCCTGCTCAAGGCGCACGGGATCATCGAGTCGGGTATGTACACCCAGCGCGGCGCACTCGCGCAGAGCCCGGCGCAGTGGACACCGCCGTCGCCGGGCGGTGGGGCGACGGACGCGGACCACAGAGTGGAGCGGTTGATCTCCCTCGCCCAGTGGTCCGTCGGCATGGTCCTGCCGGACGGCGGCGACCAGGTGCGGGCCATGATCGCGGCCGTGGAGAACCTCGGCGAGAAGCGCCGGCGGGGGCTCGTCATCCGGCTGCTGTGCACGTCGAATTCGCCGGATGGCGAAATGGCGTGCGCCCTGGCGGGCAGCGGGATGGCGTCCTCGATTCGGGTGGCGACGACCCGGTCCCAGGAGGCCGTGATCGTGGACGGAAGGGTGGTGTTCCTCCCCGGAGACAGAACTGGTCGCGGCCGCGCCACCCTACGGAGTCCCGCCGTGGTGCGGGTGCTGGAGTCCATGTTCGCCGGCGCCTGGGATACCGCCGTGCCCCTGGCCGACTACGACCGCCTGCGCCACCGTGCGCACAGCGAGACGGCGCGCAGGGTCCTGAGGCATCTCGGCGCGGGGCTCACGGACGACGCGGGCGCGCGGGCGATGCGGGTTTCGCTGCGCACCTACCGCCGTCATGTGGCCGAGCTCATGCGGGCCCTGGATGCCAGCACACGCTTCGAGGCAGGTGCCCGGGCCGTCGAGCTGGGGCTGATGCCCTGTCACGGGTGATGCGGCCGTGTACATCGCTGCATCAGGGCTGCGCACGGGACACGCGGGCCGTGACGGCCGTACGGATCCACGCGTCAGGGAATACGAGATCGGGTGGCCCCTCCTCGAGGTCAGTGCCCTGATAGAGGAAATGGTTGCCGTGCACCGAGACAGGGAGTCCGAAGCGTCATCTGTCGTTCCGGTGAAACCGGACGAGACGACGGTGATCGCCACGGCCGCGGAACTTATCGGCCGGGCGCGGCAGTCGGTGGACGTGTCCTTCGCCGAGCACACCACCCGCTCCCGGGACATCGACGAACTCCTGCGGGCGCTGGTGGCCGCGCGAGGCGATGCGGTCCGCGTACGTCTGCTGTTCGCCCGGTCCGCGCCCGGCCGTGACCGGCTCTGGGAACGCCTGGACCACCCCGCGGCGAGCGGGGGCTTCGATGTCCGGATCGCCCGCGTCCCCCTGGTCGACTCCCTCATCGTGGACGGCCGGAGCGCTCTGCTGATCGCCGATTCGCCCATCGGGCCGCAGGCGTCCGTCACCCGAGGGGCCGGGGTGGTAGGGGCACTGCGCGCCCTGTTCACTGCCGTGTGGAACGGCGCCGCCCCCGCACCCGGGCAGATCGACTGGGGCGACCGGGCCCGTTCGGAGTTCGCGGGACGGATCCTCGGGTGTCTGCACGCCGGGATGGCGGACGAGCTGGCGGCCCGTGAGTTGTCGGTGTCCATGCGGACGTACCGGCGCTACGTCGCGGAGATCATGACGGCCCTCGGAGCGAACTCCCGCTTCCAGGCCGGTCTTCACGCGGCCGAACTCGGCCTGCTGCCCGTCGTGGGAGCGCACGGGGCCGTGCCCGACGCCTCCCGGGGAGCCGGGACGGCGGACGGACGCGCGGACGGGCCCGGGGGGAGGAATGGCAGCTTCCTGTAAGGGTGGTTGCGGTGGGAAGGCCGGTGCTGTCCAGAATGGCCCTGGAGTTCGGCTCCGCCGGACCGCGGATCCGGTCCCTTACGGAGACCTCCTGACTCCGGTCGGCCACGCGTACCCCGAGTCGGCCGACCGGGTGCGAGACCGGGGGCCGTGCGCAAACTCCCGCCCGAAAGACTTCCGACGTCGAAACGGCCGCTGTGATCCAAGTGCAGCGTTCCGTCGACGACACGTACTCAATGCAGCGAAGGAATCAGCGAACAATGAACCGCCGAATCGCAATGACCGCGGCCGCCACCGCCGCACTGGTGTCCCTCACCGGGGGCGCCGCGATCGCGGCTCCCGCCCAGGACACGGGCCGGACCGGGCAGTCCTGCGAGGGCGTACGGCTCTCCGGCGAGCTCCCCGTACCGCCGGCCGGTCAGGCGGTTCGGCAGCAGGTCACCATCGGCCCCGACTGCAAGCCCGAGCTCGGGCCGGTCGAGTACGTCGAGGCCTCCGGTGCGGCGAAGCCGGGCAAGTCCCTCCAGGCGGCCCCGGCGGCCGGCGAGACCTCCAGCCGCCAGGTCCGCAGCTGGAACGAGATGTTCGACTGCTGCAACATCCGGATGACCGGCGTGTACACCGCCTCCACCTGGAACACGGCCGACAACCGGGTCACCACCGCCTCCACGGCGGCGACCCAGCAGTGGAACCGCGAGCCGTGGAACGCCGGCTGGTCGCTGAACGCGGCGAGCGGCAAGGACGACTGCACCACGCTCTGCCCCTCGGTGAACTCCGAGGCCCACGCCGACTTCACCTACCGTGGGATCTTCGACCCGACCGGAAAGTGGTACGCGAACGCCCACCACTCGTACATCCGGCTGAACGCCGATTTCACCGCGACCTGCACCTTCGACGTGGAGCTGAAGCACAGCTTCGTCGGGTGGAACTGGCAGCGCGGCTGCGAATGAGGAGTGCTCAGCGGTCCGGCTGCCCCGTCTGGGGCCGGGCCGCTGAGGACGCGGGGAGCGGGAGCAGACCCAGTTCGGCGGCCCGTACCCCGGCCTGGAAGCGGGAGCTCGCCCGGAGCAGGGACATGATTTCGGCCACGTAACGCCGGTAGGTCCGCACGGAGACGGCCTGCTCGCGCGCGGCGACCTCGTCGGTGACCCCGGCCTGCAGGGCGCCGAGTATGCGCTGGGCCAGTGCGGCCTGGTCGCGGTCGCCGAAGATGATGCTCTCGCCTGCGGGCACCGCATCGCTCCAGACGCTCTGGAAGAAGGTGCTGAGGGTGTGCAGCACCTCCGGCACCCGGATCACGGAGGACCGGCGCCCGACCGTGGACTCGGCCACCACGAAGGCGGCGCTGCCGTCGACGATGAGCGCCTGCAACGGGGGCATCCGCGCCACGCGGACCGCCACCGGTCTCTCCCTGCCGAACTGCTCGCGCACGAATTCCTCGTCGAGCAGGGGCGGGATGGTCAGCAGGCGTACGCAGACCCCCTCGGCCGCGCCGTAGAGCAGATCCCGCTCCGCCCGCTCCGATTGACGCGCGGCCTGGTCCGAGACGCTCGGACGCCGCGCATGGACGATCTCAATGCTGCGGGTGGCCCCGTTGATCAGCTCCCGGGCGGTGTCGAGCACGGTGCTGTAGTTGATGTCCACCGTGGTGATGAGCCGCTCCTGCACACTGCGGTCGCGGTGGATGGCGACGGACGACTCGATGAGCGACTGCACCTCGAGCAGAGCCTGTTCCAGTTCGTCCTCGCGTCGATCGGACACGTCTTCTCGCCCCCCGATTTCCTTCATGCGGGTGAGCCACCCTAGGTGCAGGGCGGCTCACCGACCCATGGTCCTACGTGGTCACGCAGACAGCAGACCGAACTCCACCGCACGAACCCCCGCCTGGAAGCGGGAGTTGGCGTCGAGCTCGCGCATGATCTCCGCGACGTACCGCCGATAGGTGCGCAACGACACATTGATCTCGCGTGCCGCCGCCTCGTCGGTCTGACCCGCGCGCAACCGCTCCAGGATGCTGCGGACGAGTTCGGTGCGCAGGCGGGGGCTGCGCTGCAGGTGGTCCGCGAGCTTGCGGCCGCCGGACCAGGCGCCGGCGAAGAGCAGCTCCAGAGCGCGGACCGCGGCCGCGTCGTTCACGACGGCAAATTGCCCGCCGGTCCCGGGACCATCCGCCGGGACGAGTGCCGCCACGCCGTCGACCACGAGGACGCCGCGCAGCTCACTGTCGGAGACCCGCACATCCAGCCGCGGTTCCGGGAGCCGGCGGAGCCGGTTCGCCGAGACCTCCGTGGCCTCGGCCGTGCACAGCACCCGAACCGTCGCCCTGGAAGGGCTCTTGCCCAGTAACCGCAGGACGGAGTCCGTGAATTCGCCCGGTCCGGTGAGTGCGATCGCGACGGAGTGACGCCCCCGGGCGATGAGCTGCTCCATGACATCACCCAGCTGGGCGGTGCTGTTGCGCGCGACCGGTGAAGGGACCACCAGGCGCTGACGGTGCATCGAGACAGTGGACTCGATCAGGGAGCGGGCCTGAAGCAGCGCGTGCTCCAGGTGGGCGGCGTGTTGCCCGGCCGCCCATCCCCCTGGGGTGTCCATTTCCAACCGATCAACTACGGCATCCATTCTGTATCCCCCGTTGAGTTTGCCATGGTCCAGTCTGCTGTCGCACCCGCGTTCTGCACCGGCCGGCCACCAGGGACGCGTGCCCCCGAGCCTCGTGTAATTGGTTGCAGATTAAAGGAGTCGGACTGTGGTGATCTTGGGCGAGCGGCAGTCAACTTGAACCGGTCAGACCCTAGATCGAATAGTCAGATTGAGTCAACTTGCGGGCGGCCCATCTCGCTTGGCGAATACCTCGAGCGGAACTTGAGTTCGCAGCGTGAGGGAGCCCTCCGGGCAGTGTCAGTAAGCTGCAGCGGCAACCCGGAAGCGGTAGCTCCGATTACTGTTTCGGTCATGTGCTGCTTGCCGCTCGTCACTCACTGTGGCGAGGGTGTCCTGTAGAGGTCAAAACGGCGTGCCCAAAGGCACCTTCCTGCCTACGGTGACGGGGTGATGACAAGCCGCACACAGACCTCACCCGTACGTCTCGCCGCAGCGTATGACATCGGGACCACCGGCGTTCGCGTGTGGTGGTGGCGAATTCCGGGCGACGCATTCAGTCAACTGGACCTCAAACTGCTCAGTAGTGCAGAGATTGGTCGTTTCGAGGGAATGAAATCAGCCACGGCCGCAGCGCAGTACGTCACTTGTCGGGCGAACGTGCGCCGCGTACTCGCCAGGGTTCTTCAGCTGCCGTTCAGCGATATTTCACTGGGGCGGAACCCGTGTCCGGGATGCGGATCCGCAGAGCACGGCCCGCCCGCCGTTCTCGCTCCGGACTCGGGCCGGCCGATCCACATCTCCCTCTCCCACAGCGCTGGGCTGGGCATGCTGGCGGTATCCCGCTTCCCCGTGGGGGTCGACGTCGAAGGGGACCGCGATCGGTGTTCCCCGGAGCTGGTCGACAAGGTGCTCAGTCCGCGCGAGCGCGAGACGGTGCTCGCCACGCCCGATCCCGTTCGCACGCGCGCATTCCTGCGTTGCTGGACCCGTAAGGAGGCCGTGCTCAAGGCCGTCGGGGTCGGCATCACCACCACGCTGTCCGAGCTGGAGACCCACGCGGGCGTCCCGGGCCCGGTCCAGGTGACCACCGACGCGCTGGGCTCCGTCTCGGCATGGCAGGTCATGGACGTGGATGTCCCCGGAGGCTGGACCGCGTCGGTCGCGCTGCCCGTCGGCGCGGACCGGGCCGTCACGGTCCATCCCGTCTGACCCCGTCCTCCCAGGGGGCTCCTGCGGCGTCGCGCAGGCCGGCCCGCCCGCGATGGCACGACGCACCTTCCCTTCATCCCACCCTTCGACGACGACCGCAACGGAGAGACCTCTTGAGTACCGCAGCACCGCGGACTGTCGCCGACCTGCTCCTGGACGCGGCCCAGCGCCATCCCGGCTCCGGCATCCGCTACTGTCCGCAGGGCCCGGGCGCAGGATTCCACGACCAGAGCCACACCGAGCTGCTGGACGACGCCTTGCGGCTGCTCACCACCCTGCGCAGCCAGGGACTACGGCCCCAGGACAAGGTCGTACTGATCCTCGAGCGGCCCCGGGAGTTCATCACCGCGTTCTGGGCGGCCGTACTGGGCGGTTTCGTACCGTGCCCCATGGCGCCGCTGCGCGGTGACCGCCAGCGCTGGGCCTCCCAGCTGGCCCACGTCGACACGCTGCTCGACCACCCGCTCGTCATCACCAGCACATCACTGGCAACCGAACTTCCGCCAGTGGAACGCCTCTTCACGCTCTGCCTCGACCAGCTGTCCGTGACGGAGCCCGCACGACCGCACAGGGCCGCACCGCAGGACACCGCTGTCCTCGTGCTGACCTCGGGTTCGACGGGACACTCCAAGGCCGTCATGCTCAGCCACGCCAATCTGGTGGCCTCGATGGCCGGCAAGAACACCCACCACCGACTCACCGCCGCTGACGCCACGTTGAACTGGGTCTCCTTCGACCACGTGGCCGCCCTCCTGGAGTGCCACCTGCTTCCGCTGTCAACCGGCAGCCGACAGCTCCACGTGGAGGCGCCGGTCGTTCTCGGGGAGCCGCTGGAGTTCCTGAGGCTCATATCGCGCCACGGCGTGACGATGACCTTCACGCCCAACTTCCTGCTGGGCCTCGTCAACTCCGCCGCCGGCCGGCTGAAGGAAACGGGCGAGGAACTCGATCTGTCCCGGCTGCGCCAGATCATCAGCGGCGGCGAGGCCGTGGTCTGCGCCACCGGGGAGGCTTTCCTCGACGCGTTCGCGCCCTACGGTCTCGCGCGCGACGCCCTGTGGCCCGCCTTCGGCATGACCGAGACCTGCGCGGGCAGCGTCTACTCCCGGGCCGCCTTTCCCGACATCGACCGGGGCCGGGAATTCGCCAGCCTCGGCACCCCGATCGAGGGCGTGCGCATCCGGATCGCGGACCCCGACGACCGTGAGGTCCCCGAGGGCGGGGTGGGCGAACTCCAGCTCACCGGCCCCGTACTCACCTGCGGCTACTACAACAACGAGCAAGCCACCCGTGCCGCGTTCACCGCCGACGGCTGGTTCCGCAGCGGCGACCTGGGGCGCATCGACGAAGGCCGGCTGACGCTCGTGGGCCGCAGCAAGGACAGCGTCATCGTAAACGGCGTCAACTACTTCAGCCACGAGATCGAGACCGTCCTGGAGACCCTGGACGGAGTGGCCGGGTCCTACGTCGCGGCCTTCCCCGTCCGCCCGGCGGGCACCGACACCGAGCAGGTGGTGATCGCCTTCCACCCGGAGGTCCCGGCGGACGACGACGCCGCGCTGTACCGGGTGCTGACCGCCGTCCGCGGCAGTGTGGTCGCCCACTGGGGATTCCGGCCCGCGCTCGTCCTGCCCCTGCCCGAGTCCGCCTTCCCCAAGACCAGCCTCGGCAAGATCCAGCGGTCCCTGATGCGTGACCGGCTCGAATCCGGCACGTACGACGCGCAGAAGAACGCCGTCGCCGAACTCACCGCCAGCATGCTCGGCGGCTACACCGCGCCTGAGGGCGCAACCGAGAAGGCCGTCGCGGAGGTCTACGCCGACCTGTTCGACATCGACCCCGGCTCCGTCGGCGCCACCGCCAACTTCTTCGAACTGGGCGGGACCTCGCTGGACATCCTGCGGCTGCGCAGCAAGCTGGCCCAGCGGCTCGGCGGCAGCGGTCCACAGATCATCACCGTGCTGAAGGCGCCGACGGTCCGCGCCCTGGCCGCCCGGCTCACCGAGCGGGAGCTGCCAGGCCCCAGGGAGTACGACCCGGTCGTGCCCCTGCAGACCAGCGGCACCAAGACCCCGCTGTTCTGTGTGCACCCGGGTGTCGGCGAGGTCCTGGTCTTCGTCAATCTCGCCAAGTACTTCGTGGGCGACCGGCCGTTCTACGCCCTGCGCGCCCGGGGCTTCAACGAGGGCGAGAAGCCCTTCGTGACCTTCGACCAGATGGTCGACTCCTACGTGGACGCCATCCGGGCACGGCAGCCGCACGGCCCCTACGCCGTCGCCGGCTACTCCTTCGGCGCCGCGGTCGCCTTCGAGATGGCCAAGGTGCTCCGCTCCCAGGGCGAACGGGTCGACTTCGTCGGCAGTTTCAACCTGCCGCCCCACATCAAGTACCGGATGGAAGAACTCGACTTCATCGAGACCGCCGCCAATCTGGCCTTCTTCCTGGGGCTGCTCGGCAAGCGGCAGGCACAGGAGCTGCCGGGCCTGCTGCGGGGCCTGCCCGTGGAGGAGCAGCTCCGGCGGCTGATGGACACGGCCTCGCCGGAGCGGATGGCCGCCCTCGACCTGGACCGCGAACGGTTCTGGGACTGGGCGGAGCTGGCCGACTCCCTTACCGACCTGGGCCGCAGCTACGAGCCGAGCGGCACGGTGCCCTCCGTCAGCGTCTTCTACGCGACCCCGCTGCGCGGCACCAAGGAGGACTGGCTGGCCAACGAACTGCGCCGGTGGGACGAGCACACCACCGGCCCGAACCGGTACATCGAGGTGCCCGGCGAGCACTACACCCTGATGGGCCCACGGCACGTCGCCTCCTTCCAGGCGATTCTGCGCGCGGAGCTCGACCGGGCCCTGGCCGACGCCGACCGGACCGCCGCGGAGGCGGCCACGGACTTGCGCCACGACGACCACTGACACACGCACACTTACCGAAGTACCGAACATGAAGCACACCACGGGGGAATCGATGTCCACACACCTGAAGGATCAGACACCGGCCATGAGAGGGAAGAAGATCCTCGTGACCGGAGGCACCGGCCAGGTGGCCCGGCCGGTGGCCGAGGCGCTGGCCGAACACAACGAGGTCTGGTGCCTGGGACGGTTCGGCGCGCCGGGCGTCGAGCGGGAGCTCAACGAGCAGTCCATCACGACCCGGTTCTGGGACATGGACGACCTGTCGGACACGGCGCTCGCCGATGTCCCGGACGACTTCACGCACGTCATCCATTCCGCCGTACGCCGTGGGGAGGACGGGGACTTCAACGCCGCCATGGAGGTCAACTCGGTGGCCGCCGGAAGGCTGATGACCCACTGCCGCAACGCCGAGGCCTTCCTCTTCGTGTCGACCGGCGCCGTGTACGCCCGGCAGTCCCTGGACCACCGCTACACGGAGACCGACCCGGTCGACGCGGTCGCCGACTGGCTGCCCGCCTACCCGGTGGCGAAGCTCGCGGCCGAGGGCGCGGTGCGCGCCTTCGCCCAGGTGCTGGACCTTCCCACCACCATCGCGCGGCTGAACATCGCCTACGGACCCGGCGGTTACGGCGGCGTGCCGATGCTGTACTTCAAGCGCATGCTCGCCGGCGAGCCCATCGCGGTCCCCCTCACCGGACAGAACTGGTGCTCGCTGCTGCACACCGATGACCTGGTGGCCCAGGTGCCCCGCCTGTGGGCGGCCGCCGAGGCCCCCGCGCGGCTTGTCAACTGGGGCGGCGACGAGCCGGTGGGCATCACCGACTGCATCCGCTTCATGGAGGAGCTGACCGGCGTCGAGGCGAACCTCGTACCGAGTCCGGTGACCCGCGAGACCTACCAGTTCGACCCGGCCCTGCGCCAGGCACTGACCGGCCCCTGCACGGTCGGCTGGCAGGACGGCATCCGCCGTACCCTCGAAGCCCACTTCCCCGCCCACACACGCCTGCGTGCCCATGTCTGAGGAGCGAGCGATGTCCCTGTACCTGTACCCCGCGCTCCACGAGCGGCACCCCGACGAGGCGGCGGCCCCCGTCGCCACCGGTCCTTCGGCCCATCTCGCGCTGATCCAGAAGGCGTACGAGGCGTTCCACAGCCGCGACGTCGCGGCCCTGCTGGACGTCCTCGCCCCGGACGTGCACTGGGTCCACCCCGACGGCATGTCCGACTACGGGCTGGGTGGCACCAAGTTCGGCCACGAGGGCGTCAAGGAGTTCCTGGCCCGGGTGCCCACCGTCCTGGGGGGCATGCGCCTGTATCCGCAGGAGTTCGTGGAGTCGGCCGACCGCGTCGTGGTCTTCGGGTTCCGTGACGTCACGTCGGCAAGCGGGCGGACCGAGCGGCTGAGGTTCGTACACTCCTGGACCCTGAGCGGCGGCCGCGCCACCCGGATGGAGGACATATTCGACACCGTCCTCTTCCGCCGGCTCATCGAGAGCTGAGGGCCTGTCCGCAGGAGCTGAGAACCGGCCGGCCCGCCGGGTCAGGAGCGCATTCCTGACCCGGCGGGCCGGCGCGGTCACGACTCGATCCTGCGGCGGACGGCATGCAGGATCTCCCGGCGGACGAGCCCGGCGGGAAGCCGGATCAGCGTCCAGTACCTGCGGAACTGCCGCCGGGCCGGTTCGTCGGCGCCGAACACCCGGGTCTCCGTACTCAGGACGCCGTCGGCGTACCGAAAGCTGAAGGCGACTTTGGTCGACTGCGGCTCCGCGTAGGCGAGGAACCAGTCCAGCCGCGCGTCGCCGCCCTGATCCCCGGGGAACGGCTCGCTCCCCGAGACCGCGCCCATCACCAGCTCCCGGTCGGTACGGCTCAGCACCACGAAGCCGCTGGACAGGAACTCGTCCAGCACCGACCTGTCCGGATCGCGGCGCACGCGGCCGAAGGACGCGACGCGCAGCAGCGAGCTGAACAGCGGCACCTCCGACCACGTGACCTGGATGACCGCCCGCAGGACGGCCTCACCGGATCCGTCGACGCGCACCTGGTGACGGCGCTTGCGGAAGTGCCATTGCGGCATCACCTCGTCCAGGCGCGTCGGAGCCTTCTCCTCGGCAGGCATTCAGCGGGCCGTGGCCTTGCTGAAACTGCGCACCGCGGCGGGGACGATCACCGCGAACAGCACGGCCAGGGCCACGAGGGCCA
Organism: Streptomyces sp. 147326; assembly: GCF_045000215.1. Lineage (NCBI taxonomy): Bacteria > Bacillati > Actinomycetota > Actinomycetes > Kitasatosporales > Streptomycetaceae > Streptomyces > Streptomyces sp. 147326. The sequence goes on along the minus strand of NZ_CP134201.1, from coordinate 2,418,599 downwards.
CCACGCCGGGGTGCTCGGCGGCGAAGCCGTCACCCCTGGCAGTGGTTGAGTTGCCCCACAGGCGGCGGCACTCGTCGGTCACCGCGGTCAGCGGGTTCCACTGGGCGACCGCGCGGAGCCAGTCCGGCAGGCCGTTGAGGGGGATGAAGGCGCTCGAAAGGAACATGAACGGCATGACGATCACGAACCCGAGGGAATTGACCGCCTCGCCGCTGCGCAGCGCCAGACCGAGGAGCGCACCGCCCCAGATGGCGACGAATCCCAGCAGGAGGAGCAGGCCGAAGCCGGCCATGGCGTTCCAGAAGCCGCCGTGAATCCGCCAGCCGATCGCGTAACCGACCGCGGACATGACGACGCAGGCGATGGCGGACAGCAGCAGGTCGGAAACGGTCCGCCCGATGAGGACCGCGGACCGGGACATGGGGAGGGACCGGAAGCGGTCCATCAGCCCGTTGTTCAGGTCCTCGCAGATTCCCACACCGGTGGTCGTCATGCCGGCAATCATGACCTGGGAGAAAACACCCGCCATGAAGTATTCGCGATACTCGACCCCCGGAACCTGCATGGCGCTGCCGAGCACGTACCCGAAGGCCAGTACGAAGGCCACGGGCATGATGGTGACGGAGAGCAGTTTCTGCGGAACCCGGCGGATATGCCTGATGTGCCGTCCGATCAAGGCCCAGCCATCGACTATTACCTCACTCATGCCGCATTCTCCGATTCCAGGTCCGGCTCCGAATCCTGGGCGCGCGTGCCGTGCCCAGTCAGGCTTAGAAATACGTCGTCGAGGGAGGGCTTGCGCAGGCTGAAGTCGACGATCCGAGCGCCCTCGCCCTTGAGCGCCGAGACCGCGGCGGCGACCGTGTCGATACCGCCGTCGACGGGCACGGACACACGCCGTCCGCCCTCACCGATGACAGCCGGACCCATGCCCCACTCACCCAGTGCCAGTGCGACGCCCTGGGCGCGCGAGGGATCGTCGACGGTCACCTCCAGGCGTTCGCCGCCGACGCCGACCTTCAGCTCGTCGGGCGTGCCCTCGGCGATCGCCCTGCCGCCGTTGAGGACGACGATGCGGTCGGCTAGCTGGTCCGCTTCCTCGAGGTACTGCGTGGTCAGGAGGACGGTCGCTCCGCGGGCGGCCTGCTCGCGCACCAGCTCCCACATGGCGATGCGGTTGATCAGGTCCAGGCCGGTCGTGGGTTCGTCGAGGAACACCACCGGCGGATCGGCGAGCAGGCACGCCGCCAGGTCAAGCCGCCGGCGCATGCCGCCGGAGTACGTCTTGACCTGCCGGTCCGCCACGCCGGTCAGATTGAACCGGTCCAGCAGGTCGTCGACCCGGCTGCGGACGGTGCGGCGGCCCAGGTGGTAGAGGGTACCGATCAGCCGGAGATTCTCCAGGCCGGTCAGGCGCTCGTCGACCGCCGCGTACTGTCCCGCCAGGCCGATGTTGCGCCGGACCTCCTTGGCCTGCTTGACCACGTCCAGGCCCACGATCCGGCAGCTGCCGGAGTCGGGCCGCAGCAGGGTCGTCAGCAGTCGGACCGTGGTGGTCTTGCCGGAGCCGTTCGGCCCCAGCAGGCCCAGGATCGTTCCCTGGGGGACCGCGAGATTCAGCGCGTCCAGCGCCTTGTGGCGTTCGTAGCTCTTGGAAAGGTCGTGAGTCTCTATGGCGTACTCCACGCCGGCCTCCTAGCGCAGTTGGGGGACATGCGGCAACCGAAAGCGCGACGGAAAGCCCCATCCCGGTCTCCGGGTCCGCACGCGGTCGCGAGGCCGGCGGATCGACGCCGTCAGTGACGGTCACGCCTGGCCGGCAATCAGCCGGCATCGGCATGACGGTACGCAGTCCGGAGGGCGTTCTCGATCGCACTGTGAATACTTCGATATGGCGGGCAGTTCCGCCCTCGACGTGGAATGCCGCGCCGCCGGACCGAAGGCCCGTCGCGGGTCGCGAAGGACCTCTGGCCACTTATAACACCCCCGGCGACCGCCGATGACATCTCTACACCTTCCTGCACCGTTCTGTCTCAGTGATGCCAGCGGACGTGAAAATGGCAACGACACGGTGGAACGGAGTCTTTCTCGTCCACGGGCAGCAAAGTTGAGGAGAGTTGGTCATGCACGAGCGAGAGCTCCGCGCCTTCGTCTCGATCGCGGAGATCGGGAGAATGGATCAGGCCGCCAAGTACCTGGGCTATTCCCAGCCGGCCGTTAGTTACCAGATCAAGTGCCTGGAGCAGACGCTCGGCACCAGGCTGTTCGACCGGGACTCCACGGGCGCCCGGCTCACCCGTGAGGGCCGCATGATCCTGCCCTCGGCGCGGGCCATGCTCTCCCTCTTCGAGAGCATCAAGAGCGTCGTCGGCGTCTGACCCCGGCGCCGCCCAGGGCACCGGCCCGGGCGGGGCCGCGGGGCGCACTCGCCCCACCTGTGCTTTCAGGCTTTGAAACTGGAGTGGCCCAGGCCCTGCGAAGGCGGTCAGGCTTCGGGCAGCGGAGCGAGTGAGTCTCCGTCTCCGCAACCTTGTCACGGCCTCCCGAACGGGGGACCACCACCGTCCACGGACTCGCCCCCAACGGGGTCCACCCCGTGAATGGCACCTTGTGGACACGAAATCCGGCGGGCTCACCCACCCGGCCTAGCGTTGACGCGCTCGACGGGAGAGCGGGCAGCGCCAACGTGGACCCGCATCACATCCGGGCCGGGCACGGGCGTTCCCGCGCCCTCTTGAACGCACACAAGACGCTGCTTGCCCCTCGAGAGCGGCAAGCGGAGGGACGGTATGAGCATGTCGTCGGCACGTTCGACTCGGTCACCGGAGCTCCGTGCGTCCGGGGCGCAGGTGCCGGCCCCGCGCGCCCCGAGGCTGCGGGGCCGTCTTCCCTTCGGCTACCGCGCATCCCGCGGGCCCGGGGGGACGGAGCACGTGGTCGTCCCCGACGAGAGCGCCGCGGTGGTGGTCCGCCGGATATTCGACGAGTACCTCGACGGCCGGGGACTCCAGGACATCGCCGAAGGGCTGACGGCCGACGGCATTCCCAGCCCCAGTGCGCGCGGCTGCCGCGCGGGTGACCGTACACCGGCGTGGTCCAAGGGCACCGTACGGTCCATCCTGGTGAACCCGCGCTATGCGGCCGGCGTCGGCCAGCCGGCCGGGCTCGCGCCGATCGTGCGGGCCGAAGTGATGGACCGTGTCACCGCGTTGTTCGAGGCCCGGCGGACGGCCGCCGAATCCTCCGCGACGCCCGAGCGCACCTACGTCCTGCGGGGGCTGGTTCGCTGTACGTGGTGCAACCGGCTGATGCAGGGCACCCGCAACAACGGGGAGCACTACTACCGTTGCCGCTTCCCCGGCGGGTCCGCCCAGGCCGGACAGGTCGAGCATCCCCGCAACGTCTACATGCGTGAGCAGGCAGCCGTCGGTGCCCTGGTCTCCTGGCTGGGGCGGGTGTGGACGCCCGCCCGGGTGATGCGGCTGACCGGCCACGGCGTATCCGCGACCGAGGTGCGCCACGTGGTCCACCACGTCGGCGTCCGACTGCACGCGCTGCCCGATGTGCCGGGCGAGGAGCACGCCGCACTGTTCCGCTCCCTGGGGCTGCACATGGCTTACACCGACACCTCCCGCACCCTGAACGTGAAGGTCGCCATCGGCGGCGAGGGCACGTCGGTGAGCGGCGCGCTGCGCCTCTGAACCGCTGCGCCTCTGAACCGCCGCGCCTCTGAACCGCCGCGCCTCCGACCGCGCTGCGCCTGTGCCCACGACGCGTGCCCCGGGCCGCGCCGGGCCCGCGCCGCGTGTGGTACCGCGCCGCTTCCCCGACCGCGTGGCCCCTGAGCGCATGGCGTGCTCGACCGCGTGGCGCCTTCGACCGCGGCGCCCGCCCACCCGACACCCCCGAAGAGAAGGAGTAACGATGTCCGCTGTCACCCTGCTGCCAGGGGAGACCCTGCAGCGCCTGGACGACACCGGAATCACGCTGAGCGTGGCGGTCGAACCGCAGACGCCGGTGTTCGCCGGGCATTACCCCAACTTTCCTCTGCTGCCGGGGGTGTTCCTCCTCGATCTGGCCGAACGCGCCGTGGGGCGGTTCGCCGCCGGCCACGGGCGCAGGCTCGGACTGGAGGCCATCGTGTCGACACGTTTCCTCTCGCCGGTGCATCCCGGCGCCGAGGTCATCGTCGACTGCACGTACACGGCCGGGGAGGGAGCGCTCCGCACGGTGACCGCGCGCTGTACGGCCGACGGCGTCAAGGCGGCCACCTTCCGTCTGCGCTACCGGGAGCTCTAGAGGCTCCCGCACCTACAGATCAACCGCATTGGAAAGGCAGGCCGCATATGTCCGGCACATTCGGGCCCGGAACGGCGAAGTCGCTCATCCCGCACCGATACCCGATCCTGCTGGTGGACCGGGTCCTCGAGGTCGTGGCGGGCCGGAGTATCTCCACCGTCAAGGCCGTCACGTGCAATGAGCCCTGGTATCAGGATATTCCCGAGGAAGCGGCGGACGACAGCTACTCCTACCCCACCGCGCTGGTCATCGAGTCCTGGTGCCAGAGCGCCGCACTGCTCGGAGCGCACGGCGCTCCGGAAGGCACTGCGGACGGGGACGTCGTCCTGTTCGGCGGAATGTCCGAAGTGGAAGTCCACGGACACGCGTACCCCGGTGACGTGGTCCGCCACGAGGTGAAGCTGGTTCAGGAGACGGCGGGAGCGACGTTCTTCCAGGGCACCTCCTCGGTCGACGGCGAGCTGCTGCTGACCGTCGGCCAGGCGGTCACGCTGGTCAGGCCGGTCTCTTCGCTGGAAGTCGCGGCCCCTCACTGACCCGGCCGGTTCCACGTATCGATTCCGACGGCAAAGCGATTTGTCAATCGGACATCGAAAACTTTATGGGTGTGAATCAAGGGTCTCGGCTACGCGATCCATACCCCTTCGTAAATGGGGAACGGCTTAACTCTGAACCCCCATGCAGGCTGGATTCGCCGACGTGGGGCGTACTAATCTGAATTCGTAAAGGCGGGATTCGCCTTTCTGTAAGAGGGAGAAAAGGAATGTCAGCCACAATCAAGCAGGACCAGCTCGACGAGATCCGCGAGATCGTTGCCGAGGTTCTCGAGGTCGAGCCGGAGGAGATCACCGACACGAGCAGCTTCGCCGACGACCACGAGGCCGACTCCCTCCGCGCGATCGAGATCCTCGCCCGCCTGGAGAAGAAGTACAAGGTTGAGATCCCGCAGTCGGACCTGCCCAAGATGGTCAACCTGACCGCGGTCTACGAGATCCTCGCCGAGCGCGCCGGCTGGCTGGGCTGACCTCATGCGACGGGTAGTCATCACGGGCCTGGGGCCTGTCTCGAGCATCGGGATCGGAGCAGCCGCTTACGAGCAGGCGCTGCGGCAGGGTGTCAACGGCGTCTCGCCGATCGCGTGCTTCGACACCACTGGTTTCCCCTACTTCATGGCCGGAGAGGTTCACGATTTTCGGCCGGAGGACATGGTCCGTCGGCTGTCTGTCGAAGAGTGGGGCCGCACCAGTCTCTTCGCGGCGTCCGCCGCCCGTCTGGCGGTGGCGGACGCGGGGATCGACGAGGACGTGCTGGCGGCCTCGAGGGCCGGTTCGAGCATGGGGACCACCGGCGGCGAGTCGCAGATACTGGAGCGGCTCACCGCCGACGCCCTCGCCGGAGGGTACGACGGGCTGGACGCCGGCCTGGTGAAGCAGGTGTCCAGCGCCAGGCTGTCCCAGGCGGTCAACCGCGAACTGCGCCTCACCGGCGACGCGGTGACGCTGTCCACCGCTTGTTCGGCCAGCAACTACGCCCTCGGTTTCGCCAGCGACCTGATCCGCTCGGGCGAGATGGATTACATGATCGCCGGCGGTGCCGATTCGGTGCACCGCTGGTCGCACGCCGGGTTCTACCGACTCGGCGCGCTCACGGAGAAGGCCTGCTCTCCGTTCGACAAGGACCGCTCCGGCATCATCACCGGTGAGGGCGGGGCCGCGATGTTCCTGGAGAGCCTGGACTCCGCGCTCGCCCGCGGCGCGCGCATCCACGCCGAGGTCCTCGGCTACGGCCTGAACTGCGACGCCAGTCACATGGTGGCGCCCGACCGGGCCAGCATCGCCGCGTGCATGCGGCTCGCCCACAAGAACGCCGGCATCAAGGCCGAGGACGTCGACTACATCTGCGCCCACGGCACCGGCACGCCGGCGAACGACTTCACCGAGGCGAGTGCCGTGGTCGACGTCTTCGGCGACAACCCGCCGCCGATCAGCTCGACCAAGTCGATGCTGGGCCACGCCATGGGGGCTGCGAGCGGGCTCGGGGCCATCGCCTCGGTGCTCGGCATCACCGGGTCCTTCCTGCCGCCCACCATCAACTTCAACGCTCTGGACCCCGACATGCCCCCGATCGACCCGGTTCCCAATCACGCCCGTGACGCGGACGTCCGGATCGCCCAGGTGAACGGATTCGCCTTCGGCGGCAACAACGCCATCGTCATCCTCGGGAGGATGTCATGACGACCGCAACCAGCAGTACTGCGGCCGCCTCCGGGCCCGGGACGGCCGCCACCGGCACCCTGGCCATCACCGGCTTCGGCATCCTGTCGGGTGCGGGCCTCGGACCGGAGGCCCTCGCGGCCGCGGTCGCGAGCCCGCACCCGAGCCCGAGCGACGTCTCCGGAATGTATGAGGAACCCCTGCCGCGTCAGGAGGCACACGTGCTCATGGACTTCAACGTCCGTGACCACCTCGGCCGCAAGGGCACCTCGTTCTTCGACCGGGCCACCTCACTGGGCCTCGTCGCCTGCAAGGCCGCGCTCGCCGATTCCGACCTCGTCGTCGACGACGGCAACCGGGACCGGATCGGCATCACCCTCGGCACCACGGCGGGCAGTGCCAAGTCGACCAGCGACTACAGCCGGGACACCTTCATCCAGGACCGTCCCTACCTGGTCAACCCGCTGCTCTTCCCCAACGCCGTCATGAACTGCACGGCGGGGCAGGCCGGGATCCGGTTCGGGCTCAAGGGTCCCAACGCCACGGTGGCCGGCGGCAGCATGGCGATGCACAACGCCCTGCGCTACGGCCGCAACCTCATCAACTGCCACTACGCCGACGCGCTCCTGGTCGGCTCCGTGGAGGAGTTCAGCCCGCACTCGGCCTGGGCCGCGCACTTCGGGCAGTCCGTCGAGGGCGGGGACCTCCCCGCGGGCGAGGGCGCCGCGGTGTTCGTGCTCGAACGCGCCGACGACGTGCGTGCGGCAGGGCGTCCGATGGACGGCGAAGTGCTGGCCGTCGAGGTCGGCGTCTTCGACCCGCCCGGTCCTGACGGGGCCTTCGCCGCGGGCCTGGAAGCCTGCCTGCGGCGCGCCCTGAGCCGTGCCGGGGTGGCACCCGACGAGGTCGCCACCGTGGCAACGGCCTGGAGCGGCATGCCGCGTCTGGACGACGCCGAGGAAGCGGCCGTCACCTCCGTGCTCGGCACGGACGTACCCCGGCTGCGGGTCAAGGAGGCCACCGGCGAGGCGTTCAGCGCCACCGGGGCCTTCCAGGTCGCCGCGCTGCTCGCGCGACACCGTGGCGAACCGGCCCGCGACGGCGAGATCTCCGTGATCACGACCCGCTCCGCCGAGGGCGCCGCCGGCGCCGCGGTCATCAGGGGGTGGAGCCGTGCCGGCGGTCATCACGGGTAGCTCCATGATCACCTGCCTGGGTGATCTGGACGCCACCTACCAGGCCCTCCTGGAAGGGCGCAGCGGGGTCGCCCCGCTGCGCCTGGGTGACCCCGGCAAGCTCGCGGTCGCCCACGGTTACGAGATCCCGGACGAGCCGGGCACGGCGGATCCGGGCACGCGCCTGGCGGGCCGCTGGCTGGCCGACTGCGTGGCCGAAGCCCTTCGCGCCGCGCGGGTCGACCCCGCGCGGCGCCGGGTGGCCGTCGTCGTCGGCAGCGGCCTGCGCGAGCTGCGGGGCGTCGAGCAGTGGCACGCCGACGACGCCCGGCTGCGGCTGGAGCAGCTGCACTTCACCAGTGCCGTCCGGGCCGTCGTGCCCGCGGTCACCGAGGTGCACACGATCGCGAACGCGTGCGCGGCCTCCGGGTATGCGCTCGCGCTCGGCGCGGACATCCTCGAACTGGGCGAAGCCGACGTGGTGGTCGCCGCGGGCTGCGACACGATGACGGAGAGCATGCTGACCGTCATCGGCAAGGTCACCGACGGCACGTCGGACATGGTTCGCCCCTTCGACGAGAACCGTCCCGGCGTACTGCTCGGCGAGGGCGCCGCGGCCGTCGTCCTGGAACGCCCTGAGGACGCGGCAGACGGCCGGCCCACGCTCGGCACGCTCCGCGGCGTCGGGCTGACCTGCGACGCGTACCACGAGACGGCGCCCGACCGGGCCGGGATCACCGCGGCCATGCACCAGGCGCACGAGCGCGCCGGAGTGCGGGCGGAGGACATCGGCCTGGTCGTGGCGCACGGGACGTCCACCGGGCTCAACGACCCGACCGAGGCGGCGGCCCTGCTGGACGTGTTCGGCACCGACGGGCCGCCGGTCACCGCGATCAAGGGCGCGGTCGGCCACACCTCGGGCGGCGCGGCGCTGATGAGCGTGCTGATCGCGCTCACCGCGATGCGCGCCGGGACCGTTCCGCCGGTGGTGGGACTGCGCTCGCCGATGCCCGAGGCCGACAAGCTCAACCTCGTGCACGGCGCCCCGCTGGAGGCCGGTCCGCGTCTGGCTCAGGTCAATGCGTTCGGGTTCGGCGGGGTCAACGCGGTGGCGATTGTGGAGGCAAGTGATGGCTGAGGGCAACCCGCAGGTCGTACTCGCGGGCTGGGCCGTCCACGTGCCCGGCGTGGCGGCGTCCGAGCTCCCCGGCTCGCCGGAGGAGCCCGCCTGCTCCGCGGACGAGGCCAGACTCGTCCTCGGCCGCAAGGGGCTGCTCGGCAAGGAGCCGGCCACCCGGCTGGCGCTGTGCGCCGTCCACCGTGCCCTCGGCCTCCCCGCGGGCCTGCCCGCCGGGGTGGTGGACGGGGCGGCCGGAACCGCCGTCGTGGTCGCCTCCAACCTGGGCAACGTCCAGACCGTCTGCACGATGGTGTCGGACATGCGCAGGGAGGGCGGCTCCGCGGTGAGCGTGCTGGACGCGCCGAACGCCTCCAGCAACATCATCGCCAGCAGCATCGCGATCCGGTACGGCTTCACCGGACCGAACCTCGCGGTGTGCAGCGGCGCCACGGCCGGCCTCGACGCCGTGCTGCACGCCACCCGGCTGCTGCGCGCCGGCCGCGCCCGGCGGGCCGTCGTCGTGGGCGTCGAGCCCGCCGACCCGGTGGCCCTCGGCCTCGAGCAGCTGCGCGCCGACGGCGGCGGGCTGACCGAGGGGGCCGGCTGCGTTCTGCTGGGCGTACCCGGGGCCTGGCCCGGCCGCGCGGAGGTCCGTATCGGATCCGTCGCACGGCACGGCGAGCGGCCCGCAACCGCGGAACCCGCCACGGGCGGCTTCTACGGCGCCGAGGGCGTCATCGGCCTGGCGGTCGCGGCCGACCGGCTCGCCACCGGGCGGGCCGAAGGCCCCCTCGTGGTCGCGTGCGGTGACCGCGAGGACGCATGGGCCAGCGTGACGGCGTCCCGGCTCGAACCGATCGGCAGCGTGGCATGACCGGATGGGACACGGTGGGCCGGGCCGAAGGCCTGGAGGTGCGCCGAGGCCCGGGGCAGGGGCCCGCGCTGGTCGCGGTGCACGGCATAGAAGACTCCTGGGGCGTATGGCGCGCGCTGGCGGAGCAGCTGTCCGGCTACCGCCTCTACGCGCTCCAGCTGCCCTGGCACGGCGGCAACTCCTACGCCTGGCGCGGCGAGGGCTCGCCGGGCGAATGGCTGCGCCGGGCCCTGGAGCTGGTGCCCGAGCGGCCCGCCGCGCTCCTGGGCCACTCGTTCGGGGCCAACGCGGTGCTGGAGTACCTGGCCACCTGCGAGGGCGATCCCGGTATCGGGGCCGCGGTGCTCGCCGCACCGTTCTACTGCCCGGCCGACTTCCCCGTGTCCCCGTCGATCCGCACACGCTCCGAGGGCGCCCTGCGGAAGGTCATCAACCAGGGCGTCGGCATCGCGCTGGGCCCGCGCTCGGCCACCCTCGACCCGGACATCCTCGCCGTGATGAAACACAAGGCGTGCGAACGCACCGTCGCCAGCGGACTCCCGGTCTTCTACCGGGAGTTCGAGGCGTCCGGGAAGTTCGACCTGTCCCGGATCGAGGTACCCACACTCGTCCTCGCCGGGGTCGACGACGAATCGCTGACCCCGATGCGGGCCGCCGCACTCGATCGCGCCATGCCTGCGGCAACGGTGCGGCTGCGCGCCGCATACGGACATTTCTGCCATGTGATGCAGGCACAGGAGCTGGGTCGCGAAGCGGACGCCTTCCTGCGCCGCACCCTGCTCAACCCCCACGTTCCCGTCGAATTCCAAGGAGAAGGCACTGTGACGAATCTGCTGGACGGCGCCCCCACGACCTATGTGGGCATGCCGCGCTACGAGGGTGCCAACATCCGCACCTGGATCGGGTTCAAGCACTTCATGTACCTGGCCGAGGAGGCCGTGCTGGAGTACTTCCGCGAGCGCGGCGTCGGTGCCCGCGACATGTACCACCGCTTCGGGCTCGGCCTCGAGATCGTCGACTCCTCGGTGCAGCTGCCCGCGACGCTCTTCGTGGACGACCGCGTCTACGCCACCGTGGTCTCGGCCACGCCGAAGCCGGGCCAGGGCGCACCGTTCACCATCACGCTGACGGTGGAGCGGGACGGCGAGGCCGTCACCGTACTGAAGGGCAAGCTGCGGGTCGCGCTGATCGCCGTCAAGGACGGCTCGGGGACCGAGCCGGTGCCCGCGATCCTCGAGCCCTTCGTGGTGCCCGAGGTGGCCGCGCTGGTCAACGCCAAGTCCGCCAGCATGCCCATCGCTCCCGGTCAGGACGTCGCCGACGTCCTCGTCCCGGAGGGCTCCGGCGCGTACCTGTGGTCCTGGCGGGCCCCCTACCCGTACTGCCACTTCTCCGACCGGCTCCAGCACTCGGCCTACGTCCGCACCCTCGAGGAGGTCGTGGACCGCTTCCTGCACGACCGCGGCCTGGCCATCGGCAAGCTGCTGAACGAGCGCGCCTGGATCCCCGTCGTCTCCCGCGCCCGCGTGCAGATGCTGTCCGACATCTTCATGGAGGAGACCGTGCACACGGTCTTCACGATCGAGGACGTCATCAAGGACACCGTCTACACGGCGCGCATGGACTGCTATGTGCAGCGCGGCGACAGCCTGGAGCTGGCCGCGACGGCCACCATCATGCACGGCTACGCCATCAGCCGCGGTGAGAAGGCCGGCACCGTCGCGATCCTCGACGAGGACGTGAAGGCGGTACTGCTCGGGGGGCAGGCATGAGGAGGCCGCCCCGGCTGTACTTCTCGCTGCGCAGCCCGTTCAGCTGGATGGCCGTGAGGCAGCTGGAGGAGCGCCTGCCGAACGCCGAGGAGCTCATCGAGTACGTCCCGTTCACCGAGCCGGACGACGTGAGCATGGCCGAACTCGACTCCCGCGGCGGCGAGTTCCACTACATCGCCATGAGCAAGGCCAAGCACCTCTACATCCTGGCCGACACCAAGCGCCTCGCGGCGAAGTACGGCTACGCCATGAAGTGGCCGCTCGACACCGGCCACGAGTGGTGGGAACTGCCCCACCTCGGCTGGATCAAGGCCCGTGAGCTCGGTGTGCACCGCGAGTACTACCGGGCGGTGATGGCCGCCCGCTGGGAACGCGGCGAGAACATCTGCGAGCGCGAGGAGCTGCGCCGGATCCTGCTGGAGGCCGGGCTCGACGGCGACACCCTCGTGGCCGCGCCGGAGGACCCCGCCATCCGTGAGAAGGGTGTGCAGGCCCTGATGGACGTGTACGAGGACGACGTGTTCGGCGTCCCGTACTTCAAGCTCGGCCGGCACCGCTTCTGGGGTCTGGACCGTCTCGACGACTTCGTCGCGGCGCTCGAGGAGTCGCTGCTCACCACCGCGAAGAAGGGATGAGGAATGAACACCGGCACCACACGCGCGGCCGTAGCGCAAGAGGCGGCCCCCGGCTACCCGCTGGTGGACGAGGAGTGGGGCGAGAACCCGCTGGAGGGCATCCCGGCGGAACTCGTCGACCGCATCGGCGTCCTGGACCACGACACCGCGGGCGGCTGCGGCTGAACAGCCGCGCCCGCTGTCCGGCCTCCGGCCGCAGGCCACCCGGCAGGGCGCGCCGCGGCCGGGGCGGACAGCGCCGCACCAGCTAAGGAGAGAGCAGTGAACGAACAGGGATGCACCGTCGTCACCGGCGGATCCAGGGGCATCGGACGCGCCGTGGCGGTCCAGCTCGCCAAGGAAGGCCGCAACATCGCCTTCTGCTACCGCAGTGGCGTGGAGGCCGCCGAGGAGACCGAGAAGCTGATCCGTGAAGCGGGTGTGGAGGTCTACCACGCCCCGTGCGACGTGTCCGACTTCGACGCCGTGCAGCAGTTCATCAGCGACGCGGAGAAGGCGATCGGACCGGTCCGTGCGCTGGTCAACTCCGCGGGCATCGTCCGCGACAACCCCATGGTGCTGATGCCCCCGGAGGACTGGCGGGCCGTCATCGGGACCAACCTCGACGGAACGTTCAACTTCTGCCGCGCGGTGGTCTTCGGGTTCATGAAGCGCAAGGAGGGCGCGATCGTCAACATGTCCTCCGTCGCGGGACTGGACGGCAACGCCACCCAGACCAACTACTCCGCTTCCAAGGCCGGCATCCAGGGCATGAGCGTGTCCCTCGCCAAGGAGCTGGCCGGCTACGGCGTGCGCGTCAATGTCGTCGCTCCCGGGTTCATCGAGACGGACATGACCGAGGCACTCTCGGAGAAGGTGCGGGCCCAGGCGCTGAAGAGCATTCCGATGCGCCGCTACGGTGGTGCGGACGAGGTCGCCGATCTCGTCTCGTTCCTCCTCTCCGACAAGGCCGGCTACATCACCGGCGAGATCATCCGAGTGGACGGCGGAGTCGTGCTGTGACGGCCGCCCTCACCCCGCCGCCCGTGCCCGGCGCCGCCATCGAGGCCGGCCGCCGGGCACGGGCGGCCCCGCTCCCGGCCGTCGACTCCTGCACGGTCCTGTCGGCGACCGAGGTCACGGCGCGCAAGCTCGTCCGCGCCGACGACCCCTACATGGAGGGCCACTACCCCGACGTCACCATCTACCCGGGTGCGTTCCTCCTCGAGTCCGTCTACCAGGCCGTCCTGCACCTGGTGTGGGAAACCCGCGGAACGCAATCCTTCGCGGTCCCCACACGCATCAACTCCGTCCGCTTCCTGGCGGCGCTGGGCCCCGGCGACGTCCTCGACATCCGGTGCTCGTGCAAGCCCGCGGGGACGGACGGGCTGGACGTCACCGCCGACTGCCGCAAGGGAGAAGCCAAGGCGGCCAAGGTCTCGGTGAGCTTCCGAATCGTCCCCGCCGCAGGGAGTACGGAGGTGGCGGATGCTTGAGCACGGGGCGATCCGGGGCAGGATCCCGCACGCACATCCGATGCTGCACGTCGACCGGGTGCTGGAGATGGAGCCCCACGACCTCATCGTCACCAGCAAGGCGATCACGGGCAGCGAGACCTGCTACGCCCAGCTCGGGCCCGGCGTCGGGCAGCCGGCCCTGCGCTACCCACCGTCCCTCCTGATCGAGTCATGGGGTCAGGGCGGGGCACTGCTGTGGCTCGAACGGGAACGGGCCCAGGGCCGGACGGACGGCAACGCCCCCATCCTGGCCACCCTGCGCGACATCACGTTCCACCGGGGCGTCTACCCCGGTGACACGCTGCGGCACACCGTACGCATCGATCAGTACACGGCCGCCGGCGTCATCATGAGCGGCGAGACCCGGTGCGAGGGGGATCTGGTGGCCGAGGTCGGCTACGCCCTCGCCGTGCTCCGCCCCTCGGGAGAGCTGTTTTGAAGTATTGAAATCAAGCAGGACCTCCGCACGCGCAACACATAGTCTCGCTTTGATGCCGAATCGATGAGTTCCGGCGAAGCCTGAATGTGTTTCTGAACGCCGGAAATGGCGAACATCGCGTGCCCGAGGAAGCCTCCACCGCGGTTTCGGCCTGGCTGGGTCCATGAAGCAGAACACTTCGGGTGACTGTGGCTGGAAATCCAACGGAGGGAACAACAATGTCAGCAGTGCCTGCTGAAACCATTGATCTCACTGCGGCGCAGCGTGGCATGTGGTTCGCTCAGAGGTTGGACCCGGCCAATGCCATTTACAACATCGCCGAATACATTGATATTCGGGGGTCGATCGACCGCACCGCGTTCGCGGAAGCCCTGCACCGGGTTCTGGGCGAGGCGGAGGCCATGCGGACCACGTTCCACGACCGGGACGGCGAGCCGGTGCAGCGCGTGCACCCGGCACCGCCCGCGCACATCCAGTGGGTCGACGTCAGCACCGAGGCGGACCCGGAGGCGGTCGCCCTGGAGTGGATGCTCGCCGATGCGCGCAAGGCGGTGGATCCCGGTCGTGACCCGCTCTACCTGTTCGCGCTCATCGACCTCGGCAGCGACAGGCTCCAGTGGTACTACCGCACCCACCACATCGTCCTCGACGGCTTCAGCGGGGGCCTGGTCGCCACCCGGGTCGCGGAGATCTACCGCGAACTCACCGGCGGCCCGGCCCCCGACGCCCGCCGGGAATTCGCCGGCCTGGCAGAACTCGTCGAGGCGGACGCGGCGTACCGCGCCTCGGAGGCCTTCGAGGCCGACCGTGCGTACTGGCTGGACCTCTTCGCGGACCGCCCCGAGCCGGCCAGCCTCTCGGGGGGCCAGCCCTCGATGCCGTCCTCGTTCCTCCGGCGTACCGGCCACCTCCCCGATTCCGTCACCGACCGCCTCCACGGGCTGGCCCGGGAGACGAACTCGAGCTGGCCGGTGGTCACCGTGGCCGCCATCGCGCTGTACATGGCGAAGATGACCGGCGGCTCGGACATCGTCCTCGGACTGCCGGTCGCCGCACGCCGCGCGGGAGTCGCCAAGCGCACCCCGGGCATGGTCTCCAACGTCCTGCCGCTGCGCATACCCGTGCCGGCCACGAGCACCGTGGCCGAGCTGGTCAAGGCCGCGTCCGACGCGATGCACGGCGCGGTGCGCCATCAGCACTACCGCTACGAGGACATGCGCCGTGAGCTGAAGCTCGTCAGCGACGGCCGCCGGCTCGTCGGCCCGCAGGTCAACTTCCTGATGTTCGAAACGGACTTCTCGATAGCGGGCTGCGAAACGGTGTCGCACAGCCTCACCGTCGGACCCAACGACGACATCACCTTCGTCGTCGACGGCCGTCCCGGGCGCGACGGCCTCGCCATCGACCTGCACGCCAACGGTGACATCTACCAGCCCGGTGACGTGGACCGCCACGGCGCCCGCTTCGAGCACCTCCTGGCCCAGCTCGCCGCATCCTCGCCCGAGCGCCCCCTGGGCGAGATCGAGGTGGCGACCCCCGCCGAACGCCGGATCCTCCTCCAGGAGTGGAACGACACCGGCCGCGACCTCGACACCCTCACGGCCATGTTCGAGGCCCAGGTGAGCCGCACCCCGGAGGCCGAAGCCCTCGTCTTCGAGGAAGAGACGCTGACGTACCGGGAACTGGACGCCCGGGCGAACCGGCTCGCCCACCGGCTCATCGAACTGGGCGTTGGCCCGGAGGACCGGGTAGCCGTGGCGCTGGCCCGCTCGGTCGACCTGGTCGTGAGCCTGCTGGCCACCCTGAAGTCCGGCGCGGCCTACGTCCCCGTGGACCCCGGACACCCCCGCGACCGGATCGAGTACATGCTCGAGGACGCACGGCCGACGGCGGTCCTGACGACGGCCGCCCTCGCGCAGGCGCTGCCCGCCGGCGACCGCCCGCACCTCGTCCTCGACGACCCGCGGACGGTGGCGGAGCTCGCCCGGTGCGCCGGGACGGCCCCCACGGACCAGGACCGCACGACCGCGCTCCGCTCGAACCACCCGGCCTACCTCATCTACACCTCCGGCTCCACCGGCCGCCCGAAGGGCGTGGTGGTCCCGCACGCCGGGATCGTCAACAGGCTCCAGTGGATGCAGGGACAGTACGGCCTCACCGGCGAGGACCGGGTGCTCCAGAAGACCCCTTCGGGCTTCGACGTATCGGTCTGGGAGTTCTTCTGGCCGCTGGTCGAGGGCGCCACTCTGGTGGTGGCACGGCCGGACGGCCACAAGGACCCCGCCTACCTCGCGGAGATCATCCGGGCACAGCGGATCTCCACGCTCCACTTCGTCCCCTCCATGCTGCAGGCCTTCCTGGCACGGGCGCCCTTCACTCAGACCTTCCCCGCGCTGCGCCGGGTCGTCTGCAGCGGCGAGGCGCTGCCCCGCGAGACGCAGCGCCAGTTCTTCGCCGAGTTCCCCGACGTGGAGCTGCACAACCTGTACGGCCCCACCGAGGCCTCGGTCGACGTCACCGCCTGGCAGTGCGTCCCGGGCGTGGAGTACGACAGCGTGCCGATCGGCGCGCCCGTCTGGAACACCCGCACCTATGTCCTCGACGCCGCGCTGCGCCCCGTCCCCGCGGGCGTACCCGGCGAGCTCTACCTTTCCGGCATCCAACTGGCCCGCGGATACCTCAACCGCAGCGCACTGACCGGGGAGCGGTTCGTCGCCGATCCGTTCCACCTCGGCGAGCGGATGTACCGGACCGGCGACCTGGCCCGCTGGCGCGACGACGGAAACCTGACCTTCCTGGGACGCTCCGACGACCAGGTGAAGATCCGCGGGTTCCGCATCGAACTCGGGGAGATCGCTGCAGCCCTGTCCGAACTGGACGAGGTGACGCAGGCCGCGGTGATCGTGCGGGAGGACGGCCCGAGCGGCAAGCAGCTCGTCGGCTACGTGATCCTGCGGCCGGGCGTACGCACGGACTCCGCCGACCTGCGCCGCATGCTGGCCGACCGGCTGCCGGAGTACATGATCCCCGCTGCCGTGGTGGTCATGCCCGACCTGCCGACCACCGCGAACGGCAAGCTGGACCGGCGGGCGCTGCCCGCACCGGACTACGGAGGCCTCGCGACGGGGGCCGCGGCCCGCAATGAGGTCGAGGAGGTCCTGTGCCGGGCCTTCGCCGAAGTACTCGGCCTCGAGACGGTCGGCATCACCGACAACTTCTTCGACCTCGGCGGCGACAGTATCGTCGCCATGCGACTGATCTCCCGGGCGCGCCGCCACGGCCTCGTGCTGACGGCCGAGGACGTCTTCGCCCACAAGACGGTCGAAGCACTCGCCCCGCACACCACGGCCGCCGAACTCGACATCGAGGACGAAGTGGACCCGGTCGGTGACGTCCCGGCGACGCCGATCATGGAATGGCTCCGCGGCCGCGGCGAACTCATCGACCGATTCGGACAGTTCGCGCTGATCCAGACGCCCGTCGGCGTCCGCGCCGATCACCTCGACACCGCGGTACGAGCGCTGGCCGGCCACCACGACGTCCTGCGGGCCCGACTCGAACGCTCCCCGTCCTGGCGGCTCCACATCCCGGACGGATCCCCCGGCGTCCCGCCGGCCGGTGTCGTCGACGTCGTCGACGTGGCCGGACTGAACCAGGAGGCACTGGCCGCCGCCATCGCCACCCACCGCGAGAGCGCGGCCGGCCGGCTACGGCCGGACGACGGCGTGATGCTCCAGACGGTCTGGTTCGACGCCGGAACCACACAGCCCGGCAGGCTGCTGCTGATCCTGCACCACCTCGTGGTCGACGGAGTGTCCTGGCGGGTCCTGCTGGACGATCTCCAGACGGCCTACGCCGCGGCGGCGGCAGGCCTTCCCCCGGAGCTCGGAGTACGGGGCACCTCCTTCCGCAGTTGGGCCTGCCTGCTCGCGAGCGAAGCGCGCTCGTCGGAGCGGGTCGCGGAGCTGGCCGCCTGGAAGGACACGCTCGCCCGCCCCGCCCCACTGAAGCCGGACGGCCCCCGGCTCGACCCGGCCCGGGACACCGTGGCCGGACTCGTCTCGCTGGACACGGCACTGTCGCCCGCGACGACCGAACCGCTCCTGACGACGGTGCCCTCGAGGATCAACGGCGCCGTCACGGACATCCTGCTGACCGCCCTGATGATGGCCGTGCCCCAGTGGCGAGGCGCGGGCGAGCGTGAGGAAGGACGGCTCACCGTGGCCCTCGAAGGCCACGGCCGCGTACCGCTGCGCGCATCGCACGACCTGTCCAGGACCGTCGGCTGGTTCACCTCGCTGTACCCGGTGACCCTCAGCCTCGGCCCGGCGGACGCCCGGGCAGCGGCCCGCGGCGGCGACGGCGCGGACCACGCCCTCAAGCAGATCAAAGAGCAGCTGCGGACCGTACCGGGCGACGGAATCGGCTACGGCCTGCTGCGTCACCACAACCAGGACACGGCCGGCGAGCTGGCCTCGCGGCCCGGGCCCGACGTGGGCTTCAACTACCTCGGACGCTTCGACTCCGCCGCGCAGGACCCGCACAGCTGGGGGCTGGCCCCGGAAGAAGCCCTCGGCGAGATATCAGAGCCCGCCATGCCCGCCGCCTACCAGCTCGACATCAACGTCATCGTGCGGGACGCGGCTGACGGGCGCCGGCTGACCACCCGGTGGACATGGCCGAAGGCCCTGTTCACCGAGGCGGAGATCGGCCGCCTCGCGGACCACTGGCAGCGCTCCCTGGAAGCGCTCGTCGAGAGCTCGCAACAGTCGGACATCGCGGTCCAGACCCCGTCCGACCTCACCCTGAACACCCTCAGCCAGAACGAACTTGACGCGCTCGAAGACGAGTTGGCCCAAGAATGGGAGATCGCACAGTGAAGCAGTCACGGATCGAAGACGTCCTTCCGCTCTCGCCCCTGCAGGCCGGCCTGCTCTTCCACGCGCAGTACGACGAGAGTGACGCCCCCGATGTCTACACGGTGCAGTTCGCCCTCTCCCTGAGCGGTCGGCTCGACGTCCCGTCGCTCCGCGAGGCCGCGGCCAAGCTGCTCGAGCGCCACCCCAGCCTGAGGGCGAGCTTCCGGGCCCGCCGCGACGGCGACTCCGTCCAGGTGGTGCACCGCACCGTCCCGTTGCAGTTCTCCGAGCACGACCTGCGCACCCTGGACTCGGAGGACCGACCGCGGGAGCAGGCGAAGCTGGTCGCCGAGGACCGCGCCCGCCGCTTCGACCCGGCCGCGCCCCCGCTCCTGCGGTTCACGCTGATCCGGCTGGACGAGGACAGCCACGTCCTGCTGCTCACGAACCACCACATCCTGCTGGACGGGTGGTCGATGCCGCTGCTCATCGAGGACCTGTTCAGTCTGTACGCCGCCCCGGACGGCCGACAGCTCCCGGCCGTCGTCCCGCACCGGAACTACCTGTCCTGGCTGATGCGCGAGGACGCGGCAGCGCACCAGGCGGCCTGGAGCGAACTGCTCGAGGGCGTGGAAGAGGCGACCCTGCTCGCACCGGACGTCCCCGCCGACGCGGAGAAGACGCCGCTGAACCACGTCGTGGAGCTCTCGGCCGAACTCACCGAGGAACTCTCCGCGTTCGCCCGCTCGCACGGTCTCACCGCCAACACGGTGGTCCAGGGCGCCTGGTCGATCCTGCTGTCCCGGCACACCGGCCGCGACGACGTCCTCTTCGGCACCACCCTCGCCGGCAGGCCCGCCGAGGTTCCCGGCGCCGAGTCCATGGTCGGCCTGTTCATCAACACCGTCCCGGTACGGGCCCGCGTATCGCCCGAAGAGCCGGTACTGCCGATGCTGGAGCGCCTCCAGCAGCAGAGCCTGCGGATGTCCCGGCACCAGTACGTCGGCCTGGCCGACATCCAGCGGAGCGCCGGCATCGGCGAGCTGTTCGACTCCCTGGTCGTCTTCGAGAACTTCCCGCACGACCTCCAGTCCGCCATCCCCGGCACCGATCTGCACCTCGACGACGTGGTTCCGCACGACGCCACGCACTACCCCCTGGCACTGGTGATGGCTCCGGGGCCGCAGCTCTCCCTCCGCTTCAACTACCAGTCCGGAGCACTGGACCGTGCCGAGGTGGAGACGATCGCGGAGCGGCTGGTGCGGGTCATCACCTCGGTGATCCGCGACGCCGCCCAGCCGACCTCGGCGATCGATGTGCTGGGGGAGGTGGAGCGTCGGCGGGTTCTGGTGGAGTGGAACGAGACGGGTTCGGTGGTGGAGCCGTCGACGTTGC
Organism: Streptomyces sp. 147326; assembly: GCF_045000215.1. Taxonomy (NCBI): domain Bacteria; kingdom Bacillati; phylum Actinomycetota; class Actinomycetes; order Kitasatosporales; family Streptomycetaceae; genus Streptomyces; species Streptomyces sp. 147326. The sequence goes on along the minus strand of NZ_CP134201.1, from coordinate 2,398,322 downwards.
CGGCGTTGTTCGAGCGGCAGGTGGGTGCGTCGCCGGATGCGGTGGCGGTGGTTGCCGGTGGCGTGGAGCTGTCGTACGGGGAGCTGAATGCGCGGGCGAATCGTCTGGCGCGGTTCCTGGTGGGTCGGGGTGTGGGTCCGGAGTCGTTCGTGGCGGTGGTGATGCCGCGGTCGGTGGACCTGGTGGTGGCGTTGCTGGCGGTGGTGAAGGCCGGTGGCGCGTATGTGCCGGTGGATCCGAACTACCCGGCCGAGCGCATGGCGTTCATGATCGCCGATGCTGCGCCTGCAGTGGTTCTGACGCTGGCCGGTGCGGATGTGGGCGATGTCGGCGGGGCCGGAGTGGTCGTGGTGGATGATCCTGCGGTTGCCGAGGTGATCGGTTCGCACTCCGGTGCGGACGTGGTGGACGGTGAGCGGCGTGAGCCGCTGCGGGTGGAGCACCCGGCGTACGTCATCTACACCTCCGGTTCGACCGGCCGCCCCAAGGGCGTCGTCGTCTCGCACCACGGCATCGCCCACCTCACCAGGGCCGAGATCGACCGGTTCGACGTGGACACCACGAGCCGGATCCTCCAGTTCTCCTCGCCGAGCTTCGACGCCTCGGTCCTCGAGGTCTGCATGAGCCTGCTCGCGGGCGCGGCCCTCGTCGTCCCCACCTCCGGCGTGCTGGCGGGCGAAGAGCTCGGCGACCTTCTGGCCGAGGCCAGGATCACCCATGCCCTGATCTCGCCCGTGGCGCTGGCCAGTGTTCCCTCCGCCGAACTGCCCGACTTCCGCACGGTCATCGTCGGAGGCGAAGCCTCCGGCGCGGATCTGGTGGCGCGCTGGTCGGTGGGCCGTCGGATGGTCAACGCCTACGGTCCGACGGAGTCGACGGTCGTCGTATCGATAAGTGACCCCCTGGTCGGTGGGGGTGTGGTGCCGATCGGGCGTCCTGTGGTCGGGACGCAGGTGTTCGTGCTGGATGGTGCTCTGGCACCGGTGGCTCCGGGCGTGGTGGGTGAGCTGTATGTGGCTGGTGCCGGTCTGGCCCGCGGGTACTGGGGTCGGGCCGGTCTGACCGCGGAGCGGTTCGTGGCGTGCCCGTTCGGTGGTCCGGGGGAGCGGATGTACCGCACCGGGGACCTGGTGCGCTGGCTGCCCGACGGGAACCTGGTGTTCGTGGGCCGTGCCGATGACCAGGTGAAGGTGCGCGGCTTCCGCATCGAGTTGGGTGAGGTGGAGTCCGTCCTGGCGGCCTGCCCTGGCGTGGGTCAGGTTGTGGTGGTGGTGCGTGAGGACCGGCCGGGTGATCGGCGGCTGGTGGGATATGTGGTGGGGTCGGGTGTCGATGCGGGGGAGGTGCGTGCTCTCGCGGGCCGGTCGCTGCCGGGCTATATGGTGCCGGCGGCTGTTGTGGTGCTGGATTCGCTGCCTCTGACGCCGAACGGGAAGCTCGACCGCCGGGCCCTGCCGGTTCCGGACTTCGCCGGTGCGGAGGGCGGGCGCACCGCGCGGACCCCGCAGGAGGAGATCCTCAGTGGTCTCTTCGCGGAAGTCCTCGGTCTGCCCACTGTGGGTGTTGACGACAACTTCTTCGAGCTGGGCGGCCACTCGCTGCTGGCGACGCGCCTGGTCTCCAGGGTGCGTTCCTCCTTCGGTGCCGAGGTTCCGATCCGGGCGCTGTTCGAGGCGCCGACGGTGGCTGAGCTGGCGCTGCGTGTGTCGGGCTCTCCCGGTGCGCGGCTGGCCCTGGAGGCGGTGGAGCGTCCCGAGACCGTTCCGCTGTCGTTCGCGCAGCGCCGTCTGTGGTTCCTGAACCGGATGGAGCCGGAGTCCGCGGCCTACAACATCCCCGGTGCGCTGCGGCTTTCGGGCGCGGTGGATCCGGGGGTGGTCCGTGCTGCGCTGAACGATGTGGTGGGTCGGCACGAGAGCCTGCGGACGGTGTTCGCGGAGGCGGCCGACGGTGAGCCGTGCCAGGTCGTGGCCGACGTGGACATCGACGTTCCGGTCGTCCGGGTCAACGAGGGTTCGCTCGCGAAGGCGCTGTCTGCCGAGTCGGGTCGTGGCTTCGACCTGTCGGTGGACGCTCCGCTGCGGGCAGTGCTGTTCGACCTGCCGGGTGATGAGTTCGTGCTGCTGTTCGTGCTGCACCACATCGCTGCCGACGGCTGGTCCGTCGCCCCGCTGGCCGACGACTTCTCGGTGGCGTACGCGGCCCGGGCCGAGGGGCTGGCACCGGGTTGGGAGCCGCTGCCGGTGCAGTACGCGGACTACACCCTGTGGCAGCGTGAGGTTCTGGGCTCGGAAGAGGACCCGGACAGTGCCATCGCGGGTCAGCTGGCGTACTGGCGCGAGCGGCTGTCCGGTGCTCCGCAGGAGCTGGCGCTTCCGGCGGACCGGTCCCGGCCCGCAGTGTCCTCGTACCGCGGTGACGCGGTCACCTTCAGCATCGACACGGAGCTCTACAAGGGTGTGGCGGATCTTGCGCGCGGCTCGCAGGCCAGTGTGTTCATGGTCGTGCAGAGTGCTCTCGCGATGCTTCTGAGCCGGCTGGGTGCCGGTGAGGACATCGTCTTGGGTACCGCGGTTGCCGGTCGTACGGATGAGGCGCTGGACCGGCTGATCGGGTTCTTCATCAACACGCTCGTGCTGCGCACGGACGTGTCGGGTGACCCGAAGGTCTCGGAGCTGATCGCCCGGGTGCGGGAGGGCGACCTGGCGGCCTATGCCAACCAGGACGTGCCCTTCGAGCGGCTGGTGGAGGTCGTCAACCCCGACCGATCCCTCTCCCGCCATCCCCTCTTCCAGACGATGCTGGTCTTCCAGAACGTCCCCGAAGCCTCCATCGACCTGCCCGGCGTACGCAGCGTCATGGAAGCCGTCGAGTCCTCCTCGACCAAGTACGACCTGGCGTGGACCTTCTCCGAGACGCACGGCGGCGATGGCCCCGTCGCCCTGAACGGACATCTGCAGTTCAGCCTGGACCTGTTCGCCCGTTCGACGGTCGAGGCGTTGGGTCAGCGGCTGCTGCGGGTGCTTCAGGCGATGGTCGCCGATCCGACGGCACGTATGAGCAGCATCGATGTGCTGGGGGAGGTGGAGCGTCGGCGGGTTCTGGTGGAGTGGAACGAGACGGGTTCGGTGGTGGAGCCGTCGACGTTGCCGGCGTTGTTCGAGCGGCAGGTGGGTGCGTCGCCGGATGCGGTGGCGGTGGTTGCCGGTGGCGTGGAGCTGTCGTACGGGGAGCTGAATGCGCGGGCGAATCGTCTGGCGCGGTTCCTGGTGGGTCGGGGTGTGGGTCCGGAGTCGTTCGTGGCGGTGGTGATGCCGCGGTCGGTGGACCTGGTGGTGGCGTTGCTGGCGGTGGTGAAGGCCGGTGGCGCGTATGTGCCGGTGGATCCGAACTACCCGGCCGAGCGCATGGCGTTCATGATCGCCGATGCTGCGCCTGCGGTGGTTCTGACGCTGGCCGGTGCGGATGTGGGCGATGTCGGCGGGGCCGGAGTGGTCGTGGTGGATGATCCTGCGGTTGCCGAGGTGATCGGTTCGCACTCCGGTGCGGACGTGGTGGACGGTGAGCGGCGTGAGCCGCTGCGGGTGGAGCACCCGGCGTACGTCATCTACACCTCCGGTTCGACCGGCCGCCCCAAGGGCGTCGTCGTCGAGAACCGGAGCGTGGTGGACTACCTCTCCTATACCCGGCAGGCGTACCCCGCCGCCGAAGGCGTCGCACTGGTCCACTCCCCGGTCGCGTTCGACCTGACCGTGACCGCTCTCTACACCCCTCTGGTGTCCGGCGGCCGGATCGTCCTGGCAAGCGTGGAAGACGAGGACGAGCAGACGGCGGCCCTCCTCAGCGAGACGCCCACCACCTTCCTCAAGGCAACGCCCAGCCACCTGCCGTTGCTCGAGAGCCAGCCCGCGGGCTACTCGCCGACCGGCCACCTGCTGCTCGGAGGCGAGGCCCTGCGCAGCGAGACGCTGCGCGAATGGCGTGAGCAACACCCCGACGCGGTGGTCAGCAACGTGTACGGCCCGACGGAAGCCACGGTCAACTGCACGGAGTTCCGCATCGAACCCGGGCAGGTACTCCCGGACGGCATGGTGCCGATCGGCCGTCCGCAGGCCAATGCACGGGTGTTCGTGCTGGATGGTGCTCTGGCACCGGTGGCTCCGGGCGTGGTGGGCGAGCTGTATGTGGCTGGTGCCGGTCTGGCCCGCGGGTACTGGGGTCGGGCCGGTCTGACCGCGGAGCGGTTCGTGGCGTGCCCGTTCGGTGGTCCGGGGGAGCGGATGTACCGCACCGGGGACCTGGTGCGCTGGCTGCCCGACGGGAACCTGCTGTTCGTCGGCCGTGCCGATGACCAGGTCAAGATCCGTGGCTTCCGAGTCGAATTGGGTGAAGTCGAGTCGGCCCTGGCGGCCTGCCCCGGCGTGGGTCAGGTTGTGGTGGTGGTGCGTGAGGACCGGCCGGGTGATCAGCGGCTGGTCGGCTACGTGGTGGGGTCGGGTGTCGATGCGGAAGAGGTGCGTGCTCTCGCGGGCCGGTCGCTCCCTGCCTATATGGTGCCGGCGGCTGTTGTGGTGCTGGATTCGCTGCCTCTGACGCCGAACGGGAAGCTCGACCGCCGGGCCCTGCCGGTTCCGGACTTCGCCGGTGCGGAGGGCGGGCGCACCGCGCGGACCCCGCAGGAGGAGATCCTCAGTGGTCTCTTCGCGGAAGTCCTCGGTCTGCCCACTGTGGGTGTTGACGACAACTTCTTCGAGCTGGGCGGCCACTCGCTGCTGGCGACGCGCCTGGTCTCCAGGGTGCGTTCCTCCTTCGGTGCCGAGGTTCCGATCCGGGCGCTGTTCGAGGCGCCGACGGTGGCTGAGCTGGCGCTGCGTGTTTCCGGTTCCCCGGGTGCACGTCTGGCTTTGAGGGCGGTGGAGCGGCCCGAGACCGTTCCGCTGTCGTTCGCGCAGCGCCGACTGTGGTTCCTGAACCGCATGGAACCGGAATCGGCGGCCTACAACATTCCGGGTGCACTGCGTCTGACCGGTGCAGTGGATCCTGAGGTCGTGCGTACCGCACTGGATGACGTATTGGCCCGCCACGAGAGTCTGCGGACGGTGTTTGCGGAAGCCGGTGACGGCGAGCCGTACCAGGTCCTGGTGGACGTCCGGATGGCCGTGCCCGTCGTTCAGGTCGATGAGGTGGGTCTGTTGGGGGCGTTGTCGGCTGAGGCGGGTCGGGGCTTTGACCTGTCGGTGGATGCTCCGCTGCGTGCGGTGCTGTTCGACCTGCCGGGTGATGAGTTCGTGCTGCTGTTCGTGCTGCACCACATCGCGGGTGACGGCTGGTCGGTGGCTCCGCTGGCCGGTGACTTCTCGGTGGCGTACGCGGCGCGGGCCGAGGGCCGGGCTCCGCAGTGGGAACCCCTGGCCGTGCAGTACGCGGACTACACGCTGTGGCAGCGCGAGGTCCTGGGCTCGGAAGAGGACCCGGACAGCGCCATCGCCGGTCAGCTCGCCTACTGGCGCGAGCAGCTGTCGGATGCCCCGCAGGAGCTGATGCTGCCGGTGGACCGTTCCCGCCCGACGGTGTCCTCCTACCGTGGTGACGCGGTCACCTTCAGCATCGACACGGAGCTCTACAAGGGTGTGGCGGATCTTGCGCGCGGCTCGCAGGCCAGTGTGTTCATGGTCGTGCAGAGTGCTCTAGCGATGCTTCTGAGCCGGCTGGGTGCCGGTGAGGACATCGTCTTGGGTACCGCGGTTGCCGGTCGTACGGATGAGGCGCTGGACCGGCTGATCGGGTTCTTCATCAACACGCTCGTGCTGCGCACGGACGTGTCGGGTGACCCGAAGGTCTCGGAGCTGATCGCCCGGGTGCGGGAGGGCGACCTGGCGGCCTATGCCAACCAGGACGTGCCCTTCGAGCGGCTGGTGGAGGTCGTCAACCCCGACCGATCCCTCTCCCGCCATCCCCTCTTCCAGACGATGCTGGTCTTCCAGAACGTCCCCGAAGCCTCCATCGACCTGCCCGGCATCGAGGCCACCAACTTCGAGGTACCGGCGGACTCGTCGAAGTTCGACCTGTCCTTCGTCTTCGACGAGCGCGACCGTGAGACCGGCAGCACGCTGCACGGCACGGTGGAGTTCAGCCTGGACCTGTTCGACCGTTCGACGGTCGAGGCGTTGGGTCAGCGGCTGCTGCGGGTGCTTCAGGCGATGGTCGCCGATCCGACGGCACGTATGAGCAGCATCGATGTGCTGGGGGAGGTGGAGCGTCGGCGGGTTCTGGTGGAGTGGAACGAGACGGGTTCGGTGGTGGAGCCGTCGACGTTGCCGGCGTTGTTCGAGCGGCAGGTGGGTGCGTCGCCGGATGCGGTGGCGGTGGTTGCCGGTGGCGTGGAGCTGTCGTACGGGGAGCTGAATGCGCGGGCGAATCGTCTGGCGCGGTTCCTGGTGGGTCGGGGTGTGGGTCCGGAGTCGTTCGTGGCGGTGGTGATGCCGCGGTCGGTGGACCTGGTGGTGGCGTTGCTGGCGGTGGTGAAGGCCGGTGGCGCGTATGTGCCGGTGGATCCGAACTACCCGGCCGAGCGCATGGCGTTCATGATCGCCGATGCTGCGCCTGCGGTGGTTCTGACGCTGGCCGGTGCGGATGTGGGCGATGTCGGCGGGGCGGGTGTCGTGGTCGTGGACGACCCCGCGGTTGCCGGACTCGTTGCCGGGCACTCGGACGCGGATGTGGTCGACGCCGAGCGGCGTGAGCCGCTGCGGGTGGAGCACCCGGCGTACGTCATCTACACCTCCGGTTCGACCGGCCGCCCCAAGGGCGTCGTCGTCTCGCACCACGGCATCGCCCACATGACCAGTGGACAGGCCGCGGGGTACGGCGTCGACAGTGACAGCCGGCTCCTGCAGATGGCCTCGCCGAGTTTCGACGCCGCAGTCGCGGAAATCGGAATCGCGCTCACCAGCGGTGCGGCCATCGTCCTGGCCTCGGCCGAGGAACTCATGCCCGGCCCCAGCCTGGTCCGCGTGATCGCGGACCAGGGCGTCACCCACGCGATCCTCACCCCGGCAGCCCTCGCCGTCCTGTCCCCCGACACGATATCGACCTCCACCACCCTCATCGTCGCAGGTGAGGCCACGGGTACCGACCTGGTGGAGCGGTGGTCGGCGGGTCGGCGGATGGTGAATGCCTATGGGCCGACGGAGTCGACGGTGTGTGTGTCGATGAGTGATCCGCTGGTCGGTGGGGGTGTGGTGCCGATCGGTCGTCCTGTGGTCGGGACGCGGGTGTTCGTGCTGGACGGTGGTTTGGGGCCGGTGGCTCCGGGTGTCGTCGGTGAGCTGTACGTCGCAGGTGCCGGTCTGGCTCGCGGGTACTGGGGCCGCTCCGGTCTGACGGCGGAGCGTTTCGTCGCCTGTCCGTTCGGTGGTGCGGGCGAGCGCATGTATCGCACCGGGGACCTTGTGCGATGGCTGCCCGACGGAAACCTGCTCTTCGTGGGCCGGGTCGATGACCAGGTGAAGGTACGTGGCTTCCGTATCGAGCTGGGTGAGGTGGAATCCACCCTGGCGGCCTGCCCCGGAGTGGATCAGGTTGTGGTGATGGTCCGTGAGGACCGTCCGGGGGATCGGCGGCTGGTGGGTTATGTGGTGGGGTCGGGTGTCGATGCGGGGGAGGTCCGCGCTTTCGCAGGCCGGTCGTTGCCGGGTTACATGGTGCCGGCGGCTGTTGTGGTGCTGGATTCGCTGCCTCTGACGCCGAACGGGAAGCTCGACCGCCGGGCCCTGCCGGTTCCGGACTTCGCCGGTGCGGAGGGCGGGCGCACCGCGCGGACCCCGCAGGAGGAGATCCTCAGTGGTCTCTTCGCGGAAGTCCTCGGTCTGCCCACTGTGGGTGTTGACGACAACTTCTTCGAGCTGGGCGGCCACTCGCTGCTGGCGACGCGCCTGGTCTCCAGGGTGCGTTCCTCCTTCGGTGCCGAGGTTCCGATCCGGGCGCTGTTCGAGGCGCCGACGGTGGCTGAGCTGGCGCTGCGTGTGTCGGGCTCTCCCGGTGCACGTCTGACTTTGAGGGCGGTGGAGCGGCCCGAGACCGTTCCGCTGTCGTTCGCGCAGCGCCGTCTGTGGTTCCTGAACCGCATGGAGCCGGAGTCCGCGGCCTACAACATCCCCGGTGCGCTGCGGCTTTCGGGCGCGGTGGATCCGGGGGTGGTCCGTGCTGCGCTGAACGATGTGGCGGGCCGGCATGAAAGCCTGCGGACGGTGTTCGCGGACGCCGGTGACGGCGAGCCGTGCCAGGTCGTCGTCGACGTCGATATCGATGTCCCCGTCGTCCAGGTCGACGGGACCTCCCTCCTGGGGGCGTTGTCGGCTGAGGCGGGTCGGGGCTTTGACCTGTCGGTGGATGCTCCGCTGCGTGCGGTGCTGTTCGACCTGCCGGGTGATGAGTTCGTGCTGCTGTTCGTGCTGCACCACATCGCGGGTGACGGCTGGTCGGTGGCTCCGCTGGCCGGTGACTTCTCGGTGGCGTACGCGGCGCGGGCCGAGGGCCGGGCTCCGCAGTGGGAACCCCTGGCCGTGCAGTACGCGGACTACACGCTGTGGCAGCGCGAGGTCCTGGGCTCGGAAGAGGACCCGGACAGCGCCATCGCCGGTCAGCTCGCCTACTGGCGCGAGCAGCTGTCGGATGCCCCGCAGGAGCTGATGCTGCCGGTGGACCGTTCCCGCCCGACGGTGTCCTCCTACCGTGGTGACGCCGTCACCTTCAGCATCGACGCCGATCTCTACAAGGGCCTGGGGGATCTTGCGCGCGGCTCGCAGGCCAGTGTGTTCATGGTCGTGCAGAGTGCTCTCGCGATGCTTCTGAGCCGGCTCGGCGCCGGCGACGACATCGTTCTGGGCACCTCCGTCGCGGGCCGCACCGATGAGGCGCTCGATCCGCTGATCGGGTTCTTCATCAACACGCTCGTCCTGCGCACCGACCTGTCGGGTGCCCCGAAGGTCTCGGAGCTGATCGCCCGGGTGCGGGAGGGTGACCTGGCGGCCTATGCCAACCAGGACGTGCCCTTCGAGCGGTTGGTCGAGGTCGTCAACCCCGACCGATCCCTCTCCCGCCACCCCCTCTTCCAGGTCACCATGGAGTTCCAGAACGTCTCCGAGGCGACCATCGACCTGCCCGGCATCGAAGCCCGTCCCTTCCAGGTGCCGGTGGACGCCGCGAAGTTCGACCTGTCCTTCGTCTTCGACGAGCACGCCGGCGAGGACGAGGCCGGTGCCACACTGGCCGGCACCGTGGGCTTCAGCCTGGACCTGTTCGACCGGTCCACGGCGGAAGAGCTGGCCCAGCGGCTGCTGCGGGTGCTCGAAGCGATGGTGGCCGACCCGTCGGTCCCCGTGAGCAGCATCGACGTTCCGGAGATCGAAGGACGGCCCGCGCGGCTGGCTTCGACGGACCTCGACGCCCCGGTCACGCCGAGCGTCGCCGCCTCCGCGGGGAGCAGGCCGAGCCGCAACGCACGGGAAGAGCTGCTGTGCGCTCTGTTCGCGGAGGCGCTGGGCATACCGAGCGTGGGGGTGAACGACAACTTCTTCGACCTCGGCGGCCATTCCCTGATGATCGTCAAGATGCTGGCGACGGTGCGGTCCGTGTTCGGTGTGCGCCTGCCGATCCGAACGCTGTTCGAGGCCCCCACTGTGGCCGAATTGGCCCTGCAGCTCGACGGCGACGCCGAGGACGGTGTCTTCGACGTCCTCCTGCCGCTGCGCAAGGCGGGATCCCGGGCACCGCTGTTCTGCGTGCACCCGGTCAGCGGCCTCGGCTGGTCCTATGCCGGGCTGCTGCGCGAGGTGGCGGCCGAGCACCCGATCCACGTGCTCCAGGCCCGTGGGATGGGTTCCGACGAGCAGCTGCCGCAGACGCTGGAGGAGATGGCAGCCGAGTACGTGGCCCACGTGCGCGCGGTCCAGCCGTCGGGCCCCTATCACCTGCTCGGCTGGTCGTTCGGCGGCGTGGTCGCGCACGCCATGGCCGTGCAGCTGCAGAGGGCGGGCGAGGAGGTGGAGCTGCTGGCCATGCTCGACTCCTATCCCGCGAAGCACGGCGAGACACCGCCGGCTCCTTCGGACGAGCAACTGCTCGACGCGCTGCTGAAGTACGCCGGAGCCGAGCCCGACCCGGCCGACGGCCCGTTGACGCCGAGCGCTGCGATGGAGCTGCTGGGCGAGCAGGGAGGCCTGTTCGGCAACTTCGACGCCGACACCCTGGCGCGGGTGGGCCGGGTGACCCGGAACAACATGGTGATCGAAAGCGGTTACACGCCCGGGGCCTTCGACGGGGAGGTGTTGTTCTTCAGGGCGGTCAAGGGACGTCCTGATTCCGCTCCGGACGTGGAACTGTGGGCGTCCGGCCTCACCGAGAAGATGGACGTCCGGGAGCTGGACTGCACCCACGACGAGATGATGCTGCCCGAGTCCCTCAAGCTGATCGGGGAGGCACTCGGCGAAAGGATGGCGGGCCCTTCCACCGAGGGGTGACCGGTACGCGAGTCCGTTGATCTACGGGGCCCGCAGGGAGGTGGCACGTCGGCCGGGGCCGGCCGTACGCCGCGTCCCCGCGGGCCCTTCGCGTACCGGGCGGGCCCATGCGCGAGCCGGTGATTGTTGGCAGGAAGGTGGCGTGCCCGGGCACAGGAGGGTGCCCCCCTCCTGCCGAACCCCGGGTCCTGCCCACCCCTGCACGGGCCCGGCCCTGCATGTAGCTGACACGTCCGTCGGAACGCGCCCCCACCCGGCCTAGGGTGGCCCGCGACATACCGAGGGAGTCTCTTCATGACCGTACTGGCCGCCGTCGGAATCGATGGTCCCGCTCTGACGGTCGTCATTGTGCTGACGACCGCAGTCACCCTCGGGGGCCTCTTCCTCGGTGTCCGGTCGGCATCCAGAAAGCTGCTGGGGATCGCGATCGGTCCGCTGCGTGCCCTCTTCGCGGGCATGGTGGCGCTGGGAACGCTGTCCGTCTTCGGTCAGATGGTGCCGGAGGAGGGGAGCCGCGGGGTGCTCACCGCGGTCCAGATCGCGCTGTCCCTCTTCGCCGCGATGATCACGATCGTGCTCGCCGACGTCTTCCTTCCGCACGGCAGCTGGGCGCTTCCCCTGCAGTTGCTGCGCGGGGCGGGCGCACGATTCAGACGTGCCCGCCGCTACTCGCAGATCAGCCGGATCCTCATGCGCAACGGTCTGGGCCGGCTGCTGCGCAGCCGCACCCGCCTCGAGCGCGCGATGAGCCCAGGAGAGTTCGGCGAGCAGTCCGCCAGGTCGCTGCGGGCCGCGCTCGAGGAGTGCGGTGGGGTGCTCGTCAAGCTCGGCCAGGTCCTCTCCACGCGCCGCGACCTTCTGCCGCCCCATTTCGTCGACGAACTCAGCCGTCTGCAGAGCAGCGTGCCCCCGGCGCCATGGCCCGAGGTGGAGGCATTGCTCCGTCAGGAACTGGGCAAGCCGGTGGAGGAGGTCTTCGAGTGGTTCGAACACATACCGCTCGCCGCCGCATCCATAGCCCAGGTACACCGCGCGCGCCTGCACGGCGGTCCGACCGTCGTCGTCAAGGTGCAGCGCCCCGGCGTACGGGAGATGGTGGAGCGCGACCTCGACATCGTGCTCGCCATCACCCGCGGGCTCGAGGCCCGGGCCCGGTCCGCGCAGTCCCTGGGGCTGCGCGAGCTGGGCGACGGTTTCGCCCAATCCCTCCGCGAGGAACTCGACTTCCGCATCGAGGCCCGCAACTCGGGCGCGGTCGCCATGGCCTGCGGCGGGTTCGAGGCCGATGCGACGGTGCGCATCCCGCAGGTGCACCGCGCGTACACGTCGGCCCGGGTCCTGGTACAGGAGTGGCTGGAAGGGGTCACGCTCGACCGGGCCCCGGCCGTCGCCCAGAAGAAGAACCTGGACCGGGAAGCACTGGCCAAGAACATTCTGTCGACCATGCTCCATCAGATCCTGCGGTCAGGGGTCTTCCACGCCGACCCCCACCCGGGGAACATGCTGCTGCTCGAAGACGGCCGGATCGGCCTGATCGACTTCGGCTCGGTCGGCCGGATCGGGCCCCCCGTGCGCACCGCCATACAGGAACTGCTGGTGTCCATCGAACGCGGAGACCCGGCCAGGCTGCACGACGCGCTGCTCGCCCTGCTGGGCACCCGGGCCACGACCATCGAGGAGCTGATGCCCGATCCGCTGGTGCTGGAGCGGGAGCTCGGGCGGTTCATGGCCCAGCATCTGGGGGCGGGCGCGCAGCCGGACTCCGAGACCTTCACCGCCCTCTTCCGGATGCTGTCCCGGTTCGGGCTCGCGGTGCCGCCGGAGATCGCCGCGGTCTTCCGGGCCCTGGCCACTGTGGAGGGGACCCTCGCCCAGCTCGCTCCCGGGTTCAACCTGCTGGAGGAGGCACGTGCCTTCGCCGTCGAGATGGTCACCGAGGAACTGAGGTTCCGCAGGCCAAAACGGCCGGACGAGGACGGTGCGGGCGACGGATTCGAGCTGCCCGGCTTCCCGTCCTTCGTGCACAGTGCGGCGCACGAGTTCCTCTCCGTACTGCCGATGCTGCGCCGGCTGCCCCGGCGGGTCGAACGCATCAGCTCCGCCCTGGAGGAGGGGCGCCTGGGAGTACGGGTGCGCGTCCTCGCGGACGAGCGGGAGCGGCGCTTCGTCACTGGGCTCCTCCACCAGCTGACCGTCACCCTGCTGGCGGCCTGTACCGGCCTGATGGGGGTGATGCTCGTGGTGTTCGGCACCCGACGCGGACCGCACGTCACCGAACAGCTGGAGCTCTACCCGCTGATGGGCTACCACCTGCTGGCGGTGAGCGCCATCCTCATGCTGCGGGCGCTCTACACGGCGATGCGCCGCAGTCCGTAGCGAGAATTTCCTTATGCCCGCAAGAGGTCACCTGCGGGCACCGCTTCCGGGATACGGGGGCGGCGCGGGCCGCTGGTGGCAGTCGGCTGCCACCAGGCCTTCCGGAAACCCGTGTTCAGGCCGTGCGGCGGCCCGCCCGAGGGCCCGGCGGCCCGTGGTGCCGGGCCGTGCAACACGTCATTCCGTTTTTCATATTCAATTCCTCGAATTGCGGACCGGGTTACGCCCTGGGATCCCTTGTCGAATCCACTCCCCGGTGCTTAAAGTCGGTCCCGGATTGGGAGACGGCGAATGGAGAAGGAATTCGCCGTCAATATCGGGCAGCCGGGCCCGAAGAACTCGCCGGTCGACGGAGGCTGATATCCGTCGGCACCACGGACGGCGTCTTCTTCGGGCTCGGCCAGCTGGTGGCCGGTCGTGTGGCACGACCTCGGCGTCGCGCCCCCACCCTCCCGACCTCAGCCGACCGGCCATACAGGAGAGAGCGATGACGATCACTGGAACACCTCAGCGGCTGATTCCGCGGTGGGTCCCGCCGGGCGCTGTTCCCGCGGGGGAGGCCGAACAGGCCGCGCTGACCCGGCGGATCCCCGTACGCCTGGCCGCGCGGATCAAACTGCTGGCCCGGCGTTCCGCGACCGGGTGGGAGGCGGCCCTCGTCGCCGCCCACACCGCGGTGCTGTCCGCACTCAGCGGCGAGCGCGCCCTCGTGTCCGGGTACCTTCCGAAGGCCGCCGCCCCGGAGGCCGGACCGCAGCCCCGAGCCCTCGCCCTCCACGACGGGACCTGGCGCGAGCTGCTGACCGCCTCCGAGCGGGCGGCCGCCCGGCCCGCCGACGGTGCCTTCGAGACCGTGCTGGACCTCGCGCACATCGACGGCGCCTCCGCGGAGCCCGCGACGGGCACCGTACTGACAACCACCCTGCGGTACGGACCCGAGGGCCCGGCCGTACTCCTGCGCTACCGCACCGACGTGCTGGACGCCGAAGCAGCCGGCCGTATCGCCGGCTACTACGTGACGGCACTGGAGCAGATGGCGGCCGAGCCCGACGCCCCGGTCCGCGCCCGCGTGCTGCTGTCCGATGCCGAGTTCCAGCACCAGATCCACGGGCTCGCCGGTCCCGAGCGGCAGATACCGGACCGCCGGTTCCACGAGCTGTTCGAGGCACAGGCCGTCCTCAGGCCGGCGGAGGTCGCCGCGGTGCATGCCGGTGAGAGCCTGACGTACGCGCAGCTCAACGCCCGCGCCAACCGCATCGCCCACGCGCTGCTCGCCAGGGGCCTGGCAGCCGAGGCGGTGGTGGCGGTGGTCACCGAGCGCAACCTCGACTGGCTGGCCGCGGTCATCGGCATCTTCAAGGCCGGAGCGGCCTACCTGCCCATCGAGCCGCACGCTCCGGCCGACCGGATGGCCCGGACCCTGGAGCGCAGCGGCTGCGCGATCGTCCTGACCGAGCCCGGCGGCCCCGGGCACCTGGAGCGGGCAGCCGCACCGGACCTGGAGCTCCTCACCCTCGCAGACGCCTACGGCGAAGAGCGCTCCGAGGACAACCCCGGCGTGCCCGTCGCGGCGGACCAGCTCGCCTACCTGTACTTCACCTCGGGCTCCACCGGAGAGCCCAAGGGTGCGATGTGCGAGCACGCGGGCTTCGTCAACCACCTCTACGCGAAGATCGACGACCAGAGGATCGGCGAGGGACAGGTGGTGGCCCAGACTGCCCCGCAGTCCTTCGACATCTCGCTGTGGCAGCTCGTCGCGGCCCTGGTCGTCGGCGGGCGCACGCTGATCATCGAGCAGGACGCGATCCTCGACGTGGACCGGTACCTCGACGCCGTGGAGCGGGGCGGAGTCGCCGTACTGCAGGCCGTCCCCTCCTACCTCGAGGTCGTGCTCGCACGGCTGGAGACCAGCCCCAGGGAACTGCCCGCGCTGCGCTGCGTATCGGTCACCGGCGAGGCGCTGAAGAAGGAACTGACCGTGCGCTGGTTCGCGCGGTTCCCGGACATCGCCCTGATGAACGCCTACGGTCTCACCGAGACCTGCGACGACACCAATCACGAGGTGATGACCTCGGTGCCGGTGTGGGACTCGGTTCCTCTGGGCCCCGCGGTCGGCAACGTCACCGTCTACGTCGTCGACGACGAGCTGCGGCCGGTACCCCTCGGCGCGCCGGGGGAGATCGTCTTCTCTGGCGTGTGCGTGGGCCGCGGCTACGTCAACGATCCCGAGCGCACGGCCCAGGCGTTCTGTGAGGACCCGCACCGCCCCGGCCAGAGGCTCTACCGGTCCGGCGACTTCGGACGCCGGCTGCCCGGAGGTTCGCTCGAGTACCTCGGACGCCGCGACGCGCAGATCAAGATCCGGGGCTTCCGGATCGAGATCGGCGAGATCGAGAACCAGCTGCTGAAGCTGCCCGGGGTCCGCGACGGTGCCGTCGTGGTCGTGGAGAGCCCCGACCAGGGCCGCCATCTGGTCGGCTTCCAGACCGGCTCCGAGGAACCCGCCGGGGTACTGCGCGAACGCCTCGCGCAGGCGCTGCCCGCGTACATGGTGCCGGGCAGGCTGGAGCGCCTGGACGTCCTGCCGCTCACCCCCAACGGGAAGACCGACAAGCGGGCCCTCGCCGCCCTGGCCTCGGAACTGGCCGTGCAGGAGGCGGGCCAGGGCCACGAGGCGCCCCGTACGGACGCGGAGCGGCGGCTGGCCGCGGCTTGGGAGGGCGTACTGCGGCTGCCCGCGGGCAAGGTCGGACGCAACGACAACTTCTACGACCAGGGCGGCACCTCGCTCTCGGCGGTGCAGCTCGTCGTACGGATGGACCGGGCGTTCACCCTGCGCAATGTGATCGATCACCCCACGCTCCACGAGCTCGCCGGTTTCCTGGCGCCGGCCACTGCGCCGGCCCCCTCTCCCGTCGGCACCCCCGCCGCCTCCGCGACGGACGCGACAGCGGTCCCCCCGTTCGACGTGACCAGAATCGACGACCGCCCCGCCGTGCTCGAACTCGGCGGTCCTGCCCCGGCCGACCCGGCCGCCTGGGCCGCCGAGCACCGGGCGCGGCTGCGCGCCACCGTGGCCGAGCACGGGGCCGTGCTGGTCAGGGGACTCGGCCTGCGCGACGCGGACACCGTCGCCCGGTTCAGCCGGGCGTACCTGGACCGGATCATCACCGAACGCGAAGGCTTCGCCCCGCGGCACGTCCTGGCGGACGGCGTCTACTCGTCGTCCGAATGGCCCGCCGACCAGCCGATGTGCATGCACCACGAGCTGAGTTACGCCCGTGAGGTCCCCGGCACGCTCCTGTTCGCCGCTCTCAAGGCCCCCGCCTCCGGCGGTGTGACCGCGGTCGCCGACTCGCACCAGGTGCTGGAGGCGCTCCCCGCCGAACTCGTCGACCGCTTCGAGAAGGAAGGCTGGTCGCTCGTCCGCAACTACACGGAGGGCATCGGGGTCACCCTGGCCGACTCCTTCGGCACCACGGACCGCGCGGCCGTCGAGGAGTACTGCGACGCCCGGGGCATCGCGTACACCTGGCAGGGCGACGGCGGCCTGCGTACGCGGCAGCGGGCCGCCGCCGTGCTGCGCCACCCGGTCACGGGACGCCGCGGCTGGTTCAACCAGATCGCCTTCCTCAACGAGTGGACCCTGGACCCGGTGGTCAGGGAGTACCTGACCTTCGAGTTCGGAGAGGACGGGCTGCCCTTCAACAGCCTCTACGGCGAGGGCGCGTCCCTCGACGAGGACACGGTGCTCACCATCAACGGCGTGTACGAGAAGCACACGCTCCGCGAGCCCTGGCGCGATGGTGACCTGCTGATCGTCGACAACCTCCGGATGGCCCACAGCCGGGAGCCCTACGAAGGCGACCGCGAGATCGCGGTCGTCCTCGGCGACCCGGTCCCGCATCTCCCGGGCCCCGACGCCCGCTGACGGCTGTCGGCACGCCCTCCGGAGGGCGTGCCGAGGCACCCGTCTCCGTACGCGCACGCCCCGCCGACGGCCGGTTCCCCCGGCCGTCGGCGCCCCCGCGCCCGGCGCGGTCCACCACCCACCACCCAGCAGATGGAGTCCCTCATGTCCCCCCAGCCTGTCGTACCGCCCTTCGCCGTCATCAGCGGTGCCCAGGTCGCCGACGTGCTCACCGGCAGTGAGAAGCAGGTCGTGGGCCTGGTCGAGGACGTCTACCGGCTGCACGGCCGGGGCGACTCGGTCAACCCGCCCTCGTACTTCCTGCGCTTTCCCGACCTGCCCAGCTCCCGCATCATCGCGCTGCCCGCCGCCGTGGGCGGCGACCGGCCGACCGACGGCCTGAAGTGGATCTCCAGCTTCCCGGACAACGTCGCGGCGGGCATCCCGCGTGCATCGGCGGTGCTGATCCTCAACGACCATGCCACCGGCTACCCCTTCGCCTGTCTGGAAAGCTCCATCATCAGCGCCTCCAGGACCGCGGCGTCGGCGGCGCTCGCCGCCGACCGGCTCAGCCGGGGCGAGCGCCCCCGCAGGATCGGCTTCATCGGCACCGGGCTCATCGCCCGGTACATCCACCACTACCTCGAGGCCACCGGCTGGACCTTCGACGAACTCGGCGTCCACGACCTGTCGGAGCAGCACGCCGAGGCCTTCGCCGACTACCTCGGAAGCCGCCCCGGCACCGCGCCCGTCGTGGTGCACGGATCCGCGGAGGAGCTGATCCGGGAGAGCGACCTGGTGGTCTTCGCCACCGTCGCCGGCAGCCCGCACGTCCACGACCCGGCCTGGTTCGCTCACAACCCGCTCGTCCTGAACGTGTCGCTGCGGGACCTGTCCCCGGAGATCCTGCTGGCCTCGGCGAACATCGTGGACGACATCGAGCACTGCCTCAAGGCGGACACCTCCCCGCACCTCGTGGAACAGCTGACCGGGAACCGCGACTTCATCGACGGGACCCTCTTCGACGTCCTGGAAGGCAGGGTCGAGCTGCCCGCCGACCGCCCCGTGGTCTTCTCGCCCTTCGGCCTCGGAGTGCTGGACATCGCGCTCGGCCGGCACGTGCACGACCAGCTGCGGGACACGGGCCGGCTGGGCGTCATCGAGGGCTTCTTCCACGAGCTCGACCGCTACGGCAACAACGGCTCAGCGGCGCGTTCTTAGGCCGACGCGGTCGCCGTCACCGCCGCAGTCGCCCCAAGCCCCGCACCCGCGAGACAGGAGTCGCGTCATGGACAAGTCAGTCGTACTGATCGCCGAAGAACTCTCTCCGGCCACCGTCACCGCGCTGGGACCGGACATCGAGGTCCGGCACTGCGCGGGCGCTGGCCGGGAGGCGCTGCTCGCGGCGCTGCCCGAAGCGGACGCCGTCCTCGTACGCAGTGCCACTCGGATGGACGCGGAGGCGATCGCGGTGGCAACCCGGCTCAAGGTGATCGGCCGGGCGGGCGTGGGCCTCGACAACGTGGACGTGGCCGCCGCCACCCGGGCGGGCGTCATGGTGGTCAACGCCCCCACGTCCAACATCGTCAGCGCCGCCGAACTCACCGTCGGCCTCCTGCTCGCGGTGGCGCGGAACATCCCGCAGGCCGATGCGGCGCTCAAGGAAGGCCAGTGGCAGCGCAGCCGGTACACCGGGGTGGAGCTGTCCGGCAAGACGCTGGGCATCATCGGCCTGGGACGCATCGGGTCGCTGGTGGCGCGCCGCATGGAGGCCTTCGGCATGCGGCTGCTCGCCTACGACCCGTACGTTCAGCCGGAATACGCCGCCCAGAGCGGCGTACGCACCACCGGCCTCGACGAACTCCTTGCCGAAGCCGACTTCCTGACCGTCCACCTGCCCAGAACGAGCGAGACGACGGGCCTGATCGGATTCGACGCACTCCACAAGGTCAAGCCCGGCGTCCGCATCGTCAACGCGGCCAGGGGCGGCATCGTGGACGAGGCCGAGCTGTACGCCGCGCTCAAGGAGGGCCGTGTCGCGGGCGCGGCCGTCGACGTCTTCGCCACCGAACCCTGCACCGACTCCCCGCTCTTCGCGCTGGACAACGTGGTCGTCACCCCGCACCTGGGCGCCGGGACCGCCGAGGCGCAGGAGCGCGCCGGAGCGGTCGTCGCCGCATCCGTGCGGCAGGCACTGTCGGGGCGGTTCGTCCCTGAAGCGGTCAACGTACGGATGGGTGCGGTCGACGGCGAGCTGGATCCGTGGCTGGCCCTGACCGAGCAGCTGGGGCGGCTGTTCACCGCGACCGCCGGCAGCCTGCCACGGCAGCTGCGGGTGAGGGCCGACGGAGAGATCGCCGCCCACGACACCGCGGCGCTGGAGCTGGCCGCGGTCAGGGGCGCACTCGGCGGTGTGGCCGAAGGAGTCTCCTACGTCAACGCTCCGCTGATCGCCCAGGAGCGCGGCGTGGGCACCGAACTGGTCAGCGGGCCCGACAGCCCGGTGCACCGCAGCCTCGTCACGCTGTCTGGGGTGCTGCCCTCCGGCGAGGAGGTCTCCGTCGCGGGCACGCTCACCGGGTTGAACTCCGGCCGCAGGCTGGTGGAGGTGTGCGGATTCGCGGTGGACCTGCCCCTCACCGGGAACGTCGTCTTCTTCCGTACTTCCGACCGCCAGGGGCTGTTCGGTGCGGTCACCGATGCCCTGGACGGCATTCCCCTCACCGGGTTGCAGATCGCCCACGGCTCCCCGGCGGGGAACGAGGTCCTCCTCGCGCTGAGCGTGGGCCGGCCTGTCGCACAGGAGGTCCTGGACGACGTGGCCACCAGGATCGATGCGACCCGCGGCTGGTCTTTTGAGCAGTCTGCGTGACCACGGACAACCGACAGACCCGATGACGAGGTGCGCGAGAGCATGACGAGCGGTATGGACAACAACACGTGGTTCCGCAGGTACTGCGCGACGGCGACGCCGCGGCGGCGACTGGTGGTCCTGCCGCACGCGGGCGGCTCCGCCAGCTTCTTCCACCCCTGGGGTCGCTCTTTCGGCGACGACACGGAAGTCCTGGTGGCGAGGTACCCGGGCCGGCACGAGCGGTTTGCCGATCCGTGCATCGACAGCATGGACGTGCTAGCCGACCAGGTCACCGCGGCGCTGCTGCCGTTCGCGGACGTCCCCGTGACGCTCTTCGGCCACAGCATGGGGGCTTCGCTGGCCTACGAGGTGGCGCTGCGACTGGAGGAGCGGCACGCCGTCCGGCCCGCCGCGCTCCACGTGTCCAGCCGCAAGGCCCCGCACCGGCTGACCCCGCGCAATCTCCACCAGCAGGGGGACGCGGCGCTGATCGCCGAACTGCGCAGGCTCGGCGGGACCGACACCGCTCTCCTGGACGACCCCGACATCCAGGAGCTCGTGCTGCCCGCGGTCCGGGCGGACTTCACCATCGTGGGCACCTACGGACCGCGCAGCGCCACCCCGGTCGGCTGCCCCGTCCACGCCTGGATCGGCGATGAGGATCCGTCCACCTCGGCGCAGGAGATGGAGGCCTGGGGAGATGTCGCGCCCCTCGGATTCCGGCTGCGGGTGCTGCCCGGAGGCCACTTCTACCTGGTCGAACAGCACGACGCGCTGGTGCGCGAGGTCTCGGAGCAACTGGTCACCGTCGGCTGACGAGTGCGTCCGCGCGACGGGAGGCCTTCGCCCGCCTGTTTGTCCGACCCGCCGTGCCGGCCGGAATGGCGTCGGTGTTCGGCGGGATGCCGCTAGAGAGGTTTGTCGAATGACTGAAATCGAGAGTGAGCCCGTATCCGGGGCTGGGGGTGGTGAACGTGCATTCAATCCGGCTGCTCCGGCTCTCCAGGCGGATCCATATCCTGCCCGTCGCGTTCCGCGCGACGAATGCGCCGGCTCCGAGTTCTTCGAGCAGGTGATGGGCGAGGCCGGCGACGAGCCGCCGCCGTTCCCGGGCCCGGTCTTCCAGGCCTTCGCCCCGGCCCGGCTCCCCCTGGTGGCCGCGAAGCGGGCTGATTGAGATGGGCGCGTACACGACCGCTCGGCCGAGCGACGCGCAGACGCCCTCCATCGGACGGGCGGTACTGCTCCTGCTGCGCAGCTGCAGCATCCGGTTCGCCACCTACTACTGGGTGGGATTCGTGGCGGGGCTGTCGGCCAACGGCCGGCTCGACCTGAAATGGGCCCTGCTGGGCGTGCCGATGTGGCTCTCCTACGGCATAGCCGCCGAGGCCGTGAACCGGTTGGCCGACCGCGAGGTCGACGTGATCAACCGGCCCGAACGCACGGCCCTGTGCGAGGAGTTCGGATGGGCACGTCTGACGAGGGTCTGCGTGGGCGCCTGGGTGCTGTTCTTCCTCATCGCCGCAGCTCTGGTGTGGGAGCACCCCAGCGTCTCTCTGACGGTCCTCCTCCTGCTCAACACCGGTATAGCCATCGGCTACTCCATAGGGCCGGCCTTCAAGCGCCACCGGGTGCTGTCCCTGCTCTCGCTCACCGCGCCCATGGCCACACCGCTGCTCACCGGGTGGGCCATCCACGGAAACAACGACACGCTGCTCTCCCCCGTCGTGCCGATCGCCGTGGTCCTCGCGGTGTTCAGTCTGGGTCTGTCCGGAATCAAGGACATCACGGACGTCGAGGGGGACCGGGAACTGAACTACAACAGCCTGTGGCTGGGCATGGTCAGGCTTCGCCGGGGTGCCGCCGTCTACATGCTGATCGGCGCCCCCTTCCTGCTGGTGGCGCTCTTCGCCGCCTTGGGCAAGCTGCCGGTGATCTCGCTGGCGCTCTTCCCCCTCGTCGTACTCTCCGCGCTCGTGGTCTCCGCGGCTTCCCGGGCCGAGGTACCGGCGGACCGTGAGACCGCCCGCGAAGTGATGCACAACTACACGTTCTACTTCCTGGCGCTCGGCCTCCTGGTGGCCGTCCCCGAACCGGCCATGGTCGTCGCGTTCGCAGTGAGCATCGGCATCTGGCTCCTGGCTTCGAAGTTCCTGCACTGGTCCGGGGGACTGAGCTTCGCCCAACTCGTGCGCTGGGGAGCCCTGTCCGTCAAAACCGCTGGAAAGTAGGAACAGCATGAACGAGTCAGACATCAGATCCGGGGTGCGGGAGATCATCGCGGGCGTCCTGAGCCTGCCGGAGGAGCACGTCCCCCAGAGCGCCCACTTCTACGACGACCTCGGTGGCGATTCGCTGCAGAAGCTCGAAGTCATCGCGTATGTCGAGAGCCGGTTCAGCTGCCGGCTGACCAACGAGCAGGCCGCGACCAGCGACACGGTCGATGACCTCACCCGCCAGGTGGCGCTGAATGTTTCGTGACCAGCGGGGCCGGCCCCGTGTCGTGGTGACCGGCATGGGCTTGGCCTCCCCCCTGGGCACCGAAGTCGAAACCTTCTGGGAGAACCTCACCACCGGAAAGGTGGCGACCGGCCCCATCACCCGGTTCCCCACCGAGGGCTACCCCACCCACCGGGCCGCCGAGGTCGGCGACATCGGCCTGACGGCTGCGGAGGCGCCCGACGGGCGCAGCACCCCCCGCTCCGTCCGCTACGTCAGCCACTCGGCCGCCAAGGCGTTGGGCGTGGCCAAGCTCCTGCCCCACGTCGACCCCCGGCGGGTGGGCATAGTGGTGGGAACGGTGATGGGGACCCGCCCGCACCTGGAGGAGCTACGCCGGCAGGGGCGGGGGATCGAGGCGGACCGCTCCTGGGACACGCCCCAACTGCTGGCCGATTCCCCCGCACGCGAGTTCGGACTGCGGGGCCCCCGGCACGTGGTCGCAGCAGGGTGCGCCGCCGGCAACACCGCCATCGCGATGGCGGCTGACCACATCCGACGGGGCCAGGCCGACGCCATGGTCGCCGTCGGCGTGGACGAGCTGTCGCAGGCGGTCTTCCAGCTCTTCACCGCGCTGCGCGCGCTCGCCCCCGACCAGGTGCGCCCCTTCGACCGGGACCGCCGCGGAATGATGCCCTCAGAGGCGGGGGCCGTCGTGATCCTGGAGTTGCTGGAGCACGCGGTGGCCCGCGGCGCCACCGTCCTCGCGGAACTGCGGGGGTACGCGGTGGCAGCCGACGCCCACCACATGACCGCCCCCCACCCCCAGGGCCGGGGCATGCTCCGCTGCATGCGGGACAGCCTCGAACAGGCCGGGATCGCCCCGCAGGACGTGGATTATGTCAGCGCCCACGGGACGGGCACCCCGGCCAACGACTCCCTGGAGGCGGCCTGCCTCGCGGAGTACTTCGGCCGGCACGGCGGCCGGCCCGCGGTCTCCTCCATCAAGGGGATGCTCGGCCATTCCCAGGGCGGAGCCAGTCTGCTGGAAGCGATCGCCTGTGTCATGGCCATCCAGCGCGGCCTCGTACCGGGCAACCCCACGCTGCGGGAGGCCGACGAAAGCTGCGCGGACCTGGACATCGTCACCGGCGCGGCCCGGGACATGCCCGTGCGCGTCGCGCTGAGCAACGCCTTCGGTTTCGGCGGAAACACCTCGACCGTCGTCTTCAGCCGGTACCGCGGCTGAATCCCTTCCAGGCTGTGCCCCCTCTCACACTCCAAGGAATGATGTGCGTACCCCGAACCTGTCACCGCCGGCCACCGGCGTGGCCGTTACCGCAGTGGGCGCGGTGACGGCCTCCGGAACATCGGTAGCGGCACTCTTCGACGACATGCTGAGCGACCACCGGCCCTTCACCAGCAGGGAAATCCCGCTCGTCGCCAACACGGTGCCGGGACCGCCGGACAGGCAGGACCAGAGGTCCGGCCGCGAGGTGTTCGCAGCCCACGTACAGGTGCCGCTCGACCTCACCGACGTACTCGGGGCGCGGACGTACCGTTCCTTCGGCCGCGACAGCCGACTGCTGGCGTACGCCATGCACACCACCGGAGCCGCGCTCGCCGCGGAGGCCGACGCCGACCGCACGGGTGTGGTCCTGGGCACGCTGTACGCGGGCCGCAACGAATACATCGCGATCCACAATGCTTCCGGTGGCGAGGCCGTGGGACCGGTCAACCCCGTGTGGGGCCCGCAGTCCGGCCACAACGCCCCAGCCGCCCAGCTGTCCATCCACCTGGGTGCCAGCGGCCCGAACCTGACCCTGTCCTCCGGCGCGACCGCCGGCCTGGATGCGGTGGTCACCGGCGTCCAGCAGGTGGGCGCCGGCGTCTGCGACACCGTCATCGCCGCCGGTATGGACACCCTCTCCGTCGCGGACGCGGGAGTCTCCGGCGAACCAGGGCCCCGACTCGTCCCCAAGGGAGAGGCCGCGGCCGTACTCGTCCTTCAGGACGAGACGGACGGCGGGCGGGTACTGGCCCGGATCCTGGGCACCGGCCAGGCCGCCGCAGCCCCCGCTGCCGGACTCACCGCGCCGCAGCTGGCAGGTGAGCTGGCCGACGCCGCCGAGGAGGCGATGCGCGCGGCGCTGGGCGAGGCGGGCCGGGAAGCCGCCGAGGTGGGGCTGGCCGTCACCACGGGCTGTGACGAAGGGCCGGCCTCGCATGCCGAACGCGCCTCGCTGGAGGCCGTCTTCGGGCGGGAACTGCCGGTGTGCAATGCCACTGCCACGACGGGGCGCGCCGGCGGCGCCGACGGTGTCATCGCCGTCGCCGTTGCGGTCGAGGCGCTCGCGCGCGGAGTCGTGCCCCCGGCCGCAGGGCCGCGACCGCAGGCGGTGGCGCCGACCGGGCCGCTGGCCCTGTGTCTGAGCGTGGACCGGGGAGGCAAGGCCACGGCCGTTCTGGTGGGCGGCGTGGCGACGGAGCAGGCAGTGGCAGCATGAGAGGAGACAACGTGCAGACCAACGCCGCCTGGTGGTACCTGGACCGGCACCTGACCCTGGACACGGCCGATGCCCTCTGCATCGTCGGTGACGAAGGCGAACTGACGTATCGCCAGCTGCGCGAGCTGGTGTGCCGGACGGCCCGGACGCTCACGGAGGCCGGCATCGTCCCGGGCGATCGCATCGTGACCGTGCTGAACGACGGTGCCGACGCCGTCGCGATCATCCTCGCCGCCATGCGGGTGGGTGCCGTTCCCGTGCCGGTGAGCACCCTGCTGACCACCGACGAACAGCGGTACGTGATCGCCGACAGCGGTGCCCGCGCGCTTGTGGCGGAGACGATCGGGGGCGAGCCGGCACGCGACCTCGCCGAGCGCTTTCCCGGCACGGTCCTGTGGAGCCGCGGCCCCGCCGCCGCCCCGGTCCGCTGCCTGACCGAGGAGGTACGGCGGGCAGCGCCCCTGGAAGAGGTGGTGGGGCGCGCGGGGGAGGATCCCGCACTCATCCAGTACACGTCCGGCAGCACGGGCCGCCCCAAGGGGGTCGTCCACCTCCACCGCGGCCTGCT
Organism: Streptomyces sp. 147326; assembly: GCF_045000215.1. Taxonomy (NCBI): domain Bacteria; kingdom Bacillati; phylum Actinomycetota; class Actinomycetes; order Kitasatosporales; family Streptomycetaceae; genus Streptomyces; species Streptomyces sp. 147326. Next base: position 2,373,148 of record NZ_CP134201.1, on the reverse strand, counting down.
GGCATTCCCCCAGGGGCTGGGCAGCCGGCTGGGCATCACGCGGGAGGACCGCTTCCTGTCCACCGCCAAGCTGGCCTTCGGCTACGGCTTCGGCAATTCGCTGCTGCTGCCCTTCTCGGTCGGGGCCAGCGTGGTGCTGTTCGGCGGCCGGGCCGATCCGCCTGCCGTGGGCAACCTGCTGAGCAGGACCCGCCCGACGCTCCTGTTCGGCGTGCCGACGCTCTACGCCGCGCTGCTTGCCACGCCGGGCGCCGCCGAGCGGCTGGACTTCTCTTCCGTACGGCTGGCCGTCTCGGCCGGTGAACACCTGGGGGCGAACCTCGGCAACCGGCTGGCCGAGGAGTTCGGCCTGACGGTGATCAACGGCCTGGGGGCCACTGAGTGCCTGCACATCTTCATGGCGACCGAACCCGGAGTCTCCGCGCCCGGTACCACCGGCATTCCCGTGCCGGGCTTCGAGGCAGAAGTGGTCGACGACGAGGGCCGGGTACTCGGCGTCGGTGAGACCGGGCACCTCCGGGTACGCGGCGCCAGCGTGGGCGACCACTACTGGGGCCGGCCCGGGCTCAGCAGCGAGACCTTCCGCGACGGCTGGGTCTACACGAACGACACCATGGTGCTGGACGCCGAGCGGGGCTGGATCTACCTGGGACGCAACGACAGCATCCTCAACGTCGGTGGCATGAAGATCATCCCGACGGAGATCGAGGACGCGATCCACGCGGTGCCCGGCGTCGACCAGTGCACGGTGATCGGAGTGCCCGACGAGGACGACGTCACCCGCATCGTCGCCCACATCGTCCCCGCCGCCGGTGCGGGTGACGAGCTGCGGGGGCAGGTGCTGGCCGCGCTGAGGCAGGCGCTGCCCCCCTACAAACGACCGAGAACCGTCCGCCTGGTGGACCGGATTCCCACAACCTCCACGGGAAAGACGGCCCGCTACCTGAGCCGCGAGCGAGAAATGGAACGACAGCCATGAGGGCCGGACCCGAGCGAGTGGTGCTGAAAGAGGGCCATGCCTTCAACCTGATCTGTCTGCCGTTCGCGGGCGGTTCGGCGCGGTCCTTCGTCCGGCTGGCCAGGTACACCCCCGACTGGAACGTCATCGGCGTGCAGCCCCCTTCGGGCTTCGCCGGCGGCGAGCGCGGGCTCGACGCACTGGCGCACTTCTACCTCGGCCTGCTGGCGGCGGACCTGCGCGGCCCGGGAATCGTGTTCGGGCACAGTCTGGGCGCCGCTGTCGCGCACCGCATGGTCCAACTGCGCTCCAGGGAATGGCCCGAGGACCTGCACGTGGTGCTGTCCGCACCCCCCGTGCCGGAGACGGACACCGGCGAACTCCTCAGCCTGGACGACAGGGCGCTGCTCGCGGCAACGACCAGATCGGGCATCCTCCCCGATCTGGGGGCCTCCGACGACCTGGTCCTGCGGTTTCTGCTGCCCGATCTGCGCGAGGACCTCGCGGTCCTGGGCCGGCGGGGCTGGCAGCCCGCCTCCTCGGGCGTGCCGGTCCACCTGCTCGGCGGCACCGATGACCTGGCCTGCCCGCCCGCCGCTCTGGCGCAGTTGGCGGAACGCCTGGGTCCGTTGTCCACCCGGCTGGTGGAGGGCGGCCACATGTACGCGATCGAGCGGCCGGCGGACACCGCCGCCGCCCTGCGCGACATCAGCGCCGCGCTCACGGCCGGGAATGAGGTCGCACGGGCCATGTGAGTGTGCGAAACCGGCACTTCGTGCACGCCCCCGGCAGTCCCGGCAGGAGTTCTTGATGGGATCTAAGCAATTGCAGGCAACGCTTGAGCAAGAGACCCGGCCCAAACGGATCGTCCTGGCCGAGCCGCGAGGCTTCTGCGCCGGGGTACGCCGGGCCATCGGCATCGTGGAGCGGGCTCTGGACCTTTACGGTGCGCCCGTCTACGTGCGCAAGGAGATCGTGCACAACCACCATGTCGTCGGTGAACTGACCAAGCGCGGCGCGGTCTTCGTCGACACCGAGGAGGAGGTGCCCGAGGGAGCGGTGTGCGTGTTCTCCGCCCATGGTGTCTCACCTGCGGTACGCGGCGCGGCGGCGGTCCGCCGGCTGGAGGTGATCGACGCCACCTGCCCCCTGGTCGCCAAGGTGCACCAGGAAGCCGTGCGTTACGCCAGGGACGGCTTCACCATCCTGCTGGTCGGCCACCCCGACCACGAGGAGGTCGAGGGCACGTACGGCGAGGCTCCCGAGCGGACGCTGATCGTCGAGACCGCGGAGGACGTCGCCCTGCTGGAACTGGCGGACGACACCCCCGTGGCCTATCTGACCCAGACCACCCTGTCACTCGACGAGACCGCCCGGGTCGTGGACGCGCTCAAGCGCAGGTTCCCCCATATCGCCGGCCCGCACGGCGACGACATCTGCTACGCCAGCCAGAACCGTCAGAACGCGGTCAAGGAGCTGGCCCGCGCCAACGAACTGGTGCTGATCGTCGGCTCCCTCAACTCCAGCAATTCGATGCGCATGGTCGAGGTGGCCCGCCACCACGGCGCCCGGTCCCACCTCGTTCCCGACGTGAGGCACCTGGACGAGAGCTGGCTGGAGGGCATCTCGTCCGTCGGCCTCAGCTCCGGGGCCAGCGCACCCGAACTCCTCGTTCGCGACCTCGTGGAGAAGCTGGCGGAGCTGGGTTACGACAACGTCGAGGTGGCCCGCGGAGTCACCGAAGACGTCGTCTTCGCAATGCCCGCCCGGCTGGCGGACCCAGTCACCGGGCGGATTCCGAGCACCCCTTTGGCCGAGGAGACGCAATGACCACCACAGTTGGCACCTCACCGCGTACCGTCGAGGCGGTACCCACCCTGCGCGCGGCGCGCGACGCGGTCCTCAAGGACGTCGAGCAGGTCGTCACCACCCTGCTGGAGGACGAGCGGGCCCGCTGGAAGGGCGACGCCCCGCAGGCTCTTTCGCTCATCGACGGAATCGCCGACCTGGTCGCGGCGGGAGGCAAGCGGCTGCGGCCGGCCTTCTGCGTCTCCGGTTTCCTCGCCGGCGGCGGCAGCGCCGACGCGCCCGGACTCGCGGATCTGGCCGCCGCGCTGGAGATGCTGCACGTATTCGCCCTCATCCACGACGATGTCATCGACGCGGCCGACACCCGTCGTGGCCGTCCGGCGCTGCACGTCGCGCAGGCCCGCAAGCACAGTGCCGCCGGCTGGCGAGGTGCCTCCGAGCGCTTCGGGGAGAACGCCGCCATCCTCGCGGGCGACCTGGCCCTGGTCTACGCCGACCGACTGGTGGCCGGGGCCTGCGCACCGGTGCGCGAGGAGTGGGCCGTCCTCTGCTCCGAGATGATCGTGGGCCAGTTCCTGGACGTGTCGGTCGCGGCGGAGTACAACGCCGACCCCGAGATGTCCCGCTGGGTCGCGGTGTGCAAATCCGGCCGGTACTCCATCCACCGCCCGCTCCACATCGGGGCGCTGCTCGCGGGCCGCACGGACCTGGGAGCGAGCTTCGAGGCCTATGGGCGTGCCCTCGGCGAGGCCTTCCAGCTCCGCGACGACCTCATCGACGCCTTCGGTGACGGCGAGATGTCCGGCAAGCCCACCGGGCTGGACTTCGAACAGCACAAGATGACCCTGCTGCTGGCCCTCGCCATCCAGCGCGACGAGCGGGTACGTGCCCTGGTGCTGCCCAGGAGCGGCGGCATCGACCGGGCGGACGCCGACGAGCTGCGTTCCCTGCTGATCGACAGCGGGGTGCGGGCCGAAGTCGAGTCGCGCATAGACCGGCTGGTAGCTGAAGCGCTCGACGCGCTGGAGCGCGCACCCCTGGACGACGCTTGGCGGCAGGAGCTGTCGGCGATGGCGTACGAGGTCGCCTACCGGTCCCGGTGAACCCCGGCATCCGATGGACGCACACCACACGACGGAGAAGGACGCACCCCTCATGTCTTACCTCGACACCCTTCAGGGGCCCGGCGACGTGAGGTCCCTGTCCCCGGCCGAGGCGGAGCGGCTCGCCGGGGAGGCCAGGGAACTCCTGGTGGAGAAGGTCTCGCGAACCGGCGGCCACCTCGGGTCCAACCTCGGCGTGGTCGAGCTGTCGATCGCCCTGCACCGGGTCTTCGACTCCCCGCGCGACCGCATCCTGTGGGACACCGGTCACCAGACCTACGTCCACAAGATCCTCACCGGCCGGGCCGGCATGTTCGACACCCTGCGGCAGACCGGCGGCATGTCGGGCTACACCTCCCGTGCGGAGTCCGAGCACGACGTCATCGAGAACAGCCACGCCTCGACCGCCCTGTCCTACGCCGACGGCCTCGCCAAGGCGTACCGGATCCAGGGCAGGACCGACCGCGCCGTCGTCGCGGTGATCGGCGGCGGCGCGCTGACCGGAGGCATGGCGTGGGAGGCGCTGAACAACATCGCCGCGGCCACGGACCGACCATTGGGCTCACCGCCCAGCACGTCTCCCGCGTCCTCGTCGAAGACCTGGCCCGGATGGCCGAACAGCCGCCGCAGCCCCACCCCCTGGCGGCGGGGTCCGAGCCGCAGACCGACCGAACAGCGTAAGAGGAGCCTTGAGAGGAAACACGATGCCGGTCGCGCTCGGAATGCCCCAGGCGCCCGCCCCGACGCTCTCTGCGCGCCGCACAACCCGCCAACTGAAAGTCGGCAAGGTGGGTGTGGGCAGCGAGTCGCCGGTCGCCGTAGAGTCCATGACCACCACCTTGACCAGTGACGTCAACGCCACGCTCCAGCAGATAGCGCAGCTCACGGCCGCCGGGTGCGACATCGTGCGGGTGGCGTGCCCCTCCCAGGACGATGCCGACGCCCTGCCCGAGATCGCGCGTAAGTCGCAGATCCCGGTGATCGCCGACATCCACTTCCAGCCGCGGTACGTTTTCGCGGCCATCGAGGCCGGATGCGCCGCGGTCCGGGTGAATCCGGGCAACATCAGGAGGTTCGACGACAAGGTCAAGGACATCGCCGCGGCGGCCAAGGACCACGGCACGCCCATCCGCATCGGGGTCAACGCGGGTTCGCTGGACGCCCGGTTGTACGCCAAGTACGGCAAGGCCACGCCCGAGGCGCTGGTGGAGTCGGCGCTGTGGGAAGCGGGCCTGTTCGCCGAGCACGACTTCCACGACATCAAGATCTCGGTGAAGCACAACGACCCGGTCGTCATGGTGCGCGCCTACGAACTGCTCGCAGAGTCCTGCGACTACCCGCCGCATCTGGGCGTCACCGAGGCGGGCCCGGCGTTCCAGGGCACCATCAAGTCCGCCGTGGCCTTCGGCGCGCTGCTGCGGCAGGGCATCGGCGACACCATCCGGGTCTCGCTGTCGGCGCCGCCCACCGAGGAGGTCAAGGTCGGTACGCAGATCCTGCAGTCCCTGAACCTCCGCCCGCGCAAGCTGGACATCGTCTCCTGCCCGTCCTGCGGTCGTGCCCAGGTGGACGTGTACGAGCTCGCCGAGCAGGTGACCGCCGGCCTTGAGGGAATGGAGGTTCCGCTGCGGGTGGCGGTGATGGGCTGTGTCGTCAACGGTCCGGGTGAGGCCCGCGAAGCCGATCTCGGTGTGGCGTCCGGCAACGGCAAGGGCCAGATCTTCGTGAAGGGCCAGGTCATCAAGACCGTTCCCGAGTCGAAGATCGTGGAGACCCTGATCGAGGAGGCACTGCGCCTTGCCGAGGAGAACGACCTCGGCAGTGGGAAGCCGGAGGTGGTCGCTGCGGGCTGACCCCGCCTCCAGGCTCGGCGCTGCCGCGAGGGCACACTCCGGCGCGGTACGGCGAACGGGCCGGTGGACGGCAGTCCTCTGAGGCCCTGCACACGAGAGACCTTCCCTGCCCGCCCTTCCCCGCAGCGAGACGGACACATGACACAGCCGGCAGAAGATTTCCACGAGGACGAGAAGGCCCGTCGCCCCGTCCGCGTGGTGACGGCGATTCCGGAAGAACTCGACCACATCGTGTACGCGACGCCACGCCTCGAGGAGACCGTCGGCGGATTCACCGACCTGACGGGGGTGCGCCCGGTGGCAGGCGGCTCGCATCCCGGCCGTGGGACGCGCAACTGTCTGGTGGCCCTGGGAGACCGCTCCTACCTGGAATTCATCGGACCGGACCCCGAACAGCCCGCCCCGGCGCAGCCGCGCCCGTTCGGCATCGACCGCCTCACGACACCGGCGGTGGCGACCTGGGTGCTCCGCCCGGCTGACTTCGACGTGAGGGTGAAGGCGTTCTGCGAGCGCGGTTATGATCCGGGGAGGATCCTGACGATGAGCAGGGCGGCGGCGGACGGGACGCGGCTGACTTGGCGGCTGACGGACGTCGATGCCGGGCACCCCTCAGGGCTGGTGCCTTTCCTGATCGACTGGGGGAGTTCATGGCACCCCACCCGGGCCGCCCTGCCCGAGGTCACCCTGACCGGCCTCGTCATGAGAGCGCCCGATGCCCCGGAGGTCAGCTCGCGACTACGGGCGCTCGGCGTGAGGGCTGCCGTGACGACGGGCCCGCGCCGGCTGGCCTTCACCGTGGACGGCCCCACCGGCCCCGTCACCTTCGGCTGAACCACCCACCGTGGCGGCGCCCGGCAGGTCGCTGATCGTGGCGGCGCCGGGTCCGCGAGTCAATGATCACCGGATCCGGCTTCGCGAGGACGTGATGCCGACGTCCTGGATGAGTCGCACGGCAGGAGCGGCCGACCGGCTCTGTCTTCCAGTTCGCAGAGGGAATGCTTCAGAGGCAATGCTGCCGAGGCCGGCGGAAGCCATGCTTTCCGCCTGTCTGGCCGGCTTGAGGCCCGCAATCGCCATGTTGGCCGCACCTGGGCTAGCGCCGAGGTGCGCCCAAAAGCCGCCAATGCAGGCTGGCAGCCGGAGTGCGTTGACGCGGTTCTCGTACTCGCGGCGGGCCTTGCGCTGGGCCGGGAGCGCCGCGGTGCCGTCGAGGACCTGGCAGAGGTCGAGGAGTTGCAGGTGGACCGCGAGGACGGCAGTGACGCGCAGGGTGTAGCCCTGGCCGCGTCGTACGGTGATCCCCTGGTCGAGTGTGGCGCGCTCGGCGGGCTCCAGTTCGGCGGTGCGGAGGAAGTCGGCGACCTTGCCCGGCATGTCGAGGGGCGACCGCCAGTTCCGGGGCCGGGGCGCCCGGATCGACGGACGTGTACTCGGGCAGGAGGTCCGCGACGGCGGTACGGATGGCGCCGCGGAGAGCGTCCGGGACCTGCTCACGCGGATCGCTCCGGACCAGAAGCCCACACGGTCACTGCGAAGCGGTGAGAGCCCTCGCACCGTGTCCACACCTCCGGACGGGTTGGTCACCGCCGTCGTTCAGGAACTCCGCGCCCAGAGCACCGCGCACCCGGGCGAGCTTCTGGGAGTGCTCTGCGCGGACACCAGGGTGAGCGAGCTGACGGCCCAGGGCATCGCTCACCACGCACGCATCGTGCCGGCGTCCGAAGCACGCGGCCTGGAATTCGACGGGGTCGTCGTCATGCACCCCGAGGAAATCATCACGGGCCGCCCCGGCGGGGAAAGGGACTTGTACGTAGTCCTGACCCGGGTCACCAAGCGCCTCTGCACGATCACCGTCCAGCCCGCCTGACGACTCGGCGCCCGCGTCGCCGCCGCGGGCGCACCCGGCGCGGTACAGACACCGGCCCGCGCGCACGGGGCTGCTCGCCGCCTCACCGCTCGTGGCGTGCGCGTTGGCCGGGTCGGCGACGGCCTCGTTCAGCAGCGCGATAGAGAAGGGCCGGTTCTCCACGTACGACAGCTCGTGCCCGGACACCCCGGGAATGTGCTCGGCCGCCTCGTACGGGCCCATGTTGGTGCCCTTTGACGAAGGTGGTGAGCACGTAGCGGCCGAACGGATCGTCAAGTTTCGGGTCGTTGCCCGAGGGTGGGCCGAAGCGTCGCCACCATTCCACCCAGAACGCGGTGCGGGCCACGATCCCCATCAGGGCGTGCTCCGGCATCCGGGCCTTGGCCTCCTGCTCCAGCCGCTTCGCGGAGGGCCGCTGCCCCTCGGAGCGGTGTGCCTTGAGTGGGGGGATGCCGGTTTCCGGGTCGATGACCAGACCCTCGTTGTCGGGATACCCGGCGTCCGCCGCCGCGGCGGCGGACCGCAGCTTGTCCTCCAGCTGCCGGCGGAAGGACGCGGCATCGAAGCCGCCGGTCTCGCCCTCCTCGCACAGCCCGATTTCCACCAGGTAGTCGGCGAGCTTGTCCTGTAGGTCCTCCCACGCGAGCAACTGCTCTGCCCAGTCCGCGTACTCCTCCGAGACCACCGCGACGTCCCTGGTGCGCAGCTCCTCCACCACGTGGAGTGCGTGGCGATCCTGGAGCCGATCCGCGACGACGCCTGTCGGTCCTCGTGAAATGCCTCTGACCTGTCCTGCACGGACCAGCAGCAGCGCTTGCCTAGCGAGACTGGGGCCTTGGGTGTGGCCGCGGGCGCAGGTTCCTAGCGATGCGCGGCGGGCTGGCTGTCGGCCAATGACGCGCGCAGGTCTGCCGCGACGGTTTCTGTCAGGTCACGTGCCAGACCAATTCCAAGGTCGTGGACGGCGCGTACGGCTGTGGTGAATTCCGCGATGGAGCGGAAGGCATGGCCGTACGCGCGTTGCCGGTCGATCGGCGGCAGCGGAATCCGTACCCGACGCGGATCAACCCGGGTACGGGTGCTTTGGGTGCTTGTCACGGAGGCCGCCTGCCGGCCGCCCTCGGCGCTGGACAAGAAGCCGGCGAGATACCACGGGTCGAGCAGCTCGGGGTCGGTGACCCGAAGATGGTGAACACCGGGGCCCGCGTACGTCCCGATGTCCTCTCCTGTGGCGACCCGTGCGACGACCTCGCGCGCCAGCGTGGGGAGGAGGACGTCGCCCGCCCGGATGAGCGGGTACAGCAATGGCTCCTCCGGGGCTGGTCCGACGCCGGAAGCCGGGCGGCCCGAGGTGATGTCCCGGACCAGCAGGTAACGGGCTTCGCCCGGCTCGGAGGGTACCTCGTCGGAGCCGCTCGGCGGGCCCGGGCGATGGTGGACGATCGCGCCGCTCTTGATGAGGTCTGCGAGGGCGACCGTTCGCGCTGCCGGCTGCTCGTCCGTGGACAGCTCGGGGGCCAGCGGCAGCGGGGGCACGCGTGCGGGTAGAGCGGATGAGGCAACCTCGAACGCTGAACGGGTGGCTACCAGCGCCTCCTGGGGCATCCTGCCGGGCTCGGCCTGCGGAAGATGGCGGCGGGGAGTGACGTCAGCGTCGTGGAGCAGCTCGATCAGTGGGACCGTACGGGCCATGCCGGCGCGGGGGGCGAAGGACTCTGGAGCTGCCTGGTAGTCGGACCAGATCTCCGTCACCACGGGGAGGGGCTCGGTGACCTCGCTGGCGTCGACCACCAGCAAGTGGTCGATGCCAGCCCGTTCCCCGGGGGAAGGGGCAGAGGCCTCCGGACGGCGCAGCACCCAAATCTGCAGGGGGAGGGCGTAGTGGGCGGCGAAGCCCGGCGGCAGTGAGATGACGGCGCGCAGCGCGCCACGCTGGAGCAGCGCGGCGCGAATGCGGCGTCCGGAGGGGCGTACCGCAGCGGCCGGTGGCATGAGCAGGACGACTGGGGCGCCGGGCAGAGCGTGGGCCAGGGCCTGCTGGGCCCAGGCCAGTTCTGATTCGCCGCGGGGCGGCACGCCGTACTCCCACACAGGAGAGTCGGCCAAGTCCTCGTAGCCCCAAGCGCGGTCGGCGAAGGGCGGATTGCAGACGACGGCGGAGGCGCGGCGCGGATAGGCCGGATGCCGCAGGAAGTCCTCGGCGTGTACGTCGTACACGACCGTCGGGCCGCCGGACACCGCCGCACGGAAGGCCAGGCGTAGGGCGGCGAGCCTCGAGAGTGAGGGGTTCTGCTCTTGGCCGTGGAGGCGGGTGAAACCGGCATGAGCCGCGGCGAGCATGATCGTGCCGCTGCCGCAGGCGGGATCGAGCAACGTGCCGTGGGTAGGCCCGGCAAGGGCGACCATGAGGGAGGCCAGGGCCGGAGGGGTCGGGTTGAAACCGGCCCTGGGGCCGCCTGACAGGTACCGGGTGCAGAGCTCTTCGAACGCGGCTGCCGGACCGTCCGCGTCGGCGGCGTCGGCAGCGGCACCGAGCAACTGGATCTGGCGCGGGCCGAATTCGCGCCCGGGAGAGTGGGCCAGGAGAGCCGTGACACCGGCGCGGGCGCCGCGGGCGAGGGCCAGCGTTTGGTCGGCCGCCTGCATGAGTCGGCCGCAGCCGGAGGCGGTCGAGGGGACCGTGGTGCCGGGATGTTCATGGAGATGGAGGAGGAGCGTTCCTGCCATGCCCACGGCGTCGTCCAGGGGCATGGCGTCCCCCAGCGAGCCCAGAGCCTGCCACAGCCGCTGGGCGGGCGGGATCTCCGGCGTCTTCCCTTCCCGTCGCAGCCACGCTTCGACCTCCGCGAGGTCGAAGCGTGGGCTGCGTTCCGTGCCGCCGACGGGTTGGGGGAAGTCCTCGTGGCGGCGGCGCCAGTTACTGACAGCGGTGGGGCGAACACCTGTGATCCGGGCGATGTCCGCCGAAGTGACCTCCACGCGGTTGCTGGACATGGTGCCTCCCCTCCTCGAAGTTCTTGGCCGTCCGCCCTGTGAGGGGCACGACCTGTCCGTACGTGGGGGACTGTACGCATGCCTGCGCCTCAGCCGGACTCTACGCGGCAGGCGGTGAGCAGCCAAGTACACAGAAGCTTGTGACTGTGAACATCGAATTTGGTTGACTATATCCACAACACTTGTTTTCCTGGTTGATGTGCACGGATGTCTGGCGGATGCGCAGGGGAGGGCTCATGGGTGTGTGGCAGAAGCCGGCCTGGCTGACCGGGGATGACGGATTGCTGCGAATCGGACCGGGAACGGGTGGGGACGAAGAGCGCACCTGCCCGTCCCACGCGGCGGCGAAGGCGCGCCCGGCGCTCTTCCCTGCCCATCGGTCGCAGCTTCCCAAGCCCGCGCTGGAGACCTTCACCCTCGGCCCGGTCATGGAGGTCATCGACCGGGTCGAGTTCGAGGGGGACCCTCCCGAGGCAGCGCTCGCCGCGCTTGTCTCTCGCACTCCCGCGCTGCACCCTGGGCACCGTCGTTATGCCGAGCATGCGGTGCGCACGTACCTCGGTCATGGCGACTTGGGCGGTGAGTCGGCCAGGCTGCGGCCCGTGCGCCCCTATTGGGTGGTGCAACGTGAGAACGGCAAGTTCTGGGAGATGTATGCCTGGTGGCGCCGATACGAATCCGCCGACGGGCTCACCCGGGAGTTCCGGCGGCTGCGTCACGGCACCACGAAGGGCTCCACTCCCGGTGAGATCGCCATCGCGGCGTATGTAGCGGCGTGCGGCCGCAGCGCCCCCTGGCCGCGAAAGTGGAGGAATAAATTCCAGCCGTACGGTCCGGGAAGTGGACCGGCGCGTGTCCGAGTCGTCGAAGTGGGGCTGGACGACGGGCGGCACACCGTGGAGTTCGACGGCACCGTCCGGGAAGCAGAGGCCTACTACGCCGAACACGGCCACCCACACGTCACCCGTGTCGTGACGGGCGGAGACCCGGTGCCCGGCTCCTCGTGCATCGACTGCAAGCAGTTCACGGGGTGCGCCGCGGTGCCTCGCACCCCTGGCGTGCTGGGGCTGCCCTCACAGGCACGCCCGCAACGCAAGGTGTCCGTCAGTGATCTGCGATACCACCGGGAATGCCCGGCACAGGAGCTTCTGCGCGGGCTGCATCTGCCCAAGGACGACGAGTACAGCAGTGCGGCCAAGCTCGGCCAGGCAGTGCACACCTGGATCGAGCATCTGCACCAGCGGGACGGGTGGCCGGCCTGCGCGGTCGCCGACATGCCCGCCGAGGGCGAGAACTGGACGAGTGGCCGATGGCAGGTGTCCGACGAGGAGGCCGAGACCGGCCGGCTGATGCTGCTCCACCACGTGAGCGCCTGCCCGTTCCACGACGCCGCCCTCATCGATCAAGTCGAAACGGAACCGCTGCGGGTCGTACACGACACCGCCGCGCAGGCGGTCGTCATCGCCAAACCCGACCTGCTGTACCGGGAAGACGGCTCCTGGGTGTGGCACGAACTGAAGACCACCCGGAAGGCGCGTTGGTACCACGACGACCCTCTGGACGAGTACCCCCAGCTTGCGCTGGCCGTCGTGCTGCTTGCCCGCGGAGCCTTCGGTGGTGATCCCGCAGGCTCTCGGGTGGAGGTCGAGGTCCTGCGCCCGAGCGGCTCTCACCCGTACGTCATCGACCCCACTGACCCCGATCGGCAGGCAAAGGCCATGGCCGTACTGCGCAAGTACGCCGGTCCGTGGCGCGAGGACGAGACCTACGAGGCCCGCCCGGGCCGCCACTGTCAGTGGTGTCCGGTATCCCGGTGGTGTCCCAGCAACACCCTGGCACACGAGCCTGAGACGGGGGGCGAATGACAACCGCGAGCCTGTCCGAACGGTCTGGTGGTGCTTCCGCCGCGCCGGACGAGAACCTGCTGCGCCTGGTCGCCGGCGCGCTGCTCATGCTCTCGCGGCTGCGCACGGTCCCGAACCCGGTCTATCCGGCCAACGTGCAGAACGCCTACAACCGCTTGGTCCTGCACTGCCTTCGAGTGGGCGTGGAACCACCGGGGAGCGTGCCGGACATGGCTCGATGGGCTGCCGAACGCCCGCTGGGGCGGTGGCCACTCGCCCTCCCCGAGGAACTGCGCACCGGTGACACCCGGCTGGTCGACCCCGAGACGCGGCTGCCCCACCAGCTCTGCCTGGAATGGGAGGTCAGCGCGGCCGACCCCGCAGCGGAGTTGTTCGAAAACGATCGGATCCTGGAGGCACTGGCGGTCTGCCGCGCGGCGAACGCGCCTCATGCATACACCGCGTTCCGCAAGCTGCTCACCACCAAGCCCGTCCTGACGGGCGTCGAGCTCGCTCTGCTTGGCGGCGACCCCGCATGCGGGATGCTGCTTCAGCAGGTCATCAAGCGCTGCTACGAGCCGGCGCCCGCCTCCTATCTGCGGGAGGGTGCCTACAGCCAGTGCGAGCGGTGCGGCTGCCTGATGGTGCCACTTCTGCGGGGCGGGCACCGGTGCGAGCTCGACCGCTGCCGCCGGGACGGGCGGGCCAGTGGCCCCGGCAAGGCGCTCCGGGCGGAGCGGGGAGGCGTCTTCCAGCTCAGCCGCCCCTTGAGGATGTTCATCACCAGCCCGGGGCTCGCCGAGACCGAGCTGGAGTCAGCGCTGCTGGCGAAGTTCGGAATCCGAGCCGAGATGTGGCCCAACTACGACGCCTACGACCTCCGCGTGGCGTTGCCCGGCGGCCGGCACTGGGCAGTGGACGTCAAGGACTGGGCCAACCCGGTCCTGCTCGCCCGCACGCTCACCCCGTTCCGCACCGAACCGCCCTATGAGCGGGCCTTTCTCGTCGTACCGCGCTACCGCCTCCAGGAGAACGAGGCGTACGGGCGCCAGTTCCTGCGCAACCTTCCCGAGGACCTGGTCGAACGCGTGACCCTGCTGGACGACCGAACCTTCCTGCGGCGGGTCGCCGACGAACTGCCCGGAACGAAACACACACGCGATGGAGGCCGGCATGCGTGACCGCAGTGGATGGCACCGGCGCTGCTCACCTCGGCAGCTGGCTGAAGCCTGGCCCCAGACCCTGGGGGCCTTCCGGCCCGGAGATCTGCTCGACGTCGAGCTCGGCCTCTACCTGCTGGAGAGCGCCATGCCCAGCCGCACGGCCGCGGACACGTGGCCGCTGCTCGGCGGCTACCCGTACAGCGAGGCCTTTGGCGATGTCCACACTGACGAGCAGCGTTTGCGCATCCTCCGGGCCCGGCACTACCTGTGGGATCTGAGGCGGGGGCGGGCCTGGAGAGAGCAGGTCACCGCATACATGTCGGTGCCCCAGCAGCTTCGCGGATACGACCTGGACAGCCTGGAGAGCCGGCCACGCCGCCGCCCTCCGGCCCGGGCCGCCCAGCGATTCCAAATCTTCGAGGAACTGCTCACCAGCGCACCCGAGTTCGCGACCCAGGAAGTCGCGTCCGCCGCTGCCGGGGAGTACACCTTCCGGGTCCAGGACCGCATCCACTCCGTCGAGTTCACCGCGGACCTGCTGACGGACACCTTGCCCAGATCCCACGCACTCGACGCTCCCACGGCGGGAAGGGGCAGCCCCGTCGAGGTGACATGGGAGGACCTGGAGAAGGCGGCCATGGCCATGGACGCCATCGAAGCGCTCGCCCCGGACGGTCCGCGTAGCGGCTGGGCGCGGCGACTGCGCCGCGTCAGGCTGCTCGTACGCGACGACGATCTCGGGCGGTTCGTCGAACAGGGGAGGCTGCGGATCGACCGGCTGCTACACATGGTCGGCATGGTCGGCGCCGGCAAGTCGACCATCCGCGACATCCTCACGTTCCATGTGGTGAGCCAGCCGCCCGGTCTCCGGGTCACCATCGTCGTGGGGGACGTCGCCGAGACCCTGGCCGTGGTCGAGCAGTTCGACCGCCTGGGCATCAGAGCCGCTCCCGTACTCGGACACTCGACCCGGGAGCGGAACATCAGCCGCCTCCACCGCCGGACGGCCACCGCGGGGGCCGCCACCATGCTCGGACACGAACATTCCGGGTTCGCCCACCTCAGCAGCGCCTGCCCAGTGGACGTGCTGCGCGGACTGGAGGCGCGGCGGCCGCTCGGCATCCGGGAGGCGCCCTGTCTCGGCCTCTACACGGTTCCCGAACAGGCCGAGGACGAGGGAGACCCGTCACTTGACGGGGATCCGGGCCCGCGCCGGAGCCGGCCGACTCCGCAGCGGCGCTTGTGCCCACTGTGGAACCGATGCCCACGCCACCGGGCCGCCCGCGACCTGGTCGACGCCCAGGTCTGGGTCGCCACCCCTGCGGGGCTCGTACACAGCGCGGTACCCCGGCACCAGCATCAGGAGCAGCTGCGCTATCTCGAACTCGCCTGCCGACTGAGCGACCTGGTCATCGTCGACGAGGCGGACCGGGTCCAGATGCAGCTCGACACGGCCTTCGCGCCGGCCAGCACACTCGTGGGACGGTCACCGAACTCGTGGTTCGACGAGGTGGCCGTGCACAAGTTCCAGCAGATGGCACGCGACGGTCGGCTTCAGCTGTCCGCTCGGGACGTGGACGACTGGACCAACGCCGTCAACACGGTCAGCGCAGCTACGGACCGGATCTTCGCACTGCTGGTGCAGCATGCCGAGATCAGGAAGTGGATCAGCGTCGACTACTTCAGCGCCTTCACCTTGCACAACCTGCTACTCGACAGTTGGTTCCCCGCACGGCGCAAGGGCGAGGAACTCCCGGCGGCCGCCCGCGTCCTGGACACGGCCCTCCTCCGCTTCCGGGACGGCCCGTTGCACGAGCACCAGTCCAACGGCGAGCAGGACGAAATCACACCCGTGGTCAACACCTTCGTCCACCTGGCCCTGGAACTCCTCCATGCTCCCCAGGGTGCCCGGACCCGGGAACGTCTGCGGGAAACCCTCGCCGCCGTCGTCGACCGGGACTCCGGCGTACTGGACCAGCCGGACCTCCAGGTCAGGCGGTTCGAGTTCACCCTGCTGCTGGCCGCGCTGCACAGCCGGCTGGACTTCATGACCACGCTGTGGCCCCGGGTCGAAGCAGCCCTGAACCTGGACGTCACCTCCAATGTGCTGTCCCGCCGGCCGCCCAAGGACTACGAGGCCGTGATTCCCGAGTCGCCCATGGGCAATGTGCTCGGCTTCCAGTTCCGGCACGACGAGCGCGAGCGAGACGGCGACCGAAGCGGCGAGTTGCGCTTCTTCCGCTGCAACGGGGTGGGCCGGGAGCTGCTCATGCGGCTGGGCGACCTGTGCGCCGTCGACGGACGCCCCGGCCCGCACGTCCTGCTGATGTCTGCCACGAGCTGGGCCGGGACGTCCAGCCGCTACCACCTGCATGCCCCGGTCGGTGCGATCCTGCGCCCGCTCGACTCCGAGATTCGCGCGGTGCTCGACACCGAGTTCCGCAAGGAGTTCCTCTACTGGCCCGACAGCCCCCACCCCAAGCCCCTCCGCCTGTCCGGTTGCGACCCGGAAGAGCGTCCGCAGGCGCTGATCCACATGCTGCACCAGCTCGCCGTACCCGACCGCAGCCTGCCGGACGCCGTCAGCATGCTCGACACCGAGCTCGCTGAGATCGAAGACCCGGAGCGGCGCCGGATCCTGCTGCTCGTCGGCAGCTACGACGAGGCCCGGCGCGCCGCCGAGTACCTCAACCAGATCCCCGAGTGGAACGGGCGGGTGACCCAACTCGTCTCCGATGACGCCGACTCCGACACCGCCTGGACCCGGATGCCCGAGGATGGCGGGGTCCGCACCTTGCCCCGCGGCGACGTCCGGTCCTTCCCCGCGGTTGGTGGTGACCTGTTGGTGGCCCCTCTTCTCGCCGTGGAACGCGGGCACAACATCGTGCTCAGCGGGGGGAAGGCCGCCATCGGCAGCGTGTACTTCCTGGCCCGGCCGCACCCCAGGCCCGACGACATCTCTCTCGCCATTCAGGCGATCAACGACTGGGCGGTGCGCCAGCTCCGGGACACCGACGGGACGTTCAAACAGGCCGCGCTGGCCGCAGCCACCCCTGACCGGGCTGCGGTGGCCTTCCGCAGCCGCGCGCGCCGCCAGTGGAACCGCCTGCTGACCCGGCGCCTGGCCTGGTCCAGTCTGCGCGAGGACGAGAAGACCGCGTTCACCTGGGACCAACTGGTGGTCATCTGGCAGGTCATCGGCCGTCTGGTGCGCGGAGGTGTGCCTGCCCGTGTGGTCTTCGTCGATGCCGCGTTCTCGCCGCGTGAAGCCGGCTTCCAGGCGACCGACACCCCCGAAACCAGCCTGCTGGCGAGCATGCGTCAGGTGCTCGCCCCCTACTTCCTCGACGACCCCGACTCTGATCTGGCCGCCATCGACAAGTCGCTCGTGCAGGAGCTGTACGAGCCCTTCTACCAGGCGCTCGCCGACATGGGCTGACCAACGCCGAACCGACCTCTGTGCCCCACCCGCCCTCGTACAGGGAGAACCACTCCGTGGAATACCAGCACATCCGGACTGCGGCCTACACGGCCGACCCGTCGCGCGGCTCCTTCGCGGTCCCGATGCACACGCTCGTGCTGCCAGCCGAATGGGAGCAGCCGCTTCTGGAGCTGCGCCGTGCGGGCCTGACGGAGCGCGAAGCCGCCTGGCGCCGCACCGTGCCCACGCAGGCGGTCAACCAGCTGATGCGTGCGACCGCGCCCGACATCGTCACCGTCGACGGGACGGCGACCTTCGGCTCGCAGCGCCCTTGGCTGTACTGCGACCAGGAGTACCCGATGTCAGTCATGAACACCTACATCGCCGCGTGGCTCAGGAACCTCGGCAAGAACCCGGACGACCCCGCGACCGGTGCCCAGCTGATGGACACTTTCCGGGACCTGAGTCCGGCGCTCCCGCACTGGCAGCTCGGCATGGTGGACCTGCTCGAACAGGAGCTGTCTCCGGGGAAGACCGCCCTGCCCGCGAACCACGTGTACCGGCTGCTGCCGGAGGTCCTGGCCGGCCGGATCGAGCGGCAGGAACCCTACGAGCACAACGGCCAACGCCTGATGTTCCGACGGGTGGCCCAGCTCCCGGGCGCCCGGGGCCTCGGCAGCGGTGGTGCGGAGCTGATGTCCTGGCCGCCACGGAAGATCGAGTCGGGCAAGGCGCCCTCCTACTATGCGGCCAGTATCAGGATCACGGTGCGCACCTCACCCTTCTCGTCGGTCCCCCGAGTGCACCTGGCCACGGGCATCCGCCGCTTCGTCACCGGAAAGGTGTGGATGCCGTACCAAAAGGGCGTCTCCGTCTATCTGCTGCCCGACACCTCGCTCGTCCCGGACGGCCCGTCCTCGCCGGCCTTCTCCGTGGCGGCCATCCGCTGGCGCAACGGCACCACGGACTGGAGCCAGGGCGGAGCGCAGGGCATGCTCGGCTACGTCACCGCGCTCGACGCCCTGCCGTCCGTGGACCGACTGGTCAAGGAGGCCGACCACTGGATCGGTGGGAGGGACGGGCTGACTCTGGCCGTCGGCCACCAGGCGGCGATGGGGGCACACCCCGTCGGCACCGGTCTGATGCCGAGCGAGCGGCGGCGGCTCACGGAGTGGGCCGAGCAGGCGCTCGCCCCGGAGCTCGTACCGGTGCCGCTGCTCGGACGCAGCCAGTACGCCGGCCCGCCGAAGCGTCAGCTCCAGCCTCTGCCGTCCATCCCTAAGGTGGAGAAGAAGCCCGGGGACCTGGCCGCCGCACTCGGTAAGCGGGAACAGCGTGGCGCAGACAATGCGGTCAAGCGCAGGGTCCGCCTCGCCGAGGCCCTCGACGGCGCCGCGCTCGTCGGTCTGGTCCTCTACCAGACCGACGACCAACGGGACCGGGTGCTCGCGGCTGCGGAAGCGAGCCTCGGCCTGGACGGCCATCGGCAGGAAGGGACGGGCGAGATCTGGCGGTGGGACACACCGGAGCTCTCGGTCAAGCTCTGCGCGCTGCCGCTCGGTGACCTGGGCGCACCGCTCGGCGGAGAGCGGGTGCCCCGCCGGGGAAAGGAACACGAGCAGGCGATCGACGAGCGTCGCCGCAAGATCGTGGCGGCACTGGCGCCGGGCCGCCTGCCGGTGACCGGCGCGCAGGTCGCCTTCGTGGAACTCGAGGGGGAGGAGAGCTTCCGCAACGCCAAGCGGCGAGCCGACCCCAAGTACGCCATCCGCCTCGGCTGCGCCGAGGCCGGTCTGGTCACACAGTTCCTCCGCCCCTTGGACCAGGACCTGGAGCCGCAGAAGGCGGCCGAGGAGGCCGTGATCCGCGCCGAGGCGGCCTGGGCGGACGGCGTCCGGCAGACTGGTACGCGCTTCATCCCGCAGCACACCCTCGGTGACGAGCTGATTCCGCCCGGACTCAACCAGCTCGCCTTTCACCTTGTCGAGCAGCGCCGCGACGGTCCGACCGGAAGGCCGCAGTTCACCCCCATCGCCGTCCTCATCCGGCCCGGAACGAAGTGTGTGCTGGGCAAGACCGCCGACATGCACGAGTGGGTGCCGTACCCGGAGCTGCT
Organism: Streptomyces sp. 147326; assembly: GCF_045000215.1. NCBI lineage: Bacteria > Bacillati > Actinomycetota > Actinomycetes > Kitasatosporales > Streptomycetaceae > Streptomyces > Streptomyces sp. 147326. The sequence goes on along the minus strand of NZ_CP134201.1, from coordinate 2,354,020 downwards.
GAAGTCCCTCACCGGACGGGTCAGGGACACGGATCTCAATTCGGCGGCGCAGCAGTCCGCGCACGTGGCCGCCTTCGTCAAGAAGACCGTGGCCGGCCTGCGCAGCGCCCCGACGCTGGTGTTCGTACACGCGCAGGACGTGCGCAAGCGCTGGCCGTGGCTGCGCAACGACGGACTGCAGCAGGACCGGCTCGGTCTGGACGGCGGGCCCGTCCAGCGGATCGGCCTCTACGGCAAGCAGCTCCGGGTCGTGCGGGTGGCCGACAGCGGGCGTGACGAGACCCCTCAATGGTGGGCGGAGGCGGAGGAGCTCGACGCGAAGCACAAGGGCCTGCAGCGGGCCGGTTTCGCCGGCGGCCTGTGGGTGTCTCGTCTACCCGACGACTCCGGCCGTGTCTTCTACAGCACGGCCGGCAAGGCCAGTACACAGACCAAACTCACCAACGAGGACGCGAAGCTCACCGCCCACACCAACGCCTCGGGCAAGAACGCCTTCCGGCCGAAGGCCAATGCGTGGAATCCGGAGCTCCTGGAACTGACGGTCGCCTGCCTTCAGGCGGGGGACGACGCGGAGGCATGGGCGGCGTTCGTCCACCAGCAGCGCATCTGTGACGACGACTACCGCGACGTGCTCGGACTGCCACTGGTCCTGCACCTCGCGCGGCTCGCCGACGAGTACGCCCTCCCGCACGAAGAGGACGACACGGTCGACACCGATTCCAAGGAGGAGCAGGCTGCTGACAGCCAGAGGTCCGTCGAGCAGCTGGCCTTCGACTTCGCCCTGGACGACTCCGACCAGGAGTAGCGGCCTCGTCATCAGTCTCAAATGACGCGACGTGTGTACGGTGTCAACGTGTTGTGAAAGTCACTCAACAAGGTGGTCGTGTACGCTGGCGTTATGGCTGATATGGAGGGTGCTTCGCCGGAACAGCTGGTGTCCGGGTCCGAGATCGCCCGCCTCGCAGGTGTGACGCGGGCGGCTGTCTCTAATTGGCGTCGTCGCTATGAAGACTTCCCCGCTCCCAGAGGTGGCGGTGTGAACAGTCCGCTCTTCGCCTTCACCGAGGTGCAGGTATGGCTGGACAGGCAGCACAAGGGACAGGACGTCTCGGACGAGGTCAGGCTCTGGCAGGCGGTGCGGGCCGCATACGGGGAGGACATGGTCGCCGGCGTCGCAGACGTCGCCCGTCGGCTGGCGCAGGCGGAACCCACTCCGGATCTTCCCGCTGACGCCGTACGGCTGTCCGAAGAGCTTGTCCGTTCCGGTTCCGCCGCCTCGGTCGTCGAAGGGCTGGCTACCCGGATCACCGACTCCGTCGGCCGCTCCGGCTCCGACCATGTCACCTCCGAGCGGATCCTCCGCGCCCTGTGTCATCTGGCCGGGACCCTGCCCGATGACGCCACCGTGCTGGACCCGGCCTGTGGCATCGGCACGCTGCTGCTCACCGTCGGACCAGAGCGCGGGCTGAAACGTTTCGGGCAGGAGCGGGAGCCGAACAGTGCGCGCCTGGCCCAGCTCCGGGCCGACCTGGGCGGGCAGGCGGATGTCTCCGTCACCGAAGGTGATTCGCTCTGCGGCGATCGGTGGCCTCAGGTGCGTGCCGATCTGGTGGTGTGCGACCCGCCCGTCGGTGTCACCGACTGGGGCCGGGAGGCCCTGCTGCTCGACTCGCGATGGGAATTCGGCACGCCGCCCAAGGCCGAGGGTGAACTGGCCTGGCTGCAACACGCATACGCCCATACCGCTCCAGGCGGCCGGGTCCTCATGGTCATGCCCGCGTCGGTCGCGTACCGCAAGGCAGGCCGCCGGATCCGGGCCGAGCTCGTGCGGCGCGGGGTACTCACGCAAGTCGTCGCCCTGCCCGGCGGAGTCGCGGCCTCGCATGCGCTCCCCGTCCATGTCTGGCAGCTCACCCGCCCCCTGAACGCCGGTGACGCGGCGACCGCTGTGCGGCTGATCGATCTGACCGCCAACCAGCCGGAGGGGCCGCTGGATCCGGCTCCACACCAAGTGGTGGAGGCCCCCTTGGTCGACCTGCTGGACGACGCCGTCGACCTCACCCCCGGCCGGCACATCCTGGCCTCGCACCGCGACTACCGTGCCGAGTACGAATCCCTGCGGGCCCGGCTGGAGCACCAGCTCGCCCAGCTCGCTGCACTCCTTCCGACCCTTGCCGAGGGGACCGGCCCCGGAACCCTGGATACCTCGACGGTGAGCGTCGCCGAACTCGCCCGAGCTGGTCTCGTCGAGTACGGAGATACCGAGCCGGCGTCGGTCAGCGACCAGCTGGACACCGACTACCTTCGGGGCTTCCTGCACAGCACGGCGAACACCCGGCGCTCGACCAGCGCCAGCGGCACCTATCGCTTCGACGCCCGAAGCGGCCGGGTCCCGAAGATGGAGATCGAGGCGCAGCGCCGCTATGGGCGGGCGTTCAACGCGGTCCAGGAGTTTGAGGAACGTGTCCGGGAGGCCGCGGACCTCGGCCGTCAGGCAGTGGAGCTGGCCCGCGACGGGCTGGGCAACGGGGCACTCATGCCGTCCCCCGACACGGACGCCTAGCCGGGAGAGTGCTCGCCCCGTTGCCGTAGTCGGGGTCAGCGATCGGCTGCCTGCGGAACGAACTCGCTCGCCGGCCCGGACCAGGAGACGTAGAGCGCCTCCCTGGCCCGGGTGCATGCGACGAACAGCAGGCAGCGCTCTCGCAGCAGGTCCGATTCGTGCTGAAGGGCATCGATCGAAGCCGGGGTGACCTCTCGGCCGAACGGCAGGGCGCCGGCGGTCACCCCGATCACCGCCACGCAGCGGAACTCCAGCCCCTTCATCGCGTGCATGGTGGCCAGGCGCACCCCCTCCACCTTCGGGCCCGGGTTGTCCCGTACCCGGGCCACCGGAATCCCGTCCGCTGCCAGCCGCTCGTACACCTTGTCGAGGAGCAGGTTGAAGCGGGCGCAGATGCCGATCTCGGACGGCCTCACACCCTGCGCGATCCACTCCCGCACCCGGTCCACCAGCGCCGCGACCTCTGCCGGCTCGGAACCGTGCCCTCCCACGCTCGGTCGGCGCCCGTGGAGGACGGAGCGGTAGCCGGCCAGGCTGTCCGAGCCCGCTCCACCGAGGTCTTCGACGGCCACCGGGGCCAGGATGCCCGTAGACCAGGCCAGGATCTCCTCCGTGCTGCGGTAGTTGATGCGCAGCCGGGTGGTGCGGCCGGTCACCGAGATCCCCAGCGAGCTGAGCGACACCCTCGAGTCGTAGATCCGCTGGTGCGGGTCACCGGTGATGAACAGGTCGTCGCTGCCCGGCGCGACCGCGCCGCGCAGCACCCGCCACTGGGCCGGATGGAGATCCTGCGCCTCGTCGATCACGACGTGGTTGTACGGGGGCGGGGCCTGCGCGAGCAGTCGGGCGGCCCGCGCGCATACCTGGAGGTGGGTGGTGGAGCCCTGTCCGCTCAGCATCGCCTCGAAGAGTTCGACGGCCGGCCACAGCTGTTCCCGCCGGGCGGCGGACAAGGCGTTGCCGCGGCCCCGCCGCAGAGCCGTGCGGTAGGTGTCGAGATCGCGGATGTCCTGGGCCAGGATGACGTGCCGGTACTCCTGCGCCAGGAATTGCTCGGACCAGGGCAGTTGCAGCTTCTTCAGCACGCGCTGCCAGACCTGCCGCTCCTCCCGGTCGTTGACGGGGGACGGCATCCGCGTGCCGCCGTCGGCGACGGTCCGGTGGGCGAAGGCGTTCACCGTGGTCACGTCGACCCGGGCCAGCTGTTCATCGTCGCCGTCGAGCAGTAGAGCGAGGTTCTCACGCAGGGCCTGCGCCAGGGCGTTCGTGTACGTGGTGAGCAGGACCCGGGTCTCGGGCGAGCGGGACAGCAGGTGCTTGACGCGGTGCAGGGCCACGACGGTCTTGCCAGTACCCGGCCCGCCGGTGACCTGGACCGGACCGCCGTACGACACCCGGTAGGCGACCCGGCGCTGCGAGGGGTGCAGGAACACCCGCCACGCGGCGAACGGCTTGTTCAGGATCTCGGTCAGCTCGTCCGCGCTGCTCACGAGCGTGATCCGGCTCGTGGTGTTGGCGATGGCCACCGCCAGGCTCTGGTCCGGGTCGGGCCCGGCGTCGGACGGGCGGCGTACCGTGACGACGTCCCGGTAGACCTCCTCGGGACTGAAACCTTCCGCGAGGTATTGCAACGCCTCGAACTGGTCCTCCGGCAGGAGTGTCCCGAAGGCTTCCAGCTGGGGCTTGTTGATGACCGTGCGTACCGCCCGCAGCACCTGTTCGTCGATGCCGAGATCGCGGAGCACGGTGTCGGAATACTGCCCGAACAGCAGGGTCGGGGCCTTTGCGGCAGCCTTCTCCAGGGCCGGGGTCAGCTGCTCGATCGCGACGACGTTGCGGACCTCCAGGCCTCGCGTGGCCTTGTTGGTCGTGTACAGGCGTTTGGCCGCCCAGGTGTACGCGTCGTCGTGCGGCACCACATTGACCAGCAGGAAGACGTCAGTGCCGTCGTCGGGGGAGAGGACCACACCGCGCCAGAAATCGTTGACGCGGATCGTCCGCATCCGGGGGTCGCGTGCCTTGTCGACGGACTCCAGGTGCAGTCCCTTGTCGGCGTACAGCTCGGCTACGGTCAGCTTCTGGAATTTCTCCATCGCCTTGCGCACGCCGGCTTTGATCGGCTTCTCCAGGACGTCGTAGCTCTCCCAGAAGCTGTTGGCGAACGCAAGCTGTGGCACGACGTGAACTCCCCACCCTGGACGGACACTCCGCCGCCGATCATACGGGCAGGTCAGCGGCCATATGCTGGGAAAGGGCGGCAATATCGGCCAGCAACGCGGCCGGTTCTCGGTCCAGGTCCAGGGCGTGCTGGTGGAGGACGATGCCCGCGTGCCGGACCCGGTGGGCGGCGTGCGGCGCATTGCCCTTCGCGTAGATCAGATGCCCCTCGGGCAGTCCGAGCGCGGTGCAGTAGGCGAGCATCTGGTAAAGGTCGGCGTCCGGATAGCCGTCCCGTTTCTCGGCCTTGTACTTGGCGTCGGCGACCGCGCGCGGGGTGCCGTCCGGCCCGTACACCACGAAGTCCGGCTTCATACGGATCGCATCCTCCTCGTCGAGGTGGTGCGGGTCCTGGAGGGCGCCGGTGAGATCCGAGCCGCGCAGCGCCTCGCGCAGGGCGACCGTCACGAAGTCCTCGAAGAGCCGGTTCATGTCGAACAGGAAACCGTCGATGCGCAGACCGCCGGGCGCGTGGTCGGGTGAGGACCCGTCGAGCACGGCGCGCGCGAGGTGCAGGGCGGGCTGGTAGCGGGTGTTCAGTCGCGACGGCTGCCAGGCTGGCAGCGGCTGTCCGGGAACCAGCGGGGTGGTGTCGGCGAGCCGGGCGCGCTGGTGCAGGAGGCGTCGGCGTACCTCGCGTGGCACGCCCGGCAGGCGCAGCAGCCGCTCGACGGCCGCCCGCAGCATGCGGTTCTCGGCGATGTCGGTGGTGAATTCGTCGTACGCCACCTCGACCGGCAGAGCGGCCCCGAAGCGGCGCCGTATCTGATCCGCCTCGCGGATCCGCCCACGGACCACCAGCGCGCTCTCCTCGGTCGCCCGGTACCCCTGGAGCAGCCCCTGGCGCAGGGCCCGGTCGATCTGCCGCTCCACGGCGTGCGCGAGCGCCGGCAGCACCTCGCGATGCTCAACCACGTCGACCTGACCGTCCCGCCAGGCGCCCTTCGGGTCGAGGCTGTAGCCGAGCAGGAAGAGCAGCCGCGCGATGGGCACCTTGGGCGTGACACGGACGGTGACGGGCCCGCTCCCGTCGCCCGGTACGTCGACGGACACCGCGCCGACCTTGCTGCCGGCCCGCAGCAGCCAGCGACCCGGCGTGTACGGGTCGGGGGAGGCGTCCACGATGCGGGCGGCGGCCAGTGCCCGGCCGACCGCGTCCGGCAGGGCGTGGCCGGTGGCCGGGGCGTGCTCGACGAGCTCGATGACCGGGGTCACGCGGGCGACACCGGATCGGGTTCCGGCGGCTGGGGGAGCGACCGCCGCAGCGCGGCGAGCCCGTACCGCTTCTCGATGTCGATGCCCTCGCCGTAGTGGTGCTCCTCCAGCAGCGGAAGGATCTTTGTCCGCCAGGTGCGCTCCAGCCCGCCGTCCCGGTACACGCCCTTCTTCATCAGGTACGACGGTCCGATGCGGAAGTCCGGGTCGTCGATACGGGCGTTGAGCGCGTTCAGCAGCTCGGCCGGCTCGGAGTCCTTCTTCTGGGATTCGAGCCAGCGCCGCAGCAGCCCGCTGGTGGGCTCGGTGCGCGGGGACAGCTCCACGAACGCGAACCGGCGCCGCATGGCCGCGTCCACGAGAGCGATCGAGCGGTCCGCGGTGTTCATGGTGCCGATCACGAACAGGTTCGGGGGCAGCGCGAAGTCGTCGCCGGAGTACGTAAGCCGGACGGACTTGTTCCGGTACTCCAGGAGGAAGTACAGCTCGCCGAAGACCTTGGCCAGGTTCGCCCGGTTGATCTCGTCGATGATCAGGAAGTGCGGCAGGTGCCGGTTGCCCTCCCGGGACGCCAGGTCGGCCAGCTCGCGCAGCGGGCCCGCGGTGAGCCGGAAGGCGACCTCCCGGGTCTCGGGGTCCTCCTGCGGCCGGAACCCCTCGAAGAAGTCCTCATAGGCGTAGGAGGGGTGGAACTGGACCAGCTTCACCTGTTCCGGCCCGCCGCCGAGGTACTCGGCCAGCTTCAGCGCCAGATAGGTCTTGCCGGTGCCGGGCGGCCCGTACAGGACGAGCTGACGATCGTCCCACAGCAGGTCCCGGACCTCGCGCAGCCAGTCCGTCTTGTGGACCAGCAGCTCGGCGGCCAGCTCGTCCGTCGGCTCCGGCAGCTCCAGCTCCCGCCGCGCGGCGAGCGCCGGGATCTCCACGCTCGGATCCCGCTCTATCGCCTCGGCCTCGTCGGCCAGCTCCTCGTCGGTGAGGCCGAGGCCGTCGATGACGGCCTGGACGCTGGTCAGCTCCACGACGTCGTGCTGGATGGACAGCTTCTGCTGCAGCTCCTCGGGCAGCTCGTCGTAGGCGTACCCCTCGTCCTGCCACGTCACCGGTCGGCGCAGGTTGGACCGGTGGTCCTCGGACTCGGTCTGCTCGACTTCCCCGGTGATCTCCCCGACGTACAGGCGACCGCCGGAGATGGTGCACACGGTGTCGCCCGGCTTCATCCGGGACAGGAACGCGTGAAGCTCCTCCACGAGGTCCTGCTTCTGGCTGTAGGTCGCCGTGGACTCGTAGTCCTCCTGGACGAGGGTGCGGACCTGCTCCTTGCTGATGCCCGTCTCCACTCCCTGGCGCAGCCGGGAGGCGGCCAGAGTTACCCGCCCCTCGGGCAGCCACATGCGCTGGACGAGGTCGAGCCCGGTGACGTTCGAGCCGCGGACGAGCCAGGCGCGGTTGGGGCCCCAGGACGCATCCGGCATGAAGTCGCCGAGCGGGCGGCCGTCCTCGGTCTTCCAGCCCGTCCATCCGTTGGTGCTGCTACCGGTGAGGACGGCGGCCGCTTCGGAGGAGGAGTTGAACGTGATGGTGTCGGCCGTCTCCAGGCAGTCGGGCCAGGTCGCCGTCTTCTTGATGCGCCCCTCGGAGATGAGCTGCTCCCGGAGCCGGTGCGCGGAGGGCACCCGCTTGGGGAAGGACGGCACGACGTCGGCCCGGACGGGCTGACCCGGACCCACGACGAACCGGCGGCTGCCGTTCGTCCCCATCTCGTCGGTCTGCCGCCCGCGCGCCTCCGGCCCGCCGTTCGGCAGCCGCAGGCGGAACTCCGGGTATGGGTCCGTTGCCATCGGGGCCTTCCTCTCCTCTTCCACGGGTGGGCGGATCACTTGCGGGCAGGCTAGTCGGAGCCACCGACAGTGGGACCGGTCTGCGTCACCAGGGGTCGAGGTCGTGGTCGCGCGGCGCGGTGTCAGGGAGCATGACCTGGCGCGTACGGGCGGTCAGAGGGGTCAGCCGTGCCGTCGAGCGGTCGATGTGGAAGACGAAGGCCTTGGCCTTGTCGGCGAACGCTGCGGCCGGCCGACTGATGCCCGCGCCGGTCACCAGGATCAGCCGCTTGGGGAGGTCCTCGCCGGCTGCCGCAGCCAGCCCGTTGAGCCGTTCCACCTCGGATAGCGAGAGATCCTTGGTGCCGCCGTCCCGGATCTGGACGTCAAAGCCGCCCGAATGGATCGGGGCCGCGAAGTCACCTGTGGCGACGGCGCCGAAGCCGAGCATGTTCAGCTGGTCGACGACGGCCCGCGGGATTCCCCTGCCTGCCGCCGTCACCGAGGTGGACGGATCTGGGGCGGCCTCGTCCTCGAAAAGCGCCAGGGCGTCGGGCTCCGGTTCCTCGGCGGGGAAGAGGGAGTCCTGTCGCATGGACGGGACACGCCCGCGGGTGGCGGAACGTCTGACGGGCTCCCAGGGGAAGCTGGTGCCCCAGTGCGCCGGCCCCTTCCCGATCACATCGGCGACCTCGTCGACGGACACTGTTGCGCGAGAGACACCTGGTGCGGCGCCCGACTGATCCCACAGACTGCGGGCGAGGTCGACCCGGCCCCAGGCGCCCCAGTCGCGGATGTACGCATCGACCATCCAGCCGAGGGCGGGCTTGACCGAGATCCGGACGAAGGCGTCGGCGAGTTCGGCGTCCACGTACGCCCCTGCGGCTTCACGCACCAGCACAAGCTCTGGGTCACTACGCGAGCCCCGGGCGAACCACCGGTTCTCCGCGACGACCCGACGCACGCGGACCCCGCGTGCGTCGAGGAGATCGGCCAGCTGGGTCATGTCCGAGGGTTCCCCCTCGTCCCAGCGCAAGGGCGACGGCACCGGCGTACCGAAGAGGTGGGCCGCCGCATGGGCGTACAGGGCATCGACGAGTACCTCGACGGATGTGTCGAGGGCCCACACGGACGGATCGCTGTGCAGGGACGGATCGACGATGGTCCAGGCGACCTGGTGTTGGTAGTTCACGCGGGCGAGCGCGACGGAGCGTCCGCCCGACAGGTTGACCTTCAGGAAGAAGGGGCCGGCAGCGTTGAACTCGACCCGGTCCGCCAACTCCGGATGGCGCTCAAGGAAGGTGCTTTCCAAGCTCTGGAAGTGCAGGAAGTTGCCGAACGCGGCGATCATGTCGCCAGTGGGGAAGGCCAAGTGAACACGCTCCAGGGGGCTTGTGCCGCCGGGCGGTGCAGGCTTGACCGCCGAAAGGAAGCGTAGAACGCCCCCCATTCCGTGATCAAAGGCGTTCTTCGGCCGATTGGCCGGAAGGAGCCGCATGCGCTGAGGGAATCTCTGCCTCCGCCCACACGGTCTTCCCGCTCGGCGGATATGGCACGACGCCCCAGCGGTCGGCGAGTGCGGCGACGATCAGCAGCCCGCGGCCGGTCTCGCCGTCGGCGGGCTGGGGGAGCACGGGCATCCGGTCGCGGCGGGCGTCGGTGACCTCGATGCGCAGCGTCCGGGGAGCGGGCGAGAGCGACAGGCCGAGCCTGAAGTCCCGGCCTTGCACCTGGCCGTGGAGCACGGCGTTCGCGGTCAGCTCGGCGACGATCTGCTCGGCGCGCTCCGTGACGCTCGGCGGTACGCCCCAGCTGCGGAGTTCGGTGACGGCGAGCAACCGGCCGAGGCGGGCCCCGCGCCGGGTGGGCGACAGCAGCAGGGAGAAGACACCCGGGATGGTGTCGAGTTGTGGGGAGGAGGGGTTCATAGGGGCCACGGTGACGGTGGTGGGGCGGGGTCCGCGAGGGGTACGCCCCGTACGCGGAGTCAGCGTACGGGCACGCGGAGTGGACGGTACGGGCTGATTGCCGTCACGCTGGGTCAGTCAGTCGCGGGGAGGACCCATGCACGCACTTGGAGGTGGCCGCGTATGACGATGGTGGGTGGCGAGGTCGACGGGGTGGCGGGCGACTGGGAGCGCGAACCCGACCCGTCGGACAGTCTGCGGACGTTCGGGGCCGTCGTTCAGGCCCTGCGGGAGCATGCGGGGCTGAGCCGGGTGGAGTTCGGGAGGCGGGTCCGGTTCTCCAAACACACGGTGGAGTCGGTGGAGTTGGGCCGCCGGATGCCGGACGAGGACTTCGTGGAACGGGCGGAGGAGGCGCTGGGCAACACGGGCGCCCTGCGGAAGGCGGCTCGGCACCTGACGCGGGGCGAGCCGGGGCTGGCGGCGTGGTTCCGGCGGTGGGCGTGGCTGGAGCGGGTGGCGGTGAGCCTGTGTACGTACGAGTGCCGGCTGGTTCCGGGGCTGTTGCAGTCGGAGGGGTACATGCGCGCTCTGTGTGAGAACGACATACCGCCGATGTCGGATGCCGAAGTGGAGGCCACGGTGAGCGCCCGACTGGAGCGTCAGCGGCTGCTCACGGACAGGCCGCACACGGCCTTCGACTTCATTGTCGAGGAGGGCGTGTTCACTCGCGGCCTCGGAGGCGTGGATGTCACGCGCGACCTGTTGGACCACGTCATCGAGGCCATCGCGCCCCGCAACGTCGTCCTTCAGATCATGCCGACGAAGAGCCAGCAGCATGCATGCTTGGCCGGGCCGATCCAGTTGCTTGAGACCCCTGATGGCCAATGGCGCGGATACTCGGAAGGGCAGGAGAACGGGCGGCTGGTCGCGGACCGGAAAGAGGTCAGCAGGCTGTACATGCGCTATGCGAGACTGCGCTCGCAGGCCCTCTCCCCGATGGCTTCCGTCGGCCTGCTTGAGCAGATGCGAGGAGCGCTATGAGCACCGTGACCGACCTCGACTGGTTCAAGTCCAGCTACAGCAGTGCCCAGGGGGACAGCTGTGTTGAGGTTGCCATGGCGGAACACGCCGTCCATGTACGCGACTCCAAGGACATGAACCGCTCGCATCTTGCCGTGGGGCGCGATGGCTGGGCGCGCTTCGTACGCTACGCCGCACGCGGCTGAGCCCCCTTTGGGACCCAGCCGCGCCGCGGCAAACCTCAGCCGGCCTCGGTCCGCGCCTCATGCCGGGGGCCGTGGCCCGGGGGCGGCGTGAGGGTCGAGGTGTAGTTCTCCCCGTCGACCAGCGGGTTCTCCATGCTGACGCCGGCGGCGGCCATCCGGTCGTACTCGGCAAGGACCAGGCGCTTGGTGCGGTACTCGCCGTACTTGGTGATCTCGTTGTTCTTCAGGCCGCCATCAGAGTCGGACTGGAAGGTTTCCAGGATGTAGGCGGTGTCCTCTCGGGAGATCTCGTAAAGGTGGAAGAAGTATGCGTCAAGCTCGGCGCGAAGCAAGGCTCGGCGCTCCTCGTTCCATGTGAAGGGCGCGTCGCTGTCTCCAAGGTCCAAGGCCAAAGGCTCCATGTCCCATGCGGTGTAGACGAGTTCGACGAGGCGGGGCACGAGGAAGGGTACGTGGGCGGTAAGTCGACCTGGGTGCGGGACTGGGAGCTGCTTCCACGCCATGAGCCCTAGATGGCGTCCGCTGATTTTCTGGCGGGCGACGAAGTCGAAGACCAGTGAGCTTTGGGCTGCTACGAGTGTCGCAGCCAACAGCGGCGAGCAACCAGCGAACATCAGAGGGAATGTGTTCCCAACGGCGGCTCGTGGTAGAAACGCGGGGACAGCGGTGCGCTCATTGACCGCCTTCGTGACGTCCCGCCAGCCCAGCAGCCAGTCGTGCTCCCATTTCAACTCGTCCAGTCGAACGTCCACGCCCGCGACATTGATCGCCTTACCGTTGCGTACGGCCGGGATGTGGCCTTTTGCTTGAATCCATTGACGAGGGTGCGTCACGCCGTAGGCGTCCTCCTTCTCTCGGAGCGGCACGCCCTCGTACTCCTCGTTGCCAAGGCCGTAGTAGCGGTTCCAGCGGTGATCGAAGATATGAGCCATCTTCGCGTCGTACAGCGGGAGCATCCGTTCACCCCCTCGCACGAAGATGTTCCCCTGCAGTTCCCAGCCTTCCGCCTCCAACGTAGCCCTATCGCGGAATACATCGGAGTCATCGGTCAAGTTGAAAAGGTGCTTGAAGGTGATGTTCCAGGGGTTGCCGTCCTTGCGTCCCTCTGCCACCAAGACCGGGAAGCGATGATGGATAGCAGCGGTGAGGTCAGCGTCTCTGCGCGTTCGGAATACAGGCAAGGTGCCTGTATTGGGGCTGATTAGTGAGATTTCTTCGGGGCTGAGGCGGAACACCCGAGTGTGGTCTTCGAGGTCGATTGTATCCAGTAGGAAGAATGCGAAACGCGTGGCCTGCTCGGTGGTTCCTCGGCCGGCAAGCGAGAGCAGGCAGAACGTGTAGGTTGCGTCGACGTCCGGGAAGATCTTCTTGCGGTTCTCGAAGTCGTATAGGTGCCTCACTGAGCCTCTCTTAGTGAGGTCCTGGAATAGGAACTGCGCGCCGGCTCCCGTGGCGATCTGAGTTGGGACAATCGTTCCGCATCGCCCTTCGGGTGCGGTGATCGACACGGACCGCTCGGTGAAGAGTTGATCTGTCTGAAGGGAGTTGACTCCCTTGACCGACAGGCCATTGCGCAACTGCGGATACGCTCCAGATGAGCCCAGAAACAGAAATGAAGACTTTACTCTGCGTCGAGAGGCGTGATATCTAGCACTCTCCTCCGGATGCTCGGCGGCCCACTTGGCGATTGCCGTGCGCCTTGCTGAGCCGGAGATCTTTGCGATGGACGGTTCGACCACGCTGAAGTACTCGCGGTCCATGAAGTCGACCTTGTCCCATGGTGGATTGGCCAGGACACAGTCGAAGCCGCCGGCCCACCCCGTCACAGGGTCCACCCCCAGCGCGGCCGGATTATCCGGCACGGCGAACACGTCGGGGAACTCCAGGTGCCAATGGAAGAAGCGGTACTCCTCGCTCAGGCGGCCGATCTCGTGGTGGGTTTCCTCCCGCGTGCCCGCCCCCTCGGGGGACTGGAGGGAGAGGAAGACGCGCTGGGTCACCGGGGCCGGCGCGTCGTCGGTCTTTTTCCACATGAACGCCGCGCACCACGCATCGGCGAGCTTGTGGGCATCGCGGTTCTTTTGGGAGTCCTCCCACGCGCGGTAGCGCTCGGCGAGTGCGCGGACCTGGTCGACGTCGTCGGTGGGGGCGTCGTCCATCAGCTCGCGCAGCTCGGCGGCGAAGGCGGCGTTGGTGACGCTGACCTGTTCGTCCATCGCCGCGTCGAGGGTCATGACGCCCTGGTGCTGCTCCTTGTTCTCGTGCTGCCAGCGCGTGGCCACCGACTTGTCGTCGCCCTCCACCGGCTTGAACGCCTCGTCCGGGATACCGCCCCGCATCAGCTTCGGCGTGGCGCCGATGAGGCCGTTGCCCTGCTTGATGTGGGCGTCGAGGAAGCCGAGGGCCTTGCCCGGCTCCAGGGCCTCCATCCACAGGGAGACCTTGGCCAGTTCCACCGCCATCGGGTTGAGGTCGACGCCGTAGACGCACTTGGCGATGACGTCGTGCAGGGCGTGCCGGATGCTCTCCGGGGTCGGCTCGGGCGTACGGTCGCGTACAGCCGCTACCCGCTTGGCGATGCGGCGGGCCGCTGCCACCAGGAAGTGGCCTGATCCGCAGGCAGGGTCGCAGACGGTCAGGGACAGCAGCTCCCGCTCGACGGCTTCCCGCGCGTTGATCTGTCCGGCCTCGACCGCCGTGGCCTCGCCCCGCTTCTGTGCCTTGTCGATGACCGGGTCGAGCGTGGAGTCCAGCAGGACCTCGACCAGGGAGCTCGGGGTGTAGTACGAGCCGGTCTTCTTGCGTTCGTTGCCCGCCCGGTTCACCAGCTCGAAGGTCTGTTCCGTGGCGCTGTACTGGGGGACCAGTTCGAGCAGGGATTCGTAGATCCCGCCGAGTTCCTCGGCGTCCAGGGTGCGGTAGTCCACGCTGCGCCACCGCTTGGCCACGCTGTCGAAGACGACCGACAGGTGGCGCACGCCACCCAGCAGATGCTGGTTCGACAGTGCCAGGCCCTTCAGCGGGGCGTCCGCGGCCGTCTCGTCGAAGAGGCCGCCGAGGCCCGGCAGGCCCAGTTCGGGGCGGCCTGCCTCGTCGCCGAGGGCGTCGAGGACGAGGCGCAGGGCCTCGTACCGGTCCGAGTGGGAGGTCCCCTGACGGCGGCGGGCCTGGTCGCGTAGACGCGCGGTGGAAAAGTAGTCGGCGTAGCGCTTGCGGGCCTCCGGACTCGACTCTGGGGCGTGCAGCGCCTCGCGGTCCTCCGCGACGAAGACGAACAGCAGGCGGTAGACCAGCCGGAGGAGAGCCGCGTGATAGGTCTCGCGGTCGAGGTTCGCGCGGAGGGCGGCATTGGCGGGGTGCTTGAGGAAGCCGGTGCCCAGCTCCCTGAGCGCGAGCCGGACGCCCTCGCCGATGTCGTCCAGGAATCGGGCGCCGAAGCGGATTGCGGCATCCCGCCACAGCTCCAGCCAGCAGCCGCGCTGCCCCGCCCCGCCCTCGGTCCCGGCCGGGGGCTCGAAGCGGGAGGCGTGCAGGATCCGGTACAGCAGGATGAACTCGTGGAACAGCTCGCCGTCGAAGATGGCTTCCAGGTCGAACTCGACGTACGACGTGGTGGCCAGTGCGTTCGAGTCGCGGAGCAGGCGCAGGCGCCGGCCGTTTGTGAGCAGGGCCCACAGGTGGGGTTCGGTGCGGTTCAGGGTCTCCTGGAGGAGCGACTGCGGGGCGGGGCTGCCGGCGCCCTGACGCTTGTCGAGGGACGCGTTCCACGGGGTGCGGTGGACCAGGGACTGGTCGCGGCGGTGGCTGATGGGGAACGTCTTCGTTCCGTCGGAGGCGGCGATGCCCTCGGCGCCCACGGCTGTGAGGTGCCCGAAACCCAGCGCCTCGAACAGGGGGTCCAGCCAGTTGGGCCCGGCGTAGCCGGTGGTGTCCGGGGGCGCCGAGGACTCGGGCGCGTACGGCAGCTTCTCGCGCAGCTCCAGCCAGAGGCCCTTGAGGTTGTCCCAGTGGCGCTCGGCCTCGTCCCGCACCGTGCGGGAGCCGGCGATCCGGTAGTCGGCCGGAGCCATGCCCTTGAGGTCCTTGGATGCCTTGCCCTCGGCGATGCGGAGCAGCATGTCGGCAGGCAACAGTGCGCCGACCGTCTGGACGGCGGTGAAGACCTGGTTGCGGGTGGTGGCAGACATCAGGCGGACACTCCGACGGCGACGGCGGGCAGGTAGACGTAGGCGCCGAGGATGTCGGCGGGCTTCTGGGCGGTGACCGTCAGGCCGCGGACGATCTCGCCGGACGCGGCGCGCACGCGGCGGTGCGAGGCGTCCAGCTCCGCGGCCAGCTGGTCGCCGTAATCGGCAAGGTGGTCCGACGCGTTCGGGAGCTGTTCGAGGATGCGGGTCATCGTGTTCTCGCCGAAGTGGGCATGGGTGTTCTCCGTGGCCGTGGCGTCCAGTAGCGCGATGGCCTGTTCCGGCGACAGCCACACCGCGTTCTTCGGGGAGCCCTGGAACGCCAGCAGGCGGGCGTCCTCCGCGACCAGCTGCTTGTCGCCCGTGCGGGACGGGAGCGTGAGGTGGAAGCGGTAGCGGACCAGGAGGAGCGTGGTGCGGGTGGTGACCGCGTCCGTCGTGATGACACCGCAGCGGCGGGCCGGGCGGGCGCCGTCGGCCTGGGTGTCCAGGGCGGCGTTCAGGACGTGGGCGGCGAGGGCGCCGACCACCGGGTCCGTGCGGACCAGGGCCGCCTCGCCGCGGCCGACCGCGGGATCGCTGAGGAAGGGGATGGGGCGGTCCTTCTCCACCACCTCCGCTCCCACGACCGGTGCGAGCGCATCGCGCAGGCCCGCCGGAGTGCCGCCGACCTGGGCGGTGAAGTCCTCACCGGCGCCCCGGATTACGGCGCCCAGCGCGTTCAGCGACTCGCGGACGAAGGTGTCGACCTCGCCCGTGCCGCCCAGGGCCTCGCGGACCGCCGCGACCTCCCGGGCCACCTCCTGCGGGTGGATCGAGCGCTGCGCGAACCGGGAACGCGACGCCTTCTCCCGCTCCGCGGCCGAGTTCCAGTCGCTGTCCAGCTTCGCCGTGCTCACCTTGAAGGCGTCCGCGCTGAACAGGGCGTCCTGGTCGTCACGGCCGCGCATCAGCAGCCATTCGACGATGGCGTCCGTGACGCCCGTCGACAGCTCGTCGGGTACCGAGACCGAGATGCCGAGGTCCTTCTTGATCTGCCGGTGCTTCTTGATGAGGACTTCGAGGACCTTGCCGTCGATGCCGTTGTCATCGCCGTACAGAGTGATGACGCGGACCTCGTCGCGCTTCTGCCCGTACCGGTCCACGCGGCCCTCGCGCTGGTCGTGGCGGGTCGGGTTCCAGGCCAGGTCGTAGTGGAGGACGGCGTCGAAGTAGTGCTGGAGGTTGACGCCCTCGGACAGGCAGTCGGTGGCGATCAGGACGCGGCGAGCGGCCTTGTCCGTACCGGCCTCCGTGGCCAGCTCCTCGATGCGCTGCACGCGCTGCTGCGGGGAGAGCGTGCCGGTGACGGCCTTGACGACCGTGTTGGCGCCGAGCGGGGAGCGCTTCTTCTTGCCGTCCTCGGTCTCGCCCGCGCCCAGCTCGGCCTCCAGGTACTCGGCCGTCGGGATGTAGCGGCAGAACACGATCGGGTGGTAGCCGTCCGCGAGCAGGGCTTTGAGGTGCTTGATCAGGGCCTTCAGCTTGAGGTCGTCGCCGACGCCCTCCAGCGCGGCTGCCCGCTCCGCGAGCTCGGACAGGCGGTCACCCGTGCCGTCCGTCTCCGCGCCGGGTGCCACGTCCATGCCTTCGAGCGCGTCGCTGTCGGCGGCGTCGCTGTTGAGCGGGGCGCCGAGCCGGTCGGCCTCCTCGGCGGAGGCGGCGATGGCCGCGGCCGAGCGGGTGCGCAGGGTCTGGGACGCGGCCCGCGGCGAGGAGACCAGCGAGCGCAGCAGGGCGATCGCCGACCACCAGGCGATGCGGGCTTCCCGCTTGCCCTGGCTGCCGGCCGCCTCGACGCGTTCGCTCGCGTACGCGATGGCGTCGTCCAGCAGGGCCCGGTAGGCGGGGGACAGCTTGTACGTCTCGTCCTTGAAGTACCGGTCCGAGGGGAAGGCGGTGCGCTCGGCGAGGCTGTCGTCGCCGAGGCCGTCCTCCTTGGTCAGGTACTGGCGTACGTCGGCCCGCTTGCGCGCCACGAAGTGCTGGGCGAGGAGCTTACGGCCCGCGTCCGATTCCAGGTTCACGTTCGCCAGTTCCGGCTTGACCAGGCCCAGCAGGTTGCGGAATGCCGATTCCTTGCCGCTGTGCGGAGTCGCCGTCACCAGGACCAGGTGGCGCTCGGTGTCCTCGGCGACGCGGCGCAGCAGCTCGTAGCGGAGCTGGTTCTGGGCACCGGAGGGAGAGTCCTCGGAGGCGACGCAGGTGTGGGCCTCGTCCACGATCACCAGATCGGGGCAGTGGCGGACGAAGTCGTCGCGGTGGCGAGGGGACTTGATGAAGTCCGTGGAGACGATGACGTGGGGGTAGCGGTCGAAGAGGGACTGGCCGAGGTCCAGACCGCGTTCGAGGCGGGAGACGGTCGAGGAGAGGACCAGCTCGGCGTCGATGCCGAACTTGGTCCGCAGCTCCTGCTGCCACTGCTCGGCGAGCGCCGGCGAGCAGAGTACGGCCAGGCCCGTCGCCTCGCCCTGGGCGAGGAGCTCACTGGCGATCAGGCCCGCCTCGACGGTCTTGCCGATGCCGACGTCGTCGGAGATCAGCATGCGGACGGTCTGCTGGCGCAGGGCCATGAGGAGAGGCACCAGCTGGTAGGCGCGCGGCTCCACCGCGATACCGGCGAGGGATCGGAACGGGCCCGCGCCCGACCGGAAGCCAATGCGCAGGGCAGTGCGCAGCAGGCCGGCCGCCCGCTGGTCGCCGAGGTCGGAGGGCTCGGGCGCCGCGAACTCGGCGCCCTTCACCTCCTCGAACGCCGGGAACACGGCGGCGATGTCGTCGTCCGAACCGCCGAGGGGGCGCAGGACGAGCAGGTCGGCCTCGCTCTCGGGCAACACCACCCACTCGCGGCCGCGGGCCGTCACGAGGGAACCCGCGGTGTACGTCAGTGCCATATGAGTCGTCTCGTCCTCGTGTCAGTTGGCGGAGATCAGTGAGCGGAAGGGGTGCCGAAGTAGCGGGCGTGCGGGGCGACGAGCTTGTCCCAGTCGGCGTCGTGCGGGAAGCGGAGAACGTCCCAGCGGGCGTCCAGGAGGCGCTCCTCGGCGTCCTCGTCGCGCAGCGCCGTCACCTCGGAGTCCGGCAGGTCGACGAAGACGGCCAGGTTCACGCCGGGCAGCCGGTACACGTAGTCGGCGAGGGCGTTCGCCTCGGTGATCAAGGTTTCGCTCTCGTCGGGGAGCCGCAGGCCGCGTGCCTTCAGCCAGGTGAGCAGGTTGTCCTGGGCGACGGCGACGGCCTCTTCGACCGCGACCTCCACCCACGTGCTGGCGGGGGCGTCCGGCGCCTGGTCGAGCAGGCGCCGGAACTGCTCCGAGCGGGATTCGCCGCGGGACTCGCGCGTGGCCGAGGCCGAGGCGAAGCGGACCAGCAGTTCCCGCGCCGCGTGCCGGTTGATCAGGGCGTGGTTGAGCTGGTTGCCGTAGGTCAGCAGGCACTCGTAGCAGCCCAGGGCGCAGGGGCGGTCGGGGTGCGGGCCGCCCTGGTCCGTGCCGTCCTCGGCGAAGTGGCAGATGGCGAGGGCCTGCCGGGCCGCCTTCGCCAGTGCGCCCTTCTCCGCCTGGAGGCGGCGCAGGACGCCCGCCCCGCCCTCGGCGGCCTCGGTGAAGAGGATGCGGCGGCGCGGGCCGTCGTCCGGCGGCAGCAGCTCGCTGGTCAGCTCGGCGTCCTCCAGCTCGAAGGCGGCCTCGATGCCCCGCTCCAGCGCGTACATCAGCGACAGCGCGATCGGCTCGGGCAGGGCCTCGTCGAGCGTGAGCACCAGGATGTTGCGGCGGTCCTCCACGAACGGGATGACCCGCTTCTTGCGGCGCCGCTCGTTGCCGTCCTCGTCGATCACCGGCAGTTCAGCGGAGTCGCCGGAGGCCTGGGAGGCGTCGCGGTCGTTCATCCAGCGGCCGTCGGCCAGGTCCAGCCAGTAACCGTTCGGCTCGTCGCTCTTGGCGCGCACCCGGCCGGTGTTGGTGATGCGGACCGTCGCCGAGTCCCCGTACGCCAGCTCGGCGACAGGAGCGCCCGCTGCGTCGGTGACGGACGCGTTCAGGCGGCCGCTGCGGGTGCCGTGGTCGTGGAAGCGGTAGGAGGTCTCCAGCCGGAAGCCGGCGCGGCGCCGCTCCTCCTCGTCGGAGGAGATGCGCTCACGGCGCGTGGTGTACACGGTGTGGAGGTGGAGGAGCCCGTACGTGGCCGAGCCGAGCGGCTCGTCGCACATGAGGCAGCGGTCGTTGCGCTCCTTGGGGTCGTGGTGGTAGCCGCACTGCGCGCAGCGGCGGGCCTCGCTGGTGGCCAGGTCGCCGGAGGAGTCCGGCGGCAGCTGGATCCGGGTGACCTGGTAGCGGGCGCCCTCGTGGTAGATCAGCGCACCGGGCCCGAACTCGCGGATGGCCAGGAAGCGGGGCCGCTGGAGGAAGTCGCCGTTGCCGCGGCGGTGGCCGACGGTCGGGATGTACGCGGCGAGCGGCAGCCGCGGGAAGCTGTAGCCGGGGAGGAAGCCCTCGGAGGCGAGATAGCGGTACGGGTTGAAGTCCGAGAGGACCGACTTGTTGTCGGCACTCTCGTTCATCAGCAGGTTCAGTTGCGTCTCGGCCTCACGGCGGCGGGAGTTCGCCCGGATCCGGTCACCCTCCGTCAGGCTGTAGTCGAGCCGGCGCCGGTTCTGGATGAACTGGTCGTCGAGCGCGGAGGTGAACAGCTTGCGCCAGCGGTCGAAGGCACGGTTGAAGCGCTCGGGCACGGTGCGGACCTGGTCCTGGATCCACTCGTCGTACCACCAGGTGGTGTCGGCGAAGTCGGGCAGCAGCGGGCCGAGGACGCGCAGGGACGCGTCGACGGTGCGGCGCTGTGCGTCCTTGTCGAGGGACGCGGCCAGGATCTCTGGGTGCAGGTTCAGGTCCGGGGCGGGCCGTTCGCCGGTGTCCGGGTAGGACACGTCGAGGACGTCCGGGATGGCGCGGCCCAGCTTCAGGCCCGCCTCCGCGATCCAGATCCCCTGGAGGTGGGAGCGGACCAGATCCTCGTTGGCGAGGTCCAGGCGGGGCGGGGCGACCGCGCCCGCCACCATCCGCTCGGAGCGGCGGAAGTAGTACTGGTCGTGGCTGTTGCCGGTGGCGCAGTACGTGGTGACCAGGGCGGGTTGGCCACTGCGGCCGGCCCGGCCCGAGCGCTGGGCGTAGTTTGCGGGCGTCGGCGGGACATTGCGCATCATCACCGCGTTGAGCGAAGAGATGTCGACGCCGAGCTCCATGGTCGGCGAGCAGTACAGCAGCTTCAGCTCGGCCTTGCGGAACGCCTCCTCCCGCTGCTCCCGCTCCTGCGGGGAGACCTGCGCCGTGTGCTCGCGAGCGAACAGGCCAGCCAGGGCGCCCGCCGCGTCCTTGTACAGCTCGCGGAAGAAGGTGTTCACCCGGGGGCCGTCGCCGCTCTGGTAAGTGCGGGTCAGCGGGTCGTGCGTACCGGTCTCACCCTTGCCGGCCCGCCAGACCAGGGACTGCGCGGCGACCCGGTAGCCGGTCGTGGCGGGGCCCGTCGGGCGGCGGAAGCGGCCGGCGCGCTGCGGGGCCTCGGAGACCTCCTTCACCAGCCCGGCCTTCGCCAGGACCTGCAGCAGCTGCTCGATGACCAGCTGGAGTTCGTCGGTGGACAGCTCCTTGAACGTCCGGTCGGCCCGGACCAGGTACTTGCCGAACTTGCCGCGGGCGGACAGGAACAGCGCCGAGCGGTCCATGCCCTTGCCCGAGGGATGCGGGTAGGCGGTGCCCACCTTGGGCCGGTCGGCGGCGGACAGGACCCACGGGTCCACGAGCCGTTCCTCGCTCGCCCGCTGGAGTGCGTCGAAGTCGTCCCGGAAGTAGGACACGTCGATGGCGAGGGACCGGCGCATCTCGTTGAGAAGCGCCTTCGTGATCTCGGCGCGCAGGGCCGAGTCGGCGGTGCGCAGCTTCTCGTGGGTGCCGTCCCACCGGTCCTGCTTGGCCGCGACCCAGTCCAGGTCCTCGTAGTCGATCTCCAGCAGGCCGGTCTGCTCCAGGTTCGGCATGGTGATGCGCCAGCCGCGCTCCAGGTCCAGGTAGAGCCGGAACGCGATGACGTCGCGGAGGGTCTTGGCGGCCGCGCGTGCGATCGACGGCGCGAGCTCGCTCTCGCCGGTGTAGTCGACGAGGCCGAGGGCGAGGGCCTCCCCGACGCGGGTGGCCAGTTCCTCGTGCGGGATCCCGTCCTCGCCCGCTTCGAGGGCGGCCCGGTAGAGCGCCCCGCGCAGCTGGGTGATCTGGACGAAGTCGTTGAAGTGGCCGGCCTGGAGCGAGGCGTCCTGGCGGTTGTCGACGAAGGTGAGGAGCTTGCGCGCCTCCTTGTCCAGGGCCTCCTCCGGCACCGCCTTCAGCGATTTCACCACGGAGGCCGAGATCAGGGAGGTCGCCGACGAGCGCCCCTCCTGGTCGAGGGTGGCCAGCTTCGCGAAGTCCTTGCCGCGGGTCTGCTCGTACGCCACACCGCAGTGGAGGCAGAACAGGAAGGGCGACGGGATGAAGGCGGCCTGCAGTTCGCCCTGCCCCTCGATGCCGCGCGGGTCCACGGTGATCGCGCGCGGGACCCGGTCGCGGTAGGTCTTCTTGACGACCTCCTGGCCCTTGTCGTCCAGCTCCAGCCAGGATTCGGGCAGTCGGCGGTCATCCACCGCGTACTGCGTGGTCGACGGCCAGGGCCGGTCGTGGTCTACGTACAGGTAGCCGTCGCCCTGCCGTCCGCCGGTCGCCATGGTGTCCCGGCGGGCTTCGTAACGGACCTCGCCGTCCTTCTCCGTACGCCACACCGTGAGGTACTCCTGGCCGCACTCCCGGCAGAACGCCAGCGGCATCAGCAGCTTGCCCCCGCTGCCCGGCTGTTCGAGCTGGTAGGAGCGCGTGCGGTGGCGGGTGAGCTTGTCCTCCAGGGTGACGTAGACCGTGTCGCCCTTGGAGAGGAACTGGTGCAGCCGGAATGCGAACAGGGGCCGCTCGGTCACCGGGTGGCGTGCCTCCGAGCCGGACTCCAAGGTGGCGCGGATCGCGTCCCGGCACTGCTCTGCATCCACGCCCGAGGCGTCGGCGAGCTCCTGGGCCGCGACCTCGATCTTGGCCGGCTGCCGACGCACCAGCCGTCCTTCGTCCACCGCCAGCCCGAACCGGGTCTCGATCCAGCGGGCCAGCGGGTCACGGACCAGGTCGCCGTAGGCGCGGGGGGCGGCGGGCGCGCGGAGCCGCTCGGCCGGGACGGTCTCGGGTGCCTCGTCGGTCGCCCGGATCAGGGTCTCGACGATGACGTTCCGGGGGTGGACGGCGGTACCGAAGAGGGTGCTCGCGGTGTCGGCGACCACCTTGCGCTGGTCGTCCATCGTGCCCTCGGTGGACATGGTGGCGGAGGTGCCGACGCATTGGAGCCGCTCGGCCTGGCAGGCCTCCCGTACCCGGCGGATGAGCAGGGCGACGTCGGCGCCCTGCCGGCCGCGGTAGGTGTGCAGCTCGTCGAAGACGAGGAACTCCAGGCCGCGGGCCATGCTGATCAGGCTGGCGCGGTCGGCCGGCCGGGTCAGCATCAGCTCCAGCATCACGTAGTTGGTGAGGAGGATGTCCGGCGGGTTGTCGCGGATCTCCTTGCGGCGCTGGTCGTCCTCCTGGCCGGTGTAGCGGGCGAAGGTGACCGGCTCGCGGCCCTGGCCGTATCCATCCCGCAGGTACTTCTCCAGCTCCTTCAGCTGGCTGTTGGCGAGGGCGTTCATCGGGTACACGACGATCGCCCGCACGCGCTTGGCGGAGCGCGGTCCCTCCGCTTCCCGCTCGCG
The DNA here is from genome assembly GCF_045000215.1 of Streptomyces sp. 147326. Lineage (NCBI taxonomy): Bacteria > Bacillati > Actinomycetota > Actinomycetes > Kitasatosporales > Streptomycetaceae > Streptomyces > Streptomyces sp. 147326. The sequence continues at coordinate 2,331,027 of NZ_CP134201.1, read as the reverse complement.
CAGCACCCGGTCGACGATCGGGATGATGTACGACAGTGACTTGCCGGAGCCGGTACCGGTGGTCAGCACGTACGAGTCACCAGACGCGGCGGCGTCGATCGCCTCGCGCTGGTGCTGGTGGAGGGTGAGCGGGCGGCCGTCGCACACCGCGGCGCCCGGAGTCTTCCGAGCCTGGAAGATCTTCGCGCATTCGCGGTGCAGGACGCCCTGCCCGGCCAGCTCGACGACCGTGCCGCCGCCCGCGAAGAAAGGGTTGAGGGACAGCCACGGGTCCGGCCACTGCGACTTGGCGTTCAGGTCGTCCTCGACGAACGCGGCGATTCGGTCGTCCCGGATGACGGTGCCGCCCTCGGTGAAGGAGCGGTAGTCCTTGATCAGGGCGCTGTGTACGCCGAAGACATCCATCCCGGCGCCGCCGGGGCTTGAGGAGGGCCGCGTCTTGGAAACCGGTGCGGGTGTGGTGGCCGTCGCCGGAGTGGTGGTGTGCCGCAGGACGCGCACCGGGTCGAGGGCGCTCCAGTGGGGGAGCGCTGAGCCTTCGTCCCCGGGGTCGGTCCCGTCCGCCGTGAAGGCTTCGGGGAGCAGGGGCAGCAGAGCATCGCGGACGGCGACGGCGTCGGCGGGCCGCTCGGCGGGGTCCTTGGCCAGGAGCCGCTGCACCAAGCGGACCAGTCCGGCAGGCACGGCGGGCCGTACGACCCGCACCGACGTCGGCTCTTCCTCGACGTGTTTGCGGCCCAGATCGTAGGCCGATCCGCTGGTGAACGGTGGTACTCCGGCCAGCATTTCGTACAGGACGCAGCCGAGGGCGTAGAGATCCGCCGCCTGCGTGACCTGCTTGGCCTCGAACTGCTCCGGCGCCATGTAACGCGCCGTGCCGACGCTGACGCCGGTGCTGGTGAGCCGAGTCTCCTCCGGATCGTCGGCGATCCGGCCCATGCCGAAGTCGAGGACCTTCACGGTGCCGCCGGTGACCAGCATGGTGTTGGCCGGCTTGAGATCGCGGTGGACTACGCCCGCCGTGTGCGCTGCGGCCAGACCTGACGCGATCTGAGCGGCGATCGCGACAGCCCAGGCGACGGGGAGCTGGCGCTCCTCCTCGATCAGGTCACGCAGTGTCTCGCCGTCCAGGTATTCCATGACCAGGTACGGTCGCCCGCCGTCGGCGTCGTCGACACCGCCGTCGATGAGGCGGGTGAGGTTCGGGTGTTGCAGGCGGCGCATGATGCGGACCTCACGGGCGAACCGCTGGACGGCCTTGGCATCCGCACCGGTGTCGAGCACGGCTCCGGAGCGGCGGCGGAGCACGGTCTTCACGGCGACGGTACGGGTCGGGTCGCCCTCCGCGCGATGCAGGTCCTCGGCCCGGTGGACCTCGCCCATGTTCCCGGCTCCGATGACTCCCGTCACCCGGAACCGGCCCCCGATCAGCCGCTCGGTCACTGCCGCCCCTCTTCCTGTCGCTCGCTGCGACCCCCGCTGGTCCACCCCGTGTGTGCCTGCCCCCACGGGTGGCAGGTGCCCTGTTCATGGTCGCAGAGAAGGCGCTGCCCCTCCGTACCAGTCTTCACCGTTCGAAATGTACACAAGCAGGGGAGTCATTTCCAGCGTTCAGTCTGTTGACATTGTCAACGGGTCAGGCCTAGGGTCATCTCTTGAACGGGTAAGGGAGGGGTGGCCGTGGGTGACGAGGCTCGGGGCGAGCGAGATGCGGCCGGACTCCGGAACGCGCTCCGCGCGCTGTACGCCGAACTTGGCAAGGCTTCGGTGGGAGGTGTGGTCTCCGAGCAGGACTTCCGCGACCGCGTCGGGAGCCTCGGACTGGGACAAGCCGAGCAGGAGCGGTTGAGGGGCGAGCTGGCCCGCCTGGGGCTTCAGGTCCGACGGAAAGCGGAGCATACGGACCAGGACGAGCGTGACGCCCGAAAGGTTGTACTTCCGGCGATGACGGGCCGGGTGCTGGCGGCGCATGTGCTGCTGGGCCGGTACGCGGATGCACAGGGCCGGGTGAACGCCACCGTCGTGGAGGGGGTGGCCAGGCTCTCGGGGTTGACCCCGGCAGAGACACGCTCGCTTCGGGAAGCGGCCCGAACGCAGGAGGCGACGGAAACCTCCATGGGTCGGGTTGTGCGTGGGGAGGGCGTGCGAGCCGATGCGAAGGAGCAACCCCCCGCGACGGAACCCGAATTCGCCGAATGGGAGGAGTTCGACCCTGATCAGGACCCGGACTCGGGCTCGCCCACGCGGCCTCTCGGGGACGTCGGCCGAGCGGTCCGGGCCGCGCAGGCGGTGCTGAACGAGGACCGGTTCACCAGGCGTCCCGAGAAGCGCATGCTCACCGCCGAGGAGGAAGTGGGCCTCGCCGTACTGGTGCGGGGTGGCGCTGATCGGATCGAGAGCCGGCCGACCGATGCCGAGATCGCCGCGCTCGCGGCCACCGACCTCCGAGTCATGGCGCGCAACTGCTTCGTCGTGCACAACCAGGGGCTCGCGCACAGTATTGCCCTCCGCCACGGCGGACAGGGCCTCGACCACGAGGATCTGTTCCAGCACGGGGCCATCGGGCTGCTCAAGGCGGCGGTCAAGTTCGACCCCACCAAGGGCTACAAGTTCTCCACGTACGCAACGTGGTGGGTCCGGCAGTCGATCAGCCGGGCCATCGCGGACGAGGGGGCGGTCATCCGCATTCCGGTGCACTTCCACGAGCAGGTCCGCAAGGTTGCCGCAGCGGAGCGCAGACTCCAGTCGGAAGGCCGTCCGTGGAGCGCCGCCGATGTCGCGGTGGCCTGCGATCTGAGTGTGCAGCGGGTCGAGGAGATCCGAAGGGTCAGCCGACGTACGGATTCCCTGGACCGGGTCATCGGGGACGGTGTGCACCTGGGGGACCTGGTCGCGCTGGAACGACCGCTGCCGTCGGCGGAACGCCTGGCGCTGGAGGCGATCGGGCACGAGTACTTGCTTTCCCTGCTCGCCCGCTTCGACGCACGGGATGCGCGGATCCTGCTGCGCCGCACAGGCCTGGACGGCGGCGATCGGTCGACCCTGGACGACCTGGGGAAGGAGTTTGGTGTCACCCGGGAGCGGATCCGCCAGGTGGAGGTGAAGGCGTTCGCGGCCTTCCGCGAGATGCTGCTGGCTGACGGGATCGGCCCGGGGCACGCCGAACCGCCGGACCCGAAGCCCCGTATGCGCAAGGCGCCTCGTCGACTGCGGAAGCCTGTTGGCGTGCCGGCTCAGCGGGCACCCCTCAGCCCGCAGCCGCCGCGGGAGTCCGATGGGCGTGCCAGTGTCGAGGGCGGAGCCCAGGAGGCGGCGGACGTGCCCGCGCAGCCGTGCTTGTCCGAGGCCGCCGCATTCCGGCCTGCGGAGGCAGGCCCGGCGCGGGACTCGGAGCCGGATCCGCAGCCGGCCGCCGGTCCGAGCCCGGAGCCGGCGTTCGGGCCGCAGCCTCAGCAGACACCCGACGCCGGCCCGCAGCCGGCACCGAGGCCGGACTCTGAGCCAGAGGCGGGGGCGCGCTCAGCCGGGATGTATCCACCGGACTGGGAGCAGGCACTGGCCATCCCGGTCAGGTTCGCAGGAAGCGTGGCATGGCTCGCCGAATATGCGCTCGTGGCTCTCGGCGATGTCGAACTGGCTTCGCTGTTGGGGAAGTCCGCCGCCGATGACGTCGTGAAGGCGGTAAAGAGTCGGGGGACGCTGGACCGCGCGGCTGTCACGGCACTGGAGGTACTGCAGAAGGTCTTCGGAGCCCTCAAAAACACCGGAGGGTGTCCTGCGGACTTCCTCGACCGCTCCTTCGAGGCGCTGAACGGCTCGTCCCCGCGAACCTACCTCGCCGGGCGTCCCTTGGTGCGCAGGGAGTCGCGGCTTGCGGTTCGCGACGCTCTACGGGAGTTCATCTCCCAGCCGCCTGTGCGCGGCGAGACGACGGCGGTGTCCAGGCCGACCGAGACGGCCGGGCCGGGTGTGGTCGAGGAGGCCTCGACCTCGCTGCGCCCCAGGGTGGAGGTGGTGGCCGCCGCGGAACCTGCCCCGCAGACGGAGTATGCCGAGGCAGCCGAGCCGGCCGTGTCGGTGCCGGTCGAGGGTGCAGCTGCCGGGGATCCGGCGAGGGAGCGGGTGCCCGTGGCCGAGTCAGTGGCTGCCGAGAGGCCGATCGAGCCGGTCGGGACCTTCAGCACGGTCGCGGCCATCGAACCGCATGCCGAGGATGGCACGGCCGAGCGGCGCCGTGCAGAAGTCGTAGGCGAAAGCCAGGAGATGCGCGTCGCGGCTCTGAGGGCGGAGGCGGCGGCGTCCGAGCGCCGGCTCCGTGAGGAGCACGAGGATGCGCTGGCACATGAGCGGCAGCGCGCCCTTGGTGCTGCCGCCGACACCGAGCGGCAGCTCGACGAGCTGGAGTCCGCACTGCTCAAGCGCCTCGACCTTTCCCTGCAGCGTCAAGCGGCTTCGCTGCGTCGTGCGGCTGACGAACGCGTGGCTCGGCTGCGGGTGCAGGCCGAGGCGGACCTTCAGGCGGCGCGGCAGGCCGCGGAGCCCGCGGCCGACGCGCTGCGCGACCTCGCGGCAGCCCGACGCAGGGCGGACGAAGTCGAGGAGTTGCTCCGGCGTTCGGCCCAGGAACACGAGGCGCGCGTTTCCGCCCTGGCTGAGCGCCTGCGGTTGGCCGAGTCCGCACTTGCGCAGCGAGAGCGGGCGCTTCAGGACGCCGATACACACGCGGCCGCCAGGGTGGAGGTGGAACGGTGGGCCGCCCATCGCGTTGCCGAGGCGGAGTCCGCGGCGAACGGACGGGTGGCTCAGGCCGAGCACGATGCGTGGGTACGCATCGCCCAGCTCCAGGAAGAGCTGGCAGCCATGACCGCATCCGAACGCAGGCCCCTGCGTGACCGGTGGCGCCGCGGCTGAGCGCCCTTCCACCCCGGCCCGCATACCCGTACGTCTCCCGAGGACACCATGGACCCCCGACAAGAACTCGTCGACTATCTGACCCGCCAGCTGGTCGGACCGGCTCACGGCGAGGACGAAGTCCTCGACGCGCCGCCCGACCGCCAATACCTCATGGGCACGCTCTACCCCCAGGACGCCGATCTCCAGAGGCAGCTGACGCTGGCAGCCGACGACGCTGACGGCATCGGAACCGAAGGAGCGGCCCTCGACACGGACCCGGCGGACGACCCCGTACCGGAATCCAACGCCTGGCTGCCTTCCTCCCTCGGCCTCAGCTTCTACACGGACAGCGACACCATCGAGATCGGCTGCGGCGGCGCCCATTACCGCACTCTGCGCGCCCAGGGTGACCAGGGGCGCCGCTGGCAGCGGGTCGCGCTGCCGCCGGAGACCCACCGGGTCGGGCCGGACCGCGATGCCGTCGGCGTCCTTGACGGCCGGGCCGAACTCAGGATCCGTCGCCGCCCGCTCGGAGAAGGCCTGTTGGTCACGGTGGCGCTGGTGAACACGGCTCGCACCGAACCGGCACTGGGCCGGCCGGCGCAGTGGGACCGGATGCTGTTCCAGGTGGCGCTCGACGTCCGTCCCTGCGAGGGCCGGGTACTGGAGTACCCCAGCGTCCGGCTGGCCAGCCGGGACCCGGAAGAGCAGGAGCTGCGGCTCCAGTACCGGCACGTGCGGACCCATGCCGTTGGCCACGGCTGCGCGGTCGAGGAGAGCCGCGACGGCGAGGCCGTGACCGGACTGCGCGCGGTGGTCCTGCCGGAGGCTGAGGTGCCCGCGACCCGTGCGGCCGGCCTCAGCGGCACACCCGTACTCAACGTGCTGCACCTCGCCGACCCGGACCTGCCTCTCGCGCAGCTGCGACGGGAGCTGACGGAGTTCACCTCCGACTACCGCCGCTGGTACGAGAAACAGCGCGACACCGCGGTACCCGCCTGGGGCCGGGATGCCGCCGACCGGATCTTGGAGCGCATCGGCGCTGCTGTCGCCCGGATGGAGTCCGGCGTACGCACCCTGTGCGATCCCGGCTGCCCCGAAGTCCTGGAGGCCTTCCGCGCCGCCAACCTCGCCATGGCCCTGCAGATGCGTCACTCCGCACGCGACCAGGCGGGGGAGAGGCGATCCCGGCGCGACTCCGTGTCCGTCGACCCGGCACCTGACCCCGAGGCAGCCTGGCGCCCGTTCCAGCTGGCGTTCTTCCTGCTGGCCCTGGACGGTGTCGCCGACCCCCGCCACCCGGACCGGGGCATGACCGACCTGATCTGGTTCCCCACCGGCGGCGGCAAGACGGAGGCCTACTTGCTGCTCGCCGCCTTCGTGATGGTGCTGCGCCGCCGCGACCCCAAGGGCGGCGGCACCGCGGTACTCAGCCGTTACACCCTCAGTCTGCTGACCACCCAGCAGTTCCAGAGGGCCGCGACCACCGTGTGCGCCCTGGAGACCATGCGCCGAGGCGATCCCGAATGCTACGGCGAGGAGCCGTTCTCGATCGGTCTGTGGGTCGGCGAGGCGACCTCGCCCAACACGTATGAGGCCGCGGCGACGGCAGCCCAGGACGTGAGGTCCGCCGCCCGCCCCGAGGACGTCTTCATCCTCGACCGCTGCCCCTGGTGCGGCACCCGCATCGTGCCCGCCCACCGCTCGGCCGACCACGCCGACTACGGCATCCGGGCCGGTGCCGACTCCTTCGCGTTCTTCTGCCCGCGCGACGCATGTGCATTCCATGACGAGCTGCCGGTCGCCGTGGTCGACCAACAGCTGTACGACCGGCCGCCCACCTTCGTCCTCGGTACCGTCGACAAATTCGCGCGGCTCGCCTGGGAGCCGCGCGCGGGAAGCCTGTTCGGAGCAGGGAGCAGCAGCCTGCCGCCGTCCCTGGTCATCCAGGACGAGCTGCACCTGTTGACCGGTCCGCTCGGTACGACCGTCGGACTGTACGAGGCGGCGATCCTCGGCCTGTGTACGACGGCCGACGGGACGGGCCCCAAGGTAGTCGCCTCCACCGCGACGATCCGCCGCTCCGGCGAACAGGTTCGCGCTCTCTACGGAAGCGACGTACAGCTCTTCCCGCCCGCCGGGCTCGACGCCCGGCACTCCTACTTCGCCGAGCCCGACACTGCACGCCCCGGACGACGCTACCTGGGCATCATGGCTCAAGGACACACCGCCGGCCGTGCTGCAGTGGCCACCGCTGCGGCCATGCTCCAGGGAGCATGGGAACTGCCGGAAGAACACCGGGACTCCTACTGGACCCTCGTCGCCTACCATCACAGCCTTCGCGAACTCGGCCGTACCGTCACCGCAGCGGCCGACGACATTCCCGCCCAGCTCGCCGGCCTGGACGCCGGACCGGGTGCCCGGCAACTCGCCGACCACCAGGTACAGGAGTTGACCAGCAACCTGGCAAGGGCCGAACAGCCCGTGCTGCTGGACCGGCTGGAGAAGCCCTGGACGGATCCGGAAGCCGTATCCTTCCTGCCCTGCACCAACATGCTGTCGGTCGGGGTGGACGTCAAACGGCTCGCGTTGATGCTGATGCAGGGGCAGCCCAAGACCACGGCCGAGTACATCCAGGCCACCAGCAGGGTGGGCCGGCACGGAGTACCCGGACTGGTCGCCACCTTCTTCAATGCCACGCGTCCCAGGGACCGTTCACACTACGAGACCTTCGACCCCTATCACCGGGCCCTCTACCGACACGTCGAACCAACCAGCGTGACACCGTGGTCGGTGCCGGCGCGCCGGCGCGCCCTGCACGCAGCGCTCGTCATCCTCGTACGGCACCGGCTCGGCCTGAGCGCCGAGAACCAGGCGGGGGACCTGCCGGAGCACATCGGTGCGGCGCGGGCGCTGGCCGAACTTCTCGCACGGAAGGCAGGAGCCAGCGATCGGCGCGCGGCGCACGCGGTCCGTACCGAACTCGCAGAGCTGCTCGCCGCTTGGGAGGAGGCGGCCCGCAATGCCAGGCAGGAGGGCAAGGAGCTCTACTACCGCAGTCAGGGCAAGGGACAGCACAACCTGCTGAAGAACTTCGAACAGCACGGGGGGTTGTGGGAGACCCTTCACTCCATGCGCAGCGTGGACCGCGAATGCCAGGTGACGGTGAAGGGAGCCGACCAGTGAACCGCAAGCTGCGAGTCCGTCAGGCCCAAACGGTGCTCCCGTTCGGCGTCGGCTCGGTCTTCGACATCCAGGGCGAGTCCTTCGTCGCGACCGGAATCGGGGACTGGTCGCGACTGCGCCAGCCGGTGGAGTCCCCACGATTGGCCTCCCGGCTCGGCGTGAGCGGATTCTTCGCCGCGCCTGCAACCCTCAACGACCGTTTCGACCGCCCCGACGCGCCTGGCGCACCGTACATCCGTTTCCCGGCCTGGCTGTTCTGTGGGTCGTGCCGCCGCATGGTGCGCTGGCGGATCACAGACGAGAAGCCCGGGACACCTCCGAGCTGCCCGTCCTGCATGCCGGTGCGCCGACTCGCCCCGATGCGGTTCGTCCAGATCTGCGCCGGGGGTCACCTCGGCGACGTGGACTGGTGGTTCTGGGCGCATGCGCGGCTTGACGCCACACAGCGCCAGTCTTGCGGATCGCGCGAGCAGTTGCGCTTCCGTGTCTCGGACCGGGCGACCGGTCTGGAGGCGCTCTCCGTCTCCTGCGCGGCCTCCGGGTGCGGCGCGTCCCGGGACCTGCTGGACGTACTGGGCACTCATGGCATGCGGTGTTCCGGACGGAACCCCTGGCAGAGGGCGCGTGAAGCCGCCGACTGTGCCAAGCCGGTCCAGGTCGTGCAGCGCACCGCCGGCAACCTCTACTACCCGGTGGTCCACTCGGCCCTCTCCCTCCCCGAGGCCGAGGTGCCGGCCCTGGATGGAGCGGCTCTCGCCGTTCGCGTCCGCGAGAGCGACTACTGGGTAGCGCTGTGCAAGGCCGCCGGGACCCCCCGCGGCGAGATCTTCCGGGAGATGGTCAAAGAGGACACGGGGGTGGACGACGACTTGTTGGATGCGCTCGTCGCCGAGGAGACGGGGACGACCACGCCCGCCCAAGGCGGCGGTGCCACCACCGCCACGGCGTTTGCCGCGGGATCCGATCTGCGCCGTGAGGAATGGTCGGCGCTGACGGCCACCGAACCGCCGATGACGCGTGACTTCCTGGTCCGCACTTCCGGGCTCGGGCTGGACGGGGAGACCGTGGAGCCCTGGGCCGCACTGCACCGGCGCGTCGGGCGCATCATCCTCGCCGACCGGCTGCGGGAGGTACGCGCCCTGTCCGGCTTCAGCCGGGTCTCCCCGGATTCCGCGATCGTCCCCGCCGACACCTCTCGCAGGCTGCGCTGGCTGCCCGCGGTGGAGGTCTTCGGTGAAGGGGTTCTGATCGCCCTGGATCCGGCTGCGCTGACCGCTTGGGAGCAGCATGATGCCGTACGGGCCCGGGTGGCGGGTCTGCGAGCCGACTTGGACCGCTCGTTCCAGAAGGACCGGCTCCAGGCCTTGACGGGCTCGGAGCTCTCCCCTCGCTTCGTGCTCCTGCACACTCTCGGACATCTGTTGGTGCGCCAGCTGTCCTTCGAATCGGGCTACACCACGGCCAGCCTGCGCGAGCGCGTCTATGCCCGGCCCGAACACGACCAGTACGGGGTGCTCGTATACACCGCGGCAGGGGACGCCGAGGGCACGCTCGGGGGCCTGGTACAGCAGGGAGAGCAGCCCCGGCTCGCCGAGACGCTGCTGCGGATGGCCGAGGCCGCCGCCTGGTGTTCCGCGGACCCGCTGTGCTCGGAGCACACCGGTCAGGGCTTCGGCAATCTCAACCGCGCCGCCTGCCACGCCTGTGCACTGCTTCCGGAGACCAGCTGCGAGACCGGAAACACCTTGCTGGACCGAGCACTCGTCGTGGGCGGGGGTGGCATTCCCGGCTTCTTCGAGCCGATCGTGGCGGCCGCCCGGGCCGCGGCCACGCAGGAATGAGCGGAACCGTGACTCTGACCTACCTCGACCTCACACCCACTCAGCGCACGCTGCTCGACGGACTGCCCTTCGACGGAAATCACGTGATCGACGGGCCGCCGGGGAGTGGAAAGAGCGTGCTGGCCGTGCAGCGGGCCGTCATGCTAGCCCTCACCGGTACGCCGGCGGTGCTGCTGACTCGCTCCAACCTCCTGCGGCAGTCGCTGGCGCCGATGGTGTCCGCCCTGTGCGCCGGCAGTGCGACCGTCACCGTGGCGACCGCCCATTCCTGGCTCGCCCGGTGGTACGGCCCGGACGCCCCACGCTCCGATGACGGCTGGTACGACTGGCCGGCCTTCTACGAGCGGGCCGCGCTCGCGGAGCCCGGCGGTCCGTTGACGCTGGTGGTCGATGAGGGGCAGGATCTGCCCCCCGCCTTCTACCGCCTGTGCCGGATGCTGGAGGCCCGCACCACAGTCTTCGCCGACGAGTGCCAGAGGTTGACCGAGTCGCACTCGACCCTGTTGGAGATCGCGCAGGGCTTGGGCAAGTGCGCCCCCCACGTACTCGACGCCAACTACCGCAACACCCGGCAGACGGCCGAGCTGGGGGCCAGGTTCCATACAGGTCCCCGTCCACCCGCCCTTCCGGAGCGGGATGGCCCCGTACCCCGATTGCACTCGCTCTCGAACCAGGGAGCGGTGGCGGACCTGCTGATCGGTCTCGCCGCGAGGGGGCCTGGCCGCAGCATCGGCGTGGTGGTGCACTCCACCCAGGCCCAGTTCGAACTCCTCACCCGGCTGGAACGCAAAGCCCCGCGGCTGCGGCCGCAGATGTACACGGCGCAAGCGACAGCGGGCCGGTACCGCACACTCGACTTGTCGCGCCCCGGCATCGTCATCGTCCACCGAGCCAGTGCCAAGGGGCTCCAGTTCGACACGGTCGTGGTGCCTGACACGGAGACCGACGCAGGAACAGATCCCACCTCCGCGGAACTGCGTATGGCCTACTACGTGATGTCCACTCGGGCGCGCCATGACCTGCACTTCGTCTACGCAGGAGAGAGGGAACCGGGGCACCTGAAGGAGATCCCTCGCCACGTTTTGGCGCGCTCGTAAGCTGGCGCAGTTGCACGAGGCGGCCGCAGGCTCGTGCGTGAGTGGGTATGTGCGATCGGGTGGCGATGGCAAGCAGCGAGGGCTGCTCTCACCATGCAGTACTGGACTCGTGGCCTCGGCCAATGGTGGCCCCTTTCGCCCCTTGTGTGAATGGTTCACCACGATCTCCCGCGCAGGGGCCGCTCTCGAGCCGGCATGCGCTCTGCCGTTTTGGTTGCGTTTCGTCCTATGATCGTTACTCCGCGTACGAGGGGGGCTCGGCATGGGGGCAGGCGAGGCGGGATCGCAGCGGGTGCAGGAGGCGCGGCGGCAGGAGCGGTTGCTCCGGGAGCAGTGGCAGGCCGCCCGCCGGCAGGCCTGGAGTGGAAAGCGGTCGGGGAGGGCGAGCAGCGGGTTCTCGCCCAGCTGTTGGTGCTGACGGCGCGCGGGTGGCGGTTGCTCGTCGACCGGCAGTGGTCCGGAACGCCGACCGCGAACGCGGACATGCTGCTGGTGGGACCCGGTGGTGTCTTCGTCATCGACGTCAAAGCCGGAGGCGAGCCGCGGGACGAACACGCGGCCGGGCTGCTCGCCGCCACGAAGGCCGCCGAGAGCGCGGTGGCGTCCCTGGGAATGTCCCCCGTGGCAGTCCAGCCGCTCATGGTGTTCGCCGGGCGGCGCTTCGACGCGGGCCTCGGCCGGATACGGCTCCTGGGTGAACACGAGATCGGTCCCGTGCTGCTGTCGCAGCGGCACAGGCTGCGAGCGGAGTCGGTCCGCGCGATCGCCGATCATCTCGAGCGGGTGTTCCCGGGCCATGTGGGGTCGGCGGTCGAGCAGCAGGCGTCGTCCGTGCCCGAGCGTCACCGACAGAGCACTCCGGACGGGCTGTTCGATCTGGAAGGGCTGCGTGATGCCGCCCTGAAGAGCGCGATGGGGGCGCCGATCGAGCAGTGGATGACCTTCCTCCACCCGGATCAGGTCGCACTGGTGCGCCGCAACTGGTCGGGCCCGGCGCGCATCAGCGGACCGGCGGGTACCGGGAAGACGGTCGTCGCCCTGCACCGTGCGGCCCACCTGGCCAGGCGGACCACCGGCCGCATCCTGTACGTCACCTTCGCCAACAATCTGCCCCGTGTGCAGAGCACCTTCCTCAGGACCATGGCTCCGGCCGTCGCCGACCGAGTGGACTTCCGCAGCCTGCACTCCTGGGCACAGGAGTTCCTGCAGGAGCGGGGCATACCGGTGCGGCTGCACGGGGACAAGGCCGAGACCGCCTTCAGCCTCGCCTGGAAGAACGTCGGCCGTGAAAGCCGACTGGCCGAGCTCGATCCGGCCCCGGCCTACTGGCGCGAGGAGATCGACTACGTCATCAAGGGGCGGGGGCTCACCAGCTTCGAGGAGTACGCGACCGTCCACAGGAGGCGACGGAAGGCGAGCCTGCACCGAACACACCGGCAGTCGGTGTGGGAGCTGTACGAAGCCTACGAATCGCTGCGCGGCGAGCGCGGCGTCCACGACTTCAACGACGTCCTCTCCTTCGCCCTGGCCGAAGCGTCACGCGGGCGCGAACGGCCCCCTTACGCGGCCGTCATCGTGGACGAGGTCCAGGACCTCACCCTTGTCGGAGTGCGCCTCCTGCACGCACTCGTCGGTGACGTGCCCAACGGCCTGCTGCTCGTCGGCGACGGCCAGCAGACCGTGTACCCGGGGGGCTTCCGCCTCACCGACGCGGGCATCGACATCCGCGGTGATCGCGGACAGGTGCTGCGCACCAACTACCGCAACAGCAAGCAGATCCTGGACGCGGCGCTCACCGTCGTGGCCGACGACGCGTTCGAGGACATCGACGGCCTGCGCACTCCGGGCCGCCGCGATGTCGACCTCACCTACCACGAGGGGGACGTCGTACGCGTCACCAGGCCCACGGTGGACGCCCAGGACAGGGAACTCCTGGACGCCTTGCGCTCCCTGCCCGACGGTGCGCTGGCCGACACCGCCCTGCTGTGCCCCTCCATGCGTGCCATCGGGCACTACCAGCGGCTGCTCGCTCAGGCGGGCATCCCGGTGTGCCAGTTGGAGCACTACGACGGCCACGCGGTCGACGCGGTGAAGCTGGGCACCTATCGCCGGGCCAAGGGCCTGGAGTTCAAGAACGTCTTCCTGCCCCAGCACGATGCGGTCTTCGCGAACGGGACGGCGGCCGACACGGCAGGCGGTACGGAGACGTCGCAGACGGCCCGGGAGCGTGCGGAACTGCTGCGCAGCCAGCTCTTCGTGGCCATGACCAGGGCTCGTGACCTGCTCTGGCTCGGCAGCGTCACCCGTGTCTCCGAAGGCGGCACCCGGAGCTGAGAATGGGGGGATTCCCAGGAAAAAGGACCAGTTGATGCACCCGTTCTCGTATGTACCCGCCCAGGACCCGCTGTTCGGAGCGGTCGATGTCGAACTCGATCACGAGGGCGGGAGTCTCGTCGTGGACGGGGAGGGGATTTCGCGGGTCGAGGTGGGGCGGGCTGCCGGTGCGGCGGTGGAGAGCCATGTGCCGATCGGGACGCGGGACCCGGATTGCCTGTCGATGACCGTCGACGGGGCGCGGGTCTCGTTGCGGCCCGCCAAGGGGTTCCTGACGCGGAAGTCCTACCGGGTGGATGTCGGGGAGTACCGGCTGGTCCCCGACTCGCTCGACGGGAGCGGGCTGCTCCGGGGCGGAGCGGTCCTCGGGGTCTTCTCGTCGAGCGGGGACGGCCGGGTGTCCGTCGAGTGGAAGGGCGAACCGAGTGCCGAGGACGCGGCCGTCGGGTACGCGCTCGCCGCGGCGTTCGGGACGGGTGCCGAGCCGATGTGGAAGCTCACCCTGGACGCACTGCTGGAGCTGTGGCCGTAAGTCCCGCGTCGCACCGTTTTCGATCAATGCGCGGAGGCGGGTGTCTTTGTCCTGTCGACAGGACGGGACGGGCGACACCCGCGCCGGGGCCCGACGGGAGGGAGGCGCACCCGTCCGGTCCGGCTTGACCGTGCCCCTGTGCAGCTGCCCGCACGTGGTGCCGCGTGGTGCCGGAGTGGCGCGACCATCCGGGGATGGCGCCATGTGGCTCAGGTTGGCGCGACGATGATGCCAAGCCTGACCTGCGGTTTTGTCGGTGGTGGCAGATGTGGTGCCAGATTGGCTCGACATGGCGCCACGCGTGTGTCATGCTGTGGGACATGGACCTCACGCCCTATGTCGCCAGTCTTCGGCACGAGCTCGCGGTGGCCGCCGAAGCGGGTGGCGACGATGCTCGCGCTCTCGCCGAGCGCATCACCGCACCGCTAGAGTCGGCAGCCAGACTCACCCTCCTGAACGCCCTGTCGGACGCCATGGGTGAGGTCACCCGGGAGCTCGCCCCGGGCTCGGTGGACGTACGGCTGCGCGGGCTCGAGCCCGAGTTCGTCGTGACCGCGCCGCCGCGGGACGAGCCCTTCGCGGCGCAGGGTTTCGAGGAAGCGCACGCGCTGCCCGCCGTGCCGCCCGTGCCGGAAGGAGAGGACAGCAGTACCGCACGTATCAATCTCCGACTCCCCGGCCACGTCAAGACGCGTGCGGAGCAGGCGGCCGCGCGGGAGGGGCTGTCGCTCAACGCATGGCTCGTCAGGGCCGTTTCGGGTGCGCTCGAGCCCGGCGGCGGGCGGCAGGGTGACGGGCCGGCGCCCCAGCGGGGCAGTGGCAGGAAGAGCTTCACGGGCTGGGTGAGCTAGCCCCCCCGGACACCGTTTCGGCGTGCGAGAGGCCGACCACTCTCGCGTCACATCTTCACGTCCCCGGAGCGGGGGCGACCACCAGACTCACGAGGACGGGACAGCCATGCCTTCTTACGAGACCAAGGGACCCATCACCGCGAACATCCACGTCGAGGTCGGTGTCGCCCGGATCAGTGCCGGGGACCGCACCGACGCGGTGGTCGAGATCCACCCGCGCACCGCCGGGGACAAGGACGACCAGCGCGCCGCCGGCGAGACCAAGGTCGACTTCTCCGACGGCACGCTGACGATCCGTACGCCGAAGGCGCGCGGGCTGTTCTCCGCCCGCGGTTCGGTCCTGGTCGAGGTCTCGCTGCCGCAGGGCTCGCGGCTCCTCGGGACGCTGGAGATGGGTGACATCACCTGCAAGGGGACGCTGGGCGAGTGCGAGGTCCGCACCAGTGCCGGCGACATCCGGCTCGACCAGGCCGGTCCGGTGCGGCTGAAGACCCAGCACGGGGACGTGCAGCTCGACACGGCGACGGGGGACGTAGACGTGACGACCGGTTCGGGCGAGGTGCGGGTCCGCACGATCGGCGGGGACGCCGACATCAAGAACTCCAACGGCAACACGTGGCTGGACGACGTGGCGGGCGATCTGCGGCTGAAGGTCGCCAATGGAAACATCACCGTCGGCCGGGCGCAAGGGTCGGTGACGTCAAAGAGCTCGAATGGCAACGTACGCATCGAGGAAGTGGCGCGCGGCACGGTCGAGCTCCAGACTAAGGCCGGCAACCTCGAAGTCGGGATTCGCCAGGGGACTGCCGCCTGGCTCGACATCAACTCCCAGTCCGGGACGGTCTACAGCACCCTCGGATCCGCCGAAGGCCCCACGGAGGGCGCGGAGACCGTCAAGGTGCACGCGAGGACCAGCCTCGGGGACATCACCATCCAGCGTGCGCACGGCGCCTGACGTCAGAGCTCTGCCTCGCAACAGCTACGAAATGGAGGGGGCACGATGAGTGCCGCGACCGAACAGATGGCCCCGCCCAAGGGGATCAGCGCAGTCGGCCTGCGCAAGTCGTACGGCGAGAAGGTCGTACTCGACGGGATTGACCTCCAGGTCCGGGCGGGAACGATCTTCGCGCTGCTCGGCCCCAACGGAGCCGGGAAGACCACCACGGTCCAGATCCTCTCGACGCTCATCGCCGCCGATGCCGGCGAGGCGACCGTGGTGGGGCACTCGCTGCAGCGGGACGCGGAAGCGATCCGCGGCGAGATCGGTGTCACCGGTCAGTTCGCGGCGGTGGACGGCCTGCTGACCGCCGAGGAGAACATGCTCCTCATGGCGGACCTGCACCACCTGGACCGGGCGGAGGGCAAGCGCCGCACCGCCGACTTACTCCGGCAGTTCGAACTCACCGATGTGGCCGGCAAGATGGCCTCCACTTTCTCGGGAGGCATGCGCCGCAAGCTGGACCTGGCCATGACCCTGGTCGGGAACCCGAGCCTGATCTTCCTGGACGAGCCGACCACCGGCCTCGACCCCCGCAGCCGCCGCACCATGTGGGCGCTCATCCAGCAGCTCACCGCCCAGGGCGTCACCATCTTCCTCACCACGCAGTACCTGGAAGAGGCAGACCAGCTCGCCGACCGGATCGCCGTCCTCGACAAGGGCAAGATCGTCGCCGAGGGCACCGCGGACGAGCTCAAGCGCCGCATCCCCGGCGGGCACATCCGCCTTCAATTCTCCGACGTGCTCAGCCTGGACGCCGCCTCCCGCCGGCTCGACCTCGACGAGGGCGCCCGCGACGAGGAGAAGCTCACCCTGCAGATCCCGAGCGACGGCAGCATCCCCGCGCTGCGCGCCGTCCTCGACCTGCTGGAGGGCGCCGGTGTCACGGCGGACGCGCTGACCGTCCACACCCCCGACCTGGACGACGTCTTCCTCGCCCTCACCGGTGACGGGTCGCGCCACCACGCGACCACCGTTCCCAGCCCCGCCAACACGGCGCAGGAGGCCCGCCGATGAGCACCACGTACGCGATGCGCGACTCGATGACGATGCTGCGCCGCAACCTCAAGCACGCACAGCGCTACCCCTCGATGACGATCTCGATCGTCGCGATGCCGATCCTGATGCTCCTGCTGTTCGTCTACGTCTTCGGCGGGGCGCTCGGCGCCGGCATCGAACTGCCCGGCGGCGGTACGGGTGACCGCGGCGACTACACCAACTTCGTAGCCCCCGGCATCCTCCTGATGGCGGCCACCGCCGGCGCGGTATCGACCGCCGTGTCGGTCTGCACGGACATGACCGAAGGCATCATCAACCGCTTCCGGACCATGTCGATCTCACGCTCCTCGGTGCTGACCGGGCACGTGGTGGGCAATGTCATCCAGACCATGATCAGCCTGGTCCTGGTCATCGGTGTCGCGCTCCTGGTGGGCTTCCGGCCCAACGCCACCGTCGTCGAGTGGCTCGCCGCCCTCGGCATCCTGGCCCTGCTCGCCTTCGGCCTCAGCTGGCTGTCCGCGGCGATCGGTCTGGGCTCCAGCAGCGTGGAGGCGGCGAGCAACGCGCCCATGCCGCTGACCTTCCTGCCCTTCCTCGGCAGCGCCATCGTCCCGCCGGAGTCCATGCCGGTCGGACTGCGCTGGTTCGCCGAGTACCAGCCCTTCACCCCGATGACCGACACCCTCCGGGGCCTGCTCATGGGTACGGAGATCGGCAACAGCGCGTGGCTCGCGCTCGGTTGGGGCGTCGTCCTCAGCGTCCTCGGCTACCTGTGGGCCCGTTCCGCCTTCAGCCGCGAGGCGAAGAGCTAACCGCCCCACCGCACCACGCGAGAACCCGAACGGGGCTGCCCGGCCGAAAGGCCGGGCAGCCCCGTTCTTCGTGCTCCCGCTGTCCCGTCGACGGGACAGCGGGACGGCGGGAGCGCAAAGAACGGGGCGTGATGGCCGAAAACGCAAGGAAGAATCGCTCACCAGTACCCGTCCGGCAGGGCTGTGCGGGAATTCCTTGCCTCGCCGGAGGGCCACTCCTACGATCAATTGCGGAAGTGCGGGAAATAGGCCGTGACCGATCCGGCCCGCTGCACCAGCGCACCCGGTACTGCATTCCAATTCTTGCGTTCTGCTTTCCGCTTCCATCGAAATCTGCAGAGGGGTCATGGTCATACACACGCGCAGCCACGCAACGGAAACCGCCGCGGGACTGGTCGTCGAAAGTCCCTTCATATGGCGGGCGCGGCGGCCCGGACACCGCCATCAGTTGGTCTGCTTCCCGCAGGCGGGTGGCGGCGCGGGAGCCTTCGCCGGCTGGGTGCAGGAACTCCCGGCCGACATCGAGGTGGTCGCGGTGCAGCTGCCCGGCCGGCAGAACCGCATCATGGAGGACCCCGCCACCGAGGTCGGCCCGCTCGTCCGGGCCCTGGTGCAGGCCCTGCGCCCCGTCCTGGACGGCCCGTTCTCCTTCTTCGGCCACTCCTGCGGGGCCCTGCTGGCCTTCGAGCTGGCGCTGGCGCTCCAGTCGCGCGGCGGCCCCCGGCCGGCCCACCTGTTCCTCTCCGGCCAGGCCTCGCCCGAGCCCTTCCGCAACCGGCCCCAGCTGCACGGACTGTCCGACGAGGAGTTCCGCGCCGAGGTGCTGCGGCTCGGCGGCTTCGACGAGGAGCTCGCCGACGACGAGGACGCCCTGGAGGCCCTGCTGCCGTCCGTGATGGACGACTTCTCCCTCTGGGAGCAGCACGCCATGCCCGTCGACGCGCGGCTGGACGTGCCCATCACCGCACTGGTCGGCGAGTCCGACAGCCGGGCGCCGCTGAACGAGATGGAGACCTGGGGCGCGCACACGGACACCGCCTTCGACCTGCGTGTCTACCCCAGCGGGCATTTCTATCTCTTCGAGCCCGGACTGAGCGCCGAGCTCCTCGAATTCATCGCCGGTACGGTGCTGGAGCCCTAAGCTCCCCATCGGGTCGCATCACGGGCGGTGCGGTTATCCGCGGGCAATTCCTGTGTGGCAGCTTTTTCGGGCTTGCCGCACCGCCCGCCGGCTGAGATCAATGAGAAATCAAACCCACGAGATTCCGGTCTTCATGTCCAACCATTGGGGGATGGTCGCTTTGTGCTCGTTCCATGACACGGCGGTGCCGGTGGCGACGATTCCTGAGATGTTCGAGAAGCAGGTCGTCGCCGCGCCGGACGCCGTCGCGCTGGTCTTCGGCGAAACCTCGCTGACCTACCGCGAGGTCGACGCGCGGGCCAACCGCCTCGCCCGGGTCCTGGTCGGACGCGGAGTCGGACCGGAGTCGGTCGTGGGCGTGGCCGCGCAGCGGTCGCCGGAGCTGTGGGTGGCCGTCCTCGCGGTGCTCAAGGCGGGCGGCGCGTACCTGCCGATGGACGCCGCGTACCCCGCCGACCGCCTGGCGTACGTGGTCGAGGACTCCGGCGCCCGCCTGGTCCTGGCGGACACCGTCACCGGCGCCCTGCTGCCCGAACTACCCGCCCCCGTCCTGCTGCTGGACGCCCCCGAGACCGCGGCGGCGGTCTCCGCCGAAGGGGCAGGCCCGCTGACCGACGCGGACCGGATCCGCCCGCAGCGGGTGGCGCAGACCGCGTACGTCATCTACACCTCGGGCTCCACCGGCCGCCCCAAGGGCGTCGCCGTCACCCACAACGGCCTCGCCCCGCTGCTCGCCACGCACGTCGAGCGGCTCGGGGTGACCCCCGCGAGCAGGGTGCTGCAGTTCGCCTCGCCGAGCTTCGACGCCTCGGTGTGGGAGATGTGCATGGGCCTGCTGTCCGGCGCCGCCTTCGTGCTGGCCGACAAGGAGGCGCTGGCCCCCGGTGACCCCCTGGCCGACACCATCGCCCGGCACGGCGTGACCCATGTGACGCTGCCGCCCCCGGTGCTCGCCGCGCTCCCGGCCGGGGCCATGGCCTGCGTCGAGACCCTCGTCGTCGCCGGTGACGCCACCACCCCCGAGCTGGTCGCCACCTGGTCGGCCGGCCGCCGCATGATCAACGCGTACGGGCCCACGGAGACGACCGTGTGCGCCACGATGAGCGCGCCGCTGGCCGGCGACGGCCGCGTACCGCCGATCGGACGCTCGATCACCGACACCGGCGTGCACGTCCTGGACGACGTGCTCCGCCCGGTCGGCGCCGGCGTGATCGGCGAACTGTACGTCTCCGGCGCCTCGCTGGCCCGCGGCTACCTGGGCCGCCCCGACCTGTCCGCCCAGCGTTTCGTGGCCTGCCCCTTCGGCGGGCCCGGAGCCCGGATGTACCGCACCGGCGACCTCGTGGAGCGGACCCCGGAGGGCGAACTCGTCTTCCACGGGCGCGTCGACACCCAGGTCAAGATTCGCGGCATCCGGATCGAGCCGCTCGAGATCGAGGCGGTGCTCAGTGGCCACCCCGGCGTGGCGGACACCGCGGTCCTCCCGTACGAGCGGCGCGGCAGCCGCCAGCTGGTGGCGTACGTCGTCCCCGCGGCCTCCGGCCGTCCCGGCCAGGCGGGTCCGCAGGGCAGCGCCTACGGCAGCATCGCCCTCGACTCCGGCTTCGGCGCCGGCGAGCTGCGCGCCTTCGCCGCCGAGCACCTGCCCGACCACATGGTCCCCGCGGCCTTCGTGCTGCTGGACCGGCTGCCCCTGACCCCGAACGGCAAGCTCGACAAGGCCCGCCTGCCGGAACCCGAGTTCAAGGGCGAGGCCTACCGGGCCCCGGGCACCCCGCAGGAAGAGATCCTCGCCGACCTCTTCGCCAAGGCGCTGGGCGTGGGCCAGGTCGGCGTCGACGACGACTTCTTCACCATCGGCGGCGACAGCATCCAGTCGTTGCAGGTCGTGTCCTGGGCCCGGGCCCGCGGCCTGGTCGTCACCGCCCGCCAGGTCTTCGAGCGGCGGACCGTCGCCCGCCTCGCCGAGACCGCCGTCGCGAACGGGGAGGGCGCCCACACCGGCCCCGTCCTGGAGGAGTTCCAGGGCGGCGGCACCGGATGGATGCCGCTGCTGCCCGTCGCCCGCTGGATCCGCGAGTGGGGCCCCGGCTTCGACCGTTTCCTGCAGGCCATGGTGCTGGAGCTGCCCGAGGGCATCGACCGGGCCGGCCTGGCCGCCACCCTGACGGCCGTGGTCGACCGCCACGACCTGCTGCGCTCCCGCCTCGTCGCCGACGCCGAGGGCGAGGGCGATGGTGAGGCCGACGGACTGGTGGTCGCGCCCGCCGGTTCCGTGGACGTGGAACCGCTGCTGCACCGGGTCGCGTGCGACGGCCGCTGGGACGCCGAGTTCTGGCGGGGCCTGCTGCTCGGGGAGCTGGAGGAGGCCGCGCAGCGGCTGGACCCGGCGGCGGGCGTGGTCGCCCGGTTCGTCTGGTTCGACGCGTCCGGCAGCGAGGATGCCGAGGATGACGAGGGTGCCGAGAGCGCCGAGAGCGCCGAGAGCGCCGAGAGTGCCGTGGGCGCCGAGCGCGGTGGCACCGGACGGCTCCTGCTCGTCCTCCACCACCTGATCGTGGACGGCGTGTCCTGGCGCATCCTGCTGCCCGACCTCGCCTCCGCCTGGCAGCAGGTCCGCGAGGGCCGCACCCCCGAACTGCCGCCCGTGGCCACCTCGATGCGCCGGTGGGCGCACGCCATGGCCGACGAGGCCCTGCGCCCCGAACGGGTCGCGGAGCTGGACCTGTGGCGCTCGATCGTCGAGGGTCCCGACCCGCTGCTCGGCACCCGCCGCCTGGACCCGGCCGTCGACGTACGGTCCTCCGTCCGCGTCACCCACGTCCAGCTCCCGGTCCCCGTCACCGAGGCGGTGCTGAGCGACCTGCCCGCGGCCTTCCACGGCGGGGTCAACGACGGACTGCTGGCCGCGCTGGCCCTGGCGCTCGCGCAGTGGCGGCGTACCCGCTCCGTCGGCGAGACCTCCGCGCTGATCCGCCTCGAAGGACACGGCCGCGAGGAGGCCGCCGCCCCCGGCGCGAGCCTCGCCCGCACGCTTGGCTGGTTCACCAGCGCCTTCCCGGTGCGCCTCGACCTCGCCGGGGTGGACCTCGACGAGGCCTTCGCGGGCGGACCGGCCGCCGGCCTGGCCGTCAAGAAGGTCAAGGAGCAGCTCCTCTCCCTGCCCGACAAGGGCATCGGCTACGGCCTGCTGCGCCACCTGAACCCGCAGACCGCCGCCCAGCTGGCCGAACACCCCCTCGGGCAGGTGGGCTTCAACTACCTGGGCCGCTTCGCCGCCGGCGCCGACCGGCCCGGCGAACAGGGCGGGGCGGGCTTCACCCCGGCCCCCGAGGCGGCGGCCATCGCCGAACTGGCCGAGCTCGACGCCGCCCAGGACCCGCGGATGCCGGCCTCCGCAGAACTCGACATCAACGCCTCGGTCAGCGACCAGCCCGCCGGCCCGGTCCTGAACGCCGCCTTCAGCGCCCCCGAGGGAGTGCTCACCCCGGCGGAGGTACGGGAGATCGCCGACCTGTGGTGCGAGGCCCTCGAGGGCCTCGCGCGGCATGCGGCCCGGCCCGGCGCCGGCGGTCTGACCCCCTCGGACCTGCCGCTGGTGACCGCGAGCCAGCGCGACATCGACGGCTGGGAGCGGCGCTTCCCGGGCCTCACCGACGTCTGGCCCACCACCCCCCTCCAGTCGGGCCTGCTGTTCCACTCGATCTTCGAGGACTCCTCCTTCGACGCCTACCAGGTGCAGTACGCCCTGCACCTGTCCGGGAGGGTGGACGCCGGCCGGCTGCGCGCCGCCGGACAGTCGCTGCTGGAGCGGCACTCCAGTCTGCGGACCGCCTTCGTGCACAACGCGTACGGGGACCTGGTCCAGCTCGTCCTGGACTCCGTCACCCTGCCCTGGCAGGACCTCGACCTGTCCGGGCTCGGCGAGGCGGAGCGCACGGAGGCCTTCGAGCGGTTCCTCGCCGAGGACCTGACCAGGCACTTCGACCAGATCGCGCCGCCGATGCTGCGCATGACGCTGATCCGGACCGGCGAGGAGACGTACGAGCTCGTCCTGACCGCCCACCACGTGCTGTTCGACGGCTGGTCGGTGCCCCTGCTGATGCAGGACCTGCTCACCTTCTACGGATCGGCCGGGCAGGCCACCGGGCTGGAACCCGCCCGCGACTACCGGGACTTCCTGGCCTGGCTCTCCCGCCAGGACCCCGAGGAGTCCGCCCGCGTCTGGCGCGAGGAGCTCAGCGGACTGGGGGAGCCGACGCTGCTCGCCCCGGTGGTGTCCACCCCGGCCGCCGGGGCCGCCGAGTCGGCCGGGGCAGCCGGATCCGCCGCGTCCGCAGCGTCCGCCGAATCCGCCGAGGACATCGCCATGCGGCAGGCCGAGGTGCCGCTGCCCGTCGAGGCCTCCCGCGAGCTGTTCCGGCGCGCCTCCGATCTCGGCGTCACCCTGAACACGGTGGTCCAGGGCGCCTGGGCGATCCTGCTGGCCCAGCTCACGGGCCGCCAGGACGTGGTGTTCGCCTCCACGGTCGCCGGCCGTCCGCCCGCCGTGCCCGGCGCCGACTCCACCGTCGGCATGTTCCTCAACACCCTGCCCGTCCGGGTGCGGTGCGCCCCCGCGGACACCCTCGCCGAGCTGCTGACCACGGTGCAGGGCCGGCAGGCCGCGCTGATGGACCACCACCACTTCGGCCTGAGCGAGATCCAGCAGGCCGCCGGAATGGACGCCCTCTTCGACACGATCGTCGGCTTCGAGTCCTTCCCGATGGACCGGGCCGGCATCGTCGAAGCCAGCCGCGCGGCCGGGATCTCGATCACCGGCATCCGCTCCTTCACCGCCAGCCACTACCCGGTGACGGTGCTCGCCTTCATCGAGCCCGACCGGCTGCGCCTGGCGGTGCAGTACCAGCGCACCGTGCTCGACCCCGCCGTGGCCGAGTCCGTCGCCGCCCGGTTCGCCGCGATCCTGCGGCAGCTGGCCGAGGACACCGGCCGCCGGGTGGGAGCCGTGGACGTACTGGAGCCCGCCGAGCGGGACCGGCTGCTGAACGGGCTCGGCGCGGGCCCGCGGACCACCGGCGCGGACGCCGGCGGGACGACCGTGCCGGAGCTGTTCGAGCGGCAGGCGGCCGCCACCCCCGAGGCGGTCGCGGTGGTCTCGGGCACGGCGTCCCTGACCTACCGGGAGCTCGACGAGCGGGCGAACCGGCTGGCACACGGCCTGATCGCCCGCGGGGCCGGTCCGGAGACCCCGGTGGCCCTGGCCCTGCCCCGGTCGGCGGACCTGGTGGTCGCGCTGCTCGGCGTACTGAAGTCCGGCGCCGCCGCCCTGCCTCTCGACCCGCGCCACCCGGCCGGCCGCCTCGCGCGCGTCCTGGCCGACGCGCGGCCGCTGCTCGTGCTCACCGATCCGGACACGGCGGCCCCGGCGGACACCGCGGTCCCCACCGCGCACCTGGACGAACTGGGCTCCGGGGACGGCGCCTCCGCTCCGGCGGCCCCCCTCCGGCGGCCCGACGGGCTCGCGTACCTCTCGTACGCCTGCGGCGGTCCGGGCGGGCCGACCGGGGTGGAGACCACCCACCGGAACGTGGCCGACCGGGTGACGGGGCTGCTCGCGCGGCTCGGCTCCACGGCCGGCCCGCGGCTGCTCGCCGGGCTCCCCGGCGACACCGAACCGCCCCTCCTGGAGATCCTCGCCGCGCTCTGCGGCGGCGGGGGCGTCGAGGTGCTGCCCGATCCGATGGCCCTCGCCGGGCACCGCCTCCTCGGCCCCTCCGCCGCCGGGCGCGGGGCGCTCGCGACCACCCCCTCGGCCTTCGCCGACCTGCTCGACGAGGTGGCCGAGGACCTGCACGCGGACACGATCGTGTTCTCGGGCGAGCCGCTGCCGGCCGCACTGGCGCGGCGGGCGTCCGAGTCCGCCCCGGGGGCCCGGCTGGTCAACCTCCACGGGCACCCCGAGACCGGCTTCGCCACCGCCTTCTCACCGCCGGACGGCGAGGAGCCACCGGGCACCGCGGTCTTCCCCGCCGGGACGCCGCTCGCCGGAGTGCGGGCGTACGTCCTCGGCGCCGGTCTCACACCGGTGCCGCACGGCGCGGTGGGGGAGCTGTACCTCGCGGGCGGCGCGCCGGCCCGCGGCTACCGGGGGCACGGCGGACTGACGGCCGAGCGGTTCGTCGCCGACCCGTACGGGCCGGCCGGCTCGCGGATGTTCCGCACCGGCGACCTGGTCCGCTGGACCGGGGACGACCGGCTGGAGTTCCTCGGGCGCGGCGACACGGAGGCGGCCGTCCGCGGCACGAGGGTCGCGCCCGCCGAGGTCGAGGCCGTCCTGACCGGGCACCCCGGGGTGGCGCAGGCCGCCGTGGCCGTCCGCGGGGGCCACGGGCCGGGCGGGACCGCACAGCTGGTGGGCTACCTCGTACCCGCCGAGCCGTACGGCGCCGAGCCCGGGGCCCACGCCGACGAGGTACGGGCCCACGCCGCGCGGTACCTGCCCGCGGCCCTGGTCCCCGCGGTCCTCGTGACCCTGGAGCGGCTGCCGCTGACGCCCGACGGCCGCCTCGACCGGGCCGCGCTGCCCGAACCCGAACCGGCCGGCCGCCCCTACCGGGCCCCGCGCACTCCCGAGGAGGCGGCCCTCTGCGAGCTGCTGGCGGAGGTGCTCGGTGTGGAACGGGTCGGCATGAACGACGACTTCTTCGAACTGGGGGGCAACTCCCTGCTGGCAACACGGCTCACCAGCCGTATCCGGAAGGTGCTCGGGGTGAGCGTGCCTTTGCGGTCGATCTTCGAGTCTCACGCAATTTCAGAGCTTTCGCGCACGGTCAAGAACGCAGGCACGTCGAGCCGGCCTCGACTGCGCAAGATGGACAGGAGTGGACAGTAAAATGATCCCGTTGTCGTTCGCACAGCGTCGGTTGTGGTTCATCGACCGATTCGAGGGACCGTCGGCGACGTATAACGTCCCCTTCCTCGTGCGGTTGACCGGCGAGCTGGACCGGACCGCCCTGCAGTCCGCGGTGCGCGATGTCGTGGCACGGCACGAGAGCCTCCGCACGCTCATCGTGATGAACGAGCAGGGCGTGCCCTCGCAGCAGGTGCTGCCGGTGGCCGAGGCACTGCTCGACGTGCCGCTCGTGGAGGTGGCGCCCGACGCGGTGGACGAGGCCGTGTTCCAGGCGGCGCAGTACACCTTCGACCTGTCGGCGGAGATACCGGTCCGTGCCACCCTGCTGCGCTCCGGCGAGCGGGAGCACGTCCTGGTCCTGCTGGTCCACCACATCGCCAGCGACGGCGAGTCGATGGAGCCGCTCTCCCGCGACCTGGCCACCGCGTACACCGCGCGGCTGCGGGGCGGGGCTCCGCAGTGGGCGGACCTGCCGGTGCAGTACGTCGACTACACGCTGTGGCAGCGCGAGCTGCTCGGCGACGAGAACGACCCCGACAGCGTGGTCTCCACGCAGGTCGCCTACTGGCAGGACGAACTGCAGGGCGTGCCGACTCCGCTGCGCCTGCCCTCGGACCGCCCGCGCCCGCCGGTGGCCAGCCACCGCGGTGACACGGTCGGCTTCCCGATCGACGCCGAACTGCTGGCGGCCGTCGAGACCCTGGGCCGCGAGCGGGACATGACCGTCCCGATGGTGCTGCAGGCCGCCCTCGCCGTGGTGCTCCAGCACCTCGGCGCCGGCCAGGACATCGCCATCGGCTCCACCGTCGCGGGCCGCACCGACGACGAACTCGCCGACCTGGTCGGCTTCTTCGTGAACACCTGGGTGCTGCGCACGGACCTCTCCGGCGCGCCCACCTTCGACCGGGTGCTGGAGCAGGTCCGGCAGAAGGCGCTGACCGCGTACGACAACCAGGACGCTCCCTTCGAGCACCTGGTGGAGGTCCTGAACCCGGAGCGGTCCACCGCCTACCACCCGCTGTTCCAGGTCATGTTCACCTGGGAGAACGACGCCTGGATCGAGCTGGACCTGCCGGGTCTGGAGCGGGCCCGCTTCGAGGTGCTCGCCACCCCGACGGCCAAGTTCGACCTGGAGTTCAACTACTTCTCGGACCCCGCCGGTCCGGGCATGCTCTGCTACCTCGAATACGCGACCGACCTCTTCGACCGCTCCACGGCGCAGTCCGTCGTCGACCGCTACCTTCGGGTCATCCGCGAGGTCGTCGCCCGCCCGGACCGGCCGGTCGCCCTGGCGCCCGTGCTGGACGGCGCCGAACTGGACGCTGTGGTCCGGGAGTTCAACGACACGGAGGTGACCCGGCCCGAGCTGACGGTCGCCGAGCTCTTCGAGCGGCAGGCTGCCGCGACCCCGGACGCGGTCGCCCTGGAGGCCGGGGACGAGGTCCTCACCTACCGCGAACTCGACGCGCGGGCCTCCCGCGTGGCGGGGGAACTGGCCGCGCACGGCGTGGGCCCCGAGACGCTCGTGGGCGTGGCCCTGCCGCGTACGGCGGACCTGGTCGCCGGGCTGCTCGGCGTGCTCAAGGCCGGCGGCGCGTACCTGCCGATCGATCCGAGATATCCGAGCCGGCGGCTCGACTTCATCCTTGAGGACGCGGCCCCCGGGCTGATCCTGACCGACGAGCAGACCGCCGGGGTCCTGCCGAAGTCGCGGGTCCCGCAGCTGCTCCTGGGCGACATCGACTTCGGTGCGCCCCAGGACGCGGCCGGCGCCCCGGTCACCGCCCGCCCGGGCCAGGTCGCGTACGTCATGTACACCTCCGGCTCCACGGGCACGCCCAAGGGCGTGGCGATCACCCACGCCAACGTGGTGAACGACGTGCTGGGGCTGGCCCCGGCGATCGGCGTCGGCGCGGGGACGCGCGTGCTCGCCGGCACCTCGGTCAACTTCGACGTCTCCGTCTTCGAGCTCTTCGCCACCCTCTGCTCCGGCGGCACCGTCGAACTGGTGCGTGACGTACTGGTGATCGGCGAGCGCGGCGGCTGGAGCGGCGGCGTGATCAGCACCGTCCCGTCCGTCTTCGCGGAACTGCTCGGACAGGTCAGCGGGAACATCCGCGTCGACACCGTGGTCTTCGCCGGTGAGGCCCTGCCCGCCTCGCTGGTGCAGCGGGTCCGCGAAGCGATCCCCGGGGTCCGCGTCGTCAACGCCTACGGCCAGAGCGAGTCGTTCTACGCCACCACCTTCGCGCTGTCCGCCGACGAGGAGTGGGACGGCTCCGGCAGCGCCCCCATCGGCGCCCCGCTCGGCAACGTCCGCACCTACGTGCTCGGCCCCGGCCTGCGGCCGGTCCCGGTCGGCGTGGTGGGCGAGCTGTACGTCGCCGGAGAGATCGGCCGCGGCTACTTCGGCCGTACCGGGCTGACCGCCGACCGCTTCGTCGCGGACCCCTTCGGGCCGGCCGGTTCGCGCATGTACCGCACCGGCGACCTGGCGCGCTGGAACACCGCCGGACAGCTGGAGTACGCGGGCCGCGACGACGCGCAGATGAAGGTGCGCGGCTTCCGCATCGAGCCCGGCGAGATCGAGGCCGTCCTGACGGCCCACCCGGGCGTGGCCCAGGCCGTGGTCACCATCCGCGAGGGCCGCGGCAGCAAGCAGCTCGTCTGCCACGTGGTCCCGCTGGAGGCCGACCAGAGCGGCTTCGGCACCGTCGCCAGCCTCGGCGACCTCGACGTCGACCTGACCACCAGCGTGTCCGTGCGCGAGCTCCGCCGCTTCGCCGCGGGCCGGCTGCCCGAGTTCATGGTCCCGTCCGTCTTCGTCATGGTCGGCCGGCTGCCGCTGACCGCCAACGGCAAGCTCGACTTGGCGGCGCTGCCCGAGCCCGACTTCAGCGGCGGCGAGTACCGCGCCCCGCGCAACGCCGCGGAAGAGGTCCTCGCCGCGGTCTACGCCGAGGTGCTCGGCCTCGACCGGGTCGGCGTCGACGACGACTTCTTCGCCATCGGCGGCGACTCCATCCGCTCCATCCAGGTCGTCTCCCGTGCCCGCAGCGGCGGCGTGGAGGTCAGCCCGCGCCAGATATTCGACCACCGCACCGTCGCCGAACTGGCCGCGGTCGCGATCGTCGGAGTCGCGGCCGGCACCGGCTCGGTGCTGGCGGAGCTGGAGGGCGGCGGCGCCGGCTGGATGCCGCTGCTGCCCATCGGCGAGTACCTGCTGGAACTGGGCGAGGGAACCGACCGGTTCGCCATGTCCATGGCCGTCGAGCTGCCCGCGGGCATCGACCGGGCCGCTCTCGCCGCCACCCTCGGCGCGGTGCTGGACCGCCACGACGTCCTGCGCTCCCGCCTGGTCACCGGCGACGGCGGCGACGGCGCGGTCCGCGCGGGCCTGGAGGCCGGCGCGCCCGGCTCGGTCGACGCTGACACGCTGATCCACCGCGTCGAGTGCGACGGCAGCTGGGACGAGCAGTGGTTCGAGGCGGCCACCGCCGAACTGGACGCCGCCACCGGACGGCTGGACGCCGCGGCCGGTGTCATGGCGCAGTTCGTGTGGTTCGCCCCGCAGGAGGGCGCCGGCCGGCTGCTGCTGGTCCTCCACCACTTCGTCGTCGACGGCGTGTCCTGGCGCATCCTCCTTCCGGACCTCGCCGCCGCCTGGGAGCAGGTCCGCGAGGGCCGCACCCCCGAGCTGCCCGAGGTGGGCACCTCGGTCCGCCGCTGGGCCCACGCCCTGGCCGAGGAGGCGGCCTCGCCCGAGCGCGTCGCCGAACTCGCCCTGTGGCGCTCGGTCGTGGCCGGTCCCGATCCGCTCCTGGGATCGCGGGCCCTGGACCCCGCCGTCGACGTGATGTCCACGGTGGACCACACCTGGCTCAAGCTCTCCGTGCCGGTCACCGAGACCCTGCTCACCACCCTGCCGGCCCGCTTCCACGGCGGCGTCAACGACGGCCTGCTCGCGGCGCTGACGCTGGCCGTCGCCCGCTGGCGCCGGACCCGCGGCATCGACGAGTCCTCCGCCCTGATCCGGGTCGAGGGACACGGCCGCGAGGAGGACGTCGCCCCGGGCGCCGACCTGTCGCGCACGGTGGGCTGGTTCACCACGATGTTCCCCGTCCGCCTCGACCTCGCCGGGATCGACCTGGACGAGGCGTTCGCGGGCGGCTCCGCCGCCGGCTCCGCCGTCAAGGCGGTCAAGGAGCAGCTCCTGTCCCTCCCGGACAAGGGCGTGGGCTACGGCCTGCTGCGCCACCTGAACCCGCAGACCGCCGAGGTGCTGCGCCGGTACCCGACCGGCCAGATCGGCTTCAACTACCTGGGCCGCTTCTCGTCCTCCGCCGACGTGCCCGAGCACCTGCGCGGCCTGGGCTGGACCCTCGCCGAGGGCACCACCGAGCTGATCGCGCACCCCGACGAGCGGATGCCCGCCCTCTCGACGCTGGACGTCGGCGCGCTCGTCACCGACACCGAGCAGGGCCCGCAGCTCACCGCGCGGCTCGCCTTCCCCACGGGCCTGCTCAGGGCGGAGGACGTCGAGGAGCTCGCCGAGCTGTGGAGCACCGCCCTGCAGGCCCTGGCCCGGCACGCCGCCGAGCCCGCCGCGGGCGGTCTGACCCCCTCGGACGTGCCGCTGGTCCGGGTGACCCAGGGCGAGATCGAGGCATGGGAGGAGCACTACCCCGGCCTGGAGGACGTCTGGCCGCTGACCACGATGCAGGACGGTCTGCTCTTCCACGCCCAGCTGGCCGGCTCCACCTTCGACGCGTACCAGATGCAGCTGGTCTTCCACCTCGCCGGCGAGGTCGAGCCGGCCCGGATGCGGGCCG
Organism: Streptomyces sp. 147326; assembly: GCF_045000215.1. Classification (NCBI taxonomy): domain Bacteria; kingdom Bacillati; phylum Actinomycetota; class Actinomycetes; order Kitasatosporales; family Streptomycetaceae; genus Streptomyces; species Streptomyces sp. 147326. Next base: position 2,300,596 of record NZ_CP134201.1, on the reverse strand, counting down.
CCGGCCAGGCGCTGCTCGACCGGTACGCCAACCTCCGCGCCGCGTTCGTGTTCGACGCGGCGGGGGACCGGGTGCAGGTCGTACGCGACCGCGTGGAGCTGCCCTGGCAGTACCTCGACCTCAGCGGGTTCGGCGAGGAGGGCCGCGAGGAGGCGCTGAAGCGCTTCCTGGCCGAGGACCACGACTCCCACTTCGACCTGAGCCGGGCCCCGCTCGTGCGGATGTCCCTCGTCATGCTGGCCCCCGACCGCTGGGAGCTGGTCTTCACCGCCCACCACGTGCTCTTCGACGGCTGGTCGATCCCCGTCCTCATGCAGGACCTGCTGCGCCTCTACGGCTCCGGGGGCGACGCCTCCGCGCTGCCGCGCGTTCCCGGCTACCGCGACTTCCTGGTGTGGCAGGCGGGCCAGGACCGCGAGGCCTCGGCCCGCGCCTGGGCCGCGGAGCTCGCCGGAGTCGAGTCGCCGACCCTGATCGCCCCCGAGTCCGCCGCCGATGCCGACCCGGCCGGCATCGGCCAGATCGACATCCCGCTGTCCGCGGACGCCGCCCGCGACCTGGGCCGGCGCGCCGCCGAACTGGGCCTCACCCTCAACACCCTGGTCCAGGGAACCTGGGCGCTGGTGCTCGCCGGGCTGACCGGACGCCAGGACGTGGTGTTCGGCGCCACCGTCTCCGGCCGCCCGCCCGTCGTTCCCGGCGTGGACTCCATGGTCGGCCTGTTCATCAACACCCTGCCCGTCCGGGTGGAGTGCGGACCCGGCGCCACCCTGGGCGAGCTGCTGCGCGACCTGCAGAACCGGCAGAGCGCCCTGCTCGACCACCACCACCACGGGCTGCTGGACATCCACCGCTCGATCGGGCTGAACGTACTCTTCGACACCCTCGTGGGCTTCGAGTCGTACCCGATCGACGGCGTCGCCATCAACGAGGCGAACTCGGCCGCGGGCATCTCGATCACCGGCATCAGCCCGCTCAGCGGCGCGCACTACCCGCTGGTCGTGATGGCCTTCGCCGACCCGCACCTGCGGGTGGCGCTCCAGTACCAGCACCACCTCTTCGACCCGGAGACCGTCGAGGGCATCGCCGCCCGGTTCGCGCGGATCCTCCAGCAGCTCGTGTCGGACCCGGACGCCCGGGTCGGCGCGGTGCACGTCCTGGAGCCCGCCGAGCGCGAGCGGCTCCTGGGCGAGTTCAACGAGACCGCCGTGCCCGCCCCCGGGAAGACCGTCCCGGCCCTGTTCGAGGAGCAGGCCGCCGCGACGCCGGAGGCGACCGCCGTCGCCTTCGGCGGCCAGAGCCTGACCTACCGCGAACTCGACGCCCGGGCCAACCGGCTGGCCCACGCGCTCGCCGCGCGCGGCGTCGGCCAGGAGTCCGTCGTGGGCGTGGCCCTGCCGCGCTCGACGGAGCTGGTCGTGGCCCTCCTCGCCGTCCTCAAGGCCGGCGGCGCCTACCTGCCGGTGGACCCGGAGTACCCGGCCGAGCGCATCGGGTTCATGCTGAACGACGCCGCGCCGACCCTGCTCCTGACCGACTCCGAGATCGTCGCCGGTCTGCCGGCCGGCCCCTGCCCGTACGTGGTCCTGGACGACGCGGACACGGCACTGGCCGTCGCCGCGGCCCCCGCCGACGCCCTGCCGGCCGCCGCCCACGGGCGCGTCGACCAGCTCGCGTACGTCATGTACACCTCCGGCTCGACCGGCGTCCCCAAGGGCGTCGGCGTCACGCACCGGGCCGTGTCCGGCCTGGCGCTGGACCGCCAGTACCGGGGCGGCGCCCACGAGCGGGTCCTCGTACACTCCGCGCAGTCCTTCGACGCCTCCACCTACGAGCTGTGGGTCCCCCTGCTCGGCGGCGGCACCGCGGTCGTGGCGCCCGTCGGCAAGCTGGACGCCGGCGCGCTCGCCGCGGTCATCGCCGAGCAGCGGGTCACCGCGCTGTGGCTGACCGCCGGTCTGTTCAAGGTGATCGCCGACGAGAACCCGGAGTGCTTCACCGGGGTCCGCGAGGTGTGGACCGGCGGTGACGTCGTCTCCCCGGCCTCGGTCACCCGCGCCCTGCGGGCGTGCCCCGACCTCAAGGTCGTCGACGGCTACGGCCCGACCGAGACCACCACCTTCGCCACCACCCACCCGATGCCCGACCCGGAGCGGGTCGGCGAGCCGGTCCCGATCGGCCGCCCGATGGACAACATGCGGGTCTACGTCCTCGACGCGGGCCTGCGCCCCACGCTCCCCGGCGTGGCCGGCGAGCTCTACATCGCGGGTGCGGGCCTGGCCCGCGGCTACGCCCACCGGTCCGCCCTGACCTCCGAGCGCTTCGTGGCCTCGCCCTTCGGCGAGCCCGGCGAGCGGATGTACCGCACCGGTGACGTGGTGGCCTGGACCCCGGACGGCGAACTCGTCTTCCGGGGCCGCGTGGACACCCAGGTCAAGATCCGCGGCTTCCGCATCGAGCCCGCCGAGGTCGAGGCCGCCCTGGCCGCCCACCCCGGCGTCGCCCAGGCCGTGGTCACGTGGAACGAGGACCGGGCCGGCGAACGCCGTCTGGTCGGCTACGTGGTCCCGCGTGTGGAAGGCTCCGACACCTCCGGTGCCGCCGAGCAGGTCGACGAGTGGGAGGAGATCTACGACGACCTCTACGCCGTCTCCGACGCCGCCTGGGGCGAGGACTTCACCGGCTGGAACTCCAGCTACACCGGCGGACAGCCGATCGCGCTGGACGAGATGGCCGTGTGGCGCGACGCCGCGGTGGAGCAGATCACCAACTGGTCGCCGCGCCGCGTGATGGAGATCGGCGTCGGCACCGGCCTGCTGATGTCACAGACCCTCGGGCAGGTGGAGGAGTACTGGGGCACCGACATGTCGGCCGCGGTGATCGACCGCCTCCTCGTACAGGTGGAACAGACCGGCTTCGGCGACCGGGTGCACCTGCGGCACCAGAACGGCGACGACATCTCGGGCCTGCCGCGCGAGCACTTCGACCTCGTGGTCATCAACTCCGTCGTGCAGTACTTCCCCGACGCGGAGTACATGGACCTGGTCCTGGCGGGTGCCATGGAACTGCTGGCCCCCGGCGGCCGGATCCTCGTCGGTGACGTCCGCAACGCCGCCACCCTGCGGCTCTTCCGCTCCGGCGTGCAGCGCGCGCTGCACCCCGAGGCCTCCGCCCCGGTGAGCCGCGCCGCCGTCGCCCGCGCGATCCTGATGGAGAAGGAGCTCGTCCTCGACCCCGAGTGGTTCACCCGTTGGGCCGAGCGGCACGGCGCGGGCGGCGTGGACATCCGGCTGAAGGCCGGCCGTCCGCACAACGAGCTGACCCGCCACCGCTACGAGGTGCTGCTGCACAAGGCGCCCGTGGCCGCGCTCGCGCTGAGCGAGGTCCCGGCCCGCCAGTGGGGCCGCCAGGTCGACGACCTCTTCGGCCTGGAGGACTTCGTCCGCGCGGGCGGCGACCAGCCCGTACGCGTCACCCGCATCCCCAACGCGCGCCTCGCCGACGAGGTCGAGTCCGCCGCGGCCGTGGGCGTGATCTCCGCCCCCGCCGCCTCCGGCCCGGTGCTCGACCCGCAGGACCTGCGGGAGTGGGCCGCCGAGCGCGGCTGGGGCGTGCTGCTCACCTGGTCGGCCGCCGCGGCCGAGTGCTTCGACGCGGTCTTCTTCCCGGCCGGGCCCGTCACCGACCAGGTGCTGACCGGCGGCTTCACGCCGTCGGGCCGCGCCGACCGGACACTGGCCAACGAGCCGGCCGCCGCTGGCCGGATCGGCACCCTGGTGGGCGCCCTGCGCGGCTACCTGAAGGACCGGCTGCCCGACCACCTGGTGCCGTCCACCGTCGTCGCCATCGCCGAGGTGCCGCTGACCCCCAACGGGAAGCTGGACCAGCGGGCCCTGCCCGCCCCGGACTTCGCGGCGGCGGCCACCGGCCGGGCTCCGCGCACCCCGCAGGAAGAGGTCCTGTGCGGCCTGTTCGCCGCGGTGCTCGGCCTGGACCGGGTCGGCATCGACGACGACTTCTTCGCCCTGGGCGGTCACTCCCTGCTCGCCACCCGCCTGGTCAGCCGGATCCGCCAGGTCCTCGACGTCGAACTGCCCATCCGGGTCGTGTTCGAGGCGCCCACGGTCGTGGAGCTGGCCGGGCACCTCGCCGCCGGAGCGCCCGTGCGGCCGCCGCTGCGGCGCACCGCCGAGCGCCCGGACTCCGTACCGCTGTCGTTCGCCCAGCGCCGCCTGTGGTTCATCGACCGCTTCGAGGGCCCCTCGGCCACCTACAACGCGCCCTTCCCGCTCCGCCTGACCGGCGAGCTGGACCTGCCGGCGCTGGAGGCCGCGCTGCGCGACGTCGTGGCCCGCCACGAGAGCCTGCGCACGCTGATCGTCGAGGACGCCGACGGCGTCCCGGCCCAGCACGTGCTGCCGGCCGACGAGGCACGGCTGCAGGTCCCGCTCGTGGAGGTGGCGCAGGGCGGCCTGGCCGACGCCATGGCCGAGGCCTCGGCGTACCTCTTCGACCTGGCCACGGAGATCCCCGTCCGGGCCCCCGTGCTCCGGCTCGGCGCGCAGGAGCACGTCCTGGTCCTGCTGATCCACCACATCGCGAGCGACGGCTCCTCGATGGCCCCGCTGGCCCGCGACCTCGCCACCGCGTACGCGGCCCGCAAGGAGGGCGGCGCCCCGCAGTGGGCGGAGCTCCCGGTCCAGTACGTCGACTACACGCTGTGGCAGCGCGAGGTGCTCGGCGACGAGGAGGACCCGGCCAGCGCGCTCGCCGCCCAGGTGGGCTACTGGCGCGGGGAGCTGGCGGGCGTGCCGCAGCCGCTGCAGCTCGCCTCCGACCGCCCGCGCCCGGCCAAGGCCTCCCACCGCGGCGAGTCGGTCGAGTTCGCCCTCGCCCCCGAGGTCGCTGCCGCGGTCGAGGAGCTGGCGCGCCGGCACGGTGCGACCTCCTCGATGGTGCTCCAGTCCGCGCTGGCCGTGCTGCTGCACGGGCTCGGCGGCGGGGACGACCTGACGATCGGCTCCCCGATCGCCAACCGCACCGACGAGGCCCTCGCGGAACTCGTGGGCTTCTTCGTCAACACCTGGGTGCTGCGCGTCGACCTGTCGGGCAACCCGGCCTTCACGGAGCTGCTGCAGCGCGTCCGGGGCAAGTCCCTGGCCGCGTACGACAACCAGGACGTCCCCTTCGAGCGGCTGGTGGAGGTGCTGAACCCGGAGCGGTCCACCGCCTACTCCCCGCTCTTCCAGGTGATGTTCGCCTGGCAGAACTTCGCCCGGAAGGACTTCGCCCTGCCGGGTCTGCAGGTGGAGTTCGAGCGGGTCCGCACCGAGACCGCCAAGTTCGACCTGTTCTTCAACATGGCAGACCTGCCCGGCATGGGTGTGGTGGGTCTCCTGGAGTACGCCACCGACCTCTTCGACCGGGAGACGGCCCAGGCCGTCGCCGACCGCTTCGTACGGGTGGTGGGCCTGCTGGCCGCAGCCCCCGAGCAGCGGGTGTCCGCGGTCGAGCTGGTGCGGCCGGCCGAACGCGAGCTGGTGCTGCAGGGCTTCAACGCCACGCAGGAGCCGACCCCCGAGGTGACCGTGCCCGGGCTGTTCGAGCTCCAGGTGGCGGAGCGGCCCGACGCGGTCGCGCTGGTCTGCGGCGAGGAGTCGCTGACCTACCGCGAACTGGACGAGCGCGCGAACCGGCTGGCCCGCGAGCTGGCCGGACACGGCGTGGGCCCGGAGACGGTGGTGGGCGTCGCCCTGCCGCGGTCGGCGGACCTGGTCGCGGCCCTGCTGGGCGTACTGAAGGCGGGCGGCGCGTACCTGCCGATCGACCCGAAGTACCCGAGCCGGCGCCTGGAACACATCCTGTCCGACGCGCGGCCGGGGCTGCTGCTCACGGACGCGGCCACCGCCGGAGTCCTGCCGGAGTCCGGGATCACCCGCCTGTACCTCGGCGACCTGGCCCTCGGCGGCTCCGCGGCCGGCTCCGGCGCCACCGCGCCGCCGGCGGGCCTGCTGCCCGGCCACGCGGCGTACGTGATGTACACCTCCGGCTCGACGGGCGTGCCCAAGGGCGTGACCGTCACCCACGCCAACGTGGTCAACGGCGTGCTGCGGCTCGCCTCCACGATCGCGATGGACTCCGGCACCCGCACGCTCGCCGGCGCCTCCGTCAACTTCGACGTCTCCGTCTTCGAGGTCTTCACCACGCTGGCGGCGGGCGGCACGGTCGAGCTGGCCCGTGACGTCCTGGTCATCGGCGAGCAGGGCGGCTGGACCGGCGGCGTGATCAGCACCGTCCCCTCGGTCTTCGCCGAACTCCTCGACCAGGTCAACGGCAAGATCACCGCGGACGCCGTGGTGTTCGCCGGCGAGGCGCTGCCCGCGTCCCTGGTCCGCCGGGTCCGCGAGGCCGTCCCGGGCGTCCGGGTGGTCAACGCCTACGGCCAGACGGAGAGCTTCTACGCCACCACCTTCGCGCTGCCGGCCGACGAGGACTGGGACGCCGCGCACACCGCCCCGATCGGCGCGCCCCTGGGCAACATGCGCACGTACGTCCTGGGAGCCGGCCTGAAGCCGGTGCCCGTGGGCGCCGTGGGCGAGCTCTACGTGGCGGGCAACCTGTCCCGCGGCTACCACGGCCGCGCCGCACTGACCGCCGAGCGCTTCGTCGCCGACCCGTACGGTGCGGCCGGATCACGGATGTACCGCACCGGCGACCTGGCCCGCTGGCGGGCCAACGGGCAGCTGGAGTACGTCGGACGGGGCGACGCCCAGCTCAAGATCCGCGGGTTCCGCATCGAGCCCGGTGAGATCGAGGCGGCCCTGACGGCCCACCCCGGCGTGGAACACGCCGTGGTGACCGGCCAGAGCGCCCCCGACGGGGCCAAGCGCCTGGTCGGCTACGTGGTCAGTTCCCCGGACTCCGGCGGCCAGGTCGACGCGCAGGGCCGGTTCGAGGCCGACATGACCTCCGGCATCACCATGCGGGAGCTGCGCCGCTTCGTCACCGGCCGGCTGCCCGAGTTCATGGTCCCGGCGGTGCTCGTGCCGCTGGACCGGCTGCCGCTGGCCCCCAACGGCAAGCTGGACCGCGCGGCGCTGCCCGAGCCGGACTTCGCCGGCGAGAGCTACCGCCCCCCGCGGGGCCGCACGGAAGAGGTGCTGGCGGGGGTCTACTCCGAGGTGCTCGGCCTGGAACGGGTCGGCATCGACGACGACTTCTTCGCCATCGGCGGCGACAGCATCCGGTCCATCCAGATCGTCTCCCGCGCCAAGGCGCAGGGCGTGGTGGTCAACCCGCGGCAGATCTTCGAGCTGCGGACGGTCGCCGAGCTGGCCACGGCCGCCGGCAGCCACAACCCGGGCCCGGTCCTGGCCGAGCTGGAAGGCGGCGGCACCGGTGTCATGCCGCTGCCCCCGATCGCCAAGTACATGCTCGAACTGGGCAGCAGCTTCAACCGGTTCTCGATGTCCGCGGCGCTCGAACTGCCCCGGGACATCGACGAGGACGGGCTGACCGCGGTCCTGACCGCCGTGCTCGACCACCACGACGTCCTGCGCTCCCGCCTCGTCCTCGACGCCGGCGGCAGCCTGGAGATCGCCGCCCCCGGCACGGTCGACGCGGCCGCGCTGGTACGGCGGGTGGACTGCGCGGGCACCTGGGACGAGAAGTGGCTGGAGACGGCCAGAGCCGAACTCGACGCCGCCACCGGCCGCTTGGACCCGGCCGCCGGAACCATGGCCCAGTTCGTCTGGTTCGCCCCGGAGCGGGGCGCTGGCCGGCTGCTGCTGGTCCTGCACCACCTCGTCGTCGACGGCGTGTCCTGGCGCATCCTGCTCCCGGACCTCGCCACCGCCTGGGAGCAGATCGGCGCGGGCTCCGCCCCGAGCCTGCCCGCGGCCGGCACCTCGGCCCGCCGCTGGGCGCACGCGCTGCTCGACGAGGCGTCCGACCCGGACCGCATCGCCGAACTGGCGCAGTGGTCCGAGCTGCTGGACTGCAACGATCCGGTCCTCGGCTCGCGGGCCCTGAACCCGGCGGTGGACGTCATGTCCACCGTGGAGACGGTCTCCCTGGAGCTCCCGGAGCAGGTCACCGAGGCGCTCCTGACCACGGTCCCCACCGCCTTCCACGGCGGGGTCAACGACGGCCTCCTGGCCGCCCTCGCGCTCGCGGTGACGCAGTGGCGCGCGGACCGGGGCGTCGAGGAGTCCTCGACGCTGATCCGGCTCGAAGGACACGGCCGCGAGGAGCAGGTCGTGCCCGGCGCCGACCTCTCCCGCACGGTGGGCTGGTTCACCAGCATGTTCCCCGTACGGCTCGACCTCGGCGGGCACGACGTGCAGGAGGCGCTCGCCGGCGGCGCCGCCGCGGGCGGTGTGCTCAAGGCCGTCAAGGAACAGCTCCTGGCCATCCCCGACAAGGGCGTCGGCTTCGGCCTCCTGCGGTACCTCAACCCGTCCACCGCCGCCGAACTCGACTGGCGGGCCACCCCCCAGATCTCGTTCAACTACCTGGGACGGGTCGCCGCCGGCGACACCGCCGACGGGCAGCAGGGCGCCGGCTGGAACCTGGCCGCCGACGCGCTCGGCCTCGCCGCCGACCTGGACGCGGACATGCCCGCGCTCTCCACGGTCGAGATCAGCGCCTACGTCACCGACACCGACCGGGGCCCGCGCTTCCACGCCCGGGTCTCCTACCCGGCCGGTGTGCTCACGCAGGCCGAGGCCCAGGCACTCGCCGACCTGTGGGTCCGCGCGCTGGAGGGCTTCGCCCACCACGTCGCCACCCCCGGCGCCGGCGGCCTGACCCCCTCGGACGTGCCGCTGGTCCGCATGACCCAGGGCGAGATCGAGAACTGGGAGGGGCAGTACCCGGGTCTGGCCGACGTCTGGCCGCTGACCCCCCTCCAGTTCGGTCTGCTCTTCGAGACCATGCGCCTGGAGGAGGACGCGTTCGACCCGCACATCGTGCAGGTGGCCTTCCACGTCCAGGGCCAGGTCGACCCGGCCCGGATGCGGGTCGCGGCGCAGGCGCTCCTCGACCGGTACGCCAACCTGCGCACCGCCTTCGTCACCGACGCGAGCGGCGACCTCACCCAGCTCGTCCTCGGCGAGGTCGAACTGCCCTGGCGGGTCGCCGACCTCCGCGGGCTCGACGAAGCGGGCCGCGAGGAGGGGCTGGAGCGGATCCTCGCCGAGGACCACTACGCGCAGTTCGACCCGGCGAAGCCGCCGATGCTGCGGGCCTCGCTGGTCCAGCTGGCGGAGGAGACCTCCGAGCTGGTGCTGACGGTGCACCACGCGCTCTTCGACGGATGGTCGTTCCCGCTGCTCGTCCGGGACCTCGCGTACCTGTACGCGTCCGGGGGCGACGCCTCCGAGCAGCCGCGCGTGCCCGAGTACCGGGAGTTCCTGCGCTGGCTGTCCCGGCGGGACGACAAGGCGGCCGCCGCGGCCTGGGCCAAGGAGATGGAGGGGGTCGGCGAAGCCACCCTGCTCGCCGCCGAGACCCCGGAGGACGCCGGCGACGACGCCCGCGTCGGACAGGTCGACGTCCCGCTGCCGCTGGACGAGGCCCGTGCGCTCAAGAAGCGCGCCGCCGAACTGGGCGTGTCCATGGGCACCCTGGTCCAGGGCGTGTGGGCGCTGATGCTCGGCCAGCTCACCGGAAAGCGGGACGTGATCTTCGGAACCACGGTCTCCGGCCGCCCGGCGGAGGTGCCCGGCGTCGACCAGATGGTGGGTCTGTTCGTCAACTCCCTGCCCATCCGCGCCGAGTACGCGCCGAGCGACACCCTCGGCCAGGTGCTGAAGAACCTCCAGGAGCGCCAGACCGCGCTGCTGGACCACCACCACTTCGGGCTCCACCGCATCCAGCGGGAGGCCGGCCTGAAGGAGCTCTTCAACACGATCGTGCTGTTCCAGTCCTTCCCGGTCGACAAGGAGGCCCTGGGCGCGGCCAACACCGCGGCGGGCGTCTCGTTCACCGGCATCCGCCCGTCCGCCGGCGCCGCCTACCTGGTGGGTCTGGCGGCCGACGCCGAGCCGTACCTGCGCATGATCCTGCAGTATCAGCGGCAGGCCATCAGCGCGGAGACGGTGGAGCGGATCGCCGAGCGGGTGCTGCACATCCTGCGGCAGCTGATCGCCGACCCGGAGATCCCGGTGGGCGCGCTGGACGTGCTCCACGAGGCCGAGCGCGAGCGGATCCTCCTCGCCTTCAACCGGACGGCGACCGAGACCCCGGCCCTCACGCTCCCCGCCCTGTTCGAGCGGAAGGCCGCCGAGACGCCGGACGAGATCGCGGTGCTCTTCGAGGACGAGAAGGTGACCTACGGGGAACTGGACGCGCGGGCCAACCGGCTGGCGCGGGCCCTCGTCGAGCGCGGTGTCGGACCGGAGACGGTCGTGGGCGTGGCCCTGCGGCGCTCGCCGCAGTGGCCGGTCGCGGTCCTCGCCGTGACGAAGGCGGGCGGCGCCTACCTGCCGCTCGACCCGGCCTACCCGGCCGACCGGCTCACGTACATGGTCGAGGACTCGGCGATCGGGCTGATCCTGACCGACGCGGCCACGGCGGACCGGCTGCCCGACCTGCCTTCGCAACTGCTGGTCCTGGACGCCCCGGAGTTCGGCGAGGCCCTGGCCGGGACCGACGGCGCCGTACTGACCGACGCGCAGCGGCTGAGCCCGCTCGTGGTGGCCAACACCGCCTACGTCATCTACACCTCGGGATCCACGGGCCGGCCGAAGGGCGTGGCCGTCACGCACACCGGCTTCGCCAACATGGTCGCGGAGGTGACGGAGCTGCTCGGCATCACCGCCGGGAGCCGGGTCCTGCAGTTCGCCTCGCCGAGCTTCGACATCTCCGTCGCCGAGATGTGCATGTCCCTGTTCGCCGGGGGCGCCCTGGTCATGGCGGACCCGGACCGGCTCACACCGGGGGCCCCGCTCGCCGAGACCGCCGACACGTACGGGGTGACCCACGCGATCCTGACGCCCACGGTGCTGGCCGCCATGCCGGCGGGCTCGCTGTCCGGCGTCGCCTCGCTGATGGTCGCCGGCGAGGCCACCTCGCCGGAGCTGGTGGCCACCTGGTCCGCCGGACGCCGGATGTTCAACGGATACGGTCCGACCGAGACCACCATCGGAGCGACGGTGAGCGAGCTCACCGCCGAGGGCACCGTGTCGATCGGCCGCCCCATCCGCAACACCCGGGTGTACGTGCTGGACGCCGCACTGCGGCCGGTCCTGCCGGGCGTGCCCGGTGAGCTCTACATCGCCGGCGCGGGTCTGACCCGCGGCTACGTCGGACGGCCGGAACTGACCGCCCAGCGGTACGTGGCCTGCCCGTTCGGCGAGCCCGGCGAGCGGATGTACCGCACCGGCGACCTGGTCGAGTGGACCCGGGACGGCGAGCTGGTGTTCCGCGGACGCACGGACAACCAGATCAAGATCCGCGGCTTCCGCATCGAGCTCGGCGAGATCGAGTCCGCGCTGGCGGCCCACCCGACGGTGGACCACGGCGTGGTCACCGCCCGGGACAACCTGGCCGGCGACAAGCAGCTCGTCGCCTACGTCGTCCCCGCACCGGGCGAGAGCGTGGTGGCCGAGGCCCTGCGCAAGCACCTCACCAGCCGGATGCCGGAGTACATGGTCCCGTCGGCCTTCGTCACGCTGGAGCAGCTGCCGCTCACCCCGAACGGCAAGCTGGACCGGGAGGCCCTGCCCGACCCGGAGTTCACCGGCGGAGCGGACTACCGCGCCCCGCGCAACCCGCTGGAGACCACCCTGGCGAAGCTGTTCGCCGAGGCGCTGGAGCTGGAGAAGGTCGGCATCGACGACGACTTCTTCGACCTCGGCGGCCACTCGCTGCGCCTGACCCGCCTGATCAGCCGGATCCGCGCGGTCCTCGGGGCCAAGGTCCCGATCCGCGTGATGTTCGGCGCCACCACGGTGGCGAAGCTGGCCGAGTACCTGGAGTCCCAGGTCAAGACCGCCCGGGCGCCCGTCTTCGCCGACCCGTTCGCGGTCGTCCTGCCGATGCGCACCGAGGGCACGAAGCCGCCCCTGTGGTTCGTCCACCCGGGCGTCGGACTGTGCTGGTCCTACGTGGGCCTCGCCCAGCTCCTCGGCGACCGGCCGGTGTACGGCATCCAGGGCCGCGGCTTCGACGGCACGGGACGGGCCGAGTCCACCCGGGCGATGCTCGACGACTACCTGGAGCAGATCCTGGCGGTCCAGCCGGAGGGCCCGTACCACTTCGTCGGGCACTCCACGGGCGGCACCTACGCCCACGCCCTCGCCGCGGCACTGAAGCAGCGGGGACACGAGGTGGCGCTGCTGGCCCTCATGGACAGCCCGCCGAGCGGCTGGTTCCGGCACATCGAGGACCCGGTGAACATGCCGGAGGTCCGCGAGTTCTTCAAGGAGTTCTTCATCGGCTCCGGAGTGGACGAGGACCGCGAGGCGCTGGTGGAGAACGGCAGCCACCTCTTCAAGTCGCACGCCGAGATGCTGCTGGAGTGGGACTCGCCCGTCTACGACGGCGACGCGGTGTTCTTCAACGCCACGCAGAACCCGGACGAGTCCTACGCGGCGATCTGGGCCCCGCACATCGGCGGAACCATCCACGAACACGACATCGACGCCACGCACATGGGCATGCCGAAGGCCCGGCCCGCGGCCGAGATCGCCCGCATCATCAACCTCCACCTTGAGGGGAACTGACCATGACCGGGACATCCGCCGGCGCGGACGCGAAGGAAGCGGCGGCCTTCGTCGACCGCATGGGCATCAATCCGGAGTTCTTCTGGCTGCGCGGCCACAAGCCCGAGCAGCCGGTCGAGGTCAACGACTACGGCATCGTCAACGTGTACGGGTACAAGGAGGTGCTGGAGGTCGTCGGCAACCCGGGGACGTTCTCCAGCGACGTCGCCGAACTGATCGCGGGCGACGTGGAGATCGACCCCGAGTTCAGCGACGGCACCCTGCTGCAGTCCGACCCGCCGGACCACACCAAGCTGCGCAAGATCATCAGCAAGGCGTTCACCCGGGGGATGGTCGCGGCGCTGGAGCCGCGGATGGTCGAGATCACCCACGAACTGCTCGACGCGGTGGACGGCCAGGACAGCATCGAGATGGTCGACGACCTCGCCTACCCGATGCCGATCATCGTCATCTCCGAGCTGCTCGGCGTACCGCAGAGCGACCGCGACCTGTTCAAGACGTGGGTCGACCGGATGGCCCACAGCGCGGTCGCCCTCACCTCCGGCGACCGGGACCTGGACGAGGACGTCGACGCCCAGGCCGCCATGCGCGTGGTCCCGGAGATGTTCCAGTACCTGCGGGAGCACGCCGCCGAGCGCCGGCTCAAGCCGCGCGAGGACCTGCTGACCAAGCTGGTGGAGGCGGAGGTCGACGGGGAGCGGCTCAGCGACAACGCGGTGGTGAACTTCGCCAACGAGCTGCTCGTCGTCGGCCACGCCACCACCAGCGCACTGCTCGGCAACACCCTGCTGTGCCTGGACGCCTACCCGGAGCACCTGGCCGCCGTACGCGGGAACCCGGACCTCACCCCCGGTCTGATCGAGGAGTCGCTGCGCTACCTGAGCCCGATCGCGACGGCCTACAAGGCCTGCGTCGCCGAGGGCGAGCTCGCCGGCGTCAAGGTGCACCCGGGGCAGCTGGTCGCCATCTCGCTGTCGGCGGCCAACCGGGACGAGCGCCAGTTCACCCGCCCGCACCTGTTCGACCCGTACCGCGACCCCAATCCGCACATCGGCTTCGGCCGGGGCATCCACTTCTGCCTCGGCGCCCCGCTGGCCCGGATGGAGGGCCGGATCGCGACGGACATCCTGCTGGACCGCTTCCCGAAGATGCGGACGGACCCGGACAACCCGCCGACCTTCCTGCCGCTGCCCCACGTCATCTCGACCTCGGAGCTCCCGCTCCTCGTCCGATGAGGCGCCGACCCGCGGCCCGTGACCGGGCCACCGAAGGAGAAGTCCGATGACCAGCCCCCTCGACAAGTGGGAGATGCATCCACGGCATTTCTGGCTGCGCGGGATCCAGCCCGAGGCGCCGATCGAGTACGACCCCGAGGTCGGGATGTGGCACGTCTACGGGTACCCGGAGACGCTCGAGATCCTCAGCGATCCCGCGACGTACTCCTCCGAGGTGGCCGCGCGCTACGTCAGCCCCGAACAGGCCGAGGTCGCCTTCGACGGGAACCTGACCCAGGCGGACCCGCCGGAGCACCAGAAGCTGCGCAAGCTGGTGAGCCGCACCTTCACCCTGAAGATGGTGGCCGAGCTCGAATCGCGCATCACCGCGCTGACCCACGAGCTGCTCGACGAGGTCAAGGGCGACACCTTCGACCTCGCGGAGGCACTGGCCTACCCGCTGCCCGTGATCGTCATCTGCGACATGCTCGGCATCCCCCGCGAGGACCGCGAGCTCCTCAAGGAATGGGCCGACCAGTCGCTCATGGCGAGCACCCAGCTCACCACGCACCAGGGCGACAAGGCGCAGGAGGAGTCCCTCGACACCCAGGCCGAAGCGGCCATGGCGATGGGCTTCTACATCCTCGACCTGGTCACCCAGCGCCGCGCCGAGCCGCAGGAGGACCTCCTGTCCCGGCTCGTCGAGGCGGAGGTCGACGGGGAGCGGCTCACCGACCGGCAGATCGTCAACTTCGCCAATCTGCTGATCTCGGCCGGCCACATCACCACCACCATGCTGCTGGGCAACACCATCCTGTGCCTGGACGCCTTCCCGGACGTCGACGAACGGGTGCGGAAGGACCGGTCGCTGGTGCCCACCCTGCTGGAGGAGTCGCTGCGCTACCTGAGCCCGCTCGCCGCGGGCTACCGGGTCACCACGCGCGACGTGGAGATCGCCGGGGTCAAGGTGCCCGAGGGCGACGTCCTGGAGGTCTGGTTCTCGGCTGCCAACCGGGACGCCCGGGTGTTCGAGAACCCGGACGTCTTCGACCCGGCCCGCAATCCCAACCCGCAGATCGGCTTCGGCCGGGGCATCCACTTCTGCCTCGGCGCCCCGCTCGCGCGGCTGGAGGGCCGGATCGCCATGAACATCCTGTTCGACCGCTTCCCGAAGCTGCGGGTGGACCCGGACGACAAGCCGACGTTCCTCACGTCCCCGGAGTTCACCGGGGTCTGGAAGCTGCCGATCCGGGTGAACTAGCCCCCCCCGTACCCCCCCACTCCACCCCGTGAGGCATACGCCGGCAGCGCGCCGGCGTGTGCCTCACGGGCGGTCTCCACTGGGCACGACGACACCGGCCACCGCGGCCGGCGCAGGACAAGGAGCATCTCTTGACCCACTACGACGTGATTGTGGTCGGCGCCCGGTGCGCCGGGGCTCCGGCCGCGATGCTGCTCGCGCGCGCCGGCTACCGGGTGCTCATGGTCGAGCGCGGCACCTTCCCCAAGGACACCCTCTCCACGCTCTACATCCATCAGCCCGGCGTCGCCGCCCTCGCCCGGTGGGGCCTGCTGCCCGCGGTGGTGGCCACCGGCACCCCCGCCCTCGACCACGTCCGCTACACCCACGGCGACATCCGCCTCGACGGCTGCTCCTGGGCCGCCGACGGGCAGCGCGCCGCCTACGCGCCCCGCCGCTACCTGCTCGACCCGATCCTCGCGCAGGGCGCCGTCGACGCGGGCGTCGAATTCCGCGAGAACTGCTCGGTGAGCGACCTCGTCTTCGACGGCGACCGCGTCGTCGGCGTCCGGCTCGGCTCCACCGGCACCGTCGAGCGGGCCACCCTCGTCGTCGGCGCCGACGGCATGCGCTCCACCGTCGCGGCGAAGGCCGGCGCCCCGCTCGTCGTCGAGGACCCCACCTCGACGTGCGCCTACTACTCCTACTGGTCCGGCCTCCAGCCCGGATTCAGGCTGTACGACACCCCCGGGCACTGGGTCGGCACCGTGCCGACCAACGACGGGGCGACGCTCGTCGCCGGCTACCTCCCCCAGGAGCAGTTCCACAGCGTGCGCGGCGACGCGCTGAACGCCCTGCTCACCAACGTGGAGAAGACCGCCCCCGAACTGCGGGAGGAAATGGCGGGCGGCGCCCGCCTGGAACGCGTCTACGGCACCGGCGACCAGCGCAACTTCTTCCGGCGGGCCGCCGGGCCCGGCTGGGTGCTCGTCGGCGACGCCGCCCACCACAAGGACTCGATCACCGCGCGCGGCATCACCGACGGCTTCTACCAGGCCCAGCTGCTCGCGGACTGCATCGCCGACGGCCTCCACGACCCCGGCCGGCTGCGGACGGCCCTCGACACCTACGCCGAACAGCGGATGGAGGCCCTCACGCCCGAATACCGCGCCACCCTCAAGACGGCCCGGCTGGACCCGCCCGCCCACCACCTGGACCTGCTGCGCGCCATCGCCACCAGCCGCGAACTGACGGACCGGTACTTCTCCACACTGTCCGGTGTCTGCCCGATCGACGAATTCGTCACCCCCGAACTGCTCGACCTGATGGAAGAGATGGACATGGAAGGAATGAAGGGATGACCGACGGGACCACCGGGAACGACCGGCTGCCGCTCACCTTCGGGCAGGAGCTCATCCGGTCCGGACACCGGCAGGAGGGGGCGTACGGTCACCACCCGGTCATCGCGCTCCGGCTGACCGGCACCCTCGAGCGGGCCGAACTCACCGGGGCCCTGCGGCTCCTGGCGGCCCGGCACGAGCCGCTGCGCACCACGTTCACCGAGGCCGGCGGCCGGCCCGTGCAGAAGGTCTGGCCGGCCGGGCCGCTGGAGCTGGAGTCCGCCGACCTGGCGGCGCTGGCCGCACCGGAGCGCAGCCGCGGGCTCGACGCCCGCATCGCGGAACTGGCCGCCAGGCCGTACGACCTCGCCTCCGGCCCGCTGCTGCGCTCCCTCCTGGTCCGTCTCGGCGCCGACGAGCACGTACTGGTGCTGAGCGCCCACCGCATCGCCGTGGACGCCCGCTCCCGGGCGCTCGTCATCGCCGAGCTGACCGAGCTGTACGCGGCCGCCGTGTCCGGCGAGGCCGCCCGGCTGCCCGAACTCCCGGTCCGCTACGCGCAGTACGCGGCCGAGCAGCGCGCACGCGTCACCGAGGCCGGACTCGCCGCGCAGCTGGAGCACTGGCGCGGCCACCTCGCCGGCCTGCCCGCTCTGCGGCTGCCCACCGACCGGCCCCGCTCCCGGGCCCGCAGCGCGGCCGCCGCCCGCCACGAGTTCCGGATACCGGCCGGGGCCGCGAAGGGCCTCACCGCGGCGGCCGAGGCACACGGCGGCACGCTGTTCGCCGGCCTCTTCGCCGCCTGCCAGGTGCTGTTCTCCCGGCACACCGGCCAGGAGGACCTG
Organism: Streptomyces sp. 147326; assembly: GCF_045000215.1. Taxonomy (NCBI): domain Bacteria; kingdom Bacillati; phylum Actinomycetota; class Actinomycetes; order Kitasatosporales; family Streptomycetaceae; genus Streptomyces; species Streptomyces sp. 147326. The sequence goes on along the minus strand of NZ_CP134201.1, from coordinate 2,283,229 downwards.
GCCCTGGGCACCCTGGCGGACGGCCGCCCCCAGCCGGTGCTCGACGGCCTGGTCGGGGCGTTCGACAACACGCTCCTGCTGCGCGCCCGCGTACGCTCCGAGGCGCCGTTCACCGAGCTGCTGGCGCAGACCTGCGCCACCCTCGCCGAGGCAGCCGCCCACCAGGACGTGCCCTTCGAGCAGGTCCGCACCGCCCTGGGCGAGGGCAAGGACGCCGGCGACACCCCCGACGTACAGGTGATGGTGGTGCTGCGCGCCGCCGCAGGGGCGGCCGGGCCGGTGCAGGCGCCGGGACTCGCCGTACAGGCCTTCCCCGCGCCCGGCGTGCCCGCCGAGTACGACATCACCGTCGAGTTCACCGAGACCGGCACGGGCGAGCTGGCCGGCGCGCTGGAGTACGACGGTGCCCTCTTCGACGCGGTCACCGTCGAGGTGCTGGCCCGCCACCTCTCCGTGCTGCTCGGCGCCGCCGCGGCCGCCCCGGCCACCGCCGTGGACGGACTGCCGCTCGCCGACGAGGAGGAGCTGCGCCTCCTCACCACCGAATGGGCCGTCAACCGGGCCGAGTTCCCCTCCGAGAGCTGCGTCCACGAGCTCGTCGCCGAACAGGCGCGCCTGCGCCCCGACGCCGTGGCCGTCAGCGCCGGACTGGAGACGCTGACCTACGCCGAGCTGGACGCCCGCGCGAACCGGCTGGCCCGCCTGCTCGTCGCCGACGGGGTCCGGCCCGGCACGTTCATCGCCGTCTGCCTGCCCCGCGGCCCCGAGCTCATCACCGCGCTGCTCGGCGTCCTGAAGGCGGGCTGCGCCTACCTGCCGCTGAACCCCGACTACCCTGGGGACCGGCTGAGCTTCATGCTCTCCGACGCACAAGTGCCGCTGTGCCTCACCGAGTCCTGGCTGACCGGCAAGCTGCCGTCCGACGGAACGCGGATGATCTCCCTGGACGAGCAGGACGAGGCCCTCGCCGCCCAGCGGTCCGGGGCCCCGGCCGTCCTGGTCACCGCCGACGACCCCGCGTACATCATGTACACGTCGGGCTCCACCGGCGCGCCCAAGGGCGCCGTCATCGGACACCGCTCCGTCGTCCGGCTGTTCCGCAACGCCGACTGGGTGTCGCTGGGCCCGGACGACGTCATGGCCCAGGGCTCGGACGTCACCTTCGACGCGGCCACCCTCGAGATCTGGGGCCCCCTGCTGGCGGGCAGCCGGATGGTCGTCATCGACAAGGACACGCTGCTGGATCCGGCGGAGCTCACCGCCGCACTGCGCCGGGGCGGCGTCACGACCCTGTTCGTGACCACCGCCGTCTTCAACCAGATCGCCGCCGCCGACCCGTACGCCTTCGGGGCGCTGCGCCACGTGCTCTTCGGCGGCGAGGCGGCCAACTCCGTCCGCGTCGCCGAGGTGCTGGCGGCCGCGCCGCCGCAGCGGCTCGTGAACCTCTACGGACCCACCGAGACCGCCGTCCTCGGCACCTGGCACCTCATCCGCGAGGCCGACGAGAACATGCCCGTCCCGATCGGCCGCGCCGTCGCGAACACCACCGCGTACGTGCTCGACGAGCAGCTGCGGCCGGCTCCGATCGGGGTGGCCGGCGAACTGTTCATCGCCGGCCCGGGCGTCGCCCAGGGCTACCTCAACCGGCCCGGACTGACCGCGGACCGCTTCCTCGACAACCCGCACGGCGAGGCCCCGGACCACCGGATGTACCGCACCGGCGACCTGGTGCGCTGGACCAGCGCCGGCGTCATCGAGTACGTGGGCCGCGCCGACCACCAGGTCAAGGTCCGCGGCTACCGCATCGAGCCCGGCGAGATCGAACTCGTCCTGCAGCAGCACCCCGAGGTCGGGGTGGCGCTGGTCCTGGCCCTGGCCGACGGAGAGCACAAGCGCCTCGTCGGCTACGTGACCCCCGCCGCCGCGGGACACCGCCCGCAGCCGGCAGAGCTGCGGGAGTTCGTCTCCGCCCGGCTGCCCGTCCACATGGTGCCGTCCGCGCTCGTGTGCCTGGAACGGTTCCCGCTGACCCCGAGCGGCAAGGTCGACCGCAAGGCCCTGCCCGCACCGGAGCACGCCGCCGCCCCCGCGGGTGCCCGGGAGCCCCGTACGGGCACCGAGCGGCTGCTCGCCCAGATCTGGTCCGACGTGCTCGGCATCCCGGCCGTCGGCGTCACCGACAACTTCTACGAGCTGGGCGGGGACTCCATCCTCGGCATCAGGGTGGTCGCCCGGGCGAAGAAGGCGGGGCTGGTGATCTCCGCCAAGGACGTGTTCCGCAAGCAGACGATCGCCGAACTCGCCACCACCGCGGTGGCGGCGGAAGCCGCCTGAGGCCCTCCGCCCGCCCCCTGCCCACCTCCGTCGAAGACCTTTACCGTGCCGCGGACCTCCGGGTCCGCGGCCCTGGAGGAGACATACCGATGACTGCCCCCACCCTGCCGGCGGCCGACCTCGCCGACCCGGCGGCCCTGGCCGATCCGGCCGCCTACGACCTGACCGACCCGCAGACCTTCGAGGACAACGACCCGCACCAGCTGTGGCGGCCCTTCCGGGCGCACAACCCGGTCTTCTGGCACGCGGCCCGGGACGGCAAGCCCGGATTCTGGGTCCTCACCAAGTACGACGACATCATGACCGCCTACCGCGACAACAAGCGGTACACCTCCGAGCAGGGCAACGTGCTGAGCACCCTGCTGCTCGGCGAGGACTCCGCCGCGGGCAAGATGCTCGCCGTCACCGACGGCCCGCGCCACCGCGAGATCCGCAACCTGATGATGAAGTCCTTCTCGCCGCGCGTCCTGGCCCCGGTCGTGGAGAACGTCCAGAAGCTCACCGACCGCCTCGTCTCCGAGGCCGTCGAGCAGGGTGAGGTGGACTTCGTCACCGCCGTCGCCGACCGGATCCCCATCCACAGCATCGGCGACCTCATGGGCATCCCCGCCGAGGACCGCGAGCAGCTCGTGGACTGGAACGCCCAGACCCTGTCGCGGTACAGCGCCGACGACGGCGAAGAGGTCTCGCTGATGGCGCGCAACGAGATCGTGCTCTACATCTCCGGCCTGATGGCCGAGCGCCGCCGCAATCCCGGCGAGGACGTCCTCAGCACGCTGGCCACCGCCACGATCGACGGCGAGCCGCTCAGCGAGGAGGAGATCATCTACAACGCCTACAGCCTGATCCTGGGCGGCGACGAGTCGAGCCGGGCCACCGCCTCCGGCATCGTCCACGCCTTCAGCCAGTACGAGGACCAGTGGCGCCGGCTGAAGAACGCGGAGGTCACCCTGGAGAGCGCCACCGAGGAGGTCATGCGCTGGACCACGCCGACCATGCACTTCGGCCGGCACGCCCTGGTGGACATCCCGATCCGCGACCACGTCGTCAAGGCCGGTGAGATCGTCACCCTGTGGAACAGCTCGGCCAACTTCGACGAGGACGTCTTCGCCGACCCGTACACCTTCGACCTGGCGCGCACGCCCAACAAGCACGTCAGCTTCGGCCACGGACCGCACTTCTGCCTCGGCGCCTACCTGGGCCGTGTCCACATGATCTCCATGCTGGAGTCGCTGCGCACGCGGGTCGCCGACATCGAGCTGCTCGCCCCGCCCACCCGGCTCTTCTCCAACTTCGCCAACGGCCATGCCACCCTGAAGGTCCGCCTCACCGGCGAACGCTCGGCCTGATGGCCGTCCGGAACATCGCGGAACGGTGCTCCAACCGCTAGAAGCAGTGGCGGGGCACCGCCCCCGGCACGACAGGGCCCCGCCCTGCCGGGCAGCCGTCACCCTCGCACCGCTCCCGATGCGGGCGTGACACGTTGACGACGATTGCCGTGCGGCTGTTCACCGTTGGCACTGCAGAGCGTCGGCCCCTGCAGCGATGACCTCGGCGAGCCGGTTGGCGAAGTCCGCGTTGCAGCCTCCGAGCCGGACGAAGCCGTGGCCGGCCACCGGCCCGTCGTTGGACAGGGAGGGAAGGGTCAGGTCCGCGAGCGCGAGCGCCGCCTGGAGGTTGGTGACGGCCTCTTCGCCGGCCTGGTAGGCGGAATCCTGGTGCCGCTTGTACCTGGTTCGTTCGAGGTGGGACATTTCGTACGCCATGCTGGTGATCTCTCGTGGTAGACGTGGGAGGTGACGCGCCGGAGCGCGTCGTGGATCCGGTTCGGCCCGGTCCGGTCCGTCGAGGGGTGGCCCCGGCCCGGTGCGCAGCGCCCGGGCACACGGCTCCCGTGCGCGCCGCGGGCCCTGGCCGCGGTGCGAGGGGACAAGGACACGGACCGTCGGGCCGAGTCTGTGCACGGCCCGTGACTATCGGTTTCGATCTTCGTTTCAAAGGTGCAGGCGAGCACTTTTGTGACGCGTGGGGAAGGAGTGGGTTGTCAAGGAAGTTAGCGGCTGTCACCGCCCCCGCTCTTCGCGGTCGCCGCCCACGGAATGCTCGGCCCTCTCGCGTCGCGGTCCGTCGGCGCCCGTCTCGCGGGAGCTCACCGACCCGCGCCGAGCACACGACCCGGGAACCCCGCGACCCACTGTCCAAGCCGAGGACCGCAGCTCTGACCTGCGTTGCAGATGACACCGCCGCAGGCGTACGGCCGTCATGCGCCGTACCCCAATCCACGTCCGCTGGACGCAGAGCGGACGGCCTCCTCCGCCACGGAGTAGCGGGGAGGGACGCCCTCCTGGCCGCGCCCGGCCGTGGCCGCCTGCCCGAGCACCGAGGTGGGCGGGGTCCGGTGCCGTGGCGCAGCTTGGCGGGGCGGGCGCGTGAGGGTGATCTGGCGGACCAGCTGCTGGAAGCAGGCCAGCGCCGCCACCGCGGGAAGTGCGGACGAGGTCGCGGCAGCGATCGTTCTGGGCGCCTGGGCCACGCACAGAAGCGTGGCCAGGGTGGAGAACAGCAGCACGATGGACCACGAATGCAGCGCGCGGCGCTGGTGCAGCGCGGATCTGAGGATGGACAGGGAGGCGACCATCCAGGGGCCGTAGATCAGCAGGGGCCACCAGCCGACCACTTCGCGGGCCGTATGGAGTCCGGCGCTGTGGCGCAGGGCGTCACAGATGGCCAGCCCGCTGAGGATGCTCACCACGGCGGCGATGACGGCGACCAGCAAGGCGGTGAACAGGCTGCCCGTTCGCAGCAGGGTCACGACCGGCGACTTCGACGGGCTCCGGCGGTGCCCGCTGGAGGCCTGCTTGAGCGGCCGCTCGGCAGGCGTGTGCTTCAGCCCCGCTACGAGGCCGAGGGCGCTGACCGTGTCACCGGCGTCGTCGAAGCCGACGCGGCTGCAGGCCTCCGGCTGCCCGGGCAGCGCGCTCTCCTGGAGAAGGATGGCGAGCTCTTCCGCAGGGTCCCACGGCCGGGCCGGCTCACCGGGCCCGCCGAGCGGTTGCCCGGGGCAGTGCTGCTGTACGTGGTCCGGCCGGCGCCAGAACGCGGGGGTGTCCGGCTGAGGGTGGGGGCCGTGGATGTCTGGGTATCCGTACGGCTCAAACACAGGAGTTGCCGCCCGAGTGCTCGTCGACGGGCGCCGTGGACGGTGCGGTGCTTCCCGACCTCCGGTCGAACTCGACCTGGAGCACGCTCATCGTATGGAGGAAGTCCTCAAAGATCGAGGACGAGTAGCTCAGATCGATCTCCAGGCTCTCGTGTTCCAGGGTTGCGTTCCTGGCCTCGCTGCATCCGGTTGCGCGTGGGGTGAAAGTCCACTTTCCGATCCGGGTGGCCCCGGCGTGAAAGCTGCCTCCCTGTCCGTCTTCTTCCGCAGGCTTGCGGAAGAAGACGGGGAGCTTTGCTGTTGTCATATTCCATAAACGCTATCGGCGTTGGTCAGGGTGTGCGCCATCCGGGTGATGGTGGCAAATGAACAGGTGTTTCCTGCCGTTTATCGGTTCTGCAAACACAACAAGAGTTCGGTAGCGGCGCCCTGCCGCGCCGCCGCGCCGCAGCTCAAGGAGCGATGAGCGGCAGGCTGGAGCGGGTCCCGGGTCCCGGGTCCATCGGACCCTCACCCCTGACATCCGGTCCGCCGCGACGGCGGACGGGTCACACGTATCCACTCCCGCCACGGGCCGCCCTCCGGCATGTCCCTCTCGTCCGGCCGCCCCGGTCGCCGACTGATCATCAGTTGAAAGACTGAGATGCCAACGCTGGGCCGATTGGCTGCGCATGGCTGCAATCGGCAGGGAGGGCGCAACTCTGCATATGCCCCTGCGTTATGCCCGACGATCGCCGGGGCTCCGGTCGTGTGTGCCCCTTCCCTTGCATCATCAGCCTTCGAAAGGACCAGCCGTGGGAAACATCCTCCTGTGGATCGTGCTGATCTCTGCCACAGTAGGCACAGGTTGCACTGCGTTGACGTCATCGGGGACCGGCCGTCTGTGGCACGTGGACACCCTTGAACTGAAGCGCCATCAACGCTTCAAGCACGTCCTGTCCCGTCATGTGGATGCCATCCGGCTGTCTCGCCAGGAAGTCGCGGCACCGGTGCAACCGGGAGAGAGGCCCGCAGGCGTCTCGGCCTGCGTGGGCGAGGATCCGTTCCCGATCGTCCACGAGTCGTGCCGGCCACCCTTCCCGCGAGGCCTCTACGGCGGTGCCCCTCCCCGCCGCCGGCCGAGTCCACTCGCCGAATGACCGCAGATCCGAGGCCCCGCGGCTCCGAGGCGGGGCGTGTCATGCCGGCGCCCCGGGTGCTGAAGGCCCTGCACCGTGGCGCGGTCGCCGACCGGGCTCGCCAGGTGATCCCAGCCGCAGTGCCGCGCTTTGGCCAATATCGCTGAATATCTCAAAAACCCCGGCAATCCGCACGCGGCCGGTCGCATAAAACCCCGGCAATCCGTACATTGCTGGCTCTCGCCGCGATATGAAAGCACGCTAAATTGCCGCGGCCTGTCTAATTCCCGTTCGACGTACTTCCGTGCTACGTATTTGGAGGAATGGCGAGAAGTGTCAAGAATAAAAGAAATATCATCCTTCTTGTTCTGAGGGGGTCTCTGGTCGTCAATTCGCAAGGGGCTGCCACCCTTCCCTGGGGCGCCCCCCGACAGCAAGGTCTATCCGTCCCACCGCGTGCGGCTACGAGAAGGGCTGGGTGAGCATGGCCCCCTACGGTGACCGATCCGATCGAGGCCCCTGGGCAGCTGTCCGGCGCCGTGTCCGGCTGGCCGCAGTCCGGGTGGCGAGCGCAGTGCGGGCAGCGCTGATGCGGATGACGCGCCGCCTCGCCGAGGCGGGCACGGCCGGCACGGTCGGCTCGTCCCGGACGGAAATATGCTCGACCCAGGTGCTTCAGGACGAATACAGGGCGGGTTTCTCCCTGCCCTCGCCCCGTCCGACGAGGGCCGCGAGCGACCTCCACGAATGTCCGTGGTGCCTGTCCCTCAGGAATCCCGGCACTCCCGGCCCGCCCGACGCCGCCGAGCACTGACGGAAATGGATCCGAGCCGGCCGTCGTGATCAAAATGCCCAGCCGCCGGCCGTGGGTGCGGGCCGCCGGGTCAGCGGCCGCTGCCCACCAGCGAGGCGGCGGCGAAGGCGCGGAGGTCATCCGCGATGGCCCGGGCCACCTCGTGCTCGGAGGACTGGAGGTAGAAGTGGCCGCCCTCGAAGAAGCGCGCCGTGAAGGCGGCCGCCGTGTGCTCGCTCCACCGCAGCAGCCCCTCGCGCGGCACGTTGAAGTCCTGCGCCCCCGAATACGCGTGCAGGGGGCAGGCCAGCCGGGAGCCCACGCCGCCCCGATAGCCCTCCGCGGCCTTGAAATCGGCGCGCAGGGAGGGCAGGACCGCCGCCATCAGGTCCTTGTCGGCCAGCAGCTCCGGCGGGGTGCCGGCCAAGTCGGAGATCGACGAGGCGAGCTCCTCGTCCTCCATGCGGGACAGGCCCCGGCTCAGGTGGATGGCGGCCGCGGGCCGGCCCGAGACGATCACGCCGATCGGCGCGCGGTCCGGGTGCAGGCGCTCCAGCCGCAGGGCCACCTCGTACGCCACGATCGAGCCCAGGCTGTGCCCGAACAGGGCGAGCGGCCGGTGCGCGCGGGGGAGCAGGGCCTCGACGACCTGGTCGGCCATCTCCCCGATGTCCTCGATGCAGCGCTCGCCCAACCGGTCCTGGCGGCCCGGGTACTGCACGTTGAGCACCTCGGCGCTGTCCGACAGGGCCGCCGACAGGCTGTAGTAGCCCGTCGCCGAACCGCCCGCGTGCGGGAAGACGACCAGCGTCGGGGCTCCGGCCGGCGGCCGGTGGTAACCGCGCAGCCAGCCCGTCGGGTCGGAGCCCGAGCCGTAGGGTCGCTTCATCGCCGGTCTCCGTTCTCCGCGGGCCCGTGGGACCCGGAGGTGTCCGAGGGGGTGCCCGCGAGCAGGTGCGGCCCGGCGTCCGCGAGGGAGGCGCAGCCGGTGAGGGCCAGCGCCAGGCCGAGGTCGGTCAGCAGGCAGCGCAGGACGTGCTCGACGCCGGCCCGGCCGCCGAGCCCGAGCCCGTACACGTACGGCCTGCCGTAGAGGACGGCGTCCGCGCCCAGGGCCAGGGCCTTGACCACGTCACTGCCGGTCCGGACCCCGGAGTCCATCAGCACCGGTACGTCCGGGCCGACGGCCGCGCGCACCGCGGGCAGCGCGTCCAGGGCGGACACGCTGCCGTCGAGCTGGCGGCCGCCGTGCGTGGAGACGACCACGCCGTCCGCGCCGTGCTCCAGCGCCAGCCGGGCATCGTCCGGATGCAGGATGCCCTTGACGAGCAGCGGCAGCCGGGTCAGCCCGCGCAGCCAGGCCAGGTCCGCCCAGGTGAGGGTCGGGTCGGTGGAGATCTGCGCCCAGCGCAGCACGGCCGCGGTGGCGTCCGCCCCGGCCGGCAGCCCGGCCAGGAACGCGGGATCGCTCGTGAAGTTGGCGATGCCCGTCCCGCGCAGGAACGGCGAGTAGCCGCTGTCGAGTTCGGCCGGACGGAAACCGAGGTGGGTGGCGTCGACGGTGACCACGATCGCCGTGTAGCCGGCGGCCTCGGCGCGCCGCACCAGCGACTCGCCCACCGCCCGGTCCGAGGGCAGGTACAGCTGGAACCAGCGCCGGTGGTCACCCGCCTGCTCGGCCACCTCCTCCAGCGTGCGGGAGGCGAAGCTCGACAGCACCAGCGGCACTCCGGCCGCCGCGGCGGCCCGCGCCGTGGCCGACTCGCCCTCGGGATGGGCCACTTGCTGCGCGGCCAGCGGCGCGAGCAGCACCGGTACGGGCAGTTGCTGCCCGAACAGCGTCACCGAGGTGTCGGTCCGGCGGGTGCCGCGCAGCATCCGCGGCACCAGCTGCCGGCGGTCGAAGGCCGCGCGGTTGGCCCGGCCGGTCGCGCCGGAGCCGGCGGTGCCCGCCACGTACGCGTAGCCCTCGGGGGACATCACCGCACGGGCCGCGGCCTCCAGCGCGGTCGGGTCGGTGGGCAGCGCCGGGGTGCGTCCTTCGAGGCCGCCCAGCAGGATCTCCCGTACGAGGTCGGCGAGGGGCTCCCCGGCCGGGGCGGCGGGGACCTCCGGTTCCGCGGCGGGGGGAGCGGCGGCGAGCCGTGACAGGTCCTCGCGGACGCGGCGGGTGAGCAGCGGCCCGGTCTCCCCGGGCCGTTCGACGAGCGAGAAGTGCCCGCCGGACAGCGTCACGACCGTGTGCCCGTTCCTGCCGTGCCGGGCCCAGTCGCCCATCTGCTCCAGGGAGTTCTTCGGGTCGGACGCCGCCAGGAGCACGGTGAGGGGGGCCGCCACGGCTGCCCCGCCGGCGCAGCGGTAGCGCATCAGGGCCCGGTGGTCGGCGCGCAGCAGGCGCAGCACCTCGCCGACGATCTCCGGGTCCCGCAGCAGCGGTTCGGGGACGCCCCCGAGCCGCCGCAGCCCGGCGACCAGCTCCTCGTCGCCGACGCCGGTCAGGTCGGGCTCCTCCCAGTCCTGCGCGGGGGGCCGGGCCGCCGAGACGAACAGCCGGGCCACGGTGCCGCGTTCCTCCAGGAGCCGGGCCGTCTCGAAGGCCACGAGGGCCCCCATGCTGTGGCCGAGGAGGAAGAGCGGCAGGTCGGAGTGGGCGGCGAGGGACGCGGCCACGCCCGCGGCGAGCTCGCCGATGTCCTCGGAGCAGGGTTCGGCGCGCCGGTCCTGGCGGCCGGGGTACTGGACGGCGAGCAGCTCGATGTCCTCGGGCAGCGCGGCGGACAGCGCCGCGAAGGCGTTCGCGGCCCCGCCCGCGTGCGGGAAGCACACGAGGCGGGCGGTCGCGGACGGCCGGGCGTGGTAGGTACGGATCCACCGGGAGGGGTCGACGGGCCCGTTCGCGGGCCCGGTCGACCGGGTGGCACGGCCGGCCGGCGGAGCCGGCGCGGCCGTCGGGGTGTTGGTCATGCCCACGCGGAGTGATCCTCCTTCATAGAACCCAGTTCGGTCAGCAGCTCGCGCAGCCGCTCGCTGACGACGGCGCTCTGCGCCTCGCTCAGCGGCCGGTCGGCGACCGCGGCCTCCAGCCGGGCGATGTCGGCGAGCAGCGCCACGGTGACGCCGGCGCCGTTGCCGGCCGTGTCCGCCGGGGCCGCCGCGCCCACGGCCGGCTGAGCCGCCGGTGCGGCGGTGGCTTCCGCGGCCGTTTCGGCGGCCGTCTGCGGGAGCTGCTCCCGCAGGTGGACCACCAGTTCGGCCGGGGTCGGCCAGTCGTAGATGAACGTGGCGGGCAGCTTGACGCCCGTGGCGACGGCGAGCCGGTTGCGCAGCTCCACCGCCGTGAGCGAGTCGAAGCCCAGCCGGTCGAACGCCCCGTCCCGGTCCACCGCCGCGCCGGAGGTGTGCCCGAGGACGGCCGCGACCTCGTGGAGCACGGCGTCCAGCAGCCGGTCCCCGGTCAGCGAGGCCTCGGCGGCCTCCGCCCGCGCAGCCCCGGGCGCGGACCGCGCCCCAGCGGCGCCCGCCCGGGCGGGCACCAGGCTCCGCAGCAGGGCCGGCACCGCCGCGCCCTCCGCGATCCGGGCCCGCAGCCCGTCGAGGTTCCAGCGCGCCGCCACCGCCACAGGACGGTCGCGGCGCACCGCGGCGTCCAGCAGTTCGAGCCCGAGCTCCGAGGTGAGGGGAGCCACGCCCACCCGCGCCATGCGGGCGACGTCCGCGTCGGTGAGACCGGCGCCCATGCCGCCGGCCCCCTCCCACAGGCCCCACACGACGGAGACGCCGGGGCGGCCGACCGAACGCCGGTACTCCATCAGTCCGTCGAGGAACGCGTTGCCGGCCGCGTAGCCGGCCTGCCCCGGAGAGCTGAGCGTTCCCGCGAGGGAGGAGAAGACGACGAACGCGTCGAGGCCGAGGGGCTCGGTGAGCGCGTGCAGGTTGAGTGCCGCGTCCACCTTCGGACGCAGGGTCCGCTCCAGGCTCTCGGCGGTCATCGAGGTGAGCAGGCCGTCGTCCAGGACGCCCGCCGCGTGCACGACCCCGCCGAGGCGGACGCCGTCGCCGGCCAGCCCGTCGAGAGCCGCGGCGAGCGCGGTCCGGTCGGCCGCGTCGCAGGGCACCGTACGGACGTCCGCGCCCCGGGCGCGCAGCTCGGCGATGTCCCGGGCGGCGTCCTCGCCGGGCAGCCCGCGGCCCATCAGGACCAGCTGCCGTATCCCGTGCTCCGCCACCAGGTGGCGGGCGGCGAGCCGGCCCAGCCAGCCGAGACCGCCGGTGATCAGGACGGCCCGGGTGGTGTCCCAGCGCTCGTTCTCGTCGGCCAGGTCCAGCACCACCTTGCCGATGTGCCGGGCCTCGCTCAGGTAGCGGAAGGCATCGGGTGCCCGGCGCAGGTCCCAGGCCGCCACCGGCGGTGCCTGGAGCGCGCCCCGCTCGAACAGCCCGAGGAGGTCGGTGAAGATCTCCTGGATCCGGTCGGGACCGGGATCGCGGACGTCGTACGTCCGGTACGTCACCCCGGGGTGCGCGTCGGCCACCTCGGCGGCGTCGCGCCGGTCGGTCTTGCCCATCTCCAGGAACCGTCCGCCGCGCGGAAGCAGCCGCAGCGAGGCGTCCGCGAACTCCCCGGCGAGGGAGTTGAGGACCACGTCGACGCCGTCGCCCCCGGTGGCACCGAGGAAGGCCTCCTCGAAGTCCAGGGTGCGGGAGGAGGCGATGCGCCCGTCCGCGACCCCCGCGGCACGCAGCGCGTCCCACTTGGCGGGGCTCGCCGTGGAGTACACCTCGGCGCCGAGGTGGCGGGCGATCTGGATCGCCGCCGTGCCGACGCCGCCGGCGCCCGCGTGCACGAGCACCGATTCGCCCGCGCGCAGGCCGGCCAGGTCCACCAGGCCGTAGTAGGCGGTCAGGTAGGTGACGGGAACCGCCGCGGCCTGCCGGAAGGACCAGCCCTCCGGGATCCGGCACACGAACCGGCGGTCGGTGACCGAGGTCGGGCCGATGCCGTAGAACAGACCCATCACCCGGTCGCCGGGCTTCAGATCGGTGACTCCGGGGCCCACTTCGAGGACGGTGCCGGCGCCCTCGCCGCCCTGCCCCGAACCGCCCGCGTGCCCGTCCACGGACGGCGGGATCACCCCGAGGGAGAGCAGGACGTCGCGGAAGTTCAGGCCGGCGACCCGCATCCGGATCCGCACCTGGCCCTCCTCCAGCGGGGCCGCCGCCTCCGGCCAGGGCTTGAGGGCGAGGTTCGCGAAGGTCCCCTTGGCCACGTAGTCGAGGTGCCAGTGCGGGGTGTCGGCCGGCGGCCGCAGCACGGTGTCCGCGTCCTGCGCGGCGAGCGAGGGACGGTGGGCGGTGCCGCCGCGCAGGGCGAGCTGCGGCTCACCCGTGGCGAGCGCGGCCGCCACGGCCCGCCGGGAGGCGGGGGTGCCGTCCTCGTCGAGGACCGTGAACCGGTCGGGGTGCTCGGCCTGCGCGGAGCGCAGCAGGCCCCAGACCGCGCGGTGGGCGAGCTCGCCGGGGTGCTGCTCTCCGCCCAGCGTGACGGCGCCCCGGGTGAGGACCGCCAGCCGGGTGCCGGCCAGCCGCTCGTCCTCGACGAGGAGCCGGACCGTTTCGAGGACCTGGTGCAGGGCGGTGCGCACGGCCGCCCCGGTGTCCGGCGCGCCGCCGCCCGCGGAGGGCGGGCAGGGCAGGACGAGCAGCTCGGGGGCGCCGACCCCGGCGGAGAGCGAGTCGGTCAGGGCCGGCAGGCCGGACAGGGCTGAGCCGAGGCCCGGTTCGGAGGCGTCGTCGGAGCCGTCGCCGTCGGAGCCGTACGCGCCGAGCAGCGTCCAGCGGTGCGTCGCGGGCGCGGGCGGCAGTTCGGCCAGCTCCTCCCACGTCGGCAGCAGCAGTCCGTCGCGCGGTGCGTCGTGGGAGTCCACGGCCTCCGCCGGCAGCGGGCGCAGGGCCAGCGAGCCGATCGAGGCGACCGGGCGGCCCGAGCCGTCCGCGACGTCGATGCTCACCGCGTTCGCGCCGGACGGCGCGAGCCGGACCCGCACGACCGCGCCGGCGGGGCCGTGGGTGCGGACGCGGGACCAGGCGTACGGCAGGAAGGTCCGCTCGCCGCCGTCGCCCTCGTCGATCAGGCCGCCGAGCGCGATCGGGTGCAGGGCCGCGTCGAGCAGCGCCGGGTGTAGCCCGTAGGCGTCGGCCCGGCCCTCACCGGGGAGTGCCACCTCCGCGAAGAGTTCCGGCCCGCGCCGCCACACGGCGCGCACGCCGCGGAAGACGGGCCCGTAGGAGAGGCCCTTGGCGCCGAGGGCGGCGTAGAGCTCCGGGACCGGTACGGAGACCGGCTCGGCGCCCTCCGGCGGCCACACCGGGGCCGGGTCCGCGACCCGCTCCGGCGCCGGGCCGGAGGCTTCGGGGAGGACCGAGCCCCGGGCGTTGCGGGACCAGCCCTGCCCGTCGGCGTCGTCCTCGGGACGGGAGTGGACGGCGACGGCCCGGCTGCCGGAGCCGTCCGCGGCGGCCAGGGACACCCGCAGCCGGACCTCCCCCTCCTCCGGGATCAGCAGCGGTGTCTCCAGGAGGAGTTCCTCGACCAGGTCGCAGCCCGCCTCGCGGGCGGCGCAGGTCACCAGGTCCAGCAGCGCGGTGCCGGGCAGCAGCACCCGCCCGCCGACGCGGTGGTCGGCCAGCCACGGGTGGCGCGCCAGGGAGAGCCGGCCGGTCAGCAGCAGGCCGCCGCTGTCCGGCAGTTCGGCGGAGGCGGTCAGCAGCGGATGTCCGACGGCGGTGAGTCCGGCGGAGCTCACGTCGCCGGTCCCGGCCGGCAGGTCGATCCAGTACGGCCGGTGCTGGAAGGCGTACGTGGGCAGCTCCACCCGGCGCGCCCCGCGGCCCGCGAACACGGCGGCCCAGTCGACGTCACCGCCGCAGGCGTGCATCCGCGCGACCGCCGTGAACAGCGCGGTCACCTCCGGCAGGCGCCGCCGCAGCGACGGGATCAGCGTGTGGCCCGCGGAGCGGCCCCGGTCCACCTCCTCCAGGCAGTCGGCGGCCATCGAGGTCAGATCGGTGCCCGGCCCCACCTCCACGAAGCGGGCGCAGCCCAGCTCCGCGAGGGCGCCCACACCGTCCTGGAAGCGGACGGCGCGGCGCGCGTGCCGGACCCAGTACTCCGGATCCGCGAGCTCCTCCGCGCCCGCGGGCCGGCCCGTCAGGTCCGAGACGAAGGTGAGCTCTGGTTCCCCGAACGTCAGCCGCGTGACCACGGCCCGCAGCTCCGCCATCGCCGGTTCCATCAGCGGCGAGTGGAAGGCGTGGCTGACGCGCAGCCAGGTGGCCTTCCCGCCGGCCGCCTCGACGCCCGCGACCACGGCGGCCAGGGCCTCCCGGCCACCCGAGAGCACCGTGGCGGCCGGGCCGTTCACGGCCGCGAGGGAGACCAGCTCCTCGTGCCCCGCGAGCAGGGCCGTCGACTGCTCCTCGGAGGCGCGCAGGGCCACCATCGCCCCGCCCGACGGCAGTTCCTGCATGATCCGGCCGCGTACGGCCGTCAGCTCGGCGGCGTCCGCCAGCGAGAGGGCGCCCGAGGTGTGCACGGCCGCGAGGGCGCCGACGGAGTGCCCGAGGACGGCGTCGGGCCGGATGCCCCACGACTCCAGGAGGCGGAACAGGGCCACCTCGAAGGCGAAGAGCGCCGGCTGCGTGTACCGCGTCCGGTTCAGCAGCTCGCCCTCCGGGCTGTCCTCGGCCGCGAGGACCACCTCCCGCAGCGGCTGCTCCAGGTGCGGATCCAGGGCCGCGCACGCCTCGTCGAAGGCCGCCGCGAACACCGGGAAGGTCTCGTACAGTTCCCGGCCCATCCGGGCGCGCTGGGAGCCCTGACCGGCGAAGAGGAAGGCGGTGCGGCCCTCCCCGGCCGTCGCGCGGACCACGTCCGGCCCCGGTACGCCGTCGGCCAGCGCGCGCAGCCCGTCGAGCAGTTCGTCGCGGTCCTCGGAGAGCAGCACCGCCCGGTGCGGGAGGTGGCCGCGGGTGGTGGCCAGCGAGAAGCCCACGTCCAGCAGCTGGTCGCCGTCCGCCTCGGTCAGGTGCCGGTACAGCCGGTCGGCCTGCGCGCGCAGCGCGGACCCGCCGGCCGCCGACAGCACCACCGGTACGGTCGGCAGCGCGGCCGGCCGCCCGGCGGGGGCCGGCTCCTGCGCGGGCGCCTGCTCCAGGATGACGTGCGCGTTCGTACCGCTGATGCCGAAGGAGGACACCGCGGCCCGGCGCGGCCCGTCGCCCCGCTCGGGCCACGGGATCGTCTCGGTCAGCAGGGAGACGGCGCCGCTCGACCAGTCCACGTGCGGGGTGGGCTCGTCCACGTGCAGGGTCCGCGGCAGCAGCCCCTCGCGCAGCGCCATCGTCATCTTGATGACCCCGCCGACCCCGGCGGCGGCCTGGGTGTGCCCGATGTTCGACTTCAGGGAGCCCAGGTGGAGCGGCCGGTCCGCCGGACGGGCCCTGCCGTAGGTGGCCAGCAGCGCCTGCGCCTCGATCGGGTCGCCCAGCGCGGTGCCCGTACCGTGCGCCTCCACGGCGTCGACGTCGGCGGCGGTGAGACCGGCGCCGGCCAGCGCCTGGCGGATGAGCTGCTCCTGCGCGGGGCCGCTGGGCGCGGTCAGCCCGTTGCTCGCGCCGTCCTGGTTGATGGCCGAACCGCGGACCACCGCCAGCACGGGGTGCCCGTTGCGGCGGGCGTCGGAGAGCCGCTCGACCAGCAGCAGACCGGCACCCTCGGCCCAGCCGGTGCCGTCCGCGGCGGCCGAGAAGGCCTTGCAACGGCCGTCGGCGGCGAGCCCGCGCTGCCGGCTGAACTCCACGAACGGCATCGGCGTCGCCATCACCGTGGCACCGCCGGCCAGCGCCATCGAGGACTCCCCGCGCCGCAGCGAGGCGCAGGCCAGGTGGAGCGCCACCAGCGAGGAGGAACAGGCCGTGTCGACCGTGATGGCCGGGCCCTCCAGCCCGAAGGTGTAGGCCAGCCGCCCGGAGGCCACGCTGCCGGCGCCGCCGACGCTCAGGAAGCCCTCGTACTCCTCCGGGGCGGGGGAGAACCGGTTCATGTAGTCGGCGTACATGGTGCCCACGAACACACCGGTGCGGCTGCCGTGCAGCGTGGCCGGGTCGATGCCCGCGTGCTCGAAGGCCTCCCACGCGGTCTCCAGCAGCAGCCGCTGCTGCGGGTCGGTGCTGTGCGCCTCGCGCGGCGAGACACCGAAGAACTCGGCGTCGAACTGCGCGGCCTCGTAGAGGAAACCGCCCTCCCGGGTGTACGAGGTGTGCGGCCGGTCCGGGTCGGGGTCGTACAGGCCCGCCAGGTCCCAGCCGCGGTCGGCGGGGAACGGCCCGACGGCGTCCACCTCGGCGGTGGCCAGTCGCCACAGCTCCTGGGGGGAACGGACGCCACCCGGGTAGCGGCAGGCCATGCCCACGATCGCGATCGGTTCGTGCTCGCGTTCGGCGAGGTGGGCGTGGTCGGCCTTGAGCCGCTCGTTCTCCTTCAGCGCGGCCCGCAACGCCTCGACGACCTGCTGTTGGGTTGTGGAAGCCATCCTGTTCTCTCCGTACTTCCCTGTTGGGGGCCCCGTTGGGGGCTGGGGGTGGGTCGGGTGTCTGGGTCGGGTCCGGAACGGGTCCGGGGGCCGGGGCCCGGGCGGGGGGTCAGCCCTCGCCCAGGGCCAGGCGGACCAGGTCGTCGGCGCTCATGGTGTCGAGCGCGCTCTCGCCGTCCGGCAGGTCCGTGCCGTCGGGACCGGCGGCGCCGTTCACGGATTCCCCGGGGGTGTCCTGCGCCGGGACGTCCGGTACGAGCGCGGCCCGCAGCCGGTCCGCGAGGGCACCCGGGGTCGGGTGGTCGAAGATGAGGGTGGGCGGCAGCTTGACGCCGGTCGCGGCCGTCAGGCGGTTGCGCAGCTCGACCGCGGTCAGGGAGTCGAAGCCCAGGTCCTGGAACCGGCCGTCGGCCGGCACCCGGTCGCGGCTCGAATGGCCCAGTACGGCCGCCACTTCGGCCCGTACCGCTTCGAGCAAGAGGTGACGGTGCTCCCGCCGGGGCGCCCGGGCCAGCCGCTCGCGCAGGTCGGCCGCCGTGTCCGGGGCCGCCGGAGCACCGCCCGCGCGGCGGGCCGGAGCCAGCCCCCGCAGCAGGACCGCGACCGCCTCCGGATCCGCCGTCCGCAGGTCGAGGTGGGCGGCCGTCAGGACGGCGGCGCCGGAGTCCACGCCCGCGTCGAACAGGGCCAGGCCCTCCTCGGCGGTCAGCGCCCCGATCCCGGAGCGGGCCAGGCGCTTCAGGTCCGCCGCGCCCAGGTCGCCGGTCAGGGTGCTCTCCTGCGCCCACAGGCCCCAGGCCAGGGACAGGGCGGGCAGCCCCGCGGCCCGGCGCCGCTGGGCCAGGGCGTCCAGGAAGGCGTTGGCCGCCGCGTAGTTGCCCTGTCCCGCGGATCCCAGGGTGCCCGCCAGCGAGGAGAAGAGGACGAAGGCCGACAGCTCCAGGTCCCGGGTCAGCTCGTGCAGGTGGAGGGCGGCGTCGGCCTTGGGCCGCAGCACCCCTTCCATCCGCTCCGGGGTGAGCCCGGCGAGGACGGAGTCGTCGGTCACGCCCGCGGCGTGGACCACCGCGGTCAGCGGCCGGCCGGCCGGTACGGAGGCCAGCAGGGCGGCCACGGCGGCCCGGTCGCCGGTGTCGCAGGCCGCCACGGCCACCTCGGCGCCCAGCGCTGCCAGTTCGGCCGTGAACGCCTCCGCGCCCGCAGTCGCCGCACCGCGGCGGCCGGTCAGCAGCAGCCGCCGCACCCCGTGGTGCTTCACCAGGTGCCGGGCCAGCAGCCGGCCCAGCGTGCCCAGACCACCGGTGACCAGGACGTGGCTGTCGGCTCCGAAGGCCGCCGGGGCGTCCTCGGTGACGGCGGGCCGGTGACCGCGCAGGGCCGGTGCCGAGATCCGCCCGGCCCGTACCGCCAGCTGCGGCTCCCGCGCGGCCAGGGCCGGTACGAGAGCGCGTACGGACTCGGGCCGCCCGTCGGTGTCGACGAGCGCGAACCGGCCGGGCTGCTCCGACTGGGCGGAGCGGATCAGGCCCCAGACCGCCGCCGCGGCGGGATCCGGGTACTCGGTGTCCGCGACCGCGACCGCGCCCTCGGTGAGGAAGGCGAGCCGGGAGTCCGCGAACCGCTCGTCGGCCAGCCAGCGCTGGGCCGGCGCCAGGGCGGTGAGCACGGCCCGGCCCGACCCGGCCGGGACGGCGGGCACGCAGGCCACGACCACGGAGGGCACCGGAGCTCCCCCGTCGACCGCGCCCTGCAGCCCGTCGAGGCCGGGGTAGGCCCGGACCGCCACACCGGCGGCCCGTACGGCGTCCACGACCTCGGAGTCCGCGCCGCCCAGGACGGCCCACGGGCCGGCCGGAACGGGAGCGGTCCCGCGCAGCGGGGACCAGTGCAGGTCGAACAGCGCCGCCCCGTGCACCGGTCCGGCGGCGGCCGGGTCCGCCCGCAGCTCGCGCACGGCGAGCGCGTCGGCGGTGAACACCGGGGCACCGGACAGGTCCGCGATCAGCAGGGAGTAGCTGTCGCCCGCGCCCCGCCGCATGCGGACCAGCAGTTCCGTCGCGCCGGACGCCCGCAGGGTCACACCGCTCCACGCGAAGGGCACCAGCAGCCGGTCCCCGGCCCCGGCCCCGACGAGCGCGGTGTGCAGGGCCGCGTCCAGGGCGGCGGGGTGCAGACCGAAACCGTCTGCGTGCGGGCCGGTGGCGCTCGCGGGGAGCACCACCTCCGCGTAGAGGTCGCTCCCGTGGCTCCACACGGTCCGCAGGCCCTGGAAGGCGGGACCGTACGCGTATCCGCGCTCGGCGAGGCGGGCGTAGAGGTCGCCGACGGGTATCTCCGTGGCTCCCTGCGGCGGCCAGACGGCCGGCACGGCCGCGTCGTCGGGCGCGGAGGCCTCGTCGGCCAGCAGCCCGGAGGCGTGCCGCTCCCATGGCGCGTCCGGCAACCCCTCGGGACGCGAGTGGAGCGCGAGGGTGCGCGTCCCGTCGGGCCCGGGGGCGCCCACCATCAGCTGGACGGTGACGCGCTCGTCCAGTGGCAGCGGCTGTTCGAGGGTGAGCTCGGCGACCTGCGCCGCGCCCGCCCGCCGGGCCGCGTACAGGGCGAGCTCCACGACGGCCGCGCCCGGCAGCAGCGGCCGGCCCAGGATGGCGTGGTCCGCGAGCCACGGGTCGGCGTCGGCGTCGAGCGTGCCGGTGAACAACCAGCCCTGGCCCGCGGCGAGTTCGACCGTCTGGTCCAGCAAGGGGTGCCCGCCGGCCGGCCTCGGCGCCACAGGGGCGGCGGGAGCGCTCAGCCAGTAGCTGTCGCGCTGGTAGGGGTACGTCGGCAGGGCGACGGCCCGGCCGCCGGGCAGGAACCCGCCCCACGCGATGTCCGCGCCGCGGACGTAGGCCTGGGCGAGCGCGGCCGCGAGGGTCAGGGCCTCGGGGCGGCCCTTGCGCAGCAGCGAGGCCGTGGTGACCGGCTCCCGGGTCTCCGGTTCTCCGGAGGGCAGGATCGTACGGGTCATGGCGGTGAGGACGGGGTCGGGGCCGAGCTCCAGGTAGGTGGTGACGTTCTGGTCCTGAAGGAACCGGATGCCGTCGTGGAAGCGGACCGTGTGGCGGAGGTGTTGGACCCAGTAGTCGGGGTTGGTGAGTTGTTCGGTGGTGGCGGGTTGTCCGGTGAGGTTGGAGATGATGGGGATGGTGGGGGTGTGGTAGGTGAGGGTGGCGGCGGTGGCGCGGAACTGGTCGAGGATGCCGTCCATGTGGGGTGAGTGGAAGGCGTGGCTGACGTCGAGTTGTGAGGTGCGTCGGCCGTTGTTGCGCCAGGTGGTGGCGAGTTGGTGGGCTGCGTTGTGGTCGCCGGTGATGACGGTGGAGTGGGGGCCGTTGACGGCGGCGATGTCGAGGTGGCCGTGGTGAGTGGGGAGGGTGTTGAGGATTTCGGTTTCGGTGGCTTCGATGGCGATCATGGCGCCGCCGGTGGGGGCGGACTGCATCAGACGGCCACGCACGGCCACCAGGGTGCAGGCGTCGTCCAGGGAGAGGACACCCGCGACGTGTGCGGCGGCCAGCTCGCCCACCGAATGGCCGAGGAGGTAGTCGGGGGTCAGCCCGTAGTGCTCCACCAGCCGGAACAGGGCGACCTCGACGGCGAACAGCGCGGGCTGCGTGTACTGCGTCCGGTTGAGGAGAGCAGCCTGCTCGCTCCCCTCGCCGGCGAGGACCAGCTCCTTCAGCGACAGACCCAGGTGGGCGTCCATCCGCGTGCAGACGGCGTCGAGCGCCTCGGCGAACGCCGGGTGGGTCTCGTACAGTTCGCGGCCCATGCCGGGACGCTGACTGCCCTGCCCCGTGAACAGGAACGCGAGTCCGCCGGCTCCGTTCGTCCTGCCGGAGTCCCCGGTCACCAGCTGCGGTACGGACTCGCCCCGGGCCAGCGCGTCCAGGCCCGCCAGCAGACCCGCCGGGTCCTCGGCGAGGACGACCGCACGGTCCGGGAGCGCCGCCCGTGTGGTGGCCAGCGCGTGACCGATGTCCAGGTGCGCGAGGCCGAAGCCGCCCTCCGTGCCGGCCTCGGCGGCGAGCCGCCGCAGCTGGGCCGCCCGGGCGCGCAGGCCCTCCGTACCGCGGCCGGAGACCACCCAGGGCAGCTGGGCGGGGGTCACCGGGTCGCGGGACCCCGTGGCCTCCGCGGCGGGGGCCTGTTCGAGGACGACGTGGGCGTTGGTGCCGCTGATTCCGAAGGAGGAGACGGCGGAACGGCGGGGCCGGTCGGTCTCGGGCCACGCGGTCGCCTCGGTGAGGAGGGACACCGCACCGCTCGACCAGTCCACGTGCGGGCTCGGCGCGTCGACGTGCAGGGTGCGCGGGAGCGTGCCGTGGTGCATGGCCATGACCATCTTGATGACGCCGCCGACGCCGGCGGCGGCCTGGGAGTGGCCGATGTTCGACTTGAGCGAGCCGAGGTGCAGCGGACGCTCCGCGTCGCGGTCCTGGCCGTAGGTGGCGAGGATGGCCTGGGCTTCGATGGGGTCGCCGAGGGTGGTGCCGGTGCCGTGTGCCTCGACGGCGTCGACGTCGGCGGGTGAGAGTCCGGAGGCGGCGAGGGCCTCGCGGATCACGCGCTCCTGGGAGGGGCCGTTGGGGGCGGTGAGTCCGTTGCTGGCGCCGTCCTGGTTGACGGCGGATCCGCGGATGACGGCGAGGATCTCGTGGCCGTTGCGGCGGGCGTCGGAGAGCCGCTCCAGGAGCAGGACGCCGACGCCCTCGCTCCACGTCGTACCGTCCGCGGAAGCCGCGAACGACTTGACCCGCCCGTCGGGCGCCAGCCCGCGCTGGCGGCTGAACTCCACGAAGGGCCGCGGAGTGGCCATGACGGTGGCGCCGCCCGCCACGGCGAGTGTGCACTCGCCCTGGCGCAGGGCCTGCGAGGCCAGGTGCAGGGCGACGAGGGAGGAGGAGCAGGCCGTGTCGACGGTGATGGCCGGGCCCTCCAGCCCGAAGGTGTAGGACAGCCGCCCGGAGGCGACGCTGCCGGCACTGCCGGTGCTCAGATAGCCCTCGTACTCGACCGGAACCGCGGACAGGCGGGAAGCGTAGTCGTCGTACATCGTGCCGACGAACACGCCGGTGCGGCTGCCGCGCAGGGTGGCCGGGTCGATGCCCGCGTCCTCGAAGCTCTCCCAGGCGGTCTCCAGCAGCAGCCGCTGCTGCGGGTCGATCGCGAAGGCCTCCCGGGGAGAGACGCCGAAGAACTCGGCGTCGAACCGGTCGGCGTCGTAAAGGAACCCGCCGTGCCGGGTGTAGCTCTTGCCGGCCCGGGTGGGGTCCGGGTCGTAGAGGTCGTCGACGTCCCAGTCGCGGTTGGCGGGGAAGGGGCCGATGGCGTCGGTGCCGTCGGCGACGAGCCGCCACAGGTCCTCGGGGGAGCGGGCGTCACCGGGGTAGCGGCAGGCCATGCCGACGATCACGATCGGGTCGTCCTGGCCGACGCCCGCGCCGGCCGCGGCCTGCCGGACCGGCCGGGCGGCGGCCTCACCGGCGATCTTGGCGAGCTCGGCGACGACGAAGTCGGTGAGCGCACCGGGCGTGGGGTGGTCGAAGACGGCGGTCGCGGGGACCGCGACACCGCTGTCCGAGGCCAGCCTGCGGCGCAGCTCCATACCGGTGAGGGAGTCCATGCCCAGCTGGATGAAGGGCCCGCTGTCGTTGACGGCGGCGGGGCCCGCCAGACCGAGCACGGCGGCGACGGTGGTCCGTACGAGCTCACCGGCGGCCCGCCGGCGGTCGGCCGGGGGCAGTTCGGCGGTGCGCTCGGCCCAGGAGGAACCCGTGGCCGCGGCGGCGCGGCGGCGCGGGGCGCGGACCAGGGTGCGCAGCAGGGCGGGCGCGGACCGCTCCGGGGAGCGCAGCGCCTTGAGGTCCAGCTCGATCGGCACCAGCTCCGGCCGGCCGGCGGTGAGCGCGGCGTCGAAGAGCTCCATGCCGCGTTCCGGGCTCAGCGGAAGGATGCCCTTGGCGGCCCACCGCTTGATGTCGGCCTCCGAGAACTGCGCGGCCATGCTGCCGGTACTCGTGTCCCAGAGTCCCCAGGCGAGGCTGGTGGCGGGGAGGTTGTGGTGGTGGCGGTGGTGGGCGAGGGCGTCGAGGTAGGTGTTGGCGGCGGCGTAGTTGGCTTGGCCGGGGTTTCCGATGAGTCCGGCGATGGAGGAGAAGAGGATGAAGTGGGTGAGGGGGAGGTGGGAGGTGAGTTGGTGGAGGTTCCAGGCTGCGTCGGTTTTGGGGTGGAGGACTTGGGTGACGTGGTGGGGGGTGAGGTTGTCGAGGGTGGCGTCGTTGAGGGTGCCGGCGGCGTGGATGACGGCGGTGAGGGGGTGTTGGGTGGGGATGGTTTCGAGGAGTTGGGTGAGTGCGTCCCGGTCTGTGGTGTCGCAGGCGGTGATGGTGATGTGGGCGCCGGCTGTGGTGAGTTCGTTGTGGAGTTGGGTTGCGCCGGGGGCGTTGGGGCCGGTGCGGCTGGTGAGGTGGAGGTGTTTGGCGCCGTGGTGGGTGACGAGGTGGCGGGCGAGGATGTGGCCGAGTCCGCCGGTGCCGGGTGATGAGGATGGTGCCTTCGGGGTCGAGGGGTTTGGTCGGGGTGGGGTTGGTGGGGGTGTTTTCGAGGCGGGGGGTGTGGAGTTGGCCGTTGCGGAGGGTGAGTTGGGTGTCGGGGGTGGTGGCTGCGGTGTGTGCGGCGGCGGCGAGGTCGTGGGGGGTGTCGATGTCGAGGTGGGTGAGGCGGCCTGGGTATTCGTTCTGGGCGGTGCGGATGAGGCCGGTGAGGGCTGCGGCGGGGAGGTTGTGGATGTCCTCGTTGGTGGTGAGGGCGGTGGCGCCCTGGGTGAGTACGACGATTCGGGTGGAGTCGAGGGCGGAGTCGGCGAGTAGTTCCTGCAGGGTCGCCAGAGTGTCCTGAACCGCCGCGTGCACCTCCGAGCTCGGCTCGGTGAGCGCGATGACACCGGGGACCGGCCCGCCTGAGGCGAGAGCGGTCCGCAGTTCGGCGGCGTCGGCGTACGTGTCCCCGGACACGGCCGAGGCCAGACCGTACGGGTCCGAACCCAGTACCGCCCACGGCCCGGCGGCCGGCTCGGTGGCCTGAGGGACGGGCTTCCACACCAGGTGGTAGAGCCCGTCCAGGCGACCGCTGCTGCCCCGCAGGTCTCCGGCCGGGCGCAGGGCGATCTCGTCGACGGTGATGACGGGCCGGCCGTCGGCGTCCGTGGCCGTGAGCGAGGCGGCGCTCGTACCGCTCGGAACCAGGTGCACCCGCAGCGCGGTCGCACCGGCGGCGTGCAGAGTGACCCCGTTGAACGAGAACGGGATGGTCAGTTCGTCGGAATCCTCGATCAGCAGCGCGTGCAGGGCGGCGTCCAGAGCGGCGGGGTGGAGGGCGAAGCCGTCCCCGTCGATGCTCTCGGGGAGTGCGATCTCCGCGTACAGATCCGTGCCCCGTCTCCACGCGCTCCGCAGGCCCTGGAAGGTGGGGCCGTAGGCGTATCCGCGCTCGGCGAGGCGGGGGTAGAGGTCGCCGACGGGTATCTCGGTGGCTCCCTCCGGCGGCCAGACGGCCGAGCCGGCCGCGGGAACCGGTCCCGGGCCCGCCTCGGCGAGCACACCGGAGGCGTGCCGCGTCCATTCCTCGTCCGTCCGGCCCTCGGCGCGGGAGTGGACGGACACGGAGCGCGTACCGGACTCCTCGGCGCCGAGCGCCACCTGGAGGTGGACGCGCCCGTCCTCGGGGAGGACCAGCGGCGCCTCCAGGACGAGCTCCCGGAGCCGGTCGTAGCCGAAGCGCTCGCCCGCCGCCACGGCCATCTCGACCAGGGCGGTGCCGGGCAGCAGAACCGTCCCGGAGACCGCGTGGTCGGCGGTCCAAGGGTGGGTGCTCCGCGTGACGCGGCCCGTGAACACCAGTCCCTCGCCGCCGGCGAGGCTGGTCACCGCACCCAGCAGCGGGTGCTCCGCCGGCGTCAGACCCAGACTCGCCACGTCCTCGGGCGTGGCAGGGCTGTTCAGCCAGAACCGGGTCCCCTGGAAGGCGTACGTCGGAAGCAGTACCCGCCGCGCGCCGGGGAAGAGGCTCTCGACGTCCAGCGCCGCACCCCGCACGGCGGCGTGGCCGAGGGCGACCGCGAGGGTCTGCGCCTCGGGGCGGCCCTTGCGCAGGACGCCGACGGTCGACACCGCGCCCCGGGCGACCTCCTCGCCCAGGCAGCCTCGGGTCATGGCGGTGAGGACGGGGTCGGGGCCGAGCTCCAGGTAGGTGGTGACGTTGTGGTGGTGGAGGTACTGGATGCCGTCGTGGAAGCGGACGGTGTGGCGGAGGTGTTGGACCCAGTAGTCGGGGTTGGTGAGTTGTTCGGTGGTGGCGGGTTGTCCGGTGAGGTTGGAGATGAGGGGGATGGTGGGGGTGTGGTAGGTGAGGGTGGCGGCGGTGGTGCGGAACTGGTCGAGGATGCCGTCCATGTGGGGTGAGTGGAAGGCGTGGCTGACGTTGAGTTGTGAGGTGCGTCTGCCGTTGTTGCGCCAGGTGGTGGCGAGTTGGTGGGCTGCGTTGTGGTCGCCGGTGATGACGGTGGAGTGGGGGCCGTTTATGGCGGCGATGTCGAGGTGGCCGTGGTGGGTGGGGAGGGTGTTGAGGATTTCGGTTTCGGTGGCTTCGATGGCGATCATGGCGCCGCCGGTGGGGGCGGACTGCATCAGACGGCCACGCACGGCGACGAGGAGGGCCGCGTCGCTCAGGGAGAGGACGCCGGAGATGTGCGCGGCGGTGAGTTCGCCCAGGGAGTGGCCGATGAGGTAGTCGGGGGTGAGGCCGTGGTGTTCGAGGGTGCGGTAGAGGGCGACTTCCGTGGCGAAGAGCGCTGCCTGCGTCCACATGGTCTGGTGGAGCGGTGAGGTGGTGGGGTCCTCGTCGGAGAAGAGCAGGGACTTGAGGGTGACGTTCTGCTGGAGGTGCTCGTCGAGGTGGGCGCAGACCTCGTCGAGGGCGCGGGCGTAGACGGGGTGGGTCTCGTACAGCTCGCGGCCCATGCCGGGACGCTGACTGCCCTGACCCGTGAAGAGGAACGCTGTCTTGCCGCCGCCATGACCCGCCGGCGGACCCGCGATCAGCTCCGGCGCTTCCTCACCGGCGGCCAGCGCGGCGAGCGCCCGCAGAATGCCGTCCCGGTCCTCCGCGACGACGGCCGCGGAGTGCGCCAGCAGCGCCGGCACATCGGCCAGCGACCGGCCGATGTCGGGCAGTGAGACCTGCGGCCGATCAGCTGGATCCGGCTGCTCCGCGCGTGCGGAGACGAAGGACAGCAGCCGGTCCGCCTGGGCCCGCAGAGCGGCCTCGGTGTGGCCCGACAGCAGCCACGGCGCCATCGGCAGGGAAGCCGGGGCCTCGGTGACGGGCTTCGGCCCGGCGGCGGGGGCCTGTTCGAGGACGACGTGGGCGTTGGTGCCGCTGATTCCGAAGGAGGAGACGGCGGAACGGCGGGGCCGGTTGGTCTCGGGCCACGGGGTCGCCTCGGTGAGGAGGGACACCGCACCGCTCGACCAGTCCACGTGCGAGGTCGGCCGGTCGACGTGCAGGGTGCGCGGGAGCGTGCCGTGGTGCATGGCCATGACCATCTTGATGACGCCGCCGACGCCGGCGGCGGCCTGGGAGTGGCCGATGTTCGACTTGAGCGAGCCGAGGTGGAGGGGGCGGTTGGCGTCGCGGTCCTGGCCGTAGGTGGCGAGGATGGCTTGGGCCTCGATGGGGTCGCCGAGGGTGGTGCCGGTGCCGTGCGCCTCGACGGCGTCGACGTCCGCAGCCGACAGGCCGGAGGCCGCCAGGGCCTCGCGGATCACGCGCTCCTGGGAGGGGCCGTTGGGGGCGGTGAGTCCGTTGCTGGCGCCGTCCTGGTTGACGGCGGATCCGCGGATGACGGCGAGGATCTCGTGGCCGTTGCGGCGGGCGTCGGAGAGCCGCTCCAGGAGCAGGACGCCGACGCCCTCGCTCCAGGCGGTGCCGTCCGCCGCGTCCGCGAAGGACTTGCAGCGGCCGTCCGTAGCCAGCCCCCGCTGACGGCTGAACTCCACGAACAGATCGGGCACCGCCATCACGGTCACGCCGCCCGCGAGGGCGAGCGTGCACTCGCCCTGGCGCAGGGCCTGCGAAGCCAGGTGGAGGGCGACGAGGGAGGAGGAACAGGCCGTGTCGACGGTGAGGGCCGGGCCCTGGAGACCCAGCGTGTACGAGACCCGGCCGGAGGCCACGCTGAGCGTGTTGCCGGTCGTACGGTAGGCCTCCACGGCCTCCGGCGCGTTGCGCAGGTGGGAGGCGTACTCGCTGTACATGGCGCCGCTGAAGACACCGGTACGGGTGCCGCGCAGGGTGGCCGGGGCGATGCCCGCGTTCTCCACCGCCTCCCAGCTGGCCTCCAGCAGCAGTCGCTGCTGCGGGTCCATGGCCGCGGCCTCGCGCGGGCTGATCCCGAAGAACTCGGCGTCGAACCGGTCGGCGTCGTAGAGGAACCCGCCGTTGCGGGCGTACGAGTGGCCCGCGCGGTCCGGGTCGCCGTCGAAGAGCCGGTCCAGGGCCCAGCCGCGGTTCGTGGGGAAGGGGCCGATGGCGTCGGTGCCGTCGGCGACGAGCCGCCACAGGTCCTCGGGGGAGCG
Source organism: Streptomyces sp. 147326 (assembly GCF_045000215.1). Lineage (NCBI taxonomy): Bacteria > Bacillati > Actinomycetota > Actinomycetes > Kitasatosporales > Streptomycetaceae > Streptomyces > Streptomyces sp. 147326. The sequence continues at coordinate 2,255,555 of NZ_CP134201.1, read as the reverse complement.
GGTCCCGCCCGGGTAGCGGCAGGCCATGCCGACGATCACGATCGGGTCCTCGTGATCGGAGGCGCTGCGCACCGCGATCGGCCGGCCGGGACGGACCACCTCGGTCTCGCCGGCCAGCTTGGACAGCTCGCCCGTCAGGAACTCGGCGAGCGCCGCCGGGGTGGGGTGGTCGAAGACGGCCGTCGCCGGCAGCGTGACGCCGGTGACCGCCACGACCCGGCGGCGCAGCTCCAGGCCGGTCAGCGAGTCCATGCCGAGGGTCTTGAACGCCGTGGCTTCGTCGACGGAGTCCGGGCCCGCGAGACCCAGTACGGCGGCGACGGTGGTCCGTACGAGCTCACCGACGGTACGCCGGCGGTCGGCGGCGGGGAGCGCGGCCGTGCGCTCGGCCCAGGAGGAACCGCCCGCGACGGACGCGGCGGCGGCCACGGCGCGGCGGCGCGGGGTACGGACCAGGGTGCGCAGCAGGGCGGGCGCGGACCGCTCCGGGGAGCGCAGGGTCGCCAGGTCCAGGTCGGCCGCGGCGAGCAACGGCTCCGGCGAGACGAGGGCCGCGTCGAAGATCTCCATGCCGCGCTCGGCGGAGATCGGCAGCACGCCCTTGCGTGCCCACCGCTTGACGTCGAGCTCGCTGAGCCCGCTGGTCATCGCACTGGCCGTGTCCCAGAGTCCCCAGGCGAGGCTGGTGGCGGGGAGGTTGTGGTGGTGGCGGTGGTGGGCGAGGGCGTCGAGGTAGGTGTTGGCGGCGGCGTAGTTGGCTTGGCCGGGGTTTCCGATGAGTCCGGCGATGGAGGAGAAGAGGATGAAGTGGGTGAGGGGGAGGTGGGAGGTGAGTTGGTGGAGGTGGTGGGCTGCGTCGGTTTTGGGGTGGAGGACTTGGGTGACGTGGTGGGGGGTGAGGTTGTCGAGGGTGGCGTCGTTGAGGGTGCCGGCGGCGTGGATGACGGCGGTGAGGGGGTGTTGGGTGGGGATGGTTTCGAGGAGTTGGGTGAGTGCGTCCCGGTCTGTGGTGTCGCAGGCGGTGATGGTGATGTGGGCGCCGGCTGTGGTGAGTTCGTTGTGGAGTTGGGTTGCGCCGGGGGCGTTGGGGCCGGTGCGGCTGGTGAGGTGGAGGTGTTTGGCGCCGTGGTGGGTGACGAGGTGGCGGGCGAGGATGTGGCCGAGTCCGCCGGTGCCGCCGGTGATGAGGATGGTGCCTTCGGGGTCGAGGGGTTTGGTCGGGGTGGGGTTGGTGGGGGTGTTTTCGAGGCGGGGGGTGTGGAGTTGGCCGTTGCGGAGGGTGAGTTGGGTGTCGGGGGTGGTGGCTGCGGTGTGTGCGGCGGCGGCGAGGTCGTGGGGGGTGTCGATGTCGAGGTGGGTGAGGCGGCCTGGGTATTCGTTCTGGGCGGTGCGGATGAGGCCGGTGAGGGCTGCGGCGGGGAGGTTGTGGATGTCCTCGTTGGTGGTGAGGGCGGTGGCGCCCTGGGTGAGTACGACGATTCGGGTGGAGTCGAGGGCGGAGTCGGCGAGTAGTTCCTGCAGGGTCGCCAGAGTGTCCTGAACCGCCGTGTGTACCTCGGTGGTCCCCTCTGACAGGCCTATGAAGGACGGTAGTTGTGCGCCGTCACCGAGCGCGGTTTGCAGTTCGGCGGCGTCGGCGTACGTGTCCCCGGACACGGCCGAGGCCAGACCGTACGGGTCCGAACCCAGTACCGCCCACGGCCCGGCCGCGGGCTCCACGGCCGTCTGCGGCAGGGGCTTCCAGCCCAGCCGGTGCAGGCCGGAGTGCTTGCCCGCGTTCGTGGCCGCGCGGAGGTCGCCGGCCGGGCGCAGGGTGATGGAGTCGACGGTGACGACGGGCTGTCCGTCGGGGTCGGTGGCCGTCAGCGAGGCGCTGTCGGGGCCGGAGGGAATCACGTGCACCCGCAGCGCGGTCGCGCCCGTGGCGTGCAGGGTGACCCCGTTGAACGAGAACGGGATGGTCAGCTCGGTTCCGTCACCGAGCAGCATGGCGTGCAGGGCCGCGTCGAGGAGTGCCGGGTGGAGGGCGAAGGCCGTGGCGTCGGCGTGCTGCTCCTCGGGGAGGGAGACCTCCGCGAACCGTTCCTCGCCCGACCGCCAGACCCGGCCGAGGCCCTGGAAGACCGGCCCGTACTCGTAACCGCGGTCGGCGAGCCGGTCGTAGGTGTCCTCACGGGTGACGGACCGCGCACCCTCCGGCGGCCAGGTCCGCGTGGCGGCGGGGACCGGGTGTTCGCCGGTGGCCAGCAGGCCGGAGGCGTGCCGGGTCCATTCCTCCTCCGCCGCGCCCTCGGGGCGCGAGTGGACGGTGACGGAGCGGGTTCCGGACTCCTCGGCGGGGCCGAGGGCGACCTGGAGGTGGATGCCGCCTTCCTCGGGGACGATCAGCGGTGCCTCCAGGACGAGTTCCCGGAGCTGGTCGCAGCCGAAGCGGTCGCCGGCAGAGACGGCCATGTCGACCAGGGCGGTGCCGGGCAGCAGGACCGTACCGACGACCGCGTGGTCGACGACCCACGGGTGGGTGCGCCGTGAGACGCGGCCCGTGAACAGCACGCCCTCGCGGTCGGCGAGGCTGGTCATCGCGCCGAGCAGCGGGTGCTCCGCGGAGGCGAGGCCGAGGCCCGACGGGTCCTCCGCCGTGACCGGGGTGTCGAGCCAGAACCGGCTCCGCTGGAAGGCGTACGTCGGCACCTGGACCCGCCGGGCACCCGTACCGTCGAACACGGCCGACCAGTCGACGCGCACGCCGTGGCAGTGGGCCTCGCCGAGCGAGAGCAGCAGGCGTCCGGCCTCGTTCTCGTCGCGGCGCAGGGTGCCCAGGGCGGCGCCCCGGGCGCCGGCCTCGTCGAGGGCCGCCTGCACGCCGATGGTGAGCACCGGGTGCGGGCTGACCTCGATGAAGGTGTGGTGGCCGGCGGCAAGCAGCTCGCCGACCGCCTGCTCGAACTGCACCGTCTCGCGCAGGTTCTGGTACCAGTACCCGGCGCCCATCAGGCCGGTGTCGGTCAGCAGCGCGCCGGTCAGCGAGGAGTACACCGGGACCTGGCCCGGGCGCGCCTCGATGCCGTCGAGGATCCGCGCCAACTCGACCTCGAGCTCCTCCACATGGGCCGAGTGGGAGGCGTAGTCCACGTCCACGAGGCGGGCCCGCGCCCCCTGCTCCTTGGCCTGGGCGAGGAACTCGGCGAGGGCCTCCGGGTCGCCGGACACCACGGTCTGGGAGGGTCCGTTGACCGCGGCGACCGAGATCCGGCCCTCCCAGGCGCCGATCCGCTCCCGTACCCACGCGACGGGCTGGGCCACGGACATCATGCCGCCCCGGCCCGACAGCACGGTCAGCGCGCGGCTGCGCAGCGCCACGACCCGGGCCGCGTCCTCGACGCTGAGCACGCCCGCCACGCAGGCCGCGGCGATCTCGCCCTGCGAGTGGCCGACGACCGCGGCCGGTTCGACGCCCAGCGAGCGCCAGACCTCGGCCAGGGACACCATCACCGACCACAGCACGGGCTGTACGACGTCCACCCGCTCGAAGCCCGGAGCCCCCTCGGCACCGCGTACGACGTCGAGGAGCGACCAGTCCACCAGCGGCTCCAGGGCCGCCGCGCACTCGGCCATCCGGCGGGCGAACACCGGGGAGGACTTCAGCAGGCCGGCCGCCATGCCCACCCACTGCGCGCCCTGACCGGGGAACACGAACACGGGACGGGCCGCGGGCCGGCTCTGCCCGGTGACCAGGCCGCGGTCCGTGGCGCCGTCGACCAGCGCCCGCAGGCCCTGCTCCAGGCCCGCGCGGTCCTCGGCGACCACGGTGGCCCGCCGGTCGAAGTGGGCCCGGCCGACGGCGAGGGAGTAGCCGATGTCCGCGAGGCGGCCGTCCGGCTGGTCCCGGAGCTGGTCGAGCAGCTTGCCGGCCTGCGCGCGCAACGCATGGTCGCTCTTGGCGGAGAGGAGGAAGGGGACGGCCGCGGGAGCCTCGGCCCCGGAAGGCGCCGGCTCGGCGGGCGCGGGCGCGGGTGTGGCTGTGGCTGCGGGTTCGGCGGGCGCGGGCTCGGCGGCCTGCTCCAGGACGAGGTGGGCGTTGGTGCCGCTGACGCCGAAGGAGGAGACGCCCGCCCGGCGGGGCCGGTCGGTCTCCGGCCACGGGGTGGCCTCGGTGAGCAGCGAGACCGCGCCGCCGGCCCAGTCCACGTGCGAGGTCGGGGTGTCCACGTGCAGGGTGCGGGGCAGCAGGCCGTTGCGGATCGCCATGACCATCTTGATGACGCCGCCCGCGCCGGCGGCGGCCTGGGTGTGCCCGATGTTCGACTTGAGGGAGCCCAGGAACAGCGGGCGGTCGGCCGCGCGGCCCTGACCGTAGGTGGCGAGCAGGGCCTGTGCCTCGATGGGGTCGCCGAGCCGGGTGCCCGTACCGTGCGCCTCGACGGCGTCGACATCCGTCGCCGACAGTCCGGAGGCGGCGAGGGCCTCGCGGATCACCCGCTCCTGCGAAGGGCCGTTGGGGGCGCTGAGCCCGTTGCTGGCGCCGTCCTGGTTGACTGCCGATCCCCGGATGACCGCGAGGACCTCGTGGCCGTTGCGGCGGGCGTCGGAGAGCCGCTCCAGGAGCAGCATGCCGACGCCCTCGCCCCAGCCGGTGCCGTCCGCCGCCTCCGCGAAGGACTTGCAGCGCCCGTCGACCGACAGGCCGCGCTGGCGGCTGAACTCCACGAACATGCCGGGGGTCGCCATCACCGTCACACCGCCGGCGAGGGCCAGTTCGCACTCGCCGGCCCGCAGCGCCTGCGCCGCCATGTGCAGGGCCACCAGCGAGGCCGAGCACGCGGTGTCGACCGTGACGGCGGGGCCCTCCAGGCCCAGGGTGTAGGAGGCGCGGCCGGAGACCACGCTCGTGTAGGTGCCGGTCAGCAGGTACCCGCCGACGCCCTCGCCCGCCTCGTGCAGGCGCGGGCCGTAGTCCTGCGCCATGGCGCCGACGTACACGCCGGTGCCGCTGCCGCGCAGGGCGGCGGGATCGATCCCGGCCCGCTCCACGGCCTCCCACACGGTCTCCAGCACCATGCGCTGCTGCGGGTCCATGGCGGTGGCCTCGCGCGGGCTGATCCCGAAGAACTCGGCGTCGAACTGGTCCACGTCGTGCAGGAACCCGCCCTGCCGGGTGTACGAGCGGCCCGCGCGGTCGGGGTCGCCGTCGAAGAGGGTCTCCAGCGCCCAGCCGCGGTTGCCGGGGAACTCGGTGACGGCGTCCCGCTCCTCCACGAGCAGTCGCCACAGGTCCTCCGGGGAGGCCACGCCGCCCGGGAAGCGGCAGGCCATGGAGACGATCGCGATGGGCTCGTCGGAGCCGGGGACCCGGCGGGCGACCGCGCGGGAGACGGGCTCGTGAGCGGAGACGACGCCCGAGAGCTCGGCGAGCCGGGCGACCAGCTTCTCGGGGGTGGGCCGGTCGAAGAGGAGGGTGGTCGGCAGCTTCAGCCCGGTGGCGGCGGAGAGCCGGTTGCGCAGTTCCACGGCGGTCGCCGAGTCGAATCCGAGCTCCTGGAAGGAGCGGTTGGGGTCGATGTCCCCGCCCTTTCCGCGGCCGAGGACGAGGGCCGCCTCGGAGCGCACCAGGTCCATGAGGAACCTGGCCGTGCGCTCCGGGTCCCCGCCGCTCCCGAAGGGGTCGGCGGCCGCACCGGGGGCGCTGCGCTGGAAGGCGTACGTGGGCAGGGCGACGACCGGGGCGTCCGCGGGGAAGACGGGACTCCAGTCCACCGGGGCGCCGTGCGCGTACGCCTCCGCCACGGAGGAAAGGAAGCGGTGCGGCCCGTCCGCGCCGCGGCGCAGCGAACCGACCGCGAGAGCCGTGGAGTCGGTGGTCTCCAGGATCTGCTCGACGGGCAGGGTCATCACCGGGTGGGGGCTGATCTCGACGAAGAGGTCGTGGTCGGTGAGGCACCGGATCGAGCTCTCGAACAGCACGGGCTCGCGCAGGCTGCGGAACCAGTACGAGGCGTCCAGCGAGCGGGTGTCCAGCAGGGCGCCGGTCAGAGCGGAGTAGAAGGGGATGTTCCCCTTCCGTGGCCGCAGCGGGGCCAGGACGGTGAGCAGCTCCTCGTGGATCTCGTCCATGTGCGCGCAGTGCGGCGCGTAGTCGATGGCGACCCGGCGGGCCCGTATTCCTTCGGCGGTGAACTCCTCCTGGAGGCGCTCGATCGCGTCGATGTCGCCGGCGACGGCGATCGACCGCGGCCCGTTGATGCCCGCGACGGCCAGCTTCCCGCCCCACGGCAGCAGGCGCGCCCGCACCTCGTCGAGGGGCAGCAGCACCGAGAGCATGGAACCCCGGCCCGCCAGCCGGGCCTGCGCCTTGCCCCACAGCGCGCTCGCGCGGGCGCCGTCCTCCAGGCTCAGCCCGCCCGCGACCACGGCCGCGGCGAGCTCGCCGATGCTGTGTCCGACGACCGCGGCGGGCTCGATGCCGAAGGAGCGCCAGAGGGCGGCGAGGCCGAGCGCGGTCGCGAACAGGGCGGGCTGGATGACGTCGATGCGGTCCAGCGCGGGCGCGCCGGGCGCCTCGCGCAGGACGTCCTCCAGGGACCAGTCGACGTACGGGGCGAGCGCCTCGGCGGTGGCCCGGACGCTGGCGAGGTAGACGTCCGAGGTGTCGAGCAGGTCGGCGGTCATGCCCGGCCACTGCGCGCCGTGGCCGGGGAAGACGAAGACGGCCCGGTCGCGTGCCGTGGCCGTGCCGCTCACGCGCCCGGAGCCGCGGCGGCCCTCGGCGAGCGCGGCCAGTTCCCCGGTGAACCCGGCCTCGGTGCCGGCCAGCAGGACCGAGCGGTGCGCGAACGCGGTGCGCGACACGGCGAGGGAGTGGCCGATGTCGGCGATGCCGGGGCGTGCGGCGCGCGCGGTGTCCGTGGTGCCCTCGGCGTCCGCGGCGCTCGCCGTGAGCCGGGCCAGGAGCCGCCCGGCCTGCGCACGCTCGGCGGCCGCGCTCGCTCCGGAGATCAGCCAGGGCAGTGTGCCGCCCCGGAAGGCGGCCGGGCCGGCGGAACGTTCCAGCTCGGTACGGGGCGCCTCGGCGACCTCCACCGACCAGGCCGTGCCGCCGGCGTCGACGGAGGAGACGACCACCGGCTGCCCGGGGGAGGCGGGGGAGCGCAGGGCCTCGACCAGCCCGGCGGCACCGGCGGCACCGGCGGGCCCGCCCTCGGCCTGCTCGGCGGCAGGCCCGGTGCGGAGCAGGACGCCGCGTACGCGGTCGCCGTCGGCCAGGGCCCGCGCCAGGGTCTTGAGTACGAGAACGGCCCCGCCCGCGGATCCGGCGTCGAGACCGCCCGCGAGCGCGATCCCGCTCTCGCCGGACCGCAGGCTCGCGCACGCCAGGTGCACCGCGGTCAGGGCGGACGGGGCGCCGCCGGTCACGGTCCGGCCCGGTCCGCTCAGACCGAGTACGGCGCGGACGCCCTCGGCGCGGTCCGCGTCCAGCGCGGTGTTCGCGCCGGCATCCGTGTTGAGGGCGGGAGCCGTGTTCAGGGCGGGAGCCGCGTCGGCGCCCGCGGCCCGGTCGTGGCCGGGCGCGCCGAGGAAGACACCCGTGCGGGCGCCGCGCAGGGCGGCCGGCACGATACCGGCCTCCTCCAGCGCCTCCCAGCCCAGTTCCAGCAGGAGCCGCTGCCCCGCGTCCATCGACGCGGCCGCGTCCGGCGCGAGGCCGAAGAGGCCCGAGTCGAAGCCCTCGAAGCCCTCGGAGCCGGCTGCCCCGTCGGAGTGCGCGCCCGGGTAGCGGCAGGACAGCCCGATGACGGCAACGGGCTCCCCGGCATTCCCGGCGTCCCCGACAAGCTCGGCATCGCGGCGGGTGGTCTCGACAGACATGCGGATCCTCACTCCAAGTCCAAAGGTGTTCCAGGGAGCAGCACTTGAACGGCGGACGCCCGGAACACCCGGGAGGCGACCCGCCTGTACGACCGGCCTGCGCGGAGCGGCTACCACTCCACCAGCAGCCGGGACAGCCCGCGCGTGCCGAGGCCGTCCTTCCAGACCACGGCGTCGGGGCCGGGAGCCAGGCGGAGGGTCGGGAACCGACGCAGCAGGCGCTCCAGGACGATCTGCAGCTGGAGCCTGGCCAGCGGCGCGCCGAGACAGCGGTGCACTCCGTGACCGAACGTCAGATGGGCGGCGTCGTGCCCCTGCGGGTCGAGCAGTTCGGGGTCCGCGAACGTCTTGCCGTCACGGTTTCCGTGCAGCAGGGAGACGATGACGCCTTCCCCGGCCTGGACCGTGACGCTGCCGAGCGGCACCGGCTCCACCGCGACGCGCGGGAAGCTGATCGGGGTGGAGGGGGTCAGGCGGAGGAGCTCCTCGACCGTGGGGGCCAGCCGGTCGGGCTGCTCGCGCAGCTCCTCGTACGCGGCGGGGTCGCGGAGCAGGGCGTGCGCCGACGTGCCGATCTGCCCGACGACGGTCTCGTAGCCGGCCATCAGGAGGGTGAGTCCCATGGTGAGCAGCTCGCCCATGGACAGGTCGCCCTGCTCGTGCGCCCCGATCATGGAGGTGAGCAGGTCGTCCTCGGGCCGGCGGCGCTTGCGGTCGATCAGGTCGGCCATGTAGTCGATGAGTTCGAGCCTGCGGCGGGCCTTCTCCTGTGGGGTGCTGGCGGAGATGTCGAACAGCACCTCGACCCAGTCCCGGAAGCGCGTGCCGTCCTCGGGCGGAACGCCCAGCAGAGAGCACAGGACGGCGAGCGGCAGCGGCGCCGCGAGCGCCTCGATCAGGTCGGTGCCCGGCCCCGACGCGGCCATGGCGTCGAGGTAGCGGTCGGCGAGCTCCTCCACGGCCGGGGCCATCGCGTTGGTCCGGCCGGTGGTGAACGCCCTGGTCACGACGCGCCGCAGCCTGGAGTGATCGGCTCCGTCCATGCTCATCATGGAACGGGGCACGGGCTGGGCGTCGTTGAGCTTCGGGGCGTGCGGCGTGACGGCCTCGGCGCGGCTGAACCGCTTGTCCGTCAGGACCTTGCGGGCCAGCGCGTAGTCGCACACCAGCCACATCTTGTCCCCGGCGGGTGTGAAGAACGGGACGACGTCGATGCCGTCCGGGACGTGCCCCTCCCCGGCCACGTACTGCCCAAGGAACTCCGGAAGCGGGCCCAGCGGGCCGGCGCTGCGGTGCTTCATGTGATTCCTCCCCGTTGTGTTCGGCGGTCAGGTGATCAGAAGCCGGTGCCCGGCTCCGCGCTGCGTCATTTCCGATCCTCCTGCTCCTGCTGAATTGACTGGACGAGCTGAATTGGGGAGGTCCGGTGCGGGCACATGAATATAGGACAAGGACCGCCGCGCTTTTACCTCTTATGCCTCGTGAACAAGCCGGGACGGCGGCGCCGGGAATTCTCGTGTGCCGCAGCGAAGAAACTCTGGCCGAGAATGAACATACCCTCCGCCCGGGAAGCGGAGAACAGAAAGGCGCGGACAACGGCCGGCGGCTGTTCAATTGTTCGATGAGCTCCGTGACGCTGTCCCGTCGACGGGACGGCCCGCAGGGCCCACGCCCGCGGGACGAGCCGGCGTCCGGCCGCTTTGGCCTGCCTTTAGCACGGGCTGGGAGCCTCCCCACCTGATCTGTGGACCCTTCACATGGAGGCATGATGGCGATTCAGGCCGGCGACATCGAGGGATCGAGAACCGGGCAGATCCGTACGAGCCCCGACCCGGCGCCGAGGCAGCGGCGCGCCATGGGTGAGGATCCGCGTCGTGGCCAGGTGCTGACCACGAAGGTGGGCCTGCAGATGCCGGCGGGGATGTCCTTCGACGACTGGGAGAAGGCCGGACGCCAGCTGTCCGGAATCGTCGACTCCTCTTCATGGTGGCTCGGCGACTGGCTCGTGTACGGCAAGGACCACTACACCGATCGCTATCAGCGCGGCATTCGCGCCGCCGGGCTGCAGTACCAGACCCTGCGCAACTACGCCTGGGTCTCCCGGCGGTTCGACTTCGGCCGGCGGCGGGGCGCCCTGAGCTTCCAGCACCACGCCGAGCTGGCCTCCCTTCCGCACGACGAGCAGGAGGCCTGGCTCGACCGGGCCGAGCAGCGGAGGTGGACCACCAAGCAGCTGCGCAGCGCGATCCGCGCCGCCCGCGAGGACGAGGCGCAGGTCAGGCTGCCCGCCGAGCCGACGCGGCGGCTGGAGGTGCCCGGCAGCCGGCTCCAGTGGTGGCACAAGGCCGCGGAGCAGGCGGGCGTCGACTTCGAGCGCTGGGTGCTGGTGACCCTGGACAGCGCGGCGAAGGAGGCCCTGGAGGAGCTCGAAAGGCTGGAGGACGACCATGGGCCCGACGGACCGGCGCAGGCGGCCGGCTCCGGGCCGCGGCTGGCCATCACCGCCTGACCGCTTCGGCGGTACGGGTCACAGGGCCCGCACTCTCGGGAGTGTGGGCCCTGAAGGCTGGCGCCGCCCTCGCGGATCAGGGCAGCTGGCGCATCAGGTCGGCCGTGTCCCGCTGCCGGGTGCACGGGCTGTGGGTGAACGAGTCCAGCACGCGGCCGCGGACCTCGGAGGGCTGCTCCTGGCTGAGCTTGAACATGCCCTCGGCCCCCGTGACCGTGACCCGGAACGCGCCCACGACGGGCACGATCTGCCGGAAGTAGCCGAGGGAATCGGACATGTCCCAGCCGGTGCCGAACTTCGACTCCTCGAAGGCGCGCACGGTCGACTGCACGACCCCCATCGTCGCCTCAATCGATTCGATCTTCTCCACCACGCCCCGCACGTGCACCGAGGTGAAATTCCACGTGGGGGCGGCCGGGGACTTCTCGTACACCGTCGGCGAGACATAGGAATGCGGTCCGGTGAAGGTCAGCAGGACGAGGCTTCCCGTTTCCAGTGCAGCCCAGTGCGGATTGGCCCTGTTCATGTGCCCGAGCAGAATGCCGCCGGACAGGTCTTCCGACCATTCGTCGTTCGCCTGCGGGTCCGCGATGACCGGCAGGTGCGTGGCGAAGGGTCCGTCTTCGGCGGTCCCGTTGGTCACCGCCATGGCCAGCGGATTGTCTCGTATCAGATCGGTCATCCACGAACCGTCCGGTTCGCGATAGTTACTGGGGACGAACATCCGGAATTCACCCTTTCGGTCGGCGCACATGCGCGAGGACATGGAAATCCGGACCGACCGTACCGCTGTCCTGTCGGCCGGACAGAGGCCTTCGCTATTCGGTCCGCATCGGGGTCGCCAGGATCGTCTTCTTGACGTGTTCAGGTTGGCGCCGGGAGGTTCTCCGGCGCAATACTGAATAGAGGTCTCCCGGATCACCGGTCGAGATTCCAAGACGCTAGCGGGAGAATTGTCTATGGGTACAACGGGTACGCATAACCACGAGATATACGACGTGGTCGGCATCGGCTTCGGCCCGTCCAACCTGTCGCTCGCGATCGCTCTGGAAGAGCACCGGGCCAATGTTCCGGAGCATCCGGTCAAGGCCGCATTCTTCGAGCGGCAGCCCGCCTTCGGCTGGCACCGCAACATGCTGCTGCCGTCGACGACCATGCAGATCTCGTTCCTGAAGGACCTGGCCACCTTCCGCAATCCGGTGTCCCGGTTCAGCTTCGTCTCGTATCTGCACGCCGCGGGCCGACTGGTCCAGTTCGTGAACAACCAGGACTTCTTCCCGACCCGGCAGGAATTCCACCAGTACCTGGAATGGGCGGCGTCGGGCCTCGCCGACCGCGTCTCCTACGGATCGGAGGTCACCGCGATCCGGCCCGCGCAGGACACCGGTTCAAAAACCCCCGAGCACCTCCGCCTCGAGGTCCGCGACGCGGCGGGCGGCGTCCGCCAGGTCCGCGCGCGCAACGTGACCATCTCGACGGGCCTGGTGCCGCGCATGCCGGCGGGGGTCGCGCGCGACGAGCGGGTGTGGCACAGCTCCGAGTTCCTGGAGAAGTTCCACGGCCTCGACCCCAACGAGCTGAAGAGCGTCGCGGTGGTCGGCGCCGGCCAGAGCGCGGCCGAGATCACCAGGTTCCTGTACGACAAGCTTCCGCACGCGCGCGTTTCGGCGGTCATCCCGTCCTACGGGTACTCCGTCGCGGACGACACGCCCTTCGCCAACCAGGTGTTCGACCCGGCCGCGGTCGACGAGTACTACTTCGGTACCGACCAGGCGCGGGAGGCCTTCTGGCACTACCACCGGAACACGAACTACTCGGTCGTCGACGACGAGGTGATCCGTGACCTGCACCAGCGCTCGTACGAGGAGGAGGTGCGCGGCAGCAAGCGGCTGTACTTCCTGAACCTCACCCGGGTCGCCGAGGTCACCCGGAACGGCGGTGACACGCGGCTCACCCTGAACTCGCTGCTCGACAGCGAGCCGCAGGAGCTGCACGTCGACGCGCTCGTCTTCGCCACCGGTTACGAGGGCATGGACCCGGCCCGCCTGCTCGGCGACTTCGACCGCCACTTCCTGCGGGACGTGAACGGCCGGCACCGGGTGGAGCGCGACTACCGGCTCGTCACCGCGACCGGACCGTCCTGCGGGATCTACCTCCAGGGCGGCACCGAGCACACCCACGGGCTGTCCTCGTCGCTGCTGTCGAACATCGCCGTGCGCAGCGGCGAGATCGCCGACTCCATCGTGCTGCGGCGCGCCGAACAGGAGCAGGGCGGGGCGCGCACCGTCGAGGTCGCGGGCGTGGCCGGCCGGGCCTGACACCGCGTTCTTCCCCCACGCCGAAGGGTGGGCCCCGGTGCTGTTCCTTCAGCACCGGGGCCCACCCTTCGTCCGTCTTCGGCCATTCCGTGGAATGCCGCATTCACCTCACGCGGCGCCGGCGGAAACCGAGTCGGCGGCCATCGCGTCACGCAGGCTCTTCGGACGGAGGTCGGTCCAGTTCGCCTCGACGTGCTCCAGGCACTGCTGGCGGCTGTCCTCGCCGAATACGATGCGCCAGCCGGCCGGAATCTCGGCGAACGAAGGCCACAGCGAGTGCTGTTCCTCGTCGTTCGCCAGGACGTAGAACCGGCCGTCAGCGTCGTCGAACGGGTTGCTGCTCATGAATGCACTCCAATTCAAGCCGTTCACGGTCCGCTTCCCGGCCGGGAAACGGACCGTCATCCGTTAGTGGGGATGGAGTTGGCGAGACCGCCATGCCCGATCATGGCATCTTTCGGGCGCCCCGTGGAGACCGGTGGGCCCATGAAGTGCTCCACCGGCCGTCGATGTTCTTTCCCCGCCGTCCTGTTGACGGGACAGCGGTAACACACTGCCCCGAATCTTCGCTGTTCTGCCCTGAGTTCCCGGGAATGGGCTTCCGGCGGGCCCTTCCCCCGCGCGATGCTGGACCGGTGACCGCGGCCTGTGCCCGCCCGCGGGAATTCACGTTTTCCGGGAGCCCTGAGTCCTCCACAGAAGGAGTTGTGCCGATGAACGTCACCAGCGCGGCCGGCGTTCTCTTCACCCTGCGCGCGAGGTTCTCATGACGATCCGTCAGCATCCGGCCCTGGCCAAGGCGCGGTCCGTCGGCGAGGCGCTGCCCTGGCTGACCCGTCGCCAGGACCGGACCGTCGTCATCAAGCTGGGCGGACACGCCATGGTCGACGAGGCGCTGACCGCCGCGTTCGCCCGCGACGTGGTCTTCCTGCGCTACGCCGGACTGAAGCCCGTGATCGTCCACGGAGGCGGTCCCCAGATCGGCGCCGAGCTCGAACGACGGGGACTGGCCAGCGAGTTCAAGGCAGGCCTCAGGGTCACCTCGACCCCCGCCATGAACGTGGTCCGGATGGTGCTCGCGGGACAGGTGCAGCGTGAACTGGTCGGGCTGATCAACGCGTACGGTCCGCTCGCCGTCGGCATCACCGGCGAGGACGCGGACACCCTCACCGCGACCCGGCACGTGCCGTGGATCGACGGCGAACCGGTGGACATCGGCAGGGTCGGCGACATATCCCGGGTGGACACCGGAGCCATCGAGGCGCTGCTGGCGGACGGCCGGATTCCGGTGATCTCCCCGGTCGCTCGCAGCGCCGAGGACGGTCACGTCTACAACGTCAACGCCGACACCGCGGCCGCGGCGCTCGCCACCGCGCTGCGCGCCCAGGAGCTGATCATGCTCACCGACGTCGAGGGCCTGTACGCGGGCTGGCCGCTCGGCGACGAGGTCATCGGCAGGCTCACCGCCCGCGAGCTGGAGAAGCTGCTGCCGGAGCTCGCCGACGGCATGGTCCCCAAGATGACCGGCTGCCTGCACGCGGTGCGGGGCGGCGTCGACATGGCGCGGGTGATCGACGGGCGGGTCCCGCACGCGATCCTGCTGGAGATGTTCGCGGACGAAGGGGTCGGCACGGTGATCGTGCCGGACCTGGAAGACGCGGTGCCGGCATGAGCGCACCCGGCCGGCGAGCCGGGGTGGCGTCACGGTGGCACCACGGTGGCCGGGCCGGGGCCGCCGAGACCGGCGGGAGGGTCTGATGGACACCGGCCGGAAGGCGATGGCCCGTGTGGCCGTGTCCGCACCCGGTTCCGAGGCCGTTCCGGGCCGTCGTGGCCCAGGTCGGCGCGGTGCTTCCGCTCGCGACGGAGGACCCGTATTCCGGCCGGACGAGCGGCGCCTTTCGGCCAGACTGCCGCTCTGGCTCAGATGTGGCGCGACAGTGGTGCCATATCTGTGCCACGATGGCGTCATTGACCCGACGTCGTAGGAAGCGTGCCAGCGGCGCCCCCTTCGCCTCCTTCGCCTCCTTCGCCTTCCTTGCCTTCTTCGCCTCGACCGGCCCGCTCCGGGTCGACCAGGCCTGCGGCCGGCCGTACTGACCGGCCGTCCGTCCCCACCGGAAACACCCGCCGCCGCTCGCGGTACCGATCCAAACAGGAGTTCTCTTCGCTATGGCCACCTTCCTTTACAAAGTGGGCCGATTCGCCTTCAGGCGACGAGGCCTGGTGACACTGCTGTGGCTCGCCGTCGTCGTCGGGGCCGGTTTCGCGGCCTCCGTCGCTCCGCCGCCGCCCACCGACACCTTCTCGATGCCGGGTACGGAGTCCCAGAAGGCCTTCGACCTGCTGAAGGAGAAGTTCCCGGCCATGAGCGTGGACGGTGCGACCGCCCGTGTGGTGGTCCGTGCCCCCGCCGGCGAGAAGCTCACCGATCCGGCTCAGAAGGCCAAGGTCGAGGGCCTGGTCGGCGCGCTCGCCAAGGCGCCGGACGTCGTCGTGGCCTCCGACCCCTTCAAGACCAACGCCGTCAGCCAGGACGGCACCACGGCCTACGCCGTGGCCACGTACAAGGTCTCGGCCCTCAAGGTGACCGACGAGGCGCACGACGGCCTCGACAAGGCGCTCGAGGACTCCCGGGCCACCGGCCTGACCGTCGAGGCGGGCGGCGACGCCGTGAAGGTGGACGGGGCTCCGGGCGGCGGTGCGGAAGGCATCGGCATCCTGGTCTCGGCCATCGTCCTGGTCCTCACCTTCGGCTCGATGATCGCAGCGGGCATGCCCCTGCTCACGGCCATCTTCGGCGTCGCCATCGGCGGCGCGGCCATCACCGCCCTCGGCACCACCTTCGGTCTCTCCAGCACCACGTCCACCCTGGCGCTGATGATCGGCCTTGCGGTCGGCATCGACTACGCCCTGTTCATCGTCTCCCGCTACCGCTCCGAGATGGCCGAGGGCCGGGAGCGCCAGGACGCCGCGGGACGGGCCGTCGGCACGGCCGGCTCCGCCGTCGTCTTCGCCGGTCTCACCGTCATCGTGGCCCTCGCCGGCCTCAGCGTGGTGAACATCCCGATGCTCACCAAGATGGGCCTCGCCGCGGCGGGCACGGTCGCCGTCGCCGTACTGATCGCGACCACCTTCGTCCCGGCGCTCCTCGGATTCGCGCCGATCAAGGTCATGCCCCGCAGGGAGCGCAGGAAGTACTACGGCAAGCCGCTCTCCGAGCGCCAGCAGCGCAAGGCCGACAAGCGGGCCGCCCGCCAGAAGCCGAACCTGGGCACCCGCTGGGCGCGGTTCGTCGTACGCCGTCCCCTGGTCGTCCTTCTCTTCGGTGTCGTGGGCCTCGGTGTCATCGCGGTGCCCGCCGCCAGCCTGCAGCTCGGCCTGCCCGGCGAGGGCACGATGGCGCCGGACACCACCCAGCGCAAGGCGTACGACATGCTGTCCGAGTCCTTCGGGGCCGGCTTCAACGGGCCGCTGATGGTCACCGTCCAGGCCAAGGACGCGGCGACCGCCGCCGCCGGCGTGGGCAAGGAGCTCGGCAAGGTCGAGGGCATCGCCACGGTGACCCCCGCGACGCCCAACGACACGGGCGACACCGCGGTCCTCACCGTCATCCCGAAGACCGGTCCCACCGAGACGGAGACCGAGGACCTGGTCGGGCACATCCGGGGCATCGCCGGCACCCTCGGGGCGGCCAACGGCGGCGCCGAGATCCTGGTGACCGGTCAGACCGCCCTGTTCATCGACTTCTCCCAGACCCTCGACGACGCGATGCTGCCCTACCTGGGCCTGGTCGTCGGCCTCGCCTTCCTGCTGCTGGTGCTCGTCTTCCGGTCGCTGCTCGTCCCGCTCAAGGCGGCGCTCGGCTTCCTGCTCTCCGTGAGCGCGGCCCTCGGCGCGGTCGTGGCCGTCTTCCAGTGGGGCTGGCTGGGCGACTTCTTCGGAGTCGAGCAGCCCGGCCCGATCATGAGCACGCTGCCGATCTTCATGATCGGTGTGGTGTTCGGTCTCGCGATGGACTACGAGGTCTTCCTCGTGACCCGCATGCGGGAGGCCTACGTCCACGGGGCGCAGCCCTCCGAAGCCGTGGTCACCGGATTCCGCTACGGCGGACGGGTGGTCGGCGCCGCCGCGATCATCATGGTCAGCGTCTTCTCCGGCTTCATCATGGAGGACAACGTCTTCGTCAAGATGGTCGGGTTCAGCCTCGCCATCGCCGTCCTCTTCGACGCCTTCGTCGTCCGCATGGCGCTCGTGCCCGCCCTGTTCGCCCTGCTCGGCCGCTCGGCCTGGTGGCTGCCCCGCTGGCTCGACCGGCTGCTGCCGAACATGGACGTCGAGGGCGAGAAGCTGAACCACGTGCTCGGCGCCCCGATCCCGGCCCAGCAGCGCCGGGAGCAGGAAGTCCACATCCCCGGCTGATCCTCCGCCGTACGGAACGCCCGTACGCCGACGGCCCCCAGAGCCGTCGGCGTACGGGCGTTCGCGCTGCGGCCCTACGGGAGCGGGAAGGCGATCAGCTTGCTCTCCTCGCGGAGGTAGAGCCGCTTGCCGTCCGGATCCGGCGTCAGGGCGTAGGCGCTCGTCTTGTAGTGCCAGACCGCGCTCTGGGTGCGGATGCGGACGGCCCGCAGGCCCGCCGCGTCCATGCTGTAGATGTGGCTCGGGGTGACTACAGGGGCGATGTCGCGATTCGGCTTCGTGCCCTCCGGCAGGACGTCCGTCCACTGCAACGTGCCGAAGACGGCGCTGATGGCGACGATGCCGCGCGTGCCCTCCACGGCGTAGACGATCCCGTCGCGGACGGCCGGCATGCCGTACCGGCGCCGGGCGCCCACCTCGCCCGCGTCGCGGTCCGCGCCGAAGACCCAGGCGGACCCGCCGTCGGTGAGCCGCAGCGCGTGCACCCTCTTGGCGCCGATGTACACGCGGTCGTCATCCGTGGCCAGCCGGCCCGGCGTGGCGCCGGGTGCTTCCAGCGACACGTTCCAGCGCTCGGCGCCGCTGCCGGCGTCGTGCACGGACACCCGCAAGGCGCCGCTCGTCTCGACGTGCTGCCACAGCAGTACGCCGCCGCGTACGGCCTTGACGCCGACGGGGGTCGGGCGCCCCAACTGCTCCTGCTCCTCGGTGGGTGCCTCCGTCGGCTGCCGCCACAGTTCCTTGCCGGTCTTCAGGCTCGCGGCCACCAGGGACCACTGGCCGCTCCCGGCCGCCTTGGCGTAGAGGAACACGGTGTCGCCGGCCACACCGAGGATCTGGTTGAGCGTGTTCGTGCCGTCGTACGCGGGAAGTTGGACGAGCGGCGCCTGCTCCTTGCCGTCCTCCAGGAGCAGGGGTACCACCGCGAGGGCCTTGTCCGCGGCGTCCGGCTTCCTGACCGCGTAAAGGGCCTTGCCGTCGGTGGCGACGCGCCAGGCGGACGCGAACCCCTGGATGTCCCTCACGTGCTTGCCGTCCTGCTGGAAGACCCCGCTGGTCGTGTTTCCGGTGGCCATGACGAGCATGCCGTTCACCGGCAGAGGGGCGCTGCCCACCAAGGGGCGCTCCAGGTCGGCCTGCCACAGCGCGTCGGGCGGCGGTTTCAGCGTGGGCTGCCCGGCGTCCGCGGCCCCGCTCCCGTCTTCGCCGCGGTTGCCGAGCCAGGCCCACATCCCGCCCCCCGCCGCGAGCGCGACGGCGCCGGCCGCGGCCCCGGAGACCGCGAACAGTCTGCGGCGTGACATGCCGGCGCCGTCGGCGACGACGGTGTCCGCTTCCCCGAGGGGCGCCGGCAGCCGGAGCGGCGGCTCCTGCCACACCGCCCCGCTGCGCCGGGCGATGTCCGCGAGCACAGGCTGCGGCAGCCCGTCCGCGAACGGGGCGCCGCCGGGCGCGAGCAGGTCCGCCAGCTCGGCCGTCGTGGGGCGCTGGGCCGGGTCCTTGGACAGGCAGCGGGCGAGCAGCGGAGTCAGCGCCGCCGGTACGCCGCCCAGGTCGGGTTCCGCGTACCGCACCCGGTAGAGCAGGTCCGCGGCCTGCCCGCCGCCGAAGGGACCGTGCCCGGACGCGGCGAACACCAGGACGCCGGCCAGCGCGAACACATCGCCGGCCGCGGAGTGTTCGAGACCGCCGGCCTGCTCAGGCGACATGTAGGCGGGGGTGCCCGCCGCTCTCCCGGTACTGGTCAGCCGCTCGTCGCCGAGGGCCCGCGCGATGCCGAAGTCGATGACCTTGGGGCCGGCGGCCGTGACCATGATGTTGGACGGCTTGAGGTCACGGTGCACCACGTCCGAGCGGTGCAGCTGCCCGAGCGCCAGGGCGAGCTCCGCGCCCAGGGCGCGGACGCACGACTCGGGCAGCGGACCGCAGAGCCGGACCGCCTCGTCGAGCTGCGGCCCGATGACGTACTCGGTGGCCAGCCAGGGCGTGGCGGCCAGTGCGTCGGAGGCGAAGACGCGGGCTCCGTACCGGTCGCCGATGACCCGGGCCGCGTCCGACTCCAGCCGGAACCGGGTGCGGAAGGTGGTGTCGGCGGCGATCCGGGCGTGCACGGTCTTCAGTGCGACCGTCCGCCCGCCCGCCGAGCGGGCCAGGTAGACCGTGCCCATGCCGCCGCTGCCGAGCCGGGCGAGCAGCCGGAAATCGCCGAGGTGCTGCGGATCGTCGTGCGTGAGCGGTGCGAGCGGGGCGCGGGGTGCCGGGACGGACATCGGGTCAGTGCACCTTCTGGGCCGAGACGAACGGCTGTTGCGGGGAAGGGAGTTCCGCGGAGAGCAGCGCGGCGGACTGGGCGGCGAGCGCGGCGACGACCCGGCCCGGCAGCGGTACGGCTCCATGGTCGAGGACCGTGCCGGCCTGCGCGTACGGGTCCTCGGACGGGGCGGGTCCCGCCCCGGGGGACACGAGTTCGCCCAGGACGTCCTGCGCGGACCGCGGCCGGATCGCCGGGTCGGACGACAGACAGGATCCGACCAGCGTCCGCAGACCCGGCGGCAGTTCGCTCTGCTCGGGCACGGTGTGGCCGGTCGAGGCGTACGCCAGGACGGCGCCCAGGGCGAAGACGTCCCCGAGCGGCCGCGGGCGGCCCCCCGACGCCTGCTCCACGGCAAGGCAGCCCGGATCGAGCCCGGGCAGCCCCGTCCGATGCGTCCCGTCGGGGGCTGCGGCCCGTACGGCACCGAAGCAGGTCAGTACCGGTCCGCCCGGGGTGACCAGCACCGCGGCCGGCGACAGCCCCGCGTGGGTCACCCCTTGGGCGTGCGCGGCGGTCAGCGCCTCCGCGAGCGCGGCTCCGAGCCGGCGGACGGTGTCCTCGGGCAGCGGGCCGCCGTACGCGGCGAGCACGGCCGGCAGCGGCAGCGCGGGCGTGTACGGGGCCGCGTACCAGGGGAAGCCGGCCGTGCCGCCCACCTCCGCGATGCGGAGGAACCGCGGCACGGACAGCCGCCGGGCGCCCTCGGCCTCGATCGCCCACCGGGACGGATCGGCGCCGACCCGGGGCACGCAGACGAGGACGGTGCGCTCCCCGTCGGCGGTGCGCCCGAGGTAGCGGCGTTCGGGAACGGTGCGCTCGGTGGACTCGGTGTCGAGCCGGGCCAGGATCACGTACGGCCCGACGTGCGACGGGTCGTCGTGACGAAGGCGTTCCATGTGCGCTCTCCCGGGTCGGTTGATCGGCCCCGAGCCTAAGCGGTCCCTGCCGGGGCGGCTGAACCGGGCGGGAACCGCGTGCGGGGAACAGGCCGGGAGTGCGCCTCACTTCTCGACGGTGGGCATGGCCGTGAGCCTCCCGTCGTTGACGAGGAAGACGCGGTTCCCCGCGCCGGACATGCCCCAGGGCCCCCGCGATTCGGCCGACCAGGTCCAGTACCGTTGGCCGCTCACGATGGAGTGGGCCGAGACGCCCTGACCGTCCCCCTGGACGACCCACAGCGTGCCGGCCTCCACGTGCGGGGGACTGTGCGGCGGCGGGCCCTTCGCGCTGCGGTCCAACGGCAGTGCCCCGCCGCGCTCGGTGAACACCTGGCACAGCGCCGTACCGTCCATCGCGAACACCCTGTCCTCCCACGAGGCCGCCGGCCCCCAGCCGCCGGCTCCCGACTGCGGGGCTTCGGTGGCCTTGGTCTCCCTGTCCTTCCACACCGCTGCGCCCGTCCTGATGTCCCGGGCCGTCAGGCTCCGACCGCCGAGGTAGACGACGTCCTTCATGACGAGCGGCTGCAGGGCGGACCTCGCCTGGCTGCCGACCCGCCAGACCGTCGCTCCGGAAGCGGTGTCGACGGCGATCACATCGCCGTCGGCGCCGAAGACGACGAGCCGCCCGGTTCCGACCGCGGCCCGCGGCCCGGGTGCCTTCACGGCTGCCTCGGGAAGCGGCACCGTCCAGCGGACCTTGCGCCCGGCGGTGTCCACGGCGCGCAGCTTCCCGCCGCGCGTCACCAGGTAGACCGCCGACTCGTCCGCGGTCAGGATGCGACCGGTGTCGGCGTCCCCGACCGACCACTCCTGCCTGCTGGTGGAGGCCTCGAAGCCGAGCAGTGCCCCACCGGGTCCCGCGGTCGCGAACCGGTTGCCGGGCAGTCCGACGAGTCCGGCGGCCGGCCGGACGTCGGGCAGCCGCCACTTCTCCTTGCCGTCGGTCGTCAGACGCGCCGCGAGGCCGCCGCCCGCGGCCGCGAAGACGACCACGTCGAGTACCGGCAGCGGGGTGGTGACCACGCCGTCGACCGGTCCTGCCGCCACGGGCAGCGGACCCCACAGCTCGCCCGGAGGCGTCCCGTGCTTCCGCACGCTGATCGACAGCGGCTCGGCATCCTTGGCCGGTCCGGCCGCGGGGATCTTGCGCGGCTCCACGCGCAGCATCCACCAGGCGCCCGTGGCCCCGCCGGAGGCGGCCAGTACGCCCCCCGCCGCCAGCGCGGTGCGCAGCAGCCGCCTGCGGGACGGCCCGGTCCCGGACCCCTGCCCGACGACCGTGGCCTGCCGGTCGGCCTCGGCTCCCCGGCGCTCGATGTCCTTGGCCAGGGCTCCGGTGCGCCAGATCCGGTCCGCTCCCGGCGGCGGGGCGAAGGCGCCCGCGATCTGCTCGGGGGCCGGGCGGTGCGCGGGGTCCTTGGCGAGGCAGGGCGCGATCAGCTGCCGCAACCCGGGCGGTACGGAGTCCAGTCGCGGCTCCCCGTGCACCACCTCGTACTGCACGGCGGCCACATGGGTCCCGTCGAAGGCGCGCTGTCCGGTGGCCGCGTACGCCAGCACCGCGCCCAGCGAGAAGACGTCCGCGGCCGGTCCGACGCGCTGACCGAGCACCTGCTCCGGAGCGCCGTACCCGGGGGTGACCGGCACCTGGCCCGTGGTGGTGAGCGTCAGTCCGTGCTCGGGGCGCGCGATGCCGAAGTCGATGACGCGCGGTCCCGTCGAAGTGAGCACGATGTTCGCCGGCTTCAGGTCGCGGTGCACCAGCCCCGCCGCGTGGATGTCCCGCAGGGTGGCGGCGAGCGAGGCGGCGAGCGCGCGGACGCCGTCGGGGCCGAAGGGCCCGTACTGGCGGACGGCGTCGTCGAGGGTGGGCCCGGACAGGAACTCGGTGGCGATCCAAGGCCGGTTCTCGGTCTCCTCGGTCCGCGCGTCCAGGACCCGGGCGACGCCGCCGCTGGTGACCGCCCGGGCGGTCTGCGCCTCGCGCAGGAACCGCTGGGCGAGGTGCGGGTCGTGCGCGAGCTCCGGCAGCAGCACCTTCACGGCCGCCGTGGCGCCGCCGTCGTCCCGGCCGAAGTACACCTTGCCCATGCCGCCCTCGCCGAGGACGCCCAGGACGCGGTAGGGGCCGAGCCGGATGGGGTCACCGGCACCGAGGGGTTTCATGGCGTACTGCTTCCTGTCGTTCACGGGTGTCAGCGGAAGTCGACGGGCAGGCCGGTCGGTTCCTTGATGCGCTTCATGATGATCTGCGAGTTGACCTCGGTGATGCCGGTGAGGGCCGTCAGCTTCTCGATCCACAGGCGCTCGTACGCGCGCAGGTCCGCGACGGCGATCCGCAGCAGGCAGCCGGGGCTGCCGAAGAGGCGGTAGGCCTCGATGACGTCGGGGATGTCCTGGAGGGCCGCTTCGAACGCCTCGACGGCCTCGCGGTCGCGGCGCACCTCGATCGAGACGAGCACCTCGAAGCCGCGGCCGACCGCCTCGGGGGAGATCACGGCGCGGTAGCCCTGGATGACCCCGTCCTGTTCCAGCTGGCGCACCCGCCGCATGCACGGGGACGGGGTCAGACCCACGCGCTGGGCGAGCTCCTGGTTGCTGAGGCGCCCGTCCGCCTGGAGCTCGCGCAAGATATCCCTGTCAATGGCGTCCATGACGCAATTATCACCCACGCTGTGTCACAGGTCGGGTGGAAGACGCAATCACATTGCGCGTAGATCGCTCTATCATTGCTGCTTTGAGCACATATGTGCGAGTGACCATGAGTGAGTACGAGAAGGGCGGCCACGGCCAATGGGACGGATCGTCGTCATCAGCACCGGCGGAACGATAGCCAGCCGCTGGCAGGGCTCCGGCTTCGCCGCGGACGCCGACGGGAGCGAGGTCATCGCGACCGCGCCGCTGCCCGAGGGCGTCACGGTCGGGGTGGTGGACCTGTTCAGCGTGAACAGCCCCCGGCTCACCACCGCCCACCAGCTCACCCTGCTGCGCACCGTGCACGAGGTGCTCGCCGACCCCGGCGTGGACGGCATCGTCGTCACCCACGGCACCGACACCCTGGAGGAGTCGGCGTTCCTCGTCGACCTCCACCACCACGACCCGCGCTCCGTCGTGTTCACCGGTTCGCAGCGGCCCATGGGCACCGCCGACGGGGACGGACCGGGCAACCTCTACGACGCGCTGCTCACCGCCGCGAACACCCGCGGGCTGGGCGTGCTGATCGCCTTCGCCGGGCGGGTGCACGCCGCGCGCGGCACCGTGAAGACGCAGGCCGTGGAACTGGACGCGTTCGCGGACCCCTCCAAGGAACTGCTCGGGAAGATCGGCTTCGGCAAGGTCACCGTCCTGCGCACCCCGCAGCGCCCGGCGCCGCTCCCGCTGCCCGCGATGCCGGAACTCCCGCCGCGCGTGGACGTGGTGGTGCACCACGCCGACGGCGACCCGCTCCTGCTCAACGCCGCCGTCGAGGCGGGCGCGCGCGGCATCGTCCTCGTCGGCACCGGTGCGGGCAACGCGACCCCGGAGATCGTGGACGCGGTCAAGGTCGCCGTCGGGCGGGGTGTGCTGGTCGCGCTGAGCACGCGGGTCATGGCCGGGCCGGTCACCGAGATCTACACGCACGGCGGCGCGGTGGACCTGGTCGCGGCCGGAGCCGTCCCGACGGGCACCCTGCGCGCCGGCCAGGCCCGCATCGCGGTCCTCTCCGCCCTCCTCGCCACCGAGAACCCGGTGGAACAGACCCGCATCCTCCGCCTCGCCCTGAACGCGACGAGCCCGATCCTGGCCAAGGTCTAATCGGCGGCCCGCCCGCGGCTCCGCCCCGGACCCCCGCGCCTCAAACGCCGGCGAGGCCATATTTCAGCCCCTCCGGCGTTTGAGGAGCGGGGGTCCGGGGGCAGGGTCCGGGGGCAGAGCCCCCGGAACGGCGCCGCGCACGCGAGGGGTCAGGCGCCGCCGAAGGCCGACAGGATGCGGTCCGCCGCAGAGGTCGGGGTGACGGAGCCCGCCCGCACCGCGGCCTCCAGCTCCGGCGCAAGCTCCCGCACCGCGGGATCCGCCCGCAACCGCTCCAGCAACTCCTCGCGGACCATCGACCACGTCCACTCCACCTGCTGCGCCGCCCGCTTCGCCGCCAGCCGGCCCCCCGCGTCCAGCAGGGTCCGGTGCTGTTCGAGGCGGTTCCACACCTCGTCCAGCCCGGCCGACTCCCGCGCACTGCACGTCAGGACCGGCGGAGTCCAGGCCGCGTCCACGGGGTGCATCAGCCGCAGCGCGCCCGACAGTTCCCGCGCCGCCGCCTTCGCGTCGCGCTCGTGCGGGCCGTCCGCCTTGTTCACGGCCAGTACGTCGGCCAGTTCCAGGACGCCCTTCTTGATGCCCTGCAGCTGGTCGCCCGTACGGGCCAGGGAGAGCAGCAGGAAGGAGTCGACCATCCCCGCCACCGTGGTCTCCGACTGGCCCACGCCGACCGTCTCGACGAGGACCACGTCGTAGCCCGCCGCCTCCATCACGATCATCGACTCGCGGGTCGCCTTGGCGACGCCGCCCAGCGTGCCCGCCGAGGGGGACGGCCGTACGAAGGCCGCCGGGTGCACGGACAGCCGCTCCATCCGGGTCTTGTCACCCAGGATGGAGCCGCCCGTGCGCGTGGACGACGGGTCCACCGCGAGGACCGCGACCCGGTGGCCCAGACCCGTCAGCATGGTGCCGAACGCGTCGATGAAGGTGGACTTGCCCACCCCCGGGACACCGCTGATGCCGATCCGGCGGGCCCGGCCCGCGTGCGGCAGCAGCTCCGTCAACAGCCCCTGCGCCAGGACCCGGTGAGCGGGCAGGGTGGACTCGACGAGGGTGATCGCGCGCGCGATGAACGCGCGCTTCCCGTCGAGCACCCCCTTCGCGTAGGCCTCGATGTCGATCTTCGGCACCGGCGGCCGCCTACAGCTCGTGGCCCAGGTCCGCGGCCAGCCGCGTCACCAGGTCGTGGGCCGCGTCCGGGATCACCGTGCCGGGCGGGAACACCGCCGTCGCGCCCATCTCCAGCAGCGTCGGGACATCGGCCGGCGGGATCACCCCGCCCACGACGATCATGATGTCCTCGCGGCCCTCCTCCGCCAGCTGCTCGCGCAGCGCCGGTACGAGGGTCAGGTGGCCGGCCGCCAGCGACGAGACGCCCACCACGTGGACGTCCGCCTCGACGGCCTGGCGGGCCACCTCCGCCGGGGTCTGGAACAGCGGGCCGACGTCCACGTCGAAGCCCAGGTCGGCGAAGGCCGACGCGATCACCTTCTGGCCGCGGTCGTGCCCGTCCTGGCCCATCTTGCAGACCAGGATGCGCGGACGGCGGCCCTCCGCCTCCTCGAACCGGTCGATGAGCGCACGGGTGCGCTCCAGGGACGGGGACTCGCCTGCCTCGGTGCGGTACACACCCGAGATCGTACGGATCTGGCTCGCGTGCCGCCCGTACACCTTCTCCAGTGCGTCCGAGATCTCACCCACCGTCGCCTTGGCGCGCGCCGCGTCCACCGCGAGGGCCAGCAGGTTCCCGTCCCCGCGCTCGGCGGCGTTGGTCAGCGCCCGCAGGGTGTCCTGCGTGACCGCCTCGTCGCGCTCCTCGCGCAGCCGCCGCAGCTTGGCGATCTGCTGGGAGCGCACCGAGGAGTTGTCGACCTTCAGGACGTCGATCGCCTCGTCGTTCTCCACGCGGTACTTGTTCACGCCGATCACCGGCTGCCGCCCGGAGTCGATCCGCGCCTGCGTGCGCGCCGCGGCCTCCTCCACGCGCAGCTTCGGGATGCCCGCGTCGATGGCCTGCGCCATGCCGCCGGCCGCCTCGACCTCCTCGATGTGCTGCCACGCGCGGCGCGCCAGGTCGTACGTCAGCTTCTCCACGTACGCGCTGCCGCCCCACGGGTCGATGGACCGGCAGGTCCCCGACTCCTGCTGCAGCAGCAGCTGGGTGTTGCGGGCGATGCGCGCCGAGAAGTCCGTCGGCAGCGCGAGGGCCTCGTCGAGGGCGTTGGTGTGCAGCGACTGGGTGTGGCCCTGGGTCGCCGCCATCGCCTCGATGCACGTGCGCGTCACGTTGTTGAAGACGTCCTGCGCGGTCAGCGACCAGCCGGAGGTCTGGGAATGCGTGCGCAGCGACAGCGACTTGGCGTTCTTCGGGTCGAACTGCTTGACCAGGCGCGCCCACAGCAGGCGGGCCGCGCGCAGCTTCGCGACCTCCATGAAGAAGTTCATGCCGATCGCCCAGAAGAACGACAGGCGCGGCGCGAACGCGTCCACGTCCAGCCCGACCGCCTGACCCGCCCGCAGGTACTCCACGCCGTCGGCGAGGGTGTACGCCAGCTCCAGGTCGGCCGTGGCCCCGGCCTCCTGGATGTGGTAGCCGGAGATGGAGATCGAGTTGTACCGCGGCATCTTCTGCGAGGTGAAGGAGAAGATGTCGGAGATGATCCGCATCGAGGGCTTGGGCGGGTAGATGTAGGTGTTGCGGACCATGAACTCCTTGAGGATGTCGTTCTGGATGGTCCCGGCCAGCTTGTCGGGGGAGACGCCCTGCTCCTCCGCCGCCACGATGTAGAGCGCGAGGACGGGCAGCACCGCGCCGTTCATCGTCATCGACACCGACATCTTGTCCAGCGGGATCCCGTCGAACAGCTGCCGCATGTCGTAGATCGAGTCGATCGCCACGCCCGCCATGCCGACGTCGCCCGTCACGCGCGGGTGGTCGCTGTCGTAGCCGCGGTGCGTCGGCAGGTCGAAGGCCACCGACAGGCCCTTCTGACCGGACGCCAGATTGCGCCGGTAGAAGGCGTTCGACTCCTCGGCCGTGGAGAAGCCGGCGTACTGCCGGATCGTCCAGGGCTGGTTCACGTACATCGTCGGGTACGGGCCGCGCAGGTACGGGGCCACGCCCGGGTACGTCTGCAGGAAGTCCAGGCCCTCCAGGTCCCGCCCGGTGTAGAGCGGCTTGACCCCGATGCCCTCGGGGGTCTCCCACAGCAGGTCGGCGGCCGCGGTGCCGGTGGACTCCTTCACCGAGGCGCGCCACTGCTCCTCGGAGACCCCGGCGGCGGAGGAGCCGAGCGCCAGCTCGGAGAAATCGGGGATGCTCAAGACGGCACTCCCATCCGGTCGAGTACGGAGGACAGCACGGCGACGGCGTCACAGCCGGCGAAGACGTACTCGTCCACGGAAGCCTCTGCGGTGCCCGGCTTGCCGGCGAGGAAGACGGTCGTGGCGCCCGCCGTGCGCAGGGCCCCGGCCACCGCCTCGGCCTGCTCCTCGTACAGCGCGTCGCTGGAACAGATCACGGCCATGCCGTCGGCGCCGCTCGCGGCGTAGGCCTCGGCGGCCGTCGCCGGATCCACGGACACCGGATCGTGCACCGGTTCGATGCCGCCCGCCTGGAACAGGTTCGAGGCGAAGGTGGCCCGCGCGGTGTGCGCGGCCGCCGGGCCCAGCGCGGCGAGGAAGATCCTCGGCCGCTTGCCGGTCGCCGCCAGGTGCGCGTCACTGCGGGCGCGCAGGGCCTCGTACGCCTCGTCGCGGCGCACGCGCGGCAGTCCGCCGGTGGGTCCGGCGGGCGCGGGCTCGCGTACGACCGGCTTCTCCGACAGCAGCGGGAACTCGCTGACGCCGGTGATCGGTTCGCGGCGCTTGGCCAGCTTCTTGGAGCGCTCGGCCCAGGTGGCGGCCAGCCGCTCGGCGACCAGACCGGAACGCAGGGCGGCGGCCTGGCCGCCGGCCTTCTCCACGGTCCGGAAGAACGCCCAGGCCGCGTGCGCCAGTTCGTCGGTGAGCCGCTCCACGTAGTACGAGCCGCCGGCCGGGTCGATCACCCGGGCCAGGTGCGACTCCTCCAGCAGGATGGTGGAGGTGTTGCGGGCGATCCGGCGCGCGAAGGCGTCCGGCAGGCCCAGCTCGTGGTCGAAGGGGAGCACGGTGACCGAATCCGCGCCGCCCACGCCCGCGGCCATGCAGGCCACGGTGGTGCGCAGCATGTTCACCCACGGGTCGCGGCGGGTCATCATCACCGGCGAGGTCACCGCGTGCTGCAGCTGGGCACCCGCCTCCGGGGCCCCCGAGGCCTCGGCGATACGGGACCACAGCCGGCGCGCGGCGCGCAGCTTGGCGATGGTGAGGAACTGGTCCGCGGTGGCGGCGTAGCGGAACTCCAGCTGACCGAGGGCCGCTTCGGTGCTCAGCCCGGCCTCGGTGAGAGTGCGGAGGTAGGCGACACCGGTGGCCAGGGACAGGCCCAGCTCCTCGGCGGCGCTGCCACCGGCCTCGTGGTAGGGCAGGGCGTCCACGGTCAGGGCGCGCACCCCGGGCCAGCCGGCGGCGGCCTCCCGGGCCAGCTCCACGGCGGCGGCCGGGTCAAGCGCCTCGCCGGTCCGGGCCTCGTGGCCCAGCGGGTCGGCGCCCAGAGAGGCCCGGGCGGCCTCGGGGGACACCGCGCTCTCGGTGAACAGGCGCAGCAACTCGCGCGCGGCTTCGGCGTATTGGGCGCCCGCGTCCAGGGAGACCGGGGCGAGGTCCAGGTAGACCCCCTCCAGCGCCCGCTCGAGGCCGTCGACCGGGAGGCCGGCGCGGCCCACGGTGAACCAGAGGGAGGTGACCCCGTTCTCCAGGTCGGCGAGGGCAGCTTCGTTCACGCGCACCGGATCGGTGCCCGCGAGGCGCTGGCGCACGTCCCAGCCGTTCGCGGTGGTGCCCTCCGGCCTGCCTCCGCGTACGAAGGGGGCGAAGCCGGGGAGACCGGTGTCGGGAGCCGCCCCGTCGGGCGGCGCGGTGTAGAGCGGGCGGGTGGTGAGCCCGTCCTCGAGTGGGGTGGACAACGCATCTTCTGCGGCCTCGCCGGAGGCTTCCTTGCCCGACTTGCGCAGTACGCCTTCTACAAGGCGCTGCCACTGCTCATGCGTCGCGTCAGGGAACTCGGCGGCCAGGGAGAGCCCGTCGTCAGGCAGGACCGTCATGGCTCGAATGCTAGGGGCGGGCGCTTGGGGCGCACCATACCGTCCGGTGTGATCTCGCCCTCTCATGAGATAGTGAAAGGATCTTGACTAGCGGGCTGAGCAGCACCGTTGCCGAGGTACTGGGGAGTACGTACGGACCCGCGCGCGTTACCACGATCCGTCGGGGATCTCCACGGACGGGCGAGAGGTCCGTCCTGGCGGTCCCGGTCCCCCGCGGACTTCTCCGGTGCGGGACCTCCGCCGGCGCGGTCACGACCCTGAGCGCCGGATTGAAGACTTCCGACAGAAGCGCCGAGCCCGGTCAGGGGATGCGGATGCTGTCGACGAGTCGCTCGTGCATCTCCTTCAGGGTCTTCTCGCCGTCCTCGGGACCCAGGGTCAGGGCCTGCACGAGGTGGTCGTCGTCGGCGATCACGCGCACCCATCCGACCAGGCGCTGGTCGTGTTCCACCGTGGAGAGGCGCGCGTCGATGACCCGGCGGCCGTCCACCGTCTTCTTCTTGACGTCGGTGCTGGTGAGGGGTGCGCCGCCGAGTTCCTCGTACTTGTCGGTGAGGCCCTGGACGGCCTCGTCGAGGGACAGCTGATCGCCCGGTATGTCGTGGACGGTGAATCCGATGGCTCCCTCGGGGACCTCCAGCCCGTACGAGCGGCCCTCGACGGTCCCGCCGCCGGCGGTGGGGATGGAGGCGTTCCGGACATGCGCCTTTCCGGGAAGCTCGGCCGTGATGCCACTGGGGGGATCGGTGGTCTTCACCCAATCCACGGCGGGCGCTGTGGTCTCGGCGCCGGCGTACGCCGCCGGCGGGGCGGAGAACGCGGGGGTGGAGGGCAGCACGCCCCCGGCCGCCAGGGCCGCCGAGGCGGAGAGCATCAGAAGGCGCTGCATCCGTGAACGGTCGGCCATGCGGATCACTTCCCGTGACGTGGGGGCGGCGCCGGGGGCGGACGATGACGCTCACGTGCGGATTCCCGGCCCACCCTCCCAGCGTCCGTCCCGGCGGGCGCGGATGCATCCGGACGGGCCCGGCTCCCGGCGTGTCTGCGGTGGTCCGTTCCGCCCGGGCGGTACGGGTGGTGGGCGGGGCCGGTGGCGCGAGTGGTGGGAGTCGGTTGTGGCGATGGTCGGGTTGTTCTGGGTCACTCCGGACGCGGTGTACGTGGGGTCGCCGCCGAGCGCCATCGGCGGCTGCGTGCGGCTGACCGGCGACGGGCTGGAAGCGGTGGACCCCGACGGCTCCCGGACGTGGACGTGGGAGGAGCTGCGCTCCGCGGTCGTCGAGGACGTGCCCGTCGAGGGCCCGTCGGGCCGCGCGGTGAAGCTCCTCGGGTCGGTGCTCTCGGCCGCGCTCGACGCCTTCCGCGGCGAGGGCCCGCCCGAGATGACCCTGCGGCTGGAGACGGAGAACGGGCCGGAAGAGGTGACGGCCCCCGCGGCGGTCGCCGGCTACGGCGCCGGGGAGACGGCCCTCTCCCAGGACCTGCTCGCCCGTTTCGTCGCGGGAACCGCGGACCCCCGGACCCTGGAGGCCTGGGGCCGCGACCACGCCCAGGAGGGCACGCCCAAGCCACCCGTACGGGAGTCCCTCCTCCGCACCTGGGCAGGGGCCTGAGCGCGCCGCGCCGGTCAGTCCTCCAGACGGACGGGCATCAGGAGCGAAAACGTGTCCTCGGTGTCGGTCCGGCGGATCGCCAGGGGCGCCGTGGGGGCGCCGAACTCCAGGACCAGCCGGTCGCGGGCGCCGGCGGCGGCGAGGGCGTGCAGAAGGAACTCGCGGTTGACGGCGACGCGGTGCCGGTCGTCGTCGCCGTCCTCGCAGACGGTCACCCCACCCTCGGCCGTCACCTTGAGCACGCTGAGGTCGCAGGAGACACCGTCCTGCTCGCGCACCTCACCCGCACGGACGGGGCCGGTCTCCAACGCCTCCCGGAAGGCCGCGACATCGACGAGGGCGCGGCGCCCTGCCGGCAGGCGGACGAGGCGACGGTAGTCGGGGAAGTCGTGATCGACGCACTGGCCGGCCGTCTGGCGGTCCCCCGCCTCCAGGGTCACGCGGCCACCGTCCACGGCGAGCCGGACCGGGGCGTCGTCGCTCAGCAGCGCCCGCATCGCGTCGGCGAGCGGGGACGGTACGACGACCTGTACGCGGGGCCCTTCGTGGCCGGCGGTACCGGCCCGTGCGACGGCCATCCGGTAGCGGTCGGTGGCCACGACGCGGAGCGCGTCGCCCTCGATGTCGAACAGGACACCGCCGAGCACCGGCAGGTCCGGATCGGTGCCGGCGGCGAAGCGGACCGCGTCCAGCGCGGCGGCCAGGTCGGGGGCGGAAACGGTCAGCCGCACGGTGGCGGTGGCGGTGGCGGCCGTGGCGGTGGTGGTGCGGAGCGCGGTCATGGGATTCTCCCTGCATTCGAGTAGCGCTCGGACGGCGGAGAACTCACTGCGCGCATCGGACAACCCCCGTTCAAGACGGCGCAGATGTGCCTCGAGCAGCTTGCGCACCAGGTCGGTGTCCGCACTGGACCAGCCGGCCAGCAACAGCCGGATGTCCGCCAACGGCATGCCCGCCCGCCGCAGCCGGGCCAGCAACCGGGACTCTTCGAGCTGCCCGGGGCCGTACCACCGGTACCCGCTCACCGGATCCACCCAGGCCGGGACCAGCACGCCCGCACCGTCGTAGAACCGCAGGGTGCTCACCGTCAGCCCGCTGTCCCGGGCCATCTCGCCAATGCTGCGCATCTCGCTCTCCACACCCGCAACTCTGGGCCCTCCACCAGGTCGAGGGTCAACCGCCGCCGCTGTCGTGGGGCGGCATGCGTGGCGGTGGCGTTGCGGGGTCGTGAAATCCAGCCATGAATTTTCGGCCGCCGCTGGCCCTGTGGATGATGTGCGGAACCGAAGGAAAGCCCAGATCAAAGCCGGTGTGCGAGGTCCGGTGGGGGGTCCGTTCCGGCCACCTCCGGGTGCTTCGGGCGGGGGTTGACCGGCGGCCGGGGCGCTGACAGTCTCCGAGCCATGTCCGCGACCGAACTTCTCGCCACGCGGCTCCACACCCCCGGCCTCTGTACCGAGCCGGGCGAGTGTCCGGGCCGCTGTCCGGCCCCCACGGCCTGACCCCCGCCCCGCCCTCCCGGCCCCGCCGCGTCACGCCGCCCCGGCCAGGACGACCCACCAGGAACGTCCATCCGGCTCGGCACCCCTGACCGGGCCCGCCGCCCCACCAGCGATGCCCTTCCCCGACCCGGCCCGCCGCCGACCGGGACCGCCGTTCCGGAACCGTGCCCCTCTACGGGGGCCCGGCCAGGACGGCGCCCCCACCCGGGTCGCCTCTCCGAGGGGTGACGCCGCCTCGCACCGGGGTTGCCCGGCTGGACGGTGCCCGACCAGGGGTGGCTCTCCGGGGTGAGGCCTCACCGGCGCGGCGTCGTCGCGGTACGCCCTGCCGGGGCGGCAACCGCCTTCGGAGCCCAGCCCGGGCGGCTCCCCGACGGCTCCCCCTACCGGGGGTGTCCGGCCGAGCCGAAGCCCCACCGGGATGTCCCGCCGGCCGGGGCCTCACCTGGGTGTCCCACTGGACGGCGCCCTGCCAGGGTGCCTCACGCACGGTGCCCCGTCGCGGGTTCCCACGGATGGCGCCCACCAGGCATGCCGCCCCGGGGACGGCCCTGGGGTGCCCGGGCGGGAAGGTGTCCGGCCCGGGGGCGTCTTCGGCTCGGTGCCCGCCGGGCGGAGAGGGCCGCCGTCGGGGCGGCGTGGGCGGGCCACCCGAGGGGCCCGCGCGGCCTCGGAGCCGGCACCCGCAGCCGTACCACCCGCACCACACACCGCTTCGCGCAACTCCGTCTCCTCCGCTGCGGATACGAACCTGCCCGCAGCCAGTCCTCAGCAGGGAGCTCCCATGGCCACCACCCTTCCCGCCCCCACCGTCACCGTCACCAAGATCGGCGGCCGCATCGGCGCCGAGATCGGCGGCGTACGGCTCGGCGGCGATCTGCCCGACGCCGCCGTCGCCGGGATCCGCGCCGCCCTCCTCGCGCACAAGGTCGTCTTCTTCCGCGGCCAGGACCACCTCGACGAGGCCGGCCACGAGGCCTTCGCACAGCTGCTCGGCGCGCCGGTCGCGCACCCCACCGTCCCCTCCGCGGACGGCCGTTACGCCCTCGGCATCGACTCCCACCACGGCGCCCGCGCCAACCAGTGGCACACCGACGTCACCTTCGTCCCCGCCTACCCCGCCTTCTCCATCCTCCGCGCCGTCACCATCCCCCCGTACGGCGGCAACACCCTCTGGGCCAACACGGCCACCGCCTACTCCCACCTCCCCGAGCCGCTCCGCGCCCTCGCCGACGGCCTGCGCGCCGTCCACTCCAACGAGTACGACTACGCCGCCCTCAAGCCCGACGCCCTCCCCGAGGCCCTGGCCCAGTACCGCGAGGTGTTCACCTCCACCAAGTTCCTCACCGAGCACCCGGTGGTCCGCGTCCACCCCGAGACCGGCGAACGCACCCTGCTGCTCGGCAACTTCGTCCAGCGGATCAACGGCCTCACCGGCCGCGACTCCCGCGTCCTCCAGGACCTGTTCCAGTCGCACATCGAGAGCCCCGAGAACACCGTCCGCTGGCAGTGGCAGGCGGGCGACGTCGCGATCTGGGACAACCGCGCCACCCAGCACTACGGCGTCGACGACTCCGACGGCCACGAGCGAACCTTGCGCCGCGTCACCGTCGACGGCGACGTCCCGGTCGGTCCCGACGGCGAGCCCTCCCGCCTGCTCAGCCCGGAGGCCGTCCCGGACCCCGCCTTCGGCATCCCGTCGGGCGCCTCCACCTCCGCCTGACCGACCGGCCCCGCCCAGCACCACCCCGCCCGCTCCCCGTACGTCACCCAAGGAGCCCCCGTGCCCCACCTGCTCGCCATCACCGGCAGCCCCTCCGCCCACTCCCGTACCGCCGTCGTCGCCGACCACGTGCTGCGCCGCCTGTCCCACTCCGGCTTCGGGACCGCACACCTGGCCGTGCGCGAGCTCCCCGCAGCCGACCTGCTCGCCGCCCGCCGAGGCGAGCTGGAGATCCGCCGGGCGCTCGAGGCCGTCGCCGAGGCCGACGGCCTGGTCATCGCGACCCCGGTCTACAAGGCCTCGTACACCGGCCTGCTCAAGGCCTTCCTCGACCTGCTCCCGCAGGACGGCCTCGCCGGCAAGACGATTCTGCCGCTGGCCACCGGCGGCAGCCTCGCCCACGTCCTGACCATCGACTACGCCCTGCGCCCCGTGCTCGCCGCCCTCGGCGCCCGGCACGTCACCGCCGGCCGTTTCGTCCTGGACTCCTCCGTCGAGCGCGGATCCGGCCCCGACCGGCTGCGGCCCGAGGCCGAGCTCGACCTCTTCCAGGCGGTCGACGAGTTCGCCGAGGCCCTGCGCACGGCGCCCGCCGCTGCCGCCGCGCTCACCACAGCCCCGTAACACCACGCCACCACGCAACCCGCACCGACAAGGACCCCGTCATGCCCGCAGCCTTCACCCCGACCCGCACCTCCCGGCGCCAGTTCCTCACCCTGCTCGGCATTTCGGCGGCCGCGGTGAGCTGCGGCACGGCCACCGCCAACGGAGGCGGCTCCGGCTCGCAGGTCACCTCGCTCAAGTACCAGGGGTCGGTCGGAGCCGTCACCCTCCCCGAACTCGCCGCCGACCTGGGCTACCTGGGCGACCTCAAGCTGGAGTGGGTCGGCAACACCATCAGCGGCCCGCAGGACATCCAGTCCGCCGCCACCGGCCAGACCCACTTCGGCAGCGCCTTCAACGGCGCGGTCATCAAGCTCGCCGCCGGCAAGGCGCCGATCAAGGCGGTCATCTCCTCCTACGGCTCGGACCAGCACTCCTACGCCGGCTACTTCGTCCTCGAGGACAGCCCGATCCGCTCCGCCCGGGACCTGATCGGCAAGAAGGTCGGCATGAACACCCTGGGTGCCCACTACCAGGCGCTGCTCGACACCTACCTCAGCCGCAACGGCCTCGCCAAGGCGGACGCGGCCAAGGTCGAGGCCCTGGTGATTCCGCCCGTCAACACCGAACAGGCGCTGCGCGCCAAGCAGATCGAGGTCGGGGTGCTCACCGGCATCCTGCGCGACAAGGCCCTCGCCGCAGGCGGCATCCGCCCGCTGTTCACCGACGTGGAACTGCTCGGCCCGTTCAGCGCGGGCACCTACATCATGACCGAGCGCTTCATCAAGCAGAACCCGGACACCGTACGGACCTTCGTGACGGGCGTGGCCAAGGCCATCGAGTGGTCCCGCACCACCCCGCGCGAGGAGGCCGTCGCCCGGATGACCGAGATCGTCAAGAAGCGCGGCCGCAACGAGGACACCACCGCCCTGCAGTACTGGCGCTCCTACGGGATCGCCGAGACGGGCGGCCGGATACCCGACCAGGAGTTCCAGCTCTGGCTCGACTGGCTCGGTGAGCGCGGCGAGATCAAGCAGGGGCAGTTCGAGCCGTCCGACCTCTACACCAACGAGTTCAACGCTTACGGAAAGGGGTGACGGCCGCCATGACGAAGATCGTGTTCGAGGGCGTGCGCAAGACCTTCGGGGACTTCACCGCCCTCGACGGAATCGACCTGGAGATCCGCAGCGGGGAGTTCCTCGTCGTCGTCGGCCCCAGCG
Source organism: Streptomyces sp. 147326 (assembly GCF_045000215.1). Classification (NCBI taxonomy): domain Bacteria; kingdom Bacillati; phylum Actinomycetota; class Actinomycetes; order Kitasatosporales; family Streptomycetaceae; genus Streptomyces; species Streptomyces sp. 147326. Next base: position 2,219,543 of record NZ_CP134201.1, on the reverse strand, counting down.
GCTGCGGCAAGTCCACCCTCCTCGACCTCCTCGGCGGCCTGGCGGCCCCGACGGCCGGGCGGATCCTGCTCGACGGCAAGCCGGTCACCGGGCCCGGCCTGGACCGGGGCATCGTCTTCCAGCAGTACGCGCTGCTGCCGTGGCGGACCGCCCAGGGCAACGTCGAGTTCGGCCTGGAGGCCACCGGTGTGCCGCGCCGGCAACGCGCCGCCCGGGCGAAGGAGTTCCTGGACCTGGTCGGACTGACCGGTTTCGAGGACCGGCACCCGCACCAGCTCTCCGGAGGCATGCGCCAGCGCGTCGCCATCGCCCGCGCGCTGGCGTACGACCCGGACGTACTGCTGATGGACGAGCCGTTCGCCGCGCTCGACGCGCAGACGCGCGAGTCGCTCCAGGACGAGCTGCGCCGCATCTGGCAGAGCACCGGCAAGACCGTCGTCTTCATCACGCACGGCATCGAGGAGGCCGTCTACCTCGGGCAGCGGGTGGCCGTCATGACCTCCCGGCCCGGCCGGGTCAAGGAGGTCGTCCCGGTCTCCTTCGGCGACCGCGACGGACTGCTGGGGGAGGCCCTGCGGTCCAGCCCGGAGTTCGCCCGCTACCGGCACGAGATCTGGAACCTCCTCCACGACGAGGTGGCCCGCGCCCAGCAACTGGAGAAGGAGGCAGCAGCCGTATGACCACCCGAACCGACACCACCGCCCTGGCGGCCCCGGGCCGCCCCGCCCCGGCCGAGTCCGCCCCGGACGCGGGGACCGCCCCCGCCGCGGCCGGGACCGCCGCCCCGGACGGGGCCCCCGCCCTCAAGACCCGGGCCGGCAAGTCCCCGGCCGACGCCAACGCCGACCCCGGGCCGGCCCGGGTACCCGCCGCGCCTGCAGCCCCGGTCCCCGTCCGGACAAGGACCGCCGCGCTCGCCGTCGTACGCGTCCTGAAGGCCGTCGCCGTCCGGACCGCCGCGATCCTCGCCCTGGTCGCCCTCTGGGAGATCGCCCCGCGCGCCGGCCTGGTCGACGTCACCTTCCTGCCTCCCATCAGCGAGGTGGCCGTCGCCTGGTGGGAGCTGGCCGGCGACGGCCAGCTCGCCGACCACACCCAGGCCAGCCTGATCCGCTCCTTCGGCGGCTTCGGCATCGCCGTGGCCGTAGCGGTCCCGCTCGGCCTGCTCATCGGCTGGTACCGGCCCCTCGCCGACTTCCTCGGGCCGCTGCTGGAGGTCTTCCGCAACACCGCGGCCCTCGCGCTGCTCCCGGTCTTCGTGCTGCTCCTCGGCATCGGTGAGACGTCGAAGGTGTCGATCGTCGTCTACGCCTGCCTCTGGCCCGTCCTGCTCAACACCATCAGCGCCGTCCGGAACGCCGACCCCACCCTGATCAGGCTCGCCCGGTCGATGGACCTCTCCACGCCCCGCCTGTTCCAGAAGGTGATCCTGCCGGCCTCCGTACCGGCCATCTTCACCGGAATCCGGCTGGCCGGCGCCGTCTCCATCCTGGTCCTGGTGGCCGCCGAGATGATCGGCGCCAAGGCGGGCCTCGGCTATCTGATCAACGCCTCGCAGTTCAACTTCGCGATCCCGCAGATGTACGCGGGCATCGTCACCATCTCCGCCATCGGCGTGGCCTTCAACCAGCTGCTGGTCACGATCGAGCGCCGCCTCAGCACCTGGCGCGTCCCCGCCTGAGGCCCGGCGGCCGACCCCCGCCGCCCGACGGCCCCGCCCCCGCTCCGCGCCACCTGACACACGAGGAACAGCCATGACCACCGCCCCCCGGACCCTCCACCTCAACGCCTTCCTCATGAACGCAGGGCACCACGACGCCGCCTGGCGCCACCCCGACAGCACCCCCGAACGGGTCACCGACCTGCGCTACTTCCAGGAACTGGCCCGCACCGCCGAGCGCGCACGGCTCGACTCCATCTTCTTCGCGGACGGACTCGCCCTCTGGGGCAAGGCCCGCTACAACGCCCTCGGCGGCTTCGAGCCGCTCACCCTGCTGTCCGCCATCGCCGCCGTCACCGAGCACATCGGGCTGATCGCGACCGTCTCCACCACCTTCAACGAGCCCTTCAACACGGCCCGGAAGTTCGCCTCCCTCGACCACATCAGCGGCGGCCGCGCCGGCTGGAACATCGTCACCTCCGGCACCGTCGACGAGGCCCGCAACTTCAACCGCGACGAGCACCTGGCGCACAACCTCCGCTACGACCGCGCCCGCGAGTTCCTCGACGTCGCCACCAAGCTCTGGGACAGCTGGGAGGACGACGCGATCGTCCTCGACAAGGAGCGCGGCATCTACGCCGACACCGACAAGCTCCACCCCGCCGCCCACCGCGGCGAGTACTTCGGGGTCGCCGGACCGCTCAACGTCCCGCGCTCCCCCCAGGGCCACCCGCTCCTCGTGCAGGCCGGCTCCTCCGAGGACGGCAAGGAGTTCGCCGCCCAGTACGCCGAGGCCGTGTTCACCGCCCAGCAGACCCTCGCCGACGGCCAGACCTTCTACAAGGACCTCAAGTCCCGCCTCGCCAAGTACGGACGCACCGAGAGCGACCTGCTCGTCCTGCCCGGCATCGCCCCCGTCATCGGATCCACCGAGGCCGAGGCGAAGGCCCTGGAGCAGCAGCTCACCGACCTCCAGGTGCCGGAGTACGGCCTCGCCCAGCTCTCCGGGATGCTGAACGTGGACCTCACCGGGCTGCCCCTGGACGGCCCGCTGCCCGACCTGCCCGAAGAGCGGGACGTCAACGGCAACAAGAGCCGCTTCACCCTCGTCGCCGAGCTGGCCCGCCGCGACGGCCTTACCCTGCGCGAGCTGATCGCCCGCCTCGGCGCCGGCCGCGGCCACCGCACCTTCGCGGGCACCCCCGAGCAGATCGCCGACCAGCTGGAGGAGTGGTTCACGCAGGGCGCCGCCGACGGCTTCAACATCATGGCCCCCGTCCTGCCCACGGGCCTGACCGCCTTCGTCGACCACGTCGTGCCGATCCTGCAGCGGCGCGGGCTGTTCCGCACCGAGTACACCGGCCGCACCCTCCGCGAGAACTACGGCCTCGCCCGCCCGGCCAACCGCCACACACGGGAGGACGCATGAGCGACCACGTCACCGACGTGCTCGTCGTCGGCGGCGGACCGGCCGCCACCTGGGCCGCCCTCAAGGCGGCCCGGGCCGGGGCCCGGGTCGTCCTCGCGGACAAGGGCTACTGCGGTACGAGCGGCGCCACGGCCGCCGGCGGTACCGGCGTCTGGTACGTCCCGCCCGAGCCCGCCGCCCGCGAGGCGGCCATGGCCTCCCGCGAGGGCCTCGGCGGCTACCTGGCCGACCGGCGCTGGATGGCCCGGGTCCTCGACGAGACGTACGACCGGATGAACGAGCTGGCCACCGAGGGCCGCTACCCGTTCCCCACCGGGCCGGACGGCCGGCCGCTCCGGGGCGGCCTCCAAGGCCCCGAATACATGCGGCGGATGCGCATCCTGATCCGCCGCGCCGGGGTCCGCGTCCTCGACCACAGCCCGGTCACCGAACTGCTCACCGACGCGGACGGCGCCGTGGCGGGCGCCGCCGGCTACCGCCGCCAGGCCCGGGAGCACTACCGGGTCCGGGCGGGCGCCGTGGTCCTCGCCACCGGCGGCTGCGCCTTCCTCAGCGGGGCGCTCGGCACCAACACCAACACCGGCGACGGCGCGCTCTTCGCCGCAGAGGCCGGGGCGGAGCTCTCCGGCATGGAGTTCTCCAACGCCTACGGGATCGCACCCGAGGGCACCTCGGTCACCAAGACCGCCTTCTACTCCTTCGCCACCTTCTACCAGGAGGACGGCAGTGTGCTGGAGGGCGCGGCCAGCCAGGGCGGCCGGTCGGCGATCGCCCGCGAACTCCTCACGGGCGCCCGGGTGTACGCGCGCCTCGACCGCGCCGACGAGAGGGCCCGGGCCGCGATGCGCCTCGCGCAGCCCAACTTCTTCCTCACCTTCGACCGGCTCGGCATCGACCCCTTCACCGACCGCTTCGCCGTGACCCTGCTCGCCGAGGGCACGGTCCGCGGCACCGGCGGCATCCGGATCACCGGCGACGACTGCGCCACCGGTGTCCCGGGCCTCTACGCCGCCGGGGACGCGGCCACCCGGGAGGAGATCTGCGGCGGCTTCACGGGAGGCGGCAGCCACAACGCCGCCTGGGCCGTCTCCTCCGGCAGCTGGGCCGGCCGGGGCGCCGCCCGGCACGCCCTGTCCCTCGGTCCGGGACGGGCCGCCCGCCGCCCCGTCACCGGCGCCGGCGGAGCCGGACTGCGCCCGACGGGGCACCGGGCCGAGCCGGGCGGGCACCGGGCCGCCGTGGAGCTCGTACGGGCGGAGGTCCTCCCGTACGACAAGAACTACCTGCGCCGCGGGGAGGTCCTCGCCGCCTCGCTGCGGACCCTCGACACGGCCTGGTCGCAGCTGCGCGCCACGCTGCACGGCGAGGGCGCGGAGCTGGTCAGGGCCCGGCAGGCGGCCGCGATGACGGCGCACGCGCGGTGGATGTACGCGGCCGCGCTCGCCCGGCCGGAGACCCGGGGGATGGCCAAGCGCCTGGACCATCCGCACCAGGACCCGAAGCTGCACCACCGGATCCTGGTGGGCGGCCTGGACCGGGTGTGGACCCGGCCCGCGGCCCTGACGGGTACGGGGGCGGCGGCGTGATCGAACTGGTCTCGCGTGACCGGTGCATCACCTGCGACAAGTGCATCGAGGTGTGCCCGACGGACGTGTTCGAGCGGGGCCCCGGGGGGATCCCGCTGCTCGCCCGGCAGGAGGACTGCCCGACCTGCTTCCTGTGCGAGGCCAACTGCCCGGTGGACGCGCTGTTCGTCTCCCCGCTGACCCGCCCGGCGGCGGACGACCCTGCCGTACGGGACGAGGCGGGGCTGGCGGAGCGCGGCCTGCTCGGCAGCTACCGGCGCGAGATCGGCTGGGGCGAAGGCCGCAGGCCCGGGTCGCTCAGGGCGGTCGGGCCGCCGCTGGGCCCGGACCTGCTGCCGATCACGTCCTGAGGCGGGAGGGGCGGTCCGGGCGGACCGCCCCTCGCCGCCCCTCGCCGTTCGTCGCGTCAGACCGTCAGGACGATCTTGCCGCGCGTGCGGCCCGCGGCGCTCAGCTCCCAGGCCCTGGCAGCCTCGGCGAGCGGCAGCGCGTGCTCCACGTTGACGGTGAGGCGGCCCGCGTCGGCCAGTTCCGCGAGGAACGTCAGGTCGGCCGTGTCGGGGCGCACCCACAGCTGGTGGGCGCCCTTGGCGGCCGCCTGGTAGTCGGCGATGGAGGCGACCCGGTCGCGCTCCTTGACGAGGGACTGCAGGGTCTCCACCACGTCGTCCCCGTAGAAGTCCAGGGCCGCGTCGACTCCTTCGGGCGCCAGCTCGCGGATCCGGTCCGCCAGGCCCTCCCCGTACAGCACCGGTTCGGCGCCGAGCGCACGCAGGTAGTCGTGGTTGTGCGCGCCGGCCGTGCCGATGACCCGCAGGCCGAGCGCGACGGCGATCTGCACGCCGAAGGAGCCGGTGCCGCCCGCCGCGGAGTGGATGACGACGGTCTCGCCGGCCTTGGCGCCCACGCGGGTGAGGGACTGGTAGGCGGTGAGGCCGGCCAGCGGGATGCCCGCGGCCTGCTCGAAGCTCAGCGCGCGGGGCTTGCGGGCGAGGGTGCGGACGGGGGCGGTGACCAGTTCGGCGTAGGTGCCGAGCTCCACCCACTCCTTGCGGACGTAGCCGTACACCTCGTCGCCCACGGCGTAGTCGAAGGTGTCCGGGCCGACCTCCTCGACGATTCCGGCGACGTCCCAGCCGGGTATGACGGGGTAGCGGACTTCGAGGATCGGGTCGAGGTATCCGGCGGCGAGCTTCCAGTCGACCGGATTGACTCCGGCGGCCTTGACGCGGACGAGGACCTCGCCCGGTCCCACCTTCGGCTGCGGTACGTCAACGAGCGTGAGGTTCTGGGCAGTTCCGTATGCGCTGTACGTGATGGCCTTCATGATCGTTCCCAACAGGGCCCCGCGGAGCGCTATTCCCTCACGCGGGCAGGGTGTTGCGGTGCGAGCTGCGGCGGGCCGCGGCGAAGAGCGCCTGGAACTGCGTACCGGACTGCTCGACGTCGTCTAGGGGGGAGGGGAAGGGCAGCGTCACGTCCCGGTGGCCGCGCCGCTCCTCCAGCCGCAGGGTGATCCCGTACCGGTCCACGGCGACCGGCAGCGCGCGCACGACGGCGGCGGTGGGCAGCGGCCGGACCAGGCGCAGCAGCAGGGTGACGAGGTCGTGGTGGTCGTCGAGGAGGTGCGTGAGCATGCCCGCCTCGTACGGGGCGAGCGGGTCGGGGTGGGCCGCCTCCAGCTCTTCGAGGCCTGCGTACGCGAGGCCGTGCCCGGTCTCCAGGACGGCCTGGCCGAACTCCACGCAGGTGGATTCGGCGGCCTCGTCCGAGTAGGGGGTGAGCAGCCGGCCCAGCACGGTGACGCGGGCGCGCACCCGGTCGCGTACCGGGGTGGGGGCGACGTCGGTGAATTCCAGCCGGATCGTGGGCCGGTGCTCGGCGTCGCCGCCCGGCTCGGCGGGGTGCAGGTGCAACCGGCCCATCGGGTCGCTGCCGTCGAGGTGGCGGACCTCGGTGCGCCGTTCGTCGGTGATCAGGGTCATGGAGTGGGCGGCGGTCAGGATCGACCGGATTCGCTCGGCGTCGGTGGGCCGGGCGGCCGGGGTGGCGGGGGCACCGGACATGCGCATGCGGATCTCTCCATCGCCAGAGTAGGTTAGGTATGCCTAACCTAACTCATTCGGCGCTCCCGGAGTACCCGGCGTGGTTCGTGTCGCTGTTGGGCTGAACGGGTGAAACGCGAGAGGATGGGGGGATGCACAAGAAGCGCGCGGCCGAGGCGGCCCGGTGAGCAGGTACGACGTCACCGACGAACAGTGGGAGGGGCTCGCGCAGGTGGTCCCCCTGCGCAGTCGCAACGAGTGGCCCTCCCGGGTGGACCACCGCACGATTCCCAAGGCGCCCGGAGCGTCGGTGGCGGAGCAGCGGCGCTTCGTGGTGATCAGAGTTCAGATCTTCGCGGACGCGCGGGAGGTGGCGGAGTACCTGATCGCGCAGATCCCGGTGCTCCTCGACCTCACCGGCGCGGACAGCGAAGTGGCCAAGCGCATCCTGGACTTCAGCAGCGGCGTGGTCTTCGGGCTGGGCAGCGGCATGCACCGGGTGGACCGGAACGTCTTCCTGCTGGCCCCGGTGGGGACCGAGGTCGAGGGGATCGCGGCCGCGGCCGTCCCCCGATCGTAGGAAGGTCCCCACGAGGGAACGGTTCGCCGGGGCCACGGGGGGTCCGGCGGCCCGTACCGTCCCGCGCATGGACGCCACCCTGGACGCGGCGGTGGGCCCCGCCCCCGCCCCCGCCGCACTCGCCCCCGACTCCGGCCCCGCGTTAGCCGACGCCGAGCCGGCCGACACCCCCACCGTTCCCGCGCAGGCCGGGGCGGCCCCCGCCGGCCGCGCCGCCCCCGGCCGGGCCGGTGCCGCCGCGGCGGCCGAAGCCCCGGCCGGGCCTGACGCTTCCGCGGCACCGGCCGCCTCCGCGGACGAGGGCCCCGCCTCCGGCGCGCCGGCCGGGCCGACCGGCGGCCCGGCCGTGCCGCCGCAGGCCGGGCCCGGCGGCTCCGGGCCGCCCGCCGAGCCGGCGCAGCCGCACCGGCGGCCCGTGGTCACCGAGTTGAGGCTCTCCGCCTTCGGGCCGCACCGGTCGGCCGCCTTCCCGCTCGGGCCCGTCACCCTCTTCGCCGGGCCGAGCGGCAGCGGCAAGTCCCAGGCCCTGACCGCCTACGAGTCCCTGGCCGGGCTGGGATCCGGAGCCACGCTGGAGGAGGCCTTCCCGGACCCGCGCGCCCGCATCCCCGACCTGGCCGTCCCCGACGCCCAGCGGCGGCGCGGATTCCGCCTCGGCTGCACGGTCGACGGCCCTGCCGGTCCGGTCCGGCTCGACCTCGCCGTCCAGGCCGAGCCCACCCTGCGGATCGTCGGCGAACGGCTCACGCAGGACGGGCGGATCCTGCTCGCCACCGCCCTGCGCGACCCCGGCCGGCGCTCCGTGCAGGCCGCCTGGCTGACCGGCGGCGCCATCGGCGTCACCAGGGCCCCGCTGCCCGACGACCGGCTCGGCACGGCGCTGCTCCCGCTGCGCGTCGCCGGCTCCACCGCGGGCCAGCGGCAGGTCCTGGCCGCCGCCGAGCAGGTCGTGGTGGCCCTGCGCTCGGTGTTCCCGTGCGACCCCCGCCCGGACCGGATGCGCGCCGCCGTCCCGCCGGGGGAGGGCCGGCTGCTGGGCGACTGCGCCAACCTGGCCGACGTACTGCGCCGGACCCGCCACGAATGCGGCACGCGCCACGCGCTGCTGGCCGGTGCGGCCCGTACCGGCTGCGCCGGGCCCGTCGCCGGGCTCGACGTACGGGCCCGCGCGGGCGGCGGGCCCGTCACGGCGGTGCTGGACCGGGGCCCCGCCCGCCCCGCCACGGAGCTGGCCCGCCTCGGCGCGGGCGAACTGCGCTTCCTCGCGCTGGCGCTGGTCCTGCTGACCGGCCCCGGGGTGCTGGCCATGGACCCGGCCGCCGAACTGCTCTCCGCGCAGCAGGCCCTGACCGTGCTGGCCGACGGCTTCGACCGCGGCCTGGACCGGCGCCAGAGCGCCGAGCTGCTGCGCCTGGCCCTGCTGTCCGGCAGCCGCGGCCACATCCGGCTGGTGGCGGCGGTGGGGGAGGATACCGCGGAGACCGCCCGCCGACTCCCGGGCGTCGCGATGGTAGACCTGACGGCATGAACGAGACGCAGGAGCCGCCGCCCGAGCGGCGGCCGGACGAACGGCCGACCGACGGGCCCGGCGAACGCCCCGGTGGGCGGACCGATGAGCGGCTGGACCGACTGCAGCGCCGGCTCGCGGAGTTCGCGGCGGCGCGGGGCTGGGAGCCGTACCACACGCCCAAGAACCTGGCGGTGGCGCTGAGCGTGGAGGCGTCCGAGCTGGTCGAGATCTTCCAGTGGCTGACACCGGAACAGTCGGCGAAGGTCATGGAGAAGCCGGAAACCGCCCACCGCGTGGCCGATGAGGTGGCCGATGTGCTCGCGTATCTGCTGCAGTTCTGTGAGGTTCTCGGGGTGGATGTGCTGGATGCGCTCGCCGCGAAGATCGAGAGGAACGAATTCCGCTTCCCTGTGACCGGTACACCGACACCCAATCGTCACTCTTCGGAGTGATGGACTCATCCACAATCACGTTTGTGTCCACATTTTCCGAATACCCCTGGCTTTACTGGCCCGTTGCCCTCACTCTGGGTAGTGGTGAGGACGGCGGGATGTCGTGCGGACGGGGGACGGCATATGGATGCGGTACGGCTCATCGCGGTCGGCCGGCACGCGCTGGCACAGAGCGGGGCTGCGTGGGACATCGTGGGCGAGGCCTGGCAGGCCCAGGCGCTCGCGCAGGGGATCGGGAGCTGTCTGGCGGTCACCGGGCCGCCGGAGCTGAGATCGGAGGCACGGGGACTGGGGGAAGCGGGAGGCAGAGGGTGCGGGGTGCTCGACAGAGCCGCCCTGCGCGGCGAGGGCAGCGCGCCCGAGTATCCGCCGCGGGCGGCACAGCTGAGCGAGGTCTCGGATGTCCGCCAGGCACTGCTCGGGCTGCAGGCGCTGCTGGGCGAAGTGGGGATAGCCCTGGTCGGGGTGGCCTGCGGGACGGACGACGAGACCCTGTACTGGCAGTGCATAGAGTCGATCGACGCGGCCGACGAGTCGAGCGACCGGGTACGGGCGATCCTGCGCCGCATGGTGGTCCGCGAGCGGGGATCCGCCTCGGGCGTGGCCTGATGAGGGTGAATCGAGTGGGGTCCCGCCGTGCGCGGCGGGACCCGTACGGTCAGGACGACCGGTAGGACGGGCGCCCGCCCTCGGGGGTGCGGTCCGTGGAGGACTGGAGATCGGCGTCGAGCTGCGAGAGGTCGGCGTTCAGCGCCGCCATCAGCTCTTCCATCTGCTGCAGCAGGCCCTTCGGTGCGCCGCCGCCCTGAGCGGGTACCTCGGACTCCCGGGGTGCGTGCTCGTGTGCTGCCTGTCCGGTCGGTCCGGTCGGTCCGGTCTGTTGCGGGGTCTCCGGCACGGCCTCGTGGGACATGGCGGCCTCCTCGGCCCTGGCCCTTCCAAGGCGGAAGGGGGCGGTGGACGCACCGGCGCGGGTCCGCCGGCGCGCGGGCCGGGCGGTCCGGCTCCGTCCGAGGAAACGATCCCCATCCGGGCTGGTCACTGGCGGCCTCCCGGGTGGACCATCCGGTTGACGCAGATTCACCCTGCCGGGGCGGGAAGTGCAGGATGGGTTCATGGACCTGCGCATTTTCACCGAGCCCCAGCAGGGTGCGAGCTACGACACCCTCCTCAGCGTCGCCAAGGCCACCGAGGAACTGGGTTTTGACGCCTTCTTCCGCTCCGACCACTATCTGAAGATGGGATCCACCGACGGCCTGCCGGGGCCCACCGACGCCTGGATCACCCTCGCCGGCCTGGCCCGCGAGACCAAGCGGATCCGCCTGGGCACGCTGATGACGGCCGGCACCTTCCGGCTGCCCGGCGTCCTCGCCATCCAGGTGGCACAGGTGGACCAGATGTCCGGCGGCCGCGTCGAACTGGGCCTGGGCGCGGGCTGGTTCGAGGAGGAGCACAAGGCGTACGGGATCCCCTTCCCGGCGGACCGGATGTCCCGGCTGGAAGAACAGCTGGCCATCGTCACCGGCATGTGGGCCACCGAGGCCGGCGCCACCTTCGACTTCACCGGCCGCCACTACCAGGTGGAGAACTCGCCCGCACTCCCCAAGCCCGCCCAGGCCAGGGTCCCCGTCCTCATCGGCGGCCACGGAGCCAAGCGCACTCCGCGGCTCGCCGCGCGCTACGCGAGCGAGTTCAACGTGCCGTTCGCGTCGATCACCGACAGCGAGCGGCAGTTCGGCCGCGTCCGGGAGGCGGCCGAGGAGGCCGGCCGCAAGCCCGACGACCTGATCTACTCCAACGCCCTCGTGGTGTGCGTGGGCAAGGACGACGCCGAAGTGGCCCGCCGGGGCGCCGTCATCGGCCGGGACGTGGACGAGCTCAAGGCCAACGGCCTGGCCGGCTCCCCGGCCGAGGTCGTGGAGAAGATCGGCGCCTACGAGGCCGCCGGCTCCTCCCGCGTCTACCTCCAGCTGCTCGACCTCGACGACCTGGACCACCTGGAGCTGATCTCCGCCCAGGTGCTCTCCCAGCTCGGTCGGTAGGAGCCGCCCCGTGCCACGCGCGTCCGGCCCGCTCGCCGAGGCCCTCGGCCGCAGGACCGTGCTCCTGGACGGCGGTCTGAGCAACCAGCTCACCGCCCAGGGCTGCGACCTGACCGGCGGCCTCTGGTCGGGCCGTGTGCTCGCCGAGCGGCCGGACCAGGTGGAGGCCGCCCACACGGCGTACGCGCGGGCCGGCGCCGAGGTGCTGATCACCGCCAGCTACCAGGTCGGCTACGAGGCCTTCGCCGCGCACGGCCACGACCGCGCCGCGACCACCGCCCTGCTGCACCGCAGCGTCGACCTGGCGGCCCGCGCGGCCGGGGCCGCCGGCCACGAGGTGTGGGTGGCCGCCTCGGTGGGCCCGTACGGGGCGGTGCTCGCGGACGGCTCCGAGTACCGCGGCCGGTACGGCCTGAGCGTGCGCGAGCTCGCCGCCTTCCACCGCCCCCGCATCGAGGCCCTGCTCGACGCCGGCCCCGACGTCCTCGCCGTGGAGACCCTCCCCGACCCGGCCGAGGCCGAGGCCGTGCTCACCGTCCTGGCGGAAACGGGCGCCCGCGCCTGGCTCAGCTACACCGTGGCCGGCGGCCGTACCCGCTCCGGCGCGCCCCTCCCCGAGGCCTTCGCCCTCGCCGCGCAGGCCCCCGAGATCATCGCGCTCGGCGTCAACTGCTGCGACCCCGCCGAGGTCCTCCCCGCCCTCGAAGCGGCAGCCGCCACCACCCGCAAGCCGCTCCTGGCCTACCCCAACGACGGCTCCGTCTGGGACGCCGCCACCCATACCTGGCACACCCCCGGGACCCGGGCCCCCTGGCCCACCCGAGCCTGGCACCGCGCCGGCGCCCGCCTCATCGGCGGCTGCTGCCGCATCGGCCCCGCCCGGATCGCCGCCCTGGCCACCGCCGTCCACACCCCGGAAGGCCGGGGCGCCCCCGGCGGGGATCCGGTCTGACCCTCCCGGAAAACGAGAGGCGCTCAGCCGCGATGACCAGCAACAATCGGTCGTGTGTTCCTGACGATCTCCACCACCGGCTCCCCTGAACGACCCGCCACCGACCTGGGCTACCTGCTGCACAAGCATCCCGGGAAGACGCAGGCGTTCTCCACCTCCCACGGCACCGCCCACGTGTTCTACCCCGAGGCCACCGCCGAACGGTGCACGGCGGCCCTGCTGCTGGAGGTGGATCCCGTCGCACTCGTGCGGCGCGGCCAGGGCAAGGGCCGTGGCGGGGCGCCCGACGCCGCGCTCGCCCAGTACGTCAACGACCGCCCGTACGCCGCCTCCTCGCTGCTCGCCGTCGCGCTCAGCGGGGTGTTCCGCACCGCGCTCAAGGGCCAGTGCGCCCTCCGCCCGGAACTCCCGGAGCAGGCGCTGCCGCTGCGCATCGAGATCCCGGTGCTGCCCGCGCGCGGCGGGGCGGGACTCGTACACCGGCTGTTCGACCCGCTCGGCTGGGACCTCGTACAGGCCGAGGCCGTGCCGCTCGACGAGCAGTTCCCCGAGTGGGGGGACTCGCGGTACGTGCGGCTCGTCCTGGAGGGAGAGCTGCGCCTGGCGGACGCCCTGCGCCAGCTCTACGTGCTGCTGCCGGTGCTCGACGACGCCAAGCACTACTGGATCGCCCCCGACGAGGTCGACAAGCTGCTGCGCGCCGGAGACGGCTGGCTCGCCGCCCACCCCGAGAACGGGCTGATCAGCTCCCGCTACCTGGCCCGCCACAAGCGGCTGACCCAGGACGCCATCGAGCGCCTGGAGCTGGTCCGCCTCGCCGAGGCCGACGGCAGCGAGGTCGAGGAGCTCGACAACGCCGTGGACGAGACGCGCGACACCGAAGAGCGGCCCGTGCCGCTCGCCGTGCAGCGGCGCGAGGCGATCCTCGCCGCGCTGCGCGCCGCCGGCTCCCAGCGGGTGCTGGACCTCGGCTGCGGGCAGGGCCAGTTGGTGCAGGCCCTGCTCAAGGACCCGGCCTACACCGAGATCATCGGCATGGACGTGTCCGTACGGGCCCTCCACACGGCGGCCCGGCGGCTGCGCCTGGAGCGGCTGGGCGAGCGGCAGAGCTCGCGCGTCACGCTCCTGCAGGGCTCGCTCGCCTACACCGACAAGCGACTGGCCGGCTACGACGCGGCCGTGCTCAGCGAGGTCATCGAGCACCTGGACCTGGAGCGGCTGCCCGCCCTGGAGTACGTGGTGTTCGGCTCGGCCCGCCCCCGCACGGTCCTCGTGACCACCCCGAACGTCGAGTACAACGTCCGCTGGGAGACCCTGCCCGCCGGGCACGTCCGGCACGGTGACCACCGTTTCGAGTGGACCCGCGAGGAGTTCCGCGCCTGGGCCGGCGCCGTGGCGGCGCGCCACGGTTACGAGGTCGCGTACGTCCCCGTCGGCGACGACGACCCCGAGGTCGGGCCGCCGACCCAGATGGCCGTCTTCACCCAGACCGACACCACCACCGACACCACCACGACCACCACCACCGAGACCCCGAAGGAGGGCGAGGCAGCATGACCACCGAGACCGAGACCGAGACCCACCGCACCCGCGTACTTCCCGTCACCGACCTGTCCCTCGTCGTCCTGATCGGGGCCACCGGATCGGGCAAGTCCACCTTCGCCCGCAAGCACTTCAAGCCGACCGAGGTCATCTCCTCCGACTACTGCCGGGGCCTGGTCTCCGACGACGAGAACGACCAGAGCGCGAGCCGCGACGCCTTCGACGTCCTGCACTACATCGCGGGCAAGCGCCTCGCCGCCGGCCGCCTCACCGTCATCGACGCCACCAGCGTCCAGGCCGACGCCCGCCGTCAGCTGGTCCAGCTCGCCCGCGAGCACGACGTGCTGCCCATCGCCATCGTCCTGGACATGCCCGAACAGGTCTGCGCCGACCGCAACGCGGCCCGCCCCGACCGGGCCGGACTGCCCCGCGCCGTCATCCAGCGGCACCGCCGCGACCTGCGCCGCTCGCTGCGAGGCCTGGAGCGCGAGGGCTTCCGCAAGGTCCACGTCCTGCGCACCGTCGAGGAGGCCGAGACGGCCGAGGTGGTCCTGGAGAAGCGGTTCAACGACCTCACCCACCTCACCGGCCCCTTCGACATCGTCGGCGACATCCACGGCTGCGCCTCCGAGCTGGAGACCCTGCTCGCCAAGCTCGGCTACGAGGACGGAGCCCACCCCGAGGGCCGAACCGCCGTCTTCGTCGGCGACCTCGTCGACCGCGGCCCGGACAGCCCGGGCGTGCTGCGCCGCGTCATGGGCATGGTGAAGTCCGGCAACGCCCTGTGCGTGCCCGGCAACCACGAGAACAAGCTCGGCCGTTACCTCAAGGGCTCCAAGGTCCAGCGGACCCACGGCCTCGCCGAGACCATCGAGCAGCTGGAGGCCGAGCCGGAGGAGTTCGTCGAAGAGGTACGGGAGTTCGTCCGCGGCCTCGTCAGCCACTACGTCCTCGACGGCGGCAAGCTGGTGGTCTGCCACGCCGGGCTGCCCGAGAAGTACCACGGCCGCACCTCCGGCCGGGTCCGCTCGCACGCCCTGTACGGGGACACCACCGGCGAGACGGACGAGTTCGGCCTGCCCGTGCGCTACCCGTGGGCCGAGGACTACCGCGGCAAGGCCGTCGTGGTCTACGGCCACACCCCGGTCCCCGACACCGCCTGGATCAACAACACCATCTGCCTCGACACCGGAGCCGTCTTCGGCGGGAAGATGACCGCCCTGCGCTGGCCCGAGCGCGAACTGGTCGACGTACCGGCCGAGAAGGTCTGGTACGAGCCGGCGCGCCCGCTCGCCGCCGAGGCGCCGGGCGGCCACGACGGCCGCCCGCTCGACCTCGCCGACGTCCACGGCCGCCGGGTCGTGGAGACCCGGCACCTGGGCAACGTCAACGTGCGCGAGGAGAACGCGGCGGCGGCCCTGGAGGTCATGAGCCGCTTCGCGGTGGACCCGAGGCTGGTCCCGTACCTGCCGCCGACCATGGCGCCGACGGCGACCTCGCGGGAGGAGGGCTACCTGGAGCACCCCGCCGAGGCCTTCGCCCAGTACCGCAAGGACGGCATCGCCCAGGTCGTGTGCGAGGAGAAGCACATGGGCTCCCGCGCCACCGTCCTGGTCTGCAAGGACGCCGACGCGGCCCGCGAGCGCTTCGGCGTCGACGGCCCGACCGGCTCCGTCTACACCCGCACCGGGCGGCCGTTCTTCAAGGACCCGGAGGTCACCGAGGAGGTCCTCACCCGGCTCCGCTCGGCGGTCACCGACGCCGGCCTCTGGGAGGAGCTCGGCACGGACTGGCTGCTGATCGACGGGGAGCTGCTGCCCTGGTCCCTGAAGTCCGGCGGCCTGCTGCGCAACCAGTACGCCGCCGTGGGCGCGGCCTCGGGCGCCGTCTTCCCGGGCGCGATCGCCGCGCTGGAGGCGGCCGCCGCCCGGGGCGTCGACACCGGCGAGCTGCTGGAGCGGCAGCGCGGCCGGGCCACCGACGCGGCCGCCTTCACCGACGCGTACCGGCGCTACTGCTGGACCACCGACGGACTGGACGGCGTACGGTTCGCGCCCTTCCAGCTGCTGGCGGCGGCCGGACGGTCGCTGGCCGCCGTACCCCACGACGAGCAGCTGTTCTGGCTGGACCGCATGGTCGCCGCTGACGAGGCGGCCGGCACCGGGCTGCTGCGCCGCACCGGCCGGATCCTGGTGGACACCGCGGACGAGGACTCCGTACGGGCGGGCACCGACTGGTGGCTGGAGCTGACGGCCGCCGGCGGCGAGGGCATGGTCGTCAAGCCGCTCCAGGCCTACGCCCGGGACGGGAAGGGCCGCCCGGTCCAGCCCGGGGTGAAGGTGCGCGGACGCGAGTACCTGCGGATCATCTACGGCCCGGAGTACACCCGTCCGGACCACCTGGAGCGGCTGCGCGAGCGCTTCCTCGGGCACAAGCGCTCGCTCGCCCTGCGCGAGTACGCGCTCGGGCTGGAGGCGCTGGACCGGCTGGCGGACGGGGAGCCGCTGTGGCGGGTCCACGAGGCCGTCTTCGCGGTGCTCGCCCTGGAGTCGGAGCCGGTCGACCCCCGGCTCTGAGGGGTCCGGGCCCGGTCGCGTCAGCACGATCCGTAAAGGGGTGGCCCCCGTACGGCCGCTAATTAGGTCGTATGGGGGAACTTTCGTGGTGAACTCCGGGAAACGGACCGGCGGGATCGTTCAACCAGGGCAGCGGAATGTCCGCGACCCTGGAAGGACGGAACGTCACTTATGAAGATGACCGCGCGCGGAAGCATTGCGGCGCTCATGACCTGTATGGCCGCGGCCGCCGCGGCCACCCCGGCCGCGGCGAACTCGGTGCCGGTCGGTGTCCCGCTGGACGCCGTGAAGACCACGCTGGGCGTGGACACCCCGCGCGTGGGCACGGGCGTGCCGGTGCCGGTCGTGGGAGCGCCCGAGGCTCCCCGCTTCCACAAGGGGGACATGCTCCCCACCCCACTGCTCCCGGTGGTCCCGATCGGCACCGAGCTCGG
This sequence comes from Streptomyces sp. 147326, assembly GCF_045000215.1. NCBI lineage: Bacteria > Bacillati > Actinomycetota > Actinomycetes > Kitasatosporales > Streptomycetaceae > Streptomyces > Streptomyces sp. 147326. Next base: position 2,202,735 of record NZ_CP134201.1, on the reverse strand, counting down.
CAGCACCCTCGTCACCTCCCCGGTGCCGAACCTGCTGGGCGAGCCGGAGACGGACGGCGAGGGTTCCGTGGAGGCTCCGGCCACCGACCTGCTCGCCCGGACCCCCGGGCTGGTCGCCGGCGGTCTGCTGAAGATGCCGGACGCCTCCAACTCCGGGATCCCGAACCTGGCCGCGCCCGAACTGGGCCTGACCGCCCCGGAACTCACCGGCGCCCCGTCGGCGCTTCTCGGCCTCGGCACCCCCCGCTGAGCGGACGCCACGTCAAAAGGCCGCCCGGTCTGGGAATGTGTACGGCATGGGATTCCATGTCGACTCCGAGACCGGGCGGCTTCGCCGCGTCATCCTCCACCGGCCCGACCTGGAGCTGAAGCGGCTCACACCGAGCAACAAGGACGCGCTCCTCTTCGACGACGTGCTGTGGGTGCGCCGGGCCCGCCAGGAGCACGACGGCTTCGCGGACGTGCTGCGGGACCGGGGCGTGGAGGTGCACCTCTTCGGGGACCTGCTGTGCGAGGCCCTCGAGATCCCGGAGGCGAGACACCTCGTACTGGACCGGGTGTTCGACGAGAAGGAGTACGGGCCGCTCGCCACCGACCACCTGCGGTCGGTGTTCGACGGGCTGCCCTCGGCCGAGCTGGCGGAGGCGCTGGTCGGCGGGATGACCAAGCGGGAGTTCCTGGAGCGGCACGCCGAGCCGGTGTCCGTGCGCTTCCACGCCCTGGACACCGACGGCTTCCTGCTGGGTCCGCTGCCGAACCACCTCTTCACCCGCGACACCTCCGCCTGGATCTACGACGGGGTGTCCATCAACGCGATGCGCTGGCCTGCCCGGCAGCGCGAGACCGTCCACTTCGAGGCGATCTACAAGCACCACCCGCTCTTCACCACCTCCGGCGCCTTCCACTACTGGTCGCAGGGCCAGGCGGACTACCCCTCGACCATCGAGGGCGGGGACGTGCTGGTCATCGGCAACGGCGCGGTGCTGATCGGGATGAGCGAGCGCACCACGCCGCAGGCGGTGGAGATGCTGGCGCGCGGCCTGTTCGCGGCCGGCTCGGCCACCACCATCGTGGCGCTGGACATGCCGAAGAGCCGGGCCTTCATGCACCTGGACACGGTGATGACGATGGTCGACGCAGATACGTTCACGCAGTACGCGGGGCTCGGCATGCTCCGCTCCTACACGATCGAGCCGGGCGCGGGACCGCAGGAGCTGAAGGTGACCGACCACCCGGCCGAGCACATGCACCGGGCCATCGCGGCGGCGCTCGGTCTGGACTCGATCCGGGTGCTGACCGCGACGCAGGACGTGCACTCGGCGGAACGCGAGCAGTGGGACGACGGGTGCAACGTGCTGGCCGTGGAGCCGGGGGTGGTGGTCGCGTACGAGCGGAACGTGACGACCAACACACACCTGCGCAAGCAGGGCATCGAGGTGATCGAGATCCCGGGCAGCGAGCTGGGCCGGGGCCGGGGCGGCCCGCGGTGCATGAGCTGTCCGGTCGAGCGGGACGCGGTCTGAAGCCGCCCCCGGGCGGCCACCGGCCCAGGGGGAGGGTGCGGGGGAGGGCGGGAGAGGGCAGGGAGAGGGCTCTGTATATCAATACAGAGGATCGTATAGACTTCCAGCATCCCCTGTCACCGTGACGCTGGAGCGACCCCATGGCCACCGACCTCGCAGGCCGCAGTTTTCTCAAGGAGCTCGACTTCACGGCCGCCGAGTTCCGCGGCCTGATCGAGCTCGCCGCCGAACTGAAGGCGGCCAAGAAGGCCGGGGTCGAGCAGCGCCTGCTCCAGGGCAGGAACATCGCGCTGATCTTCGAGAAGACCTCGACGCGGACCCGCTGCGCCTTCGAGGTCGCCGCCGCGGACCAGGGCGCCCACACCACCTACCTCGACCCCGCGGGCTCCCAGATGGGCCACAAGGAGTCGATCCGCGACACCGCGCGGGTGCTCGGCCGGATGTTCGACGGGATCGAGTACCGCGGTGACAGCCAGGAGGCCGTCGAGCAGCTCGCCGCCCACTCCGGCGTGCCCGTCTTCAACGGCCTCACCGACGACTGGCACCCCACCCAGATGCTGGCCGACGTCCTCACGATGACCGAGCACACGGCCAAGCCGCTGGACCGGATCGCCTTCGCCTACCTCGGCGACGCCCGCTTCAACATGGGCAACTCGTACCTGGTGACCGGTGCGCTGCTGGGCATGGACGTACGGATCGTGGCGCCCGGGGCCTACTGGCCGGCCGAGTCGGTGGTGGCCGCGGCGCGGGAGCTCGCGCAGGGGAGCGGCGCCCGGATCACCCTGACCGAGGAGGTCGCCGAGGGGGTCGCGGACGCGGACTTCGTGGTGACCGACATCTGGGTGTCCATGGGTGAGCCCAAGGAGGTCTGGGACGAGCGGATCGCGGCCCTGTCCCCGTATGCCGTGACCATGGACGTGCTGCGGGCCACCGGGAACCCGGACGTGAAGTTCATGCACTGCCTGCCGGCCTTCCACGACCTCGGCACCAAGGTGGCCCGGGAGATCCACGAGCGGCACGGGCTGGAATCCCTGGAGGTGACCGACGAGGTGTTCGAGTCGGCGCACTCCGTGGTCTTCGACGAGGCCGAGAACCGGCTGCACACCATCAAGGCCGTACTCGTCGCCACGCTCGGGCGGCCCGGCCGGAGTGACGCATAGTCATACGCGGCGGCCGAGCCGGCTCCCGGGCTCGTCCCGCGGGTAGGGAGGGCTCCCCGAGGAGCGGACTGCCCCCGGGTACCAGGGCGGCGGCCGCGAACGCCGACACGATCTCGCGCTTCTCTGACGGCAGTCACGATCTGGTGATACCGTCGATCGTGTGAGTCCCTTCACCGGTTCCACAGCAGCGACCGAACGGTGGCACCACCTCCGGGTCACCCGGCAGGACGGCGTAGCCACCGTCACCTTCGACCGCCCCGAGAAGCTGAACGCGCTCACCTTCGGTGCCTACGCCGACCTGCGCGATCTGCTCGCCGAACTGTCCCGCGAGCGTTCCGTGCGCGCCCTCGTCCTGGGCGGCGAGGGCCGCGGCTTCTGCTCCGGCGGGGACGTGGACGAGATCATCGGCGCCACCCTCGCCATGGACACCGCCCAGCTCCTCGACTTCAACCGGATGACCGGCCAGGTGGTGCGCGCCCTCCGCGAATGCCCCTTCCCGGTGATCGCCGCCATGCACGGGGTGGCCGCCGGGGCCGGCGCCGTCCTCGCGCTCGCCGCCGACTTCCGCATCGCCGACCCCACCGCCCGCTTCGCCTTCCTCTTCACCCGCGTCGGCCTCTCCGGCGGCGACATGGGCGCCGCCTACCTGCTGCCCCGGGTCGTCGGCCTCGGCCACGCCACCCGGCTGCTGATGCTCGGAGAGCCCGTACGCGCCCCCGAAGCCGAGCGGATCGGCCTGCTCAGCGAGCTCACCGAGGAGGGCAAGGCCCACGTACGGGCCGCCGAACTCGCCGCGCACCTGGCCTCGGGGCCCGCCCTCGCCTACGCGCAGACCAAGGCGCTGCTCACCTCCGAACTCGACATGCCGCTGGCCGCGTCGGTGGAGCTGGACGCCGCCACCCAGGCCCTGCTGATGAACGGCCAGGACTACGCGGAGTTCCACGCGGCCTTCACCGGGAAGCGGGCGCCCGCCTGGAAGGGCAGGTAGTCGGATGTCAGCGTGCCGCGTGTCTCCGGGCGCCATGCGGGTCGCCGTCGTCGGCGGGGGACCGGGCGGGCTGTACGCCGCCGCGCTCCTGGCCCGTCAGGGCCACGCCGTGGACGTCTGGGAGCGGGGCGCCGCCGACGACACCTTCGGCTTCGGCGTGGTCCTCTCCGACGAGACCCTCGGCGGCATCGAACGGGCCGACACCGTCGTCTACGCGGCCCTGAGCGCCGAGTTCGTGCGCTGGGACGACGTGGACATCGTGCACCGGGGCCGGCTGCTGACCTCCGGCGGCCACGGCTTCGCGGCCGTCGGGCGGCGCCGGCTGCTGCAGATCCTGCACGAACGCTGCGCCGGGCTCGGCGTCCGGCTCCGCTTCCGCACCGTTGCCCCGGACGTGCGGGACCTCGCCGCCGCGTACGACCTGGTGGTCGCGGCGGACGGGGTGCACAGCGCGATCCGGGAGGCCGGGGCCGCGCACTACGGGCCGACGCTGACCCCCGGGCGCTGCCGCTACATCTGGCTCGCCGCCGACTTCGCCTTCGAGGCCTTCCGCTTCGAGATCGCCGAGACCGAGCACGGGGTCATGCAACTGCACGCCTACCCCTACGCGGCGGACGCCTCCACGGTGATCGTCGAGATGCGGGAGGAGGTCTGGCGGGCGGCCGGCCTCGACCTGTGCGACGAGGACGAGTCCGCGGCCCGCTGCGCCAAGATCTTCAGCGAGGCCCTGCGCGGACGGCCGCTGCGCGGCAACCGCTCGGCCTGGACGCGCTTCGACACCCTCGTCAACGAGCGCTGGTCACACGGAAACGTGGCCCTGCTCGGCGACGCGGCCCACACCGCCCACTTCTCCATCGGGTCCGGCACCAAGCTGGCCGTCGAGGACGCGCTCGCCCTCGCCGAAGCGGTGGCCGGCGCGGACGGCGACGTACCGGCCGCCCTCGCCGCGTACGAGACGGCGCGCCGCCCGGCGGTCGCCAGCACCCAGCGGGCCGCGGCCGCGAGCCGGGCCTGGTTCGAGGAGATCGCCGGATACGTCGACCAGCCCGCACGGCAGTTCGCCTTCAACCTCCTCACCCGCAGCCGCCGGGTCACGCACGACAACCTGCGGCTGCGCGACGAGCGGTTCGCGCGCGCGGTGGAACGCGACTTCGGCTGCCCGGACGAGCACACCCCGCCGATGTTCACCCCCCTCACCCTGCGCGGCCTGACCCTGCGCAACCGGGTCGTCGTCTCCCCGATGGACATGTACTCGGCCGTGGACGGAGTCCCGGGCGACTTCCACCTCGTGCACCTCGGCGCCCGGGCCCTCGGCGGGGCCGCCCTGGTGATGACGGAGATGGTCTGCGTCTGCGCCGAGGGCCGGATCACCCCCGGCTGCGCCGGCCTCTACACCCAGGAACAGGCGGCGGCCTGGCGGCGGATCACCGACTTCGTCCACACCTCGGCACCCGGCACCGCGCTCGGCGTCCAGCTCGGGCACGCGGGCCGCAAGGGCTCGACGCGGGTGATGTGGGAGGGCATGGACGACCCCCTCCCGGAGGGCAACTGGCCGCTGGTGGCCGCCTCCGGACTGCCCTACCGGCCGGGCGTCTCGGCGCTCCCGCGCGCCCTCGGGCAGGCGGACCTGGTGGCCCTGCGCTCCGAGTTCGCGGCCGCCGCCGTGCGCGCCGCCGACTGCGGGTTCGACCTGCTGGAACTGCACTGCGCCCACGGCTACCTGCTGTCCGGGTTCCTCTCACCGCTGACCAACCACCGCACCGACGCCTACGGCGGCACCCTGGAGAACCGCCTGCGCTTCCCGCTGGAGGTCTTCGACGCGGTCCGCGCGGTCTGGCCCGGGGACCGCCCGATGACCGTCCGCCTCTCGGCCACCGACTGGGCCCCCGGCGGCACCACGCCCGAGGAGGCGGTGCGGATCGCCGCCGCCTTCGCCGCCCACGGCGCCGACGCCATCGACGTCTCGACCGGCCAGGTGGTGGCGGACGAGGCACCCGAGTACGGACGCTCGTACCAGACCCCGTACGCCGACCGGATCCGCAACGCGCTCGGCATCCCCGTCATCGCGGTCGGCGCCATCTCCTCCTGGGACGACGTGAACTCCCTGCTGCTGGCCGGCCGCGCCGACCTCTGCGCGCTCGGCCGCCCGCACCTCTACGACCCCCACTGGACCCTGCACGCGGCCGCCGACCAGTCCTACGAAGGCCCGGGCGCCCCCTGGCCGGCCCCGTACCGCGCGGGCAGCCGCAAACCGCCGACGGGACGCGGTTAGGCCGTCGCGGCGGCGGCCCGGTCCGGCGCGCTCACACCGGGACGACCTCGGCGCGGTCCTCGACCGGGGTGTAGCCCAGGCGCTGGTAGACGCCGTTGCTGGTGGGGTTGGCCAGGTCGGTGAAGAGGAGGACCTCCGAGGCGCCGGCCGCGTACGCCGCCGCGCTCGCCGCGTGGGTGGCTCCGGCGGCGTAGCCGCGGCCGCGGAGGGCGGGCGGGGTGTAGACCGGGCCGACGCGGGAGGCCGAGCCGATCGGGCGGGAGAAGCCCGCCAGGGAGACCGGCTCGCCCTCGTGCTCCCACAGCAGGGCTCCGCCGTACGAGATCCGGTCGCGCAGCGCGGCCTCGGAGGCGGCGCCCCTCACGCCCGCCTCCTTGTTGAAGGCGGTGATCCACTCCAGCAGCAGCGGGAGGTCCGCCGCGGTGGCGGTCCGCGGCCGCCCGGCCGGGGCGGGATCCGGGGCGACCAGGCCGGCCAGCCGGTACAGGCGGAGCTCCTCGGCGATCCGGGTGGGCCGCCCCCAGGCCTCGGCCAGCGCCTCCGCGTCCGGGCGGCGGGCGTTGAACCCGCGGATCACGGCGAGCAGCGGCTCGCCGCCGAGCGCGGACCCCAGGGCCCGGACCGCCTCGACGGGCACCACGCCGAGCACCATCGGGTGCGGCGGGGTGCACAGCAGCCCGCCGGCGACGGTCCGGTCGGCGCCGGTCCACCAGCCGAAGACGGGGGTGCCCTCACCGTAGGCGCCGGCACCGCGCCGCCGCAGCCCGTCGGTCACGGTCAGCAGAAGGGTGTTGGAGACGGGCTGCGCGGCCGCGGCCGGACCCGCCGCGGCCAGATAGGCCGTCAGGTCCGTGGTGAAGGTCCAGGTCATGGTCCATCCTGGCGGGACGGCGAGCCGCCGCGCACCCGGATTTCCGTCAGGTCGGCAGCCAACGCGGCCACCACGGCGGCACGTTGTCGGGCCCGCACCGCTCCAGGTTCCCGGGGTAGCCGTCCAGCGTCCCCTTCGTGGCGAAGAACACGAGCACCACCAGCGCGAGCACGAGCAGGAACGGCACGGGGCGCAACAGCAGGGGCAGCTCTCGGCTGAGGGAGGCGATCACCACTGCGAGGAAGGCGCATCCCGGCACCATCAGCATCAGCAGGAAGGCCATCTCGAACCGCCCGGCCGGCTCCCAGGCGGCGTCGCAGTACGCGCGGGCGCGGGAGGCGAGCGCGATGGCGGAGCACCCGGCCGCGGCTCCGACCAGCGCCGCCGCCACCAGCAGCAGGGCCGTGGCCCCTCGCCCGGGCGGCCTCGCGGGGCCCTGGTACGAGGGCTGCGGCTGGGACGGCGGCTGAGCCGAGGGCGGGGGCTGCGGCGGAGGGTACGGAGGAATATAGGAGTGATGCGTCACGCCACCTCGTGACGCGGCCTTCGCCGCCTACGGTTCCACGAACGCCGCCCCGCGATCGCGCAGCCGCTCGTGCAGCTCGGCGAAGACGGCCGCCGCCCGGTCGCCCGGCCAGCCCGCCGGGAGCAGCTCGCGCGGCAGGCCCGGGTCGGCGTACGGCAGGCGCCGCCAGGAGTCCAGCGCGAACAGGTAGCCGCGGTAGGCCTCCTCCGGCGTCGGCTCCGGGCCCGACTGGAGTGCGCGCACGGCCGGTTCGTGCAGGTCGAGGAATTCCTCGTGCTGTTTGGCCAGGGCCGTCAGGTCCCACCAGCGGGCCACCGCCTCGGCGCTCGGCGCGAAGCCGAGGTGGGCTCCGCGGAACAGCTCCACGTACGGCGTCAGGTGCAGCCGCTCCAGCGTGTGCGCGGTCTCCTCGGCCAGCCGGGCCGGGGCGATCCACACGCCCGGCGCCACCGCGCCGAACCCGAGCCGGGCCAGCCGGGAACGCAGCAGGTGCCGCTTGTTCCGTTCCTGCTCCGGGACGGAGAACACCGCCACCAGCCACTCGTCCGACAGCTGCGGACTGCCGTAGATCCGGCGGTCGCCGTCGTCCAGCAGCTGCTGCGCCTCCTCGGAGAGCCCGTACGCCGCCGAGCCGTCCGCGGCGCGCTCGGGCAGCAGGAAGCCGCGCCGCTTCAGCCGGGACACCGACGAGCGGACCGACGTGGCGTCCACGCCGACCGCGCCCAGCAGGCGGACCAGCGCGGACACCGGGACCGGGCCCTCGAAGGCCCGCCCGTAGGCTCCGTAGAACGTGACGATCAGAGATCGCGGGGTGTGCTGCTCGACCACGGTTTCACTCTAGGCCGTCGGGCCGGTGGGGCCGGTCGGGCCGGTCCGGCAGGGTGCCGAGGTCCCGCAGCCGGAAGCGCTGCAGCTTGCCCGTGGCCGTGCGCGGGAGCGCGGGGAGGAAGACGAAGGAGCGCGGGCACTTGTGCGGGGCCAGCTCCTCCCGCATGAAGGAGCGCAGGGCCTCCTCGGTGAGGACCACACCGTCACGTGCGACGGTGTACGCCACCACGATCTGCCCGCGTCGCTCGTCCGGGCGGCCCACCACCGCCGCCTCCACCACGTCCGGGTGGCGCAGCAGGGCCTCCTCCACCTCCGGGCCCGCGATGTTGTACCCCGCCGAGACGATCATGTCGTCGGCCCGGGCGACGTAGCGGAAGTAGCCCTCCGGATCGCGCACGTAGGTGTCACCGGTGAGGTTCCAGCCGTCCTGTACGTACTCACCCTGCCGGGGGTCCGCCAGGTAGCGGCAGCCCACCGGGCCGCGTACGGCCAGCAGCCCCGGTTCGTCGTCCGGGACCGGCCGGCCGGACCGGTCCACCACCCGGGCCTGCCAGCCCGGGACCACCCGGCCGGTCGTACCGGGCCGGATCTCCTCGTCGGCGGCGGAGATGAAGATGTGCAGCAGCTCGGTCGCCCCGATGCCGTTGATGATCCGCAGGCCGGTGCGTTCGTACCAGGCCTGCCAGGTGGCGGCGGGCAGGTTCTCCCCGGCCGAGACGCAGCGGCGCAGCGCGGACAGGTCGTACATGCCCACGTCGTACGGGCCCAGGGCGTCCAGCATCGTCCGGTACGCGGTGGGCGCGGTGAACAGCACCGTCACCCGGTGCTCCGCGAGCGCGGGCAGCAGCCGGCGCGGCACCGCCTCCTCCAGCAGCAGCGCGGACGCGCCCGCCCGCAGCGGGAAGACGACCAGCCCGCCGAGGCCGAAGGTGAACCCGAGCGGCGGGCTGCCCGCGAACACGTCGTCCGGCCGGGGGCGCAGCACGCTGCGGGAGAAGGTGTCGGCGACGGCGAGCAGGTCGCGGTGGAAGTGCATGCAGCCCTTGGGCCGGCCGGTGGTCCCGGAGGTGAAGGCGATCAGGGCGACGTCGTCGGCGGAGGTCGGGGCGGCCGGGAAGGCCCCTTCGTGTCTCTCGGCCAGCCGCAGCAGGTCGTCCCGGGCGCCGCCCCCGTACGCGGTGATCCGCAGCCCCGGCACCTCGGCCTTGACCAGGTCGTCCAGCACGTCGGCATGGCACAGGGCGTGCTGGACCCGGGCCATCGCGCACACCGTGGCCAGCTCCTTCGCGCGCTGCTGGGGCAGTACGGTCACCGCCACCGCGCCGGCCTTCATGACCGCCAGCCAGCAGGCGGCGAGCCAGGGACCGGTGGGTCCGCGCAGCAGCACCCGGTTGCCGGGGACGACGCCGAGGTCGACGGTGAGCACGTGGGCGAGACGGTCCACGCGCTCGCGCAGCCCGCCGTACGTCCACACCTCGCCCGCGCCGCTGCGGAAGGCCGGGCGGTCGGCGCCCTCGGGGCCGAACCGGGCGATGGTGGCGTCGAGCAGCTCCGCCCCGCAGTTCAGACGGTCGGGGTAGGCCAGTTCGGGCAGATCGAAGACCAGCTCCGGCCAGGTGTGGGCGGGTGGCAGATGGTCACGGGCGAAGGTGTCCGTGTGAGCGGAAGGCATGAGGTCCAAGGCGGGTCGCCCCCTGCAGCGGTCCGGAGTGGGGTGGGGCCGGCCGTGCTGTTGCCCTACGAGCGTATCGTGATGGTGACGGCAGTCAACAGGACGCGATAGATGCGGGGACATTCGGATGACCGGATTCGCGCTCGGGGTGGACCAGGAGGAGTGGTGCGGGCAGTTGCGCGCACTGGCGGCCGACCGGCTGAGGCCGCTGGCCGAGAAGGGGGAACCGGGAAGGGTCAACCGGCCGCTGCTGGCCGCGCTGGGTGAGCTGGGCCTGCTGGAGCGGGTGTTCGCCTCGGGCGCGCTGGAACTGTGCCTGCTGCGCGAGTCCCTCGCCTACGGCTGCACGGAGGCCGAGACGGCTCTCGCCCTCCAGGGGCTGGGGGCGTACCCGGTGCTCCGGGCCGGGAGCGAGGCGCAACGGGAGCGCTGGCTGCCGCAGGTGCGCGCCGGGCGGGCGGTCGCGGCCTTCGCGCTGAGCGAGCCGGGCGCCGGCTCGGACGCGGCGGCGCTGGCACTCGCGGCCGATGCCGACCCGGACGCGCGGGGCGGCTGGCGGCTCAGCGGGGAGAAGTGCTGGATCTCCAACGCCCCGGAAGCGGATTTCTACACGGTGTTCGCCCGGACGGGTGAAGGGCCGGGGGCGAAGGGGGTCTCGGCCTTCCTGGTCCCGGCCGACCGCCCCGGACTCTCCGGCGAACCGCTGGACATGCTGTCCCCCCACCCGATCGGCTCCCTCGCCTTCGACGGGGTCCCGGTCGGCCCGCGGGACCTGCTGGGCGAACCCGGGCGGGGCTTCCGTGTCGCGATGGACACCCTGAACCTCTTCCGGCCGAGCGTCGGCGCCTTCGCGGTGGGCATGGCCCGGGCCGCGCTCGACGCGACGCTGGCGTACACGGCGGGGCGGGCGGCCTTCGGCGGGACGCTGAGCGACCTCCAGGCGGTGGCGCACCGGGTGGCCGAGATGGCCACCCGCACGGAGGCGGCCCGGCTGCTGGTCTACGCGGCGGCCGGGGCCTACGACCGGGGCGCCGCGGACGTTCCGCGCCGGGCGGCCATGGCGAAACTGCTGGCCACCGAGACGGCCCAGTACGTGGTCGACCACGCGGTCCAGCTGCACGGCGCGGTCGCCCTGCGGCGGGGCCACCTGCTGGAGCACCTCTACCGGGAGGTGCGGGCGCCGAGGATCTACGAGGGGGCGAGCGAGGTGCAGCGCACGATCATCGCGAAGGAGCTGTACGGCACGCTGCCCGGGGAGGTGGCGGCCGGATGAGCCCGGACCGGATCAACCCGCCGGAACTGTCGCCGGCGACGGGCTTTTCGCACGCGGTCGCCGCCACCGGATCCCGGCTCGTCTTCCTGGCCGGCCAGACCGCCCTGGACGGCTCGGGCAAGGTGGTGGGGGAGACCCTGCCGGAGCAGTTCGAGGTGGCCCTGACCAACCTCCTGGCCGCCCTCGCGGCGGCGGGCGGCGCCGCGAGGGACCTGGCCAGGGTGACGGTGTACGCCGTGGACGTGGCGGCGTACCGCGAGTGCTCGGCCGAACTGGGCCGGATCTGGCGCCGGCTGGCGGGCCGCGACTACCCGGCGATGGCCGTCATCGGCGTGGTCCGCCTCTGGGACGAACAGGCCCGGGTCGAACTCGACGGGGTCGCGGTCCTGCCGTGACCGCTGAAGCCGGAGAGGAGCGGGGCCCGCGCCGCTCAGCTCCGCGCACGGGTCCGGCGGTACTCCCGCGTCGTGACGCCGCCGACGCCCCAGTCCTCCAGGTCGACCTCGTCGATGAGCACGAAGGTGGTGGCCGGGTCCTTGTCGAGGACCCTGACCAGCAGGTCGGTCACACCGGCGATGATCTCGGCCTTCTGGGCGGCGGTGGCGCCCTCACGGGTGATCTTGACGTTGACGTACGGCATGGCGGTGGATGTCCTTCCGGTGAAGAGGGGAGTGCGCGGGCGGGCAGGCGGGGCTCAGGCGGCGCGGCCGGTCACGTGACCGCCGTCCACGCGCAGGGCGTGGCCGGTGACGAACGTGGCGCCCGCGAGGTAGAGCACGGCGTCGGCGACCTCGGGGGCCTCGCCGACCCGGTTCAGCAGGGCGAGTCCGCCGAAGGAGTCCACGTCGGAGCCCGCGTGCAGCGGAGTGCGGATGATGCCGGGCGACACGAGGTTGACGCGGATCCCGTCGGCGGCGAGCTCGGCGGCCAGGCTGGTCGTCAGCGCGTGCACTCCGGCCTTGCTGACCACGGGTGCGGAGGCCGGGAAGCCGGCCAGCGCGTGGTCCACCAGGACGGTGCCGATGTTGACGATGCTGCCGCCGCGGCCCTGGGCGCGCAGTGCCCGCACCACGGCCTGGGTGGTGAGGTAGGTCCCCTTGAGGTTGCCCGTCAGGAATCCGTCGAGCTCGGCCTCGCTGACCTCGGTGAAGGGCTTGGAGGCGAAGGTGCCCGCGTTGTTCACCAGGACGTCGATTCCGCCGAACCGGTCGAGCGCGGTGCGGACGAGCGTCTCACCGGTCTCCGGTTCGGCGATGGCGCCCGAGACCCAGGCGGTCCGCTCCGGGTGTCCGAGACCGGCGGCGGCCTTGGCGAGGCGGTCGGAGTCCCGGCCGTTGAGGACGACGTTGGCGCCGCTCGCCAGGAAGGCGCGGGCGATGTCCAGCCCGATGCCGCTGGAGGAGCCGGTGACGAGGGCGGTGATGGTGGTGGTGTCGGAGTTGGCGTTGGCGTTGGCGGTCATGGTGTGTGCCTTCCGGGGCGAGGGGTCCGTCCTGCTGACACCGGAAACCTACGAACCATCAACCCATAACACCACGACGAAAATTGAAGCGTGTCATAATCCCGCGTTATGGATGTGGATCTGCGCGACCTGGAGCTCCTGGACGCCACCGCCGAGGCCGGCTCGCTGACCGCGGCCGCCGAGAGGCTCTACGTGAGCCAGCCGGCCCTCAGCCAGCGGCTCACCCGCCTGGAGGCCCGCCTGGGCATGCCCCTCTTCGACCGAAAGGGCCGCCGCATGGTCCCCACCGCCGCCGGCCGCCGGATGCTCGTGGCGGCCCGCCAGGTCCTCGGCGAACTGGCCTCGGCCTCCCGGGACCTGAGGGAGATCCGCGACGGACGCGACCGGCGGGTCCGCTTCACCGCGCAGTGCAGCACGACCTTCCCCTGGCTGCCGCCCGTACTGCGCGCCTTCCGCGAGCGCGAGCCGGACATCGACGTACGCCTGGAGACCGTCCCCGACGACGCGCCGATCCCGGCGCTGCTCGCCGACCTCGTCGACGTCGCGCTCGTCACCAAGCCGGACCTGCAGATGGACCGGGTGTCCCTGACCAGGCTGTTCGACGACGAGATGATGGCCGTGGTGCCGGCCGGACACCCGTGGGCCGCGCGGGCGCACCTGACCGCCCGTGACTTCGACGGCGTCGACATGGTCCTCTACGACGGCTACGACCAGAGCCGCATCCCCTCGATGCCGCTGCCGATCCCGCCGGGCTCCCGGCCCGGCCGGATCACCACCATGCCGGTGGTCACCGAACTGGTGGTCGAGATGGTCGCGGGCGGCCAGGGCGTGACGGTCCTGCCCAACTGGGTGGCCGCCCCGTACGTCGCCTCGCACGGCCTCGCCCTCGTGCGGATCGGCGCGGAGCCGCTGACCCGCACCTGGTTCTGCGCCACGCGGACCGGGCCGCGCCCGCCCCATCTGGAGGCCTTCGTCGAGGAGCTCACGACCTGCCTCACGGCCCCCCGGGCCGCGCTCCCGGGCGGCGGATGAGAGGCCCGTCGGAGAGCCGATCCCGCCCCTCGCGGGGCGCCGGCAGCGCCCCCGGCAGGGTCCAGACGTACGCGTCCGGGGAGAAGGCGTGCAGGCGCTTGACGAGCCTGGCGGTCGACCACGGCCAGGAGAAGGTGTTGACGCCCGGCAGGCCGAAGTAGTAGCCGGACCCCCCGACGGGGCTGTAGACGGTGGTGCGCAGCGCCTCGCGCAGGGCCCGCTGGTGGGCTGCCTCGGCTTCGGGCCTGACGTCCAGCGCGGCGGACCCGCTGCTCCGCAAGTGGGTGAGGGCGGTGGCGACGTAGCGGAGCTGGGCTTCGAGGACGGTGGGCACGGCGGTGGTGCCGGTGAGCAGGTTCGGCCCGACGAGGAGGAAGAGGTTGGGGTATCCGCTGACGCTGGTGCCCAGGTAGGCGCGGCGATCGTCCGCCCAGGTCCGGGCCAGCGGAACGCCGCCGGTGCCGTACAGCCGGCGGGCCAGGGGGATCTCGCCGACGTGGTAGCCGGTGGCGAGGACGATGACATCGGCGGGTGCGCGCCTGCCGTCGGCTCCGATGACGTGGGAGCCCTCCACGGCGGCCGCGCGGGTGGCGTGCAGGCGGACGTTGGGCCGGGTGAGGGTGGGGTAGTAGGCGTCGGAGGTGATCAGGCGGCGGCCCCCGAGGCGGTAGTCGGGAGTGAGCGCCTCCCGCAGGGCCCGGTCCGGCACGGAAGTGCGCAGGTGCAAGCGGGCCACGGCTTCCAGGGGCCGCAGCAGGCGGGGGTGGCGCAGGGGCAGGCCGACGGCCTCCTGGGTCCAGTGGTGCATGCCGCGCAGTGCGCGGCGTGCTGCCGGACGGCGCCCGAGGAAACCGTGCAGCCGGGCGGGCAGCGGGTAGTCGGGCTTCGGGAGCACCCAGTGGGGTGTGCTCTGGAAGACGTCGAGGTGAGCGGCCGCCGGCTGGATCTCGGGCAGGAACTGGACGGCGGACGCTCCGGTGCCGACCACCGCGACACGGCGCCCGGCCAGGTCGGCGTCGTGGTTCCAGCGGGCGGAGTGGAAGACGGGGCCGGGGAAGGCGTCGAGGCCGGGGATGCCGGGAAGGCGGGGCCGGTGCCAGGGGCCGGTGGCGACGATCACGGCCCGGGCCGTGTACGCACCTGCCGTGGTCTCCAGGCTCCAGCGGTGCGCCCCGGGCTCCCATCGGGCGTCCAGCACCTCGGTGCCGTAGCGGATGGCGTCGTCCGCGCCGTGCGTGGACGCGGTGAGCCGCAGGTAGTCGAGGATCTCGGACCGGTCGGCGAAACAGCGGCTCCAGGGGTGGGGAGCGAAGGAGTACTCGTACAGCATCGCGGGCACGTCGCACCCGCATCCCGGGTACGTGTTGTCCCGCCAGGTCCCGCCGAGGCGATCGGCCTTCTCCAGCACCACGACGTCGTCGAATCCGGCCCGGCGCAGGGCGATCACGGCGGCCACGCCCGACAGACCGGCCCCGATGACGACGACCTCCGCCGCCTGACGGTCACTGCCGGACGTTTCACCGGCCACGTCTGCTCCCTCCCCGCACCGTGAGCATCGCGGCCGGCGCCGGATCGCTCCCGACAGCGACTTGACGATCACTCAGGGCGACCGAGCCTAGGTCCTCCGGTCATCGGGCGGGGGGTCGTGCCGTGCGCTTGGCTCGTACGAGTGATCTTGTCCGGCAGGTGAAATCCCCTGCCCCTTTCTGTGGTTGGCTGCCGGTCATGACGACGAGGGACGCACCGTCCGGGGCCGGCGGCGGTCCGCAGCCTGCCGTCGAGGACCCGGGACGGCATCTCCCGTACCCCAGCGGGTGGTTCTGTCTGGCACGCTCGCGCGAACTCGCCCCCGGCAACGTCCTGACCCGCCGGTTCACGGGCGAGGACGTCGTCCTCTACCGCACCCGCGACGGCCGGGCCCGCGCGGTGCACCCGTACTGTCCCCACCTCGGCGCCCATCTCGGTGCGGGCGGCACCGTCGAGGGCCAGTACCTGGTGTGTCCCTTCCACCGCTTCGCCTTCGCCCCCGACGGCACCTGCGCCTCGACGCCCCACGGCCCGCCACCGCGCGCCCGCCTGCGGCACCACGCCGTCAGCGAGCGCAACGGCTTCCTCTTCGCCTGGTACGAACCGGACGGCGCGCCGCCCGCCTGGGAGGTGCCCGGCACCCTCCAGACGGGGGTCGTGCCGACGGCCGCCTGGAGCACGGAGGTGCGCACCCACCCCCAGGAGATCATCGAGAACACCCTCGACTACCGGCACCTGCCCGTCCTGCACCAGGTGGCCGTACGGGAACTGGAACCGCCGACGGTCCAGGGCGCCCTCCTGCGCATGCGGCTGCGCCTGGGGCCGGACAGGCCGGCGGCCCTGAAGCGGCGGATCCAGGCCGACCACTCGTTCCTCATGGCGGGGCTGGGACACCTCCGCGTCGAGCTCCCGCTGCCCTCGCTCGGTCTCGTCAGCTACCTGTGGGCCATGCACACGCCGACCGGGCCCCGGAACACCCGCATGCTCGTGGCGACGGCCTGTGCGGACCTCCACGCGCCGGACGCCGCGTCGGCTTCACTCCCGCGGCGCGGCCTGCACCGGGCCTTCGCCCACGCGATGCTGAGGACCGCGGTCGGCAAAGTCCGCCAGGACCTGAGGATCTGGAACACCAAACGCTACGAGCCGCACCCCCGCCTCGCCGCGAACGACGAGGCGATCGGCCTCTTCCGCCACTGGGCCCGCCAGTTCTACCCGTCGCCCTGAGGGGCGCGTACGGGGTGCCCGGCCGGGAGACGGTAGAGCCTGTCTCTTGGAATCCACGGCTGAATCCACGGCGGACGCGGCCGGGGCGACGGGCGTGTCGTCGGGATGTGTGCGGGTTGTCGGGTGATGATGGCGCAGTGCGACTTGATCACGTGTCCTATGCGGTGGCCCGCGACAGCTTCGTCTCGACCGTCCAGTGGATCGGATCGGCCCTCGGCGCCGGTTTCGTCGACGGGGGCGTGCACCCGCGATTCGGCACCCGCAATTTCATTCTCCCGCTGAGCGGCGGCACCTACGTCGAGGTCGTCACCACACTCGACCACCCCGCCGCCGACCGCGCACCCTTCGGCCAGGCGGTCGCGCGCCGCGCCGCCGAGGGCGGCGGCTGGCTCGGTTGGGTGGTCTCCGTCGACGACATCGCCCCGGTCGAGGCCCGCCTCGGCCGCACCTCGGCCGAGGGCCACCGTGTCCGCCCCGACGGGTTCGACCTGAGGTGGAAGCAGATCGGCCTGCTGGAACTGCTGGAGGACCCGCAACTGCCCTACTTCCTTCAGTGGTTGGTCCCCATCGAGGAGCGCCCGAGCGCCGAGCCGCGCACCTCCACCACCATCCACGGGGTCTCCATCGCCGGCGACGCCGCCTCCATCGCCGAATTCCTCGGCGAACCGGCCGACCACCCCCTCGACCGGATCGACGTCACCTGGGTCGAGGACGAGGAACCGGGCCTGGTCTCGGTCGAGTTCGCCACCGCCCACGGCCCGGTCACGATCTGACCAGGGCCCGACTGCCCCGCGGGAGCAGCCGGCTCCACCGGGGCGGCCTGGCGGGACTTGCCCGACCGGTACGGGCCGTGGAAGACGGCAGCGTCGAACGCTGCACCAACCGCCTCAAGCAGTGGCGCGGCCCGGCCGCACGATGCAACAAACTCGCCATCGCCTACCGGGCAGCACTCCACCTCGCCGCCATCCTCCTCTGGGCACGACGCTGACCAAAGAGACGGCCTAGCTGTATTGCCCTGTGAGGTTGGGGACGCGGCTGGCGGGTGGTTTGCCTGCGAGCGCGGTGTGTCCGCGGTGGTGATTGTAGGTGTGTAGCCACTGCGGGAACGCGTCGCGTCGTTCCTGCTCGCACTGGTAGGGACGGGCGTAGGCCCATTCCTCCAGGAGGGTGCGGTTGAGGCGTTCGACCTTGCCGTTGGTCTGGGGCCGGTAGGGCCGGGTTCGCTTGTGGGTGATCCCGGCCGCTGCCAGGGCGTCGCGCCAGGTGTGGGATTTGTAGCAGGCCCCGTTGTCGGTCAGGACCCGTTCCACGGTGATCCCGCACGAGGTGAAGAACGCCTGTGCCCGCTGCCAGAAGGCGGTCGCGGTCTCCTTCTTCTCGTCGGTCAGGATCTCGCTGTAGGCGAGGCGGGAGTGGTCGTCGACGGCGGTGTGGATGTAGCTGTAGCCCAGGCGGGGCGTTTCTTGCGGCCGGCCTGGCGGCCCAGGGTCTTGTGGCCGCCGCCGTCGGGGATGTTGCCGAGCTTCTTGATGTCCACGTGCAC
This sequence comes from Streptomyces sp. 147326, assembly GCF_045000215.1. Taxonomy (NCBI): domain Bacteria; kingdom Bacillati; phylum Actinomycetota; class Actinomycetes; order Kitasatosporales; family Streptomycetaceae; genus Streptomyces; species Streptomyces sp. 147326. The sequence goes on along the minus strand of NZ_CP134201.1, from coordinate 2,184,834 downwards.
CAGTTCGCCGGGCTTCTCGCGTTCGTAGCGGCGTATGACACGGCCGGTGGCCCGGTCCAGATGGCTCAGGCGGGCCAGCCCGAAGCGGGTCAGGACGCGGTGCACGGTCGAGGGCACCAAATCCAGCAGGTGGGCGATGCGGGCCGGTCCCCAGCGGCGCAGGACACGGACCTTGATGATCCGGCGTTCGGTGCGGTTCGGGATCCGGCGTGGGCTGTGATGCGGGCGCGAGGACCTGTCACGCATGCCCGCCTCGCCGTGATCGCGGTAGCGGTCGGCCCACCGCTGGGCCGTGGTCGGCGAGACCCGGAAACGCTCGGCGGCCCGCCGCAGCGGCCAGCCGTCCACGACCACGCAGTGGGCCAGGCGCAGCCGTCCGGTCTCGGTCAGGGGTGCATTACGGTGGGGCATGAGGGCCTTCTGTCGTTCGGTGGAGATGTCGCAATCCACACCGAACCCGGAAGGCCCTCACCCGTTCAAGACGCCTCAGCCGAGACCTGCATCACCCGTCCACAACCTCCCGGGGCAATACACCTAGCCCTCCAGCAGGCGGCCCATCCACTCCTCGATCCCGGCGACCGTGCGCGGCAGCGCGCCCGACATCAGGCGGGCGCCGTCTGCCGTGATGACCAGGTCGTCCTCGATGCGGACCCCGATGCCCCGCAGCTCCGCCGGGAGGGTCTCGTCGTCGGGCTGGAGGTACAGGCCCGGCTCCACCGTGAGGACCTGGCCCTCCTCCAGGACGCCGTCCAGGTAGGTCTCCGCCCGCGCCTTCGCGCAGTCGTGCACGTCCAGTCCCAGCATGTGCCCGCTGCTGCACAGGGTGTACCGCCGGTGCAGGTCGCCCTCCGCGTCCTTCAGGACTCCCCACTCCGCCAGGCCCTCCGCGATCACCCGCATCCCGGCCCGGTGGAAGTCCCCGAAGCTCGCGCCCGGGCGCAGCGCCGCCATGCCCGCCTCCTGGGCGGCCAGGACCAGCTCGTAGACCTGCCGCTGGACGGGGGAGAAGCGGCCCGACAGCGGGAGGGTGCGGGTGATGTCGGCCGTGTAGAGGGTGTCCGTCTCCACGCCCGCGTCCAGCAGGAGCAGTTCGTCCCCGTTGAGCCGGCCGTCGTTGCGGATCCAGTGCAGCGTGCAGGCGTGGGCGCCCGAGGCCGCGATGGTCTCGTACCCGGTGCCGTTTCCCTCGGCCCGCGCGCGCAGGCCGAAGACCCCCTCGATCCACCGCTCCCCGCGCGGATGGGCCAGCGCGCGCGGCAGGGCCCGTACGACGTCCTCGAAGCCCGCCGTCGTGTGGTCGACGGCCAGCTGGAGCTGCTCGACCTCCCACGCGTCCTTCACCAGGCGCAACTCCGAGAGCACGGAGGCCAGTTCCGCGTCGGAGGCCGCGTCGCGGCCCGCCGGTGACCCCAGCTCGTCCAGGTGCGCGCAGCGGATGCCGGTGAGGCGCTGTGCCTCCGCCAGGTCCGGCCGGCGGCCCACCCAGAACTCCCCGTACCTGCGGTCCCGGAAGAACTCCTCGTTGCCGTCCGCCCGCGGCGAGCGCGGCCGCAGGTAGAGCACCGCCTCGTGCGCGTGCGGGCCCGAGGGCTCCAGGACCAGGACGTGACCGGCCTGGTCCTCGCCCGCGAGGCCCGTCAGCCAGGCGTACGCGCTGTGCGGGCGGAAGCGGTGGTCGCAGTCGTTGGAGCGGACCTTCAGTTCGCCGGCCGGGACGATCAGCCGCTCGCCGGGGAAGCGGGCCGAGAGCCGTGCCCGGCGGGCCGGGGTGACGGCGTGGGCCGGGACGCGTGTGGAGTCGGGGAGCGGGGAGGCGGCCCAGTCGCCCGCCATGAAGCGGGACAACTCCGGTGATACCGGGCGGTCGTGACTGCCCGTGTTGAGGAGGGCGGGGGTCTCGGTCACGAGGCTCCTTCAAGAAAGATGCGAACTGGTGGGCGCACAGGTCTTGTCAGTGCAATTTCACATTACTATGTTACAGCTCACACCGCGGCACGTTAACCCCCGTCAAACGCCGTGTGACCCAGGGCAGTTGGCCCAGAACTGACGAACTCAGGGCAGTTCCCGCACCACCCCCCACCTCACCCTCTCCAATCAGGAGTTCTCGGTGTTCCAGCACAGAGCAGTGCGCTCTTCCCTCCTCGCCTCCGCCGTGGCCGTGACCCTCCTCGCCACCGCGGGTCAGGCCACCACGCAGGCCGCCACGCCGCAGGCCCCTGCCCCGGCCGCCTTCGCCGGCGCCCAGGCCGCGCCCGCCCCCGGCCCCACGGGGAACCCGTTCGACGAGGTCGACCGCCTCGCCAACGCGAAGGACAACGCCCCCGCGCCCGCCCCCGCCCCCGGCGGGCAGGCCATCACCGGTCAGGTCCCCGGCGCGGCGACGGCCGCCTCCGCACCCGTCGACGACCTGCAGAAGCGCGGCAGGACCGCCAAGGCGGCCCCCACGGCCAAGAGCGTCGCCGCCGGCGTCCCCTGCACCCTCGACGGGATCGCGAACCTCACCCCGGAGCAGTTCGCCGACTTCCTCGGCGACCAGGCCGTCCTCGCCGACGGCTGCCTGCGCGGCCTCATCTGGACCTGGGACGCCCGCCTGGCCCCGGTGATGTCGGACGCGCACGTCCAGGCCGTCTCCCGCCGGATATCCGCCCTGGCCGCCGCCCACGACGGCCGCAACTCCTCCCACCTGGAGGAGATGTTCACCTACCTGCACGCGGTCGCCTACCACGACTACTCGCGCTCCGAGATCGACGTCACCGACGCCCCGACCGTCGACGCCATGCGCCGGGCCATCGCGGACTTCGGCAACGCCGCCCGCACCTTCGACGTGACGCCCGCCAACGCCCGCACCCTGCGCGAGGCCCTCTACGCGGCCAGCGCGCCCGGCCTGCGCCAGCACCAGCTCGGCCTCATCAAGAAGGTCCTGGCCACCATGGACCCGGCCCACCCGGCCACCCACCACGACGCGACCTGGGCGGGAGCGGCGCTCGCCGCCCTCTCCGTCAGCTACCTCGGCGTCTACCCCGGCAACCAGGACACCGCCTTCCACTCCGCCGTGGCGGGCGACGCCTCCTACCGCGCCGCCTTCAAGGCCTTCTCGGCGTACACGCACCTCAAGGGCACGGCCAACGCCTGGGTGGCGCGCGACGCGCTCAGCGAGTACGCCCGCTTCGGGCAGGTCGACGGCCTCCGGGACCAGGTCGTCGCCGACCTCGGCGCGCTGCTGGGGCCCGTCAAGGCCGGCTTCGGCGACGGCAGCGAGCAGTGGGCCAAGCTCGTCTCCTGGCTCAACTTCTACGAGGCCTGCAAGCCGTACGGGGTGTGCAAGGAGGACATCGAGAAGCAGCTCTTCCCCTACACCTACTCCTACGACAACGGCGCCATCAAGGTCCGCACCGCCCTGGACCGGGCCACCGTCGACCAGCTGTACTACGCGAGCAAGCAGGTCAAGTCCCAGTACCACCGGGTGCTCGGCACCGAGCAGCCGCTCGCGGGCGACCCCAACACCACGCTGAACATCGTGCTCTACGCCTCCCGCGCCGACTACGTGAACTACCACCCGATCCTGACCGGCTACGGCACCGAGAACGGCGGCATCTACATCGAGAACGGCGCCACCTTCTACACCTACCAGCGCCGTGTCCCGCAGGACTCCTCCCTCACCCTCGAGGAGCTCTTCCGCCACGAGTACACGCACTACCTCAACGGCCGCTACGCCGTCCCCGGCTTCTTCGGCGAGGGCCCCTGGTACGAGGGCGACCGCACGACCGCGATGGACGAGGGCACGGCCGAGTTCTTCGACGGCGCCACCCGCGACAACGGCATCGCCGTCCGCAAGTCCCTCGTGAAGAGCATCATCAGCGACACCTCCGGCGGCGGCCCGCGCATGAGCGTCGAGCAGCTGCTGAACGCCACCTACGACGGCGACGGCTTCCGCTTCTACAGCTACGCCGGCACCTTCTTCGAGTTCCTGTGGACCGAGAAGCCCTCCCTGCTGCGCGAGATGTACACCCACCTGCGGGCCGACGATGTCGCGGCGTACGACGCCTGGCGCCACCGGATGGGATCGGACACCTACCTCCAGCGCGACTACGACCGCTTCCTGGACGCGCAGATCGCCAAGGTCGACCAGCTCTACGTGCCGAACACCTCCTTCACCCCGAACGACCAGCTGCGCGACTCCGCGCTCGCGTCGGTGAAGTCGGCCTTCGCCACGGCCACGTACAACACCCCCGACTGCGTGGAGAACGGCGACGCCGGCAAGCGCCGGTTCACCTGTACCGGCCGGATCACCGCGAACCTGAAGAACTGGCGCAGCGACGACCAGAACTTCAAGGACGTGTCGGAGACGGTCGACTACTTCATCCTCGACCGGGCGGGCGCGGCCTCCAACAACCTCGCCGACATGAACTGCTCCTTCGGTCCGCTGGAGATCTGGAGCAACAAGAAGGCGGGAAGCTCGAGTTACAGCTGTGAGGGACCGCTCCGCAGCTGACCCGGCACCGGACCGGTCCCGCGCCCGAGGAGGGTGCGGGACCGGTCTGGGCAGGCACTAAAGAATGTGACATATTACTGCCGTGCTCAAGAGACATTCCCTGGACGCCGTGATCATCGGCGCCGGCGTCGTCGGGGCGGCCTGCGCGTACTACGCGACCCGCGCCGGGCTCTCCGTGGCCGTGGTCGACCGCGGCCCCGTCGCGGGCGGCACGACCGGCGCCGGCGAAGGCAACCTGCTCGTCTCCGACAAGGAGGCGGGACCGGAACTCGACCTCGCCCTCCTCTCCACCCGGCTCTGGACCGAACTCGCCGCGGTCCTCCCGCGCGCGATCGAGTACGAGCCCAAGGGCGGGCTCGTCGTCGCCCCGGACGACACCACCGTGCAGGCCCTGCGGAGCTTCGCCGAGGGCCAGCGCAAGGCCGGGGTCGACGCGGTCGAGGTGCCCGCGGACGCCCTGCACGAACTGGAGCCGCACCTGGCCCCGGGCCTGGCGGGCGGGTTCCACTACCCGCAGGACGCCCAGGTCCAGCCGGCCCAGGCGGCGGCGCGGCTGCTGGCCGCGTCCGGAGCCGAGGTGTACCTCGGCGAGGAGGTGACGGGCGTACTGCTGGACCGGGGTGCCGTACGAGGGGTCAGCACCCCGCGCCGCGAACTCCTGGCCCCGGCCGTGGTGAACGCGGCCGGCACCTGGGGCGGCCACATCGCCTCGCTGGCCGGGGTCTCCCTGCCCGTCCTCCCGCGCCGCGGCTTCGTCCTGGTGACCGAGCCGCTCCCGCGGGTGGTCCGGCACAAGGTCTACGCCGCCGACTACATCGCGGACGTCGCCAGCGGCTCCGCCGCCCTGCAGTCCTCGGCCGTGGTCGAGGGCACCCCGTCCGGCCCGGTCCTGATCGGCGCCACCCGGGAGCGGGTCGGCTTCGACCGCTCCCTCTCGACGGAGGCCCTGCGCCGCCTGGCCGCGCAGGCGGCGGCGCTCTTCCCGGTGCTGGCCGACGTCCGGGTCCTGCGCACCTACCACGGTTTCCGCCCTTACCTCCCGGACCACCTTCCGGCGATCGGCCAGGACGCCCGCCGCCCCGGGCTGCTGCACGCCTGCGGCCACGAGGGAGCGGGCATCGGCCTGGCCCCCGCCACCGGCCTGCTGATCGCCGCCGCCCTGACGGGGGCCGAACCACCACTGCCCGCGCACCCGTTCCGCCCGGACCGCTTCGGTACGGACGCGAGCCCTGCCGACACGCCCGCCGACACGCCCGCCGACACGCCCGCCGACACGCCCGCCGACACTCCCGAGGAGCCCTCCTGATGCGCAGCCCCCGCTCCCTGGTCGGCGGCACCCCGGCGGCCGCGCACGAGATCACCTTCGACGGCCGCGAACTGCCCGCCCTGCCAGGCCAGAGCATCGCCGCCGTGCTCTGGGGCGCCGGGATCCTGGCCTGGCGGACCACTCGCGAGGGCGGCGCCCCGCGCGGCGCGTTCTGCGGGATCGGCAGCTGCTACGACTGCCTCGTCACCGTCAACGGCCGCCCGAACCAGCGCGCCTGCCTGGTCCCGGCCCGGCCGGGGGACTCCGTCACCACCCAGGAGGGAACCGGCCATGCCGACCTCACCGTCTGAACCCGCCGGTCGCGCGGGCCGCGCGGATCCCGCAGGCCTGCCGGGTCCTGTCGCCGTGTCGACGCCGGCGCCCGCCGCCGCGCCCGTGCCGCTGCCTGCCGCCGTGCCGGCGCCTGCCGCCGTGCCGGCGCCTGCCGCCGTGCCGGCGCCTGCCGCCGTGCCGGCGCCCGCTGCGGTGTCCGCTTCCGGGCCCGCGCCGGCCCGTGCCGATCTCGCGATCGCCGGCGCCGGTCCGGCCGGGCTCGCCGCCGCCGTCACCGCTGCCGCCGACAGCCCTGCCGCTGCTCCTGCCGTGTGCCCGTCCGGTCCCGCCGCGAGTCCGGCTGCCGGCGCCGCCGCGAGCCCCGCCGCCGCTTCCGCCGCTGCTCCTGCCGTGAGTACCGGCGCCCCCGCCGTCGACCTCGCCGTCGTCGGGGCCGGGCCGGCCGGGCTGGCCGCGGCCGTCACGGCCGCCGGGCTCGGGCTGCGGGTCACCGTGCTCGACGCGGGCGACCGCCCCGGCGGGCAGTACTACCGCCACCCCGCCCCGGGCCTCGGCGCGGCCCGCCCCGAGGCCCTGCACCACGGCTGGTCCGACTTCGCCCGCCGCGAAGCCGCCCTGCGCGCCCACGAGTCGGCGGGCCGGATCACCTACCTCCCGCTGCACCACGTGTGGACGGTCGTCCCGGGCGGGGCGGCCGGGGCGCACCGCGGGCCTGCCGCGCCCGCCCCGGAGTGGGTCCTGCACGCCGTCGCCGGTCACGCCCCCGGGGAACGCGCCGCCGTCGTCACGGCCCGGGCCGTGCTCATCGCCACCGGCGCCTACGAGCGGCAACTGCCCTTCCCCGGCTGGACCCTGCCCGGGGTGGTCGGGGCCGGCGGAGCACAGGCCATGCTGAAGGCCGGGCTGGTCCTGCCGGGCAAGCGGGTGGTCGTCGCCGGGAGCGGGCCGCTGCTGCTCGCCGTGGCCGGCTCCCTCGCCGCCGCCGGAGCCACCGTGCCCGCCGTGGTGGAGGCCGCCGCCTACACCGCGTACGCCGGCCAGGTCCCCGCCCTGATGCGCAACCCCGGCAAGATCGTCGAGGCCGCCGGCTACGGCGGGGCGCTGGCCCGCCACCGCGTGCGGCTGCTGACCCGGCACGCCGTCACCGAGGCCCACGGCACCGGCCGGGTCGAAGCCGTCACCGTGGCCCGGCTCGACCGGGACTGGCGTCCGCTGCCCGGTACCGCCCGCCGGATCCCCTGCGACGCCCTCGCCGTCGGCCACGGGCTCGTGCCCCAGCTCGAACTCGCCACCGGCCTCGGCTGCGCCACCCGGCGCAGCCCCGACGGCACCGTCGCCCTCGTCCTCGACGCCGAACAGCGGACCTCCGTCCACGGCATCTGGTCGGCGGGCGAGACCGGCGGCATCGGCGGGGCCCAACTGGCCATGACCGAGGGCGAACTGGCCGCCCACTCCATCGCCGGCGTGCCGTGCGGCCCCCGGCTCGCCCGCCGCCGCGCACGGCTGCGCGCCTTCGCCGACGCGATGGCCGCCGCCCACCGCCCGGGCGGGGGCTGGACCGAATGGCTGCGCGACGACACCGTCGTGTGCCGCTGCGAGGAGGTCCCGGCCGGCCGGATCCGGGAGGCGGCCGAGGACCTCGGCGCGCGCGACGCCCGTACCGTCAAGCTCCTGACCCGGGCCGGCATGGGCTGGTGCCAGGGCCGGATGTGCGGCCCCGCCGTCGCCGCGCTCGCCGGGGAGGAGCAGCCGGCCGACCGGCGGCCGTTGTCCTGCCCGGTCCCGCTGCGCCAACTCGCCGAACTTCCGCCCGCGGACCGCTGATCGGGGCGCCCCGGCCCTTGTGGCCGTCCCGCACCCGCTAGTAAAATGTCACACACCACTCTAGGGAGCCTCTCATGACCCACGCGCACACCCCCGCGCCCCGCATCCGCACCCGCCCCTGGCACGGCATCATGGTCGCCACCACGCTCCCGCTGCGCCAGGACCTCGGCGTCGACTACGACGCCTACGCCGCACACGTGGCCTGGCTGATCGCCAACGGCTGCGACGGCGTGGTCCCCAACGGCTCCCTCGGGGAGTACCAGACCCTCACCGACGAGGAGCGCGCGCGGGTCGTGCGCACCGCCGTCGAGGCCGCCGGGGACGGCGCCCGCGTCATGCCCGGCGTCGCCGCCTACGGCAGCGCCGAGGCCCGCCGCTGGGCCGAACAGGCCGCCGAGGCCGGCGCCGGCTCCGTACTCCTCCTGCCGCCCAACGCCTTCCGGGCCGACGAGGAGACCGTACGCGCCCACTACGCCGAGGTCGCCCGCGCCGGGCTGCCCGTCGTCGCGTACAACAACCCGTACGACACCAAGGTGGACCTGACCCCGGCCCTCCTCGCCCGGCTGCACGCCGACGGTTCGATCGTCGCCGTCAAGGAGTTCAGCGGGGACGTGCGCCGCGCCTACGAGATCGCCGAGCTCGCCCCCGGTCTCGACCTGCTCATCGGCGCCGACGACGTCCTGCTCGAACTGGCCCTCGCGGGCGCCGTCGGCTGGATCGCCGGCTACCCCAACGCCCTGCCCCGGTCCTGCGCCACCCTCTACCGGGCCGCCGTCGAGGGCGACCTCACCACCGCCCTGCCGCTCTACAAGTCCCTGCACTCCCTGCTGCGCTGGGACTCCAAGACCGAGTTCGTCCAGGCCATCAAGCTCTCCATGGACCTGGCGGGCCGCCCCGGCGGCGCCACCCGCCCGCCGCGCTTCCCGCTCACCGGCGAGACCGAGGCCGCCGTCCGCGCCGCCACCGAGAAGGCCCTCGCCGAGGGCCTCAACTAACCAGCTGGAGGGGACGCCTGATGCGTACGCGCCACGTTTACCACGCGGTGGACTCGCACACCGAGGGGATGCCGACCCGGGTGATCACCGGGGGAGTCGGGGTGATCCCCGGTGCCACCATGGCCGAGAAGCGGCTCCACTTCATCGAGCACACGGACCACGTCCGCACCCTGCTCATGTACGAGCCGCGCGGCCACTCCGCGATGAGCGGCGCGATCCTGCAGCCCCCCACCCGCCCCGACGCCGACTACGGCGTCCTCTACATCGAGGTGTCGGGCCTGCTCCCCATGTGCGGGCACGGCACCATCGGTGTCGCCACCGTCCTCGTCGAAACGGGCATGGTGCCGGTCGTCGAGCCGGTCACCACCGTCCGGCTCGACACCCCCGCCGGACTGGTGAGCGTCGACGTCCGCGTCGAGGACGGTGCGGCCACCGCCGTCACCCTCACCAACGTCCCCTCCTTCAGCGTCGGCCTCGACCTGAAGGCCGAGGTCCCCGGCCACGGCACGGTCACCTACGACCTCGCCTACGGCGGCAACTTCTACGCCTTCGTCGAACTCGACGCCCTCGGCCTTCCCTTCGACCGCGCACGCAAGGACGACCTGCTCGCCGCCGGACTCGCGGTCATGGACGCGATCAACGAGGGCGACGACCGGCCCGTCCACCCCGAGAACCCCTCCATCGCCGGGGTCAAGCACGTCTACCTCGCCGCCCCCGGCTCCGACGCCCGCCGCTCCCGGCACGCCATGGCCATCCACCCCGGCTGGTTCGACCGCTCGCCCTGCGGTACGGGCACCAGCGCGCGGATGGCCCAGCTGCACGCCCGCGGACTCCTGGAGCTCGGCACGGACTTCGTCAACGAGTCCTTCATCGGCACCGAGTTCACGGGCCGGCTGGTCGCCGAGACCACCGTCGGCGGACTCCCGGCCGTGGTGCCCACGGTCACCGGACGGGCCTGGATCACCGGCACCGCCCAGTACTTCCTCGACCCGACCGACCCCTTCCCCGGAGGCTTCCTGCTGTGATCACCGTCCGAACGGTGGACTACCACACCGCCGGCGAGCCCTTCCGGATCGTCGACTGCGGCGCGGAGGGCCCGGCCGTGCCCGGTGACAGCGTCGCCGAGCGCTGCGCCACCGCCATCGGCCCGGGAGGCTCGGGGACCGCTCCGCGCCGGGGCGCGCTGGACGACGTACGGCGCCTGCTCGTGCAGGAGCCGCGCGGGCACGCCGGGATGTACGGGGGGTTCGTGGTCCCGGCCGACGACGACGGGGCCCACTTCGGCGTGCTGTTCTGGCACAAGGACGGCTACTCCACCGCGTGCGGCCACGGCACCATGGCCCTCGGGGCCTGGGCCGTGGACACCGGCCGGGTCGCCGCCCCGGACCACGGTGACGCCCAGGTGCGCATCGACGTACCGTCCGGGCGGGTCACCGCGACCGTGCACCGGGACGGCGGCCGCACCACCGGGGTCACCTTCCGCAACGTGCCGGCCCGGGTGGGGGCCCGCAAGGTCCCCGTCGCCACCACCCTCGGACTCGCCGAGGTGGACATCGCGCACGCCGGGGCCTGTTACGCCTCCGTCCGCGCCCGCGACCTCGGCCTGGACGTCTCCCGGGCTTCCCTGCCCGCCCTGGTGCGGGCCGGCCAGGAGATCCGGGCCGCCCTCGCCACGCACCCCGCCACCTGGCACCCCGACGGCCCGCTGCTGTCCGGGGTGTACGGGGTGATCCTCCACGAGGAGCTCCCCGACACTCCCTTCGGGCCGCACCAGCGCAACGTCACCGTGTTCGCCGACGGGCAGATCGACCGCTCGCCCTGCGGCTCCGGCACCTCGACGCGGCTCGCGCTGCTCGCGGAGGACGGGCGGCTCGGCCCCGGCGAGGACCTGCTGAACGAGTCGGTCACCGGCACCATGTTCACCGGGCGGATGCTGGACGGCGGTGTCACCGAGGTCACCGGCACCGCCTACCGCACCGGCGAACACGCCTTCGTGCTCGACCCGCACGACGCCCTCGGCAGCGGGTTCTCACTGTGAAGGGGCCCGCCGCGAGCGGCCTGCGCCACTTCGGCGCCGGGGAGATGGCCGCCCTGCTCACCCCGGCCGCGGCGACCGAGGCCCTGGCCGCCGCCCTGCGCGGCGGCCTCGACCCGGAGAGCTGCCCGCAGCGCACCGCGCTCGCGGTACCGGGCGGGGGAGAACTGCTGTTGATGCCGGCCGCGTCCGGCTCGTACGCGGGGGTGAAGATCGCCGGGGTGGCGCCGGGCAACCCGGCCCGCGGACTGCCCCGGATCACCGGCTCCTACCTGCTGCTGGCCGGGCCCACCCTGCGCCCGCTGGCCCTGCTCGACGGCGCGGCCCTCACCACCCTGCGCACGCCGGCCGTCTCCGCCCTCGCGCTGCGCCACCTGGCTCCGGCCGGCCGCCCGCTGCGGCTGGTGCTCTTCGGCTCGGGACCGCAGGCATACGGGCACCTGGAAGCGGCCCTCTCGGTGCGGGAGTTGGCCGAGGTGGTGGTGGTCGCACGCGACCCGGCGAGCGGCGAGCGGCTCGCCGCGCACGCCCGCGGGCTGGGGCTGCCCGCCCGGACCGGCACCCCGAAGGCGGTGGCCGACGCCGATCTGGTCATCTGCTGCACCACGGCCCGGGAACCGCTCTTCGACGGGCGCCTCGTCGGCCCGGGCGCCACCGTCGTCGCCGTGGGATCGCACGAGCCGACCGCCCGGGAGACGGACACGGCCCTCGTGCGACGCGCGGCCGTGTACGTGGAATCCCGTGCGGCGGCCCTGCGCGAGGCCGGCGACCTGCTGGTCCCGGAGGCGGAAGGGGCGATCGGGCCCGGACACATCACCGGTACGCTCGCCGACCTGGTCGCAGGGCGGATGCCGGCGGGCGGGGCGCAGAGTTGTCCACAGCTCTTCAAGAGCGTGGGCATGGCCTGGGAAGATCTCGCCGTGGCGGTCGCACTGTGCGAGGCCGCCGGAGTGTGAGCAGCGCAACGTGACATTGTACGCTGTTCCTCTGCGCGTCGGTGGTGGGGTCTCGGAGGAAATGCAATGGGTGACCTGAAGCAGCACAGTCTCATCAAGGCCCAGGAGCGGCTCCGCGACCAGGTCGGCCACGCACTCCGAGCCGCTCTGATAGCGGGTGAGCTGCGCCCCGGCAGCGTCTACTCGGCACCCGGCCTCGCGGCCGAACTCGGCGTCTCGGCCACCCCGGTCCGCGAGGCCATGCTCGACCTCGCCCGCGAGGGGCTGGTCGAGCCGGTCCGCAACAAGGGCTTCCGGATCACCGAGGTCAGCGAGCGCGACCTGGACCAGTTCACCGAACTGCGAACGATGATCGAGGTGCCGACCATCGGCCGGATCACGAAGATCGCCACGACCGAGCAGCTGGAGGCGCTGCGGCCGATCGCGGAGGAGATCGTCACCAGCGCGCGCGAGCACAACCTCATCGGCTACCTGGAGGCGGACCGCCGCTTCCACCTCACGCTGCTCGGGCTCGCCGGCAACGACCGGCTCGTCGAGACCGTCGGCGACCTGCGCAAGCGGTCCCGGCTGTACGGCCTGACCGGCCTGGACGAGGCCGGCAAGCTGGTCTCCTCGGCGGAGGAGCACATCGAGCTGCTCGACCTGATGATCAGCGGCGACGCCGCGGCGGCCGAGGCCTGCATGGTCCGCCACCTCGGCCACGTCCGCTCCCTCTGGGCCCAGGGCCGCGACGAACCGGTGGGCCGCACCCCGGGGGGCCTCGGCTCCGGCTTCTAGTCTCCGCCTTCGGACTCCGGCCCCTCGGCTCCGGACTCCGCCTCTCGGCTCCGACAGGGCCCGCCACGGCGGGCCCTGTCGCGTACCCGGCCCAACTGCCCTCCAGGTGACCGTATTTGGACACGGCTGGATAACGGGCTGCTCAACCCCTTGTCAGTACAATTTCACATTACTATGTTACCGGTCACATCCTAGAGCGCGGCCCTTCACTGGAGTGACCCATGACCAAGCGCACCCAACTCGCCCTCGCCACCGCCCTGGTGGCGGCTCTCGCACTCGGCGCCTCGGGCTGCTCCGACACCAAGAAGGGCTCCGCCGGCGCCGGCGCCTCCAACCCCGCCGCCGCCAACGACGGCAAGATCCTCGGCGGCAGCCCGGTCAAGGGCGGCACCCTCACCGTCCTGTCCAACCAGGACTTCGCGCACCTCGACCCCGCCCGCAACTGGGTCATGCCGACGATGGACTTCGCCACCCGGCTCCTCTACCGCACGCTCGTCACCTTCAAGGCCGAGCCCGGCAAGGCCGGCAGCGAGCTGGTCCCCGACCTGGCCACCGACCTCGGCACCCCGTCCAACGGCGGCCGCACCTGGACCTTCACCCTCAAGGAGGGCGTGAAGTACGAGGACGGGACGCCGGTCAGGGCCCAGGACGTCAAGTACAACGTCGAGCGCTCCTTCGCCCCCGACCTCACCGGCGGCCCCGACTACGCGGCCCAGTACCTGGCCGGGACCGAGGGCTACAAGGGCCCGCTCCAGGGGCAGCACCTCGACTCCGTGAAGACCCCCGACGACCGCACGATCGTCTTCGAACTCAAGCGCCCGGTAGCGGAGTTCTCCGCGACCGCCACCCTGCCCACCTTCTCGCCCGTACCCCAGTCCCAGGAGAAGGGCACCCAGTACGACGCCCGCCCGTTCTCCTCCGGCCCGTACAAGATCGAGTCGTACGACCGCGACAAGAAGCTGGTCCTGGTCCGCAACGAGCACTGGGACGCGAAGACCGACACCGTGCGCAAGGCCTACCCCGACAAGTTCGTCGTCGTCATGGGCCTCAAGGGCGGCCAGATCGACGACCGCATCATCGCCGGCGAGGGCGCCGACGCCTCCACCGTCCAGTACGCCGACATGCGCCCCGAGAGCGCCCCCAAGGTGCTGCCCAAGCCGGACGTCAAGGCGCGCCTGATCGCGGAGTCCAAGGGCTGTACCGAGATGCTCTTCCTGAACAACTCCCGCGCCCCCTTCGACGACCCCAAGGTCCGCGAGGCCATGCAGTACGCCGTCGACAAGGAGGCCGTGGTCACCGCGGGCGGCGGCCCGGCCCTCAACGAGATCGCCACCGCCTACCTGCCCCCGGCCCTGACCGGCGGCAAGCAGGCCGACACGCTGAAGATCGCCCCGGCCGGCGACCCGGCCAAGGCCAGAGAACTGCTGAAGGCCGCCGGGAAGGAGAAGCTCAAGGTCTCCCTGTCCGTCTCCACCGGTGACAAGGGCGCCGCCGAGGCCATCCAGCAGGGCCTGTCCCGCGCGGGCATCGAGGTCGTCATCGACACCGTCGACCCCGGCGCGTACTACGACGTCATCGGCGACCTCGCCACCACCCCCGACATGACCTTCACCGGCTGGTGCCCCGACTACCCGTCCGGCTCCACCTGGATCCCCTTCGTCTTCGACGGACGCACCATCAAGGACAAGGGCAACCAGGGCAACTACAGCCAGTTCCGCGACGAGGCGACCATCAAGCGGATCGACGAGATCAACAACATGGCCGACGCGAAGCAGGCCAATCAGGCCTGGATCGACCTGGACGCGGAGCTCATGAAGAAGTCCCCGTCCATCCCGGTCCTGCTGGAGCGCAAGCCGCTGCTCGTCGGCCCCAACATCGCCGGCGCGTTCGGCCACCCCGTGTGGACCGGCGAGATCGACTACGCGACGGTCGGCCTCAAGGACCCGTCGAAGAGCCAGGGCTGAGGAATCCGGAGCCACCGCCACCATGACCGCCACCACCCCGGTCCCCGACGACCGGGCAGCCCCGGGCGCCGACAACGCCACCGGCCTTGACGGCGCACCGGCCCCTGGCAGCACACCAGCCGCTGGCGCCGCCTCGGCTCCTGGCGCCACACCCGCCCCCGCCCCCGACTCCGCCGGAGCCGAGCCCGCGGCGGCGCCCGGCAGCAGCCCCTGGCAGCTCGCCCGGCGGGAACTCCGCGGCCGCCCCGCCGTCCGCGTCAGCCTCTGCGTCGTCCTGCTCTTCGTCCTCATGGCCGTGACCGCCCCCTGGCTGGGCGCGCTCGGCGGCTGGTCTCCGGAGCAGTTCGACAAGACCGCCATCGACCCCTACCTCGGCGGCCAGCCCCTCGGCTCCTTCGGCGGGATCAGCCCCGAGCACTGGCTCGGCGTCGAACCCGTCACCGGCCGCGACCTGTTCGCCCGCGTGGTCCACGGCGCACAGGTCTCCCTGCTCATCGCCTTCGCCGCCACCGCCATCGTGGTCGTCGCCGGCACCGCCGCCGGAATCGCCGCAGGCTACTTCGGCGGCCGCACCGACGCGGTCCTGTCCCGGCTCATGGACCTCACCATGTCCTTCCCCTCCCTGATCTTCATGATCGCGATGCTGTCCGTGGCCAAGGACGTCAACCGGATCGTCCTCATGACCTCCGTCATCGGAGTCTTCGGCTGGCCCGGCATCGCCCGCGTCGTCCGCGGCCAGACCCTCTCCCTCAAACACCGCGAGTACGTCGACGCCGCCCGCGTCGGCGGCTCCGGCCCCTGGCGGATCCTGACCCGCGACATCCTCCCCGGCGTCTCGGGCCCCGTCATCGCCTACACCACCCTGCTCATCCCCGGGATGATCAGCACCGAGGCCGCCCTGAGCTACCTCGGCGTCGGAGTCCGCCCGCCCACCCCCTCCTGGGGCCAGATGATCGCCGAGTCCGTCGCCTACTACGAGACCGACCCCATGTACTTCGTCATCCCCAGCGTCTTCCTCTTCCTCGCCGTCCTCGCCTTCACCCTGCTCGGCGACGCGCTGCGCGACATCCTCGACCCGAGGGGCGGCCGCACGTGATCGCCTACCTCGCCCGCCGGCTGCTCGCCCTCGCCGGCGTCCTCCTCGCCATCGCCGCCGTCACCTTCCTCATCTTCTACGTCCTGCCCGCCGACCCGGCCGCGGCCGCCTGCGGCAAGACCTGCAGCGCCGAGCGCCTGGCCGACGTACGGGCGTACCTGGGCCTCGACCAGCCCCTGTGGCGGCAGTTCGCCGACTTCCTGACCGGCATCTTCACCGGCCGCACCCTCGGCACCGGCCAGTACGCCGTCGCCTGCGACTTCCCGTGCCTGGGCTACTCGTACGAGAACTCCCTGCCCGTGTGGGACCTGCTCATGGACCGGCTCCCGGTCTCCGCCTCCCTCGCCCTCGGCGCCGCCGTACTGTGGCTGGTCCTGGGCCTGGGCGCCGGGGTCACCGCCGCCCTGCGCAAGGACACCGCCACCGACAAGGCCCTGATGGTCGGCGCGGTCGCCGCCGCCTCGCTGCCCGTGTACTTCACCTCCGTGATGCTCATCTACGGGGTCATCCGCATCGCCGGCCTCCTGCCCTACCCCACCTACCAGGCCTTCACCGACGACCCCCTCGCGTGGGCCTCGAACCTGCTCCTGCCCTGGACCGCGCTCGCGCTGCTGTACGCCGCCATGTACGCGCGCCAGAGCCGCGGTTCGATGATCGAGGCGATGGCCGAGCCCTACATCCGCACCGCCCGCGCCAAGGGCATGCCCGAGCGGACGGTCGTCGTCAAACACGGGCTGCGTTCCGGGATGACCCCGATCCTCACCATCTTCGGCATGGACCTCGGCGGCCTGCTCGCCGGCGCCGTCATCACCGAGTCCATCTTCGGACTCCCGGGCATAGGGAGGCTGTTCTACGGAGCCCTGGTCAACTCCGACCAGCCCGTGGTCCTCGGGGTGACCCTGCTCGCCGCCTTCTTCATCGTCGTCGCCAACCTCCTGGTCGACCTCCTGTACGCCGTCATCGACCCGAGAGTGAGGTACTGATGACCGCTCCGCTCCTCGAAGTACGCGACCTGCGCGTCACGTTCACCACCGCGCGCGGGACCGTACGGGCCGTCGACTCGATCGGCTTCACCGTCGAGTCCGGACGCACCCTCGGCATCGTCGGCGAATCCGGCTCGGGCAAGTCCGTCACCTCGCTCGCCGTCATGGGCCTGCACCGGGGCCCGGTGGAGGTCGGCGGCTCCGTCGCCCTCGCCGGACGGGAACTGACCACCCTGTCCGAGCGGGAGCTCTCCCGGGTCCGCGGCCGCCGCATCGCCATGATCTTCCAGGACCCGCTCTCCAGCCTGCACCCCTACTACACGGTCGGCGAGCAGATCGCCGAGCACTTCCGGGTGCACTTCAAGGCCGGCCGGGCCGCCGCGCGCAAACGGGCCGTCGACATGCTCGGCGAGGTCGGCATCCCGGAACCGGCCCGGCGCGCGGGGGAGTACCCGCACCAGTTCTCCGGCGGCATGCGGCAGCGCGCGATGATCGCCATGGCCCTCGCCTGCGAGCCCGAGCTGCTGATCGCCGACGAACCGACCACCGCCCTGGACGTCACCGTGCAGGCACAGATCCTGGAACTGATCGCCCGGCTCCAGCAGGAGCGCGGACTCGGCGTCCTGATGATCACCCACGACCTGGGCGTCGTCGCCCGCGTCGCCCACGAGGTGCTGGTCATGTACGGCGGCCGGGCCGCCGAACAGGCCCCGGCCGAAGAACTGTTCGCCGACCCCGCCCACCCCTACACCCGGGGCCTGCTCGACTCGCTGCCCCGCCTCGACAGCGCGGACGACCAGCCCCTGCCCTTCATCCCCGGCTCCCCGCCCTCCCTGCTCGCGCCGGCCCCCGGCTGCGCCTTCGCCCCGCGCTGTTCCCGGGCGGCCGCGCGCTGCACCGACGTACGGCCCGAGCCGGCGGCGTACGGGGACGGCCCGGACCGGACGGTGGCCTGCCACTTCGCCGGAGCCATGACCCGTACCGCCGAGGAGGCGGCCCGATGACCGAGACCGCCGCACGCGAGAGCACGGCACGCGAAGCCGCCGGACCCGGGAGCGCCCCTGCCCTGCTGTCCGTACAGGACCTCACCATGACCTTCCCCGGCAGACGATCCGTGACCGGGCGCCGGGGGGCGCCCGTGCACGCAGTCGACGGGGTGTCCTTCGACCTGGCGGCCGGGCAGACCCTCGGCCTGGTCGGGGAGTCGGGCTGCGGGAAGTCCACCACCGGACGGATGCTGGTGCGGCTGCTGGAACCCACCTCGGGCCGGGTCGTCTTCGAGGGCAAGGACATCAGCCGGCTGTCCCAGGGCGCCCTGCGCCCGCTGCGCAAGAGCATCCAGATGGTCTTCCAGGACCCGCACTCCTCGCTCAACCCGCGCCAGACCGTGGCCCGGATCATCTCCGACCCCCTGCTGGTGCAGGGCTGCAGCGCGACGGACGCCCGCCGCCGGGCCGCCGAGCTGATGGAGCTCGTCGGGCTGATCCCCGAGCACATCGACCGCTACCCGCACGAGTTCTCCGGCGGCCAGGCCCAGCGCATCGGCATCGCCCGCTCGCTCTCCACCAGCCCGCGGCTGATCGTCGCCGACGAACCGGTCTCCGCCCTGGACGTCTCCGTCCAGGCCCAGATCGTCAACCTGATGGAGCGGCTGCGCAGCGAACTGGGCCTCGCCTACGTGTTCATCGCCCACGACCTGTCCGTGGTCAAACGGGTCAGCGACCGGGTCGCCGTCATGTACCTCGGCCGGATCGTCGAGATCGGGGACAAGAAGTCCCTCTACGAGAACCCGCAGCACCCGTACACCCGGGCGCTGCTGTCCGCCGTCCCGCTGCCCGACCCGGCGGCGGAGCGGCGGCGGGAGCGGATCGTGCTGCTCGGCGACCCGCCGAGCCCGACCGCTCCGCCCCCCGGCTGCACCTTCCACCCCCGCTGCCCCAAGGCACAGGAGATCTGCCGCACCGAACGCCCCCTGCTCCAGCTCGCCGCCTCCCGCGAGGTGGCCTGTCACTTCCCCGGTGACTGACGGGGGTCCAGGGGGAAGAAGGCGGAGGACCCGGGGCCGGCACGACCGGCCCCGGGTCCTCCTGCCCCGCAGGCGCGGCAACCGCCCGGTACGACGGCCGCCCGGGCTGGCGTACGGACGATGCCCAGGCCTACGGTCGTGGTTTCGGCATGAACGTCGAGGACGCGAGGCGGGCGCTCCAGGACTGGTGGTGGAGCTCCTGGCCCTCGCGGGGACGGTGGCTGGCGTGACGACGGGGCGACTGCGACGCTGGTGGTACGCGCCGGCGGCAGCCCTGATCCTCACCGCCCTGGTCCGCATGGCGTTCGCCCCGCAGCCCTGACCGCCGGGCCGGCATCCGGCCCCGGCCGTGGCGCGCCCCGCCGGTGGTGGGCCGGCGGGGCGGAGGGGGCTGCCTAGATGATCGATCCCAAGGGATCGTGTGGGATCTCAGGTCCGTGCTGGGAGTACGCACGAACCCTTCTGCTGTCACGGTCAGTGTTCGTCGTCGAGATGATGAAGCTGTTGGGGGCCTGGGGTGGTCAGCTGCTTCGCTCGACCTGTTGCGCTCAGCCGCTCCGTGGCGGACGTCCCGCCGGCTGCCAGCCGCTGTGTGATCCGGTCGAACAAGTCCGTCAGCGGCGCACCGACGTCCTGCCCGAACTCAGTCAGTCCGTAGGTGACTTGGGGTGGCGTCGTCGGCTCGACCTGCCGCCAGACCAGGTCGTCCTGGACCAGTGCGCGCAGTGTCTGAGCGAGCATCTTCTCGCTGATGCCCTGGATGCTGTCGCGCAGCTCGTAAAACCGAAGGTTGGTGCTCCGCAAGGAGATCAGCACCCAGACACCCCACCTGCTGGTCACGTGGTCGACCACGTCGCGCGCAGGGCAGTCGGTGTGAAACACCTCATACCGATGGCCCGCCTCGGCCTGCGTCAGCTGCGCACCTTCCCTCATGTCCGGAGCTTACCTCTGGGTATGTCCTTACGAAAAGTAGGCCTGCCTCCTAGCGTCAATTGCCGCAGTGCACAACGGACTAGGAGCTGAACATGATCGTGGTGACCGGGGCTACCGGGAATGTGGGCCAGCCTTTGACGCAGGCCCTGGCCAAGGCGGGCGAGCGGGTGACGGCGGTGTCACGGCACGCTGCGGCAATGCCGGACGGGGTCCGGCACGTGCCGGCTGACTTGGCCGAGCCGCAGGGCCTCACCCCCGCTTTGGACGGGGCGAAGGCGCTCTTCCTCCTGCTGTCCGGCGATCTGCACGCCCCCGAAGCCAGGCCGACCGACCTTATCGACCTGGCTGCTGCCAGCGGGGTCCGCCGAGTCGTCCTGCTGTCTTCGCAGGGCGTGGCGACCAGGCCGCTCGGCCCGTCGCGGATCGCGATGCGCGCGGTGGAGGACGCGTTGAGAGAGTCCGGCCTGGACTGGGCCGTCCTACGACCGGGCGGCTTCGCCTCCAACGCCTTGGCGTGGGCGGAGTCCGTCCGCACGCAAGGGACGGTCGCCGCACCCTTCGGCGATGTCGGGGTTCCGATCGTCGACCCGGCGGACATCGCCGAGGTCGCGGCGGCCTGCCTGCTGGACGACCGGCACACCGGCGGAATCTTCGAGCTGACCGGGCCCGAGGTGATCACGCCCCGTCAGCAGTCGGAGGCCATCGCCGCCGCGCTCGGCTCGCCGGTGCGATTCCACGAACTCACCCGCGAGGAGGCCAAAGCCGCGATGACCCAGTTCGTGCCGCCGGAGCTCGCCGACGACACCCTGGACATCATCTCCGCCCCGACCCCCGCCGAACTGCGGATCAGCTCGGACGTGGAGCGAGTCCTCGGTCGCGCTCCGCGCCCCTTCAACAACTGGGTCGCCCGTAGCATCGCCGCTTTTCGCTGAGGCACAACTCGGCTGAAGCGCCCGGGCAGCCTCGTGCGACTACGGCCGCACGGGGCGGCCCCGTAGCGTCACCGCCCACCAACCATCCAAAACTCAAGAGCCGGAGCGACCTGGCAAGGTCCTACTGGTCTCCTGCGCCGGAGATCCGTTGGCAGGAGCGGGCGAGGGAGTCGAGGATCTCATCGGCTGTTTCGGTCCAGGTGAACGGGGTCGAGTTCTCGTTCCACCGGCTCGAAGACAGAGTTGGACTCCCTCGCGACCGCAATCTGCGTGCAGACCGACGACCTGCTGAAGGACTCGCCGCATCTCGCACCCTGGCGTCCGGCGGTCGGGATCACTGCGCAGTCGGCCGATGCCGAGCTGGTCACGCTCGCGGTGATGCAGGCCATGCTGGGCTTTACCTCCAAGGCCAGGTGGCTCCGTCACGCCCGCTCCCACCTGCGGCAGGTCATCGAGTCGGTCAACGAAACCTCCAGGGGCCAGCTCGGCCTCGAGCAGCACCGAGGGCGCACACCAGGCGGTGTCATCGCCCGCGTCATGCAGCGAATCCTCGCGCTGACCGCCGCGATCTGGCACAACGACCACACCGGCCAGCCCCTGCGCTCACTGACCGCCTACGATCACTGACCCCTTGGAATCGATCATCTAGGCGAGTTCGCGGCGGAAGAACTCCAGTTCCAGTGCCATCAGTTTCTCCCGGGTGCCGCCCGGGGTCATGTGGGTGACGCCCGGGAGTGCCAGCAGCTGGTGCGGGCGGCCCGCGTCCGTCAGGGCCTGCGAGAGGCGCAGGGTGTGCGACGGATGGACGTTGTCGTCGGCCAGGCCCGTGATCAGCAGCAGGGGGCGGGAGAGCCCGGGGGCGTCGGGGATGAGGGAGTCCCGCTCGTAGACGTCCGGGTGCTCCTGCGGGAGGCCCAGGTACCGCTCCGTGTACGCGGTGTCGTAGTGCCGGAAGTCGGTGGGCGCGGCCCCGGCCGCCGCCGCGTGGAAGACGTCCGGGCGGCGCAGCACCGCCATGGCCGCGAGGTAGCCGCCGTAGGACCAGCCGCGCACCCCGACCCGGCCGAGGTCGAGGTCGCCGTGGCGGGCGGCGAGTGCGTGGAGGGCCGCGACCTGGTCGTCGAGGGTGACCTCGGAGAAGCCGCGGTACATGGCGTGCGTGTAGGAAGGGGAGACGTACGGGGTCCCGCGGTTGTCGACGGTCACCACCGCGAAGCCCTGGTCGGCCCACCACTGGCGGAGCTGCCAGCGGCGCGGGTCGGCGGTGACGTCCTGCATGCCGGGGCCGCCGTAGCTGTCCATCAGGACGGGCAGCTTCCGGCCGGGCACGTGGTCGCGGGGCAGCACGAGCGCGGTGGGGATGCCACGCTCGGTGACCCGTTCCAGGAGGGGCTCCGTCCGGTAGGGCAGCGGCTGCGACAGGTCGGCGGGGGTGAACTCCCGCCCGTCGGGGGTGCGTACGGTGCGGCGGACCCCGTCGGCGTCGGCGGAGGTCAGCAGCAGGGTGCCGGCCGAGGCGGACACGGTGTGCACCCCGGGGCCGTCGGCCACAGGGGTCAGCTCCCCGGTGGTGGGGTCCAGCAGCAGCACCTGCTGTTCTGCGGGGTCGCGCAGACCGGCCACGATCAGCAGCCGGTCCTGGTGGACCCCGGCCACGCCGCGGACCTGGATGTCGTCCCCGGTGAGCAGCCGGCCGTCCACCGCGAGGGCCCGGGCGGCGCCGCCCCCGGTGTCGGCGGCGGTCAGCATCCGCCCGTCGGCGAGGCGGGCCGGGGTGCCGGGGAGGTCCGGGTCCACCCAGTGCGGGTGCGTGGTGCGGGAGAGTTCGGTGGTGCGGCCGGTGGCCGGGTCGGCGGAGAGCAGCAGCACGTTCTGCTGGAGCCGGTCCTGGACGGTCAGCAGGATCTCCCCGGCCGACTCCCAGCCCGCGTCGGAGACGTAGGGGTAGGTCTCGGCGTCCCAGTCGAGCCGGATCCGGGCCGGGCCCCCGGCCTCGTCCTCTCGGAGTACCCACAGCTGGACGTCGGCGTTGGGCCCGCCCGCCTCGGGGTAGGCGAAGTCCTCGGCGGGCAGCTCGGGGTGCGCCGGGTCGGCGAAGTACCTCCGCTGGAGGGCGGATTCGTCGACGCGGGCGGCCAGCAGGGTGACCCCGTCCGGGGACCACCAGTGGCCCCGTGAGCGGCCGAACTCCTCGGCGGCGGCGAACTCGGCGAGGCCCCAGCGGGCCCCGTCGCCGGGGCTGACCCGGCCGCCCGGAGCGATGTACAGGGCGTCGTCGCAGACGTACGCGGTGCGCGAGCCGTCGGCGTTGGGCCGCGGGTCCACGGCGGGTCCGGCGGCCGGGATCTCCTCGGGCTTCCCGTCGCCGGCCGCCGTGACTCCGTAGAGCCGCCCGTACAGCGCGAAGACGGCGCGCAGGCCGTCGCCGGAGAGGGCGTACGAGCCGATGCCGGCGGCGACGAGCCGGGTCCGCTCGCGCAGCCGGCGCTCGGCGTCCGGGAGGGCGCCCGGCTCGGGGCACAGCTCGCGGGGATCGGCAAGCCGGGTCTCGGCGCCGGTGGTGGTGTCGAGCACCCAGAGGCTGTCGAAGGCGTCGGTGGGGCCGGTGGAGCGGAGGAACCAGAGGAGCCGGCCGTCGTCCCCGAAGGAGAACGCGCGCGGGGCGCCGTAGGAGAAGCGGGCCGTGCTCGCGGAGAGCCTGAGGAAGTCATCCATGATCGTAGTGTGACATGTGCAATGTCACTACCACTAGGCCGTTCGAGTGGTGACCCCGGAGGTGCGGGCTTAGCGTCGAAAGGGTGGACCCGAACGTATCGCCGAGCAGCAGCGGGACCGATGGCAAGGTCCGAGAAAGCGGCCACGGACTCGCCCTGTTCGTCATCGCCTCCTGTCAGCTCATGGTGGTGCTCGACATCACGATCGTGAACATCGCGCTGCCACACATCCAGACCGCGCTCGACTTCTCCACCGAGAGCCTCTCCTGGGTCGTCAACGCCTACACCCTCGCCTTCGGCGGCCTGCTGCTCCTCGGCGGCCGCACCGGCGACATCCTCGGCCGCAAGCGCGTCTTCATCTTCGGTGTCCTGCTCTTCGGCCTGGCCTCCTTCCTCGGCGGACTCGCCCAGAACGAGGGTCAGTTGATGGCGGCCCGCGCCCTCCAGGGCGTCGGCGGAGCCATCGCGTCCCCGACCTCCCTCGCACTGATCACCACCACCTTCCGCGAAGGCCCCGCACGCAACCGGGCCTTCGGCGTGTTCGCCGGCGTCTCGGCGGCCGGCGGCGCGATCGGTCTGCTCGCGGGCGGCATCCTCGTCGAATGGCTCGACTGGCGCTGGGTGCTCTTCGTCAACGTCCCCATCGCCGTGGTGATCGCGATACTGGCCGCGAAGGTCCTGCGCGAATCCGAACGCCACCCCGGACACTTCGACTTCGCCGGCGCGCTGCTGTCCACCCTGGGCATGGTCGCGCTGGTCTACGGCTTCATCCGGGCCTCCCAGGAGGGCTGGCGCGACCCTGCGACCCTCGGCTCCTTCGGCGCCGCCGTGGTCCTGCTGACGCTGTTCATCCTCAACGAGCGGCGCTCGCCCCAGCCCATCACCCCGCTGCACATGTTCGCCGACCGCAACCGGGCCGGGACCTACGGGATCATGCTCATGCTCGCCTGCGCGATCTTCGGCATGTTCTTCTTCCTGACCCTCTTCGTGCAGATCGTGCTCGGCTTCAGCCCGATCCAGGCCGGCCTCGCCTTCCTCCCGGTCAGCGTGATGGTCGCGCTGGGCGCCGGGCTCACCTCGCAACTGCTCCCGAGGTTCGGTCCCAAGCCGTTCATGGTCGGCGGCGCCCTGTCCTCGGCGGCCGGGCTCGGCTGGCTGACGCAGACGGACGTCCACTCCACGTACCTCGGCAGCATCCTGGGCCCGATGCTGCTGTTCGCCCTCGGCATGGGTCTGCAATTCGTCTCGCTGACCCTGATGGCCCTGTCCAACGTCCCCGACCGGGAGTCGGGAGCCGCGTCCGGGCTGCTCAACACGATGCAGCAGGTGGGCGGCTCGCTCGGCCTGTCCATCCTGGTGACGGTCTTCGGCACGGCGAGCCGCAACGAGGCGAAGGACCAGGTGGCCGGCTTCCTCAGCACGGCCACCCCCGCACAGCTGGCCTCCTTCCGGCGCACCGGACAGGTCCCGAAGCCGTGGAGCGACCAGATCCTCACCTCGGGCATCAGCGCGGCCTTCATCGTGGCGGCCATGTTCACCCTGATCGGCGCGGTGATCGCACTGTTCGCCATCCAGGTCCGCCCCTCGGACCTCGAACGCCTCCAGGGCAACCACACCCCGGCGGCGGACCGCACCTAGTGCGGTGACCGCCGACGGCTCAGCCGAAGCGAGTTCAGGCCGCGGGGACCCCGGCCGCGGTGACCCGGGCCGCGAAGGCGTCCAGGTTGCCCCACATGCGGGCGAGGCGTTCGTCCAGGGTCAGGGACTCCTCGTAGCGGCCGGCGCGCAGCTTCGGCTGCCGCTTGCCGCGCAGGTACAGGGAGCAGGCCAGGTCCGCGCAGACGTAGGTGCCGACCGTGTTGCCCTCGCGGCCGCGGGCGCCCGCCAAGGGGGCGGCGAGGAGGGTGACCCCGGAGGACGCGTGACCCGTCAGACAGATCTGGCACAGGCTGGACTTCACCGCGCTGGTGCGGCCAGCCGACGGTACGCGCAGCGAGATCCCCAGCGGCCCCGTCTCCCGCGGCAGCACGAGGTGGGCCCGCAGCGGCGCTCCCGGATCCACCCATCCCAGGAAGTCCAGGTCGTCCCAGGGCAGTTCGGCGAAGTCGAGCGGCAGCCGCAGCCGCGCGGCCTCGCCCTTGGTGCAGTTCACGAAGGACGCACGGATCTGTTTCTCGCTGAGTGGTTCCACGGGCATCGACCTCATGGCCCGTTCTGACCGTTCGCACCTCAATATCCGGTCTCCGGCGCCTGCGCGAGCGCGGCGCGCAGCCGGGCGGCGTCGGCCCGGGTGTTCATCCGCAG
The DNA here is from genome assembly GCF_045000215.1 of Streptomyces sp. 147326. Taxonomy (NCBI): domain Bacteria; kingdom Bacillati; phylum Actinomycetota; class Actinomycetes; order Kitasatosporales; family Streptomycetaceae; genus Streptomyces; species Streptomyces sp. 147326. The sequence continues at coordinate 2,159,203 of NZ_CP134201.1, read as the reverse complement.
GGCCAGCCAGGAGCCGTCCGGGAAGGCCAGGTCCACCCGGGCCCGCCGGCGGCGGAGCCGGGGGACGCGGCGCAGGGCGCAGGCCGCGGTGTGCGCCGCGCGGGCCGGGTCGCCGCGGCCCCACGGCGGCCGCGCGGTGACGGTTCCAGAGCACCGCGCATCCTCCGGGAGGCCGGGGTGCGCGGTGAACGTGCCGTACGGACCGCGGGTCTCGGCCTGCCAGCGCGTCCAGTGGAAGCCGTGCAGGGCCAGGGCGAAGCGGCCCGCCTCGCTCGCCCAGCCGCCCCGCAGCGCCGGGCCGTGGAAGAGCCGGCCGAACAGGCGGCCGATCCGTTCGAACGGATCCAGCAGTGCGGCCCCCGCCTCGGGCAGGTCGTCGGGCAGCGCGCTCAGGAACCCGAAGACGAAGAAGCCGCTGATCCGGCGCAGCAGCGGTTTCGGGGCGGGCGAGCCGGGCAGCATCGCGCGCGGCGGGCGGCGTACGTAAGGTGACAATCTGCCCGGAATCTCCTCGTCCATCCAGCCATGATGGCCGGACGGCCGCTACCCGTCCACGCGACGGACCCGGCAGCGCGCCGGACCGTCCGTCCGCAGGGTGATCCCGGCCCCGACCGGGATCTCGGTGTCCACGGCCTCGAACTCGTACGCCCGCAGGATCATCGCCAGCGCGACCACCGACTCCAGCATCGAGAAGTGCTGCCCGATGCAGGCGCGCGGGCCGCCGCCGAAGGGGAACCACGCGTAGCGCGGCCGCGCCGCCTCCGCCTCCGGGGTGAAGCGCTCCGGGTCGAAGCGGTCCGGGTCCGGCCAGTGCTCCGGATGGCGGTGCGTCACCCAGGGCGCCAGGATCACGTCCGCGCCCGCGGGGACGGTGTGCTCCCCGATCCGGGTGTCGGCGACGGCCTTGCGGCCGATGACCGGCGCGGCGGGGTACAGCCGCATGGCCTCCTTGAGCACCCGGGTGAGGTACGGGAGCCGGTCCATGTCGGCGGCCTCGGGCGTACGGTCGCCCAGGACGCGGGAGATCTCCTCGCGGGCCCGGCTCTGCTCCTCGGGATGGCGGGCGAGCAGGTGCAGGGCGAAGCAGAGGGAGGTGGCGGTCGTCTCGTGCCCGGCGAGCAGGAAGATCAGTACCTGGTCGCGCAGCTCGGAGGCGTCGAACTCCCCGTCGTCGGAACTCCTGGCGGCGGCCAGCAGCGTCAGCAGGTCCTCGCCGGTGCTGCCCCGGCCACCGGTGTCCGTACCGCCGGTGTCCGTACCGACAGGGTCCGCACCGACAGGGTCTGCACCGGCCCCGCGCCGCTCGGCGATGATCTTGTCGCACACCCCGTAGAGCTCGTCCATCGCGGCGGCCGCGCGCCTGTTGCCCGGGGTGGGCCAGTGCCGCGGGACGTTGGCGGGGGAGTAGCCGCGGCGCAGCACGTAGTCCGTGATGACCGGAAAGCACCGGGCCACGACTTCGGCGGTCGCCTCGACGTCGGTGCCGAAGAGGATCCGGGCGACGGCGCGCAGGGCGAGGTGCGTCATCTCGTCGGAGACGTCGACCACGCCGTCCACGGCCTTTTCCCAGGAAGCGATGACCGACGCGGTCTCGGCGGCGACGGCCCCGGCGTAGCCGTCCACCCGGCGCCGGGTGAAGAGCGGCTGGACGAGCCGGCGCTGGCGCAGGTAGTCCTCGTCCTGACTGGTCAGCAGACCGTTGCCGAAGGAGTCCCGGACCTCCTGGTAGAAGGCGTTGTCCTTGCGGAAGTTGGCCGCGTCGGAGGCGAGCACCTGCTGGGCGCCCTCGGGCGAGAAGACGCAGTACAGCTCGGCCCGCATGCCGGGCGGGCCGGCCGTGACCCGTACGAGGTCGCCGTGCCGGTGCTGCGCCCGCAGATAGGTGCCGAGGGAGTCCGACTTCAGGTCGAAGAGCGACCCGAGCAGCGGAACCCCGACGAGCCCGGGAACCTCCGCCCCCGCACCGGCCCCTGCGTCCGATCCACCTGCCATGCCCGCTCCCTCCCCCGTACCGGAGGCCCGATTCTGCCGGTCGCCCGGCCCGTCTGACCAGGGCCCACGCCCCATCCGTCCGAATACCGACGAGCCTCGGGGGCGTCGGACGGTCCACAGGGTGATCAAGAAACCGTGCGTGACGGGACATCACCTACCCTGGCCAACGCCGGTCAACGCCCGCCTCGTTGAAGGAGTTCCCGATGTCCGTCGTCGTCACCGCCGTGGTCCACCCCAAGCCGGGGCTGCTGGAGGAAGCGCTGGCCACGTACGCCCGCCACATCGAAGCCGTCCACGCCGAGCCCGGCTGCGAGCTCTACGCGCTGCACACCGACGGGACCTCGATCGTGATCATCGAGAAGTGGGCCGGCCAGGCCGACCTCGACGCACACGCGAGCGGCGAGGTGATGGCGAAGCTCGGGCCGGAGCTGAACGCCCTGCGCGACCAGCCCGCCGACGTCACGATCCTCCAGCCCCGCCCGGCGGGATCCGCACAGGGCGCCCTGTAGCCGGAGCCGGACGCGCCCCGCTCGTCGCGGCGGAGTGATCTGCCTCACGGCATGTCACAACGGCCGCTCGCGCGGTGTCCTGAGGGCGGACCCGCGCAGCGGGGGAGGCGCGCCACGACCGGGCGGGCCGCGAGTGAGAGGGATCGGGACATGAGCGACCAGGCCACCGACGCGGCGACCGAGACCTTCGTCGCCCACCGCAACCTGCTCTTCACCGTCGCCTACGAGATGCTCGGATCGGCGGCCGACGCCGAAGACGTCCTCCAGGAGACCTGGCTGCGGTGGATCAGGACGGACCTGCAGGAGGTGCGCGACCAGCGCGCCTACCTGGTCCGGATCACGACCCGGCAGTCGCTCAACCGGCTGCGGACGATGACCCGCCGCAAGGAGTCGTACGTGGGCCCCTGGCTGCCCGAGCCGCTGCTCACCGCGCCGGACGTGGCCGAGGACGCCGAGCTCGCCGAGAGCGTGTCGATGGCGCTCATGCTCGTCCTCGAAACGCTGTCGCCGACCGAGCGCGCCGTCTTCGTGCTGCGCGAGGTCTTCGACGTCGGCTACGAGGAGATCGCGGCCGCCGTCGACAAGAGCCCCGCGGCCGTCCGCCAGATCGCGCACCGCGCCCGCCGGCACGTGGACGCCCGCCGCCCGCGCGAGACGGGCTCCGCGAGCAGGACCCGGGCGGCTCTGGAGTCGTTCCAGCGCGCGCTCGAAACCGGCGACCTGCAGGGCCTCCTCGACGTCCTGGCCCCCGAGGTCGTCCTGATGAGCGACGGCGGCGGCATCAGGCAGGCCGCGGTGCGGCCGGTCATCGGCGCGGACAAGGTGACCCGCTTCATCCTGGGCGGCATCGGCAAGCACCGGAGCATGGTCACCGCCGACCCCACCGTGGCCAACGGCCACCCGGCACTGTTCGTGCGCGTGAACGGCGAGATCGACGGCATCATCACGGCCCGCGTGGAAGCCGGCCGCATCACCGGCCTCTACTACGTCCGCAACCCGGAAAAACTGACCCGCATCGCCTCGGAGACCCCGCTCACCCTGCGGTGAACACCGCGCGAGAGCGGGGCGGCTCGGGAATCCGGCACACCTTCGAGGCCGGCTCGTGCCGGCCCGTCACCCTGGCCTATTCACAGGCCACTCCGTCGCCATCCCGGTCGAGGTGGCGCCCGTATCCGGGGTCGTTCCGGCGGATCGGAGCGGCTCCCGCTGCGCGAACCGCCGTGCAGTTCTTGTAGTAGACGCTGCCGCCGCCGCCACCGCCACCGCCGCCGCCAGTGGACGATCCGGCTGAGGCGGAGGTGCCGGAGTCGTCATCGTTGCCCGGTGGGCGCGGCGCCGTTGTCGGGTCGGGGTGCAGTTTGCTGCCCTCCGCTGCCGGGCAGGCCGTGGCGGGTGCGACGACCTTGAGGCGGGCGCTCGACGTCTTCGGGTACTGGATTTCCTTGCCCTCGGCGGGGTCCTGGAAGCAGACGGTCCAGTCGTCGACGGCGGCCGGGAGGGTGACGTCGGTGTAGGCGCTCTGCGGTTCGATCGCCTTGAGCCCGATCGGCTTGAGGGTCTCGGACGCCTTGGAGAAGGTGAGACCGACCACCTTCGGCATCTTCGGATACGGGATCGGCTCGCCGTCCTTCGCAGGGCACGGCCACTCGTTGCGCACCACGCCGAAGTCGAGTGTGGATCTTCCGGCAGACTCCGCCGCCGCGCTCTGGAAGCAGATCTTCCAGTTGTCCTCGTCCAGCTGGCCGGCATCGTCCGGGCCGGCGTCGTGGGAGATCGAGTTGTAGCCGGCGGCGTAGGCGGCGGTCTTCGCCTGCTTGAGGTTCTGGCCGACGTAGCTGGGCGGCGCGGTCGGGCTCGGAGTCGTCGCGGGCGCCGTGCTCTGGACTGCGGCAGCCTTCGGTTTCGCGTCCGTCTCGGTCTTCTTCGGCGGATCGCCCAGGAACGGCGTCAGGAACCAGAGGCCGGCCAGAACCGTTGCGACGACCTTCTTCACCTGACTCCACGGACTCAGCCAGGCGAGGGCTATGCCGGCGGGCGGTATGAGGACCAGCAGGGAAATGATCAGTGCCGGGTGCTGCCACCAGCGCCGTGCGGGCGCTTGGGGGTAAGGGTGCGGCGCAGGGTATGTCACGTGGCGTCCTTCTGGCGGTACGTGAGGGGCCCGGCGAGCGTATAGAAGATTGAAACTTGTACCGGTCGGTACGCGAGATGAGTCGAGGGAGTCTCGGAGTCAGGCTCGGCTGGGAGGGGCCTTGAGTCTCCAGTGACTGGAGACAGCAGAGTGGGGGACATGGACGCCACGACCCTCTACTCGATCGGGGAGCTCTCCCGGCGCACGGGCCTGCCCGTGAGGACCATCCGGTTCTACTCCGATTCGGGGGTGGTGGCGCCGACCACCCGAAGCCCCGCCGGCTATCGGCTCTACGACCTCGACGCGCTGCGTCGTCTGGAACTCCTGCGCACCCTGCGCGAGCTGGGCATGGACCTGGCCACGATTCAGCGGGTGCTGGACCGCGAGCTCTCGGTGGCGGAAGTCGCCGCGGCGCACGCCGATGCCACGGACGTCCGGATCCGGGTGCTGCAACTGCGCCGGAGCGTTCTGCGGGCCGTGGCCAAGGGCGGGTCCAGTCCCGAGGAGACCCAGCTCATGCACAGGCTCACGCAGTTGTCCGGCGAGGAACGCCGGCGCTTGATCGACGATTTCCTGGAGGGCACCTTCGGCACCTTCGGCACCCTCGGCACAGCGGACGCGGACCCCGCCGCGGTGGCCATGGTGCGCGCCGCCACTCCCGACCTCCCCGGTGATCCGTCCAGCGAGCAGGTCGCCGCGTGGGTGGAACTCGCCGAGCTGGTCGGCGACGAGGACTTCCGGGCCCGGATGCGCCGGACGGCCGCGTGCCAGGCCGCCGGGCGCACGCTCGGCATCGAGAGCGAGGCCGGCGAGGAACTGATGGAGTTCACCCGTCAGAAGGTGGCCGAGGCCGTGGAGTCGGGCATCGACCCGCTGAGCGACAGGGGCGCGCCCGTCATCGACGACCTCGTGCACCGCTTCGCCGAGGCCTTCGCGCGCACCCCTGACACGGAGTTCCGGGACTGGATGGCCCGGCAGTTCGAAGAAGCACACGATCCCCGGGTGGACCGGTACTGGCGGCTGGTGTGGATCGTCAACGGCTGGCAGGTGGTACCGAACCTGGTCCCGGTGTACCCCTGGCTCGTCCAGGCCCTGCGCAACGGCCGCCCTTGAACGAGCCCTCCTGACCTGCGGGCCTGCTAGGGCCTGTTGGGAAGGTGCCGACGGGCCGGACGAGGTGATGCCCAGGTCCGGCCCGGCCGCTCGCCTCTACAGGTCGAGCTGGTACTGGAGTGTCGTGTGCGTGGGCACGTAGCCGAGGCTGTCGCTGATGTGTCTCATGTGCGTGTTGCTGTCGGCAGTGTCGGTCAGGAGGCCGCCGAGGTCTGGGTAGCGCCCGTGGGCTTGTCGGATCGACTCGGCCTTCATCCATCGGCCGAGGCCGTGTCCGCGGTGCTCGGGCAGCACACCGGTGCCGTAGTGCTGGCCATCACCCGTGCCATTGCCGGGGACGACGAGTTCGGTGAATCCGGCGATCGAGTCGTCGCAGGTGTCGATGGCGACGACCGTGTGCAACTGGTCGCCGCGCTCTTCGACGGCCTTCGCCGCAGCCCGAACCCGGTCCACGTCCCAGGCCACGGTGCCGTAGTCGGTGTCCTCCATGGGCATATCGTCCATGGCCCGGCGTGAGGCGGCGAACGTCTGGGCAAGGGCGTCGGGGACGGTTCCCTGCCATGACGCCAGCCGGTAGCCGGGATGCGGACGCTCGATGACCTCGGCGAGGGCGATGGCGTCCACGTCGGCCAGCGGCAAGCGGGCGAACCTCAAGGTGAGCACCTTGCGGAAGCCGCGGGCCCGCAGGAAGTGATCGCCGGGCGATCCGGCCTGGGCCTGCGCGCTGACGCAGCGCCGGGCGTTGTCCCGGGCGGCGGCCACGGCCGTGTCGAGGAGCCGGGAGCCGACGCCCTTGCGGCGCTCCACGGGATGGACGTGGAGGGTCAGTTCGGCCAGGTGCTCTTGTCCGCCATCGAACAGGCGCAGAAAGGCCGTCCCGACGGGGATGGAATCGGCGTCAGACTCCAGCCATGCAAGGCGTCGGCTGTGCGCCCCGTGAGCAGGGTCGGTCAGTGGGGTGATGCGAAACGACAAGGTGTCTCCGTCGTGAGGAGGTGGCAAAGGTCAGTACGCGGGCTCAACTGCTGGGCACTCCTGCGCATGTGCTCCACACCTCCTCGTCGACAGAGCCGGTCCCGATCAACATGGACGGCTGGGAGAACTTAGCTGGCCTGTCGGTTCCTCGGCAAAGGGTTGACTGAAGGCTGGTGCGGCCGTGTGGCCACAGCCACTCATTGATGGCCGCGACCAGCACGGTCGCTTCGTAGCGGACGGCGAGTTTGTCGTACCTCGTGGCCACGGCCCGGTGGCGCTTGAAGCGATTGATCCCGCATTCGACCGCGTGCCTCTCGCGGTAGTCGGTCTTGTCGAACGTCGGCGGCCGACCGCCGCGGGAGCCGAGCTTCTTACGTTGCGGATCTGGTCCTTCTTCTCCGGGATCGTGCACCGGATCCCGCAAGCGGCGGGCGCAGGACGAGCGGAACCGTGCTGCTGCCGCGTCCAGCCGTATGAGCTATCTCGATCTGCACGCCGTGCGGGAACAAGCACACCTCAACGCGGTGCGGGCGTAGCACGCCACCAGCCATCGGGGCGCCCGGGGTGACCTGAGCCGCGTCGAGCCCAACTCGGCCGACCTGGGGCAGGAGCTGAACCGGCCCCCCGCGTCGTTCTCGGACGTCTGGTAATGCGCGCCTCTCCGCCGGCTGAGTACGCGCCTGCCTATGCCTCGATGCAGAAGGAGTATCCGCCGCCGCCCGCCGTCGAGGTGCGCAGGGCGCCCGTAGGGGAGCGGATCTATAAGACCCCGCCCGCGGGCTGCTATTGGGCCTCCTCGCGATTGTTCTGGACCCCCGTGGCTGGCGATGCGCTGTTCTTCGTCCACGGGCTCGATGTGGCCAACAACGGCACAAGGAGATCGCCTCCGCGCTCGTGGACCTGCGCAAGGTTGGCCAGGAGCTGGACGGCGTCGCTCTCCCCTCGTCCACGCTCTCGCGAGACCTGTCGGTCTGAACAGGGCGGTGGGTTGCAGTACGGATCCGCCGCGATGGCCTGCGTCAGCCGTGGCGAGCGGTGCTCATCACCCACGGCATGTGGGTCGACCACGCGGACCGGCTGAACGAGGCTGCATGAGGAACGCATGGGCCCCACGGAGGGGGAGCACCGAGGCGGCGTGCGGCTGCCTTGTCCCGCCCGGCTTCGGGGGCCTTAGGGAGTTACTCGAACGGTCCGGGCTCGGCAAGCCGTGATTCCGCACACCACCGAAGTTCTTCCACCCCCACTGAGGGGCCTACGTCTTTTCGGGCCCCGGGGGGATCCATGAGATTGGAGCTGACGATGCCCCTCCCCGACTTCCTCCGGCGGCAGTGGCCGGAACCCGAACCGATCGTCGACTTGACCACCGACGAGGCCCGCGAGACCTACGCGGCCCTGCAGGAGAGGACCAAGCCGCAGCGCCCCGGTCCTTCGCCGACTTCGAGGGGCACCAGCCGGAGCCGCCGCCGCACCGCCCCCGTAAGCCGTGGGGGCCCGGCCTGGTCCCCGTGGCGCGGGCGTCGGATGGCGCGGTGTATCCCCTTGAGTAGGCGACGGCGCCGGGCGCTGCGGCACGTGCCTGTGATCGGCAAGGGGGCTGCGAGGGAGCACTGGGAGGAGATGCTCCGAGAGCCCCCGCCGGAGTCGCCGACGGTCCCGTGGAGCCCGGAGCCGCCGGATTGGATGATCAGCCCGGTACCGATTCTCGACACGCGTCAGCAGCCGGCGGAGTGGCTGGACGAGGCGCCGTATCAGGCATGGGCCGAGCGGCTCGGCAAGGCCAAGTACAAGCTGATGAAGCTGGACGGCATCGACCCTGACGAGGACGGGGAGGACGGGGAGGACGAGGAGACCCAGCAGGTGTGGGCGGCGATCCGCACCAGCGGGCGCACACCCCTGGCCTTCCTGAACCATCCAGCCGGGCGGATGACCGTGGCGGAGCGGGAGGCGACAGGGGCGACGGCGCCCTGGACGAGCCGTTCATGGGTCAACACCCGGCGGCGGCTGGGGCATCCGGTACTGCCGCCACCGCCCGGTCCGGAGGAGGACGAGCTGACGCGGGAATCGCGGGACATCACGTGCACGATCGCTCCCTGGTGGGACGAATAGGGGACAGCACTGCGCCCCGCTCTCCGGTGCTGCTGGAGGCGGGGCGCGGTGGTGCGGATCACTGCGTGGTGGTCAGAGCGCGTTCATCCGGCGGTCGCTTTCGGCGGCCGTGTCCAATTGCATGGCGGCGCGGCGTTCGTCGAGCCGCTCGGGGTCGGTGACAGGCTGGCGGCGCAGGGTCCCGCGGTCGCCTGTGTACTGGGTGCCGTAGAGCTGGGGCTGGCCCCGGGCGATCAGGACGCGGTCGGTGAGGTAGGCGAGGTTTTCCGGTAGGGCGTCGCCGGCCGTCACGGCGGTCTTCAGCAGCTCCAGCGCTTTCTCCTGGAACGTGGGGTCTCGGTCGGCGTGCTGCGCGAGCAGCCACGCCTCACGGGCGCCCTGTTCGCCGACGAGAGATATCCCCGGCCAGCCATGTTTGGCGATGACGCTCTTGAGCCACGCCGTGTTGTCCTCGTCGACTCCGGGGATGTTGCTGGTCTCGCGGGTTTCCTGCCAGTGCAGGCGGGCGGCCTGGTCGGCGTCGGCACGGCGGTGCAGTTCGTCGGCGAGGTCCTGGTTCACGGTGTCCTCTCGGGCGGGGTCAGATGAGGGACGGCAGGATGCCGCGGGGCCACCGGCCGAGCCAGAACGCGGCGGCCGAAGGCTGGTCCTGGCCCTCGGTCGAACCATCGTGAAGCAGGTACTCGGTGGGGGCCAGATAGCCGTCGCCGGGTTCGAGGCGTATGCGGAGGATGCGGATAGGCCGACCGTTGGCCGCGTAGGCGCGGTAGTCGTTGGTGTGGGGGTAGCGGTGCGCGTAGTCCTCGGGGTGTACGGACCGGCACACGGCCTGAGCGTCGATGGTGCCGAGGATGATGTACCGCGTCCCGGGACCGAGATTCAGGCACAGCCTGCGCCGGCCGGTGTGCTTGTCGGCGAACCTGAGCTTGTCCCAGTTGTCGAGGTGGAGCCCGAGCAGCCGACCCTCCTCGTAGTGGTCCGTGGTGGTGGTCATGTCGGGTTTGGAGAGGGCCTGCCCGAGGTACACCGGGTCCGGATCGCCCAGGGGGCGGGTGAGGTCGTCGAGCGGGAGCCCTTCCGGATGCGGTGGGCGGACGATCTCCGTCAGCGTGCTGTCCAGGGGCCTGCGCGGCGCGGAGACGGCCTTGACGTCCGCTTCGGTCATGGGGCGCCACTGCCCTGCGGGGACGACCGCGCCGGGTTCGTAGGCGGTTTCCTCGGGGCGGGTGGTCCGGACGGTGGCAATCTCGCAGCGGGCGCGGAGCGCGTCCGGGTGGCTGTAGGCGATGTGCAGGGGCACGGGGTTCTCTCCCGGTTCAGTCGTCTCCGAGGGTGATGTCCAGCTCGTTCACGAGGGCTTCGGCAAGATCGGCCTGCTGGCCGGGGTCGATGCGGACCTTGGCGAGGTTCGCGACACCGCGGATTCCCGACAGGTCGTTCTCGCGGAAGTCGGTGTCGCGGTAGCGGCCGGCGCCGAACTCGGTGAGGCGGAGCGTGCAGTCCGTGAACACGGCGTCGGACAAGTCGCAGTCGGTGAACGTGGCCTCGGTGAGGACGCAGCCGATGAAGGCGACGGGCCCGGTGACGCGGACCTTCTCGAAGGTGGCGAAGTCGAACTTGCAGCCCTCGAACAGGACGTCGTCGAGCACCAGGCCGTCGAAGGCGGCGCCCATGAGCTTGGAGTCGCGGACGTGGACCCGGGTCAGCTTGCCCCCAATCCAGCGCGCAGAGCCGAGGTCGCTGCCGGTGATCTCCACGCCGTGCAGGGTGACGCTCTCCAGCTCGACCCGCTTGGAGTGCAGGCCGGTGATGCGGCCGGTGATGAGCTGGGCGTCCGCGAGGTCGAGCGACCGCAGGTCGGCGTCTCTGTACGCGAAGTCCTGTACGGTGCCGCGCGGGTTGTCGAGCGTGTCGACGGTCGAGAGGTAGAGGCCGGGCTCGTCCAGGTCGGGCAGGGTGACGGTGACATGTCCGAACGCGCGGGTGGGCATGGTGCGCTCCTTCATCGTGGTGGCGGGGCGGCCCCGCGCGGCTGGCAGGACCGCCCCGACGTTGCGGCGGGTGCTACGACTTGTTCTTCCAGTTGTCCCACGTGGGCCGGTTGTCGAAGGCGGGGGTGGGGTTGTCCCAGGTCGGCCGGTTGTCGAACGCGGCGAGGGGTGCGGCGCCCACGGCCTTCGAGGTGGGCTGGTTGCTCCAGGTGGCGTTGGTCCAGGCGTTCTCCCAGCGGGCGACGGCCGTGGAGCCGGCGGCCTCCAGGAGGGACTCGAAGCCCTCCGCCGAGTCCATCACGAGCGCGGCGGCGTCAGTGGGCGTGTGCACGAGCATGTCGCGTAACTCCTTCGAGTAGGGCCATCTTCGAGGTGGTGCAGTACGAGGTACGGGTGCCGTCCATACGGCCTCCGTGCTCGAAGTACCGGTTCGCGGGGTGGGCTCCTCCGCAGAAGGCGAAGGTGGGGCAGGTCGCGCGGCAGGCGTCCACGCCGTCCCAGAACTCAGCAATCCAGGGGGTGCGTTCCTCGGCCTCGGCCACCAGCACGTCCAGGCCGATGCGGAGGACGTTGCCGGTGGTGAAGTCGCCGAACCGGTGGTCGGTGAACCCGGCCAGTTCCGGGGAGAGCATGACCACCCCGCCGTTGTAGGCGATGGTGGGCAGAGGGTCCCATGGGGCCGAGGTCGGCGTGGGTTCGGTGGGCTGGCCGCCGAGGACGGCGCCGGCGAAGTTGAGAACCCGCTGCACCTCGCGGAGTCGGATGACGGGGTTGGCCCGCCAAGCGTCCGCCAGGGCTCCCCAGAACTCCGTAGTCCGTACAGGATCGGCGGCCTTGGAGCCGGTGTTGACGCCCTCCTCCTCTTCGACGTTGACGCCGAGGGTGGTCACGCCCAGCTCGGCGAAGAAGTCGTAGAGGCGGGCAGCGTTTTCGGGGGCCGGGTCGGAGACGACCGCGATGGCGGAGTACAGGATGCCGCGACGGCGAAGGCGTTCGATGCCTCGCATGGTGCCGCGGAATCCGGGGTGGCCGGCGAGGGTTATCCGGTGGGTGTTCATGTCCTCGGGGCCGTCGATGCTGACGCCCACGTGCATGTCGTGTTCCAGTAGGAACTCGCACCACGCGTCATCAATGAGCGCGGCGTTCGTCTGCACAGAGTGCTTCACACCCTTGAAGGGGGCCATGAGGGCGGCCAGGTGCTCGCGGCCGGTGGCGAGCGGTTCCCCGCCGTGCCACACGACCTCGATCGCCGGGTCGTCGACCGCCCACGGATTGACGGACGCGGCGCGGCCACGGCCTCGGCGACGGTCACCGGCATGAGGTGGTCCATCTTCCGAAACGGCAGATAGCAGTACGTGCAGTCCATGGGGAGGCACTTCGTGGTCGGCTGCATGATCACGGACCGGGGGACGGTCGCGAGCCGTAATTCGCTGGGCATCGTTCTCCTCTCGATCGGGTTCGAGTGGTGCCCCGCCCAGGGCGGTGGCGCTGTAGGAGGTGGCGGGCGGGCAATCTGGGGCCGCCTACGCAGGCGGTTCGACGTCCGGCGCCGTGGCCGGAGGGGGCGTGCTCGCCTGGATCAGGTTGAGGGCGTGGCCGCTGAGGACAACGGCGGGACCGGTCAGACCGATGGCGAGGAGGGCGCTGACCATGCCCCAGCCCGGAGGGGGTAAGTGGCTCCGATCGGTCATCGGGGATCCGCCTGCCGCAGGGCCTGGTGGTCGGGGATGACCCACTCCCGGCCGCCGCCTTCGGGCCGAAGAAAGACGGCCTCGGGGATGATGCGCCGGGTGGCCGGGTCCTCCCACTCGCCGATGAACTGCACGATCGCCTCGGCGTCCCTGGCGGGATCGAGGACGCGGGCACCTTCGTGCAACCACGGGGGGAGGCTCTTCCGGCTCACCGCAGCTCACCCTCGCCGGCAGACCCGAGGAAGCGCGCCATACCCCGCTCGGCGCGGGCCTGGAGGGACGGACTCGGGTCCGGGCTGTCGGCCCAGGGCGCGTAGTCGGGCTGCTGTCCGGCCGCGCCGCTGGGGACATCCTTGGGGGGCATCAGCGTGTCGACGGAGGCGTTCCACCCCCCCCTCGCCGCCGCCTTCGGGCGTGAGTCGGTAGAAGGTGATCCCCGTGTCCTCGGGGACTTCTATGACCACGCCCGTACGGGAGGTGGCGGTGTCGTAGGCGAGGTCACCGCGCAGGGGCCAGCGGGGATCGGAGTCGTCCGCTGCTGTCGTACGCGGTCATGGTCAGTGCGACGCGTAGAGGTCATGTAGCGGAACGTATGCGCCGCGCTACATACGAATATGATTCCGTGGAATACCCGCAGATCAGTCCAGCGAAAAACGTCCGGTCATGCCCCGCAGCCGCTGGCGTGTGGCGACCCGCTCGGCGTAGACGATCTTCCGCAGAGTCGCCCGCGCGACGGGGTGATTGCGGACCAGTTGCGGGGCGATGCGCTCGGCGGTCTCCAGCTCGGTCAGGGCCTGGTCGCGGTTGCCGTCCCACAGCCACGCGCGGGCGAGGTCCATGTGGTGATGCCCGAGCCGGGAGTTTGGCAGGACCGCGATGTGCGCCGGGTCCGCCTCGCGGTTGAGCCGGAGGGCCTTCGTCTGGTCGCTCATCTCCAGGGCGGCGCTGACGCTGTGGATGATGACGTTGCCGAGGGAGAAGGTGACGGAGTGCCGGTCATGGATCTCGGGACCGACGTAGGCGTTGACCCGCTCACCCGCCGTACGGGCCAGGGCGAGGCGCTCGTCCGACGCCGCCGCGTTCCCGCTCCGCGCGCACGAGATCGCGGCCCGCAGGTGGAGGGCGCCCCACATGCGCAGTGCGAGGGGGTCCCCGGCTTCGTATTCCGTCTCGATGCCGGCGAGGGCCTTGTCCCCGAGGGCGAGTGCGTCGTCCCAGTCGGCGGAGGCCCATGTGTCCCACATCCGCATCCACAGCGCCATCGCAGGCATTACCGGATCGCCGGAGAGCTGCGCCGACCACGTGGCCCGCTCGCATGCCATGGCCACGAGTTCGGGATGTCCGAGGGCGTGGGCGGCTGTGTGGGCGAACTTGCACGCCACCGCGTAGATCGCGAACGCCTCTTCACGCTCGTGGCCGGTGGAGACCTCGGCGAGGGCACGGGCCTCCCGCAGCATGTCCGGCAGCTCACTCAACACGGCGCCGTTCGCCGCCGCATCGCGCAGTCGCAGCAGGCGCTTCATGTCGTGCCACAGAACCTCGGACGGGCGCGGCGTGCCGTCGAACACGGGGGCCAGGTCGTAGCGGCGCAGCTCTCGCAGGATGGAGGCCGCGGACACCTGCCACTTGCTTTCGGCGCCCCCGCCTGTATAGGGCCGCTCGATCAGCGTGTTCGGGTGGCAGTGCAGGGCGGCGGCCACGGCATTGATCAGCCCGGCCCGATCCAGCTCGATCCGGCCCTGCTCCAGCTTGGACACCCAACCCTGCGTCCGGCCGAGGGCGGCGGCGAGGTCGGCTTGGGTCATCCCGACGGAGAGCCGCTGTCGCCGGACCCGCTGCCCGATGCGCTCCTGCTCCTCGATGTACCCGCTCACACCCACCACCCCGATCCGTAACCGCTCCTGACGGGACGGTACCGCCGGGGAGCCGCTGGTGGAGGCCCTTGGCCAAGGGATCTCAGAACGCGGAAGACCCCGATGGTGGCGGCGAGGTCGTGTGCCGAGTGCAGGTAGAAGGGCTGTCTAACCGCGCAGAGGCGGTGGAGCGATACCCACTATCAGGCAAACTGACGCACCGTTAGTGTGCCGGGATGAGCAAACTTCACTTGCCTCCTGGCTACGAGGAACCTGACGAGAACGAGCAGGCGAAGACCATGTACGCGACGTACGGGGCAGCGGTCTACTTCTCGTCGTGCCTGGAATACGGGCTGATCAACGTCCTCGCCACGGCGGAGGTGCTGAAGGCGAAGAAGGCCGGCAAGGTCATCGCGGACGACCCGTGGGACCGGCGCGTCCAGGACAAGAAGCTCACCATGGGGCTGCTGATCAAGCAGGTGAAGGACGGCGGCCACCTGGCGCAGGCCGCGGGGTTGCAGTCGGAGCTGTACGACGCCTTGGCGGTCCGCAACTTCCTGGCGCACCACTTCTGGCGGGAGCGGTCGGACGAGGCGATGTCGGTCCGGGGACAGGGGAAGCTGATAGCTGAGCTGGAGGGGAACCGTCAGACGTTCGACAAGGCGAACAAGCGGGTGGACGCGGAGGTGATGGGCCCGATGATGGAGAAGCTGGGGATCACTCCGGACAGGCAGTCCGCGATGTACAATCAGATGCTACGCGAGGCGAAGGAGAAGCACGGCTGACCTGCCCCGCCATCAAACACCCTTGTGACCTAGGCGGCGGAGAAAAAAATGTCGTGTTCGCGGCCGCCGCGGTTGCCAAGGCCCGGAAACGACGAAGGGCCCCCGCTGACCGGTTCAGTGCCGGGGCGGGGGCCCGCTGCTGTTCCGGCTATCTCGCGTCGCAGATTCCGCGCCAGTCGACGGTTCCGTCGCCGACGTCCTTCCAGTCGTTGCGGCAGTCTTCGCGGCTGACGGTGCCGTTCTGTACGTCGTCAGGGCCGTGCCGGTAGTGGGGTTCGGGGTCTCCACTGAGTGCTCCGACGAGCATGATGATCAGGATGATGAAGAGGCAGCCGCCGCAGCATCCCTGTTCGAAGGTGGGGCCCTTCTGAGGGCCGAGGTTGGGGGTGGACATGGCGAAGAGGGCTCTCCTGGGCAGGGGTGAGAGCGCGGGGTGCGGCCACGCGGGGGTTTCGGCGGCGAAGGTACAGCGGATCTTGAAGGACCGGCAGGTGCTGCACACAAGGTGAGACGACGAAGCCCCCGCCGGGTCCGGACTGCTGCCGGGGCGGGGGCTGGGTCGCGTAGGGGTTAGGTGTTTCTCTTGGCCGACGGGTAGACCTGGTGTTCTGGGTCCCACCACACGACGTGGAAGGTGTTGCCGTCCAGGAACCCGTACAGGCGCTGTTTCCCCTGGAACCGCAGGCGGTGGATCGAGGGCATCAGCTCCCGGCCCATCGCTGACAGCCGGTCCAGGGCCTCTTTGCACAGCCCGCTCGGCAGCTCGTACTCCTTGAACAGGTCCGTCGAGCGGCGCAGCTCATTCAGGGTGAGCGACTCGCAGTCACGCAGCTTGCGCAGGATCTCGCCGAGGGTCTGCGGGGGGATCTGGTCGAACCCCCATGGGCCGTCGTGGTCGACGTGCGCGAACCGCCACGTGAGGCGCTCGTTCGAGGTGCTGGCGCCGGGCAACAGGCTGGTGCGGGGCTTTTCGAGCTTCCTGCCACCCAAGGAGCGAGACGGCGGAGCAGACAGCTTCTTCCGTGCTCCCTTCGCCATCACTCGCCGACGCTCACCAACGCACCGAAGTACTCCTGAATCTCTTCGTCGCGCAGTTCCTCGTTGCTGCGGTCCAAGCCGGTGGCGCCCGCACGCTCCCGGGCCTGCACCCAGGGGCCTTCCGCGTGGGTCATGGCGGACAGCTCCCGAGCGGAGTGGACCATGAAGTTCTCCAGCACCACGTCGACCGACTCGCGCTCGTCGTCCGCCAGTGAGGTCGGGTCGCCTTCGACATCGCCAGCCTTGAGCTGGAACTGGCCGCGGTGCTGCCCGTACAGATCAGGGGCCACCGGCCCGTTCGCCCATGCCTCGAACCGCTCCGGGAAGAGCTGCTGCTCCTCCCACGCCATGTGGTAGGCGTACGAGAAGTAAGAGAGCTTCTGGAGCTTCATGGCGGTCATAGGGCCGCCCTTGAGCAAGATGTACGCCGCTACGTCGTGCACGCTCGCCATGTCGGCTCTCCCTTCATCCTGGGAGTGTCCCCCCGTCCTGTGCACCGTACCGCTCGGCACTGACATGCGGGCCCTCTGGCTCACCGGCCGGTCTCCGAGTACCACGCACCGATGCATTACGGCTGGGCGCCGGGAGGCGCTCATGGACATGGCCCATCAGCTACCGGCGTGTTCGATGACGACCAGGAGTCGATCGGTCCCCCCGGCCGGTGCAAGAGCATCGGCACCGGGACAGGGGGCATGCCCCCTTTGGTTTGCGCTTTTATAGACAAATACCCTGAAATGACTGAGACCCCGTCACCCTCTGTTAGGGGGTGACGGGGTCTCACATTAAATGACACTGCGTCAGTCATTGGGTCATCCGTTGCACAGTTCCTGCACAAGGGAACGGAAACTGCTGGAAGGTATCGAGGGGTGTCGGAAGGCATCTCCGCAGGTCAGTGGCCACTTTTGAGGGGGTGTTCACAGTGCCCGCTTTGGCGCATTATGTCCGAATCTCTAGATGTCGCGGAAGATCTCGATCTGGGCGCCCACCGAGTTCAGGCGCTCGGCCAGTTCCTCGTAGCCGCGGTTGATCACGTAGACGTTGCGCAGGACCGACGTGCCCTCGGCGGCCATCATCGCGAGGAGGACGACCACCGCCGGGCGCAGGGCCGGCGGGCACATCATTTCCGCCGCGCGCCAGCGGGTGGGGCCCTCCACCAGGACGCGGTGGGGGTCCAGGAGCTGGAGGCGGCCGCCGAGGCGGTTCAGGTCCGTCAGGTAGATGGCCCGGTTGTCGTACACCCAGTCGTGGATCAGGGTCTGGCCCTGGGCGACGGCGGCGATGGCCGCGAAGAACGGGACGTTGTCGATGTTCAGCCCGGGGAACGGCATCGGGTGGATCTTGTCGATCGGGGCTTCGAGCTTGGACGGGCGGACGGTGAGGTCCACCAGGCGGGTGCGGCCGTTGTCCGCGACGTACTCCGCCGAGCGGTCGTGGTCGAGGCCCATCTCCTCCAGTACCGCGAGCTCGATCTCCATGAACTCGATCGGCACCCGGCGGATGGTCAGCTCCGACTCCGTGACGACCGCCGCGGCGAGCAGGCTCATCGCCTCGACCGGGTCCTCGGAGGGGGAGTAGTCCACGTCCACGTCGATGTTCGGAACGCCGTGGACGGTGAGCGTGGTGGTGCCGACGCCCTCGACCTTGACGCCCAGCTCCTCCAGGAAGAAACACAGGTCCTGGACCATGTAGTTGGAGGAGGCGTTGCGGATGACCGTGACGCCGTCGTGCCGGGCGGCGGCCAGCAGCGCGTTCTCGGTGACCGTGTCCCCGCGCTCGGTCAGCACGATCGGGCGGTCGGGGAAGACCCCGGCCTCCACCTTCGCGTGGTAGATGCCCTCGGTCGCGGTGATGTCCAGGCCGAAGCGGCGCAGGGCGATCATGTGCGGCTCGATGGTGCGGGTGCCGAGGTCGCAACCGCCCGCGTAGGGCAGGCGGAAGTGGTCCATCCGGTGCAGCAGGGGGCCCAGGAACATGATGATGCTCCGGGTCCGGCGCGCTGCGTCCGCGTCCATGGCCTCCAGGTCGAGGCGGGCCGGCGGGATCAGCTCCAGGTCCACGCCGTCGTTGATCCAGCGGGTGCGGACGCCGATGGAGTTCAGGACCTCCAGGAGGCGGTAGACCTCCTCGATGCGGGCCACCCGCCTCAGCACCGTACGGCCCTTGTTGAGCAGCGAGCCGCAGAGCAGGGCGACGCACGCGTTCTTGCTCGTCTTGACGTCGATGGCGCCCGACAGCCGGCGGCCACCGACCACGCGCAGGTGCATCGGGCCGGCGTAGCCCAGGGAGACGATCTCGCTGTCGAGCGCTTCACCGATCCGGGCGATCATCTCAAGGCTGATGTTCTGATTGCCGCGCTCGATCCGGTTCACGGCACTCTGGCTGGTGCCGAGTGCGTCGGCGAGCTGACTCTGTGTCCAGCCCCGGTGCTGACGGGCGTCACGGATGAGCTTGCCGATGCGTACGAGGTAGTCGTCTGCCATGGGGGCACGTTATCTCAGATATGAGATGAGTCCCGCTCCGGGTATGCCAGATGGGTGTGTCGGGTGGGCGTTTTGTGTGTTATTGACCGTCAGGTCCCATGGTGGGGTCCCCGTACGTGTGATGCGCGACGATCCGGCCGAGCGGACGGGTGAGCCGCTTTCGCTCCTGCGCGGACAGCGGGTCCGGGAGCTCCTCCCGGGCCGCGCCGAGGAGTTGCCCCAGCGGCGCGGCCGCCGCCTCAGCCGTGCGGGGGCTGCCGGTAACGGGCCCGGCAGCCGGACTCAGGGGCGGCCCGCTCGCAGGTGGTCGACCAGCGTCAGGAAGACGCGGAAGCCGTTCACCGCCCCCACCGACACGGTGGCCAGCGGCCGCCGCCGCCCCACGACCCTCAGCGAGGCCGTGCCGTTGCCGTACGAGACGGGCTCGATCCTGTCCCAGGGCACCGACGTGCCGCCCGCGGTGACCGCCTCCCTGCTCAGCGAGAACGGGCCGAAGACGACGCTGCCGCCCGCCCGGACCGTCGCGAGCGCGCCGGGCAGCTGCGCCCGGGCCGCCGCCTCCTCCACCACCGGACCCCAGCTCTGCGCGAACGGGAACTTCGTTCCGGGCAGCAGGAGCGAGCCGTCGCGCCGCGACAGGGTGCAGTAGTGCTGCGTACCGGTGTGGGCGCCGTTGAGGTAGTGGGCGACGCTGTGCCGCCGGACCTGCAGGCTGTCCCAGCGGCAGGCGCCGGTCCGGCCGTCGGCGTCGGAGACCACCACCCCCCGCTCGAAGAGGTCGAGCCGCGCGTACTTCCCGCGGGCGGCGCGGGAGAGCACGGCAGGCACCCCGAAGGACACCGCCGTCACGGCGCCCAGCACCGCCAGGACGGGTTGTGCCAGGAGGGCGCCGGCCGGGACGAGCGCCGCGCTGACGCCGGCCGCCGCGGCCAGTCCCGACCACGCCCGGGAGCCGGCCGAGGCGTAGCCCATGGTGTGCCCGCCCAGGCCCTCCTGTTCGGCCGCCAGCCGGGCGGGCGGCGGCGCGGTGGCCGCGCTCGGGCCCTTGCCCGCGTCCTTCGGATCGAGGGGTACGAGGGCGGGACCGGGCGGCGGCGCGCCGGTCCTGCCCCGGACCATGCGCCCGTTCCGTGTGCTGGAGGCGTCCCGTGCCACCACGTCGACGGAGCCGTCGCCCCCGATCTCGAAGGTGACCTCGATGCGCGGGGCGCCGCGGCCCCGGCGGGGCAGGCCGGTCAGTTCGACCGTGCCCAGCTGTTCGCAGCCCGCGACCGCGTCCTCGTCGCCCCGGTACACCCGGAAGGCCAGGGTGCCGGCCTCGGGCAGATCGGCGTCGGTGGTGAACTCCATCGACGCCCGCGTCGGCATCGTGGTGCCCCGGGCGACGACCGGGGTCATGACCCCGCCCGCGGTCTCCACGCCCAGGGCGGCGTGGGTGGCATCGACCAGCAGCAGCCTCCGGTGGGCCCCGGTGAGCACGGCGGCCTGCAGGGCCGCGCCGCGCACGCAGGCCTCCTCCACGCGTACGGTCGTGCGGGCCTGCGGCCCCTCGGCCAGCGCGTCGCGCACCAGGTCCGCGACGGCCGGCATCCTCGTTCCGCCGCCGGACAGGACGATCCGGGTGATCTCGCCGGGGGAGACGAAGGCGTCCTTCACCGCCCGGCGCAGCAGCGGCGCGCAGCGTTCGAGCAGACCACCGGTCAGCCGCTCCAGGTCCTCCCGGGTCAGCTGCTCGTCCAGGTGCAGCGGGCCGTGCTCCGACGTGGCGACGAACGGCACGCCGACGGTGGTCCGCGTGGACGAGGAGAGGTCGGCCTTGGCGCGCTCGGCCGCCTCGCGCAGCCGGAGCACGGCCGTGTCGTCCCGGGTGAGGTCCACTCCGTGCGCCGCGCGGAACCGGGCGGCCAGCCAGTCGGCCACGGCGCGGTCCCAGTCCTCGCCGCCGAGCAGATGATCGCCGGCCGTGGCCTTGACGTCGACGACGAAGAGGTCCCCGCCCCAGCCCAGGTTCAGCACGCCCACGTCGAAGGTGCCGCCGCCGAGCCGGCACACGAGCACCGTCTCGTCGTCCGTGTCGCGGTCCGTGCCGTAGGCCAGGCCGACGGCGCCGGGTTCGCTGATCAGGCGCAGCACGGTCAGGCCGGCGAGCTCGCCCGCCTCGCGGACGGCCTGCCGCCGCGCCTCGCCGAAGTCGGCCGGGACGGTGATCACCGCCTCGGTCACCGGTTCGCCGACCCACGCCTCGGCGTCCCGCCGGAGTCTGTCCAGCAGGAGGGCCGCGATCCGCTGCGCGCTGTACGCCGTCCCGTCGACCGACAGCGTCCAGTCGGTCCCCAGGCGGCGTTTGATGCCGTGGACGGTCCTGGCCGGGTTGGTGACGGCCTGGCGGGCGGCCGACTCGCCGACGAGGATCTCCCCGTCCGCGGTGAAGGCGACCACCGACGGCGTGGTCCGGGATCCCTCGGCGTTCGGGACGCTGGTGACCACCGGGCGGTCACCGCCCCCCTCGAACACGGCCACGGCCGAGTGCGTCGTCCCCAGGTCGATCCCCACCGCACGCGCCACAGCCGCCCCCTGACCCGGAAACCCCAGCCCCCACGCGCAGCAGGATAGGGACGAAGGGGGCCGCTGCGAAGGGCGCGCAAGGGGGGCGCTCGCCGGTGTGTGCGAGCCCTGCGGGGCCGGATGAGCCTGCCGCGCCGGAACGCTCCGTGATCATCGTCACGGCCGGGCGGCCGGACGCGGACGGGGCGATATCGGGTGTCGGTGCGGTCGCGGCGGCCGCGTCGAGGCCACGCCGGAGCATGCGGGAACCGCCGGCCGGCCGACCGGTCAGGCCTTCCCCGGGGTGCGCGCCTCGTCCCCGGACCCGGACATGTACTAGAGTTATCTCGACATCGAGATATCTGCCGAAGGCGTACCGCAGCCGCCCCCGCTGGTAAGGGTTACCTAACTTAGCCCTACCTTAGCGGATTGGCCAAGGGGCGTGGCGGCAGGATGCGGTTATACGCGCGAATTCATGCATGAAGGAGACTGTCGTGTCGGCGAACAGCTTCGACGCCCGCAGCACGCTGCAGGTGGGCGACGAGTCGTACGAGATCTTCAAGCTGGACAAGGTCGAGGGCTCCGCCCGCCTTCCCTACAGCCTGAAGGTCCTGCTGGAGAACCTGCTCCGTACCGAGGACGGCGCGAACATCACCGCCGACCACATCCGGTCGCTCGGCAACTGGGACTCGCAGGCCCAGCCCAGCGAGGAGATCCAGTTCACGCCGGCTCGCGTGATCATGCAGGACTTCACCGGCGTTCCCTGCGTCGTGGACCTCGCCACCATGCGTGAGGCCGTGAAGGCCCTCGGCGGCGACCCGTCGAAGATCAACCCGCTGGCCCCGGCCGAGCTGGTCATCGACCACTCGGTCATCGCCGACAAGTTCGGCACGCCGGACGCGTTCCTCCAGAACGTGGAGCTGGAGTACGGCCGCAACAAGGAGCGCTACCAGTTCCTGCGCTGGGGCCAGACCGCCTTCGACGAGTTCAAGGTCGTCCCCCCGGGCACCGGCATCGTCCACCAGGTCAACATCGAGCACCTGGCCCGTACGGTCATGGTGCGCAACGGCCAGGCGTACCCCGACACCCTCGTCGGCACCGACTCGCACACCACCATGGTCAACGGCCTCGGCGTGCTGGGCTGGGGCGTCGGCGGCATCGAGGCCGAGGCCGCGATGCTCGGCCAGCCGGTCTCCATGCTGATCCCGCGCGTCGTGGGCTTCAAGCTGACCGGCGAGCTGCCCACCGGCACCACCGCCACCGACCTGGTGCTGACCATCACCGAGATGCTGCGCAAGCACGGTGTCGTCGGCAAGTTCGTCGAGTTCTACGGTGAGGGCGTAGCCGCCACCTCCCTCGCGAACCGCGCCACCATCGGCAACATGTCGCCGGAGTTCGGCTCCACCGCCGCGATCTTCCCGATCGACGACGAGACGCTGAAGTACCTGCGCCTGACCGGCCGCGACGCCCAGCAGGTCGCGCTCGTCGAGGCGTACGCCAAGGAGCAGGGCCTGTGGCTGGACCCGGCCGCCGAGCCGGACTTCTCCGAGAAGCTGGAGCTCGACCTCTCCACGGTCGTCCCCTCCATCGCCGGCCCGAAGCGCCCGCAGGACCGCATCGTCCTCGCCAACGCCTCCCAGCAGTTCGCGCAGGACGTGCGCAACTACGTCGACGACGTGGACGAGGCGGGCAAGGAGTCCTTCCCGGCCTCCGACGCCCCGGCGAACCACCCGAACGGCGCCCCGTCCAAGCCCACTCTGGTCACCCTGGCCGACGGCTCCTCCTTCGAGATCGACCACGGCGCCGTCACCGTCGCCGCGATCACCTCCTGCACCAACACCTCGAACCCCTACGTCATGGTCGCCGCGGCGCTCGTGGCCAAGAAGGCGGTCGAGAAGGGCCTGTCCCGCAAGCCGTGGGTCAAGACCACCCTGGCCCCGGGCTCGAAGGTCGTCACCGACTACTTCGACAAGGCCGGCCTGACCCCGTACCTCGACAAGATGGGCTTCAACCTCGTCGGGTACGGCTGCACCACCTGCATCGGCAACTCCGGTCCGCTGGACGAGGAGATCTCGAAGGCGATCAACGAGCACGACCTCGCGGTCACCTCGGTGCTCTCCGGCAACCGCAACTTCGAGGGCCGGATCAACCCCGACGTCAAGATGAACTACCTGGCCTCCCCGCCGCTGGTCGTCGCGTACGCCATCGCGGGCTCCATGAAGGTGGACATCACCAAGGACGCCATCGGCACCGACACCGAGGGCAAGCCGGTCTTCCTCGCGGACATCTGGCCCTCCGAGGCCGAGGTCAACGACGTCGTGGCGAACGCCATCGGCGAGGACATGTTCAACAAGTCCTACAAGGACGTCTTCGCGGGCGACGCCCAGTGGCAGGCGCTGTCCATCCCCACCGGCAACACCTTCGAGTGGGACCCGCAGTCCACCTACGTCCGCAAGCCCCCCTACTTCGAGGGCATGACCATGGAGACCACCCCGGTCTCCGACATCGCCGGCGCCCGCGTGCTGGCGAAGCTGGGCGACTCGGTCACCACCGACCACATCTCCCCGGCCGGTGCGATCAAGGCCGACACCCCGGCCGGCAAGTACCTCACCGAGCACGGCGTCGAGCGCCGCGACTTCAACTCGTACGGTTCCCGCCGCGGCAACCACGAGGTCATGATCCGCGGTACGTTCGCCAACATCCGCCTGCGCAACCAGATCGCGCCGGGCACCGAGGGCGGCTTCACCCGCGACTTCACCGTCGAGGGCGCGCCGGTCTCCTTCATCTACGACGCCTCGCAGAACTACCAGGCCGCCGGCGTTCCGCTGGTCATCCTGGCGGGCAAGGAGTACGGCTCCGGCTCCTCCCGCGACTGGGCGGCCAAGGGCACCGCGCTGCTCGGCGTCAAGGCCGTCATCGCCGAGTCCTACGAGCGCATCCACCGCTCCAACCTGATCGGCATGGGCGTCCTGCCCCTGCAGTTCCCGGAGGGCGCCACCGCCGCCTCCCTGGGCCTCACCGGCGAGGAGACCTTCGCCTTCACCGGTGTGGAGGAGCTGAACAACGGCACCACCCCGCGCACCGTCAAGGTGACCACCGACACCGGTGTGGAGTTCGACGCGGTCGTGCGCATCGACACGCCGGGTGAGGCGGACTACTACCGCAACGGCGGCATCATGCAGTACGTGCTCCGGAACCTCATCCGCGGCTGAGCCACGGCATAGGCGCCGAAGGGCCGTATCCCCGTCACGGGGGTACGGCCCTTCCGTTCGTCCGGCGGCGTGTCCATGTGACGGACAGGTCTCAACTCGGAAAAACTGGCGGCCATAAGTGTGCATGATCTTGCTCACACGAGCGGAAGTGGACTATACCTGTGCCCGTCCGGATCACCGCGAGACGAGTGGCTCCGGGCCGGGGGACGGGCGGGGACCTGTGGTGATGTCCGCATGCACGGCAACCACCGTGAATCTCCGGCCTCCTTCACACTTCTGACGAAGGCGAGGACATGAGCATGGGATCCACTGGTGAGGGCCTCGGACGCCGCGACCTGATCAAGCGCTCCGCAGCACTCGGACTGATCACGGTGCCGACGATGAGCTTCCTGTCCGCCTGCGCCTCCGGCGGTGAGGAGAACTCCACGAAGGGCCCGGCCAAGGCGCCGGTGACCAAGGAGAACCCCTTCGGCGTCGCGAAGGGCGGCAAGCTGGACGTCGTCGTCTTCAAGGGCGGGTTCGGCGACGACTACGCGAAGGCCTGGGAGGCCGCCTTCGACAAGAAGTGGGGCACCACCAGCTCCCACCTGGGCACCCAGGAGATCACCGCCAAGCTGCAGCCCCGCTTCAACGGCGGGAACCCGCCGGACGTCGTCGACGACTCCGGTGCCCAGAAGATCCCTCTGGACGTGCTCGGCAAGGGCGGCCAGCTCGCCGACCTCAACGCCGTGCTCGACGCGCCCTCGCTCGACGACCCGAGCAAGAAGGTGCGCGACACCCTGGTGGACGGGGCCGTCGAACAGGGCATGCTGGGCGGCAAGTACGCCGTCCTGAAGTACGTGTACGCCGTGTCCGGCTTCTGGTACTCGGGCAAGCTCTTCAAGGAGAAGGGCTGGACGGCGCCCAAGACCTGGGACGAGTTCCTCGCCGTCTGCACCAAGGCCAAGGAGGCGGGCATCGGCGGTCTCGCCCACCAGGGCAAGTACCCGTACTACATCAACGTCGTCATCATGGACCTGATCGCCAAGAAGGGTGGTCTGGACGCGGTGAAGGCGATCGACAACCTCGAACCGAACGCCTTCGAGGGCAACGCGGCCGCCCTCGCCGCGGTCGAGGCGGTCTACGAGGTGGTCGAGAAGGGCCTGCTGATGCCGGGCACCAACGGCCTCACCCACACGGAGTCCCAGACGGCCTGGAACCAGTACAAGGCCGCCTTCATCCCCTCCGGCTCCTGGCTGGAGAACGAGCAGCTCAAGCAGACCCCGGAGGACTTCGACATGAAGTTCCTGCCGGTGCCCCTGCTCGCGGACAGCAAGATGCCCCTCGAGGCCATCCGGGCCGGCGTCGACGAGCCGTTCATCGTCCCGGAGAAGGCCGCCAACAAGGCCGCGGGCCTGGAGTTCCTCCGTTCGATGCTGTCCCGCGAATGGTCGACGATCTTCGCCCAGCAGGCCAACTCGCTCACGGTGGTCAAGGACGGCGTGGACCCGAGCGTCAAGCTGCGCCCGGGCACCCAGTCGGCGGTCGAGGCGCTCAAGGCCGCGGGCGGCAACACCTTCAGCTACCGCTACCCCGACTGGTACAGCGAGATGGACACGGAGATCCAGAACGCGTCCAATGAGCTCATGGCGCAGCGGATCCAGCCCAAGGAGTGGATCAAGCGGGCCCAGGCGGCGGTGAACAAGGCGGCCCAGGACCCGAACGCCAAGAACAACAAGCGCAGCTGACCACTGCAGGGACGGACACCATGAGCCATGTAGCCCAAGGGAGAGGAAAGTACGGCTTCATCGCCGGCTTCCTCTTCGCGCCCCTCGCGCTGTACCTGACCTTCGTCATCTGGCCGTACGTGCAGACGTTCGGCTACTCCTTCACCAACTGGACCGGGCAGTCACCGACGTTCGACTTCGTCGGCACGGACAACTACGCGGCCCTGCTGAAGGACGAGGTCTTCCGCGGCGCGCTCTGGCACAACCTGCTGCTCCTGGTGTTCGTCCCGCTCGTCACCATCCTGCTCGCCCTCTTCTTCGCCTTCATGGTGAACGCGGGCGGGCGCGGCGGGGCCGGCGGAGTGCAGGGAGTCGGCGGATCGCGCTTCTACAAGGTCGTCTACTTCTTCCCGCAGGTCCTCTCCCTCGCCATCCTCTCCGTCCTCTTCGGCGCGATCTACCGCAGCGACGAGGGGGGCCTGCTCAACGGCTTCCTGACCAAGCTCGGCCTGATCGACGCGAACCACCCCGTCGAATGGCTCAACGAGCCGAACCTCGTCCTGTGGTGCCTGCTCCTCGTCGTCGTCTGGCACGGCGTCGGCTTCTACCTCGTCCTGTTCTCCGCGGCCATGCAGTCCGTCCCCAAGGACATCTACGAGGCCGCGCTGCTCGACGGCGCCGGGCGCGCCCAGACCTTCTTCAAGGTCACGCTGCCCCTGCTGTGGGACTCTGTGCAGACCTCCGCGGTCTATCTGGGCATCGCCGCGATGGACATGTTCGTGCTGGTGTCGACCATGACCTCGGGCCAGTTCGGCGGCGGACCCGACCACCACAGCGAGGTCATGTCGACGGTGCTGATGCGCAACTTCCTCTACTTCGGCAAGAGCGGATACGCCTGCGCCATGGGCGTGGTCATGCTCGCCCTGACCATGATCCTCTCCGTCATCACGCTGCGCGCCACCCGCCGCGAGCGCATCGAGTTCTGAGAGGAGTGCCACGATGACCGCAGAGTCCACAGTGATCAAGGCTCCGGGCGAGAAGGCCGCGGAGCAGCCCGGCGGCGCCGGACGGACGGGGAAGCGGGAGGGGCGCCGCTCCGAGGGCATGGCCCTCAACGTCTTCTCGCACGGCTTCCTCGTCGTCTGGGCGATAATGATCGTGCTGCCCCTGATCTGGCTCGCGCTCGGTGCCTTCAAGACCGACGCGCAGATCGGCGGCTCGGCCCTGAGCTGGCCCTCCAACTGGCACTTCGACGCCTTCGGGCGGGCCTGGACGAAGGGCATCGGAGGCTACTTCGCCAACACCCTCATCGTGCTGGTGTTCTCGGTCCCGCTGACCATGCTGTTCGGCTCCATGGCCGCGTACGTGCTGGCCCGCTACCCCTTCACGGGCAACCGGCTCGTCTACTACTTCTTCGTCAGCGGGGCGATGTTCCCCGTGTTCCTGGCGCTCGTACCGCTCTTCTTCATGGTCAAGCGCTTCGACATGCTGAACACCTACCAGGGCCTGATCCTGGTGTACGTCGCCTACTCGATGCCCTTCACGGTCTTCTTCATGCACTCCTTCTTCCGGACGCTGCCGACGGCGATCCACGAGGCGGCGGTCATCGACGGGGCCTCCGACACCCGGATCTTCTTCCAGGTGATGCTGCCGATGGCCAAGCCCGGCCTGATCAGCGTCGGGATCTTCAACATCCTGGGCCAGTGGAACCAGTACATCCTGCCCGCCGTGCTGATGCAGCCGCAGACGAGCGCCGACCCCGAGCGGTACATGCTCACCCAGGGGCTCATCCAGCTCCAGTACCAGATGGGCTACGAGACGGACCTGCCGGTGCTGTTCGCCGGCGCCACCATCGCGATGGTCCCGATGCTGGTGGTCTACCTCTCCTTCCAGCGCCAGATCCAGGCGGGCCTCACCTCGGCGACGCTGAAGTAGCGCCCCGGCGTCAGGAGCCGTCGGTGGCCTTTTCCAGCTCGTACAGGTAGCCGGAATCCGGGCGGCCGATGTCCTGGTAGATCCGGGGCTCGCGCTCGGTGCCGCCGACGCTCCACGCCGGCCAGGAACACCCCGGGACCCGTATGCGGACCTTCTGGCTCCGGACGCCCCGCCCCGGCTCGTACGACCAGGTGCCGGAGCCCGAGCACTGCAGTGGCAGGACGTGGGGGTCGTCGCCGGGGCGGTGCTCGCCGACGCCGAAGGCCGTGACCCGGCCGTCCGACGTGAAGACCAGCCTTCCCTCCGTGTGGTCGCCCCAGGTTCCGGGCATGGCCGCCGGACCGATCGCCGGCGGCTCGTACGCGGGCAGCAGGCCGGCGGTGAGCCCGAGTGAGCCAAGGAGGCCGGTCCCCGTCACCAGCGCCGCGCCCCCCAGGGCCACTCGCCGGAGCAGTCCCGGGTGCCGGAGCCGGGCGATCAGGCCGCCCGCCGAGAGCGATGCCGTGGCGATCGCCCAGAAGACGAGCACGGGCCGCGTCTCCACGTCGTTGTACGACGCGAAGGCCCAGATCGGCGGTGCGACCAGGGCGGCCACCATCAGCGGCACCCACCACCACGCCTCGCGGCCGCCGATCAGGCGGCCGAGCAGGTCGGCCAGCGCCACCGACGGCAGCACGAAGATCAGGGTCAGCAGCACCGCGAGCACCGCGACGATCATGCCGAGGGAGAGCAGGGACCCCGCCAGGGCGGTGTGGTCGACCGGGGTGTCCGGCGGCGGCTGCGTCTCGACGTACAGGAAGATCACCACGACGGTGAGGGCGACCTCCAGACAGCCCACCAGCACCGAGACCAACAGCATCAGGCCGTACGACCGCTGCTCAGGCTCCTCAGGCTCCTCGTGCACGGCCAACCCCCTCGTGGCACGGCGAAATCAACGCGTCCGCCCGGCCGGCGGGGCGCGCGCCTCCATACTGCCAGCCGGGCTGAACGTGTTCAATTCATTCTTCGCGCGCGCCCCGGACGAAGTCCGGGGGAATGCCCGGCCGTGATCCACTCGCTGGTCATCGGCTCGTCCTCCGCTCAGAGCCAGGTGTTGAACTTGCGGATGTACCAGGTCTTCACGAGCTGGGTGAGCGTGCAGTACGCGAGCAGCACGCCGATCAGCCACGGGAAGTAGCTCGCCGGCAGGGCCACGAAACCGAGCGTGGGAGCCAGCGGGGAGAAGGGCAGCCAGAGCCCGGTCAGCACGGCGAGGACGGTCGTCACCATCACCGGCCAGGAGGCGCGGGACTGGATGAAGGGGATCTTCCGGGTACGGATCATGTGGACGATCAGGGTCTGCGAGAGCAGGCCCTCGATGAACCAGCCGGACTGGAAGAGGGACTGGTTCGCCTCGCTGTCGGCCCCGAAGACGTGCCACATGATCAGGAACATCGAGATGTCGAAGACCGAACTGACCGGGCCGATGGTGATCATGAAGCGGCCGATGCCCTTGGCGTCCCAGTTGCGGGGCTTGCGCAGGTACTCCTCGTCCATCCGGTCCCACGGCGTCGCCAGCTGCGAGATGTCGTAGACCAGGTTCTGGACCAGCAGCATGATCGCGAGCATCGGCTGGAAGGGGATGAAGGCGCTCGCCACCAGCACCGAGAAGACGTTGCCGAAGTTCGACGACGCCGTCATCTTGATGTACTTGATCGTGTTGCCGAAGGTGGTCCGGCCCTGGACGACGCCCTGCTCCAGGACGGTCAGGTCCTTCTCCAGCAGGATGATGTCCGCCGACTCCTTGGCGATGTCGACGGCGGTGTCCACGGAGATGCCGACATCGGCGTCGCGCAGCGCGGCCGCGTCGTTGATGCCGTCGCCGAGGAAGCCGACCGTGTGGCCGTCGGCCTGCAGGGCCCGGACGATGCGGGCCTTCTGGACCGGGTTGACCTTGGCGAAGACCGTCGTACGGGCGGCCAGCGCGCGCAGTTCCGCCTCGTCGAGCCCGTCGATCTCGCTGCCGAGCACCACGTGGCCGACCTCGATGCCGACGTCGGCGCAGACCCGGGCGGCCACGAGGTCGTTGTCGCCGGTGATCACCTTGACGGCGACGCCCTTGTCGGCCAGGCCCTGCAGGGCGCGTCCGGCTTCGGCCTTCGGCGGGTCGAGGAAGGCGAGGAAGCCGACCAGGGTCAGCCGGTCCTCGTCGGCGACCGTGTAGGTGTCGCGCGGAGTGCCGACGGTGCGGGTGGCGACGGCGAGGACCCGCAGGCCCCGGCGGTTGTTGTCCTCCGCTATCCGGGTGACGTGCCACCGCAGCTGCTCGGTCAGCTCGACCTCCGCGCCGCGGTCGGTCACGTGCGTGCAGAGGTCCAGGACCTCCTCCACGGCACCCTTGGTGATCATGACGTGCTCGGTGCGGCCGGGGTCGCCCACCCCGCTGTTCCGGTTGAGGATCACGGACATCCGGCGCCGGGCGAAGTCGAAGGGGATCTCGTCGACCATCGAGAACCGTGCGTCGACGACAACCTCCTCGGCCTCGTTGACGCGGTCGATGACCGCCTGGTCCATGAGGTTGCGCAGGCCCGTCTGGAAGTGCGCGTTGAGATAGCCGTACTCCAGGACCTCGTCGTCCTCGGCGCCGTGCACGTCCAGATAGCGGTCCAGGACGATCCGGTCCTCGGTGAGGGTGCCGGTCTTGTCCGTGCAGAGCACGTCCATCGCGCCCAGGTTCTGGATCGCGTTGAGCCGCTTGACGACCACCTTGCGCCTGGACAGGGCGACCGCGCCGCGCGCCAGGTTGGCGGAGACGACCATCGGCAGCATCTCGGGGGTCAGGCCGACGGCGACGGCGATGCCGAAGAGGAAGGCCTCGTCCCAGTCGCCCTTGGTGAAGCCGTTGATCATGAAGACGACCGGGACCATGACCAGCATGAAGCGGATCAGCAGGAAGCTGACCTTGCGCACGCCGGTGTCGAAGTTGGTCTGCGGGCGCTCGCCGACGAGCGAGCCGGCCATCGAGCCGAAGTAGGTGTCGGCGCCGGTGGCGACGACGACCCCGGTGGCGGTGCCGGAGGTGACCGAGGTCCCCGTCAGCACCAGGTTGTCGGCCTCGACCGGGTCGGTGGTCGTCTGCTGGCCGAGGTCCTCGCCGCGGGTGCCGGTGTCGGCCTTGGCGACCGGCAGGGACTCGCCGGAGAGGGCGGCCTGGCTGACCATCAGGTCCTTGGCGCCGATGAGCCGCAGGTCGGCCGGGACCAGGTCGCCGGCGGCCAGCTTGACCACATCGCCCGGGACCACCCGGTCCATGGGCACCTCGAAGGTGGTGGGCCCGGAGCCGCTGCCGGCCCGGCGCTGCACCGCGCAGGTGGTGGTGACGAGCTTCTTCAGTGCGTCGGCGGCGCGGCCCGAGCGGAACTCCTGCCAGAAGCGCAGCAGCCCGCTGATCCCCACCATCACCGAGAGGATGACGACGCCCGGGTCCGCGGGGTCCTGCCAGTACATGACCGCGGCCAGGAAGACCAGGACGGCGATGAAGGGGTTCCAGAAGGCCTTCGCCAGCTGGAGGTACCAGCGCGGGGCGCGCTCCCGGGCGACGACGTTGGGGCCGTGGCGTTCCAGGCGCAGCGCCGCCTCGGCGTGGGTGAGGCCGTTGCCGGAGGCGTCCACGGACTGCAGTACGCGGACGGCCGGGCGGGCGCTGGTCCCGGCGAGGCGCTCGCCGACGAGCCGGGTGCGGGACTCCAGCTCGGCGGCCTTGCGCTCGCGGCGGGACCGGCCCGGCGGTGCGAGCTTGGCCGGGGTACGGGGGGTGAGCATGGTCATGACGAATACCTCCCTCCACGGTGTCCGGGCAGCGCGGAGCCGCGCGGTCACGTGGAGTGATCACGGGTCGGCGCGGAGCGGCCGGGAGGGCCGCGGGACGCGCCGGCGGGCATGGGGGAGTGATCCCGGGGCGCGCCTCAGCGGCGGCTGGGGGGAGCCCGGGGGAGCGTGCACGGCGAAGCTGCCGGGGCACGCGGAAGGAAGAGAATGGAAAGAAACGCGACAACGCACGGGACAGCGGTGAACCGCGGCCGTGCGCACTCGGCAGGGGTCAGCTGATCAACAGGTCAGCCGATGAGAGCGCGGCGAGGACTTCGATCGGGACTCATCCCGAACACCTCCTCGCCTAGCGCTGTCATGACAGGCGCCCGATCCGGCCGGGAAAGGCCGCAGAGGACCGGCGCCTCAGCGACCGTAGCACGATCCAGGGGGCCGGTTCCCTCCCCCTTTCGGTCAGTAGTGGCCGTTTCGTGCCGTGTCAGCCTCTTGACGTGTGGAAGCGCAAAGGCTCGACTTAAGGTTCACAAGTTGGAGAGACGCCGGGGTCTCGGAGCGCGCAACCGCGACGTGTCCCGGCCGGGGGGCGACGGCTTGCCGTCGCTTATGGGCAGGAGTGGATGAGTCGTGCAGACTCCCGGATCGCAGTCCTCGCTGCATCGCGCGAATCTCGAACGGGTCGTGCGGGCGGTGCGGCTCGCGGGATCGCTGACCCAGGCGGAGATCGCCCGCACCACCGGACTGTCGGCGGCCACGGTCTCCAACATCGTCCGAGAACTGAAGGGCGGCGGGACCGTCGAGGTCACCGACACCTCGGCTGGCGGCCGGCGCGCACGCAGCGTCTCGCTCAGCGGTGACGCGGGCATCGTCATCGGCGTCGACTTCGGCCACACCCACCTGCGGGTGGCGGTGGGGAACCTGGCGCACCAGGTGCTGGCCGAGGAGTCCGAGCCGCTGGACGTCGACGCGTCCTGGGCGGACGGCTTCAACCGGGCGGAAGCCCTGGTCGGGCGGCTGATCGCGGACATCGGGGTGGGGCTGGAGAAGGTCATCGGCGTCGGCCTGGGCGTGCCCGGCCCGATCGACGTGGAGTCCGGGACCCTGGGCTCGACCGCGATCCTGCCGGGCTGGGCGGGCATCAACCCGCGCCAGGAGCTCTCGCAGCGCCTCGGCGTGCCGGTGTACGTGGACAACGACGCGAACCTCGGCGCCCTCGGCGAACTCGTTTGGGGGAGCGGGCGGGGAGTAAAGGACCTGGCCTACATCAAGGTGGCCAGCGGCGTCGGCGCGGGCCTGGTCATCAACGGTCAGATCTACCGCGGACCGGGCGGCACGGCGGGGGAGATCGGGCACATCACGCTGGACGAATCGGGTCCGGTCTGCCGCTGCGGCAACCGCGGCTGCCTGGAGACCTTCGCCGCCGCCCGGTACGTCCTGCCGCTGCTCCAGGGCACGCACGGGCCGGAGTTGACGATGGAACGGGTGGTCGAACTGGCCCGCGACGGAGACCCGGGCTGCCGCCGCGTGATCACGGACGTGGGCCGCCACATCGGCAGCGGCGTGGCCAGCCTGTGCAACCTCCTGAACCCCAGCCGGGTGGTGCTGGGCGGTTCGCTGGCGGAGGCCGGTGAACTCGTCCTGGCTCCCATCCGTGAATCGGTGGGGAGGTACGCGATTCCCAGCGCGGCCCGGCAGTTGTCGGTGCTGACGGGGTCCCTGGGCGGGCGTGCCGAGGTGCTGGGCGCACTGGCGCTCGTACTCAGCGAGATGGGCGATTCGACACTTTTGTCAGACCATGGAAGTGGAGTGCGAGCTCCCGCCGTCTTGCCTTCAGGTAGATAACGGATGGCACCGTTGTCATCTCGTTAAGGATTCACTCCTTGACGGCAAAACGCGGCCGGGGTTGACTCACATCCACCTCGGCCGCAGTGCTGCGGCCTCGTCAGGGAGGTTCAAGTAATGAACACGCGTATGCGCAGAGCCGCCGTAGCTGTTGCCGCCGGTGCCATGGCCGTTTCCCTCGCCGCTTGCGGCAGTGCGAAGGAGGCCGGCGACACGACGAAGGAGTCCTCCGGCGCTGCCAAGGGCGACGCGATCAAGGTCGGTCTGCTCCTGCCGGAGAACCAGACCGCGCGTTACGAGAAGTTCGACAAGCCGCTGATCGAGAAGAAGGTCGCGGAGCTCACCGGCGGCAAGGGCAAGGTCGTCTACGCCAACGCCAAGCAGGACGCGACCACGCAGAACTCCCAGGTCGACACGATGATCACCAACAAGGTGGACGTCCTGATCGTCGACGCGGTGGACTCCAAGGCCATCGCGGGCTCGGTCAAGAAGGCGAAGGACGCCGGCATCCCGGTCATCGCCTACGACCGTCTGGCCGAGGGCCCGATCGACGCCTACACCTCCTTCGACAACGAAGAGGTCGGCAAGGTCCAGGGCAAGGCGCTCCTCGAGGCGCTGGGCGACAAGGCCAAGGACGGCCAGATCGTCATGATGAACGGCTCGGTCACCGACCCGAACGCCAAGCTCTTCAAGTCCGGTGCGCACTCCGTCCTCGACGGCAAGGTGAACGTCGGCAAGGAGTACGACACGGTCGAGTGGAAGCCGGAGAACGCCAACACCAACATGGCGGCCGCGCTCTCCGCGCTCGGCAAGGACAAGGTCATCGGCGTCTACTCCGCCAACGACGGCATGGCGGGCGGCATCATCACCGCCCTCAAGGCGGCCGGCGTCACCCCCCTGCCCCCGGTCACCGGCCAGGACGCCGAACTCGCCGGTGTGCAGCGCATCGTCGCGGGCGAGCAGTTCATGAGCGTCTACAAGCCGTACGCCCCCGAGGCCGAGGCCGCCGCGAAGATGGCCGTCGCCCTCGCCAAGGGCGAGAAGCTCGACGGAGTCACCACCTCCACGGTCGACAGCCCGACCACCAAGGGTGTCGCGTCCGTGCTGATCCCGGTCGTCTCGCTCACCAAGGGCAACATCAACGACACCGTCGTCAAGGACGGCGTCTACTCGGTCGCGGAGATCTGCACCGACAAGTACGCGGCCGCCTGCGCCGCCCTCGGCCTGAAGTAGCGGCCCCCGTCGCCTCCTCGCGAGGCGGCCCCCGTGCCTGACCGGCGTCCCGCCCCCACTTCCCCCGCCACCCGGCGGGGCGCCGGGCAGAAACGTTCCCCCATTCGCCCCGCTCCTGCTCTTTTGCACGACATCCCCGCCGGTCAGGCGGCGAAGGAGATGGTTCATGTGTCCGCTGCGCCCGTGCTGGCGTTGCGAGGTGTCTCGAAGCGGTTCGGCGCCGTTCAGGCCCTGACCGACGTAGAACTCGAGATCCACTCCGGCGAGGTGGTCGCCCTGGTCGGCGACAACGGCGCCGGCAAGTCCACGCTGGTCAAGACGATTGCCGGCGTGCACCCCATCGATGACGGCGTCATCGAGTGGGAGGGCCGTCCGGTCTCCATCACCAAGCCCCACGAAGCCCAGAACCTGGGCATCGCGACGGTCTACCAGGACCTGGCGCTGTGCGACAACATCGACGTCGTCGGCAACCTCTTCCTCGGCCGTGAGCTCAAGAGCTTCGGCATCCTCGACGAGGTGGAGATGGAGCGCCGCGCCCGCGAGCTCCTGACCACCCTGTCCATCCGGATCCCCAGTGTCCGGATCCCCATCGCCTCGCTTTCCGGCGGTCAGCGCCAGACCGTGGCGATCGCCCGTTCCATGCTGGGCGAGCCCCAGCTCGTCATCCTCGACGAGCCCACCGCCGCCCTCGGCGTCGAGCAGACCGCACAGGTCCTCGACCTGGTGGAACGTCTGCGCGAGCGTGGCCACGCCGTCATCCTCATCAGCCACAACATGGCCGATGTGAAGGCCGTCGCCGACAAGGTGGCGGTCCTGCGGCTGGGCCGCAACAACGGTGTCTTCAACGTCGCCGACACCTCGCAGGAAGAGATCATCTCCGCCATCACCGGTGCCACGGACAACGCCGTGACCCGCCGGGCGGCCCGCACCGGGGAGGCCCGCAAGTGAGCACCCAGAACCCTGCCACCGGTCCACTGGGCAAGGGCCCCGTCGACCAGCAGGAGCACATCGACCCGGTCAACCCCGCGGCGGCTCACGACGCGATCCCGGCCGTGGACCCCCGCCTGCTCGTCCGGGAGGAGGGCCTCGCCGGGTACGTGGGCGAGTTCAAGCGCAAGATGAAGGCCGGCGACCTCGGCTCCCTGCCGGTCGTCATCGGTCTGATCATCATCTGGTCGATCTTCCAGGGGCTGAACTCGAACTTCCTCTCCCCGGAGAACCTCACCAACATCGCGATCACGATGACCGCCACCGGCATGATCGCCATCGGCATCATCTTCGTGCTGCTGCTCGGCGAGATCGACCTCTCGGTCGGTTCGGTCAGCGGCGTCTCGGGCGCGATCGTCGCCGTCCTCGCCGTCACCCACGGCGTGAACGAGTGGCTGGCGATCCTGGCGGCCGTGGCCGGAGGTGCCCTGATCGGCTGCATCCACGGCTTCTTCTTCGCCAGGATCGGCGCCCCGGCCTTCGCCGTCACCCTGTCGGGCCTGCTGTTCTGGCTGGGCGCGATGCTGCAGATCCTCGGCAGCAACGGCACGATCAACATCGACGCCGACGGCGTGGTCGGCCAGCTGACCACGTACTTCTTCTCGGACGTGGCCGTCGCCTACGGGCTGGCCGTGCTCGCGGTCGCCGGCTACTTCCTCGCCTGCTTCCTCGACGCGCGGCGCCGCGGCGCCGCCGGGATGCCCACCCGGCCGCTCGGCGAGATCCTGCTGCGCACCGGGCTGCTCGCGGTGTTCACCTTCGGCCCCGCCGTGGTGTTCAACCAGTACAAGGGTCTGCCGCTCGCGGTGGTGCTCTTCATGCTGGCCCTGGTCGTCACGGACTTCGTGCTGCGTCGCACGACCTTCGGGCGAAACGTTTTCGCACTGGGTGGCAGCGTCGAGGCCTCCCGCCGCGCGGGCATCAACGTCACGCGGATCCGGATCACGGTCTTCGCGATCTCCAGCACCTTCGCCGCCATCGGCGGCCTGTTCTGGGCCTCCAAGATCGCGGCGGCCAACCAGAGCGCCGGCGCCGGCGACCTGCTGATGAACGTGATCGCGGCGGCCGTCATCGGCGGCACCAGCCTCTTCGGCGGCCGGGGCCGGACCTGGAACGCCCTCCTCGGCGTCATGGTCATCGTCTCGATCCAGTACGGTCTGGCACTGGAAGGCATCGCGACGCCGATCCAGTACATGATCACCGGTGCGGTGCTGCTGACCACCGTGGTGATCGACTCGATCACCCGCAAGACCCAGAAGACGGCCGGACGCGCCTGACCGCGCGGCCGACTGCGCGCCGGAGCGGCATCCGGCGGTAAGACCGGTCACAGTGCCCGGCGCCACTTCACGTGGCGCCGGGCATCCGTGTGTACATGTGCAGGTACTCCTGTGCGGGTATACGCCCGTATGTGAGGTGTGGCCGCGTAGGCGTGCGTACATGTATGACAAAGGTGTGACTCCGCCGGGACGGCCCGATGACCGCGCCGCGCAGCGGAACATTAGACTCGACAGACCAGCCAGCAACTGCAAGGAGGCACGGGTGCTGCTGACCCGCATCAAGGGACCGCGCGATCTGGACCGGCTCAGCCAGGAGGAGCTCGACCAGCTCGCCGCAGAGATCAGGTCCTTCCTCGTCGACGCCGTCTCCAAGACCGGCGGGCACCTCGGCCCCAACCTCGGCGTGGTCGAACTGACGATCGCCCTGCACCGGGTCTTCGAATCGCCCAAGGACAAGGTCCTCTTCGACACCGGCCACCAGGCCTACGTCCACAAGCTGCTCACGGGCCGCCAGGACTTCGGCAGCCTGCGCTCCAAGGGGGGCCTGTCCGGCTACCCTTCGCGCGCCGAGTCCGACCACGACGTGATCGAGAACTCGCACGCCTCCACCGTGCTGGGCTGGGCCGACGGCCTCGCCAAGGCCAACGAGGTGCTCGGGCGCGAGGACCACCACGTCGCCGCCGTCATCGGCGACGGCGCGCTCACCGGCGGCATGGCCTGGGAGGCGCTGAACAACATCGCCGCCGCCAAGGACCGCCCGCTGGTCATCGTGGTCAACGACAACGAGCGCTCGTACGGCCCCACCATCGGCGGCCTTGCGAACCACCTGGCCACCCTGCGCACCACGGACGGCTACGAGCGCTTCCTGGCCCGCGGCAAGGAGATCCTGGAGCGCACCCCGGTCGTCGGGAAGCCGCTCTTCGAGACCCTGCACGGCGCCAAGAAGGGCCTCAAGGACTTCATCGCCCCGCAGGGCATGTTCGAGGACCTGGGCCTGAAGTACATCGGCCCGATCGACGGCCACGACATCGAGGCCCTGGAGTCAGCCCTGCAGCGCGCCAAGCGCTTCAGCGGCCCGGTCATCGTGCACTGCCTCACCCAGAAGGGCCGGGGCTACGAGCCGGCCGTCCAGGACGAGGCGGACCGTTTCCACGCCGTCGGTGTGATCCACCCGGACACCGGCCTGCCCGTCTCCACCGACGCCGCCAGCTGGACCTCCGTCTTCGCCGACGAGATGGTCAAGCTCGGCAAGGAGCGCAAGGACATCGTCGCGATCACCGCGGCCATGCTCCAGCCGGTCGGCCTGAAGAAGTTCGCGGACGCCTTCCCGGACCGGATCTACGACGTCGGCATCGCCGAGCAGCACGGCGCCACTTCGGCGGCGGGGCTGGCGACCGGCGGCGCCCACCCGGTCTTCGCGGTGTACGCCACCTTCCTCAACCGTGCCTTCGACCAGGTCCTGATGGACGTCGCCCTGCACAAGTGCGGGGTCACCTTCGTCCTGGACCGGGCCGGCGTCACCGGCACCGACGGCGCCTCCCACAACGGCATGTGGGACATGTCGATCATGCAGGTCGTGCCCGGTCTGCGACTGGCCGCCCCGCGTGACGCCGAGCAGCTGCGCGCCCAGCTGCGCGAGGCCGTCGAGGTCAAGGACGCGCCGACCGTCGTCCGTTACTCCAAGGGCGTCGTCGGCCCGGCCGTTCCGGCGGTCGGCAAGATCGGCGGCATGGACGTGCTGCGCGCCCCCGGCGCCGACGTCACCCGTCCGGACGTACTGCTCGTCTCGGTCGGTGCGCTCGCCCCGATGTGCCTGGAGATCGCCGACCTGCTCGACAAGCAGGGCATCACCTCGACCGTGGTCGACCCGCGCTGGGTCAAGCCCGTGGACGAGGCGCTGGCCCCGCTCGCCGACCGCCACCGCGTGGTCGTCACCGTCGAGGACAACGGCCGCACCGGCGGTGTGGGCTCCGCCGTCTCGCAGGCCCTGCGGGACGCGGGTGTCGACGTACCGCTGCGCGACTTCGGCATCCCGCAGCGCTTCCTCGACCACGCCTCCCGCAAGGAGGTCATGGCCGAGATCGGGCTGACCGCTCCGGACATCGCACGGCAGGTCACGGGCCTGGTGGCGAAGCTGGACGGGCGCTACGACAACGAGCCGGCCGCCGCCGTCGACTAGGACGGGTACCGGCCACTAGATCGCCGCGCGGTTGCACGTCACGGGCCGGGAGATCACCCTTGGAGGGGTGGGCCTCCCGGCCCGTTCGCGTGCGTCGACACCTGTTTCGGAGGTGCGTCGGTGAGTAGGGATATGAACAGCCCCTTCCGCACCAAGTCGGTGGAGCAGTCCATCCGTGACACGGAGGAGCCGGAACACGCGCTCCGGAAGTCGCTCTCCGCCTGGGACCTGACGGTTTTTGGTGTGGGTGTCATCATCGGCACCGGCATCTTCGTCCTCACGGGCATCGCGGCCCGGAACAACGCCGGACCCGCCACCGCCCTCGCCTTCGTGGCGGCGGGCATCGTCTGCGCCCTCGCGGCGCTCTGCTACGCCGAGTTCGCGTCCACCGTGCCGGTGGCCGGATCCGCATACACCTTCTCGTACGCCTCGATCGGTGAGCTGCCCGCCTGGATCATCGGCTGGGACCTGGTGCTGGAGTTCGCGCTCGGCACAGCCGTCGTGGCGGTCGGCTGGTCCGGCTACGTGCGCCACCTGATGCACACCAACCTGGGCTGGGACCTGCCCACCGCACTGTCCGGACCGGACGCGGGAGGAAGTTTCGACCTGCTGGCCTTCCTGCTGATCCTGGTGCTGACCGCGATCCTGGTCGTCGGGACGAAGCTCTCGGCGCGGATCACCGCGGTCGTGGTCGCCATCAAGGTCTTCGTGGTCCTGCTGGTCATCGTCGCGGGCCTGTTCTTCATCAAGGCCGACAACTACTCGCCGTTCATCCCCCCGGCCCAGCCTCAGGAGGCGGGCGGCGGCTGGCACGCGCCGCTGGTCCAGGTGCTCTTCGGCTACGCGCCCACCAACTTCGGCGTCATGGGCATCTTCACCGCGGCCTCCCTCATCTTCTTCGCCTTCATCGGCTTCGACGTCGTGGCCACGGCGGCGGAGGAGACCAAGAACCCCCAGCGGGACATGCCGCGCGGCATCCTCGGCTCGCTGCTGATCTGCACCGTGCTCTACGTCGCCGTGACACTGGTGGTCACCGGCATGCAGAAGTACACGGAGATGTCACCGACGGCGCCACTGGCCGAAGCCTTCAAATCGGTGAACCAGCCCTTCTTCTCCGGTGCCATCAGTCTCGGCGCGGCCGTGGGCCTGATCACCGTGAGCATGATCCTGCTGCTCGGCCAGACCCGCGTGTTCTTCGCGATGAGCCGTGACGGACTGCTGCCGCGCGTCTTCTCCGTCACCCACCCCAAGTACCGCACCCCCTACCGGGCGACCATCCTGCTCGGCTGCGTCATCGCCGTCGTCGCGGGCTTCACCAGCCTGGAGAAGCTCGCGGAACTGGTGAACATCGGCACGCTCTTCGCCTTCGTGCTCGTCGCCCTCGGCGTGATCATCCTGCGCCGGACCCGTCCCGACCTGCACCGGTCCTTCCGCACCCCGTGGGTGCCGGTGATCCCGATCCTGTCGATCGCGGCCTCGCTCTGGCTGATGCTCAACCTGCCGGTCGAGACCTGGGTCCGCTTCGGCATCTGGATGGCGATCGGCATCTTCGTCTACTTCGTCTACGGACGCTCGCACAGCCGCCTCGGCAAGGTCGGCGCCGACGCGAAGTTCTAGCGGTGGAACGACGGAAGCCGGCCGTACGGGTCACCCGTACGGCCGGCTTCCGTGTGCGCGGACCCGTCAGCCCTTGGCGGGGGAGTCCTTCGCCGAAGCGGGGACCTTCTCGTCCTTGCGCAGGGCGTCCCACAGCTGGGTGGCCTGCGGCTCGGCCACGACCACGCGGTTCGGGTCCACCTTGTCGTAGGCGACCGGCAGCATGATCGTCTCCATCGTGTCCGGGTTCACGCCC
The DNA here is from genome assembly GCF_045000215.1 of Streptomyces sp. 147326. Classification (NCBI taxonomy): domain Bacteria; kingdom Bacillati; phylum Actinomycetota; class Actinomycetes; order Kitasatosporales; family Streptomycetaceae; genus Streptomyces; species Streptomyces sp. 147326. The sequence goes on along the minus strand of NZ_CP134201.1, from coordinate 2,117,968 downwards.
TTCATGCTCTGCGCGAAGTCGGACAGCGCGGTGAGCGAGGCGAGGTCGGAGTCGGTGGTCAGCGACTTGGTCCCGGCGTCCGCGAGCTTGTAGAGCCGCGCCGGGTTGCCGAGGGCGTCCTGCTTCTTGATCTCGGACAGCATCGCCAGCATGAACTGCTGCTGCAGGCCTATGCGCCCGAGGTCGCTGCCGTCGCCGTAGCCGTAGCGGGTACGCACGAACTTGAGCGAGTCGGTACCGTTCAGCCGGTGTGTGCCGGCGTCCAGCTTCAGGCCGCCCTTGGCGCCGCTCATCGGCTTGTCCAGGGTGACGGTGACCCCGCCCAGTGCGTCCACCAGGCCCTTGAAGCCGGCGAAGTCCACCTCGACGAAGTGGTCCACGCGGACCCCGGACAGCTGCTCCACCGTGTTGACCACACAGGCCGGACCGGCGAGCGAGTAGACGGAGTTGAACATGACCCGCTTCGCGGACGGCACGGTCTTGCCGCCCCGGTCCTTGCACTCGGGCCGGGTGATGAGGGTGTCGCGGGGGATGCTCACCGCGGTCGCCTTGGCCCGGCCCTCGGGTATGTGCACCAGCATCGCGGTGTCCGAACGGGCGCCGCTGACGTCGCCGTGGTCGAGATCGGCATTGGCGCCGGCCCGTGAGTCGGAGCCGAGCACCAGGATGTTCTGTGCGTTCGCGACCACCTTCGGGGGCCGGTTGTCCCCGATCGCCTGATCCAGGTCGACGCTGTCGATGTTGCCGTTGAGGTGGCTGTACGTCCACCAGCCGGCCCCGGCCGCGCCCAGGATCAGCACGGCGACCAGCAGCAGGGTGATCCGCAGAATGCGGCGTCGGCGGCGCCTGGGCCGCGCGTGCGTTTCCGTCATGGGGGTGAATCTTAGACAGATATTCGAATGGCCGAAGCCCGCCCCCCGAAGGGGGCGGGCCAAGCCGTGGAACGCCCGTCCGCGACCCGGACTAGGCCGGGACGCTCGCCAGGCCGGGAGCGAGGAACTTCTTGCCGTTCACGCGCTCCGAGACGCCTTCGCGGTCCAGGTACGGCGTGATGCCGCCCAGGTGGAAGGGCCAGCCGGCACCGGTGATGAGGCAGAGGTCGATGTCCTGGGCCTCGGCCACGACACCCTCCTCCAGCATCAGGCCGATCTCCTGCGCCACCGCGTCCAGGACGCGGTCGCGGACCTGCTCCTCGGTCAGGACGGAGTCGCCCTGCACCAGGAGGGCGGCGACCTCGGGGTCCAGCTCCGGCTTGCCGGAATCGTAGACGTAGAAGCCGCGCTTGCCGGCCTTGACGACAGCCGCCAGGTTCGGCGAGACGGTGAAGCGCTCCGGGAAGGCGCGGTTCAGGGTCTCGGAGACGTGCAGACCGATCGCCGGGCCGACGAGCTCCAGGAGCACCAGCGGGGACATCGGCAGGCCGAGCGGCTCGATGGCCTTCTCCGCCGTGACGACCGGGGTGCCCTCGTCGATGACGTTCTGGATCTCGCCCATGAAGCGGGTCAGGATGCGGTTCACGACGAACGCCGGGGCGTCCTTGGTGAGGACCGCGGTCTTCTTCAGCTTCTTGGCGACACCGAAGGCCGTGGCCAGCGAGGCGTCGTCGGTCTGCTCACCGCGGACGATCTCCAGCAGCGGGAGGATCGCGACCGGGTTGAAGAAGTGGAAGCCGACCACGCGCTCCGGGTGCTGGAGCTTGGAGGCCATCTCCGACACCGACAGCGAGGAGGTGTTGGTGGCGAGGATCGCGTGCGCCGGGGCGACCGCCTCGACCTCCGCGAACACCTTCTGCTTGACGGACATCTCCTCGAACACGGCCTCGATGATGAAGTCCGCGTCCGCGAAGCCCTCGGCCTTGTCCAGGACACCGGAGACCAGGCCGGTCAGGCGGTTGGCCTTGTCCTGGTTGATCCGGCCCTTGCCGAGCAGCTTCTGGATCTCGGCGTGGACGTAGCCCACGCCCTTGTCCACGCGCTCCTGGTCGATGTCGGTGAGGACCACCGGCACCTCCAGGCGGCGCAGGAAGAGCAGCGCCAGCTGCGAGGCCATCAGGCCCGCGCCGACGACGCCGACCTTGGTGACCGGACGGGCCAGGGACTTGTCCGGGGCGCCGGCCGGGCGCTTGGCGCGCTTCTGGACCAGGTTGAAGGCGTAGATGCCGGAGCGCAGCTCGCCGCCCATGATGAGGTCGGCCAGGGCCGTGTCCTCGGCGTCGAAGCCGGCCTGGAGGTCGCCGTTCTTGGCCGCCTCGATGATCTCCAGCGCGCGGTAGGCGGCGGGGGCCGCGCCGTGCACCTTGGAGTCCGCGATGGCGCGGCCGCGGGCGACCGCCGCGTCCCAGCCCTCGGCGCGGTCGATCTCGGCGCGTACGACCTCGGTCTCGCCCTTCAGGACCTTCGAGGTCCAGATGAGGGACTGCTCCAGGAAGTCCGCACCCTCGAACAGCGCGTCCGCGATGCCCAGGTCGAAGACCTGCTTGCCGCGCAGCTGCTTGTTCTGGTTGAGCGAGTTCTCGATGATCACCGAGACGGCGCGGTCCGCGCCGATCAGGTTCGGCAGGATGGCGCAGCCGCCCCAGCCCGGAACCAGGCCGAGGAAGACCTCGGGCAGCGAGAAGGCCGGGATGGCCTTCGAGACGGTGCGGTAGGTGCAGTGCAGGCCGACCTCGACGCCGCCGCCCATCGCCGCGCCGTTGTAGTAGGCGAAGGTCGGGACCGCGAGCGCGGAGAGACGCTTGAAGACGTCGTGGCCGCCCTTGCCGATGGCGAGCGCCTCGTCGTGCTTCTTCAGCAGCTCGACACCCTTGAGGTCGGCGCCGACCGCGAAGATGAACGGCTTGCCGGTGATGCCCGCGCCGACGATGGAGCCCGCGAGGGCCTCCTGCTCGACCTGGTCGATCGCCGTGTTCAGGTTGGCGAGGGACTGCGGACCGAAGGTGGTCGGCTTGGTGTGGTCGAAGCCGTTGTCCAGCGTGATGAGCGCGAAGCGCCCGGCGCCGAACGGCAGGTCCAGGTGGCGGACGTGCGCGGAGGTGACGACCTCGTCGGGGAACAGCTCGGCCGCCCCCTTCAGGAGCTCGGCGGTGGTGCTCACTTGGCGTCTCCCTCGGCGGTGAAGTGCGGGTTCTCCCAGATGACCGTGGCGCCCATGCCGAAGCCGACGCACATGGTGGTCAGGCCGTAGCGGACGTGCGGCTGCTCCTCGAACTGACGGGCCAGCTGCGTCATCAGGCGCACGCCCGAGGAGGCCAGCGGGTGACCGAAGGCGATGGCGCCGCCGTACTGGTTCACGCGGGCGTCGTCGTCGGCGATGCCGTAGTGCTCCAGGAAGGCCAGCACCTGCACGGCGAAGGCCTCGTTGACCTCGAACAGGCCTATGTCCTCGATGGACAGGCCGGCCTGGGCGAGGGCCTTCTCGGTGGCCGGGATCGGGCCGTAGCCCATGACCTCCGGCTCGACACCCGCGAAGGAGTACGAGACGAGGCGCATCTTGACCGGGAGGTTGTTCTCCCGGGCGAAGTCCTCGGACGCGATGATCGCGGCGGTGGCACCGTCGTTGAGACCGGCGGCGTTGCCCGCGGTGACCCGGCCGTGCGTACGGAACGGGGTCTTCAGGCCGGCCAGGTTCTCCAGCGTGGTGCCCGGGCGCATCGGCTCGTCGGTGGTGACCAGGCCCCAGCCCGTCTCACCGGCCGCCTCGTTGGTGTTGCGCACCGAGATCGGGACCAGGTCCTGCTGGATCTTGCCGTCGGCGTACGCCTTGGCGGCCTTCTCCTGCGAGCGCACGGCGTACTCGTCGGCGCGGAGCTTGGTGATCGTCGGGTACCGGTCGTGCAGGTTCTCGGCGGTCATGCCCATGAACAGGGCGGACTCGTCGACCAGCTTCTCGGAGACGAAGCGCGGGTTCGGGTCCACGCCCTCGCCCATGGGGTGGCGGCCCATGTGCTCGACACCGCCGGCGAGGGCGACGTCGTACGCACCGAAGGCCACACCGCCCGCGACGGCGGTCACGGCGGTCAGCGCGCCGGCGCACATGCGGTCGATGGAGTAGCCCGGGACGGACTGCGGGAGGCCCGCGAGGATGCCGGCCGTACGGCCCAGCGTGAGGCCCTGGTCGCCGATCTGCGTGGTCGCGGCGATGGCGACCTCGTCGATCTTCGCGGGGTCCAGGTCCGGGTTGCGGCGCAGCAGCTCCCGGATCGCCTTCACGACGAGGTCGTCGGCGCGGGTCTCGTGGTAGATGCCCTTCGGGCCCGCCTTGCCGAACGGGGTGCGGACGCCGTCGACGAAGACGACGTCCCTGACGGTACGAGGCACGTTGGCTCTCCTCCAGGTGCGGGTGTGCACTGCTGCGCGGGGGCGGCCCATCGCTGAGCGCCCGCTCACCCGGCCATGCTACTTGCCGGTAACCGACGTGCACACCCCCTCCCCGAACAGCGGTGAAGGTCACACTCCGCACCCCGCGCGCGCCCCCTCTTCGCGCCCGTCCGATCGGAGCGCCCCGGGCTACCCGAACGGGTCGAACACTCGGTCCGGGCGGCCCTGTCGATGGCACGGGGCGCACGCGCCTGCGGATTCTGGCCGGGTACGGGGCGCCCGCCCCGTACCCGGCCGACCTGAACGGAGACCCCCGCCATGCTGATCAAGGCGGTCGACCACGAGGTCAAGCACGCCTCCACACTCCCCGTCAACGAGGGCGAGGTGATCAAACTCTTCGTCCGGGAGCGCGACGGCACGAAGAATCCCACCCAGCGCAGTGCCGTCCTGATGCTGCACGGTCGCAGCGTCCCCGTGCTGCCCGGCGCGGACCTGGGCACCGGCGAGTACAACTGGATGCAGTTCCTCGCCAAGGCGGGCTTCGACGTCTTCGCCATGGACCTCCAGGGCCACGGCCGCTCGCCGCGCCCGTCGGTCATGAACGAGCCGTGCAACACCAGTGCCGTCCCGCAGGCGAAGCTCCTGCTCGACGGTCACCCGCTGGCGGCCCCCTGCACCCCGTCGTACGCCAAGCACCTCGGCGACTCCGCGAGCGACTGGGCCGAGGTCCACAGTGTCGTCGAATACATCAAGGCCGAGCGCGGTGTGGAGAAGGTCGCCCTCTTCGGCTGGTCCGCCGCCGCGGTGGCGCTGGGCCCGTACGCCATCCAGTACCCGGACAACGTCTCCAGCCTGTTCCTGCTGGCCCCGGTCTTCCGGCCGGACGGACCCACCAGCAAGCCCGGCACCAAGTGGGACCGGCCGGATGCGCTGCCCCCTCCGCCCTCCCTGTGGAGCTTCCCGATGAACATCGCCGGCCGGGACGGTTTCGAAGACGCCTGGGACAAGGAACTCGGCTGCGGCGACGAGCAGCGTGAGGAGGGCATGGTCGAGACGGTGTGGGCGGCGATCATGGAGAGTGACGTGGTGGGCCGGAACTGGGGGCCGCCGGTGTCCGGCGTGCCCTCGGGCGTGCTGCGCTTCCGCAACGCCTTCTGGTGGGGCTGGAACAAGGCCGGCGCCAAGGTGGACAACATCCTCGGCCACAAGGTGCCGGTGCTCATCGTCGTCGGCGAGCACGACAAGACGGTGAACAGCGCTCCGGGCACCAATCCCTTCCTCTCGGTCACCGAGCTCTACAAGGCCATCCCCGGTCAGAAGAAGATGCACTTCGAGGTCGCCTGCGCGGGTCACCAGATCCCCTGGGAGCGGGTGGTCAAGCACGTCCACCACCTGTCCCGGAAGTGGCTCAAGCACACCGAGATCGACGGCCACACGAAAGGGACCTTCTACATGGACACGGACGGCGACTACACCGAGCAACCACTCTGATCCGGCCGTGCCCCCGGTCCGCGCGTCGCGGACCGGGGGCACGGCGGCGACCTCCTACGCGGTCACGGCCAGGGCCGTGACCAGGACCGGCGTTACCTGTTCGATCTGCCAGGCGCGGGCGCCGTAGCCGGCCAGGGCCTGCGCCACCGAGTCCGCGTCGAGCCGCTGCGGCGGCTCCCAGCACAGCCGGCGGACCGTGTCCGGGGTGATCAGGTTCTCCTGGGGCAGGTTGAGCTCCTCCGCCAGTGCCGAGACGGCGGCACGGGCCGCCGACAGCCGGGCCGCGGCCGCCGGGTCCTTGTCCACCCAGGAGCGCGGCGGCGGCGGACCGGCCGGGGTCGCCCCCGGCTGCGGCAGCTCGTTCTCGGGCAGGGCCTTCGCCCGGTCCACGGCGGCCATCCACTGGTCCAGCTGGCGCCGGCCCATCCGCTGCCCGTAGCCGGGCAGCGCGGACAGGGTGTGCACGTTGGCGGGCAGGGCCAGGGCGGCCTCGACGATCGCGGCATCGCCCAGCACCTTGCCCGGCGACACGTCGCGCCGCTGCGCGATCCGGTCCCGCGACTCCCACAGCTCCCGTACGACCGCCATCTGACGGCGCCGGCGCACCTTGTGCATGCCGGACGTACGGCGCCACGGGTCCTTGCGGGGCGGAGCGGGCGGGGCGGAGGCGATGGCGTCGAACTCCTGGTGGGCCCAGTCCAGCTTGCCCTGCCGGTCCAGCTCCTTCTCCAGTGCGTCCCGCAGGTCCACCAGCAGCTCCACGTCCAGAGCTGCGTAGCGCAGCCACGGCTCGGGGAGCGGGCGGGTGGACCAGTCGACGGCGGAGTGGCCCTTCTCCAGGGCGTAGCCGAGCACGCTCTCGACCATCGCGCCGAGTCCGACCCGCGGGAAGCCGGCGAGGCGGCCGGCCAGCTCGGTGTCGAAGAGGGAGGTGGGCACCATGCCTATTTCGCGCAGGCACGGCAGGTCCTGGGTGGCGGCGTGCAGGATCCACTCGGTGCCGGACAGGGCATCGCCCAGCGAGGACAGGTCGGGGCAGCCCACCGGGTCGATCAGCGCGGACCCCGCACCCTCGCGGCGCAGCTGCACCAGGTAGGCGCGCTGGCCGTAGCGGTATCCGGAGGCTCGCTCGGCGTCGACGGCGACGGGGCCGGTGCCCGCGGCGAAGGCCGCGACCACTTCGGCGAGGGCGTCCGCGTCGGCGACCACCGGCGGGATGCCCTCACGGGGCTCCAGCAACGGAATCGGCACCCCACCGGGCGGAACAACGACGTCGTCCGGGGGGCCGCCCCCGGTGGTGGTGCGCAGGTCTGCTGCGGTCTCTTGGGCGTCGGTCACCGGTCAAGGGTATCCGTGTATACGACGCGCCCGTCGCCGGAACGTTCCGGCGACGGGCGCGGGCAGTATGCGGGGAGTTTTCCGGGGGTATCCCCGGAGGTTCCCCCGGACGGAGTCCGGGGGAGGTTATCCGGGAGCTCCGCCCCGCGCTCAGTGGATGATCCCGGTGCGCAGCGCCACGGCGACCATTCCGGCGCGGTCACCGGTGCCGAGCTTGCGGGCGATCCGGGCGAGGTGGGACTTGACGGTCAGGGCGGACAGGCCCATCGAGACGCCGATGGCCTTGTTGGACTGGCCCTCCGCGACGAGGCGCAGGACCTCGACCTCGCGGCCGGAGAGCTCTCGGTAGCCGCCCGGGTGGCTCGGGGCACCCGGGGGGCGGCGGTGCATACGGGCGGCCGCGGCGCCGATGGGGGCGGCGCCGGGGCGGGTGGGGAGCCCGATGTTGGTCCGCGTACCGGTGACGACGTAGCCCTTCACTCCGCCCGCGAGGGCGTTGCGTACGGCGCCGATGTCGTCGGCGGCGGACAGGGCCAGGCCGTTGGGCCAGCCGGCTGCGCGGGTCTCGGAGAGCAGGGTGAGACCGGAACCGTCGGGCAGGTGTACGTCGGCCACGCAGATGTCGCGCGGGCTGCCGACGCGGGGGCGGGCCTCCGCGATGGACGACGCCTCGATCACGTCACGTACTCCGAGGGCCCACAGATGGCGGGTCACGGTGGAGCGGACGCGCGGGTCGGCCACGACGACCATGGCCGTCGGCTTGTTCGGGCGGTAGGCGACCAGGCTTGCGGGCTGCTCGAGAAGAACGGACACCTAGGCCTCCTGGGGGAGTGGCGGGACGGCCGGCTCGGGGAAGGAAGCCGGTGCGAACCGTACGGATGGTCACTGACTCCTTCGGCACGTCACCCGCCCGGCTTTAGGGAATGATCACGATTTGGTGAGTAACAATTCGGGCAATTCGGACGCACGATCGATCATCGGGTGATCAGAAGCCCACAAGGGACGCCGCCTTCCGACACCCACCGCACGGGGTGGTTCGCGGGGGCGTCCGTACGGCCGTGCGGCTACGGGTGGTGCGGACCGCGCCGCTGTGGCAGGGAGACCACGCCCGTGACGGTGTCCGTCGGACCCACCGGCGGCAGACCCGCGATCTGGCACAGCAGCTCGCACCACGCCGACAGGTGCGCCGAGGTGTCCGGCACCCCGCCCACCCCCTCGCGGGGCGTCCACGAGGCTCTGATCTCGATCTGTGTGGCCGGGCGCCGCTCCGCGAGCCCGCCGAAGTAGTGCGAGCTCGCCATGGTCACGGTCCCGCTCGCCTCCCCGTACGTCAGCCCGCGCGCGTCGAGCGCCCCGGTCAGCCAGGACCAGCACACCTCGGGGAGGAGCGGGTCCGCCGCCATCTCCGGCTCCAGCTCCGCCCGTACGAGCGTCACCAGCCGGAAGGTCCCGTGCCAGGCGTCGTGCCCGGCCGGATCGTGGAGCAGGATCAGCCGGCCGTCGGCGAGGTCGTCCTCGCCGTCCACCACCGCGGCCTCCAGCGCGTAGGCGTGCGGGGCCAGTCTCTGGGGCGGTTTCGTCGGGTCGATCTCGATGCCCGGGCGCAGCCGCGCCTTCTTCAAGCCGTCGACCGCCCGGCGGAACGGGAGCGGGACGGAGCTCTCCTTCGCGCTGTCCACACCGTCAGCGCCATCTGAAAATCGTCCCTGAGCCGCAGCCATGCGGGGAAGACTAGGCGGTATGTGCGGCCGTACGGCGCAGGGACACCCGCGCCGGGTCGGGCACTTCTTCATACGTGCGAAGATTTGGGTCGTGAGTGCCAACGATCGCCCGACGGGCCAGCCGAGTCAGACGTACGATTCCGCCTTCCTGAAGGCGTGCCGGCGCGAGCCGGTGCCGCACACCCCGGTGTGGTTCATGCGGCAGGCCGGGCGCTCGCTCCCGGAGTACCGCAAGCTGCGCGAGGGCACGCAGATGCTGGAATCCTGCATGCGGCCCGACCTGGTCACCGAGATCACCCTGCAGCCGGTACGGCGCCACGACGTCGACGCGGCGATCTTCTTCTCCGACATCGTGGTCCCGCTCAAGGCCATCGGCGTCGACCTGGACATCAAGCCGGGCATCGGCCCGGTCGTGGCCCAGCCGATCCGCCGCCGCGAGGACCTCGCACAACTGCGCGACCTCACCCCCGAGGACGTCTCGTACGTCACCGAGGCGATCGGCATGCTCACGGGTGAACTGGGCTCCACGCCGTTGATCGGTTTCGCGGGCGCGCCTTTCACCCTCGCGAGCTACCTCGTCGAGGGCGGTCCCTCGAAGAACCACGAGCACACCAAGGCCCTCATGTACGGGGACCCGCAGCTGTGGGCCGACCTGCTGGACCGCCTCGCGGAGATCACCTCCGCCTTCCTCAAGGTCCAGATCGAGGCCGGAGCCTCCGCCGTCCAGCTCTTCGACTCCTGGGTCGGCGCGCTCGCCCCGGCGGACTACCGCCGCTCGGTGATGCCCGCGTCGGCGAAGGTCCTGGAGTCCGTCGCCTCGTACGGGGTCCCGCGCATCCACTTCGGCGTGGGCACGGGCGAGCTCCTCGGCCTGATGGGTGAGGCCGGCGCCGACGTCATGGGCGTCGACTACCGGGTCTCGCTGGACGAGGCCGTCCGCCGCGTGGGCCCCGGCAAGGCGCTCCAGGGCAACCTGGACCCCGCGGTGCTCTTCTCCACACCGGAGGCGGTCGAGGCCAAGACGGACGAGGTCCTCGCGGCCGCGGCCGGCCTGGAAGGCCACGTCTTCAACCTGGGCCACGGCGTCCTCCCGACGACCGACCCCGACGCGCTGACCCGCCTGGTGGAGTACGTCCACACCAAGACGGCCCGCTGAGCCGAGCAAGATCGAAACGTCGGTACTGTGCCGCGCATGACATGGCACGGGCCGACGTTTCGCATATCCGACGGAGAGACCATCGACGGGGCCTGGTGCCTCGTGTGGAGCAAGCACGACTGGCTGGACGAGCACCACACCGAGCACCTCTTCGTCTACGCGGACGGCAGGATCACCCGCGGGCGGTACGAGGCGACCGACCTCGCCGGGCTGGGGAGGCTGCTGGCCTCCGGGAAGCTCGCGCTGGACCGGCCGGGCGCCCGGGAGCGGCCCGCCGAGCCGTCGAAATGGCGGTCCCGCAGCCCGGAACGGCGGACGGACGAGAGCTTCCTCCTGGAAGTCGCCGACGAGATCGCCCGGCTGGCCGGCAGGCCGGCGGCGGCCGACCGGTGCCGGGACGCCATCCGCTCCTACGTGGCGGAGCCGACGCAGGAGCACCGGGCCCGGCTCCGGGACGCGTACCTCGCCGTCCCCGCGCACCTGCGGGTCTACGTCCTGGGCGACATGGACCGCCAGGACCGGCCGCTGCGGATCCTGGTGACCGACCCGGGGGAGGCGGTGGACGGAGACGGGCCGGTGGTGACGGAGGAGATGCACCGAGCGGCCCGCGCGTACTTCACCGACCAGGACGCGGGCGTCGAGCGGGAGGGGAAGCGGCAGGGCGTCCTGTACGCGGACGACCCGGCCGGCGTCCCGCAGCCCCCGGTGGTCCTGCACCAGACCGTGTATCCGCAGGGCTGGCCGGCCGAGCTCGGCGACTTCGTGCTGCGCAACGACTACGACGCCCCCTTCACGTACGAGGGGGAGACCTACCCCACCGTGCTCCACGGCTACTGGGCCCGCTCCGCCGCCGACCGGGACGACCACGACCGGATCCGCGCCGCCGCGACCGCGCACGAGGCGCAGGAGCTGGGCGGCCGGGCGGCGCGGCGCGCCGACTGGCCGGCCGTCCGGCTCGCGGTCATGGCCGGGCTGCTGCGCGCCAAGTTCGGGCAGCACCCCCGCCTCGCGGAACTCCTGATCGCCACCGGAGAAGCCGGAATCCTCTACACGGGCCACTCCGACGCCCCCTACTGGCGCGACGAGGGCCCCCGCGGCGGCCGCAACTGGACGGGCCGCCTGCTGGAACTCGTCCGCTCCGAACTGCGCGCGACCTAGACCCCCGCCGAGCGGACCGCGGAGACGGCCTTGCGGGCCGCCACCAGGATGGGGTCCCAGACCGGGGAGAAGGGTGGGGCGTAGCCCAGGTCGAGGGTGACCATCTGATCCACCGTCATGCCGGCCGTAAGGGCGACCGCCGCGATGTCCACCCGCTTCGCGGACCCCGCGCCGCCGACGATCTGGACCCCGAGCAGCCGGCCCGTTCGGCGTTCCGCCAGCATCTTGACCGTCATCTCCGCCGCGCCCGGGTAGTAGCCCGCCGTGGTCGTGGAGGTGATCGTGGCCGTCACGAAGCGCAGGCCCGCCTCCAGGGCGTCGCGCTCGCGCAGTCCCGTACGGGCGATCTCCAGGTCGCAGACCTTGCTGACCGCCGTGCCGACGACCCCGGGGAAGGTCGCGTAGCCGCCGCCCACGCCCGAGCCGATGACCTGCCCGTGCTTGTTGGCGTGCGTGCCCAGCGGGATGTGCCGGGTGCGGCCCGCGATCAGGTCCAGGACCTCCACGCAGTCGCCGCCCGACCAGATGTTCTCGTGGCCCCGGACGCGCATCGAGAGGTCCGTGAGGATGCCGCCCGACGGGCCGAGCGGCAGGCCCGCGGCGCGGGCGAGGGCCGTACGGGGCTCCACGCCGATGCCGAGCACGACCACGTCCGCCTCGTACTCCTCGCCCGCGGCCGTGGCCACCGCACGGGCCCGGCCCTGCTCGTCCGTGAGGATCTTCGTCACCTCCGCGCGGGAGACCGTACGGATCCCCATGCGGTTCATCGCGGTGTGCACCAGGCCGCCCATGTCCGGGTCCAGCGTGGCCATCGGCTGCGCGCCCCGGTGCAGGACGGTGACCTCGAAGCCCCGCCCCACCAGGGCCTCCGCCATCTCCACGCCGATGTAGCCCGCGCCGACGACGACCGCCCGCCGGCCCCCGGCGCCTTCGGTGCGCTCCAGTGAGTCCATCAGGCGCTGGCCGTCGTCCAGGGTCTGGATGCCGTGGACCCCGTGCGCGCCGATGCCGGGGAGCCGGGGGCGGACGGGGCGGGCTCCCGTGGCCAGGACGAGCTTGTCGTAGGCCGTCCAGGATTCGGATCCGCTGTCCAGATCGCGGGCGCGGACCCGGGATCCGGGCAGGTCCAGCTCCACGACCTCCGTGCGGGTGCGCAGGTCGATGCCGCGGGCGCGGTGTTCCTCGGGGGTGCGGGCGATCAGCTCGTCGCGCCCGGCGACCCGGCCGCCGACCCAGTACGGGATGCCGCACGCGGAGTACGAGGTGAAGTGCCCGCGCTCGAAGGCGACGATCTCCAGCTCCGCCGGGCCCTTGAGCCTGCGGGCCTGTGACGCGGCGGACATCCCCGCCGCGTCACCGCCGACCACCACCAGTCGTTCCGTCGCCATCGTCCGTACCGCCCCTTCACCCCGTCATCGGATGGTGAACACGCTACGGGCGAACGCGCGTTCAGTCCTACACGTCGGCCTCGGTGTCCGGAGCCGGCGTCCGGGGCGCGGGGACCTGGGCCGCGGGGACCTGGGCCGCGGTCCGCTGCGGGACCGGGGCCGTGACCTGGGCCGCCTTCGGGCGCGCCGGACGCCGCCGGCGGTACAGCCGGACCAGCGCCACCACCAGCGCCGCCGTCAGCGCGAACGGCAGCAGCGCGCCCACCGCCACCGTCAGGTACCGCACGACCGTGGTGAAGACCTCCCAGCCGCCGCGCAGGGCGTCCAGGAACGTGGGCTCCTTCTCCTTCTTCTCCGTGACCTCCGGCTTCGGGGCGGGCTCCGTGACCTCCAGCGTGATGGTGCCCATCGAGGTCTGGTCCTTCAGCGCCGTCTGCTGCGCCTGCAGCGATTCCAGGTCGGACTGGCGCCGGCTCAGCTCGCTCTCCAGCATCACCACGTCGCTCAGGGCCGTGGCCTTGCCCATCATCTCCCGCACCCGCGCCACGCTCGCCTGCTGCGACGCGACGCGGCTGCCGATGTCGGCGACCTTCTCGGTGACGTCCTGCGCGTCGACCTTGCGGTGCAGGAGCTTCCCGCTGCCCTCCATGGCGCTGAGCACCGAGTCGTAGCGCTCGCCGGGCACCCGCAGGGTCACCGTCGAGGTCATCCGGCCGTCCCCGCCGCGTTTGGTGGACTCGTTGCCGACGTAGCCGCCCGCCCCGTCGGCCGCGGCGCGGGCGGCGGCGAGGGCCTTCTGGGCGTCCGTCGTCTCGATGCCGAGCGTCGCCGTACGGATCACGTTCGGGCGGACCGAAGCCGCCGGCGGGGCGTTCTTGTCGGCCGGGGCGGCCGACGGGGCCGCCGCGGCGCCCCTGGCGCCCTCCGCACCCTGGGGTGCCTTGCCGTCCTGGGCGGGCGCCGGTGCGACCGCCGCCCGGTCGGCCGAGGACGTCTTGCCCCCGGCGTCCGCGCCGCAGCCGGTGAGCGCGAGCGCCCCGGCCAGGGAGAGGGCGGCCAGGGCCGCGGCGGAACGGTGTCGGTGCAGAGCACTCATCTTGCAAACCCCCGATGATCGGCTGGTGTTGCCGTTTCGACGTACAGAGTCCCGTCGCGGGTTTCGCTTCCACGGTCCCGGGCCGGTCCCGATGCGGTCACGGTCCGGCCTCGGAGATCGGTCTGAGACGATGTGTCCATGCACGAAGCGGACATGCGTACGGATCGGCCGGGCCCGGCGGGCTCCCCCGGCCACGTCGTCGTCATCGGCGGCGGCATCGCGGGCCTCGCGGCGGCCCACCGGCTGCTCGCCGAAGGCGCCCGCGTCACGCTGCTGGAGGCCGGACCGCGCCTCGGCGGCAAGCTGTACGCAGGCGAGCTCGCCGGGGCCCGCGTCGACCTGGGCGCCGAATCCATGCTGGCCCGCCGCCCCGAAGGCGTGGACCTCGCCCGGGCCGTGGGACTCGGCGAAGCCGTGCAGCCGCCCGCCACCGCCACCGCACACCTGTGGACCCGGGGAGCGCTGCGGCCGATGCCGCGCGGACACGTCATGGGGGTCCCGGGCGACCTGGGGCCGCTCGCCGCCTCCGGGGTGCTCTCCCCGGAGGGACTGGCCCGCATCGAGGCCGAGCGCACGCTCGCGCCCACCGAGATCGGCGAGGACGTCGCCGTCGGCGCGTACGTCGCCGCCCGGCTCGGCCACGAGGTCGTCGACCGGCTGGTGGAGCCGCTGCTCGGCGGGGTCTACGCGGGCAACGCCTACCGCATCTCCATGCGGGCCGCCGTGCCCCAGCTCTTCGAGGCCGCCCGGACGCACGCGCTGCTCTCCGACGGGGTACGGGAACTGCAGCGGAGGGCGGCGGCCGGTCCCCAGCAGGCCGGTCCGGTCTTCGCCGGGATCGACGGCGGCATCGGACGGCTCCCGCTCGCCGTGGCCGAGGCCTGCCGCGCGGCCGGCGCGCGGATCGTCACCGGCGCACCCGTCACCGAGGTCACGCGTACGCCCGCAGGCTGGCGGATCGTGGCCGGCGCCGGAACCGTCGGAACCGCCGGGACGATCGAAGCCGACGGCGTGATCCTGGCCACCCCGGCCGGGCCCGCCGCACGCCTGCTGGACGGGCTCGCGCCCACCGCCGCGGCCGAGCTGCGCGGGGTCGAATACGCCTCGATGGCCCTGGTCACCATGGCCTTCCGCCGCTCCGACCTGCCGGCCGCCGTCGCCGGCGGGGGCGCCAGCGGGTTCCTCGTACCGCCCGTCGACGGCCGGACCATCAAGGCCTCCACCTTCTCCAGCAACAAGTGGGCCTGGGTCGGGGCGGATCCCGAGCTCTTCCTGCTGCGCACCTCGGTGGGCCGGTACGCGGACGAGGCCGACCTGGGGCGCGAGGACGGCGAGCTGGTCGACGTCTCCCTCGCCGACCTCGGCGAGGCCGTGGGCCTCGCGGCCCGGCCGGTCGCCTCCACCGTCACCCGCTGGGACGGCGGGCTGCCCCAGTACCCGGTCGGCCACCTCGACCGGGTGGCCCGGATCCGCGGCGCCGTCGCCGCCCTGCCGGGTCTCGCCGTGTGCGGCGCGCTGTACGACGGAGTGGGCATCCCGGCCTGCATCGCCGGCGCCGGCCGGGCCGCGGAGGCGGTGCTCGCCTCGCTCGGTGCGCGTACGGCACCCCTGGCGCCGACCACTGATCAGCGCACGGGACAATAGGAACATGACTGCACCAGAGAAGATTCCCAACGCGGGGAAGAAGGCGAAGGACCTCAACGAGGTCATCCGCTACACCCTGTGGTCCGTCTTCAAGCTGAAGGACGTCCTGCCCGAGAACCGCGCCGGTTTCGCCGACGAGGTCCAGGAGCTGTTCGACCAGCTGGCCGCCAAGGACATCACCGTCCGCGGCACCTATGACGTCTCCGGCCTGCGCGCCGACGCCGACATCATGATCTGGTGGCACGCGGAGACCGCGGACGAGCTGCAGACCGCGTACAACCTGTTCCGCCGCACCAAGCTGGGCCGCGCGCTGGAGCCGGTGTGGTCGAACATGGCCCTGCACCGCCCGGCCGAGTTCAACAAGTCGCACATCCCGGCCTTCCTCGCCGACGAGGTCGCGCGCGACTACGTCAGCGTGTACCCCTTCGTGCGCAGTTACGACTGGTACCTGCTGCCGGACGAGGACCGCCGCCGCATGCTCGCCGACCACGGCAAGATGGCCCGCGGCTACCCCGACGTCCGCGCCAACACCGTCGCCTCCTTCTCGCTGGGCGACTACGAGTGGATGCTGGCCTTCGAGGCGGACGAGCTGTACCGCATCGTCGACCTCATGCGTCACCTGCGCGCCTCCGAGGCCCGCATGCACGTCCGGGAAGAGGTGCCCTTCTACACCGGACGCCGCAAGTCCGTCGCCGATCTGGTGGCCGGGCTCGCCTGATACCTCCCCTGGGGGGAAGGACCGGAGGACGACCACACCGTCAGGTGAGTTCCTCCGGTGGATCGGGAGGCCCTGCCCCCGAAACGACGCAGCCGGAGATCCCGCCCGGAAGTTCAGACGACTGGCGGCAGCAGCGCCCTGCGGGCGCTCGCTGCCCGGTCGTCCAGCGACACCGGTGCGGGCTCCGGATGCGGCGCACATGTGACACGCCACCCCGGGGTGGCGCCCGTCAGCAGATACCGCTCCACGTGACGGTCCACGCAGTCGTTGCGTCCGCCGACCACTCCGTGCGAGCCGGACCCCGCCTCCGTCACCAGCGCGGCCCCGGCGCCCAGCCGCCGCTGCAGCTCCAGCGCCCCCGGGTACGGGGTCGCCCCGTCCCGCTCCGCCGCGACCACCAGCGTCCGCGGCAACAGGGCCGGCCGTTCGACCGCCACCGGCCGCTGCCGCCCGGGCACCGGCCAGGAGGCGCACGGCAGGTTCAGGAAGGCATTGGCCCAGGTCTCGAAGGGGGCCGTGCGGGCCAGCTCGGTGTTGTCGCGGTCCCAGGTCTCCCAGTCCGCGGGCCAGGGGGCGTCGTTGCACAGCACCGCCGTGTAGACGGCCGTCGCGTTCTCCGCTTCGGCCGCCGCGGCCGGGTCCGGGGCGGCCTGGGCGGCCAGTTCCGCCGGATCGCCGCGGAGGAAGGCGGCCAGGGCCGACGCCCGCTCCGGCCATACGTCGTCGTAGTACGCGGCCTGGAGGTAGGCGGCCCGGAGTTCGCCGGTGCCGACCCTTCCGCCGGCGGGCGTACGGGCCACCGCGTCCCGGACCCGCTCGTAGCTCGCCTGCACGGCCGCCGGGGTGGCGCCCAGGCGGTACGTGCCGTGGTGCCGGGCGGCCCAGGCGCGGAAGTCGTACCAGCGGCGCTCGAAGCCGGCCGCCTGGGCGAGGTTGTTGCGGTACCAGACGCGGCGCGGGTCGGGATCGACCGCCGAGTCGAGGACCATCCGGCGGACGTGGCCGGGATGGAGGGCGGCGTAGACGGCGCCGAGGTAGGTGCCGTACGAGGCGCCCATGAAGGTCAGCTTCCGCTCGCCGAGCGCGGCACGCAGGACGTGCAGATCGCGGGCGTTGTTCAGGGTCGAGTAGTACGGCAGGGCCGCGCCGGCCCGCAGCGCGCAGCCGCGTGCGTAGGCCCGGGCGGCCTCGAGGCGCCGCCTCTTGTACGCGGGGGAGGGGTCGGCGGGCTCCTGGGTGGGGCCCGTGGTGCGGGCGGAGGGGTCCTGGCAGGACAGCGGGGCGGAGCGGCCGACGCCGCGCGGGGCGTAGCCGACGAGGTCGTAGGCGGCGGCGATGCGCTCCCATTCGGGCAGTCCGGCGACGAGCGGGAAGGACGTCCCGGAGGCTCCGGGGCCGCCGGGGTTGTGGACGAGCGCGCCCTGGCGGACCGCTCCGCGGGCGCGGGTGGCGGTGACCCGGCTGACGGTGAGGGAGATCTGCGGGCCGTCGGGGCGGGCGTAGTCGAGCGGTACGCGCAGGGTGGCGCAGCGGACCGCGGCGGGGAGCCCCTCGACGTCGGGGCAGGCGCGGAAGTCGAGCCCGGCGGTGGCGGCGCGGCGGGCGGCGAGCGCGGCGCCGGCCGACTCGGCCCCGGCGGCCCCGGCGGCCCCGGCGGCATCCGGGGCCGGTGCGGCGCCGGCGGTGGGGGTGCACAGGGCGAGGGTGAGCGCCGCCACGGCGGCTCCGTGGCGCGCGAGTCTCGTCCGCATGACAGGGCCTGCCTCTCATCGTATGAAGTGATGAGAGGCCGGACCGTGTTCGTTGTAAAGGATCACCGGCGGGTGTCGGCCGCCATGGCCCCTGCCGGCGTATCAGGAACTGCTGGAACAGCTCGAACTCGAACTGCTGGAACAGCTGGAACCCGAACTGCTCGAACAGCTGGAACCGGATGATCCGCCGCAGCTGGAGCTGCCGCCTCCGCAACTGCTGCCGGAGGAGCCGCAGCCGCCGCCCGAGGCACCGCAGCTCGAACCGCCGCCCCCACCCCCGTCGCTCATGGCGCACCAGACCACCGGCAGCACCTCGGCCGCGGATCCGTACGACGACGAGTGGGTGTGGTGGGAGTGCGCGCCCGACTGCGCCGCGGCCAGCCGGGTGCCGCGGGCGGCGGGCACCAGCTGCTGGAGCAGGTACGGGTCCCGCAGGCCGCGCAGCCCGAACAGGGCGGTCTGCACGTACGGGGTCCGGTCGTTCACGTACGCGGAGCGCAGCGCCCGCAGCGCACGCAGCCCCGCCCGCGTGACCCGGCTCCTGGCCCGGACCGCGCCGATCAGGCCCAGGACGATGCCGATCACCAGCACGGGCAGCACCTTCACGACGAACGGCACCTGGGCGCCGCGATCGAGGGCGAGTCCGACGAAGGTCAGCACCAGCGACACCGGGATCAGGAGCGCGCAGACGGCGGCCTGGACCAGCCCCCTGCGCCGCCAGGTCCGCCCGGATCCGGGCGGGGACACCAGCCCGCGGTCGGCCAGCACGTCGCCGATCTCCTGGACGGCCGGGTCGCACATGGCGGTGTAGCGCACCTGGTACAGCCAGCCCGAGGGAGCCCCGTGGTGGGCCTGGAGCACGGCGCGCTCGGCCGGGTCGGAGGCTCGCGCCCCGGGGCGCACCTGGACGATGCCCGGGCCGCCGACCACCAGGCGGCCGTCGCCGAGCATCGCGACGAGCGCGGCGTCCACGACGGTGCCGGGCCCGCCCACCACGAAGGCGGCCTCGGACAGGTCGTGGAGACCGGCGGCGGGCCCCGCCGAAACGGGACGCCCCCTGCGCACCCCGCGCAGGAGCAGGACGGAGGAGACGACGACGGCGATCCAGACCGCCACGGCGAGGAGGTTCATGCCGCCCTCCCCGCGAGCGCCCGGGCCCAGCGGACCACCCGTCGGGGCGGCCGCACCCCGGCCCGTTCCCGCCACCAGGCGGTGAGCCGGCGCCGGGCGGCCGGATCGGCCGGCAGGTCCCGGATCAGCAGGTGCTCGGCGAAGTCCAGCGCGTCCCGCCGGTACCCGGCGGTCATCGGGCGGCCCTTGGCGTACGCGAGGAACGCCTCGCGGTACGGGTCGCGGCCGCCCAGGATCCCGGGCAGCTCGGGAGCCAGCCTGGCCACCACGTCGGCCCGCTTGGCCGCCAGCGCCCGGGCCTGCACCCGGATGCGCCCGCGGTCGAAGCCCTCGGGTACGGGCGTCCCGGCGACCAGCGCAGACAGCAGAGCGGCCTGCCCGAGCGCGACCCGGGTCCGGGCGGGCTCGGGGGCGACGCGGCCCCCGGGCCCCTCGGCCGGTTCCGGCGCGCTCTCCGGCCCGTCGGCGGCCTCCCGCACGCTCTGCGGCCCTTCGGCGGCTTCCGGCGCGGTCTCCGTCCGGACCTGCCCCGCGGGGCCGGCCGTCACCACCGCCCGGATCGCCGCCAGTTCGCCCGCGAGCTCCGCCTCCGGCGGGAAGTCGTCGTCCCGCTCCAGCAGCACGCCCGGCGGGTCAACCCGGGAGCGGAGTGCGGCGAGGAGGTCGAGCACCACCGGCGGCACCGGGTGCGCGTGCGTGTCGTGCCAGACGTCGCCCCGCTCGACCCCGCCCGCCACGTGCACGTACGCCAGCGCCTCCAGCGGGATCGCGTCCAGCACGGCCGCGGGGTCCTCGCCCCGGTTGACCCGGTTGGTGTGCAGGTTGGCCACGTCGATGAGCAGCCGGACACCGGTCCGCTCGACCAGTTCCGTGAGGAACTGCCCCTCGGTCAGCTCCTCGCCCGGCCACGAGAACAGCGCCGCGATGTTCTCCAGCGCCAGCGGTACGGGCAGCGCGTCCTGCGCGATCCGTACGTTCTCGCACAGCACGTCCAGCGCGTCCCGCGTGCGCGGCACCGGCAGCAGGTGCCCGGCCTCCAGCACCGGCGAGGAGGTCCGTACGAAGGCGATGTGCTCGGTGACGAGCGGCGCCCCCAGCGCCACCGCCCGCTCGCCGAGCGCCGCCAGCTTCGCCGGGTCCGGCCGGTCGGCGCCGCCCAGGCCGAGCGAGACCCCGTGCGGCACGACGCGCGTGCCGCGCTCGCGCAGCCGCAGCAGTGCCTCGGGCAGGTGGCCCGGGCAGATGTTCTCGGCCACCACCTCGACCCAGTCGAGGCCGGGCAGCCGCTCGACGGCGTCCGCGATCTCCGGCCGCCAGCCGATGCCCACCCCCAGGTGTGCCATGGGCTTCATGTCCCCTCGCCCCCTCTCAACGCATCGTGTGCCGATGTCATGGCCCCGACGGAGTCGAGCCAACCGCAGCAGGGGACGTTCAGAGGAACATTTGAGGTTCCCGCGCACGCGGGGGGTGTCCGAGCGGCGCCGTCAGAGCCGGGCGCGCAGCGCCGGGTGGTCGGCGACCACCGTCGCACTGCCCGGCGCGATCTCGGTGAACCCGGCGTCGCGGACCACCGGCAGCCCGCTCCCGCTCAGCTCCGCCCACCGCTCGCGCGCGGCCGTCCGTACGGCCAGCCGGAAGCCGGATTCCCGCCAGGCGGCGCGCTCCGTGCCGGTCAGCTCCCACCACGCCAGCTGCGCCGCGTGCCCGGCCTGGGCCATCGCCTTGCCGGCCGACATGTCGAGGCCGGGGTTGAGCCACAGCACCGGCAGCTCCGCCTCCTCGACCGCGGCCACCGGCTCCGGGTCGTCCAGATCGGTTCCGGACACCTGGAGCTTCGCGAGCTCCTTGGGCCAGCCGTCCAGGGGCACCGGCGGGAAGACCCGTACCTCCGAGGTGTCACCGTGCACCGTGACACCCGGCAGGGTCTGCGCCTTGCGCCACTCCGCCCCGCGGGCCCGGCGGACCACCTTGCGGATCCGCGCGTCCTGCCAGTCGCGGACCGCCTCGGCCCACTCGCCCTCACCCTGCGCCCGCTCGTCGGTCAGCAGGACCAGCACGGCGCGGGCCGCCGTCTCCAAAGCGTCCGTCCGGGCCGGCGGCTCGGCCTTCTCGATCCGGACCACCAGCGGCAGGACGAACTGCGGGGCCTCGTCGCGCAGGGCGTGCTCCTGCCGGAAGGGGCTGTCCGCGCCGACCGCGGGCACGTCGGAGATGTCGTTCGTGTGCTGGCTGCTCATCCCGCCAAGGATGCCAGGCTCCACCTCAAGGAGGATGCCCCGGGTGCTCGCCGCGGGTGAGGATCGGCGGCATGAAGAGTGATCTTTTCGCGTCCGAGAACCTGGCCCAGGCCGCCGTCACCCCCGGCATGAGCCTGCAGAACGCCAAGTCCGTCAAGTACAACGTCAACGGTGAAATGCTGGCCCGTCAGGGCTCGATGGTCGCCTTCCGCGGCAACCTCCAGTTCGAGCGCAAGGGCCAGGGCATAGGCGGCATGCTCAAGCGCGCCGTGACGGGCGAGGGCCTGGCCCTCATGTCCGTACGGGGCCAGGGCGAGGCCTGGTTCGCCCACCAGGCGGCCAACTGCTTCATCATCGACTTCGAGCCGGGCGACGCCCTCACCGTCAACGGCCGCAACGTGCTCTGCTTCGACCCGACCCTGTCCTACGAGATCAAGATGGTGAAGGGCGCCGGCATGACCGGCGGCGGCCTCTTCAACAGCCTCTTCACCGGCACCGGCAAGCTCGCCGTGATGTGTGACGGCAACCCGATCATCATCCCGGTCACCGCCCAGGCCCCGGTCTACGTCGACACGGACGCGGTGGTCGGCTGGAGCGCCCAGCTGGAGACCGGCCTGCACCGCTCCCAGTCGGTCGGCTCGATGCTCCGCGGCGGCTCCGGCGAGGCCGTCCAGCTGATGCTGCGCGGCGAGGGCTTCGTCATCGTCCGCCCGAGCGAGGTCACCGAAACGGCGGCCGCGCACTGAACCTCACGGGTGTGGGCCGGCGTTACGGGCGACGCCGGCCCTGGGTGGTGCGCGGGGTCTCGCTGGAGCTGCCGCCCGGAGCCCTCGTACGGATCGAGGGCGGCAACGGCGGCGGCAAGTCCACCCTGCTGCGCCTCGTCGCCGGGATCGACACCCCGACCGAGGGGCGCGTCGACGGCCGCCCGCGCGGGACGGTCTACGTACCCGAGCGCTTCCCGGCGGCGCTGCCGCTCACAGCCCTTTCCTACCTGACCCACCTGGGCCGGGTGCACGGGCTCCCGCGCGCCGAGGCGGCCCGGCGGGCGGCCGACCGGCTGGAGCGGTTCGGAGCCGCGGGTCACGCCCGCACCCCGATGGCCGAACTGTCCAAGGGGACCAGCCAGAAGGTGGCCGTCGCCCAGGCCCTGCTCGCCGAACCGGGTCTGCTCGTCCTCGACGAAGCCTGGACCGGGCTGGACGCCGCGGCCCGCGCCGAGCTGGACCTCGCCGTCGCCGAACGCACGGCCGCAGGAGCCACCGTGGTGTTCGTCGACCACGACCCGAGCCGGCTCGCGGGCGCCCCCGACGCGCACTACCGGGTCGAGGGGGCCGCGCTGGTTCCCGTTCCCCGGTCCGGGCCGGCGGGGCCCCGCGTACGGATCCGCGCCGCCGGACCGCCCGGCGGCCCGCTGCCGCCGGGGCTCGACGGGCGCCCCGGCCCCGACGGCGCCGTGGTGCTGACCATGGACGGCGCGCGCTCCGACGAGGTCCTGCGCGTCCTGCTCACCGCCCGGCCGCCCTGGCACGTCCGCGCCGTGGAGGAACTGCCGTGACCGCTCTGCTCCGCTACCAGGGCGCCCTGCTGCTGCGCTCCCAGCGCTGGCTCGCCCCCTTCGCCCTGTACGCCGCCTTCGTGGCCGTCGGGATCCGGCCGGGCGACCCGGTACTGGACTCCCTCGGCTACGCGGCCGTGGGCCTGGTCCCGCTCACGGCCTGGCTGGTCCGGATCTGCGTCGGCAACGAGCCGGCCGCGGCCCGCGACGTCACGGCCGCCGCAGCCGGTCCGGTACGGGTGCACGCGGCGGCCCTGCTCACCGCCCTCGCCGGGGCGCTGCTCACCGGCGCGGCGGGCGCGGCCGTGGCGCTGCTGCTCGGTGACCGGGCCGGGCTCGACCCCGCCCGGACCGCCCTCGCGGGCGGCCTGGCGGTGGCGGTGTGCGCGCTGACCGGCGCCGCCGTGGGGGCGCTGTGCAGCAGGCCGCTGGTGCGGCGCCGCGGCTACGGGGTCCTCGCCGCGGCCCTCGGCTCCCTGCTGGCCCTGGTCCTCGCGCCCTCCCCGGCCCGCGGTGTGCTGTCAGCCCTGGCCACGGGGGCGCGCTCGGGCGCCGTACCACTGCCGTTCACGGCTCTCGCGGGGGCGCTGCTCCTGGCGGGCGCGGCGGGTGCGGCGGCCTGCCTCGCCGCCGCGCGGAACGGCTAGAACGGGTCCGCGAAAGCCCGCCCGGCCCGGCGCACCGTCGCCTCCCGGTGTCTTCGGAGCCGGCTCGGGCAGCCCCGGGCAGATGGGTGCCCGGCCGCCGCCATTCGAAGTGTCTCGCGGTTCCAAAGAGTGATGATGAATAACCTTCCGTGACCGCTCGGTCGGGTACGGGGATGCCCGGTCCCGTAGAAGTGGCCACTCCGCATGCGGCGGAGGGCCTCCCCTCCAGGAAAGGAAGCACATGAGGAAGCTGGCTTGGGCTGCGCGGGGCATGTCGGTCGTATCGGGAGCGGTACTGCTCGGGGCGCTCATGGTCCCGTCCGCGGTCGCCGACGACGGCCCGGGGAGCACCGCGGATCCCGGTAGCTCCATGGCGGCGGGCAAGAAGTGCGGCGCACGCGACGTCAGCTCCGCCGCTCCGGACTTCGTCAACTTCCCGAGCGGCGTGATCTTCCGTGTCGCGAGCGACGCGCAAGGGAACTCGTTCCTCAACGACAGCCGGAACCCGGGCGTGTGGATCAACCTCGGCACTCTCGCCAACGCGCCGACGTGCGTCATCGGCACCGCGACCTCGGTCACCGAGAGCAACCCGGGTCTCCTCTACATCACGCTGCTGACCCAGAACGGGGCACAGCACCAGGCCGTATGCACCACCAACAGCACGGCTTTCGCGCCGTCGAACATCGTGGGAGCTTGCGGCAGCGGGTTCTCGCCCCTCCCGAACACCCCCGTCGTCTGAGGTAAGCCAGGATCCTGAGGGGTGTCGTGCCGACAGGCGGCACGACGCCCCTCAGCCCATGCCAGCGGGTGACGAACCGCCCGGGACGAGGAGGTGGGGCTCGCCCGTGCCGTCCTCCCGGGCCGACCAGATGTCGCTCGCGCGACCGTCCTGTCCCGGCAGCGCGTAGGCGAGGGTCGAGCCGTCCAGCCAGGCGGCCTGGTCGTCGACGCTGCGGGGTTCGGCCGACGGGTGCTCGCGCATCGTCGCGAGGTCGAGGACGTACAGCCGCCAGGGCGACCGGGGGTCGTCGGAGACCTTCTTCTTGAAGGCGACGCGCCTGCCGTCCGGTGACAGCGACGGGCATTCGGCGTTCTCCCGCAGTGCCTTCGCCGACCAGGCGCGCAGGTCTCCCTCGACCAGGTGGGTGGTGCCCCGGGTGGAGACGGTGGCGTAGAAGCGGTTGTCGTCGGCGGCGAAGGTGACGCCCCAGTAGTTGACGTCGGAGTCGTGGTGGCGGACCCCGCCGAGGGTCAACGGGATCTGCTCCATCGACTTGACCAGGTAGCCGGTGCGCAGGTCCAGGATCGCCGTCCGGGTGGAGAACGCGGTGGTGGCGTAGGAGTCGCCGGTCGTGAAGGTCGTCCAGGACAGGAGCTGCCCCGAGGCGGAGACGCGGGCCCGGTTGGGGATGCCGGGCACGGTCACCCGGCGGATCTCGCGCAGCCGCCGGTCGAGTACGAGGGCATCGGTGCGGGGCGGGACCCCGGGCAGCTTGCGCAGGCACAGGGCGTGCTCGCCGGCGGCGTGGAAGCGGTCGCAGGAAGGGCCGCCCGTCACCCGCGGCAGGCCCGGGCCGCCCTGGCGCGCGACCCGTCCGCCGGCCGAGTCCCGGAAGTAGAGGCCGGGTTCCGCGAGGGTGAAGGAGGCGTCGGCCTGCTGCCCGGGCGGCCGCTCCCGGTGCCGCGCGTGCAGGACGTAGCCCAGCGAGCCTCCCGCCAGCAGCAGGACCGCGGCGATGACGAAGGTCAGGCGCAGCCGTCGGGACGGGGGGTTCACGATGCCTCCGGGGTGGTCGGGGGAGCGGCGGGCAGGATGCGCGAGGCGGCCACGAGCGCCCCGGTCAGCGCGAGGACGCCCGCCCACAGGGCGGGCCGCTGTCCCCAGAGGGTCCAGGCCGCCCCGAACCCGGCGGCGCCGAGCAGCCGGGCCAGTGCCTGGCCGGTCTGCAGCAGCGCGAGGACGCCCGCCCGGCCCTGCGCGGGCAGCGCCGGCGCGGCCAGTGCCATGAGGACGCCGTCCGTGCCGGCGTAGAAGATCCCCAGCAGGGCCAGGACGGCGACGACGGTCGGCCAGGAGACGGGCGCCAGCAGCACGGCGTACGCGCAGAGCAGGGCGCCGTGCCCGAGCAGGAAGGCCGGCCGTCGTCCGGACCGGTCGGCGAACCGGCCCGCGGGGACGGCGAGCAGGAGGTAGACGGCGGCGGCGCCGAGCGGCAGCAGCGCGAACAGGGCGGGCGGCAGGTCGAGACCGCGCAGGAGCAGCAGGTAGAGGAAGGCGTCGCCGATGGTGGTGGCGCCGAGCAGGGCCGCGGCGTACAGGACGCGGCGGAAGACGGGGTCGCGCAGGGCCGCGGTCCTGGGCGGGCGCGCGGGTCCGGGCACGGCCGTGGCCGCGGCCGGGACGTACAGGACGAGCAGGAGCACTCCGAGCAGGCCGGTGCAGAAGCTGACGGCGAACACCGCGTCGTAGGCGTCGGCGGTCGCCCACAGCACGGCGAACGCGGCGAGCGGCCCGAGGAGGGCGCCCGTGGTGTCCATGGCACGGTGCACGCCGAAGGACCGGCCGAGCGTCTCCGGGGGCCCGCTGAGCGAGATCAGGGCGTCGCGCGGGGCGGTGCGGATGCCCTTGCCGAGGCGGTCGGCGGCGAGCGCGGCGGCGATCCCGGCGGTGGCGCCCCCGGCGAGGAGCAGCCCGAGCCGGGACAGCGCGGAGAGCAGGTAGCCGACGCCGGCGACCCGCTTGTGATGGCCGCGACGGTCGGCGAGCCGCCCGCCGAGCAGCCGCACGAGGGCGGTCGCCCCGTTGAACATCCCGTCCAGGAAGCCGAACTGGAGGGGAGTCAGGCCCAGGTCCAGGACGAGGTAGAGCGGCAGCACCGCCGTGACCATCTCCGAGGAGACGTCGGTGACGAGGCTGACCGCGCCGAGCGCGAGGACGGCGGAGGGGACGCGCCGCCCGGCCATCGGTGTACGGGGCGGCGCGTCCGGGCGGCCGTTGGCGGCCAGGTACATCAGTGGCAGCTGTACTTCGGGCTGGTGTCCTTGACCTGGCCGTCGGTCGCGACGTAGGTCCATCCGTAACCGGAGTCGGTGAAGTCGAGCTTCACCACGCCGTACGGTCCGCTGATCCGCTTCTGGCTGTTGGGCTGGATCTCCTCGATCGGGTAGGGCTCGGCGCCGCCCATCCCGCCGACGATCTCCACGATCCCGTCGGCGGTCGCCCGGCCCTCCGGGTCCTGCGGGGCGAACCGCTCGTAGTGGTGGTCGTGGCCGCCCAGGACGAGGTCTGCCTTCGCGGCGTAAAGGATCTTCCAGACCGGCTTGGAGACCGGGTCGTTGCCGTGCCCGCCGGAGGAGAACAGCGGGTGGTGCCAGTAGGCGGCGACGCACCGCTTGGCGTTGGCGGCGAGATCGGCCTTGAGCCAGTCGATCTGGGCGGCCTGGTCGAAGGAGTTGGAGTCGAGGGCGATGAAGTGCCAGTTGCCCTCCTCGTAGCTGTACCAGCTCTTGCCCTGAGGGAAGGCGATGCTCCCGAAGTACGACTTGTACCCGGCGAGCGGGCCGGCCGGGTCGTAGGTCTCGTGGTTGCCCGGCACGGGGCGGGTCTTGGCCTTGAAGGCGCCCCAGCTCTTGTCGTAGTAGGCGCGGAAGTCGGAGAGCCTGGCGTCGTCGTACTGGTTGTCGCCCATCGTCAGATAGAACTTCGGGTCGATCTGCCGGGCGAGCGCGGCGGTCCTGGGGTGTGCGCATCCGCTGTCGGAGGACGTGCACTGCGCGGCGATGTCACCGGCGGCGACGACCGTGAAGGCGCCGCCCGGCGGCGGACCGCCCTCGACGGTGCCGTACACCTCGGCTTCGAAGAGCGAGTAGCCGTACGAGGTACCGCGAGCGGTGCCCTGGACGCGCAGGTACCGGCCCTTCCCGGACAGGCCGGTCCAGTCGTCGACGCCGCCGTTGCCCGCGGCCTCGGTGGCCAGCGGGGTCCAGGCGGCGCCGTCGGTGGAGACCTCGACGCGGTACGCCTTGGCGTAGGCGGCCTCCCAGGTGAGCCGTACCCGCGAGACGGTGGCCCCGGGGCCGAGGTCGACCCGGATCCACTGCGGGTCCTTGCCCTCGGTGCTGGCCCAGCGGGTGGCCGGGTCGCCGTCGAAGGCGTTCTTCGCGCCCAGCGACGAGGTCTCGGTGGAGGACGCGGTGGCGGGCTTCCCGCGGGATATGAGGGGGTCGGCGGCGGCCCCGGCACGGTCGGGCCAGGCCAGGAGGAGCCCGCAGACGAGCGCGAGTGCGGTGACGCCGGAGAGGAGGAGGGTGCGGAGTCCGCCACGTAACAGAGGCGGCCGGTCGGAGGTGTTCGGGCGCATGGCTGGAACTCCCTGCTTCGAGGGGGGCGAGAGCTGGGCACTGGCGCGGGCGGTGCCGTCCCCTGCCCGCGGGCGGGCAGGGGACTGCACCGCGGCGGCCGGGTCAGAGCTCTCGCTGAGCGCGTCATGCCCGTGGGGGTGGGCACCGCGCCTAGCCGCCGCCCGGGACCTTAACAGGAAGGAAAGTTTCCTACCAGTGTCCCGGCAGCAGTTCTCCGAAGGCTGTTCGCCGCCGGATCCCCCCCCCCGCCGGTAGGCTCGTACGCATGGACCAGCCGAACGGGACGCCGTCGAACTGCTCCGCCCCCGCCGCCCCGGCCGGGCGGATGGACGGGCCGCCCTACGCGGACTGCCTGGAGTGCGGCAAGCCCACCGAGTACGGGGTCGCGACACCGTGCGTGGTGCTGTGCCCGGTGTGCGAGTGGCAGGACGCGCAGCGCACCGCCTGTTCGGGCTGAAGGGCCCGGCCGCCGGTCACTTCCCGATGAGCTCGGAGACCTTCACGAACCGGTAGCCGCGCTTGCGCAGCTCAGGGACGATCTTCCGGACGGCCTCCTCGGTGACCGGGGCGGCGCTGCGCGTGCAGTGCATGACCACCACCGAGCCGGGCTTCACCCCTGCAAGGACCTGTTCGGCCACCGCGTCCGGGTCCTTCGCGAAGGCGTCCCCGCTGACCACGTCCCACTGGACGGCCGTGACCTTGGCCGTGGACAGGGCCCGCAGCGCCTGGTCGTCGTAGCAGCCGCCGGGGAAGCGGAAGTACGGCACGGTGTTGACGGCCCCCGCCTGCCGGAAGGCGGCGAAGGCGCGGTCCACGTCGGCGCGGGCGGCGGCGCCGTCGAGCGCGGGCAGCCCGTAGCAGGGGGACTTGAAGGCGTGGTGGCTGTACGAGTGGTTCGCGATCTCGAAGTTCGGGTCGGTGCCGATGGACTTCGTCTGGTCCGGGTACTCCTCGGCCCAGCGGCCCGTCATGAAGACCGTCGAGGGCACCTTGAGCGTGCGCAGGGCCGAGATCAGCTGCGGGTTGTCGAAGTGTTCCCCGTCCGCGGCGCGCGGCCCCTGGTCGGAGGTCATGTCGGCGTCGAAGGTCAGCGCCACGGTCTTGTCCGTCTGCTGCTTCGCGCGCTCGAAGACCGGGGTCAGGCCGTTCGGGCCGGGGGCCAGGGTCGGAGGCCTGGCGGGGGCACCGGCCTGCGGGGCGTTGGGGGAAGGGCTCTGGGAGGCGGCGCCGGCGCCGGGGGCGGAATCCGCGGGGGCGGACGCCGCCGGCGTGCCCAGGCGGGCTTCGCGGCCTGCGTCCGTGGTGCCGGAGGCGCCCCCGCATCCCGCGAGGGAAGCGGTGAGGGCGGCACTGAGAGCGGCCGAGGCCACCACGTTGCGCACAGAAATGGTCACGCACGCAAACTATATGACTATGTGACAAGTGACCGTGTGCGGCACTCCCAGTTACCCCTCGGGCCCCCCGGTCAGCGGCGCCAGGGGCCCGTCACCGCGAAGGTGGTGCCCGGCGTGTAGGCGTTGACGTACATCGTGCGTCCGTCGGGGGAGAAGGTGACCCCGGCGAACTCCCCCCACTCCGGGGCCCCCGGCCGTCCGATGTCCTCGGCGTTGCGGGCCACCGGATAGACCTCGCCGCCCTCCGTCACGCCGAAGACGTACTGGTACCCGCCGCCGTCCTCGCACACCATCAGGCCGCCGTCCGGGGCCAGGCAGATGTTGTCGGGGGAGTCCCCGGGCAGCGCGACGTCGGCGGCCGGGCCGAAGAGCACGTCCAGCCGGAGCCGGGCCCGGCGCGGATCGTAGAACCACACCTGCCCGTGGTGGTCGGCGGACGCGCCCTCGCCCGTGCGGGCGTAGCTGGAGACGAAGTGGACGCCCGAGCCGCCCCAGTAGCAGCCCTCCAGCTTCTGCGCGTGGGTGATCCCGCCCGGCCCGAAGTCCTGGAGCCGGATCGGGGTCCCGGCCGCGTAGGGGTCCGGTACGGGCACCCACTCCACCGGGAACTCCGCCCCCGGCTCGTCCACCAGGGCGAGGTCCGCGATCCCCGGCACGCGCAGGGCCTCCAGGGCGCCCCCCGCCCGCAGCGAGCCGAGCCCTCCGAGCGGCCGGGCCGGCAGGAAGCGGTAGAACAGCCCGAAGGGCTTGATGAAGGCGTCCTCCGTCTCGTAGACGACCCCGCGGTACGGGTCCACGGCGACGGCCTCGTGCGCGAAGCGGCCCATCGCGGTGAGCGGGACCGCCCCCGAGCGGTGCGGGTCGGCGGGGTCCACCTCGAAGACGTAGCCGTGGTCCTTGGTATGGCCCGAGGTGCCCGCGCGGTCCTCGGTCTCCTCGCAGCTCAGCCAGGTGTTCCAGGGGGTCCGGCCGCCCGCGCAGTTGACGGCGGTGCCGGCGAGGGCGACCCGCTCGCCGGTGACCTTCCCGGCCGCGTCGAGTTCCAGGGCCGTGCAGCCGCCCAGGGCCTCGGGGTCGTACGTCAGTCCCGGCACGGCGGGGACGCGCAGGGCCGCGGTGGCCCGGTTCTCGTGGTTGCGGACCAGCCGCACGCGGCCGCCGCCGGCGTCGAAGGCGGCCATGCCGTCGCAGTTCGCCGGGACGGCGCCCTCGCCGGAGCGCAGCGGACCGCCCGCGCGCGAGAGCACCCGGTAGCCGAACCCCGCGGGCAGGTCGAGCAGCCCGCGCGGGTCGGGGAGCAGCGGCCCGTACCCCCGCCCGGCCCCGGCGGCCCGGGCCGGGGCGGGGGCGCCGCCGGCGAACAGCGCGCCGAGCGTCCCGCTGAAGGCGATCGCGCCGGCGGCGAGCAGGCTGCGTCGGGTGACGGACATCGGCGGCTCCGGGCGGTGTCGGCAGCGGTGTTCGGCGCGGTGTTCAGGAAGGGCGTCGGGACGGTGTCAGGGGCGGGTGGTGCCCGGGAGGCAGGTCACCGCCGGGTTGAAGGTCTGGAACAGGCCGCCGGGGTTCTTCTTCCAGAGCCACAGCTGCAGGGCGTAGTGGACCGGCTGGCCGGGGAAGTTACCGGGCTTGGGGCCCTTGAAGGGGACGCCGAACAGCGTGGGGCGGTCGTCGTCCGTGGTCAGCTTCTGGTCGCGGTCGTAGACCAGCCACTGGACTCCGACGAGGCGTTTGCCGCCGCGCCCGTCGTCCTCGTAGTACAGCGCGGCGGGCTTCGCGGGATCGAGGGAGTTGTCGTAGGCGTGGTTGAAGTGCGGGTAGCCGAGCGCGCCCGTTCCCCCCGCCTTGTCGAAGACGCAGTACTTGTCAGGCTTGTAGCCGGCCGCCACCGCGTTGGCGTGCACCTGATACTTGGCGGTCGCCTTGTAGACGACGGCCCGGTCGGCCACGGCCCGGCCGACGCCCCGGTCGGCGTCGGGACGGGGCACGGCGGTGGACGAGGCGGCGGGAGCGGCGAGCGCCGCCACGGTGAGGGAGGCGGCGGCGGTGAGGGCCAGGGCGAGACTGCGGGCCATGCGCGGGCTCCTTGCGACGGGCTGGCAAGAGACCACCTACCCCTTCCCCGGGCCGCCGCGGCCGCCACCCACCGGGCCCCGGACGGCCGACCGCCGATCGGCTGAGGGGCGGCGGGGCCCGCACGCGGACGACCTCGTATCCGGGCCCGCCGCCTCACCCGAACGGGAGCGGCGCCGTTTCGCCGCGCACCCGCACGGGGAACCCGTGTGTCCGCAGGAGGCGAGTGCGGGCGAGTGCGACGGAGGGTGCGGAACATGGCGCAGCAGGATGCGGCACCGAACGGCGGCGGAGAGCTGCAGGACATCGTCTCGGCCGTGTCCAGGGGCGCGCCGGAGTACCGGCAGTGCCCGCACCCCATGTACGCCGTCCTGCGCGAGCAGGCCCCGGTGTGCCGGCTGACTCCGCCCCACGGGGTCGACACGTACCTCATCACCCGCCACGACGACGCCCGCGACGCCCTGTCGGACCCCCGCTTCAGCAAGAACATGCGCGGCGCCATCGACACCTACCACGCCGTGTACGGCAGCTTCTTCGACGCGCTCGACGACAACGTGCTCTTCTCCGACCCGCCCCGGCACACACGGCTGCGCCGCATCCTGCGCAGCGCCTTCACCCCCCGGCGGGTGGAGGAGATGCGCCCGAGGATCACCGAGATCGCCGAGGGCATCCTCGGCGCATGCCGGAAGGCCGGCACGGTCGACCTGATGGCCTCGTTCGCGTTCCCGCTGCCCATCGCGGTCCTGTGCGAACTGATGGGCATCCCGCAGGAGGACCGCCCGGAGATCCTGGAGCAGTTCGCCGTGGTGACGCGCTCCCGGTTCGATCCCAGCAAGAGGGCGGAGCTGAAGGCGGCCGAGGAGCGGCTGCAGCACCGGCTGGAGCGGCTGATCGCGGACACGCGCGAGCACCCGTCGGACTCCTTCCTCAGCGACCTCCTCCAGGCGGAGGAACGCCTGGAGGACCCCGAACTGGTCGCGTCGCTGTGGGTGCTGTTCTTCGCCGGCCACAAGACCACCGCCTACCAGATCGGGAACTCCGTCCTCAACCTGCTGCTCCGCCCCGACCAGGCGGCGAAGCTCCGCGAGGACCCCCGGCTGATCCCGCGGGCGGTCGAGGAGATGCTGCGCTTCGAGGGTTCGGTGGAGACGTCGACCTTCCGGTACGCGGCGCAGGACGCCCGGATCCGGGACACGCTGATCCCCGAGGGCGCCCTGGTGCAGATCGCGATCTCCTCGGCCAACCGGGACCCCGAGAAGTTCGACTCCCCGGACGACCTGGACGTGACGCGCGAGGGACTCCAGGGGACGCACCTGGGCTTCGGCCACGGGACCCACTACTGCCTGGGGGCGCCGCTGGCGCGGCTCGAACTCGAGATCGCGCTCGCCTGTCTCCTGCGGGAGTTCCCGGACATGGAGCTCGCGGACGCGGAGGAGACCAGGGGGGCGTGGCTCAAGGGACCGGTGGCGGCGTTCCGGGGGCTCGAACACCTCCGGCTCGTCCTGGAGCCCTCGCGCTCCGACGGGGAGCCCGGCGAGCCGACCCTGGCCTCCGTGGCCTCCGGAAAGTAACCCAGACCCGATGGGCGGTGGATCGGCATGACGGATTCCGTGAGTACCCCGGCGCTGCGTCTCCTGGGCACCCCGGCGGACGAACTGCGCATCGCCGCGGTGGGCACCAGTGAAGTCATCCGGGTCGGGCGGGGTCCCTCCGCACCCGGCCAGGACACGGCCCGCGCGGTCCATTCGAAGATCGACATGCATCATCACTACTGCGCGCCGCAGTGGCGCGAATGGGCCGTGCACCACGGGCTGATCACGCCGGAACAGCTGCCTCCGTGGACGCGGCTCGGCATCGAGGACGCGATCCGCTTCATGGACGGCGCGGGCATCACGACGGCCGTCCTCAAGCCGATGCTGCCGGCGCGCTACCGGTCGTCGGCGCAGCTGCGCGAAGCCGTCAACATCACGCTGCAGTCGATGACCGAGGTGGCGGCCTCGCATCCGGGCAGGTTCTCGTACTACGTGCCCCTGTTCCTGGACGACCAGGAGGCGTCGTCCTGGGCCGTGCGCCGCGGCCTCGGGCAGCTCGGCGCCGTCGGCGTGAACGTGACGGCCAACTACGGGGGCGTCTACCTCGGGGACCCCTCCTACGACCGGCTGTTCCACGAGCTGAACGAGTTCTCCGCCGTCGTGGACACCCACCCGCACAACCTGCCCGGGTGCCCGCCCGGCGCGTCGGCCGTTCCGGGCATTCCGAACTTCATGTGCGACTTCCTCCTGGACACCACGCGGGCCGCCGTGAACATGATCAGCAGGCGGACGCTGGACCGCTTCCCGGACCTCTCCGTCGTCCTGCCGCACGCCGGCGGCTTCCTCCCCTACATCGCCACGCGCCTGCAGGCCCTCGGACGGTTCTGCGAACCGCGGGTCGAACCGGCCGCCGTCCGCGACCACCTGAGCCGCTTCTACTACGACACGGCCGGCCCCATGGCGCCCGCGGCGACCCTGCTGGAGCACGTGCCGGCCGACCACGTCCTCTTCGGCACCGACTGGCCCGCCGCCCCCGCCGACACGGTCACGGAGCTGGCGCTTCCCGCTCTCGACGCGGACCCGGCCTTCACCCCCGAGCAGCTGCAGGGGATCTACCACGGCAACGCGTTGCGCCTGATCCCGCAGTTGGCGACCGCCTGACGGGGCGCCGGACGGGGGTGCGGGCCGCACGGCGCGGCCCGCGCCCCCCGCCGGAGGGGGAGCGATCAGACGAGCTTGGCGTCCAGGGTGATCGTCGTACCGGTCAGTGCCTGGCTGACCGGGCAGTTCTTCTTGGCGTCCTCGGCCGCGGCGGTGAACGCGTCGGCGTCCAGGCCCGGCACCTCGCCCTCGGTGGTGAGGTGGATGCCCGTGATGCCCTTGCCGGGAACGAAGGTGACGGCGGCCGAAGTGGTCAGCTTGGCCGGCGGGTTGCCCGACTTCGCCAGGACGTTCGAGAAGGCCATGTTGAAGCAGCTGGAGTGCGCGGCGGCGATGAGCTCCTCCGGGCTGGTCCGCCCGTTCGCCGCCTCGTCGGTGCGTGCGGGCCAGGAGACCGGGTAGCTGCCGAGGCCGGACGAGTCGAGGGTGACGACGCCCTTGCCTTGGAGCAGGTCGCCCTCCCAGACGGCGTGGGCGTTGCGTGTGGCGGCCATGGTGGATCCCTTCGTAGAAGCGGAAACGGCCGGGCGCCCGCAGGAGCCCGACGTCCCCAAACCTACTGGGACACCAGGGGTTTCGCGTCGCGCGCCAGCGCGGTGAGCCGCGATATGGCACGGAAGTACTTCTTCCGATAGCCGCCGTTCAGCATGTCGTCGCTGAAGAGCCTGTCGAAGGGGACCCCGGAGGCCAGGACCGGGACCTCTCGGTCGTACAGACGGTCGGCCAGCACCACGAGCCGCAGCGCCGTCGACTGGTCGGGCACCGGGCCCACATCGGTCAGGCAGACGGCCGTGATCCCGTCGGTGAGCGCGCCGTAGCGGCTCGGGTGCACCCGGGCCAGGTGTTCCAGCAGGCCGGGGAAGTCGTCCAGGCTCGCGCCCGGGGTCGCGTACGCGGCCTTGGCGACCTGCTCGTCGGAGAAGGGGGCCGGCGCCTCGGGCAGGCCGCGGTGGCGGTAATCCTGGCCGTCGATCCGCAGCGGCCGGAAGTGCGCCGACAGGCCCTGGATCTCCCGCAGGAAGTCGGCGGCGGCGAACCGGCCCTCGCCGAGCTTGCCGGGGAGCGTGTTGGAAGTGGCGGCCAGCGCCACGCCCTGCTCGACGAGGCGGCTGAGCAGCGAGGACACCAGCACGGTGTCGCCCGGGTCGTCCAGCTCGAACTCGTCGATGCACAGCAGCCGGTGCCCGCCCAGGGTCTGCACGGTCTGCTGGAAGCCGAGCGCGCCGACCAGGTTGGTCAGCTCCACGAAGGTGCCGAAGGCCTTGAGCGCGGGCTCGGCCGGGGTGGCGTGCCACAGGGAGGCGAGCAGGTGGGTCTTGCCGACGCCGTACCCGCCGTCGAGGTAGACCCCGCGCGGACCGGAGGGGGCCGCCGGCTTCTTGGAGAACCAGCGCCTCTTGCCGGCGCCGCTCGCGTGCGCCCCGCCCAGGCCGGCGGCGAAGCCGCTGAGCACGGTGACGGCCTCGGACTGGCTCGGCTGGGCCGGGTCAGGGTCGTACGTGTCGAAGCGGACCGAGTCGAACCGCGGCGGCGGCACCATCTCGGCCACCAGCCGTTCGGCGGGCACCCGCGGCTCGCGCGCGCACAGGGCCTGCGGCCCCGCGTCGGCTATCGGAGGCCGGCCGGAGGTGTAACCGGAGGTGGAGAGTGATGTCGACACAGCCCTTAACTCTACGGGGCGTGGCACACTGCCCGGATGCGACGCCTGTTCCCTGTGACCGATCAGACACCAGCCTCGCCCCGGGACCGGGCCGACCGGGAGTGGTCGCTCGACGAGCTCGCGGATGCCTACGCGTACCCCTCCCTGGGGCCGGACGGACACTGGCTGCGGGCGAACATGGTCTCCACCCTGGACGGCGCGGCCCAGCACGACGGCCGCTCGCAGCCGATCTCCGGCGAGACCGACATGAAGATCTTCGGCACCCTGCGGGCGCTGGCCGATGTGGTGGTCGTCGGGGCGGAAACGGTTCGCCAGGAGGGCTACCGCCCGGCCCGCGCCCGGGAGGCCTTCGCCGCCCGCCGCGAGGCCGCCGGACAGGGCCCGGCCCCCGCGATCGCCGTGGTCACCGCGCGCATGGACCTGGACTTCTCGCTGCCCCTGTTCACCTCACCGCTGGTGCCGACCCTGGTGGTCACCGGCGCCGCCGCGCCCGCCGACCGGGTGGCCGAGGCGGTCAAGGCCGGTGCCGAGGTCGTGGTGGCCGGGGACGGCGCGGCCGTGGACCCGGCGCGTGCGGTACGGGAGCTGGCGGATCGGGGGCTGCGCCGCCAGCTCACCGAGGGCGGGCCCCGGCTGCTGGGTCAGTTCGTGGCCGCCGACGCCCTGGACGAGCTGTGCCTGACGATCTCCCCGATGCTGGCCGCCGGTGACGCCCAGCGGATCGCCGGGGGACCCTCCGTCACGGTTCCGCACCGGCTCGCGCCCGCCTCCGTACTGGAAGAGGCCGGGTTCCTCTTCACGAGCTACCGTCGGATCTGACAAGGGGCGGAATTTGTCGTTCCGCTTTGCTTCCGCTGGGCACATAACTGGGCAGACATGTCTGCGCAGGGCCCCGTGCGACAGCGGGGCAGGATGGTTTCCGCAGGGGCCGGCCAGCCGGCCTCGGCCCATGAAGGAGAGGGCGTCCGTGTTCACGAGCGTATTGATGATCGAGCAGCCGCTGACCCCGGTGGACGTGGACTTCGTCACGACCCTGCACGGCGACGACCCGGTCTCCTTCGTCGTCCTCATGCAGCCCCGGGGCGACCAGGACCGACTGCTGCGCGCCATCGACGACGTCGCGCTCGGTGAGCTCCCCGAGGCCATCCGCGAGGGCGACGAGCCCGAGGGCGAAGCCGCCCGCGGCCCCGCGGCGCACGCCCTCGCGCACTCCCTGAACGCCCTGCGGCAGAAGGGCGCCAACGCCACCGGGCAGCTCATCGGGGACCACCCGCTCGACAAACTGAAGGCCGTCGTGGACGAGACCGGCGCCGACGAGGTGATCGTCCTGACCGCCCCGCACTTCGTGGAGGAGTTCTTCCACCGCGACTGGGCCTCCCGGGCCCGCCACAAGGTCGGCGTTCCGGTGCTCAAGCTCTTCGCCCACAACGAATAGGCTTGGCCCGTCAGAGCTCGAAGCACCACCCCTCGATCCTGGAGCGACCTGAATGAAGCCCGGCCTGCCGACCGCCATGGAACGGCCCCACTTCATCGGCATCGGCGGCGCCGGGATGTCCGGCATCGCGAAGATCCTGGCCCAGCGCGGAGCGCAGGTCGCCGGCAGCGACTCCCGTGACTCCGAGACCGCCCAGGCACTGCGCGCCCACGGCGCCACGGTCCACATCGGACACGCGGCCGGCCACCTCGCCGACGACTCCACCTGCGTGGTCGTCTCCAGCGCCATCCGCGCCGACAACCCCGAGCTGGCCCGCGCCGCCGAGCTCGGCATCCCCGTCGTGCACCGCTCCGACGCCCTCGCCGGCCTGATGGACGGGCTGCGTCCGATCGCCGTCGCCGGTACGCACGGCAAGACCACCACCACCTCCATGCTGGCGGTGTCCCTCTCGGCCCTGGGCCTGGACCCCTCGTACGCCATCGGCGGCGACCTGGACGCCCCCGGCTCCAACGCCCACCACGGCGAGGGCGACATCTTCGTGGCCGAGGCGGACGAAAGCGACCGCACCTTCCACAAGTACAGCCCGCAGGTCGCGATCATCCTCAACGCGGAGCTCGACCACCACGCGAACTACGCGTCGATCGAGGAGATCTACGAGTCCTTCGAGACCTTCGTCGGCAAGATCGTGCCCGGCGGCACCCTGGTCGTCGCCCACGGCCAGGAGGGCGCCGCCGAGATCGCCCGCCGCGTCGCGGGCCAGGAGGGCCTCACCGTCGTCACGTACGGCGAGGACGAGGACGCCGACGTCCGGATCACCAAGATCACCCCGCGCGGCCTGACCAGCGAGGTCACCGTGGTCCTGGACGGCCGGATGCTCACCTTCACCGTCTCCGTCCCCGGCCGCCACTACGCGCACAACGCCGTCGCGGCCCTCGCCGCCGGCGTGGCCCTCGGCATCCCGGCGCACAACCTGGCCTCCGCCCTCGGCAAGTACACCGGCGTCAAGCGCCGCCTCCAGCTCAAGGGCGAGGCCGCGGGCGTCCAGGTCATCGATTCCTACGCCCACCACCCCACCGAGATGACCGCCGACCTGGAGGCCATCCGGGGCGCCGCCGGGGACTCCCGGATCCTGGTGGTCTTCCAGCCCCACCTCTTCTCCCGCACCCAGGAACTGGGCAAGGAGATGGGCCAGGCGCTGGCCCTGGCCGACGCCTCCGTGGTCCTGGAGATCTACCCGGCCCGCGAGGACCCGATCCCCGGCATCACCAGCGAGCTGATCATCGCGGCCGCCCGGTCCGCGGGAGCCGACGTCACCGCCGAGCACGACAAGGCGGCCGTCGCCGACGTCATCGCGGGAATGGCCAAGCCCGGTGATCTCGTTCTCACCATGGGCGCCGGAGACGTCACGGACCTCGGTCCGGCCATCCTCGCCCGGCTGTCGAGCTGAAGGTACGAGGGAGCGGGAGAGACATGTCCTACGAGGTCGAGAAGACGGACGAGCAGTGGCAGGCGGAGCTGAGCCCGTCCGAGTACCAGGTGCTGCGCCTCGCGGGCACCGAGCCCGCCTTCCGCGGTGAGTACACCGACACCAAGACGGAGGGCGTCTACTCCTGCCGCGGCTGCGGGGCCGAGCTGTTCCGTTCCTCGGAGAAGTTCGAGTCGCACTGCGGCTGGCCGTCCTTCTTCGACCCGAAGGACACCGACGCGGTCGAGCTGATCGCCGACACCTCGCACGGCATGATCCGTACCGAGGTCCGCTGCGCGAAGTGCGGCTCCCACCTGGGCCACGTCTTCGAGGGCGAGGGCTACCCCACCCCCACCGACCAGCGGTACTGCATCAACAGCATCTCCCTGCGCCTGACCCCCTCCTCCGGCGAGGGCTGACACCGCGGGACCCGGCGGGCCCCCACCGGCCTGTTTAGCGGCCGGTGGGGGCCCGCGCGCGTTCCGGTTGCCGCTCAGCACGCGGCGGACGGGCGCTCGCGCCGCTGGCCGGAACGGGCCCGTCATGATGTCGAGGACATCGCGGTTCGATTCCGATCCGGTCTCTGGCCTGCGGTGATCCAGAGGTGGTAGCACGCTTGGCCGGTGAAGACACCTATCCGTTTTCTCCATGTGTCTGGTTATGATCGGCACCCTCACATCCCGCCGCAGCCGGACCGGTTGTGGCCGTCCCCTCCCCAGGACCGTGCCGTCCGGCTGCTCGGCAACCCCCGACATCCCCCTGCCGCCCCCGCTCCCGAGGACCGATGTCTCCCATAGAACCCGAAGGCGTACGAGGGCAGTCGACGACCCGTCGGTGGCGCACCGTGCGCCTGCGTACCCTGCTCATCTGGCTGGCGGTGCTCCCCACCCTGGCGATGGGCACTCAGGTCACGGTGTCCGCACAGCGGTTGCTGGCACAGTCGGAACAGCTGAGGGCCGACGTGGAGGCCGCCGAGCGGATCGGCGCCCCCCTCTACACGCTCATGGTCGACATGCAGGCGGAGCGGACGGCGACCGCCGCCCAGTGGGCGGGCAACGACGGCACCGAGGGTGAACTGCGCGCCCGGCGCGGGGCCACGGACCTGGCCGCGGCCGAGTTCCGCCGGCTGGCGGACGATCCCTCCAGGTCCTTCGCCGAGGTGACCCGGCAGCTCGACAGACTGGCCGCGTACCGCCAGCGCGCGGACACCCGCAGCGGCCCCGCCGACAGCACGCTGGCCTACTACTCCGAGGTGATCGGCAAGGTCATCCAGGTGTACCAGCAGGAGTTCAGCCACGCGGAGGACGCCGAACTCGCCCAGGCGAGCCGGCCCGTTGTGGCGATGCTCCAGGCCACCGAGATGGTGGCGCGCGAGGACACCGTCCTGGCCCTGGCCGGGCCCTCCGGGGAGCTGAGCTTCGCCGGCTACGACCAGTTCGTCAGTTCCCTGGGGGCCCAGCGGTACCTGCACGAGGCGCTGATCGTGCCGCACCTCGCGGAGGGGGACGAGCGGTTCTACGAGCGGGTCGTCGGCTCCGCGGACTGGCAGACGAAGACGCGCATCGAGAACGCGGTCCTCTCCGGGCACAAGGACACCGTCTCGGGCATCAGGGTGCCCGCCGAGGTCGCCGGCTGGTCGTCCGCGCACTCCAACTTCTCCGTGCAGATGACCACGCTCAACATCGACCTGGCGCGCTCG
This sequence comes from Streptomyces sp. 147326, assembly GCF_045000215.1. NCBI lineage: Bacteria > Bacillati > Actinomycetota > Actinomycetes > Kitasatosporales > Streptomycetaceae > Streptomyces > Streptomyces sp. 147326. Next base: position 2,077,840 of record NZ_CP134201.1, on the reverse strand, counting down.
GTGCTCGCCCGCGGCGAGGCCAAGGCCGCGGAGCTGCAGACCGAGGTCGCCTGGCTGATCGGCGGAAGCGGCGGCGGGCTGCTGGCCGTTGTGATCGTGGTCGTCTTCACCACCCGGTCGGTGCTCCGCCGTCTGCACGACCTGCACGAACGCACGGTGACGGTGGCCGAGGAAACCCTTCCCGAGGTCGTCGACCGGCTCCAGCGCGGACAGACCGTGGACGCCGAGAGCCTGCCGGCCGTGAGCGGGGACCGGGACGAGGTCGGACGGATCAGCGACGCGTTCGCCCGTGCCGTCGCCGTGTCGGTCGACGGACACCGCCTGCTCGCCGCCGAGCGCCACGGGTTCGGCCTGTTCGCCTCGGGCATCGCCTCGCGCACCGGGAACCTGGTCAGCCGCCAGCTGAGCCTCACCGAGGACCTCCAGGACACCTTCGGCCACGACGAGGCGCTGCTCGCCCAGTTGATGCGGTCCGACCAGCTGACGGTCGGCATGCGGCGGCAGATCGAGAACCTCCTCATCCTGTCGGGCGGCGAGGTCCCCGACCCGCACACCGAGCCCATGCGCGTCGCCGACCTGCTGCGCGAAGCCGCCGCCGAGGTAGAGGACTTCCGGCGCATCGAGCGGCAGGCCCTGGACGAGACCAGCGTGGAACCGAGCGCGATCAGCCAGATCAGCCACCTGCTCGCGGAACTGCTGGACAACGCCACCCGGTTCTCCCCCCCGCGGTCGACGGTCGTCATCCGCGCCGAACTGGTCGCGGACGGGCTGTCGGTCGAGATCGAGGACCGCGGTCCGCGGGTGAGCCCCGAGCGCTACGAGGAGATGAACGGGCGCCTGCACCAGGCCCCGCCGTACTCCGTCCTGGCGCAGAACGCGCACCGGCTCGGGCTCTTCGTGGTCGGCCACCTCGCCGACCAGCTCCGGGCCACGGTCACCCTGCGCCGCTCGGTGTACGGAGGGACCTGCGCCGTGGTGGTCCTCCCCGGGAACCTGCTGGTGGCGACCGCACCGGACGCCCCGAGCCGGCCCGCGCCGTCCGTCCCGGCCCCGGCCTCGGCCACGGCGCCGGCCGCCACGGCGCCGGCCGCCACGGCGCCGGCCGCCACGGCGCCGGCGGTCTCCCCTCGGGACCTCCCCGAAGGGCTCGAGCCCGCGGCCGAGCACGAGCCCGCTGCCGAGCCCGAGCGCGAGCCCGAGCCGGCCCTGCTCACGGGCGCCGGTCTGCCCAGCCGCCGCGCGAAGACGCCCGCTCCCGTGCCCGCACTCGCGGTCCGGCCGGCACCTGCCGGCCCCGCCACGCGGCCGGCCCTCCCCGAGCGCGTCCCGCAATCCCACATCGCCGACCAGCTGCGCGCGCCCCGCGCGCCGGAAACGCCCGTCCGGCCGGACACCGCGACACCCGAAGAGGTGGCCGACGCCTGGGCGGACTACGAACAGGGGACCCAGACAGTGGAAGAAGAGCTCCGACGGGATCAGCCATGACCACCTCACCGAACACCGCCGCCGCCAACGACGCCATCTACAGCGTCCTCGACAACAACCTGAGCCGGATCGCGGGCATCCAGGGAGCCGTGCTCCTGTCCAACGACGGCATCCGGCTCAGCGCCTACCTGCTGGACCAGCCCCAGGCCGAGCGCATGGCGGCCGCCGCCTCCGGCATCGCCTCCACGATGAAGGCGATATCGCGGGAGATCGACGGCGGCAGCGTCATCCGCCAGCTCGTCGAGATGGACGACAGGTACCTCTGCATCGTCGGGTGCGGGGAGGGCAGCACCCTCATCGTGGTGACCTCCCGCAAGGCCCGCCTCGGCGAACTGGGCGGTGAGGCGGTACGCACCGCCCAGGCGCTCGGCGAGTGGCTGGGCACCCCCGAGCGCGGTCAGGTGCCGTCCGCGTAATGCCGCAGGACGAGTCGCAGCCCGCGAGCCGCCGCCGTACGCGGCTGTACGCCCTGACCGACGGACGTACAGCCGTGCCGCAGACCGTCCTCACCATAGACACCACGATCACGGCGGCGGCCACCGACGAAGCGCTCGGCGGGCTGCCCACCGAGTGGCAGGAGATCCTCGCCATGTGCGCGCCGCCGGGCGGCCGGGCGGTCGCCGAGATAGCGGCGCGGATGCACATCCGCCTCACCCCGATGACGCTGCTCCTCGGTGAACTCGCCGACCGCGGGCTGATCGACCACCGGCCGCCCCTGGCGGCCGCCGAGACCACCGACGTCCACCTGCTCATGAGAATCAGGGACAACCTTGCCCGGATATGACACGCCCGCCTCCCGGGAACCGGCCCCGGCGAAGATCCTCGTCGCCGGTGGGTTCGGGGTCGGCAAGACGACCCTGGTGGAGACGATCTCCGAGATCGAGCCGCTGCGCACGGAGGAACGGCTGACGGCCGCGGGCGTCGGCGTCGACGACCTCGAAGGCATCGAGTCCAAGACGGTCACCACGGTGGCGATGGACTTCGGCCGGATCACCCTCACCGACGCCGGAGTCGTCCTCTACCTCTTCGGAACGCCGGGCCAGGAACGCTTCTGGTTCATGTGGGACGACCTGCTGAACGGGGCGCTCGGGGCGATCGTGCTGGTCGACACGCGGCGCCTGGACCGCAGTTTCCCCGCCGTCGACTTCTTCGAGAGCCGCGGACTGCCGTTCGTGGTCGGCGCGAACTGCTTCCACGGCGAACAGCCGTACACCGCGGAGGAGATCGGAGCGGCGCTGCACCTGCGCGATCCGGACACGCCCGTCCTCATGCTCGACGCCCGCTCCCGCGAGGACGTGCGCGCGTCCCTGCTCTCCCTGCTCGACCGGCTCATCGTCAGGGCGCAGGCACCGGCGGCCGCCGGCGGCTGACCCCCGGCGGAGGAACGTCGTCCGTTCTCCAGGTGTACGGCGCGGCGTCATGAGGGTATCCCCGGCTGGTACCCCGGGGCCGCTGTCCTTGGGGCGCCCCTCGACTCGCCCTCACCCGCAGAGGTCCTCACGCCATGGCAGAACTCAACCGTCGCAGGTTCCTGCAGATCGCCGGCGGCACGGCCGCCCTCACGATGCTGAACGACAGCATCGCGCGGGCCGCCGCCATTCCGGCGCAGGGCACCACCGGAACGATCCAGGACATCGAGCACGTCGTCGTCCTGATGCAGGAGAACCGGTCCTTCGACCACTACTTCGGCGCGATGAAGGGGGTCCGGGGCTTCGGCGACCCGCGGCCCGTCCTCCAGGACAACGGCAAGTCGGTCTTCTTCCAGTCCAACGGGACCAAGGACGTCCTGCCCTTCAACCCGCAGGTCGCGGACCTCGGGATGCAGTTCCTGGAGGGGCTGAACCACGACTGGGCCGGCGGCCACCAGGCCTACAACAACGGCAAGTACGACAAGTGGATCCCGGCCAAGACGGCCACGACCATGTCGTACATGACCCGGAACGACATCCCGTTCCACTACGCCCTCGCCGACGCCTTCACGGTGTGCGACGCCTACTACTGCTCCTTCATCGGCGCCACGGACCCGAACCGCTACTACATGTGGACGGGTCACACGGGCAACGACGGGGTGGGCGGCGGGCCGGTCCTCGGCAACCAGGAGGCCGGGTACGGCTGGAAGACGTACCCCGAGCGCCTGGAGTCCGCCGGGGTCTCCTGGAAGGTCTACCAGGACATCGGCGACGGCCTGAACGCGGCCGGCTCCTGGGGCTGGATCAACGACGCCTTCCGCGGCAACTACGGCGACAACTCGCTGCTGTACTTCAACACCTACCGGGGCGCCCAGCCCGGCAGCGCCCTGTACGAGAAGGCGCGCACCGGCACCAACGTCAAGGCGGGCGACGGCTACTTCGACCGGCTGCGCGCGGACGTGGTGAACGGCACCCTGCCCTCCGTCTCCTGGATCGCCGCCCCCGAGGCCTTCAGCGAGCACGCCAACTGGCCGACGAACTTCGGCGCCTGGTACATCTCGCAGGTCCTGGACGCGCTGACGGCGAACCCGGCCGTGTGGGCGAAGACCGCCCTCTTCATCACCTACGACGAGAACGACGGCTTCTTCGACCACGTGGTCCCGCCGTACCCGCCCGCCTCCTCCGCCTGGGGACTGTCCACGGCCGACGTGTCCAAGGACCTGTACGCCGGAGGCGGCGGCTACGCGGCCGGACCGTACGGGCTCGGCCCGCGCGTTCCGATGATCGTGGTCTCCCCGTGGAGCAAGGGCGGCTACGTCTGCTCCGAGACCTTCGACCACACCTCGGTGATCCGCTTCATGGAGAAGCGCTTCGGGGTGCAGGAGCCCAACATCTCCCCGTGGCGCCGCGCCGTCTGCGGCGACCTGACCTCGGCCTTCGACTTCACCCGCGCCGACGCCGCGCCCGCCGCCCTGCCCTCCACGGCCGGGTACGTCCCGCCGGACAAGAACCGCCACCCGTCCTACCACCCGACCCCGCCGGCCACGGGCACCCTGCCCAAGCAGGAGGCCGGCTCCAAGCCGGCCCGCGCCCTGGGCTACAGCCCTTACGTGGACGGCGCGCGCACCATCTCCACCGGCAAGTTCACGCTCACCTTCGCCTCCGGCCCCACCCTCGGCGCCCACTTCCACAGCACCTCGGGCAACCGTACGGACGGACCCTGGCCCTACACGGTCGAGGCGGGCAAGACCCTCTCGGACACCTGGTCCACCAGCAGCTCCACGGGCAACCAGATCAACCTGACGGTGTGGGGCCCCAACGGGTTCCTGCGCACCTGGAAGGGCCCGGCGAAGAAGGCCGGCCCCGAGGCCACGGCCCGCCACGTCGCCGCCACCGGCCACCTGGCCCTGACCCTGACCAACTCCGGTACGGCGGCCGTCAACCTCACGGTGACCAACGCCTACGGCGGCGCGCCCCAGATCATCAGGGTCCCGGCCGGCGGCACCGTCGCCCACACGGTGGACCTCGGCGCCACGGGCCGCTGGTACGACGTGAACGTGGTCTCCGACGCCGACGCCACCTTCCTCCGCCGCTTCGCGGGCCACGTGGAGACGGGCGCCCCGGGCGTCTCCGACCCGGCGATCAAGACCGTCTGACGCGGTCCTCCGGCGTGCGCAGCAGCCGCCGTTCCAGGACCGGGAGGTCCTCGGGGCGGTGGCTGCGGGCGTACCGGAGCAGGAGGTCGCGGGCGGTGTCCGGGACCCGGCGCCGCTTCGGGTGGCGGGTGGTGAACACCTCGCTCGCGAAGAACCGCACGGCGCCCTCCAGCCCGGTGCGGTCCGTCTCCCTCACCGCCCAGGCGAGTTCCTCGGTGGACCTCCCGGCCAGCAGCAGGCCGGGGGCCCGTTCCGCGAGGCGCCACGCCGCGTCGCGCGGCTCCTCCCGTACGGCGCCCAGCCAGCCGAACACCACGCGGGGCGGCACCCCCTGCGGCGGGGGCGGCTCCTCCTCGCCCGCGGCCAGTGCCCGGGCGAACTCCCGCAGCCCCGCGGGCGCCGCCGCCGCCCACCGGCCCCGGTGCCGGGCCGGCAGCCCGGCGGGGTCCCGTGGATCGAACAGCGGCTGGAGCGGACCGGTCGGTGCGGCGGACCTGATGCGCTCACCGCCGGCCTCGTACAGCGAGACGCTGCCGTCCCCGAGGCACATGCACTCGAAGCCGTCGTGCGCTTCGCGCTGCGGCCACAGGGCGAGCACCTCCGCGATCTCGGCCCGGTCGAGGACCTCGTACTCGTTCGGGTGGTGCGGGTGGTGCGGGTGGTCGGTGCCGGCCCGGGAGACCGTGACGGCGATGCGCACCGTGCGCGATGTCGGTTTCACGGTGTGATCGTAGGCCCGGTGGGCAGAACGTACGGGTCCGTTTTCGTCGCCCCCGTCACCGAGGGAGAACGCATGGCCATCGCCCACCGCAGGATCGGCACCGGACCCGTTCGCGTCATCGTGCTGCACGACTGGTTCGGCACCTCTGCCAACTGGGGCTCCGTGCTGGACCACCTGGACCCCGTGGGGTTCTCGTACGCCTTCCTCGACTACCGCGGCTACGGCGACCGCCGGGACGTGACGGGCCGCCACACCCTCCCCGAGATCGCCGACGACGTCCTCGAACTCGCCGACCAGCTCGGCTGGGACACCTTCTCCCTGCTCGGCCACTCCATGGGCGGCAAGGCGGCCCAGCAGGTCCTGGTGCGCGCCCCCGAGCGGATCGAGAGGCTCGTCGGGATCAATCCGGTCCCGGCCGCGCCGTACGAGATGGACGCCGCCACCCGCGCCCTCTTCTTCGGCGCCGCCGGGAGCGCCGAGAACCGGCGCGCCATCCTCGACCTCGTCACCGGCAACCGGGCGAGCCGGCGCTGGATCGACCGGATGGTCGCCCACTCCCTCGAGGTCTCCCGCCCGGAGGCCTTCGCCGACTACCTCGCGAGCTGGCAGTCCCTCGACCTGTCCGACGCCGTCAAGGGCAACACGGTGCCCGTGCTCGTCCTGATCGGGGAGTACGACCTCGCGCTCACCGCCGACGTGATGCGCGCCACCTGGCAGGTCTGGTACCCGAACTGCCGCATCCGCACCCTCCCCGGCGCCGGGCACTACCCGCCGCAGGAGACCCCCGTGGCCTTCGCCACCGAGGTCGAGGCCTTCCTGCGGGACTAGGTGTATTGCCCTGTGAGGTTGGGGACGCGGCTGGCGGGTGGTTTGCCTGCGAGCGCGGTGTGTCCGCGGTGGTGATTGTAGGTGTGTAGCCACTGCGGGAACGCGTCGCGTCGTTCCTGCTCGCACTGGTAGGGACGGGCGTAGGCCCATTCCTCCAGGAGGGTGCGGTTGAGGCGTTCGACCTTGCCGTTGGTCTGGGGCCGGTAGGGCCGGGTTCGCTTGTGGGTGATCCCGGCCGCTGCCAGGGCGTCGCGCCAGGTGTGGGATTTGTAGCAGGCCCCGTTGTCGGTCAGGACCCGTTCCACGGTGATCCCGCACGAGGTGAAGAACGCCTGTGCCCGCTGCCAGAAGGCGGTCGCGGTCTCCTTCTTCTCGTCGGTCAGGATCTCGCTGTAGGCGAGGCGGGAGTGGTCGTCGACGGCGGTGTGGATGTAGCTGTAGCCCAGGCGGGGGCGTTTCTTGCGGCCGGCCTGGCGGCCCAGGGTCTTGTGGCCGCCGCCGTCGGGGATGTTGCCGAGCTTCTTGATGTCCACGTGCACCAGTTCGCCGGGCTTCTCGCGTTCGTAGCGGCGTATGACACGGCCGGTGGCCCGGTCCAGATGGCTCAGGCGGGCCAGCCCGAAGCGGGTCAGGACGCGGTGCACGGTCGAGGGCACCAAATCCAGCAGGTGGGCGATGCGGGCCGGTCCCCAGCGGCGCAGGACACGGACCTTGATGATCCGGCGTTCGGTGCGGTTCGGGATCCGGCGTGGGCTGTGATGCGGGCGCGAGGACCTGTCACGCATGCCCGCCTCGCCGTGATCGCGGTAGCGGTCGGCCCACCGCTGGGCCGTGGTCGGCGAGACCCGGAAACGCTCGGCGGCCCGCCGCAGCGGCCAGCCGTCCACGACCACGCAGTGGGCCAGGCGCAGCCGTCCGGTCTCGGTCAGGGGTGCATTACGGTGGGGCACGAGGGCCTTTCTGGTCGGTGTAGACGTCGCAATCCACACCGAACCCGGAAGGCCCTCACCCGTTCAAGACGCCTCAGCCGAGACCTGCATCACCCGTCCACAACCTCCCGGGGCAATACAACTAGGCCGTCTCTTTCGGATCTTGTCTGACCCGCGCCGCCTGGCACCGCACCTCGCCGCGTTGTCGGGGCACCCAAGTACGTCCAGTACTTGGGCGCCCCTCCGCCTTGCGATGCACGGCACCAGACGACGCGGGCTTAACCGACAAGATCCAAAAGAGACGACCTAGCCGCAGCCGCGGAGCGCGGGCCCGACGCAAAAAAGCCCCGGGGCACGAGGAGACCTCGTACCCCGGGGATCAGGGTGAGTGACGGGACTTGAACCCGCGGCCACCTGGACCACAACCAGGTGCTCTACCAACTGAGCTACACCCACCACGAAGGGCGGCGGACCACCCCTTCGATGTGCATGCACAGCATAGCCGATCTGCGGGGTGGTCCCGCGACGCGTTATCCCGCCGAGCGGCTGGCGGCCAGGGTGGCGGCGAGCCGGGCCGTCACCCCGTCCGGGCGGCCGCCGGCGTGCGCGACGGCCGCCGCGGCGAGGGCCCGGACGATCGGGTGCGGCCGCGACCCGTCCCCGTGCAGCTCCGGCTGGAACAGCGTGGCCAGGAAGAACGGGTGCCCGGGCAGCTCCGCGATGCGCACCTGGCCCCCCTCGTCGTGCCCCGACAGCCGCAGCCCGTGGGTGGTGAGCGCCGGCAGGTGGCGGGGCGCGGGTCCGTAGTTGCAGTGGTAGCGCTCCATCGACCGCTCCGCGCCGAGCGCGGCCTCGGCGAGCGAGCCGGGCTCGGTCCGTACGAGGCCCTCGTGCCCGACGAGCGAACAGGCGAGCGGCGCGATCAGCGGGTCCGCCGCCCCCGGGTCGTTCTCGGCGTGCGCGACGGCCGTCAGCCCGCAGACCGTCCGGGCGTACTCCAGCAGGGTGTGCTGGAAGCCGCCGCAGGTCCCGAGGAAGGGGATGCCCTCCTCGCGGGCCACCCGGATCGCGGCCAGCGCGCCGGCCTCGCTCGCGTACGGGCTCCCCGGCAGTACCCACACGGCGTCGAAGCGGGCCAGTGTCCCGGCGGCGGCCTCGGCCTCGGCGTCGCCGGTGGGGATCCAGTACGCGTCGAGGACGAGCCCGTCGCGGGAGGCCAGGGCGTCGAGGAGGAGCGGGATCCGGGTGTGGGACTTCACGTGCGGGGAGCGGTCGCCGACGAGCGCGATCCGCGCCGCCGGTGTGGTCCGGGTGCTCCGCGGGGTCTGTGCGATCTGGGCGATCTGGGCGGTCCGTGTGGTCTGTGCGGTGGTCATGTGGATCATCCTGCGACGGGGCGGGCGTTCAGCGCCAACGATTGTTCCTGCACCTTCCATCAGTGATCCTGATGACCATGGACCCGCACCTGCTCCGCACCTTCGTCGCCGTGGCCCGGCTCGCCTCCTTCTCCGCCGCCGCCCGCGAGCTGGGCTACACCCAGTCCGCCGTCTCCCAGCACATCGCCGCCCTCGAAGGGGACCTGCGGGCCGAGCTGCTCACCCGCCGGCCCGTCGCGCCGACCGCGGCCGGGGCGCGGCTGCTGGAGCACGCCGGGCCGCTGCTCCTGCGGCTCGACGCCGCACGGGCCGACGTACTGCGGCTGACCGCCGCCCCGCCCGGCCGGGTCACCCTCGCCGCGTCCCCGCTCGCCGTCGGGCCCCGGCTTCTCGCGGCCCTGCCCGCCACCGGCGTCACCCTGAAGGTGCTTCCCCCGGCCGAGGTGCCCGCCGCCGTCGCCACCGGGGGCTGCGACCTCGGCCTCGTCGACGGCCCCGCCGCGCCCAGCGACCCGCTGCGGCTGCCCGACGTGGCACCGCTCACCGTGACCGGAATCGGGGAGGAGGAGCTGGCCGTGCTCCTGCCCGCCGGGCACCCCTTCGCCGGGCGGACGGCTCTGCGGCTGGACGACCTCGCCGACGCGCGCTGGCTCGACGCCCCCGGCGTGGGCCTGCCGCTCACCGCCGCCCGCGCCTCCGTCCGCTACGACGGCACCGACCTGCACGCCCTCTGCGCCCTCGCCGCAGCCGGGCACGGCCTCGCGCTGCTGCCCCGCCGGGTCGCCGAGGCCGCCCGCGCGGGGGTCGCCGTACCGCTGTCCGCCCCGCGCCTGGTGCACCGTACGGAACTGCTCACGCCCGGCACCCCGACCGGCGCGGCCATCGCCGTCGCCGCCCGGCTCACGGCAGGATCACCCGTATGACACGTGACGCCGCATCCCAAGACCCGGCACCCTTCACGGCCGACGACTACGCCGCCCGGATGGCCGCGGCCACGCAGACCGCCGCCGACGCCGGACTGGCCGGACTGCTGATCGCCCCCGGGCCCGACCTCACGCACCTCACCGGATACCGGCCCACCGCCGAGACCGAGCGGCTCACCCTGCTCGTGCTGGCGGCCGGGCAGGAGCCGGTGCTCGTCGCCCCCGCACTGGAGGCCCCCGACGCGGCCAAGGCCCCGGGCGCCGCCGCGCTGACCCTGCGGGACTGGGCCGACGGCATGAACCCGTACGCCGTGACCGCGCCGCTGCTGGGGCCGACCGGGCGGTTCGGGGTGAGCGACAACACCTGGGCCCTGCATCTCCTCGGCCTCCAGCGGGAGTTGCCGCAGACCTCCTACGCTCCGCTCACCGACTGCCTGCCCATGCTGCGCGCCGTGAAGGACGAACGGGAACTGGGGCGCCTCGCCGCGGCGGGAGCAGCCGCCGACGCCGCCTACGCGCAGATCCTCCACCTCCCCTTCGCCGACCGCCGGGAGACGGACGTCGCCGCCGACCTGGCCGCCCTGCTGCGCGCCCACGGCCACTCCCAGGTCGACTTCACCGTCGTCGGCTCCGGCCCCAACGGGGCCAACCCGCACCACGAGGCCGGCGACCGGGTCATCCGCCGCGGCGACATGGTGGTCCTCGACTTCGGCGGCCTGCGGTTCGGCTACGGCTCCGACATCTCCCGCACCGTGCACGTGGGCGAGCCCACCGCCGAGGAACAGCGGGTCCACGACATCGTCCGCGAGGCCCAGCAGGCGGGCGTGGCGGCGGTCCGCCCCGGGGTCTCCTGCCAGGAGGTGGACCGGGCGGCCCGCGCGGTGATCACCGAGTTCGGGTACGGGGACCGCTTCATCCACCGCACCGGCCACGGCATCGGCGTCACCACCCACGAGCCCCCGTACATGGTCGAGGGCGAGGAGCAGCCCCTGGTCCCCGGCATGTGCTTCTCCGTGGAGCCGGGCATCTACCTGCCGGGCCGGTTCGGCGTCCGCATCGAGGACATCGTGACCGTCACCGAGGAGGGCGGGCGCCGCCTCAACAACGCCCCGCGCGAGCTGGCGGTCGTCGAGTAGGGCCGCCCGGCGAGCCAGGGCGACCGCGGCCTCACGGCCCCAGCACGACCGCCGATTCGCCGGGCACGTGGATCCGGCCGTCGGGGCCCGGGTGTTCGAGGGGCTCCCAGGAGGCCAGCACCCGCACCCCGTTGCGGCCCAGCGCGATCGTCACCGGTTCCGGGGAGAGGTTCACGGCCACCCGCACGTCCCCCCGCCGGAAGGTGATCCAGCGGCGCTCCTCGTCGTGGGCGACCCGGACCGACGCCAGGTCCGGGTCGCGCAGGTCCGGGTGGCCGCGGCGGAGCGAGACCAGGGTGCGGTACCACTCCAGCAGGCGGGTGTGGACGGCCTGTTCGGGCTCCGACCAGTCCAGGCAGGACCGGTCACGGGTCGCCGGGTCCTGCGGGTCGGGGACCTCTTCGGCCTTCCACCCGTGCGCCGCGAACTCCCGGCGCCTGCCGGTCCGTACGGCCTCGGCCAGCTCCGGGTCGGGGTGGTCGGTGAAGTACTGCCACGGGGTCCGCGCCCCCCACTCCTCGCCCATGAACAGCATCGGCACGAACGGCCCGGTCAGCGCCATCGTCGCGGCGCACGCCAGCAGACCGGGGGAGAGGGAGGCCGAGAGCCGGTCGCCCAGGGCCCGGTTGCCGATCTGGTCGTGGGTCTGGGTGTAGCCGAGGAAGCGGTGGGCGGGGGTCCGGCGGCGGTCCACCGGACGGCCGTGGGTGCGGCCGCGGAACGAGGACCAGGTTCCGTCGTGGAAGAAGGCCCGGGTCAGGGTCTTGGCGAGGGCGGCCAGCGGGGCCCCGGCGAAGTCGTCGTAGTACGCCTGGGATTCACCGGTCAGCGCACAGTGCAGGGCGTGGTGGAAGTCGTCGTTCCACTGGGCGTGCAGGCCCAGGCCGCCGGCGGAGCGCGGGGTGGTGGTGCGCGGGTCGCACCGGTCGGACTCGGCGATCAGGAACAAAGGCCGGCCGGTGTCCGCGGCCATCCCGTCGACGGCCTCGGACAGTTCCTCCAGGAAGGTCAGCGCCCGCCCGTCCGCGAGCGCGTGCACCGCGTCGAGCCGCAGTCCGTCGATCCCGTAGTCGCGCAGCCAGGCCAGCGCGCTTCCCACGAGGTACGCGCGCACCTCGTCGGAGCCGGGCGCGTCCAGGTTCACCGCCGCGCCCCAGGGCGTGTGGTGGGTGTCGGTGAAGTACGGGCCGAAGGCGGGCAGGTGGTTGCCGGAGGGGCCGAGGTGGTTGTGGACCACGTCCAGCACCACGCCCAGCCCGGCGCCGTGGGCCGCTTCCACGAACCGGACCAGCCCGGCCGGGCCGCCGTACGGCTCGTGCACGGCCCAGGGCGCCACCCCGTCGTACCCCCAGCCGTGCCGGCCGGGGAAGGAGCAGACCGGCATCAGCTCCACGTGCGTGACGCCGAGGGCGGTGAGGTGCCCGAGGCGGGCGGCGGCGGCGTCGAAGGTGCCCTCGGGCGTGAAGGTGCCGATGTGCAGCTCGTACAGGACCGCGTCCTGGAGCCGGGTGTGCGGCGGCGGGAGCGGCGGGGCCACGGCCTCGGCCAGGGCCACGAAGTCGACCACGGCCGACAGCCCGTCGGGGCCGTCGGGCAGCCGCCGCCCGCGCGGATCGGGCCGCGGGACCGTGTCGCCGTCCAGCAGGAAGCCGTAGCGGCTCCCTTCGCCGGCCGGGGCCTCCACGGTCCACCAGCCGGCCCGGTCCGGATCGCGCGCCATCGCGTACGTCACCCCGTCGAGTCGCATGGCGACACGACCTGTCTGCGGTGCCCACACCTCGAACTGCAACGGACGGTCCCCTCGTCAGCGGCGGTGGCCGGCATGCGTATCCTGCCCATCATTCCGGGCGTGGCGGGGGAGTTCTGGACACTCCGGCCCCGACGGGCCGACAATCACCCTGTGACGTCGAGTTTCGAGATCCCCGCCTACCCCGCGCCGCGGCTGTCCGACGCCGAGCGCGACCGGGCGCTGGGCCAGCTCAGAGAGGGCGCTGCCCTCGGCAAGCTGTCCCACGACACCTTTCTGCGCCGGATGGAACTCGCCCTGGTCGCCCGCCGTTCCGAGGACCTCGCCGTCCTCACGGCCGACCTCCAGGCCCGGGACGCCGCCGAAAGCCCGTGGACCCGTCGGCTGTTCGGCTGGGTCGGCCGGGCCTCGGCCGTCTCCGTCGGCATCCGGCAAGCCTGGGCCGCCGAGAAACTGCCCAAGCTGCTGCTCCCGCATCCGAGCGCGGCCGTCCTGCGGATCGGCCGCGACCCGGGCAACGGACTGCGGCTCAGCCACGAGACCGTCTCCCGGGCGCACGCGGAACTGAGCCTGCGCGACGGGATGTGGGTGCTCAAGGACCTCGGCTCCACCAACGGGACCTCGGTCAACGGGCGCCGGGTGACCGGCTCCGCGGTGGTCCGCGCCGGGGACCAGATCAGCTTCGGGAAGATGACCTTCCGGCTCTCGGCGAGCTAGGGGGTGTCGTGCCGATCAGGCAGGACACCCCCAGGCCGTGTCTTTCGGATCCTGCTGTGACCGGGTTCGGGCCCACGTCCACCCAACCGGCGGCGGATGGTGTCCGCCGCCCCCGCACCCGGTCCCCCGGGCGGTCCTAGGCGAGCGGTTTGCCGGGGCAGTACGCGTCGCCCCAGGCCGTCGTGGTGACGCAGGTGTCATCGCCCCGGCGGATCTCGCGGAGCCAGTCGCCCGCGTCCGGGAGCCCCGTGCCGGCCCTGACCGCCGTGGCCGCGGGGCCGGCGGGCGCGTCCGCCGCCGACGTCGCGGCGGCCGCGGTGCCGGTACCCGTCCAGATGGCACCCGCGACGGCCAGCGCGGCCACCCATGCTGCGTTCTTGCTGATCACGACAACTCCTCTGCGTATGTGGAACGTTGCCGGAGGGCGCGTTGGTCGGTCGCGCCGTATCCCCCGTTGCCCTCGACTCTGCCAGAGGCCGGCGTGACACCGGCAGGCACGTAAGGGATCATGTGTGTGCCATGCACTTTTAGGAGGCAAGCAGTTGCACACGGGCGCAGGCGCGGGCGCGGACGCCGGCTTACCCGAGGTCGACGACGCGGCGATCGTGCTGTACCGGTGGGCGCTCGTGCAGGGCGGGCTCGCCCCCGCGGCCCTGCCGAGGGCCGCGGCCGAGACCGGGTTGACCGAGGAGGAGTGCCGCGCGGCGGTCCGCTCGCTCACCGACACCTGCCTCCTGCGGCCGGCGGGCGAGGGCTGGCAGGCCGTCAGCCCTCAGGCGGCGGGGGCACACCTGCTGTCCGGGCCGGAGGCCGCGCTGCGCGCGCACGAGGAGCAGCTGCGGGCACGCAGGGAGGAACTCCAGAACCGGCGGGACGCCTTCACCGGGCTCATCCCCGTCTACCTCCAGGCACGACGGCACGTCTTCCCGCAGGGCACGATCGACCACCTGCCCGACCAGTTCGCGGTGCGCGCCCTCCTCACGGAGGTCATCGACGGCTGCCGCGCCGAGATACTGGTGTCCAAGCACGGCGGCTCGTTCCCGGAGCCGGCGCTGCGCGAGGCGCTGCCGCGTGACCTCGCGCTGCTGGAGCGGGGCGTGCGGATGCGCAGTCTGTACCAGCACGCCACCCGCTTCGACCCGGTGACACGGGCACACGCGGAGCGGCTGATCGGGGCGGGGGCGGAGATCCGCACGCTTCCCGAGGTGCTCCCGCAGATGATCGTCGTCGACGGGGAGCTGGCTTTCCTGCCGTCCCGGTCCGGCGGGGCGCTGCTGATCCGGGAGCCGGACCTGCTGGGCTACCTGCTGGACGTCTTCCACCGGGACTGGGAGTACGCGACGCCGTTCGCCACCGGCCCGCAGGCGGCCCACGACATCTCTGAAACGGTCAAGCAGAGCATCCTGGCGCTCCTGGCCAAGGGACTCAAGGACGACACGATCGCGCGACGCCTGGCGATATCGCTGCGGACCTGCCGTCGACACGTCTCGGAGCTGCTGCTCCAACTGGGCGCGAACAGCCGCTTCCAGGCCGGGGTGATCGCCGAACGGCAGGGCCTGACCCAGGGCCGCAGCCCGGCTCCGGAACAGGCACTGGCGCAGGCTCCGGAACAGGCGCTGGCGCAGGCTCCGGAACAGGCACTGGCGCAGGCTCCGGAACAGGCACCGGCCGCCGGGGCGGCGGAGCAGTCCCCGGCGCCCGGAGCGGCGCCGGCGGCAGCGCCTGCCCCATGCCCGGCCCCTGCCCCGGAGCCGGCGGCCACCCCGGCCCCGGACACGGGCGGCCCGGCCCGCCCGCCCGGCTGTCCCGGCTGCGGACGAGCACTGCCGGCGGCCGCCGGGAGCCACCCGGCCCCGGGCCGGCCCGCGAGGCACTGCTCGGCGTCCTGCCGGGCGCGGGCCTACCGGGCCCGCCGCAAGTCGCGGCCCGGGGGTGACGGGCCCACCGCGGGCGCGTGACGAAACGCGACGGCCCCCGTCACGAAACCCCCGTGCGCCGTGGGGAACCGGATCCGGACGGGTCCGCCTCGCGGCCCCGGTCAGGACGCACCCTCGGGTGCCAGTGGCGGATCGAGCGGGGGCCGGGACCGGCCGGAAGGGACGAGCACGTCCGCGGCCGATGCCGGCCGGGCCCCGGCCCGCTTCCGGTCGCCGGCAGCCGCCAGGGCACTGCCCAGGAGCCGAAGGGCCCGGACCTCGGCGGCGTGCCAGCCGATCCGGCGGGTCGCCGCCACCGCACGCTCGCCGCACTCCACGGCCTCCGGCACGCGGTTCCCGGCCAGCTGGGCGGTCGTTTCCGACACCAGGTTCATCGCCTCCACCGTGGGGCAGCCGTGCCGCGCGCTCAGTGCGGCGCTCTGCCGGTGCCGGGCGACCGCCTCGTCGGTGCGGCCGAGGTGCCGGGCGGTGAGCCCCAGGTTGTAGAGGGCGTACGCCTCGCCGCGATGGTCCCCCGCGTCGACGGCGGACACGAGGGTGGTCCGGCTGATCTCGGCGGCCTCGTCGCGGCGGCTGAGCCGGAGCAGCGTACTGACGCTGCTCGCACGGGCGTTGCGGCAGGCCCAGGCGCTGCCGTACGCCTCGCCGACGGCGACGGCCTCCCGGTGCAGGATGTCGGCCCGGCGCCAGTGCGCCCGGTACTGGCAGACGTGGGCCCGGCGGTTGAGGATTTCGGTGCGCACGGCGTCGTCCCGCACCGCCAGCGCCGCGTGTTCGGCGTCGTCCAGCGTCCGGTCCGCCTCGTCCAGCCGTCCCAGCTGGGCCAGTGCGCTGCCGAGCACGTAGCCGGCGCGGCCGGCCGCACGCAGGTGCCCCTGGTCCTGCGCGGTCCGCAGGATCCGGCGGACCGGGTCGAGGGACTGGGCCCACAGGTACGAGCCCTCCAGGAGCGGTTCGACGGCGAGCGCGAGATCGGCGGCCACCGCGACGGCCGACGGCACGGCCTCGAGGGTCTGCGCGGCGACGCCGAGCGCGCCGTCGTGCTCGGGGTCGACCAGCCGCCGCCGGCTGTCGGGGCGGCCGGGCCGGCCCTCCGGGGGCAGCAGGCCGGAGACGCGGTGCCCCGGGCGCTCGGCGGCGTGAACGGTGCGGGCCACCGCGAGCAGGTGGTCGAGGAACCGGGTGAAGGCCGCGGCCTGCTCGCCGGGGCGGTCGTCCTCGCGGGAGCGCTCGGCCGCGAACATCCGCAGCAGGGGGTACTGGCGGTAGACACCGGGGCAGGGCGACTCCAGCAGCCCGAGCCCGGTCATCCGCTCCAGGAACTGCCCGGCGCGCGACGGTGACAGCCCGCCGAGCGCCGCCGCCCCCGTGACGTCCGTGGTGCCCCGGCGGGTGAGCGCCAGCAGCCGGAACAGCCGGGCCTCCTCGTCGTCGAGCAGGTCGTAACTGGGCCGGACGCATGCCGTGATGCCGTCCTGGGATCCGGCCGACGAGGGAAACACGGAGAACGGGGGCAGCGCGGGGAAGGCCGGATGGTGGCCGTCGAGCAGCCGGACGAAGTCGGTCAACGACCACGCGGGCCGGGCCGCGAGCCGCGCGCCGGCCAGGCGCAGCGCCAGTGGCAGGCCGCCGCACCGCTCGGCCAGGGCCGCCGCCTGCTCGGGCTCGGCGGCGATCCGGTCCGGCCCGGCGACGGCGCCGAGCAGGGCCAGCGCCTCCGGGGCGGCCAGGGGCTCCAGGCGCACCCGCCGGACGGCCGGCAGCCGGTCCAGCGTGGCACGGCCGGTGACGAGCACCGCACAGGTCGGCGAGCCCGGAAGCAGCGCCTCGACCTGGGCGGTGTCCCGGGCGTCGTCCAGGACCAGCAGGATCCGCCGGTCGGCCACGGTCGTACGGAAGAGCGCGGCCCGCTCCTCCGGCCCGTCCGGGATCGCAGGTTCCTGCGCCCCGAGCGCCTGGAGGAAGCCGGCCAGGACCGTACCGGGGTCCGCGGGCTCCGCCGAGGTGCCGCGCAGGCTCGCGTACAACTGCCCGTCCGGGAAGCGGTCCCGCAGTCGCTGGGCGACGTGGACGGCGAGTGCGCTCTTCCCGACGCCGCCGGTGCCGGTGACCGCGGCGACCGCGACGGATCCGGCCCGAGGCGCCGTCAGGGCGTCGAGCAGGTCCCGTACCGCCTCGGTGCGGCCGATGAGGTCGCCCGGTGAGAAGGGGAGCTGGGCCGGGCGGGGCAGCGCGGTGGCGGCGTCCGCGCGGACGGACCGCTCGCGGGCCGCCGGGGGCGCCTCGCCGGCGGGCGGCGGCCCGGGCTGTGTGTCGGGCGGGGTCCCGGGCGGCGGGGTGCCGGGCTGTGTCCTGGGCCGGGTCCCGGGCGGCGGTCCGGGCGGGGTCCGGTGCGGGCGCCCGGCGGGTTCGCCCCCCGCCGGCCGGGCGGTGGGCCCGCTGCGTGCCAGGGCGATCCCCGCCAGTTCCCGCAGCCTCCCGTGCAGGGGGTGTTCCGCGCAGAGCCTGGTCAGCTCGGGAACGAGGCGGGCGTGGCGTCCCAGCCGCAGGTCCAGCTCGATGCGCTCCAGCAGCACCGACAGCCGGAGTTCCGACAGGCGTTCGCGGTGGATCGCGGCGTGCGGGCCCGGAAGCCCCGCGAGCGGAGCCCCCCGCCACAGCCCGAGCGCCCGGGCCAGCAGTTCGGCCGCCTCGCCGGTCTCCTCCGCCGCGGTGCACGTGCGGGCGTCGGCGACCAGCTGTTCGAACACGTCGAGGTCCAGTGCGCCGGGCCCGCTGTCCAGGAGGTACCCCTGGCCGTGGGTCGCGATGCAGGGCCCCAGCGCGCGCCGGAGCCGGTAGACGTGCGACCTGACCGTGCCCACCGCCGTGCGCGGCAACTCCTCGCCCCAGAGGCCGTCGATGATCTCGTCGAGATCGACGACGTCGTTGCGTCGCAGCAGGAGCATCGCCAGCAGCGCCCGCTGCTGCGGCGAGCCGAGGGGCAGCGGAGCGTCGCCCCGACGGGCTTGGACCGCTCCGAGCACGGAGAAGAACGGTTCGGGCGGGGCGCTGCTCACGGTGGACTCCGTTCCTGACTCTGCGGCGATCGTGCGCACGGCGTCAGCTCCCTTGCAGGGCGGACGGGTTCGCACGGCCCGGCGGACCGGCCGGGGGCGCCGGCCCGCCGGGCACGACACGACCTTGCCAGCCCGGTCGACGACATGACCGCACTGTCAAAGGATCATGTGAGTGCCATGCATCTTCAGGAGGTACGGGGAGCCGCGCGGCGTGACGAAACTCCGGGTCAGCGTCACGAAAACAGGCTGCCGGCCGGTCGCCGGCCCCTCAGGGCCGGTCCGGGGAGCGGTAGCTGCCCGCGGCGCGGGTGTCGAGAGCCCTCGCGTCCACCAGGGCCTCGGCGATGCGGGCCGCGTTCTCGCGGCCGGTGTCCAGCACCTCCGCGATGGCATCGACGGACAGGTCGGTTCCGTGGCGGGGGAGACGGCGGTCGAGCCGGTGGGCGGCACGGGCCAGTTCGGGCGGCAGGCCCTCCTGGCCGCAAGCGGCGGCGGCCGGTTCGCCGACGCCTTCGCCGGAGGACGGCTCCCCGGCGTACGGGCGGGCGGCGAGCTCGATGAGCGCCGCGCCGGGCAGGGCGAGGGCGCGGGACCGGGTGGTGACGAGGACGGCGCTGCCCGGTGCGCCGGGCAGCAGGGGGGTGACCTGGGCGGCGTCCCGGGCGCCGTCGAGGACGACGAGGACGCGCCGTCCCGCGAGGGCCGACCGGTAGAGCGCGGCCCGCTGATCCGGGTCGGCGGGAATCCTCGCCGGCGGGACCCCGAGGGCGTGCAGGAGGTGTGCCAGCAGCGGGCCGGGGCCCGCCGGGACGGGGCCGGAGGCCCGCAGGTCGACGAAGAGCGGGCCGTCGGGGAAGCGGCGGGCGACACGGTCGGCGATCCGCGCGGCCAGTTCCGTCTTGCCCGCCCCGGCCGGCCCGGTGATCGTCAGGACGGGGACGACACCGCGGTCGACCCCCTCGGCGAGGAGGCGCTCCGCCTGGGCGAGGGCATGGTGCGCCGCTTCCGGGAGCGCCTCTTGCCCTGGGGGCAGCGGCAGCGGCGGCGGGGCCGGGGCCGGCGCTCGGACAGGCGCGGGAGGCCGGTGGTCCGGGGCGACGGGCGGCGGATCGTGGGCGAGCAACCGGGCATGAAGGGCCGTCAGCTCGGCGCACGGGGCGACGCCCAGTTCCTCACCGAGGATCCGGTGCGTGTCGGCGAACACGGTGAACGCCTCCGCCTGCCGGCCGCAGCCGTGCAGGGCGCGCATGAGCAGCGCGCGCAGTTCCTCGTCGAGCGGGAACCCCCTGGTGAGGGCGGTCAGTTCGGGGATCACGGCGTGGTGCAGGCGGAGGCGCAGCGCGCACGCGAAGTACCGCTTGCGGGCGGCTGTGCGCAGGGCGCCGAGCCGGACGCGCTCCTCCTCCGCGAACGGGCCGGGCACGCCGGCCAGGGCCTCTCCGGTCCACAGTCCCAACGCGTCGGACAGGAGGGCGTGTTCGGCTGCGGTGTCGCCGCGTCCGCGCGCCTGCCGGGCGGCCTCGACCTGCCCCTCGAACCGCAGGACGTCGACCGAGTCCTCCGCGGTGTGCAGCGCGTACCCGCGCCCGTCGCCGAGCAGCACCCGGGCCGGCTCGCGGGCGCCGCGGCCGGGTTCGAGCAGGGTGCGCAGCCCCCACGCGTAGGTGCGCAGGTTGCCGGCCGCGCGGGCCGGGGCGTCGTCCCCCCAGACGGCGGCGACGAGTTCGTCCACCGTGACCGGCCGGCGGCGGCGCAGCAGCAGGACGGCCAGGACCGCCTGCTGTCGGGGCGGGCCGGGGCGGACCGCGGCGCCGCGCAGGACCATCCGGACCGGTCCCAGCAACCGGAAGCGGTGGCCGTCGCCGCCCCGGGGCACAGCCGGATTTCCTCCGCGCATCCGGTCTAACCTCCTCCGCGGTGCCGGGTGGTCCTACGGTGTCCGACGGTGTGGCGGCGGCCCGCCCGAACGCGATCCGGGCGGGCCGGCGGCCCCTACTTCTTCCACCAACCGGTGACGGCCGTCGACTGACGCGAGGCGCGGTCCCAGCCGACGACGACCACCAGCCGACCCCCGCCGCTCAGCTGCGCGTCGTAGTACCAGGTGCCCTCGTCGACCTGGCACCAGGCGTCGTCCGCGCCGATCCTGACGGCTTCCCGCGCCTGCTCCTCGGTGAAGGTCCGCTCGTTCATCCGGTCCCGCATGTGCTGCGACCACAAGTCGATCGTAGTCGGGGCGAACTTGCGGCCGCAGTCCGGCTTGGCCGGGAGGGGGCAGCCCTGGCCGTCGTCGCGGCAGCGCATCAGCGAGATCGGCGACTCGGCCTGGGTGGTGATCGACGCCTGGGTCCGGGTCGCGGCCGTGACGGTCCCCGCGGCCTGGGCGGGGGCTGCGGCGAGCGCCGCTCCGGAGGCGACGAGGGCGACGAGCGCGAGGCGGATGCGCTTCGAGTTGATCATGAGGGGCTCTTTCCTTGTTCCGTGACGGTGCGCGGCTATGCGGCCGCCGGGAAACAAGATCGTCGGTGGCCGTCCACGCGGGATGAGCGGCCGATCGACGCGGTGATCACCGGCGATCGCCGGCGATGGCAGCCCGTTCATCCCACGAAGACCGGCCCGCCGCACAGTTACGGCCATGACCGACGAACTGGCCCTCCACGAGTCCGGGAAGGGGACGCGATGAACCTGGCTCAGATGTACGCCTTCTGTCTGGCCGACCCGGTGTTCTACGACGTGCCGCAGCGCATCCGGGACGAGGACGACCGCTGGACACCGCCGCCGGTGGGCGACGCCACCGTGTCGCAGGACGACGCGGACGTGTGGGTACGGGTGTTCTTCGGCCGGCCGCTGCCGACGCAGGGCTGGAAGATCCACATATCGGCCGCGGCCCCAGCCGCCCAGGACATTCTGCACAGGACCGCCGCGGTCTGCACCTCACACCGCGTCGCCTTCAAGTACCTGCGCAGCGGCCGGCTGCTGTCGGCGTTCAACTCCAAGTACGCCCACCGGGGTTCCTCGGGAAAGTTCATCACCGTCTACCCGGCGGGCGACGAGGAGTTGAAGGCGCTGCTGGACGGCCTCACGGCCGCACTGGACGGGCAGCAGGGTCCCTACATCCTCTCCGACCTGCGCTGGAGCGACAGCAGCCCGGTGTTCGTGCGGTACGGGGCGTTCGCCGCGCGATGGGCCCACGACGGGGGCGATGCGCCCGTGCTGGCCATCGTCCGGCCGGACGGAACGCCGGTGCGCGATCCGCGTACCGCGGCGTTCACCCCTCCGGGGTGGGCTCCGATGCCGGACTTCATCCGCGACCGCATCGAACGGTTCAGCGCGATCAGCCGCGTCGACCTGCCGTACGAGATCGTGCGACCGCTGCACTTCTCCAACGGGGGCGGGGTCTACCTGGCCAAGGACCCGAAGACCGGGGACCTGGTCGTACTGAAGGAAGCACGGCCCCTGGCCGGGCTCGACGCGCAGGGACTCGACGCCGTCGGCCGACTGCGGAACGAGCACCGCATGCTCACCGCACTGGCCGGCACCGGCCTCGTACCGCGCGTACTGGGCTACGAGACCTACTGGGAGCACCACTTCCTCGTCCAGGAGCACATCGACGGCGACTCGCTGGCGAAGGCCGGCGTGCTGCGCCTGCCGCTGGTGCGTCCCGGCGCGACACCGGAGGCGTACGTGGAGTACACGCGCTGGTCGCTGGCGGTCCTCGACAAGGTCGCCGCGGCGACGGAGGCCGTCCACCGGGCCGGGATCGTCTTCGGCGATCTGCACCCGAACAACATCATCGTGCGCCCCGACGACACCGTCACCTTCATCGACCTCGAAGCCGCCCACCCGGTGGGCGAACGGCGCACCGGCCTTCTGGGCGCACCCGGGTTCGCCGCTCCCGCCCACGTCACCGGCACCGACGTCGACGCCTACGGCCTGGCCGCCGTGCGGCTCGGCCAGTTCATCCCGCTGGGAGCACTGTCCGCCCTGGACCCGGCCAAGCCCGACCAGCTCGCACGCTGGGCGCACGAACGCTTCCCCCTGCCAGTCGGCTACGCCCGCGACGCAGCCGTGGCCATGGCGACCATCGCCGGGACCACCACACCGGCGCTCGGCGGCCCCGGCCCCAGTCCCGCCGGCCCGGACTGGGAGGAGAACCGGGCGCGGCTCGTGGCCGCGCTCACCGCCTCCGCCACCCCCGACCGGAACGACAGGCTCTTCCCCAACGACCCCGAAGGAGCCCAGGAGGGCGGCGGAACCAGCCTGTCCCACGGCGCCGCGGGCGTCCTGTACGCCCTGCACGCCACGGGCCACGCCGTCGACCCCGCCTGGACCGACTGGCTCGCCGCCACGGCACTGCGGAACGTCACCACCGCACCGGTCGGCCTGTTCAACGGCTCCTGCGGCGTGGCCACCGTCCTCGACCTCCTCGGACGGCACGACGAGGCCGCCGACATCCTGGGCCGGGCCCTCGACCGCTCCGCCGAAACGACCAGCCTCGGCCTGCTGACCGGACTGCCCGGCACGGGTCTGGCCGCCCTCGGCTTCCACGCCCGCGGCGGCAACGGCCGCCACCTCGACCACGCCCGCCGCATCGCCGACCGCGTCGAAGCCGCCCTGGCCCGCCCGGCCGGTGCGGGCCCCGGTGTGGACCCGGGCGCGGACCCCGGTGCGGGCCTCACCACCGGGGCAGCCGGAGCCGCCCTGTTCCTCGTCCGCCTCCACGAACGCACCGGCGAGCCACGTCACCTCGACCTCGCCGAACAGGCGTTGCGGCGCGACCTCGAACGATGCGCGGACGTCGACGGCTCCCTGCAGGTCGACGACGGCTGGCGGTCCGTGATCTACCTCGGCACCGGATCCACCGGCATCGGACTCGCCCTGGCAGCCTTCCTGGAGCACCGCGCCGACCCGGGCTTCACCGACGCCCTCAGCGCGATCCGGAAGGCGGCACGCGGCCAGTTCACCGTCTTCCCCGGCCTGCTCGACGGCCGCGCCGGACTGCTGTACTTCCTGGCGGTTGCCGGCCGGGGCGCCGACGACCAGGCCGCTCTCCAGGGTCACCGGCGGGACGTGTGGCGGCACGCCGTCCCCCACGGCGACGGCCTCGCCTTCCCCGGCAAGCACCTGGTCCGGCTGTCGATGGACCTCGCCACCGGATCGGCCGGAGTGCTCCTGGCGATGGACGCCGCCCACCGCCGCACCGACCTCTTCCTCCCCCTGCTCGGCGGTCCGGCACCGACCACCGCCGCCCGAAGCCCGCTGCACCGCTCCCGGTCCAGCGAAACCCCCATACCCGAAAGGAGGTGACCGTCATGTCCATCCTCAACCTTCAGCAGCTCGAGATCGCCGAGGAAGAAGGCGTACTGCTGGCCAGCGCCATCAGCTACGCGTGCCACGGCACCCTCGCCTGAGCCCGCCGGGCCGCTCCCGGCCCGCGCAACCCCCGACACCCCGACACCCCGATGCCCGAAAGGAGGTGACGTTCATGTCCATCCTCAGCCTCCAGCAGCTCGAGATCGCCGAGGAAGAGGGCGGCGCGCTGCTCGGCAGCACCGCCAGCTTCCAGTGCCACAACACCAGCTTCCACTGAAGCCGGGTTGACCCTGCTCGCACGAACACGGAAAGGAGGTGAAGTCCATGTCCATCCTCAGCCTCCAGCAGCTCGAGATCGCCGAGGGGGAAGGTGACGTGCTGCTCGCCAGCTCCGCCAGCTTCCAGTGCCACAACACCAGCTTCCACTGAAGCCGGATGTGACCCACCTGCCCGGCAGGTGCGGTGAGGGTCCGTTCACGGACCAGGACGGTCTGCGGGGCAGCGCCCCGCAGACCGTCCCGTCCGTCCGCCGGGACCCGCCCGTCCGCGGGCGGGAGCCACCGCGCAGGATGGCGGGCATGGAACACACGCCTGTCATCCGCCGTGCACGCGTCGGGGACCTCCCCCGCCTGGTCGAGCTCGTCCACGAGCACGTCGCGTACGAGAAGTCGGCGCCGCGCCCGCCGGGCCTCGCCGAGCGGCTCGGCCCGCAGCTGTTCGCCGAGGAGGCCCGGCTGTGGGTGCTGCTCGCCGAGAACACGGACGGCACGGTCGCCGGATACGCCGCCTGCTCCGCCGAGTTCGCCTTCTGGGACGCCCGCCACTACCTGCACATGGACTGCCTCTACCTGGCGCAGGAGGCGCGCGGCCACGGTCTCGGCGCCGCCCTCATGGACGGGGTGCGCGAACTGGCCCGCGAGCTCGGCCTCGAACAGGTCCAGTGGCAGACCCCCGACTGGAACGAGGGCGCGATCCGCTTCTACGACCGGCTCGGCGCCACCGGCTTCCCCAAGCGCCGGTACGCCCTGCCCGTGGAGCCCACCGCCTGACGGCCCGACCGCCCGATGGTCTAGGGGGACCGGTCGGCCGCCAGGAGGCGCTCGTAGGTGGCCAGGACGGTCCGGGACTGGTGTTCCACCTGGGTGGCCACCGGGACCCAGCGGGCCCGGAAGCGGGCCGCGAAGTCCTCGCACCACCCGGTGACCAGCCGGTCCAGCCCGGGCGCCGCCGGATGCCCCTGCGCGCGCAGCACCCGCAGCAGCATCGCGGCGGCGCGCAGCGACAGCCGCCGCCCGAAGGCGTCGATGCTGGCGATGTACGCCGCTGTGGCCTCCGTGGGGGCCCCGGCGCCGGTCCACTCGACGGCGATCCGGGGGATCAGCGCGAGCGTCCAGTCCACGGCGCGCAGCAGCGGAGCCGTGGCCCGGTCCTCGTACGGCGGCGGACCCGGCCGGATCAGGTCCCGCACCCCGGAGACGAGAGCGGCGTCCGCCGTGAGCCGCCCGGCCAGCATCCGCAGGGCGCCGCGCGGATCGGGGTGCGGAGCCGGATCGTCCACCAGGTCGGAGGCCCACATGGGGACTTCGACGATCGCGGTGGTGCCGGCGTACCGGTGGGCGTGGTACCAGGTGCTGAGCCGGGTGTCCTCGGGGTGGAAGGCCCCGGCGGCCTCGCTCCCCGGCTGCGGGATCACGAAGATCCCGGGGCCGGGGGAGGGCCAGCCGGCGGCGTCCGAGGCCCCGTTCTCCACCGGGATGCGCAGCTCGGCGGCCGATTTCGCGAACGGCTCGGCGAGGCCGGGTATGTCCCGGGTGAGCTGGACCCAGGAGCCGCCGAGATCGGTGGCGTGCAGCGAGACCTGGAGCACGGGCCGCAGCTCGTCGATGAGCGCGGTCAGGGCCAGCGTCTCGGGCGGCAGCCGGTCCGGCGGCAGTAAAGACGGGGCCCACTCGGGCTGTTCGGGGCCGGGCGGCCGGAAGAAGCTCCGGTGGTAGTCCAGGAGCGAGTACGGGCGGGGCGTGCGGTGCAGGTCCGCGCCGTCCGGGTCCGCGCAGAGCAGGAAGTGCCAGCCGCAGCCGGCCCGCGGCGCGGGCTCGTGCAGGAGGCGGCGGGCGAGCGAGAGGGCGGTGGCGCCGCCGACCGGCTCGTTGGCGTGCGCCCCGGCGACGACGAGGACGTTGCGGGCGGGAGTGCGGGTGCGGGTGACCGGCCCGACGGCTGCGATGGACAGGACCCAGAGCGGCTGCCCGGCCCGGGAGGTTCCGGCCTGGCGGAGCCGGACCTCGCCGGGGTGTTCGTCCGCCAGTGCGCGGGCGGCCAGCCCGAGTTCGCGCGGCGTGGGGTAGCACATGTCACGGAGGAGAGTCACAAGTGATGCCATGCCCGCCGTGCCCGCCGCCTACTGCTCCGCAGGCCCCGCAGTTCCCCGGACCGGTCGGGCGCGGCGCCGTTGCGGGGGCGCCGCCCCCGACCCCCCGCTCCTCAAATGCCGGAGGGGCTGAAACGCGAGGCTACTGCTGGTGGAGGCCGCGGCCCGCCAGGGACAGGAAGGCCTCGCCCACGGCCTCCGACAGCGTCGGGTGGGCGTGGATGTGGCGGGCCACGTCGGACGGCTCGGCGTCCCAGGCCACGATCAGCTGGCTTTCCGCGATCATCTCCGACACGTGCGGTCCCACCAGGTGCACGCCGAGCACCCGCCCGCCCCGCTCCGCGACCACCTTCACCGTGCCGCCCTGCCCGTGCACCATCCCCTTCGCCACGGCGGTCAGCGGCATCGTGTTCACCACCACGTCGTACGCCGCCTCGCGCGCCTGCGCCTCCGTCAGCCCGACGGCGGCGGTCTGCGGCGCCGAGTACGTCACCCGCGGGACCGCCGCGTAGTCCACCGGTGCGCTCGCCACCCCGGCCAGGGTCTCGGCGACCAGCAGCCCCTCCGCGAAGGAGGCGTGCGCCAGCCCCAGCGAGGGCGGCGGCAGCAGGTCGCCCACCACGTGGATCCCCGGGACGGAGGTCTCCAGCCGGGACCAGTCGGCCGGCGCCACGAACCCCCGCTCGTCGGCGGCCAGTCCGGCCGCCGCGAGGTCCAGCCCGTCGGTGACCGGGACCCGCCCGACCGCCACCAGCAGCCGCTCGGCCGTCAGCTCGCGGAGCTCCCCGCGCGCGGTCCGCACCGTGGCCTTGACGGTCCCGCCCGCCACGGTGGCCCCCTCCAGCCGGGCCCCGGTCTGCACGTCGATGCCGCGCTTCTTCAGGCCCCGCGCCAGATGCCGGGAGACGTCCGCGTCCTCCAGCGGGACCAGCCGGTCCGCCGCCTCGACCAGGGTCACCTCGGCGCCCATGGAACGGTGGAAGGAGGCGTACTCCACCCCGATCGCCCCGCCGCCCAGCACCAGGACCGAAGCCGGCAGCCCGGGGGCGAACAGCGCGTCGTCGCTCGTGACCACCGTGGCCCCGTCGGGCTCCAGCCCCGGCAGGACCCGCGGCCGGGACCCGGTGGCCAGGACGATACCGCGGGTCGCGGTGAACTCCCGCCCGTCCTCGGTGCGGACGGTGCGCGGCCCGGTCAACCGCGCGCCGCTGCGCACCACGCGCACCCCGGCGTGCTCCAAATGTCCTTCCACGCCCTTGTGGTTGCGGGAGACGATGTCGTCCCGGGTGGCGGTCAGCGCCGACCAGTCGACCGACTCCACGCTCGCCCGGACCCCCCAGCGCTCGCGCGCCTCGGCTATGCCGTCGACGAGTTCGGCGGCGTGCAGCATCGCCTTGCTGGGGATGCAGCCGCGGTGCAGGCAGGTCCCGCCGACCTTGTCGCGTTCGGCGAGCAGGACGGTCAGGCCGAGGGCCGAGGCACGCAGGGCGGTGCTGTATCCGCCGGTGCCGCCACCGATCACGATCACGTCCGCGGTGCTGGTGCTGTCGTTGCTCACGTCGTTGGTCATGTGCCCAGCCTGGACGGCCCGTTGCGCCACGTCCAAGGAAATGATCTTCTGGGTGCCATGCACGCTCTTTATGCTTCCGGCTCATGAGCCTGCGCCAGATGGAGTACTTCCTCGCCGTCGTGGAGGAGTCCTCCTTCACCCGTGCCGCGGACGCCCTGCACGTCACCCAGCCCGCCCTGTCCCACCAGGTCAAGGCCTTGGAGCGGTCCGTCGGCGGCGCCCTGCTGGAGCGCCTGCCGCGCGGGGTCCGGCTCACCCCCATGGGCCGCGCCTTCCTTCCGCACGCGCAGCTCGCCGTCCGCAGCGCCCGCCAGGCCGAGCGGGCGGCCCGCGCCGCCGCCGGTGTGGCGGGCGGCGAACTGCACATCGCCACCGTGCACGCCGTGGCCGTCGGTCTGCTCCCGGGCATCGCCGCCCGCTGGCGGGCGCTGCACCCGGGGGTGTCGCTGGTGATGCGGGAGTACGGCTCCACCGATGAGCTGGAGGAGCAGCTGGAGCGGGGCGTCGCCGACCTCGCGGTGGGCCCGGAGCCCGCGGAGTGGATGGGCCCGCTGCTGCGGATCGGCAGGGAGGAGCTGGTCATCGTCGTCCCCTTCGACGATCCGCTGGCCGGGCGGGGAGCCGTCCGCCTCGCCGAGCTCGCCGACCGCGACTGGATCCGCTGTGCGATGGAACCGCTGGTCGACGGCGTCCTCGTACTGGACCGGGCGTGCGGCGCGGTCGGCTTCACCCCGCGCACGGTGCTGCGTACGGAGCACACCTCGACGGCCGTACGGATGGCGGCCGCCGGGGTGGGCGTCGTCATGGCCCCGGCCCACATGGTCCGGGGAGCCGTCGGCGAGGACTGCGTACTGCTCACCCTCGACCCGCCGTGGCACCGGTCGCTGGCGGTCTTCTCCAGGGTCCCGCTGACCGGTGCGGCGGAGGCCTTCGCGGAACTGTTCGGGGGCCGGGCAGCCACGGCGGCCGCCACGGCAGGTCCGGCCGCGAGCGCCCGGCCGGACTGAGCGGCCGGACCTGCCGTGGCCCGGTCCGGCCGGTACCGCTCCTGGAGCCCCCCGCCGGTCTTCGCCGAGGGATCACCGGCGGAGCCAGACGCCCACCGGGCGGCCGTCCAGCAGGTCGGTCACCTCGGCCGAACCGCTGTGCGAGACGGGGGAGTCCGGGCCGGGGTGCGGCGGGAGGACGGGGGTCCACGTGCCGGGAGGCAGGGGCAGCCGGGTGTCGCGCCAGCCACCGGACGCGGCCAGCCGGTGGGACAGCCGGGTGGCCGCCACCAGCAGGCCCGGGGCCCGGGTGAAGGCCACGAGATGGCCGGCCGCCGGGCCCAGCGCCGGGACGGGGGCGTAGCCCCGGAAGAGCTCCGGCCGGTCCCGGCGCAGCCGCAGCAGGGCGGCCGTGAGGGCCAGCTTCTCCTCGGCGGGGTCCTGCGCGGCGGCCCCCGCGTCCAGCCGGGCCAGTTCCCGGCGGGGGAAGTGGGCCGGACGCCGGTTGTCGGGGTCGACGAGGGCCCGGTACTCGGTCTCGGCGCCCTGGTAGACCTCCGGGACCCCCGGCATCGCCAGGTGCAGCAGGGCCATGCCGAGGAGGTTGGCCCGGGCGGCCTCCGCCAGCTCCTCCGGGAGGTCGTGGGGGGCCCGGACGTACCCGGCCACGTCCGCCTCGTAGTCCTCGTCCGGCTCGGTCCAGCTGGTGCGCAGGGCGGCCTCGCGGACCGCCTTGAGCAGCGCCTCGGACAGCCGGGGCACGGCATCGGGGACCGGGCCGAGCCCGAGTGCGGTCTGCCGGGCCACCCAGGCCAGCTGGGGGTCGGGGCCGGCGGGCCGGCCCATCAGCTCCGGCGCCTGCGACAGGGTCGCGATCCGGGCCCGGACGTCCGCGCTGCGTTTGGTGTCGTGCGTGGACAACACGGTCCCGCCCGCGGGCCACTCCCGGGCCTGGGCGGCGCAGTACGCGTGGAACTCCTCGGCCGTCACCGCCGGTTGCCCCGGCTCCCCGCCGACCTCGGTGGCCGACAGCAGCGGCGCGTACCGGTAGAAGGCCCGGTCCTCCAGGGACTTGGCGCGCAGCGCCGCCGAGGTCTGCGCGAAGCGGGCCGCGAACGCCGGATCGCGCAGCAGCAGTTCCCGTACGCCGGCCACCGGGCCGGCGCCGGCCACCGCGGCCGCCCGCTCCAGCGCCTGCGGCGGCAGTTCCGGCTCGCCGGGATAGGGCCGGTAGACGGGAAAGGCGATGAGCAGCTCCCGTACGGCTTCGGCCAGTTCCGGACCGGACCGGCGCTCCAGGGACCGCAGTTCGGCGGCCAGGTCGCCGGTCAGGACCTCCCGTGCGCACGCCTGGGACACCTCCGGCCACTGCGGCAGCCCGGTGGACCGCCCGTACCGGTCCGCCAGCTCCGCGGCCCCCGCCGGGTCGGTGAACACCCCGTCCACCCGGTGCAGGGCGTCGTACCCGGTGGTCCCCGCCACCGGCCACGAGGGCGGCAGCCGCTCGTGGCGGGCGAGGATCTTCTCGACGACCACCCAGCAGTCGTCCCCGGCCGCCGCCCGCAGCCGCCTCAGGTACTCCTCCGGGTCCGCCAGGCCGTCCACGTGGTCGATCCGCAGTCCCTGCGCGACCCCGTCCCGGAGCAGCTCCAGCACCTTGGCGTGGGTGGCGGTGAACACCTCCGGGTCCTCCACGCGGACCCCGATCAGGTCCGAAATGGTGAAGAAACGCCGGTAGTTGAGCGAGGTCCGGGCCTCCCGCCACCAGGCGGGCCGGTACCACTGGGCGGCGAGCAGCTCGGGCAGCGCCAGCCCCGCGGTGCCCGCCCGCAGCGGGAACTCCTGCTCGCCGTGGCGCAGTACGTCGCCGTCGGCCGTCAGCGCGCCGGACTCCACCGGCCCGGCGAGCACCGGCAGCAGCACCTGCCCGCCGCCGGCCTCCCAGTCGATGTCGAACCAGCGGGCGTAGGGCGAGTCGGGTCCGTCCCGCAGCACCTCCCACAGGGGGCGGTTCAGTCGCAGCGGCGTCGGCACCGCCATGTGGTTGGGCACGATGTCGAGGACCAGGCCGAGCCCGTGCGCCCGGGCGGCTCGGGCCAGGGCGCGCAGGCCCGGCTCGCCGCCGAGCTCGGCCCGTACACGGGAGTGGTCGGTGACGTCGTACCCGTGCGCGGAGCCGGGTACCGCCTCCAGGACGGGGGAGAGGTGCAGGTGTGACACGCCGAGCGAGGCGATGTACGGTACGGCTGCCTCGGCCGCCGGGAAGGGGAACTCCGGACGCAGCTGGAGACGGTAGGTCGACGCCGGAGGGACAGGTGTCGGAACGTCAGATTCCGATTCGATGACCGGTTGCGGCTGGCTCATGAGAACGTACGTACCCAACCTGCCGGATTCCGTGCCATTACCCAATGCATCCGAGTGACTGCACCGGGTTAATGTCGATCAAGTGGTTGGAACCGTCAACACCTATCGACAAGTCATCGCCCTGACCGGGCCCCTACTCCCGCTCGTCTCTTTCCTCGCCCGACTGCCCGTCGCGATGTCCCAGTTCGGGAGCTTCCTGCTGGTCGCCCAGACCAGCGGTTCGCTCGCGACCGCCGGCGTGGTCGGCGGCGCCCTCTCCCTCGGCCAGGTCCTCTTCGGGCCCGTCCTCGGCTGGCTCGCCGACCGGCACGGGCAGCGGTCCGTCGTCCTGACCGCCGCCGCCGTCAACGCGGTGGCCACCGCCGCCCTGGTCGCGGGCGCCCTCACCCACCTGGCCACCGTGCCGCTCGCCGCGATCGGCGCCCTCACCGGTGCCTCCGTACCGCTGATCGGGCCGCTCGCCCGGACCCGCTCCGTGGCCCTGGCCCGCCGGGACAAGTCCGACGAGAGCGTCGTGGGCGCCGTCCACGCCCTCGAAGGCACCCTGGACGAGGTCTCCTTCGTCTTCGGACCCGCCCTGGTCGGGCTCGCCGCGCTCCTCGCGCACCCGGCCGTCGCCCTCGGCGGCGCGGCCGGCCTCGTCGCCGTCTTCGGCACCGTCTACGCAATGCACCCGACCGCCGCCGTCACGGCCGGGGCCCCCGCGCGCGGCCGCGGTACGGCCGGCCGGGTCCGGCCGCCCGGCGTGGTCTACGCCGTACGCGGCTCCCTCGCCCTCCAGGGCGCGATGTTCGGCGCCTGCCAGGCCGGCATCACCGCACTGACCATCCGGCTGGGCGTCCCCGACCAGGCCGCCGTCGTCTACTCCGCGATGGGAGTGGTCAGCGCCGCCGTCGGCCTCTCGCTCGGCGCGCTGCCCGCCCGCTTCGGACTGCGGCTGCGCTGGCGGGTGGCGACCGGAGCGGCCCTGGTGCTCTCGGTGCCCCTGCTGTTCACCGACGGCCTGTGGCCGCTGTACGCCGTCGTCACCGTGCTCGGGGCGGCCTACGCGCCCCACCTGATCACCGCGTTCGCGCTCACCGAGCGGGCCGTGGAACCGGCCCGGCTCTCCACGTCGATGGCCTTCGCCGCCAGCTGCCTGGTGGCCGGGCAGGCCGCTGCGCTCGTCGCCTGCGGGCGCCTCGCCGAGCGGTACGGACCCACCGGGGCCTTCGCCGTGGCCGTCGGGGCCGCCGCGCTCTGCCTGACCCTCGCCCTCGTCACCCGGGTGCCCGCCGCCCGCACGCGCACCGCCGCCTTCGTTCCCGGCCTGCGGACCGCCTCGCCGGTGCCCGGCGAGAACGGCGCCGCCTACGCCGGGCGCTGAAGCACCACCAGGCACCGCCCCGCCAGCGCCACCCGGTCGCCGGCCGCGTACTGCGGCCCGGTGCCGGGTGGCAGCACGTCCGCCCGCGCCGTGTCCACCACCAGGTGCCACTGCGCGCCGTGCCCCGCCGGAATCGTGAAGTCCTGCGGATCAGCACCCGAGTTGAACATCAGCAGGAACGAGTCGTCGGTGATCCGCTCCCCGCGGGTGCCCGGCTCGGAGATCGCCTCCCCGTTGAGGAAGACGGTCAGGGACCGCGCGTGCTGCGCCTGCCAGTCGCGCGCCCGCATCACCTCTCCGTGCGGGGTGAACCAGGCGATGTCGGAGAGTTCGTCGTGCGCGCCCTCCACCGGCCGGCCGTGGAAGAACCGCCGCCGCCGGAAGACCGGGTGGTCGCGGCGCAGCCACACCATCCGCCGGGTGAACTCCAGCAGCGACGGCGGCGGTTTGCCCGGCTCCGGCCAGCGCACCCACGACAACTCGTTGTCCTGGCAGTACGCGTTGTTGTTGCCGCCCTGGGTGCGGCCGAACTCGTCGCCGTGGCTGAGCATCGGCACCCCCTGCGACAGCATCAGGGTGGCCGTGAAGTTGCGCATCTGGCGCTCGCGCAGCTCCACGATCTCCGGATCCTCGCTCGGTCCCTCCACCCCGCAGTTCCAGGACCGGTTGTGGGTCTCGCCGTCCCGATTGCCCTCCCTGTTGGCCTCGTTGTGCTTCTCGTTGTACGAGACCAGGTCGTTCAGGGTGAAACCGTCGTGGCAGGTGGTGAAGTTGATCGACGCCAGCGGCCGCCGCCCGTCGTCCTGGTACAGGTCCGAGGAGCCGGTCAGCCGCCCCGCGAACTCCGCGAGCGTGCGCGGCTGCCCGCGCCAGAGGTCCCGTACCGTGTCCCGGTACTTGCCGTTCCACTCGGTCCACAGCGGCGGGAAGTTGCCCACCTGGTAGCCGCCCTCGCCCAGGTCCCAGGGCTCCGCGATCAGCTTCACCTGGCTGACCACCGGATCCTGCTGGACCAGGTCGAAGAACGAGGACAGCCGGTCCACCTCGTGGAACTGGCGGGCCAGCGTCGCCGCCAGGTCGAAGCGGAAACCGTCCACGTGCATCTCGGTCACCCAGTAGCGCAGCGAGTCCATGATCAGCTGGAGCACGTGCGGGGAGCGCATCAGCAGCGAGTTCCCCGTGCCGGTGGTGTCCATGTAGTGCCGCGGATCGTCCGCCAGCCGGTAGTACGAGGCGTTGTCGAGCCCCCGGAAGGACAGCGTCGGGCCCAGGTGGTTGCCCTCCGCGGTGTGGTTGTAGACCACGTCGAGGATCACCTCGATCCCCGCCTCGTGCAGGGCCCGGACCGCCGACTTGAACTCCAGCACCTGCTGGCCGCGGTCGCCCGAGGCATAGCCGTTGTGCGGGGCGAAGAAGCCGATGGTGTTGTAGCCCCAGTAGTTGCTGAGGCCGTCGTTGACCAGCCGGTGGTCGTTGACGAACTGGTGCACCGGCATCAGCTCCAGCGCCGTCACGCCGAGCTTGGCGAGGTGACCGATGACCGCCGGGTGGGCGAGCGCCCCGTACGTGCCGCGCAGCTCCTCCGGCAGGTCCGGATGACGCATCGTCAAACCTTTGACGTGGGCCTCGTACAGCACGGTGTGGTGGTACTCGTGGCGCGGCGGCCGGTCGTTGGCCCAGTCGAAGTACGGGTTCACCACGACCGAGCTCATGGTGTGCGGGGCGGAGTCCAGGTCGTTGCGCGAGTCGGGCCGGCCGAAGTGGTAGCCGTACACCGCCTCGCCCCACGTCACGCGGCCGCTGATGGCCCGCGCGTACGGGTCCAGCAGCAGCTTCGCCGCGTTGCAGCGACGGCCGCGCTCGGGCTCGTACGGGCCGTGCACGCGGAAACCGTAGCGCTGGCCGGGCATGACGCCGGGCAGGTACGCGTGGCGGACGAAGGCGTCCGTCTCGCGCAGTTCCACGGCGGACTCCGAACCGTCGTCGTGGAGGAGGCACAGCTCGATCCGTCGGGCGGCCTCGGAGTAGACCGCGAAGTTGGTGCCGGCGCCGTCGTAAGTGGCGCCGAGCGGATACGCCTGTCCCGGCCAGACCTGCATAGATAACGACTCTTCCCGCGTTGTCGGATGTCCCGGCTGATCCGGCGTGGACCACGTCACAGTTCCGATCTTCCCCGAAAGAGGGCTCCCACGCGCGGACTTGGGAGGGGTCCTACCGGGTGACCCGCAGAGCTGATATGCGGGTCAGCGGACTGTCTGCGCATCAGATAATGGGTCAACGGACGACTGTTGCGGGGACCATCGGGCTGCACCGGGCCGCGCGCGCGGAGTACCCTTCCGTGATCACTGGAGACGGGCGTCCAGACGCAGAAGGCGGTGCACGGGTGAGCTCGGGAGGTCTGGAGCTGCCCCCTGGTGACAGCAGTCACGAGGGTGGCCCGGCGGACGCCCCAGGTGGTGTCCCCGGCGGGGCACCGGCGGGGATCGCGGCCGGAGCGGTCTCCCTGGCGGGCGGACCGGCGGAGGCCGGGAGCGCGGGTGGGCCGGGGTCCGCCGGCGCCGAACTGGACTGGAGCGCGGAGGCCTGGAGCGAGGTCCGCACCCGGGCCCAGCGGGCCGGCCGGGCATACATCTGGCTCAACCTGATCGAACAGCGGCTGCGCTCGGTCGTCGGGGCGGTGCTCCGGCCGATCTACGAGCCGGTGCACGGCGGGGACGACTGGGTGGTCGCGGCCGCGGGACCGGCCGGGCAGGAGTGGGTGCAGCGGGCCGTGGCCGTGCGCGAGGTCAGCCGGCGCAAGGGCTACCTGCTCGACTCGGCCGACGACAACGTGCTGAGCTTCCTGACCCTGCCCCAGCTGCGCGAGCTGATGGTCCAGCACTGGCCGTGCTTCGAAACGTACTTCGACGACCGGCGCGAGATCGAGCTGGCCCTGGACGAGCTGGAGGTCACCCGCAACGTCGTCTCCCGCAACCGGGCGCTGTCACGGCCCGTGCTGGAACAGGCGGAACGGGCCTCGGCGCGGCTCCTGGAGGTCCTGGGCGGCGGCGCCGGCAGCCCCTCGGCGGACCGGCTGCCGATCGACGCCGTCGAGGACCTGGTCGGCGACCGGTACGCGGACGTCATCTCGGTCCACCCGGACCGGGTGCGCCTGCAGCGGCAGCTCCCCGCCGAGGACCTCTTCGGGGGCGCGCGGCGGCTCGACGCCATCGGCATAGGCCTCAACCTGCTGGTCCAGAACTTCTCGGGCCGAAGACTCGTCCGGCTCACGGAGGCCGGCTGCCGGGTGCGGCTGCTGTTCCTGAACCCGGCGAGCAGCGCGGTCAAGCGGCGCGAGCGGGAACTGGGTCTGCGCAAGGGCGAACTGAGCCGTTCGGTGGAGATGAACATCCTGCACGTCCGCCGGGTCCGGGCGGGCCTGCGGGACCCCTCGCGCTTCGAGATCCACGTCTTCGACGAGACCCCGCGCTTCACCGCCTACCTGGTGGAGGGCAACTCCTCGGGCATCGCGGTGGTCCAGTCGTACCTGCGGCGGGCGCGCGGGATGGAATCCCCCGTCCTGGTCCTGCGGGGCGGAGGGCGCGGTGTGCCGAAGGACGCGGACCACGGGCTCTTCGCGACGTACCGCGAGGAGTTCGAGTCGATGTGGGAGGACTCCCGCCCCGTGTCGTGAGGACGGGACGCCGGACACCCCCTCGAGGGGGGTGTCGTCGGGCTTGTCAGTGCCCCGTGGCAGGCTGAAAGCCGTTGACCGAAGGCGTACGGGGGAGGGGCACGGCATGGGGGATCTGGAGAGGACCGGCGCGGGGCCGGGGGAATCACGGGGGGCCCGGCGATGAGCTGGATCAGCGGGCCGATGGTGGCCTTCGACCTGGAGACGACCGGGACCGACATCGAGTCGGACCGCATCGTCACCGCCGCGGTGGTGGCCATGGAGCCGGACGGCCGGGTCGCGCGGACCCGCACGTGGCTGGTCGACCCCGGCGTGGCCATCCCGGAGCAGGCGGCGGCGATCCACGGCATCTCCACGGAGCACGCCCGCACGGAGGGGGTGGCGGCGGCCCCGGCGATCGCGGAGATCACGCAGTCCCTCGCCGACGGGCTGAGCTCGGGCACCCCGCTCGTGGTGATGAACGCCCGCTACGACCTGTCGCTGCTGGACCGCGAGTGCCGCCGGCACGGGATCGCACCGCTGGCCGACCGGCTGCGGGGCCGGCCCGCGCACGTCATCGACCCCCTGGTCCTCGACAAGCACGCGGACCGGTACAGGAAGGGCAGGCGCACACTGCAGGCCCTCTGCGAGCACTACGGCGTGACGCTCGACGACGCGCACAACGCGGCCGCGGACGCCCTCGCGGCGGCGCGGGCAGCGCGCCGGGTGGGCGCGAAGCACGCGTCCATAGGCTCGATCGAGCTTGCGGACCTCCACGACCTCCAGATCCGCGCGGCCGCCCAGCAGGCGCAATCCCTGCAGAGCTACCTCCGCCGCACCTCGGACCCCGAGGCGATAGTCGAGCCGGCGTGGCCGGTGGTCCCGCGCAGGGAGAGCTAGACCGGCCGACGGCCCCGCCGAAGGCGAACCCGTTCACGCGGGTACGACCGGCCAGGACTCGGTGTACTCGATGTGGATCTCCCGTGTGCGGGCGTCGCCGGAATGGAGGCGGGCGCAGCAGTGGCCGCGGCGCGTGGTGTCGCGGACGTGGGCCGGGCCGTGCCGGGCGACCTCGCGGACGGGGCCGGCGGTCTCGCGGAATTGAACTCCCGCGGGCCGAGGCGGGCCTGATGGACGGTGACGGGTATGTGCACGTGCATGTTCACTTGCTATCCGGGTCCTAGAACGAGTGCCAGCGCATTTCGGGGTCGCCGTCCCTGAGGGAGGTCACGCGGCGGCGGAACTCGGCCCGCGCCCCCGGGTTGCTCGGGGCGTGCTGGGCGACCCAGGCACAGCTGGCCGTCTCCCGGGCCCCGCGCAGGACCGCGCAGCCCGCCCAGTCGCGGACGTCCCACCCGTACGCCGACACGAACGCCCCGTACTCCTCGGCGGGCATGCCGTACCGGTCGCGGGAGAGCGCCATCACCACCAGGTCGTGCTCGCGCAGATCGGCCGAGACGGTCTCCAGGTCGACCAGGGCCGGGCCGTCCGGGCCCACGTGGACGTTGCGGGGCAGGGCGTCGCCGTGGACCGGGCCCGGCGGGAGGTGCGGGGTCAGGGCCGCCACCTCATCGGCGTAGGCGTCCCGGCGGGCCCGCAGGTACGCCGCGTCCGCCGGGTCGATCGCGTCCCCCGCCAGCCGCAGCCAGCGCTCGACCCCGCCCAGCAGGTCCCGCGCGGGCAGGGCGAAAGGCGGCGCGGGCAGGGCGTGGACGGCGCGCAGCAGCACGGCCAGGTCCTCGGCGCCCGCGGGCCGGACCGCGTCCGGGAGCCGGTGCCACAGCGTCAGCGGGTGCCCGTCCACCAGCCGCGGTTCCGGTTCGGCCGCGCGGACCGCCGGGATCCCCGCCGCCGCGAACCAGCCGGCCACCGCGAGTTCCCGCTCGGCCCGCGCCAGCAGCGCCGCCTCCCGGCCCACCTTCACCACCAGGTCGCCGAGGGCGAAGACGGCGTTCTCGCCGAAGGCGAGGAGGGCCGGTTCGCGGGCCGCCCCCGGGGTCGCCCGGGTGAGGCCCGCCGCCTTCAGCGCCCGCCTGGCCTGCGCTTCGTCCATGCCCCTGCTCCCGCCCTCCGCCGGATCGCGGTGATCGTGATCACCGCGCATCCGAGTTCTATCACCGCCCGCGTGGGTGGTGGCTTCGGGAGGGCGGCCCGATGCTGGAGGCATGGGCGCCGACCGTGACGCAGGCGCCGCCCGCGGCCCCAGCGGCGTGGCGCGGCGCGCCATCCGCACCACGCTCGCCGCGTGTGCCGGGTTCTTCCTGTTCCTGTACGGGCTGGACCAGTCCGTCGCGGCGATGTACGCCCTGTTCGGGGTCGTGTCGATGGCGGCGCTCTCGCACATCCCCGGCACCGGGCGCCAGCGGGCGGCCGTCATCGCCCGGACGACGCCCGTGGCCTGGGTGCTCGTCACGATCGGCACCTACCTCGCGGTGCGCACCTGGAGCGCCGTGGCCGGCATGCTGGTCATCGGCTTCTTCCTCGCCTTCGTGGCCGTGGCCGGGCCCCGGGCATCGGGCGCCGCGCCCGGCCTGCAGCTGCTCTACATCCTGCCGTGCTTCCCGCCCTACGCCCCCGACACCCTCGGCGAGCGCCTGCTGGGCACGACGTGCGGCCTCGCGCTGCTGATCCTCGCCGAGCTCTTCGTGCTGCCCGAGCCGCGCGGCCCCTCCTACCGGCTGCTGGCCGCCGAGGCCGCCGACACCGCCGCCCGCTGCGCCGGGGAGCTGGGGCGCGCCCCGTACACGCTGTCCGCCGCCGGGGCGCAGGCGGCCCGGGCGGCCGGCGAGTCGCTGCGGCCCTTCCGGGTTCCCGAGGCCGACCGCCCCGCCGGGCCGGGCCTGCGGGACCGCGGGCTCGCGCATGCGGGCCTGGCCGCCCGCACGCTCCTGAACCGCATGGTGAACCTGCCCGCGCCTCCGCCGGAGCGCCCGCCGCCGGAGCAGGCGCCGGGGGTGCCGGCCGCGGTCGGCGCGGCCGCCGCCGAGTGCGCGGCCCTGCTGCGCGGCACCGGCGGATCCACCGGCGCGGCCGCCGCTCTGCGGGGCGTACGGGAACGGGCCGTGGCGGTGGACGAACAGCCGGCGAGCGAGGCGCTGGGCGTGCGGCGGGCCGCGCTGCTGGAGGTGGCGGACGCCGCCGTCGCCTTCACGACGGCGGCCGAACTGGCGGTACGGGGCCGGCACGCGCGGCTCCCGGCCGAGACCGATGCGGGCCGCTTCTGGTACGCGGGCCGGCGCGCGCCCCACCTGTGGTGGCACCGGCTGGCGGCACACGCGGGGCCGCGGTCCGTGCACTTCCAGAACGCCGTCCGGCTCAGCCTCGCGCTCGCGGCCGCCCGCACGATCGCGGGCGTCGACTCCCTGCCGCACGGCTTCTGGGCGATGCTCGCCGTGCTCAGCCTGACCCGGACCACGGTGTCCCAGACCCGGGCGACCGTACGCGCGGCACTCACCGGCACACTGCTCGGCGCCCTCGCGACCGGCTGTCTGCTGGCCCTGATCGGGGGGAACAGCACCGTCTACGCCATCGCCCTGCCGTTCGTCATGTTCGTGGCCTTCCGGGTCGGGCCGGTGCGGGGTGTGGGCTGGGCCCAGGGCATGTTCACCCTCGTCGTGTCCTTCGCCTTCGCGCAGCTGGCGCCGGTGACCTGGCGGCTCGCCGAGATCAGGATCCTGGACGTGGCCATCGGCAGCATGATCGGCGTCGTGTTCGGACTGCTGGCCTGGCCGCGGGGGGCGCAGGTGGAGCTGCACCGGGCGGTCGCCGTGCTGCTGGCGGAGGCGGCCGACACGGTCAAGAGCACCGCGGCCGCCGTTGCGGCGGGCGGGCCGGGACACCTCCCCGCCGACGAGCCGCTCCAGCGCGCGCTGGTGCTGGCGGAGTCGGCGTTCTCGCAGCGCCTGAGCGAGCCCCGGGCCCCCGTGGGCTTCCCCGAGGACTGGCAGGCGGCCCTGATGACGGGCCACCACGTGCTGTGGGGTTCGCGCCGCCTCCACGCCCGCGGAGGCCCACCCCTGGAGCCGTCCCAGCAGACACGCCTCCGTGCCAGGGCCGCGCAGGTGGCCACCGGCCTGCGCGCCGCCTCGTCCCTGGCCTCAACCACATCCCCACCACCACCCACACCCCTCCCGGCGGCCGCGGACCTGACGACGGCCGGGCACGGGCCGGCGGCCGCGAACCCGGCACCAGACGGAGCGCCCGCGCCCGGCTCGGCGCCCGCGCCCGGATCTGGGCCTGCATCCGGATCTGGGCCTGCATCCGGCCCGGGGCACGCGGCCGCACCCGGCGTGGCGCCCGCGCCCGGGCCCGTACCGGAGTCCGGGCCCGCGCCCGGTCCAGCACCCGCATCCGGCCCGGAGGCGGCGGCCGCGCCCGGCGCGGTTGCCGGTGGGGCGGGGGCCGGGGTTGCTCTGCCGCGGTTCTATGCGGCCCTTGCCTGGCTGGACTCGCTGACCACCGATGTCGAGCGCGTCACCGCACCCGCCGGGGGTTCCGGGGGGCCGGAGGGGGCGGCGGTCTGAAAGAAGTTGCACGAGACGTATCGTCTCGCTATGGTCTGGTCATGACCTCAGCCGAGTCGGCCACGCCCGCACACATCGCCATGTTCTCCATCGCCGCCCACGGCCACGTGAACCCGAGCATCGAAGTGATCCGGGAACTCGTCGCCCGCGGCCACCGCGTCAGCTACGCCATCCCCGCCGCCTTCGCCGAGAAGATCGCGGAGACCGGCGCCACACCCGTGATCTACACCTCCACCCTCCCCACCGACGACGAGCCGGAGGCCTGGGGCACCGAGCTCATCGACAACCTGGAGCCCTTCCTCAAGGACGCCGTCCAGGCGCTCCCGCAGCTCGCCGCCGCCTTCGAGGGCGACGAGCCGGACCTCGTCCTCCACGACATCACCTCCTACCCGGCGCCCGTGCTCGCCCACCGGTGGGGCGTCCCCGCCGTCTCCCTCTCCCCGAATCTCGTCGCCTGGGAGGGCTACGAGCAGGAGGTCGCCGAGCCGATGTTCGCCGAGCTCAAGGCCTCCGAGCGCGGCCAGGCGTACTACGCCCGATTCGCCGCCTGGCTCACCGAGAACGGCCTCGGGGACGACGTCGACCGCTTCCAGGGCCGGCCGCGCCGCAGCCTCGTCCTGATTCCCCGGGCGCTCCAGCCCCACGCCGACCGCGTCGACGAGTCCGCGTACACCTTCGTCGGCGCCTGTCAGGGCCACCGCGCGACACAGGGCAGCTGGCACAGGCCCGCGACCGCCGAGGGCAAGAAGGTCGTACTGGTCTCGCTCGGCTCCGCCTTCACCAAGCAGCCCGCCTTCTACCGCGCCTGCATCGACGCCTTCGCGGACCTGCCCGACTGGCACGCCGTCCTCCAGATCGGCAAGTTCACCGACGGGGCCGACCTCGGCGAGATCCCCGCCAACGTCGAGGTCCACCGCTGGGTTCCCCAGCTCGACATCCTGCGCCAGGCCGACGCCTTCATCACCCACGCGGGCGCCGGCGGCAGCCAGGAAGGTCTCGCCACCGCCACCCCGATGGTCGCCGTCCCCCAGGCCGTCGACCAGTTCGGCAACGCCGACATGCTGGTCTCGCTCGGCGTGGCCCGGCACGTGCCGATGGCGGACGCGGACGCCGCGACCCTCCGCGAAGCGGTCCTCGCCCTGGTCGCCGACCCCGAGGTCGCCGCCCGCGCCGAGGCCGTGCGCGCCGGGATGGCCGCCGAAGGAGGCACAAGGCAGGCCGCCGACCTCGTCGAGGCCGAACTGCCGTAGGCCCCCTGAGCTTGAGAGTCAACCTCCGGAGCCGATCCGAGGGCCTGACCGCGTGCGGGCCCTGTTAGGTCGCGACGGCCGCCCCCGCCGGAGCTTCGCCCTGGGCACTGCGGTGGAGTTCATGATGGCGGACCGTCGGCACAACCTCTGGAGCGCCTACTACGACGAAGGGGTCTACGCCGATCCCGTCAGCGCCGCCGTCCTGGCCCGATGGGACAGCGGGGGCAACCGCCTGTGGGAGTACTGGCCGCCCCAAGGCGTCGCGCACATCGACACGGTCGACGCCCTCAACGTCGCCGACTCAGCCGCCTGGGCCGTCTACTGGCCCGATTTCCCGCTTCTCGAAACGGAGGCCAACGGGCGCAGCCGCGCGCGGAAGAACCCTGTGCGGTTTCCTCTCGGCCTGGCGGTCCACGGAGACCAGATCCTGTTTCTCGGCGGTGGTCCGCGTGATTCCGGTCGAGGAGACCGACTGCACTACTGCAGCATCACCGACGATGAAGCCGTCGTGGTTGAGGAAGCCGTGCTCACGATGCCCAACGGAGCGCCACTTTCAGGGTACGGACGCCCCGTCGGCCGAGGACGGCACCTCTACCTGCACGGCCGGTCCGCAAAGCAGTGGTACGTGCTGCGCCTGCAGCCGGAATGCGAGTCAGCGGGTTGCCCTCCGCCGGGTGGGACTGGAAGCGCTCGTGCGCGGGATCCCGCCCGGGGAGCCGGTGTCCTGATCATGAGAGGGTTTCGACCATGACCGATTTCATCCGTGCGGGGAGGCTGTTCCGGGTCGTCGGGTTCAATCCGTCCCACCGGCAGCTCTTCCTGCAGAGCGAAGCAACGTTGGTCGACCAGACCACCACACGCATCGAGATCTACATCGGGCATGTGGAGCTGATGCTCCTCCAGCCCTTTTACAGCAACGGGATCCACATTCGGCGCGCCAGTCCTGACGAGTTCGCCGTGCTGAAGGAGCGGCACGGGCTGGAGTCGTCCGACGCCGAGTACACCTGGATGCTGGACCCTGACGGAGGCAGCTTTGTCGTCGGGGGCAACCCGAGCTGGCGCGAGGCGGAGTACGCCCTGATGGGCGACCGGGAGTCGTTGTACGACCTGTCCAAGTCCTGGCCGCCGGACTTCCCGGTGGAGTCGGGCCACGTCAACTGACTCGTCTTTCCGTACGAACGGACGGATACGCCATGAGAAACGGCGTCTAAGGTGCCGCCATGACGAAGAAGGCCACGACCACGAAGTACGCGGCGCTGCTGCGCGGCATCAACGTCGGCGGGAGCAAGAAGGTCCCGATGGCGGAGCTGCGCTCCGTGCTGGAGGAGCTCGGCCACGGCGACGTACAGACGTACCTGCAGAGCGGCAACGCCGTCTTCAGCAGCGAGAAGACGGACCCGCCGGCGCTCGCCCGGGAACTGGAGGCGGCCATCGAGGCCCGCTTCGGCTTCCGGGTGGCCTGCCTGGTGGTGGACGGCGCGTACCTGCGCGCCGTCGCCGACGCCTGCCCCTTCCCGGCCGCGGAGCTGGAGGGCAAGCAGCTCCACGCGACCTTCTTCTCCGAACAGCCGGGCGCGGAGCGCTTCGCCGCGCTCGACGAGGCCTCGTACCTCCCCGAGGAGTACCGGCTCGGCGACCGCGTCCTCTACCTCTACGCCCCCAACGGCCTGGGCCGCTCCAAACTGGCCGAGTCCCTCGCCAGGCCCGCCGTCGTCAAGGACATTGATGTGACCACCCGCAACTGGAACACCGTCGCCAAACTCGTGGAGCTGACCGAAGGCTGAGGCCGAGGCTGAGGCTGAGGCTGAGGCTGAGGCTGAGGCTGAGGTCGAGGCAGGGCAGGGGGCCCTCAGCCGAGCGCGTCCAGCAGCTCCAGCTCCCGCGCCGTGAGGTGGATCGTCGCCGCGTCCAGGTTCTCCGCCAGGTGTACGGGGGAACCGGTGCCCGGCGTGGGGCACAGGACGGGGGAGTGGTGCAGCAGCCACGCCAGGGCGATCTGGCCCGGGCCCGCGCCGTGGGCCGCGGCCACCGAGGTGACGGCGGCTGCGCTCTCGCGGGTCAGGGCGCCGCTGCCCAGCGGGTAGTAGGGGAGGAAGGCGATCCCGCGCGCCTCGCACAGCGCGAGCACCTCCGCCGAGCCCCGCTCCAGCAGGTTGTACGGGTTCTGGACGGACGCGATCGGGGCCGACTCCAGGGCCGTCCGCACCTGCTCCGCGGTCACGGTGTCCAGCCCGATGTGCCGGATCTTGCCCTCCGCCCGCAACTCGGCCAGCGCGCCCAGCTGTTCGGCCACCGGCACGGCCGGGTCGAAGCGGTGCAGCTGGTAGAGGCCGATCCGGTCCGCGCGCAGCCGCCGCAGACTCGCCTCG
Source organism: Streptomyces sp. 147326 (assembly GCF_045000215.1). Classification (NCBI taxonomy): domain Bacteria; kingdom Bacillati; phylum Actinomycetota; class Actinomycetes; order Kitasatosporales; family Streptomycetaceae; genus Streptomyces; species Streptomyces sp. 147326. Next base: position 2,033,659 of record NZ_CP134201.1, on the reverse strand, counting down.
CACTGCCGGCGCAACTGCTCCGGGCGGCCCGCCACGTGCCACCGGTCGGGGCCGGTGCGCACCACCCCGCCCTTCGTGGCGACGACGAGCCGCTCCCCGTACGGGTACAGGGCTTCGGCGATCAGTTCCTCGGCCAGGTCGGGGCCGTAGTTGTCGGCGGTGTCGATGAGGGTGACCCCGCGCTCCACCGCCGTGCGCAGCAGGGCCCGGGCCTCGGCCCGCTCGCCGCGCGGGCCCCAGTAGCCGGGGCCGACGAGGCCGCCCGTACCGAAGCCGAGCCGCCGTACGGGCAGCTCCCCGCCGAGAACGATCCGCTCTTCCACCATGCCCCGACGGTAACGCAGGGGCCCGGATGTGCCAGGCTCGTGGCATGCGTTACATCATCATCGGCGCGGGCGCTGTGGGCGCCACCATCGGCGGACGGCTCGCGGAGGCGGGCGGCGAGGTCGTCCTCGTCGCACGCGGCGCGCACGCGGAGGCCCTGCGGGCCGACGGGCTGCGGCTCACCACGGCCGACGGGCAGCGGGTCCACCGGCTGCCCGTGGTCACCGGACCGGACGAGCTGGGCGAACTGCGCCCCGACGACGTGCTGTTGCTGGCGGTGAAGACCCAGCACGCGGTCGCCGCGCTCGACGCGTGGGGCGACGCGGAGGTGGCGGGCGGCGGCACGGCGGCGCAGCGGCTGCCGGTGCTGTGTGCGCAGAACGGAGTCGAGAGCGAGCGGCTGGCCCTACGGCGCTTCGCGCGCGTGTACGGGGTGTGCGTATGGCTGCCCGCGACCTTCCTGGAGCCGGGCGTGGTCTCGGCGCTGTGCACACCGCTGACCGGCATCCTGCACGTGGGACGGGCGGCCGGCGGCGCGGACGCCCTGTGCCGGGCCGTCGCGGCGGACCTCGGGAAGGCCGGCTTCGAGGCGCCGGTGGTCGAGGACGTGATGCGGTGGAAGTACGCGAAGCTGCTCGGCAACCTGGGCAACGCCCTCCAGGCGACGACCGGCCCGGACCCGGACCCGGCGAAGGCGGCGCTGCTGCTGCGGGCCGTGCGCGAGGCGAAGGCCGTCTTCGGGGCGGCGGGCATCGCGTACGCCTCGGACGCGGAGCAGTCACTGGCGCGGGACGGGAAGGTGAACCAGCCGCCGGGGGTCCGGGGCGGGTCGTCCTGGCAGAGCCTGGCGCGGGGGACGGGCTCGGTGGAAGCGGACTATCTCAACGGGGAGATCTCCCTGCTGGGCCGGCTGCACGGGATTGCGACCCCGGTCAACGACGTCCTGCGGCACGCCGCGAACATCTTCGCCCGTGAGGGCCTCCCGCCGGCCGCGATGTCCATCGAGGACCTCACCACCCTGGCCGACGAGGCCACCGCCCGCGCCTAGCGACTCGGCCGCCCAATCGCCGCTCCTCAAACGCCGGAGGGGCTGGGTGGGCGATTGAGGCGACGCGGGGGCGGAGGCCGGGGTCAGGCCGTCAGGGCCGGGAGCCTGGCCGGGGTGGCGGGGGCCGAGGCGTCGTAGCGGCGGAGCAGGAGGCGGGCCAGTTCGGGGGAGGCGCCCAGGACGCCGGCCACCACGTCCGCGCCCGCGGCCTCGGCGCCCGCCGCGATGCGGTCCGGGAGCCGGCCGGGGGCGATGACGTACGGGGCCACCGCCACCCGGGCGAAGCCCTCGGCGCGCAGGGCCCGTACGGCGTCCTCAGTACGGGAGAACCCCTCGGGAAAGGCTCCGGAGGCGAACGCAGGCCGCACGGCGCACCAACCGGTGTGCCGCCACTCCCGCGCGGTTTCAGCGATCGCTGCGATCGCCTCCGGGTCTGTGGAGCCGGCGGACGCGAGCACCACCGCGGTGGTGGCGCGGTCCGCCGGGGTGAGGCCGGCTTCGGCGAGCCGGCGTTCGAGGGCCGAGAGCAGGAGCGGGGAGGGGCCGAGGACATCGGCCACCCGCACCGACAGCCCCGGCAGGCGGGCCGAAGACTCGGCCAGTGCCGCCGGGATGTCGGACTTCGCGTGGAAGGCCCGGGTGAGGAGGAGCGGGAGGGTGACGACGTTCCGTACGCCCGAGAGGTAGAGCGAGGACAGGGCCTGGCCCACCGACGGGGTGTTGAAGTCCAGGAAGGCCGTCTCCACCCGCAGCCCGGGCCGCAGCGCCCGCGCCCGCCCGACGAGGGCGTGCACGGTCGCCGCGTGCCGCGGGTCGCGGCTGCCGTGGGCGATGACCAGGAGTGCGGGTGCGCGGGACATCGGACTCAGCTCTTGACCAGCAGGCCGCGGCTGCGCAGCACCCACCGCTCGACCGGGCTGAAGATCAGCAGGTCGATGGCGATGCCGACCACCAGGATCAGGATGATCGCGAGGAACACGCCGGGCAGGTCGATGTTGTTGCGGCCGTTCTCCAGGAGCTGGCCCAGGCCCAGGCCCAGGTCGGGCGAGGAGGCGATGATCTCGGCGGCCATCAGCGAGCGCCAGGAGAAGGCCCAGCCCTGCTTCAGACCGGCCAGATAGCCGGGCAGCGCGGCCGGCATCACGATGTGCCGGGCGCCCCTCAGACCGGTGGCGCCCAGGGTGCGGCCGGCCCGCAGGTAGAGCGGCGGGATCTGGTCGATGCCGGAGACCAGGCCGTTGGCGATGGACGGGACGGCGCCCAGCAGGATGACCGTGAACATCATCGCGTCGTTCAGGCCGAACCACAGGACGGCCGGCGGCACCCAGGCCACCGACGGCAGCGACTGCAGGCCCTGGAGGATCGGGCCGATCGCGGCGCGCACGAACTTCACCCGGGCGACCAGCAGGCCGAGCGGGGTGCCGATGGCCAGGGCCAGCAGGAAGCCGAGCAGGCCGCGGGAGACGCTGGTCCAGATCACCTCCAGGAGGGTGCCCTGGACCCACATGTCGGTCAGGCTGTCCCACACCGCGGACAGCGGGGGCAGCTTGGTCTCCTCGGTGACCTTCGTGGCGACGAGGATCTGCCAGACCAGGAGCACGAGGCTCACGGCCAGGAGGGGCGGGAGGACCTTCTTGACGAGGACCTCGCGGACCGGGGTGCGGTGGGTCTGGACCGCGTCGAGGGCGTCGAGGCCCGCCTCCAGGCCGGCCAGGTCGTCGTTCTTGCCCGTGGCCTTCGGAGTGGTGTCAGTGCTGGCCATGGCGGCGGATCTCCCCACGCAGGTGTTCAGTGATCTCGAGGGACAGTTCCGCGACGTCCGCGTCCTCGATGCGGCGCGGCTGCGGGATGTCCACGGTCCACTCCTTCGCGACCCGGCCGGGGCGCGAGGAGAGCAGGACCACGCGCTGGGCGAGGCGGACGGCCTCGCGCACGTTGTGGGTGACGAAGAGGACGGACAGGTTCGTCTCGGCCCAGATGCGGGTGAGCTCGCCGTGCAGCACGTCCCGCGTGATGGCGTCGAGCGCCGCGAACGGCTCGTCCATCAGCAGCAGCTGGCTGTCCTGGGCGAGCGCCCGGGCCAGGGCCACGCGCTGGCGCATGCCGCCCGACAGCTCGTGCACGCGCTTGCCGTACGAGCCGCTGAGGCGGACCAGCTCCAGCAGGCGCTCGGCCTCCGGCTTGCGGTCGGCCTTGGCCACCCCGCGCAGGCGCAGGGCGAGTTCGATGTTCTTGCCCGCGGTCAGCCACGGGAAGAGGGCGTGCTCCTGGAACATCAGGGCCGGACGGCCGCCGGGGGTCTCGATGGACCCCGCGGACGGCTTGTCGAGGCCCGCGACCAGGTTCAGCAGGGTGGACTTTCCACACCCCGAGGCCCCCAGGATGGTGACGAACTCTCCGGGAGCGACATCGAGGCTGATGTCGTCCAGGACGAGCTGCGATCCGGCCGGGCCGGAGAAGGACTTCGAGACGTGCTCGATGCGGGCAGCGTGGGTCTGCTCCGCTACGGAGCCCTCGGCAGCCTTGGCAAGCGTGGTGGCCATGGTCGTCACCTCCTGGGATAGCTGGACTACGGGATTACTTGGCGCCGAGACCGGCGTCGGAGACCTCGGGCTTGCCGGCGGCCTTGAGGACCTTGTTCAGGAGCGTCAGGTCGTAGATGCCGGCCAGGTCGGGCTGCTCGATGAGCTTGGCCTTGACCGCCCAGTCCGACTGGGTCTTCAGCGTCGAGGCCAGCGGGTCGTCCGTGACCGTGAAGCTCGGCCACGCGGGGTCGATGACCTTCGCGTCGAGCGGCTTGCCGCCCTCCGCCTCGAGCCTGGCGTTGGCGGAGGCCTTCGCCTTGTCCTGGTTGGCGTGGATCCACTCGTTGGTCTTCACCGTGCCGCGCAGTACGGCCTCGACCACGTCGGGGTGCTCCTTGAGGAACTTCTGCGACACGATGACGTTCGTGATCACGAACTTCTTGTCGGGCCACAGGGCGGTCTCGTCGAGGAGGACGCTGCCGCCGTCGGAGACGAGCTTGGAGGCCGTGGGCTCCGGCACCCAGGCGCCGTCGATCGAGCCCTGCTTGAAGGCATCCGGGGTGACCTTGTTGTCCGTGCGGACGACGGAGACGTCGCCCTTGCCGGACTCCGGGTCGACCTTCCAGCCCTTCTCGGAGATCCAGTTGAGGAACGCGACGTCCTGCGTGTTCCCCTTCTGCGGGGTGGCGATCTTCTTGCCCTTGAGGTCGTCCAGGGTTTTGATCTTGTCCGGGTTCACGACCAGCTTCACGCCGCCCGAGGCGGAGCCGGAGATGATCCGCAGGTTGGAGCCCTTGGACTTGACGTAGCCGTTGATGGACGGGGAGGGGCCGATGAAACCGATGTCGAGAGAGCCGCCGTTGAGGGCTTCGATCTCGGACGGACCGGCGTTGAAGGACTGCGGCTTGATCTTGGTGCCGCTCAGTTCCTTCTCGATCAGGCCCTCCTGCAGGCCGACCAGCGCGGTCGCGTGCGTCAGGTTCGGGAAGTAGCCGATCCGCACCTCGGACGCCGACAGCTTCTTGCCGTCGGTGGCCGCGACGTTGGCCTTGTCGCCCTCGTCCTTCTTGGCCTCGGAGCCGTAGCCGCACGAGGCGAGCGCGCCGATCAGCAGCGGCAGGGCGGCAGCGGCGACGACTCCGCGGCGCAGGGTGGTGCGGGTGGTACGAGTGCTACGGGTGGTGGCGGTGGCAGGCACGGGAGGACTTCCTCTCGTGACGCGGTCATCTCATGACGCACGTCTTCGTCTGTGGAGCAGGGGCAGGTACAGCTCGTGGGGGGTGTGGGCGCGCATGCGGTGCGCGTACGTCATCGCGCACATCGCGCCACCCCTCCCTGGCCGCTGCCGAGTTGGCCGCTGCCTACGCGGCCGCCCTCCTTGGCGAAGGTGGAGTAGATGTCGGCAGGCATGATCTAGAAGTCCCACCCTTCCTCGTCCGCCTGAATGGTGGTCTCCGCCTTGGAGGCGAAGGACTCGCCGGCCATGCCCGCCGCCAGGGTGGTTCCGTCGGCCGGGTCGATCAGCAGGAAGGATCCGGTGCGGCGGGAGTCGGCGTACGCGTCGAGCGCGAGCGGCTCGGCGGTACGGACGACCACGCGGCCGATGTCGTTGGCCACGAGCTGCCCGGGGTTCGGGTGCTGGGACAGGTCGTCCAGGGTCAGCCGCGAGGGGATCTCCTTGACGATCGCCTTGACCGTGCGCGTCGTGTGCTTGATCAGCACCCGGGCGCCGACGGAGAGGGGCTGGTCGGCCACGTGGCAGACGGTCGCCTCGACGTCCTGCGTGGTCGCCGGGGCGTTCGCGGACGGCGCGATCAGGTCGCCGCGCGAGATGTCGATGTCGTCCGCCAGACGGAGCGTCACCGACTGCGGGGCCCAGGCGATGTCGACGCTCTCGCCGAGCGCGTCGATGCCCGCGATCGTGCTCGTACGGCCCGAGGGCAGCACGGTCACGGCCTCGCCGACGCGCAGCACGCCGGAGGCGATCTGGCCCGCGTAGCCGCGGTAGTCGGGGTGCTCCGCGGACTGCGGGCGGATCACGTACTGCACCGGGAAACGCGCCGGGCAGGCGGTGAGGTCGTGGCTGACGGGCACGGTCTCCAGGTGCTCCAGCACCGTCGGGCCGCCGTACCAGTCCATGTTGGCGGAGGGGTCCACCACGTTGTCCCCGGCCAGGGCCGAGATCGGGATCGCGCTGATCTCCGGGACGCCCAGGTCCGAGGCGTACGCGGTGAACTCCTCGGCGATCTTCGCGAAGACCGACTCCTCGTAGCCCACCAGGTCCATCTTGTTGACGGCCAGGACCACGTGCGGGACGCGCAGCAGGGCGGCCACGGCCGCGTGCCGGCGGGTCTGCTCGATCACGCCGTTGCGGGCGTCGACGAGGACCACGGCCAGGTCGGCGGTGGAGGCCCCGGTGACCATGTTCCGGGTGTACTGCACGTGCCCCGGGGTGTCCGCGAGGATGAACCGGCGGCGCGCGGTGGCGAAGTAGCGGTACGCGACGTCGATGGTGATGCCCTGCTCCCGCTCGGCCCGCAGGCCGTCGGTGAGCAGCGCGAGGTCGGGGGCCTCCTGGCCGCGGGCCTGCGAGACCGCCTCGACGTGCTCCATCTGGTCGGTCAGGACCGACTTGGAGTCGTGCAGCAGCCGCCCGACCAAGGTGGACTTGCCGTCGTCGACGGAACCGGCGGTCGCGAAGCGCAGCAGCGTGGTCGCCGACAGATCGGCGAACTGCTCGGTGGTGGAGGTCATTTCTAGAAGTACCCTTCGCGCTTGCGGTCTTCCATCGCGGCCTCGGACATCTTGTCGTCGGCGCGGGTGGCACCCCGCTCGGTGAGGCGGGAGACGGCGATCTCGGCGATCACGGCGTCCAGCGTGGCGGCGTCGGAGTCGACGGCGCCGGTGCAGGACATGTCACCGACGGTGCGGTAGCGGATGAGACGCGTTTCGGGCGTCTCGCCCTCCTTCGCGCCGCCCCACTCGCCGGCCGTCAGCCACATGCCGTTGCGCAGGAACACCTCGCGCTCGTGGGCGAAGTAGATCTCCGGGAGCTCGATGCCCTCGCGGGCGATGTACTGCCAGACGTCCAGCTCGGTCCAGTTGGACAGCGGGAAGACGCGCACGTGCTCGCCGGGCGCGTGGCGGCCGTTGTAGAGCTGCCACAGCTCGGGGCGCTGGCGGCGCGGGTCCCACTGGGAGAACTCGTCACGGAGGCTGAACACCCGCTCCTTGGCGCGGGCCTTCTCCTCGTCGCGTCGGCCGCCGCCGAAGACGGCGTCGAACTTGAGGCTCTGGATCGCCTCGGTCAGCGGGACGGTCTGCAGCGGGTTGCGGGTGCCGTCCGGACGCTCGCGCAGCTTGCCCGCGTCGATGTAGTCCTGGACGGACGCCACGTGCAGACGCAGTCCGTGCTTCTCGACCGTGCGGTCGCGGTACTCCAGCACCTCGGGGAAGTTGTGGCCCGTGTCGACGTGCAGCAGCGTGAAGGGCACCGGCGCCGGCGCGAACGCCTTCAGCGCCAGGTGCAGCATGACGATGGAGTCCTTGCCGCCGGAGAACAGGATCACCGGCTTCTCGAACTCGCCCGCCACCTCGCGGAAGATGTGCACGGCCTCCGACTCGAGGGCGTCGAGGTGCGACAGCGCGTAGGGCGCGTCCGTCCCTTCGTGGACGTGTGCGACGGTGGCGGTCATGCCAGGCCCCTCTCGGTGAGCAGCGCGTGCAGGGCCGAAGCCGACTCCTGCACGGTCTGCGTGTGCGACTCGATACGGAGGTCCGGGGACTCCGGTGCCTCGTACGGGTCGTCGACCCCGGTCAGACCGGAGATCTCGCCCGCCGCCTGCTTGGCATACAGGCCCTTGACGTCACGCTCGGAGCACACCTCGACCGGAGTGGCCACGTGCACTTCGAGGTAGTCCGTCGCGGCGGCCGCGTGCCGCTCGCGGACGGCCTCACGGCTCTCCGCGAACGGTGCGATCACCGGCACCAGCGCCTTGACGCCGTTGCTCGCGAGGAGCTCGGCGACGAAGCCGATCCGCTGCACGTTGGTGTGCCGGTCCTCGCGGCTGAAACCGAGGCCGGCGGAGAGGAACTCACGGATCTCGTCACCGTCGAGGACCTCCACGCGGTGGCCCTCGGCGCGCAGCCGCTCGGCCAGCGCGTAGGCGATGGTGGTCTTGCCCGCGCTCGGCAGCCCGGTCAGCCACACGGTGGCGCCCTGGTCGCTCACGCTCATCTGCTCTGTCTCCGTAAGTTCTTCGCTCGTCGTCACGCTGGTCGTCACGCTGGTCGTCGCGCTGCTCGTCATCAGCCGTGCAGTCCGCACTCGGTCTTGCCCCGCCCGGCCCACCGGCCGGCCCGCGCGTCCTCGCCCTCCGCCACGCGCCGGGTGCAGGGGGCGCAGCCGACGGAGGTGTAACCGTCCATCAGCAGCGGGTTGGTGAGAACTCCATGATCGGCAACATATGCGTCCACGTCGTCCTGGGTCCACCGTGCGATCGGGGAGACCTTGACCTTCCGCCGCTTCTCGTCCCAGCCGACGACCGGGGTGTTCGCCCGGGTCGGGGACTCGTCGCGGCGCAGGCCCGTCGCCCACGCGTCGTACGCGGTCAGGCCCTCTTCCAGCGGCTTGACCTTGCGCAGTGCGCAGCACAGGTCGGGGTCGCGGTCGTGCAGCTTCGGGCCGTGCTCCGCGTCCTGTTCGGCCACCGTCCGGCGCGGGGTGAGCGTGATGACGTTGACGTCCATCACCGCCTCGACCGCGTCACGGGTGCCGATGGTCTCCTCGAAGTGGTAGCCCGTGTCGAGGAAGACCACGTCCACGCCGGGGAAGACGCGCGAGGCCAGGTGGGCGACGACCGCGTCCTCCATGGAGGAGGTCACGGCGAACTTGCCGCCGAAGGTCCCGGCCGCCCAGCGCAGGATGTCCAGCGCGGAGGCGTCCTCCAGGTCCCGGCCCGCCCGCTCGGCCAGTGCCTTCAGATCCGTGGCCTTGAGGTCCACGTTCGTGAGACTCGCGTCTTGAGTGGTGGTCATATCTCGTCCCCTCCAGCTGAATCGGATCGGACACCGCGGGCCAGCAGCCCGAGGTACTTCAGCTGGAAGGCTCGGTTGCAGGCCCTGCATTCCCACGCGCCGTGGCCCGCCTCGTGGGGAAACAGGTCCTCGTCGCCGCAGTACGGGCAGTAGAACGGTGCGGCGCGCTCGCTCACGAGAGGCTCTTCTCGTCCGCGCGGGCGACCCATGCCGCGAAGCGCTCGCCGTCCTCGCGCTGCTCCTCGTAGCTCTTGACGACCCGCTCGACGTAGTCGGGCAGACCGGCCGAGGTGACCTTGAGGCCGCGGACCTTGCGGCCGAAGCCGGCCTCCAGGCCGAGGGCGCCGCCCAGGTGGACCTGGTAGCCCTCCACCTGGTTGCCGTCGTCGTCCAGGACCAGCTGCCCCTTGAGACCGATGTCCGCCACCTGGATACGGGCGCAGGCGTTCGGGCAGCCGTTGATGTTGATCGTGAGCGGCTCGGCGAAGTCCGGCAGGCGGCGCTCCAGTTCGTCGATCAGCGAGGCGCCGCGCGCCTTCGTCTCGACGATGGCCAGCTTGCAGAACTCGATGCCGGTGCAGGCCATCGTGCCGCGGCGGAACGGGGACGGCTTGACCCGCAGGTCCAGCGCCTCCAGCGCCCCGACCACCGAGTCGACCCGGTCGGCCTCGATGTCGAGCACGATCATCTTCTGCTCGGCGGTGGTGCGCAGGCGGCCGGAGCCGTGCTGCTCGGCGATGTCCGCGATCTTGGTCAGGGTGGCGCCGTCCACGCGGCCCACGCGGGGGGCGAAGCCGACGTAGAACTTGCCGTCCTGCTGCTGGTGGACGCCCACGTGGTCGCGCCACTGGCCGGTCGGCTGCTCGGGAGCGGGGCCGTCGGTCAGCTTGCGCTGCAGGTACTCGTCCTCCAGGACCTGGCGGAACTTGGCCGGGCCCCAGTCGGCGACGAGGAACTTCAGGCGGGCGCGGGTGCGCAGCCGGCGGTAGCCGTAGTCGCGGAAGATCGAGATGACGCCCTCGTAGACGTCCGGGACCTCGTCGAGCGAGACCCAGGTGCCCAGGCGCACGCCCAGCTTGGGGTTGGTGGACAGACCGCCGCCGACCCAGACGTCGAAGCCCGGACCGTGCTCGGGGTGGTTCACGCCGACGAAGGCGATGTCGTTGATCTCGTGCGCCACGTCGAGCAGCGGCGAGCCGGAGACCGCGGACTTGAACTTGCGGGGCAGGTTGGAGAAGTCCTTGTTGCCCACGATGCGGCGGTAGATCTCGTCGATGGCGGGGGTGCCGTCGATGATCTCGTCCTGGGCGATGCCGGCGACGGGCGAACCGAGGATGACGCGGGGCGTGTCACCGCAGGCCTCGGTGGTGGAGAGGCCGACGGCCTCCAGGCGGCGCCAGATCTCCGGGACGTCCTCGATCCGGATCCAGTGGTACTGCACGTTCTGGCGGTCGGTGAGGTCGGCGGTGCCGCGCGCGAACTCCTGGGAGATCTCGCCGATGACGCGGAGCTGCTCGGTCGTCAGCCGGCCGCCGTCGATGCGGACGCGCAGCATGAAGAACTCGTCGTCCAGCTCCTCCGGCTCCAGGATCGCGGTCTTGCCGCCGTCGATCCCGGGCTTGCGCTGGGTGTAGAGGCCCCACCAGCGCATGCGGCCGCGCAGGTCGTTGGGGTCGATCGAGTCGAAGCCGCGCTTGGAGTAGATCGTCTCAATGCGTGTCCGCACGTTGAGACCGTCGTCGTCCTTCTTGAACTGCTCGTTGCCGTTGAGGGGCGTGTGGTGTCCGACGGCCCACTGGCCCTCACCGCGGTGACGGCCGGTCTTGCGGCGCGCGGCGGCTGCGGGTGCGGCTGCAGGCGTTTCGGGGGTGGCGGCCATGGCGGTACGTCCTTCTTCGGCGGCTCGAGGCAAGGGCAGGGGGAGGCAGAGCGGCGGCAGCGTGCCCCTGTCAGGTCTGCGACTCTGAGCGGGTGTGGCTGATTCCGCGCCGTTGCCGGGGTTGCCGGCGGGCAGGGCGGGACATCGGCCACAGGGGGCTAGCGGGTGATCGGCGCGTCCGCGGCGGCGGGGACGGCGACGATGTGCGGCGTGGCTGGTTCCGTTCAGCGCGCCGGACAGATGGCGCTGGACATGCGGCCGAGGTCGACGTGCCGCCGACTCACCAAGGCAATTCCAGCTCCATTCATAGGGGGAAGCGTGGCATGCGTGTCTTGGAGGAGTCCACTACTGTCCATGATTCGGACAGTTCTGTCTCGTATGGCGGGATGCTGTGTTCTGCGTCACCTCGGGGCCCTCCCGCCGGGCATCCGGAAGTCTACGTTCCGCTCTGCGGAGCCCTTCCGGTTCGCCTAGGTCCCCTGGTCTTGATCATCAGGAGATGGGGGAACGACGCATGCGCACGGGGAGAACGGCGGCCGCCGTCGCGGTCGTGGCCGCGGTGGGGCTGTCGGGCGGCTGCGGGGGCGGGGCGGACACCCCGCCGGACGCGGCGAAGGGCAGCGGGGGAGCGGCGCGGAGCCGCACGGCCGAACCGCTCGCGGCGTTCGGGGTGCCCGCCGCGTGGGACGCCGGCCGTGGCTGGGACCAGACCCTGCCCTGGGTGCCGGTGAACGCGCCCCAGCCCGTGGCCGTGGTGCCCGGCGCCGCCGCGGTCGCCGTCATGGACGTGGGCGCCGGCTACACCGTGCAGGTCCGGGCGGCCGCCGACGGGAAGGCCCGGTGGACCTCGGCGGACTGGCGCCCCCCGGTCCCGCTGCCCTCCGCGGACAAGCACGAGGTGGTGCCCCGGGTGCTCGCAGTGGAGCAGGACGGGCAGAAGTTCGTCGTCCTGGCGGGCCACGGCCTGACCGGCAAGGACGAGCTCCACGAGGGCACCGAGGTGGTGCGCCTCGCGCTGTACCCCGCGGACGCGAAGGGGCAGGGCGTCAAGCCGGTCCGGGAGATCGACGTACCGCTGAAGGCCGACCCCGGTGAGGTCAGGGTCCAGGCCGGGGGCGGCCGGCTGATCGTCGCCCACGGCGGCCCGGGCGCCTATCCGACGCACGCGTCCGCGGTCGACCTGGTCACCGGGACCGTCACCCCGTACGACGCCCCCGCCTCGCTGCTGCCCCAGTGCAAGGACTCGCCGGCCTGCAGGGCCGCCGTGATGGCGGTGGGCCCCGCAGGTCCGCTGGTCGACCTGGCCGGCGGGTTCGGCGTCCCGGGCCGCTGGTTCAGCGACTCGGTGCGGCCCGACGGGGTGCCCTCGAAGGCAGGGCCCTACACGGGCTGGAACGGGTGGGTGTACGGCGTGGCCGGCGGCAAGGCCCTGGTCCAGTGGGACAAGGACGAGAAGGCCGCCCCGGGGACGCTCCCCACCTGGTCGGTGCACGACATGGCGTCCGGCCGGGTGCTCGCCCGCATGAGTTGCGGCTACGAGGAGGGCCACAGCGGGTCCGGCCGCGGCTACCGCAACCACGAGGTGGTCACCTCGCCCGCCGGACGGTTCCTCGCCGCCGGTCCCGTCGCCTTCGACCTGGAGCGGGGGCAGGGCGTCTGCTTGAAGGGCGACGGCAACACCAAGGCGATCGCCGTGCGGTCGGTACGGGACGACGGAACGGCCTACGGCCTCGTGGAGGGCGACGCCGCGGACGGCCGGGTCGGCGCCCGGCTCGACCTCACCTCCGCCACGGGGAACGCCGAGGCGCTGGGCGCCGGGGTGGAGGTGCCGTACCACCCCGACCTGGGCGGCGCCGCCCTGTTCGTCGAGCGCGACCGGGACGAGAACCTGCGCGTCTCGGTCCGGCAGGGCAAGTGACGCCCCCGGACCCGGCAGGGCCTACGCGCCCGGCCAGGGGCCCGGGGTCGGGGTGTCCTCCTTGGACTCCGTCTCCGTCCTGAAGACCTTGAAGCCGCGCCGCTGGTAGTTCTCCATCGCCGTCGGGCCGTCCTGGCTGCAGGTGTGGAGCCAGACGCGGCGGGTCGGCTCGCGCTCCGGCCAGCGCTCCGCGAGGTCCCACGCCCGGGCGATGCCCACCGACAGCAGGTGCCCGCCGATGCGGCGGCCGCGGAAGTCCGGGAGGAGGCCGAAGTACATGATCTCCACCACACCGTCGTCCTGCGGGTCGAACTCCACGTACCCCGCCGGCGTGCCGCGGTCGTACGCCACCCACGTCTCCACCCCCGGCCGGCCCAGCTGCTCCACCCACTGCGCCCGCGTCAGCGACAGGCGGTCCGTCCAGTGGATGTCGCCGCCCACCGAGGCGTAGAGGAAGCGGCTGAACTCCGGGGACGGGACCTCCGCCCGCGAGATCGTGATCTCAGGGCCCGGTACGGACGCCGGGACGAGGTCCGACGGGGAGGTCATTTCCAGGGACCAGGTGGTGAGGGTGAGGGTGCTCATGCCCTTCAGGGAATCACGGCGGGCCCCCGGCGCCCCAGGCGGGCCCTGATCACCGCGGGGGCGGTGGAGTGCGGGAGCAGCGCGGCCGGGTCCTCGGGGCGGATCAGCTCCACCTCCACGTCCTCCGCGAAGCGGTACGGCCGGTGGGTCAGGACACCCGCGAAGTGGCGGCGGACGCGGGACAGCTCCGCGCGGACCGTCACCGTGCGCGCCGGGTCCCCGAACAGCTCCGCGGACAGTTCGGCCGCCGAGCGTCCCCGCGGGCTGTCCGCCAGCAGGAACAGCAGCTCCGCGTGGCGCGGGCTCAGCTCCTGCGACCAGCTCCCGGAGGACCCGTACACCGTCGCCGACCAGGATCCCGCCCGGCTGAGGTCCAGGACGATCCGGGTCGCCGCCGTGCTCGTACGCTCGTGCGCGACCCGCAGCAGCCAGCCGCCGGGCAGCGGCTCCACCACGCAGTCGCCGAGCCTCGGCACCCACACCCGGCCCGGTCCGAAGGTCTTCGGCAGCGGGATCCGGTCCGTGGGCGCCAGCCCCGTCACCGCCGCCGTCCAGCCGTCCGGGTCCACGGCCAGCGCCCGTCCCGGCAGCCGGGCCAGCAGAGGGGACGCCACCGTCCGCAGCCGCTCCAGCGACTCCAGGTGCCGGATCCGCAGCTCGCGCTCGGCGAGCCGGGCCACCGAGCTCACCCAGGCCAGCGTCGCCGGGTGCATGGTGGCCAGCGGCCCGCTGACGTCGACCACGCCCAGCAGCCGCCCGTCCCGCGGGTCCCGTACGGGCGCCCCGGCGCAGGTCCAGTCGTGGTGGCTGGAGACGAAGTGCTCCGCCGAGAACACCTGCACCGGCCGCCGGGCCACCAGCGCCGTGCCCACCCCGTTGGTGCCGACCACGGCCTCGTCCCAGTCGGCCCCTACCGAGAAGCCGAGCCGGTCGGCCTTGCGCAGGATCGAGGAGTGGCCCTCCCGCCACAGCAGCCGCCCGTCCGCGTCCGCGACGACCATGATGTGCAGGGCCTCGTCCAGCGCGGGCAGCAGGCCCTCCCGCAGCACGGGGAGGATCTCCCGCAGCGGCGACCCCTGCCGCCGCTCCTCCGTCTCGGCGGCCGACAGCATCCGCGAGCGCGCGTCCCGGTCCGGGTGCACGCCGCCCGCCAGCATCCGCCGCCAGGACTCGGCGATCTCCGGTCTCGGCGCGGCCGGGGGGCGGTCCCCGGCCAGCGCGGCCGCCCGTACCCCCTTGAGCAGACGCGCCGCCGCCCGCGCGTCCATGGCCGAGATGCGTGCCACATCGACCGTGCTGCCTGTGGTGTCGGCCACCGGAACCTCCCCGTGCGAACAGGACGTACGACGCGAGCCGCCCGGGCGGTCCGCGTTCCGCATCCCCGGCGCCCCGGCGGGCGGCTGCCGACTCAAAGGTTGCAACGGTATGCAACTCTCGCCAAGTCCCGGTCGCCCGACCGAAACTGTCCGGACGCCGCCGAGCGGCGTGACAGCTCCTCCTCGGGGCTTCGGAACAGAGGTGGTGCCGAGTCGGCGCGGCGCCACCTCTGAACCGGTCGACGGGCCCGGATCACGGCTCGGAGCGGTTTGGGGACCGCAGGGGAGCCCGACGGGGGCTCCTCCCCAGTCCGCGATCCGCGCCCGTCAGCCCGCGATCCGCGCCCGTTCCACCACCGCGCCGAGATCGAGGCTGTGCGGCAGCGTGCCGAAGGCCGTGCCCCAGTCGCCGCCCAGCCGGGAGGCGCAGAACGCGTCCGCGACCTCCGGCGGAGCCCAGCGCACCAGCAGCGATCCCTGCAGCACCAGCGCCATGCGCTCCACCACGCGGCGGGCCCGCGCCTCGATGCCCTCCAGGTCGGCGAGCTCCGTCAGCAGGTCCTTGATGGCCGAATCCAGCCGGTGGTCGGCGCCCCGCGCCAAGCCGACCTCCTGGAGGAAGGCGCCCAGCGCCTGGGGCTCGCGCTGCAGGGCACGGAGTACGTCCAGCGCCTGTACGTTGCCCGAGCCCTCCCAGATGGAGTTCAGCGGGGATTCGCGCAGCAGTCTCGGCAGCCCGGACTCCTCGACGTAGCCGTTGCCACCCAGACATTCCAGGGCCTCCGCGACCATCGGCGTACAGCGCTTGGTCACCCAGTACTTGGCGGCGGGCACGGCGAGGCGCAGGAAGGCCTTCTCCTGCTCCGTCCCGGTGTCGTAGGCGGCCGCCAGGCGCAGGGTCAAGGTCGTGGCGGCCTCCGACTCCAGGGCGAGGTCGGCGAGCACGTTGCGCATCAGCGGCTGGTCGATGAGGGGTGCTCCGAAAGCAGAGCGGTGCTCCGCGTGGTGCACGGCCTGCGTCAGCGCCTGCCGCATCAGCGAGGCCGAGCCGATGACGCAGTCCAGCCGGGTCGCCGCGACCATCTCGATGATGGTCCGCACCCCCCGGCCCTCCTCGCCCACCCGCCGCGCCCAGGTCCCGTCGAACTCCACCTCGCTCGACGCGTTCGACTTGTTGCCCAGCTTGTCCTTCAGCCTCTGGATCGCGAAGACGTTGCGCGTGCCGTCCGGCAGCACCCGCGGCACCAGGAAGCAGGTCAGTCCGCCCGGAGCCTGCGCCAGCACCAGGAATCCGTCGCACATCGGCGCCGAGCAGAACCACTTGTGCCCGGTCAGCAGGTACTCGCCGGACGCGTCCAGCGGCACCGCGGCCGTCGTGTTCGCCCGTACGTCGCTGCCGCCCTGCTTCTCCGTCATCCCCATGCCGAACAGCACGCCGGCCTTCTGCGCCGCCGGCCGCAGGCCCTGCTCGTACACGTGCGAGGTCAGCCGCGGCTCCCACTCGGCGGCGAGCGCCGGATCGGCCCGCAGCGCCGGTACGGCGGCGTGCGTCATCGAGACCGGGCAGCCGTGCCCCGCCTCGGCCTGCGACCACAGGAAGAACCCGGCGGCCCGGCGCAGATGCCCGGCCGGACGCCCCCAGGCGTCGGTGAGCCCGGAGGTCACGGCGTGCCCGAGCAGCCGGTGCCAGGCCGGGTGGAACTCCACCTCGTCGATCCGGTTCCCGTACCGGTCGTGCGTCCGCAGTTTCGGCGGGTTCTCGTTCGCCTGCACGCCCCATTCCTGGGCCTGCGCGGAACCGGCCGCCCGCCCGAGACCGGTGAGCTCCTCTCGTACCTCGCCGAGGAGTTCGGGTTCCGCGGATGCGAGGTGACGCTCGACGCCCTCGGTGAGGGCCCGATCGCCGCCGTAGACGTCGTAGCCCACCAGGGGCGGGGCCTGGTTGCTGACTGTGTGGGTGGTGGCTGCCATGCGGATACCGTAAGGACGTGCAGCCAGCAAAAGAAACACCCGAGCGGATCCCGGGACCCCCAGGACGGCTCCACCGGGCCCGCGCCCTCTACCGCAACGTCTCGAAGCGGAAGATGGGCTGGCTGCTGCTGAAGGACACCGTCAACTCGTGCATCGAGTACCGCATCCTCGGCCTGGCGGCCGAGGCGGCGTTCTTCACGCTGCTCTCGCTGCCCCCGCTCTTCCTCGGCCTGCTGGGCCTGCTCGGCTACGTGGACGGCTGGACGGGCGAGACGACGGTCGCCAGCATCGAGGAGAACATCCTGGGCGCGGTCGGCACGGTGCTGTCCGACCGGGGCGTGAACGACATCGCCAAACCGATGCTCGACGACGTGACGGGGCGCGGCCGCCCCGACCTGATCTCGCTCGGCTTCGCCTTCGCCCTGTGGTCGGGCTCGCGCGCCGTCAACGTCTTCATCGACACCATCACCGTGATGTACGGGCTCGACGGCCAGCGCGGCATCGTCAAGACCCGGCTGCTGGCCTTCGTGCTCTACATCATCGCCCTGGTGATCGGGGCGATCGTGCTGCCGCTGATGGTGGTGGGGCCGGACGCCGTGATCGAGCTGGTCCCCTGGGGCACCAGCGTGATCGCGGTGCTGTACTGGCCGACCGTCACCCTGCTGTCCATCGTCTTCCTGACGACGCTCTACCACGTGTCCGTACCGGTGCGTTCGCCGTGGATCGAGGACGTGCCGGGCGCGCTGGTGGCCCTCGCCATGTGGGTGCTGGGCTCGTTCCTGCTGCGCATCTACCTCACCAACACCGTGGAGGGGCCGACGATCTACGGATCGCTGGCGGCGCCCGTGGCGGTGCTGCTGTGGATCGGCATCTCGGCCTTCGCGGTGCTGGTCGGCGCGGCCGTCAACGCCGCCATCGACCGGGTCTGGCCGTCCGTGGCCACGGCGGCGGCGCGCGAGGCGAACGAGCGGGCCCGGGAGCTGGAGGCCGCGCAGCTGATCGCGCGGGCCGCGGCCTGGCGGGCCATGGCCGAGGGCGAGTCGGAGGACGACGAGGACGGCGGGATGCCGTCGGAGTTCCCGGAGCGGTGGTCGAAGTTCCTGCCGCCCGAGGACTACTCGTCGCGGCTGCGCAAACACTGACCGGTTCACGGGAGAGCCGTCGATCTTCGCCCTACGCTGGAGGGGTGTACGAGGAAGCGCCTTCGGCGGACGTACCCGGGGCCGTGCTGTGGCGGGCGCGGGGCCGCGGCCGGATGGTGCTGCCCGACGGGTGCATGGACCTGCTGTGGGCCGACGGGCGGCTGCTGGTGGCCGGGCCCGACACCGGGCCGCACCCCGCCGCAGAGGTCCCGGGCGACGCCGTCGCCGGGATCCGGCTGGCGCCCGGCACCGCGCCCGCGCTGCTCGGCGTACCGGCCCAGGCCCTGCGGGACCGGCGCGTGGAGCTCGCCGAGCTGTGGCCGGCCCGGGAGGTACGGCGCCTCGCGGGACGCGTGGCGGCGTACGGGGATCCGCGCGCCGGACTGGAGGCGCTGGCCGCGCGCCGTGCGGCCGGGGCGGGGCCGCCCGACCCGCTGGCCGCCGAGGTCGCGGCGCGGCTCCGGGCGGGGCAGGCGGTGGCCGGGATCGCCGAGGCGGTCGGCCTCGGCGAGCGTCAGCTGCGCCGCCGCTCCCTGGACGCCTTCGGGTACGGGCCGCGGACGCTCGGCCGGATCCTGCGGCTGCAGCGCGCCCTGGCGCTGGCCGGGGCGGGCATGCCGTACGCCGAGGTGGCCCAGGCCGCCGGGTACGCCGACCAGGCGCACCTCGCCCGCGAGGTGCGCGCGCTGGCCGGGACCACGCTGACCGCCTACGCGGCGGGCTCCGCCGGGGCGAACAGGGACACGCCGCAGCCGTCCGGGTCGAGCACGACGGCGTAGCGCTGCCCCCAGAAGGCGTCCCAGGGCTTCAGGTGGCCCTGGTACCCCGCGGCGGTCAGTTCCGCGTACAGGGAGTCCACCTCGGCGGGGGAGTCGCACAGGAAGGCCAGGTCCCGGCGGCCGTCGCCGGTGGGGCGGGTCCAGGACGGGTCGAAGGAGCGGACGGTCTCCTCGGTGTCCCACCCGATCCGCAGTCCGCCGGGAAGGGCGGCCTCCACGTGCGGCAGGCCGTCGGCGTCGGCCGGGACGTCCAGCCCGAGGCGGCGGTAGAAGGCGAGCGAGGCGGCCATGTCGGAGACGACCAGGCCGATCATGTCGAGTCGTGGAGTCATGACAGCAGGCTAGGCAGGCCGTGCGGCGCCCGTCTTGAACGAAACGGACACCGCTGCGGCCGGAGGCCTGCCGGTCGGGCCGCCGGTCGGTCCGCCGGTCGGTCTGCCGGGAGGGCCGCCCGGAGGACCGTCGGTCCAGTGGGACGGTCTCAGCCCCGGCGGCGGGCGGCCACCATCGCGCACGCCAGTGCCAGCGGCAGCTCCGCGCCCGCCGCCAGCAGCAGCGCCATGCCCTGCCCACCGGTCCCGGCCGAGGTCGTGACGTCGAACCAGGCGTCCATCACCAGCAGCGCGGCCGTCGCCGCCGCGACCGGCGACACCCGGGGGTCGCCCCTGCGCAGCAGCATCCCGGTCCCGGTCAGCCCGGCGGCCAGCATCAGGTCCAGGCCGATCCACGCCGTGGCCCAGTTCGAGACCTCGGTGGTCTGCGGCGTCGTCTTCGCCAGGACCAGCACCCACGGGAGCAGCGCCACCCCCGCGCAGGTGAACACGGTGGCCGGCCGGGGGGTGCGCCAGGTGCGGGCCTGCGGGGCGACAAGTGCCATGACAGCGGGTCTCCTTCCGGCCCGGCGGTCCGTCCCCCGGGCACACCACCAGCCTCGTCCGCCGCGCCGTCGAGATCACTGGCTCCACTGTCCGAACCGGAGGTGGCACCAGGTACACCCCCGGGCGGGTGCCAGCGTGATGGAAAGTCCCTGACCAGTGCGATTACCGTACGGGTCATGGCACTTCGCGGCGCGGTGGGGCGCACGTACACCTGGATCGCGGCGCACGCACCGTGGTCGGCGTGGTCCCGGCGCAACACGGTCTTCACCACGGCCGCGATCCCGCCGGCCCTGCCCGCGCTCCTCGGCTTCACCTACGTGTCCGTGGCGCCCGGCCTCAGCCCGGTCCCGCTGCTCGCGGTGCTGGGGCTCGGCCCGCTGCTCACCACGCTCCAGCGCAGCCGCTTCTGGGCGCTGCTCGGCCTCGACGTGCCGGAGGTCGTACGGGAGAACCGCTGGTCGAGCCTGCGCGGGCTGGTGGAACGGGTGCGCTCCGAGGCGACCTGGCGGCAGTACGGCTACCACCTGCTCGTCAGCCCGCTCGCCGCGGCCGCCGGCGCGCTGGTGGTGCTGGCCTGGGCCTTCGGCGTCGCGGCCGCTTCCGTCTACGGCTGGTTCTGGTTCCTGCCCGCGGACACCCGTACCCCCGGCTGGACCGGCGACTACGACCTCATCACCGTCGGCGGGATCCTGCTGCTGCTCGCCGCGCCCTGGCTCGCCGCCCTCTTCGCCCGGCTGGACGCCTTCGCGGCGGCCGCCCTCCTCGGCCCGAACCGCGCCCGGGAGCTGGAGCGTCGCGTCGAGGACCTCGCGGTGAGCCGGGCCGGGGTGCTGGACGCCGCCGACCTCGAACGACGCCGGATCGAACGGGACCTGCACGACGGAGCGCAGCAGCGGCTGGTCGCCCTCGCCATGAACCTCGGCATCGCCCGCGCCACCCTGCCCGATCTGCCGCCCGAGGCCAAGGCCGTCATCGACGAGGCGCACCGCCAGGCGAAGGAGGCCATCGAGGAGCTCAACAGCCTGGTACGGGGCCTGCATCCGGCCGTACTGGAGGACCGCGGGCTCGACGCGGCGCTCTCCGGGATCGCCGCCCGCGCCCCGTTCCCCGTGGAGCTGGCCGTGGACATCGCGACGCGGCCGGGCGCCACCGTGGAGGCCGTCGCCTACTTCGTGGTCTCCGAGACCCTGGCCAACGTGGCCAAGCACGCCCGGGCGCGCCGCTGTTCGGTGCGGGCCGTGCGCACGGCCGCACCCGGCGGGGCCGGCCGCAGCGGGGACCTGCTGCGGGTCACCGTCACCGACGACGGGGTGGGCGGGGCCGACCCGGCCCGCGGAACCGGCCTGGTCGGCCTGCGCAAACGCGTAGGGTCGGTCGACGGAACCATCATGATCAACAGCCCCCTCGGGGGCCCGACCGTCATCACCGTGGAGCTGCCGTGCGGGCTGTGATCGCCGAGGACTCCGTCCTGCTGCGGATAGGACTCGTCAAGGTCCTCGAAATGGCCGGCTTCGAGGTGGCCGCCGAGACCGGGGACGCCGAGGGCCTGCTCGCCGCCGTCGAGCAACACCGCCCCGAACTGGCGCTCGTGGACGTGCGGATGCCGCCCGGCTTCACCGACGAGGGGGTCCGGGCCGCCCTGATGATCCGCCGGCAGAGCCCCGGCACGGCGGTGCTGCTGCTCTCGCAGTACGTGGAGGAACGGTACGCCGCCGATCTGCTCGCCGCGCCGAGCGCCGCCGGCATCGGCTACCTCCTCAAGCAACGGGTCGCCGACGTCGAGGAGTTCATCGACGCACTGCGGCGCGTCGCGTCCGGTGGCACCGCACTCGACCCGCAGGTCGTCGCCCAGCTCCTGCTGCGCCGCGGCGGCGGACCGGACCCGCTGGAACGCCTCACCCCGCGCGAGCGCGAGGTGCTGGCCCTGATGGCCGAGGGCCGCTCCAACGCCGGGATCGCCGCCGAACTCGTCGTGAGCGAGAGCGCGGTGGCCAAGCACATCAACAGCATCTTCGCCAAACTCGACCTGCCGCCGGCCGACGGCGACCACCGCCGGGTCCTCGCGGTCCTGCGCTTCCTGGACGGCACGCCGTGACGCCGGCCGCCGCGCCGCCGCGAGCCCCGGGCCCCGCACGGGCCCCCACACCGGCCCGCGCGCCCTCTCCCGCCCGGGCCCCGGCCGGTCCGCGGCAGCGGCTCGCCTGGACGGTCGCCGCGCTGCTGAGCGCGCTCCTCGTCGTGGCGCCGGCCACCTGGCAGGCGTGGTCCTACGGGACCGCCCGCAGCGACACCCTGTTCGGCGGCAGTGGCGGCCGCCCGGTGACCGCGCTGGAGATCGTGGGCGGGGACGCGGACGTCACCGTGACCCCCCGCGCGGACCGGCAGGTCGGCTACCGCGCCACGGTCGGCTGGTCGTTCAAGGCGCCCACCATTGAGGAGAGCTGGCTCGGCGACACGCTGCGGCTGACCCCGCGCTGCCCCGGCGAGGAGTTCTGGCCCGCCGCCGGGCCCTGCTCGGTCCGGCTCGGGGTGACCGTCCCGGAGGGCATCCCCGTGAAGGTGACGGCCGGGTCCGGCCGGGTCTTCCTCAGCGGCCTGGGCGGCGCCGTCGACACCGAGGTCGACTCCGGCCGGGTCGAGCTCGTGGGGCTGCGCGGAGCGCTGCGCGCGAAGGTCGGCTCCGGCAGCCTGCGGGCCACCGGCCTCACCGGGCCCCAGGCGGAGTTCCGGGTCGGCTCCGGCCGGGCCGACGCCTCCTTCGTCACCCCGCCGGACCGGGTGACCGGCCGGATCGGCTCCGGCCGGCTCGAGCTCACCGTGCCCGCGGCCACCCGCTTCCGGGTCCGCTGCGCGACCGGCAGCGGCCGCTGCGAGGTCCCGGAGGCCCTGCACGACGCCGGCTCCTCCCGGAGCCTGGACCTCGAGGCCGGCGTCGGCCGCGCCCAGGCGACGTACCCGGCCGGTCCGTGAACGTCCGGCGACACCGCGAAAAAAGAAGTGGCCCCGGCGGGCGGGATCTTGTTACGGTGGGTCCGTTCCCGCCGACCGGTGGAGGACCTCAGTAACGTGCATGACCCGGAGGTGAGTTCGTTGATGACTGTCGTCGCGCAGGGCGCTGCCCGCACTCAGAAGACCATCAATGTCACTTCTGTGGTCTCCGGCTGACCTCACACCCCTTCGCGCGCCGCCACCGAGCGAGCGCCCGCGGCCGGGGCCACCCTGTGAAGGGTTCCCCTTGTCTCTCTCGTCTTTCTCCACCTCTTCCCTCTCCACCTCTTCCGTTTCCGCTTCTCCGCAGGCCTCGCTCGCGGACGCCCTCGCCCCCTTCGGCTGGGACGACGCGTGGGCGGCCGAGTTCGCCCCCTACGCCGAACAGGGCCTCGTGGCCGGCCGGGTCGTACGCGTCGACCGCGGCCAGTGCGACGTCATGACCGCGGACGGCATCGTCCGCGCCGACACCGCCTTCGTCACCCCGCACGACCCGATGCGGGTCATCTGCACCGGTGACTGGGCCGCCGTCGAGGCGGCGGGCCACCCGCGCTACGTGAAGGCGTACCTGCCGCGCCGCACCGCCTTCGTGCGCTCCACCTCCTCGCAGCGGTCCGAGGGGCAGATCCTCGCCGCCAACGTCGACCACGCGATCATCGCCGTCTCCCTCGCCGTCGAACTGGACCTGGGGCGCATCGAGCGTTTCCTGGCCCTGGCCTGGGAATCGGGGGCGCAGCCGCTGGTCGTCCTCACCAAGGCGGACCTCGTCCCCGACCCGGTGACGCTCGGACACCTGGTCCAGGACGTGGAGGCCACCGCGCCGGGCGTCCAGGTCCTGACCGTCTCCTCCGTCACCGGAGAGGGCACGGACGTCCTCGCCGCCGTCGTCGCGGGCGGTACCAGCGTGCTGCTCGGCGTCTCCGGCGCCGGCAAGTCCACCCTGGCCAACGCGCTGCTCGGCGCCGAGGTCATGGAGGTCCAGGAGGCCCGCGAGGTCGACGGCAAGGGCCGCCACACCACGACGACCCGCAACCTGCTCGCCCTGCCGGGCGGCGGCGTCCTGATCGACACGCCGGGGCTGCGCGGCGTCGGGCTCTGGGACGCCGAGATTGGGGTCGGCCAGGTCTTCTCGGAGATCGAGGAGTACGCGGAGCACTGCCGCTTCCACGACTGCGCGCACGAGGCGGAGCCGGGGTGCGCGGTGCTGGCCGCGCTGGACTCGGGGGAGCTGGCGGAACGCCGCCTGGACAGCTACCGCAAGCTGCTGCGGGAGAACCAGCGGATCGTCGCGAAGACGGACGCGCGGCTCCGGTCGGAGATCCGCCGCGACTGGCGCCTCAAGTCGGCGGAGGGCCGCGCCAACTACGCGGCCAAGCGCGGCAACCGCTCCTGACCGGGTGCACGTGGCCGGCGGACCGCACTGGCGGGCGCGCTGCTCGTCATCCGTACACGTTCCCGCCGCACCCTGCCGGCGGGATGAGGAAAGGAACTCGCCGGATGTCTCCGGAGGAGATCGTCGATGGCCAGCTCGCCGCCTACAACGCGCGTGACCTGGAGGGTTTTCTCGCCTTCTACGTGAAGGACGTGCCGGTGCACGCCTTCCCGTCGGGTGAGGTGATGGCCGACCGCTCGGGTCCGGCGTTCGCGGAGCGCTACGCCGCCCTCTTCGCGTCGAGCCCGGACCTGCACGCGGAACTCGTGTCCCGCGTCACCCGCGGCCGCATCGTGATCGACCAGGAACGCGTCACCGGTTTCATGGGCGGCGAGGTCCGACCGGCCGTCGCGATGTACGAGGTCGGCCCGGAGCGCATCGAGAAGGTGTGGTTCGTGGTCTGACGACCGGTCCGGCGGGGCCGTCGGTGATCTGGCCCGCGCCGCCGCGGCGGCTCCGGCAGGCGTCGGGGAGAGCGGGATCGAAGCTCTCTCCGACGCCTTCGGGCACTCCGCGTCCTCCGCGTCCTCCGCGTCCTCCGCGTCCTCCGCGTCCTCCGCGTCCTCCGCGTCCTCCGCGTCCTCCGAAGGGGGGCCTCCCGCGGCACTACGACCCCGCCACCACCGCCCCCACCCACGCCCCCGCCACCAGCAGGCACGCGAACAGCTCCACCAGCACGCTCGTCCCCACCGCCCGCATCACCGCCCGTACCGACGCCCACGCCTCGCCGTGCGTCCCCAGGCGCAGCCGCTCGCAGAGGTAGATGCCGCCCACGAAGCCCGGGACCGCCCCCAGTACGGGGATCAGGACGAAGCCCAGAACCGCGCCGGCCCCTGCGAACACCGCCATCCGGGGGGTGATCCCCAGCCCCCGCACCCGCCGCGGCGGCAGCTGCCACTTCACCACCTGGACCACGAGCAGCAGGGCGGTCGCGGAGACGAGCAGGGACCACGCCAGCGCCGACCGCACGTGCAGCGCCCACCACAGCAGCCCCGCCCACACCAGCCAGGTGCCCGGCACGCCCGGGACCAGCACCCCCAGTACCCCGAGCAGCAGCACCAGCCCCACCAGGAGCAGCTGAGGCAGATCCATCTGCTCAGCGTGACCGACCAGGGCCTATCGGGCCACCCAGCCCCGTTCGTAGGCGTGCCAGCCCAGCTGCAGGCGTGTCGTCACCCCGGACAGTTCCATCAGGCCCTTGACGCGCCGCTGCACCGTCCGCAGGCCCAGCTCCAGGTGCTTCGCCACGCTCGCGTCCGTCATGCCCGCCAGGAGGAGGGACAGGATCTCCAGGTCCGTGGAGTCCGGGCAGCCGTCGGACTCCTCCGCCGAGCCGGCCGACCCCAGCCGCAGCGGCAGCGACTCCCGCCACACCGCCTCGAACAGGCCCGTCAGGGATTCCAGCAGCCCCGACGCGTGCACCACCAGCGCCGCCGGCTCCGCGCCGCGGGCCGTCAGCGGGACCATCGCGAGCGTCCGGTCCGCGATCACCAGTTTCGTCGGGACCTGCCCGGTCACCCGGACCTGCTCGCCCCGGCCCAGGGCCGTGGAGGCTTCGCGGATCCCGCTCGGCAGGGTCAGCACCTCCCGCTCGATCACCACCCGGTAGTCGACACCGCGTACGGAGGCCCGGTCCTCGGCCTCGTTGTCCGTCCCGGTCACCACCTGCGGCCGGCCGCTGACCAGCGCGCACACTTCCTTCTCGGCTCCCAGCTGGATCTGGTGGAAGCGGTGCGCCACCGCGCTTGCACCCTGCACCACCTCCACGAGGTCGTGCACCGCCGGCTCGGCCGCCTCCGCCCGGTACTCCTCCGCCAGCAGCGCCGCCGCCAGCTCCGCCTGCTCCAGCTCGTGCCGCTGCTGGGTCAGCAGGGCCCCGAGCGCGACCCCGGGCGGGGCCGCCACCCAGCGCCCGGGCCGGGCCGAGGACTGCGCCGCGAGCCCGTGCCGCTCCAGATGGCGCAGGGCCCGTTCGGTCTGCGGGACCGGCAGAGTCAGCCGGTGCGCGAGGTCGGGCACCTCCGCCGCACCCAGCGCCACCAGCACGCGGTACGCCGACTCCTGCCCCTCGTCGAGGCCTATGGCACCCAGCAACCCGTCCACCACCTTTCGACACAGCTCCTGGCGGGAAGCGGCCACGGCGCAAACCCGCCGCGGACATCATCGCCGCACCCCCCGCCCCTCTGCCAAGGTGGCGCCACCGCAGCACCAACATCCGCTGGCCAGAAGCCATTTACGCGGCAGCTTTGCCGTGCAATGCAGTAGTTGGCCGGAATTCACCTGGGGAGAGCGATGCGCCCGATATCGCGTACGGCACTCGGGGCGGCCACCGCGGCCGTCCTTGCCGTCACCGCCGTCGGCCCGTCGACGGCGCAGCCGGTCGACGGAGCACCTGGAGCGGGAAAGAGACCACTCGTCGGGAGCGAGGCGGCCGGAAGGCAGCCCACGGCCCCGGTCACCGTCACCCTCGTCACGGGTGACCGGATCCTGGTCTCCACGGACGCGGCCGGCCGGACGGCCGCCACCGCGATGCCGCGCGAGGACGGCTCGCAGCCGCTCGTGCAGACGAGACAGTCCGGCACGGACCTGTACGTGTACCCCGAGAGCGCGGTCAAGGCGCTCGCCGCGGGCCGGGTCGACCACGAGCTCTTCAACGTCACCGGCCTCGTCCGGCAGGGCTACGACGACGCGCACACCAAGAAGCTCCCGCTCATCGCGGTCTACGACGGTTCCGTGAACGTGGCGCGCAGCGCCCCGCCCGCACCCCGCGGCGCGGACCGCTCGCTCGTCCTCGGCTCCATCGGCGCCGTCGCGCTCGCCGCCGACAAGCAGCAGGCCGCCGCCTTCTGGGCCGACGTCACCGGTACGGACGCCCGCGCGCGCTCCTTCTCGGGCGGGCTGAAGAAGCTGTGGCTGGACGGCAAGGTCCGGGCGAACCTGGAGCGCTCCACGAAGCAGGTGGCCGCCACCGCCGCCTGGGCCGCCGGATACGACGGCAAGGGCACCAAGGTGGCCGTCCTCGACACCGGCACCGACCTGGACCACCCCGACCTCAAGGGCCGCGTCGGCGCGTCGAGGCCGCCGAGGGGCAGGCGCTGCTGGCCAGGCTGAAGACGGGCAAGGTCACGCTGTCCTGGAAGGCCACCGCGAAGAGCCCGTACGTCTACTCCCTCGCCTTCCCCGAGACGGGGGAGGTCAAGGGCAGCCGCACCTACCGCGTGCGCGACCGCGACCTCGGCCAGGTCGAGTCCGCCTACAACTCCATGGGCGTGGCAGCCGACTTCATCGACCTGGCCGGCGCCTACCGGCCGATCGGCAGCGCGGTGTACTTCGGCGGGATCGAGACCGTCGCGGCGCCGGGCACGCGGACGGACTACTACTCCGCCGGGGACACCGCCTGGGACCAGATGCTCTCCAGCAGCTTCCCCTGGGGCGAGTTCATGGTCGGCGAGCAACGGACCTACACCAAGGGCCAGAAGACCAAGGTGATTTGGTACGACGGGATCACCGGGCCGGTCGCGCCGCGCGACCTCTCGGGCAGGGAGACCCTCGCCGCCGTGCGGCAGGGCAACCTGATCGGCTTCGCCCCCGCCATGTGGGGCGACGGCGCCCACGCCGCGCAGCCGGGCTCCTTCGGTGACATCGGCGGGCTCCAGCTCAAGCGCAACGGCGAGGTCATCGGGGACAGTTGGTACCCGTTCGGCGTCTTCGAGGTCCCGGCCGAGGAGAGCCGCTACGAACTGACCCAGAACATCGAGAAGATCGGCCCGCCCGCCCGGGTCTGGCAGCGGTCCACCTCCGTCCAGACGACCTGGGGCTTCACCTCGAAGCTGGACGCGTCGGCGTACTCGCAGGGCCTGCCGGTCCTCTTCCCGCGGTACGCGGCACCGCTCGACGGCATGAAGACGGTGGCGGCGGCGAACGGCCAGAGCATCGGGCTGGACGTCACCGGGCACGCGGGCCACGTGCCGGGCGCCCTGAAGTCCGCGAAGCTGTCGTACTCCTACGACGGTGAGAACTGGATCCAGGCGAAGGTGAGCGAGCACGGCGGCCGCTTTACCGCGGTCGTGGACCACGCCGGAGCCTCCGGCAAGCCGGTGTCCCTGAAGGCCGAACTGACCGACGCGAAGGGCGCCTCGGTCACCCAGACGGTCGTGCGGGCGTACGACGTGCGCTAGTCCGCAGGGGCGGAGCGGAAAGGGTCCACCGGGCGGCGGCCCGGTGGACCTTTCGTGCCGGCCCCGGCGGTGTCATCCTGTGGTCGCCCGTCGGCTCAACCCGGCGGCGGATGCCGAGTCCCCACCCCGCACGCGAGGATTGACAACTTCGGATCGCGTCGGGAAGGGCACACATGACCGCGCATGCCAGGGCCGCAGCAGCAACGGCCGCCGAGACGTCGGTCGGCGCACCAGCCGGCCGCAAGCCCGTCGAGCCCGTTCCACGCTGGGCGGTCCGGGTGGCCCATGCCATCCCGCTGTGTGTCCTCCCGTCCGGGTTATGGCGTATCGCGCTGGTGCTGGGCCTGGCCGGCTACGGAGCGGACCACCACTGGGAGGCATGGGAACGCCCGTACGTGATCGGGCTGTCCGTCGTCTCCGAAGGACTCGCGCTGCTCGCCCTCGGGCTGGTGCGGCCCTGGGGCGAAGTCGTCCCGCGCTGGGTGCCGGGGCTGCACGGCAAACGGATCCCGATCCCGGCGGTGGTCGTTCCGGCCGCACTCGGGGCAGCGCTGATCATGATGTTCTGCGCGTACGCCCTGCTGAACCAGATCTTCGGTTTCGTGGAGCCGATGAACGAGAACGGCGACGGTGGCCCTACCAGCGGTCCGGCCGCCTGGGCGCTGTGGACGACGTACGCCCCGCTCCTCGCCTGGGGCCCGCTCCTGGCGATCCTCACCGTCGCGTACCACCGACGCCGCCGAGCGAACGACGCACCGGCTTCCGCCCGGCCCGAAGCCGCATAGCCCGTCCGGGCGTCAGACGGACCCCTGTGGGCCGGCCGGGCCGCCAGGTTGATCGGCTCCCCTTCGCCGGCGGCGTGGCCATCGGCTACACGATCGAGGTGCCCGACGGCGTCGACGTCAGCGAGATCGTCGTCCGGCCCACCGTGCAGGCCTGAACACTTGCAACGACGCGCCCGTCACCCGGCGTTGGGACGAGGGCCGCCCATGAAACGCGGCGGCTCTGCA
The DNA here is from genome assembly GCF_045000215.1 of Streptomyces sp. 147326. Lineage (NCBI taxonomy): Bacteria > Bacillati > Actinomycetota > Actinomycetes > Kitasatosporales > Streptomycetaceae > Streptomyces > Streptomyces sp. 147326. The sequence goes on along the minus strand of NZ_CP134201.1, from coordinate 2,004,649 downwards.
GGCGGGCCGGCGCTGCCTGCTTCGACGAGGTCATTCCCGTCCGGGACCGGGACCGCTCGTGGGTGGTTCAGGCAGCCAGTCGCGGGTCGGGTCGTACTCCAGCCATCGGCTTCGCCCTGCTTCCTCGGCGCAGGCGGCGGCGAGGCCGTTCAGCCCTGGGTGTCCGTTGCCGGTGCGCCACAGCAGCGACCAGGCGTACAGCGGCGTGGGATCGACCAGGGGGACGGAGCGCAATCCGGGGACCTCCGGCAGTGGCACATCGGCGGGCACCAGCGAGAAGCGTCGCGCCTCTTCCACCACCTCGGCGAGGAAGTGGGCGAGCCCCAGGTTGACGCTCGTGGCCGTGTTCCGGATGCCGAACCGGTCGGCGAACCGGTGGAGGAAGTCGAGCCGGTCGAGCGCACCGGGTGCCCACAGCATGCTGCCGCGCAACTGGTCCGGCCGCAGCACCGGTTCGGCCGCGAGCGGATGGTCCGCGCTCAGCACGGCGTCCACGGGTTCGAGGCGGACGAGGCGGTGTGCCAGCCCGGCGGGCAGCGGAGGGTGGACTCGGCCGAAAGCCGCGTCGATGTCGCCGTGCAGCAGTGCCGTCGTCACCGACGGCAGATCGCGACCGTGCCCCAGCGCCAGCTCCCCGGCCCGTCCGGCAATCTGGGCCAGCGTCCGCATCGGCGCGTAGAGGTGCCCCCAGACGTCCACGCGCAGCGGACGTTCCTTCCCGACCGCCGCCGCGACCGCGGCGTCGGCGGCGGCCACGGTCTGCCGGGCCGGCGCGAGGAAACGCTGTCCGGCCTCGCTGAGGCGTACCCCGTTGCCGCCGCGCCGGAACAGCTCGGTGCCGAGCAGGGATTCCAGCCGCGCGATCCTCTTGGACAGCGCTTGCTGGGAGATCGCGAGTGTCCCGGCGGCCCGGCCGAAGTGCAGTTCCTCGGCGGTGCGCACAAAGGCACGTACCTGCGCCACGTCGAGATCCATGGCTCCCACCCTAGGTGACAACCGAAAGTTGTCGGCTGTGCTTGTTCGTTGTTGGATCGCGGGGCGGCCGTGGGGTTGCATCCTCTCCATGCAAAGACTGATTCCCACGGGAGAAGCGGCGCGCCCGGTCGCCTTCGCCGAGGTCCCCCAGCCCGTGCCGGAGCCCGGTGAGGCACTGATCAAAGTCGAGGCGTTCGCCCCGAACCGGGGCGAGACGTTCCTTCTCGAACGCCCCCGGCCGGAGCTGCTGCCCGGCAAGGACATCGCAGGGCTCGTCGTACAGGCGGCAGCCGACGGCTCCGGCCCCGGCATCGGCACCCGCGTGGTCGGGCACCCGGCGCAGGGCGGTTGGGCCGAGTACGCCGCCGTGCCCACGCACTCGCTCGCGCTGCTCCCGGACAGCGTCGACAGCGCACGGGCGGCGGCTCTTCCCCTGGCCGGGATCACTGCCCTGCGGCTGCTGCGTACGGCCGGTTCTCTGGCCGGCCGACGGGTGCTGCTGACCGGCGCCTCGGGCGGCGTCGGCCACTACGTCACCGAGCTCGCCGTTGGAGCCGGAGCCGAGCTGACCGCGGTGACGGCCACGCCGGCGCGCGGCGAGCGGCTCGCGGAACTGGGTGCGAAGGTGGTGCACGAAGTGGCGGCGGCTCAGGGACCGTTCGATGTCGTGCTGGAGTCCACGGGTGGGCCGGATCTGGCACGCGCCCTGTCGAAGGTGCGCCCGGGCGGCCTGCTCGTCTGGTTCGGCCAGGCGAGCCGCACCCCGGTGTCCCTCGACTTCTTCCAACTCCTCGGCGGGCCCGAGCGCGTCACGATCCAGCATTTCCACTACGCCGGCGCCCCGTACGGCTCCGATCTCTCGGCCCTGGTGAGCCTCGTGGAACAGGGCCGGCTGCATCCGGAGATCGGCCGCATCGCCGACTGGGCGCAGACCGCCGACACCCTGGTCGACCTCAGAGAGCGCCGGATACGCGGCAAGGCCGTCCTGCTGACCGGAGGAGCGCGATGAGCACGATGAGCACCACCGAGTTCGCCGCCGCCCAGTGGACCCGTGCCACCGGTGCGGGCGTGGACCCGCACGAGTACCGGCGCGTCACCGATGGCCTCACCTCCGTCGCCGACTGGGGGCCGGCCTTCCTTCGCACGGGACACCGCTACCTCCACCGCGCGCAGGACGCGGGATCATCCCGCTCGGCGGGCGAGTACCTGCTGATGGCGGCCCGGTGGTTCCACCTGGCCACCCTGGCGCCGTACGCGGAAGCACATCGTGCTGCCGTCGAGGCGGATGACGCCGTGAGCAGAGCGCTCACCGTGCTGGAGCCCGGTGCGAGGCGGGTGAGCGGCGAGGGATTCACCGGCTGGCTGCGCGGCCCCTCCGACGCCCCGGGGACCGTGGTCGTTGTCCCCGGCCTGGACTCGGCCAAGGAGGAGTTCCTCGATCTGGTGTCCGCGCTGCTGGCCAGGGGGCTGGCGGTGTTCGCGATGGACGGTCCCGGACAGGGCGTTCTCGCGGCCACCACGACCTTCGTGGCGGACTACGAGCGGGTCGTGGGCCGGGTCGTCGATGCCCTCGGCGCCGCACGCATCGGGCTCGTCGGCCTGAGTCTGGGCGGCTATTTCGCGGCCCGGGCCGCGGCGCTCGAGCCGCGCGTGGCGGCCGTCGCCACCGTCAGCGGTCCCTTCCGCCTCGACTGGGAGGAACTACCCCCGCCGGTACGGGACATCATGGCCCGGCGGACCGGAGGAGCCGATGCCGCCCACGAGTTCGCACGACACGTGGACCTTGCCGCCCTGGCCCCGCGGATCGCGGCCCCGCTGCTGGTCGTGGACGGCGACCAGGACGTCATCCCCGGCGTGACGAACGGCGAGCCCCTGGCCCGTCTGGCACCGCACGGCACCTACCTGTCCGTCCCGCACGGCGACCACCTTCTCGGTAACGCGCGGCCGGACTGGCTGCCCCACCTCAGCGACCACATCACGCACACCCTGACGGGAACGCCGGTATGAACCGCTTCACCGGGAAGACCGACGCCGTGCGACGCACGGCGGAGCCGGGCGGACGGCTCCTCGCCGCCCCGGCCCGCGAGCACGGCGCCAGCCGGGGCGCCGTCCACACGGTGGTCGCCGGCCACGAGGATGCCCCGGCCCCGGAGTTGCCGGTCGCCCTCGACATGCCGGGCGCGGTCGCCGGCCTCCTCCGCACGGCCGGCCCGAGCCCGTCGAACGGGCCGAACAGGCCGCGCTCGCCCGCAGCGTGACCGTACGACGCGGCAGGGCCACGCCCTGCGCGTCTGCTCCGCGCCCGGGGTCCGCTGCCGGCCCGGCGATCCCGGCCCGGCGCAAGTCCCGCCGTGCGTACGAGAACCCGCGTTGACCGCCGGACCGATTTTCCCCCAGGCCGATTTCGTGCGTTCCGCGTTTTCCGCCCGTGCGGGAGGCCGAGAATGAGGGCATGAGTCAGCAGGGCGCGGACGACTGGTGGCAGAAGCTCTACGAGGATCCGGACGCTGGGCCGGAAGCCGACCCGGGGGACACCCTGGACAACCGGTTCCGCTCGGCGGCGGGAGTGACGGCGGACCCGGCCGTACCCGCGTCACCGGCTCCGCCGGAGCGGGAGTGGGAGCGGGGGCCGGAGCAGGCGCCGGAGCGGGGACCGCTGCCGGGACCGCGACAGGCCGCGGCCCCGGACACGGGCCTGCCCGCCCGGCCGCCCGTGGCGGACGCGTTCCGGCAGGACGCCGGCCCGCCGGGGCCGGCTCCGGTGCGGGACGACGGGCCCGGTGACGCGGGACGGACACAGCCGCTGCTGCCGGGCCCGCGCCCGGCTCCGGAGCCGCCGCCCGCGCCGGAAGTGCCGTCGCCCCGCGAGCGGTACGTCCCGCCTCCGCCCCCGCCAGGGCTTCCGGGCCCGCGCCCGGCTCCGGAGTACCCGCCCGCAGCGGAACTGCCGTCCCCCGCCGAGCGATACGCCCCGCCACCCCCACTTCCGCCTATGCCCCCGCCTACACCTGCGCCCCCGGCCCCGCCTACACCTGCGCCCCCGGCCCCGCCTACACCTGCGGGTCCGCCGGCGAGCCCGGCCCCGCCTTCGGTTCCGTCGACGGCCTCCGGCCCGCCTTCGTCCACGGCCTCGCCACAGCCTTCGTCCACGGCCTCGCCACAGCCTTCGCCTGCGGCCTCGGCCCAGCCGCCTTGGGCCTCCGTCCCGCCTTCGGCGCCGTCACAGCCTTCACCCTCGGCTCCGGCGCCGGCACCCCCTCCGGTCCCGGTCCCGCCGGCGCCCCCGGCCCCGCCTGCGGCTCCGTCGACGGCCTCGGCGCTGCCTTTGGCCCCGGCCCCGCCTGCGCCCCCGGCCCCGCCCCCGCCCCCGGCGGGATTCGGCGGGCCGCGGGATCCCCGTGCGGGTGGGGTCACCGGGTACGCGCTCGGGGGTGTCGACGTGCCGCCGGTGGCCGGGCCCGAGCTGCCGGTCCGGCGTGCGCGGGCGCCGCGCCACGAGGACCGGACCGAGGAGGTGCCGCAGCCCGCGGCCGCGCCCGTACCCGGACCCGTACCCGTACCCGTAGCGGAGGATCCCGCCGAGCGGCGGCCCGAGGTGCACCACCTCGGCGACCGCGCGCCCACCTACGCCGCCGAACCGGGCGCGCTCCCGCCCGCCGACCCGGCCGCCCTCGACGGGCTGACCCCGGACACCGTGCTGGAGGGGGCCCGCTACGGCACCTACACCCTGCGCGCCGCCTCCCTGCGCGGGGACTCCGCCCGTTTCCGCGGCGAGGCCCGCCGGGACTTCCTGCTCACCGCCCGCTTCGGCGGCGGCGACGACGCCCTGGTCCTGGTGGCCCTGGCCGGCGGGGACCGGGCCGCGCCCGGGGCCGCGGAGGCCGCCGCCGAGCTGTGCCGCACGGTCGCGGCGGCCGTCGGGCGGAGCCAGGGCCGGCTCGCCGAAGACATCCGCGCCGGGCGCCGCGACGCCCTGCGCTCGGGCCTCCAGCGGCTCACCGACCGGGGCTACGGCCGGCTCCGGGCCCGCGCCGCCGATCTGGGGCTCGCCGAGGCGGCGTACACCGCCGGGCTGCGCGGGCTGCTGCTACCGGTGGACCCGGAGTGCCGCACGCGGGTCTGTTTCGGCGCCGGCGCGGGCGGGCTGTTCCGGCTCCGTTCGGGCCAGTGGCAGGACCTGGAACCCGCCGGGCAGGCCGAGGACACCGAGGGCGGATTCCGGTTCCGCGCGGCCGTCGCCCGGCCGGGGGACACCCTGCTGCTGTGCTCCGGCGGCCTGGCGGAGCCGATGCGGGAGGAGGCCGCCCTCACGGCGGAGCTCGCCGCCCGCTGGAGCGAAGGGGAACCGCCCGGCCTGGCGGCCTTCCTCGCGGACACCCAGCTCCGCCTCAAGGGGTACGCCGACGACCGCACGGCCGCCGCGGTCTGGGAGGCGTAACCGGCGCATCCGTGGCTGGATGGGAGGCACACGCAACGGAGAACCGGGCCGGACGGGACCGGACCGGACCGGCAACCGGGAAGGGTGCCTCCCCATGGCCAAGCAGAACGTGGCGGAGCAGTTCGTCGACATCCTCGTGCGCGCCGGCGTGCGGCGGATGTACGGAGTCGTCGGCGACAGCCTCAACCCCGTCGTGGACGCGATCCGCCGGACGGGTGACATCGACTGGATCCAGGTGCGCCACGAGGAGACGGCAGCCTTCGCCGCGGGGGCCGAGGCCCAGATCACCGGCCGCCTCGCCGCCTGCGCGGGCTCCTGCGGCCCCGGGAACCTGCACCTGATCAACGGGCTGTACGACGCCCAGCGTTCGATGGCGCCGGTGCTCGCGCTCGCCTCGCACATCCCCTCCAGCGAGATCGGCCTCGGCTACTTCCAGGAGACCCACCCCGACCAGCTCTTCCGCGAGTGCAGCCACTACAGCGAGCTGATCTCGAACCCCGCGCAGATGCCCCGGCTGCTCCAGACCGCCGTGCAGCACGCCGTCGGCCGCAGCGGGGTCAGCGTCGTCGCCCTGCCCGGGGACGTCGCCGCCCTGCCCGCCCCGGAGAAGGCGGTGGAGCACGCGCTCGTCACCGCCCGCCCCACGGTGCGGCCCGGCGACGGCGAGATCGAGAAGCTGGTCCGGCTCGTCGACGAGGCGGACAAGGTCACGCTCTTCTGCGGCAGCGGCACGGCCGGGGCGCACGCCGAGGTGATGGAGTTCGCCGGCCGGGTCAAGGCGCCCGTCGGGCACGCCCTGCGCGGCAAGGAGTGGATCCAGTACGAGAACCCGTACGACGTCGGTATGAGCGGGCTGCTGGGCTACGGCGCGGCCTACGAGGCCACCCACGAGTGCGATCTGCTGATCCTGCTCGGCACGGACTTCCCGTACAACGCCTTCCTCCCCGATGACGTGAAGATCGTCCAGGTGGACATCCGCCCCGAACACCTCGGGCGACGCTCCCAGTTGGACCTCGCGGTCTGGGGAGACGCACGGGAGACCTTGCGCGCGCTGAACACGAGGGTGAAGACCAAGACGGACCGCCGCTTCCTGGACCGGATGCTGAAGAAGCACGCGGACGCCCTGGAAGGGGTGGTGAAGGCCTACACGCGCAAGGTCGAGAAGCACACCCCGATCCACCCCGAATACGTGGCCGCGGTCCTCGACGAACTGGCCGACGAGGACGCCGTTTTCACCGTCGACACCGGCATGTGCAATGTGTGGGCGGCGCGCTATCTTTCCCCGAACGGCAAACGGCGCATCATCGGCTCCTTCAGCCACGGCTCCATGGCCAACGCCCTCCCGCAGGCCATCGGGGCACAGTTCACCGACCGGAACCGTCAAGTGGTGTCGATGTCGGGCGACGGCGGTTTCTCGATGCTGATGGGAGATTTCCTCACCCTGGTGCAGTACGACCTCCCCGTCAAAGTGGTCCTCTTCAACAACTCATCCCTCGGAATGGTCGAGTTGGAGATGCTGGTTTCCGGCCTGCCCTCCTACGGGACGACCAACAAGAACCCCGACTTCGCCGCGATCGCCCGCGCGGCCGGCGCGTACGGGGTCCGCGTCGAGAAGCCCAAGCAGCTCACAGGGGCTTTGAAGGACGCTTTCCGGCACAAGGGACCCGCTCTGGTGGATGTGGTGACGGACCCCAACGCCCTGTCGATTCCGCCGAGGATCAGCGCCGAGATGGTGACCGGATTCGCACTGTCCGCCAGCAAGATCGTGTTGGACGGCGGGGTGGGCCGCATGATCCAGATGGCTCGATCCAACCTCCGCAACGTGCCCCGCCCGTAAGCCCGCAGGAGTGCGGACCCCCCCGGGGGGCATGCATCCCGTAGACCTGTTCGAGAGCATGGACGCGGGGGAGGGACATCGCCGTGCGGGTGGGGGCGAAGAACGGGAAGCAGTGGCGGAGAGGCAGGCCGGTGCCGCGCGAACCGTCCGCCGGTGAGGACGGGGGAGCGGTGGACACGCTGCGGATCACCCGGAGCGTGCGCCGGGCCGACCTGAAGGCGGTGGGAGAAGTCCGCCGGGCCTTACGGGAGTTGATGCACCACCGGTGCCGGACCGATGCGGCCGAGGTGGCCGAGCTGCTGATCACCGAGCTCGTCACCAACGCCCTCGTCCACACCGACCGGGGCGCGGAGGTGTCCGCGAGTCTCGCCGCCACGCGGTTACGGGTGGAGGTCCGGGACTACGCCGCACGCAGGCCCCGGCCGTACGTACCGACCGCCGACGACGGTACGCACGGCCGGGGACTCGTGCTGGTGCAGGTGCTCGCCGACGACTGGGGCGTGGACGCGCTGGCCCTGGGCAGCGGCAAGGTGGTGTGGTTCGAGCTGGACGGGCGCCGCGACGCGCCGTACGAGGGAGGACCCGCCTGAGCGGGCGGGCCCTCCGGGGTCTTCCCCGATCGGGACCGGTCAGCCGAACTGCTGCTCCAGGTCCTTCAGTTTGCGCTCCAGCGAGTCCAGCCGGGGAATGGTCTGGGTGTCGTCCTCGGCGGTGAGGTCCACCGTCCGGGTGCCGGTCACGTCAAGGGATTCGGTTCCGTTCACGGCCTGCAGGGAGGGCCGGCGGCGCGGGGGCAGTTGTCCCGTTTCCGGTATGGCCGGCTCCGCGCCGACCGGCGCGGAGCCCGCTCCCTGCGTCAGTTCGGGCAGCTCGACCTGACGGCCGCGGGCGCGGCCGAAGGCCCGGTGCTGACGGCCGAGCGCCCTGATGTGCGCGCGGTCCAGGCGGTGCTGCTCCCGCCTGCGGTGCCGGTCCTGCTCCTTCTCCTTCTTGTCCTCGCGCACCTCGTCCACGGCCTCGTCGAGGGTGCGGACCCCCTCCAGCAGCATGAGCGACCAGGCACCGAAGGTCTCCCGGGGCGCGCGCAGCCAGCGCACCATCCGGATCTGCGGCAACGGCCGCGGGATCAGGCCCTGTTCGCGCAGCGCCGCCCGGCGGGTCTGCTTGAGGGCACGGTCGAAGAGCACGGCCGCCGAGAGCGACATCCCGGCGAAGAACTGCGGGGCCCCGTCGTGGCCCAGGCCGCGCGGGGCGTGCACCCAGTTGAACCACGCGGCCGCGCCCGCGAACAGCCAGACCAGCATGCGGGAACCGAGGGCCGCGTCGCCGTGGCTGGCCTCGCGCACGGCGAGCACCGAGCAGAACATGGCGGCGCCGTCGAGGCCGAAGGGAACCAGGTACTCCCAGCCCCCGGAGAGGTTGAGGTTCTGCCGGCCGAAGCCGACGAGACCGTGGAAGGAGAGCGCGGCGGCGACGGCCGCGCAGCAGAAGAGCAGGACGTACGAGGCCGTCCCGTAGACGGCTTCCTTGCGCCGCCGCCGCTCCTCGCTGCGCTCCCAGCTGTCGTCGGCCGCGGCCTTCTCGCTCTCGCGCTTGCCACGGGCCAGTACCGCAACTGCCGCAAGTACGCCCAGGATCAGCAGGCTGCCGGGCAGCAGCCAGTCCAGCGATATGTCGGTCAGTCTCATGCGGATGTCCCTTGCCTCGCGTATGCGTCCATGCGGCTGTGCGGCTTTCCGGGCGCCATAGTGGCGTAGCCGGTGAGCCGTGCACGCGGGTTTCGGGGCAAGTGGACGCCATCGGGGGGCGGGGCCCGCCGGATAGGGTGTTGTGGCTCGAACTGGCGCTCGTGCGAGCCGAGTTGCGTTCGATTACGGCCACCCCTACGGGTGGGTTAGTGCCGGGATCACGCTCAGTAGTCGACGGCGTCGGCCGTGAGCCGGGCGACACGGTCCGCGTCGCAGGTCCGCGGGCACGTGACGCAGGTGTCCTCGGGCCGGATCGTGTAGAAGAAGCAGCAGCTGGCCCGGTCCCGGGTGGGCAGCCCGCGGCCGTCGGGACCCGTGAGCGTGCGGAATCCCGCGCCACCGGTGTACGGGGCGGTGGAGCCGGGCAGCAGCGCCTCCAGCTCGGCCATCGCCCGGCGCTCCTCGCCGAACAGCTCGCCGACGTACCAGAGGCTCTCGACGACCTCGTCGGTCACCATGCCCCACAGGGCGCGGCGGCCGCGCCGCATGCGCGGGCCGAAACTTTCCAGCACGGGCCCGAGGTGCTGGGCCACCGCAGCCCGCACCTCACCGCGCAGCGCCTCCTCGTCGGGCACGACACGGGCCCCGGGGAGTGCGGCCGCCGGATCGTCCGGCAGGCAGGCGAAGTTCTCGACGCGCACGGCCATCCGGCCGAGGGTCCGGTGGAAGGCCACCCCGGCGACCGGGAGGTACGGGACCCGCCGGTGCAGGAACCACGGGAGGGTGATCAGCAGGCAGGCCGGCCACGCGTACCGGTGCAGCCCGAAGCTCGCGATCACGTCGGGGCGGGCCTGGGTCCCGTAGTCCCTGAGCACCTGGGCGTTGTCCCAGGCGAGGAAGGCGTCCAGGGCCGGTCCGCCCGCCGCGAGCTCGTCCGCGCCGACCCATCCCACACCGCGGGGGACGGGTTCGTGCGCGGCTCGCTCGTCGACCCTCAGTCCGCCGTAGACCTCGGCCAGGCGTGCGTACGCGTCCGCCACCGGAGAGCCGGACGGGGCGGACGGGACGTGCTGGGCAGGGGTCACGACAGTGACGGCCATGGGATGGACCACCGATTCGCACGATCGTTAGCAGGTTAGCCTTACCTTACTCGATCTCGGAGAGGCCGTATCCTCAGGTCAGGTCGAGACCGGAGGAGGACCGAGTGCACGACACGGACCGAGCCCGGGTACCCGCACAGAAGACACGGAAGGTACTGCGCCATTCGGTGCGCGGGCAGATCCTCGACGCCCTGCGCGCGGCGCTGATCGACGGCGAGCTGGTGCCCGGGGAGATCTACTCGGGCCCCGTCCTCGGAGAGCGCTTCGGGGTCTCCGCGACCCCCGTGCGCGAGGCGATGCAGCAGCTGGCGGTCGAGGGCGCGGTGGAATGCCTGCCGAACCGGGGCTTCCGCGTCCTGTCGCGCACCCCGCGGGAGCTCGCCGAGCTGGCCGAGGTCCGGGCGCTGCTCGAAGTCCCCGTCATGCTCCGGCTCGCCCGCACGGTGCCCGCGCAGACCTGGGAGGCCCTGCGCCCCGAAGCCGCCGCCACGGCGGAGGCGGCCGCGGCGGGCGACCTGCCGGGCTACGCGGAGGCGGACCGGGCCTTCCACCGGGCGGTGCTGAGACTGGCCGGCAACACGCAGCTGGTGCAGGTGGCGGAGGAGCTCCACCGGCGGGCGCAGTGGCCCCTGCCGGGCGCTCCGCGGGTTCGGCGGGCGGATCTCGTCGCCGACGCGGCGGAGCACTCCGCGCTGCTGGAGGCGCTGATCGCGCGCGACCTCCCGGTGGTCGAGTCCCTCGTCCGCGAACACTTCGCGGGCTCCTGACCCCGGGGCTCCGCCCCGGACCCCTTACGGCGCTCCGCGCCCGCGCCTCAAACGCCGGCGGGGCTGAAAGACCGGGGCTCCGCCCCGCACCCCGCTCCTCAATCGCCGGCGGGGCTGAATTGCGCTCCGCGCACTCCAGCCCCGCCGGCGATTGAGGCGACTGCAAAGGCTGGAACGGCTACGCCGCAGGCGACGGGGTCGGGGTGGGCTGGAGTTGGTCCGCCAGCCAGGTGGGGATGCCGCCCAGGAGGTGGAACAGGCGGCGGGCCTCCGCGCGCAGGCGGGCGGCCTCCGGTTCCGGCTCCGCCTCGGCCAGCGCGGCCAGCGCGGGGGCCGTGCCGATCAGGAAGCCCAGGTCCTCCCGGATCCGCAAGGACTCCGCGAAGCCCTTGCGGGCCTCGGCCACCTCGCCGTCCCGCAGGGAGAGCGCGGCCAGGTGCCGCCACGTGAAGGACAGCAGCAGCGTGTCCCCGTGCGCCTCCGCGCCCGCGTGCGCCCGGTGGTACGCCGGCCGGGCCGACTGCGGGGCATCCGCCAGGTGCTCGGCGACCAGGCCGCGGCGGAAGTCCAGCAGCGGGCGGGTCCGGGACCCCGGGGACAGCAGGGCCGCCGCCCGGCCCAGCGCGGAGCGGGCCTCGTCGGCCCGGTCGCGCACGCCGAGCACGGTGGCGGCGTACGCCAGCTGGCCCCGTTCGCACGCGGCCGCGCCCCGGTCGTCGTCGTCCTGCGCCACCGCCTCGGCGACCCGCAGGGCGTCCTCGGCCTCGGCCCAGCCCTGGCCGGTGAACAGGCACCGCTCGACCAGCAGCGCGGTGCGCTGGACCGCGGCACCCGCATCGGCGAGGTGCGGCGTCAGCAGCGCCGCCGCGTCGGTCCAACAGCCGCGCGAGCGCAGCCGCCATATCGCCCGCTGGAGGGGGTCGTCCCCTCCGGTTGTTCCGGCACCCGACATGGCGGTATCCGCCACATTGCCCTCCCCAAAGCAACCAAGCAGCACATCGTTGAGCCCTGGGGCGAAATGAGAGCACGGATCGACGGCATCGGCCAAGAGGTCGGGTGAACTCTTTCACAAAGTCCGGACGGATCATCAGCCGTCCCGCAGGCCGGACCCCTCCGGCCGCGGGACGGATCTTCTCAGCTCATCCGCAGTGCCAGGAAGAAGTCGAGCTTGTCCTCCAGCCGGGACAGGTCCCGTCCCGTCAACTGCTCGATTCGCCCGACCCGGTAGCGCAGCGTGTTGACGTGCAGGTGCAGCCGCGTGGCGCAGCGGGTCCACGAACCGTCGCAGTCCAGGAAGGCTTCCAGGGTCGGGATGAGCTCCGCGCGGTGGCGCCGGTCGTAGTCCCGCAGCGGGTCCAGCAGCCGGGCCGTGAAGGCGCGGCGGACGTCGTCCGGGACGAACGGCAGCAGCAGCACGTGCGAGGCCAGCTCGTGGTGGCCGGCCGCGCAGACCCGGCCGGGGCGCGCCGCGGCCACCCGGCGGGCGTGCCGGGCCTCCTCCAGCGCCCCGCGCAGCCCCTCGGCGGAGTGCACGGCCGCGCTGACGCCCAGCGTGACCCGGCCGTCGTCGGCCAGACCGGCCGCCAGGGGGTCCCGTACGGCCGAGAGCAGCTCGTCGGCGTGCAGGGCCGAGTCCGGGCCCTTGTCCTCCCCGGCGTCCCCGGACAGCGAGGGCAGCGGCACGAGCGCGATGGCCTCGTCGCCCGCATGGGCCACCGCGATCCGGTCGGAGGGCTCCGGCCCCGAGACCGACGGGTCGACGAGGATCTCCTCCAGCAGCGACTGGGCCACCGGGCCGCCGGGGATGTCCCCGCCGTCCCAGTCCACCCGGGCCACGACGACCTGCCAGTGCGGGGCGGCGCCCAGCCCGGGCAGCAGCACCGGGGCGGCCACCCGCAGACGGGCGGCGATCTCGGCGGGCGCGGCACCCGTCTGGACCAGCTCCAGGACTTCCTGCGCGAGGCGGCGGCGCACCGTACGGGCCGCGTCGCGCCGGTCCCGCTCCACGGCGATCAGCTGGGTGACGCCCTGGAGCAGGTCCAGCCGCTCGGCGGGCCAGTCGCCGGCGTCCGCCTCGACGGCCAGCAGCCAGTCCGACAGCACGGTCTCGCGCACGTCCCGGGCCGCCGGGCCGGCCGCGCCGCGGCCGTGTCCCCTGATCGGGAAGAGCGAGTAGGTAATACCCTGGATGGAGATCCGGTGCGGTCCCCTACGGCCCGTCCGGACCGCCGCAAGGTGCTCGCTCGCCAGTGCTGCGCACACGCCCGGCGCCAGCGGCTCGCCCGCCCCGGCGATCTGCCGGCCCGTGGGGGACAGCACCCAGGCCCGGAGATCGAGGTCGGTGGTGAGCAGATCCAGCACCACGTCGGGGCCGCCGCCGGCCGGCCCCGAGGTCATGAGCCGGCGGTGGCGGTCCACGACGGCCGCGAGATCACCGGCCCGCTCGCCCGAGACCTGCCGTACGACGTACTCGGTGATCGTGGCGAATGCAACGTCCTCGTTCACGGCGAACAGCGGCAGCCGGTTGCGCACACAGGCCGAAACGAGATCGTCCGGGATGGCGCCCAGCTCCGCCTCGCCCGCCGCGAGCCCGGCGACGCCGGCGCTCGCGAGGATTCGTACGAACGGCTCGGAGTCGGCTGAATTTCGTCTCCAGGCCAGGCCAGTGAGGACGAGTTCACCCCCCGAGAGGTACCGGCTGGGATCACGCAGGTCGGTCGTCATGACCCCGCGGACCGTCCGGTCGAGTTCTTCCTCGCCGCCGAGCAGCCGCAGCCCCAGCGCCTCGGTTTCCAGCAGTGCGCGCAGCCGCATGATGTCGCCGCCGATCTGTCTCGAATGTTGCCGTTGGAAATCGGGCAGGTCGTCGCATCCTGCCTTTCATACGAATCTACAAGACGAGGGAGGCCGTCAGCCAACTCCTTCATGGTTTCGGTGACTGCACCCGGGGGACAGGCGGCCGGTGTACTGAGTCCACACCGCGTTAACAGCACGTGAACGACCAGTCGAGGGCCCGTAGGCCTCCTGGCTTGAAGTGAACGACACGATGAAGAAGAAGAGAGCCGCACATGGACTTCCTTCGCCCCGCCAGCTGGGAGGAGGCGCTCGCCGCTAAGGCCGAGTTCCCCACAGCTGTGCCGATTGCGGGTGGCACCGATGTGATGGTCGAGATCAACTTCGACCACCGTCGGCCGGAGTACCTCCTGGACCTGAACCGCATCGGTCTCCTGCGGGAGTGGGAGGTCGGCGAGGACGTGGTCCGTCTGGGCGCCTCCGTCCCGTACACGCAGATCATGGAGAACCTCCGGAGGGAGCTTCCGGGGCTCGCGCTCGCCTCGCACACGGTCGCGTCCCCGCAGATCCGCAACCGCGGCGGCGTCGGCGGCAACCTCGGTTGTGCCTCGCCCGCCGGTGACTCCCACCCCGCGCTGCTCGCGGCGGGCGCCGAGGTCGAGGTGGAGTCCGTACGCGGCTCTCGCCTGATCCCGATCGACGAGTTCTACACCGGCGTGAAGCGCAACGCGCTCGCCGCCGACGAGCTCATCAAGACCGTCCACGTGAAGAAGGCGGACGGCCCCCAGCAGTACTCCAAGGTCGGCTCCCGCAATGCGATGGTCATCGCGGTCTGCGCGTTCGGTCTGGCGCTGCACCCGGAGACCCGCACGGTCCGCACCGGCATCGGTTCGGCCGCGCCGACCCCGATCCGGGCGAAGGCCGCCGAGGAGTTCCTGAACGTCGCGCTCGAAGAGGGCGGCTTCTGGGAGTCCGGCAAGGTCATCACCCCGTCGATCGCCAAGCAGTTCGGTGACCTCGCCTCCGGCGCGGCCAACCCGATCGACGACGTCCGCGGCACGGCGAAGTACCGCCGTCACGCGGTTGGCATCATGGCTCGCCGCCAGCTCGTCTGGACCTGGGAGCAGTACCGCGGTACCGGCAACGGCCGCTCGCTTGAAGGGGCTGCGTAGTCATGCGCGTCAATTTCACTGTCAACGGCCGTCAGCAGGAAGCCGACGACGTGTGGGAGGGCGAGTCCCTCCTCTACGTCCTGCGCGAGCGCCTGGGCCTGCCGGGTTCGAAGAACGCCTGTGAGCAGGGCGAGTGCGGTTCCTGCACCGTCCGCCTCGACGGCGTCCCGGTCTGTTCCTGTCTCGTGGCCGCCGGCCAGGTCGAGGGTCGCGACGTCGTGACCGTCGAGGGCCTGGCGGAGTTCTCCAAGCAGCGTGACGAGCACGGCCACGGCGGTGCCTGCGGCACCGGCGGCGGCTGCGGCGGCAAGGGCGTGTCCCTGGACGCGGCCAAGCAGTGGCAGGCCAAGCCCGGCGACTCGCAGACCGGTGAGGGCGTCGAGCTCTCGAACATCCAGCAGGCGTTCATCGACGCCGGTGCCGTGCAGTGCGGCTTCTGCACCCCGGGTCTGCTCATCCAGGCGGACGCGCTCCTGGAGGAGAACTCCTCCCCGTCCGACCAGGACATCCGTGAGGCCCTGTCCGGCAACCTCTGCCGCTGCACGGGTTACGAGAAGATCCTCGACGCGGTCCGCCTCGCGGCCGCCCGTCAGGGAGAGGCGGTCTGACCATGGCTCAGAACACCCGCACCGTGCCCGCCGGTACGCCGACGAACGTCACCCAGAAGCACAACAAGGGCGGCATCGGCGAATCGATTCTCCGCCCGGACGGCACCCTCAAGGTCACCGGCGAGTTCGCGTACTCCTCGGACATGTGGCACGAGGACATGCTGTGGGGCCAGACCCTGCGCAGCACCGTCGCCCACGCCGAGATCGTCTCCATCGACATCTCCGAGGCGCTCGCCATGCCCGGCGTCTACTCGGTGCTGACGTACGACGACCTGCCCGCCGAGATGAAGAACTACGGCCTGGAGATCCAGGACACCCCGGTTCTCGCCAACGGCCGGGTGCGTCACCACGGTGAGCCGGTCGCCCTCGTGGCCGCCGACCACCCGGAGACCGCCCGCCGCGCGGCCGCCAAGATCAAGATCGACTACCGCGAGCTGCCGCTCGTCACGGACGAGGCCTCCGCCCTCGCCCCCGACGCGCCGCTGATCCACGAGGGCCGCGACGACCACCACATCGGTCACGTCCCGCACCCGAACATCGTGCACCGCCAGCCGATCATCCGCGGCAACGTGGAAGAGGCCCGCAAGCGCGCCGACGTCATCGTCGAGGGCGAGTACACCTTCGGCATGCAGGACCAGGCCTTCCTCGGCCCGGAGTCCGGTCTGGCCGTGCCGTCCGAGGACGGTGGCGTCGAGCTGTACGTGGCCACCCAGTGGCTGCACTCGGACCTCCAGCAGATCGCCCCGGTCCTGGGTCTGCCGCCGGAGAAGGTGCGCATGACGCTCTCGGGCGTCGGCGGTGCCTTCGGCGGCCGCGAGGACATCTCGATGCAGATCCACGCCTGCCTCCTGGCCCTGGCCACGAACAAGCCGGTCAAGATCGTCTACAACCGGTTCGAGTCCTTCTTCGGCCACGTGCACCGTCACCCGGCGAAGCTCTACTACGAGCACGGCGCCACCAAGGACGGCAAGCTCACGCACATGAAGTGCAAGATCGTCCTGGACGGCGGCGCCTACGCGTCCGCCTCCCCGGCGGTCGTGGGCAACGCCTCCTCCCTCTCGGTCGGTCCGTACGTCCTGGAGGACGTGGACATCGAGGCGATCGCGCTCTACACGAACAACCCGCCCTGTGGCGCGATGCGCGGCTTCGGCGCCGTGCAGGCCTGCTTCGCGTACGAGGCCCAGATGGACAAGCTCGCGGCGAAGCTGGGCATGGACCCGGTCGAGTTCCGCCAGCTGAACGCCATGGAGATGGGCACGGTCATGCCCACCGGCCAGGTCGTGGACGCCCCGGCGCCCGTCGCCGAGCTGCTGCGCCGGGTCAAGGCCCGCCCGCTGCCGCCGGAGCGCCAGTGGGAGACCGCCGGCGAGAACGCGGACGTCCGCGCGCTGCCCGGCGGCCTCTCCAACACCACCCACGGTGAGGGCGTCGTCCGCGGTGTCGGCTACGCGGTCGGCATCAAGAACGTCGGCTTCTCCGAAGGCTTCGACGACTACTCGACCGCCCGCGTGCGCCTGGAGGTCATCAACGGCGAGCCCGTCGCGATGGTCCACACGGCCATGGCGGAGGTCGGCCAGGGCGGAATCACCGTCCACACGCAGATCGCCCGTACGGAGCTGGGCGTCACGCAGGTGACCATCCACCCGGCCGACACGCAGGTCGGCTCCGCCGGTTCCACGTCCGCCTCCCGGCAGACGTACATGACCGGTGGCGCCGTGAAGAACACCTGTGAGGCGGTACGCGAGGCCCTGCTGGAGATCGGCCGCCGCAAGAACGGCTCCTACCACCCGGCGTGGGCCACCGCCGAGCTGCTGCTCGAAGGCGGCAAGGTCGTCACCGACGGCGGCGAGGTCCTGGCGGACATCGCCGACATCCTCGAGGGCGAGGCCATCGACCTCGAGCTCGAATTCCGCCACGCCGCGACCGAGCCCTTCGACCTGGTCACCGGCCAGGGCAACGGCCACGTCCAGTACACCTTCGCCGCGCACCGCGCGGTCGTCGAGGTGGACACCGAGCTCGGCCTGGTCAAGGTCGTCGAGCTGGCGACCGCCCAGGACGTCGGCAAGGCGCTCAACATGCTTTCCGTGGTGGGCCAGATCCAGGGTGGTACCACCCAGGGCCTCGGCGTGGCGATCATGGAAGAGATCATCGTGGACCCGAAGACCGCGAAGGTGCGCAACCCCTCCTTCACGGACTACCTGATCCCGACCATCCTGGACACCCCGACCATCCCGGTCGACGTCCTGGAGCTCGCCGACCCGAAGGCGCCGTACGGCCTCCGCGGTATGGGCGAGGCCCCGACCCTCTCGTCGACCCCGGCCGTCATCGCGGCGATCCGGCAGGCGACGGGTCTGGAGATCAACAAGACGCCGATCCGTCCGGAAGCCCTCACCGGGACCCTCTAGGACGGCGTGGTCCGGGGGCCGAGAGGCCCCCGGACCCCCTCAGACTCTCCGGGCGGTGCGACTTGGGAACGTCACACTTCACAAAGCACCGTCCGGAGTACATACGAAGCACCGCACCGCTCGCGGTCCCTTCAGCTGGCAGTACCCCTGCGAAACCCCCACGTAGTACCAGCGGTCACCCCCGCACTACCCGCAGTACACGCAGTGCACCTTCGCGTCGCCTCGGGCCGTCACCCCGGGTCGTGCAGCCAAACGCAGCATCCCAAATCCCGCAATCTCCAATCCCCACGCGGGTGCCCCTTTGAACCTTGGGAGTTAGGCACCATGACCCAATCGTCTGTGGAGACCAAGACCGCCGCGGAAGAGGCCGGCGACGGCTCTCGCAATCCCGCCGGGCGTTCTTGGCTCGACCGCTACTTTCACATAACGCACAGAGGCTCCAACGTCGGCAACGAGGTCCGTGGCGGTATCACGACCTTCATGGCCATGGCGTACATCCTCCTGCTCAACCCCCTGCTCCTGTCGGGCAAGGACGTCGCGGGCACCGTGATGGACGGATCGGCGATCATCACCGCCACCGCCTTCGCCGCGGCCGTCACCACGCTCCTCATGGGCTTCGTCGGCAAGGTGCCGCTGGCCCTCGCCGCCGGCCTGTCCGTGTCCGGCGTGCTCGCTTCGCAGGTCGCCCCGCAGATGACCTGGCCGCAGGCCATGGGCATGTGCGTGGTGTACGGCGTCGTGATCTGTCTCCTGGTCGTCACCGGCCTCCGCGAGATGATCATGAACGCGATCCCCCTCGCGCTCAAGCACGCCATCACCATGGGCATCGGCCTCTTCGTGGCCCTCATCGGCTTCTTCAAGGCCGGTTTCGTCGGCAAGGGTCCGGAGTTCGGTCCCCCCGTCCAGCTCGGTGCGGTCGGTGAGCTCTCCGGCTGGCCCGTCATGCTCTTCTGCATCACCCTGATCGCGATCTTCATGCTCCAGGCCCGCAAGGTGCCCGGCGCGATCCTGATCGGCATCGTCGGCGGCACCATCCTCGCCGCGATCCTCAACGCCGTCGTCGACATCGACCCGAAGGCCTGGAAGAACGGTCCGCCGGAGCTCGACGGCTCCGCGGTCTCGATGCCGAACTTCTCGCTCTTCGGTGACGTCTCCTTCGGCGGCTGGGGCGACGTCGGCTACATGACGGTCGGCATGATCGTCTTCACCCTGGTGCTCGCCGGCTTCTTCGACGCCATGGCCACCATCATCGGTGTCGGCACCGAGGCCAAGCTGGCCGATGACAAGGGCCGCATGCCGGGCCTGTCCAAGGCCCTGTTCATCGACGGCGCCGGTGGCGCCATCGGTGGCGTCGCGGGCGGCTCCGGCCAGACCGTGTTCGTCGAGTCCGCGACCGGCGTCGGCGAGGGTGCCCGCACGGGCTTCGCCTCCGTGGTCACCGGCCTGTTCTTCGCCGCCTGCCTCTTCTTCACCCCGATCACGCAGATCGTCCCGGGTGAGGTCGCCTCCGCGGCCCTGGTCGTCATCGGCGCGATGATGATGCAGAACGCCCGCCACGTGGACTGGTCCGACAGCGCGACCTCGATCCCGGTCTTCCTGACCGTCGTGATCATGCCGTTCACCTACTCGATCACCGCCGGTGTCGCCGCGGGTGTCATCTCCTACGTCGCCATCAAGATCGCTCAGGGCAAGGCCCGTGAGATCGGCGGCTTCATGTGGGCGCTGACCGGAATCTTCCTGGTCTTCTTCGCGCTCCACCCGATCGAGGGCTGGCTCGGCGTCGGCTGACCCGGACCCGCCTGATCCGTACGAAGTACCGCACGCTCCACGCATCCGATACTGGAAAACGAACCTCTCCGAGGAGGCCCCCATGCTGGACATCGCCGAAGAGCTGAACCGGTGGGTCGAGCAGGGACGTGACTTCGCCGTCGCCACGGTCGTGGCGGTCGGCGGCAGCGCGCCCCGGCAGCCCGGGGCGGCTCTCGCCGTCGACAGCGAGGGCACGGCCATCGGCTCGGTTTCCGGCGGATGCGTGGAGGGTGCGGTGTACGAGCTGTGCCAGCAGGCGCTGGAGGACGGCGAGACCGTCCGGGAGCGCTTCGGGTACAGCGACGACGATGCCTTCGCCGTGGGCCTGACCTGCGGTGGGATCATCGACATCCTCGTCACCCCGGTCCCGGTGGGCTCGCCCGTACGGGAGGTGTTCGCGGCCGGCCTGGCCGCCGCGGCCCGCGGTGAGGCCGCGGCCGTGGCCCGGATAGCCGAGGGTCCGGCCGAGCTCATGGGCCGCGCCGTCCTCGTCCGTACGGAGGGCGCCCACGAGGGCGGCTTCGGCGGACACCCCGAGCTGGACCGCACCATCGCCGAAGAGGCCCGCGCCCTGCTCGACGCCGGCAAGACCGGGGTGCTGGAGATCGGCGCCGACGGCAGGCTCTGCGGAGAGCCGCTGAAGGTGCTGGTCGAGTCCAGCGTCCCGCCCCCGCGGATGATCGTCTTCGGTGCCATCGACTTCGCCTCCGCCCTCGTGCGGATCGGCAAGTTCCTCGGCTACCGGGTGACGGTGTGCGACGCACGGCCCGTCTTCGCGACGAAGACCCGTTTCCCCGAGGCGGACGAGATCGTCGTCGACTGGCCGCACCGCTATCTCGAGCGCACGGAAGTGGACGGCCGGACCGTCCTGTGCGTGCTCACCCACGACGCCAAGTTCGACGTCCCGCTCCTCGAACTGGCCCTCAGGCTCCCCGTCGCCTACGTCGGCGCCATGGGCTCCCGCCGCACCCACGAGGACCGCAACAAGCGGCTCCGCGACGTCGGCGTCACCGAGCTCGAACTGGCCCGGCTGCGCTCCCCGATCGGCCTGGACCTCGGCGCCCGCTCCCCGGAGGAGACCGCGCTGTCCATCGCCGCCGAGATCGTCGCGAACCGCCGCGGCGGCAGCGGCGCGGCCCTCACCGGCGCGCACGTCCCGATCCACCCGGACGTCGCGAACACCGTCATCAGCAGGATCGGTTCCGTCGCTTGAAGGAGTGAGTGACGGCCGAAGGTGAGAAAAGGGCGCCACCCGTAGGGGTTGCGCCCTTTTGGCGTTCCCCCTATCTTACCGGCCGGTAATAGGGGGCCCTCGCCGAGGCGCCCTCTCCGTCCCTTGCCCACACCGGAGTTGAGCGGATGTTGCGTACCGTGCGAACCCTGGGCGTCCTGGCGGCCGCCGCCCTGCTCACCGCCGTCACACCGGCCCCGGCCCCCGCGGCCCCGGGCCCCGCCGCTCCAGCGGCCGGCCTGCGCGAGGTGCTCTTCGTCGGGAACAACTGGGAGGGGACCGCCGACGTCCTCGCCTCCACCGGCGATCTCGCCAGGGTCGGCCGGATCAACGTGATCCCCGACAAGGCGGAGCGGCTCCGCGAGATCTACCTCAACCCCGTGAAACTCGCCTTCTTCCTCGGCATCCGGGAGAGCGCCGGCGAGGGCCACGACCAGTTCGTCGACGACATGTTCACCACCCCGGACGGCTCCGCGGTCGTCGTCTCCCGCCCCAGCTTCGCCGACGTCGTGTCCATCGACGTGACCTCGGGGCGCATCAACTGGCGCTTCCCGGTCTCCGGCCACCGCTCCGACCACATGGCGGTCTCCCCGGACGGCACCCGCATCGCCGTCTCGGCCTCCACCTCCAACACCGTGCACGTCCTGGACATCGCCACCGGACGCCAGGCCGGCTCCTTCGGCACCGGGGACAAGCCGCACGAGAACACCTTCACCCGTGACGGCCGCTTCCTGTGGAACAGCTCCATCGGCGAGGTGAACACCGCGCTCGACGCGCCCTGGCTGGACTGGACGAAGGGCGACCGGAAGATCACCGTGGTCGACGCGCAGACCTTCCGGACCGTACGGGTGATCGACATGCGGGAGCGGCTGAACGCCTTCGGCCGCCGCGACCTGTCCGACGCCGTGCGCCCCGTGTCCTTCAGCCCCGACGAGTCGAAGCTCTACTTCCAGGTGTCGTTCTTCAACGGCTTCCTGGAGTACGACGTGGCATCCGACCGGATCACCCGGCTCAAAACCCTCCCCGAGAACCCCGCCACCAGCACCGACCGCACCACCTGGGTCAACGACTCCCGCCACCACGGCATGTCCATGAGCCCCGACGGGTCCAAGCTGTGCATCGCCGGAACCATGGACGACTACGCGACCGTCGTGGACCGCGCCACCCTCACCGAGGGGCCCCTCGTGCCCGCAGCCAAGCCGTACTGGGCCACCGTCGACGGTGACGGGACGGCCTGCGTGATCTCCGAGAGCGGCGCCGACCGGGTCACGGCCATCGACTTCGCCACCGGCGCCAAACGTGTCTCCGTCCCCGTCGGCGACCACCCCCAGCGGGTCCGGATCGGCCGCGTCCCCGCCTCCTGGACCGGTCCCGCCGGCCGCTAGGTCCTGTCGCCGGACAACGCCGTGACCGGTCCTGCCCGGACGCTCAGCCCACCGTCACGGTCGGCTCGTGCCGGACGGGGAAGTTCACCGAGTTGGCGATGAAGCAGGCCCGGTGGGCCTCCTCGTGCAGTTCGATCGCCGCAGCCACCATCGACTCCTCGCTGACGGTGATCCGGGGGTGCACCACGGCCTCCGTGAACCGCCCGCTGTCCCCGGCGGTGGCCATCGTCCCGGTCGCCTCATCGACGTACGAGGTGACCACCACGCCGTTGATCGTACAGAAGTGCAGGTAGGAGAGCATGTGGCACTGGGACAGTGCGGCGAGCAGCAGTTGCTCGGGGTTCCAGCGGGAGGCATCGCCGCGGAAGGTCGGGTCGGAGCTGCCGAGGATCGCCGGCAGCTCTCCGGCGGCCACCTCGTGCGCCCGCGAGTAGGCGCGGTAGTGGCTGGTGCCGGTGCCGAGGTTTCCGGTCCAGGTGACGCGGGTGGCGTAGGAGTGCAGTCGGGCCATGGCGGCTACTCCGTCTCTCGGGTACGGGACCGGGCGGCGCAGATGTCCGGGATGTGGAGGCGGCGGCGTCGGGCGGTGCCGGGCGTCGACCTGGATCGTACGGCCGTCGCGACGGCCGCGCCCGCTTCCTCCGCGAGGCGATCGACGGCGCCGTCGGCGCCCGAGGGGCGCGCCATCGGCGGGGTCAGGCCCGCCACTCCTCCCGGAGCATCCCGAACAGCACCTCGTCGTACCGCTCACCCGCCAGCAACACGGCGGCCCGCCGCCGCCCCTCCTCCCGGAAGCCGAGCCGGGTGAACGCCCGGACGGCCCGCTCGTTCCCGCTCCAGGTGTCGAGCTGGAGCCGGGTGAGCGGGAAGGTGCCGAAGAGGTGGTCGACCAGCAGCCGCATCGCCTCGGAGCCGTGCCCCTGGCCCCAGAACTCCCGCTCGCCGATGGTGATCCCGAGCGTGGCCGCTCCGGCCCAGGGGTCCAGGTCGCGGTAGTCGGCCGTGCCGATCACCCGACGGTCCGGCAAGGTCTCCACCGTGAACACCGCCGACTCCCGGGGCGAAAGCATCAGCATCCGCTCGAAGAACATCCCCAGCGCCTCCCGTGTGACCGGGCCGAAGCACGGGTCACCGGCGGACGCCCAACGGACCACCTCGGGGTCGTTGCGCCAGCGCAGGTGGTGCTCCGCGTCCTCCGCGCGCAGTGCGCGCAGTGCGACGAGCTCTCCCTCGATCACGCCCTGATCCTCTCCCCGTGACGGCCGACGGCACACCGTACCCACAGGTGATCACCGAGGCCACGGAGTTTCGGAGCCGGAGAGGCGTCACACCTCGGCGGCCGGCCGCCGGCCGCCGGCAGCCGGCCGCCCGGAACGGCTGAAAGCCATAGCCTCTCCGACCCTTATGGGATGACCGGTCTGCGATGACCGATTAGTCTCGCGATCATGGTGGACATCCACGAGGTACCCGAGGCCGACATCGACCGCGCTCTGGAACTCGCGTACCTCGTCTTCCACGACCGGCCCGAGAAGGAGGCCCGCGCCAGACACCACGCGCTGCTGGTGCGGTGCCTGCGGATCGGCGCCTACGACGGGGACGCCCTCGTCGGCTTCATGGCCGCGCACGACTTCCGGCTCTCGGTGCCCGGGGCGGACCTGCCCTGCCCCGGGCTCACCTTCGTCTGCGTCGCCCCCACCCACCGCCGCCGCGGCGTGCTCACCGGGCTGATGACCGAGATGCTGGAGCGCGCCGCGGGCACCGGCAGCCCGGTCGCGGCCCTGTGGGCCTCCGAGGCCGCCATCTACGGCCGCTTCGGCTACGGCGGCGCGACCACCGGCGTCACCATCGAGATCGACTCCACCCGGCCGCTGGCCCTGCGCATCGACCCGGACCGGCGCCCGCTGCGGCTCGTCGACCCGGAGGAGGCGCTCGCCGTGATCGGGCCCTTCCACGAGTCCGCCCGCGCCCGGCGGGCCGGCCGCCCCAGCCGCAGCGCTCCGCGCTGGCGCGAGGAGTGGCTGGCCGAACAGGACGAGCAGGACGAGGAGCTGAGCCCGCCGCGGATCATCGTCCTCGGCGAGCCCGGCGAGCCGATCGCCGGCTACGTGCTCTACCGCACGAAGCCCGAGGCCGACGGCGGGCCCGCCCGCACACCCCAGGGCCTGGTCCGGGTCGATGAACTGGAGGCCGGCACCCCGGCGGTGGCCGCCGCCCTGTGGGAGTGCCTGGCCGCCCTCGACCTCACCGGCCGGGTCCGCGCGTGGGGGCGCCCGCCCGACGACCCGCTGCTGCACTTCGCCGCCGACCGGGACCAGGTGCGGGTCACCGCCCAGTTCCCGGCGCTCTGGCTGCGCCTGGTCGACGTACGCGCGGCGCTGACCGCGCGGTCCTGGGCCGCGCCGGTGGACGTGGTGCTGGAGGTGCACGACGTACGGCTGCCCGGCAACACCGGGCGGTTCCGGCTCGATGCGGGACCGGGCGGCCGGGCGGCGTACGAGCACACGGACGCCGCCGCCGACCTGGCCCTGGACGTACGGGAGCTGGCCGCCTGCTACCTGGGCGGGACCCGGGTCGCCGAACTCGTCGCGGCCGGGCTGGTACGGGAGCACGCGCCCGGCGCGGCCGCCGCGCTGGACGCGGCCCTGTGCACGCCCGTACTGCCGCACACGAGCGACGAGTTCTGAGGGCCGTCGCGGTTCAGGCCGGCGTCGTTCAGGCCGGCGTCGTTCAGGCCGGCAGGGAGATCCGGGCGGCCGACATGCCGAAGCCGGCGCTCCAGACGCCGGTTGACAGGCCGGTGCCCGGCCGGTGCAGATCCTCCTCGCGGTAACGGCGGCACTTGCGATGCCAGTTGAGGATTCCGGAGAGCCAGTCCTGGAGCTCGCGCACGTACGCGTCGAGCCCGGCCCGGGCCTCGGCGTCCAGTTTCCAGTCGTCGTAGAGCAGCGGCAGCTGGTTCGCGACGATGTGCTCGAACTCCTCCGTGCGCTGCGTCATCAGCGAGTGGCAGATGTGCAGCGCCTCCGGGTAGCCGATGTCGAAGAAGTTCCGGGTGACCAGGACGTGGTTGTGGACCTCGCCCTCGAACTCCACCTCCTTCTGGTAGGAGAAGATGTCGTTCATCAGGCACGCGGTGTCGGCCGCCGCGTTCTCCAGGGACCGGATCGTCCCGGAGGCGTAGATCTCCTCGGGGATGCCGCGGCCCGCCTGACCGAGCCGGCACAGGTACATCGTGAGGTTCGAGCCGAAGGTGTGCCGGCGCATCTCGGCGTAGTCCACCGGGTCCGGGATGCGGTTCTGGATCTGGTTCTCCATCTCCCACACCCAGCTCTCCAGCATGCTGACGAGCGTCGCCCGGAACTCGGCGCGGACGGACCGGGTCATGCTACGGCTCGTGCGGACCCACAGGTCGGCGAGCGCGCGCTCCATCGCCGTGACCGGCGGCGGCTGTTCGGCGTGGTCGACCGGGATCATCGCGACCAGCCGCGCGGTCGCCGCCTTGGCGGCCGTGAGGTTCTTGGCCTGGCCGAAGACCACCGGGTAGTAGTCGTCCCCGTACGTTCCCCAGGTCAGCCAGCACGCGTTGAGGAGCAGCGCCCCGGGCTCGGCGTCCGGGTCGATGCCGGCCGAGCAGAGCGCGAAGTCGTAGCCGCGCAGCTTCTGTTCGGTCCAGATGGCGGAACCGGGGTCGCCGGGCTGCGGTTCGAGCAGGCCCATGCGCCGCGCCCAGTCGACCGATCCCTCGCGCGCGTGGTCCAGGTGCGGGCTGAGGGAGAGCGTGAACGGCATGTAGACCTCCGGGATCACGGACGGTCCGGTGCGCTCGAAGGGGACGTGGGTGAAGGAGCGGCGGCGCAGGTCGGCCGAGCGCTGCGTGAAGACGGACCTCAGGTCGAGCGCGGTGGTGCCGAGCCCGGAGGGGAGGAAGGGCAGCGTGACCGGGGCGGTGGCCCTGGCCTCCTTGTTCATGTAGCGGCTGGAGACCATGTGCCATTCGTGGCCGCCGGACTGCCAGTCCTGCAGGCCCTTGGCGTAGGCGAGGACAGCCGCGATCTCCGCCGGGGTCATCGCGTGGTCGGCGAAGAGCTGGGGGAGTTCGGCGAGCGCGGTCTGCTCGAACTGGTGCAGGCGGGAGGTGAGCAGATCGTTGGAGACCTCGGCGGCCTCCTGGGTGGTGCAGCCGAGGAAGGTCTCCAACACGAGTACGGCGTTGGACAGTTCGCCCTCGTCGGAGACCTCGCGCTGGTAGGAGAAGAGGTCGTTGCGGATGTGGACGGCGTCGGAGAAGGCGTCGCGCAGGACGCCGAGCGCGCGCGAGTGCGCGACGCGCGCCGGGACTTCGGCGGCGACGTATTCGATCAGGCCGGCCGACCAGGGGGCGCCGCCCACCTTGCGGCGCATCTCGATGTATTCGAGGGGGTTCGCCACCCGCCCGATGTTGATGTTGGCGAGCTCCCACATCGACTCGTCGAGGAGGTTCTTCGTGGACAAGGAGAACCGTTCCCGCCAGGCCTTGGACATCGCGGGGACGGTCCGTGCCCACAGGTCCGCGAGGCCCGCCTCGACCGGGTTGGTCGGCGCGGGGAACCCGTCGGCCAGGTCCATCGGCATGAAGGCGGCCAGCCCGTCGAGGTACTCCTTGGCGCCGGCCCGGTCCTGCGAGCGCTTGAACATCTCCAGGAAGTGGTCGTCGAAGAAGAACACCCACACGTACCAGTCGGTGACGAGGGACAGCGCCTCGCTGTCGCAGTCGGGGTGGGTGTACGAGCAGAGCAGCGCGTAGTCGTGCGAGTCGAGATCGCTCTCCTCCCAGACGCCGGAACCCTCCAGCATCCCGAGGCCGCGCGCCCACCGTTTGGTGTGGATCCGCGCGTCCTCCAGGTGGGGGTTCAGTCGCGCCGGATAGGGCACATAGAAATCCGGCAGTTGAAACGGCTGCGTCACGACGGGTTGGGCCTTTCGTCCATGGGTGCGGAGGGCCCGGTCGTCCCGGGCCCCCCGCACGAGATCAGCAGTGCCCTACCCGTGGTGCCACCGGGATAAGGGGGAGTTCACCGCTTCAGGTGACGGACCTGCCGTTCCGAGGCGCGGGGGCCTGCCGGGGGATAGAAGGGGGCGGTGCCGCGGCCGTGCCGTCCGAGGTGCCGTCCGCAATACCGCCCGCAATACCGCCCGCGATACCGCCTGCCGTACCGCCCGTCATGCCGCCTGCCGTACCGCCTGCCGCGCCGTCGAACTGCTCGGCCTGCATCCGGAACATCGCCGCGTACCGCCCGCCCAGGGCGAGCAGTTCCTCGTGGCCGCCCCGTTCGACGAGCCGGCCCTCGTGCAGCACGTAGATGACGTCGGCGAAGCGCACGCCGGACATCCGGTGCGTGACGAGGACCACCGCCCGCTGCGGCCCGGCGAGGCCCCGGATGCTCTCGAAGGCGGCGATCTCCGCCTCCGGGTCGAGCGCCGAGGTCGGCTCGTCCACGACGAGGACGCGGGCGTCGCGGAAGTGGGTGCGGGCCAGACCGAACTTCTGCCACTGCCCGCCGGAGAGCTCCGAGGCACCCCGGAACACCCGGGCCAGCAGGGTCTCGTAGCCGTGCGGCAGCTTCTCGACGACCCGGTCCGCCCCCGCGTACCGGGCGGCGGCGACCACCTCGGCGGCCGGGCCGGCGGTGCGGTCCGGGTCCTCGGCGCCGGGCCGGCCGATGGCGATGTTGGTACGGGCGGTCACCGGCCAGCGCTCGAAGTCCTGGGTCAGCAGGGCGACGCGGTCGAAGACCTGCTCCCGGTCGGCCTCCCGGAGCTCCACGCCGTCCCAGGTCAGCGACCCCGAGTCGGGCAGGTGCAGGCCCGCGAGCAGTTTGACGAGGGTGCTCTTGCCGGAGCCGTTCTCGCCGACGAGGGCGACGACGGTGCCCGCCTCGATGGTGAGGGTGATCCCGCTGAGGGCGGGCTCCTCCCGGTCCGGGTAGCTGAAGTCCACGTCGTCGAGCCGTACGACGGCGAGCCGGGCGGGCAGCGGCAGCCCGCCGGAGGGGATGGCGCGGCGGGCCGCCTCGGCGACGAACCGCTCCAGGTCCCGGACGTACAGGGACTCCTCGTGCAGGGTGTTGGTGGTGGAGACGAGCGCGCCCAGGCTCGCCGACCCGGTGCGCACCGCGATCACGGCGGTGCCGGCGACGGCGAGGTCCATCCGGCCGGAGACGATGAGCGCGCCCATCGCCCCGTACGTGATCAGGGCCGCGAGGCCGGAGAGCGCGGCGGCGAGCAGCTCGGTGGCGGCCTTGTCCTTGGCGAGGCGGGTGGCCTCGCCCTCGGCGACCTCGGCCATGTTGCGGTAGTGGCCGAGGAGATAGCGGCCGACGCCGTGCACCCGTACCTCGGGGGCCGACGTACGGGAGATCAGCAGCTGGCCGATGAGCCGGGCGGCCCGTACGTGCTCCACCCAGGTGATCATGGACAGGTAGCGGCGCTGGGCCACCCGCATCGCACCCCAGCCGCGCGGGGCGGCGATGAGCAGCAGCATGGGCAGCAGCAACGGGTGCAGCACGGTGAGCACCCCGGCGGTGGCGACCAGCGAGATGACCCCGCCGAGGGTGGCCACGCAGGCCCCCACCGTCCGGCGGGCGGAGGGCGGCCCCCACTGGGCGCTGTCCAGCAGCCGCCGGAACTCCCCGTCCTCGATGGCCTCCAGCTCCACCGCGACGGCGGCGCTCAGGTACTGCTCGTGCGCGGCCCGCTCGACCTTGGGCTCCAGCCGTCCGGCGGCCGCCGTGGACCGCGAGGCCAGTACGGCTCCCAGTACGGCGACCAGCGCGCCGGCGGCGAGCGCGGGCACGGCCGCGTGCAGCCGGTCGGCGGCGCTGCCCGCGCCGAGCAGCGTACGGAGCACGTCGCTGATGACGAGCAGCCCGACGGCGGAGGTGATCCCCTGCCCGGCCTCGGCGGCGGCGACGGTGAGCAGGGCCGGCCGGTCGGTGTCCCAGGCGAGGCGCAGGGTGCCGCCGACCATGCGGGGCATGGAGCGCAGGGTGCTGATCAGCCGGCCTTCCAGGCGGGCGTAGTCGTGGTTGGACCAGCCGGCGTCGTAGCGCAGGGGCCCTCCGAAGAGACGGCGCTCGCTCTCGGAGACGGCGGGCTCGGCGGCCGCGGGCCGCTTGAGGAGCCTCACGCGCGTCCACCCCCGCCCGGTGCCGGGTCGAACACCACATGAACGTGCACGGATCGCAAGATTCCTCCCGAGGCGCTGCGGCTGCGAACTGACGCCGGAAGAACGTGGCTGCTCAGAACGGCGTCACGGCCGCCGGGGAACGAACGCCCGCACACAGTTGCGACGCGCTTGCGAACCCCAAGGCGCGCCCGGTGACCCGGCGTTCGAACCACCCGGAGGTGTCGATGCCCCCCTTCGAGGGATTGCGCCCGGAACCGGCGGAGGCCGCCTCCCCGGGGCGGGGAGACGGCCTCCGTGCGGCGTGGCCGTTACGGGCCGGGGAACGGCAGGGGTGCCGTGCCCAGTGTGGGGATGGTCCACCTCTGGGCGGGGGAGCTATTGCAGTCGTAGAGCCAGAGCTGGGTTCCCGGGGTGGTGTTGAAGCTGCCGAGGTCGAGGCAGCGGCCGGAGGCGGGGTGGTGGACACCGCCGTCGGCGCGGGGGAGGAACTGCTGGCTCGGTGCGCTGCTGTCGCAGGTGCGGAGCTCGATGAGTGTGGCGTTGGCGGTGCCGGCGGCGGTGGCGTTGAGGCACTTGCCGTGGGTCCGGATGGTGCCGTCGTTGCGGACCTGGAACTTCTGGGCGTCGGTGCCGTTGCAGCCGGCGATCTGGATCTTGTTGCCGTCGTCGGGGCTGTTCCCGTCGTTGTCGACGCAGTTGCCGGCGGCCGCGCTCAGGTTGATGGGGCCGACGGCTTCCGTGGCGGTGACGGAGGCGGCGTAGGGGTAGACCGCCAGACTGCTGATACCGCCGGTGAGGCCGGAGGGGGCGTAGGCCCCGGCATCCTTGAAGCGGCCCAGCGTGAGGGGGCCGACCGGGGCCGGGCTGGTGGAAGCGCTGTGACGACCGGTGGCGGCGAGGGTGCCGTTGACGTACAGGCGCATGTGCCCGGTGGTGTGGTCGTAGACGGCGGTGAGCTGGGTCCAGGCGCCGGGGACGAGCCTGGCGGTGCTGTTGGACTCGTCGGTCAGGTCGTACGGCCAGACGCCGGTATCGGTGGCGGTGGCGGTGTCGGCGTTGGCGAGGCCGAAGCGCCAGACGTTCAGATGGTGGTCGGGGTACAGGAGCAGAGAGCTGTTGCGGTTCAGATCCTGGCTGAGGACGACTCCTCCGGCCTGATCGGCCTTTGCCATGGTGCTGATGGTGAAGCTCTTGCGGGTGTCGATCACCGGGCCGGATGTGGTGATGACGGACGAGGGGCCGTTGAAGGCGGCATAGCTGGTGTTGCGTCCACCGATGACGCCGGTGGGCCAGGTGACTCCGGCCGGGGTGGCGGGGAAGTTCCCGACCGTGCTGGGGATGGTGCCGTTCTTCTCTCCGGTGAGCGGCCACTGGGCTTTGGGCGTGTTGAGGTTGCCCAGAGTGACCGGGACGGAGTCGAAGCCGGTGACGGTGGGGTGCGAACCGCTCTCCCCGTTGGGGCGCGTGCCGACGCCGTTGAAGGCGACGAGTTGTTGGTTGGCGTCGACGGCCCACAGATCCGGGATGCCGTCGCCGCTGAGATCACCGTCGGACCCGATCCGGGGGTAGGCCTTCGGGTCGATGTTCCCGATGGCCGGGCCCGCCGCCGGATCGGTGAACCCGCTGAGTGGGCGCGGCCGGGAGTGGCACGATGCCCGCTGCCCTGGACACGAACACCATGGCCTGCATGCGGTCAAGTGGTACCTGCCCGGCCAGTCCTTCCCCGACCCCGTCGACGACTGGTTCCACAAGGTCGTGGTCCAGTCCGTCACCCAGCAGGACAAGGTCGCCGGCCAGGTCAGCCAGGTCACCGACTACGAGTACGGCGGCGGCATCGCCTGGCACCGCAACGACTCCGAGTTCACCGACCCCAAGACCCGTACGTGGGACCAGTTCCGCGGCTTCGCCACCGTCACCACCCGTACCGGCAACGGCAACGGCGCCGAAGCCCCGCGCACCAAGTCCGTCGCCACGTTCCTGCGCGGCATGGACGGCGATGTACTCGCCAACGGCGGCAAGCGCAGCGTCAACGTCCCCGATGCACACGGCGGCACGATCAAGGACGAGGAGGTCCTCTCCGGGTTCGTCCGCCAGACCGAGACCTACGACCGCGACGGTGGCACCGTCATCGCAGACGAGGTCACCACCCCCCTGATCAAGCCGAACGCAACGGCGACCCGCGCCCAGTCCGGCGGCATGCCGCCCATCACGGCCCGTGTGATGAACACCGGCAAGGTGACCGGCCGCGCCAAACTCGCCGACGGCACCTGGCGCACAAGCGAACGCACCTCCACCTACGACGACACCCTCTTCTCCCGGCCCCTCCAGGTCGACGACAAGAGCGACGTGTCCCGCCCCGACCATCGGCTGTGCACCACCTTCACGTACGCCTCCGGCCCCGGCGGCGCGCTCACCCAGCTCGCCTCCCGCACCCTGGTCCTCAAGGGCGCCGGCGGCTGCAGCCAGACGCCGACCGCGGCGAACACCGTCGGCGACACCCGCTCCTACTTCGACGGCAAGCCCCTCGGCGAAGCCGGTGCCGTCGCGGATCAGACCGGGAACGAGATCCTGGAGAAGTACGACGCCGCGGGCGAGCCCGTGTACCGCCTCAACGTCACCTCCACCTACGACGACTACGGCCGTCTCGCGACGACGACCAACAAGGTTCGGAAGGACGCCGCCCACCCGGACGGCGCGGTCACCAAGACCGAGTACAAGGCTCTCCCCAACGCGCTGCCCTACGAGGTCACCCACACCAACCCGCTGGGCTGGAAGACCACGACCACGCTCGACACCGGCCGTGCGCTACCCATGAAGACCAGCGACGAGAACGGTCACGTCGCCGAGCGTGGCTACGACGCCCTGGGGCGGGTCACGGCCGTCTGGCAGCCCGGCCAGGACCGGACCACGGACCCGCCCGTCCGCAAGTTCTCGTACGCGATGAACGGCACGAAGGCGCCGACCACCGTTCTGAGCCAGACGCTCATGGCCAACAAGCAGACGTACGTCTCCAGTTACACCATCTACGACGGCCTCGGCCGCATCCGGCAGACCCAGGCACACACTCCCTCCGGCGCGTCGGGCCGGATGATCACCGACGCTCTCTTCGACTCGCACGGCCGGCAGGTCAAGACCAGCGCCCCCTACTACAACGACGAGAGGGAACCGTCGGGCGCACTCTTCCTGCCCAACGGCGGGGTGAACCCCGACAGCCAGATCCCGGCACAGACCGTCTCCGTCTTCGACGGCCTCGGACGTACCACTGCCTCCGTCTTCCAGTCCTACGGCATCGAGCAGTGGCGCTCGAAGACCGAGTACCCGGGAGCGGACGAGGTCCGCACCATCCCGCCGAACGGCGGCTACGCCACGGCGAGCATCACCAACGGCACCACCTCCGTCCTGCGTCAGTACAAGGGCAACACCCCCAACGGCGCCTATGACGAAACGACTTACGAGACGAACACCCAGGGCCAGGAGCTCCGCCGCAAGGACTCCGCAGGCAACGAGTGGACCTTCGCGTACGACCTCCTCGGCCGCACGGTGAAGACCACCGACCCGGACTCGGGCACCGCCACCACGATCTACGACGACAGCAAGAACCTCGTCACCGTCACCGACGCCCGCAACAAGAGCGCCACCACCGTCACCGACCTCCTCGGCCGCACCGTCGCCACGTATGAGGGGACGGCTGTCGACCCTGCCAAGAAGGTCGGAGCCTTCACCTACGACACCAAGGCCTTGGGCAAGCCGGACACCACCACCCGCTACATCGGGGGCCGCGCCTACATCACCGAGATCACCGGCTACGACAGCGGCTACCGGCCCCTCGGCACCAAGGTCACCATCCCCGAGTTCGAGAAGCAGCTGGCCGGCACCTACGAGACCAAGAACACCTACGACAAGCACGGGCAGCTCAGAGCCACCGCCCTGCCCGCCATCGCCGCTGCCGGTCTGGGGGCGGAGCAGCTCGCCTTCGGCATTGACGACGTCGGCAAGCTGTCGTCGGTCGGCGGCACCATCGCCGGTGTCCGCACGCCTTACATCGTGGACGTCTTCCACGATCCGTACGGTCGTGCCATCCGCACCACGGTCGGCGAGACGGGCATGCAAGTGGTCTCGACCGTCGACTACGACCAGGCCACCGGCCGGCCGGTCCGCTCCACCCTGGACAAGCAGACCGCGACCACCGCCAGCGTTGACGTCCTCGACTACACCTACAACCGGGTCGGCCAGCTGACCTCGATCAGCAACACGCAGGACGGCGCCGCCCGCGATCTTCAGTGCTTCACCACCGACTACCTCGGCCGCCTCACCCAGGCCTGGACCGACACGGGCACCACCACCACGGCACCCCAGCCCAGCGTCCGCGGCATCGGCGGCTGCTCCAACAGCACCGGCCCCGCGGTCGACGGTGCCGGCAAGCCCAGCGTGGGCGGCCCGGCCCCGTACTGGCAGCAGTACGAGTACGACAAGATCGGCAACCGCACCAAGCTGGTCAAGAAGGACGTCGGCGGCAACGCGGCCAAGGACACGACGGTCACCCAGACCTTCGGCGCCGGCCCGAACACGCGGTCCTCCGACCCGAAGACGGGTGGCGGCACGGGCGGCCCGCACGCCCTGATGACCTCGACCGAGACCAGCAGCAGCGGCACGAAGGTCACCTCGTACACGTACGACGAGACCGGGAACACCGCCTCCATCACCAGCACGCCGGGCACCAAGACCCTGACCTGGAACGACCAGGGCAAGCTCGACAAGATCACCGGCACCGGCGAGAGCGCCGGCACCAGCTACCTGTACGACACCGGCGGCAACCAGCTCATCCGCCGCGACCCGGGCAAGACCACGCTCAACCTCGGCCCGGACCAGATCACCCTGGACACCGCCACCGGCAAGGTGTCCAACGTCCGCACGTACGGTGCCCCCGGCGGCCTCTCCATCACCCGCACCACCACCGCCGGCGCCTCCACTCTCACCTACCAGGCCTCGGACCACCACGGCACCAACGGCGTCCAGTTCAACGCGGCCGACCTGGCCCAAGTCCGCCGCCCTGCCGACCCCTTCGGCAACGAGCGAGGCGCTCAGCCAGCCCCGGGCGCCTGGGCCGGCGACAAGGGCTTCATCGGCGGCACCAAGGAGAAGGCCACCGGCTTCACCCTCCTCGGCGCCCGCGAATACGACCCCACCACCGGCCGCTTCATCAGCCCCGACCCGATCATCGACCCGGGCGACCCGCAGCAGTGGAACGCGTACGCCTACTCCAACAACGACCCCATCAACAAAGCAGACCCCAGTGGCCTCCGCTACATCGGTGACACCGAGGCCGACAGCACCCACTACCTGAGGAACACGACTCAGGAAGGCGAGACGCTTGCGACCCCCGAGAGGGTCGCCCTGAACGAGTCCAATGGGGAACTCACCAAGGCGAAGAAGCGGCGGGATGAGCTGAAGCACGCCGTCATCGACCTGGTCATGGACCTGATCGGCTACAACGACGCCCGTGACTGCTTCACCAAGGGTGACGTCATGGCCTGCATCAACACCGCCCTCAACGCCGTCCCCTGGGGCAAGCTCTTCAAGGCCATCAAGATCGGCATCAAGGCTTTTAAGATCTACAAGGAACTCAACAAGGCCTACGACGCCGTCAGCGCAGCTGAACGCAGATCCAGCCGGGCCATGGCGGCTTTCACCAAGGCCAAGAAGGCCGTAGACGAAGCATCTGCGGCTGCAGCCAAGGCGGCCAAGTCGGGTGACGCGAAAGCCTCGAAGGAATCAGCCAGCGACAGTGCCGGCACGGAGTCCAAATCACGCAACAGCGAGGCCGACGCCGAAGCCCAGGGCGGAGGCTCCGACGCCAGGACGAAGTCGGAATCCTGCGAGGTCGACAGGAACAGCTTCCCCACGGGTACCAAGGTCCAGATGGCTGATGGCACCACCAAAGCCATCGAAGACGTCCGCGTCGGCGACACCGTGATGGCGACCGACCCGCAGACCGGTGAAACCCGCCCGAAGAAGGTCACCGACACCATCACCACCCCGGACGACAAGGACTTCACCGACCTCACCCTCACTGACGACGCAAACCCCCGCGGCCCGCCGGCCAACATCACCTCCACGTTCCACCACCCCTACTGGAGCGAAACCCGCCGCCAGTGGACCAACGCGGGCGACCTCACCCCCGGCGAACAACTCCGCCAGCCCAACGGCACCACCCTCACCGTCCAGACCACCCACAACTACCCCTACGCCGTCACCACTTACAACCTCACGGTCGACGACTTCCACACGTACTATGTGCTGGCGGGTGCCGCTCCGGTCCTTGTTCATAACTGTGATGGTGTGGCAACGGTTCACCTGGATCCGGAGAAGAAGCACGCTTTGATTACCGTGCAAGCGCACGATGGTGAGGTTATGCACACTGAGCAATGGGGTGGTGTTGACGTGGCCACCAACGGAGTTAGGGCATTTGACCCTGCAATCCTTTCGCCTTTCACCATCAACGTTCGGGTCGAGCTGCCGCGCGTGCAAGGAGCTTTGGCCTACATCGAAAGGCAGATAGGTCGGTCGGCCGAAGGAACTTACCCGCCGTACAGTCTCGGCAGGCAGAGTTGTGTGACCTACTGCATGAACGTACTCGAGGCTGGCGGAATCGAAGAGCTCCCCAAGACCACGAAGCGCGCGACAGACTGGCTCCGCGAACATCACGGATGATGAAAGGAACGGAGTGTCCCAACCGCCGAGCTGGGGATGGTTGGATGAGGTTCCGGATGAATGGGATCCTCCTGAGGAACTGCTGACCCCATCCAACTCCATCGAGCACAACCTGGCCATCAAGATCCTTTCGTGTGAACTCGTCGGAGTGAAGATCTCAGAATGGACAGGCCGCTTCGTCGTGGAGCAGTCACTCCTCTCGGCGTGGCTCTACGAGCTCAAGCAGAGCGATGTGGAGAAGGCTATGCGCCTTTCAGGGGCGGCTCTTGAGCAGACACGTCTCGTCTTCGAGTCATGGAAGTCACTCGAAGTGATTCTGCCTCCGCGTGGGGCGCGCCCTGGAAGTCGTGACGAGATCCAGCAGCAGGCTGCTAGGTTGGTGGACACGTTTCGGAAATCTGTTAGTGCGCTAAGGGCTATGCGTGGTGTTGCCTCTTAATTTCGGCAAACACTGCGAAGGCACTTTAAGAGAGCGCCGTTTGTTGACGGCAGTCCTGACGGCAACACCGATGGACGCTGCAGCCCCCTGGGTGGCGGGAGAGTGGCCCGCACCCAGGCGGGCTGAGCCAGTAGAGCAGCCGCATCCGCTGGCGCGCCGACGGGCATGGGCTGCCGCCAAGGCCGTGTGCGTCCAAACTTTCTCTACGTCTTCAAGGCGACCCGCTGACGCGGGTCGCGCGCGGCACGGCCGCCCACCCGGCCCGCTCTCGGCTCCGCCACCGCGGGCCGGCCAGCGACCATGCCGCGCAGAAACAGCGGGCGAACGAACTGAAGCGCGTAGAAGCTCGGATGTTCCCACACGGCGAGCATCCAACCGACGGCGAGGCAGCGACAGGGCATTGGCCGGTGCGCAGCTCGCCGGTGGGGCCGGTCAGCTTCGTGGGCCTTACCCACCTGTTCGGGCTGGGGTCGGGCGGGTATCTGCTGGATAGCCCTCGGTTGACTAGTCGGACCGGCCTACCGTGGCGCTGGAGGTGGTCAGCTGATGACTACGGAACTGGCGGACAACGTCCGTAAACACGAGTGTGGTGGTGGTCCCGTCCTTTTGCGGTGCCCGCCGCCGCTGTGTCCGCCTCGCCCGCTACGTACGCTCCGGTCGCGCCGTCGGAGCAGGGCCGGGTGATTCCACTGCGAGCACCTGAGTGAACCTCGCCGAACAGGGGCGGGGAAGTGGCGCGCCTGTGCGCGAGGGCACCGTGCGGGTGTCGGAGCTTGGGGGGAATGTCTGGTTCGGTTAGATTTGCCACGGTATTTGGTTTCGGCGTTCCGGGAGGGACACTCGTGGCTATTGATCTGGACAAGGTGCTCGACAAGGCGTGGGCCGACAAGCCGCTCGCCGAGGTGCTCGCGGCTCCCGTGGCCGCCCTCAAGGGGGTCAGCGACAAGGACGGCGAGCTGCTGCACGAGGCGTTCGGGGTCAAGACCGTCGCCGACTTCGGGCAGCTGAAGTACGTGCGGTGGGCGCAGGCGCTCGTCGCGCTGAACCAGACCGTCAAGGTCTAGTCGGGCAACGCGAGAGGCCGCCCTCCCCGCCCTGGAAGGGTGGGGAGGACGGCCTCTTTCTGCGGTCCTACTCGCCTTCGCCCTCGAGGTTGCCCTCGGTGTCCAGGTAGACCTGGCGGAGGGATTCGAGGATCTGGGGGTCCGGCTTCTCCCACATGCCGCGGGACTCGGCTTCGAGGAGGCGTTCCGCGATGCCGTGCAGGGCCCAGGGGTTGGCCTCCTCCAGGAAGGCGCGGTTGGTCGGGTCCAGGACGTACGTCTCGGTGAGCTTGTCGTACATCCAGTCCGCGACCACGCCCGTCGTGGCGTCGTAGCCGAAGAGGTAGTCGACCGTCGCGGCGAGTTCGAAGGCGCCCTTGTAGCCGTGGCGGCGCATCGCCTCGATCCACTTGGGGTTGACCACGCGGGCGCGGAAGACCCGGCTGGTCTCCTCGACCAGGGTGCGGGTCTTCACGGTCTCGGGACGCGTGGAGTCCCCGATGTACGCCTCCGGGGCCGTGCCGCGCAGGGCGCGGACCGTGGCCACCATGCCGCCGTGGTACTGGAAGTAGTCGTCCGAGTCCGCGATGTCGTGCTCGCGGGTGTCCGTGTTCTTGGCGGCGACCGTGATGCGCTTGTAGGCCGTCTCCATCTCGTCGCGCGCCGGGCGGCCCTCCAGGCCGCGGCCGTACGCGTAGCCGCCCCACACCGTGTAGACCTCCGCGAGGTCGGCGTCCGTGCGCCAGTCGCGGGAGTCGATCAGCTGGAGGATGCCGGCTCCGTACGTACCCGGGCGCGAGCCGAAGATTCGGGTCGTGGCCTTGCGCTCGTCGCCGTGCACGGCGAGGTCCGCCTGGGCGTGGGCGCGGATGAAGTTCGACTCCGCCGGCTCCTCCAGGGAGGCCGCGAGCCGGACCGCGTCGTCCAGGAGGCCGATGACGTGGGGGAAGGCGTCGCGGAAGAAGCCCGAGATGCGCAGGGTCACGTCGATGCGGGGGCGGCCGAGCTCGTCGAGCGGGATCGCCTCCAGGCCCGTGACGCGGCGCGAGGCCTCGTCCCAGACCGGGCGGACGCCGAGGAGGGAGAGGGCCTCCGCCACGTCGTCGCCCGAGGTGCGCATCGCGCTCGTGCCCCACAGCGAGAGGCCTACGGAGGCGGGCCATTCGCCGTTGTCCGTGCGGTAGCGGGTCAGGAGGGACTCGGCCAGGGCCTGGCCCGTCTCCCACGCGAGGCGGGAGGGGACGGCCTTCGGGTCGACCGAGTAGAAGTTGCGGCCCGTCGGCAGCACGTTGACCAGGCCGCGGAGCGGGGAGCCGGAGGGGCCCGCCGGGACGAAGCGGCCGTCCAGGGCCGCGACGACGTGGGTGATCTCGTCCGTCGTGCCGGCCAGCCGCGGGACCACCTCGCGGGCCGCGAAGGACAGGACCGCCACGACCTCCGGCGACTGGTCCGCGGCGACCGAGGACACGGCGTCGGGGGACCAGTTCGCGTCCTCCATCGCCTGGACCAGGGCGCGGGCCTGCGCCTCGACCTCGTCCGCCGAGGTACGGGTGGCCTTGGACTCGTCGAGGCCGAGCGCCTCGCGCAGGCCCGGCAGGGCCGTCGTACCGCCCCAGATCTGACGGGCGCGCAGGATGGCGAGGACCAGGTTGACCCGGGCCTCACCGGTCGGGGCGCCGCCGAGCACGTGCAGGCCGTCGCGGATCTGGGCGTCCTTGACCTCGCACAGCCAGCCGTCGACGTGGAGCAGGAAGTCGTCGAAGCCGTCGTCGTCCGGGCGCTCTTCGAGGCCGAGGTCGTGGTGGAGCTTCGCCGCCTGGATCAGGGTCCAGATCTGGGCGCGGATGGCCGGCAGCTTCGCCGGGTCCATCGCGGAGATCTGGGCGTACTCGTCCAGGTGCTGTTCGAGGCGGGCGATGTCGCCGTAGGACTCGGCCCGGGCCATCGGCGGGACCAGGTGGTCGACCAGGGTCGCGTGCACGCGGCGCTTGGCCTGGGTGCCCTCGCCCGGGTCGTTCACCAGGAAGGGGTAGATGAGGGGGAGGTCGCCGAGCGCGGCGTCCGGCGCGCAGGCCGCGGACAGGCCGGCGTTCTTGCCCGGCAGCCACTCCAGGTTGCCGTGCTTGCCCAGGTGGATCATCGCGTCGGCGCCGAAGCCGCCGTCCTCCGCGCGCGCCTGGATCCAGCGGTACGCGGCCAGGTAGTGGTGCGAGGGCGGCAGGTCCGGGTCGTGGTAGATCGCGATCGGGTTCTCGCCGAAGCCGCGCGGCGGCTGGATGAGGATGAGCAGGTTCCCGCGGCGCAGGGCCGCCAGGACGATGTCGCCCTCGGGGTTCGCCGAGCGGTCCACGAACATGTTGCCCGGGGCCTCGCCCCAGTGCTGCTCGACGCTGCCCCGCAGCTCGGCCGGGAGCTCGGCGAACCAGCGCTTGTAGTCGGCGGCCGGGATGCGGACCGGGTTGCGGGCCAGCTGCTCCTCGGTCAGCCAGTCCTGGTCGTGGCCGCCGGCCTCGATCAGGGCGCGGATCAGCTCGTCGCCGTCGCCGGACACCAGACCGGGGATGTCCTCGGTGGGTCCGAAGTCGTATCCGCCGGCGATCAGCGTGCGCAGCAGCTCGACGGCGCTGGCCGGGGTGTCGAGGCCGACCGCGTTGCCGATGCGGGAGTGCTTGGTCGGGTACGCGGACAGGACCAGCGCGACCTTCTTGTCGCGGCGGTCGATGTGGCGCAGGCGGGCGTGGCGTACGGCGATCCCCGCGACGCGGGCGGCCCGCTCGGGGTCGGCCACGTAGGCGGGCAGGCCGTCCTCGTCGAGCTCCTTGAAGGAGAACGGGACGGTGATCAGGCGGCCGTCGAACTCGGGCACGGCGACCTGGGTGGCGGCGTCGAGGGGGGACAGGCCCTCGTCGTTCTCCTCCCAGGCGGAACGCGAACCGGTCAGGCACAGCGCCTGGAGGATCGGCACGCCGAGCGCGGCGAGGGCGCCGGCGTCCCAGGACTCGTCGTCACCGCCGGCGGAGGCGGTGGCGGGGCGGGTGCCGCCCGCCGCGAGGACG
Source organism: Streptomyces sp. 147326 (assembly GCF_045000215.1). Taxonomy (NCBI): domain Bacteria; kingdom Bacillati; phylum Actinomycetota; class Actinomycetes; order Kitasatosporales; family Streptomycetaceae; genus Streptomyces; species Streptomyces sp. 147326. Next base: position 1,964,027 of record NZ_CP134201.1, on the reverse strand, counting down.
GTGGTGATGATCGCGTCCACGGACTCCAGGGCCTGGAGGAGCTCCGGCTCGGGGGTGCGCAGGGAGGAGACGTAGAGGGGGAGGGGCTGGGCGCCCTTCGCCTCGATGGCCTCGCAGAGGGTGTGGACGAAGGCGGTGTTGCCGCTCATCTGGTGGGCGCGGTAGTAGAGCACGGCGACCTTGGGGGCCGCGTCGGTGGTGGTACCGGTGCTCCGCTGCGCGTCGCGCTCCAGAGGGCCCCAGGTGGGGGCGGCGGCGGGCGGCTCGAAGCCGTGACCGGTCAGGAGGACCGTGTCGGAGAGGAACCGGGCCAGCTGGTCGAGGTTGGCCGGTCCGCCGTGCGCGAGGTAGCCGTGCGCCTCGGCCGCGATGCCGATCGGGACCGTGGAGGCCTCCATCAGCTGGGCGTCCGGAGCCTGTTCGCCGGTCAGGACCACGACCGGGCGGGTCTGGCCGGGGGCGAGGAGCAGGTCGAGGCCGTCCTGCCAGGCGCGGAGGCCGCCGAGGAGGCGTACGACGACCAGGTCGACTCCGTCGAGGAGGCCGGGGAGGTCGTCGAGGGGAAGGCGGGAGGGATTCGCGAACCGGTACGGGACGGGGCCGTCCGCCGTGTTCGCTGCGCGGGCGCTGAGCAGATCGGTGTCGGACGTCGACAGCAGCAGGATCATGCGGCGGCAGGCCTTCCTCGGGGTTTCCGCGCCCCGGGCAGTGAGGACAGCGGGAGTTCCTGACTTGCCCGGCGGTGTGGCTCTGCCGGGTTCACAGTGGCGGGACCGCGCCGGAATCGCACCGGGCTTCCTCCCATGTCGCCGTCCTCGGCGACGGCGGGCCGTGTGGTCCGCCGGAAGGTCATCTTAGGGGTGGGCGGGGCGGGGCGCTGCGCTGGGCCGGGTCGCTGCGCTGGGCCGGGGCGGGTGGTGGGTGGGTGCGGCGCCGTTGCGGGGGCTCTGCCCCCGGGCCCCCGCGCCTCAAACGCCGGCGGGGCTGGATTGGTCGGGCCCCCGTGCCTCAAACGCCGGTGGGGCTGGATTGGCCGGGCCCCGTGCCTCAATGGCCGGCGGGGCTGGATTGGCTGAGCTGCCGTGCCTCAAAGGCTGGTGGGGCTGGATTGGCCGGGTTCCCGTGCCTCGAGCGTCGGATTGGCCGGACTGCCGTGCCTCAATGGCCGGTGGGGCTGGATTGGTCGGGCTGCCGTGTCTCAAAGGCCGGTGGGGCTGGATTGGCTGGGCTGCCGTGTCTCAAGGGCCGGCGGGGCTGGATTGGTGGAGTGGCTGGTGGGGGTGGTGACGGACACAGGTCGGGGGAGGGGAATCGTGGGTATGCTCGCCGCCATGCCCCAGTCCCCTTCCGCCGCATCGCGGGACGAACCCGTCATACGGGACCGCGGTGACGCCTGCCCCGGCGCGCTGCGGCTGCATGCGGCGGACGACGGGTTCCTGGCGCGGGTGCGGATTCCCGGCGGGATGCTCGGCGGCGCCGCCGCGCTGCTGCTGGCCGACGCCGCCGACCGGCTCGGCGACGGCCACCTCGACCTCACCTCGCGCGGCAACGTGCAGCTGCGCGGCCTCGGCGAGAGCTGCGGCGGGGAACTCGCCGGGCTGCTGGCGGGCGCCGGGCTGCTGCCCGCGCCCACGCACGAGCGGGTCCGCAACATCGTTTCCTCGCCGCTCGCCGGCCTCGACCGGCTGGGCCTGCCCGATGTGTCCCCCTGGGTGGCGGAGCTGGACGCGCTGCTGTGCGCGAGCGACGCGGCGGCCGGACTGTCCGGACGGTTCCTCTTCGCCCTCGACGACGGCCGCGGTGACGTGACCTCGCTCGCGGCGGACGTGAACCTCGTCCCGGACGGTGATGACCGGGCTCGGCTGTGGGCGGGAGACCCGCGGGAAGCCGTGCTCGTCTCCTCGCAGGATGCGCCGAGGGCCGCGCTGGCGGCCGCCGAGTACTTCCTCGACGCCGTCCGGGAGGCCGGTACCCGGGCCTGGCGGGTGGCCGAGCTGCCTCCCGAACACGCCCTGTCCGGTGCCCGGTTGGCGCAGCGGCTGGCCGATGCCGGTGTCTGCGCCGCCGTGGCGGCGACGGACCCGTCCGCCCGGTCCGTCAGGACGCCCGAGCCCGGCATCGTGCCCGGCCCGGACGGCACCGTCTCGCTGTCCGTTCTCGCGCCGCTCGGGCGGCTCGGCACCGCGCAGTGGCGTCGGCTCGCCGCCCTCACGGGCCGGGTCCGGCTGACTCCCTGGCGCGGGATCGTGGTCCCCGGAGTGCCCGGCCACGTGGCCGCCGCCGCGCTCGCCGGCCTCGCGGAAGCAGGGCTCGTCACGGCTCCCGACAGTCCCTGGCGGTCCGTCACCGCCTGTACGGGGAAGCCCGGTTGCGCGAAGGCGCTGGCCGACGTGCGCGCCGACGCGCGGGCCGTCACCGAACGGGCCCGCGGACCGCTGGCCGTGCACTGGTCCGGCTGCGAGCGGCGGTGCGGGCATCCGCGCGGCTCCGCCTGGGTGGACCTGGTCGCCACCCCCGCCGGATACGACCTCCACGTCGAAGGCCGCGCACCGCGGCGCGGCGTACCGGAGCACGAGCTCGCCGCCGCCCTCGCGGACGCCCGACACGCAGATCACGTACGTCACAACCTCCCCGACTCAGTGCAGAAATGAGCGAGTACACCGTGTTCGAGTACGAGAAGGACGGCGCCGCGATCTACCGCCAGTCCTTTGCCACGATCCGCGCCGAGGCGGACCTCTCCGGCCTGCCCGCCTCGGTCGCCCAGGTCGCGGTGCGCATGATCCACGCCTGCGGAATGACCGACCTTCCGCAGGACCTCGGGTACACCCCCGAGGTGGTGCTGCGCGCCCGGGCGGCCCTTGAGGCCGGTGCGCCGATCCTGTGCGACGTCCAGATGGTCGCCAGCGGGGTCACCCGCAAGCGGCTGCCCGCCGGCAACGACGTGATCTGCACCCTCTCCGACCCGGCGGTGCCGGACCTCGCGGCGAAGATGGGCACCACGCGCAGCGCCGCGGCCCTCGAAGTCTGGCGCGACCGCGGCCTGTTGGAGGGCTCGGTGATCGCGGTCGGCAACGCGCCGACGGCGCTGTTCCGGCTGCTGGAGATGATCGAGGAGGGCGCTCCCCGCCCGGCCGCCGTCATCGGGGTGCCCGTCGGCTTCATCGGCGCCGCCGAGTCCAAGGACGCCCTCGCCGCCCACCCCTCGGGTCTCGACCACCTGATCGTGCGCGGCCGCCGGGGCGGCAGCGCCATCGCCGCGGCCGCCGTCAACGCCATTGCGAGCGTGGCCGAATGAGCGCCGTCAGCGCCAACAGCGCAGGCCGGGCCGTCAAGGGGCGCCTGTACGGGGTCGGGCTCGGGCCCGGCGATCCGAACCTGATGACGCTGCGGGCCGTCCAGGTGATCGGCGAGGCCGATGTCGTCGCCTATCACAGCGCCCGGCACGGGCGGTCCATCGCCCGCTCGATCGCCGCGGCGCACCTGCGCGAGACGCACATCGAGGAGCCGCTGGTCTACCCGGTCACCACCGAGACCACCGACCACCCCGGCGGCTACCAGGGTGCGATGGAGGAGTTCTACGGGGCGGCCGCCGCCCGGCTGGCCGCGCACCTGGACGCCGGCCGGACCGTCGCCGTGCTCGCGGAGGGCGACCCGCTCTTCTACAGCTCGTACATGCACATGCACAAGCGGCTCGCGGACCGGTACGAGACCGAGGTCATCCCCGGCGTCACCTCGGTGAGCGCCGCCGCCGCCCGCCTCGGCACCCCGCTCGTGGAGGGCGAGGAGATCCTGACCATCCTCCCCGGCACGCTCTCCGAGGAGGAGCTCACCGCCCGTCTCGCCGCCACCGACTCGGCGGTCGTGATGAAGCTCGGCCGGACCTTCCCCGCCGTTCGGGGCGCGATGGAGAACAGCGGCCGGCTCGCCGAGGCCCGCTACGTCGAGCGCGCCACCATGGAGGGGGAACGGACCGGCCGCCTCGCCGACACCGACGCGGCGAGCGTGCCGTACTTCGCCGTCGCCGTGGTGCCCAGCCGGATCGGCAACCCGGGCAGCGTGCCGTCCGGGCCCGGCGAGGTCGTGGTCGTCGGCACCGGCCCGGCGGGCCCCCTGTGGCTCACCCCGCAGACCCGGCGCGCGCTGGCCGACGCGGAGGTGCTGGTCGGCTACACCACGTACCTGGACCGGGTTCCCGTCAAGCCGGGCCAGATCCGGCACGGCTCCGACAACAAGGTGGAGTCGGAGCGCGCCGAGTTCGCGCTCGACCTGGCCCGGCGCGGGCAGCGGGTGGCCGTGGTCTCGGGGGGAGACCCTGGTGTCTTCGCCATGGCCACGGCGGTCCTGGAGGTGGCCGGGCAGGTGGAGTACGAGGACGTGCCCGTACGGGTCCTGCCGGGCGTGACCGCGGCCAACGCGGCGGCCGCCGCGGCCGGCGCCCCGCTCGGCCACGACTACGCCACCGTCTCCCTCTCGGACCGGCTCAAGCCGTGGGAGGTCATCGCGGAGCGGCTGCGCGCGGCCGCCGCGGCCGACCTCGTGCTCGCCCTCTACAACCCCGGCTCGCGCAGCCGCACGTGGCAGGTGGCCCAGGCCCGCGAGCTGCTGCTGGAACTGCGGGCACCCGAGACCCCGGTGGTCGTCGCGCGCGACGTGGGCGGGCCGGAGCAGTCGGTGCGGATCGTCACGCTCGCCGAACTGGAGCCGTCCGAGGTCGACATGAGGACGATCCTGCTGATCGGCTCCTCGCAGACGCAGGTCACGGAGCGGCCCGACGGGTCGCGGATCACATGGACCCCGCGCCGATACCCGTGACCGGGTGAGGCGGAGCGGTTCGTGAGGAAGGCCCGGTGCGACGACCGCACCGGGCCTTCGTCCGTCCGGCGCCGGAACGCCTCCGGAGCGCCTCCGGGCCGTCTCCGCAACGCTTTTGGAAGCCTCCGGGCCGTCTCCGGCGGCGCCTCAGCCGGCTCCGGGCGCGCCGCCTCCCGCGGCCGCGCCACGGGCCAGGCGGAACAGCACGTTCGGACGCAGCGGTCCCTCGGGCGCGTCGGGGTCGTCGAAGTCGTCGGCCGGGTCCCGGGTCATCCCGATCCTCTCCATCACCGCCTGGGAGCGGAAGTTGCCTGCCGTCGTCACAGCGAGGATCTCGGCCAGCCCGAGCGTGTCGAAGCCGTGCGCCAGGACCGCCCGCGCGGCCTCGGTGGCGTAGCCCTGTCCCCAGGCCGCCCGGGCCAGCCGCCAGCCGATCTCCACTCCGGTGAACGGCATGCCGTCGTCCACGTGGTCCATGCCCGCGAAGCCGATGAACTCACCCGTGGCCCGGACCTCTACGGCCCACCAGCCGTAGCCCCGCCGGTCGAACGCGGCCCGGAACCGCACCATGGAGGCCTCGCTCTGCTCACGGGTGAGCAGGTCGCCCAGGTGCCGGCGCACCTCGGGATCGGCGTTCATCGCCGCCCAGGGGTCGAGGTCGGAGTCACGCCATCGGCGCAGGACGAGGCGGTCGGTGTGCAGTTCGGTCATGCCGCCCACCCCACGTGACCTCTCCCACCGGGGCAATCCCTTTTTCCCGGGGGAGGGTCAGCGGCCCCGGGCCCGGACGGTTCCCCTGCCCGGACTGCTTTCACGGCCCGGACCGTTTCACTCCACCGCCCCGAGCCACCGCAGGGCCGCGGCCACCGAATCCGCCTCCGCCACACCCTGCGGCACCGCGGGGCGGCGTACGACCAGGACCGGGATGCCGGCCTCGCGGGCGGCGGCCAGTTTCGGCGCGGTGGCGGAGCCGCCGCTGTCCTTCGTCACCAGGAGGTCGATCCGGTGCCGGGCCAGCAGCTCCCGCTCGTCGTCGAGGGTGAACGGGCCCCGGGCGAGCAGCACTTCGAGCCGCGGCGGCGCCGGTGCGTCCGGAGGGTCCACCGAACGCACCAGGAACCAGGTGTCGGTGAGGTGCGCGAACGCGTGCAGGCCCATCCGGCCGGTGGTGAGGAAGGCGCGGGTGCCGAGCCCGGGCAGCAGCGCGGCCGCATCGGCGAGGGAGTCCGCGAAGGTCCAGTCGTCGGCGGGCTCCGGCGTCCAGCCGGGGCGCCGCAGAGCCAGCAGCGGGACGCCCGTGAGCGCCTCCGCCTCGGAGGCGTGGAAGCTCATCCGCTCCGCGAACGGGTGGGTGGCGTCGATGACGCGCGTGACGTCGTGGGCGACGATCCAGGCCGCGAGGCCCGCGATGCCGCCGAAGCCGCCGATGCGGGTGTCACCGGGCGGGAGCACCGGCGAGGCGACCCGGCCCGCGAGCGAGGTGGTCACATGGACCGAGGGGTCGGGTGCCAGCGCCTCCGCGAGCTGCCTGGCCTCCGTCGTACCGCCGAGGATCAGCACGTGGTGGGGAGGGAAGAAGTGCGGCTCAGCAGACATGCCGGTCGCGCTCGGGCGAGTACAGGTGGCTGTCCCGGAACTGCTCCGCCCCCAGGGTGCGGCCCACCAAGATCACGGCGGTGCGGACCAGGCCCGCCTCCTTCACCTGGGCGGCGATGTCGGCCAGGGTGCCGCGCAGGATCAGCTCGTCGGGGCGGCTGGCCATCGCCACCACCGCCACCGGGCACTCGGCCCCGTAGTGCGGCAGCAGCTCGTCGACGACCCGGTCCACGTAACGGGTGGCCAGGTGCAGGACCAGCAGCGCGCCGCTGCGGCCCAGCGTGGCCAGGTCCTCGCCGGGCGGCATCGGGGTGGCCTGCTGGGCGATGCGGGTCAGGATCACCGTCTGGCCGACGGTGGGCACCGTCAGCTCCCGCTTGAGGGCGGCGGCCGCCGCGGCGAAGGCCGGTACGCCCGGGACGACCTCGTAGGGGATGCCGGCCGCGTCGAGCCGGCGCATCTGCTCCGCGACGGCGCTGAAGACGGAGGGGTCGCCGGAGTGCAGCCGGGCCACGTCCTGGCCCGCGGCGTGGGCCCGTACGCATTCGGCGATGATCTCGTCGAGGTTCAGCTGCGAGGTGTCGACGAGGCGGGCGTCCGCCGGGCACTCGGCGAGCAGCTCGCGCGGTACGAGGCTGCCCGCGTAGAGGCAGACCGGGGCGGCGGCCAGGGTCCGGGCACCGCGCACCGTGATCAGGTCGGCGGCGCCGGGGCCCGCGCCGATGAAGTACACGGTCATGTTCGATCCTTCTCCTTGGATGCGGTGGCCGGCTCGGCAGGCTTCGTCACCGACCACTGGGTGACCGGCATCGCCTGCCGCCAGCCCGTGAAACCGCCGACCGGCACGGCGTGCGCGACCGCGAGCTTCACCAGTTCGCCGCCGTGGCGGCGGTAGCGGTCGGTGAGGACCGCCTCCGATTCGAGGGTGACGGTGTTGACGACGAGGCGGCCGCCGGGGGCCAGCGCCGCCCAGGCCGCGTCCAGGAGGCCCGGCGCGGTGAGCCCGCCGCCGATGAACACCGCGTCGGGGGCCGGGAGTCCGTCGAGGGCCTCGGGTGCGGCGCCGACGACCACGCGCAGGCCCGGTACACCGAGCGCCGCCGCGTTACGGGCGATCCGCGTGGCCCGCTCCGGTACGCGTTCCACCGCCACCGCCCGGCACGAGGGGTGCGTGCGCATCCACTCGATGCCGATGGAGCCGGAGCCGCCGCCGATGTCCCACAGCAGCTCGCCGGGGGCCGGCGCGAGCGCGCACAGGGTCGCGGCCCGGACGTGGCGCTTGGTGAGCTGCCCGTCGTGTTCGTACGCGGCGTCCGGGAGGCCGGGGGTCGCGCCGAGGCGCGGTGCGGCGTGGGCCGGGTCGCGACGGCAGTCGAGGGCCACCACGTTCAGGGGGTCGCCGGGAGGGCGGTCCCAGCTGTCGGCGCGGCCCTCGTACGCGTCCTCGCGCTCGGACCCGAGCTGCTCCAGCACCCGCATCCGGCTCGGGCCGAAGCCCCGCTCTCGAAGCAGAGCAGCGATCTCGTTCGGGGACGCCGCTCCGGCGCTGAGGACCAGCACCCGGCGCCCTTCGTGCAGCGCGGCCGCGAGGCGGGCCACCGGGCGGCCCACCACCGTGATCACCTCGGTGTCCTCCACCGGCCAGCCCAGGCGGGCGCAGGCGTACGACACGGACGACGGGTGCGGGTGGACCCGCAGCGACTGCGGCCCGAGCTCCTCGGCGAGGGCGCGGCCGATCCCGTAGAACATCGGATCGCCGCTGGCCAGCACCGCGATCCGGCGCCCCGCGTGCTCGGCCATCAGCTTCGGCACGGCGGGCCGCAGCGGGCTCGGCCACGCCACCCGCTCACCGGCGCACTCCACGGCCGGCAGCAGGTCCAGCTGGCGCGGCCCGCCGATCAGCACCTGGGCCGAGGACAGCGCGGACCGCGCGGCGGCGGTGAGCCCGGCCCAGCCGTCGGCGCCGAGGCCGACGACCGTCACGGTTCTGGGGGGTGGTGCGGAGCTCACTGCGCGGTACCTCGGGGAGGGGAGGGGAAAGACGGCGGACCCGCAGCCTACTGGCCTGCGGATCCGAGGCCCGCGCCCACCCTCGCGACGCCCGGTGACACCTCCATGCCGTCTGGGGCTACCCTCAGTAACCCGCGCGACATGAGGGAGCCGCCATGCCCGGCTGGAACGCCAGCAAGATCCCCGGCCAGAGTGGCCGGAGCGCCGTCGTCACGGGGGCGAACAGCGGGATCGGCTACGTCACCGCCCGCGAGCTCGCGCGGCGCGGCGCCTCCGTCGTGCTGGCCTGCCGCAGCGCCGCGCGCGGGCGGGCCGCGGCGGTCCGGCTGCGCGCCGAAGTGCCGGGAGCCGAGGTGGAGTTCATGCCGCTGGACCTCGCCGACCTGGCCTCCGTACGGGAGTTCGCCACCGCGTACGGGCAGCGGCACCGCTCGCTGGACCTGCTGGTCAACAACGCCGGTGTGATGGCGCTCCCGTACGGGCGGACCGCCGACGGGTTCGAGACCCAGTTCGGGGTCAACCACCTCGGGCACTTCGCCCTCACCGGGCTGCTGCTGCCCAGGCTACGGGCGGCCGCCCCCGGGGCCCGGATCGTCAACGTCTCCAGCGGCTTCCACGCACTGGGGAGGATCGACGTCGAGGACGGCGGCCCGGATGCGCTCTCCAGCGAGCACGGCTACCGCCGCTGGATCGCCTACGGCCGCTCCAAGACCGCCAACCTGCTCTTCACTCACGAGCTGGCCCGCCGCTTCACGGCCGCCGGCTCCACGATCACCGCCGCCGCGGCCCACCCCGGCTACGCCTCCAGCAACCTGCACTCCGGAGCGTCGAAGCTGGAGGGCCCGACCCTCAACTCGCGCGTGGCGGCCTTCGGCAACGCGGTCGTCGCCCAGCCCACCGCCGCGGGCGCGCTGCCCACCCTCTACGCGGCCACCGCGCCCGGGGTCGGGCAGGACGCGTTCATCGGCCCGCGGTTCGGCTGGCGCGGAGCGCCGGCGCCGTCCTGGCGGGCGAAGTGGACCCTCGACGACAAGTCCGGCGAACTGCTCTGGGCGGCCTCCGAGAAGCTCACAGGAGTCTCGTACGCATCCCTGCCGCGCTGATCCTGCCGGGGCCAACTTGCTACCCGCGGGTCACCTCGCGCCGCGGGTCGCAGCCACCCCCAGGAGAGCCATGCGCCGAGCCGCTCCGCCCCGGCACGCGCCGTCCGCACCGCTCCTCGCGCCCGCCGCCGTCCCCGCGCCGCTCCTCGGGCCGGCGGCCGCCGCGGTGGCCGCCGTAGTGGCCGCCCTGGTGCTCGACCTGGTGCTCGCCCTCGTGCTCGCCCTCGTGCTCGCCCTCGTGCTCGCGCTGCTCGGCGCCCCGGTGGCGCGGGCCACCGGGCGCGCGGAGCGGCGTACGCCCGTCGTCCTCGTGCACGGCTTCGGGGACACCGCCGCCCGTACCAGCGACTTCCACGGGGACGACGGTGGACACGTGCAGGTCACCTGGACCGTCCTGTGCCCCTGACGGGTCTCCCGGTACGCTCCCGCGCGGGCGCCCCCGCCATGAGTCCGTCCGCCCCCGAGGCGCCTCCGGGCGCCCCGGTCCGGGTCTGACCCGGGCGCCCCGCGCGCTGGAGACTCGGCGGCATGAGCGACGACGATATGGACAACCACCCAGAAGCCCACGACCATGCGGTGGTCCTCGGGGCGGGCGTGGCCGGCCTGCTGGCGGCGCGGGTGCTCGCGGAGCGGTTCGGGCGCGTGACCCTGGTCGAGCGGGACGAACTGCCGCAGGAGTCACCGGCGTTCAGGCCCGGGTTGCCGCAGTCCCGGCACGCTCACGTGCTGTGGTCGCGGGGCGTGGAACTGATCGAGGACCTGCTGCCCGGGGTCACGGAGCGGCTGCTGGCGGGCGGGGCGTTCCTGCTGGACAGCCCCGGGGACTTCCTCTGGCTGAGCCCGGCCGACTGGTTCCACCAGGTGCCGGGGGCGAAAGTGCTCCTGGCGAGCCGTGAGCTGCTCGACTGGACGGTGCGCCGGGAGGTGCTGCGGGACGAGCGGATCCGGCTGCGGTCCGGCAGCCCGGCCACGGGTCTCGTTGGCGCGCCGGACGGCCGTTCGGTGACCGGCGTGGAATTCCGCGAGGGTGACCCGCTGGCCGCGCGGTTCGTGGTCGACGCCACCGGACGGACCTCCAAGGCGCCGGCCTGGCTCGCGGCCCTCGGGCACGCGGCCCCGCAGGTGACCCGGTACGACTCCCGTCTCGGCTACTCCAGCCGGTACTTCGAGGTTCCGGAGGATCCCGCGCGGCGCTGGCGCGGAATGTACGTACAGGGCCGCCCGGACGTCCCGCGCGGGGCGGTGCTCGTCCCGCAGGACGGCGGCCGGTGGCTGGTGACGCTCATCGGCAACGGCGAACACGCCCCGCCGACCGACGACGACGGGTTCCTCGGCTTCACCCGGAGCCTGCGCAGCCCGGCGCTCTACGACGCGATCCGCGACGCGACCCCGCTCTCCTCGGCCACCGGGTTCCGCTCCACGGCGAACGAGTGGCGCCACTACGAGCGCATGGACCGCTGGCCCGCGGGCTTCGTCGTGCTCGGCGACGCGGCCTGCCGGTTCAACCCCGTGTACGGCCACGGGATGACGGTGGCGGCACTGGCGGCGGACGTCCTGCGCAAGGAGATCCGCGACCTGGCGCCCCGGGACGTCCCGGCGGCCGCCCGGCGGATCCAGCGCCGGACGGTGGCCGCGGCGGAGGTGGCCTGGCAGATCGCCACCAGCGAGGACCTGCGGTACGCGGAGACGGAAGGCCCGCCGGCGGACCGGGCCACCCGGATCCTGCAGCGCTACATGTCCCGCGTGATGGTGGGCGCCAACACGGACCCCGCCGTCTCCAGCCGCTTCTTCGGCGTGCTGTCGCTGTCCACCTCGCCGAACACCCTGCTCAGCCCGGGCACGGTGGTCCGCGTCCTGTCCAAGTGGCGCCTGCCGGCCACGCCGACGCCCACCGCCTACCCGCCCCACCACGACCCGCCCCAGGTCCGGACCCCACAGGCCTAGGTGTATTGCCCTGTGAGGTTGGGGACGCGGCTGGCGGGTGGTTTGCCTGCGAGCGCGGTGTGTCCGCGGTGGTGATTGTAGGTGTGTAGCCACTGCGGGAACGCGTCGCGTCGTTCCTGCTCGCACTGGTAGGGACGGGCGTAGGCCCATTCCTCCAGGAGGGTGCGGTTGAGGCGTTCGACCTTGCCGTTGGTCTGGGGCCGGTAGGGCCGGGTTCGCTTGTGGGTGATCCCGGCCGCTGCCAGTGCGTCGCGCCAGGTGTGGGATTTGTAGCAGGCCCCGTTGTCGGTCAGGACCCGTTCCACGGTGATCCCGCACGAGGTGAAGAACGCCTGTGCCCGCTGCCAGAAGGCGGTCGCGGTCTCCTTCTTCTCGTCGGTCAGGATCTCGCTGTAGGCGAGGCGGGAGTGGTCGTCGACGGCGGTGTGGATGTAGCTGTAGCCCAGGCGGGGGCGTTTCTTGCGGCCGGCCTGGCGGCCCAGGGTCTTGTGGCCGCCGCCGTCGGGGATGTTGCCGAGCTTCTTGATGTCCACGTGCACCAGTTCGCCGGGCTTCTCGCGTTCGTAGCGGCGTATGACACGGCCGGTGGCCCGGTCCAGATGGCTCAGGCGGGCCAGCCCGAAGCGGGTCAGGACGCGGTGCACGGTCGAGGGCACCAAATCCAGCAGGTGGGCGATGCGGGCCGGTCCCCAGCGGCGCAGGACACGGACCTTGATGATCCGGCGTTCGGTGCGGTTCGGGATCCGGCGCGGGCTGTGATGCGGGCGCGAGGACCTGTCACGCATGCCCGCCTCGCCGTGATCGCGGTAGCGGTCGGCCCACCGCTGGGCCGTGGTCGGCGAGACCCGGAAACGCTCGGCGGCCCGCCGCAGCGGCCAGCCGTCCACGACCACGCAGTGGGCCAGGCGCAGCCGTCCGGTCTCGGTCAGGGGTGCATTACGGTGGGGCACGAGGGCCTTTCTGGTCGGTGTAGACGTCGCAATCCACACCGAACCCGGAAGGCCCTCACCCGTTCAAGACGCCTCAGCCGAGACCTGCATCACCCGTCCACAACCTCCCGGGGCAATACACCTAGGGACCCGGGTCAGGGTGGACCGAGCACTCCAGGACGCGGCCGTCGACGGTCCCGGCGAGCAAGTGGCCTCCGGGCGCCACGGCAAGGGACAGGGCAGCGGTGGGTGCACCGCCGACCCTGAGGTCCGTGTGCCGTCGCAGGGAGCCGTCCTCGGCGTCCAGCGCCACCAGGGCTCCCGTGTGGTACGCCACGTAGACCGTGTCGCCGTCGGTGTCGAGGGCCGTGGCGGGACGATCGGTGCGGTACTGCCGCTGCACCGCCCCGTTCAGGCACCGTCGGACCTGCGGGCTCAGGGTCTTTCGGGCGGCGCCGCGCACCGACGTAAATCCGGGGCCGGGCCCTGCCCGGCCCGTCGCGCGGACGGTCAGGCCGGGTCGGGGCGGAGGGAGCGCCAGATGTGGTCCGGGAGGTAGCGGGCGGCTTCGGCGAGGTCGATCTCGTAGGTGCTGGACAGCCAGCGGCGGGCGGCCTCGGCGAGGGGGCCCATGACCAGGACCTCGATCACCGGGGCCGGCAGGGGGGCGATCTCGCCGCGCTCCATGCGCACCCCCAGCCACTGCATGATGGCCGCGAACTTCTCCGCCTTGGCCGCGCCGATCTCCTCGGCGCGGGCCACCAGGTAGCCGGAGTAGGCGGAGGCGTGCAGGAACAGCGCCACGTCCCGGTGCTCCTGGGTGAAGTCCAGGTACGCCGACACCCAGGAGCGCACCCCGGTGCGGGCGGTGCGGCACCGCGTGAGTGCGGCGACCATGTCGTCGCACAGCATGTCCATGCACCGGATGTAGAGCGCGGCGGCCAGGCCGTCGAAGCTGCCGAAGTGGTGGTAGAGGCTGCCGAGGCTGACCCCGCTGGCCGAGACGACCGCGTTCACCGTGAAGCCCTGCTGCCCGGACTCGGCGAACACCCGCAGCGCGGTGGTCAGGAGGAGGTCGACAGTGGCTTCGCCGCGCTGTTGCTTGGGAGACATGCTGCGGTCCCGTCGGTGTGCGTGGTGCTGTCCGGAATCTGCGCCACCGAGCGTAGCAAGATCGCGGAACTGGAAGACCTTTCTAGAAAGATCCTTCGGGTTTCCTCGTGGCGACGGGGGTCAGGGCGTGGTGGAGCGCTCGTACAGGGTCTTGGTGTCGTCGCCGAAGTAGATGCTGTACGAGGTCCTGTCGTCGCCGCCCCCGTCGCGGCCGCCGATCACCCCGATCAGCGTGCGGCCGTCGGTCAGCACCGGGCCGCCGCTGGTTCCGTTCGGTACGTCCGCGCAGTCCAGCCGCAGCTGCGTGGGCCCGGCGGCGACGGCGGTGTTGCGGCACTCCAGCGGCTGCTCGGAGAAGTTCGGGTAGCCCACGAGCCGGGCGGGCGCGGGCAGCCGGGGCCGGAAGGCGATGGTCTCGGCGCCGGTGACGTCCTCCAGCCGCTGGCCGGGGTAGCCGGGCCGGCGCAGCCGGAGGAAGGCGATGTCGTGGTCGGGGTCCTGGTCCTCGGTCCAGCGCGGGTCGACGTCGATCCGGGTGGGCACCCAGACGCCGTACGGGGCCACGCCGTCCCGGTAGCCGGGGGCGAAGGCGAGGTTGGTGCGGAACCCGCCGCCGTACGCGCAGTGGGCGGCGGTCGCGATGAGGTCGCCGCCGGGGGAGTGGACCACGACGGCCGAGCAGTGGTGGTCGGGGTCGCCGTCGGAGCCGGGGGAGAAGAGCGCGCCGATCGCGGGCTCGGCGGGGGCGGGCCGGGCCTCCAGCGGATCGGAGGGCCGCCATCCGGCGGTCCGCCAGTTCACCGGGCCGGCGCCGTCGGTGAAGGCCTTGCCGTCCGTCGGCGGCTCCGGGGCCTCCCGGACGATCCCGTCCAGCACGGCGGCCGCCGTCTTGTCGGCGCGCTCGGGGTCCTGCTGGTAGGTGCCCCGGGCGGGATCCCCGTCGGCGCGGTTGGCGGCGATGCCGCGCAGCTCCCAGGCGGTGTACCCGAGGCCCGCGAGGGCCAGGGTGCAGAGCAGGCCGACGAGGACGGAGCCCCGTACGCCCCGCCCTCGCCCCCGCTCCCGTCCCCGGCTGCGCCCGTGAACCCTGCTGACCATCTGGCACTCCCACCCCACCGAGACACTTCTGACCCTTCGTTCGATGGAGGGACGGCGGCCCGGGTTCCGGGAACCGGACGTGTCCGTGCTCACAGCCGACCGCATTGTCGTGTGCGTGTCATTCTCGGGTCTTCTGTTGTCCACACAACCGCCCTACGCTCCAGGCGACTTGAGCAGCCCCACCTTGATCGACAGGAGCCAGGGTATGAGATTGCTGAAGCGGGCGGCCGCGGCGACCGCCCTGCTGGCGGTCGTGGCCCTCGCGTCCCCGGCGGGGGCCGCCGAGGACCTCCCGTACGCGGGATCGACCGGGGTGGGCGTCCACAACGCCTACGACAAGGCCAAGTACCCCTACTTCGCGGACGCGCTCGACTCCGGCGCCGCCATGCTCGAACTCGACGTGTGGACCAACTTCTTCGGCAGCTCGTGGCGGGTCTCGCACGACAACCCCTTCGGCAACGACAACAACTGCGAGAACGCCACCACCCCCGCCCAGCTGCGCACCAAGACCCGCAACCAGAACCTCGCCGGCTGCCTCGCCGACATCCGCAGCTGGCACGACGCCCACCCCGGCCACCGCCCGGTCGTCCTCAAACTGGAGCTCAAGGACGGCTTCGCCGCCAACCTCGGGCGCGGCCCGGCCGACCTCGACGCGCTGCTGACCGGCAAACTCGGCGACGCCGTCTACCGCCCGGGCCAGCTCGCGGCCGGACACCCCGACCTCGACACCGCCGCCCGCGCCGGAGCCTGGCCCGGTCGCGCCGCCCTGGCCGGGAAGTTCATCGTGGAACTGATCCCCGGCACCGTGGAGGAGGGCAACGCCTCCGACACCCTGTGGACCGACCGCGAGTACGCCACCCACCTGCGCTCCCTCGCCGCACAGGGCCGGCTCGGCCGGGCCGCGGCCTTCCCCGCCGTGCACCGGGCCGAGGCGGGCGACCCGCGCGCCCGCTACGCCGACGCGTCGCTGCGTCCCTGGTTCGTGATCTTCGACGGGGACGCGGGCGCGTACGCCGGGGGGTCCGTCGACACCGGCTGGTACGACCGCAACCACTACCTCCTGATCGCCACCGACGCCCACAACGTCGCCCCCGCCATCGACTCCACCCGTCCGACCGAGGTGCAGGCCCGCGACCGCCTCGCGCTCCTCGCCGGCCACCACGCCTCGATCGTCTCCGCCGACTGGTACCCGCTGCCCCAGGTCCTGGCGACGGTGGTACCGCGCGGCCGCTGAGCCGCGGCCGAGCCGCGAGCGCGCCCCGAACTCCCCTTTCCACGCCCCTTGTCACCCGCACGGCGCTAGGGTGCGGACGGGGGTCGACTGCACGAGGGGGGCGGGGCGGCGATGCGTTTTCTGTTTGTCCACGGCACGGGGGTACGGCGCGAGCGGCACGACCGGCTCTTCGGCCTGGTCCGGGAGCGGCTGACGGCGAGATTCCCCGACGCGGCCGTCGAATCCTGCTACTGGGGCGACCGGTTCGGTGCGACCCTCGGCGCGGGCGGCCGGTCCGTGCCCGGACTGTGGCGGCCGGGGCCGGACGCCGAGCCCGACCCCGTGGACGCGGAGACGGCCGAGTGGGCGCTCCTGCTCGCCGACCCGCTGTGCGAGCTGTGCGTCCTGGCCGAGGCCGGCTGGGAGGGCCCGGACGGCGGGAACGCCGAGGACGACGGCTTCGCGATGCCCGGCGTCCGGTCCGCCGGGGCCCGGGTGCTCGGGCTGCTGGCCGCGTTACCGCCCGCGCCGCCCCGGGCCGGGGACGAACTCGGCGCCCTGCTGCACGGCACCGGGCTCGCCGAGGGCTTCGCCGCCGCCCTGGAATCCACCGCCCGCTCCGCCGAGGCCGCCCGGGCCGGGGAACGCGCCGCCGGCGAGCCACAGGCCCGGGAGCTGGCCACCGCCCTCGCCCGGGCCGTGACCGCCGCCGCGCTGGCCCGCGCCGGAGCCGAGGCCGACTGCACCGGCGCCGAACGCGACCGCCTCGTCGAACTGCTCACCACCCGCCTCGGCGGCGACGCCCGGGTGCCCGGAGCCCGCGCCGCCGCCGTCCTGGGCCGGCTCGCCCTGCGCGTCACCACCCAGCCCCTGCTCAACGCCTGGCGCGGCTCCCTCACCGTCGGCGCCACCCCCGCGCTCGGCGACATCCTGCGCTACCAGGCCCGCGGCCACGACCTGCGCAGGTTCCTGCACGCCCGGATCGCCGCCGACCCGGGGCCGACCGTACTCATCGGCCACAGCCTGGGCGGGATCGCCCTGGTGGACCTCCTCGCCCTCGCCTCCGCCCGCGGCGAGGCCGTCCCCGGGGCGGAACTGCTCGTCACCGTGGGCTCCCAGGCCCCCTTCCTCTACGAGCTCGGCGCGCTGACCGCGCTCGAACCGGGCGCGAAGCTCCCGTACGGCTTCCCGCGCTGGCTCAACGTCTACGACCGCCAGGACGTGCTCTCCTACCTCGCCGGGCCGGTCTTCCCCGGCGACCCGCGCGTCACCGACCACGAGGTCGGCAGCCGCCAGCCCTTCCCGGCCTGCCACAGCGCCTACTGGAAACAGGACTCCCTCTACGAGCGGATCGAACAGGCGGTGGCCGAGGCGGAGATCGGGTGATCCCCGTCGACTTCCTGCCCCCGGCCCTCGGGCCGCGGCGCACCTTCGCGCTCGTCGCCGGGGTCGAGCGCTACGACATCAGCCACCACTGGAACCTGCGCGGTCCGGCCCGCGACGCCCTGCGCTTCGCCCGCTGGCTGACCGGCCCCGCCGAGGTGCCGCCCGGCAACGTCCGGCTGCTGCTGTCCCCGCTCGACGCGCCGGACGCCCTCGACTGGCCGGACACCCCGGCCATGGCAGCCCTGCGGACGGCGCACCGCCCGGCGACCGAGGAGAACGTCAAAGCGGTGCTCCTCGACGAACTCCCGCAGTGCGACGGCGACCTGCTGTGGATCTTCTGGGCCGGACACGGCTACCTCGGACCGCGCCAGGAGCTGATGCTGCCCTGCGCCGACGCCCGCCGCGGCCAGATCAGGCACCTCAACCTGGACTCGGCGCTGCGCTGGTGGCGGACCGACCTGGTCAAACCCCGCCGCTTCCCGCTCCAGGCCGCACTCGTGGACTCCTGCCGGGTCGACGCGCCCCGCGACGCCCGGTGGAACTTCGGCACCACCGACTACGGCGGCGGCAGTTCGGTGCCGGGCCGCCGGCAGTTCCGCCTCTACGCCTCCCGGGAGGGCGAGGCCGCGCAGAACGACGCCGAGCGCGGCTCCGGCCGGTTCACCGAGGCCCTGCTCGGCGAACTCGGGCAGCGCTCCGTGCGCGAGAGCGTCAGCGGGCTGCCCGGCGCCGCCCTCAGCATCCACCGCGCCTTCCAGGAGCTGCGCGAACGCGGCGAGGGCTGGCAGCTGCCGCAGTTCCTCGTCGACCGCGACTGGGACGCCTGCTCCTTCCTCGACGACGACCTGCCCGGACCCCGGCTGCCCCGGGCCGCCCGGCTCGACCAGCAGGCCTGGGACGGGCTCGGTGAACTCTTCGAGGGCCGCGAGCTGCCGCGCTGCTCCCACGAGGCCTACGCGTGGGCGTTCAAGGTGGCCGGCTGCACCACCCCGGTGCGCGGCGGCCTGCCGGGGGACAGCCTCCTGGAGGTGGTCCAGGACCTGGACGAGCGCCAGGGCGGACGCGGCGGGATGCCGCTGGCCGTGCCCTTCGTACGGTTCCTCGCGGACCGGGCCGCCGCGGCGGGCGACGCGGACTGGGCGGCCCGGCTGCGGGACTGGGTGCACGCCACCCGCGAGCGCCTCGCCCTGCCCGCGCTGCCCCCGCCCCCGCCTCCGCCGCGCCGGACGGTCGTGCACGTCCGGCTGGAGGCACCGCCGGACGGCAGGCCCGGCCACCTGGCCCGGATGTGGCTGCACGGCGAACGGGCCGAGCACATATGGGAGTCGGAGGGCGCGCCCGTCCGGCTGGACGCCGTACGGGAGGAGCTCGTACGCCAACTGGCCCTCATCGGAGGGGCTCCGGCAGACGGCGGGGAGGCCGGGCGGCGGACGTACGGCGCGGTGGACCGCATCGAGTTCCACGTGCCGTACGAGCTGCTGGACGCCGAATTCGACCAGTGGCCGGTGCCCCGCGGCCCCGCCGGCCGCACCCGCGCCCTCGGCCTGCTCCACCAGGTGGTGGTGCGCTGTCCGCAGGAGCGGACGGACACCCGGGCCGCATGGCACGCCTCCTGGCGCTGGCTGTGCGCCCAGGGCGGACGGCACCGCGACGCCGTCCGGGTGGTCGAGGACTCCGGGGTCACGGACGCGCTCGGGATGGAACTGGCCGAGGGCCCGGCTCCCGCCTGCGTCCTGGCGCACACCACGGGCGCGCCGCACGCCGGACTGCTGGAAGCCGTACTCGAAGGCGGCGTCCCGGTGGCGGTGTGGCGGCGCGGGGGCGGCGCACCGGCGCCCGCGCTCCTCGACCTGCTCGCGCCGGCCGGGCCGGACGGCCGGCCCGACCCCGGCGCGCTCGACGTACTGGCCCTGCCCGCGCGCGTGCGCGAGGTGCGCCGGGCGGCCGCGAGCGCCGCATCAGGAGCCGCGAGCGCCGCCGCGAGCGCCCCGGACGCTCCCGCGGGAGCCGTCCGCGCCGCCCGCCAACCACCCACAGGGGGAGACCAGTTGGTGCTCCTGTGGGACGATCCCGACGATATGCCGGGCCTCCGGTCCCTGGCCTGACCCCCGACCACTGACAGACCGCGACACCGACGATGGAGGCAGAGGCAGTGGTGAAGGACTGGTGGCTGTACCACGGGAGCGGCCCGGGCGGGGACCGGCGCACCCGCCTGGAGGCCGGATCCCCGCCGCCCTGGCGGGACTTCACCGGCACCCCCGACCCGGGCTACGTGCCACCCGGGTGCGAGGGACCGTCCTGGGAACGCACCTGGCGGCGCGGTGCGGACTACGTACCCGACGAGCCGGAGAAGGACGTGGTCAACACGGCCCTCTACCTGCGCCGGCCGCTGCTGATCACCGGGAAGCCGGGCGTCGGCAAGTCCACGCTCGCCTACAGCATCGCCGCAGACCTGGGCCTGGGTCCCGTACTGCACTGGCCGATCACCAGCCGGACCGTGCTGCGGGACGGGCTGTACCTGTACGACGCCATCGGGCGCCTCCAGGAGGCCGGCCTGGAGCAGCTGCGCACGCCGGGCGCGCGGCCCGCGACCGCCGCCGCCGACGTACCGCCCCCACCGGGCCCGGCCGTTGACCCCGCCGGCGCGCCGGCCGCCGCCCCCACCGCTGCCCCGTCGATCTCCCGCTACCTGCGCCTCGGCCCGCTCGGCACCGCGCTGCTGCCGCAGGACCGCCCGCGCGTCCTGCTCGTCGACGAGATCGACAAGAGCGACATCGACCTGCCTGGCGACCTCCTCACCGTCTTCGAGGACGGCGGCTTCCTCATCCCCGAACTCGCCCGCCTCGCCCAGGAGGACCCCACCGTCGCCATCGGCACCGACGACGACCCCGACGCCGCCGTGCGGATCACGCAGGGCCTCGTCCAGTGCCGCTACTTCCCCGTCGTGGTCCTCACCAGCAACGGCGAACGCGACTTCCCGCCCGCCTTCCTGCGGCGCTGCGTCCGCCTCCACCTGGAGCCGCCCGGCCCGGAGAAGCTCGCCCGCATCGTGCGCCGCCGGCTGGGCGTCGACATCGCGGACGGCGAGGAGTACCAGGAACTCGTCCAGAGCTTCCTCGACCGCGGCGAGGACGGGGACCTGGCCACCGACCAGCTCCTCAACGCCATCCAACTGCGCCTCGCCGGCGCCTGGTCCGCTCCCGGGGACCGCGACCGCTTCCTCGCCACCGTCATGCAGCACCTGACCGGGCCGACGGCGTGATCGAGAGGCTGCTCGCCGCCTTCGCCGAGGGCGCCGACGACGACGGCGGCCCGCGCACCGGCGTGGGGGCGGAGGAGATCGCCGAGATCCTGTGGCTGGCGGCCCGGGTGGACCAGGCCGGGGCCCGCCCGCCCGGCGCGCCCGCCACCGACCCCACGGGCGAGCAGCCGCCGGCCCCCGGACCCCCCGCGCCGGAGCCCGGTCCGGACACCCCTTCCGCACCCGTGCCCGGCGCCCGGGACGCGGGCGAGCCCACCGTCCAGTTCTTCCCGGCCCCGCGCGAGCCCGCCGGAACGCCGCCCGACGTCCCCGGAAAGCCGGCCGCCGCCGCCGCGGGCCGCCGGGGCTCGCCCGTACGGCTGCCGCGGGCCGCCTCGCTCGACGATCCGCTCGCCCTGATGCGCTCCCTGCGCCCGGTCGGCCGGCGCTCCATCGGCGGGCCCGGGGAGGAACTGGACGAGCAGCTCACCGTCGAGCGCAGCATCGAGCGGATGGTGCCGACCCCGGTCCTGCGGCCCGCCGAGAGCCGCTGGCTGGACCTGGCGCTGGTCGTCGACACGCACCACTCGATGCTGCTGTGGTCGGACCTCGTCGACGAGCTCCGCCGCGTCCTGACCCGCAGCGGGGTCTTCCGCGACGTACGCACCTGGCAGCTCACCGGCACCGGATCCGGCGCCATCCCGATGGTCACGCGCGGCCGCGGCGGCCCGCCCCGCAACCCGCTCGAACTGGCCGACCCCGCCGGCCGCCGGCTGATCCTCGTGCTCTCCGACACCGTGGCGGGCGGCTGGCGGGAGGCCCCCGTCCAGGGCGTGCTCCGGCACTGGTGCGCGCACAACGCCGTGGCCGTCCTGAACGTCCTGCCCGAACGGCTCTGGACGCGCGGCGCCGTCCGGCCCGTCCCCTTCGCCGTCCGCGCGGACCGGCCGGCGGCCGCCACCGGCTCCTGGCAGCAGGTACCGGCCGCCCGGCGGGCCGGCGCCGGGCGCCGCCGCGCGGCCGCTGCCGCCGCCGCGGACGTCGTGCCGGTGGTCGGCGTCGCCTCGGGAAGCCTGGCCCGGCTGGTGCGCGTGGTCTCCGGGGACGGCCGGTGGCGGCGGCTGGCCTGCCTGCGCCTGGACGCGGAGCCGGGGGCCACGAGCCCCCCGGAGGTTCCCGCCCCCGCCGGCGGCCGCAGCGCGCTGGAGGTGGTGGAACGCTTCCGGGCGAGTGCCTCCCCGACCGCGCAGCAGCTCGCCGCCCACCTGGCCGCCGTACCGCTGACCCTGCCGGTCATGACGCTCGTCCGGCGCTCCCTGCTGCGCGACTCGGAGCACGGCCACCTCGCCGAGGTCGCCCTCGGCGGGCTCTTCGCCCCCTGGGGCGCCGAACAGGACGCCGAGGAGGTGGAGTTCGAGTTCCTGCCCGGCGTACGCGAAGCCCTGCTCGGCTCGCAGCTGCGCGGGGACGTGGCCGCCGTACGGGAACTGGTGCGCCGCCGCGTCTGGGAGTTCATGTCCCGCAACCGGAGCTCCGGCCCGGACTTCTCCGCGGTCCGGGTCGCCGCGGGCCGGGCCGGCCGCCGCCGCGTGGCCGACGGGGCCCTGCCCTTCGCGGCCGGGCCGCCGCCGGATCAGGGCCTGCGGGACCGGGTCGTCCGCGTCCGCTACGACGCCATGCCGGAGCCCCAGGAGGTCGGCACCCTCCTGACGCCCCGGCTGGTGCTCACGGTCGGCGACGCCCCGCTCTCCCGGGGCGCGGTCGCCTGGGTGCGGACGGGCGCCAGGGAGGTCCCCTGCCGCCCGGTGTGGTGGGACGACGCACCGCCGCGGGTGTTCCTGCTGCTGGCCGACGAGGACCTGACGGATCCGGCCGCCTGGCCTGAGCCCACGCCGCTGCCCTGGGCCCAGGCGGATCCTCGGGCCGCCCGGGTCCGGGTCGACGGCGTCACGGACCAGGGCCACCCGATCACGCTGACGGGCGAGGTGGTCCGGTACGAGGGGGACCGCAACGGCGAACTCGTACGGCTCTCCGCCGAGCCGGAGACGTGGATGCACTACCGCGGTGGACCGGTCTCCTACGACGGCGAGCTGATCGGCATCGTCCACGGAGTCTGGCCGGACCGCATGGTGTTCCTGTCGGGCCGGGCCCTGCTGGACCAGTCGGGCTTGAGAGCCGTCATGACCGCCCACGGGGATACCCGCGCGGCAGACCGCTCCATCGTGTGCCTGGCGGTGCAGCCCGGTAACGACGGCGTGCACCCGATCGGAAGCTCGCCGAACGCGGAGGCGAGAGACCTCATGATGCAGCTGATGGGGGACGCGGACGTGACCGGGAGGCTGGTCGATGGCGAGGAGGGGGCGCCGATGCTCGTGCTGCTGGACCCGCCGGGCGCCCTCGGCAAGGCTGGCCGGCTCCTGTCCGAACTGCCCAGGGCCATGGCCCTGTTCGGTGATCGGAAGTCGGACGGCACGCACCCTTCTGTCCGTGTGGCAGTGGCCTTGGGGCCGGCGGAGACCATCGCTGCGGGGAGCCGCGGGCAGATCGTGTCCGAGGCGCGCCGAATCGCCCGGCACCCCGGGATGAACAGGCGCCGACGGCCGTCGGAGGACATCGCCCTGGCTCTGTCCCACCGCCTGTACGAGGACCTTGCTGAGCTGCTCGGACCTACGGTGCTGCGCCCGCTCGCGCCGCTCGGTCGCGAGGCGGAAGGCTGGGTGTGCACCGGCGACCCCGTCGAACTGGGCTACGCCCTGATGGAGGCCGATGAGCTCCAGGACGAAGGCATCGGCTGGCCGACCTGCGGCCTCGGTGCCTCCAAGGCCCTCCCGGCAGGGTGCGCCGGGATCCGGCTGCCCGGGTACGACAGGTGCCTGGCTCATCTGGAGCCCCAGGAGGAGCACGTCTACCTGGGGACCCTCGGGCCTGGATCACCGGTGGACTTCAGGGGCACCACCTTCGATCAGGGCCTGCTCCGGCGACTCCTGGCCGCGCTTCGGGAACCCGGTCCGCACCCCGCCAGGCTTGGCCCGGCCGACTTCGACCGCGCGGCCTTCGTGGACGACTGGGATGAAGAAGGAGCCGAGTTCCTGGACCGGGCCTCATTCGTCCGGGCTCAGTTCGTGGGGCGGGCCAGGCTCGGGGGCTCCACTTTCGCCGGACCGGTCTCGTTCGACGGAGCGGTGTTCCTCGGCGTCGGCGACTTCGACCGCTGCCGCTTCCACCGCGCGACCAGGTTCCGCCGCACGGTCTTCCGCGGCCTGGCGGGATTCGCGGGCAGCGCTTTCCGGGACGAGGTCTCCTTCGCCCGGGCCGTGCTGGAGGCCTCCGCCGACCTGAACGGGATGCAAGTGACGGGGAAGGCCGATTTCTCCCGCACCGTGTTCCGCGGCCTGACCGGGCTGAGCAGAGCAGGTTTCGCCGGACCCGTCTCCTTCGCGTCCGCGGCATGGGAGCAGGGACTGGTGTCCACCGGTGCCGTGTTCGAAGGACCGGTGGACTTCGGGAAGGCCACATTCCGGGGCCGGGTCCGTTTCGAGGGACTGAGCCTCCAGACGAGCCCGCACGACGGTCTCACCGACCAGCACGGCCGGTGGGACACCCACCGGCGGCCGGACGGCACGTGGGACATCCGCCTGCTCGACGACGGGGCCGGGTGACCGCTCCTCAGGGCCCGCTGTGCGAGGCCTCCAGCTGCCGCGGCGGGTGGCCGTCCGCCGTGGTGAGGGTCGCCTCGATCTCGTCCAGGGCGCGGCGGGCCGTCGCGATGCGGTCCCGTACGTCCGTGTCGGCAGGCGGCGGCCCCGGCTGCTTCCGGTCACGGTTGGCCGCGTCCTCGATCTCGCGCGCCTCGTCGAGGGAGTTGAGGACGACCCCGATGAGGACGTTCACCAGCACGAAGGAGGCGAGCAGCGCGTAGGAGGCGTAGTAGATGATGCTGAGCCGGGAGATCTGCAGCCCGGCCCGGACGGCGTCGGTCAGGCCGTCGAGCGTGGTCAGCAGGAACAGCGTGAGCATCGCCCGGCCCACCGAACCGTAGTGTCCGGGGTCGGACTCGGCGAAGCAGACCCAGCCGACCATGGCGTACACGTACAGCACCAGCGCGCCGACGAACAGGAAGCTGGCGGTGCCCGGCAGGCTGCGGCCGACCGCGATCAGCAGGATGCGCAGGTGCGGCAGGAAGCGGGCGGTGCGCAGCACGCGGGCCAGCCGCAGCAGCCGCAGCAGGGTGGTGTTCTCGCGGACGAGCGGGACGAAGGCGGAGGCCACGACCGCGAGGTCGAAGAGGTTCCACGGGTCGCGGAAGAATGCTTTCGGCCGGTCGGCGAACGCGCCCGCGCGCAGCAGCATCTCCACGCTGAACAGGGCCAGGCAGCAGTTCTCCGCGCCCTGCAGGGCGAGCCGGTGCTCCGCGGCGAGCCCGCTGTACGTCTCCACCCCCATCAGCGCGGCGTTGAACAGGATCGCGAAGAAGACGACCATTCCGAAGGCGGGGGCCTCCGTGGCCACCCGGCACCGGGCTGCCAGTTTCATCCGACCGCGTCCGGCCGGCTTCGGGTCTGTCATCGTGCTCCTCGTACTCTCGTCTGCGCCGCGGGCGAACGGCGGCCCACCTCTCTAACGCCCCACAGCCGATCGGGTTTCATCACTTTCCGCACGCCAACGCGCCGACTCGTGCGAGTTGTCCGCCGAACCGGTCCCGAGTACGGGCTACGCGAGCTCGCCGCGGATGAGGGCGATCACCTCGGAGACGTGTTCGTTGAGGTAGAAGTGGCCGCCGGGGAAGCGGCGGAGGGCGAAGGGGCCCACGGTGTGGTCGGCCCAGGCCGCGGCCTCCTCGGCGGTGACCTCGGGGTCGCTGTCCCCGGTGAGCACCGTGATCGGGGAGGTCAGGGCGGGGCCCGGTCGGCAGCGGTAGGTCTCGGCGGCCTTGTAGTCGCCGCGGATCGCCGGGAGCACCGACCGCAGCAGCTCGTCATCGGCCAGGACCGACGGGTCCGTGCCGTTCATCCCCTTGATCCTGGCCAGCAGCTGCGCGTCGGGGGCGAGGTGGACCAGCTGGTTCTCGCGCGGGCGCGAGGGCGCCCGGCGCCCCGAGGCGAACAGCGCCACCGGCACGGCATCGCCGGCCGCCTCCATCCGCCGCGTCACCTCGAAGGCCAGGGAGGCGCCCAGGCTGTGCCCGAACAGGGCCACCGGCCGGTCGCACCAGGGCCGCAGCTCCGCGAGGACCCGGTCCGCGAGCTCGTGCAGATCGTCGACGCACCGCTCGTGGCGGCGGTCCTGGCGGCCCGGATACTGCACGGCGAGCACGTCGGCGTCCGGGGACAGGGCCCGTGACACCGGGAAGTAGTAACTGGCCGAGCCGCCCGCGTGCGGGAAGCAGAACAGCCGTACCGGGGCGTCCTCGGCGGGGTGGAAGCGGCGCAGCCAGACGCTGGTCGCCGTCGGGGTCGAACGGGTCGGGGTCGAACGGGTCGGGGTCGAGGGGGTCAGGGTCGTACGGGTCATCGTCGGTCGGTGTCCTTTCGGTGGGGGCCGGCCCGGTTCACGGGGGCGGTCCAGGCGCCCGGCGGACGCCAGCCGCGCGCGGGACCCCAGTCGGCCCGGGCCGCAGGCGCGGCCTCCGCGCCGTCGTCGCCCGGCTGCCGGGCGGCGGAGAGCAGCGCGAGGAGGACGGCGGCCAGTTCGGTGCCGTCGGGTGCGCCGCGCACGATCTTCACGTCTGGTTCGCCCCGCTCGCTCATCGGGCGGCTTCCTCGGTCATCGGGTCGGGTCGGGTCGGGTCGGAGTGGGGGATGGGGGATGGGGGACGGGGGTCAGAACGGCGGGTTGCCGTGCTTGCGTTCGGGCAGCGGCACGTGCTTCGCCCGCAGCACGTCGAGCGCGTCCGCCAGCACCCGCCGGGTGACGGCCGGGTCGATGACGTCGTCGACGAGGCCGCGCTCGGCGGCGTAGTAGGGATGCATGAGTTCCTGCCGGTACTGCTTGACGCGCTGCGCGCGCGCCGCCTCCGGGTCGTCCGAGGCGGCGATCTCCCGGCGGAACACGACGTTGGCCGCGCCCTCGGCGCCCATGACGGCGATCTCGTTGGTGGGCCACGCGAACGACAGGTCCGCGCCGATCGAGCGGGAGTCCATGACGATGTAGGCACCGCCGTACGCCTTGCGCAGGATCACCTGCACCCGGGGCACCGTGGCCGCGCAGTACGCGTACAGCAGTTTCGCGCCGTGCCGGATGACACCGCCGTGCTCCTGGTCGCTGCCCGGCAGGAAACCCGGCACGTCCACCAGCGTCACGAGCGGGATGCTGAAGGCGTCGCAGGTCTGCACGAAGCGGGCGGCCTTCTCCGAGGCGTGGATGTCCAGCACTCCGGCGAGCGAGGCGGGCTGGTTGGCGACGATGCCCACCACGTGGCCGTCCAGCCGGGCCAGACCGCAGATGATGTTGGTCGCCCAGTGGGCGTGCACCTCGAAGAGATCGCCGTCGTCGACGATCTCCTCGATCACCGCGCGCATGTCGTACGAGCGCGCCGGGTCGGCCGGGACCAGCTCGGACAGCGCCTCCGTCCGGCGGCCGGCCGGGTCCCCGGCGGGCACGGCGGGCGGCATCTCACGGTTGTTGGAGGGCAGGAGCGACAGCAGGTGCCGTACCTCCTCCAGGCACTCCTCCTCGGTGTCGTGGAGGAAGGCGCTCGCGCCCGAGACGGAGGAGTGGACCTGCGCGCCGCCGAGGTCGTTGTGGCTGATCCGCTCGCCGGTCACCGCCTGCACCACGTCGGGGCCGGTGATGTACATCTGCGCGATGTCGCGCACCATGAACACGTAGTCCGTCAGCGCGGGGGAGTACGCGGCCCCGCCGGCGCACGGCCCGAGCATCACGCTGATCTGCGGAATCACCCCGGACGCCGCCACGTTGCGGCGGAAGATGCCGCCGTACCCGGCGAGCGCGGTGACCCCCTCCTGGATCCGGGCCCCCGCGCCGTCGCTGAGCGAGACCAGCGGGGCGCCCGCCGCCAGCGCGAGGTCCATCACCTTGTGGATCTTCTGCGCGTGGGCCTCGCCGAGCGAGCCGCCGAAGATGCGGAAGTCGTGCGCGTACACGAACACCCGGCGGCCCCCGACCTTGCCCCAGCCGGTCACGACGCCGTCGGTGTGCGGTCTGCGGTCCTCCAGGCCGAAACCCGTGGCCCGGTGCCGGCGCAACTGCTCGATCTCCCGGAAGGTGCCCGGATCGAAGAGGAGGTCCAGGCGCTCGCGCACGGTCAGCTTGCCGCGGGCGTGCTGCGCCTCGGAGGCCCTCGGGGACGGACCCAGCTCGGCGGACTCCTTGATCGCTCCCAGTTCGGCCACTCGGACACCGACATCGGCAACTGTCATGCTCCACCCGTTTCCTCGACCGGCGGGGCGCGCCGATGGCGGCCCCGGGCAGTGCCCGCCATTGAAGGCGGCCGGGGCGCGCGCGGAGAACAGCGACCACCCCCCTGACCGGGATAGGGGTGCCGTCCGCGGGCCCCCGGAGCCGGCGGGCGCACGCGCCGGGGCCCCGGATCCGGCGGACGCACGCGCCGGGGCCCCGGAGCCGGCGGGCGCAAGCGCCCCTTAAGGAGGTGCGCGCAGGATCCGGGGGAATCGAGGTCCGCCATTCCACGGGCCCGCTGACCCGAGGGGATGCCGCGGATGTCACCGTCACGCTTCGCCACCTTCACCGAACTCCTGCGGGTTCGGGCGGCTGAACTCGCCGACGAGGACGCGCACATCTTCCTGCGCGACACGGCCGGCGGAGTCGAAGCCGACCACCTCACCTACGGCGAACTGGACCGCGAGGGGAGACGCATCGCGTCCTGCCTCCGGGAACAGGGGGCGACCGGTCAGCCGGTGCTGCTCGTCTACTCCTCCACCGTCGAGTTCCTCAAGGCGTTCGCCGGCTGCCTCTACGCCGGCGCCATCGCGGTCCCCGTACCGATGCCCGGCGAGGCCGGCCGCGACAAGCGGCTCAACCGCACCACCGCCGTGCTCAAGGACACCGCCGCAAAGGTGGTCCTCACCGAGAAGGACGCCGCCCCCGAGGTCGCGCTCTGGCTCGCCCGCAATGCCGGCCCCGACGCGGTGTGCGTGGTCAGCGACGTGCCGGGCATCGGCGACGCCGACGCCTTCCAGCCCGTCAGTGCCCGTCCGGACGACCTGGTGTTCCTCCAGTACACCTCGGGCTCCGTCTGTGAACCGCGCGGCGTGACCGTCTCGCACCGCAACCTCCTGGCCAACCAGGCCGCCCTGCAGAAGGTGCTGCGGACCACCCGCGAGGACGTCTTCGGAAGCTGGCTGCCCTACTTCCACGACATGGGACTGGTCGCCCACCTCCTGCACCCCGTCTGGCTCGGCGGCCACAGCGTGCAGGTCACTCCGCTGTCCTTCGTCAAGCGCCCGCTGCGCTGGCTCCAGGCCATCGACGAGTACGGCGTCACCGTCGGCGGCGGCCCCAACTTCTCCTACGACCTGTGCGTACGCCGCGTGAAGGACGAGCAGATCGCCGCGCTGGACCTGTCCCGCTGGCGCCTGGCCCTCAACGGCGCGGAACCCGTACGCCCCGAGAGCCTCGACGAGTTCGCCGAGCGGTTCGCCCCGGCCGGATTCCGCCCCGAGGCCCTCTACCCCTGCTACGGACTGGCCGAGGCGACCCTGGTCGTCTCCGGCGGGGTCCCCGGCACCCGGCACGTCCGCAGGGACTTCGACAGGACGGCCCTGCAGCGCGACCAGGTGCTCCGTGCCGGATCCGCAGGGGACGTCAAGACCCTGATCGGCTGCGGCACCCCCGTCGACGTGGAGGTCCGCATCGTCGACCCGCTGACCCACCGCGAACTGCCGGCCGGCGCCGTCGGCGAGATCTGGCTGCGCGGCTACGGCGTGGCCCGCGGCTACTGGCGGCGGCCCACCGAGACCGCGCACACCTTCCTCGCGAGCCTCAACGGCGAGGAGAGCAACTTCCTGCGCACCGGCGACCTGGGCATGCTCGAAGAGGGCGAACTGTTCGTCACCGGGCGGCTCAAGGAAGTCATCATCATCAACGGCCGCAACGTGTACCCGCAGGACATCGAATGGGCCGCCCGGACCGTCAGCCCCGCGCTGACCTTCGGCGCCGGCGCCGCGTTCTCCGTCGACGCCGGCGGCGAGCAGCTCGTCCTCGTCCAGGAGGTGCGCGGCGCCGGCAGCGCCGAACTGCGCACGGTCGCGCAGCGGATCCAGGCCCTGATCGGCAAGGAGTTCGAGATCCCGGCCGGCAACGTGCTGCTCGTACGCCCCGGCACCGTACGCCGCACCAGCAGCGGCAAGGTCCAGCGCACCCTGATGCGCAAGCTCTTCCTCGACGGGGTGATGCGCGGCGAGTACGAGGTGCTGACCCCGGACGTGTTCGCGCTGGCCCGCGCCGAGGACGTGCTGTTCGGGGAAGACCTGCTGCGGCCGGAAGGAGCCGACGGAGGAAGACGGTGGTGACGTCGCTCCTCGGCGACCAGGCGGTGGCCCAGCAGCGCGAGAAGACCGTCCGGGCCCGGGTGGCCGAGCTGGAGGCGCTGTTCGGCGACCCCTCGGACCCGGCCAACCCGGTCGGCTACACCGCGCTGCTGGAGGCCGACCGGGCCGCGGTGCCCTTCGCCGCGGGCGAGGCGCTGCTCGACGGCTTCGGCATCACCGACGAGTACATACCGCGCGCCCTCGGCGGGCGGCTCGACGGGATGGACACCCTGGTCAGGATCATGCGCCCGGTCTTCCGCCGGGACGTGGGCCTGGCCATGGGCCACGGCATGACCACTTTCATGGCGGCCTCCGACGTCTGGACCGCCGGGAACTCCCGGCAGCGGCACTGGCTGGCCGGACTGCTGCGCGACGGTGGCAAGGCGGCCATCGCACAGCACGAGACCGCCCACAGCAACGACTACGTGCGCAGCCAGGTCACCGCCCGCCGCAGCGGCGACGGCTACCTGATCAGCGGCGGCAAGCCCATGGTCAACGACCTGGAACGGGCCGGGGCGCTGGTGCTGTTCTGCCGTACCGACCCCGCCCCGGGCAGCCGCAGCCACTCGGTGCTCCTGCTGGAACCCGGGCAGCTGACGGACGCACGGGCGGCCGTGACGGCCCGCCGGACCCCGGTCGGGCTGCGCGGCTGCCGGTTCGCCGGGATCGAGTTCGACGACTGTCCGGTGCCCCGGTCCGCCCTGCTGGGCCCGGAGGGCAGCGGGATCACCACCGCCCTGCGCTCGTTCCAGATCAGCCGGACCGTGATCGCCGCGACGGCCGTCGCGGCCCTCGACACCAGCCTGCGCACCGCCGTCCGCTTCGACCGGGAGCGCTCCGGCGGCTGGCAGGCGGGCGGCCGCGGTGACGGCGGCCGTACGGGCGCGGCGCTCACCAACGCCTTCGTCAACCTGCTGCTGTACGACGCCCTCGCCGTCGTCGCCACCCGGGCCCTGCACCTGCTGCCCGCCGAGACGAGCGTCTACTCGGCCGCGCTCAAGTACCTGCTGCCCCGCGTGCTCACGGAGACCATGTACGACCTGTCCATCGTGCTGGGCTCCGGCTTCTACACCCGCGAGGGCACGCTCGGCATCTTCCAGAAGCACGTCAGGGACGTCCCGGTGCTCAGCCTCGGCCACGCCGGGACCGTCGCCTGCCAGGCCACCGTCATCCCGCAGATGCCGCGGCTGGCGCGGGCCTCCTGGTTCGTCGAGGACGAAGCGCCCGCCGGGCTGTTCCGGCTGCAGGGCGACCTGCCGCCGCTGCGGACCGACCGGCTCAGCCTCGCGTGCGGCCGGGACTCGCTCAGCGCGACCATGCTTGCCGTCAGCGCGGGCATCGACGGCACCGGCCCCGTCGAGAGCGCCCTGCGCACGCTCGCCGGGCAGCTCGTCGAGGAGTTCCGCGACGTACGGGCCCGGGTGCTCCGGCTGGAGGCGGCCGGTGCGGCGGCCACCGCGCAGCCCGCGAAGTTCGCCCTCATGGACCGGTACGCGCTGCTGCTGGCCGCGGCGGCCGTACTGGGCCTGTGGGACCAGGGCCGCTACGGCCCCGACCCCTTCCTCGCCGACCCGTCCTGGGCCGCCGCCGCACTGCACCGCATCGCCCGGCGGCTGGGCACGCGCGTCGCCGACCTGCCGGCGGAGTGCGAGACCCGGATCCGGCACGAGGTCCAGCTCCGCTTCAGCACCCAGATCAGCTACGACCTCTACTCCACGCCCATCCCCGGCTGACCGGTTCCCCCGGCCGCCGGCGGATGCGCCGTACGCACTGAAGGAGTCCCACGATGACCGTTCCCACCGCTCGGCCCGCCGCGGCCATCGACGGCGTGCCGCCGCACGAGTGGCTGTACGCCCGGCTCTCGCTCTACCTGCGGCGCGCACCCGAGACCATCGACCCGAGCGTGCCGCTCGCCGAGTACGGCATGGACTCGGTGGCGGCCCTGAGCCTGTGCGGCGACCTGGAGGACGAGTTCGGCCTCGAGGTGGAGCCCACCCTGCTCTGGGACCACCCGACCGTGACCAGCCTGGTCGGCTACCTGTCGACGGTGCTCCCGGCCGCCTCGCCGGACGCGCGGGGCCGGCGCTGATGGGGGACATCGCCATCGTCGGGATCGACTGCGCGTTCCCCGGGGCGGCGGGCGTGCGGGCGTACTGGGACCTGCTGATGCGCGGCGGGGACGGGATCGGCCCCGTCCCCGCGCAGCGCTGGGAAGCCCGGGACTTCCCCGCCGTCAGCGGCAGCGGCGGTTTCATCGACGACGCCGATGTCTTCGACAGCGACTTCTTCTCCGTCACCCCGCGCGAGGCCGCCGCCATGGACCCGCACCACCGGCTGCTGCTGCCCTGCGCCTGGCGGGCCCTGGAGGACTCGGGCCGGGCCCCCGGCGACCTCGCGGGCACCGAGACCGGGGTGTTCGTCGGCGTGATGGGCGGCGAATGGGGCCGCCTCACCATGAGCGACCTCGCCCGCGTCACCCCGCTGCTCGGCGCGGGCAGCAGCGCCGGCATGGCCGCCAACCGAATCTCCTACCACTTCAACTTCACCGGACCGAGCCTGGCCGTCGACACCGCCTGCTCGTCCTCGCTCGTCGCCGTCCACCTCGCCGCGGGCTCCCTGCTGGCCGGGGAGTGCGACACCGCCCTGGCCGGCGGGGTCAACATCGTGCTCTCGCCCTCCCTGGGCATGGTCTACGGCCAGCTCGGCCTGGCCGCCTCAGACGGACGCTGCAAGCCCTTCAGCGCCGACGCCGACGGGATCGGGCGCAGCGACGGAGTGGGCCTGGTGGTGCTGCGCCGCCTCGAGGACGCGCTCGCCGACGGACAGCGGATCTACGCCGTCCTGCGCGGCAGCGCCGTCAACCAGGACGGCCGCAGCAACGGGGTGATCGCCCCCAACCGCTGGTCCCAGCAACGGGTGCTGACCTCCGCGTACCGGCGCGCCGGGGTCACCCCCGACCGGGTCGCCTTCGTGGAGGCGCACGGCACCGGGACCGTGCTCGGCGACGCCATCGAGTGCGCGGCGCTCGGCGCGGTGCACGGGATCCCGCGCGAGACCCCCTGCGCGATCGGCTCCGTCAAGGGCAACCTGGGCCACACCGAGGGCGCGGCGGGCATCGCCGGCCTCATCAAGACCGTGCTGGCCCTGCACCACCGGATCGTCCCCGCCAGCCTCTTCGCCGACCGCGAGAACCCGCAGCTGCGGCTCGGCGAACGCGGCATGAGGCTGCTGAAGTCCCCGATGCGGCTGCCCCGCGGGGAGAGCCTCGCCGGGGTCAGCAGCTTCGGCATGGGCGGTACGAACGCCCACGCCGTCCTGGGCTCGGCGCCCCGGATCCCGGTCGCCGCGGGAGCCCGTACGGGCGCGGCCCGGGACGCCGTCGGCGTCTTCACCGTCAGCGGCGACACCCCCGAGGCGCTGCGCCGCAACCTCGCCGCCCAGGCCGACGCGGTCGCCAGGCGGCCGCGCGGCGGGGCGGCGGCGCTGTGCTGGAGCAGCAACCGGATCAAGACCGGCCTGCCGTACCGGTTCGCGGCCCCCGTGCGCGACACCGACGAGCTCGTGGCCGAACTGCGCCGCGCGGCCGCTCCCCAGGACGCGGCCGGGAGCGCCGGGCGCCCGTGGGGCAGGCCCGTCGTGGCCTTCCTCTTCACCGGCCAGGGCAGCGAGTACCCCGGCATGACGGCCGGGCTCCACCGCGACTCCCCGGCCTACCGGCGCCATCTCGCCGAGGCCGACGAGGCACTCGCCGGACACCTCGGCACGTCGGTGCGCGAGCTGATCCTCAGCGGCGACGAACGGGTGCTCCGGCCCGAGTTCGCGCAGCCGGCGCTGTTCGCCGTCGGCTGGGCGCTGGCCCGTACGCTCACCTCGCTCGGCATCACCCCGGCGGCCGTCCTCGGCCACAGCCTGGGCGAGTACGCCGCCGCCGTGACCGCCGGGGCCCTCCCCCTCGGCGAAGCCGCCCGCCTGGTCGTCCGGCGCGGCGCGCTGATGAGCGAACTGCCCGCCGGCGGCGCCGTGATCGCCGCGGCCACCGGCCCCGAGGAGCTCGCCGAGCTCCTGGCGGGGGAGCCGGGCATGGTCGTGGCGGCACTCAACGGACCCGCGGACACGGTCCTGTCCGGACCGCTGGAGGCACTGGAACGGACCGGGCGGGAGCTCGCGGGGCGCGGCGTACGGGTCAGGCGGCTGCCGGTCTCCCACGCCTTCCACTCGCCCCTGATGGCCCCGGCCGCCGCGGGCCTGCGCACCGAGCAGGTGCGCTGCGCGCCGCCCACCGTGCCGGTGGCCTCGACCCGGCACGGCCGGATGCTGCGCCACGACCTCATGGACGCCGGCTACTGGGCCGACCAGATCGAGGAGCCCGTGCTCATGGACACCGCGCTCGGCGCGCTCGTCGCCGACGTCGCCCCCACCCACCTGATCGAGATCGGCCCGCGCGGGACGCTCCTGCAGATCGCCGCCCGGGGCGGGCGCGCGGCGGCGGCGGAGCTCCTGCACCCGGCCCCGGGCGCCGAGGCCACGGGGAGGGAGCTCGCGGCGACCGTCGCCGCCCTGTACCGCGGCGGGCTGGACCCGCTCTGGGAGGAGCTGTACGAACCGGGGCACCGGGTCGTCGAAGCGCTGAACCCGTACGTCTTCTCGTCGGCGCAGCGCCACTGGGACCGGCAGGCGTTCGTGCACACCGCCCAGCCCCACAGGGCCCAGCCCCACACGCCCCAGCCCCACCCCGCCGGGCCCGGCACCGTCCCGCCCGTCGCGGCCCCGCCGGCTGCCGCGCCTGCCGGGACCGACGCCGACGATCCGGTGCTGCTCGCGGTCGTCCAGGCCGTCACCGAGGTCGGCGGCTATCCGCCGGAACGCGTCGTGCGCGAGGCCCGCTTCTACGAGGACCTCGGCTTCGACTCGGTGATGATCATGCAGCTGAAGAACCAGGTGGAGGCCAGGCTGCCACGGGTCGGCGAGGTCTCCGTGCAGCAGATGCTGCCCGCCCTGCGCTCGGTGGGCTCGCTGGCCGCCTTCCTCGACGACATGCTCCTGGCGAGGTCGGCATGACGCGGGCCACGAACACCACGGACCCCGCCGCGGTGTACCTCGCGGGGACCGGTACGGCGCTGCCCGGCGCCCCGGTGGACAACACCGCGCTCGGCGCGCTGCTGGGCGTGAGCGAGGAGTGGATCGACATCTTCGTCGGCACCAGGACCCGGCACTTCGGCTGGGACCCGGTCACCGGGGAGGTCCGCGGCTCGCTCGCCGACCTGTGCGCCGAGGCCGGCGCCCAGGCCATGAGCGCCGCGGGACTCGGCCCCGCCGACATCGAGTTCGTGGTGCTCGCGACCGCGACCCCGGACCTGCTCCTGCCGACCACCGCGAGCGAGGTCGCCGACCGGCTGGGCCTCGACCACCTGCCGGTCTACCAGATCCAGGCGGGCTGCTCCGGCGCCGTCCAGGCCCTCGACCTGGGCCGCACCCTGATCCTCGGCGGCCGCCGGGCCGGCCTGATCCTCGGCGGGGACGTCACGCACCGGTTCCTGTCGCCGCGGCGGGACGCCGCCCGGATGCCCACCGAGGAACTGGTCAACTACGTCCTCTTCGGGGACGGGGCCGGCGCCGCGGTCCTCACGGACGAGCCCGAGGGCGAGCGGGTCGCCGTACGGGCGGTGCTGAACTCCTGGACCGGGCGGGGCCGTCCGCCCGGCCAGCTCCTGGACTGGTACGGCACCACCGACCGCGACTCGGAGCGGCGGATGCTGGCCGAGGACTACAAGGCGATCGAGGAGCACGTCCCGAAGATCTCCGTGGAGATCCTCTGGGAGCTGCTCGGGGGGCTCGGGTGGAGCCTCGACGACGTCGGCTTCCTGCTGCCGCCCCAGCTGTCCGAGCGGATGACCGCGCGCATCGTGGAGCGGCTGCCGGCCGGCCCCGCACGGGAGGTCTCCTGCGTGTCCGAGACCGGCAACACGGGCAATGCCCTGCCCTTCCTGCAACTCGAGCGGCTGCTCCCGCAGTTCGCCGTCGGGGACCGGGCGCTGGCCCTGTGCGTGGAGTCCAGCAGATGGATCAGGGCGGGGTTCGCCCTGGAGAAGGTGTGAGGGGTCGATGACGACGGGACTGGACCGGCTGCGCGAACTGCGCGCACAGGGTCTGCTGGAGAAGGCGTACGACCAGGTACCCGGACTGCTCGCGCAGGAGGGCGGGCCGGGCGGCCCGACCGGAGCGGCCGCGGTCGGCCGGCTGCTCGGCGGACTCGACGCCGACGCCGTGCTGGCGCACCACCCGCGGACCCCCGTCGTGACGGTGGCGGTCACCGGCCAGTCCACCGTCGGCCACGTCGTCGACCCGCTCCGGGGTGAACTGGCCCGCCACGGCCTGCTGCTGAAGCCCGTGCTCGGCGAACACGGCACGTACCTGCGCGACCTGACCGACCCCGGCGGCGAGCTGTGGACGGCCCGGCCGGACCTCACCCTGTGCCTGCTGGACGCCGAGACCGTCTTCGCACAGGTTCCCGCGGTGTGGCGGCCCGAGGACGTGGAACGCGCGGCCGAGGAGGTCCTGAGCCGGTGCGCCGCGCTGGCCGGGGCGGCCCCGGGGACCCTGGTGCTCAACACCCTCCCCCTGCCGCGCGGCTACAGCCACCAGCTGATCGACCACCGCTCACGGGCCCTCCTGGGGGCCGTGTGGCGGGAGTTCAACGCCCGCCTGCTGCGGCTCGCCGCATCCGCCGCCGGGCTCGTGGTGATCGACGTGGAACCGCTGGTCGGCGAGGGCGGGCCGGTCACCGACCCCCGGCTGGCCCGCCACGCCAGGGTCCAGCTCGGCGCGGAACTCCTCGCCGCCTACGCCCGCGAGGTCGGCCACCTGGCCCGCGCGCTGGCGGGCCGGGTCCGCAAGTGCCTGGTGCTCGACCTCGACAACACCCTGTGGGACGGGGTGCTCGGCGAGGAGGGGCCCGAGGGCATCGCGGCGGCCGGCACCCTGCGCGGGGAGGCCTTCGGGGCCTTCCAGAAGTGCGTCAAACAGCTCGGCTCCCAGGGCGTGCTCCTCGCGGTCAGCAGCAAGAACGACGAGGGTCCGGTCCTCGGGGCCCTGAGCACCCACCCCGATCTGGTGCTGCGCGAGGCCGACTTCGTACGGATCAACGCCAACTGGGAGCCCAAGGACGCCAATCTGGCCGACATCGCGCGAGCGCTGGACCTCGCCGCCGACGCCCTCGTCTTCGCCGACGACTCACCCGCCGAGCGGGCGCTGGTCCGGCACGGGGCGCCCGAGGTGGCCGTCGTGGCGCTCGACGGGGAACCCGCGCTGCACGTGACCCGGCTGCTGGCCGACGGCTGGTTCGACACCCTGCGGCTGACCGGCGAGGACCGGGCCAGGACCGGCGAGTACCACCGCCAGCGCGAGCGCCGGTCACTGCAGGCGGGTTCGGGCTCGCACGAGGAGTTCCTGCGGGCACTGGAGGTCCGGGTCGGGCTCGGCCCGCCCCGCCCCCACGAGTTCGCCCGGATGTCCCAGCTGACCCTGCGCACCAACCAGTTCAACCTGGCCGGCGGGGGCCGCACGGAGTCCGAACTGGCCGCCCTGGCCGCCGACCCGGCGCGGCTGCTGCTCGCCGCCCGCAGTGCGGACCGGTTCGGCGACAACGGCCTGGTCGGCGCTGTGCTCGGAACCGTGACGGAGGGGGTCCTGCTGCTGGACAACATGTGGCTCAGCTGCCGGGTGCTCGCCCGCGGCGTCGAACACGCCTGTATCGCAGTGCTGTTGGAGCAGGCCCGCTCGCTCGGACTGACCGGGGTGACCGCCCGGTACGTCCCCACCCCGCGCAACCACCGCGCCCGCGACTTCTACCCGTCCTGCGGCTTCACGCGGGCGGGTACCGGCGGGCGGGTGGACGCGGCGCTGGAGTTCCACCACGACCTGGCACGGGTGCCGGAAGTCCCGGCACACGTGCGCATCACCGAAACCCCAGGGGGAAGCCGGATGGATGAGCCTCGATAGCCTCGACGTGTTCCTGCGGACGGTCCGGGACGACCTCGGCCTGGACATCGCGATTCCCGAGGGCGCGGACACCGCACTGGCGGACCTGCCCGGCTGGGACTCGTTGAACCTGCTTCGTCTGGTGGCCCTCCTGGAGGAGTCGGGCCACCGGGTACCGGTACACCGTCTGCTGGAGGCGCACCGCCTCCGGGAGATCCACACCCTCGTGAAGGAGTACGGATGACTGCCCCGGGCAGCCCCTCGCTCGGCCCGCCGCTCGGTGAGCCCGTCGCCGTGGTGCCGGGAGGCGACTCGTGGGACCGGGTCAGGGACGACCTCGCCGCCCACGGGACGGCGCTGGTCTACGCGTGGCTGAGGGACCTGGAGCCGCGCGTGCCGTCCGGTGACGGGCTGCGCGAGCTGCTCGGCCGGGACTGGACGCGCTACCTCGACCTGACGCACGCGGACGTACGCGACCGCTACATCGCCTCCCGGATGCTCCTGAAGTACGCGGCGGGCGCGGTGCTCGACAGCGATCCCGCGGACCTGGAACTGGCCTACGGGCCGACCGGCCGCCCGTACCTGCGCGGCTGCGACCAGATCGACATCAGCCTCAGCCACACCGAGGACCTGCTGCTCGTCGGGCTGACGACCACCGGCCTCATCGGGGTGGACGCGGAGCGGGCCGACCGCGAGATGCACGCGGGCGGCCTGGGCCGGCACATCTGCACGCCGTACGAGTCGGTGCTGCTGTCCGGGATGCCGGTGGCGGAGCGCAACGACGCGCTGGTGCGGCTGTGGACCCTCAAGGAGGCCTACAGCAAGGCCATCGGCCAGGGCATGCAGTTCCGGTTCACGGAGTTCGGTTTCGGTCCGGACGGCAGGGCCGTGCGGGTCCAGCGGCCGGACGGGACCCCGGGGACCGGGGACGAGTGGATCTTCCGTACGTTCCCGGTCGCCGACGGCTACGTCGTCAGTGCCGCGGTGTACGACGCGGGCTTCGGCCGGCTCCAGGACGCCCACGTCACCACGATGCTCGACCAGGACTGCGTGGACGCGATCACGGAGGCACTCGACGGGACGGCGTACGGCGAGGGCGCCGGCCGCTGAGAGCACATCGCCGGGATCACGACAAGGAGGGCACCGACCCCCCGGTGAGCATCTCCTGCCGGGCGGCGTTGTAGCCGGCCTGGAAGCGGCTGGTGGCCTCCAGCTCCTCGGTGATCTCGGCGATGTGGCGACGGCAGGTCCGCACGGACATGCCGAGCCGGCGCGCGACCATCTCGTCCTTGTACCCCTTGGTCATCAGCCGGATGATCGACCACTTGAGCTCGTCCGAGGAAGCCGGGGAGCGCTGGGAGTCGACGACGTACGGCGACGCCCCGTCCCACAGGTACTCGAAGACGGAGCACAGGAACGCCACGAGCGTGGGCTCGCGGACGATGGCGGCCCCGGGCGTGCCGTCGCCGCCGGAGCGTTCCGGAAGGAAGGCCACTTCCCGGTCGTAGATGATCAGCCGGTCGATGACTTCGTCCGCGGTGCGGATCTCCGCGCCCTGTTCGCTGACCTCGCGGACGTAGGAGCGGGTGGGCAGGTCATTGCGCGCGGTGTGCTGGTAGATGGTCCGGATCCGGACTCCGCGGGCGAGGGTGGTCAGCGCCGACTCGCGGGCCGACACGAGCGCGTACGCGGGGCGGGCGCCACCGGGCTGGACGGTGAGCAGCTCGCTTTTGCAGTTCTGGGTGAGGTGGTTGAGCATCGACTGGATCCGCGAGACGTCGGTGATGACGTCGAAGGCCTCCAGACGGTTGCGCAGCCGGCGCCCCTCGAAGTACAGGGGGGTCAGGGACAACAGCTTCGCCCGCACGTCGGTGACCGCCTGCTGCAGGTCGCGTATGTGCCGCTCGGCGGGTCCCACCAGGGACGCGGCCGCCACGTCCGGTGTGACGGGGGTCAGTTCGGAGGGGTTTCCCGGCATCGACTGCAGCAGGCGGACTCCGCGGAGGACCTGCTCCACCCGGGTGATCTCCTCGGGCGTCAGTGACAGCTGCTCGGCAATCCGCTCGCGTGCGAAGCGGCCGCACTCCACCGCGAGACCGTACGCGGTGGCGCTGATGTCGTCCAGCTCGGCGAACCCCGAATCCGAGCCCTCCCCTGTAAACATGTCAGCCCCCGCTGGTCGGTGTAATTGCTGCCACGTAACTTTACGCCAACGTGCCGCCCTTGGCGTGGCTGATCGAGATCGAGCACTCTGTTCGCATCACCCGGAGCCACTGAGTCGGAAGTGTCCGGCGGTGCGGGTGGAGTGGAACTCGATCTTCGACTGGGGGAAGTCGTGAGAACTATTTCCGTTAAGGTATCTTCGATTTGCTTGACTGTAGTGACGAGTGTGGTATTAGCGCTGGGAGTTCAGGCCGTGTCGGGCCCGACGGTGTCCACCGCGTCCGCCCAGACCGTAGCCGCCACCGTCGCGGACGGGGGCGAGGACGGAGTGCCGGCCACGCCCGAGGACGACCAGTGGACGTGACCCGGCGCCGCGGCTAGGACCGGTCGCCCGTACGGCTCAGAAGGCGCTCCCCGCACGGCAGATGCGGGGAGCGCCTCGCCGTACCGGAGCGCCCACGGCGGCGAGCCGGGCAGCCGGCACCGCTATGGCGCTCAGCAGTACGCCGTTCTCCGCCGACCAGCGGCCGCTGAACGCGGTCGGCCCGGCCGGGGAGAGTGTTGAGGGATCCGGCAGGAGCCGGGCGTGGAAGGTCTCCTGTCCCGGATCGACGCTCACCAGGGCGTCGGTGAAGTCGAGTTCCTGCCCCGTGAGCGGGAACCAGGTCTTGTAGACGGCCTCCTTGATGCTGAAGAGCAGCCGGTCCCACGCCACCTCGGGCGCCGCCCGCCCCAGCTCCCGTACGAGACGGAGCTCATCGGGCAGTGCGATCGAGTCGAGCACTCCTTCCGGCATGGGGGCGTTGGGCTCCGCGTCGACTCCCACGGAGGCGAACTCGGTGCTGCGGGCGAGTGCCGCGCCCCGGAAACCGGCGCAGTGGGTCATGGATCCCACGACCGAAGGCGCCCACTGCGGGACACCGCGCCGGCCCGGCACCACGGGAGCGGGCGGCAGGCCCAGCTGTCCCATGGCGCGACGGGCGCACCACCTGACGGTGCCGAACTCCAGCCGCCGCTTGGGTACGGCGTTGCGGATCAGGTGCTCCTCCTCGGGGTAGAGGAAGACGTCGGCAGGGTCGGTGGTGGCTTCGGCGGTCGCGACGTTCGCGGGCAGGAGCTTTGTGAGCACGGCATTCCCTCGGGTCGCTGTTTCGGTCTGACAGCTCCCACACTCACGCCGTCGCTCCGCCTCGACCAGGAACGAAGTCCCAGGTCAACCGGACTGACCCGGAGTAACACCGGTTCTCTCCCAGGCTGCTGCCATCCACCGGTCCGTCCGCCCGCCGCCTGCGGGCAGACTGGTAGTCGGCCGCGCGGCATTGTCATCTCCCTGCCATGCGACCGAACAGGGGTTCGTTCTCGTCAATTGAGGGGTAGGGAAGGGGTGTTCATGCCGCAGTCGGCCGTCCACACTCACGGAATGCCGCACGGAAACCTCATGGGTATCAGCGACCTCCATGTCGGATTCCCGGAGAACCGCCGGATCGTCGAGGAGCTCTATCCCGACAGTCCCGCCGACTGGCTCATCGTGGCGGGCGACGTGAGCGAGTCGCTCGACGACCTCCGGTGGGTGCTCGACCTGCTCACCCGGCGCTACGCCACCGTGGTGTGGGCGCCCGGGAACCACGAACTGTGGACCGTACGGGACGATCCGCACCCCCTGCGCGGGGAGGCGCGCTACCGGCGGCTGGTCGAGATCTGCCGCTCCTTCGGCGTGCACACGCCCGAGGACCCCTACCCCGTCTGGTCGGGGCCGGGCGGCCCGCTCATCGTGGCCCCCCTCTTCCTGCTGTACGACTACAGCTTCCGCACCCCCACCGCCGCCACCAAGGAAGAGGCCCTTGAGCAGGCGTACGAGGCCGGAGTGGTGTGCACGGACGAGTTCATGCTGCACCCCGACCCCTACGCCTCCCGGGAAGCCTGGTGCCGGGCCCGGGTCGCCGCGACCGAACAGCGGCTGGCCGCCTGCGACCCCGACCTCCGCACCGTGCTCGTCAACCACTTCCCGCTCGTGCGAACCCCCACCCGGATCCTGCGGCACCCGGAGTTCGCCCAGTGGTGCGGCACCGAGCTCACCGCCGACTGGCACACCCGGTTCCGGGCCGCCGCGGTCGTCTACGGCCACCTGCACATCCCGCGCACCACCTGGTACGACGGCGTGCGGTTCGAGGAGGTGTCCGTCGGCTATCCGCGGGAGTGGCAGACCCCCGGCCACCCGCGGGACACCCCGCGCCGGATCTTCCCCGCCACCGGCCCCGGCAATTGATGCCTGGCAACTTCCGGACAGTGTGCGGCCGGCAATCCCCGCCTAGACTGCTCGTGAATTCTTGCTCGCTCCACGCTCGAACATCCCTTTTCCGCGCTCGCGCTCTCCTGCCGAAAATGCGGAACCGGGACACTGGGGGACTCTTATGCTTTTGTTCCGGCGCGCCGAGGAAATCTCTCTATTAGATGCACTGCTTTCGGGATGCGCATCCGGTAATTCCGGACTGCTGCTCGTCGAAGGCGCGGTCGGCTGCGGAAAGAGTGAATTCCTCGAAACGGCCGCCGGACAGGCCGAGATCCGCGGCGGAACCGTATTGCGCGCCATCGGCACCGCGGCCGAACGAGGGCATCCGCTGGGCGTCCTGCGCCAGCTGGCCGCCGACGCCCCGGCCCGTGCGCTGCCCGCGCCGCCGGCGCCGGACGAGGCGGACCGGGTCGAGTCCATGCGGGCCTTCGCCGGGGCCGTCCGCGAACTGGGCACCGCCGCACCGGTGGTCATCCTCGTCGACGACCTGCACCACGTCGACGAGCTCTCCCGCCGCTACCTGCTGCACCTCGCGCGCGGCACCCGGCAGGCCGGGATCCTGCTGGTCCTCGCCGAATCCGCGCACGAACACGGCGACGACCCGCTGCTGAGCACCGAGCTGATCCGGCTGCCCCACTTCGCGAGGCTGCGCCTGCAGCGGCTCGCCCCCGAGGCCGTCCGCGCGATGACGGCGGACCGCACCGAGGCGGAGGCCGACCGGCTGTACGAGGTCAGCGGCGGGAACCCGCTGCTGCTGCGGGCCCTGCTCCAGGACCCGCAGGCCCAGCCCGGCGACTGCTACGCCCGGGCCGTCATCGCCTGCCTCCACCGCAGCGGTCCCGCCACGGCCGAACTGGCCGGGGCGATCGCCGTACTCGACGACCTCGCGACGCCCGCCCGCCTCGCACGGCTGGCCGGCGCCGCCGAGGGCACCGCGGCCCGGGCGCTCACCGCACTGGAGGACGCGGGCCTGCTCGCCCCCGGGGGCGGGTTCCGCCACCCGGCCGCGCGGGCCGCCGTACTCGACCGGACGGACCCGGCCGACCGGCCGTCCCTGCACCGGGAAGCCGCCCTGCTGGCCCGCGCGTCGGGCGCGCCCGACACCGCGGTCGCCGCGCAGCTCCTCGCCGCACGGCACACCCGTGAGGAGTGGGCCCTGCCCGTCCTGCGCTCCGCCGCCGACCAGCACATCGCGGACGGGGAGCTGGACCTGGCTGTGGCCCTCCTGCGGCTCGCCCACGAGGCGTGCCCGGACGACGCGCTGCGCGCCGAAGTGAGCGTCAGGCTCAGCACCGTCGCCGGCCGCACCGATCCGGCCGCCGCCGAACACCACCTCGCCGCCCCCCTGGCCGCCGTGGCCGGGGGCAGGCTGGACCCGCACGCGCTCGGCTCGCTGGCCCGGGCACTCGCCGCCCAGGGCCGCATCGACGCGGCGGCCGACGTACTGGAACGGCTCGCGCCCGCCGGCGGGCGCCGCGCCGGCGTCCCGGGGGAGGACCCGCTGGACGGCCTCTCGGCGTTCCCCCAGTGGGCGGCCTCCGCCCGCCGCGGCGCACCCGCCGAGGGCGGGCCGCACCCGGCGGCCCGTCCCGCCCGGACGGCCGTCCACCCGGCCGCCCTGTGGACCCTCCCGGGGGAGGCGGAGGAGGGCACGGCCGTCCGGGCCGCCGAACTGTTCCTGCGCGGTGCCACCCTCGCCGAGGGAACGGTGGAACCGGTGGCGCAGGCCCTGCGCACCCTGCTGTACCTGGACGGCCCGGCCCGTGCGCTGCCCTGGTGCGAGGAGTTCGTCCGGCAGGCGACGCGGCGCGGAGCCACCGGCTGGCGGGCCGTGTTCGCGGGTCTGCTCGCCGAGGCGCGGCTGCGTACGGGCGATCTGACGGGCGCGGCGGACACCGCCGAGGAGGTCCTGCGGTCGGCGCCGGGGCGGCGCGGCAGCA
The DNA here is from genome assembly GCF_045000215.1 of Streptomyces sp. 147326. Classification (NCBI taxonomy): domain Bacteria; kingdom Bacillati; phylum Actinomycetota; class Actinomycetes; order Kitasatosporales; family Streptomycetaceae; genus Streptomyces; species Streptomyces sp. 147326. Next base: position 1,919,703 of record NZ_CP134201.1, on the reverse strand, counting down.
CCCTGCTGAGCGCGGTGGCGGGGACGCTGGCCCGGGCCCGCATCGCCATGGGCCGGACCGAGGAGGCGGCGGCCGTCCTGAGCCGGCCCGTCCCCGCCGAACTGGCGGGAAGCGTCCACGTCCTGGGCCACCTGCGCGCCCGGGGCCAGTACGCGCTGGCGACGAGCCGGTTCCACGCCGCCCTGGGCGACTTCCTGGACATCGGCCGCCACATGAAGCGGTGGGGCCTGGACCGGCCCCGGGTCCTGCCCTGGCGCACCGACGCGGCGGAGGCCCTGCTCCGGCTCGGCGAGGCCCACCAGGCGGAGCGGTTCCTCGCGGACCAGCTGACCACGCGGGACGCCGCCGACCCGTGGGTGCGCGGCACGTCGCTGCGGCTGCGTGCCTCCCTGCGCGAGCCGAGGGAGCGGCAGGCGATGCTCGCCCGGGCCGTCGACGAACTGCAGCGCTCCGGGGACCAGTACGAACTGGCCCGCGCCATGGGCGATTTCGGCCAGGTGCTGCGCGAGGTGGGCGAACCGGCACGGGCGGCCATGGTCGACCGCAGGGCCTGGCACCTGGCCAAGGAGAGCGGGGCCGAAGCCCTGTGCGTGAAGATCCTGCCCGGCCACACCGGTGAGGAGGAGGCGCAGGAGGCGGCCGGGGCGCCGGACGCCGGACTGGTGGCGAGCCTGAGCGAGTCGGAGCGGCGGGTGGCCCTGCTCGCGGTGCACGGCCACACCAACCGGGAGATCGCGAAGAGGCTCTTCATCACCGTGAGTACGGTGGAACAGCACCTGACCCGGGTCTACCGCAAGCTGAACATCCCCGGCCGGCAGGCGCTCCCGGCCGACCTCCGACCGGGCGTCGCGGAGCTCGTCCGAGGCGGCGGGGGTCCGGTATGACAAGGTGATGGCAAGCCAATCCCCTTCCGCCCGTGCGTGGCAGACATCAGGGACTCCCGGCCCCGCCGCGCACGCCGGAACCTGCCGGTGCACGCTCTTCGGTGGCTTCCGCGCCCGGTGTGCGGGAAAGTCGGTCATGAGGACGTAGCCCGCAGGGAGGGCACCATGACCACACCGACACACGACCAGCCGTGGCGCACCGCGTCGCCCGGACAGGTCCGCGACGCCATGATCGACCGGGTCGAGGAGCGACTCGCCGGACTGCTCGCCGAGGAGCACCGCAACCGGCGTACCTCCGACCCGCGCAGCGCCGTCCTGGTGATGGGCGTGGCCGAGCTCGTCCAGGCCGGCGGGGAGCGGGCCCGCCCCGCGATCTGCCTCACCGGGTACCTCGCCGCGGGCGGCGACCCGGAGGGGGAGGACGCGGTGACGGCCGCGGCCGCACTCGAACTGCTCGACACCTGCCTGGTGATCCGCGCGGACGTACGGGACAACGCGCCGCTGCGCCGGGGCATCCCGACCCTGCACATCAGCCATGCCGCCGAGCACGAGCGCAACGGCTGGCGGGGCGAACCACGCCGGTTCGGCGAGGGCACCGCCGTCCTCGCCGGGGACCTGGCCCTCGCCTACGGGGACCGGCTGGCGGTCCCGCTGCCGCACGAGGCCCGGCGGTTGTGGGACGACCTGCGCGCCGAGCGGGCGATCGGCGCGCACATGGAGGCCGCCGCGGCGACCGAGTACCTCGACGACGCCTGGCCGGGTCAGTGCCTGGAGGGCTGCGGCAGCGGCTGCGGCGCGGGCTGGTACGGGCTGCGCCACGCGCTGCTGATCGGCGCCGCGCTCGCCGGCCGCGAGGACCTGGGCGAGGCGTACGAGGAGTACGCCCGGGCCGTGCACGCCGCCTGGCGGATCCGCGGATTCCTCAGCGGCGGCCCGGGCTTCGACGGCGACGCCCAGTTCCTGCGCGACGTGTTCTTCGACGCGCAGGCGCGGGAACGGGCCGAGGAGACGATCGCCGCCCTCGTGGTCCGCGCGGACGAGGCCGTGGCCGCCGCCCGTATCCCCCGCGCCTGGCACACCGAACTGGGCGCACTGGCCCGCGAGATCGCCGGCTAGCCCGTCTCCTGGGGCTCCGCCCCCAGACGCCGGCGGGGCTGGAGGATGCGGCGGGGTGGGACGGCGCGGCTCAAAGATCGGGGCTCCGCCCCGGACCCCGCTCCTCAAACGCCGGAGGGGCTGGATGGTGCGGCGAGGCTGGATGGTGCGGCGAAGCCGAAAGGTCGCAGGGGCTGACGTAACAGCCGCCGGTCGGGACGGGGCCGGGTGTGTGTCGGGGCGCTCCCCGCAGGGCGCCGAACGCAATTCCCTCGGCCCTCCGACCCCCCGCCACGTTCGGCGCCCGAGGAGACGCCCCGGCGCGCGCCCGGCCCAGGCCGCACCGGCGAAGCCTGCCGCCCCGGCCCTGGGACCCGAGCAAGCCGTTGGGCCCGCCGGTCAGTCCCGGGCGGAGCGGGTGGCCTCGCCGGCCGGGACATAGCAGCCACGGAGGCGGCAGCGCCGGACATCGGCCCGCGCACCGCTCCCGCCCGGGCCGGGTGTGTGTCGGGGCGCTCCCCGCAGGGCGCCGAACGCAAGGTGCCCCGGCCCGCCGACCCCCCGCCACGTTCGGCGTCCGAGGAGACGTCCCGGCGCGCGCCAGGCCCCACCCGCACCGGCGAAGCCTGCCGCCCCGGTCCCGCCCGAGCGGCGCAGCCAACCGGCGCCCGGCACAACCACCCCTGCCGAGCGGCGCAGCCAACCGGCCGGTCAGTCCGGGGCCGGGCGGGGGCCGCCCGGGCGGAGGCGGGCCAGCCAGTTCCGCAGGGCGCCCCGGCGGACCCGGCCCCCCTCGTCGCGCGGCAGCGCGCCTACGATCTCCAGCCGCGTGGGCAGGAAGGCCTCCGCGACGCCCAGGGAGACGAGGTGCTCGCGCAGTTCGGCCGGCCCCGGCGGCCGGTCCAGGGCCGTCGGGACCACGACGGCGCAGGGCAGTTCCCCGTGCTCGGGGTCGGTGTAGGCGACGACCGCCGCCTCCCGCACCCGGGGATGGGCCAGCAGCCGCTCCTCCACCTCGGCGACCGGGACCATGAAGATCGCGCCGGTCCGCGTACCGGCCCGGGCCAGGACCCGTATCCCGCCGTGCCGGTCGGCCGTCGCCAGGTCCCCCGTGCCGAGCCAGCCGTCCCCCTGCTCCCAGGTGGCCACCGGCGCCGGAGCGCCGTGGCGCCAGGTGGCCAGGCAGACCGACGGGCCGCGCACCTCCAGCGGCGACGTCGCGTCCGCGGCCGACACCTCCAGCCCCCTCAGCGGGCGGACACCGGCATCGCCCTGCGCGGTGTCCCCGGAGAGCGCGCCCATGCCGAGTTCCGGCGCCCCCCACACGGAGAGCACCGGTACGCCGAACACCTCGCGGAGTTCGGCCGCGAGCGGCGCCGGGGTGCTGGTGCGGCCCCCCGACAGCAGCAGCCGCAGCCGGTCCGTCTCCCGGGGGCGCCGGCGCTGCGCGGTGACCAGTTCGGCCAGGTAGGCCGGCTCCGCGTACACCTGGTCGACCCCGGCCGCGGCCATCAGGTCCAGGCACCGGCCCGGATCCCACACGTCCTGGTAGACCCCCGTCCCGCCGACCGCCAGCGGCCAGCACACGGTGTAGATCAGCGAGGCCAGCGAGGTGAGCGGCAGCGTGCTCAGGAAGACCTCGCCCGGCCGCCGCCCCGGGCCCGGGCCGTCGGGCCCGCTCTGGGCCGAGATGTTGGCGTACAGGGTGTTGGGGGAGTGCAGCACCGAGGTGTACGCGTCCCGCAGCCCCATGACGCTGATCAGCAGCGCGGGCCGGTCGGCCCGCCCGCCGCGCGGCCGGCTGCGCAGGCCCGCCTCGGTGCGCTCGTGGGCGGTGCGCCGGAAGTACGCGCCGAAATCGACCGCTCCGGTCGCCGCGGCGTCCCCCAGGACGACCCGGTGGCGCAGCCACGGCAGCCGCCCGGCGAGGTCCGCCAGGGCCTCCGCGTGCGCGAAGCCCTCCCAGACGTCGGGCACCACGCAGATCCGGGCCCGGGTGCCGTCCAGGATCCGGTGGAGCCCGTGGGCCCGTACCGTCGGCAGTACAGGCACGGCGACCGCGCCGACCCGCAGACAGGCGAGGGTGAGCGCCGCGGTCTCCCACCAGTCGGGCAGCTGGAAGGCGACCGGGTCGTCCGGGGCGACCCCGAGCGAGGTCAGGGCGCCGGCGAACCGGTCGACGTACCGGGCGAGCTGGGCGTAGGTGAGGGTGACCCGGCGATGGCCGGCGGGCCGGTGGGCGCGCTCCGAGACGATCGCGGGGCGCTCGGGCGCGCGGGCGGCCGTACGGTACAGGTCGTCGATGAAGGTCTGCGGACGCCACCAACCGGCGGCCCGGAACCGGTCCGCGACCTCGGCGGGCGGAACCAGGTCCAGCGGGCGGGCGGGCGTCCGCCCCGGGCGTGCGTCCGCCGTACCGTACGCGGCGGAGCCGGTCAGGCCCATCGGCCCACCGCCCCGGCGACCTGTACGCGCGAACTGCACCCGAGGCGGCGCATCACGTGGCGGACGTGGTTGACGACGGTCCACTCGGAGATGTCCAGCTTGGCCGCTATCTGACGGTTCGTCATGCCTTCGGAGACCAGCAGGGCCACCTGGACCTGCCGCGGGGTGAGCGACTGAGCCTCGGGGGCCGTCCCGGCCGCCGCGCGCCGCGAGGGTGCGGGCGCCGAAAGGGCCTCCGCCACCGCCGCGGGCACGGGCATCCGGACGCCCTCCGCCCAGGCCACGGCGAAGTCGGTCCAGCCGAGGCGGGCGCTCAACTCCGTACGGGCCCGCTCGGCCGCGGACCGCCACTCGTCCGGCACCTCCGCCCCCGTCTCGCCGCGCAGGGTGTCGGCCGCCGCCAGCAGCCGTACCGCACGCGGCCGCTGGGCGGGTGCGGTACGGAGCAGCAGCAGGGAGAACTCCTCCAGCGCGCCCGGCAGTTCGGTCCGCTCGCCGAAGGCCCCGTACAGCCGCACGCTCTCCCGCAGCGCCCGGTCGGCCCGGTCCGGCTCGTCGCCCTCCAGGGCGAGCGCGGCCTCGGTCCGCAGGGCGCCCGCGAGCCCCCGCCCGTCGCGGATCCGTCGGAACGTCTCCACGGACCGGTCCAGCAGCTCCTGCGCCTTGCGCCGGTCACCCTCGGCGCGCAGGACGGCGGCGAGCGAGCCGGCCGCCTCGGCCGCGCCCCCGGTGACGCCCATCGACTCCAGCGCGTTGAGGGCGGTCACCAGGACGGCCCGCGCGCCCGCCGGATCACCGGCCCGCAACAGGGCCGCGCCGAGCCGGGCGGAGGCGAGCGCGTTCTGCCGGCGGTCGCCTACGGACTTGCCCAGGGCCAGTGCGTGCCGGTGGCGGCGGACGGCCTCCTGCGGATCGCCGAGGGCGAGCGCGAAGACGCCGGACATGTCCGCGAGCCGGGCCCGTACGGCCTCCGGCAGCGCCGCCCCGCCCGCCTCGACGGTCTCGTCGCACCACTGCAGTCCCTCCCGCAGCCGCCCCTGCGCCAGCCAGGGGAGGCGGCAGCCGAGCACGAGGGCGGCCGCCGTCTCGCTGTCGTCGCGCTCGCGCAGCCGCCGCAGGGCGCCGCTCACGTTCGCCCCCTCGGCCGCCAACTCCCGCAGCAGCCGCTCCTGTCCGGTGCCCCGCAGGCCCGGCAGCGAGGTGGTCACCAGCAGCCGGTAGCGCTCCGCGTGCGCGTCCAGCACCGCACCCTCACGGCCCGAATCCGCCAACTCGGCCCGGCAGTGGGACCGTACGGGCTCCGGCACGGCCAGCCGCAGCTCCCCCTGCTCCTCGCCCACCACGGCGAGCAGCCCGCGGTCCAGCAGGGTCTCGACGGCCGCCTCGGCCGACAGCCCGGCCGCCGACAGGCCGAAGCCGGGCTCGTACACCGAGAGCCGGCCCAGCAGGGCGCGGGCGCCGTCGTCCAGGCCGCGGCAGCTCCACTCGGCGAGCGCGGCGAGCGAGCGGTGCCGCTCGGGAGCGTTCGCAGGGCCGCCCGCCAGGATGGTCGTACGGCCGCGCAGGCGCGCCGCCAACAGGTGCGGAGGGAACAACCGCAGCCGCCGCGCCGCGAGTTCGACGGCCAGCGGCAGGCCGCCCAGCCGCGTGCAGATCTCGGCGACGGCCCCGGCGTTCTCCTCGGTGAGCGCGAAGGAGGGGTCGGCGTCCCGGGCCCGGCGCACGAACAGCGCGACCGAGGCCGCCTGCCGCACCTCGTGCGGATCGGCGGCGCCGCCGGCCGGCCCGCGCCGCGGCCCCGGCACGGGCAGCGGCGCCAGCGGCAGCAGCTGCTCCCCGTACACGCCGAGCGGCTCCACGGCGGTGGCGAGCACCACCACGCGCGGATCAGCGGAGAGGGCCTCCGCGGCCGTGGCGGCGGCCGGGCGCGCCTCGTGGTCGCAGCCGTCGAGCACCACCAGCATCCGGCCGGACGGGCCGGACGGGCCGGACGGTCCAGGTGCCTCCGGCGGCTCGGGCAATCCGGGGAGATCCGGAAGCTCCGTGCCGCCTGCCGCGGGGTCCAGGGCCGTCACCCGGGCGAACTCCCCGCCGATCTCCCGTACGACCTCCACGGCCAGCCGGCTCTTGCCCACACCGGCCCGCCCCGTCACCGTCACCAGCCGCACCGACGGGTCCCGCAGCCGCTCCCGCAGCGCGGCGGCTTCGAGCTCGCGTCCCACGAGCTCGGTCACCGGGCCGGGGGACACCGCCGTGGTTCCCCCTGCGCCGGGGGCCCGCCTCGCGTTCATGTGCGGACACCGGCCGGATGGATCCGCCAGAGCCCCGGACGGATCTCCACGGCGCGCGCCGCCGCGGGACCGTGACCGGAACCGGCGCCCGGGCCGGCCGGGGTGCTCAGCGCGCGCAGCGAGCGCAGCGCGTACACCTCCAGCCGGTGGTCGCGCAGCGCGCCCGCCAGCTCCAGGCACTCGCCGAACCAGGCCCGCGCGGTCTCCGGCCCCTCCTGCGCCAGCGCCAGCAGCGCCCGCGCCCGGCTCGCCTCGTACCGGCCCCGCGTGCGGCCGGGCGCCGACAGGGCGGCGAGGGCGGGCTCCAGCAGGGCGGCGGCCTGCGCCGACTCCCCGGCGTCCAGCCGCAGTTCGGCCAGCCCCACCAGGGCGCGCGCCGCCTCCTCCTCGTCGTCCGCCGCCCGGGCGAGCGCCAGCGCCCCGGAGAACAGCTCGTGGGCCCGCTCCACGCGCCGGTACTGCCAGGCGAGATCGCCGAGCGAGCGCAGCATCCGCGCCCGGGCCGACCGGTCCCCGCACCGCTCGGCGGCGTCCAGGGCCAGCGTGTAGGCGGCCTCGCCCTCGTCCTGCACCGACCCGCCGGCCAGGGCGTCCGTCAGCTGCACGGTCAGCTCCCAGAGCCCGGCGTCGTAGGCGGTCCTGGCCAGGCGTACGAGCCCGCGCGCCCCCTGCTCCGGTACGTGACCGGGCTCGGCGGCGGCAGCCGCGTACGCCCGGCACACGCGCTCGGCCCCGGCACGCGCCGCCCCGGGCCGCTCCTCCAGGGCCAGCCGCTCCACCGCCAGCAGCCGCAGCAGCTCCGGGAGGTGCCAGCCGTCCCGGTCCACCGCCACCAGCCGCTCGTCGGCCAGGGCCTCCAGAGCCGCCGAGGCCCGCGGCCCGCTCACGTCCAGCGCGGCCGCGGCCTCCCGGGGGCCGAACCGGCCGGGCGGCAGCAGAGAGAGCAGCCGGAAGGCCCGCCGCCGGTCGTCGGGGCAGGCCGCGTACGCCTCCAGGAGGCGGGCCCGTACGTCCACGTCGCCGGTCCGCAGCGCGTCCAGGCGGCCGCTCTCCTCCCGCAGCCGGTCCGCCAGGGTGGCGGCCGTCCAGTGCGGCCGGGCCGCGAGCTGCGCCGCGGCGGTCCGCACGGCGAGCGGAAGCCGCCCGCACAGTTCGGCGATCTCGGCGACCGTGCCCGGATCGGGAGCCGGGCCCGGATCGAGGACGGGAGCGCCGCCGCGCGTCACCGCGCGGGTCCCCGCCCGCCCGGTGAACAGGCCGGCGAGCCGCCTGGCCTCCTCGGGGCGCCACGGTCCGAGCACCACGGACCGCAGCCCGGGGAGCCCGGCGGGCACGCGGCGCGCGGTGAGCAGCACCACGGCGCCCCGCAGCGCGGGCAGCAGGGGCCGCACCTGGGCCTCGGAGGTGACGCCGTCCAGGATCAGCAGCACCCGGGGGGCGGTCGAAGGGCCGTCCGCCGGCCCGCCGGGCCCGCCGGCCCGGTGCAGCAGCCGGTCCAGGGCCTGCGCCGCCTCCGCCCCGTCCGCCGGCGCGCCGGCCCCGTCCCGCAGGTCCAGGAAGATCCGCCCGTCGGGGAAGGCGTCCGCCACCCGGTGTGCGGCCTCGACCGCAAGGGCGGTCTTGCCGACGCCCGGCATGCCCGTCACGGCGACGCAGCCGCCCCCCGGGGCGCTGCGCAGCATCCGCTCCAGTTCGGTGAGTTCGTCCGCCCGGGCGGTGAAACAGGGGTCGGCGGCGGGCAGCGGCGCCGCGGGCGCCCCGGACCGGCCGCCCGCGGAAGCCCCGGCGCCGGCGCCCCCGCCGGTGACCTCGCCCTCGCCTGCCGCGCGCTCGCCGTACGCGCCTTCGGCCCCGCCCGGCGCCTCGCCCGCGCCCCGCGCCCCGGCCGCCGGCCCCGTCGCGGTCACCGTCCCGGCTCTGGTCCCGGCCCCGGACCGCGACAGCGCCGGGTCGCCCTCCAGGATGCGCCGCTGGAGCCGGCTCGACGCCGGACCCGGCTCGATCCCCAGCTCCTCGACGAGGGTCTCGCGCAGCAGCGCGAACACCCGTAGGGCCTCGGCCTGCCGGCCGCACCGGTACAGCGCCACCATCAGATGGGTGTGGAACTCCTCGTGCATGCGGTGCTCGGCGACCAGCTCCTGGAGTTCGGCGACCAGTTCACGGTGGAGCCCGAGGTGGAGCTCGGCCCGGATGCGCTCGTCGAGCGCGGTGGTGCGCGCCTCGGCCAGGCGGACGGCCGCGCCCTCCAGCACGGGTCCGTGCGGGGTGTCCGACAGCACCGGCCCCCGCCACAGCGCGAGCGCCCGCCGCTGCAGATCGGCCGCGGCGGCGAAGTCGCCCGCCTGCAGGGCCTGGTGGCCGCGCCGGGACAGGTCCTCGAAGGCCGTGCCGTCGACCGCGTCCGCACCGACCCGCAGCAGGTAGCCCGGCCGGCGGGTGACCAGCGCCTCCCGCCCGTGCTCCGGGTCGGCGCTCTGCAGGGTCTTGCGCAGGTGGGAGACGTACACCTGGAGCGTCGTCGTCGCCGTACGCGGCGGCGCGTCCGGCCAGAGCTCGTCGATGAGGCTCTCCACCGACACGACCTCGTTCGCCCGGACCAGCAACGTACCGAGGACGACCCGCAGTTTGGCGGCCTGCGGGGCGTACGACGTCACCTGGCCGGTGTCCGTGGGGCCCGTACCGCCGGTGACCTCAAGCGGGCCCAGAATCCCGAAGCGCATGGTGCTCAGTAGTCCTGCACCACGGAGGTACGGGCCTCGGCGACGGCCCGGCGGCGCTGCGTCAGGGTGAGCGTGACGGGAACGGTCGGCCGCCCCGCGCCGTCCCGCCCCAGCGGCCCGGCCACCGCCACGCAGCGCAGCGGCAGATCCCGCTCCGCCGGTCCGCGGAAGTGCACCTGGCAGGCGCCCAGCGTGCTGCGCGCGGGGTTGAGTCCGTGCGCGCGGCCCGAGGCGAGCAGCGAGGTCTGGCGCAGTGCCTCCATCAGGTGCAGACCGGAGTACTGGCCGTCCTCGCCGGTGAACACGGGGCTGACCCGGGTGGAGAGCAGCCAGGTGCTGAGCCGGCCGCGCGAGACGTCGGTCGGCTCGCTGATCACGATGTTCTCGGGGGCGTAGCGGCCCGCCTCGGCGGAGTCGACCGGGCGCAGCGGGCCGTCCGGGGCGTCGTCGAGCTCGGGCGCGGCCTGCAGGGCCCGCCGGGAGTGCTCCACGTGCTTGCGGTACAGCTTCGGCATGAGGAAGACCAGGCCCGCGGCTCCCGTCGCGCACGGGCGGCCGTCGATGGTGACCTGGAGGTGGAAGTCGAGCCCGCGCGGCACCTCGGCCACCACGTTCGCCGGGCGGGCCGTGATGTGGGTCGCCAGGGGGACGGGGCCGGCGGCGCCCGCGTCCGTGCGCCAGGCGGAGAGGTCGGTGAAGTCGAGGGTGAAGCGGTAGAAGAGGCCGGGCCGGTCGTCCGGCACGCCGAAGTAGCGGTGCCCGACGAACTCGCCGATCTCGCGCACCGTCTCGGTGGCGATCTGCAGGTCGTGGAAGTACCCCGAGCCGTCGTTGAAGAGCGGGTGGGTGACGGGAGTCGCGCCGACGAGGGTGAAGTGCTCCTCCCCCAGGCTGGGAGCGTCCAGGGCGTAGTACGCCCGCGTGGGCGGACGGTGGATCAGGTGCTGGGTGCCCGCGGTCGCGTGTCCATGGATGGTGGGGGGCGAGGTCGTGCCGTTGTCGACTGTCATGTCCCTCTCCTTCTCTGCAGCCATGGTGGAGCGGTGGCGGAGCGGGCAGCCACCTGGCGCCGGTGTCAGCAACGTGCATGGCAGGAACTCGTCCGGCCCGGCCGGCCCCCTCCGGGCCCCCGGGCTTTAGTGACGTCCATGCGGCGGGACGCACGGTGTGTACCGAGGCCCCGCCCCCGGGACGTCCCCCACCCTTCGGGCGGGGCCTTCGAACCACTGCTCTCCCCGATCCCGGAAGGGAGCCTCCGATGGCCACCACAGGGTCCGCGCGCACCCCCCGCGCCGTACCGGACCATGCGCAGCCGGCGGGAGCACCGACGGGACCGGGAGCACCGGCCCCGCCGGGACCGCCGCGCCGGGCGCCGGGCGCTCTGACCGCCCGGCTCCGCTTCGGCTACGCCTCGGGATCGCTCGTCACCGGTACCTTCACCACCCTCCCCGGCCTGCTCCTGCTCCCGTACCTCACGGACACCCTGGGCGTGGGCGCCGCGCTGGCCGGCGCGATCGTCTTCGTCCCCAAGGCGTGGGACGCACTGCTCAACCCGCTGGTCGGGCGGGCCAGCGACCGCACCCGCACCCGCTGGGGCGCCCGCCGCCCGTACGTCCTGGGCGGTGGCCTCGCGATGGCCCTGGCCTTCGCGCTGACCTTCGCGGGCCCGCTGCCGGGCACCGCCGGCGCCTGGTTCACCGCGGCCGGGTACCTGCTCACCGCCACCGCGTTCGCCTTCTTCCAAGTGCCGTACGTCGCCATGCCCGCCGAGCTCGCCGACCGCGACGAGGACCGGATGCGGCTGGTCGGCGGGCGGGTCGCCGTCATCGGGGTGGCGGCCCTCGTCACCGGCGCCGCCGCTCCCGCCCTCGTCGACGCCGGAGGCGGCGGCCTCGCCGGGCACCGCTGGGTCGGCGTGTTCGGCGCGGCGGTCATCGCCCTGGGCGCGCTCTGGGTCTTCGCCGGCACCTCCGGCGCCGGCCGCAGCAGCCGGGTCCTGGAGAGCGAGCCCGGGTCGTGTCGTCGAAGTCCCGCCGGCCCCGCCCTGCGGGCGGGCGACGCTGCTTCGACGGCATTCCCCAGCCTGCGCCGCCAGTTCGCGGCCGCCCGCGGCAACCCCTCCTTCATGGCACTGCTGCGCTGCGTGGTCGTCCAGTCCGTCGCGACCGGGGTCCTCCTCGCCGGCGCGCCGTACTTCGCCGACCACGTGCTGCACGACTCCGCCGGGGTCGGCCCCATGGTGGCCGCGTTCGTCGCCCCCAACCTGCTGACGCTCCCGCTCTGGTTGCGGCTGCGCGGCCGCCGCGGCCACGCCTTCGCCTCCGCGCTCTTCGCCGCCGGCTGCCTGCTCTTCCTCGCGGCGCCCGTGCTGCCCCCGGCGGCGGTGCTCGCCACCATGGCGCTCGCGGGCACCGGCCACGCGGGCCAGCTGCTCTTCCTGTACGCGATGCTGCCGGAGTGCATCGCCGATGACACGGCCCGCACCGAGCGCCGCCAGGCGGGCGTCCTGTCCGGCCTGTTCACCACCGGCGAGGGACTCGGCGTCGCCCTCGGCCCCTTCCTCTACGGCCTCGTGCTCCAGCTCTCCGGCTACGTCTCCTCCGGCACCGGCCGCGCCGCCGAGCAGAGCGCGACCGCCGAACTGGGCATGCTGGCCGGCTTCGCCCTCCTCCCGGCCCTGGCCACCGCGGGCGCCGTCGTCCTGCTGCGCGGCTACGGACGTACGGGCCGCCGCCCCTACTGACCCCTCATCCGTCGCCGTTCGGGTGACACGGGTATGCGGGACCCCGTAGGCGCAGGATGATGGGACGATCATGGCTCGCGGGCATCGGGGGATGGCGTGACGTACACACAGGGGTGGGAAGCGGCCCAGGTCGGTTTCGGTCCGGGGGTGCGGGCCCTGATCGAGGAAGAGCTCCTCCCGGACCGGAGCGTCATCGTCCGGACCGGCACGTACGTCGTCGACCCGCCCTTCTTCGGCAACGGCGACATCGGGCGGGTCGCCGTCTGCGGAGCCGTCAACGAACTGGCCGTCACCGGCGCCGAACCCCGGCACATCGCCCTCGGCATCGTGCTGGAGGCCGGGCTCGCGATGGAGCTGGTGCACAGGCTGACCGCCTCGGTGCGCTCCGCCGCCGCCGAGGCCGGCGTCACGATCGCGGCGGTCGACACCCAGGTCGTCCGCGCGGGCGAGGCCGACCGCGTCTTCGTCACCGCCACCGCCTTCGGGGTGCCGGTCCCCGGCGCACCGGCCCTGGACCTCGACTCGGTCCGGCCGGGCGACCGCATCCTGGTGACCGGGCCGCTGGGCAGCCACGCCGCCCACCTGGTCTCGCTGCGCGACGGCCTCGGGTACGAGCACCACGTGCCCAGCGACTGCGCCCCGCTCGGCGGCCTGCTGCGGGCGGTGGGCGCCGACATCCACCACGCCCGCACGGTGGTCGCGGGAGGCCTGGCGGAGGTGCTGCGCCAGTGTGCCGCGGGCCGCGGCCTCACCCTGTGCGTCGAGGAGGCCTCCCTGCCCGTACGGTACGAGGCCCGGGTGGCCCTCGGGGCGCGCGGCCTGGCCCCCCTGGACGCGGCCTGCGCGGGCTGTCTCTGTCTGTTCGTCCCGCCGGAGCACACCGCCCGGGTCCTGGCGGCGCTGCGCGCCCACCCCTACGGCCGTCAGGCCGCCGTCGTCGGAGAGGTCACGGCCGACCCGATGGGCGACGTGGAGTTCCTGGCCCCCTACGGCCGCCGACACGCGCGCACCGTCCCGGCCGGCTCCCTCCCCGAACGCCTCCTCTGACCGGTCCGGTGCGGAGGGGCCGCGGCAGGCCTCGGCAGGGCGTGAAACCGGCCAAATCCGGTTTCTGGACGGTTGGTTGATCAACCGGTGGGGTGTCCCGACGGCGCATATGCTCGGCCCGTACGGACGTACGTCCGTACCTCCGAATGCCTTGCGAACCGTAAGGGGACCGCGCCGTGAGCGTCCGCATCCAACCCTCCTCCCAGGTCGACGAGAGCGCCGAGCTCGGTGAGGGGACCACGATCTGGGATCTGGCGCAGATACGGGAGGAGGCCCGGCTCGGGCGCGGGTGCATCGTGGGGCGCGGGGCGTACGTCGGGCCCGGCGTACGGATCGGGGACCACGTGAAGCTCCAGAACTACGCGCTCGTGTACGAGCCGGCCGAGCTCGGCGACGGGGTGTTCATCGGTCCGGCGGCCGTCCTCACCAACGACTTCTACCCCCGTGCGGTCGAACCCGACGGCCGGCTCAAGCGCGACGGCGACTGGGAGCCCGCCGGGGTCGTGGTCGCCGAGGGGGCCTCGCTGGGAGCCCGTTCGGTGTGCGTGGCCGGGGTGCGGGTCGGACGCTGGGCGCTGGTCGCGGCCGGCGCGGTCGTGTCGAAGGACGTACCGGACTTCGCGCTCGTGGCGGGTGTGCCGGCGCGGCGGATCGGCTGGGTGGGCCGGGCCGGGGTCCGTCTGGTGGAGCGCGCGGGCGAGCCCGGCGTATGGGAGTGCCCGCGCACCGGCGCGCTGCACGACGAGAAGGACGGCACGCTTCTCGAGCGCACCTGACGGAACGTCGGTAAACTACGTCATCGGCATTTCCTCAAAACCGCAATCAACGAACATCCGTGGGCATACCTTGTCCCTGTATACGGGATCTGAGCACGCAACAGGCCGTGCTCAGTGGGGGGTTGTAAACACGACGAGGGCATCGCGGGCAGTGCGGGCAACGGCGCGGACACACGCGCCTGCCGGCACTGCCGATCACGCATGCTCCAGTCCGAGGCATCGCTGGGGGGTCCAGACGCAGCCTTCGGACGGCTCGTGCCACCGGTGGGACGACACCGGCGGCGCGGGCGCCGTCGTCACGCGCAATCCCCCTCCGAGGAGCGATCAGAGGGGGTAGGTGTCTTGGTGCCGTACGGCTCGGACATACGGAGTGCGCGGAGCACCCGGGGAGTCGGGGTGGGGACCCGATGACCAGCACACGATTAGGAGCACTGGCCGGCGAGGACCTGCCGCTGCACGCCCTCGCCGAGCGGCTGCTCGCGCTGGCCGAGGCGGGACTTCCCGCGATGTACCTGCCGGACGCCGAGACCTTCGTGTTCACCAGGGCGGGGACCGTCCCGCCCGACGGCACCCGCCGCCTGGAGCAGCGGGGGACCAGTACCCGGTACGCGGCCATCACCGCGCTGGGCGCCCGCTTCCTGCCCGAGGACCGCCAGCGCGCCCTGTTCGGCGGACGCTCCGCCGAGGAGTTCGCGGGCCTGCTCGTGGAGCGGCTGCCGGGGGTGGTGAACCTCGGCGACGCGGCACTCATCGCCTGGGCCGCCGCCGAGACCGGCCACCCGAAGCTGTCCGACGCCCTCGACCGGGTGGCGGCGCTGGACGTGCCCGGGCGGCCGCAGTACACCGTCGAGGCGGCCTGGGTGCTCTCCGCCCTCACCGCCGCGCGCGGCACGGTGGACGTGGAGGACCGCCTCGCGGCCGCCCGCACCCGCCTGCTGGCGGCCAGGACGGACGACGGCCCGCTCTTCCCGCACGCCACCGGGCCGGGGCTGGTACCCGGATACCGCTCCCACGTGGCCTGCTTCGCCGACCAGACCTATCCGCTCCAGGCACTGGCCCGGCTGCACGCGAGCGGCGACGACCCGGAGGCCCTCGCGGCCGCCGACGCCTGCGCCGCCCGCATCTGCGCCCTGCAGGGCGACGGCGGCCAGTGGTGGTGGCACTACGACGCCCGCCGCGGCGGCGTGATCGAGGGCTACCCGGTCTACAGCGTGCACCAGCACGCCATGGCCCCCACCGCCCTGCTCGACCTGGCCGACGCGGGCGGCACCGACTACGGCGCGGCCGTCCGCAAGGGCCTGCGCTGGATGACCGACGTGCCCGAACTCGCCGGACCCACCGGGACCCCGCGGGAGCCGATGATCCGCGAGGACCTCGGCGTCACCTGGCGCAAGGTCTACCGCGGCGACCCGAAGAAGGCCGTCCGCGCCGCCCGCGGACTCACCACCCGGGTGGCGCCCGGCGCCCGGCTCGCCCCGCTGGACCGGATCTTCCGGCCCCTCGCGGTGGACCGGGAATGCCGCCCGTACGAGTTCGGCTGGATGCTCTTCGCCTGGCTCGGAGGGCTGCCGAGATGACCCGACGGCCCACCCTCTTCGGGATCGCGCTCGATCCCCTGACCATGGACGAGACCGTGCAGCGCTGCCTCGACGCGGTGCGGCGCGGTGAACAGATCGAGATCGGCATGGTCAACGCCGCCAAGCTGGTCAACATGCGGCGCGACCCCCGTCTCGCCGAGGCGGTCGCCGGCTGCGACCTCGTCCTGGCCGACGGCCAGGCGGTGGTCTGGGCCGGCCGCGTCCTGGGCGTCCGGCTGCCCGAACGGGTCGCGGGCATCGACCTGTTCATGCGGCTGCTCGCGGCGGCCGAGGTGGCGGACATCCCCGTCTACCTGCTCGGCGCCGAACAGTCCGTCCTGGAACTGATGCTCCGGCAGATCTCCGAACGCTTCCCCGGACTGCGGGTGGCCGGCAGCCGCAACGGCTACTTCGCCGACTCCGACCAGGAGCCGATCGCCGACGGCGTCGCGGACAGCGGCGCCCGGATGCTGTTCCTCGGGATGACCTCGCCCAAGAAGGAGATCTTCACCGCGGGCTACGGCAAGCGCACCGGCGCCCACGTCGTCCACGGCGTCGGCGGCTCCTTCGACATCCTCGCCGGCATCACCAAGAGGGCCCCGCTGGTCTGGCAGCGGATGGGACTCGAATGGTTCTACCGCACCCTCCAGGAGCCGCGCCGTCTCGGCAAGCGCTACCTCACCACCAACGCCGCCTTCCTGGCCATGACGGTCCGGGAGCTCATCCACCGCACACCGTCTGCCGGTTCCGCGAACAGGAGTCACTGATGCGCGTCGTCGTCGTGGGACAGGGATACGTCGGACTGCCGCTGGCCATCCGGGCCGCCGAGGTCGGACACCAGGTGATCGGGTACGACGTGGACGCGCGGCGGGTCAAGAGCCTCGCCGCCGGCGAATCGTACGTGGAGGACGTCTCCTCCGACCGGCTGAACCGGGCGCTCGCCAACGGCTCCTACCGCCCGAGCGAACTGGCCCGGGACTGCGGCGGCTTCGACGTCGCCGTCGTCACCGTGCCGACCCCCTTACAGGACGGAGCCCCCGACCTGCGCTACATCGAGGAGTCGGCGCACACCCTGGCCCGCTTCCTGCGCCCGGGCGCCACCGTCGTCCTGGAGTCCACCACCTACCCGGGCACCACCGAGGAGCTCTTCGCGCCGATCCTGGAGGACGGCTCCGGACTCACCGCGGGAGAGGACTTCCACCTCGGCTACAGCCCCGAGCGCATCGACCCCGGCAACACCGTCTGGGGCTTCCAGCAGACCCCCAAGGTGGTCTCCGGAGTCGACGCCCGCTCCCTCAAGGCCGTCGAGGCCTTCTACGGGGAGCTCGTCGACACCACGGTCCCGGTCCGCTCGCCCAAGGAGGCCGAGCTGGCGAAACTGCTGGAGAACACCTTCCGGCACGTGAACATCGCGCTGGTCAACGAGATCGCGATGTTCGCCCGCCACCTCGACATCGACGTCTGGCAGGCAATCGAAGCGGCCTCCAGCAAGCCCTTCGGCTTCATGAAGTTCACCCCCGGCCCGGGCGTCGGCGGCCACTGCCTGCCGATCGACCCCTCGTACCTGAACTGGCGGGTGCAGCGCGAACTCGGCCAGAACTTCCGCTTCGTCGAACTCGCCAACGACATCAACAACCACATGCCCGAGTACGTGACCCGCCGCGTGATCGACGCGCTCAACGCCAAGCGCCGCTCGGTCAACGGCTCCAAGGTCCTGCTGCTGGGCCTCGCGTACAAGAAGAACACCGGCGACGCGCGGGAGTCGCCCGCCGTCCGCATCGCCGAACTGCTCCTCGACATGGGGGCCAAGGTCCGCGCCGTCGACCCCCACGTCGTGGAGAGCATCAAGGTCGACGCCCGGCTCGTCCGGGTCGAGCCGACCCGCAAGGAAGTGGCGGCCGCCGACGTGGTCGTCCTGCTCACCGACCACGACTCCTTCGACTACCAGATGATCGCGGAGCACGCGTCCTTCGTCCTCGACACCCGCAACCGCATGACCGGACCGAAGGTGGAGGTGCTCTGACCCCATGACCAGGATCGTCTGCGTGGCCGGGGCCCGGCCCAACTACATGAAGATCAAACCGGTGATGGACGCACTGGAGCGCCGCGGCGCCGAGGTGATCCTCGTCCACACCGGACAGCACTACGACGAGTCCATGAACGACGTGTTCTTCCGCGACCTCGGCATCCGCCCGCCCGACCGGTACCTGGGCGCCGGATCCGGCACCCACGCCCAGCAGACCGGGCGGGTGATGGCCGCCTTCGAGCCGCTGCTCGACGAACTGGCCCCGGACGCGGTGGTGGTGGTCGGCGACATCAACTCCACCCTCGCCTGCGCCCTGGTCACCGCGAAGGCCGGCCCGCTGCTGGCCCACGTGGAGTCCGGTTTGCGCAGCCGGGACTGGAGCATGCCGGAGGAGGTCAACCGGGTCGCCACCGACCGGCTCAGCGACTTCCTGCTGGCCCCCTCGCCCGACGCGGCCGCGAACCTGCGGGCGGAGGGCTACCGGGAGGACCAGATCCACGTCGTGGGCAACGTCATGATCGACACCCTCCTCGCCAATCTGGACCGGGCCAGGAAGTCGGACGTACTGGACCGGTACGGACTCACCCGCGGCGGATACGGCCTGGTCACCCTGCACCGGCCGGCCAACGTCGACGACCCCGCCGCCCTGCGCGGCCTGCTCAAGGCGCTGGGCGAGATCGCCGACCGCTGCCCGCTGCTGCTGCCCGTGCACCCGCGGGCCGCCGAACGGCTCGCCGAACTGGGCGTGCCCGGCGGGATCAGGCTCGTACCGGCCGCCGGATACCTCGACTTCATCGCCCTGCAGGACTCCGCGCGCCTGGTGCTCACCGACTCCGGGGGCGTCCAGGAGGAGACCACCGCCCTGGGCGTGCCCTGCGTGACCCTCCGGGAGAACACCGAGCGCCCCATCACCGTCGAGGAGGGCACCAACGTCCTCGCGGGCACGGACCCGGACCGCATCACGGCCACCGTGAACCGGGTGCTCGACCATCCGCCCGCGCCGCGCTGCCCCGGACTATGGGACGGCCGGGCGAGCGAGCGCATCGCCGCGGTCCTGCTCGACGGCCCGCCCGCGCACACCCGGCCGCGCCCGACCGACCTCGTCCCGCGCGGGGCGGCCACCGATCAACAGCACGTGCTGTAAACGCAATTCGAAGGGGAAGACCATGGATCTCGCGGAGATCTGGCGGGTCATGCGCAGACGCTGGTACGTGCTGCTGCCCGGACTGCTGATCACGGCGGCGCTCACCGCCGCCGTGTACCTGCTGGTCCCGGTGGAGTACCGGTCGCAGAGCACGGTGACGCTGCTGAACTCGGAGAAGGCCACGGTGGCCTTCGACGGCAACCCCTTCCTGAGCACCCAGGCCTCGCTCACCGGGATGGCCGACGGTCTGGCCCGCAACCTCAACTCCGACGGCGCCAAGGCCGACCTCAAGTCCCTGGGCGTCACCGGCGTGCACGAGGCGAAGATCGCCGACAACGCGCTCGGCCCCTACATGTGGCTGAGCGTCGTCGGGACCGACCCGGCCGCCGTGCTGAAGTCGGACGAGATCCTCACCACCTACGCGGAGAAGCGGCTGCAGGAGTTCCAGAGCCAGCAGTCGGTGGCACCCGACGCCATGATCCGGATGTCGACGATCGTGCCTCCGCAGAAGCCGGAGGCACAGACCAAGGCCAGGCTCCAGTTGCTGGTCATGGCGGGCGCGCTGGGCTTCGTACTCAGCCTGGTGGCCACCTTCTTCGTGGAGGCCCGCAAGCGGCAGCGGTCGTCACCCCGCAAGCACCGGCCCGCGCCCGGCGAGGGCGGCGCGGCCGGCGGACCGGCCGCGGACGACGCCGGTGACCCGACGGCCACCCTGCGCATGACCGTCGCCCACCCGGCCGGCTCCGGCGCCGCCGGCTCCCGTCCGGCCGGATCGCCGTGACCGCCGCCGGAACGGACACCGGGACCGCCCCGGCGGCGGCGCCGTCGCTCGGGCGGAAGGTCGGCTCAGCCGCGCGGTGGAGCCTGATCAACACCGTGGTCATGCGCCTCGGCAACTTCGCGACCGGGATCATCCTGGCCCGCTACTTCCTCGGGCCCGAAGCCTGGGGCGTGTACGGGATCGCGCAGACGGTGCTGCTGGTCCTGCTCTCCGCGAACGAACTCGGCGTCTCGCTCGCGATCATCCGCTGGGAGGGCGACCCGCGCCGCTTCGCCCCGACCGTCCTCACCCTGAGCGCCCTGTCCAGCTGCCTCCTGTACGCGGTGCTGTTCGCGACGGCCCCCGCCGTGGCCGGCGTCCTCGGCTCACCCGAGGCCTCCGGCGTCCTGCGGGTCATGTGCCTGGTGGTGGTCCTCGACGGCCTGTCCCAGGTGCCCGCGGGCTTCCTCACCCGCGCGTTCGCGCAGGGCCGGCGGATGGCCGTCGACGCGGTCAACTTCGTGCTCAGCACCACGGTGACCCTGCTGCTGGCCGTCCAGGGCTGGGGCGCGATGAGCTTCGCCTGGGGCGCCGTCGTCGGCAGCGCCGGCGCGCTCATCGGCTGCTGCCTCGCGGCCCCCGGCACCCTGCGGTTCGGCTGGGACCGGAAACAGGCCCGGGCCCTGCTCCGCTTCGGGCTGCCGCTCGCCGGGGCCAGCCTGCTCGCCCTCGGCGTCGCCAACGTGCCGCCCATGGTGGTGGGTTCGACCCTGGACCAGCTGGCCCTCGGCTTCTACGTGCTCGCGTTCAACATCTCCGGCTGGCCCGTACGGATCGTCTCCGAGGCGGCCCGCCGGGTCTCCTTCGCCGGATTCTCCCGGCTGGCCGAGTCCCCGAAGGCACTGGCCGACGGATTCGGCCGCGCCCTCGCCGTCCTGGTGACCGTCACCGTCCCGCTCTGCGTGCTGCTGGCCGGCCTCGCCGCACCGATCGTGGAGCTCGTCTACGGCGAACGCTGGGGGCCCGCCGCCCGCGCACTGCCCTGGCTCATGGCGCTCGGCCTGATCCGGATCGGCTGCGAACTCGCCTACGACTGCCTGGTGGCCATCGGCCGGCGCCGCTCACTGATCGCCGTCCAGGGAATCTGGCTCCTCCTCCTGATCCCGGTCCTCGTGGCCGGTGCGCGCACCGGCGGGATCGCGGGGGTGGCACAGGGCCAGGTCCTGGTCGCCGCGGTCGTCGTGGTGCCCGTGTACCTGGTCGCCCTGCACCGCGGCGGCATCCGGTTCGCCGTCGTCGCCCGGGCCTGCGCCTGGCCCTTGCTCGGCGGGGCGGTGATGGCCGCGGTGGTCCTCGGCCTGGAGCGGTACCTCGGCGACGGGGTGCTCGCGCTCCTCGCGACCGCGACCGCCGCCACGCTCGTCTACGGGCTGTGCGTCCTGCCCAGCCGCTCGTTGCTCCGGGGGTAGCGCCGTGACACAGCACCGAAGGCGGCTGGGGGCGTGGCTGCTCGCCGGCGTCGTGCTGGCCGTCGTACTGACCCTCTACCAGGCGGACCGCACCGGCGTGGGCGAGCACGCGTCCGCGCCCTCCGCGACACCGACCGCGGCCCCCTCCGGTACGGACGCGCCCGCGCCCACCGCCACCCCGAGCCCCTCGGCCACACCCTCCCCGACGCCCTCACCGGGCACGGCCGAACCCCCGCCCTCGCCCTCAGCCTCCGCGTGCGCCTCGCCCGGCGCCTGCGGATTCCCCGACGCGAGCAGCACCGGCCCGCGGATCGCCCTGGAGCGGCACGACACGGGGAACATGTCGGTCAAGAAGGACGGCACGGTCATCAAGGGCTGGGACATCCACGGCTCGCTCGACATCTACGCCAACGACGTCACCGTCATCGACAGCAGGATCACCTCCACCAACTGGTGGGGGATCAACCTGCGCCCCGGCTTCAGCGGACTGAAGGTCCTGCACACCACCATCACCGCCGTGCCGGGCAAGGGCCCCGACAACGGCGGGGTGAACTACGCCGTCTCCAACATGGGCGGCAGCTCCATCGAGGTCGGCTGGTGCGACATCTCGGTCTTCGGCAACGCCCTGTCCATGGGCCAGGGGGACCTGCACGACAACTACGTGCACGACCTCGTCGCGTTCCGCAACCAGGGCGGCGAATGGCAGCACACCGACGCCGTCATCAGCGGGGGCGGCAACAAGGGCCGGCTCACCCTGCGCCACAACACCCTGCTCAACTCCACCCCGGTGGACCGGGGAGCCACCGCGGCCGTCGGCCTGTTCGCCGACACCGGGGTCGTCTCCTCCGTCGTCGTCGACGGCAACTGGCTGGCCGGGGGAGCGTACGCGCTCTACGGCGGCGGACCGGGCGCCACCGGCATCCAGGTCACCGACAACGTGTTCTCCACCCAGTACCACCCGGGCGCCGGAGCCTACGGCCCGGTCGCCGCCTGGAACGCGGGCGGCGCCGGGAACGTGTGGAAGGGCAACCGCATGTCCGACGGCCGGCCCGTCACCCCCGAACCCAACAGCTGACGACGGAGAGTTCATGATGCGCCGGATCGCACGGGCCCCCTGGGAACTGCTCAAGCGGGCCTTCGGCTGGCTGGTGCTCTTCGAGGCCCGCAACAAGCTCCTGCTCTTCCCCTCCGCCGTGCGGCTGCGGCGCTTCGAGGACACCGAGGCCGCCCGCCTCGCCGCCCTCCTGGGCCGGCCCCCGGCCGCGCTCGTCGCCACCGTCATCCCCACCCACCGGCGGCCCGCGGGACTGGGCGCGGCGGTCCGCTCGGCGCTGGCGCAGACCGTCACCGACCAGGTGGTCATCGTCGTCGACGACGGCGCCGGACTGCCCGAACTGCCCGCAGACCCGCGGCTGTTCGCGGTCTCCCTGGCCCGCAACACCGCCACCGCCGGCATCGTCCGCAACGTGGGCATCCGGCTCACCCGCTCCCGGTACGTGGCCTTCCTGGACGACGACAACCTCTGGGAGCCCGACCACCTCGAGCAGGCCCTGGCGGTACTGGAGCCCTCCGGCGGCCCCGACGCCGTCTACACCGCGCTGCGCAGGGTGCTGCCCGACGGCACCGAACGGGACGTCCTGTCGGTGCCCTTCGATCGCCGCCGCGCCGCCCACGAGGCCTTCCTGGACACCAACGCCTTCGTGGCGCGGCGCAACCGGTCCCTGTACTTCAGCCGGCTGCGCCGCACCCCAGAGGTGCTGCCCCGCGAGGACTGGGAGCTCGTCCGGCGCTACGCCCGCCGCCACGAGGTCCGCCACCTGCCCCGCCCCACCGTCCGCTACCTGGTCAACCCGGACAGCTTCTGGACCCGTTGGGACGACGAAGCGGCCGGCTAGTCCGTCTCCTCCTACGCGATGCCGTGCCGCCCGGCGATCCGGTTCCGCCGGGCCGGATCCGGAACCCGCTTTCCCGATCGCACACACGTGCGTGACCTGCGTTAGTCTCTCGGGGCGCGGAAGCGGAACGCAAAGGTATACGGGGGAGCAGTGTCCTATTCGGAGCGCTGGCAGGAGCTGTTTGGACCGACCGACGGCGGGCCCGCGATGAGGCTCGCCTCGGCGGCCCCTGACCCCGGGACCGGCGGGGGTGGGACCGGAGGCCTCAATCACAGCAACGGCCCCTGGACCAGCGCCTCCGGCACCGCCGGCGACCTGCGCACCAGCACGGAGACGAGCCGGTCGGCGCTCGGCCCCGGCCACGAGGGCGTCGAGGCGGGAGCCGCCGGTCTCAGCTCCGTCGCGGCCCTCAAGAGCGTGCTGACGTCCTGGGAGGAACGCCTTCAGGCGGTGCGGGACGAGTGCGAGCAGCTCAAGGGGACCCTACTGACGGTCGCCAAGGAGATGGGCGAGACGGAGACCGCGATCGAGACGTCCTTCAAGGGCGTCGACGGCGGCGGCAAGGCGGATGAGAAGCGATGACCGGAACCCTCACCTGGCAGTTGCTGCGCGACCTCAAGACCTCCGAGTTCACGGAGGCGGGCGACAAGTGGCACGAGGTCTCGGACCGCTCGGACTCCGACCGCGTACGGGTCGACCGTGCGATGTCCGCGAAGCTCCGCGAGACCCAGGAGAGCGAGTCGGCGGAGGCGGCCCTCGGCAGGCTCCAGCGCCTCAGCCGCAACTTCCAGTACCTGCACACCGAGTGCGGGCTCGTCCGTACAGCGCTCAACGGGCTCGCCGGCGATCTCGCCGAGCCCCAGAACCAGTTGAAGCAGGCCCTCGCGGACGCCGCCGCCCTGAACTTCACCGTCCACGAGGACGGTTCCGTCAGCTACCCGGCCACCGAGGTCCAGGACCTGACCGGGGCGAAGAAGGAGGCCCCGGGCAGTAAGGTCCAGGGCAGCTCCCGCCTCCCGCTGGAACCGCCCGGCCTCGGCTCGCAGGGGCAGTCGCCGCTGTACCCCGGCTACTCGGGCTTCAAGCCGCTGAACCCGAACGCGGCGAAAGCGCAGGACGTGGCCGACCGTGTCGCCCGGGCCGTACGGTCCGCGCAGGAGATAGACGCCCGGTACGCGAAGACCCTCAGCGGTCTGAAGGCGGAGAAGGGCCTCGACGTCACCGAGGCCACGCTGAAGGACGTCTTCCGGGACACCTCCGACGTCCGCTCCACCGCCGGCATGTACCTCGGCGAAGGCGTCCCGGAGGACAAGAGCCCCGCCGAGCGCAAGAAGTGGTGGGACGGCCTGACCGACGAACAGCGCCAGGAGTACCTGGAGATCGCACCGGACCTGATCGGCGGCCTGGACGGCATCCCGGCGGTCTCCCGCGACGAGGCGAACCGCAACTACCTGCCGGTCCTCATCGACGACCTGACGCGCCGAGGCGGCGACGACGCGGAGACCAAGCTCGACGCCCTCCACATGATCCAGGACAAACTGAACGAGCCGAGCCGCCCGCCCATGTTCCTCCTGGGCATCGGGGACGAGGGCAACGGACGCGCGATCGTCTCGTACGGCAACCCCGACACCTCCAAGAACGTCTCGGCGTACGTCCCCGGTCTCATGACGAAGCTCGACGGCGAGTTCGTCGATGACACGATGAAGCGGGCCCAGGACACGGCCCTCGGTGCCCAGCGCCTGGACCCGTCCAGTGCCTCGATCATCTGGCTGGGCTACGACGCCCCGCAGCACGTGGACGTGATGACGAGGGGCGACGCGCAGCGGGGCGCCCCGGCGTACAACCAGTTCATGGCAGGACTCTCGGCAACGAACGAGAACACGGACCCGCACGTGACGGCGATCGGGCATTCCTACGGCTCGCTCACCGTGGGCACGGCCGCCAAGGAGTCCGGCGGGATCCCGGGCGTCGACGATGTGATCCTGCTTGGCAGCCCCGGCGTGGACGCGCAGAAGGCGACGGAGCTCGGCGTGGGCAAGGAACACGTGTTCGTCGGCGCCGCCGACAACGACCCGGTCACCCACCTGCCCACGAAGGGCGAGGCGGCGCTCGGCTGGGTGCTGGGAGGCCCGGTGGTGGGGGTTGCGGTCGGACGTGACCTCTTCGACATCGGCAACGACGACGTGTACTTCGGCAAGGACCCGGCGAGCAAGGCCTTCGGGGCACAGCGCTTCCTGGTCGACGACGGGCCCAGGATGATCCGCGACGTCGGACTGTTCGACGCCCACTCGCAGTACTTCACTCCGGAGAAGGACCAGACGTCGGCGAACAACATCGCCAGGATCGTCGCCGGACACCCTGAGAAAATCGTGAGGGAAGAATATCGATGAGGCGCATCACACGGACCATTCGCCTGACCTGTGCGCTGGCCGTGGCCGGCGCGCTGCTCGCCGGGTGCGGGCTGCTGGGCGGCACCAAGGACGGACGAGGGGCAGTGGCAGGCATGGACATGCAGGGAGCGGCGGAGCGCGCCGACGCGATGTTCTACGAGACGGTCGGGGCGATCAAGCCGGAGATCGAATGGGTCCATTACACGACGACGACCGGCAGCTGCGACGTGACGCGCTACTGGAACGTCATGACGGTCGTCTCCCCTCAGCGCCGCGGCAATTTCCTCGGTGTGGTGGAGAATTCCTGGAAGGCGCGCGGCTACCGGATCAAGACGGTGAATCCGGACAAGGACATGCCTGAGATCATCGCCACGTCCCCGGACGGCTTCGGAATCAGCGTCCTCTTCGGCCACGAGGGGCAGGCCTTCTTCGAAGTCACCAGCCCCTGCGTGGACGAGTCGAAGGTGGCAGCGCCCACGAAGGTGGCGAACGGCCGCACGTACGAAGGCGACATCCCCACCCCCAACGTCCGCTCCGACTTCTGGTCCGCCGAAACCCCGGCGCCGGGCCCCACCCCCTCGTCCTGACCGCAGGTGGGACGAGGGCCCCATGGCCACACATGTGATCACAGGGGCCTCGAGCGTCTCGGCGAGGTGTGCGTCGGCCGGCTGTCGGCGCTGGTGGCTGAAGGCAACGAGGACGGCACCGCCCTGCTCGCCTCACTGAAGCGGGACCCGGGTGCGGTAGCGATGACGAAGGTCGGCTTGATTCCCATGCCATAGGGTCAGGCAGTGACCAACTCCCTGCCCACTTCCGAATGCGTGTTTGCCGAGGAGTTGCTGCTCGAGGGATATGGCGGCCCGAGCGCGCTCTATGTGCGCGACCAAGCGCGCGGCGTCGTCAGGGCGGTGCACGCCGGAGCGGCGATCGCCCCCGATGACACCAACAAGCTGGTCGACCTGCTCGGCGACCCGCAGGCATTCATCAACGAGCCGACCGAGCCCGCCCATCTGCGCGGGGCAAACCGCCACGACATCACCGCCAGGCCGGGCCGCGCCCGCCTGGGCATCGCCCTGGGCGTGGCCGACCTCGTGGTCCTCGCCCGTCTCGTCACCGCCGACCACACGTGGTCCTGGAGCCTGACCCGAGCCGAACCGGTCACCTGATCCGCGTACGTCGCCTCCTCGTCGTCCACGAACTCCTCGCACTCGACGTGACGCTCGGACGGACGGCGGCGGCAAGGGCCCGGCGGTCGGTCTGCACTCCGTCCACGGCCGCCACCGCGTCGCCGCCGTGTTCACGGCCGTTGCGTGTGCTCTGCCCGCGACGGGCGTCGACCTCCTCCACCGCCGAGTGGCCGGCGACCCCGGCGCACTCGTCTTCGCCGACGGCAGTCCGCTCGCCGTCGTGGCCATCGACCTGGCCCCCGAAGGGGACCGGATCACCGGCGTCCTCTCGGTCACCAACCCCCACAAGCTCGCCGCAATCCGTCCGCCCCGCCCCTGAGGCACCGAGGAGCCGGCCGGACGCCCGGCGACGCGGACGGGGACGACCGTCACGGCCCGGGGGTGGCGCGCAGTGCGGACGGGCTGGCCAGGGCGCGGGCGGCCGCCAGGCTGGCGGGGCGGCCGAGGACGGCCCGGGAGGTCTCCCGCAGCAGGACCGCCGCCCGGAAGGCGGCCGTCGCCGCCGCCCCGTGCCGGCGCCCGTAGAGCCTCACCCGGTTGAGCGTCAGCAGGGTCCACAGGCGCGGCGAGACCTGAGAGTCCCCGCCGAGATGGGTGGCCGCGGCCGCCGGCTCCAGCCGGGTGACGAAACCGCGGTCCCGGGCCCGCAGGCAGTACTCGGTCTCCTCCGAGTACAGGAAGAAGGACTCGTCCCAGGTCCCGCAGGCGTCCAGGCACTCCGGGGACAGGGCCATCAGCGCGCCGGTGGCCCAGTCGGCGACCGTCGCCCGCTCGTACGCGGCCGGGTCGGTGACCAGTTCGCTCCAGCGCGGGAACCGCCCGGCCCGGCGGTTGCCGATCACCGCCTCGCCGAGCGCCCGGGTCACGCGCGACTCGCGGCGCAGGGAGTGCAGGAGCGTTCGGCCGTCCTCCTCGTACAGCAGCGGGACGCTGATCCCGACCCGGCCGCCGCCGGGCGCCGCGGCGCCGAGCGCGTCCAGGAGCAGCGCGGCGCAGCCCCGCCGCATCCGGACGTCCGGATTGCACACCAGGGCCGCCCGGAAGCCGCCCTCCCACTCGGCGGCGGCGCCGAGAGCGGCGTTCACCCCGGCCGCGTACCCGGCGTTGCGGCCGGTCTGGACGACCGTCGCCTCCGGGGCCAGGGAGCGGATCAGGTCCACGGTGTCGTCGGCCGAGTCGTTGTCGGCGACGACCAGGCGCCAGTCGAGCCCGGCCATCCCCTCCGGCAGCGCGGCGAGGAACGCGGGGAGCACCGCAGCGCTGTTCCAGGTGACGACGAGGACGGCTACCGGGCCGGAGCCGGAGCCGGAGCCGGGGAGGGGCTGGGGGGAGGCTGGTCGGCGGGAAGACATGGGAACTCCACGGATCGGGGCTTCGGCGCCGCGCGCCGGATGAAGCCGAGGTAGCTGCCTCCGGCGGCGATCGTCAGGAAGAACATCCCGGCGAACATCGGGAAGCTGAGTGCGTCGAAGGTGGCGCTGACGACCAGGGCGACGACGGCGGAGGCGAAGAACGCCTGCCCGAGCTCCCGGTCGGACTCGCCGACGGCCAGCCGGCGGATCGCCCCGCCCTGGTGGATGCCGGTGAGGAAGAGGAACAGGAGCGCGAACAGCCCCAGGAACCCCATCTCGGCGAGGGTCAGCATGTACTGGTTGTCGGTGAAGAAGTACAGCTCGGGAATGAAGGTGCCCAGCCCCCGCCCGGCGAACGGGCGCTCCTCCAGGTAGGGGACGATCGCGCTGTACTTGACCGTACGGGCCTGGGTACTGCTGTCGGAGTTCGTCAGGAAGGACGCGAACAGCGCGGTGATGGTGCCGATCAGCCCCGGGATGATCACCTTGAAGCAGGCCACCGCGCCCAGCAGCACACCGATCGCGCTCCACCTGCGCTGCGGCTTCCAGCGCGGCACCATCACCAGGATCACGAGCAGTGCCCCGATGATCGAGGTGCGCGACACGGTCAGCGGCAGCGCCCCGCCCATCAGCACCACCGGCCCCCAGCGGCGCCACGCCCGCAGGTGCTTGCGTACCGGATCGAAGGCCTGCTGCACGGCGAAGGGCAGCAGCAGCGCCAGCATCCCGCCGAACTCCAGCGGCTGCGCCGTGGTGGACCGGGGCCGGGTGAACGCCCCGCGGTCCAGGGTCGCGATCTGCGGGACGCTCGACTGCAGCCCGGGGATGCTGATGCTGTCGGCGATGTTCGTCGCGGTGAAGAAGTCGTAGAACCCGACGGCGGCCACGATCGTCCCCATCACCACGGCCCGTCGCAGCAGTACGTCCAGGCGCGAGCGGTCCTGGATGCCGGCGGAGACCAGCACCACCAGCGACACCCACACCAGCAGGGCGATCAGACCGCGGTCCGCGCCGAGCAGCTCCTTGCGCACGCTCCCGCGGCCCGCGTTCGCGATGTAGGAGGCCAGCACCGACACGGCCAGCAGCCACATGGCGACCCGGGGCAGCCGGGTCCCGGGAGCCGGCCGGATCCGGCCGGTGAGCCAGGTCGCGAGGTACCAGAACAGGGCCAGCAGGGCGAACACGTTGGCCGGGGTGCCCACCCCGCCCAAGCCCGGCAGCGTCAGGTTCGACGGGATGAAGAAGGCCAGTGCCATATACGCGGTGAGCAGCGCGGTGGCGTCCACGTGGCGGCCCCGGGACCTGCGCCGGGAGTCGCGCCCCCGCGCGGTGGCCTCGGCGGAGCTCTCGCGCCTGCGGCGGCGCGCCGCCAGCAGGGCGTCCGCCACGAAGGAGAGGGTGAACCCGCTGCTGACGCCGAGGATGAGGACCCCCAGCACCTGCTGGTAGCGGCTCTTGAGCTGCGGTACCGGGGTCTGCGGCAGCACCACCGGCGTGCTCTGCACGAAGTAGGCGGGCTGCACCTTGGCCGCCGCCTGGAGCGCGTTGAGCTGCTCACCGGCGAAGGCCGTCAGCGTGTTCGTCTCCTCGAGCACCTTCCCCCGGTCGGTGCCCGTGACCGTCAGCGTCAGCAGCGGACCCGAGGTGTTCGCGGCGAATCCGACGGTGTACGGATCGGTCACGCCCAGGCTGTGCAGGTCGCGGGCGGCGTCGGCCCCGGACAGCGTCCTGATCAGCACGTCCGCCGTCACGACCAGGGTGCCGCCCGCGTTGGATATGGGATTGCCGAAGGCGGGCGGCAGCTGGGAGGCCGCGTTGGAGTCGAGCAGCGCCACCGAGCTCTGCGACTGGTACGCCACCGGCACCGACCGGTACAGGTGCAGCGCCGCCAGCAGGCTGAGCAGGATCGCCGGCACGATCACGTACCAGCGCCGGCGCAGCACCGCGCCCATTTCACGAATGCTCACGAACACCCCTGCCGGGTAGCGGATTTGATGGCGGACCTACCCGGGTCCTGCAAAGATCGGTCATGAAGGAAGGGATCCCCGTGTCGCCTGGTGAGTTGGTCCGTGCGCTGCGCCGGCGCTGGTACGTCCTGGTCGTGGCGGTGCTCCTCGCGGCCGCCGGCGCGGCGGCGGTGCTGCGGCCCGAACCGGTCTACCTCAGCTCCGCGATTGTGGTGCTCAAACCGCCGGTGACCAGCACCCAGCCGAACCAGCTCGCGAACCTCCAGCCGCCGCTCGCCGCCGTCTCGTACGGCGTGGTGCAGCAGCTCGGCTCGTCCGCCGGAGCGGACGAGCTCAAGGCCGCGGGAGTCACCGGCACCTACCGGATGACACCGCGCAACAGCGGAACCAGCGTCACCCCGCGCCACCTGATCCCCTCGCTGCAGATCCAGGTAGAGCACTCCGACCCGGCCGCGGCCGACGCCTCCGTACGGAAGATCATCGAGGCCTACACCCGGCACCTGACCGAGCTCCAGACGCAGCAGGGCATCCCGGCCGGGGCACGGATGAGCGTGGACCTCCTGGTGCAGCCGCACGCGGTCGCGCGGACCGGCGACCGGGTGCGCGCCCTGGCCGGAGTGGCCCTGCTGACCGCGGTCGGCGGGATGGCGGCGGCCCTGTGGACCGACCGGCTCCTGACACGCCGGAACCGGCGCCGGCGCGAGAGCGCCGACGCCGGTCCTCAGGACCCGCCGGTGGAACCGGTGGAGACGGGGCATCAGATCCCTCGGCGCTTCCAGGACCGCCACCACAGCCACTCGCGCCCCCGGTCGGCGACGGCCGACAGCACCAGCGGCTGGAGGTAGGGCATCACGCGCGCACCGATCCGCCGGCGCCTGCGCAGCGCCCGGTACTCGGCCAGCGACGTGTAGCCGCCGGGCAGGCACTCGGCGGCGAACTCCACGAGCTCGTCGACCGGTACCACCGCCGTGCGTCCCCGGTCGTAGGCCCGGTAGGCGCGCCGCAGCGCGTACCGGGCGAGCCGGGTGCGCGCCGCCAGCGCCAGCCGGTCGGCGCCGGGCAGCAGGCCGCCGCACTTGTCGAGCACCGAGTCGAAGGCGACCAGGCGCTGGCGCAGGTCGTCGAGCTGCCCACCGAAGTCCGTGGTGGACATGTTGTTGCCGTGCACCCGGTAGAAGGCCTGGTCGGCCCCCTGGACGTAGCCCACGTCGGCGTGGGCCGCGAGCCGCATCCACATCTCGATGTCACCGGCGTGCGGCAGCTCGGGATCGTAGCCGCCGACCTTGCGCTGGAGGCTGGTACGGACGACCACCTCGGGCGAGGTGATGCATCCGGTGCCCTCCCGGAACCGCCGCTCCAGCCACCACTGCCCGGGGTAGACGACCGACCCCGTGCTGTGGGTGCGGGCCGCGGGGAGCGGGCCGCCGTGCTGGAAGCGCAGCGGCCGGCCGTAGGCGAAACCGGCCTCGGGATGCGCGTCGAGCAGGGCGGCGGCGCGCACCAGCGCCCCGGGGACCAGCCGGTCGTCGGCCGAGAGCAGGGCGACGTAGTCCCCGTCGGCCCACTCCAGCAGGCCCTCGTTGTAGGTGGCGATGTGCCCCCGGTTCTGCTCGTGGACCCGGACCTCGATCCGCGGGTCGGCGGCCGCCAGGGCGCGCGCGACCTCCGCCGAGTCGTCGGGGGACGCGTCGTCGATGATCAGCACCCGGACGTCGACGCCCTCCTGCTCGTCCAGGACGCTCTTGACGCAGTCGGCCAGGAAGTGGCCGTACTTGTAGCAGGGGATCACCACGCTGACCGTGCTCACTGGCCGGCCACCTCCGTGGAGCCGTCCGACTGGATGCCGTTCGGCAGGGTGGCGGAGAAGATCGGCCCGACCCAGTAGTTCACCGAGCCGAAGGTGTTCGTGGGGAACGTGGTGGTCGCGCCGTACTTGTAGAGGCCGTTGGCGCCGCCCGATCCGTCGGCCGGTGCGACCAGCGGGTAGGAGCGGTGCGCTCCGCTGAAGTAGCCGCCGTCCACGGAGTAGTTGCCGTTCGGCGCGTGGTAGGAGGCCACGTACGAGGTGCCGGCGGTGACGGGCACCGGGGTGGTGAACTTGAGCTGCTGCCAGCCGGTCAGGGTCTCGCTGCCGAAGGTTCCGGTGGCGAGCAGGGTGCCGTCGGCGGCCCAGAGGCTGCCGGTGTGGGTACCGGTGTTGCCGGGGCCCTTGTAGAAGGTGACACCGGTGACGTAGCCGTTCACCGCGGACTGGAAGCGGGTGCCCAGCTCCACGGAGTTGGCGTCGTCCACCACGTTGGCGGTGGTCGGCGTGGCGGTGTTCGGCCAGAGGGCGCAGGGGCAGTTCACGGTGGGCGGGTTGGGGCTGGTGGTGAAGTTCCACGTGACCGGTGCGGTCATCGCGTTGCCCCACAGGTCGCTCGCCTGGACCGACAGGGTGTAGGTCGAGTTCAGAGCGAGTTCGCTGGAAGGCGTGAAGGTCGCGCTGTTGGCCGCGCCCATCACCTTCGAACCCGGGATGTTTGCTCCTCCCGAGTCCTTCAGGGTGAACACGAGGGTGTCGGAGTCGATGGCGGTGGAGAAGGTCGCCGACGCCGAGGCCGTGATCTGTGTGCCGGTCGCCGCGGACTGCGGCGAGGTGGAGGTGACGGTGGGCGGTGTGGTGCTCGCGGCCGAGGTGTCCAGGACCGCGTCGACCCAGTAGTTGCTGCCGCTCGCGGCCGTGTTCGGGAAGCCGCCGGTCGCGCTGTAGCGGTAGACGCCGTTGCCGCCGTCGGTACCGCTCTTGAGTGCGGTGAGCGGGGCGAGACCCGCGGAGCCGGAGGCGAAGGTGTTGTCGAAGGAGTACCCGCCGTGCGGCGCGAAGTAGGAGGCGACGTACGTGGTGTTCGCCTTGACCGGCACCGGAGTGGCGAAGTTCAGCTGCTGCCAGCCCGAAGCCGTCTCGTTGGTGAACGTGCCCGTGGCCAGGCGCTGACCGCTGGAGCTCCACAGGCTGCCGGTGTGCGTGCCCGTGTTGGCCGGGGACTTGTAGAAGCGGACCCCCGTGATCGAACCGGCCGCCGTGGTGCGGATCTTCACGCCGAGCTCCACCGAGCTGCCGTCACCCGCGTTGACGGTCCCCGGTACCGCGGCCGCGGGCCAGACGGTGCAGGGGCACTGCTGAGGGCCGACGGTCAGCGGCACCGTGGTGACGGCGCCGATGTTGACGCTGTCGTCCACCGCACGGACCTTGATCTGCACGGAGCCGGGAGCGGTCGGCGTCCAGGTGTAGCTCCAGCTTCCGACGCCGGTGGTCGCCTTCCAGGTGGTTCCGCCGTCCGTGGAGACCTCCACGCGGGCCACCACGCCGCCACCGCTGTCGGCCGCCGTACCGGTGACGGTCACGGGCCGCAGGGCCGGCACGGTGGCGCCGGACG
The DNA here is from genome assembly GCF_045000215.1 of Streptomyces sp. 147326. NCBI lineage: Bacteria > Bacillati > Actinomycetota > Actinomycetes > Kitasatosporales > Streptomycetaceae > Streptomyces > Streptomyces sp. 147326. The sequence goes on along the minus strand of NZ_CP134201.1, from coordinate 1,886,516 downwards.
CGGGGCTCGTCACGCTGACGGCCGGCCCGGTGGTGTCGGTGGACGCGGTGGCCGGGACCAGGTTGCCCTGCAGGCTCTTGGGCTGCACCCCCATGTCCGCGAAGACGTTGACGGTGGCCTGCTGCATCCGCTTGTCCTCGGTGACCACCGCGTCGTCCGGGTTGCCCGTCGGCATGTTGGTCAGGCCCCACGACCACTGCACGGTGCCCGTGCCGAAGACCAGTGCGTGCGAGGTCGGGTCGCGGAAGGCGACCAGGCTGTGCGTCGCGGTGCCGTTCCCGTAGGTGTTGCCGTAGTCCAGCCGGTACTTGCCGTCCTCGATGTCCACGGTGGTGGAGGACATCTTGATCTGCCCCGGCGGCCGCGCCGCGTCCTCGATGTCGGAGTCCCACTCGTAGCCGAGCGTTCCGGTCGGGAAGGTCGCGGTCTGCGAGGGGGTCAGGTTCGCGACGGTGGTGTTGCGCCACAGTCGCATCTTGGCGAAGGCGCCCGGCACGGTGATCGCGTCCGCCCGGTAGCCGTTCACCGTGAACAGCGTTCCGGTCAGCTGGTTCTGGGGCTGGTACGGACGCCCGTTGGCGGCGCTGGCCGGGTCCATGAAGGTGCCCGTCCAGGTGCCGCTGGGGTCGGGAACGCCGTTGGGCACCGGGAAGGACAGCTTGGTCTCCTTGTAGCAGACCAGTGTCCGGTTGGCGGTGTTGGCACCGTCGATGCTCGGCGCCAGCCGGGTCTTCCAGAAGATCTCGTTCCCGGCGAAGTACGTCTGGTGCTGACCGGCGCGCCGGGCGTTCAGGGCGTTGGTGAACTGCTCCTGCGTCCAGTACTCGTCGTGCCCCGAGGACATGAACACCTTGTGGTTCTGCATCAGGGAGGCGCCGCGCACCGACATGTCGATCCCGGACATGTAGCTGACGTCGTAGCCGTTGCGCTCCAGCCACGAGATCATCTGGTACTCGGAGCCGTAGATCCCGTTCTCCCCGCCGATGTCCATCGGCCGGTTGTAACTCACCTCGTACGCACGCCCGTCCGGTGCGGGACCGCCGCCGTCGTAGAGGTCCTGGCCGCCGTAGTTGTTGTACGCCTGCCAGGTCTGGTCGCTCGTCTGCACCAGGATGTCGGAGTGGCTGGAGTCGTTGCGGACGACGAACGGGTACGGCATCAGGCCGTTGCCGTCCGCCTGGTCGAAGTTGGCGATGTACAGGCCGGAGACGGCGTCGGACGGCACGCTCCACGTCGCCGTCACGGGCCAGTTGCCGCAGTCGACCAGACCGGTCGACGCCTTGGTCGTGCAGTTCTTCGGATTCCCGCCCTGGGCGTAGTTGGCCGGGTGGGTCTGGGCGGCCTGGGCCTCCGTCGACAGCAGCCGGGCGCCGTTGCCCCCGTAGTGGCCCAGCCGGTAGACCGAGACGCGGTAGGGGGAGGGGGACTGGACCTTGAACTGCACGGTGTCGCCGGCCTGGACGCTCATCTGGGCGCTGAAGCCCTTGATGTCGCCCCAGGCGCTGGGCGCGAACCAGTCCTCCATCGGTGTGCCCGGCTTGGAGTTCTCGCAGACGACGGCGTTCGACGTCGGACCGCAGGGATCGGCGGCGCCGGCCACCGAGGCCGGTGAGAGAACCGTGGCCACCAGGGTGGCGACCACGGTGAAAAGACCGTACCGAAACCGGAGCAGCCTTCTCCGCTTGTTCATCTGTACCTCATTTGTTTGCGTGAACCGGGAGGCGTCAGCGCAGGGCGTCGCTGAGCGTGTCCACGACCCGCTGCTGCTGGGCGGCGGTGATCTGCGGGAAGAGGGGGAGGGAGAGCATCCGGTCCGCGGCCTCCTCGGCGTGCGGGAAGGCGCCTTGGCCGTGCCCGAGGTGGGCGAAGGCCGGGGTGAGGTGGACCGGGGCCGGATAGTGCACGCCCGCTCCGATGCCCTCCGCGTTGAGCTTGCCGACGACGGCGTCGCGGTCCGCTCCGGCGACCCGTACGACGTACAGGTGCCACACGTGGACGTTGCCCTCCGCCGTGACCGGAAGGGTGACCCGGCCGGCCGCCGCGAGCTCGCCGAGCAGGCCGTCGTAGCGGGCGGCCGCGGCCCGGCGGGCCGCGTTCCCCTCCGCGAGCCGGGCCAGCTTCGCCCGCAGGACCACGGCCTGCAGCCCGTCCAGCCGGCTGTTGAAACCGGCCACGTCGTGCCGGTACTTGGCGACGCCGCCGTGGTTGGCCAGGGCCCGGACCAGGTCCGCGCTCTCCTCGTCGTCGGTCACCACCGCGCCCGCGTCGCCGTACGCGCCCAGGTTCTTGCCCGGGTAGAAGCTGGTCGCGGCGATCCCGCCGCTGCCGGGGGAGCGGCCGTCGCGTGTCGCGCCCTGGCTCTGCGCGGCGTCCTCGACGATCCGTACGTGCGCCGGCAGCTGCGCGGTCAGCTCCGCGGTGGCGGCGCACTGCCCGTACAGGTGGACCGGGACCACCGCGCGGGTGGCCTTCCCGACCGCTTCCAGGGCGGCCCGCGGGTCCATCAGCAGCGTGTCGGGGAGACAGTCGACCAGCACCGGCCGTGCGCCGATCCGGGCGACGGCGCCCGCGGTGGCGATGAAGGTGTTGGCGGGCAGCACCACCTCGTCGCCCACCCCGACCCCACTGGCCCGCAGCGCCAGTTCGAGGGCGTCGGTGCCGTTGGCGACGCCCACGCAGTGACCGACCCCGGCGAAGTCGGCGTACTCGCGCTCGAACGCGCGGACCTCCTCACCGCCGATGAAGGCGGTGTTCGCGAGGACACGGTCGAATCCGGCCCGTAACTCCCCGGCGACCTCGGCGTGCGCCGCCTTCAGGTCCACGAGCGGTATCTGGTTCATGCGACTGGGCTCTCCATCCGTGTCCCCGGCCACCGGCCGGTCATCTCCCCATCGGTCCGCAGCTCGTCGAGCGCCGGAGCGTCCGCCGCGCGCAGCCGGCGGGCCGGGCTCCCGGCCCACACCTCGCCGGGCGGCACATCGGCCAGGACCGTGCTTCCCATACCGGTCAGCGACCAGGCGCCGACCGTCGTGCACTCGCGGACCAGCGAGCCCGCACCCACATAGGCCCCCCGCCCCAGCCGCACCCCGCCGCCGAGGCGCACCCCCGAGGCGAGCGTGGCGAAGTCCCCGACCGCGTCGTCGTGGGTGAGGACCACCTGTGGCATCACCGCCACGTGCGACCCCACCCGGACGGCGGCGGTCAGCACGCAGTGCGCGAGCAGGACCGAGCCCGCGCCGAGCATCGAGGACCCCGACACCACCGCCGTGGGGTGGACCACGGTCGCGTAGCGGTTCACGGGCAGCCCCAGGCGCCGCACCACGCGGGCGCGTACGGCGTAGTCGCGCGGGCTGCCCACGCAGACCACCACCCGGGCGGCCCACAGCTCGTGCACCCGCTCGCTGCCGCCCAGCACCGGCACCCCGTCCACGTCCCGGCCCTCCAGGGCCGGGTCGTCGTCGAGGTGCCCGACCAGCCGCCACCTCGGCGGGAGGCCCCGTTCCACGTCGGCGGCGGCCACGTCCCGGACCGCCTGGGCGGTCTCCCGGGCGAACCCGCCCGCGCCGACGATCAGCAGGTCCTCGGTGCCCCGCGGCCCGTTCATCCGCCGGCCTGTTCCCGCAGCACCGTCACCACCCGGTCCTGCTGGTCGTCCGTCATGGTGTGGAACAGCGGCAGGATCAGGGAGTCGCGGCTGATCCGCTCGGTGACCGGCAGCGGCGCCGCCCCGTGGCCCGCGTACGCCGGCTCCAGGTGCGAGGCCATGATCCCGCGCCGGGCCGAGATCCCCGCCTCGGAGAGCACCGCGAGCAGCTCGTCCCGGCCGACCGGGAAGTCCTCGGCCAGCAGCACCCAGTACGACTGGAAATTGCCCTGGCCGTGACCGGGGTCCCGGACCGGGGTGAGCCCCGGCACGCCGCGCAGCAGCTGCGCGTACCGGGCGGCCAGCGACCGGCGCCGGGCCACGATCTCGTCCAGCCTGCCGAGCTGCACCAGGCCGACCGCGGCCTGGATGTCCGTCATCCGGTAGTTGTAGCCGACCTCCAGATAGCTCTCGACGATCGGCTTGCTGCTCGCGTGGCGCTGTGCGGCGGACACGTTCATCCCGTGCTCGCGCAGCCGCCGCAGTCGCTCCGCCCACTGCGCGTCGTCCGTGGTCAGCATGCCGCCCTCGCCGGTGGTGATCACCTTGCGGGGGTGGAAGGACCAGGCGGCGAGCAGCGCGCCGTGGCCGACGGACTTGCCGCCGACCGTCGCGCCGATGCCGCACGCGGCGTCCTCCACCAGGGCGACGTCCCAGTCGGCGCACGCTGCGCGCAGCGCGTGCACGTCCGCGGGCACCCCGCCCTGGTGGACGGCGAGCACCGCCCTGGTGCGGGGCGTGCGGACCGCGTCCACGGTGGCCGGGGTCAGGTTGCCGGTGGCCTCCTCGACGTCCGCGAACACCGGGTGCGCGCCGACGTAGCGGACCGCGTTGGCCGTGGCGATGAAGGACAGGGAGGGGACGATCACCTCGTCGCCGGGGCCCAGGTCCAGCGCGATGAGGGCCAGGTGCAGGGCGGTGGTGCACGAGCTCACCGCGATGCCGTGCCCGGCGCCCACCCGCTCCGCGAAGGCCCGCTCGAACTCGGCGACCCGCGGGCCCTGCGCCACCCAGCCGGAGAGCACCGCGTCGGCCGCCGCCTTCGCCTCCTCCTCGCCCAGCCACGGCACCATGACCGGGACGCGGGCGGGCAGTACGGGCTCCTGCGCGCTCATCGGCCGGCCTCCCCGGCCGCGGTGTCCGCCGCTGCCGCCGCCGATGCCGCCGCGGCGTCGGCGGCGCGCTCGGCCCGCCACCAGTCCACCAGGTCCCGCAGCCCGCTGCGCAGGTCGATCCCGGCGGTGAAGCCGAGCCGCTCCGCGGCCCGCGCGGTGTCCGCGAGCCGGCGGGTCACGCCGTTCACGGCACGGGCCGGGCCGTGCTCCGGCACCAGGGCGTCCGCGCCCATCGCCTCCAGCAGGCCGTTCGCCAGCTCCAGGAGGCTGGTCTCGGTCCCGCTCGCGATGTTGAACACCTCGTCGGTCAGGTCCGATTCGGCGGCCAGCAGGTTGGCGCGCGCGATGTCCCGCACGTCGACGAAGTCCATGGTCTGGAGACCGTCCCCGAGGATCAGCGGCGGCTCGCCCGAGGCGATCCGCTCCATCCAGCGGATCAGCACCTCGGTGTAGAGCCCGTGGATGTCCATCCGCGGCCCGTACACGTTGAAGTAGCGCAGGGCGACGTAGTCCAGCCCGTACATGGAGTGGAAGCTGCGCAGCATCCCCTCGTTGAAGGCCTTCGCGGCGCCGTAGAAGGTGTCGTTGTTGTACGGGTGGTGGCGCTCGGTCGTCGGGAACTGCTCGGCCAGTCCGTAGACCGAGGCCGAGGACGAGGCGATCACCTTGCCCACGCCGGCGGCGGCCGCCGACTCCAGCACGTTGAACGTGCCGTCCACCATCACCTCGTTCGCCAGCCGCGGCTCCTCCGCGCACTGGGTGATCCGGATGGCCGCCAGGTGGAACACCAGCTCGGCGCCCTCCGTCACCTTGCGCACCGCGGCCAGGTCGCGGATGTCCCCCTCGACGACCTCCACCACACCGCTCGGCAGGGCGCGGGCCAGGTTGGCGGTCCGCCCCCGCACGAAGTTGTCGAGCACCACGACCTCGCGCGCCCCGTTGTCCACCAGCAGGTCCACCAGGTGCGAGCCGATGGTGCCCGCTCCGCCGGTGACCAGAATCCTCTTGCCTCGTACGCTGCTCAACGCCCTGCCCCCACTGAGTCGTTCATGGTCTTTCGTGTCACGGATCGGCGAACGGTCAGCGTTCGGTGCGCAGTCCGACGACCGCGCCCTTGAACTCCAGGCTCCGGGAGGCCGCTTCCAGAATGTCGAGCACCTTCAGGCCCGCCCGCCCGTCGGTCAGGGCCGGCCGCCCCGATCCGATCGCCGCGGCGAACTCCTCGACCATGCTGCGCAGCGCCTCCTTCTCACCGATCGCGGGCGCCACCATGTCGCCGGTCCGGTAGGAGACGAGCATGTCGCGGCGCTCGTCCGCGCCGATCTCCTGCGGGGCGCTCAGCTCCACGCCGCGGTCGAACACGGCCACGCGCTGGGAGGGGTTGAGGTCGTCCCACACCAGGGTGCGCTTGGACCCGCCGACCATGGTGGTGCGCACCTTCGTCGGGGACAGCCAGTTGACGTGCACGTGGGCGATGGCGCCGGTGCTCAGCTGGAGCGTCAGATAGGCCACGCAGGACTGCCCGGCCCCGATCGGATCGGCTCCGTGCGCGGCGACGGCAACGGGCCGGACGTGGTCCGGGAGGATGAAGTCGAGGACCGACAGGTCGTGGGGGGCCAGGTCCCACAGGACGTCGATGTCCTTCTGGACGAGCCCCAGGTTGATCCGTACCGAGTCGACGAAGTGGATCTCGCCGAGCTCGCCGGAGCGGACCATCTCCCGGATGCGGCCCACCGCCGGGGTGTAGCAGTACGTGTGGTCGCACATCAGCGTGAGGCCGCGTTCCTCGGCCTCGTTGACCAGCCGCAGCCCGTCCTCGTACGTGGCGGCGAGGGGCTTCTCCACCAGGACGTGCTTGCCGGCGCGCAGGGCGGCCAGCGCGACGTCCAGGTGGGTTCCGGCCGGGGTGGCCACGGCGACCGCGTCGACGTCCGGATCGGCGAGGACCGCCTCGTAGTCCGAGGTCGCCTGGACGGTGGAGTACCCGCCGAGCACCTGCCGGGCGCGGTCGACGTTCAGATCACAGAGCCAGCGCAGCCGGAACTGCGGACTGGACTGGAAGTTGCGGACCAGATTGGGGCCCCAGTAGCCCGCACCGACCACGGCGACGCCTAACGGCTCCGCCCGCCCGGCGGCCTTCGAGCCACCGTCCTTCACAGCGTTGGGCTTCACAGCGTTCCCCTTCCTTCCGCGCACGCCCGACCGGCGTGCCGACAACTCATGGCCGGGGCGCGTGGGATGAAGGGGAGAGCCGTCGAGGGCAGGCCGGACGCCTGCGCGACCCGGGCATGACCTGCTCAACGGTGATGGCCCCCCACAACCGATGCTTTGCGTGATTCCGCGTACTACCCCCCGGCCGGCCGCATGTTCCCCCAAGCAGCCGAACCCGTACCTCCTGCCGAAACCGCTCGGCGCCGCTCAATCTAGTCCACCGGGCGTACCCCCGGGCAGAGTTGACGGAATCGCCTGGCGCGGGTGTTCGACCGTGCATACTGCCCGGGTGACCAGCATCGTGATACCGGCCCACAACGAGGGCCGGGTCATCGGCCGGCTCCTCGACGCGCTCCTGGCCGACGCCGACGGCAACACCGGCACACCGGCGGACGGGCCCGACATCGTCGTGGTGTGCAACGGCTGTACGGACGACACCGCCCGGGTGGCGGGTGCGCGCGGTTCCCGCGTACGGGTGGTGGAGATCCCGACTCCCTCCAAACACACGGCACTCCGGGTCGGGGACGAGCACGCGCGGGGCTTCCCCCGTCTCTACGTGGACGCCGACGTCGTCGTCGGGGCCGCCGACGTACGGGCCCTGACGGGCGCGCTCGCCGGAAGTCCGGCCCTGCTCGCCGCCGCCCCCGGCCGGGACATCCCGCTGGCCGGCTGCGCCTGGCCGGTCCGGGCGTACTACCGCGTGTGGCAGCGGCTCCCGGCCGTCCGCGAGGGCCTGTTCGGGCGGGGGGTCATCGCGGTGACCGAGCCGGGGCACGCGCGGATCGCCGCGCTGCCCCCGCTGATGGCCGACGACCTGGCCGCGTCCCTCGCCTTCGGGCCGGGGGAGCGGCGCGTGGTCGAGGCGGCCCGGGTCGTCGTGCACCCGCCGCGCACCTGGTCCGACCTCGTCCGGCGGCGGATCCGCGCGGCGACCTCCTCCGCCGAGTTCGAGCGCTTCCAGGCCACGCAAGGGGCCGGTGCGGCCGCGCCGTCCGCCCGTACGGGCACGGCCGACCTGCGCGCCCTCCTGCGGGCCCAGCCGCGGCTGCTCCCCGGTGTGATGGTCTTCGTCCTGGCCGCGCTCGCCGCCCGCAGGGGTTCCCGCAAGGCCATCCGGAACCAGGACTTCTCCACCTGGCTGCGGGACGAGAGCAGCCGGCAGGGGTGAGCGCGGCGACCGGGGGCGTGCGGCCGAATCGGGCCGTACGCCCCACCGTTGGCCCGTACAACCTCTAGGGTTTCATTCGCACGTTCGAGGAATCAGACCGTCGGCACCGGGAGCTCCAGCGCATGTACCTCGCGGACCGCTCCGCGCCCTCGGCCCCGCCCGCGGACACGCAAGCCCCGCCGGACCGGGGATCGTTACGGACCCCCGCCGTCACTTCGGCCGTCCTGGCCCTGGGCACGGTCAGCCTGATCACCGACGTCTCCTCCGAGATGGTCACGGCCGTCCTGCCCCTGTACCTGATCGCCGGTCTGGGCCTGAGCCCGCTCGGTTTCGGCGCGCTCGACGGCCTCTACAACGGAGTCAGCGCCCTGGTGCAGCTGACCGGCGGCCATCTCGCCGACCGGGTCCGCAACCACAAGCTGATCGCCGGCATCGGCTACGGGCTGTCCGCCCTGTGCAAGCCGCTGCTGCTGTTCGCCCACGGCCTCGGCCCGATCAGCGTGATCCTCGCGCTGGAACGCACCGGCAAGGGCCTGCGCACCGCCCCGCGCGACGCGATGATCTCCCTCTCCACACCGGCCGAGTTACAGGGCCGCGCCTTCGGCGTGCACCGGGCCATGGACACCACCGGGGCGCTGCTCGGCCCGCTCGCCGCGTTCCTCGTGCTGAGCGTGGCGGTCGACGGGTACGACGCCGTCTTCGGCGTCAGCGCGTGCGTCGCGGTGCTCGGCGTGGTGGTGCTCATGCTGTTCGTCCCGTCCGGCGGCGGCGCGGCGGTCCCGGCCGGGGCGGCCGGTGGCGGCGGCACGGCGGTCCCGGCCCGGGCGGCCGGCGGCGGCGCGGCCCGCCCGGACCCCGTACGGCTGCGCGACGCGATGGCCCTGCTGCGGCTGCCGAGGCTGCGCGCCCTGGCGCTCTGCGCCGTCCTGCTGGGCCTGACCACGGTCAGCGACGCCTTCGTCTACCTGCTGCTGCAGCGCCGTACCGGCATCGGCGAGCAGTGGTTCCCGCTCCTGCCGCTGGGCACCGCCGCCGTGTTCCTGCTGTTGGCCGTCCCCGCGGGCGCCCTCGCCGACCGGATCGGCCGGCGCACCGTGTTCCTCACCGGGCACGCCCTCCTGCTGGCCGGGTACGGGCTGCTGCTGTGGGCCCCGGACTGGCCGCCGCTGCCCTACCTCGTCCTCGCGCTGCACGGCATGTTCTACGCCGCCACCGACGGCGTGCTGCCCGCCGCCGTGGCCGCCACCGTCCCCGGGCGGCTGCGCGCCACCGGCCTGGCCCTGGTCGGCACCGGCCAGGCGCTGGCCCGCTTCGGCTGCTCGCTGGCCTTCGGCGCGGCGTGGAGCCTCTGGGGCACGGGCCCGGCACTCGCCGCCGCCGCGGCCGGACTGCTGTGCTGCGCGGCCGTCGCCGGCCTCGTCCTGCGCCCGGCGGCCCCCGACGCGGCCCCCTCCGGCACGCCCGCCCTCCCCGACCCGACCCGAAGCCCGTGAGGCCCCCCGTATGACGCTGTCGTTGTCACGCCGCCTGCTCGTCCTCGCGGTGGCGGTGCTGCTGCTCGGAGGCCTCGCCGCCGCGCTGGTGGTACGCGCCGCCGACCGCGCCGACCGGCCGCGTACGGGCGGCCCGGAGATCGCCGCGGGCGGCGTCACCCTCACTCGGCAGGGGGAACTGGCCTTCCTCAACAGCGGACAGGGCCCCCACCGCGGAGCCCTCGCCTCGGTCCCCGCCGATGCCCCCCGGTCCGCGCGCACCGCCTCCGGCCTCGACTGCCAGCGCTTCTACGCGGCCGCGGGCACCGGAGTGTGCCTGCGCTCCTCGCCGGGCGCGCTCGCCCAGGACAACAAGGCCCTGATCGTCGACGCCGACCTGCGCACCGTGCGCAGTCTCCCCCTGGCGGGCACCCCCAGCCGTGCCCGCGTCTCGCCCAGCGGCCGGTTCGCCGCCTGGACCGTCTTCGTCTCCGGCGAGTCCTACGGCTCCGCGTTCTTCTCCACGCGCACCGCGATACTGGACACCCGCACCGGGAAGCTCGAATCCAGCCTGGAGGAGTTCGCCATCACCATGGACGGCCGGGACCACCGCGCCCAGGACGTGAACTTCTGGGGCGTCACCTTCTCCAAGGACGACGACACCTTCTACGCCACGCTCGCCACCGCCGGCCAGACCCATCTGGTCAGGGGATCGATCTCCCGGCGTACCGTCACCACCCTCGCGCAGAACGTCGAATGCCCGTCCCTGTCGCCGGACGAGACCCGCATCGCGTACAAGAAGCGGGTGCGGCCCGGAGCCTCGCTGTGGCGCGAACACGTCATGGACCTGGGCACCCTCCGCGAGCACGCGCTCGCCGAGAAGCGGAGCGTGGACGACCAGGCCGCCTGGCTCGACGACCGGACCCTCGCCTACGCCCTGCCCGCCGACGGGGCCGCCGACAGCACCGACCTGTGGACCGTGCCCGCCGACGGCACCGGCACCCCCCGGCTGCTGACCCCCGGCGCCTCCTCCCCGTCCCGTCTGGGCTGACGCACCCGCGCAGGGGCCCGTGGCCGCAAGCCGGTCAGGCCTGGTCCACGAAGGTCCTCACCCGGTCGACGAGCGAGGCGTGGTCGCGGATCCACCCGTAGTGGCGGCTGCCCCGCACCCCGTCGCCGAGGACCAGCTCCCAGTGCGTCACCCGCGCGCTCGTGAGCTTGTCGCTGAGCCCCCGCACCCCTGCGGGCGGGGCCATGCCGTCGCCCCTGACGGTCACCGCGAGCACCGGAAGGTCCAGCTCGGCCAGCCAGGGCTCGAAGTCCACGGGGGAGGACGGCACGTGGTAGCGGCCCGTCCGGACCTGGGCGGCCATGTCCCGCAGGATCTGCGCGGAGTCGTTCCCCAGTACGCCGATGCGCCGGCCGGGGAAGTACCCGTACGCCGAGGAGAACGCGGCCGCGAGCTGGAACCCCGCGAGCATCCCGAGGCGCTGCGGGAACGGCCAGCCCCGGTAGTGGCAGGAGGGGGCGCCCACCAGGATCGCGCCCGCGGCCATGTGCGGCTCCTGGCTGAGGTAGAGCGTGCCGAGCTGCCCGCCGAGGCTGTGCCCCAGGAGGTGGCGCGGCGCCTCGGGGAAGGCGGCCGCGACCGCCCGGAACAGCGCGGGGTAGTCGTACGTCACCATCTCGTGGTAGCCGTAGCGCACCCCGCGCCGCACGCGTACGGAGCTCGTCCCCTGCCCCCGCAGCTCGCCGAGGACCACCTGGAACCCGGCGCGGGCGAGGGCCTCCGCCAGCGGGGTGTAGGAGACGGCCCTGGTGCCCATGGCGGGCATGCACACCAGCACGGGGGCCGACGGATCACCGGGCCTTCGGTGGAACCGGACTTGGGCCGTGGCGCCGTCCTCGGCGCGCACCGTTTGCGTGGTCACTTCGGTGGATGGCATGAATGGACCTCCCTCGCTCGTGGCCATCCTGCGCAGGTCGCGGACCGCGTTCAACGGTTTCCGGCTCAGGTCCGTCGGTGACCGGACTCCGGATCGAAATTGCAATCGAAAAAGTGAACATGTGATGATCCCTGTCGTGACGATAGACGGGGAGAGTCAAGGCGTAAGCCCGCAGCCCCACCAGGTAGTTCGGCTGGCCGACCTGGTGGGCGAGGGGCCGCCACCGACCGTGAAGAAAGTAAAACCGACCGTTCCGGCCGAAGGCTGGGAAGCTGCGGCGCGCCGGGAGTTCGCGGTGCTGCTGGGCGAGTTCCGCCGTACGGCCGTGCTGGTGCCGATCGATCCGTACGGCAGTCTGTGGACGGCCGAGCAGGGCGGGGTCCGGTGGATCTGTGCGTTCTCGGACGAGGAGGCGCTGGCGAGGTTTGCGGTCGCGCAGGGTGACGCGGGGCGGGAGTGGGAGTACCACTCGGTGTACGGAGCACGGCTGCTGGACGTGATGGTGCCGAAGCTGGGGGTGCCCGCGGGAGTGGCGCTCGACGCCGGCAGCCCTGACGGGATGCTGTTCCCGCCGGTCGCGGGCGTGGTGCCGGACTCGGCAGTGGTGGACCTCGGGGGTGAACGGTGAGCGGTTCCGATTCGGATCTGGACGTACCCCCGGAAGCGCTGAAGCTGATAGCGAGCGGCATCGACAAGGCGCATGGCGAGCTGAAGGACCTCGGCATGATCGGCCAGGCGTCCACCGGGCGCGGATTCTCGGATCTGTCGCTGTCCGGGATGCAGTTGGGTCACGAAGGCCTGGCGTCGGGGTTCAAGACGTTCTGCGAGCGCTGGGAGTGGGGCGTGCGCGGGCTGATGATGCGCGGTAACGGCTTCGCGAAGGCCGTCGGCCTCTCGGCGGGCGCGATCAGCGAGCAGGAGCAGTACGTCAAGGACACCTTCAAGATCGCGGTGAACGGGATCAACGGCAACCCGCACCTGTCGGAGGAAGAGGTCAAGGCCAAGGACTGGGACGAGATCCGCGACCAGCACGCGTGGGACGGGGCGGACTGGAGCCCCGAGTCGTTCTCCGAGGCCCAGGAAGAGGTCGAGCAGACCTGGCGCGACACCGCCTACGACGTCGAGGACGGACTGCTCGACTCGATGCAGAACCAGGGCGTGTTCGGCGAGAAGGAGCGTGCGCTGATGGACGAGAAGCTGCGCGAGACGCTCGAGCCCACGCAGGGCGCGGTGGACCGGGCGAAGCAGCCGACGTGGGGGAGCGAGTAAGTGGTGGACTTCGGGGGCTGGGTCGACAAGGGCCTCGGCAAGCTCGAAGACGGCTGGGACGCCGGCAAGAAGCTGGTCGGTGAGGGCGTCGACAAGGCCACGGACGTCGTCGGCGACGGTCTGGAGTACGTCGGCGCCGAGGACTGGGCGGACGCGGTCGAGGACTGGGGTGACAGTACGGCGTCCTCGCTGGGCGCCACGGTCGGCGAACAGCAGCTCGGGCAGACCGAGGAGGCCAACGAGCTGATCCACGGCAAGGTCTCCGACATCAACGCGAGCGTCAAGAACCTGCGGGACTTCAAGAGCGCCTTCGACTCGGTGGGCCAGGGCATGAAGGGCCTGGACTCCAGCCGCTGGAAGGGCGCGGCGGCCGACACCTTCCGGGAGAAGTTCCAGACGCTGCCCACCGACTGGCTGCACGCGGCGGACGCCTTCGAGGGCGCGGCGAAGGCCCTGGAGGCGTACGCCACGACGGTGACGTGGGCGCAGGGCCGGGCGAAGGAGGCCATCGACCTCTACAAGCAGGGCCAGGAGGCCAGCAAGAACGCGGCCGCCGACTACAAGAAGAAGGTCGCCGCCTACGAGGACGCGCGCACCGGCGACAACCCGCTGCCCAGGCCCGAGTGCCCCGCCGATCCTGGCAGCGCGGTGCGGGACCGGGCGCAGGAGATCCTGAACGACGCCCGCCGCCAGCGCAACGAGGCGGCCGACACGGCGAACAAGGCGGTGACCGCCGCACTGGCGCACGCGCCGGCGATGCCGTCGGCCACCGACCGGGCCAAGCTCAACTTCGTCGACTGGGGTGTCGGCCAGGGCGTGGAGATGCTGCACCTGAGCGGCGGTGTCGTCAAGGGCGTCGTGGGCATCACCAACTTCGTCCGTTCGGTGAACCCGCTCGACCTGTACAACATCACCCACCCCGCCGACTACTACAAGAACCTGAACATGACCCTGGCCGGGCTGGCGTCCACCGCGGCGCATCCGGACCGGGCACTGAAGAGCGCGTGGGAAGCGGCCAAGGGCGACCCGAGCGAGTTCATCGGCCGGCTCATCCCCGAACTCATCGGCACCAAGGGCGCCGGCGGCCTCAAGACCATCGCCACCGCCGGTGTGAAGAACAGCGTCAAGCACGGCGCGGACGACGCCGCCCGGAGCGCCGCTCGTCAGGGCACGGACGGACCGGCCGGCGTCTCACGTACGGAAGACGCGGTCGAGAACGGGCCGACCGACCCGGTCGACCTCGCGACCGGTGTGATGTACCTGCCGCAGCGCGACATCGTGCTTCCCGGCGTCCTGCCGCTGGTCTTCCGCCGCCGGGTGGCGTCCGACTACCGGGCCGGCCGCTGGTTCGGCCCGTCCTGGTCGTCCACCGCCGATCAGCGCTTGGAGATCGACTCCGAAGGAGTCGTCTTCGTGTGCGACGACGGTCTCCTTCTCGCCTACCCGCACCCGGCCCCGGGTGTCCCCGTCATGCCGAGCCACGGCCCGCGCTGGCCGCTGGACCGTGCCGGAGACGACTACAGCATCAGCGACCCCGACACCGGCCGGGTGTGGCACTTCACGGTCGGCAGCACGGGTCTCGCCCCCCTGGCCCAGATCGACGACCGGCACGGGAACTGGATCACCTTCGAGTACGACACCGAAGGCAGCCCCACGGGCATCGTCCACAGTGCCGGATACCGCCTTGAGCTGACGACGAGTGCGGGCCGAATCACCGCCCTGCACCTGGCCGGTGCCGCACCGGACGGCAGCGACCAGGAGATACGTCGATACGGCTACGACGGCGGAAACCTGACCGAGGTGATCAGCTCCTCCGGCAAGCCGCTCTGTTTCACCTACGACGAACGAGCCCGGGTCACCTCGTGGACCGACACCAACGGCAGTCGCTACGACTACGTGTACGACGAGCACGACCGCTGCGTGGCCGAAGGCGGCGCGGAAGGGCACGTCGCACTGCGCATCGACTACGACGCCGCTGACGCGACGACCGGCCTGCGGGCGACGACCACCACCCTCGCGAACGGCGCCGTCCATCGCTACCTGATCAACGACGCTCACCAAGTGGTCGCGGAGATCGACCCGCTGGGTGGAGTCACCCGCTTCGAGCGCGACCGGTACAACCGCCTCCTCTCCCGCACGAACCCCCTCGGGCGCACCAGCCGCTTCATGTATGATGAAAGCGGCCGGCTGACATCCGCCGTCCGGCCCGACGGACACGAGATGACCGTCCAGTACGACGATCGCGGGCTGCCGGTCAAGGTGGTTCATCCCGACCTCACCACGACGGTGCGGGAGTACGACGAACGCGGCAACCGGACATCGGTCACCGATCCGACGGGCGTGACCACCCGCTACACATACAACGAGACGGGCCACTGCACGGGAGTGACGGATGCCCTGGGCCGTACGACCCACATCCGCACCAACGCCGCCGGTCTGAGCGTCGAGGTCACCGACCCGACGGGCGCGACGACGCGCGTGGAACGCGACGTGTTCGGGCGGCCGGTCTCGCTGGTGGACCCGCTCGGGGCCACCACCAGGTTCCGGTGGACGCCTGAGGGGAAGCTCACCCACCGGACGGGCCCCGACGGCACCGAGGAGTCATGGACCTACGACGGTGAAGGCAACTGCCTCACCCACACCAACGCCGTCGGCGGGGTGACGCGCTTCACCTACACCCACTTCGACCTCCTGGCGACCCGGACAGGTCCCGACGGAGTGCGCTACGAGTTCCACCACGACGCGGAGCTCCGCCTCACCCAGGTCATCAACCCCTTCGGCCAGAGCTGGGACTACGGGTACGACGCCGTAGGACACCTCATATCCGAGACGGACTTCGACGACCGCACACTGACCTACACCCACGACGCGGCGGGCGGACTCGCCAGCCGCACCGATGCCGCTGGCCGGACGATCCGCTACGAACGCGACGAGCTGGGCCGAGTGGTCGCGAAGGACGTGCAGGGAACGGTCACCACTTTCACCTACTACCTCTCCGGGCAGCTCGCCGAAGCGGTCGGCCCGGAGTCGACGGTCACACACCTGCGTGACCGGTACGGACGCCTCCGGGCCGAGACGGTGAACGGTCGCACCACGGCCTACACCCACGACGGGCTCGGCCGCCGTACCTCCCGCACGACACCCTCCGGGGCCGTGAGCTCCTGGGCATACGACGCGATGGGCCGACGGACGGAGCTGACGACCGCGGGCCGGACGCTGACCTTCGAGAGGGATGCCGCAGGCCGCGAGACCACCCGTCGTATCGGGGACGGTCTTACCTTTTCCTCCACGTACGACGAACACGGCCGTCTTACGGACCACCTGGTGTCGAGTGCGCAGCGCAGCCTCCAGCACCGCGCCTACAGTTATCGCGACGACGGCAAGCTCGTCGCGATGGACGACCGGCTTTCCGGCAGCCGCCGCTTCGAGCTGGACGCGGTGGGCCGCGTCACCGGCGTGTCCGCACCGGAATGGACCGAGCGCTACGTCTATGACGCCGACGGCAACCAGACCGAAGCCTTCTGGCCCGCCACGCATCCCGGCCAGGAGGCCACAGGGCAGAGGGAGTACGCGGGCACGGTCCTCACCCGGGCGGGCAGCGTCCGGTACGAGCACGACGAGCTCGGCCGAGTCGTCCTGCGCCAGAAGACCCGGCTCTCCAGGAAACCGGACACCTGGCGCTACGAGTGGGATGCCGAGGACCGTCTGACGCGGGTGACCACGCCCGACGGCACGGTGTGGCGCTACTCCTACGACCCGCTGGGCCGCCGTACCGCCAAGCAGCGCCTGGCGCCGGACGGCGTCGAAGTCCTTGAGCAGATCTCTTTCACCTGGGACGGCACGCTCCTGTGTGAACAGATCACGACGCTGGACGGGGCCCGCACCCCATCGGTCGTCCTCACCTGGGACCACGAAGGCCTGCAGCCCCTCGCCCAGACGGAACGCGTCCTATCCGCCGGAGCGGCTCAGGAGGTGGTCGACGAACGGTTCTTCGCGATCGTCACTGACCTCATCGGCACCCCTACGGAGCTGATCGACGAAGAGGACAACATCTGCTGGCGAACCCGGGCGACACTCTGGGGAGCCACGGCTTGGAACAGCGATGCGTCCGCCTACACGCCCCTCCGATTCGCCGGCCAGTACTTCGACCCGGAAACCGGAATTCATTACAACTGCCAGCGCTACTACGACCCTCAAATCGGCCGGTACCTCAGTGCCGACCCTCTCGGGATCGCGCCGGCGCCGAACCCGTTGGCGTATGTACCCAACCCCCTCCACGCCACCGACCATCTGGGGCTGGCGCCTGACTACCATGAGTTCCACACCGTGCAGGACCCTGCCAACGCCACACGGCTCAGGGGCGACGGAAATCCCTGGCCCGAGGCAGACACCCGAGGGCAGTGGGGTGAGGGAGTGTACTCATGGGGCACGTTGGGCGAGGCGGTCAGCTACGCGCAGCGCATTCGCGGACGAGCCGAGGAAGGGGAGGTCATCGAGGTGGAGGTGCTCACCTTCAAGGTGTCGGCGGAAGACTTCGCCAACATGAACAAGGCGGACATCACCAAGATGACGACTGACAAGATGGACGAGTTCTTCGAGAAACACAGCCGCCTCTACAGTGAGGCCGGAGCACAGCCGCACAACTTCGACTACGTCCGAGGCCCCACCGGCATGGGAGTCGAGAACTATTTCAGCCGGGGCGTGTTCCACCTTCTCAAGTTTGTGAATTGAGTGACAGTGATTCGAAAGTTCAGATATCGGTTCAGGAGCCCGCTCGGCGGACTGGCGGCGGACCTCTCGGCGCGGACCGTGCCACCGGGCGAAGCGACGGCTCCTTCCGTGGGCATCTACCGGGGAGTCCGCCTGCTGCTTCCGGGCGCGGGCATGTACTGGGAGGACCTGGCCTGGCTCTCCTTCGTCGTCGCGCTCCGTGCCGAGGAGCTGTGCGCCAGGTTTCCGGAGGGCGTGTACCTCGAGATCGTCTCTCTCGACTTCCCGCTGACCGACTACCGGCCGGAGGTTGCCGCCCTCGCCATGGACGGGTGGCTCCGAGAGGAATTCGACCTGCCCGATACCGGAATCACGTGTGCGTACTCGGGCGGCGCAGACCCCTATGTCTTCGCATGGGGCGGTGCGGAGCCGCCGCTGCGGAGCCCGCGACTCTAGATGGCGAGGCGGGACACGGGAGAACCGACCGTGACCGGCATCGAATTCCTCGTCTCGTTCCTCAGGACCGGACGCCTGCACGGGATCGGCATCGGCTCCACCCTCGACGAGGTCGACCGGGCCGTCCGCCACCGCTTCGTCGACGTCGTCGACGAGGGCGGCGAGTCGCTGCGCCGCGACTACGGATTCGTCGAGTTCTCCTTCAACCCCGGTGACGAGTGGGTGATGTCCGGTGGGTCCATCGAGCTGCACCGGCTCGCGTCCGGCCCCGACATGGCCGGGGAATGGGCCCGGACCATGGGGGTCGAGTTCCCCCGCCACGTCTCCTGGGAAGCCGTGCGGGAGGAGCTCGCCCACGTCCCCGGAGCCCCGGAACTCACGGTCGGCGACCAGGGCGGTTTCCTCGAATACCGGGCGGCGGCGTCCAACGTCTCCGTGACCGTCGTGGACGACGAGGAGGAGGAGCGGGGCTACCACGCGGGGCACGGGGACGTGTGGAGCGTCAGCCTGTGGGCGCCCGTACGGGCGAGGTGACCGTCCGGAGCCGGCAGCGGCTCCGGACCACGCCGGCATGGACCGGCCGGGTGCTTGACCGGGCCCAGGGGATTGGGCGCGGCGTGATCGGGCACCTGCAGACCATGGCCCTCGAACATCCCTCGGAGAAGGGCGACGACGGGCGGCTCGGCCGCTTCGAGAAGCTGGCGGAGCTGGCTTCGAACTTCACCAGCTCCGCTGCCTTCTCCCTGTTCTGCGTCCTGCTGGTCGCGGGCTTCGTGGCGGTCCACCTGGCTCACCTGGACGCGAGCTGGCGGCACCTGCTCGGCGACGCGATGGGCGCGGTCGCCCTGCTGCTCCTGGCCCTGCTGAAGAACTCCGAGCGCAGGGCCGAGCACGCGATCCAGCTCAAGCTCGACGTCATCGCCGCCGCCCTCCTGGAGCAGCATCAGGGCGAGCCGGGCCCCGCGCACCGGGACCTGGCCGAGGTCATCGGGATCGAGGGCGGCGAGTAGCGGCCCGCCCTTGGGCCGAGCGGACGCCGTAACGGGCGCTTTCGAGTGACGGCCCGCGCGGCCTCGGCCGCGGGCGCCCCGATCTCCCCGACCATCTCAGGCGGCCGGTCATGTTCCGGACACGCACGGCCGGTCGGGCCGGGCACCGCCGTACCGCGGCTCCGGGCCGCCGCTGGGAGATCACGTGTACGTCCTGCTCGTCGCGAGCGCGTTCAACAGCCTCACGCAGCGAGTCCACGCCGAGCTGCGCGACCACGGCCACCACGTCGCGGTCGAACTCGCCCTGCCCGACACCTCCCTGGCCGAGGCCGTACGCGGGCACCGGCCCGACCTCGTGATCGCGCCGATGCTGCGCACGGCCGTCCCCGAGGAGGTGTGGTCCGCCCACACCTGTCTGATCGTCCACCCCGGACCGGTCGGCGACCGCGGCCCCTCCTCCCTCGACCGCGCGATCCAGGACCGGGAGACCCGATGGGGGGTCACGGTCCTGCAGGCCAACGCGGAGATGGACGCCGGCGACGTGTGGGCGAGTGTCGAGTGCCCGGTGCCGCCGGTCGGCAAGAGCGACCTCTACCGCGGGGAGATCGCCGACGCCGCCCTGGAGGCCGTCCTCCTCGCGGTGGAACGCTTCGCCTCCGGCACCTACGTCCCGCGGCCGCAGACCGGCGGCCGGGCCCGGCCGCTCCTGCGCCAGGAGGAGCGCCGCATCGACTGGGAGGCGGACGGCACCGAGCAGGTCCTGCGCGCGCTGCGCGCCGCCGACTCGCAGCCCGGCGTACGGGACGACCTGCTCGGCGGCGAGTGGTTCCTGCACGGAGGCCACCGCGAGGAACAGCTGCGCGGCCGCCCCGGCGAACTGCTGGCCACCCGGGCCGGCGCGGTCTGCCGGGCCACCGCCGACGGCGCCGTATGGATCCCGGAACTGCGCGCCCGCCGCCTGCCGGGCCGGCCGGCCGGACCCAAACTGCCCGCGACGGTGGCCCTGGCGGACCGGCTGCCCCCGCTGCCCGAGGTGCCCGCACCCCCGGACGCCGGCCCGCACCGCCGCACCTGGTCCGACATCGGCTACCACGAGGAGGGGCAGGCCGGCTTCCTGACGTTCTCCTTCCCCGGCGGCGCGATGAGCACCGGGCACTGCCGGCGCCTGCTGGACGCGTACCGGACCGCCTGCACCCGCCCCACCTCCGTGCTGGTCCTGGGCGGCGGCCGCGACTTCTTCTCCAACGGCATCCACCTGGGCGTCATCGAGGCCGCCGCCGACCCGGCCGAGGAGTCCTGGGCCAACATCAACGCCATGGACGACCTCGTCGAGGCGGTGCTGACCACCACCGACCGGCTCGTGGTCAGTGCGCTGGGCGGCAACGCCGCCGCCGGCGGGGCCGTGCTCGCCCTCGCGGCGGACGAGGTCTGGTGCCGCTCGGGCGTCGTCCTGAACCCGCACTACCGCCTGATGGGGCTGTACGGCTCCGAGTACTGGACGTACACCCTGCCGCGCCGCGTCGGCCCCGCCCTCGCGGAGCGCCTCACCACCGAGGCCCTGCCGCTGAGCGCCGCCGCCGCGCAGCGGCTGGGCCTGGTCGACCGTACGGTGCCCTGCGCGCCCCAGGAGTTCACCGGCGAGACGGAACGCCTCGCGGCCCGTCTCGCCGCGCTGCCCGCCACCGCTGCCCGGATCGCCGCCAAGAAGGCGGCCCGCGAGCGCGACGAGGCGGTCCGGCCGCTGGCCTCCCACCGCGAGGCCGAGCTGGCCCGGATGCGGCGGACCTTCTTCGACCCGGACGCCCCCTACCACGCCCTGCGCCGCGCCTTCGTACGCAAGGAGCGCGCGGTCGCCACCCCGCCGCACCTCACCCGTGCCACGACGGACCGGGTCCCCGCGGCCGCCCTCGCGCCGCAGGCCACCCGGAAGGCCGAGCCCCGGGCCGTCCCGCAGGCCGCCGATCCGGCCGTCACCGCGCCGCTCGCCGCCACGCCCCGCTCGGCCGTCCGGCCGCGCGATGTCACTGGACTGGCCGCACCTGACGCGGCGCCCGGACCGGCCTGCTGTTAGCAAGAAGGGTGAGGACGAGACAGGCCGCCTCTCCGCACCCCCTTTCCCGACCCCCTCCCCGAGGAGGCATCCCATGGCCGCAGTGACGAAGGACCCGGTCGAAGACCCGCCGATCCACATCCTCTGGATCAACGCGGGCCTCAGCTGCGACGGCGACTCCGTGTCCTTGACGGCCGCGATGCAGCCGAGCATCGAGGAGATCGTGACCGGCGTGCTGCCCGGTCTGCCCAAGATCGCCGTGCACTGGCCGCTGATCGACTTCGAATGCGGACCGGTCGGCGGCGCCGACACGTTCATCGAGTGGTTCTTCAAGGGCGAGCGGGGCGAGATCGATCCGTTCGTCCTGGTCGTCGAGGGGTCGATCCCCAACGAGAAGATCAAGCCCGAGGGCTACTGGTGCGGCTTCGGCGACGATCCGGAGACCGGACAGCCCATCACCACCAGCGAGTGGATCGACCGGCTGGCCCCCAAGGCCCTCGCGGTCGTCGCCATCGGCACCTGTGCCACGTACGGCGGCATCCACGCCATGGAGGGCAATCCGACCGGTGCCATGGGCGTGCCCGACTACCTGGGCTGGGACTGGACCTCGAAGGCCGGCATCCCGATCGTGTGCGTGCCGGGCTGCCCGATCCAGCCGGACAACTTCTCCGAGACCCTGACCTACCTGCTCTACCAGGCGGCCGGCTCCGCCCCGATGATCCCCCTCGACGACAAGCTGCGCCCCACCTGGCTGTTCGGCGCCACCGTCCACGAGGGCTGCGACCGCGCCGGCTACTACGAGCAGGGCCAGTTCGCCCACACCTACGACTCGCCCAAGTGCCTGGTCAAGCTCGGCTGCTGGGGCCCCGTCGTCAAGTGCAACGTCCCCAAGCGCGGCTGGATGAACGGCATCGGCGGCTGCCCCAACGTCGGCGGCATCTGCATCGCCTGCACGATGCCCGGCTTCCCCGACAAGTTCATGCCGTTCATGGACGAGCCCCCCGGCGCCAAGGTCTCCACGAAGGCCAGCGGCGCGTACGGCGCCCTGGTCCGCAAGCTCCGGGCGGTCACCGCCCACACCGTGGACGAGGAACCGAAGTGGAGGCACGGCGGCCGCAGCCTGACCACGGGCTACCGGCCGCCCTGGTGACGGCCCGCTCCTCCCCCTCCCCGCAGCGCAAGCGCACCCGCAGCAACTCCCGCTCCCCGCACCGAAGAAGGGTCACGGCAGACACGATGACACCGAAGACGAAGGCGGCCGGCGACGGCAGCGGCCTGGTGGAGATGGCCTGGGATCCGATCACCCGGATCGTGGGCAGTCTCGGCATCCACACGAAGATCGACTTCAAGCAGAAGCGGGTGGCGGAGTGCTACAGCACCTCGTCGGTCTTCCGCGGCTACAGCGTCTTCATGCGCGGCAAGGACCCCCGCGACGCGCACTTCATCACCAGCCGCATCTGCGGGATCTGCGGTGACAACCACGCCACCTGTTCCGTGTACGCGCAGAACATGGCCTACGGGGTGAAGCCGCCCCACCTCGCCGAGTGGATCATCAACCTCGGCGAGTCGGCGGAGTACATGTTCGACCACAACATCTTCCAGGAGAACCTGGTCGGGGTCGACTACTGCGAGAAGATGGTCCGCGAGACCAACCCCGGTGTCCTGGAGCTCGCCGAGCGCACGCCGTCCCCGCACGCCGGGGAACACGGCTACAAGACCATCGCCGACATCATGCGCTCCCTCAACCCCATCGAGGGCGATTTCTACCGCGAGGCCCTCCAGGTCAGCCGCTACACGCGCGAGATGTTCTGCCTGATGGAGGGGCGCCACGTGCACCCCTCCACGCTCTACCCGGGCGGCGTCGGCACCATCGCCTCCGTCCAGCTCTTCACGGACTACATGAGCCGCCTCATGCGGTACTGCGAGTTCATGAAGAAGGTCGTCCCCCTCCACGACGACCTCTTCGACTTCTTCTACGAGGCCCTGCCCGGGTACGAGGAGGTCGGCCGCCGGCGCGTCCTGCTCGGCTGCTGGGGCGCCCTCAACGACCCCGAGTACTGCGACTTCACCTACGCCAACATGACCGACTGGGGACGGAAGATGTTCGTCACCCCGGGCGTGATCGTCGACGGCAAACTGGTCACCAACGACCTCACCGAGATCAACCTCGGCATCCGCATCCTGCTCGGCAGCTCGTACTACGACGACTGGCAGGGCCAGGAGCAGTTCGTCACCCACGACCCGCTCGGCAACCCGGTCGACCCCCGCCACCCGTGGAACCAGCACACCATCCCCGCCCCGCAGAAGCGGAACTTCGACGACAAGTACAGCTGGGTGATGTCGCCCCGCTGGTTCGACGGCAAGGACCACCTCGCGCTCGACACCGGCGGCGGCCCCATCGCCCGCCTGTGGTCCACCGCCCTGTCCGGGCTGGTCCACACCGACTACGTCCAGGCCACCGGGAACAGCGTCGTCATCACCCTGCCGCGCACGATGACCAAGCCCGAGACCCGCTTCGAGTGGAAGATCCCGAAGTGGAGCAACGCGCTGGAGCGCAACCGCGCCCGCACCTACTTCCAGGCGTACGCGGCCGCCATCGCCCTGCACTGCGCCGAGAAGGGCCTCGCCGAGGTGCGCGCGGGACGCACGCAGACCTGGGAGAAGTTCGAGGTGCCGGACGAGTCCATCGGCGTGGGCTTCACCGAGGCCGTACGGGGCGTCCTGTCGCACCACATGGTGATCCGCGACGGGAAGATCGCCAACTACCACCCGTACCCGCCGACGCCCTGGAACGCCAGCGTCCGTGACAGCTACGGCACGCCGGGACCGTACGAGGACGCCGTCCAGAACACCCCGATCTTCGAGGAGAACAGCCCGGAGAACTTCAAGGGCATCGACATCATGCGCGCGGTGCGCAGCTTCGACCCCTGCCTGCCCTGCGGCGTCCACATGTACGTCGGCGGCGGCAAGACGGTGAAGACCATGCACGTGCCCACCGGCCTGAGCGGACTGGGCGGATGAGCGCGGTGCTCGACGCCGCCCAGGCGGGGCGCAGGGTCGAGGAGGTGCTCGACCGGATCGCCGCCACGGGCGACCGGGCGGCGTGCGCGGCCGCCGAGGAACTGGTGCGCGTCCTCATGGACTTCTACGGGGCCGGGCTCGCCCGGATCGTCGAGGGGCTGGGACACGGCCCGCTCGGCGCGGTGCTCGACGACGAACTCGTCGCGAGCCTGCTCTCCCTGCACGGCCTGCACCCCGAGGACGCGCGCACCCGGATCGCGCGCGCCCTGGACTCGGTGGACGACCCGGTGGAGCTGGTCGGCTTCGACGAGACCACCGGCGTCCTGCGGCTGCGCCCCGGGCCCGCGACCGGCGGCTGCGGCTGCGGCGGTCAGGACGACGCCCGGCGGACCCTCGAGGACACCCTCGCCTGCTTCGCGCCCGAGGTGACGAGCGTGGAGATGGAACCCGCCGCGGCCCCGCCGCCCGCCCTCCTCCAGATCGGCACCCGGCCCCCCAGCCCGGCGCGGGTCTCGTGACCGGCGCCGGAATCCGTACGGACGGCCCGCGCGTCGCGCCGCGCGGGCTGCGCAGGTTCGCGGGCCCGCGCCCGCCCCGGCCCGAGACCTGCGAACTGTGCGGGGTGATCGTGCCCGGGGAGTCCCACCGCCACCTGGTGGAGACCGAGAAGCGGACGCTGGTCTGCGCCTGCACCGCCTGCGCCCTGCTGTTCGACCGGCCGGGCGCGGCCACCGGACGGCTTCGGGCCGTCCCCGACCGCTACCTCACCGACCCGGGCCACCGTCTCGACGAGGGCGCGTGGGAACTCCTCCAGATCCCGGTCGGGGTCGCGTTCTTCTTCCGCAACGCCGCCCTCGACCGGCTCGTCGCCCTCTACCCGAGCCCGGCCGGAGCCACCGAGAGCGAACTCGCCCCGGAGACCTGGCAGACCGTACTGGGCACGGGCCGGCTCGCCGCGCTGCTCGAACCGGACGTGGAGGCGCTGCTGCTGCGCCGCTCGGAGGGCCGCACCGAGTGCTACCTGGTGCCCATCGACATCTGCTACGAGCTGGTGGGGCGCATGCGGCTGCTGTGGCAGGGCTTCGACGGCGGGGCGGAGGCCCGGGAGGCGCTGCGCGCGTTCTTCGCGCAGGTGGAGCGCCGGGCCAGGGTCCTGGCGGAGGACGTCCGATGACGGAGTTCTCCTTCACCTGCACCGGGGTGCGCGCCGACCCGTACGCCGCCGGCCCCACCCTCGTCTTCCGGCTGCGCATCACCGCAGCCGGGGGAGCCCGGGTGCACGCCCTCGCCCTGCGCTGCCAGATCCGCATCGAACCGGCCCGGCGCGGCTACGGCCCGGCCGAGGCCGAGGGCCTGGCCGACCTGTTCGGGGAGCGTGCCCGCTGGGGCACCTCGCTCAAGCCCGTGCAGTTCGCCCAGGTCCAGGCCATGGTCCCGAGCTTCACCGGGGAGACCGAGACCGACCTGGTCGTTCCGTGCACCTACGACATGGACATCGCCGCGACCCGCTACTTCGAAGCCCTGGAGGACGGGGAGGTACCGCTGCTCATGCTGTTCTCCGGCACCGCCTTCACCGGTGACGGCGGCTTCCGGGTCGAGCCGGTGCCCTGGGACCGCGAAGCCGCCTACCGGATGCCCGTGGCCGTGTGGCGCGAGATGGTCGAGCAGCACTTCCCCGGCTGCGGCTGGCTCCGGCTGCCCCGCGACACCATGGACGAGCTGCTCGCCTTCCGCTCCCGCCACGCGCTCGCCTCGTGGGAGGCGACCGTACGGGCCCTGCTGGACGCGGCCGCCCCGCCCCCGCAGCCGCCCCCGCCGGGGGCCCTCCGGCTGGGTGCGGTCCTGCCCCGCCGCACCGAGAGGACGGCCCCGTGACCGGCTCCCCGACCACGACGACCGCCGCCGGGGAGTCCCGCTTCGCCGTCGCCCGGCAGGTGGCCGACGCCGTCCTCCTCGAGGGGTACGTGCTCTACCCCTACCGGGCCTCGGCGGCCAAGAACCGGCTGCGCTGGCAGTTCGGCGTGCTCGTCCCCCCGGCGTGGGGCCGCGCGCACGACGAGCACGCCTTCCAGCAGACCGAGATCCTGATGGAGCCGCGGGGTGGGGCGACGCTCGCCCTGGAGCTGCGGTTCCTGCGGGCGCAGCGGCGCACGGTCCAACAGGCCCTGGAGGACGGCCGCTTCGCGGAGGTCGCCGAGCTGCACCTGGCCGACCGCGTCCTGGTCCCCTGGGACGAGGGCGTGGAGGAGCGGGTCGAACTGACCGTCCCCGTCGCCGAGCTGGCGGCCGGGGAAGTGACCGTTCCCTTCCGCCGCCCCGCCCGGGACGACATCGAGACCGTCCTCGACGCCGACGGGCGGACGGTGGGCCGCATGGTGCGGCGTACCGAGGAGGTCGACGGCCGCCTCCGGCTCCGGGCCACCGAACTCGACGGCGCATACCGGGTGTTCAGGCTCCGGGCGGTGGTGGAGAACACCAGCCCGTGGGCCCCGGCGGCCGGTTCCGGGAACGGGGCCGCCGACCGCGAGGCCGCCCTGCCGCACGCGCTGGTCGCCGCCCACCTCCTGCTGGGCCTCGACTCCGGCTCCTTCCTGTCCATGACCGACCCGCCCGAATGGGCCCGGGAGGCGGTGGCGGCGTGCGTCAACCGCCACACCTGGCCGGTGCTCGCGGGCGAACCCGGCCGCGCCGACGTGGTCCTGTCCTCCCCGATCATCCTGGAGGACCACGCGGCCATCGCCCCCGAGAGCGCGGGCGCGATGTACGACTCCACCGAGATCGACGAGATCCTCGCCCTGCGCACGGCGGCCCTGACCGACCGGGAGAAGCGCGAGGCGCGCGGTACGGACGCGCGCGCGGCCGCCGTGATCGACCTCGCCGACTCCATGCCCCCCGAGGTACTGGAACGCCTCCACGGCGCGGTGCGCGGCCTGCGGGAGATCGCCGGCCCGGACCAGCCGCCCCTGCTGACGGAACTCCCCGACGTGGACGCGGTGTTCACCCCGGACACCCCCTGGTGGGACCCGGCCCGGGCGGAGACCGCGGACCCGGCCCGCGACCGGATCACGATCGGGGGCGCCTCGGTGGGCCCGGGCAGCCGCGTCCTGCTGCGCCCCGGACTGCGGCGCACCGACGCCCAGGACCTGTTCCTCCAGGGCCGTGCCGCGCTCGTCGAGGCGGTCCTGCACGACGTCGACGGCGGGGTCCACCTCGCCGTCACCGTCGAGGAGGACCCGGGCGCGGACATCCGCCGGGAGCAGGGAAGGTTCCTCTACTTCCAGCCCGACGAGGTCACCCCCCTGGAGGACGCGTGAGCGACAGGGTCCTGATCGCCGGCATCGGCAACGTCTTCCTCGGTGACGACGGCTTCGGCGTCGAGACCGTGCGGGCACTGTCCTCGCACCCGCTGCCCGAAGGGGTCGAGGTGGTGGACTTCGGCGTACGCGGGGTCCACCTCGCCTACCAGCTCCTCGACGGCTACGACACGCTCCTGCTGATCGACGCCACCGCACGGGGCGGCGAGCCGGGCACGCTCTACCTCATCGAGGCCGACGGCAGCGAGGATCCGGGCAGCCCGGGCCCCGTGGGCGCCGCGCCCGGCGGTCCCGTCCTCGACGGCCACCACATGTCACCCGACACCGTCCTCGCGCTGCTCGGCACCCTGTGCGCCGGCACCGGCGCCACCCCTCCGCGGCGCACGCTGGTCCTCGGCTGCGAACCGGCCTGCGTCGAAGAAGGCATCGGCCTCAGCGCACCCGTGACCGCCGCCGTCCCGGAAGCCGTACGCATGGCCCTGGACCTGATCCGTGGTCCGGACCCCGACGAAACCGGCGGCCTCCGCCGCGAACTGAGGAGAACCCCATGAAGAACGCCGTCATCGGCGGGGCCGCGGCCGCCGCCCTCGCCGCGGTCCTGGCCGTGGTCCTCCCCGACCTCAGGCGCTACCTGCGCATGCGCAGGATGTGACGCCGCTGCCCCTGCCGCGCCCGAATGGCGTACGGGGCACGCCGCGCACCGGCGTGCCCGACCGCGACGACCCCGTCCCGCCGGTGTAATGAGCCCCGGCAGGACGGAGTCCCATGCACGAAATGTCCATCGCCATGGCCGTAGTGGGCCAGGTGGAAGAGGCGGCCCGGGCGGGCGGCGCGCGCGCCGTCACCTCCGTACGGCTGCGGGTCGGCGAGCTGGCGGGCGTGGTCCCCGACGCGCTGGCCTTCTGTTTCGAACTGGCCTGTGCCGGAACGGTCCTCGACGGCGCCGAGCTCGTCACCGAGTCCGTGCCGGCCCGCGCCCGCTGCGCCTCCTGCCCCGGAACCTGGGCCGTGGGGATGCCCCCCGAACTGTGCTGCCCCGGATGCGGCAGGGCCACGGACGTGGAACTGCTGTCGGGCCGTGAGCTGGAGATCCTCAGCGTGCGCTGGGAGGACGGCCCCGCCGGTGCCCGTACCCGCGAACCGATTCCCGAGGAGGCCTGAACCATGTGCCGAGTGGTCGATCTGCGGCAGGCGGTACTCGCCAAGAACGACATGGCGGCCCAGGTCCTGCGCGCCGAACTCACCGCCCGCGGAACGGCGGTGGTCAATCTGCTCTCCAGCCCCGGCAGCGGCAAGACGGCGCTGCTGGAGCGCGAACTGCTCCTCGCCCGTGAGCGGGGCGTGGCCGTGGCCGCGCTGACCGCGGACCTGGCCACCGAGAACGACGCGACGCGGCTGGCCCGTTCGGGCGTACCGGTCAAGCAGGTGCTCACCGACGGGCTGTGCCACCTGGAGGCCGGGATGCTCGGCCGGCACCTGGACGGCTGGCTGCCCGAGGACACGCGGCTGCTCTTCGTGGAGAACGTGGGCAACCTGGTCTGCCCGGCCTCGTACGACCTCGGGGAATCGCTGCGCGTCGTCCTGGCGTCGGTGACGGAGGGCGAGGACAAGCCGCTGAAGTATCCGACCGCCTTCGGACTGGCCCAGCTGGTGGTGGTCACCAAGACCGACATCGCGCGGGCCGTCGAATTCGACGAGGCCGCCTTCCGCGCCCACGTCGAGCAGGTCAATCCCGGTGTGGAGGTGGTCCTCACCTCGGCCCGCGCGGGTGAGGGGCTGGGCCTCCTGCTCGACCGGGCGCTGGCGGCGGGGGCGGGCGCCGCGGCGCACACTCCGGTCATGGCCGGCCGGCAGCAGTCGCACGGCCACGACCACGACCACGGAGACGGGCACGCCCACGGCCACGGCCACGAGGACGACCACGACCACGAGGACGGCCACGGGGACGGGCACGTGCACGGCCACGAGGACGGGCACGTGCACGGCCACGAGGACGGGCACGTGCACGGCCACGGCCACGGCGATGGCCACGGCCACGGCGATGGCCACGGCCACGGCGATGGCCACGGCCACGGCGATGGCCACGGCCACGGCCACGGTCATGGGGACGATCACGGGGACGGCCACCACCACGGTCACCCGCACGTGCGTTCCGCCGCACAGACCCGCTGATGGAGGCCGTGCAGCGCCGCCGGGTCACCGTCCGCGGCGTGGTCCAGGGCGTCGGCTTCCGGCCCTACGTCTACACCCGCGCGACCGGGCTCGGCCTCGCCGGGCACGTCACCAACACCCCCGAGGGCGTCGTCGCCGAGGTCGAGGGCGCCCCCGCGGCGGTGCACCGGTTCTGCGAGCACCTCGCCGCGGACGCGCCCCCGCTGGCCGTCGTGGACGCCGTCGACCACTGCGAGGTCCCGGTCTCGGGCGGCGCCGGATTCACCATCATCGCCTCCCGGACCGGCGGCCCCGCCCGCACCCTGGTCTCCCCGGACGTGGCCACCTGCGCCGACTGCCGCACCGAACTGGCGGACCCCGCCGACCGGCGTCACCGGCACCCCTTCATCACCTGCACCCACTGCGGGCCGCGGTTCACCATCGTCACCGGGCTGCCGTACGACCGCACCCACACCACCATGGCCCGCTTCCCCATGTGCCCCGACTGCGCCCGCGAGTACGGCGACCCCGCCGACCGCCGCTTCCACGCCCAGCCGGTCGCCTGCCCGGCCTGCGGCCCCCGGCTCAGGCTGCTCACGGGGCAGCCGCCCCGCGAGAGCGCCGGCGCCGGCCCGGACGGCCCCGACCCGGTCGCCGAGGCCCGGCGGCTGCTGGCGGCCGGGGCGATCCTCGCCGTGAAGGGATTGGGCGGCTACCACCTGGCCTGCGACGCCACCCACCCCGGCGCCGTGGCCGAGCTGCGCCGCCGCAAGAACCGCGGTGACAAGCCCTTCGCCCTGATGGCCCGGGACCTCTCCGACGCCGAGCGGTTCGCGCACATCGGCCCCGAGGAGCGGAAGCTGCTGGAGGGAGGCGTACGGCCCATCGTGCTGCTGCGCCGCCGCGCGGGCGGCACGACCGGAGCGGGCGCCCTGGGCGCCCTGGCTGACGGGGTGGCCCCGCGCTGTCCCGACCTCGGCGTGATGCTCCCGTACACCCCCGTCCACCACCTGCTGCTCGGCCTGCCCGGCGATCCTCCGGGCCCCCGCCTGCTCGTCATGACCAGCGGGAACCTCGCCGGCGAGCCCATCGTCACCGACGACGACGAGGCCCTGGACCGGCTCGCCGGCCTCGCCGACGCCTGGCTCACCCACGACCGCCCCATCCACGTGCCCTGCGACGACTCCGTGGTGCGGGTCTGCGACGGCGAGACGCTGACCCTGCGGCGCTCCCGCGGATACGCCCCGCTCCCGCTGACGCTGCCGCTGCCGGTCCCCCCGACCCTCGCCGTGGGCGGGGACCTGAAGAACGCCTTCTGCCTCGGCGAAGGGCGCCGGGCCTGGCTGTCCGCCCACGTCGGCGACATGGACGACCTCGCCACCCAGTACGCCTTCGAACGCGCCGAGCGCCAGCTGGAGTCCATCACCGGCG
Organism: Streptomyces sp. 147326; assembly: GCF_045000215.1. Taxonomy (NCBI): domain Bacteria; kingdom Bacillati; phylum Actinomycetota; class Actinomycetes; order Kitasatosporales; family Streptomycetaceae; genus Streptomyces; species Streptomyces sp. 147326. The sequence goes on along the minus strand of NZ_CP134201.1, from coordinate 1,855,570 downwards.
TCGGCCCCCTGCGCCTCGCCGCCGACCGGCACCCCGGCTACCGCTCCACCCGCTGGGCGCGCCGCGCCGCGGGCGCCCGGCCGCTCGTGCGCGTCCAGCACCACCACGCGCACATCGCCTCCGCCATGGCGGAGCACGGCCTGGACGGCGGCCGGCCGGTCATCGGCATCGCCTTCGACGGCACCGGCTACGGCGACGACGGGGCCGTGTGGGGCGGCGAGGTCCTCCTCGCCGACTACGCCGGATACACCCGCTTCGCCCACCTCGGGTACGTCCCGCTGCCGGGCGGCGACACGGCCGTACAGCGTCCGTACCGCATGGCACTGTCCCACCTGCGGGCCGCGGGCATCGGATGGAGCCCGGACCTGCCCTGCACCGCCGCCTGCCCGCCCGACGAACTCCTCGTTCTGGAACGTCAGTTGGAACGCGGCCTGAACTGCGTGCCGACCTCCAGCATGGGCCGGCTCTTCGACGCCGTCTCCTCCCTGGCCGGCGTCTGCCACCAGGCCGGGTACGAGGCGCAGGCCGCCATCGAGCTGGAGGGTGCGGCGCTCGGCGGGGGCGAGCCCGGCCCCGGCTACGCCTTCGGCCTGCGGATCCCGCCCGGCCCGGCCGGCGCTCCGGTCACCGCCGATCCCGCGCCCGTCCTGGCCGCGGTGGTGGCCGACGTACGCGCGGGCACACCCCCGGGGCTGATCGCCGCACGCTTCCACGCGGCCGTCGGCGCCCTCGTCGGCACGCTCTGCGAACTCGCGCGCGAGCGGCACGGCCTGGAGACCGTCGCCCTGACCGGCGGGGTCTTCGCCAACACCCTGCTGTCGTCCGCGTGTGCCCGGACCCTGCGCGCGAGCGGTTTCACCGTCCTGCGTCACGGCCGGGTCCCCCCGAACGACGGCGGGTTGTCCCTCGGCCAGCTCGTGGTGGCGGCCGCCGCCGACACCGCGCACCACCCACAGCAAGGAGAAGCCCATGTGCCTGGCGGTACCCGGCAGAGTGCTTGACATCGGGGAGAAGGACGGCACCCGCATGGCTACCGTCGACTTCGGCGGCGTGCAGAAGGAGGTGTGCCTGGAGTACCTGCCGGACCTCCAGGTGGGCGAGTACGCCATCGTCCACGTGGGCTTCGCCCTCCAGCGCCTCGACGAGGAATCGGCGCGCCAGACCCTCGAACTCTTCGCGGAACTCGGCATGCTCCAGGAGGAGTTCGGCGATCCGTGGGAACAGGCCGCCGAAGCCGGCGGCGAACCCTGGCCCTTCACCGACGAACCGGCCGCCGCCGCACCGGCCGCCGCCGCACCGCAGGAGGAGGTCGCGCCGTGAAGTACATCGACGAGTTCCAGGACCCCGAGCTCGCCCGCCGGCTGCTCGACGACATCCACGCCACCGTGACCCGCCCCTGGGCGCTGATGGAGGTCTGCGGCGGCCAGACCCACACCATCATCCGGCACGGCATCGACCAACTGCTTCCGGAACAAGTGGAGTTGATCCACGGTCCGGGCTGTCCGGTGTGCGTCACCCCGCTGGAGGTCATCGACAAGGCGCTGGAGATCGCCTCCCGCTCCGACGTGATCTTCTGCTCGTTCGGGGACATGCTCCGGGTGCCCGGGACCGGCCGGGACCTGTTCCGGGTGCGGAGCGAGGGGGGCGACGTACGCGTGGTCTACTCCCCGCTCGACGCCCTGCGGATCGCCCAGGAGAACCCGGACCGGCAGGTGGTGTTCTTCGGCATCGGCTTCGAGACCACCGCGCCGCCCAACGCCATGACGGTCCACCAGGCGAAGAAGCTGGGCATCCGCAACTTCAGCCTGCTGGTGTCCCACGTCCGGGTGCCCCCGGCGATCGAGGCGATCATGCAGTCGCCGAGCTGCCGGGTCCAGGGCTTCCTCGCCGCCGGACACGTGTGCAGCGTGATGGGCGTGGGCGAGTACCCCGAGCTGGCCGCGCGCCACCGCGTGCCGATCGTGGTGACGGGATTCGAGCCGCTGGACATCCTGGAGGGCGTACGGCGGGCGGTGCGGCAGCTGGAACGCGGCGAGCACACCGTCGACAACGCGTACGCGCGGGCCGTCCGCCCGGAGGGCAACGCGGCCGCCCTCGCCATGCTGGACGACGTCTTCGAAGTCACCGACCGGGCCTGGCGCGGCATCGGCGTCATCCCCGGCAGCGGCTGGCGACTGTCCGAGCGCTACCGGGAGTTCGACGCCGAGCACCGCTTCTCGGTGACCGGCATCGACACCCGCGAGCCGGCCGCGTGCCGCAGCGGCGAGGTGCTCCAGGGGCTCCTCAAACCGCACGAGTGCGAGGCCTTCGGCACGCTGTGCACCCCGCGCAGCCCGCTCGGCGCCACCATGGTGTCCAGCGAGGGAGCCTGCGCCGCGTACTACCTCTACCGGCGGCTGGAACTGAAGACCGTGCCCGCCGCCCCGACCGCCCCGCTGGAGGCGAGCCCCGTTGTCTGACACCGCACTCGACATCACGGGCTGGACCTGCCCGGCCCCGCTGCGCGACCACCCCCGCGTGGTGATGGGCCACGGCGGCGGGGGAGCACTCTCCGCCGAACTGGTCCAGCACCTCTTCGCCCCCGCCTTCGGAGGCGAGGCGCTGGCCCGGCTCGGGGACTCCGCGGCCGTCTCCCTCGGAGGAGTCCGGCTGGCCTTCTCCACCGACTCGTACGTGGTGCGGCCGCTCTTCTTCCCCGGCGGCACCATCGGCGACCTCGCGGTCAACGGCACGGTGAACGACCTGGCCATGAGCGGGGCCCGGGCGGCCTACCTCTCCTGCGGATACATCCTCGAGGAGGGCGTCGAGATGTCCGCCGTGGCCCGTGTGGCCGAGGCCATGGGCGCCGCCGCGCGGGCGGCGGGCGTGGAGGTGGTCACGGGCGACACCAAGGTGGTCGAAGTGGGCCACGGGGACGGCGTCTACATCAACACCGCGGGCATCGGGATCATCCCCGACGGGGTGGACCTGCGCCCGCAGCGCGTGGTGCCCGGCGACGTCGTCATCGTGAGCGGCGAAATCGGCCTCCACGGGGTGGCGATCATGAGCGTCCGCGAGGGGCTGCAATTCGGCGTGGACATCGAGAGCGACTGCGCGGCCCTGGGCGGCCTCGTGCAGAGCATGCTCGCCGTCACCCCGGACCTGCACGTCCTGCGCGACCCCACGCGCGGCGGGCTGGCGGCCGCGCTCAACGAGATCGCGGCCGCCTCGGGCACCGGTGTCGTGATCAGCGAGAGCCGTGTCCCGGTCCCGCCGGCCGTCGCGAACGCCTGCTCGATCCTCGGCCTCGACCCGCTCTACGTGGCCAACGAGGGCAAGCTGGTCGCCTTCGTCCCGCGCGAACACGCCGACGCCGTGCTCGACGCCATGCGCGCCCACCCTCTGGGCCGCCACGCCACGGTGATCGGCGAGGCCGTCGACGCCCACCCCGGCATGGTCGTCTCCCGTACCGCCCTCGGCGGCACCCGCGTGGTCGACCTGCCGCTCGGGGAGCAGCTGCCGCGCATCTGCTAGCTCCGGCCGGAGTCCGCACCGTACGACGAAGCCCCTGGTGGGACGGGTTCTCTACCGAGAATCCCCGTCTCCGCCAGGGGCTTCGCGCGTGACACCAACCGCTCCGGAGCGGTTGCTGTCACCCGGTCTCCCTTCCGTGCGCCGCGGCCGGTCGCAAGACTCGTCACCAGGAACAAGGCGGGCCCGCCTCCCTGCACAGCGTCCGAGTGATCTCCGATCGCTCCCTCCCTCGACCGTCAGAAACGAGGCATGCCGTGTTCTTCGTCTTCTTCGGCCTGATCTGGGACTGACCGGGGTCGTGCACCTCGTCATGACCCTGCTGTTCCTGTCGGCGCCGCCGGACCATCCCGTCCGGCTCGTCGACCGCCATCTCGTCACCGATGTCATCTGGGCCGTCGCGGTCCCCGCCGACCGGCTCGAGCACGTCTACACCCGCTCCGCCGAAGGGCGCCTGGACATCGCGCTGTTCCTCTTGGCCGCCGGCGCGGAGGAAGCCGACTCGGTCGGCGACCGGATCATGCGCAGAGCCCTCACCGGCGCGCCCGTACTGGCCGGCTGGCGAGCGGACCCCGTCCCCTTCGAGGGGATCCACCGGGAAGGAGAGAATCCTGTTACAGACGGCCATCCGTAGTGAGGACGACGCCGCGCACGTCACGAACGTGCCCGCGCTGACCTTCCGCTCGCTGCAGGTGCTCCGCACCCCGCACCTGATCCGCAGGGCCGATCCCGAACTGTTCCACCTGGCGCTCCCGTTGCACGGCCGGCCACGGCTGACCCGTGCCGGCCGGGAGAGCGTGCTCGGAGCCGGGGAGATGGTCTTCTACGACGGCGCGAAGCCGTTCCGCTCGGTGGTGACGGGGCACGGGGATCCCGCCGAGCTCGTCCAGATCCACTTCCCCGGGGCCCTTCTGCCCCTGCCTCCCGCCGGCCTGGACCGCCTCGCGGGCGAGCGGCTGTCCGGCCGTGAGGGGATCGGCCCGCTCCTGACGGACTTCCTCGTCCGCCTGGTCAGGGATGCCCGGCACTACCGGCCGGCCGACACCGCCCGGCTGGGCGGCATCCTCCTCGACCTGCTGACGGCCCTGCTCGCGCACGAGCTGGACACCGCGGCCTGCGTACCGGCCGAGTCGTGCCGGCGCTCGCTGATGCTCCGCGTGCAGGGCTTCGTCGAGCGGCACCTGGGGGACGCCCGCCTCTCGCCCCAGGCCGTCGCGGCGGCCCACCAGATCTCCGTCAGCTACCTCTACAAACTCTTCCAGGAGGAGGGGCTGACCGTCGCGGCATGGATCAGGGAACGGCGCCTGGAGAGCTGCCGCCGCGATCTGTCCGACCCGCGCCTGGACTCCCACCCCGTCCACGCGATCGCCGCGCGCTGGGGCTTCCTCAGCAACGCCCACTTCAGCCGTGCCTTCCGAGCCGCCTACGGGATGTCGCCGAAGGAGTACCGGCTCACGGCCGCGCCCCTGCGCGGCGTACAAGAACCGTCAACAAGCGTGCTCCTGCAGTCAACGACATGCTGACCCCCTCCGACATGCTCATGACATGTCACCGCAGGCACCACACCGGAGCGGTGGACACACCACGACAGAAAAGAGACCGACATGTTCGCCAAGATCGAAGCCATGGGCGCCGCCCTGCTGGAGCGCGTCGTCCCCACCGTCACCGCGGACGCCGCCGCCGCGCCCGGCTGGTACCACTACGCCCAGTGCTGGCAGTGCAACAACGGCCCGTGGGGCCACTTCGGCTACAACGCCCCCTGCGAGGCGTACTGGAACGGCGCCAAGTTCACGCGCGGCATCTGCGGCTGACCCCGGAGCACCCACGGGTGAAACACCGCCCCGCTGCCGGAACGAACCGGTAGCGGGGCCCACCGCCGAAGGGAAAGCCGATGTCCTCGTTCGAGATCGCCGCGCGCAGCCTCATCGGCACGGTCTTCCTGGTCTCGTCCCTCAGCAAGGCGCGCAACCGTGCGGCGTACCGGGGGTTCGTACGGTCCTTGGCCCACATGCGCGTAGGACCCCCGGCCCTGGACGAACCGGCCGCCCGGGCCGTCCTGACCGCGGAGTTCGCGACCTGGACGCTCCTGGCGGTGCCGACGCGGACGGCCGGCCGGCTGGGGCTGCTCCTCGCGGCGCTGCTGCTCGCCGCCTTCACGTTCGGGATCGCGCGGACCCTGCGCCGGCGCTCTCCCGTGGCGTGCAACTGTTTCGGGCTCTCCGTCACGCCCGTCGGCACGCGGCACGTCGTACGCAACGTCCTGCTCGCGGCCACCGCCGTCGGCTGCCTGCTGGCGCCCGCGGCGCGCGGCCCGGCCGGCGCGGGCCACGTGCTGGTGGCGGCGCTCGCGGGCCTGGCCGCCGGCCTGGTGACCACGGCCCTCGACGAGATCACCGCGCTCTTCCGGCCCCTACCGGACGTCGGCACGTCCCGGGCGCCCGTACGCCCCTTCGCCCCATGACCGAACCCCAGGAGTCCCGATGTATGTCCTGACAGCCGCCGTCGTGCTGCTCTCAGCGCTCTGTCTGCTGAACCTGCTGCTGACCGTCGGCGTGGTCAAACGGCTGCGCGAGCACACCGAGATCCTCGCCCCCATCCGGCAGCAGGCCGGAATCCGTACGGGAGACGAGGTCGCGGACTTCCAGGCCGTCACCGTCGACGGCCGGCCGCTGGACCGCGCCTGCCTGGCCGACGACAGCGTCGTCGCGTTCTTCGCCCCCGACTGCCAGCCCTGCAAGGCGGTGCTCCCCGATTTCATCCGGCTCGCCGAAGCCGACGAGCACGGCCGGGACCGCCGGATAGCCGTCGTGATCGGCACCGCGGAGGCTTCCCAGGACCTCGTGGCACTGCTCAGCCCCCTCGCGCACGTCGTCGTGGAGGAGCCCCTGGGCCCCGTCGGAACGGCCTTCCGCACCTCCGGCACGCCGACCGTGCTCCGGATCGGCACCGCCGGCGGCCGGACCGTGGTGACCTCCGACCGGGTACTGGCCATGCCCGCCGCGACAGCGGTATGACCAGGGGCGATCGCATGCGCGCCGCACCGTCCGGACTCCTGCGGACCGTCCGCCTCGCGGCCGCGGCCCTGCTGCTCGTGGGGAGGACGGCCCCCTGGCACCTGTCGGCCTTCGCCGTGGTCACCCTCTGCCGGGGCGCGTTCCCGCTGGCCACCGCATGGCTCATGAAGACGCTGATCGACGACCTCGTCCGCGGCGCCGAACTGTCCGGCCTGGTGGGACTTGCGACCGCCCTCGCCGTCGTCGGTGTCGCGACGGCGGTCACCCCCCTGGTGTCGCAGTTCCTGCACGCCGAACTGGACCGCAGGACCGGCGTGGTCGCCATGGACCGGCTGTTCGCCGCCGTCGACCGGTCCATCGGCATCAGCCGGTTCGAGGATCCCCGCTTCCTCGACGAACTGAGGCTCGCCCAGACGGCGAGCCGGAGCGCACCGGTCCAGATCGTCAGCGGGGGACTGGACATCGCCGGCCAGGTGCTCCCCGTCCTCGGATTCGCGGCGTCCCTGTTCGCGCTCAGCCCGGTCATGGCCCTCGTCGTCCTGGCGGCCGCCGTCCCCGCGGTGATCGCGGAATGGCTGCTCTCGCGACGCCGTGCCCAGCTGGTCATGGACGTGAGCCCCGTCGAACGCAAGGAGTTCTTCTACAACCAGCTCCTGAGCACGGTCGAGGGGGCGAAGGAGGTACGGCTCTTCGGGCTCGGCGGGTTCTTCAGGACGTCGATGCGCCGTGAGCGCCTGGCCAACAACGCGGCCCGCAAGCGGATGGACCGCAAGGAACTGTCCGTGCAGTTCTGCCTGGAGGGACTGGCCGCGGCCGTGTCCGGCGGCGGCCTGCTGTGGGCGGTGGGCGCCGCGCGCGACGGCGGCATGACGGTCGGCGGGATCGCCCTGTTCGTCGCCGCCGTCACCGCCGTGCAGAGCGCGCTCGGCGCGCTGGCCACACAGATGGCGTCGACGGCCGAGGCCCTGCTCCTCTTCCAGCGCTACCGGACCGTCACCGCCCTCGGATCGGACCTCCCCGTGGCCGACCGGCCCAGGCCGCTGCCCTCGATGCGGCTCGGGATCGAGTTCCGGGACGTGTGGTTCCGGTATGCGGATCAACTGCCGTGGGTACTGCGGGGCGTGAACGTCTTCATCCCGCACGGCCGGGCCCTGGCGCTGATCGGCCTGAACGGCGCGGGCAAGTCCACCTTCGTGAAACTGCTGTGCCGGCTCTACGACCCCACGCGGGGCGCGGTCCTGTGGGACGGGGTCGACATCCGGGAGATCGACCCGGCCGAGCTGCGGTCCCGGATCGGCGCGGTCTTCCAGGACTCCATGCACTACGACCTCACCGCGGCCGAGAACATCGGGCTGGGCGACCTGGACGCAGTGGCCGATCGCCCGCGCATCCAGGAGGCGGCCCGCCGCGCCGGGATCGACGGGGTGCTGGCCTCGCTGCCCCAGGGGTACGACACCCTGCTGTCGAGGAAGTTCATGACGGCACCGGACGCATCCGACCCGTCCGTGGGCGTCCTCCTGTCCGGGGGGCAGCACCAGCGGGTCGCCCTGGCCCGTGCCCTGATGCGGCACGACCGGGAACTGATGATCCTCGACGAACCCTCCTCCGGCCTCGACGCCGAGGCCGAGCACGAGATCCACGCCTCCCTGCGGAGCTTCCGCGCCGGGCGGACCAGCGTGCTGATCTCCCACCGGCTCGGCACGGTGCGGGAGGCGGACGTCATCGTGGTGCTCCAGAACGGAAGGATCGTCGAGCAGGGCGGCCACGAGGAACTGCTGGCGGCGGGCGGAACGTACGCCGACCTGTTCCGCCTGCAGGCCAAGGACTACCGGGACGGGCCCGAGGACCCGGCCCCGGCCGTCCCTGACGCGGTGGTTCCCGACGCGGCCGGAGCTGATGCGGCCGTCCCTCACGCAGCCGTCCCTCACGCAGCCGTCCCTCACGCGGCCGTCCCTCACGCGGCGGTCCCGCGGTGAGGCACCGTCCGGCGCGCGCCGCGTCCCGCCCCGGCTCCGGGCGGGGCCCCTCCTACGATCCGGCGGCCGGGGTGATGCCGAGCCGGGAGGAGCTCGACGCCCTCGCGGTGTCCTGGCCCTCCCCGCGCCCGCCCGAAGCGCACGGGTCCCGGCTCGCACGGCTCGCGGGGGCCCTCGCCGCACTGCCGGGGCGCCGGCTGGTCCTGGTGACGGTACGGGGCCGCAGCATGGAGCCCACCTACCACGAGCGGGACCGCGTCCTGGTGGTCCGCGGAACCGGGGCCCGCCGGGGCCGGGTGGTCGTGGTCGCCAACCCGCGGGAGGAAGGCGCCCACTTGATCAAGCGGGTGCTCGCCGTGCCCGGCGACCCCGTGCCGAGGGACCTCGCTCCGGCCCTGGCCGGCGTACCGGAACCGCGCGTGCCCTCCGGCAGGCTCGTGCTCATCGGCGACAACCCCGAACAGAGCCTGGATTCAAGGCAGTTGGGCTACTTCCCGGCCTCGGCCGTCCTGGGCCGGCTCCTTCGGGACCTCTGGCGCCGTCCCTGACCCCGCCTGCGCCCGCCGGCCGGCCCCGGCCGGCCCCGGCCGCGACACCACGCTCGGCCTCGCCCTCTGCCGTCGGGTCCACCCTCGGCGAGGCCGACGCGGCGGTCCAGGGGGCCGAGCCCGCGGATGGGCGGCAGCTTCACGATGGACTACGCCACGGTGGCGATCTCCGCGGTGCGCACCGGCGCCCGCGCCTGACGTTCGAAGACCACGGCCGCGCCGGGCTGAGGGGGGCGGCCCGGCGCGGCCGTGCGATCACTTGGCGCCGCTCCGCTTGACTTCATCGCGCACCGCGCGAACAGAACGAATCGCCGTGATCATCTTCTGGGACAGCGCCGGTACCTGGTCGAAGAGATGCCCCACGACGGCGACACCTCCCGCTACCGAGGTCACGGCAACAGTCACCCAACCTGCCAGTTCCATAGAGCGCCTTTCGAAGAGGGTGATGCGCGGACCGGGGAGGCCCCCCGGGTCCCCCTCGCCTCTGCGGCGCCCTCCTGGTTCGGGCCCTCCGCAACCCCTCACGTCCGATCGACAACTACGCAACCAGCGGTTGGAGTTGAGCGTACCCAGTCAGACGCCGGATGTCCTGAGGACCGCGGAGGCGAGACCCGTCCCCGCCCGCTCCTCCGGGGACCGTCTCGGCGCGGTGCGGCACACGTCGGGCGAATCCTGCTGGTGGCGCCGGGAACGTCCCGGTTAGCATCCGACGATGACGACGCCCACGGACAGGCCCTTCGACGATGCGGTGCGCCGAGCGGACGTCGCCTGGCCGGCCGGCCGTCTCGACGCGCGGCTCTGCCCGCCGGCCGTCTTCGGACGTCTCATCCGGCACGAGGATCCCCGCCTGCGGTACCTGGGGTTGGTCCAACTGACCGAGCGCGTCGCGTCGGGCCGGACGGGCGACGAGCCGGAGATGGCCGAGCTCGCGGGGCTGCTGCCGGCGTCGGTGGAGGGACCGCCGGAAACGGTGCTCGTCCTGGCGCGGCTCTACGAACGACTGGCGCCGTACCTACCGGGACTCCGCTGGCCGTCGTGGCGTACGGCCGAGCTGCCCGTCCGCGTACGGATCGCCTGGCTGCGCGCCGAGCTCCTGAACGAGCCGACGGTGATCCGGAAGGAGCCTCCGGGCGAACTGCTGTACCAGGCCGTGGAGGAGACGCCCGTCACCTGTGCGCACCGGCCCGAGCGGCTCGTCGACGAGCTGGTGGGCAGCGGCGACCCGGTGTTGCAGGCCGCGGCCCTGCGGCTGGCACGGCAGGGGCTGCACGCCGGTCTGCTGGCCCCCGCACTGGTTCGCGCACACCTGACGAGCCTGCTCGGTGCCGGCAGCGCGGACGTGGTCGCCGCCGCTCTGGGTGAACTGGCCGAACCGTGGACGGCGTTGGATCCCCTGCGGCCGGAACGCCTGTCTCCCTTTCTCACCGCCGAGTCCGTGACCGCACGCCCCGAGGCGGCCGATGCCGCACTCACGGCCGCGGCCCGGCACGGGCACGGTGGTCTGCTGCGGCAGGTCGTCGACGACCCGGATCTGCCGCCGGGTCTTCGCCGGCGGGGGATGGAACTGCTCGGAGACCTGGCGGACCGTGGTGACATCGGCGCGTTGACGGCCGTCGCCGCACGAGACCCGCTGCTGTTCGGCGGGCCGGCGGTGACGTGCCTGCGGGGGCTCCACCGGCGCGGGCACTTCCCGGACGGTACGCACGTCCCGTCCATCATCGGCCTGGCGCTGGCCGATCACACGATCGCGCCGCACGAGGTCGCGACCATCCTGTTCACCTGCCGGCAGGTGATGTTCCGTGAGCTGGTGGACTCTGCTGCCGACTCCGACTCCGACTCCGACTCCGACTCCGACTCCGACTCCGACTCCGACGCCGCTGCCGCCGGTGATCCGAGCTGGCCGCGGCGGCTCGCGCTGCTGGTCGCCCTGGCCGGACAGGGGGCGGGGGAGCTTCCGATCGGGGACGCGATCACGCGGCTGCTGCCCTCGGTTCCCGTCCCGGGGCCGTTCCTCGACGCGATCCGTGCGTTGCGCCATGCGCCGGCCGAGGAAGCCGTGATCGCCCTCCTGTCATCGGCGCCCGCAGCGGCCCTGGAGGCTCTGGAGGCCATCGGCGGGCACCGGACGGTGACCGTGCTGAGGGAAGGGCTCGGCCTCGCCGCGGAGGAGGGCGCGGGCCTGATCGCGCCGCATCTCCGCGCGGTGCGGAACCGCGCGCTGGAGGTGCTGTGGCATCTGACCGACGATCCGTCACAGCGGCGTGCCCTCCTCGTCCGACTCGATCCCTCCGATCTGCCGGCTCCCATCGCGGCGGATCTCGGGGGCCCGGACGAGCGGGAACTGGCCCTCCTCGGTTCCCATCTGGACCCGGACGAGCCGGTGGCGGCCCTGCGCAGACTGGCCACCCACGGCAGCGCCGGCACACTGCCGGCCATCGCGGACCTGCTCCTGCGCGTCGTGGCCGAGCTGGCGGCGTCCTCGGAGCCGGGCGCGGTCCCCCCGCAGCCCGCGAACGGACGGCAGGCCGGGGAGCCCGTGGTGCCCCAGGAGATCCTGGACGCCGTACACGGTCTGGGCCGCCGTCTCCACGAGCGGCGACGGATCAGACCCTCCTGCCTGCTCGACGCGGCAACCGCACAAGAGGCCGGACACGCACTCGTCGCGTCCATGGCGCTGGATCTGCTGGACCGGTCCGGACTGTCGAACGGCGAGCAGGCGATCCTGCTCGAACTCCTGCTCCGAGCCCCCTCTCCCCGCACCCGCGCACGGACGCACCGCCTGCTGCGGCACCGCGACCGGCACGTGCGCAAGCACGTGATCGCGCTGCTCGCACGCGACGCCACGGGGGACGACGCGCAGGCGTTGTCGGCGACCCTGATCGCGCTGACCGCCGCCCAGGACATCCAGACCGTTCGGCAGGCGCTCCTCGCCCTCGGTCACGCGCGCGCCCGCTGGGCCTCCACCGCGATCGCCGCCTGCCTCGGCCATCCGAACATGAACATCAAGAAGACCGCCGCCGAAGTACTCGTCCACGCGGGCACGCCCACGGCGGTACCGGCACTGCTCCTCTGGCTCGGCCGTCACGACAACCCGGGCCTGCGCGCCGGGCTCGTCGAGGCGCTGCGGGCCATCCTCGGCGGTGCGTACCTGGCGACCGTCCTCGCCGCCGCCGAACACGGCGAAGACGCCCGCACTTGCGAACTGCTGCTGCAGGGCCTCGACCGCACCCTGCCGGCCCGCTCGGTCCTCGCCCTCGACGAGCAGGCATCACGGGTCGCGCCGGCCCTGCTCGCCCTGGTGGCGAGCGGCCGGGTCGGCCTCGCTTCCGGGACGGCCGAAGACCTGTCGACGGCCATGGCCCGGCACGGGATCACCACGCCCGCCGCGCCGCGGTCGGCGGACTGGACCGGAGCGGACCCCGACATCGGCTCACTGACGGCCGGGGCCTGGAACCCGACGGTCGCCCTGCGCATCGCCGGCCGGCACGAGCTGCCGCACCCCACCCGGCTGAGGGCCCTACGGCCCATGCTGGCGGACTGGCTCCGCCTGGCCGGCTCCGACCCCACCGCCCGGGGCCGCGTCCTGCGGCTCACGCTCCGCCTCTGCCCCGCACCGTGGACGACCGAGGAACTGACGGCCTTCTCCCGGTCCACCACGCTCCTCCTCGACGCCCTCGCCGAGGCCGCGACCGAAGACCGCCCCGCCCTCATCGCCGTACTCGAAGCCGTCGCACCGACCCTGCCGCCGGTGGAGAAGTCGACCGCCGCCGAAGCGGTGCGCGCGCTGCCCCCCGTACCCGCGGGAAACCGGTCCACACTGCAGCTGCTCCGCAGCCTCGACGCGGTGCTCGTCCGCGCCGACCTCGAACAGGCCCTCGCCTCGGCCCGACTGGACGCCAACCCCCGGCAGGCCGAAACCGCCGTCCTGCGGGACGCGTTCGCCGCCCCGCCCTCCACGCCGGCCGAGGCCGAGGGGTGGCGTACGGCACTGGACGCCGCAGCACGCACACCGAGTGCCCTACGGGCATTCCGCAGGCACCCCCTCCCACACGACTCCAGGAGCTGCCTGACCGCACTGGTCGATGTCCACGCCTCCGCCGGCCCCGAGGTCCGCGCCGCCCTCATCGACTGGATGACGGACGTCCAGCCCCTCGACGTACCCCCCTGGACCCTCGCCGAGACCGCCCGCGCGGCGGCGCCGCGGCCGCGGACCGTGCACGTCGACGACCTCGACCAGCCCCGCTCGACCGCACTGCGGGAGCGCCTGCTGGCCATGCTGCGGGCGTCCGCCCCGGACCGCCGGCACGCCGCCGCCCTGGCGCTCCTCGCGTGGCCCGAGCCCGAGGCCGCGGTTCCCGTGCTCCGAGCGTTCCTGCGCGGCCGCATCGACGTACCCGTCGGTGCCGGCCTCGCCCGCAGCCTGAGCGCCATCGGCGAGGCCGGACTCCGCGCGGACGGCATCCTGCACGACAGGGTCGCGCTCGCGGCAGGCCGGCTCGAACCGTGGGAGCTGGAACCCCTGGTCCCGCTGCTGCTGGGATGGTGGGAACACGACCCGCCGTCCAGCAGCTCCGCAGCAGGCCGGGCGCTGCTCCGGTACCCCGCCGACGCGCTGGCGGACCACCTCGCCGACCGCCTCGAGGCCGGCGCCTGGGGGTTCCTCGACCTGCTCCGCGGCCGTTCCCTGCTGCGCACCCCGGCACTGATACGGACCTGCCGGCGGCTGCGCGCCGAAGGACGCGACGACCTCGCGGACGGACTGCTCCTCGTGGATGGTCCGCTGCGCCGCCCGGACTCCGCGGAGCAGGACGCCGCCGCCCTGGCAGCACTCCGCGACCGCACCCCGCCCGCCCCGCCGGGCACCTCACGACCCCCGTCCCGCCAGGAGCTGTTGACCGTGGCCCGCACCGGCGACCCGGCGCGCATCCACCAGACACTGAGGCAACTCACCGAAGGACACACCGGCCCGACCGCGGACCAGGACCCCGACCTGCGCGACCTGATCGCCGAGTTGCTGCACCACCCCAAGCCCAGGATCCGCCTGCACGCCCACCGCACCTCGCGGGTCCTGCTGGACCGTCAGACCTACCTGCACCACACGTCGCTCTTGCTGTCCGACCCCCAGCCGGACCTCGTACGGACGGCGATCCGCACCCTCTGCCACGCCGGCTGGCCACCCGCCGTCCCCGCGGTCACCGCGATGCTGGAGCACCCCCACCCCACCGTCCGCAAAACCGCGACCGAGGCCCTCATCACCATGGGCAGACCGGCGATCCCCGCCCTCAAACACGCCGCCACCCATACCCGCCCCGACAAACGCCCCCTCTACACAGAGGTCCTCGACCAGATCACGGCCACCGAGGCCGAGTAGGGTGCGGCCGGCGCGCGGTCAGCGGTGTCCACCGGCGCCCGGTACCTCGGCGCGGCGGTCTCCCGCACGGTCATCCGGCGCTTGCGGCTGGGCCTTGTCCATCTCGTCGCCCAGTCGGCCCTCCTCATCGGGCCGACGCTGATCGTCCTGGCCACCGGCCACCGGCCACCGGCCATCGGCCACCGGCCACCGGCCCCCGGCCGGTGATGGTGGGGATGTCCGTCCTCTCCTGCTTCACCACCTACCTCGGACTCGGCGTCGCCGGCGTCATCGTCGTCAGCCTGCGCCAGGCCAGTACCCCGCAGTCGATGACGGGCCGGATGACGGCGGCCCTCCGCACCCTGCTGTTCGGCGGCGGCGCACTCGGCGGCCTGTTCGCGGGCCTGCTGTCCGGCCGGATCGGCGCCCGGGGGCATTGACCGTGCCGGCGATCGGCTCCGCCGCCGTGCTGATCGCGCTCGTCCTGTCCCCGGTGAGCCGGCTGCGTGGCCTGCCGTCGGCAGCGGAAGAACCCGTCACGGCGACAGCGGACGGGCAGCCGGCCGGCCGAAACGGAGAATGTCGAAGGGCCCCACCGCAAACGGTGGGGCCCTTCGCCAACGTGCCTGACGGGGCACGCCACTTCGCGTTCCAGGGGTCGGTGGGCCCGGAGTCGTGGTGGTCCCGGGCCTCACGGCGGTACTGCTCGACCCTGCCGACCTGGAGATGGCCGAAGCCGACCGCACGCTCAAGTTCCCTGACAAGAACAATCTCTGATGTCCCATCACTTTGTCCTGATGCTGCAACCCTCTTTCACTGCCATGTGAACTGTGAAATTGTACGGTCACACTTTCCGCGGCTATGCCAGCTCCGGGAGTGCTCAACTTCCGTAGCCATCACGGTCCGCACCCCCCACCGCCGTGCCCCACGCACGGCTGCCGACCGGCCTGGAGGCCATCGCCATGCGCAAACCCCCCACCCTCCGCAAACTCACCCAACTGCTGATACCCACCGTGGCCGTCGCCGGCCTGGGGCTCGCCGTGCTCGCCCCCAATGGCGCGGCGACCCCGGCCGGCGCTGGGACACCCAAGTCCGCACCGAGGTCGGCCCCCGCCCCACAGCCCGCCTCCGCCACCGTGCTTGCCGCCGATCTCGCACCCGGACACGCCGCCGACCCCGCGCGATCGGCCATGAAGGCCTCGAACCCCGTGCAACGCCCTCCGCTCCCCGCGGCCCAGAACGCCGCGGAGCGCAAGCAGACCCGCTCTGCGGCGAAGGCCGCGGCGGACTGCAACGTCAGCGACTTCACCTCGAAGACCGGCGCTGCCCTGGTCGAGCAGATCAAGAAGTCGGAAACCACCTGCATCAACACCCTGTTCGGCGTGACCGGTGAAGACTCCAAGGCCCTCTTCCGCGAGGAACAGATGGTCACGGTGGCGAACGCACTCAAGGACGTCGCGACCAACTACCCGGGGGACAACAGCACTTTCACCACCCAGGTGGTGCTGTACCTGCGCGCCGGCTACTACATCCAGTACAACCAGCCGGAGAACGTCGGTGAATACGGCCCGACGCTGAAGAGCGCCATTCAGGGCGCCCTGGATGCCTTCTTCGGCTCGTCCCACGCCTTCGACGTCACCGAGGCCAACGGAGAAACCCTGGGCGAGACGGTCACCCTGATCGACAGCTCCGGAGAGAACGCCCGCCACCTCGACGTGGTCAAGCGTCTGCAGAAGGACTACGACTCGTCGTACGACCCGTTCTACGGGATGCTCGCGGCGGTCAACAACACCTACACCGTGCTCTTCCGCGGCCACCAGCTGCCGGAGTTCGTGGAAGCCGTGAAGGCGGACCCGAGCGTACTCACCGGACTGCGTGACTTCGCCGTCGCCCACGACGATCTCCTCGGCACCGACAAGTCCTACCTGGCCAGCAACGCCGGACGCGAACTCGGCCGCTTCCTGCGGCACGCCGACCTCAAGGACACCGTCAAGCCGCTGGTCAAGGAGCTGCTCGGCCGCAGCGAGATCACCGGACGCACCGCCCCGCTCTGGGTCGGCCTCGCCGAGATGACGGATGAGTTCGACAAGGAGAACTGCGCCGAGTACGACACCTGTGACCTGCAGAACCGCGTGCGCGACGCCGTGCTGACGGTCGAGCACGCATGCGGTCCGAGCGCGAAGGTCCTCGCACAGGAGCTGACCGCGTCCGAACTCTCGGCCACGTGCGACAGCGTCCTCGAGCAGGACCCGGTCTTCCACGACATCGTCAAGGACAACGGCCCGGTCAAGGACGACAACAACACCAGCATCGAGATCGTCGCCTTCAACTCCAGTACCGACTACAAGACCTACGCCGGTGTCGTCTTCGGCATCGACACCAACAACGGCGGCATGTACCTGGAGGGCGACCCGGCCGCTGAGGGCAATCAGCCGCGCTTCATCGCCTACGAGCAGCCGGCCCAGGACGGCGCCTTCCAGATCTGGAACCTCAACCACGAGTACACCCACTACCTCGACGGCCGCCACGACATGTACGGCGACTTCGCAGCCGGGCAGACCACCCCGACCGTGATGTGGGTCGAGGGTTTCGCCGAGTAGGTCTCCTACTCGTACCGCGGCATCACCTACGACAGGGCGATCGAGGAGGCGGGCAAGAACACCTACAAGCTCAGCCAGCTCTTCGGGACCACCTACGACAACGCCGACACCACCCGCATCTACCAGTGGGGCTATCTGGGCGTCCGTTACATGCTCCAGTCGCACCCCGCGGACGTGGCAACCCTGCTCGGCCACTACCGCGCAGGCGAGTACGAGGCGGCCCGCAGCCTGCTCCGCGACACCATCGGCACCAAGTACGACGCCGACTTCGCCGACTGGCTGAGCAGGTGCGCCGGCGGCGACTGCGGCCAACTGCCGGCCCGGAGCGGCCGGTGACCGGGGCCCCGGTCACCGACAAGAACTGAGGCAGGAGAGCCTGGTGTCCCGCGCATCGTCCGTGCGCGGGGCACCAGGCGGAGGCGGCCGGCGGCAGGGTGGATCGCTCGATCTGCAGTCCGGCCGCCGCGATCCCCCCACGCTCCTGCCCCTACCCTTGAGGCCGCCGGTTGATGGACGACGAACAGCGATGGAAGCGATGGAACGGGGCGTGCGGTGAAGGCGGGGGAAGCGAATGACGGAGACCTGATAGGCAAGGTACTCGGGGGGCGTTACCGGGTGACCTCCGTGGTCGGGCGCGGCGGCATGGGAGTGGTCGCCCGGGCGGTGGACGAACTGCTGAACCGAGAGGTCGCCGTCAAGGTCCTGCGCGCCTTCACCGACGCCTCCACGTCCGAACTCGCCGATCTGCGGACCCGGATGCAGCGGGAGGCGCAGGCCGCCGCCCGTATCCGGCACAGCGGCGTGGTCACCGTGCACGACGTGACCGAGGAGCAGGGGCTGCCGGTCATCGTCATGGAATTCGTCGACGGGCCCTCGCTCGACGAGGTGTTGACGGAGCGCGGCCCGCTGGAGCCGCACGAGGCCGCGGCGATCGGCGCCAAGCTGATGGAAGCGCTCGACGCCGCGCACCGGGTCGGCGTACTGCATCGGGACGTCAAGCCCGCCAACGTGCTGATGGAGCACGGCGGGAGGGTCGTACTCACCGATTTCGGCATCGCCACCATGGAAGCCTCCGACGACGACGCCATGGCCAAGCTGACCCGCAGCGGTGACATCATCGGCTCTCTCGACTACCTGCCACCGGAGCGCGCGCAGGGCAGGGAGCCCGGTCCCGCGTCGGACATCTGGTCGCTCGGCATGACGCTGTACGCGGCCGTGGAGGGCACTTCGCCGTTCCGCCGCGCTTCCGCGTGGTCCACGTTGTCGGCCATCGTCACCGAGCCACTGCCGCAGCCCCGCCGGGCTGGACCACTCGCGCCGGTGCTCCAGGCGCTGATGGCGAAGGAACCGGATGACCGGCCCACCGCAGACCAGGCGCGCGGCATGCTGGAGCGCGTCGCCGCGGGCCGGACGGCGTCCGAGGGCCCGACTCCCGCTCCCGCGGTGGTTCCCGGGGCTGCGGCCGCCGTCGTACCGCCCCCCGGGTTCGGCCCCCCGATGTTCCCCCAGCCCACCCCGCAGCCTCAGCCTCCGCATGCCGGCTACCCGCAGCCCAACCTCCCGTCGCTGCTTCCACAGCCCGGCGCGCCGGTCGCGGGCCCCGCTGGAGTCCCCACTCCCGAAACGAGCCGCACCGCAGCCCGTGGCGCACGGGGCCGCAGCCACACCCTCATCGCATCAGCGGCCGCCGTCGTACTCCTCGCCGCAGGCGGCGGAATCACCTACGCCCTGACCGGCCAAGAGGGCGGCACGACCGCGCACGGCGCGCAGGCGACGCAGCCCGCCGTCAGTTCCCCGGCGGGCAGCGGCCCGTCGTCCTCCGTTGCTCCGGGCGCCTCCTCGAAGCCGTCTCCCTCGGCGAACAAGACGGGTCCCACGACGACGCCCGGCAACAACGGTGCCAAGCCGTCCGCGAGCCCGTCCGCCTCTCCGGAGACCAAGCCCGGTTCCACGGTGAAGGAGCCCACCCCGGTATCGACGGCCTGCACCGGGTGGAGTCACGAGAACCGCAGCAACGGCTACGGCTACCTGCGCGACAACTCCCACCTCTACACCGGGCCGTACGCGGAGTGCAGCTACGTGTCCGTGGTCAAAACCGGCGTGAAGGTCTACTACCACTGCTACGTCACCAACGCCCATGGCAACAAGTGGATCTACGCCCGCGCCGAGGGCACGAACACCGAAGGCTGGATGTCCAGCACCCACCTCACCCGGGAGAGCGGCACACTGGCCCGCTGCTAGCGGTGTGATGAACGGGTGGCATAGCAGATGCTGTGCCATCCGTTTTCGTTACACTCCGCAGGCGCGCGCTGTCGAAAACGGTTTACGGCACGGGAGGCTCCGCGCTACCGGGTCGAGGTTTTCTCCGGTGCGCGGGAGTGCCGCTACCTGCTGGTTCCGGACTCCCTCGGCACCAGCCGGCTGCTGCGGGACGAGCGGCTGCTCGGCGTCTTCACATCGAGCGGCGACGGGCGCGTGTCGGCCGACTGGGAGGCGGCGGGCGAGTCCGAGCGTGCCCGGGACCCGTATGACGGGTCCGTGGGGTACGGGCTCGCCGCGGCATTCGGCACCGGTGCCGAACCGATGTGGCAGCTCACTCTGAACGCCGCGCTCGACCTGTGGCCGTGAGAGAACCTCAGTCTTCCGCCGGGGGCAGCAGGTGGGAGCAGGTCGAGCGGGCTACGAACGCGATGCCGTCGTAGTCCTCGGCCGGGACGAGCGGGGCGGTGTTCAAGCGGTAGAAGAAGCGTTGGACGTTGGCGCCGAAGCTGCGCTGCGCGTGGGGGGCGTGCAGCCAGGGCGCGGCGTCGGCGGGGGAACCCGCGGCGCGGAGGTCCGCGTAGTAGTCGCCGGGTACGGCGTGCGTGAGTCTGGCCTCCAGGGAGCGGAGGCCGGTGCCGATGCGGTGGCGGGCCGGCGGGCGCCGAAGATCATTGCCGCGGCGGGCCAGAAAGGAGCCCTTGCCGAAGAGGAGGGCCAACGCGTAGTAGGCGTCGCCGTACCGTTCGCGGAGTCTGCTGCCGAGGGCCGGCACCTGGTCCCCGTACGTGCCCTTCGCGATGTGCCCGTTGTGTGCCCAGACCATGACGCGCGCCTCGGGGTCGTCGTCCACGAGCCGTGCGACGGCCTCGGCCATGTAGCGGTCACGCGCGGCGTACACGCCGTCCTCGCCGGCCGAGGCCGCGAAGGGCCGGGTCACCAGGTCGGCGGCGCGGACCAGGATGCGCGCGTGTTCCAGAGCCTCGTCGGCGTCGTCGCCTGGACCCGACCGTTCGACGTGGTCCGCGACGAGGCGGGCGATCTCCTCGGCGCGCCGCATCAGGGCCTTGTCCGGGTCCGGAAGCGAGCCCGGGCGGGCCCGGGCCAGTACGTCCAAGGCGCCCATGCGCCCGGCCTGATCGGGCGCCGTCCGGCGCAGGAAGGCGGTGACGGCCTCGACCGAGTCGGCGCAGAGCTGGGGGTCCGTTCCCACGAAGCGGACCCGGCGCTCTTCGGGCAGGTCGCGGTTGTGGGCGCGCAGCCACTCGACGAGGTCGACCATCTCGCGGGTGCGCCAGGTCCAGAAACCCAGCCGGACGACGAGCCGTTCGGGGGCGCCCGTGCCGTACCGGACGTACGCGTCGAGCGCGCGGGCGGCGGACTGGCTGGCCTCCATGGCGAGGGTGGTGAACCCCTCCTCACGGACCAGGAACTCCACGATGCGGTGCTTCAGCCGGAAGAACTCGCCCGTGCCGTGGGTGGATTCGCCCAGACCGACGATCCGTGTCCCCCGCAGGGCCTCGCCCAGGGGCTTCAGATCCTCCACGGGCGCGCCGGGGGTCAGGGTGCTCAAGGGGTTGGCGTGCTCGTTCAGCCATAGGGCGATGTCGTCGGGCACCGTCTTGCCTCTCCTTCCCGCGTGCGGCAGGACGGCACGTGGGCGTGCCCCGGCCTCTCGCACCCGTTCACGGGTCAGTTACTTGCCTCCCGGCAGGCCTCGAGGATCTCCTGGAGGTCCCGTACGGCGTCCGGTCGGCCATGCTCGGAATACACTCCCGCGACGTTGACGACAACTTCGTCCACCCCGCCCGATCGTATTCGGCCAGCTGTGCGGCGATGTTCCCGGGCGTGCCGTAGAGGAAGACTCCGGAGTCGACGAGGGCGCGCGGCTGGCGAGCCGGCCGTTGGCGACCGGGCTGCGGATGGTGGCCGCCGCGCTGGCGGGCATGGTGCTGGCCTCGGCGGTACGGGAGTGCGTGACGCTCGTGCGCCTGCTCGGCGGCGGTGTGCCCCACCCGGTGGTCACCGACGCGAAGCTTCTGCTCGACCTCGCGATCCCCCTCTTCGTGGCGGGCGTGGTCTACCCGGGGCTGGTGACGCGCTGGGCCAGCATCCGTCTGTGGTGGCACCACGGCCGCGTTTACCACAGGCCGGCCCCTCTCTGGGAGGCTCTGCACCTGGCGTTCCCGGAGGACGCACTCAAACGCACCGGGGGTGGTCGCCGCTGGGACGTGCTGAGTCCGCGGGGCGTGCACCGGCGCTACTACCGGCGTGTCATCGAGTGCCGGGACGGGCTCGTCCGGATCAGTCCCTATCTGGCGCTGGAGGCGGCCACGGCCGACGCCGAGGCACCGCTCACGCCCGAGGTCGCGGCGCGCCAGCTAAGGACCGCGCTGCGGGGGTACGCCTCCGGAGAGGATGCGCCCTCCCAGGCCGTTCCGGTCGCCCTGCCCGGCGAGGGCGAGGGCGAGGGCGAGGACAGACTGGAGAGCGATGTACGGCAAGTGATCCGGCTCTCCGAAGCTCTGACAGCGCAATGCTGAACGAGGAGTGGTGATGGACACCCTGATCTCGGCCCGGCGCGTGGTGATCGGACCGCACGGCCAGGTCCTGGCGGACGGTGCCGTGCTGGTGCGAAACGGCGTCATCGCGGACACCGGACCGCGCCACGAGGTGGAGTCCCGTGCCCCCGCGGGCATTCTCCGTCACGACTACCCCGACGGCACGCTGCTGCCGGGGCTCGTCGACGCGCACGTCCACCTCGTTCTGAACGCGGGGCCCGATCCGGTCGCGGCGCTGCGGGAGGCGGACGATGCGACGGTGGCCAAAGGCATTGCGGAGCGGGCGCTCGGTCTGCTGAACGCCGGAGTCACCACAGTGCGGGACCTCGGCGACCGGAACGGACTGGTGACGGAGTTCCGCGACGCCGTCAGGGCGGGACGGTTGGCCGGACCCCGTGTCCTGGCGGCCGGCACTCCTGTGACGGGACCCGGCGGACACTGCTGGTTCCTGGGCGGAGAGGTGTCCGGCGAGGACGCCGCCAGGGCGCTGGTCCGCCGCAACGTGGAGCGGGGCACGGACCTCGTCAAGGTGATGGCCACGGGCGGGGGCATCACCAAGGGCGGGCCGCCGATCTGGGCGCCCCAGTTCACGGCCGAGGAGCTCCGGATCATCGTGCAGGAGGCGGCGAGTGCCGGCCTCCCGGTGGCGGCGCATGCGCACGGCACCGCAGGCATCGTCGCGGCGGTGGAGGCCGGGGTGAGCACGATCGAGCACTGCACGTGGATCGACCAGGATGGCTTCCGGCTCCTCGACGACGTCGTCGACGAGATCGCCGCCCGGGGAATCGGGGTCTGTCCGGCGGCCAGCCCCGACTGGCGCGGCTTCGCCGAGCGCTTCGGACACCAGCGCGCGGAGGAGATGTTCGGCGGGATCCGCCGCATGCGCGAGCGCGGGGTGCGGCTGCTCACCGGCACGGACGCGGGCGTGAGCCGGGCGGTCTTCGATGACTTCGTGTCCAGTCTCGAGTTCTTCGCCCATCTGGGCTGCACCTCGGAGGAGATCGTCGACCTGGCCACCTGCGAGGCGGCGGAGGCACTCGGGCTGGGGGAGGTCACGGGGCGCCTGCTCCCCGGCCTCCGCGCGGACCTCCTGGTCGTCGAGGGTGATCCCCTGGGCGATCTCCAGGCGCTGCGCCGCGTTCGGCTGGTGATGGCGGATGGCCGCGTGCATGCCTGACGGGCTACCGTGCCGCTGCCGGTGACCCCCGTTGGTGCGTGAGGGGTCGGCTGACTTCTACAGCCAGTCGCGCTTCTTGAAGATGACGTACAGGCTGACGCAGACCACTGCCATCAGCAGGATTGCGAAGGGGTAGCCGCCGGCCCACTTCAGCTCCGGCATGTCCTCGAAGTTCATGCCGTAGATGGTGCCGACCAGGGTGGGGGCGAAGAGGATGGCGGCCCACGAGGAGATCTTCTTGATCTCCTCGTTCTGTTCGAAGCCGGCTTCGGCGAGGGCGCGCATTTCGGCGTTCTGTTGTTGGGAGACCAGGGTGGCGTTGACCGTCAGGATGTCGGTGAGGGCCTGGCGGAAGCCGTCCACGCGTTCGCTGGTGTGCGTGACGTGGTCGGCGACGTCGCGCAGGTAGCGCTGGAGTTCCTCGTCCGTGCCGTACTTCGCGAAGCCGGCCATCAGGTTGTGGAGCATGCCGACCAGGGGGCGGGTGGCGCGCTGGAACTCGACCATTTCGCGGGAGAGTTCGTAGATGCGGCGGGAGACCGCCGGGTCGCCGCGGAAGACCTCCGTCTCGATTTCGTCGATGTCGGTCTGGACACCCTCGACGACCGGGGCGTAGCCGTCGACCACCGCGTCGAGGATGGCGTACAGGGCGGCCTCCGGGCCGAGCGAGAGGAGTTCCGGGTTCTCCTCCATGCGGCGGCGGACGGAGGAGAGGTCCGGGGCGCCCCCGTGGCGGACCGTGATCAGGAAGTCCGGGCCGACGAAGATGTGGAGCTCGCTGAAGTCGACCTCCTCCTGGGCGTCGAGGTAGCGGGCGGCGCGCAGGACGACGAAGAGGGTGTCGCCGTATCGCTCCAGCTTGGGGCGCTGGTGGGCTTCCAGGGCGTCCTCGACGGCGAGTTCGTGAAGGTTGAACTCGGCGGCGAGGGAGTGGAGTTCGGGCTCCGTGGGCCGGTGGAGGCCGATCCAGGCCATCCCGTCGGGCTCCTCGCGCAGCTGCCGGAAGGTGTCGGCCAGCGTCGTGGGGGAGGCGACCCGGAGGCCGTCGCGGTAGACGGCCGAGTCGATCACGCTGCGGTGGTTCGCGGGAGTGGGAGTCGGCGGTGCGGGCTGCGGGGCGGCCGGTGGACCCGCCGGGGGCGCGGCGGCCGGTGCGGCGGTGCGGCGCCAGGGCGGGCGCTTCCCGGCGGGTGGCGGCGAGGGGCGGCGGTCTGGGCGCTCCGGCATCGCAGGTCAGCTCCCGTGACGGGTGTTCATTGCGGGCAAGGGGCAGGGTATCGGGGGAAACCGGCGGCACGGGGGCGAGGGGCGGGATCTGAGGTGGGTTTCGGCCCGGGAGTTGCGGACAGGAACCGTCCGCAAGGAGGGTTAGTTTGTTGTCATGGCCTCCACGACGACGCATCCCGTACTCGGCACCCGCGCCCTGAACCGTGCCACGCTCGCCCGCCAGCTGCTGCTCAGCCGCGCCGAGATGTCCGCGGAGGGCGCCGTCACCCACCTGCTCGGACTGCAGGCCCAGAACGTCAAGCCGCCCTACTTCCAGCTCCACGCCCGGCTCGCCGGCTTCAAGCCCGCCGAACTGGCCGGGCTCATGGAGTCCCGCGAGGTGGTCCGGATGGTCACCATGCGCTCCACCATCCACACCCACACCGCGGACGACGCCCTGACCCTGCGCCCCCTCGTCCAGCCCGCCCGCGACCGGGAGATCAACTACTTCCGGAAGGGGCTCGTGGGAGTGGATCTGGACCGGCTGGCGGAACGGGCCCGAGGCTTCGTCGAGAGCGCGCCGCGCACCATGGGCGAGATCCGCGAGGAGCTGCTGCGCGAGTGGCCCGACGCCGACCCGCAGTCCCTGTCCGTCGCCGCGCGCTGCCGGCTGCCGCTGGTCCAGGTCACCCCGCGCGGGGTGTGGGGGCGCAGCGGGCAGGTCCGGCTCACCACCGCCGAGAACTGGCTCGGCCGGCCCGCCGGGGAGGCGCAGCCCGTCGACGACGTCGTACTGCGCTACCTCGCCGCCTTCGGGCCCGCCTCCGTCAAGGACATGCAGATCTGGGCCGGACTGACCCGGCTGCGCGAGGCCTTCGAGCGGCTGCGGCCGGGCCTGGTCGTCTTCCGGGACGAGAGCGGCGTCGAGCTCTTCGACCTCCCCGACGCGCCCCGGCCCGACCCGGACACCCCGGCGCCGCCCCGCTTCCTCCCGGAGTTCGACAACCTCCTCCTCTCGCACGCCGACCGCACCCGCGTGGTCGCCTCCGAGATCAAGGGACGTACCTGGACCGGGAACCAGGCCCACTGCACCCTGCTCGTCGACGGGTTCGTCGCCGGCCTGTGGAAGCTGGAGGGGACGGTGCTCACCGTCGAGCTGTTCGGCCGGGTCTCGAAGGAGCAGAAGGAGGAGATCGTCGCCGAAGGGGAGCGGGTGGTCCTTGAAATGGGGGCGGGGGAGGGGGCCGGGGAGGGAGCCGGGTCCGCCGCTGGGGCATCCGTTCGTTTCGGAGTGACCCGTCGAGAGTGAACCCGGGTAAACGGGCGCAGTTCAAAAGGAGTTGTACGGTGGGCGCGCCGGCCGCATGATCCCGGGATGGACGACATGCCGAGACGGATCCCGGATGCCCTGCCGGCCCTGCGCGCCGCGGCGCGCCGAGCGGGCTTCACCCTGTCCTGCGAGGAGCGCACCGGCAGCCTGCTGGCCCTGCTCGCGGCCACCCGCCCCGGCGGCCGCATCCTCGAACTCGGTACGGGTGTGGGCGCGGGAACCGCCTGGCTCCTCAGCGGGATGGACGCGGCCTCCCGCCTGGTCACGGTCGAACTGGACGAGGCCGTGCAGAAGGTCGCCCGCGAGCAGTTCCGTTCCGATCCGCGGGCGGCCTTCGTGGCGGGGGACGGGGGCGCGTGGCTGGAGGAGTACGAGGGGGAACCGTTCGACCTGGTCTTCGCGGACACCTGGCCCGGCAAGTTCACCCACCTGGAACGGACCCTGGCGCTCGTGGCCCCCGGCGGGACGTACCTGATCGACGACCTCCTCCCGCAGCCCGGCTGGCCGGAGGGTCACGGCGCCTCGGTCCATCGCCTGCTGACCGAGCTCGAAGAGCGGGCGGACTTCCGTACCGTCCGCATGGCCTGGGCGAGCGGCCTCCTCATGGCCGTGCGCACGGCACCGAGCCACAGGTGGTGATCCGGCCGGCGCCGACCGGTGCCGACCGGTTCCCGCCGGCGTCCGGCCGTACAGCCGTCGGCGGTCAACTCCTCGCGGGCGTCGCACTGGTGGTCCGTGCGGCGGACGCGGCACGATACCTGCCATGACGACCGAAGGTACGCAGAACAGCGCCACCGCCCAGTTCCTCGCCGCGCGGGACTTCCTGCTGGAGCGCCGCGGTGACTACGAGGCCGCCCACACCGGATTCACCTGGCCCCGCCCCCGCCGCTTCAACTGGGCCCTGGACTGGTTCGACCAGATCGCCGCCGGGAACGGCGCCGACGCCCTGCGCATCGTCGAGGAGGACGGCACCAGCGAGGCGCTCACCTTCGCCGAGCTGGCCGCACGCTCCGGCGCGGCCGCCAACTGGCTGCGCGAGCAGGGCATCGCGCCGGGCGACCGGATCCTCGTCATGCTCGGCAACCAGCGCGAACTGTGGGAGGTGATGCTCGGCGCGATGAAGCTGCGCGCCGTCGTCATCCCCGCCACCCCCCTGCTCGGCCCGGCCGACCTGCGCGACCGGGTCGAGCGCGGCCTCGTACGCCACGTGATCGCGCGCGCCGAGGACACGGCCAAGTTCGACGAGGTGCCGGGCGGCTACACCCGGATCGCCGCCGGGCAGCAGATCCCGGCGGGCTGGCGCCGGCTCGCGGACATGGAGGCCGCGGACACCGCCTTCACCCCCGGAGGGGAGACCCTCGCCACCGACCCGCTGATGCTGTACTTCACCTCCGGCACCACCGACCGCCCCAAGCTCGTCGAGCACACGCACGCCTCGTACCCCATCGGGCACCTCTCCACCATGTACTGGCTCGGCCTGCGCCCCGGCGACGTGCACCTCAACATCGCCTCGCCCGGCTGGGCCAAGCACGCCTGGTCCAATCTGTTCGCCCCCTGGAACGCCGGCGCCACCGTCTTCGTCCACAACTACACCCGCTTCGACCCGCAGCGGCTGATGGCCGAGATGGACCGGCACGGCGTGACCACCTTCTGCGCCCCGCCCACCGTGTGGCGCATGCTGATCCAGTCCGACCTCACCAAGCTGGCCAGGCCCCCGCGCGAGGCCGTCGCCGCAGGTGAGCCGCTCAACCCTGAGGTCATCGAGAAGGTCCGCGAGGCCTGGGGCGTCACCATCCGCGACGGCTTCGGCCAGACCGAGACCACCCTCCAGGTCGGCAACTTCCCCGGGGTGCCCGTCAAGCCCGGCTCCATGGGCCGCCCGGCGCCCGGCTACGAGATCGTCCTGGTGGACCCCGTCACCGGAAAGGAGTCCCCGGACGAGGGCGAAATCTGCGTGAACCTGCGCGCCCGGCCCGCCGGCGTGACGACCGGCTACCGCGACGACCCGGAGCGCACCGCCGAGGCCATGGCGGACGGGCTCTACCGCACCGGCGACATCGCCGCGCGCGACGCCGACGGGTACCTCACCTACGTCGGGCGCTCCGACGACGTCTTCAAGGCCTCCGACTACAAGATCAGCCCGTTCGAGCTGGAGAGCGCCCTGCTGGAGCACGAGGCGGTCGCCGAGGCCGCCGTCGTACCGGCCCCCGACGCGCTGCGGCTCGCGGTCCCGAAGGCGTACGTCACGCTCGCGGACGGCTGGGAACCCGGGCCGGAGACGGCCCGGGTGCTGTTCGAGCACTCCCGCGCGGTGCTGTCCCCGTACAAGCGGATCCGCCGCATCGAGTTCGGCGAGCTCCCGAAGACCGTGTCCGGCAAGATCCGCCGGGTCGAGCTGCGGGAGCTCACCGCGGCCGGCTCTACGGGGGAGTACGACGAGGCCGACCTGGGCTGAGCCGAGCCGGTACGGGCTGCCGCGCGGCCCGCGCGGCAGCCCGTACGGGAACCCGACCGCGTACGGGAACCCGACCGCGTACGGGAACCCGACCGCGTACGGGAACCCGACCGCGTACGGGAACCCGCGGCCGGGGCCCTACGCCGGGAGGTGCGCCTCGATCGCGGCGACGACCTCGGGGGCCTCGGGCTCGGTACGCGGGCGGAAGCGCGCGACGACCTCGCCGTCCGGGGAGATCAGGAACTTCTCGAAGTTCCACTGGATGTCCCCCGCCTCGCCGTCCGCGTCCTGGGTCTTCACCAGCTCCTGGTACAGCGGGTGCCGGTTCTCGCCGTTGACCTCGGACTTCTCCAGGATCGGGAAGGTGACGCCGAAACCGGCCGCGCAGAAGGTCTGGATGTCCTCGGCGTTGCCGGGCTCCTGCTCGCCGAACTGGTTGCAGGGCACGCCGATGACGGTGAAGCCCTTCTCCTCGTACTTGAACTGCAGACGGGCCAGCCCCGAGTACTGAGGGGTGAGCCCGCACTGGGAGGCCGTGTTCACCAGGAGGATCGCCCTGCCCTTGTACGCCGCCAGGCTCGTGGGCTCGTCGGACAGGGTGGTCAGCGGGATGTCGTACAGGCTCATCGGGCTCTCCTCGGCAGGAAGGGCGGCGGCCGGCGGCAGGCGGCCGGCAGGCGGTAAGGAAGCAAGCAAGTAACGCCCACGAGCTTAAGCGCCTCTCCTGCGGATCACGCCGACGCCCCGGACAGGGCCTAGGCGCCCGATCCGACCAGCTCGTCCGCCGGGTCGTTGACCGGCTGCGGCATGCCGGTGAGGTCCATCACGAACAGCGGTATCCCGAGATCGTCCGCGCGGGTGCGGGCGTCCTCCGTGTATCCGGCGAGGGCGAAGTAGACGCTGGTCGCGGAAGCTGTGAGTCCGTTCAGCCAGACGCACTCCACCGCCCGCAGCCCGGCCGGCGCGGTGGTCGGGTCCACCTGGGCGACCAGCCCCGGAGCCCGGAGGTCCACGGCCGCCGAGGGGATCGGGCGCGCGTCGGGCTGCCGTACGTCCTGGAAACCGAGCCAGCGCAGGTAGAGCGCGGCCGTGGCCACCGCGTCGCGGGCCGTACGGATGGTCACCGGCCGGAACGCGGGCCGCGGCAGCGGAGCCGTGGGCGGCGGCAGCGGCGCGTGAGCCGGCTGCCCGCCGGCGGGGCGGTCGGGGGACCCCTTGCCGTGCGGCTCGGGCCCGGGTCCCGCGTCGTGCGGATCCGGCCGGGCGCCGGACCGGCGGCGGTCGTCCGGGTGCCCCTGGCCCGCGCCCCGCCCCGTACCTGCGGCCGGTCCCGTACCCGCGCCCCGTCCCGTACCCGCGCCCCGTCCCGTACCCGCGGCGGCCGGCCCCGTACCCGCGCCCGCGCCGTCCCTCCGTACCCCGCCGCCGGCCTGCCCCGGCCCGGGCTCGTCACTCACACCGGCCCCGTCCCCGGGGTCCGCCCGCTCCAGCGGGTGCACCGGGATCCGCACCACCGTCCCGCAGGAGCCGCATCCCAGCTCGGGCTGCGGCCACTCGCTCTCCCGTCCGCAGGCCGTGCACCGCACCGCCACCCAGCTGTCCGACCAGGTGCGATGGGTCAGCGGCACCGGCGGCGCCGCCAGGTCCAGCGGAGGATTCACCGGGCTTCCGCAGGCGCAGGGAAAGACCGGCGCCGTGTAGCCGTTGTCGCGCAGGCACGCCGGGCAGCGCACCGGTACCGCTTCCGCCATGAGACCTGGACCCCCTCCGTCGCTGTGCGTAGGTCCATGCTCCACCACCGGCGACCGCGGGGGCGAGAGCGCGCGCCATTTCCGGGGGATCCGGGCCGCCTGATCGGTCATTTGTACAACTCACCGAGCAAGACGCGGCTTTTGGTGGGTTCCGGGGTCCCTTATCGCCTTGACGCCGACGGAGCCGCCGCTTAGCTTGTTCCGTATAGCAGAACAAAACTTCCGGATGACGGAAAAGCCTGACCGCCAGACCCGCAGGAGAACCTGATGCCTCGTATGACAGCCGCCGCCGCTGCAGTTGAGATCCTCAAGCTCGAGGGTGTCGAACAAGCGTTCGGCGTGCCCGGTGCTGCGATCAACCCGTTCTACCGCGAGCTCAAGAACGTGGGCGGTATCGCGCACACGCTGGCCCGTCACGTCGAGGGCGCCTCGCACATGGCCGAGGGCTACACGCGGGCCAAGGCGGGCAACATCGGTGTCTGCATCGGTACCTCGGGCCCGGCCGGCACCGACATGATCACCGGCCTGTACTCCGCGATCGCGGACTCGATCCCGATCCTGTGCATCACCGGTCAGGCTCCGGTCTCGAAGCTCCACAAGGAGGACTTCCAGGCCGTCGACATCGCCTCGATCGCCAAGCCCGTCACCAAGAAGGCCACGACCGTCCTGGAGGCCGCACAGGTCCCGGGCGTGTTCCAGGAGGCCTTCCACCTGATGCGCTCCGGCCGCCCCGGCCCGGTCCTCATCGACCTGCCGATCGACGTCCAGCTGACCGAGATCGAGTTCGACCCCGAGACCTACACGCCGCTGCCGGTCTACAAGCCGCAGGCCAGCCGCGCCCAGGCCGAGAAGGCCATCCGGTTCCTGCTGGAGTCCGAGCGCCCGCTGATCGTCGCCGGTGGCGGCATCATCAACGCCGACGCCTCCGACCTGTTGGTCGAGTTCGCCGAGCTCGTCAACGTCCCGGTCATCTCCACCCTGATGGGCTGGGGCATCATCCCGGACGACCACGAGCTGGCCGCCGGCATGGTCGGTGTGCAGACCGCGCACCGCTACGGCAACGCCACGTTCCTCGAGTCGGACTTCGTCTTCGGCATCGGCAACCGCTGGGCCAACCGTCACACCGGTTACAACCTCGACGCGTACACCAAGGGCCGCAAGTTCGTCCACGTCGACATCGAGCCCACCCAGCTCGGCAAGATCTTCGCCCCGGACTTCGGCATCGCCTCGGACGCCAAGGTCGCGCTGGAGCTCTTCATCGAGGTCGCCAAGGAGCTCAAGGCCGAGGGCAAGCTGCCCGACTTCTCCGCCTGGACCGCCTCGGCGCAGGAGCGCAAGGCCACCCTGCAGCGCCGTACGCACTTCGACAACATTCCCCTGAAGCCGCAGCGCGTCTACGAGGAGATGAACAAGGCCTTCGGCCCGGAGACCCGCTACGTCACGACGATCGGTCTCTCCCAGATCGCCGCCGCGCAGTTCCTGCACGTCTACCGGCCGCGCCACTGGATCAACTGCGGCCAGGCCGGCCCGCTGGGCTGGACCATCCCGGCCGCCATCGGTGCCGCCACCGCGGACCCGGAGACCCCGATCGTCGCGCTCTCGGGCGACTACGACTTCCAGTTCATGATCGAGGAGCTCGCGGTCGCCGCGCAGCACAAGGTCCCCTACGTCCACGTCCTCGTGAACAACGCCTACCTGGGTCTGATCCGTCAGGCGCAGGGCGGCCTGGGCATCAACTTCGAGGTCAACCTCGAGTTCGAGAACATCAACACCCCCGAGCTGGGTGTCTACGGCGTCGACCACGTCAAGGTCGCCGAGGGCCTGGGCGTCAAGGCCATCCGCGTCACCGACCCGGACAAGCTGGGCGAGGCCTTCGAGGAGGCCAAGAAGCTGGCCCAGGAGTTCCAGGTTCCGGTCGTCGTCGAGGCGATCCTGGAGCGCATCACCAACATCGCGATGAGCAAGACGGTCGACATGAGCGACGTCACCGAGTTCGAGGAGCTCGCGACCGAGCCGGGCCACGCCCCGACCGCGATCAAGGCCCTCAAGGTCTGATCAAGGCCCTCAAGGTCTGATCGGCAACTCGCGCAGTACACGGCGACCCCCGCCCCTCCGCCAGGAGGAGCGGGGGTCGTTCCGCGTCCGGTGTCGTTCCGGGTCCGAGGGCCCGACCGCTACGCGGGTGCGGGGCCGAGTTCCGCGTCCACCGCGCCCGTCAGCAGCTCGCGGGCCCGCTCCAGGGTCAGGGAGCCGCTCAGCCAGCGCTCGCTGAGGCCCTGCCCGCGCCATCGCCGGCTTCGAGCGCGTGATCATGATCGCCGCGCCGGGCCTGGCCGACGAGGCCCGCGCCGCGTGCGGCGGAACCGCCCCGGGCGACACCACCGGCGGCCACGGCATCGAGGTCCTCGAACTGCAGGCCGACGACTCCTGGCTGCGCGACTCCGGCCCGATCTTCGCCTACGACGAGCACGGCGACCGGGTCGGCGTCGACTTCCGCTTCAACGCCTTGGGGCGAGAAGCACTACCCCTGGACCGCCGACGACAGGCTCGCGTCGCTCTTCCCTGACCGGCTCCGCACCCCCCGCGTCCACTCCTCCATGACCCTCGAAGGCGGTGCCCTCACCGTCGACGGCGAGGGCACCCTCATCACCACCGAGCAGTGCCTGCTGCACACCAACCGCAACCCGCGCATGAGCCGCGCCGACATCGAGGACGAGCTGAAGCGCCGCCTCGGCGTCGAGAAGGTCATCTGGCTGCCCTACGGCGGACTTGAGGACACCGAGACCGACGGCCACGTGGACGGGGTCGCCGCCTACGTCGCCCCCGCCAAGGTGGTCGTCTCCCTCCCCGAGGACCCCGCCCACCCCGACTGCGCCCGGATGCGCGCCAACCTCGCCGTCCTCGCCTCCGCACTCCCCGGCCGCACGGTGGTCGGCGTACCGACCCCGGCCCTCGCGTACGGCGGCGGCGGTATCCACTGCATCACCCAGCAACTCCACCCGGAGCGCGAGGACCTGACGGCATGAGCTACGCGCTCCTCACCTCCTACGGCTCCGCGCTCGGCTCCCCGGCCCGCACCGAGCCCGCCGAGCGCGTCCCCCTGCGCGTCGGCCTCGTCCAGATGCGCTGGTACGCCGATGAGAACGAGCACGACGCCCGGCTCCGCGAGGGCGTGGCCCTGGCCGCCGCCGAGGGAGCCACCGTGGTCTGCCTCCCCGAGCTCACCCGCAGCCCGTACTTCTGCACGGTCCGGGCGATCAGTAGCCGGGAGGCCGTACGACCGCAAGGCCACAAGGCCACAAGGCCGGAAGGCGGGAACGGCAAAGCGCCGGGTCACGGGACCGTCCGTGACTCGGCGCTCTGGTTTGTTACCGCCCGACGGTACGAGGCTGGCGCGACAGGACGTTCGCACCGCCGGGCGGGGTATGGGGGGAGGTGGGTTCCTCCGCGTGCAGGGGGCTCTGTGCGCAGCCCCTGTACGAAGAGGATGGCTGGGACCGTGGCGGTCGGCGACGAGAACTCCGGCTTCGTCTCCCTCAGGTCAAGAGACGGGCCTCGGAACCCATTACCACCGCACTGGCTCGCACGCCCGCCACGGTCCTCGTCCTGCCCTCGCCGCGTACCACCCCTCATCCGGGTCCACGGGTCGGGCTCAGCACCCGGGGCCTGACCTCCCGTCAGGCCCCCGGTGCAGCTGTGCGGCTCAGGCGTCGCGCAGGGCGCGCACGGCCTCCTCGACGCGACGGCCGTAGTCGGCGTCTGCGGCGTGGAAGTGAGCCAGGTTCTTCTCGATGACGTCCTCGAGGGTGACCTGAGACAGGCCGCCGGCGATGTTCGCCACCAGACGCTGCTTCTCGGCCTCCGACATCAGGCGGTAGAGCTCACCGGCCTGGAAGAAGTCGTCGTCCTTGGTGTGGGCCGGGGCCTCGTGGGTGCCCGTGTAGCCGGAGACGGCCTTCGGGGCGCCAAGCGCCAGACCGGTCTCGGCCGGACCCTGGTACGAGTTGGGCTCGTAGTTCTTGTCGTGGCGCGAGCCGTTGCGCAGCGCCATGACACCGTCGCGGCCGTAGTTGTCGGCCTTCGTCGCCTTCGGGGCGTTGACCGGCAGCACGGTGTGGTTCACACCGAGGCGGTAGCGCTGGGCGTCGGCGTACGCGAAGAGGCGGCCCTGGAGCATCTTGTCCGGCGAGGCGGTGATGCCCGGGACGAAGTTGTTCGGGGAGAAGGCGGACTGCTCGACCTCGGCGAAGACGTTGTCCGGGTTGCGGTCGAGGACCAGACGGCCCACGCGCTGCAGCGGGTAGTCGCTGTGCGGCCACACCTTGGTGAGGTCGAACGGGTTGAAGCGGTAGTCCGCGGCCTCGGCGGCGGGCATGATCTGGACGTAGAGGGTCCAGCTCGGGTTCACACCGCGCTCGATCGCCTGGAGCAGGTCGGTCTGGTGCGAGTTCGCGTCCTTGCCGACGAGCTCGGCGGCCTGCTCGCCCGAGAGGCAGCGGATGCCCTGGTTCGTCTTGAAGTGGTACTTGACGAAGAAGGCCTCGCCCTGCTCGTTCGTCCACTGGTACGTGTGGGAGCCGTAGCCGTTCATGTGACGGTACGACGCCGGGATGCCGCGGTCACCCATGAGCCAGGTGATCTGGTGCGTCGCCTCGGGGGTGTGCGCCCAGAAGTCCCAGACGTTGTCCGGCTCCTGCTTGCCCGTGAAGGGGTCGCGCTTCTGGGAGTGGATGAAGTCGGGGAACTTGATCGGGTCCTTGATGAAGAACACCGGGGTGTTGTTGCCGACGAGGTCGTAGTTGCCCTCTTCGGTGTAGAACTTCAGCGCGAAGCCGCGCGGGTCGCGGACCGCGTCCGCGCCACCCAGCGAGTCGGCGACGGTGGAGAACCGCAGGAAGGTCTCGGTCTTCTTGCCGACCGTGTTCAGGAACGCGGCGCTCGTGTACGCGGTGACGTCGTCGGTCACCTCGAAGTAGCCGTACGCGGCCGAGCCGCGGGCGTGCACCACGCGCTCCGGGATGCGCTCGCGGTTGAATCGGGCGAGCTTCTCGAGGAGCTGCTGGTCCTGGACTAGGAGCGGGCCACCGACGCCGGCGGTGGCGGAGTTCTGATTGTCGGCGACCGGGGCGCCGGACTCGGTCGTCAGCGTGCGCTTCGACATGGTGACCTTCCGTACGGGTAACTGCTGACGGAAAGCGTCTTCCGTCATGCGGAACAGCCTAATTTCGGCGAGAACTAAACGTCAACAGTTTGTTGAACGAAGTTGGAGAGAGATGATCCGGACGGCGCCGGCGCTTGGGCGCGACAGGACAGGTGTCAGCGCCGGCGCCATCCGGAGACTCAGGCCCCCGTCAGGGGGAGGTGCGGCCCGGGATGCGGGCCGCGGGCTCAGATCTGAGCGCCGGAGAGACGCTCGACCGCACGGAGCAGGGCGGAGTGGTCCAGGCCGCCGTCACCCTGGGCGCGCAGCGAGGCGACCAGCTGGGCGACGACCGCGCCGACCGGAAGCGCCGCACCGACGTTGCGGGCGGCGTCGGTGACGATGCCCATGTCCTTGTGGTGCAGGTCGATCCGGAAACCGGGCTTGAAGTCGCGGTTCAGGAAGTTGTCCTTCTTGCGGGTCAGGACCGTGGAGCCGGCCAGACCGCCGTTGAGGACGTCCAGGGCGGCCTGGAGGTTCACGCCGGACTTCTCGAGGAAGACGACGGCCTCGGCGCACGCCTGGATGTTCACCGCGACGATGAGCTGGTTGGCGGCCTTCACCGTCTGGCCGGAGCCGTGCGGACCGCACAGGACGATGACCTTGCCGAGGGCCTCGAGGATCGGCAGGGCGGCGTCGAAGTCGGCCTGCTCGCCACCCACCATGATCGACAGGACGGCCTCGATGGCGCCGGCCTCGCCGCCGGACACCGGGGCGTCGATAACGCGGATGCCCTTGGCGGCGGCGTTCTTCGCGAGGTCGACCGAGGTCTGCGGGGTGATCGACGACATGTCGATGATCAGCGCACCGGACTTCGCGTTCTCGAGGATGCCGTTCTCACCGTAGGAGATGGCCTCGACCTGCGGGGAGGCGGGCACCATCGTGATGATGACGTCCGCGTCCTTGACGGCCTCGGCGATCGAGCCGGCCGCGGCGCCGCCGGCGGCGGCCAGGCGGTCCAGCTTGTCCTGCTCCAGGGTGAAGCCGGTGACCGAGTAGCCGGCCTTCAGGAGGTTCTCGGCCATGGGGGAGCCCATGATTCCGAGGCCGATCCACGCGATCTTGGGGAGGTTGCTCATGATGAGGGTCCTTCTCTTAATGCTTCGTACGAAAAGTTCGTGACGTGCCTGGCTGATCGCCTGGACTTGGTCCGCCTACTTCGCGGCGCGGGCCTCGGCCGGCAGCCAGGCGAAGGAGGCGGCAGCGTCGGCGGCCTTGTACTCCAGGCCTACGTAGCCCTCGTATCCGGCCTTCTTCAGCTGGTCGAGCAGCTCCTCGAGGGGCAGCTCGCCGGTGCCGGGGGCACCCCGTCCGGGCTTGTCCGCGATCTGGACGTGCCCGGTCTTGGCGGCGTACTTTTCGATGACCTCGGAGAGGTCCTCATCGTTCATCGCCAGGTGGTACAGGTCGAGCAGGAACTTGGCGTTGCCGAGGCCGGTGGCCTCGTTCACCTTGTCCACTACCTCGATGCCGGCCGGGGCGCTCACCAGCGGGTAGAGCGGCGACTCGGGCTTGTTGAGGGTCTCGATCAGGAGGATCGCGCCGACGCGGTCCGCGGCCTGGGCTGCCACGACCAGGTTCTTCAGGGCGAGCTCGTCCTGCACGGCCGGGTCCACGCCTTCGACGCGGTTGCCGTACAGGGCGTTCAGCGCCTTGCAGCCGACCGAGGCCGCGAAGTCGGCGGCCACGTTGATGTTGGCGTTGAAGCGCTCCGACTCCTCGCCGGGTACCGAGACCGCACCGCGGTCCGGACCCGGCAGCCGGCCGGCGTAGAAGTTCAGGCCCACCAGCTGGGTGCCGACGTCCTCAAGAGCCTTCTTGAGGGCGTCGAGCTCCTCCTGTGCGGGGGTGGGGGTCTCGATCCAGGGCCACCACAGCTCGACCGCCGTGAAGCCCGCCGCGGCGGCAGCCGCAGGACGCTCCAGGAGCGGGAGTTCCGTGAAGAGGATCGAAAGGTTTACATCGAAGCGCTGGTCCGTGTATCCCATGAGGGGTGTGCGCTCCTTCCGTATTGCGGAAGTTAGTTTCTGCTTGATGGAAGACTGCATCGGGCTTGTCCCGGATGTCAAGTACGGACTGCCGGAAAATCGTGACCGCGGGGTAGCTTGACCGCGTGCGATTGAGAGTGGAGTTCACGACCGAGCCCTTCGACCTCGAAGAGGCTCCTGCCCATGCCGTGGCCGCGCGTGAGGTCATCCAGAAGGCCCAGCTGGACGCGGTGGACGTCGGTCCGTTCGGCAACACCGCCGAGGGTGAGGCCGACCGGGTGCTGGCGGCGGTGGGCGCGCTGCTGCGCGATTCCCTGGAGGCCGGAGCCACGCGCGTCTCGCTCCAGGTCAACGTGATCGGGGAGGACACCCCATGACCGAGCCCCGTGACCACCCCTTCGTCACCGCGGTCAAGCCGCTGGTGGACGCCATGGGTGGCGAGCTGATGGACCCGGCCCTGGCGCAGCCCGACGACGTCGTGCTCAGCTGGGAGGGTCAGGACCTGCTGGCCGTGCGCCTGCCGCAGCTCTCGGATTCGCTGGACCACATCCTGGCGGCCCTGGAGCGCCGGCACGGCGTACCGTTGTCGCAGCTCGACCGGAAGTCCAAGCAGGACGTGGTGCGGATACTGGAGGCGCGGGGCGCCTTCTCCGTGCGGCACGGTGTGGAAACGGTCGCGGGCGCCCTGGGTGTAAGCCGCTTCACGGTCTACAACTACCTGAACCGGGATTCCGGCCCCAAAGGCAGCGCCAAGAGCAGCCAAGAGTGAAAGGCTGCTGACCCGCAGTGACGAGCCGCCGCCCAATTCACCCGGGCGGCGGCTTTTGTGTACGGGAAGTTTCAACAAAGTGTTGACGCCGTGTTGTCGAGGGCGTTAGCTATGCGCAGCCCGTCAAAGCAACAACAGGCCACGGAGGCCTACCGTGACTTCGAGTCCGACCCCGGGTCTCACCCGGTTCAACACCTTGGACGACAGCGCGGCCACGGCCGAGCTGCACGAGGTGTGCGCCAGTTCGGCGTGGGGGAGCAAGCTGCTCGCCCAGCGCCCCTTCGCCACCGCAGAGTCCCTGTTCGCCGCGAACGAAGCCGCCATGGCGGAGCTCACCGCGGAGGACCTGGGCGAAGCGATGGGAGGCCACGCGCCGATCGGCCGGCCGAAGCCGGGAGACCCGACCTCCGCCCGCGAGCAGCGCGGCATGGCCGGTGCCTCGGAGGAGCTCAAGAACGAGCTCCTCGAACTGAACCTGGCGTACCAGGAGAAGTTCGGCCACGTCTTCCTCATCTGCGCCACCGGTGCGACCGGTGAGTTCATGCGGGACGCGGTCAGGGTCCGGATCGACAACTCGCCGGAGCGGGAGCGGGAAATCGCCCGCGGCGAGCTCGTCAAGATCAACAAGATCCGCCTGACCCGCCTCGTCGAACTCGTTGAAGGAGAGTGAGACCGATCATGAGCACCGAGACCACCGCGTCGGTGTCCACGCACATCCTGGACACCAGCATCGGCAAGCCCGCCGAGGGCGTCGCCATCTCCCTGTCGGCCCGTACGGGTCTGGACGGAGAGTGGGCGGCCCTGGGCGGCTCCGCCACCGATGCGGACGGGCGCTGCAAGGACCTGCCGGCGCTGCCGGAGGGCACCACCCACGTACGTCTCGACTTCGAGACCGAGACGTACTTCTTTAGTAAGCACCGTTCCAAGAAGCAAGCCGAGGCGCAGCAGGACGCCCCCCGCGTAAGGGACAGCGGTGCGTTTTTCCCGGAAGTGACGATCACGTTCGCGGTCACTCCCGGCGAGCACTACCACGTACCGCTGCTGCTCAACCCGTTCGGCTACTCCGTTTACCGAGGGAGCTAGCATGGCCACGATTCTGGGCCAGAACCAGTACGGCAAAGCAGAGAACCGCGTCGTCAAGATCACGCGGGACGGCGACACGCACCACATCAAGGACCTGAACGTCTCGGTCGCCCTCTCCGGCGACATGGACGACGTCCACTACTCCGGCTCGAACGCCAACGTCCTGCCGACGGACACCACCAAGAAC
This sequence comes from Streptomyces sp. 147326, assembly GCF_045000215.1. Lineage (NCBI taxonomy): Bacteria > Bacillati > Actinomycetota > Actinomycetes > Kitasatosporales > Streptomycetaceae > Streptomyces > Streptomyces sp. 147326. Next base: position 1,816,606 of record NZ_CP134201.1, on the reverse strand, counting down.
ACGGTGTACGCGTTCGCCAAGGAGTACGGCATCGAGTCCGCCGAGCAGTTCGGCATCCACCTGGCGCGCTGGTTCGTCAACAGCCAGGAGCCGATCCAGAAGGCGCGCATCCGGATCGAGGAGTACTCCTGGTCCCGGATCGCCACCTCGGACGCCAACTCCAAGTTCATCGGCTCCGACGAGGTGAACCACTCCTTCGTCCGCAACGGCGGCGAGACCCGGGTCACCCAGATCACGTACGACGGCAAGAACTGGGAGGTCATCTCCGGCCTCAAGGACCTCGTCGTCATGAACTCCACGAACTCCGAGTTCTGGGGCTACGTGAAGGACAAGTACACGACCCTGAAGGAAGCGTACGACCGCATCCTCGCCACCCAGGTGTCGGCCCGTTGGCGCTTCAGCTGGTCCGACGACGACCAGCGGATGCCCAACTGGGAGAAGTCCTACGCCGAGACCCGGAAGCACATGCTCCAGGCCTTCGCGGAGACCTACTCCCTGTCGCTGCAGCAGACCCTGTACCAGATGGGTTCGCGCATCATCAACCACCGTTCGGAGATCGACGAGGTCCGCTTCTCGCTCCCGAACAAGCACCACTTCCTCGTGGACCTTGAGCCCTTCGGCCTCAAGAACGACAACGAGGTCTACTTCGCCGCGGACCGCCCCTACGGTCTGATCGAGGCCACTGTTCTCCGGGACGGCGTTGACGCCCGTATCCCCGTGGACATGACCAACCTCTGATGCGGCACGCGCGTCCCGGGGCTCCGCAGTGGCCCCGGGACCGCGCGACACTCTTCAGCTTCGTGAATCGGCACCCGGACGCTTCACTCGGGGCGGCAGTACTGTCAGCTGTCAAGGCCCCCGGCTCCGGCACTCAAATCTCCTGGGCCTTGCCGTGCCCATACCGCCACTGAAAGCACGAGGAAGTCCCATGGCAGCATCGGCAACCCCTGACAGCGCGGTCGAGCGCATCGTCATCGAGAACTGTGCGATCGCGACGGTCGACGCGAACGACACCGAGTACGCCTCGGGTCACATCGTCGTTGCCGGCAACAAGATCGAGTCGATCGGTGCGGGCAAAGCCCCCGAGAACCTCGAGAACGTCGTACGTCGCATCGACGGCACCGGGCACCTCGTGACCCCCGGTCTGGTCAACACGCACCACCACTTCTACCAGTGGATCACGCGTGGTCTGGCCACCGACCACAACCTCTTCAACTGGCTCGTCGCGCTGTACCCGACGTGGGCGCGCATCGACGAGCAGATGACGTACACGGCCGCGCAGGGCTCCCTCGCCGCGATGGCCAAGGGTGGCGTCACCACCGCGATGGACCACCACTACGTCTACCCCAAGGGCTCCGGCGACCTCTCCGGCTCGATCATCCGCGCCGCGTCCGAGATGGGCGTACGGTTCACCCTCGCGCGCGGCTCGATGGACCGCAGCGAGAAGGACGGCGGCCTGCCGCCGGACCACGCCGTCGAGACCCTCGAGGGTGCGCTCGCCGACACCGAGGCGACCGTGAAGAAGTACCACGACGCCTCCTTCGACGCGATGACCCAGGTCGCCGTGGCCCCGTGCTCCCCCTTCTCGGTCTCCACCGAGCTGCTGAAGCAGGGCGCCGAGCTGGCCCGCCGCCTGGGCGTGCGCATGCACACGCACGGCTCCGAGACCGTCGAGGAGGAGCAGTTCTGCAAGGAACTGTTCGGCATGGGCCCGACCGACTACTTCGAGTCGACCGGCTGGCTCGGCGAGGACGTGTGGATGGCGCACAGCGTCCACATGAACGACTCCGACATCGCCGCGTTCGCCCGGACCAAGACCGGTGTCGCGCACTGCCCGTCCTCCAACGCCCGTCTGGCCGCCGGCATCGCCCGCGTCCCGGACATGCTCGCCGCCGGTGTCCCGGTCGGCCTCGGTGTGGACGGCACCGCCTCCAACGAGTCCGGTGAGCTGCACACCGAGCTGCGCAACGCGCTCCTCATCAACCGCCTGAACCCGGTCCACCGCGAGCGTGCCCTGAACGCGCGCCAGGCCCTGCGCCTCGGTACCTACGGCGGCGCCCAGGTCCTCGGCCGCGCCGACAACATCGGCTCGCTGGAGGCCGGCAAGTGCGCCGACCTGGTGCTGTGGAACCTGAGCACCTTCCTGCACTCCTCGATCGCCGACCCGGTCACCGCCCTGGTCTTCGGTGCGGCCGCCCCGGTGACCGCGTCGTTCGTCAACGGCAAGCAGATCGTCGAGAACAACCGCCTCCTCTTCGCGGACGAGGACGCCATCGCGGTGTCCACCCGGGAAGAGGCCCAGCGCCTCGCGCGGATCTCCGCGCAGGCCTGACCCTCCCCCAGCCACCGCTGGGAGGTACCCCAGAAGTCCGGCCGGGGGGGACGGCCCCCGGCCGGCGGCCGCGGACCCGAGCGGGGTCCGTGGCAGCCGTTCCCGGGTAGCGCCTGAGGAAATCCGAGGGCGCCCCCGGGGGCGGTGACTCGTGCCACATGCGCTGCCGCGCGCGCTTCGCGCCATGGCCACGGCACCTCCAGCCCCGCGGCTGGAACCACAGCGCGGAACCGGTTTTTGGGCGAATCGTTTCTGCACCCCTTGGAACACGTAGTCGCACCACCCACAACTCCATACAGGCTCGACTCGCACTCCTTTCGCACCACCTCCATGACACCCACGTCCCTGCCGACGTGTTACCCGACCGGAGGAAGCCGTGGCCGCAATGCCCAGGTTTCGCAAAGACGCAGTCGCAGTACCGCAGGTCTCCGGGGAGAAACACCCGGTCGACGAGACCCTGCCTCCGCTGAAAATGTTCACGAGCGGTCTCCAGCACGTGGCCGCCATGTACGCGGGTGTCGTCGCCCCGCCCATGATCGTCGGCCCCGCCGTGGGGCTGTCCGCCACCGAGACCGCCTTCCTGATGGGCGCCTCGCTCTTCACCGCCGGCCTCGCCACCCTCCTCCAGACCCTCGGGTTCTGGAAGATCGGCGCCAAACTCCCCTTCGTCAACGGCGTTTCCTTCGCCGGTGTGACCCCGATGATCGCGATCGGCAAGGGGGAGGGGGACGACGCCATCCCCGTCATCTTCGGCGCGATCGTCGTCGCCGGAGTCCTCGGCTTCTTCGCCGCCCCCTACTTCGGCAAACTCGTCCGCTTCTTCCCGCCGGTCGTGACGGGTACGGTCATCACCCTCATCGGCGTCTCGCTCCTGCCCGTGGCCTTCAACTGGTCGCAGGGTGGGAACAGCACCGCCACCGACTACGGCTCGATGAAGAACATCGGCATGGCCGCCGTCACCCTGGTCATCGTCCTGCTGATGCGCAAGTTCCTGCGCGGCTTCCTCCAGCAGATCTCCATCCTGCTCGGCCTGGTCGCGGGCACGCTCATCGCCCTGCCGCTCGGCATGACCAGCTTCGACGCCGTCAGGAACGCGTCCGTGGTGGGCTTCCCGACCCCGTTCCACTTCGGCGCCCCGCAGTTCCAGGTAGCCGCGATCATCTCGATGTGCATCGTCATGCTCGTCTGCATGACCGAGTCCACCGCCGACATCCTGGCCCTCGGCAAGATCGTCGGCCGCCCGGCGGACGCGAAGACCATCGAGGGCGGCCTGCGCGCCGACACCCTCGGCAGCGCGATCAGCCCGCTGTTCAACGGCTTCATGTGCAGCGCCTTCGCCCAGAACATCGGGCTGGTCGCCATGACCAAGGTCCGCAGCCGGTTCGTGGTCGCCGCGGGCGGCGGCATCCTGATCCTGCTGGGCCTGTGCCCGATGGCCGCCTCCGTCATCGGCGTGGTCCCGCTGCCGGTCCTCGGCGGCGCCGGCATCGTCCTCTTCGGGTCGGTCGCGGCCAGCGGCATCCAGACCCTGGCCGGCGCGGCCATGGAGAAGGGCGAGAACGCCCTGATCGTCGCCGCCTCCGTGGGCATCGGCCTGATCCCCATCGCCGCCCCGGAGTTCTACCACGCCTTCCCGAAGGACCTGCTGGTCGTCCTCGACTCCGGCATCAGCACCGGCTGCGTCGTGGCCATCCTGCTGAACCTGGCCTTCAACCACCTCGGCGCCAGGAAGGGCGCGGCCTCGGAGGCCGCGCCGGATCCGGTACCGGTGCACTGACCGGCGCTGCCGGACCGCCCGGCGGTGCGCACGTCACCCACTGCGGGCGTGACGTGCGCACCGCCGTTCGCGTGCCCGGTCAGCAGGTCGAGTGGAAGAGGCCGGCGACCCGCCCGGTGGCGGCCAGCCGGTTGTAGACCTCCACGGCCGCGGTCGTCTCCGCCACGTGCACCTCGACGCCGGCCGCCCGGAGCACCTCCAGCGTCTGCGCGGCGACCCCGAGGCGCTTGTCCATGCCCTGGCTGAGCACCACCGCCGTCACCCCCAGGTCGAGGAACTCGCGCACCTCCTGCGGCTGGATGCCGGGCTCGTGCCGCGTGCCGTGCTCGGACCAGTCCCAGGGGCGGCCGCCGCCCGGGTAGAGCCTGAAGTCCTTGCCCGGGGCGAGCCCTTCGGCCTCGATCCGGCCCCACGAGAGGTGCGTGATGCGCGGGGAGCGCTCCGCGTCCGGGTCCGGCACCGGGGGAGTCCACAGCATCAGGTTGCTCATCAGCTCGGCCTGTTCGATCGCGTCGTCCAGGGCGTGGTGGGTGTGGCGGCGTCGCGACAGCAGTTCGCGGGGCATCCGGCCCTTGACCGCGGCGCGCAGCGGTACCCGGGCCTTCGTCGCGTAGAGGGTCTTCATGTCCAGGCAGCCCGAGTGGCCGAAGGGGCTGTCCCCGCCGAAGCGCATCAGGTACCAGTACAGGAAGGTCCAGTCGAAGGAGGCCGGGTAGCCGCACATCACCGGCTGCGCCCCGGCCTCGGCGGACACCTCCCGCACCCAGGTGCGGAACTCGTCCATGGCCGCAGCCGGGTCGGCGCCCTCCCGGACCAGCCGGTCGCGGTCCAGCCCGCTGACGGCGAGCGCCTCGGGCACGTACTCCTCGCTGACCGGCCGCAGCTCGCGGTAGAAGGTCTGCCGTTCCGGATCCGCGGCCGTATACGAGGCGCCGTCCTGCCGGCCGGCGACCGCGGCTCCGAAACTGATCATCGAGTAGAGCCCCGGGATGGGTCCGTCGGCCTCGATGTCGACGGAGATGTAGAGGCTGGGACGTGCGGTGCGGGCTGCCATGCGCGAGAGCATGCCAGCCCGCGCCGCGCCGTTCACCCCGATTTACCGGGGGCCACGCGCGGTGACCGGTCGTGGACGGTCCGTACGCCGGCCCGCCGGTCGACGGCCGCCCCCGCCGGAGGGAGGATGGAGAGCGGGGAGCCCCGGATCGAAGGAACGGTCATGTTCGCAGACACCAAGGCATTCAGCGGATTCTCCGTCGACGACCTCGGCAGGGCCAAGGAGTTCTACGAAGGCACCCTCGGCCTGCGCGTCTCGGAGAACAAGGACATGGGCCTGCTGTCGCTGCACCTGGCGGGCGACAACACGGTCATGGTCTACCAGAAGGACAACCACGAGCCCGCGAGCTTCACGATCCTCAACTTCCCCGTCGACGACGTCGACCGGACCGTCGACGAACTCACGGGACGCGGCGTCCGGTTCGAGCGCTACGAGGGCTTCGACACGGATGCCAAGGGCATCGTCCGGGAGGCGGAGGGCGGGCCCACCATCGCCTGGTTCAAGGACCCGGCGGGCAACGTCCTCTCCGTGCTGGACGCCTCCTTCTAGCCCCTTGCCAGCCCTTAGGGGGCCGGCGTCAGGAACATCCCGGTCTGGTCCCCGCCCGCGGTGTTCTTGCAGCTGAAGCCGGAGCTCGCGGGCTGGGCGACGACCAGCGCGAGGCAGCGTCCGGCCGCCAGCTGGCCGAAGTAGTTCGGGTGCATGGACTCCTGGATCAGGCCCTGCGACTCGTTGTTGTCGATCCAGCGCGCCCACTCGCTCGTCTTCGCCGAGGCCGGCACGGTGGAGCTCACCTGCTTGCTCGCCTTCGCGCACACCTCACGGCCCTGCATCATGTCCCGCAGGTCCAGGAACTGCACGCCCTTGGCCGCCGCGACCGCCTTGATCCGGTTGGCTATCTGCGGCACGAGCGAGTCCCGCGCCCAGTCCGAGTCGCGGTTCCAGAAGGGGCAGCCGCCCGTGTTGAGCCGGCTCCAGTCGCTCTGCGTGTACCGGTTCTCCGCGCCCCGCGGGATCGGCGACGGGTAGGACTGCAGCACGATCCGGTACGAGGAGTCGGCGTACCCGGCCGCGCGCATCACGGCCCGCACCTCGTCCACGGACTTGCCGACCTTGCCCATCACCGCGTCGATCTTCTGGTCGACCCCGTACTGCTGGTCGTCGTAGCAGTACGAGTTCCAGATGACGAAGTCGAGCGCGCAGTCCTTGATGATGTCGGCGAAGCCGAGGTCGTTCCCGCCGATGGACAGCGCGATGACCTTGACGTTGTGGCTCGCGGCCACCGCGGCGAGCTGATCCGCCTGCGGGGCCTCGCCCTTGAAGGCCACGCCGCCGTTGGAGGCGCGGAACACGTTGTCGGAAGTCGCCCCGGAACAGGCCAGGTTCACGGCGACGTCGGCGATCGCCCCGGCGCTGTGCACCTCGGCGGAGTCGGAGCGGTGACACCCGCCCGCGGTGGTTCCGTAGACCTTGCCGGGATCGTAGGTGCTGCCGCTGACCCAGCCCCGATCGGTCCCGTTCCTGCTCCCGGTGTTGGTGAGGGTGTTGCCCTTCCAGCGCCCGGCCTCGCCGGAGATGTAGCTGTCGCCCATGGACACCACGGCGGTGGGTCCGGTCCCGGGACTGGCCGCGGAGGTCCCGGCGCCGCCGGCCACCAGCGCGCCGACGGCGAGCGGCAGAACCAATCCGGCCCCGGCCAGTCGTCGCACCCGACTGCGGTCCCGGTCCTTGCTGACGTTGCGGAATCCGATCACTGCGGAACTCCTGCGTTTTCGGCCATGCCGAAGTCGGCAACGACTCCGTCGCGTGGCTGGGAAAGTGGGGGTACCGCCGGCCGGTGGCATCGGAAAGGTGACACGGGCCCACTTGTTACCGCTAGGTACAGGCAAGTTACGAACAAGTAACGACCGACCGGTCGTTCGGGAGTCCGCTCCTCCTGTTGTGGAACGCAAACGGCTCCGCCCCCGTGCCGTGAAGGCGACGGGGGCGGAGCCGGCGGGTTCGGCTGCTGTGCGTTTCAGCCGGATCCGGGGATCAGCCGACCAGCTGGTCGTACGCGGGGAGCGTGAGGAAGTCCGCGTAGTCCGCGTCCAGGGAGACCTGGAGGAGGAGGTCGTGGGCCTGCTGCCACTTGCCGGCCGCGAAGGCCTCCTCGCCGAGCTCGGCGCGGATGGCGGTCAGTTCCTCGGCCGCGATCTTGCGCGTCAGGTCGGCCGTGGCCGTCTCGCCGTTCTCGAACACGACGCCGGCGTTGATCCACTGCCAGATCTGCGAGCGGGAGATCTCGGCGGTGGCCGCGTCCTCCATCAGGCCGAAGATGCCGACGGCGCCGAGGCCGCGCAGCCACGCCTCGATGTAGCGGATGCCGACCTGGACCGCGTTGCGCAGGCCCTCGTACGTCGGCTTCGCGTCCAGGGAGTCGATCGCGATGAGCTCGCCCGGGGCCACCGAGACGTCCTCGCGCAGCCGGTCCTTCTGGTTCGGCTTCTCGCCGAGCACCGCGTCGAAGGAGGCCATCGCGATCGGCACCAGGTCGGGGTGGGCGACCCAGGAGCCGTCGAAGCCGTCGCCGGCCTCGCGGTCCTTGTCGGCCTTGACCTTCTCGAAGGCGACCTTGTTGACCTCGGCGTCCTTGCGGGACGGGATGAAGGCCGCCATGCCGCCGATGGCGTGCGCGCCGCGCTTGTGGCAGGTGCGGACGAGCAGTTCGGTGTACGCCCGCATGAACGGGGCGGTCATCGTCACCGCGTTGCGGTCCGGCAGGACGAACTTCTCGCCGCCGTCGCGGAAGTTCTTCACGATGGAGAAGAGGTAGTCCCAGCGGCCCGCGTTCAGGCCCGCCGCGTGGTCCTTCAGCTCGAAGAGGATCTCCTCCATCTCGTACGCGGCGGTGATCGTCTCGATGAGGACGGTGGCGCGGACGGTGCCCTGCGGGATGCCGACGTAGTCCTGGGCGAAGACGAAGATCTCGTTCCAGAGGCGCGCCTCCAGGTGCGACTCCGTCTTCGGCAGGTAGAAGTACGGGCCCTTGCCGAGGTCGATCAGGCGCTTCGCGTTGTGGAAGAAGTACAGGCCGAAGTCCACGAGCGAGCCGGAGGCCGGGCCGCCCTCGAACCGCAGGTGGCGCTCCTCCAGGTGCCAGCCGCGCGGCCGCATCACGACGGTGGCGAGCTGGTCGGCGGGCTTCAGGGCGTACGCCTTGCCCGTGCGCGGGTCGGTGAAGTCGATGCGGCGCTCGTAGGCGTCGATGAGGTTGAGCTGGCCGAGGACGACGTTCTCCCAGGTGGGAGCGGAGGCGTCCTCGAAGTCGGCGAGCCAGACCCTGGCGCCCGAGTTCAGGGCGTTGATGGTCATCTTGCGGTCCGTCGGACCGGTGATCTCCACACGACGGTCGTTCAGCGCGGCCGGGGCCGGCGCCACCTTCCAGTCGCCCTCGCGGACCTGTGCGGTGTCCGGGAGGAAGTCGAGGGTGGAGGTCCGGGCGATCTCGGCACGGCGCTCGGCGCGGCGGGCGAGGAGCTCGGCACGGCGGGGGGCGAACCGCCGGTGGAGCTCGGCCACGAAGGCGAGAGCCGCTTCGGTGAGGACTTCGTCCTGCCGGGGCAGGGGCTCGGCGTCGACGATGGCCAGCGGGGACGGCGCTGGTGCGGACATATCTGTCACTCCTTCAGCGGCGGTGCCTGGCGGCCGCGGGGGAATGCTCGCGCGAGACGGCACGCAGTGCCGTCGGGTGTGGAGAGTTCCGGAATACGGTCGCGGGCGCCGTCTGGGGGTTCAGGGCGCTTCTGACCAGTGGATAGTAATTTCCTCATGGTGGAAGTTCAATGGTTTGTTGATATCGAGATTCTCTGAGTCGACAGATTCCACTTCCCGGTGGCCCTCAGTGCCATCGCCGTCACGCCGTGCTCAGAGGAGACGCACCAGGTCGGGCGGCGTGTCGATGTCGAAGGCCTCCGCGATGTCCGAGCACTCCACCAGCATGAGCTCTCCGGCGTGTCGCGCGAGGTGCACCCGCGCGCCCTTGTCGCCCGTCGCCGTCGCCGCGATGTCCGCCCAGCGGTCCGCCCCGAACAGCACCGGGTGGCCGCGCTCCCCGTCGTAGGCCGCCGCCACCAGGCTCGCGGGGGAGCGGTAGGCCTCCCGGACCCGGGCCACGGCCGCCGGGCCGATGCCCGGCTGGTCCACCAGCGAGACCAGGGCCGCGCGGGCGCCGGTACCGGCCAGCGAGGCGAGGCCGACCCGCAGGGAGGAGCCCATCCCCTCCGCCCAGTCCGGGTTGTCCACGACCACGCAGCCGGCCAGGTCGGCCCGCTCGCGGACCTCGGACGCCGAGGCGCCGAGCACCACGTGCACCGGGCCGCAGCCGGCCTCGCGCAGGACCCGTACGGCGTTCTCGACCAGCGGGCGGCCGCGGTAGGGGAGAAGGGCCTTGGGCCGCCCGCCGAGCCGGCGGCCGCCGCCGGCCGCCAGGAGAAGGCCCGCGATCATGGGTGAACCGGAGGGGGAGTTGGCTGACATGCCACCGATTCTCGCTCCTGTACGGAATCCCGTGAGTGCCGCGCCAGCGTGCGGCGTACGGAGTCCAGTACGGCCCCGAAGCGCAGCGGCCGGGAGATCCGGTTCTCGGCGGCGGCCAGAAGAGCACGTTCGTCACGGTCGGTCAGCATCTGGGCTTCTCCTTGCCAATCGGGGGCCAATACGGCGAGTCTGGTCCTCGATTGGCCTGGCCGTCAGAGCCAATCAGGGGAGGTTGGCATGGCAAACGGGCGAGTGGTCCAGACAGCGGACAGAACGATCGGCAGCCGGCAGCTCGCCGCACTGCTGCCCGCGGAGGTCCTGGCCCGCCCCGGCTACCGGGCGCTCGCCGACGCCGTCCGCACGCTGATCCTCGACGGCCGGATCGCCCTGCACGTCCGGCTGCCCGCCGAACGCGAGCTCGCCGAGGCCGTCGGCGCCAGCCGGGCCACCGTCACCGGCGCCTACGACCTGCTGCGCGAGAGCGGCTACGTCCGCAGCCGGCGCGGCTCCGGCACCTGGACCGAACTCCCCGACGGCCACCGCCCGGTCGGCGCGCACGCCATCGTCGGGGGGATCGGCGGCCGCGCGGACGGCGAACCGGGCATCGACCTCGCCATCGCCGCCATGGGCGCCCCCGAGGGCAGCCTCGCCGAGGCCTTCGCCTGGGCCGCCCCGCGCCTGCCCCAGCTCGCCCGCAGCCCCGGCTACCACCCCTTCGGCCTGCCCGACCTGCGCACGGCCGTCGCCGAGCGGTTCAGCCGGCGCGGTCTGCCCACGCGCCCCGAGCAGATCCTGCTCACGTCCGGCGCCCAGCAGGCCTTCAGCGTGGTCGTCAGCCTGCTCTGCCGGGCCGGGGACCGGGTCGTGACCGAGAACCCCACCTACGCCAACGCCCTCGACGCGCTGCGCCACGCACGGCTGCGCACCGGTTCCATCGCCGTCTCCGACGAGGGCTGGGACATGGAGATCGCCGAGTCCACGCTGCGCCAGACCGTGCCGAGGATGGCGTACGCGATCCCCGACTTCCACAACCCGACGGGCGCGCTGATGCCGCCGGAGCAGCGGCTGCGGCTGCTCGCGGCGACCCGTGCGACCGGGACCTGGCTGGTGGTCGACGAGACCATCGCGGACATCGCGCTGGACGTGCCCGCGCCCGCGCCGCTGGCCTCCCTCGCGCCCCGCGGCGGCGCGGACCACGTCATCACCATCGGCTCGCTCAGCAAGACGCACTGGGGCGGCCTGCGCGTGGGCTGGATCCGGGCCACCGCGAAGATGATCGCCGAGCTGACGGCCGTACGGGTCTCGGCCGACATGACCGGCTCGGTCCTCGACCAGCTGGTCGCGCTCCCGCTGATGGACGACATGGACCGGGCCCTGCCCGCACGGCTCGCGCAGCTGCGGATCCAGCGCGAGGCCCTGGTGCAGGCGCTCCAGCGACACACGCCGGAATGGTCCTGGCGCATCCCGCCGGGCGGGCTCTCGCTCTGGGTCGACCTGGGCGAGGCGGTCAGCTCCGCCCTGGCGGAGCGGGCCGCGGCCGCCGGCGTGCACATCGGCCGGGGCGCCCGTTTCGGCGTGGACCCGGGCACCTTCGAACACCGCCTCCGGATCCCGTACACGCTCTGCGCCGACCGCCTGGACGAGGGCGTCCGCCGCCTCGCGAGCGCCTTCCACGACGGGGTCCCGCTGCAGTCGGCGGTGGACCGCCCGCACTGGGTGGCTTGAGCCGCGCGGTCCGGCGGGACGGCCGGGCCGCCCCGTGTCAGCTGTGCCGCAACTCGCCCCAGGTCGCGGCGTCCACCACACCGCTCACGGCGAGCCCCCGCGCACCCTGGAAGTGCCGCGCGGCCGACGCGGAGTCCGGACCGAAGACGCCCTCGGGCCCCTCCTCCGTCGTCTGCAGCCCCGTCCAGAAGTTCAGCAGGCACTGTGCCTCGCGCACCGTCCCGCCCTTGCTGCCGACCTGAACCGTGGGCGGCGGCGTGCGATTGTCGAAGCCGCAGCTCAGGCCGGTGACGTCGGGCTCGTCGCCGGCGGCCGCCGAGGCCGGGCCGGCCGTGAGGGCGCTGCCGCCGGGGAGGAGGGAGGCGATCAGCGCGGCCCGGGCCGCGGCGCGTGTCAGTAAGGAGTTCATGGTCCAGACCTTAATGATCACTACGGCGCGGCAGAACCGGTATTCGGGCCACGCCGGAGCGGAGAACCCGTGCGCACGGGCTGTCTCACGGCGTGCGGATCAGCCGGCGGGTGGCGGCCGCCGCGACCGCCGAGGTGCGGGAGTCGACGCCGAGCTTGGCGTAGACGTGCACCAGGTGGGACTTGACCGTGGCCTGGCTGAGGAAGAGCTTCTTCGAGATCTGCTGGTTGGACAGGCCGTCCGCGACCAGCTGCAGCACCTCCAGCTCCCGCTTCGTCAGCGCCTCCGCCGGGGTCCGCATCCGGTCCATCAGCCGCAGCGCCACCGCCGGGGCCAGCGCCGACTGGCCCGCGGCGGCCGTGCGCACCGCCGCCGCCAGTTCCTCGGGCGGGGCGTCCTTGAGCAGGTAGCCCGAGGCTCCCGCCTCCACCGCCGCCAGGATGTCCGCGTCCGTGTCGTACGTCGTCAGGACCAGCACCCGGGGGGAGCCCGGGCGGGCCGTGATCAGGGCCGTCGCCTCGGAGCCGTGCATGCCGGGGCCGGGCCCGAACTGGAGGTCCATCAGCACCACGTCCACCGGCTCGGACGCGGCCAGCTCCACCGCCCGCTCGGCGGTCGCGGCCTCGGCGACCACCGCGAAGTCCGCCTCGGTGTCCAGGACCGCGCGCAGCCCCGCCCGGACCACCGGATGGTCGTCGGCGAGCAGCAGCCGGATCGTCATCGTCAGGCCTCCAGGGGCAGCGGCAGGGTGACGGCCACGGCGGTGCCCTGGCCCGGGTCGGACTCCACGGTGAACAGCCCGCCCAGCGTCTCGGCGCGCGAGCGCATCGCGGGCAGCCCGAAGCCGCCGTCACCGGAGCCCGACGCCGCCGAGGAGGGGTCGAAGCCGTGCCCGTCGTCGACGATGTCCAGCGTGACCGAGGCGTCCATGAAGGTCAGGGTGATCTCGGCGCGCCCGGCCCGCGCGTGCCGCACCACATTGGCCAGCGCCGACTGCGCGACCCGCAGCAGGGCGACCTCGTACGGGGTGGGCAGCACCCGCGGACTGCCGCTCAGCGAGAACCGCACCCGCGGCCCCGGCACGCCCGCGCACAGCCGCTCCAGCGCGGCGGCGAGCGACCCGTGCTCCAGGTCCGGCGGGGTGAGGGCCCGTACGAAGCGGCGCGCCTCGGCGAGGTTCTCCTGGGCGGCCTCCCGGGCCCGGGCGATGTGTTCCAGCGCCGGGGCCTCCTCCGGCAGCGCCCGCTCGGCGGCCCGCAGCAGCAGCTGGATGGAGGACAGGCCCTGGGCGAGGGTGTCGTGGATCTCCCGGGCGAGCCGCTCCCGCTCGGCCAGGATCCCGGCGCCCCGTTCGGCCGCGGCCAGCTCGGCCCGGGTGGTGACGAGCTCCTCGATCAGCTCGCGGCGGCGCTCGCTCTCGCGGTACAGCGCCTGGTAGCCCAGTACGGTCGCCACCGCCACCGCCCCGCCCAGCAGCGGCCCCAGGAAGGCCCCGGGGGTCGCCGTGCTGCTGTGCGCGAGGAACCCGCCGATGGCCGCGCAGGCGGTCACCGCGACGGCCGTGACGCCCCAGCGCAGCCGCAGCAGGTGCAGCTCCAGGAAGTACAGCGGGAAGGCGATCCACAGCCCGTCGGGGGAGACCGCCAGCAGCGCCGCCCAGGCCGCGCCGAGCCCGGCCAGCCACACCGCCCCGGCGCGCGGGGAGCTGTGCACGGCGGGGGCCCGTACGCCGGCCGCGTAGACGGCGGCCAGTACCGCGCAGGCGGCGATCACCCAGCCGGCCCGGGGCGCGGAGTCGGCCACGGCCCGGCCGGCGGCGAGCGCGAGCAGCCCGAAGAGCAGCGCGTGCAGGCACAGCCGCAGCACTTTCGACACGGGGGTGAGGGCGCGGGAAACGGGGAGAAGGGGGGCGGCGGGAGCAGTCATGGCCGGACCAGCGTAAGTCGGGCGCGGCCGGCCCCGGTCAACCGAAAGTTTGATGTACCGGTGCGCCCTTCGATACGAGGATCACGACTGTGGCGCGATGTCTTGTGTCCACGCGGAACACCAAGGTGGGGAACATGTTCGTCGCATGGAGAGATCTACGGTTCGCCAAGGGACGCTTCGCCCTGATGGGCTCGGTCGTCCTGCTGATCACGCTGCTGGTCGGCCTGCTGTCCGGGCTCACCTCAGGCCTGGCCCGGGAGAACATCTCGGCCATCACCGGCCTGCCCGTCTCGCACCTGGCCTTCGCCGCGCCCACCGGGGACCAGAAGGTGTCCTTCACCAACTCCCAGGTCCCCGAGTCCGCCTGGCTGGCCTGGCGGAAACAGCCCGGGGTGACGTCGGCGGAGCCGCTCGGCATCCGCACCACCAACGCCGTCTCGGGTGAGCGCACCGCCGCCGTCTCGGTCTTCGGCGTGGACCCCGCCGGCCGGCTCGGACCGCGGCGGACCGGCCTCACGCAGGGCCAGGTGGTCCTCGCCGAGAAGGCCGCGAAGGAGCTCGGCGGCCTCACCGCCGGCGCCAAGCTCAAGATCGGCCCGCTCGAACTGACCGTGGCCGCCGTCTCCGGAACCGCCGCCTACAGCCACACCCCGGTCGTCTGGATGGACCTCAACGACTGGCAGCGCATCGGCAACCCCGGCACCTCCGTCGACACCCTCGCCACCGTCGTCGCCGTCTCCGGCAGCGGCCTCGACCTCGCCGCCGCGGACGGGGCCGCCGCCACCCGGGCCCAGACCGTCGACGAGGCCCTGGGCGCCATAGGCTCCTACCAGGCCGAGAACGGTTCGCTCCAGCTGATGCGCGGCTTCCTCTTCGTCATCTCCGCCCTGGTGATAGGGGCCTTCTTCACGGTGTGGACGATCCAGCGCAGTGGCGACATCGCCGTCCTGAAGGCACTGGGTGCCTCCACCCCGTACCTGCTGAAGGACGCCCTCGGGCAGGCCGTGGTGATGCTCGCCATCGGCACCGGGCTGGGCACCGCGCTGGCCGCCGGCTTCGGCGCGCTGATCAGCGGCGGGAACGTGCCCTTCGTGCTCGACGCCGCCACGGTCCTCGTCCCCGCCGCGATCATGATCGTGCTCGGCGCGCTGGGCGCGGCCCTGTCCATCCGGCGGATCACCGCCGTCGACCCGCTGACCGCCCTCGGGAGCGCCCGATGACCCTGCTCGTCCATGACGTCACGCTCACCTACCCCGACGGCGAGAGCCGGCTGACCGCCCTCGACGCGGTCCGTCTGGAGGTGCCCGCCGGCACGCTGACCGCCGTGATCGGACCCTCCGGATCCGGCAAGTCCAGCCTGCTCGCGGTCGCCGCCACCCTGGTCACCCCGGACTCCGGCCGGGTCGTCGTGGCCGGCCGGGACACGGCGGGGCTCAGCGCCGCCGAGAAGTCGGCCCTGCGCCGGGAGAAGATCGGCATCGTCTTCCAGCAGCCGAACCTGCTGGCCTCGCTGACCGCCGCCGAACAGCTCCAGGTCATGGCGCACCTCTCCGGCCGGCCCTGCAAGGCCCTGCGCCGCCGCGCGCTGGAGCTGCTGGACGCGGTCGGCCTGGCGGACAAGGCCGACAAGCGGCCGCACCAGCTCTCCGGCGGCCAGCGCCAGCGGATCAACATCGCCCGCGCCCTGATGAACGAGCCCGCCGTGCTGCTGGTCGACGAGCCCACCAGCGCCCTGGACCACGAGCGCGGCGCCGCCGTGCTCGACCTGCTGGTCACCCTGACCCGCGAGCGCTCCACCGCCACGGTGGTGGTCACCCACGACCACGCCCACCTGGAGCGGATGGACCGTACGGCGACGATGGCCGACGGTCGCCTGACGCAGAGCCCGCAGCCCGGCACCGACCCCGGATTCCTGAGGGGCGCACGGGCCTCCTGAGCGGCGTACGAGGGCACGCCCGCCCGCCCGCGAAGGCCCCGGCCGTTCCTCACTCCGAGGGACGGCCGGGGCCTTCGTACGACGGTGTACGGCTGCTCAGGCGGGGTTCTGGTTGGACAGGGCCACCGACAGCTCGGCGGCGACGCCCTGCAGGATCGGCACGAAGGACTCGGCCACGGCCTCGGTGACCCGGCCCGCCGGGCCCGAGATGGAGATCGCGGCGGCGGTCGGCGAGTTCGGTACGGAGACGGCGAGGCAGCGGACTCCTATCTCCTGCTCGTTGTCGTCGACCGCGTAGCCCGTCTTGCGGACCTGCTCCAGCGCGTCGAGGAAGCCCTCGGGCGTGGTGATGGTCTTCTCGGTCGCCGCCGGCATGCCGGTGCGCGCGAGGAGGGCCCGTACCTCGTCGGCGGGGGTGTAGGCCAGGAGCGCCTTGCCCACGCCGGTGGAGTGCGGCAGCACCCGGCGGCCGACCTCGGTGAACATGCGCATGGAGTGCTTGGACGGCACCTGGGCGACATAGACGATCTCGTCCCCGTCGAGCAGGGCCATGTTCGCCGTCTCCCCGGTCTCCTCGACCAGGCGGGCGAGGTAGGGGCGGGCCCAGGTGCCCAGCAGCCGCGACGCGGACTCGCCGAGGCGGATCAGACGCGGGCCGAGGGAGTACCGTCGGTTGGGCTGCTGGCGGACGTAACCGCACGCCACCAGGGTGCGCATCAGGCGGTGGATCGTGGGCAGGGGCAGACCGCTGGCGGCGGAGAGCTCGCTCAGGCCGACCTCACCCCCGGCATCGGCCATACGTTCGAGCAGATCGAAGGCGCGCTCAAGGGACTGGACGCCACCGCTGGCGGCAGGGGTCTTTGAGGAAGCGTCGGTGGTGCTGGCGCTGGACGTCGGCACGGCGCGGTCCTTTCGGTGCTGGCAGGCAAGGGAGCAGCCTACCCGGCGGTCGGCGTCGGTCCCAGTGCTGGGTCGGGGCCGTCGCCGCCGGTCAGAGGCGGTTTGTCCTGGTGGCAAACGTCCTCGGGAAGTTACCTGCCCAGTTCCCGGTGGTGGTAGCTACATTCTGGATAGTGAAATCTTAATTCCATCCTGTGGAAACATCCAATTGCGGTCCTGGTGCGTCGGTGGTCCGTCCGGGCGCTCTTGACTGCTCCGGGATCGCCGGGAAGACTCCGTCAACAGAACGTTGAATTTCGCTCTGTGGAAGTAGATGGGGAGGTTCCGGTGGCCGACGTGGCTGTGGAACTGGTACTGCGCTCGACGCGCGTCATCACCCCCGAGGGGACGCGCGCCGCTTCGGTGGCCGTCGCCGGCGGGAAGATCACGGCCGTGCTGGCGTACGAGGCCGAGGTACCGGCCGGAGCCCGGCTGGAGGACTTCGGCGACGACGTCCTGCTCCCCGGCCTGGTCGACACCCACGTCCACGTGAACGACCCGGGCCGCACCGAGTGGGAGGGCTTCTGGACGGCCACCCGCGCCGCGGCGGCCGGCGGCATCACCACGATCCTCGACATGCCGCTGAACTCCCTGCCGCCGACCACCACGACCGACAACCTGCGCGTCAAGCAGGAGGTCGCCCGCGCCAAGGCGCACGTGGACGTGGGCTTCTGGGGCGGCGCCCTGCCCGACAACGTCAAGGACCTGCGCCCGCTGCACGACGCCGGCGTCTACGGCTTCAAGTGCTTCCTGTCGCCCTCGGGCGTGGACGAGTTCCCCGAGCTCGACCAGGAGCAGCTGGCCACCTCCCTCGCCGAGATCACCGGCTTCGGCGGCCTGCTGATCGTGCACGCCGAGGACCCGCACCACCTCGACGCCGCCCCGGTCGTCCCCGGCCCCAAGTACGCCGACTTCCTCGCCTCCCGTCCGCGCGACGCCGAGAACACCGCGATCGGCAACCTGATCGCCCAGGCGAAGCGGCTGAACGCGCGGGTCCACGTACTGCACCTGTCGTCCTCCGACGCGCTGCCGCTGATCGCCGCCGCCAAGGCCGAGGGCGTCAAGATCACCGTCGAGTCCTGCCCGCACTACCTCACCCTCACGGCCGAGGAAGTGCCCGACGGTGCCAGCGAGTTCAAGTGCTGCCCGCCCATCCGCGAGGCCGCCAACCAGGACCTCCTGTGGGACGCGCTCGCCGACGGCACCATCGACTGCATCGTCTCCGACCACTCGCCCTCCACCGCGGACCTGAAGACCAGCGACTTCTCCACCGCATGGGGCGGCATCTCCTCCCTCCAGCTCGGGCTGCCCGCCATCTGGACCGAGGCGCGCCGCCGCGGCCGGACCCTGGAGGACGTCGTGCGCTGGATGTCCGCGGCCCCTGCCGCACTGGCCGGGCTGGCGCAGAAGGGCGCGATCGAGGCCGGCCGCGACGCCGACTTCGCCGTTCTCGCCCCCGAAGAAACGTTCACTGTGGACCCGGCCGAGCTCCACCACCGCAACCAGGTCACGGCGTACGCGGGCAAGACCCTGCACGGCGTCGTGAAGTCCACCTGGCTGCGCGGTACGCAGATCGCCGACCACGGCACCCCGACCGAGCCCACGGGCCTCCTCCTCGAAAGGCAGAACTGACAGTGGCACAGCGTTCGACCCCTTTGGCTTCCTTCACCGGCAACGCGAACCCGTACGGAGGCGGCGACCCGTACGCGGACTACCGCACCGCGGACTTCCCGTTCACCCAGTACGCGAACCTCGCCGCCCGTGAGCTGGGCGCCGGCGTCATCGCTGCCAACGACGAGTTCTTCGCCCAGCGCGAGAACCTCCTCATCGCCGAGGCCGCGCACTTCGACCCCGAGCACTTCGGCCACAAGGGCAAGATCATGGACGGCTGGGAGACCCGCCGCCGCCGCGGTGTCTCCGCCACCCAGCCCTGGCCGACCGCCGAGGACCACGACTGGGCGCTCGTCCGCCTGGGCGCCCCCGGCGTCATCCGAGGCATCGTCGTCGACACCGCCCACTTCCGCGGCAACATGCCGCAGGCCGTATCCATCGAGGGCACCTCGGTCGACGGCGCGCCGACCCCCGAGGAGCTCCTCGGCGACGAAGTGAAGTGGACCACCCTCGTCCCGCGCACCGCGGTCGGCGGCCACGCGGCCAACGGCTTCGAGGTGAGCACCGAGCAGCGCTTCACGCACCTGCGCGTCAACCAGCACCCGGACGGCGGCATCGCCCGCCTGCGCGTCTACGGCGAGGTCCTGCCCGACCCGAAGTGGCTCGCCGCGCTCGGCTCCTTCGACGTGGTGGCCCTGGAGAACGGCGGCTCCGTCCAGGACGCCTCCAACCGCTTCTACTCCCCGCCGGCCAACACCATCAACCCGGGCCGCTCCCGCAAGATGGACGACGGCTGGGAGACCGCGCGCCGCCGCGACAACGGCAACGACTGGATCCGCTACCAGCTCGTCACCGAGTCCGAGATCCGCGCCGTCGAGATCGACACCGCGTACCTCAAGGGCAACTCGGCCGGCTGGGCCTCCCTCTCCATCAAGACGGGCGAGGAGGGCGAGTGGACGGAGTTCCTGCCGCGCACCCGCCTGCAGCCCGACACCAACCACCGCTTCGTGCTGGACGCCCCGGCGGTCGGCACGCACGTCCGGATCGACATCTTCCCGGACGGCGGATTCTCCCGCCTGCGCCTGTACGGCTCCCTGACGGAGGCCGGCGAGGCCGCGCTGAGCGCCCGCCACCAGGAGCTGGGCGGCTGACGCCACCCCGTTCGACCGCCCCGGGAGCCGACACTCCCGGGGTCACGCCCGGCCCGAGGGGGCGCACCGCGACGCGGTGCGCCCCCTCGGCATACGCCCTGCCGTACGAACTCCCTTACGGCTGGGGCACAGTGGGGCCCGGCGGCTCCGCCCGGGGGCCGGCCGGTACGGACAGGAGCAGGCCCGTATGACGGAGCAGACCATCCAGACCATCCCCGCGCAGCCGCGCACGCACGAGGAGCGCCTCAAGGACACCCTGGCCCGCTTCGAGAACGACGTGGACGTGTGGGTCGCCACCGCCGACGCGGACGGCGTCCCCTGCATGGTCCCGCTCTCCTTCCTCCGGGACGGCGAGACCTTCCTCGTCTCGACCCAGCGCACCAACCCCACCGCCCGCAACCTGATCGCGAACGGCCGCGCCCGCCTGGCCTTCGGCGTCACCCGGGACGTGGTCCTGGTGGAGGGCACCGCGAAGACGGTGGACGCGGCCGACCTCGCGCCGGCCGTACGGGAGGCGTTCGCGGCCCACACGGGCTTCGACCCGAGCGCCTTCGCCACGCCCTACCCGTACTTCCGGATCACGCCGGTGTGGATCCAGGCGTGGCGCGAGGTCAACGAGATGGCGGGCCGTCAGCTGATGACGGACGGCCGCTGGCTCCCCTGACCGGGCACCGCGCCCGCGGCCGGGCCGCGCGCCCGCCGGGCGGGCCGCGTGCCTGCCGGCCGAGCCGCGCGCCCGTCGGCTAGGCGGCGTGGCCGCCGTCGACGGCGAACTCCGCCCCGGTGACGTACGCCGCCCCGGGCCCGGCCAGGAAGGCCACCATGGCGGCCACCTCTCCCGCCGCCGCGAAGCGCCCCAGGGCGGTCATCTCGGCCTGGGGCCCCGCGTAGGGCCCGTCCGCCGGGTTCATGTCGGTGTCCACCGGCCCCGGGTGAACGACGTTCGCGTTGATCCCGCGCCCGCCCAGCTCCCGGGCGAGGGCCTTCGTCAGCCCGGTCAGCGCCGACTTGCTCATCGCGTAGAGCGTTCCGCCGGGGCCGGGGACCCGCTGGGTGATGCAGCTGCCGATGGTGATGATCCGCCCGCCCTGCCCCAGTTCGGCGGCCGCGGCCTGGGTGGTGGTGAACACCCCGCGGACGTTGACCGCGAGCACCCGATCCACATCGGCCGCGGTCAGCCCCTCCAGCGGCCCGAGCACGCCCACGCCCGCGTTGTTGACCAGCACGTCGAGCCGCCCGAACTCCCGCACGGTCCGCCCCACCGCGTCGGCGCCGGCCCCCGGATCCCCGGCGTCGGCCCGCACCGCGAGCGCCCGCCGCCCGAGCGCCTCGACCTTCCCGACCACCTCGGCCGCGGCCTCCTCGCTGCTCGCATAGGTGAACACGACATCCGCGCCCTCCTCGGCCAGCCGCAACACCGTCGCGGCCCCGATCCCCCTGCTGCCACCGGTCACCAGTGCCACCTTGCCGTCCATGACGTTCCTCCCTCGATCGTCCACCAGTTGGTTGCGAGTTCAATCAAATCCCCGGGGGGGCCGATGGCGCTGGCAGGAATCCGACCTCGCGTTTCCTGCGGGGTCGTGCGTGGCGTCGCGATGAGATTTCGGGGGTCCGGGAGTCTGCACTCGTGTAGGGACGACCGAGCTAGGAGCGCAGAGCCATGGGAAAGCTGACCCTGACCACCTTCGTGACCCTCGACGGCGTGATGCAGGCACCCGGGGCGCCGGAGGAGGATCGCAGCGGCGGGTTCGAGTACGGCGGGTGGCTGGCGCAGTTCGCCGACGAGGGGATGCTGGAGTTCGTCAAGGAGGTCTTCGGGCGGACCGGGGCGTTCCTGCTCGGGCGGCGGACGTACGAGATCTTCGCCGGGTACTGGCCGCACCACGACGATCCGGCCGACCCCATCGCGGGCAACCTGAACCGGCTGCCGAAGTACGTGGCCTCCACCACGCTCAAGGAGCCGGCCTGGGGCCCGGCCACCGTGCTCGACGGGGAGCACCTGCAGAGCGAGATCGTCCGGGTCAAGGACGTGCTGGAGGGGGAGCTGCAGGTGCACGGCAGCGGGCAGCTCGCGCAGTGGCTGCTGGCCCGGGACCTCGTGGACGAGCTGAACCTGCTGGTCTTCCCCGTGTTCCTGGGCGCGGGCCGGAAGCTGTTCTCGACCGGTGGGCTGCCGACCGCCTTCGAGGTGACGGACTCCCGCACCACGCCGGCCGGAACGGCCATCCACACCTACCGGCCGACCGGGCGGGCCACCTTCGGCACGGTCGGCTGAGCGCGGCCTACGCCTAGCGCGGGTCCAGGGCGAGCTGGACCACGCGGCCCTCGCGCAGGACCAGCAGGTCCGGGGCCTCGTGCTCGTAGTGGCGGATGCGGCCGACCGGGCCCGGCGGGCGGATGTGGGGGGCCACCTGCAGCAGGAAGTCCTCCAGGTCCGGGAGCTGTTCCGCGTGGATCTCCTGGCGGGCCGTCAGCGCCCAGCCGCCGTGTTCGGTCCGGGCCAATTCCCCGACGAGCACGCCCCGGACGCGCCACGCGGGGCCCCGGGCGCCAAGGAGACCGGTGTCCGGTGCCAGTTGGCGCCGGACTTCCGCGAGTACGGTGTCCGGCGTGCTGTCGAGCAGGTCGAACGCCAGGTCCAGGGCGTAGAGATCAGCCATGCACCCGATGCTACGGGTCCCGTGCGGGCGGTCCGGAAACGGGTCGCCCGGCATGATCGGCTCCGGTAGCGTGCCCCCTGCACCTGTGCGAGCCGCCGAAGTCTCCACCTCTTCCGTGACGTTGGAGACCTCCGATGACCGTGATCTCGCCGGCCCTCGAAGCCGCCCCCCGCCGGGCCCGGCTCGCCGACCTGCCGGTCCTGGCCGTCGCCGTCGTCTGGGGCGGCAGCTACCTCGCAGCCAAGGGCATCACCACCTCGCACACCGTCATCGCCGTGCTCGTGCTGCGGTTCGCCCTGGTCCTGCCCGTCCTGGCCGTCGCCGGGTGGTCGCGGCTGCGCGCCCTCAGCGCCGTACAGCTGCGCTCCGCCGGGCTGCTGGGACTCGTACTCGGCGGGATCTTCCTCCTGGAGACCTACGGGGTCGTCCACACCTCCGCCACCAACGCCGGGCTGATCATCAGCCTGACCATGATCTTCACCCCGCTGGCCGAGGCCGCGGTGAGGCGGCAGGCGCCCTCCGCCGGATTCCTCGGGGCCGCGGCCGTCTCCGTGGCCGGTGTCGTGCTGCTCACCCAGGGAGCCGGATTCACCGCGCCCGGGCTCGGTGACCTGCTCATCCTCGGCGCCGCCCTCGCCCGGACCCTGCACGTCCTGCTCATGGCCCGGATCGAGGCCGTCCAGGACGCCGACGCGCTGTCCCTGACCACCGTGCAGCTCGGCGGGGCCGTGCTCGTCTTCGCGCTGCTCGCCGCCGTGCCCGGCACCGGGGCGAGCCCCTGGGCCGCCGCCGCCGATTTCGGGGCCGCGGAGTGGGCGGGGCTGGCCTTCCTCTCCGTCTTCTGCACCCTCTTCGCCTTCTTCGTGCAGATGTGGGCCGTGCGCCGCACCTCGCCCTCCCGGGTCAGCCTGCTGCTCGGCACCGAACCCCTGTGGGCGGCCGTCGCCGGCATCGCCATCGGCGGCGAGCACCTCGGCCCCTTCGGCTACGCGGGCGCCGCCCTGGTGCTCGCCGGCACCGCGTGGGGCCGCCGCGCCATCGCCCCGGCCGCCTAGCGGGCGTCCGAGCACGTGTCCGGAAAACGACGCAGCCACGGGTGAGCGCCCGCCATAGGGTGGCCCAATGCCCGTGCGCTTACAGAACCGGCAGGTCCGGGAGTTCCTCCAGGCGGACCCGGCGCCGCTCCCGGCGCGAGAGTTCGCAGGCCTCCGCGATCCGGAACGCCGCCAGTGCCTCCCGGCCGTCGCACGCGTTGGGCCCGTCGCCCCGCACCAGGTGGACGAAGGCCGCCAGCTCGGCCTCGTACGCCGGGGCGAAACGTTCCAGGAAGCCGGTCCACGGCTTGCTCGCCGGGGGCGGGCCGTGCGGCTCGGTGGAGGCGATCGGAGTCCGGTCGTCCAGCCCCACCGAGACCTGGTCCAGCTCCCCGGCCAGCTCCATCCGCACGTCGTACCCGGCGCCGTTGCACCGCGTGCCGGTGGCCGTGACCAGGGTTCCGTCGTCCAGCGTCAGCACGGCCGCCGCCGTGTCGATGTCGCCCGCCTCCCGGAACAGGGCAGGTCCCGCGTCCGACCCGGCCGCGTAGACCTCGACCACCTCGTGCCCGGTCACCCAGCGGACCATGTCGAAGTCGTGCACCAGGCAGTCCCGGTAGAGCCCGCCGGAGGCCGCCAGGTACGCGGCCGCCGGCGGCGCCGGATCGGCCGTCATCGTCCGGACGGTGTGCAGCCGCCCGAGGGTGCCCGAACGGACCAGCTCGCGGGCCGTGCCGTAGCCCGCGTCGAAGCGGCGCATGAAGCCCACCTGGAGCAGCCCGCCCGCGGCCGTGACCTCCCGCAGTGCCGCCAGGGTCCGGTTCAGGTCCGGGGCCAGCGGCTTCTCGCAGAACACCGGCAGCCCGCCGCGCACCGCCCGTACGACAAGGTCCGCGTGCGCCTCGGTCGCGGACGCGACCACCACGGCGTCGACCCCCCAGGTGAAGACCTGCTCCACCGAGGGCGCGGCGGTGGCCCCGAGCCGGTCGGCGAGGCGCGCCGCCCGCGCGGGATCGGCGTCCGCGAGCAGGAGCGAGCCGGCTTCCGGGTGGCGGGCCAGTGCCGCGGCGTGGAAGGACCCGATCCGGCCCGTTCCGATAAGCCCGATGCGCATGCACTCAACCTGACCCTGTCGGCGGAACCTGTCAATCCGCCCGCGCATGTCAACCTGCCCGTGCGTGCCCCGATGACCCTGCATGGTCGACTGTGGCGGATACTGAGCGGCTGGACCGGAATGGAGCCGGAATGACCGGATTGGTGAACGGCTCGACGACGGACCGAATCGATGACGAGGGAAGGGCGCGGCGACGTGGCTAGGGTTGGGACAGGGGTGCGCGTCGTGGGCGCGGTGCTCGCGGCGGTACTGGGGGCCTCGCTCGCGGGCTGCAGCAGTACGGGTGGCAAGCGCGCCGAGGAGCGGGCGAAGGCCGCCGAGGCGGGCCGGCCCGCAGTCTCCACCCCGCGCTGGACCTTCGCGATGGTCACGCACGCGGGTGACGGCGACACCTTCTGGGACATCGTCCAGAAGGGCGCCAAGGAGGCCGCGGCGAAGGACAACATCAACTTCGTCTACGCCCACGACGACCAGGCTCAGCAGCAGGCGCAGTTCGTGCAGAACGCCATCGACCAGAAGGTCGACGGGATCGTCGTCAGCCTCGCCAAGCCGGAGGCCCTCAAGGACGTCATCGCCAAGGCCGTGAAGGCCGGCATCCCGGTGATCACGGTCAATTCCGGCTCCGCCCAGTCCGCCGAGTACGGCGCGCTGACCCACATCGGCCAGGACGAGGAGATCGCCGGCGAGGCGGTCGGCACCGAGCTGGGCCAGCGCGGCCGCAAGAAGGCCGTCTGCGTCCTGCACGAGCAGGGCAACGTGGGCCACGAGCAGCGCTGCGCCGGGGCCAAGAAGACCTTCAGCGGCACGATGGAGAACCTGTACGTCGAGGGCACCAACATGCCCTCCGTCCAGGCGTCCATCCAGGCGAAGCTCCAGGCCGACCCGTCCGTCGACGCGATCGTCACCCTCGGCGCCCCCTTCGCCCCGACCGCGATCAAGGCGAAGGAGGCTGCGGCCAGCAAGGCCGAGGTCGACACCTTCGACCTCAACGCGTCCGTGGCCCGCGACCTCAAGTCCGGCGCCCTCGGCTTCGCCGTCGACCAGCAGCCCTACCTCCAGGGCTACGAGGCCATCGACCTGCTCTGGCTGTACCGCTACAACGCGAACGTGCTCGGCGGCGGCCGCCCGGTGCTCACCGGACCGCAGATCGTCACCGCCGCCGAGGCGTCCAAGCTGGAGGAGTTCATCAAGCGGGGCAGCCGATGAGCACGCACACCGCCGTCGACGAACGGCTCGCGCCGACCTCCACCGTGCGCAAGCTGCTCGCCCGCCCGGAACTGGGCTCGGTGGTCGGCGCCGCCGCCGTCTTCGTCTTCTTCTCCATCGCCGCGCCCAGCTTCCTGCAGGCCTCCAGCCTCAGCACGGTCCTGTACTCGGCCTCCACCATCGGGATCATGGCCGCTCCGGTGGCCCTGCTGATGATCGGCGGCGAGTTCGACCTCTCCGCCGGTGTCATGGTCACGACGTCCGCGCTGGTGAGCTCGATGTTCAGCTACCAGATGACGGCCAACGTCTGGGTCGGCGTCGCGGTGTCCCTGCTGGTCACGCTGGCCATCGGCTTCTTCAACGGCTTCATGCTGACCCGTACCAGGCTGCCCAGCTTCATCATCACGCTCGGCACCTTCCTGATGCTGACCGGCCTGAACCTCGGCTTCACCAAGCTGATCAGCGGTTCGGTCTCCACCAAGACGATCGCCGACATGGAGGGCTTCTCCTCCGCGCGGGCCCTGTTCGCCTCGCAGTGGAACATCGGCTCGGTCACCCTCAAGGTCACCATCCTGTGGTGGCTCGCCATCGTCGCCGTGGCCACCTGGATCCTGCTGCGCACCCGCGCCGGGAACTGGATCTTCGCCGTGGGCGGCGGCGCCGACGCGGCCCGCGCCACCGGCGTGCCCGTCGTGAAGACCCGTATCGGCCTCTACATGGGGGTCGCCCTGTGCGCCTGGATCTCCGGGCAGCACATCCTCTTCTCGTTCGACGTGGTCCAGTCGGGCGAGGGCGTAGGCAACGAGTTCCTCTACATCATCGCGGCCGTCATCGGCGGCTGCCTGATGACCGGCGGCTACGGTTCCGCCATCGGCTCGGCGGTCGGCGCCTTCATCTTCGGCATGACCAGCAACGGCATCGTCTACGCCCAGTGGAACCCGGACTGGTTCAAGTTCTTCCTCGGCGCGATGCTCCTGCTCGCCACGCTGCTCAACGCATGGGTCCGCAAGCGGGCGGAGGCACGGGCATGACCACGGCACTCGTGAAGCTGACCGGCGTCAGCAAGTACTACGGCAACATCCGCGCCCTCCAGGGGGTCTCCCTGGAGGTCTCGGCGGGCGAGATCACCTGCGTCCTCGGCGACAACGGTGCCGGCAAGTCCACCCTCATCAAGATCATCGCAGGGCTGCACCGGCACGACGCCGGCACCTTCGAGATCGAGGGCGAGGAGACCGTGCTCGCCAACCCGCGCGCGGCCCTGGACCTCGGCATCGCCACCGTCTACCAGGACCTGGCCGTCGTCCCGCTCATGCCCGTCTGGCGCAACTTCTTCCTCGGCTCCGAGCCCACCAGGGGCCGCGGCCCCCTCCGCCGCCTCGACGTGGACCTCATGCGCGAGACCACCCGCGCCGAGCTGCTGCGCATGGGCATCGACCTGCGCGACGTGGACCAGCCCATCGGCACCCTGTCCGGCGGTGAGCGCCAGTGCGTGGCCATCGCCCGCGCCGTGTACTTCGGCGCCAAGGTCCTCGTGCTCGACGAGCCCACCGCGGCCCTCGGCGTGAAGCAGTCCGGCGTGGTCCTCAAGTACGTCGCCGCCGCCCGCGACGCGGGCCTCGGCGTGGTCCTCATCACCCACAACCCGCACCACGCGTACCTGGTGGGGGACCGTTTCGTGCTCCTCAAGCGCGGCACCATGGCGGGCAGTCACACCCGCGACTCGATCACGCTCGACGAGCTCACCCGGCAGATGGCGGGCGGCTCCGAGCTGGACGAACTGAGCCACGAACTGGAGCGAGTGGCAGAATCAGGGGCAGACGCCCCACCCGGCGCAGCCGACCCGGCTCCCCGCCCCACCCCACCGAAGAGGGACGACACGACTCGATGAGCACGTACCGGGACTTCACGCTCTCCCACCGGGGGTCGGCGCGAGGCACCGTCCTGCGGACCATCGGCACCCGTGAGCGCCGGTCGCACCTGACCGCCCCGCGCGTCCCGACCGTCGGCATCGACATCGGCGGCACCAAGGTGATGGCGGGCGTCGTCGACGCCGACGGGATCATCCTGGAGAAGATCCGCGCGGAGACCCCCGACAAGTCCAAGAGCGCCAAGGTCGTCGAGGACACCATCGTCGAGCTGGTGCTGGACCTCTCCGACCGGCACGACGTGCACGCGGTCGGCATCGGGGCCGCCGGCTGGGTGGACGCCGACCGCTCCCGGGTCCTGTTCGCACCCCACCTGGCCTGGCGCGACGAGCCGCTGCGCGACGCGCTCCAGTCCCGGCTCGCCGTCCCCGTCATGGTCGACAACGACGCCAACACCGCCGCCTGGGCCGAGTGGCGCTTCGGCGCCGGACGCGGCGAGGACCACCTCGTCATGATCACGCTCGGCACCGGCATCGGCGGGGCCATCCTCGAAGGCGGCCAGGTCAAGCGCGGCCGCTACGGGGTCGCCGGCGAATTCGGCCACATGCAGGTCGTCCCCGGCGGCCACCGCTGCCCCTGCGGCAACCGCGGCTGCTGGGAGCAGTACAGCTCCGGCAACGCCCTGGTCCGCGAGGCCCGCGAGCTGGCCGCCGCCGACTCCCCGGTCGCGTACAACATCATCGCCAGGGTCGGCGGCAACGTCCACGAGATCACCGGGCCGCTCATCACCGAGCTGGCCCGCGAGGGCGACGCCATGTGCGTCGAGCTCCTCCAGGACATCGGCCAGTGGCTCGGCGTCGGCATCGCCAACCTCGCCGCCGCCCTCGACCCCTCCTGCTTCGTCATCGGCGGCGGCGTCAGCGCCGCCGACGACCTGCTGATCGGCCCCGCCCGGGACGCCTTCCGCCGCCACCTCACCGGCCGCGGCTACCGGCCGGAGGCCCGCATCGCCAAGGCCCAGCTCGGCCCCGAGGCCGGCATGGTCGGCGCCGCCGACCTCGCCCGGCTCGTCGCCCGGCGCTTCCGCCGCGCCACCCGCCGCCGGGTCGAGCGCTACGAACGGTACGAGCGCTACGCGCAGCAGCTGGGCCGGCGCGACCCCGCCGGACCCGAGGACCAGGAAAAACAGTGACCCCGCCCTCCCTGCCCCACCAGGCCTCCGCCCCCGACGCGGACGCCACGCCGCCGCCGACCGCCGAGGACCGCCGGCACGTCGTCAAGCGCCGCTGGATCACCGCGATCATCATCCTGCTGCTGGTCGGCGTACCCGCGGGCTACCTCGCCATCTCCACCCAGCAGAGCCGCGAGAGCGGCCGCGACAAGGCCGCCAGGGTCGGCGCGTCCGAGGTGCGCCCCGGCTGGCCCTCCAAGGTGCAGCGGAGCATCTACGAGATCCCGATCCCGCCGAAGGCCTGGCGGGTCGGGTTCCTGGAGACCAACAACTGGCGCACCAGCCGGCTGTTCACCCAGTTCGCGGTGACCCCGGAGGACCTGGACGCCTTCCTCGCCGCCGTCGGCACCAGCCGGGCCGGGCTGAAGCAGGGCGAGGTATCGATCTCCCCGCACGACTCCGAGGTCGCCGGCTGGAGCTGGAGCCCGGAGGCCACCTGGTACGGGACCACCGTGGAACAGCCGGACCCGCGCCCCAGCCGGGACATCACGGTGGACCTCACCGACCCCGGGAAGCCCAAGGTCTACGTGGTCTCCACGACCACCCCCTGACCGGGCCCCCTCCACCGCTAGCCTGGGATCATGAAGCTCACCAAGCGGCTGCACTCCTGCGTCCAGTTGGAGAAGGACGGGCGCACGCTCGTCATCGACCCGGGCGCCTTCAGCGAACCGGACGCGGGCCTGGGCGCGGACGCCCTGCTGGTCACGCACGAACACCCCGACCACTTCGAGGAGGGCCGGCTGCGGGCCGCCCTCGACGCGAACCCGGCCGCCGGGCTGTGGACCCTGCGCAGCGTCGCGGAGAAGCTGGCCCCCGCCTATCCGGGCCGGGTGCACACCGTCGGCCACGGCGACGCCTTCACCGCCGCGGGGTTCGAGGTCCAGGTGCACGGGGAGCTGCACGCCGAGATCCACCCGGACATCCCGCGGGTCACGAACGTCGGCTACCTCGTGGAGGGTTCCCTCTTCCATCCCGGGGACGCCCTGACCGTGCCCGGGGTGCCGGTGGAGACCCTGATGGTCCCGGTGCACGCTCCCTGGAACAAGGTCGCGGAAGTGATCGACTACCTCCGCGAGGTCAAGCCGCGCCGGGCCCTCGACATCCACGACGCCTACCTCTCCGACATCGCCCGGCCGATCTACGACTTCGCCCTGGACGCCCTGGGCGGCACCGACCACGGCCGACTCACCGCGGGGGACAGCACCGATCTGTGAGTGTCGGTGCCTGGAGGTAGGTTGGAACGCATGCGTATCGCCACCTTCAACGTCAACTCCATCACCGCCAGGCTGCCGCGCCTGCTGGCCTGGCTGGAGAGCTCCGGCACCGATGTCCTGTGCATCCAGGAGACCAAGTGCTCGGCGGAGCAGTTCCCGCACGCCGAGCTGCGCGAGCTGGGCTACGAATCGGCCGTCAACGCCACCGGCCGGTGGAACGGCGTGGCCCTGCTCTCCAAGGTGGGCCTGGACGACGTGGTCCTCGGGCTGCCCGGCGGGCCAGACTACGAAGGCGTCCAGGAGCCCCGCGCGATCTCCGCGACCTGCGGCGGGGTCCGGGTCTGGTCGGTGTACGTGCCCAACGGCCGCGAGGTCGAGCACGACCACTACGGCTACAAGCTGGAGTGGTTCCGCACCCTGGCCACGGCCGTCGCGCAGGACGCGGCCGGCCCGCGCCCCTTTGCGGTGCTCGGCGACTTCAACGTGGCCCCGACCGACGAGGACGTCTACGACCCGGCCGTCTTCGCGGGCCTCACCCACGTCACCCCCGCCGAGCGGGCCGCCCTGGAGGCACTGCGGGCCGCCGGGCTCTCCGACGTGCTGCCGCGCCCCCTCAAGTACGACCGCCCGTACACGTACTGGGACTACCGGCAGCTCGCCTTCCCCAAGAACCGCGGCATGCGCATCGACCTCGTGTACGGGAACGAGCCCTTCACCAAGGCCGTCACCGACGCCTACGTCGACCGCGAGGAGCGCAAGGGCAAGGGCGCGTCCGACCACGCGCCGGTCGTCGTGGACCTGGACCTCGACCGGTAGGCCCTGCCGGAAGCCCCTCGCCGGCCGTCATCCGGGCCGGCCGATCCAGGCGCGCCCTGTGGCCAGCGGCGGATCCTGGTGCGACGCTGGGCGGTATGAACATCCCTTTCCTGGACAACTGGCTGAACCGGCGTGAAACGGAACAGGGTGCGGGACTCGCCGCCGCCCTCGCGGACGATCCCGAGGGCGTCGCCGAGCTGTTCTCGGAGTGCGAGATGCTGCGCGTCCAGGCACGGGCGGCCGGCCTCGAACTCGACGGGAGCCAGGGCTCCTTGGAGGCCCTGGACCAGCTGATGCCCCGCTGGCGGCGGGACCCCGAGGCGGTGCCCTGGCTCGGCAACGACGCGGGCTTCTACCTCGGGACCGTGATCGTCCGGACCATCCCGGGGGCCGGCTGGCAGGTGTGGCCCAACGGTCAGCCGGTGATCCGGCTGGCCTCGGGCCGCGAGCTGAACGTGATCGAGTCGGGGGTGTCCTGGGCGATGACCGGATCCCCCGAACTCAGCCAGGCGTACGCCGAGGCCTCCGAGGGCTGATGCCCCGGCGCCCCGGCGTGTCGGAGCGAAGTGCCCTTCCGCGGCTGGATAGTTTGCGCTGACCTCGACACACCGACACCGAGTGGGCAGGGCAGCGCATGACCGTCGATCCGTTGATCGAGCTGCGGGACGTCAACAAGCACTTCGGACAGCTGCACGTCCTGCGGGACATCAACCTCACCGTCGGCCGCGGCGAGGTGGTGGTGGTCATCGGCCCCTCCGGCTCCGGGAAGTCCACCCTGTGCCGGGCGATCAACCGGCTGGAGACCGTCGAGTCGGGCACGATCCTGCTGGACGGGGAGCCGCTGCCCGCCGAGGGCAAGGAGCTGGCCCGGCTGCGCGCCGAGGTCGGGATGGTCTTCCAGTCCTTCAACCTCTTCGCGCACAAGACCGTCCTCGCCAACGTCTCGCTCGCGCAGGTCAAGGTCCGCGGGCGCAAGAAGGGCGAGGCGGACCAGCGCTCCCGGCAGCTCCTGGACCGCGTCGGCCTCGCCGACCAGGCGGAGAAGTTCCCCGCCCAGCTCTCCGGCGGCCAGCAGCAGCGCGTGGCCATCGCCCGGGCCCTGGCCATGGACCCCAAGGCCCTGCTGTTCGACGAGCCCACCTCCGCGCTCGACCCGGAGATGATCAACGAGGTGCTGGAGGTCATGCAGCAGCTCGCGCGGGAGGGCATGACCATGGTCGTGGTCACCCACGAGATGGGCTTCGCCCGCTCCGCCGCGAACCGGGTGGTCTTCATGGCCGACGGGCGGATCGTCGAGGACCGCACCCCGGAGCAGTTCTTCACCGCTCCGGAGAGCGACCGGGCCAAGGACTTCCTCTCCAAGATCCTCAAGCACTGAGGGACGGGCGGCAGCCGTCGATCACTGCTCGCGCAGCGGTACCGAGACGTACGACGGATCGGAGGGCGGCGAGGAGAAGGTCAGCTGCGCCCCGGCGGGGTTGTGCTCGATGTAGAGCGGGTCGACGGTGTCGATGACGAGGGCGAGCCGGTGGCCCGCGGGCACGTCGTAGGCGGTGGAGAAGAGCTCCAGGTCCACCCCGAACGCCCGGCCCGGCGTACGGTCGCGGAAGGTGTACGGGGCGTTGCTGACGAGCTTGCCGATGCCGAGCGGGCCGACGTCGTAGAGGTACGCGACGAAGGTGCCGTCGGCCCTGGTGGGCGTGACGGTGGTGTGCAGGCCGACGGTGCCGCGGACCCGGCGCGCGGTGTCGTAGCGCTCCGACTGCCAGACGGCGGCGAAGGCGCGGGGGAGCAGCGGTATCGAGGCCGTCGGGGGCGCCTTGACGAACTGGTCGAGGATGCTGGAGAGCAGGATGATGCCGCCGTTGGCGCCGGAGTCGACATTGGCGAAGAGGTGCTCGCTGTCGGAGAGCGCGAGTCTCTGGGTGCCGCCCGAGCCGACCGACTTCCAGTCGGCGTAGCCCTCGTAGCCGTCGTTGCTGCGGGACTTGATCTGCACCGGGGCCTCGGTGTCGATGCCGTTGCGCTCGCCCTTGAGGTAGCGGTCGAACCAGCGGTGGGCGTTGGTCCAGGTGTCGTTGGGCAGGCCGAGCAGGCCGGTGCCCTCGGCGGTGGCGTGGTCCCCGGGCCGGAACTCCAGGCGCTTGGGGCCGGTCAGCCGCTCGTAGAACTTCGCGTACTGGTTGGGCGGGAAGATCGTGTCGCCCCAGGCGTTGCCGAGCATGATCGCGGCGCCGTTGGCGTTGATCCGGTCCACCTGCTCGGAAGCCGATCGCTTCCTGCCCCACTCGATCATCTGCTGCTCCCGGTCCAGCCGGGAGCCGAAGAAGTCGCCCAGGAGCGACTGGAGTTCGGGTCCGGGGCGGCCGGTGAGGTAGCCGGCGGCGCCGAGCATCGCGGCGGCCTGGCGGTGCTGGGTGCGGCCGGAGTAGATGGACTCGGTGAGGTCGGCCCAGCCGCTCATCGCGACCACGGCCTTGATGCGCGGGTCGTGGGCGGAGGCCAGCAGGGTGATGCCGGCGGCGTACGAGACCCCGCCGAGGCCGATGCGGTCCGCGTCGGCGGGGGAGTTGGCGAGGGCCCAGTCGATGACGGCGCTGACGTCGGCGATGTCCGGCGGGCCGGCCACCTCGATCTGCCCGCCGGAGAGCCAGAAGCCGCGGGAGGTGTAACTGACCACGACGTAGCCGGCGTCGGCGAGCTTCCTGGCCTGGGCGATGTATTCGATCTGCGGCAGGCCCCAGCTGGTGGGCAGCACGATCAGCGGGTACTTCCGGCCGCTCACGGCCCCGGCCGGGGTGAAGACGTTGCCCTTGAGGGTGATGCCGCCGGAGCCGGGGATGTCGTGGAAACGCAGTTCCGGCGAGGCCGCCGGGGCGTCGGCGGCGACTGCCGCGGCGGGGGCGGGAGCCGCCTGGGCCTGGTGGGGGGCCAGGCCCAGGGCGGCTGCCGCCAGCAGGGCTGCCACGGCTGCGGCGGTGGTGGCGCGTTCCATCAATCGCTCCTCGCGTACGCCGGGGTTGTCAAAGTGACCCGACGGTAACGGGAGGGGATTACTGGAGGTAACCCGTCAGTAAGTTACGTGGTGGTAACAATTGAACGAGAGTCAGCGGCCGGACGGTCGTCGCTCAGCCGTTCTGCGGGGTCCCGTTCGCGGCGCTCTTGGCCTTCCAGGCGTCCCAGGTCAGGTTCCACTCGCCGTAGCCGTTGCCGATGTCGGCGTTGCCCTTGGAGCCCGAGCCCACGACCTCGAAGGGGTCGCCGATCTGGGACTGCGCGAAGAGGCCCTTGGCGTCGGCGTCGCTCATCCCCACGCAGCCGGAACTGCTGTTGGCGCGCCCGAAGTTGCCGGAGTTCCACGGTGCGGCGTGCGCGTACATGCCGGACCAGGTGAGCCGCATCGAGTAGTCGACCATCTTGTCGTAGGCGTCGTCCAGGCCCACCGTCTGGGAGTCCATCCGGATGGTGCCCTCCTTCGTCATGATCACCATCTTCCCGGACCAGGACGCCTTCTTGCCGCCCGGGGTGCCGGCCGAGATCGGGATCGTCTTCTGCTCCTGGCCGTCCTCGGTCACCGACATCTTCTTGGTGTCGAGGCTGACCTCGATCCGGCGGTCCTTGCCGATCTTGAACTCGGTGTTGTAGTCCTTGGCGAAGAGGCCGCCGCCCTTGCCGGAGTCCACGCCGTTCAGGCTCATCTCGACCTTCACGTCCGTGCCGGACTTCCAGTACTCCTTGGGCCGCCAGTCGACGCGGTCGTTGCCCGAGTAGTCCTTGATCCAGCCCCAGGAGCCCTCGGTGTTGTTCGAGGTGGTGACCTTGAGCTGCTTCTCCACCTCGGCCTTGTTCGCCACCGGGTTGTCGAAGACGATCGACACCGGCATCGCCACGCCCACCGTGCTGCCCTTGGGTATGTTGATCGAGACCTTGTTCACCTTGTCGGCGGGGCTGGTCTTGAACTGCGTGGAGGCGCTCTGGCTCTCGGTGTTCTGGGCCTCGACCTTGTACTCCGCGCCGGGGGCGGCGTTGCGCTCCGAGGTCCAGGTCCTGCCGTCGTCGGCTATCTTCCCCGGCAGCTCCGCGCCCTTGGCGTCGGTCACCTTCACCTGCGCCAGCTTGCCTTCGGCGACGGTCACCGTGACCGGCTGGCCGGCCTTGACCTGATCGCCCGTGAGGTTCACCGAGACGGCCATGTCGGCCTTCGGCTTCAGCTCGGCGTTGCCGGTCGCACCGCTCCCGCCATCGCTTCCGCCCGAGCAGGCGGTGAGCGCGGCGGCCAGAAGTGCGGTACCGGCCATGGCGGTGCGGCGTGTGCGGCTCAACGTAAACCCCTCCCAAGAATTAACCGTTCGCAAACCTAGATGCGAACGGGACGACTCTAGGTTGCGCAATCCGCGGAAAATGTCGTCCCTCCGGTTGTGACATGGACCGCAGCGAAACGGTCACCGTCCGGTCACAATCGCCGCGCCGTCCGGTCATGGGCGGCTGTGAGAGTCCTGTGCATCCCGGTCCCCGGCCCCGCCACCGACGTACAGGAAGGCCGATCAGCCATGTGTGCACTGCTCGTGACCCCCGCACAGCAACACGACCAGGACCGGAAGCTGACGGTGCGCACCCTGTCCGACCCGGAATACCAGGCGTTCCTATCCCGGCACGGGCGCGCGAGTTTCCTCCAGTACCCGTCCTGGGCCGCGGTAAAGGACCTCTGGCGGTCGGAAAAGGTCGGATGGCACTATCCCGGCGGCGAAATAGAGGGTGCCGGACTCGTTCTCTACCGCCAATTCCCCGGCACCCGTAAATATTTCGCCTACCTTCCCGAGGGCCCCGTCGCGGACTGGTCCGACCCGCGCATCGACCGCTGGCTGGGCCCCCTCATGCGCCACATGCGGGCCTCCGGTGCCTTCGCCGTCCGCATCGGCCCCACCCCCGCCTACCGCCGCTGGGACGCGGCCACCGTCAAGTCCGGGACCAGGACCGGCCGCCAGATATCCGACGTGATCGCCACCGAGGTCGACCCGGTGGGCGCCGCCCTCGCCGACCGGCTGCGCACCCGCGGCTGGAAGCGCTGCGGCGGTGAGGACGACGGCGACGCCCAGCCCCGCCACGTCTTCCGCGTGCCGCTGGCCGGCCGCTCCCTGGACGACCTGTGGTCGGGACTGAACCAGGAGTGGCGCCGCAACGTCCGCAAGGCCGCGAAGGCCGGTGTGGAGACGGTCCTCGGCACCTCCGCCGACCTGCCCGAGTTCTACCGGCTGTTGCGCATCACCGAGGAGCGCGACGGCTTCCGGCTCGGCCGCTCCCTCGCGTACTACGAGCAGCAGTACCGGGTCCTGAACGCGGAGCAGCCCGGCCGCATGCGCCTCTACCTGGGCATCCACCGGGGCGAGATCCTCGCCGCGCACACGATGATCGTCGCCGGGAAGCGGGTCTGGTACCAGACCGGCGCCTCCGCCGACCACCGGCGCGAGGTGCGGCCCAGCAACGCCCTGCAGTGGCGCATGATGTGCGACGCACACGCCCTCGGGGCGGAGGAGTACGACATGCGCGGGGTACCCTCCACCCTTGACCCCGACGAACGTTCTTTCGGGCTGCTGCGCTGGAAGCTCGGCACCGGCGGGCAGGTCGTCGAAACGCTCGGTGAATGGGAGACCCCGATGGACGGAGTGGCCAACACGGCGCTCTACAAGGCGTTCCAGGCCTACCTGGCCCGCCGGTGACGGCCACCGACGCCAGGCTTACCGCCGCCGCGGCAGGCGGCGGCCCGGCAGCGGGCAAGACCTCGGTGCTGCGCAGCGGCGCGCTCATGGCGGCCGGTTCGATCGTCTCCCGTGCCACCGGCTTCATCCGCTCCGCCGTCGTCGTCGCCGCCCTGGGCATCGGCATGCTCGGCGACGGATACGCGGTGGCCAACACGGTCCCGAACATCATCTACATGCTGCTCGTCGGCGGCGCGCTCAACGCCGTCTTCGTACCCGAGCTGGTCCGGGCCGCCAAGGAACACGCCGACGGCGGCGCCGCCTACACCGACCGGCTGCTGACCGCCTGCACGGCGGCGCTCGTCGCGCTCACCGCCGCGGCCGTCCTCGCCGCCCCGCTGATCATCTCGACGTACACCGGCTACAGCGGGGCCCAGGAGAGCACCACCGTCGCGCTCGCCCGCTACTGCCTGCCGCAGATCCTCTTCTACGGGCTCTTCACCCTGCTCGGCCAGGTGCTGAACGCGCGCGGCCGGTTCGGCGCGATGATGTGGACCCCCGTCCTCAACAACATCGTGATCATCGGCGTCTTCGGGCTCTTCCTCTACGTCTCGCACGACGCTTCGGACGGCCTGACCGCCGCCGAGACCCGGCTCCTGGGCCTCGGCACCACCGCCGGCATCGTCCTCCAGGCCCTCGCCCTGGTCCCGTCGCTCCGCGCCGCCGGCTTCCGCTGGCGCCCCCGCTTCGACTGGCGCGGCAGCGGCCTCGGCCGCCCGCTGCGCAACGCGGGCTGGCTGGTCATGCTCGTCCTCACCAACCAGATCGCGTACTGGGTCGTCACCCGGCTCTCCACCACCGCCGGCGCCGAGGCGGACCTGGCCGGCCTCCCCGGCGCCGGCTACACCGCCTACAGCAACGCCTACCAGCTGTGGATCGTCCCGCAGGGCATCATCACCGTCTCCCTCGTGACCGCCCTGATGCCCCGGATGAGCGCGGCCGCCTCCGACGGCGAACTCGCCGCCCTGCGCGGGGACATCTCCTACGCGCTGCGCTCCAGCGCCGCCCTCGTCGTCCCCGCCGCCGCTCTCTTCGCCGCCCTCGCCCCCTGGGTGATGGGCAGCGTCTTCGAGTACGGCGTCACCGACGCCGCGGACATCGAGGTCATGGCGGGCATGCTCATGGCCTTCGCGCCCGGCCTGATCGCCTTCTCCGCGCAGTACGTGCTGTCGCGCGGCTTCTACGCCCTCTCCGACACCCGGACCCCCTTCTTCCTGAACCTGGTCATCTCCGCGCTGAACGCCGGGCTGTCCGCCGCCGCCTACTTCCTGCTGTCCCCCCGCTGGGCGGTCACCGGCATGGCCGCGGCCACCTCCCTCGCCTTCCTCGCGGGCGCCGCCGTGACCGCGTACACCCTCTCCCGCCGGCTCGGCCCGCGCGCGGGCACCCGTACGGAACGGCGCGCCACGGCCGTACGGACCCACCTGCGGCTCCTGGCCGCCTGCGTCCCGGCGGCCGCCGCGGCGTACGCGGCCGCCCGGACCGTCGAACGCTTCGGCGACTTCGCGGCGGTCGGGGCGGGAACCGCGGCCCTCGCTCTCGTCGTCGTCCTCCTTGCCGTGCCGCTGCGCCTGACGGAGATCACCGGCCTGCTGGACTCCGTGCGGCGCAAAGTCGGCCGATAGCAGGAGGAACCGCAACAGAACGACTTGGCATACTGGCCGGATGCCACGTGTACTGCTGATCGAGGACGACCCGTCCGTCCGGGAGGGCGTGGGTCTGGGCCTGCGCCGCCGCGGCCACGAAGTGTGCTCCGCCGAGACCGGCGAGGAGGGGCTCGCCCTGATGGCGGGCTTCCGCCCCGAACTCGTCCTCCTCGACCTGATGCTGCCCGGCATGAACGGTGTGCAGGTCTGCCATCGCATACGCGAGAACAGCGAGGTGCCGATCATCATGCTCACCGCGCGCGGCGACGACTTCGACATAGTCATCGGCCTGGAGGCCGGCGCCGACGACTACATCGTGAAACCCGCCCGTACCGAGGTCATAGAAGCCCGCATCAAGGCCGTACTGCGCCGGCTCAGCGACCCCGTGGGCGGCCGCCCCGAGATCGCGATCCACGGCGAACTCTCCATCGACCGCGCCGGGCTGACCGTCGCCAAGAACGGCGAGCGCGTCGCCCTCGCCCCCAGCGAGATCAAGCTCCTGCTGCACCTCTCCGCCTCGCCCGAGCAGGTCTTCTCCCGCCAGCAGCTCCTCGAGTACGTCTGGGACCACAGCTACCACGCCGACTCCCGGCTCGTGGACGCCTGCGTCCGCCGCCTGCGTCACAAGATCGAGGACCCCGCCGGCAGCCCCCGCTACATACAGACCGTGCGGGGCTTCGGCTACCGCTTCGGCCCCCTGTAGGCCCGGGTGCGACGCATAGCACCGCTCGGACTGCGCACCCGGCTGATAGCGGCCTTCCTGCTGGTCGCCGCGATCAGCGCGGTCAGTACGGCCGCCCTCACCTACCAGCAGGCGCGCAACGCCATCCTCAAGCAGACCCAGGACACCGCCGTCAACACCCTGCGGGACCAGTTGGAACAGCAGGAGATCCGCCTTCCCCTGAGCCAGCAGGAACTCCAGCGCATCGTCATCGAGCTCGGCAAGCGCGGCAAACCCCACCCGTGGATCATCTTCGGCGAGTACGGCGGGCTGCGGGTCTCCACCAACCCCGGCACGCCCACCTCCAGCGTGATCACGGACGGCCTGCGCGACAAGGTCCGCAACAACCAGTACGCCGCCTTCCAGCGCGCCGAGGACCAGCGCGGCAACCCCTGGCTCACGATCGGCGTCCCCGCCGTCTTCGAGCACAACGGCTACACCGAAGCCACCGGGGTCGTCTTCTACGCCAGCGTCCCGCTCTCCGCCGAGAAGCAGACCGTCGAAGCCATGGTCGAGGCCGCCCAGCAGGGCGCCGTCCCGGGGCTGGCCATCGCCATCATCCCCGCGCTGCTGGCCGCCCGCAGCGTGCTGCGGCCGGTCCGCGACATGCGGCGCGCCGCCCAGCGGCTGGGCCGGGGCCGCCTCGACACCCGCATCGAGGTCCGGGGCGCCGACGAACTCGCCGGACTCGCCCGTACCTTCAACGAGACCGCCCGCGCCCTGGAGCAGTCCGTGCGCGAGCTGCAGGACGCGGAGACCCGCGCCCGCCGCTTCGCCTCCGACGTCTCCCACGAACTGCGCACCCCGCTCGCCGGGATGCTCGCCGTGACCGAGGTCCTCGACGAGGACGCCGCGCGCCTCGACGCCGACACGGCCAAGGCCCTGCGCCTGGTGAGCGCCGAGACCGGCAAACTCGCCGTCCTCGTCGAGGACCTGATGGAGATCTCCCGCTTCGACGCCCGGGCCGCCGAGCTCAACCTCGACGACGTGGACATCGCCGAAGCCGTGCGCAAGACCCTCGAACGACGCCACTGGGACGACGAGCGCGTCGTCACCCGGCTGCCGGACCGGGTACGCGCCCGGCTCGACCCGCGCCGCTTCGACGTGATCCTCGCCAACCTCGTCGGCAACGCCCTGCGGCACGGCGGCGCCCCCGTACACGTCACCGTACGGACCGCACCGGGCCAGGACGGCGAGCGGCTGCTCATCGACGTCGCCGACAGCGGGCCCGGCATCGCCCCCGAGGTGCTGCCGCACATCTTCGACCGCTTCTTCAAGGCCGACGCGGCCAGGACCCGCTCCGCCGGCAGCGGCCTCGGCCTCGCCATCACCCTGGAGAACGTCCGCCTGCACGGCGGCACCCTCCGGGCGGGCAACGGGCCCTCCGGGGGAGCCCTCTTCACCCTCGACATGCCGCTGGAGGCCCGCGAATGACAGGGCGCAAGACGAGAGTCCGGGCCACGGCGGCCACGGCCGCGCTGGCGGGCTGCGCCCTGCTGCTCACCGGATGCGGGATCAAACGCACCGGGGTGATCGACAGCGGCCACGCCGCCACCGTCAAGGTCCCCGGCGCCAAGACCGCCGCCGTCCTCTACTTCGTCTCCAAGGAGGGCGACCGGCTCATCCCGGTCCCGTTCGCCATCAGCGCCGACTACACCCTCGCGCCCGTGCCGCTCCTGCGGCTGCTGATGAACGGCCCCAGCGGTCCGGCCCAGGAGGCCGGTCTCACCACGGCGCTGCCCCGGCTGCCCGACGGGGCGGAGACGATGATCGTGAGCGCGCCCGCGCCGGACAAGGGACTGACGGTCCGATTGCCGTTCGCCGTGGGCACCCTGTCGGATCTGGCCCGCGACCAGCTGGTGTGCACCGTCGGCGTCTCCGCCGTGCCGGACGTCATCAGCCCGGTCACCCTGCAGGGCACCGACACCACCCTCCCGGCCGCGGAGTGCGAGCCGCGGCGCTGACGGGCGCGGCCGGCCCGCTGACGGCCGCGCCCTTGCGGGCGGGGCCGCGCACCCGTCACGGTGGCCCCATGGATCACCCCGCGGACGTCCCGGACGTCTTCGACCCCCGGATCTACGCCGGGGGCGTTCCGCACGACAGCTACCGGCTGCTGCGCGAGCACCATCCCGTCGCCTGGCAGCCGGAGCCGCAGATCCAGGGCTGGCCCGCCGGGCCCGGCTTCTGGGCCGTCACCCGGCACGCCGACGTCGTCCGCGTCCTGCGCGATCACCGCACGTACTCCTCGTGGATCGGCGCCACCCAGATCCGCGACCCCGACCCGGCCGACCTGCCGTTCCTGCGGCGCACCATGCTCAACCAGGACCCCTCCCCGAGGCCCTGCGGGCCGGGGGAGACCCCCGCCGCACACGGCCGCCTGCGCCGGCTCGTCTCCCGCGCCTTCACCCCGGCCCGCGTCGACGCCTTCGCCGGCCGGGCACGGGAACGCGCCCGCACCCTGCTGGCCGCCGCGCGGGAGGGAGCCGAGGACGGCGCCGCCGACCTCGTGCGCACCGTCACCGACGAATACGCGCTGCTGAACCTCACCGACCTGCTGGGCGTCCCGGCCGCCGACCGCGCCCTGCTGCTGGAGTGGACCGTACGGATCATCGGCTACCAGGACCCCGACGACGCCCCGGCGCCGGTCCCCGGCCCGGACGGCACACCGCTCAACCCGCGCTCACCGGCCCTCCTCGGCGAGATGTTCGCGTACGCCCGCGAACTGGCCGCTCACAAGCGCACCCACCCCGGCGACGACGTGATGACCGCCCTCGCCGAGGCCGGGCTGGACCCGGCCGAACTGGAGATGTTCTTCTTCCTGCTCACCGTCGCGGGCAACGACACCGTGCGCAGCGCCGCCCCCGGCGGCGTGCTCGCACTCGCCCACGCCCCGGAGGCCTACCGGAGGCTCGCGGACGGACGGGTCCCCGTGGACCGGGCCGTCGACGAACTCCTGCGCGTCCACCCGCCGGTGCTCAGCTTCCGCCGCACCGCCGCCGTCGACACCGAACTGGCCGGGCAGCACATCCGGGCCGGGGACAAGGTCGTGGTCTTCCACGCCTCCGCCAACCACGACGAGCGGGTCTTCACCGACCCCGGCCGCCTCGACCTCGGCCGGACGCCCAATCCGCACGTCTCCTTCGGGGACGGCCCGCACGTCTGCCTCGGCGCCCACTTCGCCCGGCTCCAGCTGCGCACTCTCTACGAGGAGTGGTGCGCGACCATGCCCGTGCCGGAACTCGCCGGCCCGCCGAGGCGGTTGGTGTCGAACTTCATCAACGGGATCACGCGGCTGCCGGTGCGGGTGTCCGGGCCGGCCCGGTGACGTCCGCCAACAGCTCCGTGACGTCGGGACCGTAGGCATCGGAGTTGATCACTTTCAGCATCAGGCAGAACGACCCGTTGCCGTACTTGCGGGCCAGCCGCTCGTGGTGCCTGGCCAGGTACCGGGCCGCGGCCTGGTTGCTGATGGCGGTCTGGCCCGACACCAGGAACACCGGCCGGGTGCCCTGACCGGTCGTCAGGCGCGCCAGCAGGACGTGCTCGACCTCGCCCTTCTCCCAGCGGTACGCCTCCCCTCCGATCCGGATGGCCCCGCGGTCCGGATGCCCCGACGCGAGCCCGACGTCGGTCTGCACCCCCGGCAGCATGGAGGCCAGGTGCGCGGTCGTCCGGGCGTTGGAAGCCGGCCCGCCCACGCAGAACTCGGCGCGCTCGCCGAAGCCCTGCCGGGCCGTGTCGTGGGTGACGATCTGGACGGTCGCCCCGCAGTCCTTGATCAGGGAGGAGATCTCCAGCAGGGCGAAGGCGTCGTTGCGGTGCAGGGACGAATCGGTGCCGCCCATCTGCCGGTTGACCACGAACAGACAGTCGGAGCCGGTCGGCAGGCCGAAAAAGGCCTGCTTGCGGCGGAGCGCGCGCCGCCAGAGGTAGGTGCGGGCGAACCAGCCGAGCCCGCCGCTGAGAGCGGTGGCTATCACCCCGAGGAGGATGTTGCGCACGTCGTCGTTCATGCGCGGGATGCTAGCGCCGTGACCGCGGCACCGGGATACCCGGTGCGGAAGAGCCCCGGCCCCGGCCCCGGCCCGGCTCAGGGCAACGACGCGCGCCACGAGGCGTCCTGACGGGGCGGGGGGCTCGGCGCTAGGCTCGGCGCCACGCTGCCACTGGAGGTCCGGATGCACCGTCCCGTCGCCCGCACGTTACCGCTGCTGGCCGTCGTCGCCGCACTCGTCACGACGGGCGCCGCACCGCCGTCCGCCGTAGGGTCCCCGGCCCCGCCGGCGAAGGTCCCGGTCGCCGCGGGCTACGGCGGGGCCGTCGCCAGTGTCGACGCCGACGCCTCGGCGGTGGGGATCGGCGTCCTGCGCTCCGGCGGCAACGCCGTGGACGCCGCCGTGGCCACCGCCGCCGCGCTCGGCGTCACCGAGCCCTACTCGGCGGGCATCGGCGGAGGCGGCTACTTCGTCTACTACGACGCCACGTCGCGGCGCGTGCACACCATCGACGGCCGGGAAACCGCGCCGGCCTCGGCCACCGCCACCCTCTTCCAGGAGAACGGCGT
This sequence comes from Streptomyces sp. 147326, assembly GCF_045000215.1. NCBI lineage: Bacteria > Bacillati > Actinomycetota > Actinomycetes > Kitasatosporales > Streptomycetaceae > Streptomyces > Streptomyces sp. 147326. Next base: position 1,773,401 of record NZ_CP134201.1, on the reverse strand, counting down.
CCCCATCCCCTTCGCCGAGGGTCAGACCAGCGGCCTCGGCGTCGGAGTCCCCGGCACCCCCGCCACCTGGACGAGCGCCCTCGACGCCTGGGGCACCCGCCGGCTGCCCCAGCTCCTCAAGCCCGCCGAGAAGCTGGCCCGCGACGGCTTCACGGTGGACAGCACCTTCCGGGCGCAGACCGAGCTCAACGAGGCCCGGTTCAGGGACTTCCCCGACACCTCGAAGCTCTTCCTGCCCGGCGGCGCCCTGCCGGTGGTCGGCTCCACCTTCAAGAACCCGGACCTGGCCGCCACCTACGCCGAACTGGCCCGCAAGGGCACGGGCGCGCTCTACCGGGGCCCGATCGCCGAGGAGATCGTCCGGACCGTCCGCAAGCCCCCGGTGGACCCGGCCGCGACGCGGACCGTCCGCTCCGGCGACCTGACCACCCGCGACCTGCGCGCGTACGCGACCAAGCGGCAGGACCCGACCCGGGTGGGCTACCGCGGCCTGGACGTCTACGGCATGGCGCCCTCCTCCTCCGGCGGCACCACGGTCGGCGAGGCCCTGAACATCCTGGAGCGCACCGACCTGTCGAAGCTCTCCGAGACGCAGTACCTGCACCACTTCATCGAGGCCTCGCGGATCTCCTTCGCCGACCGGGGCCGCTGGGTCGGCGACCCGGCCGCCGTCAGCGTGCCGACGCGTGAGCTGCTCTCGCAGCGGTTCGCCGACTCGCGCGCCTGCCTGATCAAGCCGGACCGTACGCTGACCAGCCCGCTCGCCCCCGGTGACCCGCGCAGCCCGGTGCCGTGCGCCACCACCGGCCAGGCCGCCCCCACCACGTACGAGGGGGAGAACACCACCCACCTGACGGTCGCCGACCGCTGGGGCAACGTGGTCTCCTACACCCTGACCATCGAGTCCACCGGCGGCAGCGCGATCACGGTGCCGGGCCGCGGGTTCCTGCTCAACAACGAGCTGACCGACTTCTCCTTCGCCCCGGCCGCGCCCGGAGTCCCGGACCCGAACCTGCCCGGTCCGGGCAAACGGCCGCGCTCCTCCATGTCCCCGACGATCGTGCTGGAGGACGGCCGTCCCGTGCTCGCCGTGGGCTCCCCGGGCGGCGCCACCATCATCACCACCGTCCTGCAGACCCTCACCGGGCACCTGGACCGGGGCCTGCCGCTGGTCGACGCGATCGCCGCGCCGCGCGCCAGCCAGCGCAACCAGGCCACCACCGAGCTGGAGCCGGGCCTGTGGAACAGTCCGCTCCGCGCCTCTTTGGAGGCGCTCGGCCAGGGCTTCCGCCAGAACCCGGAAATCGGCGCCGCCACCGGTGTCCAGCGGCTGCCCGACGGCCGCTGGCTGGCGGCGGCCGAGACCACCCGCCGCGGCGGGGGCTCGGCCATGGTCGTCCACCCGCACGGCAGGCCGTAGCGCCGCGCGGCGGGCCGAGGGAGTGCGCGGCGGGGGCGGGGGCGTGCGCGGCGGGGCCCGCGCTCCGGCTCCCCTGCCCGCCGGGCCCCGGCGGCGGGGCCGCTACGGCGCGGTGAGGATCCTCGGGCCCTCGGCGGTGATCGCGACCGTGTGCTCCGAGTGCGCGGCGCGGCTGCCGTCGACGGTGCGCAGGGTCCAGCCGTCCCCGTCGCACCGGTAGTCGTCCGTACCGCCCGCGATCAGCATCGGCTCGATGGCGAGGACCATGCCGGGGCGCAGCTTCACGCCGCGTCCCGGCGGGCCCTCGTTGGGCACGCCCGGGTCCTCGTGCATGCTGCGGCCGACGCCGTGACCACCGAAGCCGTCCGGGACGCCGTACCCGGCGGCGCGGCAGACCGTGCCGACGGCGTGGGCGATGTCCCCGATCCTGTTGCCGGGCACGGCGGCGGCGATCCCGGCCGCGAGGGCCGCCTGGGAGGTCTCGATCAGCCGCAGGTCGGCCGGGCGGGCCCGGCCGACGGTGAAGCTCACCGCCGCGTCCCCGACCCAGCCGCCGAGCTTCGCCCCGCAGTCCATGCTGACCAGGTCTCCGTCACGCAGCCGGTACCCGTCGGGGATGCCGTGCACGATCGCGTCGTTGACCGAGGCGCACACCACGCCTGGGAAGGGCACCGGCGCGAACTGCGGCCGGTAGCCCAGGAAGGGCGAGGTCGCGCCGGCCTCGCGGAGCACCCCGCGGGCCACCCGGTCCAGGTCCAGCAGGGACACCCCGACGCGCGCCGCCTCCCGTACGGCGGCCAGGGCGCGGGCGACCACGCGGCCCGCCGCACGCATTTCGTCGATCTCTCGGTCCGTCTTCAGTTCCACCATGCCAATAACTATACCGGTATAACAATGACGGGATAGTTATTGGCGTCCGGGGGTAGGATGAGCGCATGGTCCGTACCCCCCTCACCCCTGAAGAGCGCGAGCGCGGCGAGCGGCTCGGCGCGCTGTTGCGCGAGGCCCGCGGCGGCCGCAGCATGGTCGAGGTCGCGGCCGGCGCGGGGCTCTCCGCCGAAACCCTCCGCAAGATCGAGACCGGCCGGGCGCCCACCCCCGCCTTCTTCACGGTCGCCGCGCTCGCCGGGGCGCTCGGGCTCTCACTGGACGATCTGCTGACGCGCTGCGCCGCCGTTCCCGTCTGAGACCGGTCGGTCCGCGCGGGTCCGTCCCCGGCCGGTCCGTCCGGGCGGGTCCGGCGGGCCGAACGGCCCAATCGGCGGTGCGAGCGCCGGGGCGCGGGGCAAGCGTGAAGGCGTGTCAGCCACGAACGCATCCCAGCGACTCGGTTTCGGAATCCTCGGCGCCCTCCTCGCGGGCGGCCTGCTGCTCGCGGCGTGCGCCGCCCCCGACGGCCGGACACGCGCCGACGAGGAGGGCCGCGCCCCCTCGAAGACGGCCCGCGGTCCTGCCGTGGCGAACGGAAGGACGCCCCCGCCCCCGCCGGACGGCCCCCGGGACTAGGGTCGCGTCATGGATCTCGAGGAACTCGGCAGAGCGCGCTACGTCAGTCTCACCACCTTCCGCAAGGACGGCACGCCCGTGGCGACGCCGGTCTGGGCGGTGGCCGACGGGGGTGAGCTGTACGTGTGGACGCGTACCGAAACGTGGAAGGTCAAGCGGATCCGCAACAACGGGCGGGTCGCCGTCACCGCGTGCGACGTGCGCGGGCGCGTCCAGGAGGGGGCGCCGGTGCGCGAGGGCGAGGCCCGGCTCCTCGACGAGGCGGGGCTGCGGCGGGTGCGGAAGCTGATGTCGCGCAAGTACACGTGGCAGTACTGGGTGGTGGACGTGCCCGCCACCTTGGCGCGGCGCGGGAAGCGGCCGCACACCGCGATCGCCGTCAAGCTTTGAGACTCCCGTAGCCCGCCCGTAACACGGGTGGGATCCAATGCGGTCATGGAGACCGCGACTTCGCTGGCGATCAGTCAACTCTCGGGATACTTGCGAGGGTTGACCCAGAGGCTGAATCCCGGGGCAGGCTGGTACGGGGAGTTCCTGCGCCGGGATCCGGAGGGCATGCGGGCCTGTCTGGAGGGCGCCGCGATGCCGCCGTGGGACGTGGTGGAGTCACTGCTGCGCGACCTGGAGGGGGCGCGCGGTGCGGAGTTCGCGGCGCGGGAGACCGTATACGCGGCGCAGCTGCGGGCGGCGGCCGTCACCGCGTGGGACCGGCTGCCGGGCGGCGAGGAGGAGCTGCGGACCCTGCTCGCGGCGTCGGCCGCCCAGCGGGCCGAGGCGGAGACGGCCCTGCGGAACCTGACGGCACGGCTCGGCGGGGCCGCCGGCCCGGCGGAGACGGACGCCCTGACCCGCGAACTCTCCTGGACCCAGGACGACGTGGCCCGCGCCGCGGCCCGCCACGAGGACCTCGCGGCCCGCCTGACGTCCCTGAGGACCACCCCCTTACCCTCCGTCCCCCGCCAGCGCACCCAGCCGGCCGCCTGGACCCAGGCTCACCAACCGGCCGACGGGGCCGCAGCCCCACCCGAACACCCGGCCACCTGGACCGAGGCACCGGCCGACTGGACCGAAGTTCCGCCCGAGCGGTCCCGCGAGTCGGCCGAGGCGCCGGCCGCGCCGCCGTCCGAGGCGCCGGACGGGCAGTTCCGCCACCCGGCCGGCTGGGAGGCGTCGGAGGGCCGGCCGGGAGCGTCGCCCGGTTGGACGCCGCAAGGGGCGGACGGGGCTCAGCCGTCGAACGAACGGGCTGAAACGCCGGACGCGTGGACCGGAGCTCCGCCCGTACGGGGCAGCGAGTCGGCCGGAGCGTTGCCCGAGCAGCCCCGCCACCCGGCCACCTGGACCGAAGCGCCCGCCGACTGGTCCGAAACGCCGGCCGAGCGGTCCCGCCACTCATCCGGCTGGGGCCAGGTTCCCGCGGAGCGGTCCCGGCTGTCGGCCGAGGGGGCCGAGGCGCCATCCGGGCCGTTCCGCCACCCGGCCGGCTGGGCCGAGGCGGCGGACGGCCGGACGGGAGCGTCGGCGGGGTGGACGCCGGAACGGGCCGAGGGGGCCCAGCCGTCGAACGAACGGGCCGAAACCCCGGACGGGTGGACCGGGGCTCCGCCCGCGCCGGGCAGCCAGTCGGCCGACGGGCTCGGGGCGCCGGTGGGGCGGGCCGAGGGGCGGTGGCTGCGTGGGGGGCGACGTTCCGGGGGTGCCCGGTACGCCGGGTCGGCGGCTCCCGACGCGCCGGCCTTCACCCCGCCGCCGGGGCAGCCGGCCGGCACGGGGCTGCCGGGGTCCGACGGCCTCGGCCCGGAGCACGGCCGGCCCGCCCCGCGCGGAGCGCGTTTCGGCCTCCCGCAGGATCCGCTGCCCCGTGGCGTCCGGTTCGGCCGGCCCCGGCCGGAGCCCGTGACGTCCCGTGAGGCGGCTCCGCCGGCCGGTGGCGAAGCCGCGCCCACGCGGGCCGTCGCCGCCGAACTGCTCGCGCTGCGCGCACAGGGCCGCAGCGGTGAGGCGCACGCGCTGCTGTGCGAGGCCGCGGCCGGGCCCGCCGAACGGCTGCCCGGGCTGGCCGCCGAGCTGGCCCGCGCCGGGCTCGCCGCCGACTGGGCCACCCTGCTGTGGGAGGCGGGCTCGCTCCCGCCCGGACAGCTCGCGGCGGCCGCGGCCGCCCTCGGCGACGCCGGCCGGGAGGCCGACTGCGACGCCCTGCTGCGCCAGGGCGTGGCCCGCCCCGCCGCGGAGGTCGCGGACGCCGCGCTCGCCCTCGGTGACGCCGGCCGCCTCCGCGAGGCCGACGCCCTGCTCGGCGCGTTCGTCCGGGTCCGTACCGCCGAGGAGACGGCCGGGCTGGCCCGGCGCGACCCGCAGTGGTTCGCCCCGCGCCTGCTCCAGGCGGCCCGCGCCCTGCCCGGCTCCCGGCACCGCGACCTCGTCCACGCCCTGCGGGTGGCCGGCATCGGAGCGGGCTAGGGCTTTGCCTTCGGGCCAGGCCGGGCGCCGGTTGGCTGCGCCGCTCGGGCGGGGCCGGGGCGGCGGGCTTCGCCGGTTGGGGTGGGGCCGGGCGCCGGTTGGCTGCGCCGCTCGGGCGGAACCGGGGGCGCCAGGCTTCGCCGGTGCGGGTGGGCCGGGCGCGCCGCTGGCCTTGCCGGCCGGGTTGCGGGAGCCGGCGGATCGGCGCGGGTGGGGCCGGGCGCGCGCCGGGGCGTCTCCTCGGGCGCCGAACGTGGCGGGGGGTCGGAGGGCCGGGGCACCTTGCGTTCGACGCCCTGCGGGGAGCGCCCCGGCACACACCCGGCCCCTGCGGAAGCGGCGGGCGCGGGGTCGCGTCGGGTACCGCCGGCTCCGGGCGGCCGGCCAGGCCGAGGGCGCCCTGGGGGGAGCGCCCCGGCGCACACCCGGCCTCGGTGGAACCGGTGGGTGCGGGGTCGCGTCGGGTACCGCCGGCTCCGGGCTGCTGCGTTCTGGCCGGCCAGGCCATGGGCGCCCCGGCACGTGCCCGGCCTCCATGGAACCGTCCCGGCCCGCGCTGCGGAGATCCGACAAGCTCCCCCTAACCCGCCCGTCTGCTGACCGCAATCGACCGCGGGGCGACGTAACCTGATCGACTACTCCAACAGCGCACGGCGGTCTTGCCCCACGCTGTGACGGGGCCTACGTTCTACTCCCTACGGACATCATCTACGTGCGTAGAACCCGGCGTTCCCGTCGCGAGGAGCAGCTCATGGCCCAAGTCGTCCGCGCCGCGCTGGTCCAGGCCACCTGGACCGGAGACACCGAATCGATGATCGCCAAACACGAGGCGCACGCCCGCAGGGCCGCCGCGCAGGGGGCGAAGATCATCGGCTTCCAGGAGGTGTTCAACGCCCCCTACTTCTGCCAGGTCCAGGAGCCCGAGCACTACCGCTGGGCCGAGGCGGTCCCGGACGGCCCGACCGTCCGCCGCATGCAGGAACTCGCCCGCGAGACCGGAATGGTCATCGTCGTCCCGGTCTTCGAGCTGGAGAACGAGGGCTTCTACTACAACACCGCCGCCGTCATCGACGCGGACGGCAGCTACCTGGGCAAGTACCGCAAGCACCACATCCCCCAGGTCAAGGGCTTCTGGGAGAAGTACTACTTCCGCCCGGGCAACCTCGGCTGGCCCGTCTTCGACACCGCCGTCGGGAAGGTCGGGGTCTACATCTGCTATGACCGCCACTTCCCCGAGGGCTGGCGCGCCCTGGGCCTGGCCGGGGCCCAGCTGGTCTACAACCCCTCCGCCACCCACCGGGGCCTGTCCTCCTACCTGTGGCAGCTGGAGCAGCCCGCCTCCGCCGTCGCCAACGAGTACTTCATCGCCGCCATCAACCGGGTCGGCCAGGAGGAGTACGGCGACAACGACTTCTACGGCACCAGCTACTTCGTCGACCCGCGCGGCCAGTTCGTCGGCGAGGTCGCCAGCGACAAGGAGGAGGAACTCCTCGTCCGCGACCTCGACTTCGACCTGATCAAGGAGGTCCGCGACCAGTGGGCCTTCTACCGCGACCGCCGCCCCGACGCCTACGGAGGGCTCGTACAGCCGTGACCAACCCGATCCCCCTGCACAGCCGCCACGCCGCCGTCCTGCCCGACTGGCTCGCGCTCTACTACAAGCACCCCATCGAGCTCACCCACGGCGAGGGCCGCCACGTCTGGGACGCCGACGGCAAGCGCTACCTCGACTTCTTCGGCGGCATCCTCACCACGATGACCGCCCACGCCCTGCCCGAGGTCACCAAGGCCGTCTCCGAACAGGCCGGGCGGATCATCCACTCCTCCACCCTCTACCTGAACCGGCCGATGATCGAGCTGGCCGAGCGGGTCGCCGCACTGTCCGGCATCCCCGACGCCCGGGTCTTCTTCACCACGTCCGGCACCGAGGCCAACGACACCGCCCTGCTGCTCGCGACGACGTACCGCCGCTCCAACCAGATCCTGGCGATGCGCAACAGCTACCACGGCCGGTCCTTCTCCACCGTTTCCATCACCGGCAACCGCGGCTGGTCCCCGACCAGCCTGTCGCCGCTCCAGACGTACTACGTGCACGGCGCGGTCCGCTCCCGCGGCCCCTTCGCCCACCTCGACGACGCCGCCTTCACCGCCGCCGCCGTCGCCGACCTGGACGACGTACTGGGCCAGGCCCGCGGGGGAGTGGCCGCCCTCATCGCCGAGCCGATCCAGGGCGTCGGCGGGTTCACCTCCCCGCCCGACGGCCTCTACGGGGCCTTCCGCGAGGTCCTGAACCGCCACGGCATCCTGTGGATCAGCGACGAGGTGCAGACCGGCTGGGGCCGCACCGGCGAGCACTTCTGGGGCTGGCAGGCGCACGCCCAGAACGGCCCGCCCGACATCCTCACCTTCGCCAAGGGCATCGGCAACGGCATGTCCATCGGCGGCGTGGTCGCCCGCGCCGAGGTGATGAACTGCATCGACTCCAACTCCATCTCCACCTTCGGCGGCTCCCCGATCACCATGGCGGCGGGCGTCGCCAACCTCGGGTACCTGCTGGAGCACGACCTCCAGGGCAACGCCCGCCGCGTCGGCGGCCTGCTCCTGGAGCGGCTGCGCGGCATCGCCGCACACGCGCCGGCCGTACGGGAGGTCCGCGGCCGCGGTCTGATGGCCGGGCTGGAGCTGACGAAGCCGGGCACCGACGAGGCCGACCCGGACGCGGCCGCCGCCGTCCTGGAGGCGGCCCGCGAAGGCGGCCTGCTGCTCGGCAAGGGCGGCGGGTACAACACCAGCGTGCTGCGCATCGCGCCGCCCCTGTCCCTCACCGTCGCCGAGGCGGAAGAGGGCGCCGAGATCCTCGAACAGGCCTTGCGCAGCATCGAGTAGGGGGACTCCCATGAGCATCCGCACCCTGATCCGCGGCGGCCTCGTCATCACCGCCGCCGACGAACTGCACGCGGACGTCCTGATCGAGGACGGCCGCGTGGCGGCCCTCGCCGCACACGGTTCGGCGGCCGCCGACGCCTGGACGGCCGACCGCACGATCGACGCGAGCGGGAAGTACGTGATCCCGGGCGGGGTCGACGCGCACACCCACATGGAGCTCCCCTTCGGCGGCACCTCCGCCTCGGACACCTTCGAGACCGGAACCCGGGCCGCCGCCTGGGGCGGCACCACCACCATCGTCGACTTCGCCGTGCAGAGCGTGGGCCACTCCCTGCGCGAGGGACTCGACACCTGGTACGCCAAGGCCGACGGCAACTGCGCCGTCGACTACGCCTTCCACATGATCCTCTCGGACGTCAACGAGCGGACCCTGAAGGAGATGGACCTCCTCGTCGGGGAGGGCGTCACCTCCTTCAAGCTGTTCATGGCCTACCCCGGCGTCTTCTACAGCGACGACGGGCAGATCCTGCGCGCCATGCAGCGGGGTGCCTCGAACGGCGGGCTGATCATGATGCACGCCGAGAACGGCATCGCGATCGACGTCCTCGTCGAACAGGCCCTGGCCCGCGGCGAGACCGACCCCCGCCACCACGGCGAGGTCCGCAAGGTGCTCCTCGAAGCCGAGGCCACCCACCGCGCGATCCAGCTCGCGCGGGTCGCCGGGGCTCCGCTGTACGTGGTCCACGTCTCGGCCGAGGAGGCGGTGGCCGAGCTGGCCGCCGCCCGCGACAAGGGCCTGCCCGTCTTCGGGGAGACCTGCCCGCAGTACCTGTTCCTGTCCACCGACAACCTCGCCGAGCCCGACTTCCAGGGCGCCAAGTACGTCTGCTCCACGCCGCTGCGGCCGAAGGAGCACCAGGCGGCGCTGTGGCGGGGGCTGCGGACCAACGACCTCCAGGTGGTCTCCACCGACCACTGCCCCTTCTGCTTCCGCGGCCAGAAGGAGCTCGGCCGCGGGGACTTCTCCAAGATCCCCAACGGGCTGCCGGGCGTGGAGAACCGCATGGACCTCCTCCACCAGGCCGTCCTGGACGGGCACATCAGCCGCCGCCGCTGGATCGAGATCGCCTGCGCGACCCCGGCCCGGATGTTCGGCCTCTACCCCCAGAAGGGCACCATCGCGCCGGGCTCCGACGCCGACATCGTCCTCTACGATCCGCACGCCGAGCAGGTCATCTCCGCCGAGACGCACCACATGAACGTGGACTACTCGGCGTACGAGGGCAGGCGGATCACCGGACGCGTCGACACCGTGCTGTCGCGCGGCGAACTCGTCATCGACCAGCGCGAATTCACCGGCCGGGCCGGCCACGGGGCCTTCGTTCCCCGCGCCACCTGCCAGTACCTGTAAGCGTCAAGGAGCCGCCCCATGGACTTCGGCCTCGTCCTGCAAACCGACCCGCCCGCCTCGCAGGTGATCAGCCTCATGCGCCGTGCCGAGCGCAACGGCTTCCGCTACGGCTGGACCTTCGACTCCGCGGTGCTGTGGCAGGAGCCGTTCGTCATCTACAGCCAGATCCTGGAACACACCCGCAAGCTGCACGTGGGCCCCATGGTCACCAACCCGGGCACCCGCACCTGGGAGGTCACCGCCTCCACCTTCGCCACCCTCAACGACATGTTCGGCAACCGCACCGTCTGCGGGATCGGCCGCGGTGACTCGGCGATGCGGGTCGCCGGGCGCAAGCCCAACACCCTGGCCCGGCTCGGCGAGGCCATCGACGTCATCCGGGACCTCGCCGAGGGCCGCGAGGCGGAGGTCGACGGCAACCCGATCCGGCTGCCGTGGGTCCGCGAGGGCCGGCTGCCGGTGTGGATGGCGGCGTACGGCCCGAAGGCCCTCGCGCTCGCCGGGCAGAAGGCGGACGGGTTCATCCTCCAGCTGGCGGACCCGTACCTCACCGAGTGGATGGTCAAGTCGGTCCGCGATGCGGCCGCCGAGGCCGGCCGCGACCCGGCCGCGATCACCGTCTGCGTCGCCGCCCCCGCGTACGTGAGCGAGGACCTCGCGCACGCCCGCGACCAGTGCCGCTGGTTCGGCGGGATGGTCGGCAACCACGTGGCCGACCTCGTCACCCGGTACGGCGAGCACTCCTCGATGGTGCCCGACGAGCTCACCGAGTACATCAAGGCCCGCCAGGGCTACGACTACAGCCACCACGGCCGCGCCGGGAACCCGTCCGCGGACTTCGTCCCCGACGAGATCGTCGACCGCTTCTGCCTGCTGGGCCCGGCCGAGGCCCACATCGAGAAGCTGCGGACCCTGCGCGACCTCGGCGTCGACCAGTTCGCCGTCTACGACATGCACGACGCGAAGGAGGCCACGATCGACGCCTACGGGCAGCACGTCATCCCGGCGTTCAGCTGACTCTCGCGCGTGGTGCGGGGCCGGCCAGGAGGTCGGCCCCGCACCCGCTTTCCGGCGGCTCCGGCATTTGCGGCGGGTCCGGAAGCGGGGGAACCGCTGTCCGTCCCCTCACCTCATCTCGACCTGAGGACAGGCGAGTTGCCGGGATGCGGGACATTGCTGCGGGGTGATAGGCCTGGCATCATGTGGGCGTCGAAAGGTGATCTACCAAGCGATGGGGCGGTGGGGATACCGTGGATATGGTGCGTGCCCTGGCAGAACTCGGCGTGGACGATGTGGAATTCGATACCGAGCTGATCCGACAGCTTGACGAGGACGGTTTTGTATTCCTGCCAGGCGTCATGCCGCGGGCACTGCTGGAGGCCTTCCGTACGCGGCTCGACGAATTGCTGGCCGAAGAGGGCGACCGCGCCGGAACCGAAGTGGGGCAGGAAGAGGGCTGTGACCGCGTCTCGGATCTCGTCAACAAGGGGGACATGTTCGACGTCTGCTACACGCACCCCTTGCTGCTGAGAGCGGTCCGGCAGGTGTTGGGCGAGGACTTCAAGCTCTCGTCGGTGAGCAGTCGCGCGGTGCTGCCCGGCGGCGGGCACCAGGACCTCCATGCGGACTGGCTGCCGGGCACCCGGGACCCGGAGGGTCCGGTCCTGCCCGGGCGCTATCAGGTGTGCAACAGCCAGTGGTTCCTGGACGACTTCACACTGGAGAACGGTCCCACCCGGGTGATTCCCGGCTCGCACCGCTGGGGCCGGACGGCCGCCGAGACGATGCGCGATCCGGCCGAGCGGCACCCCGACGAGAAACTGATCCTCGCTGAGGCCGGCTCCGTCATGGTCTTCAACGCGCATCTGTGGCACAGCGGCACATTGAACCGCAGTGACCGCCCGCGACGGGTGATGCACGCGTACTTCACCCGTCGGGCCAACACCCAGCAGCTGGACCAGGCGGCGTTCGTCCGAGGCGCGACACTGGACCGCATCAGTCCGGCAGCGCGCTTCATCCTCGACGTCTGACCTCTGACGTCAGATGCACCCGCACCCGGCAGCGTGCCGGACGTGTCCCCGGCTAGGCGGCCTCGGGAGCGCTTTCGCTGCGCGTCACCCGCGTCCCCGCGAGCGGTAGCGAGCGCTGCATCGGCAGGCAGAAGACCGCGCCGGTCAGCGCGATCGCCGCGAGCGTCCCCCAGGTCGCGAGGCTGCCGCGGCTCAGCAGCCATGCGTACAGGCCCGGCGCGATCGTGTAGGCGATGGCCCAGGACAGTTGGTAGACGGCGACATAGCGTCCGCGCAGCCCGGAGGGCGGCGCGCCCACCGAGAGAGCCTCGAGCACGGGGTCCGCCGTCATCTCGCCCAGGGTGTAGACGACGACGGCCGCGAGGATGGCGGCCGCGGCTGCCCAGGGGGCCATCAGGCCGGCGCCCCACAGGGCGAGATACGAGAAGGCTGACAGTGCTGCCGCGAACACGATGATCCGTGAGCGGACCGATCCTGTCATCGAGTTGATGGCGATGCCCTGACCCAGACTGACCATGACGGTGTTGATGACGAAGGCTGCGCCGGAAATCCAGCCCGGCAGGTCCAGGACTTCCACCACATACACCGGGACGGCCACGCTGAGGACCATGGTGGACATCGCATAACAGAATCCAGAACCGATCAGCCAACGGTATCCGCGGTCGAGAAGTACTGTTCGCCAGCCGCCGGTGCCGAGATCCGTGTCGTCCTCCGACGGCTGCCCTTCGGCTACTTCGATGCCCGCCATGATGACGAATGCGGCCAGAAAGGTCAGTGCGTTGACCAGAACGGCCGCCTGATAGGCCAAGGGGCTGTCCATGGTGGTGACGACGCCCCCGAGCAGGCCGCCGACGGCGAAGCCGGCATTGCGAATGGCCCCGAGCAGGCCGAACCACCTCTCGCGCTCATTCGGGGGGCAAGCAGTCGTGATGAGGGGACCGTAAGTGCCCCAGAACGCGGAGCGTCCCAGGGCCGTGAGCCCGATGACCAGGGTGACCGCGAAGAACGAATTCGCGAAGGGGTGAGCTGCGAACCCCACTAACTGAAGGAGGTTTCCCGCCTGCATGACGCGCTTGGAGCCGTAACGGTCCACTGCCTGACCGACGAGAACCGTTGCGGGCAGTCCGACGGCGGAGGCGATGGAGATGGCGAGGCCCACTTGGACCAGATCCAGCGGTGTGACACGCAGAAAGTAGAGCAACGACACCGGGAGCCACGTCCCCGTGCCGAGGGTGTCGATTCCGATGGCGATGACGAGGCGCCGATGGCGGCCGACCTTGGGGAATCCGAGTACGGAAAGCATGCCCAGCATCGTCGTCCACGGGTCTGTGGGGCTGTCAAGGGGCGCCGGCCGTCAACGCCGGTACGGGGACGGAGCCGATCGTTGCCTCGGCGAACTAGCAACAGGCCTATAATGTCGTGGCGTTGGGCACGTCGGCTCCCTCGTCGCGGCCCAGCGGTGCGCAGCCGACCGGGCCTTCCTGCAAGGAGCTGAGCTTCTCGATGATCACGCCATCGCCCGTGCCGTTCACACCCGCGCCCGGTTACAGGACGGACAGCGTCGCCGCCGTCGTGAAACAGTCTGCCGACGGCACCGAAGCGCGTATCGCCGGACGTGTGGTGCTCTGGCGGAACCTCGGGGGTCTCGTCTTCGGGCACATCCTGGACCGCAGTGGCCGGGTCCAGATCTCCCTGCGCCGTGACGATCTGGGCGTCGACCAGTTCAACGCCTGGTCGCGTGGGGTGAAGGTGGGCGACTTCATCGGCGTGTCCGGAAAAAGGTACAGCACGAACAAGGGCGAGCCCACGCTCGCGGTGTCCGAACTGGCGGTGCTCAATCAGGCCCGCCGGCCGCTGCCGGACAAGTGGGCCGGGGTGACGCACGCAGAGGTCCGATACCGGCGTCGCTACCTCGACCTGATCTCCGATCCGGCCTCTCGGGAGCGGTTCCGTATCCGGTCACGCCTCATCACGGCCATCCGCCGGCATCTGGACGGCCTCGATTTCCTGGAGGTCGAGACTCCGATTCTGCAGGAAGCCGCCTCCGGCGCCGCGGCGCGGCCGTTCGTCACCCATCACAACGCTCTCGACGAGGATTTCTACCTCAGGATCGCTCCGGAGACCTTCCTCAAGCGCGTGGTAGCCGGGGGGATGGAGCGTGTCTATGAGATGGGGAAGCTCTTCCGGAACGAAGGGTCGGATCCTTCCCACCTGCAGGAGTTCACGAGTCTGGAGTGGTACGCCGGCTACTGGGACTACCGGGACAACATGCGGGTGGTGCGCGAGCTCGTCGTGACGGCCATGGAGGAGGTGTTGGGTACCACGGTCGTCACCTACCAGGGTGTGGAGCTGGACTTCGGTGCCGAATGGCCGGAGATCGACTACCGCGAAGTGCTCCTGGAGCGCACCGGGATCGACCTCACCGTGGTCCAAGACCTCCCCGCGCTGCGCGACCGGGTCAAGACCGCCTACCCCGATTCGGACATGGCCGAGGCGCCCTCCTACGCCTCGATGGTCGACGTGCTCTACAAGCGGACCGTACGTCCGCAACTCATCCAGCCGTGCTTCCTGCTCCACCATCCGGTCGAGCTCGCGCCCCTCGCCCGCCGCAGTGACTGCGATCCCAGGCGCCTCGACATGTTCCAAGTGGTGGTCCACGGCTGGGAGCTGGCCAAGGCCTACTCGGAACTGGTCGACCCGGTGGACCAGCGCGAACGACTGGTCGAGCAACTGGCCATGCGGGATGCGGGTGACGACGAGACCATGATGCTCGAGGAGGACTTCCTCGAGGCCATGGAGTACGGCATGCCACCCATGTCCGGGCTCGGACTCGGCATCGACCGGTTCATCGCCCTGCTCACCGACGCACCCAATCTCCGTGACGTGGTGCTGTTCCCCGCGATGCGCAAGGACAACGGCTGAGCCTGCACCGGAGGGCAGGGGCCGGCATCACGAGGCCGGCCCCGTCCTGCGGTGCTGCTCCGGCGTGCCGAAGAAGGTCATGAAGAGTTCGGTGCCCATGCCGCCCGTCATGAGACGGTCCCCGCGGCGGTGGGTGAGCCTGCTCAGCCAGTCGTTGGTGCCGATGTCCACCAGCTCATAGGTCTTCTGGCCGATGGTGCGGCTCGATATCTTCACGCAGAGGTCCTGGTAGTAGCCCATTCCCGCATGCCGGTCCAGATCGAGTACCACCTCGACGGAGTCCAGGGGGCGACGCTTCCCCAACTCCGCGATCGCTTGACCGAAGATCCGGCCCGCGTAGACGAGCGGCCGTTCCAGATGGGCCAGGGCGTTCGGCAGTCTCGCCACGAGCGCGTCCAGGTCGGCGAGCGGCACCCTCTTGGGCAGAGCCACGCCCACCGCGTCGAACACGCTGAATCCCACGGTGCGCGCATGCCGCCGCACGACTTGGCGGTCGAAACCGGCTGCCTTGATGGCGAGTTCGACAAGGCGGAGGTTGGAGACGTTGACCGTCACCTGGTCCATCGCGTACCCGAGGCTCCGTCCCTGATCGATGACATCGAGGTAGATGCCGATCTGATCGGCGAGATTCCGCACCTTGAAGTCGTCGAAATCCGTGGTGTGCTCCGCGCGGACCAGGCTCATCGCGTGGTAGTGAGGCTTGTACTGGGGTTCCTTGTAGGCCTGGGTGCGCAGCTCCCGGTGGAAGGTTCCCAGCGTGGCTCCCGTCCAGGTGCCGGCATGGGCGTTGCGCTGTCTCGCCGCTTCCAGAGCGAGCACCGACACGGCATCGGACACGACTTCGGTGTTGCGGATCGTACTCAGGACGGTCTTCTGGCTGATGCCTGAAAGTGCGCTGTTGGATCCCAAGGCGGCCACGGGGGAGATCTCCAGCATCTGGACGCTCTCCGGGATCACCCCCATGACCGAAGACTGGAAGCGGGTCACTTCGCGCTGGTCGAGCACGGACGGCGTGGTGAAGAGGTTCTCGACGTGCTGCCGGTACACGTCACGGGCCGCCAGTCCCTCGGCCCGCCTCGCGTACAGATCGATGAGTGTCGACTGCAGTTCCCTGGGAGTGAGGGAGGGGGCCGGGGCGGTGCTGGTTGAGAGGTGCACTCCTGGTAGTCCCTTCTACGGCGTGGGAGTCCGAACGGGTGGTGGCCACGGCGATCCCCGCCACCAGGAGGGTGGCCAGGAGGAGGTACTGCCCGGGTGCTGCCGTGCGATCGCCCCCGGCGAGGGCGCCGGCCACCAGAGGCCCGAAGCTCGCGAGCGTAGCGCCGAGTTGATAGGTGAGGGCCAGCGCCGAGTAACGGTGCCGGGTGGGGAACTGCTCCACGAGGAAGGCAGCGAAGCCGCCGTATACGGCCGCGTGGCCGATGCCCATGGCCAGCAGGAAGGTGAGCGCGGTCAGGGAGCTGTTCCCCGAGGTCAGCCAGTGTGGTGCGGGCAGCACCACGATGGCGCACACGGTATACCCGAAGAGGATGATCCGCCTGCGTCCGAGCCGGTCGGACAGGAGGCCGAACACCGGGAGGAGGACTGCCTCCAGGAGGGCTCCGGCCATCAGACCGTTGAGGAGTTCGGACCGGGCGCCGGGCCGGCCGGAGGCGTAAGCCGGCAGGTAGACCGAGTACGTGCTGACGATCATCGCCAGGCCGAGTGCGGCCAGTGCTCCTTTCAGCAGCTGTCGGGGTCGCTCCTTGAGCACACCGGTGATCGGCACTCTGGACAGCCTGCCGCCGCTGCGTTCCCGGACGAACTCGGGGCTCTCGGCCACTTTGAGGCGTACGGCGATGCCGACGGCCACCAGGACGGACGAGGCCAGGAACGGCAGTCGCCACCCCCAGGAGAGGAGCTCCCGGTCGGGCAGCAGCGCGACGAGCGAGATCACCCCGGTGCTCGCCGCGAGGCCGAGCGGAAAGCCGGCTGCCGGGAAGCTGCTGAACAGACCACGCCGGTGCGGGCGGGCGTGTTCGGTGGTCATCAGTACCCCGCCGCCCCATTCGCCGCCGATCCCGATTCCCTGGATCAGGCGGAGAGTGACGAGAAGGACGGGAGCCCAGATGCCCACCTGCTCATAGGTGGGAAGAACACCCACGAGAAACGTTGCCCCGCCCATCACCAGCAGGGTCAGTACGAGCATCGACTTGCGGCCGATGCGGTCGCCGAAGTGCCCGATCACGGCTCCACCCAGCGGCCGCGCGATGAATCCGGCGGCGTAAGTGGCGAATGAGGCCAACGTGGCGGTCGTGGGGGACTGCTGAGGAAAGAACAGGGGCCCCAGTACCAAGGTCGATGCGGTGGAGTAGAGGTAGAAGTCGTACCACTCGATGGCGCTGCCGATGGTGCTGGCAAGCACGGCTCTGCGCGCCTCTCTCCCGGAGCCGGTGGCATCGCTTCTGATCGGGACGGTGACGCTTTTCAACGTGCTGTTCCCATCTGTCAGTGGGGTGCCGGCACCGGCAACGCGAGGGGCGTTCGGGGGGCGCGGAGAGGGGTGCGTGGTGCGAACCGGCGCCCGAGACCGATCTCGGTCGTGCAGCCAGAGAACCACTGGTGTACCCGTCCGCCTGCCCTGTGTCCAGCGGGACCGGGCCGTGCCGGCCGGGCCCGCAGCCGTGCTTGCGTGGCCCGGGCGATGACGCGAGGATTGCGCGGACCTGGCGTACCGGAGAGGAGTACCGGTGGGTGATGAACCAGCCCTGCACGACCTCTGGACCGATGAGGAGGGTCACGACGTCGTGCGCCTCCGGCGGTGGAAGGGCACCTGGGAGAAGGACGACCCCCACGCCAACTTCAAGTCGGACGTGGTCGGTTACGGGCTGCTCGATCCGCTCGAGACCGTGCGGGGGATGTCCCGCAACCTCGATCTTCCCGTAGGAGCGATCGCCCGGTACGTGCTGGCCAAGTGGGCGACCGGAGGCAGTGGCGGGTTGCTTGAGCTGGGACCGGTCATGGTCCACCGGCTCTGGGCCCCTGTTGAGGAGGCCGAGCGGGTGGGCACCGACGAGCAGCGACTCCTCGCTTACCACCAACTGAGGCAGATGCTGTCGTGGCTCAAGCTTCCGCTGGACGACCCGAGCATCTATCCGCCGCAGGCGGGGGACGAGGACTTCGACCCCCCGCAGGGCTGAAGCCCCCTGTCAGACAGGGATGTTCAACCGTGGACACTCCCCGGTTGAACGCCCGTAGGTGAATCGTCACTGAAATGGCGGAGGCCACCATGCACACGTCCGGTCACTATGACCATGTCGTACTGGTGTCGATCGACGGACTGGGCAGCGAGGAGCTCCCGGGTGACGGCCGGTCCCCGCGTGGGCCCGCAGACCGCGCAGGGGCACGGTCGCCCGGAATGGCGGCCTTGGCCGGACTCGCCGACCGTGGTGCTTGCTTCACGAACGTGATAAGCGCCGCTCCGGATTCGACCGTGTCCCACGGTGCGCTCTTCACCGGCCGGTACCCCCTGCACAACGGACTCCACGACGTGATGAGGGGCACGCTTCGCGCGCCCTCGGTGTTCACCCATGCTCGTCGCTACGGCCGCCGCACCGTGCTGATGACCGACTCTCCTGTCGTGCTGAACCCCGGACAGGGCTTCACCCGGGAGGTCGACACCTATCTGATCGGGCAGGACGACGCATTCGTGGACGCGGTTGTGGGTGCGGATTCCACGCTCGCCTGGGCGTACCTCGGCCCGGTCGAACCGGCGGGTGCTGTCGCGGGAGCTGGCGGCGACGAGGGTCGGAGCACGTATCCGGTGGCTGTGGAGCAGTTCATGGCCCTGCGATTCGCTCCCTTCGTGGAGCGTCTGACCGACCGGGTCGCCGCGTTGGGGAGGCGGCTGCTGCTGGTCGTGGTCGCGGGCCACGGGCGGCGGTGGACCGGACCACAGGACGCCGTAACGGGCGCGCCCGGGGAGGGGGTGCTCACAGAGGCGGTACTTCGGGTCCCCCTGATCATTGCCGGGGACGGGGTCGTCCCGGGCCGGCACTGCAGGCGGATCCGCACGGTCGATGTGGCCCCGACCGTGCTGGAACTGGCGGGCCTCCCCGTCTCCGTCACCGGTTTGTTCGACGGGCAGTCCCGCGCATCGGTGGTGCTGGGAAGGCAGGACCTCGGCGATGACGCCCCGGCTCTGGCGGGTTCGTACGAGCAGGACCGGGTGGGGGAGGTCGGGTACCTTGACGACCTGCGGGTGGTGCGGTGGAGCTCGCGGGGCGTCCCGGAGCCCGAGTCCGTCCGGACGGAGCGGCTCGACGGGGGCGGAGTGCCGCGGCCCGACCCCGGGGCCGACGCGGCGGACGTCCTGACGATGCTCGACGACCACCGCGGCGCCCTTGCGGCGCCGGGCCAGGTGACGGTCACGGAGGAGATGCGCGTCCAGCTCCGCTCCCAGGGATACTCGGTATGAGTTCCCGTGCGGCGGACGCGTTGCCCAGCACGCTCGGGGGCGTCGGATGGACACCGCGTGAGACCACCCATGCGGCCGAGGTGGACGCCGGCCGGGTGTGGTCCCGCTGTGGATACCGCTCGGAGGTGGCGCCCCTGAGGACAGTGCTGCTCGCATGGCCGCCCGACAGCATCGCCGCGGTGACCGACGCGCGGGAGCAGCTGATGACGACCCCCGTGGACCTGGGGCGACTGCGGGACCAGACGGAGGCGGTGGCCGCGGCATACCGGAGCCACGGGGTGGACGTGCACGTGTTCCGGCCGCCCTCGGGGGCTCCACCGAATGTGATCTTCCAGCGCGACCTGTTCCTCGTCACCCCGCAGGGCGCGGTGGTGGGCAGGACCGCCTCCCGGCAGAGGAGGGGCGAAGAGCGGTACGCGACCACGGCTCTGGCCGGTGCGGGCATCCCGATCCTGCACACCGTCCGGGGCACCGGCACCTTCGAAGGCGCCGATGCCCTGTGGGTCGACGACCAGACCCTTGTCGTCGGTTGCGGGTTCCGCACGAACGGGAGCGGCGCGCGTGCCGTGGCGCAGGTACTGCGAGAGCAGGGGGCGGACGTCGTGCCCGTGCCGTTGGGGCCGGGGGTGCAGCACCTGCTGGGATCCGTCGTGTTCGTCGGCCACCGGCGGGCCGTGCTGCGGGCGTCGGCGGCGACCGAGCCCCTTCGGGAGGTGCTGCGGGCACGGGACTACGAGCTGCTGGAGTTCGAGGACGACGAGGAGGTGGTGTACGGCCGGAGTCTGAACGTGGTGACGCTCCGGCCCGGCAAGGTCCTCATGCCCGACGGCTGTCCACGAACCAGACGCAGGCTGGAGGCGAGGGGGCTGGAGGTGGTCGTCGTCGGGGTCGGTGAGTACGTGAAGGCCGCCGGTGCGCTCGGCTGCCTCACTGGCATTCTCGAACGTGATGACCGGAAGGATGCGACGAGGCAGGAGACCGCCGGTCACTGCCCGCCGAACGGGGAAGCGTAGTCAGCCGGTTCGGGGAGGCTGTGTCAGCGGGGTGCCCTGGTGCTCGTGCGGATCGGCCACGAGGTCGTACAGCTCGACGGTCTCGCTGCCGACGGTCCATATCACCTTCTGCCGTTCGTCGTCCCGGGCCAGTCGTACGGCCTTGAGCGGCAGCAGGTCCGGGTACTCGCCCGAGGCACGGCGTTCCTCGGGGTAGTAGGTCTCGCTGTAGGCCGGCCGTGAGGGGCCGCTGCCGGTGGTGAGGAACTCGCCCAGCGAGGCGCCGTCGGTTTCCTGCTCGGGCAGTTTCAACCGGTCGAGGACGGTGGGAGCGATGTCCACGAGTCTGACCTGGCTGCCGACCTCGGCGCCGCGTGCGATTCCCGGTCCGCTGACGATCAGCGGGACGTGCTGGGTGGTGTCGAACAGCAGGCAGCCGTGTCCTTCTTCATAGGGGTGGCCGAGCTCCCCGGAGTGATCGTTCGGGTACCAGCCGGCCAGGTCCTCACCGTGGTCGGAGAAGAGGACCACCAGTGTGTCCTCCAACGAGTGCCCCAAGTCCTCCATTTTTGACAGGAGTTCCTGGAGGTAGTGGTCGCTGTAGGCCACTTCGCCCTCGTAGGGGTTGTCGACCGGCACACCGAATTCCTCCGGCGGCTCGTAGGGCCAGTGGGCGTCGAAGAAGTGGGCGAACAAGAAGAACTCCTGGCCGGGTCGGAGTCCGGAGAGCCACTCGACGGCCCGGTCGACCACCAGGGGCGCCCGCTTCAGGGCCAGCCCCCGCATCTTCACGTCGCCGACGGTGAGGGGGTCGCTTCCGTCCGGGAGCCGGGGGATCTCGTCGTCGTAGAAGTCGAAGCCGCGGTCCAGGCCGTACCAACGGTTCAGGCCGGGGCAGGAGACCACGGCGCCCGTGGCGTGGCCGGCCTCCTTCAACTGCTGGGCGAGCGTCGGGACGTGCGGCTTCAGCTGCTCCCTGAACAAGTGACGGATGCCGTGCCCGGCGGGCTGAAGTCCGGTGAAGACGCTGGCGTGACTGATCGGCGTGAGGGGGGCCGACGAGATGGCCTGGCGGAATGTCACGCCGCGACGTCGAAGAGCCTCGATTCCCGGCATTCGGCCGGAGTACGCGACATCCGCGCGCACCGTGTCCAGCGAGATCAGCAGAACATTCGTCATGAACTCTTCTTCCAGGTCAGTTGTGGTCCGGTGGCGGTGTGAGCGGGTGTGACGCGGAAGCGCCCCGCGTTCTGGAGTGCGGTCGAGCCGACGGCGCGTCGGGGCGAATCCCGTACCCGCGCCGGAGGGCGGGGCTCCCCCATGCGGAACGGCCGATCAGCTGAGACGGGAGGGACGCCGGGGATAAGACATAGCGGCCATAGGCTTGGTGGCGTAACCTCCCTACCTGCTTCTCTAGTTGGCAGGCCAGCCGCCGTCAGGGCAATCTGGCGATCACCCTTGGCGGTAGCGCGTACTCAGGCAATGGGGACGATCCCGTGTATGTGGGGGACTAAGTGAGTAAAGATGGTGGCAAACTTCCGTGTCCGGACGGCGTCCACATCATTCCCGTGGGCTCCCTGATCACTGCAGACTCGCCGAGACTGTCGGGTGAGAGCCGGGAACACATCGACCTGCTCCTTTCCTCGGATGACGAATTACCGCCGATACTCGTCCACAGGCAGACGATGCGGGTCATCGACGGCGTGCACCGACTGCGTGTCGCCGTCCTGAGGGGCGAACGCGAGGTCCAGGTCCGGTTCTTCGACGGTGGAGACACCGAGGCGTTCATCCTGGCCGTGCAGTGCAACGTCAGACACGGATTGCCGCTCTCGCTGGCCGACAGGACCGCCGCCGCAGCACGGATCGTCACCACCTGTCCGCACTTCTCGAACCGATCGATAGCCTTCTCGACGGGGCTGTCGCCGAAGACCATAGCGGCCATTCGAAGGCGTGCAAATGGTGACCATCCCCAGTTGAACGCGCGTGTGGGCCGGGACGGCCGGATCCGGCCGGTCGACTCCTCCGACGGCCGCCAGCGCGCGGCCCAGGTGCTGGAGGAGGATCCGGACGTCTCGCTGCGGGAGCTCGCCAAAGCCTCCGGCGTTTCCCTGGGTACCGCCCGCGACGTCCGTGAACGGTGGCGGGCCGGTAAGGATCCCGTTCTCGCCGGCACCCGTCGTACGTCTGGCCGCAAGGCGAGCGAGGGGGCGGCCCACGTCGTCGCCGCCGGACGCCGGATGGTCGGACCCGGCTCCGACCCGGACCGGGCGGTTGCCCTGCAGAACCTCAAGAAGGACCCCTCCCTCCGCTTCTCGGACACGGGCCGGATGTTGCTCCGGATGCTTGACGCACAGGCCCCCCATGCGGAGAAACTGAAGGGACTCATCGCCAGTGTTCCGCCCCACCGGGCCGATGTGATCGCACAGTTGGCCCTGGATCTCGCGAAGTCCTGGCATGAGTTCGCAGAGGAATTGCGCAGCCGGGTCGCCGAATCCGCGTGATGTCGGGCGGGCGGCACCGGCCTTTACCCGACTTCGAGTCTGTGTCAGGCTCTCCGGAACCAATCCGCTGCCTGATGCAATTTCATCCGAGAGGGATTGTTCATGGCGCGTAAGTCCCTGGCCCTGGAACTCTATGTAAACGCCGACGACTCCGTCGATCACCGGTACATGCACCAGATGCGGGAACAGGACATCACCCCGGTCTCGACCGATCCGTCCCTTCCGCGCTTCACGCTCGTCGTCGGCCCGTCTCCGTTCACCATGCCGCGCGGCTGGGAGTTCTTCCTGACCTCGCCGTACGAAGGTGCGACATACATCTCCACGGTGCTGCACAACGCCGGCTATCCGGTCCGGATCGTCGACGTGCGGTACGACCTGGACCCGCTCCAGTCCGCGTACGACCAAATCGTCGGTCAGACCGATGTCATGGGGCTGTGCACCTTCGAGGACAACTTCCCCTTCTGTCGCGAGCTGATGGCGAAGGTGAAGGAGGCCGAGCCCGATGTGCCCATCATCTGCGGCGGGTCGCTCGCCACTTCCGTTCCGCACATCTTCATGGAGAGCACCGCTTGCGACGTAGCGGTGATCAGCGAGGGTGAAATCACCATCCTCGAGCTGATGGAGAGCTGGGCCGCGGATCGTTGGGAGATCGACCTTCCGAAGATCAAGGGAATTTGGTACCGGGACGGCGAAGGCAAGCACAAGCGCACTCCCGCCCGCGGGCAGATGATGGACCTCGACTCGCTGCCGCGCATGCGTCTGGACCTGTGGCCGCAGGCCAAGAGCCCGATGGGGCTGCAGCCGCAGATCATTTCCTCGTACAGTCGCGGCTGCAAGATGGACTGCTCGTTCTGCTACCGCACGACGCCGCAGGTCCGAGCCAAGTCGCCGGAGAAGATGGACCGCGACATGGCCTGGCTGAAGGACCAGTACAACATCGACTTCAGCTTCTTCGTCGATCTGACGTTCAGTTCGCACCGCGGCCAGACCCTGGAGATCTGCGACGTCATCAAGGACCACGACATCCGCTGGACCTGTCTGACGCGGTGCGCGGACATGGACGCGCCGAGGGCCACCGCGATGCGGGACGCCGGCTGCGACATCATCCTCTACGGGGTCGAGTCCCTGGGGAAGGACGTGCTGAAGGAAGCGCGGAAGGGCAGCAGTGAGAACCTGACCGTGAGGGCGATGAACACCACCTTCGACGCAGGCATCAGGTTCGGCTCCCTGCTGATCGTCGGGCTGCCCAACGAGAGCGAGGAATCGCTCGGCCACATGGTGGAGTTCGCCGAGACGTACAACCACGTCACCCGGGTCAAGTACCTTTCCGCCATGCCCGGCACCACCGTCTACCAGCAGGCCCTGGCGTCGGGCACGATCCGCTCGGAAATCGACCACCTGAACTGGCTCTCGGTCGAACAGGCCCTGCACGAGGACGAATTCCTCAACGTCAGCGGTCTGGCCGAGAAGTCCTGCCGGGACGCCTACAAGCGCATCTACGATGCCTACCAGCCCGGTCCCGTCATGGACTTCAAGCACTACCCGGAGAACTTCCAGTACTTCCATCCGCAGCCGGAGGACGGGCAGGAGCGTTCCACTTCCTACGCCGGAACCCAGTGGCGCAGCAGGTGGAGTTCCGCCGCGGGCCCCCTCGTGCCGACCTCAGACCGGTTCACACTGGACAAGACCGCCAGCCCCGAGGTGGCCGCGGCGGGCAGCAGCCTCATGGAATGCGGAGCGAAGCGCTTGCAGAGCAAGGTCCCCGCGAGCGCGCGATGACCGAAGGACCCACCGATCCCATTCTTCTCATCGGCACCGAGCGCTCGGGCTCCAATCTGCTCCGGTTGATCCTGGACGCGCACTCCCGGATTTCGGTCCCGCACCCGCCCCATTTCGTGCGCTTCCTCTCGCCGGTCCTCTCCACCTACGGAGACCTGGCCGTGGAGCGAAACCGCCGCAGTCTCGTCAAGGACGCCCTGGGGCTCCTGGACCGGCACATCCATCCGTGGCCCCACGCGATCGACGCCGATCGCGTGGTGGCCACGGCCCCGCCGACGCTCTTCGGTGTGGTGGCGGCGATCTACGACGAGTACCGGTTGGCGGAGGGCGCGCAGCGATGGGGGTGCAAGAGCACCTTCATGGTCGACCACGTGGACGAGGTGCTCGCGGACCGTCCGGGGGCCCGGTTCATCTGGCTGGTGCGGGAGCCGTACGACGTGGCGGCATCGGCGAAGCGCTCGGTCTTCGGACACTGCCACCCGTACCGCATGGCCGGACTGTGGCGGGACCAGCAGGAGCAGGCGCGCTCCGCTCTCGTCCGCTGGGGTCCGGGAGTCGTGCACCGGCTGCACTACGAGGACCTGGTCTCGCAGCCGGAGAAGGAACTCCGGGAACTGTGCCGTTTCCTCGGGGAGCGGTTCGAACCCGCGATGCTCCAGCACCACAGGTCGGCGGCGGCGCAGCGCACGGCGGCGCTGTCACGGTCCTGGAGCAGGGCCGGCCGCCCCATCGGGGTCGACCGGATCGGTTCCCACCGCACCGGCCTCACCGAGAGGGAGCGCCTCCTCGTGGACAAGGTGACGGGACCGCTCAAGCAGCTGCTCGGATACCCGGTCGACCCGAGGGCGCCGCACGTCCGCGACCCGTCACGCCTGGACGTCGCGGTCCGCTCGGCGGTGGCGCGTTGTCGGGTGGAGTACCGCTCCCTGCGCGAAGACGAGAACTACCGCCTCCGGCTCAGCCGGGACCTCTACGTGCGCCGACTGCGTGTGAGGTCCCTGGCGCGCAGGGCGCAGCCGGCCGGCCGGGCGGCCCATGACATCGCGCCGGCCGGTCGGTAGCGGAACGGACAGGGGCCGCCAGGTCCCGGAACGGAATTCCTGTGACCATTAGCCAAGACGACGTGACCGGGCACTTCTCCGCTCGGGCCGCCACCTACGACCGGTCGAGCTCCTGGTGCACGGACGAGGAACTGGGCCGTCTGGTTCTCGATGCCACCGGCCCGCGGGGCAGCGATCGGGTCCTCGATGTCGCCTGCGGCACAGGACTGGTCTCGCGACTGTTCAGCGGACGGGTGGCCGAGGTGGTCGGCGTCGACATCACACCGGAGATGGCGGAGCAGGCCAAGCCGCATCTGGACCGTCTGGTGATCGCGCCCGCCGAGCATCTGCCCTTCGAGGACGACGAGTTCGACATCGTGGTGTGCCGGCAGGGCATTCAGTTCATGGACCTGCCCGAGGCCGTCGCGGAGATGGTCCGGGTGGTCAGGCCGGGCGGGTCGGTCGTCGTGGTCAACCTGTGTGCGTACGGGGCCGACGACCGAGAGGAATACTTCGAAGTGCTCCGCCTGCGCAACCCGGTCCGGCGGCACTTCTTCCTGCCCGAGGACCTCCGCACCGTGCTGCACGACGCCGGATGCTCCGAGATCGAGCTGCGCCGGTACGTCTCGGTCGAGGACGTGGACGTCTGGTCGGACAACGGAGCGATCGGAGAGGACCACCGGGAGTCCATCCGCGCGGCCTATCGCAGGGCGTCCGGGGCGTTCCGCACCCTGCACGCCGTGCGGGAGGAGAACGGGACGTTCGTCGACCGGATGCTGTTCGTGGTCGCGGCGGGCCGTAAGCCCTGACGCCCGCACGGGATCCCCCCTCGCACGCCAAGGAGTTCAATGGTCCAGCCGAGTGACGGCCTCGCCGTCGACCTGCGCACCGTCCTCGCCGCAGAGGCGACGGCGGTGCAGCGCTACAGCTACTTCTCGCACATCGCCGAGATCGAGGGCCAGGGAGAGATCGCCCGGGCCTTCAGCGAACTGGCGGAGAGCATCGCATGCGTCGCCCACGGCCACATCGACGCGCTCCAGGGCATCGCAGACCCCCAGACCGAAGCGACCGTCGGTGAGACGCGGCTCAATCTCGCAGCGTCCATGGCCGACGTCCTGCACGAGGCTCACGAGGTCTACCCGCGGCTCGTCGCCACGGCGCACGAGAAGGGGCACCCCGACGTGGCGAGCTGGCTCACCACCCTCGGCAGTCTCAAGCGATCCCACCTCGCCAGGTTCCAAGGCATGCTGGCCGCCCTGGAGGCCCCGAGCCCCGCCGCGCCCGCGGCGGACGCCGCCACGAAGGGAGACGCAGATGACTGACGAACTGCTCGTGGCCGACGCGCGGACCGAACGGTACGACGCCTCCTCGATCGTGGTGTTCTCCGGCTTGGAAGCCGTACGCCGCACGCCGTCGATGTACATCGGCTCCACCGACACCGACGGGCTGCACCACCTCGTCTTCGAGCTGCTCGACAACGCCGTGGACGAAGCGGAGGCCGGACACTGCCGTGAGCTGTCGGTGGTCATCCGCCAGGATGGTTCCTGCCTGGTGGCGGACGACGGCCGGGGGATCCCGGTCGATCCGCATCCGGAGACCGGCCGGCCCGCCGCCGAGGTGGTCCTCACCACGCTGCACGCGGGCGGCAAGTTCACCGGCAACACGTACTCACGCTCCGCCGGTCTGCACGGAGTCGGCCTGTCCTGTGTCAACGCCCTGTCCGAGTCGCTGCGGCTGGACGTCTGGCGGGACGGGTCCCACCACTGGCAGGAGTTCTGCCGGGGAGAACCGAAGGCGGATCTCACCTCCGGCCAGGCCGACGACGCGGCCGGGGAGCGGCGGGGCACCACCATCACCTTCCGCCCCGACCCGCTGATCTTCCGGACGGGCGAGTTCTCTGCCGCGACCATCAGCACGAGGCTCGAAGAGGTCGCTTTCCTTCACCCCGGCTTCACCACGCGGCTCACCGATGAGCGCACGGGGCGGCACGACGAGTTCCGCTTCACCGGAGGCGTACGCGCCTTCCTCGAGCACCACAACCGGGACACCGTCACCGTCCACGAGGAACCTGTCGTGGTCACCGCCGGTACCGACGACGCCGCCTTCGACCTCGCCTTCCAATGGACCGAGCGGTACACCGAGGAGATCCGCGCCTTCGTCAACGGCGTGCGCACCGAGCAGGGCGGTGCCCACGTGGAAGGTCTGCGCACGGCACTGGCCGCGGTGATCAACCGGTACGCCGCCGAGCGGGGCATGCTGGACGCCCGTATCGGCGAGCGGATCACCACCGTCGACATCCTCGAAGGCCTGACTGCCATCGTCTCGCTGCGCATGGACACCCCCCGGTTCGATGGACAGACGAAAAGGCGGCTGCAGAGCCCGGAGGTCGGCAGGTTCGTCCAGGACGCGGTCGAGCGGGAGTTCTCCGCCCTGATGGCCGCGGACGAGGGCCTCGCCGGTCGCGTCGTAGCGCGTGCACTGGACGCGACGAGGGCCCGTATCGCCGCTCGCATGGCCGGCCGCACAGCCCGCTTCCAGAAGCGTGAACTGTCCATCGACTACGCGGTCTACCAGCGGCAGTTCGGTACCAGGTCGCGCAACTGGCACGAGTCGTGCAGCTGGCTGACCGACGAGGAGCTGCTCGCGCGGCACGCCGCGCTGTGCGCCGTGCCGCGCGACGCCAGGATGCTGGACGTCTGCTGTGGCAGCGGGGTCGTGGGCGCTTCCTTCAAGGACAAGGTCGGCGAGAGCATCGGCCTCGATCTGACGCCCGAGATGGTGGAGCTCGCCTCCACCCGGCTGGACCGGGTCGACCAGGGCACCGTGTACGACCTGCCCTATCCGGAAGCCAGCTTCGACCTGGTGGTCACCCGGGAGGTGCTGCACCTGCTGCCTCAGCCGGAGAGGCCGCTGTCGGAGATCTTCCGGGTGCTGCGCCCCGGAGGCCAGTTCATCGTCGGTCAGATCGTCCCGTACGCCGACGAGGACGCGTACTGGATGTACCGCATCTTCAAGAAGAAGCAGCCCCTGCTGCACCAGATGTTCAGCGAACCGGAGTTCCGTCAGCTGCTGCTCGGGGCCGGCTTCACCGATCTGGTGGCGGAGGAGTACAGGCTCTGGGAGTCGATCGACCTGTGGATCGACACCCACGAGACCACTCCGGCGGCCCGCCGGGAGATCCAGCGGCTTTACCACCAGGCACCCAAGGAGGTCCGCGACGTGCACCCCTTCGAGGTGCAGGCCGACGGCTCGATCCGCGACCAGTGGCGGTGGTGCGTCTACTCGCTCAGGAAGCCGGGTGGTGCCCGGTGACCCTCCATGTCCCCACTGCGGCACGGCCCGAAGTCGCCGGGCGACTGGCGGAGTTGCGGCGTCTGCGCGGGCCCGCCGTCGCAGATCCCACCACCAGGGTGCGCGAGGTGGTGGTGATCGCCAGTAGCTCCCGCGGCGGTTCCAGCATGGTCGCGGAGATGCTGCGTACATCGGTCTCGCTCCTGCACCTCCGGGGAGAGATCAACCCGTTCCTGCGCATGGTGGGGCTGGGGTATCCGGACAGTGGCGCGATGTCAGACCGCCTGGACGCGGCAGATCTCGCGGGACTGGGCCCCGAGCTGCGCGATGTGCTCGAGCGGGAACTCGCGCTGGAGATCGGAGTGGCCGCCCCCGACGGCACCGGCACGGCCGGGGACGAACAGTTCGCGCTCGACGTGGCGGCCCGGCTGGTCATGCAGTGGCCCGAGCTGCCCTTCGAACCACACGCTCTGTACGGCACCGTGCGCACCGTGCTGTCGCGGCACGCCCCGGCCGGCATCGCAGGCCTGTCGGGCCTGCACCGCTTCCACCTGGATCTCCTGCAGGAGCTCGGCCGCCAGGGGCTGATGGCCGACGGCTGGTTCTACGATCTGCCCCGACGGCTGCTCCAGGGGGCGATGGCCCGTCCCGCGCCCGCCGGCGCCCCGGGGGCGTCCCTGTTGGAAGAGCCGCCGTTCATCGTGCCCACCCCCTGGCGGCGGGCTGACTGCGAGGCCCTGGCGCAGCGGCCCTTGGTGATCAAGGCTCCCAGCAACGCTTACCGGTTCGGGTTTCTCCGTGCGCTCTTCCCCAACGCGCGGTTCCGCGTCGTCCATCTCACGCGCAACCCGGCCGCCGCGGTCAACGGTCTCCATGACGGCTGGCTGCACCACGGCTTCCATGCCCACCGAATGGACCGGCGCCTTGGGATCGCAGGCTACGTGGAAGGGCATCCGGACAACCAGTGGTGGTGGAAGTTCGATCTGCCGCCCGGATGGCAGGAGGTCACCGGCGCCCCGCTCCTGGAAGTCTGTGCCTTCCAGTGGCGCAGCGCCCACCAGGCGGTGCTCGACGACCTCGACGACCCGGCAGTGGCGCGGACGACCATCCGGTTCGAGGACCTGACCGGCGAGCCGGACCGGCGCCTCGCGACGTTCGAGGGGCTGGCCGACTGGCTCGGCATCCCCCTCGAGGGGGAGTTCCAGCGTGCAGTGCGTCAGGGCATCGGGCCGGTGGTCGCCACGCGGGAACCCCGCCCTGGGCGGTGGCGGGACCGCGCGGCGCGGATCGAGGCCGCACTCGACCCGCGGACGCTCGAGACTGCCGAGCGCCTCGGCTACACGGATCCGGCGGAGTGGACATGAGGGCCCGGTGGTACTGCACCTGCCGGCCCGGGACCACTGTGTGGCTCACTGGTGCGCCCGGCCCGGACAAGAAGGCCCTCGTCTGTGCCGCAGCCGAGGAGCTGGAGAAGATGCACCGCCGCGTCGAGGTCCTCGACGCCGACGGGCCGTGCCCGGACCGGGGCCGGACGGACCTCGACCGTAGGCTCGCCGCACGGCGGACCGGCCGGATCGCGCAGGTCCTGGCGGGCAGTGGCGTCACCGTGCTGGCCCTGGTGTCCGAACCGTCCGAGGAGGTCCGTGCTCAGGTGCGGAGTTGGCACGCCCGGATCGGCATAGCCTTTCTGGAGGTGCACGTGGCGTCCGGGGCTGCAAAGGCCCCCGATCCGCCCCGGCAGGCGGCGCCCGACCTGCTGATCGAGGCTCATCGGCAGTCGGTCGTGTCGTGCGCGGGCAAGCTGCGCGGGCTGCTGGTGGAAGGGGCGGCGTGATGCGTGAGGTCGCGGCCACCGACCGTGGGACGCACACTCGGTACGCGCTCTCGCACCTCGACGTGCTGGAGTCGGAGGCGGTGCACATCCTGCGGGAAGCCGCAGGGGAGTTCGAGCGCCCGGCGATTCTCTTCTCGGGCGGCAAGGATTCCATTGTCATGCTGCACCTGGCGCTGAAGGCCTTCGCTCCCGCCCCCCTGCACGTGCCGCTGCTGCACGTGGACACCGGGCACAACTTTCCCGAGGTCATCAGACACAGGGACCGTGCGGTCGGGCGGCACGGGCTGCGCCTGCACGTGGCCTCCGTGCAGGAGTACATCGACCGGGGGGAGCTGCGCGAGCGCCTCGACGGGACCCGCAACCCCCTGCAGAGCGTGCCCTTGCTCGACGCGATCGCCCGGCACCGTTTCGATGTGCTCCTGGGCGGGGGACGGCGGGACGAGGAGAAGGCACGCGCCAAGGAACGCGTGTTCTCGCTGCGCGACACCTTCGGCGGCTGGGACCCGCGGCGGCAACGGCCCGAGCTGTGGCAGCTGTACAACGGCCGGCACGCGCCGGGTGAACACGTCCGCGCCTTTCCCTTGTCCAACTGGACGGAACTGGACGTGTGGCAGTACATCGCCAGGGAGCGGATCGAACTGCCCGAAATCTATTTCGCGCACAGGCGAAGCGTCTTCCGCCGCGAGGGGATGTGGCTCGCAGCGGGCGGCTGGGGAGCCCCCCGGGACGGCGAGATCGTGGAGAGCAGAGTGGTGCGCTACCGGACCGTCGGAGACATGTCGTGCACCGGAGCGGTCGATTCCTCGGCGGACACCGTAGGAGAGGTCATCGCGGAGATCACCGCGTCCCGAGTGACCGAGCGCGGCGCAGGCCGTGCCGACGACCGGCTGTCGGAGGCCGCGATGGAGGACCGCAAGCGCGAGGGATACTTCTGATGACCGTCCACACCCTGCGGCTCGCGACCGCGGGCTCCGTGGACGACGGCAAGTCGACACTTGTCGGCCGCCTGCTCTACGACGCCAAGACCGTGCTGTCCGACCAGCTGGAAGCGGTCGAGGCGGCCTCCTCCAAGAGGGGGGATGGATTCCTCGATCTCGCGTTGCTCACAGACGGACTGCGGGCAGAGCGGGAACAGGGCATCACGATCGATGTCGCCCACCGCTACTTCGCCACCGTGCGCAGGAGGTTCATCCTCGCCGACACCCCCGGCCACGTGCAGTACACGCGCAACATGGCCACAGGTGCGTCGGACGCCGAGCTGGCCGTGATCCTGGTCGATGCCCGGAAAGGCATCGTGGAACAGACCCTGCGGCACGCCGCGATCGCCGGGCTGCTGCGGGTGCCCCATGTCGTGCTGGCCGTGAACAAGATGGATCAGACGGGGTACGCGCAGTCGGCGTTCGAGCGCATCGTCGAGCAGTTCACGGCTGAAACCGCCCGGTTGGGCATCCAGGGGATCACCGCGATCCCGGTCTGCGCGCTCGACGGGGACAACGTGGTGGAGGCCTCCGGCCGCATGCGCTGGTACAGCGGACCCACGCTGCTCGAACACCTGGAGACGGTTCCGGCCGGTAGCGACCCCGCAGACTCCCCGGCACGATTCCCCGTGCAATACGTCATCCGGGACGCGGGCCACCCCGGGTACCGGGGATACGCGGGCCGGATCGCCTCGGGTGTGCTGCGCGTCGGTGATCGGGTCGTGATACTTCCCTCCGGCCGCTCGAGCGCCATCGAGGACATCGACGTACTCGGCAGGCGCGTGGACGCCGCCTGGGCGCCGCAGTCGGTGACCCTCCGGCTCGCCGACGACTTGGACATCGCGCGCGGGGACATGATCGCACCTGCAGACGCCGCACCCACGGTCACACGGCATGTGTCCGCGATGGTCTGCCACCTCGACGACCGACCACTGCGCGTGGGACAGCGCGTACTGGTGAAGCACACCACCCGCACGGTGCGGGCCCTCGTAAGGGCGATCCCGTGGCTTCTGGACCTCGACAGCCGCTCCCGGCGGCCAGAGCCCGCCGAACTCGCCGCCAATGACATCGGGCAGGTCCTTCTGGACACGGCCGAGCCGTTGGTCCTGGACGCCTACGCGAGCTCGCGGCGGACCGGCTGTTTCGTGCTGATCGACCCGTCGGACGGCTCGACGCTGACCGCGGGCATGGCAGGCGGGGCGACATGACCGGGAAGCGCAGGACGCGTACCGTCGCGGTGGTGGGAGCCGGTGCGTCCGGCGCACTGACCACAGCCCGGTTGCTGGAGGCTGCCGAGGCGTCAGGGAGCAGTGTCCGGATCCGGCTGATCGATCCGTCGCCGACGACGGGGCACGGGGTCGCGTACGCGACCGCCGAGCCCAGGCACTTGCTGAACGTTCCTGCAGGCGCCATGAGCGCCCGTCCGGACCGGCCGGACGATTTCCGGGCATGGCTCGCCGACCG
Organism: Streptomyces sp. 147326; assembly: GCF_045000215.1. Classification (NCBI taxonomy): domain Bacteria; kingdom Bacillati; phylum Actinomycetota; class Actinomycetes; order Kitasatosporales; family Streptomycetaceae; genus Streptomyces; species Streptomyces sp. 147326. The sequence goes on along the minus strand of NZ_CP134201.1, from coordinate 1,740,432 downwards.
CCTGCGCAGGCCCGTCGAGGGCGGAGAGTACGTGTCGCGCGGGCACTTCGGGGTCTATCTGGACGAGCACTTGGCCGGCGTCACGGCGGGCGCAGAACGCGGCAGTGTGGTGAGACAACACGAACGGGTGGTCGAGATCGCCCGGGCGGCCGGCGGACTGAACCTGGTCTGCGCCTCCGGAGAGAGGATCCGTGCCGACGCCGTGGTGCTTGCCACGGGCTCCGCGCCGGCCGGAACGTCCAGGCCCGGCGACCCCTTCACCTCACCGCGAGTGATCCGGGACCCCTGGAGACCGGGCGCACTCGACGAGGTGCGGCCGGACGCCGATGTGCTGCTCATCGGAACCGGGCTGACCACGGTCGACGTCGCTCTCGCCCTGGCGCGGCCCGGACGGGTGATCCACGCGGTGTCCCGCCACGGTCTGTTGCCCCGGCGACACCGGCCGGCCCCCTCACCCGTCATTCACCCGCCCGCCTACGCGCACGCCACCGAACTGCGGGAACTGCGCCGCATGGTCCTGCGTCACGCCTCTGTCTGCCGACGTCTCCACGGTGACTGGCGGCCGGCCGTCGACGCGCTGCGGCCGTGCACCTCCGCCCTGTGGCAGCGGATGTCACTCGAGGACCGGCGCATCTTCCTGGAGGAGGACCTGCGTCTGTGGGAGGTGCACCGCCACCGGCTGCCGCCCCAGACCGCCGACTGGCTGGCCGGAGCCCTCGACCGCGGCATCGTGAAGGTCTATGCCGGGCAGGTCGACAGGCTGAACCATGCGAGCGGCCACGTACGTGCCCAGCTGTCCGGAAACCGATGGTTGTCCGTCGGTGCTGTGGTGAAATGCACCGGATTCCAGCACGACGTGTGCGCGTCCGGCGACCCTTTGATCCGCGGGCTGTTGAGAACCGGTCTCGCGCGCGCCGGGCCACTCGGCCTCGGTCTGGACTCGAACCCGGACGGCAGGCTGGTCCCGCCCAGCGGCGAGGAGCAGGCACCGATCTGGACCGTAGGCGCATTGCGGCGGGGAAATCTGTGGGAGACGACGGCCATTCCGGAGATAAGGGTCCAGGCTGCGAAGGTCGCAGCCCTGCTGGCGTCCCGGACCCCTACGTTTCCAACTGCTGTGGAACACAAGGGGAAATGTGTCGTCCCGACACCGCGGTGAGCGGAAGTGCGGTCCTTGTCGGCCGTTCGGCGGTCCGTTAACGTACCGCGCTACTGCATCTTGGTGAGGAGAGTAATTCCTTGAACAGGCGGGATCTCGGGACAGCCGCAGAGCTGGATTCCCCCGGGACGAACAAGCCGGCGTACGTCATGTGTCTTTGGCAGCCCAAGCTCGCCGAATACCTGCTTTCACGGGCTCGCGTCCATTTCATCCTCTTCGATGTGGAGCACGTTCCGCCGGACTCCAGTCTGCTGGCACGCGCGGAGAGTTTCCGCGTGGTGAGTGACTTCAACGCTCTGGAGGAGCTGGCCACGATCGCGGCGGACCTGCGCCTCATCGATCCGGCCATCGAGAAGGTGCTGAGCTTCGCGGAGCTCAGTCAACTGGGCGCCGCTTCGGTCTCCGCGATGCTGGGGCTGCCTGTGGATCCCGCCGGCCAGGTCGCGGCGCGGGACAAGCGCCTGATGAAGAAGTTCGTCCGGGAACACGCCGTGCGCACCGCGGAGTTCTGGTCCATCCCCGTTCCCGGGGACGCCGACGCCGTGCGCGCGGTCGCGGGCCAGGTCAGCTTCCCGGCCGTCGTCAAGCCTGCTGCTGGATCAGGCACGGAACACACCGTCCGGGTGGCGGATGCGGCGGAACTGGCGGCTTTCGCCGAGCGGTTCGCGGTGGTCCCCGGCCTGGACTCACGCCAGTTGATCGTCGAGGAGTTCATCGAAGGGACCGAGCTCCACATCGACGCCTTCTGGGACGGCGACGAGCCGACGTTCTTCCTCGTCTCCGAGTATCTGACGCCGACGCTCGACGCGATCAGCGGCGATGTCATCGACGGCAGCCGAGTTCTGAACCAGGAGGAGCACGGGGCCCTGTACGAAGAACTCCTGGCCATGAACAGGACAGTGAACCGTGCCCTCCGCCATGACGCGGAGCGCTCCGTGACGCACATGGAGGCCTTCCGCACCCCCTCCGGCGATCTGGTGTTCTCGGAGATCGCCACCCGGATCGGTGGAGCCTGGATCCCCGCCGTACTCTCGCAGGTACTGGGAGGGCAGGACGTCTGGGCAGCCATGGTCGACGCGCTGATGGACGGGAAGACGATCGAACCCCGCCCGACCGCGCCCTTCCTCGCGGGAGTCCACATCCGTGCGAAGCAGCCGGGCGTCATCACCGCGCTCCCGAGCGAAGAGGAGTTCCTGGGAACTCCCGGAGTCCTCGACTACGAGATCCGCTGCGACGTCGGCGACACACTGCTGATGGACTGCGCTTCGGAATGGTGTGCCTTCGTGGTCATCGGCGCCGATTCCCAGGAACAGCTGGACACCCGCATCAGAACGGCGACCCAGCGCCTGCGCGTGGAGACGCGCGCGCTCACGGAGTCCTCCTGACACGTTCCGACCGCGCACCGTGCCCCACGGAGGGATCCCATGTACGACCACATCGTGCTCATGTCCATCGACACTCTCCGGGCCGACGGCATCAGTGCCAACCCCTTACGGTTGTGGCCGGACACCTACCCAGGGCTCAGCGCGCCCGCCACACCGGTACTCGACGACCTCGTGGGTCAAGGCGCGTTCTTCGCCAACTGCGTGTCGGCGGCGCCTTACACCTCGGCGTCCCATGCCACCCTCCTCAGCGGAAAATGGCCGCTGAGGCACGGGGTCTTCGAGTTCTTCAACCGGACCCTCACCACCGAGACGCTCTTCACCCGCGCACGGCGCGCCGGATACGCGACGCTGCTCAAGAGCGACTTCCCGCTGATCCTCGGCCCGACACTGGGGTTCGACAGGGGAGTCGACACCTTCGTCGTCGAGGACGACGAGGCCTATCTCGCCTCCCTGGCCGCGACGTCCCGCTCGGTCAGCCTCGTTCACTTCGGCGGCGTCCACGTGCCGTACGGATTCCACAACCTCCGTTACGGCGGCGACGCGTACCGCACCAAGCTGACGAAGCTGGAGGCGGACCTCGGCCGGCCCGATCAGCTTCCCAAGGACCAGCTGATCGAGACCTACCGCGACGAGGAGGACCTGCGACACCTGCTGCGCTACAAGCGGATCGTCCAGGAGCTATGGCAGGCGGACCGGGCAGAGGAGATATTCGGCCTCTATCTGGAAGGCATCGAGCACTTCCTCGCGACGCGTTTCGCTCCGTTCCTCGAAAGACTGTTCGCGGCCACGGCAGGCCGTCGCACCCTTGTGGTCCTCTTCGGCGATCACGGCGAGGAGTACGGTGCCGACAGCTTCGGGCACTTCAACAGCGTGACCGAGGGCGTCCTGCGCGTGCCCTTGCTCTTCCTCGGTGACGACGTGGCCCCCGGGTGTCACACCGGGCGCGTCCGGACGGTCGACGTGATGCCCACGATCGCCGCGCTCATGGGCGATCTGCAGACCTCCCACCTCAAGCTGGACGGCGCCTCCTTGGCGCCGACGGTCCGCGAGGCGGCCCCCTATCCCGTACGGCCGGCCTTCGCACAGGCCTACGTGGCCGACACCGTCAGGTCCATCGACTTCCAGCAACAGCTCCTGAACAAGGAGGCGGGACCGGGCGGCCTGCCCCACCTGCTGGCCAAGGAAGTGGTCTGGGACCGGTCGTACCGGCTGACCCGCGAACTGGCCGATTTCAGCGACTACTTCGGCTCCGGTGGTCTCGGGCCGATCGAGCCGGTGGTGCGCCTGGAACGCTTCGACGAGGAGGAGAAGCCCCGGCCGTACGAGGACCCGACGGTGGAGGCGCAGCTCCTGGGGCTCCTCGCCGACTACAACACCCTGTCGGGCAACCCCAGGAGCTGAGGGCGGGCAGAGACGGGGAGCGGGGCGGACGGCCGCGGACGCCGGGACGGGCCGTCACCTCAGTACGTCCGCCGCGGACCGCGCGTTGCCCCGCCGAACCAGCGCAACCACCGAATCGAGAGCCGACCAGCCGAATAGGAGCCATGTCATGCCACTGGACGTCATCGAAAACGTCCTGTCCCGTTTCCATGGACGAATAGCAGCCTCTGTCGAGGACCTCCTGGCGGTGATGTCGAGCTGGCCCGTCGATCACTTCCAGCCCGCCTGGGAGCTCCCGGAGCGTACCCCTGCCCTCGATTCCCTCTTCGCGCCGGCGACGCTCGCGGCGTCCTCGCTCGGGGAGTACAAGGGCCGGCAACTCCTCTTCCTCGACCTGACCGGCAACCCCCGGACCCGCACCACCAAGACGTTCGGTTCGCTGGCCATCGTCGCCCGCGCACTCCGGCACATCGATACGACCGGCGAGCGGGTCATGCTGGTGACTCCGTCGTCGGCCAACAAAGCGGTCGCCCTGCGCGACGCGGTGCTGCGCGCCTACGAGGCAGGCCTCGCATCACCCGACAGCCTGCGTGTTGCCGTGGTGGTCCCCGATTCCTCGCTGCAGAAGATCTGGGACTCACCCCTGTCGGGCGATCCGGGTCTTGCCGAACCCAATCCCATCGCGCTGTACGACGGGCCCAGGAGCGAGGACGTCAAGGACATCACCACCGCGGCCGTCACCCAGGTCGCCGACGAGGTCCTGCAGGACACGGGCTTCCGGATCTGGTACTCCCTCGATCCGAGGAACTACATGCTGGCGGATGTGGTGCGCGCGTTCTTCGAGGAGGAGGCACTGCCGCCGGGTGACCGCACGCGCTGGCACGCGCACGCGGTGTCCAGTGGCTACGGATTCCTCGGGCACGATCTCGGCGCCCGGTCCCTGCTGCGGGAGAACCCGCAGCGTCGGGGAGACACCCGGTACCTGCTGGTGCAGCACCTGGCGACGCCCGACCTGATCCTCGGTCACCGGGCCGCCGCAGACGCCTACCAGGTGCCCGAGTACGCTCCGGAGCCGCAGACCGGGCTGTACCGGCAGGTTGGTGCGGGCCATCCGAACTTCCCGGCCGTCTGCTACTCCCCGACCGAACAGGTGGAGGCCACGTTCTACACTCGGCAGCCGGCCACGACACCCCTGATCCGGGACTTGATGACCCGGCACGGCGGCGACGGCCTCGTGGTGTCACTGCCCGAGTGTCTGGCCCGCTACCAGGAGGCCCGGCGTCTGTTGGCGGCCGGGGGCATGACCAGGTTGCCGCTCGACCCGAGGCGGCTGCGGGAGTGGGCGATGGTGATGGCGACGGTGGGCGCGTTGACCGCCATCGACCGGGGCCTGGTTCCGGAGGACGCCGAAGTGCTGGTGCACGGCTCGGGCGCCTATTCCGAAGGCGAGTACGAAACGCCGGACCCACGACAGCTGCACTCCGTGAGCACGGCCGACGACGTCGCCCTGCTGCTCGGCAAGGCCGCCCGCCGCTGATCCAGGGCACGGCCCGTGCGGTCATGCCGCCAACGAGAGGATGCCCCTCACCTTGAACAGCTGCTTCGTCAGACCGCACGGGTACGCCGTGCCGGCCGGCCCCGGTCGGCAGCACGGTCGGTACCGCCGACGGGCGCAGGGCGTGGACCGTGCCACCCTTGGCTGAGCCGTTGACCGACGAGTCGATCGCCGGGGCCCGCGCGGCGTTCCGCACGCTCGAGCAGGTGGAGCGGGCCGCTCGACGGCGGATGCCGGCGCCGGTCTGGGACTTCCTCGCTGGTGGCTCGGGCGCCGAGGACACGCTGCGCGACAACACGGCAGCCTTCGACCGCTGGCGTTTCCGGCCCCGCGCCCTGAGCGGGATGCGGAGCGTCGGCATGAGCAGCGAACTGTTCGGCAAAAGCATGGCTGCGCCGCTCCTGGTGGCTCCGTTCGCCCCGGACGGCCTGTTCCATCAGGACGGATTCAAGGCGGTCGCGGCCGCCTGCGAGGCGGCGGGGCTGGCCGCGGTCGCGCCGTCCTCGTGCTCCTTTCCGATGGAGGAAGTCCGGTCGGCGGGGGAGTCGGCCCGCTTCTTCCAGCTTCCACCGACCGAACCCGACGTGATGCGCTGGCTGATCGAACGGGCTGAGAAGGCCGGCTACGAAGCTCTGTTCGTGACGGTGGACCAGCCGGTGATCGGCTGGCGCGAACGGGTCAGAGCCGGTGACTTCACCTTCGACCAGAGCCTGACAGGCGCCAACTTCGCTGTGCCGGGTGGTCCCGGCCGTGCTCCGGTGCTGGGCTCGGGATCTCGGTGGCTCGACTGGACCTGGGAGACGCTGTCGAGCCTGCTGTCCCGGTCGTCGCTGCCGTTCGTGGTGAAAGGGGTGCTCACTGCCGAGGACGCCCGGGCTGCGGTGCGCTTCGGTGCGGCCGGGGTGGTCGTGTCCAACCACGGCGGCCGCCAGCTGCACAGTGTGCCGGCCACCTTGAGGCAGCTCCCCGAGGTCGTCGAGGCGATCGGAGGCAGTGTCCCGGTGCTGCTCGACTCCGGGCTGCGGCGCGGCAGCGACGTGGTCAAGGCGCTCGCGCTGGGGGCCGACGCGGTGCTCATCGGTCGTGCTGCGGCCCACGGCCTGGCGGCCGGTGGCGCGTCCGGCCTGCTGCGGACGCTCGAGCTGTTCATGGAGGAAATGACGACGGTGCTTGCGCTCCTCGGCCGCAATCCGCCGCAGCTGACACCCGAGGTGCTGCAGCCCTCGTGACGGTGCGCGGTACGGAGCGGCGGTCGCCCCGGGCGGAACCGGCGCGAACATCTTGAATTCACCGGATGGTGGGAGGGAAGAATGACCGAACCCATATCGCAGGAATGGGGCGTTCGCATTCGAACGGGGTGCCGCGTCAGTTTCACACTGATCGACCTGAACGGAGAGACCGGTCGCCGCAACGGCATGGCGTCCATGGCCTTGCGCTCGCCCGGCCTGGAGGCCTTCGTTCTGCCGCACCACACGATCGAGGTGGAGGCGGACGAGAACGGCTCCGCCCACCTGGAAGCCGTCACCGCCTTGATGCACCGCCTGCGCGAAGCATGGCAGGGTCCGCCGGCCAAAGCGGTCGTACGCAAGGGGCTGCCTCCCCATACGGGATTCGGTTCCGGCACCACGACCGCTGTGGCCGTCGGCCGGGCGTACGCGCAGTTCGCCGGCGTTTCCGTGGGCACTGCCGAGATCGCCAGGGCCGCCGGCCGGGCCGGCACCTCGGGTGCCAGCGCCAACTTGATAGAACGCGGCGGATTCCTGGTCGACGGCGGGCACCTCAACCCTGACGACTTTTCGGACGACCCGCGTCGCTATCTCGTCCCCAGCCGCTTCGCCGGCGGCGGGAAGAGGCCACCCGTGCTGGTCTCGGCCCCGTTTCCGGCATGGCCGGTCCTCGTCGTCATCCCGCACGGCAACCAGATGCACGGTGAGGCTGAACGCGAGTTCTTCGCCCGGACGCTGCCGATTCCGGCCGAGGAGGCCCGGCGCACGGCTCACGCGGTCCTGATGAACCTGGCCACTTCGGTCCTGGAAGCCGACTACACCGCCTTCTGTCGCGCCGTCAACTTCCTCACCTACGAAAGCCATTTCAAGCAGAAGCAGATCGACATGCAGTCGTCGCAGGTGAAGTTCCTGCTGGAGGAGGCGCGGCGGGGAGAAGAGGTCGACGCCATTGCCATGAGCTCCGAGGGTCCGTTGTGCTACGCGTTCACCCGGCGGCCGCAGGCCGCCGTCTCCTGGCTCTCGGAACTCCGTTCGGCGGGCATCGTGCAGGACTTCTGGTTCAGTGGCGCCCGCAACGTGCCCGCCGACATCGACTGGGTCCCGGTACTCGAGGACGGCCGGACCGTCATCGCTTGAAAGACGATCAACGAGCGTGAGGAGCAAGGGGTGCCGAAGAAGTTCTCGACGAAGAACCTGGTCGTCCTGGAGGAACCGACCTCCGACCGAACCGGCCTGGGCTGCTTCGAGTTCACCGATGAGTATTCGGTGTTTCACCACGGTAAGATGCCCGACCCGATTCCCGGCAAAGGTGAGGCCTGCTGCCGCATCGCCGCGTTCAACTTCGGCCTGCTGGCCCGCGAAGGGGTCCCCACCCACTTCCGTGGATTTCACGCTCCCAACCGCATGGACTTCGACCTGTTGAGAGTCGTGGATCCGCAGCGGCGGACGCTCGGACCGATGGACGTCAACCATCTCCTCCCCCTCCAAGTCGTCTTCCGCAACGTTCTTCCCGAAGGGTCCTCGGTACTTCGCCGCCTGCGTCTGGGCCGTCTGTCGGCGACCGACATCGGTCTCACCGAACCACCGGAGCCCGGCACGGTGCTGGCCCGGCCGGTCATCGAGTACACCACCAAGCTCGAGGAGATCGACCGGTTCGTCGACCGGGACGAGGCGGCGGGGATCAGCGGCCTGAACGCGGAACAGCAGGCCGAACTCGAAGAGCGCACACGGCTCATCGACGAGATCGTCACCGATCACGCGCGCAGTGTCGGGCTCGTGCTCGCGGACGGGAAGGCGGAGTTCGGGCGGGACGGCCAGGGACGGCTGGTACTCGTCGACCACGTCGGCTCACCTGACGAGGCCCGTCTGCTGCTGGACGGCGCGCACGCGGACAAGCAGGTGCTGCGGGATCACTACGCGGCTGACGGCCTGCAGACACAGGTCGAGGAATGGGTGGAGGAAGGGCGTCCTCGGTCCACCTGGCCGGCTCCGAAGCCCCTGCCGCCTGAGGTGGTGCAGGTGGTGGGCGAGATGTATCGCTCCCTCTGTGAAGTGTGGACGGGCACGCGGGTGTGGGGCGAGCGGGACCTGGACCTGGTGCTGCACCGGCTGGAGGCCGTCGGCGTCGGCCGGAACGAGTCCTGAAGGGCTTCGGGGCGGCTGACCGAACATGCGGCGCGGTCCAGACCGGAGAGACCGCCCTGGACCTGCATCGAGCAGGCAGTGAGCAGACATTCTTGGAGTTTCCATGCTTCGTACCATGTTCAAGTCCAAGATCCACCGGGCCACGGTCACCCAGGCCGATCTGCATTACGTCGGGTCCGTGACCGTCGATGCCGATCTGCTGGACGCCGCCGATCTGCTGCCGGGGGAGCTCGTCCACATCGTGGACATCGCCAACGGGGCCCGCCTGGAGACCTATGTCATCGAGGGCGAGCGCGGATCCGGCGTCATCGGGATCAACGGCGCCGCCGCGCATCTGGTGCACCCCGGGGACCTGGTCATCCTCATCAGTTACGCGCAGCTCGCAGACGCCGAGGCGCGGGTGTTCGAGCCTCGCATCGTCCATGTCGACGCGGACAACCGGATCGTCGAGCTGGGAACGGATCCCTCGGCCCCGGTGCCCGGTACGGACCAGGAGCGCAGCCCCCACGCGGTCGCTCTCTGAGCTGAGTCGGGAACCCTGCCCGCTGCGGCCCGGCAGCGGGCCGGCTGTCCGGATCTGAGACAACCTCGTCATTGCGGACATGCGCCGAAGGGCGAATGATTCGGTGCATGCCCGCACCGCGAAGAGTCGTCATCGTTGCGTTCCCCGGCGTCGAATTGCTCGACATCACGGGGCCCGCCGAGGTGTTCTCCGTGGCGACCCGCGTCGCGGGACCAGAGGGCGTCGGTTACCGGGTGCAGATCGCGACGGCCGCTGGAGGCGAGTTGCTCACCTCCAGCGGTGTGCGGCTGGTGTCCGACCTCACCCTGGAAGAGGTGGACGGCACGATCGACACCCTGCTGGTGGCCGGTGCGATCACCCAGGACGGAGAGAACGTCGAGGCGGTCATCGACGAGACGGTCAGCGCCTGGCTGCGGCGGGGAGAGCCGCGGGCCCGAAGGATCGGCTCGATCTGCGCCGGCGCCCATCTGCTGGCCGATGCGGGGCTCCTGACGGGCTCGCGGGCCACGACCCACTGGCTCACCGCCGCGAAACTGGCCGCCGACCACCCGGAGATCAGCGTCGAACCCGATCCCATATTCATCCGGTCAGGGCGGGTGTGGACCTGCGCGGGAGTCACCTCCGGGATGGACATGGCCCTGGCGATGGTGGCCGAGGACCACGGCCAGGCCACCGCGCTCGCCGCCGCCCGCGTGATGGTCATGTACGTGAAACGCTCAGGTGGGCAGAGCCAGTTCAGCGTACCGCTTTCCGTGCAGGCGCCCCCCGACGACCCGGTCGAAGCACTGTGCCGGTGGATCGCCGAGCACCCCCGCGAAGACCTCTCGACCGAAGCGCTCGCCACCCGGATGAATCTGAGCGCGCGGCACTTCTCGCGGCAGTTCGGCAGGCGTACGGGCAGCACTCCCGCCTCCTACGTCGAGGCTGCCCGGCTCGAGGCCGCCCGCAGGCTCCTGGAGGAATCGGACCTGAGCCTGCCGGAAGTCGCCGCGTCCAGTGGTCTCGGCTCGGTGAAAACCCTGCACCGTTCGTTCCAGCGCCAGCTGAGAACCACTCCCGCCGAGTACCGGCGCCGCTTCCGGTAGGCCGGTACGAGCCGCACCTCGCCCCGGCACACAAGGTCCCGCCCGGCCTCCGCGGCTCGCGGTGGACACCGGCATGCCCGAAACACGCTCCACCACACGAGGGAGAAGAGCATGTCTCACACGAAGGTCATCCCGATTCCGGTCCTGGGCAGGCACGCGGTCAACGCGTACTTGCTGCTGGGCCGGCGCCCCGTCATCGTCGACGCCGGCACGCCCGGCAGCGCCCGCAAGATCTACGATCAGGTCGCCGCACACGGCGTGGACCCCGCGGACATCGCGCTGATCGTCATCACGCACGGCCACATCGACCACTTCGGCTCCGCGGCCGAACTGCACCGGCTGACCGGAGCTCCCGTCGCCGGTCACATCGCCGACCTCGAACCCTTCCGCACCGGCCGGGTCCGCCAGCCGTACCTGCCCACCGGCCCCATGGGCCGCCTCATGAACCGCAACAAGAACCTCCACGTCCAGGCCGAATCCCTCGAACCGGACGTCCTCGTCCGCGGCGAGACGAGCCTCGACGACTTCGGCATCGCGGGACGCATCATGCCCACGCCCGGACACACCGCCGGTTCGGTCTCCGTCATCACCGACACGGGTGACCTCGTCGCGGGGGACCTGGTGGCCAACTCCTTCATGGGCCTCATACCGGGGAAGCCGGCCAACCCGCCCTTCCACGACGACCCGCTCGGCAACCTCGTCAGCTTGCGCGAGATGCTCGCCCTGAACCCCAGACGGCTGCACGTGGGCCACGGCACCCCACTCGACCCCGACCGCGTACGGCGCTGGGCGACCCGCGAACAGCGCCGCCTCACCAGCCTTGCCGCCCGGGGCCGTCTCACCACGCGGGCCCCGGCGGGGTGACCGGTGCCGCTGGTTCGGCGCAATGGTCGGCAACCACGCGGCCGACGCCGACCGGCCGGGATCAGCCGGTGCAGGTGATGGAGAAGGGGACCGGGTTGGAGGTGGTGCGGGTGGGGCTCTGGAGTTCCACGGCCATCCCCGTGGTCAGGGTGCCGGCCTTGGCGTAGGTCGTCAGCCGTACGGTGTCGTGCCCGGTGGGGTTGGCCTTGTCCCCGATGGCCAGGGTGCGCCAGTGCGGATCGACCACCGAGCCGTCGCCGGACACCCAGCGGTAGGAGATCAGGGTCGGCTCGGATGCGGTGAAGGTCGCGGTGAACGCCGGAGCCCGGCTCTCGGGGGTCGGACATCTGCCGGTGTAGGTGGTGTTCGCGCCCGCCACCGACATCCGTACGCCCGAAGCGGGGGCGGCGTCCTCGTCGTTGCCGTCGAGGGCGTGCACCAGCCCGGCGGCGACCAGTACGCAGACGGCCGCGCCGGCGGCGACGAAGGCCACCGTACGGCGCTTGCGGGGCGGGGCTTGGGGCGACGCGTGGGCGGACGACGCGTGCTCGGGCGACGCGTGCGCGAGCGGGGCGGGCGTCGCCGCCGTCGGGATCGCCGCCGCCGTGGAGACGGGGGCCGTGGTCGCGGCCGTTCCGGGCTCCGCGGGAGCCGGCAGGACGCGGGCGGCGGTGGTGGTGGCCTCCGGTTCGTGGGCGACGTCCCGCAGGGCCCCGGCGGCTTCGGCGGCGGGGGTCCGCTCGGCCGGCTCCTTGCGGAGCAGCCCGGCGATGACCGGGGCGAGCGGGCCGGCCCGGGTCGGCACCGGCGGTTCCCCGTCCACGACGGCCCGCAGGGTGCTCAGGGCGCTGTCCTGCCGGAACGGGGAGATCCCCTCCACGGCCGCGTACAGCATCACGCCGAGGGACCACAGGTCCGACTCGGGGCCCGAGGGGCGGCCCAGCGCCCGCTCCGGCGGCAGGTACTCGGGGGAGCCGACCACCTCGCCGGTCAGGGTCAGGGCGGTGCTGCCCTCGACCATGGCGATACCGAAGTCGCTGAGGACCACCCGCCCGTCGTCGGCGAGCAGCACGTTCGCCGGTTTCACGTCGCGGTGCTCCACCCCGGCGGCGTGCGCGGCGCGCAGCGCGCTCAGCACCTCCGCGCCGATGTGCGCGGCGTGGCGCGGGGTGAGCGGTCCCTCGGCGCGCAGCAGGTCGGCCAGCGACCGCCCGCGGACCAGCTCCATGACGATCCAGGGCCGGTCGTCCTCCATGACCACGTCGTGGACCGTCACCACGTTGCGGTCGGGTATCCGGGCCGCCGCCCACGCCTCCCGCTCCAGCCTGCTGTACATCCGCGCGATGTCGCCGGCCCGCAGGTGGGCAGGTGCCCGGACCTCCTTGACGGCGACCTCGCGGTGCAGGGTCTCGTCGCGGGCCCGCCACACGGTGCCCATACCGCCCTCGCCGAGCCGGGACAGCAGCCGGTAGCGGCCGGCGATCAGCCGTTCCCCGTCCGGTGCGCCCGGGGCGGCGGGGGTCGTGGCCGTGCCTGCGCCGGCGGCGGCGGCGGTGGCGGTGGCCGCGGTGGTGGCCGCGGTCGTGGCCGTGCCTGCGGTGGTGGCCGCGAGCGTGCCGTCCGTCACGGTCTCGGATTCCTCGTTGTGCATGGGGGCGGTTCTCCCTCTGATCGCCTGCCGACGCCAACATCACGTACGGCCCCGGACCCCCGGTTCAACGGAGTGACCGGAATTTTTCGAAAATGGTTGAACCGAACACGTTCGCGACGGCGTGTTGCTGTCGTACGAGGAGTCAGCGGGCGTCTTTTTCAAGGAGTGTGGAGTGCCTTCGGTCATCGTTGGGCGCACGGGTCCCTTTACCGGGCAGAGCGTGGTCCTGGGCGGCGAGCCCCTCAGCTTCGGGCGCAAGAGCGACAACGGCGTCGTGATCGTCAGTCCCAGTGCCTCCCGGCTGCACGCCGAGGTCCTTGACGAGGACGCCGGTTTCGTCCTCTACGACCGGGACAGCCGGAACGGCACCTTCGTCAACGACCAGCGCGTCACGCGGCATGTGCTGCGTCCGAACGACTGCATCCGGATCGGCGATGAAACGTTCCTCTACGAGGCCCAGGACGCCATGGAGACGGTCATGGACCTCTCCCTCCTGGACGTGCCCCGGCCGAGTGCCGCGGACCCCGGCACGCTGAGGGTCACCATCACCGGCGGCGGCCCGGTGGGCCTCGCCTTCGCCCTGGCGCTCGACGAGATGCTGCCCGGGCGGACCGCCATCACCCTCTACGACGGGCGCTGGACCAGGAAGGGCTCCTCGGTCGTCTGGAAGGACGAGACCCAGGGGAACTTCCGCCGCCAGCAGGTGGTGACCGTCCAGAGCCGGCAGTACCTCGCCCTGCCCGAGGAGGTGCTCGCCGCCCTCTTCGACGACGACGGCGCCTACTCCGAGATGTGGCCCGTCGGCCCGGACTCGGTCGACGGCCGCCCGCCCCGCAACATCCGGATCGCCCACATCGAGGACCGGCTGCTGGACCTGGCCAGCCGGAAGCCCTCGATCCGCCTGGTTCCCAGGCGTTTCGACGTGGCGGAGGAGCAGAACCGGATCACCCAGGATCACGTGCTGGTGGTCGCCGAGGGCGGCCGCTCCCGCACGCGGGAGCACTACGCCGACCGCTTCGGCGCGGCCGACGCCTCGATCTACTCCCTCGACGGCGAGCACCTCCAGGACGTCGTGCTGGGGCTGCGCGTCAAGTCGAAGCTGCCGGATCCGATGAGCGTGCTGCTCACCGTGTCGCAGAACCGCTTCCTGCTCAACTCGCTGCGCGGCGAGGGCTTCCTGAACATGCGGCTCACCCGGGAGGAGGTCAGGAACGTCATCGGCATCGACCCGGTCCGCCACGTCTTCGAGGAGTGCATCGCCGCCCGCCCCTGCCTGATGAGCCGGCAGGAGGAGGACAACGAGTTCCGCTGCCCCACCCACGGCACCCTCTTCCTGCCCGCCCTGCTGCGCGGTTCCCCGCTGTGGAAGGAGATCCGGCAGGGCCTCAGCCTGTTCGGGGTGGCCGAGGAGGACCTGTCCGCGATCACCTCGTTCCGGCTGGACATGGTGCAGCGCCCGCGGTTCACCGCACAGCTGCACCGCCCGACCACGACCACCCCCGGCACTTACGGCTTCCTGCTGGGCGACGCGGCCAACGCCATCCACTTCTGGCCGGGCCGCGGCCTCAACAGCGGCCTCGCCTCGGCCACTTCGCTGGCCCGCTCGCTCAGCCGCGCCTGGCGGGGCAAGCCGCTGCGGGACGCCGACTTCATCCGGCACGAGGCGGCGATGTCCATGCTCCAGTACCGGCACAAGAGCCGGGCCTGGAACGCCATGGTGACCACCGACGAACAGGGTGTCACCCGCGCCATCAAGGACATCATCGGGCGCAGCACGGAGGCCGGTCCCGGTGCCGGTGCCGGTGCCGGTACAGGTGCGGCTGCCGGTGCTGCCGGTGCCGCGGACGGGAGCGACCTGGAGGCGCTGCTGGACCGTATGGCGGGGATCCGCGAACGGCTGGCGCCCCGCATGCCCGGCCTGCCCGGCGACGGGGAACTCCGCTCCCACCTCGCCTCGATCGCCCCGGCCACCCTGCGCACCCTGCGGGAGAGCGGTGCCTGGGACACCCTGATCGTCGGCGGCGAGGAGGCCGACATCGACCTCTTCTACCAGTCGGACTCCCCGGTCTTCGTCCCCCGGCCGGCCGACCCCCGCAGCCCCTCTCCCGTCGGCTGACTTCCCCCCGGACGGGTCTGCGGAGCGCCGCCCCCCGGCAGGGGGCGGCGCCGACCGCGCCGACCCGGTTCACCCGCGGTACACCCGGAATCCAGCGGTCCGACGGGGATTGTCGGTGGGGTTTGCCGTGCGGGCGTGATGTGATGGGCACATGATCGATGAGTTCCTGACCCATGGCCTGCCGGATGTGGAAGAGGCCGTCCGCAAGGCGGCGGCGATCGAGATCATGCCGAGATTCAGGCAGCTCGCCGAGCACGAGGTCGTCGAGAAGAGCGGCCCCCACGACCTGGTGACCGTCGCCGACCGCAAGGCCGAGGAGCACCTCACGGCCTCCCTGACCCGCCTGCTGCCCGGCTCGGCCGTGGTCGGCGAGGAGGCCGTGCACGCCGATCCCACGGTGTACGAGGCGCTGCGCGCGGACGCCCCGGTGTGGATCGTCGACCCGGTGGACGGCACCCGCCAGTTCGTGAACGGCGACCCGGCCTTCTGCACCCTGGTGGCACTGGCCCTGCGCGGGGAGATCCTCGCCTCCTGGACCTTCGCCCCGGCGCTGGAGGAGCTGGCGACCGCCGTGCGCGGGCAGGGCGCGTACGTCAACGGTGAGCGGATCCACAGCGGTTCGCCGGAGGCCGGAGCCGCGCTGCGGGTCGCCATCGCCCACCCGCTTTACACCTCCGACGAGAACAAGCGGACGCTGGCCCGGCTGGACGTGCCCGGGGTGGCGGCCAGGCCGTGCGGTTCGGCGGGCCTGGAGTACCTGAAGGTGGCCCGCGGCGAGATGGACGCCCTGGCCTTCACCTGGCCCTCGGCCTGGGACCACGCGGCCGGGCTGCTGCTGGTCGCCGAGGCCGGCGGGGCGCAGAGCACGGTCGAGGGTGTCCCCTTCCGGGTGGACCGGGACAACGCGCTGCCGTTCGCCGTCGGGCGGGACGAGGCCACCGCCGTACGCATCAGGGAGCTCCTCCGAGGAGTCCAGGCCCCGTCCTAGGGGTGTCCGGCCCGGGTGCGGGGCGCAATATCCTGGAGGCGCAGGCGCCGCCGGAAACGAAGGAGTCGCAAGTGCCGTCGATTCTCGATGTGGTCGTGGTGGGGGCGGGGCCCAACGGGCTGACCGCCGCCGTCGAACTGGCCCGGCGCGGCTTCTCGGTGGCCGTCTTCGAAGCCGCCGGCACGGTGGGCGGCGGATCCCGGACCGAGGAGCTCACCCTCCCCGGCTTCCGGCACGACCCGTGCTCGGCGGTACACCCGCTCGGCGCCGGCTCCCCGGTCTTCGCCACGATGCCGCTGAAGCGGTACGGGCTGGAGTGGCTGCACGCCCCGCTGCCGATGGCGCACCCCTTCGACGACGGCACGGCCGCCGTCCTCTCCCGCTCGGTCGCGGAGACGGCCGCGTCCTTCGGGCCGCGGGACGCGGGCGCCTACCGGCGTCTCGTCGGGCCGTTCCTCGGCAAGTGGGACACCCTCGCCCGGGACTTCATGTCCCTGCCGAACACCGCGCTGCCCAGGGACCCCGTCACCCTCGCCCGCTTCGGGCTCGCCGGGCTGCCGCCCTCCACCTGGCTCCTGCGCCGCTTCCGCGACGAGCGGGCCCGGGCCCTCTTCGCCGGGCTGGTGGCCCACGTCATCGCGCCGCTCAGCGGGATCGGCACCGGCGCCGTCGGCCTGGTCTTCGCACTGGCCGCGCACGCGAACGGCTGGCCGATGGCGCGCGGCGGCTCGCAGTCCGTCTCCGACGCGCTCGCCGCCTACCTGCGCGACCTCGGCGGGAAGATCCACACCGGCTTCGAGGTCAAGCGGCTCGACGACCTCCCGCCGGCCCGGGCGTACGTCTTCGACACCTCGCCGACCGCGCTGGCCCGGATCGCCCGGCTGGGGCGCGCCTACGACGGCTACCGGTACGGCGCCTCCGTCTTCAAGATCGACTACGCGCTGGACGGCCCGGTCCCGTGGACCGCCGAGGAGCCGCGCCGCGCCGGCACCGTCCAGATCGGCCCGCGCACCCGCGACATCGACGCCGCCCTGCAGCTGGCCTCGGGCGGCCGGGCTCCCCGCAGCCCCTTCCTCATCACCGCGCAGCCCAGCCTGGCCGACCCCGGCCGGGCACCCGAGGGCAAGCACGTGTTCTGGGCGTACGGGCACGTTCCGGCGCGCTGGGACGGCGATCTCACCGAAGCCGTCGAGCGCCAGCTGGAGCGCTTCGCCCCCGGCTTCCGCGACCTGGTCCTGGCCCGTGCCACGGCCGGCCCGCCCCAGCTCGCCGCCCGCAACCCCAACTACGTCGGCGGGGACATCGCCTGCGGAGCCGCCTCGGGGCTCCAGCTGCTGCTGCGCCCGAAGATCTCCCTCTCCCCGTACACCACGGCCCACCCGGCCGTCTTCCTCTGCTCGTCGGCGACCCCGCCGGGCCCCGGGGTGCACGGCATGTCCGGCCACAACGCCGCCAAGGCGGTCTGGCGCCACCTGCGCCGGGACGCCTGACGCCGGCCCCGCACCCGTATTTCATGGCAGGAGGAAGCAGTGGCTCTCGGCAACAACACGGGCGACAGAGAAAGAGTGCTCTTCTTCGTCGACCTGTGCGTCGCGGCGATCATGGCGGTGTTCGCCGCGATGTTCGCGGCACGGGGTGAATGGATGCTCACCGCGGGACTCGGAACGGCGGCCCTCGGCTGCCTTTTCACCGCGGCGTTCAGGCATCGCAAAAGGCACGGCTAGACGGACGCGCGCCCCCGGCCGCCGTGACGGCCGGGCGGGGGCGCCGCTCGCGAAAGGACTCCCGATGGTCCGCATCACCCTGGTCCTCGGCGACATCACCGCCGAGAAGGCCGACGCGATCGTCAACGCGGCCAACTCCTCGCTCCTCGGCGGCGGCGGGGTGGACGGCGCCATCCACCGCCGGGGCGGGCCGGAGATCCTCGCGGCCTGCGAGGACCTGCGGCGCTCGCACTACGGCAAGGGACTGCCGACGGGCCGGGCCGTCGCCACCACCGCCGGCAGGCTCGCCGCCGGGCACGTCATCCACACGGTGGGACCGGTCTGGTCGCGCGAGGAGGACCGGTCGGAGCTGCTGGCCTCCTGCTACCGCGAATCGCTGAGGATCGCCGACGAACTGGGGGCCCGTACGGTCGCCTTCCCGGCCATCTCCACCGGCATCTACGGCTGGCCCATGGACGACGGGGCACGGATCGCGGTGGAGACGGTGCGGTCGGTGCGGACCGAGGTGCGGGAGGTCCGCTTCGTCCTCTTCGACGCGGCCGCCTTCGCCGCCTTCGAGTCGGCGCTGGCGAGCGCCGGGTAGCCGCACCGCCGGATCCCTTGCGGGGGCGGTGCGGTCGCTCAAGGCAGGATCTCGACGTACCCGCCGGTTCCGTGCACGCGGATCCGCTGCCCGTCCCGGATCCGCCGGGTGGCCCGCTCCACGCCCACGACGGCCGGCAATCCGTACTCCCGGGCGATCACCGCGCCATGGGTCATCAGCCCGCCCACCTCCGTCACCAGGCCCGCGATTCCCACGAACAGCGGCGACCAGCTGGGGTCCGTGAAGGTCGTGACCAGGATGTCGCCCGCTTCGAGATCGGCCTCCGCCATGTCGAGGATGACGCGGGCCCTTCCCTCGACGGTCCCGGCGGAGACCGCCAGGCCGACCAGGGCACCGGCCGGCACGTCGTCGCGCCGGTACGCCCCGGTGACGGCCTCACCGTCCGAGGTGAGCACCCGGGGCGGGGTGAGCGCGTGGTACGAGCGGAACGCGTCCTTGCGCTGCCGGATGAGCCGGCCGTCCACCTGGTGCGAGCGCACGACCTCGTGGAGTTCCTGGAACGTGAGGTAGAAGACGTCCTCCTGCTCGGGAAGGACGCCGGCCCGCACGAGGCGTTCGGCCTCCTCCAGCAGGGCCTGCTTGTAGACGAAGGAGCGGCTGACGATGCCGTACTTCGGGTACTCCCGGTACCCGATGAAGGTCCTGACCCGGTCGATCATCCGCTTGGCCTCGTCGGCCTTCCGGTCCCCGTCCGGCAGGGCCCGCAAGCGTGACAGCACGTCCTGTTCCTTCTTCCGCGCCTTCTGCCGCCCTTGCTCGAAGCGCCGCCCGGCGGCGCCCGGCTCGAAGTTCCTGACGTTGTCGAGGATGGCGGGCACGAGCGTGGTGGGGCGCTCGCGCCAGCGCGGCCTCGTGATGTCGATCTCGCCGACGCAGCGCATGCCGTACCGGTCGAGGTACGCCTCGATGGCGTCGCGCGCTTCGGTCCCGCCCGCGAGCTTCGCCAGCCCGTCCAGGAAGTCCTCGCCCTCCACGCCCTGAAGGAACGTCACCACCTCCGGATGCGGGCGGATCACGTCCGCGACGTCGAGCAGCGCCAGTCCCATCTCCGACGTGATGTTGTCCGGGGCGGACAGCGTGAGCGTGTCAGCCGCGTTCTTCTCGCCCAGCCATTCCCGCAGCTTGTCGTTGAGCCACCACGTGGCCTCCATCGCCGCCATGATCGCCTGGAGGTTCAGCGGATCACCGAGGACCCGCTTGTGCTCCTCGAAGGCCTCCAGCAGGAAGTCGAACAGCGCCGGTCCGGTCTTCGTCCGGATGTCGCGCTCCAGGGCGGCGACGGACGCCTGGCTGCGTTCGATCAGCCCGGTCACGATGGCCGGATCGGTCTCGATCGGGGCGGGCGCACCGTCGGCGGGCGCACCGTCGGCGGGCGCACCGCCGGCCGGCGGCCCGCCGGGACCGGCGTCCGGGAGCGAGGGGACGAAATCCTCGCGGTCGAGGACGGTCTCCAGCGCGTCCCTGACCAGCGGATCGCCCTTCCCCATGAGGTCCAGGAGCCCGGCGCGGCCCGCGGGCGAGGCGAGCCGCCGGGTGACGTCGACGAACAGCCTCCCCCCGGCCTCGTGCATCGGCGCCATGGCCGTCAGCTGCCACATGGAGGACCCCAGGGGCCTCATGGGGTCGGTCATCATCTGCTGATGGCCGACGGAGACGTAGACGTGGTTCTCCTGGTCACCGGCCTCGGGAACGGGGAACAGCGTGGTGATCGGCCGGCTCTGCACGATCTGGAAGCCATCGTCGGCCAGGCACCATTCGATGTCCTGCGGGCGGCCGAAGTGCGCCTCGATCCGCCGCCCGAGCTGCACGAGCCGCACGACCTGCGCATCCGTCAGCGCCGGCTGCTCCTGCCGCCGCGCGTCGACCGCCACTTCCTGCGTACCGCCGGCCGGCAGGGCGTGAACGGCCCGCTGTTTGGCGGCGATCGACCTGGCGACGACCTCGCCGTGTCGCACCGTGAAGACGTCCGGGTTCACCAGGCCGGAGACCAGGGCCTCACCGAGGCCGAAGCCGGCGTCCACGGTGGCGACCTTCCGGTTGCCCGTGACGGGGTCGGCCGTGAACAGGACGCCGGCCGCATCCGGGAAGACCATCCGCTGCACGACCACGGCCATGTGGACCGTGCGGTGGTCGATGCCGCCCCGCCGGCGGTAGGTCACGGCCCGCTCGGTGAACAGCGAGGCCCAGCACCGGCTGATGTGCCGAAGGACCGCGGCCGGCCCCACGACGTTCAGGTACGTGTCCTGCTGGCCGGCGAAGGAGGCCGTCGGCAGGTCCTCCGCCGTGGCGCTGGACCGGACGGCGTAGGCGGCCGGCTCGCCGAGCCGGGCGAGTGAGCGGGTGACCGCCGTCGCGAGATCGCCCGGGACGGCGATTCCCTCGATGGCCCGGCGGATCTCCGCGCTGAGCGAGCGGATCGACTCCCGGTCGTCCGGGTGCACGCGCGACAGCCGGTCGAGCCGGTCGTCGATCGACGGCACTTGCGCCATGATCCGCCGGAAGGCGTCCGTCGTCACGCAAAAGCCGGCCGGCACGCGGACGCCTTCGATCCGCGACAGCCCGCCCAGGTGCGCGCCCTTGCCGCCGACGATCGCGACCTGCGTCTCGTCAACCTCTGGAAGGTCCCGCACGTACTGGTCGATCATCGCGATACCTCCGCGGATTGTGGCCTCGGCCGACGATTCTGCGCGGTGACCCGGGTCTTGCGGCAAGCCCCCCAAGGCGCTATACGTTAAAAGAGGCAAGGAGAGGGCTCTCCTTGCCTTTGCTTTTGCCTTCCGTGGCCCGGACGGCAGGGAACGCATCCGTCACGGCGACCTCTTGGACGCGCCCGGGGTGGGCCGGGGGTAGGTCCTGGACTGTTTGACGCTGCCGTACGCGAAGCTCGACTCGATCGAGGCGATTCCGGGGATGGCGTGGATGCGGTGGCGCACCAGGGCCTCGTAGGCCTCCAGGTCCTCGATGACGACGCGGAGCAGGTAGTCGCTGCTGCCCGCCATCAGGTAGCAGTCCTGGATGTGCTCGATGACGGCGACGTGCTCCTCGAAGAGCCGCACCGCCTCCGCCGTGTGGCGTTCCAGGCGGATCCGCACGAAGACGGTGACCGGGAGCCCGAAGGCCACCTGGTCGACCATGGCCGTGTAGCCGCGGATCAGGCCCGCCTCCTCCAGCCGCCGGACCCGGCGCAGGCAGGGCGACGGGGAGAGCCGTACGCGGTCGGCGAGGTCCTGGTTGGACAGGCGCCCGTCGGCCTGCAATTCCCGGATGATCTGCAGATCGACTGCGTCCACGGCCCCTCCTTGGCAGATTCTGCCCCAAACGTATGTCCGAGAGACAGAACTGGCAATCGGCTGCCCCGCCCGAAGCCCTAGCGTTGCCCTGGAACGGAACGGACCGGACCGGTCCGAGTCCCAGAGGCTGGAGCAATTTCCTTGGTCGCGACGCACACCACCCGGGCGACCGTGCCTCCCGACGCGGCGGGCCCGCGGGCCGGACACCCCGGCCGGCGCGGGCTCTCCCCGAGGCTCCCGCGGCTCTTCCCCCGGCTCTCCCCGCAGGCCGAGGGCCTGCTCGCGCTGCTGGTGACCGTGGCGATCTGGGCGGCCTTCGCGCTCAGCGCCCGCGCCCTGAGCGCCTCCTCCCTGCTGCCGGCCGACGCGGCGCTGCTGCGCTTCGGCGTTCCCCTCGTCGTGCTCTTCCCCGCCCTGTGGCGGCGCCGCCGCCGCATCGCCGCGGTACGGCCCGGCGCCGCAGCCAAGATCATCTGCGGTGCGGGGGTGCCCTTCTTCCTCGCGGCGATGCACGGGGGCGCCCTGACCTCCGCCGCCTTCGTCGGCTCGATCGTCCCCGGCATGGTTCCGCTCTTCGTCTCCGCGATCATGATCCGCCGCGGGCACGGGGTGCCCCGCGGGACGCAGACGGCCGGGCTCGCGCTGATCGCGGCCGGCGTCGCCGCCCTCGTCTGGCGCTACGTCGTCCCGGTGGACACCGACGTGCTCGCCGGCTCCGGCATCCTCCTGGTCGCCAGCGGACTGTGGGCCCTCTACACGGTGGGCCTGCGCGAGGTGGACCTCGATCCCGTCGGATCGATCGGACTGCTGTGCCTGCCCTCCTTCGCCGTGATCGCGATCCTGGTCCTGACCGGTGTGCTCCCGACGGGCATCGCGCACGCGGCGGGCAGCGACATCGCGCTGTTCCTCGTGGTGCAGGGGCTCGGCGTCGGGCTGTGCGCCGGCCTGCTCTACGCCTTCGCCATCCGCAGGCTCGGCGCCGAGCGCAGCTCCGTCGTCGGCAGCCTCAGCCCCGTCGCCGTCGTCCTGCTCGCCGTTCCCCTGCTCGGCGAGACGCCGACCCTCGCCGTGCTCGTCGGCGTCCCCCTGATCACCGCCGGCGTCGTCCTCGCCAACCGCCGCCCCCGACCCGAGGTTCCCGCAGATGCTTGAGCTCCTCCCCCCGCCGCCCACCGATCCGCTGTGGGACCTGACCTACGAGTTCGGCAGCGACGAGCGGCCCGAACGGCTGAACCTCGTCCTCGGGGTCTACCGGGACCAGACGGGAACCACGCCGGTCATGGCCGCCGTACGCGAGGCCGAGATGCGCCTGGCGGAGCGCTCCGAGTCCAAGGAGTACCGCGGGCTCTCCGGGAACGCCGCCTTCAACCGCTCCCTGCTCGACCTGGTGCTGGGTCCGGACGGGCCGGCCGACCGGGCTGCTGCCGTCCAGACCGTCGCCGGTTCCGGCGCGCTGCGGCTGCTGGCCGATCTGGTCTGCCGGACCCGCCCGGGCACCACGGTGTGGATCAGCGATCCGGCGTACGTCAACCACCGGCCCATCCTGGAGGCCGCCGGGCTGAAGGTCCGTACGTACGGCTGGCGCGACGCCGAGGGCGGCTTCGACGCGGCCGGCGTCCTGCGGGAGCTGCGGGAGGCCCGGCGGGACGACGTGGTGCTGCTCCAGGGGTGCTGCCACAACCCCACGGGCGTGGACCCGCTGCTGGACGACTGGGAGGCGCTGGCCGAGTCGGCCGTCCGCGGCGGCTGGGTGCCCTTCGTGGACCTCGCCTACCACGGGCTCGGCGACGGCCTGGAGTCCGACCTGCTGGCCACGCGGATGCTGGCGGCGCGCGTACCGGAGATGCTGATCGCCGTCAGCTGCTCGAAGAACTTCGGCCTCTACAGCGACCGCGTCGGCTGCGCCATCGTGCTCGGGGCCTCGGCCCAGGCCGTGCGGCACGCCGAGACGGCCCTGCAGAACGCCGCCCGGACGCTGTACTCGATGCCGCCCGAACACGGTGCGGCGGTCGTCACCACGATCCTGGAGGACCAGGGGCTGAGGGCCGCCTGGCGCGCGGAACTGGACGTCATGCGCAGCCGGATCATGGCCAACCGGGCCGATCTGACCGCCCACCTGAGCGCCCTGGGCTGCGCCGAGCAGGCGCGCTCCCTCGCCCGGCAGAAGGGGATGTTCTCGATGCTCCCGCTCACCGCGCCGCAGATGCTCCAGCTGCGCAGGCAGTACGCGGTCTACGGCACGACCTCCGGGCGGATCAACATCGCGGGCATCCCGGCGCACCGCATCCCCTGCCTCGCCCGGGGCATCGCGGGGGTCCTCGGCACGGCCGACACGCTCCGGGCCGTGCAGACGGCGTAGCCGGGGAGGAGCGGTGCCCGGCCGGAAACGACGGCCGGACACCGCTCGGGATCGCCCGGGATCACCCGGGGTCAGGAGACGGCGAGGAACCTGGCGGTGCTCGGGACCCCCTGGGCGTCGAGGGCGAAGAGCATGTAGTTGCCCGGCAGGACCACACCGGTGTCGGCGGGAACGGACACCGTGTAGGAGTTGGTTCCGGCGGCCGTGGACACCAGGGGGACCCGGCGCTGGTCGTTGTCGGTGGAGTGGGTCGCGGCGGCGGCCCGCATCAGGACGAACGAGGCCACCGGCCCCTCGGTGCTCACCGTGAGCGAGGTGCCGGGCGCCGTCCTGGACGGCACGCCACCGGAGATGACGGGACGCGGCTTCGGCGTGCCGTCCGCGTTCAGCAGGTACGGCGGTGTGAACACCGCCCCGTCGGCGTGGTTGGTGGCGCAGTCGCCGCACAGGCCCCCGCCCCCGGAGAAGATCCGCCCGTCCGGCAGCAGGTTGGCCACGCTGTGGTAGTTGCGCGGCACGGCCATCGAGGCGAGCGGGGTGAAGGATCCGGTCGCCGGGTCCCACAGCTCGGGCGTCAGCACCGAGGTCGCGTCGCTGAACGGCACCGGATAGGCCTGCCCGCCGAAGACGGCCACCTTGCCGTCGGGCAGGACGACGCTGTTGCTGAAGGCGCGGGCGTGCTCCATGTCCCCGGTGCGGGCGGCCTGCGCCTGGCTGCCGGAGACGCTCACCGTGTAGGCGCGCCGGGTGGCCGGGCTGTCCTGGTAGGCGGGGGAGCCGCCCAGGGTGAGCAGCTTGCCGATGTCGTAGGAGACGGCGTTGCCGGTCATGGCGTCCTGGCTGTCGGCCCGGGTGCCGGCGGCGGTGATGCTGCCCTGGCCCGTGGTCGAGATCCAGTTCATCTGCTTGCTCGGACCCAGCTGCAGCACCTTGCCGCCCGAAGTGGCGTACAGCCACATGTGGTTGTCGGCCCGGTAGGGCCCGGCCGGGTCGGCCGTCAGCGCCGGGACGGCGGAGACGCCCGGGAGCTTGCGCCAGGTACGGGTGTCCGGCGACCAGGCCTCACCCGCCTTGTCGCCCGCCGCCCCGCTCCAGGAACCGCCCAGGACGAAGGCCTCGCCGGTGGAGAGCAGCGTCATGGCCTGGTAGCCGCGGGCGATGTTCATGCTGGTGGTGGCGGACCAGTCGTCGGTGGCCGGGTCGTAGACGCTCGCCTTCTCCGCGTTGCTGCCCCCGGTGACCAGCACCCGGCCGTCGGCCAGCATGGCGATGCCCGGACAGAACATGTCGTGGCCGGTGTTGTCGATGCGGCGCTGGGTGACCTTCCCGGTCTTCAGGTCCAGGATCGCGGTCTGGGTGTAGCCGCTGCTGCCGCCGAAGCGGTCGACCGCGTACGCCGACCAGGCCAGCAGCTTGTCGCCGGGCAGGGCGGCGGTGGCCACGGGCACCAGCGGGAAGCCGGTGATCCGGCCCCAGGAGCCGTGGACGGCCGGGCTGGCCGGCCCGCTCAGACGGATCTCGGCGGCCGAGGTCCACGGGCCGCGGGCGCCGGCCTCGCTCGTCACGGTCAGACGTACGTAGCGGGCGTGCTCGGCCCGGGTGAAGGTGGCGGTCTTGACGGTGTCGTCGTCCCGCCAGGTGCCCGAGGCCACCGGCGCGGCGAAGGTGAAGCCGTCGGTGCTGGTCTGGACGCTGTACGCGCCCGCCCGCCCGTTGGGCCCGTCCGCGCGCGGGTGGTAGACGAGTGCGGAGACGACCGAGGTGCGGTGCATGTCGATGGTGAGGGTGTGCGGCGGCGGGGTGGCGGTGCCGCTCCACTTGCTGTGCCAGAGGGTGCTGGTGTTGCCGTCGAGCACGTTGGCCGCGCGGCCGTTCTCGCCGGCGGTCTCCTCGTCGCTCGCGGTGGCCGTCCAGCCGGTCCGGGACAGGTCGACGGTGGCCGCCGGGGTGCCGGGGTCGCCCAGTACCTCGATCTCGGCGGCGGAGCTCCAGGGCCCGCGGCCGCCGGCCTCGGTCAGCGCCGTGAGGCGCACGAACCGGGCTCCCTGCGGGGCGAAGCCCAGCGTCTTGGTGCCGGCGTCGTCGGCGAGGGTGCCCGTGGCGACGGGGGTTCCCCAGCTCTGCCCGTCCGTGCTGAGACTGATGCCGTACTCACCGATGCGCCCGTTGGGCCCGTCCGCGCGCGGGTGGTAGACGAGTGCGGAGACGACCGAGGTCTGTCGCATGTCGATGGTGAGGGTGTGCGGCAGGGGAGTGGCGGTGCCGCTCCACTTGCTGTGCCAGAGGGTGTTGGTGTTGCCGTCGAGCACGTTGGCCGCGCGGCCGTTCTCGCCGGCGGTCTCCTCGTCGCTCGCGGTGGCCGTCCAGCCGGTCCGGTCGAGGACGGGAGCCGTGGGTTCCATCGCGTTCGCCGGCGCTATGCCGTGGTGCGGTGACTGCTTCGCCGTCTGCTGGTCCTGCGGGACGGGTGTGGGCCGGGGGGCCGGGGCCCGGCCGGCCGCCGTGCTGGAGACCCCGAGCCACGGGGTCAGGCCGATCAGCAGTGAGCCGAGGCCGAAGGCTATGAGCAAGTGGGAACGGCGTAACAGGCGTGGAAAGGCGAGGGAGCGCCTGGACTGCAATCTGACCTCCTGGGGCGACGGGACATGCCCCAGAGAACATAGGTCAGGTCAAACGCAACTCTCCCGAAAAAAGGGAGAGTTGGCGTGAAGCGACCTGGCCGGTGGAATGTGCGCGACGCGCACCGGACGCGGGGAGGAGGCGCGGAAGGCGCGCGGAGAACGCGCGGAGAACGTGCGGAGAACGTGCGGAGGGCGAGCGCGGAAGAGGCTCGGAGGATGGGCGGGCGCGGTCGGGCGCGGGACGGGCGCGCACACGACAGTCCCCGGCAGTTCCGTCGATTCCATGAGCCATCCGCCGTCGCCGATGGCTCCCCTGGTCGACAGATGCTGCCGGGGGCCTGGCCAGAGCCTGGACAAGGGTCACGCGGGCCTGAGGACGTCTCCAGAGGGAGGTGCGGCTCTATCCGGTTATCCGGTGTATTGATGAGTTTCCTCCCTATTCATCCGTAGTCAAGACCCTGCCGGAAGTACGCTGAAAGTAATCCGCGTCGCGCTCGGAACGAGCCCGACGGAAGGTGACGCGATGACCGCACGGCCGGTTTCACGAGGTGAGCGCGGGCCCGGTGCCACGGTCTGGGAGCCCGAGACCGTGACGGCCGACCCGTACAACGCCCAGACCCCCTCGGCCGCGCTCGCCGCGCCGGTCACGCCCGTGGGGGCCTTCTTCGTACGCGACCACTTCGGCATCCCGCGCACCGACCCCGCCCGGTGGCGGCTCCGGCTCGAGGGCGCCGCCGCCGCTCCCTTCTCCCTCGGTCACGCGGAACTCCTCGCGATGGAACACCGGGAGCTCGACGTCGTCGTGGAGTGCGCGGGCAACGGCCGCGGCCTGATGAGACCGCCCCCGCCCGGCCTGCCGTGGAGCCAGCAGGCGGTGGGCTGCGCGCACTTCGCGGGCGTGCCCTTCCACGCCCTCGCCGAACGGGCCGGGATCGATCCGGCAGCCGTGGAGATCGTCTTCACCGGAGCCGACTCCGGCACCGTGCACGGCCGCCCGACGCCCTTCGAGCGCAGCCTCCCGCTCGCCGTGGCCCTCCACCCGGACACCCTCCTCGCCACCCGCATGAACGGCGAGCCGCTGGCGCCCGAGCACGGGGCGCCGGTCCGCCTGGTGGTGCCCGGCCGGTACGCCGTCGCCGATGTGAAGTGGCTGGTCGGGGCGCGGGCCGTGACGCACGCGTTCACCGGCGCCTTCCAGACCGAGGAGTACCTCTACCTCGCCTCCCGCGGCACCCCCGAGGGACCCGTCACGACCGTGCGGGTCAAGTCGGTCATCACCGAGCCCGAGCCGGACACGGCCGTGCGCCGCGGCCACGAGACCCTCGTCCGGGGCCGCGCCTGGTCGGGCGGCGGGGTCCCCGTACGGAGCGTCGAGGTGCGGGCCGCGTACGAGGACGACGGGCCGGACCTCGACGGGGGCGCGGACGGCGACGGGGGCGCGGACGGCGGCCGGGGCTGGCGCCCGGCCGTGCTCGAACCGCCGGCGGGCCCGTACGGCTGGAGCGGCTGGTCGTACCGGTGGACGCCGCAGCGCCCCGGGCCGTACCGGCTGCTGTCCCGTGCCACCGACGCCCACGGCGACACCCAGCCGGCGCGGGCCCCGTGGAACGCCCGCGGCTACGGCTGCAACCCCGTGGCCTGCGTCGAGGTGGTCGTCGTATGAGCCGGAGGCGCGGACCGGCGGCCGGTCGCCCCGCACCCGCTCGGCCTGCGCCCCTCCGGGCTTCTCCACCAGATGCAGAGCCCCGCGCCCATGCCTCGGATAGGGTGAATCGGTAGGAATCAGCCCCCCGGGGTGAGGTCGGTGCATTGGACACGTACCAGTCGACGAGCGAGGTGCCAGAGCAGCCGGTGGCGGCTGTCGGGTACGCGGGCGTGCTCCGAGAGCTGCTGCCGATCGCCCTCTGGCGCGAGGACGCCGACGGCCGCATCATCGAGTGGTCGCTGGCCGCCCAGGACCTGCTCGGGCACCGGCCCGAGGACATCATCGGCCGCCCCGGCGCCGCCGTCCTCGTCCCCGAGGCCAACCGGGAGCTCGCCGACCAGCTGACCCGGCGCGTCCAGGCCGGCGAGACCGTCGTCGGCACCCTGCCCGTGCGCCACCGCGACGGCCACCGCGTCCCCATGGAGATGTGGATCGTGCCCGCCGTGGACCCGCAGGGCCGCATGGGCGCCATGCTCATCGCCGTGGAGACCTCCGAGGTCCTCCACATGCGGGACTCGCTGGCCGCCCTGCAGAGCCTCTTCACCCAGTCACCCATCGGCCTCGCCACCCTCGGCCCCGACCTGCGCTTCCTCCGGGTCAACGACGCGCTGGCCCGGATGAACGGCGTCTCCGCCGCCGAGCACCTGGGCAGACGGCTCACCGAGGTGGTGCCCGGGGTCAACGCCGTCGCCCTGGAGGCGACGATGCGGCAGGTCCTCGACCGCGGCACCGCGGTCGTCGACGTCCGCCGCACCGGGCGGACCCCCGCCGACCCCGAGCGCGACCGGACCTGGTCCTGCTCGTACGCCCCGCTGCTCGACGGCTCCGGCCGGGCCCTCGGGGTGATCGCCTCCCTCATCGACATCACCGACGGCCAGCAGGCACAGGCCGAGGCCGAACGGGCCCGGCACCGGTTCGCGCTGCTGGCGGAGGCCGGCACCCGCATCGGCACGACCCTGGACCTCCACCAGACCGCCCAGGAGATCGTGGACGTGCTGGTGCCGCAGCTCGCGGACTCGGCCGACGTACAGCTGCTCGAAGCGGTGCTGGGCCCCGACGAGGGCGTGGCGCCCGCCGCCTCCACCCGCGGTGTCCTGCGCCGCATGGCGGCCCGCTTCCCCGACCCGGCCGCACCCACCGCGAAACTCACCCCCGGCCAGACCTTCCAGATCCCCGTGGGCAGCCATTACGAGCGGATCGTCGCGGAGGGGCGGCCCATGAACCTCTACGTCTCCGACATCCCCGCCCTGATCACGTCCCCGCGCGCCGACGCCCTGCGCGCCTACCTCGCCACCCTGGGCTCGGCGCGGCTGGTCCCGCTCGTCGCGCGCGGCACGGTGCTCGGCGCGGTCACCGTGACGCGCACGCGCGAGCGGGAGCCCTTCGACGAGCAGGACTGCGTACTCGTCGACGAGCTGGTCGCCCGCGCGGCCCTCAACATCGACAACGCCCGGATGTACACCCGCCAGCGGCAGGCGGCCCTGACCCTCCAGCGCAGCCTCACCAACAGCGCGCTGCCCGAGGTCCCCGGCCTCGCGCTCACCGGGCGCTACCTGCCCGCCAGCGACCACGACGTCGGCGGGGACTGGTTCGACGTCATCCCCCTGCCCGGCGGCCGGACCGGGCTGGTCATCGGGGACGTCATGGGCCACGGGATCCACGCGGCGGCCGTCATGGGGCAGCTGCGCACGGCGGTACGGACCCTCGCGCGCCACGACGTGTCCCCGGCGCTGATGCTCGCCTCGCTCGACGCCGTGGTGGCCGACCTGGGCGAGGACGAAATGGCGACCTGCGTCTACGCCGTGTACGACCCGGCGTCCGGCGGCTGCGTCGTCGCCCGCGCCGGGCATCCGCCGCCGGCGCTGGTCGCCACCGACGGGACCGTCTCCTTCCTGGACGGACCGCCCGGCACCCCGCTGGGCACCGGCGGGCAGGACTTCCGCACCGAGGAGGTGCGGCTGCCCGCGGGGAGCCTGCTCGTGCTCTACACCGACGGCCTCATCGAGGCCCGGGACCGGGACCTTGACCAGGGCATGGACCAGCTGGCGCAGGCCCTGCGCCGGGTGGACCGGCCGCTGGAGGAACTGTGCGACGGGATCCTGCGGTCGCTGCTGCCGTGCGCCCAGCAGGACGACGTGGCGGTGCTGCTGGCCCGGACCCGGCCGGCGTGACGGGACGGCACGAGGGGCCGCACCCGGCACGCGTCGGCCACCGGCCACCTCACGGCAGGCCGGCTCAGCCCCGGCCCGGCGTGCCCCGCCGCGGTCACCAGGCCATGTTCTCCAGCGCGTCCAGGTCCGGCGGCCCCGGTTCCTGCGGCTCCCCGCCCCCGGTCAGGGGCAGCTCGGCCCAGATGACCTTGCCGCGCTCGGTGTAGCGGGTGCCCCACCGGTCGGCGTACTGAGCGACGAGGAACAGCCCGCGCCCGCCCTCGTCGGTGGTGGCCGCGTACCGCAGGTGCGGGGAGGTGCTGCTGCCGTCGGAGACCTCGCAGATGAGGGTGCGGTCGCGCAGCAGCCGGACCCGTACGGGCGCGCTCCCGTACCGGATGGCGTTGGTGATCAGCTCGCTGAGGATGAGCTCGGTCGTGAAGGAGACCTCCTCCAGCCCCCAGGCGGCGAGCTGCGCGGAGCCCGCGTTGCGCACCCGCGAGACGGCCGAGGGTTCGCCGGGCACCTCCCACTCGGCGATGCGGTCGGTCTCCACCCGACGGGTGTCGGCGATCAGCAGGGCGATGTCGTCGCTCGGCACCGGGAACAGCATCACGGCGAGCACGTCCGCACAGGCCTGCTCCGGGCTGCGGCCGGGCCGCGCCAGCGTCTCGCCCAGCAGGCGCAGGCCGGTGTCGAAGTCCCGGTCGCGGTCCTCCACCAGGCCGTCGGTGAACAGCGCGAGGCGGCTCCCCTCGGGCAGCGTGAACTCGGTGGCCTCGAAGGGCATGCCCCCCACACCGAGCGGAAGCCCGGTCGGCAGTTCGGGGAACTCCACCTGTCCGTCGGGGCGGATCAGCGCGGGTCCGGGGTGCCCGGCGCTGGCCATCGTGCACCGCCCCGAGACCGGGTCGTAGACCGCGTAGAGACAGGTGGCACCGGTGACCGCGGCGGGCTCGGGCACCCCCTCCGGGTCGTCCCCGTCCTCGTTCGCGCCGCCCCCGGTCTCGTTCTGGTCGATCCGGTTGATCAGCTCGTCCAGGTGTCCGAGCAGCTCGTCGGGCGGCAGGTCCAGGGTGGAGAAATTGTGCACGGCGGTCCGCAGCCGGCCCATGGTGGCCGCCGCGTGCACCCCGTGCCCGACGACGTCGCCGACGACCAGGGCCACCCGGGCGCCGGGCAGCGGGATCACGTCGAACCAGTCCCCGCCCACCCCCGCCTTGGCGGGCAGATAGCGGAAGGCCACCTCCACGGCGTTCTGCTCGGGCAGCACCCGGGGCAGCAGGCGGCGCTGGAGGGTCACGGCCATCGCGTGCTCGCGGGTGAAGCGGCGGGCGTTGTCGATGGAGACGGCCGCGCGTGCGCCCAGCTCCTCCGCGAAGGACAGGTCCTCCTCGTCGAAGGCCTCCGGGGTGTCGGCCCGCCAGAAGTTGGCCATGCCCAGGACCACGCCGCGCGCCTGGAGCGGTACGGAGATCAGCGAGTGGAGTCCGTAGTCGAGGGCCTCGCGGGTCCCTTGCTCGTCCTGGGCCCGCCAGCCCATGGCCGCGTTCAGGTCGGCCGCGAGCACCGCGTGTCCGGCGTCCAGGGCGGCCGCCATCGGGGCCGTGGGCACGACGAACCGGATGACGTCGCCGGCCGGCTGGAGCGGCGTGTCCGTGCGGATACCGGTGATGGCCGCCCGGCGCATCTCGGAGTAGGTGCCGGAGGTCAAGGAGGGCTCGTCCCCCCGCAGCACCGGCTCCAGCAGTTCCACCGTGACGAAGTCCGCGAAGCGCGGGACCGCGACCTCCGACAGCTCCTCGGCGGTCCGCACCACGTCCAGGGTGGTCCCGATCCGCACTCCGGCGTCGTACAGCAGCTGTAGCCGGCCGCGGGCCACCTCGGCCCGGCCGGACACGGCGGCGAGCTCGGTGGAGTCGCGCAGGGTCACGACGCTGCCCGTGGACATGCCCCGGTACTGCTTGGTGGGCCGTACGTTGACCGCGAGCAGCCGGTCACCCGCCAGGTGCACCTGGTCCGTCACGACCCGGCCGGAGACGAGCAGCTCGGTGGTGCGCGGGTCGAGCCCGAGGTCGGCGACGGCGCGCCCCTCGGAGTCCGGCGTCAGGTCGAGGAGCCGGCGGGCCTCGTCGTTGGCGAGGACGAGCCGGTCGTCCGCGCCGATGATGAGCACGCCCTCGCGCACGGCGTGCAGCACGGCCTCGTGGTGCTCGTTCATCCGGGTCATCTCGGCGGGGCCCAGGCCGCGGGTCTGGCGCCGCAGCCGGCGGCTGACCAGGGCGGCGCCCGCGGTGCCGAGCGCCAGGCCGCCCGCGGCGGCGCCGAGCAGCAGCGGGAGCTGGCCCTCGACCACCATGGAGACGTTCTCCACCTCGATGCCGGTGCCGACCAGGCCGACGACGACGCCTTCGGCGTTCCGTACGGGGACCACGGACCGGACGGCGTCGCTCGGCTCGCCCGTGAAGGTCTCCGTGAAGGACTGGCCGGCGACGGCGCGGCTGAGGTCGCCGGTGGCCCGCCGGCCGATCAGTTCCGGGCGCGAGTCGGTGTAGCGGATCCCGTCGGTGCTCATCACGGCGATGAAGTCGACGCCCGAGGCCCGGCGGGCGGCCTCGGCCAGCGGCTGGAGCGTGGGGGTCGGATTCCGCGACGCCAGGGCCGCCGCGAGACCGGGGGAGTGGGCGAAGCCCTCGGCGACCGCGAGCGAGCGGTGGCGCGCGTCGCGCTCGCTGTCGTACCGGGCCTGGATCACCAGGGCCACCGCGGCAGCGGTGATCAGCAGCAGCACGATCACCGCCTGGAGGGCGAAGACCTGACCGGCGACACTGTGCGCCCCGAGGGACGGGCGTGCCCGCAGGCGCGAGCCCCACCCGGTCGGCTGGCGACCATTACGTCCGGTCATGAGCCCTTTCTAACACTGTCCGGAGGGTTTGGAGCGGCTGCGGGGGCGGCGGCGGCCGCACGATACGCACGGGGACCGAGGCCGACGTGCGAGGTGAAGTGCTGGCGGAAGGTGACCTCGCTGGCGAAACCGGCCCGCCGGGCCACCTCCGGCACCGGGTGGTCGGTGCGCTCGAGCAGCTTGCGGGCCGCGTCCAGCCGGTGGCCCAGGAGCCAGCGGTGCGGGGTGGTGCCGGTGGCCGCGGCGAAGTGCCGGGCGAAGGAGCGCGGGGACATGCCGGCCCAGCGGGCCATGGTGGCCACGGACAGCGGCTCGTGCAGGGAGCGCAGGGCCCGCTCCCGTACGGCGGCCAGCGCCTCGGCGGTCCGGTCCGCGGCCGGCACGGGCCGGTCCAGGTACTGGGCGTGGCCCCCGGTGCGGAAGGGGCCCGTCACCATCGAGCGGGCGATGGCCGCGGCGGCCTCGGCGCCGTGCGCCTCCCGGACCAGGTGCAGGCAGAGGTCGATCCCGGAGGCCACCCCGGCGGAGGTCCACAGCCCGCCGTCCTCCACGTAGAGCGGGGCGTCCTCGACCACGACCTCCGGATGGCGGGCGGCGAGCTGCGGCGCCAGCCACCAGTGGGTGACCGCCCGGCGGCCCTCCAGCAGCCCGGCCTCCGCCAGGACGAACGCTCCGGCGCACAGGGCGGCGATCGGCACGCCCCGGCCGTGCGCCTCCCGCAGGGCCGCGAGGACCGGCCCCGGCGTCGGATCGGACGGTTCGGCCAGGGCCGGTACGACGATCAGGTCGGCCGAGGCCAGCCAGTCGAGCCCCCGGTCGGGGGCCAGGGTCAGCCCGCCGGGCAGCGGGATCGGGCCGGGCTCCGCGGCGCACCGGCGCAGCTCGAATTCGGGCACCCCGGCGCGGCTGCGGTCGGGGCCCCAGACCTCGGTGATGACGGCGAGGTCGAAGCTGCGGATACCGGGCTGGACGGCGATGGCGACGCGGCGCATCGGGCCAGTGTGCCAGCACGGGCGAGGCTGCCACCCTGGCAGGATCTCATCGGTCCGGGACCTCGCAGCCGCTGTCGGGACCACGGCCCGGCGGACAGCATGGAGCCATGACACAGACCGCGATCGAGATCGCCCCGAACAGTGCCCTCCTGGTCATCGACGTGCAGAAGGGTTTCGACGACGCGTCCTTCTGGGGGCCCCGCAACAACCCGGCCGCCGAGGACAACATCGCCGCCCTGATGGACGCCTGGCAGGCCGCCGGCCGTCCGGTGGTCCTCGTCCGGCACGCCTCCGTGCAGCCCGGCTCCGTCCTGGCGGCGGACCAGCCCGGCCACGCCTTCAAGGACCTGGTCGAGAAGCGGCGCCAGGGGGCCCTGGTGATCACCAAGACCGTGAACTCCTCCTTCTACGGCACTCCGGACCTGGCCGACTGGCTGAAGGCCCGGGGCATCGGCCAGCTGGTGCTGGTCGGCATCCAGACCAACATGTGCGTCGAGACCACGGCCCGGATGGCGGGGAACCTGGGCTACGAGGTACTGGTCCCGCTCGACGCCACCCACACCTTCGACCTCGCCGGGCCGGGGGGCCTGAGCCTGACGGCGGACGAACTCGCCACCGCCACCGCGGTGAACCTCCAGGGCGGCGGCTTCGCCCGCGTGGTGACCACGGCCCAGCTCCTCGCGGCGTAGCACCGCGGCCGGAACGGCTGAGGGCCCGGACCCCGGGTGGGGGGTCCGGGCCCTCAGGGGCCTGGTGGCGGGGTCAGAGGACGTCGGCGGCGATGTTGGCCGCGACCCGCTCCAGCAGGGGACCCGCGTTCGGGATGGACTTCGCCGGGTCCGGCTCCAGGTCCGTGAGCGGGTACGCCTTGCGGATGCCGGCCGCCTCCAGGGCATCCTGGGTCAGCAGCAGCCGGCCGCAGACCGCCACCACCGGCTTGCCCGCCGCGCGCGCCGCGGCCGCGACGCCCGCCGGGGCCTTGCCGTGCAGGGTCTGCTCGTCCAGCGAGCCCTCACCGGTGATGACGAGCGTGGCCCGCTCCAGGGCCGGGGCGAAGCCCAGCACCTCCAGCATCAGCTCGATGCCGGGACGGAACGTGGCGCCGAGGAGCAGGGCGCCGTAGCCGATGCCGCCCGCGCCGCCCGCACCCGGGAGCACCGCGCACTCGGCGGCCTTCGCGCCGATCGACTTCTCCAGCACCGCCGCGAAGTGCGCGAGCGCCGCGTCGAGCGTCGCCACGTCCTCGGGCGAGGCGCCCTTCTGCGGGCCGTAGACCGCCGGCGCGCCCTTCGGGCCGGTCAGCGGATTGTCCACGTCGCTCGCGAGGACGAATTCCACGTCCGCGAAGCGCGGGTCGACGCCGGACAGGTCGGCCGAGGCCAGGTCGGCCAGCGCGCCGCCGCCCGGACCGACCGGTTCGCCGTTCGCATCCAGGAACACGGCGCCCAGCGCGGCCAGCATCCCGGCGCCGCCGTCGGTGGTGGCGCTGCCGCCCACGCCGAAGACGATCGAGCGCGCACCCGCGTCCAGCGCGGCCTTCAGCAGCTCGCCCGAGCCGTACGTGGTCGCCGTCAGCGCGGCGAAGGTGCCCGCCGGCAGCAGCTGCAGCCCGGAGGCCTCCGCCATCTCGACCACCGCGGTGCCCTCGCGCAGCGCGAAGGCGGCCGTGACCTGGTCACCGAGGGGTCCGGTGACCCGTACCTCCCGGCGCTCGAAACCGGCCGCCACGGCGGCCGCGACCGTACCGTCGCCGCCGTCCGCGACGGGGAGGGTCTCGATCTCCACGCCCGGTACGGCCGAGCGAAGGCCGGCCGTCACCCGCTCCGCGACCTGAACGGCCGTGAGCGAGCCCTTGAATTTGTCCGCGGCGATGAGCACGCGCGCGGCCTCAGTTACTGCTCCGTCCGTCACCTTGCTATTCCCTTGCTATCGAACAGTGCAGTCGCGCCGCCATGAGCTTATCCGGAGGATCCTCCTATGCCCATGAGTGGCCTGGGCCACACCCGGCGCGCCATGCCCCTAAATACGGATATACGCCTGCATAGCGTGGCCGCATGAGCGCCGAATCACTGGAACGGCCACGTCCGGACCCCCCGGACGCGGACTCCGGCGGCCCCCTGGCCCCGCCGCCCGCCTCCGGGGCGGCCCCCCGCACGGGCGCCGCCGCCCTCGCGGCCATGGAGTACTCCTTCTTCCACTGGACCCTCACCCCCTGGGCCGTCGGCATCGCCGGCCTGGCCCTCGCCTACGCGACCTTCCGCAAGGGCCGCGGCAACCGGGTGGCGATGCTCCTGGTCATGACCTCCTTCGTGACCAGCGCCGACTCGGCCTCCCTGGTCATGGGCTGCTCTGCAGGGCCCTGGTGAAGGAGCTCCGCGAGGACCCCGGCGCCGGACCCGCCCGCCACCACGCCCTGCACGGCATGCGGGACGCCGTGCGGGCCATGGTCGGCGACGCCCTCACCGAACAGGGGCCCGACCGCCACCCGCGGCTGCGGCGCGTCGCCGGGTCCAGGGGCCGGGACCGCGAGGACGGGCCTGGCGGCTCCGGGGCGTGATCTCGGTAGGGTGGCGGCGTGACCACCACGGATGACTTCGCCACGTACATCGCGAGCCTGCCCAAGGTGCTGGCCGGCGCGGCCGCCCTCTACCGGGACGCCGAGGGCAGGGTCCTGCTCGTCGAGCCCAACTACCGCGAGGGATGGACCCTGCCGGGCGGCACCGTCGAGTCGGACGAGGGCGAGTCGCCGCGCACCGCCGCCCGCCGCGAGAGCGCCGAGGAGATCGGCCTCGACCTCCCGCTCGGCCGGCTGCTCGCCGTCGACTGGTCCCTCGGCGACGGCCGCCCGCCGCTGGTCGCCTACGTCTACGACGGCGGCGTGCTCGACTCCGGACAGCTCGCCTCGATCAAGCTCCAGGAAGAGGAGCTGATCTCCTGGCGGCTGGTCGAGCCCGCCGAACTCGCCGCCCACCTCCCAGGATCGCTCGGCCGGCGCACCGAAGAGGCGTACCGGATCCTGCAGTCGGGCGAGGGCACGGTGGAACTGGAGAACGGCCGCCGACCGGCGGTTTCGTAAACACGAGGCTTACTTCGAGCAGGACAGAATCAGCTGATGATCACGATGTACGCCTGGCCCAGCACCGCAGACGGGCCCGACGCCCTTCCCATGGTCCACTTCACCACCGACCAGCAGTCCGCCGGCGAGGTGACCCCGGAGGGGATGCCGGTCTGGATGTTCGACACGGCGATCCGTGAGGGCGGCTGGTCCAGGTTCACCGACTTCGACGGCTGGTCGGTGCCCGCCACCGAGTGGCGGGCCCTGTACCGGCGCGAGGACGACCTGCTCGCCGTGAGCGGCCCCGGCTCCTGCGAGGGCTGGTACGAGGGAAACCTGGGGGCCGACGCCGAATGGGTGGCGGCGGCCGCCGCCCAGCAGAGCGTGGTCCTGCTCGCCGCCCCCGTCCAGCACCCCTCGCTCTACAGCTACGCCGTGGAGGCGGGCGCCGCCTTCGCCCTGCTGGTCCCGCTCCTCGTCGTCTGACCCCGCAGGGGCCGGTCAGGCCAGCAGCTTGGCCTTGGCGCGGTCGAACTCCTCCTGGGTGATGTCGCCCTTCTCCTTGAGGGCGGACAGCTTGTGCAGCTGGTCGGCCGCGCCGGCGCCGGGGTCCGCCGCCTGCTGGACGTAGTTCCGGAAGGCCGCCTCGTTCTCCTGGACCTGCTTCATGTCCCGCTCGCCCATGCTCCTGCCCCGGGCGATGAGGTAGACGAACACGCCGAGGAACGGCAGCAGGAGCACGAAGATCAGCCATCCCGCCTTCGCCCAGCCGCTGAGGCTGTGGTCACGGAACAGGTCCGTGATGACCTTGAAGAGCAGGAAGAACCACATGATCCACAGGAACAGCCACAACATCGTCCAGAAGAGGTTGAGAAGTGGGTAGTCGTCCATGCCCGGCTCCGATCTTGTAGCGGTCCCTCCTTCATACGCCCGCCGCACCGGCTGCGCATGCGGAGCGGGCGCCGTCAGGTCGGAGACCGGGACCGGGACCGGGGCCGGGCCGGGGGCTAGACCAGCTGGTCCTGGAGCGGCTGCCCGGACTCGAAGGCCAGCAGCCGCACCTTCCGGTCGAGCCCGCCGCCGTAGCCGGTCATGCCGCCCGAGGCGCCGATCACCCGGTGGCACGGCACGATGATGCCGACCGGGTTCTTGCCGTTGGCCAGACCCACCGCGCGCGAGGCGTTCGGCTTGCCCAGCCTGACCGCGAGCTCCCCGTACGACCAGGTCTCGCCGTACGGGATCCGTACGAGCTGGTCCCAGACGCTGCGCTGGAAATCGGTGCCCTCCAGACGCAGCGGCAGGTCGAACGCGGTGAGCTCCCCGGCGAAGTACGCGGCCAGCTGGCGCTCCACTTCGGGGAAGGGCTCCTCGGTGGCGGCGACCCGCTCCCCGAAGGACTCCTCGGCCGGCCGGTGGCGCTGCTCCGTCATGTAGAGGCCGCTGAGGACGCCGTCCGTGGCGACCAGGGTGAGCGGGCCGTAGGGGCTGTCGACGACGGCGTGCTGCTTTCCGCTGTTCACGGTGGTTCGCATGGTGTGCTCCTCAGACGGGCAGGTGGTTGATCGGGTGGGCGTCGGTGGCCCACAAGTACTGGACGGCGTACGCGCGCCACGGCCGCCAGGCGGCCGCGCGGGCGGTCAGCGCGGCGGGGCCGGCCGGCAGCCCGAGCCCCTGCGCCGCCCGCCGCACCCCCAGATCGGACGGCAGGAACGCGTCCGGGTCGCCGAGCGCCCGCATCGCGATGATCTCGGTGGTCCACGGGCCGAAGCCGGGCAGCGCCGAGAGCTGCGCCCGCGCTTCCTCCCAGTCACTGTCGAAGCCGAGCGGCAGCGAGCCGTCCGCGAGCTCCGAGACCAGCGTGGTCAGCGTCGTGCGGCGGCTGCGCGGCAGGGCCAGGGAGTCCGGGTCCAGCGCGGCGAGCGCCTGCGGGGAGGGGAAGAGGTGCGTCAGCCCGCCCAGGGGGTCCTCGACGCGCTCCCCGTGCGCGGTCACCAGCCGGGCCGCGTGCGTACGCGCCGCCGCGGTGGACACCTGCTGGCCCAGGACCGCCCGTACGGCGAACTCCTGCGCGTCGACCGTACGGGGGACCCGGCGCCCGGGGGCCTTGTCCACGAGCGGGGCCAGCAGCGGGTCGGAGCGCAGCTGCTCGTCTACGGCCTCCGGGTCGGCGTCCAGGTCGAGCATCCAGCGGCAGCGGCTGATGGCGATGGTGAGGTCGCGCAGGTCGGTCAGGGCGAGGCGGCAGCCGATGTGGTCGGGCTGCGGGGTCAGGGCGACGACGCCGGTGCCGTGGGGGAGGCGCAGGGTGCGGCGGTACGCGCCGTCGCGCCACTCCTCGACGCCGGGGACCGCGGTCGCGGCGAGGTGCCCGAAGAGGTTGTCGGGGTTCAGGGGGGCCCGGAACGGCAGCCGCAGGCTGATCGTCCCCGGGATCCGGGGCGGATCGTTCTTGTGGCGGCCGGCCTTCACGGCCCGCTCCCGCAGCTCGCTCGGGGACAGGGCGAAGACCTCGCGGACCGTGTCGTTGAAGGTGCGGATGGAGGAGAACCCGGCCGCGAAGGCCACGTCGCCCATGGGGAGCTCGGAGGTCTCGATGAGCAGCCGGGCGGTCTGCGCGCGCTGGGCCCTCGCCAGGGCGAGCGGTCCGGCCCCGAGCTCGGCGTTGAGCTGCCGCTCCACCTGGCGGGTAGAGTACCCGAGCCTCGTCGCGAGCCCCGGCACGCCCTCCCGGTCGACGACCCCGTCCTGGATCAGCCGCATCGCCCGCGCGACGGCGTCGGCCCGTGCGTTCCACTCCGGCGAGCCGGGGCTGGTGTCGGGCCGGCACCGCTTGCACGCCCGGAACCCGGCCTGCTGGCAGGCGGCGGCGCTGGGCAGGAAGGTCATGTTCTCGACCTTCGGCGGCACGGCGGGGCAGCTGGGCCGGCAGTAGATCCGGGTGGTCAGCACGGCGGTGAAGAACCAGCCGTCGAAGCGTGCGTCCTTCGACTGCACGGCCCTCACGCAACGCTCTGTATCGGTGTGCATGACTCCAGGATCCGGTGTGCCGATGCCTGCGGCTGGCGGTTTTCCGACATCAAGGCTATGGCCCGGCGCGGCGGAACGTGCCCGTGCGGCGCCGCGGCTGGAACGACAAGAGGGCCCCGGATGCCCTATGGCATCCGGGGCCCTCTTTCACAGCTGAGCTCAGCGCAGCGTCGCGGCTCGGGCTTCCCGCCTGTTGTGGCGGAACGTGTTCGCCCGGCGGGTCGTCGCGAACAGCGGAATGGTCGCCGCCATCGCGATCTGCAGGGCGCAGCCGGCCTGCAGCAGGAGCTGACCGCCCGGGGCGTCGAAGGCCCAGGCCGCCAGCAGCCCCATCGCGCTGATGATCCAGCACAGCATCGCCACGGCGAGAACGCCCCGCGGCTTCGGGTACTCGACCCGGCTCACCATCAGCCAGGCCACCCCGATGATCGCCAGCAGGGTCGGGACGAACGGCAGCTCCAGCAGCACGATCGAGACGACCGTCAGCGCGCCGAAGGGGCTCGGCATGCCCTGGAACATGCCGTCCTTCATCGTCACGCAGCTGAATCTCGCGAGTCGCAGCACCACGGCGAGCAGCACCACGATCGCGGCCAGCGCCGACATCTTCTGGTGCGCGTCCACGGCGACCATGCCGTAGACGAGCACGAAGTAGGCCGGGGCCAGGCCGAAGCTGATCAGGTCGGACAGGTTGTCCAGCTCGGCACCCATCGGCGAGCTGCGCAGCTTGCGGGCCACGATGCCGTCGAAGAGGTCGAAGACCGCGGCGAGCAGCATCAGTATCACTGCCGTCGCGGCGCTGTTACGGGCCATGCCCGACTCGCCACTGCCGGTGAGGTGCGGGATGAGGATCCCGGTGGTGGTGAAGTACACCGCCATGAATCCGCACGTCGCGTTGCCGAGCGTGAGGGTGTCCGCTATCGACAGCCGCAGCGAGAGCGGCATGTCGTCCTCGGCGGACTCCTCCTCGGCGGGTTCGGGCACCCAGCCGGCGGCCGGAGTCTCAGGGTCAGTCACGGTCAATTCGTGTCACCCCCGCGGTGGTGGCCTGACCGACCTCGACCGCGACCTCGACACCCTCGGGGAGGTAGATGTCGACGCGGGACCCGAAGCGGATCAGACCGATGCGTTCGCCCTGCTCCACCTTGGTGCCGGCCGGCAGGTACGGGACGATGCGACGGGCGACGGCGCCGGCGATCTGCACCATCTCGATGTCGCCGAGCTCGGTGTCGAAGTGCCAGACAACGCGCTCGTTGTTCTCGCTCTCCTTGTTGAACGCCGGGACGAATCCGCCGGGGATGTGCTCCACGGACGTCACCGTGCCCGCGAGGGGCGCGCGGTTGACGTGGACGTTCAGCGGGCTCATGAAGATCGCGACCCGGGTCCGTCCGTCCTTCCACGGCATGATGCTCTGCACCACACCGTCGGCGGGGGAGATGACACGGCCCTGAGCGATCTCACGCTCGGGGTCGCGGAAGAACCACAGCATGCCCGCGGCGAGCGCGGTGGCGGGCACGGCCGCCGCGGCCCAGCGTCCGGACTTGCGGGCCCGGGTGAGGCTGAGCGCCGCGGTGGCGACGGTCGGCAGAAGCCACGGCGATGCTCCGCGCGCGAGGCGTACGCCAAGGAGGCTGTCGCGAGGTGCAGAGGTTTGGCTGTGGGGCATGGATGACCTTCGTAGCGGGTGATTGCCGCGCCGCAAACAGGGGGACGGGACGGCGGCTTTACTGGAATGCTATCGGTTGCACGCAACAACTGGGCAAGCCAGAAGCCGAGTCGATGACCGTCGGCCAGTGACTGGTAGTGACCCTTTCGCGACGAACCCATGGATGATTCGCCGCAAAAGGGACTTTCAGCCCTGGAGTCGGTACTCCTCGAGCAGGCGTCGCCCAATGATCATTTTCTGGATCTCGGCGGTACCTTCACCGATCAGCAGCATCGGAGCCTCCCGGTAGAGACGCTCGATCTCGTACTCCTTCGAGAACCCGTATCCGCCGTGAATGCGGAAGGCGTCCTCGACCACCTCCTTGCAGTACTCGGAGGCGAGGTACTTCGCCATCCCTGCTTCGAGGTCGTTTCGTTCCCCGGAGTCCTTTTTGCGTGCTGCATTCACCATCATCGCATGGGCGGCTTCGACCTTGGTAGCCATCTCGGCCAGCTTGAACTGGATGGCCTGGTGCTCGGCGATGGCCTTGCCGAAAGTGTGACGTTGCTGGGCATAGGAGACACCCAGTTCGAACGCACGCTGAGCGACGCCACAGCCACGCGCCGCCACGTTCACGCGGCCGACCTCGACCCCGTCCATCATTTGGTAAAACCCTCGGCCCGTCTGGCCTCCGAGGACCCGATTGGCCGGAATGCGCAGTCCGTCCATGATGAGCTCGGTCGTGTCGACGCCCTTGTAGCCCATCTTGTCGATCTTGCCCGGGATGGTCAGACCGGGACGGACCTCACCGAAGCCCGGCTCCTTCTCGACGAGGAAGGTCGTCATCGACTTGTGGGGCGCCGTGCCCTCGGGGTGGCCTTCGTCACTTCGGACGAGGACGGCCACCAGAGTGGAGCTGCCGCCGTTCGTCAGCCACATCTTCTGGCCGTTCAGGACGTACTCGTCGCCGTCCTTCACCGCCTTCGAGGAGATGGCCGACACATCGGAGCCCAGCGCCGGCTCGGACATCGAGAACGCGCCGCGCACCTCGCCCAGCGCCATCCGGGGGAGGAAGTAGTCCTTCTGCTCCTGCGTGCCGTGCTGCTTGAGCATGTACGCCACGATGAAGTGGGTGTTGATGATGCCCGAGACGGACATCCAGCCCCGCGCGATCTCCTCGACGCACAGGGCGTAGGTGAGAAGCGACTCACCCAGGCCGCCGTACTCCTCCGGGATCATCAGCCCGAAGAGGCCGAGCTCCTTGAGACCGTCGACGATCTGCTGCGGGTACTCGTCGCGGTGCTCCAGCTCGGTCGCGACCGGGATGATCTCCTTGTCGACGAACTCCCGGACGGTCTTCAGGATCTCCCGCTGGACGTCCGTGAGCCCGGCGGTCTGGGCGAGTCGGGCCATGGCTACTTCTCCTGGGTCTTCAGCTGGGGGCGGCCGGGCTGCTCGCCGCCGCGCTCCTTGATGTACGTCTCGGTCGGGACCATCACCTTGCGCCGGAAGACGCAGACGAGGGTGCCGTCCTGCTTGTAGCCCTTGGTCTCGACGTAGACGATGCCGCGGTCGTTCTTCGACTTCGACGGGGTCTTGT
The DNA here is from genome assembly GCF_045000215.1 of Streptomyces sp. 147326. NCBI lineage: Bacteria > Bacillati > Actinomycetota > Actinomycetes > Kitasatosporales > Streptomycetaceae > Streptomyces > Streptomyces sp. 147326. Next base: position 1,696,681 of record NZ_CP134201.1, on the reverse strand, counting down.
CGAGGACCGTGGTCTCGCCGTAGATGGTGTCGCCGTGGAAGGTCGGCGCCACGTGCCGCAGGGACTCGATCTCCAGGTTGGCGATGGCCTTCCCGGAGACGTCCGGCACGGACATGCCGAGCAGCAGCGAGTAGATGTAGTTGCCCACGACCACGTTCTTGCCGAAGTCGGTGGTGTTCTCGGCGTAATTGCTGTCCATGTGGAGCGGGTGGTGGTTCATGGTCAGCAGACAGAAGAGGTGGTCGTCGTACTCCGTGACCGTCTTCCCGGGCCAGTGCTTGTAGACCGCCCCGATCTCGAACTCTTCGTACGTGCGTCCGAACTGCATGGGGATCAGGCCTCCGGGATCTCGAACTTGCTGGTGCGCTGCATGCCCGCCGCGCGGCCCTTGCCCGCGATGACCAGGGCCATCTTGCGGCTGGCCTCGTCGATCATCTCGTCGCCGAGCATCGCGGAGCCCTTCTTGCCGCCGGCCTCCGAGGTGCACCAGTCGTACGCGTCGAGGATCAGCTCGGAGTGGTCGTAGTCCTCCTGCGAGGGGGAGAAGACCTCGTTGGCCGCGTCGACCTGGCCGGGGTGCAGCACCCACTTGCCGTCGAAGCCCAGCGCCGCCGCCCGGCCCGCCACCTCGCGGTAGGCGTCCACGTCACGGATCTGGAGGAAGGGGCCGTCGATCGCCTGCAGGTTGTGCATGCGGGCCGCCATCAGGATCCGCATCAGGATGTAGTGGTAGGCGTCCGCGCCGTAGCCGGGCGGCTGCATGCCCACGACCAGCGACTTCATGTTGATGGAGGCCATGAAGTCGGCCGGGCCGAAGATGATGGTCTCCAGCCGGGGCGAGGCGGCGGCGATCTCGTCGACGTTCACCAGGCCCTTGGCGTTCTCGATCTGCGCCTCGATGCCGATCTTGCCGACCTCGAAGCCCATGGTCTTCTCGATCTGCGTCAGCAGCAGGTCCAGGGCCACGACCTGCTGGGCGTCCTGGACCTTCGGCAGCATGATGCAGTCGAGGTTCTGACCGGCGCCCTCGACCACCGTGATGACGTCGCGGTACGTCCAGTGCGTGGTCCAGTCGTTGACGCGCACGACCCGGGTCTTGCCCGTCCAGTCGCCGTTGTTCAGCGCGTCCACGATCGTGTGGCGGGCGCCTTCCTTGGCGAGCGGCGCGCAGGCGTCCTCCAGGTCCAGGAAGACCTGGTCGGCCGGGAGGCCCTGGGCCTTCTCGAGGAACCGCGGGTTCGATCCGGGCACCGCGAGGCAGGAGCGGCGCGGGCGGAGACGGTTCACCGGGTGGACTGGCGTGGTCATGCGGGGACCTCCGTGCTTGCAAGGTGTGCGGTGTCGTGAAGGGGGTCGAGCTTGTTCGCTTTGCGGATCTCGTCGACGATACGTCCGATGATCTCCGTGATGCCGAAGTCCTTCGGGGTGAAGACGGCGGCGACTCCGGCCGCCTTGAGCGTCACGGCATCCGCGTTCGGAATGATGCCGCCGACGATGACGGGGATGTCACCCGCCCCCGCCAGACGGAGCCGTTCCAGGACGTCCGGGACGAGAGCGCTGTGCGAGCCGGACAGGATGGACAGTCCCACGCAGTGCACGTCCTCGGCCAGCGCCGCGGAGGAGATCTCCTCCGGGGTCAGCCTGATGCCCTGGTAGACCACCTCGAAGCCCGCGTCGCGGGCCCGGACGGCGATCTGCTCGGCGCCGTTGGAGTGACCGTCCAGACCCGGCTTGCCGACCAGCAGGCGCAGCCGGCCCGAGCCGAGCTCGTCGGCCGTACGGGCCACCTTCTCGCGGACCTCGTGCATCGGGGTGCCGGGCTCGGCGGTGACCGCGACCGGGGCCGAGGAGACCCCGGTCGGGGCGCGGAACTCGCCGAACACCTCGCGCAGGGCGCTCGACCACTCGCCCGTGGTGACACCCGCCCGGGCGCACTCCAGGGTGGCCTCCATCAGGTTCTCGGTGCCCGCCGCGGCCTCCTTGAGGCGCTCCAGGGCCTGCTGGGTGGTGGGGAAGACGAACGGATCGCCGTTTCCCTGCCGGTCCGAGGACTCCTGACGCTCCGCCCGCCAGCGGACGATGCGCTCGACGGTGAGCGCCTCCACCGCCGGGTCGACCGTCATGATGGCGCCGTCCAGGTCGGAGGTGAGCGGGTTCTCCTCGGTCTGCTGGAAGCAGTTGACGCCGACGATCTTGTCCTCGCCGGCCTCGATCCGCGCCCGCCGTTCGGCGTGCGAGGAGACCAGCTCGCCCTTCAGGTACCCGGACTCGACGGCCGCCATGGCGCCGCCCATCTCCTGGATCCGGTCGATCTCGGCCAGGCAGTCGGCGACCAGGGAGTCGACTTTGGCCTCGATGACGTGGGATCCGGCGAAGATGTCCTCGTACTCCAGCAGGTCGCTCTCGTGGGCGAGGACCTGCTGGATGCGCAACGACCACTGCTGGTCCCAGGGCCGGGGCAGGCCCAGCGCCTCGTTCCAGGCGGGCAGCTGCACGGCGCGGGCGCGGGCGTCCTTGGAGAGGGTGACCGCGAGCATCTCCAGCACGATGCGCTGGACGTTGTTCTCCGGCTGGGCCTCGGTCAGACCGAGCGAGTTGACCTGGACGCCGTACCGGAAGCGGCGCTGCTTGTCGTTCTCGATGCCGTAGCGCTCACGGGTGACCTTGTCCCAGATACGGCCGAAGGCGCGCATCTTGCACATCTCCTCGATGAAGCGGACGCCCGCGTTCACGAAGAAGGAGATCCGGGCGACGACCTCGCCGAAGCGCTCCTCGGGCACCTGGCCCGAGTCGCGCACCGAGTCGAGGACCGCGATCGCCGTGGACATCGCGTACGAGATCTCCTGGACCGGAGTGGCCCCGGCCTCCTGCAGGTGGTAGCTGCAGATGTTGATCGGGTTCCACTTCGGGATGTGGTTGACCGTGTACGCGATCATGTCCGTCGTCAGGCGGAGGGACGGCCCCGGCGGGAAGACGTGCGTCCCGCGCGAGAGGTACTCCTTGACGATGTCGTTCTGGGTGGTGCCCTGGAGCTGGGAGACGTCCGCTCCCTGCTCCTCGGCGGCCACCTGGTAGAGCGCCAGCAGCCACATGGCGGTGGCGTTGATCGTCATCGAGGTGTTCATCTGCTCCAGGGGTATGTCCTGGAACAGCCGCCGCATGTCGCCCAGATGGGAGACCGGGACCCCGACCCGGCCCACCTCGCCGCGGGCGAGGATGTGGTCGGGGTCGTAGCCGGTCTGGGTCGGCAGGTCGAACGCGACCGACAGGCCGGTCTGGCCCTTGGCGAGGTTGCGGCGGTACAGCTCGTTGGACGCCTCGGCCGTGGAGTGGCCGGCGTACGTCCGCATGAGCCACGGACGGTCCTTCTGGCGCTCTGTCATCTCAGGCGATCCTTATGGCCTTTGAGCCGACTCAGACGTTGCGGAAGCGGTTGATCGCATCGAGGTGCTGGGCGCGCATCTCGTGGTCGCGGACGCCGAGGCCCTCCTCGGGGGCCAGCGCGAGGACGCCGACCTTGCCCTGGTGGAGGTTGCGGTGGACGTCGTAGGCGGCCTGGCCGGTCTCCTCCAGGGAGTAGACCTTCGACAGGGTGGGGTGGATCTTGCCCTTGGCGACCAGGCGGTTGGCCTCCCACGCCTCGCGGTAGTTCGCGAAGTGGGAGCCGATGATGCGCTTGAGGGACATCCACAGGTAGCGGTTGTCGTACTCGTGCATGTAGCCGGAGGTCGAGGCGCAGGTGGTGATGGTGCCGCCCTTGCGGGTGACGTAGACCGAGGCGCCGAAGGTCTCGCGGCCGGGGTGCTCGAAGACGATGTCGATGTCCTCGCCGCCGGTCAGCTCGCGGATGCGCTTGCCGAAGCGCTTCCACTCCTTCGGGTCCTGGGTGTGCTCGTCCTTCCAGAACTTGTAGCCCTCGGCGTTGCGGTCGATGACCGCCTCCGCGCCCATGGCGCGGCAGATGTCCGCCTTCTCGGGGCTGGAGACCACGCAGATCGGGTTGGCGCCGCCCGCGAGGGCGAACTGGGTGGCGTACGAGCCGAGCCCGCCGCTCGCGCCCCAGATCAGGACGTTGTCGCCCTGCTTCATGCCGGCGCCGTTGCGGGAGACCAGCTGGCGGTACGCGGTGGAGTTGACCAGGCCGGGGGAGGCGGCCTCCTCCCAGCTGAGGTGGTCCGGCTTCGGCATCAGCTGGTTCGACTTGACCAGGGCGATCTCCGCCAGGCCGCCGAAGTTCGTCTCGAAGCCCCAGATGCGCTGCTCGGGGTCGAGCATCGTGTCGTTGTGGCCGTCGGAGGACTCCAGCTCGACCGAGAGGCAGTGCGCGACGACCTCGTCGCCCGGCTTCCAGGCGTTGACGCCGGGGCCGGTGCGCAGCACGACGCCCGCGAGGTCGGAGCCGATGATGTGGTACGGGAGGTCGTGGCGCTTGGTGAGCTCCGACAGGCGCCCGTAGCGCTCCAGGAAGCTGAAGGTGGAGACCGGCTCGAAGATCGAGGTCCACACGGAGTTGTAGTTGACCGACGAGGCCATGACGGCGACGAGGGCCTCGCCCGGACCCAGTTCCGGCACCGGGACGTTGTCCAGGTGAAGGGACTTGCGCGGGTCCTTCTCGCGCGTCGTCAGCCCCGCGAACATCTCCGTCTCGTCCTTGTGCACGGTGATCGCACGGTAGGAGTCGGGCAGCGGCAGGGCTGCGAAGTCTGCGGCGGTGGCGGACTGCGACTGAATCGCGTCCAGGATGTCCTTCACGGTAGAGCCTCCGGCTAGCGCTGATGAGGGTGCGCTGAGGTAAACGGGGTGCGGGGTGCAGGTGTGGTGTGCCGTCGGTCCGGCGGGTGCGGTGGTGCTGGGCGACGCCCGTGGTGAGGCGTGCGGTGCCTGGTGACGCAGGCAATCCGGGGCGCGTTCCGTGCGGTGTGGGCACGGGTCGCGGGGACATCCGGACGAGATTCAACGTATGGCACCCCGTGTCACCCGGCAAGGCACCGCGTGCCAAATCTTTCTCTCATTTGCCGATTGACCTGCACCGATGAGCGATGATCGATCAGAGTTACCCGCGAGTAGGGGCAAGCCGGACATACGCCGGACACAAAAAAGCGGCCGCCCCCGAAACGGGGGCGGCCGCTGTGACGAGAGTCGCTACTTGTTGCGCAGGGCCTCTTCGATGGTCCGCATGACCTCGTCGAGCGGAGCGTCCGTACGGGCCACCGCGACCAGCACCTCGCCCTCCGTACGGACCGCCGCGGGCGCGGCCGGCGCGGTGCTCAGGGTGCGGCCCGCGCCGATCCCCGTACCGAAGGTCTTCCGGACGATCGAGAAGGCGTGGTCCAGCTGCGCCTCCACGTCCCCCTGCCCGCCCGCCCGCAGCCAGCGCCGCAGCACGTGGTTGTGGGCGGTGACCACCGCCGAGGCGGCCACCTCGGCCAGCAGCGGGTCGTCGTTGCCGTCGTGGTGGTCGTGCTCGTCGAAGTGGGCCAGCAGGTAGCGCGTGAACAGCCGCTCGTACCGGGCCACGGAGGCGATCTCCCGCTCCCGCAGCGCCGGCACCTCGCGGGTCAGCCGGTAGCGCTCCACCGACACCGCGGGGGAGGCGGCGTACATCTTCATGACTTCCTTGATCCCGCGGCACACCGTGTCGAGCGGGTGCTCGTGCGCCGGGGCCACGTCCAGGACGGCCTCGGCGCGGGTCAGGGTGTCGTCGTGGTCCGGGAAGATCGCCTCTTCCTTGGACCGGAAGTGCCGGAAGAAGGTCCGGCGCGCCACCCCGGCGGTCGCGGCGATCTCGTCGACCGTCGTCGCCTCGTACCCCTTGGTCGCGAAGAGCTCCATGGCCGCGGCGGCGAGCTCGCGGCGCATCTTGAGCCGCTGGGCGGCCGCCTTGGTGCCGGCCGGGCTCTCCGGGGTGTCGGAGGCCGTGGCGGTGCGGGGCGAGGTCTTGGCGGGCTGGGACATAGAGCGAAAGTACTTCATTCGGGCAGGGGAGCGCGCCTGCGGGGGGTGGGAGAGGGGTGGATGCGGGGGAGAGCCCGCACTGGGCTCGGGAGGGTCAGTCCGCCGTGAGGGTCCGGCGGACCCGAGCAGCCCTCCCCACGCATCCGGCTCGTGGCCCGACCGGTTACCGGCGGGCGTACTCACGGAATCCGCGGCCGGTCTTCCGGCCCAGGCAGCCCGCCGCCACCAGGTGCTCCAGCAGCGGGGACGGGGCCAGGCCGGGATCGCGGAACTCCTTGTGGAGGACCTTCTCGATGGCCAGGGAGACGTCGAGGCCGACCACGTCGAGGAGCTCGAACGGCCCCATCGGGTAGCCGCCGCCCAGCTTCATCGCCGCGTCGATCTGGTCGATGCCCGCGTAGTGCTGCTCGACCATCTTGATCGCGTTGTTGAGGTACGGGAACAGCAGCGCGTTCACGATGAAGCCGGCCCGGTCCCCGCAGTCCACCGGGTGCTTGCGCACCTTCACGCAGATCTCGCGGACCGTGGCGTGCACGTCGTCGGCGGTCAGGACGGTCCGGACCACCTCGACCAGCTTCATCGCCGGCGCCGGGTTGAAGAAGTGCATGCCGATCACGTCCTGCGGGCGCGAGGTCACGCGGGCCACCGCGATCACCGGCAGCGAGGAGGTGGTGGTGGCGAGCACCGCACCCGGCTTGCAGACCTTGTCCAGGCCGGCGAACAGCTCCTGCTTGACCGCCAGGTCCTCGGCGACGGCCTCGACGGCCAGGTCCACCTCGGCGAAGGCGTCCAGCGAACCGGCCGGGGCGATCCGGTCCAGGGTCTGGTCCGCGGCCTCCTGCGTCAGCCGGCCCTTGGACACCGCACGGCCCAAGGACTTGCCGATGGCGGCCTTCGCCGCGTCCGCCTTCTCCTGGCTGCGGGCGGCCAGCACCACGTCGTACCCGGCCTGGGCGAAGACCTGGGCGATGCCGCTCGCCATGGTGCCGGAGCCGGCCACGCCGACCGAGGCGACCGGACGGCCCGCACCGAGCAGGGACCCGTCCAGCGGGGTCTGGAGGTCGCGGACGACGGTCGAGCTGCCGGCCGCCTCGTACGTGTAGAAGCCGCGGCCCGACTTCTGCCCGGTCAGGCCCGCGGCGGCGAGCTGCCCGAGGATCGGGGCCGGGGCGTGCAGCCGGTCGCCGGAGGAGGCGTACATGGCCTCCAGGACGGTACGGGCGGTGTCCACGCCGATCAGGTCGAGCAGGGCGAGCGGGCCCATCGGCAGACCGCAGCCGAGCCGCATCGCCGCGTCGATGTCCTCGCGGGAGGCGTACTTCGCCTCGTACATGGCGGCGGCCTGGTTGAGGTAGCCGAAGAGCAGGCCGTCGGCGACGAAGCCGGGCCGGTCGCCGACCGCGACGGGCTCCTTGCCGAGTTCGCGGGCCAGCTCGGTGACCGCCTCCACGGCCGGCGGGGCGGTCAGGACGCAGGAGACGACCTCGACCAGCTTCATCGCCGGGGCCGGGTTGAAGAAGTGCAGGCCCAGCACGCGCTCGGGGCGCTGGGACTCGGCGGCCAGCCGGGTCACCGAGAGGGCGTTGGTGCCCGTGGCCAGGATGGTGTCGGGGCGCACGATCGCGTCGAGCTCGCGGAACACCTGCTGCTTGACCTCGTACGACTCGGGCACGACCTCGATCACGAGGTCGGCCTCGGCGGCGGCGGCCAGGTCGGTGAAGGTGCGGAAGCGGGCGAGCACGTCCGCCCGCTCCTGCTCGGTGAGGCGCTCCCGGGTGACGGAGCGCGCGGTGGCCGACGCGAGGGCGGCCGCGGCCCGGCGGGCGGCGGTCTCGCTGACGTCGATGCCGATGACCTCGCGGCCGGCCCGGGCGAGGACCTCGGCGATGCCGGTGCCCATCGTGCCGAGGCCGACGACGGCGATGGTCTGGAGGGCGGGCTGACTGGACTGACGGTCCATCGAGGGACTCCAGTGGAAGAGGGTGACGACTGAGGGACGCGCGGTGCACAGCGCGCGGGTGCCGTACGGAAAGCCGTGCGGAGGGTCGTACGGAATGCCGTGCGGTGAAGAACCCCGGGCAGAGGGCCCAAGGGGAGGGAACCCGGCGGGAGGGCCCTGAGGGAGGGCAGCCCGGAGGGTGGAAGCGGTGCAACCCTGTCCCGGGGTCACACCGTGCGAGATCGAACCGACCGGCACGAGGCGGCTGCGTCACCAGGCCGCCCTCGTACGTGTTGTAAGGACAGTAACTCGCCGGTAACTGGTGCGCCAGAGCACGGAGATGTGACCTGTACCGCCCAAATGTACCGATCATCGATCATCGATCAACCAGCCTCCGCCGATCTCCCGGAACCCGGCGTGGCGCTCCCCGCGTCGGCCTAGGGTGGCCGCGTGAACGACGTGCTGGAGCGCCTGCGGGCGGAGGCGGGGCAGTCCCCCGATTACGAGGTGCTGCTCACGGCCGGCCCCGACGACCTGGCGGCCTCCCTGACCTCCGCCGGGCTGCCCCTGTGGGCCCGCGAACTGGCCGCGTACCGGCTGGGCCTCGCGGGCGACCGCCGGGCCTTCGAATCCCTCGTCCTGCTCCTCAACCACCGGGACCCGCCCCGCTGCGCGGCCGCCGCCGAGGCGCTGGCCGTCCTGGACGACCCGCGCACCGCCCGCGCGGCCGCGGCCCTCGCCACCAACGGCCTGCGCACGGCCTACGCCCTCCAGCCCGTCCGGCTGCTCACCGCCCTGCGCGCCCCCGAGTCCGTACCGGCCCTGCTGACCACCCTGTCGCGGCTGCTGTCCCCGAACGACCCGTACTGGCGGGTGGCCCTCGCCTGCGTGGAGGGGCTCGGCGCCCTCGCCGATCCCCGCGCGCGCGAACTCCTCACCCGCGCCCAGTCCCACCCGCGCCTCGCGGTGGCGGCCACGGCCGCGCTGCGCGCGCTCGCCTGACGGGACCGGCGCCGGCCGGCCCGCCGGCCGGCCGGCGGGCCGTTCAGCCCCGGAAGCCGAGCAGCCCGTGCAGGGCCGCGCCGCCCGCTGAGGGCGGGACCGCGCGGGTCGCCGCGGCCGGCTTCGGAGCCGCCTGGGCAGGACAGGTGGCGTCCGCGGCCTTCCCCGTCCTCAGGTACGCCGACACCTTCTCGTCCAGGCACTTGTTGCCGCTCAGGGCGATGCCGTGGTTGCCGCCGCCCTCCTCCACCACCAGGGCCGAGCCCTTCAGCTTGTCCCGCATGCTGAGCGCACCCCCGAACGGGGTCGCCGCGTCCTCCGTCGCCTGGAGGAGGAGGGCGGGCGGCAGATCCGCGTTGGTCACGTCCGGGGCCTGCAGCGCCTCCGTCGGCCAGAACGCGCACGGGGCGTTGTACCAGGCGTTGTTCCAGGTCATGAACGGGGCCTCGGCGTGCGTGCGCCACATGTCCGCGCGCCACTGGTTCCAGTCCCTCGGCCAGGCCGAGTCCCGGCACTGCACCGCCGTGTAGACGCTGTAGCCGTTGCCCGCGGAGGGCTCCACCGCGCCGAACCGCTCGTACGCCGCCACCAGCGGCTTCGGGTCCTGCTTCACCGCGTACGCCGCGAAGGCCTCGGCGAGGTTCGGCCAGTAGCCGTTGAAGTAGCCGCCCGGCATGAAGGTGTCCTCCAGCTCGGCCGCACCCACCTTGCCGCCCGCCGGCGTCTGCCGCACCCCCTCGCGCATCGCGTACCAGCGCTCCTCGACCGCCGCCGCGTCGGTGCCGAGCCCGTACGTGGCGTCGTGCGCGGCCACCCAGGCCAGGAACGCCTTGTGGCGGGCGTCGAAGGCCCGGTCCTGGGCCAGGTTGTCCTCGTACCAGACCCCGCCCGGGTCGACCACGGAGTCCAGGACGAGCCGGTGCACCCGGCCCGGGTGGAGCTTGGCGTACACCGCGCCCAGGTAGGTCCCGTACGAGTAGCCGAAGTAGCTGATCCGCTGCGCGCCGAGTGCGGCGCGCAGCAGCTCGATGTCCTGCGCCGCGGACACGGTGCCGATGTGCGGCAGCACGTCCGCGTGCTTGGTCCCGCAGGACTCGGCGAAGGCCCGCACCCGCTCCAGGTTGGCCCGCTCGGTCGCCGCGTCGCGGGGTACGGAGTCCGGGCGGACGGGGGCGAAGTGGCCGGGTCCGCAGTCGAGGGCGGGCTCGCTCTTGCCGACGCCCCGGGGGTCGAAGCCGATCACGTCGTACTGCGCGGCCACGTCCTTGGGGAGGGCGGAGGCGATGAATCCGGCCAGGCTGCGGCCGCTGCCGCCCGGTCCGCCCGGGTTGACCAGCAGCGGGCCCTGGGAGGTGGCGGCGGTGTGGGGGACCCGGGTCAGGGCGAGGGAGATCTGGCGTCCGGCGGGCCGGGCGTGGTCGAGGGGGACCTTGAGGGAGGCGCACTGCAGGGCGGGATAGCGCGGGGTCGCGCAGCCGGTCCAGCGCAGCGCGGCGGCCTGCTCCGCTCCGGCGGCCTGCTCCGCTCCGGGGGCCGCGGGCGCCGCGGTGACCGGGCTCGCGAGGGCGGCGGCGACGGTGGCGATCGACAGCAGGACAGCGGCGCGCTTCTTCAAGGGGTGGAGCATGGGGCCTCCCAGCCGAGGGTTCTGGGCGGAATCGTCCCGGAAACCATGCCTGGAAGGCGGGATTTGGCTGCTCATTGGCCCGATGTGATGAGCCTTCAGCGCCCGTCCGAGGTCACAGCAGGGTGAGCTGGGTGGCCCCGGCGGGAGCCTCCGCGGCGGGACGCTCGGGTGTCACGACCCGGTGGGCCTCGCCGCGCCGGGACGGCCCGATGCCGAATTCGGCCGCGAGTTCGTGGACTTGGCGGGTGATCTGGCGCTGGTACCAGGTGGGGGCGTACGAGCCGCCCGCGTACATCCGCCCGTACCGCTCCACGAGGTGCGGATGGTGCTCGCGCAGCCAGGCCGTGAACCACTCGCGGGCGCCGGGGCGCAGATGGAGTACCAGGGGTGTCACGGAGGTCGCCCCGGACTCGGCGATGGCGCGGACGGTGGCTCGCAGCTGCTCCGGGCGGTCCCCGAGGAAAGGGATCACCGGGGCCATCAGCACCCCGCACTCGATGCCGGCGTCCGTGAGGGTCCGTACGGCCCCCAGCCGGGCGGCGGGGGAGGGCGTGCCGGGCTCGACGGTCCGCCACAGCGAGGTGTCGGTGAAGCCGACGGAGACGGAGATCCCGACCTCGGTGAGCGCGGCGGCCTCCCGGAGGAGGGGGAGGTCGCGCAGGATCAGCGTGCCCTTGGTGAGGATCGAGAAGGGGTTGGCGTGGTCGCGCAGCGCCTCGATGATGCCGGGCATCAGCCGGTAGCGGCCCTCGGCGCGCTGGTAGCAGTCGACGTTGGTGCCCATGGCGATGTGCGCGCCGCTCCAGCGGGGCGAGCCGAGCTCGCGGCGCAGCAGCTCGGGGGCGTTGGTCTTGACGACGATCTGCGAGTCGAACCCGAGTCCGGTGTCGAGGTCGAGGTAGCTGTGCGTCTTGCGGGCGGAGATTATCCCGGCACTATTCGGGTCCCCCACAGGACGTGTCGCTTTATGGCTGCACAGGGTAACCAGCCCACACCATGAGCCGAGGCGAGTGTTGCGACGCTGGCGGGCAGGATGCCGCCGGCGTGGATCTGGTTGCGGTAGGTGCAACGGTCGTAGCTCCGACCCGCGATGAGCGCCTTTGGGCCATGGCAGGGACGGACGACGCTGCGGCTGAGAACCGGGACTGCCCAACGATGATGCGCCGTTTGGTTCGGCCGGCAGGACTTCAGCTTCTGTCAGGCTTCATTCGAGTTGCACAGCTTGCACCTGGTCACGCGTGGCTCTGTCTCATCGGGAATGGGCGGTCCTGGCACCCGGCCTGCGGTGCCGCGTGACGCCTGACGGGCGTCCACAATCCGTCCACTGCTTCCACGTAGAGCTGCCAGGCTCGTTGGCCGCCACGCCGTGATTACCACTGGCGCGAGCCGTCGGTGCAGCGCATCGTGGAACTAGTGGGCGTTGAGTGCGGAATGGGTGCACGGCGCGAGGCCGGAACCCGTTCCTCAGCGGAGCACGCACCGGCATTCCGGTCCGGAGTGAACAATGATTGAGCTTGAACCGCATAGTTTTTCCACCAGCGGAATCAAAATACTTGATCGTGCACTTGAACGAGCGTCGAATTCGCCGGAAGTTGCAAGCGCCTCAAGGCTACTTAGCGAGGGGGCGCGAAAAACGCTATGGGAGGAACTCGCCAAAAGCCGTGACGAAATGCTGTCGAGGGTAGCCCGAGAACGCCGCCGGCTGCAATCCGTTGAACTCGGACTGCGAGAGAGTGAATGGGCTGCGCGTCAGCAGTTTCCACCTATTATCGGTGGAGATAAAGATCTCGAAACCGCTGCAGGCAGGTTTGAGTCCAGGCACGGCGAAATTATCGCTCAGGCGCAAGAAGCAGGTGTTGACCTCTCTCCGTCAGTTTTGGAGATGAAGCCTTTTCAGCAGCTAGCACGGGAAACTCCAGGTGCCCCGAAGCGCCCAGAAAATTCTAGCCAAGAAATTTCCCTCAGCAAGCTTGTGAGCCAGCTACGCAATGAGGCACTTTCAGCACTCTCGGCCACGTCGATACTGGAGGAGGAAATATGGGAAGACTTTATTGAACCCCCCGGTAGAGAGGGGAGCGAACTGGCTCTCCAGTTTCTCCTTAAAGGTAAGCTTCAAAGGTTTTATCACCATTATCTTCAGTTTAAGAGAGCCGTGTCTCGGCGTGAGCAGTTGATTAGGTACTATCTCATGCTGCGCCTACGGGAGCCCGAGTACATCACAGGAATTGCCGAGCTCGAGTCATTGAGTCTTTCACTGGAAGACTCCTTGCTGAATGACGCCGTGCTTCCCGAGTTTCGCCGGCTACTCAACGAGAGTCTTACTGGTAGAAACGTAACCAGAATCCGAGTCCAGGATGCGCCGGGGCTGCACGACCCAAGCCCTGACACGCCTACACCCACTCGCGCTATCACTCGAATCCAAGAGTTGATGCAGAGCAACATGAATGGAATGAGCATTGGGCTCGCCGGACCTCGTGGTGCGGGAAAGACAACGGCGATAGAAGGATTCTGCACCGGAAGAATAAATTCAGGCGGTTCGGAAATCCGAGACGAGCTTCTCGGGGTCAAAGTGTCTGCGCCAGTGGCATACGATGCCCGAGAGTTTATTTTGCACCTCTTTTCTGAGGTGTGTCGAAGAGTGCTTGAATTGAATGGAGCGTCAGATGAGGTGGATGAACATGAATTGGAGGGCAAGTCGTGGGCTGGAGTGTATCTGATTTGTGGAGGGTTTGTTGGGTCGGTGCTCCTTGCTGTAGGAATGGCTATATGTGCACTCTCGCTCCGAACTGAGTTTACGGACGACTCGGCCATTGTCATGGCGTCTGGACTGACGATTCTGGGAGCTGCTGCACTAGTAACGCTGCGAAGATGGCCCCGAAAGCATAGTCGTGGTCAACTGCGCTTCTTTAGATACCGCGTCCGAATAAGGGCGGCCTCCCTTCAATTCGAAGGTTCGTTGCCCGGCGCAGACGTACTGATTGTCGCGGGTTCTGGGATATTGGCCAGTTGTGTGCAGCTGGTGGATCCTCGTGAACCAGCTGGATATCTGCTGGGTTGCGTAGCGCTTGCATTGAGCGCTGTGCCACTAGGAATCAATAGGGCTATTCATCGCGCTCCGGAGGAGACTCGACTTGCGCGCAACCCGCTGGAGGGATCCAAATATCCCTCTTGGCTAAGTGCATGTCTGCTCTGGAGCTTCACACTGCTCTGTTCATCCGGCGTGGCGATGGTCGCGCTCTCGATTTGGGAAAGACGCGTAAGTCTGGCAACCGTAATAGGTTGTGGTCTCGCACTCTTTGGCTGGGGCATTCTATGGATTCTCATGGGGCAGTCGCGGCATGCTCCCGGAATATCCTACACTGATATTGTTTCCGAGGCTGGCTTGGTGATACAGGCGCGCGCTTGCCTCGACGCTATCAATTTTCAGCGAATATTCAGCATGGAGCGGTCGGCCATCGTCCGTCTAGCCGGCACCCCCAAGCTTCCAGCGGGGTTCGAATCTCAGTTGAAGTCGGGGATGTCCTGGTCGAAGCAACCACAGAGCTATCCTGCTCTCGTAGACAGGTTCCGCGAATACATTGAGGCCCTGGGTCGCGAATACACTGTGATCATAGGTATTGACGAATTGGATAAACTGGGATCTGCGGCGACAGCAGAGAATTTCCTGAACGACATAAAGGGAATATTCGGGATCCGTGGATGCTACTTCTTGGTATCGGTCTCAGAGGAAGCCGCTGCGAGTTTTCACCGGCGTGGGGTCCCGTATCGTGATGTCTTCGACAGTTGTTTCGACGATATCGTGCATGCTGACTATCTGGACCACGAATCAGCTCAAAATCTTCTGTATGAGAGAGTTACCGACATTCCTCTACCGTTTGTTGGCCTCTGCTACGCTTTGTCGGGCGGCCTGGCGCGTGACCTTATCCGCACTGCGCGCAGCCTCGTGGAATGCGCGGGTGAAGAGATAGACGTGGCCACTGCGGCCGAATTGTTGTGTCGTGCCGAGGCGATATCGAAGACTCGCGGGATTCAGTATGAACTCTCGCTGATCTCGGGGAACCCTGCGGTCTCTGATCTTCTCACTCATGTGGCAAACATGACGCGAGGGGCTACGTCGACTACCCAATATTTGGCGTGGAGCGAGGTTGTGTCCCGCTGGGTCACTCGGATGGCTAAAGTTGCAGCGCGAGAGGCCGAAGGAGTCGGCGGCAATTGTACGTCCGCAGTTCACCTGGCTGCCGAACTGTCGGCCTTCTATCTATTTTTGGCAACTGTACTCGAGTTCTTCGGTGACGTCCTGGGTGGCATTAGGATGCAATCCGTCGAAGAGTACGGGAAGTATGTTGAATATCTCGACCTTCTTGCGTCGGTTCGCCAATCCCTGGCGGTGAATCCTCGAATATCGGTGAGTCGTGTCGAGAATATTCGCAGCGTATGGCATCCTTGAGAGTGGATCACATTTTCGAAGGGTCGTGTACGCGTAGGGTGCGCATGTTCCTGGGCTCAGATAGGTACTCCCTGAGGCTGATAATTTCTTCATGCTGGGCGGCCAGGCGAGAGAGTGCCTTCTTCTGGAAGTTGGTGAGTTCCTGGATCCTGTCGTTGCGTTTGGCTACGCGCTCCTGCAGGTCCTGGTTGGCTGCCTTGAGGCGGGCGATCTGGGCGTCCCGTGGGTCCACGACTTTCCCAGCCTCCTGAAGCATGGCGAGGCGCCGTAGGAATTCCTCGCCGAGATGCTGGTACGGGCCGGGTCGCTCCGAACCGTCGCGGTTTTTCTTTGCGTAGAATCCGGTGCGCGGGACGCCGGCCTCGGCCGCCAGTGTCTTCAGGTCCAGCTTCCCGCCGTTCTGGAGGTCGCCGCGCAGGAGACGGTCCATCGCCGCTCGGACAGCCTCTTCGTTTTGGGCCTTCACGTCGTCTGTCAGCCGTGCCATGTCACTGCCCATCCCTTGCTGAGGCGGTGAGCGCAGCGGCATCGATCTCTTCCAGTACCCGCCGACTTCGGTCCACATCAGCTTGGAGGGCCGCCTTCGCTACCTTGTTGCGGCCGATGGTTCTGAGGAAGACCTTCTGGCTGTCGTGACTGCTCTGCCAAACCTCGCGGTGGCACGGGTGGTGTGTGGCCTGCGAACACCGGGCGGAGTCGCACATCCCGACCATCGGTTTGCTGTCGGCCTTGGGTGTGGTGCCGGCGAGTTTCCAGCACAGCATCTTGTCCGGATCGCGGTTCCAGCAGTAGTTCGCCACCCCGACGTGCAGGTTCTTGGCCTCACGCTGTAGCAGGTTCTCTAGGCGGCGATCACTGTCCAGTACTTTGGCTTCGCCCGCCTCGTGTTCTCTGAGCTCGGCGTCGATGTGGGTAAACGCGGCTATCAGCCCTGACGCACCTGGCCCGGCTGGCATGACCCCCTTCTGGAAGTCCCTGAATGCCTCGCGCGTCAGCTCGACATGATGTTCTTCCTCTGCCTCCCGGACCTCCTCGAGGAAGACGCCCTGCGATCCGCCGGGTAGGTGCGCGTATCCCTCGGTGGTCGCCACACTTACGTGCTTGAGGTGGATCTTCGCGGCCAGCAGCCCCATGGGCCGGTGGGCCAGGGCGAGCGCCAACGTGCGTCGGAGCATACGGGCGTTGACCGGCCCCGCCGGAATGATCGGTAGTCCGAGGCGCTGACCGGCCGGTCCGTTCACCCATTCCCGGAACCCCGTGTAGGCCTTGCCGACGTCGAGCGTCTCGCCGCCGAACAACGCACTGTTGCTGTTGGGGTCTGAAAAGCGGATGGCGAGTTGGACGGCCCGGTACGGCTCCTCGATGACAACCCATTCCTCAGGGGTGCCTCCGAACTTACGGCCCTTGATCAATCGTGATCCGAGCCGGTGGCGGACGCCGCCGCCGATTGTCTCGGTCGGTGGTAGGCACGAGGACGAGTCGAGTTCTTCGAGTTCGCTGGCACGCATGCCGCTGATCGCGGCCGTGACCAGCAGGCAAGCCGACAGCACGACCTTGGACAAGGCCCGCAGCTCGCTTCCTTCTAGAGGCAGCGTCCACGGGATCTTGACCGACGGCTCGTCGTGGCGCGGGACGAGTTCGGCTCGCAGGCCACAGTCCCCGCCGACTCCCACCGCCGCTACGGCGGCCTCCCAGGCCGGTCTCAGCATCGCCAGGTCACGGGCGTTGAAGTTGCGGACGCCGATGACCATCTGCGCGAATCGCTGTGTGTTCACCGTCAGGAGCGGGTCGTCCCGTCGCCAACCCTTGTTGACGCGGAGACTAACCTTGTTGCCCACCAACCGTGGGAACGGCAGGCCGTCACGGGCATACTCCTCGATAGCGGCCAGGATTCGACTGCGGTCGGTTCCGGTCAGTGACCGGTGCTGTGGCATAGCCCTTGCGGATGCTGCGAAGTCAAGGAATTTCCTCAGCTCGGCGGCGACGTACGGGCCGATCGTGTCCACGATGTAGAGGGCGGAATCTAGCATCGGTTGGAACACGTTGTCCGGAACAGGCGGGGTCACATTTCCCGCGTTGCGTTGTATCCATCCTGCTACCTGTCCCGCGGGCCGCCCATCCCACGGGAAGAACCCCGATGTGTAGGCGTCCGCCGTGAACAGTTCCCCGTACCTGGCGAGGTACAGGATTGGCCTGACGATGCTAGCCAAGCTGCTGGGCTCGATCTCCCCGGTGCCGTCCATACGTCGCCTCCGGATCTCGAGGTAGGCGTCGCAGTGCTCCTGCCGGACGTCTTCCAGCGTCACGATGCCCTGCCCGGTGAGGTGGTTGAGCCAGTGGGTGAGCGCCATCAGCGTGCCGTAGACGCTGTTCGGTTTGATGGGCGTGCGAAAGGCGTGCGGAAGTTCAGCCACAGACTCGTGGTTCGGCACGAGCAAGGCGAGCACGAGTTCCTTCGCGACCAGCCGCCAAGCCGGATTGAGGATCGGGGCGAAGCTCCACCGCTTGTAAACCCGTCTCATGGACGCCGGTGCGTGAGCGAGGCCTTCCAAGATCCACAGATCCTCTTCGAAGCGAGGGCGGTGTGCGGTGGGAACCAGCTCCAGTCCGGCCGCCTCGCAAATGTCCACATGTGCGAATGGGGACCGGTTGGAGAGTGAGGACGGGATGGGTGCATATGCCCGGACTGGAACGGTTGGCATGACTGCCGCAATCGTCATGCGGTCAACTCCTCGGGCCGAAGCGGGATCTCCGCGTCACGATCGATGACGGTCATGGCGGCCCGTTCCAGTACGGCAGTTGGGAATCTGGCCAGGATGTCTCGCTCCAGCCGATCGGCGTACGGGCCGAAGATGGCGATGAACTGGGCATTGGTCATCTGGCGGAACTGGCGGGAGAAATAGGCCTTGAGTCGGAGTAGGTTTGGCGCATGCCGGGGCATGAACACCGACAGCGGGCAGAGCAGGCAGACCCAGGGCCGAGCCGGGCAAGGTTTCCCTTTTGGTCCGTGAATCCCGGCCAGCTGGTTCTTGCACGATGCGGTGAACACGTCCCGCTCGCCGCCAAGCAACTCCGCCAACTCATCTCCGTCCAGCCCGAGTCGTGCTGCTGCGTCCGGTAGGCCGGCGGCAACAGAGGCCAGTTCGTCTTGAGTCAGTACGGTCGGTGGCAGGGCCTTGCGTAGAACGTCGGCCTGGGCCTCCTCGACGATCGTCCCGATGGCGTCCTTCTGTGCTGGGGTCTGTGCGCTGGCGTAGTGGTCTCCTTCGACCCCTGGAGTGTGGTTCGGGTCGATCGTGGTGCGGCCCGTCCACGAACGTCGAGCACCGATGTTGATGTGGGTCTCGCGGATACGGGAGGCATGGATCTGGAGTGCCTGGCCTGAGTCGTCGAGTACGCCGTGGAGTGAAACCAGTTCCCGTTGCTGTTTCGCGCGGTCGCCGCCCTTGTCGATGTTCACGACGACGTAGGGCGATGTGGATTCGGCGAGAGCGGTCCGCCGCCGGGCGAGGAGCCAGAGGTCTTCGCGCAGCTCAGGTGCCGCGATGTTTCGGAGCGGGGCGGAGAGAGCCAGCCATCGTTCCAGCAGTGCGACAGCCCGCTTGGTGATCGTCACGGCCTCCGGGCCGCTTCGTCCCTTGACGTAGTCCATAAGCACGGTGCTGTTACCAGCCCAGGTGATGCCGTCCAGGCCGAGATCGGCGATGCCGTCCGGGACGACCCCTGTGTACATACCGAGAAGCAGGCGGTGGGCATGCATGACGTACGCGGACGGGTAGAGCGCACTCCTCAGCTTCGGTAGGTCTGCCTTCACCCACTGGCTCTTCTGGGTGCAGCCCGTGGCCGCGATGAGCTCTCTGCTGGACATTGGGCCGTGGTTGAGGAGTAGCCAGGCCACGTTCTCCCGGCTCATTCCGTACTCACGAGGATCGTCTCCTGAGGCAGCCAGTTCCAGCGCGCTCTTGTGACCCTGCCAGGCCTCGTTCGCTAGCCGTCGCATGACGTCCTGGAGTCGCTGCCACTCGCCGTCCGTGTACGGTTTGTGCGGCTCGGACGCCGGTCGTGATTTGAGCGCCCGGCCCTCCAGATGGACCCGTACTTCCTGGCGTAGTGCGCCGGTCTCCCGGTCGTACCCGGACAACAGCGCTCGGGTCTTCGCGCCGTGGTAGTAGTCGAATGCGAGCCAATGCTTCACCATGTTCGACCTGCTGAGATCTGCGGCTCGGCCGATGAATCCGTCCCTGGACAGGTGGGTGACCATCGTCTTCAACGTGGCGACGTGACCCCTGACGGTGGAGAGCTTGGTGATCCTCCCGTGCGGGTGGATACACGAGGTCAGGCCGAGGGCCAGATCAGTGGCCAACGCCAGGTTCTGGGTGTCATCCAGCCGCGCTGTCCAGCGGGTTCCGTCAGGGAACACGCACTCGACTCGAAGCGGTTCGTGGTGCACGGTTGCGGGCATCAGATGCCACCTTCATTGTCGAACTCTTCCGCAGCCTCGGCCCGTGCCGCCGAACCGAGCAGGCCGCTCCGTGATCCCGCCCGCTCATAGGCCTCCCGAAAGATGCGCTGCGTATCGAGACGCATCAGATAGACCTCTGTGGTGGAGGTGCTGGAATGTCCCAACAGGTCGCGCAGGACCAGGATTGGCTCGGACTTCGTCAGATACAGCGCGAGCGCGGCGTCCTCGTCGGTGTCCACGACCAATTGCGCGGCTTGCTGGTAGTAGCCCTTGATCAGAGCTTCCATGGTCGCCATCGCGAATGTGTGACGCAGGGTATGAGGCGTAACGGTGGGGAATCGCGGCTCAAACCGTTCCCGGATGCGCTGGGAGGTGCGCCGGAAGACGGTTCCCCAGTCGATGAACGGCTCACCGTTCGACTGCAGCGCCACCAGCGGCGAGGTGCCGTCGGGAGCCACCAGACGTCGTCGCTCGATCGGGCCGAGGCGACGCCAGGAGACAGCACGCCCGTTGACCTTGGCGCCTTCCCAGTGAGGGTCTGCGATGACTAGCGGGTCGCCGAGACGTGAATCTGGCTGGTAGGTGCTGCCGTGCGTCGCCACGTCCCGGTCCAGGTCGATGTACTGACGGACCTCGGCAAGGGCGCCGTAGTTGATCCAGGTTTCTCGCGGTTTTGTCCCCTTGGTTACCGCCTTCGCCAACGGCCACCGGATGGGGACACGGGTGCGCCGTGCCGGCAGGTCCGGAATCTCGTAGGTGAGCAGGTGCGTGAACTCCTGGGCTCGCAGCCCGGACGAGACCACCAGGCTGCCCATTGCCGCGTTACGGCCAAGGTGGCGGCCGCGGAAGCGGTCCGGCGCGGTGTCTTCTTCGCCGTCGGGCGTCAGACCTGCCAGCCCGCGTAGGAAGACGTCCTTGAAGTCGGCTTCCAGGTACTTGACGGTCACGTGAGGCTTCGCCCGCCTCACGGTCGCGAGGTTCCGCGTCTCTTCGTGGGGACCGGTCGAGCTGTAGTGGGTGACCTGGGCGTATGTGAACGGTACGTCCGTGCACAGACCCTCCCGGAGCGCCCACTTGTAGAACCCCGAGACGATGGTGATCCGGTTGTTCCAGGTGGACCCGTCCCAGCGGACCTCCAGTGGACCGTTGAACCGGTGCTCGGCGAACGCGCTCAGCACGGCGCGCAGCTGTTGCCGGTCAGCGAAGGGATGCACCTGGCGGCCGTGAAGGAACTCCAGCCAGGTGCGAAGGGCCTGCGCGTACGCCTTCCATGACTTCGCTGCGGGGACGCCCATCGTGGGAAGTTCCCGCAGCCATCGGTTGACGGCGACGGTGGGTCTGGGCGTCCCGTTGTCTTCGAATCGCAGATCCTCATCGATGAGAACGGGCGTGCCTTCCCGGATCAACGGCTTCCGGCCGAGGCCCCACATGTCCCACCCAGCGGGTGAGAAGTAGGTCAGGTACATGCGCTTCACGCTAGAAAGCGACACGCCTGATTGCCGAGGATTCCGATGGAATCACTCGGACGGGTGAGGCGCAGAAAGAGACACTGCAACTAAGCAAGGAGAACGAAGCAGTACACACAGGCGTGGCTGCAGCCGCGGTACGGGTTGACGGTCCATTCGAACGGCATGCGCGAGGCGCCGGGCACCCGGTTGACGATCGAGCGGGCCCGCACCTCGTGGAAGGTGATCCCGCGGAACTCGGGGGTGTCGAAGGTCCGCGTCACGACGGCGTCGGCCCCGAAGAGCGCGGCCGGACCCGCGGTGCCCTCGGTCAGGTTCTCCCAGCGCATGGTGCGCCTCCCTCGTAGCTCTGCAGAGAGAATAGAACAAATGTTCCCATGATCGTGCGGGCCGAGGAAACCGCTGGTCGGTGATGTGCGTGGGGTGGCAGGCTGCGCCCCATGGCGGGATGCAGACTCACGGTGTGCCTTCCGAGCGGGGCCCGGGACCGGCTGGAGGCGGCGATCGGCGAGGCGACGGCGCCCTTCCGGTACGACCGCGGCGGCGACATCTCCCACGACCTGCGGATCTGGGACCACTGGCGGATGTGCGGAGGCGCGGACCGGATCGGCTACCGGATCCGGCCGGGCTGCACGGAGCCTGCGACGACCCCGAGACCTGCCCGCACGCCCCGCCGGGGGCGGGCCGGGGCGGCCCGGGCGCGTACCTGGCCCGGCTGCCCGCCGACACCCTGCTCGTGTCCGTCCGCTGCCACGTCTGACCCGGATTTGGGCCACCGCCCCGGAGGTGGTTGGCTTCGCCGTGACGAGCGGACACAACTGCTGGAGGAACAGGCATGGCGCAGGTCGAGGCCACCACGGAGCGCATCATCGGAGCCGACGCGGAGACGGTCTTCGACACGCTGGCCGACTACAGCGGAACCCGGCAGAAGCTGCTGCCCGAGCACTTCAGCGAGTACGAGGTGCGCGAGGGCGGCGACGGCGAGGGCACCCTCGTCCACTGGAAGCTCCAGGCCACCAGCAAGCGCGTGCGCGACTGCCTGCTCGAGGTCACCGAGCCCACCGACGGACAGCTCGTGGAGAAGGACCGCAACTCCTCCATGGTCACCACCTGGGTGGTCATCCCGGCCGGCGAGGGCAAGTCCAAGGCCGTCGTCACCACCGTCTGGAACGGCGCCGGCGGCATCGGCGGCTTCTTCGAGCGCACCTTCGCGCCCAAGGGCCTCGCCCGCATCTACGACACCCTGCTCGCCAACCTGGCCGCCGAAGTCGAGGCCTGAGCCCGGCCGTTGCCGGTGGGGCCGGGTACACGGCCTCACCGGATCGGGTGAACTGAACGGACCCGCGGGGGCCGGGCGTGGCCCCGGGCCGGGGAGGGGTGCGGCGGTTAGTGTGGGGCCCTGCGCATCCGACCGCACGGGGGCCCGATGAAGATCCTCATCTCCGCCGACATGGAAGGCGCCACCGGCGTCACCTGGCCCGCCGACGTCCTGCCCGGCACCCCGCAGTGGGAGCGCTGCCGGTCGATGTTCACCTCCGACGTCAACGCCGCCGTGCTCGGCTTCTACGACGGCGGCGCCGACCAGGTCGTCATCAACGAGGCGCACTGGACCATGCGCAATCTGCTGCTGGAGCGGCTCGACGCCCGCGCGGAGATGCTCACCGGCCGCCACAAGACCCTCTCCATGGTCGAGGGCGTCCAGCGCGGCGACGTCGACGGCATCGCCTTCGTCGGTTACCACACGGGCGCCGGCACCGAGGGCGTCCTCGCCCACACCTACCTCGCCAACTCCATCACCGGGGTCTGGGTCAACGAGGTGCGCGCCAGCGAGGGGCTGCTCAACGCGCACGTCGTCGCCGAGTACGGCGTCCCCGTCGTCCTCGTCACCGGCGACGACCTCACCTGCGTCGACGCCGCCGGCTACGCCCCGGACGCGGTGACCGTCGCGGTCAAGGACCACGTCTCGCGCTACGCCGCCGTCTGCCGGACCCCCGCCCGCACCGCCGCCGACATCCGGGCCGCGGCCAAGGAGGCGGCCGCCCTGGCCGTACGGTACGAGCCGGTCGGCGGCGGCCCGTTCGCCGTGGAGCTGGAGTTCGACGCCGAGCACCTGGCCATGGCCGCGACGGTGGTCCCGGGCGTGGAGCGGTGCGGGGAGCGCAGGGTCGCGTACACCAGCGAGACGATGTACGAGGGGATCCGCGCCTTCAAGGCGGTCACGACGGTCGTCTCGGCGGCCGTGGAGGAGCAGTATGGCTGACATGCACGCAATCAATGACGGGGCACCCGCCGAGGCCGACGGCGCCATTGACGAAGCGGCCCTCGACGAGGCCGTCGAGTTCACCTCGGGCCTCATCCGGATCGACACCAGCAACCGGGGCGGCGGCGACTGCCGCGAGCGCCCCGCCGCCGAGTACGTTGCCGAGCGGCTCGCCGCGGCCGGGCTGGAACCGGTCCTGCTGGAGCGCACCCCGGGCCGCACCAACGTCGTCGCGCGGATCGAGGGCGCCGATCCCACCGCCGAGGCCCTCCTCGTCCACGGCCACCTCGACGTCGTGCCCGCCGAGGCCGCCGACTGGACCGTGGACCCCTTCTCCGGCGAGATCCGCGACGGAGTGGTGTGGGGGCGCGGCGCCGTCGACATGAAGAACACGGACGCGATGGTGCTGGCCGTGGTACGGGCCTGGGCGCGCGCCGGAGTGAAGCCGCGGCGGGACATCGTGATCGCCTACACCGCCGACGAGGAGGACAGCGCGGTCGACGGGTCGGGCTTCCTCGCGGAGCGGCACCCGCACCTCTTCGAGGGCTGCACGGAGGGCATCAGCGAGTCCGGAGCCTTCACCGTGCACACCGGCCCCGGCGGCCGGGCCCTCTACCCGATCGCCGCCGGCGAACGGGGCACGGCCTGGCTGAAGCTGACCGCGCGCGGCACCGCGGGGCACGGCTCCAAGCCCAACAAGGCCAACGCGGTCAGCCGGCTCGCCGCCGCCGTGGCACGGATCGGCGAGTACGAGTGGCCGGTCCGGCTCACCGACACCGTCACCGCCTGCATCACCGAACTGGCCGCCCTGCAGGACCTGTCGGTCGACCCGCGCCGGCCCGGCTTCGACCTCGACACGGTCCTCGGCAAGCTCGGCCCGGCCGCCGTCCTGCTGGAGGCGACCGTGCGCAACAGCGCCAACCCGACGATGCTGAGCGCCGGTTACAAGCTCAACGTGGTCCCCGAACACGCCACCGCCTACGTCGACGGACGGACGGTGCCGGGCGGCGAAGCCGAGTTCACCGCCACCCTGAACGAGCTGACCGGCCCCGACGTGGACTGGGAGTTCCACCACCGGGAGGTTTCGCTCCAGGCCCCGGTGGACGGACGGACGTTCGGGATCCTGCGCGAGTCCGTCGAGCGGTTCGACCCGGACGGGCACGTGGTGCCCTTCTGCATGGCGGGCGGCACCGACGCCAAGCAGTTCTCCCGCCTCGGCATCACCGGGTACGGCTTCTCCCCGCTGAAGCTGCCGCCCGGCTTCGACTACTGGGCCCTCTTCCACGGCGTGGACGAGCGGGTCCCCGTCGAAGCCCTGCACTTCGGTGTCCGCGTCCTCGACCACGCGCTGCGGTCCCTGTGAGCGGGGCCCGGTGATGGCGGCGCCGACCCGGCCGTACGGAAGCTGGCCCTCGCCCATCGAGGCCGCGCTCGCCGCCGCGCTCGACGGACGGCCCGAGTACGTCGGCACGGTCGGCCCCGAGGTGTGGTGGACCGAGCCCCGGCCGCGCGAGGGCGGCCGCCGCACCCTGGTCCGGCGCCGACTCGCCGACGGGGGCGCCGAGTTCACCGAGCTGCCCGCTCCGTGGAACGTGCGCAGCCGGGTCACCGAGTACGGCGGGCTGCCCTGGGCCGGAGCCGAACGGCCCGTCGGCGGCCCCCTGCTGGTCTTCGTCCACTTCGCCGACCAGCGGCTGTACGCGTACGAGCCCGACGCGCCCGGCGCCCCGGAGCCACGGCCCCTCACCCCCCTGTCCGGGACCGGCGGCGGACTGCGCTGGGCCGATCCGGTGCTGCGCGGCGGTGAGGTCTGGTGCGTGCTGGAGGAGTTCACCGGGCCCGCGCCGACCGATGTGCGCCGGGTGCTGGCCGCCGTACCGCTCGACGGATCGGCCGCGGAAGACCGTTCGGCCGTAAGGGAGTTGACGGACGGCCGGCACCGGTTCACCACCGGCCCCCGGCTCTCCCCGGACGGCCGGCGCGCGGCCTGGCTGGCGTGGGACCACCCCCGGATGCCCTGGGACGGCACCGAACTGAAGCTGGCCGAGGTCACCGCGGACGGAAGGCTGACCGGGGTCCGGACCGTGCTGGGCGGCCCCGAGGAAGCGGTGGCCCAGGTGGACTGGACGGCCGGCGGAACCCTCCTCGCGGTGAGCGACCGCGGCGGCTGGTGGAACCCGTACGGGGTGGACCCGGAGACGGGCGAGGCCGTCAACCTGTGCCCCAGGGAAGAGGAGTTCGGCGGCCCGCTGTGGAAACCCGGGCTGCGCTGGATCGCCCCCCTGCCCGACGGCGCCACCCGGGCCGCGGGTGCCGGGGGAGGGCTCCTCGCCGTCCTGCACGGCCAGGGTTCCCCGGTGCTCGGCATCCTGGACGCCGAGAGCGGCGACCTGGTCGACGCGGCCGGGCCGTGGACGGCCTGGCAGCCGACGCTCGCCGTGCACGGCACCCGCGTCTACGGGGTCGCCGCCAGCCCGCGCAGCGCGTACGAGGTCGTCGAACTGGACACCGCGACCGGGCACGCCCGGGTGATCGGCGCGCAGGGCGTGGACCCGGTGGACCCGGCCTACTACCCGGAGCCGCAGAGCCGCACCTTCCTCGGCTCCGACAACCGCCAGATCCACGCGCACGTCTACCCGCCGCACCACCCCGCCTGCCGGGCCCCCGCCGACGAGCTGCCCCCGTACGTGGTGTGGGCGCACGGCGGCCCCACCGACCACGTGCCGCCCGTACTCGACCTGCACATCGCGTACTTCACCTCGCGCGGAATCGGCGTGGTCGAGGTCAACTACGGCGGGTCCACCGGCTACGGGCGCGCCTACCGGGAGCGGCTGCGCGGGCAGTGGGGCGTGGTGGACGTCGAGGACTGCGCGGCGGTGGCCCGGGCGCTGGCCGCCGAGGGCACCGCCGACCCCGCCCGGCTCGCCATCCGCGGGGGCAGCGCGGGCGGCTGGACGGCGGCGGCGTCGCTGGCCGCCACCGACCTGTACGCCTGCGCCGCGATCATCTACCCGGTGCTGGACCTGCTGGGCTTCGCGGAGGAGACCCACGACCTGGAGTCCCGCTACGTCGAGAGCCTGGCCGGGCCGCCGCAGACCCTCACCGTGCTCTGCCGCGAGCGCTCCCCGGTCGCCCGCGCCGACCGGATCACGGCGCCGTTCGTCCTGCTCCAGGGCCTGGACGACGCGGTCTGCCCGCCGGCCCAGGCGGAGCGCTTCCTGGCCGCCCTGCGGGGCCGGCCGGTGCCGCACGCCCCTGTGCCGCACGCCTACGTGGCCTTCGCGGGCGAAGGCCACGGCTTCCGCCGGGCGGACACCATGATCCGGGCGCTGGAGGCCGAACTGTCCCTGTACGCCCAGGTCTTCGGCATCGACCGGACCGACGTCCCCCGGCTGGCGCTGGAGGCCTGAGCGGCCGGTCAGGCGGGGATGCCGGCGGGCCCGGGCGCGGTCCGCACGCTCCACCAGACGGAGTCGAGCAGCAGGGCGCCCGGGGCCATGCCCGCGACCGCCGCGATGACGGCCGCGGAGCAGCCGCAGGCGGCCAGCACCAGGCCGACGGCCCCACAGGCGGACATCGAGGCCGCCAGCAGCCGGAGCGACGGCATGCGCCAGACCGCCGCGAGGCCGAAGAAGTGCAGGCCGACGACCGGGGCGATCCAGCCGACCGTGGCCTGCGGGGCGTGCAGCAGGCGGTTGATGACGAAGAGGCCGGCCGCGACGACGGCCACCTCGGCGGCCACCACGAGGAGGTAGCCCCGCCCGAACCGCCGCGGCGCCGTGCCGCCGGTGGCGGCCGAGGGCACGCGGGAGCGGCGCAGCGCGATGAACAGCGAGATGAACGCGGCTATCGCGAGGAAGCGCAGGGGAAGGGCGACGGCCGCCGGCAGGGCTCCGGCGTTCGCCTGGACGAAGAAGACTCCGAATGCGGCGCCGATGAGCCCACTCGTCTGATGCGATGTCATGTCACCCAGCCTGATCGAAGTCGATCATGATGCGCAAAGCGGTGGGCCGCCGTGCTGTGCCGCCCTGCGCCGCAGGTAGTGGGTCCTCTCGCTGGTGCGCAGCCAGACCCGCAGCGGGCCGATGGCGGTGAAACCGCTGCGGACCGCGATGTCCAGGTCGGCCCCGCCCTCGTAGCCGACGACGTCCAGGTCCGGCCGGCGGGCGGCGATCGAGGTGAGGGCGCCCGCCCAGGCCGCCCCGGCCGTGGCCCCGTCACGGGCGAACAGGTTGGAGACGCCCACCACACCGCCTCCGGTGCTCGCGACCGCCCCGGCGACGATCCGGCCCCCGGCGTCCCCAGCGGCCCGGCCCGCGAGGAAGGCGATGCCCTCGCGGAGCAGGGACGGCCGGAACAGCCCGGTGCTCTCCTCGCCGTCCCAGGCGGCCTCCCAGGCCGCCAGTTCCCCGGCGCCGGTCACCTCGGACCACTCCAGGCCGGAGGAGGCCGCCTCCGGAAGCGGAACGCCGGCCGGGCGGTGGATCCACTGCGCCTCGAACAGCACCTCGAACCCGTCCCCGGCCAGGTCCAGGCAGGCGAAACTGTCCTTCACCGAGCAGCCGGGGGAGTCCGTGTCGATCCACTGGAGGACGGACTGCGCCGGGACGCCCGCGTCCAGGGTCACCGCATCGGGGTACAGCGGCGGGGTCCGGCTCGTGCTGAGCCACAGGTACTCGTCGTCGTACTGGGGCGACAGGCCGTGCGCCGCGCACACCGCGTCGCACCACACGGCGTTGTTCAGCGCGGCCCGGCGCAGCACCGTGCTCGTCTCGTCCTTGATCACGCGGTGATGGTGCCACACGGCCTAGCCTGGGGCGATGAGCTTTTCGACCTACCTCCGGGAGGGCGAGCGCGTGGCCCTGCGCCCCCTCCGGCTCGCCGACGGGCCCGAGTTCACCGCACGCGCGCACGAGAGCCGCGAGCTCCACCACCCGTGGCTGGCGCCGCCCGCCACCCTCGAGGAGTACGAGCCCTACGCGGCCCGGCTGACCGACGGCGAGGGCCGCGCCGGGTTCCTCGTCTGCGAGCGGGAGACCGGGGCCATCGCCGGCTTCGTCAACGTCAACAACATCGTGCGCGGGGCCTTCCAGTGCGGGGCCCTCGGCTACGGGGCCTTCGCGCACGCCGCCGGGCGGGGCCTGTTCCGCGAGGCCCTCGGGCTCGTCCTCGCCCACGCCTTCGCCCCGGAGCCCGCCGACGGCCTCGGACTGCACCGCCTGGAGGCCAACATCCAGCCGGGCAACACCGCCTCGATCGCCCTCGTGCGGGGCGCCGGCTTCCGGCTGGAAGGGCTCTCCCCCGACTTCCTTTACGTCGACGGGGCCTGGCGCGACCACGAGCGCTGGGCGGTCACCGCCGAAATGCCGCCCCCCGAGGGGGTCCGTCGCACAGGATGAGGGCATGCGAACCCTCGTGCTCCTCGACGCCCCGTCCAACCTCGGCCTGCGCCCGCCCGCGCCCGGCACCGTACCCGGCGTCTACAAGCTCGCCGGGGCCCTGCGCGAACAGGGCCTCCTCGCCCGCCTCGGCGCACGCGAGGGCGGGGTGGTGGTCCCGCCGCGCTACGACCGCGGCGACTGGCGGGAGGGCGACGGCGTGTTCCACGCCGAAGCCCTCGCCGCGTACACCGTCACGCTCGCCGACCGGATCGAACGCCACCTGCGCGCCGGTGAGTTCCCCGTCGTCCTCGGCGGCGACTGCTCGATCCAGCTGGGCGCCGCCCTCGCCATGCGCCGGATCGGCCGGTACGGACTGGCCGCGATCGACGGCTCCGCCGACTTCCGCCACCCCGGCAACGAGGCGGTGAACGGGCCCGTCGGCGCGGCCGGCGGCGAGGAACTCGCCCTCTCCACCGGGCGCGGCCAGGCCGGTCTCGCCAACCTGGAAGGGCGGGCCCCCTACCTGCGGGACGAGGACGTACGGCTCTTCGGCCTGCGGGACGGGGACCCGGACCTCGCGGAGCTGCACGCGGCCGGGATCTCCGCGGCCACCGTCGGGGAGATCCGCGAGCGCGGGGCCGGACCGGTGGCGCGGGCGGCGCTGGAAGGGCTGCACCCGCCGGACACCGCGGGGTTCTGGGTGCACCTGGACGCCGACGTGCTGGACCCGGCCGTCATGCCGGCCGTGGACAGCCCCGACCCCGGCGGGCTGGTCCCCGACGAACTCGCCGAACTGCTCGGCGTGCTGGTGCGTTCGCCGCGCTGCGTCGGGATCAACGTCACCATCTACGACCCGGACCTGGACCCGGACGGGCGTGCGGGCGCACTCCTGGCCGACCTGGTCGCGGGTGCCTTCAGGTAACCCTTGCGCACACCTTTGCGTAATCCTGACCGGTGGTGATCCGCGGAACCCCTGTGCACCGGCCGCCGTGGCGTGTTCCATTTCCCCATGGCCACCACCGTCCGCCGCGCCGCACTGACCCTTCCCGCAGCCCCGTTGGGCGCCGAGAACCCACTGCCCGCCCTGCGCGCGCCCGACGGCGTGCACGACCTGGACGAGCTCCCCCAGCTACCGCTGGGAGGTGCCCCCAGGCGCGCGGGGCTGCCGCGCGACATGGCACGGCAGATCGGGTACGAGCCGCTGCGCTCCCTGCTGCCCGTCCGGATCCGGGACGGGTACCGGCGGGAGCGGTCGGAGCGGGAGTTCGAGTCGGTCGTCATCGAGAACGAGCACCTGAGGGTCACCGTGCTCCCGGAGCTGGGCGGGCGCGTCCACTCGCTCGTGCACCTGCCGACGGGACGCGAACTGCTCTACCGCAACCCGGTGTTCCAGCCAGCCAACTTCGCGCTGAACGGGGCCTGGTTCTCCGGCGGCATCGAGTGGAACATCGGCGCGACCGGCCACACCACCCTCTCCTGCGCCCCGCTGCACGCCGCGCTCGTCCCCGCCCCGGACGGGGGCGTGATGGTCCGGCTGTGGGAGTGGGAACGCCTGCGCGACCTGCCCTTCCAGGTGGACCTGTGGCTGCCCGCGGAGTCGGAGTTCCTCTACGTCGGCGTCCGCGTGCGCAACCCGCACGAGCGGCCCGCGCCCGTGTACTGGTGGTCCAACATCGCCGTCCCCGAGGACGAGGGCACGCGCGTGCTCGCCCCCGCCGACGAGGCCTGGCACTTCGGGTACGAGCGCGCGCTGCGCCGCATCCCCGTACCGGAGTGGGAGGGCGCGGACCGCACGTACCCGCTGCGCAGCGGGTACCCGGCCGACTTCTTCTACGAGGTCGAGCCCGGGGCCAGGCCCTGGATCGCCTCGCTGGACGCGGCCGGGCAGGGGCTCGCGCAGACCTCCACCGGGCGGCTGCGCGGGCGCAAGCTGTTCGTCTGGGGCGCGGGCGGCGGCGGCCGGCGCTGGCAGGAGTGGCTGACCGAACCGGGCACGGGCGGCTACGCGGAGATCCAGGCCGGCCTCGCCCGCACCCAGCTGGAGCACGTACGGCTGGAGGGCGGCGGGGAGTTCAGCTGGCTGGAGGCGTACGGGCCGCTGGCCGCGGAACCCGCGGCGGTGCACGGGGCCGACTGGGCGGCGGCGCGCGGCGCGGCCGAGCACGCGCTGGCGCGGGCGCTCCCGGCGGAGCGGGTGGAGGCGGCGTACAAGGCGTGGCGCGAGTGCGCCGACGCCGAACCGGGCGAGCGGCTCGCGCAGGGCTCCGGCTGGGGCGCGCTGGAGGTGATGTGCGGGGGCTTCGCACTGCCGGGCACCCCCTTCGGGGAGTCCACCCTCGGCGAGGAACAGGCCCCGTGGCTGGAGCTGTGGCGCACGGGCGTCCTCCCCGCCCCACGGCGGGTGGTCCCGCCGGGCCCGAGCCTGGTCGCCGCGCACTGGCGGGACATGCTGGAAACGGCCCCCGCGGATCCGCTGACCGAGTACCACCTGGGCGTGGCGCAGTGGCACGCCGGGGACGTGGCGCAGGCCGTACGGAGCTGGGAGCGCGGGCTGGCGCTGGCGCCGTCGCGGTGGCCGCTGCTGAGGTGCCTGGCGGTGGCTGACGCGCTCGCCGGGGATCCGGCGCGGGCCGCCGACGGGTACGCGGCGGCCTTCGAGGACCTGGCGGGGGAGAGCCGCGGCGGCGACGCGTGGGCCCCGGCGGAGGCCGCGCTGGGCTGCGAGGCGATGACGGCCCTGCTGGCCGCCAACCGCCTCCCGGAGGCCCGCCGCGTCTGGGACCGGCTCCGGCCGGCCCTGCGGGAACAGGGCCGCTTCCGGCTCCTCGCCGCGCGGCTGCTGGCGGCGGAGGGTCATGTGGCCGCGGCGCGGCGGGCCTTCGAGGACGGCTTCGAGATCCCGGACCTCCGGGAGGGCGAGGAAACCCTGTCCGAGGTCTGGTCCGCCCTCACCGACCGCCCGCTGCCGGCGCGGTACGACTTCCGCATGCGGCCGCCCCTGTAGCCGCCCGCGCGCGCCGCCACCGCCGGGGCCGGCCCCTCTGGAAGCGGGGCCGCGCGGGCTACGGAGCTCAGGCCCGGCAGAGGATCTCGCCGTTCAGGACCGAGAACCAGGCGTCGGGGGCCGCGCCCCACACGCGCCAGGCCTCCGCGGCAGCGGCCAGGTCGGAGCCGGTCGCGTGGCCCCCGCCGGTGGCGATGGCGGCGTACGAGGAGGCCGTCGTACGGTCCGCCCACAGCGCCGACCACCACGCGGCCTCCTCCGGGGTGGCGAAGCACCAGGCCGTCGCCGACGAGGTCACGTCCGTGAAGCCGGCCTGCCGGGCCCACGCCCGCAGCCGGCGTCCCGCGTCCGGCTCGCCGCCGTTCGCGCGGGCGACGCGCCGGTACAGGCTCAGCCATTCGT
The DNA here is from genome assembly GCF_045000215.1 of Streptomyces sp. 147326. NCBI lineage: Bacteria > Bacillati > Actinomycetota > Actinomycetes > Kitasatosporales > Streptomycetaceae > Streptomyces > Streptomyces sp. 147326. Next base: position 1,664,736 of record NZ_CP134201.1, on the reverse strand, counting down.
CCAGGCCCGGCGTCGCCGGGCACCAGGTCATCGCCGCGTAGTCGGCGTCGCGCGCCGCCACGATCCCGCCCGGCCGGCACACCCGCCGCATCTCGCGCAGCGCCTGGACCGGGTCGCCCACGTGCTGCAGCACCTGGTGGGCGTGGACCACGTCGAAGGTGTCGTCCGGGAAGTCCAGCGCGTGGACGTCCGCCGTGCCGAACTCGATGCCGCTCACCCCGCGCTCCGCCGCGTGCGCCCGGGCCCGTTCGACCACGTCCTGTGCCGCGTCGACCGCGGTGACCCGGCCGCCCGGCGCGACCAGCTCCGCCAGGTCCGCGGTGATCGTGCCCGGGCCGCAGCCGACGTCCAGTACGGACATCCCCGGGCGCAGCTCGCCGATCAGGTACGCGGCGGAGTTCTCGGCGGTGCGCCAGCGGTGCGAGCGCAGGACGGACTCGTGGTGGCCGTGGGTGTAGACGGCGGTTTCCTTGGCGGGGTTCATGGCCGGACCCTCCTCGTCGAAGCGTTGGACCCACCGTAAGGGATCAGTTCGTCATTTGAGATCGACGTTTTGACATGTGGACACCAGCCTTGTGTGCCAAGGGGGTTGGGCAGGTCGGTGGCAGGGAAATGCAGGTGCGAGGAGAGTGGCTCCTGGGGGACGTGAGCCATGGCAGAGGACGGTGAGGGCCATGCCGGAGACGCTGCTCGAACAGCACGCCGAGGCGCTGCGGCTCTTCGGAGAACGGGTGCGGGCCGTCAAGGGCGACCAGTGGGACGCGCCGACCCCGTGCGCGGAATGGAACGTGCGGGAGTTGGTCAACCACGTCACCACCGAGCAGCTCTGGATCCCGCCGCTGGTCACCGAGGGCCGCACCGTCGAGGAGCTCGGCGACGCGTTCTCCGGCGACGTGCTGGGCGACGACCCGGTCGCGGCCTGGGACAGGGCCTCGGCCGCCGCGCACGCCGCCTTCGCCGCCTCCGGCGCGCTGGACCGGACCGTGCGGCTCTCGTACGGGCCCGCGCTCGGGTCGGCGTACTGCTCGGAGCTGACCGCCGACTGCGTCGTGCACACCTGGGACCTCTCCCGGGGCATCGGCGCCGACGACCGGCTGCCGGACGGCCTCGTCGAGTTCTCCGTCAAGGAGGTCATGCCGTACGCCGACGGGCTCGCGGCGAGCGGCATGTACGCGGCGCCGCTGGAGGTGCCGGCGGGTGCGAACGCCCAGACCAGGCTGCTCGGGCTGGTGGGGAGGAAGGGCTGACGCCCGGCGCCGGCAGCCAGGCAACGGGCGTACGGGGATAAATAATCGTATAAAGGTCAGGACCAGGGTCGGGGCCACCGGAGCGTGGCAGGACGAGGGTGGAAGGCGGCACACGGTGGCGGGGACGCAGCGCACGGCGACGGAGGGCCGCGGCCCGGTCCGGTACGGCCCGCCCGCGCCCCAGCCCGGCCTGCCCGTACTGCCCGAACTGGTCTCCGTCCTCGCCGCGGCCGCCGGGCGCGCCGCCCCCGAGCCCCCGGGCGGCGGGGCGGCCGTACGCGAGGCCGCCTGCCGGCACTGGGGGCGGCGCGGGCTCGCCACCTTCCCGGAGAACGTCGCCGCCGGACCCGGCGCCCCCGCACTGCTCCTCGCCCTGCTCGGGGCGTACGGGGGCGATGTGATGCTGCCCCGGCCCTGTCCCGCCTGGTGGACCCCGCAGGTCCGGCTGCTGGGACGGCGGGCCTACCACGTGCCGACCCCGGCCGAGTGCGGCGGCGTACCCGACCCCTACGCGCTGCTGGAGACCGTACGGCGGGTGCGCGCCGAGGGCGGCGACCCGCGGGTGCTGCTGCTGTCGGTCGCCGACGATCCGACCGCGACCGTGCCCCCGCCCGAGATGCTGCACGAGGCGTGCGAGGCCGCCGAGTCCGCCGGGCTGTTCGTCGTCAGCGACGAGAGCTGGCGCGACACCGTCCACCGGCCACACGACACCCTCGTCCTGAGCCCCGCCGAGATGCTCCCCGAACAGGCGGCCGTCCTCGTCGACCTGTCCGGCGCACTGCTGCCCGCCGGCTGGCCCGCCGCCGTGGTCCGCTTCCCCGGCACCGCGCGCGGGACCTGGCTGCGCGCCCGCACCCTCGACGTCCTCACCGCCACCGGCGCGCTGGTCGCCGGACCCGTGGCCGGCGCCGCCGCGCACGCCCTCGACGAACCCGACGCCGTCGCCGGACGCGCCTACGCGGCCGCCGCCCTGCACGGCGCTGTGGCCGCCGCCGCGCACCGCGAGCTCCTGGCGGCCGGGGCGCTGGCCCGGCCCCCGCAGGCCGGCCGGCACCTCTACGCCGACCTCACCCCGCTGCGCGCCGGACTCGCCCGGCACGGGGTCGGCGACGCCATGGAACTGGAGGACTGGCTCGGCGGCCGGCTCGGCGCGCCGACGCCCGGCGGGCAGCGCTTCGCGGACGAACTGGGCGCGTTGCGGGTCAGGCTGTCCACCGGGCCGCTGCTGGGCGCCACCCCGGAGGAGCGGCTGGCCGCGCTCACCGCCCGCGATCCGCTCGCGCTCCCGCACGTGCGGAGCTCCCTCGACCTGCTCGGATCGGTCCTGGCCGGGCTGGCCTGACCTCCGACACGCCCCTGTGAAACCCGACCCGGTGAACGGAGACTGCTCGATGAGGGACCGGACGGACGCCGCCCCCGCCGCCTCTGCCTCCGCCTCCGCGTCCACGGCGCCGGCCCGGCCCGCCGTCGGCCAGCGGCCCGCGCCCCGGCCGGAACCGGAACCGGAGCCGGAGCCGGAGCCGGAACCGGCATCGGAACCGGCATCGGAACCGGCACCCGCACCGCCGGCACCCGCACCGCCGGCACCCGCACCGCCGGAGCCCGAGAGCCGGTCCGCCCCGCGCCCGCTCGGCGAACACCGCCGGTGGCCCGGCTCCTTCGCGGACCGGCTGACCACCCCCCTCCCCGGCGTCCGCGCCTTCGCCCGGCTCGCCCGGGAGGGCGCCTTCCGGCCCCGCCCCGAAGGGCTGCACGGCATCCCCGACCTGCCGTACGAGCCCGCCCCACTGCCCGCCGCGCCCCCCGGCACGGTCTCCGTCACCTGGGCCGGGCACGCCAGCTGGGTGCTGCGGACCGGCGGGCTGACGGTGCTGACCGACCCCGTCTGGTCCCGGCGGATCCTCGGCACCCCGGCCCGGATGACCCCCGTCGGGGTGCGCTGGGAGGACCTCCCGCCGGTGGACGCGGTGGTGATCAGCCACAACCACTACGACCACCTCGACGCCCCCACGCTCAAGCGGCTGCCCCGGCACACGGCCCTCTTCGTCCCGGCCGGCCTCGCCGGCTGGTTCCGCCGCCGCGGCTTCACCCGGGTCACCGATCTCGACTGGTGGGAATCCGCCGAACTGGACGGCGTACGCTTCGAGTTCGTCCCCGCGCACCACTGGTCGAAGCGGTCCCTGATCGACACCTGCCGGTCGCTGTGGGGCGGCTGGATCCTCACCGACGCCCGGAGCCCGGCGCCGAGGAGGGTCTACTTCGCGGGCGACACCGGCTACGGCCACTGGTTCGGCGAGATCGGCCGCCGCCACCCCGGCATCGACCTCGCCCTCCTGCCGGTCGGCGCCTACGCCCCGCGCTGGTGGCTCGGCGACGTCCACGTCGACCCGGAGGAGGCCGTCCAGGCCTGCCTCGACCTCGGGGCCCTGCGGATGGCGCCCATGCACTGGGCCACCTTCGTGCTCTCCGCCGAACCGGTCATGGAACCCCTGCACCGCACCCGGGCCGCCTGGTCCCGGGCCGGGCTGCCCCGCGAGCACCTCTGGGACGTCCCGATCGGCGCCTCCCGCACGCTGCCCGGCCAGGAGGCCGCAGGAGATCGAGGGGCGGTCCGCGCATGCCCGGCCGTGGAGGGGGGATACGGATCCCGAAGCCATTGGGTATCGGGAGGGGACGAACCACGATGAAACGCGTTGTGTCACTGATCAGTTCCACGGCTCTGGGCATCGGCCTCGCGGTCGCGGGGGCCACCCCGGCCGCCGCCGATCCGTACGACTGCAGCACCTGGTACAAGTCCAGCACCACCGCCGCGGGAACGTGCACCAACGGAACCGGGGAGTTCCGCGTCTACACCCGGTGCGACCGGCCCCTCGCACGGGACTACACGGTGTACGACCCGACGTGGCGGCGCGTGGGCACCACGAGCACGGCGATCTGCCACAGCGGCGGCAAGCCGTACGGCGCGGGCATCCAGGTCCACTAGGAAGTGTCCTGCCGGTCAGGCCTGTTCCACAAGGCGCCCCCTAGTGGTGCCAGGCCTGGCCGTGCGTGTTGTGGATGAAGCGCTGCAGCACCTTGAGGGTGGTCAGGTACTCCTCGTCCGAGATGCCGGCGTGCCGCTCGGCCCACAGCTCCTTCTGCAGGGCCGCGGCCCTTTCGAAGAACTCCCGCCCCTCGGAGGTGATCCCGAGGAGCCCCTCGGCGTCCTGCGTGATCCAGCCCCGGGCGATGGCCGTGTCGATCTCCTCGGCCACCGTCGCCCCTCCCACGGCGAGATAGCCCTGCAGGGTCCCGGTCACCTCCTCGCGGGTCTTCGCCTCCGGGGCCTGGGCCACCTGGGCCAGGACCCACCACTGCGGCTGGGTGGTGCCGATCCCGGCGAGCGCGCCGCGGGTGCGGTTGACGACCGCGTCGTAGGCGGCCCAGCTCCAGTAGCCGATGGGCTGCTGGAGCAGTCCGGCGTCGTCGTGCGAGTACTCCATGGTGAATCCGCTCCGTTCGCTGTTCAAGCGCTGTTCAAGATCGCCCGTTGAGCAGGAGCCTAGGAACTCAAGTGCACTTGATGTCCAGAGCCTGGCGTCGGCGATTCCTTCGCCTCTCGGCGACCGCCGCCCTACGGCTCCTGCCGCCGGGCCCGCAGCCGGCGCCAGAGCGCCGGCCCCGCGCTGATCAGCAGGGTCAGGCCCACCGCCAGGGCCACGCCCTTCCACGGCTCCGAGAAGAGCGAGCCGCCCAGGATGCCGATCAGGCCGTACGTCGCCGCCCAGGCCAGGCAGGCCGGGGCGTCGCCGCGGGCGAAGCGGCGCAGCGGCATCTGCGCCAGCAGGCAGGCCAGCATCACCGGGATCCGGCCCGCCGGCACCAGCCGGGAGACCACCAGCACCATGACGCCGTGCTTGTCCAGCTTGGTCTGCGCCTGTTCCAGCCGCTCGGGCGTGGCCCGGCCGCGCAGCGCCGCCAGCCACCGCGAGCCGTTGCGCGACCGGACCCCGCGCTGCCCCAGCCAGTACAGCGCCAGGTCCCCGGTGAACGCGGCCAGCGCCGACACCGCGACCACCAGCAGCACCCCGAACGGCGGCGACTGGTGATGGAACGCCACCACCGCCGCCGAACTCACCAGCGCGCCCGTCGGGATCACCGGGACCAGCGCGCCCAACGCGACCAGCAGGAACAACGCCGGGTACCCCACCGCCTGCTGGGTGGTCTCCGGCGGCACCTGGCCGGCCGCCACCGTGAGTTCGCGCCAGGTCACGGCAGCCGCACCCGCTCGCCGTGCCCCGGTACCCGTACGGCCACCTTCGGTGCCAGCTGCCGGGCGCGCCGCTCGAACTCCTCGCCGGGCGCGTGGAATTCGTGCGGCCGCACCGCGTCCATCCCGACGGGCCAGTACGTCCCGTAGTGCACCGGCACCGCCGCCGCGGGCGCGAGCCGGGCCAGCGCCTGCGCCGCCCGCCCCGGGTCCAGGTGGCCCGGGCCCAGGTACGGGCCCCAGCCACCCACCGGCAGCAGGGCCACGTCCACCGGCCCGACCTCCTCGGCCATCGTGTCGAACAGCCCGGTGTCCCCGGCGAAGTAGGTCCGGGCCGCGCCCTGGACCACGTATCCGAGCGCCGGCGCGAGGTGCGGCCCGAACGGCAGCCGCCGCCCGTCGTGCCGCGCGCTGACCGCACGTACCCGTACGCCCTCCCGTACGGCGACCTCCTCGCCCGGCAGCAGCTCCGTCACCCGCAGCCCGCGCAGTCCGGCGGCCCGCGCCAGCCCCGGCACCGCCCGGCGCGCCCCGCGCGGCACCAGCAGCCGGGTGCCGGGCGCGAGCCGCTCCAGCGACGGCAGATGCAGATGGTCGGCGTGCAGGTGCGACACCAGCACCACGTCCGCCACCGCGGCCTCGGGCGGGGGCACCGCCCCGCGCCGCCGTCGCAGGTGCGCGAGCCGCCGTGCGAACAGCGGGTCCGTCAGCAGCCGGACCCCGGAGTCCTCGACGGTGCACGTGGCATGGCCCCACCAGGTGATCTCCACCGGCACCCGGCCCTCCCTCCCTCGCACCTCGTCCACGAGCCTAGATGCTGCCCCGGGGATCCGCCCGGAACCGGAAGTGCCGGGCCCCTCCTCTCCGGGGGCGGATCGGAGTAGGGTCCGGCGGCATGGAAGAGTTGCGCGTGGCCGCGATCGCCAGCCTGGCCCCGCTCGAGGACCTGGACGCCGACCCCTTCGCCGTGGACACCCGCGGCCAGCACGCCATGTGCGCGCGCTGGGCCGCCGACCGGGGCTACGTCGTCACGAAGCAGCTGCTCTTCTACGGGCTGCGTGCCGACCACTGCGGGCTCTGGTCCGACATCGACGCCGGGCAGGTCGACCTCTTCGTCGCCGCCAACCACCGCGTGCTGGCCCGCGCACTGCGCTCCGTCGAGGAGTTCACCGCCGAGTGCGAGCGGCGCGGCGTACGGCTGGAGACCGCCGGGGACGAGGAGCCGCAGTACACCTCCGCGATGAAGGCCGAGGTGCACCGCCGGCTGTCCATGCCGACCGCCGGCTACGACGGCACCTGACCGGCCCCCTGGCTGACCGGCCCCCTGGCTGACCGGTCCCTTGGCTGACCGGTCCCTTGGCTGACCGGCCCCCTGGCCGCGGCGGTCCCCGCCGCTCACCGGCCTCCGCCGGCCGGCCCCCTCCGCACTCCGGTGCGCCCTCCGTGTCACCCGGCCGGCGGGGCCCGGCTGTGCGAGCCTGGAAGCCGGGACGGGGCTCGCGGGAGGTGGCGGCGTGTGGCGGGGACGGTGGCGGACCACGGGCAGCGCCCTGGTGCGGGTGGTCCTCGTCTGGGCGGTGTCCACCCTCACCATGCTCGCCCTGGCCGGGATCCTGCCGGACTTCCGGCTCCAGTCCGACGACGGTGACAGCATCACGCAGATCGGGCTCACCGCCGCCTGGGGCGCGGGGGCCTTCGGCCTGCTGAGCGCGGTCGTCTGGCCGGTGCTCGTACGGGCCCTGCTGCTGGTGCCCGCCCTCGTCCTCGGGCTGCTCGTCTTCTTCCTGAACGGCTCGCTCCTGCTCATAGCGCTCAGCCTGATCCCCGCCTGGCGGGGCGAGGCGGCCCCCGAGACCGCGGTGGTCGTGGCCGCCGTGATGTCCGCGGTGGCGTCCGCGACCTCCACCGCACTCGCGGTGCGCGACGACGAGGCCTACCGGCGCCGCCTCTACCGGCTCGCCGACCGGCGCCGCCGCAGGCAGCGCCGGGCGGGCGCGCCCGGGGCCGGCGGGGCAGCGCCCGGCCTGGTCTTCCTCCAGCTCGACGGCGTCGGGTACGAGGTGCTGCGCGGCGCCTGCGGCAGCGGGCTGATGCCCACCGTCGCCGACTGGCTGGACCGCAGCCACCGGATCACGCCCTGGCGCACGGACTGGTCGAGCCAGACCGGCGCCAGCCAGCTCGGCATCCTGCACGGCTCCAACTTCGACGTGCCCGCCTTCCGCTGGTACGAGAAGGACACCGGCGAGGTGATGGTCTGCAACAGGCCCACCAGCGCGGCCGAGCTGCAGCGGCGGGCCGTCGCGCGCGCCGGGGACGGCGGACTGCTCACGCTCGACGGGGCCAGCCGGGGAAACCTGTTCAGCGGGGGCGCCGACCAACTGGCGCTCGTGCTCTCGGTCTCGGCCCGGCGGGGCCGGGCGAACCGGTCCCGCGCGGGCTACTTCGCGTACTTCTCCGATCCGGCCAACGCCGTCCGCACGGCCGTGTCCTTCGTCGCCGAGGTGGGCCGGGAGATCGTCCAGTCGCTGCGGGCGCGGATCCGCGGGGACCGGCCGCGGGTGGCGCGCGGCGGGCTGTACCCGCTGATCCGGGCCTTCGCGACCGTGGTCGAACGGGACGTGGTGGTCGCGGCGGTGATCGGCGACATGCTCGCCGGCCGCGCCGCGGTCTACGCCGACCTGGTCGCCTACGACGAGGTCGCGCACCACTCGGGCCCGCGCGGCCGGGACACCGACCGGGTGCTGGCGCGCCTCGACCGGAGCCTCGCGCTGATCGCCCGGGTCGCCGAGCACGCCCCGCGGGAGTACCGGATCGTGCTGCTCTCGGACCACGGCCAGAGCCCGGGCGAGACCTTCCTGAGCCGCTACGGACTGACCCTGAAGGACCTCGTCCGGGCGGGTTGCGGGCTGCCGGTCTCCCGCCGGGCCGGCCGCACCCGCAGCGGGGCCGAGGCCCGGGCGGCCGTGCTCGCGGCCCTGCACCGGCCGGTGGAAGAGGAGGAGGAGGCCCGTCCGGGGCCGGGCTCCGACCCGGTGGTGCTCGCGTCGGGCAACCTCGCCCTGATCTCCTTCCCGGACGTCCCCGGCCGGGCCTCGCGCGAGCGCGTCGAACGCGCGCACCCGGCCCTGCTGGCGACGCTGGCCAACCACCCGGGCGTGGGCTTCCTGCTGGTGGACGGGGTGGTGCTGGGCCCGGGCGGGGCGGTGGCCCGCCTCGACGTGCCCGGCGAGGCGGAGGAGCTGCTGTCCCCCTTCGGCCCCGGCGCGGCGCGGGCCGTCCGCCGGACCGATGCCTTCCCGCACGTGGCCGACGTCATGGTGAATTCGGCGTACGACCCGGACACGGGCGCGGTGCACGCCTTCGAGGAGCAGATCGGCTCGCACGGCGGGCTGGGCGGGGAGCAGGGGCACCCGTTCCTGATGTGGCCCACGGAGCTGTCGGACCCGGGGGAGGAGCCGGTGGGCGCGGAGGCGGTGCACTGCGTACTGAGGCGCTGGCTCCGGGAGGCGGACGGCCCGCAGGTCCCGCTCGGCCTGGGGCCTGAGCCGGCGGAAGATCCCCGGCCGGAAGCGGTCCACAGCGGAATCCTTCCTTCCGTCGAGGTGCCCGCACCGGACGAAACGCGCTGATTTGGTACCGCCCGCGCGGTGGCCGAGCATGTGTCGACCTGCCCAGCATGTGAGACACTCAGAGGCGCACCACCGATGACCAGCACCATCACCACCGCGGCCCCGGCTCCGGCCCCGGTTCCCGCCCCCGGGACCGCCGAGCCCCGCCCGCAGGGCGAGCGCCGCTTCGGCCTTCCCGTCGCGACCTGCCTGGTCATGGGCAACATCATCGGCGGCGGGATCTTCCTCCTGCCCGCCTCGGTGGCCCCCTTCGGCACCATCAGCCTCGTCGCCTTCGCCGTGCTCACCCTCGGCGCGATCGCCCTCGCCCTCGTCTTCGGCCGCCTCGCGAACCGGCACCCCCGGACCGGCGGCCCGTACGTCTACGCCCGCGCCGCCTTCGGCGACTTCGCCGGCTTCCTCGCCGCCTGGAGCTACTGGATCACCACCTGGGTCTCCAACGCCGCGCTCGCGGTGGCGGCCGTCGGCTACCTCGGCGTGCTCTTCCCCGCCGTCGGCGCGCACAAGTGGTCCATGTGCCTGGCCGCCCTCTGCGTGCAGTGGCTCCCGGCACTAGCCAACCTGGCCGGCACCCGGTACGTCGGCGCCGTCCAACTGGTCTCCACCGTGCTGAAGTTCGCCCCGCTGCTGCTCGTCGCCGTGGGCGGGCTGTTCTTCTTCGACCCCGCCAACCTGGGCCCCTTCCAGGCCACCGGCCAGAGCGCGGTCGGCGCCGTCTCCGCCTCCGCCGCGATCCTGCTCTTCAGCTACCTGGGCGTCGAGTCCGCCGCCGTCAGCGCGGGCGAGGTCCGTGACCCGGCCCTCAACGTCGGCCGGGCCACGATCCTCGGCACCGTCGGCGCCGCCACCGTCTACCTGCTCGGCACCCTCGCCGTCTTCGGCCTGGTCGCGCACGAGAAGCTGGTCTCCTCCGAGGCGCCCTTCAGTGACGCCGTCAACGCCATGTTCGGCGGCACGTGGGGCGGAACGGCCGTCGCCTGCGCCGCCGTGATCTCGATGGCGGGCGCGCTCAACGGCTGGACCCTCCTCAGCGCGCAGACCCCGTACGCCGCCGCGAAGGACGGACTCTTCCCCAAGGTCTTCGAGACGAAGAAGCGCGGCGTCCCCGTGGCCGGCGTCCTGGTCACGGTCGCCCTCGCCTCGGCGCTGACCGTCTACAACTACACGGTCGGCTCGCAGCGCGTCTTCGAGGTCCTGGTCCTCGTCACCACCTTCACCGCGACCGTTCCGTACCTGCTCTCCACCGCCGCGCAGATCTACTTCCTGGCTTCGGGCCGCTCCGAGCGGGTCCGGCCCGGCCGCCTGGTCCGCGACGCCGTCCTCGCCTGCCTGGCCTTCGCCTTCTCGATGTGGCTGGTCGCCGGCTCCGGTTACGCGGCCGTCTACCAGGGCGTGCTCTTCCTCTTCGCGGGCGTCCTCGTGTACGCCGTGATGGCGGCCCGCAGGCAGCGCGCCACCGATTCGCCCGCGGGGTAGTTTGGATGGAGGGGCCGGCCAGGGGGGCTCCAAGGGGTCGCCATGTCCGCGATCAGCAAGAGCATCGACATCGACCGCACGCCCGAGGACGTCTACTCCTACATCACGGACCCCACGCACCTGCCGGAATGGCAGGACAGCGCCGTGTCCGCCGTTCCCATGGGGGACCTCCCCGTCCACGTCGGTTCCCAGGTCCTCGTCACCCGGCAGATCGGCAGGCGGAGGATCCCCACGAGGATGGAGTACACGGCCATGGACCCGCCGCGGAGCTGGCACCTCCACGGCGTCGACGGGCCGGTCCGGCCGGACGTACGGGGCAGGATCGAACCCCTCGACGGCGGGGCCCGCTCGCGCGTCACCCTCTCCGTCGACTTCGAGGGACACGGTATGGGCAGGGCCCTCGTCCCCCTCGTGGTCAAGCCCATGGTCCGCAAGGAGATGCCCCGCGGCGAGGAGAAGCTGAAACACCTGCTGGAGCACTCCGCGCGCTGACCGCCACGGGGAGCGCCGGGCCCGAAAACCGGATGCCCGGGGGAGCGCGGTGTGCCCACACTGGGCGCACCACGCACCTGAACCCCCGAGGACATCCACGCCCGTGCAGGCTGCCGTCACCGTCACTCCCGCCCAGATCCCCGAACTGCTCCTCGGCCTCGCCACCGTCCGGCCGGTGTTCCTCTGGGGGGCGCCGGGCATCGGGAAGTCCTCGCTCGTACGGAAGTTCGCCGATTCGCTGGGCCTGGAGTGCGTCAGCCTGCTCGGCACCCAGCTCGCCCCCGAGGACCTGATCGGCGTACCGCAGATCCGAGACGGCCGCTCCGTCTTCTGCCCGCCCGAGTCCATCGCCCGCGACGAGCCGTACTGCCTCTTCCTCGACGAGCTCAACGCCGCGAGCCCCGACGTCCAGAAGGCCTTCTACTCGCTGATCCTCGACCGCCGGATCGGCTCCTACGAGCTGCCCGCCGGCTCCATCGTCATCGGCGCCGGCAACCGGGCCACGGACAACGCGCTCGCCCGGCCCATCGCCTCCGCGCTCGTCAACCGGCTGACACACGTCCACCTGCAGGCCTCGGCCGCCGACTGGCTCGTCTGGGCGGGGGAGAACGGCATCCACCCCTGGATCACCGATCACCTCACCGACCGCCCCGACCACCTCTGGGCGCAGCCGCCCAAGACCGAGGAGCCCTTCTCCACCCCGCGCTCCTGGCACATGCTCTCCGACGCCCTGCACTCCTTCGGGCCGGAGCTCGACGAGCAGACCCTGAAGGTGATCGCGCACGGCACCCTCACCCCCGCCCACGCCGTCTCCTTCTGCGGCTACGCCAAGATCGTCCGGCACACCTTCGGCATCGAGGCGATCATGAAGGGCGACGCCTCCTGGCCCACCCGCCCCGCCGACCGCGATCTCCTCTACTATCTCGCCGAGTCCTTCCGCGGCCGGCTGCTCAAGGAACTCCCCGCGCAGAAGGAACACGTCTCGCCCGCCGTGAGGCAGTCCGCGTACCGCTTCAAGTCGCTGCTCGTCCAGCTCGCCGAGATCTCCGTCGAGGTGGCCCAGACCGTCATCGCCGACGACGCCGACGGCCTGCCCGTGCTGCCCGCCTGGTTCCTGGTCGAGGCCGCCCGGGACATGCCCCGGCTGGTCGAGGCCCGCCGGTGAGCCGGCCCCGCCCGGCCGCGGGCGACCGGACCGCCCCGGCCCGCCGAAACGGGGCCGACGCGTGAGCCGGACCGGCCCGCGGGGCAAGAACGGCAAGGAGGCCAAGGCCGACCCCGCCACCCAGGCCTTCACCGAGGGCCTGACCCTGGTCAAGCGGAACCCGGCCCTCGGCGCGGTCGACGCCAAGATCTGCCGCCAGGCCGAGTGCCCGGTCAACCCGGTCGGGGGACTGGCCGTCGTTACCTCCAACGGCAGGATCCACGTCCACCCCACCCAGCGCGCCGAACCCGCGGAATGGGCCTGGACGATCGCCCACGCCCTGCTCCACCTCGGCTTCGGCCACGTACCCGCCGCCGCCGACCGGCACCGCCCCCAGCCCGACCGCTTCGACGTCGCCGCCCGCTGCGCCGTCGTCAACCGCTTCCTGCTGACCTTCCCCGTCGGCCGGGCACCCGACCACCTGCCCGCCGCGTACCCCGGCGGCGACGAGGAGCTGCTCGCCGCCCGCTGGCGCCGCGACGGCATCCCGGCCGCCTACGAGCGCTGCGGCACCTCCGGGGACCACCCCGACCAGGTCCTGGAGGCCTGGAACGCGGTGCAGAACACGCCGGTCCCCGACTGGGAGACCGCCTTCGCGCACGCCCTGACCCGCAGCGTCTCCGCCGCCATGGACGTCGCCGGCGGCCGCCGCGACCGGGTCACGGGAGAGCGGGTCCGCCAGCGCCCCTGGGACCGGGCGCTGAACTGGTTCGTCTCCTCGTACCCGCTGCTCGGCGGGCTGGCCGCCGGACTGACCGTCGTCGCGGACGCCGGACTGGCCCGTGACCGGAACATCTCCGTCGCCGCCGTCAGCGCCACCGCCGGGGAGATCTACATCAACCCGCTGCGCACCTTCGAGGACGAGGAATGGCGGTTCGTCCTCGCCCACGAGATGCTGCACGCCGCCCTGCGCCACGGCGAGCGCTGCGGCGCCCGCGACCCGTACCTGCACAACGTCGCCGCCGACTACGTGGTCAACGGCTGGCTCGTGGAGATGGGCGTCGGCACGATGCCCGAAGGGCTGCTCCACGACCCCGCGCTGCGGGACCTGTCCGTCGAGGAGGTCTACGACCGGATCACCACCGATCTGCGCCGCATGCGCCGCCTCGCCACCCTGCGCGGCAAGGGCCTCGGGGACATCCTGGGCGAGCCGCTGGCCCACCCGGGCAGCGGCCCGTACACGGACCTGGACGAGTTCTACCGGCGCGGCCTGGTCCAGGGCTTCGACCTGCACGGATACGGGGAGCGCGGGCTGCTGCCCGCGGGCCTCGTCGAGGAGATCCGGGCGCTCGCCCACCCGCCCGTCCCCTGGGACGCCCGCCTCGCCCGCTGGTTCGACGAGTACGTGCCGCGGCCGGAGGCCGTACGGTCCTACGCGCGCCCGGCGCGCCGCCAGGCCTCCACCCCGGACATCCCCCGAGCGGGCCGGTACTTCCCGCCGCAGGAGATCGCCCGCTGCACCTTCGGGGTGGTGCTCGACACCTCCGGGTCGATGGACACCGCCCTGCTCGGCAAGGCGCTGGGCGCCATCGCCTCGTACGCGGAAGCCCGCGACGTACCGGCGGCACGCGTCGTCTTCTGCGACGCGGCGCCGTACGACGCGGGCTATCTGCCGCCCGCCGAGATCGCGGGCCGTGTACGGGTGCGGGGGCGCGGCGGGACCGTGCTGCAGCCGGGCATCGACCTGCTGCAGCGGTCGGAGGACTTCCCGCCCGCGGCCCCGGTGCTGGTGATCACGGACGGGTGGTGCGACACCCTGCGGATCCGGCGCGAGCACGCCTATCTGGTTCCGCAGGGCGCTCCCCTGCCGTTCACCCCACGAGGGCCCGTCTTCCGACTGGCCTGACGGCTTAGTCGAGGTAGTCGCGCAGCACCTGCGAACGCGACGGGTGGCGCAGCTTCGACATGGTCTTGGACTCGATCTGGCGGATGCGCTCACGGGTGACCCCGTACACGCGGCCGATCTCGTCCAGGGTCTTCGGCTGGCCGTCGTTGAGGCCGTACCGCATGGAGACCACGCCCGCCTCGCGCTCCGAGAGCGTGCCCAGGATCGACTGGAGCTGCTCCTGGAGGAAGGTGAAGGAGACCGCGTCCGCGGGCACGACCGCCTCGGAGTCCTCGATGAGGTCACCGAACTCGCTGTCGCCCTCCTCACCCAGGGGGGTGTGCAGGGAGATCGGCTCGCGGCCGTACTTCTGGACCTCGATGACCTTCTCGGGGGTCATGTCGAGTTCCTTGCCCAGCTCCTCCGGGGTGGGCTCACGGCCCAGGTCCTGGAGCATCTGGCGCTGCACGCGGGCGAGCTTGTTGATGATCTCGACCATGTGCACGGGGATGCGGATGGTGCGCGACTGGTCGGCCATGGCACGCGTGATCGCCTGCCGGATCCACCAGGTCGCGTACGTGGAGAACTTGAAGCCCTTGGTGTAGTCGAACTTCTCCACGGCGCGGATCAGACCGACGTTGCCCTCCTGGATCAGGTCCAGGAAGAGCATGCCGCGGCCGGTGTAGCGCTTGGCGAGGGAGACCACGAGACGGAGGTTGGCCTCCAGCAGGTGGTTCTTCGCGCGGCGGCCGTCCTCGACGAGGATCTCCAGCTCGCGCTTGAAGGCGGGCTTGTGGTCCTCCTCCTCTTCGAGCTTGTACTCGGAGAAGAGACCCGCCTCGATGCGCTTGGCGAGCTCCACCTCCTGCTCGGCGTTGAGGAGCGGCACCTTGCCGATCAGCTTGAGGTAGTCCTTGACGGGGTCGGCGGTGGCGCCGGCCACCATGACCGTCTGCGCCGGGGCGTCGTCCTCGTCGTCGTCGGACAGGACGAAGCCCTGGGTGCCGCCGGCCTTGGGGGCCCCTTCCTCGGCCTCGTCGGCCAGGTCCTCGGCTGCCCAGTCCTCGCCCTCCGCCGCGGGGGTCTCGCCCTCGTCGGCGTCCTTGGCGCTGGTCTTCTTCGCCGCGGCGGTCTTCTTCACGGCGGTCTTCTTCACGGCGGTCTTCTTGACCGTGCGCTTCTTCGGCTCGGCGGCGGCCTCGGCCGACGCCTCGTCCGAAGTGGCGGCGGCCGGCGATGCGGATATCGCCGAGGCCGTGGCGGTGCTGGCGGCCGAGGTCTTGCGCGCGCCGATGGGGCGCGGCGTGGCGGCGGCCTTCTTGGCCACGGTACGGGCCGGGGCGGCGGCCGCCTTGCGGGGCTTCTTCGCGGCAGCCTTGGTGGCAGGGGCCGCACTGACGTGGAGGGCGACACCCTCCTCGTCCAGGACCTGGTTCAGGCTGCGCAGGACCCGCTTCCACTGGTCCACCGGGATGCGGCCGGCCTCGAAGGCCTGGCGCACATCGTCACCGTTGATGTGACCCTGCTCGCGGCCGCGCTCTACAAGCGCGACCAGGGCCTCGGATTCGGCGATCTCCGGAGGGAACGTACGGGACGGGCTGAGCGACACAAGGAGCCTCTCGTTGCGAACAGATAAGGGGTGGGCGGGACATCATCGCGCGAACTCGGGAAACAGACCCGAGGGGGGTCTGTATTCCGGGCCGCGCGAGGACACCTGTCGGTTCATCGCATGCCCGAGTCGATTCGTTACGCGCTGAATTGAGTGACCTGCGCCACGCTGTGGCCGCGCAACCCGATCCGGCGTGATTCCGTCCACCCTCCTTTCAGCCCTTTTTGCGGGCCTCGATGAGGAAGCGGGCGGTGTGCGCGACGAACGGTCCTTCGCGTTCGATCTGTTCGTGCAGCTCGCGCAACCGGTCCCGGAGCTGCCCGACCGTGAAGCCGGGCACCATCCAGATCACCTTCCTCAGAAAGTAGATCACGGCTCCGACGTCGTGGAACTCCGTGCGCAGGCGTTCGGAGCGCAGATCGACGACTTCGAGGCCGGCCCCGGCGGCCGCGGCGACCGCGTCGTCGGGGTGCCGGCCGCGCCGGACCTCCTCCGGCTGCGGGCCGAGGAAGAACTCGACGAGCTCGAAGACGCTCGCCGGACCGACCTGCTGCGAGAGGTAGGTGCCGCCCGGCGTCAGCACCCGCGCGATCTCCTCCCACCAGATGGTCACCGGGTGCCGGCTGGTCACCAGCTCGAAGGCCTCGTCGCCGAAGGGCAGCGGCGGCTCGTCCGAATCGGCGACCACCACCGCGCCCAGCGGGTGCAGCAGCCGGGTCGCCTTCTCGATGTTGGGCGGCCAGGACTCGGTGGCGGCCATCAGCGGGGGCAGGGGCCCGGACCCGGCGAGGACCTCGCCGCCGCCGGTCTGGACGTCCAGTGCCGACCGGACCCGGGACAGACGCTCGGCCAGCAGCCGCTGGTACCCCCAGGAGGGGCGCTGCTCGGTGGCCCGGCCGTCGAGCCACGAGAAGTCCCAGCCGTCCACGGAGACGGACTCGGCCTCGGCGACAAGATGGTCGAAAGTGCGCGTCATGTATCGATCGTCCCAGGTCGGGCGCCAGTCATCCACCGGATATGTCGACTACAGTGGACGCGGGCCGTGACTGGCGTTCGGGTGGATCACCACCGGGGAGCGGCCCGGCGTACCTGCGGCCTCCGGACCTGCGGATATCCGGACCTCCGGTACGTCGACTGCCGCGCGCCTGGGCGAACCGCGATCCGCAGCGACGTTCAGGAGACCCCGTGACGACTGCCCAGACTGCCCAGCCCGCCCGGGCCGCCGCCGAAACCGCTCGGCTGATGGACGGCACCGCCCTCGCCCG
Organism: Streptomyces sp. 147326; assembly: GCF_045000215.1. NCBI lineage: Bacteria > Bacillati > Actinomycetota > Actinomycetes > Kitasatosporales > Streptomycetaceae > Streptomyces > Streptomyces sp. 147326. The sequence continues at coordinate 1,647,740 of NZ_CP134201.1, read as the reverse complement.
CCGCATCTCGGAGCAGACCGCCGCCTACGCGGCGAAGATCACCGAGCGCACCGGCACCGCGCCCTGCCTCGCGACCGTGCTGGTCGGCGAGGACCCCGCGTCCGTCACCTACGTGCGCATGAAGCAGAACCGCTGCGCCAAGGCCGGGATCACCTCGCGCCACGTCGAGCTGCCGGCCGGGACCACCACCGAGGAGCTGGTGGCCACCCTCACCGCGCTCTCCGAGGACCCCGAGATCAGCGGCATCCTGCTGCAGCACCCCGTCCCGCACCACATCGACGAGCGCGCCGCCTTCGAGGCCATCGCCCCGGGCAAGGACGTCGACGGGGTCACCATGCACTCCTTCGCCGCCATGGGCTTCGGGCTGCCGGGCTTCGTCTCCTGCACCCCCGGCGGGATCATGCGCCTGCTCGCCGCCTACGACGTGGACCTGACCGGCAAGCACGCCGTGGTCGTCGGCCGCAGCGCCATCCTGGGCAAGCCGGCCGGCATGCTGCTGCTGGAGCAGAACGCCACCGTCACCTACTGCCACTCCCGTACCCGGGACCTCCCGTCGATCGTGCGCCAGGCGGACGTGCTGGTCGCCGCCGTCGGCAAGGCCGAGTTCATCCGGGGCGAGGACATCAAGCCGGGCGCGGTGGTCCTGGACGCCGGGTACAACGAGGGCAACGTCGGCGACGTCCACTTCGAGTCCGCCGCCGCGCGCGCCTCGCTGATCACCCCGGTCCCGGGCGGTGTCGGCCCGATGACCATCGCCGTCCTGCTGGAGCAGACCGTCCGGGCGGCCGCCGCGCAGGCCGGTCTGGACCTCGCGGAGCTCTGACCGCGCCGCGCGTACGAGGACGTGGCCCCGGGCCCTCGGGTCCGGGGCCGTCCCGCTTCCCGGGGCGGGGACCCCCGGCGGCGGCCCCTATGCCCGTACGGCGGCGGCCCGGGCGGCGGCGACGATGGGGGAGGCGCGGAACTCGCGTGCCAGGGCGGTCAGGGGCTGGCCGGACAGCCGGGGCGGTACGGAGCCGGTGTCCGTTCCGGCGGTGACGGCATCCGCTTCGATGGCAGTGGCAGTGGCAGTGGCAGCGGTGGCGGCCGCGGTCCTGCGGCCGCACGCCGCGGCGAGCATGGCGGCGTCGGCGACGACCTCGGCCCGGGCCTCGCTCATGCCCTGCCCGCGCGCGGCCTCGTACGCCGCCCGGCGCACGGCCGGGTCGAACCAGCGGGTGAGGGCCAGGATCCCGTCGTCGATGACGGACTCGCGGTGGATCAGCCGGATCCCGACCGGTGACCACCAGGTGAGCGGAACCGTCCGCACACTGGACGCGGCGAAGCCCCGCAGGGCCTTCCACAGCGGGTGCAGCCCCCGGTACTCGCTGAAGTCCCGCCAGGTCGCCGACCCGCCGATCAGCGGCACGATGAAGCCGGTCGCCACCATCAGGGCCGCCCCCGCGGCCAGCGGCGGCGCCGCGTCCGTGGACAGGCCGTCCCAGTCGCGGCCGCTCCAGCGGGCGCCCAGCGCGGTCCACTTGGCGACGAGGTAGCCGAGGTCCAGCAGCCCGCCGGTCATGATCAGGGCCAGCCCGGTGCGCAGCGGCCGCAGGGAGGGGTGGGTGCGGCGCAGCCACCGCCCGGTCAGCACGGTCAGTGCCGAGCTGCCGACGGTGTGCGCCAGCAGGTAGCAGACGATCATCTCCCGGATCCACGGGGTGTCGGCGTAGTACGTGTCCAGGTCCCGCAGGCGCTCCACGGGCGCCTCGCCCATCGCGAAGAGGACGACGATCGCCACCGTGACCCCGCCGTACACGGCCACCGTCAGCCGGGTGGCCCGGCGCACCACGGCCGGCGGGCCGCCGCCCCACTGCAGGACCAGCACGACGCACGACCCGGAGAACGCGGTGATCAGGCCGAACACCAGCGGGGCCGAGAAGTTGGCCACCCCGGTGAAGCGGTTGACGGCCGCGATCGTCGGCGGCGCCGCCAGGATCAGGACGAGGCAGCCCATGACCAGCAGTGCGCAGACGGCCCGCATCGGCGGCTGGTCCCACCTCCGGCGCAGGGTGGGCGCTTTGACCAGCAGGATCAGGACCAGGAGCGCCCCGGGCACGTAGAGGATCAGGCCGCTCTTCACCGGGGCCGGCCGACGGGGTCGGCCGGATCCGCCCGCTGGTCGAGCCCGGCGACCGTCCGTTCGGCGGCGGTCAGCGGCGGCGCCTTCAGCGCGCCGCGGTCGGAGGCGCGCAGGACGTTCCAGACCACCGACGGCTTGAGCCAGTGCGCGGGCGTGCTGCTCATGGTGATGACCCGGAGGAAGGCTGCGGTCAGCTCCTGCTGGGTGGTGGCCCCCGTCATCAGCCGGCTGACGTACGCGTTGAGCAGCCCGGCCCCGGTCCGCGGCTTCATGCCGGTGGCGCCGGGGTAGAGGATGTCCTGCGAGGTGGCGAGGTCCCAGGCGGTGGCCACCTGCGGGGCGATCGCGCGCTGCGCCTCGCGCCCGAAGGCCGGGTGGGCGAGCCCCTGGGCCCGGAGCAGGGCGCGTACGGCCAGCAGCCCCTGGGCCGCGACGGTCATGCCCTGCCCGTACAGCGGGTTGAAGGTGGCGACCGAGTCGCCGACGGCGAAGAAGCCGTCGGGCAGCTCGACCTTCTCGAAGAAGATCCGCCGGTTCGCGGTGCCTTTGGTGACGGCCACGTCCGTGAGGGGCTTGCGGCCCTCCAGGAGCTCGCCGACGATCGGGTCCCGGACGCCCTTGGCGAACGGGATGAACTCGTCGGGGTCGCCGGTCGGCTGGCCGCCGCGGGTGCCGGAGAGGGTGGCCTGCCACTGGCCGTTCTCGATGGGCACGATGGTGGCCGTCCGGCCCGGTACGGGCACGCGGGGGTCGGACTGCACGTTGACTATCGGGAAGCCCGAATCGTGGGCTCCGGGGGGCGCCTCGAAGATGCGGGTCGCGTAGACCAGGCCGGAGTCGACCTCGGCCTGCCGGATGCCGCCGACGCCGAGCTCCTGCAGCCAGGTGCGGGCGCGCGAGCCGCGCCCGCTCGCGTCGACGACGAGGTCGGCGGGCACGAATCTGCCCTCCTCCTCCGGGGTGTCGACGCGGACGCCGGTGATCCGGGCAGCCGTGCCCTCCAGGCCGCGGACGCGGCTCTGCTGCAGCGTGGAGACCCCTTCCAGGGCGGTCACCCGGGCGCGGACGACCGAGTCGAGGAGGTCGCGGCTGCAGGAGATGTTGAACTGCATCTCCGCGCAGCGCGGGAGCCAGCCCTCGGCGGTCTTGGTGACCAGGTCGGTGGGCAGGCTGCGGCGGATCGCTCCCGCCGCCGTCCAGTCCTCGGTGATGCCGGGCAGGATGTCCTCGATCGCGCGCGCCCCGCCGGACCACATGACGTGGACGTGCCGGGCCTGGGGCAGTCCGCGGCGCGGCGCCGGGCTCTCCGGGAGGGTGTCCGCGTCGATGATCGTGACCGTGGCGTGCTCGGCCAGGACGGCGGCCGCGAGCAGGCCGGCCAGACTGCCGCCGATGACGACGGCGTGGCGGGGCGGGGAAGGCTGGGTCATCGTGTCGTGCTCTCTGTCAGGGCCGTGCTGAGGGCATCGGCGCAGGGGGTGCGGCGGGGGCGGCGTGCTCGTCACCGGCGTGACGCTCAACGCCCCCAGCCGAGCGAGGACTTGATGCGCTCGATCGCCTCGGGGACCTGTTCTTCCCGGGGAGGCGGCAGATAGGGCTTCAGGAGTTTGCCGAGGTACAGGCCGAAGATCTCGGCCCGGACCTCCGCGGGGTCCTCCCGGTCCGCGCGGGCGGCGGCCTGCCGGACCACCGTGCCCAGACCGGTGTCCGACTGCAGCAGCTCCGTGAGGCCGCCCCGGCCGTCCGTGTCGCCCGCGGCGCCCGTCAGCCGCGCGGCCACCGCCATGCCCGGCCCGTGGCTGTCGCAGGTGCCCTCGTCGACGTGCCACAACTCGTGGCAGGCGATGACGAGCTGGTGCTCGGGGCGGGTGTGTTCCTCGATGACGAGGAGATCGCGGGCGTCCATCTCCAGCCACAGCCCGCTGGCCGTGTCGGGCGGGAAGGAAGCGAAGCGGAAGTCGACCTTCCGTCCACCGCGCCGCCGGCCGTACGCGGTGCACAGCGCGCCGATGATCTCGGCGGCGCAGGCGGGCGGCGTGAGCCGCGCGTCGGCGAGCAGATCCCCGCCGAGCCTGCGCATCGCCCGTGTGGTCCTCATGGCGCTCCCCCCTCGTCGGGCTCCGCCGGACGGCCGAGCCGGCCCTCCCGCGCGAGCAGGTCGTCCAAGTGGTCGGCGAGCGACTTCCAGCCCCGCGGGGAGAGCCGGCCGGCCCGCGTCACGATGCTCCGTACGTCGTGCGCCCGCAGCACGGCCAGCATCGGGTTCTCCTGCTCCCGCTCAGCGGACTCCAGTTCGGCCTCGATCAGGGCGAGTGCGGTGGCGAGCGCCTCGGTGTCGTCGGCCAGCAGGAAACCGCCCTCGACCCCGTAGAACCGCTGGATCCCTGCGGCCGCGGCGAGGTTCGGCAGGCCCTCGCCCTGGGCGACGCGGGTCAGCGACTGGCCCGACGCGTCGAAGGACTTGGCGATGGCCGCCAGCGAATGGGCCTGGCCGTCCTCCCGTACGCGGGTCCGGCGCAGGTGCTCGAACCGGTGGTGCACCTGCTCCTTGAGGGGGAGCCGGGGCGGCTCGCCGTCGAGGGTGAGCCGGATGGCCCGCGGGGTCATGCCGGTGAGGTACGACAGGTGCTCCAGGTCGTCCCGGCCGTCCGGGACGGTGGCGGTGTCCGAGAGGGCGAGGGCCCGCTCCACCGCACTCTTGCTGTCGGCCAGCAGGAAGCCGGCGTAGACCCCGAAGAACCGCTGCACGCCCGCCGCGTGCCCCATGCGCGGCAGCCCGGTGCCCGCGTTGAGCGGCCCGAGGGAGGCCCCGGGCGCGTCGAAGTCGTCGGCGATGGCGGCGAGCGGCCACTCCCGGCCGTGCTTGTCCCGGCGGGTGGCGCGCAGCCGCAGGAACCGCTGGTGCACGCGCTGCTCCAGCGGCACTTCGGCCGCCGTGCCCGCCACCACCTGCGCTATGCGCCCGGGTTCGACCCCGGACAGATGGCTCAGCCGCTCCGCGTCCAGCACTCCGGCCGGATCCTGACCATGCCGCACCGACAGCGCCTCGACACGACGCCAGATCGCGGCGAGATCGGGTCGGGCGGCGGCTCGCACCGGCGGAATCTCCATATGTCGACAAGACGTTCGAGTGAATCGGGCTCCGCGAAGCCTAGCCCCCCGCCCCTGCCCGAACCAGGGGAACCCCAACGTTTCCTGCCGTACGACTCAAAAAGGGTTGGCATGACCTCCGAGGTGAACGCAGTTGGATGCCGTGGGCGTCAGGCGTCGAAGCGGCGGTTGCCGGTGAGCGACCAGACGGCGGAGATCCGCCCGTCCGTGACCGCGAACATGTCGATGCCGCTCTTGACGACGACGTCCCCGCTGCCGTCGGCGTTGCTCTCGATCCACCGGCAGGCCATCTCTCCGCGCTCGGAGTCGACCAGCGGCGCGGCGTCGGCGGCGAACGTCAGGCCGGTGAGGGCGAGGCTGTTGGCCGAGATGAACGCGGTCAGTTCGTCCGGGCCGAAGGTGTGGGCGGAGCCGGTGCCGTCGAAGTCGTCAGCGAAGTGCAGCCGGAAGCCGGGGGCGAGGATCTGGTCGGCGAGGGCGACGTCTCCGTTCCAGAGCGCCGTCCAGCCCTCCACCAGCCGGGTGCCGGCCTCCCGGGTCAGCGGTGCGGAGTCGGTGATGGGGGTCGTCGTCACAGACATGGGTGCCTTCCATGGTCGGTTCGTGGTCACCCAGCCTCCGGGCCGGGGGCGACAACCCCCTGTCGGTGTTTAGCTCTCCGGGCGGCGGCTCAAGCGAAACCATAGAGCTCGTCAAGTGCGACGAAATCCCATCCGAGGGTGTCCAGTTCGGACAGGTCCACCGGACGCGGCTCCGCCGTCTCCTCCAGCGCCCGCGCCTCGCGGATGCGGTCGAGGCGGAAGCCCCGCACGGCGGAGCGCAGCCGGCACCAGCCGATGAGGTACCAGTGGTCGCCTCCGAGGAAGCCCAGGGGCTCGACGGTGCGGTCGGTGACCTCGCCCTCCCCGTCGGCGTAGCACAGCTGCAGCAGCCGGCGGGTCGAGAGCGCCTCGCGCAGGGTGTGCGGGAGCGCGGACGGCCGGACGGGGTTCACGGCGAGCCGTACCCGGGCGGCGAGCTCGCGCGCGGCCTGACGATCGCGCTGCGGCATGACGGCGAACACCTTGTACAGCGCCGAACGGGCGTCCGCGGCGAACGGTGTACCGGACAGCCCGTGCAGGGCGACGGCCAGCGCCGCCGCCTCGGCCGGGGTGATGGTCAGGGGTGGCAGGGTGTGGTCCTTGTCCACCACGTACCCGCCGCTGCGGCCCGGTTCGGCGTAGAGCGGCACACCGGACTGCTGCAGGGCGCCGAGGTCGCGCTCGATGGTGCGGGTGCTGACGCCGAAGCGCTCGGCGAGCCACCGGGCGCTGCGCGGCCGGGGCGAGACCGCGCGCAACTCCTCCACCAGGGCGTACAGACGCTCGGTACGGTTCACAGCCAAGGACCGTAGCCGATGCCCGGGGCAGCGGGCCGTTACCTGCGAGGTAATCGACCCCCTCCGGGCTGCCGGGCACAGTGGGGTCATCGGGTTCCGGGGCCGCGCACTCGGCCCCGGAAACCGTGTCCCACCCGGCCGTTCGACCTCGATGGAGGGGATCTCCCATGTCCGCGACCCTGCTCGGCAGCATTGCCCGTACCGGCGTCCCGCAGGTCATGCTGCGGCGCTTTCTCGCCCTCGACTCCGTCGTCACCACCGGCAACGGGCTCGCGTACGCCGCCTTCTCCGCCCCGCTCGGGCGGCTGCTCGGGGTCGGGCAGGGGCTGTTGCTCGGGCTCGGGGTGCTGCTCGTGGTGTACGGGGCCGCCGTCGGGTTGCTCGCCTCGCGGCGGCAGCCCCCGGCGTTCCCGGTGAAGCTCGTGATCGAGACCAACTACGCCTGGGCCACCCTGAGTCTCGTCTCCCTCGCCGTGTGGTTCACCCCCACCGCCGCCGGGGCCGTGTGGATCCCGGCCCAGGCCCTCACCGTCGCCGGCTTCGCCCTGCTCCAGCAGCTCGCCCTGCGCTCAGTCGGCAAGTGAGCGCAGGTACTTCACCGTCGCCGGGTCGGCCGGGAGCATGGTCTCGATGGCCAGCTCGGCGACGGTCACGTCCATCGGCGTGTTGAAGGTCGCGATCGACGACACGAAGGACAGCAGGTGGCCGTCGTGCTCGATGACGAGCGGGAGCGCGATGTACGGGACGGGCTCGGACGGTTCCCCGTCCCCCGGGCGCTCCGCCGCCGCAGGCACCGGGTACGCGGACACCTCCTCGTACAGCGCGCGCAGCGGCTCGGAGCGGGCCAGCGCGATCTGGCGCTCCATCTGGGCCAGCAGGTGCCCGCGCCACTCCCCGAGGTTGTGGATCCTCGGGGCGAGGCCCTCGGGGTGCAGGGTGATCCGCATGGCGTTCAGCGGCGGGGTCAGCAGGTGCTCCGGCAGTCCGTCGAGCAGCATCGCGATGCCCCGGTTGGCGGCGACGACGTCGTAAGTGGCGTCGACGACGAGCGCCGGGTAGGGCTCGTACCCGGTCAGCAGCTGCTGGATGCCCTCGCGCAGGGTCTCCATGGACGGGTCGTCCAGCGCGGTCTGGGCGTAGCGGGGGGCGTAACCCGCCGCCAGCAGCAGGGCGTTGCGCTCCCGTACCGGCACGTCGAGGCGGTCGGCGAGCCTTAGCACCATCTCCTCGCTCGGCCGGGACCGGCCCGTCTCGATGAAGCTGATGTGCCGGGACGAGGAGTCGGCGCGGCCCGCCAGCTCCAGCTGGCTGATGCCGCGCCGCTCCCGCCATACGCGGAGCAGGGCGCCGACCGTCGGGGCGGGAGCCGGCGCGGGTGGCGGTGCGGGGGGCGTCGGGGTCATGCCGACGACGGTAGCCGAGCCCCTCGCCCCCGGCCGGCCCGCGTCACCCGAGGTCGAAGATGTTGCGCAGGCCGAGGCGGTGGCGCCACAGGTCGTGCCGCCTGGCGGACTCCAGCTCGGGCGCCCGGTACATGGGTCGGACCGTACACCGCTCCGCCCTCGAACCGTCCCGGTCCAGAAGGCTGTTGACGGCCGCGCGGGCCGAGGCGTTCGCGCCCTCCATCGTCGCCAGGTCGATGTCCACCGCGACGTAGTCCCCGCTGAGGAAGAAGTTCGGGATGCGGGTCCCCGCGCTCGGCCGGTTGTGGAGGGTGCCCACCGGGTGGATCAGCAGCTCGTCCTGGTTGGTGGGATGCGGGGTGCCGAGCCCGTCCACCCCCGGGTCCAGGAACCACGAGTGCAGCCTGGAGTCGCTCAGCAGCGTCTTCCCGGTGTCGTTGAGGGAGGCCTTCAGCTGCGCCCACACCTCGCGCGCCACCTCCTCGCGGGTGCACTGCTTGGCCGTCTTCCCGTACAGGATCCCGGGCTTGTCCCACTCGGAGATGTCCACCGACAGGCAGTCGACCGCCGTACCGTCGCCGTAGTCGGCCGGGAAGTTCCGTGCGGGCCAGTGCTCGGCCTGCTGGATCGCCGTCAACGACCAGGGCGAGTCGATGCAGTTGAGGTGCCCGTGCACCAGCGGCGCCCGCTCGGTCAGATAGAACTGGATACCGGTCATCCAGTCGGTCTCCAGCTTGTCGCAGCGCCCCAGCATCGGATCGGCCGCCCGCAGGCCCGCGCCCCAGGTGCGGCGGGCGTGCTCGACGGGCAGCGCGCTCACGTAGTGGTCGGCCGTGACCGTCTGCCGGGCGCCGTCCGGGCCCTCGACGGAGACGCCGCTGACCCGGCCGTTCCCGTACTGCACCTCCCGTACGGTCCACCCGATTCTGAACTCCACCCCGAGCGACCGCAGATGGGCCTCCCAGGGGTCGATCCAGGCCTCGTTGGTCGGCAGGTTGAGGATCCGGTCAGGCGGGCCGTCCGCCCCCCGCCCCAGCACATTGAAGACGAAGGCCTCGCCGAGGGTGCCGACCGTGCGGGTGGAGGCCTCCTCGGCCTTGGTCGCGACGATGTTGCGGGTGATGCCGACGGCGAGGATGCGCTGGTACTCGGACGACATCCGCGCCGCGCGCACGAAGTCCCACCACGGGGTCCGCTCCCAGACCTCGTTGCGCCGCTCGTCGCAGCTGGTGACGAAGACGAGCACACGGTCCACGAAGTACGCCGTCTCGTGCAGCGGGAGCCGGACCAGCGTCTGCAGGATGCCGGTGAGGGCCCGCCGGAGCTCGTCGGGCGTCAGCTCGGCGGGGGAGTGGTCCGGCCAGGGGATGGGCCCGCGCAGGTCCTCGCGCCCGCCCGCCCGGGCGAACATCATCTCGCGCGGGGCGACGAGGTTGTCCCACACCCCGTTCGCGTTCCCGGGGAAGGGGATGCGCCGCATGGTGTCGGGCAGGTTGTGGTAGATGCCGGGGATGAAGCGGAAGCCGTGCTCGGCGGGCAGCGGCCGGCGCCCGCCGCGGGCGCTGCCGGGCACGTCCATGCTCCGCGCCTTGCCGCCGAGCGCCCGCCGCTCGTACACCGTGACGGCGTAGCCGCGCTCGGCGAGTTCGTGCGCCGCCGTCAGGCCGGCCACCCCGCCCCCGAGGACGGCGACGCGGCGGCCGTCCGGAGCTGCCGGGGCGGCGGCCGAAGACGCCGCGGCCGCCGGCGGGGCGGCCGCGACCCCGGCCGACAGCGCACCGGCGGTGGCCACGGCGCCCGCACCCGCGCCCGCGATGAACGTACGCCTGGAACTCCCTGTGATGGTCATGGCGAATGCCCCCTAGTTACCGCTGGTAACAGTCATGTCCGGCGCAGGAGCCTATGGGGGGCGCGAGGGACGCGGAAGGCGCAGAAGTACCCGAGCGCACTATGGCGCGAAAGGTTCGCTCCGGCGTGCACTGTGGGAACCTTGACTACACGTCACGGGGAAAAGGAGCCGGTGCATGCCGAGTGAGCCGCTGTCACAGAAGGAGATCGAGGACCGGTTGCGGGAACTTCCCGGCTGGGCCTTCGAGGACGACCGGATCATCCGCACCTACCGGCTGGGCACGCACTTCGCCGCGAGCGCCCTCGTCGCCCACATCGCCTCGGTCCAGGAGGAGTTGAACCACCACTCGGACCTGACCCTCGGCTACAACACGGTCCGGCTCTCCGTGAACAGCCACGACGCCGGCGGGGCCGTCACCGAGACCGACTTCGCGCTCGCCGAACGCGTCGAGGCCCTCGCACCCGCCCACGGCGCGAGCTGATGACCACGCACATACAGACCGTCAAAACCCTGCTGGACTACGACGCCGAGGCCGCGGCGTACGACGCGAGCCGCGGCGGCGCCCCACGCGCCGAAGCCGCGGCCGCGGCGGTCCTGCAGCTGCTCCCGGCCGACGTGGGCACCCTCCTCGACCTCGGCTGCGGCACGGGCGTCGTCACCAGCCGGCTGACCCGCCCCGGACTGCGCGTCCTGGGCGCGGACGCCTCCCACGGCATGGCCTCCATGGCACTGCGGCGGGGCGTCCCGGTGGCCCTCGCCGACGCGGCGCGGCTGCCGGTGCGGTCGGGCTCGCTGGACGCGGTGAGCGCGGTGTGGCTGCTGCACCTGCTGAGGCAGCCGGGACTGGTGCCCGCCGTGATCGCCGAGGCCGGACGGGTCCTGCGGCCCGGCGGGGTCTTCCTCACCACCGTGGACAAGGACTCCGCGCACGACGTGGGCAGCGACATCGACGCCGTGTTCGCCGCACACCTGGCCCCGACCCCCGCGGACGCCTCCGGGGACGTCGAGGCGTACGCGGCCCGGGCGGGCCTGCGCCCGGCCGGCGAGGCCCGCTTCACCGGCCACGGTCAGGGCCGCAGCCCGCGCGCCTCCGCCGAGGCCCTGCTCGCGGGCCGGTACGCCTCCCGCATAGCGCCGCGCGGCATCACCCCGCAGCAGCTGGCCGCGCGGCTGGAGCTGCTGCCCGACCAGGACGTGCCGCGCGCGGAGCCGACGTACCGCGTACGCGGCTTCGTACGCGTCTGACGGACGCGCGCGGCTCCGCGCCGCAGGGCTACACCGGCTCCAGGCGCCACCACTGGGCCGGGGAGTCGGTGTCCTCGCCCTGCCGGACGCGGCCCGCGCCGTCCGACTCCAGCGGCAGGCCGCTGATGCAGGCGATCAGGGACACCACCCCGGGATCGTCGAGGTGCTCCTCGACGATCCACTCCTGCGCGCCGAAGGCGTTGGCCCGCCACACCTGCACCCGTGCGCCGCTCTCCGTCGACGCGTTCGCGACGTCGAGGCGCCGCTCGTTGTCCTCGCTCACCACGTGGAAGATCCCGCCGCCGCTGTGCACCGGCGAGATCCGCCACCGGCGGGCGGCCTCCGGCGCGGGCGGCCCGTCCGGGCCGACCCGCACCCGGGAGGCGCCCTCCAGCTGGAGCACCAGCCCGCTCTCGACGTTGCGGATCCGGTAGAGCCCTTCGGGAAGGTTCACCTGGCCGTCGCCCTCAGACGTCGAACTCGGCCGGGTCCGGCCCGATCCGGCGGCCCGCCGCGCCCGAGCCGAGCGCGTCCAGCGCGGCGACGTCGGCGGCCTCCAGCTCGAAGTCGAATACGTCCAGGTTCTCCCGGATGCGCGCGGGGGTCACGGACTTCGGGATCACGATGTTCCCGTGCTGGAGGTGCCAGCGCAGCACCACCTGGGCGGCGCTGCGGCCGTACTTGCCGGCGAGCGCGGCGACCGCCGGGAGGGTGAGCAGTTCCTTGCCCTGGCCGAGCGGGGACCAGGCCTCGGTGGCGATCCCGCGCGCGGCGTGCACGGCGCGCAGCTCGGCCTGCGGGAAGAGCGGGTGCAGCTCGACCTGGTTCACGGCCGGCACCAGCGCGCTCTCGGCGGCGAGCCGGTCCAGGTCCTCGGGGCGGAAGTTCGACACGCCGACCGCCTTGGCGCGGCCGCTCGCCGCGATCTCCTCGAAGGTCTTCCAGATGGCGACGAAGTCGTCGCGCATCGGGCGCGGCCAGTGGATCAGGTACAGGTCGATGTGGTCCAGGCCCAGCTTGCCGAGGGAGTCGTCGAAGGCCCGCAGCACCTCGTCCCGGTCCCACCGCCGCTTCGGGCCGTTCCACAGCTTGGTGGTGACGAACAGCTCCTCGCGCGGCACTCCGGAGGCGGCGACGGCCTTGCCGGTGCCCTTCTCGTTGCCGTAGACGGCGGCCGTGTCGATGCTGCGGTAACCGGCCTCCAGTGCGGTCCCGACGGCGTGCTCCGCCTCCGCGTCGGGCACCTGCCAGACGCCGAAGCCGAGCTGGGGCATGAGGCTGCCGTTGTTGAGCTCAATGGTGGGGACCTGCTGGTTCACGTCTGGTCGTTCCTCGCGTCGGCGGCAGTACAGCGTCGTACGAGGGGCGACAACCGGCCCCTCGTACGACGTATTCCCGCCATCGGCGGAGCCCCTCGCAGGTCCCCTCGAACGCCCCCGCTCACGCCCTCACCCAGCCCTCACCCAGCCCTTACGCGGCTCCCAGATACGCCTCCCGCACCAGTGGGTTCGCCCGCACCTCGGCCGCCGTGCCCTCGGCCAGCACCGTCCCGAGGTCCAGTACGACCACCCGCACGCAGAGGTCCATCACGAACGCCACGTTGTGCTCGACCAGCAGCACCGCACAGCCCTCCTCGGCCGCAAGCCGCCGCACGACCTGCGCGAGCTGCTCGCGCTCGGGCGCCGACATCCCGGACGCGGGCTCGTCCAGCAGCAGCACCCGCGGCGGATCGGCCACCGCACGGGCCAGCTCGACCATCCGGGCCCGCCCGACGGGCAGCCCGCCGGCGTACGAGGTCCCGAGCGCGCCGATCCCGCAGTCGGCCAGCACCCGCTCGCCGCGGTCCCGGCGGGCCCGCTCCCGGGCCCGCCGGGCCGGGAGGGCGAGGAGATCCGCGGCCAGCCCGCCCCCGCCGCCCCGCCACTCCTGCGCCACCAGCACGTTGTCGGCCACGCTGAGCTGCCCGAACAACTGCTGGCGCTGGAAGGTCCGGCGCATCCCGTGCCGGGCCCGCCAGACGGGGGAGCGGCGGGTGATGTCCGCGCCGTCCAGCAGCAGCCGCCCCTGGTCGGGCCGGCGGATCCCGGACAGGACGTCGAACAGCGTGGTCTTCCCGGCCCCGTTCGGCCCGATCAGCCCGCACACCTCGCCCGCCCGGACACCGAGGTCCACCCCGGTCAGCGCCCTGACTCCGCCGAAGCGGACGCTGACACCACTGGCTTCCAGCACGTAGCCGCTCAAGTCCCCACCCCGCTCGTCCCCATCCCGCTCGTCCCGATCCCGCTCGTCCCCATCCCCAGGTAGGCCTCGGTGAGCCGGTCCGCCTCCACCTCGGCCCGGGGGCCGCACCAGGAGACCCTCCCCTGGGAGAGGTAGGCCACGGTGTCGGCGATCCCGAGGATCCCGGCTGCCTTCTCCTCCACCAGGAGCAGCGCGGTCCCGGCGTCGCGGAGCTCGGTGAGCAGCGCGTACACCTCCTCCACCACACGCGGGGCGAGCCCGAGCGAGGGCTCGTCGGCGATCAGCACCTCGGGCGGCCGCTGCAGCAGCGGGGCCAGGGCCAGCAGCTGCTGCTCCCCGCCGGACAGCGCCCCGGCGGCGACCGTGCGGCGCTCCGCGAGCCGGGGGAAGCGCGCGTACACGGCGGCCCGGGCGTCGGCCTCCCCGAGGTACAGGGCCAGGTTCTCCTCGATGGTGAGCGAGGGGAAGATCCCCCGGCCCTCGGGGGCGAGCAGCACCCCGGCCCGCGACCGCCGTACGGCCCCGTCCCGGGTGGCATCCCGCCCGTGTACGCGGACCGCCCCGCCCGCGACGGGCAGCAGCCCGGCGGCCACCCGGCAGGTGGTGCTCTTCCCGGCCCCGTTGGGCCCGAGCACGGCGAGGATCTCCCCCTTGCGGACTTCCAGGTCGACCCCGTGCAGGACCAGCCCCCCGTCGTACCCGGCCGCTACGCCGCGCAGCTCCAGGGCGGGCCTTGCCGGGCTCCGCCCCGCACCCCGCTCCTCAATCGCCGGCGGGGCTGCAACTCCAGCCCCGACGGCGTTTGAGGCGCGGGGGTCCGGGGGCGGAGCCCCCGAGGGGTCCGGGGCGGAGCCCCGGGAAGCGGCGGTCCGCCGCTTCGCCAGGCGGACCGGCACGGCCGCGCAGTACCCGTCGGGATCGTTGGCCAGGGCCAATCCCGCCAGGCCGAAGAGGATCACCGGCAGGTGCGCGGACTCCGTCACGTAGTCGGACAGCAGCCGCGGGGCCACCGCGAACACCAGCCCCGCCACCACCGCGTACTGCGGCCTGCGCACGCCCGCCGCCACCACGACCGCCAGCCACACCAGCCCCGTCAGCGCCGTGAAGTCCGTCGCCGTGATCCGGGTGTTGTACGAGGCGTACATCACGCCGCCGAAGCCGGCCAGCCCCGCCGACAGGGTGAACAGCAGCAGCTTCGTCCGCAGCACGGACACCCCCGAGGCCACCGCGGCCGCCGGGGCCGACCGTACGGCCAGCATCGCCCGCCCCGACGGGGAGTTCCGCAGCGCGCTCAGCCCGGCGGCGACCACCGCGACCAGTACCACCAGGGCCACCCCCAGTGCCCGGTCGTCGGAGAGGTCCACCGGCCCGAACACCGGCCGCGGGACCGACCACCCCGAGTCGCCGTTGCGCAGCCACCTCAGCTGGAAGAGCACCTGGTCGGCGAGGAAGGCCAGCGCCAGCGTGGCCAGGGCCAGGGACCTGCCTCCGAGCCGCAGTGCCGGCAGCGCGACGAGCGCCCCCAGCAGGGCCGCCACGCACGTGCCCACCGCCAGCGCCGCCACGAAGGGCCAGCCCCGGCTCATGAGCAGCCCGGCGACGAGCGCGGCCCCGGTCACGAAGGTGCCCTGTGCCAGGGACACCATCGCCCCCAGCCCGGTCACCACCGTGAAGGACATGAACACCAGCGCGATGGCCAGCCCTTGCGCCAGCAGCCCGCTCCAGAAGGGCGTGGTCACGGTGTAGAACGCCACGCACAACAGCCCGGCGCCCGCCGCCCACACCCCCCACCGCCGTCCCCACGAGGCTCCCGCCAGGTGGTCGACGGGCGGCGCGTCCGCGGCGGCCACTCCCGCCGTCCGGGCCCTGCGGGTCAGCACCAGCAGGCCGCCGAAGAGGATCAGGAAGGGCACCGCCGTACGGAAGCCCGTGATGCCCTCGGCGAAGGACGCGTACCCGGCCACCAGGTTCTGCAGGACCCCCAGCCCGAGCCCGCCCGCGAAGGCGAGCGGCACGGACGCGAACCGCCCGATGACCGCCGCCGTCGCCGACACGAACAGGAACAGCGTGAAGTCGTGCGCCGACAGCCCCAGCAGCGGCGTCGCCAGTACGCCCGCCAGCCCGGCCAGCCCCGACGCGATCATCCACGCCACCGACGACAGCCGGTCGGCGCTGATGCCGCGCAGCTCGGTCAGCGAGCGGTTGTCGACGGCGGCCCGCAGCTGCAGCCCGAGGCGCGTGTGCCGCATCAGCACCCACAGGGCGACCGCCACCAGCGCCGTCACCACCCAGGTGATCAGCTGGTCGGAGTCGATGCCGACGCCCTCCGCGAGCTGCCAGGACTTCGCCGGGCTCGGTCCCGCCCCCGGCAGCCCGAACTGGTTCTCCGCCGGCTTCACCGGCGCGCCCGCGTCCGCGAGCAGGTCCACCGCCCACAGCCCGGCGGCCGGCAGCGCCACCAGCAGTCCGATGGTCGCCACGATCTGGGCCGTCTCACCGACCCGCGCGAGCCGCCGGAACATCAGCCGGTCGAGCCCCCAGCCGAGACCGGGGGCCAGCACGGACACCACCAGCAGCGCCGCCGGGACCGCCGGCCAGCCCAGGCCCGAGTGCAGCTCGTAGAAGGTGAGCGCGCACAGGTAGGCGGTGGCCCCGTGCGCGAAGTTGAACAGCCCGGACGCCGAGTACGACAGCACCAGCCCGGTGGCGAGCAGTGCGTACAGGGCGCCGGAGACCAGACCGCTCAGCACGAAGACGAGCAGATCTCCCATGCCGCAGCCCTACTTGAAGGGGATGGGCTCGTAGCACTTGAACGGGACGGAGACCTCGTACGCGCCGTTCTTCAGCTGTACGAGCGCCCCGCAGCCGAAGCTGTCCTTCTGCCCCTTGGGCTCCGCCCGGTCACCGACGAGCGTGCCGGTGTCGGAGAAGCTCTGCGCGGCGCTCTGGAAGGACTCGACGGTCAGGTCCCTGCCCGCCTTCTGCGCGATGGAGACGAACAGGTCGGCCGACATGTACCCGGTCAACATGTGCATGTTCAGCGGGACTTCCTGGCCTCCCGCGGCCGCCTTGATGTCGGCCCTGAACTGCGCCATCTTCGGATCCGCCGATTCGAAGGGCTGGAACTGCAGCAGTACGTGCACCCCGTCGAGCGCCTGCTTCGTGGCGTCCTTGGCGAGCAGGCCCGGGTCGTAGTCGGTCGGGTCGGAGAGCAGCCCCTTGTACCCGCTGCGCTTGAGCGCGGTGAACAGCCCGATGTTGTTGGGGGTCTGCATCACGGAGACCACGGCGTCCGGGGCCTTGCCGCCGTTGCTCTCCAGGATCTCCTTCACGTACGCGGACCAGTCGCTCGGGACGGCGGTGGCGGGTACGGAGGCCTTGGCGTAGGAGACCGTGAACCCGGCGCTGGCGAAGCCCTGCTGGAAGGTACGGATGCCGAACTTCCCGGCGTCGCTGTCGTTGGCGATGACCGCGACCGACTTGCCGCGGGCCCCGCCGAGGATCGTGGCGATGCCCTCGGGCCAGGTCTGGTTCAGGGTGCCGCCGGGGGTGGGGACCAGGCAGCCGTTGAACCCGTAGATGTACTTGGGCCCGCAGAAGGAGGGCAGGGTGCCCCAGCCGAAGGTGGGGACCTTCTCCTGCTCCAGGAAGTCGGCGCCGGAGAAGGTCACCGAACTCATGGGGGAGACCGCGAAGACCTTGTCCTGCTGGACGAGTTTGCGGGCGGCCGCCATGTTCTTGGCGGGGTCCTGGCCGTCGTCCTCCGCACCGAGGTAGTCGATCTTGCGGCCGTTGACGCCTCCCTCGGCGTTGGCCCTCATGTAGCGGGCCTTGGCACCGAGATCGGTGTCCTTCTTGCTGTAACCGCTGGCGCTGGTCATCGAGACGATGCCGCCGACCTTGATCGAGTCGGCGGTGACCCCGCGGGAGTTCCCCGGGCCGTCGCCGCGCTTGCCGGGGCCGGTGCCGTTCGTGGAGGCGGAGTTGCAGGCGGAGACGAGCGCGAGGGCCGCCGCCGCGGCGGCCAGGGTGCGGATCGGTCGCAACATGTCGGGGGATCCCCTCCGGTCGGAATCCCCGCATTCTGTGCGTGACCTGACGAACCGTCAATATCAACGGCAAAGAGAAATGACGGGTCGTCAGTTGTGGTGAAGGGGTGGCGGGGAAGGCGCCCAGACCTGCGGCGACCGTGGTGAAGGGGGGATCGCGGCCGAGAGGTGCCGACGAGGCGATCCACCCCGGTCCCCGGCCCCGGGGTGTGGCCCCGCCCTCGGCGCGGCAAACCCTGCCATATCCGACTAAGGTGGATCGGAAAGGTAAAAAGCATGTCCGGCGGCTCGTGGCACCCCCGCGTGCCGTCCGGCTGTCCCTGGAGGCGTGATGACCGTACCCTCCGACGCGGCACCGCAGCACACACAGAGCGACCCCGAGGACGCCCTCAAGCAGCTCGGGGGCTCGTGGCGCTGGGCACTCGCGTTCGCCCTCGCGACCCTGATCCCAGGCATCCTGGTGCTCGTCTGGCCCGACGAGACGCTGCACGTCCTCGCCGTGATCATCGGTCTGCAGCTCCTGGTGGCGGGCGGCTTCCGCTTCGTCTCGGCCTTCTCCCACAGCCGTGACGACGGCGGCAGCAGACTGGCCGGCGTCCTGGTCGCCATGCTGGCGTTCCTGGCGGGCGTCCTGGTGCTGAGGCATCCCATGCAGACGATCGGTGCGCTCTCCCTGATCGTCGGGGTGTTCTGGCTGCTGAGCGGAGTGCTCACGGCATACGTCGCGATCGCCGACCGCTCGCTCGTGCACCGCGGCCTGATGTTCGGCCTGGGCGCCCTCGGCGCGGTCGCCGGCATCGTCGTGCTCTGCTTCCCGGTGGACTCCGCGGTCGCCCTGACCCGGCTGCTTGGCCTGTGGCTCGTCCTGCTCGGAGTGTTCGAGGTGGTGATGGCCTTCGCGCTGCGCTCGGCCACCCGCCGGAGCATGTCCCCGTCCCCACGGTGAACGCGGCGAACAGTCCCCCCGGTGAACGCGGCGAACCCCGGTGAACGCCGGGCGCCGGGGACTCACGAGGAGTAGAGGGCCGCGACCTCCTTCGCGTACGCCTTCTCGATCGCCCGGCGCTTCAGCTTCAGCGAGGGGGTCAGCAGTCCCCGCTCCTCCGTGAACTGCTCGCCCAGCACCCGGAAGGTGCGGATCGCCTCCGCCTGCGAGACGAGGGTGTTGGCGGCCACCACCGCCCGCCGGACCTCCACCGCCAGCTCGGGGTCGTTCACCAGGTCCGCGGCCGGCAGCTGCGGCCGGCCGCGCATCGACAACCAGTGCGCGATCCCGTCCATGTCCAGCGTGAGCAGGGCCGCGATGTACGGGCGGTCGTTGCCCACCAGCACGCACTGCGACACCAGCGGATGCGAACGGACCCGCTCCTCCAGCGCGGCCGGCGCGACGCTCTTGCCGTTGGAGGTCACCAGGATGTCCTTCTTGCGCCCGGTGATCGTGAGGTAGCCGCTCTCGTCCAGCCGCCCCAGGTCCCCGGTCGCCAGCCAGCCGCCGCGCAGCACCGCCTCCGTGGCGCCGGGGTCGTTGAGGTACCCGGCGAATATGTGGCGGCCGTGCAGCCACACCTCCCCGTCGTCCGCGATGTGCACCGCGCTGCCCGGGATCGGCCGGCCCACCGTGCCGTACCTCGTCGCCCCCGGCGGGTTCGCGGTGGCCGCCGCGCACGACTCGGTCAGGCCGTACCCCTCGAACACCGTGATCCCGGCACCGTCGAAGAACAGCCCGAGACGGCGCGACATCGCCGACCCGCCCGACATGGCGTGCCGCACCCGGCCGCCCATCGCCTCGCGGACCTTCCCGTAGACGAGCTTCTCGAAGAGCTGGTGCTCCATCCGCAGCCCGGCCGAGGGCCCCGGCCCGATGCCGAAGGCCTTCCGCTCGCGCGCCTCCGCGTACCGTACGGCCGTCTCCACCGCCCGGTCGAAGGGACCCGACCGCCCCTCCGCCTCCGCCTTGCGGCGGGCCGCCGCGAAGACCTTCTCGAAGACGTACGGGACGCCGAGCACGAAGGTCGGCCGGAACGCGGCCAGATCCGGCAGCAGCTCGGCCGCCGCCAGCACGGGCTGGTGACCGAGCTTGACCCGCGCCCGGACGGCGGCCACCTCCACCATCCGCCCGAAGACGTGGGCCAGCGGCAGGAAGAGCAGGGTGGACGGCTGCTCGCCCTGCCTGCCCTGGAACACGGACTCCCAGCCGGCCACCAGGGTGTCCGCCTCGTACATGAAGTTGGCGTGCGTCAGCACGCACCCCTTGGGCCGGCCGGTGGTCCCGGAGGTGTAGATGACGGTGGCCGTCGTGTCCGGCGTCACGGCGCGGCGATGGCGGTGCACGACGTCCTCGGAGACCCCGCGGCCGTCGGCGACGAGGGACTCCACGGCCCCGGCGTCGAGCTGCCACAGCCGCTGCAGGTGGGGAAGCCGGTCGATGACCGAGCCCACCGTCATGGCCTGGTCCTCGTCCTCGACCACGCAGGCCGTGCAGTCGGTGTCGTACAGGATCCAGTGCACCTGATCGGCCGAGGACGTCGGATAGACGGGGACGGGCTGGGCGCCGACCGCCCACAGGGCGAAGTCGAAGAGGGTCCACTCGTACCGGGTACGGGACATGACGGCGACCCGGTCCCCGAACCGCACGCCCTGGGCCAGCAGCCCCTTGGCGAGCGCCAGCACCTCGGCGGCCAGCTCCCCGGAGGTGACGTCCCGCCAGACGCCGTCGGTCTTGCGGCCGAGCACCACCCGGTCCGGCTCCTCGTGGGCGTGCTGGAAGACGACGTCGGCCAGTCCGCCGACGGGCGCGCCCGTGACGACCGGTGGGACGGTGATCTCGCGCAAGGCCCCGCTCCTCTCCGCGCGCCGCGGTGAACGTACCTCACGGTCAAGGGGGGTTGATCAGCAATCGGATACCTCCACAAGACCTCCCCAGTGACCATGCTTCCCATGCCTCTGACGTGCGACATCGGCGGTGCGTCCGGGTTGCCGTGAGGGGCGCCGCCGCGGTTGCCGCGGGGCTTGATCACGGGATCGCCGCCGGGGGTTGCAGCCGGCGCCGCTCCCGGCGTCGCCACCGCCGCCGCTCCCGCGGTCGCCTCCGGCGGCGCGGGCCGCCGTTCCCGCGGTCGCCTCCGGCGGCGCGGACCCGTTCAGCCGGTGCGGCTGAGCCGGTCCGCGCCCGAGAGCACGGCCGCCGCCAGTGCCTCGGCCGCGGCCGAGGCGCGCGGCCCGCGGAGCAGCGCGAACTCCACCGGCCCCAGCTCCGGCAGCCCGCCGACCCGCACCAGGCCCGGCGGGATCAGCCCGCGGGTGTGCGCCATCACGCCCAGACCGGCACGGGCCGCCGCGATCAGACCGCTCAGACTGCCGCTCGTACACGCGATCCGCCAGGCCCAACCCTCGCGTTCCAGCACCTCCAGGGCCCTACCGTGGACTGCCGTACGCCGAGCCGCCCCGCGGCCTGCGTGAAGCTGAGCGTCTGGGCCACCGTGAGGAACGTGCGCAGCTGGACGGGGTCGTACATACCGCCGATGCTAGGCCGTCCCCGCGGACGGCGGTCCTCGTCCTGGCCGTTGACCTGGGCACGAGCCGTCCACGGAGCCGGGGGGCGGCTGCGCCGTGCGCGGTGCGCCGGGTTACCGTGTCCCTTCATTTCTAGGGGGACAACTGATGTCGCACCACATGGGGCCGGGACCGTACCCGGGACAGCCGAATCCGCAGTGGGGAGGCGGCTGGCAGCCGCCGCTTCCGCCGCCGCCGCCGAAGCCCGGCGTCATACCCCTGCACCCGCTCACCATGGGCGATGTGTTCAACGGCGGCTTCGCCACCTTCCGCCGGTACGCGAAGCCCCTGATCGGCGTCATGCTCGCGGTCCAGGGCATCGGAATCCTGGTCGTGCTCGCCGGGATCGGCGCCACCGTGGCCGCCGTGCAGGACCGGTTCGCCGCCGTCTTCGACCTCGCACCGGGGGACCGTCCCGACGGCGCGGACGTGGCGGGCCTGTTCCTTTCCTTCGTACCGGCCGTCGTGCTCCTGCTGGTCGTGGTCACGCTGTGCGCGGGGCTGATCAGCGCCCTGACTCCCGCGGTGACGCAGGAGGCCGTGCTCGGCCGGCCCACGACCTTCGGCGCGATGTGGCGCCGCAGCTGGTCCCGGCTGCCGTCGGTGCTCGGAACCGTGTTGCTCACGGGGCTGATCGTGGGCGGTCCGCTCCTCGTCCTCTACGCGATCTGCGTGCCGCTGATCGTCATGTCCGTCGACGACTCCGAGCCGCCGGCCGCCGCGCTCGCCGTGCTGTTCCTGGGCGTCTTCCTCTACATGCCCGTCGCGGTCTGGCTCATGACGCGGTTCAGCTTCGCGCCCGCCGCCGCCGTGTGCGAGGAGCTGCGCCCCGTCGCGGCTCTGCGGCGCTCCGCCCAGCTGGTCAGCGGTGACTGGTGGCGCGTGTTCGGCATCACGATGCTCGGGTACCTCGTGGCCGGCGCCGTGGGCTACATCATCCAGGTGCCGTTCAGCATGGTCGGCATGATCCCGCTCTTCCCGACCCTGATGGCGGCGGACGGGGGCGACATCGACCCGAGCCAGCTGATCTTCGGACTCGTCGTGTACGCGATCGCCTCGCTGGTCGGCGGCCTGCTCAGCGCGGTGTTCCAGTACGGCTTCCCCCAGCTGGTCATCGCCCTGCTCTACGTCGACCAGCGGATGCGCAAGGAGAACCTCGCGGCGGTCCTGATCGCCGCCGTCGCCCCGGCGCCCGCCCCCGCACCCGCCCAGGCGCCCGCACCCGCCGCCCCGGGTGCCGACGAGGTGTGACACGCACCTGCTATCGCAGGTTGTGATGACAGTGAGTGCGGTGTACGGGTTTCCCGATGACCGCCCACCGTCGACCATGGAGGGAGCACCGCGCCCGGGCCCTCGGCCCGGGCGCCACCCGCCCCGACAGCAAGTGAGCACCCCGCGCATGCGCCGCCCGCACCTCCCCGCCCGGCTGCCCCTGGACCCGTACATCCTGGCCCTGCTCGGCACCGTCGGCCTCGCCGCCCTGTTGCCCGCCCGCGGCGCGGCCGCCACCGTCGCCGACGGGGCTTCCACCGCGGCCGTGGGCCTGCTCTTCTTCCTCTACGGAGCCCGGCTCTCCACCCGCGAGGCCCTCGAAGGACTGCGCCACTGGCGGCTGCACCTCACCGTGCTCGCCTGCACCTTCCTGCTCTTCCCCCTCCTCGGCCTGGCCGCCCGCGTCCTCGTACCCGGCGTCCTGACCCAGCCGCTCTACGGCGGCCTGCTCTTCCTGTGCCTGGTCCCCTCGACCGTCCAGTCCTCCATCGCCTTCACCTCGATCGCCCGCGGCAACGTGCCCGCCGCGATCTGCGCTGGCTCCTTCTCCAGCCTGGCCGGCATCGTCCTCACCCCCCTCCTCGCCGCCGGCCTCCTCGGCAGCCGCGCGGGCGGATTCTCCCCCGACTCCCTGCTCAAGATCACCCTCCAGCTGCTGCTGCCCTTCCTGCTCGGGCAGGCCCTGCGCCGCTGGGTCGGCGGCTTCCTCGTCCGCCACAAGCAGGTCCTCGGCTACGTCGACCGCGGCTCGATCCTGCTCGTCGTCTACGCCGCCTTCAGCGCGGGCGTGGCCGCGGGCATCTGGCACCAGGTCAGCCTTCCGCGGCTGGGCGCCCTGCTGCTGGTGGAGGCCGTACTCCTCGCCGTCATGCTGCTCGTCACCTGGTACGGGTCGGCGCGCCTCGGCTTCGGCCGCGCGGACCGCATCGCCATCCAGTTCGCCGGGTCGAAGAAGAGCCTCGCCGCCGGACTCCCCATGGCCAGCGTGCTGTTCGGGGCCCAGGCCGGCCTCGCCGTGCTCCCGCTGATGCTCTTCCACCAGATGCAGCTGATGGTCTGCGCGGTCCTCGCCCGGCGCCGCGCGCGGGACGCCGAGCCCCAACGTGCGGCAAACCGTGTGGCGGAGGTCTCGCCCCCGGCCCAACATCCCGCCCCCCGGGGCCGTTAACGTGCGGTAGTGACCTGGATACGCCCGCTCGGCGCGCACGCCGAACGCCCCTGCACCCTGGTGGTCTGCCGCGGCTGCTGCTGCGGCGATGCCCGCAAGAACCCCGGCTCCGACCACGCCGGCCAACTCGCCCGGCTGCGCGAGGCCGCCGCCGCCTCCGGGGGCCGCCTGGCCGTCCGTACGAGCGACTGCCTCGGCCCCTGCGCCCAGGCCAACGTGATCGTCGTCCAGCCCACCACCGAAGCCCGCCGCCGCGGCGCCCGCGCGACCTGGTTCGGCTGGGCCCTGGACGACACCGCGACCGACGAGATCATCGCCTGGGCCGAATCCGGCGGCCCGGGCTCGACCCCGCTCCCGGCCATCCTGGACCTCCACCGCATCGACCCCCCGGCCCCCAAGGAGCCGTCGTCGTCCGTCGCCTCCGCCCGCCGAGGCCGCCGCAAGGCTAGAGGGTGATCCGCTCCTCGCCCGCGTAGATGTTCATGTCCGGCCCCCGCAGGAAGCCGACCAGGGTCATCCCCGACTCCAGCGCCAGGTCCACCGCCAGCGAGGACGGCGCGGAGACGGCCGCCAGTACCGGGATGCCGGCCATCACGGCCTTCTGCGCGAGTTCGAAGGAGGCCCGGCCCGACACCAGCAGGACCGCGCCCGTCAGCGGCAGCCCGCCGGCCTGGAACGCCCGGCCGATGATCTTGTCGACCGCGTTGTGCCGGCCCACGTCCTCCCGCAGGTCCAGCAGCTCGCCCTGCGCCGTGAACAGACCGGCCGCGTGCAGTCCGCCCGTACGGTCGAAGACCTTCTGCGCCGCGCGCAGCCGCTCCGGGAGCTCGCAGAGGACCTCCACGGGTACCCGTACCGGGTCGGCGGCGATCCCCGGGAAGCGGGTCGCCGTACGGACCGCGTCCAGGCTGGCCTTGCCGCACAGGCCGCAGGAGGACGTGGTGTAGACGTTCCGCTCCAGCGTGATGTCCGGCACCGGGACCCCGGCGGCCAGCTGGACGTTCACCACGTTGTAGGTGTTCGAACCGTCCTCGGTCGCCCCCTCGCAGTAGGTGACGGCCTGCACGTCCGATGCCGCTCCGAGCACTCCCTCGCTGACCAGGAAGCCCACCGCCAGCGCGAAATCGTCGCCCGGCGTACGCATCGTGATGGCCAGCGGCTTGCCGTTCAGACGTATCTCCAGTGGCTCCTCGGCCACCAGCGTGTCCGGGCGGACACCCGCCCCGCCGTTCCGGATCCGGACGACGCGACGGCGTTCGGTGACCCGTCCCATGGTGATCAGCCCTCCCCTTCAGTTTCTCGCCGGTATCCGACGACCTCATTCTCCCGGTTCCGCTTCCCGCGACGCCCCCGGCAGGTGGATCCTCGGGAAGCTCCAAAATCCGGGGCCGGAATCCTGTCGGGTCACACGCACCCGTACCCACCAGTAGCAGGCAAAGCTGGGTGATCCTGACTTCCGTACAAGGGGGGACCCCGCCCATGACCGGTTCACGCGTGGTGGCGCTAGGGCACTACCAGCCCGCGAAAGTGCTCACCAACGAGGACCTCGCGGCCATGGTCGACACCACCGACGAGTGGATCCGGTCCCGCGTCGGCATCCGCACCCGCCACATGGCGGGCCCGGACGAGCCGGTGGACGAGCTGGCCTACCAGGCGGCGGGCAAGGCGCTGGCCGGCGCCGGCCTGACCCCGGACGACATCGACCTCGTCCTGGTCGCCACCTCCACCGCGATCGACCGTTCGCCCAACATGGCCGCGCGCGTCGCCGCCAAGCTGGGCATGGGCGGCGGCCCGGCCGTGATGGACATCAACGTCGTCTGCTCGGGCTTCACCCACGCCCTGGCCACCGCCGACCACGCCATCCGCGCGGGCTCCGCCACCCGCGCCCTGGTCATCGGCGCCGACAAGATGACCGAGATCACCGACTGGAGCGACCGCAGCACCTGCGTGCTCACCGGCGACGGCGCGGGCGCGGCCGTCGTCGAGGCCTGCGAGGAGCCGGGCATCGGGCCGGTGCTGTGGGGTTCGGTCCCGGAGATGGGCAACGCGGTCCGGATCGAGGGCTCGCCGCCGGTCTTCGCCCAGGAGGGCCAGTCCGTCTACCGCTGGACCACCAGCCAGCTCCCGCCGCTCGCCCGCAAGGTGTGCGAGAAGGCCGGGATCACCCCGGAGGACCTGGCCGCGGTCGTCCTCCACCAGGCGAACCTGCGGATCATCGAGCCGCTCGCCGCCAAGATCGGCGCCGTCAACGCCGTCGTCGCCCGCGATGTCGTCGACTCCGGCAACACCTCGGCCGCCAGCATCCCCATGGCCCTGTCCAAGCTGGTCGAGCGCGGCGAGATCCCCTCCGGCGCCCCGGTCCTCCTCTTCGGCTTCGGCGGCAACCTCTCCTACGCCGGTCAGGTCATCCACTGCCCGTGACGGCTTCCGCAGCCGTTTCCTCCGCCGGCCCGGCGGGGGAGCGGAGGCCCTCGGCGGCCAGCGCGCCGATCAGGACGCACGCCAGCGCCACCAGCTGGCCCGCTCCCGCCCACCCCGTGCCCACGGGGACGGTGGCCAGGGAAAGCACCAGGGCCGCCGCGCGGTAACGGGCCGGCCCGATGCCCAGCGCCGCCCGGAAGGCCAGGTCCCCGGCCAGGTACAGGGCGACGCCGCCCGCCAGCGCGACCGCCGGCCCGGTGTGCAGGTGCTCGCCCAGGTGACCGATGGTCTTCTTCACGCCCGCCGCGAAGACGGCGATGCCCAGGAGCATCGGCAGGAAGGCGTAGTAGTACGCGACCATCGCCAGCTTGAAGCGCCGCTCGGGCGGAGTCCGCTCGAAGACCTCCTCGGCCCGGCCCTCGTCGCGCACGAAGTACATCCACCACATCGCGGACGCGACGGTCAGGGCCAGGAAGGCACCCCCGGCGATCCCGGGGGACAAGGGCAGTGAGCCCACCCCGATGCCGATCGCGATCACGGATTCGCCGAAGACGATGAGCAGCAGCAGGCCGTGCCGCTCCACGAGGTGCGCCGCGTTCATCCCGCCCAGCTGGTCCCCGACCGTCTGACCGGGCGCCTCCGGCTCCGCCGCGGCCCCCGCCGACCCGCTCGCCGCGACCCGCTGTACGACCACCGGCGTCGCGAACTGCAGCAGCAGCGCCAGCATCCACAGTCCCCAGGCCGGCGCACCGTCGAAGAACCCGGCCGCGGTCACCGACAGCGCGCACAGCGCGTTGGGCAGCGCGAACCACAGCACCCCGCGCCCGTGCGCCTGTGTGTAGAGCGCGCTGTGCACCAGGACGACCAGCAGGTACCCGAGCCCGAAGGCCACGCCGCCCGCCCCGAAAGCGGTGGGCACGGCCAGCGCGCACACCAGGAACGCCCCCATGGCCAGCATGAGCAGGACCCGCCGGACGGTCCGGTCCGGCGGCACCTGGTTGGTCAGGTGCGCGTAGCCCCCGTACATCCAGAACAGCACGGTGAAGATCAGCACCACCTGCCCCGCACCCCGCAGGGTCAGGTCGTCCGCCAGCAGCACCGTCAACTGCGTGATGGTGAAGACGAAGACGAGGTCGAAGAACAGCTCCAGCGTGCTGACGCGGTGCTCGGTTTCCATGCGCGGCTCCCCCCCCCGGATGTGTGCGCAGCCATCCGACCGCCCGGCATCCCCCATGTCCAGCCGGTATCAGCATCCGGAAGCCCCACGACGCCGTCGCCCCACCCCGCCCGGTCCCGACGAGACATCCCGTCTCGCTGCCCCCCTGGGGGCATGCCCGCAGGTCAGCCCGGCGTGGCGGACGCCCGCCGCTCGGATAAGTGGTCGGAACCCCGCCGATCCTTTGCTATTGTTGTCCATGTCGCCGCGGGAAACCGGGGCCGACCACCTGGTCCGGGTGGCGGAATGGCAGACGCGCTAGCTTGAGGTGCTAGTGCCCTTTATCGGGCGTGGGGGTTCAAGTCCCCCCTCGGACACAAGCGAAAACCCCACTTCGGTGGGGTTTTTGTCGTTCCGGGGAGTGATACACCGAGCTGAAGCCCGCTCGGTGTGACGGAAGGGTCGGATAGCCTCCGGGTGTCCCGCATCCGCCCGTTCCGTGGAGGGCTCGCACGCCATGGCCAAGCTGCTCTACAGCGACACGACACTCGCTGTGTCTCACCTCGTGAACGACATCGAGCGCGGAACCATAGCCCTGCCCGAGCTGCAGCGCCCTTACGTCTGGCCGGCGGCGAAGGCGCGTGACCTGTTCGACTCCATGTACAAGGGTTTCCCGGTCGGCTCCCTGCTGTTCTGGAAGACCGGAGCCGAACCGGGCGCTCGCCAGATCGGCACCGAGACCAAGCAGGCCGTGCCGCAGCACCTCATCGTCGACGGGCAGCAGCGGCTCACCTCCCTCTACGCCGTGATCACCGGTGCCGCCGTGCTCCGGGACGACTTCACCACGCGCCGGATCCGCCTCGCCTTCCGGCCGACCGACGCCACGTTCGCCGTCACGGACGCCGCCGTCGAGAAGGACCCGGAGTACCTGCACGACATCAGCACCCTCTGGGCGCCGAACAGCCGGAAGAAGGTCGTCCGGGCCTTCCTGGAGCGCCTCGCGGAGAAGCGGGAGCTGGACGAGGAGGAGAAGGACCGCCTGGACACGGCGCTCGACGACCTCCACGGCCTCGGGAACTACCAGTTCAAGATCGTCGAACTGTCCGAGACCATCGACGAGGAGGAAGTCGCCGAGATCTTCGTCCGGATCAACAGCAACGGAGTCACCCTCAACCAGGCGGACTTCATCCTCACCCTGCTGTCCGTGTTCTGGGAGGAGGGCCGGCGCGCCCTGGAGGACTTCTGCCGCGAAGCCCACCAGCCGAGCCTCGACAACTCCTCTCCCTTCAACTGGCACATCCAGCCCGAGCCTTCCCAGATGCTCCGCGTCACCACGGCGGTCGCCCTGCGCCGCGCCGTCCTCAAGCAGGTCTACGTCGTACTCCGCGGCAGGGACATCGACACCGGCAAGCCCTCCGCCGACCTTCGCGAAGAGCAGTTCGGCCGCCTCCAGGCAGCACAGAAGCACGCACTGGACCTGACGAACTGGCACGAGTTCCTCCAGTGTCTGGAGCGTGCGGGCTTCCGCGGGAGCAAGATGATCAGCTCCGCCAACGCCGTGATCTACACCTACGCCCTCTGGCTGGTCGGTCGCGTCGACTACCAAGTGCCGCTCGGCCGGCTGCGCGAGACCATCGCGCGCTGGTTCTTCATGGCCCACACCACCAGCCGCTACTCCGGCTCGTTCGAGACCCGGGTCGAGCAGGACCTCGCCCGCCTGTCCGGCGTGGACGCCGGCGACGCCGATGCCTACCTCGCGACGTTGAACAAGGTCGTCGACGACACCCTCACCCAGGACTACTGGGCCATCACCCTGCCCAACAACCTCGAGACCGCGGCCTCGAAGTCCCCGGCGCTCATGGCGTACATCGCGGCGCTCAACATCCTGGACGCCGACGCCTTGCTGTCCACGGGGAAGGTGCGCACCCGTCTCGATCCGGCGATCACCGCGAAGAAGGGCATCGAGCGCCACCACCTCTTCCCGAAGAACCACCTGAAGAACAGCGGCGTCACGGAGACCCCGCGCATCAACCAGATCGCCAACATGGCCCTGGTGGAGTGGAGCGACAACATCGCCATCGCCGATCAGCGGCCCGCGGACTACTGGCCCGCCCAGGTCACCGCCAAGCAGATCCCCGGCGACCGGTTGGCCCGGCAGCGCCACTGGCACGCGCTCCCGGACGACTGGGAGCACATGCCGTACGACGAGTTCCTCGCGGCCCGCCGCACTCTGATCGCCTCGGTGGTCCGCGACGCGTTCACCAGGCTGAGCGAAACCACGCAGCACACCACTCCGGGGCACTGAGCCGGGGCCCGGCCCCGGACCTTCACGTGCCCAGCACCACCAGGCCCGTCGGGGTGGTCAGGCTGCCCGGGGTGACCGAGGTGAAGGTGTGGGGGAGGGCGAGGCGGGGCTGGCCGGTGTTCGGGGCGGCGTCGAAGAGGTAGGCCGCCGCGGTCGTGGTGTCGCTGACCAGGTGGGGGCCGGCCGCGGCAGCCATGGCTCCGGTCAGCGGGGTGCGGAAGAGGCGGCGGAGGTGGCGGAGGGTCTCCGGGGTGACCGGGGCCCTCATCGGCGGGGGCTCGGCGGCGGGAGCGTCCGCGGGAGCCGGGGTGTCCGGGGGGATCGCGCCGGTCAGGAGCAGCGCGAGGAGTACCGGAACGGCCTTGCGGCGCAGCGCCGCGGTGGCCTCGGGCAGTCGGTGGGCATGGGTCGCGGGCAGGGAGAGCGCGAGGCTCCCGGCCGCGTCGCCGGTGGCGATCGGGACCGCCGAGCAGACGACTCCGGGGGAGTATTCGAGCAGGTCGAAGACGGGCGCGCCCGGAGCGACCGCGTCCAGGGCGGAGAACAGGGCCCGGCTGTCGGTGATGGTCTGCGGGGTGAGCCGGGCGGGCCGGTGCCGGGCCACGTGGTCGGCGCGGCGGTCGTGGTCGAGCTGGGTCAGCAGGCACTTGCCGACCGCACTGGCGTGCGCGGCGGCCCGGAAGTCGACCCACTCCCGCACCGGCGGGGTCGCCGGCCCGTCCGCCATCTGCGTGATCCGGACCTCCCCGTCGGCGTACCGGCTGAGGTACACCGCGGCGCCCGCGCTGTCCCGGGCCAGCGCCAGGGTGCGCTGGAGCTGGCCGGCCAGGCCGTGGCCGCCGGGGGCGGCGAGCCGGTCCAGGGCGGGCCCGGGCCCGTACACCCCCGCGCCCGCGCGGTACGCGTACTCCTCCTCGCACAGCATCGGCAGGAGCCGGCGCAGCTCCGCCCCGGCGAGGCCCGACTCCCGTGCGAGCCGGGCGGCCCCCACCCCCAGCGGGTGCTGCTCCAGGACGCGTACGACGGCCAGCGCGCGGCGGGCTTCCGCCAGGGCCTCGCCCGTTCCGCCCTGGACGACGGTCCCGCGGGCCGCCGCCGTCAGTGCCGGGTGGCGCAGCGGTCCTGCGGACGGCCGGACCGCGGCCGCCGGGGCGGGGGCCGCCGGCGCCGGGACGGTAGCGGTCACGGAGACGGGCGGCGCCAGGAAGGCGGTCAGCACCGCGGACAGCCCGGGCCGCGGCAGCGGCACCGCGCCCAGGTCGGGGTCCTCGAACTGGTCGACGTAGCGCAGCACGGCCGCTTGCGCGCACAGCCGGACCTCCCGCAGGTCCCGCCGGCCGCCCGGCCGGAAGCCGCGGCGGCACAGCTCGCGCGCCCAGTGCCGGGCGTCGTGGTGCTCACCGCGCCGGGAGTGGTCGAGGAAGAGGCAGTACGCGGCCGCGGCGGTCGGCGGGCTCCCGGAACCGGCGGCGAACTGCCACCAGAAGCGGGCGCCTTCGCGCAGTCCGGCGAGGTGCAGCAGGCAGCCGAAGACGACCGCGCCGGCCAGGTCGGTGTGCCCGCCGGTGCGGAAGGAGTCGAGGTGCGCCCCGGCCCTCGGCGCGCACACGGACGCCAGGCAGACGGCCTTGAGGTCGCGCCGCGCCCGTTCGGCGTCGAGCGGGCAGTCCCGGGCCGGGTCGCTCCAGCCGTAGGCCGACCGGCGCCGGGCCCGGTGCCCGGGGACCGGCCCGTGCGGTGTCGCGCGCAGCAGCCGGGCCTCGGCCGCGCCGAGGTCGTAGTGCCGGTAGCGGTCGCGGACGCCCGCCCGGGCGAGGAACTCGGCGAGCGAGCGGGGGGTCGGGTCGCCGTCCTGCCGCTCCACGGGCTCGTACCGCTTCATGAGCCGGCTGATTCGGCTGATTCGGCGGACGTGTCGAGGAGGCGGGCGAGCCGCCGGTGGGCCTGGCCCAGGTAGGAGCGGACCGTGGCCTCGTCGACGCCCATCACCGCGGCGGCCTCACCGGGGGTGCACTGGAGCCCGTACCTCAGGAGGACCGCGTCGCGCTGCCGCTCGGCGAGCCGGGAGACGGCGGAGTAGAAGCGGATGGTGTCGGTCAGCACCTCGTACCGGTCGGCGTGGGCCTCCTTGAGGGCGGCCTCGAAGGCGCTGATGTCCATCGGCTCGGGCTGCTGCTGCCAGGGGTGGCGCCTGTGCTGCCGGTCGACCAGGCAGTGCTTGAGCACGGTCCACGCGTAGGCGTCGAGGCGGTCCATGTGGAGCATCCGGAGCCACTCGCCCATGATCGAGTCGAAGGTGGCGTCCACCGCCTCCTCCGCCGCCGCGTCGGAACCCAGCTGCAGATACGCGAAGCGCATGTACGCGGGCCGCCGGTTGGCGTGGAAGGCCCAGTACGACAGGCGTGCCGTCGCATCCCACTGGCTCATGGGAGTCGGCCGCCGACGCCGACTCGGTAGTCCCACGGCCCCACCGGACTCCTCCGGTCCGCAATCGCTCACCGCTCCACCTCATCCCCTGTGCGCAGAACAGGAAAGCAGCGCGGGCGCACTCGGAGGGCGCAGAGAAGAAAGCTGGAAGCATTGCGTCGGCGATGATCGAACCGTGATCGATCTCGATCGCGCGGGGCTCCAGCCAGCACGTATGCATATGCCCGCTGCCGGTGCCGCCGGACCTCCGGTCCGGTGCCCTGCCGTCCGCCTGTAGCATGGGCCCGATTGCGAGGGCCGTGACGGAGAGGTCACTGCCCTCGCTTTTGCGTTACGTCCCCCATGAACAAATGCGGCGCGTGGCCTTTCGGCGGTTCGATACGATGAACCGCACTCACAATCCGTCACGTCACGTGGCACCGCACAGAGGAAATGGAGCATCCGAGGATGGCTCGACACCTGATCACCAGCGCGCTTCCCTACATCAACGGGATCAAGCACCTGGGCAACATGGTCGGGTCGATGCTTCCGGCGGATGTGTACTCCCGGTACCTCCGCCAGCGCGGCCACGACGTCCTCTACATCTGCGCCACCGACGAGCACGGCACCCCCGCCGAACTCGCCGCCAAGGAGGCCGGGATCTCGGTCGCCGAGTTCTGCGCGCAGGCCCACGACGCCCAGAAGGCGGTCTACGACGGCTTCGAGCTGTCCTTCGACTACTTCGGCCGCAGCTCCTCCGCGCAGAACCGCGAGATCACCCAGCACTTCGCGCGCAAGCTGCAGGAGAACGGCTTCATCGAGGAGCGCGCGATCCGGCAGGTCTACTCGCCGGTCGACGGCCGCTTCCTCCCGGACCGCTACGTCGAGGGCACCTGCCCGCACTGCGGCTACGACAAGGCCCGCGGCGACCAGTGCGAGAACTGCACCCGCGTCCTGGACCCCACGGACCTGATCGAGCCCCGCTCGGCCATCTCCGGCTCCACCGAGCTGGAGGTCCGCGAGACCAAGCACCTCTTCCTCCTGCAGTCCAAGCTCCAGCACGAGGTCGAGGCCTGGGTCTCCGAGCACGAGGAGGAGTGGCCGCAGCTCGCCTCCTCCATCGCCCGCAAGTGGCTGACCGAGGGCCTGCACGACCGCGCCATCACCCGTGACCTCGACTGGGGCGTCCCGGTCCCGGCCGACACCTGGCCCGAGCTGGCCGCCGAGGGCAAGGTCTTCTACGTCTGGTTCGACGCCCCGATCGAGTACATCGGCTCGACCAAGGAGTGGTCGGACCTGGACCCGGCGAACCGCGACTACAAGTCGTGGTGGTACGAGGCCGAGGACGTCCGCTACACGCAGTTCATGGCCAAGGACAACGTCCCGTTCCACACGGTGATGTTCCCCGCCACCGAACTGGCCACCCGCGAGCCGTGGAAGAAGGTCGACTACGTCAAGGCCTTCAACTGGCTGACGTACTACGGCGGCAAGTTCTCCACCTCGCAGAAGCGCGGCGTCTTCACCGACCAGGCGCTGGAGATCCTCCCGGCCGACTTCTGGCGCTACTTCCTCATCGCCAACGCGCCCGAGTCCGACGACTCGTCCTTCACGTGGGAGCACTTCGCGGCCACGGTCAACAAGGACCTCGGCGGCACCCTCGGCAACTTCGTCAACCGCGTACTGACCTTCTCCCGCAAGAAGTTCGGCGACGAGGTCCCCGCCGGCAGCCCCGCCGGCGAGGTCGAGGCCAAGCTGGGCGAGCAGATCGCCGAGCTGCTGGCCGAGTACGAGGGACACATGGAGTCCCTCCAGTACCGCAAGGCGGCGGCCGCGCTGCGCGCCCTGTGGTCGGCCGGCAACGCCTACCTGGACGAGAAGGCCCCCTGGCTGGAGGTCAAGACCGACCTGGAGGGCGCGGCGCTCACCCTGCGCACCGCGATGAACCTGATCCACCTCTACTCGGTGGTCTCCGAGCCGTTCATCCCGGCCTCGGCGCGCGCCATGCGCTCCTCCTTCGCGCTCGCCGACGACACGGCCACCTGGGTCACGCCGGAGCAGGCCAGGGCGCTGGACGCGGTCCCGGCCGGTACGCCGTTCACCGTGCCGCCGGTGCTCTTCGCGCGGGTCACCGAGGAGGACCTGGAGTCCTACCGCGAGCGCTTCGGCGGTTCCCCGGAGGCCTGAGCCTTCGAATGACAACTCCGTGAGGGGCGCGGCCTTTTGGGGCCGCGCCCCTTTCGCGTGCCCGCCGGGCGGGCACGGTAGGGAAAACCCCACCGCGAAGTGTCCACCTGGGCGTGCAGACCCGGTGGGCGCCGCGCGGCTGGAATGGGGCCATGACCCTTTCCCGTACCGCCCGTTGGACCGCGGGCTGGCTGCTCGCGGCTGCCTGGGCGCTGTCCTTTCCGCTCCTGTCCCCGCTGGAACCCCACCGGCTGTGGGGCGGGTGCGCGGCCTGCGGGTACCTCGTCGCCGCCGTGGCCACCGCCCTGGGCCGCCGCCGCGCCGCCCTCGCCGCCGCACTGCTCGGCGCCGTCGCCGTACCGCTGCTGTGGCTGGTCCTGACCGGCCGGGGACAGTCGGAGGTGATGGTCATCGAACGGTCCGGGCGGCTCCTGCTGGAGTCCGGCCGGCTCTACGTCGACCGGCCCGCGGACGTCGAGGAGTACACGCCGTACCTGCCGGGCATGGCCCTGCTCGGCATCCCGCGGGCCCTGCTCGGCGGCGGGGACGGCTGGGCCGTCCGGCTGCTGGGCGATGCCCGGATCTGGTGCGCGGCGGCCCTGTTCGCCGGCCTGTGGGCCGGCCGGAGGCTGCTCGGCGCGGCCCGGTCACCGCTGCTCCCCGTGCTGGTGGCCTCGCCCCTGGTGGCCATGCCCCTCGCCGTGAGCGGGGTGGACCTGCCGCTGGCCGGGCTGTGCTGCCTGGCGCTCGCCGCCGCGGCGTCGGGCCGGCCGGTGGCGGCCGGCGCGGCCCTCGCCGGGGCCTGCGCGCTGAAGTGGACGGCGCTGCCCGCGGTGGCCGTGGCGGTTGCCCTGCTCGCCGTCCGCCGGGACGGGCGGTCGGCGGTGCGCTGCGGACTGACGGCGGTGGGCGGCACGGCCCTGCTGGTGCTGCCCGGTGCGCTGCTGCAGCCGGGCGAGCTGTGGCGGCAGGTGTTCGCCTTCCCCACCGGGCGCGCGGAGGTCGCGACCCCGGCCGGCAGTCCGCTCCCCGGACACCTGCTGGCCGAACTGGGCTCCTGGGGCTGGTACCTGACGACGGCTCTGCTCGTGCTGGGCGGCCTGGCCGTGGCCCTCTCGCTGCTGCTCCGGCCCCCGCGCACGCTGGTGGCGACGGCGGACCGCCTCGCGATCGGCCTCACCACGGCCTTCCTGCTGGCCCCCGCGGGCCGCTTCGGCTACCTGGCGCTCCCGGTGCTGCTGGCCCTCTGGTCCCGCACGGTCGCCGCGCCCCCGCGCCCCACCCGCGTCGTGGCGGGCTCCCGGCAGCCGGGGAAGGTTCCGTCGGTGGTGCGCGGGTCCGGGGGCAGCTCCCACCGGTAGCCGGGGGAGCGGGCCCGCAGGGGACGGTCTATCCGTCGGCGCCGCGCAGGTGGGCCAGGACCGCGAGGACGCGGCGGTTGCCCTCCGTGGCGTCCAGGTCGAGTTTCGTGAAGATGCTGGAGGCGTGTTTGACGACCGCGGCCTCGGTGATGAAGAGCCGTGCGGCCAGGGCCTGGTTGTTGAGGCCCGAGGCCATCAGGGTCAGCACCTCGCGCTCGCGCGGGGTCAGCCGGGCCAGTGGCCGGTCCTCGGACCGGCGGCTGAGCAGGACCCGTACGACCTCCGGGTCGATGACGGTCTGGCCGTCGGCGACCCGCTGGAGGGCGTCCAGGAACTCGGCCACCTCGCCGACGCGGTCCTTGAGGAGATAGCCCAGCCCGGCCGCCGAGGCGCCGGTGAGCAGCTGGGTGGCGTAGGCCGTGGCGACGTACTGGGAGAGCACCAGCACGGGCAACGAGCCGTCCCGGTAGCGGAGTTCGAGCGCCGCCCGCAGCCCTTCGTCGCGGAAGCCGGGCGGCATCCGCACATCGGTGACGACGGCGTCCGGCCGCTCCGCCTCCACCGCCCGTACGAGCTCGTCGGCGCTGCCGACGGCCGCGAGGACCCGGTGGCCGCCACGGGTGAGGAGTTCCGTCAGCCCGGCGCGCAGCAGGACGGAGTCCTCGGCGAGGATCAGCCGGAGCACGGGACCTCCACGCGCAGTTCGGTCGGCCCGCCCACCGGGCTGGACACCACCAGTCTGCCCTTCAACATCGCCACCCTGTCCGCGAGTCCCGCCAGGCCCGCCCCCGCGCCGGGATCGGCGCCGCCGCGGCCGTCGTCGGTGACGGAGAGGATGAGCCGGTCGCCCTCGACCCTACCCGCGACCGCGATCCGCGAGGCGCCGCTGTGCTTGGCGGCGTTCGCGAGGGCCTCGGTGACCGTGAAGTACGCGGTGATCTCCACCGGTTCGGGCAGCCGGGGCAGGTCCAGGTCCACCGTGACCGGCAGGGGATGGCGCAGGGCCACCTCGGCCACGGCCGCCGCGAGCCCGTGGTCGGTGAGCACCTGCGGGTGGATGCCCCGTACGAGGTCGCGCAGTTGCTCCAGGGCCACCTTCGCCTCGCCGCGGCCCCGGGCGACCAGCGCGGCGGCCCCTGCGGCCTCCGGCAGTCCCCGCAGTTCCAGCTCGGCGAGGCCCAGGGTCATGCTGAGCGCGACCAGCTGCTGCTGGGCGCCGTCGTGCAAGTCCCGTTCGATGCGGCGGCGTTCGGCCTCGAAGGCCTCGACGAGCCGGACCCGGGAGCGGGTGAGCTCCAGGACCCGGTCGGCCTCCTCGCGCGGCCCGAGCAGCCGGCGCACGGTCGTGACCTGCGCCCAGGCGAGCAGGGCTCCGGCGTACGCGGCCACCAGCAGCCCGGCCAGGCCGGCCGCCGTGCCGCCCAGGCCCTCCAGCGGGCCGGAGACGGGCCGGCCGGGGATCAGCATCACCTGGTCCGGGGCGATGGCCCAGACGGTGACCGGGGTCGCGACGAGGATCAGGGAGAACGCCACCAGTGTGATCACGAGGAACCCGGCAGCCCCGAAGACCGGCCCGAGGAGGGCGGCGTACCCGAACTCCCGCCAGGTGGCCCGCTCGCGCAGCCGCGTCCGCAGCCAGGCCGCGGGCCCGGCCCCGGGGAGCGAGGTGTGCGGGTCCGCCACGCGCACGGGCTCCACCCACCGCAGCCGCCACCGCTCCAGCGCACTCAGCGGCACCCCGGCGATGACCGCGCAGAGCAGGAGCAGCAGCCCGATCCCGGCCACCGCGAGCACCACCCCGAGCCCGACGAGCAGCCCCAGGACGACCAGGACCGGATAACCGATGAGGAAGCCGCTGCCCGCGTACGCCCAGCACCGCCAGGGCCACCAGGAGCCCAGGAAGCGCAGGGGCCGGCGCATCGCCGCCCGGACGGCGACGGGTGGCCCGGCAGCCGGTTCGGCCGCCGGTGGTGCGGCAGCAGGTTCGGCCGCCTCTTCGGCGAGGGGAAGGGAGTCGGACATGTGACCCCAGTCTAGAAGGTGCCGGCCGGACGCCGGCCGGACGGTACTCCCCGCGTCCGCTGCTCAGCCGGTCCGTACGAAGGTCCGCACCGCCGTGTCGAAGTAGCCCCGCGCCTCGCCGGAACGTCCGACCGGCGACGAGACCCACACGTCGTACAGCCGGCCGCCCTCCTCCCAGCACAGGTCGCGGGTGTGCCGGGGGCCCTCGGCCGTCGAGAAGCCGTTCCAGGTGAACAGCCAGAGGGCGGCCTCGTGGCCGTTGTGCGTGCTGGCCGCGACCTCGGCGTCCCGGTAGCCGGGGTTGTTGGACGGCCCCTTGGCGTGGGCCCGTTGATGCACGGCGAGCGGCCCGCCCGACTCCGGATCGGCCACCTTGATGCCGATGCGGAAGGTCTCACCGGGGGACACGTAGAAGATCCGGGGACCCTCGACCTTGCGCGTGAAGCCGAGGGGGACGGCGAGCGAGAAGCCCTCCGGGTCCTCGGCGACCCGGTAGCCGGCCGGGGCGCCCTTGTCGTCGGAGGACGGGGGAAGCGGCGGCGGCGCCGCCGGGGTCACCGTGCCGGTCCGCTCGCCGGGGCGGCTGGGGGAGGGCATGGGGGTCGTGGGCGAAGGGGTGGTGAGTGCGGGGGCCGGGGAGGTGGCCGTGGCGGGGGACGAGCTGTGGCCGCCGGCCGCCCCGCTCGTGGCGGCCTGTCCCCGGCGTTCGTCGTCGTTCATGAGCAGCGCGGCGGCGGAGACGCCCGCCCCGGCGATCGCGGCCACCAGCAGGCCGGCGATCAGCGCGGCCCCCGGCCGCCGCTTCCCGGGGGCGGGGGAGGCCGACGCCGGGGCTGCGGCCGCGGGTGCGGTTACGGGCGCCGTCGCCGGCACGGGAGCCGGCACCGGTGCCTGCGGCGGCGCCGGCGGCAGTACAGGAGCCGGTACAGGAGCCGGTACGGGCGCCCGTACGGGCGTCGGTGCGGGTACGGCGGGCCCGGCCACGTCCTGCGTCGGCGTGTACTCCGGCGCCGCCGCCGCGTACGCCCGCAGCAGCCGCTCCGCCTCCTCCGCGCCGAGCCGCTCGGCGGGATCGCGCTCCAGCAGCCCCCGCACCACCGGCAGCAGCGGCCCGCACGCGGCGGGCGGCCGGATCTCGTCGTAGACCACCGCGTGGAGCACCCCGCCGAGCGAGTCCCGCCGGAACGGGGACGCGCCGCTCACCGCCGCGCAGAGCAGGGCGCCCAGGGACCACAGGTCGGACTCGGGCCCCACCGGCGCCTGCGCGGACATCCGTTCGGGCGCGGTGTACTCCGGGGAACCGACGAAGGCCCCGGTCGAGGTCAGCGTCGTCGCGCCCGCCACCTGCGCGATCCCGAAGTCCGTGAGGACGGGCCGGCCGCCCGGCGCCTCCAGCAGGACGTTCGCCGGCTTGATGTCCCGGTGCAGCACCCCCGCCGCGTGCGCCGCGCGCAGGGCGCCGAGCAGGGCGATCCCGATCCGGGCGCCCTCCGCGGGGTCCACCGGGCCGGTGCGGGAGAGCCGGTCGGCGAGGGAGCCGCCCTCGACCAGCTCCATGACGATGTACGGGCGTTCGCCGTCCTCGACGATGTCGTGCACCACGATGATGTGCGGGTGCTTGAGCTGAGCCGCCGCGCGGGCCTCGCGGAGCGTGCGCTCGCGCTGGAGCCGGGCCCCGTCCTCGGACAGGGCGGGATCGAGCGCCACCTCCTTGACCGCGACGCACCGGCCGAGCAGCTGGTCGGTGGCGCGCCACACGATGCCCATGCCACCGCGGCCGAGCTTGGCATCCAGCCGGTAACGCCCGGCGATCAGTCGGGCGTTCTCCCCCTGGGTCCCCATGGCGCCATCATGCCGCATCGCCGGCGTGGGCCGGGGCCGGGCGCACGCACGGGCGGACGCACGACCGTGTGAGGACCGGAGGCGCGACCGGGTGAGGAACGGTACGCGCGACCGGGTGACGTGACCCCGCGTCAGGGTTCCCGATCCGTCCGCGGCGTGTCGAAGACGAGCCTTGATCGTTTCTTCAGCGGTGACCCATGCATCTGCTGCGGATTTCGGGAGGACGCGCGTGACCGCTTGGCAGTACTTCGCCGGGGCGGGGCTGGTGGCGGCGCTCTGCCCGCTGCACGGCCACGTGGCGGTCGCGGGCGACGGCCACGGCCGCGGCGCCCGCGTCGACCTGTGCGTGCCGATGAAAGGGCCGCAGCCGAGGGGGCCCGTCGCCCAGCCTTCCGGGCGGCCCTCGGTACGGGCGGCCGTGCCCGGCGCCGCCCGGCCCACCGTGCACCACCCGGGGCGGATGCCCGCGCCGGCCGTCGCCGCGCCCGGACGGACGCCGCGGCCCGGACTGCCGGAGCCGGCGGAGCCGCCGGCCGCGCCGGCTCCGGCGGCGCCCTCCGCGCAGGCCGGGGCCGGGGACGCGGAGCCGCCGGTGCCCGCGCCGGATCCCGGGGGCGCAAGCGCAGGGGCGCCCGCCGACGCACCCGCCGATGCACCCGCCCCGCCCGCGCCCAGGGCCGCCGCCGCCTCGCGCGTGAGTGCCTTCCACGTGCGTCCGTACCGCGCGGTGGCCCTGGAGCGGCGCGGCCCGAACGGAATGTCCACCGTGATGCTCATGGTCGTCGTCACCACCCCGGCCGTACTCGCCGCGGCCGCCCTGCGTCCGCGCTCCAAGAGCCGCGGCTGACCGCCTCTTCCAGGAGCCGCGGCCGCCCGCCGCGCCCCATCGACCCCACCCACCCCACCCACACCGGGAGAATCCACGTGTCCGAATGGCTGGTCCTGGCCATTGCCATGGCGCTCGTCTGCGCCGTCGTCCTCGCCATCACCACGATCCGGCACCGCCGGGCCGCGGACGACGAGGACACCAGCGAAACCCCCGACGTCATCGAGTACATGACGATGATGGTGGGCGTGGTCTACGCCATCGTGCTGGGCCTGGCCATCGCGGGCGTCTGGGAGGCGCGCGGCGCCGCGGAGGACAGCGTGCGCCGCGAGGCCCAGGCGCTGTACGAGGTCACCCAGCGCGCCGACGTCTACCCGGCCGCGGTCCGCGACCGGATCCGCGGCGAGGTGGACGCGTACGTCTCCCACACCGTCGCCGTGGACTGGCCGCTGCTGACCTCCGGGGAGGGCGCGTCGGCCGAGGGCGCCCAGCTGCTGGGCAAGCTGCGCAGCGACGTCACCCACCAGAGTCCGGCCACCGAGCTCCAGGCGCAGGCCTACCAGCCGCTGCTGGACCACATCGCGGCCGCCGACGACGCCCGCCAC
Source organism: Streptomyces sp. 147326 (assembly GCF_045000215.1). Taxonomy (NCBI): domain Bacteria; kingdom Bacillati; phylum Actinomycetota; class Actinomycetes; order Kitasatosporales; family Streptomycetaceae; genus Streptomyces; species Streptomyces sp. 147326. The sequence continues at coordinate 1,607,222 of NZ_CP134201.1, read as the reverse complement.
TCGCGGACGCAGAGCTCCGAGTCCACGCTGCCGAGCGTGGTGTGGTTCGGCCTGCTGGTCGGCGGGGTGGTCACCGTCGGGCTGATCTTCACCCTGCAGATCCGCCGCTCCGGGCGGGAGTTGCTGCTCGCCGGACTGTTCAGCGCGCTGATCGTGTTCCTGCTGTTCATGGTGTGGAGCTTCGACGCGCCCTACGGGCGGGACGGGATCGACTCCGCGGGTCCGTTCCAGGACCTGTTCCCGAAGACGGCGGTGACCGCGGCCCGCTGAGCCCGCAGGGGTGCCCGCTACACCGCGACCTGCTGACGGACCGCCTGCACCACCGGTGAATGCCGCAGGGCGTGGGAGATCCGCAGCAGGTCGCGCGGTACGTCGGCGGTGTCGAGCGGGGTCTCGTCGTCCTCGCCGATGATCCTGCCCTCGGGGTCCGCGGAGCGGGCCCGCACGGCGGCCGCGACCATGGCGGCGTCGGCGACCGCGCGGGCGGTCTCCTCGTCGGCCCCCGCGGCGACGGCGCTCTCGTAGGCGCCGTCGCGCAGGCCCTTGTCGAAGTACGGGCCCAGGTGCAGGAAGCCGTCGTGGATGTCCGACTCCCGCTGGATCACCCGCAGCTCCGCCGCGGACCACCAGGCCATCTGCACGGACGGCGTGCCGCTGGGCGCGGAGATCTGCACCTCCTGCCACAGCGCGCCGAGCCGGCGGTACGTCGCCCAGGTCTGCCAGTGGTCCGACAGCCGCTGGCAGACGAGCGGGACCACGAAGCCCATCGCGCTGATCAGCGCGCCCAGGGCGGCGAGCGGCGGGGCGACGTAGGTGCTCAGGTCGTCGAGGTCGTGGCCCAGCCAGCGGGCGACCACCGAGGAGATCTTGGTGGCGTCGTAGGTGAGGTTGAAGATGTAGCCGGAGACGATGATCATCAGGCCGACCCGCAGCCAGCCGCGCACCTGCAGGGACCAGCGCCAGCACAGGACCACCATCACCACCGCGGCCACGTGGTGGGCCAGCAGGTAGAGGGCGATCATCATCCCGATGTACGGGGTGTTCGCGTAGAAGGTGTCGAAGTCGCGCAGCCGCTCCACCGGGGTGTCACCGAGGGCGAACAGCACGATCAGGGCCACGATCACGAGGCTGTAGCCCGTGATCCAGCGGCGCGAGACGCGTCGGGTCTGTTCCGGCGGTCCGCCCCGCCAGTTGACCATCAGGACCAGGCAGGAGGCGCTGAAGGCGGTGATCAGGCAGTACACCAGGGGGGCCGAGACGTTGACGATCCCGGTCCAGCGGTTGACCGCCGCGATGGTGGGCGGGGCCGCGAAGAAGAACACCGCTCCCGCAAGGGTCAGCAGGGCGACGACCGAACGCAGGAGCGGGTCGCGCCAGTTGTGCCGTAGGGCGGGCAGCTTGAAGGCGAGTGAGATCGCCATCGCGGCCGCCGGTATGTAGTAGTCCTCGCCGTTCAACGGTCGTTCCTGTGCCCCCGGTAGCCCAGCGATGCCTCGATCCGGCCCGCCAGTTGGTCGCGCTGGACCGGAGCCCGGTGGCCGGCCGATCCGGCCAGCCAGTTCCGGCACCGACTGCCCAGCAGTAAGCCGAAGGTTTCGGCCTCGGTCTCCTCCTGCACGTCGGCGCGCGTGCGCGCCGCGACACGGCGGACGGTCTCTCCGATGTCCGCCTCGTCGGTCAGCAGCCGCGCGGCGACGGCGGCGCCGTCGACGTGGTGGCTGCAGTGGCCGGCCTTCATGTGCCACAGCTCGTGGCCCAGGATCACCAGTTGGTGGTCGGGAGCGGTGCGTTCCTCGATGACCACGAGATCGCGGTCCGCCATGTCGAGCCAGAGGCCGCTCGCCGTCCGCGGGGGGAACGAGGCCATCCGGAAGTCCACCCGTCGGCCGCGGTGTCTGCTCATGCCCTCGCAGAGGGCAGCGTAGAGGTCCACGGGTTCCACGGGTGCGGTCAGCCGGATGCCGGCCACCAGCTCCCCGCACAACCGCCGCTGCTCTCTGCCTATGCTCACCGTTCTCCCCGTCGGCGCGGATCCGGATCAGGACTCAAGGATCAGACCCAGACTTTCGACTGGGTCAGGATTCGTTCGGTTTTACGCTTTCGAGGAGCATGTCCAGCCATTCGGTCACCTTGTCCCGGTGCTTGTCGCTGGGCAGTTGGGCGGCGCGCCAGGCGATGCCCCGCACGCCGTGGTTCTGGAGGAGTCTTGCCAGCGGATCGCCCGCCGATGCGGCCGCGGCCGGTACGGTTTCCCGCGCGCGCCCCGCGAAGTCCTGCAGCAGCTGTTGCTCGGTCCGCTGGAGCGCGTCGGTGAGGGCGTCGGAGTCGTGTGCCGTGAGGAACCCGGCGTGCACCCCGAAGAAGCGCTGGATCGCGTCGCAGTGCTCCATGGTGGGGCGGCGGTCGCCGTTGATCAGGGCCCCGGCCTGCTGCCGCGACATGCCGGCGCCGTCCGCGATCTCCTGCTGCGTGTAGCGGCGGCCGTTGGGTTTGACCCGGGTGCGCCGTAGCAGGTCGAGCCGCTGGAGGAACCGGGTCTGCAGATCGGGTTCGCCGGCCGGCCTGCCGTCGAGGAGGGTCTTGACCACGTCCGTGGGCACGCCGGAGGCCTCCGAGAGCCGCCGCAGGTCGAAGACCTGGTTCAGGTCGCGGCCCATCTTGCCCGCGAGTTCGGCGACGCGCGTGATGGTGGCTGCCAGGGGTGCGTTGGCCACCGCGACGGGAGCCGGGAAGCCGTCTGTCACCAGTGGTTCTCCTAGATCGCGCGAAGTCGGTTACGGCACATGGTCGGCTTCTGGAATCTAGCCGCTCTCGCCCGGAAGGGCTAGAACGTGCCACAGCTGTGGCGGGAATGAGCTGTCAAGAGGCTGGAATTGCCACAATAGTTGACACTCGAATGAAGTCGGTAGCAGGATCGCCACACGGAAATGAAGATCCAGACCGGAGGAGGGGGAGCTCTCGGTGCCACATCTCGCAGCGGTGGGCCCGTCCGATGGCCTCGCCCGAGCCGGTGAGGAGCGCCTGGCGGGCGAGGAGTCCGCACGGGGCGCCGTGCGGTCGGAGCGACGCAAGGAGATTTTGCGCCAGCGCCGCGAGGAGCTGGGACTGAGCCAGGAGGACCTCGCCGCCCGGCTGCGCATCAGCGTGCGTGCGTACGGAAACTGGGAACGCGGCCTCGTCAAGGAGTGGACGGACCGCAAACTGCTCGCCCTGGCCGAGGCTTTGGAGATGAGCGAGCGGCAGTGCTTCTGGCTGTTCCGCGTCATGGTCGACCGCGACCCGCCGCCCACGTGGCGGGCCGCCGAGGAGAACAGGCTGCCCGAGGACCCCGCGCAGCGCGACTACCTGTGCGACTACGCGGCCCTCATGGAGTCCGTGCCCTACCCGAGCTTCCTGGTGGACCACCGCTGGGACGTCGCGCTCACCAATTCGGCCTTCGACCAGCTCTTCCAGTCCGTGCGGCCGCACCCGACGGCCCTGCCGGACGACAACTTCCTGCGCTTCGTGCTGTTCCATCCGGACGCGGCGGGCGTGCTGGAGGATCACGAACCGGCCTGGTGCGTACCGCTGCTGGCCCAGTTCGCGGCCGCGCTGGCCGTGGCTCCGGAGGACGAGGGGCTGCGCAGCATCCGCCAGGAGGTGGCCCGTGACCCGTTCATGGAGGCCGCCTACCGGTACGGGGTGCCGCACTGGCTGAGCATGCGCGGAGCCGAGGCCGCCGAGATGGACGGGGCGGTGCGGACCGTGCGCCACCCCGACCCGCGGTGGGGCCTGGTGCGCTGCCGGATGGTGGCCGAGACCAGCCGGATGCTCGACGCGATGGGGCTGACGCGGATCACCCTGATCCTGTCGGCGCCGCAGGGCGCGCCGGTGGGTCCCGTGCGGGGCGGCGGCGCGGGGGTCATGCACCAGCAGGGCGCCCGGCTGCGCGCCGTGCCGTCGCTGGGGGAGTGACCGGCCGGGGCAGACTGGAGCCGGCGGGTGCGCGCCTCGGATTCCGTGCCACCGATCGTGTCACCGATCGTGGCACTGGAGCCCCGGAGCCGCCGCCGGCACGATCGTGGTGCGTGGAACGGCCACGGGAGCTGCCACTGTCACCGGCACCTGCCGTGGCAGGGGCACCGGCACGGGCGAAGGGCGGTAGGGGCGTGCGGCTGACGATCCTCGGCGGGGGCGGTTTCCGGGTACCGCTCGTCTACGGAGCACTGCTCGGCGACCACGCCGAGGGCCGGGTGTCGCATGTGACGCTGTACGACCAGGACCCGGCGCGGCTCACCGCCATGGCCCGTGTCCTCGACGACCAGGCGGCCGCCGCCGGCGTACCGGACGCCCCGGCCGTCACCGCCACCGGGGACCTCGACGAGGCCCTGCGCGGGGCGGACTTCATCTTCTCGGCCATCCGCGTCGGCGGCCTGCACGGGCGCGCCGCGGACGAGCGGATCGCCCTGGCCGAGGGAGTGCTGGGCCAGGAGACGGTGGGCGCGGGCGGCATCGCGTACGGCCTGCGGACCGTGCCGGTGGCCCGCGCGATCGCGCGCAGGATCGCCCGTACCGCCCCCGATGCGTGGGTCATCAACTTCACCAACCCGGCCGGGCTGGTCACCGAGGCCATGGCCGAGGAGCTCGGCGACCGGGTGATCGGCATCTGCGATTCCCCCGTGGGCCTCGGCCGGCGCATCGCCCGGCTGCTCGGGGCCCGGCCGGGAGAGGCCTGGATCGACTACGTCGGCCTCAACCACCTGGGCTGGGTGCGCGGGCTGCGCATCGGCGGCCGCGACGAGCTGCCCCGGCTGCTGGCCGACACCAAGGCCCTGGAGTCCTTCGAGGAGGGCCGGCTCTTCGGCGCCGAGTGGCTGCGCTCCCTCGGCGCGATCCCCAACGAGTACCTGCACTACTACTACTTCAACCGTGACACCGTACGGGCCTACCAGGAGGCCGAGCAGACCCGCGGGGCCTTCCTGCGCGACCAGCAGCGCGGCTTCTACGCCGAGGCCGGCCGGGCCGGGCAGCCGGCCGGGGCGGCGCTGGCCGCCTGGGACCGGACCCGGGCCGAGCGCGAGGCCACGTACATGGCCGAGAACCGCGAGGCGGCCGGCGTCGGCGAGCGCGACGAGAGCGACCTGGAGTCCGGGGGCTACGAGAAGGTCGCGCTCGCGCTGATGCGGGCCATCGCCAGGGACGAGCGGGCCACCCTGATCCTGAACGTCCGCAACGGTTCGACGCTGTCGGTCCTGGACGCCGCGGCGGTCATCGAGGTGCCCTGCCTGGTCGACGCGAACGGCGCCCACCCGGTCGGCGTCGCACAGCTGCCGCTGCACGCGGTGGGGCTCGTGACGGCCGTCAAGGCGGTCGAACGGGAGGTCCTGGCGGCCGCGGCCAGCGGGTCCCGGGCGACCGCCGTCAAGGCCTTCGCGCTCCACCCGCTGGTGGACTCCGTGGCCGTGGCGCGGCGGCTGCTCGACGGGTACGCGGCGGAGCACCCGGGCCTGGCCTACCTGCGCTGACCCGCCTGCGCCGAGCGCCGTCGGGCCCCCGTACGGCGCAGTGCCGCATGCGGTGGGGCGGGGGCGCTGTGAGAGTGCGAGGGTGACCACCGCTCCCGCCGTAGCCGCCGCGCCACCCGTGCTCGACCGGCGGCAGCGCAACATCATCTTCGGCACGATCATGCTGGGCGTGCTGCTCGCGGCACTGGACCAGACGATCGTCGGCACCGCCCTGCCCACGATCGTGGGGGACCTCGGCGGCGGGGACCACATGTCGTGGGTGGTGACCTCCTACCTGCTCGCGGAGACCGTGTCGACGGTGCTGGTGGGAAAGTTCGGCGACCTGTACGGCCGGAAGCTGATCTTCCAGATCTCCGCGATCATCTTCATCAGCGGCTCCTTCCTGTGCGGCCTGTCCAGCAACATGACGTTCCTCATCGTGTGGCGCGGCGTCCAGGGCATCGGAGCCGGCGGCTTGATGGTCACCGCCATGGCACTGATCGCCGACGTGGTGCCCCTGCGCGAACGCGGCAAGTACCAGGGCATGATCGGTGCCGTCTTCGGCGTCGCCACCGTCATCGGACCGCTGCTCGGCGGATTCTTCACCGACCAGCTGACCTGGCGGTGGTGCTTCTACGTCAACGTCCCGATCGCCATCCTCGTGGTCGTCGCGGCCGCCAAGACGATCCCGGTGGTACGGGCCACGGGCAAGCCGGTCATCGACTACCTGGGCATCGCCCTCGTCGCGATCGGCGCGAGCGCGCTGATCCTGGCCACCAGCTGGGGCGGGAACGAGTACGCCTGGACCTCGCCGACGATCATCGGCCTGTTCGCGGGCGGCGTCGTCGCGCTGGCGCTGTTCTGCCTGGTCGAGACGCGGGCCGCGGAACCGATGCTGCCGATGCGGCTCTTCCGCAATCCGGTCTTCGCCGTGTGCTCCGTCCTGAGCTTCGTCGTCGGGTTCGCGATGCTCGGCGCGATGACGTTCCTGCCGACCTACCTCCAGTACGTCGACGGGGACTCGGCCACGGTCTCGGGCATCCGGACCCTGCCCATGGTCTTCGGACTGCTGATCGCCTCCGTCTTCAGCGGCAACGTCACCAGCAAGACCGGCCGGTACCGGATCTTCCCGATCGTCGGCAACGCGGTCATGGGCGTCGGCCTGTACCTGCTGTCGCGCATGCAACCGGGGACCAGCACCCTGCTGGAATCGCTCTACATGTTCGTGCTCGGTGCGGGCATCGGCCTGTCCATGCAGGTGCTCACGATCGCCGTGCAGAACACCGTCGACTACGCCGACCTCGGCACCGCCACCTCCGGGGTCACCTTCTTCCGTACGCTCGGCAGCGCCTTCGGGACGGCGGTCTTCGGCACGATCTACGCGAACCACCTGGGGCCCGGACTGGAGGCGGGGGTCGCGGAGGCGGCGCGGGTCACCGGGCAGGATCCGGCGCGGCTGGCCGAGGCCGCGTCGACCCCGGAAGGCGTGCACCGGCTCAGCCCGGAGGCCGCGGCGCCCATCATCGACGCGTACGCGCAGGCCCTGCACACGGTGTTCCTCTGGACCGTGCCGGTGGCGGTCTTCGGGTTCGTCGCCGGGCTCTTCCTCAAGCAGGTCAAGCTGCGCGACACCGCCCGGGCCGGTTCCACGGACATGGGCGACGGTTTCGGCTCTCCGGCCACGGCCAGCGGGGACTCGGCCAAGCTGCTGGAGCTGGCGGTCGGCAAACTCGTACGGAACATGGGGCGGGACACGGCACGCGGGATCGTCGCGGCCTCCGACACCCGGCTGGACATCGCGGGCGCGTGGGCCGTGATGCAGGTGGAACTCATGACCCGGACGGTCGGTACCGCGAGCATCGGGCTGATCGCCGCGCGCCGGTCGCTGCCGCCGGAGGTGCTGCTCCCGGTCTTCGACCGGATGACGGAGGAGGGCTACCTCAGCGGCGAGGCCGGCTACTTCTCCCTCACCCGGGCCGGGGAGCGGGAGGCCGCCGTCATCTCGGCGGCGTGGGCCCAGTGGCTCGGCGACCAGCTGGAGAAGGACCGGGGGCGGCCGCGGAGCGCCGAACTGCGGGTGGCGGCCGACGCGATCGCGAGGCGGCTGCTGGCCGAGGACCTGGGCGAGGGGAACTTCGCGCCGCGGGTGGTGGTGCGGACGTAGCGCGGCGGGTGGTGGTGCGGACGTGGCGCGGCGGGTGGTGGTGCGGACGTGGCGCGGCGGGTGGTGGTGCGGACGTGGCGCGGCGGGTGGTGGTGCGGACGTGGCGCGGCGGGTGGTGGTGCGGACGTGGCGGAATCGGAACCTCCGCCAGCTGCCGGACATCCTCCCCATCGACACGTGTGGAGCACGGGGACGGGAGTGGACATGGGAATCACACTGGCCGAGGAGATCGTGCTGTTGTCCCTGGACGACGAGTCCGGGCAGGCGCGCGAGCGCCAGTCGGCGGGCTGGGCCGCGGCGGGCGCGATCTTGCTCGAACTGGTCATGGCGGAACGGGTGTCGGTGGCCGGCAAGTACCTGGAGCTGCGGGACCCCACGCCCACCGGGGAAGAACTGCTCGACGGCCGGATCCTGCTGATGGAGGCCTGGCTGCGCGGCCGCGCCAAGCGCCGGGTGACGGACTGGCTGACCAGGGACCAGGCCAAGGCGGTCGGCGCCGCGCTGGAGCGCCTGGTCGGGCGCGGCCTGGTGGTGGCGGAAGTGCACAAGGTGCTCGGGGTGTTCCCGCAGCGGCGCTACCCCGAGACCGACGGCGCCGCCGAGCGCGCGCTGCGGGAACGGCTGCACGCCGTCGTCATCGAGGGCGCCGAGCCGGACGCGCGCACGGCCGGCCTCATCGCGCTGATCCACTCGACCGGGCTGCACCGGCAGGCCTTCCCCGGCCGGCGCCGCGACACGGTGGCCCCGAGGACGGCTGAGATAGCCGCCGGTCAGTGGGCGGCCGACAGCGTCCGGACGGCCATCCGCGACGTGCAGGCCGCCATGGTGGCGGTGACGGCCGTGACGGTGGCGACGACCTTCACGGTGTGAGGCCGGGTCCCGTTCCTTCCCGAGGCCCCGGACGGCCTCGGCCGGTGCGGGGGCTTCAGGCGGTGCCGGTCGCCCCCGAGCTCGCGGTCGGATAGTCGTACGAGGAGACGTGCGGCAAAGTCGCGAGGTCCGGGCGCCAGGCGCGCAGCACGGCCGCCGTCGGGACGTAGAGGGCCGAGGGGATCTCGGCCGGGGCGAACCACTGCCAGCGGGCGATCTTGTGGGGTTCGGTGACGGCGGGGACGCCTTCCGCCGAGGTGGTCACGGCGGCCGCCGTCAGCCGGGTCACGCCGGACTGCGCTTCGATCTGGACGGACAGGACGCGGATGGCCTCGGGGGCCGCCCGCAGATCCGTCTCCTCGGCGAGCTCCCGGGCCGCGGCCTGCTCGAAGCCCTCACCGGGGTCGACCTTGCCGCCGGGCAGCTCCCAGCGGCCGTCGTGCGCCTGGCCGAGCAGCACCCGGCCGTCCGGGCCGATCACGACCAGCCCCACGCCGACGACGGCATTGGGCTGCGGCACGGCGCGCTCGGGACGTTCTCCGGCGGTGGTCATGGGCGTCCTTCCGGTGGAGTGGTGGGCCGGGCGCGGACGTGGATCCGTTCGCCCTGGGGGCCGAAGAGGCTGAGGAACTCCGCTGCCTGCGGTCCCGCGTTGAAGAAGGCGTGCGGGGTGCGCGTGTCGAACTCGGCGGCCTCGCCGGGGCCGAGGACGAGGTCGTGCTCCCCGAGCAGCAGCCGGATGCGCCCGGACAGCACGTACAGCCACTCGTGGCCCTCGTGGACCTTGAGTTCGGGCTCGGGCGGCGGACCTTCGAGGGGCGGGAGGATCTGCTTGAAGGCGTGCACCCCGCTGAACTTGCGGGTCAGCGGCACATAGGTGCTGCCGTGCCGGACGAAGGGACGCGGGCGGACCCGGGGGTCCCCGGTCTCCGGGGCGCCGACCAGCTCGTCGAGCGCCACCCGGTGCGCCCTGGCCAGCGGGAGCAGCAGCTCCAGCGTCGGCCTGCGCTGCCCGGACTCCAGCCGGGAGAGGGTGGAGAGGGAGATCCCGGTGGTCTCGCTGAGCTGGGCCAGTGTGGTCCCGCGCTGCCGGCGCAGGGCGCGCAGCCGCGGGCCCACGGCGGTGAGCACGCCGGCGAGTTCCTCGTCCTGCTCCTCGGTGACCATGGCTCCATTTGCCACTTCGGCAAGAACATTTGTCAAGCGGGCGCCTGCGAGCGGACCCTCGGAGACATGGACGACGCACGGGACTCAAGGAATTCAGGCGATGCGGGGGACGACGTGTTCGACGTGGTGGTCGTGGGCGGCGGGGCCGCCGGGCTCGCCGGGGCCCTGACGCTGGTCCGGGCCCGCCGGTCGGTGCTGGTGATCGACTCCGGCAGCCCGCGCAACGCCCCGGCCGCGCACCTGCACGGCTACCTCGGCCAGGACGGGGAGAGTCCGGCCGCGCTGCTGGCCAGGGGGCGGGCCGAGGTGGCCGGCTACGGCGGCGAGATCAGGCAGGGCACGGCCATCGCCGCGGACCGGCTGCCCGGCGGGGGCTTCCTGGTCCGCTGCGGGGACGGCTCGACCGTCCGGGCGCGGCGGCTGCTGGTCGCCACCGGTCTGGTCGACGGGCTTCCCGCGGTGCCGGGCCTCCGGGCGCGCTGGGGCCGGGACGTGCTGCACTGCCCGTACTGCCACGGCTGGGAGGTCCGGGACCTGCCGGTGGCGGTGCTGGCCGACGGACCCCTCGCGGTGCACCAGGCGCAGCTCTGGCGGCACTGGAGCGAGCGGACCACCCTGCTGGCGCACACCTGGCGGCTCACCGAGGAGGACCGGGAACTGCTGGCCGCCCTCGGCGTCCGGGTCGTCGAGGGAGAGGTGACCGGGCTCGGAGTCGAGGAGGACCGGCTGACCGGGGTGACCCTGGCCGACGGCGCCGTCGTGGAGTGCACGGCCCTGGTGGTGGCCCCGCGGTTCACCGCGCGCTCGGGCGTCCTGACCGCTCTGGGCCTGCCGACCACCGCCGTGGAGCGGGACGGGCACGTGGTCGGCACCTGCGTCGCGTCCGACCCGGCGACCGGTGCCACCGCGCTGCGCGGGGTCTGGGCTGCGGGCAATGTGACCGCGCCGACGGAGCAGGTCGCGGGCGCGGCCGCGCAGGGGGTGCGTGCGGCCGTCTCCGTGAACGCGGACCTGATCGAGGCGGAGGCCCGCCGGGCCGTGGAGGCCCACCGGGCGGGTGCGTGAGGGACCGCCCCGAGGCGGGACGCACGGCTCGTATCGGACAACTGTGCGGGTTTCGGCCGTCGTCCGTCCGTGCAGGCTCTGAGCGGTGTGATCGTCGTACGGTCCAACGGTTCCAAGGGTTCGGGGGGACGCTCCATGACACATGTACTGGTCATCGGCGGAGGAGTCGGAGGACTGGCCACGGCCCTGCTCGCGGCGCGGCACGGACACACGGCGGAACTCTTCGAGCGCGATGCGCGCGCTCCCGGCACCGCCCTCGACCGTGACTTCTTCGGCTGGCGCCGGCCGACCGTACCGCAGGCGGTCCAGCCGCACGTGCTGCTCGGGGCCGCCCGCACCGTCCTGCGGGACGGACTGCCCGACGTCTACACGGAGATGCTCGCACTCGGCGCCCGGGAGCGGCACGAGCTGGACTGGTTCGAAGCCCGGCCCCCCGCCCTCCCCGGCGACGAGGACCTCGTCATGCTCCAGGCCCGGCGCATCGTGCTGGAGAGCGCGCTGACCTCGGCCCTGCGCGCGGAGGCGGGCGTCGTCGTCCGGTACGGGGAGCCGGTCACCGGACTGACCACCGTCCCGGGGCCGGCCGAAGCCCCGGAGGTCCACCACGTGACGGGAGTGACCACCGAGGCCGGGAGTTACGAGGGGGACCTCGTCGTGGACGCGGGCGGGCGGCGCGGGGGCGTCGAGCGCAGGCTGGCCGAGGCGGGCTGCCGGCCGCCCGTCGTGGAACGGCACCGCACGGGGCTCGCGTACTTCTGCCGCTGGTACCGGCTGCCCGAAGGCATGGACGAGGGGCCGCGCCGGCCCTGGGCGGTGACCGGCGGGGCCTTCGCCGGATGCGCCGTGTTCCCGGCCGACAACCGGGTGTTCGCGGTGACGCTGTTCGTGCACACCTCGGACACCACCCGCTCGGCGCTGCGCGACCCCGCCGTCTTCGAGCGGGCGGCCCGCGCCTTCCCGCCCGGTGCGGCCTGGCTGGCGCTCGGGGCCGAGCCGCTGTCGGACGTACGGGCCACGGCGAGCCTGGACAACCGGTGGAGCGCGCTGGTCGACGAGCGGGGACCGGTGGTGACCGGGCTGGTGCCGGTCGGCGACTCGATCACGCACACCAATCCGACCCTCGGGCAGGGCACCTCGCTCGCGCTGTGGGCCGCGCGCAGGGTGGCCCGTACGGCGCACCGTGACCCGGGATCGGCCCGGTTCGCCGTCGGTCACCACGACTGGGCGGTGCGCACGCTCAAGCCGTGGTTCGACTTCCAGGTGGTCGCCGACGCGGCCATCGGGGAGCGCTTCGCGACCCGGGCCGGGCGTACGGGGACGGCGCGGGAGGTGGCCGCGCTGTTCGACTGCGCGCTCGAGGATCCCGAGGTGATGCGGGCGCGGGCGAAGGTCCGGCACCTGGCCGAGCAGCCGGAACGGGCGTACGCGGATCCGGAGATCAGGGCCCGGGTGGCGCGCTGGCTGGCCGCGCGGCCGGACTACGTCCCGCACGAGGCGGGGCCGGACCGGGCCGAGTGGGAGAAGCTGACGGCGGGGCCGGGGCGGGGCGCTCAGCCGGCGGAACCTCAGGTACCGGAGGCGCCGGCGGTACCGGAAGTACCTTCGGTGTCGGAAGTGCCCGCGGTACCGGCGGCCGGGCCGAGCACTTCGGCGAGGTCGTAGCCGACGACCTCCTCCAGCTGGGTGTAGGTGCAGCTCTCCGGTGTCCGGTCCGCCCGCCAGCGGTGGAACTGCGCGGTGTGCCGGAAGCGGTCGCCCTCCATGTGGTCGTACTTCACCTCCACGACCCGCTCGGGGCGCAGCGGTACCCAGGACAGGTCCTTCTTGCCGGTCCAGCGGCTCTGCGCGCCCGGCAGCCGGGCGCTCTCGTGGGCGGACTCCTCCGCCCAGGCGGCCCACGGGTGTCCGGCCGGGTCCGGCATCCGCAGGGGTGCGAGTTCCTCCACCAGCTCGGCGCGGCGCTTCATGGGAAAGGCCGCGCAGACGCCCACGTGCTGGAGGGTGCCGTGGGCGTCGTACAGGCCGAGGAGCAGCGATCCGACAATCGGACCGCTCTTGTGGAAACGGAAACCCGCGACGACGACGTCGGCGGTACGTTCGTGCTTGATCTTGAACATGAGGCGGGCATCGGGCCGGTAGAGGAGATCGAGCGGTTTGGCGATCACTCCGTCGAGCCCGGCGCCCTCGAACCGCTCGAACCACTCCTGCGCGAGCGCGGGATCGGTGGTCGCGGGCGCGAGGTGGACGGGGGGCCGAGCAGTGGAGAGCGACCGGACCAGGGCGGCACGGCGGTCGGTGAGCGGCGTGTCGAGGAGCGAGTCGTCGCCCAGTGCGAGCAGGTCGAAGGCGACGAAGCTGGCGGGGGTGGTCTCGGCCAGCAGGGCGACACGGGACTGCGCGGGATGGATCCGCTCGGTCAGCCGGTCGAAATCGAGCCGCCCGCCGTGAACGATCACGATCTCGCCGTCCACGACGCAGCGGTCCGGCAGATTGCCCTTCAGCGCCTCCGCCAGCTCGGGAAAGTACCGGGTCAGGGTCTTGCCCGTGCGGCTGCCGACCTCGATCTCGTCGCCGTCGCGATGGACGATGGCCCGGAAGCCGTCCCACTTGGCCTCGTACTGCATGCCGGGCGGGATCTTCGCCACGGACTTGGCGAGCATCGGTTTCACGGGCGGCATCACAGGCAGATCCATGCCTTCGATTCTGCGGTGGTACGTCCGGCCGCGCCCGGTATGCGCCCTCGCCCGGGCCCGCCTACCGTGGCGCACATGGGTGCTGCCGGTAATGCGATCGAGCTGGACGCGGGCGGGCGGACGGTACGGCTGTCCAGCCCGGACAAGGTGTACTTCCCGGAGCGCGGCCTCACCAAGCGGGACGTGGCCGAGTACTACCTGGCGGTCGCGGACGGCATCACGCGCGCCCTGCGCAACCGGCCCACGACCCTGGAACGCTTCCCTGACGGGGTGGAGGGCGAGTCCTTCTTCCAGAAGAGGGCGCCGAAGAACCTCCCCGACTGGATCCCGACCGCCCACATCTCCTTCCCGAGCGGCCGCTCGGCCGACGAGATCTGCCCGACCGAGCCGGCCGCCGTCCTGTGGGCCGCCAACCTGGGCTGCCTCACCTTCCACCCCTGGCCGGTGCGCCGCGAGGACACCGACCGCCCCGACGAACTGCGCATCGACCTGGACCCGCAGCCGGGTACCGACTACCACCACGCGGTGGCGGCCGCCCACGAACTGCGCGCCCTGCTGGAGGAGCTGGGCCTGCGCGGCTGGCCCAAGACCTCGGGCGGCCGCGGGCTGCACGTGTTCGTGCCGATCGCCCCGCGGTGGACCTTCACCGAGGTCCGCCGGTGCGCCATCGCCCTCGGCCGGGAACTGGAACGCCGGATGCCGGGCAAGGTCACGACGGCCTGGTGGAAGGAGGAACGCGGCGAGCGGATCTTCGTCGACTACAACCAGACGGCCCGCGACCGCACGATCGCCTCCGCCTACTCCATCCGCCCCCGCCCGCACGCCCCGGTCTCGGCGCCGCTGCGCTGGGACGAGGTGGACGACGCGGAGCCGCGCGACTTCGACATCGTGACGATGCCGGCCCGCTTCGCCGAACTGGGCGACCTGCACGCCGACATGGACGAACACGCCTTCGCCCTGGACCCCGTACTGGAACTCGCGGCCCGCGACGAACACGAGCACGGCCTGGGCGACATGCCCTACCCCCCGGACTACCCGAAGATGCCGGGCGAACCCAAACGCGTCCAGCCCAGCCGCGCCAAGCACGAGGACTGACGTCCGCCCTGTCCCGCTTCACCGCCGCGTTCGCCGTCACCGACGCCGACCGTGTCGGAGGGGCCGCCCTGGACGCCGAGGGCCGGGTCCGGCCGGTCCCGGTTCGGGCAGGGCCGCTGTCAGTGGGGCGTGCGATGCTCGAAGAGGACGGAGAGCGGTGAGTAACCAGCGCGCCGGCGGGGGGCCATGACGGGGTGTTGATCAGGCGTTGATCGGACGTCCATCGGGGACGGCCAGCATTTTCGGCATGTCTATGAACACCACTGCCGCAGCCACGGACACCGCCTGGTACGAACTCGCCCTGTGCGCCCAGACGGGCCCCGGCTTCTTCTTCCCGGAGCCGGGCTCGTCGCTGCGCGACGCGAAGCGGCTGTGCGGGGCGTGCGAGGGGCGGGCGGCGTGTCTGGAGTACGCCCTGGCCAATGACGAGCGCTTCGGCGTCTGGGGCGGCCTCTCAGAAGCCGAACGCCTCGCCCTCCGCCCCCGCCCCTGATCAGGTCCGGGTCCCCTTGCCGTTCCGCCCCATCAATCCGGCCCGCCGGGCCAGCCCGTCATCGCCCCCGACCCACGCCTCGCCGGGCGCGGCGTCGAACACGACCCGCACCGGATGGTGCCCACCTACTGGCGACGCGACTCCCCCGAAGCGGGGGTCCCCGGCGAACCAGATCGTTCCGCTGCCCTCGTTCTCCCGGTCTGTGAGCTGAACGGGGAAGGGGAACATGCGCAGTGCCGGCGAGAAGTCCTGTGCGAAGGCGACTGTGATGAGCGAAGGACGTTGCGCCACGTGCTGGCAGGGCAGCTCGCGCCAGGGGTACGCCTGGAGCACGGAAGCGACACGTCGCCGGGTGCAGTAGCCGATGACGACGACCGGCAGGAACGGGATGATGGTGATGACCACGGCGCTGACCGGGAAAACGGCTTGCGTGATCACGTGTAGTCGAAGGCCCGCCGACAGGATGACGCAGGTGGAGGTCAAACCCACCAGCCAGGCGCCACGACGGAAAGCCATCCGCCTGTAGCCGGCCACTGTCGGGGGGTGGTCCCACGCCACTTTGGTGAGCGGGGCTGTCACAGGAGCACCTCCAGAATGCGCGATGTGCCGGGCAGAGGTGGGGGACTGGGGTCGGCGTCGGGGTCGGAGAAGCTGATCGTGTAGGTGACGGCTTCGAGGATGCTGGCGTAGGCCTCACCGTTGCCGACCGCAGCACTGGTCAGGTCCAGGATGAGGATGTACCGCCCTTGTGTGTCCGCGGTGATGGCCCTGGCCTGAAACAGCTGGTCGTCCACTCCGGGCGGTGAAATCAGTCCGGCGACCAGGTAGCAGGGCAGCGACGAAGGCAGCTCGATGACCCTACGCGTTGCTTTGCTCCAGAGTGCAGAGCGGGAGATGGCCAGGGATGTCTGCGCGACGGCCACGCCGGGGTTCGGGTGCTGGGCATGCCGAACGGTCAGGGAGAAGAATGACGTCGACACACCGAGAGTGTCGTCCGGATGCAGGCCGATCGAGGTGTGGACGACGTGCTGGGCCTGGAGGCCGTCCAGGCCACCTATGAGCCGTGCGATGTCGGCCCTTGCTGCCGGGCTCCCGAGGGCATCCGCCATGCACTCCAAGGCCTGCCGATCGCCAGGACTGATGGTGTGGAAGCCGGGCGGGAGCCGAAACCAGAGCGGCGGAACCGGAACGTCGCTCATCACGGCCTCATCGCCGACCATACGCTGGCCGTTTTCGCGGCTGCTGAGGGACCGTCGTCCAGGACGCCGCGGGCACCATCCACAACGGTAGAAGCGTGCTCGACGGATTCGCTGTCCGATACATAGCCGGCGCTTGCCGTCACCGCCCCGAGAATTGGTGCGGCCAGGCCCACAGACTTGGTCACGGTGGGGTTCGTGGTCCGGACTCCCCAAGTGATCAATGGGTTGTCGACCTCCTGCATGGCGAGGCCCGTGGACCACGTCGTGCTGCGGAAGGAGGCTGATCCCGCGCTCAGGCCGGTCAGGGCGCTGGCTTCGGGGGCGGCGGCCATGGCGGCGCGGGCGGCCAGGGTGCCGGCCTTGGCGCCCGAGGCGACCGCGGCGACGCCCGGGACGGTGCCGGCGGCGTCGCCCAAGAGGGTCACGCCGCTCTTCCAGAAGTCCGCGTCGAACTCGCCCTTCGTGGCCCCGTCCACCAGCGGTTTGCGGAACTTCGGGTCCGCCAGGTGCGTGGTCAGCGCCGCCAGCGACAGGCCGCCCGCGACCAGCATCACCGCCAGGCCCGCGGGCGGGCAGAACAGCGCCACGCCGGCTCCGATCGCGCCCAGGATCGCCGACGCGTTCGACAGGGCGTCGCCCGGGTCGTCCACGATCTTGTGCCAGATCGAGGCCAGCATGCCCGGTTCCTTCGGCGCCAGCCGGTCCGTCGCCGCGGTCAGGGTGCGGGCGACGCGACTCGCCGCCGCCGCGTGTTCGGTGGCGAGTTCGCGGGCCAGGCGGCGGGTGTCGGAGAGGGCTTCGTCCGTCTTGGCCGCGGCGGCCTGGGCCTCGTAGCGGGCGGCCAGTGCGCGGTGCGCGACCAGGGTGTCGTGCCAGCCGGTGAGCCGGCGGGCGGCCTCCGCGAGGGAGGTGTGGGCCGCGCCAAGGTAGCGGGGGAGGTCCTGGGAGAGGGAGGCGCGGAAGGCGGTCGCGGCCTCGCCCTGCCACTGCGAGCTGTGGGAGACGAGGTCCTTCACGACGCGGGAGGCCTCCCCGAGGGAGTGCGCCGACGCGCCGAGCGTCTTCGTCAGGGCCAGGACCGCGGCCGGATCGCCGGGCGCCGGGTCGAAGCCCAGCGCCGCGTGGTCAGCCATGCGCGGCCACCGCCCGGCGGAAGGCCGCGCGGATGGCCTCCTCCAGCTCCGCGTACTCCGCGGCGCTGCGGTCCACGCCCTCCCGCACGGTCTTGACGCGTTTGGTCAGCTCCCGCGTGCCGTGGGCCCACCGTTCCTGGAAGCCGTCGCACGCCGCGTCGAGATCGGCCGTGCCCAGCTGGTCGGGCCGTACGTGGTCCAGCGCGCGCCGTGCCTCCCGCAGGGAGACCAGGGAGGAGTCCAGGGCGCGCGTCAGACGGGTCAGCTGGTCGATGTCCACCTGGAGCGAGGTCATGACGCGAAACCCTGGCAGAGCACGGCTCTGCCAGGGCAATCGGCATCACTCGCCCGAGCGAGCGGAAACAGGTCAGCCCTTGCGGGCCGCGATCCGTGCCGCGCGGGCGGCCAGGCGCTCGTCGAACTTTCGGGCCTCGCCGTCCAGGCCGTTCATGAACAGGCCGAGCTCCTCCTGGGCCTTCTGGCCCTCGGGGCCGAGGCCGTCGATGTCCATGATCTTCAGGAAGCGGATCACGGGGCTCAGCACGTCGTCGTGGTGGATCCGCAGGTTGTAGACCCCGCCGATCGCCATCTGCGCGGCCATCCGCTCGAAGCCGGGCATGCCGTGACCGGGCATCCGGAAGTTGACCACGACGTCCCGGACGGCCTGCATGGTCAGGTCCGGGGCGAGTTCGAAGGCCGCGCCCAGCAGGTTGCGGTAGAAGACCATGTGCAGGTTCTCGTCCTGCGCGATGCGCGCCAGCATCCGGTCGCAGACCGGGTCACCGGACTGGTGGCCGGTGTTGCGGTGCGAGATGCGGGTGGCGAGCTCCTGGAAGGCCACGTACGCCACAGAGTGCAGCATGGAGTGGCGGTTGTCGGACTCGAAGCCCTCCGACATGTGCTGCATGCGGAACGCTTCCAGCTTGTCCGGGTCCACGGCGCGCGAGGCCAGCAGGTAGTCGCGCATCACGATGCCGTGGCGGCCCTCCTCGGCCGTCCAGCGGTGCACCCAGGTGCCCCAGGCACCGTTGCGCCCGAAGAGGCTGGCGATCTCGTGGTGGTAGCTGGGGAGGTTGTCCTCGGTCAGCAGGTTCACGACGAGCGCGATCTTGCCGATGTCGGTGACCTTGGACTGCTCCGGGTCCCAGGCCTCGCCGTCCTCGAAGAAGCCCGGGAAGTTCCGGCCGTCGCTCCACGGGACGTACTCGTGGGGCATCCAGTCCTTGGTGACCTTCAGGTGGCGGTTGAGTTCCTTCTCAACCACCTCTTCCAGCGCGAACAGCAGCTTGGCGTCCGTCCACGCCTCCGAGCTGCCGAGGTGGGGAGAGGTGATCGTCACGGGTACTCCTGGGTGCAAAGCGAATTACCTACGGTTCCGTAGCCTACGGAGTCGTAGGTTAAACGCGACATCAAGGCCAGCCAAGCCCCGGGCAGGTGTATGTCTGGTTACATCCAGTTATCTGTGCAGTTTATGGAGGGTCTGAGGGGTGGCTGAGGGGGCAAAATCACGCAGTCAGGTGTATCGAAACTTTTACTCTTGACGGCCGGAACGGGTTCCGCTTAGCCGCCGCCCGCGGCGTCGGGGTGTCCGTGGGCGGCGGCGGGAGCGGGCTCGCTCACTCGTGCCAGAGCGCTTCCCTGACCTCCTCGGCCGTGGTCGGCCGCAGCTCGCCGTCCAGCAGCAGCCACCGCGTGACCCCGATCGACTCCAGGAACGGCACGTCGTGGCTCGCCACGACCAAGGCGCCCTCGTAGGACTCCAGCGCCTCGGTCAGCTGCCGCACGCTCGCCAGGTCGAGATTGTTCGTCGGCTCGTCGAGCATGAGCAGCTGCGGGGCGGGCTCCGCCAGCAGCAGGGCCGCCAGCGCCGCCCGGAACCGCTCGCCGCCCGACAGGGTGCCGGCCGGCCGGTCCGCCCGGGCGCCCCGGAACAGGAAGTGCGCGAGCCGTGCCCGGACCAGGTTGTTCGTGGCCTGCGGGGCGAACCGCGCCACGTTCTCCACGACCGACCGGCTCTCGTCCAGTACGTCCAGGCGCTGTGGCAGGAACCGCGTGGTCACATGCGTCTCCGCCGCCCCGGACACCGGCGCGAGCTGCCCCGCGATCGTGCGCAGCAGCGTGGTCTTGCCCGACCCGTTGCGGCCCACGAGGGCGATCCGCTCCGGCCCCCGCAGTTCCCACTCGCCCGGTACGGAGGCCCCGTGGGGCAGGTGCAGATCGCTCAGGGTCAGCACGCGTCGCCCCGGCGGGACCTGGGTGGCGGGCAGCTGGATGCGGATCTCGTCGTCGTCGCGCACCGCCTCCACCGCCTGGTCCAGCCGCTCCTTCGCCTGCGCCAGCTTCTCGGTGTGCATGATCCGGTGCTTGCCGGCCGACTCCTGCGCCGCCCGCTTGCGCGCACCCATCACGATCTTCGGCTCGCGCTTGTTCTCGAACATCTTCTGGCCGTACCGCTTGCGCCGCGCCAGTTTGACCTGGGCGTCGGCCAGTTCGCGCTTCTGCCGCTGTACGTCGGCCTCCGCGACCCGGACCATCCGCCCGGCAGCCTCCTGCTCGGCGGCGAGCATCTCCTCGTAGTCGGTGAAGTTCCCTCCGTACCAGCGGACTTCGCCCTCGCGCAGATCGGCGATCTGATCGACCCGCTCCAGCAGCTCCCGGTCGTGACTGACCACGAGCATCACCCCGGACCAGGACTCGACGGCCGCGTACAGACGGCCCCGGGCCCGCAGGTCCAGGTTGTTGGTGGGCTCGTCCAGCAGCAGGACGTCGGGACGCGCGAGCAGCAGCGCGGCCAGCCGCAGCAGCACGGACTCGCCGCCCGAGAGCTCGCCGACGGTGCGGTCCAGGCCGATTCCGGCGAGACCGAGCTGGTCGAGCGTGGCCAGGGCCCGCTCCTCCACGTCCCAGTCGTCGCCGACGACGGTGAAGTTCGCCTCGGTGGCCTCGCCCGCCTCGATGGCGTGGAGGGCGGCGCGCGCGGTGTGGATGCCGAGCGCCTCGTCCACGCGCAGCGCGGTGTCGAGGGTGACCGTCTGGGGGAGGTAACCGACCGAGCCGGTGACGGACGACTGGCCCCCGGTCGGGGTCAGTTCACCGGCGATCAGTTTCAACAGGGTGGACTTCCCAGAGCCGTTGAGTCCGATCAGGCCGGTGCGGCCGGGACCGACGGCGAGCTGGAACCCGTCGAAGACGGGAGTGCCGTCGGGCCAGTCGAAGGACAGGGCGGAGCAGGTGATGAAAGCAGGGGCGTGACTCATGGAGGCCTCCAGGTTGCGTGAGTGGTGCGTGCAACGCGGGGAGACAGCCGACGCTCAGCCATGACCACGGGGGTCACGGTGGTCGGTGGTCGGTGTCTCGAACCTCAGACGAGCAATGTCCTGCTCCGTTTCGACGGCAGTGGGTCGTCAACGAAGCTACGGGCGGCCGGAGCCGCCCGCAATCGAATAACCGGCGGCGCGTCAGCAGGTGTCGCGCATCAGCTCCGCCAGGCTGTGGTCCATGTCGAGGTAGAGGTGCTCCAGACCCGGCGGCACCACGGTCGCCGCCCGCTCCAGGAAGCGGTGCAGCTCGGCCGTCAGCATCAGCACGATCGCGACGCCCTCCGCCGCGTGGAACTCGATCGTCGTCCGGTCGCCGTCGTACGGGCGCACGCGTACGTCGCCACGCCCCGACGGACGGTCCAGCCCGGATTCCAGCAGCTCGCGGGAGAAGGTCCACGAAACCTCGACCCCCTCCAGCGTCGCCGGGGCGGGGAAGGCCATCCGCACGGCGAAAGGATCCGCACGGTCGTAGCAGAGGGTGACGGGCACGGTCTCGACCTTCGGCGCGGTGGCGACCAGACGGGCCTGTGCGGCCTGCTCGATGACAGTGATCAAGGCTCACTCCCTTGCGGCGGATCTGCTGCCGGGCCGTGGGGTGGAGCCCGGCAACCCGATAGACGCCGGAATCGGCAAATCCGTGCATGGGCCGTTGCGTGAGCTGTGTCACCGACTGGCTGGAACCCAACTGTGTGATCGCACAGAGTGACCGGGGGAGGGGAGATGCCCGAAGGAGGACCGGGGGTTCCCGCAGGGCCCGGAGAGCTCGGAGAAGGGCTGGTTACCGCTCACTCCACAGGCGCAAGGCACGGCCCGCGACCCGCTGCGCACCTCCCGTGCGCCGTGGTCACGCGGGGCCGGGGAGGCGCTCTGGACGGCGAATCCGGGGTGCGTTAGCTTCCGGCGCCATGAGACTTCTGGGAGTTGGAGTGGGCCTGTGCGCGGCGGCCCTGATGGTGGGGGCGCTGGCCGCCCCCGCCCACGCCGGGGCGGACCCGGCCGGGGAACCGTCCGCCGGAGCCCCGCCGGCGCAGGACTTAGCGGACGCCGGCTGGGCGCTGAAGGAGACCGGGAAGACCGCACGCTTCCGGGGGCTCGCGGCGGTCAGCCGGAGCACGGCCTGGGTGGCCGGTTCCCAGGGGACCGTGCTGCGCACGGTCGACGGCGGGCGCAGCTGGCAGGACGTCTCGCCGCCCGGAGCCGTCGCGGAGGGGCTGGAGCTGCGCGACATCGAAGCCTTCGACGCGCGGCGCGCGGTGGCCCTGTCCATCGGGGAGGGCGAGGCCTCCAGTGTGCTGCGCACCGAGGACGGCGGCGCCACCTGGACCGAGACCTTCCGCAACCCCGACCCGCGTGCCTTCTACGACTGCCTGACCTTCTTCGACGCCCGGCACGGACTGGCGATGAGCGATCCGGTGGACGGCAGGTTCCGCATCCTGTCCACGGACGACGGCGGGCGGAACTGGCGGGTCCTGCCGGCCTCGGGCATGCCCGAGGCGCTGCCCGGCGAGGCGGGCTTCGCCGCGAGCGGCCAGTGCCTGGCCAGCGCCGGCCCGCGGGACGTCTGGCTGGCCACGGGCGGAGGGGCGAGCGCGCGGGTCCTGCACTCCGCGGACCGCGGTCTGACCTGGCGGGTCGCCGAATCCACCGTCCCGGCGGGCGACCCGGCGCGCGGGGTCTTCGCCCTCGCCTTCCGCGACCGTACGAGGGGACTCGCGGTCGGCGGCGACTACCGCACCGGGCAGGCCTCCCCGCAGGCCGCGGCCTCCTCCTCCGACGGGGGTCGCACCTGGCGCCAGGCGGCGGCACCACCGCCCGCCTACCGCTCGGGCGCGGCCTGGTTCCCGTACAGCCGGGGGACGGCCCTCGCGGTGGGGCCGACGGGCACGGACGTGACCACGGACGGCGGCCGCAGCTGGCGGCCGCTGGAGCCCGGCTCCTTCGACACGGTCGACTGTGCGGCGGACACGGGGTGCTGG
This sequence comes from Streptomyces sp. 147326, assembly GCF_045000215.1. NCBI lineage: Bacteria > Bacillati > Actinomycetota > Actinomycetes > Kitasatosporales > Streptomycetaceae > Streptomyces > Streptomyces sp. 147326. Next base: position 1,584,564 of record NZ_CP134201.1, on the reverse strand, counting down.
GCGGCGGGGGAGAAGGGGCGGGTGGCGCGACTGGAGCGCCGCTGACCGGCCCCCGGGGTCCGTGCGGGCTACGCCACCGGGTTCTCGCGCACCGTCGCGAGGTCCGACGAGCTCTTCGTGGCGATGAACTCGGTGATGCGGTAGGCGCAGACGCCCGCCACCGTGAAGGGGTCCTCGGCCGCGATCCTCTCGATCTCGGCCCGGGACACCCCGCCGGCCAGGATCACGCCCCCGTCGCGCGGGACCTTGCGCCCCGACGCGAGGAAGACGCCCGCGGCGTAATAGCCGTCCAGCCAGGCGATGTGGGCGTCCATCTCCTCTTCGACGGCCTCGACGGGTGCGGTGTAGGTGAGCTCCATGACGAACGTGATCGCCAGGCTACTCTCGCTCCATCATGACGAGTGTGAAGACCCCCGCCAACGAGGCCGAGGCCCGGGCGATACAGGACGTACTGCGCCATCAGGTCGTGCTCACCGAGCCCGGCCCCCCACCCGGCCGCGGGCTGGTCGCGGGAGTGGACGTGGCCTACGACGACGAGCGCGACCTGGTCGCCGCCGCGGCCGTGGTGCTCGACGCCGCCACCCTGGAGGTCGTCGAGGAGGCCACCGCCGTCGGGCACGTCAGCTTCCCGTACGTGCCCGGGCTGCTCGCCTTCCGCGAGCTGCCGACCGTGCTGGCCGCCCTCGACGCCCTGACCACCGGGCCCGGCCTCGTCGTCTGCGACGGCTACGGCCTCGCCCACCCGCGCGGCTTCGGCCTCGCCTGCCACCTCGGCGTGGTCACCGGGCTCCCGGCGATCGGCGTCGCGAAGAATCCGTTCACCTTCACCTACGAGGAACCGGGCGCCCGGCGGGGCGACGCCGCCGCGCTGCTCGCGGCCGACGGGGCGGAGGTCGGGCGGGCGCTGCGCACGCAGGACGGGATCAAGCCCGTCTACGTCTCCGTCGGGCACCGGGTCTCGCTGGACAACGCCTGCGCGCACGTCCTGGCCCTGAGCCCCCGCTTCCGGATCCCCGAGACCACCCGGCACGCCGACTCCCTGTGCCGGCGCGCCCTGCGCGAGGCCACGGCTTAGCGCACTGCCGGGCCGCCGCACACGTCAGCGGGCGTCGGCCACCCGGAAGACGATCCCCGCCTTCTGCAGGCGGGCGATGAGGGCGTCGCCCATCGCCACGGCCGTCGTCAGCTGTCCGGCGGCCTCCGGCAGGGCGTCGTAGGCCAGGCACAGCGCCGACTCCGCCAGCATCTTCGCGGTCTCCGTGTAGCCCGGGTCGCCGCCCGACACCTCGGTGAGCACCCGCCGGCCGCCGCCCCCGCCGACGAACCGCAGGCTGAACCAGCTGCGCGCACGGCGTTCCGCGTCCGGCCCCAGGCCCGGCTCCCAGCGGTTCATCAGCCACCGCCGGGCCGGCGCCACCTGGGCCAGGGCCACCGTCGCGCCCAGCGCCGCCGTACCGCCGACCGCGACCGGGAGGTGCTTGACGGAGGCGTAGTGCCGGTAGCGGAAGTCCGGGCCGTACCGCTCCAGGGCGGCCGCCGACCGGGCCACGATCCGCGGGTCCAGGGTGGGCAGGGGCATCGCCCAGGTGCCGGTCTCCCGGCTGAACCGCGGCGCGCCCACCGGCCCGCGGGCCCGCCGCCCCAGCAGCCGGGGCTCGTGCAGCCTGCGCTGCCGGGCGGCCGCCACGGTCTGGGGGCCGCGGGACAGCGCGGTCAGCGCGGAGGCCAGGGTCCCGCCGGAGAAGAGGGCGTTGGACCGTACGAACCCGTCGACCGTCAGCGGCACGCCTTCCGGCAGCTGCCGGACCGTGAAGTAAGCCCCGAGGTCGGCGGGGATCGAGTCGAAGCCGCAGGCGTGGACGAGCCGCGCACCGGTCTCCCGGGCCCGCGCGTCGTGCTCCACGTACATCCGGTCCACGAACTCCGGCTCGCCGGTGAGGTCCACGTAGTCCGTGCCCGCCTCGGCGCAGGCGGCGACGAGCTCCGCCCCGTACCAGACGTACGGTCCCACGGTCGTGGCCAGCACCCGCGTGGAGGCGGCGAGCTCGCGCAGGGCCCCGGCGTCGGCCGCGTCCGCCCGCAGCAACGGCAGCCCCGCGCACGCCGGATCGATCGCGGCCAGCCGCTCGCGCAGCCGCTCCAGCTTCGCGAGGTCCCGGCCGGCGAGGGCCCACCGGCAGCCGGCGGGCGCGTGCGCGGCCAGGTACTCGGCGGTGAGCGCCCCCACGAACCCGGTGGCGCCGAAGAGCACGACGTCGTAGGCCCGTTCCGGTCGGTCCTGCGGGACCCGTGCGTTCATGAGCGCTCCTCCCAGGTGGTGGCGGTGGTGCCGGTGGCCGAGGCTAGCGTGGCGCTCGACCGCCCGTGCGGGCAGGTGTGACGAGAACAGCGCCCCGGGAACGGCCTTGCGGCCGCGCCCGGGGCGCTGCGAGAACCGCCTGTCGGCGGATCAGCCCTGCTGGTACAGGCCGAAGAGGTCGACGACGAGGTCGATGTCCTCCCAGCCCTGGTTCCAGAAGTCGATGATGCCGTTGGTCCCGGTGCTCGCCTGGACCAGGTTCGGGACGGTGTCGCCCTTCGTCCAGTTCAGGTTCGAGGAGTTGGGCGGCGTCGGCCAGAACTCCGTGCCGTTGTCGTAGTCGTCGATCGAGTTGGGGTCCGGGGTGACCGTGAGGAACCCGTCGCCGTTCGTGTTCGTGACCGTGGAGTTCATCACGAAGCCCGTGATGCTCGGCGCGTTGAACGAGAGCGGCATGTAGACGTAGCTACGGGCGCCCAGCGGACCCCAGGCCCACTGCTGCGGGTCGCGGGTGTCGAGCAGACGCTCCGGCTCGAGCGGCACGAAGGCGCTCGTGCTGTCCTTGCTGTAGAAGCCCACGACGTCGACGACGACGTCGGTGCCCGCCCAGGCGCCGTTGAAGACGCTGATCTTGCCGTCCGCGCCCACGGGCACGATCACCGAGTTGGCGACCGTCTGACCGGGGGTGAAGTTCAGGTTGGAGGCGGTCGGGGTGGCGCCGCCGCTCGGGAAGACCGACAGGTGGCCGGACTCCTTCGGGCTGGTGACCGTCACGTTGAGCGCCACGGCGGTGATGCCCTGGGGCACGCCGCGCAGGCCGCCGATCTGGGTGGAGAACGTCTTGCGCCCGCCGAGCTGGCCCTTGACCGTGCCGAGGCCCTCGCGGGTGTCGACGAAGCGGGACGGGGTGATCGGGGTGTAACCGCTGGACGCGGTGGCGCTGAAGTAGCCGGTGACGTCCGCGATCAGGTCGACCGACTGCGAGCCGCGGTTGGCCAGCTCGACGTAGCCGTTCTTGCCGACCGGCACGATGACCAGGTTCGGGACGGTCTGGCCGGCCTTGAAGTTGACGTTCGACGTGGTCGGACGGACGGTGCCCTCGGCGAAGGCCGTGATGTGTCCGGCGGTCGTGGTGTTGGTGACGGTGATGTTGAGGACCACGGCGGTGACCCCGGCGGGGATGCCCCCGTTGCCGCCGACCTTCACGCGGGTCGAGCCGTACGCCCCGACCTTGCCCTTGACCGCGCCGGTGCCGTCGCGGGTGTCCAGCAGACGGGTGGGCGCGTACGGGGTGAAGTCCGTGCCCTGGGTGACGAACACGACGTCGTTGACGGCCGAGACGCCGTTCGCGGTGTCCTTGACGGTGACCTTGACCGGGTAGGAGCCGACCTCGGCGTAGGTGTGCTCCGTGGTCAGCTCGGTGTCGCCGGACGCGCTGAGCACGTCCGTCTTGCCGTCGCCCCAGGCGATGGTGACCTCGAGCGCGCTGGGGGCGCTCGTGATGACGGTGTTCAGCTCGACCCCGTGCGCCGTGGTGCCGTAGGCGTACACGCCGACCGCGAGGTCGGGGTTGGCGGCGACGGACTGCGCCTGCGGAGCGGCGGCCGCCCCGGCCTTGCCGGCGGGAAGGGCCTTGCGGACCGAGCGCTCGGCAGGGCTGGAGAAGGCGTGGCCCTTCGACTTGGACCCCTTGGCCAGGTCCAGGTCGGGAACGGTCGCACCGTGAGCGTCGGGCTTGGCCGGGTCGGCCTGGGCCACGCCCGGGATGAGACCAACGCCTGCCGCGATGGCGGCAGCGGAAATTACAAGTCGGCGACGGCGCACCGGCCCCCCATTATCTGTGGTTGAACGCTTGAACAAGTTCGAAAGCGTGTTCAGAGTACACAGCCTCACGGCGATTGATCAGGGGGGTGGCCTTACAGCCTGACCTTGCTCTTCTCGATCTCGACACGCCGACGCCGAGCGATACCGGCCCAACGCCGCCCGGGGGCTTGTGCTCGGTGGAACACGTTCCTAGCATCACCGGTGTTACATCAGTTGTGTCACACAGTCGCACACCACGGACACGATCCACACGGAGACGCTGGGGGCTCGATGGCAGTGACAGGGAACGGCGGCGGGAACGCGAGCGGGAGGGGCCCGCTCGCCGGACTGCGCGTCGTCGAGCTGGCGGGCATCGGTCCCGGACCGTTCGCGGCCATGCTCCTCGCCGACCTGGGCGCGGACGTCGTACGCGTGGACCGGCCCGGAGGCGGCGGGCTCGCGGTCGACCCGGCCTACGACCTCACCAACCGCGGCAAGCGCTCCGTCCTCGTCGACCTCAAGTCCGCCGACGGGCCCGCGCGCGTCCTGGACCTGGTCGAGCGGGCCGACGTCCTCGTCGAGGGCTTCCGCCCCGGCGTCGCCGAGCGGCTCGGCGTCGGCCCGGCCGAGTGTCACGCCCGCAATCCGAAGCTCGTCTACGGGCGGATGACCGGCTGGGGCCAGGGGGGCCCGCTGGCGCAGACCGCCGGGCACGACATCGCGTACATCGCCGTCACCGGCGCCCTCGGCATGATCGGCAACCCGGGAGAGCCCCCGGCCGTCCCCGCCAACCTGGTCGGGGACTACGCGGGCGGCTCGCTCTACCTGGTGATCGGGGTCCTCGCCGCCCTCCAGCACGCCGGGACCACCGGCACCGGCCAGGTCGTCGACGCGGCCATCGTCGACGGCACCGCCCACCTCACCGCCATGATCCACGGAATGATGGCGGCCGGCGGCTGGCAGGACCGCCGCGGGGCCAACCTGCTCGACGGCGGCTGCCCCTTCTACGGCACCTACGAGACCTCCGACGGCGGGTACATGGCGGTCGGCGCGCTGGAGCAGCAGTTCTACGACACGTTCGTGGAGCTCCTGGGCATCGCGGACCGGGCCCCGGCCCGCAAGGACGTCGCCCGCTGGGGCGAGCTGCGCGAGGTGGTCGCCGCACGCTTCAGGACCCGTACGCGCGAGGAGTGGACGGCGGTCTTCGAGGGCACCGACGCCTGCGTGGCGCCCGTGCTCTCGCTGCGCGAGGCCCCGCACCACCCGCACCTGGCCGCCCGCGGGACCTTCACGGAATGCGGCGGGATCGTCCAGCCCGCCCCCGCGCCCCGGTTCTCGGCGACCCCGGCCGCCGTCACCGCGGGCCCCGCCCAGCCTGGGGCGGACACCGGGAGCGTGGCCCGCGACTGGGACGTGCCCGCGCTCGTCGCCAAGGAGGCGGACTGATGGAACTGTCGATGCTGCTCGACTACGCCGGTGACCCGCGCCGGGCCGCCGACGAGGCCGCGGCCCTGGAGTCGGCCGGCCTCGACGCCGTGTGGGTGGCCGAAGCCTGGGGCTTCGACTCCCCGACGATCATGGGCTACCTCGCCGCCCGCACCGAACGGCTGAAGATCGGCTCGGCGATCCTCAACGTCTACTCGCGCACCCCCGGCCTGATCGCCCAGACGGCCGCCGGACTGGACGCGCTCTCGGGCGGCCGGGCCCTGCTCGGGCTCGGCGCCTCCGGGCCGCAGGTCGTCGAGGGCTGGCACGGGAAGCCGTACGACAGGCCGCTCGGCCGCACCCGCGAGACGGTCGGGCTGTGCCGCCGCATCTGGCGGCGCGAGACGATCGACCACCACGGCATCACCGACATGCCGCTGCCCCCGGATCGGGGCAGCGGGCTCGGCAAGCCCCTGAAGATCCTCACCCGGCCGGTGCGCGACGCGATCCCCGTCTACATCGCCTCGCTCGGCCCGGCCAACGTGCGGCTGACCGCCGAGATCGCGGACGGCTGGCTGCCCACCCTCTTCATCCCCGAGAAGGCCGCGGCGGTGTGGGGCGGGCCCCTCGCCGAGGGCGCGGCGAAGCGGGCGCCGGAGCTCGGCCCGCTGCAGGCCGTCGCCGGGGGCCTGCTCGCCATCGGCGAGGACGCGGCCTCCGTACGGGACCTCGCGCGCCCGCAGATCGCCCTGTACGTCGGCGGCATGGGCGCGGTCGGCAAGAACTTCTACAACGACCTCGCCGTGGCCTACGGCTACGAGGAGGAAGCCCGGAAGATCCAGGAGCTCTACCTCTCCGGCCGCAAGCGCGACGCGGCCGCCGCCGTACCGGACGAGTTCTGCGAACTGATGACGCTGTGCGGGCCCGAAGGCTACGTGCGCGAGCGCGTCGAGGCCTTCCGGGAGGCGGGCGTCACCATGCTCAACGTCACGCCCGTCGGCCCCGAGCCGGCCCGGCTGATCGAAACCGTCAAGAACTGGCTTTAGGGAGCCGACCGATGAAACGCCAGATCTTCGACGCCGACCACGAGGCGTTCCGCGAGACCGTGCGCACCTTCCTCACCAAGGAGGTGCTGCCGCACTACGAGCAGTGGGAGAAGGACGGCATCGTCAGCCGCGAGGCCTGGCGGGCCGCGGGCCGCCAGGGGCTGCTCGGCCTCGCCGTCCCCGAGGAGTACGGGGGCGGCGGGAACACCGACTTCCGCTACGCCGCCGTGATCGCCGAGGAGTTCACCCGCGCGGGCGCCCCGGGACTGGCCATCGGCCTGCACAACGACATCATCGGGCCGTACCTGACCTCGCTCGCCACCGAGGAGCAGAAGCGCCGCTGGCTGCCCGGCTTCTGCTCCGGGGAGACCATCACCGCCATCGCGATGACCGAGCCGGGGGCGGGCTCCGACCTCCAGGGCATCCGGACCAGCGCCGAGGACCGCGGCGACCACTGGGTGCTGAACGGCTCCAAGACCTTCATCTCCAACGGCATCCTCGCCGACCTGGTGATCGTGGTCGCCAAGACCACCCCCGAGGGCGGGGCGCACGGACTGTCGCTGCTGGTCGTCGAGCGCGGCGCGGAGGGCTTCGAGCGCGGCCGCAACCTCGACAAGATCGGCCAGAAGTCCCAGGACACCGCCGAGCTGTTCTTCCACGACGTACGCGTCCCGAAGGAGAACCTGCTCGGTGAGCTGAACGGCGCCTTCGTCCACCTGATGACCAATCTCGCGCAGGAGCGGATGGGCATCGCGATGGCCGGCATCGCGGCCGCCGAGTACCTGCTGGAGATCACCACCCAGTACGTGAAGGAGCGCGAGGCCTTCGGCCGCCCGCTGTCCAGGCTCCAGCACATCCGCTTCGAGATCGCGGAGATGGCCACCGAGGTCGCCGTCACCCGGACCTTCCTCGACCGGTGCATCACCGACCACTCGAACGGCGAACTGGACCACGTACACGCTTCGATGGCCAAGTGGTGGGCCACCGAACTGCAGAAGCGCGTCGCCGACCGCTGTCTGCAGCTCCACGGCGGATACGGATACATGACCGAATACCGGGTCGCGCGGGCCTTCACCGACGGCCGGATCCAGACCATCTACGGCGGCACGACCGAGATCATGAAAGAGATCATCGGCCGCTCCCTCCTCGGCTAAGACCCAGACCTCCCGAAAGGCTTGACCAGTGAGCACCGAAGCTTACGTATACGACGCGATCCGCACTCCGCGCGGCCGCGGCAAGGCCAATGGCGCCCTGCACGGCACCAAGCCGATCGATCTCGTCGTCGGGCTCATCGACGCCCTGCGCGAGCGCAACCCCGGCCTGGACCCCGCCACCATCGACGACATCGTGCTCGGCGTCGTCGGCCCGGTCGGCGACCAGGGCTCCGACATCGCCCGGGTCGCGGCCATCGCCGCCGGTCTCCCGGACACCGTGGCCGGCGTACAGGAGAACCGCTTCTGTGCCTCCGGCCTGGAGGCCGTCAACCTGGCCGCCGCCAAGGTCCGCTCCGGCTGGGAGGACCTGGTCCTGGCGGGCGGCGTGGAGTCCATGTCCCGCGTCCCGATGGCCTCGGACGGCGGCGCCTGGTTCAACGACCCCATGACGAACTGGGACGTCAACTTCGTTCCGCAGGGCATCGGCGCCGACCTGATCGCCACGATCGAGGGATTCTCCCGGCGCGACGTGGACGAGTACGCGGCCCTCTCGCAGGAGCGCGCCGCCGCCGCCATCAAGGACGGCCGCTTCGCCGGGTCGGTCGTCCCGGTCACCGACCGCAACGGCCTGGTCGTCCTGGACCACGACGAGTTCGTCCGCCCCGGCACCACCGCCGACACCCTCGCCAAGCTGAAGCCCTCCTTCGCGGACATCGGCGAGCTGGGCGGCTTCGACGCCGTCGCGCTGCAGAAGTACCACTGGGTCGAGAAGATCGACCACGTCCACCACGCCGGCAACTCCTCCGGCATCGTCGACGGCGCCTCGCTCGTCGCCATCGGCTCCCGCGAGGCGGGCGAGCGCAACGGGCTGACCCCGCGCGCCCGGATCGTCTCGGCCGCCGTGTCCGGCTCCGAGCCCACCATCATGCTCACGGGTCCGGCCCCCGCCACCCGCAAGGCCCTCGCCAAGGCCGGTCTGACCATCGACGACATCGACCTGGTCGAGATCAACGAGGCGTTCGCCGGTGTCGTGCTGCGCTTCGTCAAGGACATGGGCCTGTCCCTCGACAAGGTCAACGTCAACGGGGGCGCCATCGCGCTCGGCCACCCGCTCGGCGCCACCGGCGCGATGATCCTCGGCACGATCGTCGACGAGCTGGAGCGCCAGGACAAGCGCTACGGCCTCGTCACCCTCTGCGTCGGCGGCGGCATGGGCGTCGCCACCATCGTCGAACGCCTCTGAACCGTCCTGTATCCCCGCCCCCCGGACCTTCCGAAACGAAAGCAGTGACCATGAGCGAGTCCACCACGATCCGCTGGGAACAGGACGAGACCGGCGTCGTCACCCTGATCCTCGACGACCCCGGCCAGTCCGCCAACACGATGAACCAGGCCTTCAAGGACTCGATCGCGGCGATCGCCGACCGCGCCGAGGCCGAGAAGGACTCCATCCGCGGCATCATCTACACCTCCGCCAAGAAGACCTTCTTCGCGGGCGGCGACCTCAAGGACATGATCCGGCTGCGCCCCGAGCACGCGCAGCTGGCCTTCGACACCGGCACCGCCATCAAGCGCTCGCTGCGCCGGATCGAGACCCTCGGCAAGCCCGTCGTCGCCGCGATCAACGGTGCGGCCCTGGGCGGCGGTTACGAGATCTGCCTCGCCTCCCACCACCGCGTCGCCCTCGACGCCCCCGGCTCCAAGATCGGCCTGCCCGAGGTCACCCTCGGCCTCCTCCCGGCCGGCGGCGGCGTCACCCGTACCGTGCGCCTGATGGGCATCGCCGACGCGCTGCTCAAGGTGCTGCTCCAGGGCACCCAGTACAACCCGAAGCGCGCCCTGGAGAACGGCCTGGTCCACGAACTGGCCGCCACCCCCGAGGAGATGCTCGCCAAGGCCCGTGCCTTCATCGACGCGAACCCCGAGTCGAAGCAGCCCTGGGACGTGCCCGGCTACAAGATCCCGGGCGGTACGCCGTCCAACCCGCGGTTCGCCGCGAACCTCCCGGCCTTCCCGGCCAACCTGAAGAAGCAGCTGAACGGGGCCCCGTACCCGGCCCCGCGCAACATCCTGGCCTGCGCCGTCGAGGGCGCCCAGGTGGACTTCGAGACCGCGCTGACCATCGAGGCCCGCTACTTCACCGAGCTGGTCACCGGGCAGACCGCCAAGAACATGATCCAGGCCTTCTTCTTCGACCTCCAGGCCGTCAACGCGGGCCGCAGCCGCCCGCAGGGGATCGAGGCGCGGGGGGTCCGCAAGGTCGCCGTCCTCGGCGCCGGGATGATGGGCGCGGGCATCGCGTACTCCTGTGCCCGCGCGGGCATCGAGGTGGTGCTGAAGGACGTCAGCGCCGAGGCCGCCGCCAAGGGCAAGGCGTACTCCGAGAAGCTCCTCGACAAGGCCGTCTCCCGCGGCCGCAGCACCGAGGCCCAGCGCGCCGAGCTGCTCGCCCGGATCACCCCGACCGCGGACGCCGCCGACCTGGCGGGCTGCGACGCCGTCATCGAGGCCGTCTTCGAGGACACCGCCCTCAAGCACAAGGTGTTCCAGGAGATCCAGGACGTCATCGCGCCCGACGCGCTGCTGTGCTCCAACACCTCCACCCTGCCGATCTCCGGCCTCGCGGAGGGCGTGAAGCGGCCCGCCGACTTCATCGGGCTGCACTTCTTCTCGCCCGTCGACAAGATGCCGCTCGTCGAGATCATCAAGGGGGAGCAGACCGGGGACGAGGCCATCGCCCGCGCCTTCGACCTGGTCCGCCAGATCAACAAGACCCCGATCGTGGTCAACGACTCGCGCGGCTTCTTCACCTCGCGCGTCATCGGCCAGTTCATCAACGAGGGCGTGGCCATGGTCGGCGAGGGCATCGAGCCCGCCTCGGTCGATCAGGCCGCGGCCCAGGCCGGCTACCCGGCCAAGGTGCTCTCCCTGATGGACGAGCTCACCCTGACCCTGCCGCGCAAGATCCGCAACGAGACCCGCAAGGCCTTCGAGGCCGAGGGCCGGGCCTGGAGCGAGCACCCCGCCGACACCGTCATCGACCGGATGGTCGACGAGTTCGGCCGCCCGGGCCGCAGCGGCGGGGCCGGCTTCTACGAGTACGACGAGGCGGGCAAGCGGGCCCGCATCTGGCCGGGCCTGCGCGAGCACTTCGCCAGGCCGGACGCCGAGATCCCCTTCGAGGACATGAAGGAGCGGATGCTCTTCTCGGAGGCGGTCGACACCGTGCGCTGCCTGGACGAGGGCGTCCTCACCTCGATCGCCGACGCCAACATCGGCTCCATCATGGGCATCGGCTTCCCGGCCTGGACCGGCGGCGTGATCCAGTACATCAACGGCTACGAGGGCGGCCTGCCGGGCTTCGTCGCCCGTGCCCGCGAGCTCGCCGAGAAGTACGGCGAGCGCTTCACCCCGCCGGCCTCCCTCGTGGAGAAGGCCGAGCGCGGCGAGACGTACGCCGACTAGCGCCGTGAGGGCAAGGCGGGCCGGGTCGCTCCCGGCCCGCCTTCGCCCTCCGTGGCCCCCGGGGTCAGGGCAGCGTCCAGAACACCTCCGTCACGAGGTAGAAGACGACGACCCAGAACAGGAGCAGCGCGGCGACGACGGCGCCGCCGACCAGGTTGGCCCTGGCGGGCGGTTCGTCCGTCGAGGGCCACAGCCACCGCCTGAGCAGCCGGTTCACGTAGTGGGGCATCGTGAAGAAGCTCATGATGAAGCTCGACAGAAGGTTGCCCACGAGCAGCCCGAACCAGAGCGGCATGCCCAGCGGATGCAGGACGAGGCTCAGTATCACGACGGTCGGGTAGAGCCCGACCCAGACCGCGATGGCGGTCTTGGTCTCCGAGGGCGGCGGCGCCTCCCTGCCGTTCTCCTCGAAGGCGAACCAACTGCCGAACGAGTTGTCGATCGTGCGCAGTCTGAAGTCGTCGAACTTCTCCCCCTCGGCGAGTATCTCCCGTCGCTTCGCCGACGTCAGCCAGGCGTCGAGGTGTTCGGCATTGTCGTAGCGGTACAGGGTGGTCCACTCGTCCTGAAGGCCCTCGACGGGGCGGAAGATCTCCGTGCCGCGAAACCCTTCGAACTTGCTCTCCTCCTGGCTCATGCGCTCCTGCCACGCGAGGAAGTCGTCGACGTTGTCCGGGTGGACTCGGTGGCTCACCACCACCGTCACGAGCGGGTCCGTCGGCTGTGTGCCGCCGCTGATCACCTGCTGGGTGGCGGGACCGTCGAAGTAGTGCGCGCCGACGTCGAGGAGCCTCTGCCTGGTCGCGCCGTTCATCCACGCCTGCAGATGGGCCACCGAGTCGAACCGGTAGACGATCACCCAGTCGGGCTGCAAGGCGGTCGGCTTGGTCACCTCAGCGCCGAGGTGACCGGCGTAGCGGGCGGCCGCGGCGTTGACCTCCTCCTGCCATTTCTCGTACGCCCGCTCCATGCCGGGGCGGACCTTCCGGCCGATGATGACCGTCGCCGCGGCGTCCGCCTGCCGGTCGGTCGTCATCGTGCCGTGCCCGCCCGCGCCGACCGGCTCTCGACGAGCCAGCCGTAGATCCGTTCCGGTGTGAGGGGCAGCTCGCGGTAGCGGACGCCCGTGGCGTCGCGGAGCGCGTTCGCCAGCGCGGGGGCCACCGGGTTGATGCAGCACTCCGCCATCCCCTTCGACCGCATGGCCCCGACGGAGTCCGACGAGCCCACCAGGAGAACGTCGGTGCGGGGGACGTCGGCGTAGGTGGGGATGCGGTAGTTGCGGAGGTTCGGGTTGGCCATGACGCCGTCCGCGTCGATCTGGAAGTTCTCGGTCAGTGCGAATCCGATGCCCTGGGCGACGCCGCCCTCCACCTGTCCCCGGACCTGTTCCGGGTTGATGAGCACACCGGCGTCGGTCGCCTGGACGCTGTAAAGGATACGGATCTCACCCGTCACCCGGTGGACGGCGATGCGGAAGCCCTGCGTATTGGAGGTGACACTGCGGGGCGAGCCGTACGCCTTGCGGGCGGCCGTGAACCGGATGCCGCGCGCCCGGGCCTCGGCGACGAGCGTGGCCAGCGAGACGCGCTCGTCCCCGCAGACGACGTCGTCGTCGTCCATCGAGCACATCACGACGTGGACGCCCGTGTGCGTGGCGGCGAAGTCCAGGATGCGGTCGCGCACCGCGTTGGCGGCGCGGAGGACCGCGTTGCCCGCCACGAAGAGTCCGGCACTCGCGAAGGCGCCGGTGTCGAATCCCGTGCGGTCGGTGTCGGACTGCACCAGGCGAATCCGCGACGGCGTCGTACCCAGCTGGTTGGCCGCGATCTGGACGTGCGCGGTCGACGTGCCCTCCCCGAATTCGACGGTGCCGACGGCCAGTTCGTACACGAGGTCGTCGCCGAGCGTGAGCCAGGCCTCGGAGACGTGCTCGGTCGGCGGCGCGGTCTCGTGCATGGAACTCGCGACGCCGACCCCGACGAGCCATCCGGGGCCGGGGGAGGGCCGGTCGGCCGTATGGGCCAGCTCGCCGGCCACGAGGTCGATGCACTTGCCGAGCCCGTCCTCGTGGAACACCACGTCGTCGGGCCCGTCGTGCAGGGCGACGAGGGGCTCGCCCGGGCGCACGATGTTGCGGCGCCGCAGTTCGAGCGGATCCATGTGCAGGGCGAGGGCCAGTTCGTCCATCGCCGATTCCACGGCGAAGGCCGGCTGGGTCATTCCGTAGCCGCGCAGGGCGCCGCTCGGAACGGTGTTCGTGTAGACGGAGAAGGCGTCGTACTTCTTGTTGGGGCAGCGGTAGATCATGACGGCGGAGCCGCCCGCGTACAGGGTCTCGCCGCCGTGGTTGCCGTAGGCGCCCGTGTTGGACAGGTTGCGGACCTGGAAGGCGGTGAGGGTGCCGTCGGCCTTCGCGCCGAGCCTGACCGTCAGCTTCATCGGATGCCGGGGCGAAGCCGTGGTGAACTCCTCCTCGCGCGTGTACTCGAAGCAGACGGGCCGCCCGGTGTCGAGGGCCGCGAGCGCGGCCAGGTCCTCCGAGATGACCTCCTGCTTGCCGCCGAAACCGCCGCCGACGCGCTTGCAGAACACGCGGAGCTGGTCCGGGCGCAGCGCGAACAGGTAGGCCAGCTTGACCTTCGCGATCGACGGAGACTGCGAACTGGTGCGGACGTTCAGCCGCCCGTCCTCCATCCACGCGATCGAACCGTGGGTCTCCAGGTGCGCGTGCTGCACGCGCGGTGAGAAGTAGGTGCCCTCGTGGATCACGTCGGCCGCGGCGAATCCCGCGTCGACGTCGCCGATGTGCGAGTGGATCTCCAGCAGGAGGTTGTGGACGTAGTCGCGGGCGAACGGGTCCTCCGAGCCGTGCAGTTGCGGTGCCCCGTCGGCCATCGCCTTCTCCGGGTCGAAGACCGCCGGCAGCACCTCGTACTCCACGGCCACCTTCCGGCAGCCCTCCTCGGCCGCCCCGACCGTGTCGGCGAGCACCGCGACGACGCGCTGGCCGACGAAGCGGACGGTGCGGTCGAGGACGTAGGTGTCGTCCGGATCGACGAGGTGGTCGGTGTGGATCGCCGTGGTGAAGCGCCTGCGCGGCACGTCCTCCCAGGTGTAGACGCGATGCACGCCGGGGACCGCGAGCGCGGCGCTCTTGTCGATCGAGACGATGCGGGCGTGTGCGTGGGGCGAGTGCAGCACCTTGAGGTGCAGCATGCCTTCCATGTGGGTGTCCATCGTGAACTCGGCGCGACCGGTCACCACGTCGTCGGCCGCCGGCGCACCGACGCTCGTTCCGACGGCCCGTCCCGGCGCGGCGCTCTGCACACCGGCGACGCCCTTCACCGCGTCCTCGATCGCCCGGTAGCCGGTGCAACGGCAGAGGTTGCCCTTCAACGCCCGTGGCAGGTCAGCCTTCTGGGCCTCGGTGAACGTCTCCGAGGTCATGATCATCCCTGCGGTGCAGAACCCGCACTGGAATCCGGGGGCGTCCCGGAACCTGCGCTGCGCGGGATGCAGGTCGCCGGGTGATCCGAGACCCTCGATCGTGGTCACCTCATGGCCTTCCGCGCGGAAGGCGGGGGTGATGCAGCTGTGGACCGGAGTGCCGTCCAGCCACACGGTGCACGCGCCGCAGTCACCGGCGTCGCAGCCCTTCTTGACGCCGAAGTGGCCGAGCGCGCGCAGGAACGTACGCAGACACTGGCCGGGGTCCGGTTCCTCGGAGAAGCTCCTGCCGTTCACGGAGTACGTCATGCCGGGCCCCCAGCCATGAGTTCGTGGCGGATCTCTTCGGCGAAGTGCAGGGTGAGGTGGTGGCGGTGGTCCGGGGTTCCGTTGGGGTCGGCGAACCAGACGTCGGCAGGGATGGCGTTGATGCTCTGCTGCAGGGCGCGGGCATCGGGCACGGTGTCGAAGGCGATGCGCACCGGGCGTGAGGTGCCGGCGGTGACGGTGAGCAGCAGGTCGCTCGTTCCCGGCGTTTGCGTACCGACGAGGAAGACCGTCGAACGTCCCAGGTGCGTCAGTGTGAAGAGGCGGTGGGCGGTGCGCTTGCGCAGGGCACGCGCCGGAAGGCGGACGCGCCGCAGCAGTTCCCCGGGAGCGAGGATGTTCCGGTTGTTCCCGGTCACGAAGTCGAGGGCGTCGACGGTGCGCACCGACCCGTCGGGAGCCCACAGCTCGTACTCGGCCTCGAGCGCGACCGTCAGCGTGATCATGGGGCCGGCCGGCAGGGACATGCAGATGTTTCCGCCGACGGTCGCCGCGTTCCAGACCTTGAACGAGGACAGGAACGCCTCGCAGCTCGGCGCGAAGAGGCGGCCCGCGGTCCAGTCGGCCGGAGGTGTGAAGGCGTACAGGTCCCGGACGGTGCACGTGGCGCCGATCTCCAGGCCCGCGCCGCTCGGTACGAGGGGATCCCAGCCCAGGGCCGTCAGGTCGACCAGGCGGCGCAGGCCCGGCTGCCCGGCGGAGAACAGCCATGTCCCGCCGGCGAGCCAGGCATCGCCCTCGCGCCAGTCTGCGCCCGGCCGGTCGGACGGTCGCCGGACGACTTCGCTGATGGTGTTGAGGTCCATGGAAACACCTGCCCGTTACGTGCAGGAGGGGCGCCACCTTGAGCGGAAGAATCCGCTGGGGCCGCAGGGGCCGACCCGCACAGAGCAGGGGCCGGCGGGCGCAAAGGCTCCCTTCCAGCGTACTGAGAACGGGCCTGCCCCGCCAAAGCAGGGCTTCAAGCCCGCGGCTATGGCCCGCCGGGTGCCTCGCCGGACACGAACGCGGCCCGCAATTCCTCGCGCAGGGACCGCTGGAAGGCCGTCACCAGGGCCTGGACCACCATCGGCTGCATGTGCGCCGAAAGGGCCTTCATCGACTCCACCCGCTCCGGATCGCTCTCGTCGCGCGTGAAGGGGCCCCACACCTCGTCCCGGAACAGCGCCGTCAGCTCGTGCGCGGCCGACCTGGTGTGCTCCATCAGCACCTTGCGCGCCGCCAGGATCGTCTCGTGCGCGATCGGCACGTCGAGCAGCGCGACCCCCAGCCGCAGCAGCCCCACGTCCACCCGGAGCCCGTCGCCCGAGGCGGCGAGCACGTTCATCGCCGTCAGCCGCCGGACGTCGGTCTCCGACAGGCTCCGCCCGGCCCGCTTCTCCAGCTCCTCGCGCGAGACCTCCTGGGCCGCGTCCGGGGCCCAACTGGCCACCATCGCCCGGTGGATCGCCAGGTCGTGCGCGCTCAGGTCGTCGGGCAGCGCGTCCAGATAGCGCTCGATGGCGGACAGGGTCATGCCCTGGTGCTGGAGCTCCTCGATCAGGGCCAGCCGGGACAGGTGCTCCGGCCCGTAGTGCCCCACCCGACGAGGACCGATCACGGGAGGGGGCAAAAGCCCGCGGGTGCTGTAGAACCGTACGGTGCGTACGGTGACGCCCGCCCTGGCCGCCAGCTCGTCGACGGTGAGCATCGGCTCGGTTGCCTGGTCGGCCATCGTCTGCGCCTCGCTCTCTGCTCCACAGCTTGGGTTCAACAGTATTGCTGTCGCACCAACGATGTGAAACGGCCAGGAGCTGCCCATGACCACGAACCTGCGACTGCCCGGACGACCCGAAGAGATCACCCTCCCCGCCCTGCTGGCCCGCAACGCCGCCGAGCACGGGGAACTCCCCGCCCTCTCGTGGCGCGCCGGCCCCGGCTCCGCCGACTGGGCGACCCTCACCTGGAGCGAGGTCCGCCGCAAGGTGGCCGTCCTCGCCTCCGGCTACGCCGCCCTCGGTGTCGAGCGCGGCGAGCACGTCCTGATGATGATGGGCAACCGCCCCGAGCACTGGCTCAGCGACCTCGCCCTCGTCCACCTCGGCGCCGTGCCCGTCACCGTGTACGGGACCTCCGCGCCCGAGCAGATCGCCCACATCGCCCGCCACAGCCGGGCCAGGGTCGCCGTCGTCGAGGGCGCCCGCGAACTCCTGCGGTGGGAGCCGCTGCTGGCCGACCCGAGCGTGCCCCTGGAACGCCTCGTCGTGGCCGAGGCCGCCGACGCCGGCGGGCACTCCACGTACGGCTCCCTGCACGCGAGCGGAGCCCGGATCCACCGCTCCGACGCCTTCGAGAAGGCCTGGCAGGAGACGCGCCCCGAGGACCCGCTGACCGTCGTCTACACCTCCGGCACCACCGGCGACCCCAAGGGCGTGCGGCTGACCCACCGCAACCTCATGCTCCAGGCGATCCGCCTCGACCGGCACGTCGACCTGCCCGAGCACGCCGAGCACCTCTGCTACCTGCCCTTCGCGCACATCGCCGAGCGGGTCCTCGGCATCTACCTGCCCCTGCTGCGGGCCGCGCACGTACGGCTGTGCGCCGACCCGACCGCCGTGGCGGGGGCGGTCCGGGAACTGCACCCGGTGCAGTTCTTCGGCGTGCCCCGGGTGTGGGAGAAGCTCGCCGCCTCGGTCCGTGCGGTCCTCGCGCAGCTCCCCGAGGCGCAGCGCGGGGCGATCGAGGCCGCGAACGACCTGGCCCGCGCCCGGGCCGGCCACCAGGAGCGCGGTGAGGAGGTGCCGGCCGCGCTCGAAGCCTCGTACGCCGGGGCGAAGGAACAGGTGCTGGATCCGCTGCTGCGCCTGGCCGGCCTGGACCGGCTGGTCTGGACGGCCAGCGCGACCGCGCCGATGCCGATCGACGTGGTCCGTTTCTGGGCCGGCTGGGGCGTCACGATCATGGACGCCTGGGGGCTCACCGAGACGGCCGGCGTGTGCACGGTCAACAGTCCGGACGGCTTCCGGCTCGGCTCGGTGGGCCGCCCGATCGAGGGGCTGGAGCTGAGGCTCGCCGAGGACGGGGAGATCCTCACCCGCGGTGCGACCGTCTTCGGCGGCTATCTGCGGCCGGACGGCACGGTGGAGAGCGCCTCCGACGCCGAGGGCTGGTTCCCGACCGGGGACGTGGGCCGCCTCGACGAGGACGGGTTCCTCTGGCTGACCGACCGCAAGAAGGAACTGATCATCACCTCGAACGGCAAGAACGTCTCGCCGGCGCTGGTGGAGAACACGGTCAAGGAGCACCCGCTGATCGGCCAGGCCCTCGTCCACGGCGACGGCCGGTCCTACCTCGTCGCCCTGCTGGTCCTGGACCCCGAACTGGCCCCGGTCTGGGCCGCCGCCCGGGGCATCGAGGCCGCCACACCGGCCGAGCTCGCCGCGCACCCGGCTGTCCGCGAGGAGATCGCCCGCGCGGTCGGGGCGGCCAACGCCCGGCTCAACCGGACCGAGCAGATCAAGCGGTACCGGCTGCTGACCGAGGAGTGGGGCCCCGACACCGGGGAGCTCACCCCCTCGCTCAAGCTCCGCCGCCGCGTGATCCGCGACAAGTACGGCGCACTGATCGACGGACTGTACGAGGAACCGTACGAGCCGTCCCGGCACTCCGAGCAGTCGGCCGGTGATCCGCGGCCGTGAGCCGACGGCCCCGGCCGGCGGGCGGTCCCGCCCGACGGCCGGGGAACCCCGGTTCTCCGTCCGCCCCGCATGCCTCGCGTGAGTCCGGGCAGCCGCACGGTGAGCTTCTGCTCCGCTCCCGGGGCGGCCACGAGGGCCGGCCCTTGCCGAGAGGTGCCCCCGATGGCCGACGAGTCCGATGTGAGTGCTGGCGAGCGGCGGAAGCTGCGGCCCCCGGAGACGGTGGAGCCGCTCCTGGACCTGGAACTGCGCATGCTGGTCAACCTGGTGAACAAGGACGAGGAGAACCGGTCGCACTTCGGCGTGGCGCTGAACATTCCCGGTGGGGCGATCTTCGGACAGGTGATCAGCCGTACCGCGTACGCGCAGGAGTGGGAAGCCTCGCTGCGCGATCTCCCCGGTGCCGGAGCGGAGTCACTCGCCAGTCTGCCGAGGCTGATCAACGAGGTCGTCGAGGAGCGGCGGGAGGAGTTCGAGCCGAACCCGCTGCCGCGGTGGGTGCACCTGCGGGACGCCACCTTCCTGACGGGTGCGCCGAACCAGACGATGCACTACGGCCTGTGGCGCGGCCGCCTCGCCGATGTCGTCGGCTGGTCGCTGTCCATTCCGTCCTGAGGCGGCCCGGCGGGAGGACCGGGCCGCCTGCGAGGGCGGGCCGGGTCAGCGGCCGATCAGCGGGTAGTGGTCGGAGAGGTTGGTGTAGGTGTAGGAGGTGCCCCAGCTGGAGACCGTCCAGGGCGCCGACTGCTCCTTGACCACGTTGTTCTCCCAGCCCGCGGGACGGGCGTTGCCCTTGCGGTGGAGGACGTAGTCCAGGTCCTCGCGCGGGTCGGTCGGGTAGCGGTAGTTCGCTATCGAGTTCAGCGCGGTGTCGAAGGAGTACGGGTGGCCCGTGCGCGTGTCGGAGCCCGCCAGGTCGGCGTTGGCGAGCAGGGCGGCGTACTCGGGCGTGCGCGAGTCGACGTTCAGGTCGCCCGCCACGATGACCTGCTCGTTCGCCGGGATGTTCTTCCCGTCCAGGAAGGCGTCGATCGCGCGGAACTGGCGGGCGCGCACGTCCGCAGCCTCGCCCGCGCCGCAGCCCGGGTCGGTGGACTGGGCGTGCGTGCCGACCACGTGCACCTTCGCGCCGTTCACGTTCAGCACCACGTAGGCGAAGCCCTTGTTGGACCACCAGTCGGCGCCGCAGGCGTCCTTGAAGACCACCTGCTCCTTGCGGACGATCGGCCACTTGCTCAGGACCGTGACGCCGCCGTCCTCCGGGGTGGTGGTGGAGTACGCGCCGCCCGTCGCGTCCCAGCCGCTCTTGCTGCGGCCGACGACCGGGGTCTGGTACGGGTACTGCGCGGCCGAGTTGGCCTTCAGCGCGTCCGACGCGCCGTTGTCGAAGGCCTCCTGGAGCACCACCACGTCGTGGCCCTGGTAGAAGGAGGCCTTGGGGATCTCCGCGGCCCGGTGGTCCTGGCCCCAGTTCGGGTAGAGGCTCTTGCTCATCAGGAACACGTTGTACGACAGGACGCTGAGCCGCGGGGCGGCGGCGCCCTCCGCGGCCGTGGCGGCGGGCGCGGAGGTGGCGGCCAGGGCGCCGGCGGCGACCGCCGCTACGGCCGCGGAGGCGGCACGGTGGCGACGGGGGGAGTTCTGCGGCATGGGGGACTCCATCATTCCTGCGGGAAGATCGGCTCCGTCATCCAAGCAGCCACGGTTACCTCTGGGTAACACCCGTGCAGCGACTTTCTGTCCGGCTCGGGGCCATCTGGCTCTCGCATACTGGTGACATGGAAAGAACGGCAGCCCACGCTTCCGAAAGCCGCCCCGCGCGCCCCCGCACCGACCCCGAGCCGCCGCCTCCCGGCGGGGTGCTCTGGACCATCGCCGGCGACGTCCGGGCCCTGCTGATGCTGCCCGCCGCCTTCACCCTGCAGGTGGCCCACCCCGCGATCGGGGCCGGCGTCGACCAGTACTCCGTCTTCCGCACCGACCCCTGGGGCCGCGGCGAGCGCTCGCTGCGCTCGGTCCAGCTGTGGGTGTACGGCGGGGAGGAGGCCGCCGAGGAGGGCCGCCGGGTCCGCCGCCTGCACAAGGAGATCCAGGGCACCGACACCCGCGGCCGCCGCTACCACTCCCTCGACCCCGCCTGCTACTCCTGGGTGCACGCCACGGGCTTCCCCGTCTACCTGTACGCCGGGCGCTACCTGCTGCGCCGCTTCACCCCCGCCCAGGAGCGGCAGCTCTACCGGGAATGGCTGCAGGTGGGCCGCATCCTCGGCATACACGACCGGGACATGCCGCAGAGCATCGAGGAGTACTGGACGTACTGGGGCCGGATGCTCGCCGAGGAGATCGAGCCCACCAAGGTCGCCCGCGAGCTGGTCGCCACCGATGTGCCGCTGCCCCGGCCCGAGGCCGGTTCCTTCGCCGTACGCGTGCTGCTGCGGCTGACCTGGCCCGTCCTGCGGGCGGCGTTCCTGCACCTGCGGGCCTTCGTCACCGTCGGGTACATGCCGCCCGAGGCGCGGGCCGCGCTCGGGCTGGAGTGGAGCCCGGACCAGGAGCGCAGGCTCCGCCGGTTCAGCACGGCCCTGCGGCTTCTCGTACCGCTGCTGCCCGAACGGCTGCGGTACCTGCCCATCGCGCGGGCGGCGCGGGCCCGATGGCGCGCCGCCGCCCGCTGACGGGACTCAGTGCTCGTCGTGCGTGTGGATCGTGTTCGTCTCCGCGATCTTCTTCCAGGACTTCGGCTCCGCGGCGGGCTTCGCCGGGGCGGACTGCGCCGAGCGGGCCGCCGGCTTCGCGGCCGCCGGGTTCAGGGCCGAGGCCTCCGGCTTGCCCGGGGTGTAGAGCCAGGTCTCGAACAGCTGGGCCAGCGGCTTGGCCGAGACCTTCTCCGCGTAGCGCACGAAGTCCCCGACCTTGGCGTTGCCGTAGGCGCGCTCGGTCGGCCAGCCCTTGAGGATCTGGAAGAACTTCTCGTCGCCGATCTCGTTGCGCAGCGCCTGCAGGGCGACGGCGCCACGGTCGTATACGGCCCCGTGGAACTGGTTCTCCGGACCCGGGTCACCCGGCTTGACCTGCCAGAACGCATCCTCGGCGGGGCGCAGCGCGTAGGCCCAGTCGGCGAGCTCCTGCGCGGTGCCCTCGCCCTCCTTCTCCGACCACAGCCACTGGCTGTAGCGGGCGAAGCCCTCGTTGATCCAGATGTCCTTCCAGCCCTCGACGGACACGCTGTCGCCGTACCACTGGTGGGCCAGCTCGTGCACGACCACCGAGACGTTGGCGCCGTTCTGGAACTGGCGCGGACCGTAGAACGGCCGCGTCTGGGTCTCCAGCGCGTAGCCGGCGTTCACGTTCGGCACGTAACCGCCGAGCGCGTTGAAGGGGTACGGGCCGAACACCCCCTCCAGCCACTCGGTGACCTCGCCGGTGCGCTCCACGCTCGCGCGCGCCGCGCCCGCGTTGTCGCCGAGGTCCTTGCTGTAGGCGTTGACGATCGGCAGCCCGCTCGCCGTCTTGTCGGTGGTGATGTCGAACTTGCCGACGGCGAGGGTGGCGAGGTAGGTCGCCTGCGGCTTGTTGGAGCGCCAGTTGTACCGGGTCCAGCCGAGCCGCGAGGTCTGCGACTGGAGCACGCCGTTGCTGATCGCCTGGGTGCCGTCGGGGACGTTGACGGAGACGTCGAAGGTGGCCTTGTCCAGCGGGTGGTCGTTGCTGGGGAACCACCAGACCGCCGAGTCGGGCTCCTGCGCCGCCACACCGCCGTCGGGCGTGCGCTGCCAGGCCGTCCAGCCGTCCACCTTGAACTCGGAGGGCTTCCCGGCGTACTTGACGACGACGGTCAGCGGGGTGTTGCGCGCCAGCGGCTTCGCCGGGGTGACCTCCAGCTCGTGGGCGCCGGACGTGGCGAACTTCGCCTTGGCGCCGTTGACGCGGATCTCGCTGACCTGAAGGCCGAAGTCGAGGTTGAAGCGGGACAGGTCCTGCTTGGCGGTGGCGAGGAGGGTGGCGGTGCCTTCGAGCAGGTCCGTCTTCGGCTGGTACTGCAGGCGCAGGTCGTAGTGGGACACGTCGTATCCGCCGTTGCCGCTGGCCGGGTAGTAGGGGTCGCCGATACCCGGGGCACCCGGACCGGCACTCGCCGCCGACGCCGGGATCACCAGCAGCAGGGAAGCGGCGAGCACGCTCGGGGCGATGACTTTGCGGTGCACGAATGACTCCAAGTGATAGGGGAGGCAGGTCGGTTCCAGGTCTTGTCGCTCGACCGTATTCACCCGTGATCGCTCACGTCATGTCCATGGCCCCTGCTGTCACACGATCGCCATTCGGCCGTCACGGTATGGCGCAGGGCCAGGGGCGCACGCCGGGGGCGCCGCGCGCCGCGTGCACCCCGCCGGCGGCCCGGCGCCACCCGGCCGGGGCCCGTGACCTGCGGCGCAGCCGCCGGCTCCCGGCCCCGACGGCGCCCGCGGGGCCCATGCCGAAGAGGCGGGGAGCGGCTCTGCGACGGGCCGCGTCCCGGGCTGCGGATCGGCCGAATCGGGCCTGAGGAACCGGGGGAAGCCCTGGCCCTCCCCGGCCGCCGTACCGGCGGCTCAGTCGTCGAGCAGGCGCCAGGCGGTGAGGGCGAGTGCGGCCCGCCGCAGGCCCGTGGGCTCGGTGAAGTCGATGCCCAGGGCCTTCCCGATCTGGTCGATCCTGCGGGCGACGCTGCTGTGGTGCAGGTGGAGGAGGTCGGCGGCCCGGCGCAGGGAGCCGGTGGCGCAGTAGGCGTCCAGCGTCGCCAGGTCCTCCGGGTGGGCGGCCACGCGGGCGACCGCGGCCACGTCCCCGTTCTCGCGCGCGGCGCCCCGGGGTATGTCGGCCAGCAGCGCCAGCGCACCCAGGTCGTCGTGGCGGACGACGGGTTCGCGCGGGGTGGCGAACCGCAGGGCGGTGCGGGCCTGCCGCCAGGAGCGGTCGGGGCTCCCGGCGCCGCCGATGCCCGCGCGTACGTCCGCCGGAAAGCGGGCCGTGTCGACGGCGGTGGCCAGGATGACGCCCACGTCGGCGACCGATGCCGCCTTCACCGGCCGGGCCGGGCACACCAGGGCGCCGATCCGGTCGAGCGGCAGCCGCGACCGTACGGCGACGGCGCGGACGGGCAGACCGGCGGCGAAACCCAGCAGCCGCAACGCCCGGGCCCGGGCCGCCTCGTCGCCGTCGGAGCTGATCGCCAGTTCGACGAGCGCGGGGTCGGCCATGGTGGTGGGGGCGGGGCCGTACCGTTCGACGACCGCCGCGGCGGCGAGGGCGAGCCGGTCCAGGAGCACGTCGTCGAGCGGGTTCGGCGGGCCGGGGCGCTCCAGCCACACCGTGCCGATCTCCTCCTCGTCCAGGGTGATCGGCGCCGTGGAGGACGCGGCGGGCGGCGGGGCGGACACCTGTCCGCCGTCGGGCGCGACCCGGACCACCCGCCCCGCGCCGTGGAGCCGGAACCCCGCCACGCATTCGGCCAGACCCGCCGAAGCCCGGGCGAGCGCCGGGAGGTCCACGCGCCGGCGCATCAGCGTGTCGTAGAACGCGACGACGCGGATCGCGCCCTCGGCGTACGAATCGAGTCCCGACAGCCGTACGGCCAGTGCCTCCATGGCGCAAGGATAGGCACCGGCCCGTGCGCCGATCGGCGCGCGATCGGGGCGCGGTGCGCGACGGACGGCGGACGACCCGGCCGGGCGTGGGCCGCGAGGATGGGCGTCATGGATCCCGAACTCGAAGCATTCATCCCGTTGCTGGCTCCGCTCGACCTGAGCGACCCGGTCGCCGCACGCAAGAACTTCGCCGAGCGCGCCGCGGCGGCGCCGGCTCCGGACACCTCGAACATGGAGGTCGAGGACCGCACGGTGTCCGCCGACCCGGACGTGCCGGTGCGGATCTACCGCCCGTCCCAGGCGCAAGGAGCCGTCGTCTGGCTGCACGGCGGCGGCGGGGTCTTCGGCGACCTGGACACCGAGCATCCCTGGGCCGCCCGGATCGCGGACCTCTCCGGGGCGGTGGTGATCTCGGTGGGCTACCGCCTGGCGCCCGAGAACCCGTTCCCCGCCGCCCTGGACGACGCCTACGCCGTGCTGAACTGGACGGCCGGGCACGCGGACGAACTCGGCATCGACCCGGCGCGGATCGCGGTCGGCGGACACAGCGCCGGCGCGAACCTCGCCGCCGCCACCGCGCTGCGGGCACGGGACGAACAGGGGCCCGCGATCCGCTTCCAACTGCTCAATCAGGCGGGACTGGACGACCGTCAGGAGACTTGGTCGGCACGGAACTTCACCGACACGCCCTGGTTCAACCACGGCCAGATCGCCGCGGCCTGGCGGCACTACCTGGGCTCCCGGCCCGCGACCCCGTACGCCGCCCCGGCGCGGGCCGCCGACCTGTCCGGGCTGCCCCCCGCCTACATCGCCGCCGCGGAGTTCGACCCGAACCGCGACGAGGACATCGACTACGCGCGGCGCCTGCTGCAGGCGGGCGTGTCCGTCGAACTGCACCAGTGGCCCGGCACCTTCCACGGGTCCCAGGCGATCCTGTCCGCCGAGATCTCGCAGCGCCAGAACGCCGAACTCGCCGCAGCCCTGCGCCGCGCCCTCGCCGCATGAGCCGCGGACATCGACTCACCGATCGTGAAAGGACGGACGTGGTGAAGATCCGACTGGCGGTATGCGCAAGCGTGGCCGCGCTGGGTGTCTGTGCGGGCACGGCGGGGGCAGCTCCCGCGCCCCACGCGACGAGGGCCGTCCCGGCCGCCGGCACGAGCCCGTCGACCGCTTCCGGTCCCGCGGAGCTGAAGTCCGCCCTGGACGGTGTCCACCGCGCGGGAATCCCGGGGGTGTTCGCCGAGGTGCGCGATGCCGGCCGGGTATGGCGCGGGGCCTCCGGGGTCGCCGATGTCAGCACCGGCCGCCCCGTCAGGCCCGACATGCGCCAGCGCGTCGGCAGCATCACCAAGACCTTCACCGCCGCCGCGGTCATGCAGCAGGTGGAACAGGGCCGCATCCGGCTCGACGCGCCGATCGGCGACCATCTGCCGCAGCTGGTACCGGGGGAACGGGGCAGGAAGATCACGGTCCGGATGCTGCTCAACAACACCAGCGGCCTTCCCGACTACATCCGCCACGCGTTCCCTTCGCTGCAAGACATGTCGCCCAAGAGCCTGGACGACAACCGGTTCAGGCGGTTCCGCCCGGCCGAGCTGATCGGGATGGGAGTTGCCGCGCCCCCCGCGAGCGAGCCCGGAGCCACTCCGGGGGTCTACTCCAACACCAACTACCTGCTCCTCGGCCAGCTCCTGGAGCAGGTGACCGGTATCCCGGCCGAGGAGTACATCACCCGGAACGTCATCGAGCGCGCCGGGCTGCGGCACACCGGGTTTCCGGCCGGGCCGCGCATCGAGGGACCGCACTCGCGGATGTACGAGGCCCTGTGGGGCCTGATCGACCCGCCGCGCGACTACAGCGTCTACGACATGTCCTGGACGGGTACGGGGGCGGCCCTCGTGTCGACCATGGAGGACCTCAACCGCTTCTACGCCGAGCTGCTCGACGGGAAGATCGTCAGCCGGTCGTCGCTGGCACAGATGCAGCGCACGGTCCCGGTCATCGCCCTGGACGGATCGACGATCCAATACGGCCTCGGTCTGCACAAGGTCGTCATCGAGGGGTGCGGCACCTTCTGGGGCCACGACGGCACGGTCTGGGGGGCCGGAACGGTGTCCCTGACCCGGGAGGACGGCGAGCGCCAGATGTCCGTCGCGGTCAACCTCCAGAGGTGGAACGAGCCGGACTCCTCGGGCAACCCGCAGCACCACCCCATCGACGACGCGCTGGAAGCCCTGTACGGACGGGCGATGTGCGGTGACGCGGACGCCCGGGCCCGGCCGGCCGGGGGCGCGGGGGAGGTGTCCACGTGGTGAGACGCGCACCACGGGCCGTGACCCTACCCCACGTACCAAACAGTCGGTAGCCTGCGGCGCATGACGTTTCCCCTGCTCGCCGCCCGTCGCTGCTGGCACGCCGCGATCAACCCGCTGCACGCCACCGTCTACTTCTCGCCGGAGATCGCCAAGGAATTCGCCGGCCTCGGGATCACCGATCCCGTCGCCGTCAACCTCGCCCACCGTTCGGCCGCGATGGGCGCCGTCGGGGCCGGCGTGGTCACCGCCACCTTCTACAACTACCGCCACGACCTCGTCGCGCGGCACCTGCCGGCCGTCTGGGACACCACCACTCCCGAGGAGGCCCTCGCCGCCCGGCTGCGGGCCGCCGACGGCTCCCTGCGCCGGCTCCTCGGCGCCGAGACCATAGCCTCGCCCGAGCTCGCCGAGGCCGCCGACCTGGCGATGCGCGCCACCGAGGGCTGCACCCGGCACGCCCGCACCCTGTACGCGGCCCACGCCGACCTCCCCGTACCGGAGGAGCCGCACCTGCGCCTGTGGCACGCCACGACCCTGCTGCGCGAGCACCGCGGCGACGGCCACCTCGCCGCCCTGCTCCTGGCGGGCCTCGACCCGGTCGAGGCACTGGTCAGCCACACCGCCACCGGCAAGGGCATGAACCCGAAGTGGCTCAAGGTCCAGCGCGGCTGGGTGCAGGCCGACCTGGACGCCGCGACCGCCCGGCTGCGCGAGCGCGGCGTGCTCGACGCCGCGGGCGAGCTGACCGAGACGGGCGCGGCCCTGCGCGAACAGCTGGAGAGCGACACCGACCGCCTCGACGCCGGCCCCTACCAGCACCTCGGCGAGGCCGGCCTGGCCCGCCTCACCGAGCTCGGCGGCGCCCTCGTGGTCAAGGCCGTGACCGCCGGGGCCTTCCCCGCGGACCTGATGGGCAAGGGCTGACGGACAGGGCTCCCGCCGTCCGTCACCGCCACCTGCCACAATTGGCAGCCTTCCAGTGCAAACGAAGGCAGGCGGGACCCGATCGTGACGATGTCCATCGAAGGCAGGATCGCCGAGGAGCTCGGCGTACGGGAGCGGCAGGTGAAGGCCGCCGTCGAGCTGCTCGACGGCGGCTCCACCGTGCCGTTCATCGCGCGCTACCGCAAGGAAGCGACCGAGATGCTCGACGACGCCCAGCTGCGCACCCTCGAGGAGCGGCTGCGGTATCTGCGCGAGCTCGAGGACCGGCGCGCGGCGATCCTGGACTCCGTACGGGAGCAGGGCAAGCTCGACGCCGAGCTGGAGGCCCGGATCAACGCGGCCGACACCAAGGCCCGGCTGGAGGACATCTACCTCCCCTTCAAGCCCAAGCGGCGCACCAAGGCGCAGATCGCCCGCGAGGCCGGGCTGCAGCCGCTCGCGGACGGCCTGCTGGCCGACCCGTCGGTGGAACCGGCCGCCGCGGCCGCCGCGTTCGTCGACGCGGACAAGGGCGTCGCCGACCCGGCAGCCGCCCTCGAAGGCGCCCGCGCCATCCTCACCGAGCGGTTCGGCGAGGACGCCGACCTGATCGGCGAACTGCGCGAGCGCATGTGGGGCCGCGGCCGGCTCGCCGCGAAGGTCCGCGAGGGCAAGGAGGAGGCGGGTGCGAAGTTCGCCGACTACTTCGACTTCGCCGAGCCGTTCACCGCGCTGCCCTCGCACCGCGTCCTCGCCATGCTGCGCGGCGAGAAGGAGGACGTCCTCGACCTCAGCCTGGAGCCGGAAGAGCCTTCGGAGGTTCCCGGGCCGTCCACGTACGAGGGCATGATCGCCCGCCGCTTCGGGGTGGCCGACCGCGGCAGGCCGGGCGACAAGTGGCTGGCCGACACGGTCCGCTGGGCCTGGCGTACGAAGATCCAGGTGCACCTCGGCATCGACCTGCGGATGCGGCTGCGCCAGGCCGCCGAGGACGAGGCCGTACGGGTCTTCGCGTCGAACCTGCGCGACCTGCTGCTCGCGGCGCCCGCCGGCACCCGGGCCACGCTCGGTCTGGACCCGGGCTTCCGCACCGGCGTGAAGGTCGCCGTCGTGGACGCCACCGGCAAGGTCGTGGCCACGGACGTGATCTACCCGCACGTGCCCGCCAACAAGTGGGACGAGTCCCTCGCCAAGCTGGCCCGCCTCGCGAAGGAGCACGCGGTCGAGCTGGTCGCCATCGGCAACGGCACGGCCTCCCGTGAGACGGACAAGCTCGCCGGGGACCTCATCACGCGCCACCCCGAGCTGGGGCTCACCAAGGTGATGGTCTCGGAGGCGGGCGCCTCCGTGTACTCGGCCTCGGCCTTCGCCTCGCAGGAACTGCCCGGCAT
The DNA here is from genome assembly GCF_045000215.1 of Streptomyces sp. 147326. Classification (NCBI taxonomy): domain Bacteria; kingdom Bacillati; phylum Actinomycetota; class Actinomycetes; order Kitasatosporales; family Streptomycetaceae; genus Streptomyces; species Streptomyces sp. 147326. The sequence goes on along the minus strand of NZ_CP134201.1, from coordinate 1,555,661 downwards.
GGACGTGTCGCTGCGCGGCGCCGTCTCCATCGCCCGCCGCCTGCAGGACCCGCTCGCCGAGCTGGTCAAGATCGACCCGAAGTCGATCGGCGTCGGCCAGTACCAGCACGACCTGTCCGAGGTGAAGCTCTCGCGCTCGCTCGACGCGGTGGTCGAGGACTGCGTGAACGGGGTCGGCGTGGACGTCAACACCGCCTCCGCGCCCCTGCTTTCGCGCGTGTCGGGCATCAGCGGCGGCCTCGCCGAGAACATCGTGGCCCACCGCGATGCCAACGGCCCCTTCCGCAACCGCAAGGGGCTCAAGGACGTGGCCCGACTCGGCCCGAAGGCGTACGAGCAGTGCGCGGGCTTCCTGCGGATCCGCGGCGGGGACGACCCGCTGGACTCCTCCGCCGTGCACCCCGAGGCGTATCCGGTGGTCCGTGCGATGGGGAAGACGGCCGGCGGCGAGGTCGCGGCCCTGGTCGGCAACACCTCCGTCCTGCGGTCCCTGCGCCCCGAGCAGTTCGTCACCGAGGCCTTCGGACTGCCGACCGTCACCGACATCCTGCGCGAGCTGGAGAAGCCGGGCCGCGACCCGCGTCCCGCCTTCAAGACGGCCACCTTCAAGGAGGGCGTCGAGAAGATCGGCGACCTGGCCCCCGGGATGATCCTGGAGGGCGTGGTCACCAATGTGGCCGCCTTCGGCGCCTTCATCGACATCGGCGTCCACCAGGACGGCCTGGCGCACGTCTCGGCGCTGTCGAAGAACTTCGTCAAGGACCCGCGGGACGTGGTCAAGCCGGGCGACATCGTCCGCGTGAAGGTCATGGACGTGGACATCCCGCGCAAGCGGATCTCGCTGACCCTGCGCCTGGAGGACGAGGCCGGGGCCGAGCGCGGCGCGGGCGCCCCCAGGCAGCGCGAGGACCGGCGGGGCGGCGGCTCCGGCGGCGGCCGTCCCCCGCAGCAGCGTGGCGGGGGCGGCGGTGCCCGCGAGGGCGGCCGGAACCAGGGCGAGCGCGGCCCGGGCGGCGGCCAGCGTCAGGGGCAGGGCCAGGGCGGCCAGGGCCAGGGCGGCCAGGGCCGGCGCCAAGGCGGCGGTGCCCCCGCCCCCGCGAACAGCGCGATGGCGGACGCGCTGCGCCGCGCGGGCCTCACGGCTCCCGAGGAGCGCCGCAAGCGGTAGGCATCGTCAAGGGCGGCTTGCAGCCACCCGGCGCGTTAGGGCCTTCGTGCGCAGTGGCCGAATAGGGTCCCCACCTGGGGACTTGCCTTGCCAACTCGCGTACAAGATCTGTAGGCATGGTGGAACGCCCGTTCGTCATCCGGCGGACGGGCTTCCGTGTCCCCCCTCAGGACCCGTATTCCCCGAGGCCGCCTTGAAGGCACAGGACGTCATGCCCATGCCCATACACGCCTACCGACGCTGCCCCGGAAAGGGTCCGAAGAGGGATCACATGCCCCACCGGCAACTCAGCATTCGTAAAAGGTGCGAGACCATTCTCGGCCATCTGGATCTGACCCACCCGTTCTCCCTCGACGCGCTGTGCAACCGGATCGCCGAGCAGCGCGGCCGCCCCATCCGCCTCCACCCGCTCCCCAAGGAGGCGGCGGAGTCCGGAGTGTGCGGACTGTGGGTGGGCACGGCCAGCGTCGACTACGTCTTCTACGAGGCGCAGACCACCCCGCTGCACCGGGAGCACATCGTCCTCCACGAGCTCGGCCACATCCTCTTCGGACACCACTCGCTGGAGGGCGAGGAGACCGACGGCAACGCCCCCACCGTGCTCGGGCGCACCAACTACACCACCCGCCAGGAGCAGGAGGCGGAGATGCTCGCGAGCATGATCCGCATCCGCACGGCGAACGCCGGCCCGCGCCCGGCGCACCGGGACCGGGGCACCCTGGCCCGGCTGGAGTCGGCCATGGGCTACGAGTGGGGCAACGATGGCAGCTGACCTCACCGCATTCGGCAACTGGCTCGCCGTCCCCAGCGTGGTGTGCCTGTGGGCCGCCGTCCTGCTCCGCGCCCCCGGGGCCCTGCGCTCGCCCCAGCAGCGCGGCCTGTGGCTGGCCGTCGCCACCGCCGCCGCCGCGATGACCCTGAACCTCCCGGACGTGGTCGCCTACGCGATGGACCGCGGCGCCGGCTACGCCCACACCATCGGCCTCGTCCGCAACCTCATCGGTGTGCTGTCGGCGGGCGCCGTGCTCTACTTCGTCGCCGCCACCACCCGCGGCCGCCGGCTCCAACTCGCCTCCTGGATCGCCACGGTGGCGTGGCTGGGCGCACTCCTGGCCCTGGACGCGGCCGCACCCGGGCACGGCACCCACACCATGCCGCCGGTCGGCGACCCGGTGCCCTCCCTCGCGTACTGGCTGGTGCTGATCTCCGCCCACGTCATCGCCAACACCGTCTGCGTGTCCCTGTGCTGGCGCTACAGCCGGCGCACCGGGAGCCGGGGCCTTGCCGCCGGACTGCGCCTGTTCGGCCTCGGTACCGCCCTCGCCGGCCTGTTCTGGCTGGCGTACCTGCTCAAGGCCCTGTTCGGCAGCACCTGGGCGATGCCCGCCCTCCCGCTGCTGATGAACCTGCACGGCCTGCTGCGCGCCGCCGCGATCCTCGTGCCCACCCTCTTCACCTTCCGCCGCACCGCCGCCGACACCGCCACCGCCTGGCGGCTGTGGCCGCTCTGGCGCGACCTGGTCGAGGCCGTCCCGCACGTGGCCCTCAACAAGCCGCGCGCCGGCCGGGTGGTGGAACTGCTGTGGCCGCCGGTCCCGCGCAACCTGCTGGTGTACCGCAAGGTCATCGAGACGCGCGACGCGATCCTGATCCTGGGGGAGTACGCGGCCCCGGGCGCCCTGGAGCGTGCCCGCGGCCAGGCCGCCGGACAGGGGGTCCCCGAACAGCGGCGCACCGCGGCCGCGCTGGCCCGCGTACTGCAGGAGGCGCGGCAGGCGAAGCTCGACGGACTGCCCGGGCAGCCGGGAGAGGCCGCCGCGCTGGAGCTGCCCGCCTCGATCCACACCTCGCAGGAGGGCGGGGACCTGGCGGACGAGGCCCGGTTCCTCGTCGACGTCGCCCAGGCGTACGCCGCGCCCGCCGGCACCACGCCCGCCCGCACGAGGAAGTGAAGCCGTCTTGACGACCGCAGGAACCACCGTACTGATCACCGGGGCGAGCGCCGGACTGGGCGCGGCCTTCGCCCGCGGCTTCGCGGCCAAGGGCTGCGACCTGGTCCTCGTCGCCCGCGACAAGGACCGGCTCGAAGCCGTCGCCGGGCAACTGGGCCGCGAGTACGGCACCGTGTGCGAGGTGCTGCCCGCAGACCTGCTCGACCCGGGGGACTGCGCGGCGGTCGCCGAGCGGCTCGCCGACCGGACCAGGCCCGTGGACATGCTGGTCAACAACGCGGGCTTCGGACTGCCCGCGCCCTTCCCGCACAGCCCGGTCGAGGACGAGGAGCGGATGCTCGACCTGCTCGTGAAGGTTCCGCTGCGGCTCACCCACGCCGTCCTGCCGGGCCTGCGCGAGCGCCGCCGCGGCGCGGTCCTCAACGTCTCCTCGGTGGCGGGGCTCCTGCCCACCGGCACGTACGGCGCCGCCAAGGCCTGGATCACCGCGTTCAGCGAATCGCTCCGGGTGGACATGGAGCCCTACGGGGTCCGGGTCCTGGCGGTGGTCCCCGGCTTCACCCGCACCGAGTTCCAGGAGCGCGCCGGGACGGACGTCAGCGCGCTGCGCGACGCGGTCTGGCTGGAACCGGAGGCCGTGGTCGCCCAGGCGCTCAAGGACCTGGCCCTGCGGCGCCCGGTCAGCATCACCGGCCGCCGCTACCAGGCGTACGCACTGGCGGTCCGGCACCTCCCGCGCGCCTTCGTGGCCCGGAAGATGGCCCGCAGGCGCCGCCCCCCGGCCGACCTGGACACGTGACCCCGCCCGCGGACCGGGTCCGTGAGGCACTGGGGTCCAGCCTTCCGGTCATCGAGGTCTACGCCGAACCCGCGGCCGGCACGGACGGCTTGCGGTCGGCGCGGGCTGCGCGGCTGCGAGGATTCGCGGTCCCCGCGCGCGTACGGGTCCGGGAGCGCGGGGACCCGGTCCGGTACGGGGCGGTGCCGGGCACGGCGGGGGAGCTGCCCGCCGCGTGGCTGCCGCCCGGCGACGAGGAGGCCGCCGGACGGGCGCGCCAAGCGCGCGAGCGGCGCGCCCGGGAGGCAGCCCTTACAGCTCGATGACCTTGCCGCCCGAGACCTCCAGGCGACGGGTCACGTGCACGGCTTCCAGCATGCGGCGGTCGTGGGTGACCAGGAGGAGGGTGCCCTCGTAGGCGTCGAGGGCGGACTCCAGCTGCTCGATCGCCGGGAGGTCGAGGTGGTTGGTGGGCTCGTCCAGGACCAGCAGGTTCACCCCGCGGCCCTGGAGCAGCGCCAGCGCGGCACGGGTGCGCTCGCCGGGGGAGAGGGTGGCTGCCGGGCGCAGCACGTGGGCCGCCTTGAGGCCGAACTTGGCCAGCAGGGTGCGTACTTCGGCCGGCTCCGTCTCCGGGACCGCCGCACAGAAGGCCTCCAGCAGCGGCTCGTCGCCGAGGAACAGGCCGCGGGCCTGGTCCACCTCGCCGACCAGGACGCCGGAGCCGAGGGTGGCGGAGCCCGAGTCCGGGGTCAGCCGGCCCAGCAGGACCGCGAGGAGGGTGGATTTGCCGGCGCCGTTGGCACCGGTGATCGCCACCCGGTCCGCCCAGTCGATCTGCAGGCTGGCCGGCCCGAAGGCGAAGTCGCCCCGCTTGACGGCCGCTTCGCGCAGGGTGGCCACCACCGAGCCGGAGCGCGGGGCCGCCGCGATCTCCATGCGCAGCTCCCACTCCTTGCGGGGCTCGTCCACGACGTCCAGCCGCTCGATCGCGCGCTGCGTCTGGCGGGCCTTGGCGGCCTGCTTCTCGCTGGACTCGCCGCGCAGGTTCTTGCCGATCTTGTCGTTGTCGGAGGCCTTGCGGCGGGCGTTGCGCACGCCCTTGTCCATCCAATTGCGCTGCATCTGGGCCCGGCCCTCCAGGGCCGACTTCTTGCCCGCGTACTCCTCGAACTCCTCGCGGGCGTGGTCGCGGGCGCGCTCGCGCTCCTCCAGGTACGCGTCGTAGCCGCCGCCGTAGAGGTTGATCTGCTGCTGGGCCAGGTCGAGTTCGAGGACCTTGGTGACGGTCCGCGTCAGGAACTCGCGGTCGTGGCTGATGACGACCGTGCCCGCGCGCAGGCCCTTGACGAACCGCTCCAGCCGCTCCAGACCGTCCAGGTCCAGGTCGTTGGTGGGCTCGTCGAGGAGGAAGACGTCGTAACGGGACAGCAGCAGCGAGGCGAGGCCCGCGCGGGCCGCCTGACCGCCCGAGAGCGCCGTCATGGGCAGGTCCAGGCCCACCATGAGGCCGAGCTCGGCGGCGACCTCCTCGGCCCGCTCGTCGAGATCGGCGCCGCCGAGGTCCAGCCACCGGTCCAGCGCGGTCGCGTACGCGTCGTCCGCGCCCGGCGTCCCGTCCACCAGCCCCTGCGTCGCCGCGTCGAGCTCCGCCTGCGCGGCGGCCACACCCGTACGACGGGCCAGGAAGTCCCGGACCGACTCGGACGGCCGGCGCTCCGGCTCCTGCGGGAGGTGGCCGACGGCGGCGGTCGGCGGGGAGAGCCGCAGCTCCCCGGTCTCGGGGGTGTCCAGCCCGGCGAGCAGGCGCAGCAGGGTGGACTTCCCGGCGCCGTTCACGCCGACGAGGCCGATGACGTCACCGGGGGCGACGACGAGGTCGAGATCGGCGAAGAGCGTGCGCTCACCGTGCGCGGCGGTGAGCTTCTTGGCGACGAGGGTTGCAGTCATGATGTGCCGATCCTATCCGGGCGGACGGACGTCCCCCGGATGGCTGCATAGGTGGGAAGCACGTCATTGCGGCCATCGGGGCCCGCGTCACACCATGGGGTCATGTCGTTGCGAAACGTACTCGTCGTCCTCTACGACGGGGTTCAGAGCCTGGACGTGACCGGGCCCGTGGAGGTGTTCGCCGCCGTGGCCCGCTTCCCGGGGCTGCCCGGGTACACGATCGGCACGGTGTCGCCGGGAGGTGCGCCCGTCCGTACCAGCAGCGGGCTGACGCTGGTGCCGGACGGAGACCTGGAGAGTGCCCGGCCGGGCGCCGGGACCATCCTGCTGGTGCCCGGGGGCCGGTACACGGGCGACTTCGAGCCGCGGCTCACCGACTGGCTGCGCACCTACGGGGGTGGGGCGGAGCGGCTGGTGTCCGTGTGCACGGGAGGACTGCTGCTGGCCGAGGCCGGGCTGCTCGACGGGCGGCGGGCGACGACGCACTGGTACGTGTGCGAGCAGATGGCGCGCGACTACCCGGCCGTGGCGGTGGAGCCCGACCCCATCTACGTGCGGGACGGACCGGTGGCCACCTCGGCCGGGGTCACGGCCGGGATCGACCTCGCGCTCGCGCTGGTGGAGGAGGACCACGGGAAGGACACCGCACTGGCGATCGCCCGGCATCTGGTGGTGTTCCTGCACCGGCCGGGCAACCAGGCGCAGTTCAGCGCGCAGCTGGAGGCCCAGACCGCCCGGCGGGAGCCACTGCGGGACGTACAGCAGTGGATCACCGAACACCCGGGCGGCGATCTCAGTGTCGAGGCGCTCGCCGCACGGGCCCGCCTCTCCCCGCGCCACTTCGCCCGGGCCTTCCGGACGGAGACGGGGGTGACCCCGGGGCGGTACGTGGAGCGGGTGCGGGTGGAGCACGCCCGGCGCCTGCTGGAGGAGGGCTCCTCGGGCATCGCCCAGGTCGCCCGCGCCTGCGGGTACGGCACGCCGGAGGCACTGCGCCGGGCCTTCGTGAAGACGCTGGGCCAGCCCCCGACGGAATACCGCCGCCGCTTCGGCGCACACCGGACCCCTTAGCCGTGCAGCCGGACGAACAGCCGAACAGCCAGAGAACCCCCACACCCATCTACCGCTCCGGAGGAGCCATGCAGATCGCCGTACTGCTCTACGACCGCTTCACCGCCCTCGACGCCATCGGGCCCTTCGACACGCTCGGGCGGCTGCCGGGCGCCGAGGTCGTGTTCGTGTCCGAGCGCCCCGGGCCCGTGCGGACGGACAACGGGTCGCTCGCGCTCGTCGCCGACAAGGCGCTCGGCGAGGTGACCCGGCCCGACATCGTCATCGTGCCCGGCGGGCCGCATCCGGAGGTGGAGATGAAGAACCCCGCCGTCATGGACTGGCTGCGGGCCGTCGACGCCACCAGTACGTGGACCACGTCCGTGTGCACCGGGTCGCTGCTGCTGGCCGCCGCCGGGCTGCTCGACGGGAGGCGGGCAGCCGGCCACTGGCTGTACCTCGACCAGCTGCCGCAGTTCGGTGCCGAGCCCACCGGGGAGCGGGTGGTCTTCGACGGGAAGTACGTCACCGCGGCCGGGGTGTCCTCAGGGATCGACATGGGCCTCACCCTGCTCGGCAGGATCGCGGGGGACGAGGTCGCCCAGACCGTCCAGCTGATGACCGAGTACGACCCCCAGCCGCCCTACGACGCCGGTTCGCCGGAGAAGGCGCCCGCCGGGCTCGTCGCCCGGCTGCGGGCGAACAACCCACTGGCGTAGGCCGGGGCGTCACCGTCGCGGGTCAGGGCGTCACCGCCTCACGGCGTCCAGGTGAAGCGGGGGGCCCGGCGCTCCAGGAACGCGGCGACGCCCTCCGCGGCGTCGCCGCTCACCGCCGCCTGGGCGTCCCAGTGCCCGTCCCGGTCCGTCCGGCCGTCCGCGAACTCCTTGGCCGCCGCCTGCGTCAGCTGCGAGCGCGAGGCCAGGATCCGGGTGAACTCGGCGACCCGCTCGTCCAGCTGCCCGGCCGGCAGCAGCTCGTTCAGGAACCCGGCGCGCAGCGCCTGGTCCGCGCCGATCAACTCCGCCGAGAAGAGGAGGTACTTGGCCCAGGCCGGGCCGACCAGGGAGGCCAGCCTCCGGGTGGAGGAGGCCGAGTAGACGATGCCCAGCTTCGCCGGGGTCACCCCGAAGGACGCGCCCTCCTCAGCGAAGCGCAGGTCGCAGGCCGCCGCCAGCTGGCTCCCGCCGCCCACGCAGAACCCGCGGATGGCCGCCAGCGTCGGCTTGGGGAAGGCGGCCAAGGCCTCCTCCGCCGTCACGGCGAGGGCCCTTGGGTCCTCGTCCCCGGTCAGCGAGGAGATGTCGGCGCCCGCGCAGAAGGTCGGTCCGGCCCCGGTCAGGACGAGCACCCGTACCTCCGGGTCGCCCGCCAGGCCGGTCAGCAGCTCCGGGAGCGCCCGCCACATCGAGGCGGTCATGGCGTTGCGCTTGGCGGGGTGCGAGACGACGACGGTGGCGACCCCGTCGGCGACCTTGTGCAGGAGGGTGGCGTCGAGGTCTGCGTCCATGCGCCGGATGCTATCCCGGGCGGCCAAACCCATGCTCAGGGGAGTCCGTCCGGGGGCTCGCCGTCGTCGTCGCCGCGACGTCGCAGGCCGTGCAGCCGCGCAGGATCGAACTTGGGGCTCGCGCTCGTCCAGGGAGCCTTCGGGGTCCTGCTGGGGATCCTGATCCTCTCCAGCTGGCCCGGCAACAGTCTGTACGTGATCGGAACCTTCTTCTCCCTCGCCCTCCTGTTCGACGGCCTGAGCCTCATCGCCCTGGGCATGGGAGCCCGGCGCATCCTGGGCTTGGTCAGGGAAGACGAGGAGCCGCGGGAGGCGGCCGCGGCGGACGGGGCCCGGGAGTCGGCCGCGAAGCGCTCGGCAGAAGATCAGGAACAGTCGAACAACTGACTCTGTCATACGCCAGTGGTCAGAATGTGTCCGATTGATGCTGACTTCTGGTCAGCAGTACGGTCCGGACCAGCAGGTTCCCCACTCTTGACGCGTGGAGACGATCGAGCGTGAAGACGGGGGACGGAAGATGGATGTCAGCGGGAGCGTCCCGCCAGCCAAGGAGGGGGAGCCGGAGGCTCCGGCCGACCCCCTCGCGTACGAGGGCGTGTGGAGGTTCACGGCGCCCGCGGTAGAAGAATCCGTTCCGCAGGCCCGCCGGGCGGTCCGGGACCTGCTCGGGCGCCAAGGGGTGCCGGCCCATCAGGACCTGGTGTACTCCCTGCTCCTGATCGTCTCCGAACTGGTGACGAACTCGGTCCGGCACGCCGCCCTCCTCTCGCCGGAGGTCGCGGTCGAGGTCGCGATCGGCCGCGAGTGGGTACGGGTGGCGGTCGAGGACAACCACCCGTACCGGCCCAAGGCGCTGGAGGCCGACTTCGGCCAGACCGGCGGCCGGGGACTGCTCCTCGTACGGGAGGTCACGCGGGAGGCCGGCGGGGTCTGCGACGTCGAGCACACCTCGACCGGCGGCAAGGTCATCTGGGCGGCCCTGCCGCTCGCCACCCCGCCGACCGCCGGCTGAGCGGCGGACGGCGCAGCGGCGGACGAGCGGGACGGCGTACGGGCAGGGCCCCCGGAGACCGGACAGCGGGACGGCGTACGGCTACCAGCCGGCCGCCTCGCCCGTCAGCTCGCGGATCGCGGGCCGCGCCGCGTCCAGCACGGTCATGAACCAGGCCGAGAACGGCACTTCGGCATGCCGCTTGGCCAGCTCCTCGGCGGTGACGAAGGCGGTGTCCTCGACCTCCTCCGGATCGGGCCGCACGACCGACTGCGCGAGTCCCACGAACAGGTGATTGAACTCCTGCTCCACCAGCCCCGACGCGGGGTCCGGGTGGTTGTAGCGCACCGTCCCCGCCTGCGCGAGCAGCGAGGGCGACAGCCCCAGTTCCTCGTGGGTCCGCCGGGCCGCGGCCGCGAACGGCGACTCCCCGGGATAGGGGTGACCGCAACAGGTGTTCGACCAGACGCCGGGGGAGTGGTACTTCCCGATGGCCCGCTGCTGGAGCAGCAGACGACCCTGCTCGTCGAAGAGGAACACCGAGAACGCCCGGTGCAACTGCCCGGGCGCCTGGTGGGCGGAGAGCTTCTCCGCCGTGCCGATGGTGTTGCCGGACTCGTCGACCAGTTCGAGCATGATCGGTTCTTGAGTACCGGTGCCGTTGGACGCGCTGTTCGCGGCGGTGGCTGGTGTGGTCGGCATACCCATCCTTCGCTTCGGACTTCGGCCTTCAGTCTGCCGTACAAAAGAGGCTTGTCCGCACTTCGCAGATCCGCGCATGTCCGCCCCCCGTCCCGTGCTAGGCGACGAGGGGCGGATCACATCACATGCGACATCACCGGACGTCGCGCAGGCGTCAGACCCCGAACGGGGCCGGGTACCTGATCGTTCCCGCCGGCACCGGAACGGAATCGTCCAGCACCAGCGCCATCATCGCCTCGTCCGGGACCTCGAAAGGTGCCCGGATCCCGAAGTGCGACGCCGGTGTGAAACCGAAGCGCGGGTAGTACTCCGGGTGCCCCAGGACGAGGACCAGCGACTCCCCGCGCTCCCGGGCCGCCGCCAGCAGGGCCCGTACGACCGAGCTGCCCGCGCCCGAGCGCTGTAGCGCGGGATCGGCCGCCACCGGTGCGAGGGCGAGCGCCGGGGCGCCGTCGACCTCGCACCGGGTCAGCAGGGCGTGCGCCGCCACCGATCCGTCCGGGCCCTCGGCCACGTACGAGAGCCCGGGCAGCCAGGCCGCGTCCGTGCGCAGCGCGTCCACGAGATCCGCCTCCAGCAGGGTCCCGAACGCCGCGAGGTGGACCTCCCGTACCGCGGCCACATCGGCCGCGGTCTCCGGGCGGGCGGGCCAGGCGTCGCCGTCCCCGGCCGTCACCGGGCTCAGGACGTAGCCCGTGTACCCGTACTCGTGCCCGTGCCGGGCCCGTACGTCGAGCTCCTCGCGGGTCGCTGCCAGGGCCGCGGCCATCGCGGGGGCGTCGGCGCCGGTGCCGGAAAGGGCACGGACCCGCTCGGCGAGCGGCCCGTAGTACTGGGCCCAGTCCGAGTCGGGCAGGTGGTGCACGCCGAGCACCTGGTACCCGGCGGCCTGGGCGGCCGCGAGGTTGCGGGCGGTGGTGCGCAGCGCGTAGTGCGGGTCCCAGAAGGCGCGGGCGCCCGCGGACGGCTCGGGCACCGTCCACTGGCACTCGGTCAGGACGAGGGTGCCGCCCGGGGCGAGCAGCCGCTTCCACCGCGCGAGCGCGGCGTCGAAGCCGAGGATGTAGGCGGAGCCCTCGGCCCAGACGAGGTCGAAGGAGCCGTCCTCGAAGTCCTCGCCCGTGAGCGCGCCCATGTCCGCCTCGACGGTGCGGACGCGGCCGGCGAGCCCGCGGGCCGCGGCGGCCGCGCGGAGCTCTTCGAGGAAGGGGGCGTGCAGGTCGACGGCGGTCACCTCGGCGCCGGCTTCGCCGCCCGCCTCGGCGGCGAGCAGCAGGGCGCTGCGGCCCGGACCGCAGCCCAGGTCGAGGACGCGCGGCCGCTCGGGCAGCGGTCCGCACAGGGACAGCAGCCTGCGGGTGCTCGCGTCGGAGCCCGGAGCCTGCCGGGGCAGGCCGTGGTGCAGGGCGAAGAACGCCTCGGTGAAGGCGTGGTCGGTGAAGGTGTTGGTGTCGGTCAACGTGAACCCTTGGAACGGGGGCTCCGGCCGACGAGGCCCAGCGGTGTGATCAGGCCCGGCCGGATGCCCGGAGGAAACGGGAAATGGGGATGCACCGGAGTTCGCTGCGCATGGCCGCGACCACTACGACGGTCATCAACCCACCTCTTTCCACTCGACACGTTCAGGGACGTGCCCACCGTAACATCCGGGCCGTTTGTGGTCCCGCGCCGTGATCACCGATGATGATCGCGACCCGGCCCGGGGCCGCGATATTCGGCTTATCGGGGCGTAAACGGGTGGTGAACCCCTGCTTCCATTCATCCGATAGCCTCTGCCGACGTGCCGCCGCCCCCCAGGCGCCCGTCCGGAATCCGTTACAAGGAGTGAGTTCGTCTGCCGACCGTCATCCTCACCGGCCTGCCGGTCCCCGGATCACCGCTCACGGACGAGCTGCGCTCCCTCGGCTTCGAGGTCCGCCCCGCCGGCGGTCCCGAGGACGCCGCCGCCGCACTGGCCGCCGTACCCGCCGACCAGCGGGTGGCCGTCGTGGACAGCGCCTTCGTCGGGCACGTGCACGCACTGCGCCTCGCACTGACCGATCCGCGCTTCGACGCCTGCGCCGTCACCGGCGCCCTCGCCGTCCAGCCCGGAGCCCGCAACGCCCTCGACAAGGCCGCCGTCGCGACCGGAGCGGACACCGGCGCCGCCGCCCCGTACGCGGACCGGCTCGCCGCCGCGGTCGAGGCCGCCGGGACCTCCGTCCAGCGCCCCGAACTGGGCACCCTCGTCGCCACGGTCCCCGCCGGTCCGGCGGAACGGGACGCGGCGACCGCCGCCGTCGCCGCCGTCGACGACGAGGCCGTGCGCCTGCGGACCGCCGTGAAGTCCCGCGACGGCTTCTTCACCACCTTCTTCATCAGCCCGTACTCGCGCTACATCGCCCGCTGGTGCGCCCGCCGCGGCCTGACCCCCAACCAGGTCACCACCGCCTCGCTGATCACCGCGCTGATCGCGGCCGGCTGCGCCGCCACGGGCGAGCGCTGGGGCTACGTGGCGGCCGGCGTGCTGCTCCTCGTCTCCTTCGTACTGGACTGCACGGACGGGCAGCTCGCCCGCTACTCGCTCCAGTACTCGACGATGGGCGCCTGGCTCGACGCCACCTTCGACCGCGCGAAGGAGTACTCCTTCTACGCGGGCCTCGCGCTCGGCGCCGCCAGGAACGGCGACGACGTCTGGGCCCTGGCCACCGGCGCCATGATCCTCATGACCTGCCGGCACGTCGTGGACTTCTCCTTCAACGAGGCCAACCACGACGCCACCGCCAACACGAGTCCCACGGCGGCGCTCTCCGACAGGCTCGACAGCGTCGGCTGGACCGTGTGGGTCCGGCGGATGATCATCCTGCCGATCGGTGAGCGCTGGGCGATGATCGCGGTCCTGACCGCCCTCACCACCCCCCGCATCGTCTTCTACGCCCTGCTCGTCGGCTGCGCCTTCGGCGCCCTCTACACCACCGCCGGCCGGGTCCTGCGCTCCCTGACCCGCAAGGCCACCCGCACCGATCGCGCGGCCCAGGCCCTCGCGGACCTCGCCGACTCCGGGCCGCTCGCCGAGCTCCAGGCCCGGCTGCTGCGCGGCCGCGCCGGGTCCTTCGGGTCCGTGTACGTGGCGGCCCTGGGCGCGGCGCTGATGATCGGGGCGGCCCTGTGGCTGCCGTTCGGCGACCCGCGGCTGATCGCCGGCGCGGTGATCTACGTCATGGCGTCCGGGCTGGCCGTCGCCGCGCCGCTCAAGGGCGCCCTGGACTGGCTGATCCCGCCGCTGTTCCGGGCCGCCGAGTACGTCACGGTCCTCGTGCTGGCCGCCAAGGCGGACGTCCCCGGAGCCCTTCCGGCGGCATTCGGCCTGATCGCGGCGGTCGCCTACCATCACTACGACACGGTGTACCGCATCCGCGGCGGCACCGGCGCGCCCCCGCACTGGCTGGTGCGGACGATCGGCGGCCACGAAGGCCGGGTCCTGCTGCTCACGGTCCTGGCGGCCGTCCTCGCCTCGCGCGAAGCGGACTTCCCCGTCGCGCTCACGGTCACCGCCGTGTTCGTGGCACTCGTGGTGCTCGTCGAGAGCATCCGGTTCTGGGTCTCCTCCGGAGCACCCGCCGTACATGACGAAGGAGAACCAGCATGATCGGCCTTGTACTCGCTGCCGGTGCCGGACGCCGTCTGCGTCCCTACACCGACACCCTGCCCAAGGCGCTCGTGCCGGTCGGCCCCGAGGGTGACGAGGAGAGCCTCACGGTTCTCGACCTGACGCTGGGCAACTTCGCCGAGGTCGGCCTGACCGAGGTCGCCATCGTCGTCGGCTACCGCAAGGAAGCCGTGTACGCCCGCCGCGAGGCCCTGGAGGCCAAGTACGGCGTCAAGATCACGCTGATCGACAACGACAAGGCCGAGGAGTGGAACAACGCCTACTCCCTGTGGTGCGCGCGTGACGTCCTCAAGCAGGGCGTGATCCTCGCCAACGGCGACACCGTCCACCCGGTCTCGGTCGAGAAGACCCTGCTCGCCGCCCGCGGCAACGGCCAGAAGATCATCCTCGCCCTCGACACGGTCAAGAACCTGGCCGACGAGGAGATGAAGGTCGTCACCGCCGACGGCAAGGGTGTCCAGAAGATCACCAAGCTGATGGAGCCCTCCGACGCCACCGGCGAGTACATCGGTGTCACCCTCATCGAGCCCGAGGCCGCCGAGCAGCTCGCCGAGGCCCTGAAGACCACCTTCGAGCGCGACCCCGACCTCTACTACGAGGACGGCTACCAGCAGCTCGTCAACGACGGCTTCACCATCGACGTGGCCCCCATCGGCGACGTCAAGTGGGTCGAGATCGACAACCACGACGACCTCGCCAAGGGCCGGACGATCGCATGCCAGTACTGACGAGGCTCATCCCCTCGCCCGTCGTCGTCGACATCAGTCGCGGGGCGATGGACGACCTGGCCGGCCTCCTGGCCGACCAGCGGATCTCCGCCTCCGGCAAGCTGGCCATCGCGATCAGCGGAGGCTCCGGCGTGGCGCTGCGCGCCAAGCTGGAGCCCGTACTGCCGCACGCCGACTGGTACGCGGTCGTCGACGGCACCATCGACTCCGCGGTGAAGCTGGCCGACGACATAAAGGGCCGCCGCTACGACGCCGTCGTGGGCCTGGGCGGCGGCAAGATCATCGACGTGGCGAAGTACGCCGCGGCGCGGGTCGGCCTGCCCATGGTGGCCGTCGCCACCAACCTCTCGCACGACGGCATCTGCTCGCCGGTGTCCATCCTGGACAACGACAACGGCCGCGGTTCCTACGGCGTGCCCACGCCGATCGCCATGGTGATCGACCTCGACGTCATCAAGGAAGCCCCGGTCCGGTTCATCCGCGCCGGCGTGGGCGACGCGATCTCGAACATCTCGGCCATCGCCGACTGGGAGCTCTCGCACGAGATCACCGGCGAGCCCGTCGACGGCCTGGCCGCCGCCATGGCCCGCACCGCCGGCCAGTCCGTGCTGCGCCACCCCGGCGGATGCGGTGACGACGAGTTCCTCACCGTGCTTTCCGAGGCCCTGGTCCTCACCGGCATCGCCATGTCGATCAGCGGGGACACCCGCCCCGCCTCCGGCGCCTGCCACGAGATCAGCCACGCCTTCGACCTGCTCTACCCGGGGCGCTCCGCGCTCCACGGCGAGCAGGTCGGCCTCGGCGCCGCCTTCGCGATGCACCTGCGCGGGGCCGCCGAGCAGTCCGGCCTCTTCACCGAGGTGCTGCGCCGGCACGGTCTGCCGGTGGCGCCCGAGGAGATCGGATTCAGCGTCGACGAGTTCGTCACGGCCGTCGAGTACGCCCCCCAGACCCGCCCGGGACGCTTCACGGTCCTGGAGCACCTCAACCTGTCCGCCGCCGAGATCAGGGACGCTTACGCCGACTATGCCAAGACCATCCGTAGCTGAACTCCGGCCCGTCGTGCACCCGGCGGGCGTCAAGGACCGGGTCAGCGGCGAGCACTGGGGCGGGCGCCTCTACATGCGCGAGATCTCCCTGCGCATCACCCGCCTCCTGGTCACCACCAAGGTCACGCCGAACCAGCTGACCTACGTGATGACCCTCGCCGGCGTCCTCGCCCTTCCGGCCCTGCTGGTGCCGGGCATCCTGGGCGCCGTCCTCGGCGTGGTCGCGGTCCAGCTCTACCTGCTGCTCGACTGCGTCGACGGAGAGGTCGCGCGCTGGAAGAAGCAGTTCTCGCTCTCCGGGGTGTACCTGGACCGGGTCGGCGCCTATCTGTGCGACGCGGCCGTCCTCGTGGGCTTCGGCCTGCGCGCGGCGGACCTGTGGGGCACCGGGCGGATCGACTGGCTCTGGGCCTTCCTGGGCACCCTCGCGGCGCTCGGCGCGATCCTGATCAAGGCCGAGACCGACCTGGTCGGCGTCGCCCGCCACCAGGCCGGCAAGCCGGTGGTCAAGGACGCGGCGGCCGAGCCGCGCTCGTCCGGCATGGCCCTCGCCCGCCGGGCCGCCGCCGCGCTCAAGTTCCACCGCCTGGTCCTCGGCATCGAGGCCTCGCTGCTCATCCTGGTGCTGGCCGTCCTGGACCAGATGCGCGGCGACCTGTACTGGTCCCGCGTCGGTGTGGCCGTTCTGGCCGGCATCGCGGTGCTGCAGACCGTGCTGCACCTGGTGTCGATCCTGGCTTCCAGCAGGCTCAAGTGACCGCCCCGATGCGGCTGGGCGCCGTGATCATCACCATGGGCAACCGGCCCGACGAGCTCAAGGCGCTCCTCGACTCGGTGGCCCGCCAGCAGGGCGACCCCGTCGAGGTGGTCGTCGTGGGACAGGGCGTCGAGGTCACCGGCTTGCCCGAGGGTGTGCGCAGCATCACGCTGCCCGAGAACCTGGGCATCCCCGGCGGCCGCAACGTCGGCATCGAGGCCTTCGGCCCCGGCGGCCGTGACGTGGACGCGCTGCTCTTCCTGGACGACGACGGGCTGCTGGAGCGCACCGACACCGCCGAGCTGTGCCGGCAGGCCTTCGCCGAGGACCCGGGGCTGGGGATCATCAGCTTCCGGATCGCCGATCCCGACACCGGTGTGACCCAGCGCCGGCACGTGCCGCGGCTGCGCGCCTCGGACCCGATGCGCTCCTCCCGCGTGACCACCTTCCTGGGCGGTGCCAACGCCGTCCGTACGAGGGTGTTCGAGCAGGTCGGAGCCTTGCCGGGGGAGTTCTTCTACGCCCACGAGGAGACCGATCTGGCCTGGCGGGCGCTCGACGCCGGGTGGCTGATCGACTACCGGGCGGACATGGTCCTGCTGCATCCGACCACTGCCCCCTCCCGGCACGCGGTCTACCACCGTATGGTGGCTCGTAACCGGGTGTGGCTCGCCCGCCGCAACCTGCCCGCTCCGCTGGTCCCGGTCTACCTGGGCGTCTGGCTCCTGCTGACGCTCGTACGCAGGCCCTCGGCACCGGCGCTCAAGGCCTGGTTCGGCGGATTCCGAGAGGGATGGACCACTCCCTGCGGACCCCGCCGCCCCATGAGATGGCGTACGGTCTGGCGGTTGACCCGGCTGGGCCGACCGCCTGTCATCTGACCAGCCCGCGTCTGGGAACATGGCGCGATCACGGGCCTCGCGCCACCAGCCTGATGCCCACCTGGCCGCATCTTGAGGACGAAAGTTTCAACTTGTGAGTGACACAACCCACGACGGCGCCCTCGCCACGAGCAAGCCGCCGTCCGAAGACGCGGGGCTGAGCTCCGCGGAGCTCGCCAGGAAGTACGGCCTGTCCGTCAGCGGTGCCCGGCCCGGTCTGGGCGACTACGTGCGCCAGCTCTGGGGCCGGCGCCACTTCATCATGGCCTTCTCCCGGGCCAAGCTGGTCGCGCAGTACAGCCAGGCGAAGCTCGGCCAGGTCTGGCAGGTGGCGACCCCGCTGCTGAACGCCCTGGTCTACTGGCTGATCTTCGCGCTGATCCTCGAGGCGGACCGCGGCATGCCGCGTGGGGTCTACATCCCCTTCCTGGTGATCGGGATCTTCGTCTTCACCTTCACCCAGAGCTCGCTGATGGCGGGTGTCCGGGCGATCCCCGGGAACCTCGGCCTGGTCCGCGCGCTGCACTTCCCGCGCGCCTCCCTGCCGATCTCCTTCTCGATGCAGCAGCTCCAGCAGCTGCTGTACTCGATGATCGTGGTGTTCGTGATCGTCATGGCCTTCGGGAACTTCCCGCAGCTGTCCTGGCTGCTGGTCATCCCGGTGCTGGTGCTGCAGTTCGTCTTCAACACCGGCCTCGCCATGGTCTTCGCACGGGCGGGCTCCAAGACCCCCGACCTCGCGCAGCTGATGCCGTTCGTCACGCGTACGTGGATGTACGCCTCCGGCGTCATGTTCTCGATCAGCGAGATGCTCAAGGACAAGCCCGCGTGGATCGCGGACGTGCTCCAGTGGAACCCCGCGGCGATCTACATGGACCTGATCCGGTTCGCGCTGATCGACGGCTACGGTCCGGAGAACCTGCCGCCGCACGTCTGGGCGTTCGCGGTCGGCTGGGCCGTCCTGATCGGCCTCGGGGGATTCGTGTACTTCTGGAAGGCTGAGGAGCGTTACGGCCGTGGCTGAGAACTCCAAGGGGCGCGTCCCCACCGTCATCGCCGACGACGTCCACATCGTCTACCGGGTCAACACCGGCAGTTCCGGCAAGGGCAGCGCCACCGCGGCGCTGAGCAAGATAATCCGCCGGGGCAAGGGCGACGCCCCGGGCGTCCGCCGGGTCCACGCCGTGCGCGGGGTCTCCTTCACGGCGTACCGCGGCGAGGCGATCGGCCTGATCGGTTCCAACGGCTCCGGCAAGTCGACCCTGCTGCGCGCCATCGCGGGCCTGCTGCCCTGCGAGGCCGGCAAGGTCTACACCGACGGCCAGCCCTCACTGCTGGGTGTCAACGCGGCGCTGATGAACGACCTCACCGGTGAGCGCAACATCGTCCTCGGCGGTCTCGCGATGGGCATGAGCCGCGAGCAGATCAAGGAGCGCTACCAGGGCATCGTCGACTTCTCGGGCATCAACGAGAAGGGCGACTTCATCTCCCTGCCGATGCGCACCTACTCCTCCGGCATGGCGGCGCGACTGCGCTTCTCCATCGCGGCGGCCAAGGACCACGACGTCCTGATGATCGACGAGGCCCTGGCCACCGGTGACCGCAGCTTCCAGGTGCGTTCGGAGAACCGCATCCGCGAACTGCGGGAGAAGGCCGGCACGGTCTTCCTCGTCAGCCACAACAACAAGTCCATCCGCGACACCTGTGACCGGGTGCTGTGGCTGGAAAAGGGCGAGCTCCTGATGGACGGGCCCACCGAGGAAGTCGTCTCGGCCTACGAGAAGGCCTCCAACGGCTGACCTCCGGGTCGCGCGGCGCCCGTCGAGGCGCTCGTCCGCTTCTCCCGAAGGCCCCCGCTGCCGTGCGTGGCGGGGGCCTTCGGCGTGCTTTCGCATTCCGCGGCGAC
This sequence comes from Streptomyces sp. 147326, assembly GCF_045000215.1. Lineage (NCBI taxonomy): Bacteria > Bacillati > Actinomycetota > Actinomycetes > Kitasatosporales > Streptomycetaceae > Streptomyces > Streptomyces sp. 147326. Next base: position 1,536,590 of record NZ_CP134201.1, on the reverse strand, counting down.
ATTCGACGCCGGAGGGAATACCCGAGAGGCCTCCGCGACGTTCTACAGCGTAAGCTGAAGCGGTCCTGAATCGCGGCAAGAGGGGACGATTCCCCGCAGGTGAACGGCCCTGGGGCAGCCCCGGCGAAAGCCCCGGCGGCGTGTCCGAAATGGGATGTATTGGGTCGGCAGTGTAGAACGGGAGATGTGACGGCAATGGCTACGGGAATTCTCCGGCCCCCAGGCACGACGGCCGTCCCCGCCCCTGGCGGCGGGCGGTGACCGCGGCGCACGGCATCCGGCCCCCGTCCGACACGGTCCACGTGAGCGCCACCCTCGACAAGGCATCGGCGGAGAACTTCCCCGTCGCCCCCGCTTTCCTTCCGCGCGCCTGGCGCGACGGGCTGATGGCCGTCTACGGGTACGCCCGCCTCGTCGACGACATCGGCGACGGCGACCTCGCCCCCGGCGGGCGCGACGCCGTACTCCTCGGCCTCGACCCGGACGCCGCCGACGACCGGCTCGCGATGCTCGACGCCCTCGAGGCGGACCTGCTCCGTGTCTTCAACGGTTCCGGCGGCCCGGCCGGCCCCCCGAGGCACCCCCTGCTCCTCGCCCTGCAGCCCGTGGTCCGCGCCCACGGGCTCACCCCCGAGCCCTTCCTCGGGCTCATCGAGGCCAACCGCCAGGACCAGCGGGTCACGCGCTACGAGACCTACGGGGACCTGGTCGGCTACTGCGAGCTCTCCGCGAACCCGGTCGGGCGCCTCGTGCTCTCCCTCACCGGCACCAGCACCCCCGAACGCATCCGCCGCTCCGACGCCGTCTGCACCGCCCTGCAGATCGTCGAGCACATCCAGGACGTCGCCGAGGACCTCGGCAACGACCGGATCTACCTGCCCGCCGAGGACATGCGGCGCTTCCACGTGAGCGAGGCCGATCTGGCGGCCCCGTCCGCCGGCGCGTCCGTACGCGCCCTGGTCGCATTCGAAACTGAGCGCGCACGCGAACTGCTGAATGAAGGCACCCCGCTCGTGGGTAGCGTGCACGGCAGACTCCGGCTGCTGCTCGCGGGCTTCGTGGGAGGAGGGCGCGCAGCCCTGCGAGCCGTCACGGCCGCCGGCTTCGACGTACTCCCCGGCCCGCCCAAGCCCACCAAGAGCGGCCTGCTCCGCGAGGTTGCCGCCGTCCTGCGCACAGCGCCGAGAAAGGGGTGAGCCCGACCGTGGAGGGCCCCACACACGCGTCCGCACCGGCTGCGATGTCCGCACCGATTTCGGCGGCCTACAGCTACTGCGAGGCCGTCACCGGTTCACAGGCGCGCAATTTCGCGTACGGCATCCGGCTGCTGCCCACCGACAAGCGGCAGGCGATGTCCGCGCTGTACGCCTTCTCCCGGCGCGTCGACGACATCGGCGACGGCACGCTGCCGCCCGAGGCCAAGCTGGCCCGGCTGGAGGAGACCCGCGCCCTGCTCGGACGGATCCTGGCCGAGGAGATCGACGAGGACGACACCGACCCGGTCGCCGTCGCCCTCGCGCACGCCGCCCGCCGCTTCCCGATCCCGCTCGGCGGCCTCGACGAACTCATCGACGGCGTCCTGATGGACGTCCGCGGCGAGACCTACGAGACCTGGGACGACCTCAAGGCCTACTGCCGCTGCGTCGCCGGCGCCATCGGCCGGCTCTCGCTCGGCGTGTTCGGCACCACGGCGGGCGCGGCCGACTCCGGGCGCGCCTCCGAGTACGCCGACACCCTCGGCCTCGCCCTGCAACTCACCAACATCCTCCGCGACGTTCGCGAGGACGCCGGCAACGGACGCACCTACCTGCCCGCGGAGGACCTCGCCAAGTTCGGCTGCTCGGAAGGCTTCCACGGCGACCGGGCGCCCGCCGGCTCCGACTTCGCCGGGCTGGTCCACCACGAAGTCCGGCGCGCCCGCGTCCTGTTCGTCGAGGGCTACCGGCTGCTGCCGATGCTCGACCGGCGCAGCGGCGCCTGCGTGGCCGCCATGGCCGGCATCTACCGCCGCCTCCTCGACCGCATCGAGCGGGAGCCGGAGGCGGTGCTGCGGGGCCGCGTCTCGCTGCCGCCGCACGAGAAGGCGTACGTCGCCGTCCGCGGCCTGTCCGGCCTCGACGCGCGCACCATCTCCCGCCAGAGCACGCGGAGGCGGCCCTGATGGCACCGATCACCCTGCCCCCGGCGACGGCTCCGGGAGCGGTCCCGGCGTGCGCGGCCGCCGCGCCGTACCGGGCCGCGCGGGCCGGCTCCACGAGTGCGCCCGTCACCCCGCGCGGCGCGGGCGCGTCCGGCGTTCCGGAGGCCGTAGCCGCCGCGGGGCGCCCGCGCCCGGCGGGCCGTCGCGGCCGGGACGGAGCCCGGGCAACCACCGCGGCTGCGGGCGCGTCTCTTCCGGCGGACTCCGGCCCTGCCGGGCGGGCCGCCGCACACGGGGCGGCCTCGCCCGCCCAGGACCGACCGGCCGGCCCGGAGGGCGACCGCACCACGGGGGAGGGCGCATGACCGGCACCGACCAGCACGCCGTCGTCGTGGGCGGCGGCCTCGCCGGGGTCACCACCGCCCTCGAACTCGCCGACGCAGGGCTCCGCGTGACCCTGCTGGAGGGCCGCCCCCGGCTCGGCGGGCTCGCCTTCTCCTTCAAGCGCGGCGACCTCGACGTCGACAACGGCCAGCACGTCTACCTGCGGTGCTGCACCGCCTACCGGTGGTTCCTCGACCGCGTCGACGGCGCCGCCCTCGCCCCCCTCCAGGACCGGCTCGACGTACCCGTCCTCGACGTGGCCCACCCCGGCGGCCCGCGCCTGGGACGGCTGCGCCGCAGCGCCCTGCCCGTGCCCCTGCACCTGGCCGGGTCGCTGGCCCGCTACCCGCACCTGTCCCTCGCCGAGCGCGCGAGCGTCGGCCGCGCCGCCCTCGCGCTGCGCCGCCTCGACCCCGCCGACCCGGCCCTCGACGGCCTGGACTTCGCGACCTGGCTCGGCCGCTACGGCCAGAGCCCGCGCGCCATCGAGGCCCTGTGGGACCTCGTCGGCATCGCCACCCTGAACGCCACCGCCGCCCAGTCCTCGCTGGGCCTGGCCGCCATGGTGTTCAAGACCGGCCTGCTCTCCGAGAACGGCGCCGCCGACATCGGCTGGGCCCACGTACCGCTGGGCGACCTGCACGACGGCCTCGCCCGCAAGGCCCTCGACGCGGCCGGCGTACGGACCGAGCTGCGCACCCGGGTCACGGGCATCTCCCGTACCGCCGAAGGGAACTGGCGGATCGACACCGAGGACGAGTCCCTCGACGCCGGGACCGTCGTCCTCGCCGTCCCGCAGCGCGAGGCACACGGACTGCTGCCGGCCGGCGCCCTCGCCGACCCCGACAAGCTCCTCGACATCGGCACCGCGCCCATCCTCAACGTCCACGTCGTCTACGAGCGCAAGGTGGTCAGGCAGCCCTTCTTCGCGGCGCTCGGCTCCCCGGTGCAGTGGGTCTTCGACCGCACCGAATCCTCCGGGCTCCCCGACGGCGGCCAGTACCTGGCGCTCTCCCAGTCCGCCGCCCAGGACGACATCGACGAGCCCGTCTCGGTCCTGCGCGCCAAGTACCTGCCCGAGCTGGAGCGGCTGCTCCCCGCCGCTCGGGGCGCCAAGGTACGGGACTTCTTCGTCACCCGGGAGCGGACCGCCACCTTCGCCCCCACCCCCGGGGTCGGCCGGCTGCGCCCCGGGGCGCGCACCGACACGCCGGGGCTCTACCTGGCCGGTGCGTGGACCGCCACCGGTTGGCCCGCGACCATGGAGGGCGCCGTCCGGAGCGGAATGAGCGCGGCGCACGCCGCACTCGCCGCGCTCGGCCGCCACCGCGACCACCCTCTGCAGGAGGCGGCATGACGCTCACCACGAGCACGACGAGCACGACCAGCAACACCGGCACAGCACCTACAGGAACAAGAGGAGAGCCAGTGAACCCGGGGAATCCGGCCGTCGAGAACACGGATGCCAGTGTGGGCACGGCCGGAAGGGGCGCGGAGAAGGCGGACACGATCGCCCTCCTGGAGCGCGGCCGCACACTGTCGACCCCCGTGCTCCGCGCGGCCGTGGACCGGCTCGCCGCGCCCATGGACACCGTCGCCGCCTACCACTTCGGCTGGATCGACGCCCAGGGCAACCCGGCGGACGGCGACGGCGGCAAGGCCGTACGCCCCGCCCTCGCGCTGCTCTCCGCCGAAGCCGCGGGCGCCGCGGCCGAGGTCGGCATCCCCGGCGCCGTCGCCGTCGAGCTCGTGCACAACTTCTCGCTGCTGCACGACGACCTGATGGACGGCGACGAGCAGCGCCGCCACCGCGACACGGTGTGGAAGGTGCACGGACCGGCCCTCGCGATCCTGGTCGGCGACGCCCTCTTCGCCCTCGCCAACGAGGTGCTGCTGGAGCTCGGCACCGTCGAGGCCGGCCGGGCGACCCGCCGGCTGACCACCGCCAGCCGCAAGCTCATCGACGGCCAGGCGCAGGACATCTCCTACGAGCACCGCGAGCGCGTCAGCGTCGAGGAATGCCTGGAGATGGAGGGCAACAAGACCGGCGCGCTCCTCGCCTGCGCGGTCTCCATCGGCGCGGTGCTCGGCGGCGCGGACGACCGTACGGCCGACAAGCTGGAGGAGTACGGCTACCACCTGGGCCTCGCCTTCCAGGCCGTCGACGACCTGCTCGGCATCTGGGGCGACCCGGAGGCCACCGGCAAGCAGACCTGGAGCGACCTGCGCCAGCGCAAGAAGTCCCTGCCGGTCGTCGCCGCCCTCGCGGCCGGCGGTCCTGCCTCCGAGCAGCTCGCCGAACTGCTCGCCGCGGACGCCAAGGCCAGCGACTTCGAGAACTTCTCGGAGGAGGAGTTCGCCGCCCGCGCGGCGCTCATCGAGGAGGCCGGCGGCCGCCAGTGGACCGCCGACGAGGCACGCCGCCAGCACGCCGTGGCGATCCGGGCCCTCGACGACGTCGACATGCCGCAGCGGGTGCGCGAACAGCTCGTGGACCTCGCCGACTTCGTCGTCGTGCGCAAGAGGTGATCGCCACCCGACAGCGGATATGAATCGCGAGTCGCCGGCCGGAGCCGCCATCTGAGCGTGGCGCGCACCGGCCGACGGCAGACCCCAGCACAGCACAGGACACTGTTCTAAGGGGAAGCCATGACAGCGACGACCGACGGCAGCGCCGAGGGCGCTGCCGCTGGCAGCGAATCAGCCCCGGGCCTCCCGGTGGCTCCCGGCGTGGGGCACGCCCGCGGCCCGTCCGCCGAAGCGGGGCCCCCGGCCCCGCCCCGCGCAGGCCGGCCCGGCCTGCAGGCCGAATACGGCGACGCGCCGGGCGCCGCCGGCCCGCGGGCCGAATACGGCTCGCGCGGCACGCCCGCAGCGGACGGCGGCCGGGTGCGCGTGAGCCCGCTCGGGGACCGGCCCGGCGCGGCGCGGGCGCCGGGCGCCGCACCGCCCGACTTCGCCCCGGAGGCCGACCCGCCGGGCGAGCCCGGTGGCCGCGTGCGCGTGAGCGTGCTCGCGGGCGCGCCCCCCGGACCGGACCGGGCGGGACCGGACCGGGCCGCCGCGGACCTGCCCGAGCCGCCGTACGGCGCCCCGCCGGGCGTGTACGAGGCCACCGCGCGGGCGGCCCGGCACCTGCTGGAGCGTCAGGACGCCGAGGGCTGGTGGAAGGGCGACCTGGAGACCAACGTCACCATGGACGCGGAGGACCTGCTGCTGCGGCAGTTCCTCGGCATCCGGGACGAGGCCACCACCCACGCCGCGGCCCTGTTCATCCGCGGCGAGCAGCGGGAGGACGGCACCTGGGCCACCTTCCACGGCGGCCCGTCCGAACTGTCCGCCACCATCGAGGCCTACGTCGCGCTGCGCCTCGCCGGGGACGCGCCGGACGCCCCGCACATGGCCCGCGCCTCGGCCTGGATCCGGGCCCACGGAGGGATCGCCGCCGCCCGCGTCTTCACCCGGATCTGGCTGGCGCTCTTCGGCTGGTGGAACTGGGACCACCTGCCCGAACTCCCGCCCGAGCTGGTGTTCCTGCCGTCCTGGGTGCCCCTGAACATCTACGACTTCGGCTGCTGGGCCCGCCAGACCATCGTCCCGCTCACCGTGGTCTCCGCACTGCGGCCGGTCCGCCCGGCCCCCTTCGCCCTCGACGAACTGCACGCCGACGCACGGGTGCCGAACCCCGCCAGGCGCCCCGCCCCGCCGACCAGCTGGGAGGGCGCCTTCCAGCGGATGGACAAGGCCCTGCACGTCTACCGGCGGTTCGCCCCGCGCCGGCTGCGCAAGGCCGCCATGGCCACCGCCGGCCGCTGGATCGTCGAGCGGCAGGAGAACGACGGCTGCTGGGGCGGGATCCAGCCGCCCGCCGTGTACTCCGTCATCGCCCTGCACCTGCTCGGCTACGACCTCGGGCACCCCGTGATGCGCGCCGGACTGGAATCCCTGGACCGCTTCGCGGTGTGGCGCGAGGACGGCGCCCGGATGATCGAAGCCTGCCAGTCCCCGGTGTGGGACACCTGTCTGGCCGCGATCGCCCTCGCCGACGCGGGCCTGCGCCCCGACCACCCGGCACTGGTCAAGGCCGCCGACTGGATGCTCGGCGAGGAGATCACCCGCAGCGGGGACTGGGCGGTGCGGCGGCCGGGGCTGGCCCCCGGCGGCTGGGCCTTCGAGTTCCACAACGACACCTACCCCGACATCGACGACACCGCCGAGGTCGTCCTCGCACTGCGCCGGATCCGGCACCCCGACCCGGCCCGGGTCGAGGCGGCCATCGCCCGCGGCGTGTCCTGGAACCTCGGCATGCAGTCGAAGAACGGCGCCTGGGGCGCCTTCGACGCCGACAACACCAGCCCCTTCCCGAACCGGCTGCCCTTCTGCGACTTCGGCGAGGTCATCGACCCGCCCTCGGCCGACGTCACCGCCCACGTCGTGGAGATGCTCGCCTTCGAGGGCCGGGCGGGCGACGCCCGGACCCGGCGCGGCATCGCCTGGCTGCTCGCCGAACAGGAGCCGAACGGCGCCTGGTTCGGCCGCTGGGGCACCAACTACGTCTACGGCACCGGGTCGGTGATCCCGGCGCTCACCGCGGCGGGCATCTCCCCCGGACATCCCGCGATCCGCCGGGCCGTGCGCTGGCTGGAGACCGTACAGAACGAGGACGGCGGGTGGGGCGAGGACCAGCGTTCCTACAAGGACCCGTCCTGGGCCGGCAAGGGGGCCTCCACCGCCTCGCAGACCGCGTGGGCGCTGATGGCCCTCCTGTCGGCCGGCGAGCGGGACGGCAAGGCCGTCGAACGGGGCATCGGCTACCTGACGGAGACGCAGCGGGAGGACGGCTCCTGGGACGAGCCGTACTTCACGGGCACCGGCTTCCCCTGGGACTTCTCCATCAACTACCACCTGTACCGGCAGGTGTTCCCGCTGACCGCGCTCGGCCGCTACCTGTACGGGGAGCCGTTCGCCCCGGGCGGGGGCCTGTGATGTCCGCCGTGCCGGAGCGGACCGAGGGGGACCGGGCCCGGAACCCCGACCCGCTGCTGGTCGCCTGCGCGCTGCGCATCGAGCAGGCGGCGCTGCGCAGCGCCGGGCCCGGGGCGGCCCGCGGCCCGGCCGGGGGCTACTCCCTGCTGCGTACGGGGATGGGCCCGCGCGCGGCCGGGCGTGCGGTCGTCCGGGCACTGGACCGGCCCGGGATGGACCGGGCCGCCGTCCTCGCCACCGGGTTCTGCGCCGGGCTGCTCCCCGGCATGCACCCCGGCGACCTGGTCGTCGCCGAGGAGACCCGGGACCCGCAGGGGTCCGTCACCTGCACCGGCACCGCCCTGCTCGCCGAGGCACTGGCCCGGGCCGCACCGGGCCGGACCGTGCACACCGGCGCACTGACCGGATCCGACCACGTCGTCCGCGGCCAGGAGCGCGCGCAGCTGCGCGCCACCGGCGCCATCGCGGTCGACATGGAGTCCGCGGCCACCCTGTGGACCGCCACCCGTGGAGGCCCCTGCCCGGGCGGCGGCCGCCCGGTTGCGGCCGTCCGGGTGATCGTGGACGCTCCGGAGCATGAGCTCGTCCGTATCGGCACGGTTCGCGGGGGAATATCGGCCTTCCGCGTTCTGCGTGCCGTACTGCCCGCGTTTTACGAATGGCACCGTTCTTTGCTGCTCCCCAGGAGGTGAGCCAGATGGCCATGCCGCTGCGCCAGTCCATCAGGGTCGGGACCTATCTTCTCGAACAGAAGCTCCGCAAGCGTGAGAAGTTCCCGCTGATCGTCGAGCTGGAGCCGCTCTACGCCTGCAACCTGGCCTGTGAGGGCTGCGGAAAGATCCAGCATCCGGCCGGGGTGCTCAAGCAGCGCATGCCGGTCGCCCAGGCGGTCGGCGCCGTGCTGGAGTCCGGCGCGCCGATGGTGTCCATCGCGGGCGGCGAGCCCTTGATGCACCCGCAGATCCACGAGATCGTCCGGCAGTTGGTGGCGAGGCGGAAGTACGTATTCCTCTGCACCAATGCGATGCTCCTGCGCAAGAAGATCGAGAAGTTCACCCCTTCCCCGTATTTCGCCTTCGCCGTGCACATCGACGGCCTGCGCGAGCGCCACGACGAGTCCGTGGCCAAGGAAGGCGTCTTCGACGAGGCGGTCGCGGCCATCAAGGAGGCGAAGAAGCGCGGGTTCCGGGTGACCACCAACTCCACCTTCTTCAACACGGACACCCCGCAGACGATCATCGAGGTGCTCAACTACCTCAACGACGACCTGCAGGTCGACGAGATGATGATCTCGCCCGCCTACGCCTACGAAAAGGCCCCCGACCAGGAACACTTCCTCGGCGTCGAACAGACGCGGGAACTCTTCAGGAAGGCCTTCGCGGGCGGCAACCGGCGGCGCTGGCGGCTCAATCACTCGCCGCTCTTCCTGGACTTCCTGGAAGGGAAAGCCGATTTCCCCTGCACGGCCTGGGCCATTCCGAATTACTCCCTCTTCGGCTGGCAGCGCCCCTGCTATCTGATGAGCGACGGCTACGTACCGACGTACCGGGAGCTGATCAACGACACCGACTGGAGCAAGTACGGCCGCGGAAAGGACCCGCGCTGCGCGAACTGCATGGCGCACTGCGGCTACGAGCCCACCGCCGTCCTCGCCACCATGGGCTCCCTCAAGGAATCCCTGCGAGCGGCCCGGGAGACGATCGGCGGCAACCGGGACGCGTCGGCATGACCCCGGCGGAGGAAGGAGCGGGCGCCCGGGGCAAGGGCTTCGACCTCGGCGCCCTGCTCGCCGCGCGCGGAGGGGAGCGGTACGAGCTGCACGCCCGGCACCTCAACCACCAACTGCCCCGGATGCTGCACACCATCGGCTTCGACAAGGTCTACGAGCGGGCCGAGGGCGCCCATTTCTGGGACGCCGAGGGCAACGACTACCTGGACATGCTGGCCGGCTTCGGGGTGATGGGCCTGGGCCGCCACCACCCGGTCGTCCGCCGGGCCCTGCACGACGTCCTGGACGCGCAGCTCGCCGACCTCACCCGCTTCGACTGCCAGCCGCTGCCGGGGCTGCTGGCCGAGAAGCTGCTCTCGTACAGTCCGCACCTGGACCGGGTCTTCTTCGGCAACAGCGGCACCGAGGCGGTGGAGACGGCCCTGAAGTTCGCCCGGTTCGCCACCGGGCGGCCCAGGATCCTCTACTGCGACCACGCCTTCCACGGCCTGACCACGGGCTCGTTGTCGGTGAACGGGGAGGGCGGGTTCCGCGACGGCTTCGCCCCCCTGCTCCCGGACACGAAGATCGCCCTGGGTGACCTGGGAGCCCTGGAGCGGGAGCTCCGCAAGGGCGACGTCGCCGCCTTCGTCGTGGAGCCGATCCAGGGCAAGGGGGTACTGGAGGCCCCGCCCGGGTTCCTGCTCGCCGCGCAGGAACTGCTGCACCGGCACAAGGCGCTGCTGATCGCGGACGAGGTGCAGACCGGCCTCGGACGTACCGGGGACTTCTACGCGTACCAGCACGAGCCGGGCGTGGAACCGGACCTGGTGTGCGTGGCCAAGGCGCTGTCGGGCGGCTACGTGCCGGTCGGCGCGACCCTGGGCAAGGACTGGATCTTCAAGAAGGTCTACTCGTCCATGGACCGGGTGCTCGTCCACTCCGCGAGCTTCGGGTCCAACGCGCAGGCGATGGCGGCCGGGCTGGCGGTGCTGTCGGTCATGGAGGACGAGGAGCTCGTCGCGCACGCCCGGGCCACGGGTGACCTGCTGCGCGGGCGGCTCGCGGCCATGGTGGACGAGTACGAGCTGCTGCACGAGGTGCGGGGGCGCGGGCTGATGATCGGCATCGAGTTCGGCCGGCCGTCCTCGCTGGGGCTGCGCAGCCGGTGGACGATGCTGCAGGCGGCCCGCAAGGGGCTCTTCGCCCAGATGGTCGTGGTGCCGCTGCTCCAGAAGCACCGGATCCTCACCCAGGTCTCCGGGGACCACCTGGAGGTCATCAAGCTCATCCCGCCGCTGGTCGTGGACGAGCGGGACGTCGACCGGTTCGTCGGCGCCTTCCGCGCGGTCATGGACGAGGCGCACGGCGGGTCCGGGCTGATGTGGGACTTCGGCAGGACGCTGGTGAAGCAGGCCGTCGCCCAGCGCTGACGGCCCGCTCCGGGCGGTCTACTCCAGCAGTTGGTCGCGCAGCCGGCCGAGGGTCTCGGGCTTCAGCCCGAGGCCCTCCGCCAGGTAGGGGTCCACCCCGCCCCAGGTCTCGTCGATGGTCTCGAACGCGGCGACCAGGTACTCGGCACGGGCGTCGAAGAGCGGCGCGAGGAGCTCCATCACCTCGGGGGAGCGGGCCTCGTCGGACGCGCCGCTGCGGCGCACCCGGTAGCGGCGGTGCGGGGCGTTTGACTCCAGGTAGTCCGCCACGATCGCCTCGCGCCCGACGCCCAGCGCGAGCAGGGTCACGGCGATCGACAGGCCGGCCCGGTCCTTGCCGGCCGCGCAGTGCAGGAGGGCGGGGACGCTGTCCTCGGCGAGCGCGTGCACGACCCGGCTGTGCTCGGCGGTGCGCTGCTCGATGATCCTGCGGTACGAGTTCGTCATCCGGGCCGCGGCCTTGCCGTCGCCCAGGATCGCGCGCAGCTGCCCGAGGTCGCCGTCGCGCACCAGCCGCCAGAACTCCCGGCCGTCGGCCGGATCCGAGAGCGGGATGTTCACGTTCCGTACGCCGGGCAGTTCCACGTCCGGCCCCTCCAGCGCGTGGTCGGCGCCGTTGCGGAAGTCGAAGACGGTGTGGAGGCCGAGCGAGGCGAGGAACTCTGCATCGGTTTCGGTGGCATGTGCGAGATGTCCGCTTCGGAAGAGTCGTCCCGTCCTGACCCTTCGTCCATCAGAAGTCGGCAATCCGCCCACATCACGGAAATTGCGCACTCCGGTCAGCTCCGGCTCCTGTATCTGCTGGGTCACGTGAGCTCCTCCGCTTTCTGGTGAGACATCTGTCCGAATTGAGCTGGTTGGCGCCAACTTGCCATATCCGGAGGCGAGATCGGGCACGTCCCCGTGAGCCAGATCATACGGTGACCGTGAGTGCCTGATCGCGAATGCCGAATGGCCCCGTCAGGGGGGTTGTTGACGGCGGGTAATGGACGGAGGGTGACCGGAATTTCGCCGATTCCCCATCCCTGTGATTCCGTCAGGAAATTCGTGGCTTGTTCCCTGCTGGCGCAAGGGATTACCTTCGCGATCGATCCGGGTGGATCGCCGAATCCTGCCGCCGCCCGGAAACCGCACCCGACCATTCGTGCGGCAGGAGCGGGGGAACCAGGTAAGCCGCTGTTCCGGAGATCTTTTCGCCGGGACGGCTCGGGGTGAAGACGTACATGTGCCGTTCATGTACGTCCGGACATCTCCAGTCCGAACCCGACAGCTCACCTCGCAGGCGCCGGAGAGGAATTCGCCATGCCTGCAAAGGGTAAGCACCGCCGACCCAAGTCCCTTTCGATATCGCGCGGTTTCGCCGTCGCAGGCACCGGCGGCGCGGCCCTCGCGCTGCCGCTGATCGGCGCGGCCGGCGCCCACGCGGGCGGCTCGCCGGCCGCCGCGACCGCGGTGGCCCCCGCGGTGGCCCCGCAGCTCCCCGTAGCACTGCAGGCCGCGCCCGCCGCCGCCGTGCAGAGCGCGCCGAGCGTCTACACGGTCGTGCCGGGCGACTACCTCTCCAAGATCGCCGCCGAGCGGCACCTGTCCGGCGGCTGGGAACAGCTGTACGCCGACAACCGCGAGGCGGTCGGCGCCAACCCGTCGCTGATCCACCCCGGCCTGAAGCTGAACCTCGGCGGTGCGGCCGAGGCGGCTCCGGTGGAATCCGCTCCCGAGGCCGCTCCCGAGGCCGAGGCCGCTCCGCAGTCCGCCCCCGAGGCGGCGCCGAAGGCGGCTCCCAAGGCGGCTCCCAAGGCGGCCCCGAAGCCGGCCGCGAAGGCCCCCGCGCGGCCGGACCCCGCCGCCGAGGCTCCCGCCGGGCAGCAGTCGGCCTCCGGCTTCGTCGCCCCGCTCGGCGGCGGCATCTCCACCCAGTACAAGGTCGCGGGCAGCATGTGGTCCTCCGGTTACCACACCGGCGTCGACTTCATCGCGAGCTCCGGTACCACCGTCAAGGCCGTCGGCGCGGGCACCGTGGTCTCCGCCGGCTGGAGCGGTGCGTACGGCAACGAGGTCGTCATCCGGCACGCGGACGGCAAGTACTCCCAGTACGCCCACCTGTCCCAGTTGTCCGTCTCCTCCGGCCAGAGCGTCACCGCCGGCCAGACCCTCGGCCTCTCCGGCTCCACGGGCAACTCCACCGGCCCGCACCTCCACTTCGAGATCCGCACGGGCCCCTCGTACGGCTCCGACATCGACCCGCTGGCCTACCTCCGCTCCAAGGGCGTGAGCATCTGACGGCACCCGCCGTCGGAGCACGGACACGCGTGAGGCCGGGACCCGAGGGGGGTCCCGGCCTCATGTGTACTTATTCCTTATCCCCCACGTGGTAGAGATCACGGTCCGTCAACCCCTCATTACGTTGGCGTAGGTTGGTTACGGGAGTGAAGGATGGTGTCCCGTGGCAGCGACGACGACCAAACTCAAGACCATCGGCTCGTACGCGGCGATCGGGGACAGCTTCACCGAAGGCGTGGGGGACCCGGGACCCGGGGATTCGCATCTCGGCTGGGCGGACCGGCTCGCCGTACTCCTGGCCGATCAGCGCGACGAGCACGACTTCCGTTATGCGAATCTGGCGGTGCGCGGGAAGCTCCTCGACCAGATCGTGGCCGACCAGCTTCCGAGAGCCAAGGCCCTCGCACCGGACCTGGTCAGCTTCTGCGCGGGCGGCAACGACATCATCCGGCCCGGCAGCGACCCGGACCACGTGGCGGAACGGTTCGAGGCGGCCGTGGCCGACCTCGCCGGCGCGGTCGGCCAGGTCATGATCACGACCGGCTTCGACACCCGGGGCGTGCCGGTCCTCAAGCACCTCCGGGGCAAGGTGGCGACGTACAGCGCGCACGTGCGCGCCATCGCCGACCGCTACGACTGCCCGGTGCTCGACCTCTGGTCGCTGAAATCCGTACAGGACCGGCGGGCGTGGGACATGGACCGGCTGCACCTCTCGCCCGAGGGGCACACGCGGGTCGCGCTGCGGGCGGCGCAGGTGCTCGGGCTGGACGTGCCGACCGATCCCGACCAGCCGTGGCCGCCGCAGCGGCCGCGCGGCTCGGTGGACGTGACCCGCGACAACATCCAGTGGGCCCGCGACCACCTCGTGCCGTGGATCGGCCGGCGGCTGCGCGGGGAGTCCTCCGGGGACCACGTCGAGGCGAAGCGGCCCGACCTGCTGCCGCTGTAGACGGAAGGGGACGGGGCGGTAAGCGGAATCCTTCGGGGCCGGTGTGCGTTGGGATGGTCGTAGAGAGACGACCACCCCTTATTCCATCCTCCCTGGAGGCGCTTTGACCGGCTCCCGTCCCCTGCGTCCCCGGCTGCGCGCCCTGCGGCCCGAAGCCTTCGGCGCGGACCCGTCCGGTGCCCGGCTGGACCGCATCCGCCGCTCGCCGAACTTCGCCGACGGCGTCTTCCAGAACCCGGTCGGGGCCCGGAACAGGCCCTCGGGGTCGATGGCGGAGTTCGCCAAGATCTACTTCCACCGGGAGCAGCGGGTACGGCGCAGTCCGGCCGCGCCCATTCCCGTGTACCCGACGACCCTCGCGGAGCTGGCGAAGCCGCCCGTGAGCGGTCTGCGGCTGACCTGGATGGGCCACTCCAGCGTGCTCGCGGAGATCGACGGCCGCCGCGTGCTGTTCGACCCGGTGTGGGGCGATCGCTGCTCCCCCTTTCCCTTCGCCGGCCCCAAGCGGCTGCACCCGGTGCCGGTCCCGCTGGCCTCGCTGGGCGAGGTCGACGTCGTGGTGATCTCGCACGACCACTACGACCACCTCGACCTGCCCACCATCAAGGCCCTGGCCGGTACGGACACGGTCTTCGCCGTCCCGCTGGGCGTGGGCGCGCACCTGGAGCGCTGGGGCGTGTCCGCCGACCGGCTGCGCGAGCTGGACTGGAACGAGAGCACCAAGATCGCCGGGCTCTCGCTGACGGCCACCCCCGCCCGGCACTTCTGCGGACGCGGCCTGCGCAATCAGCAGCACACCCTGTGGGCCTCCTGGGTCGTCGCGGGCGACGAGCACCGGATCTACCACAGCGGGGACACCGGGTACTTCCCCGGCTTCCACGAGATCGGCGCCGAGCACGGGCCCTTCGACGCCACGATGATCCAGATCGGGGCGTACTCGGAATACTGGCCCGACATCCACATGACCCCCGAGGAAGGCATGCGCGCCCACCTCGACCTGCAGGGCGGCACCGCGCACGGCACGATGCTGCCGATCCACTGGGGCACCTTCAACCTGGCCCTGCACCCGTGGGACGAGCCGGGCGAGGGCACGCTGTCCGCCGCCGAGGGCGCCGGCGCGGCCATCGCGCTGCCGATCCCGGGCCAGCCGTTCGAGCCGGGGTCCAGCGAGGCTCCGGCCAAACCCTGGTGGCGGCCGTTCGTCGCGGGCGGCGCGGCCATCGCCCCGGCCGTGACCCCGGGCCCCGTCACCGCGGAGCGGCCGGAGGCCGTGATCCGCGAGGAACCCGAGGCCGTCGGGTCCTGACGTACCGCCGCCCGCCGCGGGCCCGGGGCGGACGGCGGCGCCACCCCGGGGGGCGAGGGCGCGAGGCGGGCGGCTGTCCCCGCCCGGGAGCGCCCGGCGCATTCGGGCTGCTGTGCGAGCGCTCCACCGGGAGCGGGAAGCACCCCCTCGAAGTTCCCCAACTGGCGTTCCGGGGTGGGACGACGGGGTCTAGCGTGGGTATCCGGTGATCAACACCGGGCCCCGGGAACGCTGGGGGCCGGGCCCCACGTACCGAGGACGCCGATGTCCGGACCCCGCGCCGCCCGCCACGCCCCGTCGAGACACGCCGTCACCGGTCCCGGCCGGCAGATGCGCCCCCAGCTGGTGCGCGCGGCCGTCCTGCCCACGCTCGCCGCCGCGCTCAGCGGCGCCGCCGCGGTGATCTTCACCCTCCAGCTCGGAGGGGGCGCGGGCGACCGCGACGCCCGGCTGTGGCCGGTGCTCGCCGGCTGCGCCCTGCTCGTGGTCGGCGCCCTCGCCGCGGCCCTGCTCGGGGCCCAGCGCGCCGCCAAGGCCGTACGGGACCGGTGCGAGGCGCTGCGCCGCTCCAGCGTGCGCGGCCGCCAGGAGCTGCGCACCGCCGCCGACCGGCTGGAGAGGGGCGAGACCCCGCCCCGCCCGGTGCGGGGCGGTCCGGCGCCCGGCGGCGACCCGGCCGGGGTGGACGAGTTCTGGCTGCTCTCCCAGGAGCTGCGCGGCGCCCGCGAACAGGCGCACGCCACCCTCGTACGGCTGGCCGGCCCGGTCACCCCGTCCGACAGCGAGCGCAAGGTCGAGGTCTTCGTCAACCTCGCGCGTCGCCTGCAGTCCCTGGTGCACCGGGAGATCTCGCTCCTCGACGACCTCGAGGACACGGTCGAGGACCCGGACCTGCTCAAGGAGCTCTTCCACGTCGACCACCTCGCCACCCGGATCCGCCGGCACGCCGAGAACCTCGCCGTGCTGGGCGGGGCGGCCTCCCGCCGCCAGTGGACCCGGCCGATCGAGCTGAGCGAGGTCCTGCGCTCCTCGGTCGCGGAGGTCGAGCAGTACACCCGGGTCAAGGTCGTGCCCCCGGCCGGCGGCAGCGTCCGCGGGCACGCCGTCGCCGACGTGGTGCACCTGCTGGCCGAACTGGTCGAGAACGCCACGGTGTTCTCCGCCCCCGACACCGATGTGGTGCTGCGCGCCGAGCGGGTCACCGCGGGGATCGCGGTCGAGGTGGAGGACCGGGGGCTGGGCATGCCGGTGGAGGAACAGCACCGGATGAACGCCCTGCTCGGCGACCCCGACCAGATCAGCGTCCGGCACCTGCTGGCGGACGGGCGGATCGGGCTGTTCGTCGTCTCGGCGCTGGCCCGCCGGCACGGGATCGCCGTCGAGCTCAAGTCCAACATCTACGGTGGCGTGCTCGCCGTGCTCGTCCTGCCGCAGGAGCTGCTGGGCGCCGAGGGGCCGAGCGCCGCCGACGCGGCGGGTGGCTCCCGGTCCACCTCGTGGGGCACGGGCGAGGCCCCGTCGATCCCCCACCTGGAACCGGTCCCCGTGCCGGTGCCCTGGCAGCCGGCCCCGCAGCGCGGCCCCACCCCGCCGGGCCCGGCCCCGCGCCCTTACGCCGGCTCCGGCTCCGCAGCCTCCCCCCTGCCCGCGCCCCGGACCGGCTCCGAGACCCCGCCCGCTCCCGCGCCGCGATGCGTTCCGCCGTCTCCCGCCGCCCCCACGACCGCTCCGGTTCCCGCCCCCTGGGCCGACGCCCCGGCCACGACCGGCCCCGCTCCGCGAGCCGGGGTTCCGGCCGGACCCGTGCCCGGTACGGCGCCGGACCCTTGGGCCGGGGCCCCGGCGGGGCCCCCGCCGGGGCCGGAGGCCGGGTCCTGGCCCGGGCCTGCGCCCGGGGTCGGGCCGTTGATGTGGCTGGAGGGCGCTCCACGGCCCGGGGTTCCGGCCGAGCCCTGGGCCGGCGCCCCGGCCGGGCCCCTGCCGGGGCCGGGGGCCGGGTTCTGGTCCGCGCCCGAGCCCGGGGACGAAGCAGCCGCGCGCGTCGGGTTCCCCACATCTGCCGAGCCCGCGACCGCGCCCGCGACCGAGCCCGCGACCGAGCCCGAGCCCAAGCCCGAGCCCGCGACCGGGGCCGCAGCCCCCTTGGCACCTGCGCCGACCCCTCCTGCCCGGGCGGGGGACACGGATTCCGCCGCGCCCGTGACCGGGACGGTGGCCGAGTCCTGGGCCGGAGTCCCGGTCCTGCCGGGGCGAGGGGGGCCGTCGGCCTCCGGCGCGGCCGGGGGCGCGGCGCTGCCCGCTCAGCGGGTCGGCGAGATGGGTGAGGGGGAGCCGTGGGCCGACGGCCCGGGCCTGCCCGGCGAGCCCGGGGACGAGGAGGAGCGGCCCGCGCTGCCCCGGCGGCGGGCGCAGCAGCATCTGGCGCCGCAGCTGCGCGAGGCGCCCGTACCCCGGCCGGCCACGGACGCCGAGCAGCCGCTGCACGATCCGGGCCTGATGGCCGCCTTCCAACGGGGCTTCGGCCTCGCCCAGTCGGAGAACCAGCTATGACCCCGACACCCCACCTCAGCAAGGAGCACACCCCCATGGGCGGCGAAGTGGCGACGAAGACCGGCAGCCGGCTCTCGGACCTCGACTGGCTGCTCAGCGGCCTGGTGCAGCGCGTGCCGTACACGCGCAGCGCCGTACTCCTCACCGCCGACGGGCTCGTCACCTGCGTGCACGGCCTGGACGCCGACAGCGCCGACCACCTGGCGGCCCTCGCGTCCGGCCTGTACTCGCTGGGCCGCAGCGCCGGCTCCCGCTTCGGGGACGGCGCCGAGGTGCGGCAGGTCGTCGTCGAGCTCGACACCGCGCTCGTCTTCGTCTCCGCGGCCGGATCGGGTACCTGCCTGGCCGTCCTCGCCGACCGCGAGGCCGACGCGGGCGTACTCGGCTATGAGATGGCGATGCTGGTCAAGAGCGTGCGCCCGTACCTGGCGGCCCCGCCGCGGCGGCCCACCGCCGCCCCGGAGCGATGAGGGCCCGCGGTACGGGGGCGTACGCGAAGGGGCGGGACACGCCGTGGCTCGACGACTCGGCGGGCCGGGTGATGCGCCCGTACACCGCCAGCGGCGGGCGGACCCGGCCGGGCGTCTCGCTCGACCTGCTCTCGCTGGTGACCGCGACCGGGGTGCGCCCGCGCATCCCGCTCGGGGCCGAGCACACCCTCGTGCTGCGGCTGTGCGCGGGCGCCGCAGCGGTCACCGTCGCCGAGGTGGCCGGGCAGCTGCGGCTGCCGGCCGCGGTGGTGAAGGTGCTGCTGTCCGACCTGATGGAACACGGGGCCGTCATGGTGCAGGCGCCGAGGTTCCCCGGTATCGGCGGCGACGCGTTCGCCGCCACCGACCAGACACTGCTGAGGGCGGTGCTCGATGGACTGCGCAAACGACTGTGAAGTCCCCGCGCCCGCCCCCGCGACCCTGAAGATCCTGGTCGCGGGCGGTTTCGGCGCGGGCAAGACCACCTTCGTGGGCGCGGTGAGCGAGATCGAGCCGCTGAGCACCGAGGAACTGCTCAGCGACCTCAGCGCCGCCGCCGACCCGCTGCACGGCGTCGAGGCGAAGACCACCACGACCGTCGCCCTCGACTTCGGCCGGATCACCCTGGACGAGCGCCACGTGCTCTACCTCTTCGGCACGCCCGGACAGCACCGCTTCTGGTTCCTGTGGGAGGAGCTGTGCGCGGGCGCGCTCGGGGCGGTGGTGCTCGCCGACACCCGCCGCCTCGCCGACTGCTTCCCCGCCGTGGACTTCTTCGAGCGGCGCGGGATCGGCTTCATCGTCGCCGTCAACGAGTTCGACGAAGCCCACCGCTACACGACCGACGAGGTCCGCGAAGCGGTGGGGCTCGGGCCCGAGGTGCCCGTCGTACGGTGCGACGCGCGCCTGACCAGTTCCGGTACGGGGACGCTGGCCGCCCTCGTCCGGCACCTCCTGTGCATGTCCACAGGCACCGGCACAGCCACTGCGACAGCCAGCTGATCGTCTTCGGAGTCGGGGGAACCGCCATGACGTACTACGAATCGACCGGACACCTGCTGCTCACGCCCGTGGACCGGGAGGCACCCGCGCGCGTCGTCCGGCTGCGCGAGCTGGGTCTGGGGGAGCGGACGGACGCCGAACTGGACGCCTTCGCGCGGCGGGTCGCCGACGTGCTCGACGCCCCGTACGCGGGGGTCAACTTCGTCGGTGAGGAACGGCAGTTCTTCGCCGGGCTGCACCACGCGGCCGAGGCCCCGGCCCGCGGGTACCCGGCGCGGGTCCTGGCCCGCGACCACGGCTACTGCCCGCACGTGGTGGTCCGGCGGCGTGCGCTGGTACTGGAGGACGTACGGGACTTCGCGCGCTTCGCGGGCAACGCGGTCGTGGACGAGAGCGGGGTGCGCTCGTACGCCGGAGCGCCGCTGACGGACCGGCGCGGGATCGTCCTCGGCACGGTGTGCGCGGTGGACGTGGTGCCGCGGCGGTGGGGGACGGAGGGGCTCGCCAGGGTCAAGGCGCTGGCCGCGGAGCTGGTGGCGCTGGTGCACGAACGCGAGGACCGGGCGGAGGCGCGCGCGGCGGACCGGCGGGGGTGAGGGCCATGGTCGGCGGCGGGGGCTACGGTCGTCGGACGAGGGTTGACCGGTGGCTGGAGAGGAGTCTCGGGGATGGCCACGACCGCGCAGGACGTCCGCCTGATCGCGCTGTCGCTCCCGGACAGCAGCGAAAAGCTCGCCTGGGGCATGCCGACCTTCCGGGTGGGCGGGAAGATCTTCGTCGCGCTGGCCGACGACGACACCTCGATCGGGGTGAAATGCCCCAAGGAGGACCGGGCCGAGCTGATCGCGGCGGAGCCGGAGAAGTTCTTCATGCGTCCGGGCCACGACGACAACTACGCCTGGATCCGGGTCCGCCTGGAAGCCCTGCGGGACACGGCCGAGCTGCGTTCGGTGCTCACCGACTCCTGGCTCCAGGCGGCCCCGAAGCGTCTGGTCGCGGCCCATCCGGAGCTGTCCGGCGACGCGGACTGAGCGCGCGGCGCCGCCGTACGGGGGCGGGGACCGGTGGCCGCGGCGGCCGCGGGCCCCGTGGAACCGGTAGCGGAAAAGGTGCGCGCGACCACCCACAGAAATGCGGTATCGTTCTCATGCGCGTTCGGCCAGGGGAAACCCCAGGTCAGCGGGTATCGGGACGTGGCGCAGCTTGGTAGCGCACTTGACTGGGGGTCAAGGGGTCGCAGGTTCAAATCCTGTCGTCCCGACTCGAAAGAGTCGCAGATCAGGGGCCGTTTCAGAGCAATCTGAAACGGCCCCTGATCGTTTTCCGGGGACCTTTCGGGCGGGCGGATGACGGAAGCCCCCGACTGTCAAGTGGAGACACCGCCACGGCAGGTCAGGCGGCCCCCCGAACCCCCTCGCAAGGAGCATCCCCATGGCACGCACCTGGACCCGGCTGGTCCTGCTGTCCGCCTCGACCGCCCTGGCCGCGGGCGGCGCCACGCTCTCCTCCAGTGCCATCGCCGCCCCGGCGACGCCGCATCCCGGCAGCATCACCACGGCCGCGGTTTCCGCGGACGGCGGTTCGACCGTCCGCCCCGGATCCGGCCACGTCGTCCGCCCCCGGGTCCGCACCTACCGGCGCATGGCGTACAGGTGGGGGACCGGTCACCGCTCCTGGTGGTCAGCGGCCCTCGGTATCCGGCGACACCGTGCCCGCCCCTCCCGGGGCGGGCACGGTGTTCTCGTGCACGGCCTAGTGCGGACGCGACATCGCCGGGTGCCTGACCTGCGCGCCGGTTGCGGTCGCGGGGGCGGGCAGCTTGGTCAGGTTGGCGCTGATCATCGACGCCGCGCGGCCCACGGCCTCGCCCAGCGGGGCGATCTGTTTGCCGTCCAGGGCGGTCGCCGCCACGGCGGCCACCACCTGGCCCGATGCGGAGAACACCGGGGCCGCCACGCACGACAGCGTGCTCACGCACTGTCCGTACTCGAAGGCGAGACCCCGCTCCTGGGCTCGTGTGACCTCGCGGGTCCACGTCGGCTTCGTCCACCCCTTGGGCAGCTCGGCCGACGGGCTGGACGCCGCGAGGATCAGCTCCGCCGCGCTCCCGGGCGGCAGGACGGTGCCGGAGTGCAGCGGGAAGACCTCGTCCACCTCGCCCCGCATGCCCCCGACGATGATCGTGTGTCCCGCCTCGGGCACCGACAGGCTGAGACTCAGCCGGCCGCTCACGGCCGCGAGTTCGCGCAGCGGCCGGGCCGAGGCCGCGCGCAGCAGGCGCGCGGGGTGCCAGGCCTGTCCCAGGCGGAACGTGCGCGGCCCGAGCCGGTAGCGGCCCGAGCGGCTCTGCACCGCGCCGAGTGCGACCAGCTGCCCCAGTAACCGGTGGGCCGTGGCTTTCGGCAGTTCGGCGTCGGTCGCCAGGCGGGTCAGGCCGACTTCCTCGCCGTGTGCGAGCACTTCCATGAGGGCGAACGCACCCTCCAGTACACCCCGCCCCTCTGCGCCGGATCTGGCCATGAGCGAGCCCCCTTTCGCACGGAGCCCATCGGTCGGATGGGTCCGTAACTCCCCGTTCGTCCCGGCTCATCAGCGAGAACCGTGGTGTCGCCCTCCGCTTCCGCCGGTCCGTTGAACGGACCCGATCATTGCCCGTGTGTTGCGAACGCGCCAGTGTGTTGTCGCCCGGGGACGAAACGTTTCGGTGTCACACAGGCAACCGGGCGTTCGTCCCACAGCCGACGAAACAAGGAGGATCCGATGAGCGCGATCAAGACCAGCGCCAAGCAGTTCAAGTACGTCATGGGTGCCATGACGGCCGTCTTCTTCGGCAACTGCTCTGCCAGCTGACGCTGTTTCGGGGGGTGGGGGCGGCACGTCGCCCCCACCCCTTTTCTTGACGCCTTAGGGAGGCACGAGTGCTGGAAACCGGTGTCCGGCAGGTCCGGGTGGCGATGGCCATGGTGTTCGGCCGGCGGCTGAACGTCCGGGCCGTGGAGCGGCTCGTCGCCGACGCCCTCGCCACACTGGAGGAGTTCGGCTCGCTCGGCGACGACGTCGACGAACTGGCCGACGGACCGTTCGCCGACCCGGACGAGCGCCGCGACCTGCAGAACCGCGCACTCCAGCGGACCGTCAACCGACTCGCCAAGCGCTCCCCCTTCTACCGCGAACGCCTCGCCGGCATCGACCTCGACGGGCTGACCACCGAGACGCTCACCCGGATCCCGGTCACCCGCAAGGCCGACCTGATCGAGCGCCCCGCCGACTTCCTGTGCAGCACGCCCTACCTGGCGACCCAGACGACCGGCACCACCGGCCGGCCCGTGCAGATGTGGCTCTCCCGCTACGAGATGGAGCTCTGGCCCGCGCTGATCGCCCTGTCCGTCGTGCTGCGCGGCGACATCCGCCCCGGCGACCGGATGCAGATCAACCTCAGCTCCCGGGCAACGGCCGCCGTCCAGGAGGACGTCGAGGTGTGCCGGATGGTCAACGCCTCGTGCCACGTGGTGGGTCAGGTCCCGCCGGAGGAGTCCGTCGAGCACCTGCTCGGCCGCAACGGCACCCGGCCCACCCTGCTCACCGGCAACCCCAGCTACCTCGCCCGGATGCTCACCGCCGCACGGCAACGCGGCTACGGGCCGGACGACTTCGGCCTGCGGGCGATCTACGCCGGCGGAGAGATCGTCTCCCCGGCCTTCGTCCGGGCCCTGCGCGAGACCTTCGGCGCCGAGACCATCGGCGACAACTTCGGCATGACCGAACTGCTGCCCGTCGGCGGTCGCACCTGCAGCCGGCGCCACCTCCACATCGACCCCAACATGGGGTACACGGAGGTGCTCGACCTGGAGACGGGCGAGCCCGCCGGGCCCGGACAGCTCGGGGAGCTCACCGTGACCCCGTACTACCCCTACCGGGAGTGCATGCCGGTCCTGCGGTACAACACCGGCGACGTGGTCCGCACCCTTGAGGGCGAACCGGACTGCGAACTCGCGGCCGTGCCCGCCGTCTCCCAGATCCTCGGCAAGGCGGGCACGCTGCTGCGCACCGCCGATTCCGTCGTGACGCCGCGCGACATCGTGGAGGCCCTGGACGGCACCCCCGGAATGCCGTGGCCCCTGCGCCACCGGGCCGCGGTCGCCGACGGCCGGCTCCACGTGGAGGTCGCCTCCCGGAACGCCACCGCGGCGGAGGTGACCGAGCGGCTGCTGGCCCGGGGCATCGACGCGCGCGTCACGGTCCTGCCGCTGGACGACGAGGAGGCCGCGCGCCGCTTCCCCCTCCGCTGCGACCTGTTGGAGCACACCTTCACCCGGAGCCACGCATGACGGTCTTCTTCCAGATCGCGGCCACCGCCGTCCTGGCACTCGCGGTCGTCGTCGGCACGATCGCCTACTTCCGCGCCGTACGCGCCGCGAGGCCGCCCGTCGGCGTCTTCAACGGCAAGGACATCGTCATGATGATGGGCTTCGTCCTGGCCCTGCCGTACGTCTACCTCGCCCTCCCCGGCGCCGTCCTCCCGGCCGTGCTCGCCCTGGTCTTCGCGGGCGGACTGTCCGTCGGCTACCAGCCCCTCATCGGCAACGGCCGGCTGCGCTGGGCGCTGATCTCCGTACTGATCGCGAGCGTACTCGTCACCCACCTGGCCTTCGGCGAGACCGCGCCGCCCTACTGGGTGGCCAACAGCTGTGTCGTCGGACTGGTCGTGGTCTCCGCCACCAACCTCAACGTCCAGGGCGGCATGCGCCTGAAGAACGTCGCGTGGTTCCTGCTCCTCCTCGCCGTCTACGACGCCTTCTTCGCCTGGGTCGTACCGCTGACCCAGGAGCTCGCCGAAGCCGTCCAGGGGTATCCGTACGCCCCGGCCGCCGGCCTGCGCATCGGCGAGGGCCTCGGCGCCGTCGTCGGCATGGGCGACCTGCTCGCCTACGCCCTCTTCACCACCACCGCCTACAAGGCGTACGCGAAGCCGGGCCTGCGGACCGGGATCGCCCTGGTGGTGCTGTTCGGAGCCGTGGCCCCCGTCGCCGCCCTGCACCTGATCGCCGCGGCCACCGGTGAAGCCCCCGGCCTCATCCCCGCCCAGGTGTTCTTCGGCCCCGCCGCCTTCATCGGCTACCTGTTCCTGAGCCGGCGCGGCCCGGAGCGGCGGATGGTCGACGTGCCGTTCCGCGGCAACCGCGCAGCGGCCGTGCAGCAGGCCCCGGTGCGCAGCGCCGAGGCCCACCCCGTGGGCTGAGCCGGTCCCGACGGCCGCCCGGGCCCGCCGGAGCACGAGCTGGCGCGGGCCCGGGACACCACCGGACGGCCGTCTGCCCCGGCGGCGGCTAGCCTGGGATTGCGGCACGCACGCACGCACGATCGGAATCGGAGCAGTGCGGTGGATCCTTGGACGGGCCGGTCGTGAGGCCGGCGGACGGCGTCGGCCCCGGCGGCGCCGACTGGCTGCTGGCCTCCGGCGAACGGGGCAACCCGGCGACGCGCCTGGACCGGCGCCGCCGGGACGGCACGACGTGGTCGCGGGGCAACCACGTACGGCCCCTGGTCCACGGGGCCACGTACTTCGCGGAGCTGCTGGCGGAGATCCGCGCCCTGCGCGCGGGCGACCTGCTGCTGTTCACCGACTGGCGCGGTGATCCCGACGAGCGCCTCGACGGGCCCGGCACCGAGATCGGCACGGTCCTGAGCCGGGCGGCCGGGCGCGGAGTCGTCGTCAAGGGGCTGCTCTGGCGCTCCCACCTCGACAGCCTGCAGTTCAGCGAGGCGGAGAACCGCCACCTCGGCGAGGAGATCGAGGAGGCCGGCGGCGAGTGCCTGCTCGACATGCGGGTGCGGCCCGGCGGCTCCCACCACCAGAAGATGGTGGTGCTGCGCCACCCCGGCCGCCCCGGGCTGGACATCGCCTACGTCGGAGGCATCGACCTCTGCCACAACCGCAACGACGACGCCGCGCACCACGGCGACCGCCAGTCGCTGCCGCTGGCCTCCGCTTACGGGCCGCACCCGCCGTGGCACGACATCCAGCTCGCCCTGCGCGGACCGGTCGTGGGCGACATCGAGGCCGTCTTCCGCGAGCGGTGGGAGGACCCGGCGCCGCTCAGCCGCAGCCCGCTCACCCGGCTGCGGGAGCTGGCGCACCGGGAGGACACCATCGCGGACAGCCTGCCCCCGCAGGCCGCCGACCCGGCGCCCTGCGGCACGCAGACCGTGCAGGTGCTGCGGACCTACCCCGACCGGCTGCTGGGCGGCTACCCCTTCGCCCCCGACGGCGAGCGCAGCATCGCGCGCGCGTACGACAAGGCGCTGCGGCGGGCCCGGACGCTGATCTACCTGGAGGACCAGTACCTGTGGTCCCCGCGCGTGGTGGCCTTCTTCGCCCGGGAGCTGCGCGGGCATCCGGGGCTGAGGCTGATCGGCGTCATCCCCACGGTCCCGGAGCAGGACGGCCGCCTCACGGGGCCCATGAACCTGATCGGGCGGATCAACGCCCTGGAAGAACTGCGCCGCGCCGGGGGCGGGCGCGTCGCGCTGTACGGACTGGAGAACCACGCCGGAACCCCGGTCTACGTCCACGCCAAGGTGTGCGTGATCGACGACGTGTGGGCCTCCGTCGGCTCCGACAACATCAACCTCCGCTCGTGGACCCACGACTCCGAACTCAGCTGCGCCGTGTACGACGAGACCCCGGACCCGCGGCTTCCGCGCGACCCCGGCGGCCTCGGCGACGGCGCGCGCGCCTTCGCCCGGGAGCTGCGCCTGGAGCTCATGCGCGAGCACCTGGACGCGCTGGACCCGGGCGTTCCGGCCCCGGCGGGCCGGGAGGCGGCGGGCGTGCTGTGCGATCCGGTGGCCGCGTTCGAGGCCTTCGCGGCGTCGGCCGCCGCGCTGGACGCCTGGCACGCCGGCGGCCGCCGCGGCCCACGGCCGCCGGGACGGCTGCGCCGCTACGTTCCGCCGGACCTGCCCGCCGCGCAGCGGCTGCTCGCCGCTCCGCTGAACCGCCTTCTGGTCGACCCGGACGGCCGTCCGATGGGGATGCGGCGGCGGAATGTCTTCTGAGGTCAAACCGCCGCAACCAGGGACACCTTTACGTCACATAGCGCACGTTCCCGGCCCGGATGGGTACCGCCTCAGGGGCCGGAGCGGCGTCGGGTTAGCATATGAGCACCGCCTAGCTCGAAAGATAATCCTGTGACTGTCAATGAGGACTCGTTCACCAGCTGGAAGAACCGCGAGGAGATCGCGGAGTCGATGATCCCGATCATCGGGAAGCTGCACCGGGAGCGGGACGTCACGGTCCTGGTCCACAGCCGATCCTTGGTGAACAAGTCGGTGGTCAGCATTCTCAAGACCCACCGGTTCGCCCGCCAGATCGCCGGCCAGGAGCTCTCGGTCACCGAGACCCTGCCGTTCCTGCAGGCGCTCACCACCCTCGACCTCGGCCCGTCGCAGATCGACATCGCCCTGCTCGCCGAGGCGTACAAGGCCGACGACCGCGGCCTGTCGGTGGAGGAGTTCACCGCGTCGGCCGTCGTCGGCGCCACCGGTGAGAACAAGATCGAGCGCGGCGACGGCCGCGACGTCGTCCTCTACGGCTTCGGCCGCATCGGCCGCCTCGTCGCCCGCCTGCTCATCGAGAAGGCCGGCTCCGGCAACGGCCTGCGCCTGCGCGCCATCGTCGTCCGCGGCGGCGGCGAGCAGGACCTGGTCAAGCGCGCCTCCCTGCTGCGCCGCGACTCCATCCACGGCCAGTTCCAGGGCACCATCACCGTGGACGAGGCGACGAGCACGATCATCGCCAACGGCAACAGCATCAAGGTGATCTACGCCAACGACCCCTCCGAGGTCGACTACACGGCGTACGGCATCAAGGACGCCATCCTCATCGACAACACGGGCAAGTGGCGGGACCGCGAGGGCCTGTCGAACCACCTGCGCCCCGGCATCGACAAGGTCGTCCTGACCGCCCCGGGCAAGGGCGACGTCCCGAACATCGTCCACGGCGTCAACCACGACACCATCAAGCCGGACGAGCAGATCCTGTCCTGCGCCTCCTGCACCACCAACGCGATCGTCCCGCCGCTGAAGGCCATGGACGACGAGTACGGTGTCCTGCGCGGTCACGTGGAGACCGTCCACTCGTTCACGAACGACCAGAACCTGCTGGACAACTACCACAAGGCCGACCGCCGCGGCCGTTCGGCGCCGCTGAACATGGTGATCACCGAAACCGGTGCCGCCTCCGCCGTCGCCAAGGCGCTGCCCAACCTCAAGGCGCCGATCACCGGCAGCTCGATCCGCGTCCCCGTCCCGGACGTCTCGATCGCCATCCTCAGCCTGCGCCTGGGCCGCGAGACCACCCGCGAGGAAGTCCTCGACTACCTCCGCGACGTCTCCCTGCACTCGCCGCTGAAGCGCCAGATCGACTTCACCACGGCCCCCGACGCGGTCTCCATGGACTTCGTCGGCTCGCGCCACGCGTCGATCGTGGACGCCGGAGCCACCAAGGTCGACGGCGACAACGCCATCCTCTACCTCTGGTACGACAACGAGTTCGGCTACTCCTGCCAGGTCATCCGCGTGGTCCAGCACGTGTCCGGGGTGGAGTACCCGACCTACCCGGTCCCGGCGGTCTGATCCCGGCGCACCGTTCCACCCGCTGTTCCCGTCAGGCCCGGCCGTCAGGCCGGGCCTGACGTGCTCCCCGCGCGTACCGGCCGGCGCAGGAGGTAGGCGGCCGCGCCCGAGACGAGGACGGCCATGCAGGCGATGAAGACCAGCCCGGCGCCCTCCAGGCCGAGCGGGTCGGCAAGCAGCCCCACGCCGATCACCGGCACCGAGATGCCCGCGTACGCCACCACGAACAGCGTCGAGATCACCGCCGCGCGCCGGTCCGGCGGCGAGGCCGCCGCCACCGCGGACAGCGCCCCGCGGAACGCCAGCCCCTGCCCGGCGCCGCCGACGAGCGCGCTCGCCACCACCAGCGCCAGCTGGTCCCAGACCAGCGCGCCCGCGAGCAGGGCCAGCCCGGCGAGGAGCCCGGCGCAGCCCAGCGGGAGCGAGCGCCCCACCCCGACCCGGCCGACCGCCAGCTGCCCGGCGGTCGAGGCGAAGAAGGCCAGCGCGACGACCGCCCCGCTCACGGCCCGGTTGTGCACGTCGAGGGACTGGGCGAGGAAGGCGGGGCTGACCGAGGTGAACACCCCGAACAGCGCGAAGCCCACGAACGCGGCGATCGCCGCGGGCGCGAACACCGCCCGTACCTGCGGGGGCAGGCCGGGCCGCTGCGGGCGTACGGTGCTCAGCGGCCGCCGCTCCGTCACGGTCTCCGGAAGCCCCAGCAGGACGCCGGCCGAGGCCGCCACCAGCACGAGGTGCACGGCGAAGGTCAGGTAGAGGGGCCAGGGGGCGTACTGCGAGAGCACCCCGGCCAGGAGCGGACCGCAGCCCAGCCCGCCCATGTTGGCGGCCGTCGCCACGAGCGTGGCCCGCGAGGTGCCGCTGCGGGGTGCCAGCTCCATCACGTACGCCGTCGCCGCGCCGGTGAACAGCCCGGCGGACAGCCCCGACAGCAGCCGCCCCGCGTACAGCCACCCCATGCCGGTGGCGCACAGGAAACAGACGGCGCTCGCCGCCGCGAAGCCCAGGCCGACCAGCAGCACCGGCCGCCGCCCCACGGCGTCCGAGGCGTTGCCCGCCAGCAGCAGTACGCCGATCACCCCGAAGGCGTACACGGCGTACACCACGGTCACCATCAGTTCGGAGAACCCGAACTTCTCCTGGTAGAGGCCGTAGAGGGGGGTCGGCAGCGTGGTGCCGGCCATGCACACGGCGAAGACCGCCCCGCCGAGCAAGCACTGGCGCCACCTTCGGCGATCACCGTCCATGCCGCCGACGGTAACCCCGCGGCCGCGGCCCGGCGCGCCGGGCGGGGCCCGGCCGTCATGGGCGGCCGGCGTGGAGTTCCAGCGGTCCGGTGCCCGTGGCGCGCGCGGTCAGGCAGGCGGTGATCTGGCGCCGCAGGGCCGGTTTGACCAGGCCCGGGAGGTCCGCGGGTGCGACGGTGCGCCACTGGAGGAGCTCGGTGGGGTCGAGGCGGATCCGGTCGAGGACGGCGGCGTCGAGGACGTCGCCGTCGTAGAGGAAGCGGATGCGCGCCGGACGGCCGGGCTTGTGCGACCAGTTCACGGCGAGCAGCCGGCCCGGGGCGAGGTCGAGACCCAGTTCCTCGTGGACCTCCCGCCGGGCGGCGGCCCGCGGGGTCTCGCCGAGGTCGCTGTCGATGCCGCCGCCGGGCAGGTTCCAGCGGTCGCTCCGGCCGTACGCGGGCTGGACCAGCAGGACCCGGCCGTCGGCGGCGGTGAACAGCACGCTCGCGGCGGTCACGGCCTTGGGCCGGCTGGCCCGGTGGCTGGCAGCGTCGAGGGCGCCGGAGTGTTCCAGGGCGAGGCGCCGGGCCGGGTCCAGGCCGGCCGGGGAGCCCGGCTGCGGCACGCCGTCGACGAGGTGGGCGAAGGAGCCGGTGTGCAGGGCGGCCAGGCCGGCGCGCAGCCGGGGAGCGATGCGGGCCGGCAGGGCCTCGCAGGCCTCGTCCGGCCGGAGCCAGCGCGCCTCGGTGATCCCGCCGTCCCGGAAGGAGAGCGCCGCGGCCTCCTCAGGGCTCAGCGGCCCGACGAGGTGGACGTGCACCACCAGGGCGCGGCCGAGGGCCCCCGGGGGCCGCGAGTCCACCGCCAGCAGCCGGCCGACGGGCAGGTGGAGGTCGAGCTCCTCCCGCAGCTCGCGGGCCAGCCCGGCCTCCGGGGTCTCGGCGGCCTCGACCGTGCCGCCCGGGAGCTCCGGATCCGCCTCGCCCGAGGTGGCCAGTACGAGGATCCGCCCACGGGTGTCCAGGACGATCCCGGTGGCGGCCACGAGCGGGGCCGGCCGGGCGGCGTGGTAGGCGCGCACCGCGTCGGGGGAGGGGCGGTCGGGCACGGCGGGCTCCTGGGGAGGTCTCGTCGGTCGGGTCGTCGGCAGGAGCACTATGCCGGGCCCCGGCCGGTGCCGGTCACCGACATGCGGCTCAGGCGCGGGCCAGCAGCAGGCCGCCCATGGTGACCATCGTCGCCGCGACGAGCCCGTCCAGCACCCGCCAGGCCGACGGGCGGGCGAGCACGCCGCTCAGCAGCCGGGCCCCGTAGCCCAGGCTGACGAACCAGGTCAGGCTGGCCAGTGCGGCCCCGACGCCGAAGACCCACCGCAGGTCCCCGCGGTCGGCGGCGAGGGAGCCGACGAACAGGACGGTGTCCAGGTACACGTGCGGGTTGAGCCAGGTCATGGCCAGACAGGTCAGCACGGCCCGGCGGCCGGATCCGGCGGCGGCCCCCTCTGTGGTGAGGGCGGCGCCCGGGACGGGGCGCAGCACCCGGCGGGCGGCCAGCACTCCGTAGCCGAGCAGGAAGAGGCCCCCGGCCAGGCCGACCGCGGTCAGGGCGGCCGGCCAGGCGGTGACGAAGGCGCCGACGCCGGCGACGCCGAGGGCGATGAGCAGCGCGTCGGACACGGCGCAGATGGCGACCACGGCGAGGACCGCGTGGCGGCGCGCGCCCTGGCGGAGGACGAAGGCGTTCTGCGCGCCGATGGCGACGAGGAGGGAGAAGCCGGTGCCGAAGCCGGCGAGGGCCGCGGTCAGGGTGCCGTGTGTCATGTCGTCGACCGTAGGCAGCGATGACGGTTCAGTACAGCTAATGATTTTTACGTACCATTAGCACTCGTGATGGACGAGCTACCCCTGGACCAGGTGCGCACGCTGCTCGCGGTGGTCGACGAGGGCACCTTCGACGCGGCGGCCGCCGCCCTGCACGTGACCCCCTCCGCCGTCAGCCAGCGGGTCAAGGCGCTGGAGCAGCGGACCGGGCGGGTACTGCTGATGCGGACGAAACCGGTGCGGGCGACGGAATCGGGGGAGGTGGTGGTCCGCTTCGCCCGGCAGCTGGCCCGGCTGGAGCGGGACGCGCGGGCCGAGCTGGGCATGGCCGACGGGACCGGCCCGGTGCGGCTGCCGATCGCGGTGAACGCGGACTCCCTCGCCACCTGGTTCCTGCCGGCCCTGACCCGCGTGCCGCAGGATCCGCCGGTCTGCATCGAACTGCACCGCGAGGACGAGTCGCACACGACGGCACTGCTGCGGGAGGGGCAGGTCATGGCGGCGGTGACCTCCTCGCCGGACCCGGTGGCGGGGTGCAGCGTACGGCTGCTGGGCCTGGCGCGGTACCTGCCGACGGCGAGCCCCCGGTTCGCGGCCCGGTACCTGACGGGGGCGCCGGAGCGGGATCTGCGGGAGGCGCCGACGATCGTGTTCGACCGGAAGGACGACCTCCAGGACGCCTTCGTCCGGTCGCTGACGGGGGACCCGGCAGCCGGGGCGGGAAGGGTGCGGCACCACATTCCGACCTCGGAGGGGTTCCGCGACGCGGTGGTCGCGGGACTGGGGTGGGGGCTGGTGCCGGAGCAGCAGGCGCGGCCGCTGGTTCGGACGGGTGAGCTGGTGCTGCTGGAGCCCCTGCGCCCGTTGGACGTACCGCTGTACTGGCAGCAGTGGAAGCTCGACTCCCCGGCCCTGTCGACGGTGGCGGAGGTGGTCGCGGCGGCGGCCCGGGAGGCCCTGCGCAGCCCCCCGCACCGGGGGCTCTAAGCTGCCGGCCATGGAGTCCTACACGATCGGACAGGCTGCCCGGCTGCTCGGCGTCAGCGTCGACACGGCCCGTCGCTGGGCGGACGCGGAGCGGTTCCCCACCCGCCGGGAGGGCACGCGCCGGATGGTGGACGGTCCGGACCTGGCCGCCTTCTGCGTCGAGGCCGCGCGGGAGGCCGGCGACGGCGAGGAGGCCTCGTACACCTCGGCGCGCAACGCCTTCCCGGGGATCGTCACCGGCGTGAAGCTGGGCACGGTCGACGCGCAGGTGGAGATCCAGGCCGGGCCGCACCGCATCGTCTCGCTGCTGACGCGGGAGGCGGTGGAGGAGCTCGGGCTGGAGGTGGGGGCGCGGGCCACGGCGCGCGTGAAGTCGACGAGCGTGTTCATCGACCGCACCTGAGGCCCGGCGGGGACGCCCCGGCGGCGATGGCAGACTGGCCGCTGATCCGCCGAAGGGAAGTACGTCCTTGTCCATGTTCAGCAACCTGCGCCGCGCCGTGCGCCGCGGCTACCGGCGGGCCGTCGACCTCAGCCATCCGGCCCGCTCCCCGCTCGGCAGCGCGGTGGTCAACTGCATCGTCTACCGGGACGGCGTACGCCAGGAGGACTGCGGGGAGGTCGAGGAGGCGCTGCGCCGGGTCCGCAAGGCGGGCGACGGCTTCGTCTGGATCGGCCTGCACGAGCCGTCCCAGTCCGAGCTCGCCAAGCTCGCCGAACTGTTCGGCCTGCACCCGCTCGCGGTCGAGGACGCCGTGCACGCACACCAGCGTCCCAAGGTGGAGCGCTACGACGGCACGCTGTTCTCCGTCTTCAAGACCGTGCGGTACGTGGAGCACGAGGAGCTGACCGCGACCAGCGAGGTGGTGGACACCGGCGAGCTGATGGCCTTCACCGGCGAGGACTTCGTCATCACCATCCGGCACGGCGGCAGCGGCACCCTCGGCCCGGTCCGCGAGGAACTGGAGGCCTCCCCGGACCAGCTGGCCAAGGGGCCCGCCGCGGTTCTGCACGCCATGGCCGACCACGTGGTCGACGACTACGTGGCCGTGACGGACGCCGTGCAGAACGACATCGACGCCGTCGAGACGGCGGTGTTCAGCGAGGACGGCGGCCGCGGCGACGCCGGCCGGATCTACCAGCTCAAGCGCGAACTCCTGGAGCTGCGGCGGGCGGTGGCGCCGCTGAGCCGCCCCCTGGAGCAGCTGGCCACCCAGCCTATACCGGTCATCCCGCCGGAGAGCCGGGCGTACTTCCGGGACGTGGCGGACCACCTGACCCGGGCGACCGAGCAGATCGGCGCCTATGACAACCTGCTCGACTCCATCCTCCAGGCGCACCTCGCGCAGGTGACCGTCGCCCAGAACGAGGACATGCGCAAGATCACGGCGTGGGCGGCCATCGTCGCCGTCCCGACCATGGTCTGCGGGGTCTACGGCATGAACTTCGACCACATGCCCGAACTGCACTGGACCTACGGCTATCCGCTCGTCCTCGGCGTCATGGCGCTCGCCTGCTTCGTGATCCACCGCGGCTTCCGGCGCAACGGCTGGCTCTGACCTGCGAAATCCCTGATGAGGCAGACGCGGACGCCGGATAGGGTCCGCCTGTCACTGATCATCGGCAGGGAACGGGCGGGTCGCACATGGAGCGGACGACGGGGCAGCGGGACGGCGGCACGGCGGCGGGAGGGGCGGCCGACGGGCTCGCGGGCGACCGGGTCCGGCTGGAGCCGCTCGCGCACCGGCACCACGACGGCCTGTGCGAGGCGATCCGGGACGGGCGGTTGTGGGAGCTCCCGGTGACGACCGTCCCGCACCCCGACGAGGTGCGCGGCTTCATCGACGACGCGCTGGCGGCGCGGGCGCAGGGCACGCAGATCGCGTACGCGACGGTGGACGTCGCAACGGGCCGGATCGCCGGCTCGACCCGGCTCATGGCCATCAACACCGCGTACCGGCGGCTGGAGATCGGCTTCACCTTCCTCGGCGGGACCTGGCAGGGGACGGGCACGAACACCGAGGCCAAGCTGCTCATGCTCACGCACGCCTTCGAGGGCATGGGGATGAACCGCGTCGAGTTCCTCACCGACGTGCGCAACAGCAGGTCGCGGGCGGCGATATCCGGGCTCGGCGCGACGCACGAAGGAGTCCTGCGCCACCACATGGTGATGCGCGACGGCCGGATCCGCGACAGTGCGGTCTACAGCATCACCCGCCCCGAATGGCCGGACGCCAAGCGGGAACTGACGGCCCGTCTTGCTCACCGGGCCTGACGCGGAGCGCGCGGCCACCGGGGATCGCCGTGTGACGCACGGGTCTTGAGCTGCCGTCAGCTCTGGTAGTAAAGTTTCCTAACGAAATAGGGACGCCTCAACTACCCCACGGAGGCCTTGTGTTCACCCCCCACCGCAAGATGCTCGCGATGGGCGCACTGCTCGGCAGCGCGCTCATCGCCGTCCCTGTCGCCGCCCACGCCACCGCGGCCCCCGCCCCGACGGCGGAGACCGCGGCGGCAGCGGCCGCAGGACTCGACGATCCGGCGAAGAAGGAGATCGCCATGAAGATCGTCTCCAGTGCGGAGAACTCCTCGCTGGACTGGAAGGCGCAGTACAAGTACATCGAGGACATAGACGACGGTCGCGGCTACACGGCCGGCATCATCGGCTTCTGTTCCGGCACCGGCGACATGCTCGACCTCGTCGAGTACTACACCCAGGTCAAGCCGGGCAACGTGCTCGCCAAGTACCTGCCCGCCCTGCGCAGGGTCGACGGCAGCGACTCCCACGCCGGCCTCGACCCGAACTTCACCAAGGACTGGGCGAAGGCGGCCCAGGACGCCGAGTTCAAGAAGGCCCAGGACCACGAGCGCGACCGGGTCTACTTCAACCCGTCCGTGCAGCAGGGCAAGTCCGACGGGATCGGTGTCCTCGGCCAGTTCATCTACTACGACGCCATCGTCATGCACGGTGACGGCACCGACTCCACCAGCTTCCGAAACATCCGCAAGCGCGCCCTGTCCAAGGCCAAGCCCCCGTCCCAGGGCGGCAACGAGACCGCCTACCTCAACGCCTTCCTCGACGCGAGGGTCTGGGCGATGAAGCAGGAGGAGGCGCACAGCGACACCAGCCGGGTCGACACCGCGCAGCGGGTCTTCCTGAAGAAGGGCAACCTGAACCTCAACACCCCGCTCGACTGGAAGGTCTACGGGGACTCGTTCCACATCGGCTGAGGCCCGCCGCGGCCCGGGGCCGGACCCTCCTTCCGGCGGCCCGGGCCGCGGTGTCGCGGTGCGGTAACGATGTGGGTAACGATCGAGGTGGCTGCCGGGGTGTCAAGTAGGCGCGCCGGAGGGACTTTTCGGACTTCCGGGGACACGACGCCACTCCTGTGCTCCCCAGTCGCACATTCGGTGCCGGAAATCTTCCCGTCCAGCCCATTTGGCTTCGCGCCAACTGGCTTGACCGCGACGTAAGGGGGGCATAAGTTCTGCCCCGGCTTGCTCCAGCAGGACGGGCCGACCAACCGTCCTCTGGGGGGACCCATGAACTACTACGTCGACGTTCTCAAGAAGTACACCGTCTTCTCCGGCCGCGCCCGCCGCCAGGAGTACTGGATGTTCTTCCTCTTCAACGTGGCCGCGCTGATCGTCGTCTCGATCCTGGACGCCGTCATCGGCACCTCCCCGTGGCTGTACGCGCTCTACGCGCTGGGCACCTTCCTCCCGAACCTCGCCGTGACCGTGCGCCGCCTGCACGACACCGACAAGTCCGGCTGGTGGGTCCTCATCAGCTTCGTGCCGCTCGTCGGCTTCATCTGGCTCATCGTCCTGCTGGCCACCGGCGGCAACGACCAGCCGAACCAGTACGGCGTGAACCCGAAGGCCGTCCAGGCCTGACCTGGCGCGTAAGCCTTCACGGCTGAGCGCCGCCCCGGCTGGGAACAGCCGGGGCGGCGCTTTTCGCCGTTCGGGGGGTCCGCGTGACACGCGTCTCCCGGACTGGCGGCAGGGGGCTGTCCAGACCGGCTCGATCACGAGATATCTTGATGTCGAGCAATGTTGCAGACGAGAGACGCAGACTGTGGAGCGGAGCATCCGGTGACTGACTCGACCATCATCTACACGCACACTGACGAGGCCCCGGCCCTCGCGACGTATTCCTTCCTGCCTGTGATCCAGGCGTACGCGTCGACGGCCGGTGTGAATGTCGAGACCCGTGACATCTCCCTGGCCGGTCGGATCATCGCCAGCTTCCCCGAGCACCTGGAGGAGAGCCAGCGGATCGCCGACGCCCTCCACGAGCTCGGTGAGCTGGCGAAGACCCCCGAGGCCAACATCATCAAGCTGCCCAACATCTCGGCGTCGATCCCGCAGCTCAAGGCCGCGGTCGCCGAGCTCCAGGGCCAGGGCTACGCCCTCCCGGACTACCCGGACGACCCGAAGACCGACGAGGAGCGCGAGATCCGCGCCCGCTACGACAAGGTCAAGGGCAGCGCCGTCAACCCGGTCCTGCGCGAGGGCAACTCCGACCGCCGCGCCCCCGCCTCGGTCAAGAACTACGCCAAGGCGCACCCGCACCGCATGGGCGCCTGGACCCCCGAGTCGAAGACGAACGTCGCCACCATGGGCGCGAACGACTTCCGCTCCACCGAGAAGTCCGCCGTGATCGCCGAGGCCGGCACGCTCCGCATCGAGCACGTCGCCGCCGACGGCGCCACCACCGTCCTGCGCGACTCCGTACCGGTCCTCGCCGGTGAGGTCGTGGACGCGTCCGTCCTGCACGTCGACGCCCTGCGCACCTTCCTGAACGACCAGATCGAGCGTGCCAAGGCCGAGGGCGTGCTGTTCTCCGTGCACCTCAAGGCCACGATGATGAAGGTCTCCGACCCGATCGTCTTCGGCCACGTGGTCCGCGCCTTCCTCCCGAAGACCTTCGCCCGCTACGGCGAGACCCTCGCCGCCGCCGGCCTGTCGCCCAACGACGGCCTCGGCGCCATCCTCAACGGCCTGGGCGCGCTGCCCGACGGCGACGCGATCAAGGCGTCCATCGACGCCGAGATCGCCGAGGGCCCGGCCCTGGCGATGGTCGACTCCGACAAGGGCATCACCAACCTGCACGTGCCGTCCGACGTCATCGTCGACGCCTCCATGCCCGCCATGATCCGCACCTCCGGCCACATGTGGGGCCCGGACGGCGCCGAGGCCGACACCCTGGCCGTCCTCCCGGACAGCAGCTACGCCGGTGTCTACCAGGTCGTCGTCGACGACTGCCGCGCCCACGGCGCCGTCGACCCGTCCACGATGGGCTCGGTGCCGAACGTCGGCCTCATGGCCCAGAAGGCCGAGGAGTACGGCAGCCACGACAAGACCTTCGAGATCGCCGCCGCGGGCACCGTCCGCGTCGTCGACGCCGCGGGCAACACGGTCCTGGAGCAGGAGGTCGCCGCCGGTGACATCTTCCGCGCCTGCCAGACCAAGGACCTGCCGATCCAGGACTGGGTCAAGCTCGCCGTCACCCGCGCCCGCGCCACCGGCGTCCCGGCCGTCTTCTGGCTGGACGAGGACCGCGCGCACGACGCGCAGCTGATCGCCAAGGTCAAGACGTACCTCGCCGAGCACGACACCGAGGGTCTGACCATCGAGATCCTCTCCCCGGTCAAGGCCACCGCGTACTCCCTGGAGCGCATCCGCCGCGGCGAGGACACCATCTCGGTGACCGGCAACGTGCTGCGCGACTACCTGACCGACCTGTTCCCGATCCTGGAGCTGGGCACCAGCGCCAAGATGCTGTCGGTCGTCCCGCTGATGAACGGCGGCGGCCTCTTCGAGACGGGCGCCGGCGGCTCCGCCCCCAAGCACGTCCAGCAGCTGGTCAAGGAGAACTACCTGCGCTGGGACTCCCTCGGTGAGTTCCTCGCGCTGGCCGTCTCCTTCGAGCACCTCGCCACCACCACCGGCAACGCCCGCGCCCAGGTGCTGGCCGACACCCTGGACCGTGCGACCGGCTCCTTCCTCAACGAGGACAAGTCGCCGAGCCGCAAGCTGGGCGGCATCGACAACCGCGGCAGCCACTTCTACCTCGCCCTGTACTGGGCGCAGGAGCTGGCCCGGCAGACCGACGACCCGAAGCTGGCGGCGGCCTTCGACCCGCTGGCCAAGACGCTGGCCGAGTCCGAGGAGAAGATCGTCGGTGAGCTGATCGCGGTGCAGGGCTCCCCGGCCGACATCGGCGGGTACTACCAGCCCGACGCCACGAAGGCCGCGGCGATCATGCGCCCGTCCGCGACCTTCAACCAGGCGATCGCGACCCTGGGCTGACCCCAGCCCCAGGCAGTCGTACCTGTTCCGCCCCGGCCGGCATCGCGCCCGGCCGGGGCGGACCCGTATCCCGGACCCGTATCCCGGACCCGTATCCCCGGACCCGGTGGCCGGGGAGGGGACCCTGCGCTAGCGTTCGCGGTCCGTGACCTCGAGGGGGGATCTGTGGGACGTCGCTCCGACACGTCGTGCGCCGGCATCGGATGCGTGGGGCTCCTGCTCGTGGTGTTCGTCCTGCCCACGGTTGGATATCTGCTGGCCGTGCCGCTCGCCCTGCCCGATCTGCTGGCGGAGCAGACCCCGCCGCAGCAGATGCACGGTGTCACGCAGTACCTCGTCGCCTATGCCGTTCCGGCCGTCGTGGCCCTGGCCCTGGCGCTCTTCGCGAGCCGCCGCCGGACCAACGCGCGGTGGCTGGTCCTGGCCCGGGCGGCGGGCCTGCTCGCCCTGGTGGCCGCGGCACTGTGGTGGACGGAGAGCAAGGTCGGCGCCCACCCGGTGTGGAACGTCCGCGCCACGGCGGAGAGCATGGCCGCCGGGCTGGTGGCACTCGCCTTCGTCGTCGCGGTCCGCCGGTGGGACGCCTCCCGGGGCGGCCGGCCCGTTGCCGCGTCCCCCCGCCGGCCGGCCCCGGGGGAGATCTGGCTGGCCATGGTGCCGCTGCGCGAGGACCCGGCGCGGCAGCTGCGCCACTACTGCGTGGTGCTGGCGGCCCGCGCCGATCACGCGGAGGTCGCCCAGATCACCAGCAAGGACAAGGACGGGCGCTCCGACCACATCCGGATGCCGAACGACGGATGGGACAAGCACTCGGGACGCGACCACTGGGTGGAGAGCGGCCTGCCGCCGCGCCGGGTCGACTACCGGATGTTCCTCACCTCGCGGCCCCAGGGGCGCTGCCCGGCCCCCGTGTGGCGCGAGCTCGGCCGGCAGCTCGACTGACGCCGGGAGCCCGCGGGTCAGAGGCGGTGGATCCGTTCCTGCTCGAACGCCAGCGGGGACCGCCCGGCGGCCAGGATCCGCAGCCCGGGAGCCACGGACAGCAGGTTCCGCAGCCAGGCCAGGGCGTCCGGGCCGAGCTGCTCCGCCCCGTCCAGGACGAGCAGCATGTCCCGTTCGGCCAGCCACGAGGCGGCGTTCGCCGTCCCGCGGGGCGGCACGGGCATGTCGGGTACGGAGCGCAGCTCGGCCGTCAGCTCGCGGATGCCGTAGCCGCCGTGGAGCGGGTCCATGGCGACGACGGCCACCCCGTCGTAGAAGTTGGACGCGAGGCGCCGCGCGATCTCGCGCACCAGCAGGCTCCGCGGCTCGCGCAGGCCCCCCGCCACGGTCAGAACCCGTCCCCGCCGGACCGCGGTGAGCAGGCGGGACATTTCGCTGGATGTCGCCGGAAGCATGGTTGTCCGTAATTCCCTCATGGCACGATGGCCCCCCATCGCATGCGTGACCAAGGGCGGCAAGAGGGTTCGACCGAGCCGCGTGACGATGATTATGCGCCACTTGCGCCGCAAGACCAGGGGAATGTCGCATTCCGGCGAGTGGCTCCAGAGCCTCGCAGGTCAGGCCCACGCGGGGAGATGCGGAGCCGGGGGCAACAGCCGGCCCCGGCCCGGCGGATTCGGCGTCACGGCGCCCGCCGCCACGGCCGGGCGGTGCGCGTGGTGGCGCTTCAGGTCCTCCTCCCGGTACCGCCGCGTCTCCGCGTGCCAGACGGCGATCCCCGCGATCCACTGCTTCAGCTCGTCCACGTGGCGGTCCAGGGCCGCGCGGGCCGCCGCGTCCAGCCCGTGGTCCGCGTACATGACGGGGAGTTCGTTCGCCACCACGTGCTCGAACTGCTTCATCCGCGACGTCATCAGGTCGTTCACCACCCGCAGCGCCGTCGGGTAGTCGCAGTCGAAGAAGTTCTCCACGACGATCAGCAGGTTGTGCAGCTCGCCCTCGTACTCCGCCTCCTTCTGGTACGAGAACACGTCGTTCATGACGGCCGAGTAGTCGAAGGCCGCCGCCTGCAGGGACTGCATGGCCGAACTCCCGTAGACCTCCTCCGGAACGACGTCCATGTGCGCCATCCGCGCGAGGGAGATGGTCATCGGCGACCCGAAGGTCACCCGGCGCATCTCCAGGTAGTCCACCGGGTCCGGGACCCGGTTGGCCGCCTGGTTGTCCAGCTCCCACAGCCAGCTGTCGAGCACCTGGTCCATGGCCGACCGGAACATCTCCCGGCCGCGCGTCCCCATCGGCGCGGCCGTGCGCCGCCACAGGTCGGCCAGTCCCCGCTCCATCGCGTTGACCGCGGCCGGCGGCGCGGACAGGTCGAGCGGCATGCAGGCGCGCAGCCGCCGCGTCTGCGCCCTGGCCGCCGCCAGGGCCCGGGGGGTGCCGAAGACCAGCGGATAGACGTCGTCGGCGTACGTGCCCCAGCTCAGCCAGCCCGCGCTGATGTCCAGCGCCTCCGCCGAGCACGCCGGGTCGATGCCGGCCGAGGCCAGCGCAAAGTCGTACCCCCGCGCCTTGTCCTCCCACCAGATGCCCTCGTCCAGGATGCCCATCGCCCGGTCCCACTCGATGAGCCGCTCCCGGGCGCCCGCCAGGTGCGGGTTGAGCACGTTCCGGTACGGCAGGTAGAACTCCGGGATCACCGAAGGGCCCACCGGATGCGGGACGTTGGAGTGCCGGCGCCGCCGTCGCGCGCCGCCGGTCACGCCCAGCAGCGCCTTGACGTTGGCGCCGGTGGTGCCCAGCCCGGAGGGGCCGCGCAGCCACCCGGGCAGGCCCGCCTCCGTGCGGCCCGGCCGGGCCTTCATGTACCGGCTGGAGCGCATGTGCCACTCGTGGCCGCCGGACTGCCAGTCCTGGAGCCCGCGCGCGTAGGTGAGGACCGCGAGGATCCCGTCCGGGCCGAGGCCCTTCTCCGCGAACAGCACGGGCAGTTCGGTGAAGAAGGTGCTCTCGAACTGCTGGAGCCGCGAGGTGATCATGTTGTTCAGCTGGTCGGCGGCCTCCTGGGTGGTGCATCCGAAGAACCGCTCCAGGACCAGCACCCCGTTGCTCAGCTCCCCCTCCTTCCCGATCTCCCGCTCGTACGAGAACAGGTCGTTGCGGAAGTGGACCGAGTCGGCGAAGCAGTCGCGGAGCACCCGCAGCGCCCGCTCCCCGGAGACCGGTGCGGGCACCTCCACGCCCACCGCGTGCTCGACGATCCCCGCCGACCAGGGCGCGCCTCCCACCTTGCGGCGCTGTTCGACGTACTCCATCGGGTTCGACACCCTGCCGATGTTGATGTTGTCGAGCTCCCAGAGCGACTCGTCGAGCAGATCGCGGGTGGTGCGGGTGAAGCGCGCGATCCAGTCCGCCGAGTGGCCCGGCACCGTACGCCGCCACAGGTCGGCGAGGCCCGCCTCGACCGGATTGGCGGGCTCGGGCACCGGGGCGTGCGGATCGGCGGGCATGAACGGCGTGAGCCGCTCCAGCGCGGCCCGTCCCGCCGCCCGGTCACCGGTGCGCTTGAACCGCTCCAGGAACCAGTCGTCGAAGAAGAACACCCACACGTACCAGTCGGTGACGAGCGAGAGCATCGGGCCGTCGCACTCGGGGTGGGTGTAGGCGCACAGCAGCGCGTAGTCGTGCGCCTCCAGATCGGCCGGGCCCCACACGCCCGAGCCTTCCAGCATTCCCTGCTCCGCGGCCCACGCGCGGGTGTGCGTCCGGGCCTCCTCCAGATGGGGATTGAGGCGGGCGGGATGCGGGAGGTAGAACTCGGGCATTTCGAAGGGCTGCCCCGAAGCGCTCTCCTGCCGGCCTGTCTCCTGCCGGCCTGTCTCCTGCCGAGCGGTCATGACGAGGCCCCCTCAGTCGTCGAATCGGGAGATCTCTACGTTCTCCAGCACCCCGACGGCATCGGGCACCAGGATCGCGGCGGAGTAGTAGGCGGTGACCAGGTAGGAGATGATCGCCTGCTCGTTGATGTTCATGAAACGGACGGACAGGCCCGGCTGGTACTCGTCGGGCAGGGCCACCGGGTGCAGACCGATGACCCCCTCGTTGTCCTCGCCGGTGCGCAGGACGAGGATCGAGCTCGTCCGCTCCGGCGTCACCGGGATCTTGTTGCAGGGCAGCAGCGGCACCCCCCGCCAGGACGGGACCCGGTGCCCCTGGAAGTCCACGCTGTCCGGGTACAGGCCGCGCCGGCTGCACTCGCGGCCGAAGGCGGCGATGGTGCGCGGATGGGCGAGGAAGTACTGCGACCCGCGGCGGCGGCTGAGGAGTTCGTCCATGTCGTCGGGGGTGGGCGGACCGGTACGGGCGTAGACCCGCTGCTCGTAGTCGGCGTTGTGCAGCAGCCCGAACTCCGCGTTGTTGATGAGCTCGCTCTCCTGACGCTCCCTCAATGCCTCGACCGTCAGACGGAGTTGCTGCTCGGACTGGTTCATCGGCTTGTTGTAGAGGTCGGCGACCCGGGAGTGCACGCGCAGCACGGTCTGCGCGACGCTGAGCTCGTACTCGCGCGGGTCCAGGGCGTAGTCCACGTACG
Organism: Streptomyces sp. 147326; assembly: GCF_045000215.1. Lineage (NCBI taxonomy): Bacteria > Bacillati > Actinomycetota > Actinomycetes > Kitasatosporales > Streptomycetaceae > Streptomyces > Streptomyces sp. 147326. Next base: position 1,493,854 of record NZ_CP134201.1, on the reverse strand, counting down.
TGCCGGGCAGCATCACCTCGCCCGTGTGGCCGGCGGACAGGTCCACGGCGTCGCTGCCCCGGCGGCCGACGCGCTCGGCCTCCAGGTAGGCCTCGGCGTGCCGGCGCAGCGCGGCGGAACTGTTCAGCGCCGCGTCCCAGTCACCCCGGTTGAAGGTCATCGTCACCACGTCCGTCTGCGCCCGGGCGGTGAACTCCCACGTGGCGTCGGGCAGCGGGTGGTGGCCGAAGTGGTCGCCGTCGCTCAGCACGTCCAGGCTCGCCTCGTCCCCGTAGGCGCCGGTGCCGAGCCGTTCGATCCGCCCGTGGGCGATGAGGAAGATCTTGTCGACGGGCTCGCCGCGCCGGACGATGACGTCGCCCTTGCGGAACTCCTCCTTGACGAACCGGTCGGCGATCGCCTTGACCACCTGGTCGTCGGGGAAGTTCCGCAGCATGCCGAGCTCGCGCAGCATCGGCGGGATGACGCGGAGTTCGGTCCCGGTCTTCACGAAGGTGATGCGTCCGTCGCCGACGGTGTAGCTCACGGTGCGGTTGACCCGGTAGGTGCCGCCGCCGGTCTGCACCCACGGCAGGATCCTCAGCAGCCACCGCGAACTGATCCCCTGCATCTGCGGCGCGGACTTGGTCGTGGTGGCCAGATTCCGGGCGGCCTCGGTGCTCAGGCTCTGCCGGGCGGTGGCGGTCAGGTGGTCGGCGCTCACTTCGGTGCTGGGGTCGACGGACATGGCGGGCCTTCCTCTCGGTCGGTCTTCCTGGGAGTGGCGCGGGTGCCGTGCGCGACGGTGGGGTGTTCTGCCGGTCGGTGCTCCCTCCGGGGCCGGGCGGGGGGTGGTGTACGGGAGTGACCGGAAGGGACGGTCCCGCTCCGCGCGATCTGCTGTGCTCCCGTACGCCAGGGCCACGCGGTGTGACCGTGCGCCGCTCGGCGCACACGTCTAGTTAGGGGCAGGACGGCCTCACCCGGTACATCCGTCCCGGCCCCCCCGTGTTGAATGTCCGACCGCGTTGAATGGATGGACACGTGTACGAGCTGGGCGGTTCTGATGGCCAAGCGTGAACCCAACGGACGACTCCGCACCCTCCTCACCGACGCGCGCTGGAGCGGGCAGGACTTCGCACGCGCCGTCAACGGCGTCGCCGCCGAGGCCGGCCTCACCCTGCGTTACGACCGGACCTCCATATCCCACTGGCTGGCCGGCACCCGGCCTCCCGCGCACGTCGTCGCCCTCGCCGCCGAGGCACTGAGCCGCCGTACCGGACGGCGCGTCAGCCCGGCCGACACCGGTCTCGCGAGGCCGGCCGGCACCGCCCGCGGGCGGGACCGCACCGGAACCGGCCCGCACGGCGCGGACGTCCTCGCACCGGACCTCTCGGCCGTGGTGGCCGACGTCGCCGAGGGCGCCGCGGGTGCCGCCGGCCCCGGCCTCGAGGCGGCGGCCCTGCTGGGGGAGGTCCCGGTCTACTCCTCCGCCTGGCGGCCCCCCGGCTGGCCGCCGCCGGAAGGGGCCGGGGCGCCCGCCCGGCCGGCCGGGCGGATCGGCCTGCACCACGTGGAGGCCGCCGAGGCCGTGCTGCCGGTCTTCCGCAACGCCGACATGATGTTCGGCAGCGGCCTGGCCCGGCCCGCCCTGACCCGCTACCTCGCCACCACCGTGGCGCCCTGGCTGCGCGCCGGCGCCGCACCCGCGGTACGCCACCGGCTGCTGGGCTGCGCCGCGCGGCTCGCCTACACCGCCGGCTTCCTGTGCTTCGACGGCAACCAGCAGGGCACGGCCCAGGCGTACTACCGGGCGGGGCTGCGGCTCGGCCAGGAGGCGGGGGATCCGCGGTGCTGGGCGCCCGTACTGCGAGCCATGAGCGTCCAGGCCCACCACCTGGGCCACCGCAAACAGGCGTGGGAGCTGGCGGCGGCGGCCGCCCGGGAGGCGGGACGGCTCCCCACCCTGCAGGCCGCCTTCGTCACCGGACAGCTGGCGGTCGCCGAGGCCGGCTGCGGCGACCGGCGGGCGGCGGTGGCCCGGCTGGGCGAGGCGGAACGGCTGCTGGAGCGCTCGGCGGGGCAGCGGGCGGCCATCGGCGACTACCACCACGCCGCGCTCGCCCACCAGCAGGCCGAGGCGCTGGCGGCCCTCGGGGACGCGCGCGGTGCGATCGCCTCGCTCGGCACCTCCCTGCGGCACCGGCCCCCCAACGAGCGCCGCGCGCGGGCCATCACCCTGGCGCGGCTCGCCGAACTCCACCTGAACCAGGGCCATCTGGAACGGGCCTGTGCCACCTGGCACGAGATGCTGGACGCGGTGCCCCAGCTGGACTCGGCGCGGGTGCACGACGCCGTGGGGCGCCTGCGCGGCCGCCTCCAGACCGTCGGGGGCAACCGCACCGCGCGGGCGCTGCTGGTCCGGGTCCGCGGGCTCGGCTGAGGCCCCTCCAGGTCCTCCGGCCGACCGGCGCACGGCTTCGGATCACTAAGGTCGACCGCACCGAGTGAAGGGGGAGGGCCCGTGGGGACCTATCGGCAGACCGTGGTGGACCTGGACGCGTCGGCGGAGGAGGCGGCCGCCCGGGGCGAGCGCGGCAGGGGGTGGCTGGAGGCGGAGGGGTTCATCCGCCCGGTGCCGTGGCAGGGCGACGTGGCGTACCTGGCCGGTCCGCGATGGCGGAAGTCGGTCGACCTGGTTTCCTGGGACTGGCGTGCCCGGCTCAAGGGGCTGGAGGAGGAGCCCTGCGACGAGCTGCGCGTCGTCGTGGGCCGTACGGTCTTCTACGCAGGCCAGGGCGATGCCCCTTCCGCGCTCTGCCCCCACTGCCGAAGTGCCACGCCCGACTGGCCCCGCGAGGCCCTCGACGCCTGGTACGCGACGGGCGCGGCCGATCTCGACTGCCCGGCCTGCGCCCACCGCGCCCCGCTTGCGGAGTGGAACTGGACCGACGACCACTTCGCCTTCGCCCACCTCGGCTTCGAGTTCGACGACTGGCCGCCTCTGCACCCGCGCTTCACCGAGGCCTTCGGACGGGCACTGGGCCACCGGATCCGGGTGGTCGAGGGGAAGATCTGAGAACGGGGCAAGGGGGAGGGACGAGCCGGCTTCTGCGCGGTGCACGGCTTCTCTGCGGTGCACGGCCTCTATGCGGTGCACGGCTTCTGTGCGGTGCACGGCTTCTATGCGGCGCCGCCCTCCGCGGGGGCGTGGTAGCGGGGGCTCGTGGCGTGCCACTCCTTCGCCCCGCCCATCCAGTTCCAGATCCCCTCCAGGAAGCGGCCCAGCGCTGGTGAGCCGAGGGCGGCCAGGGCGGCCGACTCCGACTCGACGGTGTGCATGATCTCATCGTGGACCTCGGCCGTCAGGTTCACCGCCTCCTGGAGCGAGCAGTGCTCCTCGGCCGCGATCAGGCGGGGGAAGCTGGTGTCGCCGGGATCCTCCCGGGCCATCGAGTACAGGTCGTTGAGCAGGCAGGTGGCGACCCCCGCGTACATGTACGTGCGCCGCACCCGGGCGTCCGCGAACTCGTGCGCGGGGACCTCGTAACCGCCGACCGGATCGGTGAGGCCCATGCAGGGGAAGAAGCCGTTCTCGTACCGGTGCAGCAGGTACTCCCAGACCGGCGGCCGGCGGGCGGACGTCCGCCACTCGGCCTCGTGGTTGTACCCGACGAACATCACCGCCAACTGGTAGCGCAGGCGTGTCACCTGGGTCGGGGAGGCGAACTCGGCGAGGTGCTCCAGCGCGGAGCGGAAGGCGCGCAGCACGGGTTCGGCGTCCACCTGCTCCTCGAACCGCCGCTCGTAGCGCGGCGGCAGCCGCACCGGGTCGACCACGGCGTGCGCGAGCGCCAGGCGCGGGCCGATCAGCCGCGGGTCGGCGTCCTCCCCGGCGTCGGCCCAGTGGTCGTCGACGGCCCACTCGGAGAGCCCGCACCGGGCGGCCGCCAGCAGCCGGCCGGCGTCGTCGCAGTCGGGGTGCGCGAGCATCATCAGCCGGCCGAAGTGGCACGAGCGCAGCACGTCCAGGCGGCCGGCGTAGATCCCGATGCCGTCGGCCCACCGGACGAGTTCCTCGTTCACGGCGCCGGCCAGCGCCGGGTCGTCCCGTACGGCGTCGGGGCAGTACAGCGGGGGGATGACGATCCCCGTGCCGGTACGCGTCCCCGTACGGGCGTCCGTACCGGTGGGGCCGGGATCGGCGCGCGGGGGCGCGGCCCCCAGGCCGCTCCGGCCGCCGAGCAGCCGGCTCAGCACCTCCGCCGGACCGGCGGCCGCGGCGCCGGCGCGGCCCGGGGCGTGAGCGGGGGCGGGGTACACGGCTCCTGCCGTCATGGCTCCTCCTGCGGGTCGGCACACCCACCCATGGAGCGGGGGCGGCCCCCGGCCCGGAAGGTCCGGGGCCCGGTCCGCCCGTTGAAGATCCGGCGGCGTTGAAAACCTGCACGGGTGTACGCACGCCCGGGAGTTCGCACACGCGTGCAGGCCTTCAACCGCCGGGGATTTTCAACAGCCCCCGGGCCGGGGCGGCTACCGCGCCCGGCGCCCCGCGCCCCACGGTGAGCGTGCAGCACGCTCCGCGTGGACCGACGCAGGGAGGAACCCCGCATGACCGCAGAGGCGCAGCCACTCCTGGACCCCGCAGACGACCGGCAGCTGAGCCTGAGCACCGCCGCGGCCCGCAATCTCGCGACGACCACCAAGTCCGTCCCCCAGATGCAGGGCATCAGCTCGCGCTGGCTGCTGCGCATGCTGCCCTGGGTGGACCTGGGCGCCGGCACCTACCGCGTCAACCGGCGGCTGACCCACGCCGTCGGGCGCGGCCGGGTCTCCTTCGTCCAGGCCGGCGCGGACGACGTACGCATCCTCGCCCCCACCCTCACCGAACTGCCCGTCCTCAAGGGCTACGCCGAATCCGCCGTCCTGGAGGAGCTGGCCCTGCGCTTCGTCAAGCGCGACCTGCGCGCCGGAGACGTCCTGGTCGAGGCGGGCGCCCCCGTCGCCGAGGTGTTCATCATCGCCCACGGCCGCGTCGAGAAGCGGGCGTCGGGCAAGTACGGCGGCAGTGAACTCCTCGGCGTGGTCGCCGACGGGGACCAGCTCGGCGACGACGCGCTCGGCCAGGCCGACCCGCGCTGGGCGTACACCGTCCGGGCCGCCACCGCGGGCACCGCCATGGTGCTGCGGTGGAGCGCCTTCCAGGAGGTGCTGGGCCGCTCGGAGAGCCTGCGGACCCACCTGGATCAGTACGTCGAGAACGGCCGGCGGCCCGTCAACCGACGGGGCGAGGCCGACATCGAACTCGCCTCCGGCCACGCGGGCGAGGCCCGGCTGCCCGCCACCTTCGCCGACTACGAGCTGAGCCCGCGCGAGTACGAACTGAGCCTCGCCCAGACCGTCCTGCAGATCCACACCCGGGTCGCCGACCTCTACAACGACCCGATGAACCAGTTCGAGCAGCAGTTGCGGCTGACCGTCGAGGCGATGCGCGAGCGCGAGGAGTCCGAACTGCTCAACAACCGGGAGTTCGGCCTCCTGCACAACGCCGACTACGGGCAGCGCATCAGCACCTGGTCCGGCCCGCCCACCCCCGACGACATGGACGACCTGCTCAGCATGCGCCGGGGAACGGCCTTCTTCCTCGCGCACCCCAAGGCCGTCGCCGCCTTCCTCCGCGAATGCAACAAGCGCGGCCTCACCCTCGACACCGTGGACGTGCACGGCAAACAGGTGCCCGCCTGGCGCGGAGTCCCGCTGCTGCCCTGCGGCAAGATCCCGGTCGTGGGCGGCCACACCAGCTCGATCCTGGCCCTGCGCACCGGGGAGGACAACGGAGGGGTCATCGGCCTGCGCCCGGCCGCGATCCCCGAACAGATCGAACCGGGCCTCAACGTCCGCTGCATGGGCATCGACCAGAAGTCGGTCATGTCCTACCTGGTCAGCTCCTACTACTCGGTGGCGATCCTGGTACCGGACGCCATCGGGATCCTGGAGAACGCCGACATCGCCGCCGCCCGCTGCGACTGAACCCTCCCGTGGGCCGTGGGCCGTGGGCCGTGGGCCGTCGGCCGTGCGTCGGCGCGGCGGCGTAGTTCCGGTGGTGCGGGTGACGTACGTGCCCGGGCCCGGGCGCCCGGGAACGGTTGTCCGCACGCCGGTAATGGGCTCTACTGCTGTGCAGCCCCCGCTCGGGGCATATGCGCGGGAGGGACCAGGATGACAGCGGACCGTCGAACGGAGCACGGGACGGGGCACGGGAGGGGCCGCGGGAGGCGGCGCCCGACGCGCGCCTCCGGTGCGGCCGGCGCGCCCGGCGTGCCCCGGCCCGTGTCGCACCGGCGTCGGCCGGCCTTCCGCGGCCGAAGACCGCTGCTCGCCATGCTGCTGTCCGCCTTCTTCCTGGTCGGTGTCTGCGCTGCCACCGGCATCGCCTGGGACCCGTACAACGGGGCCTCCGTACAGAGCGGTTCGGCCCCGGCCGTCGACCTCCCGCCGGCCACCGGGCCCGACGGCGGCGCCGCGGCCGCAGCCACCGGCCCGGCCACCCCGCCACCGGCCGGGACCCCGGCGCCCACCAAGGGCGCGGCCGCCAAGGGCAACCCCGAGGGCGCCGTGGACACCGGGGCCGAGCGTCCCTCCGGGGCCCTGCCCTTCGACATGCCGCAGCCGGCCGCCCTGCGCTCCGGCGAAGCGGGCAAGAAGCTGGTGTTCGCCCACTACTTCACCCCGTACCCGCTCTCCCTCGACAACGCGGGCGCGGACAACGACTACTACACCCGCAACTACCTCGACCCCGACGGCGAGAGCGGGAAGCACGGCAGGTACGGCGGCCTGCTGCGCGACCGGCCGCTGCCCGTGGCGCCGAAGAGCGGCGACTGGGAGTACGCCAACCTCCAGCAGGAGGTGCGCACGGCCCGCGCGGCGGGCATCGACGGCTTCACCCTCGACCTGCTCTCCCTCTCCGGCAAGAACTGGGACCGCTCCAACCTGCTGATGGCCGCCGCCCGTTCGGTGGACCCGGCGTTCAAGATCATGCTGATGCCGGACATGACCTCGCTGAAGACCGACGACCCCCGCGAGCTCGCGAAGGCGATCGCCACGCTCGCCGACGCCCCCGCCGCGCACCGGCTCCCCGACGGCCGCCTCGTCGTCTCCCCCTTCAAGGCGGAGGCGAAGGGCGTGGCCTGGTGGACCGAGGTGATCGGCGCCCTCAAGTCCGAACACGGCATCCGCACCGCCTTCGTTCCGCTCTTCCTCGACTTCGGCGCCCACAGCGGGGAGTTCGCCCCGATCAGCCACGGGTTCTCCGAATGGGGCAGCCGCAGCTACGTCGGCCAGGAGAGCTCCACGCGCGACGTCCAGCGGGCCCACGGCATGGGCAAGATCTGGATGCAGCCCGTGTCGGTCCAGGACGCCCGCCCCAACCAGGGCATCTACGACGAGGCCGGCAACACCGCGACCCTGCGCTCCACCTGGACGCACGCCATCGAGGACGGCGCCGACTGGGTGCAGCTCACCACCTGGAACGACTACTCGGAGGGCAGCCAGTTCGCACCCTCCCTGCACAACGGGCACGCCTACCTGGACCTGAGCTCGTACTACCTGACCCGGTTCAAGACGGGCAGCTGGCCGAAGATCGTCCGGGACACCCTCTACCTCACCGCGCGCACCCAGTTCGCGGACGCCGACCCGACCGGCGACCAGTCGCTGGTGATGTCGCTGCGCAAGGGGAGCGCCCCGCCCCGGGACACGGTGGAGGTGCTCAGCTTCCTCTCCGGGACCGCCGTGGTCCGTACGACCGTCGGATCCGCCAAGGGCAGCCACGAGGCCCCGGCCGGAATCCACTCCCGGCTGCTGCCGCTGAAGGCGGGCACCAGCTCGGCGCAGATCGTCCGGGACGGCAAGGCCGCGGCGCGGGTCGACCTGCCGTACCGGGTGGACCACGCGGTGGAGGTACAGGACCTCCAGTACTACGCGGCCACGAGCGGCCGCGAACCGTAGGCCCCGGCGCCTGCCTCGCGGCTGTCGGGGGCTCCGCGCCCGAACCCTCCCGCAGACTTCGTCCGGGGGCTGACATGTAGCCCCGCCGGCGTGTGAGGCGCGGGATCTGGAACGCAGCCCCAGGGGCACGCGCGGCAGCGCGGCCCGTCGGTGGTGGTCTTCCGGCTTCGGCGGGCGCCGGGAGATGATCCGGGCGACAGCCGCGCCTCACACCCGGAGGTCAGATGCCCGAGCCGACACGTCCCGCCGATGCCGATCCCCCTGGTGAAATCCCCGCCGAGCCGCCCGCAGGGCACCCCGCAGGGTTCCCCGGTGGACCCGAGCTGTTCCGCCTGGACCCCCGCGTCGCCCACCTGAACCACGGCTCCTTCGGAGCCGTCCCCGTCCCCGTCCAGCAGGCCCAGGCCGCGCTCCGCGCGGAGGCGCACGCCGATCCCGACGCCTTCTTCATCGCCGTCCCGGACCGCCTCGCCGCGGCCCGCGCGCGGATCGCTACGCACCTCGGCGCCGACCCCGACGGGCTCGCGTTCATCTCCAACGCCACCGAGGGCGCCAACCTCGCCCTCGACGCCGTCCCGCTCGCGGGCGGCGACGAGATCCTGGTGACCGACCACGGCTACGGCACCGTCGTCGCGGCCGCCGCCCGCCGCGCCCCGGTCACCACCGTCGCCCTGGATCCCCATCTGCCCGACGAGGACGCCGTACGCGAGACGGTGCTGGCCGCGCTGACGCCCCGTACGAGGGTGGCCGTGCTCGACCACGTCAGCTCGCCCACCGCCCGGATCATCGCCTCGCCGCGGCTCCTCGCCGACCTGCGCGAACGCGGCGTCACCACCGTCGTGGACGGCGCCCACGCCCCCGGCATGCTCGCCGACCCCCTCGCCGGCGGCGCCGACTTCTGGTTCGGAAACCTCCACAAGTGGGGCTACGCGCCCTCCGGCAGCGCGATCCTCGCCGTCGCCCGGCAGCACCGCCACCGGATCCGCGCGCTCGTACCGTCCTGGGAGGACCGGCACGGCTTCCCGAGGTCCGTCGAGAACCGCGCCACCGCCGACTACACCGGCTGGCTCGCGGCTCCCGACGGACTGGACCTCATCGAACGCCTCGACGCGGCCAAGGTCCGCGCCCACAACAGCGCCCTCGCCGCCCACGGCGCGGCGCTGCTCGCCGGGATCCCCGGGCTCACGCCCCTCCCGCACACCGACGGCCTCGCCATGCGCGCCCTGCGGCTGCCGCCCGGAGTCGCCGAGACCCCGGACGGCGCCCGCGCCCTGCGCGAGGAGCTCGCGGCGCGGCTGCGCGTCCGTGTGCTGGTCTGGCCCTGGCCGGGCGGCGGCGGCATCCGTGTCTGCGGGCAGATCTACAACCGGCCCCGGGAGTACGCCCGGCTCGCCGCCGCCCTGCCCGAGTACCTCGCCCGGGCCGTCAGCCGCGCCTGAGCAGGTACGTGTCCATGATCCAGCCCTTGCGGGCGCGGGCCTCGGTGCGCAGCTCCTCGATCCGCCCCGCGACCTCCGCCAGCTTCCCCGAGACCAGGATCTCGTCCGGGGTGCCCACGTAGGCCCCCCAGTAGATGTAGAGGTCCTGGTCCAGGTGGGCGGTGAAGGCGTGCCGCGCGTCCAGCATCACGACCACGTCGTCCACGTCGTCCGGCCAGCCCTCGGCGAGCCGGCGCCCGGTGGTGATCTGGACCGGGCGCCCGACCCGGTTCAGATTGGTCCGGTGCCGCGCCAGCAGCGCGGAAATGCTGCTGATGCCCGGCACGACCTCGTGCTCGAAGGCCACCCGGCCGGCCTCCAGCACCTCGTCGAGGATCGCGAGCGTGGAGTCGTACAGGGAGGGGTCGCCCCACACCAGGAACGCCCCGGTCTCGCCGTCCGCGAGGTCCTCCGCGACGAACCGCTCGAAGATCTCGGCCCGCGCGCTGCGCCAGCCGTCCACCGTCGGTGCGTAGTCGGCGGGGGTCCGGTCCCGGTCCGGGTCGCGGCCCTCCACCAGCCGGTGGCCGGGCCGGGCGTGCGCGTCGAGCATCGCGCGCCGCAACCCGGTCAGATCCGCCTTCTCCTCGCCCTTCTCCAGGATGAGGAATGCGTCCGCCGCGCCGATCGCCCTGACCGCCTGGAGGGTCAGATGGTCCGGGTCGCCCGCGCCTATGCCGATCACTGAGAACTTCTTCACCCGGCTATTCTGCCCGTCATGCGTGTCGCCCTGTTCGTCACCTGCGTCAACGACGCGCTGTACCCGCGGACCGGCATCGCCGTCGTACGTCTGCTGGAGCGGCTCGGCGTCGAGGTGGACTTCCCGGCGGGCCAGAGCTGCTGCGGGCAGCCGCAGTACAACACCGGCTACCGGCACGAGACGGAACCACTCGTCCGGCGTACCGCGGAGGCCTTCGCCGGCTACGCGTACGTGGTCACTCCCTCCGGGTCCTGCGCCGCGATGATCCGCGAGCACTACCCGCGCATCGGCCGGAAGGCGGCCGCCGAGGGGCGCGGCACGGCGCTGGCGGACGCGGCGCGCTCCCTGGCGCCCCGCGTGTACGAGCTGACCGAGTTCCTCGTCGACGTGCTCGGGGTGACCGACGTGGGCGCCTACTTCCCGCACAGCGTCACCTATCACCCGTCCTGTCATGGTTTGCGCGGCCTTGGTCTCGGGGACCGGCCGCGGCGGCTGCTGGCCGCCGTCAAGGGCCTGGAGCTGGTCGAGCTGCCGGGCGCCGAGGAGTGCTGCGGATTCGGCGGCACCTTCGCCGTCAAGAACCCGGACGTGTCCACCGCGATGGGCACCGACAAGATCACGGCTGCCGCGGCCACCGGTGCGCAGGTGCTGTGCGGGGCGGACAACTCCTGCCTGGCCCACCTCGACGGCCTGCTCCGCCGCGCGGACGCCCCGCTGCGGACCGTGCACCTCGCGGAGATCCTGGCCGCGACCGAGGAGGAGCCGCTGTCGTGACCGGCGTCCACCTGGGCATGCCCGCCTTCCCCGCCTTTCCCGGGGCGGCCCGTGAGGCCGTACGGGACGAGGTGCTGCGCGCCAACCTCCGGCACGCCACGCACACCATCCGCGACAAGCGGGCCCGGGCCGTCGCCGAACTGGCGGACTGGGACCGGCTGCGCGCCGCGGGCAAGGCCGTCAAGGATCACACGCTGCGCCATCTCGACCACTACCTGCTGCAGTTGGAGGAGGCAGTGACGGCGGCCGGCGGCACCGTCCACTGGGCCGTCGACGCGGACGAGGCCAACCGGATCGTCACGGACCTCGTCCGGGCCACGGGGGAGCGGGAGGTCGTCAAGGTCAAGTCGATGACCACCCAGGAGATCGGGCTCAACGAGGCCCTGGAGGCCGCCGGGATCGCGGCGTACGAGACCGACCTCGCCGAGCTCATCGTGCAGCTCGGCCGCGACCGCCCCTCCCACATCCTGGTCCCGGCCATCCACCGCAACCGGGCCGAGATCCGCGACATCTTCCGTGCGGAGATGGGGAACTGGGGCCGCCCGGCGCCCGAACCGCTCGGCGACGACCCGCGGGAACTCGCCGACGCGGCGCGCCTGCACCTGCGCGAGAAGTTCCTGCGCGCCAAGGTGGCCGTGTCCGGCGCCAACTTCATGGTCGCCGAGACGGGCACGATGGTCGTCTTCGAGTCCGAGGGCAACGGGCGGATGTGCCTGACCCTGCCCGAGACCCTGATCTCGGTCGTGGGCGTGGAGAAGGTCGTCCCGACCTTCCGGGACCTGGAGATCTTCCTCCAGACACTGCCGCGCTCCTCGACGGCCGAGCGGATGAACCCGTACACGACGATGTGGACCGGGCTGGGCCCTTCGAGAGGGGCGGCCGGCGACGGGCCCTCCGCCTTCCACCTCGTCCTCCTCGACAACGGCCGCACCGACACCCTCGCCGACGAGACCGGCCGGCAGGCCCTGCGCTGCATCCGCTGCTCCGCCTGCCTCAACGTCTGCCCGGTCTACGAGCGCGCCGGCGGGCACGCCTACGGCTCCGTCTACCCGGGCCCCATCGGCGCCATCCTCAGCCCCCAACTCCGCGGCACCGGCAGTGAGATCGACGCCTCGCTGCCCTACGCGTCCACCCTGTGCGGGGCCTGCTACGAGGTCTGCCCGGTCGCCATCGACATCCCCGAGGTCCTGGTCCACCTGCGCGAACGGGTCGCCCAGGGCGGCCCGGTGACCCGGGACGGCGTGCGGGTACGGATCCGCCCCGCCCACGGCCACACCGCCGAACGGGCCGCCCTGCGCGCCGCCCGGCTGCTCCTGGACCGTCCGGGGGCCCTGCGCGCCGGGGAGCGGCTGCTGGCCCGGGCCCGACGGCTCGCGCCGCGCAGGCTGCCCGGCCCCGGCCGGGCCTGGACCGACACCCGCGAGCTGCCCTCCGTACCCGCCGAATCCTTCCGCGACTGGTGGACCCGAGAACGGGGGAACCCGCAGTGACCAGCAAGGACCGCATCCTGTCCCGCATCCGCCGAGCCCTGCTTCAGCCGGCACCCGGGCCGGCACCCGGGCCGGCATCCGAGCCCGGCACCCGCCGCGGCCCCGGCCCCGGATCCGGGGTGGCACCCGTCGCGGCGGACATCCCCCGCGACTACCTCCGTGTGCACGGCGACCGCACCCCGGCCGAGAGCGCCGACCTGCTGGCCGCCCACCTGTCCGAGTACCGTGCGAAGGTCCACCGCACCGACGGGGCGGGCCTCCCGGAGCTCCTCGCCGGCCTCCTGGCCGCGCGCGGCGCCCGGACGGTCCTCGTCCCGCCCGCCCTGCCCGCGCACTGGCTCGCGGCCGCCGACGCGGCCCTCGTCCAGGACCGCGCCGAGTCCACCCCGTACGAACTGGACGCCGTCGACAGCGTGGTGACCGGCTGCGCCCTGGCCGTCGCCGAGACCGGCACGATCGTCCTGGACGGCGGCCCGGACCAAGGCAGGCGCCGCATCACCCTGATCCCCGACCACCACGTCTGCGTGGTCCGCGTCCCCGACCAGCTGGTCGACTCCGTTCCGCAGGCACTCGCGCGCCTCGACCCCACCCGCCCGCTGACCTGGATCTCCGGCCCCTCGGCGACCAGCGACATCGAACTGGACCGGGTGGAGGGCGTCCACGGCCCCCGCACCCTGGAGGTCGTCCTCCTCGGCGCACAATAGGGGCCATGTCCTCCCACATCGCCCTCACCGCCCTGGTCGTCAACGACTACGACGAGGCCATCGACTTCTACACCCGCGCCCTCGGCTTCGACCTCGCCGAGGACACCGCGCGCCCGGACGGCTCCCGCTGGGTCGTGGTCCGCCCGCCAGGCGCCACCGAAAGCGCCCTGCTGCTGGCCCGCGCCAAGGACGACGCCCAGCGCTCCCGGGTCGGTGACCAGACCGGCGGCCGCGTCGGGTTCTTCCTCTACACCGACGACTTCACGCGCGACCACACCCGGATGACCGCCGAGGGCGTCCGCTTCCTGGAGGAGCCGCGCCACGAGGCGTACGGCTCCGTCGCCGTCTTCGAGGACCTGTACGGAAACCGCTGGGACCTACTCCAGCCCGCCGCCGGCTAGCCGCGGCGCCTCCCGTACGGGATCGACCGCCGGGCCGCCGGCCTCCACCCGGCCGGCCAGCTCCCGCGCCCACCGCACCAGCCCCGGCACGTCGATCCCGTACGCGTCCCCGTCCAGCCCGTCGATCCCGGCGGCCCCGCGCCGCAGCAGCCGCGCCCCGCCGACCGCGTTCCCGCGCGCGGCGTGCGTCAGCCCGACCGCGAGCTGCGCCAGCCCCCGCCAGAGCGGGGCGCCGTCCTCGGGCCCGGACTTCCAGGCGTCCTCGAACACCTCGTGCGCGTGGAACGGCATCCCGGCGTCCAGCAGCCGCTGCGCCTCCCGCACGGTCTCCCCGGGCGAGCGCACCACCCCCTCGGGCTGCCGCTCCACCCCGGCGTCCCCGTAGGGCAACGGCCGCCCCAGCCCATCCCTGGGCCGCGCACTCCGCGCCCGTCCTTCGTCATCCCGATCCCGTGCGTTCACCTCCCCATCCTCCCCCCACGCCGATCACCGGTGCATGGACACCCCCCGGCGTGCGGTAATGTTCTGCATGTGCCGCCGAGCACGGGGAAACCCGCAGGTCGAGGGCACAACGGGACGTGGCGCAGCTTGGTAGCGCACTTGACTGGGGGTCAAGGGGTCGCAGGTTCAAATCCTGTCGTCCCGACTCGAAAGAGTCGCAGGTCAGGGGCCTTTCAGAGCAATCTGAAACGGCCCCTTGATCATTTTTGGGGACCAGTTGGGGACCAGCGCGCTTGACCGCGTCAGTTGGTGACGACGAGCGGTACCGGTAGCGACCTCGGGGCCCGCGGCACGCTCAGGTGGGCGGAGAGAGCGGCGCCGGCGGCGGTGATCTTGTGCACGTCGGGGTGCAGGTAGCGCTGCGTGGTCGCGAGTGAACCATGCCCGGCGATCTTACGCAGGACGTGCACCTGGACCCCGGCGTCGGCGAACCAGGTCAGGCCCGTGTGCCGGAGGTCATGCCGGCGCAGGTGCTCGTACCCGAGCTTGGTGACCACCTCGTCCCACCCGCGGTGCTCGCGGCGAAGAGGACCACATCGCCCCAGCCCCGGTAGTTGTCGTACGAGGCGGCAATGAGGGCTTCGGCCAGCTTTACCAGCATCTCCCAGTCCGGCAGAGCCAGTGCGCGCGGGTCGAGGAGTTCGTCCTCCGCCTGCTTGTACAGCTTCTGCCACCCGGTGACGCGGGCCGGGTTGACCTTGATGATCCCGTCGCGGACTGCTTGCGCCATGACGTGGACCAGGACGGCAATGGTGTTCTTCCGTCGGGCGGCCTAGCTCGTCGGCGATCCAGTTCTGGACGGTGCGGTCGACAGCTCCGTTCGTGATCATTCGCACGGGAAGGTGCCCGAGCGTGGGAGTCGCACGCAGCCGCCATCCGGACAGATGGGGGTCGCGGGTTTTCAATTTCGAGCCCCGTAGGGCCAGTTCGATGTTGGCGTCGCAGTACTCGGTGAGCTTCATGGTGGCGAGCGATGGGCTGAGGCCAGCCTGCGCCGCCTCGATGATGGCCTGGATCCATGCCTGCGCCTCTTCTTCGCTGTCCTTTCCCTCGGAAAGGGACTGCCGACGCTTGGTGGTCGGATCGAACCAGCGGACACGGGCTCGGTACGGGTTCGCTCGATTGGGGCGATATTCGATGTCGGTGGACAGCCGTACACCAATGTCGTGGACCCTGCGCCTTGGTTCACTGGATCGGCACCAGGGTGGCCGTTCGAACTGGCATTCCCAATCCGGTCGTTCACCTCGTTCAAGGGACAGAAGAACTTCACGGGCGAGTACTGGGCAGCGACGTCGCGGGCCCAGGTGGGCTACGAGTCATGGGTCGAGCGGGATGCGGCGGTGGCCCTGGACTTCGACCCTGCCGTCGTCGCTCTGGCGTCTCAGCCCTTCCAGTTGGCCTCGACGGACGGCCGGTGAGGACGCGAGCACACCCCGGACTACTTCGCCCGGCTTGTGGATGGCACAGGTGTCGTCGTGGACGTCCGTCCTCAGGACCTGGTCGGCTGAGGTCTCGCGTTCACCGCGCGAGTATGCGAGGCCGGTGGGCGGGCAGTTCTGCCATGTCGGCGACCTGGGACAAGCCCTATCGCGTGAACTTGCGCTGGCTGGCCCGCTACCGCCACCGCCGCTGTTTCCAGGCACCGGTGCTCCCTTGCCTTCGTGGGCATAGCCGCAGCCCTCATCTTGGCCCGCCCCCCGTCCTGTGGTGCGTCCTGCGCGTAGCGGGGCTATGGGCGGCACACGCGGCCAGCAAAGTAAGAGTGATTTATTAGGCCATCCAGTGATTTGAGTATGCAATGGCGTTATCGGACGCTACCCGGCGACATTTATGAGTGTGTAGAGCCACTTTGCCCTGCTCGTTCGGGCCTGGACTCATGTGAGAAGTGTGGAGAATTTGGCGACGTCGTCGATGTGGCGTGGCGCGCGGGCGGCCGGCACAGCCTCCGCTGCCGTCGCTGTGTTCCCTCGTCTGGGCGACTGGCCCGGCCATGCTCTTCGCGGGGCGACAGGAGTGGTCCCACCCGGAGGCGGTAGGGGTGGAGCAGCCTCGTGGCTCGAAAACCATTGACCACCGAGTTCTCCGGGCGGCTGCGACACCTGCGCGAGCGTCTCAGGTTCATCGAAAACACGGGGCGGTCTTCAAGGACGGAGCCGGCGCGTCGCCGATTCCCACGGCCTCGTGCCCGGCACGTGCTGTCGGCCGTCGCCGTCCTGTGTCTTGCCCTAGCGGGTTGGATCGTGGGCACCGGTCTGCTTGCCCGGACGGAGTTGCTGGCCGCTCAGCGGTCGCTGGATACGCTGCGGCACTCGGTCGTGGATACGACGGGCAACGCCGCCTCGGGGGCAGCGATGAGCTCTGCGGCGGCGCACGCCGCCCGGGCGCATCGCCTGACCACCGGACCCGCCTGGTATCTCTTCGCGCAGGTGCCGTTCTTCGGCCGACCCGCGGAAACGGTTCGCGGCGCGGCGAGCGCCGCCGACCGGTTGACTCACGACGTACTCCCGCCGTTCGCGCGCATCGCTCCCGAACTCGCCGATGACTCTAGTGAGGGCGGTAGGGGAGCCCTGCTGTCCGCCTTCGGCGGCAAGGCTCCGGCTCTCGAGCGGGCGGCGCGGGTGGCCGCCGAGACGCGCGCGAAGGCCGGCCGTCTTCCCCGTACCACCTGGCTGCCGGCGGCCGACCACGCACGCACGCAACTGTTGGGGTTGCTCGACCGGATTGCCCCCGTCACGTCTGATGCCGCTGTGGCCGCCCGTGTGCTGCCGGAGATGCTGGGGGAACAGGGGCCTAGACGATATTTCGTCGGCGTCCAGAACACGGCGGAAGCCCGCGGCACCGGCGGCATGCCGGGGGCCTTCGCCGTGCTCACCGCAGAACGGGGCCAACTGCACTTCGAGACCTTCGATAATGACGACGGGGTGACGGGTGGCAGTCCTGTGGTCGATCTGGGATCCGAATACAACGCCCGCTATGCTCGGTACCAGCCCACCCGCTTCTGGGCCAACTCCAATCTCAGCCCGCATTTCCCCTACGCCGCCCGTATCTGGGCGGCAACCTGGCGCCAGCGCAGCGGCAAGAGGGTGGACGGGGTCATCGCCCTGGACCCCACCACCTTGGGCCGATTGCTGCGAGTGGCGGGCCCGGGACGACTGCCTGACGGCACGGCGCTCACCGGCGACAACATGCTGGACCTCACGGAGCGCACGGCCTACGCACGCTACTCCGACGACGCGACGCGCAAGGCGTTCCTCCTCGGGGTGGCGCGCACGGCAGTCACCACCCTGGTGGACGCATTCCACGATCCGCGACGGATTCCCGGACTGCTCAAGGCGGCGTACGGTGACGCGGCGACTGGACGGCTGAAGGTGTGGAGCGCCCGGGAGAACGAGCAACGTCTGCTGTCGACCCGTCCGTTGAGCGGCACGTTTCCGCAGGAGACCGGTTCCTTCGCCGGACTCGTCGTCAACAACGCTGCGGGCGGGAAGCTGGATTACTACCTGGAGCGAGAGCTGAGCTGGGTTCCGGGCCGCTGTACGCCGCAAGGTCGGCTCGTCACCGCTCGGATCACTCTCACCAACCGGGCGCCGAGGTCGGGGCTTCCTGCCTACGTCACCCAGCGAAGCGACAAGCCGGCGTACCCCATCCGGCCGGGAGACAACCGGGTGCTGGTTTCCTACTACGCCAGCACGGGCGCACAGCTCACCGGTGCGGCCCTCGACGGCCGGACCGCCTTGGTGGGCATCGGCGAGGAACTCCGACACCCGGTCTACACGCTGGACCTGGAACTGCCCGCGCAGCGCGCCCGTACCCTGACGCTTCAGCTCCTGGAGCCGGTCAGCGACCATGCGCCCGTGCTGTGGCGCCAGCCGCTGGTCACACCGCTGCGGGCTCATGTGGAGCCGTACCCGGCGTGCGGCGACTGACGCCGGGCACCACAGAAGGCAGCGGTGACCGAGGACGCGGAGGAGTCAGCGGACCTGTGCTCCTCCTGGGACGGCGTCTCCTCGACTTTTCCGGGCTCCGCTCGCCAAGGTGGCGTAGACGTTGTCGAACCATGCGGCGGTGGAGGCAACGTCCACCGAGGTGGTGTCGGCGAGCGCTCGGGCGGCGAGCGCGGAATGAACCTCGGGCCGCATGGCGCGCAGGATGCCTTCCGCCAGACGTTGTGGTGAACCGGGCTGGACGAGGATGCCGTTGTCGCCGTCGCGGACCAGGTCGGGGATTCCCCCTACCCTGGTGGCCACCACCGGCACAGCGGATGCCAGTGCCTCCATGACCACCACGGGCATCGCTTCGTAGTGGGATGCCAGAACCAGGGTGTCGGCAGCCGCCACCAGCCGGCCGGCCTGCTGAATCCGTCCCAGATACGGCATCCGGTCCTGTAGTCCGCGTCGGCGGATGTCCGCGAGCACCTGCTCGCGCAGAGGGCCGGCCCCGGCCAGGACGAACAGCGCGTCAGGACGCCGCTCGAGTACCAGAGCGGCTGCTTCGACCAGCAGCGCGTGGTTCTTCACCGGACGGAAGTTGGCCACGAAAGCCAGCACGAAGGCGTCCGCCGGGATCCCGAACTCCTCCCGCACCTTGTCCGCTCGTTGCGCCCAGCTGCGCTGCGCGGCCACGTCCACCCCGTGGATGCGCGTACGGACCTGGCGAGCGCCCCGCACGGATCCGGAGGCGGCCACTTGTGGTGAGACGGCCACCGTCAGATCGTCAAGGCGCCGCGTCGGCCGTTCGAGCAGCCTCGTCAGCGGGTGACACCGCACATAGTGCACCGTCGAGATCAGTGCCGGGCGCGGGCGCATTAGGTGCAGGGCGGGGCGCAGCACCGCGGCGGGCAACGGGGAGTGAACATTGACCACGTCCGGAGCCAGGCGGCGCACGGCACGGAGCAGCCCGAGGTAGCGCAGCCTCCGCGGACAAGACCGGAGATCGACGAGTGTCACTCCGCAGTCCCGGAGTGCATCCACCAGTTCCTGCGTCTCGGCTTGGAGGAAGACCACGGTGTAGTCGCGGTCGGACCGGGGCGCCCTGCGCAGGCGTTCGACCAGAAGGACCTCGGCACCGCCGACGTCGAGGGTCTTGATCACTTCGCAGATACGCGTCGTGGTCATCGAGCCGCCTTCCGATGCCGACGAGGCCTTGCGCCGTCGCGGGTCAGCACCATAGGTGCTGAGTGGCGCCCGAATATGAGGCCTTGGCCCGGGCGCGGGTTTTTCGCGGAAGCATCACCCGAATGCCGCCTCTTCTACGACATCACTGCGGTGCGACCGGAGTGCCCGCTGGCGGGGACAATGTGCTGGCCTTCTGGGCTTCCCGTGAATGCGGCACACCCATCGGCCGGACCGCCCTGTGGTGGCGTCCGGACCCACCACTGTGTCTCAAGCGGAGTGCTGTACGAGCAACCCCGTTGGCCAGGGCCCCGGCCGGGACCGCGACGCGCGGCGAAGCGGTGGCCACAGCGGGGACTTTGAGCAGTAGCCGCACCGTCCCGATCCCCACCGCGGAGGCGGCGAGGAGGGCGATGCCGGGAGCAAGCAACCCGTAGGTCACCAGCATGGCGGCCAGACAGCCCACCACAGCGAACGCGCTGAGTGTCCGGACGACCTGCGGCACCGTCAAGCCCATGCGCCGCAACCGGTGGGCGATATGGTCCGTGCCGCCTTGCAGCAGGGGCCTCGACTCCCGGTAGCGGGACAGCATCACCAGCGTGGTGTCCAACGTCGGAACCAGGGTGGCGAGCAGCAGACTGGCGGGTCCGGACAGGCCGGCGGTGTCATCGTGGCGCACCATCATCGCGGAGGCCAGCGTGAAGCCGAGGAAGAGGGAGCCGGCGTCACCGAGAAAGATCCGTGCCGGATTCCTGTTGTGGAACAGGAAGCCGAGACAGGCTCCGGCCAGGGCCGCCATCACCACACTCAGGCCGTCTGGATCGCCTGCCAGGGCAGTCAGGCAGAAGAATCCGCCGATGACGACGGACAGCGATGACGCTGCGCCGTCCATGTTGTCCAGCAGGTTGAACGCATTCGTGATGAAGACGATCCACAGGACGGCGAGCACCGCGTCGACCGCGCCGCCGAAGACGGTCGGATGCCCTCCTGTCACCACCACCAGCGTGGCGGTCGACGTCTCGACGAACAGCCGGATCTTTGGGCCCAGCTGGCGCAGATCGTCTATGAGCCCGAGGACGCACACGATGGCCGCGCCGCCGAGCAGCACTCCGAGAACCGGGTCGAAGACACCCCGGGCGAGCGCGACGGCCGTACCTGCGGCAAGGGTGGCGAGCGCGACGGCGACACCGCCGAGATAGGGCGTGGGCCTGGTGTGCGCCTTACGGGCGCTGGGACGGTCGGTGATCCCATGGCGCAGGGCGAAGCGCCGCATTGGTTCCGTCAGCAGCCCTCCGAGCAGCAGGGCCGCGACGCCTGCTCCGGCCATCGGCAGTGCTGCGCTGATGCCGGTCACCGTCCCGCCAGAGTGGTTCCGGGAACGGGCCCGTCGGTCACGGGGAGACGTTGCTCCGGGGCGCCCGGCACGTGTGCGGACTGGATGTCGCGCCGTGCGGCACGGGCGTCCGCGATCGCGTCCGCGAGCACGTCGGCGAGGCTGTGCCGGGGCTGCCAGCCCGTCACTGCGCGGAGTTTCGTGGTGTCGGGGACTCGTCGTTCCATGTCCTCGAAGTCCGCTCCGTATGCCTCGGCGTACGACAGATGTTCCACCCGTGAGACGCTTCCGGTCTCGGCGATGATCCGGTTGGCGAGCTCGAGGATGCCGATCTCGTCGTCCACGCCGATGTTGAAGGTCTCTCCCACCGCCTCGGGATGTTCCAGCAGGAGCAGCATCGCCGCGACGGCGTCGGCGACATGCAGAAAGCAGCGTCTCTGGCGGCCGTCCGCATGGATCGTGAGGGGTTCCCCGAGCACTGCCTGCCGGGCGAATCGCGGAATGACCATTCCGTACGCCGGACTCTGGCGGGGTCCCACGGTGTTGAAGAACCGGACCACGGTCGACCTCAGCCCTCGCTCGCGGTGGTAGAGGCAGGCCATGATCTCGTCCACCGCCTTGGCGGTGCTGTACGACCACCGGGCCACGGACGGGCTGCCCAGGATGCGGTCGGAGGTCTCGCTGAGCGGTCCGGAGGAATTCTTCCCGTAAATTTCCGAGGTGCTGGCGAGGAGAATCCTGCGATCGTGGCGCTGCGCGGACTCGATGACGGTCTCGGTGCCCTTTGTGTTCGTGATGAACGACCTCAACGGCTGCTCGACGATGAGTTTGACCCCTACGGCGGCAGCCAAATGGATGACAGTCTTGCACTCCTGCACCAGCTCGTCGACGAGCGGCGCATCCAGCACGGACCCGTGGACGAAGCGGAAGCGCGGGTTCGCCCGTGCCTGGGTGAGGTTTTCCTGCCGTCCGGTGGTGAGGTTGTCGAGGACTACCACACTGTTTCCGTCGGCCAGCAGTGCGTCCACGAGATGGGAGCCGATGAAGCCGGCTCCGCCGGTGACCAGGTACTTCGAACAACGATCCATGTGCGGCGTCACTCCGGTTCGGGTGGTGTGGTCGGGTCGCGGTTCCGAGGATCTCGATCACATTGCCGAGCCAACGGTCACCTATGCGATGAATAGCGGAGATTGGAAGTTCGTCGGGTGATGACGGAACGCTCGGCGAGTCTGCCGTTACGGAATGCGGGTGAGTTCGGTCGGACACATCCCGAGGGTGCGCGTCGGAGCTGCCGCGCATGCGTCAATAACTCTGGCATATGCCGATTCCTCAAAAACATCGGAGTGATGAGGGTGCGTCAGAGCAGCCACACCGACAGGCGCAACCTGATCGTCGTAGGATTGGGCTACGTAGGCCTTCCGCTGGCCGTCCGGGCGGTCGAGGCGGGATATTCCGTCCTCGGCGTGGATACCGACGAGTTGCGCGTCAAACGCCTGGGCGCCTGCGACTCCTACATCGAAGGCGTCGACGACGCACGCCTCATGGCCATCACGGACAGCGGCCACTTCCGTGCCGCCACCGACTACGACGCGATCGACGGTTTCGACGTATGCGTCATCACCGTGCCGACACCTCTGCGTGAGGGTGTCCCCGATCTGAGTTTCGTGGAGTGCGCCGGTCGGAGCATCGCCCCCCACATCTCACCCGGCGCCACCGTGGTCCTCGAGTCCACCACGTATCCCGGGACGACCGAGAGCCTGCTGCTGCCGCTGCTGGAAGCGGGCAGCGGACTGAGGGCCGGAGCGGATTTCCACCTCGGCTACAGCCCCGAGCGCATCGACCCGGGCAACCCCGACTGGCACCTGGAGAACACGCCCAAGGTGATCTCCGGAATCGACGACGCGTCCCTGCGCAGCGTCGAGAAATTCTACGGCGACATCGTGGAGCGGACTGTGCCGGTGAGTTCGTGCCGAACTGCCGAGCTGACCAAGCTGCTGGAGAACACCTACCGGCACGTCAACATTGCGATGGTCAACGAAATGGCCATGGTGTCCCGACAGTTGGGTGCCGACATCTGGGAGGCCGTGGAGGCCGCCAGCAGCAAGCCGTTCGGCTTCATGCCGTTCAGACCGGGTCCCGGCGTGGGCGGACACTGCCTGCCGGTGGACCCGTCCTATCTGTCGTGGCAGGTCAAGAGGCTGCTGAAACAGGATCTCCGATTCATCTCCCTGGCCAATGAGATCAACGATCACATGCCGTCCCATGCCGTCTTGCGGATCACCCGCGGACTGAACGAACGTGGTAAGTCGGTCAAGGGCTCGCGCGTACTGCAACTCGGGCTGGCCTACAAGAAGAACACGGGCGACATCCGTGAGTCGCCGGCCCTCGCCATCGCCCGGTCGCTGCTCGATCTCGGCGCCCGGCTGGTGGTGGCGGAGCCGCACACCGACTCGTACCTCGTTCCCCCGCAGATCACCCGAGTCGAAGTCACCGAGGCGGAGGTCCGGGCGGCCGACGTGGTCGTCGTGGCGACCGACCACGATGCCTTCGACTACGCGCTCATCGAAGAGGCCGGTGCCTACGTTTTCGACACGCGCAATCGCTGCCGGGGTGAGCGTGTCGAGATCCTCTGACCCGTGCGCGTCCGCGCCCTTCCCGGGCCGGGGAGGATCCGGGCCGACCGGATCCTCCTGATCCGCCGAGGCCGGGACGACTTCGCCAGGTCAGACCGGCCGTTGGGCGGTTGCGGTAGAAGGACAACCGACGCCCGCCACACGCGCCGAGTGACGAGGAGGTACAGCAGCAGGTGAGACGTACACCGTCAAGGGCGGCGCCGCTGGATGCCACAGGCGCCGGGACCGACCCCGGGAGATGGGTGAGGCGCTTGGCGAGGCGCCTGCCCTGGCAACGGCATCTGAGGACCTTCGGCTCGCTCACCGCCGCCAGCCAGATCGAGGCGGCACTCTCGTTCGCCACCACCGTCACACTGGTCCGGCTGGTCGGGAGCACTGAGGCGGGGGAGGTGCTTCTGGCCCAGGCCATGGCAGCGGTCTGGTTCCTGCTGTGGGATCCGCGCTTCGAGGACGCGCAGCAGCGGTTCGTTCCCATGGAACAACGTCGCGGCCCCGGTCACGGAACCCGGCTGTACTGCCGGCTTCTCCGGCTGGACATCCGGGCCGGGCTGCTGGCCACGGTCTTGGGCGTGGCGGCGGCGCTGGCCGCCGCGGCCCTCGGATGGATCCCCGCCGAACGGCTGCTGCTGCTCGTGCCTGCCGTGCTGGCGGCAGGAGCGGCCACGCCCTGGGGCAGTGCATCGGTCGGTTTCGCGATCTCCGACCGACTTGAGCGGCTCGGAGTGATCCGCGTGGCGCTCGCCGTCTTCGGCTTCCTCGTGACGCTGACGGCATTGATGACGGCCGGCACGGGCGGCTACCTGGTGGCCACCGTGATCACCGGCCTGGTTTCCACCGTATCCGTCACCGTGATCGCCTGGCGGCAGGTGAGGCAGGCGTGCGGCCCTCCCGCTGACGGCCCCGCTCCGATGCCGGCAGGCTTGTTGCCCTTCCTGGTGAAGAGTTCGGCGACCCAATCCGTCTCCCTGGCCTCGGACAGCGGCGTCTCCCTTCTGGCCGGACTGCTCGGTGGCCCCACCCTGGTGACGTACCTGAAAATCGCCGGCGCTCCGGGCCGGCTCTTCGGGAGCGTCGTCAACCCGGTGGCGTCACAGCTCTACCCGCGTCTTGCACGGGCCGGAGCCCATGGGCGCCGATGGGCGGTGATGCGCGACGTCCGCCGCTGCAGTGCACTCGTCGGCGCCATCGGACTGGTCGCGGTGGTGGTCGCGGTTCTCCTCCTTGGCCTGCTGATCGGCCTGATGTACGGCTCCCAGTACACGATTCTGTCCACGGCGGCGGTGGTCATGCTGGCGGGGGCCGCGCTGCGTGGCACGGCGATCTGGTCCAAGGTCCTGCCGTCGGCTCTGGGCTTCCCCGGTGTCAGGCTGGTCTTTCTCACCGCCGAGGGCGTCTGTCAGCTCGGGATGCTGGCCGCCGTCATTCACCTCTGTGCCGGTGCGTCGGGCAGGACACTGGCCTGGGCATGGGGAAATCTGGGCCTCATGGTCCTGAGCACGGCCGGCTGGTTCATCGTGCTGAGGTGCCTCACCCGGTCGATGTCGGATCCGGGTGTCCAGGCCGGGCGGGGTCCGGTGGGCACCGGCTCCCGAGTCCATGAGGTCGGCGCGGCCCGCGGCGGAGACCACTGAGTTCCCGCCCGCGAGGCCGCCGTACATCGGCTCCGCTACGCGTACACCGGCAGGGAGCGGAACCATCGGACGGTCTCGGCCAGTCCCTCCTCCAGCGGAACCGCCGCGAGAGCCGGGAAGAGAGTGCGGAGCAGTCCGTCGTCGGCCTGCGAGTCGCGCACGTCGCCGCGGCGGGGGTCCTCGTGGCGGATGTCGATCGCCAGCTCCAGCGTCTTGGCGAGGTGATGGGCGAGCTCCAGGACGCTGATCCGGGTGCCGAAGGCCAGGTTGACGGGGCTCGTACTCGTGACCTTCCGCAGGACGGCGTCTGCGAGTACCCGGGCGACCGTTCCGACGTAGGTGAAGTCGCGGGTCTGGTGACCGTCGCCGAAGACCGTCAGCGGCTGACCGCGCAGCGCGGCGTCGATGAAGGCGGGAACGACGGCTGCGTAGGCGTGTCCGGCAGGCTGCAGCGGGCCGTAGACGTTGAAGAACCGGAAAACGAGGGCCGGAAGGCCGAAAGCCGATCCGTAGGCCAGCGCATAGGCCTCGGTAGCGAGCTTGCTGGCGGCGTACGGGCTGAGGGGACGCGTCGGCAGGCCCTCGTGCTTGGGCAGGTCGGCGACTGAGCCGTACACCGACGACGAGGACGCGGCGACCAGGTGGGTGTTTCCGCGGCGGCACGCTTCGAGGACGCGCATGGTTCCGGTGGCGTTGACTTCGTGGCTGGCGAACGGATCCGCCAGGGAACGCGGCACGGACGGCCGCGCGGCCAGATGGACCACCGCGTCTGCCCCGGCCACCACGGCCTCGAGCAGTTCGCGGTCGAGGATGCTGCCCTCGACCAGCTCCACGTCCGTGCCCGCGAGATTGGCCGCTGTACCGGTACTCAGGTCGTCCAGGGCGACGACCCTGCCGATGGAAGGGCGGGAGGTCAGTTCACGGCACAGGTTCGCTCCGATGAACCCGGCGCCTCCGGTCACTACGACGTTCAACGGTTCGTACCTTTCAGTGGGGGTCCGGCCACCAGCCGTGCTCCACGGCGATGGAGGCATAAAGGTCGTGGGTGTCCTGCACCAGGCGCTCGGCCCCGAACCGCTGCGCTGTCCAGGCGCGGGCCTCCTCGCCCATCCGGCGGCGGAGCGAGTCGTCGCCAAGAAGCCTGACGGTATGGCGGGTGAGCTCGTCGGCGTCGCGCCGGGCCAGAAGCCCGGTCCGCCCGTCCTGGACCACCTCTGCCACGCTGCCCACGTTCGTTGCCACGGCGGGCACCCCTGCCAGCCCCGCCTCGATGAGGCTGACCGGCATACCCTCGTTGTCCGATGTGAGCAGCACCATGTCCGAGGCGGCGTAGACGGTCTCCACGTCGGCGCGCCAGCCCAGCAGGTGGAGCGAGTCGCGCAGATCGCCGGCCGCTTCCAGATCGCCGCGAAGGTCTCCGTCCCCGCACACCAGGAATCGAGCGGCCGGAAACGCGTGACGCACCTCTCGGGCCACCGACAGGAACCGGTCGGGCCGTTTGATCCTGGTCACCCGCCCGACATAGGCCACGACGAGGCTGTCCTCCGGGAGGCCGAGCTGTTTGCGCGCCTGCGAGCGGCCCGGAGCAGCGGCCGGCGTGGTGCCGGGCGGCACCACGGCGTACTGCCCGGGTCGGCCGATGCCGGCGGCCAGGAGGTCGTCGCGGACGCTGCGTCCCACCGCTACCAGCCGGTCGGTGACGGTCGCGAGGCTGCGCTCGGCCTGCACCACCAGGTGGGTCTTCGCCGGTGAGAAGTAGCCCTGCAGGAGGTGGCCGTGGAAGGTGTGCACGCGTACCGGCACCCGCGCGAGCACGGCCGCCATACGTCCGAGTGCTCCCGCCTTGGCGGTGTGCGTGTGCACGATGTGTGGCCGGAACCGGCGCATGGCGGCGGTCAGTGCCGACAGGGCACGCAGATCATCGGTGGGCCGTACGGCCCGGCCCAGGGTTCGCACCGGGCAGACCTGCACATGCGGGGCCCGCTGCTCCACGTAATCGGCCTCGTCCGGGCCCACGAAGCCTGCGAAGAGCCGGTGGTCGAAAAGCTCGCTGTCGAGCCCCCCCATGAGTGTGGAGACCTGGAGGGCCGGACCGCCCACGTTCATCCGGGCGATGACCCTCATCACCCTGATCCGAGAGGGAGCCGCGTCGTGGGTGTGACCTCGGGCAATCACCATTCAGCCTCACCGCGTTCCTGGCCTATCGCCGAGTCGGGCACTGATACAAGCTCACGGCGAGCACTCATGGTGACCTGACAGGACCAAGCGACGACACCGGCGCGCCGCCTGCACGGTGAGGGACACACCTATGGTCTAGTAGCGACCTCGGGGGAAATAGCGATCGTCCCGGTCGGGCCGTGAGACGAGAAGAACCGCAGGGGTTTGGTGCGTTGTGAAGCGCGTGCGGTCTGTTCCCATCCTGCCCCGTCCGGTGTCTCCCGCGCACATTTCGACGAGTTGTTCCCTGAACTCGCCGGACCTTGGGAAGCGGCCCGCCAGTCCGCGCTGCGTGCGGCACGGGGTGGCCCGCGCCGACGGGCTGAAGGAGCTGGGCGCAAGCCGAAGCTGGTCCTTTTCGACCGGCTGCTGGTCACCCTGATCCACCTGCGCCGCCAGTTGCCGCAGGCGGTCCTCGCCGAACTCCTTCGCCGTGGACCGCCCCGCCGTCGCCGAGGCCGTCCGTCGGATCCGTCCGCCCCTCGCGGCCCGCGGGTTCGCCGTACCCGACCGGGCGGGACTGCGGCTGAAGACGGTGGAGGACGTCTTCGCCTACGCCGAGGCCGAGGGCGTCGAGCTGCGGATGGACGGGGTCGAGACCCAGGTCCGCCGCCACTCAGGCGGGGCGCCCGGGCCGCCGGGCGCTCGTCTCCGGCAAGCGCAGGCAGCACACCGTCAAGACCACCACGTTCAGCGACGGCCGGGGCCGCATACTGCTATCCGGCGCGGTCCGGCCGGGGACCGCATGCATGATCAGACCGGCTTACGCACCGAGGGCATCGCCGAGCAGTTCCGGACCCGCCCACGGTCAAGGCCCGCGTCGACTCCAGTACCAGGGGGCTGGCCAAGGAGTTCCCCGACCAGGTCAGCGCACCGCCGAAGTAGCCCGCGGACGAGGCGTGCGGCGGGTATAAGTACGCTTGGCGGGAGGCCAGACGTCCAGTCCTCGGCCCGGATCTGCCTCGGGCACACCAACGCCGAGCTCCGCCAGTGGGCGCCCCTGCGCAGGTTCAGCCGGACGGCGCGCCTACGCCGAGACCCACCACGCGATCGCCGGTCTTGTCCCCGACCGATCCGCCCAGCGGGCCACCCGCCGACAGACGGGCACCGAGCTCGTCCTCACCCGCGGCACCGCGTGCTGATCACCCACCAGCCGAACTGCCAGGCCAACACGCCCAGGTCTCGATTTCCCCCAAGGTCGTAAACGCCCGCGCGCCGAACGACCGGTCATCGACCATTCCAGCGCCAGAATGTTCCCTCAGGGCGTTTTCACCCTGCTTCATGTCAGATCACCAGAGACAGACGATCCACGCGTGATGCCGTTGCCGCGGATCGCGGAGGAATCCAGTGAGGCGGACCGCAATCACGCTGACCGGTTTGAACGTGGTCGGCACCATCGTCCCGGTGTTCTTTGCCCTTCTGGTCTGGGCCGGGCGGACCGAACTCGCCCTCAGCATTCTGTTGCCCTCCGCAGCGGTGCTGTTCATGGCCATCGCCCCGCCCTGGCTGATTCTCCTCATGACCGCCGTCGTCGTGGTGATCAGCCCGACGGCGTGGCCGCACCTCGGCGTGGTTGGGGGAGCCGACGTCTATCTCGGCGATGCACTCCTCGTGTTGTTCAGCCTGGCCGGGCTGCTGCGCATCCGTGATCGCTCTGGCAGGCCCGTCCTCGGCGCGGTCGGTGCGTTCCTGCTCTACGGGCTGGTACGCGACGTCCTGGGCGGGCACGCCGAGAGCACGATGACCTTCCTGCGCATCATGGAGCCCGTCATGGTCTGCGCGGCCGTAGGACTGCTCCTGCCCCGCGGGTTCGACCTGTGGCGCACTGCGCGCTGGGCACTGCTGGGCGTGCTGGCGACGGTCCCCCTCTTCGGGGATACACGGATCCGCTGGTCAGGCCTGCCCGGCGGCCCCAACGACGTGGCTCTGGTCGCTGCGGTACTGGTGGTCCTCGGCGTCGCGGCCACCAGCAAGCCGCTCAGAGCACTGTTCGTTCTGAGCGGTCTGTGGGGGCTGGTCGGAACCCGCGGGATCACCGCGTCGTTGGCCGCACTTGCAGGAGTGGCCGTGCTCAGCCTGGGCCGGCGCCAGCAGGCGCGGAGCGGGGAAAGGGGCTTGCTCCACCCACTCACGCTTGCCTGTGCGGCGACGGTTGCCTGTCTGGCGATTCCGAAGATCCGTCCCGACCTGGACGTGACCCTCTACGTGCACACCACTCAGGCCCAGTCCTTCTGGTCCGCCATGGCATCGACCAACCCGCTGATCGGCGGGGGCTGGTCGATTGTGGACAGCGAGGCGCTGGTGAACGCCTACCGGCACACCTACCTCCTCGGTCTGCACAACGTGTATCTGGACATGGCCGTCTTTCTCGGCATGGTCGGGATGGGCCTGTTCCTCTTCGTACTGTGGCGCGCATGGCTCACCTGCGACCGGCTTACCCGCGCGGTACTTGTCGTGGTAACGGTGTGGTTCAACACCACAGGCGCCTTTCCGGGCGTGGGCTGGGGGATCCTCGGCCTGGTGGTGGCGGCCTGTGCCGGTCGGGCGTCACGGAGTGCCGCCTCGGGCGGCGTCGCGCCGCCCGAGGCGGTCACCGACCCAGCGGCACTGGTACCAGTGGTGAGACCTGTGGCGGTGAATCGCTCGAGGCCGGCCCTGGAGACGTCGGACACGTAGCAACAGCCAGAGGCAAGCCGCTCTTGGTGTGCTCCGCAGTCTTCCAGGGGTAAGCCGCGAACTGCGCATACGCCGTTGGGGTGCAGCGGCTTTCCCGAGCGGCCCGTCGGCGTAGCCGTCCGGCTTCGCTGTGCGACGCTGAGGCAGACGCCGCGATCTCGGGGGCCCGGATGCACAGCACAGATCGGCGGGCTGCCGTCCGGCGGCCCGCCCAGGAACTGCATCGCCTCGGCGACATGACGGACGAACTACTCGGCCCGCTCGCCGAGTTGGAGCAGCGCGCGCACGAGGCGAGCAGCCACTACGACAATGAGCCGTGGCAGGCCGAGAACTTCGCCCGACACCTTCCCGGAAAGCGCGAGCTGAGCCTCGTCGCGACCGTGGGCGGGAAGCCGGTCGGATTCGTGATCGCCTCCCGGCGTCCCGAGGGCGCGCACATTCACCGCGTGGCCACCGACCCTCGTCACCAGGGCACCGGTATCGCCTCTCGGCTGCTCGCCCTCCTCCTGGCGCGAACGCCCGGCATCGTCACTCTCATCTGCGACCCCCGCAACCAGCCGGCACTTGACCTGTACGCACGTGCGGGCTTCCGCGTCACCGGCACCACGCCGGAAGGCAAGTTGTCCCTGGCGGCCGGCACCCCACTCCATCGGTGACTGTTTCCCGAGAGGACGACGTGATGTTCTGCAGCAACCCGATGTTTGAGCGCAGCCTGTTCGTGGGGGCTCACCTCGACGACATCGAGCTGGCGGCCGGAGGGACCGCCGCTCGTCTCGTGGAGGCAGGAGCACGGGTGCGTTTCCTGGTGATGAGCCCGTCGGACTACACCAGCTACGACGGGAGCCACTTCCGCGCCGCCGACGTGGCGGTCACAGAGGGCCGGGAAGCCGCCGCCACTCTCGGGGTCAAGGAGATCGACGTTCTGTCGTTCCCCGCCAAGGACGTGGAGAACCACTCGACCGTCGTGGAGTCGATCAACAAGGTCGTCGACGACTTCCGCCCGACGATGGTCTTCACACACTGGCCGTTCGACACCCATCGGTCTCATGCCAACACCGCGCTCGCCACCATCGCGGCGAGCCGGTACTACAACTCCGTCGTCATGTACGAGCCCATCACCCCGTCGGGGCGCAGCTACGTCGGTTTCCGCCCGCAGCTCTACATCAACATCGACGACACCATCGAGAAGAAGCTGCAGGCCCTGCGTCAGCACAAGTCCGAATACACCAAGTACGGGGAGCAGTGGATCGAAGGCGTCGAGGCCCGTTCCCGATACCGCGGCTACGAGATGCGTGCCCGGTACGGCGAGGCGTTCGAGGTGTCCCGCCTGGAAGGCGTGCTTGCATGAGGGTCACCATCCACCAGCCCGAGCACCTGCCGTGGCTCGGCCTCCTGGCCAAGGTCGCCGCGTCGGACCTGTGGATCGTTCTCGACGCCGTGCCGTACCGGAAGAACTACTTCCAGAACCGCAACCGGGTCCTGCTGGACGGCCGGCCCACCTGGTTGACCGTTCCGGTGACCGCCCCGTTCGGCACGCGGATCTGCGATGTGCGGATCTGCGAAATGCCATCCTGGCGGCGGCGCTACCGCGGACGCCTGATCCAGGCGGTGTCCGGGACCCGGGGCGTGGACCGTACCGGCGACCTGCTGTCGGTGATCGATGCGGCACCGCCCGGCGGCTCCCTGGCCGATTTCAACCTCGACCTCGCGGACTGGATGCTGTCACAGTTCGACGTCAAGGTGCCGACGGCTCGTTCTTCCGAGCTCGACGCCACCGGGACCAAGTCCGAACTGATCCTCAATCTGTGCCGGGCGGTAGGCGCCGACGAGTACCTCGCCGGGCCCTCGGGGCGCGACTACCTGGACCTTGACGCCTTCGCCGAGCACGGGATCACCGTGCGCTTCTTCGACTTCGACCACCCGACGTACGCCCAGGGCTGCGATCCCTTCGTACCACGTCTGTCGGCCGTCGACGCCTGGTCGCGGGTCCCCCCGGCCGAGCTGGCGCCCCTGCTGACCCGCTACCGGCTACAGGACGTGTGATGACCACCCACTCCACCGTCCCCATGGAACGGCAGCGCATCACCGTCGTGACCATCTCGGGCCACCGGCAGCGCGGCGTCGAGGACTCCGCCGACTTCCGCTCGTGGAACGCGCTGGCCGACCGGCTCGGTCACGCCTGGTGCATCTGGGCGGGCCCGCACCTGGAGTGCGACCGCGGCTCGATGCACGTGGTACGGCACCCGCGCCGCCCCGGGCCGCAGTCCCTGCTCTGGGTGGCCGGATCAGTCCGTCTCGGGGTGCGCCTCGCGCGTGCGGCAGCCCGCAGGGGCGAGACCGTCGTCCTCAACGGGGCGGAGCCGTGGGGCTGGCTAGCAGCCTGGATCGTGGCACTGGTCATCAGGCGTCCCTGGCTCATGGACGTCCACGGCGACTATCTCGCCCTGCCGGTCGCCTCCCTCGGCCGCTGGCGGAAGGCCGTCCTCGAGCGGGCCGTGCTCGCGTTCGCCCGCCGAGCCACCGAGCGCAGAGTGGTGGCCCAGTCGATGGTCGACGCGTTGTCGCAGCGCGGCATCCCGTCCGCTCTTGTGCCGCCGCGGCTCCAGCCGGTCTGGGAGGATCCGCCGGTCCGCACCGCCCCGCCGCTGGCCGGACCCGGTCTGTCCCTCCTGGCGGTCGGCCGCCTCGTGCCGTCCAAGGGATACGACATCCTCCTGACGGCGCTGGCCACGCTGCTCGAGACGGTTCCGACGGCTCGGCTGCGCATCGTCGGTGACGGTCCCGAGAAGGCGAGGCTC
This sequence comes from Streptomyces sp. 147326, assembly GCF_045000215.1. Lineage (NCBI taxonomy): Bacteria > Bacillati > Actinomycetota > Actinomycetes > Kitasatosporales > Streptomycetaceae > Streptomyces > Streptomyces sp. 147326. The sequence continues at coordinate 1,461,424 of NZ_CP134201.1, read as the reverse complement.
GTGGCCCTTGCCGAACGGCTCGGCCTGGCCGACAGGGTCACGTTCCTCGGAGCGCGCGGCATCGACGACGTGCGGGAGGAGTACGCGCGTGCCGACCTCTTCGTCGTCTCGTCGAGGGACGAAGGGCTGCCGAGAACACTGCTGGAAGCGGCGTCTGCGGCCGTCCCCGTCGTGGCGACCCGTGTCGGGGGCATTCCGGCTGCCGTGTCCGGCTGGCCCGGCATCATGCTGGTTCCGCCCGGCGCCGCGGCACTCGCCGAGGGGCTGCGCCAGGTGGCGGCGTCCCCGCCCCGGCCCGAGGACCTGGCCGCCGTACGCCGAAAGGTCCTCGCGGTCCACGCCTTCTCCGCCAACATCGAGGAGCTCGGCCTCCTCTATCGTCGTGTCACGGCCCGGGCTCCGGCGTAGCGATCGCCGTCCGCTGCGAGACGCCGCGGCGACGCAGCACGCGCGCGGGGTTGCCGGCGACCACGGCGTACTCGGGGACGTTGCGTGTGACGACCGACCCCGCTCCGATCACGCTGCCCGACCCGACGGTCACCCCGTCCAGCAGGATCGAGTGTGCCCCGATCCACACGTCGTTCTCGACAACGACGCCTCGCGCCGTGATCGGCTGGCAGCGGATGGGGAGGGAGAGGTCGTCGACCCCGTGGTTGAAGGCGACGATGACGACGCCGGTCGCGATGCGGCACCCGTCCTGCACGGTGATCCCGCCGGCGCCGTAGAGGACGACGTGGTTGTTCAGTGAGCAATCGCTGCCGATCGTGATGGAACCGCCCTGCGGGACCAGCTCCACGTGGCGGCCGACCAGGGTCCGCTGCCCGATGGCGATGCGGGCATGCTCCTGGACCACTGCGCGCGGAGAGATGTACGACCCGGTTCCGATGCGTGCGCCGCGCAGCCGAGGGGGAACGTTGGCGCAGGCTCGTAGCCACCTCACGGCACCAGCCCCTTGTGAATCGCCATGGCCTGCTGCTTCCCTTGGTGGTCTCAGGTGCCGTATGTCCGGGCGCGCCTGCGCGCTTGGACGCCGACACGTCGTGCGGCCCGCTCGTAGACGGACCCCGGCAGCGCCATTCGGGCAACGGAGGCCGACCACGTACGGCGATGAAGAGAGGCATGTCCGTCGCGCTCCTGCTCTCATGCCGCCACCGGTCGGGGCGCGGCCGGAGTAGCAGCCCCATTCTTAACTCTCGATGCGATATATCCGGTTCAGACATGCTGGGAAGGGGCAATCCGTGCCGGCGCGCGGCGCACTGAAGGAGCGCGGCCTTCCCAGCTTCTGCCGCCCGGTCGGCCCGTCCCCTCGAAGGCTTCGACCTGCTGCTCGCGGCGCAGCTCAACTGGCCTCGGTACGCGACCGCGTCCTGGCGACCCATGGCTTCGACCCCAACATCGGCATGCTGGCCGCACTTTTCGGGGACGTCAGCGCCGACTGACTCCAACCCCCCGTGTTGTTGGGGATAAACCCGATATGACCCGATACGTTGTGTGGCGCAGACACCAGGTAACACTGAGGAGGGCGCCGTGAGCCGAGTATCGACCGTTCGCCGTTGGGTCAGGCACTCTGGAATGAGGCCTGTGGCGTCAGTGCTGGGCGGGTACGTCGCCATGCGTACGCTCGGAGCCGGCATCCGGCGGTACACGGCGCCGAGCGTCATGGACTTCACCCGCTCCGGAGGGAAGCTGACCACATCGGCGGCGGGATTTCTGCGGGAACTGGGCTGGGAAGCGACAGTGATCGAGCGCGTCCTGGGCGAGCACCAGGAGGTTACCGAAGAACTGACCACCCGCTACGCCGACACGGCGCTCTGCTACCCCCGGACTCACGGGGTGGAGGCGGAGACCAGCGCGGTGCTGTACGGACTGAGCCGGCTGCTCAAGCCTCAGTCAGTGGTGGAGACCGGTGTGGCCGACGGCCGATCCTCATGGCTGATCCTCGCCGCACTCGAGCGCAATGGCTCAGGGGTGCTGCACAGCTTCGACGTCAACCACACCGCAGGTCGGCTGGTCGGCGAACACCCGCAGTGGCAGCTGGAGATCCTCGACCCGAAGGACCCCGCGGCAGGCTTCAGCCGGGCGCTGGAGCGCGTGGGGTCCATCGATTTGTTCTTCCACGACAGCGACCATCTGTATCTTCCGCAGATGTTCGAGTACGGGCAGGCCTGGCCCAGGATGACCCAGAACGGCGTCTTCGCCAGCGACGACGTCAACTGCAGCAGGGCCTTCCTGGACTTCTGCGGGCGCCGCCGTCAACGCCCGGTCTTCCTCTTCGACTCCAGAAAGATCACGGGCGCGGTGCGGTTGCCGGGCGTTCCGCAGCGGCGCGCTGCACAACTCTCGCAGCAGGTGGGATAGATGGCCGACGTGATGCAGGGCAGGACACACAGCGAACCGGACTCCGCCCAGCCCGGTTCGCGCCCGCGGCTCGTCTATGTGGTGCCCCACCTGTCTGAAGACGAGTCCGAACACTTCGCGCACATCCCGGCGTTGCTGGCGGCTCTGGGACAGCGTGTCGACGTCGCGGCCGCTGTGGAGCGCGGCAATCCTCCGGCACAACTCGCCGGGGTCCGTCTCCTGATGCGCGTACCCGGCCGAAACCGGATCGGCCGGATGCTGGGCACCGTCCTCACGGTCCACCGCCTGTCCCGAGCCGGCTACCGGACCTACTTCCTGCGCTACTCCACCCTCTTCGTGATCGTTCTGATCCTGACCTACCCGGTGTACCGCCACCGCATCCTGCTGTGGCGCAGCGGCCTCGCCAATCTGCGGGAACCGGGGCAGCGCACGACGGTGCGGGAAAGGGTCCAGCGCGCCGTCAACCAGTTGACGGCGCGATCGGTGCATTGCCTGGTGACCGGCCCCGAGACCATGGTCCCTCTCATGGCCGGGCTGTGGGGCGTGCCGCCGCACAGGATGCGGCTGCTCTACAACGATGTCGATGCCGAGCGGTTCGTTCCTCTGCCCTCAGAGGAACGCAACGAGGTGCGAGCGAGGTTCGGTTGGGCCGAGGACGAATTCGTCCTGCTCTTCGTCCACCGACTGTCGTTCCGGAGAGGGACCCGCCTTCTCACGCCGCTGCTCAAGGCGGTCGGCTATGCCGCCGAAGGCCCGGGCTCCGGTGCGCGTGTCCGGCTTGTCATCGCCGGAGACGGTCCGGACCGGCCCCTTCTGACACGGGAGGCGGCCGACCCCGAGCTGGGCGGGCGGATGGTGCTGCTGGGCGCGGTCCCCAACCGCGAACTGCCCGAGCTGTACGCGGCGGCGGACTGCGTTCTCATGCCCAGTTATGAGGAAGGCTTCCCGCGGGTTCTGCTGGAGGCGATGGCCTGCGGCACACCTGTGGTGACGACTGACGCAGGCGGGTCCGCCGACGTGGTGGGAGCCGACTATCCGCTTGTGGCGCCCGTCGGCGACCTGGATGCGCTGGCCACCCATGTCCGGTCTGTGATGATCATGTCGTACTCCGACCGCTGCGAGCTGGGGCTGCGGTTGCGGCACCGGGCGCAGACTGAATTCTCCCCCGAGCGCGTGGCCGCGATGCTCCACGCGCTGCTGTGAGGGTGCGCCGCCGGCCACATGCGCGGCGGCGCCCCCCGGCCGGATCAGCCGCGGTCGGCTCCGGTCCGTTGCCGGGCCTGGGCGCCGAAGCGGCGCGCTGCGAGCGCGTAGACGGGTCGCGGCAGCGCGGCCCGCGCGGCGTGCGTGGCCCAGATGTAGGGCGGGCGGTGGAGTCCGAGACGGTAGCGCACCGTGCTCGCCGCGGCGGGCGAGTGCGGGCTCACCAGGACGAGCCACTCCCGCACCGCGGCGCCGCCTCCGTGACTCTTCAGGGAATCGGGCGTGACGAACCTCTGGCCGTGGTGTCGCAGTCTGTCCTCCACGATTGCGTGCCGATGGGCCTGACTGGGAATCTTGCGGACGTCGAAGTCGACGTAGATGCTCCGCAGCCGGCTGATCACGCCGCTGTCCAGGAGGTCCTCGAGTACGTCGCACTCACTGCCTTCGCAGTTGAGCTTGAGGTAGATCTCGTCGTCGTCCGACGTGTTCGCCCGCAGCCAGTCCGTGGCGCGCAGCAGGGAGATGGTCTCCGCCCGGACGTGCGCGTCGCCCAACTCGCCCTTGTCGGCATACACACTCGCTCCGAGCAGACCCGCCCCGAACAAGGTAGCCTGCCCCGTCCTGCTGGACAGGCCGGCCGGCACGATGTGCACCCGGGAGTCGCGGAACCCCCGGAGAATGCGCCGGCAGGGTTCCGCCGGCTCGAACGAGTAGATCTTCTCGAAGCCCCAGCGGGGGTCGAGGGCTACATCGAGGGACTCGCCGTAGTGTCCGCCGACATCAAGGAAGACGCGCATGCCGCCCACCGCTCTCCGTGTCACGCCGTCACGGCAGCAGCGTCGTGGAGAGGGCCACGGGAACGGGTGGACAGCCATTTCCACTGGCGCTCGATCCCCTCGGTCAACGTGATCGAGGGGACGTAACCGAGCAGCTCACGCGCCTTCGTGAGATCCGCTTCGGTCACCTGCACATCGCCCGGCTGGTGGGTGTCGTCGCGCACCGGAACCTCCGCCCCGGTGATGTCGGCGATCCTCCTCAGCACATCGAGCACCGAAACGCTGTCGCCTCCGCCCACGTTGACCGCCTCCGCGGTCGCATCTGCGGTCGCTGCAGCGACCGTGGCTGCCGCGGCGTCCGTGACGAAGGTGAAGTCCCGGCGCTGGTGGCCGTCCCCGTAAAGCTGCAGCGGCTCTCCCGTGAGGATTCCGCGCAACATCCGGCCGATAGCCATGTCCGGCCGCTGGCGGGGGCCGTACACCGTGAAATAGCGCAGCGCGACCACGCTCGTGGGGCTTGCCGGGGCGAGCGCGTAGGCAAGAGCAAGACGTTCGGCCGCGAGCTTGGTCACCCCGTACGGTGACAGAGGAGCGGTGGCGTCCTCCTCGCGCAGGGGGCCCCTGCCGACGGCGTCCCCGTAGACGCTGGATGACGAGGCGAGGACGAGGCGGCGGACACCCGAGGACTGGCATGCGTGCATCAACCGCTGCGTCGCCAGTACGTTGCACGCGAGGTACTCGCCGAAGCTGTCCCCCCACGACGGCCGGACGCCCGGAATGGCCGCGAGGTGAAACACGGCGTCCGCGGCGTGGACCCAGGGCTTGAGCTCGTCGGTCACGAGGTCGCCCTGGACCAGGCGGAAACCTGGGTGTCCCATGACGCCCTCGAGGTTCTCCGCCGCCAAGGCGTTGTCACGGGGCGAGCGCCGGTCGACGCCGAGAACGGTGACCCCGCGTTGCAGCAGGGCCTCTACGACATGGGAGCCGATGAAGCCCGCCGCCCCGGTCACAACAGCGCGTTCGATGCAATGAGCCGCACTCATCACGATTCCCTTCCGTCGGCGCAACTCGCACTGCGCCGGGCAGTTGCGGGCCGTCACCAGTGAATTAGACACCCTCTTTTTACTGCCCTGGGCGCCATTTCCGGTTCAGACATTCTCGGGAATTTTCGTGATGTTCGGCAGGGTGGAGTGAAGTGAATGCCGGATTCGGTTCTTATATTTCCGCGTCAGACCGCAGCATGACCGCAGCGGCGAGCCGCGCTTCCACCTCCGGCCGTCGGCGGCGGCACACAGCCAGTACATCGGGCCCCGCGGAGAGCTGATCCGGCGCGGGTACGAGCCGGTTGCGGTCCGGGTCGTAGAGCACCATGTCGTAATCGTGGTCATCGAGCCACCGACGGACCTCACGGGCCGTGGAGCCGAAGCGGTGGAGGAACTTGTCGACGAGTTCGAGCATCCACACCGCCGGCTCGCCCCGGGCGATGAGTCGGTCTGCACCACGGAGAGCCAGGTGTTCCGTGCCTTCGACGTCGAGCTTGCCCATCGCGAAGGAGCGTTCGGGCAGGGTGTCGTCGAGCCGGCCGAGCCTCACCTGCACGGCGCTGTCGCTGTCGCTGTCGGCCTCGGTCCGGATGCGTGAACCAGAGCCCCGCACAACGAACGACACAGTGCCCTGCTCGGCTCCGATCGCCATTTCATGGACCGTCACACAAGGCAGGGAATTCACGCCGACGTTGTCCTGCAGCCGTTTCGCAAACGCGGGCACGGCCTCGAAGGCGTGTACGGCTCCGCTCGGCCCCACGAGCTGGGCGGCGAGCAAGGTGAACATTCCTTCGTTGGCGCCGCCGTCGATAAACCCGTCTCCAGGCCGGAGATACCGCTTCATGAAAGTCATTTCTTCGTAATCCGGAAGGCCGCCGAAATAGACGAAACGACCCGGCTGCGTGCTGTCAGGATAGGCGCGGAACGACATACCGTCGTATACGGACAAGTCCCGTGGCCGCCCGATCACCCTCTTCCAGGCTTGCCATCCCGCCATGGCGGCGAAGGCCTGAGCCCGCCGCCCACGGTTGGCGGGATGTTCCCAGACCATTTTGGCCATGCCATGAATTGTCGTCGGCATTCGTTTGCTCCCTTTCAGCGCCCGTCATGCGAAGGAGTGCAGCTGTTCCGGCGCCGTTCGGTACCACTTCTCGACGCGCTGTGCGACCCGGGACCAGTCCAGCTCCGCGGCCGCACGTACCCCGAGCTCACTCATCCGGTTGCGGCCCGGTTCGTCGTCGAGCACGGTTCTCAGACCATGCACCAGGTCCGCCTTCGAGCCTGATGGGAAGACCCGATAGGCCTCCCGGTCGGTGACCACCGGATCGAGCGAGGCGTCCGAGGAGACCACGACGGGCGTGCCGAGCGCGAGCGCCTCCAGCGCCGCCGTGGGCACGCCTTCACCCTTCCCGGAGAGTCTGCGTGACGCGAGGACGAACACTTCGGCTCGCCGGACCAGCTCGTAGACCTTCTGCCGGTGCAGCGGACCGACCAGTTCGACTCCCGGACCTGCCGCTGCGAGTCGGTCGAGGCGGTCCCGCTCCGGGCCTTCTCCTGCGATCACCAGACGCATGCCCGGCCGACTGCGTGCCAGTTCGTGGAACGCCTCGATGAGCAGATGGTGGTTCTTCATCGGGTTCAGCGCGCCGACGCTGACGATCAGGCCGGGCTCACGGGCCACAGCATCGGCGGGCGACGGCATGGCGGACAACTCCAGTCCGCTGGACATGGTGAGGATGCGTTCCCGGTCCACGCCGCGCGCCGCGAGGTCGGCAGCGGTCGCCGACCCCAGGGCGATGAAGGCCCTCACCTGCCGGAAAGCGTGCCGTGCGAGCCACTGATGCCGGTCGGTGAGTGCCGCATGCACCGTCAGGAAGAGCGGAATTCCCAGGCGCCGGCACACGGGACCCAGCGCGGCGGCCTCGATGTGGTCGCCGTGGAGATGCACCAGGTCCACGTTGCGTCGGACGGCGCAGAGGTCCTTGATCGCCGCAGCGGTTTCCGCCGCGAAAGCGAGCCGGTCGGACACCGGCCCGAGCATCCGGGACCGGGGGATCCTTCGCAGCGGCAGTCGCGTGGCTCCGACCGGTACCGTCGCCCCGTGCCGGAACGACATCGTCACCCGGTTTCCGGCGCTCACCTGATGACGCGTCAGATATTCGACATGGCGTTCCATTCCCCCCGGCATTGGGGGGACCCGGTAGCTCACCCGCACGATGTGCATAGTCGTGTTACTCCACCTCGCGTGTCGGCTCGTCACGTGACCACCGTTGCCGTCGTCGCTGCCGACGGCTGCCCGCGACCTGGCGCGCATCGAATATCACCGAAGGATCGCGGCACAGCGTGCTGCCTGCCGTCCGCCTCGCCGATCCTCACCGGAAAGGACCAGCGAGGGGCCACGCGGCGCAGGCTCGGGTAGCAGGTACGCACAGGCGAGGGGGCGGGGTCGCAGTGCGCGACCCCGGCCCCTCGGCGGTGTACGAACGCCGGTTACTTCACCGGCTCCGGCTCGCTCTTTGTCTCCGCTTCGCCCACCGGGTCGATCGGCGTCCTGACGGAGTCGAGGAGCAGCTGGGCGACGCCCACGACCTGGATGGAGTCCTCGGCCTTGCCGCCCGCGACGGTGACGCTTTCGGATGCAGCCTTCTTGCCGTTGACCGAGTCGGTCAGCATGACCCGGTGTGCGTCTCCAGGCCGGGCTAGCAGTGTGTTCCTGAGCACGCGACGGCGGCCCGGTGCCCCCTCGCGGGAGCGGCCGGGCCTGCGCATGCGGAAGGCGTTTCGGCCGGGGCCGGGACGCCGTGTACCGCCGTGCTGATGTCGTGCTCCGTCATGCACTGCGGCGACGGCGCACGGCCAGCATCGTTCCCCCGCCGGCCGCAATCACCCCGGCTGCGAGGTTCTCACTGCCGGTGTCCGCGAGGTCCGGGCCGTGGTCGGGGCGCTCCGGTCGGTTGTGTTCGTTCTGTCCGTCGTCTCTGTCGTCTCCGTGTCCGTGATCTGGCCGACCGCCCGCGGCCCACACCTTGATCCGAGCGGAGCAGGTGAGGTCGGGATTGCGCGCGGTGACCTTGAAGGTGTGCCAGCCGGCGCGGACCCTCTTCGGGATGGTCACGGTCGCATGCGTCGTCCCGCTGGCGTCGGCCCGGTACCGGCCGAGGACGATCGGGTCCGATGCCAGCAACGCCGTGACAGGCTGCCGGGGGGCGAACCCCGTAGCCCTGAAGTTCACGGTACCTCCGGCCGTTGCCGTACTGGCGCCCAGGGTGAGGCATGGGGGTGACGGCGGGTACGGTGGCGGCGGGTACTGCGCATGGGCGGTCTGCGCCCCCACCAGGGGTGCGACGACGAGCACGACAGCCGATGCTGCCGATGCCAGACAAACCCGCCATCTGGGTGATGTCGTCATCTTCTCACTCTCCTCGACTTCAATCTGGGCCAGGCTGCAGCGTCGGCCGTCATCAAGATCCAGATACGTGGATATATGAGGAAAGGGGACATTAGGGCGTTGACTGGCGGTGTGTTGCCCAGAAGTCACCGGATGGTGCAGTGTCCGCTCTCCGATGGCCCACGCTGCCACTCCCACGGGGTGGCCGGACGGCGTGACGCCAGGGTCGTTCGACTGGCCGGCATGGGGGTGTCTCCCCCCGTTGAAACGCGCGAGTCCCTATCGTCAGCTGCATACATAGGGAACACAACATTCCATTTTGGGTGGTTCCCTCGGTCCCATGAGGGGTGCAGCTTGGATCTCCACGGATTCCTGAAGGCTCTTGCCAGACGCTGGCCGACCGTCGTGGTCTGTCTGGTTCTCGCGATCGGGGCGGCGCTCGCCGCGACGAGCTTGAGCACACCCGTCTACGAGGCGAGGACCCAGCTCTTCGTCGCCACCCGCACCGGTGAGGACACCGCCCAACTGAACCAGGGGCAGAGCTTCTCGCAGGCGCGCGTGCAGTCGTACGCCGCGATCGTGACCACCCGTCAGGTGACCCGGCCCGTGGTGAAGGAGCTGCGGCTGCGCACCACCCCGGAGGAACTGGCGTCCCGGATCACCGCCGTCGCCCCGCTCAATACCGTGCTCATCGACATCACCGTCCGGGACACCGAGCCCAAGCGTGCGGCGCGCATCGCCAACGCCGTGGCGCAGCGGTTCAGCGCGGTCGTCGAGCGACTGGAGGCGCCCAAGTACGCGCCCGACTCGGAGCGGTCCCGAAACAGCCGTACGGGCGACGGCGCCTCGCCCGTCTCCCTGGGCGTTACCCAGGAGGCCGTCGCCCCCGTCGGTCCGGTCTCGCCCCGCCCGCTGCTGAACCTGGCCGCAGGAGTGCTCGGCGGCCTCCTGCTCGGTGCCGGACTCGTTGCCCTGCGCGAGAACCTCGACACCACGCTCAAGACGAGCGAGGCGTTGGGCGAGTTCACCGCGCTGCCGGGTCTCGGCACCATCCCGTACGACAGGAACGCCTCCAGGCAACCGCTCGTCAGCGCCGATGGGCAATCCAACCGCGTCGAAGCCTTCCGCAAGCTGCGCACCAACCTGCAGTTCTCGCAGGTCGACGACCCGCCCCGGATCATCGTAGTGACGAGTTCGGCGCCCGGTGAGGGCAAGACCAGCACCGCGGTGAATCTTGCCCTCTCGCTCGCCGAGGCAGGTGTCTCCACCTGTCTCGTGGACGGCGACCTGCGCCGTCCGAGTGTGGCCTCGACCTTCGGTCTCGTCCAGGACGCCGGTCTGACCACGGTGCTCATTGGACAGGCCCGCATCGAGGACGTGATGCAGCAAGTCGGCGGCGGACTCTCGGTGCTTGCCAGTGGCGCCGTACCACCGAATCCCACGGTGCTGCTCGCCTCGGCGCGGATGGAAGCGGTGCTGCGCGACCTGGCGGACACCTACGAGGTCGTGATCGTCGACAGCGCGCCGCTGCTGCCCGTCGCCGACACCGTCGGACTCGCTCCGCTCGCCCATGGCGCACTGCTCGTCGTCCGCGCCGCCAAGACCAGCCGGGAACAAGTCCGCACTGCTGCGGAATCGCTGGACCGTGTGGGTGTCCGCGTCCTCGGCACCGTCTTCAACATGGCTCCGGTCCCCAGGGGCGACCGCTACGGCGCCTACGGGTCGTACGGCGAGCTGCCCGCTCCCCGCGGGGCGGAACGCCGGAGGGAGGCCGCTGCGGCGGCGCATCTCGCGGGCGAGAAATGACCTGTGTCCTGTTCGTCTGCACGGGCAACGTGCACCGCTCGGTGCTTGCCGAGCGGCTGCTGGCCGCGAAGCTACCGCCCGGCTCGGCCGTGCGGCCGGAGAGCGCTGGCACAGAGGCGTGGCCCCGGCCCGGCATGGAGAGCTCCACCAGGGCGGTGCTGGAGAAGCGGGGAGGTGACGGCTCCGGCTTCGCGGCCCGCCCGCTCACCGCGCAGCTCGTCGTGGGAGCGGCGCTGGTCCTCGGGCTCGCCATCGAGCACAGGGAGGCGGCCGTGCGGCTTGCGCCGTCGGCGATGCGGCGCTGCTTCACTTTGAAGGAGTTCGTGCGTCTCGCCGCGGGAGGAGTGCGGGGCGGGGGAGCGGGCCGGGAAGGCCCGCGGGACGTGGACGGTTTCGACATGGTCGTGGCGGCCGCGGCCGGCCGTCGGGGTGCCGCCGCCCCGGTCCCGCCAGTCGAGGACGACGTCGCAGACCCGTGGGGGAGGCCGCACCCTGTGCTGTACGAGTGCGCCCGCGAGATCGACGGGGCGGTGAGCACGCTCGCCCGGCTGCTGGGCGGCGGGGCGAGCGTCTGAATCGAGGGTGCCTGAGGCCCCACAAGAAGGGGCACGCGGAAGCTCTGGAAGGAGCCGCCCGCCTGATCCAGTCCTGGGAGGACGAAGCCTGCGCCGGCGCTGCGGCGACAGATTCGACACCGACGGTGTGGGTCACGGCGCGCTTGCCGGAGGCCGCGGAGGAGCCTTCGTGCGGAGGTGCGCCCGGCGTCCTGGACGGCCTCGATCGGTGAGTCCTTGGCGTGGTGGTGACGTGGACCGTGACCGCCGACCGGGGTCGGCGCACGCTGACGCTGAGAGTTCCGGCCCTCGTCGCCGACAGACTCCGGGACCCCTCGGGCAGCCTCGCGTGCGAGCCGGGCGGTTCCGAAGCTGTGACTACTGAAGCGGGCCAAGGGCAGCCGGACTCTGTCCGGCCCGGGGTTTTCGACCACACCGCTGTCTTCGACCGCCAGCCCGTTACCCCCGCTCACCTCCGTGCGCTGCGGAACTCCTCGTACGCTGCCGACCAGCTCTACATCGTCTTCTCGACGAGCGGGGAGCCGAGGTTCTGCCTCTCGACGAGGTCAAGGACCTCCCCGAGAGCGTGATCAACCCGTGGATCAAGGAGGTCGTCCCCGCGCCAGAGGCTGACGATGACCCGTCCTCGGGCCACGGCGGTGCGCGGCAGGGTGGCCACTTTGGTGCTGACCTGGGCCTTGCAGCCGGGGCGAAGGAAGTTGCCCGGCGGACGTGTCGGGAGCATGACAAAGAACGCAATCTGCGTCTGCTCGCCATGGCACGTGGTGTTTCCGACTTGCGGAGCCTCGACACCGGCCGCTCCGGCATGCTGCCCCTTGCGGTGTGGGAGGGCCTGCTGGCGCCTGCTGCCTTTGAACTCTCACCGTTCCGGCCGCCCAGCGCCGACCGCTGGCGCAGCGGTAGCGACCTTCCGCTGGGTGTCTTGGGTCAGGCGCAGATCTACGCCACGAACTCGGATCCCAAGTTCGAAGGCAAGGGGCACTCACCCCTGTGCCGGCATACACGGGATCGAGGCCTCGCGACGAGCGACGACCTCCTGACCCTGGCCGACCTGCTGGCCCGTGACGACTGGGACTGGTGCAGCAAGTGTGGCGGCTACGCCGTACGCCGGCTCACCGACACCCAGCTGTCCCACTACCGTGCTGCTCACCGGCTGCACGACATCGCAGGGCGGCTCGACGACGAGCGTACACACCGTGTACCTGTCGCCCTGATCAAGCAGCTGGACGAGCTTGTGGACTGGGAGCCCGGCAGGCACGAGGACTGCGACTGGGACGGCTCCTGGCGTTGGTATGAGGTCATTCGCGACCTGCGGCGCCGAGCCGAACGGAAGCGGGGACACACCGCTTCCCGAGCCGCTTTCCCCCTGGTGGCCGTCTGCAGCGGCTGGCAAGCCCGAGGGTCATGTGGTGCCCTTTGGGGACCAGTTGGGGACCAGCGCCTATGTCGATGGGCGCACAGCATGTACGGATGTGCACGCTGCGCGCCCTGAGATTGTGCTGTATGTCAGGATTTTTCCTCCGACCCATCGATCTGGGGGTCAAGGGGTCGCAGGTTCAAATCCTGTCGTCCCGACTGTGCGGAAACGCAGGTCGGAGGCCGTTCTCCCATCCACGAGAGGGCGGCCTTTCGTGCGTCCGCCGGCCTGGTGGTCGCAGCCACGCCGGGCGTCTGCACGCGTGTTGGTCTACTCGGAGCCGGTGGAGCCGGTCGAGTTGTCGCCGCCGCGGAGAGTGCGCAGCGGACGTAGAGCACGCTCTCGCGCAGGTGGCGCCGTCCCGGTGGAGGCCGAGCGCTTCACGGATCGTGCCCGACCCGCACTCGCCGTGGTCGCGGCCCACGCGGCCGGTCCGCTCCCTCCCGCTCCACTCCCTGCGCGAGACCGTCAGGGTCCCTCGAAGGCGGGGCGCCGGCGCCGAGCCGTTGGTGCAGGCGCTCAGCAGTGCCCTCCGCTCAGCAGTGCCCTCGGAGCAAGGGCAGCGGTCTAGCATGGAGAGGAAGCCTTCATCTCCAGGCCCGGCCACAGCGGCAGGGAGGCCGGTATGGCGTTCGATACGACTGGTTTCGAGCAGGCGGACGGCGGCCGTTACACCCCGATCTCCGAGCACGGCCTGATCGGCGATCTTCGTACGGCGGCCCTGGTCGGTACGAACGGCACCATCGACTGGTACTGCTGCCCCCGCTTCGATGCGCCCAGCGTCTTCGGGTCCATCCTCGACGCCGACCGGGGCGGGTCGTTCGAGTTGGCCGCCGAGGTCCCGACCCGCACCAGACAGTTCTACTTCCCCGACACGAACGTGCTGATCACGCGGTTCTTCGCCGCGGACGGCGTGGCGGAGATCCAGGACTTCATGCCCGTGGTCGACGAGTCGCGCGAGGCGGCCCGGCACCGGCTGATCCGACGGGTGATCTGCGTCCGCGGAACCCTCCCGTTCAGGGCACGCATCGCCCCCCGCTTCGGCTACGGCACCGAAGCGCACACCACACACCTCGAAGGCCACACGGCGGTGTTCCGCTCCCCGTCACTGACGCTCGCGCTGACCGCCACCGCACCCCTGGAAAGCGACGGCCTGGACGTGTGGTCGCACTTCAAGCTCCTCGAGGGCGAGTCCAACGTGTTCGCCCTCGACCAGATCGGCGACGACGCCCCGCCCCGGTCGTGCCCGCGCGCCGAGGCGCAGGAGCAGGCCGACGCGACCGTCCGGTTCTGGCGGCACTGGCTGGCCGGTTCGCGCTACCACGGGCGGTGGCGGGAGATGGTGAACCGCTCCGCGCTGGTGCTGAAGCTGCTCACCTACGCGCCGACCGGTGCGATCGTCGCCGCACCGACCACCAGCCTGCCCGAGCAGATCGGCGGCGAACGCAACTGGGACTACCGCTATGTCTGGGTCCGCGACGCCGCCTTCTGCGTCTACGCGATGCTGCGCCTGGGGTTCACCTCGGAGGCCGAGGCGTTCATGGGGTTCATCTCCGAGCGGGGCCTCCTGCGCGGCAGGGGGGAGACCGGTCCGCTGCAGATCATGTACGGCATCGACGGGCGCACCGAGCTGCCCGAATACGAGCTTCCGCACCTGGAGGGATACCTCGGCTCCGCACCGGTCCGGGTGGGCAACGCCGCCACCGGCCAGCTCCAGCTGGACATCTACGGCGCGCTGATCGACTCGATCTACCTCTACGACAAGTGGGGGCAGCCGATCAGCAGTGACCGCTGGGACGAGGTCGGTGCCGTGGTGGACTGGCTGTGCGAACACTGGGACCAGCCCGACGAGGGGGTGTGGGAGACCAGGGCGGGCCGGCGGAACTTCGTGTACTCGCGGCTGATGTGCTGGGTGGCGCTGGAACGCGCGATGCGCACGGCGAACCGCCGCGGTCTGCCGGCGGACCTGCCCCGCTGGCGGGAGTCCCGGGACGCGATCTACCGGCAGATCATGCGACGCGGCTGGTCGGCCGAGCGAGGGGCGTTCGTCCAGGGGCTGGACGACCACGTGCTGGACGCCTCGCTGCTGATGATGCCGATGGCCAAGTTCATCTCGCCCACCGACCCCAAGTGGCTCTCCACCCTGGACGCCCTCACCACGGACCTGGTCTCCGACTCGCTGGTTTACCGCTACGACCCGACCGCCAGCCCGGACGGCCTGCACGGCCCCGAGGGCACCTTCTCGATCTGCTCCTTCTGGTACGTGGAGGCGCTGGCCCGCGCAGGCCGGCTGGAGGAAGCCAGGCTCGCCTTCGAGAAGATGCTCACCTACGCCAACCACCTCGGTCTGTTCGCGGAGGAGATCGGCCCGACGGGCGAACAGCTGGGCAACTTCCCCCAGGCCTTCACCCACCTGTCGCTGATCAGCGCCGCCTTCAACCTCGACCGCGCGCTGGGCTGACGCAGCATCGTGGGTTGAGGAACATCGGAACGAAAACCGGCGCTGAGGATCTGTCGGCCCTGGTGGGCGGCTGACGGGTCGTCGGACGCAGGACCGGTCTGAAGTCGTCCCGCAGATATCGCCCCACGGATGCTCTGCGAAACCGTCGCCCGCGCCGAGGAGATTCTGGGCGTCAACATCGAGGAGCTCGACCTCGCCGGGCGCCGGGCGCCTGGCGCCGGTGAAGGCCAAGGGCGCTCGTCCTCGTACGCGTCGCCGCGGCGCCGTCCGCGAGGACTTCGTACCGGAGACGGTCTACTGGGACGCGGGCACCGCCCGGCTGCTGCCCCGCCTGCTCAAGGGCCGTACGCGCGGACCGGTGTTCGTCACCCACCGCAAGCCCGGCCCCGGAAGGGTCATCGGCCCGAGCGACATCTGCCCGGACACCGGGCTCGCCCGCCTCCCGTACGGGCAGGCCCGGATGCTGCTGGACGAGCACACGGCCCTCGGCGGCGAGCCGGAGGTGATCGCCGAAGTCAGCGGCCTGCTCGCGCCGGGCGACCGCCGACGCAACTGCGCGGTGCCGTGCTGTCCCGTGAAGCCATGGCGAGCTGTTGGTGCTGGTGCTCTCGCGCTTGGCAGTCAGGATGGCTGGACTTGGTCGAAGAGGGCGAGGGCTTCGGCGGGGTCCGGGCTCACGAGGCGCTCCAGACCGGCCGTCGTGATCTTCGCCCACCTGCTGGCCCGTGCCCACATCTGTTCCTCGAAGGCGCGAACGGCCTCGTCCAGATCTTCAGGGCCGGTGGCGATGGACTCGGCGAGTTCGGCGCCTTCCAGCATCGCGAGATTCGCGCCCGCCCCCAACGGGGGCATCAGGTGGGCGGCGTCGCCCAGTAGCGTCACCCCGGGGACGTGGGTCCAGGTGTGGGACACGGGCAGGACGTAGAGGGGGCGGTGGACGAAAGCGGTGCCGTGGCGGAGGAGGTCGAGGACGGGAGCGGTCCAGCTGTCGAACAGAGCCAGCAGGCTCGATCGCACGGCCTCGACGTCAGCCAGGTCCAGGTTCGTGTGCCAGTCCAGCGGTGCGCGGAACTGGGCGTACAGCTTGACGTGGCCGCCGCCGTTGCGCTGGGCGACGAGCGCGCGGTTCACGCCGTACACAGCTACGGAACCGTCGCCGATCAACCGGGCGAGGTCGGGGTGGCGGGTGTCGACGTCGTCGAGGCAGGTCTCGACCAAGGTGACGCCGGTGTAGTGCGGCGTCACCGACGAGACTGCCGGGCGGATCCGGGACCAGGCGCCGTCCGCGCCGACCACGAGGTCGAACGTCTCCTGTCGCCCGTCCGCGAAATGGACCAGCACGCCGTCCCGGGTCCCCGGCACCACCTGCGTCACGCCCCGACCCCACTGGACGTCGAGAGGGCCGAGCAGCAGGTCACGGAGTTGCCCGCGGTCGATCTCGGGATTGGCCCGGTCATATGGACGGGGTTGCCAGTCGCGCAGGACGGCCCCCTCCGTGTCCAGGATGCGCATGGCCTGGCCCTCGGGACGGGACAGCACCTGGAACTCCGCCAGCAGCCCCGCCTTGTCCAGCGCGAGCTGGCCCAGCCCTTCGTGCAGGTCCAGGGTGCCGCCCGGGGGGCGGGCGTCCCGGGCGGGATCGCGTTCGAGGACGGTGACCGGGTGACCATGACGGTGCAGGACGCGGGCGAAGGTGAGGCCGGCAGGACCGCTCCCGACCACTGCGATGCGGTGTCTCATGCCGATACACCGTATTGCTCGTATACGGTGCAGCGCAACGGTACGGTGTGGGCATGACTGTCTGGGACCGGCCGGAACCGCCGACTCGCCCCGTGCCGCTCGACCGGGAGCGGATTGTCGCCGCCGCCATCGCACTGGCCGACGAGGGCGGGCTGGAGGCGGTGTCGGTGCGCAAGGTCGCGGCCCGCCTGGACGCCGGCCCGATGCGGCTGTACCGGTACATCTCCACCAAGGAGGAGCTGTTCGACCTCATGGTGGACGAGGTCCAGGCCGAGATCCTCCCCGAGGGACAGCCCGGTGACTGGCGGGAGGCGCTGCGCATCCTTGCCCATCGCACCAGGCAGGCCGCTCTCCGTCACGAATGGCTGGCCGACCTGCTCGGCGGTCGCCCGGCCCTGGGTCCGAACGGCCTCGCCGTGACCGAGGCCACGCTGGCCGCCTTCGACGGCCTCGCCGATGTCGACACCGTCATGCGCGCCGTGGAGACTGTCAGCGCCTACTTCATCGGCGCGATCAGGCGCGAGATCGCGAACCTGCGGGCCGAGCACGCCACGGGCCTGTCCAAGCACGAATGGCAGCGCGCCCACGGCCCGCATGTGACGAGAATACTGGCCACCGGCCGCTTCCCGGCGCTGGCCAAGGCCGTGTACGAGGGCACGGACGTGGACGCCGAGACATCCTTCGCAACCGGCCTGGACTGGGTCCTCGACGCCGTGGCCACCAAACTCACCCGACCGCCGACGTGACGCTCAGCCCCTGCCGAATGTGAGCGAGGCCAGGGTCGGTGTCCACGGGCCGTGCGGGCTCGCGCCACCACCACCACTTCATCACGTTGGTGCTGCCATCAAGTGGGCGGGCCCCTACCTGGTCCCGCCCGCCGGGTGCGAGGACGCTCCCATCTTCGGCAGGGAGCGGGTCGTCAGCGCCCTGCGCCCGCTGAAGGAGTACCGGCCGAGCATGTCGATGTGCTGCCGTACAAACGGCGAGAGACGGGCGAGGTCCTCGTCGCGGACGTCGAAGCCGTCCGCGCGCAGCTGGTTGACCGCGGCGTCCATGCAGCGGGTGTGGAAGAGGACGACGGCGTTGAGGACCAGGCCGAGCGCGCCGATCTGGTCCTCCATGCCGTCCAAGGTAGCGCTGGGAGAGCTGCCCGGAGCGGCCGTGGCGCCGAGACGTCAGGTAGACCGCCAGCTCACCCGTCCCGAAGCCGTCGATCTCCTCCGCCCGCTGAAGCGCCCACTTCGTCTGAGGGCCGGAGATCCGTACCGGGCTGCGCCGCAGCCGGCCCAGCTCCGACACCCGCGCGCCGGGCAGCAGCACCCGCCGCTCGCGCAGCCACCCCACCGCCGCGTCGAACAAAGCCTTCGGGCCCTCCCCGGTCGTCCAGGCCGGCGCGTCCGCCCACACCCGCAACTCGGCTTCCGCCTCGCCGAACTCCGTGTACTCCAGCACCCGCCGCAGCTCACGCACATGGACCAGACGGGTGTTCTCCCGCTCCCCGTACGCCTTCAGCACCGAGGAGTCCTCGACGCGAGCTGCTCGGCGAGGTATTCGACGACTTCAGCCGGCACGTCGGTCGGGTCGTCCGGGAACACCCAGAGATACCGCACGGGCGTGAACTGGGCCGCAAAGCCCAGGCGATTGTGGGACCGCCGTTTCCCTGTCCAGGTCAAAGTGGTCTCAGGTGCGCGGGGTGATCAGGAAGGCCCTCTCCGACTCCGACACGGCCTCCCATTCTTGCTCGCACACGAGGTCATCCTGGCAGAGCCGGGACGAAGCCTTCCGCGGCAACGGACCGAGCGGTTGGGGCTGTAGGAGTGCCATGCCGGAAAATTCGATGGCAAAGGCCCTCGGGCTTCGCCGAGAACGCCCCCTCGGGCGCCTTCGGCGGGGCCTTCGTGCTGCTCCGCTCCCTGCGGCGGGCTCCCGGAGCGGCGGCCTCGGCAAAGCCGTGGACGCGGTCACCTGAGACCTTGCCGCACATGGTTTGACCTGCGTGTTTACCGTCAAATACCTAGGATGGGCACGCACGGGCGACGGCGTGGAAGCAGCGTAGGCTCCTTCGGCCACCCCCGCCCGCAAACGTGCTCAGGACGGCCCAGGGAGGGTGCTTCATGACCGAGTCCGGCAATCCCAGTCAGCCCGCGAACGTGAACGAGTACGCCGGCGCGCACATCCAGGTACTCGAAGGCCGCGAGGGGGTCCGCAGGCGCCCCGGCATGTACATCGGCTCGACCGGCGAACGCGGCCTGCACCACATGGTGTACGAGGTCGTCTCGTACGCCGTCGACGAGCACCTGGCCGGCCACGCCGACGCCATCGACGTCACGATCACCGCGGAGGGCGGCATCCGCGTCGCGGACAACGGGCGAGGCCTGCCCGTCGAGGCGGAGGAGCCCACCGGCAAGTCCGCCGTCGAACGCGAACTGACGGAACTGTCCTTCGGCTCCAAGCCCCACACCGGCTACGGGATCTCCGGCGGCCTCAGCGGCCTGGGCCTGTGCGTGGTCAACGCGCTGTCGAGCCGTCTCACGGTCGAGGTCCACCGCGACGGCCACCGCTGGACCCAGGAGTACGAGAGGGGCGTCCCGGTCACCCCCTTGACGAGGAACGAGGAGACGAGCGAGCACGGCACCACGATCGCGTTCCTGCCCGACGCCGACATCTTCGAGACCAGCCGGTACTCGTTCACCACGCTGTCGGAGCGTTTCCAGGAACTGGCCTTCCTCAACGGTGGCTTGGCCGTCTCGCTCACCGACGAGCGTCCCGAGCGGCCGGTTCGCTACCACCACGCGGACGGCCTCCGGGCCTTCGTCGCCCGGCTCAACCCCTACCCTGCGAGTCTCCTCCACTCTCCCGCCATCGCATTCGAGTCGGAGAACGAGAGCCGGACGATCCTCGTGCAGGTCGCCATGCAGTGGAACACCTGGTCCCCGGGAGAGCTCCACTCCTTCGCGAACAGCACCCGCACCCGCGAGGGCGGCACCCACGAAGAGGGCTTCCGCACCGCGCTCACGGACCTCGTCAACGACTGCGCGCGCCGGCAGGGGCAGCTGTCTGCGGACGGCGAGGACATCACGGCCGGGGCCGTCCACGAGGGCCTGACCGCGGTCGTCTCCGTAAAGCTCGCCCATCCCGTCTTCGAGGGCCCCACCAAGACCAGGCTCGGCAATCCCGAAGCGAACGCCTACGTCCAGGAGGTCGTCCGCGAACACCTCACCGACTGGCTGGACCACAACCAGAAGGAAGCCGCGTCCATCATCCGCCACATCCTCATCGCCTCACCATCACGGTGATCGTCGGCGTCGGCGTCGGCGTCGGCGTCGGCGGCACGGTGATGCTGCTCCTCGGGCTCGTCCGGATCCGCCGGATGTTCGCGGCCCACGACCTGGGCCGCGTGGTCGGCCCAAGCGGGCCCATGGCCCTGCTGGAGGGCACGGTCACGTCTTCGACGCCACCGGCAAACTCCTGACGGACCTGCCCATCAGGCCGGAGGCGCTGCTCTGAGCAGCGGCCGGCGGCCGGTGGCCTGCCGGCGCGGATCGCACGGTGGCCCTGGGGGATGAGGGCGCACGGCAGCTCGATGCTCCTGAACGAGCCCCGGAGCACGGGAATCGTGCGGACGGCGGAGTGCGGGGCGCCGGATGCCGATAGCCTCTGTTCCTGTCACCGTGGCGTCGGAGAGTGGGCGGGAGAGGCGTGGCGAGCGATCTGGCGGCGTTCCGCCGTATGGAACGTCAGTTACGGGGCGAGGCTGCCCAGGCCGACTACCTGATCGACCTCTCGAACGTGGTCCGCGACAGGGAGCTCGGCGGCGGAACTCCGAGCTCGCTCGAACGACTGCGGCTGGTCCTGGCGGCGCTGCGGGAGTGGACCGGGGACGGGGAAGTAACCGTCCACGCGATCGCCGACGACAACCTGCTGGGCCCTCGGTCCGATGCGGACTTCCCCGCCCCCGCCGAGGTCGCGCTCCTGCGCGCGTGGCGGGACCGCGGCCTGATCGCCGTGATCGCCAAGGCGGACCCGGACCTGCTCGACCATGCGAAGGTCCTCGGCACCAGGGTCATCAGCCACGACTACTTCCGCGGGCACCGGGGAGGGCACCCGTGGATCCAGGGCGACCGCGAGCACTTCCTCGAGCCGCGGCGCCGTGCCGACGGCTCGGTCCGGCTGGTCCTCCGGGACATGCGGGTGTTCGCGGACCGGGTGATCTCCCAGGAGGGTGAGCGCGACGACCTCAAGGCGCGCAACCTGCTGGACTTTCGGGGCCGCCCGCGCTCGGAAGTGCTCGAACGCTCCTGGCGCTGCCCGCGAACGCCCTGCAACCCCAGCCCGGCGTTCCGAGCAGGCAAGGTGGTCTGCCGGTCCCACGGGACGCTGCTGACCGACCTCGGACCCCGCCGCCCCCGGCTGCAGCTCAAGATCGTGGTCGACGGCGTCTGTCAGGCCTGGGAGAACCTCACCGAGGACGACAGCCGGGAGTTCGTCCTCGGGCGCGGTCACCTCGCCTCGATCGAGGAGCGCCATCTCCCGGACGACCGCCGGGGCAGGATCAGTCGGCACCATCTGGTGCTCGTCTCGCGTCGGGGCGCCCTCAAAGTCCTCGACGCCAGCACCGCGCGCAGCCGGATCCGCACCCTGCGGCCTGGGCGTGAACCCACGCCGTGGCAGCCCCTTCCGCATCTCGACGAGAGCTCCGAAGGCGTGCCGAGGGAGCGACTGTTCCGGGGATTCGGTCCCGACGACGAGATCGAGCTCGTCCGCGGGGTCGTCCTCCGGCGCAGTGGCCAGCGGTGGCCCGGGGAACGCGGAGACGGCGTACGGGCGAGGCCGCCCGGGCGCGCGCGAGGTAATGACGAGCTGACCAGCACGGACTGAGCGCGGCCCGCGAGCCGTCCGGCGGCGCGCCCAGCACGACGGTACGAGTGTTCGAACTGCCCTGCGGGGCCGGCGGGTCGATCCCGGTACGCGCCCCGCGGGGTGCCGTGACGGCCGGTGGACCGGTGGGGGAGTGAAGTTGGAGTCACTGCGTGAGGACGATCCCGAGACGATCGGTCCGTACCGGCTGTTCGCCCTGCTGGGCCGGGGCGGCTGGGGGAACGTGTACTTCGCCCGCAGCGAGTTCGGCCGCGGGGTGGCGCTCAAGACGATCAGGCCCGAGCACCTGGCGGGTGACCCGGAGCGCTTCCGCCGCCGGTTCGCCCGCGAGGCCGAGGCGGCCCGTGCGGTCGACAGCGCCTACACCGCCCAGGTGGTGGACGCCGACATGCATGCCGCCGAACCCTGGATCGCAGCCCGCTACATCCGCGGGGTCGACCTGGCGGACGCGCTCGACCACTGCGGGGCCCCGCTGCCCCAGCGGACGTGGCGGGTCCTGGCGACCGGTCTGGCCGACGCCCTGCGGAGCATCCACGCCGCGGAACTGGTGCACCGTGACCTCAAGCTCGCGAACATCCTGCTGGCCGGAGACGGACCGTACGTCATCGACTTCGGGATCGCCCGGAACCTCTCCCCGGCCGACGGCGTCACCCTGACCGGCTCCGGGGCCGCCCCGCGCACGGCCACCTGCTCCTCGCCCGAACAGCTCCGGGACGAGCGGGTCGGGCCGGCGAGCGACGTCTTCGCCCTCGGCATGGTGCTGGCCTACGCGGCGCTGAACCGGCACCCGTTCGGGCCCGGCTCCGCGGCCCAGATCCAGGCGAACATCCTGCATGGGCACCGCCGGCTGGACGGGCTGCCGTCCGGCGCGGAGAAGATCGTCCTCTCCTGCCTGGAACCGAGGCCGCAGAACCGGCCGACGCCGGCGGAGCTCGCCCGCCTGCTGCCGTCGAGCGCGTCACCGAAGGAGCACGAGTGGCTGCCGCCCGGGCTGCGCAGTGCGCTCGCCGGGCTGTCGGACCTCGCGGTGGACCTTGCGGAACCGATGCGCTACCGGCGCCCCGAGCATGAACCACCGGCCCTCCCCGGCCCCGGACGCCCTCCTGCCGCCCCGTCCACTTCGTCAGCCGTCCGACCGGCCCGTGAGCGCGATCTCCCGCCTGCGCCGCCCAAGGTGTCGTTGCACGAGGCGACCACCCAGCCCCCGACCGCCCGGAAGGCCGCCGCCGGCAACGCGTACGCCGGGGAGCCCGGCGCCCGGTACCGGGCCGCCGCCGAGGCCGGGAACTCAGAGGCCATGCGCCAGGTGGCCTCGGCCTGCCGTTCTGTCCGCGACTGGCGGCAGGCGCTGTCCTGGCTCCGTCGAGCGGCCGAGGCCGGAAACCCGACCGGTGCCAGGGAGGCGGCGCAGCTGATCGAGCAGCACTTCCCCGGACAGCGGGACCAGGCCGTGGCCCTTTACCGCAGGGCGGCCGAGGGCGGGGACCTCCACTCGGCGATGCGGCTGGGAGGCCTGCTGGAGCAGGAGTCCGGCGGGCTGGCGGAGGCCCTCGCGTGGTACGAGAGGGCTGCGGGGCGCAACCACGAGAAGGCCCCCGAGGCGGTGGCGCGCGTCCGCGCCGCGCTGGCCCGCGCCGAGGCCTCCAACGCGAACGATGCGAAGGTCGCGGAGGACGCGGAGGCACAGCTGATGCGCGAGCATGAGGCGACCGCCCGCGATGGCCAGGTGAAGTCGATGCTGGCGCTGGCAAGTTGGCACCTGGGGGCGAAGCGTGAACAGAAGGCCCTTACCTGGTACCGGAACGCCGCCAAGGCCGGCCATGTCCACGCCATGGTCATATCCGCCCAGCTGCTGGCCAGGGATCCGAAGAAGCAGGCCGAGTCCCTCGACTGGTACCGCCGGGCCGCAGCCGCCGGCAACACCGACGCCATGCACTGCGTGGGGCGTTCGCTGAAGCAGCAGGGCAACCTTCCGGACGCGCTGGCCCACTTCCGCGTGGCCGCCGCCAAGGGCCACCAAGCCGCCATGATCGACGCGGCGGAGATCCTGGAGCGGACGGTACGGGCACCGGAAGCGCTGAAGTGGTACCAGCGCGCAGCCGAGAAGGGACACCCCAAGGCGGCCCTCGAAGCGGAACGCCTCCGCGCGGTGCTGGCCGGCACCAGTCCGGCCGGTTCCACCCCGCCGAAGTCGGTGCCGGCCAAGCCCACGCCGAAGAAGGCCGCAGTCGAGCCCGCCCCGAAGAAGGCAGCAGCCGGGTCCGCCCCGAAGAAGGCCGCACCCGGGGCCGCCCCGAAGAAGGCAGCAGCCGGGTCCGCCCCGAAGAAGGCCGCACCCGGGGCCGCCTCGAAGACGGCCGCAGGACCGACCCCGCGGAAGCCCGTCGCGCCGAACGAGGGGGCGAAGCAGGATCCTGCCTCGCTGCGGGCCGCAGCGGTGCAGCACGAGCGGAGCGACCGGCCGTGGGAGGCCCTGCAGTGCCTTCTTCGGGCCGAACAACTCGGTGACCGTACCGCCAAGAGGGACATCGCCCGGCTGCACCTCGTGTTGCGCGACGTGACCAACCGCTCCGTCGACCGCAAACAGCACCTCAGGCAGGCGCTGCAGCACTACCGCGACCTTGCCGAGGGCGGCGACGTCGGGGCCATGCTCGCCCTGGTGGGGCTGGACACCGCCAATTCGTCCGCATGGCGGCAGCGGGCTGCGGAGGCAGGCAACACCCGGGCCATGCGGCAGATCGCCCGGGCCCAACTGAAGGCGGGCAGCGGCGAGCAGGTCCAGGCGGCGCTGTCCTGGCTGCTGGAGGCCGGCAAGGCCGGCGACAACGCGGCCATCCTGGAGGGCGCCCGGGCCCACGAGCAGCGCGGCGCGTACGGGAATGCCATCGACTGGTACCGCTGGGCCGAGGAGAACGGGGTGGCGGGCGCGGCCAAGGAGGTGGCCCGCGTGACGGCCGAACACCCGGGGTCCGTCCTCTGGCACCGGTGGTCGGAACGCCTGCGCCGGTTGAAGGGATGACCGTGGCTTCGTAGTCGCAGAGCAGGGGCCGTTCCGGGGAGATCCGAAACGGCCCCTTGGTCATGTCCGGGAGCGGTGCACGCGGGGGGAGGGGTCAGACGATGCCCTCGGCGATCTCGGCCTGTTCGCGGGCGTTGCCGTACGCCGACGGGGTTCCGTACGAGCGGCGGGCGGCGTACCACCAGGCGCTCGCCAGGACCAGGACCACCGCCAGGGCGATCACCGCGTAGTTCATCGAGTCGATGGTGACCGGCGACTTCTGGGGCAGGCAGAACAGGACGGTGACCACGGCCACCCAGACGACGGCGGTCCAGCCGATCGGCTTGCTCCAGCGGCCCAGGTTCCACGGACCGGGCTGGAAGCGGTTGCCGGCGCGCAGGCGCAGGTAGATCGGGATGGCGTAGGCCGGGGTGATGCCGATGACGTTGATGGCGGTCACGGCCCCGTAGGCGGTGGCGGAGTAGAGGGAGGGGAGCGCAAGGACGCCCGCGACGACGACCGAGAGCCAGACGGCCGGGACCGGGGTCTGGGTACGGCTGCTGACCTTGCGCCACAGGGCCGAGCCGGGGAGGGCGTTGTCGCGGCTGAAGGCGAAGACCATCCGGCTCGCGGCGGCGACCTCGGCGTTGCCGCAGAAGAGCTGCGCGACGATCACGACGAGGAGCAGGGCGGTGGCGCCGCCGGAGCCCAGGGCGTCGAGGAAGATCTGGGCGGGCGGTACGCCGGTGGCGCTGCCCTGTACGGCCGCGTAGTCCTGGATGGCGAAGGTCAGGCCCGCGAGCAGCGCGAACCCGGCGATCCAGGAGACCCAGATGGCCCGGACGATGCCCTTGGCGGCGGAGACGGAGGCGTTGGAGGTCTCCTCCGAGAGGTGCGCGGAGGCGTCGTAGCCGGAGAACGTGTACTGGGCGAGGAGCAGGCCGACCGCGGCCACGTAGAACGGGTTGGCCCAGCCGGTGTCGTTGACGAACTCGGTGAAGACGAACGAGGGCGACTGGTGCTGGTCGGGGACGAAGGCCAGGGCGCCGACGATCACGGCCACGCCGGCCAGGTGCCACCAGACGCTGATGGAATTGAGCACGCTGACGAGGCGGACGCCGAAGAGGTTGAGCACGGCGTGCAGCAGCAGGATGCAGAGGAAGATCAGGAAGGTCGAGCCCGCGGTGGGCACGAAACCGAACTGGAGGTTGAGGAAGGCGCCGGTGAACAGGGCGGCGCCGTAGTCGATCCCGGCGATGGCGCCGAGCAGGCCGAGCAGGTTGAGCCAGCCCGTGTACCAGCCCCAGCGGCGCCCGCCGAGCCGGTCGGCCATGTAGTAGAGCGCGCCGGAGGTGGGGTAGGCGCTGGTCACCTCGGCCAGGGCGAGGCCCACGCAGAGGACGAAGAGGCCGACGCCGACCCAGCCCCACATCATCACGGCCGGACCGCCGGTGCCCAGGCCGAAGCCGTACAGGGTCATGCAGCCGGACAGGACGGATATGACCGAGAAGCTGATGGCGAAGTTGCCGAAGCCGCCCATCCGGCGGGCGAGGACGGGCTGGTAGCCGAGTTCCCTCAGTCGTTCCTCCTCGTCCTGCCGGGGTGGGGCCTTGCGGTCCTGGCGGACGGTCGGCGCGGTTCGGGACATGGGGAGGTACCTCCGGGGGTTCGTGGAGCGCGGGGACGGAGCGGGGGTGGGGCGGTGGGGCCGCGGGGGAGCGGAGATCAGTCCCGGCCGGCGAGGCTGCGGGACCGGGCCTGCAGGAAGACCTCCGCGGCCAGTTCCTGGTCGGCCGGGTCGCGGGTCCGGTAGGCCCAGGGCAGGGTGGTCCAGTACCGGTCGATCGTGTCGAAGACCTGGGCCGCCTCGCCGAAGCGGTTGGCTCCCCACAGGGCGTGGGCGAGATGGTTCAGGTCGAGCGGGGAGGCACGGCGCAGGTCGGCGTACCGGAACCAGGTGTCCAGGGCGTGGCCGGCGTCACGGACGGCGTCCTCGGCGACCCAGTGCAGGTCGAGCGCCCTCTCCTGGCCGCGCTCGCGGCGGTAGCGTTCGATGCTCAGGTAGAGCGGCAGGAGGTGGACGGCGGACCCGGGCGCAGCCGAACCGGCCGCCCAGTGAACGAAGTTGGCCGCTTCGGTGAGCGGTCCGGGGGTGCCCGCGCACACGAACTGGAGCATCCGGTGGTACGCCTCGCGGTTGTGCGGGTCGCGCTTGTCGGCCTGGGCGAGGATGCCCCAGGGGCCGGGGGGCAGCATCACGGCGGGCGCCCGGAGCCGGTGCTCGTCCATCGAGCGGTGTTCGTCGAGGGAGGCGAGGGCGAGCAGGCAGACCCAGGGCACGGGGTCGGCGGGGCTGGCCTCGGCGGTGTCGCGGCAGGCCTCCCAGGCCTCCCGCCACAGCTCGCGCGTGCGCGGGTGCCGTGCGCGGTGGGCACGGACGGCCCGTTCGACGACGACACGGGTGTGCATGACGGACGCGGCGACGCTGCGCGGTTCCTCCGCGCGCCAGGCCTGGACCACGTCCGAGCCAGCGGCGACCGCGGCGAGCACCTGGGTGCGCTGGGTCCACAGACCCCACCCGTCCGTCCGGTCCAGTAACTGCGCCATCGACACCCAGCGGCCGGTGCGCAGGTCCTGCACGGCGACGCGCAGCTCGTTGTCGTGACCGGCGGGATGGTAGACGGGCCGGAAGTCGCCGCCCGCCATCACCTCGCCCCGGTCGACGGGTGGCCGGGACGGGCGCGTCTTGCGGTGGTCGTGGTCATCGGTCCTCGCATCGCATGGCCTTCGCGCCTGGTGATCGGCGATCACTATAGATCGAGTGTGAGCGTTCGGGTCAGGGAACATTTCAAATGCAACTATCAAGCCACATGTAAGATATGAATTCACGTCAGCTCTGTCGGTGTGCGATCGCCGGCCGCGCGGGCGGATCTTGACGGGCGACGTCCGCTGGTGAAGGCTTCCGAGCGACGATCACACGCATGCCGATACCAGGGACGGAGTGGTGATGACGGGCCCGGTGCTCGCTGTGGACCAGGGCACTTCGGGAACCAAGGCCCTCGTCATCTGTCCCGTACGCGGGGTCATCGGCTCCGCCTCCGCCCCCGTGCGGCCCCGGTACCTGCCGGGCGGCCGTGTGGAGGTCGACCCCCGTGAGCTGCTGGACTCGGTCGTCGACGCGGGGCGCGCCGCACTGGCCGCGGCCGGCGAGCCGGTGGTGGCGGTGGGCCTGGCCAACCAGGGCGAGACCGTCCTCGCCTGGGACCCGGCGAGCGGTGAGCCGCTGACCGACGCGATCGTCTGGCAGGACCGCCGCGCCGAGCAGCTCTGTACGGAACTGGCCCCGCACGCCGCGTCGTTGCAGGAGCTGACGGGTCTGCCGCTCGACCCGTACTTCGCCGCGCCGAAGATGGCCTGGATACGCCGTAACCTGACCCGCCAGGGAGTCGTGACGACCAGCGACGTGTGGCTGGTGCACCGGCTCACCGGCGCCTTCGTCACCGATGCGGCGACCGCGGGCCGCACCCAGCTCCTCGACCTCGACACCGTCGACTGGTCCCCGGCGGCGCTCGACGCCTTCGGCCTCACCGGCGAGCGGCTGCCGGAAGTCGTCGACGCGGACACCCACGTCGCCGCCACCACCGCCTTCGGGCCCCCGCTGCCGCTGACGGGACTCCTCGTCGACCAGCAGGCCGCCCTGCTCGCACTGCGCGTCACCGAGCCGGGCACCGCCAAGTGCACCTACGGCACGGGGGCGTTCCTCCTCGCGCAGACCGGCCCGCTGCCCCGGCGCAGCACCTCCGGACTGGTCGGCTGTGTCGCCTGGCGGCTCGGCGGGGAGACCAGCTACTGCCTGGACGGGCAGGTCTACACGGCAGCCTCCGCCGTGCGATGGCTCACCGACCTCGGCGTGATCTCCGGCGCCGAGGACATCGACACCGTGGGAGGCAGCGCCCCGGACGCCGGCGGCGTCACCTTCGTCCCCGCGCTCGCCGGGCTCGCCGCCCCGTGGTGGCGAGGCGATCTGCGGGGTTCGGTCACCGGCCTCGGCCTCGACACGACCGCCGGGCACCTCGTGCACGCGCTGTGCGACGGCATAGCCGCGCAGGTGGCGGAGCTCGCGGACGCGGTCGCCGCCGACCTGGGCGCGCCGCTGGCCACCCTGCGCGTCGACGGCGGACTCACCCGGTCCGCGCTGCTCATGCAGGCCCAGGCCGATCTGCTCCAGATCCCCGTGGAGGTCTCGGCGCTGCCGGACGCCACCGCACTCGGCGTCGGGGCGGTCGCCCGGCTCGGGCTCGACCCCTCGCTCACGGCCCACGAGGCCGTCCCGCAGTGGAAGCCGTCCGCCGTCTACGAGCCGAGGGCCGGCTCCGCGCACGCGGCGGAGCGGCGCGCACGGTTCCGGACGGCGGTCTCGGCCCTGCTCGACGGCCCGGCATGACGCTCACCACCGGCGGCCCGGCATGACCGTCACCACCAGCGGCCCCCTGCCCGGCGGCGACGAGCACGGCGGGCACGGCGAGCGGGACGCGTGCGGCGAGCGGGACGCGCACGGCGAGCGGGACGCGCACGGCGCGTACGACGTGACGGTCATCGGCGCCGGCGTCGTGGGCTCGGCCATCGCCCGCGAACTGGCCCGGCTCCCCCTGCGCATCGCCCTCGTCGACGCGTCCGACGACGTCGGCAACGGCACCTCCAAGGCCAACACCGCCATCCTGCACACCGGTTTCGACGCCGTGCCCGGCTCCCTGGAGTCCCGGCTCGTCCGGGAGGGACAGCGGCTTCTCGCCTCGTACGCCGCCGACACCGGCATCCCGGTGGAACCGCTCGGGGCGCTGCTCGTCGCCTGGAACGAGGAGCAGCTCGCGGCACTGCCCGGGCTCGCCGGGAAGGCCGTACGCAACGGCTACCGCGCGGCCCGGATCCTGCCGGCCGAGGAAGTACGGGCCCGCGAGCCGGAGCTCGGGCCCGGCGTCCTGGGGGCGCTCCACGTGCCGGACGAGTCGATCATCTGTCCCTGGACGACCACCCTCGCCTACGCGACCCAGGCCGTGCGCGCCGGCGTCGACCTGCACCTCAACTGCCCGGTCCGCTCGGTCACTTCGGGTGATCCGCACACGCTGGCCACCGGCCGGGGCCCGCTGCGCACCCGGCACCTGGTCAACGCGGCGGGCCTGTACGCCGACGAGATCGACCGGCTGCTCGGCCACGCGGACTTCACCGTGACGCCCCGGCGCGGCCAGCTGATCGTCTTCGACGAACTCGCCCGCGGCCTCGTACGCCACATCCTCCTGCCCGTGCCGGACGCGCGCGGCAAGGGGGTGCTGGTGACGCCGACCGTGTACGGGAACGTGATGCTAGGCCCGACCGCCGAGGACCTGGACGACAAGACGGCCACCGGGTCCACCGCCGAAGGGCTCGCCCTGCTGCGGGAGAAGGGCCGGCGGATCCTGCCGGCGCTCCTGGAGGAGGAGGTCACCGCCGTGTACGCCGGG
Organism: Streptomyces sp. 147326; assembly: GCF_045000215.1. Lineage (NCBI taxonomy): Bacteria > Bacillati > Actinomycetota > Actinomycetes > Kitasatosporales > Streptomycetaceae > Streptomyces > Streptomyces sp. 147326. The sequence continues at coordinate 1,431,283 of NZ_CP134201.1, read as the reverse complement.
CTGCGGGCGGCCACCGGGCAGGAGGACTACGCGATCCGGGCACATCCCGCCCAGCGGTACGTGAGCGTGGGCGGGATCCGCTCCACGGGGCTGACCGCCTCCCTGGCGATCGCCGCCCACGTGGTGGAGCTGCTCGCGGACGGCGGTCTGCCGGTGTCCGGCGCAAGGGAGCTGGAACCGGTGCGGATGCCGAACCTCGGCGAGGCGTTCCCCCGGCCGTACCGCGACGCGGCGATGATCGCGGCGGACCCGGAGTACGGCCGGATCGTCTGCCACTGCGAGCGCGTGACCCGCGGGGAGATACGCGACGCGCTCGCCGGGACCGTCCCGCCCGGTTCGACCGACGGCCTGCGGCGGCGTACGCGCGCCCGGGCCGGCCGCTGCCAGGGCTTCCACTGCGGGGCCGCCGTCCGCGCGCTGTTCGAGGAGGCCCGCCGGTGAACCGTACGGTCGACGTGCCGGCCGACGTGCCGGCCGACGTGCCGGCCGACGTCCTGATCGTCGGCGCCGGACCCGCCGGACTGGCCCTCGCCGCCCGGCTGGCGGCAGCCGGCGCCGGGCGGGTCGAGGTACTGGAACGTGAGGAGGAGGCGGGTGGAATGCCGCGGCACCTCCACCACGGCGGTTTCGGCCGGCCGCCGCGCCCCTGGCTGCGCGGTCCCGCGTACGCACGGCGGTCGGTGCAGGCGGCGCTCGCCGCCGGGGCCACGGTCCGCACCGGCGTCACCGCCACCGGCTGGGCCGGCCCGCTGATCCTGGAGACCACCAGCCCGGCGGGCCCGGAGCGGATCACGGCCCGGGCCGTGGTCCTCGCCACGGGCGCCCGGGAGCGCCCCCGCAGTGCCCGGCTGGTGCCGGGCTCCCGCCCGCAGGGCGTGCTGACCACCGGAGAGCTGTTCCAGTCGGTCCACCGGTACGGCCTGCCCGTCGGGCGGCGGGCCGTGGTCGTGGGCGACGAGGCGGTGGCCCGGCACGCGGTGGGCACTTTGCGGCGGGCGGGTACGGAGGTGGTGGCGATGGTCACGGAGCGCCCGCGCGCCGCGGCCGTGCCGGGGGTCCCGCTCCTCACGGCGACCACGGTCGGCGAACTGCGCGGCCGGAGCCGGCTGACCGGCGTGGCCGTCCGCCACCGGGACGGCCGGTCGGGGGTACTGGCCTGCGACACGGTGGTCTTCACCGGCGACTGGATCCCCGACCACGAACTGGCCCGCCGCGGCGGCGTCCCCCTGGACCCCGGCACCCGGGGTCCGGGCGTGGACGCGTCCTTCCGTACGTCGACGCCGGGCGTCTTCGCGGTCGGCAACGCCCTCCACGGCATCGAACGCGCGGCCACCGCCGCCGGGGAGGGCGCCGCCGCGACGGCCCCGGTCCTGGCGCACCTGGCCGGCGCCCCCTGGCCGGAGCCCGGTCCGCCGCTGGAGGTCCGGGCCCCGCTCCTGTGGGTGACGCCGAACCGGGTCACGGGCACCGCCGGGCGGCCGCTGCTCCTGCGGTCCGGGGAGCCGCTGACCGGCCCGGTGGTGACGGTCCACCAGGACGGCCGCCCGCTGTGGCGGCGGCGGTTCGCGGGCCCGGTCTCCCCGTCCCGGTCACTGCGGCTGCCCCCGGGGTGGACGGCCCGCGTCGACCGGACCGGCGGCCCGGTCGTGCTGGCCGTCGGCTGACGCGGGCCCGTTGCCGCCGGCGCCTCAGGAGGACTGGTTCGTGAGGATGCCCGGGTCCGACAGGCCGGCCGCGCCCGTTTCGACCTTGCCCGCGAAGCGGCGGCCGAAGTCCGGGGTCTCCGAAGCGGTGACCGTCACGTCGTACCAGCGCCGCGTGTTCTTCAGCGAGACCGTGTACGCGACGGTCGCGCCCTTGGCGACGGTGAGGCGCTTCGGTCCGCCGGCGTAGGCGTTGGTGACCGTCAGGGTGGCGGTCGACGCCCCGGCATTGGTGAGGGTGAGGTCCAGGTTGCCGGTGGCGGCGTTGTGGCGGGCCGTGACCTCGGGACCGGGGGTGGTGCCGGGGTTGCGGAAGCCGCGCAGGAAGCCGTTGGGGCCGTGCACGGTCAGGTCGGTGACCCCGGCCGAGTAGCGGGTGTTCCAGGTGTCCGCGATCGACTTGCCGGCCTCGGTGGTGTAGGTCCAGGGGGCGTCGGTGCGGTTGCCGGAGGTGACGTAGAACTGCGCGCCCAGGTCCGGGCCGCCGCTGAACGTCAGCCGGAACCTGCCCTCTGCCACGAGCGCCGCGCCGTCCACGTACGGGGCGTACTTCAGCGGACGGGTCTGACGCAGGCCCTTCTCCTGGCGCGGCATGACGCCCTCGGCCGGCGGGGTGGCCCGGAAGTCGGGGTGACGCTCGCGGTCCTGCGGGAACCAGGCGCCGGTGTCGGGCAGCGGGGCCGTGCCGGTGTCCTTGCGGGCGAAGTCGAAGGCGGAGGTGAGGTCGCCGCAGACGGCGCGGCGCCAGGGCGAGATGTTGGGCTCGGTCACCCCGAACCGCTGCTCCATGAAGCGGATGACGGAGGTGTGGTCGAAGGTCTCGGAGCAGGAGTAGCCGCCGGTGCTCCACGGAGAGACCACGAGCATCGGCACGCGCGGGCCCAGGCCGTACGGTCCGGCGACGTAACCGGGCTTGCCGGGGAAGACGTCCAGGGCGGTGGGGGTGGTCGACAGGCCCTGCGCGGCACTGGCGGGGGCGTACGGCGGGACGACGTGGTCGAAGAAGCCGTCGTTCTCGTCGTAAGTGATGAACAGGGCGGTACGGGCCCACACGTCGGGATTGGAGGTGAGGGCGTCCAGCACCTGCGAGATGTACCAGGCGCCGTAGTTGGAGGGCCAGTTGGAGTGCTCGCTGAAGGCCTCGGGGGCGGCGATCCAGGAGATCTGGGGCAGGGTGCCGGCGGCGACGTCGGCGCGTAGCCGGTCGAAGTAGCCCTCGCCGGCCTTGGCGTCCGTGCCCGTCCGGGCCTTCTCGAACAGGGGGCCGCCGGGCTGGGCGCCCCGGTAGGTGTTGAAGTAGAGGAGGGAGTTGTCGCCGTAGTTGCCGCGGTAGGCGTCGTTGATCCAGCCCCAGGAGCCGGCGGCGTTCAGGCCGTCGCCTATGTCCTGGTAGACCTTCCAGGAGATCCCGGCCGTCTCCAGCCGCTCCGGGTAGGTGGTCCAGTCGTAGCCCGCCTCGGCGTTGTTGAGGACCGGGCCGCCGCCCTTGCCGTCGTTGCCGGTGTGGCCGGACCAGAGGTAGTAGCGGTTGGGGTCCGTGGAGCCGATGAACGAGCAGTGGTACGCGTCGCAGATGGTGAAGGCGTCGGCCAGGGCGTAGTGGAAGGGGATGTCCTCGCGCGTCAGGTGGGCCATGGTCGTGGCCGTCTTGACAGGCACCCAGTTGTCGTACTTGCCCTTGTTGAAGGCGCTCTGTCCGCCAGCCCAGTCGTGGTTGAGGCCCTGGAGGAACTCCATGCCGAGGTCGTCGGACGGCGGGCGGAAGGGCAGCGTCACCCTCGTGCCGTCGGACTGGTGGAAGACGGACTTGCCGCTGGGCAGGGTCACCGGGCGCGGGTCGCCGAAGCCGCGGACTCCGCGCAGCGCGCCGAAGTAGTGGTCGAAGGAACGATTCTCCTGCATGAGCACCACGATGTGCTCGACGTCGGCGATGGTGCCGGTGGTCCCCTGGGCGGGGATGGCGGCGGCCCGGGCGATGCTGTCGTTCAGCATCGTCAGCGCGGTGGCGCCGCCGGCGAGCTGCAGGAAGCGGCGGCGGTTGAGTTCTGCCATGGCGGGAACGACCTCTGCGGTTGGGGGTGGTTGAGCGCCCTCAGCAGAGCGCGCCCGGCGTACCGGAAGGGGAGCCTGGCGTGACGGTGGCGCATACGCCAGGCGAACGGCAGCCGGATTCCGGCGGAGTTCGGCCAGAACCCACCGGCGGGGATGGGCGGGCCGACGGTCCGTTCCGGGCGGCGGGGGCGGGCGCCGACGGTCCGTACCTGCCGGGCGGTGGGGGCGGGCGCCGACGGTCCGTACCTGCCGGGCGGTGGGGGCGGGCGCCGACGGTTCGTATCGGGCGGTGGGGGCGGGCGCCGACGGTCCGTACCTGCCGGCCGCCGCCCCGGCCGCCCTGCGGGCCCCCGCTCCCCGGCGCGAGGCGGGGTGTCGCCCGGCGCGCCCGCTCCCCTACAGTGCGTGATGACCGCACCCGGTGCCGCCGAACAGGAGCACGCCCGTGGCCACCCACGCCCGCCCCGGCCCCCTGCCGAGTCCGTCCTCCGCCGGCCGCCGGGTCCCCGAGCTGGATCCCGGCACCGTCGGGCAGTGGCGGGACGGGGGAGGGGAGCTCGTCGAACTCTTCGCCCAGGCGCAGCAGCGGCTCGGCGGTGTCGCCGCGTTCCGGCTGGGGCCGCGCCCGACCGTGCTGGTCACCGGCGCCCAGGCCGTGCAGCACGTGCTCGCGCTCCATCCGGACCGGTACGTCAAGCGCTCGCACCGGGCCCGGCTGCTGGTGGGCGACGGCGTCCTGTCCGCGACGGGCGAGGCGTGGCAGCGGCAACGGCGGCTGCTGCAGTCGCAGTTCACCGGTCCGGGAATGCGCCGCTACGAGCGGCGGATCACCGAGGCCGCCCGGACCACCGCGGCGCGCTGGACCGCGTACGCCCGCTGCGGCCAGGTCCTCGACGTCGGCGAGGAGATGCGCCGCTTCGCCCTGGACACCATCTGGCGTTCCCTGACCGGGCACCCCCTCGACACCGCCACGGAGCGTGAACTGGCCGCCGTACCCGCCGTGGTGGCCGCAATGCCCCAGCTGCCCGCCGACGGCGCCGCCGCCCGGGAGGCCGTCTCCGCCGAACTGGGCAGGATCGACGCCGTGGCGAGCCGTGCCATCGCCGCCGCCCGCGAGGGCGAGGCCGGACCCGACGGTCCGGGACTGCTGCACGTCCTGCTGGACGCGGCCGGGACGCGCCCCGAGTACACCGACCGGCTGATCCGCGACGAGCTGGTCACCCTGCTGCTCGCCGGCCACGAGACCACCGCCACCACCCTGACCTGGCTCTACCTCCTGCTGGACCGCAACCCGCAGGCGCGGGAGCAGGCCCTTGCCGCCGGCGCCGAAGGGTCACCCCAGCGACGGCAGGCCATCCAGGCCCTCGTCAGCGAAACGCTGCGCCTCTACCCCTCCGCGTGGGTACTGCCGCGCTGCGCCGCGCAGGACGACCTCCTCGCCGGGTACGAGGTCGAGGCCGGCACCGACGTCATCGTCTGCCCCTACCTCACGCACCGGGACCCCGGACTGTGGGAAGACCCCGCCCGGTTCGACCCGGGGCGCTTCACCACCCCCGGCCGGCGCCCCGCCCACCCCGGGAGCTACCTCCCCTTCGGCATCGGGCCCCGGGCCTGCCTGGGCCTGCAGTTCGCCCTCCGCGAGTCGACCGCCCTCCTGGAGCGCCTGCTGCCCGCGCACGTCCCGCGCTTCCGGTCCCTCCCCGCCAAGGCCGCGTACAGCATCACCGTCCGCCCCGACGGCCCGACCCCCGCGGTGCTGGCGGGCGGTTAGGCGAAAAACGCTTCGCCGGGTCCCTGACCAAGCGGGTCCTGAGCTTCGCCTCACGCTTCGAGGAGTTCGTCGACACGCTGACGTTCTCGCTGGTGGGCAGGTTCGTACCGCTGATCTTCGGATCGGTGGTGCTGTGGCACTACGAACCGCTGCTCGTGGTCGCCCTGTTGGCGCCGATCGTCCTGACGGCATTGTGCGTGGCCCCCCTGATCCGACGCCGCCAGGCGCTGGTCGTCCAGCGGGAGGCGGCGATCGCCCGGGTCTCGGGCCACGTCGCCGACAGCCTGATGAACATCGACACGGTCCGGGCGTTCGCCGCCGAGGACCGCGAGGCCGCCGAACACCGCTCGCGGGTCGCGGAGTCGCGGCGGCTCACGCTGCGTTCCTGGGACTACGGCAACCTGCGCATCGACACCATCGTCGCGCCGATGTCCGTCCTGACCAACGCGCTGGGCCTGCTGCTGGCCATCGCGCTCGCCGGCAGCGGACGCGGCGTGGAGGCGGTCGTGGTCGCCTTCGCCTACTACTGCAGCGCCACCCGCATCATGTTCGAGTTCAATAGGCTCCGGGATTCCTTGCGAGTTCACATGCATGTGCATTCCTCTCTCTCCGCGATGGCAAGCTCCTGTCTGTGACCCCTGGTCCGTGAAATCCGCCATGGCCCCCCCTGGACGTCGGGGCGGTCAGAGCCCTCCTGCGGCGGCATCGGCGGCGACGGCGCGATCAGGTGGCTGGGAACGGTCAGGCGCGTCCTACCCGTGGTCGACGCGTTGGATCGTCGCCACGCTGGCTCCTGGCTGGGTGTCGGCCTCCAATGTCAGGTGCCAGCCGCTATCGGTTCGTCGGTGCTCGGGCACGTACAGAGCAGGCAGGGGGCGTTGGACCTGCCCGATGGGCACACTCTGACCGAAGATCTCGGTTTCGAAGTTCGGATGGTTCTGCCGCAGTCGGAGCGGAGTTCCGGACGCAATCAACTCGCGTACCTGCGGGGTGTCGTCCCATACCAAGGTGCGCCCGTCACCACTTCCTCAACCAAGCCTCCCATGAGGAGTGTGTGCGTCTTTTCGATGGCGCGAAGGTCTTCTCCGGCCGGGTCCCTGGGCACGATGAGGGTCGTCACGGCCAGTTGCTCTCTGGACACCAGCTGTTCGAGGGCGCGGAGCACCCAAGCGACCCCGCCGTTGTCGAGCGTGCTTTGGAAAGGAGCGGAGTCGTTGAGCGGGTGACCCGCCAGAGTCATCTGCATGCATGCTCCGGGGACGGCATGCGCAGCGAAGCGAACCACATCCAGCCACTGGGCCGGCTGGAGGGCATCGGGAACGCTGACGTCGATCTTGATGGAGGACTCCCGCGTCGTGCGGTCCACGCGGAGTTTGCAGGTAATGGACCCTGTCGCATCAGCGCCGGTGAGAACCCCACCCCTCGTGCCCGAACGAAGCGACGTCATGTGCAGACCGAGTACGGCGAGGCGTTTGCCGCTGGGGTCGGTAAGGATCAGCTGCGCAGGCAGATCGCGGGGCTCCGGGTTGGCCTGGATGCGGACGCGCTCGGAGCCTTGGGGTGGGGCGAGAGAAGCCGGTCCAGAGAATCGGACGAACTGGGCCGGGATGTCGATCGGGTCGCCGTACCGCTGGCACCGCTCGAAGTCCGCGGCGGCACGCACGCCTTCCGAAGAGTCCGGGTCCGTGATGCCCGGTGCGATGTGGAGCGGTTGGTCACGGTCGGCCCCTCTGTACGCCGGCAGCACCTCGACGCCGGTATGGGGGCCTGGGCCGACCGTGATGCGAAAGGCGTAGTGCGGGTCCAGCTCTGCCAGGCGATCGCACAACTGGCGAAGCCTTGCCGCTGCCTCTGCTGCCGTGTTGACGGGGGAGATGCGTGTACGTGCAAGTTCCCGAAGCAAGTGGCCGAGTTCGGCATGGTGGTCGGCGAAGTAGAACCTGCGTACTGCCGGATGCTCGACGAGCCGAGCCTTCTCGAACGCGACGGTGTCCTCGATGCCCGCGGCCCGGCACCGTTCCCGGTCATCGGTCCGTGACGTGGCCAGATACAGCTTGCGGTCGATCAAAGTGCGGCCATGAGTACCGGCATAGGCGAGGAAGACACCGACCTGGCAGTTCTCAGTCCGGCCCGCCGTTCCGGAGTACTGGCGCTGGACGCCGGCGGACCGGACACCCTTCTTCAGGAAGCCGGTGTCGTCCACGATCAGGACCGCTTCGGGATCGCCGAGATGCCCGATCCAGTCGCATCGCTCAACAGCCGGTGCATCCGGTCGGGAGCCGTGTGACCGGCCTCCTCGACAAGACTCCACCCCCCTCTGCGCAGTCCAGCACGATCCGGGACCGCTGGGAGGACAACGGCGGAATCTTCGGACCAGGACGACTCATACCCAACTCACGACACACCTCAGACCCAGGTCACTAGCGCAGGGCAGGCACGGACGCTGCCGGTGTTCTGGCAGCTGCCGCTCCGCTGCCGGATGTGGTGGCCGAACTGGCGGTGGCGCGAGGGGTTGCGAGACGTTAAAGGGGAGCGCCACCGACCGGTACTTGCCGCTCAGCCGACTCGTGCAACCCTGCCGTTGTACGCTTCCCAGCTGCCGACACCAGAGCCTGCATCACTGCATGGTCGGCACTCATCTCGGGGTGCCACTGCACGCCCAGGGCGAAGTGGTGCCGGATGCTTTCGATGGCCTCCACTGTGCCGTCTTCGGCGTAGGCCGCGACCGCCAGGCCTGCGCCGAGGAGGTCGGCTGCCTGGTGATGGTGGGTGGCCACCTGCCTGGTTCCGGGCAGCAATGCGGCCAGACGGGTGCCCGGCACAGTGGTGATGGCATGTGGCGCGAAGAACCCGAGACGGACGTTGTGGGCGTCGTGCCCGACCTTCTCGGGCAGGTGCTGGATCAACGTGCCGCCCGCGTGAACGTTCATCAGCTGCATGCCCCGGCAAATTCCGAGGACGGGAATGTCGCGGTCCAGACTGTTCTTGAGGACTGCGCACTCCCACCGGTCGCGGGCGGGGACCGGAGTGCCCGCAAGCGGGTGGGGCTCGGCCCCGTAAAGGGCGGGATCCAGGTCCTCACCTCCGGCGAGGATGACGCCGTCCAAACGCGCGACGACGTCGGCCGCCGCGCCCGGTGCATCGGGCGGCAGCAGGACGGCCCGGCCTCCTGCAGCCTGAACGCATGTGGCGTACGCCGCAGGGAGCAGTGCGGCGGGCAGCTCCCACTCTCCCCATCGCGCGTCGGCGAGGTAAGTGGTGATTCCGATAACTGGCTTGCGCACGCAGCGCCCCTTTCACATGCATCAGTCAGATCACTGGCCGTCCGCCTGAACTCCGGCGCCGGCGAAAGCTGCGGTCCGCGCTGCGCGGTGGGGCGGCAGGCTCCGTTGCACGGCACGGCACACTGTGGGTGCACGGGCGCACCTCGCGGCGTGGGAAAGGGGACGGCCACGGCAGGGAGCGAGATGGATCACGCTTTGCCCGGTGGCAGAATCCTGCTGGCGTTCCTCCTTAAGCACAAGAAATGACATCTTCCCGATAGGTAAGCCAGGCTTAACCCATGCAGATGCCAGACCCCCGCTTGCTCGCCACCTTGGAGTCCGTGGTGCGCCACGGCTCATTCGCCGCCGCCGCCGGCGAACTCGGTTACAGCGCCCCCGCCGTCTCGCAGCAGATCGCCGAACTCGAACGCCGCGCAGGACTGCGAGTCTTGGAGCGCCGTCCCGTGCGTCCCACGCCTGCAGGCCAGGTCCTCCTCGATGCCGAACAAGGGGTACGCTCCGCGCTGGCCGCAGCTGCCCTGGAACTCGACGCCCTGCGCGCCGGCACCTCCGGCCGGATCCGGCTTGGCGCTTTCGCCTCGGCCGCCACGAGTATCGTCCCGAAGGCTCTCGCGCAGTTGCAAACGTCGTACCCCGACGTCCGGGTCAGCCTCTCTCAGCTGGAGCCCGAGGCCGGATACGGCCGGATCAAACGGGGAGACGCCGACCTTGCCCTGACTTATGACTACGACTTTATTCCCCAGCCGCCGCCGCGCACGCTGCGCCGGACCCTGGTTGCACGGGACCCCGTCGTGGCGGTGCTTCCCGTCGGCCACGAGCTGGCCAGCCATAAGGTCATCGACTTGGCGAGCCTGGCCGGCGAGACGTGGGTCGCCGCGCCCGAGGCCGCGCTGCGGCTGGAGCTGCTTGCTCAGATGGCCAAGACATCAGGCTTCGAGGCCCGACTGGAGTACGAGGGCGACGACTTCAACACCATCCTGGGCTTCGTTGCCGCGGGCCTGTGTGTCGCGGTACTGCCCCGCCTCGCCCTGCCCCGCGGTGTGGCCAATGTTGTCGCGAGACCGCTGGCCAACCCGGAGCTGACACGGTTCATCTACACCGTACGCCTCGACACCCGCCACGCCCCCGAAGCACTGCTGGCGCTCGAACGCATGCTGACAGCACAGGTCCGGGCAGTAATTGCCTGAGCCCCCGCCAGCCGTTCTGCGGTGCACTCAGACATTCGATCATTTGTGGATGCATACATCGTGGCGCCCGTCGCCCAGGTCGAGTGCTGCCAAACAATCGCCCTCGGGAGGCTCCTGGGGTGCTGACCGCTGTCGTGTGGTGACGCGACACGGAAACCTCTTTCCGCATGGGTGCTGCCGTGATTCGACGTTGCGACATCGTGGCGCTGACTGATCACCGGTCTCGTGGCCGCGAACATGGCAGCCCGGCGTGGGCATAAACGTCGCCCCCTGACATGGACGCGTCCGCGGTGGAGGAACACCGCCGATCACGCCGGTGGGCGGTCGAGCCGGACTGGTCGACGTGACCGATCAGGACTGGCCATGGGCATGAAGACTCGATCTCCGCCGGCCACGACCGAGTCGAGCCATGCGCCCGCCACGATGAGTACTCCCGCCGTGCCCGGCCGTCCCTGCCGGCTCGCAACCCGAGGCCCCAGCACGCGCAGGAAATGGGTGGCGGCTGTGAGCGGGCGCATCATGAGGGTGAGGCGTCGGATGCGGCCCTCGTCGTCGAGCTCGAGATACTGGGTCTCCTCCAACCGCAGGCGACCGACATGACCCGCGGCGCGCAGAACCGCGTGCTGCCCGTCCTGGAACTGCGCCTCGTAGCGGATGCCGGTGAACACTTCGAATACGCTCGTCAGGAGTTCCTCGAGCTCACGGCGCCCCCGAAACGTGAACCGGTCGGTCAGTGGCGAAACGAGCTCAACGTCCTGGGACATAGCGGCCACTGCGGCTCTCGGATCCCCCGCCTCGCCGGCCATTCGCCAAGCGGCGACGTGATCAGTCATGCCATCCCCGCAAGGCGCTCGGCAATGACGAGAGTGCCGGGCGCTGCGCGCCCGCCCGGGCCCGGCTGGACCGAGACCCCATCCGGATGAACCGCTCCACTGCAGGTACGACGCGTGATCGACACCTTTAGGACCTCTCCGCAGTGGTGCCGAAACACCATCGGTGGCCCATCCGGCGCGTGCCAGCGGTCGCCCCGCTGGGTGAGTGCCAAAAGCACCGTCACGAGCTCCCGTCTTGATGCGGTGAGCAGGTAACGGAACCGCTGGGGACGCGCGGAGCGCTCGACTCGTTCCAGCACATCGCCGTTCACGAATCGGTCGGGCCGATCCTTCAGCAGTGCGCGGGACACGCCAAGGTTGCGGACAAGCTCCTCAAAAGTGTCAATGCCGAGAGAGATGTCGCGCAAGACAAGCGGCGACGACCAGTCACCCATGACATCCAGGGAGCGCGACAGAGAACAGTGGAACGCTGCGATTGAGGCACGAGGCATGGTCGCAATCTAGTGCATTCATATTCTGAACGCACTCGCGAACCCGTTCGGCTGCTGCTGCGATGGGGCAGCTCTTGGAATTGCCGTCACCCCCACGGGCGCGAGAGCCAGCACTTTGCGTGCGACCGGTGGTTTGCCCTGAGCTGCATCGGGCGGCAGCCAATCGTCCTGCCAGCGCCCACGATCAGTCCGGAAATATTGTGCCGCCCGACTCGTGTGGTGATCAAGTGGGAGTTTCCGAATAATACCGTTGGAGAAAAATGACTGTTTATGGTCGTGTTATGTTTGCCGTCGCACTGCTGGGGACGGGGCCGAAGTGGGTTTGCGAGGCGGTATCCGCACGGGAAACAGTAAGCGGGACGACTGCCGACCATGCCCGAGTAGGCCGCTGAAGCAATGCCCATCGACCTGCCCCGATTCCGGGCAGGTAATAATGACGAAATGAAATGACTGGAATGACTCGCCATCAGTACCGCTGCTCAGTCCGTTGGTCGGACATGGACGTCTACGGGCACGTCAACAACGCCGTCTTCCTCACCTATCTCGAGGAAGCGCGCAGCGACCTACTCGGTGGCCAGGCCGCAATAGCCGGTGTGGACACCTTCACAGCGGGCTGCGTGAGCGCGAAGCACGAGATCGAGTACAAGGCGCCCTTGGAGTGGCGCGAAGCGCCAGTCACCGTCGAGGTCTGGGTTACCGGCTTCAAAACGGTGTCCTTCAGCCTCGCCTACGAGGTGAAGGACGAAGGGACTCTGTACGCGAGGGCAGCCTCCACGATGGTTCCCTACGACCTGGAGGGCAAGCGCCCGCGGCGCCTCACCGGGGCTGAACGCGCCTACCTCACAGGATTTCTGACGCAGCAATGACCGCTTGACCGAGCCGGCCGGATTCCCACTCACATAGGCGACGACCGCCGACCATACTCGAGTGGGCCAGCTGAACAAGCGCCATCGCGATCCCGTGATGCCGGGCAGGGAATAACGACGTAATGAAATGACTCGAATGACACCCTGCTGCTCGGCCTGGGGTGCGACCTCGCCGTCTAAATCCGTCTCCGCCCCGCGGCTCGTCAATCCTGCTGCAGGAAGATTAGGTCACAACCTCCGATTAGGCAGGAACTCTGACCCGCCTCCCTCGCACAAGAAAGAAACAAGTGAAGAATCGCTTTGCCCTCTTCTGTGTTGTGTGTCTGTTGAGCCTGAGTGCGTGTTCCACGAATGGTCAGGTAATGCAACCCACCGAGACGTCGTCGAGCACAACTCAGGCGGCACAATACCCGAACACGGATGCAGGTTTCCGGAAGCTGATCATAGCTGCACGTTTTGACAAGGATGTGGTGGCTTCACTGGAGCCGAACGCCGCCGACTATGCAGCGGTCTTCGAGCCGGAGTTCGCGGCCAAAGCCGAGAAAATGTACGACGAGTGGATCTGGTCCAAGCCCACCGCCACGCTTGACGTTGACCCTGAAAAGACCGAAATCAAGGTGGCGAAGGCTACCACAGACGCCATCAGGGATTGGCCGAATGAGGTTAGCGAAGAATTCCCCGGTGGATACGAGAGGGTGGCCCCTTACCTCAAACCGGGAACGACGATCTATCAGTGGGAGTATCTGGAGCCGGGCGAAGTGCTCGGTATGGCGTACGACGGCATGGCACACGTCAATGGGCGCTGGGTGTGGTTCCCGAAGCCGTGGCGCGCCCTCGACTAGCCCGAGCCGAGCCCGTGTCCACGTGGTGAGGCGTCATTGGCCTCGAGTCTGGGGCGGGGACGCCTACGCGCTGGTCAGTGGTTGCGCCTGGCGGGCGCCCGGTGCCGCCGGCGTCTGCGATCAGTCCGCCCGGGGAGGCTCAGGGCGCCCGGACCGTCGGCGGCGACGAGGGAATCACGGCAGGCAGCGTTCGGAGGGCAGAACTTGGCGATGAGGGGAGGCAGCCCGCGCTGTGCGCTGCGCGCCGATCAGGCACCTCATCGACTCCAGGGCCTGGGCGGCCGTTCCGCGGACGGGCCCGGTTGGCGGCGGTCGGGTCACACGCCGCTGGTGCGGCAGGCTGGGGCACGGCCCGCGGCGATGTCGAGCTGGTTGAGCCTGTTTTGTCAGGCCGGCTGAGCTCTGGTCGTCGACAGCAGCGCGGTTTCCGGGCACCGTGGAGGCGAGAGACGGGGGATTTACCGCGGCGGCGCGCAGTAAGCATGGCTTATCCAACACGAAGGTGTCTTTATTTGCGCTTACTTCTGTGCGACTGCAGGATTCTGCCGCGGGCAGGAGCGTGAGTCGCACGTGCCACCGCGACCTCTTCGTCGAGCGTGCCCGTGGTTCCCGTGTGTGATGCCTGCTCCGAGTCCGGAAATGTCACCTCCCTCACAGGTCGGGCAGATCCGGCATCCCGGGCGGGGGATGACGGGCTGAGAGCACCGGCGGGAGCCCTACGTGCAAGAAGGGACAACGAGTGCACCCACCACCACGGTCGGCCGTTCCTGCACTGTCGGCCGTCGCAGCGGGGGAGTTGCCGCAGTTGACGGCAACTGGCCTGGGGGAGTGGCGACTTGGGCGCCGTTTCTTCATCGGAGCGGGCGGGGTGCGGGCACCTCGTGAGTGCGTGGGGGACCAGTTCTGACGGACCGTGTCGGTGGCCGGTGCCGGGACAACCGGTGAGTCCGGGCTGTAGCCGAGAGTAGTCATCGACGCCTGGTGGGCTACGTCCAGTCTGTCTCGTGACAGGGGTCCGGACCAGCAGACGAGGAGACGGCTTGCTGTGCCGGCTGCCGGATTGATGCGATCTGTCGCCGAATTCTCTAAACAGTTGAGCGTTTGACCTCTGATGTTCACGCTTTACCTGTCAAGTGCCCAGAGGCACGGCCTCGGGCCCCACCGATTCAGAAGCGAGTCGAGCATGGTGCGTGTCCGTTCATCCTTGACACAGCTGCCCGCCTATGTCCCGGGCCGCAAATTGCCCGGTGCGGTAGTGCTGGCCAGCAACGAATCCCCCTACGGGCTGTTGCCCGGTGTAGCCGCAACGCTTACGGAGCTGGCCGGCGGCGTGTCGAGGTACCCCGACCTGAGCGCCACTTCCCTCGTGCGGGCGATAGCCGGGCACCACGAGGTCGAGCCGGAGCGGATCGCGGTGGGCGCGGGATCCTCGGAGGTCTGCGGACAGCTGCTGCACTCGGTCGTCGGCTTCGGCGACGAGGTCGTCTTCGGCTGGCGGTCCTTCGAGGCGTATCCGATTCTCACGGCGGTGGCAGGCGGTGTGGCGGTACGGGTTCCGCTGCGCGACCATGCGCTGGACCTCGACGCCATGGCCGCCGCGATCACCGACCGGACCCGGCTGGTCTTCGTGTGCAACCCGAACAACCCCACCTCGACCGCAGTCGGTGAGCGGGCGCTGCTCGACTTCGCGGACCGTGTCCCGGAAGACGTGCTGATCGTCGTCGACGAGGCCTATCGTGAGTACGCGGATCCGGCGCTGGTCCCCGATGCCCTGGCCCTGCTCGGCGACCGCCCGAACGTGGTGGTTCTGCGGACGTTCTCCAAGGCCTACGGACTGGCGGGACTGCGCGTCGGCTACTGCGTGGCGGCGCCGTGGATCGCCGCTCATGTGCGCAAGGCGCAGGTACCGTTCAGCGTCAGCGCCTTCGCCCAGGAGGCCGCCGTCGTCGCCCTCGGCGAGCGCGCGGAAGTCGCCCGGCGGGCCGCCCTCACGGTTGTCGAACGGGAGCGCGTGACCCTGATGCTGCGCGCCCTCGGCTTCGAAGTTCCGGGCTCGCAGGCCAACTTCGTGTGGCTACCGCTCGCGGACGAGAGCGCTGACTTCGCCGTCCACTGCATTGGGGGGCACGTCGTGGTCCGCCCGTTCCTCGGAGAAGGTGTCCGGGTGACGATCGGACTGCCGGAGGAGAACGAGGCTTTCCTCGATCTCGCCGCGACCTGGAGAGGCTGAAGGCCGTGCGCCCCAGTCCTTATGAGCGGCATCGCGAACTGCTTCAGCAAGCCGTGCGGGCCCTCGCCGCCGGTGAATGCCGGCGGCCCTTCACGGAGGCGACCGGACAGGATGCTGCCGACGCGGGCATGAGATCGGTCCGAACGGCTGTGAAGGTCTTCGACTCCCTGCTGGGACGGCCCTTCGAGCTCGACCAGCCCGGCGAGCTGGGCCGGGTGTGCACCGAGTCCTCGCCATACGGAATCGGCATGGGCATCGGTTACCCGCGATGCGACCCCGCAGCCCTGGTGGCGGCTGCCGCCCAGGCGACGGCCGGGTGGCGCGCCGCCGGCCCCCACCGACGCGCCGGGCTGGCCGTGGAGATGCTGCGCCGACTGAACACCCGCAGCCATGAGCTGGCCCTTGCGGCGCAGCACACCACGGGGCAGCCGCCGCAGGCGGCGTTCCGGTCCGCGGGGCCGCGCGCTCAGGACCGTGCGCTGGAGGCCGTGGCCCTTGCCTTCGCGGAGTCGGAGCGCGTTCCAGCGGACCTGAGCTGGGAGAGCGGTCAAGGGACCCAAGGGAGCGGGCAACCGTCACCGATGCGGGGCACCAGCACCCTGGTGCCCCGCGGAGTGTCGCTGCTCATCGGTTGCCCCGACTATCCGCTCTGGAACGGCTACCCGGGCCTGTTCGCCAGCCTGGTGACCGGCAACCCGGTGATCGTCGCCCCGCATCCGCGTTCCGTGCTGCCGCTGGCCATCACCGTGCGCGTCGCCCGGCAGGTGCTGGCGGAGGCCGGCCACGCACCGGACATCGTGACCCTCGCGGTGGCGGAACCTGCGGAACGGCTGCACGAGAGGCTGGCCACGGACCCGGGGGTGCGCATCGTCGACTTCACCGGATCGGCGCAGTTCGCCGGCTGGCTGAAGGAACACGCCCGCCAAGCCGCCACGTTCGTCGACCGGACCGGCCTGAACACGGTGATCGTCGACTCCACCGGTGACTACCGGGATCTCGTGCGGGGCCTCGCCCACTCCCTGTGCCGGTGCAGCGGCACGGTCCGCACCACGCCGCAGAACATCCTGGTGCCGACGACGGGCATCGCGACCGATGAGGGGCGCAAGAGTCTGGGGGACTTCGGCGCCGACCTGGGCGAGGCCGTGGACCGCCTGCTCGGGCATCCCGCACGTGTGGCCAGGCTGCTGGGCGCGATCGCCAGCGATACGGTGCGGGCGGGGCTGGCGGAGGCCACGCGGTACGGCACCGTGCTCCATGCCTCCGGAGCGCTGCGCCATCCGAATCATCCGGCCGCCGATGTGCGCAGCCCCCTGCTCGTCCGCCTGGCGGCGCAGGACGAACGGATCTACGCCAGGGAGTGGCCGGGACCCGTCTCATTCCTTGTCGGTACCGACTCGACGTCGCACAGTCTGGCTCTCTTCCGCCGCACGGTGGGCCGCCACGGGGCGTCGTACGCCACGGTGCACTCGACCGACCCGCTGGTGCTGGCGGTCGCCGAGGCGGCAGCACTGGACGCCGGGGTGCACCTGGTGCAGAACCTCGCGGACGACTTCCCCGCGGACCCCTCCTCAGCAGGCGCAGACCTGCACCCCGAGGGCGCCTACTTCGTCACCGGGCGGTTCCGGGTGGTGCGGTCTCGGCAGCATGCGGCCGGGACGGCCCCGGCTCCTGTCGTGGAGGCGGCCCCGAGACCGACCTCCATCGGGGCTGCGGAGTCGCCTCGGGCTCCGGCGCCGGACGCGGGTTCCGCAGCCGAGCTGGTCGACGTCTGAGTGACCGAGCAGTCAGGCAGTCCAGTGCGTCCCGCTTCCCCGCACCTCGTCGAAGACCAGCCAGGTGCGGGTCGAGCGCACTCCCGGTACCGCCTGGATGCGCTCCAGCACGACCCGGCGCAGCACCGAGTTGTCCGGAGTGCGGACCAGCACCAAGACGTCGAAGTCGCCCGCAACGAGGGTGACATGCTCGACGTAGGGGATCTCGCGCAGTACCCGGGAGGTGTCCCGCCACGCATTCTGGTCGATCGTCAGCGTCACGTACGCGCTCGTGCCGAGGCCGGCCCGCTGCGGATTCAGCTGCGTGCTGAAGCCCGTGATGACCTCCTCGGCCATGAGCCTGTTGATGCGCGTGTACGCGTTGGCGCGCGAGATGTGCAGCTTGTCTGCGAGGGCCTTGATCGACACCCGGCCGTCGTCGAGCAGCCCCGCCAGGATGTGCCGGTCGGTGTCGTCGAGCCGGACGGCAGTTCGTCCGGTCATGGACTCCGCGGATGAGTTTTGTTCGGACACTTTGCCCTCCAAGAACGCGTTGTTCGGCAGTCCGTCGCTGGTTCGCCTGAAACCTTGAACAGATATTCCGCACTAGCGACGATACTCGCGTCAAGTGTCCAGAGAAAGTGAGTGGCCTCCATGCCCGTGAAGAACCTTCGCCAGACGGTCCAGGGCCTCCTGCCGTCCCTCACGCCCGTGCGGTTCGTGGCCGAGGACGGCACGCCGGTGGCCAAGCCCGCGCCCGGCTACACCGAGCCTGCGCCGGAGGCGCTGCGCGAGGCCTACCGGCGGATGGTCGTGGGACGCCGGTTCGACACCCAGGCCACCGCGCTGACCAAGCAGGGGAGGCTCGCGGTCTACCCGTCCAGCCGCGGCCAGGAGGCCTGCCAGATCGGCGCCGTGCTCGCGCTGCGCCCGGACGACTGGCTGTTTCCGACCTACCGCGACTCCGTGGCCCTGGTCGCCCGGGGCATCGACCCCCTTGAGGTGCTGACGCTGCTGCGCGGCGACTGGCACTGCGGATACGACCCGGCCGCCACCCGCGTCGCCCCCCAGTGCACCCCGCTGGCCACTCAGGTGCTGCACGCGACCGGCATGGCGGAGTCGTTGCGGCGCACAGGCGGAGACGGTGTGGCGATGGCCCTCGTCGGGGACGGGGCGACCAGTGAGGGGGACTTCCACGAGGCGCTGAACTTCGCTGCCGTCTTCCGCGCGCCGGTCGTCTTCTTTGTCCAGAACAACAAGTACGCGATCTCCGTGCCGCTGGCCCGGCAGTCCGCGGCGCCCGCCCTCGCGTACAAGGGCATCGGACACGGGATGCGTTCCGAACAGGTCGACGGCAATGATCTGGTCGCCGTGCTGGCGGTGCTGACCGCGGCGGTCGAGCACGCCCGTGCCGGGCACGGACCGGTCCTGGTCGAGGCGCACACCTACCGCATGGACGCGCACACCAACGCCGACGACGCGACCCGCTACCGGGACGCGGCGGAGGTCGAACGGTGGAGCGCCGCCGATCCGGTCAGCCGTCTTGAAACGTACCTGAGGGCCCGCGGCGCCCTCACCGACGAGGACGTAGCGGCGGTGCGGGAGGAGGCCGAGGCCCTGGCGACAGAGCTGCGCGGGGGCATGAACGAGGAGTCCGTGCCCGACCTGCTGGAGCTCTTCGACCACGTCTACGCCGAGCCGACTCCGCAGCTGCGCGAACAGCGCGCCCTGCTCGCGGCCGAGCTGGCCGAAGACGCTGCTTCCCCCGCACTCGACACCCAGGAGAACTGACGGCCATGGCCAAGGTCACGATGGCGCAGGCGCTGAACACCGCACTGCGCGACGCACTGCGCGAGGACGAGCGCGTGCTCGTTTTCGGCGAAGACGTCGGTCCGCTCGGCGGCGTCTTCCGGATCACCGACGGGCTGACCCGCGACTTCGGCGAGCAGCGCTGCTTCGACACCCCGCTGGCCGAGGCCGGCATCGTAGGACTGGCCGTCGGCATGGCGATGGGCGGCTTCCGGCCCGTGGTGGAGATGCAGTTCGACGCCTTCGCCTATCCGGCCTTCGAACAGATCGCCTCACACGTGGCCAAGCTCCGCAACCGGACCCGGGGGCGGCTCGCGCTGCCGATGGTGATCCGTATCCCCTACGCGGGCGGCATCGGGGGAGTCGAGCACCACTGCGACTCCAGCGAGGCGTACTACGCGCACACCCCGGGCCTGAAAGTCGTCACCCCGGCGACGGCCGAGGACGCTTACTGGCTGCTGCGCGACGCCATAGCCGACCCCGACCCGGTGGTCTTCCTGGAGCCGAAGAAGCTGTACTGGTCGAAGGAGGACGTCAACCTCGAGCGGCGCGGAGCGCTGCCGTTCGGGCAGGCGGCGATCCGGCGGAAGGGCCGCGACGCCACGGTCGTCGCGTACGGGCCGTCGGTGCCGGTGGCCCTGGCCGCGGCCGAAGCGGCGGCGGCCGATGGCATCGAGCTGGAGGTCGTGGACCTGCGCACGCTGGTGCCCTTCGACGACGAGACGGTCACGGCATCGGTACACCGGACCGGGCGCTGCCTGGTCGTCCAGGAGGCCCAGGGCTTCGCCGGCGTGGGGGCGGAGATCGCCGCACGGGTGCAGGAGCGCTGTTTCCACTCGCTGGCCGCGCCGGTCCTGAGGGTGGCCGGCTTCGACATCCCGTATCCGCCGCCGAAGCTGGAGCACGCGCATCTGCCCAGCGTCGACCGGATCCTCGACGCCGTCGACCGTCTCCAGTTCAGCGACGCGCCGGACACCCGGCATCTGCTGAAGGGAACGGCCGCATGAGCACCGCAGCGCTTCAGGAGCAGCTGTTCCGGCTGCCCGATCTCGGCGAAGGGCTGACCGAGGCCGAGATCATCGAGTGGAAGGTCGCGGTCGGTGACACGGTGACGATCGACCAGATCGTCATCGAGGTCGAGACCGCCAAGGCCGCAGTCGAGGTGCCGGTCCCCTACGCGGGCACCGTGCTGCAACTGCACGCGGAGGCGGGTACGGCGCTGGAGGTGGGGAAGCCGCTGATCACGGTGGGTAGGCCGACTTCCGGCCGGCCCGACGGCGAGGGGGAGGGCCCGGGCGCCCAGCCTCCCGTCGATTCGACGTCGGCCGACCCTGCGGCTGAGCGATACCGGGAAGAGGAGCAGGCCGGGTCCGGCAACGTCCTGATCGGCTACGGCACCGGCCACGGCCCGGCACCGCGTCGCCGCCGCCGACGCGGGGGCGCCGCGACGGGAGGCGGCGCTGCTGCCGAGGCGGCGCCGTCCGGAGAGCTGCACGCTCCCCGGGTCATATCCCCCCTCGTACGCAGGATGGCGCGGGAACACGGGATCGACCTCGCCGCGTTGGCGCCATCGGGTCCCGCAGGGGTCGTGCTCAGACGAGATGTCGAGCAGGCCGTTGGGCGGGCCGGCCAGCTGGCGACGGACCCCGATACCGCACCGGTCACCCCGGATCGGCAGCAGTCGGCGGACCGCGCACCGCACGCTCGGCCGGCGCCGGCCGGACCTGAGCGCATCCCGCTGCGCGGAGTCCGCCGCGCGGTCGCGGACAAGCTCTCCCGCAGCCGCACCGAGATCCCCGACGCCACCACCTGGGTCGACGTGGACGCGACGAGCCTGCTCCAAGCCCGGAAGGCCATGCAGGCTGCAGACCCCGGCCGCCCCATCGGGCTGCTGGCCCTGCTCGCCCGATTCTGCATCGCCGGACTGCACCGCTTCCCGGAGCTGAACTCCACCGTCGACACCGAGCGGCGGGAGATCGTCCGCTTCAGCGAGGTGCACCTCGGCTTCGCCGCCCAGACCGAACGCGGCCTGATGGTCCCCGTCGTCCGCGACGCACAGCGCATGACGACCGCACAACTGGCCGCCGAGCTGGCCCGGTTGACCGGGCTGGCCCGCGACGGGGCCCTGCCGCCCGACCGTCTGACCGGCGGGACCTTCACCCTCAACAACTACGGCGTGTTCGGCGTCGACGGATCCACGCCCATCATCAACCACCCTGAAGCCGCTCTGCTCGGCGCGGGCCGCATCGTGGACAAACCCTGGGTGGTGGACGGCGAGCTGGCCGTCCGCAAGGTCATGCAGCTCTCCCTCAGCTTCGACCACCGGGTCTGCGACGGCGGTGTGGCCGGCGGGTTCCTGCGCTTCGTGGCCGACTGCGTGGAACGCCCGGCGATCCTGCTCGCCGACATCTGATCCACCCCGCTTCCCCCGCGTCCGCCCAGGCGCCTTGCACCCATCAACCTACCGAACGTTCGGCCAGGAGCTCTCAGTGACCACCGACCAGCATCCCGACTTCTTCGTCCGCCATGCGGCGCTGCTCGACCAGGCGGTGGAGTGTGCCGCCGACCGCACCTACTGGACGCCGTACCCGGAAACCCCCAGTACCTCTGCGTACGGGGCCGAGGCATCCGGGCTGGGCGAGGCCGCCTTCCACGGCCTCCTCGGCCAGCCCTTCCGCATCGAAGGGCATCCGGCCACCGGCACCGTGCCCGCCACCGAGGTTTCGCCCTACGGCTTCCCGCTCGGCGTCAGTTACCCGTACCTGGCGCCCGATGTGGCCGTCGCGACGGCCAAGTCAGCCGCGGTGACGTGGCGCGCCGCGAGCCCGGACACCCGGGCCGGCGTCGCCGCCGAGATCCTCGCCCGGCTGAACGAGGCGAGCTTCGAGATCGCGCACGCCGTCCAGCACACCACCGGCCAGCCCTTCATGATGGCGTTCCAGGCCGGCGGTCCGCACGCCCAGGACCGAGGCCTCGAAGCGGTCGCTCACGCATGGAACGAGCAGACCCGCCATCCGGTCGCGGCCCACTGGAGCAAGCCGCAGCGCAAGGGCGGCCCACTCGTTATGGACAAGACCTTCACCACCGTGGGACGCGGTGTGGCAGTACTGATCGCCTGCAACACCTTCCCCACCTGGAACGGCTATCCGGGACTGTTCGCGAGTCTGGTCACCGGCAACCCGGTGGTCGTCAAGCCTCATCGACGTGCCGTGCTGCCGCTGGCGATCACCGTGCGGATCGCCCGTGAGGTGCTGGCGGAGGCCGGCTTCGATCCGGATGTGGTACTGCTCGCCGCGGCGAAGCCCGAGGAGCGCACCGCTCCCGCCCTGGCCACCCACCCCGATGTGCGCATCGTGGACTACACCGGCTCCAGCGAGTTCGGCGACTGGCTGGAGACCAACGCCCGCCAGGCCGCGGTCCACACCGAGAAGTCCGGACTCAACACCGTCGTCGTGGACTCCACGGACGACTACGCCGGTTTGCTGCGCAACCTTGCCTTCTCCCTGTCGCTCTACAGCGGCCAGATGTGCACCACCCCGCAGAACATCCTCGTTCCCCGCAACGGCTTCCCCACCGACCAGGGGCGCCGTACGGCCGACGAGTTCGCCGCCGACCTGGGCGCCGCCCTGGACAGGCTGCTCGGCGACCCGGCCCGTGCGGCCGCCACCCTCGGCGCGATCGTGAACGACGGTGTCCTGAAGCGCGTGGCCCAGGCGGCGGAACTCGACCGTGTCGCCCATCCGTCGAGGCAAATCACCCACCCGGACTTCCCGGACGCGGCCGTCCGTTCCCCGCTGTTGGTCCGGCTCCAGGCCGAGGCCGACGAAGAGACCTACACCAGCGAGTGGTTCGGTCCGGTCTCCTTCGTCATCGGTACCGACTCCACCGCGCACGGCCTGCGTCTCCTGCACGACACCGTACGGCGCCACGGCGCGCTGACCGCATCCGTGTACGCCACCGACGAGGGTGTGCTGCAGGCGGCACGGGCAACCGCGCTGGAGGCGGGCGTACACCTGTCGGAGAACCTGACCGGCGCGGTCTTCGTCAACCAGTCCGCCGCCTTCAGCGACTTCCACGGCACGGCGGCCAACCCCGCGGCCAATGCCGCCCTCACCGACCCCGCGTTCGTCACCGGACGCTTCTCGGTCGTCCAGTCCCGGCGCCACGCACCCGCAGAGGAGCACGTCGATGCGTGACGAGGTCTATCTGATCGACGGGGCCCGTACTCCGCTCGGCCGCCACCGAGGCGCCCTGGCCTCCGTACGCCCCGACGACCTGGCCGCCCTCGTGGTCGGCGAGGCGGTACGTCGCTCGGGCATCCCGGCCGACACCGTGGACGAGGTGATCCTCGGCGCCGCGAACCAGGCCGGCGAGGACAACCGGGACGTGGCCCGGATGGCCGTCCTGCTGGCCGGACTGCCGGACACCGTGCCTGGATACACCGTCAACCGGCTGTGCGCGTCCGGGCTGACGGCCGTCGCCTCGGCCGCCCAGGCGATTCGCGCGGGGGAGGCAGACCTGGTCGTCGCGGGCGGAGTGGAGTCAATGACCCGTGCCCCCTGGGTGATGGCCAAGCCCGGCACGCCCTGGGCCCGGCCCGGTGAGGTCCACGACACCTCCCTCGGCTGGCGCTTCACCAATCCGCGCTTCCCGGCCGCGAGCACCCTGTCCATGGGCGAGACCGCCGAGGAGGTCGCCGCCCTGGACGGCATCACCCGCCTCGAGGCGGACACCTTCGCGCTGCGGAGCCACCGCAGGGCGGAGGCCGCCCAGAGGGCGGGCCGCTTCAAGGAGGAGATCGTCCCGGTGCCGGTGGCGGACGGCGAGGTGACCCAGGACGAGGGGCCTCGGCCGTCCACCTCGCTGGAGAAGCTCGGCGGACTGCACACGTCCTTCCGCAGCGGCGGGATCATCACCGCGGGCAACTCCTCGCCGCTGTCCGACGGGGCCGCTGCCATCGTGGTGGCGAGTTTGGCGGCGGTCGAACGATACCGGCTCACCCCCCGGGCCCGGGTCGTCACCGCCGCCTCGGCCGGGGTCGAGCCCCGCCTGATGGGGCTCGGGCCCGTGCCGGCCACCTTGAGGGCGCTCGGCCGGGCGGGCTGGCGGGCCGACGACCTGGACGCCGTCGAGGTGAACGAGGCCTTCGCCGCCCAAGCGCTGGCAGTCGTCCGCCGCCTGCAGCTCGACGAGGACCGCGTCAATGCCGACGGCGGCGCCATCGCCCTCGGACACCCGCTCGGCTGCTCCGGCGCCCGCATCCTGCTCACCCTGCTCGGACGCATGGAACGCGAGGACGCTCGACGGGGACTGGCGACCATGTGTGTGGGGGTCGGCCAGGGCGTGGCGATGCTCGTGGAGCGCGTATGAGCACGCGGGAGGGCACGGCGTACGAGAACCTGCGGGTCGAGGCCGGCGCGGACCGGGTCGTCGTGACCCTGCACCGGCCCGAGGCGCGCAACGCCATCAGCAGCGGCATGATCGCCGAGCTGCATCGCGTGTGCGAGGACCTGGAGCGCGAGCCGAGGCTGCTGCTGCTCACCGGTCACGGCGGGGTCTTCGCCGGCGGCGCCGACATCGCCGAACTGCGGCGGCGTGGCCGGGAGGAAGCGCTGCAGGGAATCAACAGCCGTCTGTTCGAGCGGGTACGCAGGCTGCCCCTGCCCACCGTGGCCGCGGTGGACGGCTGGGCGCTGGGCGGCGGCGCCGAGCTGGCGTACGCCTGCGACATCCGGATCGCCGGGCCAAACGCCGTCTTCGGCAACCCCGAACCGGGCCTGGGCATCCTCGCCGCCGCCGGGGCCTGCTGGCGGCTGCGGGAGCTGCTCGGCGAGTCGGTGGCCAAACAGGTCCTGCTCGCCGGGCGGAACCTCGACGCACCTGCCGCGCTCGCCTGTGGGCTGGTCATGGACGTCGTACCGGCCGAGCGGCTGATCGCCGAGGCACACACCCTGCTCGACCGTATGGCCCGCTCCTCGGCGCTCGCCCTGCGGCTGACCAAGCTCGTCACCGACGCCCCGGGTGCCCATCCGGTGGCTGACGACCTCGCCCAGGCCGTGCTGTTCGAGGGCCGCGACAAGGAGGAACGCATGACGCGATTCCTGGAGAAGAACGAGAAGAACGGAGGCCGGGCATGACCTCGGCATCAGCACCGCCCGCCGTCGTGGGGGTGATCGGCGGCGGCCGGATGGGGACCGGTATCGCCCAGTCCTTCGCGGCCGCAGGGTCGTCCGTGGTCGTCGTGGAACACGACGAAGCGGCCGCGACCGTCGCGCTGAACCGCATCGCCGCCGGCCTGAGGCAGGCCGCCGAGCGCGAGGGGCCCCGCGGATCCGCCACCGGTGAGGTACCGGACCGGGTCACCGCCGTGACCTCGATCGCCGAACTTCCCGCCGACGCCGATCTCGTCGTCGAGGCGGTACCCGAAGACGCCGCGCTCAAGGCCCGGCTGCTCGCCGCCGCCGAGCAGGCCGTGGGGGAGCGGTGCGTACTCGCCACCAACACCAGTTCCCTCCCGGTCACCGAACTCGCGGCGGCCCTGAAGAGGCCGGGAAGCTTTCTGGGCATGCACTTCTTCAACCCGGTGCCCGTCTCCGCGCTCGTCGAACTGGTCCTCACTCCCGACACCACCGGGGAGACTCTTACAGCAGCGGTCGGCTGGACACGCGCCCTGGGCAAGCAGAAGGTCGTCGTCCAGGACTCGCCGGGATTCGCCAGCAGCCGTCTCGGCCTGGCCCTCGGTCTGGAGGCCGTCCGCATGGTCGAGGAGGGGGTCGCCGAGCCGGAGGCCATCGACACGGCCATGCGCCTGGGATACCGGCACCCGATGGGGCCGCTGCGCCTCACCGACGTAGTAGGTCTCGACGTACGGCTGGCCATTGCCGACCACCTGCACCGGACGCTCGGGGAGCGGTTCGCCCCGCCGGCATTGCTGCGGGAGAAGGTCGCCCGCGGCGAGCTGGGCCGCAAGACGGGGAAGGGGTTCTACTCGTGGCCGTGACCGATGGTGCGCCCACCGAGGCTCAGGAGCCGGGCCGTCCCGACCGTCACGGGGTCGCCTACGACGTCACCGACGCCGTGGCCGTCATCGAGCTGCGCGGTCCCGGGAGCGGCAACGCGCTCGACACCCATATGCGCAGCGCCCTCCTCATGGCGGCACGCCGCCTGACCACGGACACCGCACGCGGTGTACGGGCTGCCCTGATCACTGCCCGCGGAAGGCATTTCTGCGTCGGCCAGGACCTCAGGGAGCACGCCCGGCAGCTGAACACCGCGCCCGAGGCGGCCTTCGCGAACCTTCCCAACGACTACAACCCGCTGCTGAAGGAGCTGCATGGGCTGCCGGTCCCGCTCGTCGTGGCCGTCGAGGGCGCGTGTGTCGGGGCTGGGCTCGGCATCGCGCTCTGCGCGGATCTGCGCGTCGCCGCCGAAGGAGCCCACTTCGCGACTGCCTTCACCGGCATCGGCCTGGCCTCCGACTCGGGGGTCGCCCGCGGCCTCGCCCGCCAGCTCGGTCCTTCGCGGACCGCAGGACTCATGCTCCTCGGAGACCGCTTCTCCGCACAGGACGCCGAACGCTGGGGCCTGGTCCACCGCGTCGTGGCGGACGGCTCGGCCACGGCTGAGGGGCTGGCCGTCGCCCGCTCCCTCGCAGGCGGACCCACCGCCGCCCACCGAGAGATCAAGGCACTGCTGCGGTCCGCGGCCACCGCCACGCTGCCGGCCGCGCTGGAGCGCGAAGCCGTGATCCAACGCCGGCTCGGCGCCACCGAGGACCACCGCGAAGCCGTCACGGCGTTCCTCGAACGCCGCAGCCCGGCGTTCCGCGGCCATTGACCCACTCATCGAGTACGACGGGACACGCATACCCCATGAACACCCCCACCGTCACACCATCCGGGCCCCAGGGCCCCGAGGCCACCTTCGAGGACACCATCGCCCGCGACCAGCGCATCGAGCCCCGGGACTGGATGCCCGACGGCTACCGCACCACGCTGATCAGGCAGATCGCCCAGCACGCCCACTCCGAGATCATCGGTATGCAGCCGGAGGGCGAGTGGATCACCCGGGCACCCTCGCTGCGCCGCAAGGCCATCCTCTTCGCCAAGGTGCAGGACGAGGCCGGGCACGGGCTGTACCTCTACTCCGCGGCTGAGACCCTCGGGGCGGACCGCACGGACATGACGGCGCGTCTGATCGACGGCCGCCAGAAGTACTCGTCCATCTTCAACTACCCGACCCAGACCTTCGCCGACGTCGGCGTGATCGGCTGGTTCGTGGACGGCGCGGCGATTTGCAACCAGGTGCCCCTGTGCCGTACGTCGTACGGCCCCTACGGGCGCGCCATGGTCCGCGTGTGCAAGGAGGAGTCCTTCCACCAGCGGCAGGGGTACGAACTCCTGCTGACGATGATGCGCGGCACCGACGAGCAGCGGGAGATGGTGCAGGACGCGGTGAACCGCTGGTGGTGGCCGTCGCTGATGATGTTCGGCCCGCCGGACGCCGACTCGCCCAACTCCGCGCGATCCATGGCCTGGAAGATCAAACGGCACTCCAACGACGAACTGCGACAGCGGTTCGTCGACATGACCGTGCCGCAGGCCCAGAAGCTCGGCGTCACCCTGCCCGACCCCGTCCTGCGGTGGAACGAGGAGCGCGGTCACCACGACTTCGGCGCCCCCGACTGGGACGAGCTGAAGCGCGTGGTCTCCGGCGACGGGCCGTGCAACGCCGAGCGGATTGCCCGGCGCCGGGCCGCCCACGAGGAGGGCGCCTGGGTGCGGGAGGCGGCCTCGGCCCATGCCTCCAAGCAGGCGACCCGGGTGCGTGAAGGAGCGACGGCATGAGCGGCACCGACCGGACTTCCGCCGGCGGACCCGTCCGCATACGGGACGAGTGGCCGCTGTACGAGGTGTTCGTCCGGGGCAAGCGTGGACTGAACCATGTCCACGTGGGCTCCCTGCGCGCGCCCGACGACGCGATGGCCCTTGTCCACGCCCGCGACCTGTACACCCGGCGCAACGAGGGCGTGAGTGTCTGGGCCGTGCGATCCGACTCCATCGCCGCCTCCACCCTCGCCGAGAAGGATCCCTTCTTCGCGCCCAGCGGCGACAAGGTCTACCGGCACCCGACCTTCTACGACATCCCCGACGACGTACCCCACATCTAGGAGCGGCCGCCAATGAGTCACGAGGATCTGTACGTCGACCACGACAACGCGCAGTGGGCGTTCGGCACCGGTTTCACCGACCCCCTGCACGGCGTCGACCAGAGGGTGCCGGACGGCATCGACGCCGGAGACCTGGCCGCCTGCTGTCTGGCCCTGGGCGACGACGCCCTGGTGTCCGCCCAGCGGCTCGCCGAGTGGTGCACACGCGCCCCGGAACTGGAGGAGGAACTCGCCCTGGCCAACATCGGCCTCGACCTGCTCGGCCAGGCCCGGCTGCTGTATGCCAGGACGGGACGGGCCGACGGTACGGGCCGCGGCGAGGACGCGTACGCCTACTTCCGTGATCCAGACGGCTTCCGCAACCTACGGCTGGCCGAACTGCCTGGCGGCGACTTCGCCTTCACGATCACACGGCTGCTCGTGTTGTCCGTCTGGCGGCTGGCCGTCTTCGAGGAGCTCACCAGCGCTCCTGATCCGGTGCTCGCCGCCATCGCCGCCAAGAGCGTGAAGGAGCTCTCCTACCATTGCCACTACGCCGCGGTGTGGACCGTGCGCTTGGGCGACGGGACTCCCGAGTCCCGTGACCGTCTCAGAACGGCGCTGTTCGACGTCGCGCCCTGGCTGGGAGAACCACTGACCGACCGGACCGCAGCCGGTCTGGGCGCCGAGTCCGCAGTGGTCGCCGACCGGACGCTGCGGCATCTCGCCGACGTCCTGGTGCGAGCGGGATTCGACCCCTCCGAGGTCCTGCCTCTCGGCCCGGCGTCCGCCCCTGCCATACCCGGCTCCGGCCGCGACGGTGACCGTACCGAACACCTGGCGCCGCTCCTCACCGAACTCCAGAGCATCGCCCGCGCACACCCGCAGGCGCAATGGTGACGCTCGCAGATGCCGGCGAGCACCGCCGAAAGACGGCGCACCGCGCCTGGCGTACCGCCTGCGAGATCCCCGATCCTGAACTGCCCATGCTGACCCTCGCCGACCTTGGAGTGCTCCGCGGTGTCGAGGTGGAGCAGGACGGTACGGTCGTCGTGCGGCTCACCCCGACCTACTCAGGCTGTCCCGCCGTGGCCGAGATGCGGGCTGAAGCCGCCACACGGCTGCAGGCGGCCGGCTTTACCGACGTCCGGGTCGTCACCGTGCTCGACCCGCCCTGGACTACCGACTGGATCACATCCCAGGGCCGCCACAAGCTCGCCGAACACGGCATCGCACCACCGGGGCCTCGGCGCCGCAGCGAATCCGGGCCGGTGTGGCTGTCCCTCGGGCCGGCCCCGTCAGATGTGCCCTGCCCGCGCTGCGCCTCGGTCGACACCGAGGAGATCTCACGGTTCGCCGCAACCGCCTGCCTGGCGCTCCACCGCTGCGGCACCTGCCTGGAGCCCTTCGAGCACCTCAAGGACCTTTGATGACGACCCCCTCCCGTCCCCCCGGCACAGCGCGGACCCGTCTGCGTCCCATCTTCCACGCCCTGCGCGTCGCAGCGGTCGAGGGGCTGTGCTCCGACGCCGCCGCGCTCACCCTCGCGATACCGGACCGCCTGGCCGAGGAATTCGCGTTTCTCCCCGGCCAGTGCCTTACCGTGCGCCGGGAGATCGACGGCCGCGACGAGCGCCGCTCCTACTCCATCTGCTCCCCCGTCGGGGAACCTCTGCGCATCGGCATCCGCGTCGTACCCGGCGGCCTGTTCTCTTCCTGGCTCGTCCACGGTGTGCGCCCGGGAGACACCCTTGAGGTGATGGGGCCGGCCGGTGCGTTCACCCCCGACCTCACCGCAGCCGGACAACCCGGTGATTCCGGTCAACCCGGTGGCCTCGGCCACTACGTGCTCATCGCCGCCGGATCCGGCATCACACCGATGCTGTCGATCGCCGCCTCGGTACTCGGCGCCGACGGCTCATCCCGCATCACCCTCCTCTACGGCAACCGGCGCACCGATACGGTGATGTTCGCGGACGAACTGGCAGACCTGAAAGACCAGTACCCGGCCCGCTTCCAGCTCGTTCACGTGTTGTCCCGCGAGCCGCGCGAGGCCGAAATGCTCACCGGTCGCCTCGATGCGGCGCGGCTCACCGCCCTGCTCGATGCCCTGGTCGACACCGACGGCGTCGACCAATGGTGGCTCTGCGGTCCGCACGGCATGGTCCGTGACTCCAGCGCCATCCTGGCCGGGCTCGGCGTCCCGGCCGACCGAATCCACCAGGAACTGTTCCACGCCGATGAAGAGCCGCCCGCCGCCCGCCACGAGGTCTCGGCGATCGGTCTCACCACGAGCGAAGTCACCGTCGTCCTGGATGGCAGGTCCACCACGTTCCCGGCCCCCCGGGACCGGACCGTCCTCGACGCTGCCCAACAGCTCCGCCCCGACCTGCCGTTCGCCTGCAGAGGCGGCGTCTGCGGGACGTGCCGCGCCCTGGTGACCCAGGGCCGGGGGGACATGCGCCGCAACTACGCCCTGGAGCCCGCGGAGGTGGCCGCGGGATACGTCTTGACCTGCCAGACCCGCCCCGCATCGGACGAGCTCACCGTGGACTTCGACATGTGAGCGCGAACGTGTCGACACCGTTCGGTTTTTTCGACGATGAACGATCGGAAACCTGCGCTGGAAAAGGCGCATGCCGTTCGGCACAGTAAGCCCGGGTCGATCAATCGCTCTTTTCGAACATACGTTCGGTAGGGCAGGGTGAAAGCCTACTTGCCGCCTTGGTCCCCGACGCGGGAGACCGCGCGAACTCGGGCCGTCCGCAACGTTCGTTGACCGACGGCGTGCGCCCATCGAAATCTTGAGCGGACCGGCAGTGACGGACCGCACTGAATCATTTTATGGAAAGTGAGAGCAAGGCGTGAGTGAGCAGCCGCTCGTAAAGCCCGCAGCGCCATCCGGACCGGCCCGGCCCAATGTCGACGCTGGAGACGCCGGTTACAGCAAGTCGTTGAAGTCCCGGCACGTCAGCATGATCGCCATCGGCGGTGCCATCGGCACCGGCCTCTTCCTCGGTGCCGGCGGCCGCCTCGCCGAGGCCGGCCCGTCGTTGTTCGTCGCGTACGCGGTCTGCGGCGTCTTCGCCTTCCTCGTCGTCCGCGCGCTCGGCGAACTCGTCCTGTACCGGCCCTCGTCCGGCGCCTTCGTGTCGTACGCCCGGGAGTTCCTCGGCGAGAAGGGTGCCTACACCGCAGGCTGGATGTACTTCCTGAACTGGGCCACGACCGGTATCGCCGACATCACCGCGGTGGCCACCTACACTCACTACTGGGGCATGTTCTCCGACATACCCCAATGGGTGATCGCGCTGATCGCCCTGGCGGTCGTCCTCGCGGTCAACCTGATCTCGGTGCGGATCTTCGGCGAGCTGGAGTTCTGGTTCGCAATCGTCAAGGTCGGCGCCCTCGTCGTCTTCATGTGTATCGGCATCTTCCTGCTGGTGACCCAACACCCCGTCGACGGTCACAACCCCGGTCTGTCCGTGATCAGCGACAACGGAGGCGTCTTCCCCAACGGTCTGCTGCCCATGCTCCTGATCACCCAGGGCGTCATCTTCGCCTACGCCGCAGTCGAGCTGGTCGGCGTTACCGCAGGTGAGACCGAGAACCCCGAGAAGATCATGCCCAAGGCGATCAACTCGATCATGTGGCGAGTGGCGCTGTTCTACGTCGGCTCGGTCATCCTGCTCTCGATGCTGCTTCCGTGGAACAAGTACGTCGCCGGCGAGAGCCCCTTTGTGACGGTGCTGTCCAACATCGGTGTCCCCGCCGCGGGCGGCGTGATGAACCTCGTCGTCCTCACCGCGGCCATGTCCTCGCTCAACTCCGGCCTCTACTCGACCGGCCGCATCCTGCGCTCCATGGCGATGTCCGGCTCGGCGCCGAGGTTCACGAGTGCGATGAGCCGCAGCCAGGTTCCCTACGGTGGCATCCTGCTCACGACCGGTATCTGTGTGCTCGGCGTCGGCCTCAACTTCGTCGTACCGGCGGAGGCGTTCGAGATCGTCCTGAACTTCGCGGCAATCGGCATCCTGGCCACCTGGGGCATGATCATGATCTGCCACCTGCTCTTCTGGCGGAAGACGCAGCAGGGCGAGCTGACGCGTCCTGGCTACCGGCTGCCCGGCTCGCCGTGGACCGAGATCGTGACCCTCGGCTTCCTGGCCTCCGTCCTGGTGCTGATGTATGCCGACGGCGGCGCCGCACGCACCACCGTGCTGTGTCTTCCGCTGATCGTCGGGGCTCTCATCGGCGGGTGGTTCGGCGTGCGCGGCCGGGTGGCCAGCATGCGCAGGGCAGCCGAGGACGCCCCAGCCAGGCCATGACCTCGACGGCGACACATCGGGGCGGCTCGCCCAGGCATCAGTGGCGTGACATTACCTGCCTGATCCAGGCCGTGCCGCCAACCGGCCCAGAACGCGTTCAAGCGTGACCTCGCAGCGCTTTTCAATGGCCCGGTGTCGCCTTACCATCCGACCGCGCACCAGGGATTCCTGGCCACCGCGCACCCCTCGATACGGCACCCAGCCCTAGAACCGGCGGCGCTGACCCTTGTAATCCGCCGCCGTCAGCCCGAGTCAACCGCGAGGCGTAGCGTGACATCACACTCTGCGCGTCCGGAACAAGCTCTCCCACGAGAAAGCCAGCTGTTTCAGGCGCTGTCATGTTCGATCTTCACCGGCTAAGACTTCTCAGGGAGCTCAAGCACCGCGGCACGCTGGCCGCCGTTGCCGCTGCCTTGTCCTACAGTCCATCGACCATTTCTCAGCAGTTGTCGCTGCTGGAATCCGAGGTCGGCGTCCGGCTACTGGAACACGTCGGTCGGCGGGTACGCCTCACCCAACAGGCGGAGATCCTCGTTGCCCACACCGAGGCTGTCCTGGAGCGGCTGGAACGCGCAGAGACCGACATCGCGACATCCTTGACCGATTTGACCGGAACACTCCGCATCGCTTCCTTTCAGAGTGCGGCGCTTGCCCTGGTGCCCACCGCGCTGAACTTGCTGCATGCCGCTCATCCGCTGCTGCGTGTCCATCTCACTCAGATGGAGCGGGAAAGTGCCATTTCTGCTCTCCTGGCGCGTGACTTCGACCTGATCATCGACGTGGAGTACCCCGGTATTCCCGGTCCTCGGCCCGCGGAGGTGGAGCAGGAGGAGTTGTGTGAGGACACCCTGCATCTGGCTCATCCGGCCATTGGAGGCGTGGCCGACCCCATGGAGGCGCTCCTCAGCCTGGCAAAACAGCCGTGGATCATGGAGCCCGAGGGAACCGTCGCTCGCCGCTGGTCGATGGCACTGTGCCGCCAAGCAGGCTTCGAACCCGACATCCGTTACGAGTCCACCGATCACTTCCTGCATCTGCGGCTCGCCGAACAGGGTCATGCGGCCGCGCTGCTTCCGGGTTTGGCATGGCACGGCCGTCCCCCGAAGGTCCCCCTACAGCCATTGCCACGGGCTCATCACAGGCGCAGACTGCTCACTGCCGTGCGTCGCGGAGGCGGCCAGCACCCCACCATCAAAGCTGCCCGGCAGGCACTGCTCGGGGCTGCTGAGCAGTTGGTGCTGTGACCGCATGAGCCGTGGGGGCCCTGCTCTTGTCAGGCCAGACGTCTGAGCACGTCTTCGACCGCGTCGATGAGCGGATCGCCCTCCGTGCCTGTCCGCCTTATGAGACCCAGTTCGACGTCAGGGAGTTCTGGCAGGCCGCCGTACGCGGCCGTGCCGGGTTCCACGCAGGCAGGCAGTAGAGCCGCAGCGCCGAGGCCGGCCCGGACGGCGGCTTGCACGGCGGCCAGGCTGGTGCTTTCGAAAACAACACGCCATGTACGTCCGTTGGCTTCCAACGCATCCAGCACCGGCGTGCGCCAGCGACACGGCAGGGAGAACAGCACGAGAGGGAGGGGGTCAGCGTCTGGATCCAGTCCGGGCCCGACGGCCCATCTCAGCGGCAACCGGATCGTCCAGCGCGGAAGGCCGGGCAGGTAGGACGGATCACTCGCCGGCCTTGGTCGGGCCCACTCCGGTGGCCGTGCGGTGCAGCAGTGGCTGTCCGACGGAGCGTTCGAGCTTCCGCAGCTGCTGGCTGAGGGCCGGCTGGCTGTACCCGAGCGCGGCTGCGGCGCGACTGATACTGCCGAGGCGGGCGCAGCTGACGAACATCCGCAGCAACGACGTCTCTAGATCGCGGTCGAAGGCCATAACCGCACGTTATACGGCCCCCTGTTCATTGGGTAGTTCCATCTGAAGGAGCGAATCATTAGCGTCAGTCCCATGCACTACTTCCACGTCGATGTGTTCAGCCCTCGGCCCTTCAGCGGCAACAGCCTCACTGTCTTCCCCGATGCCGCCCAGCTCAGCAGCGGCCAGATGGCGGCCATCACGCGGGAAATGCGCCACTTCGAATCGATCTTCCTGACTGGTGAGGACGCGGAAAACGGAGCTTGGCGGGCCCGCGTCTTCGACCTCGCCGAGGAACTCGACTTCGCCGGCCACCCTGTCATCGGAGCCGCCTGTGTCCTGCACGCGCTGCACGGCAGTGGCGACAGTGAGACATGGAAGATGAAATTGAAATGCCGCACGGTGGAGATCACCACACATCGGCGTGGTCCCGGGCGGTACGCGAGCGTGCTGGATCAGCGCGCTCCCTCCTTCCTCGGCCAGCCGGACCGCAAGGACCTGGCGTCTTGGTTTTCGCTGGATGAAGAAGACCTGGATGCGGATCTCCCGCCCGAGGTGGTCTCCACCGGTCTGCGCTACCTGGTGCTGCCGGTACGCAGCGGCGCACTCGAACGGGCCCGGATCGCTTTCGATCTCGACACGCCGCTTTCCAGTCTCGGCGCACAGTTCGCCTATCTCCTCGATGCCGACACCTTGGAGTCACGGCACTGGAACAACGACGGCATCGTCGAGGACGTGGCGACCGGAAGCGGAGCAGGATGTGCCGCCGCCTATCTGCGCCGCCACGGCCGCATCCGCGACGGGGAAAAGGTGGTCCTCAGACAGGGCCGGTTCACTGGCCGTCCCAGCCAGATGACGATCAGCGCGCAGGGCCCAAGTGGGGACGTCCGCTCGGTACAGGTCGGCGGCGAAGTCTCGTTCGTCGCGAACGGACGTTTGGAGGAGCTGCCAGCATGAGCGGATTGCTGGATACTTCCGGTCCGACAGCCGCCGTCTGGTCGCTGTCGGGTGAACCCATCCGGGGGAGCGGGCCAGATTCGACGCTATCTTTTTGCGGAGTCGGTCACGACTTCTCTCTGACGGCTCGGCCGGTAGAGCGTCGGCGGCCGCGTCCGGCAGAGCAGTTTCTCGACCTGAGGATCCAAACTGGCGGCACATGCAGACCGCCTGGCGCCGTCTGACAGGTTCGGCCGCTTTGGTATATCGCTGCACTGCATCTCCTGATGTCGCCCAGGTGGGCGAGGCGGACGCGGCTGCAAGAACCCGCGGCTGAGACAGAGTCGGGTTGCCCGCCCCAGCGCTACGGCTTCCCTCGGCGTCTCGGCCGACACCCTCGGGCAGCCAAGCGCTCAAGCCGGCCTGCCACCATAGGAGGCGGTCGCGCCGAGAGTTCCCCCAGCCAGTGGCACTGGCACAGCAAACGTAAGCCGCATCTCGTCAGGGGAAGACCCATGCTCAGATTCCTAGCCGCCGAAGCCGATTCGACGTCCACAAGAGCAGGACAACACGGGCCGGACTCGGATGCCGAATTCCGCGCCGGTTGGTCAGTTGCACAGACTGGATCAATACACTCATGAACGCTGAACTTCCCACCGGATATGAGATATCCGCAGACCCCGCCCGCCTCGATCCTGCGCTGATCCACCAGTGGCTGTCACAGGACTCCTACTGGGCCATTGGCCGATCCAGGGAAAAACAGGACATGGCGATCGCCTGTTCCCTCAACTTCGGCGTCTACGACAGCGCCTCAGGCGCCCAGGTCGGTTATGCCCGTGTTGTCACTGACTCGGCCACCTTCGCCTGGTTGTGTGACGTCTACATCGCACGCGACGCACGTGGAAAGGGCCTGGGAACCGCTCTGGCCACTGCGATCCGGGACCATCTTTCTCCCTGCGGCCTGCGTCGAATCCTGCTGGCCACGGCGGACGCGCACGCGGTCTACGCCAAGGTGGGCTTCGCATCACTGGAGAAACCGGAGAAGTGGATGACACTAGGGGAGCAGTGAGCCCCCAAGCACCTCGGCGAAATGGGCCTCCAGCCGCGATACGGGGAACGCGAGACCGGACCAAGGCAGGCGGTACGAGCTGCCGCAATGCGGTGCGCGGGGAAGCCAAGCGCCTCGCCGTAGTTGCGGTTCGACGGATTCGGAACACCGCTCCGCCGACTCGTCCCAACACGCTGCGACGCTCTTCGGCGTGTGGTCCTATGAGACCGGACGGGATCAGGGAGAGGCATGCCGGAAGACCAGTCGGGCCTGTATCAGGCAGGCGAAACGGTGCTGTTGGTCAAGGTGCCCGAAGCCGAGCCGCTCGTGGGCGGATGGCGCCGGCGGTTCGACTCCTCGGCCGGAGCCAGGCTTCCGGCGCACGTGACGGTGCTCTATCCATTTCTGGACCATGGCCGCATCGATGCCGACGTGCTCGGCGCGCTCGAATTACTCGTTGGTGCCCACGGAGCCTTCGACATCCGGTTCGAAGGCTTCGGGCGGTTCCCCGACGTGCTCTTCCTGGTGCCTACACCGGGGGGTCCGCTGCGGGCTCTTACTCAAGCCGTCTGCGAACGATGGCCGGAGGTCCCGCCCTATGGGGGCCGGTTCGTCGAGGTCGTCCCGCACCTGACGGTGGCCCATGGTCAGGAGCGGAGCGTATTCGACGAGGCCGAGGCCGCCCTCACCGGCCGTCTGCCGGTCACCGCCCGCGTTTCGGCGGTTCAGCTTTTGGTTTGCGACGGCGAGTCCTGGCATGAACAGGCGGCCTTTCCCCTGCGCGGCCGAGGTGAATCATGTCGATGAGGTCGTCGCGGCTGGTGAGGTTGCCGTACCGAAGGTCGCAATCCGCCAGAAGGGGTACTTGGAGTTGGATTGTTCCGGACGGGCTGTGGGAGATCGCGGAGCCGCTGATCCCACCGTCAAAGGTGCGGCCGCAGGGCGGGCGCCGGCGCGAGCGCATCATCGGCCCGGCGCGCGGCGGGCCACCGCCTCGTACAGACGCCACTCGGCCCCCGTGCGGGCCTCCGACACCTGCCTGGCCAGCACCGAGACGCCGGGTAGCAGCACCCTGCGTCTGTCGTCGGATCCATTTCACGACGCGCATACCCCCGAGCCTCCATCCGGGAGGCCATAGCGCTGATGGCGGCAGTCGTCAGCACGGGGCCGACGACCTGACCCGTGCTCATGAGTCCCTGATGCCCCCAGCGTTCCAAGCAAATTAGGTGTATCTGGTTGATACTGATCCGGCTTGCCACAGCGCTGCCTATCAAGTCGATCGCCTTGCTGAGGTCGGTCAGTTCCCCCGTCAGCAGGCGAGGGAGGTCGACCCCCCTCCCTACGCGCGAGTCTTCAAGCAAGTTGATATGTAAAGAGTTTGACTATTTGATGCGGGTCGGCTCTATTCTTCCATCCAGGAGGCGTACCCCTTGCATGCCCGTATAGGCCCCGCTGCGGGCGCGGCGGTTCTGTGCCACGCGTGGTTCTTCTTCGGTTTCCTCTATGAGGAGATCGTCGATGTCCCGAACATGATGATGGGCGCACGTGCTGTGGAAGCCCAGTCTTTGTGGGACCCGTACCATTCGGTCACCAACCCGGTCTTCTACTATGCGATCGTGGCTGTCCCGGTACTGGGCTCGCTGGCCTTTCTCTGGCTGAAGCGGGGCGGGCTGTCGCCCGCGAACCAGACTCGCCTGCGACTCGCCACCTGCGGCCATCTCGCCATGGCCGCGCTCACCTTCGTCGCCGTCACGCAAATCAACGGCACGCTGTATTTCGGGCCTCCGATCAACGACCCGGCGCGCGTCGACACACTTGCCTGGGCCTGGTTCGGGGTCAACGCTCTGCGCATCGGGGCCACAGCCTTCGCCACGGTCAAACTCATCGACTTGTACCTGAACATCCGCGGTACGTCGACACGTTATCCCGCATGACCTGCCTCTCGACCGCCCACCACCGAGGTATCACGGCCGCATCAACGGGATACACCAGCCCGCAGGCCAGGGCCGAAGCTGGCTCTCACCGTGGCAGCGTGCATTGACGATCCGGCGCGGGCTCGGGCATCGGCTGCTTCCCCGCGGGGTGCCCCGTCGTGATTGTCAAGGGGCTGGAGGTGGTCACGGCTGAAGCGCCAGGAACGCCGGGCCGGCCGCGTTCGCGCTGCAGATCAAGCCTCGCCACGATCGGGAGCTTCCTTTTCACAGGTTGGGGGCCACCACGTAAGGGCTGTCCTTCCCACGGCGGGCGGGTGGGCACGGCGGGCTGCCGCATGGTGCTGGAGGCCGGGCGCGGCCGAGCTGGTTGAAGGGCGACAAGGTGGCGGACCCACTCCTCACGATCGGTGGCGTCACCGGGTGACAACCCGCGTCGCGCCCACCTCCGTGGCATCCGTGGAACTCTTCGAAGCCGTGGATCAACGTGAGTAACGTGACGGTCGCGACGGGCCGCTCACGGGAACCGTCAGCGCCTGAACCTGACTTGAGGCTAACGTTCGATTCTCTCGACGATGAATGATCGGAAACTTGCGCTAGAAAAAGTGCTGGCCGATCGGCACAGTAGCTCCGAGTCGATCAACTTGTCGGCTCGCTGGAAGTCGGCGCCAGAGCGTCCCCCGCTGGCGTTGTCGCACGACCAGCAGGTCGTACAGGAACCGCAGGGCCGACCTGGGCAGAACGACATCTGATGGGTAGGCAAGCACACAAAGCCCGGGCGGGGCTCTGGTGCCTGGCCTTGGGCGGCGAGCGGCTTGTGGAACACTGTTGTTGACGGTACCCAAATCGTCCAATTCGGGGATGAGGCTACGGGCGACGCGAAGACGACTCTCTTCTCTCTTCAAAGGTGAACGCATGAGCCAGCATGTGACAGTCCTGTGCTGGAACCTCAAACGCAACGGTGCTGGTGACACCACCAAGCGGCGGCGTGCCCACGAGCTGCTGGCATCCCTCGACCCTCACCTCGTCCTCCGCCAAGAGATGGATGGTGCTGCGGCGGACGGCAACCGGATCATGTACGAGGTTGAGGCTGTCCTTGGCTTGCGCGGCTGGCTCGGCCCCCGAGCCTGCACGGCCGTCTTCGCGAACCCGACGCTGTTCCAGCCGCTGAGGGAGTGTGAGGACGTCGGCCCTGTTTGGGTTCATCCACCCACGGTTGCGGTCTTCCGCTTCACACCAGGCGGCAGCCAGTCCCTGCCCTTTGTTGTGGCTTCTTATCACCTGAACCACGCCTCGGCCACAACCCGCCAGGCCGAGGTGGAGCGGCTGACGAAGTGGGCCGACCGCAAGTGGACGATGCCGGACGGCGAGCGGATGCTGATGCCCGCCCTCATGGGCGGTGACAACAACTCCTACCCGGTGCCCGGTCTGGAAGGGGACCTCCCCCTGCCGGATTTGGAACAGATCGCCGACCGGCCGCACCGGCTCCACCGCTCCCACATCGGCCCCGATGGGCAGCGGCTGTTGGACACCTGCCCTGACGAGGCTCTGCGCACCGCCGGCCTGGAGGACGTGGCCCGCTATTGGGCGAACACCCGCGATGGCGACAAGACAGCCGCGTCCCGCACGATGAACGCCAGTCCGACGCACGGCCCGGACACGCGGATCGACAGGATCTACGCCACGCCCGCCCTACTCGGAGCGGTGAGCGATGTCGACGTGATCGAGGTCGAACCGGGTATGTCAGACCACCACATCGTCCGTCTGACCCTTGACGCCGACCGCCTGACCGACGCCCTCACCTACCGGCCCCGGAGGCAAGCCGCGCCAGCTGTAGCATCCGAAACGATCGACGACTGAAGCGCCCACCTTACGACCAAACCGGGACCGGCGCCTGCCGTGGGCCGGCCGCGCTCGGCACCATGCCCGCAAGATCACGTCCACGGGTATCGCCGGCGTAAGCCCCAAAGCCGGCACATGGAGGCCGCGGTGACCGACGACGCGCTGGATCTGTTCGTGCTGCTGATGCAGGTGAGGCTGATCAGCGCCGCACGCCGGACCGGGACTGGGTGGCGGCCCGGGGCCGAGTGGCGAAGGGGTCACGGATGCTCGATGGGGTGTTCCGGCTGTGGAGCGAGCAGCAGGACCTGGTTGCCGAGAGCGGCGCGGATCTGGATGCGGGCGCGATGTGGCGGGCGCTGGAGACGGAGATCGGCCAAGGGGACGATCAGAACAGCCATAACGCTGAGTACTTGATCTTGCGAGAGCAGGACCCCGGCGGGAAGGCGTTCGCCGGGGTCGCCGGTCGCCAGGTCATCCAAGGGGAGTGGCTCCGGCGTTTGGGTGGGGCTGGGCCTGGAGCCGGTCGCGGAGGTCGATCTCTTCGGGGGTAAGCGGCTCCCCGGGGCGGCGGATGCGGACGGGCTTGGGCCGAAGCGACAGGCCGTGGTCTGCGGGGGCCTGTTCGGCTTCTGCGAGTGCTCGGTAGAGGGAGGTGACGGATGGGGACTTGCCTGCGTTCTTCCCAGTCTTGATGGTGAGCTTCTTCGCGATGTCCGGGACGGGGACGCCCTTGTCCTTCAGTGCGACGGCGAAGGTGTACGGCCCGCCGGAGAAACGCGAGGTCGCCTGGTACCTGGTGGATCGGGCAACCGCGCACAGGATCGGCGGACGGCACCCGCTCAGTTCCCGTTCCGCACCAGCAGCCCGTCCACCAGGTGCTCCAGTGCCTCCGCCATCTCCGTGCGGGTGGCCCCGGGATCGTCCGCGTGCGCGACCATCAGCGCCGCCTCGTTCAGCGCGCCGAGAAGGATGTGGGCCAGCGGCGGTACGGGCCGGGGGGCCAGCGCCCCGGCCGCCATCGCCGCCTCCAGGGCCGCCGTGATCACTCCGAGGCCGTGCTCCTGGCCGATCTCCCGCCACCGCCGCCAGCCCAGCACCCCTGGGGCGTCCAGCAGCAGAACGCGTTCCACGTCCGGCTCGGCGAAGGCGTCGAGAAACGCGCGCGCCCCCGCCTTCAGCGCCTGCACCGGATCCGTGGCGGTTGTCATGACCTGCACGGCGATCCGCTCGGTCAGCTCCGCCTCGACCGTCTGCACCGTGGCGTCGAACAGATCGTTCTTGTCCCGGAACTGGTGGTAGAGCGCCCCCCGGGTCACGCCGGCGGCCCGGACGATCTCCTCGGTCCCCACCCCCGCGTAGCCGCGCTCGGCGAACAGCGACCGGGCGGCGGCGATGAGAGCCGCCCGGGTCGCCCGGGAACGCTGGGTGTGCTTGGTGCCGGTCGATTCCATCCTGCCCCCTTGAGTTCCGTACAGCCTGTATGCCACTCTACATGCATACAGTCTGTATGTAATTTGCCGCGAAGGGTACCCGCCATGCCACAGCTCACGCTCGACCAGGGAACCGTCCACTACCGGGACACCGGAGAAGGCGAGCCTGTGCTGCTTCTGCACGGGTACCTCATGGACAGCAGGCTCTGGGAACCGGTCGTCGCCCGGCTCGCCCCGGACTTCCGGTGCATCACCCCCGACCTGCCCCTCGGTGCCCACCGCACCCCGATGAACCCCGGCACGGACCTCAGCCTCCCGGGGATCGCCCGGCTGGTCGCGGATCTGATCGTCGCCCTTGATCTGCCCCGGGTGACCCTGGTCGCCAACGATCTCGGCACCGCCGTCGCCCAGCTCGTCGCCGTCCGTCATCCCGAGCGGATCGGGCGTCTCGTCCTCACCAACGGCGAGTGCTTCGACAACTGCCCGTCACCCTGGTTCAGATCACTTGACCCCGCCTCCCGGGTGCCCGGTCTGCTCACCCTGGTTTTCCAGGCCCTGCGGCTGCGTGCCGTTCGTCGCATGCCCTTCGGGTTCGGCCTGCTGACCAGGGGCGCACTGCCCCACGATCTGATCGACGACTGGCTGGGGGCCTTCTTCGCCGACCCCGGCGTCCGGCGCGACTGCGTCAAGGTCACCCGTGGGATCGTCCCCACGGCCCTGCTCGAACCGGCAAGGCGGCTCGCCTCCTTCGACCGGCCCACCCTGCTCGCCTTCGCCCGCGAGGACCGGCTCTTTCCCTACGCGCACGGCGAGCGACTGGCCGCGATCGTGCCCGGCGCCCAGCTGAAGGCCATTCCCGACAGCCGCACCTGGGTGATGCGCGACCAACCCGACCTGACAGCCCTGCTCATCAGCGAGTTCATCCGCAACACCCCCACCGGCGCCACGCCGGCGGACGCCACTCCCGCCTGATCCCGGTCCAGGACCCACTGCCCGTGACGCGCCCTAGTGACCGGGTTTTGAGGTGTGGGCTCGCCCCATGAGTTGGGTTCTGTTTCAGATCATGTGGGTCCGGTGTCCTCATGGCATGGGCGATAACAGGCTGCCACCACTGGTGCTGTCGGAAGCTGAGCAGCTGACACAGCAGAGCTGGGCCAGACGGCGCCCCTCTCGGCGAGACGGACTGCGCGACGGCCCGTGAACACCCGCCTACGTCTGGCGATCACAGAACGGCGACATGCCCGTCCCGACGCCCCCGCCACCCCGGCTGGCGGGCGAGACTGCTTCCCGCCCGCCCGTCTAGGCGCCCGGCCGCGCCCACTCCGATCGAGGGAAACAATGTCCAGAACGCCCATCGCACTCGCCTCGCTGACGTCGCTGGCCGCGGCTGCCGCACTGCTGGCGACCAGCTGTGCGGGAAGGGCCGACGGCGTGGAAGCCAGCGGCTGCCGGGACGACGGAGGCTGGTCAGCGCAGCAACAGGCGCAGTGGCTGCGCTCCGCCGTGTCATTCGATGAGGACGCGTCCGGCGAGGAGGCAGTCGTCGAGGTCCG
Organism: Streptomyces sp. 147326; assembly: GCF_045000215.1. NCBI lineage: Bacteria > Bacillati > Actinomycetota > Actinomycetes > Kitasatosporales > Streptomycetaceae > Streptomyces > Streptomyces sp. 147326. Next base: position 1,388,395 of record NZ_CP134201.1, on the reverse strand, counting down.
CCCGCGCGGCACGGCCGACGGCCGGCCGCTGTGCGCACCAGTCACCGTACAGGTCCAGTTCTGGCGGCTCACCGCCACGGCGTCGGGCAACGAACTGAGTCCGGCTCTTCGCGTGCAACTGGGCACGGACGGAAGCGAGAAGCGGCTCTTCGGGTTCCCGCCGGGCCTCTCCGCTGCGGAACGCGACGCCTGCACTGGCGTCCTCATGGCCGTCTACGCCGGCACCCCCCTGACCGCCGATGAACTGCTGGAAGGAATCGGCCGGCCAGGCGGCGACGGGGCACCGGAGGTGACGTTCCGGACCGACCGGCTCGCTGCTTACCGGCTGATTCCGCCGCCGGACCGGGAGCGGTGTGAGACGGACACCGGGGCGGCGGAAAGTGCCACGACCGCCCCCTCCGCCACCTCAAACCCATGGGGCCCCGACCATCGATGAGCGGCCCCGGCGAGGCCCGCGGAGTCACAGCAGGGCAGGAGCCGTCTCCCTGCCCTCACGACACACGATCGCGCGCCGGAGCGGGCCCTGTCTGCGGCCGGCAACGCCTGCCGTAGAGCGGAGTACCTGCTGTCGTGGGCCCGCGCGCCCCCGACGTCCGTCCAGGTCACGGGAGTGACAGGGCGTACTCGGGCGGGTCCGGCGCACAATGAGTACTAACACTGGTGCCGTGGAGAAGGATGAACCCGTGGACGAGCGCAGGGCCGCATCGGTGAACCGGGGCGCCGCCGCAGCCGCGGCGGACGCCGGAGGGCTGGTCACCGCGTGGAGCGACGCGGCCCGCCGCCTGCTCGGCTTCGAGCCCGGGGACGTGATCGGCTGCTCCGTGGCGGATCTGCTGGCCGAACCACTGCCGGTCGATGCCCTGCGCAGCCTGGCCGAGCCGGACGAGTGGAGCGGTACGGTCGTGGTGCAGCACCGGGACGGCCACCTCGTCGAGGTGCGGCTGGACGCGCACCCGCTGCTCGATGGGGCCGGTGCCGTCCACTGGTTTCTCACGGCCACCGTGCCAGAGCCGGCGGCGCAGCTGCAGAAGTGGGCGCTGGAGCAGTTCCCCGTCCCGGTGGCCCTCTTCGACCAGGACGGGCTCGCGGTGTCCACCAACTCCGCGATGGAGGGGGTGATGGGTAGGCCCTCCAGGGATCTGCTCGGCCGTCGGGTGGGCGAATCGGTCGACGGCCGGCGGCGCCTCCCCGGCTTCGAGGGCCTCGGTGACGCGGTGCAGCGGGTCCTGCGCACGGGCGAGACCATGCCGTACGAGGCCTGGCTACACGCCCCCGGCGAGCCCCGCGAACACGCCTGGCTGGTGTCCCTCAGCCCGCTGAAGGACAATGCGGGCCGGATACGAGGCTTGTGTCTGGCGGCCATGGACAGTACAGAGCAGTTCCTCGCCCGGCGCAGACTGAGCGTCCTCAACGAGTCCGGCGTCAGGATCGGCTCCACCCTCGACGTGGCCCGCACCGCCGAGGAACTGGCCGAGGTGTACACGGCGCACTTCGCTGACTTCGCTCTCGTGGACCTGCTGGAGTCCGCGCTGGCCGGGGACGAGACGGGCGCCGTGCCCGATGCCGCGCCCGTCTTCCGTCGCACCGCCTGCCGGTCCGTGCTAGAGGGCTGTCCCGAGGTGACGATCCCCGTCGGTGCCACGCACGGCTACCGCAAGGACTCGCCGCAGGGACGCGTGCTGACGGACGGCCGCGGTCTGTTCCACGCCGTCGACGAAGCCGGGCGGCGATGGTGGGCCGCGGACTCCCCTGACAGTGTCCGAAGCATCGACACCCACGGCATCCATACCCTGTTGGTGGTGCCGCTGCGGGCCCGCGGCATCACGCTCGGCCTGGCGATCCTCGGCCGCCACCGGACACCGGAACCCTTCGACGACGACGATCTGCTGCTCGCCAAGGAACTCGCAGCACGCGCGGCGGTGTGTGTCGACAACGCCCGCCGCTACACACGGGAACGCGACACGGCACTCGCCCTCCAGCGCAGTCTGCTCCCGCAGCACGCACCCAGACAGGCGGCCGTAGAGGTCGCCTCCCGTTACCGGCCAGCGAGCTCCCGCGCCGGCATCGGCGGCGACTGGTTCGATGTCATCCCCCTATCCGGAGCCCGGGTGGCCCTCGTCGTGGGCGACGTCGTCGGCCACGGGGTGCAGGCGTCCGCCACCATGGGCCGGCTCCGCACAGCCGTACGCACCCTCGCCGACGTCGACCTCGCCCCCGACGAACTGCTCACCCAGCTCGACGACATCGTCCTGCGCCTGGACTCCGAGCGGACACAGGATGCCGCCGAGGAACCACCGAGCCCGGGCGAGGTCGGAGCCACCTGCCTCTACGCCGTCTACGACCCCGTCTCACGCCGCTGTACCATGGCCCGCGCCGGTCACCCTGTCCCGGCCATGGTCACCCCTGACGGCAAGGTCTCCTTCCTCGACCTGCCGATAGGACCCCCCTTGGGGCTGGGCGGTCTGCCGTTCGAAACCGCGGAGTTCGACATCTCCGAGGGCAGCATCCTCGCCCTCTACACTGATGGCCTCGTCCACGCCCCCGACCGCGACCTCGACGACGGACTCGCGATGCTCCGCCGGGCCCTCGGCGGCCCCGGCCGTGCACTGGAGGAGATCTGTGACGGAGTCCTACGAAGTCTGGTGCCCGACCGGCCCGCCGACGACGTCGCCCTCCTCGTGGTCCGTATCCGTGCGCTCGAAGCCAGCCGGGTCGCCGCCTGGGACGTACCCGCGGACCCTTCCTCCGTCGCCCGCGCCCGTGCACTGGCCTGCGAGCAACTGGCCACCTGGCACCTGGAGGACCTCGGCTTCGTTACCGAACTCGTCGTCAGCGAACTCGTCACCAACGCCATCCGTTACGGCGGATCCCCCATCCAACTGCGCCTGATCCTTGACACAGCGCTCATCTGCGAGGTCTCGGACTCCAGCAGCACGGCCCCCCACATGCGCCGGGCCCGCGTCTTCGACGAGGGAGGCCGCGGTCTACTGCTCGTCGCCCAGCTCACCCAGCGCTGGGGCAGCCGCCACACCCGCACGGGCAAGACGATCTGGGCCGAGCAGGCCCTGCCCACCGCACGCGCGGAGAACGGGGCCTCAGGCACCGTGAGCGACACAGGATCCAGCCGAGGCGCCGTAGGCGGTGGTGGGGAAAAGCCACTCGCGCGGCGATGAGTTCCGCCGTGCGCCGGGTCCATGTGGACGGAGATGCGTTTCCAACCCCTGGAACATCCAGAAGATGTGATGGGCAAAGTGGTCATGCACAACGTCGTCTCCTACCTGAGAGTCCGGTAGGTGCGGGCCGCGAACGAGCGGCGCTAGGCCGCCGGGGGCGTGGCTTCCTGGACGGTCGCTGCCTGCGGCTCGTTGTTCAGACGAGCGCCGGTGTGGGAGCAGGCAGGTAGGGGGTGATGTTGCGCCAGGCGCGCTCGGTGTATTCCTCCTTCTCGCCGACCGGGGCGACATAGTGCAGCGCGCTTTCGGCGGCGTCGTTGCCCTGGAGGCGGGCGATGATCCAGGCGGCGAGGTAGTGCGAGGCCAGGCAGCCGCCGGCGGTGGCGATGTTGTCCTTGGCGTAGAAGGGCTGGTTGAGTACCTCGACGCCGGCGGCGACGACCCAGGGCTTGGTGGTCAGGTCGGTGCAGGCGGGGATGTCGTTTAGCAGGCCGAGCTTGGCCAGCACGAGCGCGCCGGAGCACTGTGCCGCGATGAGTTGGCGCGCGGGGTCCAGGCGGCGCAGGATGTTCATGGTCGCCGGGTCTTCGACGACCTCGCGGGTGGCGATGCCGCTCCCGACGATGACGGCGTCAGCGGCGCACGCCTCCTCAAGGGTGGACATCTGCTCGATGACCACCCCGTTCATCGACGTCACCTTGGCTGCGGGGGTGGCGATGGTGACGCGCCAGTCGTCGGTCTTGATGCGGTTGAGTACTCCGAGCGCGATCAGAGAGTCAAGCTCGTTGTAGCCCTCGAAGGTGAGGATGGCGATGTGCACGGCGGTTGCCCTTCCGTATCGGTGGCGTGGCTCTTGACGGTAAAGACCCGCGAACATGACGGTCAAAGAATTGTCATGGATACAATTCGGTGCATGGCAGCCTCGCGGTACAAAACGCTGGTCGACGCGCTCGCATCCGACATCCGGACGGGGCGGCTCGCCGCAGGCGTGCGGCTGCCGACACACCGCGGGCTCGCCGCCCGTGAGGGCATCGCCGTGGTGACCGCGACTCGGGTGTACGCCCAGCTGGAAGCGATGGGTCTGGTGAGCCGGGAACAGGGCCGCGGCACGTTCGTGCGTGACATCGCGGTTCCCGCCGGTCATGGCATCGATCAGCAGGCCGTCGCCACGGGCGCGGTCGACCTCACATTCAACTATCCCTCGCTGCCCGGCCAAGCCGATCTCCTACGGCAGGCCCTGCGGGAGGTGGCCACCTCCGGTGATCTCGACTCGCTACTGCGCTACCAACCACATCGAGGGCGTCCCCAGGACAGAGCCTCGATCGCACGGCACCTGAGGCGTCGAGGAATCACCACCGACGCCGATCGGATCCTCATCGTCAACGGTGCGCAACAGGGCCTGGCCATCACTGTCATGGCCGCGCTCAACGCCGGTGACGTTGTCGCGGTCGACGCGCTCACCTACCCGGGATTCAAGGTGCTCGCGCACGCCCTTCAACTCGGCCTGGAGCCCATACCCACCACCACCGACGGGCCGAATCTCGATGCTCTTGAGAAGCTGTGCGCTACCCGCCCTGTGCGCGCGATCTACACCATGCCCACCTTGCACAACCCTCTGGGCTGGGTCATGCCCGCAAGGGACCGAACCCGCCTGATCAAGATCGCCCGACAGCACGGTTCGCTCATCATCGAAGACGCCGCATACGCCTTCCTGGCCGAGGACCCTCCACCGCCTCTGGCCGCGACCGCGCCGGACATCACCGTCTACGTCTCGGGACTGTCCAAGAGCGTCGCCACCGGCCTCCGGGTCGGCTTCGTCGTCGCCCCGCCATCTGCGGTGCCGTCGCTCGAACGCGCGATTCGGGTGACTACCTGGAACACCCCCGCCCTCACCACCGCGATCGCCTGCCGCTGGCTCGACGACGGCACGGTGGACCACCTGGAAGCGCAGAAACGAGAGGACGCCAAGGCCCGCCAGTCACTCGCCAGACAAGAGCTGGCAGGTCTACCCCTCATCGGCCACCCCTCGTCCTACTTCACATGGCTGACACTGCCCGACGACGCACGCGCCGATCGCCTGACCGCCACCCTCGCGCGCCGGCACATCTCGGTGACCACAGCGGAGCCGTTCACCACCTCGACGCATACGCCGCAGGCGATCCGCCTCGCTCTGGCCTCGACCGATCTGGACCGTCTCCAGTCGACGCTGCGTACAGTGCGACAAGTCGCCGTCGAGGACGCCTACACCTAAAATCCCCTCGACCAGCGCAGGCGGAGAGCCGGGCCGGGCCCTGGGTGAGGCCCGATCACGTGATCGGCGACAAGGGGTTACAGCTCGAAGGCCATCCAGACCTGGCTGCGACGTCGAGGGATCACCCACACCGTCCCGAAGCGGTCTGATCAGGTTGCGAACCGGGCCCGGCGAGGCAGCCGAGGTGGCCGCCCGCCGACGCATGACTGCAGCTCAGCCCCGCGAACACCAGGTAGCGGTCGCCCCGCGCCGGGATAGGGCCAGCCCGGTGGTGCGGTCACCCACCAGCGGGCGACACCACACGCCAGGCGTCGAAAGCCGCTACCGGCCAATGGCGTTGGACTGTCGGTGGGGCCTGGTATCCATGGAGCTAGGACGAGCCTCGGATCACGTGCGGAATCTTCTGAGGCATTTAACCGTGTAACTGCCGGTGCATCGGCGTACCGGGTCGACTACCTGCTCGTCCACGGTGACGCCGCCCGTTACTCGATCACCAGGAGCGGTCTGCTCTTCACGGAGCCGGTCGCGATGCCGTCAGGCGGCACGGCATTCCTGTCGGACCATATGGCGCAGGTAGCCACGATCGGACGCAGGTCAGGTCCCCGACCTGCTCAATAAACGTACATCGGAGGCGTGTTGGCTGATCGCAGATGAAACGGCCCAGCAACAAGGCGATGACCACCGGACGCCCAGCGACAGCGGTATCGGCGAGGTGCGCTGATAGCGGCCGTGGACACGATGCGCAGCCATGCTGAAGCCGGGGTAGTCCACGGCGCGGTCGTCCGGAGTACGCGAGGTGACGTGGACTGTGCCACCCTCCACGAACACATGCTCGACCAGAACCGTCTTCAAGTGCGGAAACACGATGTCCCATGTCGGACAGCGCGATGCCGGCGGCGTTGTCGTGCACGGGCGCGGCGAGAACCACCACCTTTCGTCCTTCTCACTCAAGGAGCATTTCCGTGATCCGTACCCGGGTGCCATCGTTTGTGCGAATCCGGTTCCGGGCCGCTACTTCGCGGGCGACGCCGGTGGCCGAGGGTTCCGGCGGTGGTCTCCTGCGGCGGGGCCGGGTGCGGTGAACGGCGTCGGGTCCGGTCGGCGGCCCGGCAGCGGTCAGTCCGGGTGCAGGGCTTCGGCTCGCTCCTGGAGGGCTTCGAGCAGTGCGCGCACAGGTGGCGTGGGTGGCGTGCCTGGTGCGGTGTAGACGCCGATGCGGCGCTTGGCGGTGGGCGCGACGGGCAGGGCGCGGGTGTCGTTCCGGTCCTCGACGGCCAGGAAAGGGATGAGGGCGATTCCGACTCCCGCCGCGACGAGCGCCTGCATGAAGCGGAAATCGCTGGAGCGACAGACCACCTTGGGCGTGAGGCCGTGCGCGGAGGTGAGCGCGTCGACCGCGTCTCCTAGCAGGTCCCATCCGTGAATCCATGGTTCGTCGGCGACGTCTTCGAGACGGGCCGCTCGGCGCGAGGCGAGTCGGTGGTCGGCGGATACAACCAAGCGCAGGTCATCGTGCAGGAGCGGGTGGTAGGTGCAGCGGGCTGCGGCGTCCTTCCAGCTCGGTGGGGGATGCCTGGTGTTGAAGTGGTAGACGAGGGCGATATCGGCGCGGCCGTCACCGAGGGCGGCCAGAGCCTGAGTGGGTTCGGATTCGATCACCGTTGTGTCGACGTGGGTGTCGCGTCGCGCCGCGAGTGCTGCCAGTGCGGGCGCGAGTAGGAAGGCGCCGGCGCTGGGGAAGGTGGCGACGGTCACCGTGGGCGGGCCCTGGTCACGCAGCTGGGCCAGTGTCCGGTGGGCCCGGTGCAGTTCGCCGTGGACGGTGTCGGCGGTGCGCGCGAGGATCTGGCCCGCCGGGGTGAGGGTGACGCCTCGGGTGCTGCGTTCGAAGAGCCTCAATCCGGCGGCGCGTTCGAGGGCCGCCATCTGCTGGGAGACCGCCGACGGGGTCATTTGCAGTGCCTGGGCCGCGCGGGCGAAGCTCCCGCGGTGGGCCACCTCGCGGAACAGGACGAGCCGCTGCACCTCAATCATCAGTTCCCCTTACTGCCTAGTGAGCAATATCGTACTTCTGCTTACGACGCATCGATGTCAGCGTGGCCGCATGATGTTCGATGCACGAGAACGCTCCGGGGCCGCCCTGGCTCTCGGGGCGGTATGCCTCGTCGGCGGGTCCGTCTCCGCTGCCACCCACCTTCACGGCTATCCGCTCATCGGCGGGCAGGCCGTCCGCTACGGGCTCGCGACCGTGTTCCTGCTGGTCTGGGCCCGCATACGCAAGCACACCTTCATACGGCCCTCCCCGGCCCAGATGGCATGGGTCTTTCTGCTGGCCGCGACCGGGATGGCCGGGTACGGCGTCGTGCTCGTCTACGCCACCTCGATGACCTCGCCGGGCAATGTCGGTGTCGCGCTGGGCGCCGCACCTTTGATCATCGTCCTGGTCCAGTCCCTGCTCGCTCAGGTGCGCCCCTCCCGGAGTCTGATGGCCGGGGCCCTGTCTGTGGCCTGCGGGTCCGCCGTGGCACAGCTCTCCACCGGCGGCACAGTGCAGTGGAGCGCCCAGGGCTTCGCGTGGTCGTGCCTGGCCCTCACCGGAGTGTGCGCGGTCACACTGCTCGGTGCGCCCGCCACCAAGGCGCTCGGATCGCTGACCGCCATCACCTACGCGTGCGCACTCGCCTCGGGCATGCTCTTCCTGACCGCCGTGATCACGGGCTCGGTCACCGGGACCCCTGTGCTGCGGCGACCGAGCGGCGCCGAGCTCTCGGCACTGGCCTTCCTCGCCCTCGGCGTGACCACGGTCGTCTTCCTGATGTGGTACGGAGCCGTCGAGCGGCTCGGCACCGGCCGGACCGGCCTCTTCAACGGCCTCATCCCCCTGGCCTCACTTCTGGCCCTGTCCGTGACCGGCACGGCAACCGCCTCCCTCAATCAGATCGCGGGAGCCGCGCTCGTCCTCATCGGCGTCGCCTTCGGACTCCGGGTCAGGAAACGGGACGCCCCACCCCCCAGGGCGGCCGCGGCCGAGCACGTGGCGGGCGCCCGCCCCCGTAGCTGATGCACTCCCAGGGCCGCCTTGTGACGGGCGGACCGGGGCAGCGACAGACGCAGCTGGCTTGTCCCGGGCCTCTCCTGGCCCCAGCCCCGACCCCGGCCCCTGTGGAAGATCAGCCATACCCGCCGTCGTCGTCATCGTCCAGTTCGGGTGCGTCCGGGTCGCGCAGGGGCCGCAGGGCGCTGGAGGCGGCTGGAGGCGGGGAAGCTGTAGCGACCGAGCACGTTGAGGTTCTCGTGCCCAAGGACCGGCACATCAACTTCCTGGGCCACTCCCTGTCCAACATCAAGGCCAACGGCCCCAGCCAGGGCCTGCGCCCCTTCCGCGACCCCGACACCGACGATATGGACGAGGTCTGACGGCCGCACGGCCGGGACCGCACGAGGGCTGTCCCGGCCTGTGGGATTGGCGTACTGCCTGTGGGGCAGGTCAGATTCAGGTGGGCATGACCCGCTCGGCGTAGCGGGCGCCGAAGCCGCCGTTGGGGAGGATCAGTCAAGGCCGCCGCCCGCACCCTCGGTGCCCAATCCGCCGACCTCGACACCGAACAGCGCGCCCGCGCCGGGCCTGATCACCACCGGCATAACCGACGGGGACATCCGCACCGACGTGAGCGTCGACGACATCTACCTCCTTGTCTCCTCCGCCCCCACAAACCACCCCCCAACCGCCCGCGACCGCTGGCTCACCCTCGTCCTCACTGGCCCCCACACCCCAGACACAGAAGCCCTCGACCTCGGCCGTGGGAGGGTCAGGGCTGAGGCCGGTCGGTTTGCGCTTGCTGCTGTGCCACCGGCCCGGGGAGGGCCGGTCAGGTCTGAGGCTGGTTGCGGATCCCGATGGCCCGCTTCATCAGAGAGTCGAACATGCGATCCGAGAGCATGCCGCGCAGAACGATCAGTGGGCGGGTCCCGAACCCTGCGACGTAGCGGATCTTGGGCTTGCGTGCGGTGACGGCCTTGCGATCGCTTTCGCCATGACGGACGGCGGGGACTCGCGCCGGGCGTTCGCCTCGGAGTTCAGCTCAGCGAGGACGGCCACGGCCTGGGCGGCGTAGGAGCCCGTCCCGGAGGCTGCGTGCAGTTTAGGCAGCCGTGACGGTGTTGCCCGATGTCCGGATGTAGCCGGGCTGGTGATGACGACGTCGATCCCGAAAGGCTTGGTCTCCAGGCGCAGGTAGTCACTCAGGGCCTCCATGGCGAACTTGCTGGCGTGGTACCAACCGCCCTGCGGTGAGTGGAACCGCCCGCCCACGGGGGTGACGTTGACGATTTTTCCGCCGCGCTGCTCGCACATGCAGGGGATCGTCAGTCGGGCCAGGCCCACGGCCCCGGACACGTTGATTTCGGCCTGATGACGCGCTTCGTTTATGGAGACGTCCTCCACCGCGCCATAGGACCCATAGCCGGTGTTGTTGACCAGGACGTCGATGCGGCCCGTTGCGGCGACGATCCGCCTGATGCCGGTCTGCATCGACTCGTCGTCCGAGACGTCCATCGTCAGGGGAATGACGCCCGCTGCCGACGCGTCGGCCAGCCCGTGTGCGTACCTCGCGGCGCCGTAGACGAGGTAGCCGAGCTCGTGCAGCTTGGTAGCCGTCGCTTCGCCGTTCTGGAGTCTGGGCAAGGTCGCGCGACGGTGAGTGCGTGTGTCATGCGGCCAGGCCGGCGTCAAGGACTCGATGGTGTTCTTGGTCCGCCGGGGAAGCGGGACGTCGCGGTACTCGCCGACCTTGCGGTGCTTGAGGCGGTCGTACTGCTTGGTGACTTGGTTGACTTGTTCGCTGACACGGTAGACATCGTCGGCCACGATGTTGCTGAGGTTGACCGCGGCAGCCTCGCCGTTGCGGAGGCCGCAGCCGCTCATCAGTTCTACCACCAGTTGGAACACGTCGTCTCCGGTGCCGCGTAGGGCCCGGAGCTCCTCAGGCGAGGGGATGACGGCGCGCTTGGGGTCGTACTGAGGTGGACTGACGTCCAGGAGGGGGCTGTCTTCGAAGAGACCTAGGTGGTGCGCGTCGAGGAGGATCGACTTCAGCTTGTCGTAGGCGTTGGACTGTGTTGCTAGACCGACGCTGTTGCGCTCCATCGTCCGGATGAAATTGTCCACGACCTTGGGGTCGAATGTGTTCATCCGCCTGCTCCCGACGGCGGGGTAGATGTGGTGCTGGAGGAGCGAGTCGAGGCTGACGACCGTCGCGGGACCGAGGTGACGCTGACCGGCCTTCCACTCGGTGGCGTACTCCCTGAACCGCAACTGGCCGTACTTTTCGATGCGCTCGCTCTGCGCCTGGCTCGCCTGGTTCGCAGGGGAGGCCTTCTTCGCTTTGTAGACACTGGTCAATCGATCGATGGCCGCGTCTGACGTCAGGAAACCCGACTCCTCGACCTGGCTTCCGGCAGGGCCTCTGTAGCGGACCTTGTAGAAGTGCGGGCACTTCGCCCACCGGGACGTGGGGTGCTCGCAGTCCTTGAAGAAGGAACCCATCCCTCGGGCAAGCCTCTTGGTTGCCATGCACGGCCTCCTCGGATGCTGATGCTGACGGTTTGCTGACCGCCGACGATCCGAAGGGCCTCTGAACTGCGGAAACGTTCCAAAGTGTCAAGTTCGAGTTCAATCAAGTCTGGGATTCCCCGCAAGCTCGCTTTCAGATGGCGGGATGGATTCGCCGAACTGCCCATGTAGAGCTGCGCATTCGTTGATTCTGGTGGTTGGTCTGGCCTTCCACTTCCGGAGGTCCGGAGGGGGTCTCTGGAACGCCGTGGGTCCTGTTGTCGATTCTCAGGTGCATCAAGCTGCGACCTGGTCTGATCAGGTGAATGCTGACCCCATGCTGACATTCATGACGAGTAGTCAGGGGTTGCGAGTCCTTGCATGGTGTGCGCCTCCCAGGGCGAAATGTGCGGTGCCGGGGCCCGGCGGGAGGCGCGGAGACGAGTCCGGTGTTCGACCGGCTCGGAGTGGTGGCCTGGGTCCTAGAGCGCGGCAACCTCACGATCCCCCCCACCCCCCGCCCGCCGCCAGTGTGCGGGCGGCCGGTGGTGGCGGACGCTCCCGGACCGTGCGGGTCGATGCCCCGCTCGCCCCGGGTGCGCTGCGGTGAGGGTGTCGAACGATCACGTTGAGCTCGCCGGCAACGGCCCGGACCAGGACGCCGGCCCGGGGTGTGCCGTATCGAGCTCAGCGGAGTACTCGACGAAAGACCGTGGAGCGGCTCTGGCCCTGCCGATCGTGGCTAAGCCGGGGCGGGGACGCGCCGGAGCCGGTCGGTGCTTGCACTGCTCAGCTGTGGGCTGGGACTGGGCGAGTCGGGCTTGGACGGGCGCGGAGGGCCCTGCTCGGGGCCTGTTGCTGCTTTACACTCCGCCGTGTACGGAAAGTCACCTTCTGATTCTATTGGGTGCTGATGGGGTAGCTGTAGCTTTTGTGCCTGTCTCAGGACCTCGCGAGTGTTCCGTGCGCCCGGCCCGGCCCGGAGAGTCGGCGGCGCCACCCCAGGTCGGCATGTGCCCGTACGCCTTCGTGAAGGGATCATTCATGGTCGCCAAGAAGAAGACTGCGACGTCGAAGACCGCACGCGAGCAGGACAAGCTGGTCGAGTCCCTCCGGCAATTCATCCGGGCCAAGGGACCGAGCTATCTCACCGACCCGAATGTGAACAGCATCGGTATCGGCTACCGGAAGAAGGGAGGCAAGCAGACCAAGGAGCTCACGCTCCAGTTCACGGTGGGTGTGAAAGCGGACGGAGATGAGCTGGAAGCGCTGGATGCGACGCCGCTTCCGGAGACCATTAGGGTCGACGGGTCGACGTGCCGACCGATGTCCTTCAGCGCAGTTACCAGCCTCAGTTCCTCGTGGTGCCCGAGGCGGAGACCCCGGGCCGTAAACGGCGCCTGGACCCCATTGTCCCGGGTGTGAGCGTGGGACACGTGAAGGTGTCGGCGGGCACGCTCGGCGCAATCGTCTTCGACAAGAATGACGGCACCCGTTACGTGCTGAGTAACTGGCACGTGCTGCACGGCCCGGACGGCGAGCTGGGCGACGTGGTCGTGCAGCCCGGCACGCACGACGACAACCGGATCGCCCAGAACCGGCTCGGTATCCTGAAGCGCTCGCACCTTGGCATGGCTGGCGACTGTGCGGTCGCCACCATCGAGGCTCGGGGCGCCGACCAGAGCATCCTCGAGCTCGACGTGATGCCGGAAGAGCTGGGCGAGCCGGAACTCGGCGACAAGGTCGTCAAGAGCGGCCGCACCACCGGCGTCACTCACGGTGTGGTACGGCGCATCGAAACCCTCGCGCAGATCGACTACGGCGAGGGGGTGGGGCTGCAGAACATCGGTTGCTTCGAGATCGAGCCCGACCCGGCCAACCCGCCCTCCAACGGCGAGGTCAGCCAGGGCGGCGACTCCGGCGCCCTGTGGATGTTCAAGACAGGCAACGGTTGGCCGGGCAAGGTGATGGCAGGCCTCCACTTCGGCGGTGAGGGCAGATTCAGTTCCGACGAGCATGTGCTCGCCTGCCTGCCCCGCTCGGTCTTCGAAAGGCTCGACATCAGCCTGCAGCAGCCCTCCATCGACGAAGCCGTTGTCGTCCAGGGGTACGACCCTGCCTTCCTCGGCACCCGCATCGACACCCCGCGCCTCACGGCTGCGGTCAAGGACGATGCCGTCCAGCTCAACGACACCGACGTCATCCCTTACACCCACTTCTCCCTCGCGCTCAACGGCGTAAGGGGATTCGCGTTCTGGGTGGCCTGGAACATCGACGGCGCCTCCCTCAAGAAGCTGACCCGCAAGGGAATCAAGTTCGTCAAGGACCCGCGCCTGCCCGACGACGCCCAGGCCCTCGTCGACCGCTACCGCGATCTCGCGCTGCTTGCCTCGATCCACCCGGCCCTGGCAGATGCCGCTCTGCTTCACTCTGGAGTCCGTAGACATCCGCTCGCCACACGCCCTGCGGACAGCAGCACGCAATGCACCCGGCGCACTCATGAGAGACCTGCGCAAGCAAGCCGTAGACACCAGGGTCGGCCCTCCAGCACTGTCCGTCCCCTCTGAGTGGCTCATCGCCGCTGGGGCAGATCGCGGCAAAGCCGTCGCCTGTGACCAGCCGCAACAGGAGCAATGACGCCAGGCCGCGTGCCGGTTCCCAGTGCGAGTTCCACGCCCCCTCGTGCAGGGCGCGCTGGAGGAACCCGGGCCATGCGGTCATCACGGCGGAAAGCGTCAGGTCCGCACGCTCGGCTGGATCGGTACGGAGGATGTCGGCGTCCCTGTCGAATACCTCGAAGCCGCTGTGGAAGTCGGCCAGATTGGATGACTGCGGTCGCCGAGGTCCGGCAGGCCGCCGCCGCGGGGCCCCGTAGACGTACCGCAGCGACAGATGTTGCGGATCTCGTCGGTCGGCGCCGCTGATCTCGGGATCCGGGAGGCCATCAAGGCAGGCACCGAGAAGAGGCAGGCGGTGTCAGCCTCAATTGCAGGTTGTGTATTCGTCAACTGACGTGGGGACAAGGCATCATCGCTGTCCTGGAAACCGGACGCACCTCATGGACCGCGATCCTCGACGCGGTCCGGCTCACCCTCCCGCAGGCGACGGTTCTCCCGCCGCAACGCGGCCAGCTCCTCGAGTTCGCTGCTGGTCAGCCTGTCGCGCTCACCGCATCGACCTCAGGCTGCTTGACCCGTCCCGCACCGCGGTGTCAGTCCGATCGAAGTCCTTGGCGATCTGACCGACCGAGCTGTCGCCACGCCGGTACAGCTCGACTATCCCGGCGTGAACGAGCGGCGAGGGCGAGGCTTCTTCTTCGCCGTGCTCTCCATGATGGACATCCTCCCGGGGGCGAACCCCTGATCTCGAACGTCCGTCAAAGCGGATCCAGCCCAGTATTTGGGGCACCGGTCAGCCGCAACACCCTGCTGCGGCTGACCACCTCGCTGCCGGGGACTCTGTGGCAGCGGCACCCCGCGTGGCCGGCATGGACGAATACGCCCAGTGCAGATGCCGGATCTATGGAACGGTGCTCGTCGACGTCGAGCCCCGACGCCCGGTGGACTTGCTGCCGGATCGCGAGCCGACACCCGGGCGGCGTGGCTGTCGAAGCGCCCAGGCATCGAGATCGTCTGTCGCGACCGCGCCGTCTTCTACGCGGAAGGCGCTACCGGCGGCGCCCCGCAGGCCCTCCAGGTCGCTGACCGGTGGCAGTGCGCCATGAGGCGCCTTGTCGTATCCCCGATCCAGTCGGGAAGAAACTGGAGGGAGGTTCTTGGGTCCGATGACTTACCTAATCCGGAAACGGGACCGCAGCATGCCAGAAAATCGACGGCCGGGCTCAAGTATCGGAGACGGGGCGTCGGGGGGACCCGCGTGACACGGTGAGATCTGGTGGAACGGGCGCGGCTCTGCGCCTCCGAGGTGGTGACCGACGCGTACCGGCATACGGATATCGCAGGAGATCGCCGTCGAGGTCGCGCTGCTGGCAGAGCGCGTGACGGTCTACGTGTACGACTGGGCGCCGGAGCGGTGGCCGTCGGGTGGCGGACCCGGACTGCTCGATACGAGCGGGCGCGGGCGCGCTCGTCGCGGCGAGCGCCGACAACTGGGCGGCGATAGCGCAGGGGGAGTGCGTCAAGGTCGTCTGGTTCAGCCTATCGCCTGGAGAATGAGGCGAGTGCCCCCGTCCGCGCGGCGGGGGCACGGGCTGCGTCAGAACCCGGCCTGGGCTGCCTCGGGCGTCCACTCCCGTAGCAGCATCCGCTGGAGTGGAGCGAGCCGGAGAGGACGGCGCCTCCGCACGTGGGAGGTGGTACCCGGCCCGCGGGTGCCCGTCAGTCCTCGTGGCCGGCCGGGGGCAGCTGGGTGCCCGCCTGGCAGGTGGCGAGGAGGGAGGCGTTCGGGCAGAACGCGTCGAAGCCCATGCCGAACTTCGCGAAGGATCCCCAGGCAGCCTTCCGGACCGCCGTGTACTCGGCTTCGGTCAGCCGGCTTCCCTCCAGGTCCTTCAAGGCGCGCAGGACCGCGTCGCGGGCGGTGAGGAAGCTCGGGTTCTTCGGCGTGAGCTTCAGCCCGTCGACGACCGCCTGCCACATCACGCGGTAGCCCCGCTCCTTGCTGCCCAGCGCGCCGACGACCTTGCGGGTCGCTTCCATGAGGGCCGCGCACCAGATCTCGCCGACGTTGTGGACCCTTCTGTAGTTCAGGCCGCCCGGGAGCTGTCCGGGGCCCTTGCCGATGTCCCCGAAGCCGCCCGGATACTGCGAGTCGTAGGGCCGCTGGCGGAATCCCCGCGTGTTGTCGAGCGACCAGGTGGCGATGACGACGCGCTCCTGCTCCTGGAAGAAGTTGCGCGTGGTGAGCGCGAAGAAGTCCGACCAGCCCTCGCCCATCGAAACGGACTGGAACTCCTCAAGGCCCTCCGCGTCGAGCAGGCCTCCAACGAGCCGGTTCGTCACCCCGTGGACGTACTCGTGGAAGACGACGTCCGCGTCGTTGGCGGTGTGTCTCCCACTGGCGTCGACCAGGCCCATCCTCATCACCGCTGTCGTGCCGTCGGCCAAGGTGTCCATGGTGGCCGTGCCATCGATCGGTTCCGGGTGGGCGATGGCGAGGACGGGGTCGGCGCCCCTGCCGAGCCCCGTCACGTTCACCGTCTGGAAATTGCCGTGCTTCTCGGTGAAGTCGAGCATCATGAAGAAGTCGTGCATGTAGTTGCAGAGGAAGAACATGTTGGTGACGAGCTGCTGCGGCGAGTCCGGTTCGGTGGTGAACACCCCGTTGCCGTCCAGATCCGTGTCGATTTGGACGGTTTTCCGTGTCACCGCGTCGATGGCCCGCACGTTGTTGCCGACGGTCGCCACCTGTCCGTTCTGGGACGTGGCCCACGCGCCGGGGAACCCCGGGATCGGAACGGCGGGCAGCTCGGTCGGGTACTCGCTGAGAGGGAGCGGGAAAGGAACCTTGTCGAAGCTGCTCTCCGCCGGATTCCGCCGGAAGACGAACCCCTCGACCACATGGCTGGCGAGGTCCTGGAGCAGCAGGATCCGGGGCGCGGTGACATCCTCCGTCCGGTCGTCGGCCTCCACCAGTGCCTCGTACCGAACGGCCAGGTTGGCGCGGGAGAACCTGAACGACCACGTCAGGCGGACGTCACCGCCCATGTAGAGGTACACCAGCCGGGCGGGAACGGCTTCGTCGAACGGACCTTGGGCGAAGGTCATCGGCTGGTCGTTGCGTGCCTGGTACGCCAGACGCTCAAAGCCGCCCGAGACGTCCAGGGCCGGCAGCTCGTCGTCGCCGAAGGGGCTCTGGAGCGTCGTCGGTTCGGCGGCCTTCGCCGCCGCCACCGCCAGCGCCACCTCGGCCGCCACGGCCGGCATGGACGCGACGTTCGACGGAACGCTCACCGTGTCACCGACGACCCGCTCCACCGTGCCGTCCTCGCGCATCCACACCTTCGGCGCCATTCCTCGCACTTCGATGCCGTTGTGGACCTGCTGCAGACTGACGACGCGCGTGCCCTGGCTCGTGGTGCTCACCGTCGGATCCGCCACGAACTCAGGGGGCTCGTCGGCCGCGAACCCCATCGCCTCCGCGACGGACGGGACGTAGGCCCTGGCTCGGGCGATGTAGTCCGCGTCGGTGGTCTCCGTCAGGGACTCTTCGGTGAAGCCGGGGGAGTGGTCCACCCTCAGCTCGGTCAGATGGCCGGTGAAACGATTCACCTTTCCGGCTTCGGCCGTGAGGCCGTGCTGTACCCCGGCCGCCACGCGGTCGGTGTCTTCGAGGAACGCGTCGGCGCCGGGGATCGTGTCGAACCGGTCGTAGGCCAGATCCCGCCGATCGATGAGGTCGGTCATGGTGTGTCCTTGTGGTGGGTCCTCGTAGTGGGTTCGGTCCTTGTGCTGAGAGGGCGGGGCGGAGACCGGTGGTGGCGGCTACAGTCCCGCGAAGGTCAGGGCGGTCGCGGTGACGGAGCGGGCGATCGTGGCCGCGTATTGCGTGTCATGGTCCTCATCGAGGAGGGTGTCGCCTGGCGTGTGGTACTGCCGGGTTCCGGTCCCGTCTTGTCGGCCGTCGGGACCGAAGAGGTCCTCGGATACGGCGATGGCCGCCCATCCCCGCTCGTGGAAACTCGCGTGGTCGCTCCGCCCCATGGCAGGGTCCCCAGGCCCGGTGAGCTGCTGGATCGCGAAGCCGGAGGCGAGGGCCGGGATCGTCCGCGCGACCAGGCCGCCGAGCGCGGTGGAGGCGGCCACGACCGGCCCGGGCACCTTGGACCCGGCATGGATCTCCACCGTGGGCGTGCTGCCGTTCTGCAATCCGGCGATCATGTCCATTTGGAAGACGCCCGCGATGCGGTCGTCCGCCGCCGCGGCGGCGCGCGCGTAGCGCTTGCTGCCGACGAGCCCCTGCTCCTCGGCGTTGAAGAGGACGAAGCGCACATGACGCGTCGGCGCCCTGCCGTCCGCGACGAGTGCGCGCAGACATTCCGCCGCGGCCATGACCGCCGCGGTCCCGCTCCCGTCGTCGTCCGCACCGGGCGCCGGGTCCACCGCGGGGTCGTAGGGGCGGGGCGCGCCGTTCGCGTCGACGAAGTGACCGCTCAGCGCCGTCGAATCCAGATGTGCCGTGATGAGAACGGCGGAATCGGCTCCCTCGACGCGATGCTCCGCTTCGACATTGAACAGTTGGCGTCCCCGCCACCTGAACGCATGCCGGCGGACCACCAGCCCCAGGTCCTGGAAGTGCCGGACCAGCGCGTCCACGACGAGCCCGTTGTCGGCACTCGCCGCGTCACGGCTGCGGATCTTCAGCGGCTGGCCCGGGACCAGCGGTTCGACGCCGGAGATGCGCGCCACGTGGGCGCGCAGCGCCTCGGGCGTCACGGCCGCGCGTACGGCCGCGATCGTCTCGGGGGAAGGGAGGCCGTTGCCCACCCCTTCGAACCCGTCGGGCAGGGCCTCGGCGAAGCCCTCGGTGTAACCCTCGGCCTGCGTCTCACCGGGGCGCGACAGGAGTGCCGGGTCCGGGAGAAGGCGCT
The DNA here is from genome assembly GCF_045000215.1 of Streptomyces sp. 147326. NCBI lineage: Bacteria > Bacillati > Actinomycetota > Actinomycetes > Kitasatosporales > Streptomycetaceae > Streptomyces > Streptomyces sp. 147326. The sequence goes on along the minus strand of NZ_CP134201.1, from coordinate 1,369,871 downwards.
CGGTGTGTCCGGGCTTGGCTCCCGGCGTGTGCACGTCCTCGATCGGGACACCGGCGGGCGCCGCGACGTAGACACCGCCGGGCGCCGGCCCGAGCGAGGCGATCGGCCGCAGGTACCCGGTCAGCTCGCCGGAGGCGAAGCCGAACGCGGCCGCGGCGCGCATCGCCCCTTCGGTCACCGTCCTGGACTCGTCCGAGGTGCCCGCGAAGGCCTCGGGCACCGAGACCGGGCGGTCGTCCCTGATCAGGAATGCCGCCGCGTCCTCCACCTGCCCCCGTACGTCGGTCGTGAACCCGCCCTCTTGGAGCGCTTCAACGCCGAGTGCGGTCGCCATGGCGAGCACGAGCCGAGGGGAGGCGACATGCACGGGAACGACCTCGGCGCCGTTCGCCACCGCCTCCAGCCCGGCCAGGCTCCGGCCCTCCGGCAGGTCGATCCTCGTCCAGAAGACGGGGCGGTTCTCGATGGCGGCCCGGGTGAACACGGGGTGGGCCGCGACGCGCATGCCCGCCGTGCGGGCGAACGCGCGCTCCTCGTGGTCCTCACCCACGAAGACGCAGTCGCTGGCCGCGCCGCCCGTGCTCGCGACCGCGTTGTCGAAGATCGCGCGGCTGGTCTTGGTGCCGAAGTGGATGAGGCGGTCGTCCGTGAACCGGTCGGGAAATGCCTCGTTGAGTGCTTCCGTGGCCCGTGCGACCGCATCCTGGCCGGTGCCCGGGTTGGAGATGATGCCCTTGCGTTCCCCTGCGAAAGCATCGAGAACCCGCAGAACACGGGGGCGAGGACGCAACCGGAAGGATCCGTCGGCCTCAAGACGGGCATCCGCCAACGTCGCCCCGATGTCGAAGAAGAGCACGGTCATCTCGGCGCCTCCGATGGTTGAACGGCGCACAGTTGAACGGCACACATGGGACGATGCCGGGTGTGAGGGAAGCCCTGCGACCGTCGTCCCTGCGCGGTGGCCCGCACCCGTGCACGCTGCTCTGAGGACCCCCCTTCATGGTCCGTCCGCTGCCGTGTTCCCGCACTACGAGAATCAGACCGGTTCAACCCGCCTTGAGGTGCTGTGCATCAAGGGTGGTGGCCTCGATCTCCCCGACGAGCCGGCCTTGCACCTGGCCGCACCTGACGACGCCCCGCAGTGGTGGCGCAACCCCCGCCGCTGCGGCCCGCGTTCCCTGCCGCTGTTCCTGCGCTGAGTCACGGCCGCAGTACCTCTATGTCGCCCCCGCGCGCCCGGATCCAGTCCTCCAGCTCGTGCCCGGCGAGGGTCGTCCGGGAGCCGTCCTCCGCGACGTGTTCCGCCTGCCCGAACACGGTCCCGGTCGGCCCCGCCACCAGGTGCTGTCGTCCCTCGCCACCTTGAAGGAGTTCTCCTGGAGCACCGCGCCGCTGAGGTCCGCCCCGCGCAGGTCGGTGTCCAGCAGCTCTGTGCCCAGGATGCTGGCGCCGCGGAAGCTGGCGCCGCGCGCGTCTGCCCCGTAGAGCGCCGCCCGGACGAGGTCGGCCCTGTCGAGGACGGTGCCGCGCAGGACGGCCTCGTCGAGGTCGACCCGGACGAAGCAGGCGCCGGTGGCGTCGGCCCCGGTGAGGTCGGCGCCCTGGAGGTGGGCACGGTAGAAGTCGGCCCCGACGGGTTGCCCATGGCCGTCGCTCCCTGTCACTGGACCGGCTCAATCCCACGCTATGCCGATGGGGCGAGGCCTCAACCCGGGCCGCCGGCCCCCGCCACAGGCGCATCCGCCGGTTCGGGAGGAGGAGCGGGGCAGAGGTGTGCCCGGACCTGCGGCAGGCGATCCCGGGCGCGCCGATGGTTACGCGGTGCATTTTATTGGCTACGTTGTGTGACGATTCATTCGTGCCCTACGTCGCCTGCGGGTCCCGCGACCCGCCGGGAGGTGCCGACATGCCCTCATCGTTCTCCGCCCCCGGATTCGCCGATGAGTTGACTCCCGGTGTCCTCGACCGCTGGAACCAGGTGGTCGAGGATGAGTTCAAACGTCTCGAACCCCTCTACGGAAGCCCGTACTTCACGCTCGAACCCGGCGATCCGGACGCCCAGCGGGTGGCCGTCACCTGGTTCGGGAACCCGGCGGAGCCGGAGTTCTGCTTCGACGAGACGACCGCCCGCAAGCTCTGCGACTGGGGCGTCCGCGGACGGCGCGCGCTCCACAACGAGTACTGCGAGTACGCGGTGGTCACTGCTCCCGACCGGCAGGGCAACCTGCGCCCCAAGAGGGTCCAGGTCACCACCGAACTGCCCGAGTATTACCAGGTGCTCGCCGAGGATGACCCGGACCTGCTGCGCGGCATCCTCACCGACACGCTCGGCGGTGAACCTCCCCGCTGGGAGGAGCTCTACGGTCCCGCGGTCGCCAACCCGAAACTGCTCAGCCCCACACAGCGCCGGGTGGCGTTCGCCCGCCAGATGACGGGCCACGGACTGCACCCCGACCTCCGGGAAGCCGATGTCCCGGCCGATCCCGTGGGCTCCCTCAACGCCGTCAACGCCCTCTTCATGGCCCACCCCATCAACGGGCTCGACGACCTCCTCTACATCGTGATGTTCGGCGCCAAGCCCTACGCGCGCCGCACCGCCACCGGCGCGCTGGAAGCGGCCGGACGCGACCAGATCTTCCGCCAGGACCCCCCTCTCGCCGCACTGGCCTGCCGCAACGCCGACCCGGCCGCCGCGATGACCGCGGCGGGCGCCGCCTTCGACGGGCGGACCGTGTCCTTCGCCGACCCCATCGGCATGTACATCCACGCGTTCACCTCCGAGGTCTTCCAGTTCGAGGGCGGGCCGGTCCCCGATCCGTGGATCCGGCTCAGCCGCGGCCGCCAAGGGCTCCATCAGCGGCTGGAGTTCGGCCCCGGGGACGCGGACCCGCACTTCCTCGACGACATCACCGTGGTCGAGGGCGAGTCGGAAGACCCGCTCACCGGCGGCTATCAGGTCGTACGCCACGTCCAGGTGGGCCCGCTCGTCGCGCTCGGCGCACCCAAGGACGTCCCGCCGGGCGACTTCGTGGTCCTGCCCGATCCGCCCGGCCCGATCCGCTGCCGCGACGCGGGCGTGTGCAGCGGCGTCGTACGGCCGCTGAAGGAGGCGTTCGAGGCCGCGGCCGGGCAGCCCGCCCCACCCGCCGCCCCCCGCGGCAGCCGATGAGTACCCTCCAGGACGGGCTCTACCACGCCCCCGGCCGCCGCCCGCCCGGGCACCTCGCGCTGGTGTTCCTGCGCGCCGACCCCGCGGCGGACTCCGACGCCGTGGACGGCGCGCTGCGCGAGGTGACCGGTCTGCTGCGCGACCTCGCCGAAGGGCGCGTCGGCGAGCTCCCCGGCCACCCGGTCCCGACCGGCGACCTGGAGTTCCTCCTCGGCTTCGGACCCAAGGCCTTCGACATCCCCGGCGCCCGCGTCACCTGCCCCGCCGCGCTCGGCCCGCGCTTTCGCTTCCGCTCCCCGCTGCCCACCGGCGGCGGCCCAGTACTCGTCGGCTCGGGCCTTCCGTACGCCTCGGACATCGTCCGCAACGACGCCACCGAGGAGTTCTGTCTCCAGTTCACCGCCGGGACCCAGCTCGCGGTGTCCCGCGCGATCGTGGAACTGTGGAAGCTCCTCGACGGCAGAAGGGACAGCCTCACCCGGATGGCGCCGCTGGAGATCGCGGGCATCCACACCGGCTTCCAGCGCGACGACCTGCGCAGCTGGATCGGCTTCCACGACGGAGTGTCCAACCTGGAGAGCAGCGACCGGGAAGGGGTCATCTCCATCGGCGACGCCGAGGCCGGCTCCGATACCTGGACCGTCGGCGGCACCTACCTCGTCTTCCTCAAGCTCGCCGTCGATCTCGACCAGTGGCACCATCTACCGCGTGCCCAACAGGAGTTGCTGGTAGGCCGGGACAAGCTCACCGGCGCCCCGCTCACCGGCACGGATCCCGAGGGGCTGCCCGTACCGGCCGCCGGCTGCCCGGTGGCCGGGACCACCGAGGTCACTCAGCCCGGCAACGAGGACTTCATCGAGCCGGGCCCAACCGACGACCCCGTGATGCTCGCCGCCCACGTCCGCCGGGCCAACCTGAGCGGCGACTCCGCCCCCGACCTGGCCGGCTCACTGCGGATGTTCCGCCAGGGCCACGAGTTCTTCGAAGCCGTCGCGGCCGCGCCCGGCTTCCGCGTCGGCCTGAACTTCATCAGCTTCCAGGACGGCCCCGACCGGGTACTGCGCGTCCTCACCCAGCGCGGCTGGCTGGGCGGCGTCAACTTCGGCGGGCAGCCCGACGCGGACGGCCCGGCAGGCCGGCTGCTGACCGTACGGGCCGGCGGCACCTACCTCGTCCCGCCGGTGCGGGACGCCGCTCCCTACCCGGGAGCCGAGGTCTTCGGGTGAACACACCCCCTCTCCCCGATGGAAACGGAGACGCACGGTGATCGAAAAGATGTGGCTCTACCCGCCGCTGGCCTTCGCCCGGCTGGGTCCGTCGCCCGACCCCTGCGAGAACTACCGCTACGGGCCCAACGACCTGAACCCCCGGGGCACCGGCAAGACCGTGGCCCTGCCCGCGCCCTCGCTCGTCGTCGCCGCCGACGGCACGCTGACAGAGCGCCTGCCCCAGGGCAACCGGGCCCGGTTCAAGGACGAGCACGGATTCCGGCCCATCTGCCCCTTCTTCGAAGTGCACGGCTCGTGGGTCATCGACGGGGTGCGCGGCGACGGCCCGATCACCACCGAGGTGCTGGACGCCTTCGGCCTCACCCCCGCCGACGTGCGGTGGAAGGTGGAGGTCGCCAACCTCAAGGCACACCATTGCACCCGCGCCGAGGACGACCGCATCGACGCCGCCGTGGAGGTCGCCGGGAACCAGCACCAGAAGAGGCCCCTGGAAGGACGCTCGCCCCAATCGGCGGCGCGGCCCCTGGTGCCCCCCGGACGGCACGTCCCGCTCGGCTCGGTCCAGATCCCGCAGCCGAGCGCCGCCTTCCCCGAACTGCGGCTGCGCTTCACCCCCGCCGCCGGACTCGTCTACGGCCCCACGAACCTGACGCAGCACACCACCCGGTATCCGCTCCCCGCCGAGCAGCTGTTCCTGTCCCCGGACTCCCGCTGGTGCGAGTTCAGGGAGACCAACGACGACGGCGACCCGCGGACCGCGCCGAGCGGCCTCTACGCCGGGGCGTCCGAAGAGGACGGCGGAACCAGCTTCGGGCTGGTGGACGACGTGTGCGACGGCCTGGTCACCGTCACCGTCGGCGAGCTCACCGCCCGGGCCCGCATCGTCGTCACCCCACCGGACTTCGCCCCCGACCGCAGGCCCTTCACCTCCCTGGCCGACGGGCTGACCGACCGGGTCAAGCGCGCCGAGGTCCGCGACCCCGCGTACGTCTCCGGGAACCAGCAGCTCACCGCGCTGGAGGTGCGCGACCTGTTCGAACGGGCCCTGGAGGCCATGGACTCCGTCAACGTGGACGCCCAGAACCAGCGCGCCACCGGCGAGAACATCCGCAACGCCCAAGGCGAGGGAAGTTCGATCGCCGAGGCGCGCGCCCGCACCTTCCCCGCGCCGGTGCCCCTGGCCGGGATCACCCTTGCGCTCACCGAACGCGGCCGGCGCAAGCACCGCCGCTTCTCGGCCCTGGAGGTCCTGGAGGATCTCATCCGCGAACAGCCCAACTTCATCGCACAGTTCGTCAGGCCACCGGCCTCCGAGGAGCGCTGGTACGACCGCCGCATGCCCGTGTCCGTCCGCGGATCCGACGCGTTCCCCATGCACCTGACGCGCCGCCAGTACGACCTGCTGGTGGCATGGGCCCGTTCCGTGCGTGCCAACGTGCAGGAGGGATCGTGAGCGTCCTCCTGCAGATCGGCCGCCGCCCTCCGGAGCCGGAGCGGGAGCCGGAGCTGGGCCCGGGCAGCGCTCCCTCCGGCCTCCCCGCCGAGACCAGGGTCTTCCGCAGCGCCCACGGAGCCCACCTGTTCGTGGCCGACGGAAGCCGGATCTACGACCTGCCCGAGGCGACCGCCGCCCGACTGGAGGCCTGGACGGCAGCCGCGGGCGCGGCGGGCCACGATCCGGCGGCGGACACCGCCCTCGCCGCCGAACTGGGGCTGCCACTGTGGGGCGGGGCGGGAGTCCCAGCCCCCCGCATCGACGGCACCCCCGCCGCGGTGCCCCCGCTCGCCTCCCTCTCGCTCAACGTGATGCAGGCCTGCAACCTGAGCTGCGGACACTGCTACGCGGACGAGGGCCGGTTTGGCGGCTCCGCCCGCGCCATGCCCCGCGCGACCGCGTTCGCCGCCGTGGACCGGCTCCTCGCCGAAGCCGCACCCGGAGCCGGAGTCGTCGTCGGCTTCATGGGAGGCGAACCGCTCCTCGCCCGCGAACTGGTCCACGAAGTGGTCGGTTACGCGACCCGGGCCGGCGCCGACACCGGGCACGCGGTCCGCTTCGCCCTCACCACCAACCTCACCACCGTCCGGCCCCAGGACGCCGAGCTGTTCGCCGCGCACCCGTTCACCGTGGCCGTCAGCCTCGACGGCGACCGCGCCGGCCACGACGCGCTGCGCAAGGCGCCCGGCGGGGGCAGCGCGTACGACCGGCTGCGCGCCGGGCTGGACGTGCTGAACGGGCACGGGCGGCCGCGCCACCTGTCGGCCCGGGTCAGCGTGACCCCGTACACCGGGCGGCTCAAAGACGTCCTGGAGCACGGGATCGGCCTCGGCTTCGACGAGGTCGGCTTCGCCGCGGTGGTCAGCGCCCCCGACCCGGCCTACGAGATCGGCGCGAGCGCCTTCGCCGGGTTCCTGGAGCAGATGACCGAATGCGGCGAGGCGGCGCTGGCCGCGCTCGCCGCGGGCCGGCCGTACCCCTTCGGCAACTTCCAGACCGCGATGTACGAACTCCACACCGGCGGTCACCGTCCCTACCCCTGCGGCGCCGGCGCCGGCTACCTCAGCGCCTCCGCCGAGGGCGGCCTGTACGCCTGCCACCGGCTCGTGGACGACCCCGCGTTCCGGATGGGCTCCGTCGCCGAGGGATCCGACCCGGCGGCGCGGGCCGAGCACCTCGCGGCCCGCCACGTGGACCGGGCGGAACCCTGCCGGTCCTGCTGGGCCCGCTACCTGTGCGGCGGCGGCTGCTACCACGAGGTCGCCCGGCGAGGCCGCCCCGGCTGCGACTACATCCGCGGCTGGCTGGCCTTCTGCCTGCGCGCGTACGTCGAACTCACCGAGAGCGCACCGGAGTTCTTCCGCCGGACGACTCCGTCCGACCTGCCCGGCGATCCTGCCGGACTGGCCCGCTGACCGTGCCTGTGAACCCACCCGGACGAAGGAGCCGACCGTGAACAACCCGATCCCCGGCAGCGTGGACCTCCCCGTACCCGAGGGGAAGGTCTTTCCCCGCAACCTCACCGCACGGGCCGATTACGCGGTCCCCGGAAACCCGTCCGGATCCCGCCCGGAAAGCGGGGTGGACAACTGCTTCCCCGGTCTGGAATTCGACCAGCGCAACCTGGAGAAGGCCTTCTTCCCCGGGCTGCTGTTCGACTTCCACCACGATCTGGGCTCGCGGCTGATCGGCGTCACCGAGGGCGCCCCGTCCGTGCTGGACCTCACCACCGCCGACCTGGGTGCGGGCGTCGCGGCCGACCCGTGGCGGCTCCACCTGTGGGCGGTGTGCGGGCGGACCAGCGTGGACCAGCCGGAGTCGCAGGCCCCCGTGTTCCACGCCACCGCCCGCGACGGGCTCGCTCTCTGGCGCCGCGTCCACGACCTGCTCCCCGGGCGGATCGCCATCCTGCTCGGACCCACCCCGGGCAGCCAGTCGCCGGGCGCGAACATCGTGCCCGACGGCCTCAACGCCTGGCGCATGCGGAACGACACCACCGTGCAACGCGATGCCGACGGGAGGGTGGAGGCGGCCGTCCTGATCGCCGACAGGGCCGCCTACCTGGACCCCGACGGAGTCATCGACCCCGATGTCTACCTGCCCGGGGACCTCACTCGCAGCCTGTGCGCCCCCTGGCAGTACGACTTCCGCGAATGCGGCTGCTACTACTGGGCCGCTTCCAAACCCGACATCTCGGCCAGCCCCGACGGCCGGTTCCACCCCCTCAACTTCCAGCGCTCGGACCGCACCCTGTTCCCGCCCAAGCTGGACACCCCGAACTACGGCGATCGGGAGGGCGACGAACTCGACCACCCCGCACTGATCACCAACTGGAACGTGCTGCCCGTCGTCCTCAACGGCCGCGAGGACGACGTCCTGGGCCCGGGCACCCCGTTCGACGTCGACGAGATGACCCCCGAGAAGGTGATCGAGGAACTGGAGCGGCTCGCCGACGTCGAGCACGCCCTGTGCCTGGAATACCTGTACGCGCACTACTCGCTGAACGCCCCGACCGTACTCGCCCCCGGGACGAACCCTGAGTCGCCCATCGCGCAGTTCCATGCGGCCGCGACCGAGGTGTTCTCGGTCGCGGTGGACGAGATGCGCCACCTGAGATGGGTCAACGAGGTGCTCGGTGTGCTCGGCAGGCCGCACAAGCTCGAACCGCCGCCCCTCGGTATGCTCATCCAGCCCGAGTCCGGGCAGGTCTTCGAGCTGAAGCGGCTCACGGCTGCGCAACTGGACTGGTTCATCAAGGTGGAGAGCACCAGCGCCGAGCTCAATCCGGGCGGCATCGACGGCATGTACATCCGTCTCCACCACACCATCGAGAAACGCCCCGACCTGTTCCCGCAGGCCGACCGGCTCTCCCACCTGATCAAACTCATCATCGACGAGGGCGTGGACCATTTCGAGCGGTTCAAAGCGGTCAAGGGGCACCTCGCGGAGTTCTCCGAGGACGAGTACCTGCGCATGCTCGACAAGACCCCGGACCCGCTGGACCAGCGGCTCCTGCAGCTCGCGGACCTCAACTACGCCCTGCTGCTCGGCACGATGAAGGAGACCCTGGCACTGGGGGACCGCGCCGGAGGCGTGCTGATCGAACACGCCCGGCGGGCCATGACCAACTTCCACGAGGTCAACCACCTCCTCGCCTCCCGCGGGGTCGCCCCCCGCTTCCAGACCCCCCAGCCCGGCGTCGTCACGGCGCTCGCCGACGGCCAGGCCACCCTCGCCGCCGCCCGGGCCGCCCGGCAGCTGCAAGGGAGCATCACCTCGCTCGACGGCGCCGACCTGCGCGGCATGATGACCCGCCACCGGGCCACCACGGAGGCCCTGATCGCCGACCTCATCCTGTGAGGATCCCGTGAGGCCCACCACCGTAGCGATCGCCGGATCCGGACTCGCCGAACTGACCTGCGCCTGGCTGCTCGCGGCGCGCGGCCACCGGGTCCGGCTCCGGCCCCGGCCGGCCGGCGGGCCGCGTCCGCTGCTGCTGGGTGACGACACCCTCGCGCTGTTCCACGCGCTGTGGGGCACCGAGGCGACGGACGGGCCGGCCGCCGACAGCCACCGCCTCACCCACCGGCATGCCCGCTGGACCCCCGATCGCGACACCGACCCGCCCCTGCCGCAGCCGGCGGCGGTCGTGGACGGCGCGCGGCTCGCCCGGCGGCTGCTGGCCCGCCTCGCGGACCGGTATCCGGACGCCGTGCCGGAAGAGCCGGACCCGGCGGGACCGCCCGACCGGCCAGCCCGCCCCGACGCGCCGGTCCCGCCCGACCCGCAAGTCCCGCCGGTACGGCACGACGCGCCCGTTCCGCCTGACGCGACCGTCCCGCAGTGGACCGTCACCGCCACCCCGCCCGGCCGGGACGACGCGTACCGGACGGCCGGGCGACGGCACCTGCTGGCCGGGGAGGCACCCTGCGCATCCGGGCAGGACGACACCACCGCCCGCCTGGAGCGCACCGACGACGCCTGGCTCCACCTGACCCCGCTCGGCAACGGCAACGCCCTGCTCCAGGCAATGGTCCCCGGCCCGGTCGAGCACCCGGCGCGACACCTCGGCCGCCTCCTCGCGCGCAGCCCCCTGGCAGCGCGACTTGCGCAGCCGCCCGCCACCGCCGTCGCCCTGCCCGCCGCGCCCCGCCTCCACCGCGCCCCGGCGACCCCGCCGGCCGGCCGGATCCCCGGCTTGCTCCTCGTCGGCGCGGGCGCCATCCGCTACGACCCCCTCAGCGGCACCGGTACCGCCCAGGCCCTGCGTACGGCCGTCCTGGCCGCCGCCGTGATCGACTCCGCCGCCGCAGGCACCCCGGCGGACCGGCTGTGCGCCCACTACACGGCCCGCCTGCGCACCGCGTTCCGCGACCACCTCGCCACCTGTGCCCGGCTCTACCCCCAGGCGTTCCCCACCCCCGCGTGGCAGCACGAGCTCGACGCCTGCCAGTCGGGGTGACGGCCGGGCGGGGGCCCGGCGCCCCCGCCCGAAACCGCGACGCGCCCGGGATTGCGGGCCCGTGGCCGAAATGGCCCAGGCGACGCCGACATGCGGCCGCCCGCGCCCCGTCAGCACGCTGGTCGCCGTGGGCGAAACCCTCGCCTGCCCGAATTCCACGGCGAGGGGCCCGGGCCTTGACCCCGGATGTTGTACACGTCTATGCGGCTTGGGCCAGGGTAGTTGCTGCCGGTTGGGCATCGTTCTCGTAGGCGATCGGGGACCGCTGGCCGAGGCGGGAGTGCCGGCGTCGGGTGTTGTATCGGGTCAGCCAGCGGAAGGCGTCGAGCCTGGCCTCGCGCTCGCTCGACCAGGCTTTCCGGCCTTTGAGTGTCTCCCTCTTGAAGGCGGCGTTGAAGCTTTCCGCGGCGGCGTTGTCCGCGCTTGACCCGATCGCGCCCATGCTCTGCCGGACCCCTGCTGACCTGCAGATTTCAGCGAAGGCTCTGCTCGTTCGCGGACGGCACTCGTGGTCGCGCACCGGCTGAGCACCGTCGCCGGCATGGACCGGCTCGTCGCCCTCGACGGCGGACGGATCATCGAGCAGGGCACGCACCAGGAACTGCTCGCCTCGGAGGGTGCCTACGCGAAGCTGTGGCAGCACCAGTCGGGCGGCTTCCTCGACGACACCCCCGCGCGGTCCGACCTGCACTGAGCCGCACTGACGTGCACCGACCCGCACTGACCTGCACTGACCTGCACTGAGCCACACGGATGAAAGCCCGGCCCCCGATTGCGGCACCGTACGGGCGCGCTGAGACTGGACCCGCGTGTGAAGGGTCAGGAACGGCGGACGACGGGATCCGGCATGTCTGATCGGCACGAGGCCCCGGGACGGCGCCGGGTGGTCCGGGCGGCGCTGACCGGTGCGGTGGCCGTGGCCGCCGGGCTGGGGGCCGGTGCCCGCGGGACCCCGGGCGCCGTCCGCGCCGCGGGAGCGGCGGCGTTGCGGCCCACCTCCCCCGAGACCGCGCTCGGCGCCCTGGTGGCGGGGAACGCGCGCTGGCGCACCTACCACGAGCGGCATCCCGACCAGACGCGGACGGTGCGGCGGACGCTGGTGGGCGGGCAGCACCCGTTCGCCGTCGTCCTCGGCTGCGTCGATTCCCGCGTCCCCCCGGAGCTGGTCTTCGACCAGGGCCTCGGCGACCTGCTGACCGTGCGGTCGGCGGGCGAGGTCCTGGACGAGGCGGTGCTGGGGAGCATCGCCTACGGGGTCCTCGAACTCGACATCCCGCTGATCGTGGTCCTCGGGCACCAGTCGTGCGGGGCCGTCGCCGCGGCCGTCCAGGCCCACGCGGGGGGACCCCCGCTCCCGGGCCACATGCAGTACCTCGTCGACCAGATCCACCCCGCGATCGATCGCAAACTCCGGGGAGCGGCCCGGATCGACGCCGCGATCACGGCGAACGTGCGCCTGGTGAGCGCGCGGCTGGGGGCCGAACCCGAGCTGGCGGCCAGGATCGCGGCCGGCAAGCTGGCCGTCGTCGGGGCCCGGTACGAGCTCACGAGCCTGCGGGTGCGCGGGATCCGCTGACCGGCCGCGCGCCGCCGTTCCGCATGCGAAACCCTGTTCGTCAGCGCCCGATTGACCGTGCCGCACGTCCGGGTGATTGTTTCCCGCCCGGGCCGCTTTCGGTGATCAAGCGGTGGGTCGGCAAGGAGAGTTGACCCATGATCACCGAGTCTTCCCCCACGCCCGACCCCGCGGACGACTCCGCCGCGACGGCGCCCGCCGCGCCCGCCCCCGCGTCCGGGCAGCGCCCCTCCCGCCGTACCGTCATCGCGGGCGCCGCCGCCGTCGCGGGCGCCGGCGCGCTCACCGTCGCCGCCGCCTCCGCCGGGACCCCGAAGGCCCCCTCCGGCTCCGCGCGCCCCGACTGGGACACCTGCCTGACCATCGCCCGGGCCATCCTCGTACGGGACGAGGACGACCAGCCGCTGGTGCCCCGTTACGCGGACATCCTCCTGAAGACCGGCCTGCCCCGGTCCCGCAGCCGCAAGAAGGTGCTGATCGTGGGCGCCGGGCCGGCCGGGCTCACCGCCGCCCACCTGCTGCGCGAGGCCGGCCACGAGGTCACCGTCATCGAGGCCAACGGCAACCGGGTGGGCGGCCGGATCAAGACCTTCCGCACCGGCGGCCACGAGAGGTCCGCCGCCGCCTTCGCGGACCCCAAGCAGTACGCCGAGGCCGGCGCCATGCGCATCCCCGACAGCCACCCGCTCGTCACCGGGCTGATCGACAGCCTCGGCCTGAAGCGCCGGCGCTTCCACCTGGTCGACGTCGACGGCTCCGGCCGCCCCGCCTACCGTACGTGGATCTTCGTCAACGGCATCCGCGTCCGCCGCGCCGACTACGCGCGCAGCCCGCAGGCCCTCAACCGCTCCTTCGGCGTCCCCGCGGCCTACGAGTCGCTGCCCGCCGCGCAGATCGTGCGCAACGCCTTCGCCCCCGTACGCAAGGAGATCGAGGGCAGGAAGGACAAGGCGCTCGTCGAGGGCTGGGCCCGCGTCGTCCAGCGCTACGGCCACATGTCCATGTACCGCTACCTGACCGAGGAGGCGAAGCTCGACGAGCGGACGATCGACCTGATCGGAACCGTCGAGAACCTCACCTCCCGGCTGCACCTCGCCTTCATCCACAGCTTCATCGGGGCCTCGCTGATCAGCCCGGACACCGCCTTCTTCGAACTGCCCGACGGCACCGCCACCTTGGCCGACGCGCTCTACGCCCGGGTCGAGGACGTCGTACGGCTCGACCGCCGTGCCACCCGGATCACGCACGGGGAGGGCAAGGTCACCGTCGACACGGTCTCCGAGGGCCGCGGCGGCGCCGTGCGGCGCGAGACCTTCACCGGCGACACCGCCATCATCACCGTCCCCTTCTCCGGACTGCGGCACATCCCGGTCGCCCCCGCCCTCTCCTACGGCAAGCGCCGCGCGATCACCGAACTCCACTACGACGCGGCCACCAAGGTGCTGCTGGAATTCAGCCGCCGCTGGTGGGAGTTCGACGAGGCCGACTGGAAGCGCGAACTGGAGGCCGTGAAGCCGGGCCTGTACCGGAACTACCAGGTCGGGCGGACCCCGGCCGATGGAATCCTGCTGGGCGCCCATCCCTCCGTACCCAAGGGCCACATCTCCGAAGCCCAGCGCGCGCACTACGCCGCCTGCCGCGCCGTCACCCGCGACCAGCCCGAGGCGGCCGGGGTCATCGGCGGCGGCTCGGCCACCGACAACCCCAACCGGTTCATGTTCCAGCCCTCCTACCCCGTCGAGGGCAGCCCGGGCGGGGTGGTGCTCGCCTCCTACAGCTGGTCGGACGACGCCCTGAAGTGGGACTCCCTGGACGACGCGGAGCGCTACCCGCGGGCGCTCGCCGGGGTCCAGGAGGTGTTCGGGCAGCGGATCGAGGTGTTCTACACCGGCGTCGGGCGCACCCAGTCCTGGATGCGCGACCCGTACGCGTACGGCGAGGCCTCCGTGCTGCTGCCCGGGCAGCACACCGAGCTCTTCCCCCACGTCCGCAAGGCCGAAGGGAACCTGCACTTCGCCGGCTGCCACACCTCGATCAAGCCTGCCTGGATCGAGGGAGCCCTGGAATCCGCGGTACGGACCGCCCTGGAGGTCCACACGGCGCCCTGAGCGCCCGTACGGCAGGACCTCCCTCGGGCCTCAGCTTTCGGCGAGCACGATCAGCCAGTCGTGCTCGCCGAAGCGGACCCGCTGCCGCTTGTCGGGATTGAGCCGGACCCCGAAGGCGGGCCCCGTGGCGGCCTGCGCGCGCAGCCGGTAGCCGACCGCGCATTCACCGCGGCGGCGCGCCGCCTCGACGAGGGTGGCGAACGGCACCTCGCGGCCGGTCCGGACGTAGTCCGCGGCCGGCTTCAGGTAGAGCTCGTTCCCCTCCGCCCTGAAGAGCTCCTCGAACACGTCGGCCAGATAGCGGCTCTCCGAGATCTGGGTCATGAGGAGACTGATGAGCCGGCCGCTGACGATGAAGTCGGCGCCGTCCCGGGCGGGGGCCAGCAGCCGGTTGCCGTCGTCCGACATCTCGGTGGTGAGCGCGAGTTCCCGCTGCGCGGCCTCCCCGATCGCCCGCAGGTGCAGCAGCGTCACCAGCGTACGGTCGTCCGTCTCGGTGTCGGTGTCGGTGCCGCCGGGGTCGGTGGCCGCCGCCGTCCCGGTCGCGGCCTCGCCGATGACGATCACGCTGTCGTACGAAGGCACGTCCAGCTTCGCCAGGACCTCGGGATCGGTGATGTCCCCGCCGTGGAAGGACACTTCGAGGCGGCTGCGCGCCCCGGCGACCTCGGAGGTGGTGTGCAGGGTCGTTTCGCCGCCGAGAGCCACCACGTCCAGGGTGGTACCGGGGCTCACGAACTGGTCGAGCTGATCCAGGACGAGCGGGGCGCGGCGGTTCCAGCCCAGGAGGAGCAGGCGTTCGGGCAGCGGGGTCCTCGGGCGGGCCGTCACGATCGCGTCCTCGTCGACCCAGGCGGCCGCGTCCTGCGGCACCGCGGTGTCGTCGTCCTCGGAGATGACGACGATCCGGTCGCTCGCGCCGATCGCCGTACCGGGATCCGGGTTGAGGAGGACCCGGCCGTCGGCGCGCACCAGACCGACCACCGAGGACGTGGTGAACGCCAGAAGGGCCTCGCCGAAGGTGCGTCCGGCGAGACCCCGAGCGGCGGCGGTGTAGAACTCGTCGCCTTCGAAGTCGAGCAACTCCTGGTAGACGAGGGAGAGTCCGGGCTGACGTGCGGTCTGTACGAGGAGCCGCGCGATGATGTCGTCGACGCACAGGACGTGCCCGCCGGGCCCGGCCGCCAGCCGGGCGGTGAGGTGGTTGCGGGTGTCACGGACGGCGGCGACCACCACCGCGTCACCGGGCCCGGGAACCGCCGCGTCGAGGGCGAGCAGGGTCTTCACCACATGGGCGTCGCCCGCTTCCCCGGCGGGAGGCAGGACGAGCACCGCCTTCGCGGTCTGCGGGCTCACCCGGGCCAGCACCGTGGGATCCGTGGTGCGGCCGCTGCGGCAGATGATCCTCGTCGTGCCAGTGCCGCTACCGGTACCCGTGGTGAAGGCGGAGATCTCGTCCTCCATCTCCACCTTGTCCTTCGGGGCGAGCACGGCGACGGCCGACCTGCGCTGGTTGGCGTTGGCGGCCACCAGTTCCCCGATCACGGGGAGGATCTGATCGGACCATCCGAGGACGACGGTGTGCCCCGCCTCCAGGACGGTGGAGTGGCCGCGGCGCAGTGACATGATCCGCCCGTTGATGCCGGTGGTGATCAGGCTGACCAGGGTGGAAACGAACAGCAGCGCGACCAGGGCGAGTGTCACCGAGGCCAGCACGTAGACGGGGGAGCCAACCGCGCCGCCGATCTTGAGCGTCTGCCCGGCGCTGACCCACACGGCGGTGAGCCGGCCGGAGAGGCTCGTCGGAGCGCCACGGTCGGCCCAGACGAGCACGGTGCTCGCCGGGATCACGACGGCGAGGCAGGCCAGGGCGAGCCAGCCGATGAGTGCGGTCGTGCCCCCTGCCACCAGATTGTCGAACCGGTACCGCAGGCGCAGGCGCAGGGACTTCGTGTGGTGCTGTGCCATGCGGACTCCCTCGTCTTCGCGCTGCTAACCCACAGGAGTGCTCCCGGTTACGGGTGAACCCCCCTCGGCATCGGAGCGGGCGGCCGGCGCCCGCTTAGGAAGGGGACCGCAGGGCCGCGATGACCTCGTCGGTGCTGCTGACCTTGCCGATGCGCGGGAAGATCTTGCCGAAGGTGTGGGCGTGCGAGTCGGGGTCCGTGTCGGCGGTGGCGTCCTCCGCGAAGACCAGGTCGTAGCTGAGTTCCCACGCCGTACGGGCGGTGGACTCGACTCCCGCGCTGGTGGAGATGCCGGCCAGGACCATGCGGTGGATGCCGCGGCGGCGCAGCTGGAGGTCGAGCTCGGTACCGGTGAAGGCGCCCCAGTGCCGCTTGGTGACGACCGCGTCGCCGAGGGCGGCGAGTTCCGCGGGGATCTCGGAGAACGCGGGCGGCGGGGCGGCGGCCGGACCGGGACGGTCCACGTTGGCGGTGGGCAGATCGCCGCCGTCGGGGGACCAGGCCACTTTGACCAGGACCACGGGCAGCCGGTGGGCGCGGAACGCCTCGGCGAGCGCGATGCCCTTCTTGAGGATCTCGGGGGCGGGCCTGGCGATGGGCATGCCCAGGATGCCCGTCTGGAGGTCGATGAGGACCAGGGCCGTGTCCTCGCCGAGGGTGAGGCGGTTCGGGTCGTCGGTCATGGGGCCTCCGTCGGGGCGACTGGACTGGACATGTCCGAAGATAAGGGACATTGCGTGGAACCTATGGGTTGGCTCCATGGTTCCGCCGCCGTGTTCACCACCCGCCCCGCGCCCCTAGGATAGGAACGTGAGTACGAATACAGGGGAATCCAGGCCGACCCTGACGGCGGAGCTGGCCGGGACGGAACTGCTGCGCTGGTACTGGACGCTGGCCGAACTGAGCGCGCTGGCACGTCGGATGGGCCTGTCCGCCGGGGGCGGCAAGGCCGCCGTCACGGCCCGGCTCGCCGCCGCGCTCGACGGTCTCCCCGTGCCCGCCGCCCCGGCGGCCCCCGCGCCCCGCCGCGCCGGGCACCGGCTCGCCGCTCCCGTCGACGGTTCGACCGTGATCCCGCAGGGGCAGCGGTGCAGCCAGGTGCTGCGGGAGTACTTCGTACGGGAGATCGGTCCCGCCTTCCATTTCGACGCGTTCATGCGGGAGTACGTCGCCCAGCACGCGGGGCACACCCTCGCCGAGGCCGTCGCCCACTGGCACGCCACCCGCGCGCAGGCGGCCGAACCCCGGGAGTTGGGCGCCCAGTTCGAGTTCAACCGTTTCCTGCGCGACTGGCATGCCCGGCACCCGGGCGGAGCCCGCTCCGGGGCCCTGGCCGCCTGGCAGACCCACCGGTCCCGCCCCCGCGACTGACGCGGACGGATCCCGAGGTCCCCGCAGGGCGTTCGGGCAGACGCCGGGAGCCTACGGGCGGCCGTAGTGCAGGAGCACGACGCCGTTGCCGAAAGTGTGGGTCTGTTCCAGGCGCAGGGGCACCGGGCCGCCGTCGACGGGCGGGAAGAGCGGTTTGCCGCGGCCGATCCGCACCGGGTGCACGAGGATCCGGTAGGCGTCCACCAGGTCGTGGCGCAGGAACGACGCGGCGAGGTCCGCCCCGCTCAGGACCAGGTCGCCGCCGGGGGCGGCCTTGAGCGCGGCGACCTCCGCCGGTACGACGTCCCGCACCACCGTGGTGTTCCAGCCGGCCTCCCGCAGGGTCCGCGAGTACACGTACTTGGGCATGGACCGCCAGATTCCGGCGAATTCGGCCTCGGGTCCGCTGCTCGCCGGGTCGGCGTCGGCCGTCGGCCAGTAGTCCGCCATCAGCTGGTGCGTGACGCGCCCGCTGAGGAACCCGCCCGCCGGACGGAGTGCGTCGTTGAGGTACTGGTGCAGCTCGTCGTCGACGACGTGCCAGTCGATCTGCCGTTCGGGACCCTCGATGTACCCGTCGAGGGACACCGACGACATGAGGATGATCTTCCGCATAGCTGCCGACCCTACGCCGCGGACATACTGATCGCTGTGAAGAGCGAAGACGACACCGCCGGCAACTCCGGCACCAGTGACAGCATGGTCCTGCTCCACGCCGAGGGCCGGACGGGCGTGGTCACCCTCAACCGCCCCAAGGCCCTCAATTCCCTCACCCACCCCATGGTGCTGCGGATCGACGAGGCGCTCGCCGCCTGGGCGGAGGACCCCGCCGTCCACCAGGTCCTGATCCGCGGGGCCGGGGAGCGCGGGCTGTGCGCGGGCGGGGACATCCGGGCCATTCACGACGACGCCAAGGCCGGCACCACCGCTTCGGCGGACTTCTGGCGCGACGAGTACCGGCTCAACGCCCGCATCGCCCGCTATCCCAAGCCGTACGTGGCCCTCATGGACGGCATCGTGATGGGCGGCGGCGTCGGCGTCTCGGCCCACGGCTCCGTCCGGATCGTCACCGAGCGCTCCCGCGTCGCCATGCCGGAGACCGGCATCGGCTTCGTCCCCGACGTCGGCGGGACCTGGCTGCTCGGCCGTGCCCCCGGCCGGCTCGGCACCCATCTCGCCCTCAACGGCTCCGCCGTGGGCCCCGCCGACGCACTGCTCTGCGGGCTCGCCGACCACTTCGTCCCCGCCGCCCGGCTGCCGGAACTGACCGCCGCGCTCGCCGGCGCCCCCGCCCACGAGGTGCTGCCGCGGTACGCCGCCACGCCCCCGCCCGGTGAACTCGCCGGTCGGCGGCCCTGGATCGACCACTGCTACGCGGCGGACACGGTCGAGGAGATCGTGGAGAGGCTGCTCGGCCAGGGGGAGCCGGCCGCCAAGGAGGCCGCCGAGACGATCCTGGCCAAGTCTCCGACCGCGCTGAAGGTCACCCTCGCCGCCATGCGCCGGGCCGCCGGCCTCGGCACGCTGGAGCGGGTGCTGGCCCAGGAGTTCCGGGTCTCCTGCAACGGGCTGGGCTCGCCCGACCTGGTGGAGGGCATCCGCGCCCAGGTCATCGACAAGGACCGGCGCCCGCGCTGGTCCCCGCCGGCCCTGGCCGAGGTCACCGGCGCGGACGTGGAGCGGTTCTTCGCCCCGCTCGGCGAGGGCCGCGAACTGCGCCTTCCGCAGGGGGACGTCAGCCGCGGCTGAGCCGGGCCTCCAGACCGTCCAGGACCCGCTGGAGTCCGTAGTCGAAGTTCTCCTCGCGCATCCGCGCCGGGTCCGTGCCGCGCTTCGCCGCGGCGTGGTCGCGCGTCAACGGGTGCTCCTCCAGGGCCTCCTGGGCCGCGGGCCGCAGCGACTCCAGCCACTCCGCCTCGCTCTTCCCGCTGCGGGCGAGGAGGGAGAGGTAGGAGGCCTCGCTGATGGTGGCGCCGATGACGTAGGAGATGACGGCCTTCATCGCGAGCTCCGCCTCGGCGGGCGGGAAGCCGCCCGCCTGTGCCAGCCGCAGCATCCGCTCCGACAGGCGCATCAGGTTCGGGCCCAGGTGGGCCAGTCCGACCTGGCCGAGGACGGAGGCCACCCAGGGGTGGCGCAGGACCATGTCGCGCAGGCTGTGACCGCTGCGCGCGAGGGCCTCGCGCCACTCTGCGGGGTCGCTGATCTCCGGCACCTCCAGCTCGCCGTAGACCTCGTCCACGACCAGCTCGATGAGCTCGTCCTTGTTGGCCACGTGCCGGTACAGGGAGGTGGCCGCCGCGCCCATCCCGGTGCCGAGCTTGCGCATGCTCAGCGCCTCGATGCCCTCGGCGTCGAGCAGTCGCACGGCCGCCGCGACGATCTGGTCCCGGCTGAGCGCCGGCTGCTGCTCCTTGCGGCGCGGGCGGGTCCAGACGGAGGGGACCGGGGAGGCGGTGGAGGCGCCGGGACTCTGCTGCTTCTCATCGGCTGGCATGCCACCACCCTAGCGCACGTGCGAACGCCGTACGCGTGACGCGTACGGCGTTCTCGGCGCCTGCCTGGTCCTACCCGGGGACGGAGACGTACTCCCGCAGGTGGCGGGCGGTCAAGGTGTCCGCCTCGGCCACCAGTGTCGCCGGAGTGCCCTCGAAGACGACCTCGCCGCCGGCGTGCCCGCCGCCCGGCCCGATGTCGATCAGCCAGTCGGCGTGCGCCATCACCGCCTGGTGGTGCTCGATGACGATCACCGAGTTCCCGTCGTCGACGAGCCGGTCCAGCAGGGCGAGCAGCTTGTCGACATCGGCCATGTGCAGACCGGTCGTCGGCTCGTCCAGGATGTACGTCGAGGCCTTCTCCGCCATGTTGATGGCGAGCTTGAGCCGCTGCCGCTCGCCGCCCGACAGGGTGTTGAGCGGCTGGCCGAGCCGCAGGTACGACAGGCCGACGTCGGCCAGCCGTCCCAGGATCGCCCGCGCCTGGCCGCCGGGGAAGAAGGCGTGCGCCTCTGCGACCGGCATGTTCAGCACCTCGCTGATGTTCTTGCCGCGGAGCTCGTACGTCAGCACCTCAGGGGTGAACCGCCTGCCCTCGCACTCCTCGCAGACCGAGGCCACCCCGGCCATCATCGCCAGGTCCGTGTAGACCAGCCCGAGGCCGTTGCACTTCGGGCAGGCGCCCTCCGAATTCGCGCTGAACAGCGCCGGCTTGACCCCGTTGGCCTTGGCGAAGGCGGTCCGGATCGGGTTCAGCAGTCCGGTGTACGTGGCCGGGTTGGACCGGCGCGAGCCGCGGATCGCCGACTGGTCGGCCACCACCACCCCGTCCCGTCCGGCCAGGTAGCCGTGGATCAGCGAGCTCTTCCCGGATCCCGCGACCCCCGTCACCACCGCCAGCACCCCGAGCGGCACCTCCACGCTGACGTCCTTCAGGTTGTGCAGGTCAGCCCCCTTGACCGACAGGTGCCCGCGCGGGGTGCGCACCGATTCCCGCAGCCGCGCCCGGTGTCCGAGGTGGCGGCCGGTGAGCGTGCCGGAGGTGCGCAGTCCGGCCACGTCCCCGCTGTAGCAGAGCTGCCCGCCGGCCGTGCCCGCGCCGGGACCGAGATCGACGACGTGGTCGGCGATCGCGATGACCTCGGGCTTGTGCTCCACGACGAGCACGGTGTTGCCCTTGTCGCGCAGCCGCAGCAGCAGGTCGTTCATGCGCCGGATGTCGTGCGGGTGCAGTCCGGTGGTCGGCTCGTCGAAGACGTACGTGATGTCCGTGAGCGAGGACCCCAGGTGGCGCACCATCTTGACGCGCTGGGCCTCGCCGCCGGAGAGCGTGCCGGAGGGGCGGTCCAGGCTGAGGTACCCCAGGCCGATCTCGACGAGGGAGTCGAGCAGGTCCCCCAGGCCGGCGAGCAGCGGGGCCACGCCCGGGTCGTCGATCCGGCGGACGAACGCGGCGAGCTCACTGATCTGCATGGACGCGCAGTCGGCGATGTTCACCCCGTCGATGCGGGAGGAGAGCGCGGCCGCGGAGAGCCGGGTGCCGCCGCAGTCCGGACAGTCGGCGAAGACGACCGCGCGGTCCACGAAGGCCCGGATGTGAGGCTGCATCGACTCGCGGTCCTTGGACAGGTACGTCCGGGTGATCTTGGTGATCAGGCCCTCGTAGGTGAAGTTGTTGGGGCCCACCTTCACCTTCACCGGCTCCTTGTGTAGGAAGTCGGCCCACTCCCGCTCGGAGAAGTCCTTCAGCTTCGTCCCGGAGGAGTAGAAGCCGGAGTTGGCCATGACCTGCCAGTACCAGGAGTCCACGGCGTAGCCCGGGACGGTGATCGCGCCCTCGTCGAGGGAGAGTTCCCGGTCGACCAGCTGGTCCACGTCGATGTCGGAGACCTGGCCGACGCCCTCGCAGCGCGGGCACATGCCCTCGGGGGTGTTGAAGCTGAAGGCGCTCGACGTGCCGATGTGGGGCGAGCCGAGGCGGGAGAAGACGATCCGCAGCATGGTGTAGGCGTCGGTAACGGTGCCCACGGTGGAGCGGGAGTTCGCGCCCATCCGCTCCTGGTCGACGACGATGGCGGCGCTCAGGTTGTGCAGGCCGTCCACGTCCGGCCGGCCCAGGCTCGGCATGAAGGACTGGATGAAGGCGGTGTACGTCTCGTTGATCATCCGCTGCGACTCGGCGGCGATGGTGCCGAACACGAGCGAGGACTTCCCGGAGCCGGAGACGCCGGTGAAGACGGTGAGGCGGCGCTTGGGGATGTCGAGCGATATGTCCGCCAGGTTGTTCTCCCGCGCTCCGCGGACCTGGATGACCTGGTGACTGTCGGCGGCGTTCTGCACGGAACTCCTCGAGTGGCGGCGTCACGAGCTTACTTTCTACACTGTACTTTATACGCTGTAGAGAGTTCGTGCCCGAGTGGGCGATCGTGCGGAGGGACCGGAACGTGGCGAAGGACCGGAGCGGGGCGGGCGACCCCGTCCGCACACTGGAACTGCTGTGGCGCGAGCCCCGACAGCAGGCGCAGCCCGGGCGCCGCGGCCCGCGGCAGGGCCTCAGCGTGGACGCCGTGGTCCGCGCCGCGACCGCCCTCGCCGACGAGGAGGGGCTGGCCGCGCTGACCATGCGGGCACTGGCCCAGCGCCTGGGCGTGACACCCATGACCCTCTACACGTACGTCCCCGGCAAGGCCGAACTGCTCGACCTCATGCTGGACGCGGCCTACGGCCACATGGACCGCAGAGCGGTGGCCCCGGGCGAGCCCTGGCGGGTACGGGTCGCCCGCGTCGCCGACGACAACCGCGACCTGTTCGACCGGCACCCCTGGATCGCCGATCTGGCGGTCACCCGCCCGCCGCTGGGCCCCGGGGTGATCGGGAAGTACGAGTACGAGCTCGCGGCCTTCGAGGGCATCGGGCTCACCGACGTCGAGATGGACGCCGGCCTCACCCACCTCCTCGGCTTCGTCCACGCCCACGCCCTGGCCGCCGCCGACGACGCCGCCCACAACAGCCGCCAGAGCCAGGAGGACTGGTGGGCCGTCAGCGCACCCCTGCTGGAGCGGGTCCTGGATCCGGAGCGCTACCCGCTCGCCGGCCGCGTCGGCAGCGAGGTCGCCGGATACCACCCGGAGACGATCTGGGCCTTCGGCCTCCAGTGCGTCCTGGACGGACTGGCCCGCCTGATCGACTCCCGGCCCGGCCCCGACGGCACCCCGTGACGTCCTCAGAGTCCGTGCGCGAGGCGGTGCAGCCGCAGCGCGAGCTGTATTTCGAGGGTGCGCGCAGGGGAGTTCCAGTCCTCCCCGAGGAGCCGGCCGACCCGGTCCAGACGCTGCACGACGGTGTTGACGTGGACGTGCAGCGCCTCCCTCGTCCGGGTGAGGCTCGCGCCCTGCGCGAAGTACGCGTCCAGGGTGTGGACCAGGTCCGTGCCGCGCTGGGCGTCGTAGTCGAGCAGCGGACCGAGCGTGTCCCGTACGTATCCGAGCAGGTCGGCCTGACCGCCGAGGAGCACGCCGACGAAGCCGAGGTCGGACAGGGCCCCGCCCCGCCCGGTGTGGCCCAGCGCGCGCAGGGCGGACAGGCAGCGGTGGGCCTCGGCGTGGGCGGCGGACAGCCCCGCGGGCCCCGTTGCCGGGCCCGCGGCGCCGACGGTGACCGGGGAACCCACGGCCTGACTCAGCTCGGCCGCGAGCGCCTTGGCGGTCGGGCCGGGCGCCTCCACCGGAGCGACGAGCACCACGTGGTCGTGGTGGAGCCCGGCGAGAGCGCCGCGCGCCACACCGCTGCGGGCGGCCGCCGCGAGGAGGCGGTGGCGTGACGCCACGTCACCGTGCATGACGAGGACGGAGTGCTGCCGGGCCAGGTCCACCCCCAGCCGCTGCGCCCTGGCCGTCAGGGCGCCCGGGTCCGTGGTCGCGGCGAGGAGATCGGTGAGGAGTTCACCGCGTACCCGGTCCTCGGTCTCCGCCACGGACCGGCGGAGCAGCAGCAGCAGCGCGGTGACGACGCTCGCGCGCTCGAACAGCAGCCGGTCGGTGTCCGGCAGAACGGCTCGCCCGGTGAGGGCGATGCTGCCGAGCAGCTCCGGTCCGGCCAGTACCGCGCACACCCAGGTCCCGTCCTGCGGGACGGCCCGGCCGCTGGCCCGGGAAGCCTCCACGGCCGGGGCGGGCGGGGGCACGGGCCCGGTTCCGGCACGGGCGAGCTCGGCTCCGTGGGAGTCGTGGATGACGATCGCGCCGTCCAGGATGGCGGCGATGGCGGCCGCCACCTCGTCGGCTCCGCCACCGCGCAGGACGAGGTCGGTGAGCTGGTCGTGGGCCTGCTCGGCGCGGCGCACGTCCGCGCTGTGGGCCCGGATGGTCTCGGAGGCGGAGTTGAGGTCGGCCAGGGCGGCCCGGGTCTCCTCCAGCAGCCGGGCCCCGTCGATCGCGATGGCGGCGTGGTCGGCCAGCGAGGAGAGCAGCGCCACCTCTTCCGGGGAGAACTCCCTCGGGGCGCGGTCCGCCGCGTACAGCACGCCGATGATCCGGGCGCCGACGCGCAGGGGCACGCCCAGGATCGCCCGCAGCCCCTCCTGCCTGACCGCGCCGTCGATGGCGGACGTGTGGTGGAACCGGGAGTCGGCCTGGTAGTCGTCCGTGGCGTAGGGGCGGGCGGTCTGGGCCACCAGGCCGCCGAGCCCCTCGCCCATGCCGAGCCGCACCTGCTGGAACGCGGCGGCGACCGAACCGTCCGTGACCCTCATGTACGTATCGCCGGCGGCCTCGTCGTTGAGGGAGAGATAGGTGACGTCGGTGCCGAGCAGCAGCTTGGCCCGGTGCACGATCGCCCGCAGCACCGCGTCCAGATCGCGCAGCGCGGCCAGGTCGCTCGCCGTGTCGAACAACGCCGTCAGTTCCGCCTCGCGCCGCCGGTGCTGGCTGAGGGTCCGCCGGATGCGCAACGCCACACCGGTGGCTTCGGCGATGTCGGCCAGCTCGCCCGCCGGGGCACCGGCTTCCCGGGCCTCGGCGGAGGGGCGGCCGTAGTCCTCGGCCGGTGCCCCCTCCGCCAGCAGGTCGAGCAGCCGGCGCACGGCGGTGTGGGAGTGCGGGGTGCCTGGTGCTGTCACGGCGGGGAGCATACGGGGATCAGCCGGCGATCGGCTCGGAGTCCCACCGGCCGCGGCCCGGCTCCGCGGCGGAGGGCAGGCCGTCCTCGGCCAGGTCGCGGCCGCGGGTCTCCTTGGCCGCCCAGACGGTCACGGCGGTGACGAGCGCCGCGAGGCAGAGGTAGAGGGAGACCGGGGTGGAGGTCCCGTACTCCTTCAGCAGCTCCACCGCGATGATCGGGGCGAGCGCGCCGCCGACGACGGAGGCGAGCTGGGAGCCCATCGAGGCGCCGGAGTAGCGGACCCTGGTGTCGAACATCTCGGAGATGAAGGCGGCCTGCGGGCCGTACATCGCGCCGTGGAACAGCAGGCCGACGGTGACCGCGCACGCGATGGCGGGGAAGGACCGGGAGTCGAGCAGGGCGAAGAAGGCGAACGCCCAGCCGGCCATGCCGAGCGCGCCGATCAGGGTGACCGGGCGGCGGCCGAGGCGGTCCGAGAGCGCCCCCCACATCGGGATGGTGACGAAGTGGACCGCGGAGCCGATCAGCACCGCGTTGAGCGCCTCGCTCTTCGGGAGCTGCAGGTGGACCGTGACGTAGACGAGCAGGAACGCGGTGAGGACGTAGTAGGAGATGTTCTCGCCGAAGCGCGTGCCCATCGCGGTGAGCACCTCGCGCCGGCTCGTGCGGAACACCTCGAGGACCGGGGGCTCGTCCTTGACGCCCGCCGCCGCTCGCTCGGCCGCCTTCTCCCGGGCTTCGAGGAAGACCGGGGACTCGGTGACCGAGATGCGGATCCACAGGCCGATGACGACCAGTACGCCGGAGAGCAGGAACGGGATGCGCCAACCCCAGGCGAGGAAGGCCTCGTCGGACTGGACCGCGGCGAGCAGCGCCAGGACACCGGTGGCGAGCAGGTTGCCGCCGGGAGCGCCCGCCTGCGGCCAGGAGGCCCAGAAGCCGCGCCTCTTGTCGCCGCCGTGCTCGGACACCAGCAGGACCGCGCCGCCCCATTCGCCGCCCAGGGCGAAGCCCTGGACCAGGCGCAGCACGGTCAGCAGGACGGGAGCGCCGACGCCGATGGAGGCATGGGTCGGCAACAGGCCCATCGCGAAGGTGGCTCCGCCCATCATCAGCAGGCTGAGCACCAGCAGCTTCTTGCGGCCGATCCGGTCGCCGAAGTGGCCGAACACGACTCCGCCGAGCGGCCGGGCCGCGAACCCGACCGCGTACGTCAGGAAGGCCAGCAGGGTTCCCACCAGCGGGTCACTGGAGGGGAAGAAGAGCGTGTTGAACACCAGCGCGGCCGCCGAGCCGTAGAGGAAGAAGTCGTACCACTCGATGGTGGTCCCGACGAGGCTCGCGGCGACGACTCTCTTGATGGATCCGGTGGCCGGGGGAGCGGTCTCGGTGGAGGCCATGAACACCACTTCCAGGGGGTCTGCGGGGACGATCGGTGTCGCCACAACGTAGAAGTCCCCAGATCAGCGGCATATGTGGCTGCCCATCACATTCAGGCCTTCCCCTATGTGCCCGGCCGCCATATCAACGGGGGCGACCCGCTCAATGGCTCCTGCAGCAGTGGCGACAGGCCCTGCCGGAATTGCAGGGCTGCACCCGTCGTCATGTCACGGCCGATCCCGCGCTACCGCGGACCGAGTCGTTAGGCTCGGAGACATGACTCTTCAGCGGATGGACAACGTCGCCATCGTCGTCGACGATCTGGACGCGGCTGTCGCCTTCTTCACCGAACTCGGCATGGAGCTGGAAGGCAAGGCACAGATCGAAGGCCTCTATGCGGACCGCACCGTCGGACTCGACGGCGTCCGGAGCGACATCGCGATGATGCGGACCCCGGACGGCCACAGCAAGCTGGAGCTGACCAAGTACCACACCCCCGCCGTATCCGACGCCGAGCCGCGGAACCCTCCGCCCAACACGCTGGGCCTGCATCGCGTCATGTTCGCCGTCGACGACATCGACGACACCATCACCCGCCTGCGCGCCCACGGCGCCGAACTCCTCGGCGAGGTAGCGCAGTACGAGAACACCTTCCGGCTCTGCAACCTCCGCGGCCCCGCAGGCATCATCGTCGCCCTGGCCGAACGGATTGGCTGACGCGGGCCCGCCGCGCGGAGCATGTCGACGGTCAGCACCGCTCTGACGCATCCGCGATGGGGGCGGTGCGTGCTGCTGTACGAGCCCCGACCGTCCTGGCCGGGGGTCGCCGCCCCGTGAACTTCTACGAGCCCGACCGCATCAGCAACCTCCACTCCGACCTCGCATACGCCGGCATGCTCACCGACGCCGGCGTCGTCGCCACCCGGACCGCTCCCACGGGGCTGGACCCTGCCGGGGCCGACACCGTCCTGGAGGAGTCCGGACTCCTCCGGGACTGCTACGAGCGCTACGGTCCGCCCGCCACCCCAGAGACCGCCGTCCCCACCGGAGGCTGCCACCGATGAATTCCCGTCCCGAGACCGCCCGCACCCTCGACCTGGAGCCCCACCCCGAAGGCGGCTGGTACCGCAGGATCTACACCTCTCCCCTCACCGTCCCGCACCCGGCCGGCCGCGGTCAGCGGCCGTCGGCCACCCTCATCCACTTCCTGCTGGCACCAGAGGAACGGTCCCAGTGGCACACGGTGGCCAGCGACGAGATCTGGCTCTGGCGCGAGGGCGGCCCCCTCACCCTGTACATCAGCCCGCCCGGGCCGACACCGACCACGGTCACCGAGTACCGCCTGGGATCGCACCGTTCCCCCGGCACCGAGCTCGAAGTGTGCGTGCCCGCCGGCCACTGGCAGAGCGCCTGCCCCGCCAGCGACGAAGAGGTCCTGGTGAGCTGCCTGGTGACACCCGGGTTCGACTTCGCCGACTTCACCCTCCTCACACCGACGTAGGGGCAAGGCTGCCCTCGTCCGTCCGGCCGGCATCACGCCCTGGCGTTGTACTCGGAACCCGGCTACCACGAGATCACCCTCTCCAAGGCGTCGGCGTCGATGCGGCCCAGCAGCCTCCGCACCGTAGCCTCCGGAGTCGGCGATCCGCGTCCATGCGGTCCACGTGCCGTGTCACGGGCCGGTGGTGCGGGCGTTTCACGCCAGCGCTGGGGCACGTCATCCGCCGGTGGCGTCCTCGGCCTCCCAGCGCAACAGGTCGCCCGGCTGGCACTTGAGCACCTCGCAGAGCGCGGCGAGCGTCGCGAAGCGTACCGCCTTGGCGCGGCCGTTCTTGAGCACGGCCAGGTTGGCGGGAGTGATCCCGACGCGGTCCGCGAGCTCGCCCACGGACATCTTCCGCCTGGCCAGCATCACGTCGATGTCGACGGTGATCGGCATCAGATCACCTCGTCCAACTCGGCCTTCATCTGCGAGGCTTCGACGTCGCGCGCGACGGCCTGGGTGAGCAGCATCCGTAGCACGAGGACGATGAGCGCGACCCCGAGGATGGCCAGGCCGACCCCGCCCATGATGACGGTGACGCCCGGGTCTTCGCGCTGGCCCGGCGCGTTGACGGCCGTGACCGCGAACCACAGGAGGGCGGCCGCCACGATCGCGCCGATCACGCCGTCCACGTACCGGAAGGCGGCGTGGGAGAACACGGTTCCGCGTCGCACCATCGTCACCAGCCGCCATACGCAGACCAGGGCGACCTGTGCCGACACCATGCCCAGGATCGTGATCACGCGCAGCGGGGTCAGCGGGAGCGCCCCATCCTCCGGGTCGGTGAACAGCGCCCACACCATCAATGCCTGCACGAACACGGTGCCGGCGAGCACCACCGCGAGCACGGCGCGCAGCGCACGCACTGTCAGCTTCCCCATGACCCATCCTTCCATCGAATTACGATGGGAATCTATCGAATTTCGATAGGTGAAGCAAGGGTCCGCCCAGGCCCGCCCAACGACCCTGTGGGCGCGCTGCCACCGCCGGGTCAGCGGTACAGCACGACGAGGGAGGAGAGGAGGAGGGCGGCCGCGGCCGAGAGCCCCGGGATCCGGTAGCGGCCCCACGCGGACAGTGCCAGAGCGCACGACCACGCTCCGCCTGCGAGGGCGGCGGCCCACCAGCCGGCCGTCGTCTGTGCGGCGGCGAGGGGGAACACCCCGAGCACGACCGTCGGCAGGACGACGGCGAGCCGGGGCCCGATGCCCAGCCGCCCGTAGACGATCATCAGGACCGCGAGGGCGGTCGTCAGGGTGACAGGTACGGCTGCCCAGTCCCACCAGGTCCAGCAGAGGCCGTCCACCGTCTCGCACGCCCGGGCGTCGTGATGCTCCAACCAGGAGAAGAACAGCACGGCGCCGTAGGCCAGGACCGCACCGGTGACGGCCGCTCCGAACGCTCTCGGTATGACGGGCGGGTTCTCCGCGTGCGGTGTACTCATGCCAGGGCCTTTCCTCTTGTCGCTCCGTCACTGCGTCCGGACGCACTCGATCAGATAATCGCCGTTCTCCGGATCCACGGTGACCCCGTGGGCCTCGCTGTGGAATCCCGGGAAGGCCCGGTCGAAGGCCTCCAGCGCACGCAGGTAGCGCAGCAGCGGCCCGTCCGGAGTGCCGGTGGACTCCCCGGGCATCAGGACGGGGATCCCCGGCGGGGTGACGGTCACCATCGCCGCCGCGACCCGCCCTGCCGCCTCGGCCAGCCGTACGCGCTCGGTACCGCCGCGGACCAGCAACTGGTAGCAGTGGCGTGGCGGGGCCACCGGCTCCGGGAGTTCCTGGAAGGCCGCGTCGAGGGCGTCGATCAGCTCGGCGCGGGTGAGGTGTTCGTGCATCTGCCGGCACAGACCGCCCAGGGTGGTGTGGCCGTAGCGGCGCGGGAACCGCTCGACCAGGTCCGGCAGGACCCGGTCCAGCGGGGCGTCCGCGTCGTAGAGGGCCTTGAAGTCCATGAGGGCGTCCATCAGGGTGCCCCACTTGCCCTTGGTGATGCCCATCGAGAACAGGATCAGCGTGGTGTAGCTGTCGGTCTTCTCCACGACGATCCCGCGTGCAGCCAGGTACGCGGTGAGGACCCGCGCGGGGATGCCCCAGTCACCGGTCTCGCCGGTGGCCGTCACCCCCGGGCAGGTCAGGGTGACCTTGACCGGGTCCAGCAGGCAGTAGCCCTCGCTCAGCCCGGTGAAGCCGTGCCAGGCGGCGCCCGGCTCCAGGTGCCAGCAGGAGGGCTCGCGGCTCAGCAGGGACGGCGGTGCGTCCGCGAACGCCATGCGCGCCCCCGTCGCCGGATCGGTGACCGACTCGGGCTGCCACACCCCGAAGAACCAGTCCGGCCGGTCCCCGGCGGCGGAGATGCGCCGCCCGGTGCGGACCACGGCCTGACGGAAGCGGATCGCCTCGGTCACGGCCTCGTCGATCAGCCACTGTCCCTGCGGGCCGTCCATCATGGCGGCGGCCACGTCCAGGGAGGCGATCGCCGGATACAGCGGCGAGGTCGTGCCGTGCATCATGAACGCCTCGTTGAACCGCTCGTGTTCGACCGGGGCCCGCGGCGCCGACCGGACGTGGACCATCGCGCACTGGGAGAGGGCGGCCAGCAGCTTGTGCGTGGACTGGGTCGCGAAGACCGTGGGACGGGCCGGCGCCCCGTCGTCGTCCGGGAGGGGGTCCGGGAAGGTGTCCGGTCCGACGGCCATGCCGTACCGGCCCGCGTACAGCGGATGGAAGCGGGCGTACGCGAACCAGGCCTCGTCGAAGTGCAGGCGCGGCGTGCTCGGCGCGAACGCGCGGGCCGCCGCGACGGTGTCGTAACAGAGCCCGTCGTACGTGGAGTTGGTGACCACAGCGTACTGGGCGGCGGGGGAGAGCGCCCCGCCGGTGAGCGGGTTCGCGGCGATCCGCTCGGCCACCGCCGCCGGGTCGGTCACGGCGGGCGGCAGGGGGCCGGCGAGCCCGTAGCCGTTGCGGGTCGGCACCAGGTAGACGGGGCGCGCCCCGGAGATCACGAGCCCGTGCAGCACCGACTTGTGGCAGTTGCGGTCCACCAGCGCGATCTCGTCGTTCGTCACGCAGTAGTGGCCGACCATCCGGTCCGCCGTGGAGTCGCCGTGCAGCACGAAATAGGTGCGGTCGGCGCCGAAGACCCGGGCGGCGTTGCGTTCGGCCTCGCCGATCGGACCACTGTGTTCGAACAGCGACCCGAGCTCCCCGACCGAGATCGACAGGTCGGTGCGGAACAGCCGCTCCCCGTAGTAGTCGAAGAACGCCCGCCCGGCGGGGGACTTGAGGAACGCGACCCCGCCGGAATGGGCCGGCGTGTGCCAGGAGTACTCGTGGGAGTCCTCGAACCGGCGCAGGGCCCCGAAGAACGGCGGCAGGAGATCCCGGTGGTACCCGCGGGACGCCGTCGCGACGCGGCCCGCGATGAAGGACGGCGTGTCCTCCAGCGGCCAGATGTAGCCGACCACCGTCTCCGAGACCCACAACGGCAGCCGCTCCAGGTCGTTGTCGGAGTCGTCCGCCATGACCAGGAAGACCGGCAGGTCCTTGAAACGCCGGCCGATGTGGCGCAGGACCTCACCGCCGCCGCCCTCCTCGCCCGCGCCCCCCACCGTACGCGGCAGGTCCCAGGCGACCACGGCCGCCGCGAGACCGGCCTCGGTCTGCAGGGCGGCCCGCGCATCGCGCGCACTCGGCGCCCACCGCAGCTCCAGGCCCCTGTTCTCCAGCTCCTTGCCGATGCGCCGCAGCTGCTCGGCGCTGACGCCGCCGCCCATCGGGTTCTCCCGCAGTGCCAGCAGGACCGTGCCGTTGGCCATCGCTTGTGCTCCCCGTGTCAGGGGTACGGCCGCCCGTACCGGGGCACAGTCTCCCGGTGCCGCAGGCGTCTTCGCCGATCTTCGACGGGGGTTCACCCGCAGGTGGGCGTGGCGGCGAGCCGCCGTGGACGACCGGACGCGACTCGCCGTTCCGCCCGCCCTCCCCGCCCCGGAGCGTCAGTGCGCGCCCCAGCCGCCGTCGACGGGGAGTGAGGCGCCGGTGATGTAGCCCGTGAGCGGACCGCAGAGCCACACCGCCACCGCGGCCACCTCTTCCGGCTCGATCAGCCGCTTGATCGCGGTGCGTTCCAGCAGTACGTCCGTGACGACGTCCTCGTGGGCGATGCCGTGGGCGGCGGCCTGCGAGGTGATCTGGTGCTCGACCAGGGGGGTGCGGACGTAGCCGGGGTTGATGCAGTTGCTGGTCACCCCGTGCGGGGCGCCCTCGAGGGCGGCGACCTTGCTCAGGCCCTCCAGACCGTGCTTGGCGGCGACGTAGGCGGACTTGAAGGGGCTGGCCCGCAGGCCGTGCACGCTGGAGATGTTCACCACCCGGCCCCAGCCGCCCGCGTACATGTGCGGCAGGCACTGCCGGATCAGCAGGAACGGTGCGGTGACCATCACCTTCTGGATCAGCTCGAACCGGGCCGGCGGGAAGTGCTCGATGGGCGCCACGTGCTGCAGCCCGGCGCTGTTGACCAGGATGTCGACCTCGTCCGGGAGCGCACGCACCGCCTCCGCGTCGGCGAGGTCCACGGTGTGCGGACGGCCGCCGACGGCCGTGGCCACGGTCCTGGCCGCCTCGGCGTCGATGTCCACCACGTGCACCAGGGCTCCGGCCTCTGCCAGCGCCCGCGCACAGGCCCGCCCGATGCCGCTGGCGCCCCCGGTCACCAGGGCGGTGCGCCCCGAGAGGTCCACGCCTGCGGCACCGTGCGCGAAGGATCCGGGAGTTGCGCGAAATTGGCTCGTCATGGCCGGAACGCTAGAGACGCATCGCCGGACATCCCATGTGCACGACCGCCATAGTGGGCCGCGGGGCAGTGTGCCCCGACGCCATGCCGCCCCGGGGCCGGCGCCCCCTAGCGATAGCCGGTGGTGTCCGCCGGGAGGTCCGGGTCCTGGACCTCGACCATGTAGCGCCAGGCGTCCGGGCGGCTGCCGTCGAGGTCCGTGAATCCGTAGACGCGCGCGAGCTGCCCGCTCGAGAGGGACTGCCCGTTCCAGCGTGCCACCTCCGGGTCCGCGGCGAGCGCCGCGACCGCCCGGCCCACATACGACGGGGTCTCGGAGATGGCGAAGTGCGGGACCTTGGCCAGCGCGTCCCGCCAGTTCTCCTCCGTCACCCCGAAGTTGTCCAGCATCATCTCCGAGCGCAGCCAGCCCGGGGTCAGCGCCACCGCCGTGACCCCGCGCGGCCCCAGCTCGTGCCCCAGAGCGAACGCCATGCGCAGGACCGAGGACTTGGCGATGTCGTAGAAGAAGGAGACCCGGTAGCGGCTCGCGTTGTACTCGGCCGTGCCGTCCGTCATCTCCACCACCAGACCGCCGGGCTCGCGCAGCATCAGCGGCAGCGCGAAATGGCTGGTGACGGCGTGGGTCTCCACCGCCAGCCGCATCAGCCGCAGCCCGTTGTCCAGGTCGTGCTCCCAGACCGTGCTCTCCCACTCGAAGAGCCGCTCCCCGCCCCAGACGTCGTTGACCAGGACGTCGAGCCGGCCCTGCTCGGTGTCGATCCGCCGCACCAGCGCCTCGACCTCGGCCGGCACCAGATGGTCCGCGGCCACCGCGATGCCCCGGCCGCCCGCCGCCGTGACCAGCTCGGCGGTCTCCTCGATCGTCTCGGGGCGGTCGTACTCCGAGCGGCGGCCGGCGGTGCTCCGCCCGGACACGTACACCGTCGCGCCCTGTGCGCCCAGCTGGACCGCGATGCCGCGGCCCGCGCCCCGCGTCGCCCCGGCCACGAGGGCCACCCTGCCTTCGAGAGTCCGCTGCGTTTCCGGCATGGGCCGACCCTACGACGACTGCCCCGCCCGCGTCCCGCCGGACACGGCGACCGCCGCCAGGGACAGCAGCAGCCCGCCGGCTGCCAGGCCCAGCGCCTGGCCCGGCCCCCACAGGGTCCAGGCCGCGCCGAAGAGCAGGGAACCCGCGAACCGGGCCAGTGCCTGCGCGGTTTGGAGCACCGCGAGCCCGGTCGTGCGCAGCTCGGCCGGGAGCAGCGGCCCGGCGGAGGCCATCAGCACCCCGTCGGTGGCCGCGTAGAACAGGCCGAGCAGGGCCAGCACGCCCACGACCAGCGGCGCCCCGGCCGGAACCGGGGCCAGGAGCAGCAGGCAGGCGCCGAGCAGCAGCACGTGCCCGCCGAGGAAGACCCGATCGCGCCCCAGCCGGTCGGCGAGCCGGCCCACGGGCAGCGCGGCCAGCAGGAACACGGCCGCCGTGCCCACGGGCAGCAGCGGGAAGTACGCGGCCGACAGGTCGAGCCGGCGCTGGAGCAGCAGGTAGAGGAAGGCGTCGCCGACGGTGAACAGGCCGAGCACGGCGGCCGTCAGGCACAGCCGCCGCAGGCCGGAGAGCCGTAGCAGGGTGCGTACGGGGGGCGGCGGGGTCCGGGGCGCGGCCGGGGCGGGCGCGGGGGCCTCCCGTACGAAGAGGGCGAGCAGCACCACCCCCAGCACGGCGATGCAGCAGCTCACGGTGAACACGGCCTCGTACCCGTCCACCGCCACCCACAGCACCCCGAACGCGGCCAGCGGTCCCAGCAGCGCGCCCGCCGTGTCCAGCGCGCGGTGCACCCCGAAGGCACGGCCCTGCTCCTCCGGCGGCACGGACAGCGAGATCAGCGCGTCGCGCGG
The DNA here is from genome assembly GCF_045000215.1 of Streptomyces sp. 147326. Taxonomy (NCBI): domain Bacteria; kingdom Bacillati; phylum Actinomycetota; class Actinomycetes; order Kitasatosporales; family Streptomycetaceae; genus Streptomyces; species Streptomyces sp. 147326. The sequence goes on along the minus strand of NZ_CP134201.1, from coordinate 1,335,280 downwards.
GGCGGTGCGCAGGCCCTTGCCGGTCCGGTCGGCGGCCAGCACCGCGGCGACCGACCAGGGGGTGGTGACGGCGAGCAGGGCGGCCTTGCACACGGCGGAGAGCGCGTAGCCGGTGCCCGCGACGAGCTTGCGGCGGTGGGTGCGGTCGGCGATCCGGCCGCCCGCGAGGCGCAGCAGCGCGGTGGCGCCCTGGTGAAGTCCGTCCAGGGCGCCGAACGCGAGCGGGGACATGCCGAGTCCGGCCATCAGGTACAGCGGCAGGACCGCGGTGACCATCTCCGCGGAGACGTCCGTGACCAGGCTGACCAGTCCGAGCGCGAACACCGTGCCGGGGACGGCCCGCAGCGGGCCCTTCGGGGCCGGGGTGTCCCCGGCGATGTCCGCGGCCCGGCTGGTCGACAGGTACACGGATGCCTCCTCGGGAGCGGCTAGAACCAGTTGATGGTGAGCGGGAACGCGGCGGTGACGGTGGTGCCGGTGGTGTCGGTGGCGGTCGCCGTGACCTGGACCGTGCCGCTGCCCCAGGGCTTGCCGGAGATGCGTCCCGAGCCGGCGTCGACGGTCAGGCCCCAGGGCAGGCCGGTGGCCGCGTACCGGTAGGCGGGCTTGCCGCCGGTGGCGGAGAGCTGGATGGTGCAGGACTGGTTGAACTTGCAGGTCTGCGGGCCGGGGTTGGCCAGCTTCAGATCACCCGGAGTGGGTGTGGGGGTCGGCGTGGGTGTCGGTGTCGGTGTCGGGGTGGGAGTCGCAGTGGGCGTGGGGGTCGGGGTTGGCTCCGTCGAGGTGTCGAACACCTCGCTGATCGGCGGGACGTTGGCCGCGTTGCCCGCGTGCGTCGCCGTGCCGAAGAGGTCCTCGAAGGTCCGCAGCAGGTGGTGGTGGTTGAAGGCCGTGGCGTATTTGCCCGTCTTGACCTTCGCGCCGTAGAAGACGGTGGCGATCTGGTTCGAGCCGAGGTAGTTGTCCTCGTCCCAAGTGAGCACCAGCAGGCTGTTGTTGGCCTTCGCCCACTGGGCGTAGGCGTCGATGTTGTTCCTCGTCCAGGTGTCCCCCGTGTTCACGGAGCACGAGTGCATGTCGTTGCACTGGTTGGGGACCACGAAGGAGAGGTTCGGCAGCGCCGCGAAGTTGTTCTGCGGGAACTGCGCCCACGTCTTGCCGGTGTTCAGCGGCACGTTCTTGAAGGCGAACCACGGGTTGTGCTTCTGCGCGTACTGGCCGTTCGTGCAGGCCGTGGACCCCTCGCTCGGCAGGTCCTCGTTGTACGTCGCGAAGGTCTTGCCCGCGGCGATCAGCTCCTGGCCGAGGTTCGGCGCCGTCATCGACTGCGGGGTGTAGCAGCCGTCGCCCGTGATGCCCTGCGTGGCACCGGAGAAGAGGTTGAAGTAGTTCGGCTGGCTGGGGTGGGTCAGCGCCTTCATGCCGGTCAGGCTCGCGCCGCCGTTCGCCAGCTGGTTGACGTACGGGGCGTTCGCGCTGCCGATGATCTCCCCGTACTGCTTGTTCTCGTACACGACGACCACCACGTGGTCGTACGTGGGCAGTGCGGCCGCGGCCGCCGCCGGAGCGGCCGGACCGCTCTCCGCGGCCTGCGAGTTGGCCACGGTGAAGGCGCCCAGCAGGCCGAGCGCGCCGAGCCCGGCCACGAGCGCCGACCAGCGGGCCCGGCGTCTCATCCCGGCCCTGGTCGCGGGTGATGGTGAGGGGGTGGGCATGGGTGTTTCCTCCCTGTCGTGGGTCCAGCGACCCGGTGTCATTCCTCGCGCCGCGCCGCACCGGCCACGGCGATGTTCAGGAAGCGCGGTACGGGCCGCCCCCGGCCGCGGAAGTCCTCCGCGACCGCGGACCGCACCGCCGTCAGTCGTGTCTCGGGCAGCAGCACCAGCACGCTCCGCCCCGGCCGCGGCCCGGGCTGCCAGGCGCTCAGCGCACCGGCCCGCCGGGCGCAGGACACGGCCCGCGCCAGCTCCCGCGACCGGTCCGCGGCCTCGCCCCGGACGGCGACCAGCACCAGCCGCGCTCCCGAGGACGCCGGATCGAAGGGCACGTACCGCTGTCGACGCCGGGGTTCCGGACCCACCAGCAGGGCCCGGCCGGGCCGGGCGAAGAGCACCGCCCGGCGCAGCCCGTCGTCCCCGTCCGGCAGCGCGTCGGCCAGCAGCCGGGCCAGGTCCGCACGGTCCGGCCGCTCACCCGCCGCCGCGTGTACGTCGGCCACCGCCAGCGCCACCGCGCACTCGGCGGGCTCCGCCGTGGCCAGGCCGGCGGCCCCCGTGAGCGAACCCTGCACGTGCAGGTCCGTCCCGCCGCGGCCGTGACCGGCGCGGGCCAGCGCCCGCAGCACGGTGTACGGACGCACGGCCCAGTCGGGTGCGGCGGGCGGCGGCCCGGACAGCGTCAGCGGCAGATCGCAGCTGTCCGCGGGGTGGGCGAGGGAGCTGAGCCGCACCAGAGCGTCGGTGCGCGGCGCCGCGGCGGCGGCCGTGGGCCAGCCGGCCGCCGCGACCAGCCCGGGGGAGCCCAGGTGGAAGGCGTACGGCGCGCTCCACACGGCGGCGGGGGGCCGCCCGTGCGCGGCCTCCAGCGCGTAGGCGACGAGCCGGAACAACGGATCGGCGGTGGCCCGCCGAGCCAGTCCGCCTCCGGCGAGGCCGACCGGTTCCCCTCCGGCCCGGTCTGTGAGGTGCCCGGTGCCCGGTTCGCCTGCCGTGGACTGCGGCCCGGAGGCTTCCGCGCTCGTCACAGGACGTCCTTGCGGGCCAGCATCCGGTAGGCGTTGCCGCCGTCCGTGCGGTGGGCCGCCGCCGTGCGCAGGGCGTCGAGTACCGCCGCGCCCGCGAAGGCCGGCAGGGCGGCCAGCCGGACGGCACGGGCGAGGGCCCGGGCGCCGGCCGTGGCCGGGGGACCCCACGGGCGGTCCGGGTCCGGGGCCAGCCGCGTCGCCGTGAGCGCCACCGCGCCGAAGAAGTCGTTGCCCTGGTGGGCCGGTCCGTGCTCCTCGGCGAGGACGGTGAACCCCCGGTCGGCCAGCGCCTCGCGCAGGTTCGCGGCGGGCACCAGGTGCTGGTGCTGCGGCTGGAACCAGGGCAGCCACGCCGGGCCGAGCAGCCGGGCCATCCGGGACTCCGGGTCGGGCAGCTCGATGGTCAGGAACCCGCCGGGGGCCAGGACGGCGGCCGCCGCGTCCAGTTCGGCGAGCGGATCCCGGGTGTGTTCCAGGTAGTGGTACATGCTGACCACCTCGTACTGGCCCGCCAGCTTCGACGCGAACTCCGGGAACTGCCCCTGGTACCCGGTCTCCACCCAGCCGCGGCGCTCCGCCTCGCGGACCCCGTCGCCCATGTCGAGCCCGTCGAACCGGGTCCGCGGCCAGACGGCCCGCGCCGCGTTGCAGAAGTGGCCGTGCCCGGTGCCCACATCGAGCCACGACAACGGGTCGGCGTGCGGCAGGAGCATCTCGGCGCGCCCCCGGTAGGCGGCGCCCAGCCTTCCGAAGACCGTGCCCGCGCCCTCGCCGCCGCGTCCGTCGTAGAAGTCGCGGTAGTAGAACTCCAGGCCCTCCGGGGTCAGCCGGGGGTTCTGGAAGACGTGCCCGCACTCCCCGCACTGTTCCAGGGTGAAGAGGCCCGGCTTGCCCTGGAGCAGGTCGGGCACCCGGACCCGGACGGAGAGCCGGCCGGAGCCGCACCACGGGCAGTCCGGGCGGCGCGGCTCGAGGAAGTGTGCGACACCCGCGCGCAGTTCGGCCTGATAGGCGGCGGCCCGGGTGGAGTCCCGCGCGCGGTCCTCGCCGGTTCCGTCCCGCCCGGCCGCCGCGGCCGTACGCAGGGCGGCGCCGAGGGAGCGCAGCGGCCGGGCCGCGGTGGCCCGGGCCAGATCGGCGGGCCGCAGCGGGGAACCCGGCCCGCCCAGGGCGAGGTACGGCTGGAGCCAGTACAGCCCGGCCGCGGCCGCGCCCCACCGGCCCTGGCGCAGCGCGACGCCCGCCAGCAGCGCCAGCCCGCCGAGCTGCGCGGCGGCCAGCGCCCCCGGCGGCAGCCCCTGGGCCCGCAGCTCGGCGACGCGCGCCGGTCCCCGGGGCTCGTCGGGTGCTCCGCAGCTCAGGCCGGGGGCGATGGCCAGGCCCGTCGCGTCGGCGGCGTACTCCTTCAACCGGCGGGTCAGCGCCAGGAGTTCCGCCGGTTCCGGGCGCGGCCCGACCGGATCCGCCCCGGCCCGCGCCAGCACCTCCTCGGCGACGAGCACGGCGAACCCGGCCCCGCGCCCCTCGCCGAGCCGGTCCCACCGGTACCGGGCGGGATCGACCAGCCGCAGCAGCCCCAGCGCCCGCTCGGCGGCCAGGTCCGCGGGCAGCAGGTCCAGCACCCGCAGGCCCTCGCCTTCGGCGAGCGCGCAGGCGGCGAGGAAGGTGGCGGCGTCGGGCTCGACGCCGCGGGCGGTGAGCAGCCGCCATCCGGCCGGCCGCGGCACGCCGGCCGCCGCGGGCGGGGTCACGGGCAGCACCGGGATCGCCCGCAGCCGGCGCCCTGCGCGTACGGTGCCCGCGGCGAGTGCGGCCAGTAACACCGCGGAGGTCCACCGGACCCGGGAGAGCGGGGGTGGCGTCATAGCAGTTTCTCCAACCGGTCGGCCGCGGCGGCAGCCCCGCCCGCCGCGGCGAATGAGGCCTGGATCCGCCGGGCGGCCCGGCGGGGGCCGGGATCGTCCAGCACGGCCGTGAGCGCGTCGCGCAGTTCCTCGGCCCGGGTCCTGCCGAAGCGCACCCGGATTCCGGCTCCGGCCTCGACCACCTGCCGGGCCACGATCGGCTGGTCGTCCCGGATCGGGGCGACGACCAGCGGCAGCCCGTGCGCGAGGGCCTCGCAGACGGTGTTGTGGCCCGCGTGGCAGACCACCGCGTCCAGGTGCGGCAGCAGGTCCAGCTGCGGGACGCTCTCCTGGAGCAGTACGTGGCCGGGCACCGGCCCGATCAGCGCGGAGGGCGCCGCGAGCACGAACTGGACTTCCTCGGAGAGCCGTTCGGCGGCTCCCAGCACCGCCCCGTAGAAGCGGGCACCGGCCTCCTGGTTGAGGGTGCCCAGGGACACCAGCACCCGCCGCCGCGCCGGGTCCAGCCGCTGCCAGGGGAATCCGGGCGGGACCGGCCGGGCTCCGAAGGCCGGCCCGACGTAGGCGTGGTGCGCCGGGAACTCACCGGCCGTCCCGACGAGTTCAGGGGTGGAGAAGACCAGGACCAGCCGCTCCGAGAACCGCGGATCCCAGCCCCCCGGTTCCCGCGCCGCGTCACCGAACTCCGCGAGCAGGCCGGAGATCTGCCCGGCCACCCACTCCCCGACCTTCGGGAAGTCCGCGAAGGGCCGGGTCAGTTCGGCCGAGGTGCTGGCGGAGGTCGCCCACGGGACGCCGAGCCGCCGGGCGACCAGCGGCCCGGCCAGGGCCTGCTGGTCGGCGACCATCACGTCCGGCCCGAACGCCCGGACGGCCCGTTCCACCCCCGGCACCATCGCCCGGGCCAGCGGCACCAGCGCCTCCTCCCACAGGAACCGCAGTGCCCCCACCCCGCGCAGATCGCGCCACCGCTCGTGCAGCGCCGCGTACCCGCCGCCCGCCTCCTCGCCGGCCGGCAGGATCCGGGCCTGTGCGGGCAGCAGCCGGGCCAGTGCGGAGGCCGGCCCCGCCCAGGCGATCTCATGTCCCCGGGAGGCCAGTTCGGCCCCGACGGCCACGGTCGGATTGACGTGCCCCGCGAGCGGGGGCACGGTGAACAGCACCTTCACCGGACCAGCGCTCCCGCCCGCGGCCGGACCGCTGCCGCTGCCGTCGCGGCGGACGGGTTCGCCGGAGCCTTCGCGGCCGTCGCGCCGAGATGGGCCAGCACGGACTCCCGCAGCACCCCGCTGCTCTCCTTCAGGACGTCGTGCCCCAGACCCGGCAGGATCCGCAGCGCGCCCCCCGGGGCGTGGTCGGCCAGCTCCCGGGCCCCCGCGACCAGTTCGGAGTGCTCGCCGCAGACGGTCAGGACCGGGCAGCGCAGCTGGGCGTAGTCGGCCGGGGTGAAGGTGCGGCTCGCGGCGATGTCGTCGATGAGCGTGGTGCGGTTGAGGAGGGCGTCGGCGATGGCCGTGAGGTTGGCGGCCTTGCGCAGGCGCAGGGTGAGCAGCTCGGCGGGGACCGGGCTGTCCTCCAGGCTGAGCGCGGCCGCCGACAGGGTGTCCACCATGTTCTCCACCCACGCCCCGCCGAGCGGTGGTTCGAGGAGGGTGAGCCCGGCGACGAGGTCGGGCCGGGCCAGGGCGGCGTGCAGGGCGAGGGTCCCGCCGTAGCTGTTGCCGACCAGGTGGACCGGGCGCCGCCCGAGGCCCAGCGCGCCGAGCAGGGCGAAGAGGTCCCGTACGGCGGTGCGGCTGTCGTAGCCGGAGGCCGGGCGCTCGGTACGGCCGTGTCCGCGCAGGTCGTAGAGGACGGCCTCGTGCCCGGCCCGGGCCACCGGCACGGCCAGGGGGCAGTAGAAGGAGGAGAGGTTGTCGACGACCAGCCCGTGCAGGAAGACCACGACGGGGCGGTCCGGGGCGTCGGCTCCGTCGGCGGCCGGGAGCCGCTGGACGTGGAAGCGCAGGGAGTTGGCGAGGACGACGGCCATGGCGGGCTCAGCCGGCCGACGCGGGCGCGGTGCCCGCCGAGACCCGGGCCAGGGAGGTGTGCGTGATCCGGCCGATGTGGGTGACGAGCTCACCGACGGACATGGCCAGGATGGCGTCCATGTCCTTCTCCGCCAGGAAGCCCATCAGGTCCACGTCGGCGCCGTAGCGGTGGTGGAGCAGCTCGGCGAGGGCGACGAACTCGATGCTCTCCAGGGCGAGGTCCTCGTTGAACGTCGTCTTCATCGTGACCTCCTCCGCGAGGAGGTACTCGTCGCCGACGATCTCCACGAGCATGCCCGTGATCTCGGCGAGGATGTCAGTTGCCATGACGGTTCTCCGTGAGGTGGAAGGGGACGGGGGAGGGCGCGGTCGGGTGGGCGGTCCAGGCGACGACGTGCTCGGGCGGCGCCGGGTCGGCGGGCGCGGGGCCGGCGGGCGGCGTGCCGGTGACCGGTGAACCGGTGAGCGTGGTGGCGAGCGGTGTGTCGGTCAGCGGTGTGCCGAGCCGTGTCGTGCGGACCGGGTACGGGTGCCCGTCCGGGGACGTCACGAGCAGGGCGCCGGAATCCGGATCACCGCTCACCCGCCAGTCCCGCGGCCGGCCGCCGAGTCCGCCGCCGTCCGCCTTCGCCGCGGCCTCCTTGGCGCACCACAGGGCGGTGAGTGCGGCCGGCAGACCGGTGCCCCCGCGGGCCGCCAGCCGTTCGGCGAGGCGGAGTTCGTCCGGCCCGAGGGCGATCCGGATCAGCGCGTCCGGGTCGGCGGTCACCGGCTCCACGTCGATGCCGACCGGCCGCGCCGGGTCGGCGAGGGCGACCGCGATCCGGTCCTTGTGGGCGATGGACAGCCGGTGGCCCCGGGCCAGCGGGCCCTCGGCGAGCGGCCGGCCGGCCGCGTCGTTGCCGATGGGCACCTCCGCCGGGAACACCGGCCCGGCTCCGCCGTCCCACAGGAGCCCGCGCAGGGCGTCCTTGGCCGCGATCCGGCCCAGCAGCCAGGGCGCCCGGGCCCGCGGCGACAGCCGCTCGTAGGCGGCCCGCTCGGCGGCGCCCAGGTAGCGGCGCATCACCAGCTCCTGCGAGGCGGGATCGGTCCAGCGGCGCCGGGCCAGGCACCAGCCCTCGGGCCGGGGCTCGCCGATCCCGCAGACCTCCGGGGTGAACTTCATCGGCCAGACCCGCTCGTCGGCGCCGAACCGGCGGTACGTCCACCCCTCGATCCGGGCCCACACCCCGCCGGAGGCCCGGCGCAGTTCGAGGTCACCGCGCACGGTGACGTCGTGCACCTCGCGGATCCGGGCGGTGGCGGTGACCAGCTCCTGCGGGGCCGGCGGCGGCCCGAAGAACCGGATGCGGTCCACGGTGGCCGGGAAGACCAGCCGGTCCACCGGGAGCCGCAGCTGCATCCAGTGCCCGAAGAGCTGTCCGGCGGCGTCGAGCAGCGCGCCCGGGTCGGGCAGGGCCCGCAGTACGCCGTGGATGCCGTCCGAGCCGACGGTCCGCACCTCGTGGACCCCGGCGAAGCGCGGCCCGTGGAACATCCAGCGGTCCCGGTACAGGGCCGCGGCGCTGACGGGCGCGGCAGCGGGGTCGCGCAGCGGCGTGCCGTCGGGTGCGGGCGGCTCCCCGTACCGCTCGCCGAGCAGCACGACCACCGAGGCGTACTCCCCGAGGGCGACGCGCAACCGGCCGGGCCCGTCACCGCGGACGCGGACCTCGACGTCGACGGCCGGCTCGACGGCGAGCCACCGCAGGGCCCGTACGTCCTCGTAGCCGACGACGGCGAGGCCGGGCGGGGCGTGCCGCCGGGCGGCGTCGGCGGCCAGCTCCAGCATGGTGGTCATGGGCACGACGGGGAACCGGTCGGAGTCCTCCGGCCAGCCGTCGGGCTGGAGGTACACGCAGTGGTCGCGTACGGAGGGCAGCGCGGCGAGGGAGAGCCGCAGGATTTCCTTCCCCGGGGCCCTGGGCGGTCCTACGGCCGACCAGGCGTCGGTGACGGCCCGGGCGGCCGAGCCGGTGTCGGCCAGCACCGCGTCCAGGGCGGAGAGCAGCACCGGCCGTACCGCGGGGGGAGGTTGTGTCGTGGGCGCCGCCGGTGCCGGGCCCGGGGCTGCGGCCGGTTCCGGGCCCGGGGCGAGGAGGCCGCTCAGGGAGGTGCGGGCCGCCTCGCCCAGGCGGACCAGCGGGGACCCCAGGTCCAGGGGCATGCGAAGCCCCGGTCCGGCGGGTGCCGGCTGCGGCGCGGCCGGGCCGGGGCGAACGGCCGAACCGGCCTCCGGGGCCGCCTCGGCCAGGAGCCCCCAGCGCGGTGCGTACCCCTCGGCCCACAGCGCGGCGCACGTGCGGCTCAGCGCCGCCAGGCCCGGCAGACGGGGGGAGGAGGTCGACACCGAAAGGTGGGGACGCTCGCGCAGGGTGTCCTCGACGAAGCCCGGCAGGCTGCCCGGCCCCAGCGTGACGAAGCTGCGCACGCCCTCCTCCTCGTACAGCCGCAGCGTCAACTCGCGGAAGCGGACCGGCTCCAGGAGGTGGCGGACCACCAGGTCCCGCACCTCCTGCGGGGCGGACGGGAACGGCGCGCACGTGGTCGCCGACCACACCGGGAGCGAGCCGGGGCGCAGCGGCAGCCGGCCGAAGGCGGTGCGGACCTGGCCGAGGTACGGCTCCCACATGGGGGTGTGGAAGCCCGAACGGAACGGCAGTTCCTGGCCGAGCACCCCATCGGCGCGCAACCGCTCCATCACCGACGCCACCCGGTCCGGGTCCCCGCAGATCACCGACTGGTGGGGGCAGTTGTCGTGGCTGACCACCACCGCGTCCAGGCCCTGCAGTGCCGCCTCGGCCCGCCGGGCGCCGCAGCCCAGTGCCGCGTACACGAGGTCCGGGACCCGCAGATCGTCCGGCCGCAGCGAGTCCAGGAAGGCGTCGGCCGCCTCCTGCGGATACATTCCGGCAGCCACCATCGCCGCCCACTCGCCCAGGCTGTGGCCCGCCAGCACATCGGCCTCGATGCCGAGTCCGGGCAGCACCCGGGCGAAGAAGCGGCCCGTCGCGATCGCGTCCAGGGCCCGTTCCACGAGGGTCGCGCCCCGGGTGAGCCGGGGCGCCGCCAGCGCGAGCCGCTCCGCCACGTCGTCGACCACCGGGGCGAACTCCGGCTCCAGGCCCGGGAACAGGAACGCCACCCGGCCGCCCAGCGGCTCCGGCGTGAACCACACGTCCCCGCGCCCCCGCCACGGCCGGCCCCGCGCCACCGCCTTCGCGGCCAGCGCGAGCCGCTGCGGCGTCGGGCCGACCACCGCGACCCGGCAGGGCCCGTCGCCACCGGACACGGGGGGACCGGACGCCAGCCGGGCCGACAGCTGCGCCGGAGTGTCCGCGCCGATCAGGAGTACGTCGGCCCGTGCGGCCGGCCCCACCGGCGCGGCCGCGGCTCCCAGCGGCAGGAACCGCCGCACCGGAAGCGGCGGGCGCGGAGCCGCCGGGGCCTCCTCCAGGACCACGTGCGCGTTGATCCCGCCGAAGCCGAACGCGTTGACCCCGGCCCGGCGGGGCTCCGGCCCCCGCTCCCACGGCTCCGTCGCCGCCACCGGCCGCATCCGGGTCCGGGCCAGGTCCGGGTGCGGCTCCTCCAGGTGCAGCGTCGGCGGCAGCACCCCCTCGTGCACCGCGAGCGCGGCCTTGATCAGCCCGGCCATGCCCGAGGCCTGCATGGTGTGCCCGAGCATCGACTTCACCGAGCCGAAGCCGATGCCGCGCCGGTCGCCCGGCTCCGGCGGGCCGAACACCTGTGCCAGTGTGTCCAGTTCGGCCGCGTCACCGACCGGGGTGCCCGTCCCGTGCGCCTCCAGCAGGCCCAGCGCGCCCGGCGCCCGCGGATCCAGCCCCGCCTCCCGCCAGGCCCGCTCCAGGGCCTGCACCTGGCCCGCGACCAGGGGGCTCATCAGGCTCGCCGCACGGCCGTCCCCGGCCACGCCCGTCCCGCGGATCACCGCGTACACGCGGTCGCCGTCCCGCTGCGCGTCAGCCAGCCGCTTCAGCAGCACCACCCCGGTCCCCTCGGACAGCAGGGTCCCGTCGGCCCTCCGGTCGAAGGGCCGGATCCGCTCGCTGGGACTCAGCGCCCGCAACTGCGTGAACACGCTCCACAGCGTCGCGATGTGGCAGTGGTGCACCGCCCCCGCGACCACCGCGTCACAGCGGTCCGAGGCCAGCAGCCCCACTGCCTGGTCCACCGCCAGGAGGGAGGAGGCGCAGGCCGCGTCCAGGGTGTAGGCGGGGCCGCGGAAGTCCAGCCGGTTCGCGGTCCGCGCGGCCGTGAAGCTCGGCACCAGCCCGATCGAGGCGTCCGGCCGCTCCGGCCCCAGCGCGTCCTGGAAGGCCGAGCGCACCGCCGCGATCCGCCGCTCGCCCAGCTCCGGCGCCAGCTCCCGCAGGGTCTGCGCCAACTGGTGTGCGGTACGCACCCGTTGGTCGAGGCGGGCGGTGGCCACGCCCATGAACCCGCCGCGGCCCAGCACCACCCCGATCCGCGAGCGGTCGGCCGGCAGCCGGTCCTCGCCGCCCGCGTCGGCGATCGCCTCCGCCGTCGCGTGCAGGGCCAGCATCTGATCCGGCTCGGCCCCCTCCACGGCGGCCGGCATGATTCCGAACCGGGTCGGGTCGAAGGCGGCGAGGCCGTCGACGAAGCCGCCCCTGCGGCAGTAGAAACGGTCTCCGGCGGCGGGTCCCGGGGCGGATCCGGAGGTGGGTCCCGAGGTGGGGTCGTAGTACACCTCGGGGTCCCAGCGGCCCGGGGGGACCTCGCCGATGGAGTCCGTACCGGCGAGGAGGTTGCGGCGGTACGCGGCCAGGTCGGGAGCGCCGGGGAAGACCGCGCCCATGCCGACGATGGCGGCGTCGGTGGGGCGGGGGGCGGTGCCGTTTCGTCGGCTACTCATGGACTCCGTCCTCCTGTGCGCTTGCCATCAGGACCACCTGCACCTCGGTCCCGTGCGACAGTTCGGCGAGGAACGCGGCGGTGCCGGCCGTCGGATCGATGAGCGGGATGCCGCGCCGGGCGTACGCACGCTCCAGCTCGGGGGTGACCATCCCGCCCGCCTCCGCGGCCCAGGGCCCCCAGTCGACCGACAGCACCCGGCCCGGGAAGGACTCCGCCCAGCTGTGCGCGAGGCCGTCGAGGGCGTCGTTGGCCGCGGCGTAGTCGGTCTGGCCGCGGTTGCCGTAGACCCCGGCCACGCTCCCGAACAGGGCCAGGAAGCGGGGGGCGGGCGCCGAGCCGTGTTCGGCGGCCGCGGCCGCCAGGTGCCGGGCGCCGGCCACCTTCGTGGTGAACACCTGGGTGAAGTCGGCCGGTTGCTTGTCGCTCAGCAGGCCGTCGCGCAGGACTCCGGCGCCGTGCACGATGCCGTCGAGCCGGCCGTGGCGCTCCCGTACGTCGGCCACGACGGCCCGTACGGCCTGCTCGTCGGTGACGTCCGCGCAGTGGTAGCGGACGGAGGCGGCCGCCGCGGTGAGCGCGGCCAGGGTGGCGCGGACCTCGCGCTCGGCGAGGATCCGCGAGGCCGCGGCCTCGATCTCCGCGGGCGTACGGAGCCCTGCCGCGATCAGGGCGGCGCGGAGGGCGACCCGGTCCTGGGCCTGGGCGAACTCGTCCGCGGAGGGGGCGGGTTCGGGGGTGCGGCCGAGGAGTTCGATGTGGCACCCCGTGGCGCGGGCCAGGGCCAGGGCGGTGCGGGCGGTGATGCCGCGGGCTCCTCCGGTGAGCAGGACTACGGAGTCGGGGCCCAGGGGCTGCGCGGTGCCGCCGGCTGGGGTGAGTGGGGCCGGGGCCGGGGTGCGGGTGGTACGGGTGCCTTCGGTCGTGTAGCCGACGGACGTGCCCGTGTCGCAGCTCAGTTCTGCCAGGAGCTGCGCGGCGACCTGTTCGGGGGCCTCCTTGGGGTGGACGTCCACGGCGCGGACGACTGTGCCGGGGAATTCGAGGGCGGCGCTGCGGGCGAAGCCGTGCAGGCCGGCGGCGGGGGCGCCGGGTGTGGTGACGAGGAGCAGCCGGTGCGTTCCGTCCGTCAGGGTGCGGCGCAGTGCGGGGAAGAGCTGGGGGAGGACGGGCTCCGAGCCGGTCCGCAGACCGGTCAGGTCGACGACGGCGTCGAAACCGGGCTCGGGTTCGGTGAGGGGGTGCGGCTCGGCCCCGTACGACTCCAGTGCCGTGGAGAGCGCCTGGGCGAGGCCCTGGCCGTCGTCGACCACTCCGATCCGCAGGCCGCGGAGGACTTCCGGGTCCGGGGTGGTGGGGGGTGCGGGGACGGTGTCCACCCGGAGGCGGGTGAGCGGGGGTGTGGACGGGGCGGGGGGTGCTGGATGCGGGGCCGGCTGCTCTTCGGTCGTGTGTGCGGTGATCCAGTCGACTATGGCGCGCAGGGTCTTGATCCGGGACAGCTCCTCGACCGCGGACTCGGCGGAGCCGCCCGGGTCCTGGGGGAGGCCGATCCGGTCGGCCAGGGCGCCGATGATCTCCACGCGCTTGATGGAGTCGATGGAGAGGTCCGCCTCCAGGTCCAGGCCGGGGTCGAGCATGTCCAGGGGGTATCCGGTCCGGGTGTGGACGATCTCCAGGACGACCTCCATGACCGCCTCGGGGGACCGGGCGGGGGTCGCGGCTTCGGCGGGGGCCGCGGGAGGGGTGGGGCCGGGCGCGCGCCGGGCCGTTTCCTCGGGCGCCGAACGTGGCGGGGGGCCGGAGGGCCGGGGCACCTTGCGTTCGGCGCCCTGCGGGGAGCGCCCCGGCACGCTCCCGGCCCCGGCGGAAGCGGCCTCTTGCCCGTGTGCGGGCAGGCCCAGGTAGCCCAGCAGGACGTCCCGCTGCGCCGCGACCAGTTCGCGGGTGCTGCGGAGGTATTCCAGGACCGCCTCTTCGCGACCTGCCGTCGTGCCCGTTGTGGTCCAGCTCGCGGTCATATCCGCATCTCCGTTCGCACCGGGTTCCGTGGGCGGGGCAAGGCGTGGGGTCGGCGCGGCCACGCGTTGGGCGGGGCGGAGGCCGCCGGGGACCGGGGTGCCGGCCGCCGTGCGGACCAGGTGGCCGTCCACCAGCCAGCCCGGGCGGCGCGGGGCGCGTTCCGGGAGGCGGGAGGTGCGGCCGCGGAACAGGGCCTCCGGTGTGATCGACACGCCTGCCGCAGTGAGTTCCGCCAGCGCAGTGACCAGCCGGAGCAGGCCGTGTTCCCCCGGGACGTCCAGGGGGACCACCGTGTGGGGGCGGTCGGACAGGATGCGGCCGATCAGGGCGGTGAGGACCCGCCCGGGGCCCGCCTCGACGAACGTGCGGACGCCGGCCGCGTACATCGCCTCCACCTCGTCGACGAACCGGACCGGCTCCGCGACCTGGCGGGCCAGGAGGTTCTGGATCTCCGCAGGTGATGTCGGATACGGGCCGCCTGTGGTGTTCGACCAGACGGGGATGGTCGGGGCCGTCACGGGTGTGTCCGCCAGTGCCGCGGCGAGGCCCTTCGATGCCTCTGACACCACTTCGCTGTGGAAGGCGCAGGCCACCGGGAGGGGCTCTGCTGAGAGTCCCGCCTCGCGGAGCGCGGATACCGCCTCCTTGACGGTGGGCGTGGGGCCCGAGATCACGCACTGGCGGGGGGCGTTGTGGTTCGCGACGGTGCATCCGGTGCGTGCGGCGACCTCGTCCGGTGTCGCCGATACGGCCGCCATCGAGCCCGGGTCCGCGCCGGCGGCCGTCAGGATCGCCTCGGCGCGGCGGGCGCTCAGCCGTAGCAGGCTCTCGGTGTCGTAGACCCCGGCCGCCCAGAGCGCGGTGAGCTCCCCGTACGAGTGTCCGGCCACGCAGTCCGGCCGTACGCCGAGCTCGCCGAGCAGCAGGTGCGCCGCTGCCCCGGCCAGTCCCAGGGCCGGCTGGGCCACGCGGGTGTCGGTGACGGAGGTCTTCTGGGCCGCCCGTCCTTCGGCGGTGAAGGCCGCCGGCGGGAACATCGCCGAGACGACGGGAGGCGGAGCCGAGTCCAGGAGGGTGCGCAGGGCGGGGAAGGAGGTGAACAACTCGTTCAGCATGCCCGGCCGTTGGCTGCCCTGGCCGGGGAAGAGGAAGGCGGTGAGCCCGGATGGTTCGTGTCTGGTGTGGATGCCCGGGCCGTGGGCGAAGGTGCGGGCCTGTTCGAGTCGGGTCGCCAGTTCGTCGAGGTCGGCCGCGACGATCGCCACCTGGACCGGGTCGGAGCCGGTGGCGGTTTCCGCCGCGAGGTCGCGCAGGGGCCAGGGACGTCCGGCCGTGTCGTTCTCCTCCAGGCGGGCCGCGAGCCGGGCCATCGCGCGGCCGGCCGCCTTCCGGTCCGCGCCGCGGAAGCAGAACAGCTCGGCCGGCCACTCCTCCAGGCCGTGCCGGGGCTCCTCCGCCCCGCCGTAACCGGCGAGCACCGCGTGGTAGTTGGTGCCGCCGAAGCCGAAGGCGCTGACTCCGGCTATCCGCCGCTCCGCGGGTACGGCCCAGGGGCGGGCCTCGCTGTCGAAGGAGAAGGGGCTGGTTTCCGCCTGCCAGGCCGGGTTCGGTGTGCCGATGTGCAGGGTGGGCGGCCGGACACCCGTGTGGACGGCCCGTGCGGCCTTGATGAGCCCGGCGAGTCCGGCGGCGCACTTGGTGTGGCCGAGCTGGGATTTGACGGAGCCCAGGGCGCAGGATCCGGCGGGCGCTCCGGAGGCGGTGAACAGGTCGCTGAGGACGGCCAGTTCGGTGCTGTCGCCGACCACCGTGCCGGTGCCGTGCGCCTCGACCAGGCCCACCTCGGCCGGGGCGATGCCGGCCCGTGCGTAGGCCCGCTCCAGGGCCCGTCGCTGTCCTTCCGGGCGGGGTGCGGTCAGGCCGAGGGAGCGGCCGTCGCTGGCGGAGCCCACCGCCTTGATCACGGCGTACACCCGGTCGCCGTCCCGCTCCGCGTCCGCGAGCCGCTTCAGGACGAGCACCCCCACCCCCTCGCCGAGGGCGATCCCGTCGGCGGCCGCGTCGAAGGGCCGGCAGCGGCCGCCCGGTGAGAGCGCGCGCACGGAGGCGAACATCAGGTAGTCGTTGATCCCGTTGTGCACGTCGGCGCCCCCGCACAGCACCATGTCGCTGTCCCGGTCGCGCAGTTGGCGGCAGGCGAGGTCCAGGGCTGCGAGGGAGGAGGCGCAGGCGGCGTCGACCGTGCAGTTCGCCCCGCCCAGGTCGAGCCGGTTGGCGACCCGGCCCGCGATGACGTTGGCGAGGATCCCGGGGAAGGAGTCCTCGGTGAGCCGCGGCAGTTGCTCGTCCAGGCCGGGCGGCAGCTCGCCCAGGTAGGCGGGGTGCAGGGCGCGCAGGCCGTACGAGCCCGCGAGTTCGGTACCGGCCTCCGCACCGAAGACCACCGAGGTCCGCGAGCGGTCGAAGGCGCGCCCCTTGCCGTAGCCGGCGTCGCCGAGGGCCCGCGCCGAGATCTCCAGGGCCAGCAGCTGCACCGGCTCGATCCCGGCGAGGGAGGCGGGCGGGATGCCGTGCGCGAGGGCGTCGAAGGGCACCGGGCCGAGGAAGCCGCCCCAGCGCGACGGCGTGCGCTCTCCGGCCCGGGCCGGGTCGGGGTCGTAGTAGAGCGCCGGGTCCCACCGGTCGGCCGGCACCTCGGTGACGGCGTCCGTCCCGGCGAGGACCATCGCCCAGTAGGCGGCGAGGTCCGGCGCGCCGGGGTAGGCGCAGGCCATCCCGACGATGGCGATGTCGAGCGGGTCGGCCGCCTCCGCTGCCCCGCCGTCCGCGAAGTCGCGGGCCCGCCGCTCCAGCAGCGCGGTGGCTCCCCCGGTGACCTGCGCGTGCAGTGCGGCGATCGTGGTGGTTCCGGTGCGCAGGGTCGCGGCCTGCCCGAGCATGAACAGCCCCTCCGCGTACTGCTGTTCCTCGTCGACGGCCTCCAGCCGGTCCGTCGCGCGCCGCAGGCCCTTGCTGGCGATCCGCAGCCGTCCCAGGTTGAGCCGCTCCAGCTCCTCCCACATCGCGCGCGGTTCCACGCCGCTCTCCGCGAGCCGCCGCCGGGTCGCCTCGAAGGTCTCGGCGTACGGGGTGTCCGCGCAGCGGGTGGCGTGTCCGGGCGCGGTGCGCAGCAGTACGGTGTCCGCGCACTCCACCGCCGCCCGCTGGAAGCCCGGCAGTACCGCGCCCGCCGCCACGGCCTCCTCGGTGAACAGGTACGCGGTGCCCATCAGCACGCCGATCCGCGCGCCGCGCCCGGCCAGCGGAGCCGCGGCCGCCAGCGCCATCGCGGCGGACCGCTCGTCGTGGATCCCGCCCGCGAACAGCAGGTCCAGGGCCTCCGGTTCGGGGCAGGACAGCAGCCGCTCGATCTGCTCCTCCCACAGCGGGAACGAGGCGCGCGGCCCGACGTGCCCGCCGCACTCCAGCCCCTCGAAGACGAACCGCCGCGCCCCCTCGGCGAGGTACCGCTCCAGCAGGCCGGGCGAGGGCACGTGCAGGTGGGTGCGGATCCCGGCCGCCTCCAGCGGGGCCGCCTGCGCCGGGGTGCCCCCGGCGATGATCGCGTGCGGTGGACGGGCCCCGGTCACGGCCGCCAGCTGCGCCCGCCGCAGTTCCGGCGGTGCGAAGCCGAGCAGCCCCACGCCCCAGGGGCGTTCCCCGAGCCGTTCGGCCGTCTCGGCCAGCAGCCGGCGTACGTCCGGGCCCTCCATCACCGCGAGCGCCAGGTACGGGACCCCGCCCGCGGCGGCGACCGCCTCGGCGAAGGCCGCCTGGTCGCTCACCCGGGTCATCGGCCCCTGCGCGACGGCCGGCGGCCCGGTCCGGGCCGCCGCCTCCAGGTGCCCGCGGACGGCCGCCCGTACGGCGAGGAGCACACCGCCGGTGGTCCGGTGGCGCTCGGCGAGCCGGGCCGCGCAGGCTCCGTCCTGCCCGACGGGCAGCAGCTGCGCCCGCAGGTCCCGGGCGCCGAGCAGCAGGTGCGCCGGACCCTCCGGCGGGGTGAGGTCGGGTCGTGCGAACACCCGGTGCCCGTCGGCGAGCCGGGTCTCCGAACCGTCCATCGCCCGCAGGGCGTCGGCCACTTCCGCCGGCATCCCGGCCTCGCCCTCCACGGTCAGGGCCAGTTGTGCGTCGAGGAGCACCCCGGCGGCGCCGCCCGCGACGGCCGCGGCCGCCGTGTGCGGGCCGATCCCGCCGCAGGCGCGTACGGGAACCCGGATCGAGGGGTCCCCGAGCAGCTGCTGGAGCAGTACGAAGGTGGTGGCCGGGCCCACCCGGCCACCGGCCTCGTGGCCCTTGGCGACGAGCGAGTCCGCCCCCGCGGCCACGGCGGTCGTGGCCTCCGCCAGGCTGGTGACCTCGGCCCACACACGGGGCCGGCCCGCCGCCGCCGCCCACGCGGCCACCCACTCCGGGGTGTGCCGGGCGGGGTCGGCGAGCAGCACGGTGTCCACCTCGGCCGGCAGTTCCTCCGGTCCGAGCGGGCAGCCCGCGGGCACCCGCACTCCGTACCTGCCGCTGCCGCCGAGCCGGCGGCCCGACTCCGCGAGGCCGTTCCGTGCGGCGTGCGCGTCCCGGCCGAGGTCGAGCAGTCCGAGGGACCCCGCGCGTTCGGCGGCGGTCACGATCCCCGGACGGGGCTCCTCGAAGGGACTGACCGCGACGACCAGATCGCGGGTGGCGGCGGACTGTGGGGGATGGGGGGTCACGGGCGCTCCTCTTCCAGTGCTGGGTGACATGGCGGAGTGCGGGACGGAAGAACGGCAGAACGAGCGGAAGGAAGCGGCAGAGCGCGAGGAGGGGAGTGCGGCGGTCTCGCACCTCGGCCGGCGTGCGGCGGCAGGCTTGAACAGTGGTCAAACACCCTCATGCCGCGATGCATCGTGCGGTGACCGCCGTGCACTGTCAACAGCTATGCGGAGTGCGGTACTTCGCTCCCTCGGCGCGTGCGGACCGCCCGGCGCGCCCTCCGGTGGGACCCGCGATCCGCCCCGGCCGAGCCGTGGCCTGCGACGTTGCCCGCCGCGGTGGGCGGACCCCGCGGCCCGGCCCGGCGCACTGCGTCCTCGCGGGCATGCCGCATGGGCATGCCTATCCGCCGGCCGGGCATGAACGCGAAGTGACACCCGGTCAGTTGTTCACCCGACGAGCCCTTACAGGTACAGCCTCGCGAGGTTACCGTCCGGTCATGACCCCCACGCTGGCGCAGCTCCGCTACCTCGTCGCCGTCGCCGACTGCCGGTCCATCACCGGCGCCGCCGCCTCGGTCTTCGTCGCCCAGTCCGCCCTTTCCCGGGCCGTCCAGGCCATGGAACGCGACCTCGGCGTCGAGCTCCTCGCCCGCCGGGGAAGGGGGGTGGACCTCACGCCGGAGGGGGCCCGGGTCGTCCGGCTGGCCCGCACCGTGCTCAACGCGGTGGAGGCCATCGACGACATCGGGACCCCGCACGGCAGGGACACCCGGGCGGTTCTGACCCTCGTCACCACGCCCACCCTCGCCCTCGACCTGGCCTCCGACCTGGTCGCGGCCTTCACCGAGCGGCATCCGGCGGTCGACGTCCGCCTCCAGCAGCACGACAGCAGAGAGGTCCTCGTCGAGGAACTGAGCCAGGGCCGGGCGGAGTTGGCCCTCGTCGACCTGCCCGTCGACAAGGAGCTCTCCACCCACTTCATCCAGGAGCGCGAGGTGGTACTGATCTCCCCGGTCGGCTCCCGGCTGCCGCATCCGATGCCGCTGCGCATGCTCGACGGCCTTCCGATGGTCCTGCCCACCCCGGGGACCGGCCGGCGCACCGAGATGGAGGCCATGTTCAGCTGCCTCGGGGTACGGCCCGTTCCCTCCCTGGAGGTCGACGAACGCCTCGCCTGGGTGACCGGGGTGACGGACGGCCGCGGCTCGCTCATCTGGTACCGCGACGTGGTGCTGAGGGCCTTCGGAAGCCGGGCCGAGATCCGCTCCTTCACCCCGCCGCTGCTGCGTCCGGTGGGCATCGCCCACGCCCGTCGGCCGCTGAGCCGCGCGGCCCGCGCGTTCATCGCGCAGGCCGGACACAAGGGGCCGGTCCGGGAGCCGGTGCGCTGACGGGACATGCCACTTCGGCATTGAACGATGCTCGAACGGGAGGGGATTGGGCCTGGCACCCCCATTGATGTCCCATCACATTGTGCGCATGTCCCGACTTCCGACACCTCCACGGGCCGCCGCCCTCGCGACCGCGGCCCTCGCCACGATCCTGCCCGCGGTCGCCTGGATGACCAGCGCAACCGCCTCCCCGGCCCCGTCCGCCGCGGTGGCGGCCGCCGGAACCCGAGCGCTCGCGCCGGAGAAGAAGTGCACCCTCCCCGGCGGCCTGACCGAGTTCAGCGGCCTCGCCATGAGCCGCAAGCACGCCGGCGTCTTCTACGCCGTCAACGACAGCGGGAACACCAACCAGGTCTTCGCCGTCGACTGCAACGGCGCCACCGGCCGGCTGCTGGCCACCTTCACCCTCTCCGGCGTCGGCAACACCGACTGGGAGGGCCTCGCGCTCGGCAAGGACGCCTCGGGCGGCCCGGCGATCCTCGTCGGCGACATCGGCGACAACTTCAGCGGCCGCGCGGAGATCACCGTGCACGGCTTCGCCGAGCCCGACCAGCTGGCCAACGCCACGGTCACGCCGGTGACGTACCGCTTCTCCTACGCCGACGGCAAGCACGACGCCGAATCCCTGCTCGCCGATCCCGTGACCGGCCGGCTCTTCGTCGCGAGCAAGCTCATCGGAGCCGCCGGCCAGCTGTACCAGGCCCCGCTCCCACCCGTGACCGGGCAGGTCAACACCCTCACGGCGGTCCGGCCCGGCCCGGTGTTCGTCACCGACGGCGCGTTCTCCCCGTCGGGCGCCTCGTACACCCTGCGCAGCGGCGGGCCGCTGGGCGCCAACACGGCCTCCGTGTACGACACCGCGGGGGTCAAGCTCGCGGACGTCGCCCTCCCGGCCCAGTCGCAGGGCGAGACGGTGACGTACGCGGACTGCACGAGCCTGCTCGTCGGGTCGGAGAACGACATCCAGGTCTGGCGGGTCCCGCTGCCGCCGGAGGCCACCCCGGGCTGCGGTGCGACGCCGACCCCCACGCCGACTCCCACGCCGACTCCCACTCCTACGCCCACTCCGACTCCCACTCCTACGCCCACTCCGACCCCGACTCCCACCCCCGGTGACCTGAGGCTGACCAACCCCGGGCCGCAGACGTGCAAGTTCAACCAGTCCTGCACCGTCCACCTCACCACCACCGGCGCAAAGCCCCCCGTCCGGTACGCCGCCACCGGTCTGCCCTGGGGCTTGACCCTCGACAGCGCCTCCGGCCGGATCACCGGCAAGCCCTGGGCCGTCGGCGCGGTCCAGGTCACCGCCACCGCGACCGACTCCACCGGGGCCACCGCCGGCACGGCCTTCGCCCTCACCGTCAACTGGTTCTGAGACGCGGGGAAGGCGGGGTTGTCCAACCCGCCCCCGAGGCCGCACTGTTGACCGAGTTTCGTCCATCAGGTCAGGAGAGCCGGCTTGTCGTCCCCCATGTCACCCGCCCCGTCCGCCTCGGCCGCGCACGTCATCGACCCCGCCGGGGGCTGCCCCCACGCCCTCAACGCCCGGCTGCGCGCCGAGCACGGCCCGGTGGCGGAGGTCGTACTCCCCGGCGGGGTGCCCGGAGCGGTCGTCCTGGGCCATGACGCGCTGAAGGAGTTCCTCGGCCACCCCGAGGTGGCCAAGGACGCCCGGCACTTCCCGGCCCTGCACGACGGCACCATCCCCCGGGACTGGCCGCTGCGGGTCTTCGCCAACGCCCAGGGCATGCACACGGCCGACGACGAGGACCATCGCCGGCTCCGCGCCCTGGTCGGCAAGGCCTTCACGGCCCGCCAGGTGGAGAGGCTGCGGCCGCGCGTCGAGGAGCTGACCGCCGAACTCCTCGACGACCTCGCCCGCGCCGCGGCCGAAGCCCCCGACGGGGTCGCCGACCTGCGCGAGCACTTCGCGCTCCCGCTCCCGATGAGCGTCATCTGTGAGCTGCTCGGGGTGAACCCCGAGCACCGGGGCCGGCTGCACCACCTGTCCAACAAGGTGATCATCGCCACCGACACCACCCCCGCCGAGGCCATGGCCGCCGTACGGGAGCTGGTCGAGCTCATGGGGACGATCGCCGCCACCCGCCGGGAGACGCCGGGCGACGACCTCACCAGCGCCCTGATAGCCGCCCGCGACGACGACGGCGACCGGCTCAGCGAGGCCGAACTCATCGGCACCATGCGGCTGGTGCTCGTCGCGGGCCACGAGACCACCCTCAACCTCATCAGCAACGCCGTCCGCGCCCTGTGCACCCACCGCGACCAGCTCTCCCTCGTCCTGGAATCCAAGGCGACCTGGTCGGACGTGGTGGACGAGACCCTGCGCTGGGACGGCCCGGTCAGCTGGTTCCCCTTCCGCTACCCCACCCGCGACCTGACCGTCGACGGCGCCGTCATCCCGCAGGGCACCCCGGTGCTCGCCGGTTACACCGCCGCCGGCCGTGACGAGGCCTTCCACGGCCCGGACGCCGACCGCTTCGACGTCACCCGCCCCACCGCCGCCCGCAACCTCTCCTTCGGGCACGGCGCCCACTACTGCGTGGGCGCCCCGCTCGCCCGCCTGGAGGCCGTCACCGCCCTGGAGCGGCTCTTCACCCGCTTCCCCGACCTCGACCTCGCCACCCCCGAGGCCGAACTCCCTCACCAGCGCAGCTTCATCGGCAACAGCGTCGAGACGCTCCCGGTCCGCCTGGCCGGAAACTAGCGCGCCCGCCGCCCGCCGCCCGCCGGGGGACCGTCATCCCAGCGTGAGGGGCCGTTCCGGGGCCAGGTGAGCGGCGATCGCCTGCAGCACGTCGGAGCTCGCGTTCTGGACGGAGCTGCCGGGGCCCTGCGTCGCCACCGTCGCGATGGCGATCTTCCTGGACGGCAGGTAGGCGACCGTGCCCTCGTAGCCGGCGAGGACGGGTTCTGGACGATCCAGGTGTTCTGCACGGGCAGGCCCAGCGCGAACCACGTGTCCCCCTTGACCTTGACGACGCCGGTCAGCTGGGCCACGTGCGACTCGGGCGTCAGCAGTTTCCCCTCACCGATCGCCGCGAAGGACTTCGCCATGTCCTCCAGGGTTCCCGTCATCACCGCGCCGGGCGCCAGCGTCCACGACGGGTTCCAGTAGGTGGCGTCCTCGAACACGCCCCGCTCGTTGTCGAAGGAGTGCAGCACCGGCTCGGGGATGTCCGCCCTCGACGAGATGACGGTGTGGCTCAGGCCGAGCGGCTTGAGGACGTCCCGGACCGTCACCTCGTCAAGGGGCTCGCGCCTCACCTTCGCGATGATGTCGCCCAGGATCACCCAGTTGGCGTGCGAGTAGGCGAAGCCCGAACCGGGTGGCAGCACCAGGGGCTTGGAGACCGAGATCTTCACGCGCTCCTCCGCCGTCCAGGTCCGGAAGGGGTTCTTGTAGAGATCGGCGATGAACGTCTTGTCCGTGACGTAGTCCGCGTACCCGGAGGAGGTCGAGGCCAGCATCCGCAGCGTGATCTCGTCCGCGTGCGGGAGGTCCGGGCGCCAACGGGAGACCTTGTCGTCGAGCGCGACCTCGCCCTCGTCGACGAGCTTGAGCAGCGCGGTCGTCAGATAGGGGATCGCGACCGACCCGATGCGGAAACGCATGTCCGTCGTCGCGGGGAAGCCCGTCATCGTCTCCCCGGCCGCGGCGGCCGAGACGCGCTCCCCGTCGACCCACACCTCGGCCATCGCCGCCGTCAGCCCGTACTTCTTGAGCGCGTCGGCGACCTGGCGCCCGGTGAAGTCCTCCGCATCGGCCGGGAGGCACGTGCCGCCCCGGGAGATCTGGCCGGCCGGGCACTCCTTCGCGACGCTCTCGGCGCGGCCGAGGGTGCATCCGCCGGCCAGCGAGGCGCCCAGGAGCAGCTGCAGACAGGTGCGGGCGAGGATCATGGAACTGCGCACAGTGGTGCCTCCATGCGGGTCGAGGCGAAGCTTCCCCGGTTCCCCCACCTCGCGGTTGCAGGCCCCGTCACGCAGGCTAACGGGGGGTGTCACCCGTCGCACTCCGGAAGCGTTCCGGGAGTGACGCGCCCGCCCGGCCGTCAGCCCGCGCCCGGCGGCGTCAGTTCCGTGCTCAGCCAGCCCAGTGCGTCCGGGTACATCCCGGTCCAGGTCTGGAAGTTGTGCCCGCCCGCCGGACGGACGAGCGTCTTGACCCGGACCCCGCTGCCCGCCGCAGCCCTGGCGAAGGCCTCCAGCTGCTGCGGCGGACTGTCCTTGTCCTGGGCGGAGGTGGCCAGGAACAGCCCGACGTCCGCCTTCTTCGTGTGCTCCACCAGCCACATCGGGCTGTTGCGCTCGCGCAGCGTCCGGTCGGCCAGCACCTCCGGGTCACCCGTCAGCGGATCCGGGTCCAGGGCCGCGCCCGCCCGGAACGCCTTCGGGTACTGCAGCGGCAGCTTCACCGCGCAGAAGCCGCCGGTGGAGACGCCCATCAGCCCCCAGCCGCCCGGGGCGGGCAGCGTACGGAAGTTCCGCGCGACCAGATCCGGCACGTCCAGCGCGAGCCAGTCGGCGATCTTGCGCTGCGGGGTGTTGCTGCAGTCGGTGTTCACCCCGCCCGGGTAGATCTCCGGGATGACCACGATGAAGGGGTGCGCCGCACCCAGTTCCACCAGCTGCGCCAGCGCCCCGGGCATGTCGCCGAGGTCGATCCACGTGCGGGGCGTGCCCGGATAGCCGTGCAGCAGCATCAGCACGGGGAAGCGCGTCCGGTCCGCGCCCGGCGCGCTGTACTCCGGGGGAGTCCACACGGTCACCTGTCCGGCGAGCTTCGCGTGGGAGCCCCGGAAGAAGGTGGTCCGCGTGCCGTCCCCGTTCTGCGT
The DNA here is from genome assembly GCF_045000215.1 of Streptomyces sp. 147326. NCBI lineage: Bacteria > Bacillati > Actinomycetota > Actinomycetes > Kitasatosporales > Streptomycetaceae > Streptomyces > Streptomyces sp. 147326. Next base: position 1,310,696 of record NZ_CP134201.1, on the reverse strand, counting down.
GAACCGGGCCCGGCCCACCGCCGGCCCGGTCACCGCGCCCGCGTCCTGCGTGGTGTCGGTGCCCAGCAGGTCGTCCCAGGACGAGTAGAGCCCGTGACTGCCGTTGATCCAGGTGGCCACCACGCAGATGGCGGTGAGCTGGCACAGCCCGATCATCAGCACCCGCGCCGGCCAGCGCACCCACCCCGGCCCGGGGATCCTGTTCCACAGGAGCAGCGCGGCGAGCACGGCCAGCGCGGTCACGACGACGAGCGTGACGAGGAACGGCGTACTGGTCAGTTCCACGGCGGCCGGCTCCTGTAGTGCGGGGCGACATGCGAATGATGTACGGATTATTCCGCGGATGCGCCGCCGAGGCAGTTCAGCCGAGGGCCTTGACCTGTACCTCCACCGAGTGCCACCCCGTCGCCCCGTCCGGCACGGTCCCGGTGCGGACCCCGGTCTGGACGGCGCCCGCGCCGTCCGTCGCGCGCACCTCCAGCGTGTGCCGCCCGGGGGTCGCCTCCCACGGCCACACCCACTGCCGCCAGGTGTCGACGCCGTCCGCGGCCCCGAGCCGCGCCTGCTGCCAGGGGCCGCCGTCCACCCGTACCTCGACCGCCTCGACGCCGCGGTGCTGCGCCCACGCCACGCCGGCGACCGCCACCCGGCCCGGCGCCAGGCCGGCGTACGGGCGCGGGGTGTCGATCCGCGACTGCGTCTTGACCGGGGCCTGCTGGGCCCAGGACCTGCGCACCCAGTAGGCGTCGTACGCGGCGAAGGTGGTCAGCCGCAGCTCGGTCAGCCATTTGCAGGCGGAGACGTACCCGTACAGGCCCGGTACGACCATCCGGACGGGGAACCCGTGCGCGAAGGGCAGCGGCTCGCCGTTCATGCCGACGGCCAGCAGCGCCGCCCGGCCGTCCATGACGGCCTCGACGGGCGTGCCGAGCGTCATGCCGTCCACCGAACGCGCCACCAGCTGGTCGGCCGGACCTCCCTGGGACGGCGGGCGCACGCCCGCCTCGCGGAGCAGGTCGGCGAGGCGTACGCCGAGCCAGCGGGCGTTGCCCGCGTACGGGCCCCCGACCTCGTTGGACACACAGGTGAGGGTGATGTCGTGCTCGACCAGCGGCCGGTCGAGCAGCTCCCGGAGTCCGAGGGCGAGGGGCCGGGGGACCCCCTCCCCGTGGATGCGCAGCCGCCAGGTGTCCGCGTCCACGCGGGGGACGACCAGGGCGGTGTCCACCCGGTAGAAGTCGCGGGAGGGGGTGAGGAACGGGGAGAGCCCGGGCACCCGCAGGTCGGCTCCGGCCGGCACCGGCGGCGCGGGCACGGTGGGCCGGGGGAGGACGAAGCGGGCCCGGGAGGCGGTGGCCCCGGCCGAACCGTGGGCCCCCAGGCGCCGCCCGGCGAAGCCCGCCGCGGCCGAGCCCACCAGGACGGCGGTGACCAGCCGGCCGAAGCCGCGCCGGTCCATCGCCCAGGTCCCGGCGGGCGGCGCCCCGGCCGGCCGGGGCCGCGTCGCCGCCGTGACCAGCAGGTACAGCATCCCGGCGGCGGTCAGTCCGCCCACCAGCGAGGGCAGTGCGTCCCGCCAGGAGGCCTCCGGACGGCTGAGCGCGGCCGCCGCCCCCAGCAGCCCGAATGCGCCCGCGACCGCGAGCCCGGCGGGCAGGTGGCGTACGGCGAGCAGTCCGGCCAGGGCCGCGACCACGGCCAGGACGGCGATGATGCCGAGCATCAGCACCAGCTTGTCCGCGGTGCCGAACAGCCCGATCGCCCATTCCCTGACGGCCACCGGTGTCAGATCGACCAATGTCCCGCCGACGGCCGTGACCGGCGAGGCCTCGGGCCGCACGGCGGCCGCGGCCAGCTCCGCCACCGCCAGCCCGGCGACGGCCGCGACGAGCCCGCTGACGGCGCCCAGCGTGCGCCGCGGCCGCGCGGAACGGCTCGGGTCTGCCTTCACACGGCCAGTGTGCCGCGCCCGGGCGGTCCCGCGGCGGCGCCGTGCCGCCGTGCGGGGTGGCGCCGGCCTCTTGCGCCCAGGGTGAAAGGACCACGCCCGGAGTGAACGGACCGCGAAGACGGTGGGGTGCGCGGCAACGATGACGGCATGAACCCCCTTCACTCCCCGGGAGCGTGGATACCGTGCCTCTGAAACCCGCCCGGACCATCGGCCCCTCGCCCTACTGGCCCGTGATCACCCACTCGACGCTGCGACGTCTGTTACCGGGGTTCACCGTCTCGTCCCTCGGCGACGGCATGGCCGTGGTCGCCGTGAGCTGGCTGGCGATCGAGATCGCACCGGCGGCGGAACGCGGGATGTGGGTCGCGCTGGCGGCCGCTGCCTACACGCTCTCGGGCGCCGTGGGCGCGGTCCTCCTCGGGCGGCTCCTGCGACACCGCTCCCCGGCCCGGCTGGTCGCCTGTGACGCCCTGCTACGCGCCACGGCCCTCGGCGCGATCCCCGTGTGTCATGCCCTCGGGACGCTGAGCATCGAGCTGTACGTGGTGTTGCTCGCCGCCTCCTCCGTCCTCCATTCGTGGGGCCAGGCCGGCGTCTACACCCTGCTGGCCCGACTGCTGCCAGAGCGCGACCACCTGGCCGGCAACGCCGTCCTGTCCGGCATCGGCTCGCTCTCCACCGTCTTCGGCCCGCCGCTCGCCGGCGCCCTGATCCTGCGGGGCGGCGCCGCGACCGTGATCGCCGTCGACGCGGCGACCTTCCTCGTCCTGGCCGCCACCTTCCTCTTCGGCGTGCCGCACGACGACGCGCCCGCACCCGAGGAGAGCGGTTCCCGCGTCGCGGGCTTCGCCGTCATCCGGCGCACCCCGGCCCTGTCGGGCCTGCTCGCTCTGAGCTTCGCGTTCTTCTGCCTGTTCGGTCCCGTGTACGTGGCGCTGCCGCTGTACGTGTCGGACGGGCTGGGCGCATCCGCCGGTCTGCTGGCCGCCTTCTACACCGCGTTCGGTGTCGGCGCCGTCCTCGGCTCCGTCCTGGCCGGATACCTGGGCCGGCTGCCGATGTGGCCGGCCATGACCGGCATCGTCGTCGCCTTCGGCGTCTTCCTGCTGCCGGCGGGGCTGGGAGCGCCGACGGCCGTCGCCGTCGCCGGGTTCGCCGCCGCCGGGCTGCTCTGGCCTCCGTACGCCTCGCTGTCCACCGCCCTCTTCCAACGTTCGGCCCCGCGGGACCTGCTTCCCCAGACCCTGGCCGCGAGCTCCGCGGTCCGCGTGCTCGCGGTGCCGCTCGGTACCGCGCTGGGCGGCCCGCTGGTGGCCGGACTCGGAGCCCGGGAAACCCTGTTGGTCTCGGCCGCCTCGATCGCCGTCCTCGGTCTGGCCGCGGCCGGGGCCGCACGGGCGGCGCGGCGGCGCAGGTCCTGACCCCTTCCCACGGGCCGGCCCGGACACCGGGGGAACCGGTGTCCGGGCCGGACGGTGGCGCGGGTCAGCCGCCGGCGGCCGCCGGGGGCAGGGCCGCCGCGATCTGCGCGGCCAGCCGGTACGGGTCCCCGCTCGGCCGGTCCGGATGGCGGGTGGTCCGCCCGGCCCACTCCGCCTCGAAGGCGTGCCAGTCGATCTCCCGCGGCGCGGCCTTCCGTACCAGCGCCTCCTCCAGCGAAGCGAAGTAGTGCTCCCACCGGGGGGCGTACAACTCCGAGATCAGGCCGCTCCATTCGCGGTTCGCGTAGTCGTGCAGGAAACCGCCCTCGCTGGTGCCGCGGCGGCCCCACACGCTGAGCAGGGAGCGGGTGTCGTACTCGTACCGGTCCTGCTCGGCCCGGCCGGCGCCCCAGGAGCGGGCCCCGGCGAGCCGGCTGCCGAGGAGGAAGTTCGGGTCGGAGCCGGTCACCGCGTCCAGCCTCGCCCCGCTCTCCCGCCATTCGGCCGTGAGCGTGCGGAAGAGGGTCAGGTCCTTGGCCTCGTACGCCGCCCTGATCTTCGGCAGCAGTACCCGCGAGTGGTTGGCGAGGGCCTGCCGGGCGGTGTCCACCAGGTCGAAGCGGTAGGCACTGGAGCCGCGCAGCTCCGGAGCCACCTTCAGCAGGTGGTCCAGCGCCCTGCGGACCGAACCGGCCGGGTAGCGCATGGACTTGGGGCTCCAGTACGCCGCTCCCGTCGCGGTCAGGCCCGGCCGGGCGGTGAACAGGCTGTCCTGCGACTCCGACCACAGCCCCGAGGACGTGCTGTACGGCCCCTTGCGCAGCTCCTCCCAGGCCGCGGCGGCCGCGGCGTCGGGACGGCCGTAGCGGCGGGCCGCGAAGGCGGCGAACCACTCGCGCTGGTCGATCCCGCCCGGCTCCCAGGCCAGGTCCGTGAAGAGGTCGAAGGCGGCCGGGTTGGTCCCGGTGGCCTCCGGCAGATAGGCGATCCCGGCGAGCGCGCTGTTGCTCTTGGCGCGCCAGGGTCCGAACCGTTCGAGCCACACGGAGGTGTTCGCGCCGATCGTGGTGTGCCCGCCGAAGTTGTAGATGGTGCCCATCGCGTACGGGGCACCACCCCAACGGGCCTCGCGGTCCAGCCGGTTGTACCGGTCGGACAGCCCGTCCAGGATCAGCAGCTTCGAGGTGTCCACCCCGGCCAGCAGCTCCGGGGCCGGGTCGTCCTGCCAGCCCAGCACCGCCCACAGCGCGCCCGGATGGGCGGCGTGCAGCGCGGCCTGGATGGCGCCCGCCGCGGCGCCGACGTCGACCGACCCGGTCTGACCGCCCTCGTGCAGCGGGCTCATCCGGTACATCGTGCTGTCCCCGAACACCGCGTGCTGCTCCGCGTAGTACGCGGCGGCCAGCTGCCGGAACGCGGGCGAGGCGGGGTCCAGCCAGTCGGGGCGGTCGAAGCCGGCCCAGTCGCCCTGGGGCACCGTGGCCGCTCCGGGGTTGCGCGCGGCGAACTCCGGCGGCACGGTGCCGAAGTAGCCGGGCAGCACCGGGGTCATGCCGAGCCCGCGCAGCTGCTCGGCGATCCGTCCGCCCAGTCCGGCGCGCTCCCGCATCAGCCGCTCGGTGACCGGACCGCCGAAACCGCTGAGGTTCTGCAGCAGCCACCAGCTCTGGTGGCCGGGGCCGGGGATCCACTGCCGCAGCTCCTCGGCGGAGTAGCCGAAGCCCTGGAGCGCCCGGTAGTACGGGTACTCCGCCCCCACCTGCACGAACACCTCGTTGATGCCGTGCAGGGCGAGCAGGTCGATCTGCCGCTGGTGCTCCTCGAAGGTGCGGTACGGGCCGGAGTACCCGTCGTCGGTGTCGTTGAGCGCGTACCGGTGGGGGACCTGCGCGCTGCGGGTGACCGGCGCGGGCACGGCCGGCAGGCGGGCGGGCAGCATGCCGATGCTCTCGCCCGGCCAGCCGATGTCGGCCCCGGCGACGTGCTGGAGGTACCAGCCGACCCCGGTGAGCAGGGTGGCTCCGGTGCTGCCGCGCACGGTGATCGCGCCGGCGGTCCCGGACACGGTGAAGGTGTCGGCGTCGCCGGCCGTGTCGGGCACCAGGGTGAACTGCCCGGAGTGGCGCGGAAGCAGCCGCTCCAGGGCGGCCCGGGCGGGCGCGGTGTCGAAGCTCCGGCTCCCGGGCGCGCCCGCCCGCCCGGCACTCCGTAGGCCGGCCGGCGCACCGGCCCGCACGCCGTCCCGCACGTCGGACCGTACGTCGGCACGTGCGGGCGAGCCCGTGCCCGGGGCGGTGGCCCCGGGCGCGGGCCCCGCGCAGATCAGCGCCAGCAGCGCCGCGGGCAGCGCGGCGAGGGCGAGCGTGCGGGGGGCGAGCGGGCGGCACCGGCTTCGCGGCATCGTGTTCCTCATCGGTCGGCTCGGGCCGTCAGACCGGCAGGGCCCAGGCCTGGTCGACCCGGTGGTCGCCGCAGGCGGTCAGCCGCAGCCGGGCGGCCGGGGCGTCCGGGGTCGCGGCGGCGGCCGGCGCCGTGAGGCACATCCCGCTCGACGGCTCCACGAGGGCTCCGTCGCGGCGGTGCGTCCAGCTCTGGCCGGGCTGACGGTCCTGCGGGGGCGCGCAGTCGGCCAGTTCCACGAGCCCGTCCTCGCCCGCGGAGAGGCATTCGCCGGCCAGCCGCAGGCTCGCGTCGTCGCCCAGGGTCCACCGCTGGTCGGGGGCTCCCGTGCAGGCGGCCATCACGACCGCGCCGACGCCCGTGGTGCTGGCCCCGTCGGCGCACCGGGCGCCGTCACCGACGACCTGCCCGGTCGGGACGGCCTCGGCGCAGCCGCGCGGGCTGAGCCGCCAGACCGCGGTGTCGTGCCCGGCCAGCCTTCCGGTGAGCGCCTCGGTGACCTCCCGGCGCGTTCCGCTCCACAGGTCCTGCGCGTCGGCCGTGCAGTTGCCCAGGCCGATCTCGTCGAGCGGCACCCTGATGTCCCGGGTGGTGGCCGAACGGTTGAGCACGGCCACCGCGCGGTCGCCGTTCGCGAGCGGCCGGGCCAGGATCTCGAAGGTGGCGTTGGAGGAGACCACCGCGCCCTGACGGCCCATCGGGTCCTGGTCCAGCTCGATCATCCGGGTGTTGCCGAGGGCGGCGAGCCCCTGGGGGGTCAGTTTGGAGACCTCGGAGGACAGGATGAACGGGGACGCCATCATGGCCCAGAGTGCGACCTGGCTGCGGCTCTCGGCCGCCGTGAGCCCGGGGGCGCCCGCGATCAGGAAGTCGGGGTCGTTCCAGTTGCCGGGGCCCGCGTACCGGCCGAGCCAGCGGTTGTATCCGTAGTTGCCCATGACCGAGCTCCACCGCGAGGTGGCGGGCGTGGCCGGGTTGTAGACCTTGATGTCCTTGCCCTCGCGCCACAGCTGGCCGGTCTCCCCGACCCAGCCGAGGACCTTGTGCCAGTCGGAGCCGCCCCACTCGCCCTGCTGGAAGTAGGCGGGCGCCGACGCCGACAGGACCATGTCCCGGCCGCTGTCCCGCAGCCCCTTCGCGACGGCGTTGTAGGCGTCCCGGTAGGCCTGCTCCTTGGTCTGCCCCGGTGGCACCCACAGGTTGCAGCCGTCCATCTTCACGTAGTCGACGTTCCAGGAGGCGAACTGCCGGGCGTCCTGGGCGTAGTGGTCCGCGCCGCCGCCCTGGGGCGCGCCGCTGCCGGGGTACTTCTCGCAGGTGAGCGAGCCGGCGTCCTGGTAGATGCCGAACTTCAGGCCCTTGGCGTGCAGGTATGCGCCGAGCCAGGCCATGCCGTGCGGGAACTTCGCCGTGTCGACGACCAGAGCGCCCTCCGCGTCGCGGCTCCTGGTCATCCAGCAGTCGTCGACCGTCACGGTGTCGTAGCCCTTGGCGGCGAGCCCGGTCGACACGAGCGCGTCGGCGTTGGCGACGACCTTGGCCTCGTCGATGTCGCACATGTAGTGCGCCCAGTTGTTCCAGCCCATGGGCGGGGTGAGCGCGAGCGGGGTGTCCGAGGTGGCCCGGGGCTCGGCCGCCACCGGGGCGGGGGAGAGCGCGAGGGCGAACAGGGCGGCCGCGGTCAGGCAGGGGAGCGACGCACGCAGGCGAGGCGGCACGGAGTCTCCTTGACGTGGGGGCAGGCGTGCGCCCAGTGCAGCGATGCGATTACCCACTGTCAACAAAAGTCGCTGACTGTCGGCCAATGACCAGCAATATGGCTGCAATAGCTGTCACACGAAAGAGGAGATACATTGTATGTTACAATGTATCTCATGCCTCGCAGATCAGATGCCCTGGACCGTGCGACCCCCGAGGCCATCGCCGTCGCCGCCCTCCGGATCCTCGACGAGGAAGGGCCGGGACGCCTCAGCTTCCGCACCCTCGCCGACCGGCTCGACGTCTCCCACGCCACCGTCCAGCGCCGCTGCACCGACCTCGCCGGGCTGCTCGACCTGTGCACCGAGCACCTGGCCGCGCAGCTCCCCGAGATCCCCGCCGGCACGGACTGGGCGCAGGCCACCGAGCAGCGGTTCCGCGCGCTCTACCTGCTGCTCACCGCCCACCCCGGGCTGCTGGTGCTGCGCGGCGGCCGGCCCTGGCTCGGCCGCCAGCTCCTCGCCCGGCTCGTCGAGCCGGCCCTCGCCGACAGCGTGGCCGCCGGGATGACCGCCGCCGAGGCGATGACCGTCTACCGCCGCATGTACCTGCTCACCCTGGGCAGCGCGGCCTTCGTGGACCACCGGGACCCGGCCGGGGCCACTGCCGCCTCGCGGGCGGCCCTGGCCGCGCTGGATCCGGCGGAGTTCCCCGTGCTCTGCGGCGGACTGGCCGACGTACTGCCGCCCCTGACGGACCACGAGGTGTACTACGGCGCCCTGCGCCAGCTGATCGAGGCCGCCCGGCCCACCACCTGATGGGGGAGACAGCCCATGCAAGCAGCACCCGCACAGCAGCTCGACTACGCCGCCGTCCGCGCCGCCGCCGACCGGATCGCCGGCGGGATACGGCCCGTCGCCCTGGCGCCCGCGACCGAAGCGGGGGTCTGGTACGCGCTGGAGTACCTCCAGCACACCGGGAGCTTCAAGGCGCGCGGCGCCCGCAACTTCCTCGCCGCCCACCACGAGGCCGGCGCCCTCCCGGCCGCGGGCGTCACCATCGCCTCCGGCGGCAACGCCGGGCTCGCCTGCGCCTGGGCGGCCCGCGCGCTGTCCGTGCCCGCGACCGTGTTCCTGCCCGCCAGCGCCCCGCGCGTGAAGGTGGACCGGCTGCGCGGATACGGGGCCGAGGTGCGGCTCGTCGGCGACCGGTACGCCGAAGCACTCGCCGCCTGCGAGGAGTTCGCCGCCGACAGCGGGGCGCTGAGCAGCCACGCCTACGACCACCCGCTCATCGCGGCGGGCGCCGGCACGCTGCTCGACGAGATCCGGGCCGCCCTGCCCGGGCTGGACACCGTGGTCGTCGCGGTCGGCGGCGGCGGGCTGTTCGCCGGGATCGCCACCGCCGCGCGCGAGCACGGCGTACGGGTGATCGCGGCCGAGCCGGAGAACTGCCGGGCCCTGAACGCGGCCCTGGCGGCGGGCCGGGTCGTGGACGTGGCCGTCGACTCGGTCGCCGCCGACTCCCTGGGGGCCACCCGGGTCTCGGCGGACGCGCTGGCCGCCGCGCAGGACGAGCACGTGACCTCCGTGCTCGTGCCCGACGCGGCCATCACGGCCGCCCGGCGCGCCCTCTGGGAGGAACACCGGATCGTGGTGGAGGCGGGCGCGGCCACCGCCCTGGCGGCGCTGCGTGGTGCGCCGGAGCCGCTGGGTGAGCGGGTCGCCGTCATCCTGTGCGGAGCCAACACGGACCCCCGGGACCTGGTGGCCCATACGGCCTGAGCCCGCCGCCGGGTCGGGACGTCGGGGGACAGCCCGACCGCCGACCGCGACCGCCGACCGCCGACGTCCGTCAGTCGTCCTCGTCCTCGACCTCGCGGACGACCACGACGGTGCCGGCGGCGTACTGCACGACCTGCTGGCTCACCGACCCCAGCAGGGCGCCCTTGAACCCGCCGTACCCACGCGTGCCGACCACCGTCAGGTCCGCCTCCTTCGAGGCGTCGACCAGGACCTGAGCCGCGGAGCCCTGCTCGACGCGACGGAACACCGGCACACCGGGTGAGGCGCCGACGGCCGCCTTGACGGTGTCCGCCAGCTTCCGCCGGGCCGCCTCCTCGACCGTCCCCGCCTCGGCGTCGAAGACCTCGGCGGCCACCGGAGCGATGGAGAACGGATTGCGGTTCCACTCCCAGGCCATGACGGCGTGCACCCGGCCGCCCGTCATCCCGGCCTGCGCGACGGCCCAGCGCAGGGCCTCCTTGGAATGGTTCGAACCGTCCACGCCGACGACGATCAGGGGCTCGACGGTGTCCTGCTCACTCACGGGGGGTTCCTCTCGCTTCGCCCGAATAGTCGACCTCCTCCCTGTATACCCGGAACGCGGGTCGGACCTCGAACGACGATCGTTGCGGCGCCCGACGACTTTCGAGGACAGTCCGGGACCCCCGCCCCTTGCGAGGGTGTGATCGTCCAGGCGACCACCGCCGGACACGGAGCGACATGGAGGAACGGGCGTGGCTCAGCGCAAGGGTTGTCTGATCGGGTGCGGCGTGGCGCTGGTGCTGGGCGTGGGCCTTCTCGTGGCCGTGGTCTTCGGCATGGGCAAGGTCCTCGACATGGCCGACAAGACCCTGGTCGACCCGGCGGTCTACGAGTCCGTGAAGACGGGCGACGCGGAGAGCGAGGTCCGCGGCAAGCTCCCGTCGGGCGACAGCTTCGTCAAGGGCGCCCTCAAGGAAGGCGGACCGGCCGAGCCCGAGGGCAGCACCTGCTCCTGGTACATCTCCAGCGGCGACACCAAGAACGGCAAGGAGACCGTGCTCCGCTTCTGCTTCAAGGACGGCAAGCTCGCGGAGAAGGCGGAGTACCCGATGCAGTAGGTGCTGCGCCCCCCCGCACGCGGATGCCCCGGACCGGTCCGGGGCATCCGCGGCGTCCTGTCATGGCGCAGCTCTACGGAAGCTCTTTCCCCGACCTGTTCTTCACGAGTTCGACGTTTTCGAGGAACAGCTGGAAGAGCAGCTGACTCGCGCCGAGCTCCCTGCCGTTCTTGCCGTTCGCCCCCTGGGCGATGCCCAGGCTGTAGGGCTCCTTGTCCTCGGCCTTCACGCCGATGTACCCGCCCAGGGTGCCCTCGTTCGAGCTCGCGTTCTTGTAGACCCCGCCGCTTTCGTTCGCCTTGCGGATCAGGTCGTTCTTGTAGCCCGGTCCGAGAGCCATGTGGTCCTGGTTGAAGAGGAGTTCGTGGGCGCCGGGCTTCAGCGTGAACTTCAGCTGGACCGCGTAGGGATCACCCAGGGTGTCGTAGTACCCGTCGGCCTGGCCCTGGTCGCCGAGATGGGCGCCTATCGTCAAGCCCCCGAACTCCTGCTCCCTGAAGTCCTTTCCTGAGCCCTGACGGGAGGCTATGTACGCCACCAGCGCGTTCCGTGAGGTCTCGTCGCCCCAGTAGGTCAGGGCGCTGTGGGCCTCGTCGAAGCTCATGGACCTGAACAGCTCCATCCTCCCGGCGTCCTCCCCCTTCTGCGCCAGAGCGTCCAGGAGCTGGGGGCCGACGATCTTGACGATCTCATCGATCGTGCGCGGAGGCTTGTGAGCCTTGAACTTCTTCGCGCTCGCCTTGGACGCGTTGATCTGCTTGGCCCGGTCCTTCGCGGCGCTGCTGCTGGCTCCGCCCAGTCCCGCCTTGGCCTCCCAGTACTCGACCGTCATCCGGTCCTGAGGGTTCTCGACGCGCTGCACGGAGGGGCGGGAGCCGGAGGCGGATGGGGGTGCCGCATGGCGCTGCACGTCCGTGGCGGCTCGGGGGCCGGCCGCCATGGCCCGGCGGGCGTTCGCCTCCGCTTCGCGCTCGAACCGGTCCGACGGGTCGGAGACCTTCAGTCCCGATCCGTTGTCGGTGCCCGCCACGGGGCCCTGGCGCTGCTGGATGACGTGGGTGAGTTCGTGGGCGAGGGTGTGCTTGTCGTGGCCGCCGTCACCGATGACGACGTGGCTGCCGGAGGTGTAGGCGCGGGCGCCGACTTCGGCCGCCGAGGCTTTGGCCGCGCTGTCGCTGTGGATGCGGACGTCGGAGAAGTCCGCGCCGAGCCGGGCTTCCATGTCGGTACGGGTGGCGTCGTCCATCGGGCGTCCGGGAGTACGCAGGACGTTGTGGACGGCGGACCGCTGCACCGCGGGCCGTCCGGTCTGCTGGTGTCCGCACCCGTCGGTGTGCTGGTGCTGTTCCTGGTCCAGGGAGTGACCGGCCCGACGGAGCATCTGCACGACCGCGGCGTTGCCCGCACCGGCTTGGAGTGCCATCAGCCCCACCGGCGGCGCCGCCGCCGCCCGCTGCGGATTCGCGGCCGAGCGGGAGGAATGCAGTAATTGTTCGTCGGTCTTCTGCGCCGGGCGGGGGTGCTTGGGGCTCACGCGATCGCCTTTCCCATACATCAGGGCAGCCGCTTCGCGCCGCTGCCGGCCACACCCCCGAGGGGCGGTCACCGGTCGTGACCAGGGGGTCTGAAGTATTATCAGCTAGCGTGCGGGCGCGAAGCCAACGACCGGCCACCGCAGCATGGAGCGAACCCGGCGGCGTACACCGCGCGGTGGCGCAAGCAGTGGCGCCGCCGTCGGTCAGCCGCGCACCCAGTGCAGCTTCACCCTCTCGATGCCGGGCTGTTGGGCGATCTGCCTCCTCAACTCCGCGCGCCGGCCCACCGGCCCGCGCGTCGCTCTTCCGTCCGGCGCTCACGGCCGCCCCCTCGAGTCCGTGAACGCGTTCAACTGAACGCGTTCAAGCTACCGGGTCCGTCCATCGGCGGGGGCGCCCCGCCGCCATAGCGGTTTCGCGGCACGGTGGTAAAGCGCATTAGTGCGCGCCCTCGCGAACCGGCCATAAGTGGTTGTGGGTTGACGGTGGATCGGGCTTCGTTATCGAATCGATATCACGTCCGACGGGCTTTGTACTAAAGCGCATTAGTCCAGGTCGACCTTGGTGCGATGAGGGCATCTGGCCCCCCGTGCAGGCCTGTTGGGGCATTCGGCACCCGGGTGCCACCGGCCAATGGGAGGTCTGCCTCATTGACGGGATCCTGACTTCGGGCGACGGTGGGCACCGCCTCCGGCAAAGAGGCCGGACTTCTGCAAAGGCGGCGACGATGACCCGTTCGAACCCGACCCGTATTGCCGTGGCCACGCTGGTGACCGGCGCGCTCCTCTCCACCGCCGCGTGCGGCCTGAGCGGTGGCGCCGGTGACGCGAAGGAGGCCGAGAGGACGGGCAGGGTGGCCGGTGAGATCACCTTCCGGACCCTCCAGCTGAAGCCGACGTTCACGGCCTACGTACAGGGGGTCATCGACGCCTTCGAGCAGAAGTACCCCGAGGTCAAGGTCAAGTGGGAGGACGTCCCCGGCGACGGCTACAACGAGAAGCTCGTCGCGGACGCCCAGGCCGGGGCCCTCCCCGACGTGGTCAACCTCTCCACCGACTCCTTCCAGCTCCTCGCCGACCGCGGCATGCTCGCCGACGTCGCCAAGCTCGACGGGGCGGCGGCCAAGCAGTACGTGCCCGGTGCCTGGGAGCAGTTCAAACTGCCGGGCAAGGGGGACAGCGTGTACGCGTACCCGTGGTACGTGACCCCCGAGATCCTCACCTACAACAGAGAACTCTTCGAGAAGGCCGGCCTGGACCCGGCGAAGCCGCCGACCGGCGTGGAGCAGTTCTTCGACTACGCCGAGAAGATCGCCGCCACGTCCGGGGGCCAGTACTCCGCCTTCATGGCCGACCCCAAGGGCCGGCTGCCCGGGGACTGGCAGAAGATGGGCATACCGATCCTCAGCCAGAAGCAGGACCGGTTCACCTTCGACACCGACCAGGCCGTCGCCTGGGTGGAGCGGATGAAGGACCTGTACGCCAAGGGCGCCATGCCCAGGGAGTCCCTGCTCAAGTCCGACGACATCAACCAGCTCTACGGCGGCGGCAAGCTCGTCTTCGGCCCCGGGTCCCCGGGCTTCGTCAAGGACGTCAAGCAGAACGCCCCGCAGGTCTACGCGAAGACCCAGGTCGCGGGAGCCGTCACGGGCAAGCTCGGCCACATCGGCATCTACGCCCAGTCGCTCGGCATCAAGAAGGACACCAAGCACCCCGACGCGGCCGTCGAGTTCGCGAAGTGGGTGACCAACGGACCCAACCAGGTGGAGTTCTCCAGGAAGGCCACCATCTACCCGTCCAACGCGCAGGGCCTCGCCGACCCGTTCTTCTCGGACAAGGGCGACGGCAAGGACGCGGAGACCCTGGCCCGCGCGGTCGGCGCCGAGCAGCTGAAGACCGCCGCGCTCGACGCCAACACCCCCGTCCAGTGGACCAATCAGGTGGGCGACGCCGTCGTGCGCGAGGTGCAGAAGGCCATCACGGGTGAGCAGGACCCCCGGACGGCGGTGAAGAAGGCCGAGGAAGCGGCGAACAAGCTCCTCGCCGCCGCGGCCGACAAGTGACGGCCGTGGGCGGGCCCGCCGGCGCCCTCGCGCACAGGCGGCGACGCCGGGCCGCGCAGCGTGCCATGGAGGCCGATACGGGCCTGGTCCACCGCAAGTGGTGGACCCCCTACCTCTTCCTCGCCCCCGGTCTGGCGATGGTGGCGCTCTTCAGCCTCTGGCCGTTCGTCAACACCGTCGTCCTCTCCTTCACCGACGCCCAGATCCTGCGCGGCGGCACCTTCGTCGGCCTCGACAACTACCGCCGCGCCTTCGACGACCCCGACTTCTGGGTCGCCACCGGCAACAGCGTGCTGTACCTCGCGGTCGTCGTACCGTGCCTGGTCCTCCTCCCGCTGGCCCTCGCCGTCCTCGTCCAGGCCAAGGTCCCCGGCATCGGATTCTTCCGCTCCGCCTTCTACACCCCGGTGATCGCCTCGGCGGTGGTCGTCGGGCTGATCTGGCAGTGGGTGCTGCGCAGCGACGGTCTCGTCAACACCGTCTTCCAGCGGCTGAACCTCGTCTCCGAGCCGATCCCGTTCCTGACGGACTCCGCGATGCTGCTGGTCTCCGCGATGCTCGTCACCGTGTGGAAGGGTCTCGGCTACTACATGGTCTTCTACCTTGCGGCCCTCGGGAACGTCCCCGCCTCCCTCTACGAGGCGGCCGCCATCGACGGCGCCGGCCCCGTCCGCCGCTTCTTCAGCATCACCGTCCCCCAGGTGAAACCGATGATGCTGCTGGTCGGCACCCTCTCCGCGATCTCCGCGCTGCGCGTCTTCACCGAGATCTACATCCTCGGCGGTGAGAGCGGCGGCCCCGGCGGCGGCGCCCGCACCCTGCCGTTCCTCATCCGGCAGGTCGGCCTCGGCTTCTCCGGCGAGACCGGCTACGCCTCCGCCATCTCCATCCTGCTGTTCCTCCTGACCCTGGTCTTCAGCCTGCTGGGCCGCCGCCTGTCGAAGGGAGACGAGAGTTGAGCACCCCGCCCTCCCCGGGAAGCGAGCCGCCCCGGCGGCCCGGCGCCGCCGCCCGCAGGCGCCGGTGGCTCGGCCCGGCCGCCCGGTACGCCACGCTCCTGCTGATGCTCGTCGTCATGCTGGGCCCGATCGTCTGGCAGTTCCTCACCTCGATCCGGGGCCGCACCGAGAACGTCTACGACGGCGTGCTGCCCTCGCAGCCCACCCTCGACAACTACGTCCGGGTCGCCGAGTCCTTCCCGCTGCTCCAGTACGTCGGCAACACCCTCACGGTCGCGGTCCTCGCGATCACCTCGAACATGCTCTTCGCGGCGATGGGCGGGTACGCCCTCTCGCGGGCCGCCTGGAAGGGCCGCCGGGTCGTCTTCACCGTGCTGGTGGCGACCCTGATGTTCCCCTTCGAGTCCGTGATGATCTCGATGTTCCTCACGGTCCGCGAGATGGGTCTGGTCGACACCCTCATCGGCGTCTGGCTCCCCGGCGCGGTCTCCGTGCTCAACATCATGATCATGCGGGCGGCCTTCCTCGCCGTGCCCAAGGAGGTCGAGGAGGCCGCTGTCCTGGACGGGGCCGGCGAATGGACCCGCTTCACCCGGGTGTTCCTCCCCGCCGCCAAGGGCGCCCTCGCAGTCGTCTGCATCACCAGCTTCATGGGCGCCTGGGACGACTTCCTCTGGCCCCTGCTGGTCCTCACGAACAGCGACCACTACACCCTGCAGCTCGGCCTGAAGACCCTGGCCGGCGCCACCACCGTCAACGACCAGCGGCTCATCGCCGCCGGCGCGATGGCCGCGCTCCTGCCGATGATGCTGCTCTTCTTCGCCCTCCAGCGTTTCTTCTTCAAGGGCGTGGGCGAGGGAGCAGTCAAGACCTGAGCCCGCCCGCTCCACCATCCGTACCGACCACCCAGTCCCTGGAGCAGCCGTCATGCACGACGACCGCAGCATCACCGAGCACCGTCTCCGCCGGGTCCTGAAGGAGCGGATCAAGCCCGCCGTCCACTCCCGCCCGCTCCCGCTGACCGTCGAGCGCTGGGAGGCCCCGGGGGAGCCCGTCCCCGTCGCCGAGGGCCTGGCGGCCCCGTACGAGCCCTGCGCGATCGGCGACCCGTGGGGCCCGGCCTGGGGCACCACCTGGTTCAAGGTCACCGGCACCGTCCCGGCCGACTGGGCGGGCCGTACCGTCGAGGCCGTCCTCGATCTCGGCTTCGACCGGATGATGCCCGGCTTCCAGTGCGAGGGCCTGGTCCACCGGGCCGACGGCGGTGAGATCAAGGCGCTCAACCCGTACAACGACTGGGTCCGCGTCGCCGACCGCGCCGAGGGCGGCGAGCGCGTCGAGTGGTACGTCGAGGCCGCCTCCAACCCGGTCCTGGTCGACCACGCGGTCACGTACGAGGGCGACCGGATGACCAGCGGCGACCAGCCGCTCTACCGGCTCGCCCGGATGGACCTCACGGTCTTCGAGGCCGAGGTGTGGGAGCTGGTCCAGGACCTCGAGGTCCTCTACGACCTGATGATCCAGCTCGACACACGGGACGCCCGGCGCCACGGGATCCTGCACGCCATCGGCTCCGCCCTGGACGCGGTGGACCTGACGGACGTGCCCGGCTCGGCGGGCGCCGCCCGCGCCGAGCTCGCCGGGGTGCTGGCCGCCCCGGCCGGCGCCTCCGCGCACCGGATCAGCGCCGTCGGTCACGCCCACATCGACTCCGCCTGGCTGTGGCCGCTGCGCGAGACGGTGCGCAAGGTCTCGCGCACCGCGTCCAACATGGTCAACCTGATGGACGAGCACCCCGAGTTCGTCTTCGCGATGTCGCAGGCCCAGCAGCTGGACTGGATCAAGACCTACCGGCCGGAGCTCTTCGAGCGGGTCAAGAAGAAGATCGCGGACGGGCAGTTCGTGCCGGTCGGCGGGATGTGGGTGGAGTCCGACACCAACATGGTCGGCGGCGAGGCCATGGCCCGGCAGTTCCTCTACGGCAAGAAGTTCTTCCTCGACGAGTTCGGCATCGAGACGAACAACGTCTGGCTCCCCGACTCCTTCGGCTACACCGCCGCGATGCCGCAGATCGTCAAGCTCTCCGGCTCCCAGTGGTTCCTGACCCAGAAGATCTCCTGGTCGCAGGTCAACGCCTTCCCCCACCACACCTTCTGGTGGGAGGGCATCGACGGCACCCGCGTCTTCACGCACTTCCCGCCCGTCGACACCTACAACTCCGACCTCGGCGGCGCCCAGCTGGCGCACGCGGCGCGCAACTACCGCGAGAAGGGCCGCGGTTCGCGGTCGCTGGCCCCCTTCGGCTGGGGTGACGGCGGTGGCGGCCCCACCCGCGAACACCTGGCCCGCGCCAAGCGCCAGCGGGACCTCGAAGGATCCCCGAAGGTCCGGATCGAGCGCCCGGACGCCTTCTTCGAGAAGGCCCGCGCCGAGTACGAGGACGCTCCCGTCTGGGCGGGCGAGCTCTACCTGGAGCTGCACCGCGGCACCTACACCTCCCAGGCCAAGACCAAACAGGGCAACCGGCGCAGCGAATCGCTGCTGCGGGAGGCCGAGTTGTGGGCGGCCACCGCCGCGGTGCAGGTGCCGGGGTACGGGTACCCGTACGAGGACCTGGAGCGGATCTGGAAGACGGTGCTGCTGCACCAGTTCCACGACATCCTGCCGGGCTCCTCCATCGCCTGGGTGCACCGCGAGGCGCGCGAGACGTACGCGAAGCTGCGCGAGGTACTCCAGGGGATCACCCTCGCCGCGCAGCACGCCCTCGCAGGGGAGGGCGGCGAGGAGCTGGTCTTCAACTGCGCCCCGCACGCCCGGCGGGGCGTTCCGGCGGGCGGGGCGGGCCGCCCGGCCGAGGCCGGGGAGCCGGTCACCGTGGAGGAGCGGCACGGCGGCGGGCACGTGCTGGCCAACGGCCGGCTGCTGGTGGAGATCGACGGCCGCGGGCTGATCGTCTCCGTCTACGACCTGGAGGCGCGCCGCGAGACGCTCGCCCCGGGGGCCGCGGCGAACCTGCTGCAGATCCACCCGGACTTCCCGAACATGTGGGACGCGTGGGACATCGACGCGTTCTACCGCAACCGGGTGACGGACCTGGTGGGCGTGGACGGCCTGGAGGTCGCCGAGAGCGGGCCGGCGTCCGCCACCGTCCGGGTCACCCGCTCCTTCGGCGCCTCCACCGCCGTCCAGTCGGTCACGCTGCGGGCCGGGGCCAAGACGGTGGACATCGTCACGGACGTGGACTGGCACGAGACGGAGAAGTTCCTCAAGGCCGCCTTCCCGCTGGACGTGAAGGCCGAACGGACCGCCTCCGAGACGCAGTTCGGGCACGTCCACCGGGCCACCCACACCAACACCTCGTGGGAGGCGGCCAAGTTCGAGATCTGCGCCCACCGCTGGATCCACGCCGAGGAGCCCGGCTGGGGGGTCGCGCTGCTCAACGACTCCACGTACGGGCACGACGTCACCCGGGACGTGCGGCCCGACGGCGGCCAGACCACCACCGTCCGGCTCTCCCTGCTGCGGGCCCCCCGCTACCCCGACCCGGAGACCGACCAGGGCGCCCACACCCTGCGGTTCTCCCTCGCGCCCGGCGCGACGATCGGGGACGCGGTCCGCGAGGGGCACGCGCTGAACCTGCCCGAGCGCACCGTGACCGGCGCGGGCCCGGTCGCCCCGCTGCTCGCCGTCGACGAGGACGCGGTGGTCGTGGAGGCGGTGAAACTGGCCGAGGACCGCAGCGGTGACGTGGTCGTCCGCCTCTACGAGTCCCGCGGGGGCCGTGCGACGGCGGTCCTGACGGCGGCCTTCCCCTTCTCGGCGGCGGTCGAGAGCGACCTGCTGGAGCGCCCGCTGGCCGGCTCGGCGGTGGGCGCCCCCACCCCGGCGGGTGCGGTCCCCCTGACCCTGCGCCCGTTCCAGATCGTCACGGTCCGCCTGCACCGCGCCTGACGGCACGCCCGGCCCCGCCCGCTGTCCGAGGGCCGGGCCCCGGCCCTCGGAAGTGGGGCGGGGCCCGGCCCGACCCGGACAGTGGGGACCGTCTGCCACACCCGTCAGTGCAGCCAGCCGTGTTGGGCCGCCTTCAATCCGGCCTCGAAGCGGCTCGACGCGTCGAGGCGTTCCATGAGGGCAGCCATCTGCCGGCGTACGCTGCGGGCGGAGATGCCGAGGCGTCGCGCCGCGACCTCGTCGGTGAGGCCGGACGCGAGGAGCCTGAGCAGTTCCTGCTCGGAGGCGGTGAGGCCGCTCCGGGCGTCCTTGGAGCGGTCGGCGCCCAGCGGGACGGCGGAGTTCCACGTCTGCTCGAACAGCGCGACCAGGGAGGCGACGATCCCCGCCTCGCGGGTGCACAGCGCCCCGCGCTTCGTGTCGGCCGGATCGATGGGGATCACGGCGACCTTGCGGTCGAAGACGAGCATGCGCGGCGGAAGCGTCGGGCAGGTACGCACCGTGCCGCCGCCTTCGGTCATCCACCGTGCGTAGGCGAGCGTCGCGGGATCGTGGCGCACGCTGTCCTGATAGAGCGTCATGAGGGTGATGCCCCTGCGCATGGCTGCATCGTCCAGCGGCCTCGACGCATCGAGGCTGGCCTGCGACTGCGCTCCGCCCGGCATGACGGAGAGGCATTCGTCGGCCACTTCCCGTGCGAGGACCTCCAACGTCGTCTGGATGGCGTCGAGACCGACCAGGCGCTGCGTGTCCGTGGCCGGGGAGGCCGACGTGACCGGTCGCAGGTCGGCGTATTCGGCGATGGCCAGCGCCGCGGCGGCCTTGCTCAGTTCGAGCTCCTGCCGTCGGCGCAGGAGCTCCTCCTCCTGTCGTTGCAGCAGCATCTCCAGGCCCAGCTCCGGGCTGACCGGCCGCATGACACCGAGCACGTCCCGCGAGGCGCGCAGGAGTCGGAGGTCGGCGAGGGTGTCCAGGGCTTCGCGCACGGTTTCCTCCGGCACCCCCAGTTGCTCGCAGAGATCCTGCACGCTGCCCTCGGGATCGCAGAGCATGGCCCGATACACCGCTTCCGATGCGCCGTCCAGCCCCAGCATGTCCAACATCCGCCAGCCCCCCTTGGCTACAGGACGATTAAAATCGCCGCGAGTCTAAGGTGTGCTCGGGGATTGATCAAACGACTCGCCGCGCCATCGGCGCCCCACGGGAGTGTTGTTGATGGACAATCAATTTGAGCCGTGGGGAGGTGGCGAGTAAAATCGTTGGCTTGGTGTACGGAGGTATGGTGATGGCCGACTGATCGGAGCTGACCGGGATGGACACAGGAGAAGCCGGTGACCCCCACCACCTGCCTTCGCCGCCCGACCGTGCCCACAAGATCTCCGAAAGGCTTTCCGCGCTGATCGCCCAGGAGGCCGCCCGGGCCGGGGGGAAGGCGCCCGCGTACCGGGAGCTGGCCGAGCGGGTCAACCGGATCGCCGGACGCAATGTGATCTCCAGGGACACGATCCGCAATCTGCACCAGGCCACGACGCAGAAGGGGCAGGCGCCCAACCCGACGGTCGAGACACTGGACTGGCTGGGCCTGGCGTTCGGCATCCGCTCCGGGGCGACGTACTTCCTCGACGACGCCAAGGCCGCCGCCGTGGACGAGCAGCTGCTGGCCCTGAGCAAGCTGGCGGATATCAATGGGGCCGTGGGGAACAGCGGGGTCATCGGCCTGGCGCGGCGCGCCTCGGGGCTGTCCGACAACAGCCTCCACATGCTGGTCGCACTCGCGGACCGCCTGAGCGCCCTCGAGGCGGAGGCCGCGGGCGAGTCGGGCGGGGGAGTGCGCTAGCCGCCACGTAGGGTGGGCAGCGAATTGACGGCTGACCGAAGGATCCCTCTCCACATGCCCGTACCGCGGGGCCTGCGCAGGCGTTGCGAGAGCATCCTGGCCGAGTTCGAGCTGCCCGACCCCTTCACGGTCGACTCCTTCCGCGACGCGTTGGCCCGGCATCGTGGACGTCCGATCGTCATGGAGCCGCTTCCCGAGGCCGGCCTCGGCTCCCCCTGCGGGGCGTGGATCACGCTGCCCAGCGTGGACGTCGTCCTCTACGAGCCGCGAACCAGCCCGGCCCACCAGGATCTGATCAAACTCCACGAGCTCGGTCACGTCCTGTGCGGTCACACCCCGTCGCTCGAACTGGCCCGGCTCGCCGAGGCCCTCACCGAGCTGACGCCGGAACTGCTCACCCGCACGCTCGGCAGGGCGCGCAGCGATTTCGACGCGGTCGAGGAGCAGGAGGCCGAGATGATCGCCGTGCTCCTGTCCGACCTTGCCGGCGCCGACCAGGTCGGCACCCCCTCCTCGCGCAGGCTGGCAAGCAGTCTCACGCACCCCATACGCCGCCTGCGCCGCTGGCGAGGAGAATGATGTACGCGATATACGGGTTCACTCTTCCCGCTCTGCTGTGGGTGCTGGTGATCTGGCGCGCTCCCTCCGCCTTCGGCGGCTCATCTCCCTCGAGGTACCTCTGGGGCTTCCTCGCCTCGCTCACCGTGGCGGTGACGACCAGACCGCCTGCCGTGGAGCACCTCATCCGGGTCGCCACGGGATCACCCGACCTGTCGGTCCTCATCAAACACCTCGCCGGCCTGACATCGACCTACTTCATCCTGGAGTACGTGATCACGGTCCACGGCCGAAGACCACGAGGGGAGACGGCCGCACGCCTGCGGATCGCCGCGGCCCTGACGGCCGCGGTCGCCCTCACCGTTCTGTTCGTCTTCTTCTTCGAGCACGACCCCGCAGCTCCGGCGACCCGGGTCACCGATGCTCACCTCGGTGACCCGGCGGTGCGCCTGTACGAAGGCATCGTCTACGCCTACCTCGGCACCTCGACCCTGCTGTCGGCGAGGCTCTTCTGGTCGAACCGGCGCAGCGTGCCCCGAGGCCTCCTGCGCGCGGGAGTCGTGTGCATGGCCGCCGGGTCCGCGCTGGGCTTCGTCTACACCGTCTACCGGGTGGTCTTCCTCGCAGGCCAGGAGAGCCAGCCGCACAATCCGGAGTCGGGGCCCTCGGATCCCCTCTCCGAGATCCTGCCGGCGATCACCCTCCTGGTGCTCGTGACCGGCCTGTCCCTGCCGCCCCTGAGGACGCTGGGCCGCTACCTCCACGACCAGTACGCGCTGTGGCGGTTGCATCCCCTGTGGTCCGAGGTGCTCCACGCCGCACCGACGGTGGTGTTCGGCCCACGCGTGAGCCGCACCCGCGACCTCCTCGTCCTCGGCGACCGAACCCTGGACGTGGCCCACCGGGCGTTCGAGATCCGCGACGCCTGTCTCGTCCTGCGCGACCGCTCCGCGGCCATGCGTCCCGAGGCATCAGGGTCAGGACCCGACGCGCTGCCGGCCGGCGGTGGGCCCGACGCGCGCGCGGAGGCCGCGTGGCTGTTCGCAGCGCTCCACGGGGCCCCCGACGCCGGCCGCATGCCCCTCCCCTCGCAGGCCAGGACACCCAGCGAGGAGGTCGCCTGGCTGCTCCAGGTGGCCTCCGCCTACCGGCAGTTGTCGCACGGCCAGGGCACTGCCCTCAAGGGCCGCGACGGCGGATCGGTGACGTCCGCGTCCTGATGCGGCCAGGCCGGATGCTGACGGGCCGAGTGCCTTCCGGGGGGTGTCCGGGGTCGGCAGGATGGTGATCACCGGAACGGCGGGGGACACCGAGTCCCAGCCGGCTCCCGGGGGAGACCAACGGCCCGATTCCCGGTCCCCGTCATCCGCACCGATGCCACCAGTTTGGGGTACCGCCATGTCCAGAACCGCTCGCCTGCTGACCACCGCCCTCCTCGCCTCCGTCCTGTCCGGCGCGGTGGCGTCCCTCGCGTCGACCGCCTACGCCGCGACGAGCCCGGGCGGCATCGGCTGGGACGTGGCACCGGCGAACTCGGCGGCTTACGCGAGCGGTTCGCCGGCCGACGGCATCGGCTGGGACTGACCCACGATGGTGCCCGTCCACCTCATCCTCACACCGACGGGGGGCGGAACACCCGACGAGAGTCAAGCCCACGCCTTGGTGGACGTGCTGTGGGCCCATTCCACTCCTGGACACGGCACGGAACACATCCGGGCACGCACCGGTCCGGCCGACATCGGGATCATCCTCTTCATCCGCGCAGCGAGCGCTGACATCGCGCAGGCCAAGGCCGTGCGCCTGATGACGGACGCCCTTGCCTCGGGCGCCGTAGGAGACCGCGGGTACTCCGTCACGCTCCACAGCTGAGACGCCGTCACGACCGTCGGCATTCCGGTCAGCCCCTCACAAGACACCCTTAACCAAGGAGATTTGCGTTGTCCGTCAAGACGAGCACCGTCCGCGCCGCCGGCACCCTGGTGGCCCTCTCCATCGCCACGGCCCTCCTCGCCACCGCACCCGCCGGTGCCGAACCCCTGCCGTCCAGATCCACCGCCGGCGCCGCCGCCGATGTGGAGCGCCCCCAGGGCCAGCCCGTCCCCCTCAAGACCGAGGGCGCCGAGAACTCGATCGCCGGAGCCGAGGCCGCGCAGACCGCCGGTGCCCCGATCGCCCGCAGCGAGGTCATCGCCCGGGCCAAGACGTGGGCCGACGCCCAGGTCCCGTACAGCCAGAGCAGCTACCGCGACGGCTACCGCACCGACTGCTCCGGCCTGGTCTCCATGGCGTGGAACCTGGGGACGAGCGCCTGGACCGGCAATCTCGACACCTTCGCGGACCGGATATCGAAGAACGAGCTGCGCAAGGGCGACATGCTGCTCTTCCACAACTCCGCCAACCCGGTGAACGGCTCGCACGTCGTCCTCTTCGAAGCCTGGACCGATGCGTCGAAGACGTCCTACATCGGCATCGAGCAGACCCGGCCGCACGGCGTGCGCCACGTGATCCCCTACGCGTACTTCAACAACTCCAGCTCCTACATCCCGTACCGCTACAAGAACATCGTCGAGGACTCGGCCCCGGCGACTGCGGGTGTGTTCCGGCCGGGTGAGTCGGTGTTCTACGTGTCGGACCGCAATGGGGGTCTGTCGGGGTATGCGGGGTTCGGTGCTGCGGGTGATGTGCCGTTGGCGGGTGACTGGAACCGGGACGGGAAGGACACCTTCGGGGTGTACCGGCCGGAGAGTCAGACGTTCCTGCTGACGAATGACAATGCGTCGGTGTCGATGGAGAGCCGGTTCGGTGATGTCGGTGATGTGCCGGTGGTGGGTGACTGGGACGGCGACGGGGTGGACACGATCGGGGTTTACCGGCCGGGTGACCAGACGTTCTATCTGAGCAATGACAATCTGTCGGTGGCGTTCGCCCGGAGGATGGGGGTCGAGGGTGACAAGCCGATGGTGGGTGACTGGAACGGTGACGGCAGGGACACCGTTGGTGTCTACCGTCCTTCGGACTCGACGTTCTACCTGAGTGACTCCAACACGTCCGCGAACGTCGATCACCGGGTGACGTTCGGCAACCCGGGTGATGTGCCGGTCAAGGGTGACTGGAACGGCGACGGGACCGACAAGGTGGGTGTCTACCGTCCCGCCGAGTCGGACTTCTTCGGGGCGGCCAAGGACTCCAGCACGGTGATCTACGAGGCGCGTTTCGGCAACCCGGGTGACGTGCCCCTCACCGGCCAGTGGTAGTCGCAGACATGACCAGGACAACGCACCCGCGTGCCCGAACGACCGCTGTGGCCCTGGGTATTGCCGCTCTGCTCCCCGTTTCCGTCGTCCAGGCCGACGCGGCCTCCGTCTCGACGTGGGACAAGGTCGCCCAGTGTGAAAGCACCGGCAACTGGAGCTACTACCGGGCTGGTTGGCCGTACTTCGGCGGTCTGCAGTTCTCCCTGCCCACCTGGCGCGGCTTCGGTGGCGAGCAGTACGCGAGCTACCCGCACCAAGCGACCAAGCAGCAGCAGATACTCATCGCCGAGAAGGTCCTCGCCGTGCAGGGAGAGGGCGCGTGGCCCAACTGCGGCCGCCCGGCGGGCCTGGGCTCCGACCACGCCGATCCGTACCCCGCCCACAAGCGCTCCACGGCCGGCGTCTACCGGCCGTCCACCCAGGTGTTCTCGGTCTCGGACGTGAACGGGAAGCTCGCGGGCTGGGCCGGCTTCGGCGCCCAGGGCGACGTGCCGTTGGCGGGGGACTGGAACGGTGACGAGAAGGACACCTTCGGGGTGTACCGGCCGGAGAACCAGACCTTCTACCTGACCAACGACAACGGGTCGGTGGCGGTGGAGAGCACGTTCGCCAACCCGGGTGACGTCCCGGTGGTGGGCGACTGGGATGGCAATGGCACGGACACCATTGGTGTCTACCGGCCCGGGGACCAGACGTTCTATCTGACGAATGACAACCTGTCGGTGGCGCATGCGCGACGGATGGGGGTCGAGGGTGACACCCCGATGGTGGGTGACTGGAACGGTGACGGCAAGGACACCGTCGGCGTCTACCGCCCCTCGGACTCGACGTTCTACCTGAGTGACTCCAACACGTCCGCGAACGTCGATCACCAGGTGACGTTCGGCAACCCGGGTGACGTGCCGGTCAAGGGTGACTGGAACGGCGACGGCACCGACAAGGTGGGTGTCTACCGTCCCGCCGAGTCCGACTTCTTCGGTGCGGCCAAGGACTCCAGCACGGTGATCTACGGCGCCCGCTTCGGCAATCCCGGTGACGTGCCCCTCACCGGCCAGTGGTGACAGAAGTCCGACCTCAGGCCTGCTCTTTCGCCGAGCAGCCTCCAAAGCCGCGGTCCCGCTGACACCAGCGGGACCGCGGCCCCGCGCCGCGAACCGCTGCTGCGGCTCCCTTCTGCTCCTCACAGGAGACCTCCATGCCCCAAGCACGTCCTTCTCTGACACCCCTAAGACGGAGCCTCGCCGTACTGGCCGCCACAGCCGCCGTCATCGGCCCGTCCGCCGGATCGGCTCAGGCGGCGACGCCCGCCAGCGGTGCCGGCTCCAAGACCGTGGCCTTCCAAGGCCACCAGTTCAAGGTCCCCGACAGCTGGGACGTCGTCGACCTGGGCGCCGACCCCACCGCATGCGTCCGTTTCGACCGCCACGCCGTCTACCTCGGTACCCCCGGGGCGCAGCAGAACTGCCCGACCCGGCTGGTGGGCCGGACCGAAGCGCTGCTCTTGGAGCCGGACACGTCGGGCAGTGCCGCTCAGGACGCTGCGGTGCGCGCCATCGACCACGAAATCGTCAGCGGGGCCAAGGGTATTCGCGTGACGGCCACCTACGGCGACGACGAGCCCCTGGTCCGCACCATCCTCACCGCCGCCGGAATTCCCATCACGGCGCCGAAGCGGCAGCCGGGCGTCTCCGAGGCGCCGGCCGCGGCGCTTCCGGCCGGGTCCGCGAACGCCACGGCCGCGTCGGGGGCCGACCTGACGAACTACACCGGCAAGGGGTTCGACGCCTGCGCCGCTCCGGATTCCTCGACCATGAACGCATGGCGGTCGAACTCCCCGTACAGGGCCGTCGGCATCTACATCGGTGGCAGCAACCGGGGCTGCTCCCAGCCGAACCTGACCGCCGCTTGGGTCCAGCAGCAGGCCGCGGCGGGCTGGCGCTTCATGCCGCTTTACGTCGGACTGCAGGCCAACAAGATCAACTCGCCCGCCTCCGAGGGCAGGAGTGCCGCGGACGACGCGGTGGACAAGGCCGCGGCGCTCGGAATCGGACCCGGAGCCCTGCTGTACTACGACATGGAGGGCTACAACCGGGCGGCGTACGCGGGCAAGGTGCTCGCCTTCCTGTCCGCCTGGACCGAACAGCTCCACGCCCGTGGATACAACTCCGCGGTCTACAGCAGCGCCGAGTCCGGGATCGCCGACCTGGTGGCGAACATCGGCAGCTACACGATGCCCGACGTCGTCTTCACCGCCAGGTGGAACCACCCCGCGAACACCGACGATCCGGTGTTGCCGAGCTGGGCGTGGGCGCAGCACCAGCGCGTCCACCAGTACGACGGAGAGGTCACGGAGACCTGGGGCGGCAAGCAGATCAACATCGACCGGGACTACCTGGACGTCGCACTCGGCAGCCCCCGGACCCCGGCGACTGCGGGTGTGTTCCGGCCGGGTGAGTCGGTGTTCTACGTGTCGGACCGCAATGGGGGTCTGTCGGGGTATGCGGGGTTCGGTGCTGCGGGTGATGTGCCGTTGGCGGGTGACTGGAACCGGGACGGGAAGGACACCTTCGGGGTGTACCGGCCGGAGAGTCAGACGTTCCTGCTGACGAATGACAATGCGTCGGTGTCGATGGAGAGCCGGTTCGGTGATGTCGGTGATGTGCCGGTGGTGGGTGACTGGGACGGCGACGGGGTGGACACGATCGGGGTTTACCGGCCGGGTGACCAGACGTTCTATCTGAGCAATGACAATCTGTCGGTGGCGTTCGCCCGGAGGATGGGGGTCGAGGGTGACAAGCCGATGGTGGGTGACTGGAACGGTGACGGCAGGGACACCGTTGGTGTCTACCGTCCTTCGGACTCGACGTTCTACCTGAGTGACTCCAACACGTCCGCGAACGTCGATCACCGGGTGACGTTCGGCAACCCGGGTGATGTGCCGGTCAAGGGTGACTGGAACGGCGACGGGACCGACAAGGTGGGTGTCTACCGTCCCGCCGAGTCGGACTTCTTCGGGGCGGCCAAGGACTCCAGCACGGTGATCTACGAGGCGCGTTTCGGCAACCCGGGTGACGTGCCCCTCACCGGCCAGTGGTAGTCGCACCCTGAGGCGTCCGTCCTCGGCGCGGTCACGGGCGTGAACTGTGCCACAGACGGGGCCGCCCTCCCCGGGAATCCGGGGGAGGGCGGCCCCCACCCGTTATGCACTTAGTTGCAAAACCTGTCTCCCCTCGCTAGAACAGGTTCATCACCCCCGCGCGAGGAGGCGCCCCTCATGAGTTCCCAGAGCCGGTACCCGCACCTGCTGAGCCCCCTGGACCTCGGCTTCACCACCCTGCCGAACCGGGTGATCATGGGGTCGATGCACACCGGCCTCGAAGAGCACGCGGGCGGCTTCGAGCGCCTCGCCGCCTTCTACGCCGAGCGCGCCCGCGGCGGCGCCGGCCTGATCGTCACCGGCGGCATCGCCCCGAACGACGCCGGGCGCCCCTTCGAGGGCGGCTCCCGCCTCACCACCGAGGACGAGGCCGCGGAGCACCGGGTGATCACCGAGGCCGTGCACGCCGAGGGCGGGAAGATCGCGATGCAGATCCTCCACTTCGGCCGCTACGCCTACCACAAGGACCTGGTCGCCCCCAGCGCCCTCCAGGCCCCCATCAGCCCCTTCGTACCGAACGAGCTCACCGACATCGAGGTCGAGCGGACCGTCGAGGACTTCGTCCGCGCCGCCCGCCTCGCCAAGCTCGCCGGCTACGACGGCGTCGAGATCATGGGCTCCGAGGGCTACCTCATCAACGAGTTCATCGCCGCCGCCACCAACAAGCGCAACGACCGCTGGGGCGGCGCGTACGAGAACCGCGTCCGCTTCCCGCTGGAGATCGTCCGGCGCACCCGCGCGGCCGTCGGCGAGGACTTCATCCTCATCTACCGCCTGTCCATGCTGGACCTCATCCCCGGCGGCTCCACCCTCGACGAGGTCGTCCACCTCGCCAAGGAGATCGAGGCGGCGGGCGCCACCATCATCAACACCGGCATCGGCTGGCACGAGGCCCGCATCCCCACCATCGCCACCTCCGTCCCGCGCGGTGCCTACACCTGGGTCACCAAGCGGCTGATGGGCGCGGTGAGCGTCCCGCTCGTCACCAGCAACCGCATCAACACCCCGGAGATCGCCGAGGAGCTGCTCGCCGACGGGCGCGCCGACCTGGTGTCGCTGGCCCGCCCCTTCCTGGCCGACGCCGACTTCGTCGCCAAGGCCGCGGCCGGCCGCTCCGAGACCATCAACACCTGCATCGGCTGCAACCAGGCCTGCCTCGACCACACCTTCAGCGGCAAGATCACCAGCTGCCTGGTCAACCCGCGCGCCTGCCACGAGACCGAGCTCGTCCTGTCCCCGACGCGCACGAAGAAGAGCGTCGCCGTCGTCGGCGCCGGCCCGGCCGGTCTCGCCTGCGCGGTCTCCGCCGCCGGACGCGGCCACGCCGTCACCCTCTTCGAGGCCTCCGGCCACATCGGCGGCCAGCTCGACGTCGCCCGCCGCATCCCCGGCAAGGAGGAGTTCGAGGAGACCATCCGCTACTTCGGCACCCAGCTCGTGGAGAGCGGTGTGGAGGTCCGCCTCGACACCCGCGCCGACGTGGAGACCCTGCGCGGCTTCGACGAGGTCGTCGTCGCCACCGGCGTCACCCCCCGCACCCCCGACATCGAGGGCGTGGACCACGCCAACGTCGTCAGCTACCTCGACGTGCTGCGCGACGGCGCCCCCGTCGGCGAACGCGTCGCCGTGGTCGGCGCCGGCGGCATCGGCTTCGACGTCGCCGAGTTCCTCACCGACAGCGGCGAGGGCGCCTCCCAGGACCCCGAGGTCTACTTCCGCCACTGGGGCGTGGACACCGAGTACACCGGCCCGGGCGGGCTCGCGAAGCCCGAGCGCCCCGCGCCGCCGCGCCGCGTCCACCTGCTCCAGCGCAAGGCCACCAAGGTCGGCGCCGGCCTCGGCACCACCACCGGCTGGATCCACCGCGCGGAGCTCAAGCACCGCGGGGTCGTCTCCGTCGCCGGGGCCGCGTACGACCGGATCGACGACGAGGGCCTGCACATCACCGTCGACGGGGAGCAGCGCCTCGTGCCCGCCGACACGGTGGTCCTGTGCACCGGCCAGGAGCCGCGCCGCGACCTGTACGAGGCGCTGCGCGCGGCCGGTGTCGAGGCGCACCTGATCGGCGGCGCCGACGTGGCCGCCGAGCTCGACGCCAAGCGCGCCATCCGGCAGGGCACGGAACTGGCCGCCGCGCTCTGAGATCCGCAGGCCGAAGGGGATTGTGGCGGTCCGGCCGGGCCGCCACAATTCCCCGGTGACGTTCTCTCCCGCAGACGCAGACAAGATCCTCGCCGACCACTTCGCCCCCTGGGTGCTCGCCCTCGGACTGACCGTCCAGGAGACGGGCGAGCGGCACGCCGTGCTGCGCCTGCCCTGGTCCGGGGAGCTGGCCCGGGACGGCGGCGGCCTCTCGGGACAGGCCATGATGGCGGCCGCCGACACGGCCACCGTCATCGCGATCTCCGCCGCCCGCGGCGGCTACGGGCCGATGACCACCGTCCAGCAGTCCACGAGCTTCCAGCGGCCGGTGGTCGGCGCCGACGTGCTGATCCACGTACGGATCACCAAGCTCGGCAAGCGGATGGCCTTCGCCGACATCACGCTCACCCCCGAGGGCTCGGACGAACCGGCCGCCGCGGCCTCGACCGTCTACGCCCTGCTCGGCTGAACCGTCGCCCTGCCGGATCAACCGTCCAGCGACAGGGCGTTCTTGGCGTGGGCGACGGAGTCCTCGGAGGCGGGTCCTCCGGGGTTCTCGGTGGCCAGGGCCTGGTTGAGGGTGACAAAGGGGCGCATCCGCCGCTCGTAGCGCGCGTACGCGGCGCGGTGGTCGCCCTCGTCCCGGGCCAGGCAGTCGGCCAGCACGTGGGCGCCCACGAGGGCCAGGCTGGTGCCCTGCCCCGAGAGGGGGGACGGGCAGTAGCCGGCGTCTCCGAGCAGGGTCACCCGGCCCCGCGACCACTGCTCCATGCGGATCTGCGCCATGGCGTCGCAGTAGAAGTCGGGGGCCGTCCGGGCGGCCTCGGCCAGGCGGGCGCCCTCCCACCGCATCGACGCGAGCCTGTCCACGACGCGCTGGCGAAGGGCGCCGCCCTCGCGGAGCTCGGGGGCGAGGGGGCCGGACTCGAAGCCGAAGGCGACCCTGAGCTCCGTGTTGTCGCGAACGGCCATGATGCCGAAGCCCGCGTCCCCGTCCCGCAGCCACATCTGCCAGTCGTCCAGGCCGAGGAAGTTCTCCGCGCTGAACACCGAGAGGTAGCTGCCCAGATGGTGGGCGAAGCGCTCCTCCGGGCCGAAGGCCAGGCGCCGTACGGTGGAGTGGAGGCCGTCGGCCCCGACCACGAGGTCGAAGGTGCGGGACGGCCCGTGCGCGAAGTCGACGCGCACGCCGCTCTCGTCCTCGTCGAGCGCGGTGATGCTGTCGCCGAAGAGGTACTCGACGCCTGAGCGCGTGTGCTCGTGCACCATCTCCACCAGGTCCTCGCGCAGCACCTCGATGTCCTCGCTGTCGAGCCGGCCGCTGCTGAAGGTCGCCTCGGTGGAGCGGTCGACCTCCTGGCCGTCCGGGCCGAGGACCGACATGCCGCGCATCCGGGTCCGTACGAGGCGCGCCTGCTCCAGCAGGCCCATCCGCTCCACGACTTCGAGCGCGACGCCGCGGATGTCCACGGCCTGGCCACCGGGGCGCCGGCCCGGAGCGCGTTCGACGACGGTGGGCGCGAAGCCGTGGCGGCGCAGCCAGTAGGCGAGGACGGGGCCGGCGATTCCGCCGCCGGAGACGAGTACGGTCCGCATGAGGGGCTCCTCCGTGTGTGTACGGTGTACGAGCTCTGAACGTACGCCGTACGCGCAGCCCCTTCAACTGGCCTTATGTGGCAGGTGTACTAGGACAGAAACGCCCCCGCTCGGCGTTGCCGCTGCTACCCTCTGCACTAGTACAGGACAGGGGGGCGGCAGGACGTGACGAAGACCACAGGGGCAGCGGGGGATCCGCCCTATCTGCGCATCGTCGCCGCGATCCGGCAGCGCATCGCGCAGGGTGAACTCGCCCCCGGGGACCGGGTTCCCTCGATCCGGCAGCTCGCCGCGGAGTGGGGCGTCGCGCTCGCCACCGCCACCAAGGCGCTGACCACCCTGCGCCTGGAGGGACTCGTCGAGGCCCGGCCCCGGATCGGGACGGTCGTCGCCGGAACCGCACCCGCACCCGCCTCCGCCGCGCCGGCCCGCAGGCGCCCGCCGGCCGCCCCGGACCCCGAGACGGAGCTGAGCCTCGACCGGATCGTCCGTACCGCCATCGAGATCGCCGACGCCGAAGGGCTCTCGGCGCTCTCCATGCGCGGCGTCGCGGCCCGGCTCGGCGTCGCGGCGATGTCGACGTACCGGTACGTCCCGAGCAAGGAGGACCTCGTCCTGCACATGGCCGACGCCGCGTTCGGCGAGGAGTCCTACCCCGCGGACGCCCCCGGGGACTGGCGTGCCCGCGTCGAGGTGGGCTGCCGGACCCTGTGGAGCCTGTACCGGAAGCACCCGTGGCTGGCTCAGCTCGGTTCCCTCACGCGCCCGTTGCTCGTACCCAACCTGATGGTGCACGGCGAGTGGATGCTGGGCGCACTCGACGGCCACGGCCTCGACCCCACCACGCTGTTCGACATCCACGTCCTGCTCTACAGTCACGTCCAGGGCCTGGCGGCGCACCTGGAACTGGAAGCGCACGCCGAGGCCGCCACGGGCCAGTCGGAAGAGCAGTGGATGGACAGCCGCGCCCCCGCCCTGGGGGCCCTGGTGGAATCCGGCCGCTTCCCGACCTTCACCAAGGTGGTCGGGTCCTTCGAGGACGGCTACGACCTGCGGCTCGACGCGCTCTTCGCCTTCGGTCTCAAGGCACTCCTCGACGGCCTGACCCCCCTCGTCGAAGGCTGAGCCGGGTGGGCCCGCGAGGCTCTCGCGGGCCCACCCGCGGCCTCAGCCGTGGACGAACCCCGGCGGGCGCTTGTCCACGAAGGCCGCCATGCCCTCCTTCTGGTCGGCGGTGGCGAACACGGCGTGGAACAGCCGGCCACTCGAAGCGCACCCCCTCCGCGAGGGTGGTCTCGAAGGCCCGGTTCACGGATTCCTTGGCCATCATCGCGACCGGCTTGGACATCCCCGCCACGGTCCCGGCGACGGCGAGCGCCTCGGCGAGCAGCTCGCCCGCCGGCACGATCCGCGACACCAGCCCGGCCCGCTCCGCCTCGGCGGCGTCCATGGTGCGGCCGGTCAGGCACAGTTCCATCGCCTTGGCCTTCCCGACCGCCCGGGTGAGCCGCTGGGAGCCGCCGATGCCGGGGATCACCCCGAGCTTGATCTCGGGCTGCCCGATGACCGCGGTGTCGGCGGCCAGCAGGATGTCGCACAGCATCGCGAGCTCGCAGCCGCCGCCCAGTGCGTAGCCGGACACCGCCGCGACCGTCGGCGTACGGACCTGGCCGAGCCGGTCCCACGCCGTGAACCCTGCGGGAGCGGGAGCTGCTCACCTCCCTGCCCGGCTGGGGCGAGCTGCCCGCCGTACGCTCCGGCGCCGTCTGGGTCCTCGACGGGTCGGCGTACTTCAACCGCCCCGGGCCCCGCGTGGTGCGGGGCGCGGAGGTGCTCGCCCACGTGCTGCACTCCGTACGGGCCGGTGAACCGGTGACCGCGGCGGAGGCCCGGCGGCTGGACTGAGCCGCCCCGCGGCGCCGTTCAGCCGCGCTCCGCGGTGACCGGGTACGGGATGAAGGTGCTGCTGTTCTCGTCGACGGCGAGGGTGCGGCCGAGCGGCGGGACCGCCCGCTGGGGGCAGTCGAGGCGCTCGCAGAGGCGGCAGCCCATGCCGATGGGCGTGGCGGCGGCCGCGTTGTCCAGGTCGAGCCCGTCGGAGTAGACGAGGCGGGACGCGTGCCGGATCTCGCAGCCGAGGCCGATGGCGAAGGTCTTGCCGGGCTCGCCCCAGCCACCCCGGTGGCGGGTGACGGCGCGGGCGGTCCACAGGTGGCGCTGCCCGTCGGGCATGGCCGCGACCTGGACGTGGATGCGGCCGGGCGCGGCGAAGGCCTCGTAGACGTTCCACAGCGGGCAGGTGCCGCCCGCGCGCGAGAAGTGGAAGCCGGTGGCGGACTGCCGCTTGGACATGTTCCCGGCCCGGTCCACGCGTACGAAAGAGAAGGGCACCCCGCGCAGCCTGGGCCTTTGCAGGGTGCTGAGGCGGTGGCAGACGGTTTCGTAG
Organism: Streptomyces sp. 147326; assembly: GCF_045000215.1. Classification (NCBI taxonomy): domain Bacteria; kingdom Bacillati; phylum Actinomycetota; class Actinomycetes; order Kitasatosporales; family Streptomycetaceae; genus Streptomyces; species Streptomyces sp. 147326. Next base: position 1,276,845 of record NZ_CP134201.1, on the reverse strand, counting down.
CCGAGGCCGAAGTGGTCGGTAAGTCGCTCGATGTCGTAGCGGAACTCCTCCGCGGCCGTGTGGAAGGCGCGGTACGGGAGGATCAGCGCCGCGGCGAAGTAGTTCGCGATGCCGATCCGGGCCAGGCCGTGGGTCGCGGAACCGGGCGGGAAGTCCTCGGCCGCAAGCCCGTCCAGCTCCTCGCCGTACTCCAGCAGGGCCAGTTGGGTGGCGAGCCGGAAGGCCTGCTGGCCCGGCCGGAGCCGGCTGGAGATGTGCAGGACGCGGGCGCGCCCGTCGTAGTGGTGCAGCCGGTCCGAATCGGCCGAGAGGCGCACCCCGTGCCGGTCCGTGAGCCGCGCCGACAGGGCGCGTACGACGTCCCCCGGACGGATCCCCACCTCGCGGGCCAGCTCCTCGGCGGCGAGGTCGGCGTCGTGCAGGTAGTTCTGCCGCCGGTAGAAGAACTCGCGGATCTCCTCGTGCGGTGAGCGCGGGATGTCGAGCGTGCCGTCCCGGCCGTCCGCGGCCCCGGCGAGCCGCTCGGCGAGCAGCTGGCCGCGCCGGCCGAGGTCGAGCAGGACCGAGGCGACGGCGGGCATCCGCGTGGCGAGTTCCGCGAGGTCCGAGGCGGAGACCCGGGCCTCGGCGACCTCCGTGGCGAGCGCCTCGCGCAGGTCGGCCACCAGCCGGGAGGTGTCGCGCTCCGAGAAGAAGCCCGGGTCGACGCCGAACGCCTCGGTGAGCCGCAGCAGCACCGGGACGGTGAGCGGGCGCGAGTCGTGCTCCATCTGGTTGAGGTAGCTGGGCGAGATCGCGAGGACGCGTGCCAGCTCGGCCTGGCTCATCCGCCGTTCCTCGCGCAACCGCCGCAGCCGCGCGCCCGCGTACGTCTTGCTCACCGTGCTCCTCGCCTGCTCCTCGTGTGCCGGGGACAGCCGTAACCCTACGTGGGATCCGCGCCCCGCCAAGGTTTGCAAGCTTGGCAAAACCGCCTGTGAAGATTCGCAGAACTTGGCATTCGTCCCTCCTTGATGGCACTCGGTGCCACTGTCAGAGTCTGTCCTGCGGCCCGCCGGACCCGGCGGCCGAGACGGACGCTCCGGGCGCGATTCATGCCCTGATGTCGGAGATCCCGGCGGTCCGGGCTCGGTGGTTCGGCAACATTGCTCGGTTCGGCCCACGGGTCGGTCCGGCAGCCGCGATCCCAAGTTGAGGCACACGGTGCCAGCACCTTGCACAGCTGACCAGAACATTGGCAGATCAAGCGATTCATGGAGACGGTGACGGTCATGGCAGAGGCGAACACGACGGCGGCGGCCCAGCAGCTCGAACAGCGGTGGGCCACGGACCCGCGGTGGGCCGGGATCGAGCGCACCTACACCGCCGAGGACGTGGTGCGGCTCTCCGGCAGCGTCCGCGAGGAGCACACCCTGGCCCGGCGCGGAGCCGAACGCCTGTGGCGGCAGCTGCACGAGCGGGACTACGTCCACGCACTCGGCGCGCTCACCGGCGGCCAGGCCGTCCAGCAGGTCCGGGCCGGGCTGCAGGCGATCTACCTCTCGGGCTGGCAGGTCGCCGCCGACGCCAACCAGGCCGGCCACACCTACCCCGACCAGAGCCTGTACCCGGTCAACTCGGTGCCGCAGGTGGTGCGCCGGATCAACAACGCGCTGCTGCGCGCCGACCAGATCGCCACCGCAGAGGGCGGCACGACAGGTTCGTCTGATGGGGGGACGGACTGGCTGGCGCCGATCGTCGCCGACGCCGAGGCCGGTTTCGGCGGCCCGCTCAACGCCTTCGAACTGACCAAGGCGATGATCGCGGCGGGCGCGGCCGGCATCCACTACGAGGACCAGCTGGCCTCCGAGAAGAAGTGCGGCCACCTGGGCGGCAAGGTGCTCGTGCCGACCGCGCAGCACATCCGCACCCTCAACGCGGCCCGCCTGGCCGCCGACATCGCCGATGTCCCCACCCTGGTCATCGCCCGTACGGACGCCCTCGCCGCCAACCTGCTGACCAGCGACGTCGACGAGCGAGACGCGCAGTTCGTGACGGGGGAGCGCACGGCGGAGGGCTTCTACCGCGTGCAGAACGGCATGGCGCCCGTCATCGCCCGCGGCCTCGCCTACGCCCCGTACGCCGACCTGATCTGGGTCGAGACCGGCACCCCGGACCTCGCCCAGGCCCGCGAGTTCGCCGAGGCGATCCACGCCGAGCACCCGGACCAGATGCTCGCCTACAACTGCTCGCCCTCCTTCAACTGGAAGGCGGCGCTGGACGACGACCAGATCGCCAAGTTCCAGCGGGAGCTGGGCGCGATGGGCTACCGCTTCCAGTTCATCACCCTGGCCGGCTTCCACTCGCTCAACCACGGCATGTTCGAGCTCGCCCGCGGCTACGCCGAGCACGGCATGACCGCCTACGTCGACCTCCAGGAGCGCGAATTCGCCGCCCAGGAGCAGGGGTTCACCGCGGTCAAGCACCAGCGCGAGGTCGGCACCGGCTACTTCGACCTGGTCTCCACCGCCGTCAACCCCGCCTCCTCCACCACCGCGCTCTCCGGCTCCACCGAGGAAGAGCAGTTCCACTAAGAGCGCGATGCCGGTCGTTCCCGCCGGCGCCTTCCGATCGCCGTCCGACGGCGCCCGGGGCCTGGCCGGCCCCGGGCGCCGGCCGCCCCACGCCGAGGAGTAGAACCGCATGTCACACACGCCCCTGACCAGCAGTGTCCAGGTCCTCGGCGCGCAGGGTGAGCGCCACGAGGAGATCCTGACCCCTGAGGCCCTGGAGTTCATCGGCCGGCTCGATGCCGCCTTTGCGGACCGCCGCCTGGAGATCCTCAAGGAGCGCCGTCGCCGCGCCGCCCATCTGGTCTCCGGGTCGCCCCTGGACTTCTCCCGCGCCACCGTCGGCGTACGCACCGACCCCGACTGGCGGGTCGCCCCGCCCGCGCCCGGGCTGGCGGACCGACGGGTCGAGATCACCGGCCCACCGGAGCGCCGCATGGCGGTCAACGCCCTCAACTCCGGGGCGAAGGTGTGGATGGCCGACTTCGAGGACGCCACCGCACCCACCTGGGACAACGTCATCGGCGGCCAGCTGAACCTGCTCGATGCCATCGAGCGGCGCATCGACTTCACCACCCCGGAGGGCAAGGAGTACCGCCTCGGGACGGAGCTCGCGACCATCATGGTGCGCCCGCGCGGCTGGCACCTCACCGAGGAGCACCTGGAGGTCGACGGTCGGCCCGTGTCCGCCTCGCTCGTGGACTTCGGCCTGTACTTCTTCCACTGCGCGCAGCGCCAGATCGACGCCGGCCACGGCCCGTACTTCTACCTCCCCAAGCTGGAGAACCGGTACGAGGCCCGGCTCTGGAACGACGTCTTCCTGTTCGCCCAGGATCTGTTGGGCATCCCGCGGGGCACGGTCCGGGCGACCGTTCTGATCGAGACGATCACCGCCGCGTTCGAGATGGAGGAGATCCTCCACGAGCTGCGCGAACACAGCGCCGGGCTGAACGCGGGCCGCTGGGACTACCTCTTCAGCCTGATCAAGACCTTCGGCCACCGCACCGACTTCCAGCTCCCGGACCGGGCCAAGGTCACCATGACCGCCCCGTTCATGCGGGCGTACACCGAAGTGCTCGTCCGCACCTGCCACAAGCGGGGCGCCCACGCCATCGGCGGCATGGCCGCCCACGTGCCCAGCAAGGATGCCGATGCCAACACGGCCGCCCTCGCCAAGGTCCGGCTCGACAAGGAGCGCGAGGCCGAAGCCGGCTTCGACGGCTCCTGGGTCGCCCACCCCGGGCTCGTCCCCGTCTGCCGTGAGGTCTTCGACGGGGTGTTGGGTGAGCGGCCGAACCAGCTGGAGCGGACGCGCGAGGACGTCGAAGTCGCCGCCGCCGATCTGCTGTCGGTTCGCCGGATCGCCGCTCCGCCGAGCTCCGAGGGGATCCGCTCCAATGTGGCCGTGGCCCTGCGCTACTTCGACGCCTGGCTGCGCGGCAGAGGAGCCGTCGCCCTGTACGGCCTGATGGAGGACGCCGCCACCGCCGAGATCGCGCGCGTGCAGATCTGGCAGTGGCTCCGCCACGACCGCGTCGACCGGCGCACGCTCACCGATCTCCTCGACGCCGAGTGCGCGGCCCTTGAGGCTGAGGACCCGCAGGCCCTGGTCCTCGAAGCACGCGAGGTCTTCGTCGACACCGCGCTCTCGGTGCAGCTGCCCGCGTTCTTCACCCCCGAGGCCTACACCCGTCACCTGGTCCGCAACGCCGCCGTGCAGGTGACCGCGTGAGCGCCCCGGCACAGCGGCCGGCCCGCGTCCTGCGCGTCGGGGTCGTCGGCGGCGGACAGATGGGAGCAGGCATCGCCGAGGTCTGTGCCCGCGCCGGCCTCGACACCGTCGTCGCCGAGGCGGATGCCACCGCGGCCCGCGCCGCCCGTGAGCGGGTGGCCGTCTCCCTCGAACGCGCCGTCCAGCGCGGCAAACTGGACCGGTTCACCGCCGAGGACGCAATGGCCCGGCTGGTGTTCACCGGAGACCTGGAGGACCTCGCCGACAGGCAACTGGTCATCGAGGCCGTCACCGAGAACCCCGAAGCCAAGACCGAGATCTTCACCGCCCTCGACAAGATCGTCGAGGACCCCGAAGCCATTCTCGCCACCAATACGTCCGCCATCCCGATCATGCGGCTGGGCATGGCCACCGGCCGCGCCGACCGGGTCGTGGGACTGCACTTCTTCAACCCCGTCCCCGTCCTGCCCCTGGTCGAGGTGGTCTCCTCCCTGCACACGTCGGCGGACACACTGGCTGCGGTCGAGTGGTTCGCCCGGAAATCCCTGGGCAAGACCACGGTCCGGTCCCAGGACAGGGCCGGCTTCGTCGTCAACGCGCTGCTGGTCCCGTACCTGCTCTCGGCCATTCGGATGGCCGAATCCGGGTTCGCGAGCGCCGCCGACGTCGACACGGGCATGGAACTGGGCTGCGCCCACCCCATGGGCCCGCTCAAGCTCGCCGACCTGATCGGCCTGGACACCGTCGCGGCCATCGCGGAATCCCTGTACGAGGAGTTCAAGGAGCCGCTCTACGCCCCGCCCCCGCTGCTGCAGCGGATGGTCCAGGCGGGGCTGCTGGGCCGCAAGAGCGGCCGCGGGTTCCACACATACGACCGGGGCTGATGAGGGACCCGGTGGTGCCGCTGCGGGGTTGAGGGACCCCTGGTGGCACGGACAAGGAGCGCGGAGCGGCCCGGTGAGCCGCTCCGCGCTCCTGTCGGGAGGCGCTCCGTCCTGACGGACGCGGGCTTTCGGCCCGGACCGGAGGCCGGACTGGAAGCCGGACTAGAAGGCGGTCCAGGTGAAGGCCACCTCGTCGCCCGCCCTCAGCTTGAACTGGCAGCCGCCGACCGGGGTCGGGGTGCCGTTGACGGATATGGCCCAGTAGGCCGAGCCGCCGCCGCTGACGTTCTTGACGGAGTCCACGGAGAAGTCGTCGAAGGACGCGTACCAGGTGCCGTCCCACGCGAAGTAGTTCCGGCGGGCGGCGTCGTCGAGCGCGGCCGTCGGGGTGGGCACGGCCGTCGGGTTCGCCGCCCCGTTGGTGCCGTCGCACTTGTGCGTGCCGCCGGTCGCCGTGGTGACGTCGTGCCCCTTGGTGTTGACCTTCCCCTTGAACAGCAGCCCGTCGGGCCCCTGCACGGTGAGGGCCACGTTGACCTTCTTGTTCGTGTCCGGGGCGGTCTCGGCGTGCGCGACGGCCGGTGCCGTGGCGAGGGCGAGCCCGAGGGCCGCCGTGGTGATCAGGGCGCGGCGGGCGGGAGTCTGGCGCATGGGTGCCTTCCTGGCGTGAACTCGAGGTCGTGCGCCGCCGGCCCCGGTCGCCCCGGGCACACCGCGGTCCCGGGCCCGGGGAAGCGGACACAGGTGATCGGTGAGCCTGGGGCTCAGGGCTTCGTGCTGCAGACCGTGACAGTGGGAAGCCGTACGCACCACACGCTGGGTCGTCCGACTCGCGACGCGGATGCGCCGCACACGGTTGCAGGTCAGCGCCGGAATCACACCGGCTTCCCCCAGTCGCGCAGGCATTCAGTTATGGGTCGGGCATGTACCTGACCAGAGGCATCGTAGGGGCAGCCGCCCCGTCCCACCAGCACTCACCGGGACTCACCCGTCCGCACCAGGATCCACCCGTCCTCGCCGGCACGGCGGCGGCCGGCCGCCCGGTCGTCGGCGCGCGCACGGGGTGACGTTCTGGGATCGTGGACCACAGGTGCAGTCACACCGAGGAGCCGACATGTCCGGACAGTTCGAGGCGAGCGTCGAGATCGACCGGCCGGTCGAGGAGGTCTTCGCCTACCTCGCCGACGGGCGCAACGACCCGGATTTCAGCCCGCGCGTCCAGGAGATCACCAGGACCCCGGACGGCCCCACGGCCCTCGGCACGGTCTTCCGCAGCACGGTCAAGGACGCCGGGATGAAGACCGCCCGCGAGTTCCGCATCGTCGGCTTCGACCCGCCGCACCTGATCCGCTGGACCGAGCAGAGCAAGAACCTGGTCACCGCCGAGGGCGGCTACGACCTCGACGCCCTCCCCGGCGGCCGCACCCGGGTCCGGATCTTCAACACCCTGCACGGCCACGGCCTCGGCAAGCTGCTCGCCGGTATCGCGGTGAGCGCCGCGCGCAAGGACGCCCCCGATTTCGGCCGCCGTATCAAGGCTGCCGCAGAGGCGTCCCGCGCTTGACCGGCCGTCCGGCCGACCATCATCCGGGCGGTGTCAGAACCGCCCGGGCCCGGCCGGGATCGGCAGCGGCTTCGACGGGGCCAGGGACCCGCGCTGCTCGGCAGCGCTCGCCGGGTTCTGGCAGGTCACGTCCTGGGCGGGCAGCTTGCCCGTGGTCAGGTACGCGTGGACCGGCGCGTTGGCGCAGGAGGCGGGGTCGGCGAGGTACACCCCGTGGCCCTCACCGCCGGCCGCCAGCACCATCCGCGAGCCCTTGAGCGCGCGGTGCAGGCCCTGCCCGCTGACGAGCGGGGTCTGTGAGTCCCACTCGTTCTGCACGGTCAGCACGTTCGCCTTCTTGTTCATCGGCGTGGCCGCCTCGACCGGCCGGTCCCAGAAGGCGCACGGCTTGATGTTGGACGCGAAGTCCCCGTACAGCGGGTACCTCGCCTTGTCCTTCGCCGCGTCCCGCTCGTACTGCTCCGTGTAGCGCGGCCAGCTGCCGGTGTCCCCGCACGCCACCGCCCAGAAGACGGCCGTGCCGTTGTCCGAGGCGGGCTCGGCCGCCGCGCCGCCGGTCAGCAGCCGCTTCATCTCGGTCAGGGTCGTGCCCGCGGGCAGCGGCTTGCCCTCGGCCGCGGCCTTCAGGGCCACGATCATGGGAGTGGCCTGCGCCGGGTAGAAGAACACCGCGCGCGCGGAGCGGATCATGTCGCCGTCGACCTTCATGCCTTCGAAGTCGATGGGCTCCTTGTCGGCGCGCGCCACCAGCCCCCAGAACGTCTCGGACACGGCCTCCGGGCTGTCACCCAGCTGGTGTTCCGCCGACCGCTGCGCCGCCCACTGGGTCCACCGCGCGAACGCGGGCTCGGCCTCGGTGGCCCAGACCTGGATCATGCCGCGCCAGATCCGCTGCGGGTCCACGCCGCTGTCGAGCACGAAGCGGTCCGTGCGGTCCGGGAACATCTGCGAGTACACCGCGCCGAGGTAGGTCCCGTACGAGTAGCCCAGGTACGAGAGCTTGCGCTCGCCCAGCACCGCGCGGATCGTGTCCATGTCGCGCGCCGTGTTGCGGGTGGTGATGTACGGAAGCACCGAACCGGCCTTCTCGCGGCACTTGTCGGCGACGGTGCGCGCCCACGTCACGTCGGCGTCGAAGGTCTCCGGACGGTAGGCCCGGTTGAAGTCCTGCTCGGCGTCGTCCAGTCCGCAGGTGATCGGGCTGCTGGCGCCGACCCCGCGCGGGTCGAAGCCGATGAGGTCGTACTGCTCGCGGACCTCCTTGGGCATCGCCTCGTTCATCATCAGCGGCAGGTCCAGCCCGGAACCGCCGGGGCCACCGGGGTTCAGCAGCATGGCGCCGTGCCGCTTGGCCGGATTCTCGCTCTTCATCCGGGATATGGCGAGGTCGATCGTGCGGCCGTCGGGACGCCGGTAGTCGAGCGGAACCTTGAGCGTGGCGCACTCGTACGAGGCCGGCAGCTCGGGGCTGCAGCGGTGCCAGGCGGGTTTCTGCCGCAGGTGGTCCGATGCCGGGGCGGCCGATGCCTGGGTCGCGGACAGCAGGGGCACGGTAGACGCGACGAGTCCGGCGGCGGCGAGCAGCGGTGCGAAGCGTTTCAGGCGCACGAAGGCGGTTCCTTTCGGTGAAGTCGCTTACAGGTCAACCCTGTTGTATGCGGGCGCCTGCCGAATCATCCCGAAGGGCCGTGCCTCGTGCTCCTCACGAATGAGCTGAAATCAGAACAACTGGCCGACACGCCGTGGAGGTTCAGGGACGAGCGGAGTGGTCGGCGTGTGCGGAGGGGGCGCCGTGTTCGGAAGGGCCGGCGTGCTCTGCGGGGCTGCCCGCGTGCTCGGACGGGCCGGCGTGCGTGTCGCCGGTCTCCAGGGAGCCGCCGAGCCGGCCGCGCACCACGGCCAGGGCGTCCTCCGAGCGGGCGGTGACGATCCACCGGTCCCCGACCAGATAGATGCCGCCGTAGTTCCGGGCCTCGGCCAGCCAGGAGCGCAGCCCCTGCTCGGCGGCGAAGGTGACCATCCGGTAGGGGCCGCCCGGCCCGGTCTCGCAGCCCCCCTGCCGCAGTTCGTCGGCCTCCACGCTCACTTCGGCGGTGCAGCCGATGGCCGTGGCGATCTCCTCGATCGAGGTCTGGTGCGCGGAGGCCGGGGTGCGGTGCGCGGCAGCCTTCCCTGTGCCGCACCCGCCGCACAGGAGGGCCGTGACGCACAGTGCGGCGAAGGCCGCACGGGACGAGCCCGTCCGGCGGGTGCGGCGGTAGGTGGACGAGGGCATGGCGACCTCACTGGCTGATCGGGGCGGGGGTCGTGGTGCCCGGGAGGGGAGGGCCCGGGCACCACGCGTAGAGGGGGCAGGGGGGCGGGGGCGCCGGGAGGGACCGGTCCGGTCCTAGCCGACTACCTTCGCCTTCTTGCCCTTGTCGGTGACGGCGAACCAGAGGTTCTTGTTGTTGTGCCCGCTGATGTCCCCGGGTTCCTTGTCGCCGGTGAACGTATAGACCGGCCAGCAGTCGATCGTCAATTGCTCACTGCCGTCGGGCCGCTTCACCTTGCCGATCAATTCGGCGGCAATTCCCTTAACATTCGCCTTGTCGACCGGCTCGGCGGGCTTCCAGGTGTCCGTGCAGGCGTCCACGCAGCCGATTTTCATGGGCCAGGCGCTGTCCTTGTCGAACCGGTAGAGCGTCCGGCCCTCCGCGTCCGAGAGGATGGGGCCGAGTTCGGCATTCTGATTGACGGCGAGTTCGGTGAGCTGCTGCGCCGCGCCGTCCTTCCCGGTCTTGTCCGCCCCGCCCTTGTCCGCCCCGCCCTTGGCCGGAGCGGCCGGCTTCCCGCCGGGTCCCAGCACGTGCCAGGTTCCGCCGACGCCCTCGCCGAGCGTGTCGCCCGCCTTGGCGTCCTTCGCGTAGCGGTACACGGGCCATCCCGCGAGCGTCAGCTGCCGGGTGCCGTCGGCTCGTTCGACCGAACCGAGGAGGGTCTTGTCGATGCCTTCACCGGCCTCGGCGTCGTCCGCGGCCACGGGGGGCCAGGTCGTGGCGCAGTCCCCCTCGCAGTTGGACTTGGGGGGCTTGGGCGTGTCCTTGTCGAACCGGTAGAGGGTGAAGCCCTGGCTGTCGGTGACCCCCGCGCCGAGCTCCGCGATGTCCTGCACCTTCAGCTGCCCGGCCGGGCCGCTCTTGCCGGCCGCGCCCGGGTCGGCCCCGGATCCGCTTCCGTAGACGTCGTCGTAGCCGTTCCCGACCTGTTTGCTGTCGCCCACCGGCTGGACAGAACTCCCCTTTCCCGAGTAATTGTCTCCGGTGCCGCATGCGGCGGTCATCAGAATTACCGCGACCGCCGACCCGGCGAATATCTCACGACGCATCCTGTTCACGATCTCTCCTTCAGGTTCGGTTCCGCGTTTTCTTGCCCCCGGTAATTGATACGGGGCTCCGGGCGGTGGAAGCGGAATTCCCTGGGAATTTGTCAGATCGCGCCAAGATTGAACCCGGCGCAATGGTTCAGTCCTGGATGCGCAGGGCGAGGGCCGGGCAGCGCCGCACCGCGCGCAGCGCCTTCGGCCGCAGCCGCCCCGGCACGGGCATGGACGCCTGCGCCGGAAAGCCGTCCGCGTCGAGCCGTACGACGTCGGGCAGGATGTCCACGCACAGGCCGTGCCCCTTGCACAGGGTCCAGTCCACGACCAGCCGCTCCGGACTCTCGTCCTGCGGCAGCGGCAGCGCCCCCAGCACCCGTCGGCCGCACCCGCTGCCGAGGGCGTGGTCCCGGAACTCGTCCGGGAACACGCTGAGCGCCGAGGCCACGAAGCGCGAGGTGCCGTCGGGATGACTGCACGCGCCGCGGCCCAGGACCGCCTTGAGCCGCGCCTCCATCGTTTCGAGGGCGCTCGCGCCCCCTCCCCGGATCGCGTCCTCCAGTACGTCGGCCAGTGCCGGCAGCCCCCGTACGCAGGGGCCGCACTGGCCGGCCGACTCCTTCGCCATCCAGCGGGTCACCCGTGCCACCTCGCCGGCCGGGCAGGTGTCCTCGGGCAGCGGCAGGACCGCTCCCGCGCCCAGCCGCGCGCCGAGCGAGTCGAGGGACTGCCGGGACACCTCCGCGGCGCGGGCGGACCCGGGATCCAGCCATTTGCCGTGATAGCCGCCGACCAGTACGCCCTGGCCGGGACCGGTGCCGCACAGTTCCAGGATGTACGACAGCGCGGCCCCGGTCGGTGTCTCGACGACGGTGGAGCCGGCGACGGTCAGCAGGACGGTGCCCGGCTCGGCCGGCAGGCCGGCCGTACGGTAGTCCAGCGCGCCGAGCCTGGCGGCGACGGCGAGTTGGGCGAAGGTCTCGGTGTTGGACAGCAGGGTGGGCACGCCGTTCAGGCCTCGCTCGCTGGTCCGCACCTTCTGCCCGGACGGCAGCGTCTCCCCCCCGTTCAAACCGTTGATGTGGGCGGTTCCCTCTCCGGTGACGAAGCGTTCGGGGAGCAGCGCCACCCGGACCCGGCGTCCGGCCGGGCCGCGTTCCGCGACGGCCGCCCGTACCGACTGCTCCACGTCCGTCCTCGTGACCCCGACCACGACGTCCTCGGCGGAGATCGCGGCGGCGGCCAGCAGGGCCCCGTCGAGCACCAGGTGCGGGGCGTGCAGCAACAGCGCGGTGTCCTTGAGGCAACTCGGCTCGCCCTCACTGCCGTTGACGACGACGGCGGTCTGTCCTTCGCGCGCCCGGGCGGACCGCATGACCGCGCGCAGCTTCCGGGAGAAGGGGAAGCCCGCCCCGCCGCGACCCCGCAGGTCGATGTTGTCGGCGAGGTCGACGAGCTCTTCCGGCCGGTACCGGGGCAGCGAGCCGTGCGTGGTGAGATGGGCGACCCGGTCGAGCCGGGGGGCCTGGTCGAGCCCGGCCAGCAGCCGGGGGGCGCCCACGCAGCCCAGGCTGGGGGTCGGGTCGCCGGTCACAGCCGCTGCTCCCGGGTGGCGAACTGCTCCTCCACCGGGCCGCCGCCGGCCCGGCTCCGCGCGTACACGGCGGTACGCGGCGGGTCGTCGGGCCCGGGCGGCGCCGCCGGACGGTCGAACGGGACCGGACGGGTGCCCCGCCTCGGCCGGGGCACGGCCGCCAGCACAACGGACGGCTGCGCCACGGCCTGTGGTGCGGGCGGCCGGGACGTCACGTCGCTCATCCGGGACTTGAGACGGAAGGCGAGCACTCCGGCGACGCCGGCCAGGCACAGGGCGTAGGCCGCCGTGACCCAGAGGTCGGCGGGCCGGCCCGCCTTCAGCCCGTGCACCAGGGACGCGCCCCATGCGGGATAGGCCCCGAAGTGCAGGGCCCGCCACCACAGGGAGCGGCCCTTGGTGGCGAAGGCGCTGCGCACCGCACCGGAGACCGCAACGGCGAGGAAGAGGTATCCGGCCAGCGAGCCGAGGCCGATCAGGACCGGCTGGCCGACGTCCGTGAACGGCACCGCCGCCGAAGCCGCCGTCGTCCGCTGTTCCGCGATCTTGACCCAGATGTGGAGGGCCAGGAAGCCCAGCCCCGCCACCGCGAGGCCGCGGTGCACGCCCTGGGCGAGCAGCCGGTGGCCCGACCCCAGCAGGAGCCGGTCGCTGGCCACCAGCCCCCACAGGACGGTTGAGGTGAGCGAGACGAGCGAGAGCACGCCCGCCCCGTAGTCGAGGAAGTCCCACAGATGGGTCAGGGCGCCCGCGCGGGCGGCCACGGCGAGGGAGACGATGGCCGCGCCGGCGGCGCAGATCACGCCGGGGCGCAGTCTGCCGGCGGTGGGAAGGAGGGAGGGCCGCCGGACGGCCCGCCGGCCGGCGGCCGGTGCCGCTGCCGCGTGACGGCTTCTGCGGCGGGCTCTGTGTGAGCGGGGCATGTGAGGCTGGGGCAGGGGCATCCAGTTCTCCTGTGCGCCTGGGCTCCGAGCACTCCACCTGGCGCTCGGGCACCCGGGGGTCGTTGTGTCCTCTGTGCCCGGCAGCGCTGTGAAACTCCGCGCCGGCCGAGGGAACTTGGGGCCGGAGTGCAGCAGCATCGTGGAGCTGCACACCAGCTCCACGGGATTTATCGAAACGTGATAATTTCTCGCACCGCGTCTCCGACGCATCGAACAACACCGGAAGATTCCCCTCCAGCGGAGGTTGCGACTGGCCACCGCGCCGCCTGTCACCTACGCGTCCCCGACGGCAAAATTACCGCAAAATCACGGGGCCGTAAGTGGCCGGACCTCTCCAGGAGGGAGTACGAGGGCCGCAACTCCTGTGCCAGACAACGTTGTTGGCGCGGGGGGCAACCTCGGCGGGCTTGTCGCTCTTCCCCGGACAAGCCTCACCCCGGCACGAACGAGGAAACGATGTGCGAACTTCTGAACCGCATCTGGTCCCGCCCGCGTGGCGAGTGGACCCGCGTCCTGCGCAAAGAACTGCCCGCGCTGGCCGCCGAGATAGTGGAGGAGCTTCTGCATGGAATTCCGGAATTTTCCGCCCTTATCGATGACAACGATGCCATCGATGACGAGTTGCTCAGGCAGTGCGTGGAAGAGGCTCTCCTCACCGCGCTCGGCTACCAGAAGCAAACCCGGGAACAGACACCGGACAAGTACGAGGACCAGGACCGGGACGAGGACCCGGACGAGGGCCCGGACGAGAGTGAGGACGACATCGCGGACACGGACACGGGCGAAGTCGCGGCCGAGCCCAGGCGCGAGACCAGGGCCGAGACCAAGGCCCGGATCAAGGCCGGAATCACGGTCGAGAGGAACGACGCGTGCGAGGTCACGCACGAGGGCCGCTACGAGGGCGTCCGCGAGGGCGTTCGAGCGGATACGCGCGAGAGCGTCGGTGACGGCGACCGCGCACGCGAGGACCTCTTCAAGGCGCTCACCGATGACCGGGCGGCTTCCGAGAGTTCACTCGCCGAGCTCGCCGAGGCGGCCGGCTGGCCCCTCCCGCCGGCCGTACGGGCCATCGTGCCGGCCACGCCCGTCGAGGCCCAGCAGCTCGCCTCCGTACTGCCCGAGGCCCTCGCCGGCTCGTTCGCGGGCCGGCCGTGCCTGCTGGTCCCCAGCCCCAGCCCCGACCCCGACAGCCGCGCCCCTCTGGACCAGCTGCTGCGCGGCCGGTTCGCGGCCGTCGGCCACGCGGTCCCGCTCCGGGACACGGCCTCCTCGCTGCGCTGGGCACTGCGGCTGTTCGCCCTGACGCCCGCCCGCCCGGGCCTGGAGCTGCGGGCCGTGTTCGTGGACGACCACCTCTCGACCCTGCTGCTGCTCCAGGACGAACCGCTCGCCCACGCGCTGGCCGCCCGGTGGCTGCGGCCGCTGGCCGACCTGACCCCGCGCCAGAGCGAGCGCCTGGAGGTGACCCTGCTCGCCTGGCTGGAGGGCGGCGGCGCCCCCGAGGCCGCCAAAGCCCTGAGCGTGCACCCGCAGACCGTGCGCTACCGGATGCGCCAGCTGGAGAAGCTCTTCGGGACCGGCCTGCGCGACCCCCGTACCCGCTTCGAACTGGAGATGGCCCTGCGCAGCCGCCGGCTGATGGCCCAGGTGCGGCGCCAGCACTCGCGCGTGAGCCGCAGGGCGGCGCGCGTGATCACCGCGGACTTCACCCCCGTCGTCGTCGGGCGCATGGCCCGCGTCAACGGCCTCTGAAAGGCCACTGAACCGCAAGAGCCCGGCCCGGCCCCGTCGTCACGGGGCCGGGCCGGGCTCTTGTGTGCGGTGTTGGCCCGAAGCCGGCTCCGGGCCAACACCTTTCCCGGGCCGGGCGCGGTGGTGGGGGAGGGGAGCGCCCGGCCCGGGAGCAAAGGGGTCCGCACCGGCCCGGATCGCGAGGAACCGGACCGGTGCGGACCAGGGAGGAGGGAGGTCAGCGGCAGGTGCGCCCGTCGTTGATGCAGCTCACGGCCTTGTTCATCAGGCCGTTCGACATCACGTTGATGAAGTCGTCGTGGTCGGTCACCGGCTTGTGCAGCTGCTCGGGGAAGCTGTCCACGGCGAAGCGGGCACCCGGCGCCACCCCGTACGTGAGGCGCATCACCAGCTGCGGGATGGCCTTGAAGCCCTTTTGGCAGCGGCCGTTCTTGTCCGGGAAAGCCACGTGCGTCCGGTGGTTGGCGCTGTCGACGTTCTTGCCGTCCCAGCAGCTCTGGAAGGTGAAGCTGCGCACCACGTCGCTGCCCTTGGGGCAGACCGGGTACTTGTCCTTCAGCTGGCGGTTCTCGAATCCGGTGCAGCTCCACGAGGCGTTGGCGTTGGCATTGCCGTTGGTGAAGGCCTTGGCATCACCGGTGATGATGCGCAGGAACCGGGGCATCGCGGTGACCTTGTCGGCGGGACTGCCCTTGAAGGTGATCGACACCTGCTTCGGCTGGAGGATGGTGCCCACGTTGGCGTCCTGGCCGCCGCCGGGAGCCTTGGCGTCCTTCTCCGCCTTGCCGTCGCGCAGCCGCAGCACGGGCCAGTAGTAGCTCGACTGGTCACCGTTCCCGCAGGTGGTGCCGGAGGCGGCGAGGCTGTCGTTGGTGGAGAAGGCGTCGGTGGTCTTGTTGCCCACGTAGTCGTGCATGTGGTGGGCGCCGTTGGAGACACCGGGGGCGACGATCACGTTGTCCGGGTTGAAGTGGCCGTTCTCGTTGCGGCCGCACTGGGAGCTGAAGGACCCCTTGGAGGCGTTCCCCGCGTTGGCGGGGGTGCGTACGTTCGGCTTGATCTTGGTGATGTTGACGAAGTCGCTCCGCGCGGGACCGCCCTTCTGCCCGGCGCCGTTCTTGGCGGCGGCACCCTGCTCGCCGCCCCCGCCCGCCTGGACGTCGTCCGCGGCGGGCGCCTTCTTCATCGCGCAGCCGCTCAACTGCTTTATTTCCGCAGGAGGTTGGCCGGAACGGCCGATCGCGTCGGCCATGCCGTTGATGGTCTTGTCCCGCTGTTCCTTGAGCTCGCCGAGGAGGGCGTCGCCCTTCGCCTCGCCGGCGGCGAGCCGCCGGTAGGCATCGGCCACCTGGTCGTCCAGCTTGGCGAGGCCCTCGTCCACCTCGGCCTTGGCCTGCTCGGGCACGGCGGTGATCTTCTCCCCGACGTCGGGGCAGTCGATGGTCGCCGTCAGTTGCGCCGAACGGCCGCCCTCCTGCCCCGCGGACGCGTTTCCGGCGACGATGGCGACCCCGCCACCGCCCAGCACGAGGGCGGAGACCACGGCCAGGAGCTTGTTCGACAACCGGGGGCGTTTGTGGCCCTTTTGACTCATGCGATCACTTCACTTCGTCGGTGGGACATTGTCGGAGAGCGAGTCGAAGTCGACCAGTCCGCTGTCTTCGAGGACCGTGATGTGGTCCAGGACCGTGGTGTTGGCGGACGTGGCGAGGGCTCGCACCATGGAGTTGCGGGTCTGCGCCCGGATCACGGCCACCAGTCCGAAGACCTTTCCGTGCGCTCGGCGCAACAGTTTGATGAACAGTCGTTCGTATTCATCCCCCTTGGCGCGGGTCATCTGGCCCAGCCATTCCTGCTGCTGGGCGGAGGGCTGGTTGGGCAGATCGACGCCGAGGGCCTGGCCGACCTGGATGACTTCCCGGTCCAGCTTGGTGTGGCCCTCGACGAGGTGGTCCCCGGCCGTGCGGATCGGGGGACGCGTCCCGCGCTGCTGGGCCTGCCGTCCTGCCGGCAGCTCCCAGAGGCCGGCGAGCCGGACCTTGCGGATGAAGTCCCGGTCCGCGGCCGTCAGCGGCCCGTAGGCCGTGCTCATCGTTCCGAGGCCGTCGTCGTCGCCCGCGGGCGCCGCGGTGGCGGCCGAGGCGCTGCCGCCGAACCGGTCCACGGGTATCAGCAGTGCGATCAGGGTGAGCGCAAGCGCGGTGATGACGACACCGCTTCCGATCGTGTATCTCGTGGCCACCGACAAGCTGCTGAAGGATCTCCGCCGCAATGACAGCACTGTGCCTCCTCGCTCCATGGGCCGGGAAAGGTGGCGGGGCAGGAGGGTCCGCACGAGCCGTGCGGTGCACACCCGCATTCCCGGGGTGTCACGGGACGCTAGTGCCAGGCGTTGCGCCGCTGCGGGAGGACATCACCATCGGACAAACATCCCGGCGGTCCCGCGAAAGGCTGCTATCTTGCCGCGGCCGCCAACCGGGAGCCGGACTGCGGGACTTCCCGCTCGTTCCCGTAGTAGGCCAGTGCCCGGGCCGGGGGCGCAAGGTCGAGTCCCGGCCGCAGCGGCAACCGGCCCGCAAGCCGCACGGCGTCGCGGCCGTGGCCATCACGCCCGGCTTCCTGCGCTCGGAGGTCCTGCTGGAACACTTCGGCGTCACCGAGGAGAACTGGCGCGACGGCGCTGCCCAGGACCCGGACTTCGCCCACTCCGAGACCCCCGCCTACCTCGGCCGGGCCGTCGCCGCGCTGGCCGCCGACCCCGGCATCATGGCCAAGACCGGGCGGGCCCTGGCCACGTGGGGCCTGTACCAGGAGTACGGCTTCACCGACTCCGACGGCACGCAACCGGACTTCGCCGCCCACTGGGCCCGGAGCCTGGAAGAGGAGTACGGGCCCCTGGGCGACCCGCTCTGACGGCCGCCCGGGGCCGGGGGCGCTCGCACCGGCAGGGGCCAGCCGGGCGGGTGGTTCCGGCCTGCGGATGCGAGGGGGTCCGTGCGAGCCGGACCGAGGGGCCCTACGGTCGATCTCGGGCGGTTCCCTCCGTACCGCGACGTGTCCAGGCAAGAGGTCGAACCTTCATGAGTCTCAGCATCCGCAACCAGATCGCAGGCACCGTCACCGCCGTCACCGTCGGCGAGGCCATGGCGACGGTCAAGGTCCGTCTGGACGGGGGGCAGGAGATCACCGCGGCCATCACCGCCGACGCCGTCAAGGACCTCGGCATCACCGCGGGCTCCGGCGTCAAGGCGCTCGTCAAGGCCACCGAGGTGGCCCTGGCCACCGGCCCGGTCGAGAACATCTCCATCCGCAACCAGCTCACCGGCACGGTCTCCGACGTGGCCGCCGGCCCGGCCATGGCCGCCGTGAAGGTGAACGTGAACGGCGGCCACCTCACCGCGGCCGTTACCGCCGACGCAGTCGAGGCGCTCGGTCTGTCCGCCGGCTCGCAGGTCGTCGCGCTGATCAAGTCGACCGAGATCTCCCTCGCCACCGTCTGATCCCCGGTCGGAGGCCGGGCCGGCCGGCCCGGTCAGAGGTCCGGCGCCGCCAGCGCGAGCCGAACCACACGTGCGTGACGGCGCTGACGTAGCGCGCCCCGCACCGGTCCGAGGGGACCACCAGCTGCGCGCCCGCCTCGTCGAGCTCCTCCCCGTCGAGGCGGGTGGCCAGCAGTACCGGGCTGTCGCCGAAGTCCTCGTCGAGCTCGGCCCAGGCGAGGACGGTGTGGTGCCCGTCCCCGCCGCTGACGGCGAGCAGGAAGCGCGAGCGGTCCTTGCGCCGCCGGGCGTCGAAGGCAGGACCGGCCCCCGCGACCACGTCGCGCAGCAGCGCGCCCTCGAACACATGGTTCTGCGGGCCGTCGGCGGCGCAGTCGAACACCACCTCCATGCGGTGCTGGGTCCATTCCCGCAGGTCCGCGACGCTCAGGGTCGCCGGGTGGTCCAGGTCTCCGTGCAGCATGAGTTTGGCCATACGGGTCCGATGCCCAGACTTCGTCATCTTGGGAACGACGTTCTGGCCGCAGCCGACGGTCACGGTCGCGCCGCTGGTGGCGGCGGTGGGGCCGCTGACCTCGCTGAAGCGGACCTCGACGGTGGTGCCGCCGATGTTGGAATCGGGGTTGGTCTCACCGTCGGCCGCGGTGGGCCGTGGTGTGGGTGGGATGCCGGAACGGCGCGCGGACGCGGCGACGTCGGCGAGAGCGCACGAGGGCAAAGGAAAAGGCAAGGAGGTAGAACCGCTCCTTGCCACTCTCAACTTATAGCGCACCGGGGGGCTTGCGGCAAGGCCCCGGCCGTGAGGCAGACTTCGCGGACCGAGGTCCGACCTGCAGAAACGGGAGATCCACCACGTGTGTGTGCTGTTGTCGAGTTATCCGTCGTACGACCTCGGATCGGAGCTGATGCCGTGAACTCCCTCACCACCACCAGTGCGTTCGACCTTCCCGAGCGCCTCGCCGCCAAGGCCGACGCGGCACTGATCGAGCGCGACGAGCAGCACTTCGCGGCCATCTCGGAAAGCCTCGCGCAATCGATCGCCGAACTGTCCGACCGCCTTGAGGCCGCCCGCAAGGCGCCCGGCGGCATCGGGCGCGAGGCGATGGACCGGGATGCGGAGATCCACCGCCTGACCAGCCGTCTGCGCACCTTGCGCCGCTTCGGCCTGGACCTGTGCCTGGGACACGTCGTCGGCGCGGACGGCGCCGAGCCCGTCTACATCGGACGCCTCGGCCTCACCGACAGCACCGGGCGCCGGCTGCTGGTCGACTGGCGTTCCCCCGCGGCCGAGCCGTTCTTCGCGGCGACCCACGCCAACCCGATGGGTCTGGCGAGCCGCCGCAGGTACCGCTGGACCCGCGGCCGGATCAGCGACTACTGGGACGAGGTGTTCACCGCCGACGGACTCGAAGGGCACGCCGCGCTCGACGACCAGTCCGCCTTCATCGCCAGCCTGGGCTCCAACCGGTCGGCCCGGATGCGCGACGTGCTCGCCACCATCCAGGCCGACCAGGACGCCGTCATCCGGGCGGGATCCCGCGGCGCCCTCGTCGTCGACGGCGGTCCCGGCACCGGCAAGACCGTCGTCGCCCTGCACCGGGCCGCGCACCTCGTCTACTCCGACCCCCGCCTCGGCCACCGTCGGGGCGGCGTGCTGTTCGTCGGTCCGCACGAGCCCTACCTGGCCTACGTCGCCGACGTCCTGCCCAGCCTCGGCGAGGAAGGCGTGCAGACGTGCACCCTGCGCGACCTCGTCGCCGAGGGGGCCGGAGCGTCGGTCGAGACCGACCCGGGCGTGGCCCGGCTCAAGGCGTCCGCCGGCCTGGTGAAGGCGGTCGAAGCGGCCGTCCGCATCTACGAGGAGCCGCCGACCGAGGGAATGGAGGTCGAGACCCCCTGGTCCGACCTCTGGCTGAGCGCCGACGACTGGGCGGTGGCCTTCGACGCGGTGGAATCCGGTACCCCGCACAACGAGGCGCACGACCAGATCAGGGAGGAGCTCGCCACGATCCTGATGGACAAGGACGACAGCGATGCCCCGCCCCACCTGCTGAGGAGGGCGCTGCTGCAGGACCGGCAGCTGCTCAAGGCCCTCCACCGGGCGTGGCCGATGATCGAGGCGACCGACCTCGTCGCGGACCTGTGGTCGGTGCCCGCCTACCTGCGCAAATGCGCTCCCTGGCTCGGCCCCGACGAGGTGCGCGCGCTGCAGCGCGCGGACGCGCAGGCCTGGACGGTGTCCGACCTGCCGCTCCTGGACGCGGCCCGGCAGCGGCTCGGCGACGCGGAGGCCTCCGTACGCAAGCGCCGGCACGACGCGGCCGTCGCCGCCGAACGCGCGCGCCGGTCCGACGCCATCGACAGCCTGCTGCAGAACGTCGTGCTCGACGAGAGCGAAGGCGCGGTGGGAATGCTGCACGGAGCGGACCTGCAGGACACCCTGGTCGACGAGGACGCACTGGCCCGCACCGAACCGGACCTGCTCGCAGGCCCGTTCGCGCACGTCGTCGTCGACGAGGCCCAGGAACTGACCGACGCCGAGTGGCAGATGCTGCTGCTGCGCTGCCCGTCCCGCAGCTTCACCATCGTCGGCGACCGCGCCCAGGCCCGGCAGGGGTTCACGGAGTCGTGGCGGGAACGGCTCGAGCGGGTCGGGCTCGACCGGATCGAGGTGGCCTCCCTGAGCGTCAACTACCGCACGCCGGAAGAGGTCATGGCGCACGCCGAGCCGGCCATCCGCGCCGTGCTCCCGGACGCCAACGTGCCGACCTCGATCCGCAGCAGCGGCATCCCCGTCGCCCACGGAACCGTCGCGGAGCTGGACTCGGTCCTCGACACCTGGCTCGCCGCGCACGCCGAAGGGGTCGCCTGCGTCATCGCCACGGGCGACGCCGGTGACGGCGGCAGCGGCGACGCGTTCCGGACCTCGTCGCGCGTCCGGAAGCTGGCGCCGGAACTGACGAAGGGGCTCGAATTCGATCTGGTCGTCCTGATCGACCCGGAGACGTTCGGCGAAGGCATCGAAGGAGCCGTCAGCCGCTATGTCGCGATGACCCGGGCGACCCGGCAGCTCGTCATCCTCACGAGCCCGTAGCCCGTAGCCCGTAGCCCGTAGCCTCCGGGCCGGGGCCTCGCCGGCGCCCTGGCCCGGGGGCCTCCTGGCCGGGGCCCCCGGCAGGGTCAGCGGCCCGGTGCCATGTCGTAGGTGACCCACATGGTGCGGGTGGCCACCTGGTCGTACTTCGACCGCGCGCGGTGGTTGTCGTCCGCGGTGATCCAGCGGACCACGCTCCAGCCGCGCTCGGCCGCGAGCTCGCGCAGGGCGCCGAGCAGCCGGTCGGCGGCGCCCGATCCGCGGTGTTCGGGCGCCACGAACAGGTCGTCGAGGAAGCAGCCGACCGTCGCGGAGAGCGGCCGGGCGAACGGGCGGTAGTGGGCCAGGCCGACGAGGCGGCCGGAGGCGTCCTCGGCGACCAGGGCGCCGACCTCGTGGCCGGGGTCGTTCACCCAGGACCACACGGTGGCGGCCGCTTCCTCGGTCTGCTCCACCCGGTAGAAATCGGCGTAGCCGCGGTAGAGGGCGCGCCACTGGGCGAAGTCCTCGGCCCGTACGGCACGCACGCTGATGTCGGACATGTGGCGGGCTCCCGTGATCGAAGGAATGCGGTGGGGGAGGAGCGCACGCGTTCCTCCTTCGGTGCAGGGAATCGATCATGCGGGAGCCGGACGGCGGCGGCAGGTGCCGGGGTGGAGCAACGCGGACCTCCGGAGCGCCACCGTGGAGGGGTGGCCCGGAGGGTCCGGGCTGGTAGCGGAGCCGGCGTCGTCGGGTCAGCCGTGGGGCTGGACGATGTTCACCATCCAGGTGACGCCGAAGCGGTCCGTGCACATGCCGAAGACGTCGCCCCACATCTGCTTCTCCAGCGGGACCGTGACCGTGCCGTCGCCGGAGAGCTTGGCCCAGTAGCCGCGCAGTTCGTCGGCCTCGTCCCCGCTCACGCTCACCGTGATGTTGTTTCCGGGCTTGATCTCCGACCCCGGCGGGTTGTCGGCGCCCATGAGCGTGAAGCCGTTGTCGGTCTCGAGCATGCTGTGCATGATCATGTCGTCGGAGCCCCCGGCCTCCTTCCCGCTGCCGAAGTCGCCGTACGTGTTCACCGTCAGGGTGCCGCCGAAGACCCCCTTGTAGAACTCCATGGCCTGCCGGGCGTTGCCGTTGAAGCTGATGTACGGGTTGAGGCGAGAAGGCACGGGATTTCCCCTTCGCGATGATGCGGCAATTTTGTGCCAGATTAGGTGAAGCCCCGCCGGTGATGCGGCCCGACTCCCCGGCCCCCGCGGCTGCTCTGCCGCGAGGGGATTGCGTCGTGTATGCAAATGGATCCCATTGTCATATCGGTGGGGTCCTCCTGCCTGCCGCCGCGCAATCACGGTGGCGTCCGCATAATGGGTGGAGGTACCGACGGGCGGAAGGGGTCGTCTCGTGCCATCGGCTCGGCCGGGGGGCGAGGAGGCTCACGGCCCGTTCTGGTCCGAGCCGGGGACGCTGCTGGAGCACGTGCGCGTGGCTGTCTTCGGCATCGACGACCGCGGCCTCGTCTGCTACTGGGGCCCCGGCGCGGGGGAGCTCTTCGGGTACGAATCCGCCGCCATCCTGTCGAAGCCCGCCGCCCTCCTCTTCGCCGACGAGGCCGGGGGCGAATCCGCCTCCGGTGCCGGGCTGGCGGAGAAGGGCCGGACCCTGGGGTACTGGAGGGGCCAGCTGGCGGCGCGGCACCGTGACGGCACGGCCTTCGACTGCGGCTTCCGGGTCTTCCCCGTCACCGGGGCCGGCAGCCGGCCCGTGGTGATGGGCCTGGCGAGCCGCAGCGACGAGCTCGACCGGGTCAAGACCAACCTCGCCTTCCTCGACGCCCTCTTCGAGACCTGCCCGATCGGTCTGGTCATGCTCGACCCCGACCTCCGGTACATCCACCTCAACCAGGTGCTCGCCGACATGGACGGGCTGCCCATCGAGGCGCACCTGGGGCGCCGCATGGACGAGATCATGATCATGTCCGACGGCGGCGAGTACGAGAGCATGCTCCGCGCCGTCGCCCAGGGCGGAGAACCGGTCGTGGGGGCGCTGGTGGGCATGCGCCCGCAGGGACATCCGGACCGTGACCAGGTGCGGTCGGTGAGCTTCTTCCCGCTGAGCGAGGCGGTCGGCTCGCGCCCCGGAGTGGGCGGGCTGATGGTGGACGTGACGGACCGGGAGCAGGCCATTCTCGAAGCCACCGCCAGCCGCAGGCGGCTGGCCCTGCTGGACGGGGCCTCCACGCGCATCGGGACCACCCTCGACGTGAACGTCACGGCCCAGGAGCTGGTCGACGCGTCGATGCCGGACTTCTGCGACGGCGCCGTGGTCGAGGTCGTGGAGTGGATGGACGAGTCGGAGGACTTCGACCCGGAGCGGCCGCTGTTCACCCGCAGGATCGCCTCCGGGACGATCCTGCCCGGGCCGGCGATCGAGCTCGTCAGCGGGGTGGACAAGGTCCGGTACCCACCCGGCTCCGTCATGCACGACATGCTGCGCACCGGTCACGCCGTCTCCGCCGTGGTGAACGAGGAGTTCCTGGCCCGGACCGTCACCATCGAGTCGCGCGCCCGCCTCTTCGCCGAGAGCGGGGTGGCCGGCGTCCTCGTCGCCCCGCTCATCGCCCGGGGCACCGTGCAGGGCATCGCCATGTTCGGCCGGTCCGCGAGCCGGCCGCCCTTCACCCAGGACGACGTCAACCTCGCCGGCGAGCTCGCCTCGCGCGCCGCGATCTGCCTCGACAACGCCCGTCTCTACTCCCGTGTCCAGGACATCGCCCTCACCCTGCAGCGGGCGCTGCTGCCCACCGCCCTGGCGAGCAGCCCGTACGTGGACGTCGCCCACCGGTACGTGCCCGGCAGCCGGATCACCGAGGTCGGCGGCGACTGGTACGACGTGATCAACCTGCCCGACGGCCGGATCGCGCTCGTGGTGGGCGACGTGATGGGGCACGGGGTGTCGGCGGCCGCCGCCATGGGCCGTCTCCGCATCACCGCCCAGGCCCTGTCGCGGCACGACAGCGAGCCCGACGACCTGCTCACCGAACTCGACGAGTGCGCCCAGGAGACGGGCATCGAGCTCGCGACGTGCCTCTACATCGTCTACGACCCGCAGAGCGGACGCGCCCGCATCGCCAGCGCCGGACACCCCCCGCCCGTGGTGCTCCACCCGGACGGGACGGTGGAGACCGTCGACGAGGTCCTGGGAGTCCCGCTCGGCGTCGGCGGCTGCCCCTTCCGGGCGACGGAGGTCGAACTGCCCGAGAACGCGACCCTCGTGCTCTACACCGACGGCCTCATCGAAGCGCGCGGCCGGGACATCGAGACCGGCCTGGACGCGCTGCGTGCCGAACTGGGCCGGGGGCAGGGCACGTTGGAGGAACTCGCGGATCACATCCTCGCGCGCCTCCTGTCCGCCCCGCCGACCGATGACACCGTCCTCGTCCTCGCCCGGGTCCACCGCACACCGTGAACGCGGACTACGATCATGTGACGGCAGGAGCGGCCCCCGCCGAGGCGGGAGCCGCCGTCACCCACGGCCGAGGAGACTGCTCTTGTCCGACGCGATCACGCGCTGGTTAGCCGCGAACGCGCTGCCCCTCAGCACTCTTTCCGCCGGCGAACCGTACGAGGACCTCCAGCCGTTGCACGAGGTCCTGAAGGGCGTCCGCGTCGTCGGCCTCGGCGAATCCACGCACGGCGGCATCGACCCGCAGCGCTGCGCGGACTCGCCCGCCAGCCGGCCGGATTCCCGGCGGAGCACCGCGAGGGCCTCGCCGCCCGCACGAGTCCCGAGACGGCCGATGACGCGATCCGGCACGCGGGCATCCTCGTGCTGCGCCGCTCTGATCACCCGGCCCCTGCGGGAGGGCCCCGGCGAGGAGAGCCCGTACGCCGTCCGGGACCGCCACATGGCCGAGGCCGTCCACGCGCTGGTGGACGGCACGGCCGGCCGGGTCGCCGTATGGGCGTACAACGGGCACATCGCGAAGGGCACGTACGGCCCGGACGTACCCGCACTCGGGAGCCTGCTGCGGCGCCGCCACGGCGAGGCGTACTACGCGCTGGGCCTGCTCTTCGGGAAGGGACAGTTCCGGGCCCGCCGGGGCGGCGACACCACCGGCCCGGCGGGCGGTCCGGCACCGGATCGGCGGCGCAGGCCGCTCGGTCGAATCCCGGCTCGGCCCCGGCCTCCAGCGCAGCTTCGGCGCCGGCGTCCCCCGGTTCACCTACCGCTTCCACCTCGCACCCCTCGTACCCGCCGAGGATTACGACGGGCTCGCCTTCGTGGCGGAGTCGACGTGCTCCCGCCCCCTGCCGTGATCTCACCCGTGACCGACGGACGATCACGCAACCACCCGTTCCCGTACCACTGCTCCTGGAGGTTCCCCGTATGACCGGCCCGGCCCTTCACCCGTTGTTCTCCTACGGCACGCTGCAGTTCCGCGAGGTCCAGCTCGCGCGGTTCGGCAGGCTGCTCGAAGGAACGCCCGACGCACTGCCCGGACACCGGATGACCTACATCGAGATCACCGACCCCGAGGTGATCGCGGCCAGCGGAACCGACCGTCACCCCCTGGTGGTCGCCTCGTCCGACGAGGGCGAGGCCGTCGAGGGCACCGTCTTCTCGATCACCGACGAGGAGCTGGCATCGGCGGACGACTACGAGGTCGACGACTACGCCAGGACCCGGGTCGTCCTGCGCTCGGGCACGAAGGCGTGGGCCTACCTGGAGGCACCGGCCGCGTCCTCCTGAGCCCCGCCCGTTGCCGCAACGGGCCGGCCGTGACAACGGGTGGGTGCGTGGCTGCATGCCGGCAGCGGGAGGAGGCCGCTCGCCCGGACAGTGTCAGTGGTGTGCGTCACAGTTGAGGGAAGTGGCAGCACGTACCCCGCGTCCGAGGTGATCTCCATGAGGTACGCGATTCGGGCCGAAGGCCTGGCGAAGCGGTTCAAGCAGACCCGTGCACTGGCCGGTGTGGACCTTCAGGTGCCGGCCGGCACCGTCCTCGGCCTGCTCGGTCCCAACGGAGCGGGCAAGACGACCGCCGTCCGCATCTTCGCCACCCTCCTGCGGCCGGACGGCGGGCGGGCGGAGGTCGGCGGGTACGACGTCGTACGGCAGGCGGGCCTGGTCCGTTCGATGATCGGGCTGACGGGCCAGTACGCCGCCGTGGACGAGAACCTGACCGGCACGGAGAACCTGCTGATGATCGGGCGGCTGCTCGGCCTCCCGCGCGGCCCGGCCCGGGCCCGCTCGGCCGAGCTGCTCGCCCGCTTCCAGCTGGGCGACGCGGCGGGACGGGCCGCCAAGACGTACTCCGGCGGCATGCGACGACGCCTCGACCTCGCGGCCAGCCTGGTGGGGCGGCCGCAGATCCTCTTCCTGGACGAGCCGACCACCGGACTCGACCCGCACAGCCGCGGTGAAGTCTGGGACATGCTGCGCACCCTCGTCGCGGAGGGGGTGACGGTCCTGCTGACCACGCAGTACCTGGACGAGGCGGACCGGCTGGCCGACAGGATCGTCGTGATCGACAAGGGCCGGGTGATCGCCGACGGCACCCCCGACGGGCTGAAGTCGCAGGTCGGCGGGCAGGTGCTGCAGCTACGGCCGGCCCGTGCCGCCGATCTCGGCACCGCGCACACCCTGCTCTCCGAGGAAGCGGGTCCACTGGCCAAGATCGAGGGCGACGAGATCACCGTGCCGGTCAAGGACCCGGAGCTCATGCCGAGCGTGGTGCGCCGGCTGGACCAGGCGGGCATCGCGGTGGCCGAGCTGACCCTGCGGCGCTCGTCCCTCGACGAGGTGTTCATGGTCCTGACCGGCCACCGGGCCGAGCCGGAGGCCGAGGAGGGCGAGGGCGACGACGAGCAGTACGCGACCGCGGGGAGCCTGTCATGACCACCGCCTCCGCCTCCCCGGCCGGCACCCTCGGCGGCAGCGGCCGGGTACGTCCCCTGGCGGCCCTGCGGCAGACCGCGACCCTGGCATGGCGCAGCCTGGTCTCCGTCAAGCACAACCCGCTCGAACTCGTCGACTACAGCATTTCGCCGATCATGTTCGTGTTCCTGTTCACCTACGTCTTCGGCGGACAGATGGCCGGATCCCCGCAGGAATACCTCCAGTACGCACTCGCCGGAATCATCGTCCAGAACACGCTCTTCATGAGCATGTACACCGCCATGGCCTTGAACACCGACCTCACCAAGGGCGTCTTCGACCGCCTCCGCAGTCTGCCCATCGCCCGCGGGGCGCCGCTGTTCGGGC
The DNA here is from genome assembly GCF_045000215.1 of Streptomyces sp. 147326. NCBI lineage: Bacteria > Bacillati > Actinomycetota > Actinomycetes > Kitasatosporales > Streptomycetaceae > Streptomyces > Streptomyces sp. 147326. Next base: position 1,249,622 of record NZ_CP134201.1, on the reverse strand, counting down.
GGATCACGGCCGACCTGGCCAAACAGCTCTGGGCGATGCTCCTGATGATCGGCCTCGGCACCCTGCTGGGCTTCGAGGTCACCGGCGGCGCCGCCGGCCTGTTCGCCGGGCTCCTGCTGCTCCTGACCTTCGCCGCCGCCGTCTCGTGGACGGCGGTGCTGATCGGGATGCTCGCCGGCGACGCGGAGAAGGTGCAGGTCTTCGCCTTCACGCTGATCTTTCCGATCACCTTCACGAGCAGCGCGTTCGTGCAGGTCGACACGATGCCCGGCTGGCTCCAGGCCTGGGTGAACGTCAACCCCGTCACCTACCTGTCGGACGCCTTCCGCGGCCTGCTGCTCGGCACCCCGGCAGGCCGGTCGATCATGTGGTCCCTGATCTGGGCGGCGGGCATCACGGTGGTCTTCATGCCCCTGGCCATGCGCGCGTACCGGTCCAGGGCCTGAGCCGGGGTCAGCTCCGGGCCGGGGCCAGCACCACGAAGTCCGCGTTCGACGGGTCGAGACAGACGGCGAGCCGGCCGACGCCCTCGGAATCCTCCGGCCCCATCTGCAGGCTGCCACCGTTCCCGGTGACCTTGGCGACCGCGTCGTCGCAGTCGGTGACGGCGAAGACCGGGTGCCAGTACGGCCGCCCGTTCGTCAGGGCGAGGTGCTCTGCGGGCAGCTCCATGAGGCCGCCGTGCATGCGCTCCTCGGGAAGTCCGGCGGGGGTGATGAGGGAGTACGCGCCCCCGCCGCCCGGCAGCGGCATGTCGCTGAACGTCCAGCCGAAGAGGCCACCGTAGAAGTCCTTGGCGGCCGAGGCGTCACGCGTGTAGAGCTCCGTCCAGGACAGCGAGCCCGGCTCGTCCACCAGCTGGACCCCGGAATCCTTGCCCGGCTGCCACACGGCGAACTGGCCCCCCAGCGGGTCGTCGTACTGAGCCATCCGCCCCCACTCGTCGAGGTCCCTCGGCGGCACCCGCACCGTCCCGCCGGCGCGCTCGACGGCCTGGGTCGTGGCGTCCGCGTCGGCGACGCTGAAGTAGATCATCCAGGCCGAGCGCGCCCCCTCCTCGGTGAGCTTGCCGAGCCCCGCGACGATCTTGCCGTCCTTCCGGAACATCCCGCCTTCCATCTCCTCGCTCTCGCCCATGGACTCGTAGTCCCACCCGAGCGCGGCGCCGTAGAAGGCCGCGGCGGCAGGGACGTCGGGGGCGCCGAGGTCGATCCAGCAGGGGGAGCCGGGGACGAAGTCGGTGGTGATCATGATCGATCCCTTTCGCTACTGGAGCTCGGACAGGTCGACGGAGTCGGCGGGGGCGGGGGGCTTGGGCCGGACGGGCTCGTCGAAGGCGGAGAACGAGGCCTCCACCCGCTCGCCGGACTCGTCGGTGCCCTGAATCCGCAGGAGGTACGGCTCGTCCTCGGTGGAGACCTGGTAGGTGCCCGTCCGGTCGTCCTGCCGGCTGTTGACGGTGATGGCCGGCCGGCCGTCCACGGTGGTGCGCGAGCCCTTTTCGAGCTGTTCGTTCACCGGCTTCCTGGTGAACTCCTTCTTGTAGAAGTCGAGATCGCAGAATTCGGCGAAATCGCTCAGGAGCGGGCTGCTCGTGGTGCCGTGCAGATAACGGCCGTTGATGAGCGCGATCGCGTCATCGGCCGTGCCACCCGGCACTTGGGCCCGCAGAAGTTCGTCGTCGAGCTTCATCCACACGTCGTCGCCGCGTTTGACGACGTCGGCCGTGCCGGAACCGCCGGGAGCGGTGACCGTGCCGACGCAGTTGCCCCGCCCGTCGAACCGGAGGTCCAGAGCGGTGGTGCCCGACCCGTCGGTCACCTTGGCCGCCATGCGCATGGACGTGAGCTCGGACATGGCCTTGCGGGCGGCCGCCGCGATGGCCGGGGCGCTCTTGTCGGCGACGCCGTTGTCATCGGCCCTGGCGGCGCCCGTGCCCGGGCCCGCGAACATGAAGAGACAGACGGTTCCCACGGCCGCACGTCGGGCCGCGGCTGCCCGGGGTGCAGACATCGGGCATCACCTCCCTCTGGCAGCGTAGGTCCGGGCGGCGGCGGGCGCAGTCCGGGCGCGGTGCGGGGCGGTCCGGGCAGTCGCCGGCCCCTCGTGCCGCCCGCGCGATTGCTGCAGAGTGGGCGTGCGCACACCACTCGACCCAGGGAGTTCCGCTGTGGCCACGACCGCCGAAACACCGGGGACGACGCCCGCCGGCCCGTCCGCGGTCCGGACCGAAAGCGATGGCCCGGTGCGTACGGTGATCCTCAGCCGCCCCGGGGTCCGCAACGCGGTCGACGGCCCGACGGCGGCCCTGCTCGCCGATGCCTTCCGTGCGTTCGAGGAGGACGAGGAGGCGTCCGTCGCCGTGCTGTGGGGCGAGGGCGGTACGTTCTGCGCGGGCGCGGACCTCAAGGCCGTCGGCACCGACCGCGGCAACCAGGTGCTGGCCGGGGGCGACGGGCCGATGGGCCCCACGCGGCTGAGCCTGACCAAACCGGTGATCGCCGCGGTCAGCGGTCACGCGGTGGCGGGCGGTCTCGAACTGGCCCTGTGGTGCGACCTGAGGGTGGCCGAGGAGGACGCGACCTTCGGCGTGTTCTGCCGCCGCTGGGGCGTGCCGCTGATCGACGGCGGTACGGTGCGGCTCCCGCGCCTGATCGGGGAGAGCCGCGCGATGGACCTGATCCTCACCGGCCGCCCCGTGACCGCCGCCGAGGCGTACGGGATCGGCCTCGTCAACCGCCTCGTGCCGCCCGGGGAAGCCCGCCGGGCGGCGGAGCGGCTCGCCCACGAGATCGCCGGGTTCCCGCAGTTGTGCCTGCGGCACGACCGGCTCTCCGTACGGGAACAGCACGGTCTGGACGAGCGGGAAGCGCTGGCGGCCGAATACCGGCACGGCCTCGTGCCGCTCACCGCGGGGGAGACCCAGGCCGGCGCCGACCGGTTCGCGGGCGGCGCCGGCCGCCACGGCTCCTTCACCGGCTGAGAGGCACGGCCCCGACCGCGTCCGGGGGCATCATGGCCATGTGAACGGGTTCCCGACCACCGGTGGCGGAGCCGGTGTCCCAGGATTCCTCGAGGTGGCCCCCACACCCCGGACCGCGGTCGTGTGGCTTCCCCCGGCCGTACTGTGGCCCCCCATCCAGAGCATCCGGGCCGAGCACGACCCCCAGATCCGCCGCTGGCCCCCGCACGTCAACCTGATCTTCGGCTTCGTCCCGGAGACCGACTTCGCCGCGGCGGCCCCGCTGCTGGCCGCCGCCGCCACCGGGATCCGGCCCTTCGCCGTCCGTCTCGGCGGAGTGCACACCTTCCGGCACCGCGCCTACGCCACCGTGTGGCTGGATCCCGCCGCGGCCGGCCCCGCCCCCTGGACCGAGCTCCAGCGGGCGCTGGCGGAACCCTTCCCCCTGTGCCGCGGCAGGTTCCCGTCCTTCACCCCCCACCTGTCGCTGGGCCGCACCCACGATCCGCGGCACCTGGCCGCGAAGTGCGCAGCCCGCCTGGGCACCATGCCGGCGGAGGTCGGCGAGATCGTTCTGCTCGCCCGCGGGGGCGAGGAGCCGATGCGGCCGCGGGCCACGATCAGCCTGGGCACGGGCGAACTCCACTGGCACGGCGGCCAGTGCTGCCCGCCGTGACCCTCGCCCGCGATGAGGAGTCACTCACCGCCTCCGCGAGGACGGCGCGGGCCCGCTCCCGGACGTGGTCGTCGACGGCGGCGAGGACCACGCCGTGCCGCCGCCGGCGGCGCCGCTGTGGCGTGAGGAGGTGAAGCTCACCGGCGCCCGTCCCGAATTCTTCTTCGCCGGACCCGACTGGGACGACGAACGCCCGCCCTGCCCGCCGGCGTCCAGGCTACGATCCGGCACGGCGCCGGTCACGTCACGACGTCCTCATCCTGCTCAGGCCCTCGTCCGCCGCGTGACCCTCGCACCGCGGGGGGTCGCGGTCCTCGGCAGCGGCGGCAGCTGAGCGAACCACCGCGTCACCGCTCCACCGCTCCACCCGCACGTGCCATCCCCCAGGCCCCCTCGGAGGACACTGTGAGAAGAGCCCTCATACCAGCGTTACTCGCCGCGGCGCTCGCGCTCGGCGCGCTCGGCGCCTCCCCGACCACCGCGTCCCCGACGACAGCGTCCCCGACGACAGCGACGAGTGCGGCTCCCACGACTTCGGCCGCGTTGGCCGACTCCTGGACCGCGCCCCTCAGCACCCGCGGCCGCTACGTCGTCGACGCGGGCGGCAACCGCTTCAAGCTCAAGTCCGCGAACTGGCACGGGGCCCAGGGATCGTGGAGCGGATCCGGTGACATCAACGACCCGGCCAGCCATCACGACGGCGAGAAGGCCGACCAGATGCCGCTCGGCCTGGACCGCGCGCCGATCCCGCGGATCCTCGCCGGATTCCACGAACTCGGCATCAACAGCATCCGGCTGCCGTTCTCGAACGAGATGCTGCACGACCAGCGCCCGGTCCCCGACGCCTCGGTCGCCGCCAACCCGAGTCTGCGCGGCAAGACCCCGCTCCAGGTCTTCGACGCCGTCATCGCGGCCACCACGGCCGAGGGCTTCGCGGTGATCCTCAACAACCACACCATCACCTCACGCTTCTGCTGCGGTCTGGACGGCAACGAGCGCTGGAACACCAGCCAGTCCACCGCGCAGTGGGAGGGCGACTGGATCGCCCTCGTCCGGCGCTACAAGGACAACAAGCGCGTCGTCGGCGCCGACCTCTACAACGAGGTCCGCCGCACCGTCACCGACGACGCCAACTGGAACTGGGGCAACGACCACGACTGGTGGGCCGCTTCCCAGCGCCTCGGGGACCGGCTCCTCACCGAGGCCAACCCCGACCTCCTGGTGATCGTCGAAGGCATCAACTGGCAGGGCATCCCGGCCGACGGGCTGCCCCACGGGCGTCCCACGCTCGAACCGGTACGCACCCTCTCGCACACCCTCGTCGCCTCGAACAAGCTGGTGTACGCGGCGCACTTCTACGGCTACACCGGACCGAACCACACCGGTGCGACCGGCATGGGCGAGACCCACGACCCGCGCTACCAGGAACTCTCCCGCGAGGAACTCTTCGCGACCCTGCAGCGCCAGGCGTTCTACGTCACCTCCGAATCGGGCAGCCACTTCACCGCTCCCCTGTGGATCAGCGAGTTCGGCATCGGCAGCGACGAGACCGACCCGCAGGCACGTGCCTGGTTCGGCCATCTGGTGGACCACCTGATCGCCAACGACACCGACTTCGCCTACTGGCCCCTGGTCGGCTGGACCGGACACGGCACCTGGTCCATCCTCAACTTCGATGCGACGGGCCGCCGTTCCGGCCTCCTGGACGGTGGCGACTGGCGCGCCACTGACTGGAACCGGCTGGTCACCTCGCCGCAGAAGAGCGGCCAGGTCGCCGTCTCCGACACCTGGGACATGCTCAACCTGGACCACGCCGACGCGGTCCAGTCGGTACGCGTACGGGCGCTCGGGGACTGGGACGCGGGAGCCCGCAAGGGGACCTGCCCCGACGGGCAGCGCCTCGTCGGCCTCGCCCACCGTGACGGGCGCGGGCTGTGCACCGATGCCGGGGCCCCCGGCCTGGCGGCCACCGGCCCGGCGCCGACGGCGGTGAGCGACGAACGCCACGTACAGCAGGGCGACTGGGCGGGCGGCTACACCAAGTACCAGTGCGGGCCGAACCAGTTCGTGACCGGCTACAGCGTGCGCGGCCAGGCGGTCTCCGCGGTCCTGTGCGCCCGGGCGGCCCGGACCCTCGGGACCAACGGCCGTACCGTCTGGTTCGACCGGGGTGACAGCCGTCCGGGCGGAGGCCCGGGCGGAGAGTTCGCCCACGGCAACTACAAGGGGCAGTGCGGCACGGACGAGTACGCAGCGGGCATCGCCTTCACCGGTGCATGGGCCAAGGGCAGGACGCCGGACGCCCTGCTGTGCCGCAAGCTGTGACGCCCGGCGCCTGACGGCGCCGCGGGCCGGGGAGCCGCGGGCTCCTGCGCCGGACGTGCGCATCCGCCGGGTATGCGGAGCCGCGTCCGGTGTTGCTCCGGGTGCCCGGTCCGGCCGCGCCCTACGGTGGGTTCCGTGACGGACCACGCGGCGGGTGCACCGGACACGGAGACGGCCGCGGCCCAGCTCAAGGAGCGGCTCTACGCGACGATCACCATGATCTCCGTGGTCATCGGGCTCGCCGGCAGCAGCCATGTGACCGCTCCCGGAGCCGCGGCGACGATCGCGACCGCCTCGGTCGGCCTGTGGCTGGCCGCGCTGGTCGCCGATCAGCAGGCCCATCGCGTGACGCACGGCGCCCTCGCCCGGGGACGGGAACTGCGCGCGATGCTCTTCGTCAGCAGCCCGCTGCTGCTGTCCGCGGTGGGCCCGCTCGTGCTGCTCGGCGTCTCGGCACTGGGAGCGATGGGCCTGGAGACGGCGCTGCTCACGGCGGCCGGGGTCAACGTCGCCACCCTGTTCGCGTGGGGGTGCTACGGAGGGATCCGGATGGGCGGCGGGACGGCCTTCGCGCTGCTCGCCGGCGTGATCGACGCGGCGATCGGGACGGCGGTCGCACTGGTCAAGGTCGCCGCCGGCCACTGACACTCAGCCCGAGACGGCCTCGGCCCAGCCGCGGTTGACGGTCTCCCTCGCCTTCTCCGTCTGCCCCTCCGTCGGAAACGTCGGCGTGCCCTCGACCGTCGGCAGCTTCTCCGCGGCGGTCCTGTCGAGGGTGCCGTCCTCCGCCATGGCGTCCATGAGGACGGGGCGCGCGAAGGCGCCGAGCCGGAGGTTCTGGCCTTCCGGGCTGAAGACGTACTCCTGCCACAGGCGTGCCGCCGCGGGGTGCGGGGCGTCCTTGTTCACCCCGTTCGCGTAGTACTCGGCGAAGCTGCCGTCGAAGGGGATGGCGGTCCGCCAGTCGACGTCCGCGCCCTTCTCCCGGAACTCGTCGGCGTATCCGAGATTGAGGAAGTCCCAGTCGATGCTGATCGGGGTCTGGCCCTTCGCGATCGTGTCGGGTGAGGATTCGACCGGGTTGAAGTTGCCGTTCTTGCTGAGCTCGGCGAAGAAGTCGATGCCGGGCTGGATGTTGCCGAAGGAACCCCCGTTCGCCAGCGCCGCCGCGTACACGCCGGCGAAGGCGGAGCCGGACTTGGTGGGGTCGCCGTTGAGGGAGACCTGGCCCTTGTACTCGGGCCTGCGCAGATCGGCGAAGGTCGAGGGGCAGGTCTTCACGCGCTTGGCGTCGCAGCCGATCGAGATGTAGCCGCCGTAGTTGTTGTACCAGCGGGCGTCGGGGTCCTTCTGCTCCTCGGGGATCTGGTCGAAGGCGGCGACCTGGTACGGAGCCAGCAGGCCCTGCCGGGCCGCGGACTGTGCGAACGAGCCCCCCACGTCGATCACGTCGGGGGCGCGCCCTCCGGTCCTGTGCTCCTTCAGGGCGTTGATCTCGTCCTGGCTGGTGCCTTCCGGATTCTCCACCGTGACCTTGATCCCGTACTTCCTCTCGAAGCCGTCGATCAGGGCGCCGTAATTGGCCCAGTCGCGGGGGAGCGCGATCGTGTTGAGCGCGCCCTCCTTCTTCGCCGCCGCGGTCAGTGCCGCCATGCCGCCGGCGTCCGCGGCGGAAGTGGCCACCGCGGGTGCCCTGGGCGCGGCGACGGGCTTGTCCCCGCAGGCGCCGAGGGGCGCGGCCGCGAGGGCCAGGAAGGCGGCGACGAAGGCTGTCCGGAGACGGGGTGCGGGCACAAAGGCTCCATAACGGGCGGTCGGTACCGATCGAGGCCAGCGTACGTTCGGGGGCCACCGCGGCGCAGTCCCGGACGGTGGTGTCCGCCGTCTTCCTTGCGGCCCCCACCGGCGCGATCTCAGAACCCCTCGTCGTCCCACCCGGCCAGGAGCGCCTCCCCGAGATCCATCGCGGCCGGTGCGGCGCCGTCGTGGAGCGTCTGCTCGCTCCAGATGATCTTGCCCCGGGCGGTGTAGCGGGTGCCCCAGCGCTCGGCGAACTGCGCGACGAGGAACAGGCCGCGGCCGCCCTCGTCGGTGTCCGCGGCCCGGCGCAGGTGCGGCGAGGTGCTGGACCCGTCGGAGACCTCGCATACCAGGCAGCGGTCGTACAGCAGCCTCACCCGGATGGGCTCGGTGCCGTAGCGGACGGCGTTGGTCATCAGCTCGCTGAGGATGAGTTCCGTGGTGAACGCGATGTCCTCCAGGCCCCAGTCCGCCAGTCGGCGGGCGCACGCGTTGCGCACCGGGGACACCGCCGCAGGTTCGGGGGACACCTCCCACTCGGCGATCCGCGCCGGGTCCAGCAGCCGGGTGCGGGCCACCAGCAGCGCGACGTCGTCGCTGGGTCTGGTGGACAGCATCGCGTCGATCACCGCGGTGCAGGTTTCCTCCGGGGTGCGGGCGGGCCCGGACAGGGCGGCGCGCAGCGCGGCCAGGCCGGCGTCCGGATCGCGGTCGCGGCTCTCGATCAGTCCGTCGGTGAAGAGCGCCAGCCGGGAGCCCTCGGGCAGGGTGAGCGACATGGTCTCGATGGGCAGACCCGCGCCCAGGCCCAGCGGCGGGGAGACCGGCACCTCGGGGAAGGACACGGTCCCGTCGGGGCCGACCAGAGCGGGGCCCGGATGCCCGGCGGTGGCGGCGGTCACCTGCCCGGAGACGGGATCGTAGATGGCGCACAGGCAGGTGGCTCCGGTGATGCCCTGCCACTCCTGCTGGTCGGTGTCGATGTGGGCGACCAGCTCGTCCAGGTGGCTCAGGAGTTCGTCGGGCGGCAGGTCGAGGGTGGAGAAGTTGTATACGGCGGTGCGCAGGCGCCCCATGGTGGCGGCGGCGTGGAGACCGTGGCCGACGACGTCGCCCACCACCAGGGCCACCCGGGTGCCGGGCAGCGGGATGACGTCGAACCAGTCACCGCCCACCCCGGCCTGCGCGGCCAGATAGCGGTGTGCGACCTCGACGGCGGACTGCTCCGGTACGCCCCGGGGCAGCAGGCTGCGCTGCAGGGTGACGGCCATGGTGTGCTCGCGGGTGAAGCGGCGGGCATTGTCGACGGACACGGCCGCACGGGCGGTCAGCTCCTCGGCGAAGGACACGTCCTCCTCGTCGAAGGTGGGGGAGTCCTGCCCCCGCCAGTAGCCGGCCATGCCCAGCACCACGCCCCGGGCCCGCAGGGGCACGACGATCAGGGAGTGGATGCCGCGGTCCAGGATCTGCAGGGCGTTGGCCTGGTGCTGGGCCCGCCAGCGGTGGGTGGCGCGCAGGTCGGCCTCCAGGACCGCGTGGCCGCCGGCCAGCCCGACGGCCATGGGACCGGTGGGGGCGAACCGGATCAGCTCGCCGACGGGGGTGAGCGGGTGGTCGCCCTGCAGGCCGACGACGGCGGTGCGGCGCATTTCGGTTTTCGCCTCGGGAGGCTCCTCGCCGCGCAGCACCGGGTCCAGCAGGTCGACCGTGACCACGTCGGCGAAGCGCGGGACCGCCACCTCCGCCAGCTCCTGCGCGGTGCGTTCCACGTTCAGCGTCGTTCCGACCTGCACCCCCGCGTCGTAGAGCAGCTTCAGCCGCTCCCGGGCCACCTCGGCCCTGCCGGAGAGCGCCCGCAGCTCGGTGGTGTCCCGCAGGGTGACGACGGTCCCGGCCTGACCGTAGGGGGCGGTGGGCCGGATGTTCACCGCCACCAGCCGGTCGCCCGCCATGTGCAGCTCGTCGGTCGCGGAACGGCCCGATGCGATCAGCTCGGCGATCGCCTCCTCCAGTCCCAGGTCGGCGACGGGAAGCCCTTCCGCGTCCCCCGGCAGATCCAGCAGCCGCCGCGCCTCGTCATTGGCGAGCAGCAGCCGTCCGCCGTCGCCGACGATCAGTACGCCCTCGCGCACCGCGTGCAGCACCGCGTCGTGGTGCTCGTACATCCGCGTCATCTCGGCCGGTCCCAGACCATGGGTGCGGCGCAGCAGTCTGCGGCTCACGAGCGCGGTACCGCCCGCGGACAGGGCGAGCACCGCGGCCGCACTGCCGAGGACGACCGGCAGCTGCCGGTTCACCATGGTCTGGACGTTCTGGACCGTGACCGGGGAGGCGACGACGGCGATGACGCGGTCGTCGGGGTCCTTGACGGGGACGACCGAGACCACGGACTGGCCCAGGGACCCCTCGAACGTCTCGGTGAAGGACTTGCCGGCCGCCGCCTTGGAGAAGGGGCCGACGACGTGCTTCCCGATCTGCCGCGGGTCGCTGTGGGTGAGGGTGACCCCGTCGAGGCTGTACACGTTGATGCCGTCGACTCCGGCGACCTTCCGGGCCGCCTCGGCGCTCGGCTGCAGCACCGCGCTCGGATCGGGACTGCGCAGGGCCTCGACGATCCCCGGGGATTCCGCGTACGTTCCGGCGGCGGCGAGCGTACGGTGCCGGGCGTCCAGCATGGCGGCGCTCCGGGCCTGCACGACGAGCGCCGCCACCGCCGCGGCGACGAGGAGCACCACGACGGCCAGCTGCAGGAGGAACACCTCGCCGGCCACACTGCGCACGCTCAGCAGGGAGGACAGACGCTGGGGCCGCCGCGCCCTTCCCTTGCGGGGCTGGACGCGCTCCAGATGGAGGTCGGTCATACTCCATCTTCTAACCTCTAGGGTCCGTCGGCAGCGGGGAGCGGCCGTCGGTCCGCTGCGCCGCCCCTGTCGCCTTCCGCGTGGCGGTCCTCGGGGAGGCACCCGAGAATGAGATGGCCGGACGAGATCCAGAGGTGACGAGCGAGCTCGTTGCCACAGCCGAATTCCGGGGGCGAGCGCGGGACGGTCTGGTGCCCGCAATCTTGTGGAAACGCAGGTGATCACGCATGTGCCGATGGCTCGCTTATTCGGGAACGCCCATGCTGCTCGACACCATCCTGTACAAACCGGCTCACTCCCTGATCGACCAGAGCCTCCACTCGAAGCTCGGCGTGGAGACGACGAACGGCGACGGGTTCGGTGTCGGCTGGTACACGGGAGACATCGACTCTCCGGCGCTCCTCAGAGACGTCGGTCCCGCCTGGAACAACCGCAACCTGCGGGAGATGGCGGACCACGTCCGCTCCCCGCTGTTCTTCGCGCACATCCGGGCGTCGACCGGGACGGCGGTGCAGCAGTCGAACTGTCACCCCTTCCGGCACGGCCGCTGGATGTTCATGCACAACGGCGCGATCAGCGGTTTCCACCTGATGCGCCGGGACCTCACCCTGCTCGTCGATCCCGCCCTGTACGCCGACATCGGGGGAACGACGGACTCCGAGGTGATGTTCTACCTGGCCCTCACCTTCGGCCTGGAAGAGGACCCGCCGACCGCCATCGCCAGGATGGCGGGAGTGGTGGAGCGCGTCGGGCACGAGCACGGGGTGGAGTTCCCGCTCCAGATGACGCTCGCCATGACCGACGGGGAACGCGTCTGGGCCTTCCGCTACTCCAGCGGGCACGCCTCCCGCTCGCTGTTCTACAGCAGCAAGGTGGACTCGCTGCGCAAGTTGCACCCGGACATGGCGTTCCTCCAGGAGGTCTCCGACGAGACCCGCCTCATCGTGTCCGAACCCCTCGGTGATCTGCCCGGAGCCTGGAACGAGGTACCGGAGAGCAGCTACGGCGTCGTCCAGCCGGGCGCGGACGAGCTGTTCCCCTTCGTCCCGGTACCCGCATGACGCGACGTGCCCGCAAGACGCGACCGCTCATCCGCTCGCACGGGGTGTATCCCCGGGCCCGCCACGACCGACAGGAGACCGGGCCATGCAGAACCCGCTGCTCGATCTGGCAGAGGACTACGACTATCCCCTGCTGAACTTCTTCTGGACCATGATGCTGATCTTCCTCTGGGTGCTCTGGTTCATGCTGCTCTTCCGCGTCATCGCCGACATCTTCCGTGACGACGATCTGAGCGGCTGGGGCAAGGCGGGATGGACCATCTTCGTCATCCTGCTGCCGTTCCTGGGCGTCTTCGTCTACCTGATCGCCCGAGGACGCGGGATGGGCGAGCGCGAGCTCAAGCGGGCCCAGCAGCACGAACAGGCCTTCCGCTCCTACGTGCGCGAGAGTGCCGGGCCCACCGACCAGGCCGAGGCACTGTCGAAGCTCGCCGACCTCAAGAACCGCGGCGACATCACGGCAGCCGAGTACGAACAGGCCAAGGCCAAGGTCCTCAGTTCCTGAGGACGGACCCCGCTCCGCCTGTCCGGGCAGCCCCTACCCCCTTGTGGAGGGCCGATGCGCCCCTACCCGCCGATCGCCGAGCACGGTCTGATCGGGGACCTGCAGACGTGTGCCCTCGTCTCGTCCGAGGGTGTGCTCAACTGGTTCTGCTCACCCCGCTTCGACTCGCCCAGCATCTTCGCCGGCCTGCTCGACGACAGCCGAGGCGGCTACTTCGCCATCACCGCCGACGTGTCCCCCGTCTCCGACGACGAACCGCCGGGCAGCGCCGAGGTCGTCACCCAGCAGCTCTACATGGCCGACACCGCCGTCCTCATGACCCGTTTCCTCACCCCCGAGGGCGTCGGCGAGGTCATCGACTTCATGCCCGTGCGCGATCCGCACACCGTCACCGACCGGCACCACGTGGTGCGGGTCATGCGTGGTGTGCGCGGGACCGCGCGCTTCAGCCTGGAGTGCCGTCCGCGCTTCGACTACGGCAGGGCACCTCACGACCTGACGTTCGACGGCGCCACCGCCCGCTTCGACGGACCCGGCATCACGGCACACCTGCAAGCACTGGGCCCGGTCGCGCTGGAGGCCGACGAGACGGACGTGTGGGCGAGCGTGGCCCTGGCCGAGGGCGAACGCGCGGCCGTCCTGCTGACCGTCTGCGACGCCGGCGGCGCGGCCCCGCCGGAGGTGAACGTGCGCGACATGGTGGAGGAGTTCAACGCCGTGCGCGACTTCTGGCACGACTGGATCGGACACTGCACCTACCGCGGCCGCTGGCAGCAGATGGTCAACCGCTCCGCGATCACCATCAAGCTGATGACGTACGCACCGACCGGCGCGCCGATCGCCGCCGCCACCATGGGCCTGCCCGAGCAGGAGGGCGGGGAGCGCAACTGGGACTACCGCTACACCTGGGTCCGCGACGCCTCCCTCTCGGTCCGCGCCATGCGCGACCTCGGATTCACCGACGAGGCCAACGCCTTCCGCAGCTGGCTGCTGCGGCGGCTGAGGGACGGCGGCGCTCCCAACGGCGAACCCCTGCAGATCATGTACCGCGTCGACGGCGACCCGTACCTGACCGAGGAGGTCCTCGACCACCTGGAGGGCTGGCGGGGCTCCGTACCGGTACGTTCGGGCAACGGCGCCGCGGACCAACTGCAGATGGACATCTACGGCGAGGCCATCTACGCCTTCGCCCAGGCGGGCCAGGTCAGCAACGCCATCGGCTACGACGACTGGCAGCGCTGCGCCGCCCTGCTGGACTGGATCTGCGAGAACTGGGACCGCCCGGACGAGGGCATCTGGGAAACCCGGGGCGGTCAGAAGGACTTCACCTACAGCCGCCTCATGTGCTGGGTCGCCCTCGACCGCGGCATCCGCCAGGCGATGGCCATGGCCCGCCCTGCCGACCTGACCCGATGGACGGCGGCACGGGACGCGATCCTCGAGCAGGTCATGACCCTCGGCTGGAGCGAAAAGCGTCAGGCATTCGTCCAGGAGTACGACAACACCGTCCTGGACGCCTCCCTGCTGCTCATGCCCCTCGTCGGCTTCATCGCCCCCAAGGATCCGCGCTGGCTGTCCACCCTCGACGCCATGGACAGCGAACTCGTCTCCGACAGCCTCGTCTACCGCTACGACCCGGCGGCCTCCCCCGACGGCCTGCAGGGATCCGAAGGCACCTTCTCCCTGTGTTCCTTCCTGCACGTCTACGCCCTCGCCAGGGCCGGCCGTCTCCATCAGGCCCGCTACTCCTTCGACAAGATGCTCACCTACGCCAACCACGTCGGGCTCTTCGCCGAAGAGGTCGGCCTCACCGGAGAGCAGCTGGGCAACTTCCCCCAGGCCTTCACCCACCTCGCCCTCATCACCGCGGCCCTCGCCCTCGACACCGAACTCGACCGGACCGCGGGCGCGGCCTGAGGCCTGCTCTCCGAGGGGGTGAGCCGCGATGGTGCTCGACCTGCTCCTCATCGGCCTGGCGGTCACGCTGTTCCCGCTACCGATCATGGCCTTCGTCCTGGTGGTGTCCGCACCCCAAGGGGTGCGCAAGGGCCTGGCGTTCATCATCGCCTGGCTGGCGTGCCTCGTGGCCGTGATCGCGATCGTCCTCCTCTTCACCGGCGGGCAGCCGCCCCCGCCCCGCTCTCCCCCCTCGATCGCGGCGCTCGTGGCCACACTGGTGATCGGTATCGGCCTCGTCGTGTACAGCGAGCACCGGCGGCGCCGCAGCCGCCGTACCACCGCGACCGCGGATCCGTCCGCACAGGAGGGGACCGCGGCCTCCGCGGACTCCGGGTCGTCCATGTCGTCCCGGATGGACGATGCCACCGGATGGTCCGCGGCGGCCCTCGCCGTGCTCCTTCAGCCCTGGGGGATGGTCGCCGCCGCGGCCGCCACCGTCGTCCAGGCCGACCTCTCGCACGGAGCGTCCTTCCTGGCCCTCATGGCCTTCTGCCTCCTGGGCACCTCCACCCTGCTGGCCATGGAGCTGTACATGGTGTTCTCGCCGGAGAAGGCCCAACGCGCCCTGCTGGGCCTGCGCGCATGGCTGGAACGGCACAAGGACCAGGCGATCGTCGTCCTGTGCCTCCTCCTGGGGCTGTGGCTCGTCGGCAGGAGCCTCTACCAGCTCACCGGCTGATTCCCCGGCACCGTGCGTCGTGGCCGTCGCCATGGTGTGAAGGTGCGGGGCAGTGCGGCGGATGCTGCAATGAGTGCAGAGCCGTGTCCGGCGCCACCGACGCATTTCCCCGGCCCACCGCCGGGCCGTCGAGGCACACGCGAGGAGTGCGCATGAGCGACGACATCGAAGACATGGGCCCCGTCGACTACCTGGTCGTCGAGTTCCCCGGCAACCGCATGACGGGCGAGGCGTTCCCCCTGCTGATCGACCTGGTGGACAAGGGCATCATCCACCTCCTCGACCTCCGCTTCGTGCAGAAGGACGCCGACGGAACCGTCACGGCCCTGGAACTCACGGGCCTCGACGATGCGGCGAACTCTTTCGGCCTGTCCGTCTTCGAAGGCGCGTCGTCCGAACTGCTCGACCAGGAGGACCTCGAAGAAGCGGGCAACGCCCTCCAGCCGGGCAACGCGGCCGCGATCCTGGTCTACGAGAACCGGTGGGCCGCCCCCTTCGCCCGGGCCCTGCGCCGCAGCGGCGCGCAGATGGTGGCGAGCGGCCGCATCCCGGTGCAGGCCCTTCTCGCCTCCCTCGACGCGGAGGAAGCCGCCGAAGGCGGCCAACTGCCGCAGTGACCGTGCCGGCACCGGACGGTCAGCGCCGGCACCGGACGGTCAGCCGACACCGGGCGGTCAGGTGCTGAGGATCCTGCTCTTCTGCTCCGCGAACTCCGCCTCCGTCAGGATTCCCTGCTCCTTCAACGCTCCGAGTTCCTTGAGCTGATCGATCTTGCTGCTCATGTCGTCCGCCACCGGCGGAGCGGCAGCAGGGGCGGGGGCGGCGTACTGCTGCGGGGGCTGAGCGTACTGCTGCGCAGCGGCCTGATCGTCCTGCGCGGCCCACCGGCCCGCCTGGCGCCGCGAAACGCGGTTGGACACCGCCGTCGCCGTACCGGCGACCACCGCGGTGCGCGCTACTCCTCGAAGAAGACCCACGTCAATCTCCCTTGCTGACGGGGCCGGCCCGGAAGTCCGGCCGCCGGCCCTCCACTCCCTCCAGCATCGCACCTCCACCGGAGACTCACCCGGCGGTGGCTCCGGCGGTGATCAGGGCCGCGACCGCCGGCAGGCCGGTCTCCGCCAGGGCCCGGCGCTGTCGGTCGGCCGAGGTGCCGTGCCGGAGGAGCCGGTGGATGAGCGAGCTCACCTCGCGGAAGTCACCGCTCTCCTCGAGGGCGGGACGGATGTGCCTCAGGAGCGCGCACAGTACGTCCCCGCTGCTCCGCAGCCGGCCTCCCGGCTCCATCAGCGTGCCGCCCATCCCGTGCCGGGCCGCGTGCCACGTCGCGGCTTGAAGGATCTCCGGCCGGCACGGCGTCGGAGCGACCCCCGCCTTCTCCTCGGCGATCGCGGTGGCGGCGAGCCCGCGGACGACACCGGCGAGCATGACCGCGTCGTCCGCCTCCAGCTGCACGTCACAGCAGCGCACCTCGATGGTCGGGTAGCGCTCGGAGAGCCGGGCCTGCCAGTACAGCTGCCCGCGGTCGGGGATCAGACCGGAATCCACCAGCTCGTCGGCCCGCGCCTCGTAGTCCGCGAACCCGGCGAAGTGCGGGGGCGGGCCGCTGACCGGCCAGCGCCCGAAGATGATCGTGCGCCAGCTGGCGAAGCCGGTGTCCCGCCCGTCCCAGAGGGGCCCGTTCGCGGACATCGCCAGCAGCGTCGGAAGCCAGACGCGCAGCCGGTTCAGGACGGCCACCCCGGTCTCCGGGTCGGGAATCCCCACATGGACGTGCATGCCGCAGATCAGCTGCTCGTCGACCAGCAACCGGGCCTCGCCGCGCATCCTCAGATATCTCGCCGTGCTGGTGACGGGGACCGGGAGCACATCCCTGACCGGCGCGGTGGCGGAGATCGCGATGCGGCAGCCGTGGGCCTGGGCGGCGGAGGCGACCGCGTGACGCAGCCGCAGGAGATGACCCCCCACCTCCTCCAGGCCCGTGCACACGGGCGTGGCGACTTCGATCTGTGCCTGGAGCAGTTCGTCCTGGACCTCTCGCGCGTCCGCGATCGGTGTCAGGCTGGCCGTGGCACGCACCTCCTGCACCAGCGGAACGGGAAGGAGCGTTTCCGGGTCGACCAGCAGGTACTCCTCCTCGACCCCAAAAGTGATCATGCTGGGTGGTACCCCGAACTCGCCGTGACCACCCAGATGAAGGGTTATTTCGGCGTAATAGGGGAAAAACTACCGCCCTTCGCGTCAGCGTGGCACGGAGGGGGCGGCCAGGCACGACCGGGTTCAGGAGCAGCTCGACTCAGGGTCGTCGTGGACCAGGGCGCAGATCATCCGCTCGCCGCGCCGGTGGTCCGGATAGGCCGCGATCAGCTCCGCCTTGAAGTCGTTCCACTGGCGGGTGATCTCGGCGGTGGCCCCGGACACGGCGTGGCCGAAGTTGTCGCCCGTCCTCGAGCGGTGGGACGCGGAGGTGTCCTTGTTCAGGCCTTGGTTGTGCGTGACACGGCCGGCGCAGTCCTCGGCCTTGACGCCGGTGGAATCGAGGTCGGAGTAACAGCCGGTCGTCAGGTCCACGGGTATGCGGGCACGCGCGTCCCGGGTCCAGTCGGCGTCGTTCATGGCGCTGTAGCGGCGGATGTCGAGGAAGGGGGCGACATCGGTGCGTGCCAGTCCGGGCGGGTCGGCGAGGCCGACCGGACCGGGGGCGGTCCGGTCGGACCAGTTCGAGTGCGCGTAGAAGTCCTCGATCTGGTGCCAGCCGCGGCCCAGCTGTTCCAGGACCTCGCACTTGGCGCGGTCGGGCGTCTCCTTCCACGTGCAGGGGGAGGAGAGGTCGCTCTGGTCGGCCCGGACCTTGCCGTCCGCGTCGACGAGGCCGTCGGCCGCCCGGACCGCGTTCCGGAAGCGGGCGACGGAGGTACGGATGCAGGCGAGGAGCTCGGTGGTGGCCTCGTCCCGGCTGCGGGGATAGTCCTGGACGTAGCGGGGGGCGAGGTAGTCGGCGTTGTCGCAGTGCAGGGGGCCGAGGAGGAAGTATCCGCCGTGGTCGTTGGCGTTGACCGCCCCGTCGCGGGCGTCGGCCATCGCGGCCAGGGTGACCGGTTCCCAGGGCAGGGCCGCCCGTGTGATGTCCTCGTGGTTGTCACCGGTGAACGCGAGCGCGGGCCCGGACGGCGCGGCGGCCAGGGCGATCACGAAGACGGCCGCTACGGTCGTCCGCGTCAGGCCGGGCAGAAGGCGGTGTGACACGCGAAGCTCCCGTCGTACGAGTCATCCGGAGCCGAGGCCCCTCGGCGCGGTCACGACGCCCGGGCCGCCTTGCTCCTGCTCCGTGCCGGCCGCTTCGTCCGTGACGGCGCGGCCTCGGTCTGCGTGGTGGGCCACTTGAGTTCGACCTCCAGCTCGACCTGCCCGTCGCCGACCTCGACCTCGATCTCGGTGCTCACCTCGTCGGGGACCTGCAGGCTCAGCGTTCCGGAGCCGAATTCCAGTTCGACATTGCCGCCCTGCCTCAGCGCCTCCGCTAGCGCGGAGAGCTGGTCGGCGGCCTCGAGGCGTGACAGGGAGCCCTTCTGCTCAAACTTGAGGTCCTTCACGATGTCTCCAATCCGCTGCCTCGGCAGCTAAGGAACGGTGCCTGACTCCGCACCCCGGGGGAGGAACACCGCGGCGGCGAGGCCGGCGAGCCCGAGGACCGCAAGCGTGATCATCGCGGCGCCGTAGGCGTGGGTGGTGAGGCCGGCGACGAGGATGGTGCCCGCGACTGCGGTGCCGAGTGATGAGCCGAGGTTGGAGATGCTGCGCGACAGCCCCGAGATCTCGCCCTGCTGCTCGTCGGGGAAGCTCGACTGAACGACGTTGACCGAGGGGGTCAGCATCAGGCCGGTTCCCAGGCCGATCAGCAGGAGTCCGGGCGCGAAGGCCCAGGCACTCGGAGTGCCGCTCACCATGGACAGCAGGACGCCGACTCCGGCGATCGTCACGATGAAACCGGTCATGATGAGGGTGCGCTGGGTGTGCCGTTCGGCCAGGCGCGCGGCGGCCAATGACGATACGAGCAGGCCGAGGGTGGCGGCCGTGAAGATCACGCCGGTCTGGATCGCGTCGTATCCGCGGACGACCTGGAGGTAGGTCGCGACGACGAACGACGTCCCCATGAGGATGAGCCACTGGATGTTCTGCGTGACGAGACCGAGGTTGGACGTGCGGTTGCGGAACAGGCTCGTCGACAGGAGCGGCTCCTTGCCGGCCCGCTCCTTGGCGCGTACCGACAGGAAGAACCACAGCAGCATGAGCGCACCGAGGACGATCAGACCGAGCATGAGCCAGACGTTGTTGTCTGCTGCCAGGATCCCCGTGACGAGGAGGATGAGGCCGACGGCGGAGAGGACCGCTCCACCGGTGTCGAAGGGGCGCGTGGGATCCGGCGGCAGGGGGTCCTCGATCCGGCGGCTCAGCACGATGATCAGGGCGATCACCACGGCCTGGAAGACGAAGGCCGCCCGCCAGCTGATGGCCGAGGTGATGAGTCCTCCGATCAGCGGCCCGGCGGCCGCGCCGATGCCTCCCAACGCCATGATGGTCCCGAAGGCGCGGGCACGTGAGGTCACTTCTGTGAAGAGCAGCGTCGTGAGGATGTAGACGGGCGGGATGAGGAGCGCCGTCCCGACACCCTCGAGGATCGAGTTGCCGAGGATGAGGATGCCCAGACCCGGGGAGAGCGCGCTCAGCAAGGCGCCGACGCCGTAGACGGCGAGACCGGCCAGGAAGCACCGCTTGCGGCCGTAGCGGTCGGTCAGCTTGCCGCCGGGGATCATCAGCGCCGCCATGACCAGGAGAAAGATCGTGATCGCGACCTGAACCCCCTGCACGGTCGTGTCGAGGTCCTCGCTGATGTCGTTGATCATCACGTTCATGTTCGAACCGGCGAAGCTGCAGATGAACTGCGCCAGGGCGAGCGGGGCCAGCACACCGCGCAGGGCGGGCGCGCGTCCCGAGGTATCGGCTTCGGTCACCGGCGCTGCTCCCTTCTGCCCTGCCTCAAGCCTGCGCCGCGGCGCGGCTCGCCGCACGCCGGACCAGGGGCTGCGCCCCCATGCGCCGTACCCGGTGAGGTTCTAGGGTTGAAACGAAGGCATACCAGTGATCACGGCCATCCTCTCCCCTTCCTTTTGCCCCCGTGCTCGGGCGGGACCACCCCCAGGAGGACGTGCGACATGTCCACTGCATCCGAAACCCCTGTCCTGGACACCCTCGCCGCGATGACGGTCGACTCGCTCGAGCGATGCGGCCTGGCCCCGGACATGCTCCTGATGACCCGTATCGCGGCCCTCGCGGCATCCGACGCCCCGCCGATCTCCTACGCCGCCCACATCGACCCCGCCCTCCAAGCCGGCCTCACCGCCGAGCAGTTGCAGGACGTGCTGGTCGCCATCGCCCCCATCGTGGGCACCGCCCGCGTCATGACGGCCGCCGGCAACATCGCCACGGCGCTGGGCATCGCCATCGCCGTCGCCGAGGCCGAGATCGAGGCCCAGGGCTGACACGGACGACGCACGGCAACCACTGGACGGCGCGCGGGCAGGGCGCCGTTCCAGTGCTGAGGACGCAGGTCCAGACAGGAGCGCAGCGATGTCCCAGAGCGCGACCACCTCGATGCGCGCGGTCCCCGGAAGCACACCCCGGGAACGCGCGGCCCACGGCAAGGAGGCCCGGAGCCGCTCGCCACGGTCGGGGCACGCCGTGTACAGGCCGTCTCCGGACAGGCCGGACCCACTGGCGATCCTGGAGGAGCAGTCCGCGGCCCGGGTGTCCGAGCTGGTCCCGATCCGCTACAGCAGGATGTCGGAGTCGCCCTTCCGGTTCTACCGGGGAGCCGCCGCGATCATGGCGTCCGACCTGGCCGGCAGCCCCGAGTCGGGGGTCACGGTCCAGCTGTGCGGGGACGCGCACCTGCTCAACTTCCGGCTGCTGGCCTCTCCGGAGCGGCGGCTGATGTTCGACATCAACGACTTCGACGAGACCCTGCCCGGCCCCTGGGAGTGGGACGTCAAACGCCTGTCGGCGAGTTTCGTCATCGCGGGCCGGGCGAACGGCTTCGACGACGCCGAGCGCGCAGGCATCGTGAGCGCCGCCGTGCGCTCGTACCGCGAGGCGATGCGCGGCTTCGCCGGCATGGGCAACCTCGACGTCTGGTACGCGAAGATCGACGCGGACCGCCTGGAGGCCCTCACCACGGACTCGCTCGACAAGGGCGGACGGAAGAAGCTCGCCCGTGCCATGGCGAAGGCCCGTTCGCGTGACACGCTGCAGGTCTTCGACAAACTCACGGAGCTGGTCGACGGCCGGCCGAGCATCGCGGCGGACCCCCCGCTGCTGGTACCGGTCGCGGACCTGCTGCCGGACGTCGAGCGCGGGGAGCTCGAAAGCCGGTTCCGCCGCCTGCTGGACTCCTACGGCCTCACGATGGCGAGTGACCGTCGGGCGCTCCTGGAGGACTACCGGATGGTGGACATGGCCCGCAAGGTGGTCGGCGTCGGCAGCGTCGGGACCCGCTGCTGGATCCTGCTGCTGCTCGGCCGCGACGGCCAGGACCCGCTCTTCCTGCAGGCCAAGGAAGCCGACACCTCCGTGCTCGCCCCCCACATCGGCGCGAGCCGGTACCGCAACCAGGGCGAGCGCGTGGTCTCGGGGCAGCGGTTGATGCAGGCGGCGAGCGACATCTTCCTCGGCTGGGAGCGGGTGGACGGGATCGACGGCCAGCAGCGCGACTTCTACGTCCGCCAGTTGCGCGACTGGAAGGGCATCGCCATGCCGGAGACGATGTCGCCCGCACAGTTGCAGACGTTCGGCGAGGTGTGCGGCATCACCCTCGCCCGGGCGCACGCCCGGTCGGGCGACCGGATCGCGATCGCCGCGTACCTGGGCCGCAGCGACGCCTTCGACCGGGCGCTCGTCACCTTCGCCGAGGCGTACGCCGACCAGAACGAACGCGACCACCAGGCCCTGGTCGACGCGGTACGCGCGGGCCGGCTGCCCGCGGAGGAACTGTCGGACGCCTGACCGCGTCACGGCACTCCGTCGTGAGGGTCCGTCAGGGAGCCCCGGCCGCTTTGGGGTTGCCGGCGTCCTCGGGGTGCTCGGAGAGCGGAGCGGGGGGATGTGCCGTGCCGGCCGGGAGCAGTTCGGTCGTGACGAAGGAGATCACGGCCGCGAGGATGGCGATGGGAATCATGGCGGAACTGCCCAGCAGCAGCACCACGAGGACCACGCTGCTGACCGGTAGCCGCATGACGGCCGCGGTGGCCGCTGCCATGCCTGCCGCCATGGCCGGTACGGCGCCCAGGCCGGGCAGGGGAGCCAGGACGACTCCGGCCGCGGCTCCGAGGAAGACGGCCGGGAAGATGGCGCCGCCGCGCAGGCTGCCGAGGCAGAGGGCGTAGGCGATGGTCTTGAGGAGCAGGACGGCGATCAGTGCACCGACGCCCCAGGCGGCTGGGGCGGCGGCCAGCTCGCCGAGGGTGGCCTGGCCCGACAGGGCGACGTCCGCGGGCGAGCGGCCGGTGATCAGGGAATAGAGGGCGGCGCAGGCCGCAGCGCCCAGCGCGCACAGGACGGTGCGGGGCAGCACCCGGACGGAGACGAAGGCCGCGACCCGTCGGCCCGCCTCCAGGACCGGGTTGAGGAGTACGGCGAGGACGAGTGCGATGAGTACGGTCCAGAGCACGTCCGCCGGGTCCAGGCGCGGCAGGGGCGTGGGCAGCGTGAGGTTGAGGCTGCCGGTCTCCAGGCCGGTCCAACTTCCGAAGCCCGTGAAGACCAGGGCCCCGATTCCGCTGGAGAGCAGGGCGGGGAGCATGACCGCGAAGAGCTGCGGGCCGCCGATCCCCGACACCTCGATGAGGAGTACGGCGGCGATCAGCGGGTTGCCGAAGATCGCCGCGATGGCGGCCGCCGCACCGGCAGCGCCCAGCAGCGCGGTGGTCTGAGGGGTCGCCGGGGTCCGTGTGAGGTCCCGGAAGAGCAGGGCCAGGCCGCCGCCGAGGGCGATCAGCGGTGCCTCCGGTCCCAGGACCGCGCCCAGGGGCAGGCTCGCGGCCGCGGCGAGCACCACGCCCGGCAGCGCGGCCGGGGTCGTCGCGCCCGCGTGCAGGCCGCCGGCGGGTATGTGGCCGCCCCCGCCGGTGAGCCGGCCGGCGATCAGGCCGACGATCAGGCCGGCGATGAGCAGCAGGGGCAGCGGCCACCACCACGGGGCCGCGTCCCAGCCCAGGTGGTGCGGGAGGTCCGACCAGAAGACGTTCTGCAGTTCGTGGAGTCCGACGAGGAACCAGAACGCGATGAGGGACACCGGAATGCCGATGAGGGCCGAGTAGACGAGGATCACGAGGTAGCCGGGGGCGTGGAGGATCTCCCGCAGCCGGTCCGCCTCATGCGGCTGACCGCTGTGAGCGTCAACGGGTCGAGGACTCGGCTCCTTCATGGAATTCCTTCTTCCTGGCGCCCGGCCGCGAGGCCCTTCGGGGCTGCCACCAGCGCGGCGGTGCCGACGGCACCCCCTGCGCCGCCGGCCGGACCCCTCGTCTCGATGATCCCTCCGGCCGGCGGTATCCGCCGCTGGAAGGTTCGTGGCCGCCGCACCAGGCCCCGGTCCCGACGTCGATGGCGCCTCGGGCAGCCGAGGCCGAGGGCGAGGACCCGCTGTTCTCCAGGGCGGCCCCGGAGGGTCAGAGCGTCTCGCTCAGCGAGTCCGCCAGGCGCCGCCGCGCCGCCCGTGTCGCCGGGAGCGCCGCCGCCGCCACCGCACCCAGCACCGCCCCGACGATCACCGTCAACAGCACGGGGAGCGGGGGAAGTTGTGCGATCCCGGCGCCGATTCCACTCGACGCGCCCTGGGTGTCCACCAGCCAGCTGCCCGACAGCGCACCCACCGTCGTGCCCACCACTGCGGATACGAGCGCGGTCAGACCGGCGGCCGTCACGATCATCGCTCCGATCTGGCGGGGCGTCAGCCCGATCGCCTTCAGCGCGAGCAGGTCGCGGCCCCGGTCGCGCACGCCGCTGCTGATCTGCGTCAGCAATTCGGTCAGTCCGATCAGTGCCAGCACCGCGATCAGGGCGGCGATCACTCCGCGTGCCGGTTCCAGCCGGTCGGCCGGATTGGGCGTCTCACGGATCTCCAGCGTTCCACCGGTCGCCGAGGCGAGCGCGCCGCTCACCGCGCGGGGGTCCGCCCCCTCGCGCAGCACCAGGGCGTGGAAGGCGGGCCGCAGCTGCGGATCGCGCTCCCGCAGGGCGTCGATGGTCGTGGTGATCACCCGGCCGCCGGATTCGGGTTCGATGGTGCGGCCGACGAGGTGGAGGATCTGTGGCCGTCCTCCGACGGTCATCCGCACCCAGTCGCCGACCCGCACCCCGAGGAGATCCAGCAGTCCTTGCCCGGCCACTGCCTCGTCCGGCCCGTCGACCGCGCGCCCTTCCACCACCGCGGAGGGATACGGGTGCCGGGCCGTGCCCAGCCCGCGGAGCGTGATGGTGTCGGTCTGTCCCGGCACGAGCGCCGCCATCTCCGCGCCCGGATGGACCGCGGCGATGTCCGGGATCGTCGAGAGGGCCTTCTCCAGCTCCGGGTCGGACGGCCCGGCGGCCTGCTGGGCCCGTACGGTCAGTGCCGCGGGCAGTCCCATCTGCGCCGGTCGGCTGCGGAACTGGTCCAGCGTCGACCAGGCGACGAGAGCGACCGTGATGAGCATCAGCGGCAGGGCGAGCCGGGCCACCGGTATGACCGTCCGGCCGCGTCGCGCGAACGCCGCACGCCACCCCAGGACCAGGGCCGGGGGAACCCGCATCCCGAGAGCCCGCCTGCCGAGTGCGGTCATCGGCGCGGCGGAGGGCAGCGCGGCCCGTGCCACCGGCACCGGTGGCACCCGTCCGGCCCGCCAGGCCGAGAGCCCGGTGGCAGCCGCGATCAGCAGCACCGCGCCGCAGGGGATGCCGATCATCAGCGCGGTGTGGCCGGGCAGGTCCTCCCACACCGCCGCCGCCTCGCCGATCCGCCCCGGGATCCGGGCGCCCAGCAGGGCGATGGCCGCCGTGCCGAGGGCCGTGCCGAGCAGCGCGAAGGCCAGGTGCTGTACGAGGAACCCGCGGGTCACCTGGCCGGGGGTGAAGCCCACGGCCTTGAGGATGGCGATGTCCCTCAGCTGCCCGCGGACCCGGGCGCCGATGGCTCCGGACGCGGCGAGCGCCGCCGCGAGCAGGGCGCCGAGCCCGAACACGGCGAACATCTGCCCGAGGAGCTGGTCGTCGCCGCCGGCCTCGGCCCGTGTCTGCTGCCACTTCGTGACCTGGGCCACCCGGTCGGCACCGAGGACGGTCACGGCGCGCTGGACCATGAAGTCGGTGTCGTTCGGATCCTCCAGGCGCAGCCCCACGCTCTGCCCGGTGTCGCCATGGGCGATCTCGTCCAGGGTGCCGGGGAGCACCCAGCCGATGCCCGGCCCGCCCCCGGGCCGGTAGCGGGGCTCGGCCGCCTCGGCCGTCCCGCTCACCCGCAGCGCGCGCGGGGCGCCGTCCGGTCCGGTGACCCGCACCGTGTCGCCCGGCTCGGCCCACAGCGCCCGCGCGACGGAACTTTCCAGCACGACGGCGCCGGCCCCGGTGCCGCCGTCCGTCGGGGCGAGCCAGCTGCCCGCGGTGACGATCGGCCGCCCCGTTTTCGGCGGCTCCACCGCGGCCGCGCGCAGCGTCACCCCGGCCCGCGCGCCGCGCGACTCGACGGTCGTCGCCGCCGTGCGGTAGGGCCCCGAGAGGTCGGCGATCCCGTCCACGCCGGTCAGGGCGTCCATGTCCGCCCCGGCGCGGGTGTGCAGCCAGATGTGCGCGCCCTGGGACTGGTTGAAGATCCGCTGCCAGGGGTTCGCGGCGTAGCCGAACAGCGCGCCGGCCAGGAGGAGCGAGGCGATGATCCCGGCGCTGGCCAGTACGACGAAGAGGGCTTCGCCGCGATGCGCGCGGAGGTCGGCGTGCGCCCAGCGCAGAGTGGCCCGCACGGTCACTCCTTCAGTTCGAGTACGCCACGGACGCCACGGGCCGGCTGGCGGCGCCCGTCGCCGAGCTGTGCGTCGTCGGCGATGCGCCCGTCGAAGAAGCTGATGACGCGGTCGGCGGCGCTGGCCATCCGGGCGTCATGGGTGACCATCATGATCGTCTGGCCACGCTGGTGGAACCGGGAGAGCAGCCGCAGCACCTCGCGGGTGCCCTTGCTGTCGAGGCTGCCGGCCGGCTCGTCGGCGAGCAGCAGCGCGGGGTGGTTGACCAGCGCCCGGGCGAGCGCGACCCGCTGCTGTTCGCCGCCCGACAGCTCGCCGGGCATCGACCGCTCACGGCCTTCCAGACCGAGTTCGGCGAGCAGTTCGGCGCGGGAGTCACGGGCGGCCTTCGGGGAGACGCCGGCGAGGAGAGCGGGCAGTTCGACGTTGTCGGCGACGGTGAGGTTGGAGACCAGGTTGAAGAACTGGAAGACGACGCCGATGCTGCGCCGCCTGAGGACGGCCCAGCGCGCCTCGCGGTACTCGTCGACCCGCTGTCCGCCGATCCAGAGCTTTCCGCCGTCGGGCCGCTGGAGGCCGCCGATCAGGTGCAGCAGCGTCGACTTGCCGGCTCCCGACGGCCCGGTGACCGCGACGAACTCGCCCGGCCGGACGGCCAGGTCCACCCCGCGCACGGCGTGCACCGGCGCGCCCTCGCCGTGGTGCGTCTTGGTCAGGCCCTCGGCGCGGACGATGGGTACGGCAGGAGCGGTGGTGGCGTCGTCGCTCATTCCAGCTCCTCTTGACAGCGTTCCAGCCAGTCGAGGTCGGCCTGCAGGTGAAGCATGGCGCCCTCGATCAGCAGTTGGGAGATCTTGTTGTCGCGGTCCTCGGCCGCGGCCAGCTTCGACAGGTCCCGCATGGTGTTGAGGTACTGCCGCCGCTGCTTGTTGATCAGCGCGACCGGGTCGGCCAGACCCGACTCCGGCGCGAGAGCGAGTTTCATGAAGAACTCGTCCCGTACCCGGGGCTCCTCGGCGGTGTTCTCGAACCAGGCCAGCACGGCCTCGTGCCCGGCGTCCGTCAGCCGGTACGTGCGCTTGTTGGGCCGGCCCGACTGCTCGACTTCCTCGCCGTCGATCAGACCGCTCTTCTCCAGCCGGCCGAGGGTGACGTAGACCTGGCCGACGTTGGGCTGAGGGTACGCGGCGCCCAGGAGCTTCTCAAGGTCCTGCTTGAGCTCGTAACCATGAGCGGGGCCACGGGCGAGGAGTGCCAGGAGCGCCAGCCGCACTCGCTCCCCCCTCCTTCCCGCTCCGTAGCCAACTGTTCACTCGGCATCGGGCCGGTGACCACCGCCACCCGTCTCGTCTGCCTGGGCGTCTAGTATCGCCCATGCCTAACGGGTATATATAGGCCGCGATGGTCGGCGGCGCAGCCGGATCGTGCACTGGGAGGAACCTATGCGGTGGACGCGTGCCGCGGGTAGGGCTCTCCTGGTCGCGGCGGTGGTGCTGGCGGGATACGCCGGTTTCGGCGTCCGTGCGGACGCGGGCGCCGCCTCCGGGGCCCGCGGCCCCATCACGCTCGTCACGGCGGGCGATCTGACCGACTACCTCTCCCCGCTGCTGGACGACTGGAACGACGGCCATCCCGGCGAGCGCGTCACGCTCGTCGAGCTGCCCGACTCGGCGGACGAGACCCGGGCCCAGATGATCAGCGAACTGCGTTCGGGCACCAACCGGTTCGACGTGCTGAACATCGACGTCGCCTGGACGTCCGAGTTCGCGGCGGCCGGATGGATCTCCCCGCTCCGGCGAGAGCGCTTCCCCCTGGACGCCTTCCTGCGGCCGGTCGTCGACACCGCGACCTTCGACGGCCGGCTCTACGCGGTCCCGTACGTCACCAACGCGGGACTGCTCTACTACCGCAAGGACATCCTGGACGAGGAAGGCGAGCAACCGCCGCGCACCTGGGCGGACCTCGTGCGCCAGGCGCGCACGATCGCCCCGAAGCACGGGCTGGACGGCTACGCCGGCCAGTTCCTGCCGTACGAGGGGCTCGCCGTCAACGTCACCGAGGCCGTGCACTCGGCGGGCGGTTCGGTCCTGCGCGACGACGGCGCCCGGGTGACCGTGGACTCCGACGCGGCGCGCGCCGGACTGCGCTTCCTCGCGGACGGTGTGAGGGACGGCTGGATCTCCCACGACGCGCTCGGCTACAAGGAGGAGGAGTCCCGGCGGGCCTTCCAGGACGGCCGGCTGCTCTTCCTGCGGAACTGGCCCTATGTGTACGCGGACGCGAGCGCGGAAGGGTCGAAGGTCGCGGGCCGGTTCGGCGCCGTGCCGCTGCCCGGACCCGACGGGCCCGGCACGAGCGTGCTGGGCGGCTCCAACCTCGCCGTCAGCAGCGGTGCGCGGCATCCCGCGTCGGCAGCCGATCTCATCTCCTACCTCACCAGCGAACGGGTCCAGCGGCAGGTGCTCACCGAGGGCTCGCTGCCACCGGTGCGCGCCGCCCTGTACGAGGACCCCGAGCTGATCCGCGCGTATCCGTACCTGCCCACGCTCCGCCAGAGCGTGCTGTCGGCGGCGCCGCGCCCCAAGAGTCCGCGCTACGACCAGGTGAGCCTCGCCGTGCAGGCCGCGGCGCAGGACCTGATGGCGCTGCGCGAGACACCCGAGCAGACGGTGGCGCGGCTTGCGCGCGAGCTCGGGACCATCTCCCGCAGGCGCTGATCGCACTCCGCCACCTCCCTCAAGGGCTCCTACTTACATGTTAAGTAGGAGCCCTTGTTTGTGCATCTGGGCATTTCGCCGCAAACCATCCCAGCTTTCGGTTGTTTATGGACACATCGTTGACACCTTCTAGTCGTCGCTACTTAACATGCATGCATAACAGCGCACCTGATCCAGGGCGCTCTCGCATTCAGCAGACAGGTCGACGCGAGATGCTCAGCACCCTTCCGGCCGGCACTGGCCACCCCTCCCGCACCGCCACCACCCCCGACCCCTGGTGGCGCGACGCGGTGATCTACCAGGTCTACGTCCGCAGCTTCCTCGACAGCACCGGGGACGGCATCGGCGACCTGGCCGGCGTACGGGCCGGGCTTCCCTACCTCAGGAAGCTCGGTGTCGACGGCATCTGGCTCAGCCCCTTCTATCCGTCACCGCAGCACGACCACGGTTACGACGTCGCCGACTACTGCGGTGTCGATCCCGTCTACGGCGACCTCGCCGAGTTCGACCGGCTGGTGGCCGACACCCATCGCCTCGGACTCAAGCTGCTGCTCGACATCGTTCCCAACCACTGCTCCAACGAGCACCTCTGGTTCCGCGACGCGCTTGCCGCAGGGCCGGGCAGCGCGCCGCGCTCCCGTTTCCACTTCGCGCCCGGCCGCGGCCCGGACGGGGCGGAGCCGCCCAACAACTGGCGCGCCATGTTCGGCGGTCCCGCCTGGAGCCGGATCACCGAGCCCGACGGAACCCCCGGAGAGTGGTACCTGCACCTCTTCACGCCCGACCAGCCCGACCTGAACTGGCGCGACCCGGCCGTGGGCGACGACTTCGAGCGGGTGCTGCGCTTCTGGCTGGACCGCGGCGTCGACGGCTTCCGGATCGACGTCGCCGCCGGACTGTTCAAGCACCCCGAGCTGCCCGACTCGGACGATCCCGGAGCCGACGAGCGGGCCCGCGACGCCGTCAACCAGCTTGCCTGGAACCAGCCCGAGGTCCACGGCGTATGGCGCCGCTGGCGCGCGGTCTGCGAGGAGTACACCGCCGGGGACGGCCACGAGCGACTGCTGGTCGGCGAGGTGTCCGTGCCGACCGCACGCGAGCACGCCGAGTACGTCCGCCCCGACGAACTGCACCAGGCGTTCTTCTTCGACCTGCTCAGCGCACCCTGGGACGCCGGGGCCTTCCGCGCGACGATCACCGAGGCGATTCGCGACATCGCGGGCACCGGCTCCACCGTCACCTGGGTCCTCAACAACCACGACCAGATCCGCACGGTGACCCGCTACGCGGGCGAGCCGGGGGTGGAGGGCAGCGGACTGGGAGCCGCCCGAGCCCGCGCAGCGGCCCTCCTGATGCTCGCCCTGCCCGGCGCCGCCTACGTCTACCAGGGCGAGGAGCTCGGCCTCCCGGAGGTCCTCGACCTGCCCGACGAGGTCCTCACCGACCCGATCTTCCGCCGCACCGGCAGCCGCAAGCACGTCCGGGACGGCTGCCGCGTGCCGCTGCCCTGGTCCGGACACGCCTCCCCGTTCGGCTTCAGCCAGGAGGCGGTCGGCGCCAAGCCGTGGCTGCCGCAGCCCGAGTGGTTCGCCGAGCACGCGACCGACCGTGCCCTCGCCGACACCCGTTCCTTCTGGCACCTCTACCGCGACGGCCTCCAGCTGCGCCGCACCCTGCCGCAGCTCGGCGACGGCACCCTGCGCTGGCTGGACGCGCCCGCGCACGTGCTGGCGATCGCCCGCGGCGAGGGCTTGGTCTGCGCCGTGAACTTCGGCACGGAGCCGGTGCCCGCCCCGGTCCTCGGGACTCCGCTGCTCGCCAGCGGGCCCTGTCCCGACGGGGTGCTCCCCGCGGCGACCGCAGCTTGGTGGGCGGGCGAGTACCAGGCCCCGTAGCCCGTAGCCCGTAGCCCGTAGACCCCGAGCCTCTCTCCCGCCCAGCCCCCGAACTTCCTCGAAAGGACTCCTCATGCGACGACCCGGCAAGACGACCCGTCGGAGTGCCGCCACCGCGACGGCGGCCCTCGCCCTCGCCCTCGGCACCACTGCCTGCGGCGGCACCACCGGCCCCGCGAGCGGAGGCGAACTCAGCGGCCAGACCGTCACCGTGGCAGGCGTCTGGACCGGCGCCGAGCAGCAGAACTTCAAGAAGGTCCTCGACGCCTTCACCGAGAAGACCGGTGCCAGGACGGTCTTCGTACCCTCCGGAGACAACGTCTCCACCTTCGTCGGCAGCAAGATCGAAGGCGGCAACGCGCCCGACGTGGTGATGGTTCCCCAGGTCGGTGTGCTCCAGCAGTTCGCGAAGAAGGGCTGGCTCCAGCCCCTGTCCGACCAGACGGCCCAGACGGCCGGATCCACCCTCGCCCCCGTGTGGAAGAACTACGGCACGGTCGAAGGCACGTACTACGGCCTCTACTTCAAGGCCGCCCACAAGTCCACCGTCTGGTACGCCCCCGAGGCCTTCGCCCAGGCCGGCGTCGGCGAACCCAAGAGCTACAGCGACATGCTGAAGACCGGCCGCACCCTCGCGGACTCCGGCCGCCCGGCCTTCGCCATAGCCGGCGAGGACGGCTGGACCCTCACCGACTGGTTCGAGAACATCTACCTCTCCCAGGCCGGGCCGGAGAAGTAC
This sequence comes from Streptomyces sp. 147326, assembly GCF_045000215.1. Lineage (NCBI taxonomy): Bacteria > Bacillati > Actinomycetota > Actinomycetes > Kitasatosporales > Streptomycetaceae > Streptomyces > Streptomyces sp. 147326. The sequence continues at coordinate 1,218,395 of NZ_CP134201.1, read as the reverse complement.
GACCAGCTCGCCCGGCACGAGCTGAAGTGGACCGACGAGAGCGTCGTCAGGGCCCTGACCACCCTCGGCGAACTGTTCAAGGACAAGCAGCTCGTCGCCGGCGGCGCCCAGACGGCGCTGGCGACCGACTTCCCCTCGTCGGTCGCGCAGGTCTTCGGCCCCGAGCCCAAGGCGGGCATGGTCTACGAGGGCGACTTCGTCGGCGGCGTCGCCAAGGGCCAGTTCGGCAAGAAGCTCGGGCAGGACGCCAGGTTCTTCCCGTTCCCCTCGGTCGACGGCGGCAGGGCGCCGGTCGTCAGCGGTGGCGACGCGGCGGTCGTCCTCAAGGACGGCAAGAACGGCAAGGCCGGCATGAAGCTGGTCGAGTTCCTGGCGAGCTCCGAGGCGGCCGGGGTCTGGGCCGGCGCGGGCGGCTTCCTCTCCCCGAACAACGAGGTCGACTTCGCCTCGTACGGCGACGACACCACGCGCAGCACCGCCAACTCGCTGATCGCGGCGGGCAACTCGATCCGCTTCGACATGTCGGACCAGGCTCCGGCCGCGTTCGGCGGCACCAAGGGCGCGGGCGAGTGGAAGCTCCTCCAGGACTTCCTGCGCGACCCCTCGGACCCGCAGGGCACCGCCGCGAAGCTCGAGGCCGAGGCCGCCAAGGCCTACGGAAACTGAGGCGCCGCCATGGCTGACACCCTGACCGCCCGCCCCGCGGCCGACGGGCGGCGCCGGGCCCAGCGCAGGAAGCGCCGCCTCGCGGTCGTCTTCGTCCTGCCGGCCCTGCTGCTCCTCGGCGCGCTGGTCGTCTACCCCGTCCTCTTCTCGTTCGGCCGCAGCCTCTTCGACGCGGACGGCGACCGGTTCGTCGGAGCCGCGAACTACGCGGCGATCGTGCAGGACCCGGCCACCCTCAAGGCGATCCGCAACAGCGCCGTCTGGGTCGTCGTCGCCCCCACCCTGCTCACCGGACTCGGGCTGCTGCTCGCCGTGCTCACCGAGAAGGTGCGCTGGGCGACCGCGTTCAAGCTCGTGCTCTTCCTGCCGATGGCCGTCTCGTTCCTCGCCGCGGGCATCATCTTCCGGCTCGCCTACGAACAGGACCCGGACCGGGGCGTGCTCAACGCCGCCGTCGTCGGTGTCCACGACGGTTTCGACGACGCCGCCGCCTATCCGACGGCCCGGGCCCGGGAGGGCCACGGCCTGACGGGCGCGGCGGGCGGCCCGTACAGCACCGGGAGCACCGTACGGCCCGGGGGCTCGCTCAGCCTCGGGTTCATCGGGGTGGCACCCGACGCGATGCCCGCCGACGCGAAGGCCGCTTCGGACGCGGCCGCCGCGGCGCCCGGCACGGACGCGATCGGGGGCGTCGTCTACCTCGACTTCGCCCCCGGTGGCGCGGGCACGCCGGGCAGGGTCGACCCGGGTGAGAAGGGGCTGCCCGGCATGACGGTCGAGGCCGTACGGGACGGCCGGGTGGCCGCGACCGCCACCACGGGGGAAGACGGCTCCTTCCGCTTCGCCGGGCTGGCCGACGGCGACTACACCGTCCGGCTGCCCGCGGCCAACTTCGACGCCCCCTACCAGGGCGTGGACTGGCTCGGTCCCGCGCTGGTGACGCCGGCCATCATCGGCGCCTACCTGTGGGTCTGGACGGGCTTCGCGATGGTCCTGATCGGCGCCGGCCTCGCGGCCATCCCGCGCGACGCGCTGGAGGCCGCGCGGATGGACGGCGCCACCGAGAGCCAGATCTTCCGCAAGATCACCGTGCCGCTGCTCGCGCCGGTGCTCACCGTCGTCTTCGTGACCCTGGTGATCAACGTGATGAAGGTCTTCGACCTCGTCTACATCATCGCGCCGGGTCCGGTACAGGAAGAGGCGAACGTGCTGGCCACCCGCATGTGGCTGGTCTCCTTCGGCGGTGGCGACGACCAGGGGCTCGGCAGCGCGATCAGCATGGTGCTCCTGCTGCTGGTCGTCCCAGCGATGATCTTCAACGTCCGGCGTTTCCGAAGGAGTGGAGCATGAGCGGCCACAGCACCGTCGAGCGGCCCGGGCCGTCCCGGCGGACGACGGCGGTCCGGCCCGTCGCCCCGTCCCCCTCCACGCCGGCGTTCCCACCCGGACGGCGCCGCGGGGGCCGGCTCTCGCGCCTCTTGGGCAGCTCCGTCGTCCAGGGCGTCCTGATCCTGGTCGCCCTCGTATGGATCACGCCGCTGGCGGGCCTGCTCCTGTCCTCCATGCGCTCCGAACAGGACAACGCCACCGACGGCTGGTGGACCGCGCTCACCGATCCGTCCCAGCTGTCCCTGGACAACTACAGCGCCCTGCTGAAGGACTCCGGCATCGCGGCGGCCTTCTGGAACACCGTCCTGATCTCAGTGCCGACCACCGTCCTCGTGGTAGCCATCGCGGCACTCGCCGGCTACGCCTTCGCGTGGCTGGAATTCCCCGGCCGGGACGGCGTCTTCCTGGTGGTCGTCGGACTCCTCGTCGTACCCGTGCAGATCGGGCTGCTGCCCGTCGCCAAACTCTTCGGCGCGGTGGGACTGTTCGGCACGGTCACGGGCGTCGTCCTCTTCCACGTCGCCTACGGGCTGCCGTTCGCGGTCTTCCTGCTGCGCAACTACTTCGCCGAGATACCCCGCGAGATGCTGGAAGCCGCCCGGATGGACGGCGGCAGCGAGTGGCGGATCTTCTCCCGGCTCGTGCTGCCGCTCGGCCGGCCGGCCATCGCGAGCCTGGCCATCTTCCAGTTCCTCTGGGTCTGGAACGACATGCTCGTGGCGCTGCTGTTCGCGGACAGCGAGTCCCAGCCGCTCACCGTCGCGCTGCAGTCCCAGATGCGGCAGTTCGGAAGCAACATCGGCGTCCTCGCACCGGGGGCGTTCCTGTCCCTGATGGTCCCGCTGATCGTCTTCTTCGCGTTCCAGCGCCACTTCGTCCAGGGCGTGATGGCGGGCTCGGTGAAATAGCCGCCCCGCTTCTCCCCGAGCGCAGGCCCGGCTGCTGGTGTCCCGTCCGCGGGACGCCCACAGCAGGGCCTGCGCCGTCTCCTGCCGGTCCCCCCGTCTCCGCTTCGGTCGGAGCTCACCGCCTTCCATCGCCGCGGCCTGTGGTTGTAATCTGCGGAGACCGCCCTTGACCTGCGGGAAGCAGGCAGGGAGCAGACACATCGGGAGTTTCCGCATGCTTCGTACCATGTTCAAGTCCAAGATCCACCGGGCCACCGTCACCCAGGCCGACCTGCACTACGTCGGCTCCGTGACCATCGACGCCGACCTGCTGGACGCGGCGGACCTGCTGCCCGGGGAGCTGGTCCACATCGTGGACATCACCAACGGGGCCCGGCTGGAGACCTACGTCATCGAGGGCGAGCGCGGGTCCGGGGTCATCGGGATCAACGGGGCCGCGGCCCATCTCGTGCACCCCGGAGACCTCGTCATCCTCATCAGCTACGCACAGGTCGAGGACGCGGAGGCGCGGGTGCTGAAGCCCCGCATCGTGCACGTGGACGGCGACAATCGGATCGTAGAGCTGGGCGCGGACCCCTCCGCCCCGGTGCCGGGTACGGATCAGGAGCGCAGCCCCCACGCGGTGGCTGTCTGACGGGAGTCGGGGACCATGCCGGAGAGCCAGAGCGGCCAGAACACGCCGATCGAGTTCCAGGACGAGCGCAAGGCCGGGCGGCTGCTCGCCGTCGAGGGCGGGGCGGTGGTCGGATTCATCGCCTACTTCGTGCTCGCCGAGGCGCCCCACGCCCTGGTGGCGGTGCACACCGTCGTCGAGCCGGCCCATGAGGGCCGGGGCATCGCCGGGGGGCTGGTGAGGACCTTCTACGGGATCGCCGCCGCCGAGGGCGTGTCCGTGGTGCCGCTCTGCCCGTACGCGGCGAGCTGGGCCGCCAAGCACCCCGACCGGGCGCCCGAGCCGGCCGCCGAGGTCGTAGCGGCGGCCAGGGCCCAGCTCGACTCGGACTCCGACCTCTGGTGACGCAGCCGGGCCTGGTCCTGCTGCACACCTCGCCCGTGCACGTCCCGGTCTTCGACGCGCTGCGCGACCGGCACCACCCGGGGGCCGCACTGCGCCACCTGGTGGTGCCGGAGCTGCTGGAACGGGCCCGCGCCGAAGGCCCCCGGGCCGTGGCTCCGGCCCTGCTCGCGGTGCTGGCCGCCGCCGGGCCCGCGCCCGCGCTCGTCACCTGCTCGACCATCGGGGCGACCGCGGAGTCACTGGCTCCGGAGCTCGGTGTCCCCGTCCTGCGAGTGGACCGGCCGATGGCGGCCGCCGCGGTGCGTGCGGGTGCGCGGATCGCCGTACTGGCCGCCCTGGAGTCGACGCTCGCGCCGACCGCGGAGCTGCTGGCCCAGGAGGCGGGCGAGCGGCGCGTGTCGGTCCGTACGCACCTGGTCGCCGGGGCCTGGGAGCGCTTCGAGGCGGGGGACACGGACGGCTACCTGGCCCGTGTGGCCGCGGCCGCCGACGCCGTCACCGGCGCGGACGTCATCGTGCTGGCCCAGGCGTCCATGGCCGGGGCCGCCGGCCTGACCGCGAGCCCGGTCCCGGTGCTGTCCAGCCCTGCCCCGGGCCTGGCCGCCGGCCTGCGGATGATTTCAGCGTCGGGGTAGGGGGCGTACCCGCCGCGATCGCGGGAAACTGAACCTTATGGGACGAAACGCAGAACAGACGCAGCCGCCGGCCCCGGATCCCAGCCCGTTCCCCGATCCCGAGCCCATGCCGCGGCCCGTGCCGCCCGTGCCCGGACCGGTACCCGAGCCGGACCCGATCCCCCCGCCTCCGGGGCCCGCCCCGATCCCCCAGCCGGGGCCCCTGAGCTAGGCCGTCTCTCTTGACCCAGGCCCCCGGCCAGGGCGGGTTTGCCGGACATCAGTCCGTGCGGACCTCCGAGCGGTCCCCGCTCCAGAGCGTGTGGAACGAGCCCTCGCGGTCGGTCCGCCGGTAGGTGTGCGCCCCGAAGAAGTCGCGCTGCCCCTGGGTGAGGGCCGCCGGCAGCCGGTCGGCGCGCAGGGCGTCGTAGTACGCGAGGGAGGCCGCGAACGCCGGTACCGGGATGCCCTGGCCCACGGCTGCGACGATCACCGCGCGCCAGTCCTCCTGCGCCGCGCCGATCTCGTCCGCGAAGCCCGGGTCCGCCAGCAGGCTGGGAAGGTCCGGCCGGGCGTCGTACGCCGCCCGGATCCGGTCGAGGAACGCGGCCCGGATGATGCAGCCGCCGCGCCACAGCGAGGCCATCGCGCCCAGGTCCACGCCCCACCCGTACTCCTCGCTGCCCGCGCGGATCTGGTGGAAGCCCTGGGTGTACGAGACGATCTTCGACGCGTACAGCGCCTGCTCCACCTGTGCGGCGAAGGCCTCCGCCGCCTCCGGCGCGAGCGCGGCGGCGGTCGGGCCCGCGAGCCCGCGTGCGGCCGTCCGCAGGTCCGCGTGGCCGGAGACGGCGCGGGCGAAGACCGCCTCGGCGATCCCCGACACGGGCACCCCCAGGTCGAGGGCGATCTGCACCGTCCAGCGGCCCGTGCCCTTCTGCTCGGCGGCGTCGGCCACGACGTCGACGTACGGGCGGCCGGTCGCGGCGTCCGTGTGCGCGAGCACCTCCGCCGTGATCTCGATCAGGTACGAGTCCAGGCGCCCCCGGTTCCAGCCCCGGAAGGTCTCCGCGATCTTCGCGGGGGAGTAGCCCGCCACGTCGCGCAGCAGGTGGTAGGCCTCGGCGATCAGCTGCATGTCGGCGTACTCGATGCCGTTGTGCACCATCTTGACGAAGTGTCCGGCGCCGTCGGGACCCACGTGCGAGGTGCACGGCGTGCCGTCGGCGGCCTTCGCGGAGATCTTCTCCAGCAGCGGGCCGAGCGACTCCCACGACTCCTCCGAGCCGCCGGGCATGATGCTCGGGCCGAGGAGCGCTCCCTCCTCGCCGCCGGAGATGCCCACGCCCACGAAGTGGATGCCCTGCTCGCGCAGTTCCCTCTCGCGGCGCCGGGTGTCCTCGAAGTGGGCGTTGCCGCCGTCGATGATGACGTCGCCCTCCTCCAGGAGCGGGGCGAACTCGCGGATCACGGCGTCGGTCGGCTCCCCGGCCTTCACCATGACGACGATGCGGCGGGGGCGCTCCAGCGCGTCGACGAACTCCTTCGCCGACTCGGCGGCCACGAAGCTGCCCTCGTGCCCGAATTCCTCCACCAGGGCCGTGGTCTTCGCGGCGGTCCGGTTGTGGACGGCCACCGTGAATCCGTTGCGGGCGAAGTTGCGGGCGAGGTTGCTGCCCATGACGGCGAGTCCGGTGACGCCGATCTGGGCGGTGCTGCTGCTCATCGTTGCGCTCCTGCGTGCGTCGGTGTGCTTCGGTGTGCGGGACTGCCGACGCTACCCCCACGCGGCCGCGTGCGGATCTCCTGACGGGCGACACACCGTCAAGTACCGCTGACAAGCGCCCCGTTGCGCCCCTTGTCATGCCCTGTTCGCAACATTAAGTTGTGCGGTTCCTGATGTCTTCTATGGGGGCTCCCATGCGTGTACGGGGCCGGCACCGCCGGTATCAGCCGAGCAGCATCAACCGGGCCTCGCTGGCCGTCACCGCCGGCGGCGCCGGGATGGCGCTCCCGCTCATCGGTGCCGGGGTCGCCCACGGCGCCACCGTGGACACCTGGGACAAGGTCGCCGCCTGCGAATCCACCAACAACTGGCGCATCAACACCGGGAACGGCTACTACGGCGGCCTCCAGTTCAGCCAGAGCACCTGGCGGGCCTTCGGCGGCGCCGCCTACGCGCCGCGCGCCGACCTGGCCACCAAGGACCAGCAGATCGCCGTCGCGGAGAAGGTCCTGAAGGGCCAGGGCCCCGGGGCGTGGCCGCAGTGCGGCAAGAAGGCCGGTCTCACCCGCAGCGGCCCGGCACCGGCCGTCGCCCCGCAGGCGCCGTCGCAGCCCAGGACGCAGTCCGCGGCGCAGCCCAAGGCCGTGACGCCGTCCCAGCCGGTGAAGACGGCGGCCCCGGCGCAGACCGGCGCAACCCGCCCGACGGGGACTTCCGTCCTGCCGAACCCGTACGTCGTCGCGCCCGGCGACTCGCTCTCCGCGATCGCCACCGACCAGCACGTCGAGGGCGGCTGGCAGGCGCTGTACGAGACCAACCGGGCCACCGTGGGGTCCAACCCGAACCTGATCTTCCCGGGCCAGCGGCTCACCCTGCGGATCACCGCAACACCGGCCAAGCCGCCCACGGCGCCGGCGACGCCCCCGCCCCCCGCGCAGAACCCGGAGAAGCCGCCGCGGACCGCCGACCCGGTGAAACCTGGGCAGCCGGTGGCCGAGAAGCCCGCGGAGAAGCCCGCACCGCCGAAACCGGCCGAAAAACCAGCCGAAAAACCAGCCGAAAAGCCGGCCGAAAAGCCCGATTCAGCGCAGCAGAAGCCGGATGCGGGCGGTTTCTCCGCCCCCGTCGACGCCGCCCTCGGCACCGCGTACCGCGTCTCGGGCTCCCACTGGTCCAGCGGCTACCACACGGGCGTCGACTTCCCCGTGGCGACCGGCACCACCGTCAAGTCGGTCGGGCCCGGGCAGGTCCTCTCCGCCGGCTGGGCCGGTGCCTACGGCTACCAGGTCGTCATCCGGCACACCGACGGCCGGTACTCCCAGTACGCCCACCTCTCGGCCCTCGGCGTCAAGGCCGGTCAGCAGGTCTCCGGAGGCCAGCGGATCGGCCGCTCCGGCTCGACCGGCAACACCACCGGCCCGCACCTGCACTTCGAGATGCGCACGGGACCCGGATACGGCTCCGACATCGACCCGCTGAAGTACCTCCGGGGCCACGGAGTCCGCATCTGACCCGCGCACGTGCGAGGGCACGACCGTGAGCAGGACCAGGCCGGCGGCCGCAACGAGGGCGCTGGCCACCGCCGCGGCCGTGCCCGCGGCCCCGTACCTGAAGCCCTCGTCGAACAGCGCGATGCCGACCGTCGCCGCGACCACCGGGTTGATCACCGTCACGGTGGCCAGCGGCGCGGTCAGCCCGGCGCCCCGGTAGGCCGCCTGTGACAGCAGCAGTCCGGCGGCCGCCAGCGCCGCGATCGCGGTGAGGTCGGGCCACAGTCCGCCCAGCGCGCCGGGGGCGAAGGCCTCGGCGACCGACTTGGTGAACACGGAGGCCATGCCGAATGCGGTACCGGCGGCCGCGGCCAGCAGCACGCTGTGCAGCACCGGCCGGCGCACCCGGTGCGCCGCCACGAACAGCAGGGCCGCCGCCGCCCCGGTCACCGTCAGCAGCATGCTCCCCTCACCGCCCGCCAGCGACTGCTCCGCCCTGCCGTCCCCACCGGTCAGCGCCAGCAGCCCGGCGAGACCCACCGTGGCCAGCACCGCCCCGCGCCAGGCCGCCGAGCCCGCCCGGCGCCCTACGAAGACGGCCGCCATCGGCAGCGCGAAGACGATGGTGAGCGCACCCAGCGGCTGCACCAGGCTCAGCGGTCCGTACGCGAGGGCCACCACGTGCAACAGTGCACCGAGGCCGTTCAGCCCCACCGCCACCCACCAGCCGCCCCGCCGCAGCGGGGCGTACGGGCGGTCCGGCGTGCTCGCCGCGACCCGTTCCTGGACGATCGCGCCACCCGCGTACGCCAAGGCGGACACGAGGCAGAGCAGGACCGCCAGCGCCAGTGCACTCATAAGGTCCACAATGCCCGACCCATCTGCGCTATTCCTCCGCCCACAGGTGGTCACCGGTCATACTCCCGGCGTAGTACAGGAGTACGCCAGCGTGGCCCTCACAGCAGCGGAGGGACGACCCCTGAGGTGCCCGGGAGCCCCCACGGCCGACCCCTACGGTGACCGGCCGCTCGCGGTCCGTGAGGATGCCGGGAGCGGGTTTGTCTCCAGGCGCGTGGGATCCGTACAGTTCCCCTTTTGAGGACTTCCGCAGCAGGCGGATGCGGACGAGTGATCGAGGAACGGCAGCGGCCATGACGGTGACCGAAGAAAGCCATGACCACGGGCAGGCCTACGGGCCGGGCATCGACCCCGAGCGACTGGCTCTCTGCCTCAGCGTGCTCGACGAGCTGGACAAGCTCGACGTCGACCATCCCGACGCCATCACCGTACGCCGCGCCACCGCCGGCCTGTACCGCACGGTCAAGCAGCGCCGCCGCCAGGAGCGCCGCGCCGCCAAGACCGCCAACGACAAGGCCGTCACCGAGGCCACCGCGACCGGCTCCGCCGAGCGCATCGACGACGAGACCGAGGGCATCCTGCCCTCCTCGGTCACGGAGGCCGGCCGGATCGCCGGGATACTCCAGCGCCCGCGCTCCTGCTACATCTGCAAGACGCGGTACGTCGAGGTCGACTACTTCTACCACCAGCTCTGCCCGGAGTGCGCCGTCGAGAACCGGTCCAGGAGGGAGGCCCGCGCCGACCTCACCGGCAAGCGCGCGCTGCTCACGGGCGGCCGGGCCAAGATCGGCATGTACATCGCGCTCCGGCTGCTGCGCGACGGCGCCCACACCACCATCACCACGCGCTTCCCCAAGGACGCCATCCGCCGCTTCAAGGCGATGGAGGACTCGGCGGACTGGATGCACCGCCTGGAGGTCGTCGGCATCGACCTGCGCGACCCGGCCCAGGCCGTGGCCCTCGCCGACCAGGTGGCCGGGGCCGGTCCGCTCGACATCCTGATCAACAACGCGACGCAGACCGTGCGCCGCCTGCCCAGCGCCTACGCGGCCCTGGTCGAGGGGGAGGGCGCTCCGCTGCCGGCCGGCGAGCTCCCCGCCCACCACGTCATCGGCGCCTTCAACTCCGGCGCGGTCGACGGCCTGACGGCGCTGCCCCTCGGGGTGAGCGGGCTCGAGGCGCAGAAGGTCGCCGACCTCGCCCTGGTCGCGGGCAACGCCAGCCTGGAGCGGCACCTCGACGGCACCGCCATCGACGCGGGCGGCCTGCTGCCCGACGTCGTCGAGAGCAACACCTGGGTGCAGACCATCGACCAGATCTCCCCGGTGGAGCTGCTCGAGACCCAGCTGTGCAACTACACGTCGCCGTTCATCCTGATCAGCGCACTCCGGCCGGCCATGGCGGAGGCCGCCCGCAAGGCGTCCAGCGGGCGGGCGTACGTCGTCAACGTCTCGGCGATGGAGGGCGTCTTCAGCCGCGGCTACAAGGGAGCGGGACACCCGAACACCAATGCCGCCAAGGCCGCGATGAACATGGTGACGCGGACCAGCGGTCAGGAGATGTTCCAGACCGACCGCATCCTGATGACCTCGGTCGACACCGGCTGGATCACCGACGAGCGCCCGCACTTCGACAAGCTGCGGCTGGCCGAGGAGGGCTTCCACGCCCCGCTCGACCTGGTCGACGGCGCGGCCCGGGTCTACGACCCGGTCGTCCGCGGCGAGGCCGGCGAGGACCTGTTCGGCGTCTTCCTGAAGGACTACGCCCCGGCGAACTGGTAGTCCCGGCGGCCCTCCGGGCCGACCCGGAGGGCAGCCCCTACGGCATGCCCGTGATCGACCCCCTCGGCGAACCGAGGGGGTCGATCGCGTTCCCGGCCCGGCAGGACCCGGCCGCGACCAGTTCCAGCAGCGGCCGCCAGTCCTCCAGTACGCCCGCGTCCAGTCCGGACCCGGCGGCCGCCTCGTGGGCCTGGCGCAGGGTGGCCACCGCGTCGGCGTCGTCCCCCCGCCCGTCGGCCCCGTCCCCGTCGGCGCCGTTGCTCCCGGCGGCCGGCGCGTGCAGCCGGACGAGCCGGGCCACCCGCTCACCCAGCAGCGGGCGCACCGCCTCCGCAGCGAGTACGGCGTGTCGCGCTCCGTCACCCGGACGGAGCAGCTTGCCGATGTCGTGCAGCAAGCCCGCGAGCTGCAGTTCCTTGTCGGAGGGGTGCGAGCGGCGGATCAGTGCCGCCGTCCGCAGAGCGTGGTCGTCGCGGCTGCCCTGCAGCAGGTCCATCAGCTCCACCACGCTTGTGACGTACGGCACTTGGGCCTCCGGCACTCCGGACCTCGACACCGCCGACCCCCTCCGTCGCGCCTCGCGCATCCGGGTCCGAGCACACCACCCGTCACGTACCCGCCGACCTACGACTTGCTGAACTCGGGACGAAACTAAGAGGGCGCAGCGGATTTTGCCTTCCTATCGAGCGGAGGTCCGCTCATATGTGTACTCTGGGGCATCAAGACGGCCCCCATCCGGGCCGCGCTCCACTAAGGCGCCACCGCGTCCGGAAAACCCTTGATCCCTTGCCCGGCGCGCGGTACGCCTGCCGGGTTACGCGACACAGAGGAGTGCGCGGTGACTGAAATGACGCAGCCCGAACCGACGTTGCTGGAGCGACCGGCGTCGCGGGCGAAGAAGCCCCGGACCGACGAACTCGGCAGCCTCGAGGTCTGGGCCCGCTCCGCCCCGATCCGGCTCGCGGGGTACGAGGACGACCTCGCGGAATCGCACATCCTGCCCGGAATCGACTGATCCGCAGAGTAGTGCAGAGCGCCCCCCGTGCCGATCGGCACCGGGGGCGCTGCCCTTCCCGGAGGGTTCCCCTCCCGCGTACGCCCTGAGCGTCATCGCTGTCGGCGATCACCGCTTCCGCCGCCCGCCCGCCACCGGCAGGCTGGTGCGCATGAAACTGCTGATGCTGGGTGGTACCGAATTCGTCGGACGCGCGATCACCGAGGAGGCCCTCGACCGGGGCTGGGAGGTGACCGTCTTCCACCGCGGCCGCCACGCCCCGCCGCCGGGAGCCTCGGCCCTGCACGGGGACCGCACCGCCCCCGGGGGCCTGGACGCCCTCGCCGCGGGGGAGTGGGACCTCGTCGTCGACACCTGGGGCGGCGCCCCCACGGCGGTGCGTGACAGCGCCCGCCTGCTGAGCGGCCGCGCCCGGAGGTACGCGTACATCTCCAGCCGCTCGGTGTACGCCTACCCGGCCCCCGCCGGGCAGGGGGAGGACGGCCCCCTCGTCGAGGGCTCGCCGGACTCCGCGGCGATCGCCTACGCCGAGGACAAGCGGGGCGGTGAACTCGCCGCCCTGGACGCCTTCGGCGACCGCGCCCTGCTCGTGCGCGCCGGACTCATCCTCGGCCGGTACGAGAACGTCGGCCGGCTCCCGTGGTGGCTGAACCGCACCGCCCGCGGCGGTCCGGTGCTCGCCCCCGGCCCGCGCGGACTTCCGCTCCAGTACATCGACGTGCGCGACCTCGCGCACTGGACCCTGGACGCGGCCGAGGCCGGGCTCGGCGGCCCCTACAACCTCGTCTCCCCGGTCGGGCACGCCACCATGGGCGCTCTCCTCGACGCCTGCGCCGCCGTCACCGGCGGCGGCGCCGAACTGCGCTGGACCGAACCGGCGCTGATCCTCGAGGCCGGCGTCGAGCCCTGGACCGAACTCCCGGTCTGGCTCCCCGAGGGCGAGTCGCACGACTACATGTTCGGCGGGGACGTGACCAGGGCGCTGGAGGCCGGCCTGAAGTGCCGCCCGGTCGAGGAGACCGTGGCCGACACGTGGGCCTGGCTCCGCACCCTCGGCGGGCAGGCCCCGCAGCGGTCCGACCGGCCGGCCCCCGGACTCGACGCCGAGCGGGAGGCCGCACTACTCGGGCTCTGACAGCCAGGCGTCCGCGAGACGGGTCGGCGGGAGGTACTCGCGCACCAGCGTCCGGTGCCACCAGGCCCCCGTCTCGCGCAGCTCCCGCCAGGTGGTGAACCGGTAGCGGTAGAGCAGGGCCCGGACGTAGACGGGCGGCGCGTCCGGGAACGGGTTGTGGCGCAGCAGCCGCAGCGTGTCCCGGTCGCCCGCCAGCAGCCGCTCCACGAACGGCCCGAACCAGTCGCGCGCGTAGCCGGGGGAGATCGCCGCGAACCACATCAGCCAGTCCAGCCGCAGGTGATACGGGGCGAACTGGCGGGGGATCCTGCGCAGTTCGGTCGGCTTGCCCCGGAAGCCGTACTCCCGCCAGGCGCCGTCCTCGTGCGGCACCCGGTCCGCGGTGCCCTCCACCACCACCTCCATGCGGACCCGGCCGACCGAGCCGAAGGCCCCGTAGGTGTTGACCAGGTGGAGGGCGTCGAAGGAGCGGTTCATCACCTGCCGGCGCGAGACCATGTTGAGCACCGGACGGTGGCTGAGGAACAGCACGAGGGCGGTCACCGCGCAGACCAGGACCACGAACCACACGGGAGCCCCCTGTGAGGCGGCGGCCGGCGGGGCGCCCGCGAGGCCGGTGAAGTCCACGGCCGAGAGGGCCAGCGTGATCGTCAGCCAGTTCAGCCAGGCGAAGTTGCCGGACAGCACCAGCCACAGCTGCGTCGCGACGATGATCCCGGCGGCGTACGAGGCCACCGGCTGCGGGGTGAACAGCAGGATCGGGACGACCAGTTGGGTCACGTGGTTGGCCGCGCACTCCACCCGGTGCAGCGGCTTCGGCAGATGGTGGAAGAACCAGCTCAGCGGCCCGGCCATCGGCTGTGTCTCGTGGTGGTAGTAGAGGCAGGTCAGTTTGCGCCAGCAGGAGTCCCCGCGCATCTTGATCAGCCCGGCCCCGAATTCCACGCGGAAGAGCACCCAGCGCAGCAGCCACAGCACCAGCACCGGCGGCCCCGCGCGGGCGTTGCCGAGGAACACGGCGAGGAAGCCCACCTCCAGCAGCAGCGACTCCCAGCCGAAGGAGTACCAGGTCTGCCCCACGTTCACGATGGAGAGGTAGAGCAGCCACAGCAGGGCCCACATCGCCATGGCGGCGCCCAGCGGCACCTCGTCCCCGGCCCCGGCGGCCAGCGCCGCGGCCAGTGCCGCGCCGGTCCAGGCGCAGCCGGCGAAGAGCCGGTCGGAGTAGCGCAGTTGGAACAGGCTCGGGGCGCGCCGGAAGGGCACGTACCGCACGTACCGCGGCACGGGCAGCATGCCGTGCGCCCCGATCAGGGCCCGGAACTGCAGGGCGGCCCCGACGAAGGCGACGAGGTAGACGCCGGCCAGCGCCCGCTGGAAGACCAGCCGGGCGAGCCAGTATCCGGGCGCCGTGAACCAGTCCATCGACTCCAGTATCGGACCGGTCAGGCGGCGGTGGCCAGCTTGCGCAGGCGGTGGCCCAGCCAGCGGGCGTAGCGCAGCTGGAGGAAGGGGACCACCGGGCCGGCGAGGCGGGTGTACCAGCTGTTCGGGCGGCTGAAGGCGGTCACCGTGAACCACACGGTGCCGTCGGGGTCCATGTCCACGATGAAGGACTCCTCGCCGCACTCGGGGTGGCCGGGCCGGGTCCCGTAGGCGAAACCGATCCGGGCGGGCTCGTACGCCGTCCAGATCACCTGGCACGGGGCGTCGATGCGCAGCGGCCCCACGCCTATCCCGACGACCACGCGGCTGCCGGGCCGGACGGCGCCGGCATCGGCGCGCACCCGCATCCCCGAGGCGCGGTGCGCGTGGAAGGTGGTCACCGCGGTGCCGGCGGCCTCGAAGACGGCCCGGCCCTGCCCGAGGCGGGTGCGGTGGTTCAGGTGGTGGTATCCGGCGGGCAGCGGCCGGTGGGCCGTCGCGCCCCTGTCGGGGTAGTTGACGGTGTCCCGGCCGGCGCTGATGAGGCGGGTCATGGCGAGGTCTCCAGTCGGTGGGTGGTCAGCGGTGGCTGGTCAGGGGTGGGTGATCAGCGGTGGGTGATCAACGGTGAGCGGCCGGTCGCCGTCGGCGGGCGCGCGGCGGTCGGTGGTGAGCCGCCGCCAGGCCAGTACCGAGCAGAGGGCGAACCCGAGGGCGTTCCCGAGGCCGTGGGTCGCGGCCATCCAGGTCAGGGTGGGGTGCACGATCCCGGTGGCCTCGCCGGCCGCCCACCACAGGGCGAGCAGCATGGTGGCCACCAGCACGGCCGCCGAGGTCGCGAGCAGCGCCCGCGTGCCGCGGTCCCGGGCCGCGGGCCGGATCTCCCGCCAGGTCAGCAGGGCCACGGCCCACATCCCGCCGGTCAGCACCACCGCGCCCACCAGCTCCGCCCAGTCGTCGACGAAGTAGCCGAGGAGCACGAGCAGGGTGCCGGCCGGGACGCTGTACGCGGCCCAGCGCGAGAGCCCCGTCGCGGGGCTCGTGTCCCGGACGGCCCGGCACACGAGCCCCGCGACCAGCGCGGCGGTGAACCCGGCGAAGTGGAAGTGCGGCACCGTCAGCGCCAGGATGTCGAGGTCGAAGCCGAAGAGCCGGTACCCGGCGCGCTCGGCGACCAGCGCGGTCCCGGCGATCGAGGGCGAGACCAGCGCGGTGGCGACGGCGATCTCGGCCGGGGCCGGGGCGCGCCCCGGGGAACGGCCCCGCAGCAGCCGGAGCGGGGCCCGGGCCGCGAGCGCCAGGCAGGCCGCCGCGTAGAGTGCGGCGAGCGCCGTGGCGGGCAGCCCGCGCGGCAGCCAGAGGCACAGCGCCCCGGGGGCGGCGAGCAGCGGCCAGAGGCGGGCGGTCCGGCGGAGCCCGGCCGGGTCGATCAGGCGCAGGCCCGCCGGGACGACGTACAGCATGCCCAGGGTGACGATCACGTTCACCAGTACCAACACCCTGGACTCCCCCCAATCGGCGGCCGAACGCCTTGAACGCGTTCAACTCACGATGGTGAGCCTACGGTCTTCCTTGAACATGTTCAAGACGCCCTCCGGTTGCGGGTCGCGCGCGCATGGGGCAGACAAGAGGGAGCAACCGGGGCGAAAAGGGAGATCCACGTGCACGCACCGTCAGTTCCGACACCTCGTCAGACGTCGGGCCGTCACCTACCGGCCGGCGCGGCCCTCTTGGCCCTCCTCGGCCTGTTCGCCGCGGGCTGCGGCGGCGCCGAAGAGCCCAAGAGCGCCGCCGGACCCGAGAGCCAGGAGGTCCACCTCCAGCCCGTGGCCTCGGCCGGCCCCGGCCCCTTCACCGCCTCCTCGGCCACCGCCGAGTCCGCCCCCGTACAGCCCCCGCTGCCCAACCCGACCGGACAGGGCATCCGCACCATCAACGCGGCCACTCCCGGTCTGTACGGCGGAACCAAGCGGCTCGGCAGCTGCGACGTGGAACAGCAGGTCCGCTTCCTGACCGCCGACAACACGAAGGCCCGCGCCTTCGCCCAGGCCGCGGACATCGAGCAGGCGAGCATTCCCGAGTTCCTGCGCGGCCTCACTCCCGTCGTCCTGCGCGCCGACACCCGCGTCACCAACCACGCCTTCCGCGACGGCGGCGCCGACGGCTTCCAGTCCGTCCTGCAGGCGGGTACCGCCGTCCTCGTCGACGAACACGGAATGCCCCGGGTGCGCTGCGGCTGCGGGAACCCGCTGGCTTCCCCGCTCGCCGCCAAGGGGTCCCCGGTGCACAAGGGCGACCCGTGGAGCGGCTACCAGCCCAACCAGGTCGTCGTCATCGAACCCACCGCCCAGGTGATCAACAACCTGGTGATCGTCAACATCGCAGACAACACCTGGATCGAACGCAAGCGGGGCGACGACGGCGCCCAGGACCGGACCCCGCGCACGCTGCCCCAGTACGACCCGGCCGACGGAATCCCGACGGGGCCCGTCACCCCGTCCGGGTCCGCATCGGTCCAGCCGTGCCAGAGCGATCCCGCCGCCGCGTCGCCGGACTGCCGGCCGACCGGACCGGCCCCGCAGAACCCGCAGGGCGAGACCCCGCCGCAGAGCCCGGGCGTACCGCAGACCCCGGGCTCGCCGTCGGACTCCGTCCCCCGGCCGCAGCAGCCCCGCTCGGACAGCCCGTCGGACGTCCCCTCCGACCTGCCGGGCGACGTGCCCTCGAACGTCCCCTCGGACATCCCGTTCGACCTGACCCAGCCCAACCCGGACGACCCGGGGCTCCTGCCCCAGCCCGACGGAACGGTGCCGCAGCCGAACGACCCCTACGCCGATCCGTACGCCGATCCCTACGCCGATCCGTACGCGGACCCGTACACGGCCCCCTCCGCGGACCCGTACACGGCCCCCTCCGCGGACCCGTACGCGGACCCCTCCGTGGACCCGTACACGGACCCTTACGCGGACCCGTACGTCGACCCGGACCTGCAGCCGCAGCCCTCGGACGGGAGCCACTCGCTGGAGAGCGCCTGACCGGCCCGTGTGTCATGGTGGATCGGTGCCGACCACCGTATCTCTGCCGGACGACTGGCCCGCACACCCGGACCGGTCGCTCTGGCTGAACCGCATGGGCAGTTTCGACTGGGACCTCGTGACCGGTCTCATGCACATGGACGAAGCGGCCCTCGACGTCTTCGACACGACCCCCGACGAGTACGACGGCCGGCCCGAGTCGCTCTCCCCGCGCGTCCCGGCCACCGAGTCGACGCGCCTCGACGCCCTCGTCTCCTCCGCCCTCAAGAGCAGGATGGACAGCTACGGCGCCTACTTCCGCATCCGCTGCCGCGACGGGCGGCTGCGCTGGACGCACACCCAGGGCCGCGTCATGCGCGGCCCGGACGGGCGGCCGTACCGGATCATCGGCATCGTCCGCGACGCGACCGACGAGCTCAGCCACTCGGCGGAGCGCCTCGGCCTGGACGAGGAACGGCGCCGCCAGACGTCGGTGGTCGAGTCCACGACCGCCGCCCTCGCGCACGCCCGGACCGTACGGGACGTCATCGACGTCATCGGCGACGCCCACGGCCTGGAGCGGCTCGGCTCCATGGGCATGGTGATGGGCCTCGTCGAGGCCGGGCGCATCCACCTCGTGGCCGAGGGCCCCCAGGACAGTTTCGTCCCCGGCACCCGCTACACCCGCATCGACGAGCAGTACCCGATGAGCGAGGTCGTCCGCTCGCTGCAACCGCGCTTCCTCGACTCGGCGGAGGAGTTCGCCGAGGGCTATCCCGAGCTCTGGTCGAAGATCTCGTACATGCGGATCTCGGCGGCCGCCTATCTGCCGCTCATCGCCCAGGCCCGTCCCATCGGCGCGATCGGATTGCTCTACCGGGACAAGGACGGCTTCACCCAGGAGGAGCGCAACCTGCTCGTCGCACTGGGCAGCAGCATCGCGCAGAGCCTCCAGCGGGCCATGCTGCTGGAGCAGGAGCACGACCTCGCCGAGGGCCTGCAGCAGGCCATGCTGCCGAGGCGGATCCCCTCGGTGCCCGGCGCGGAGATCGCCGTACGGTACCGCTCGGCCCGGATGGGCCGGGACATCGGCGGCGACTGGTACGACGTCATCCCGCTGCCGGGCGGCCGGGTCGGCGCCGTCATCGGCGACGTGCAGGGCCACGACACGCACGCGGCCGCGGTCATGGGCCAGCTGCGGATCGTCCTGCGCGCGTACGCCGCCGAGGGGCATTCACCCGGCACGGTCATGGCCCGCGCCTCCGTCTTCCTGCACGAACTGGACACGGACCGCTTCGCGACCTGCACCTACGCGGAGGCCGACCTCTCCACCGGGGTGCTCCAGCTGGTACGGGCCGGCCACATCGACCCCCTGCTGCGCACCCGCGACGGGGACTGCCACCGGCTCCCGGTGGGGGGCGGGATGCCGCTCGGCCTCTCGGCGGAGTTCGGCCAGCTCGAATACCCGGTGACCACGGTGGAACTGGACCCGGGGGAGACGCTCCTGCTGTGCACCGACGGCCTGGTGGAACAGCCCGGGGCCGACCTCGACGACGGCATCCAGCTGCTGGCCTCCCAGATCCGCAGCGGACCGGCCGACCTGCAGTTCCTGGCGGACCGCCTGTGCGCGCTCGCCGACGACCGGGGCGGGAACGACGACATGGCCCTGCTCCTGCTGCGCCGCGAGGTGGCGGCCGCCCCCCAGGCCGGCAGCCGCCTGCAGCAGCACGTGGCACCCGGCGACCCCGAGGCGCTGGTGGCGGCCCGCCACATGATCGGGGCGGCGGTGCGCGCGTGGGGCGCGCGGGAGCGGTCCGACGAGATCGAACTGGTCGCGGACGAGCTGATCGTGAACGCCCTGATGCACACCGACGGCCCGGCGATCGTCACCCTGCGCGTCCTGGCGGGCCACGAACGCAGGCTGCGGGTGGAGGTGGAGGACCGCTCCAGCGCACTGCCGCGGCGGCGCGAGGCGGGGGAGGCGGGGGTCTCGGGCCGAGGCCTGATGCTGGTGGACCGGTTGGCGGACGTGTGGGGCGTGGAGCCGCGGGGCGGCGGCAAGTGCGTGTGGTGCGAGTTCGTCATGGGCTAGGTGTATTGCCCCGGGAGGTTGTGGACGGGTGATGCAGGTCTCGGCTGAGGCGTCTTGAACGGGTGAGGGCCTTCCGGGTTCGGTGTGGATTGCGACGTCTACACCGACCAGAAAGGCCCTCGTGCCCCACCGTAATGCACCCCTGACCGAGACCGGACGGCTGCGCCTGGCCCACTGCGTGGTCGTGGACGGCTGGCCGCTGCGGCGGGCCGCCGAGCGTTTCCGGGTCTCGCCGACCACGGCCCAGCGGTGGGCCGACCGCTACCGCGATCACGGCGAGGCGGGCATGCGTGACAGGTCCTCGCGCCCGCATCACAGCCCACGCCGGATCCCGAACCGCACCGAACGCCGGATCATCAAGGTCCGTGTCCTGCGCCGCTGGGGACCGGCCCGCATCGCCCACCTGCTGGATTTGGTGCCCTCGACCGTGCACCGCGTCCTGACCCGCTTCGGGCTGGCCCGCCTGAGCCATCTGGACCGGGCCACCGGCCGTGTCATACGCCGCTACGAACGCGAGAAGCCCGGCGAACTGGTGCACGTGGACATCAAGAAGCTCGGCAACATCCCCGACGGCGGCGGCCACAAGACCCTGGGCCGCCAGGCCGGCCGCAAGAACGCCCCGCCTGGGCTACAGCTACATCCACACCGCCGTCGACGACCACTCCCGCCTCGCCTACAGCGAGATCCTGACCGACGAGAAGAAGGAGACCGCGACCGCCTTCTGGCAGCGGGCACAGGCGTTCTTCACCTCGTGCGGGATCACCGTGGAACGGGTCCTGACCGACAACGGGGCCTGCTACAAATCCCACACCTGGCGCGACGCCCTGGCAGCGGCCGGGATCACCCACAAGCGAACCCGGCCCTACCGGCCCCAGACCAACGGCAAGGTCGAACGCCTCAACCGCACCCTCCTGGAGGAATGGGCCTACGCCCGTCCCTACCAGTGCGAGCAGGAACGACGCGACGCGTTCCCGCAGTGGCTACACACCTACAATCACCACCGCGGACACACCGCGCTCGCAGGCAAACCACCCGCCAGCCGCGTCCCCAACCTCACAGGGCAATACAGCTAGGCCGTCTCTGGCCCTGTGCCACTGGCGGGGCGGCGGTCCGGGGAGGCCGGCACGTCCGGCCTCCGCGCAGCGCCGGCTCGCGCCCAGGCGGGGAAAGTCCGTTGCGGGGCGCCGCCCGGTCCGTGAGGATCGATGGCGATGACTATTGCCATGGATGACGTCCGCCGGCTGCTCAAGGCAGGGGATCTGCCCGGAGCCGTGCGTTCGCTGCGCCCCCGCGCGGAGACCCTCCCGGTCGCCGAACTCGCCGAAGCCACGAGGGCCTTGGCCGAGAACGCCGGCTTCACCGACCTGGCCGACGCCGCCGGGGCCGCCGCCGAGCGGGCCGACGAACCGCAGGCCCTCTACGACTTCGGCTACGCGTGCGTGGAGCGCGGCGTCGCCTTCCTCGCCGTCGCGCCCCTGCGCGAGGCGCTCCGGCTGCTCCCCGACTCGCGGCCGCTCCTCGCCGAGCTGGTCTCCGCCCTGGAGGACGAGCACCGTCACACCGAGGCCGCCGCGCTGCTCTCCAGAGGCGGCGACCGGCTGCCCGCCTGGCCCGAGACGTACCTGCTGGTCCACCACACCCTGCTGGCCGGGGACCTGGACACCGCGGAGGGGCTGCTGCACGGCCTCCCCGCCCCCGAGGACCCCCAGTGGTCCGGCGCGCGCGAGCGCCAGGCTCGCCAGGTGCTGCGCAGCGGCCGGTCCCGCCGGGCCCAGGGAACGGCGGGGCACCCCGACCCGCTCGGCGCGGCCGACCTGCGCGGCTGGCACTACGGGCTCACCGGCGGCCTGCTCGGCACCCTGTCCCCGTACGGCTGGGACGCCGGGATGACGGGCCGCTACGCCTACCTCGGCGACAGCCCCGAACAGTGCCGCCGCGGCCTGGCCCGGCTCGCGCTCGCGCTGGAGGCCGCCGGGCACAGCCCCGCCACCGTCTCGCTGCTGCCCGGCCGGTCCGACCGGATCCTCGGGCTCGCCGCCGCCCGCGTGCTCGGGCTGCCCGCCGTCCCGTACGAACCGAACCGTGCGGACACCCTCGTCGTCGCCTACGACCTGAACGCGGCCGACCAGGAACTCGTCCGCACGCTGCGGGAGCGCGCCGAAGGCCAGATCCTCCACGAGCACGCCACCTGCTGGACCGACCCGCCCGCGGTGAGCGCGGACTTCAGCGCGCTGCTCTGCCAGTACGTCGCCCCGCCGTGGCAGGACGACGACCGGCCCGAGGCGGAGATCGCCGCCGAGATCGCGGCGGCCGACCCGGCCCCGGACGAGGGCGACGGCGCCACCCCGGCCGACCGGGACGAGGCCTTCCGGGCCTTCGTGACGGGGGTCCGCACCGGCTGGCTCTCGGCGCCCCGCGACCGGGTCGCGTCACCGGGGCCCGTGCCCAGCTCGCGCTTCGCCTGAGGCGGCGGCAGGCTGGACCCATGCCGGAGCTGCCCGAGGTCGAGGCCCTGCGGGAGTACCTCGACGAGCACCTCACCGGGCGGGTGGTCGAGCGCGTCCTCCCGCTCGCCGTCAGCGTGCTCAAGACGTACGACCCGCCGCTGTCCGCCCTCGAAGGGCAGCCGGCGGGGGCCACCGCCCGCCACGGCAAGTTCCTGGCCCTGCGGATCGGCGGGCTCCACCTCGTCACCCACCTGGCCCGGGCCGGCTGGCTGCGCTGGCAGGACACCCTGCCCGCACAGCCGCCGCGCCCCGGCAAGGGGCCGCTCGCGCTGCGCGTCGTACTGGAGGGCGGCGGCGGCTTCGACCTCACCGAGGCCGGGACCCAGAAGCGCCTCGCCGTCTACGTGGTCCACGATCCCCAGGAGGTCCCCGGCATCGCCCGCCTCGGCCCCGACCCGCTGGCCGAGGACTTCGACCGGGACGCCTTCGCCGCACTGCTCGACGGGGAACGGCGCCAGATCAAGGGCGTGCTGCGCGACCAGAGCGTCATCGCGGGCATCGGCAACGCGTACAGCGACGAGATCCTGCACGCGGCGAAGGTCTCCCCCTTCAAGCTGGCCGCCTCGTTCGACGACGACCAGGTGACCCACCTCTACGAGGCCGTGCGCACCACCCTGGTCGAGGCCGTCGCCCGGGCGCACGGAGTGGCCGCCGGTGCGCTCAAGGCCGAGAAGAAGAGCGGGCTGCGCGTGCACGGCCGGGACGGGGAGCCGTGCCCGGTCTGCGGGGACACCGTGCGCTCGGTGTCCTTCGCCGACTCCTCGCTCCAGTACTGCCCGACCTGCCAGACGGGCGGCAAGCCGCTGGCCGACCGGAGGCTGTCCCGTCTCCTCAAATAGCGGGGCGCTGCGTAGACTCCCACGCCATGGCGGAGGAGCAGCAGCAGGCGCCGCCCCGGCGCGAGATCGTCACCGGGGTGCCCCGGGGCGCCCGGCGCCGGCCGCCCGCACACGCCCCCGCCCGCTCGGAGATCTCCGAGCAGACCACCCTCGGGGCCACCTACGTCCGGGCGCTGATGCGCAGCCAGCTGCGCGCCGGGCTGGGGGCGCTGGCCGCGCTCGCGGCACTGGTGGGGACGCTGCCGCTGGTGTTCGTGCTGCCGCGGGCCGCGTCGGGGCCGCTGGTGTGGGTGGCGCTCGGCCTGCTGGTGTATCCGGTGATGTGGCTCATCGCCCGGTGGTACGTCACCCGGGCGGAGCGCAACGAGGCCGATTTCACCGGCCTGGTGACGGATCCCGCCGAACGCTCCTCGTAGGGGCGTCAGAACAGGTGCATGGCCAAGTGGCCCAGCGGCAGCCCGAGCTGCCACGCCGGGGTCCACACCCGCGCGTTCTCGTCCAGTCCCAGAGGGGTGTCGGCGTGGCCGTGCCGGCCGGGGTCGAGATTGGTGGCGAAGAGCTCGGTGCGGTCCAGCCAGCGCCATGCCGCCCGGGCCAGCTCGAGGTCGGGCTCCTCGCCGCGGTCGCGCTCCCTGGCCTCCTCGCCCAGCGCGAGGAACCGCGTGTGCACCCAGTCGCGCCAGGGGTGTCCGTACGCCGTCAGCGACATCCACTCGTCGAGCTGCGAGACCACACGGATCCCGGAGAGCTCGCCGGCGGCGTCCGAGAGGTAGATCGTCAGGGCGAGCGTGTCGCGTCCGGCCCGGAACTCCAGGGTGCTGACCGGGATCAGCCGGCCCGTACGCAGCAGCTCGTCCGCGATGTACTCGGCGTAGAGCCAGGCCATGGGCACCGCGAGCCCGCCGTCACTGGTGCCGTTCATACCCTCGGGCTGCACCGTTCCACCTTCTCCCACGCGTCGAGCGTCCCGTCGTCGTCAGCCCCGAGCCTTCACCGAGCGGCTCGCGCAGCGGGGGATGTTTACGCAACTTGGACGCACTTATGCCCAAATCCCTGCGTTTTTTGTCCGGTCCGCGTCCCTTCGCGGCGTTCCCGGACCTGTTGCCCCGATGTCCGCGCGCGCCGGAAGCTCAGGCGCCGAGGCCGTAGCCGTACCCCTGGAGACCCTTCCGCAGGGCGCGAAGGGCGTAGTACGTACGGGACTTGACGGTACCGGCCGGAATGCCGAGCTCGGCGGCGGCCTCCGCCACCGACCGGTCCCGGAAGTAGACCTGCATCAGCACCTCGCGGTGCTCCTGACCCAGGGACCCCACGGCCCGCCGGACGTCGATCGCCGTGACCGACCCGGCCACCGCGTCGTCGGGGGCGGGCGCCTGCTCCAGTCCCTCCGCCTCCACCTCCAGCGGCCGTGACAGCCGGGCCCGGCGGGCGTCGATGGCGAGCCGCCGGGCCACCGTGAACAGCCAGGGCCGCATGGAGTCGTGCCCGCTCGCCAGGGCCTCCGGGTGCTGCCAGACCCGTACGAGGGTCTCCTGCACGAGGTCCTCCGCGCGCTGGGCGTCCCCCGCGGTGAGGCCGAGCAGGAAACCGAACAGGGCCCGCCCGTGATCGCGCTGGAGTTCGGCCAGCGCCTCGGGGTCCGTGCGCGGGAGGGCGGGGGAGAGCGGCACGAGGGGCTCCTTCCGAGATGCGTGGGGGCTGCCAGGGGTCCGTACGGGGTCCGTAGGGGAGGCGTCCCGTCCACCCTGACCTGCGGTGAGCCCCCCCGGGAACCGTCCCGCCGCGGCGATGCGCCCAAGGCACCGGGTCGTCCGCCGGGCGGCCATGGCGGGCGGTGAACGGTCGAACGGCGCGGCGAACGGCAGGAGGCGCCGCCGGTGTCCGCCGTTGGGGTGGGCCCGGTGCCCGCGTGCGGATCCGTTCCTTGACTTGCGGCGTCTCCTTCTGTGGATTGCAGATGATCAGATGTCAGATAGTCGTACTAATGAGAGCTGGGTAGATGACCAAGCGAACCCGGCCCCAGGCGGTCGCCCTCCTGTCGGCCCTCCTCCTGTCCGCGGCCGCCGCCGGATGCTCGGGCGGCGGCACCCCCGCACCGGCCCGCCTCGGGAACACCGACGGACCGGCTCCCTCCAGCGCCGCCGGATCCCCGGCCGGCAAGGGCTTCACCCTGGTCGCGAGCGGAGACGTACTGCCGCACACCTCCGTCATCCAGCGCGCGTCGAACGACGCGGGCGGCGACGGCTACGACTTCAGGCCGATGTTCTCCGGAGTCAGGCCCGTGGTCTCCGCGGCCGACCTGGCCCTCTGCCACATGGAGACCATCTACGGGGAGGAGGGCGGGCCGTTCTCCGGCTACCCGGCCTTCAAGTCCCCGCCGGAGGTCGCCGACGGGCTGAAGGACGCCGGGTACGACGGCTGCTCGACGGCCTCGAACCACACCCTCGACGACGGGGCCGCGGGGCTGCGCCGCACGCTGGACCGCTTCGACAAGGTCGGGCTGAAGCACTCAGGTTCGGCCCGTACGGCGGCCGAGGCGGCCACGGTGACCACGTACACGGCGGGCTCCGCCAAGGTGGCGCACCTCGCGTACACCTACGACACGAACGGCTACCCGCTGCCCGAGGGCCAGCCGTGGGCGGTCAACCTGATGAAGCAGGACAAGATCATCGCGGATGCGCGGGCCGCCCGGAAGGCGGGCGCGGACGTGGTGCTGGTGAGCGTGCACTGGGGCACGGAGTGGCAGACCGAGCCGGACGAGACCCAGCTCTCGCTCGGCAAGGCGCTGACCGCCTCGCAGACCGGCGGCCGGCCGGACATCGACATGATCCTCGGCACGCACGCGCACATCCCGCAGCCCTACGAGAAGGTCAACGGGACCTGGATCATCTACGGCATGGGCGACCAGGTCGCGGGCGAGATGTTCAACTACACGGGCGCCCGCGACATGCGGGGCAACTACGGCTCGATCGGCCGCTTCACCTTCGCCCCGCCGGCCGCCGCCGGGCAGCGCTGGCAGGTCACCAAGGCCGAGTTCGTGCCGCAGATGATGGACCTGCCCGCCGGCCGGGTCGTCAACCTCGCACAGCCCTCCGGCCGCGACGACCACGAGAGCGCCCGGGAGGACATCATCGAGGCCGTGCTCAGCCGCGGCGCCGCCAAGGACGGCCTCACCCTCGCCCAGTAGGAAACGACGCTTTTGAGGAACGGATCCGAGGGGCGGTTCCAGGGAACGGTTTGAGGGGACGACGGTCACCGGCCAGCGGCCGCCCTTGACCAGGCGGATCGCCACCGAGCCCACGATGCGGTGGCCCGCCTGCTCGGAGGCGCCGACCACCACCGCGTCCGCCATCAGCTCCTCCGCCGTGCTCACCAGCCCGGTTGGGGGCACCTCCCAGCGGTAGCCGGGGGAGGGTCGCCGCGGAAGGTGTGGAACTGCCGGCGCACCTCGCAGATGCCCTTGAGCCGCTCCGCCGAGGCGCGGATCTCGGCCACCAGACCCTCCGCGATCTCCCCGGTGGTGTCGGCCACGGGCGCGCCCAGCGCGGTCCCGGCCGGCATCACCGGCTGGACGTACACCAGCGCCAGCAGCGCGTTCTGCCGCCGGGCCCGCCCCGCCGCGTAGGCCGCCGCCCTCACTGAGGACCCGGACCCGTCGACCCCGGCCAGGATCACCTTCGGCCCGTCGGCACGGTGTTCGAATCCCGTGTTCACGTGCTCCGTTACCCTGCCGAGGTAGGCGATGCCCCCTTCCGCTCGGCGCGCGCACCGGCGCGGCCCTCCCTACAGTGCGAACCATGAGTGCCACCGTGGAGGAGACGCGCGGGACCCGGAACCGCTTCCTGAACCGGGTGCCGGACGGGTTCGGCGCGTTCTTCGGGACCCTCGGCCTGCTGTGCGCGCTGCTCTCGCTCTCCCCGACGCTGCGGCGGCTCCTGCGCCACGTCGTGCGGTTCCTCGACCTGATCGTCGTCCCGGTCAGCGCGAACCTCGCCTACGCCGTGTTCCTCTTCCTCCTCGCCGCGGCCCTCGGCACCCGCAAGAAGGTCGCCTGGTGGATCGTCATCACCTATCTGGCCCTGCTGATCCTCGACGACGTGCTGGACATGGCCGTCGGCGACTACTGGATCGGCGTCCCCTCCATGGCCATCGCCGTCGCCGCCATGGCCGTGCTGATCGCCGCCCGCGACGAGTTCTACGCCGCCTCCCGGCCCGGGGCCCTGTGGCACGCCCTGTTCGTGCTGGGCCTCGGCCTGCTCGCCGCCGTCCTCGTGGGCTGGGGGCTCGTCGCCCTCTTCCCCGGCACGCTGCCCAAGGGACAGTGGCTGGACTGGGCCGCCAAGGAGGTCTTCGGCGGCCTCTTCTCGGCCCGCCAGTTCGACGGCCGCCCGCCCCGCCCGCTGTCCTTCCTGCTCGGCCTCTTCGGCGCCCTCGCCCTGCTGAACGCGGCCGCCACCCTCTTCCGCTCCCAGCGGCTGACCGCCGCCCTGCACGGGGACGAGGAACCCCGCATCCGCGCCCTCCTCGGCGCCTACGGGCGGGGCGACTCGCTCGGCTACTTCGCCACCCGGCGCGACAAGGCCGTGGTCTTCGCCCCCAACGGCAAGGCCGCGGTCACCTACCGCGTCGAAGCCGGCGTCTGCCTCGCCAGCGGGGACCCGGTGGGCGACCCCGCCGCCTGGACCCCGGCCGTCGACGCCTGGCTGACCGTGGCCCGCCGCTACGGCTGGCCGCCCGCCGTCATGGGCGCCTCCGAGGACGGCGCCACCGCCTACGCCCGCTCCGGACTCAGCGCCCTGCAGCTCGGCGACGAGGCCATCCTGCAGGTCGCCCACTTCGACCTCGACGGCCGGGACATGCGCGTCACCCGCCAGGCCGTCAACCGGGTCGAGCGGGCCGGCGCCACCACCCTCATCCGCCGCCACTCGGCCCTCTCCGAGGACGAGATGCAGACCATCGTCGACCGGGCGGACCGCTGGCGGGACACTGAGACCGAACGCGGCTTCTCCATGGCCCTGGACCGGCTCGGCGACCCCGCCGACGGGGACTGCCTGCTGGTCGAGGCCTTCGACGCGCAGGGCGAACTGATCGCCCTTCTCTCCTTCGTCCCCTGGGGCAAGGACGGCATCTCCCTCGACCTGATGCGCCGCGACCGCGCCGCACCGAACGGGGTCATGGAGTTCATGGTCGCCCAGCTGTGCGCCGCGGCCCCCGGCCTGGGCATCCGGCGGATCTCCCTGAACTTCGCCGTCTTCCGCTCCGCCTTCGAGGAGGGCGGCCGGATCGGCGCCGGCCCCGTCCTCAAGCTGTGGCGCAGACTGCTGCTGTTCTTCTCCCGCTGGTGGCAGCTGGAGGCGCTGTACCGCTCGAACGTCAAGTACGGCCCCGAGTGGTACCCACGGTTCCTCTGCTACCAGGACGCCGGCTCGCTCGCCCGGGTCAGCCTCGCCTCCGGCATCGCCGAGGGCTTCGTCTCCGTACCCAGCCTGCGCACCCTGTGGGGCAACGGCCATCCCAAGGGACTCACCAACCCCGCCACCACCGAAGGGCTGCCCTCCATCGACTCCCTGGGGCTGGACGCCGTGGGGGAGGAGGGCGAGGGCCTCGCCGCGGCCGAGCGGCTGCCCGAGCAGGTCCGCGTCCGCCACGCCAAGCTGGAACGCATCCGGGCGGCCGGCACCGACCCCTACCCGGTGGGAATCCGCCCGCGCACCCACACCGTGGCCCAGCTGAAGGCCGCCCACCCGGGCCTTGCGCCCGGCGCCCGGTCCGGCGAACAGGCCACCCTCGCCGGGCGCGTGATGGTCGTGCGCGACCTGGGCGGCGTGGTCTTCGCCGTCCTGCGCGACTGGTCCGGGGACATACAGCTGATGCTGACCCGCGACGAATCCGGGAGCGAGGTGCTGGACTCCTTCACCTCCCAGGTCGACTTCGGCGACCACGTCCTCGTGAGCGGCGAGAGCGGTGCCAGCAAGGCCGGCGAGCCCTCCCTCCTGGTCCGGTCCTGGCAGCTCACCGGCAAGTGCCTGCGCCCCCTGCCCGACAAGCGCAAGGGACTCGCCGACCCCGAGGCCCGGGTCCGGCGCCGCTACCTCGACCTCGTCGCGAGCCCCGAGGCACGGGACGTCGTACGGGCCCGGTCCAGCGCCGTCCAGGCCCTGCGCCAGGGGCTGCTGGAGCGCGGCTACCTGGAGGTCGAGACCCCGATGCTCCAGCAGATCCACGGCGGCGCCAACGCCCGGCCCTTCCGCACCCACATCAACGCGTACGACCTCGACCTGTACCTGCGCATCGCACCCGAGCTGTACCTCAAGCGGCTGTGCGTCGGCGGCATGGAGAAGGTCTTCGAGATGGGCCGCACCTTCCGCAACGAAGGCGTCTCCTACAAGCACAACCCCGAATTCACCATGCTGGAGGCCTACCAGGCCTTCGCCGACTACGACGTGATGCTCGACCTCACGCGCGAACTGATCCAGGGCGCCGCCACCGCCGCCTTCGGCTCCCCGATCGCCCACAAGCCGGGTGCGGACGGGAAGCTCGTCGTCCACGACATCTCCGGGCCCTGGCCGGTCAAGACCATGTACGGGGCCATCAGCGAGGCGCTCGGCGAGGAGGTCGACGCCGACAGCGAGGAACACGTACTGCGCAGACTGTGCGACCGGGCCGCCGTGCCGCACGCCCCCGAGGACACCCGCGGCGACGTGGTCCTGGAGATGTACGAACGGCTGGTGGAGGAGAAGACCCAACTGCCCACCTTCTACAAGGACTTCCCCACCGACGTCTCCCCGCTCACCCGCCAGCACCGCAAGGACCCGCGGCTCGCCGAGCGCTGGGACCTGGTCGCGTTCGGCACGGAACTGGGCACCGCCTACTCGGAGCTGACCGACCCCGTCGAGCAGCGCCGCCGGCTCACCGCCCAGTCCCTCCTCGCGGCGGGCGGCGACCCGGAGGCCATGGAGCTCGAGAACGACTTCCTGGACGCGCTGGAGTACGCGATGCCGCCGACGGGCGGCCTGGGCATCGGGGTGGACCGCCTGGTCATGTTCCTCACGGGCCTGACGATCCGCGAGACCCTCCCGTTCCCCCTGGTGCGGCGCGGCTGACCGGCCGCCCGGCTGGTCCGGGCGGGTGACGGGGACGGGGCGCGTCCGCGCCTCTCGACATCTGCGGCGATGTCGTTGATACGTAGTAATAATGAAAAATGACGAGCCGACAGTAGGGCGGCGCGCGCTCCTGCGTACCGCCGTCTTCCTCGGAGTCGCGGCCGCCGCCGGACTGGTCTCCTCGGGCGGCGAGGGCGGAACGCCCGGTACGTCCGGCATGCCGCGGGCGGGCGGTGCGGGCGCTGCTCCGGGTGGCGCCGCCGGGCCGGGGCCGAATCCCGCGGCGGGAGCGCCCGGGGCCGCCTTCCCCCAGGGACTGCCCGAGAAGGCCTACCGGCTGCGCCCCATGACCGCCGACGCCCCCGCCCGGCCGGGCGCCGGGAAGCCGGCCGTCCGGACCCGGCCCATCCTGGAGCTGCCGGCCGACGCGACCGCGGCGAGCGCCATGGTCCTCACCTTCGACGACGGCCCCGACCCCCGCTACACCCCGGGCATCCTCGACACCCTCGCCCGGTACGGCGTACGCGCCATGTTCTTCGTCTGCGGGGAGACGGCCGCGGAGAACCCGGACCTGCTGCGGCGGATGGTCGCCGAAGGGCACGTCATCGGCAACCACACCTGGACCCACCCGCTCATCCCCAAGCTCAGCCGGCCCGCCCTCGCCTCCGAGATCGGCCGCACGAGCGAGGTCGTCCAGCAGACCGTCGGCGAGGCACCGGTGTGGTTCCGGGCGCCGTACGGGGCGTGGAACCGGGCCGCCTTCGAGATCGGGGCCGAGCTGGGGATGGAGCCGCTCGCCTGGACCGTGGACACCCTGGACTGGAAGGAACCGGGGACGGGCACGATCATCTCCCGGGTCCTCGGCGGCGCGGGACCCGGCGTGATCGTCCTGTCGCACGACGCCGGCGGCAACCGCTCGCAGAGCGTCCAGGCGATCTCCTCGTACCTGCCCCAACTGCTGGCGCGGGGCTACCGGATGACCCTTCCGACGCTGCCGCCCCGCTGAGCGGGCCGTCTTGGGGCCGGTGACGACTCAGCGGGCCTCCACCATGCGGGCGAAGACGACCACGTTGCCGTCGTAGCCCCGGGCCTTCGAGTAGCCGCCGCCGCACGTGATCACCCGGAGTTCCGGGTGCCCGGTGTCCCCGTACACCCGGGCTCCCGGGAAGGCCTCCTTGGAGAACACCTCCACGCCGTAGACCTCGAACACGGCCGTGCGCCCGTCGTACCGCTCCACCTCGATGCGGCTGCCCTGCTTGACCGATCCCAGGCCGTAGAAGACCGCCGGGCCCTGCGCGTTGTCCACGTGACCCACGATCACCGCCGAGCCGCGCTGGCCCGGCGAGATGCCGTTGAGGTACCAGCCGGCGAGATTGCGGTCCTGCGGCGGCGGGGCGTCGATCCAGCCCTGCGCGTCCAGCCCGACCGTCATCACCGGCGCGTCCACGTTGATCGTGGGAATCCGGATGCGCTGCACCGAGGAGTGCTCCAGCACCTCCATGCCCGCGGGCGGCAGCGGCGGATTCGCCGGCAGCTGGTCGGCCGTCACCGCCACGGCCGAGGCCGCGGTGGGCTGGGGCGGTCCGCCCCCGACGTCCACCCCGTTCCGCACCATGGCGAGGCCGGTGAGCATGACCAGGGCGAGTACGCCCCACGGTGAGCGTTTGCGTGACTGCCCGGTCTCGTCCTCGCCCATCGTTCTCCCTTCCCGACGCGGGGGTCCCGACCCGCGTTCCTGTCCCGCCCCTGTACGCCCTACCTCACGCACGCTAAGTGCGAGTCGGCGGGACGGCGAGGGGGAAGGTGCGAACGGGTGGCCGCGGCGCCGGAGGGGGCCGGAAGAGGTGCGTCCATCCGGGTAATCGTCACATAAATGCCTGACGGGTCGTGACCTGGGGATCCGTCAGCTCCGTCGTCCGCGCTTCGGCGTGTCGCTCAACCGGGCGGCCCAAAGCCGGAAATGCGGAGCTTGCGGGGCCACCGGAGGGTTCGACGTGGGAGGCGTTCTCGTCGATCATCCGGGGCCGACGCTCCGGGGCGCTTCCCGCTGGAGGTTCCACCATGCGTGTCTTGCGCGCTCTTACCGTGACGGCGGCAGCCTGCGCCGCGATCGGCCTCAGTGTCCCCTTCGCCTCCGCGAACCAGAACCCCGGTGGTCAGGGCGGGAACGGCGGCGGCGGTCCCAGCAACATCTCGGTCAACCCGTACTCCGTGCACCAGGGATCCACGATGCAGGTGAGCGCGTCGGGCTGCGGACACGGCGGTACCGTCACCTCGCACGGAAACTTTCCGCCGGCCAACCTGTCCGCCGGGTCGATCGGCTTCGCGAACGTCCGGATCTTCAACCACGCCTCGCCCGGCCACCACACGCTGTCGGTCCGGTGCAACGACAGCAGCCTGGTCGCCACGCACCGCTTCACCATCCTCGAAGGCAACCCCTCGCAGGGCGGCATCGGCGGATCCTTCGGCCCGTCCACCGCCGAGACCGCCATCGGCGCGGGCCTCGTCGGCACCGCGGCGCTCGGCGCGGGGGCCCACGTGGTGCGCCGCCGCCGTCCGCTCCGCAGCCGGGCCTGACCGCCCCGCCTCCCCGGTCAGGCGTTCCCCGCCCGTGTTCCCCGCTACCGCTGACCGCCCCCAGCCCTCGCCCGGGCTCGGGGCGACCGGCGGCAGCGGGGAACACGGGCGGCTTATTCAGTGGCCGCGGCCGGACCCCCTGCGGCGCAGGGCGTACGCGGTGCCGCCCGCGGCGGCGAGGAACAGGCCGGCGCCGGCGCCGAGCTCCACCGGATCCATGCCGGCCACACTGCCGCCGAGCCCGCCGCGGACGCCGCGGGCGGAAGTGGCGACGGTGGCGTTCGCGGGATTGGCGGCCCTCGTGGCGGTGATGGTGGCGGTCCGCGTGGAACTCGTGGTCGGCCGGGTCGTGCCGCCGGCGATCGTCAGGTCGGCCGACCCGGTCTCCCCGTTGCAGGTGAAGGAGACGGAGTAGACGGCTCCGCGCCGGGCATCCCGGTCCACGGTGACCCGCACGGTCTGCCCGCGCTGGATGCTCACGGTGTCGAAGACCCCGGAGGAAGCGGTGGCGTAGGCGGCGTTGCAGCCGCTGACCGCGAGCACCGTCTGCCCGCCCGGGGCCACGGTGGAGGGGGTGAGCGTGAAGCCGAACGAGGTGACCTGCCGGGCCTCGGCCGCGGTCGCGCCGGACGCGCCGAGGGCGCCGAGCGCGAGTACGGCGCCCGTGGCGCCGGCGCTGAGCAGAACGATGGCGGAGCTGCGTATCGCACCCATGGTTGAGTCTCCGGATCCCCGAGGAGCAGCCGCGGAACGGTTTCCGCACGTGGGGGTTCGTGCGCCTCGATGTCCGCCACGCTAGGTGCGGGTGCGGTGACCCGCGATCAGGAACGGGCGAATGGGGCATGGCGGTAGGCCGAACCGGGGACGGGAGGCCCGTCCCCGGTTTGCCGGGCGGCTCGGCCGCCTGCCGGGCGGCTGTCAGCCGCCGAGGTCCAGGTGCGGGAACTGCGCGAGGAAGGGTTCGGCGGTGGCCGCGATACCCCGCCCGAAGGGCGCGTCGAAGTCCCAGATCAGGAACAGCAGGAACGCGATGAGCGCGCTGAACAGGCCGGCCAGCAGCAGCTCCCGGAACGACCGCCTGATCTGCAGTGTGAAGATCAGCCCCACCGTCACCAGGGCGCCCGCGATCAGCCCGAACCACACCACCCCCGGCATGGTGGCCCCGGCGCTCTGGCCGCGCGCACTGCGGGCGTCGTCCGCCACCGCGACCTGGTCGACCAGCGGCTGGTACGCCTGCCCCTCGTGGTCGGTCTTCGGCTCGTAGTCGGTGACGTCCCGGCGGATACGTTCCAGCAGCTCACCGCCGCGGTCCGTGAGGTCGCCGTGGTCGGCCATCTCCTTCCACTCGGTGTCCACCACGTACGTCACGTACGCGTCGACGTCGGACCGGATCTTCTTGCGCACCTCGGCCGGGTAGACCTCGGAGCGGACACTGATCTCGTGCAGGGCCTGGGCCTCCTGGCGCACGTACTCCTGGGCGGCGCCGCGCCCCTCCCAGACGCCGGCGATCGCCAGGCCCAGCACGATCGCGTAGATCACGCCGATCATCATCGTCATGTATTCGATGACGTCGGGGGTTTCGTTCGGATCGTCGTCCTCGCCGATCCTGCGGTGATTGAAGAAGGCGATGGACAGCACCACGGCACAGGCCGCGGCCATCGCGAGGGACAGGACGAGCCATTCCGACAAGATGACTCCCGATCGGTTTCAGGTGGGGCGGGCTAGCGCGGGCGCAGCGCGACGATCGCGAGCACCGCGGGAGCCGCGGTCAGCAGGGTGAAGGTCACCGGCGAGATGTGGTGCTCCACCGGTTTGCGCGCCGGCGCGTGGTACGCCGGGCGGGCCACCGGCTTCGGCGGCGGTGGCGTCACCACGGGGGCGGGTGGGGGCGGTGCGGGAGTCTTGGGCGCACGGGGTGGCTGGGGCGCCGGTTTCGGCGGGGGTGGTGGGGGCATGACGGGCTTGGGTACGGGTTGGGGCGCCGGCTTGGGCGGCGGAGGCGGTGGCGTGGGCTTCGGGGGCGGGGCGGGCGTGGGCTTGGGCGGTGGCGGAGGGGGCGGCGGCTCGGGCGGCGGCGTGGGCTTCGGCGGAGGCGGAGGCGGAGGCGGTGGCGGCGGCTTCGGCGGACAGGGCGGGGGCGGAGGCGGCGGGCAGTGGGGACCGCCGTGACGGCCCCCGCCGTGGTCCCCGCCACGGCCCGCGCCGTGGTCCCTTCCCTGGTCCCTTCCGTGGCCGGAGCCGCGGTCGGCACCGTGATGTCCGCCACCCGAGCCGCCTCCACGGCCGCCTCCGCCGGCCACCGCGACCACCGCGGTGGCGGTCGCGGCGTCGCCGGAGCAGGTCGTCGCGTAGGCGCAGCTATCAGCCACGGCCGGCGTGGCGGCCAGGGCCGCCCACAGCAGGACCGGGACCGCCAGCAGGCGCTTGGCACAGGCTCTGTTCACCCGGGGAGCATGGGCCCACGCGCGCCCGCGCACGCGAGGCTCGGCCCGGGTTCGCCGGAACGGGTGGAGCGACGACCCGAGAGGTTTGAGCCAGTCGCGGGTCGGTCCTGCAGCGAGCCCGATCACCCCCGGTCAATTCCCAAAAGGGATTTGTCGGTATCGGTCATTCGCTCCGCAGGGCGTGCCGGGCGCCTTTGGTGTGTGACGAAGAACGGATCGCCAATTTCCGCTTTTGCTCGCCCTGTTGGGCAATGATCAGTACATTCGGCTCGGACAGGAGTCCGACCTCGCACGGACCACCGCAGGAACAACGCTTGGAGACCCCGATGGAGCGCCCCGCCTGGGCCCCGCCAGGCATCGACATATCGGTGCCGAGCGTGTCCCGCATCTACGATTACTACCTGGGCGGGTCCCACAATTTCGAGGTCGACCGCCAGGCGGCCCGCCGCGCCATGGAATTCATGCCGGGACTGCCCAAGGTCATGCAGGCCAACCGGGCATTCATGCGCCGCGCCGTCCGGCACGCCGTCGCCGAGGGCGTCACGCAGTTCCTCGACATCGGCTCCGGCATCCCCACCTTCGGCAATGTCCACGAGGTCGCCCAGGCCGCCAGCCCCGAGGCGCGCGTGGTCTACGTCGACCACGACCCGGTGGCCGTCGCGCACAGCCGGGCCGTCCTCGACGGGGACGACCGCACCGACATCGTCGCCGCCGACCTGCGCAAGCCGAAGGAGATCCTGGCCGCCCCCGAGGTCGGCCGGCTGCTCGACCTCGAACGCCCGGTCGCCCTGCTGCTCGTCGCCGTCCTGCACTTCATGGAGGACTCGGACGACCCGTACACCGCCGTCGCCGGACTGCGCGACGCCCTGGCCCCCGGCAGCCTGCTGATCCTCACGCACGCCTCGTTCGAGGGGATCCCGCTCACGGAGGAGGTCGCGGGCGGCGTCGTCGACGTCTACCGGGACATCCGCAACCCGCTCGTCATGCGCACCGGGCAGCAGATCGGCGACTTCTTCGACGGCTTCGAACTGCTGGAGCCCGGACTGGTCTCCATGCCCGACTGGCGGCCGGACCGACCCGGCGGCGAGGCGGAGGGCGAGACGCCGGAGGACCCGTACGCCTTTTCCGGCTTCGGCGGAGTGGGACGCAAGGCGTGAGACTTCCGGCACAGACCGCGGGCGCACCGGCCGCTGCCGTGGCGTCCGTCCTCGCACCGGCCGCGGTACCGGCCGCAGCGCCGGCAGCGGCACCGGCCGCCGGTGCCCCCGCGGCTCCCCACGGCGGCATCGAGGACCGGATCGCCCGCTTCGCGACCATCTGGGGCCGGGCGATCTTCCCGGTCACGGCCACCTCGCTGACCCGCACCGAGTTCGAGCGGCACCTGGTGCCGCTCACCCGGACGCTCACCGAGGCCCTGCACGCCCGGCCCTTCGACGCCGCCGTCGCCCAGCGCGTGGGGGCTGAACTCGTCGCCGTGCACTGCACCGACCCGGAGGCCCTGGCCGGCACCCTCGGCGTGGTCGAGTCGTACCTGGTGCTCTACTGCGGCCCGGAGGGGCCCGAGGGCTGCGGCGTGGAGGGCACCGAGGAGTACCGGTCGCGCTGTGCCCGGCTCCAGCACGGCATCGCGGCGGGATACGCCCGGGCCCTGCGCGAGCGCACCCTCCGGGAGCAGGAGGCCATCGCCCGCTCCGCACTGACCGCCCGCACCGATGCGCAGCAGGCCCTGCACGCGAGCGAGGAGCGCTTCCGGGCCGTCTTCGAGGGCGCGGCCGTCGGCATCGGCATCGCCGACCTCGACGGGAACGTGCTGGAGGTCAACGACACGCTCCTGCAGATGTTCGGCGGCCTGGAGGGCCACGTCCGCAGCCGCAACGTCAGTGAGTGGGGCCACCCGGACGACACCCCGCACGTCTGGCGGATGTACGGGGAGCTGGTGCGCGGCGAGCGCGAGAGCTACCGCGTGGAGAAGCCGTACTACCGGCACGACGGAACCGTCCTCTGGACCAACCTCACGGTGTCGCTGCTGCGCGACGCCGACGGCAAGCCGCAGTACCAGCTGGCGTTGATGGAGGACACCACCGAACGCCGGCTGCTGAACCTGCGCCTGCGCTACGAGGCCACCCACGACGCCCTCACCGGTCTGCCCAACCGGACGCTGTTCTTCGAACGGCTCGAAAAGGCCCTCGGCGGGGCCGGCGGCAGCCGCTACGGCCTGTGCTACCTGGACCTGGACGGCTTCAAGGCGGTCAACGACAGCCTCGGGCACTCGGCGGGCGACCGGCTGCTGGTGGAGGTCGCCGACCGGCTGCAGAGCTGCGCGACCGGCCCCGGCGAGGTCGTCGCCCGGCTCGGCGGCGACGAGTTCGTCGCCCTGACCACCGGCCCCGACACCGAGCAGAAGGTGACCGACCTCGCCGTCCGCATCCTCTCCGCCCTGTCCACGCCGATCCGGCTGGAGGGCCGGGAGCTGACGGTCCGGGGCAGCATCGGGATCGTCGAGGGCCCGGCCAAGGAGCGCACCCCGGCAGAGGTGCTGCGCAGCGCCGACATCACGATGTACCGGGCCAAGGCGGCCGGCGGCAACCGCTTCGAGTTCGCCGACGCCGAGGCCGACGCCCGCGCGATCACCCGCCACGGGCTGACCAACGCCCTGCCGGCGGCGCTGGAACGCGGCGAGTTCTTCATCGAGTACCAGCCGCTGGTCCACATGCGCGACGGCAGCGTGCGCGGGGCGGAGGCCCTGGTGCGCTGGTCGCACCCGCAGTACGGGGTGCTCGGCCCGGACCGTTTCATCCCGCTCGCCGAACGGACCGGGCTGATCGTGCCGCTCGGCCGCTGGGTGCTGGAGGAGTCGGTCCGCCAGGCCCGGATCTGGCAGTGCCAGAACGGCGGCGCGGCCCTGCGGGTCAACGTCAACCTCTCGCCGACCCAGCTGCACCACCCGGGCCTGGTCGCCGACACCGTCGCGGTGCTGGAGAAGTCCGGGCTCGCCCCGGGCGCCCTGTGCCTGGAGGTCACGGAATCCGCCCTGATAGGGGCCGACGACGAACTCCTTGAGCCGCTGCGCCGGCTCGCCGCCCTGGGCGTGGACATCGCACTCGACGACTTCGGCACCGGCTACTCGAACCTCGCCAATCTGCGCCGCCTTCCGGTCAGCGTCCTCAAGCTCGACCGCTCCTTCACCCAGGGGATGCAGCAGCAGCCCGCCAACCCGGTGGACGTCAAGATCGTGGAGGGGATCGTCGCCCTCGCCCACAGCCTCGAACTCGCCGTCACCGTCGAGGGAGTGGAGACCGGAGTCCAGGCCGCCCAGCTGCGCGCCCTCGGCTGCGACACCGCCCAGGGCTGGTACTATGCCCGCCCCGGAGCCCCGGACCGCATCCACGCCCTCTCCCTCTCGGACGCGGTGCCCACGCCTTCCTGACGTCACTTCCACGGACCGCCTGAGCCCGATCTGGAGCCTGAGCCGGAGGCGGCCCGGGCGGCCTCCGGTGGGCCCTGCCCCGCTCGGTCAGTCCAGGCCGGCCTCCGTCCCGCGGCCGGGTGTCCGGACGGCTTCCAGGACCCGCTCGTACCGCCGGGCCGTGTCGGCCAGGACCTCGGCGGCCACGGGCAGCCGCTGCGCCTCGTACCGGTCGAGCCCCTCCTCCCCGGCCGGCCCGCTGAGAGCGGCGGCCAGCGTCGGGCCGAGGGCGGCGGCGTCCTGGATGCCGGTGTTCATGCCCAGCCCGCCCGCTATGGGGTGCACGTGCGCGGCATCCCCGGCGAGGAAGACCCGGCCCTCCCGCATCCGCGTGGCCATGCGGACGTTGACCCGCCAGGAGGAGAGCCAGGTGGGATCCGCGAGCCGGATCCCGGGGATCC
The DNA here is from genome assembly GCF_045000215.1 of Streptomyces sp. 147326. Taxonomy (NCBI): domain Bacteria; kingdom Bacillati; phylum Actinomycetota; class Actinomycetes; order Kitasatosporales; family Streptomycetaceae; genus Streptomyces; species Streptomyces sp. 147326. Next base: position 1,179,927 of record NZ_CP134201.1, on the reverse strand, counting down.
GGGCGTGCCGGTCGAAGAGCCGCTGGAAGCTCTCCAGCGAGGGCGGCAGCAGTGCGCCGTGCTCGTCCTGCTCGGGCGAGGCCTGCAGCTGGAAGGTGTCCGTCCCCGGCATGGGACAGAGCAGTATCCCGGCGCCTTCCGAGGTGAACCACTGGTGCCAGACGTCCCGGCCGAGTCCGGGTGCCCTGACGTCCCCGAGCACCATCGCGGGCTCGGCTTCCGCACTTCCCTCGAAGGGGATGCCGAGGAGCTTGCGGGTGGTGCTGTGCCCGCCGTCGCACCCGGCGAGATAGCGGGCCCCGATCACGGTGGAGTCCGCGAGCCCGGCGCTGACCCCCGCCGCGTCCTGGGTGATTCCGGCGAGCGCGGACCCCCACTCGACCCGCACGCCCAGCTCGGCGAGCCGGCCGCGCAGCGCCTCCTCGATCTGCCACTGCCCGATCAGTAAGCCCGCGTCGATGACGGTGTCGTTGACGTGTGCTCCGTCGAAGTACTTGCGCAGGACCACCTTGCTGTTGCCGGTGGAGATGAGGGGCTCGGCTGCGCCGAGTTCCCGGAAGATCTCGAGGCTGCTCGGCTGCAGTCCCTTCCCGCGCGATTCGCGGTGGGGTGCGGGCCGCTGGTCGATGACGCGCACGGCGATTCCGCGCAGCGCGAGATCGCAGGCCAGTGTCAGTCCTGTAGGGCCGGAGCCCACGATCAGTACGTCGGTCATCGGATGTCCTCTCCTCGTCGGTGTCTCAAGGAAAGCGGACCCCGCCAGAAAAAGCAACTCGGTTAAAAAAATAACCTGGTCACCAATTCGTGCTACGCTGCGAGACATGGAGAACACGACAGGTCTGCGCGAGAGCAAGAAACTCCGTACGCGCCGCCAGCTGGCGGCGACGGCACTGGAGCTCTTCCTGGAGCGGGGCTTCGACGCCGTGTCGGTGGCGGACGTCGCCGCCGCGGCCGAGGTCTCCAAGCCCACCCTCTTCCGGTACTTCCCGAGCAAGGAGGACCTCCTGCTCGACCGGTTCGCCGACCACCAGGACGAGGCGGCACGCATCGTGCGCGAGCGTCCCCCCGGTCAGACGCCGGTGGGTGCGCTGCACGCCCATTTCCTGGCCGCCCTCGCCGAACGGGACCCGATCACCGGGCTGTGCGACCACCCCGGGGTGCTCGCCTTCCAGCGGCTGCTCTACGGCACCGCCAGCCTGCAGGCCCGGCTCGGCCACTACACCGACCGGGAGGTGGAGCTGCTCGCCGCCGTGCTCGAGGCGGAGTCGGTCCCGCCGCTCACCGCCCGGCTGGCGGCGATCCACCTGGTGGCCGTCCGCCACGAGCTCGGCCGGGAGAACTGGCGGCGGCTCGACGCCGGCCGGAGCGCCGACCAGGCCCACCCGGCCGCCGTCGCCGACGCCGACCAGGCCTTCGGGATGCTGGCCGACGGCCTCGACAGGGCCCTTCCCATACCCCGGTCGTAGCCCGGCCGGGGCCCGGCCCCACGCGGTCAGCCCACCAGCATGCGCTTCAGCTCGCGGGCCGCGCGCGGGGGAGCCACATCGGTGCGGTGGGCCAGGGCCACCGTGCGGCGCAGCGGGGACCCGGCCAGCGGAGTCGCTCGCAGACCGGGACCGGCGCGGTCCACCACCATCGCCGGGACCACCGCGATGCCCAGCCCCGCCCGGACGAAGCCAAGGACCGCGTCCATCTCACCGCCTTCCACGGTGAAGACCGGCTCGAAACCCTCCGCGCGGCAGGCCGCCACGGTCAGTTCCCGCAGGTCGTAGCCATGCCGGAACATCACCATCGGCTCGTCGCGCAGGCCCCGTACGGTCAGCTCGCCGCCCCCGCCCGGCGCCGGCCGCTCCGTCGACGAGACCACCACCAGGTCCTCCGTCAGCAGTTCCACCGTGGTCAGGGCCGGAGCCGAGGGCGGCAGCGGCAGCGCGATCAGGGCGAGGTCCAGGGCCCCGCGCGCGAGCTCCCGTACGAGGTCCAGCGAACCGCTCTCCTCGATCAGCAGCTCGATCCCCGGATGCGCGGCGTGGAAGGCCCGCAGCACGTCCGGCAGCAGGCCGGTGCACACGCTCGGGGTGGCACCCAGCCGGACTCGCCCGCGCCGCAGCTGCGCCAGTTCCTGCACCTCCAGCCGCGCGGTGTCCGCGTCCGCCAGGATCCGCCGGGCCAGCGGCAGCAGCGCCTCGCCCGCGTCGGTGAGCGCGATGTTGCCCCGCGCCCGGCTGAAGAGCTCGGCCCCCAGTTCCCGTTCGAGCGCCTTGATCTGCTGGGAGAGCGAGGGCTGGGCCACGTGCACCCGCTCCGCGGCCCGCGTGAAGTGCCGGGTCTCGGCGACGGCCACGAAATACAGGAGCTGCTGGAACTGCATCAGCCCAGCGTAACCCGCCCTATAGGAAATCCCTATCGATTTGAGCTCCTTCATGTCTTGGACCTTTCGGGACCTCAGTCCCTACCGTCGGAGACATGGCTCTGGCAACGCGGACGGGTCGACGGCCGTCCACCACGCGCACACTCTGGGACTCCTCCGTCGGCAAGAAGTCGGTGATGGCCGTCTCCGGCCTGATCATGCTCGGCTACCTCGTCGTGCACATGCTCGGCAACCTCAAGATCTTCTTCGGCTCGGACGAGTTCAACGGCTACGCCCACTGGCTGCGCACCCTCGGCTCGCCCTTCCTGCACCACGAGTGGGCCCTGTGGATCGTCCGCGTGGTGCTCCTCGCCGCGGTCGTCGCGCACGCCGTGTCCGCTTACCAGCTCAGCCGGCGCGACATCAAGGCCCGCCCCGTCAAGTACGCGCACAAGCGCCGCCGCGCCAGCTACGCCACCCGGACCATGCGCTGGGGCGGCATCATCCTCGGCCTCTTCATCGTCTGGCACCTGCTCGACCTCACCACGCTCACCGTCAACGAGCGCGCCTGGGCCGGCCACCCGTACGAGAACGTCCTCGCCACCTTCTCCACCTGGTACGGGAACACCATCTACATCGTGGCGATGGCCGCGCTCGGCCTGCACGTCCGGCACGGCTTCTGGAGCGCCGCCCAGACCCTCGGCGCGGGCAACGCCCGACGCGACCGGACGCTGAAGTCCCTCGCCAACGCCCTCGCCCTCGTCCTCTTCGCGGGCTTCGTCTCCGTGCCCGTCGCCGTCATGACCGGAGTGGTGAACTGACCGTGAACAGCTACGCGAACCACACCACCGGTGCGCCCGTCGCCGACACCAAGGCCCCCGAAGGCCCGATCGCCGACCGCTGGGACCGCCGCCGCTTCGAGGCCAAGCTGGTCAACCCGGCCAACCGCCGCAAGCACACCGTCATCGTCGTCGGCACGGGCCTCGCGGGCGGCGCGGCCGGCGCGACCCTCGCCGAGCAGGGCTACCACGTCGTCCAGTTCTGCTTCTCCGACTCCCCGCGCCGGGCCCACTCCATCGCGGCCCAGGGCGGCATCAACGCGGCCAAGAACTACCGCAACGACGGCGACTCCGTGCACCGCCTCTTCTACGACACCGTCAAGGGCGGCGACTTCCGCGCCCGCGAGTCCAACGTGCACCGCCTCGCCCAGATCTCCGTCGAGATCATCGACCAGTGCGTGGCCCAGGGCGTCCCCTTCGCCCGCGAGTACGGCGGACTCCTCGACACCCGCTCCTTCGGCGGCGTGCAGGTCTCCCGCACCTTCTACGCCCGCGGCCAGACCGGCCAGCAGCTCCTCCTCGGCGCCTACCAGGCCCTCTCCCGGCAGATCGCCGCGGGCAACGTCGAGATGCACGCCCGCACCGAGATGCTCGACCTGGTCGTCGTCGACGGCGTGGCCCGCGGCATCGTCGCCCGCGACCTGATCACCGGCGAGATCTCCACCCACTACGCCGACGCGGTGGTCCTGGCGAGCGGTGGCTACGGCAACGTCTTCTACCTCTCCACCAACGCCATGAACTCCAACGCGACCGCCGTCTGGCGGGCGCACCGGCGCGGCGCGTACTTCGCCAACCCCTGCTTCACCCAGATCCACCCCACCTGCATCCCGCGCACTGGCGACCACCAGTCCAAGCTCACCCTGATGAGCGAGTCCCTGCGCAACGACGGCCGGATCTGGGTTCCCAAGGCCAAGGGCGACACCCGCCCCGCGGCCGAGATCCCCGAAGCGGAGCGCGACTACTACCTGGAGCGGATCTACCCCTCCTTCGGCAACCTCGTGCCCCGCGACATCGCCTCCCGCGCCGCCAAGAACGTCTGCGACGAGGGCCGCGGCGTCGGCCCCGGCGGCCAGGGCGTCTACCTCGACTTCGCCGACGCCATCCGCCGCATGGGCCGGGACGAGGTCGCCGAGAAGTACGGCAACCTCTTCGAGATGTACGAACGGATCACCGCGGAGAACCCGTACGAGGTCCCGATGCGGATCTACCCAGCCGTGCACTACACGATGGGCGGCCTGTGGGTCGACTACGACCTCCAGACCACCGTCCCCGGCCTGTTCGCGATCGGCGAGGCCAACTTCTCCGACCACGGCGCCAACCGCCTCGGCGCCTCCGCCCTGATGCAGGGCCTCGCCGACGGCTACTTCGTACTGCCGTCCACGATCAACGACTACCTGGCGCGGCACCCGCACCGGTCCACGGTGGACGACGGTCACCCCGAGGCGGTGGCCGTCGTACGCGAGACCCGCGAGCGGCTCGCGCGGCTGCTCGCCGTCGACGGCGACCGCACCCCCGACTCCTTCCACCGCGAGATCGGCGAACTCATGTGGGAGTACTGCGGGATGGCCCGCAGCGAGGACGGGCTGCGCAAGGCGCTCGACCGCATCCCGGAGATCCGCGCGGAGTTCTGGCGCCGGATCAAGGTCCCGGGCAGCGGCGAGGAGTTCAACCAGTCGCTGGAGAAGGCCAACCGCATCGTCGACTACCTCGAACTCGCCGAGCTGATGTGCCTCGACGCGCTCCACCGCGCCGAATCCTGCGGCGGCCACTTCCGCGAGGAGTCCCAGACCCCGGACGGCGAGGCGGCCCGCCAGGACGAGGCCTTCTCCTACGCCGCCGCCTGGGAGTTCAGCGGCACCGGCGCCGCCCCCGTCCTGCACCAGGAAGACCTCGTCTTCGAGTACGTCCACCCCACCCAGCGGAGCTACGCATGAAGCTCACCCTGCGCGTCTGGCGCCAGCGCGGCGCCGACGCCCCCGGCCACATGGCCTCCTACGAGGTCGACGGGATCTCCGAGGACATGTCCTTCCTGGAGATGCTCGACACCCTCAACGAGGACCTCATCCTGCGCGGTGAGGACCCGGTCGCCTTCGACCACGACTGCCGCGAGGGCATCTGCGGCGCCTGCAGCCTCGTCATCAACGGGGACGCCCACGGCCCGGAGCGCACCACCACCTGTCAGCTGCACATGCGGTCCTTCACCGACGGCGACACGATCGACGTCGAGCCCTGGCGGGCCGCGGCCTTCCCGGTGGTCAAGGACCTCGTCGTCGACCGCGGCGCCTTCGACCGGATCATCCAGGCCGGCGGCTACATCACCGCCCCGACCGGCGCCGCCCCCGAGGCCCACGCCACCGCCGTGCCCAAGGCCGACGCCGACTTCGCCTTCGAGCACGCCGAGTGCATCGGCTGCGGCGCGTGCGTGGCGGCCTGCCCCAACGGCTCGGCGATGCTCTTCACCTCCGCCAAGGTCAACCACCTGAACGTCCTCCCGCAGGGCTCGCCGGAGCGGGAGACCCGGGTGCTGGACATGGTGGCCCGGATGGACGACGAGGGCTTCGGCGGCTGCACCCTCACCGGGGAATGCGCCACGGCCTGCCCGAAGGGCATCCCGCTGCCGTCGATCGCGGCGATGAACAAGGAGTGGCTGCGGGCGGTGCGCAAGGGCCCCCGCTGAGCGTCCCGGGACGCAGGGCCGGGGCCCCGCGGCCGCGGTCAGCCCCCGTACGGGCGCCCGCGGGGGCCGTCCCTGCGCCGATCGGCTGACCGGCGCAGCCCAGCTCGCGCCGCGCCCCGGCGGCGCCCGGGCGATGGGGGACAGTGGCCCCATGCCAGAAGCCCCCACCGGGTCCGGACCGCGCCGTCGAGCCGTACTGGCCGCCGCCCTCGCCCCGCTGGCCGCGGCCGGCTGCTCCGGCGGGGAAGACCCCCGCACCCCCGCGGCCGGCCCGGAAGCCGGGCCCAAGGACGCCCTGATCATGGTGATCCGGCACGCGGAGAAGCCGTACGCCGGTGACTCCGGCTGGGACGAGGAGGGCGAGGACGATCCCGGCTCGCTGGCCGGCCGTGGCTGGCGCCGGGCCGAGCAGCTCCCGCGCCTCTTCCCGCCGGCCAAGGGCTCCTCGCTGCCCCGCCCCGCCGCGGTCTTCGCGGCCGGCGGCAAGGGCCGCGCCCCCGCGCGGTGCAGGCAGACCGTGGCGGCGCTGGCCACCGCGCTGCGCACCCCCGTCCGCGGAGAGTTCGCCGTCGGCGCCGAACCGGCCCTCGTCCAGGCCGTGTTGGCCGCGCCCATGCCCGTACTCGTCTGCTGGGAGCACAGCGGCGTCCCCCGCCTGATCCGGGCCCTCGGCGCCCACCAGGTCCCCGGCATCCCTGCGACCTGGCCCGACCGCTACGACCTGGTCTGGGAGTTCACCCGGCGCCGGGGCCGGTGGAGCTTCCGCGAACTGCCGCAGCACCTGTTGTCGGGGGACGTCTAGACCTGCGGCCTCCGGTGACCCGCGGAGGACTTCCGTGGAGGTCATCTGCCCCACGAGCAGCCGGTGTTGGGGTAGCGGTGGCGCCCGCGGGAAGGATCACGGGTGTGCGCCGAACCCCTGCCGCCCTGGCCGTCCTCGCCGTCACCGTCACCTCCGCCTTCTGCGTCCTCGTCGCGCCCGGACCTCCCGCTGCCGCGGCCCCCGCCACCAAGACCGCCACCAAGACCGGCACCGCTGCCGGCACCGTCCGGCTGACCAGCTACAACATCTGCGGCAACATGTGCTCCGGTCCGACCTACGACGCGGAGCGCCGGATCGCGGCCGTGGCCGCCGAGACCGACCCCGGGAGCTGGGGTGCCGACCAGCTCTTCCTCCAGGAGGTGTGCGAGCACCAGTACGACGCACTCCTCGACCGCCTGGGGCCGCTCGGCTACGAGGGGTTCTACTCCGCCACCCTGCCGGCCGGGAACCCGGCCATCTGCGAGGGACACGCGTACGGGAACGCCGTGCTCGTACGCGGCCCGGTCTCGGACACGGCCGACCTCGACCTGACCGTGGGCGGCGAACGCGAACCGATCACGGTGCCCTGCGCCCTGGCCTCCCTCTCGGACCGGCCCACATGGTCCTGCTCGGTCCACCTCTACTGGGACGACGGGACCCTCGCCGTGCCCGAGGCCGACCGGCTGGCGGAGCAGGCCCGCAAGTGGCTGGACGACGGATTCGCCGTCGTCCTCGGCGGGGACTTCAACCACTCCCCGCGCACCGCCACGCTGTCGCGCTTCTACCTGCCGGAACGGGGGGACGGCGCCCACGGATCCTTCGTCGAGGCCGACGAGAGCGACCCCGAGTTCTTCGATCCCGCGGTCTGCCCGCCCGCCTCCACCTCCGCGTGCCGGTCGGGCGAGACGACCTTCGGCGCGAAGAAGCTCGACTACCTCTTCCTCAGCGCCCCGCACTTCCGGGCCGCGAGCGCCGACGCCCTCCCGCTCGACACGAAGGTCTCGGACCACAACCTGCTGCGCGTCTCGGCCACCGCCACCTGACCGCCCCACCCGACCGCCTTCCGGGCGTCCCGGCCGGCCCGGAGCCCGCCCGCCTCCTACCCGTCGAGCGCCCGCGCCAGGTAGGACGCCGTGCGGCCCCGGCCCGCCGCCGCCACCTGCGCCGGGGTGCCCTCCGCGACGACCCGGCCGCCCGCCGTACCGCCGCCCGGACCCAGGTCGATCACCCAGTCCGCGCCCGCCACCACCTCCATGTCGTGCTCCACGACCACCACCGAGTGCCCGGCGTCCACCAGCCCGTGCAACTGCCGCAGCAGCACCCGTACATCGGCCGGATGCAGCCCGGTCGTCGGCTCGTCCAGCAGGTACAGCGTGTGGTCCCGCCGCAGCCGCTGCAGCTCCGTGGCCAGCTTGATCCGCTGCGCCTCGCCGCCCGACAGCTCGGTGGCCGGCTGTCCCAGCCGCAGGTAGCCCAGCCCGATGTCCTCCAGCGCGCGCAGGCTGCGCGCCGCCGCCGGGACCTCCGCGAAGAAGCCGACCGCGGACTCCACCGTCAGCGCGAGCACCTCCGCGATGTTCAGGCCCTCGTAACGGACCTCCAGGGTCTCGGAGTTGTACCGGGCGCCGGCGCACTCGGGGCACGGGGCGTACGTACTGGGCAGGAACAGCAGCTCGACCGACACGAACCCCTCGCCCTGGCAGGTCTCGCACCGGCCACCGGCCACGTTGAAGGAGAACCGGCCCGCCTTCCAGCCGCGGGCCTCCGACTCCGGGGCCGCCGTGAAGAGCCGCCGCACGACGTCGAACAGGCCCGTGTAGGTCGCCAGGTTGGACCGTGGGGTCCGGCCGATCGGTTTCTGGTCCACCTCCACGAGCCGTCGTACGGGAAAGTCCGGCTCGGCGAGCCGCTCGCCGACCTCGCGGGCCAGCACCTGCCCCACCAGCGTGGACTTCCCCGATCCCGACACCCCGGTCACGGCCGTGAACACCCCGAGCGGGAAGCGCGCGTCCAGGTCCCGCAGGTTGTGCCGGTCCACCCCGGTCAGGCGGACCGCCCCCACCGCCGTGCGCACCGGCCGCGGCGCCGCGGCCGGCTCCCGCGCCGCGAACAGGTGCCGGGCCGTCGCCGACCCCTCCACACCGGCCAGCTCCTGCGGCGGCCCGCTGTGGAGCACCTGCCCGCCGTGCTCCCCGGCCAGCGGCCCCACGTCCACCAGCCAGTCCGCGTGCCGCACCACATCCAGCTGGTGTTCGACGACGAAGACGGTGTTCCCGGCCTCCTTCAGCCGGTCCAGTACGCCCAGCAGCGCCTCGGTGTCGGCCGGGTGCAGCCCCGCCGACGGCTCGTCCAGCACGTACACCACGCCGAACAGGCCCGACCTCAGCTGCGTCGCCAGCCGCAGCCGCTGCAGCTCGCCCGCGGAGAGGCTCGGAGCGGTCCGGTCCAGGCTCAGATAGCCCAGTCCCAGCTCCGTGACCGGCCCGATCCGGGAGCGCAGGTCCTCGGCGAGCACCCGGGCGGCCTCCCCGGCCGGGGGCGCGGCGGCGAGTACGCCGTCCAGGTCGGTCAGGGGCATCGCGGCCAGGTCGGCGATGCCGTGTCCCGCGAAGGTCACGGCCAGCGCCTCCGGACGCAGCCGCCGTCCTTCGCACACCGGGCAGGGCGAATCGGCGAGGAACCGTTCGGCGCGCGTCCGCAGCGTGGCGCTCTTGCTGTCGGCGAAGGTCCGCATGACGTAGCGGTGGGCGCTCATGTACGTGCCCTGGTAAGGCCGTTGGATCCGCTCGGCCTCCCGCACCGGGTGCACGGTCACCACGGGCTGCTCCTCGGTGAACAGGATCCACTCGCGGTCCTTCGCGGGCAGCTCCCGCCAGGGCCGGTCCACGTCGTGGCCGAGCGTCTCCAGGATGTCCCGCAGGTTCTTGCCCTGCCAGGCGCCGGGCCAGGCGGCGATGGCACCCTGACGGATCGACAGGCCCGGGTCGGGCACGAGGAGTTCCTCGCTGGTGCGGTGGATCCGGCCCAGACCGTGGCACGAAGGGCAGGCGCCGGCGGCGGTGTTGGGCGAGAAGGCGTCGGAGTCCAGCCGCGGCGCGCCGGGGGGATAGGTCCCGGCGCGGGAGTACAGCATCCGCAGCGAATTGGACAGCAGGGTCACCGTGCCGACGGAGGAGCGCGAGCCGGGGGAGGAGCGGCGCTGCTCCAGCGAGACGGCCGGCGGCAGCCCGGTGACCGAGTCCACCTTCGGGGCGCCGATCTGGTGGATGAGGCGGCGGGCGTACGGGGCCACCGACTCGAAGTAGCGGCGCTGGGCCTCGGCGTAGAGCGTGCCGAAGGCGAGCGAGCTCTTGCCGGACCCGGACACCCCGGTGAACACGGTCAGCGCGTCGCGCGGGATGTCCACGTCGACGCCGCGCAGGTTGTGCTCCCGGGCGCCCCGGACCCGTACGAAGGGGTCACGGGGGGCCTGAGGATCGGTGAACTGGTGCATTCACCCCAGTTTAGGGCCTTGCCCGCCCGGCCTCCTCAGCGAGGGCGGTCGGTGAGGAGGCCGGACACCGCTGGATGCTTCAGGTAGTCGAGCACACTGTGCGGCCACAAAGGGGCGATGCGGATCTCCGGCCGCTCCTCCACCCCGGCGAACGCGCGGGCCAGCGCACCCTTCGGGACGGCCACGAAATCTCCGACGTCGGCGATGTTGACCCAGCGCCGTACGCCAGGCGGCCGCGTGCCCCGGCCCTCCTGCGGGCCGGGATCGAGCCGATGGAAGATCGCGTTCGGCAGCGCCAGCGGGGAGCCCAGCGTCAGGAGGAGCTCCACGTCCAGCTCACCGGCCAGATCGTGCAGGGCCTCGTAGGCGACCACGCTGCCCAGCGAGTGCGCGACGACGACGTCGGGCCGGTGCCGGACCAGTGCCGCCCTTACCCGCTCGCGCACGGCGGCCCGCCCGGTGGCGAAGTACCGAGTCACTTCGGGGAAGAACAGCTTCACGCTCTTCTCGACGACCGCAGGCCGCTCGCCCGCCCGCTCGGCGACCTGCCCGCAGATCCACCGCAGCCAGCCCGTGGCCCGGCCCTGGGCCCCGCTCGGGTCGACGCCCCAGGCGCGCGCCCACTGCTCCACCAGCGCCAGCTCCTCGTCGGCCGGGTCCTCGCCCTGCTTCTCGCTGCGCAGCAGGTCGGCGTAGTAGGCCGTCTCCAGGTCGAGCCCCGGGACAGCCGCCCCGATCGCGGCGAGCCAGTCGGAGCGCAGGCGGGCGCTGCCGAGGTGGGGCGTGCTGTCGGCGGCCTTGTAGTTGCGGACGCCGTGGATGCCGAGGACGCGGGTCATGCGGGGGACTCCTCCGATTCGGTCTCGCCGCAGTCGTAGACCGCGAGGGCTCCGTTGATGGTGACGAACAGCTTCCCCGGTCCTGCGAACCCGAAGTTGTCCGGCTGGTCGGGCAATGGAATGCGCCTGACGAGGCACAGACCGTGGGAGGCCCAGATCTTGATCACCGAGGTCTTCGAATGTTCCACGACCGCGAGGGCGAACCATTTGCTGTCGGGGGAGAAGGCAAGGCGAGGCAGAGCGTACGTGTGTCCGCCGATGCGGAGGGTCTCGGCGGGCGGAGGGGGGATCGATCCTGTGCGGACGACCTGCAGGGATCCGGAGTAGCCCGCGGCGATCAGGAGTCGACTGTCGGGCGAGAAGAGGAAGTGGGAGCCGCTTCTCCCGGGCACCTCTGCGAGCGTTTCCCCGGTGGCCGGATCGCGGAGTTCGAGACATCCTTTGGTCCTGTTGAGGACGGCGAGCAGGCGCCCGTCGGGCGAGCCGGCGGCACTGGACGAGGCGAACTGCGTCAACTTCGGCGCCTGAGTCCCCTCTCCCAGCCCGCTCCAAAGGCGCAGGCGCCCCTCCGCGTGACCGGTGATCAGCAGCGACGGATTCGAGGGGTGGAACGCCACGCAAGTGTTGTAGGCGCCTCTTTCGGCAAGGCGGCTGACCGTTTGCCCCGAGGAGACCTCGACGACGTGCAACGAACTCCAGCTACCGATCGCCAGGAGTGCTCCGTCGGACGAGAAGCAGAGGCCACCGCCGACGGCGATGGTCTTCTGACCCACCCGGCGCGTCCATTCGAGCGTCTCGCAGCACCAGAGACTGACCCCCTCGCTGTCGAGTGCGGCGAGCAAGCGGCCATCCGGCGAGAAGGCGATGGCCCGGGCCTTCTCCGTGCTGAGGGACACGGGGTTCCAGTCGTTCGTCGTCCAGACGGCCAACCCGCGTCCACCACACACGGCCAGCAGTTCCCCATCAGGGCTGAACTGCACGTCATCGACACCTTCGCTGTGCTGGAGGCGCACCTCCTCGACCGGATGGCCGCCGGTCACATCCCAGACGGAGGCACCGAGACCGTCGCGTCCGACCGCGAGCCGACGGCCGTCGGGGGAGAACGCAAGGGAGCTGACCCTTCCGGTCACGTGCTGCCAGGGCTCTCCGACAAGAGTGCGCTTCTCGACGTCCCAGAACTGAAGGCTCCGTGTCCAGGCGTTCGTCACGAACGCGAGCAGTCGGCCGTCCGGCGAGAAGGCGACGCCGGTGACCGGGTCCTGCGAATTGCCGAGGAAGTGTGCGATTTCGCGCCATGTATCCGTCTCGACGATGTGCACGCCTTGACTCGTGCCGGCCGCGACGAGGCCACCGTCCGGTGAAACCGCCACATCCTGCACCGCCGAGCTCACACGTTCGATGAAGCGGGTGCTGGCGTCCACCTGGCCACCCTCAGCCCAAAGCAGGGAATGGGCCTCTTCCGGCTGGAAGGCCACCATCCCCGCGATGCGGGCGAACTGCTTCCGGCGCTGCGGAAGGTTCAACCGATGGGCGTCGAAGGCGCACACCGACGCGCGGTCGGACGCCTTCCTGATCTGCGCGTGCGCGGACCACGAGGCACTCAGGAGTCGAACGTACTCCGCGGCCAGCTCGGACCGCGTCATGTCGATCGCCCGGTGATCCTGCCGAGGATCGAAGCGGATGAGGAAGTAGGGGTCGGTCAGGAGCAACTCCGCGGACTCGGCCGCATCGGCCGCGGCGACGTGCCCCAGCGCGTGCCGCAGTACGTACGGTTCTGCGGAGTACCAGTCGTCGCGGGACTCGGCGGCACCCGCTGTGAAGGGCCCGACGATTTCCGAGAGCAGCCTCCGTTCGAGGTCCAGGCTCTGGGCGGCGTCCACCGCATCCGAACTCGCCGGGTGATCGCGCAAGTAGTCCGCCAGGCCCTGGTGGAAGATGCGGTAGAGGGCCACGTCGCTCTCCGGGTCGACTCCGGTACGGAGGAACGGCGAAGCCTCCCGCAGCGTGTCGAGGAACTTCTTGTCGGTGATGTCGTCGGCATCCATGGCCTTGAGGCAGCGACGCAAGGTCGTCAGCGGCATTCCGTCCCCGTGCGACCGGGCGAGGATCGAGAGAACCGCGCGCAACGAGGGGAACTCGTCGTGCCTGGCGAGGAGGACGGCCTCCATCAGGTCCGGCAGGTCCGCCGATGCCTCCCGGGCGTAGGCCCGTGCCGCGGTCTCGTCCTGCGGGGGGTACTTCAGGGTCACCAGGTAGTGGACGTACAGACCGGCGAGCAGGAACGGCCCCCACAGGCTGTCCGGCCGCAGGTGACGGACGATGCCGCTCGCCCCTCGCTTGGCGAGGGTGTCGACGAACTCCGAGGCGGTGCCGGTGGCGTAGGGCTTGCCGGCACGAAGCAGCCGCGCGACGTAATGGCGTACGTCTTCCTCCAGAGCGACCGGATCCGCGGTGTCCAGATCGATCTGATCGGCGGCGATCTCCGCGAGCTCCTCGGCGCAGGACAGCCCGTCCACCACCTCGCGCCGTCCGCCCAGCAGGACCCTGCACGGTGCCTTCGCCAGCGCGCCGTCCCGCCGTTCCGGCGCGAGGAGGCCGCTGATCAGTCGCAGGACCGCGGGAGGATCGGTGCTCTCGTCCACGGCATCCACCACGATGAGGCGGTGCTTCCGCTCCTGGGCGAGGGCCTTGCGCAGGAGGCCGGCGGTCCATTGGACGGGGTCGGCGCCCCCCGTTTCCCTTTCGCGGGCCTCGCCCTCCGGAGTCTCCTCGTCCTTGGGCAGTTCGAGTCCCGTCTGCTCGACGATGATGTCGATCACCTGTTGCACCGAGCGCTGACGTGCGTGCAGGGCGACGATGTCCGGGACCTCCGGGAGATCGTGCGCGGCGGACTCCCACAGCTCCCGGACGCCCCGTCGAAGCTTCGGGGCCGCCGCGCACACGACGAGGCCCAGCAGCCCCGACTTTCCGGCGCCGGCGGCGCCCGTAACGGTCAGCAGGGGACTGTCGCCCGCCAGCCATGTCTGGTAGCGCTTGAGCTCCGCGGCGCGGCCCGAGAAGAAGCCCGTCCTGTCGTCGGCGGAGATGAGACCACGTCCGGACGCGCGGTCGATGAAGTAGAGGCTGTCGCTGATCTCCTTGCCGGCCGCGACCTGGGTGGCGAGGTCCCCCAGGTCCTCGCCGGGGACGAAGCCCAGGGAGCGGCGCTGCAACTGCATCTGTTCCGGGGTGTGTTCGGCCGTCAGGGGGTTCGGTAGGAACGGCCACTCGCCGTCGCCCTGCTCCACGCTGAAGCCGAGGGACATGCGCCAGGTGGTGTCCGCCTTGACCTCGGCGATCAGAGCCCGCACGAACCGGGTGAACCCGATCGACTCGACGTCCAGGGCGAAGTCGGTGAAGAACAGCGCCTCCAGCGCCTTCGCGACCCATCCGCTGAACCGGCCGCTTTCCGTCGGCGAGCTGCTGATGGACGCGCCGAGCGACCAGACGCCGCGTTCGCCGTCGAGTTCGGAGATGGGCTGCCGTCCTGTCGCGGTGCCCGCCCCGCAGGTGTCGACCAGGAACACCACGCGCTGGCGGTCCCCGCCCCGCTCGGCCTCCTGCTGCGCCTTCTCGATCCACCGGTCCACGTCGACCTCGCGGTCGTCGCGGGCCACGAAGGAGAGCCGGCCGCTGCGGTCGGCCCGTCCGTGTCCGATCACATGGATGACGACGACATCTGCGGACTTCCGCTCATCGACGATCCACTTCCGTAACAGGGCGTCGATCTCGCCCTCGGTCCCGTCCAGCGAGGTCTCCACCACCGCCCCGAACTGCTCGAAGGCCTTGCCGACTTCCTCGATCCGATCAGGAACGAAGCCGAGCTCCTCCATGTCGGAACCGTCGCGGAAGCTTCCCACCCCGATCGACAGCACCATGACCCGGGGCGCGCCCTGGCCGCCTGATCTCCTGTCCAACACCACTCCCGCACAGTTCAGTTGCCCCCGCACCGCAGACGCGACCGGCGCAGTTCACTGACGCTACCCGATGCCGGAGCCGGCCGAAGCACGTCCGGGGGACGCCCCTGGGAACGGGCCAGGCGGGCCAGCCGTGCGTACGAGTCCAGGAGCGCCGTGCGGTCGTACGTGGAGGTGGTGACCAGGAGTTCGTCCGCACCCGTCAGGGCGGCGACCTCGGAGAGCTGGGCGGCGACCTGGTCCTCCGTGCCGTGGATGTGGCCGGCCAGGGCGCCCCCGTACAGCTCCCGTTCCTTCGGGGTCATCTCCAGGGCCTCGATCTCCTCCGCCGGGCGGAGCGGCGGGAAGCTGCCCCGGGTGCGGGAGTACGCGAGGGACCAGGCCTCCGGGACCAGGATGCGGCGGGCCTCTTCCGCCGTGGCGGCGACCGCCACCGTTCCGGAGACGACCACGTACGGTTCCATGGCCCGGGCGGAGGGCCGGAACTCCTTGCGGTACGCCTCCACGATCTCACTCACCCGGCTGCGGGACCGCAGGTCGCCCACCACCAGCGGCAGTCCGGCCCGGGCGGCGATCCCGGCTCCCTCACCGGTGGCCAGGACGTACGCCGGTATCCGCAGCCCTTCGGCGGGGCGGGCGTGCACGTCGGGGTGCGCCCGCTGGGTGCCGTCGAGCCAGCCCAGCAGCTCGGCCAGCTGCTCCTCGAAGCGGTCGGCGTCCCCGGTGTCCCGGCCGAGCGCGCGCCGGATCCCGTTGGTGAAGCCGACCGAGCGGCCGAGCCCCATGTCGATCCGGCCGGGGAACAGCGACTCCAGCACCCCGAACTGCTCCGCGACCACCAGCGGCTGGTGGTTGGGCAGCATCACCCCGCCCGTGCCGACCCGGATCCGGCGGGTCGCGCCGGCGACGGCCGCGGCCAGTACGGTCGGCGCCGAGCCCGCGACCCCGGGCACGCTGTGGTGTTCCGACACCCAGAAGCGGTGGTAGCCGAGCTCCTCGGCCGCCCGGGCCAGCTCCACGGTGTCGCGCAGGGCCTGCGGGGCCGGGTGGCCCGCGCGGGTGCGGGACCGGTCGAGTATCGAGAGTTTTCGGATCACAGAGGAGTCAACGTCCGAGCGCCGCCAGGATTCCCCCCCCACCCGATGCCCCACCCGATGCCACCACCCGCTTCCCCACGCCCTCCGCCGGGCCGCACCTGTGTCCGTGCCCGGCCCTAGGCTGGCCGGATGAGCGAGAAGAGCACCTCTCGGCCGCTGGCCGTCTTCGACATCGACAACACCCTGGCGGACACCGGCCATCGCCAGCACTTCCTGGAGCGTCGCCCCCGCGACTGGACCGGCTTCTTCGGCGCGGCTCCGGCCGATCCACCGCTCGCGCGCGGGGTGGCGCTGGCGGTGGAGAGCGCGGCCGACTGCGAGGTGGTGTACCTGACCGGGCGCCCCGAGCGGTGCCGGGCCGACACCGTCGACTGGCTCGCCCGGCACGGGCTGCCCGAGGGGCGGCTGTGGATGCGGGGGAACCAGGACCGGCGACCGGCCCGCACGACCAAGCTGGAGGTGCTGGGGCGGATCGCCCGCGGCCGGGAGGTGCGCATGCTCGTGGACGACGACGAGCTCGTCTGCCAGGCCGCGCGGGCCGCCGGCTTCCGGGTGGTACTGGCCGACTGGGCGGCCGACGCGCCGGAGCTCGAATCCGCGCAGGAGGTCGAGGGCCGGACGTGACGGGTCCCGGCTGAGGCCCGGGGTCGAGCCCCGGGCGGGGGCTCAGTCCTCGCCCTCGAGGCGGAAGCCGACCTTGAGGCCCACCTGGTAGTGGGCGATCTCCCCGTTCTCGATGTGGCCGCGTACCTGGACCACCTCGAACCAGTCCAGGTTCCGCACGGTCTGGCCCGCCCTGGCGATCCCGTTGCGGATGGCCTGATCGATGCCCTCGTGGGAGGTGCCGACGATCTCGGTCACCCGGTACGTGTGATTGGACATGGGGGTCTCCCGACAGTGGGTGGCTTTTGCCTGTTTCTACGGTGCCCCAGTAAGTCCGGCTCCGCGAACTTTGCGCCAACAATCCCGAGCGAAAGGCCCTTGACCAGCCTATTGGTCTATGCCAATTTCGAGCCATCTCGGATCGAGCCCCAGAAGGTGACCCTCTTGAAGATGCGCTTCCCCGCCCTGTGCGCCGCCCTCGCGGCCACGACCGCCCTCACGGGCTGCAGCCAGTCGGCCGACTCGGCCGCAGGGCCGCAGAAGGTGACGCTCTGGCTGATGAAGGGCAGCGCCTCGGAGGACTTCGTCGACAGGTTCACCGCGTCGTTCGAGAGCGAACACCCCGGCGTCGACCTGGACGTCCGGATCCAGGAGTGGACGGGCATCGGCGACAAGGTGAACGCCGTGCTCGACGGCACGGGCAAGGAGACCGCCGACGTCATCGAGGTCGGCAACACCCAGGTGGCCCAGTACATCGAGAAGGGCGGCCTCGCCGAACTCACCCTCGAGGGCCTGCGCGAATGGGGCAGCAAGGACTGGCTCAAGGGCCTCGCCGAGCCGGGCAGCATCAACGGCGCCCAGTACGGCGTCCCCTGGTACGCCGCCAACCGGGTGGTCATCTACCAGAAGGACCTCTTCGCGAACGCGGGAATCAAGACCCCGCCCAAGAACCGCCAGGAGTGGATCCAGGCCACCCAGAAGCTCGACAAGGGCGACCAGCAGGGCATCTACCTCGCGGGCCAGAACTGGTACGTCCTCGCCGGCTTCATCTGGGACGAGGGCGGCGAACTCGCCGTCGAGACCGGCGGCAAGTGGGTCGGCACCCTCGACGACGCGAAGGCCCTGGCCGGCATGGACTTCTACAAGCAGCTCCAGGCCCTCGGCGACGGACCCAAGGACGCCGAC
Organism: Streptomyces sp. 147326; assembly: GCF_045000215.1. Lineage (NCBI taxonomy): Bacteria > Bacillati > Actinomycetota > Actinomycetes > Kitasatosporales > Streptomycetaceae > Streptomyces > Streptomyces sp. 147326. The sequence goes on along the minus strand of NZ_CP134201.1, from coordinate 1,162,086 downwards.
GAGGAGACGCCCCCGCAGTCGCAGGTCTTCGCGCGGGGCCAGACGGCGCAGATCATCGCCCCGCCCGGCCAGGCCGCCGAGATCGAGGCGGCCAACCCCGCCCTGAAGGGCAAGCTGGGCTTCTTCCCGATCCCCGGCAAGACCTCGGACAAGGCGGGCGCCGTGTTCACCGGCGGCTCCGACCTGATCATCCCGGAGCGGACCGGACAGCGGAAGCACGCCGTCGACGTGATCACGGCCCTGGTCAGCGAGAAGTGGCAGACCGAACTCGCCCGCACGATGAGCTACGTGCCGAACAAGACCACCCTCGCGCACGTGGTCGAGGGCAACGAGGGCGCCGCCAACATGGCCCCCGGCGCCGCCCAGGGCCGGGCCACCCCCACCTCCGCCCGCTGGGCCGAGGTGGAGGCGAAGAATCCGATCAAGCCCTTCATGACGGCCGTGCTCACCGGCCGGGACCCCAAGCAGGCGGCCCGGGCGGCCTCCGAGGAGATCGGCACGGTCCTCAGCTCCGACCGCTGAGCCGGGCCGCCACCGCGGTCACCGGCGAGGCCGCCGGCGCGGTCACCGGCGAGGCCGCCGGCGCGGTCACCGAGGAGGCCGCCACGGCGGTCACCGACGAGGCCGCCGGCGCGTTCACCGCCGAGTTCAGCGTCCGCACATCCAAGGGCCGCTGAGCGGTCATGTCGAATCCAGCCGGTCACGGAAGAAGTAAAGGAGCCAGGCCACGCACCTGCCGGCCTGGCCCTCCGTGCCCGGATCAGGAGCCGCCATGACCATCGCACCCCTGTCCCCGTCCCCCCTTTCCTCCCCCTCCCCGCTCACCGTCCCCGGCGCCCCCGCCCCCCTCACGCCCACCGCGCCCCGGGGCACCGCGCCGGCCGCCGGCCCCCACTACGCCGTACGCCTCGCCCGCGACGAGTCCGAGGTGCGCGCCGCCCAGCGCCTGCGCCACCGCGTCTTCGCCGGCGAGCTCGGCGCCCGCCTCGACGGGCCCGAGCCCGGCCTCGACTCCGACGCCTTCGACGCGTACTGCGACCACCTCCTCGTCATCGAGGAGGAGACCGAGCAGGTCGTCGGCACCTACCGGCTGCTGCCCCCGGAGCGCGCCGCCGTCGCCGGCCGCCTCTACTCCGAGGGTGAATTCGACCTCTCCGCCCTCGCCCCCATCCGCCCCGACCTGGTCGAGGTCGGCCGCTCCTGCGTCCACCCCGACCACCGCAACGGCGCCGTCATCGCCCTCATCTGGGCCGGCCTCGCCCACTACATGGACCGCTCCGGGCACAACTGGCTCGCCGGCTGCTGCTCGATACCGCTCGCCGACGGCGGGGTCCTGGCCGCCGCCACCCGCGAGGCCGCCCTGACCCGCAGCCTCGCCCCCGAGGAGTACCGGGTCACCCCGCACCTCCCCTGGAACCCCGAGGGCATCACCTTCCCCGACCGCATGGAGCTGCCCCCGCTGCTGCGCGGCTACCTGCGCCTGGGCGCCTGGGTCTGCGGCGAACCCGCCCTCGACGCCGAGTTCGGCTGCGCCGACCTGTACGTGCTGCTCTCGCTGCGCCGCACCAACCCGCGCTACCTGAAGCACTTCCGCTCGCTCGTCCCGGGCGCATGAGCGTCTGGCTGCCCACCTCGCCCTGCACCCCCGAGGCCTGTGCCGGCCACGAGGGGAGCACCGCGAGCGCCCCGCGGGCGGTGCTCAGGCTCATCGCCGCCGTAGCCCTGATCCTGCTGGGGATCCTGGGCGCCCCGCCGGCCCGGCTGCTGCCGGCCGGCCCGCGGTACACGGTCGTACGGGCCTGGTCGACCGCCCTGGTACGGGCCTTCGGCATACGGATCACCGTGCACGGCAGCCCGGGCCCGGACGGCGGCCGCCTCCTCGTCCCCAACCACATCTCCTGGCTGGACATCCCGCTCGTGGCCGCCGCCATGCCCTGCCGGATGCTGGCCAAGAGCGACATCCGCGCCTGGCCGGTCCTCGGCCGCCTCGCCGGACGGGCCGGGACCCTGTTCATCGAGCGCGACCGGATCCGCGCCCTGCCCGCCACCGTCGAGACCGTCACCGGCGCGCTGCTGGCCGGCGACCGGGTCACCGTCTTCCCCGAGGGCTCCACGTGGTGCGGCCGCGCCCAGGGGACCTTCCGCCGGGCCGCCTTCCAGTCGGCGCTGGACGCGCGGGTTCCCGTACAGCCCGTGCGGCTCGCGTACCTGCTGTGCGACGGGAGCCCGGCCTGGGCGCCCGCCTTCGTCGGGGACGACCCGCTGACCGCCTCGCTGTGGCGGATCGCGCGGGCCCGCGGGGTACGGGCCGAGGTCAGGCTGCTGCCGCGGATCCCGCCGGGCCGGTACGCGGACCGGCGGGACCTCGCGGCAGCCGCTCAGCAGGCCGTGCTCGGAGCCTCAGCCCCGGCCCTGCTGCCGGGCATCCCCGCTCAGCCGGCCGCGCCGTCGGCGACCGACAAGGACAGCGCGAACCGGCCCGCCGCGTCCGTCCACCACTGGGTCAGCTCCAGTCCCGCCGCCGCCAACTCCTTCCGCACGCCCTCCTGACGGAACTTCGCCGAGACCTCCGTCAGGATCTCCTCACCCGCCGCGAACGGCACCACCAGATCCAGCGCCCGGATCTTCACCCGCAGCTCCGACCGGGCCCGCAGCCTCATCTCGATCCACTCCTGCTCCCTGTTCCACACCGCCACGTGCGCGAAGTCGGCGGTGTGGAAGTCCGCGCCCAGCTCCCGGTTGATGACCGCCAGCACGTTCTTGTTGAACTCGGCCGTCACACCCCGCGCGTCGTCGTAGGCCGACACCAGCACGGCCTCGTCCTTCACCAGGTCCGTGCCCATCAGCAGCGCGTCCCCGGGCGACAGCATCGCCCGTACGGACGCCAGGAACACCGCGCGCTCCGGCGGCAGCAGGTTCCCGATCGTGCCGCCCAGGAACACCACCAGCCGGGGCCCGGGGGAGTCCGGCAGCTGCAGCGCGCGGGTGAAGTCCGCCAGCAGGGCGTGCACCCGCAGCCCCGGATGCGCCGCGAGCAGGATGTCGGCCGCCCCCCGCAAGGCGCTCTCGCTCACGTCCACCGGGACGTAGGTGTCCAGCGCGGGCATCGCCTCGATCAGGTGCCGGGTCTTCTCCGAGGACCCGGAACCCAGCTCCACCAGGGTGCGGGCACCGCTCTCGGAGGCGATCTCCCGGGCCCGCTCCAGCAGGATCTCCCGCTCCGCGCGGGTCGGGTAGTACTCGGGCAGCCGGGTGATCTCCTCGAAGAGCTCACTGCCCCGCGCGTCGTAGAACCACTTGGGCGGCAGCACCTTGGGGAGGTGGGTGAGCCCGTGCAGCACGTCCGTGCGCAGTGCGGTCTCCGCCGCGTGCTCGTCGAGGGTCCGGGTCAACTGGAAGTTGGTCACGGGGAGTTCTCCTTGAGCGGGGTCAGTTCGACCCGCGTGCGGGTGGCGGTCAGCAGGGTCCGGTCGGGCACTTCGCACCACCGGGGGTCGTGGTCGTACGGCTCGGAGGCCACCAGGGTGCGCCGGGCGCCCGCATCGGCCAGGTACCAGAGCGAATCCCCCCATGCCGTGGCGGCGATCGCGGCGCCGTCCGTCACCAGCAGGTTCAGCCGCGAGCCGGGAGCCGCCGTGGCCAGGTCCCGGACCGGCTCGGCCAGCGCCGTGCCCAGGTCGTCCCCGGCCCGCAGCCGGTGCAGGACCAGCGCCCACACCAGCGCCGAATCCGTGCGCGCGGCCAGCCGGAGCAGCTCCTCGGGCGGCAGCCCGGCCGCGAGCGGGGCCGCCACGTCCGGCCAGCCCCGTATCGCGCCGTTGTGGCTGAACAGCCACGGCCCCTCCGCGAACGGTGCGGCCGCCGCCTCCCCGTCGGCCCCGGGCCGCGTGGCGTCCCGTACGGCGGCCAGCACGGCCCCGCTGCGCACCACCCGGGCGAGATCGGCGAAGCCCAGGTCGGACCAGACCGGCCCGGACCGCCGGTAGCGGGCGGGTACCGGGTCGCCCTCCGCGTACCAGCCGATGCCGAAGCCGTCGGCGTTGACCGTGCCGGACCGCTGCCGGCGCGGCTCCCAGGACTGGCGCACCAGCGAGTGCTCGGGCTCGCTCAGCAGCCTCCGGAGCTCCACCACCGGTCCCAGATAAGCGAGATGACGGCACATCAGACGTCCCTCGCGGTCCGGAAGCCGGAGAAGATCTGCCGCCGTACCGGAAGGTCCCAGTTGCGGAAGGTGCCCCGGCAGGCCACCGGGTCCACCGCGAAGGAACCGCCCCGCAGCACCTTGTGCTCCGGGCCGAAGAACACCTCCGAGTACTCCCGGTACGGGAAGGCCCGGAACCCCGGGTACGGCAGGAAGTCGGAGGCGGTCCACTCCCACACGTCGCCGATCAGCTGGCGCACCCCGAGCGGGGAGGCCCCGGCCGGGTAGCTGCCCGCGCGGGCCGGGCGCAGGTGGCGCTGCCCCAGATTGGCCAGGGCCGCGGTCGGGTCCGCGTCGCCCCACGGGTAACGGGCCGAGCGACCGGTCGCCGGATCGAACCGGGCGGCCTTCTCCCACTCCGCCTCCGTGGGCAGCCGCCGGCCCGCCCAGCGGGCGTAGGCGTCCGCCTCGTACCAGCTGACGTGCAGCACCGGCTCGTCCTCCGGCACCGGTTCGGTCACCCCGAAGCGGCGGCGCAGCCACTGGCCGGCCTCCCGGTGCCAGAACAGCGGTGCCTCGATGGAGTGTTCGCGGATCTGCTGCCAGCCCGGCGCCGCCCACCAGCGGGGATCGCGGTAGCTGCCGTCCGCGATGAAGGCCAGGTACGCGGCGTTGGTCACCGGCACCGTGTCGATCCAGAAGGGGGCGGTGTCCCGGACGTGCGCGGGCCGCTCGTTGTCCAGCGACCACGGCTCGGTGGAGGTGCCCATGGTGAACGGGCCCGCGGGGACGAGGACTTCCGCGACGAGTGGCGGATCGTACGGGGCGTCCGGATCGGGCGCGGTCAGCACGGGCGCGCCCTGCCGCAGCTGATGGGTGATCAGCATCGTTTCGTCGTGCTGCTGTTCGTGCTGGGCGATCATGCCGAAGGCGAAGCCGTCGTCAAGGAGCGCGCTGCCCTCCAGCGGGGTGCGCTCCAGCAGGTCGAAGACCCGGCCGCGCACCTCGGACGCGTACCGGCGGGCCTCCTCGGGCCCGAGCAGCGGCAGCCCGGGCCGCTCGGCACGGGGATGCTCGAACGCGTCGTAGAGCGGATTGATCTCGGGGCGCATGGACTCGCGCCCGGCGACGTTGCGCAGCAGCCAGAGCTCCTCCTGGTTCCCGATGTGCGCCAGGTCCCAGACGAGCGGGGACATCAGCGGCGAGTGCTGGGCGGTCAGGTCCGCGTCGCTCACGGCGTCGGTGAGCCCGGCCGTACGCACGCGCGCGGCGGTCAGGGCGGCGGCCGCCCGCTCCCGCAGGGCTTCCCGGGACGGGTACGAGGTGGTCACCGGCGGGCCTCCTTCCGGGCGGGCTCCAGGGGGGACGCCTCGTCGGCCGGGCAGCGGCCGCGCAGCACGAAGCGTTCGGTGAACGCACCGACCGTCTCCTGGACGTGCTCGCTCGCACCCAGCCGGGGCAGCGCCTCGGCGGCGGCCAGGAAACAGGCCGTCGCGGCCGTCCGCAGCTCCGGATCGGCCAGGCCGTGCCGGGCGGCGGACCGCCACAGCGGATTGCGGGGCGAGGGCCGCGGGCCGTGCGCGTCGGACAGCGCCTTGGTCGCGCGGTACGCGGTCTCGGCGGCCTCCGGATCGTCGAACAGCGCGTGCACGACGGCCACCGGGACCAGCCAGCCGTCGTCGCCGGGCTGCGCGTCGATCATCCGCAGTTCCAGGTGGCCGCGCGGCCGCACCGGTGGGAACAGCGTGGTGAGGTGGTACTCCAGGTCCTCGGTGGTGGGGCGCCGCAGTGCGGGGCGGCCCGCGGGAGCGGAGCGCGCCGGCTGCTCGGGGTCGCCGCCCGTGCGCAGCCAGTCGCGGAAGGTCGTGCCGCGCGGGATCTCCCACGCCTCGCCCTCGTACGACCGGACGCACATCACCTCGGTGTCCAGCGCCTGCCGCGTCCACCCGGCCCGCGGCTCCACGTCCAGCGGCGGGGCGAGCGCGCGCCGGCTGTCGATGTCGCTCCAGACCCCCTGGCGGGCACAGCGCCAGCCGGCGTACGGGCCGTCGTGCGCGGGGGAGTTGGCGAAGGCGGCCACCAGGACCGCGCCCAGCAGGTGCGCGAGCCGCCAGCGCCGGCCGTGGCCGAGCACGCCCGGCTCCTCGTACCCGGCGTCCACGCAGACCTGTACGGAGGCGGAGGCGCACATCATGACGCGCCCGGCAGGGCCCGTGCGGTCGAAGTAGGCCTCCATCGCGTCGTAGCGCGGGCTGTTCAGCAGCCGGCGGTAGGGGCGCCGGGGATCGCGGCCGAGACCGCGCAGGACCAGCCCGCGGGCCAGCAGGGCGCCGCGTACGGCGGTGAGGTCGGCCTGCAGGCCGTCCACGCATCCGCTGAGCGAGGCGGCGGGGGCCGAGCTGAGTTCGAGCTGGCCACCGGGTTCGACGGTCAGCCGCGAGTTCAGGGACAGGGCGCGGGCGGCGGCGTGCGCGGCTCGCAGCCGCTCGGGGGACAGGGGCTGTTCGGGCCGTTCGGCATCCACGACCAGCCATTCGAGCTCGGCGCCGATGAGGCGGGGCGGGCCGGTCTTGAAGCAGATGCCGTGGATCAGCTCCTCCGCCTGGGTCTCGGTGAGGGAGGGGGCGGGGGGTGTGGCGGGCGCGCGTGGGGGAGTGGGTGAATCCTGGGGCATACCGGGTCCTCGTCTCCTGTCGTCGGCCGTGACATCACCCGTGCCTACCCCTCCCTGGGGCACAAATTCCTTTGCCGCCGGCGGCCGGGGTGCGGAGGATGGCGGCGTGAGCAGCAGATTGCGCGAGATCGCGCGGGAGAACGCGGAAATCCTGGCGGCCGGTGGCTACCGGACGCGGTCGGGACGGCAGGTCTCCCTCGCCGCCGCCCTGGCGGACGCCAAGGCCGGAACCAGGATATATGGACCAAACCGGGTCGTTCCAGACGAAGAGGTCGTCCGTGGGGGCGGGCCGACGGCCGTCGAGGTCACGGGGGAGAGCACCACGGTCGCGGCCCGCAGGCTCGCGACGGGCGGACCGGACGCCGCGGCAGGCCCGGACGAGGCCCCGGTGGCGGCCCTGAACTTCGCCTCGGCCCGCAATCCCGGGGGTGGTTACGTCCGCGGGGCCAAGGCCCAGGAGGAAGCGCTGTGCCGCGCCTCGGCCCTCTACGAGACGCTGCTGGAGGCCCCGGAGTACTACGAGGTCCACCGAGCGGAGCGCAGCACCTTCTACACCGACCGGGTGATTCACTCGCCCGGGGTGCCCGTCTTCCGCGACGACCGGGGCGCACTGCTGGAGACCCCGTTCCGGATCGGTTTCCTCACCTCGCCCGCCCCGAACGCGGGCACGATCCGGCGCCAGGAGCCGCAGCGGGTGGCCGAGATCCCCGCGGCGCTGGTCCGGAGGGCCGAGCTCGTACTGGAAGTGGCGGTGCTGCACGGCTACCGGCGGCTGGTGCTGGGGGCGTGGGGCTGCGGGGTGTTCCAGAACGACCCGGCGGAGGTGGCCGAGGCCTTCCGGGGGCTGCTGGCGGGCCGGTTCGCGGGGGTCTTCGAGCGGGTGGTGTTCGGGGTGCTGGACCGCAAGCCCGAGACGCGCGAGGCGTTCGAGCGGGCCTTCGCCGGTTTCGGGGCCTGAGGGCGGGCGCGGGGGCCACCGGGTGACCGCGGCCGTCCAGCCCGCGCGGTATACCGGCGCGCCCGTCCGCCCTACGCCCGTCCGCCCTACGCCCGTCCGCCCTACGCCCGTCCGTCCTACGTCTGCCTGTCCGCCCTACGTCTGCCCGTCCCGCCCTGTGCCCGTCCGTCCGCGCCCTACGACCAGCCGTAGCGCTCGCGCAGCCGGTCGACGACCAGCCCGAAGCGTCCGCGGTCCAGCGCACAGGCCTCGCGCCGCATCCCCGACTCGTGCACCCGGAGCACCCGGTCGACGTCCACCCAGGACTCCCGGCCCGAGCTGTCCCACGGGCCGGTCCCGATCGGCACCCACTCCCGGTCGTGGTCGTGCCGCTTGCTGGACAGCTGTACGGCGAGCAGGGTCCGCCCGCCCGCCTCCCGCGCGACGACCAGCACCGGGCGGTCCTTCCCGCGTCCGTCGTTCTCCTCGAAGGGGACCCAGGTCCACACGATCTCACCGGGATCGGGGTCCCCGTCGGGGTCGGGCGCGTACTCGGTGCGTACGGGGCCGATGGCGCGGGGATCGGCCTCGGTGGTCGCCGTGTCCCCGTCGCGGCCGGGCTGGTCCGTGTAGCCGTTGCCGTGATGCGAAAGTGCCGCCATCCCGCCGAGATTACCGGGCCCGGAAGCACGACCCGGTGCAGCCGGGGCCGGCGGTCAGGTCATGTCCGACTCCCGGTGCGCGCCCGTGCACAGCGCCCAGACGACGAAGAGGTTGACGACGACCAGCACCAGGGCCCACCAGGGGTAGTACGGGATCCAGAGGAAGTTGGCGATCGCGCCCAGGCCGGCGACCATGATGCCGAAGTAGCGGCCCCACAGGGCTCCGGCGAGGACGGCGCAGCCGGCGACGACGAGGGCGATGCCCAGAATGAGGTGGATCCAGCCCCAGCCGGTCAGGCTGAACTCGAACACGTAGTGGCGCGTCACGACGAACAGGTCGTCGCTGGCGACGGCAGCGATCCCTTCGAGGAACGCCATCGCCCCTCCGAAGATCATCAGCACTCCCGCCAGGAGGGTGGTACCTGACGTGGGCGCGTGCCAGGGGCGCGGTTGCCCGTGGCCTGCCTGGGGCCTGCTGGCGTCACTGGCCATTTCGATCTCCTTGGGTGCAGGGCCGGCCGAGTGGCCGGACCGGCGAGATCCCCCCGTTCAGCGTGTCACGCAGGCTCACTGTCGGCACTCCGGCCCGCGGCCCCTACGTGCGCGCCCATGCCCTCACACGCCGGCCCGGACCGGGTCCGGCCGCCGCGCCGCCCAGCCGCGCGCCGCCTCCACCTGCGCGGCCAGCGCCAGCAGCAGCGGCTCCGAGTCCGCCGGACCCAGCAACTGGGCGCCCATCGGCAGCCCCTCGCCCGTGAACCCCGCCGGGACGTTCACCCCCGGCCACCCCAGGACGTTCCACGTCCAGGCGTACGGACAGGCGGCTATCATCGCCCGGTCCGTGGCCATGGCCCCCAGTCCCGCCAGCGCTCCGACGCGCAGCGGCGGCGTGGCCGTCGTGGGGGTCAGCACGACATCGAAGCGGCCGAAGATCTCCCCGACCCGGTGCCGCAGCGCCGCCTCCGCCCGCCGGGAGACCCGCAGGGCGAGCCCGCCCAGGATCCGGCCGGTCCGTACCGCCTCGTGCGTGCGCGGGTCCAGCAGTGCCGTATCCGGCACCCGCGCCGCCCAGTCCCGTACGCCGCTGGTCGCGCGCGGTACGAAGGTCAGGCCGATCGGGCCGTACCGCGGGTCCTCCGGGACCACCTCGTGCCCCAGCGACTCCAGCAGCCCGGCCAGCCGCTCGACCGCGGAACGCACCTGCGGGTCCAGCGACTTGGGCGTGGCCGTGAAAGGCATCCCGAAGGAGAGGGCGATCCGCAGCCGGCGCGGGGTGCGCCGGGCAGCCTCGACCGCCGAGATGCGGGCCGGGCGGTGCAGGTCCTCGGGGTGCGGGCCGCTCGCCGCGTCCAGCAGGAGCGCCGCGTCGGCGACGGTGCGGGCCAGTACGCCGTTGACCGTGAGCCCGTGGAAGGACTCCGGCTCCGGCCAGGTGGAGATGCGCCCGCGCTGCGGTTTCACGCCGACCAGGTGGGTCCAGGCCGCCGGGATCCGGACCGAACCGGCTCCGTCCGAGCCCAGCGCCGCCGGGACCAGGCCCGCCGCCACGGCCGCCGCCGAGCCGCCCGAGGAGCCGCCGGGCGAGTAGGCCGGGTTCCACGGATTGCGGGTCTCGCCGAAGGCCTCGCCCTCGGTGAAGGGCCACTGGCCGAGCTCCGGCGTCTGGGTCTTGCCGACGATGACCGCACCGGCCGCGCGCAGCCTCCGTACCGCCTCGCTGTCGGCGGTCTTCGGGGCGAAGGTCCCGGCGCAGCCGAAGGCGGTCGGCTCCCCGGTCACGTCCATGTCGTCCTTCACCGCGAGCGGTACGCCCAGCAGCGGCAGCCGCTCTCCCGCGGCCAGCCGCCGGTCCGCCGCGTCCGCCTCGGCGAGCGCGGCGTCGGCGCGTACGGTCCGGAAGGCGTTCAGCTCCGGCTGCGCCGCCGCGATCCGGCGCAGCGCCCCCTCCGTCAACTGCCGCGCCGACACGCTGCCTTCGGCGAGTGCGGCGACCATCTCGACCAGGCCGGCTGAAGAATCCGACATCGCGAACCATCCCCCTATTACCGTTCGGTAGGAAGACGGTAAGGGGGACCGCCGCGAGCGACTACCCGTGAAGGCCCCGATGTTGGGGACGGGGACGGGGACGGGGACGGGGCGGGGGCGGTCAGAGCAGGGACGAGACGTCCTCGCCCCAGGAGGAGAGCGTGTCGACGGCACGCCAGCGGTGCGGGCCTTCGCCGAAGGCCGCGGCGAGGGCCTGGTCACGGTGGGCTGGACCCCGGTCGGCCAGAGCGGGCAGCCGGAGCAGCGGCAGGAGCGCGCCGAGGGCCGCCTCGCGTATGCCGGGGGAGCCGGAGGCGAGGAAGGGGCGCACGGCCTCGTAGAACTCCGGCGCGAGGTCGAGGAACGCGTCGAGGTCCTCCTCGTCGCCGTAGGGCCGCCCGTGCTGGGCGATCGCGTCGACGATCGACTCCCCCAGCCAGGTCATCGGCCGGCGCGCAGCGGGAACGGGGTCTGCGGACCCAGGTCGTACACCTCGTGCTCGCTGCGGTCGGTGACCTGCGCCAGGGTCCGCGGGTCCCCCAGGATCGCGGCCACGTACCGGGCCGCGGGAGCCGTGGCGGTGTAGAAGACGTTTCCGCGGATGAGGGCTTCGGCCAGGCACCGGAAGGCGTACCCCTGGACGCGCGGGTCGTCGTCCAGCAGTTCCCGCAGGATCACGGGCGTCTCCGGTGCCACGTCCGGGCAGCAGTGCTCCACCGCGTTCCAGTCCGTCCGCAGCAGCAGGGCCCCCGGGTCCACCCGGCCGTCGTGTTCGGCGTCATCGTTCATCGCACCAGTCTCGCAACAGCCTCTGACACCGGGGGATCCCCGCCGCCGGCGAAGACCGCCCGGTGCCGGCAGTCCTAGATCCACCCCTCCAGGGAGGCCATGAACCCGTCGAAGTCGTCGCGGTGGATGGTGTGTCCGGCCCCGGCGACCGAACGCACCTGGAAACCGCGGTTCTTGAGCAGCTGTGCCCGCTCCTGTGAGATCAACTGGCTGGGATCGGCGAGCTGCACCAGCGACGGGACCACCGGCGCGGCCGGCATCAGGTCGGCGCCGAGCAGCGGGGCGAGGCTCAGGGCCGTCTGCTCGTCCCACAGCGCCAGGGTCGCCAGTTCGATGTCGACGTCCACGTCCTCCCAGCGCGGACTCATCGCCCGGATGTCCTCCCTGGTCGCCGTCTTGAACCGGGCCAGCAGCTCCGGTCCGAAGCCCTCCGAGGGAGCGGCCAGGTGCCAGCCGGGGTCGGAGTACACCGCCCGCCGCGGCTTCAGCCGGTCCACCGCCAGCGACAGGGTCAGGCCGCCGAGGGAGTGGCCGATGGCGAGCTCGGCGCCGGCCGGCAGCGTCTCGACCACGTCGTCCGCGTACAGCTCCGGGCTGTACGCGCCGCGGCCGCTGGCCCCGTGGCCCCGCAGGTCCACGGCGATGACGCGGTAGCCGTGGTCGGCGAGGGCGGGGCCGACCCGGCGCCACGTCCGGTGGTCGGCCATGATGCCGTGGATCAGGAGGGCGATGCGGTCGCCCTCGCCCCAGGTGTGGGTGTGCAGGTGCACGGTGGTGCCCTTCTCTCTGGTGTGAACGGTGTGAACGGTGTGCTGGGAGTGGCCGGTCGGAGATACGGGCGCCGACGGCACGGGCCGATGGTGCGGAGCAATGGTGCGGGCTCGCGGTCAGCGCACGCTGCGGATCGGCTTCACCGCCAGCGCCCCCGCCACCGCCAGCACCGCCGCCACGACGAACAGCGCGGTGTACCCGCCGCTGAGCGAGACGATCACCGAGGCGATGAACGGCGCGACGATCTGCGGCCCGGCATTGGCGATGTTGAGCACGCCCATGTCGCGGGCCGCGTCCTCGGCCTTGGGGAGCACCATCGTCACCAGCGCGGTGTCCACCGCCATGTAGCAGCCGAACGCCAGCCCGTTGACCACGGAGAAGGCCAGCATCGCGGTCCAGCTGGTCGACACGGCCGGAATGACGAGCGCGACGGCCGACAGCAGTGCGGAGGCGCCGACGAAGAGCTTGCGGCGGTCGAACCGGTCGGAGAGGTATCCGCCGAGGACCGTGGAGATCACCATCGCCACACTCGTCAGCGGCATCATCACCGCCACCGCGGCCTCCGGCTTCATGCCGTCGGGCAGCACGGTGTGGTCCTGCAGGATGTAGAGCTGGTAGCCGGTCACCGCGAAGTACCCGAGGACGAGCAGCGCCCGCCCGATGAAGGCCCACCGGAAGTCGTGGTGGCGCAGTGCGCTCGCGAAGGCCCCGAGCTGGGCCCGTACGAGCATCGGGACGCGGGCCGGGAGCCGCTCCTCGCGGCTGCAAGCGGTGAAGAGGACGGCGGCCCCCGCCACGAGCGCGCCGAACACGAGGTACCCGGTGCGGTAGTCCTCGGAAAAGGCCGCGCCGAGCAGCGCGCCGACGGTGGAGCCGAAGGGCAGGCCGAGGCCCACGGCCGCCGAGGCCTTGCCGCGGGCGCTCAGGGGCACCCGGTCGGGCACCACGGAGGTGATGGCCGCCTGGTAGACGTTCATGACTGCCTGGCCGAGGCACCAGGCGATCGTGATCAGCAGGATCGTGTCGGCGAAGCCGAGCAGGAACATCGCCGGGGCGGCGGCCAGACCGCCGCCGAGGATCCAGGGGTTGCGCCGTCCGCTGCGGTCGGACAGGGCACCGGCGACGGGGTTGAAGACCGTGGCGAAGATCGCCGATACCCCTGCGATCAGGCCGAAGTTGGACACCTTGTTCGCCGGGTCGATGTCCTCGACCTGGAGCGCGAGCAGAACGCCGGCCACGCCGACGTAGAGGGCGTACATGGCGCTGTTGCCGACGAGCAGCAGGGGGAGCAGGCCGCGGCGTGCGGGGCCGGGCCCGGAGGGCGCGTCGGTGGTGGTGGCGGTGGAACCGGTGCCGGGGGAGGAAAGGGCCACGGTGCCCTCCTGGGCGGTTGCGTGCGGACGGGGGGCGGGGGCGGGGCGGGGGCGAGGGGAGCGGCGAGAGGGGACGGGACGAGGGGAGAGCCGGGGACGCAGGGCCGAAGGGTGCGCGCCGCCCCGTCGCGACGGCGGGGGTGCGACGGAGCGCGACAGGGCGGCGGCACGGCGGACCACGTGCCGGGGCACGTGCGGTGACACGTCCGTCGTCACGTCCGTCGACGAGGATGTGCCACCGTGGTTACACGTGTCAATGACTCGTGTAACCACTGTGTAGCATTCGTTTCCGGCCATCCGCTAGCCCCTGGGCCCAACCGGTCTGGAAAGATGCCACGGCAATGTCTCAGTCATCGAAATCGCCGAAGCCGCAGACCCCGGCCTCCGGATCGACCACGCCGCCGCCCCCCGTTCCGACCAGCGCCGACGTGGCCCGCCTCGCGGGCGTGTCGCGCGCGACGGTCTCGTACGTGCTGAACAACGCGGAAGCCGTACGCATCAGCGAGCCGACCCGCCGCAAGGTCCGCGAGGCCGCCGAGGAACTGGGTTACGTCCCGCACGCGGCCGCCCGCAGCCTGCGCGCCGGGCACACCCGGATCGTGCTGCTGCCCACCCCGAGCGTGCCGATCGGCCCGCTCTACAGCGCCTTCCTCAACGAACTGCAGTGGGCGCTGCGCCGCCTCGACTACACCGTGGTCCAGTACGGGAGCCTCGGCCTCAGCGGCGACGAGGCCGTGCGGGCCTGGGCGGAACTGCGGCCGGTGGCGGTGATATCCCTCGGCGAGATCGCCCTCTCCGCGCACAACGTCGCCACCCTCAAACGGGCCGGGGCCCGCGCGGTCATCACCATGGGCCCGGCCGGCGTGCCCGGGGCGCACGCGCTGGTCATGGACCAGCAGGAGGTCGGCGCCCGGGCCGCGGCCCATCTCGTCGAGCGGGGCCGGCGGCGGATCGGTGTGGTCGTCCCCGAGGAGGAGGGGCTGGAGCTGTTCTCCGCGCCCCGGCTGGCGGGCGCACGCTCCGTGGCGGACGCGGCAGAGGGCGTGCGGGTCGAGCCCGTCCCGATGGCCTACTCCGAGGAATCGGCCGCGGCGCTCGCGGCCCGCTGGCGCGGCCTCGGGCTGGACGCGGCCTTCGCGTACAACGACGAGTACGCGATGCTGCTGATGCGGGCCTTCCAGGACGAGGGGCTGCGCATCCCCGAGGACGTCGCCGTCATCGGCGCCGACGACCTGCTCATCGGGCGGCTGCTGCGGCCCCGGCTGAGCACGGTGCGGATCGAGATGCCGACCGGTGACCACCTGGCGTCACTGGTGGACCACGCGGTGCGCGAGCCGTCGGAGGTCACCGAGCGGCACGACCTGATGGCGGCCGAGGCCGTCCACCGCGAGTCGACCTGACGGAGGCCCCGCCGGGCCGGGCCCGGCCCGGCGGGTTGCGGGTCGCGGGTCGGGTCGCGGGTCGCGCGGGCGGGATGGCCTGCAGGGGGCCGTTGACAGGCGGTGACGTGCGGACGGAGACTGCGGGCGCGCCCCACCGGGCGCGCCCGGCGGCGTGTCGCGATGCCCACACGGGCGTCGTGCCCACACCGGCATCGATGCCCACCCGGCACCGATGCGCCACCGCCCGTACGGATCCGCCCAGGAGAGACCCCATGAGCATCCGCACCGTCCGCGACGTCTACGTCGTCGACGCCGTCCGCACCCCGATCGGCAAGTTCGGCGGAGCCCTCGCCGGCGTCCGTCCGGACGACCTGGCCGCGCACGTGGTGCGCGCGCTGGTGGACCGCACGCCCGATCTCGATCCGGCCCGCATCGACGACGTGGTCTTCGGCGACGCCAACGGCGCGGGCGAGGACAACCGCGACGTGGCCCGGATGGCCGTCCTGCTCGCCGGCCTCCCGGTGAGCGTCCCCGGGGTCACCGTCAACCGGCTGTGCGGGTCCGGCCTCGAAGCCGTGATCCAGGCCGCCCGCGCCATCGCGCTGGGCGACGCCTCCGTGGCCATCGCGGGCGGCGTCGAGTCGATGAGCCGCGCCCCCTGGGTGGTCCAGAAGCCCGAACGGGCCTTCCCCGCCGGACACCAGCAGATGTGGTCCACCACCCTCGGCTGGCGGATGACCAACCCGCGGATGCCCGCCGAGTGGACCGGCTCGCTCGGCGAGGGCGCCGAACTCGTCGCCGACAAGTACGCCGTCACCCGCGAGGCGCAGGACGCCTTCGCCCTGGAGAGCCACCGCAAGGCCGCGGCCGCCTGGGCCGCCGGGCTGTACGACGGCGAGGTCGTGCCGTACGAGGGAGTGGACCTGGTACGGGACGAATGCATCCGGGAGGGTTCCACCCCCGAGGCCCTGGCCCGGCTGAAGCCAGCCTTCCGGACGGACGGGCGGGGCACGGTCACGGCCGGCAACGCCTCCCCCCTCAACGACGGCGCCGCCGCCCTGCTGCTGACCGACGAGGCGGGCCTGGCCGCCACCGGCCGGGAGCCGCTCGCCCGGATCAGCGCCTCCGCCGTCACGGGGATCGAGCCCCAGCTCTTCGGACTGGGCCCGGTGGACGCGGTGCAGAGGGCACTCGGCAAGGCCGGCCGCGGGCTGTCCGACCTCACCGTCTTCGAACTCAACGAGGCTTTCGCGGCCCAGGCGTTGGGCTGTCTGGCGGCCTGGCCGGAGCTGGACCCGGCCGTGGTCAACCCGCGCGGCGGCGCCATCGCGATCGGCCACCCGCTCGGCGCCTCGGGCGCCCGGCTGGCCGGCTCGGTCGCCCACCAGCTGGCGGCGGCCGGCTCCGGTACGGGCATGGCGGCGCTGTGCATCGGCGTCGGGCAGGGCATCGCGCTGGTCCTGGAGCGCTGAGCCCGCTCCGGCACCGCTCTGGTGGCGCACCCGCCCCACCAGGGCGTCGACCATTTCCGGTCAGCGTCCGCCGTCAACTGCCCAATAACTGAACAGAAGTGGAGCCTCCGGTCTGGCACGATGACGCGTGCTGCCGCCCCCCTCGCCCGGCACCCCGCCCTTCCCCACCCGGAGGCCCCGCGCCATGCCGCTCCTCGACCCGACGCTCTGGCAGGACGGACCCACCCTCACCGGCGGCGCCGCGCCGGTCGTCGAACCCGCCACCGGACGCACCCTCGCCACCCTCGACCTCGCCGCGCCCGGCGACGTGGCGGAGGCCGCCGTACGGGCCCGGGCCGCGCAGCACGACTGGGCGCGCGCCACCCACCTCGAGCGGGCGGCCGTGCTGCGCCGCGCCGGGGACCTGTTCGCCGCCCACGCCGACGAGCTGCGGGAGTGGCTGGTCCGCGAATCCGGCTCGATACCCGGCAAGGCAGGCTTCGAACTGCACGTCGCCGCCCAGGAGTGCTACGAGGCCGCCGCGCTGGCCTCGCGCCCGGTCGGGCAGGTACTGCCGAGCGAGGCGCCGCGGCTCTCCTTCACCCGCCGGGTCCCGGCCGGGGTGGTCGGGGTCGTGGCACCCTTCAACGCCCCGCTGATCCTGGCGATCCGCTCGGTCGCGCCGGCCCTGGCACTGGGCAACGCGGTGCTGCTCAAGCCGGACCGGCGGACCGCCGTCTGCGGCGGCCTCGCCCTCGCAGCCGTGTTCGCCGCCGCCGGACTTCCCGCCGGGCTGCTGCACGTCCTGCCCGGGGGCGCCGAGACGGGCGCCGCCGTGGTCGCCGACCCGCGGGTCCGGGTGGTGTCCTTCACCGGATCCACCGCCGCCGGCCGCACCGTCGGGGAACTGGCGGGCCGCCACCTCAAGCGCGCACACCTGGAGTTGGGCGGCAACTCCGCCCTGGTCGTGCTCCGCGACGCCGACGTCGAGGCCGCCGTCGCCCAGGCCACCTGGGGCAGCTTCTTCCACCAGGGCCAGATCTGCATGACCGCCGGGCGGCACCTCGTACACGCCTCGCTCTACGACGAGTACGTCGAGCGGCTCGCCGTGCGGGCCGAGGAACTGGCCGTGGGGGACCCGTACCGCGAGCAGGTCCACCTGGGCCCGCTGATCGACCGCGTCCAGGTGGAACGCGTACACGCCCTCGTGGAGGCCAGCACCGGAGCGGGGGCCAAGCTCGTCGCCGGCGGCACCCACCGGGACCTCTTCTACCGCCCGACCGTCCTGGCGGGCGTCGGCGACGACACCCCCGCCTACGCCGAGGAGGTCTTCGGCCCGGTGGCACCCGTACGCTCCTTCGTGACGGAGGACGAGGCGGTGGCACTGGCCTCGGCGGGGCCCTACGGCCTCTCCCTCGGGATCGTGACCCGGGACGCGGCGCGCGGGCTCGACCTGGCCGAGCGGATCCCCACCGGGATCGCGCACGTCAACGACCAGACGGTCAACGACGAGGCCGTCGCCCCGTTCGGCGGAGTCGGCGCCTCCGGCACCGGCGCCCGCTTCGGCGGCGAGGCGAACCTGGACGCCTTCACGGAACTCCGCTGGACCACGGCCCGCAGCACCCCGGCCGGCCACCCCTTCTAGGCCGTCCGGGACCGGGTACGCCCAGGGTGGCGCCACCGTGCGGAATGCCCGGGGCCGGTCGTTCGTTCAAGGAGCAGTCGGCTCAATCAGGAGGTCTGGACACCGTGGCTACAGTCGAGCTCACCAAGGAAAACTTCGACCAGACGGTCAGCGAGAACCCGTTCGTGCTGATCGACTTCTGGGCGGGCTGGTGCCGGCCGTGCCTGCAGTTCGCGCCGGTCTACGAGAGGGCCTCCGAGGCCCACCCCGACCTGCTCTTCGCCAAGGTGGACACCGAGGCGCAGCAGGAGCTGGCCGGTGCCTTCCAGATCACCTCGATCCCGACCCTGATGATCGTCCGGGACCAGGTGGCCATCTTCGCCCAGCCCGGAGCCCTGCCGGAGACGGCGCTGACCGACCTCATCGGGCAGGCCCGCGCGCTCGACATGGACGAGGTGCGCGCCAAGATCGCCGCCACGCAGCAGGGCGGCGCGCAGGACGCCGGCACCCAGGGGAACGGCACGCCGGAGGCCTGAGTGCGTGACGCGGCCGCGGACCGGCGTGAGACTGGCCCGTATGACTGAAGCCGTGGAGTACGACGTCGTGGTGCTCGGCGGGGGCCCGGCCGGCGAGAACATCGTCGACCGGACCCGCGCCGCCGGGCTGAGCACGGCGCTCGTGGAGAGCGAACTGGTGGGCGGCGAGTGCTCGTACTGGGCCTGCGTGCCGAGCAAGGCGCTGCTGCGCCCGGTGCTGGCCCGGGCCGACGCCCGCCGGGTGCCGGGACTGGCGGGGGCCGTCGAGGGTCCCCTGGACTCGGCGGCGGCGCTGGCGCACCGCGACTACTGGACCGGTGACTGGAAGGACCAGGGCCAGATCGACTGGCTCGATTCCATCGGGGCCCACGTCTACCGCGGCCACGGCCGGCTCTACGGGGTCCGCAAGGTCGCCGTCACCAGCCCCGAGGGAGAGCACCACGTGCTGGCGGCCCGGCACGCCGTCGTCGTCGCCACCGGCACCCGGGCCGTGGTCCCGGACCTGCCCGGCATCACGGGAGCCCGCCCGTGGACCAGCCGTGAGGCGACCTCGGCCCAGGGGGTTCCCGGCCGGCTGCTGATCGTGGGCGGCTCGGTGGTGGCCGCCGAGATGGCCACCGCCTGGCAGGGCCTCGGGTCGCAGGTCACCGTCCTGGTACGCGGCTCCGGGCTGCTGCCGCGGATGGAGCCCTTCGCGGGAGAACTGGTCGCCGACGCGCTGCGCGAGGCCGGGGCGGTGGTCCGTACGGACGTGGCCGTCGAGGCGGTCGTACGGGACGGCTCGACCGGACCCGTCCGGGTGGTGCTGGAGGGCGGCGAGACCCTGGAGGGCGACGAACTGCTGATGGCGACGGGCCGGGCACCGCGGACCGACGACATCGGGCTGGACACCGTGGGCCTGCCCGCCGGGAAGTGGATCGACGTCGACGACACCTGCCGGGTGCCCGGCCACGACTGGCTGTACGCCGTCGGGGACGTCAATCACCGGGCGCTCCTCACCCACCAGGGCAAGTACCAGGCCCGGATCGCGGGCGCCGCGATCGCCGCCCGGGCGGCGGGCGACCCGCTGGACACCGGCCCCTGGGGAGCGCACACGGCGACCGCCGACACCCGCGCCCTCCCGCAGGCCGTCTTCACCGACCCGGAGGCCGCCGCGGTGGGCCTGACCCTGGCCGAGGCCGAACGGGCCGGCCACCGGGTGCGCGCCGTCGACTACGACCTGTCCAAGGTCTCCGGCGCCGGGCTGTACGCCGACGGCTACCGCGGCCGCGCCCGGATGGTCGTCGACCTCGACCGGGAGGTCCTCCTAGGGGTCACCTTCGTCGGCCCGGGCGCCGCCGAGCTGATCCACGCGGCCACGATCGCGGTCGCGGGGGAGGTTCCGGTCGAGCGGCTGTGGCACGCGGTGCCGTCCTTCCCGACCATCAGCGAGATCTGGCTGCGGCTGCTGGAGACCTACCGGGGGTGAGGCCGGGGCGACGCCGGAGCCGGAGGCGTCACCCGGCTCTACCCCCGGCCCGTCATTCGGCGATCTCGGTGCGTTCCCACCACTCGTAGACCGGCAGCCGCCCCTGGGGGCCGTCCTGCTGCCGCGCGGTGGGTTTGAAGTGCTCGTATCCGCCGCGGTGCGGAACCTTCAGGTCTTCTCCGGGCGAGGCGATCGGGACGATCCGGTCCGGGAGATCGTCCGGGCCGCCCTCCAAGGCTGCCTTGTTCGTCATGGCCCCAGTGTTGCCACGCGCGGGGTCGCGCGCATCACGAGGGCGGTCCGGCCGGTCGGACCGACCCGGCCCGGAACCGGAGCGAGCGGGTGCCGGCGTGCCGCCCCGCCGGCGGCCTCGCCAACGGCGCCACGGCGTGGTCCGGCGTGTGCCGATGCGGAAGTTGACGGACCTTCATGGCGGCGGTGGTGTGGGGAGGAGAGGGTTCAAGCTTGATCGAAATTAGGTTAGCCTTACCTCGCGTCTGGCGCCGGCTGGAGCGGTCCACGCCTCCGAAGATCACCCGGAGCCCGGCGGACCGGTCGGTCACCGCGGGCGCCGAGGTCGCGCTGACCGCGCAGGCCGAGGGGACCCCGCGGCCCACCGTCGCCTGGCAGGTCAGCGCGGACGCCGGGCGGACCTGGCGGGCCGTGCCGGGCGCGACCTCGCCGACCCACACCTTCACGGCGGCGGCCGCCGACAACGGCAGCCGGTACCGGGCGGAGTTCACCAACGACGCCGGGACCGCACGCACCGACGCGGCCACGCTCACCGTCACCGCGGCGGACACCACGACCGGCGGCGGCGCGTCCACCGGAGGGACGGACGACGGATCCGGCACGTCCGGGAGTACGTCCGGGAGTACGTCGGGGAGCACGACCGGAGGCCCGGGCGGCGGTTCGGACACCAGCGCCGGCGGAGGCTCGGCGGGCGGCTCGGCGGGCGGTTCGTCCGGAGGTTCGGTGGCCGGTTCGGCGGGCGGTTCGGCCGGCGGTACGGGCGTCACTCCCACCGGCGGTGCGCTCGCATCCATCGGAGCCACCGTTGCCTCCCTCGCCGCGGGCGCGGTCGTCCTCACGGCGGCCGGCTGGGTGCTGGTACGCCGCACACGCCCGCGAAGGACCGCCTGAGCTCCGGCTCGACTCCGGCTCAACTACGCCTGAATCCGACTGAATTCGCCTGAATCCATCGGAGCGCCCCCGTGGGCCGCCCTGTTGAATGGGTGTCGAACGCATCTCTTGACCAGAGACGAAGGAGACACCGCTCGTGATCGTGATCGCCCACCTCAGCGACATCCATCTCGACGGGGGCCCGCGCGCAGCCGACCGCACCCGCGCCGCCATGGAGTACCTCGACGGTCTGCCGTACGACCTGGACGCCGTGCTGGTGAGCGGGGACATAGCCGACCACGGCGCCGCCCCCGAGTACGAGGAGGCCGCCAAACTGCTGCGCTCGCGGCACCCGCTGGTGGTCTGCCCCGGCAACCACGACGAGCGGACCGCCTTCCGGCAGGGCCTGCTGGGGGAGGAGGCCCCGTCCGCGGCGCCGGTCGACCAGGTGCTGCGCGGCGCCGGCTTCGTGCTCGCCGTGTGCGACTCCTCCGTTCCCGGCGCGGACCACGGCCTGCTGGAGGAGTCCACGCTGGCCTGGCTGGACGGCGTACTGACCGACACTCCGCGGGAGACCCCGGTCCTGGTGGCCTTCCACCACCCGCCCGTCCCGCTGCACACCCCGTACGTCGACGAGATCCGCCAGTTCGGCGAGGAGCGGCTCGCGGCCCTGGCCGGACGGCACCCGCACCTCACCGCGTTCCTGTGCGGGCACGCCCACACCGCGGCCGCCACCACTTTCGCGGGGCGGCCCGTGCTGGTGGCGCCGGGCGTGGTCTCCACCCTGCGGCTCCCGTGGGAACACCCCTCGGCCGGCTCCGAGCACGTCCACCTCGACGAACCGCCCGCCGTCGCCTTCCACTTGCTCGGCGACGACGGGCGGCTGACGACCCACTACCGGGTGGTCGTCGACCGCCGGTAGCTGCGTCCGTCACGGGTCCGCGTCAGCAGGCCCGAGGTGATCAGATACCGCCGCAGCGCCGAGCAGTCCTCGTGCACGGTGCGCAGCGCGTCGTTCACCTCGGGCTCCGTGTACTCCCGGTCCACCGTGAACAGGGTTTCCGCGAGGTGGACGAGCAGCTGCTCGCGCCGGGCGACCTTGCGCGGGACGGCGATGAGCCGACCGCCCGAGAAGAGGTCGCCGACGTCGCCTCGCTCCTTGCGCGGGGCGGACGGCCGGGGATGATCGGTGCTCTCAGACATGAGGGCGAGCCTGCCCCCTCGGCTCCCCGCCGGGCAACGGAGTTTCCGGAGCGAAGGCCCCGAGCGTGTCCTCCCCGCCGGTCCACAGGACGCCGAGCTGTTGGCGGACCAGGAGCCAGCCGTCCGGCCCCCGGCGGAACTCCCATGCGTACGGGCCGCCCATGGAGTAGGTGGCGGAGGTCGTCCCGGATGCGGTGACCGCGACGAACCACATGTAGCCGATGCCGCTCGCCCGGTCGCCCTCCACCTCGAAGTGCATGTTGAGGAGGTGGTGCTGCATGCCCGGGTAGGGCGACTCCGCCTCCTCCACCGTCGCGCGGATCGCCTCCTTCCCGCGGGTCTCGCCCCACGGCCCGAACTCCAGCACCGCGTCGTCGGCCCAGCAGTCGGTCCAGGTCTGCCAGTCCTTGCGGTCCAGTGCCCGCCAGCCGCGGATCAGGAGGGTGCGCAGAGCCTCCTTGTCCTCCAGGATCCGCAGCCTCCGGACCAGGATGTCGTACTGGGCTGCCGTGGGCGGCGCCTCGGCGCCCCGCCTCCCGGCGGGGGTCACCGGGCGCTCGCGACCGGGCGGACGACGATCTCGTTCACGTCGACCTCCGGGGGCTGGGAAACGGCGTAGGCGATCGCATCCGCGACGGCCGAGGCCGGCAGAGCCACGGCGCGGTAGGCCTTCATCGCCTCCCTGGCTTCCGGATCGGAGATGCCGTCCGCGAGTTCGGACTCGGTCACGCCGGGGGAGACGAGGGTGACCCGGACGTCCCCGCCCGACTCCTGCCGCAGGCCTTCGGAGATCGCACGGACGGCGAACTTGGTGGCGCAGTAGACGGCGGCGGTGGGGGAGACCTCGTAGGCGCCGACGGAGGCGACGTTCACGATGTGCCCGCCGCCCTGTGCGCGCATCACCGGCAGGGCGGCGGCGATCCCGTGCAGGACGCCCCGCACGTTCACGTCGATCATGCGGTCCCACTCGTCGGTCCTGAGCGCCGCCAGCGGGGAGAGGGGCATCACCCCCGCGTTGTTCACGAGGGCGTCGATCCGGCCGTACTCGCGGCACGCCGCATCGACGAACCCGCGCATGTCCGCCGCGTCGGTGACGTCCAGCGTCCGGAAGTCGGCGGTGCCGCCCTCCCGGGTGATCTCCTCGACCAGGCGTTCCAGCCGGCCGGTACGGCGCGCACCGAGCAGGACCCGGTGCCCGTCCGCGGCCAGACGGCGTGCCGTGGCCTCCCCGATGCCGCTGCTCGCGCCGGTGACGGCCACGGTCATGGCGGTCTGCTTCATGTCTGTTCCTCCTTGTGGCCGGCTTTCGGCCGGCTCGCCCTCCGGAGTCTGGGCGGCGGCGGGAGGAGGGACCAGGACAGGCTGTGCCTGGGTACGGCGCACCCAGGCACGCGCCGGAGGAGCCGTCTAGCCTGGCGTGATGACAGGCAACGCCCTCGGGGACTTCCTTCGCGCGCACCGTGCACGGCTGCGGCCCGACGACGTGGGACTGGCCTCCTACGGCCCGCGCCGGGTGACCGGGCTGCGGCGGGAGGAGGTCGCCGTCCTCGCCGGCATGAACTCCGACTACTACGCCCGCCTGGAACAGGGCCGCGAGCAGAGCCCCTCGCCACAGATCCTCGACGCGATCGGCTCCGCCCTGTGCATGGACCACGAGGCACGCGACCATCTGTTCCGGCTGGCGGGCACCCTGCCGGACGGGCAGCGGACCCGGCCGAGGGAGACCGTCAGCCCCGTGCTGCGCCAATTGCTGGACGGGTACGCGCACACCCCGGCCTTCGTCCTCAATCCGGCGCTGGACCTCCTGGCGGCCAACAGCCTTGCCGACGCGCTCTTCTCGCCGTTCGAGGAGGCGGACAACCTCGCCCGCATGACCTTCCTCGACCCCGCGGGGCGATCCTTCTACGCACAGTGGCAGCGGGCGGCCGAGGCGGTCGTCGCCGCCCTGCGCCAGTCCACCGGTCTCGCACCGCACTACCCGCGCCTGCGCGAACTGGTGGGCCTCCTCACCGGGACGAGCGGGGAGTTCGCCGCGCTCTGGGCGGCGCACACCGTCTACGGAAAGACCCTCGACGCCAAGGCACTTGTGCACCCGGAGGTGGGAGCCCTGTCCCTCACCTACCAGTCCTTCGACGTACGGGGAGCACCCGGCCAGCAGGTGGTGATCTACCACGCGGAACCGGGGAGCCCCAGCTCCCACGCGCTCTCGCTGCTCGGCAGCCTGAACGCAACCGGCCCGTCCGGAACCGGAGTTCACCGGACCGGACGGGCTCGGGCGTGAGCGGAGGGCGGGGCGGGGTCAGGGGCCGACGGTGATCTGCTGCGCCGGGTCGGTGGCGTCGGCGACCCGGTAGACCGCGTTGAAGGTGGACGAGGTCGCGCTGGTGGGGCAGCCGAACCCGCCGGTGACCTTGACCGGTACGGACGCGTTGGTGAAGGTCAGGCTGGACGGGGCGCCGTTGGTCCAGGTGCCGCCGACGCTCGCCGGGGCCGTGGGGGCGGCGGTGACCGTACAGGAGGCGAGCCCGGTCGTCTTGACCACCAGGCCGCCGACCGGCAGGCCCATGGTGGCGGTGATCGGGGAGCCGTCCTGCATCGACACGGTCCAGGCGCCGGAGGTCGTGACCGTAGGGGTCACGCCCGGGATGCTGGAGGTGCAGGAGCTGTACGTCGGCGCTGAGATCGGTGAGGACACCGGCCCGGCCGGGTTGCTGTTGCCGGGGGCGGCCGGCACCGTGCCGGTGGCGACGGAGACCGTGCACGTCACCGTCACGGAACCGGCTTTGAGGGTGGCCTTCCCGGTGAGGGTGGCCTGGAACGCGTGCCCGGCCGGGGTGACGGTGGTCGACCCGGCCGCGGGTAAGGGCGCGGCGGTGACCGGTGCGGTGACCGCGCCGAGCGCGAGGGCTCCGGCGGCGGTCGCCCCGACGGCGAGCGCGGTGCGCGAACGGCTCATGGCTGTGCTCCTTGGGAATCGTGGTGCGAGGTGGGGGGAGGGGGCGCGGCGGCCGCCGCGGCGCCCACGGCGGACTCCGCGTTCCCGGTGCCCGACACGGACTCCGCCGCGGACTTCGGTTCCCCGGCGCGCGGGGCCGCGCGCGGGGCGGCGTACGGCTGCCACGCGAACATGAGGCCGCCGCCGAGAATGCCGAGCAGGGTGCCGATCAGGAAACCGCCCAGGTTCGACAGGACCAGCGCGGCCGTGGCGATCAGGGTGGTGAGGACGCCCGCGAGCGTGCGCTGAGCGGGGGAGAACCAGGTGGTGAGGCCGAGCACGATCATCACGATGCCCATCAGGACGGACGGGATGCCCGCCACCCCCTGCTGGAGCATGATCTTCAGCGGCGCCAGCGGAAGGACGCAGATCCACGCCCCGGCAAGGATCGCGAGCAGCCCGCCCCAGAAGGGTCTGCTGCGCCGCCACCGTTGCCACCGCCGCCGACGGCTCAGAAGCATTCCTTCTTGCCCTTGCTGACGTTCATGCTGAGCCCGGAGAGCTTGAAGGTGCCGGCGTTGGTCGCCCACGCCGTCTGCTGCAGACCGGTGATGCGGACCGTGTCGGCCTGCTGGGCGAAGAGGTCCTGCATCCCCTGCGCTTCGGCCGGCCCCTTGTCGAGGGTGGACGCGTCCCGCCCGATCTCGATGT
Organism: Streptomyces sp. 147326; assembly: GCF_045000215.1. NCBI lineage: Bacteria > Bacillati > Actinomycetota > Actinomycetes > Kitasatosporales > Streptomycetaceae > Streptomyces > Streptomyces sp. 147326. The sequence continues at coordinate 1,136,282 of NZ_CP134201.1, read as the reverse complement.
TGCTGAAGACGGCGTCGCCGGCGAGCTGGGTCGCGTCGACGAACAGGTTGCTCGCCTCCACCGGAGCCCTGCTGCCGGCGGTGAGGTTGAGCGAGATGTCGCCGACCACCGGGAGCGTGGTGACCACGGACTGGCAGAGGTTGTGGAGCTTGGCCTCCCGGATGGCGGTGACGGCCACCGGGATCAGTTCCTCGCGGGCGTTGACGTCGACGCTGCCGTACTGGGCGAAGCCCTCGCCCTCCAAGCTGCTCGCCGAGACCTTGAACTGCTGGCCCGACACGGCGAAGGAGGCGGCGAGTACGCCCTGTGCGAGGGCGATGCCCAGGCCGGCGGTCACGGCGACGGCGGGGACGGTCAAGGCGGCGAACCTCCGCCAGCGCACGCGGCCGGAGTCACTGCGCTCGTCGGATAAATGGGGGGAACCGGTCATGAGATCGTCCCTTATTTCGGCTGTGCACCGTTGTTACCGACGAGTTGAATGTAAGAGTGCCAATGGAGGTTGGCAAGGTTGTGCGAGCGCACCCTTTGAGCCGACTCCTACTGCTCCGTACGCAGCAGTTCGGCGACCTCCGCGTCCACCCGCCGCGCCATCGCCCGGGCGAACTCCGTGGCCACGACCTCCCCGGCCACCGGCCGCAGGGCCGCCACCGCCGCGGTGATGTGCTGGAGCCGGGTGGCCGAAAGCCGCTCCAGCCCCTCCGCCCCCTCCGCACCGATCACATGCCGTCGGAAGAGCCCGACGAACCGGTCCGCGACCGTCGCCGCCTGCGTCTGTACGAACTCCCCGACGTCCAGGATCTCCGCCAGCGGCACCCCCAGGCGCACCAGCGTCAGCGTCGCGTCCAGCAACCGGCGGCTCGGGTGCGTGACCCGGTCCCCGTCGACCGTCACGTAGCCCAGCTCCGCCGCCCGCCGGGTGTCCGCCGCGGTCGCCGTCGGGCCGAACAGCTCCCGCAGCTCGGCCCGGGTCATCGTCACCGGCTCCTCCTGCACCCAGTCCCGGGTCATCTCCCGTTCCAGGCCCAGCAGCCGGGACAGGCCGCCGCCCTCCTCCCAAGCCTGCAGCAGCTCCGCGATCCCGTTGACCGTGTAGCCGCGCCCCAGCAGATCGCTGATCAGGCGCAGCCGGGTCAGGTGGTCCTCGGAGTACCAGGCGATCCGGCCCTCCCGGCGGGGCGGCGGCAGCAGCCCGCGCTCCTGGTAGTAGCGCAGGTTGCGCACCTTGACGCCGGCCGCCCGGGCCACGTCCTCCCGGCGGTAGCGCCCGCCACCGTTCCCGTCCTCCACCTGGCTGCTCACGGGCAGAGTGTAGGAGCTACCGGCAGGTCACATGGGCAGGTCACACGGGCCGCGGACGATCCTGCTTGACCGCCCGCAGGACCACGAACTTCGGCTCGCTCGCGACGACTTCGCTGTTGCCGAACAGCCGGCGCAGATGGGTGTGGTAGCCCATGTGCCGGTTCGCGACGATCCACAGCTCGCCGCCGGGCCGCAGCACCTTGCGCGACTGCGCGAACATGCGCAGCGCCGTCGCGTCCGTGGTGGCCTGGTGGGAGTGGAAGGGCGGATTGCTCAGCACCAGGTCCACGGACGCGGGCGCCAGCATGGCCACCCCGTCGCCGACGAGGAACTCCGCGGTCCGCCGGCCCTCGCGGACGTTCGCCCGGTACGTGGCCTGCGCCGAGGCGACCGCCTGGTACGACTCGTCGGTGAAGACGACCTCGGCGTCCGGGTCGTGGACCTGGACCGCCGTGCCGACGACGCCGTTGCCGCAGCCGAGGTCCACGACCCGGGCCCCGTCGGTGTTGGTCGGCAGGTTCTGCAGGAAGAAGCGGGTGCCGACGTCGAGCCGGTCGGCGCAGAAGATCCCGGCGTGGTTGACGACGGTCAGGCCGGAGCCCGACCCCGCGTCCTCGTCCACGGTGTACGTCAGCGGCCACGGCCCGGGGGTCGTCGGGCGGGTCGCCCCGGGGGTGCCCGGCGCGCAGAAGATCAGCCGGGCCTTCTTCTCGGCGAGCGAGGTCTTCGTGGGGCCGAGGATCTTCTCGAAGAGGCGCAGCGTGGAGGTGTGGATCTCCTTGACCATGCCGGCGCCGACCACGACGGTGCCCGCGTGCACGTGCGGGGCCAGCCGGTACAGCTGGTCCTCCAGCAGCGCCAGGCTCTTGGGCACGCGCACCAGCAGGACGTCGATCTTCCCGGGCGGCGGGTCCTGCGTGGTCAGCAGGGTCACCGTCGCCTTGGCCGTCCCGATCCCGTTGCGGTCCAGGTTGGCCGCGGTGGCGGAGCGGGTGAGGGCGGAGTCGGTGATCTGCGTCGGGCGGTACGCGGCGAGCGCCGTCGTCAGCGTCCCCCAGCGGTCCCCGAGCACCGTGATCTGGCCGGCGGAGGCCAGATCCACCGGCCCGCGCTCCCCGGTACCGGAGTCGAGGTGGCGCAGCAGGTACTCGTCGGCGGCGTCCCAGGCACGGAGCCGGTCGCGCGGATCCTCGGGGAAGCGGGTGAGCTCGTAGGAGCCGAAGGGTGTGGTCAGGCGGTTCATATGGCACCCAGGCTATCCGAGCCGACCGCCGGACCCCGCATGCGCGGGGCCGGGCGGTCGGATGTGCGGGGCCGGGCTCCCGCTCGGGGCGGGGCCGGACGTCCGCATGCCGGGGCCGGACGTCCGCATGTGCGGGCCGAGGCCTCCGCATGTGCGGGCGGGCGGTCGGATGTGCGGGGCCGGGCTCCCGCTCGGGGCGGGGCCGGACGTCCGCATGCCGGGGCCGGACGTCCGCATGTGCGGGCCGAGGCCTCCGCATGCGCCGGGCGGGCGTCCGTATGTGCCGGGCGGGCATCCGCATCCGCATGCGCCGGGCGGGCGGGCGGGCGTTCGCTCGGGGCGGGGCCAGGGTGCTGCCCGCTACTCCGGGGGGAAGTCACCCGCCATCGCGGCGGCCACCCGCAGGTACGGGCGGGCCTCGGCGGGTCGGCCCAGGCGCTCCAGCGTGCGACCGAGCATCAGCTGCGCGTAGTCCTCCACCGGCCACCGCTCCAGGATGGCGCGGAGCTCGTGCTCGGCGCGGGAGAGCTGGGCGGAGTGGTAGTAGGCGCGGGCCAGCAGCAGCCGGGGCGCCAGCTGCTCGGACACCTCGCCCGCCAGCCCGTCCAGGATGCGGGCGGCCGTCGCGTACTCCCTCGCGTCGAAAAAGAGCTGGGCGCGCGCCCAGCGCTCGGCTGCCGTTCCGTGCTCGAAGTACGTCGCCGGCGCGTTCATCGCGTCCCTTCCGCCGTTCAGGTGGTCCGTCCGGTGCCTCCAACACGCCTGGGCGGTGGAACATTCCACCCGCCGGAGCCACCGCCGCGGGGCTAGGTTGTCCGCATGAGCAATCTCGATCGCCAGCCCGCTCTCTCCGCCTGCGGTGGCCGCGGCTTCGTCGTGGCCGAGCCGGTGCGCGAGCTCCTCAGCCCGCGCACGGTCAAGCTCGGAGAGTCCACCGAGGTCCGCCGACACCTGCCGAACCTGGGCCGCCGCATGGTGGGCGCCTGGTGCTTCGTGGACCACTACGGCCCGGACGACATCGCCGACGAGCCGGGCATGCAGGTCGCGCCCCATCCCCACTCGGGCCTGCAGACCGTGAGCTGGCTCCACGCGGGCGAGGTGCTCCACCGCGACAGCGAGGGCAGCCTCGAGACGATCCGCCCGCGCGAGCTGGGCCTGATGACCTCCGGCCGCGGCATCAGCCACTCCGAGGAGAGCCCGCGCCCGCACGCCCGCTTCCTCCACGGCGCCCAGCTGTGGGTGGCCCTGCCGGACGCCTACCGGAACGTGGAGCCGCACTTCCAGCACCACGCGGAACTCCCGCACGTCACGGCCCCGGGCCTGACGGCGACGGTCATCCTGGGCACCCTGGACACGGCCACCTCGCCCGGCACGGCGTACACCCCGATCGTGGGCGCGGACCTGACCCTCACGGCAGGCACGGAGACCCGCCTCCCGCTCGACCCGGACTTCGAGTACGCGGTCCTGTCGATGTCGGGCGAAGCCCACGTCGACGGCGTCCCGGTCCTCCCGGGCTCGATGCTCTACCTGGGCTGCGGCCGCACGGAACTCCCCCTGCGCGCCTCGTCGGACGCGGGCCTGATGCTCCTGGGCGGCGAGCCGTTCGAGGAGGAGATCGTGATGTTCTGGAACTGGATCGGCCGGAGCAACGAGGAGATCGTACAAGCCCGCAAGGACTGGATGGAAGGCTCCCGGTACGGCGAAGTGAAGGGTTACGACGGCTCTCCGATCCCCGCTCCCGACCTCCCGCCAGTGCCCCTGAAAGCACGCGGACGGGTGCGCTGACCTGCGCTTTTCTGAAGTAGGTCGACCAGGCCAGATCAGCCGAGGAGAGGCCGTGTCCTGTGCGGAGATCGTTCCGGCGGGGCGGGCGACGGGGGCTCTGAGAGGCCCTCTCCGGGCCGTCGACGTTTCCCAGGTATGACCAGCTGGGGTCAGCTTTGCCAGGACCAATGCTGACTTTGGTGACGGTTCGTCAGGCTGCCGGATGCATTCCCATGGTCTCGAAGGAACCGTGGACGGGGTCCTCGGGCTCTGCGCATCAGGTTGTACGGAGCGTAGCCGTCAGAGGTTTGTTCTGCCGAAGGCTGCCGCGTGTGCAGGCGGATTGCACGACCCTGGGTCGGGGAAGTTCTGACCGGACCGGCGTGCAGGGACCTGGGGGTGGCGGTGGCGGGTGGGAGCGACGAGTACGCGCGCGAGCGGGCGCGGCAGGCGAAGGAACGTGAGCGGCGGCGGAAGGCCGCCGAGGCGGAGGCCAAACGTAAGGCGCGTGAGGGGAAGGTCGCCTACGAGGCTGCACGTGCACAGGAGGCGGTCGACAAGACGAGCGTGACCGAGCACGACGTCGAGCAGCTGGCGGGACTGTTACGTGCGGCGGTGCTGGATGGCCGGCCCTTGAGCTTCGACGGTCTCAGGCAGCACTTCGTCCCTGCAACCTTCGCGCCGTCCAAGAGCCGCACGAAGCCCGTTCCCCTCCCGCGGTGGGGCGAGTACGAGCCCGAGCCGCCGCGCGGATGGCTGGGAGCGCTCGGCTTCGGGCGCCGGTCGTACGACGCGGAGGTCGAGGCCGCGCGCAAGCAGTTCGACGAGGCGCTGCGGGACCATGCGCGCGAGGAACACAAACGGGTCGGGAAGCTGGATGTGGCGCAGGCCCGCCATGATGAGCGCAACCAGCAGGAGGCGGCCCGCGTCGAGGAGTGGAATGCCGGGATCGCGGCACGCCGCGCCGCCTATGGGGACCGCGATGTCGAGGCGGTCGAGTGGTTCATCGACCAGGTCCTGGCCGCCTCCACGTATCCCCATGGCTTCCCGAAGGCTCACCAGGTCTCCTACCAGGCGGATACGGGAGACCTACTGGTCGAGATCGACCTGCCGCTGGAAGATGTGATCCCGGCGGCCCGCGCCTATCGGTACGTGAAGTCGCGCGACGAGATCACGCCCGTCCCGAGGCCCGAGAAAGAGCGTTACGAGCTGTACGCGTCCGTACTAGCGCAGACGGCGCTGCGGACCGTCCACGAGCTGTTCGCGGCGGACACCGACGGCGTGGTGAAGTCCGTGGCGCTGAACGGGCACGTGGCGACCATCGACCGCGCCACGGGCCGCGAGGTGCACCCCTGCCTGATCACTCTCCAGGCGGGGAGGGAGGAGTTCAGCGAACTGGTGCTGACCCAAGTCGATCCGCAGGCCTGCCTGAAGCGGCTGCGATCGCTGATCTCACCGAATCCGTACGAGCTGGAGCCGGTGCGCCCGCTGGTCACCTTCGACTTGAGCAAGTACCGGCTGATGGACAGCATGGACGTCGTGGCGGGCTTGGACAGCCGTCCCGTATTGATGGATCTCTCGCCCACGGAATTCGAGCACTTGGTCCGGCAACTGTTCGAAGCTATCGGCCTGGACAGCGTCAACACACGGCCGTCGCAGGACGAAGGCGTGGACGCGGTGGCGATGAACACCGACCCCGTCATGCGAGGCCTGTGCATCATCCAAGCCAAACGCACCGCCAAGGTGGTGCCCTTCGAGTCGGTCTCCGCCCTCGCCGGTGTCGTGGAGCACAAGCGGGCGGCCAAGGGGATCCTGGTGACGACCTCTTGGTTCGGTCGGGCGAGCGAGGCGTTCGCGAACGACCACGGACGTCTGGAACTCCTCGACGGTGCCAACCTCGTCCACCTGTTCAAGGAACATCTCGACCTCGATGTCATCCCGGGCCCCGTTCCTCCCAAGCGCCGGCCCCGCTGACGACGTGCTTATGGCGTGAGCCCTGGGCGCTCCGCGGTGGACTTCGGCGCCGCGCCTAGGGCGAGTAGGACGGAGACGGCTGAGAGGGCTGCCAGGACGGCAAAGAGCGTCGGGTATCCGCCGAGGAGGCCGGCGAGGGCGGCGCCTGCCCAGGGGGCGAGGGCGGCGGCGATGTGGGCGGGGGCGCCGAGGAGGCCGGAGAGCCGGCCGTAGTGGGTGGTGCCCCAGCGGTCGGTTACCGCGGTGGCCTGGAGGAGGGTGAGGTTGCCGCGGACGATTCCCGCCAGGACCGAGAGGATGACGAGCAGGGGCATCGGGCCTGGGATGAGGGCGAGAGCGGCTGTGGTGGCGCCGCCGAGGGCGATGAGGGCGCCCGTGCGGGTCGTGACGGATGTACGCGCCGACAGGCTTGCGTACAGGGTGCGGCCGAGGGTCTGTCCTGCCCCGCCGAGTCCCAGTGCCCAGGCTGCTGTTGACGGGCTGGCGCCGCGTTCGGTGAGGAGTGGGATGAGGCCGATGACCACCGCGTACATGGCGAAGCTGGAGAGGGTGAAGGCCGAGGACAGGAGGAGGAAGGGGCGGCTTCGGGGGATCGGGGTGCGGTCCGTTGTGGGTGGTTGGGGTGGGGCGGCGGGCCACGGGGCGCGCAGGGCCAGGGCGTGTGCGGGGATGGTGATGGCCGCGAGGATCACGGCGAGGACCGCGTACGTCTGGCGCCAGGTGAGGTGTTCGGCCAGGACGGCGGTCAGCGGGGCGAAGACGGTGGAGGCCAGTCCGCCGGCGAGGGTGACGATGGTCAGGGCGCGGATGCGGTCGGGGCCCCACCAGCGGGTGAGGGCGGCGAAGGCGGGCGGGTAGAAGGTGGCGGCCATGGCAATGCCGGCCAGCATCCAGCCCAGGAAGAAGACGGGCAGGGTGGGGGCGGCCGCGATCAGCAGGAGTGCGAGCACGCCGATGACCGAGCCGGCGGTCATGACCGCGCGGGGGCCGCGTTGATCGAGGATGCGGCCGACCGGGATTCCCACTACGCCGGAGACGAGAAGGGCCATGGAGAACGCGCCTGTTGCCGCGTTTGCGGACCAGCCGGTGTCGGCGGTCAGGTGTGACAGGAGGACGGGGAACGCGTAGTAGACGATGCCCCAGCTGGTGATCTGGGTGGCGCACAGGGCGGGCAGCGCGGCGCGCGGCCGCGACCGGACCTCAGTCCCGGTCGCGGCCGCGCCGCTGTGAAGGTTCGTCACTTCGCTGGTCAGCAGCCGCCGGAAGAGGCCGGGGCGCCGATGGTGAGGGTGGTGGGCGCCGCGCAGCAGCCGCCACCGGTCTCCTCGGCGGCCTGGGGCTGGTCGAAGAGGCCCGCGCCGCCGCAGACTCCGGTCTCGGGGAGGGTGAGTTCGACGCGCTCGGCGGCCTCGTGGTCGCCGGCGAGGTGGGCCGCGATGGAGCGGACCTGCTCGTAGCCGGTCATGGCGAGGAAGGTCGGGGCGCGGCCGTAGGACTTCATGCCGACGAGGTAGACGTCCTTCTCCGGGTGGGAGAGCTCGTTCACGCCGTGCGGGTAGACGGTGCCGCAGGAGTGCTGGTTGGGGTCGATCAGCGGGGCCAGCTCGGTCGGGGCCTGGAGGCGCTCGTCGAGGCCGAGGCGGAGCTCGTCGAGGAAGCTGAGGTCGGGGCGGAAGCCGGTCAGGACGATGACCTCGTCCACCGGGTCCAGGCGGCGGCCGTCCTCGGCGACGAGGACGAGTTGGTCGGCGGACTTCTCCACGGCGGTGGTGCGGAAGCCGGTGACGGCGTCGGCATACCCGTTGTCGACGGCGGCCTTGGCCGCCAGGCCGAGGGCGCCGCGGGCGGGCAGCTGGTCGGCTTCGCCGCCCCCGAAGGTGGAGCCGCTGATACCGCGCCGCAGGATCCAGGTGGCGTGGGTGCCCTCCTCGCCCTTGGCGAGGTCCGCGAGGTCCGCGAGGTAGGCGAGCGCGGTGAACGCGGAGGCGCCGGAGCCGATGACGGCCGTGCGCTTGCCGGCGTACCGGGCGCGGACGGCCGGGTCCTTCAGGTCGGGGACGCGGTACGAGATCCGGTCGGCCGCGGAGCGCTCGCCGAGGGCCGGGAGGCCGTCACCGCCGATGGGGCTGGGGGTGGACCAGGTGCCGGAGGCATCGATGACGGCGCGGGCGATCAGCCGCTCCTCGCTGCCGTCGGCGTGCGTGATGTGAACGGTGAAGGGCTGGGTCTCGCGGTCGGCGTCCACGACCCGGTCGCGGCCGAGCCGGGAGACGCCGGTGACGCGGGCGCCGACGCGGACGTGCTCGCCCAGGACGGCGGCCAGCGGCTGCAGGTACTGCTCGGCCCAGTCACCGCCGGTCGGGTAGGTGGCCTCGTCCGGCTTGACCCAGCCGGTGGGCGCCAGGAGCTTCTCCGCGGCCGGGTCGACGACCTCGCCCCAGGTGGAGAACAGGCGTACGTGGCTCCATTCCCGCACGGCGCTGCCGACGGCCGGTCCGGCCTCCAGGACCAGGGGCTCGATGCCCTGGTCGACGAGGTGTGCGGCGGCGGCCAGGCCGATGGGGCCGGCTCCGATGACAACGACGGGCAGCTCGGTGTTGGCAGGCGCGTTCACGGTCGACTCCTCGGTGTTTCGACATCTGTCGATGGCTTGCGCGACCAGCATGGCACCTGTTTCGATGAACGTCAACATAGACATTCATCGAATCTAGAGATCGTTTAATGGAGCACATCGACGTCGCCGTGGTCGGAGCAGGCCAAGCCGGACTGGCGACGGCATACGCCCTGGTCAGGCACGGGCTGAAGCCGGTCGTCCTGGAAGCGTCCGACCAGCCGTCCGGATCGTGGCCGCGGTAATACGACAGCCTCACCATGTTCTCCCCGGCACGGTTCAGCTCTTGGAGGGCGGTGCCCCACTTTCGGCCCGGGCCGTGGTGTCGCCTCCGGCAGCTTCGGCAGCCCCTACCTGCCCGCGCTTCCCGGCTTGGATCGCTACGCCGGTGCGGTGCTGCACGCCTCCGAGTACCGCAGCCTGGAGGCGTTCGCGGGTCAGCGGGTGATCGTCGTGGGCGCGGGCAACACGGCGGTGCAGATAGCGATCGAACTCGCTTCCGTGGCCCGGGTGACGCTGGCCAGTCGCAACCCCGTGAAATTCGCTCCTCAGCGCATCATCGGCCGCGACATGCACTTCTGGCTCGTCCGCTCGGGCGTGGACTCCGCCCCCATCGGGCGCTTCCTGCGCACTCCATCGACCCAACCGGTCTTCGACACCGGCCGATACCGAGCCGCCGTCGACGCCGCCGCCCCCGACCGCCGCCCGCTCTTCACTTCCATCGCGGGCAAGCAGGTCGTGTGGTTGGACGGCGTGAAGGAGGAGGTCGACACGATCGTGCTGGCCACCGGGTACCGGCCCGATCTGCCGTATCTCGCAGACCTCAGGCGTCGCTGACGGGCGCGGACGCCCGCTGCATCGCGACGGCTTCTCCGTTGCGCATGACCGGCTTGCGTTCGTGGGGCTGGAGTGTCAGCGCAGCCTGTCGTCGAACTCGTTGCGCGGGGTCGGGCGAGACGCGGAGCGGGTCGCTCGCCGCATGGCCTCCGGCCTCCGTAGCTGAGACGTCCCTGGCTGACTAGTTCGACATGTGTCAACATAGGCGCATGTCGAATGTGAACGTGTTGCCGCTGCTGGAGCCGGAAGCCGTCGTGCCGTGCTGCCCGCCGCTCACCGAGCGTCCGCTGACCGCGGACGAGGCGGAGCGCACGGCCACGATGTTCAAGGCCCTGGGTGATCCCGTGCGCCTGCGGCTCTTCTCCGCAGTCGCCTCGCACGAGGGTGGCGAGGCGTGCGTCTGCGACATCTCCGACGTGGGCGTCTCCCAGCCGACCGTCTCCCATCACCTGAAGAAGCTCAAGGAAGCCGGACTGCTCTCCTCCGAGCGGCGCGGCACCTGGGTCTACTACCGGGTGGAGCCTACGGTCCTCGCGGCCATGGCCCAGCTTCTGACCCGCGCAGCCAGCGTGTAGGTCGCTGCCCACTGCCGGTCAGTCGTGACGGGCGAGCTTGACCGCGGAAGCGAGAAGGGTCAAGGCCAGCGCGGGGATGAGCACGAGGTCCGGGAACACGCCGAGGAGCAGCCCGCCCAGCACCGCCCCGGCGATGGAGCCTGCGGCCATGACCAGGGTGAAGCGGAGGTTCGCGCCGAGCACCGCGAAGCTGCCGTCACGGCTGTAGCGGGCGAAGGCCACGAGCATGGTCGGCAGGGATACCAGCAGGGATAGGCTTCCGGCGGTCTTGATGTCGACGCCGAACAGCAGCACGATCGTCGGGATCAGCAGCTCGCCCCCGGCCACGCCCATGATCGCCGCGACCACCCCGGCCGGCCACGACGGGCTCCGGGAGAGCCTCTCCGGGCCCTTGACGTTTCCCAGGTATGACCAGCTGGGGTCAGCTTTGCCTGGACCAATGCTGACTTTGGTGACAGCCCATCAGGTCGACGGATGTCTTCCGATGGTCTCGAAGGAGCCGTGGACAGGCGTCCTCGGGGCCCGGTGCAGCAGGTTGTACGGAGCGTAGTCGTCACAGGTTTCGTCGTACGGCCTGGAGAGAGGGCGCGTGCGGCGTTCGAGTGGTCACGCGCGTAGGCCGTCGCTTTCGGATCATCCTTGGCCGCGTAGCTGACGATCACGGCAGCGTCGGAGCGGGCAGCCCGTCCCGTGGTGGGTCGGATGCGGGTTACCCGGGAGGAGATGGCGATGCACCGCGCGGTCGAAGAGCTCGTACGACTGCTTCCTCCGCCATCCAGCGGCGGTGACATGGTGGACTGCGCGCGGATCCACGCTGGCGGGGTTGGGGATGTCGATGAGGTTCCCCTGGTCCAGCACGTCTGGGGCGAGGTGTCCGTTCATGTCTGCGTGGATGAGGCCGCCGAGGGGGGCGTGGATGTGGCGTGGGCGGGTGTCGGCCGTCGGCGCGGCGTATGGAGAAAGAATCGATTCATCCAATTCGCCCTGCTCTAGCCTCCTCTTGGGCGTTTGCCCTGGGTATCGGATGAGGGGCCGTTATGGCCGCGAGGAGCCGGCACGGCAAGACGTGTCGACCGTTGTGCAAGACGGGGACAGGCATAGGGCTCGGTTCCTGGACTGACGGTCGCCACAACCGACGTGGCCAACCTCCCGGCTTCGATGGCAGCACGCCCCCGGGGCGTGCCGCACGGCCTACCACTCCGCCACTGCCCGCCGGGCCGCCTTCGGCATGACCAGCCACACACGCTAGGAGTCGTCGCACTATGTCCACGCCTGTTGTCAACATCTGGGACGCCCGTACCCCGGGAGCCCGATCCACCTCCTCGAAAGCACCCGCGAGCGACGCGACCTGGAGGCTCGAGAGTTCCAGGGCCCAGGGGACAGCCTGGGTGTACTACAGCTCACCGGAGCAGAAGCACCTCAGGCGGCCGGTGATCCTGGCCGACGGCTTCTCCATGGGCGCCAGCAGCCTCGACATGCTGTGGGACGGCCTGGAGAACGGGCAGTACCCGTTCGTGTCCAAGCTGCGCGAGCAGGGCTTCGACGTGATCCTCCTCGGATTCGACGAGCGCTCCGCGTCCATCCTCGACAACGCCGAGGTCGCAATCGGCTGCATCCGCAAGGCGATCGCCGAGCGCGAGGGATCAGCCAAGCTGACGGTGGGCGGCTTCAGCATGGGAGGGCTGGTCACCCGCTACGCCCTGGCCAAGATGGAGACCAACAACGAGGAGCACGAGACCTCCACCTACCTCTCCTACGACACCCCGCACCGCGGCGCGTGGCTGCCCATCGCCGTCCAGGCGTTCGCGCACTTCGTGAAGGACAACTGGGGCGACACCCCCAACTACGGCGAACACCTCAGCCGCTTCTCCCACATGGTCAACAGCCCGGCCGCACGCCAGCTGCTGCGCTGGCACATCGCCACGGTCGGCGCCGAGGCAGGCCAGGACCAGGAGCGCACCGACTTCCTGGAGGCCCTGGAGCGGGTGGGCACCTGGCCCCAGCGCCCCCGCCTGCTCGGCGTCGCCAACGGGGTGGGCACCGGAGTCGGCAACGGCATCCCCGCCGGCACGCCCGCGATGATCAGCCACGGCGAGCACCTGGGCGGCACGCACCTCGACACCCAGGCGGAAGGAAACGCTGTCGTCGCCCAGCTGTGCAAGGCGGGCGACCGCCCGATCGACATCACCACCCGTGCGATCCCCGACATCGACGGCGCCCCGGGCGGCCTGTTCCCGGAGGCCGCCCTCCTGCCGGGCCGTCCCGCCAACTTCGGGACCGCCGCCATGCTGGTCGAGCTCCTCGAGGGCCAGGCACCGGAACTGGTGTACAACGCCACCACGTTCGTGCCCACCGTCAGCGCCGTGGCGACGGGCGACATCGACAACCGCGACACGCTCTACAGCAAGGTCGACCGGGACTCCAGCGAGCTCCACGACTTCGCGTGTGCCGGCGACAACCAAGGGCACACCGTCATGACCGAAGAACTCGGCCAGTGGATCGTGGACCAGCTCCGCTGAGCAATCACCGGCAGGAACAACCCCCATCGGGGGAGTAAACGCAGCAGCGGCCCCCGGGACCTGCCCGGGGTCTGTCTGCAATTCACGCGGCCGGTCGGTCCACGACCGGCCGCGTCGACAGCCGGTTCCGCACGCGGTTCCGCACGCGGTTCCGCAGGGGGACCGCCCCACCGTACGCGGCCGGGGTCAACCCGGCGGTCACCTGAGCGCTGCACCGGCTGGACCTCCCTCGCCGCGGACCACCTACCCCGCTCGCCGTGCACTCTTGCACGCGCGTGCGGGTAGTAGGTTCGGTCAGCGACCCGGGTCATCGGCTCGCTGCGGCCGTCCTCGCGCCACGCCGCCTGGTCTGGGCGACCAGGTCCCTTGACGGCACGCGGACGAGTACCCGGCTCGTACGGAGCTCCTCTGCTCTCCGGACCGCGACGAGGTTCTTCCCGGAGCCGGCCCAGGGGCCGTCGGCGACAAAGAGGTCTACCGGGGCGACCACGCCGCCCGGAGATCCTGTGTCGGCAGATCACGGCCGGGCCGGCGACCAGAACGCGCTCGGGCTGGAGAACCCGTGGGAGGCGTGAAGGCTGGCCAAGACAGACGATCCCGACGATCCCCCTGTGCCGGCTTACCGTGTCCGCTCGGTTCGAGGGGTGTGTCTCGTGGGGACCGGACGGTGGATGTTGTCGGCCCATAGTCCCGAACTGTCGAGGGTGACGTCGAAGAGGACCGTCTCGCCCTGGCGCAGGCGGCCTTCCTTTTCGCGAATTGCCGAGGCTTCTGCTTGGACGTCAGGTCCGGCGCCCTCCTGGCTGATGAGACCGATACCCCGGTCAGGGTCGAACCACTTCACGACACCGCAGGGTGACACGCTTCCCGCTCTCCGCTTAGGTCGGATCCGGAAGCCGAACTGTCCGCCCGATCGCTGCCGGTGGGGAGGGCGTGAGCAGGGGCGTGAAGCAGCGGTCCACGGAGCGAGGGCACGCCGACGGGCGCCCGTGGCGGACAACGCGCCGTAGCGGCACGCCTTGTGCCGTACGGCCTCCTCACACGAGCTCCGCGGCGAGACGGGCCCGGCGGCCGGACGCCGGCTGAGCGGGGGATGTCGGCGCCTCTGGCATATTACGCAGCAATGTGCGCGGAAACCGGCTAGTACCCGGCCACGGCTGGGGACCACCGCCGTACCCGGCAGGGGCTGGATGCCGGTCCTGGACAGTGTCTGCGGGCGCTGGCGCTTGTCCGGCGACGATGGGGTACCGGCTCCGAGGTCGTAGTCCGCCATCCGTACGACGCAGGGGCGACACGCGACGTTGTGGGCCGCTGGCTACTCACGCTGTCGCAGGGTGCGGTGATGAGTGAGCGTCCCTCGGCCCGCGGCTCACCAACTCAAGACCGGCCACGTGATGTTGGATCCAGCCATTTCATCTTTCGGAAGTTGCGATGGGCGTGTTGCCGGTAACCGCCTTGGGCGGCGAAGCCCGGCATGCCCAGCTCGCCGCCCCGCGCGAGGTCCATCTCGCTCACGGTGTAGGCGAGCGCACTGGCGCAGCCCGTGAGCGCGGATATCGGCTGGATTTCTCGATGCTCGGGTCATGCCCCATCCCCCCATCCTGCTGTGCAGGACGCCGCCGCCACCTCCTCCCCGCGTACCGCGGCCCTTCCCCGCCAGGGGGAACCGGACCGACGCGCCGGAGCTTGTGCGCTGACACCGGAGAGATGGGATGTTGCGCAAGTATCCGCTCATGCAAGATCGTTGACGGCTTGTCAGTCTCACGTCCTCATGTGAGTGCGTTCAACGAGGGGAAGTTCTTCATGAGCACCGACGGATCAGCGAAGCACGCCACCAGCCGGCGCGGGTTCCTCAAGGCGGGCGGAGGTGTGGCCGCCGCCGTGCTGGGCGGCGCCGCACTGCCCCTGTTCACGGCTTCCCCCGCGAGCGCGGTCGTGCCCGACTCGCCGCAGTTCAAGCTCGACGGGGCCGGTGGCAATCCGGTCTGGAAGAAGTCGCTGCACGCCAACTGGGTGATGCAGTCCTTCGGATACGACAACGTCCACCAGCACGTGTACTTCCTGCAGACGAAGACCGGGAGCAAGAACGGCGACCTGTGGGTCACCCAGACCGATACGGCGGGCAACCAGCTGGGGTCCATGGCTCTGCACAGCTTCGGCCACGGTGTCTCGATAGCGGTGGAGCCGTACGGCGGGCAGGTCTTCCTGTGGACCGAGTGGAAGACGAGCACGAGCGGATTCGGCACGCGGATCGGCCGGTTCCCCTTCGTCAACGGGGGCGTGCTGGAGCAGGACGACCCCTCGGTCCAGGATCGAACGCCTTCCATCGGCGACACGATGATCAACCCGCAGCCCGTGATCGACCCGTCCACGGACCGGCTGCTCGTGCGCTACAACGTCGGAACCGACCAGCGCCGCATCGTCGCCTTCACGCTGAGCGATGCCCGCGCCGGGCGGCTCACCAGCGCGCACCGGCTGGTCGAGAGGGCCCTGCCGGCCCGCGGCGACTGGGGCACCGCCAACCCGTTCCAGGGCTTCGCCGCCTACGGCCGGTACGCGTACCTGCTGGAAGGCCCCGTAGGGAACCCCTCCTACCTCACCACGGTCGACCTGAACGACGTCGGCAACTCCACGGTGGTGGACCGGTTCGCGACCACGGCCGGCGCGTCCCTGTCCGGCCGCGAACCGCAGGGCATGGCGATCTGGCAGTCCCCGGACGGGCCGCGACTCGCCTTCGGTTTCTACTCGAACACGTCGGATGTCCGCCAGGCGAGCGTCTTCTACAAGAGCGAGCTCGTGTAGGCGGCGCCCGAGAGGGATCGGGCGAACGCCGGGCTGTCCGCGGCTGTCCCGTGGACCGGTCGGCGGCCACCGGCGCCGGACACCCCCTCGACAGCGTCTTGTCGAGCACTCGTCGAGCCAGATGAGTGTGCCGCGAGGGCGATCGCTGCCTGGTGTCGGTCGGGGTGTTTGGCGTAGCGGGTGGCGATGCCGCGCCATTGCTTGAGGCGGTGGAAGCAGCGTTCGACGACGTTGCGGCGCCGGTGGACGGCCTTGTCGAAACGGCAGGTCGGCTCCCGGCGCCGGGCTCGGCCAAGGAACCGGCGGCTTGGTCAGTCGCTCGTGGTGGGGTGGCTTTGCCGCAGGGCTGCCCCGAGAGCGCGCAGGGCGGGTGCGGCGTCGTTGAGTGCGGCCCGCTGGTGGACGGGCAGGAGGGCCAGGACATCGGCGAAGATCTCGGCCCACGCGTTCTCGATCTGTGCCATGCCGTGCTGGGCATCCATCGTCGGGTACAGCTGAACGGCCCGGCGATCGTGGGGGTCGGCCTCGCGGCGGAGCAGGCCGAAGGCCACCAGTCCCCGTACGCCGGTGCTGACGTTGCTGGCGTGCAGTCCGATTTCCCGGGCTGCCGCACCTGTACCGGTACCGGGGTTGTCGAGTACGTAGCGCAGCAGTTCCAGGTCTGAGGGGGGCAGTGGCGGCAGGCCCGCCTCGGCGACGCCGCGGAGGCGTAGAACGCGAGACAGGGTGTAGAGCGCGGGAGCCAACTGGCGTGCGTCGCGCAGCAGATCGTCGTCTTCCGGGGCAGCGTCGGCTGAGGTCATCCACCCATCCTACTTATTCTTATAGTTATATAGTTATAGGTATCTGTTGGATGTGGATGTCCGTGCCTACTCGAGGAGACCCGTGACGACCAGTCATGCCCACTTGTTACGCCCGCCGAAGCCGCCAGCTGTTCCGCGCGGACTGCTGACGACGACCCTCGCGTTGCTCTCGTTCGTGGTGCCACTCTCGACGGACATGTACCTGCCGGGATTTCCCGCGATGGCGAAGGAACTGGCCACGGACGCGGCCGGAGTCCAGCTCACGCTCACCGCGTTCTTGGTCGGGCTCGCCGTCGGCCAGCTGACCTTCGGACCTCTGTCCGACCGCCACGGCCGACGGATGCCGATCCTGCTCGGTACCGGCGTGTGCGTCCTGGCCACCGTGCTGTGCGCCCTCGCCCCAACCCTGGAGCTGCTGATCGCATTCCGGTTCGTCGCGGGCTTCACCGGCGCCGCAGGCGTCGTGGTGGGCCGGGCGATGGTCGCCGACCTTGCGACCGGCGCAGTCGCCGCGCGAATATTCGGGATCCTGATGGCCCTCGGAGGCCTGGCTCCCATCGTGGCACCGCTGGTCGGCGGAGTCGCGGTGAGCGGTTCTGGCAGCTGGCGAGCCGCCTTCTGGGTACTGGCCTGCGCGACCGCGCTCGTGCTCACCCTCGCCTACTTCACTTTGCCCGAGAGCCTGCCGACCGAGCGCAGGCAAAGGACCGGCAGCCCGGCTTCCGCCCTCTCGGGCCTTGCCGACCGTGTCTACCTCGGTCACACCGTCGTCTTCGGCTTCGCGAGTGCCGCCCTCTTCTGCTACATCGCGGCCTCCCCCTTCGTTCTGCAGAACGTGCTGGGCTTCAGCGTCGGCGAGGCATCGGCGGTCTTCGCCGGCGGCGCGCTCACCGCCACCGTGTCCAGCGCCGCCGCCACCCGCCTCGTGGTCCGTCACAGCCCCGGACTCCTCCTGCGCATCGGCCTCGGGCTACTCCTCGCGCCAAGCGCCACCGCCCTGCTCATCACTTTCATCGGACAGCTCAGTCGGGTCACCGCCCTGCCCCTGGTCGCGATCGGCTTCGTGGGCCTCGGCCAGGTCTTCGCCACCGCTCCCGCACTCGCCCTCGAACGTGTCCCGCACGCCGCCGGAGCCAGCTCGGCAATCCTGGGCACCTTCCAGAGCGTCCTCGGCGCCTCCGTCGCCCCCCTCATGGGTATCGCCGGAAGGTACACCGCCCTCCCCCTCTTCCTCGGCATGACAGGGTGCTCTCTGATCGCCGTACTCGCACTCATGTGGACCGGATGGGAACGCGGCCGCAGGGGCGCGCGCCGATACGCACCACCGAGCTCGATTCATGCCCGCCAGGGAGACAGCCCCCACGAGGGTGGCACTCCACCTGACGCGGCACCACCGCTGACGAGCCCGCCGCACCAGTGATCCGGACATCAGGAGTGGGAAGCCGCAACATCGGCATCTGAGCCGCCCCACGACCGCCTCGGAGACCCCAGCGTGGCCGCCACCACTCGGCGGCGGCCGCCTCCCCCGTGCGGGGGAGGCGCCCGCGACCTTCGGACGATGCCCGGACGCCGGAGAGGCGGCGACGATCAAGGCGCATGACATCACACGCCGAGATCGGAGCCTCGCCGTGCTGAAGTGGACCCTGCGGGCCGTTGCTGTCCTCGCCATCGCCGCCGCCATCGCCGCCCCGGTCGCCGTGACCGCACCGGAAGCAGTGGTCGCCGTACCCGCCGTTGCCACACCCGTATCCACACCCGTATCCACCCCCGATGCCCCTGTTGCGGCCGGGCAGGCCGCCTTGCTGCGCGAGCGCGTCTAGACCTTCGCCCCCGTTCCCTGAGTTGCTCGGAGGCCATACCCGCACACTGACCGGAAGACCGTCGCGGGCTGCCACGAAAGCCGCGGACTGGTATCAGCGGCCGGTCGAATTCTGTGGGGTTCGGCCGGATTCTGGTGGCGCCCAGCGGCAGCATGCCTCCGCTCCCGCCTCGACTACGCCCACTGACGCAGGCGATGACCGCGCATCGTGAAGGTCGAAGCGCCGCCCTGCAGCGGGGTTGCGGAGACGGCGGAAATCCAAGCGTGCCAGCCCTTCCGCCGCCGGCCGTTACCATCCTCCGGGAGGGACTGTGATCCGCATTCTGCTGGCCGAGGACATGCACATGATCCGTGGGGCGCTGGCCGCCCTGCTGGACCTGGAGCCTGACATGGAGGTCGTGGCCGAGGTGGCCCGCGGGGACGCCGTCGTCCCCGCTGCCCTCGCCCACCACCCCACCGTTGCGGTGCTCGACCTGGACATGCCCGGCGCCGACGGAATTTCAGCTGCCCGCGACCTCGCAGCCGCACTTCCCGACTGCCGGACCCTCATCCTCACCGCATTGGGCCGGCCCGAGGCGCTGAGGTCCGCACTCGCCGCCCGGGTCGGCGGGTTCATGCTCAAGGACGCCCAGCCGGACCAACTGGCCGCCGCGATCCGCAGCGTGGCGGCCGGGGAGCACGTCATCGATCCGAAACTGGCCGCTGCTGCGCTCACCGCCAAGGAGAGCCCGCTCACCCCACGCGAAACCGATGTGCTGCGGCTGGCTGCCGCCGGCTCCGAACTCCACGAGGTCGCCCGCGAATTGCACCTCACGCAGGGCACCGTACGGAACTACCTCGGTGCGGCCGTCACCAAGCTCGATGCCCGCAACAGGCTCGACGCGGTGCGGATCGCCCGGGAGCACGGCTGGCTGGACTGATACAAGGTCATCCGACGGTGGAGACAGGAGCGGATTCCAGACGGACGGTCAGGACGTAGCCGCGGCCATGCGGAGCCGGCCCGGCCTCCAGGACCCCGCCGAGCGCGGCTGCACGCTCACGTAGATTCCTCAGCCCGTTGCCGCCGGGACCCGCTCGGCCTCCTTGCTCCCCTGACGGTCGGGGAACCACACGGCCGTCGTCCGCCACCCGCAGCAGCCCGGGACCGAAATCCACCTCGCACCGGCGAGCTCCCGCCGCGTGTCGTAGCACGTTCGTCACCGCCTCGCGCAACACCGTGGCGAACAGTGCCCCCGACATCCCGTCCACCTGGTCCAACACGCCCCGCACCTGCACGACGACGCCCGCGGCGGCCAGAACCTTCCGCGCAGAGGCCACTTCCTCGCTCAGCGTGAGCTTCGGGCCTTCCCCCGGGATCGCCCGAAGGTCCGCCAGAGCCTGGTCCGCCAGCGCAACCGCGTCGGCCATATGACGGTCGGCCCGCTCCCGGTCAGGGTCGCGGACCGCCAGCTCGCCCTTCAGGGCAATCGCCGACAGCCCGTAGCCCAGCAGGTCGTGGACGTCCCGGGCGATGCGCCGGCGCTCTCGCGCCACGGCCAGCGCCACCAGTGCTCCGCGAGCCTCCCGCACCTGGTGGACAAGGCCGGTGAGCAGGGCGAGGCCGTGGAAGACCAAAGCGATCACCACGATGTCCAGCAGCAGGAGAACGGTGCCACCAGCCCCGGGCCCGTCCCTCCGCAGCAGCGTCACGATCGCTGCCAGTATGGTCAGCGCCCCGGCCGCCGGCCAGGCGGTGCGCCCGGGAAGGACGATCAGCACCGAGGCTGCCGCGAAACCCACCAGCTGGGGGTACGGCCCGTCCGGAGCGGCCAGCATGCCCAGGGCGAGGGCGAGCTGCACGCCCAGTGTCCAAGCGACGTACGGGGGACGCACACCCGGCGGACGCGGCAAGGAATGGTACGCCTGCAGTCCGACCACGGCCGCCAATGCGGCCGCGTACGCGACAACCCGCCCGCCCCGCACCCCGGTACCGAGCAGGAACGCAGTACCCACGATCAGGTACTCGAGGTGGGTGGCGACCACGATGGGCCACACCAACCGAGGCGCCAGGCCACCCGAAGGGATGTCCGCCCCGTCGGCCGACTGTGCGGGCGGCGCCGCCCGTACGCGCTCCGTCGCCGCCCGCGCGACCCTCACGAGCTCTCCCGCCGCCCGCCTGCCCTGCCCGGCCAGCCGGGTGATCTCCGCCAGGGCCGTACCCAGCACCGCGTCCAGGTCGCGCCCGGCGCGCTCCCGCTCGGCCGTGACCCGGGCCCGGGCCAGTGCGCCACGCGTGGCGCGGAGTTCGGCGTAGAGGTCGGTGAGCCGGGTCAGCGCATAGATGATCAATCCGTGGGCGAGGGCGTTACCGATGCCGTTGAGGACGGAATGGACACTGCCGTCGCCGGGTGCGAGCGGCCCCGCCGCCAGCACGACGACCGTGAACAGAGCCCATCGGACGGGCCGTTCGACGACCAGCAGCACGGAGGCGCCCAGAAAGCCGGGCAGCCCGGACCAGGGCGTGAGCAGGATCTGTGCGGCGAGGGTCCAGGCCCCGCGCAGCCGCCACGTCGAAGGCAGACAGGTGGCCAACTGGAGCAGCAGCATCGGCACGGCCGCCGGGCGCGGCAGGACGACACCGGGCTCGAAGGAGAATCCGAGAATGACGACGACGAGGATCACCGAGACGACCGCCGGCGTCGGACCGGCATCGGAGTCGGCGACCTCGGCAGCATCGCCATCGGCATCCGTATCGGTGAACGGGCCGGATCCCAAGGAACGGTCCTTCGGGGCCGGGCCGTCGGCCGGCCCGCCCCCCGGCCCCCTGGACTCCCCGTCTCCCGGCCCGGTGCCCCCAGGCCCCCGCCCGCGCCGAAATCCCCAGTTCCACCCGCTCATGAGGTCACGTTAGACGCACGCCCGTGCACCGCACCCGCCCCACCCATGTGAAGTGCACATGGGCCGATGCGCCTCGCACTGCCGCCGACCGGACCCAGAACGAGATCGTCGACGCATGCGTACGACGTCGACACGGACCCCCACCACAATGGCCGCCACGATCACGATCACCACCGCCGCGCTGCTCTGCGCCGCGGCCCCCGCCCACGCAGCCGCTCCACTCCGTCTCGACTCCCTCGTCGACGCCGCCGTCGCCGACTACCTGGAGGACGACCGCATCCCCGGCGCGGCCGTCACCGTCGTAGCCGACGGCCGGACCGTCCTGGCCAAGGGCTACGGCGTCGCCGACGTCCGCACCCGAACCCCGGTCGACCCGCACCGCACCGGCTTCTTCCTCGGCTCACTCGCCAAGCTGTTCACGGCACAGGCCGCCTCCCAACTCGTCGCCAAGGGGAAGGTCGACCCGGAGGCAGACGTCAACGACCACCTCCGTGCGCTCACCGTCCCCGACACCTACCCCGGACGCCCCGTCACCCTGGACCGGCTCCTCACCCATACCGCGGGTTTCGACAGCGACCTCGTAGGCCGCAACAGAACCCGTGCGAACGACGTCGAACCCCTCGCCGAAAGCGTCGTGACGCGCCGTCCTCCCAGAGTCCGCGCCCCGGGCACGACCGCCGCCTACGACAACTACGGCTACGCGCTCGCGGGCCAACTCGTCGCCGACGTCTCCGGCCAGTCCTTCCCCGACTACGTCGCCGAGCACATTCTGGGACCCCAGGGCATGACCCGTTCCACGTTTGCCCAGCCGCAGCCGGCCCCGATAGCCGCCGACCTCGCTCGTGGCTACCGCCCCGGCGGCACGTCCGGCTGGACGCAGGACGAGGGGCAGTACGGCGCGTGGAGCCCGGCCGGGCCCGGTGCAGTCAGCACCGCCGCCGACATGGGCCGCTGGATGACCGGGCAGCTCGCCGACGACACAGCGGCGAACCGCCTCATGCAGCAGGTGCACTACCGGCAGGATCCCCGCATGCCCGGCCTCGGCTACGGATTCGAGGAGTGGCGACGCGGTGGGCACACCGGTTGGTTCAAGGACGGCGACATCCCCGGCTTCCACTCCAACCTGCTGCTCATCCCCGGCCACGACGTGGGTGTCTTCGTCGTCTTCAACGGCGACGGCACGCACGGACGCGCCTCCTGGGACGGCAGGGATCTCATCAACCGGATCGTGGACGCCCTCGTCCCGGACCAACCCGCATCCGAAGCCCCAGGCACCGCGACCGATCCGTCCCTCGACTCCTACACCGGCACCTACCGCCCGGCCCGGGTCAGCCGCACCAGCCTCATGGCGGTGGAGGGCCTGGTCGCCAGTGTCACCGTTCGCAAGGACGGCAAGAACGGGCTGCGCACCACCGGGCTCTCCCTCGACCCCGGCCGGCCCGAACAGAGCTGGCTCGCGCTCGGCGACGGCCTCTTCCAAGAGCGCGGCGGAAACCGCGCGACGCTGGCCTTCACCAACGGCGGCGTGCTCGTCTCGTCGGCGGTGCCGTCGACCGCGTACGAGAAGCTGACCTGGCGCCAGTCCCCGTCCCTGCACCTGGGATTGCTCGGCATCAGCACGGGCATGCTGCTACTCGCCGCGATCGCCTTTCCCGTAACCGCCCTGGTACGGCGGCTTCGGGGCCGGACCGCGCACCCTCGCGCAGCACGGGCCGCACGCGCTACGGCCGCGGCGACCGGGCTGATCGCGGCCGCGTTCGCGGCCGCACTCGCCGCGGTCGTCTCGGACAGCAACGCGATGATGGAAACGGTGCCACTGGGAGCGCCGCTGCTGTCCACCGTGACGATGCTGGGCACGGCGCTCTTGCCGTTGACGCTGGGCGTGGTGGCGGGGGCGATCGCGGCCTGGCTCCGCAGCTGGTGGAGCGTCACCGGCCGCATCCTGTTCACCGTCACAGCGGCGGCCGCGGTCACGATGGCGAGCATGCTGCTCCAATACCACCTGGTGGGCCACCCGTTCGCCTGGCTGGCCAAGTGAACTCGCGGCACGCCGCCACGCGGTCACACGGTGTCCCGGCCCCTGCGCCGTCCGGCCGCTCCTGAGCCAACCGCCAACCCGTACGAGGCACACGACCATCCGATGCCACACCAAGCAGAGGAGCAGATCATGAGCACGTGGACCAGGCGCGGTCTTCTGACCGCCGGCACGGCGACGGGAGTTGTCGCACTCATCGGCGCCGGGCCGCCGTCGCCGCGGCGGCCGCAGCCGCTCGACATCGTGACCGGCGAGGACGGGTTCAGCACGCCGGCGACCGCGGCCGCCGGCGCGGTGACCTTCCGGGTACGGACGACCAGTACCCGCACCGGCAACGTCGGCATCGCCCGACTCCGCCGCGGCATCGGTGAAGCCGCCTTCCGCAGGCACCTGCGCGACGTCTTCGAGAGGGAGAGTCCGAAGGACGTCATTCAGGCGTCCAAGGAACTGATGGCCGACGCCGAGCTGTTCGGCGGCGCAATGGCGGTACCCGGTTCGCAGTCGTCCTTCACCGCCTGGCTGCCGCCCGGCCCGTACCTGGTCCTGGAGTACAAGGACTTCGAGGGCCCGTACATCGGACGCGATCCCCTCCCCGGCGCAGAGTACGTCCGTCCGCTCCTCGTCCACGCGGCGGACCACGCCGGAGCCGGGCGCCCGCGTCCCTCCGCCACCGTCACCGCCGTCGACACGGGGCGGGGCCCGCGCTTCGTCCTGGGCGGACGCGTACACCGGGACCAGCCCTTGCGCTACGTGAACGCGATGCGAGGACAGGCCGACGAGCTCGCGGTGTACCCCCTCACCGACGACTCCGTCACCGAGGCCGACATCCAGAGGTTCTTCCAGGACACCCGGCACACGCCCAAGCCCTTCGACCTCGCCGCGCAGCTGGGCACGCCACCACTCTCCCCGGGCCGGAGCACGGTCATCGAGATGCCCCTTGACCAGGGCCGCTACGCCCTCACCAGCTGGGTCACCAGCATGAAGGACGCACAACACCTGTCCGCCCACGGCCAGGTGCTCATCGTCTCCGTTCCCTGACCCGCCCCGCTCGTGGCCCGCGCTCGAACCCGCTGCGGGGTGAACCGGCTTCCGGCTCCCCCCGCAGCGGGCCGGCGGCAGCCGCGACCGCGACGGCATGGCCGCCTTGTCCTTCTCCGAGGCCGCTGACTCCGGACGGTCAGGCCCGCTGAAGCAACGTCGAATAGGCCCGCTCGATGCCCTGCGCGTAGCCGGTCCCCAACTCGACGTAGACGTGCCCGCTGGCGGTACACGCTTCGCGCAGAGCAGCGCTCCGCTCCCTGACCCACGCGGCGATCTCCCGGTAGGTGGTGTCATCGGCTTCCGCAAGCCAGTCCGGGGCGGCCCGCAGGTGTTCGGGGGTCAGCTTCGTGTTTCCGAGGAATACGGAGGTCAGCGGTATCCCGAGAGCGGCGGCGGCCGTGGCGGCCACCGGTGTGACGATGTCGCCCTCGACCACATAGCCGTCTTGGGGATCGGAGGCGTCGAGAGCCTCGGCAGCCGCACGGATGAACTCGATGAGAAACGGCTGGGCGAGCACTGCCTTGTCCGGATGCGTACCATGCCGCACGCCGTGCTCGGGGGCAGCGCGTTGCAGCATCGACACCAGAGCGTCGGTCGGGCATCCCGGGAGGCCCTCTCGCTCGAGCAGCATCCATGCCAGGGTGCTTTTTCCCACTCGAGGCGGGCCGCCGATCAGATAGATCATATGAAGACCGTACTCCGGCCGACCACTTGGAGGGAGCTGACGGATCTCCCCCGGGCAGGCCCAGCAAGCTTCCTCCCTCGGGCACCGACGACCTGCGGGCTGTTCTCCGAGCCGCTCGGACCCGACGCACGGCGGCGGTATTGGCGGTGGTGCTCTGCGCCCTGCTCACCCTCGGCGCCTGTGGTGGGAGCGGGGGCGGTACGGGTGGTACCTCGGGTGGCAACGACGAGCCCGGTGTCTCGGTCGGCGGCGCCTCCGCCGACCGGGGCCGGATCCCCGGCATCCCGGCCGCGCTGATCGGAAGTTGGAGCGGCGGCAGCTCCGACTGCTTCCAGTCCTCGGTGTACAGCTTCTACCCGGACGGCTCGTTCAGGATGGACATCCGCAATGTGCGCATCGCCGGTCGTTTCACGGTCGACGGTAACCACCTCACGACCTACGCCCAGGGGGGATCACCACAGACGTACCTGTGGGGGATCGGCCCCCAGGGGTACCTGTTCCTCAACGGCGAGAGCAACGTTCCGTTCAACTGACCCGGTCACCCTCCGCTACCGAGGTGGTGGTCAGCCACTTCTGGAATTCACGGTGGACAGCTTCCACGGGATCCCGTTGAGGACCTGACGGCGGTCCCGTACCGGCCGCCCCATCCGGGGCGGAGCCAGCAGCGGCCCGATGACTTCCCAGGCCTGATCAGTCAGTTCATGACGTCGCACCACGAACGGAGCAACGACCGACCGACATTGCGGACACGCTCTAGCCGCTTAGCTGCCTGCACCAGAGGCCACAGATTGTCTCGTGGCTGCTAGAGGCTCCGCGCGTGGCGCCGCTGGAGGCTACTGATGTCAACCCGACCGGTGAGCCTTCCAGGTCAGAGCCAGGTCTGCTACAGCCGGTGCAAAACCAAACCCCAGTTTGCCAGTTCCCGTCATTCCGTTGGTCACTGGAAATATGAACTGGTCGAGCGTTGCGATCAAACGACGATAGCCGGGCTCGAGTGGGGATGGCGCCCACAGCACTAGATGTTGCGCGGCCGCCTCCCACTCCCAATCCCCCGCGGCATGCAACGCCCCCACGAGCAGAGTGAGATCTCCCCACCACTTGTCTGTCGGCCGAGGATCCGCGAGCTTGGTATCGTCCCATTGGATATCGATCATGGTCGTCTGGGGAATCCAGCTTGGAAAGATCTCCACATTTGCGCCGGACATAGTGATCGCCTCCGTGTCGTGATTACGGCGCATTGCGTTCCCTGGGGAGGTCATTAGATGCCGCTGGCGCCACCAAAAATGGTGCCGATGCCTGTCCCAGTTGGGTTGCCCTCACCATCCGCGGTGTCACACGACGGTTTTGTATGCAGATCTGAGAGTCGAGCAAGGCGCTAATCGGCGAGAGCGTCGACGCGGTGCCACTGCCATGTGTGCTAGTTATTGAAGGGGAATGAGGTGACTTCAAGCACATGCCACTCAATTGTCGACAATTCTGGTATGGCGTAGGTGGATGGAAGAAAAGAGCCCTGCCCTCGCTCACCGGCTTTGATGCTGTCCATTTTGGAGACAGCCCACAATGTGGCGACCTTTCCCTCTGTCGCGGTGCTTAGCTCCAAGTCCCAACCAGGGGGGCTTTCAGCGCCGAATTCCCATGTTCCATCAGCAGGGAAGAGCTCCGGTTCGGGAGATATTCTGTCCCACACGTCAGTGAAGCTGAGCCTTACGGTTCGCACGGCTACTTTGACCGTCACTCCGTGGCCGCCCTCGATCTCGAACAGTACAATCACAGCACCCTCCATAGGTGAGGAGGCGTCATGAGCGCCGGCGTTGCGCGTTCCGCGCGTGCAGGAATAACGAACAGGGGGTCGCGCAGCAGAGCGCTTGGTTTCTGGCAGCAGGCCCGCGACTACCTCAACGGCTCACCGCCGAGCTGCCGTAGCGTCGGCGACGCACCGCCCCGTTCGGTCGACCCTGCACGGATGCACCCCAGCTTCGTGCCGGTACTGCAAGACGGATCGCTTCGGCCCGGGTGCGGCCGGTGTACCGGTCCTGGGAGGTGCCTCGCACGCGCAGAATTGCGGCATCTTCTCAACGGGCCCGGTGAGTCAACGCAGGTCTGTGCGGCCGCGAGGGGTTCGGCGAACACCTGAAGCCGCGGGTGTAGGGCCGGCCGTAAGTGCCCACACCTAGATACTGATAGTGCTCGGTTCGAATCTACACCCGAGGTTGGGCGGGCGCATCCCTGCAAAGCATGCTTGGTGACGCGAGGTTAGACGTCAATTGATGACTGATCAACGGCTGGTGGGCTCTGCGTCGAGCAACTCATTCCCCCACGATCGCATGTCGTGAAAGGTGTTCAAATCCTGCTAAGGGATGTCCCGCGAATGATCTCCCGGGCGCCTGAGGCGTGTTTGGCCGCGGAGCGGCCCGATGCCTTATCCGGCGAGGGTGAGGTTGTGCATCCGGGCGATGCCGAGCATGGCGTGGTGGACGCCGGCGCCTTTGAGACGGCAGCCGCGGAGGACCTTCCGGGTCTTCATGGAGCGAAGACGTCCTGACGCGAGAGCGGACCTGCTTATGGGGCCCATCGTGCTCCGCCTCCCGCCGCTGTACGGGGCGCTGAGGCAGATGAAGATCCCGAACAGACCCGCATGCGTCCTGGCCGCCAGCATCCACCTCACCTGGTCGGTGCTGTTGCTCTTCAACCTGTTCCCCTGGACCGCTCCCAACCAAGCTGAGGTCACCAGTGTGATCGCCATCTTCGGGAGGGGGCCACCCAGCCAGTCCGGCTCGCTGGCGGCACTTGCCGATCGCGTACGGCATGGGCGCCCGCCGGTTTCCCGAGAGCGTGCCCGCCGGTCGAAGGCGCGGCCAGAGGCTCGGGCATCCGGGAGAGGGGCAGCGCCGCCTCCCTTTCTGGCCGTGCAGGCGGTTCGCAAGGGCCGCCGGATGCGTAGAACGTGAGGTTCGTATCCGGCGGCCAGGGCCCGGGTCCTGATGCCTGACGCGTTCCGTTCCTTGCTGCTGTCGCTGGGGGAAGGACGTCGCCGTTCGTGGTGGTGGCTGCGTCGGGTGTCAGGACCAGTTTCCCGGGCTGTGCTTCGACCGGTGCGGGTGGCGGTTAGGGTCGTGGCCAGCCCGCGCCCATATGGCGTGCGTGGGTGAGGCCCGATGCCCGGAGCGCTCGGGGGGCAGCAGTACCACCGGGCCGCCCAAGCCCCCCAACGTCACCGGCCGCCGATCGGCTCGTGTCCCAACCCCGTCCTCGCGAAGGCCGCAGGGACGACATGGCGAGCTGGTCTCACGCCCGTGTCACGGTGGTGGGGTCGGCGTGCGCCGCGCTCCGGCGACATGAACGCCACCGTGTGCCGTCGGCGGCCGTCGGGCGGGTCGGAGGGGTTTCCCATACTGCGAGGTAGCCGCCGTATCCGCTACAAGAACGAACCATGATTGGCCCGCCGAGTGATGGTCAACACTCCTGTTATCCCCATTCAAAGAACGGGAACGGAGAGTAGGCATGGCGCCAGTCATCCCCAGAACTGAGGACGAGGACGGGATCCCCTTCGGGCGGGAGGAGTTGATCCAGGCGCGAGCTCAGATGCTGCAGGAGCTGAACGACCTGAGGGAAGTCATCGCAGACGCACCAGAAGCCGGCGGGGGTCCCGGTTGGGACAAGCAGAGCGTGCTCACCAGGCTCGACCAGCTGCCGATCCGTTAGCAGCAACCGAACTGTGCGGACGACGGTCGCCCCGAATTACTGCCCAGCCCTTGCCATCCAGGGAGCATGAGTAAGGGAGAGGCGTCGAGGTGCCGCCGGTAAAGCCTTTCATGAGGAGATGTTAATGCTGCACGGCGGAAATGTGAAGATCATTCCGAGCTGGGTTCCTCAGGCAACGATCCTCGACTTTCAATGGGACGACACCAACCTGTCGGCCTCCCAGCCGACGGGCCCGTGGTGGGGCGAGCTCGCTTTCCTCGTGCAGCGTGCCGCCAGCAACCAGGGCGAGTGGCAGTGGGAGGCATCTGCCAGGCACCTAGAGTTGTGGGTTCCGGACCCCGACGTCCCCGGATATCGACATCTGGTGGCGACACTGGATCAGTTCACACTTCCGCTGAGCAACCCACCAACGTCGGGCACAGGCAAACTGGCGGCCGGATTGGCGCCGGTTACCGGAGACTTGCCTTTGACTTGGGAAGGCAGCTCTACGTTGTGACTGTTCGACGCCCCTGTGGACACCGCGGGATGGGAAGCAGCCTGCCGCCTCTGATGGGTGCCATGGGTCCCTGTGTTGCCGAAGGCAAGACCGCACACACCGGTGACACGCTCGCAGTGATCGGGCCCCCCGGCAGCGCTCCTCGCACAGGTGCATAAGGTCCGTATTGGACGGGTGCCGCGCCGTCGGCTCGCTAATAGCTCTCGGCAATTATTCGGAAGCGGCAGCAGGGTCTCGGATTCGATGGCCTCGAACACCGTTATCGGGGCGGCTCCCTGCAGTGGCCTGCACCGGCGTCGGCCGGCACCTTCTGGCTCCAGGTCACGGCCTCGGCCTGCATATGCTCGATCGAAGTGGACTCCCGCCCTCGCCAGAACGAGTCCCGGGCCCGGACGGCAGCCGGTTCCGTCGCCTCACCATCCAACCTACCCGTGACGCGGGTGCAGGCGGTAAGGAGATGGCGTGGGGTCATCGCCAAAAGGACTCAAACACGTTCCAGGACGGCGGAATCAGCGCCATGGGCCTCTCGGACGTCGAGATCGGCGATATCGATCATCTCGACCTGGCCTTCTGAAGCCGGACATACGTGTGCGTCGAATGCCCTGTTGTGCCTGAGTGGCACAGGCGGCCCGTCTGGCCAACTGCGGTGCTCAGGGCATTGGCGCTTCAGGCAGTTCTTACAAGGGCGGGACGCTGAACGCTGGCGCATCAGGCCCCTCGCCGCACCGCCGCTGACGCACCCGCCACGAGTCCCTCGATGCGGCCCGGGGAGAGCCCCGTGCCCGGCAGCCGCTGGTCTGTCAGATCCCGCGCCTAGGCTGTCCGTAGAGACTGCGGGCAGGTCCGGCCGCCGCCACACGTCGCCGGTCACCGCCCCGGTCGGCAGCATCAAACCCGGCCCCGACCCCACCGGACACCGACCCCGGGTGAACCCCTGAAGGACGGCTGCGGGCACTTCGAGGCCCCCTGCTTCACTGGCCGCATGACCAACGTCCACGCCCCCTTCCCGCACGTCAGGGAGGTACTGGAACTGCGTGCGGTCAGCGACGGCTGCGCCTTCCTGGCCGGGAGCACGAGCTGCACCGTGGAGGCCGCGCAGCTGGTCGAGTCGGGCTGGGCCCGGCCGCTGGTCGCGAGCCGCGAGCCGCGAGCCGCGAGACGGTTCGGGCCTGCGCGCCCCGGATCCGCACCGTGGGCGACGAACTGCTCGCCCGCGACGAGGCGGCCCGCGCCGCGCGACTGCCGAGCCTGGCGTGGGAGACCGTACGGGAGGGGCTGAAGAGCGGACCCGTGCTCGTGCAGGTGCCGCGGCGGGGCTACGTGCCCCGGCTCGCGTGCGAGCGGTGCCGCACGCCCTTCCCGCTGCAGGGTCTGCGCGGGCCCGCTGGAAGCCCCCGACGAGCGGGACCTGCAGTGCGGGTGGTGCGGGCGCGGCGAGCCGTCCTGGCACTGCGAGGAGTGCGGCTCGTTCCGGCTGCGCGCCCAGGTGGTCGGTGCCCGGCGGTCGGTCGAGGAGCTGGGCCGGGCCTTCCCGGCCGTGCCCGTACGCACCTCCGGTCGGGCACCACGTCCTCGACGAGGTGCCCGACCGGCCGGCACTGGGGGTGTGCACGCCCGGTGGGTGGCATACGGGGCGCAGCACGGCCTTGGCACCCGGCATAGGCCCTTGCTTCTGGGGCGTGGACCCGGGTGGCACCCCTGCCCCGCGTGTCGTCCTCCGGACTGTGGCGTGCCCTGCTCCGGACGGTGGGGCTGAGCCGGAGCCGGTGCGGCAGCACGGGGCGCCGCCGAAGTCCGGTGATGACCCACGCTGGTGTACGGCGATTGCTGGGGGTGGGGCAGGCGCCGGGCGATCCATGCAGGCCTCTTGCCACGAGACTGCTCTATCGGTGCTTCTTTACCTCATCGATGGCAGAGAGCGCGCTTCGCTTGTCCCAGTTGGGGCCGCCGCCATCCTCCGGGGCATCAGCGATCATCGACTCCAAGTCGACAAGCTTCTTCATCTGCCCGCCGGAGAGAATTCCCGCCCACTCCTCAAGCTCAGTCGCGTCGCCAACGTCGCCGCCACCGCTGCCATCACTGGGACTCGCCATGCGCACTCTCCACTTCACTCGTATTGCCTCCGGAAGCATGAGTATTGACCATCGAGGCTGCGCGGAACCGTCATTCGTTCGAATGGAGGACTCGATGGGTGCTGTCGACGCCGCCACGGCTTCGGCGGCGGACTGTTTCGAAATACTTGGCTCGCTACCGCGACGGATGTAGGTAGGAGCTCGGCCGAGAGCGGGTGTCTACTGGCCGGCATGGGCTCGGATGGAGGACGGCTGCGCGATCCTGTAGGAACTCGGCGGAACAGCGTCATGGCGCCCTTTGCGACAATGACGAATCGGCGGCCTGCCTCCTGCGGTCGGGGGAATTCCTCAGAGCGTGCGCTCGGCAACCTGGCTTCCGGCTCCTGGAGTAACCGCAGGCCAGCTAGTGTCCTGGCCGGCCCGTGACCGCAGTCGACGCCCTCCAATCGGAGGAACACGGGTTCCTCCACCGTTTCAGCGGTCAACACTCAAGTAGTCCAAGTCCCACACGCAGGAACGAAGCGGAGAGTGATGATGGAACCGGGTCACCCTACAGAAGACGAAGACGGCATCCCCTTTGGGCGGGAGGAGGAGTTGGTGCAGGCACTGGTCGACTTGAGGACGATGATCGCAGATGCCCCGGAGGAGGGTGGCGGCCCCAACTGGGACAAGCATGGCGCGCTTACGGCGATCGAGCAGGTGCACTTGAACCCCAACCGCTAGGCCATAGCAATCCTGACGTTGCCCCAGGTACGCCGACGGAAGGGCGCGGCGAGAATGGGGTGCGCCAGGAGGCCGACCAAGTCCTGCGGCGGATGGGCGTCGAGGATTCCCTGTCCACGACTACGCTGCCTTCCTGTGGCTTTCGCATGAGGCGGAGGCGTCGTTCTCCGGAATGGGTCTACCGCGGGCTGGCTGGGCGCACGTGTGATTTGGGGGCGATCTCACGCGCGGATACACCGACTGTCCGTCCTGCAAGCTCCAGTTAAAGCGCTACCGTCTTACGGTGCAGCCTGCGCTAAGGGCTTGCAGATCATCAAGGTGTTGCTTCCCGACCTGGGGCTCGTTGGTCTGGTATGCGCATCCCGGACGAGACCCGTGACCAACTCTCCGCGAAGTTCGCGGTGTTGTTCCCGCATCTGGACGAGCGGCAGCGACGGCTGTTGATGGGGGCCGAGGCCCGGCTGCTGGGGCATGGTGGCATCCGCGCTGTCGCTCGGGCGGCCCAGGTCAGTGAGACGACGGTCCGCGATGGCGTGTTCGAGCTGGAATCCGGCGACGAGCCGTTGGGGCGGGTCCGGCGTCCCGGCGGAGGACGCAAACGGGTCGCCGATCTGGACCCGGGGCTGCGGCCGGCACTGCTGGCGCTGGTCGAGCCGATGAGAGAGGCGACCCGATGTCGCCGCTGCGGTGGACTGTGAAATCGACCCGTACGATCGCGGCGGAGCTGGCCCGGGCCGGGCACCGGATCAGCGCCGATACCGTGGGCGACCTGCTGCGGGAGGAAGGCTTCAGCCTGCAGGCCAACGCGAAGACGCTCGAGGGTAACCAGCATCCGGACCGGGACACCCAGTTCCGTTACCTCAACGAGCAAGCCCGCAACCACCGGGACGCCGGCCAGCCGGTCATCAGCGTGGGACACCAAGAAGAAGGAACTCGTCGGCGACTTCAAGAACAGCGGCCGCCAGTGGCGTCCCGCCGGCGAGCCCGTCCCGGTCAGCGTCCACGACTTTCGCCGGCCCGCAGCTGGGCAAGGCCGTCCCCTACGGGATCTACGATCTGACCGCGAACACCGGCTGGGTCAACGTCGGCACCGATCACGACACCGCCGCGTTCGCCGTGGAATCGATCCGCCGCTGGTGGCACGACCAGGGCCAGGCTGCCTACCCGCGAGCGACACGGCTCCTGATCACCGCCGACGCCGGCGGATCCAACGGCTACCGCACCCGGGCATGGAAGCTCGAGCTGGCTCAACTCGCCGCTGAAACCGGGCTGACGATCACTGTGTGCCACCTACCACCGGGCACTTCGAAGTGGAACAAGATCGAGCACCGGCTGTTCTCGCACATCACCATGAACTGGAGCGGCCGCCCGCTGACCAGCCACGAAGTCATCGTGCAGTCGATCGCCGCGACCACCACCCGCACCGGACTGCGCGTGAGGGCCGAACTCGACACCAACACCTACCCGACCGGAGTCCGTATCAAAGACGCGGAGATGGCCGCCCTGCCGCTGACCCGGCACGCGTTCCAGGGCGCCTGGAACTATGCACTGCACCCCCAGCCATCACCTGTAATCCCGGCGACCCGGGCCCCGCAGACGCCGGATCCGGAGTGGAACCAGGCCTTGCTCTCTGATCCCGCACTGACCGGGATGACCCTCCAGCAACTGAACGACCTCACCGAGACCCTGGCCCCGGACGGGGATATCCGGCGCGGCCGCCCGCCCCGGCTGGCCTTCCCCGACCAGGTCCTGGCCACCGTGCTCCACCTACGGGCCGCCCTGGCCGCGGAACCCCTCGCCGTGCTGTTCGGCACGAGCCGCACCGCAATGCACCGCACCCTCTTGAAGAACCGGCGACTGCTCGAGACACACGGCATCACAATCCCACCGGCGACAACCCCACCCACGGCCCTCGCCGCCCTTCAGGCCCGGGTCCAGGCACAGACCAGCGAGGACAACAAGATCAAGACGACGTGTTAATGATCTGCAAGCCCTTAGGTGTACAGCGTACGTCTCGTACGGGACAACGGATCCGTCTTCGGCATTTCGGTCTGTCGTGCCGGTGCGGCTGAAGCCAGCTTTGGCCAGGACACGGCCGGAGGCCAGGTTCTCGGGGTGGTGCATGGCTTCCAGGCGGTCGAGACCGGTGGCGGCGAAGGCGAAGGTGACGACCTGCTGGGCGGCTTCGGTGGCGTAGCCGTTGCCCCACATGTCGCCGCGCAGGACATAGCTGATGGTGCCCACGGTGGGCGACTTGCGCCGCAAGGTGATCAGGCCGATCATCTCCCCCTTGACGAGGATGCTCCAACTCCATTGTGCCGGGGGATTCTCGGCAGCCCGGGTCAGAGCCTTGCGGATCTTCTCCTGGGCCTGGTTGATGGTGAGGGCCCAGGCGGTGTAACGGACCGAGGCACCGCTGTAGATGTGGGTAAGAGCCGGGGCATCGTCGGGGGACAGGGCACGCAAGGTCACCATGCTGCAATCAGCTCCTTGGCAGTGGGGCGGGCAGCGAGGTCCAAGGCCAGGAACGGAGGCGGTATGCATGGGAGACGGCGCGAGGGCCGTCTGCGATGCTTGCCTGCGCGTGTTGCCACGCTAGGCAGATAGTTCCGACCTGCTTACCCCGACCATCGTCCCCCGAACTCAGAGTGGACGCTACGCCGTGGCGGCCATCGGGTTGCTCCCTGAGCTTGCGTTTGTGCTCCGCTGTCGAACAAGACTCGAACTTGTTCGACGTCTTCCCAGTTCACCCGGGGTCGCGGGGGAGCGAACCTCCAGGGCAATCCTCTGATGAGCTGAAACTTCCTGCGTGACGCCGGAGGGGACTGAGGCTGAGAGATTGTTGTCTTTCCGGGCTTGAGGACTGCGTTCTCGCTGGTCAGGCATAGGGTCGGCGGTCTCGTGGCAGTGGTGACGTGTCGTGTCGTTGCTTTGGTGGAGGTCGAGGATGCCGTCGGTCGTGGGACTGCTGGAACAGCGTGAGCTCACCGCTCGCCGTCGTGTCGACGATCTGCGGGAGGAGGCCGACCGCCTCCAGGCGGAGCTGGCCGTGGCTGAGCGGGAGTGGAACGAGTGGGTCATCGCCCGCTCACGTGTTGGCGAGGTACTGGCCCCGGGCAACGACGCCGTCGTCGGCCCCGCCGCCTCCGAGGGTCTGCCGGCTCCCGGTGTGCAGCCGGCGCGGCCCGAACCGGCGGAGGCGGCGAAGCCGAAAACAGGGGTGCCGGTGTGGCGCGCGGGGCTGGCCTGGTCGGCGCTGTCGGTGGACTACCAGCGCATCCTGCAGGCCCTCAGTGACCGTAACCGACTCGGTCAAGGAGCTTTGACGTGCCAGGAGATGGCCGCCTGCTTCGGCCTGGACCCCGTACCGGGAAGGTGGAGGCACTGCGATCGAAGGCCAAGCGGCTGACGGCGCGCGGCTGGCTGATCGAGCCGGCACCTGGCCGATTCACGCTCGCGAAGGCGCGCTTGGGGTCGTACTGAGGTGGCTTGACGCCCAGGAGGGGGTTGTCGTCGAAGAGACCCAGGCGATGATCGTCGAGGAGTAGCGACTTCAGCTTGTCGTAGGCGCTTGACTGGGCTGCGACGCCCACGCCGTTGCGTTCCATCGTCCGGATGAAGCCGTCCACCACCTTGTGGTCGAACGTGCTCCTTCGACGAGTTGCGCGGGTGGGGAAGACGTGGTGCTGGAGAAGAAGGTCGAGGTGACTGAGCGACGCTGCGGCAAGGTGACGCTGGTCGGCCCGCCGCTCGGCGGTGTACTCCCGAAACCGCATCTGTCCGTACTTCTGTATGCGTTCGGCCTTCTTCGCTTTGTAGACACTGGTCAGCCGATCGATGGCCTCGTCTTGCGTGAGGAAGCCCGACTCCTCGACCTCGTAACCGCTGGGGCCCCGGGCAGTCGAGGTCTCCCGTGCGTGACCGGCTGGGGTCACGCCTGAGGCCGTCGACGTGACGCTGGTTCGCCGTTGTTGACGCCTCCGGAGCTTCTCGGTGTCGGCCCGCAGCGCCGCTGGGGCCCGGGGCCAACCACCCCGCGCTGCGCCATGACGGCGCACTGGACCCCGTAGTCCTCGCGAGCCTTGGGTCTGTGACACGGGCGGCAGGCCGGTTCACCGTTGTGGAGCAGGATGGTCCGCCAATCGGTTGATCTGTGTGGCGGGTCGCGGATCCGCCCTCCGGGTTCGCTGGGACGATCCCGCCCATGGCATCAAGGGCAGGCTCTGTCGATAGGTCGGCCACAGCGCAGGTCGTCCTGCTGACGCTTTCGGCCGGTCAGTTCCTGATGGCCCTTGACAGCTCGGTCATGAACGTCTCGATCGCGACGGTGGCCGAGGACGTGGGCACGACCGTGTCGGGCATCCAAGGCGCGATCACCGCCTACACCCTCGTGATGGCGATGTTCATGATTCCCGGCGGCAAGGTCGGGGCGCTGATCGGCCGCAAACGCGCGTTCCTGATCGGCTGCTGCATCTACGGGGCCGGCTCCCTCACCACGGCGCTCGCACCGAATCTGCCGGTACTCCTGTTCGGCTGGGCGCTCCTCGAAGGCATCGGGGCGGCGCTCATCCTGCCCGCGATCGTGGCGCTGGTGGCCGGCAACTTCGTCGCGGAACGCCGTCCCGCCGCCTACGGACTCGTCGCGGCGGCAGGAGCCGTGGCGATCGCGGTCGGGCCGCTCATCGGCGGCGTCGCGACGACGTACTTCTCCTGGCGGTGGGTGTTCGCCGGTGAGGTGCTGGTGGTGCTCGGCATCCTGGTGCTGGCCCGCCGCATCGCCGACGCCCCGACCGGCGAACGCCAGCCCATCGATCTCGTCGGTGCCGTGCTGTCCGCGCTCGGGCTGGGGCTCTTCGTCTACGGCGTGCTTCGCTCGGACGAATGGGGCTGGTTCCAGCCGAAGCCCGACGCGCCCTCGTGGCTCGGGATCTCGCTGGTCGTGTGGCTGATGCTGGCGGGTCTGCTGCTGATCTGGCTGTTCCTGCGCTGGGAGGCCCGCCTCGTGGAACGGCGCAAGGACCCGCTCATCGACCCGGCGCTGCTGCAGAACAAGCAGCTCACCGGCGGGCTGACCATGTTCTTCTTCCAGTACCTCGTGCAGATGGGCGTGTTCTTCGTCGTGCCGCTCTACCTGTCGGTCGCCCTCGGACTGTCCGCCCTGCAGACCGGTGCCCGCCTCCTGCCGCTGTCGGTGACCCTGCTGGCGGCCGCGGTCCTGATCCCCCGCTTCCTCCCGGACGTCTCGCCGCGGCGGGTGGTACGGCTCGGGGTCCTCGCCCTGCTCGCGGGCGCGGTCATCCTGATGGCCGCGCTCGACACGGACGCCAGTGCGGAAGTAGTCACCGTCCCCCTGCTGCTGATCGGTCTCGGCATGGGCGCGCTGGCCTCCCAGCTCGGGTCGGTCACCGTGTCCGCGGTACCGGAGGAGAAGAGCGCAGAGGTCGGCGGCGTGCAGAACGCCGTCACCAACCTCGGCGCCTCGATCGGTACGGCACTCGCCGGGTCGATCATGATCGCCGCGCTCGCCGGTTCCTTTCTGACCAGCGTCGAGCAGAATCCGGCGATCCCGGAGAGCGTCAAGAGCCAGGCGACCGTCAAGGTCCAAAGCGGCGCACCGTTCCTGTCGGACGCCCAGCTCAAGACGGCCCTCGACGAAGCCGGCACCAGCAGCGAGGTGACCCAAGCCGCGCTGGACGCGAACGCCGCAGCCAGGCTCGACGGGCTCCAGGCCGCGCTCGCCATCCTCGCCCTCGCCGCCCTTCTCGCGATGTTCTACACCCACCGCATCCCGACGACCCAGCCCCGCTCGACAGAGCCCTAGCCGTGGGCACGCCCCTGCCGCGCCGTATATCTGGGGCGTGGCAGGCCGGAAACCGCGCAATCCGGCTACCGCGGTAGGTGAGGTCGTGTGCATACGACCAGCGGGCTCATTCAGCATCTGCGATTCATTCGCTACGGATGATGCGGTCGGTCGGTGCCCCGTGAGTCTGGGGGACGCCACCGATGCCGGCAGCCGGTCGGCTTCTCCTGCCGCGGTGGTTCCGCGACAGGAGAAGCCGAAGGGCACCCGTCAGGTGCGGTACGCGTAGTAGATCGCGTCCGGGTAGGACGCGATGATGCTCGCGAGGGACTTGCGGTAGGTGTTGGTGGAGTGGTAGGTGAGGTAGGGCATTCCTGCGCCGCTGCGGTACGTCACCATCATGGAGTGGTCCTTGGACCCGTCCTTGTTGAAGTCCACCTGCACGATGTCACCGACGTCCGTCTGGTAGACGTTGGCCAGATTGGCGGCCCGCTGGTTGGACAGCGTGAACCATGCCCACTCGTTCGCGCCGACCCAGGAATCGGACTGGCGGGCTCCGTCGTACCACCAGTTGCGGTAGTCCGACGTGGAGCCCGGAACGGCCTTCCAGCCGCCCGCCTTCAGAGCCTGGCTGATGAAGTTGGTGCAGTCGCCCCCGGCGCCGTTGAACTTGCGGTACGCCGGGTTGTAGTTGCTCCAGTACTTCTCCGCGTACTTCGCCATGGCGGCGTAGTCGTAGGTACCGCCGGTCTTCGCCTTGGGCTTGGCCGGGGCGGGGTACTTGGTGGACGCGGGCGTGCCGTCCGGGTACTGGTTCCCGTCGTCCTTGACGACGTTCGCCTTGGCAGCCACCGGCTCGTTGATCGCGACGGGGCCGCTGTCCTGAGACTTGATCGATGTCAGTTCCCAGCCACCGCCCCGCTTGCTGGTGAGGGTCAGTTCGTAGCGCGTCCGGAAGTCGGTGGTGGCCGGCTCGTCGCCGCGCAGTTTCT
Source organism: Streptomyces sp. 147326 (assembly GCF_045000215.1). NCBI lineage: Bacteria > Bacillati > Actinomycetota > Actinomycetes > Kitasatosporales > Streptomycetaceae > Streptomyces > Streptomyces sp. 147326. The sequence goes on along the minus strand of NZ_CP134201.1, from coordinate 1,097,613 downwards.
TGTAGGTGAGCGTGGTCTGCTCGGTGACCTGGACGGTCGCCTTCCCGCCGGTGACCGTGGCACGGTCGACGGCGACGCGGGTGTCGGCGTCCGTGTAGGCCTCGCCGAGATCCGCAAGCCGTGTTCTGCGGGACCGCAGCGACGAGATCGCGGTCTCCTCGTCCTTCTTCAGCTGCGCCGACATCCGCGTCTTCGCAGGGGTCTGGCCGGAGTTGCGGTGTCCTGGCTGGTCCTCGACCAGGGCCCGGGTGCGCTGGGAGAGCACGTCGTCGGCCATGCGGGCGAAGGCGTCGGAGGTGGCGCGATCGGCCGCCTCGGGCCCGGTGCCCGCACTCGCCGAGTACGCGAACATGCTGCCGGTGGCCAAGGCTACGGTCAGGGCCGCAATGGCGGCGGGCCTGAACCTCTTAGGTATCACTGTGGTTCCCCTTGTCACCCGGTACACACGAACCGGGGGACGGCATCGTCGCACAACTGGGCGACTCTTTCGTTGCGTTCCGTTTCGTCGCCGGCCGCAGGCGCAGTCGCCCCGCCCGTGGGGCGGCAGTCGCCCCCCAAGTAGGGCGGTGTGCCTCCGCTTCGCCACAGGGGGCGAACCGCCCCCGCTCGCGGCGGGGATGCGACCACCACCCGGCCGGCCCCGCAGCAAATACATCTAATGTGTGCGGGGAAGCACAGCACAGGGGGCATTCGGAGTGGGTAGGCAGGATTCGGCTGCAAGAGGGCGAGCGCGGGGCGGGCGGGCGGCTCCGGAGGACACAGGCGCGGTCCGGTCGGGCCGCCGGGGCAAGTCGGGGGCGCGCCGCCGTCCCCGGGAGGGAGCCGGCCGGCTCGGTGCCCTGGCACCGGCCGTCGATGTGGCGCGTACGCAACTGCGGCGCCTGCGGCCCGCCTTCCCGAGACCGGGCCGCACCGGCTGGCGCCGGTGGATACCCTCGTGGCGCCAATGGCTGGGTGCCTGCCTGTACGTGTTCGTGGCCCTGACGGGCTTCGTCACGTACGCCTACGCCACCACGGACATACCCGATGACATCAACTCGTTCGCCACGCAGCAGGACAACGTCTACTACTGGGCCGACGGCACCACGATGGCCCGGACGGGCTGGGTCAGCCGGCAGGAGATGCCGCTGGACAAGGTCCCTCCCAAGGTCCAGGGAGCCGTCCTGGCAGCCGAGAACGCGAGCTTCTACTCGGATCCCGGAGTCTCGCCGGCCGGCTTCCTGCGCGCTGTGAGCGCCGCGGTGACCGGAGGCGAGACCCAAGGCGGCTCCACCATCACGCAGCAGTACGTGAAGAACGCCTACCTGAACCAGGACCGCACCCTCTCACGGAAGTTCACCGAGATCCTGCTCGCAGTGAAGCTGGACAACCAGAGGGACAAGAAGCAGATCCTCCAGGACTACCTCAACACCAGCTGGTTCGGGCGCGGCACCTACGGCATGCAGCGCGCGTCCCAGACGTACTACGGCAAGGACGTCTCGCAACTCAACGTCAGCGAGGGCGCCTTCCTGGCCTCCCTGCTCAAGGGCGCCGGACTGTTCGACCCCGCCCTCAGCCCGGAGAACCACGAGCGGGCCGTCGAGCGATGGTCGTGGATCCTGGACCGCATGGTCGAGACCGGCCGGCTCACGCGCGCCGAGCGAGCGACCTACACGGAGTTCCCCGAGCCCACGGGCGCGTCCCTTCCCGGCGCTCCCGGCGCGCAGACCGGCTACCTGGTCGAGCTGGCCAAGGCGTACGCGATCAAGACCGGCCACATCCCGGACGCCGAGTTCGACCTCGGCGGCTACCAGATCTACACGACCTTCGACAAGGACCGCATGACGGCCCTGACCGGTGCCGTCCAGGAGGCGCAGAAGGACTTCGACGCCGTGCGGCGCCCCGACACCGACAAACACGCCAGGATCGGCGCGGCGAGCGTGGCCCCGGACGGGCGGCTGCTCGCCGTGTACGGCGGCCCCGACTACCTGAAGCAGGGCTTCAACGAGTCGAACGCGACGACGATCCCGGTCGGCACGGCGCTCACGCCGTTCGTCTACGCCGCCGCGCTCGAGGAAGGGGTGGTGCGCACCCGCGGCAAGGACCGCACGCCCGTCCTCCCTTCCACCACGTACGACGGCAACGACCAGGTGACCGTGCAGACGCCCGAGGGCCCGTACTGGGACCGCAGCGGCAAGGTGGTGAAGGGCCGCAACGACGGCGGCCGCGACTGGGGTCAGGTGCCCTTGAGTCAGGCCGTCGCCAACTCCATCAACACCCCCATGCTGCAGCTCGGCCTCGATGTCGGCCTCGACCGGGTGGAGTCGTTCGCCGAGCGTTCGGGCTTGCTCGGATCGAGCCTCGGGCCGCGGATTCCCACGTTCGCACTCGGGGAGAACTCGACCCCCAGCGCGATCCGCATGGCCGGCGCTTACGAGACGTTCGCCGCCGACGGCATGCACACCGACCCCTACTCGGTGCGCTCGGTCACCCGCAACGGCGCCGCGGTGCCGCTCGATGCGCCGAAGCCGACCCGGGCCGTGAAAGCCGAGACCGCCCGCGCGGTGACGGACGCCCTGCGGTCCGCCGTCACCGAGGGATCGGCGAAGGCGGTGGCCAAGGCACACCCCGGCACGGCGGGCAAGACGGGAACAACGGCCACGAACACGGCGGGCTGGTTCGTGGCCAGCACCGAGAACGAGTCCACGGCCGTGGTGGTCTACCGGATGTCGCTGACCGACCTGGTTCCGCAGCCGCTGACGGGTCTGGGCGGCGACACCGCGAACACGCCCGGCAGTGACCGGGCGCTGCGCCTGTGGGCGAACTACATCAAGGCGGTGAAGTAGGCCGGGCGGCGCGCGCCGCCCCGGAGGCTCGGCAGCCGCGGCCCCCCGGCCCGGCCGCCGCCGGGGCCGACTACTTGACCAGGGCGGCCCAGTCCGGCACCTGTGCCGGGTCGAGCATGCGCAGCTGGCCCAGGACCTTCGGGTCCTGGGCGTCGAGCCAGTCCGCCAGTTCCCGGAACGACACGCAGCGAACGTCCTGGCGCGGGCAGACGTCCTTCATGACGTTCTCGACGGCCTTCATGTAGATGCCGCCGTTCCAGTCCTCGAAGTGGTTGCCGATGAACATCGGCGCCCGACTGCCGTTGTAGACACGGTTGAAGCCGTTCATGTACGAGCCCCGGACCTGCGCCTGCCACCCTGCGAACTTCGCCGGGTCGCCCTGGGTGCTGTCGCCCGACTGGTTGTAGAGGAAGTTGAAGTCCATGGAGAGGACCTGCACCTCTTTGCCCTGCAGCGGCACGAGCTGGAGGGGAAAGTTCCATATGCCGTCCTGCTTGGACGGCCACAGCTGGAAGTCCCCCGAGGAACTCGCGTCGTAGCGCCAGCCGTACGGCTTGATCGCTGTCAGGAGGTTCTTCTGGCCCTCGAGGCACGGGGCACGGCCGCCGACCATTTCCCGGTCCGGGTCGAAGGGCAGCGGCGCCTCCTTGGCGAAGCCGGTGTTGGTCTTCCAGTTCTTGATGAACGAGTACGTCTGGTCTGTCTCGCTCTTCCATTCGGTGGGGCTCCACTCCCCGCCGCCCTTGGGCCCGCAGAAGTGCCCGTTGAAGTGCGAACCGATCTCGTTGCCGTCGTTCCAGGCGCCGCGCAGCTGTCCGAGGGTGGACTTGATGTGCGGCACGGTCGGGTACGAGATCGCGGCCTCCCCGGCGCTGTGCTGCGGCGGGTGGTAGAGCGTCTTCTTGTTCTCCGGCAGCAGGTAGATGCCCGTGAGGAAGAAGGTCATGTGGGCCTTGTTCTCCCGGGCCACCTGGCGGAAGTGGGAGAAGAGGTGGTCGTCGCCTTCCAGTGCGCCGTCCCAGGAGAACACCACGAACTGCGGCGGCTTCTCACCGGGCTTCAGCCGCTCGGGCTTGAGCTGTCCCGGCTGCGGTCCGGTGTAGGAGGTGGAGCCGTCTCCCAGGACCTTGACCTTGCCGTCCCAGGCCTCCTCCGTCGCCTTGGCGGCGGCGGCCCCGTCGGCCGCAGCACCCGGTGCCGCGAGCTGCGTGTCGCGCTCGGTGGTCCCGGAGGAGCCCGCCATGAAGGCGTACGCGGTGGCGGCGGCGGCCCCGCCCAGGGCGATCACGGCCGCGCCTATGCCCAGGCGCTTGCGGTTCTGTGCCTTCCTGCGGACCTTGCGGCTGCTCCGGGATTCCGCCCGGGTGCCTGCAGCGGCGTCGTTGTCGGCCATCGCTATCGTCTCCCCCCTGCTCACCGCAGCAGGGCCGCGCGTGGATGGTTCGTACGAATATAGAACTTGTCGGCACTCATCCCGCACCCCGAGCCATCCCGTACGACACTTCACAGCCAAACCACAGCTCGGGGGAAGGCGGTTCGGCGCAGCCGGCCGCGGGCTTCCACGCTGGCCGGGGCGAACTCGGGAGTCTCGTCGGAGGGGTCGTGCCCCGACCGTACGACGGGTTACGGACAACCGGCCCCGACGCGACGCACCGACCGCCCGGGCGTGGTGGCGCCGCTATGCCTACGGCGCACGGAGGCCCAAGCGCTTCGACAGCTCGGGCCTGGTCTCTACGCCCTCCGGGCCGGCAGACGACTACCGCGCACCGCAGGGCAGGAGTACGAGCACACCCGCCGCATCCCGGGGAGTCATCGCGCACCCGGCGACCCTTGTCCCGGAGACGAGCCCCAGGCGTAGCATGAAGAAAGGGTCACTGCACTCTCACGTGCGGCGGCCTGAAAGGGCGGCCCCGGCGGGTGAATGTGCCGGGGCCGTTGTGGAGCGTGTTCGCGACGCAGGACGACAGCGACGTGGTCGACGTGAAGGGCACGCGAAGGGCCCGCGAAGGGCCACGGAATCGGCCGCTGAGGCTTGAGGGCGGTGTCGTCACCGACCGGGTCGGGTCGAGGTGCATGACCTGGCCGTCGATGACCAAGCGGGGCGGGAGGCCGTTCCAGGCCGACGCGTCCACACCCACGCGGGTGATCGGGCCGAGATGGCCGGTCAACACGCTGATCAGGGCGGGCAGCTCGGTTGCGATGTCGCGGGTGCGGGGCCACCAGGCGCCGTCCAGGAGGCCCTCCCGGGACCGCGTGGTCTCCAGCCGCAGCAGGGCCGTACCCGGTTTGATCGCCGGGTGGATCGCGTCCGGCAGGAGCAGTGGGGGCGTGTGGGGAGGTCGGAGTCAGCCATGTGGGTCCGCCGTCTATGGGTGCGGCCGTACCGCATCGCAGGTCGGCACCGGTGCCGGCCGGACGATGTGCGCGGGCCTGCCGTGCTTTCACGGTACTCCCGCCGCGCGCTCCACCACCCGCCGGGAAACACACTGGTCAGACCGGCCATAGCTCGCTGAACAGGCGTACAGTTGAAGCACCGGAAGTACTTCGCACACCGGCTTTCACGCGGGTGTCGTTTCCGGCGATCGCCTAAAAACCGGGCTACCGACGGGCAGCCCGGGGGCAGGTCCGCACCATGACCACCATCCTCGACCGGACCGCGCCCCGCGACCTCGCCGCAGAGCTCCCGGCACGCTTGTCCCTCACTCCGAAGACCACCCTCGCAGGTCAGCTGGACGGTGCCTGGTGGCCGCGCTCCCGTGACCTCGAAGCCGAGCTCCCGGCATTGGCCGCCGCCCTGGACGAGCCCTGGGGGCGCATCACCCGCGTCACCGTGAACCCCACCCGCTGGCCGGTCGTACCGCACACGGTTGCCGTGGCCGGGCGCATGCTGCACGTGGGCTGGTTCACCGAGCAGGACCCCGACAAGCTGATCCTGCTCTCCTACACCGTCGGCCGCTGGGACCTCCTGGTGATCCCGCCCGAGACCGAGCCCGTAGCCGCGGCCCGGCTGATGGCCGCCGCCGCGGTCCCGGGCAGCGTCCTCACCGCCGACGTCCTGATGGCCAACGAGACCGTCATCGGGCGCGGCATCCGCGACGCCCGCCGCCGGGAAGCCGCCTGGGAGGGCGAAGGCGGGGCCTGCATGTCCCCCTTCGGGAACCCGATGGGCCGGTCCGCCCTGCCGCTGCCCGGAAAGGGCTGGAGGTGAGCTCCGTGGAGACCATCGTCCTCATCGCGGTGATCATCCTCGTGATCGGCATCGGAATGCGCTGGATCCACCTGCTGAACGCCCAGCACGACGCGCGGATAGAGGCCTACCACTTCAGCGACCCCCTGCCGAGGCCTCCCGGCCTGCCGGACGACACCGGTCGTCGAGCCCACCACACGGGTGCCGACCGGTGAGGAACAGACCTTCCTCCGACCGGGGGCAGCGGTCGGGGCGCCACGGCGTCCCGACCCGCCGGGCTCCCGCCCCGAAGGCGCCCGAGCGGTCCCGGAGGCGCTTCGCCGCTGCTTCGCAGGCGCGGAACAGCGCAGCTACCCGGCCCTCGACGGCAACACCCGCCTCCACCTCACCGTGGACACGGCAACCCCCGCCTCCACCTCACCGTGGACACGGCAACCCCCGCCGGCCCTGTCCGCACCTGGCTGGCAGCCAGGAGGACCCCCGCCGGCAGCGGCGCCCACTCCGACGAGATCTGAGAAGCCCCGACCGGCTCTGGAGCCCACCGCATACACGAAAGGACGCGGTCATGGCCACACTGCGCGAACGCAAGACCTACCGCGATCAGGTGCTCCGGGTCCTGTACGAAGCCGTCGAAGGCAACCGCCTCCTCGGCATCACCGGGGCACAGCTGCGGCGCGACCTCCACGTGCCGGAACAGGATCTGGCCGCCGCCTGCACCTACCTGGCGGGCGAAGGGCTGATCACCGTCGACTGGGAGCCGGGCAACACTCCCGCGATGGTCACTCTCACCCACGAGGGAATACGGCGCATGGAGGCAGAGGAGGAAGGGACGGGGCCGCCATCGGCCGCTGACCGCGGATAGCACCCTCTCAATGCCGGGCCGGTACACCCGCTCGGTCGGTGGAGTACATGACCTGCGCTGCGTCCCACTCCACGAAGGTGTCGACCAGTCGCATCCCGATGGACTCGAGCAGCAGACGGGAACGCTCGTTGGCCTTCTGGGTGACGGCGACTACCTCAGGCCGCTGGGACGTGACTTCGTTCAGGGCCCAGGACACCGCGGCGACGACCGCCTCGCGGCCGTATCCGCAGCCCCAGTGCTCCGGCAGCAGCTGATACGACACCTCTGTCCGGCCGCCCCGGCGCGAGCATGGTTCGACCGACACCAGACCGACCACGGACATGTCCGTGGTCAGGACCACGCTGAACGCGCCGAAGGCCGCGACGCACCCCTCCTCGCGGGCACGGAGTGTCTCCCCGGCCACGGGCCCACCGAGATAGCGGCGCACCTCAGCGTCGGTCCAGAGCCGAGACAGGGCAGTGACGTCACCGCGCTCGATCGGGCGTAGGACAAGTCGGTCCGTGCTCAGCGAAACGGGCCAAGGGCCAGGGTTCGAAGACGAAGACGAAGACGAAGACGAGGAGAAAGGCATGTCACTGATCCTGGCAGCTGAAGATCCACAGCGCCCCATCGCTGCGGCCGACAGACCAAATAGGGCTGCCGGCCGCAGGTTTGCTCAGAATGCCGGAGAACGTTCACACGTCGCGCCGCCGCACGACGACCAGGGTGAGCGCCACTGCGAGTGGGGGCCACAGCATGAAGCCCGTCCAAGCCTCGGCGGCGGAGGGCAGGGCCGCGGCCTCCTGGGGGTGCAGCTGGGACAGGCAGCTGCGCCAGCCGTAGTAGGGGAAGTAGCCGAACAGCTCGTTCGCCCATTGACGGACGGGCGGTTTGAAGAAGCCCGGTAGTACGACGAGTACGCCGCAGGCCGAGACGACGGACAGGGCGGTGTGCCGCAGGAGTGCGCCGACGCCCATGCCCACCAGGGCCGAAACGGGCGCGAGTGCCGCGTTCGCCGCGAGGACGCCCGGGACGCCGGGCTCACCGAGCGAGATGCCGATGTCGCGGCCCGACAGGATGGCCTGGCTCACGACGAACGTGGTGAACGAGACGGCCATGCCGACGGCGAGCATGACGGCCGCGACGACGAACGCCTTGGCCAGTACCACCCGGTGCCGGGCCGGTACGGCGGTGAACGTGGTGCGGATCAGGCCGGAGGCGTACTCGCCGACGATCGTCAGGGCCCCGAGCGTGCCCGCGCCGATCATGAGGAGGGCGACGCCGGCGCCGCTGAGCGCCTCGCTCATCGGGTCGTAGTGGGATCTCTCCTGGGGGCCGAAGTCCGGCCAGTTGTCGTACGTGTCGAGGCTGCTCTGCACGGCGAGCCCGATCAGCATCAGCACGCCGAGCCCGAGGACCCAGCGGGCGGAGCGCAGGGACCACAGGGCACGGGCACGGGCACGGGCACGGGTCGCCGACCTCAGCCGGCTGGTCGCGACGACGGCGCATGCGGGAGTGCACGTGGAGGTGCGGCACGGTGGGGAACTACGTGGACTGGCCGAAGCCGTCGACCGGTCCGCGTTCCGCGTCATACAGGAGTCCGTGACCAACGTGGTGCGTCACGCGAACGCCCGGCACTGCCGGGTGACGGTCGACTGGCGCCCCCGCGATCTGTCCGTCGAGATCGTCGACGACGGCCCCGGCCACCCGGACACCGGCAGCCCCCGAGGTGCGGCCGGAACCGAGACCGGCTACGGGATCCGCGGCATGCGGGAGCGCGTCGCCCTCCTCGACGGCGACTTCACCGCCGGGCCGCGCCCGGAGGGCGGTTACCAGGTCGCTGCCCGCTTCCCCCTACCCCCCACCGAGGCGCCATGACGACGATCCGCGTCCTCCTCGCCGACGACCAGCCCCTGGTCCGCACCGGCCTGCGCATGGTCATCGACAGCACACCCGGCATGGACGTCATCGGAGAGGCGGAGACCGGGTCACAGGCGGTCGCCCTGGCCAGAGAACTCGCCCCCGACATCGTCGTCATGGACATCCGAATGCCCGGGATGGACGGCATCGAAGCCACGCAGATGATCACCGCCGAGTCCCCGGAGGCCCGGATCGTCGTCCTCACCACCTTCGACAGCGACACCCACGTCCACGCTTCCCTGCGGGCCGGAGCGAGCGGCTTTCTCGTCAAGGACATGGATCTTGACGCGTTCCTCACCGCCATCACCGCGCGAGAACGCGAGGTGCTCACTCTCGTCGGCCGTGGCCTGTCCCACACCGAACTCGCGACCCACTCCACATCAGCCCCGGCACCGCCAAGGCTCACGTCGCGAGTCTGCTGTCCAAGCTGGGCGCCCGCGACCGCGTCCACCTCGTCATCGCAGCCTACGAGGCAGGACTGGTGTCGCCGTCCCGCTGAGGGACGGGGCGCCGCGCCCGGCGGGGAACCCGAGCTCGTCGTGGAGTACCGCGACGGCGCTTTCGCGGTACGCACGCCCGAGCGTTCTGACACAGCCCCCTGGGCGCAACCCGCCCGGCAGGGACCGCGACACGCGTTGTGCCATATCGCTGGGTTTTGGTCGCTCCGGTACCAGCCCTTTCAGGGTTTCGCCCAGGCCGCGACTGCTGGGGGCTGCCTGCTCTGGGAAGTGGCTCGTTCGGGGAGTCACTGCCTTGTTGCCGGGGCAGGCGCGCGGCAAGAGGGCACGGATGCGGTGCTCTCGCGGGAGGCCGGGCACGTCCGAGACGGCCGTCTTCCCGCCGCCATAACCAGACCGAAGGAGACAGGCATGTCGCAGGTCAAGGAATCCATCGAGGTCGACGTCCCGGTCCGTACGGCGTATGACCAGTGGACGCAGTTCGAGTCGTTCCCGGAGTTCATGGACGGAGTGGAACGGATCGAGCAGCGCACGGACACGCTTACGCACTGGGTGACGAAGATCGCTGGTGTCGAGCGGGAGTTCGATGCGGAGATCACGGAGCAGATCCCGGATACCAAGGTGGCGTGGGTGACCGTGGGAGGCGAGAGCGATCAGTCAGGCCTGGTGACCTTCCGGCCCATCGATCCCACCCACACGCAGGTCACGCTGATGATGGACTTCGACCCCGAGGGGATGGCGGAGAACATCGGCGACAAGCTCGGCTTCGTCGACCGGCAGGTCAAGGGCGACCTGAAGCGCTTCAAGCACTTCATCGAAGACCGCGGCTCAGCCACCGGCCAGTGGCGGGGCCAGGTCTGACCCGCAGCCCGGACCCGCAGCCCCGCAAGGCCGCGCGCCGGGTGAAGGAATGACCCGGCGGCCGCCGCGCAGTACACGGCGCGGCGGCCGCCGAACGGTGCACGGGGAAGCCCCTGGACCCGCCGCGCGAGAGCTGCCCGAGGCGTCCGCACGGGACGAGATCCCTGGCGAGGCCGACGACACCACAACCCCCGCTCCAGGACGGGCACCGTGCCGTCAGGCCTGCGCCGCGAGGGTGAACTCCTTCACGAGCGTGGTGCAGAAGACGTCGAGGTCATCGGGCTTGCGGCTGGTGATGAGCGTCGCCGGAGCCGCGCGGCACACCTGCACTTCCTCGTCGACCCAGGTGCCTCCCGCGTTGCGGATGTCGGTCGCCAGGCTGGGCCACGACGTGAGTGTCCTGCCGCGTACGACGTCGGCCTCGATCAGGGTCCAGGGCGCGTGGCAGATCGCCGCGACCGGCTTGCCCGTCTCGAAGAAGTTCCGGACGAAGCCGACGGCCCGGTCGTTCATGCGCAGTGTGTCCGGATTGGCGACACCGCCCGGCAGCACGAGCGCGTCGAAGGCGTCCGAGGTGTCGCCGGCCAGCAGGTGGTCGACGGGGTAGGTGTTCGCCTTGTCGAGGTGATTGAACGCCTGCACCCGTCCGGGCTCGGTCGATACCAGCTGCGGGATCCAGCCGGCCGTCTCGACGGCCTTCCAGGGCACGGTGAGCTCGACCTCCTCCACACCCTCCGGAGCGGTCAGAAACGCGATGCGCATGGCGCTCACTCCCTTCGTCGGGGCGTCGGTCACCCCTGTGGACCGCCGCTGCCGCATCGGAGCAGGCTCGGCGGATGCCGCACCGGCTCGCGTCCGGCGTTCGACTCGGTCCTTGCGCGCCTTCCCCGGCCGGCGGTCCTGAACCGGAGCGCGGCAGATCCGTCCGCGCCCGAGCGCCGTTGACGCCCGCCCGGTCCGTCGGATGAGCAGGTGCGGGTGCCAAGTGACGGAGCGCGGCCTCGGGGCTGGCCGGTCGTACGATCGACTGAGGGCTCCTGGAAGAACGACCGCCATGACGCCAGAGCGACGACACGTCGTCAAGGAAGGGCACTTCGTCCATCGCGGCGCACGCCTGGTCTTCGACGACGCCGGTGAAGGGCCGCTGGCCGTGTACGCCCACGGTGGCTTCGTCAGCCAGTCCGTCGAGGACCGGATGGGACTCTTCGACTGGGCGCCCGTCCTGCGTGCCGGGCGACGACTGGTCCGATACGACGCGCGGGCGCACGGAAGGTCCACGGGCGGGCGGTCGCCCTCCGAGTACACCTACCCTTCCCTCGCCGACGACCTGCTGGCCCTGCTCGACCATCTCGGCGCCGGCCGGGCCGTCGATGCCATGGGGGCCTCGATGGGATGCGGCAGCGTGCTGCACGCGGCGGTCCGGGAGCCCGAGAGGTTCTCCCGTCTGGTCATGCTCATCCCCCCGACGGCATGGACGACCCGGGAGGCGTACGCCCGGGCCAACAGGAGCGCTGCCGAGATGGTCACGCGCGAGGGGCTGGGCGCCTGGCTCGCCGGCAGGCGGCGGCAGCCGCCCGCGGCGGTGTCCGACGTCCCCGCGTTCCCGCCGACACCCGCGGAACCGATCCTGCCGGCCGTTCTGCGCGGCCTCGCCCGGTCCGATCTGCCGTCGCCCGCGCAGATCGCGGGTCTGCGCCTGCCGGCTCTGATCCTCGCCTGGGCGGACGATCCCGGTCACCCCCTGTCCACCGCGCGGACGCTGGCGGGGCTGCTGCCCGGGGCGGCACTGCACGTTTCGGAGACCCGCGCTGACATCCGTACCTGGGGCGAACGCATCGCGGAGTTCCTGGTGGCGTCACCCTGACCTGGGTGGACGGGCCCGGTGCCCTGTCCGGCGCGGCGCTGCGGCGGCGACCGTCTGATTCCTCAGAGGTGGCTCCTGCTGCCGCCCGGTTCGGCCAGCCGGCGATGAAGGGTGGCCTTCGCACGTTCGGGGAGGGCGTGCGTGGCCAGCTCCTGCGCCCGGGTGTGCAGCGAGCCCGCCACCACCTGGGCGCGGCCGGAGACCAAGGCCTCGTACGCCTGTCGGGCCACCAGGGCGGGATCGTCCTTCCGCGAACGGCCGAGCCGCGTGCTGAGCAGGCCCGACCGTACGAAGAAGCGGGTGTCCGTGGGCCCGGGCATCAGCACGGTGACCGTGACACCCGAACCGCGGAGCTCGGTGCGCAGCGCCAACCCGAAGGAGCGCAGGAACGCCTTGGAGGCGTTGTACACCGCGTGGTACGGACCCGGGATCTCCGCCGCGACCGAGGACGTGATGAGGAGCCGCCCTTCGCCCTGAGCCACCAGATCCTCCAGCAGCCGCCGGCACAGATGGACCGTCGAGGTGATGTTGAGATCGATCACACGGGTCAGGTCGGCGAGGTCGGCGTCCAGGAAGGCGCCGCCGTGGCCGATCCCGGCGTTGAGCACCACGGTGCGCATGGGCCGCCGCAGGGCCCGTACCTGCCGGACGAGGGTCTCGGCGCCCGCGGGCGTGCCGAGGTCCGTCTGGACCGCACGGACCTCCACCCCGTGAACCTCCAGACGGGCGGCCGCGTCCTGGATCGCGTGCTCCTCGGCGCAGATGATCAGGTCGTGGCCGTGGACCGCGGCCTCCCTTGCCAGCTCAAAACCGATCCCGCTGGACGCGCCGGTGACGACGGCCAACGGACGCAAAGTGTTCATACGCGGCGCCTACCCTCACCGGGACAGCCCACGCCCGGGCGGGGCCGGGGACCCAGGCCCCCACCCGGTCACGACCCGTCCACGTAGAGGGGCGTCGGCCGGGCCGCGGCCGCGGCCGGGGCGGGGCCGGAGTCGGGCCGGCGCATGCCCGTCGGCAGCAGCCGCCCCGTCCGGGCTCAGCGGCCCAGGGCCTGCCTGAGTTCGGCCTTTTCCATCCTCGAGCGGCCCTCGATGCCCCGCTGCTCGGCCTCGTTGTAGAGCTGCTCCTTGGTGGGTCCCCTCCGGGACGGGCGCGCTCCTTGTTGACGGCGCGCGCTGCGATCTCCGCGGCGCGCTTGGTGCTTTCACCGCGCTGCTCGGCGCTCTCCTTTCCCGTCGGGCAGGGCGTACGCCCGCTCCGGCACGGTGGCGGCCACGGACCTGGCGGTGCCGGAGGTCTGGCAGGACTCCTGGCAGACCTGTACGACGGCCGGGTCGCGTGGCTCCGGGGTGGGCCGGCGGCCATGAAAGGCAGACGCCAAAGACGCGGACGGCATGCACGACGCCTCGGCGGTCACCGGAACCCCCCGATCCGGCAGGAGCCCCACACCGGCCGTCGCGGCTGAGGGTTCGGCCCGCGCCCGGGCCACCCGTCGGCTCGAAACAGCACCGGATGGCAGCACCGACCTCGGCGGCCGGTCCTGTCCGAACCTCCGGCCGAGGGGGCCGCCATCAACAACCCGCTGGAGCCCGCCGCCTCGGATCCGGGTCTGACCGGGCGGTCCCGAGGAGTGGGCCGCCAGGCGGCGGGTAGGCGCCGGACAGCCCCGGCCGACCTGCCGGAAGGGCGGGTCCGGCCTTCGCGGCGAGGAGGCAGACATGTCCGCACACGTTCCCGACCCAGGCCCGCGGAACACGCCCCGACCGTACGGCGGGGTACCGCCGGGCGAGACTCCGCCCGGCGAGTCGAGCACCGGCTCCGGTGCGGGTCCGTACCGCCCCCTTACCCGCGGCTGGGCCAAGGGCCCCCTCCTGCTGATCTGCCTGCTGGCCCTGGTCTGCGCCCTGTTCTTCCTCGCCTACGCCATCATGCTGGACATCTGAGCGGCACCGACGGGAGCCCGGCACCGCCGGATCCGCAACAGACGCGGCCGAACGAGGGCAGGCAAGTGGCCGTGAACCCGTCCTGCGGCGAAAGAGATGATCATGTCCTCAGGTCCCGCGCCACACGCGACGTCCTCGTCCTCCGACTCGGCGGCCTCAGCGGCAGGGTGTCGATTGCTGCTGGTCCGCCACGCGAAGGCCGTGCCCAAGCACGTCGCCGAGGACTTCGAACGCTCCCTGAGCGACCGCGGACGAGCTGATGCGCCGGAGACGGGCCGTTGGCTCGCCGAATCGGGCTTCGAGCCCCATCTGGTGTTGTGTTCCCCGGCCCGAAGGACGCGGGAGACATGGGAGCTGATCGCCCCGGCCCTGCCGGACGTGCCGCCCGCCGTATACGACGAGAGGCTCTACGACGCGGCCCCGGACGCCTTGGCCACCGTACTGGCGGAGCAGGGAGCGGGGCTGAGCCACGTGATGCTGGTCGGCCACAACACGGGCATCCACGAGCTGGCCACGTCGCTGTGCGGCACCGGCCCGCCGGACCTGCTGGAACGGCTGAGGGAAGAGCTCCCGACGTCGGGCGTCGTGGTGGTGGACCTTCCGGGCGGGTGGGAGGACCTGACCCCGGCCGATGGTCACGTTGGCCACCTGACTGCGTTCTGGGCACCCGCCCACCAGGCTCTGTCTGACCAGTGATCACGCGCCGGGTTCGCTGATGGCGCCGGGCTCCTCGACGACCGGGTACCGCGTCCAAGACGAGGCGAAGACGTACTCGGAATTCGGAAGTCCGGCTCTGCTACGGGCGGCGGCGGAACGTGGGCGCCTCGCGGCACCGTGCGGTGGTCACAGGAACCGGCGGATGGGGATGACAGCGAGCTCTCGCAGCCGTTGCACTGTCGAGCGGCGGTTCCAGCGCGCCGGATCCATCTGCTCGCTGGCCTGCAGGTCCTCGTCGAAGTGGCGGTCCAGGGTTGCGGTGAAGTCTTCGTCCAGGACCGCGAGCATGACCTCTTCGTCGTGGTCCAGGGAGCGACGGTTGAAATTGGTGGAGCCGATGAGTGCCGCGATCCGGTCGACGGTGATGACCTTGGCGTGCATCATCGTCGGCTGGTACTCGAATATCCTCACCCCGCAGGCGAGGAGGTCCGCGTAGAAGTTCTGGCCGGCCAGCAGGCAGACGCGCTTGTCGGTGTGGGGGCCGGGCAGGAGTATCTCGACCTCGATGCCCCGGCGTGCTGCTGCGCACAGCAGCTCGATGAAATAGGCGTCCGGGGCGAAGTAGGCGGTGGACAAGCGGAAGCGTTGCTGGGCGGATTCGATGGCGACCCGGATCAGGGTCTGCATGTCCTGCCAGCCGATGCTGGCCGAGCCCCGGACCACCTGCACCACTGCCTCGCCCTGCGGCGTGTGGCCGGTGAAGCGGTCCCGGTCGTCGAAGAGGGTGTCGTGGCACTCGGCCCAGTTCTGTGCGAAAGCGGCGGCAACGCCGTCCACGGCGGGCCCGCGCAGCCGGACGTGGGTGTCGCGCCACTCGTTCTCGTTGCGGGCGTTGCCGCACCATTCTTCGGCGATGCCGACTCCGCCGGTGAACGCCGTCTGTTCGTCGACGACGAGCACTTTGCGGTGGCAGCGGTGGTTCTGCTTGAGCGGGGAGAGGTAGAGGGGCTTGCGGAACCACGCCACGTCGGCCCCGGCGTCCTCCATCAGATCGAGCAGGTCCTGCTCGATGAGCCGGCTGCCGAAGCCGTCCAGCAGCAGCCGTACCCGGACGCCCGCGCGGGCCCGGTCCGCCAATGCCTGGGCGAACTGCCGGGCTATCTCGCCGCGCCAGTACACGAACGTCATCATGTCGACGGTGTGTTCGGCGGCGCGGATGCTGTCCAGCATCGCCGTGAAGATCTCGTCCCCGTTGCGCAGGGCAAGCAGCGAGTTTCCTTCGGTGGCGGCGATGCCGATCAGCCGCTCGAGGCGGCGACGCATCCGCTGTTTGCGCTCGGCCACCGACAGCACCGGGCCGACGGTCGTGCCGCCGGACGGTCGCGTCCCGCTGGTTGCATTCGTCATGACTCCACCTGACCGGTCGGGGACGACCGCCCCGCACGTCCGGCAACCGCCGGGGCGAGCCGACTGTACACAGCCGCAGACCGGGAGTGGGCGCGGGTCTCCCCTCGTCACGCGGTGAGGACGCTGAGCAGCAGGCCGCGGCGCCGCTCCCTCGGGGCCGATGCCCGCCCGCAGGCTGCCCGGTGTGGTCTTGCCGCCTGCCACCGTTGCTGTTCGAGGCCGATCCCCACCGCCGAACACGCGAAAATCTATGCTGGCCAGAGTAGACATTGAGTGGTGGTCTGGGTACGATTTCTCTCGTAGCCCAGAGAGACAGCAGGACCCGGCAGAGACGAACTGCCGGGCAGGGGCCGCCGTGAGCGGTGTTCAAGTCGGGCATGCTGAAACAGAAGGCCGGCTCGGAACTGCTGCCGGCAGATGGTGTAGAAGTTTCCTCGGGGCCCTGGTGCCGTACGGCACCAGGGCCCCTCCACGTGTTTCAGAGAGAGGTGCAATGACAGCAGAGAATCCGACAGGCCCGCTCGGCGGCCACCTGGACGACGACGACTACCCCGCGTACACCATGGGCCGCGCCGCAGAGATGCTCGGCACCACCGCGGGCTTCCTCCGTGCCATCGGCGAAGCGCGCCTGATCACGCCGCTCCGCTCCGAGGGCGGCCACCGCCGCTACTCCCGCTACCAGCTGCGCATCGCGGCCCGTGCCCGGGAACTCGTCGACCAGGGAACCCCCGTCGAGGCCGCCTGCCGCATCGTCATCCTCGAGGACCAGCTCGAGGAAGCCCAGCGCCTCAACGCCGAGTACCGCCGCGCCGCCGGGTCGTCCGGTCCGCCGACCGCCGTCTGAGGTGAGCGGGCCCGCCGGTTGCGGCGGGCCGCGCACCCGCGCGTGCCGACGTGGTGGGTGCTCCTTTTTCTCTCTGTTCGAAAAAGCGTTGCGCCCGGGCTGCCAATATCTGTCACCGCGATGTAAGGATTTAGCGGTCCATGCGGAGAGGCTTTTTGCCGCAGCGACCAGGATGAATTGCTTTTCGCACGCAGACCGCTACGGCATGCTATTGTCGATCTCAGTTGCAGTCGTGGTTCCCAAAACTTCAAGTACCTCCCGCCGGCCCTCGTGCCATATGGGAGTGCTTTGTATTTCCGGGTCATTTTCCGGGCGGGGCATCATCGCGGCGACACGGTGTCCGTACAGTGCGGATGCTGGTGTACTGCCCCAAAGGAGATTGAAATGGCATCTGGCACCGTGAAGTGGTTCAACGCGGCAAAGGGTTTCGGCTTCATCGAGCAGGACGGTGGCGGCGCTG
Source organism: Streptomyces sp. 147326 (assembly GCF_045000215.1). Taxonomy (NCBI): domain Bacteria; kingdom Bacillati; phylum Actinomycetota; class Actinomycetes; order Kitasatosporales; family Streptomycetaceae; genus Streptomyces; species Streptomyces sp. 147326. The sequence goes on along the minus strand of NZ_CP134201.1, from coordinate 1,080,343 downwards.
ACGTGTTCGCCCACTTCTCGAACATCGCCGCCCAGGGCTTCCGTGAGCTGACTGAAGGCCAGAAGGTCACCTTCGACATCGCGCAGGGCCAGAAGGGTCCGACGGCCGAGAACATCGTTCCCGCCTGACGCTGACGCGCACTTCGTAGCTGGGGCCCGCATCCTTCGGGGTGCGGGCCCCAGCTGCAGGCATCTCCCGCAGGGTTTCACCCGCGGTGTGCCCGCCCCACCCACGAACCGCTCCCGGGGTGCAGACCGCTTCGCAGCTGCACCAGTCGAGGTCTTGCATTCCATGTGAGCCGGGTTCGCATTCCATTCGGCCCGTTCTTGCGATTCCCGCGCTGTTCTTCTGCTGCCGGAATTCCTTGATGCGCGCCGTATCAAGGAAGGTTCTGAATGAACCCCGTACGTACGAACAACCGCTCCGCTCGCACCCGCAGCCGCACCGGCGGCCCCGCTTTCGGTTCCGCCGCCGGTTCCGGCCGGGGCAGCCGCTTCGGTTCCTCCGCGCCGAGCCGTTCGGGCGGTCCGAGCCGCTCTGGCGGCAACGGCCGGCGGCCCGCCGCGGTGCAGGGCGAGTTCGCCCCGCCGAAGACGATCACTCCTGCCCTCCCTGCCGTCGAGGCCTTCGTCGACCTGGCCATGCCCGGGGAGTTGCTGGCCGCCCTCGGCGCGCAGGGCGTGAGCGTGCCGTTCCCGATCCAGGCCGCCACCCTGCCCAACACCCTGGCGGGCCGTGACGTACTGGGCCGCGGGCGCACCGGCTCCGGCAAGACCCTGGCCTTCGGCCTCGCGCTGCTGGCCCGCACCGCCGGGCAGCGCGCCGAGCCCCGCCAGCCCCTCGCCCTGATCCTCGTACCGACCCGTGAGCTGGCGCAGCAGGTGACCGACGCGCTCACTCCTTACGCCCGCTCGGTGAAGTTGCGCCTGGCCACCGTCGTCGGCGGGATGCCGATCGGCAGGCAGGCGGGTGCGCTGCGCGGCGGCGCCGAGGTCGTCGTCGCGACGCCCGGACGGCTCAAGGACCTCATCGACCGCGGCGACTGCCGGCTGAACCAGGTCGCGATCACCGTCCTGGACGAAGCCGACCAGATGGCCGACATGGGCTTCATGCCGCAGGTCACCGCCCTGCTCGACCAGGTGCGCCCCGAGGGCCAGCGGATGCTCTTCTCCGCCACCCTCGACCGCAACGTCGACCTGCTCGTGCGCCGCTACCTGACCGACCCGGTGGTCCACTCCGTCGACCCCTCCCAGGGCGCCGTCACGACGATGGAGCACCACGTACTGCACGTCCACGGCGCCGACAAGCACCGGACGACGACGGAGATCGCCGCGCGCGAGGGCCGGGTGATCATGTTCCTCGACACCAAGCACGCCGTGGACCGCCTCACCCAGGACCTCCTCAACAGCGGAGTACGCGCGGCAGCCCTGCACGGCGGGAAGTCGCAGCCCCAGCGCACCCGGACCCTGGCCCAGTTCAAGACCGGGCACGTGACGGTGCTGGTGGCGACCAACGTCGCGGCGCGCGGGATCCACGTCGACAACCTCGACCTCGTCGTGAACGTGGACCCGCCCACGGACCACAAGGACTACCTGCACCGCGGCGGCCGTACCGCCCGCGCCGGCGAGTCTGGCAGCGTCGTCACCCTGGTCACGCCGAACCAGCGCCGCGACATGACCCGCCTCATGGTCGCCGCCGGCATCGTCCCCCAGACCACCCAGGTCCGCTCCGGCGAGGAGGCACTGAGCCGCATCACCGGCGCCCAGGCCCCCTCCGGCATCCCGGTCACCATCACCGCGCCGCAGGCGGAGCGGACCGGGCGCAGCCCGCGTTCCTCCCGCGGACGGCGCGGTCCCGCTTCGGCGGCCCGGCGCGTGGACGGGCGCCAGTCCGCCTTCAACGCGGCGGCGGCCTGAGAACCACGTGTTCAGGAAACTGACCCATCTCTGCAGGAGGCACGTTTTGACGCTGGTCCAGATGCAACCCCGCTCGGTGAGTGCCAACCCTGTGCCCCAGGCGGTGGTCGATGCCATGGAGGCCGCAGGGCCGCAGGTCTGTGACGACATGACGGTCGAAGTGGCCTTGTCCGTCATGGCCAGCGCCCGTGCGGGACATCTGCTGGTCTGCGACGAGGACGGCCTGTGCGCCGGGCTGGTAACCCCGGCTCAGCTCGCCACAGTCCGTGACGGCGACGCGTACACGGACCGAGTCCGGCTGCGCGAGGTCCTCGGTGACCGCGGGCCGTTCACCTCGCCTCTCACCGCGATGGCCGAGGCCGAGCACGCGATGCGCTACCGCCGGCTCGATGCCCTGCCCGTGGTCGACGAACAAGGCAGTGCCCTGGGCGTCCTCGCCCTCGCACGCTGAACCGCCCCCCTCGGTCGGACCGTTCCCCCTTCTCCCTGTGAGGCTTCATGCGCTGCGTCATCGCCCGCTTCCCCTTCGACCTCACCAAGAGCGGCGTCCTGGAATCGATGAAGGGCGTCAAGCCCGAACAGGTCCTCGGCGAGTCCGTGATCATCGGCCGCCGCACCTACCCCGTCAAGCAGGTCGGCCAGGTCATCACCCGCCAGGACCGCCGCGACTTCAGCGCAGGCGAAGTCCTCCGGGCCATGGCCCAGCTCGGCTTCACCTGCCGCGGCCTTCCCCGGGCCGCCGCGCCCACGCGCGTCCTCAGTCCGCTACAGCAGGCATCTTTGATGCTCGGCGCCCCGGTGACCGTCTGACCGACGGGACCGGCGTGAGCCGACCCCCGATTGCGTCGGCAGCGCTGACGCTCCAGACCAATGAACAGGATGACCGGATGAATATCCTCCGCAGGAACAACGTGAAGGTCAGCGGATCACCCGGCAGGCCCGTGGTGATGCTGGCGCACGGGTTCGGCTGTGATCAGAACATGTGGGGCCTGGTGGCCCCGGCGCTGGCCGAGGATTTCCAAGTGGTCCTGTTCGACTACGTAGGGTCGGGCGGCTCCGACGCGTCCGCTTGGAGTGCCGAACGCTACGGGTCGCTGGACGGTTACGCCCGCGACGTGGTCGAGGTGTGCGAAGCCCTGGACCTGCGGGACGTGGCCTTCGTCGGGCATTCGGTCAGCGCGATGATCGGGGTACGTGCGGCGGCCACCGCCCCCGAGTGGTTCTCCTCCATGGTCATGGTCGGCCCTTCCCCCTGCTACGTCGACGACGACAGCTACCGCGGAGGCTTCAGTGCCGAGGACATCGACGAGCTGCTGGAGTCGCTCGAGTCGAACTACCTCGGCTGGTCGGCCGCGATGGCTCCGGTGATCATGGCCAACCCCGAACGCCCGGAACTGGCGGAGCAGCTGACCAACAGTTTCTGCGCCACCGATCCGGCCATCGCCCGCGTCTTCGCCCGCACCACGTTCCTCTCCGACAGCCGTGACGACCTGAAGTCGGTGGGCGTACCGACGCTGGTACTGGAATGCGCCCAGGACGTGATCGCGCCGCGAGAGGTCGGCAGCTACGTCCACACGGCCATCCCCGGAAGCCGCCTGATCACCCTGGACGCAACGGGCCACTGCCCCCAGCTGAGCGCTCCCGAGGCCACCACGTCAGCCATCCGCGCGTTCCTGCGGGAGCTACGGTGATGGGTCGCACCGCCCACAACCCTGAACGGCCCGGGGGCGAAGAGTCCGCTACCGACGCGGTGTTCTCCTCCCTGCTGGAGGACACCGCCGAGGAACTCTACGAATCCGCCCCCTGCGGCTACCTGTCCACCCTGATGGACGGCACCATCGCCAGGATCAACGGAACGCTCCTGGACTGGCTCGGCCTCACGCGCGAGGAAGTCGTGGGCCGTAGACGCTTCACCGACCTCCTCACGATCGGCGGCAAGCTCTACCACGAGACGCACTTCGCGCCGCTCCTGCGGATGCAGGGAAAGATCAGCGAGATAGCGCTGGAACTCAAGGCGTCGGGCGGCGGGCGCCTCCCGGTCCTGGTCACCTCCAGCGTGAAGACAAGCGGCGACGGCGAGCCGACGCTGATCCGCACCACCGTCTTCGACGCACGACAGCGCCGCGCCTACGAAGGCGAACTGCTGCGCGAGCGTCAGGTGGCGGAGGAAGCACGCCGGCAGGCCGAGGCGGACAGGGAGCGGCTGCGCGAAGCACTCGCGGTGCTCCAGCAGAGCCTGCTTCCCGCCGACCTGCCCGCGGTGCCCGGAATGGAAGCGGCCTCGTACTACCACACCGCCTCCGTCGACCGGCTCGGCGGAGACTTCTACGACCTGTTCCCGCTGGACGACAAGCGCTGGGCGTTCTTCCTCGGCGACGTCTGCGGCAAAGGCCCCCAGGCCGCCGCGGTGACGTCCCTGACCCGCTACACCCTGCGCGCCGCGGCCCTCCACGATTCCGACCCCATAGCGGCGCTGACCACCTTGAACACCGTGCTGCACGAGCGGTTCACGAACGGGGACCCGCGCTACTGCACCGCGATCTTCGGCATTCTGGAACCGGACGCCACCGCCGGAACGGTGGCCGTGCAGCTGGCCTCCGGCGGCCATCCCCCCGCGCTCGTCGTGCGTGCCGACGGCCGGGCCGACTACCTCCCCACCCCCGGCGGCCTCCTCATCGGAATCCTGCCCGACCCCTGCTTCATCCCCGCCGAGACCACACTCGGCCCCGGTGATTCCCTCCTCCTCTACACCGACGGTCTCACCGAAGCCCGCGTCGGCACGAAGCGTGAGCTCTACGGCGAAGACGCCCTGCGCACTTTCACCGCCGGCCTCGCCCCTGCAGGGGCGCAAGAGCTGATCACCGCCCTCACCGGTCTCCTGGACGGCTTCGGCGAAGGCCTGGACGACGACACGGCTCTGCTCGCCCTCGGCGTGCCACATCCCGCCCCCGTTGCGCGAGAGCACGATCTGACATGAGCGCCCTGACGATCACCACCCGAGACGCCACCACCGGCCCCGTACTGGAAATCGCCGGCGACCTCGACTTCGACCACGCCCCCCGCCTTCGACAGGCCGTGACAGCCCTCAGCCTGGAACCAGGACAACGCCTCGTCCTGGACCTCTCCCAGGTACAGTTCTGCGACTCCAGCGGTATCACCGCCCTCATCGTCGCCCGCAACCACGCCGTCGCCGCCCGGGCTGAGATGGCCCTGGCGGCCGTCCCCGACAACACGATCCGCATCCTGCGCATCGTCGGCCTCGACAGGGTGTTCACCGTCCACGCCGACGTCGACACGGCCACAACTCACCGACCGACCAACGGATGTCCCTGACGACGCCGGTCCCGGCACCCAGGAGAGGGTGCCGGGACCGGCGTCATCATGCGGGAACGGGATCAGGCGGGGCGGCCGCCGAAGGGGGCGCCGGTGCCGTAGTAGGTGCCCAGCTCTTCCCGGTATCCGGTGTCGCCGAGGTGCTTGTCCCGGTGGAACTCGGGGGCGTTCTTGATCTGTTCCTTGGTGCGGTCGACGAAGATCTTCTTGTCCTCCGGGTCGACCTTGACGACCGTGCTCGCCGGCAGCAGGACCTCCTTGCCGAAGATCCATACGCCGGTGTCCACGACCAGGTAGGCGTCACCGACCTCGTCGGAGTGCTTGTCGACCTTGCCGATGCTGCCGTCGGTCGCCTCGACCTTGTAGCCGGTCAGGTCCGTACCGGCCAGGTGGCCCGACGTCGACTTGTAACTCCACACATGTTCAGTCACGCGAAAACAACTCCTCGGTCAATGGAGGACGGCGGGGAAATGCTTCTCCGCCGATCCTTCTTGTTCCGTACGTCATCCGCGGCGGTCGTGCGTTCCGCCTGGATTTCGCTTGCCCCCCGTTCACCGTTTCACGCACCCGGATCGTATGCGGGACCGGCCGAGTGCCGAGTCCGGACGCTGACCGGGTCGGGGGATTGCCCCGGGGGACCGCCGCCTTCAGCGATGCGCGGTTCGGTGGCCGAACCAGCGGCCCCGACCGCGGGGGGCGTCGGCACCCGGAGCTCCTGTCTCGGTGCGGGCGTCGTCGCGCTGCTCGATCAGATCGTCGCGCTCGCGCTCGTGCTCGCGGTCGACGGCGGCGGCCTCACGGCGTGATGTGCCGACTTCCCGTCGGGCCCGCGCCGAGCGACGGGCCGAACGACGGGCGCCCATGATGACCAGAGTCAGACCCAGGAGGGCTACGGCTCCCACAATCATCCCGCTCAGGAAGAGCGATCCGGTCGAGCCGGTTGCGTGGTAGCCGAAAATCGAGAAATCGCCGCCGGCGCCGAGATCGTGCCCCGCGCCGGTATTCCCGAATATTCCGGCCAAGCCGACGACGAGAGCGGCGATCAGAAGGATGAGTCCGAGGATGAGAATCATGGAACTGCTCCTTGGATCCGCGCCCGGACAAGCCGCCGGACACGCCTGGCGCCTACCCCGGCTGTGAACCGTCAAGCCAATACGGAGGACATTCCGCTTGTCCTCCGGAAGCGCCGTCAGGGGACGCGCAGCGCCAGCACGACGACGTCGTCTCCGGGAGCCGGGTCCGCCGGCCTGTTGCTGATCCGGTGGAGCAGCTCGGGCAGCGGACGGTCACCGTGGCGGGCGAGCAGGGCGACGAGTTGGGCGATGGAGGCATCGATGTCGTGGCCGCGGCGTTCGATGAGCCCGTCGGTGTAGAACAACAGCGTTGAGCCGGGGGGAAGGTCGCGCCGGGCCTCGGTGCGGTGGTACGGCCCGAGGCCCCGGTGGAGGAGGATGTCGTGCTCCACCAGGGTGGTCACCCGGCCGTCGGGAGTACTGAGCAGCGGCGGTGGGTGGCCGGCGTTGGACCAGGTCAGCGTCGAGCCGGAACCGCCTTCGGCGAGGTCGAGGCGGGCGTGGACCAGGGTGCCGCTGGCGTCTATCGGCAGGACCGAGCAGGCTGCGTCGAGGGCGGTCAGCGCGGTGGCAGGGCTGTACGGGGGGTGGTCGAGCGTGGCCTGCCGCAGCATGCTGCGGATCTGGCCCATGATCGTGGCGGCGTGCATGTCGTGGCCGGTGATGTCGCCCACCGTGACCATGAGTGCTCCGGGCTCACCGCCGGGCGAGGCGGACGGCAGCCGGTAGGCGTCGTACCAGTCCCCACCGATCATTTCGCCGTCCACGGCCGGCTGGTACAGGGCGCTGATCTCGACGCGGTCGGTGAGGGGAAGATCGGTGAGCATGGCCTCCTGGAGCTGCCGGGCCACGGAGACGCGTTCGTCGAGGTAGAGGGCGCGCTCCACCGCCTGCGCGATGTAACCGGACGCGGCGGTCAGGGTGGCCCGCTCGGTGACGCCCACCTCGTGCCGCTTGGCCCAGCAGACCGCGAGTACGCCCAACAGGGCCCGGCTGCCCCAGAGAGGCAGGCACAGCACGGTGGTGAAGCCCATGCGGTCGAAGAAGCCGACCGCCTCGGGGCTGTAGCCGGCGACGAGCGCCTCACGGTCGGGCACGAAAACCGCCCGCCGTTCCCGCATGGCCCGGGTGCTCGGGAACGCTGCGTTCACGGGCAGCGTGAGGACCTCCCGTTCCACCGAATTCTCGATGTCAGGGTCGGCAACCCGGTGCAGTTCGTCCTTGTCGGCGACCAGCAGGCCCACGTAGGAGGGTTTGCCGGCGCCGACGAAGAGGTCCCGCACTCGTCGCCGGACGTCCTCCAGCCCGGACGTCTGGGCCAGCTCCTCGGACGCCCGCAACAGCAGCTCGGCATGGTCCATGCCGGCTTGAGCCTCCCTTTCCAGACGCTGCGCGTCGCTTCTGGCGTGTTCGGCGGCGGCCCGCGCGGTCTCCAGCACCTGCTGCGCGGATCGGCCCTGGGCCGACAGGATGCGCAGACGCAGCTCGGCGGAGCAGGCCGCGGCCAGATCCTCCAGGTCGGCCAGCTCGCCGTCACCCCACGTCCGTGGCTGATGGTCGATGGCGCACAGGGAGCCCAGGACCAGGCCGTCGGCGTCGGTCAGCGGCATTCCGGCATACGCGACGACCCCGAGGTCCGCGACGGCCGGATGGGTCCCGAGCCGCTCGTCGGCGCGGGCGTCCGGCACGACGAGGGGCTGCCCGGAGGCCACCACGTAACGGCAGAGGGAATGCGACAGCGGCAGCGCCCGGCTCCCCGCCCAGGGCTCCGGCAGACCGAACAGTCCGGGCAGGACCTGCCGGTCCTCCTCGACCAGCGAAACGAAGGACACCGGCACGCGGAGCAGTCGTGAAACCAGCCGGGCGAACCGGTCCATTCCGGCATCGGAAGCTGCCGAAAGACCGGCCAGCTTCACGGCCCGCCGCTGTGCGCTGCCCGGGTCCGCTCGGGATTCCCGGCCCTGTTCCGGCATCTGCCCTCCGGTTGCGCTGTCCCGAAGCCCTCAACGGCATCGTAGGCCAGCGGAGACCTGCTTCGCCGGTCATGGGCCGACCTCGACGTGGCCCTGCTGCTGGTCACCGAGCCCTCTGGAGCCGACGCGACCGCATGGACGAACGGTGGGACGATGGCAGAACCAGCGGTAGAGGCGCTCGCACCGGTGCGCCCATCCCGAGACAGACAGCAGGCCACGCCATGACCAAGCAGCCGAAGCCGTCCCAGCCCGCCCACGGCAAGGGTGTGAGTCGCCACGAGGGCACCAAGCAGCACGGCTGGTCGCCGGATGTGGACGAGACCCGTCAGCAGGACAACCCGAGCGCCCACCGTTCCTTCCATCCGGACGAGTACGCCCCGGACAAGGGGGCCGGCCGGACGGTTTCCAAGGAAGAGTCCGGAAACCCCCACGGCGAACCGGTGAAGAGCAAGGGCACACGGGGGGAGGACCAGAGCAAGGGATCCGGGGAGAAGGGCATGCACGACCTGGGCCCCAGGGGCCGGTCGCAGCGTCCCAGCGGAACGAAGGATGCCTCCGCCTCCACGGGCGTGGACCCGCAGGACCCGCCCGGCAAGCGCAGCGGCGGGTAGCCGGCGTGGGGGCGCGGCGTTCCGTACGGCGAAGGGCCTTCGCCCACCGATCCGGGTCACCGTCCGCCGGCCAGGAGACCGCAGGCCGAGGGGGAAGCGCTCGCGGTCCCGGCACACCGTCCGGTGGAAGGACTCTCTCATGGCCGTCCGAAACCAGCTGATTCATCGGGCCCCGCAGGCGGTGTGGTCCGTGCTCGCCGATCCGACCCTGTACGGGGAGTGGGTGGTGGGCCCGTCCGAGTCCACACCGCTCGATCAGGCCTGGCCGGACGTCGGATCCCGGCTCCGCTACACCGTGCGGCTGGGGCCCTGGTCGACCGAAGGGGTGACGACCGTACGCCACCGGGAACCCGGCCGGGAGCTGGAACTGGAAGCGTCGTTCAAGGCACTGGGCACCGCGAGGATCTTCCTCCAGCTCCGGCCGTGGGGCGAGGAGACCCTCGTCGTCTGCGACGAGCACCCCCTCCGCGGCATCGGCGGCACCCTTCACAACCCCGCCGTCGAAGCCCTGCTCCAGCTCCGGCACCGCGGCATGCTCGCCCGTCTGGCCGACGTCGTGGAACGGAACCATGCCGGGGCTCGCCATGCCTGACGCGGTGGTGATCGGCGCGGGCCCGAACGGGCTGGTGGCCGCGAACGTTCTGCTCGACGCGGGGTGGAGCGTGGAAGTCCTGGAGGCACAGCCGGAGCCCGGAGGTGCGGTCCGTAGTGACCGCGGCGTCCACCCCGACTACGTCTCGGATCTGTTCAGCGCCTTTTACCCCCTATCTGCGGCCTCCCCGGTCCTCGCCCGCCTCGACCTCGCCGCCGAGGGCCTGCGGTGGAGCCACGCCCCGTCCGTACTGGCGCACCCGTTGAAGGACGGCAGGTGCGCCGTACTCGAGCGTCGCGTGGAAGCCACCTCGGCCGGGCTGGCGGGGTTCGCGGCGCCCGACGGGGACGCCTGGCGGGAGATGTACCGGGTGTGGAGCCGCGTCGGTCCCGACCTGGTCCAAGCCCTGTTCACTCCCTTCCCTCCGGTCCGGTCCGGCGTCCGGCTGGCGGCGAAGTTGCGGACCGCCGGCGGGCTGCGGTGGGCCCGGAACATGGCCTTGCCCGTTCGCCGGCTGGGCGAGGAGGAGTTCCGCGGCGCGGGCGGGCGGCTGCTCCTGGCCGGCAGCGCCCTGCACGCCGACATGGCCCCCGAGACCGCCGGCAGCGGCGGATTCGGCTGGCTGATGTCGATGCTCGGACAGAGCCACGGATTCCCGGTGCCCGTCGGCGGGGCCGGCGCCCTGTCCGCGGCGCTCGTGAGCCGCCTCCGCCGCCGCGGGGGCGTCCTGCGCTGCGGGGAGCGCGTCACGTCCGTCGTCGTACGCGGTGGCACGGCGGTCGGGGTCGAAACCGCGAGCGGGGAGACGGTCGACGCGCGCCGGGCCGTGTTGGCCGACACGTCCGCACCGGCCCTGTACCGGGACCTCGTGGGCGAGGAACACCTCCCGTCCCGCCTCCTGCGGGACCTGGAACGCTTCCAGTGGGACTTCGCGACCTTCAAGGTCGACTGGGCGCTGACCGGCCCGGTGCCGTGGACGGCGCCGCAAGCCGCCGGGGCGGGCACGGTCCACGTGGCCGACGGCGTCGACGGCCTGACCCGGTTCGCCTCGCAGATCGCCATGGGACTGGTCCCCGACGAGCCGTTCGCCCTGTTCGGTCAGATGACCACGGCGGATCCCAGCCGCTCACCCGCCGGCACGGAATCGGCGTGGGCCTACACCCACCTCCCGCAGCGCATCACCTCCGACGCTGGCCCCGACGGCATCACCGGCCGCTGGGACGCCCGGGAACAGGGAGCCATGGCCGACCGCATCGAGGCCCAGGTGGAACGGTTCGCACCCGGTTTCCGTAGGCTGATCGGCGCCCGCCGGATCCTGGCCCCCACCACCCTCCAGGCCATGAACGAGAACCTCCACAACGGCGCCATCAACAACGGCACCACCGCCCTCCACCAGCAGGCGATCTTCCGCCCCACCCCCGGCACCGGGAGGCCCGAGACCCCTGTCAAGGGCCTCTACCTCGCCTCCGCAGCCGCCCACCCCGGCGGCGGCGTCCACGGCGCCCCGGGCGCGAACGCCGCCGGAGCCGCCCTGCGATCCCACGGGCTCCATGCCCTCCTCCACGGCGCGCAACGCGTCTGAACCGCCCTGGCCGGCCGCCTCCCCGCCGAACCCGCGGCGAATCCGCCGTACATGTCGCTCGTGTGGATGCGTGCTCGGACGTCCTCGGCGTCCAGCGTCGGCGACGAAGGCCGAGTCGCTCCCGCCGGTGGCGGCCGGTGCGTCCGGACGGGACGTGCCTCGGTCCCGAACCCCTGGCGGGTCCGGGACCGAGGCACGCTGCGGCGCGGTCAGGTCACCGCTTGAAGACGTCCTTGATCTTTTCCTTCGCCTGGCGGGCATCGCCCTTCGCCCCTTCGGCGCGGCCTTCGGCGGTCAGCCGCTCGTTGCCCACCAGACGGCCGGCCGCTTCCTTGAGCTTGCCCTCGGCCTGTTCGGCCTTGGCCCGGCCCTTCTCGTCCTCTGACACAGCTGATCACTCCCTGGGGGTGTGGAAACTGCCTTGCTCTCCGCGTCTGGCCCGGATCGCGGCGGGCAAACGTGCGGGGCGAGACCACGCCCGGCATCCGGTCGGCCGGGCGGGACGCCGAACGGCATGCCGGAGAGGTCCGGAGAGGAGCTGCGTGCCCAGGGCCTCGCGCCCGCCGTGAGGGCCGACACGCCTGGGACGTAGAGGTCGACCGGGCCGTTCGGGAAGTGTGCCCCGGCCGCCGAGGTCGCGGACGGCATTTCGGCGGGTGTCCGGCAACCTTTCGGGCTCCGGCGGCAACTGAGGGGTGAACAGAGCGCCTCATCCCAAGGAGCCACCGCCCATGTCCGCTTCCCCCCACCGCCGCCCCACCGGACGTCGAAGGCTTGCCCTGGCCGGAGCGGCCACCCTGGTCGCCGCCGGTCTCGGCGCCGTGCCGCTGGTCGTGAAGGCCGATGCCGTGGCACCCGCCGACCTCGCCCACGGCGTGCTGCCCGCCCGGGACGGCTGGGCCGCGAGCGGCTCGGGCACCACCGGCGGCCGGGCGGCGCCCGCGACACGCGTCTTCACCGTCTCCACCCGCGCCGAGCTGGCGAGAGCCCTGGCTGCGGGCCCGGCCGACGCCCCGCGGATCGTCCGGGTCAAGGGCCTCATCGACGCCGGCACCGACGACAGCGGGAAGCCGCAGAGCTGCGCCGACTACGCCGCGGGCACCGGCTACTCGCTCGACTCCTATCTCAAGGCCTACGATCCCGCCGTCTGGGGCCGTGCCAAGGTGCCGTCCGGCGCCCAGGAGAACGCCCGCAGGGCGGCCCAGGCAAGGCAGGCCGCCCGCATGGTGTTCACCGTGCCGGCGCGGACCACCGTCATCGGCGTGCCCGGCACCGGAGCGGGCATCACCGGCGGCAGCCTGGTGGTGAAGAACGCCGACAACGTGATCATCCGCAACCTGTCGCTCACCGACGTCCGGGACTGCTTCCCGCAGTGGGACCCGACCGACGGCTCCGCCGGCAACTGGAACTCCGCCTACGACGCCGTCAGCCTGCGCGGCGCCACCCATGTCTGGGTCGACCACAACAGCTTCTCCGACGCCCCGCACCCGGACTCCGCCAATCCGGTCCGCTTCGGCCGCGAGTACCAGGTCCACGACGGCGCCCTCGACATCACCAACGCCTCCGACCTGGTCACCGTCGGATACAACACGTTCAGCAACCACGACAAGACCATGCTCATCGGCAGCAGCGACAAGGACACCAAACTGCGGGTGACGCTCCACCACAACGTCTTCCGGGGCATCGTCCAGCGCGCCCCCCTCGCCCGCGTGGGCCAGATCCACCCGTACGACAACTACTACGACACCACGGCGTCGGAGGGCTACGCGCACAGCTACAGCGTCAACTCCCGCGCCGGCGCCCGAGTCGTCGCGCAGAACAACTACTGGAAGCTCTCCTCCGACCGGAAGGCCTCCCAGCTGCTCAGCGGCGACGGCACCGGAGCCATCGCGGGCAGCGGCAACCTCGTCGGCGGCGCCCCCGTGGACCTGGTCGCCGTGCACAACTCCGCCAATCCCGGGAAGAAGATCAAGACCGCCGTCGGCTGGCGGCCCACCCTCACCGCCGGACTGGAACCCGCCGCCGGACTGCCGGCGAAGCTGGCGGCGAAGGCGGGCGCCGGCGTCCTCACCGAAACCGGCGGCAAGGCCGCTCCCGCCCCGTCCGGTCCGGCCGGCGGCCGTACGCTGACGGTCGCCGCCGACGGCTCCGCAGCCCACCGCTCCGTGCAGGCCGCCGTCGACGCCGCCACCGCGGGCGACACCGTCCTCGTCGCACGCGGCACCTACCGGGAGACGGTGAACGTCCCCGCCTCCAAGCACGGGCTGATCCTCAAGGGCGCCACCGGCAATGCCGAGGACGTCGTCATCACCTACGACAACGCCTCCGGCACGCCGAAGCCCGGAGACGGTATGTACGGAACCGCGGGCAGTGCCACCGCTACCTTCTCGGCTGTCTTCGGCAACGCCACCGCCGTCTACGACCACGTCAACATCACCCTGCGCGACCGGGGCGCCGCGGCCGGCGGACAGGGTGGATGCCTCGCCGCGCCGAGCACCGATGCGGCCACGCTGTACGGGATCCTCATCACCGACAGCACGATCAGCAGCCCCGCCCGGCCCGGGACCTACCACCTCGGCCGGCCCTGGCACCCCGGCGCGAGCGCGGTCGGCCAGCTGGTCATCCGCAAGTCGAACCTGCCCGCAGCCGTGAAGACCGAGGGGCCCTGGACCGACATGGGGGGCTTCTCCTGGACGTCCGCCCGGTTCGCCGAGTACGCCAACACGGGCCCCGGCCCCGGCGCCGGCGCGAACCGGCCCCAGCTCGGCCCGGACCATGCCGCGGCCCACACCGCCCGCGCCCACCTGGCCGGCACCGACGGCTGGAACCCTACGGGCTGATGGAGGCCACCGTGCGGAGCAGGCCCGGGCGAACCGAGACGTCCGAACGGACATGCGAGCGGACTGCTACGCTCCGGCACTTGCCTGAGAACGCCCTTGTCGCACCGAGAGGCCGTACCGAGGCCATGACCGAAGATGAGGCGGCCGCAGATTTCCACGCGTTCTTCGAACGCCACCACGCCGAACTCTCCCGCCTGGCGTACCTGCTGACCGGAGAGGCGGACGCCGCCGACGACCTCGCCGCGGACGCGATGGTCGCGCTCTGGCACCGCTGGGACAGGGCCCGCCGTGCCGATTCCGCGGCTGCCTACGCCCGCGGAATCGTCGCCAACCTCGCCCGCAGCCGGATCCGGAGCACGGTACGCGAGCGGCGGCGCGTCATGCTGTTCTGGTCGCACCGCCCGGACCGGACCGACGGCCCGGACATGGCCGCCGTCATGGACGTACGGGCCGCGCTGGACACGCTGCCGTTCCGCAAACGCGTGTGCGTCGTACTGCGGTACGCCTTCGACCTCTCGGAGAAGGACACCGCGGCGGCGCTCGGGATATCGGTGGGTACGGTGAAGAGCCAGACCTCGAAGGGGACGGCGGAACTGCAGCGGCTGCTCGGCGCCCGGGCCGCGGACGAGCTGCGGGAAGGGGAACCCGGTGACCGACGAACTGCGCGACCTGCTGCGCGAGAGCGCCGAAACCCACCTGCCCGACCGGGCCCGCATGCTGGCCCGCATCGAGCGCGGCACGGCCCGTCCCGGCACCGCCCCCCGGTCGCGGGACCGCGAGCGCGAGCGCGCCCGCGCCCCCGCCCTGTCCTGGCCGAAGATCGTCCTCGCGATCCTGGCCACCGCCGGAACCCTGACGGTGAGCGCCCTTACGGTGGTCGCCGTCGTGCACACCCCGGACCCGCCACGGAATCCGACGGCCGCCGCCCCGTCCGACCCCGCCCCGTCCACCGCTGCCCCGTCCACCGCCGGCCGCCCGGTGCCGCCGGTGGAGGGCAGCCGGACCGAGGACGGTCCACTGTGGGCCGACGGCTCCGTCGACCCCCACAGCAACGCCTACTGGGCACAGAGCAACGTCACCCTGAAGGCGAGGCAGCCGCTCACCGCGCTCGTCGTCGAGCTGCGCATCGCCCTCACCGAGGGCGTGAAGGACACCGGTAGCTGGCGGACCCGCCCCGCCGCGGACTTCGACCTCTCCACCCGCAAGGAAGGTGGCTTCCTCGTCTACCGGTGGACCCTCAAACCGGGCAGGACCGTCCCGCCCGGCGAGCACGTCTTCGCCGGCCAGTACGACCACGCTGCCGGCGGGCGCGACGCGAAGGACGACACCTATCGGATCGATGCGGCTGCCGGTGCCGTGGAGAGCGGAGCCGCCGTGTGGGGTGGGTTCGCGTAGGGCGCGTCCACGCCCCGCCGTTCCGGGCAGGTGCGGTTGCAGGCGGGCACCGAGCCGGCGGCCAGTGCGCCGAGCCTGCCCGGCCGCTTGCGGTTCGCGGCCTGGTCGACGGGCTGCGGGATCACCGCCCGGATCCCACGCCGCCGCAGATGCCGGCGGATCGCCCGGGAGCGCCGGTGGCGATGGTGTCGGGGAGGTCGTCGGTGTGCTCGCGGGGGGTCACCCCCAGCCGGTCGCGTGCCAGCAGCACACGTCGCTCGTACGCGCCCCACACCGCGAACGCGAAGATGCCCTCCAGCCGTTCCACGGTGCCGGCACCCCACTGGCGGACGGCTGCCAGGACGACCTCGGTGTCGGAGCGCGTCCGGAAGCGGTGACCGCGTGCCGTGAGCTCGCGGCGCAGGTGGCCGTGGTTGTAGATCTCGCCCGTGAACACCAGCACCGCCGCGGGCCCGCCGGAGGCGGTCCGGTCCACCATGGGCTGTCTGCCGCCCACCTGGTCGACGAGCGCCAGGCGGGTGTGCCCCACAGCCGCACCCGGCCCCGTCCACGAAGCCGAGGCGTCCGGGCCCCGGCAGGCCATGGGCTCCAGCATCGGTTTGAGTTCCGCCGAGTCCGCTTCCGGCATCCCGTCCCGGCCGAACACAACCAAGCCAGCGAGCCCTCACACGAAGAATCGATCCCCCTCGATGACGGCGCCCGATACGAACCACCACCGGGCGGCAACACTCTGCACATTGATGATCATCCAGGGCAATGTGCGGTGGGCCGACCGGGTGACGAGGCGGGACCGGCGGCGGCCGGGCGCATCGGGGCACTCCGGCCGGCCTCCTCGGTTGGCTGGGAAGAGCCTTCATCTTGTGAGCACACAGCGGCGCACGGCCGAAGCCCCTGTGCGTTCGGCGGGCTGTTTTCGCCGTCTGCTGCCGGGCAGGTGCGGACCATGAACCAGTCGAAGGCACCGGTACTCGAGGCGCTGGCCGCCTACCACGCCAGCGGGCAGACCCCGTTCACGCCTCCGGGTCACAAGCAGGGGAGGGGCGCCGACCCGCGCGTACGCGCCGTGCTCGGCGACGCGGTCTTCCGCTCCGACGTGCTGGCAACCAGCGGGCTGGACGACCGCACGTCTTCCCACGCCGTGGTGGAGGCGGCGCAGGCCCTGATGGCTGAGGCGGTCGGCGCAGACCGTACCTTCTTCTCCACCTGCGGCAGTTCCCTGTCGGTGAAGTCGACGATGCTGTCCGTCGCCGGTCCTCACGAGAAGCTGATCGTGGGGCGGGACGCCCACAAGTCTGTTGTCTCGGGGCTGATCCTCTGTGGCATCCGGCCCGTTTGGGTCGACCCGCAGTGGGACGCCGAACGCCACCTCGCCCACCCGCCGTCCGCCGAGTCCTTCGAGGCGGCCTTCGCCGAGCACCCCGACGCCCGCGGAGCGCTGGTGACCACCCCGACCCCCTACGGCACCTGCTCGGACCTCGCCGCCATCGCCGAGGTCTGCCACAAGCGGGGCCGACCCCTGATCGTCGACGAGGCATGGGGCGCCCACCTGCCCTTCCACCCCGATCTGCCGACCTGGGCCATGGACGCCGGCGCGGATGTCTGCGTCACCTCCGTCCACAAAATGGGCGCCGGCCTGGAGCAGAGTTCGGTCTTCCACCTCCAGGGCGACCTGATCAAACCCGAAGTGCTCAAGAGCCGTGAAGACCTGCTCGGCACCACCAGCCCCTCCGTGCTCATGTACGCGGCCCTGGACGGCTGGCGTCGGCAGATGGTCGAACACGGGAAGGTTCTCTACGACGACGCACTCGCCCTCGCGGAACAGGTCCGCGGCCGCATTTCCCGCATCGACGGCCTGCGGGTGCACGGCCGTGAGGACTTCTGCGGGCCCGGCAAGGCGGCGGACATGGACCCCCTCCAGATGATCATCGACATCAGCGCGTGCGAGGTCACCGGCTACAAGGCCGCTGACTGGCTGCGGGAGAACCACGGGATCAACCTCCACGTCAGCGACCACCGCCGCATCAGCGCGCAGCTCACCCACGCCGACGACCACACCACGGCCGAGACCCTGCTGAGCGCCCTGACCGATCTGGCCGCCCATGCCCCGCAGCTTCGTACCGGTCAGCCCGTACACGTCCCGCCGCCGTCCCGACTCCGGCTGGAACAGGCGGTCCTGCCGCGCGACGCGTTCTTCGGCGCGACCGAGCAGGTGCCCTGGGAGAAGGCGGAGGGACGGATCGCCGCCGAGATGCTGACCCCTTACCCGCCGGGCATCCCGGCGGCGCTGCCCGGTGAACGCCTCACCGCAGACGTACTGCGCTACCTGCGCTCCGGAGTCGAGGCGGGCATGGTCGTCCCGGACGCCGTCGACACGAACGTCATGAGCGTCCGGGTGCGCCGAGACGGGTGACCCCGGCGACCGCCTGCGCGCAACGGGCGACCGCCTGCGCGCAACGACAGTCCATGTGAGGCGGCTCCCCCCCGCTCACGAGCCCAACCGGTGCCCGGCCGCCGGCCTGAGGGGGCCACCGGGCACACGCGCCGAGGCCGTCCCTTCGAGTTCCGCCGCGAAGACCTCGGCCGCGCGACGTTGGCGCAGGTCGTCCAGCGTGCGAACCTGTTCGTCCGCGCGGGCGAGAAGGCGGTCGAGGGCGGGGGCATATAGGCGGTCGTCGGTCGCGGCGAGTTCGCGCAGCGCCCGCCAGCACGCGGCCTTGCCCTCGACGCCCAGGAGCATCATCTCGAGTTCGACGACGTCGCTGAGCGGGGAGCGGCGGACGAGGGTCCCGTTCGGCTTGAACCGCCCCAGTGTCTCGCCGATCCGGCCCGCGACCTCGCGTACGCGTCGTACGGGGACACCGAGGTCGCGCATGACGCTGCGCAGGCTCTGCTGGTCTTCGTCGATCTGTTCCGCCAGGTTCGCGAGCGCCGGGCCCCCGTCCGTGCGGCGGTGCCGCTCGGCGATCCGCCGGGCGAGACGTACGCCGGCACCCGAGCCGGTGAGGTGATCGTTCAGGTACACGGTGAGGAAGTACGGCCCAGGCCCTGCCGGGGACTTGGTGTCGCGCATGGTGGAACCTCCGATCGGGGACGTTCAGCGCCGGTGCCGGTGCCGGTGCCGGTAAATCGGTGTCGGCCGCCTGCACGGGCCGGAGGGACTCGGACGTGGTTTCGGTCATCCGCCGAGGGCGGGCAGCACCTTCTCGCGGTAGGCGCCGAAGAAGGCCTCTTGACCGGGGCCGATCTGCCCGACGTACACCTCCTCGAAGCCCGCTTCCACGTAGGCGCGCACGGCGGCCACGTGCTCCTCGGCGTCGTTGCCGCAGGGAACGTTCTCCGACACCTGCTCGCGGGTGACGAGTTGGCTCGCCTGCTCGAAGTGGGCCGGCGTCGGGAGGACTTGGGCGAGCTCGCCGGGGAGGTGTTCCGTGGGCCACAGCCTGTGCGCGGTGTCCACGGCTCTGTCGCGGTCCGTGTCCCAGCACACCTTGAGACCGCCGATCACCGCTTTGCCCTCGCCGCCGGCCTCCCGGAAACGTCCGATGGCCTCCTGGTCGGGGCCCATGGTGACGAACCCGTCGCCGATGCGGCCGGCGAGTTCCACGGCCTTGGGGCCGAAACCGGAGACGTGGACGGGCAGTCGGCCGTGCGGCGTGGTGTAGAGGCGGGCGTTGTCGACGGTGTAGTGCGTGCCGCGGTGGCTGATCTGGCGGCCGGTGAAGAGCTTGCGCATCACCTCGACCGCTTCCTCCAGCATGCCGGCACGCTCGTCGAAGGAGGGCCAGCGGTCGCCGAGGACGTGCTCGTTGAGTGCTTCACCGGTACCCACGCCGAGGGCGAAACGTCCCTCCAGCAGTTGGCTCGACGTGGCGGCGGCTTGGGCCGTCACGGCAGGGTGCAGGCGGATGGTGGGGCAGGTGACGAGGGTGGTCACCGGCAGGTCCACGGTCTGGGACAGGGCTCCGATCATCGACCAGACCAGCGGGCTGTTGCCCTGCGCGTCGTTCCAGGGATGGAAGTGGTCGGAGATGGCCAGGCGGGTGAAGCCGGCGTCCGCGGCCCGGCGGGCCTGCTCCAGCAGCTGGCCCGGGGTGAATTCCTCGCAGGACAGGAAGTAGCCGAACGTCGTCATGGATCTCGTACCTCCATGGGGACGGTGGGGACGGTGCGGACGGCCCCCGGTCGGCGCGTGCCCATGGCGCGGCGGGACAAACATCGCCGCGGTCCGGGCGCCGCGGTCCGGGCGCCGCGGTCCGGGCGCAGCGGTCCGACGCAGCGGTCCGGACCTGCGACCTGGGCTCCCTGCGGGCGCAGGACAAGCTCGGAGCCGCTGCGCACACACCGATCACCCACGCCGCCGTTTTCGGAAGCCTCGGTCGTTTACCGGTGACCTGTGGGGCCCAGGGGCACGAGGACGCCACCCTCACCATGAACGGCCTCATCGACGCCGTCCGTTTCACCGGCAGGATCGGGGTCGTCGGGGTGTTCGTACCCGAAGGCCCCGGAGCCCTCGAGGTGCAGGGGGAACTCGCCGCCCATGGCAAGATCCCGATCGACTTCGGCAAGCTCTGGTTCAAAGGACAGACGATCGGCACCGGCCAGGCCCCGGTCAAGCGGTACAACCGGGCGCTGCGCGACCTCATCGTCGCCGGCAGGGCCGAGCCGAGCTTCGTCGTCTCCCACGAACTCGACCTGGACGAGGCCCCCTCGGCGTACGAGCACTTCGACAACCGCGACGACGGCTGGACCAAGGTCGTCCTCCACCCCGACGGCACCCACCGTTCCGGCCGGCGCGGCGGCTCCTCCCACCTCACCCTGCAGGAACTGCGCCACCGGGCCGCGGAACACGGGATCGAAGGCCGGTCCCACATGAACAAGCACCAGCTCGAAAAGGCCCTCGGGTACTGATCACCGCCGGGGCCGACCGCCCGCAGACGCGCGGCAGCGGCCAGCCGTGCGAGGTCATCGCTCCTGGAGGTGGGCCGTGAGGAAGACCACCGCACTCGTCATCATCGACATGCTCAACACCTACGAGCACAAGGACGCCGACGTCCTGCTCCCGTCCGTCTCGCGGGCCCTGCCCGCCGTGGTGGGCCTCCTCGAACAGGCCCGGGAACGGGACGTCCCGGTGGTCTACGCCAACGACAACTTCGGGAAATGGCGCTCCCATCACGGCGAACTCTTGGAGGCGGCCCCCGCGAGCCCGCACGCCGACCTCGTCGAACCGCTGCGGCCCGACGAGTCCGCGTACTTCGTCGTCAAAGCACGCCACTCCATCTTCTACGAGACCCCGCTCGCCTACCTGCTGAACTCCCTCGACGTGACCAGCCTCGTCCTGTGCGGGCAGGTCACGGAACAGTGCGTGTTCTACTCCGCCCTCGACGCGCACATCCGTCACCTCTCGGTCACGGTCGCGCGGGATGCCGTCGCGCACATTCATGAGGACCTGGCCGAGGCGGCCCTGCGCATGATGGAAATCAACATGTCCGCCCGCATCGTGCCCGCGTCCGACGCCTTCCGTTACTGAGGATTTCAGGGTGGGGCCAGTGGGTTGAAACTCAGACCTGTGGCGGTGAGGCAGCCGTCGATCAGGCGGGGCCGGAGCTGGACCCTGCGCAACTCGCGTCGGAGCTTGCGGTCGAGGTCGTCGGGTGTGTCGAAGGCGGTGTCCGCCATCGCTCCGCGTACCAGTGACCAGACCAGACGGCCTCGACGGGAGTTCAGGTCTGGTGCATACGGCGGCCGGCGGCGGTGGTGAGCCGGTCGTGCCCGGCCTCATACCGCTTCAGCCCGGGGGCCAGATGGGTGTTGAGGTGGTCCCAGACCACCACAACCGGACCTCCGAGCTGGATGTGTGCCCTCACCAGCAGGTCGCGGCGATCCTTCCAGGAGAAGCTCCTGCGCGCGCCCTTGAGCAGGCGGTGGGTGCGGGGCCGGTGGACGAGACGGCTCGGCTGACGGCGGCCTCGGGGATCCGCCTGCGGCGTGGCGCCAGCGGTGACGGCCCGGATGGTGGGTGACCTCGTCGAAGCGGGTCTGCGGGTGGGGCCGGGCGCGGACCGGCTCACGCCGGACGTCCACGGTGACCAGGTCGAAGCAATCGCCCGCCGCCGGGATCTCCCGGCCCTGCTCGACCGGCATACCTTCCTCGGTCCGGACCAGGCCGGGCGCCGTCTGGGCGTACGCCGGAGCGACGTGCGCCTGGTGCGCCTGGGTATGCGGCGCCCGGTGCGGACGGGCGAGGTTGACTTCGGGCGGGGCCGTGGCGGGGTGGTCGACGTGCCGGCCCGGTGGGAGCCGACGGAGGACGCCGGGATGCCGCTGCCGTTCGTCGGCCGCGCGGCGGGGGTGGTCCGGGGGAACGGTGGTGGCCTGGCGACGTCAGCGCCCGCCAGTACCGCGTCACCTGGGTGTAGCCAGAGACCGCGAGCGATGAGGTACATCAGCGGAGCGGGCAGAGTAAGTCCACATGCCGTCAGCCCCGCACCTGCGGGGTTCTCCCGCGACCTGAGTCAGCTGGTCATCCTCGTCTCCCATGGCGTGGACTTCTACGAATTCGGCATCGGCCCGGGGCCCCCTCACAAGGACATCGTGCCGAGCTCGCGGGCTATGCGGACGAACGACCGGACCATCGGGCTGTCGTTGTCCGACCGCCAGACCAGTCCCCACCGCAGGAGGGGCATGTCACGAACGGACACGTACGTGACGTCGGGGCGGACGTAGAAGCGGGTGACCTGATTGCCCAGGATGTGGATGACCTCCCCGTCGGCCACGAGAGTGTACAGCTGGTCCAGCGTCGTGACCAGGAACTTCCGTTCGATGGCACGACCACTGGCCGCGGAGAACGGGACGAAGGCGTCCTCGAAGTACTCGGGCTGGAGTCCGTCCGGCCCCGCGACGCCGTGGTCCGCGAACGCTTCCAGGGTCACCGACGAGCGCCCGGCCAGCCGGTGGTCGGAGGCCACGAGTGCGACCCTGGGCTCCACGAAGAGCACCGGCCCCACGGTCAGATCGGGCTCTTCCACCGGAAGCCATGACAGCAGCAGGTCGATCTCTCCGTTGCGCAGCGGCGCGAACGGGTCGATGTAGCCGTTGTGGTTCAGTCGCAGTCCCCACTGTGGATGCTGCGAACGGAAGGCGTCCCAGAAGGGCCGCAGTTCGTGGCCGTTGGTGACCATGAGGCCGATCCGCAGGATGTCCGTCTTGCCCCGGGCGGTGAGCCGCGCCCGGTCCACGCTCGCCTTCAGGCTGTGGAACACCGGCCGCAGATCCCCGAGCAACTGCTCACCCACCGGCGTCAGCCGTACCCGGCGGCTGGTCCGCTCGAAGAGTTTCGCCCCGATCGACCGTTCCTGCTTCTTGATCGCCTGACTGATCCGTGCCGACGAAACGTGCAGCCGTTCGGCTGTCCTTCCGAAGTGCAGCTCCTCCGACAAGGTCAGGAAGATCTCGATGTCGCGCAGCTCCACGCGCCCCCACGCCCGCTCTCGTTCGTTAACCCCCGGCTTAACCGGCGTTGCATGATCAGCCGTCGATCATCATCTTGTCCAACCCGGATGCTCGGTGGATCAACGTCGTCACGACCAAGGTGTCGCTGACCGTGGAGGACGTAGGCGCTTCCAGCCGGTTCTTCACCACCCAACTGGGCTTTCGCGCCATCTGGGCTTTCGTGAAGTCGAGTCGGCGGAGGGCTACGTCTGCCTCCGCCGGGACGAAGCCTCCGCCGAGACCGCACTTGTCCGAACTCGACCCCGAACAATCGTGCGCGCGGGCCGGTGTCTGTACCGCGCCGGGTGCGCCCGCGGCGGCGACGCGGGCGCCGAGTCGTCAGGCGGGCTGGACGGTGATCGTGCAGAGGCGCTTGGTGGCCCGGGTCAGGGCTACGTACAAGTCCCTTTCCCCGCCGGGGCGGCCCGTGATGATTTCCTCGGGGTTCATGACGACGACCCCGTCGAATTCCAGGCCGCGTGCTTCGGACGCCGGCACGATGCGTGCGTGGTGAGCGATGCCTTGGGCCGTCAGCTCGCTCACCCTGGTGTCCGCGCAGAGCACTCCCAGAAGCTCGCCCGGGTGCGCGGTGCTCTGGGCGCGGAGTTCCTGAACGACGGCGGTGACCAACCCGTCCGGAGGTGTGGACACGGTGCGAGGGCTCTCACCGCTTCGCAGTGACCGTGTGGGCTTCTGGTCCGGAGCGATCCGCGTGAGCAGGTCCCGGACGCTCTCCAGGATCTCCTGCGTGGTGCGGTAGCTGACGGTCAGGTTGTGCAGTTTGAACCGCGGTCCGACGTGGGGGCTCAGTGCTTCCTTCCAGTCGCGTGCTGTCGTGACCGGGCCTGCCTGGGCGAAGTCACCCACCAGCGTCATCGCCCTTGCCGGGCTGCGGCGGACGATCATCCGCCATTGCATGGCGGTCAGTTCCTGCGCCTCGTCGACGACGACGTGCCCGTACGTCCGCTCGGGGGGGCCGTCGACCAGGCTCGCCGCCTCGTCCAGCAACGGCACATCGGCATCGGTCCACGGGTCGTCCGGGCCGCGCAGCAGAAGGGACCGCTCCTGCGCGGTCAGGCGGGGCAGGCGCTCGGCGAGAGCGCCGGCGTTCGTCAGGAGCGCCTTCACGAGGTCACCGGGTACCAGCCGCGGCCACAACACCTCGACCGCTCGGTCGACGCCGGCGTCTTCGAGGAGATCGGCTCGGATGGCGTCCAGGTCCAGCTCGTGGGCCGGCCCTGCATCGGGCGCACCTTCGACACGGCGCTGGGCGGCTCCCGTGAACCGGTCGAGGTTGAGGCCCGTCATCCTTTCGGTATCGGCGTCGATCTGCTCCAGGAGGTCGCCCATGTCCCGTTGCATCGCGTCGGTGACGGCGTCGACCAAGATTTCTTTGAACACCTGGCGCGCGGGGTTGTGCCCCAGTACGGCTGCCACGGCGGCGTCGCGTGCCGCGGCGACTTCCTCGCCGGACAGGTGAACCAGTTCCCGTCCGACCCGCACGGTGAAGTCACCGGCGGGGGCTTGGTGGACGCGCAGCAGGCCGGCCAAGGCGTCGGCGAGGTCGGAGCTGCCCTTGAGCCGCGCCGTATCGAAGGGGTCCATCGTGTCCGTGGACACTCCGGCCAGTTCCCGGCAGGTCGCCAGAACGACATCGTTCTCTCCGAGCGAGGGAAGGACCTGGGAGATGTAGTCGAGGAACCGGGCGTTCGGGCCCACCACCAGGACGCCCTCCTCCGCGGCGCGCGGGAACGCGTACAGGACATAGGCCGCCCGGTGCAGGGCGACCACCGTTTTGCCGGTGCCGGGCCCGCCCTGCACCACGGTCACCCCGCGGTGGGCGGAGCGGACGATCTCGTCCTGCTCGGCCTGCAGCGTCGCGACGGCCGCGTGCATCCTGCCCGTACGCCGTGCCGACAGAGCCTCGGTCAACGGGCCGTCCCCCACGACGTCCTCGTCGGTCGGGGCGGTCCCGTCCAGCAGTTCGTCGCTCACCGAGATGACCGTGCGCTCCTCGAGGCGCAGGTGCCGGCGCCGCCGCAGGTCCATCGGGTGGACCGGTGTCGCCTCGTAGAAGGGCCGCGCCGCGTTCGCGCGCCAGTCGACGAGCAGAGGCAGGTCATTCTCCTCCGTATGCAGTCCGATCCGCCCGATGCGCAGGGCCGTGCCATCCGTCCAGTCGATGCGCCCGAAGACCAGCCCCTTTTCGGCGCCCTCCAGCCGGCCGATTTCCTTGGCCAGACGCTCGGCGGCGATTTCTCTCTCGTATGCCTCACCCACGCCCCCCGCGGGGGCCTTCAGCACGCTCTCTCGGTGTACTCGCGCCTCGGAAAGCCGCTCGGTGAGCAACTCATATAACGAGGACACATAATCCCGCTCCGATTCAACCGCACGCACAGCGGGATCATTCATTTTCGACAACAGGGGGCTCCTTCGATTCGAGCCACACCATACGGTCAAAGTTCCCTAAAGGTAAGCCTTGACTTACTTGGTAAGTCATGGCCCTGCGAGTGAATCCATGACGGCTGACCGTATGGCGCATCATGCATTCCGCCGTTCCCTGTATCGCTAATTGTGCTCCCGGTGCCCGCCTGCCTTATGGCGAGCCCGCCCTTGGATGCCTGCGATGTATTGCCGCGCTCGGGAAAAAAAGGGGGGAAGATCCGGCGAGGCGACCGGCGCCATCGAGCTCACTGCCAGGGGACATCTGGTCGCTTCGTCTGGCGACCCGACCGAGGAGACGAACCGGTCCACCACTGCCCGACCCGTGCCGACGGCTCCATCTCAGGGCCGCAGCACCACGTCGCCGTCGGTCGCGGCCGACCCAGAGAACGGATCGGTGAACTATCACCCCGTTCGCCGCCGCGACGCCCGGCGGCGGCGCCGATCCCATCAGATTTCCGATGACGGCTGATGACAGGGTTTGCTGACAGCTAGGGTCGAATGCGACCACCACGACGGGGAGCGGCATGGTCAACCTGGCAACCTGGTCTACAAGCGGGTGTCGACCGACCAGCAGTCGACCGACCGCCAGAACCTGATGCTGGACGAGGCCGGGATCGAGGCCCCGGTTGTCTTCGAGGAGCAGGCAGGGACCTCCAGCCGCCTTCACCCGCTGGAGCGGCCGAG
This sequence comes from Streptomyces sp. 147326, assembly GCF_045000215.1. Classification (NCBI taxonomy): domain Bacteria; kingdom Bacillati; phylum Actinomycetota; class Actinomycetes; order Kitasatosporales; family Streptomycetaceae; genus Streptomyces; species Streptomyces sp. 147326. The sequence goes on along the minus strand of NZ_CP134201.1, from coordinate 1,054,411 downwards.
GTTCGGCGAGCTGCTCGCGTACGCGCGGCCGGGCGACGCTGTGTACATACCGTGATGTTCCGCCTGGTGCGCGGCACCGGACACATCCTCGACGTGTCGATGTCCTGCACGGCGACCGCCTCGCCCTGCGCATCCACGATGGCGCGTTCTCCGCGATGGACCTCACCCCCCGCCACCAGCGTGCCGGCGAGCTGCTGTCCACCGTGAAATTCATGGTGCAGACCCTCCGCCGCCGGCGAACTCCAGCGCGACCTCCATCGCGAACTGACCTACGACGGGCTGTGGGCCGCCGAGGCGAAGGGCAACAAGGGCGGGCGCCGCCCCGCCGTCCCAGCCACGAAGGCCCGACGACGCGCGCACCGCGTACCTGGAAGGCCGCTCCATCGCCGCCCTCGCCCGCGACCATGACGTCAGCCGCGGCGCCATCCGTACCGCCGTCGCGGACCTCCTGCCCGAGTACACGTCCGTCGATCCGGGCGCCCCGGCCCCGGAACTGGCGGTCGCCCCTCGACATGCCGGGCAAGGTCGCCGACTTCCTCCGCACCGCCGAACTGGAGCCCGCCGAGCGCGCCACACTCGACCAGGGCATCACCGTACGACGCGGCCAGGGCTACACCCTGCGGTCCTCGACGGCACCGCGGCGCTTCCGGCCCAGCGCAAGGCCCGCCGCGAGTTGAACTGACCGACCACCACACCCGCCAAGATCAAGAACTGGCGGCTCTTGGGCTTACCTCGGCGCTACCCCACGCGAGCCCGCCCGCGTCGTAGAACGCCTTCACCCCGTCCGGGAAGTCTTGCTGCCCGTACGGACCACCGACCCGTGCCTGCGGCTCAGGGACCAGCAGGGCGTCGGCGACCTCGGCTGGAGACTTCCCGAACCGCAACGGCCCCACGCCGGCTCCGGACCACAGCATCCAGCGCTCCCGCGCCACATCCGCGCTCATCAATCCACCCCTGCCTCTGACCGGCCCATGGTCGTATTCGTGGTGCCCTGGGCGCATGCACCAGGGCAAGGGTCAAAATGCCGACTCAGCCGCTCAAGTGCCAACTGGAGTGCTCGGTCACACGAGGGGTGCGGCGGGGTCGTCCGGGGCGCTCTCGGGCGTAGGTGTGGCTCGGTGATCGTCATGCGTCGCTGGTCGCTGCCTTCGGCTCCTCGCCGCGCTGCTCGCGGCCTCCGGATGCGTCGCCCTCTACCCCGCCCCCTCCCTCGGAACCCGTGGCACCGCTCGGACAGGGGGGCCTGTCACGCGCCTGTGACAGTCGGCGGACAGTGTCGTGAAGTCCGGAGGTCAGTCTTTTAACAGAAGGACAAATCAGACATTTCACCACTGGGATCGTCCTTCGAAACTTCCCCCCATCCCCCCCTTTTACTGGAGTAATTCTCATGGCTCGCACTTCTCGGAAGCAGCGTTTCTCGATGTTCGCCGTCTCGGCCGCGATTGTCGGGGGAGGCGTGCTGCTGCCCACCAGTGCATTGGCTGCGCCGGCCAAGCCGCAGGTCAGCGAGGCGGTCACGCTGGTCGCCGACCATGCGAAGAGCGGTCATGGGAGCAAGGGCAAGAAGGACAACCGGGGCAACAAGGGCAAGAAGCACGGCAAGAAGAACCAGGGCAAGAAGCACGGCAAGATCAAGGACGTCAAGAACATGCCGGGCTGCAAGTTCTACAAGGGCACGGTGTACTGCGAGCACAAGCCCGAAAAGCCCGCCCCCACCACGGAAACCCCGAAGACAGAGACCCCGACCACGGAGACCCCGAAGACAGAGACCCCGACCACGGAGACCCCGAAGACGGAGACCCCGAAGACGGAAACCCCGGCTACGGAGACCCCGGCTACGGAGACCCCGGCCACGGAGACCCCGGCCACGGAGACGCCCGCGACGGAGACCCCGGCCACGGAGACCGGCGAGGCCCCCGTGGAAGCCAGCGCGGCTGCTTCCGGCTGACTCTGAGACCCGGGTGACGTAGCTCCCCGTGCCGGCAGCGCTTCACACGGTGAAGCCGACATGCAGCTGATCAGCCCCTGGGACCCGTCGGGCCCCAGGGGCTTCGGCCTGCCCTGCCGGAGGCGCATCGTCTGAGCTCCGGCGCGCTCCGGTTCGCGCCGATGCCGTTGGCCGTTCTAGGGAGTGGCGGGGTGCGCCTCCAGCTCCGATTTCAGGTTGCGCAGGGTGGTCCGGATGTTCTTGCGCTGGAACTCGGCGAAGGTGTGCCCACTCGTCGCGATCCTGTCGAACGTGTTGGCCACCAGGTCGGGCCAGCTGCGCCGGTCGTCGGTCCACGTCTCCGTCACCTCGGTGCCCTCCGGCACAGCGGCGAAACGGTACTCCCAGGTGGCGATCGGGCCGCGCAGCCACGGGCGGCGCAGGCCTATCGCGTGGACCTTGAACCGGAAGACTTCGTCCGGGTCGGCGGCCGTCACCGTGCAGCGGGTCGTCCAGCGGAACGGACCGCGCTTGTTGTGACCGTCGAAGACCATCCCGACCCGAGTCGCGGTGCCGGGCCCCTCGGTCGGGGTCGCGCCCAGGTTCTCCGGGCTCCAGCGGCCCATGAGAGCGGGGTCGGAAACGTGCTGGTAGACCGTCGACGGGCCGGCCGCGACGGTGATGGTGTCGCAAACGCTGAACGTGCGGGGCATGTGGCTCCCTCCTCGGAGCACGACGTTAGCGGCCGCCGCATCGCCCGGAGCCCGGGCCCCCGCCGCGGGGTCCCTCGCTGGTGCCGCGCCGGCACCCGTCAGGCCGTTCCGGCATCCGGCCGCGGATGGGTTCGGTCCCCAGCCGGTCCGCGGTCACGGCCGCGGCGAAGCAGGTGGGCGGCGGGCCGCGGGCAGCAGGAGCACGCGGGCACCGGTTCCTCGCGATGCAGCAGCCGTGCGCTGCAGCGGCTTTCCCTGCCCGGTCACAGCAGGCGGAGCTCGCCCTCGATGACTTCACCGCGCCGGTAACGCTGAGGAGGTCGCGACGAGTGCGGCTGCCCGATCCTCGTCTGTGCGCCGAGCCAACCCGGCAGCGCCCCGACCACCGGGTAGTGCTGTGAAGTGTCGGCGACCTGCCTCGATGGCGCGTGCTCGGAGTCCGGTCGACTCGACTGCGGCGGGCAAGCCCGAAACGTGGGACGACGGGGCCGCCGGCGTCTCGCCGGGCCCCGACAAGGCGTGACTGCCTATTCGGACCCGTCCTTTCGGGCCTTCTCCCGCGCCTTCTCCGCATGGGCCCGCTCCACGCGGTCCGGGTCGGCGGGCGGGCCCCCGCCCGGGCCGGTCCTGGACGCAGCTCCCGGCGGGCGGCCGTGTTCGTCCACCGTGGCTCCCTGATCGGGGAGCAGCGACGGGCGGGGGTTCGGGTCCTTCTCGCCCATGATCCACCGCCTTCCTCCGTTTTCGATGCGCAGTGCCGCCGCCGCCCTCGGCGGCCCGGCAGTGCGCATCCCCTCGGGCGCGTGTCAGTCGGTCGGCTCCTGGGGCTTGGCGTTGCCCGGCCCGGCAGCGGGCCTCTCGCCCTCCTCGCCGGTGCCCTTCTCATGGCCGCCGCGCTGGGGCCCTCCGGCCGCGGCATCCGGGAGGTCGGGGGCGGACGGGCCGACGGGCGGAAGGTCAGGGGTGACAGCGTCGCGCTTCTCCGGCACACGATCCGGAAGCTCAGGCCCCGTCGGGGCACTGCGGGCACTGGGCATGACAGGTCTCCTTGCACGCGGGCGGCTCGGGACGGCATGGAACGACAGCGGGGGCTGCCTGCCGTTCTTCCCTTTCGCCTGCCCCGCCCTCGGCATCTCATTCGTCCCTCGGGCGCATGCCGCCACCGTGCGGACCACAGGCCGGCCGAGATCGCTCAAACCGATGCTCACGGTTGTTGGCCGGTGCGTGCGGCTTCCCGGCCCGTGGGGCCACTACCTCGGTGGAAGGGCGTGGGGGTGGGATGTGATCGCCGGAGCACGCGATACGGACAAGGTCCGCAACCTCGTGGCAGATGCCGCCGAGCGGGGCCTGGTCCTGCGCACCGCTCGGGCTCGCCGCGGCCTGAACCCCTGCAGGGACGCGGCTGGCCAGTCCCGGAGTCCCGGCGTCCCGGAGCACGGAGCGCTGTGCCGGTGATGGAGCGGCACCCCTGGAGGCGAGTTGGGCAGGTGGTCATGGCCGCGGCGGCCGCGGCGGACGGTGACTTCCGAAACTCATCGACATTGATCTTGCGGTGGGTCCCGGTGGGCCGGGGCGCGGCGGTTGCCGGTTGAGTGCGGCTGGACGACGAGGGTGTTCCGGGCTGCTGCCGTCGGGGTCCGTTGCCCGGGGGCGGCGGTATGAGCGCCGGCGCCGAGGGTTTGCCGGACGGCCCCGCATTTCCGGCCGGGGAGGGGGCCGGGATGCGGGGTGTCCGGGTGCCGTACGGATCCGGGCGGCAGCCCGTCGTGCGGGCGGGCCTGCCGCATGACGCCGGGGAAGGGCATCATGCGGCGGGGCCCGCTCCGGAAGCACCCCACCCCCAGGCGGCAGCTTCCGGTATCACGCGTCTAGCCCGGCTGGTCGTCCCCAAACACCTTTCCGTCCAGGGGTTCTGAGAAGACGTCAGGGGCGTCAAAGCTGCTGCGACGGGTGACTCGCGACCTGAGCCGCTCCAGTGCTGTTCGGCGCGCTGGGGTGAGTCCCGGATGCCGTGCTGGCGGGTCCGCTGCACTCTGGGTGCATGGCGGACCAGACGGAGATCGTGATCCACCCCGTGTCGGCGCAGGGCGGGCGGAAGGTCACGGTGCACGCGCTCGGCGTGGACGCGGACCTGGGCCGGGCGTTCACACTGGGGGACGTGGCGGAGTTCTTGCGCCGGGCCGGGCTGGAGGATGTGGAGCTGTCCGAGGACGGGCCGATCCGGTGGGAGGGGGGCGGCCCTGAGGTGTGGAGCGACGACATCTGACGACGACGGGCGCCGCGGGGTCCGGGGTCAGGGGTCAGGGGATGCGGAGGTCGTTGAGGAGCCGCTCGTGCAGGGCCTTCAGTGCCTTCTCGTTCGTTTTGGGGCCGAGGGCCAGGGCCTGGACGAGGTGTGTGTCGTCGGCTATGAGGCGAATGAAGCCGGCGAGAGGCTCACCGTCTGTCTCGGAGGTCAGTCGCGCGTCGAGGGCAGGACGGCCGTCGAATGTCACTTTGTGCACGTTACTGCTGGTCAGAGGTTCGGCGGTGTTCTGCATGTACGACTCGAGAACGCGCTGGAGACTGTCCTCGAGGGGTACTGGTCGCCCGGCATGTCGTGGACGGCGCTTCGACGCGAACCTCTACTCGGTGCCGGCCCGCAAGGTCTGCTCTCGCCAGCTGGTCGAAGTCAGGGCCACGAAGTCCCAGGTCATGCTGCATGCCACCGCTGCCGATCGCAGTGGCGAGACCCTGCTGGCCACCCATCCGCGGGCGGTCGGCCGAGGCGCCCGCATCGTGGATGAGAGGCACTGGGACGGCCTGCCCACGGGAGCCGGCCGCCGCGTCACGACCGGTGACGGGGCCCTTCCCCGGCCCCGCCGCCACGATGCTCCGGGCTCGCAGGCCGGGCCGTTGGCGGTCCTCCTGAACCGGGCCGCAGTCACCCATCCTCGACCGACTCCTCCACCACTGCGACGACATCTCCATCAACGGCCCCAGCTACCGCCTCAAGAACCGGCTTGCCGCCATCGAACGCGACACAGACGCAGCCTGAGAATTCACGGTTCCTCCGGCGGCTCCGCCGTATGAGCTAGTGCCACATCAAGCAACGTTTGCCTTGTCGACGACGGCGGGTAGGCGCCGGTCGTCGGCGTGGCGGTTTCGCCAGATGATGTAGCGGCGGATCATGCTGCCCTGTTCTTTGTGGTCGGCGTGGTCCGTGTCGTCTAGGGTGAAGTAGCGCAGGGCCGTGAACTGGGCCTCGATGCGGTTGAGCCAGGAGCTGTTGGTCGGGGTGTAGGCCATTTCGACGTTGTTCGCTACCGCCCATGTGCCGACCCGCTGACATCTCTTCGTGGTCAGGTGCGGGGAGAAGTTGTCACTGACGATCGCGATCCGCATCGTCGAAGGGTAGAGCGTGCGCAGGTAGCGGCAGAACTCCAGGAACTGTGTCCGCTTCTCGATCGGCTTGATGTGGCCGTAGAGCTTGTCCTTGGCCAGGTCCAGGGCGGCGAACAGGTGCCGCACTCCGCCGTAGCGGTTGTAGGTCGCCCGGCGCCGTCGGCGGGGCTCACGGTCGGGATCCTTGTGCTGGCCTCCGCGTTCGGCCCACTGCCGGCCCGGGTGCGGCATCAGATTGAGGGGTCCGAACTCGTGCATGCAGAAGATGACTTCGGGTTCTCCGTCCTCGGGTATGACCTCGCCGTCGGCGATCGCGTAGAGGTGCTCGACGCGGGCCTTCTTGGCCGCGTAGTCCGGATCGCGGGAGGTCTTCCAGGTCTTCAGGCGTTGAAAGGAGACGCCTTCCTCGCGGAGCAGGATGCGCAGGCCCTCGTGGCTGATGTCGTTGACCACCCCTCCGCGACCAGGAAGTCCGCCAGTTTCGTCAGACTCCAGGTCGAGAACGGCAGGTCGTGCTCGGTCGGCTTGGACTTGGCGATCTTCTTGACCTCGCGCCGCTCGGGCAGCGTGAACGTCTTCGGCCGGCCGCCCTTGTACTTCGGATACAACGAGGCGAAGCCGTCCGCGTTGAAGTTGTGGATCACATCCCGGACCCGGTCATCGCTGGTGAACGACACTTCGGCGATCTTCCCCACCGCCATGCCCTGCGCGGACAGCAGCACCATCTGGGCCCGCCGCCAGGTCACCACTGACCTGGTGCCCCGACGGATGATCCGCAGCAGCCGCCGACCCTCGTCATCATCAATCTCACGAACCCGCACCCGCTCCGCCATAGGACAACACTCTGGCGGCACCGTGCGCACAACAAAAGGACCTTCGCGGCGGATTACCCGGCGCGGCGCCGCCGAAGCTCCTCCAGCCACCCCCGCACCTGCTCGTCATCGTGAAGGTACGGCTCCTCGGGGCCCGGCCGCAGATCGATCCCGTGAAGGAGCTCCAACGCCCACCAGGACAGTTCGTCCCATTCAAGGTTGTCGTCGAGGACCCAGCGCGCGGCCCACCGGTCTGCCCTGTCCCGGCTCACTCGCCCTTCGACCACAGCAGCGAAGCACGACTCAAGCTCGTCCAGGTCCGGCTGATCACCACCACTCATGGACTCACCGTATCCAGTACGGGGCGAACGTTGCTTGATGCGGCACTAGCGGCCGTTGCGGCGCTGCCGACGAGTGCTGGCGTCGTAGAAGCGGACCACGCCAACTCCTGACATGCCCCTGAGCGCGGCCATCTCCTTCGTCCCGTGCACGAGTCGGCATGCCCCGGTGTCCTGGTCGACGATGATGGGCCAGTTTCCCCCGACCCGGATCTGGCGCCCCTGTTCGTCCTCCGCCGTGGGATACCAGGTGAAGCCATAGACGCCCCTGCTGGTTTGAAGGCCCACTCATCCCAGCGGTCGGTCAGGGTTCTGCCGAACTCTTCTGCACGTCTCCGTGCTTCGCTCTCCTCCAAGAGATCCCCCTTCACCACGCTCAGATCTTGAGAGAGCAGACGTTACGGGACTGAACCCGGCCACAGAACGGGAGCTACCTCGGTGCACATATCTCTGTACTTGGCGGTGCACACAGAGAAGTACGCCGACACCATGCCTTGGAGACGGTCGAGCGCATCGTTCAGGGGTGCGTGACGGCGACGATGCGACCATCCGCACTCTGCCGGCCGAAGCTGTCCGTGGTCGCGGGGGACACCGCTGCTCCTGCTGGATCGGCGTGAGCGGCTGTGCCGGCCGCGGTGAGACGCACCCGCCTTGCCCTCCTCGCACCAGGCGTCGGTGATCACGTCGGCCGACACCAGTGCGCTGAGGAAGGTGCGCCCCGCCAGGGTGAGGAAGTTCTGGCAAGTGACAGCCTCGACACTGAATAGAGTCGCCGGTACCGGCCAGGAGCGTGGGGAACGTTTCGGACGAACTGGATGGAGGAATGACGATGAACTGGCGCCACGAGGCCGCCTGTCGGTGGGAAGATCCCGATCTCTTCTTCCCTGTGGGCTCCAACGGCCCGGCCCTCACTCAGATCGAGGAAGCCAAAGCGGTGTGCCGCCGTTGCCCGGTCATGGAGAACTGCCTTCAGTGGGCCCTCGAAGGAGGCCAGGACATCGGTGTATGCGGCGGCATGAGCGAGGACGAACGACGGGCGGTCAAGCGGCGGGCGGCCCGGGCCCGCGCACGATCGGCAGGCTGAGCCCGGCAGACAACCGCGGTGCGCTGGGAGAAGGCACGGTGCAGGGAACTCAGGCCCGCCAGGCGGATACGGCATCGGTGCAGAGCTCGCGGGTCAGGCCGTCGTCGCCGATACCGAGCTCGGCTAGCACCGGTGCTCATCTTCCAGCGCCGCCGCGGGCTCCTTCTCCTCGGCGATCGTCTCCAGCTCCGGGAACGTCCCGTCACCTCGGGCACGGGCGCGAGGGCGCCGATCATCCGCCGACCGCGGGCCTTGAAGCCGCAGTGTCTGCACCGCTTCGACCTGGACCGGGTCACGTAGCGGGCAGCCGCAGCCGCAGCCGCAGCCGCAGTGCGACGGGCGCGAGCCGAGCGGCCTCGGTGCCGCCATCGGTGCGCTGGTCACCGAGCGGGGTACGGGAGCTCCCGGCCGCCGGAGCCCCGCGCGCACACTGCCGCAACCGGCGGTCACGGTTTGCCGTCCGTGTCTTCGTCCGGGGAGCAGAGATCCTCAGTCGCTTCGCGAGCGGGGAACCACTCCTTCTGCTCTTCCTCGACGTGGTGGCGGACGTTCACCATCAGAAGGGTCCTGCGGATCGGGGGCAGGACGGGCGGCCGTGAACGTCGTACGTTTCCGGCTGCCACCGGACGCTGCATCCCAGGCCTAGCGGAAACCCCAGCCGAGGCGGAGTACGGCGAGGTCGTCGGTGTGTCTTCCGGCGTTGAGCGCTCTGGTCTGGCGGATGAGGCTGTCCAGGTGTGCTGCGGGGTCCGCGGACGGTGTGGTGTTGATCAGGGGCAGGAGTCCCTCGATGCCCAGCCGGCCGTCGGCGTCACCGTTGTGCCCTTCCGTGAGGCCGTCGGTGTAGAGCGTGAGCGCTCCGGTGTCCGGGAGGGGGATGACCGTGGCGGGCCAGTCGCGGTGGCCGGGGACTATGCCGAGTGCGATGCCGTGCTCGGCGGGCACCTCCAGGGTCCCCTCCGAGGTGGTGAGCAGGGGTTCGTGGTGGCCCGCCAGGTAGAGGGTGGCAGTGGAGGTCTTCTGGTCGAGGGTGAGGAGCGTGCAGGTGGCGAACAGGGGCTGGGTGCCGCGCTCCGCCACCAGCAGGCGCTCCATGAGGTGCAGCAGTTCGGTGCCGTGGTGTCCGGCCAGGACGAGCGAGCGCCAGGCGATACGCAGGCAGACGCCGAGGGCGGCGGCGTCGGGACCGTGTCCGCTGACGTCACCGACGACGGCGTGCAGCACTCCTTCCTCACCCTCGACGACGTCGAGGAAGTCGCCTCCGAGCAGGGCCTGCTCGGCGCCGGGCAGATAGCGGGTGGTCACCGTGACGGTGGAGGTGTCGAGGAGGGGCTTGGGCAGCAGTCCGCGTTCCAGACGGGCGTTCTCCTCCGCACGCTGCCGGGCCGACTGGGCGTCGGCCGTCGCGCGTTCGGTGTGGCTCCGGTAGACGGCGTAGCGGACCGTGCGGCGCAGCAGGTCGGCTTCGACCTTGCCCTTGACGAGGTAGTCCTGGGCCCCGGCGGCCATCGCCTCGGAGCCCGCCTGCTTCTCGGACAGGCCGGTCAGGACGATCACCGCGGTGTGCGGGGCCATGCCGCGGACGGTGGTGACCGCATCGGTGCCCGACACGTCGGGCAGGTGCAGGTCGAGGAGGATGCAGTCGACGGCGCGGGCCGCGAGTTCTGAGCGGGCTTCGGCCAGCGAGGTGCTCGTGGTGAGTTCGAAGCGCAGCTCGGTGTCGTGGAGGAGCTCCTCGACGAGCAGGGCGTCGGCGGCGTCGTCCTCTATGAGGAGGATGCGGTAGACCGGCTCGTTCGCGGCGATCTCGCCGACGTGGGGGAGAGTTGCGGTCACGGCGCCGGCTCCGCGCTGGCCCGGGTCGCTTCCGCGATGGTCGACGGGGACAGGGCCGGGGGAGGTTCGGGGGCAAGGGTGAAGCTGATGCGCGTCCCGTCCCGGTACTCCGGGTCGACGGCGATGGTGCCGCCGTGGAACTCGACGATCTTCTTGCACATCGCCAGGCCGATTCCGCTTCCTGGATAGACGTCCTTGGTATGGAGCCGCTGGAAGATCACGAATACCTTGTCGGCGTACTCGGGAGCGATGCCGATGCCGTTGTCGGTCACCGTGAACCGCCACAGCTCCCCTTCCCGGGCAACAGTGACACGGATCTCCGGTGCCCGGTCCGGACTGCGGAACTTGACCGCGTTGCCGATCAGGTTCTGCCAGAGCATGCCCATCTGTGTGGGATCGGCGACCAGGGACGGCAGCGGATCGTGCGTGATCGACGCGCCCGCCTCCTCGATGCCGACGCTCAGTGCGGACAAGGTCCGTTCCATGACCGCGTCGAGGTCGACCTTTTCGGGAGCGTGGTGGACACGGCCCACGCGGGAGAAGTCGAGAAGGTCGTTGATGAGGGTCTGCATACGGTTGGCACCGTCGACCGCGATGCCGATGTACTGGTCGGCCTTGGCGTCGAGCTGCCCTCCGTAGCGCCGCTGGAGAAGCTGCGTGAAGCTGGAGACCTTGCGCAGTGGCTCCTGCAGGTCGTGGGAGGCCACGTACGCGAACTGCTCCAGCTCGGCGTTGGACCGCTGCAGGTCGGCGGTCTTCGCGTCCAGGCGGATGCGGGCCTCCTCGCTGAAGGCCAGCTCGCGTACCAGCCGGCGGCGCATGAAGTCGATCTCGCCGCTCAGTCGCCGCAGGTCCGCCGGACCGGCCGAGGAGATGGGATGGCCGAAGTCACCGCCGGCGACGGTGCGGGCGTCCGCCCCCAGCTGCTCCAGCGGCCGGTTGATGCCGCGGCGCAGTCCTTCGAATACCAGGCCGGCCAGGAGGGCCATCACGGCTGCGATCGCCGCGAACAGCCAGTTCCGCAGCCTCATGGTGGCGGCGAGGTCGGCTCGTGTCCGGGCCCGCTCTGCGCGCAACCGTTCCTGCTGGTCGGCCATGGCCTGGCGCAGGATGTCGAACGACGCCTTGGCCTCGGCGGCGCGTTCGATGGCCAGCGGCGAGGGCGCCCCGGGTGGTGAGGCGGCGACGGGACGGGCGATCCTCTCCTGCCACGTGGAGAGCGCGTTCTGGACGGTCTTCAGGTCGTCGAGTGCGCGGGTGTCGCCGTCCAGGAGTTGGGCGAGCTGCGCGGCGTGCGCGTTCTGATCCGTGAGCCCCCGCTGGTAGGGCTCCAGGAACTCGGGGGTTCCGGTGAGGCCGTAGCCGCGGATACCGGTTTCCTGGTTGAGGAGGGCCGATTCCAGGCGGAACGCGGTGGACAGCGCGGGGGACCGTACGTCCACGAGCTCGTCGCTGATCGTCGCCGTACGCCCCAGCACCCATGCCCCGGTCAGACCGAGCACGGCCAGCACCGTCAGCGATACGGCGACCCCGACGCGGAGCCACCGCCGGGTCGTCCACGCGGAAAGCCTCGGCGCACGTGGCGGGCGCGTCATGCCGGTCATCCTCTGAATCCCCTTCCGAGACAGCCACCTTGAACAGAGGGCGCAGCGCACACTGTAGAGGGCATCGGACAACAATTGTTGTCGGTAGTCGGGTCGGGGGCCTAAGGTGCGGGGTATGCCAGGCAAGAACTTCCACCTGCGGACCACCCCGACGGAGACAGCCGCCGTCGCCGACGCCGCTATCGCCGACCTCGCCCGGCGCCTGGCCCTCCAGCTGCAGAAGGACCTCTCCGACCCGACGGCGGACGACCGCGCGCAGGCCCTGGCACGCTTGCACGTACTGGACCACCTTCAAGAGGCTGCTGAACGGCTGCAACGCGCGGCGGCCGCCGATGCCGCGCGTGCCGGAGCCGGATACCCCCAGATCGGCCGCGCATGCGGCATGACCCGACAGGGCGCCCGCCGCCGCTGGCCGGGGCTCTTCAATCACACCGACGAAGCACCCACGGAGCAAATGACGATGAACGCCCCCGCCCGCCCGTTCGATGTCCTGCTCGTGGAAGACGACATCGCCGACGCCATGCTCATCGAGGAGGCACTCGCCGAGCGCGGGACCCGCAATCTCGTCCAGGCCACCGACGGCGTCGCCGCACTGGAGCACCTGCGCAACCCCGACAGTCCGCGTCCCGACCTCATCGTGCTCGACCTGAACATGCCCCGCATGAACGGCCGAGACCTGCTCCGCATCCTGAAGAGCGACGCCGACCTCCAGACCATCCCCGTCGTCGTCCTCACGACGTCCTCCGCCCCCGACGACGTCGCCAGCGCCTACACCAGCCACGCCAACGCCTACGTGACGAAGCCCGTCAACCTGGAGGAGTTCGAGCAGGCCGTGCAGAGCATCGACTCCTTCTACCTGGACACCGCCACCCGCCCGCCCCGCACCTGACATCCCAGGGGGGCGCCGACGGCTTCCACCTCACACCCGGCTCGGGACGATCTGGCGACAGCGGCGCGAAGCCCCGTGTCCGGCGAAACCTGCGGCGGGGACCGCCCGTTGCTGACGGTGGCCGGGTGAGGTGGCGCCGAGCAAGTGGCCGGGGTTCGACGGTGATCGGCAGGGTAGGCGATGGCCACCTGATCGATCTGCTGGCGAAAGGCGACCACATGTTGATGGCTCACCCGGCTGTGCTCCCCGGACTCGTCGACCGCTACTGGGCGTTGTCCGTACTCGACGCTGCGGAAGGCGACTCGCCCGTGCGCATGGAGCTCGAGGCCGTCGAGCAAACCCTGTGCGTGGCCACCGGTACGACGGACGTGCACGCCGCGCTGATCGCCGCCCGCCACCACCTGCCTGGTACGGGCGCCCTCGACGACTCCGTGCTCGCCTCCGGCTGATCGGTTCAGCCGTTGGCCGGGACTCCCGGACGGCGGGAGGCGCCTCGGAAGGTGTGGCTGCTTCGGCCCGGGGATGTGTTGGTCATCCCCCCCGTGCCGTCGAGCCGGGAGTTCTTGCGGTACGCGTACGACCTGACGGGAGTAACCGCGGAAACGGCGGCGGTCGTCGCGGCCGAGGGTGTGGCCCGCGAGCTCCTGCGGAATCGGCCAACGCGCCATCCGGCATGGTCGGTGTCGAAGGGCTGACGCGGACTCCCATGGACTTCGACGAGGCGCTTGCCCGGCTGCGCGCACATCCCGCCTCGCGTTCCATCCGGAGCGCGGCGAGGGCGTGGTCCTCTACGCGGACGCGCCGCCCGACGGCCGTTCCTGGCGGTACGCGGTCATTGCCAGGAGCGCTGGGGACGTGGAGGAGCGGGAGGCCGCCTTGGGTGAGGTTCTCGACTCGGAGGGCGGCTGACCCCGATCGGCTGCGGGCGGGGCTGCGGCCGCGAACATGCGGGCTGGTTGAGCAAGGGACGCCTCGAGAGGGGCCGAGCCCCTCTCGAGGCCCATCGGGCCCAGGGGCTTCGGCCTGCCCTGCCGCCGGGACGGCGAGTCCTTACCGGAGCAGTAGACGCAGCGCGCCGATCGCGGACTCGGCCGGGGTCCACTCGACAAACTGCGGAACGGTCGCGGCCTCCCACGACGCCGGCGAGGTATCGCCTCCGTGACACGGGCCGGACGGCGAAACGCCCGGGGCCGGCCGGAGCCTGATCCACCGCTCCGGCTCGGCTGCCGCCCCGCCCCGGAGCGGTACGGCACCCCGAGGCGCCCGCCTCACCGTCCCGGCCGCACCGGTCGCAGGCGCGAGACGGTGTGCTCCCGGCCGGTCGTGCCCTTGCGAATGGTCTCCGCCCGGTCCATCACCCCCCACCCCGCGTCACCCTCCGCGTTGACCTCCTCGCGTGCGTCCCGCACGCCGTAGTGCCCGTACAGCTGCTGCTCCTCCGACACGGAGAGCACGCTCCCGCAGTCCAGCGCCGCGCAGGGTGCCTGCTCGATCACCGCCACCGGATACGGGACCACCAGGCGCCCGTCCTTCAGCTCCGCCTGGCGCAACGGGACGAACACCCCGCCCAGCCCCGAAGCCCGGTCGGTGATCCGTGCCCATTCGGGCCTGCCGGTGGTGTCGTCCACCAGGACGTACTCCACTTGGCCCAAGCGCTGCCCCTGGTCCGTGTGTGCCGCACACCCGGCCAAAGCCGCGAACTGGTCCTGAGTGATCACTGATGCTCCTTACCTCACTGCCGAGCCTGCTGTCGCCCGTCGGCTACCCGCGTAAGCCGACGGGAACCACCCGCGCCACCGGTTTCGGCCGGGGCCTACGGGCCGCTTCCGGTCCCGTCTCCCACGTGCCCGGGCCGGCCGGGAGCAGGTGGTCGCGGGCTTGACGAGGGTGGTTCCGTGGGGTGCTGCGGGTGGGGATGCAGGCCGGGGCCGAGGGGTGGGCCGGCCAGGGGAGTGGGGGAGAGGTCGGTGGGTTCTTCGCCCGCCTCCAGGAGGGTGTCGGCGGCGCCGACGATGAGGGGGTCGGGGCGGCCCACCGCCGCTTCGTCCTTGCGGTCGTAATCAATGCGCGACAAGAGGCTGCGGATCGCCTCCAGCCGGCCTCGCCGCTTGTCGTTGCTCTTGACCACCGTCCATGGGGCGTGCTCGGTGTCGGTCGCGCGGAGCATCGCGATCTTCGCGGTGGTGTACGCGTCCCACAGGTCCAAGGAGGCCACGTCCGTGGGTGACAGCTTCCACTGCCGCACCGGATCGACCTGGCGGATCGCGAAGCGGGTACGCTGCTCGGCGCGGGAGACCGAGAACCAGAACTTCACCAGCAGGATCCCGTCTTCCACGAGCATGGCCTCGAAGGCCGGACACTGCCGCAGGAAGAGCTCGTACTGGCCCTGGGTGCAAAACCCCATGACCTTCTCGACGCCGGCGCGGTTGTACCAGGAACGGTCGAGGAAGACGATCTCACCGGCTGCCGGCAGATGAGCGACGTACCGCTGGAAGTACCACTGTCCCTCCTCCCGCTCGGTCGGCTTGTCCAGAGCGACGATCCGTGCCCCACGGGGGTTGAGCCGCTCGGTGAAGCGCTGGATCGTGCCGCCCTTGCCCGCGGCGTCCCTGCCCTCGCAGATCACCACCAGCCGGGCCCGGGTGTCCTTCACCCAGCGCTGCAGCTTCAGGAGCTCGATCTGCAGAATGCGCTTGGTCCGTTCGTACTCCGCCCGCCTGATCTTGCGGTCGTACGGGTAGTTCTCCTGCCACGTGCGGATCGCAGCGCCGGACGAGTCCAGCAGCACGGGCTGCTCCGGACGCCGGTCATCCACGCTCAGCCCCGTCAGTAGATCCTCGGCCCCGGACCGCTGGAACTCGTGGTCTGTCATGCCAGGCCCCTACCCACGCGATACGCCCTGATGTCCGCTCCCCCAGAACACTCCGCGCCCCCCAGAACACTCCGTGCCCTTGGGCAGTCCGGATCGTGTATGCCCGAAGGGCACCCGTGAGGGCATTCGCGGGTGCATGCTCGGAGGCATGGCAGACACCACCGTGCAGGTCGACTCGGCAATCCGGGAGCGGTTCGCCGCTGTGGCTGCCGCCCACGGCAAGCGCGTGCGCGCCTGTCCGGCGGAGCCGTCCACGGTGGAGGCGTTCGACCGTGGATTCGGCGGAGTGCCGTCGTCCGCGAGCGTGCACGGGGCGGCCTGATCTTGGAGCTGAGCATCGACATCCGCTGGCTCCTGGACCGTCAGGAGGAGCTCCTCGGCAAAGACTTGGGAGTCCTGGACTACTCGGGCCTGGTGGCCGCGGTCGCGCGGCACCGCGTGAACACCCCGGCGCTGGCGGCCGACGAGCCCGACGCGTACTGGAGGGCAGCGGCGCTCCTGGAGCAGATCGTGCTGCTGCGCCCGCTGCCGGCCAGGAACGAGTACTTCGGCTACGGCGTGGCGGTGGCCTACATCAGGGCCTCCGGCAAGGACGTGGACACCGCCTTCGAACCCTGGCGCGACCTGATCACCGACATCCGCGCACTGCGCCTGACCGTCTACGACGTGGCCGACCGGCTGCGCTCGATGCGTCCGGGATCCTGACCAAGGCCGTAGACCCGAGGACGGGCGAGCCTTCTGGCTGTACGCGGCCGTCGGCGGGGGCCGCGCGCGCCACCGGCCGGGCCGTAGCGGATGTTGTCCCGCGCCGGGGGAGTGCTGCGGTGCGCTGGAACCGGAGGGTTTCCGCGGTGCGGTCTTCGGTCACAGCACTGGGTGCCGGTATCCGTCACCCCTCCGCCCGCACCGCAGCGGCGGCGTCCCATGGAGGCGGCGTCAGCGACTCCGTCCACGCGGCCAGGCCGTCGCCGTCGACGCAGACGATGTTGCAGGCTGTGGCGTACTCCGTAGCCGGAGCGGTGAAGTCGCTGGTGGTCACGACGATGGCCACATCGGCCTCGTGGACGGCGAAACAGGTACCGCCGAAGCGCTGGAGATCCTGGGAACCGACCCGGTTGCCCTCGCCGTAGTGCTTGCACTGGATGACCACGCGCAGTCCGTCCGCCGTCGTGGCGATCACATCGGCTCCCAAGTCCCCTGCTCCGCCCACCACTTCCACCTGTGGGCAGCCATCCCGAGCGCACAGCGCGGCGACCGTGTGCTCGAAGCCGTCGGCGTCCACCGCCGCGTGGTCCAGGGCGCCGGAGTCAACCTCGGGCAGGCGGGGGGCCTCCGGCCCGGCGGCCGACGGAGCGCAGGGTGCCGGCGCGCCCGGCCCGAACGGGTCGGGCGGACCCGGCCGGCGCGCGGTGGAGCGGCGCGAACCTGGAACGATGCTCCACCGCGCCAGCGCCACTCCGGCGGCCAGGAGCAGCACGGTGACGATCGGCAGCACCGGTACGCCGCCGCCCGTCTCCACGGCCGCCTTGACGAAGACGGCTGCCCCGCCCAGACAGATCCCCACCAGCCCCACCGCCAACACGACGTCGCGCCCTGTCGACGCCACGCCGACGCCCCCATCGCGCCGACGCCCTCCCGATGCCGTCATACGGGCCCCTCCTTCACTGGTCACGAGCTTCGCCCCCTCCGTGCGGTCCCTCTCGCCACCCCGACACGCCGGAGCACTGCCGGGGATGGCTGACCCGGTGCATCCCTCCTCGTCTGATCAAGATCACCGGATCCAAACGGCCCCGCCCCCGGCCACTGGCCGCGTCGAGGCCGGGCACGTGGGGGCAGAGCGATCGGTGCGCGCGGGCCGATGGAGAAGTGCCGGTCAAAGACGCGCTGCTACGCGGACCAGGTCGGTGCCGGCGGACTCGGGCGTGATCACGGTGGTGCGGCCGAGCGCGATGAGCTGGAAGAGCTGTCTCTGGCAGCCTGCTGGGTATGCCGCCCGGCCGCGGCTAACGCGCCGAGGGTCGCGCGCCCCTCGGACAGCGGCACAGCCCCGGTCCCGGTGAGCCTCGAGCGGCTCGCGTCGAGGTCTTTGAGTTCGGAGAGCATCCACAGGACGACGTGGTGCTCCTCGATGCCTTCGAGGACGTGGTCCTTGGTGTCGGGGGCGGCCTCGCGGTTCACCGGAGGGGATGCCTCGTGGAGACGACCGTCCCTACGCCGAACGCTGATGCCGATCCGGCCCTTCTGGGTGAGCCCGGCCCCGCCCCGGGGCGGGGCCGGGCTCGGCACCGGTCAGAGGGCGGCGGGGAACCGGTCCCAGGCCCGGTGCTCGGCCAGTGCCGTCGTGAGTCCGTCCAGGACCGCGGTACTGCTGTCGGCGACGGCGATGCCCGGTCCGTCTGCTGGGATGCCGGCGGATTCGAGGAACCGCTCCGCGCCGTTCCAGCCGCCGATGGCCTTGCCGTGTCGGTACGCCTCGGTGACGAGCAGCAGTACGCGCGGGTCGGGAGCCTTGGGCGGCTGGGCCGTGCCCGCCTTGGCGTCGCGGGCACCGTATGCGTCCGCGCCCGCCTGGGGCACTCCGGCCAGCAGGAGGGCGTCGAACTCGACGGAGCGGGCGGTGGCGAAGGTTCGCTGGATGGCGATCGGTTCACCGTCGGGGTCGAGGGCGGCGCCGGTCGGGGCGATGACGAGGGGCACGATGCCGGCTTCCAGAAGGGCCTGCCGGGCAGCTCGTACGCCGTCCAGGTCGGCCGCGGCGTCGGCGACGATCCCGATCACGCGGCCGTCGGTCGGCCAGGTCCCGCCCAGTTGGGAGAGCGCGGGGCTGGGGCCGGCCGCGACGAGCGGCACGGTGGCCGCGGGGACCGGCAGTCCGAGGCCCGCGGCGACCTGCTCGCACAGCTGCGGGTCGATGTTCGCCAGGACCTGCAGGGTGCGTTCCCTGATGGCCTGCTCGTAGCACTTGCTCAGTTCGAAGGTGTAGGCGGCGATGATGTGTTCGCGCTCCGGCGGGGTCATGCTCAGCCAGAAGAGGCGCGGCTGGGTGAAGTGGTCCGAGAAGGAGGCGGGAGCTTCGCGGACCTTGCTCGCCGCCGGCACCTTTACGGGCGTCTCGATGAAGGCGGCCGTATCCGCTCCGGCGAGGAACGGGCAGCCTCCGTCGAGGCTGTTGGGCCGGTAGGGGGCGATGCCCGTGTGGACGGCGCTCTGGTGCATGCCGTCGCGCAGCATGTCGTTGACGGGGGCGTGGGGCCTGTTGACGGGAATCTGGCCGAAGTTGGGGCCGCCGAGCCGGCTGATCTGCGTATCGAGGTAGGAGAAGAGGCGGCCGGCGAGCAGCGGGTCGTCGGTGACGTCGATGCCCGGGACCAGGTGGCCGGGGTGGAAGGCGACCTGCTCGGTCTCGGCGAAGTAGTTCTTGGTGTTCGCGTTCAGCGTCATGAGGCCGATCGGCTGAACGGGTGAGAGCTCCTCGGGCACGATCTTGGTGGGGTCGAGGAGGTCGATGCCCTCGAAGGTCTGGTCGTCGGTGTCGGGGAAGACCTGGATCCCCAGTTCCCACTGCGGGAATGCGCCGGACTCGATGGCGTCGAAGAGGTCCCGGCGGTGGAAGTCCGGGTCCATCCCGTTGATCATCTGCGCTTCCTCCCAGACGAGGGAGTGCACGCCCAGCTTCGGCTTCCAGTGGAACTTCACGAGCACGCTCTCGTCGGCCGCGTTGACCAGGCGGAAGGTGTGGACCCCGAAGCCCTCCATCATCCTGAAGGACCGCGGGATCCCCCGGTCGGACATGTTCCAGATGGTGTGGTGGGTGGCCTCGGTGTGCAGGGACACGAAGTCCCAGAACGTGTCGTGCGCGCTCTGCGCCTGCGGGATCTCGCGGTCCGGATGCGGCTTGCCGGCGTGGATGACGTCGGGGAACTTGACCGCGTCCTGGATGAAGAAGACGGGGATGTTGTTGCCGACCAGGTCGAAGGTGCCCTCGTCGGTGTAGAACTTCGTCGCGAAGCCCCGCGTGTCGCGCACGGTGTCGGCCGAGCCGCGCGAGCCGAGGACCGTCGAGAACCGCACGAACACGGGCGTCTCCACGCCCTTGGCGAGAAACCCGGCCTTGGACACCTCGCCGGCCGTGCCGTAACCCTGGAAGACGCCGTGCGCGGCGGCGCCCCGCGCGTGGACGACCCGCTCCGGGATCCGCTCGTGGTCGAAGTGCGTGATCTTCTCGCGCAGATGGTGGTCCTGCAGCAGGACCGGACCGCGTGCTCCCGCCTTCAAGGAGTGATCGGTGTCGGGTAGGCGCGTCCCTTGGGCCGTCGTCAGGTACGCACCGCTCTGCGCCACGCGCGCCTGCTCCGCCCCCGTCGCCTGCCCGGTCGGACCCACCGTCTCGGGTCCGTCCTGGTCGGGCTTCGGGGGAAGGGGTTCCGTGGGCTCTGTCGGCTCGACCAGAGGCGGAGACTCCGGGCCGGGCTTGCCCGGCAGCTCGTTCTTGGCGGTGCCGGTTGATGACTGTCGCTTCGTCATGATCGTTCTCCTTGAGCTCGCCGACGGGGTGGACAGGGGAGAGCGGTGCCTCGATGAGGGCCGCCGGCCTCTTGCTTCCGCGCCGTGCGATAGGTGCTGCTGGGGGTACCCCGGTGGTGCAGCCGGCCCGGGGGGACGCCAGGAAGACGTGAGCGGGTGCCCGTCTCCGCCGTTCGCGCCGCCTGCCGGCCCAGGGGTGGCTGCTCGCCGAACTCCGTCGCGTCGGGATCGACGAGGACGTCGACGCGCCCCGGGCTCGCTGACCGAACGGTCGACCGGAGCCACGTACCGGGCCTCCTCACGGATGTCGCAGGGGACGGGTACGGTACGGCCTGACACCGCGCCCCGCGGACCAGGCGCGCGGTCTCGTCCGCCCCTTCCGCCTCTTGGGGGAGATGGGTGAAGGCGATGTCCGCGCCCTCCGGGCGAAGGCCGGGCACGCCGCCCCGCCGATCCCGGAATCGCCGCCTGTGACCGCGCGCAGGGCGAAGCCGCAGGTCAGCTCGCCGGGTACGGCGAGGCCTTGAGGCGGCGGGCGAGGTGGGCGGTGTTCGCGGCGAGCGTGGCCGTCGTGCCGGCCGTCTTCTCGGGGGTCTTGTCGAGGTCCTGGTAGTCGGTGCCCTGCATGGCTTCGCCGACCCAGTAGGTGACGGCGTTCGGGGCGAGGGAGAAGCCGGCGTCGTTCAGGCCCTGGAAGAGGTCGGCGCTGACCTTGTGCGCGCCGTCCTCGTTGCCGACGACGCAGACCGCGGCGACCTTGCCGTAGGTGAGCATGCGGCCCTCGTCGTCGGTCTCGGAGATCTCCGCGTTCAGACGCTCCATGACCCGCTGGGCGATGCTCGAGGGGTGCCCGAGCCAGATGGGCGTGGACAGGATCAGGATGTCGCAGCCCAGGATGGTGTCGCGGATCTCCGGCCAGGCGTCCCCGTCGCCCATGTCGGTCTTCACGCCGGTCTTCACGTCGTGGTCGGCGATCCGGATGGTCTTCCCGGTGACGCCGTGCTCGGCGAGGGCGGCCATCGTCTGTTCGGCCAGCAGATGGGAGCTCGACGGCGAGGGGGAGGGGGACAGGGTGCAGACGAGCGCGACAGCGCGGAGCGGGGTGTGATCGTTGGAATCCATGGTGTCCGGCTACCCGCACACCTCTCTTTGATGTCGCAAGCGCTGCGATTCATCCCCTTTGGCTCAGTCCGCGCAGGGACGGAAGCTGCGAAGAGTGTCGACGCGTCCTGGTCCGATGCTTGGCCGAGTGAGCGTACGAAGGGAGCCCGCCCGACCCGCGGGGCAGGAGGCACGCGCAGCGCCTCACGCCCCAGTCAGCCGCCCATGAGGTGCGAGGTGCTTCAGGTGCCCGCACGATGACCGTGACACGACACCGTCGACGAAGGGATCCGTCATGCCCCGAGGTTCCAGCCCGAAGCGCGAGCGGCAGTACGAGCACATCAAGGAGTCCGGTGAGAAGCGTGGCATGTCCGAAGGCCGGGCGAAGGAGATGGCCTCCCGCACCGTGAACAAGGAGCGCGCGCGATCGGGGGAGAGCAAGACGGCGAGTCGCACCTCCACCCAGGGAAAGTCCGCCTCGCAGCGGGGCGGTCAGAAGTCCGGAGGCGGCGGAGGCGGCGGATCGTTCGAACGTACCAAGGACGAGCTCTACCAGGAGGCGAAGAAGCGCGGCATCGAGGGCCGCTCATCCATGACGAAGCAGCAGCTCAGGAACGCGCTCGGCCACTGATCCGGGTCGCAGGCCGAGAGGCCCACGACACGGGCGGCCGCGACGCTGTGCGCAGGACGTCGCCCGCGGTGTGAAATCCCCGGCCCAGGACGAGTGAGCGGCTCAGGCCGAGTCGGAGTTGCGCTCAAGGCCCTTTGGTACGCGGCCTGTCCGAGGAGGAACGCCCCGGCGAAGGGCGAAGGTCCTGCCCTACTTCCGCGCCGGCGTCTACGGAATGAACTTCGAGCACATCCCGGAGCTGGGCTGGAGCTACGGCTACCCCACACCCTCGGCCTCATGGCTATGGCG
This sequence comes from Streptomyces sp. 147326, assembly GCF_045000215.1. NCBI lineage: Bacteria > Bacillati > Actinomycetota > Actinomycetes > Kitasatosporales > Streptomycetaceae > Streptomyces > Streptomyces sp. 147326. The sequence goes on along the minus strand of NZ_CP134201.1, from coordinate 1,032,408 downwards.
TCAGGCAGCCCGTACCGCGCCTTCCGCCGCAACGGCTGGCTCGAGAGCTCCGGATCCGGGAGCCGTGTCCGGCGCGGGGAAATCTGTTTCGGACCGCTCTACGGGCATGAGTGGCGCCGAGCTGGACAGCCGCTGGGTATGACACCTCTACGGGACCGAGGCCACGGCGGCGACCGAGAGCATGCCGACACCGAGCGTGACGCCGCCGCGGGCCCGAGCGAGCTGGTCGAGGAGCGGGCTCCGGACCAGCCTTCGGACCTGCCCGCACGCTCCTGGAAAGCAGTCCTGCGCGGCACGGTCAAAGAGTTCCAGAACGACGAGCTGGCCGATCGCGCCGCGGCCCTGACCTACTACGGGGTGCTGGCGCTCTTCCCCGCCCTCCTGGTCCTCGTGTCCCTGCTGGGCCTGGCCGGGGAGTCGACGACCGCACGGCTGCTGGACAACCTGCAGCAGCTGACGCCCGGCTCCGCGCGGGACGTGATCAGAGACGCGGTCGAGCAGCTGCAGGGCCGGAGCGGCGTCGGGTCGCTGATGGCGGTCGTCGGACTCGTCGTGGCGCTGTGGTCCGCCTCTGGCTACGTGGCCGCGTTCATCCGCTCCGCGAACGCCGTCTACGACGTGCCCGAGGGACGCCCGGTGTGGAAGGTGCTGCCGCTGCGCCTGGCGCTCACCGTCACGCTGATGATCCTCGCCTGCGCCGCCGCGCTGATCGTCGTCTTCACCGGCGGCCTGGCGCGGCGCGCGGGCACCGCCCTGGGCATCGGCGACAGCGCCCTGACGGTGTGGTCGATCGCGAAATGGCCGGTCCTGGTGCTCCTCGTCACCATCATGATCGCGCTCCTGTACTGGGCGGCGCCGAACGCCACGGGCCGCGGATTCAGGTGGGTGACGCCGGGCAGCTTCCTGGCCCTGGTCATCTGGATGGCCGCCTCGGCCGGCTTCGCCTTCTACGTGGCGAACTTCGCCTCCTACAACAAGACGTACGGCACGGTCGCCGGTGTGATCGTCTTCCTTGTCTGGCTGTGGATCACCAACCTCGCGATCCTCCTCGGGCTCGAGTTCGACGCGGAACTGGCCCGCCAGCGGGCGATCGCCGGAGGGCTGCCCGAGGACGAGGAACCCTATGTACGGCCCCGCGAAACCCGCGCCTGGAGCGACCAGGACCGCCGCCGCATGGAGAAGTGATCGCGCGGCGCGGGTGCTCGTTCGTTTAGCGGGTAGGCGCGCCACGACAACAGCGTGAGCATCGTGAAGGGGAGACCCGCATGAGCACGATAGAGCGGCAGACCCATGGCTCCGACGAATCCGTGAGCGTGCTGGTCTCGCGCGCTTCCCAGCAGATTTCGGAACTGGTCCGCGAGGAGATGCAGCTGGCTCGGGCCGAAATGACTCAGAAGGGGAAGCGCTTCGGGAAGGGCGGCGGCCTTTTCGGCGCGGCGGGCCTGATCGGAATCCTGGCAGCCCAGGCCCTGACCGCAACCTGCATCGCAGCCCTCGCGTTGATACTCCCGGTCTGGGCGTCGGCCCTGATCGTCGCGGCAGTGCTGGCGGTGGTCGCCGCAGTGACCGCCATGGCTGGGAAGAAGCAGATCGGCGAGGCCGGCGCACTCGTCCCGGAGCAGACCATGGACAGCGTCAAGGCCGACCTGGCCGAGATCAAGGAGAAGGTGCACCGATGACCCACGAGCCCCGAACCGATATCGGCACGCCCACCCCCGACGAGCTGCGCGAGCAGGTCGAGCGCACCCGCGACGAACTCGGGCAGACCATCGAGGCACTGGCGGGCAAAGCCGACATCAAGGCACAGGCGAAGGGAAAGGCCGCCGCCGTCAGGCAACAGGCCGCCGAGAAGACCGCGGAGGTCTCCGACCAGATCCGTGCGAAGGCCCAGCACGCGGCGCAGCTGGTGAACGACACGACGCCCGAGCAGGTTCTGGACAAGGCGGGCCGGGCCGCGAGCGTGGCACGTGCCAACCGCAAGCCGCTGCTCGTGGCCGGCGTGGCGCTGGTCATCCTCCTGATGGTGCGGCGCAGCCGCCGAAGCCGATGAAAGCGTACAAGCCGGTGGGGCTGGCCCTGGGTGCTGTCAGCGGCATGATCGCGGGGGCGGCGTTCAAGCAGGTCTGGAAGATCGTCGAGGGTGACGGGGACGCTCCCAGTGCCACGGACGAGGACCGCTCCTGGAAGCAGATCCTGATCGCCGCCGCCATCCAGGGCGCGATCTTCGCCGTGGTCAAGGCCGCCGTCGACCGCTCGGGTGCCGTGGCGACCCGTCGCGTGACGGGCACCTGGCCGGGCTGACCGGCACGGCCACGCCCGTGGGGGCGGGGGCGCCGGCGCAGTGCGGGCCCAGGTGCAGTGCGGGCTCAGGTGTGGATGCGGCTGTTGCCGTCGTGGTGGTCGGCTTGTTCGTCGTCGAACCAGTAGTCGCCGGCTGCGAGGTAGCGGAAGGAATGGCTGCTGTGTGCGGGCAGGGAGACCTCGGCGGCGCGGGTGCCATCGCTGCGGGGTTCGAGGGGGTGGGCGGCGGGATTCCAGTGGTTGAAGTCGCCGACCACGCTGACCGGCCCCTGAGGAGCGTCTGCGGGCAGGATGAAGGTGACCTGGGTACGGCCCTTGAGCCGCTTGCGTTCGAGCACGAAGATCTCCAGCCTTGAGTCGGGGAAAGAGCCCGCGCATCCTCTCCTCGCCCACGCCCGGCCGGCCGGGGCGGTACGGGGCCGTGTGCCGCGCACGGGTCGCCCGACCGGGAACCGCGAACAGGGGCGTTAACGGTGCTCCCGGGCGCGTTTGCGGGCCGGAGCGGGCGGGCGGTCGCAAGCACCGGTGTCCGTCGCGGGGCCGGCCGGGGCTTCGACGACCGGCCGGTCCCGCGTGCGTGGACTCTCGTCGCCCTGCCACCGTGACACGGTCGAGGCCGCCCTGCCCGCCGTGGGTGGGAAGTTGTAGGCCGATGGGGTGATCGCGCCGGCATACCGCTTCCCGGGCCGGGGCCGTGGCCGATGCCTGGCGGGCCCGGCGGCCCGGATGCCCCTGCCGAACCGGTCAGGCCGCCCGCTGTGGCCGGTGGCGGGCCGTGCCCGTCTTGGGGGCCGGGGCCGGGGGCGAGGGTGGGGCGTCGGCGAAGAGGGCGAGGAGGCCCGCGATGTCGCGGCCTGCCTCGGCGGGATGCCGGAACTTGGCTCCGGGGGTGATGCGGTAGTGGTTGCGGCGTCCTTCGCGTACCCGGGTGAGGTACCCCTCCTGCTCCAGATCGGCGACGATCGACTGCACGGTGCGCTCGGTCAGGACGCAGATCGTGGCGACCTCCCGCAGGCGGGCCTCGGGATCCCTCGACAGCGCCAACAGGACGCGTGCGTGGCTCGTCAGGAACGTCCACGGTGCTTTGGGAAGTGCTTCATCACCCACCACTTCAGCATGCCCCTTTTTTTGTATATACGTCCTGTTTTTCGTGTATTTCTTGACGTACGTCGGTCGGATGTCGACGATGCTGTTGGAAGCAGTGGCACCCCAGAACGTGTGGGGAGGCGGTGATGACCGCGACCGTGTACGCCGACCGTCCGGACACCCCGGAAGCCGCCGGTCTGGAACTCGCAGTGACGCCTGGTCCGCAGCCGGGGAGGGTCCACGTCTGCGTGAGCGGCGAGATCGACTTCGACAACGCCGGGATCCTGCGCGACGCCCTGCTGACCGCGCTCGTCTCCCACCGCGGCACACTCCTCCTCGACCTGAGCCGGGTCACCTTCTGCGACTGCGCAGGCCTCAACGTCCTCCTGGCCGCCCGCGCCGCGGCCCAGCGGGCCGGCCGCCGCCTGCGCATCACCCAGACCGGCCGCCCCGTCGAGCGGCTCCTGGATCTCACCGCAACCCGCCCGTACCTCACCTGACCACCCCCAAGGCGCCCCGGCGCCTGTCGCCCCGGACCGTGTGGACCGTGCCCGCAGGAAGGAGCGACCTGCCCGGGCCTTCTGCATGACGTGGTCCGGGACGGGAAGGCGCAGCACGCACGTGGTGGCACAGCCACCGCGCCGCACCACACGCAACACGAGCGGAGGAGAGTCGTCATGCCTCGTGGTTCCAGCCCCAAGCGGGAACGGCAGTACGAGCACATCAAGGAAAGCGCTGAGCAGCGCGGCGAGAGCACGAAGCGTGCCGAGGAGATCGCGGCCCGCACCGTGAACAAGGAGCGTGCCCGCGCCGGCGAGTCGAAGACGGCGAGCCGGTCCTCGCTCCAGGACATGTCGTCCTCCAGGCGCGGCGGACTGCGCTCTCACAGCGGTGCGCAGGGCCCCACCAAGGACCAGCTGTACAACGAGGCGAAGCAGAAGGGAATCGAGGGCCGTTCGAAGATGGACAAGGCAGAGCTGAAGCGGGTGTTGGGCCACTGAAGTAGGTCTACGTCGACCGGACCAGTGAGCAGATCAAGGACGCTCCCGAGTTCGAGGAGTCCAAGCACGGCGGCGAGCCGTCCTACCTGGAGCAGTTCGGCCGGTACTACAACCAGCCGCACATGTGACGGGGTACGCATGGCGCGGGGTAGTCGCGCGATACAGGCACGCACTCGAGGAGGACATGGTGGCAGACCACGAGAAGTCCAGGCCGCACCCGCGGACCACGCCGTCCGAGGCTGCGGGAGAGGGCGGTGACCGTGAGGCCCGGCAGCAGGCGGACGATGCCGTTGTCCGGTCCTCGGGCACCGCCGAGGACGACGCGAACGCCCAGGGCCGTGCCGAGCGCCACCGTACGGGCACCGGCCGGGAAGAGCAGAACCACCCCGACGACGCGAGGCGGACGGACTCCGAGGACCTCTGACGCCGACGTGGACCGCGCCATCCAGGCCACCGGCGTCTCTCGGGCCGCTCGTGCAGGACGCTTGACCGAACGGCCGACGAGCTGCGGGTCGCAGACCTCCACGGGACGCGGAAAGCGTGGTTGGGGCCATGCTCTGGCTATGCGTCCGATCACTGGCTGGCTGTTGGCGGGCCTCGTATGCCTGGCGGCTTCGGGGTGTGCCACGGTCGGGGCGCGGGAGACAGCGGCCGAGGCGGCGGCCATCGGATTCGAGGAGACGCTGGCGTCCGCCGACAGCGGGCGTGCGTGCGCGTCGCTCGCGCCGGCGACGCGGGAGGAGCTGGAGGGAGAGGCAGAGGTCGGGTGCGGCCGGGCACTGGCCGCGTTGGAGGTTCCCGCGGCGGTCGGCGGGCGCTCACCGGAGTCCAAGCCGGTGGGGTCGGCCCACAGTGCCACCGGCGTAGAAGGCTGACACGGCGGCCGCCGCCGTGCCGGCCCCGCGTTGGGCGCGGCGACCCGGTCTGGGGCCCCGGCAGGCCGGGCGCGTTTCAACGGGGCCGAAGCGGTAAGGCGCCGGATATGGTGCGATTCGGGTACACGATGATGACCGAGCAGGCCGGGCCCCGGGAACTGGTCGACCACGTAGTGGGAGCGGAGCGGGCAGGATTCGACTTCTCCGTCATCTCGGACCACTCCTTTCCCTGGCTGGAGGCCCAAGGGCACGCGCCCTACGCGTGGAGCGTCCTGGGCGCCGCCGCGCAGGCCACGTCCCGGATCCCGCTCATGACGTACGTGACCTGCCCGACGTTTCGCTACCACCCGGCCGTGATCGCCCAGAAGGCGGCCACGATGCAGCTTCTGTCCCAGGGGCGTTTCCGGCTGGGCCTGGGTTCGGGAGAGAACCTCAACGAGCACATCGTCGGCGCGGGCTGGCCCGCTGCCCACGTCCGCTTGGACATGCTCGAGGAAGCCGTGGGGATCATCCGCTCCCTGTTCGCCGGAGGGTACGTCAGCCACCATGGCACCCACTTCGACGTCGAGAACGCCAAACTCTGGGACCTCCCCGACGATCCGCCCCCGATCGGGATCGCCGTCTCCGGGGACCGCTCCTGTGAGATCGCGGGCCGCGACGGCGACCTGCTCATCGCCACCGAGCCGAAGGCGGAGCTGGTGACCGCGTTCGAGGCGTACGGAGGCTCCGGCAAACCGCGCATGGGCCAGCTCCCGGTCTCCTACGACCCCGACCGCGACGCGGCGGTGGCCCGAGCGCACGACCAGTTCCGCTGGGCGCTCGGCGGCTGGAAGGTCAACGCGGAACTCCCCGGCCCTGCGTCCTTCGCCCAGGCCTCGCAGCACACCAGACCCGAGGACGTCGCGGATTCCATACCCTGCGGCGACGACGTGGACGCCTTCGTAGATGCGGTACGCCTCTACGCCAACGCGGGATTCACCGAAATCGCCCTGGTCCAGATCGGCGGCGACCAGCAGGAGTCCTTCCTGGACTGGTCCGAGGCAAAGCTGCTGCCGGCCCTGGCGGAGCTGTGACAACGGGCTCCTCGTGAACAAGGCCGTTCAGGCACGACACGACACGACACGCTCAGCGCCGCGCGCGATTCCGTGTTCGTCGGCGACACCGTGTGGGACATGCGGGCGGCCTCCCGGGCCGCCCCTCGATCGGCCCAGCGTGGCAAGGGTGAAGCTGGGCAGACGAGCAGAACCCGCGCAGCCCACCCCGGAGGCCTGTCGATGTCCTGTGTGTCTGCTCTGATCCTTGTTCGCCTCGACGCGGTGAGCGGCAGTGTGCCGCTCACCGCCCGCTTCTCGTATGACGCCGAGGACCCGTACGTGGTCCAGGCCACGTTCCTCGACGGACCGACAGTCCTGGCCCGTTGGCACTTCGACCGGCAGATGCTTGCCGAGGGACTCCACCGCCCGGTGGGCGAGGGAGACGTCACCTTCAGCCCCCACACGGCAGACGGCGCCGAAGAGTTCCGAGTCGCGTTGCGAGGCCGCAGCGCCGAGATGCAAGAAGACGCCGTCCTCCTCATGGAGGCCCGCGCGCTCACACGCTTCCTGGAGCAGACGTATGCCGTCATCGGCGCAGGGGAGGAGTTCCTCGACCTCGACAGGCTCCTCGACGAGTTCTTGGCCCGTTGACAGTCGAGTCCTGAGCACCGTTGTCGGTTGAGTGGTGAAATTGATCTGCCGTCACAATGCGGGGAGACCGTGCATGTGAATCGGCGAATGCAGAATGGTTCCCCGTATGGGAATTGTATTGCTCCTCGACCGTCGCTCAGATGGGCGATCGCCGATTTGTCCAGGTCGATTGCGGACTTCATTGTGGGATGAGTGTGAACAGGGGGGGCGGGGGCGGAGTTTGTTTTCCTTCCGCCGGGATGCCGGACGCCGGAGTGTGGCTTGCGAGACGGCCGGCCGGTGGGTGGGAGGTGAAGGTTCTGTGTGCTGGTGGCAGTGCGCGACGGGGCTTCCCGGGCTCTCCGAAGGAGTGCCCTGGCGCTCCGCTTGCGGTCGTACCGCCCCGGTGCCGAGCTCTTTGCGGCGGGCCGGAACCGCTCCGGCCCGCCGGTGGGACCGCCGGGCGTGAGGGAAATGCTGGCGGTTAGTCGAACTCGCTCACAGTCACTGTGTTTGAAATGCGGTTCAGCAAAGTCCAGAATGTCCTGGGTGTCTCGAGCGAGGTCATCGTCCAGCCCCCGTCTATCTGTGTTGACCCGCACATACGGGCGGGTATGCTGTGCCTCGCGCTTCGGGGACGGGATGCGTTCCCGCTGCGGTACGACCACAGGGGGAGCGGTAAGTGCTGGAGAGTATCGGCCTTGAGAATCGAGACCACGACGTTTATCGAGCGCTTCTCGTCCACCCCGGCTGGGATATGGCGGACATTGGGCAGAATCTCGGCATGGGGGAGTCCGAGGTCCGCGACACGCTGGACCGGCTGACCCGGTTCTCGCTCCTCCGCTCTGCCTCCGGAGCCGAAGCGCTCGTGCCGGCCAGTCCGGAGCTCGGACTCCTTCCCCTGCTGCAGGATCTCGAAGCCGAACTGGATGAACGCCGCGCCAGGCTGTCGCGGGACCGGGCCATGCTCACGGCTCTGACGTCCGAGTACACCGCACGGCGCGTGCAGAACGACGTGGCGGGCGTCGAGCGCCTCGTGGGCCTGGACGCGGTGCGCTCGCATCTGGCCCAACTCGCCCAGGGAGCCGCCTCCGAAGTGCGCGCGTTCATGCCGGGGCCGGCGCTCAGTCAGGCGGCCCTGGACGCGTCACGCCCCCTCGACGTGCAGAACCTGGCGCGGGGCGTTCGGATGCAGACCATCTACCTGGAGACGGTGCGCAAGGACCCGGCAACGGTCGAGTACGCCACCTGGTTCGCCGAGCAGGGAGGCCAGACGCGCACCATGCCCTCGCTGCCGATGCGCCTCATCCTCTGCGACCGCTCCGTGGCCGTGCTCCCGGTGCAGCCGGACGCGAGCGGGCAGGGGGCGTTCGTCATCCGGCTCACCAGCATCGTTTCCGCGCTCAACCAGCTCTTCGACCTGACGTGGGAGCGCGCCACCCCGCTGGGAGAAGCCTGCGCACCCCACTGCGACGGGCCCAGCGAGCGCGAACTGGCGTTGCTCAGGATGCTCGAGGACGGCCACACCGACGAAGTCATCGCACGAAAGCTCGGGGTGTCCATCCGCACGGTCCGGCGTCTGATGTCGGACCTGCTCAAGACACTGAACGCCGAAAGCCGTTTCCAGGCAGGCGTGCAGGCCACACGGCGAGGGTGGATCTGACAACTCCCCGCAAAGGGTGCGGACCGCATCGGGGGGCCTCAGGCCATGCGGCACTTGTTCGCCGTCGCGTCGCGTGGTATCGATGAGGGGCATGCCGCGCGTGACGCCCGCGAAGCCGGCCCGTCGGTATCCGTCGGGTGTTCCGGTCGACGTCCCGTGATATCGGCGAGAATGCACCGGCGTTCATCCTGGAGCGATCGGGGCTGCCCCGTGGCCACCTCATGCCATGGCACGAGGTGGCCGTATCAGACATCGTTTGACGTGCTCAAAGGCTGGCTATGGTATGCCGTGTGTATGCCATCAAGGTGTTCCTGCAGTCGCCGAAAGGCGCTCGAACCACCGGCCTGGCGGGCAGCGCCGACATCGGGGACCGGCTCCTCGGCGACCCCCAGCCCGGGGTCGCCCACGTGAGCCTGGTCCCGCTGTCCTCGCAGGTCGTGGCCATGACCTTCGTGGTCGCCGCTGACCTCGGGGCCGCCGAACGACTGGCCGCCGCAGCATGGGACGCCTGGCTCGACCGTGAATGGTCCGCGGGCTGGAAAGTGTCCTCGTACGGGGCCGACCTGCTGCTGGGTGTCTCGGCGGCCGCGGAGGCTTTCCTCCGTGAATCTGGCTCAAACTGACCGGTTGGTGCCATGGCCTACATGGGCCATCCGGAATCGTCGACACCGGCTAGTGGCTGCGACCAATATCAGTCAGGACGGGGGGCGGCGCACTGCGTCGGACGATCACGCAGAACTGCCCATTTTTTCTTGTGCCTTCCACACTTACCCGTGTGGTTCCGGCATGCATTTTCTTGAGGGGTATCCGTGCACGACCGAATGAACCGAGTATTCCGGGCAGCTGTTCTCTCCCTTCTGGTCGCCCTTCCGGTCCTTTTCGCCAGCGGTGCGCTCCCCGACGAGACCGCGGCACCCGCTCCGTTGGCCCGCGAGGAAGAGCATGTGGTGGCGGCCCCCGGGAACTGGGCCTGGGACTAAGGGATTCCCTTCGGATCGACCCTTTCGCCGGCCGGATGAGCTCCGGATGAGTTGAGGACGATTTCAAGCCGTCCATCTCCTCCTGCGGCAAGGAGCGGACTCCGCGCATTTCACACCGTGGAGGACGCCGGGCACGGGCTCCGGTGGCCGGAACCCGCCCGTATCGACAGGGCACCGTGGCGCCCGTCCGCGGCGGCCCGGGGAACGGGGGGTACCCCGCCCGCCCGATGGACGCTTCCGCCCCCACCGGCCTCCGTGGGGAGCGCATCGCGGAGCCGGAGCGCACGGCCAGTCTCCCCCTCCCCGCTCCGCTCCGCTCCGGAAGAGCGTGGGCGGTACCCACCGACTGATGACTCCCGGCACGAGCCGAGAAAGAAGCAGCTACCGATGCAGACCGACATGACCGACATGGCCGACATGACGCCGGGCGAACTCACCGACCGCGTGCGGACCATCTGGACCGAGGTCCTCGGTCATTCCGACTTCAGCGACAGTGACAGCTTCTTCGAGTCAGGCGGGCACTCCCTGCTCGCGTCCAAGGTCATGGCACGGCTCGGCCGTTCGGTCGGCACGCGGCTCTCCATGCAGCTGATCTTCGACCACCGCACCGTGGAGCAGTTGGCAGGGGCTGTGTACGCCCAGGTGTCCGCGCAGAACACCACCGCCCGTCCGGAGACGACGACGGCGTGACCGCCCCGGCGCCGTGCGACGCGAGCGGCGGTCGCGGCACCGCCCGCCGGCGACGGCGTGACCGGCAACTTCGGCCTGTCGCCCGGATCAGCGAACCGCCCCTATTCTTCCTGGAGTCAGCCCCATGTCCCATCTCGTCGTCGCCAACGGTGAAGGCCAGCACGCGCTGTGGCCGCACGCCGTGAGCGTTCCCTCCGGCTGGCAGGCCACCGGATTCTCCGGCACCGAGGAGGACTGCCTCGGCCACATCGCGGAGGTCTGGACCGACATGCGCCCCCGCTCCCTGCGGGAGCTGTCCGCGGCCGCGCCGAACGTCCTGGCGACCGAGCGGTTCGTCCTGCGGGAGCTGACTGCCGACCAGGTCGCCGCGCTGCTCCGGGACGACGCGTCGGACGACGCCTGGGCACCCGGTTACCCCTTCGCCGGGACGCTCGCCGCGGCCGGCGGATTCGCGAAGCGAACCGCGGACCAGCACGTTCGGGGCTTCGGCATGTACCAGGTCGTACGGTGCGCCGACGGCCGGGTGATCGGCGACATCGGTTTCCACACCCCGCCGCAGGAGGGCATCGTCGAGGTGGGCTTCGGCCTCGTGGAATCCGGCCGCGGCGCCGGGTACGCGAGCGGTGCGCTCCATGAACTGACGCGCTGGGCGCTGGCCCAGCCCGGCGTCACCACCGTCGTCGCGCGCACGCTGAAGGACAACACCGCGTCGCAGGCCGTACTGGAGCGGGCCGGCTTCCACCGGACCGCCGAAGAGGCGGAGCTGCTCCACTACGCGCTCGGGACCGAAGGCCGCGAGCAGGACGGGTCGCGCCCCGTCGGGCCCTGCCCCGTCGCCGACGGCGGACGGAGCGGCGCGTGACGGCGATCCGCCGGCCGAGCGCCGTGCTCTCGCACCCCAAGGACATCCCGTCCTCGGCGACGATCCACGGAGGTGTCGCCGCCGCTGCCGCGCTGCGTCCCGACGCGGTCGCCCTGCGGTACGGGGACGGTCTGACCGTCAGCTACGGAGAACTGGAAGCGGCGGCGAACCGGCTCGCCGGCGAGTTGCTGGAACGGGGCATCGGGGAGGGCGACTTCGTACCGGTCCTGGTTCCGCCCGGTCCGGTCCTGCCCGCTGCACTCCTGGCCGTACTCAAGACCGGCGCGGCATACGCGGCCCTGCCCGTGGACTGGCCGGCCGGGCGGCTCCAGCAGATCGTCGACCGGTGCGAGGCCCCCGTCCTGCTCGTCGCAGACTCCGTGGCGGTCGCGCCGACGGGACGGGAGAGCGTGCGCGTCCCGGCCGACGTCGCGGCCCTCGCGCCGGACCGGAGCGGAGAACCGGTCCCCGCCGCCGGCTCGGCGGACTCGCCGGCCTGTGTCTTCTTCACCTCCGGCTCCACCGGAGAGCCCAAGGGAGCCGTGTCACCGCACGCGGCGACCCTGCGGCTCTTCACGCCCACCCCCTATTCCTGCGAGCCCGTCGCGCCGTTCGACGACCTGCCGGACCTGTTCTCCGGCCAGGCTGCGATCGGGCACTTCGGTCCGCGTACCGTCACGCTGCGCACCTCCTCGGTGGCCTGGGACCTGGCCTCCATGGAGACGTGGGCGCCGCTGCTGAGCGGCGGGTCGGTGGCCTACGGCGCCCCCGGTCCGCTCACGCCCGCCGCCCTCCGGGACGCGGTGAGGGTCCACGGTGTCAACACGCTCACGATCACGCCGTCACTCCTGAACACCCTCGTGGACGAGGCCCCGCAGTGTTTCGACGGCATCGCCCAGGTGATGTCCGGGGGCGAGCGGATGTCGACGGAACACGCGCGACGGCTGCTGACGGCCCACCCCGCGCTGCACCTGGTCAACGGATACGGGCCGGTCGAGTGCACCATCCTGGCCACGGCAGTTCGCGTCCACGACGCCACGGCCCTCAAGGACGCCGTGGACGTGCCCATCGGCACGGCGGTGCCGGGCACCCTCGTGATCGTGACCCGGGAGGACGGAGGCGTCGCGGACCGGGGCGAGATCGGCGAGATCGTGCTGGGCGGTCCCGGACTCGTCCGCGAGTACCTCGGCGACCCGCGGCAGACGGCGGAGCGTTTCGTCGAGTCGGTGCTCCCGACGGAGATCACCGGTCTGCCCGAGGGCACCCGCGTCCGGCTCTACCGGACCGGCGACCTCGGCTTCCTCGACGAGGACGGAGTGCTCTGGTACCGAGGCCGGGCAGACCGCCAGCTCAAGATCCGGGGCGTCCGTGTCGAGCCGGCGGAGACCGAGGCCGCGCTGCGCCGCGAGCCGGGCGTGCACGACGCCGCGGTGGTTCCGCTGCGCGATGCGCAGGAGCGGCCCGTCGGGCTCGCCGCCTGGATCACGGGCGCCGAGGGGCTGGACGTGGCAGCGCTGCGGGAGAGGCTGGCCTCGCTGCTGCCCGGGCCACTGGCGCCGCGGTGGGTCGGCCGGCTCGACGCGTACCCGCGCAACAACTCGGGCAAGACCGACTACCCGGAGCTGGAACGCCGCGCCGCCCGCCAGGCCACAGCGCTGAGCGGTTCCACGCCCGCACGGGGGCCGGAAGAAGAGGCGGTGGCAGACGTGTTCGCCGCCGTCCTCGGCGCCCCGCGCGCATGGGCGGACACGCACCTGATCCACTCCGGCGGCGATTCCCTGGCCGCCGTCCGGATCGCGCACCGGCTCACGCTCGGCACGGGCCGCCGGGTCACGGCCGCCGACGTGCTGTCGGCCCCACGGGTCGCGGAACTCGCGGCGCGCATCAGCGGTCTGCCCCGGACATCCGATGCCGCGCCGAGCGCGGAGGACGGGAGCGGGACCGCCGAATCACCGCTGTCCGCGGGCCAGATCCGGATCTGGCTCACCGAGCAGCTCGCCCCGGGATGCCCGCAGAACCTGGTCCACCGCACGACCGCGATCGAAGGACCACTGGACCTCCCGGCGCTGCGCGCCGCCCTGGGCGATGTGATCGACTGCCATCCGACGCTCCGGACGGTCTACTTCGATGACGAGGACGGCGTTCCGTTCCAGCGGATCCTGCCGCCCGGCGGCGTCCCGCCGCTGGACGAGATCCGGATCCCCGCGGAGGACGTGCCGGCGCGGGCCCGAGCGGTCGCCGCCACCCCGGTGGACCTCACCACGGGCCCCGTGCTGCGGCTCACCGTGCTGCACGACCCGGGCGCGCCGGGACGAGCCACCGCCGTGTTGGCCGTGCACCACATCGCGGTGGACGGCTGGTCCCTCCCGGTCATCGTCGAGGACCTGCGCTCCGCCTACGAGGCCCGCTCCCGCGGGCTCGCCCCCGCCCTGCCGGCGGAGGCCGTCGGATACGCGTCCTGGCACAGGGCGGAGGCGGCCATGGCCGACCCCGCCGAACGGGAGCGGCGCGACCGGGCGTGGCGCGAGGAACTCGCGGGCGTCCAGGACGTGCCGCGGACCGCGCCGCCCGTGACGGGCACGGCCACCGGGGGCGCGGCTGCCCCGGGCGGGGACGTGGGCGTCATCGCGGCGCCCGTCGCGGCCGGGACCGTCGCCGCGGTACGCGACATCGCCCGCTCGGTGGCCGCGACCCCGGCCGTCGTGCTGCTGGCGGTGTTCGCGCAGGCGGTGTCCGACATCACGGGCGCGCGCCGGTTCTGCGTGGCCGTACCGGTGGCGGGCAGGTCGGACCCCAGGCTCGACCGCACGGTGGGGTTCTGTGTGAACACCCTCCCCGTGCGCGTCGACACCGAGCCGGGAACGGATCCGCTCTCGCTCGTGCCGATGCTCCGGGAGCGTTTCCTGCGTGCGCTGCGCGACGAGCTGCCGTTCAACGACATCGTCGCGGCGGTCGGCGGGGACCGCGGTCACCGGATGCCGCTCGTACAGGTCTGCATGGCCTACCAGACGGATGCCGACGCCGTCCTGACCCTGCCGCCCGCGCTCTCGCGTCCCGCGCCGACTCCCGCCGGCGACGGTGGCTTCGAGCTCACCTGGGAACTCTGGCTGGCCCACGCCGCCGACGCCGCGGTCGCGGGCACGGTGCAGTTCCGCGCCGCGGCCTTCCCCGCCGACACGGCCCGAGCGCTGAGGGAGCGGCTCGACACGCTGCTCGGCGCGCTGGACGCCCCGCTCACGCCTCCCTGTCCCGCAGAAAGCGACATCACCGAATGAACCCCCTGGAAGAAGCCGCGCCCAGCTCCGTGGGGCCGCGGGCCCTGCCCCCGGACGCCTGGAACGACACCGTTCGCCCCTTCGACCGGGAGGCCACCCTCCCCGCCCTGCTCCGCGAGGCGGCGCGCCGGGTGCCCGACCGCCCGGCCCTCCTCGCCGGTACCCGCACCCTGACGCACGCCGAACTCGACCAGCGGGCCGAGCGGTTGGCCAACCACCTGCGCACCCTGGGCATCGGCAGGGGTTCCCACGTAGGTCTGCTGTCCACCCGCTCGGCGGAGGCCGTGGTCAGCCTCCTCGCCGTGCTCAAAGCGGGTGCCACCTATGTGCCGCTGGACATCCGGTGGCCGCAGTCCCGGATCCGGTCGCTCCTCGCCGGTCTCGGCGTCAGCGCCCTGCTCACCTCGCGCGACCAGCTCCCCACCGTCGGAGTGATCCGCTGGGACCTTCCCACTCTGCGGCACGTGGTCGTGCACGACCTCACGACCGAGGACACCTGGGCGGACTCGTTCGACGAGGAGGCGGTCGGCGACCTCTGGAACTACGTGGCGGAGCGGCCGGACCCCCTGCAGGCCGCCGGCTTCAACATCGGCGCCTCCGGCGACGTCTACACCTCGGACGACGTGGCGGCCTACCGGGACCATGTCGTACGACTGGCCCGGGAGGCGCTGCCCACCGGAGGCGCGGTACTGGAGATCGGCTGCGGTTCAGGGCTGATCACGCAGGCCCTCGCGCCGCACGCCGCGCGGTACACCGCCGTCGACCCGGCCGCCTCCGCCGTGGCAGCCGTACAGGACCGGGCCGCCCGGGCGGGCCTCCCGCTCGCCGGCGCCACGCTGTTCGCGCACGAGGCCACGACCGCCCTCGACCAGCCGGTGGACCTCGTGGTGCTCGCGAGCACCGTTCAGTTCTTCCCCGACATGGACTACCTGGTGCGCGTCCTGTCGGACGTGTTGCCGATGCTGACCGCGGGCGGGTCCGTCGTGCTCGCCGATCTCGTCGATCCCGAGCTGGGCCGGCACACCGGTCTCAGCGTGCCGCGGTCGTTCTTCGCGGCGCTGGGCAGAGCCGTCCCCGGGGCCGTGGTCCGGGTGCTCGGCCGTGACGGGGCGCAGTGGCCCGCCGACCTGGCCGCGCGCTACGACGTGGTGATCACGGTCCCGGCCCGGATCCCCGAGGACAACGGGCTGCGCGCGCTGCGCTCCTGGACCGGATGGCACGTCGACCGGCGCCCGACCGTGCCGGTCCGGAGCGAGCCCGCTCCGCAGGACATCGCGTACGTCATCTTCACTTCCGGATCGACGGGAGCGCCGAAGGGCGTCATGGTCGACCACCGGGCCGTGGTCAACCTCATCGACTGGATCAACCGCGTCCACGGGGTGGGTGACGCGGACCGGCTGCTGTTCGTCACCTCGTTCTGCTTCGACCTGTCGGTGTACGACATGTTCGGCGTGCTTGCCGCCGGCGGCTCGGTCCGGGTGGTTCCGGACGGGGCACTGACGGAACCGGACGCCCTGGTGGACCTGCTCGAACAGGAGCCGATCACCATCTGGGACTCCGCTCCCGCGGCGATGGCACATGTGATGCCGTTCCTGGAATGCCGTGATCCGGAGGGACGCGGAGACCTGCGGCTCGTCATGCTCAGTGGTGACTGGATCCCGGTGACCCTGCCGGACGAGATCCGCAGCGAGTTTCCCGGAGCGCAGGTGGTGGCGCTGGGCGGGGCGACCGAGTGCACCGTCTGGTCGAACCGGTTCGCGGTCGGTGAGGTGGACCCCGCCTGGCCGAGCGTCCCGTACGGCCGTCCCATGCAGAACGCCCGGTACTACGTGCTCGATGCCGGGATGCAACCCTGCCCGATCGGGGTCGCCGGCGACCTCTACATCGCCGGCACCTGCGTGGCCCTGGGCTACACAGGGGCTCCCCGGCTCACGGCCGCGCGCTTCCTGCCGGACCCGTTCGTTCCCGAGGGAGCTCCGGACGGGGCCGAGGCCAGGATGTACCGCACCGGCGACCGGGCCCGTTGGCTGCCGGACGGGAACCTCGAATTCCTCGGCCGTCTCGACGACCAGGTGAAGGTCCGGGGATACCGCATCGAACTGGGCGAGGTGCAAGCGGCGTTGACCCGGTGTCCAGGGGTCAAGTCCGCTGTCGTCCTCGCCCCGGAGACCGCGCACGGGCGGGAGCTGGCGGCGTTCTACATCCCGGATCGGACATCGGCCGAAGGTGCTCCGGCGGTGACACCGGACGAGGTTCTGGCGGCTCTCGGCGGCCTCCTTCCCGCGTACATGCTGCCCAGCCGTCTCACCGACGTCCCCTCGTTCCCGGTCGGCCCCACCGGCAAGATCGCCAGGGACCGGCTCCTCGCGGATGCCGGACCGGGGAACACCACCGGCGGCTCACGGTGACCGAGTCGGTCCTGACCCGGACGAAGGGCCCCGGGCCCGTCGACGCCGGTGACCGTGACGACGGGATCCGGGTCTGGTCGATGCGTGTGCCGTCGGCCCGGGAACTCGACGCCTTCGACCTGTCCGTGCTCGACGCGGAGGAGCGCCGGCGCATGACGGCGTTCCGGCGCTCCGACGACCGCGTCCGCTACGGCTTCGCGCACGTCGCCCTGCGGCGGATCCTGGCCGCGCGGCTCGACGTCGAGCCGTACGAGGTGAGGTTCGGGCGTGACCCCTGCCCGGTCTGCGCAGGGCCGCACGGGCGACCCGTGCTGGACGCGCCCTCCACGCGGACGCGGTTCTCGCTCTCTCACTGCGGGCGGCGGGTGCTGGTCGCCGTCGCAGAGGTGACGGTGGGCGTCGATGTGGAAGGCATCCCGAGCGGCACGACGGTCACGGACGTGGTCCGCGCCCTGCACCCGGCAGAGCGTGCCGCGGTCGAGGCCGTGCCGCCCGCCGACCGGGGAGCCGCGTTCGCCCGCGTGTGGGCGCGCAAGGAGGCGTATCTCAAAGGCATCGGCACCGGCCTGGGCCGAGACCTGGCCCGGGACGACACCGGCGCGCCGATCCCGGGGTGGCGGCTCGTCGACCTGCCCGTGGACGACGAGCACGCGGCGGCCCTCGCCGTGCACTCGCCACATCCACCGAGCATCGGCATTCACCGTGCACTGCCGTAGGGAACGGCGTCGGAAATGATTTCTGCCGCTCTTGAATTAGTTGAGAAAAAGGTTGACAGAGCCGATCTCGGTCAACATAGTTAAGGTGAACTGATCAAGGAACCCCGCACTGATGGTGCGATGCCCCGCTTATGAGCGTGTCATCTTCCGCGTCGCCCACCGGGGATTTCTCCCAGGAACTCACCTGACACTCTTGTCGCTGCAAGACCATGCACGGGGGATTCTTTATGCATTTCGACGAAGGAGAACTCGGCCTCCCCGGACTCTTGCTGATGGAGCTCGATTCTTGGCGGAAGTCGCCGGTGGCCGAGGAATTTCCCTCTTCCAGGGTCGTGCGCTACATCAGGTCCGTCGGCAAGCACTTCCTCGCGACGCCCGTCGTCGAGGAGCTCGTCCGGGTTCGCGCCGGCCAGTCCGATATCGTCGGCGACGACGCAAGCCGCGAACACCTGCGGCGCTTCCTGTCCGTGGTGCTGGACAAGCACGACGGGACCTACGACTACACGACCTACACGGCCCTTGACCTGCTGCGGCCGCAGAACGCCGAGCCGCTTCCGGATTTCGAGGACGAGGTCGCCACCCGCATAGCGTTCCTTCTCTACGATGCTCTCGCATTCGAATGCGGGGCGGCCCTCGGATATCGCTCCCAGTTGCCGTGCATGCGGCCGTCCCGGGACGCCGTGGAAAAACGGCTGCGGCACGGGCTCCGTGTCGCAACCGAAATGGACAGGCTGAGCGCCAAACCCATCACGCCGAGGGTATCCTCCCTCCAGGAGCGGTACGATCAGCTCGTCGACGTACTCGAAGGAGCACCGCCCGGGATGGCTCCCAGGCTGGAGCAGACCCTTCTGCCCGTCTACATCATTCACGATGAATATCTCTTCATCCGAGTGCTCCAGTCGTTCGAGTCGATATTCGAGCACCTGGCCCGACTGGCGTCCGAGGCAATTCTCAGGCTTGAAGCCCGGGATGCGGAAGAGTCTCTTCTGCTGCTTTCCTCGATCGCCCGGGTGCTGAGTCACGGGCTTCCGCTCTTCTCCCTGCTCGCCACGATGCAGCGCGAGTCGTTCGAGTTCTTCAGGAAGTTCACCGAGGGCGCCAGCGCCATCCAGTCGGTCAACTACAAAACGTTCGAAGCCCTGTGCGGCACGCCCCCGCCGGCGCGCGTCGAGTCCCCGGCCTTCCAGTCCGTTCCCGAGGTGCGCGGCCGCGTCCTGCAGAGCATGACCACCGTGCGCGGGGCCGCGGACGCCCTGATCGCGAGCGGTGCCCACGACGCGGAGGTCGAAGCGCGCCTGGCCCGGGCGATGGCGCAGATCGAAGCCGTCCACCAACGCTGGAAGCGAACCCACTACCGGTTGGCCGTCCGCATGATCGGTTCGGTCAGCGGCACGGGCTACACCGAGGGCACCCCGTATTTGAGATCCGTCATCGACAACAGGCTGTTCCGCCGAGCTGAGGAGACTACGTACTAATGGCACGACGCATCGAAGAAGGCCGGCCGGGCGAGGCCAAGGCGGTTCTCAACCCCAGCGAGTCCAACCCGCTCCTGCGTTTCGAGTACGACCGCGGCAGCAACTACGAGATGGACACCCGGATCACCCTCGCGATGGCCGCGCTGGTCCCCGAGGCCGAACTGATCAACTCCGACCACCGGATGTTCCAGATCGTCCACCTGGTCAACGAGTACGTGTGGTGCTCGATGCACCACGAACTGGGACGCGTGGCCGGGGCCCTCGACAACGACGACTTCGGGCTGGCCGCCCGTCTCATCGCCCGGACGAACGGACTGGCGGAGTTGCCCGTCCAGTGCGTCCGGATTCTGATGGACCACCTGGCCCAGGCGAGCTTCCTGCGCATGCGCGACCACCTTCCGGCCAACACCAGCGGGCTGGACTCGCCGGGCGGACGCAACCTGCGCCGGGTCTGCCGGGCGGTGTGGAAGTCGTTCGAAGCCGCCATGAAGCGGCACGACGTGACGTCCAAGGACCTGATCGAGGAGTTCGCCCGTGAGGGCGGAGAGGCGTCGGCCGCGTGGCTGAGCGGGCTGTCGTCGGTACAGACCGGACTCCACGCGCTCGACTGCAAGCTCATGGAGTGGAACCAGCTTCACCTGCGTCTGGTCCGTCAGCACCTGGGCGGTCACCCGGCGGCGCGCGCCGAGTCCACCCCCGCGGCCGCAGACGGCCCGACCAGCCTTCGCGGTGAACCCGTGAACGAGCTCGAGCGGCTGTCCGAGCGGTCCGTCTTCCCGCTCCTGTGGAAGAGCGTCGACGACGCCTACCGGCAGGCGACCCCGGACCGGACCCCGCAGATATGAGCAATGTCGTCACCGCCGGAGCCGAACAGCTCGACCTCTGGCTGGCCGCGAGCCAGGAACCGGAATCCTCCCGCTACAACGTTCCCATCTGCCTGACGTTCCAGGGCCGGGTCGACGAAGCGGCCGTACGGGCGGCGCTCGTGCGACTGTACGAGCGTCATCCGGCACTGCGTTCGTCCTTCCGGACGGACGACGACGGTACGGTCAAGCAGGTCGTCGCCGCGCGCGTCGAGCCGTCCCTGCGGGTCGTCCGGTCCGCTGCGGACCTCGACGACGCGCGCCGGACGGCATGGGCCGAGCAGGTGGGACTGCGGCCCCTCGACATGACGACGCCCGGCCTGCTGCGATCCGATCTCCTGCTGGAGCCCGGTGGGGCCGTGCTGGTCATGACGGGCCACCACATCGTGCTCGACGCCGCTTCGGTCGATGTCCTCGTGGACGACCTCTGCTCGTTCTACGAGCAGACGATCGAGCCGCGGACTGGCGAGGCCGAGGAGAGCCGGCAGGACGCCGAGGAGCCGAGCGGGGATCCGGCGGAGGACCTCGCCTACTGGCTGGGGCTCCTCCAGGAGTCGTCCGAGATGCTGGAGCCCCTGCCGGACCTGGTCCGGGGCGTGCGGCCGTCGTCCGCGGGATGCGAGGAGGCCTCGATCACCGGCGGGTCGGTGCCGGCCCTCCGGGCTCACTTCGAGTCCGCCCTGGTCTCCCCGGCGATCGGGCTCCTCGCGGCGTGGACCGCGGTCCTCCACCAGTGGAGCGGCCAGGCCGAAGGTCTCCTGGGCATCCCGTTCAGCGGGCGGTTCGGTTCGGGCGGTGACGACACCGTCGGCCTCGTTGCGCGTGTACTCCCGGTGCGATCGTCCTTCGCCCCGGAGACACCGTGGATCGACCATCTCACGGCCGTCCGCGGCCAGGTGATCGAGTCCTTCGAGCATTCGGGCGTGGACACCGGCACCCTCCGTGCGGAGCTCGCGGCGAGGGGACAGCGGTACCCCACGTTCCGGGCCACCTTCACGCACCGCACCACGGCCGACGTCAGACGCCTGTGTTCCGGCACGACCGTCACACGGCTCGACGTGCGGCTCGGCGCCGTGAAACACGACGTCGCGCTGATGGCGGTCGAAAGCAACGACGGCCTCACGCTGAAGCTGGACTACGACGCCGGCATCTACCGGCAGTCGACCGCCCGGGCGATGCTCGACCAGCTCCTCGGCCTCCTCCTCGCGGCTGCGGAGAGTCCCTCGACGCACATGGGCGACCTCCTGCTGGAATCCGACGCCATGGCCGCACCCGCGGGCGGCGCCGCCGATCCCCGGAGCGCCCACCCGACCAGGACCCCGCCGGAGATGGTCGTCGACGCCGCGACGAGCGATCCGGACCGCATCGCGGTGATCCACGGCACGGAGTCCCTCACCTACGGAGAGCTGGTCGCGGCGTCCGCCCAGGTCGCCCGATGGCTCCTTCAAGACGATCACCACGCCTCGTGCTCCGGGCAGGAGCCCGAGGAACTCGTGGCGGTCCTGCTCTCCGAGGGCATCGACGCCGTCGTCGCGTTCCTCGGCATCGCCCTGGCGGGCAAGGCGTACCTTCCGCTGGAGCCCGGGTATCCCGACGAGAAGCTCGAGTCGATCCTCCGGGACTCCGGCGTCCGCCGGGTCCTCACCTCGCCCGACGGCGTGGAGCGCCTCGCGCGCCTCGGCCACCCCGCGCACTCCGTCGCCGACGTGAGAGCCGCGGCCTCCGCCCTCCCCGCCGCCCCGCCCGCCGTCGGGCTCCACCCCGACATGCTCCTCAACGTGCTCTACACCTCCGGATCGACCGGACGGCCCAAGGGCGTGATGCTCTCGCACCTGGGCGTCTCCCGGCTGATGCAGGGCGACGGCTACGTCCGGCTCGAACCGGACGACAGGATCGCCCACTTGTCCCCGTTGAACTTCGACGGCGCGACCTACGAGATCTGGGGTGCGCTGACCCACGGCGCACGCCTCGTGATCCTCGACCGGGAGCTGGCGCTCTCGCCCGCCGAGCTGCGCGACGCCGTCGCGGAACACGGCGTCACCATGCTCATGGTCACCACCCCCCTGTTCCACAACCTCGTCACCGAGGCCCCCGATCTCTTCCAGCACCTCCGGGTGATGGTCTTCGGCGGTGACACGGCCGCGATCCCGCAGGTGGCACGCGCCGTGAAGTGGTGCGGTCCCGGCGTGCTGCTGCACGGCTACGGCCCGACCGAGAACTCCTTCACGTCGATGTTCACCAAGGTCGACGCGGTGGAGGACGGGAGCCGCACGCTCTCGATCGGCCACTGCGTCCCGGGAACGGAGGCGTACGTCGTCCACGAGGGGACCTTCGACCTCGCTCCCGTGGGATGCCCCGGCGAGTTGCTGCTCGGCGGCGTCGGCCTCGCCCGGGGTTACCTCGGCGACCCGCTCCGTACGGCCGAGGCCTTCGTGCCGGATCCGTTCAGCGGCCGGCCGGGCCACCGTCTCTACCGAACGGGCGACCGGGTCCGCCGCCTGCCCGGGGGTGAGATCGAGTTCGTCGGGCGCATGGACGAGCAGGTGAAGATCCGCAGTCAGCGCATCGAGCTCGGAGAGATCCGGTCGGCCCTGCTCGCCGACCCCGCGGTCCGCGCCTGCCACGTCACGACCTGGCGCAATCCGCGTGACGAGAAGGAGATTGCGGCCTACCTGGTGTTGCAGTCGGGCGGCACCTGGCAGGACGTGCGATCCCGGATGGGCTCGGTCCTCCCGGACTTCGCCGTGCCGACCGCCTGGGCGGAACTGGACGAACTCCCGCTCAACGCCAACGGCAAGGTCGACTGGCGCCGGCTGCCCGCTCCGCACCGCCGGTCCGGGGCACGCCCGGCCGGCGTCCGCACGGTGGTCGCACAGCGCGGCCTCGACGCGGTGCGGGCCGCGTGGTGCGAGGTGCTCGGCGAGGTCCCGCCGGACGACGACGTCAACTTCTTCGAGGCCGGAGGCCATTCGCTGCTGCTGGTGCGCCTCCAGGCCATGCTGAAGAGGCACGCCCGTCTGGAACTGAGCGTCGCCGAACTGCTCAGGTTCACCTCCGTCCGCGCCCAGGCGGCACGGCTGGGGAGCCCGGACGGCCTTCCCCAGGCCGCCCCGGCCGCGGTCCCCACCGCCGCCGACGAGCCGATCGCCATCATCGGCGTCGCCGGACGCTTCGCCCTCGCGCCGGACGTGTACGCCTTCTGGGACAACCTGCGGGACGCGCGCGACTGCGTCGCGGGCGCGGGCACGCCGGCGGTCGCGCTCGGCGACGGACGGCTGCGCATCGACCGCTGGGGTCTGCTCGACACGGCACGCGCGTTCGACGCCGAGCTCTTCCGGCTGTCTCCGGTCGAAGCGCGTGCGACCGACCCGCAGCACGCGCTGCTCCACGAATGCCTGTGGGCGGCCATGGAGAACGCCGCGGTCACCTTGGACCAGCTGCGGGGACGCACCAGCATCTACGCGGGCTGTGCGGAGACCGAGGCACAGGAACCGCTCGGCGAGGACTCCCTCGCGGAAGGGCTCTCCCAGGCCTTCTCCTCCCGCCCCTCCTTCGCGGCCACCCGGTACTCCTACCGCCACGATTTCCAGGGCGAGAGCGTCATGGTCGACACGGCCTGCTCGACCTCCCTGGTGGCGGTTCACCTGGCCTGCGCGAGCCTGCGGTCCGGCGCCAGCGACTACGCCTTCGCAGGCGGGGTGTCGATCGCCGACCCGGCGGACGGCGGATACGTCTACGAGCCCGGCATGATCTACGCCACCGACGGCGTGTGCCGGCCCTTCGACGTCCGGGCCACCGGAACGGTGGGCGGGGACGGCGCCGGCGTCGTCCTGCTCAAGAGGCTCTCCGACGCGCTCCGTGACGGAGATCCGATCCACGCCACGATCGTCGGCTCGGCGATCAACAACGACGGCAACCGGAAGGCCGGTTACACGGCGCCCGGAGCGGACGGCCAGGTGGGCGTGTTCCGGAACGCTCTGCGGTTCGCGGGCCGCGAGGCCGGCCACCTCGGATTCGTCGAGACCCACGGCACGGGTACCCGGCTGGGAGACGCGGTGGAGGCGACGGCGCTGGGCGAGGTCGTCGGGGAGCGGGCCGCTCCGCTGCCCGTCAGCTCGGTCAAGTCCGCGATCGGCCACTGCAACACGGCAGCCGGTATCGCAGGCCTGCTCACCGCGGTCTACGCGCTGGGGGAGAAGGTCCTTCCGGGCACGGTCAACTCAGGCCGGCCCATCGAGGAACTCACGCAGAACGGGAGCCTTCGCCTGCTGACCGCGAACGAGGAATGGCCGGCCGGCGACGCACCGCGGCTCGCCGGAGTGAGTTCGTTCGGAATCGGCGGCACCAATGCATGCGTGCTCGTGGAGGAATTCATCGAGCCGACCGGGGGGACCCATCAGTGACTGCACAGAACAGGGTTGAACCGCCCTTCATCCTTCCTCTCTCCGCGCGGGGCGCAACGGCCTTGGCGCACACCTCGACCGGTCTCGCGGACTTTCTGGAAGACCGGTGGGGGACCGGCCTGGGGGACGCGGCGCACACGCTCGTCCACGGTCGGGAGAGGTTCGAGCACCGCCTCGCCGTACTCGCCGACGACACGGAATCCGCCGCGGCCCTGCTCCGGCACCCGCAGGCCCCTTCGGCCGGCGTCCGGACGGGCGTGGCCGCCGAAGGCGAGTGCCGTACGGTCTTCGCCTTCACCGGTCAGGGAGGCCAGTACACCGGCATGGCGGCGGGTGCGTACGCCGCCTACCCCGAGTTCCGGGAGTGGATCGACCGGGCCCACGCGCTGCTGGACGGGGTGATGCCGTATCCGCTCCTGGACTGCCTGTTCGACGCGGGCAGGGCGGCTCAGCTCGGCCGCACGGACGTCGCGGCCCCCGCGCTGCTCGCCGTCCAGCTCGGTCTGGTGCGCGTGCTCGCGCGGTACGGCATCCGTCCCGATGCGGTCCTGGGGCACAGCGTGGGCGAGTTCGCCGCCGCGGCCGTCGCGGGAGGTGTGTCCGAGGAGGACGCGCTCATGCTGGTCGCCGAGCGCGGCAGGCTGATGGTCGAGAAGACGGAGCCCGGCACCATGCTGTCGGTCCGGTGCCGCCCCGGTTCCGCCTGGGACACCGGAAGGGTGGCCGGTCTGGCCGCTGACGAACCCCTGGTGGCGATCGCCGCGGTCAACAGCCCCCGGGACCTGGTGCTGAGCGGTGACCGGCGGTCCCTGGAGCGGATCGAGGAGGTGCTGGGCGGCGAGGGCGTGCGGACGCGCCGGCTGCCGGTCTCGCACGCGTTCCACTCCCCGCTCCTCGCCCCGATGGCGGACGACTTCCACCGGGCGGCGGACGCGATCACCTGGTCGGCGCCCACCTCCGCCGCGTGGTTCAGCTGCGCCGCCGGCCCGATGGACGCGGCGCCCGACGCCGCGCACTGGCGGGAGCACCTGCTCCGGCCGGTGGAGTTCTGGAATGCCCTGTCACAGGTGTGCACCGCGGGAACGCCGACCGTCCTGGTGGAGATCGGCCCGCACCCCACGCTCATCCAGCTCGCCGGGCAGCTGGCCGACCCGCCGGCCCTGGTGCCGACGCTCGACCGTGAGCGCGACGCGGCCGTCGCCGTGGCGGGAGCCGCGGCGCAGGCATGGTGCCTGGGCGCCCCCGCAGACCTCACCGGCGGCGTGTCCGGGCGCAGGATCCACCTGCCGGGTTACGGATTCGACCGGCGGGTCCACTCGGAGCGACCGGCACCGAAGCCGAGCACGAGCACGAGCCCGGCTCCGGCCGTCGCGCCGGCCTCCGCCCGGCCCGTGGCGCGTGACGTGCTCGAAGGCATCTGGACCGACCTGCTGGCCGTCACCCCCGACGAGTGTGCCTCGTTCGTCGAGGCCGGCGGAGACTCGCTGGCCCTGCTGCGGCTGCGGCAGCGGCTCGAAGCGGAACTGGGCACCGCACCCGGCCTGGGAGACCTGCTGGACGCCGGGACCTTCGCGGGAATGCTCGCGTTGCTGCCCGACCACGCGGCAGAGCCCTCCTCCACGCCCCCGGCTCCGGCCGCCTCCTCGACGGTGGTCGCCTCGTACCCGCCGTCCCTGGCCCAGCAGCGGATGCTGTTCGTGGACCTGATGCAGGGCGATTCCAACCAGCACAACGTCACGCTCGCGGTGGACATCGCCGGCCGGGTGGACCCGGCAGCGATGCGCGAGGCCTTCACCGACGCCCAGCGCCGTCACTCCGGTCTGCGCACCGTCTTCCACCAGAGGGGCGGACAGTTCGAGACCGAGATCCTCGGCGAGCCGGGCGTGGAGCTCTCCGTCCTCGACACGGCGCTCGGACCGGAGCGGGAAACGCTCCGTCCGCTGGCCGGGGACGACGACGTCCGGGAATGGGTGCGCGAGCTGGGGGAACCTCCCCTGCGCTGCTTCGCCGAGCCGCCCGTACGCGCGACGCTGGTCCTCGGCCCGGCCCGGAGCCTGATGGTGATCACGGTGCACCA
Source organism: Streptomyces sp. 147326 (assembly GCF_045000215.1). NCBI lineage: Bacteria > Bacillati > Actinomycetota > Actinomycetes > Kitasatosporales > Streptomycetaceae > Streptomyces > Streptomyces sp. 147326. Next base: position 1,006,069 of record NZ_CP134201.1, on the reverse strand, counting down.
CGCGGTGACCGACGCGACGTCCATGGGCGTCATGGTCGAGGACCTGGCGCAGGACTACCACCGCCGACGGGCAGGGGACCACACGCCGGCCCGGGCGAACGCGCACCAGTTCCACGACGTCCTCGCCGAACTGGAGCGGGCCGAGCAGAACGACACGACGCGGAGCAGCGCCTACTGGCGGGAACAGCTCGAAGGCGCGCCGGACCTGGTGCCCCTTCCCACCGACCGTCCCCGACCCGAGGTGCGGGCGGGCGCCGGCGCGATCTGGGGCTGCGACCTGGACCCCGAACTGGCGTCACGGATCCGGGCACTGTCCGCCGAGCTGAACGCCACACCGTTCAGCACCATGCTGGCCGCCTACGCGGTCCTCCTGCGCCACCACAGCGGCGCGGACGACATGGCGATCGCGACACCGGTCACCAGCCGGTCCACGGAGGCGTCGCAGCGGGCCTTCGGACTGATGCTGAACACCCTGGTGCTCAGGGTGGTGCTCGGCCACGACGACTCGTTCGCCTCCTTGGCGAAGACCGTGAGCGCGGTGGTACTCGAAGGGATCCGGCATTCGGCGTTCCCGTTCGACAGACTGGTCGCCGAGCTGAATCCGAAGCGGGACCCCGGCCGCACCCCGCTGTTCTCCGTGATGTTCGCGATGCCGGTGGACTTCCCCCTGCCCGCCTTCGACGGCATGCCCAGCCGCTCGGTGGAACTGCCCGGAATCGGCGCGAAGTTCGACCTGACCCTGTACGTCACCCCGGCTGCGGACGGCGGTCTGCACCTGGACCTGGAATACGATCCGGCGCTCTTCGGCGAGGCGACGGTCCGGCAGTGGGGCGCCGACTACACGCGGCTGCTGGAAGCCGTGGTCGCCGACCCCGGCGTCCGGCCGTCCCTGCCCGAGTCCGAGGCGTCCGCGGCGAAGGCCGGCACGACGGAAGGTGTGAGCATGACGGGAGGCGGCGACCGGCCGTTCAGCGACCTCGAACGCTACGTCGCGGACCTGTGGTCCGAAACGCTGCAGGCCGAGGTCAAGGGCCCCGAGGACGACTTCTTCGAGATCGGCGGTCACTCCCTGCAGGTGTTGGCCTGCCTGGTCGAGATCCAGGAGCGTTACCCCGACACCACCATCCAGGACTTCTTCGCGTACCCGACCGTGGAGCAGTTCGCCGCCCGCCTGGCGGAACTGGACGCGGAGGTGCCCGCGCCCTCCGTCCGGGAGACGGCCGGGCTCAGCGAGGCGGCCCCCGTGGCGCGACCGGTCCGGCACACCGCGGCGACGCCGGCCGATGGTGGTGAGGTCCTCCTCACCGGTGCGACGGGCTTCCTCGGCGCGCACGTGCTGGCCGCGCTGCTGCGCGAGCCCGGCCGTCCGCTGGCGTGCGTGGTGCGGCGGAGCGGCGAGGTCCCGGCGATGGACCGGCTCGCGCAGGTGGTCGCGTACTACGCGCCGGACGTTCTCTCCGAACTGCCCGGTCGGGTACGGATCATCGAAGGCGACCTCAGCACGATCAGCCCCGAAGAGCTGGCGGCTGCCACCGAAGGGGTCCGGGAGGTCATCCACGCGGCCGCCGAGGTGCGCCACTACGGCCGCGACGACCACTACTCCGCGAACAACATCGTCCCGACCGCCATGCTCGCCCACCTGGCCCTGGCCCGCGGCTGGCGCATGGCTCACATGTCCACGCTGTCCGCCGTCGGCCCCGCGCCCGGCGACGGACCCCTGGTGACCCTGCGGGAGGACGACTTCGACCGGGGCGAGGCCTTCGACAGCCCCTATGCCCGGTCGAAGTACGAGGCCGAACTCGTCGTCAGGAAGGCGATCGCCGACGGGCTGGACGCGACCGTGCACCGCGTGGGCACACTGGTCGGCAACACCCGGACCGGCACCTTCCTGCCCGATCCGAGCGCGAACATGATGTACCAGATCCTGCGGGTGATCCTCAGCTGCGGCCTCGTCCCCTCGGCACCGGGGTGGGGCATGGACCTGACCCCCGTCGATTTCGCGGCCGACGCCGTCCTGGAGCTCTCCCGGAACCCGGCCCACTCGGGCCGCACCTTCCACGTCAGCAACCCGGTGAGGCTCCCCTCGTCCGACCTCGTGGCGATCCTCCGCGACCTCGGCTATGCCGTGATCCCCGCCGCCCCGGAGGCGGTGGGGGAGTGGCTGGGACGGCCGGGAGCCGACGCCGTCGACGCCAACGCCTATGCGTTCCTGGCCCAGTTCGTCAAGCCCGTGCCCACCATGGTCGAGTACGACGCGCAGGCCACGGCGGACGCCCTGGGTGATCTGCGCTGCCCCGAGCCCGACGCGGCCCTGCTGCGCACCCTTCTGGGCCACGGCATCGAAACGGGCTTCTTCCCGAAGTCGCGGCTCTGGGACTTCGCCACTCACCTCGACAACCCGAATGCGTTTGGAGCAGCACAGTGATCTATGACGTCGTCACCAACGACGAGGGCCAGTACTCGACCTGGCCGGTCGGGCGAGAGCTGCCCGACGGCTGGAAGCCGACCGGCTTCCAGGGCGGCAAGGAGGAGTGCCTCAGCCACATCGGGGGAGAGTGGACGGACCTGACGCCCCTGTCGGTGCGCGAGCTCCTCGAACCGCAGACCAACTCGCTCACGACGGAACGCCTCACCCTCCGGGAGCTGACTCCCGCCCAGGTGGCCGTGCTGCTCGACGAGAACGCCACCTCCGACGACTGGATAGCCGGCTACCCGCTGCCCGGCAGCAAGTTCGCCGCCGGGGGCTTCGGGCGACGCACCCCCGACCAGATGAGGTACGGGTTCGGCATGTACCAGCTCGTCCGGGCAACGGACGGCCTGGTGATCGGCGAAATGGGCTTCCACGCGCCGCCGAGCGGCGGTGTCGTCGAGGTCGGATTCGGCCTCGCGGAGTCCTGCCGCGGCGCGGGCTACGCCACCGAGGCCCTGACCGAGCTCGTCCGCTGGGCCTTCTCCCAGGCGGGCGTCGACCAGGTGGTGGGTCGCACGATGGCCGACAACACGCCCTCCCAGGGTGTGCTGACCCGGACGGGCTTCCAGCACGTCTCCCGTGACGGGGACATCGAGCGCTTCGTCCTCGGCGCGGCGGACCTCGCGCCCGTCTCGGAGCCCCTCGACCTCGACGACGAGGGCCGCGCCCTGATCGCCGGGGTGATCGAGGGACGCTTGTCGAGCGGGCGGCGCCACGAGCTGGCCTTCGCTCCCGGGACCGACCCGATGATCCGGGCGATCCGCGAGGACGGCCACACGCTGGCGTTCGTCCAGTGCGGCGGCCTGAAGGGCGTCGACGACCAGGACAACCACTTCCTGGACATCGTGGTGCGCCCGGAGGCCGCACGCCGCGGCCTCGCCTCGCGCCTGCTCGCCGAGGCCCGTGTCTTCGCCCGCGGCGAGGGCAAGACCGGCCTGGTCGCCGCCACCGCCGACGAGGACGAGATCTCCGGCGCCTGGGTGCGCAAGCACGGCTTCGAGGTGATCGGCCTGCACGGCGTGAGCAAGCGGACGCCCGACGCCCCGACCGCCGAAGCTCCCGCCCACCTGACCGTCGAGCACGTGGACAGGAGCGACGCCGCGGCCGTCGAGGAGCTCGTCGCCCTCGCGGTGGTGACCTTCGCCCAGGTGGTGCTGCCCGGCGGCGTGAAGCTCAGGCTGGAGCCGGAGACGGTTCGGCAGATCGTCCTCGGAGACGGCGACGGCCTGCTGCTCGCCTGCCGCAAGGACGGGCGCCCGGTCGGCTGGCTCGCGTCGGACTCGGTCCAGGACGGCGCCGTGAACCTGGTGGACGCCCAGGCGCTCACCGAGTGCGCCGGCGAAGGAGTGCCGGACGCGCTGCTGGCCTCGGCGGCCCGATGGGCGGACCGCGAACGGATCACGGTGACCGCGATCGTCGAGGAGAAGGGGCAGGTCGAACTCGCGGAGGCCCTCCCCCGGTTCGGCTTCGACCGCAAGGACGGCAGGACGATCTGGCGGCTCACCATCGACACCGCCGCCGCCCAGTCCTGAACCGCTCTGCCGGGGCCCGGGCACCGGCAGTTCCCGTCGAATCGAAAGATGCGTCCCATGTCTTCAACCAAGCAAAATCCGCTGCGCGTGATCGGGTTGCTGCCACGCCGCGCTCAGGCGCTGCTGGTCGCCAACGCGGTGAACTCCTTCGGCGCGGGGCTGGTCATGCCCTTCCTGCTGGTGTACTTCGGAGACATCCGCGGCCTGGACATCCGGATCGGCCCCGCCGCGATCGCCGTCACCGGCCTCTGCTCGTTCGGATCCGGGCTGGTCTGGGGCCACCTGCTGGACAAGCTCAGCTACCGGCTCGTGATGCCGGTCGTCATGATCATCGCCGGTGTCGGAACCGGGCTCTACGCCATCGCCGACCGGCCGTGGATCGCGCTGGCCGTCTCGGCCCTGTACGGCCTCGGCATGGGTGGCGTGGGCACGGTCACCAAGACGATGTTCGCCACCGTGGTCCCGAAGGAGCAGCGCACGCTGACCTTCGGCCTCGAATTCACGCTCTTCAACGCCTTCGTCGGACTCGGGGTCCTGGTCGGCGGCCTCGTGGCCTCCGGCAGCCTGCGCAGCTACCAGTTGCTCTACTTGGGTGACGGGCTCTCCTTCGTCGTCACCGCGGTGGCCTTCCTGGTCCTCCTGCCGAAGACCGCGGAGAAGCAGCACCACAAGGCCAAGGCGGACGCCGACGCGCCCGCACCCTCCTACCGCTCCGTTCTTCGCATCCCCGCGCTCGCGCTGGCCCTGTTCTGCATGCTGCTGTGCGCGACCGTCTCCCTCAGCCAGTTCCAGTCCGCGCTCCCCGGCTACGTCACGGTCAACGACGCGGTCACGCCGCGCGGGATCTCGGTGGCCTTCATCGCGAACGTCGTGGTGATCGTCCTCGCCCAGTTCCTGCTCATGCCGCGGCTGGAGGGCGTGCGCAGGAGCACGCTGATCTCGGCGTCGGGCGTCCTCTCGGCGGCCAGTTGGGTGTGCGTCTTCTTCGCCGGCCTGACCTCCGGGACCGCCGCGCTGGTGACGCTCATCGCGGGTGTCGCGATCTTCTCGGTCGCCGAGGTCATCGTGATCCCCATCGTCGCCACGCTCATCAACGGACTGGTCACCGACGAGGTCCGCGGGCGCACCAACGCCCTGTTCTCCTTCGTCATCTCCGGGGGGATGATCCTGGGCCCGCTGCTCACGACCGCTCTCCTCGAGGTCGAACACGGCAGGGCGCTGATCGTGGTGCTGGCGGTCGGGAGCCTGCTCGTCCCGCTGGCCGGCCTCAAGCTTCGCCGGAGCCTGCCGGACGAGCAGGACCGCCCCGCGGCGAAGGCGGCAACCACGGCCGAGGCCGAGTCGGACGGCGAACTGGCCGCCGCGACGGCCTGACCTCCCGGGGCTCCGGGCCGGACGGCATCGTGCCTTTCGGCCCGGCGGCCCGGCGGCCCGGCGCCCCGAGCCGGGCGCCCCGAGCCGCCCCGGATGACGAGCCATCCCTCCTCGCCTGCGACGCGATGCCGGCGGTTCGCCGCCCCATGCCCTTTTCGAAAGAAGGCAACAGTTGATGACGAACACAACGAGGAACCCGTGACGAGTTCACTGATCGATCGATTCCGTGCCTTCGGGGACGGTGACGCCCTCGTCGTCGATGGAGTCCGGTACACGTACGCGGCGCTGGCGGAACGCGTCCGGGACTGGCAGGCCTACCTCGACGAGCACGACGTCGGCGCCGGCCACGTGGTCGCCCTTGAAGGCGCCTGTGATGTCGACGTGTGCGCCGCGTTCGTCGCACTGGCCGACCGGGGCGGGATCATCGTCCCGCTGCCCCGGTCCTCGGGTGCCAAGCGCGCCGAGTACCACGAGACCGCCGAGGTGGAAGTGGCCATCACCGTGGCCGGCGGAACGGGACGCGCCGTCGAGCGGACCGGCCTGCGGGCGACGCACGCACTCCACGGACGTCTCCGGGACGCGGGAACACCGGGCCTGGTGCTGTTCAGCTCGGGAACCACGGGACGCAGCAAGGCGATCGTGCTCGACCTGGGCACGATGCTGGCGCAGTACGGCGAACCGTCGCGGGCCCGGCGCACCCTGGGCTTCCTCAGCATCGACCACATCGGCGGGATCAACACCCTGCTGCACACGTTGAACCACGGCGGCACCCTGGTCACGCTCTCGGACCGCAGGCCCGACACCGTGTGCTCGGCGATCGCCGCCTTCGGTGTCGAGGTCCTTCCCACCACGCCGACGTTCCTCAACATGCTGCTCATCTCGCACGCTCACGAACAGCACGACCTGTCGTCGCTGGAACTGATCACCTACGGCACCGAGCCCATGCCCCAGCGCACGCTGGAGCTGCTCAACCAGGCGCTGCCGTCGGTGCGGTTCAAGCAGACGTACGGCCTCTCGGAACTCGGCATCATGGCGACCAAGTCGAAGGGCGACGGGAGTCTCTGGGTCAAGCTCGGCGGCGCCGGATTCGACTACCGGATCGTCGACGGAATCCTCTGGGTGCGCTCCGACACGGCCATGCTGGGCTACCTCAACGCGGCCGCTCCGTTCGACGACGACGGCTACTTCAACACCCAGGACGCCGTGGAGACCGACGGCGACTACGTGCGGATCCTCGGCCGCGTCACCGAGTTGATCAATGTGGCCGGAGAGAAGGTCTACCCGAGCGAGGTCGAGAGCGTCCTGCTCGAAATCCCGAACATCGCCGAGGCCACGGTCTCCGGCAGGCCCAGCCACGTGACAGGGATGGTGGTGAAAGCCACCGTGAAACTGGTCAGCCCCGCGGACGCGCGCGAAGTCGCCCGCGAGGTCCGCGAGTACTGCGGCCGACGGCTGGAAGCGTACAAAGTGCCGCTCGTCGTGGAGGTCTCCGACGCCGACCAGCACTCCGACCGGTTCAAGAAGGTGCGTACTCCCGCATGACAGAGAATCTCAGCACAGCAGTGGACGAGGGCGTCGGCGCAGGACGGGTGGCCGTCGTCAGCGGCGGCAGCCGGGGGCTGGGACGCGTCCTGGTCGAACGCCTGCTCGCCGACGGCTGGCGAGTCGCGACGTTCAGCCGCTCCACCTCCGAATTCATCGCCGAATCGAGCGCGGCCCACCCGGAATCCTTCTACTGGGAGGCAGTCGACCTGGGCGAGCCCACGACGGCGCGGACCTTCGTCCGCAACGTCCACCGCGCCTTCGGCAGGCTGGACCTGCTCGTCAACAACGCCGGCCTGGTGCGCGAGGAACTGCTCTTCACCATGCCGCCGAAGGCGATCGAGGCGCAGATCACCGCCAACCTGGTCGCCCCCATCATGCTCACCCAGGCCTGCGCGCGGCTGATGACCCGCCAGGGCGGCGGGAACATCGTCAACATCTCGTCCATCAACGCCATCCGCGGCTACCGGGGCGTCTCGGTCTACGCGGCGGCCAAGGCGGGCCTCGACGGGTTCACCCGGAGCCTCGCCCGTGAACTCGGCGGCAACGGAATCCGCGTCAACTCGGTGGTGCCCGGCTACTTCGACAGCGCGATGACCGCGGAGATGCCCGCCGCGTATCGCGAACGCATCGAGCGCCGGACCCCTCTCGGCAGGCTCGCCGCGGCGGACGACATCGCCGATGCCGTCCTCTACCTCAGCTCCCCCCGGGCGGAATTCGTTACCGGGCAATCCCTGGTCATTGACGGAGGTCTCACATGCTGAACGCACAAGAGTCGATCGAAGCGGAAATCCTTCGCCTGCTGCAGGGCCCAGACGGGGAAATCCCCACGATTTCCCTGACGAGCGACCTGGTCGGGCTCGGCCTCACCTCGCTCATGTTCGCCGAGTTGCTCATCGGCATGGAGATGGAGCTCGGGGTGGACCCCTTCCAGGGCGAGACCTCGATCGTCGAGATGCGCACGGTCGGCGACCTGGTCAACGCCTACGACACTGCGCTCGGCGCAGAGTCCGCACGAGGGTGAGGTAGCGAGACCTTGAGCATCTGCGTTCTCCGCGGCCGGTCGACCGTCGCCGTGGAACCCGCTGAACTGACCTTGGTCCTCCTGCACCACGCGGGAGGATCGGCGGGGAGCTTCGTACCCCTCCTGCCCCACCTCCCCGAGAGCTGGCGGATCCTGGTCCCGGAGCTGCCGGCGCGGGCGACCGCTCCCAAGCAGCCGGTCTGCCCGAGCATCGAGAGCGCGGTGGACTCGTTCGCCGAGGACCTGGCCGGAGAACTGTCCGGACCCTACGCGGTCTTCGGCCACTGCCTCGGAGCGCTGATCGCCTTCGAGCTCGTCCACGAACTCGCGAAGCGGGGGCACCAGCCGCTGTGGGTCGGTGTGTCAGGGAGCCCGGCGCCCCAACTCGTCGTCCCCGAACCGGCGAACGGCCGGCCCGAGGACTGGACGCGCGACCAGTACGTCGACTACATGCGCTGGCTGGGCAACACCCCCGAGGCGCTGTGGGCCAACACCGTCCTGGCGGACCGCATGATCGCCGCACTCCGCAACGACCTCATCGTGAACCACGGATACCGGTACGAGGGCCACGCACCCTTTACCTCTCCGCTCTCCGTCATGAGGGGAGACTCCGATCCGCTGGTCAGCGCCGAGGAGATGCGCGCCTGGTCCGATCACGCGGGCGCCACGGATTTCCGCACCTGGCCCGGGGACCACTTCTACGTCTTCGACCGCGCGCCGGAGGTGTGCGCCCGGATCGTCGGCGCGATCACCGAAGCAGCCGCACAAACCGACATGATGGGGAGTCGTTGATGGCGACCAGATCTGCCCGCGCCGTATGGCGGGGCCCGTTGTTCGGCGACCAGCCGCAGGATGCGGGGGAGGGCTCGGTCTCCCTCGATTCGGTGGGCGTCGGCCTGCGGATGCGATGGAGCAGCAGGACCTCCGAGCCGGCCGGGGAGAGCACCCCGGAGGAGCTCGTGGCGGCCGCGCTGGCCATGGACTACGCGCAGTGCCTCACCCACAAGCTCGAAGAGCGCGGCCACCTCGCGCGCGAACTCGATGTCGAGGCCACGCTCCACCTGGAACTCGTCGAACCCGGCCGCCACTCCCTCACCTCGGGCTCCCTGACCGTCCGCGGAGTGGCAGACGTGCCCCTCGCCCTGTTCCAGGACCTCTCCGTGATCGCGCACGAGGAGTGCTTCCTCGTCATAGCCCTGGACCTGCCCATCTCGGTCCGGGCAACCCTGGCCGGCCCGGGCGACAGATAGGCGGCCCCCGACCGGAGCCCGGGGCTCCGCCGCTTCACCGCGCGAGTCGGCCGGCCCGGGACGGCCACGCCGTGCCGGGGCGGCCGCCCGGGCCCCGATCCCCGGGGACGACACCTCCCCGCGGCCGCCTTGCGCAGCAGACCGCGTGAACATGAACAGCCGACAGACCCGACGACGAGGTGCACACGAGCATGACCATCGGCACGGACAGTGACACGTGGTTCCGCAGGTACTGCGCGACGGCCACGCCCCGGCACCGCCTGGTGGTCCTGCCGCACGCGGGCGGCTCCGCCAGCTTCTTCCACCCCTGGGGCCGCTCTTTCGGCAGCGACACGGAAGTCCTGGTGGCGAAGTACCCGGGCCGGCACGAGCGACTGGCCGATCCCTTCATCCACACCATGGACGTGCTCGCCGACCAGGTCACCGCGGCGCTGCTGCCGTTCGCGGACGTACCCATGACGCTCTTCGGCCACAGCATGGGGGCTTCGCTGGCCTACGAGATGGCGCTGCGACTGGAGGAGCGGCACGGCGTCCTGCCGGCGGCCCTCCACGTGTCCAGCCGCGAGGCCCCGCACCGGGTGCTCCCCCGTGAGCGCTACCGGGAGGCGGACGCGGTGCTGATCGCCGAACTGCGCAGGCTCGGCGGGACCGACTCCGCTCTCCTGGACGACCCGGACGTCCAGGACTTCGTACTGCCGGTGCTCCGGGCGGACCTCACCATCGCGGACACCTATGGTCTGCGCCCCGCCACCCCGGTCGCTTGCCCCGTCCACGCCTGGATCGGCGACGCGGACCCGTCCACCTCGGCGGGGGAGATGAATGCCTGGGGAGATGTCGCGCCCCGCGGATTCCAGCTGCGGGTCCTGCCCGGCGGCCACTTCTACCTGGTCGAACAGCACGACGTGGTGGTGCGCGAGCTCTCGGATCAACTGGCCACCGCGGGCTGACCGGCCAGGAGCCTTGGGCGATGAGTTGCGTCCGTCGTCCGTCGTCCGTCGGGGTCGTCGCTGTCACGCCGCGTCGGCTCAGGCCTCCGGCTTGGCGTCGATTTCGGCGATCAGGCCCTCGATGAGGCCCCTGATCTCGTCGCGGATGGGGCGGACGGCTTCGACGCCCTGGCCGGCCGGGTCCTCGAGCTGCCAGTCGAGGTAGGTCTTGCCGGGGAAGTACGGGCAGGCGTCGCCGCAGCCCATCGTGATGATGTAGTCGGACGCCTGGGCGGCCTCGGGGGTGAGGACCTTGGGCTTCTGGTCGGAGATGTCGATGCCCAGCTCGGCCATGGCGGCGACGGCGGAGGGGTTGATCTGCGCGCCGGGCATGGAGCCTGCGGACCGGACCTCGACGCGGTCGCCCGCCAGGTGGCGCAGGAACCCGGCCGCCATCTGGGAGCGGCCCGCGTTGTGGACGCAGACGAACAGGACGGAGGCTGTGGGGGCGGAGGACATCTGTTCTTCCTTGGGGTGAGGCGACTGCGGTGGGCTGGTGTCAGTCTCAACTGATGTGAAAGTATCAGTCCATGATGACGTCAGTCGACACTGATCTGATCCGGGTTCTGGCCGACCCGCTCAGGCTCCGCATCGTGACCCTGCTCGCTCGCGAGACGCTCTGCACCACCCACCTCGTGGAAGAGACGGGCGCCAAGCAGACGAACCTCTCCAACCACATGAAGGTGCTGCGGGAGGCCGGGGTCGTGGACACGGAGCCATGCGGCAGGTTCATCTACTACCGCCTGCGCCCGGAAGTCATCGAGGTCCTCGCCGGTCAGTTCGCCGACCTCGCCCAGACGGCGCGGGCCACCGCCGAAGCGAACCTCAAGCGGTCCTGCCCGTAGTTTTTTCTCGCTCTGCCCCACCTGCCCGAGGAGAACCCGCCTTGACCGCCACCGAGCCCGTCGGCATCCCCATACCTGCCGGCGTGCCCCAGCCCGCACCCGGCGCGACCCCGCCCCGCACCCCGCTGATCGCGCGTGCCGCCGCCGAGCTGGTCGGCACCGCAGCCCTCGTCGCGGTCGTCGTCGGATCGGGCATCCAGGCCACGAAGCTCACCCAGGACGTGGCCCTGCAGCTGCTGGCCAACTCCACCGCCACGGTCTTCGGGCTCGGCGTCCTCATCGCGCTCCTCGGCCCGGTGTCGGGGGCGCACTTCAACCCGGCCGTGACGCTGGCCGAGTGGTGGACCGCCCGCCGCGGCGGCGCCGGCGTCAGCGCCCGCGGGGTGGCCGTCTACGTGCCCTCGCAGATCGTCGGCGCGATCGCGGGCGCGATCCTGGCGGACGCGATGTTCGGCGAGCCGCTGGTCAAATGGTCCACCCACGACCGCTCCGCCGGGAACCTCCTCCTCGGCGAGGTCGTGGCAACCGCGGGCCTGATCCTGCTGATCTTCGGCCTGGCCCGCACCGACCGCCTCCGCTTCGCCCCCGTCGCCGTGGCCTCCTACATCGGCGCCGCGTACTGGTTCACCTCCTCCACCTCGTTCGCCAATCCGGCGGTCACGATCGGCCGTGCCTTCACGGACACGTTCGCGGGCATCGCTCCGGCCTCGGTGCCCGGCTTCATCGGCATGCAGCTCGTCGGCGCCGTGGTGGGCCTGGCCCTGGTGGCGGTCATCTTCATGCGCGGCAAGACGGACACCCGGACGCCTGCGGCATGACGCGGCGCACGGGCGAGACGATTGACCTGCTCCTCTAGGGTGTGGCGCATGGAGTCCTACACCATTGGCCAGGCTGCCGACTTGCTGGGCGTGAGCATCGACACCGCCCGGCGCTGGGCGGACGCCGACCGGTTTCCCACCCGCCGTGAGGGCAAGCGGCGCATCGTCGACGGCCCCGATCTCGCCGCTTTCTGTGCCGAGTTCGCCCAAGAAGGCGCGGAGGACGAGGACGCTCCGTACACGTCGGCCCGGAACGCCTTCCCCGGCATCATCACCGGCATCAAGGTCGGCGATGTCGCCGCCCAGGTCGAGATCCAGGCCGGCCCGCACCGGGTGGTGTCCCTGCTGACTCGCGAGGCCGTCGAAGAACTCGGGATCGAGATCGGGATGCGGGCCACCGCACGGGTCAAGTCGACGAGCGTGCACATCGAACGCAGCTGACCCGTGGAGTGGGGGACAGGACTGGCCGGGCTGGCCGCAGGGCTGCTGATCGCCGTCGTCACCGCGCCGGTCGGCGTCTCGGGAGCAGTCTTCCTGCTGCCCGTGCAGCTGAGCGTGTTCGCAGTACCGAGCCCGGCGGTGACGCCGACCAATCTCCTCTACAACGTCGTCGCCGGCCCGGGCGCGCTCCTGCGCTACCGCCGCACCGGCGCGCTCCACGGTCCGCTGGTCCAGCAGCTGGTGCTCGGTACCCTGCCGGGGGTCGTCACCGGCGCTGTCATCCGCGTGTTCGCCCTACCGGGCCCGGCCGTCTTCAAGGCCTTGGTGGCCGTGTTCCTCCTGCCGCTGGGCGTGTGGCTGATCGCCCGGACGCTCCTGCCACCCCCGGACCCGGAACCGAAGCCCTCCGGTGGCGAGCCGTCGGCGCGTACGGTCACCGGCCTGGCCCTGGCCGTGGGGGTGGCCGGAGGGATCTACGGCATCGGCGGCGGCTCGCTCCTCGGCCCGATCCTCGTCGGACGCGGGATGCCGGTCGCCAAGGTCGCCCCGGCAGCCCTGGCGTCCACCTTCGCCACCTCCGTAGTCGGAGCGGCTACCTACGCACTGCTGTCGCTTGCCGACCCGGGCAACATCGCGCCCCACTGGTTCCTCGGCCTGGCCTGCGGCCTGGGCGGACTGATCGGCGGCTACCTCGGCGCCCGCCTTCAGCCCCACCTTCCGGAAAGGGCGCTGCGGTTGCTGCTCGGGACGCTGGCCGCAGGCGTCGGGGCCCTCTACGCAGTCGAGACGTTCAGCTGATCCGAAGGCGCCCAGGAGCTGACCTGCGACACCAAGCCGAGGGCGTTCGACGACTCTGGTGCAGGCGCAGAGGTCGGAGACCTTCGCGGCCGCGATCCAGCCGCGCACCTTGCCGTCGGCGTCGAGCCGGTAGATCGCCAGGGCCTCGTCCGGTGCACGCCGGTGAGTGGCGTGATCGTGATGGTCATGCAGTGGCCGCGCGGGTGAGGAGCTGGCCCATTGCAGCGAGGACGGACGGCTCGACCCGGTGATAGACCCAGGTCCCGCGCCGCTCGGAAGACAGCAGTCCGGCCTCGCGGAGCTTCTTCAGATGGTGGGAGACCGTCGGCTGGGAGACGCCGACGTCGGAGATGTCGCACACACAGGCCTCCCCGCCCTCATGGGACGCCACCAGGGAAAACAGCCGCAGCCGCACCGGGTCGCCGAGGGCCTTGAACATGACCGCGGTCCGCTCGGCTTCTTCGGCGGTCAGCGGACGCTCCGACAGCGGCGGGCAGCACGGTGCCACGGTTTCCGGCTGCAGCAGCGGCAACACCTTCGTAGTCATGCGTCCATCATCGCGGCAATTTCGATGGATGTCTATGTTGACGAACGTCGATGTCTGGTGTCACGCTGGAACCAGAACATCGACAACTGTCGAATCAAAGGGGAGCCCATCGTGAACGCATCCATCGAAGCCCTGCCCGTCGTCGTCATCGGGGCCGGACCCGCCGGACTCGCGGCCGCCGCCCACCTCGTCGACCGCGGCATCGAGCCCCTCGTCCTGGAGGCCGGCCCCGCCGCCGGATCCGCGGTCCGCGAGTGGTCGCACGTACGGCTCTTCTCGGCCTGGGGCGAGGTCGTCGACCCGGCCGCCGAGAAGCTCCTCGCCCCCACCGGCTGGGCCAAGCCCGATCCGGCCACCTACCCGTCGGGTGGGGACTGGGTCGGGCGTTACCTCCAGCCCCTCGCCGACGTCCTCGGCGAGCGGGTTCGCTACGGTGCGACCGTCACCGGGGTCTCCCGCGCCGGCCGCGACCGCATCGTCGACGCCGACCGCGAGGCCCAGCCCTTCGTCATCCAGTACGAGAGCGCCGACGGACGGGAACAGCGAGTCCTGGCGCGCGCCGTCATCGACGCCTCCGGCACCTGGTCCACTCCCGGCCCAGCCGGCGGCAGCGGCCTGCCCGCCCTCGGTGAGCAGGCGGCCCAGGACCGGATCTCCTACCGCGTCCCCGACCTCAAGGACCCGTCCGTCCGTGCGCGGTACGCCGGCAAGCGCACCGCCGTCATCGGCTCCGGCGCCTCGGCCTTCACCGCACTCGCCTACCTCGCCGACCTCGCCGAGGACGAGGGCGAGGAGCAGGGTGGGGGAACGCACGCGGTGTGGATCCTGCGCCGCGGCATTTCCGGCTCCACCTTCGGCGGCGGCGAAGCCGACCAGCTCCCCGCCCGCGGCGCCCTCGGCCTCGCCGCCAAGGCCGCTGTGGACGGCGGGTACGCGGACGCGGTCACCGGTTTCCGTACAGACGTCGTCGAACGCGACGGCGGCGGCGCCTTGTCCTCGTCGGCGAGGACGGCCGCCGCCTCGAACCGGTCGACGAGGTGATCGTCCTCACCGGCTTCCGCCCCGATCTCACCTTCCTCGACGAGCTCCGCCTCGCCCTCGACGAGCGCCTGCAGGCCCCGGTCGAGCTCGCCCCGCTGATCGACCCCAACCAGCACTCCTGCGGCACGGTCTACCCCCACGGCGTGAACGAGCTCTCCCACCCGGAGAAGGACGTCTACCTCGTCGGCATGAAGTCCTACGGCCGCGCCCCGACCTTCCTCGCCATGACCGGCTACGAGCAGGTCCGCTCCATCGCGGCCCACCTCGCCGGCGACCACGAGGCCGCCGAGCGCGTCGAACTCACCCTCCCCGAGACCGGAGTCTGCGGCGGAGCCGGTCTCTTCGACCAGCCCGAGGCCGCGGAGGAGGCCGGAGGCGGTTGCTGCGCAGCCCCGACGACCCTCACCATCGGCGCCCCGGCCCGTTCCGGCGGCTGCTGACCGGATTCACCGGGATCGACCGTTCTCGAGATGGTCGCCTACGACATCCTCGCGGACGCCCGCCGGCAGCGTCCGGCTTGGCTGATGTCTTCCATGTCCCTCGCAACGATGAGGCCGGGCCAGGGTGCGGGGATCCATTACCGGCGGTTTTTGGGATTCACGGCCTGGTGCCTGCAGTCGGCGAGGCGTGATCCCGGAAGGCCCGCGAGAGAATTCTGCGGGTGGCGCTTGCGGTGAAGTGAACCGGCTGAATTTCGTCTGGCCGGCCGTCATCCGTCGCGAACAGGTACGCAGGGCCCGGGCCGCGGCCCGGGCCGGAGGGCGCCGCCCGCCGAC
The DNA here is from genome assembly GCF_045000215.1 of Streptomyces sp. 147326. Lineage (NCBI taxonomy): Bacteria > Bacillati > Actinomycetota > Actinomycetes > Kitasatosporales > Streptomycetaceae > Streptomyces > Streptomyces sp. 147326. The sequence continues at coordinate 990,625 of NZ_CP134201.1, read as the reverse complement.
CCGGTGCCTCGGCCGCGTCAGGGGAATCCGGAGGCGGTCATTGCCGTCGGAAGCTGTCTCGTATGGTGGCTGTCACACGGCATATCGGGACATTCGGGAGGTTCTTCCCGGGGGGTTCCGGTCAGCCTCCCGGGTGGTCGCTGCGGGCTCGAGGGGGTGCGTGTCCTATGAAACTTCCTGGGAATGGGGCCGGGGCGTGATGCTGCTTGGCGGAAACTCCTTCCCTCGTGTCCGAAATCCTTTGGCGTGATTCTCTCGCGGTTCGGAGTTTCCCCGGCCGGATCGCGGGCAGTTCATGATCAGTTCTTTGTGGACAGCTTCGATTGACGACCCTAGGATCTGGCCTGGTCTGGCCGGAGATGGTCGAGAAAATAAATCGATGAAACTTTTACTTTCGGGGGATCTTGATATGCCCAGCCCCACCGTGTGGAATATCGTTTCGGATGCAGGATCCAGCGCCGGCACCGGCGCCGACACCGATATCGTGCTCGCGGCCGATTTCCCGGTGACGGGGAGGAACGAGGGGGGATTCGCCGATCTGGCGCCCGGTCTGAAGCTGGACTGCGACCTGTGGCAGACCGTCGCCCCGGTCCGCGATCCCGAGACCGACGCCCTGGACGACAGCTACCTGGAGCCCTGGCTCTCCGAGGTGGCCGCCTCCGGTCGCACGGTCCGCGCCGTGCTCGGCTACTGCGCGGGCTCCGTCTTCGCCGGCGTGCTCGCCGAGAAGATCGGCGCGCGGCAGGCGACCGCCCCCCGAGTGGTGCTGTTCGACCCCGAACTGGTCGACGTGCCCACCGTCCACCTCCAGTTCGGCCGGGTCGTCGGCAACATGACCACCGTGCTGACCCCGGAGGAGATAGCCGAGCTGTCCGGCGCCGCCGAGCGGCTCGCCGCGCGGCCCGACATCACCCCGGCCGCCTTCGCCGCCGGGCTGTACGCGGCCTTCCGCCCGATCGGCACCGCCGCGCTGCGCCGGGCCGGACTCGACGAGGACTACGCCGGCGAACTGGTCCGGCTGGTCGGCTCGTTCATGTCCTACCTCGCCACCGCCGCCGGTCTCGACCCGCGCCCCGGCTGGGAGGGGGCCACGGTCGTCACCTCCGCCAGTGTGACCAGCGGACTGAACCGCATGCGCACCACGCCCGGCGTCGCCCCCATCGAGGTCGCGGACGAGCGACGCTTCGAGGTCGAGCACCGGGACCTGCTGCGCACCCCCGCCATCGCCGAAGCCGTGGGCGGCGTCCTGGCAGGCAGCCCGGGGGAGCACGCGTGAGCGCCGGAACCACGGCCACCCCGGCCCAGGACGGCTCCGGTCCCGCGGCCGGGCGCGTACCGGCGAGCCGCAAGGAGACCACCCTCTGGCTCCTCGACGAGCTGGTTCCCGGCAGCGGCGCCAACAACCTGTCGCTGGCCCTGCGCGTACGGGGCCGCCTCGACGCCGCCGCCACCGCGCACGCCCTGCGGCTCCTGACGGAGCGCTTCGAGGTGCTGCGCACGGTCTACCACCGCGAGGGCGCCGAGCTGACCAAGGCCGTCGTGCCGTCCCTGGCCGTCGGGCTGGAGGAGGCGGAGCACCACGGTGGCCCGGAGGACGAACCGGCCGTCCTGACGGCCTTCGTGGCCCGCCCGTTCACCCCCGACGGCAGCCCCCTCTTACGCGCCCTGCTGCTGCACGGGCCGGACACCGACGTGCTGTGCCTGGCCCTCCACCACGCCGTGTCGGACGTGCAGTCGACGGCCATCCTGCGCGCCGAGTTCGCCACCCTCTACGAGGCGGTACTGGAGGGCGGCCACCCCGCCCCCGCCGAGGTGCCCGCCCTGCGCGAGCCCGCCCCGTCCCCCGAGAGCCGCGGCTACTGGCAGGAGCGCATGGCCGGCTTCCGCTCCTCGGGCCTGGAACTCCTCTGCGAACAGCGCGACCAGCCCGTCACCACCCTCCGGGGCGACGAGGTCACCCACGTCCTGTCGCCCGAGGCCCACCAGGTCGTACGCCGTCTCCAGCGCGAGCTGCGGGCGCCGGAGTCCGTCGTCCTCCTCACCGCCTACGCGGTCCTCCTCGCCGCGCACGGCGCCGGGCCCGACCTCACCATCGGCTCGCCGGTCAACACCCGCCCCCGCGAGGCGGTGGACGCGGTCGGCTACCACAGCAACCTCGTCGTCCTGCGCCTGCTGCTGGACCGTGACGCCACCTTCCGGGACCTCACGGCCCTGACCCGGCGGACGTTCATGGAGGCGATGGCGCACAAGGACGTACCGACCGACGACGTGCTCGACATGGTCGAACGCGACGGCTCCGGCTGGCGCAACGCGCTGTTCAAGCACGTCTTCAACTACGTCCCCTTCGCCGAGGACCAGCGCACCTTCACCCTCGCCGGCGCCGAGGCCGAACTCCTCGTCGTCGAGAACGGCTTCAGCCAGTTCGACCTCGAATTCTTCGTCTCGGCCAACCAGGAGACCGCCACGGTCCGCGCCGCGTTCTACACCGGGGTGCTGGACCGGCCGGACGTCGAACTGATGGTCCAGCGCTACGACGCCCTGCTGGTCGCGCTGGGTACCGGGGCGGACACCCCGATCGCCTCCCTGCCGTCCTGGTCGGCCCGCGACCACGCGGTCATCGACACCGCCAACGCCACGGACCGCGCGATCGGCCTGCCGTCGGTGCTCACCGGCTTCGCCCGCCGCGCCGCCGCCGACCCCACGGCCGTGGCCGTACGGGAGGGCGACCGCACGGCCACCTACGGCGCCCTGTGGTCCGCGGCCGTCGACACGGCCGCCCGGCTGGCCGAGGCCGGCGTACGCCCCGGCGACGTCGTCGCGCTCCTCCTGCCGCGCGGCGGCGCGCTGGCCGCCTCGGTGTTCGGCACCTGGCTCGCGGGCGCGGCCTACCTGCCGCTCGACCCGAACCACCCCGTGGAGCGCCTGACCTACCAGCTCGACGACACGCGGGCCCGCGTCGTCATCGTCGGCGCCGGGATCACCGCCCCGGACGGCCACGCCGCCGTGCCCGCCACCGAATGGGACCAGGTCCCCCCGGTGCCGGTGGACGAGGCGGCGGTGAAGGCCGACCCCGACGCCCTCGCGTACGTGATCCACACCTCCGGCTCGACCGGCAAGCCCAAGGGCATCCCGATCCGGCACGGCAGCCTCGTCAACCACATCGTCGACTACGCCGAACGCTTCGGCGTGGCCGGCTCCACGCGCCCCACCGGCTGGCTCAGCACGTACAGCTTCGACACCTCCTCGCTCGAACTGATGATGCCGCTGCTCCACGGCGGCCACACGGTGGTGCTCCCGGACGAGGCGCGCACGGACGGCACCCTGCTGGCGGCCGCCGTCACCGCCCACGACATCGGCCTGCTGCAGGCGACCCCCACGACGTGGCGGCTCGTCGCCCACGAGGCCGCGGAGGTGACGGCCGGACGCGTCCTCCTCACCGGCGGTGAACCCCTGCCGGCCGAACTGGCCACCCGGCTGCTCGACGCCGGCGCCGAACTGTGGAACGTCTACGGACCCACCGAGAGCACGATCTGGGCGACCGCCGGCCGCGTCCCGGCCGGCCACGGCGGAAGGGTGGACGTCGGTTCGCCCGTCGCCAACACCCGGATCTTCATCGCCGACCCGCACGGCAGGCCGCTCCCGGTGGGCCTGCGCGGAGAGCTGTGCGTCGCGGGCGTCGGCGTCGCCTCCGGCTACCACGAGCGGCCCGACCTGACCGCGGAACGCTTCGGGGAGAACGCCGAGTACGGGCGCTTCCACCGCTCGGGAGACGTGGCCCGCTGGCGGACCGACGGCAGGATCGACCTGTTCGGCCGGATGGACCGGCAGGTCAAGCTGCGCGGCAACCGCATCGAACCCGCCGAGATCGAGGCGGTCCTGCTCGCCCACCCGGACGTCGAGGCGGCGGCCGTGGTGGTCGTGGGCGATCCCGGGGCGGACGGTTACCTGGCCGCCTTCGTCCGCGTCCCGGGCCGCCCCGAGGCCGTGGACGAACTGTGGGACCACGCGCACGGGCAGCTCCCGCGCTCGGTCGTCCCGCACCGGTTCATCGCCGTCGACGCCTTCCCCCGTACCGGCAGCGACAAGGTCGACCACCTGGCCCTCGCCGAACAGGCGGCCCGGCACTCCGGCCCGGCCGTCGGCGGCCACGGCGGCGATGCCGGTGCCGGGGCCCAGGACGACCTGACGGCCACCGTCGTCGGCCTGTTCGCCGAACTGCTGGACCGCAGCGACCTCGATGCCGGCGCGCACTTCTTCGCCAACGGCGGGCACTCGCTGCTGGCCGTCGCCCTCGCCCAGCGGATCAAGGACATCACCGGTGTCCGGCTCGCGCTGACCGACGTGTTCGAGACCCCCACCCCCGCCGCCCTGGCCGACCGGCTGCGCCGGCTCGCCTGACGGAACCGAAAGAGACGCTCTCATGGAAATCCTCAAACTCGCCGTCAGCGGCTGGTTCGCCCGGGCCCTCGCGGTCGCCGCCCGACTGGAGATAGCCGACATCCTCGACGGCGGATCGATGACCTCGGCCGAACTCGCCGAGCGCACCGAGACCGACCCCGAGATCCTGCACCGCCTCCTCCAGATGCTCACCGTGCCGGGAGTGCTGGAGCGCGACGGGGAGAAGTTCCGGCTGACCGAGGCCTACGCGCCGCTGCGCGCGGACCACCCCTTCACCCAGCGCCACTTCGCCATCCTCGCCGCCGAGCTGTACGACGACGCGTTCGCCGGCCTGATGCACACCGTGAAGACGGGCAAGTCCGGCTTCCAGGAGGTGTTCGGGGAGTCCCTCTACGGTTACCTGGAGACCCACCCCGAGACGGCGGACCTGTTCGACAAGGGCATGGTCGACCTGGCGACGCCGGTGGCCCAGTGCCTGCTCGGCGTGCACGACTTCAGCGCCGTGAAGACGGTCGTCGACGTGGGCGGCGGGAGCGGCGGCCTGCTCCCCGGGCTGCTGGCCGCCCACCCGGACCTGCGCGGCACCGTCGCCGACCGGGCCAGCGTCTGCGCCAGGGGCCGCACGGCCCTGGAGCGGGTCGCGAAGCAGGACGTGCTCGACCGCATCGACTTCGCCCCGAGCGACTTCTTCGTCGGGCTCCCCGCCGGAGCCGACCGCTACCTGCTGAAGAACGTGCTGCACGACTGGACGTACGAGAACTGCGTCCGGATCCTGCGCACCGTCGCCACCGCCATGGCCGACAGCCCCGCGGACGCCCGGCTGCTCGTCGTGGAGCCGCTGGTGGAGAACGACATCGACGGCTGGCGGGCGATGTTCCAGGCCGTGGCCTGCGACGAGGGCACCACCGGGCTGGACGAGCCCGCCATGCGGCGCGCCCTCGAGGAGGCCGGCTTCGTCGTGGAGTCGGTCGGGCAACTGCCCACACAGCACAAGGTGTTCGAATCGTCCCTGCGTGTCTCCTGATGCTCACGCCGGTCTTCCTGTTCGCGGGGCAGGGCTCCCAGTACCACGGCATGGGCAAGTGGCTCTACGGGGCCGACGACGCCTTCCGTGAAGCCCTCGACTCCCTGGACGCTACGGTCCGCGAGGTGCGCGGCGATTCGGTGATCGAGGCGATCCACGGCGCCGGCCGCGGCCCCGAGCACCCGATGACGCGGTTCTCCCTCACCCAGCCGGCCATCTTCATGGTCGAGTACGCGCTGGCGCGGATGCTCCGGAGCCACGGGTTCGAACCCGGCGCGGTGCTCGGTGCCAGCCTCGGGGAGGTCGCGGCGGCGGCCGTCGCGGGCGCCGTCGACCCGGACGAGTGCCTGCGCTCCCTGCTGCGCCAGGTCGACGTGTTCGAGGCCGAGTGCCCGCGGGGCGGAATGCTCGCGGTCCTGGCCGACGCGGGACTCGCCGACCGCGACCCGGCCTTCGCGGGGGCGCACGTCGCCGCTGTGAACTCGCCGGAGAACTTCGTCCTGGCCGGCACCGCCGGGGTCCTGGACCGGATCGAACGGCACCTCCACGACACCGGCACGCTCTGCCAGCGGCTGCCCGTCCTGTTCCCCTTCCACTCGCCCCTGATCGACCCGGTCGAGGGCGTGTTCAAGGACCTGATCGGCGACCTGGCCATGAAGCCGGCCGCGATCCCGCTGATCTCCGGCACCACCGGCACGACCGTGCGGATACCCGACCCCGCACACCTGTGGCGGGTGCTCCGCGAACCCTTCGACCTGACCCGGGCGCTGGGCCCGCTCCTGGAACGGGACGACCTGCTCTTCCTCGACCTGGGACCCTCCGGCTCCATGGCCAACCTGGTGCGGGCCGCGCTGCCGGAGGGCAGCGGTTCCCGCGTGCTGCCCCTGCTGTCCCCGTACGCCCGCGACGAGGTGCTGTACCGGGCCGTCCTCGACGCCCGCCCCCGCCTCGCCGCCACCCCCGCAAGAATCGAGGTGAACCCCGTGAGCGCTCCCGCAGCGACCGCCGCGCACCGGTCCGCCGCCGCACCGACGCTCGACGTCCACGTCTTCCCCGGGCAGGGCGCGCAGGCCAAGGGCATGGGCCGGGAGGTGTTCGACCGCTTCCCCGACCTCGTCGCCCGCGCCGACGACGTCCTCGGCTACTCCGTCCGGGAACTGTGCCTGGAGGACCCGGGCCGCAACCTGCGCAACACCCGCTACACCCAGCCCGCGCTGTACGTGGTCAACTCCCTCACCTGGCTGGCGGCCGTGGGCGAGGGAGGCCGCCTGCCCGACTACGTCCTCGGGCACAGCCTGGGCGAGTTCTCCGCCCTGTTCGCCGCCGGCGTGTACGACTTCGAGACGGGCCTGCGCCTGGTCGCCGAGCGCGGCCGGCTCATGGGGCAGGTCACGGGCGGCACGATGGCCGCCGTCTCCTACGTCGACGCCGCGCTCGTGGAGCGGGTCCTGCGCGACGAGGGCCTCTCCGACCTCGACATCGCCAACTACAACGCGCCCACCCAGAGCGTGATCGCCGGTCCCGCGGACTCGGTCAACCGGGCGCTGCCCGCGCTGAAGGCGGCCGGGGCGCGGTGCGCGCCGCTGAACGTCAGCGCGCCCTTCCACAGCCGGTACATGGCCGCCGCCGCGGAGGAGTTCGGCCGGCTGCTGGACGCCACCGCCTTCGCGCCGCCGAAGATCCCGGTGATCGCCAACGTGGACGCACGGCCGTACGCGGCGGGAGAGGTGGCCGCCACCCTGCGACGGCAGATCGCCTCGCCGGTGCGCTGGACCGACAGCGTCCGGCTCCTGATGGGCCAGGGCGACTTCCGGGTGCGCGAGCTCGGTCCGGGGCAGGTGCTGACCAAGCTCATCGACCGGATCCGGAACGAGGCGACCCCCCTCCCCGCTGCGGAGTCCGCCGGGTCCGCCGCGCCCCGGCGGTCCGAGCCGGTCCGTACCGAGCCGGGCGGCACCGGGCGCGTACGTACCGAGCCCGTACCGGTCGCGCCCGTACGCCCAGCGACGGTCACGGCCCGGTCGCTCGGGTCGGAGGACTTCCGGCGGGACTACGGCGTCCGCCTCGCCTACGCCGCCGGAGGCATGCGGCAGGGGATCGGCTCCGTCGACCTGGTCGCCCGGATGGCCGGGGCCGGACTGCTCTCCTACTACGGAGCCTCGGGGCTCCCGGCCCGGGACGTGGCCTCGGCGGTCGCCACGATCCGCGCACGCGTCCCGGCCGGGGCGCCGTTCGGGGTCAACGTCACGCACGACCCCTTCGATCCCCGGGCCGAGTCCGAGCTGGTCGACGTACTGATCCGGGACGACGTCCGGTTCGTGGAGGCCTCCACCCACGTCGAGGCGACGCCCGCCCTCGTACGGCACCGGCTGACCGGCGCCCGGGTGCTGGCGGACGGCACCGTGCACGTGCCCCGCAAGATCCTCGCGAAGGTGACCCGGCCGGACGCCGCCCGGCTGTTCCTGGAGCCAGCGCCCGCCGCGCTGGTGAGCCGGCTGGTGGCGGAGGGGCTGCTCACCGCCGAGGAGGCCGAGGCGGGAGCACGCGTCGCGCTCGCCGACGACGTCTGCGCGGTGGGGGACGCCGGGGACCACTCCGACATGGCGACCCTGTGGGCGCTGCTGCCCGCCCTGCGCGGACTGCGCGCGGAGCTCGGCGCGGTGGCCGGAGCCGTGCGCATCGGGGCCGGGGGCGGCATCGGGGCCCCCGAGTCGGCGGCGGCCTCCTTCGTCCTGGGCGCCGACTTCGTCCTCACCGGCTCCATCAACGCGTGCACCGCCGAGAGCGGGACCAGCGCGGCGGCCAAGGACCTCCTCCAGGAGGCCGACGTCCACGACACCGCCTTCGCGCCCTACGGGGACCTCTTCGAACTGGGCGGCCGGGCGCGGGTGTTGCGCAAGGGCGTGCTGTTCCACGCCCGCGCGGGAAAGCTCCACGACCTGTGGCGCAACCACGACTCGTGGGAAGCGGTGCCCGCCGCGGTGCGCGCGAAGGTGGAGCGCGACTACCTGGGGGCCTCCTTCGAGGAGATCCTCGGCCGCCTCGGCGACTCCGCCGGGTCCGCCCTCGACCCCAAGCGGCGCATGGCGCTCGTCTTCCGCTGGTACTGCGCCCAGGCGGCCACCTGGGCGATCGAGGGCACGCCGGGCCGCGCCGCCGACTACCAGATCCCCTGCGGACCGGCCCTCGGCGCCTGCAACCGGTGGCTGGCCGGCACACCGCTGCACGCCTGGCGGGACCGGCACGCCGACGTGCTCGCCGATCGCCTGATGGCCGAGGCCGCCGAGGTCGTGGGCGGCGGGCTCCGCAGCCGCAGCTCCTGACCTTCGCAGGGGCGGCGCGACCACGCACACAGCCCCACCCGCACGACCGACATTCTCAGTAACGAGCGAGGCAGACCGCATGACCGAGACCCCCACCCCGGAACTCAGCACCGAATCCGACGACTTGGTGAGCGAGTTCGATCTGTCCGACCCGAAGTTCATCACCGACCCGAAGGCGGGGGAGCGCTGGCTCGGCGGCCCCCGGCCCGTCTGCCGCGGGAAGTTCGCCGACGGCAGCGACGTCTGGGTGGTCACCGGCCACCACGACGTCAAGACGGTGCTCGGCGAGCCGACCCTGCGCAGCCGCCCGCCGGGCGACTCCCACCGCGAGAGCATGCTCAGCCGGGGCATCCCCGAGGACATCGTCGACATGTTCGACTCCACCCTGCTGACCATGGACGGCGTGGACCACATGAGGGTCCGCCGCCTCGTCACCCGGGCCCTGTCCGCCCGGCGGATGCTGGCCCTGACCCCGGCCGTCGAACGCGTGGCGGAGCGCCTGCTGGACGGCCTCGCCGGCAAGTCCGAGCCCGACCTGATCGCGGACTACGCGCACCCGCTGGCCATCATCGTCATCTGCGAACTCCTCGGCGTCGACGAGGAGTACCGCGAGCAGTGGCGCGAGTGGAGCGAGACCCTCGCCCAGGCCCTGCGCCCGAACCCCGAGCAGTTCGCCCCGGCCGTACGGGGCATGGCCCGGGTGACCCGGGAACTGATCGCCGCCCGTCAGGCCGAGCCGCGCGACGACCTGATCTCCGAACTCGTGCAGGTCCACGAGGAGGACAGCGACCGGCTGACCGACGACGAGCTGACCGCCCTGGCGATGGTCCTCGTACAGGCGGGCCACGAGACCGTCCGCAACCTCGTCGCGCTCGGGGCCTTCACCCTGCTCCAGCATCCCGATCAGCTGGAACTGCTGAAGAACGACCCCTCCCTCGGCAGCCGGGCCGTCGCCGAACTGGTACGCCACACCGCGCCGGTGAAGCACACCTTCCGTCGCTTCGCCACCGAGTCCGTCGAGATCGGCGGAGTGAAGGTGCAGCCCGGAGAGGCCATCCAGGTGGTGCTGGCCGCCGCGAACCGGGACCCCGAGGTCTTCGAGGAGCCCGGACGCCTCGACGTCACCCGCGAGCAGAACCCGCACCTGGGCTTCGGCCGGGGTGCGCACTACTGCCTGGGCGCCAGCCTCGCCCTGATCGAGGGGGAAGTCGCCCTGACCGCACTGTTCAGGCGGTTCCCCGACCTGTCGCTGGCCGTCGACCCGCAGGAGATCGAGCCGCGCTACCTGCTCTCGATGCAGCGTCTTCCCGTCCGGCTGTCCCCGGAGAACGAGGTGTGATGACCGACGGCCTTCCCACGGTCCCGGGTCTGCCGATGACCCGGGGCCGGTGCCCCTTCGACCCCGCACCCGAGCTGGGCGTGCTCCGCGCCGACCACCCGGTCGCCCGCATGGAGTTCCCGGACGGGCACGTGGGCTGGCTGGTCACCGGCTACCCCCAGGTCCGCAGGCTGCTGGCCGACCCCCGGATGAGCTCCCGGGGCGACGCGCTGCGCGCGCCCATCCCGCTGCCCATGGCGACGGACCGCACCGAGCCGGCCCCGGGCATGTTCACGGCGATGGACCCGCCGGAGCACACCCGCTACCGGCGGGCGGTGGCCGCCTGGTTCTCGGCGCGCCGCACCCGCACCCTCGAGCCCCGGCTGACGGAGCTCGCCGGGAGCCACCTGGACGCCATGGCCGAAGGCAAGGGCGAGGGCCCGGTCGACCTGGTGACGGGGTTCGCGGAGCCCATGGCCGCATCGGCCATCTGCGAGCTGCTGGGCGTGCCCGTGTCGCAACGCCCGGCGTTCGCCCGGGCCATCAAGGCCCTCTTCGCGGTGCACTCCAGCGCGGAGGACGCCATCGCCGGCTGGCACACCATCACCGGCCTGCTGCGCGGCCTGGTCGAGGCGAAGCGCGCCGAACCGGCGGACGACCTCCTCGCCACCCTCGTCACCGACGGCCGGCTCACCGACGAGGAACTCGTCACGGTCGGCAGCGTGCTGCTGACCGCCGGATACGACACCAGCGCGAACATGATCGCCCTCGGCACCTTCGCCCTGCTGGAGCACCCCGAGCAGTCGGCCGCGCTGGCCGCCGACACCTCCCAGGCCGAGAGGGCGGTCGAAGAACTGCTGCGCTACCTGACGGTCGTCCACGCGGGCGGCATCCGCGCGGCGGGCGAGGACCTGGAGTTCGAAGGGCACCGGATGGCGGCCGGGGACGCGCTCTCGCTCTCCTTCGCGGCCGCCAACCGCGATCCGGTGCTCTGCGCCCGGCCGGACGCGCTCGACGTGACCCGCGAGCCCGTACCGCACCTCGCGTTCGGGCACGGCGTCCACCAGTGCGTGGGCCAGCAACTCGCCCGGCTGGAACTGCGGATCGCCTTCGAGGCCCTGTTCGGACGCTTCCCGGGGCTGCGCCTCGGCGTCCCCGCCGCCGAGGTCCGCACTCGCCCGGACATGATCATCTACGGCGTCCAAGAGCTACCGGTGACCTGGTGAACGGAGAGAACGTGCTGTACCGAGAGATGTTCAAGTCCAAGATCCACCGTGCGACGGTGACCCAGGCGGACCTGCACTACGTGGGCTCCGTCACCATCGACTCCACTCTGATGGCCGCCGCGAACCTGTTGCCCGGCGAGAAGGTCGACATCGTCGACATCGACAACGGGGCCCGCCTCAGCACCTACGTCATCGAGGGCGAGGCCGACAGCGGGGTCATCGGCATCAACGGCGCCGCGGCCCACCTCATCAACCCCGGCGACCTCGTCATCATCATCTCCTACGCCTCCATGAGCGAGGAGCACGCCCGCTCGTACGAACCGAGCGTGGTGTTCGTCGACGCCGGAAACCGACCCGTCACGACCGGCACCGACCCCGCCGACGTACCCGACGGATTCGGCCTGGTGCGCGGCGACACCGTCAGCGCCTGACCACCCACCCTGCTCACCGGAGACCCACATGAGTGCCACTCCTGACGTCATGACCGCCTTCACCAGCGGTCTCGCGGACATCAACCTCGACGAGTCCGGCACGGCCCGCCGCGGCGAGAACGCCGCCGGCATGAAGTCCGCCAGCGCCACCATCTACGACATGGCCGCCACGCTCTCCGGCCACGGGGCCCTGTGGAACTGGGGCATGCACGACCCCGCCCTCGTCGAGGAGATCCGCGCCCGCGTGCCCGGCTTCGGCGAGCCCTGGACCGACGGCTTCAGCGAGCAGCTCTACTTCCTCGCCCTGCGCGACCTCCCCATCGACCTCGACGACTACGCCGGACGCCACGTCCTGGAAGTCGGCTGCGGCATGGGGGAGGGCCTCAACCTCCTCTCCCGCATCGCCCCCGGCGCCCGCATGACCGGCCTGGACCTGTCACCGAAGGCCGTCGCACGGGCCACCGCCACCCTGTCCCGGGGCGACGCGCTCACCTTCGTCCACGGCGACGCGGAGGACCTGCCCTTCGAGGACGGCTCCGTGGACGTGCTCGTCAACATCGAGAGCTCGCACACCTACCCCGACCTCGGCAGGTTCCTCGCCGAGGCCGCACGCGTGCTGCGCCCCGGCGGCTTCCTCAGCCACATCGACGTCTACACCCGCCAGCGCACGGAGACCATGCGGCGCACGGCGGAGGAGACCGAGGGCCTGGAATGGACGGCCGACCACGACATCTCGGACCGGGTCCGCGCGGCCGTCCGCCGCCGTATGGCGCCCGGCAGCCACTTCCGCACCACCCTCGGCAAGCAGCGGATGAACCCGCTGGTGCGCCAGGTCGCCGCGCACAGCCAGATCCTGATGTTCGGCGGCATGTTCGCGGGCTACCAGCCGCCGCCCGCCATCAAGGCGCTCAGCAAGCTGGGCATCGTGCCGTGGATGAGCGGCCTGCCGATGGAGAGCTACCGCCACCGGATCGCCGTCCGCCGATGACCCGCCGCCCGGGCCGAAACCGAAAGGGGGAAGCATGAGTGCGCAGCTGTTCGCCGTCGCCGCCGACAGCGAGGACCTGCTCCAGGTCCTGCTGTACGCCCACATCGACAGGATCCGTGCCGGACGCGAACTGCCCTCGCTCGCCCGGTACTGCCACGAGGCGGCGACGGGCACGGCCGGCGCCCACCGGCTCGCCTTCCCCGTCGACTCGTACGACGACCTGCGCACGCAGCTCGAAGAGGCCTGCGCGGGCGAGGTGGGACGGGTCCCGGCAGAGGTCACGGCCCGGCGCCCCGGGCTGGTGTTCGTCTTCGCCGGGCAGGGCGCCCAGTGGTACGGGATGGGCCGCGAACTCCTCCTTCGGCAGCCGGTGTTCCGCGAGGCGATGCACCACTGCGACCGGCTGGTACGCGAGTTCGCCGGCTTCTCCGTCGTCGAGCAGCTGAGGCTGCCGGCCGAGGAGGCCCGGCTGGACGAACTGGACGTCCTCCAGCCGACGATGGTCTCCTTGCAGATCGCCCTGACGGCGCTCTGGCGCAGCTGGGGCATCACGCCCGACGCGGTCGTCGGGCACAGCATGGGGGAGATCGCAGCCGCCCACACGGCCGGCGGACTGACCCTGCGCGAAGCCTTGACGGTCGCCTGCCGGCGCAGCGCGCTGCTGCGCCGGATCTCCGGCAAGGGGGCGCTGGCCACGACGGAACTCTCACCCGCAGAGGCGCGGGCGGTCGCCGAGGCGAGCGGCGGCGGGATCAGCGTGGCGGGGGAGAACAGCCCCCGCTCCACGGTCCTGGCGGGGGACTCGCACTCGCTCGCCGCACTCGTGGGCGAACTGGAGGCGCGGGACGTCTACTGCCGGGTGATCAAGGGGACGGTCGCCTCGCACAGCCACTACGTGGAGGAGCTGCGCGAGGACCTGCACGCCGCCCTGCGCACCCTGGAGCCGGCCCCCACCCGCCTGCCGATGTACTCGACCGTGACGGCCGAGCCGGTGCGGGGCGCCGGGCTCGGGGCCGCGTACTGGATGCGCAACCTGCGGGAACCGGTCCGCTTCGCCGCCGCGGTGGAGCATCTGAGCACCGCGGGACACGAGGTGTTCCTCGAGGTCAGCGCCCATCCGGTACTGCTGAGCCCGGTGCGCCAGACCCTCGAACACGGCGAACGGCAGGGATGGCTGCTGCCCTCCGGCAGGCGGCGGGCCGAGGTCCGCTCCATGCTCGCCTCGCTCGGGACCCTGTACGCCTGCGGGCGGGAGCCGAACTGGGCCGCGCTGATCCCGCAGGAGCGGGCGAGCTCCCTCACCCCGTACCAGGCCGCCGTGCTGGAGGCGGTACGCCGGCCCCGGCCGGCACCCGTGGCGGCGGGCCGGGCCGCCCCCGCATAGCGGAGACGAGCGAGCCGAGGGGCCCCCGTCCGGCCGGACGGGGGCCCCTCGGCGTCAGGCGGCGCCGACCGGAGCGGCGGTGAGGCCGTACAGCCCCGACTCCCGGCGCAGCACCCCGAGGTCGACGAGGGCCCGGCGCAGTGACACGGCGTCCAGGACACCGCTCTCGCACCACGGCTCCAGACGCTCCGTCACCGTGCGCTCGTCGTACTCCTCGCCCGGGGCGAAGGTGGCCTCCCCCACGTGGCGCAGCACCGTGCGCCGCGCCTCGTGGTCGGCCTCCTCGGGCAGACCCACCAGCACCCGGTCGCGTACGAAGCCGCGCAGCCGGGCGTCGGGCTGCTCGGCGGCGGCCTCCTCCTCCCGGCGGCGGGCGGCGGTCCGCGCCGCCTCCTCCAGGGCGCCTTCGTTGACGACGAGCCGGCCGCGCCCCTCGGGCACGAGCAGACCCGTCCGGGTCAGCTGCCCGATGGCCTTGGCCGCCACCGGGGTGTCGAGCCCCGCGGCCGTGAGGATCTCGGACGAGGTGGACGAGCCGAGCGCGACCGCGGAGAAGACGCGGCGCAGCGTCGGGTCGGACAGCACGAGGGTGAATTCATCAGGTGTCATCAGAGTGTTCCGCGTTCCTGCCGGTGCGGGCCGGTGCGGCGCCCGGGCGCCGCACCGGCCGGGACCTTCGGGTCAGCGCCCCTTCCGCTTGATCTTGATGCTGGCCAGGTCGGTGGAGACCGACTTGAGGTCGAGGCATCCGGCGCCGAGCTTGGCGACGGCCGCCACGGCGAGCTCCTCGGCCTGCGCCAGGACGAGTTCCTCGGTGTCGTCGTCGGTCGCGGGGATCAGCACGCGGAAGGTGAACCCGTGCAGTCCGCGCTCGTAGTTCACCGTGCCCTCCTCGGTGAACCGGGCGCTGAGCACGCCGTGGTCGTCGACCTGGGCGAGCAGCGACGCGCGCTGCTCCTCGTCGAGGGGCGCGAACTTGCCCCGGGTGAGGACCTGGTAGGTCGTACTGCTGCTCATGATGGGAGGTCTCCCGATCTGGTTCTGGGGTTCGACTGGTCGTCAGAGGCGCGGCGCACTAGGCCATTTCCTCCCGCCGGACCCGGTGGTGCGGCAGGAGCA
This sequence comes from Streptomyces sp. 147326, assembly GCF_045000215.1. Lineage (NCBI taxonomy): Bacteria > Bacillati > Actinomycetota > Actinomycetes > Kitasatosporales > Streptomycetaceae > Streptomyces > Streptomyces sp. 147326. The sequence continues at coordinate 975,414 of NZ_CP134201.1, read as the reverse complement.
GCACGAGGGCGGTGACCGGGACGAGGCCACCGGCCGCCCAGTACAGCGTCTCGCTGTAGGTGGACACGAACGTCTTCGCGCGGATCTCTCCGAGCGCGCCGTTGATCGTATCCCGGGTGCCGTCGTCGGCGCCCTGCACCAGGGTGGAGCACGTGTCCGGAACCTTGGCCAGGTCGTCCTGGCCGAGTGCCTCGGTCGCGCAGTCCTGGAGGTCCGCGGCCTGCTGGGGCGACACCGACTGCACGGTGGGGGCGACCCGTTCGGCCTGCGGTCCGGCGTTGCCCGCGAGCGCCGCGAAGAAGAGGCTGCCGATGACTGCCACGCCGAGCGCGGCACCGAGCTGGCCGGTGGCGTTGATGATGCCGGAGGCGGCGCCGGCCTCCTGCGGCTGGACCTCCCTGAGGACCAGCGCCGTCAGCGGGGGCATGAGCAGACCCATGCCGGAGCCGATCAGGAGCATCGACGGGATCGCGTGCCAGGAGGTGATGTCCGTACCGAAGTGGTCGGCGGCCCAGGCGTAGGAGACGATGCCCGCGAACATCAGGACGGCCCCCGCGAGCAGGCAGTAACGGCCGTAGAGCGGGGAGAACTTGCGGACGGCGAGACCACCGACGACCGGCACGCACAGGGAGAACGGGATCGCCGTCAGACCCGTGTGCAGGGCCGACCAGCCGAGGCCGGCCTGGAGGTAGAGGGTCCAGCTGAGGAAGAAGCCGGCGGGGATGGCGCTGAAGAGGAGCTGCACGCCGATGCCGGCGCCGAACGCGCGGACCTTGAACAGGGACAGCGTCACCAGGGGCGAGCCGTCCTTGCGGGTCTTGTGGCGTTCGTAGACCACGAACAGCACGAGGACGGGGGCGGCGGCGACGAGCGAGACGATGCTCCAGAGCGGCCAGTCGAGTTCGCGGCCGAGGGTCAGCGGCACCATGAGCAGCAGCAGTCCGAGGATCACCAGCAGCATGCCGATCATGTCCAGGCGCTTCGCGTGGGGGGAGCTCGACTCCCGCATCCACTTCGCGGCGCCGATCAGAGCCACCACGCCGACCGGCAGGTTCACCACGAAGATGCTGCGCCAGCCGAGGTCCAGCGGGCTCCAGCTGATCAGGGCGCCGCCGATGAGGGGACCGGAGACGATGGCCAGGCCGACCATGCTCGCGTAGAGGCTGACGACGCGGCCGATCTCCTGGGGAGCGAAGGAGACGTGGATGAGCGCGAGCACCTGGGGCACCATGATCGCGGCGGTGAGCCCCTGGAGCGCACGGGCGACGACGAGTAATTCGGTGGTGGGCGCGGCGGCGCACAGGGCGGACGCGAGGACGAAGCCGCTGACGCCGAGGAGGAACATCCGCTTGCGGCCGAAGATGTCACCGAGCCGGCCGCCGGTGATCAGCAGGACCGCGAAGCTCAGGGTGTAGCCGGCCGTCATCGCCTGGATGGCGACGGTCGAGGCGCCGAGGTCGCGTTGGATGCTCGGGATCGCCACGGTGATGATGTTGGCGTCGAGCAGGTCCATGAAGGTGGCGACCAGCAGGACGGTCAGCGCGAGCCACCGCTTCGGGTCGGGCTCGGGCGCGTCGGGGGTGGCAGGTGGGCCGGCGTTCGCCGGCTTTTCTGCCTGCCCTGCCTTGTTCATGGGTTCTTCTCCAGGTTCTCGATCGGGGGTTCGGTGGTGGGTGCCGTGGTGGGTGCCGCGGTGGGTTCGGCAGCGGTTGCGGTGCTGCGGGCGAGTGCGGTCCAGGACTTCATCAGGAGCTCCACCACGTCCACGACGGAGTCCATGCCGCTGTCGGCGGGGGAGAGCACGCGCTGGATGGACAGTCCGTCGTTCAGCGCGTGCACGATCAGGGCCAGCAGCTCCACGGGAGCCGGCGTGCTCACGCCGCGCGCGGTGAAGCCCTGCTCCAGCGACTGGGCGATCGCCTCCCGGGAGCGGCGCTCGCGGTCCGCCAGTACGGGCAGCAGTTCCGGGTCGCGCAGTCCGTAGAGCCAGAGTTCGGTGCGCAGGGCGAGCCAGCTGGCGAGGTTCTCGTCGCGCCGGCGGTGCCAGGAGCGGAGGTGGTCGAGCATCTCCTCGAAGGTGGCCGCCTGGCGGCTCATCGCCTGGATCTCTTCCAGCTCGTGCTGGGTCCGCTGTTCGAGCAGGGCGAGGACGAGCTCGTGCTTGCCCTCGAAGTTGCCGTAGAAGGCGCCGCGGGTGTATCCGGCGGCCTCGACGATCTGCTCCACCGAGGTGCCGCTGACCCCCTGGCCGGCGAAGAGCGCTGCCGCCGACTGAAGGATCTGCTCGCGGGTGACCTGCCGGCTCTGCTGCCGGGTGAGTCGCTTGGTGATGGTGATCGCCTCCTTGACGCGCTTCCCAGATACGAGACTGTATCCCAATACGGAGCTGTATCTGAAACGCATTCAGGGAGGGCGGCCGCGCCGCGGGGCGACACGCATGCGAACGGGCTGCCACCGGTGCCCGAAGGCGTGGTGGCAGCCCGTGGCCGAGCCGCAGGATCAGGCGGACGGCGGCGCCGGGACCCGGAAGCGGTTGATGGCGTCGAGGTGTTGGGCGCGCAGTTCCAGGTCGCGGACGCCGAGGCCCTCCTCGGGGGCCAGTGCGAGGACCCCCACCTTGCCGTGGTGCAGGTTGCGGTGGACGTCGTACAGGGCCTGGCCCGTGTCCTCCAGCGCGTAGACCCTCGACAGTGTGGGGTGGATCCTGCCCTTGGAGATCAGCCGGTTCGACTCCCAGGACTCCCGGTAGTTCGCGAAGTGGGAGCCGACGATCTTCTTCAGGGACATCCACAGGTAGCGGTTGTCGTACTCGTGGTGGTAGCCGGAGGTCGAGGCGCAGGTGACGATCGTGCCGCCCTTGCGGGTGACGTACACGCTCGCGCCGAAGGTCTCGCGGCCCGGGTGCTCGAAGACGATGTCCACGTCCTCGCCACCGGTGAGCTCGCGGATGCGCTTGCCGAAGCGCTTCCACTCCTTGGGGTCCTGGGTGTGCTCGTCCTTCCAGAACCGGTAGTCCTCGGCGCTGCGGTCGATGACCGCGGTCGCGCCCATCGCCCGGCAGATGCCGGCCTTCTGCGCGCTGGAGACCACGCAGACCGGGTTGGCGCCGCCGGCGAGGGCGAACTGGGTGGCGTACGAGCCGAGCCCGCCGCCGGCACCCCAGATCAGGACGTTGTCGCCCTGCTTCATGCCGGCGCCGTTGCGGGAGACCAGCTGGCGGTAGGCGGTGGAGGCGACCAGCCCCGGGGCAGCGGCCTCCTCCCAGCTCAGATGCCGGGGTTTGGGCATCAACTGGGTGGACTTCACCAGGGCGATCTCCGCCAGGCCGCCGAAGTTCGTCTCGTAGCCCCAGATGCGCTGCTCCGGGTCGAGCATCGCGTCGTCGTGGCCGTCCGGCGCCTCCAGTTCGACCGAGAGGCAGTGCGCGACGACCTCGTCACCGGGCTTCCAGGCGTGGACGCCCGGGCCCGTGCGCAGGACGACACCCGCGAGGTCGGAGCCTATGACGTGGTACGGCAGGTCGTGGCGCTTGGTGAGCTCGCTGAGCCTGCCGTAGCGCTCCAGGAAACCGAAGGTCGGCAGCGGTTCGAAGAGGGACGACCAGACGGTGTTGTAGTTGACCGAGGAGGCCATGACGGCCACCAGGGCCTCACCCGGGCCGAGTTCGGGCACCGGAACCTCGTCCAGGTGCACCGACTTGCGCGGGTCCTTGTCGGGGGTGGCGAGCCCCGCGAACAGGTCCGTCTCGTCCTTGTGCAAGGTGACGGCCCGGTACGCCTCGGGGAGGGCGAGCGCGGCGAAGTCCTCCCGCACCGCTTGCCCGCTCACGACGGCATCGATGATGTCCTGCATGTGGTGTCCTCGGTACGGGCGCGGGCGCGGGCGGTGGTGCGGGAGGGCGGCGGCTCAGCGCACCAGACGGTTCATCAGCCGGGCCAGTTCGGCCGTCGGGTCGGCCGTGAGACCGCCGTGCACCGGTCCGGTCTGGACGACCGCGCTGCGCGGGGCCGTCAGCCAGCCGAACCGCGAGCGCAGCGTGCCGGCGCCGGCCTGGCCGGCCTTCGGTTCGCCCGCGCAGATGGCGCGGATCGCCTCGAGGGCGTCGGTGACACCGGTCAGGTCGACCTCGGGGTCCAGGGCGCGCAGGCGTGCGGCGTCGATGTGGATCTCGGCCGCGAGGAAGTCGGCCTGCTTGCAGTAGAGCAGCGCGCCGACGTTGATCCGCTCGCCGCGGTCCACGCGGGGAACGGCCTGCAGCAGCGCGTAGTCGAAACCGAGGGAGGGGGAGACGTGAGTGCTCATGCCGCCGCCTCCGGCCACCAGGCGCGCTCGCCCGCCAGACGGGCCAGCAGGTATTCGCAGTAGCGTTCGCGCAGGGTTTGCGGGTCCGCGCCGTTCGCCGAGTTCATGGTGGCCAGGAAGTCGTCGGGCACGAGTCCGAGGATCCGCTCCAGCGCCTCCGGCGTCACGAGGGCGGCCAGCTCGGCGTCGAGGGCGTCGAGGACCGGGGGCTTCAGCGTGGAGACCCGCTCGGACAGGACGTGCGAGCCCAGTCCGTAGTCCCGGTTGGCCCAGCCTTCCACCGATGGCCACGAGTGCTGGAAGATCAGCGCCGCACCGTGGTCGATCGCCCACAACTGGCGGTGCCAGATGAGGAGGTTGGGGTTGGACCACGTGCGGTCCACATTGGCCGTCAGGGCGTCCAGCCAGTAGATGCGGGCGGCCTCCTCCGCCGGCGCCCGCCAGGCGATGCCGTCGTAGCCGACCGATCCGGGCAGGAAGTCCATGGCCAGATTGGGGCCGGTGCTGGCCTGGAGGAGCTGTTGCACCTCCTGGTCCGGCTCACGTCGGGCCAGTTCGGCGTCCACGTCGAGGAGGACCAGGTCGGGGACCCGGATGCCGAGGTGCCGGCCGAGCTCGCCGACCACGATCTCGGCGACGAGGGCCGCACTTCCCTGGCCGGCTCCCCGGAACTTGACGACATAAGTGCCGTCATTGTCGGCCTCGACGATACCGGGAAGTGAACCGCCCTCGCGCAGGGCCGTCAAATATTGCGTTCCTTTTACTTCTTGCAGCATGTCGATCACCCTACTGGCGCGCGATGGGCCCTCCAAGGGTGTGATCGAGTTCCGGCCATTGACCGGGCGGCTCCGCGACGGGTCGGCCGCGCGGGGTTCGACGAGTTATTTGGCTGATTTCCTGCGGAGCCCGCCGGGGGAATGCGCTTGCATCCCATGAATTTCGGCCATCCGTCGAAAGTGACCGGAATCCGACATCCAGTCACCGGTCACCGGACACTGCGGCGGGGGCGGCCGGTACGACGATCCCCGTCGCCACGTACTCGACGCCCTCCCGGAGGACGGTTCGCCAGTGCCCGGTGAAGGTGTTCACCCGGCGCCCGCCGACCACCGGGCCCGGCACGTGCAGCGAGCTGTTGAAGGTGCCCCGCTCCGGATCGGGGGTGATGGTGCAGTCGCTGAAATCCAGCAGCCGGCCCATGAGCGGGAAGCAGGTCTTGTACGTGCTCTCCTTCGCGCTGAACAGCAGCCGGTCCCAGGCCACGGCGGGATGGGACAGGGTGAGGCGGTCCAGCGTGCGCCGCTCCTCGGGCGAGGCGACCATCCTCTCGACGCCCCTGGGCAGCACGGAGTTCGGTTCCGCGTCGATCCCGACCGCGGCGACCGTCGCGGTCCTGGCGACGGCCGCCGCCCGGTAGCCGGGGCAGTGGGTCATGCTGCCCGCGACGCCCTCGGGCCAGGCCGGGGCCCCGGCGGGGCCGGGGAGGATCGGCCCGGGCGGCATCCCGAGCCGGGCCAATGCCGTGCGGGCGCACAGCCGGACGGTGGCGAATTCTCGTCGGCGCTTGTCGACCGCGCGCTTCACCCTGTCCGCTTCCTCCGGATAGAGGTGGACGTCCGGCGGGTCGGCGAACAGCTCCACGATCTCGACGCCCGGCAGCGTACCGACGAGTAGGCCGGGCCCGGCGGCGACGGGGAGCGGCCCGGGCCCCGACCCCGGGCGGGGTACGGAGTTCGCGCCATCCGGCCAGGCCGGCCCGGGTTTCCGTACGGGATGGCGGATGCCGAGATCCGGCTCTGGAATTCCTGACACGAGCGACCCCTCCACTTGCGTAACCAGGCATGATCATCCACGATGCATTCTCGTCGGCCCTTGAATTCCGGAGACGGACAAGGGCCTGGCCGAGGGTAGTTTCAGTGGTCAACCACCTCGGTGGTCACTGTGCTATACAGGGCCTTGCGGGAGTAGTTTCAATGGTCAACTACTTCGGTGGCCGGTGTGCTAGACAGGGTCTTCAGGGAAATGCATCGGGGGATGTCGATGATTCAGCGCTGTCATCAGTCGTGGTCGCATCCGGGTCGGGGCGCACGCCGGCCCGCAGCGGCCGCCGAGCGTACTGAGGCCGGACGGGTGCCCATATGCTGACCCGCCGGATCGTCCTCGGTCTTCCCGCACTCTCCGTCGGCGGCCTCTCCGAGAACTGGCTGTTACGCGAAGCAGGTGACCTCCACTGGTCGCTGATCGGCGAGCACTTCGGCCTCCCGGTCGCCGAACTCGCCGACGCCGACGGCGAACGGCTGCTGCCCGCCTTCACGCGCGCCCGGCTCACCGCGGCCGACTCGCTCCGCTTCTTCACCGAGCACGACGAGGGAGAGCTGACCGGCACGCTCGCCCGGCTCGACGAGCACGCCTTCGTCAGCGACATCCGCTTCGCCACGCCCACGACGTCGGTCGACGTCCGGCTCCTGACCTCCTTCGTGCGCAGGGGCCCCGGCAACTGGCTCGTCCCCGGCACCCCGCGCCACGAAGGCCGCGGTCCCGTGGCGGACGCGAGCACGGAACACCGCGACTTCCAGGACGAGTTCCGGGCCCTGACCCGGCTGGAGCCCGACGGCGCCACCGGCCTCTACACCGACACGTACGAACTGAACCCCTTCGCGGACGTGAACGCGGCGGGCCTGCTCTACTTCGCCTCGTACCCGCACATCAACGACCGCGGCGAGCGCAAGTACGTACGGTCGGTGGTGCCCGGCGGCGAGTGGGCCGTCGACGCCGCCACCCTCAGCCGGGACATCGTCTACCTCGGCAACTGCGGCCTGGCCGACGCCGTGCGCTACCGCCTGGACGGGTGCCGGCGGGAGTCGGAGGACCGGGTGGTCCTCACCTCCTCCCTCCTGCGCGAGCGCGACGGCCGGACGCTCGCCCGCCTGGAGACCGTCAAGCGGCTCCTCCGGCCCGAGACCTTCGCGGCCCTCCCGGACGACGGCGCGGCCCCGGACGCGATCGGCTCCGCCCCTCCCCGTCCTGCTGCTGCCTCCGCTTCCTCCGAGGCGCCGCGCGCTCCCCTGCCCGAAGACCTCGAAAACCGGCTCCTGGCCCTGCTGGAGACCGTGCTCGGGGAGCCCGCCGGCTCGCTGACCGCGGACGACGACCTGCGCCCGCGCGGACTGGACAGCCTGTCCCTGTCGGAGGCCGCCGTACGCGCCGAGGACGAGATCGGCTGCGAGATCGACCCCAGCACCCTGTTCCAGGCGTTCACGGTCACGGCCATGGCCCGCGTCCTGCGCGGCGAACGCCCGGATCCGGCCGCGGTCTTACCGTCGGCAGTGCCGGCGGTCCTACCGGCCGAGGCGAGGGGCGCCGCCATGCCGATCGCCGTGATCGGCATGGCCGGCCGGTTCCCCGGCGCGCCGAGCGTGCCCGAACTGTGGGACCTCCTGGGCCGCGACGAGGACGCCGTCCGCGATGTCCCCGCGGACCGCTGGAACGCGGCCGACCATCCCGGTCTGATCGGCAAGGCGGCCCTGCTCGACGACATACGCGGCTTCGACCACGAGTTCTTCTCCATCAGCCCCCGTGAAGCCGCCCTGATGGACCCCCAGCAGCGGCTGCTGCTGGAAACCGTGTGGGCGACGGCCGAGGACGCCGGATGCGATCCGGCCTCGCTCACCGGCAGCCGCACCGGCGTCTACGCGGGCGTGTGCCACTCCGACTACGCCGCGCTGATCGCCCGGCACGCCGGGCGGGACGAGCCGCACCTGAGCGTCGCGGTCTCACCCTCCCTGGTGGCCAACCGCGTCTCGTACGCCCTCGGCCTGCGCGGGCCCAGCGTCGCCGTGGACACCCTCTGCTCCTCGTCCCTGGTCGCCGTCGCACAGGCCGTCGCCGCGCTGCGCGCCGGCGCATGCGACCAGGCGTTCGCGGGCGGCGTCAACGTCCTGTGCGACCCGGCCCGGCAACACGCCTACCAGCGCACCGGCGTCCTGAGTCCGCGCGGCCGCTGCCACACCTTCGACGAGGACGCGGACGGATACGTCCGGGGCGAGGGCGTCGCCGCCCTGCTGCTCAAGCCGCTGGACCGGGCACTGGCCGACGGCGACCGCGTGCACGCGGTGATCCGCGGCGTGGCCGTCAACCACGGCGGGCAGGCCCAGTCCTTCACCGCCCCCAACCCGGACGCGCAGGCCGACCTGCTCGTCGCCGCCTACAACGAGGCGGGCGTCGACCCGCGCACCGTCGGCTACATCGAGGCGCACGGCACCGGCACGCGCCTGGGAGACCCGATCGAAGTCTCCGGCATGGTCGCCGCGTTCGAGCGGCTCTACGCGCAGTGGGGCCACGCGCGGCCCGCCGAGCCGCACTGCGCCGTCGGCTCGGTCAAGACGAGCATCGGCCACCTGGAGGCGGCCGCCGGAATCGCCGGCATGGTCAAGGTGATCCTGGCCATGAGGCACCGTACGCTGCCGGCCGCGCGCAACCTGAACCGCCCGAACCGGATGATCAAGATCGACGGTACGCCCCTGCGGCTCCAACGCGACCGCAGCGCATGGGAGCCGCCCCTGGGCGGCGGCCCGCTGCGGGCCGGAGTCAGCTCCTTCGGGATGGGCGGCACCAACGCGCACGTGGTCCTGGAGGAAGGCCCCCGCCCGGCGGCGGCCCCCGCCACGGCCGCTCCGGTGGTCGTGCCCGTCTCCGCCCGGACCCCGCTGGCCCTGCGGGAGGCCGTGGCACGGCTGCTCGAGGCGGTCCGCGCACCGGACGCCCCGCCGCTCGCGTCGATCGCGCGGACCCTGTGCACCGGGCGCGCGGCACTGCCGTACCGCGTCGCCGTCGAGGCCTCGGACCTCGGCGAACTCGCCGCGCGGCTCGCCTCGGTACTCGACACCCCGCCGAACGCGCCCGTGAACGGGCAGTCCGAAGGGGCGGGACCGGCCCGGACGGCCCCGGACGCACCGCCCGTGTCACTGCCGACCTACCCCTTCGGCCGCGACCAGCACTGGGTGGCACCGGTCGCGGGCGCGGAACTCCTCACCACCGAGTGGGCGGACGCACCCGCGCCGGACACCGACGAGACCGGCCGGCTGCTGGTGGTCACCACCGACCCGGAACTGGCCCGTTCAGTGCTCGGGGAACGCGCCGTCGCGCACGTCCCCGGGGACCCCGTACCCGATCTGGCCGGCCTCGGCGGGATCGTCGACCTCGTCGACTGGTCCGCCCCCGGCACCCTCGTCACCGAGCGCATCGCCCTGCTGCAGCGGACGCTCACCTCCAACCCCCGGGTCGGGCTGCGCTGCGTACACGTCAGCGGCGCCGAACGCTCCGCGCTCGCGGGCTTCTACCGTTCCCTGTCCGGCGAGTTCCAGGCCCTCCACGGCCGCACCGTGCGCGTCGACGGCGGCGCTGCCGAACTCGCCGCCGCCGTCCGGGCCGAGACCGCCGCCGTCGACCGGGAGACGGAGATCCGGTACGAGGGCACGCGCCGCCGCCGCCCCGTGGCCGCCTTCGCCCCGGCGCGGGCCGCCGAGGACCTGCTCGCGGGCGTCGACCGCGGAGCGGTGCTCATCACCGGCGGCCTCGGCGGCATCGGCCTGCGCCTCGCGGCCCACCTGGCCGACCGGGGAGCCCGCCACATCGTGCTCGTCGGCCGTTCCCGGGTACCGGTCCGCAACCAGTGGGCCGCCCTCGTCGCCGCACCCGCCACGGACCCGGCGCTGCGCGCCCGCCTCACCGCGCTGCTCGCCCTCGTCGAGCGAGGGGTGACGCTGACCGTACGGACCGACGCCCTGGAGGACGTCGCCTCCCTGCGCCGGCTGATCGGCCGGGTCAGGAAGCAGGCCGGCGGGATCGACGCCGTCTTCCACTGTGCGGGGGTGATGGACCCGCCCACGTCCTTCCTGTCCCGGACGCCCGGGGAGATCTCCCGGGTGCTGCGGCCCAAGACCGACGGGCTGCGGGTGCTGTGGTCGGCCTTCGGAGCCACACCGCCCCGGCTCATGGTGCTGTTCTCCTCCGTGGCCGGAGCGCTGCCGTCCCTCGCCGCGGGCCACCTGGACTACGCGGCGGCGAACGGCGTGCTCGACGACTTCGCCGCCGCCCACGACACCGGCGACTCCGGGTGCGTGGTGCGCGCCCTGCGCTGGCCCCTGTGGCGGGGCGTGGGCATGGGGCTGGAGCGTACGAGTGCGAGCGGCGGCCTCGGCATCCCCGACCTCGCCGCCGACGACGCCCTGGAACTGCTCGACCTCGCCCTGCGGGTGCCCGGCGACCCCGTGTCCCTGCCCTGCCGGGTGGAGCGCGCCGCCGTGGCCGCCGACGAACTGTTCCTGGCACCGCGGCGCACCGCGGAGCCGCGCCCGGCGGTGTCGGCCGTGGCCGCGCAGGTCGAAACCGCACCGGCCGCGACCGCACCGGCCGCGACCGCACCGGCCGCGACCGCACCGGCCGCGACCGCACCCGCCGCGACCGCACCCGCCGCGACCGCACCGTACGGCGACTCCGCCACGGCGGCGGCGCCGGACTGGCTGTACGCCGTCGTGGCCCGCACCACCAAGGTCGACCCCGGCCTGCTGGGTGCCGGCACCCTGCTCGGTGACATCGGCGTGGACTCGCTGCTGATGGCCGAACTCGTGCGCGACCTGGAGGAGATCCTCGGCCACCCGGTCGATCCGAGCCTTCTCCAGGAGCACCCGACGCTCGGCGGCCTCGCCGCAGCGCTCGGCACGCCCCCTGCCGGCCTCGTACCCGAGCCCGCCGGCCCGTCCGCCCCCGCGGCGCAGACGCAGCCGGCCCCGGCCCAGGCCGAACCCCGGGCCCAGGCCCGGCTCCGGACCCCGTCCCCGGACGGGCGGCCGACGCCCATCGCCGTGATCGGGATGGGCTGCCGCCTGCCGGGCGCAGCCGACCCGGCGCAGTTGTGGGAGGCCCTGCTGGCGGGCCGCGACCTCGTCACCGAGGTGCCGGCCGACCGCTGGGACGTGGCCTCCTTCTACAGCCCGGACGGCGGACCGGGACGCAGCCAGAGCAAATGGGGCGGCTTCCTGGACGACGCCGCCCTGTTCGACCCGGAGTTCTTCGGATTCGACGCCGAGGCGGCACGCCACCTGGACCCGCTGGCGCGCAAGGCGCTGGAGGTGTCCGTGGAATGCCTGCGGGACGCCGGCTACCGCGAGGACGAGGTACGGGGAGGGGCGGTCGGCGTCTTCGTCGGCACGCGCACGGGCAACCACCGCGCGCACCTGCAGCCCCCCGAGCGGGCCTACATCGCCGGCGTCAACCAGAACTTCGTCGCCGCCCACATCTCGCACTTCCTGGACCTGACGGGGCCGAACCTCGTGGTCGACAGCGCGTGTTCCTCGTCGCTGGTGACCATCCACCTGGCCGCGCGGAGCCTGGCGGCGGGCGAGTCGTCGATGGCCCTGGCCGGAGGCGTGGACCTGCTGTTCGACGAGGAGCCCTACCTCATGCTCAGCGCCGGCAAGGCGCTGTCGCCGAGCGGCCGCTGCCGTACCTTCGACGAGTCCGCCGACGGCCTCGTGCCGGGCGAGGGCGCCGGGATGGTGCTGCTCAAGCGCCTCGACGACGCCCTGCGCGACGGGGACCGCGTCATGGCCGTGATCGAGTCCTCGGGGGTCAACAACGACGGCCGGACCATGGGGCACACCACGCCGAGCGGCCGCGCCCAGCGCGCGCTGGTCTCCGACGTGTTGACGCGCGCCGGGGCCGACGCCCGCACCGTCGGCTACATCGAGGCCCACGGCACCGGCACGATGATCGGCGACCCGATCGAGCTCCAGGCCCTTACCGCCGTGCACCGGACGTACACCGAGGACCGCGGCTACTGCGGCATCGGCAGCGTCAAGAGCTCGATGGGACACCTGCTCAGCGCCGCGGGCGTCGCCGGATTCATCAAGGCGGTCCAGATCCTGCGGCACGGCCGGCTCGTGCCCACGCTGCACTGCGACCGGCCGAACCCGCGCTTCGCGTTCGCCGACTCGCCCTTCTTCCCCGTCACCCGGGTCACGGACCTGCCGGCCGGGAGCCGGGTGGGCGTCAGCGCGTTCGGCTTCGGAGGCACCAACGCCCACGTCCTGCTGGGCCCCGGCACCCCCGGGGAACCCGGACGGCCGGCCCTGCCGAAGCCCGCCTACCGGCGCAGCAGATTCTGGCGCCGGCCCGCCGCACCCGGACCGGCCCCCGCGCCGGTCCGCTCGGCCCGGCTCGACCTGACCTTCCCGTAACCCGGCGCGGCCGGGCCCGAACACGCCCCCGCATCGCCGACCACCAGGAGAGAACACGTGGACCGAAGGTCCGTTCGCTGTGCCCTGCACCTGAAGCGGGACAACCCGATCGTCGACGACCACCGGGTGCACGGGGTGCGCACCCTGCCGGGTGTCACCTTCCTCGACATCGTCTACCGGCTGCTCGCCGCCCGCGACGTCCCCCTGGACCGCACCGAGTTGAGCGACGTGCTGTTCGTCGAGCCGGTGGTCACCACCGACTCTTTCGACCGTGAGCTGACCGTCGACATCGCACCCGACGGCGCCGTCTTCCGGGTGACGGCGACCAGCCGCCGGGTCCGCGACGCAGTGCCCGTCGACGACAGCGTGACCACCCACCTCCGGGCCACCCTGCGCACCGACCTGCCCCCGCTCGCCGACGCCCCCGGACCCCAGCCGTCCGGCACGCCGCGCGATGGCGGCGAGGTCTCCGACGTCGGCGAGGTCTACGCCATCGGCCGGTCGGCCGGCATCGAGCACCGGGCGTTCATGCGCTGCGCGGGAACCCTCCGGGCCACGGCGGACCGGGTACGTGCCGAGATCGCGCTCGGTGACGAGGCGCGGAGCACGGTGGGGGACTTCCTGCTGCACCCCGCCCTGCTCGACGGCTCGACCATGCAGTCGTACGCGCTCGCCTTCGACGGCACGGACGCGGACGGGCGCCCCCTCATACCCCTGCACATCGGCTCCTTCCGCGCCGCCCGCACCCTCGGGGACGCCTGCACCGTCGATCTGCGCATGCACCCGGCCGGGGCGGGCGCCGGGGACGACGTGGTGAAGGCCGACATCGAACTGCGCGACGGGTCGGGCGCGTTGGCCGCCCGGTTCACGGACCTGACCTTCAAGCGCGTCCGCTCCGCCGCCGCCATCACCCGGCTCGCCGCCGAGCGGACCGACCCGGCCCCGCGCGCCGCGGCCCCGGCCGTCCCCGCGCAACCGGAAGGCCCCGCGGACCCGGTCCGCTCCGCCGCCGGACCGGCGGACATCCGGGCCGAGGTCGTCGAGCTGGTCCGCCGGGCGGTCGGCGACCCCGCACTGGTGGTGGAGGGCGACCGCGGCTTCTACGACCTCGGCCTGGACTCCTCCCACCTCCTCACCCTGGTCCGGCTGTTCGAGGAACACTGGGACATCGCGCTCTACCCGACCCTGCTGTTCGAGTACCCGACCGTCGACGCGGTCGCCGCCCACCTCACCGGACTGCTGCCCGCCGAACGGCCCGCCCGCCCGGCCGTCCCCGCCCCGGCGGCGGACACCCCCGCCCGGACCCACTGCCTGACCGGCCTGTGGCAGGCGGCGCCGCGCCCCTTCGCACCGGCCGCCGGACCCCTGCTGGTCATCGGCGACCAGCGGGTGCGGACCGACCAGATCACCGTCCGGCGCGGTCCCGCCTTCCGCCGGACCGCCCCCCACACCTACGAGCTGCGCCCCTGCGAGACCGGGGACCTGAGGCTGCTCCTCGCCGACCTCGCAGACCTCGGTACGGCCCCGGAAGCGGTCCTGCACGTCGCGGACCAGGACGCCGCCGACCTCCCCGAGGCCGTTCGGTCCGCCTGCGGCGAGGTGCTCGCCCTGGCCCAGGTCCTCACCGACCGCCCGGTCCCCGTCGTGCACGTGGGTCCGGCCCCCGTCGCCGCCGCCGTGGCCGGACTGGCCCGCACGGTACGCCTGGAGCAGCCGCGCCTCGCGATCACCGCCGTGGAACGCGAGGGCCCCGCCGATCCGGACGCCCTGCTCGCGGAGTTCGCGGACCACGGGGAGCCCTGGGTACGGCACGACCCCGGCGGCCGCCACGTCCGCCGCTACCGCGACGCCGACCCCGGCCCCGCCGTTCCTCTCCGGCCCGGCGGCGTCTACCTGATCACCGGCGGCGCGGGCGGCATCGGCCGGGAACTCGCCGCCCGGATGGCCGCGCGCGGAGCCACGGCCGTCCTCGTGGGACGCACACCGCGCCCGGGATCCGAGGGCACCTACGTCCGCGCCGACATCACGGTGCCCGCCGAGGTCGACGCCCTGATCAGCGGCATCCTCGAACGGCACGGCCGACTGGACGGCGTCGTTCACGCGGCGGGCGTCCTGCGCGACGGCCTGTTCACCACCAAGCCCGCCACGGACCTGGAAGCGGTCCTCGCGCCCAAGGTGCGGGGAGCCGTGCTGCTGGACGAGGCGACCCGCCACCTGGACCTCGACTTCTTCGCCCTCTTCTCCTCGGTGACCGGTGTCGCGGGCAACGCGGGGCAGAGCGACTACGCGGCCGCGAACGCCTTCCTGGACGCCTACGCCCGCGACCGCGGACTCCTCTCCGTGGCCTGGCCGCTGTGGGCCGAGGGCGGCATGCGCACGGACGCCGCCGCCGAAGCCCTGTTCGCCCGGCAGGGCCAGGCCACGCTGCCGACCACGGCGGGCCTGGACGTGTTCGAGCGGGCCCTCGCCCTGTCCGGCACCGAGCTGGTCGTGCTCCACGGCGACCCGGAACGGGCCCGCGAAGCCCTGGGCCTCACCCCCGCCGACGCCGTCTCCACCGGCGCCACCCCCACCGAGGCCCCCGTGGCCCCCCGGCCCGAGGGGAACCACGGCACACCGGAGGACGACGACCGGGACATCGCGGTGATCGGCGTCGCCGGCCGCTACCCCATGGCCGAGGACCTCGACCGGTTCTGGAGCAACCTCAGCGCCGGGCGGGACTGCGTCACCGAGATCCCGGCGGACCGCTGGACCTCGGACGGGTTCTACCGGCCCGACCGCGCGCCCGGCCACTCGTACAGCAAGTGGGGCGGATTCCTGGAGGGCATCGACGAGTTCGACCCCGGCTTCTTCCGGATCACCCCGCGCGAGGCCGCGGGGATGGACCCGCAGGAGCGGCTGTTCCTCCAGACCTCCTGGCACGCCCTGGAGTCCGCGGGGCTCACCCGCGCCGACGTGGCCGGCCGCATGGTGGGCGTCTTCGCCGGAGTGATGTTCAACCAGTACCAGATGCTCGGTCTGGGCGCCGAGGACCGGCTGCCCGTACTGCCGACCTCCTTCTCCTCCGCCGTGGCCAACCGCGTCTCCGCCTTCCTCGACCTGCGCGGCCCCAGCCTGGCCCTGGACACCATGTGCTCCTCGTCCCTGACCGCACTGCACCTCGCCTGCGAGAGCCTGCGGTCCGGGGACAGCGAGCTGGCGCTGGCGGGCGGTGTGAACCTGATCGTCCACCCGTACAAGTACCTGCACCTCAGCCAGGTCGGCTTCGTCTCCTCCGACGGCCGGTGCCGCGCCTTCGGCGCCGGCGGGGACGGCTACGTACCCGGCGAGGGCGTCGGGGTCGTCGTGCTCAAGCCGCTCGCCCGCGCCCTGGAGGACGGCGACCGGGTCCTCGCGGTGATCAAGGGCAGCGCCGTCAACCACGGCGGGCGCGCCGGGGGCTTCTTCGTCCCGAACCCCGCGGCGCAGGCCGACGTGGTGCGCCGGGCCCTGGGCAGGGCGGGCGTGGACCCCGCCTCCGTCGGTTACGTCGAGGCGCACGGCACCGGCACCTCCCTCGGCGACCCCATCGAGATCACGGCCCTCTCCCAGGCCTACGGCGACGCGCGGAGCCGGCTCGGATCGGTGAAGTCCGGCATCGGACACCTGGAGTCGGCCGCGGGCATCGCCGGGCTGACCAAGATCCTCCTCCAGCTGCGCCACCGCACCCTGGTCCCCTCCCTGCACGCCGACCCGGCCAACACGAGCATCGACTGGGACTCCGCGGGCCTGCGCGTCCAGCGCGAGAGCGAGCCGTGGCCCCCCGGGGCCGCCGGCGGGCCGCGCCGTGCCGGAATCAGCGCGTTCGGGGCGGGCGGGTCCAACGCCCACGTCATCGTCGAGGAGTTCCAGCAGCAGACGCCGGCCCCCGAGGGCCCCGCCACCGCCGGACCGCAGGTGGTGCTGCTCTCCGCCCGCACCCCGCAGGCACTGCGCGAGCTCGCCGAGCGGTACGCGGAGCCGACGGCGGGCGACCCGCTCGACGCGGTGGCCGACGTGGCCGAAGCGGCCGGTCTCGCCGGCGCCGACCCGGAGGCCGAGCTCGACGAACTCGGCCTGGACGTCGCCGACCTGCGCAGGCTCGCGCGGGTCCTCGCCGACCGGTTCCCGGGACGGGCCCCGCACGTCGACGCCCGTTCCACCCTCGCCGGTCTCGCCGAGGCCGTCTCCGCGGGCGCCGGACCGGAGGCCGCGCTGGCCGACATCGCCTACACGACCCAGATCGGCCGGGAACCGCTGGAGGAACGGCTCGCCGTGATCGCCTCCGACACGGCCGGACTCCGTACCGCCCTCCACGCCTTCCTCGCCGGCTCGCCCGCGCCGGGCCTCCACCGGGGCACCGTCACCGGGCAGCGCCCCGCCGGCGACCCGCTCGCCGGGGGCCCGCTCCCGGCCGACCCGTCCGCGTGGGCGCGCGGCTGGGCGGAGGGCGCCGCACCCGACTGGCGCGCCCTGCACCGCGACCGGCAGCCGCGCAAGGTGGAGCTGCCGCAGTACCCGTTCGCCCGCGTGCGGTGCTGGGTCGACGTACCGGTCCCGGGGCGGCAGGCCGCCCTTCCGTCCGCCGGAGCCGCTGCCGAGCCCCGCGCCGAGGCGCTCCCGCTGGACGTCCCCACCTGGGAGGCAGTCCCCGCGCCCACCGCGACGCCGGCTCCGGACGGTGCGGTCGTGGTGCTCCACGCCCCCGCCCGCGCGGGCCTGGCCCGCGAGCTGGCCGCCCGTCACGAGGGCGCCGTTCTCGCCGAACTGGGCACACCGCTGCGGGTGACACCCCGTCTGGTCTACGTCCTGACCGGGCCCACCGACACCACCGACACCACCGTGGACGAGGCCGGGCGGGTCGCGCGCGCCGAGGCGGCGGGCGTCAAGGCCCTCGCCCCGTACGCCCGGGCCTGGTCCCACGCGCGCACCCTCGACTGGGTGGTCGTCACCACCGGCGCCGCCGCCCCGCCCGGACGCCCCGTCACCGACCCCTACGCCGCCGGGATCACCGGCTTCGCCCGGGTCATGGAGAACGAGCACCGCGGCTGGTCCGTCGCCTGCGTCGACCTCGACCCCGCCCACGCGTCCGCCGCTCTCCTGGCGCCCGCACCCCGGGGAACGCGCGTCGCGTACACCGGAACCGTCCGCCACGCCCAGGTCCTGCGGCCCGCCCCGGCCGCCGACGGGCCCGTCCCGCTGCGCCGGGGCGGCACCTACGTGATCGTCGGAGGCGCCCGGGGCATCGGCCTCGCCATCGCCCGCCGCCTGGTCGAGGACTGGGACGCCCACGTGGTGCTCGTCGGCCGCAGCGAGCTTGCCGACCCCGACCTCGGGGAACGGATCCGCTACGCCCGCGCCGATGCCACCGACCCCGGTCGGCTGGCGGCCGTACTCGACGAGGCGGGCCCGGTGCACGGCGTCGTCCACGCGGCGCTGGTGCGGCGCGACCGGCTGGTACGCGACCTCACGGACACCGACCTCGCACAGAGCCTGGCGGCCAAGTCCGGCGTGGCCGCGGCCCTGGCCGACGCCCTGCGCGGACGGAACCCCGACTTCCTCGTGTTCTTCTCCTCCGCCCAGTCCTTCCTCGGCGACCCCGGCCTGGCCAACTACGCCGCCGGCTCCACCTTCCTCGACGCCTACGCCCACGCCCTCGACGCCCGCCTGCCCTACCCGGTGCGCGCCGTCGACTGGGGCTTCTGGGGCACCGTCGGGGCAGTGGCCGACGACACCCACCGGGACCGCCTGACCGCCGCCGGCTTCCGGTCCATCACACCCCGGGCGGGCTTCGCCGCGCTCGTCGAGACGCTCCGGAGGCCGGCGCCCCAGAGCGTCGTCGTGCCCGGCACCGAGGCCCTGCGCGAGCGCATGGCAGCGAACAGGAAAACGGAGAGCACCGACGTGACGCCCACCAGCGGGCGGCCGAACGCCGCCGACCTGCGCGTGGTGGAGGACTTCCACGCGCTCGACCGACAGATGACCCGCATCGCGGGCGGGGCCCTGCTCGCCCTGCTCGACGACCTGGGAACCTGGCACGGACCCGACCCCGACGCGGACGAGGTGCTGCGCCGGGTCGGCGTCACCCCCCGGTACGAACGCCTGCTGCGCACCGTGCTCGACGCGCTCGTCGGCGACGGCCTGCTCACGGCCGACGCCGGACGCCTGCGCCCGGTCCCGGACGCCCTGGCCGGCGCCCGTGCGGGCGGACACCTCGGGCAGCTCGCCGCCCTCGCCGACGCGCACCCCGAGTCCGCCGTCTTCGTACGGCTGCTGGCCCTGTGCCTGGAGCGCTACCCGGAGCTGCTCCGCGGCGAACTCCTCGCCACCGACCTGCTGTTCCCCTCCTCCGGCACCTCGCTCATGGAACGCGTGTACCGCGGCAATCCCATCAGCGACCTCTACAACGACCTGCTCACCCGCCGCCTCGTCGCGTACGTGGAGGAACGCCTCGCCGGCTTGCCCGCCGACGCCACCGTCCGCATCCTGGAGGTCGGATCGGGCACCGGCGGCACCTCCGCCGGACTGCTGCGCGCCCTCGCACCGTACGGCGGCCGGCTCGAGTACTGGTACACCGACCTGTCGGTGACCTTCCTCGCCCACGGCAGGCAGGAGTTCGGCGACCGGTACCCCTTCCTGCGGTTCAAGCGCCTCGACCTGGACACCGACCCCGTCGGCCAGGGTTTCGACGAGGGCGGCTTCGACCTCGTGGTCGGCGCCAACGTCCTGCACGCCACCTCGGACGTCGGCCGTGCCCTGCGCCACCTGCGACGGGTCCTGCGCACCGGAGGCGAACTGCTCCTCAACGAGCTGACGACGGTCACCCTGTCCGGCACGCTCACCTACGGCCTGTTCGACGGCTGGTGGGCCCACGGAGACACCGGCCTGCGCCTGCCCGGCTCCCCGCTGCTGGACGTTCCCGGCTGGACCGGAGTGCTCGGCGGGGCCGGGTACGAGGCGGTGACGGCCTCACCGGACTCCACCCGTACCACCCGCAACTTCCAGCACGTCCTGGTGGCCAGGGCGGCGGCCGACACCACCGCACCCGCCGACCCGCGGGCGACGGGGACCACGCAGGCCACCGGAACCACACAGACCACAGGAACCGCGCAGGCCGCAGGGGTCGCCACGGCCGCCTTCACCGACACGCTGCTGGACCTGACCTCGGACGCCTCCGGCATCCCCGTCGGCGAACTCGACCTCGACCGGCAGATCGGGGACTACGGCTTCGACTCGGTCAGCTACAACCTCCTCGCCAGCCGGCTCAACGAGGCCTTCGACCTGGACGTGACGCCCGCGCTCTTCTACGAGACCCCCACCCTGCGGGCCCTCGCCGACCGTCTCGCACGCGACCACTACAAGCCACTGCCCACCGCCGCGCCGCCCGCCCCCCGGGCCCCGGAGGACCAACCCGCCACGACTCCTGCCGCGCACCCCGCCGACCCGGAGGCCATCGCCGTCATCGGCATGAGCGGACGGATGCCCGGCAGCGCCGATCTCGGCGAGTTCTGGGACCACCTGGTGGAAGGGGACGACCTGGTCACCGACGTCCCCGCGGACCGGTGGGACCGCCACGCGCTCCCGGAAGGCGTACACGCGAGCCGCGGCGGCTTCATCCACGACGTCGACCGCTTCGACCCCCTCTTCTTCGGCATCTCCCCGCACGAGGCCGAGGGCATGGACCCCCAGCAGCGCCTGGTGCTGGAAGGGGTCTGGACGGCACTGGAGGACGCGGGCCTGGCGCCGGGCAGCCTCGCGGGAGCCGACGTAGGACTGTTCGTCGGGGCGGGATCGAGCGACTACGACGAGATCCGCAAGGCCGCCGGTCTCGCCGTCGACGCGCACGCCGCCACCGCCACCGCGCACTCCATCCTGGTCAACCGGGTCTCCTACCAGCTCGACCTTCACGGGCCGAGCGAACCGGTCAACACCGGCTGCTCCAGCTCCCTGGTCGCCATCCACCGGGCCGCCGAGTCCATCCGCTCGGGCGAGTGCGACATCGCCGTGGCCGGCGGGGTCAACCTGGTGCTGTCCCCGCACAACCACGTCCTCCTCAGCAGCACGGGCATGCTGAGCCCGACCGGACGGTGCCGGACCTTCGACGCCCGCGCGGACGGCTTCGTACGCGGCGAGGGCTACGGCTTCGTCGTGCTGGCCCGCGCCGAGCGGGCCCGGGGCCGTCAGGTCCGGGCCTGGCTGCGCGGCAGCGCCGTCAACCACGGGGGCCGGGCCCGGTCCCTGACCGCGCCCAACCCGGCCGCCCAGGCGGCGATGATCGTACGGGCCCACGAGCGTGCCGGAACCGACCCGGCCACCCTGGGCTACCTGGAGACGCACGGCACCGGCACGGAGCTCGGCGACCCGGTGGAGATCAACGGCCTGCGGCTGGCCTTCGACGAACTGCAGAGCCGCCGGGGCACGCCCCCGGCCGCCGAGCCGTACTGCGCCATCGGCGCGGTCAAGGCCAACATCGGCCACCTGGAATCAGCCGCCGGCGCCGCCGGAGTGATCAAGGTGCTCCTCGCGATGGAGCACGGCGTGCAGCCGCCGCTGGCCGGACTGCGGGAACAGAACCCGCACCTGCGCCTCGACGGCAGCCCCTTCCAGCTGCTCCGTTCGGCGCGGGCCTGGCCGCTGCCGGCCGCCGGGCCGCGCCGCGCGGGCGTCAGCTCCTTCGGCTACGGAGGAGTCAACGCCCACGTGGTCCTGGAGGAGGCCGGAGCCGCGCCCGAGGTGCGGCGGCCGCACGGCCCCTGGGTGTTCCCGCTGTCCGCCCGCACCCCGCAGGCCCTGCGCCGGTACGCGACCGCACTGCTCGCGGCCGTCGAACGGGCGGACCGGACACCGGAACTGGCCGACGTGGCCCACACCCTCCAGCACGGCCGCGACGCCATGGCCGAGCGCCTCGCGGTCACCGCCGCCGACCGCTCCACGCTCGTCGCCGCCCTGAAGGCCGCCGCCGACGGCGCCGACCACCCCGCGCTGGCCCGGCCCGCGGGTGGGGCGGACGCAGACCGCTGGGTGGCCGGAGACGCGGTCGACTGGCCGCTGGGCGGGGTCTCGATCCCGCTGCCCACCTACCCGTTCGAACGCCGCCGGTGCTGGGTCGCCCCCGTGGCGTCCCCCGGTCCGGAGACGGACGCCGCCCCGGCGGCACCTGCACCGGTCCCCGCGGCAGCGGCCCCGGCGTCGGCGCCCCCGGCCCCGGTCCCGGCAGGTGCCTACGCCCTGCGCCGGCAGCCCGTCGCCGACGTGGCCCTGCGCGGACCGGTCACCGGCCCGGTCTGGGTGCTCGGCCCCGCCGAGCTGCCGGGGGCCGAGGTCCACCGGATCGGCACGGCGCCGCTGGAGTCCCTGCCGACCCCCGCCGCGGTCCACGCCGTGGTCGAGGGCGAGCGCGGGGTCCTCGACCTCTTCCGGATCGTCCACCACCTCCAGGCGCGCCCCGGAGCGGGCGGCGAACTCGAACTGACGGTCGTGACCCGCGCCGGGACCGACCCGGCGTCGGCCGCGGCCCTGGGCCTCGCCCGGTCGGTGCGGAGCGAGTGCGAGCGCTGGCGGGTGGCCACCGTCGACGTCGGCCCCGAGGACCCGACGGCGGTCCCCGTCGCCGCCCCCGGCGACTACGCACTCCACGCGGGCCGTTGGTACCGCGAGGTGCTCCAGCCCGTCGACGCGACGGCCGTGGCCGCGCCCGTCCTGCGAGAGGGCGGTACGTACGTGATCGTCGGCGGGACCGGCGACGTCGGGCTGGACATCGCCGAGCAGCTCGTACGGCGCCACCGCGCCCGGGTCGTCCTCGTCGGGCGCTCCGTGCCGGACGAGGACCGGGCGGCCCGGATCAGGGCCCTCGACCCCTCGGGCACCCGGGTGGAGGTCCACCGGGCGGACGCCTCGGAGCCGGGCCGACTGCGCGCCGTGCTCGACCGAGTGGGCGTCGTCCACGGGGTCCTGCACTCGGTGACCGTGCCGAGCGACCGGTCGCTGGCGGCCATGGACGAGGAGTGGTTCCTGCGGGGCATGGCGGCGAAGAGCCGCACCACCGAGGCCCTCGCCGAGGCGCTGGGCGACCGGCGGCCGGACTTCCTGGCGCTGTTCTCCTCGGTGCAGTCCTTCCTCGGCAACCCCGGCCAGGCGGCCTACGCGGCCGGGTGCACCGCCCAGGACGCCATCGGCCGCGCGCTCGCCGCGCGGCTCCCCTACCCCGTCCGCGTCGTGAACTGGGGGGCCTGGTCCGGCTCCGCCCTCACCGAGCGCCACCTGGGCCGGCTGGCCGCGGCAGGGGTCCACCCGCTCTCGCCGGAGGCGGGATTCGAAGCGCTGAGCCGGGTGCTCGGCCGACAGGAGGTTCAGGTGGCAGTGGTCTCGGGCACGGACGAGTTCCTCGGCCGGATCGGTGTCCCGGCGGCCGGTGCGGACGTACGGCAGCAGCAGCCTGCGACCGCGAGTGAGACCGAGGCCACGCCCGCGGCCGGGTCTTCCTGGCGCGCCGCGGCGGCCGACGAGATACTGGCCGTCCTGCGCGAGGTGGCCGGCATCCGGCCCGAGGAACTCGCGCCGGACGACCTGCTCAGCCGGTTCGGCTTCGACTCGATCACGTACACGAGGCTGAGCTCCCGGATGAACGCGCGCTGGGACCTCGACCTGACCCCGGCCACGTTCTTCGGCGTGGCCACGGCCGACGACCTGATCGGCAAGGTCCTCCAGCAGCACGGAGCCGCTCTCGCGGCGCACTGGAGCGCGGACGCACCGCCCGGGCCCACGGCATCCGACGGAGCCACGGCATCCGACGGGACCCCGGCGCCCGACCGGGCCCCGGCAGCCGAAGCTGCCCGCGCGCCCGAACCGGCCCGCGCGCAGGCCGTGGCCACCGGGCACTCCCCGGCGGCCTCCCTTCGGGCCGCCGCCCCGGCGCCCGTCACCAGCGAGCCCGTCACCAGCGAGCCCGTCACCGGCGAGCCCGTCGCCGTCGCCATCGTCGGCATGGCCGGGATGCTCCCCGGCTCGAACGACCTGGACGAGTTCTGGGAGCACCTGACGGCGGGCGACGACCTCGTCGACGAGATCCCGGCCGACCGCTGGGACTGGCGCCGCCTGCACGGGGATCCGACGCCCGGCGAGTTCCGCACGACGGCGAAGTGGGGAGGGTTCCTGCCCCGGGTCGACCTGTTCGACCCGCAGTTCTTCGGCATCTCCCCCCACGAGGCCGTGGCGATGGACCCGCAGCACCGGCTCGTGCTGGAGGCGGCCTGGAGCGCGATCGAGAACGCCGGCATCCGGCCGTCCGCGCTCGCCGGCACCGACACGGGCGTCTTCATAGGCAGCAGCACCTACGACTACTTCGAGCTCCAGCACGCCCTCGGCGTCCCGCTCGACGGCTACAGCACGGTGGGCAGGGCCCACGCGATCATGTCCAACCGGGTCTCGTACCTGCTGGACCTGCACGGCCCCAGCGAAACCATCGACACCGCCTGCTCCTCCTCGCTCGTCGCCGTCCACCGGGCGGCCGAGGCGATCCGCGGCGGCGACTGCGAGGTCGCGCTGGCGGGCGGCGTGAACGTCATCGCCTCGCCGACGCTGTTCGTGGACATGAGCCAGGCAGACATGCTGAGCCCGGACGGCCGCTGCCGTACCTTCGACGCCCGCGCCAACGGCATCGTCCGTGCCGAGGGCGTGGGCGTGGTGGTGCTCAAGCGCCTCGACGCGGCGATCGCCGACGGCGACGTCATCCACGCCGTCCTGCGGGGCAGCGCCGTCAACCACGGCGGCCGCACCAACTCGCTCACCGCCCCGAACCCGGACGCGCAGGCCGCCTGCATCGTCAAGGCGCACCGCCGCGCCGGTGTGGACCCGCGGACCGTCGGCTACGTCGAGACCCACGGCACCGGCACCGAACTCGGCGACCCCGTCGAGGTCGAGGGCCTGAAGTCGGCCTTCGGGGAGCTGTACGCCGATCACGGCGCGGCGCCCGGGCGGCCGCACGTGGTGCTGGGCGCGGTGAAGACCAACACCGGCCACCTGGAGGCGGCCGCGGGCGTCACGGGCCTGATCAAGGCGCTGCTCGCGATGCGCCACGGGTCGATCCCCGGCAACATCCACCTGGACGAGCTCAACCCGCACCTGCGTCTCGACGGCAGCCCGCTGCGCCTGCCGTCCGGGAAGGAGTCCTGGAACCGGGTCCGCACGGCCGACGGGGCCGAGGCACCGCTGAGGGCGGGAGTGAGCTCCTTCGGCCTCGGCGGGGTCAACGCGCACCTGGTGGTGGAGGAGTACCGGGAGGCGCCGGTCCTCCCGACGGCGGGGGAGCGGCTGTTCGTCCTGTCGGCGAAGACCCCGGAGCGGCTGCGCGACTACGCGGTGCGCCTGGCCCGTTGGGCCGCGGACCACGAGGACGTGGACCCGGCGGCCCTGGCCCACACCCTGAGCACCGGCCGGGAGGCCTTCCCCGAGCGTCTCGCGGTCGTCGCCGACTCGCCGCGTGCGCTGGTGGCCGCCCTGGAGGCGTGGCAGGCCGGCGGACCGGTCCCGGGCGTCTTCGCGGGGGACGGCAAGGACGCCACCACCGCCCTGCTGCTGGACGGCCCCGAAGGCGGCCGGTACCTGCGGGCCGTGGTGGACGCGGGCCGACTGGACAAGGTCGCCCGACTGTGGGTCGGAGGCGCCCCGATCGACTGGGCGGAGCTGTGGCCGGGAACGGCGCCCCGGCGGGTGCCCGCACCGACCTACCCCTTCGCCCGGGAGAGCTACTGGCTCACGCCCGGAGCCCGCTTCGACGCCCTCCAGGCGGCCGAGTCGGGCCTGGTCGCCGACACCGCCGCCGAGGCGGATGCCGACACCCCGGCCGACACCCCGGCCGACGCCGACGCCGACGCCGCAGCCCTGGCCGCGCCGCAGACCCGGGCCGGATCGGAGACCGCGACCGGCGTCGTGGCCGCGGCGCGAACACCTGCCGACGCGGAGGCACTCGCCCCCGCGCAGCCGGCCGAGGCCGGGGCTCCCGCCGGAGACGGCGCCGAGGGTGCCGTCCGTACCCACGTACGCGGGCTCCTCGCGGCCCACCTGGGCATGCGGCCCGAGCGCCTGCCCCTGGACCGGGCGCTGTCGGACGCGGGAGTGGACTCGCTGGGCCTGCGCCGGCTGAGCCGTCGCCTCGGCGCGGACTACCAGGTGGAGGTGCCGACCCGGATGTTCGGGGTGGCCCAGACGGTACGGGCGGTGGCCCGGGCCGTGTTCGAGGCGTACGGGCCACTGCCCGCGCCCCAGGAGCAGACGCAGACGCAGACGCAGACGCAGGACCGGGAGCCGGGCCCGGCCCCCGCCGCACCGGCCGCGGACCAGGTGGCCGCTCTGCTGGCCGGGCTGCGCGACGGAACCGTCCGCGTGGACGACGCGCTGGCCGTACTCGAAGGAGGGGCGGGCCGATGAGCACCGACCTGCGTGAACTGCTGGCGGCCATCGCCGCCGGCAAGCTGTCCGACGAAGTGGCCGAGCTGCTGGTACGGGGCCTGGTCGACACGACCGCACCGGCCGCCGCACCCGCCCCGGTCCCGCCGGCGGCCGCCGTCCCGAAGGCGCCCGCCGGGCCGTACCCGCTCAGCCGCGGGCAGGCCGCGCTGTGGGCCCTGCACGCCGACGATCCGCAGACCGTCTCGTACAACCTGCCGCTGGGCCTGTGGCTCGGGCAGGACGTGGAGGAGGACCGGCTCGTCGAGGCACTGGCCGCGATGGTGCGCAGGCACCCGGAACTGGGCGTCTCCGTACGCCTGGACGCCACCGGGCCCGTACAGGAGGTCACCGGCCGGGCCCCGGAGGTGACCCGCCTGGACCTCGGCCACGTGACCGACGGGGAGTTCGCCGCCCGCGTGCGCAACCTGGTGCGCCGCCCGTTCGACCTGGAGCAGGACCCGCTGTACCGGATGTGGCTCGTCACCGCCCCCGGCGGCGCCACCCTGCTGCTCCTGGTGTTCCACCACCTGATCACCGACGGGGTCTCCAGCCACCTGCTGCTGCGCGACATCGTCGCCTGCCACGACGCGCTCGGCCGGGGACGTGAGCTGCCGCCCGTCGAACACGCCGCCCCCTACGCCGAGTTCGTGGAGTGGCAGCGGACCATGCTCGCCGCCCCCGAGACGCAGGAGCACCGGAGCTGGTGGCTCGACCGGCTGACCGGTGCCTCCACGGCGCCGGTCCTGGACGCGCTCGCCGATCGCCGGCGCACCGGATCCGCCTCGCACACCGGCGGTGAGATGGTGCAGTTGCGGCTCCCGCACTCCACCTGGGCGGCCGTCCAGGACACCGCCCGTGCGGGCGGGCTGACGCCCTTCAGCGTCGTGCTCGGAGCGTTCCTCGCGCTGCTGCACCGCCACTCGGGACACCGCGACCTCAGCGTGATGGTGCCGACCGACGGCCGTCCCGCGCAGCGCTTCGACCGCACCGTCGGCTACCTGATCAACCCGGTGGTCCTGCGCGTGGACTGCGACCCCGACCACAGCTTCGGTGAGCTCGCGGCCGCCGTCGGAGCCCGGATGGCGGAGGCCGAGGAGCACAGCGCGTACCCCTTCGCCTGCGTCGTCGACGACCTGCGCCGCGCGACCGGCACCGCGGCCGGCTTCGACATCGGCTTCTACATGCAGCAGGGAGTCGGCGGCGACCAGGACATGGCGGCCGGGCAGACCGTGTTCCGCGACGCGCTCGACCTGACCCAGGAGGGCGAGAACGACCTCGTCATCGAGGTGGTCGTGCGCGACACCGGAGTGCTCCTCTACCTCAAGTACGACCCGGAGCGCTTCGACCGCTCCACCGTCGAACGGCTGGCCGAGCACTACCGGCTGCTGCTGGACACGGTGACGGCGGACCCCTCCGTACGCCTCGGGGACCTCGACCCCGCCACCCCCGCCGAACGGCGTACGGTCGAGCGGGCCAACGCCACGCGCGCCGAGCGGCCGCGCGACGTCACCGCCGCCGACCTGGTGCTCGCCCGCGCCCGGCGCGGCCCCGGGCGCACCGCCGTCGTCGACGCGACGGGATCGCTGACCTACGGGGAACTCGCCGGGCAGGTGCACGCCCTCACCCGGATCCTCACCGAGCACGGCGTACGCCCGGGCGACGCCGTGGGCGTCCTCGTCGCCCGCCGGGCCGCGCTGGTCGTCGCCCTGCTCGCCGTCCAGGCCGCGGGGGCCGCCTACGTCCCCCTCGACCCGGAGTTCCCGGCGGCCCGGCTCGCCCACATCACCGCCGACGCGGCACCGGCCGCCGTGATCGTCGATCCGCACCTGGCCGACCGGCTGCCCGAGGACGCACCCGGCGTGCGCGTCCCCCTGACCCGCCTGGAGCCCGAGGCGCAGAGCGTCGCCCCGGTCGCCCGCCGCGACGACGACCTCGCGTACGTCCTCTACACCTCCGGATCCACGGGCGAGCCCAAGGGCGTCGAGGTCTGCCACGGCAACCTGGTCAACCTGCTGGTGGCGACGGCCGAGCGGCCCGGCTGCTCCGAGGACGACACCCTGCTGGCGGTCACCACCGCCGGCTTCGACATCTCGGGTCTGGAACTGCTGCTCCCGCTGACCCGGGGCGCCACCGTCCACATCGCGTCCGAGGACGTGGTCCGGGACGGGTTCGCGCTGGCCGACCTCATCGGCGACGCCGGAGCGACGGTCGTCCAGGCCACCCCGGCCACCTGGGAGATGCTGCTGCACGCCGGCTGGACCGGACGCGTGCGCAGGCTGCTGTGCGGCGGGGAGGCGCTCACCGCCGAGCTCGCGGACCGGCTGCTGGACCGGTGCGACGAGCTGTGGAACATGTACGGGCCGACCGAGACGACCATCTGGTCCTCCGCCCAGCGGATCCGGCGGGGCGGACCCGTCACCGTGGGCACCCCGCTCGCCAACACCACGTTCCGCACCGCCGGTCCCGACGGCACCCCCGTGCCCTTCGGTGCGGTCGGCGAGCTGCTCATCGGCGGCGACGGCGTCGCCCGCGGCTACCGGGGCAAGCCGGAGCTGACCGCCGAACGTTTCGTGCACGACCCGGCGACCGGGGAACGGCTCTACCGCACCGGCGACCTCGCCCGCTGGTCGGCCGGCGGGGACATGGTGCTGCTCGGGCGCGCCGACCGTCAGGTCAAGCTGCGCGGGCACCGCATCGAACTCGGCGAGATCGAGGCCGCCGTCCGGCGCGCCGGAGCGGCGGGCGCCGCCGACGGCATCGGCGAGGTCCGGGTGGCCGTACGCGAGGACCTGCCCGGGCAGCCGCGCCTGGTGGCCTTCGTCCTGGCCGCCCCGGAGGCCGCGGAGGCCGCGGTCGGGGGGATCCGGGCCTGGCTGCCCGCGTACATGGTCCCCTCCCGCACGGTCGCGCTGGCGCGCTTCCCCCTGACCCCGAACGCCAAGGTGGACACCGGTCCGCTGACGCGCCTGCCCATCGAGGAACTCGTACGCCGCTTCGGACACGAGGACCGTCCCGCCGAACGGCACGGGGAAGCCGGCCGGCGGCCCCGGCCGGCCGGCCACGAAGACCTGGCGGAGCGGCTGCGCCGGAGCGCGGCGGCCGTCGCCGGGCTGCCCGTGGAGGAGATCCCCCTCGACCGGCCCCTGGGCGAGGTGGGCTTCGACTCGATCGGCTTCACCCGCCTCGCGGTGGCGCTGCGCGAGCGGTTCGGCGTCACGGTGCGTCCGACCGTCTTCTACGCACGCCCGGACCTCACCTCGCTGGCCGCCCACCTGAGCGCGGCCCACCCCGAGGTGTTCGCGACGGACCGCCGACCCGCCGCCCGGACCACGTCCGAGCCGGCGGTCGCGGCGCCCGCGGCGCAGCACGGATTCGCGCCGGTGGCCGTCGTGGGCATCGGCGGACGGCTGCCCTCCTCCTGCGGCCTGGAGGAGTTCTGGCAGCACCTCGCCGCCGGACGCGACCTCACCCGGCCGTACCCCATGGAGCGGGGCTTCTCCGCGCGGGTGTTCCCGCAGGGCCTGCGCGGCTCCTTCGTCGAGGACGTGGACGCCTTCGACGCGGCGCTCTTCCGCATCTCCCCCCGGGAAGCGGCGCAGATGGACCCGCAGCAGCGGCTGCTGCTGCACGCCGCGCACGAGGCCGTGCTCGACTCCGGCCAGGTCCCGGGCGCGCTCACCGGCAGCCGCACGGGGGTGTTCGTCGGACTCAGCGGCACGGACTACCTCAGCCTGCTCGGCCCGGGCTCGCCGGAGATGGGCGACCACTTCCTGATCGGCAACGTCCCCTCGATCGCGGCCAACCGCATCTCCTACGTGTTCGACCTGCACGGCCCCAGCGCCGTCTTCGACACGGCCTGCTCCAGCTCGCTCGTCGCCGTCCACCGCGCGGCCCGCGCCCTCCAGCAGGGGGACTGCGACATGGCCCTGGCCGGCGGAGCCAACCTCCTGCTGTCCCCGCACGGGTTCACCGGCCTGAGGCGTGCCGGGATGCTCAGCCCCGACGGCCGCTGCAAGACCTTCGACGAGCGCGCGGACGGCTACGGCAGGGGCGAGGGCGTCGTGCTCCTCGCCCTCAAACTCCTCGACCGGGCCCTGGCCGACGGAGACCCGGTGCACGGCGTGCTGATCGGCTCGGCGGAGAACCACGGCGGGCACACCCACTCGCTCACGGTTCCCAACCCGCAGGCGCAGCGCGACGTCGTGCTCGCCGCCCACCGGTCGGCCGGGGTCGCGCCCGACACGATCGACTACATCGAGGCGCACGGCACCGGGACCCCGCTCGGCGACCCGATCGAGATCGACGCCCTCAAGGAGGCGTTCGGCCGCCTGTACGCCGACTGGGGGATCCCGGTGGTTCCGGGACGCACCGGCCTCGGGTCGGTCAAGACGAACATCGGCCATCTGGAGGCCGCGGCGGGCGTCGCCGGCGTCGTGAAGGTCCTGCTGGCGATGCGTCACCGCACGCTCCCCGGCCTGGTGGACCTGAGGACGCCGAATCCGATGCTCGACCTCGACGGCAGTCCGTTCCGGATCCAGGCCGCAGCACAGACATGGGAAACACGCGAGGGGACGCCGGCCCGGGTCGGCGTCAGCTCGTTCGGCATGGGAGGCAGCAACGTGCACGTGGTAGTCGAAGAGGCGGGACAGCGTTGATGAGCGGCACCACCGAGGACAGGACCGCCCGACTGGTCCTCCTGTCCGCCGACGGCCCCGAACAGCTCGACCGGTACCGGGCCGAGCTGTGCACCTGG
Source organism: Streptomyces sp. 147326 (assembly GCF_045000215.1). Classification (NCBI taxonomy): domain Bacteria; kingdom Bacillati; phylum Actinomycetota; class Actinomycetes; order Kitasatosporales; family Streptomycetaceae; genus Streptomyces; species Streptomyces sp. 147326. The sequence continues at coordinate 944,661 of NZ_CP134201.1, read as the reverse complement.
CTCGACGAGCACCCGTCGGCCTCCCTGGACGGCATCGCGCACACCCTGCGCGTCGGCCGGGAACCCCTGCGGGAGCGCATCGCCCTGGTCGTCGGGAGCGTCGCCGAACTGGCCGCGCGCCTGCGCGACGGGGAAGGCCTCGTGACCGGCACCGCGACGGCCGACGCCCCCGCGGCCTCCGGCGGCGGGGCCGGGCCCGTGGCCACCGACGATCCGGCCGAGGCCGCCCGTCTGTGGGTCACCGGCCGGGACGTCGTCCTGCCCGAGCCCTCCGGCGACCGTCCTGCCCGGCTCTCCCTGCCCCTGCCGCCCCGGCCGACCCGCCGCTACTGGATCAAGCCGCCCGCCGGCCTGGCCGACGGACCCGGCGAACGGCTGCTGACCGGCGAGGAGTTCTACCTGCGCGACCACGCCCTGGGCCGGATCCGGATCCTGCCCGCCGTGGCGGCACTGGAGTTCGCGGTGGCCGCCGCCGAACAACAGGGCCACGGCCGCGCCACCGGCATCGTCAACGTGCTGTGGGCCCGGCCCGTGCTCGTCGAGGACGAGCCGGCCCGCGTGCGCCTGCACCTCGAACCCACGGCCGACGGGGTCTCCTACGAGGTCCGGCTCACGGACGGCAGCGCCGAAGGCGCGCTCTGCTCCGCCGGCACCCTCCGCTTCGGCGCCCGTGCCGAGGCACCGCGCCTCGACCTGGACGCGATCCGCGCCCGGCTGCCCCGTACGGCCACCGCCGAGGAGTGCTACGAGGTCTTCAGCGCGCTCGGCGGCGGCTACGGGCCCAGCCTCCAGGGGCTGCGCTCGGTGCTGTCCGCGCCCGGCGAGGTCCTCGCGCACGTCGCCGTGCCCACGGCGGCGGACCTCCCCTTCTCCGACTTCGCCCTCCACCCCTCCCTGCTCGACGCGATGCTCCAGGCCTGCCTGTGGACCGACGAGGCCCCCTCGGCCCCGCGCGCCCGGGAACTGCCCTTCTCCCTGGACGAGGTCGAGATCTTCGGACCGCTCCCCGAACAGGGCCACGTGCACGCCGTGCGGACCCCGGCCGGCCACGACGTCGCCCTCGCCGACGAGCAGGGCCGGGTCCGCGTGCGGCTGCGCGCCGTCGTCACCCGGCCGGTCGACGGCGCCGCCCGCCTGGACCGAACCATCGGCGCCCACCTGCTCGCACAGCGCTGGCAGGACGCCCCCGCCCCGGCCGCCGGCCGGACCGTGCGCACCCTCCTGCTCGGCGAGGAGACCTTCACCGGAGCCGAACGCACCACCGAGGACTCCGTCTTCCCCCGCGACGGGGAACTCCTCCTCGTCCACACCTCGGACGGCGACCCGCTGCCCGCCCTCACCGGGCTGTACCGGTCCTGGGCGGCCCAGCCGACCCGCCACCCGGTGCGCGTCCTGCACGTGTTCCGGACATCCGGCGGGGTCGAGGACGCGCGCGCCGAGGCCCTGGACGGGTTCGCGCGGGCCCTCGCCAACGAGGACCCGCAGTTCCTCGTCTCCGCGGTCGACGCGGGCACGGCGGGCCTCGCCGCCACCGTCGAGTCCGAGGCGCGCGCCGCCCACGAGTTCCGGGTCCGGTACACGGCAGCCGGCCGGCAGGTGCCGCGCTGGGAGCCCCTCGCCCCCGCCCCGGCACCGCTCGCCCCGCGCGGCACCGTGCTGGTCACCGGCGGCGCGGGCGCCCTCGGCCGCCGGCTCGTCGCCCACCTGGGAGGCGACGCCCGCTACGTCCTGACGGGCCGTTCGCCGCGGGCCGACCTCACGGAGCTGCGCTCCGCCGGTCTCGACGTCCACTACCTGGCCGCCGACCTGGGCGCTCCCGGCGCCGCCGGGGACCTCGTCGAGCGGATCCACGCCTCCTTCGGGCCGCTCCACGGGGTCCTGCACCTCGCCGGAACCACCCGGGACGCGCTGCTGATCGGCAAGAGCGACCAGCAGAGCGCCGCCGTGCTCGGCCCCAAGGTCCGCGGCACCGTGGAGCTGGACCGGGCCACCGCCGGCGACCCGCTGGACTTCTTCATCTCCTTCTCCTCCATGTCGGGGGCCGCGGGAAGTCCCGGCCAGACCGACTACGCCTACGCGAACCGCTTCCTGGACGCGTTCACGGCCTGGCGCCGGGGCAGCGGCCGGCCGGGCCGCAGCCTCTCCGTGCTGTGGTCGCTGTGGGCCGACGGGGGCATACGCGTCGAAGCCGACGCGGCCACGGCGGCCCGGATGGCCCGTCAGGTCGGACTGGTGGCCATGCCCACCGAAGCCGGACTGGAGGCCTTCGACCGGGCCCTGGGCCACGACGGCGACCACGTCCTGGTGGCGCACGGCAACCTGGCGCGCCTGCGCGAGGTGGTGAACGCGCCGGCGCCCTCGGCCCCGTCGGCTCCTTCCGCCCCCGCCCCGCGCGCAGCCCCGTCCGTCCCGTCCGCCCCGCTCCTCCCGGCCGGGCAGCCGGAGGCGCCGTCCGCCGACGCGGCCGAGGAGTTCCTGCGCGGCGTGCTCGCCGAGGTCTTCGAGTTCCCGGCCGAGGAGATGGAGGCCGACGCGCCCTTCGAGCGGTTCGGCATCGACTCGCTGCTGATCATGGACCTGACCCGCCGCCTGGAGGACCACTTCGGATCCCTGCCGAAGACCCTGTTCTTCGAGTACCAGGATCTGCGCTCCCTCGCCGGCTGGTTCACCGAGCACCACGGCTCCCGCCTCGCGGAACTGGCGCCCGCGCCCGAACCGGTGACCGCGCCGGCCCCCCGGGCGGAGGCGGCTCCGGAGCCGGTGGCCGCCGCCCCGGCCGCGGCCCTGCTCCCGGTGGCCGCCCCGGCCCCCGCCCCCGCCCCCGCCCCCTCCGGGCCCATGCCGATCGCCATCGTCGGCGTCGCCGCCCGTTTCGCCGAATCGGACACCCTCGACCAGTTCTGGGACCACCTCCAGGCGGGCCGGGACCTGATCACCGAGATCCCGACGGACCGGTGGGACTGGCGGGACTACGACCAGGCCACCCCCGCCGACCGGGCGGCCCGCTACAGCCGCTGGGGCAGCTTCCTGCGCGGCGTCGACATGTTCGACCCGCTCTTCTTCGGCGTCTCGCCCCGCGAGGCGGAGATCGTCGACCCCCAGGAACGGCTCTTCCTCCAGACCGCCTGGCACGCCATGGAGAACGCCGGACGCACCCGCGCGGACCTGCGCTCCCACCGCGTCGGCGTGTACGTCGGCGCGATGTACGGGCTCTACCAGCTGCACGAGGCCGAGGACGGCCGGATCGGCGCCTCCTCGCACGCCTCCATCGCCAACCGCGTCTCCTACACCCTCGGCCTCACCGGCCCCAGCCTCGGCGTGGACACGATGTGCTCCTCCTCGCTGACGGCCATTCACCTGGCCGTGCGCGACCTGCGCGCCGGGGACACCGACATGGCCGTCGCGGGCGGGGTCAACCTGCACGTCCACCCGTACAAGTACCGTTTCCTCGGCCAGGGCAGCTTCACCTCCAGCGACGGCCGCTGCCGCAGCTTCGGCGCGGACGGCGACGGCTACGTCCCCGGCGAAGGCGTCGGCGCGGTGCTGCTCCGGCCGCTCGCGGACGCCGTCCGGGACGGCGACCACATCCACGGCGTCATCCTCGGGACCAGCGTCAACCACGGCGGCCGCACCAACGGCTTCACCGTGCCCAACCCCGTCGCCCAGGGCGACCTCGTCGCCCAGGCGCTCGGCGAGGCGGGCGTGGACCCGGCCACCCTCGGCTACCTGGAGGCGCACGGCACCGGCACCGCCCTCGGCGACCCCGTCGAGATCCGCGGACTCGCCCGCGCCCTGGCCGAGGCCGGACTGCCCCCGCGCAGCCTTCCGATCGGCTCGGTCAAGTCCAACGTCGGCCACCTCGAATCGGCCTCCGGCATGGCCGGGCTGTGCAAGGTGCTGCTCCAGATGCGGCACGGCCGGCTCGTGCCCTCGCTGCACGCGGACCCCCTCAACCCGAACATCGACTTCGACTCGACCCCGCTGCACGTACAGCGCGACCTCGCCCCGTGGCCCCGGCCCGCGGGCGCCCCCCGGCGCGCGGGCCTCAGCTCCTTCGGCGCGGGCGGGGCCAACGCCCACCTCGTGGTGGAGGAGTACGTCGCCCCGCCGGCCGCCGGGCAGGAGCCCGGCCCGTACCTGTTCCCGCTCTCCACCCGGGTGCCCGAACGGCTCCCCGTGCTCGCCGCCGAACTGGCGGACGCCCTGGAGCGCGGCCTGGCGGACGGATCGTCACCCCGCCTCGCGGACGTGGCGTTCACCCTCCAGCAGGGGCGCGAGGAGTGGGCGGACCGCATGGTCGTCCTGGCCTCCACCGTCACCGAGCTGGTGGCCCGGCTGCGCGGGGACGACCCGGCGGGAGTCTGGACCGGCAGCGCCCGCGGCCGCGCCGCCTCCCGAGCCGCCGCCCCCACGAGCAGCGACCCGGCGTCGATCGGCGCCGCCTGGGCCGCCGGAGCCCCGGTCACGTGGCCGGCAGGGAACGGCAGCCGCGTTCCGCTGCCGGGCTACCCCTTCGAGAAACTCCGCTGCTGGCTCACCGACAGCATCTGGTCGCCGCCCGTACCGGCCGCACCGGCCGCCGGGCGCACCGCAGCGGGTCCCGTGCACCCGCTGCTCGACGCGATCGACCCGGCCGAGAGCCTGGACGGCCTGACCTACCGGACGGCCTTCGACCCCGAACACCCCTACATCGGCGGCCACCGGCTCGGCGAGACCCGCCTGCTGCCCGCCGCCGCCGTCCTGGAGATGGCCCGTGCCGCCGCCGAGGCGGCCGGGGCGGGGGAGCGGCTGCGGCTGTCCAACGTCCGCTGGCTGCGGCCCTTCGTCGTGTCCGGCGCCGAGCGCACGGCCAGGACGCGGCTGCGCCGGGGCGACCACGGCACCCGCTTCGACCTGCGCGACGACACCGGCGAACTCCTCGCCGAGGGCCGGGTGGAGCCCCTGTCCGCGCCCGCCGGGGAGACCCTGGACATCGACGCCGTACGGGCCCGCCTCGGCAGCCGCCACGAAGGGGCGGCCCTCTACGCCGACCTCACGGCGGCGGGACTGTTCTACGGCCCCGCCCTGCGGGCCGTCGAATGGATCGCCGCGGGCGGGGGAGAGGCGCTCGTACGCCTGCGGATCCCCGCCGAAGCCGCCCGCTTCGCCGGCTCCGCCCTGCACCCCTCGGTGGTCGACGGCGCCCTGCACGCCTTCGCCGTCCTCCGGGACCGGGACAACGGCCCCGCGATGGTGCCGTACGCCCTCACCGCGGCCGAGGTCCACGCCCCGGTGACGGACCTCGGGTACGCCCACGTCCGCACCGTCGGCACCGACCGCTACGACCTCACCCTGACCGACTCCGAGGGGAACGTCCGCGTGCGACTGCGCGACCTGTCGCTGCGGCCCGCGCCCGGTGTCGCCCAGGCCCGGCCGGCCGTATCCCCCGCCGCAGCGGCCGTATCCGCCGCGGCGGCGGCCGCCGCGGACGACCTGATGTTCGTACCGCGCTGGACCGAACTGTCCGGCCGGTCCCCGCAACCGCTCCCCGACGGGGCCACCACCTGGCTCGTGAGCGGACCGGACTCGGCACCGCTGGCGGCCGCCCTGCGCGCCCGCCTCGGCGGCGCCGTCGTCGAACTGGACCACGACCGCGTCGCCACCGCGACCGGCCGGCCCGACCACGTGATCCTCCTCGCCCCCCGCGCCGGGGGCGGCACCGACGACACCGCCGCGCTCGAAGCGGCCCAGGAACGCGGTGTCCTCGCCCTGTTCCGGCTCGCCAAGGTCCTCCAGCGGACCCGCTCGGCCGTCCGCCTCACCGTGGTCACCGAGGACGTCCTCACCACGGCGGGCGAACCCGTCGCCAACCCGTACGCGGCCGGCCTGCACGGCCTGGCCCTGTCGCTGGCCCAGGAACACCCCCGCTGGCAGGTCGCCGTCGTCGACCGCTCCTCCGCCGACGCGCCCGCCGCGGACGTCCTCGACGCCCCCGCCGGCGGCCCCTACGCACTGCGCCGCGGCGTGCTCCACCACCGCCGGCTCGCCCCGGTCGCCGTCACGCCCCCGCAGGAGCGGATCCGCCGGGACGGCACCTACCTGATCCTCGGCGGGGCCGGGGGCATCGGCCTGGAACTCACCGAATGGCTGGTGCGCGGCTACCGGGCGAAGGTCGTCCTCCTCGGCCGCAGCGAACTGGACGCCGAGCGCCGCGCACGGCTGCGCGCCATAGACCCGGACGGCACCCTCGTCTCCTACCGCAGGGCCGACGCGACCGACCCCGCCGCGCTGCGGGAGGCCGTCGAGTGGACCAGGAGCGCCCACGGCGCCCTGCACGGCGTCTTCCACGCCACGATCGTCCTGCGCGACCAGACCGTCGCCACGATGACGGAGGAGACCTTCCGCTCCGTCCTCGACGCCAAGGCGCACACCTCGGTCGCCCTGCACGCCGCCCTGAGAGGCGCGGGCGGCCTGGACTTCGTCCTCTTCTTCTCCTCGGCGGTCGCCCTGTCCGGCAGCGCCGGCCAGGGCAACTACGCGGCCGGATCCACCTTCGAGGACTCCTTCGCCCACCACCTCGACTGGATGCTCGAGGCCCGGGTGGCCGTCATCAACTGGGGCTACTGGGGAACCGTCGGCATCGTCGCCGACGAGCGCTACCGCGAGCGGCTCGCCGCCACCGGAATCCACTCGATCACCCCCGAGGAGGGGATGGCCGCCGTGCACGCCGTGCTCGGACGCGAGGACCGGCAGGTCGTCGTGGTCAAGGCCGACGAGGCCGCACTCGCCGCGGTCGGCGCCCAGCCGCGCCGGGCCGCCGGGCAGCCGGCCGGCCCGGGGGCGACGCCGTCCGACCCGGGGACGCCCTCCGACGACCCGGCCCTGGTGCCGTCGCTGGCCCAGCTCCCCCCGGTCGCCCGACTGCTCACCGAGGCCGACGACGCCCGCCTGACCGAGGTCATGTGCGACTGGCTGTGGACGCTCTTCCGGCGCGAAGGGGTGTACCTCGGCGAGGCCGAGAGCTGGCGGCCCGACGCGCTCGCCGAGCGGCTGCGCGTCGTCCCCGCGCAGCGCAGGCTCTTCGCCGAGCTCCTGCGCCAGCTGACCGAGGGAGGCTTCCTCGACGACCGGGGCGGAGCACTCGTCCCCGCCGGACGCCGGGCCGCCGAGGACCCCGAGGCGGACCTGGTCGAGCTGTGCGAGCTCAAGCCCGCGCTCAACCGCTTCGACCGGCTGCTGCGCCCCTGCATGCAGAACCTCTTCGGCGTGCTGCGCGGCACCGTCCGCGCCACCGACGTGATGTTCCCGGGCGGCTCCAGCGCCCTCGTCGAGGGCGCCTACCGGGGCAGCCCGGTCGTCGACCGCGCCAACGAACTCGTCGTGGGCGCCGTCCAGGACCTGCTGTCCCGCCACGAAGGCCCGCTCACCGTCATCGAGATCGGCGCGGGCACCGGCGGCACCACCGCGAGCGTCCTCCCCGCCCTCGCCGCCTCGGGCACGGAGGTGACGTACGTCTACACGGACATCTCCCGCGCCTTCCTGCGGCACGGGGAGCAGCGGTTCGCCGAGGCGCACCCGTACGTCCGCTTCCAGCGGCTCGACATCTCCGCGGACCCCGAGACCCAGGGCTTCACCCCGGGCAGCGCCGACCTGGTCGTGGCGGCCAACGTCCTGCACGCGACCGCCGACCTGCTCGCCACCCTGCGCGCGGTGACCCGGCTGCTCAGGCCCGGCGGACGGCTGGTCCTCAACGAGGCCAGCAGCAACGTCCTCACCGCCACCCTCACCTTCGGCCTGCTCGACGGCTGGTGGCTGCACGAGGACGCCGAACTGCGCCTGCCCGGCTCCCCGTTGCTCTCCGCGCCCGGATGGCGCAAGGCCCTCGCCCTCGCCGGCTTCACCCGCAGCCGGGCCGTGCCGGCCGACGAGGGGCTGAGCCAGCACGTGGTCGTCGCGGAGACGGCACCGGGCGGCACGCCGCCCACCGCGGCCGCGGCGCCCGCCGCGCCGCCGCGTACCGCGGAGCCCGCGCTCCCCTCGTCCGGGCCGTCCGGCACGGAGGGCGACGCGCTGCTGGAGGCCGCGCGGGAGTACGTGAAGGACGCCTTCGCGCAGATCCTGCAGGTGCCGCGCGAACGGCTCTGGCTGGACGAGACGTACGAGAACTTCGGCGTCGACTCGCTGACGGTGCCCCTCATCGTGGACGTCCTCGCCGAGGGCATGGGCGAGCTGCCGGTGTCCCTGCTGTTCGAATACCCGACCGTCCGCGAGGTCGCCGACTACCTGGTCGAGCGGCACGCCGAGCGGGTGCGCGCGCTCCTTCCCGAGCCCACCGCCGAGCCCGCCGCCGAGCCCGCCGCCGAGCCCGCCGCCGAGCCCGCCGCCGAGCCCGCCGCCGAGCCCGCCCCGGCACCGGTCGCCGTTCCCGCCGCCGCCCCGGCGCAGGTCGCCGTCCCGGCCGTCCGGGCGTCCGGTGCCGACGTGCGTCCGGCCGCGCGCCCGGCGGAGCCCGTGCCGGCCGCCGACCACCGCGTCGCGATCGTCGGCGTGGCCGGCCGCTACCCCCAGGCCGAGGACCTCGACGCCTTCTGGGAGAACCTGCGGTCCGGCCGCGACTGTGTGGGCCAGGTCCCCGCCGACCGGTGGGACCACCGGGCTCCCGCCGACGCGGACGGCCAGCCGGTGAGCCGCTGGGGCGGATTCCTGGACGGGATCGACGAGTTCGACCCCCGCTTCTTCCAGATGTCCCTGCGCGAAGCCGAACTGACCGACCCTCAGGAGCGGCTGTTCCTCCAGACCTCCTGGCACGCGCTGGAGGACGCCGGCTACACCCGGGCCCGCCTCCGGGGCAGCCGCGTCGGCGTGTACGTGGGCGTCATGTACGGGCACTACCAGCTGTTCGAGGACGAGCGGGGCCTCGCCGGCGGCATGGGCTACGCGTCCATCGCCAACCGGGTCTCGTACTTCTTCGACTTCCACGGGCCGAGCCTGGCCGTCGACACCATGTGTTCCTCCTCCCTCACCGCCATCCACCTCGCCTGCGAGGCCCTGGCGACCGGTCAGGCGGACTACGCGCTCGCCGGCGGCGTCAACCTCGCCCCGCACCCGCGCAAGTACCGCCAGCTGGCGGCCGGCGGGTTCACCGGCGAGAGCGGGCGGTGCCGCAGCTTCGCGGCGGACGGCGACGGCATGGTGCCCGGTGAGGGCGTCGGCGCCGTCCTGCTCAAGCCGCTGGCGGCGGCCGAGCGCGACGGGGACCGCATCCTCGGCGTGATCCTCGGCAGCTCCGTCAACCACGGCGGGAAGACGGGCGGATTCGCCGTGCCCAGCCCCGGCGCCCAGGGCGAGGTCATCGCCCGGGCCCTGCGCACGGCCGGAGTGCCGGCCGACGGGATCTCGTACGTCGAGGCGCACGGCACCGGGACCGCGCTGGGCGATCCGGCCGAAGTCGCCGGACTCGTACGGGCCTTCGGCGACCTGCCGGCCGGCTCGGTCGCGCTCGGCTCCGTCAAGTCCTCCGTCGGCCACCTGGAGTCGGCCGCGGGCATCGCGGCCCTCACGAAGGTCCTGCTCCAGATGAAGGCCCGTGAACTGGCGCCCTCCCTGCACGCGGACACCCTCAATCCGGCCGTCGACTGGAACACCGTGCCCTTCCGGGTGCAGCGCGACCTCGCCCCCTGGACGGGCTCCGGACCCCTGCGCGCGGGCGTCAGCGCCTTCGGCGCGGGCGGCTCCAACGCCCACCTCGTGGTCGAGGAGCACCGGACCCCGGAGCCGCGGCCCGACGGCCCGGCGGGAGCGGACGTCTTCCCGTTCTCCGCGCGGGACGCGGAGGGACTGCGCCGCGTCGTCGCGGGCATGCGGACCTGGCTCGGTTCGACGGGTGCCGGTGCCGATCCCCGGGACATCGCGGCCGCGGCCGGCGTCCCCGTCACGGCGGTGGACGAACCCCTCGACGAACTGGGCCTGGACCCGGCCACGATGGTGCGGCTGATCGGCCTCGGCGACTCGGTCGGGGCGGGTTCCGTACACGGCGGCACGACCCTGCGCGAACTCGCGGGCCGCGCCGGGGCCGGCGCCGGCGTCGACCTCGTCCGGCTCGCCCGCACCCTCCAGACCGGCCGCGAGGCCATGGCCCACCGGTTCGCCGTCGTCGCACGGTCGGCGGGGGAACTCGCCGAGGCGCTCGACGCGTTCCTCGACGGGCGCCCCGGCGGCCACACCGGCGTCGTGACGGCCGAGCCGGGGGCCGCGGCCCTCCCCTCCGCGGCAGATCCGCACGACACCGCCCGCCGCTGGGCCGGGGGAGAGGTCTTCGACTGGGAGGCCGGCCGGCCCGGTCCGGTACCGGCCCTGTCCCTGCCCGGATACCCCTTCGCGCGGACCCGCTGCTGGATCGACGCCGTCACCCCGGCCGCCCCGGTGGCCTCCGCGGCCCCGGTGGCCCCGAGGGCATCCGGGACCGCGGACGTCCCCGCCCGGGGCACTCGGCTCCGGGACGCCGTACTGACCCTGCTGGGCACGGTCAGCGGATACGCCCCCGCCGACCTCGACCCGGCGGGCTCCTTCCACGAGCACGGCCTGGACTCCCTCGGCCTGATCCGGCTCGCCGACGAGGTGTCCAACGCCTTCGGCGTGCCCGTCGGCCCCGACCAGCTGCTCGCCACCCCCACCCCCTCCGCGCTCGCCGAGTGGCTGGAGAACGAGCACCCGGACACCGCCCCGCCCCGGCCGGCCGACCCCGCGGGGGACCTGCCGGCCGAGGACGACCCCGTCGTGATCGTCGGCATGGCGGGCACCCTGCCCGGCGCACGGAACCTCGACGAGTTCTGGGCGGCCCTCCAGAAGGGCGGCGACCTCTTCTCCGAAGTGCCCGCCGACCGCTGGGACAGCCGCGCCCACTACGGGGACCCGGCCCGGCACCCCGACCGGACCCGGATCACCCGGGGCGGCTTCATGCCGGACATCGACCGCTTCGACCCGCTGTTCTTCGGCATCTCGCCCCGCGAGGCCCGCTGGATGGACCCCCGCCAGCGCCTGCTGCTGCGCACGGTGTGGTCGGCGCTGGAGGACGCGGGCATCGACCCGACCCGCCTCGCCGGCACCGACACCGGCCTGTTCGTCGGCGTCGGCTCGTCCGAGTACGCCGAGCTCGTGCAGCGTTCGGACACGGCCACCGACGCCTACTCCTCGACCGGCCTGACCCCCTCCATGCTGGCCAACCGCATCTCGTACCACCTCGACCTGCGCGGCCCCAGCGAACCCGTGGACACCGCCTGCTCCAGCTCGCTCGTGGCCCTGCACCGAGCGGCGGAGGCCCTGCGGCTCGGACACTGCGACACCGTCATCGCGGGCGGCGTCAGCCTCATGCTGTCCCCGGTCACCTTCGCCTCCCTCGAACGGGCCGGCATGCTCAGCCCCGACGGCGTGGGCCGGGCCTTCGACAAGGACGCCGCGGGGTACGTGCGCGGCGAGGGCGTCGGAGCCGTCGTGCTCAAGCGGCTCAGCCGCGCCCGCGCCGACGGCAACCCGGTGCTCGCCGTCCTGCGGGGCACCGCCGTCAACCACGGCGGCCGCTCCAACTCGCTGACCGCGCCCAACCCGCGCGGCCAGGCCGAGGTGATCGTGAAGGCCCACCGCGAGGCGGGCGTGGACCCGGCGACCATCGGGTACGTCGAGACCCACGGCACCGGCACGGTCATCGGCGACCCCGCCGAGACCAACGGCCTGCGCCAGGCCTTCGCCGAGCTCTACCGCGACTGGGGCCACCCGGCTCCGGCCGCCCCGCACTGCGCTCTAGGCGCCCTGAAGAACACCATCGGCCACCTGGAGCCGGCGGCCGGCATCGCCGCCGTGCTGCGCGTCCTGCTCTCGATGCGCCACGGCCGGATCACCGGGGACCCGCACGGCCCGGAACTCAACCCCCACCTGGCGCTGGAGGGCACGGCCTGCGAGGTCGCGGTGGAGGCACGTGACTGGAAGCCCGTGGCGCCGGGTGTCCCGCGCCGCGCCGGGGTCAGCTCCTTCGGCTACGGCGGGGTCAACGCCCATGTCGTGCTGGAGGAGTACCCGGCCGACGAACCGGCGCCGTCCGGCCGCCCGGCCGTGTTCGTCCTCTCCGCCCGCGACCCGGAGCGGCTGCGGGCCACCGCCCGCTCCCTCGTCGACACCCGGGACGGCTGGGAGCACGACCTCGCCGGAACCGCCCGCACCCTCCAGTCCGGCCGCACCGAACACGCCGAACGCCTCGCGTTCGTCGCGGACTCGGGCGAGCACGCGGTGGACACCCTGCGCCGCTACCTCGCCGGGGACTTCGCCGGCATCCACCAGGGGAGCGTGGAACGGCACGCCGACCGCGCGCCGTTCGACGGGCGGGGCGACGAGGAGACCGCCGCCGCGTGGGTGCGCGGCGCGACGGTCGACTGGTCCGCCCGGTGGGAGCGGACGCCGCAGCTGCGTTCGCTGCCGCCGTACCCCTTCGCCGCCGAGCGGTACTGGTTCACCGACGGCGCTCCCGCGGCGGCTGCCGCGCCGGCAACCGTCCAGGCGACCGTCCCGGCGACGGCCACCGCGACCGTCCCGGCGACCGAGGCGCAGGACGCCGCCGGGTCCGCGTCCGGGTCCGCTCCCGAGTCCGGCTCCGGCTCCCGGGCGGCCGACGGCCCGGCCGGCCCGGCACCCGTCAGCCTGTTCACGGCCGAATGGGTGGCCGAGCCCGTGCCCCCCGCCGCCCCGCACCCGGGCCGGGTGCTGGTCTTCGGCGACCTGCCGGTCCCCGGTGCCGTCACCGTACGGGCCGGATCCGCGTACGCCGACGAGGGCTCCACCGTCACGATCCGCCCCGGCGAGGCCGAGGACTACGCCCGGCTGCTCGCCGCCGGCGCGGACCGGATCGTGCACCAGTGGCCGCTGCTCCACCCCGACCGCCCGGACCTGGGCATCGAGTCGGCCTTCCTGCTCGTACGCGCCATGACGGCCTCCCGGGCCGCCGCGCGGATCCAGGCCCTGGTGCCGGAGGGCGCCATGGCGGAGGCCTGGGGAGGGTTCGACACCTCGCTGCGCGCCGCCCTGCCCGGCACCGCCTTCGGCGTCGTACGCGTCGCCGGCCGGGTCGAACCGGCCGCCCTGCTCGCCGAGGTGGCCGCCGAGCGGCTCTCCTCGGCAGCCGTCCGCCTCTCCGCGACCGCCCGCACCGTGCGCGTGCTCACGGAGACCGACCCGAGCCCCGTCACGGAGTCCCCGCTGCGCCCGGGGGCCGTCCACCTGGTGACCGGCGGCGCCGGCGGCCTCGGGCTGCTGCTCGCCCGTACCCTGCTGTCGCGCGGCGCCCGGGTGGCCCTCACCGGCCGGTCCTCCGCCGCGGACCGGGCCCGGGAACTCGCCGGCCTGCGCGCCCTCGGCGACGTGGCCTACTTCCAGGCGTCCGTGGAGGACCAGGCCGCCATGGCCCGCGTCGTGGCGGACGTCAAGCAGAAGTGGGGCGCCCTGCACGGGGTCTTCCACCTGGCGGCGACCGCCTCGCGCACACCACTGCCCGGCAAGGACCTCGCGGAGTTCCGCTCCCACCTGCGGGCCCGCTTCGAGGGCACCCGTGTCCTCGACGACGTGACCCGTGACGAACCGCTGGACCTGTTCGTCCTGTACTCCTCGCTGGCCGGGCAGCTCGGCGACTACGGCCTGGTCGACTACGCCGTCGGCGCCCGCTACCTCGACGGGTTCGCCGAGGAGCGCGCGGCGCTGCGTACGGCCGGCCGCCGCAGCGGGCACACGGTCTCGGTCGACTGGCCCATGTGGCGTGCCGGAGGCATGCACGTGGAGGCCGAGGACGAGCGCCGCTACCTCGCCGACACGGGCTTCCGCTACCTGGAGGCCGAGGAGGGCGAACGGCTGCTCGACCTCGCCCTGCGGCTGGGACGCCCCCAGGTCGCCGTACTGCCCGGAGCGCCCGAGCGGATGCGCGAGCAGGTCGAGGCGACGCGGATCCGGGAGCACGGGCACCGCCCCCGCCCGGTCGCCCCGGCGCCTGCCGCCGCCCCTGCCTCTCCCGCCGCCCCCGCCGCTCCCGTGCACGCGGGCGATCTGACCGAGCGGCTGCGGGAGCTCGTCGCCGAACTGCTGGGCCTGGCGCCGAAGGCGCTCGACCCGGAGGCCGGCTTCGGGGAGTACGGACTGGACTCCTTCGGGCTGCAGTCCCTCTCCGTGGCACTGGAGGAGCGATACGGCGTCTCGGTGCCGACGACGACCCTGTTCGGCGAGAACACGGTCGAGAGGCTCGCCCGGCACCTGCTCGCGGAACACCCCTCCCTGGTGGAACGGAACCGGACGCCCGCCACCGCCACAGCCGTCTCCACCGCCACCGCCACAGCCGTCTCCACCGCCACCGCCACCGCCACCGCCCCCACCCTCTCCACCGCTCCTTCCGCCGTTTCGTCCACCGCGCCGGCCCGGGAGGACGCCGTCGCCATCGTCGGCATGTCCGGATGCTTCCCGGGCTCGCAGGACCTGGCGGAGTTCTGGCGGCACCTCAGGGACGGTGAGGACCTGATCACCGAGACCCCCGCCGACCGCTGGGACTGGCAGGAGGTGTCCCGGCGCTTCGGCGGCACCGCCCGCTGGGGCGGTTTCCTGAGCGACGTCGACCGGTTCGACGCGCGGTTCTTCAAGATCTCGCCCGCCGAGGCGGAGGTCATGGACCCGCAGCACCGGCTGTTCCTCGAACACACCTGGGCCGCCCTGGAGGACGCGGGCTGCCGGGCCGACCGGCTCGCCGGCCGCCGCGTCTCCGTCTTCGCCGGCGTCCAGTTCAACGACTACGAGTCGATGGTCCTGCGCGGCGAGCAGGTCAACCCCCACTCGGGCACCGGGCTCGCGCGGACCATCCTGGCCAACCGCATCTCGTACCTGCTGGACCTCAAGGGCCAGAGCGAGAGCATCGACACCGCCTGCTCCAGCTCCCTGGTGGCGCTGCACCGCGCCGTCCGAGCCCTGCGCGCCGGGGAGAGCGAGCTCGCCGTCGCCGGCGGCGTGAGCCTGGTGCTCTCGCCGCAGACGGTGGTGGCCGGGAACCAGCTCGGGGTGCTCTCCCCGGACGGCCGCTGCAAGGCCCTGGACGCGACGGCCGACGGGTACGTCAAGGGGGAGGGCGTGGGCGTACTCGTCCTCAAGCCGCTCTCCCGCGCCCTCGCCGACGGCGACCGGGTGCACGCGGTGATCCGCGGCAGCGCGGTCGGCCACGGCGGGCACGCCTCCTCGCTGACCGCCCCCAATCCGCTGGCCCAGGCCGCCCTGCTCGTCGAGGCCTACCGGGACGCGGGGGTACCGGTCGGGACGGTGTCCTACACCGAACTCCACGGCACCGGCACCTCGCTCGGCGACCCGGTGGAGATCGACGGCCTCGTCCGGGCCCACCGGACCCTGGCCGACGGACCCGCCACGCCCTGCGGCATCGGCACCGTGAAGAGCAACATCGGACACCTGGAGCCCGCCGCAGGCGTCGCCGGAGTCATCAAGGTGGTGCTGGCGATGCGGCACCGCACCCTGCCGAAGACGCTGCACCTCCACACCCTCAACCCGCTGATCGACCTCACCGGTACGCCGTTCCGGCCCGTACGGGAGACGACCCCGTGGGCGCCCACGGACGCCGACGGCGCGCCCCTGCCGCTGCGCGCGGGCGTCAGCTCCTTCGGCTTCGGCGGCGTCAACGCGCACGTCGTCCTGGAAGAGGCACCCGCCACCACGCCGCCGGCCCCGCTGCGGGACGACGCCGAGGAGGTGTTCCTGCTGTCCGGCAGGGACGAAGCCGCCCTGCGCCGGTACGCCGCCGCGATGGTGGAGTTCCTCGACGCGGACGCGGAAAATGGCAGCGGCAGCGGCACGGACGTGCCCGCGCCGTCGCTCGCCTCACTCGCGTACACCTCCCAGGTCGCCCGCGTCCCCATGGCCGCCCGGCTCGCGGTGGTCGCCCGCTCCACCCGCGACCTGCGCGAGCAGCTGGCCGGCCACCTCGCGGCCGAGCAGGCCCATGCCGGTACGGACGGCGACCACGCCTGGCTGTCCGAACCGGAGGGCGCCGAGTACCTCGCCCGTCTGGTCAGGGAGGGACGGCTCGACCGGCTCGCGCGGCTCTGGCAGGACGGCGCCGACATCGACTGGGCCGTGCTGCGCACCGACCGGCCGCAGCCGGCGTCCATGCCGACCTACCCGTTCGCCCGCGAGCGGCACTGGCTCACGACGCCGGCCGCCACCGGGGGCGCGTCCGCCCCGCAGGACTCCTCCCTGCTCCTGGTCAAGCGGTGGGAGGCCGCTCCGCTGCCCCCCGCCGAACTGCCCGCCGCGATCCTGGTGCTGGCCCGCGCCGAGAACGAGCCCCTCGCCACGAGGGCCTTCGGCCCCGCCGCCACCGTGGTCCGCGTGGACGACGGCGACGAGGACGCCGCACGGCGGATCGCCGAAGCGGCCCGCCTCGCGACGGCCGTGATCGACCTGGCCGACGTGTCGGACGCGCCGCTCACCACGCCGGACGCGGACTGGTCGCGGATCGCGCTCCTGCGCGAGCTGGTCACCGAGAACCGCACCCGCGGCTTCACCTACCTCCACCTGACCCGGGGGCTCACCACCTTCCGGACCGAGCGGCCCACGCTGCGCGGCGCGGCCTACGCGGGCCTCGTCCGGATGCTCACGGCCGAGTACCGCGGCCTGTCCGCCCGCACCCTCGACCTCGACACCCTGGAGCCGGCCGCGCTGCGCGAGGCGGCCGCCGCCGAACTCGCGGCGACCGACCCGGTCACCGAGGCCTGCGTACGGGCGGGCGTACGGCACCGTCCGGTGCTGCGCCCCGCCGACGGGGCACCCGCCTCCGCCGACTGGTCCGCGGACCTGGCCGGCCGGACCGTCGTGATCACCGGAGGGACGGGCGCGCTGGGCCGGCTGCTCGCGGCCCGGCTCGTCGAGCGGGGCGCCGACCGGCTCGTGCTCCTCGGCCGCACCCCGCTGCCCGCCCGCACCGAGTGGCCCGCCCTCCTCGCGGACCCCGGCACCGACCCGGCCCTCGCGGCCAGGCTGCGCGACCTCGCGGCCCTGGAACGCCCCGGGGTCCGGGTGGTGTTCGAGACCGGCCCGCTGGACGGGATCGCCGAGGTGCTCGACCGCGCCCGGCGCGAGATGGGCCCGATCGTCGGCATCGTGCACTGCGCCGGACTCGGCGTCATGCGCGACCCGGCCTTCATCGGCAAGCGGACCGAAGACGTGCAACGGGTCCTGGAACCGAAGACCGTGGGGCTCCAGGCCGTCCTGGACGGCTGCGCCGGCGACCCGCTGCGCTTCGTCGTGCTGTACTCGTCCGTCGCGGGCGGCGTGCCCGCGCTGGCCGTGGGCCTCAGCGACTACGCGCTGGCCAACTCCGTGCTGGACCGCGTCGCCGAGTACCGCACCGCCACCGGCGGTGCCTCTGCCCCCGTCGTCCGGTCGCTGCAGTGGCCGAGCTGGCGGGCAGCGGGCATGCCCGAGGTCGACACCCCGGCCTACCGGGACCTCGGCCTGCGCACCCTGGCCCCCGAGGCGGGACTGGACCTGCTGGACCGCGCCATGAGCGGTCCCGACCCGGTCGTGCTGCCCTGCGTCGTGGACACCGGACGCTTCGACGCCGCCCGGCTGCTGGCCGTGCCCGCGCCGGGCCGGCCGGACGGGACGGCGCCCGCGCCGGCTCCGTCGGCCTCCCCGCGCGGGGTACCGGCCGCCCACGGCCTCGTCCGCCGCGTGACCGGGGTCATCGCCTCGACGCTCCGGCTGGACCCCGGGGCGATCGGAGGGGACGAGGACTTCGCCGACCTGGGCGTGGACTCGATCATGATCGCCCAGATCCTCGCCGCGCTGGAGCGGGAGCTCGGCGTCGTCGCGGAGCCCTCGACCATCCTGGAGAACCCGACCGTGGCCCTCCTCGCCGAGGCCCTGCGCGACCAGGTGCCGGACCTCGCGGCCCCTTCGCAGGACGCCGGCCCGGCCATCGCGCCCGCCGCCCCGCCGGCCCTTGCCGAGGTCACCGCCCCGGCCCTTGCCGAGGTCGCCGCCCCGGCCGCGGCCGTTGCGTCCGGCGTCGCTCCCGCCGCCGGAGCGGCCGCACGGCGTGAGGACATCGCCGTCATCGGCATCGCCGCCCACTTCCCCGGCGCCCCCGACCACGGGACGTTCTGGCGGAACCTGATGTCCGCGACGGACTCCGTCACGGAGGTGCCGCCCTCCCGCTGGGACAAGGACCGCTTCTGGCGGCCCGATCCCCAGCCCGGCACCACCGTCAGCAAGTGGGGCGGCTTCCTCGATGCCATCGAGGACTTCGACCCGGAACACTTCCGGATCGACCCGGCCGGGGCCGCGCACGTCGACCCCCTGGTCCGGCAGGTCCTGGAGACCGGCGTGGAATGCCTGGCCGACGCCGGACTCACCCCCGAGGAGGTCGCGGGCCGGCGCGTGGGCGTCTTCGCGGGCGCCCGTGCGGCGAACTTCGGCGCGCACGTCGCCGCCGCCGGTCCGCACTCGATCAGCGGAATGGCGCAGAACTTCATCGCCGCGCAGCTGTCCCACCACCTCGACCTGCGAGGACCGTCCGTCGTCGTCGACACGGCCTGCTCCAGCGCGCTGGTCGCCGTGCACATGGCCGCCTCCGGCCTGCGGTCCGGGGAGTGCGACCTGGCCTTCGCGACCGGGGTCGACATCCTCCTCGACGAGGTGCCCTTCGTCGGGATGAGCGGGGCGGGCGCACTGTCACCCACGGGGCGCTGCCACACGTTCGACGAGCGGGCCGACGGCATCGTCCTCGGCGAGGGCGCCGGCACGCTGCTGCTCAAGCGGCTGTCCGACGCCGTGCGCGACGGCGACCGGATCTACGCGGTGATCGAGGGCAGCGCCGTCAACAACGACGGCCGCACCATGGGCATCACGACACCGAACCCGCGCGCACAGCGGGAGGTGATCGAGGCGGCCCTGGCCGACGCCGGTGTCTCCCCGGCCCAGCTGGGCTACGTAGAGGCCCACGGCACCGGCACCATGATCGGTGACCCGATGGAACTGAAGGCGCTCACCGAGGCCTTCCGCGCCCGCACCGACGAGGTCGGCTTCTGCGGCGTCGGCAGCGTGAAGACCAACATCGGACACACCCTCAGCGCGGCCGGGATGGCCGGACTGATCAAGGTCCTGCTGTCGGTCCACCACGCGCAGCTGCCGCCGACACTGCACTGCGCGACCCTCAACCGCCGTTTCCGCTTCGAGGAGTCCCCGCTGTTCCCCGTACGGGAACCGCGCGGGTTCACGGGCCGCGACGGCACGCGCCGGGCCGCCGTCAGCTCCTTCGGGTTCGGCGGCACCAACGCCCACATGGTGGTGCGCCAGGCACCCGAAGCCCACGTCCCCGCGCGCGGACCGCTGGACCCGCCCCGCTACCGGCGGCGGCGCTTCTGGTTCGACCAGCCCGCGCACACCGCCGTACGACTGCCCGCGCACACCCCCGTACAACCGCCCGCGCGAACGCCCGCACCGGCCCCCGCGCCGTTCTTCGAGCTCGAGTTCTCCGCCGTGCCGGAAGGAAAGAAATGAACCCGTTGGACGGCCTGACCTGCTCCGTGGTGGTGCGCGGTACCGACCCGGTGCTGCGTGACCACCGCGTGCACGGCACGCGCATCCTGCCCGGAGTGTCGTTCCTCGACATGATCTACCGGATCCTGCGGGCCCGCGGTGTCGACACCTCCCGCGTGGAGCTGCGCCGCGTGCTGTTCCGCAACCCCGTGGCCGCCGGCCCGGACTTCGACACCGAGCTGCGGGTGGAGTTCACGGCGGACGCGGACGGCCACCGGGTCTCCGTCACCGGAACCCGCCGCCCCACGGGCGAGACCGAGCCGGTCCTCGACTGCCGGCTCCATCTGGACGTGCCCTTCCCGGCCGAGGCCGTCGACCTGTCGGCCCTGCGCGCGGGCATGCCCCGTACGGCCGACATGGCCGACCTGTACGCGCTCGTCCGCCAGACCGGCATCGAGCACGGGGAGTTCATGCGCGCCCGGGGCACCCTGCACGTAGGCGACCACGAGCTGCTCGCGGACCTGTCGCTGGGCCCGGAGGCCGCCGCGTACGCGGACTACTTCCACCTGCACCCGGCCGCGCTGGACTCGTCGACGCTGCTGCCGACGCAGTTCGCCACGGCCGGGGCCGGCCCGGCGGCCCGGCCCTACATCCCGATGCTCATCGACTCCTTCCGGGCCCGGGGTCCGGTCGGGGACCGCACCCTGGTGCACGCCACCCCGCCCCGCGCCACCGGCCCGGCCGGCGATCTGACCACCTGCGACCTGCGCTTCCTCGACGCCGACGGCGGCGTCCTGCTGTGGCTGCGGGGCCTCACCTCGAAGCGCGTCCGGGAGGAGGACGCCATCACCCGGCTGGACGGCTCCCCGCGCACGGCGGAGCCGGCCGGGACCGCGCCGTCCGGGGCGGTGCCCGTCGGGGAGACCTCCGAGAGCCTGGTGCGCGGCCTGCTCGCCGAACGGCTCGGCCGGGCCGAGTTCGACGAGGAGGCGGGCTTCTACGAGCTGGGGCTGGACTCGACGGCGCTGCTGGGCATCGCCGCCGACCTGGAGCGGGCGTACGGCACCGACTTCTCGCCCACCCTGCTCTTCGAGCACAGCTCCTTCGCGGCCCTCGTCGCGTACCTGGGCGGGTACGCACTGCCCGAGGGCGGGGCCGGCCGGGCCGTCGGGGCACCGCCGGAGCAGGACGTACGCGAGGACGTGCCCGCCGAGGTGGTCTGGTTCGAGCCCCGCTGGCGTGACGCGCCGCTGCCGTCGGCACCGGTACCGGCACCGACGCCCGCCTCCGTCCTGACCGTCGACGGGAGGACCGCGCGCGACTGGGCGGCCCTGCTCACCGGGCACGACGCCTCCGACGTGCTCTGGACCCCCGCCGATCCGCAGGACGTCGAGGGCGAGGCCGTCGCCCTGACCGGCTTCGCGGCCGCGCTGCTGCGCAACCGGCGCGGCCCCGTACGGATCGTCTGCCACCTGCCCCTGGGCGCGGCGGCCTCGGCGGTCACGGGTCTGCTGCGCACGCTCCACCGGGAGCAGCCCGGTGTACGCGCCGCCGTCGTGTGCTCCCCGGAGCGCGCCGATGCCCTGGCCGAGCTCGCGGCGGGCGTACCGGATGCGGAGGTGCGCTACGAAGAGGGCAGGCGCACGGTGCGCGAGATCCTGCCCGCCCCGGCCCCGGACCACCCGGCCCGGCTGCGCGAACGGGGCGTGTACCTGATCACGGGCGGGCTCGGCGGCGTGGGCCTGTCCCTGGCCCGCCACCTCGCGCGGACCGTGCGGGCCCGGCTCGTGCTGTGCGGACGGACGGCCGCCGACTCCGCGGCGACCGCCGCGCTGAGCGCCGAACTGACCGGCCTCGGAGCCGAGGTGCAGGTGGTCGGCGCGGACGTCTCCCGCGCCGAGGACGTGCGCCGCGTGGTCGGCCTGGCGCTCTCCCGGTTCGGCGCGCTGGACGGGGTGGTGCACGCAGCCGGTGTGCTGCGCGACGGGCTGATCGCGGGCAAGAGCCCCGCGGACGTCCGTGCCGTCCTGGCGCCCAAGGTCACCGGCACGCGGCTGCTGTACGAGGCCACCCGGGACCTGGGGCTGGACTTCCTCGTGCTCTGCTCGTCCACGGCGGCCGCCTGGGGGAACCAGGGCCAGGCCGACTACGCGTGCGCCAACGCCTTCCTCGACGCCTTCGCCGAGGGCAAGCCGGGGGTCGTGTCGATCGGGTGGCCCGGCTGGTCGGACGGAGGCATGCGGCTCGACGACCGGGCCCTGCGCCGGATGGGCCTCAAGGCCATGGACACCCCGACCGCGGTGGACATCATGCTGCGGGCCGTCGGCAGCGGCCGGCCGCACCTGGTGGCCCTCGTGGGCTCGGCGGCCGAGATCACCGAACGGTTCACCCCCGCCGTTCCGGCACCCGCCGTTCCGGCACCCGCCGTTCCGGCACCCGCCGTTCCGACCGCGGCCGTTCCGGCACCCGCCGTTCCGACCGCGGCCGTTCCGGCACCCGCCGTTCCGACCGCGGCCGTCACCGCCGTCACCGCCCCCGCGCCCCCCCTGCCGGGGGACTCCGCCGTCACCGGTGACGAGGACGACGCGATCGCCGTCGTGGGGATCAGCGGCCGCTACCCGGGCGCCCGCACGCTCGACGAGTTCTGGGAGAACCTCAAGGCCGGCCGTGACGCCATCACCGAGGTGCCCGCCGACCGCTGGGACCACCGCTCGATCCACAGCGACGCCAAGGGCGTGCCCGGACGCTCGTACGGCCGCTGGGGCGGATTCGTCGACGGCGTCGACGAGTTCGACGCCGTCTTCTTCCACATCTCGCCCAACGAGGCCGCCGTCCTCGACCCGCAGGAGCGGCTGTTCCTCCAGGAGGCCTGGCACGCCTTCGAGGAGGCGGGACACGCCCCCTCCGCCTGGCGGGGCCGCGCCGTCGGCGTGTTCGCGGGCGTGATGTACAACCAGTACCAACTGCACGGCGTCCGCGAGGAACCGGGCCTCGTGCCCTCGTCGTTCAGCGCGTCGATCGCCAACCGCGTCTCCTACTTTCTCGACCTCAAGGGGCCGAGCATCGCGCTCGACACCATGTGCTCCTCCTCGCTGACGGCGCTGCACCTGGCCGTCGAGGCGATCCGGCGCGGCGAGTGCGAGGCCGCGCTCGCGGGAGGCGTCAACCTGCACGTCCACCCCAACAAGTACCTGCTGCTCAGCCAGTCGTCCTTCCTCTCCACCGACGGCCGCTGCCGTGCCTTCGGCGAGGGCGGCGACGGCTACGTGCCCGGCGAGGGCGTCGGCGTGGTGCTGCTGAGGCCGCTGCGCGACGCGCTGCGCGACGGGGACCACGTACACGCCGTCATCCGCGGTACGGCCCTCAACCACGGCGGTCACACCGGGGGGTTCTCCGTGCCCGACCCGGCCTCGCAGGCCGCCCTCGTCCGCGACTCCCTCACGGGGGCGGGAGTGGACCCTGCCGACCTCGGCTACCTGGAGGCCCACGGCACCGGCACCAGCCTGGGCGACCCGATCGAGGTCACCGCCCTGGAGCGGGCCTTCGACGCCGTCGGCGCGGGCCGGGGGCCCTGGCCCATCGGCTCCGTCAAGTCGAACATCGGCCACCTGGAGTCGGCGGCGGGCATCGCCGCGCTCACCAAGGTCGTCCTCCAGATGCGCCACCGCGAACTGGTGCCCTCCCTGCACGCCGAGCCGCTCAACCCGGCCGTGGACTGGGCGGGTTCGCGATTCCGGGTGCAGCGCACCCTGGAGCCCTGGAACCCGCCCGCGGACGCTCCGCTCACCGCGGCGATCAGCTCCTTCGGCGCGGGCGGCGCCAACGCCCACGTGGTGCTGGCCGAACACCCGCTCGCGCGGGGCCCGCAGACCCCGGAAGAGGACCGGCCCCGGCTCTTCGTGCTCTCGGCGAAGGACGCCACCCGGCTCGACGAGAGCGTGGCGCGGCTGCTCGCGCACCTGGACCGGGCCGGCCGGGGCGCGGACCCCGACGCCCTGGAGCGGATCCTGACCGAGGTCGTGGGCTTCCCCGTCGATCCCGGTGAACCCTTCGCGGAACTCGGCCTCGACTACCCGCGCCTGTCCCGCCTCGCCCGGCGCGTCGAGGAGGAGTTCGGCGTCCGGCTCCACGTCGACGGGGGGACGACCCCGGCCGAGCTGACGCGCCGCCTCACCGGCACCGGCACCGGCACCGGCGTGGACCCGGCGGCGCTCGCCTTCACGCTCTGGTCCGGACGCGACCACCTCGACGAGCGGCTCGCCGTCGTCGCCACGACGACGGCCGAGTTCGCCGACGCGCTCCGCACCGGCACGGGGCAGTACCGCGGCCGCAGGCGCCGCTCCGCCGCACCGGCCCACGGCGACGACCTGCGCGAGCTGGCCCGGGCCTGGGTCGAGGGCTCCGCGATCAGCCTGCCCGTGCCCGACCGGCCGCGGCGGCTCTCGCTGCCCGGCTATCCGTTCGCCCGCGAGCGCCACTGGGTCGACACCACCCGCACCCCGTCCGGGAGTTCCCCGGGCTTGGCCGAAGAGGTCGACCTGCCGGACGGACACGTGTTCAGCACGCGGATCTCCACGGCGGAGCGGCCCTGGCTGGCCGACCACACCGTGGACGGCGTCGTACTGGTTCCCGGAACGTACTTCGTCGACCTGGCCCTCCGGGCGGGAGCCCGGCTGCACTGCCCCCGGATCGCCGAACTCGTCACCCACACACCGCTGGCATCGGGCGAGGCCGACCTGCGCCTCGTGGTGGACCTCGCCGAGCCCGACGGGACGCGGGCCTTCCGGATCCACGCCCGCACCGGGGACGGCGGCTGGACGGGCCACGTCACCGGCGTCCTCGCCCCCGCGCCCGAGGAGCCCCCGGCCGCCCCTGCCCTGCCCGGTGACGCCGAGGAACTCGACGTCACCCGCCTCTACGAGACGCTCACGGGGTACGGGCCCGCCTTCCGGGGCCTGCGCCGCGCCTGGCGCACCGCCGACGCCGTCTTCGCGGAGGTCGCCGTGCCCGAGGGCGTCACCGACGGCGATCCCGGGGCGCACGCGCTGCACCCGGTGCTCCTCGACGCCGCCCTGCACACGGTGGCCCTCACCTCGGCCCTCGACGGGGACAGCCCCTACCTGCCGTTCGCCTGGTCCGGCATACGCGTGCACGCCCCCGGGGCGACCGCCGCCCGGGTACGGGTGGTCCACCACCGGGCCGACGCGGTCGAGCTCCTCCTCACGGACCACGCGGGCGCGCCCGTGGCCTCCGTCGACTCGGTGGTGCTGCGCCGGGCAGACGCTCCGGCCGAGCCGCTCCACCATGTGGAGTGGCTGCCCGTCGAAACCCCCGAGCCGTCACCGGGGGCCCGCTACGCGGTCGTCGGCCCGGACCCGGAGGGGATCGGAGCCGCCCTGGAGGCTTCCGGGGCGAGGCTGGTGCGGGCCGAGGACCTGAACGCCCTGACGGAGGTGCCGCCTGTGGTGGTCCTGCCCGTCCCGGCCGCCCCGTCCGCCGCCGCCGAGGGGGCCCCGGCCGCCCGCGCCCTCACCACCGAGGTGCTCGGCCTGCTCCAGCAGTGGCTCGCCGGCCCGGGGTTCGCGTCCGCGCGGCTGGTCCTCGTCACCACCGCCCCCGGCCTGGCCACGGCCACGGCCTGGGGACTGGTGCGCTCCGCCCAGTCCGAACACCCCGGCCGCTTCGGCCTCGTGGACGCCGAGGACCTCGCGCTGCTGCACCGCGCGCTCGGTTCCGACGAGCCGCACCTGCGCCTGTTCGACGGCCGGGTGCTGGGAGCCCGGCTGGTCCGCGTACCGGCCGCGGCGCCGGCGCCCGAACCGCGCCCGGACGGTACCGTCCTGGTGACCGGAGCGAGCGGCGCCCTCGCCGGACCGGTGGTCCGCCACCTCGTGGAGCGGCACGGCGTACGCGACCTGCTGCTGGTCAGCCGCAGCGGCAGGGTCCCGGCAGGCCTGGCCGGGCTGGACGCCCGGGTCGAGGCGGCCGCCTGTGACGTGGCCGATCGCGCCGCCCTGGAGAGCCTGCTGGCAGGCCGCCGGGTGACCATGGCCGTGCACGCCGCCGGAGTGCTCGACGACGGGGTGGTCACCGCCCTCGACGCGGAGCGCCTGGAGCGGGTGCTGCGGCCCAAGACCGAGGGCGCCGCCCACCTCGACGAACTGCTGCCCGACGCCGAACTGGTGCTGTTCTCCTCCGTGGCGGGCGTACTGGGCGGCCCGGGGCAGGGCAACTACGCCGCCGCCAACGCCTTCCTGGACGCCCTCGCCCGGCGGCGCGCCGCAACCGGCCGCCGGGCCGTGTCCGTGGCCTGGGGGCCGTGGGCGCTCGACGAGGGCATGGCCGCCGACCGGGACCGCCTGGCCCGCGGCGGCATCGAACCGCTCCCCACCGGGGCGGCCCTCGGCCTGCTCGACGCGGCCCTCGGCGGACCGCACCCGGCGGTCACCGTCCTGCGGCTCGGGCGCGGTCCGGCCGCCGCCGTACCGCACGTGCTGCGCAGCCTGGTGCGGACCCCGGCGGCATCCCCCGCCGCCGACCCGGGCCTGGCCCGCCTCAATCCCGGTGAGCGGCGCGCCAGGCTGTCGGCGCTGGTCCGGGGACAGGCCGCGGCCGTCCTCGGCTACGCGGACGCCACCATGATCGAATCCGACCGGTCCTTCCAGGAACTCGGCTTCGACTCGCTGAGCTCCATCGAGTTCCGCAACCGGCTGGGCACGGCCGTCGGCCTGTCGCTGGAGGCCACGCTCGTCTTCGACCACCCCACCCCGGCCGATCTGGTCACCCACCTCGACGAGCGGTTCGCCGGCGAGTCCGAGGCGACCGACCTGCCGACCCTGTTCGCGGCCTTCGACCGCCTGGCCGCCGCCCTCACGGCGGCGGCCACGGACGACGTGTCCCGCGACCGCACCGCGGAACGCGTCCGCGGCCTGCTCGACCACCTGACACCCCGCACCGCGACGGAACCCGTCACCGCGTTCGCCTCGGCGACCGACGACGAGGTCTTCGCCCTGATCGACGCCGAGCTCGGCAGCCCGCTGCCGGGACTGGAGGAACGCTCCCGATGACCAACGAGGACAAGCTCCGCGACTACCTGCGCCGGGTGACCGCGGAACTGCAGTCGACGCGGCAGCGGCTGCGCGACGTGGAGGAGCGCTCCGCCGGGCCGGTCGCCATCGTCGGCATGGCCTGCCACTACCCGGGCGGCGTCGAGTCCCCCGACGACCTGTGGTCGCTCGTCGCCGAGGGCCGGGACGGGATCACCCCCTTCCCCGGCGACCGGGGCTGGGACCTGGACACGCTCCACCACCCCGACCCCGACCACCCGGGCACGACCACCGTCCGCGAGGGCGGATTCCTGCACGGCGCCGCCCGGTTCGACGCGGGATTCTTCGGGATCTCGCCCAAGGAGGCGCTCCACACCGACCCCCAGCAGCGGCTGATCCTTCAGACCTCCTGGGAGGCCGTCGAGCGCGCCGGCCTGGACCCGAGCACGCTGCGCGACAGCCGCACCGGCGTGTTCACCGGCGTCATGCACCACGACTACCCGGGCGCCCAGGGCGCCGGCAGCGTCGTCTCCGGCCGCGTCGCCTACCAGCTGGGTCTGCGCGGCCCCGCCATCACGGTGGACACCGCCTGCTCCTCGTCGCTCGTCGCCCTCCACCTGGCCGTCCGGTCCCTGCGCCGGGGCGAGTGCGACATGGCCCTCGTCGGAGGGGCCACGGTGATGGCCACCCCCGCCGCCTTCGTGGAGTTCAGCCGCCAGCGCGGCCTGGCCCCCGACGGCCGCTGCAAGCCCTTCGCCGCCGCGGCGGACGGCACCGCCTGGTCCGAGGGCGCCGGCGTCATCGTCGTCGAACGCCTCGCGACCGCCCTGGCCGCCGGCCGCCGCGTACTCGCCGTGGTCCGGGGCACCGCCGTCAACTCCGACGGCGCCAGCAACGGCCTCACCGCGCCCAACGGCCCCGCCCAGCAGCGCGTCATCCGCGAGGCCCTCGTCGACGCCGGCCTGACGCCCCAGCAGGTCGACGCCGTGGAGGCACACGGCACCGGCACCCCCCTGGGGGACCCGGTGGAGGCCCAGGCCGTGCTCGCCGCCTACGGCAGGCAGCGCACCCGGGCGCTGCGCCTGGGATCGGTCAAGTCCAACCTGGGGCACACCCAGGCCGCCGCCGGCGTCGCCGGGATCGTCAAGATGGTCATGGCGATGCGGCACGGAATCCTGCCCCGGACCCTGCACCTCGACGCCCCGACCCCGTACGTGGACTGGTCGGCGGGCGGCGTGGAACTCCTCACCGAGGACGCGCCCTGGCCCGCCGGGACGGAACCCCGCCGGGCGGCCGTGTCCTCCTTCGGGGTCAGCGGCACCAACGCCCACGTGATCCTCGAGGAACCTCCGCTGCCGGTGGACGACCGGACCGCCGAACGGCACGACGACCGGCCGGCGGACGCGGCGATGAGTCCCGCGAGCGCCGAAAGCCCCGCGACGGCGCCCGCCGCGCCCGGCCCCCTGGCCTGGACCCTGTCCGCCCGCTCCGGCGCCGCACTGCGCGCCCAGGCCGCCACCCTCACCGCCTTCCTGACCGGGCACCCGCACGAACCGCGCCCCGAGGACGTGGCCCTCTCCCTGGCCACCACCCGCGCCTCCCACGAGCACCGCGCGGTCGTCCTCGGCGGCGACCGGGCCGAACTCCTCGCCGCACTGGACGACCTGGCCGCCGGCCGGCCCTCGCCCACCGTCGTCGAAGGGACCACCGGGCAGAGCGGCGGCGTGGCCTTCCTCTTCCCCGGCCAGGGTTCGCAGTGGCGGGACATGGCCGTGCGGCTGCTGGACACCAACGCGGTGTTCCGGGAACGGATAGCCGAGTGCGAGAGCGCCCTCGCCCCCTACGTGGACTTCGAGCTGACCGCCGTCCTGCGCGGGGAACAGGACCTGGACCGGGTCGACGTCGTCCAGCCCGCCCTGTTCGCCGTCATGGTCGCCCTCGCCGAGGTGTGGCGCTCCCTCGGCGTCCGCCCGGCCGCCGTCGCCGGACACAGCCAGGGCGAGATCGCCGCCGCCTGCGTGGCCGGCGCCCTCACCCTCCAGGACGCCGCCCGCGTCGTCGCCCTGCGCAGCCGGGCCCTGACCACCCTCTCGGGCCGCGGCGGCATGATGTCCCTCGCGCTGCCCGCCGACGAGGCACGCGACCGGCTCCGCCGCTGGGACGGCAGGCTGTCGCTGGCCGCCGTCAACGGCGCGGCCTCCGTGGTCGTCTCCGGCGACACCGACGCCCTCGACGAACTCCTCGCCGCCTGCGAGGAGGACGGCGTACGGGCCCGGCGCGTCGACGTGGACTACGCCTCGCACAGCGCGCACGTGGAAGGCGTCCGCGCACAGGTCCTGGAGGCCCTCGCCCCCGTCAGGCCGCTCGCCCCCGAAGTCCCCTTCTTCTCCTCCGTGGAAGGCCGCTGGATCGAGGCCGCCGACGCCTTCGACGCCGACTACTGGTACCGGAACCTGCGCGAGACCGTCCGCTTCGACGAGGCCGTCACCGCCCTCGTCCGGCGCGACTGCACCACCCTGCTGGAGGTCAGCCCCCACCCGGTGGTCACGACCGGCGCACAGGAGACCGTCGACGCGCTCGGCACCGACACCGCCGTCGCCCACACCCTGCGCCGCGACGAAGGCGGCCCCGAGCAACTGCTGTACGCCGTCGCCCAGCTGTACGTGAAGGGCGTACGCCCCGACTGGTCCGCGCTCTGGCCCGAAGCCCGCCGGATCGACCTGCCCACCACCACCTTCCTCACCGAGCCGTACTGGCTGCGCCCCGGCCCCGGCGCCGGCGGCGCGGGCGCCCTGGGCCTCGACGAGGTCGACCACCCCGTCCTGCGCGCCGCCGTGCCCGCCGCCGAGGGCCTGGTGCTCACCGGCCGGCTCGGCCTGGCCGCCCAGCCCTGGCTCGCCGACCACACGGTCGAAGGACGGGTGGTCCTGCCGGGCGCGGCCCTCGCCGAACTCGCCTCCCGGGCGGCGGACGAGGCCGGCTGCGCCGCCGTCGACCAGCTCACCCTGCTCACACCGGTCCTCCTCCCCGACGAGGGCGACGTCCGGCTGCGCGTGGACATCACGGCCCCGGCCGAGGACGGCTCGCGCGGACTGACCCTGCACACCCTCACCGGGGCGGGCCACTGGACCACGCACGCCACCGGCGTGCTCCTGCCCGGCGCCGCCGCACCGGTCCCCGCCACCACCGCGTGGCCGCCGCCCGGCGCCGAACCCCAGGACGTCGAAGCCCTCTACGCGACCCTGGAGGACGCGGGCCTGACCTACGGCCCGGCCTTCCGCGGCCTGCGGGCGCTGTGGCGGGGACGCGGCGGGGACCTCCACGCCGAGGTCGCCCTGCCCGACGCCGACCAGGCCGGCGCCTTCACCCTCCACCCGGCCCTGCTCGACGCGTGCCTGCACCCCGTCGCCCTCGGCGGGTTCCTCACCACCGGCGACGGCCGCCGCCCCGCGCTGCCCTTCGAATGGCAGGGCCTGCGCTTCCACGCCGCAGGTGCCGACACCGTACGCGTGACCCTGTCCGCCGCGGGCCCCGACGCCGTCCGCCTCACCCTCACCGACCCCACCGGGGCACCCGTCGCCTCCGTCGACACCCTCGTGCTCCGCGAGCTTCCGGCGGGCGCCCTCGGCCGCCCGGACCGGGGCGACCTGCTGCGCCCCGACCGGGTGACCCGGGCCCTGCCCGGCGGCGCGCACGAGGACTACGCCGTACGCGACCCGGAACTCGCCCGGCAGCTGGGCAAGCAGCCCACCCAGGACCCCGCGCGCCACGTCCTGGTGCCCGCTCCGGCCGGCGGGCCCGGAGAGGCCGTGCGCGGCGCGCTCGCCCTCGTCCACGACTGGCTGGCGGACGAGAGCCACACGGAGTCCACGCTCGTCCTCGTCACCCGCCGGGTCCACGAGGACGTGGCGGAAGCCGCCGTCGCGGGCCTCGTACGGTCCGCCCAGCTCGAACACCCCGACAGCTTCCGGGTACTGGACCTCGCCGACCTCGACGGGACCACCCTCGCCGCGATCCCCGCCGCCCTCGCCACGGACGAACCCCAGCTCACCCTGACGTCCGGGACCGCGACCGTACCCCGGCTGGTCCGCGCCCTCCCCGCTCCGGCCGAGACCGGCGAGCTCGGCAGGACCCTGGTGACCGGTGCCTCCGGCACCCTGGGGCAGCTCGTCGCCCGGCACCTCGTCCACGCACACGGCGTACGCGACCTGGTGCTGGCCGGCCGGCGCGGCTCCGAGGCACCCGGCATGGCCGCCCTCACGGAGGAACTGACCGGCGCCGGAGCACAGGTCCGGGCCGTCGCCTGCGACGTCACCGACCGCGCCGCTCTCGCGGTGCTCGCCGGCGGAGCCTCCTTCACGACCGTCGTCCACGCCGCCGGCGTCCTCGACGACGGCCTGGTGACCGGACTGACCGCCGAACGCCTCGACCACGTGCTCGGGGCGAAGCTCGACGCCGCCCTCCACCTCCACGAACTGCTGCCCCAGGCCCGCCTGGTGCTGTTCTCCTCGGCCGTGGGCATCCTCGGCGGCCTCGGCCAGGCCAACTACGCCGCCGCCAACGCCGGCCTCGACGCCCTGGCCCGCCGCCGCCACGCCGCGGGCCTGCCCGGGATCTCCCTGGCCTGGGGCCTGTGGGACGCCACGAGCGGCATGACGGACGGCGTCGACCGGGCCCGCCTGGGCCGTTCCGGCTTCCACCCGCTCCCGACCGCGGACGCCCTCGCCGCCCTGGACGCCGCCCTGGCCTCCGACGAGCCGGTGCTCGCCCCGATCCGGCTCGACCCCGGCGCACTGCGGGCACAGGGCGAGGACGTCCCCGCGCCGCTGCGCGACCTGTCCGGGAAACCGGCGCGCCGTACCGCAGCCCTCGGAGGCGGCGCCGCCGTCTCCGAACTGGCCGCCCGCCTCGCCGGGAAGACCGGCCCCGAGCGCCTGCGCACCCTGCTCGACCTGGTCGCCGGGCACACCGCCGCCGTCCTCGGGCACACCTCGCCGGAGGCGGTCGACCCGGGCCGGGCCTTCAAGGACGCCGGCTTCGGCTCGCTCGCCGCCGTCGAACTGCGCAACCGCCTCGCCGGAGCCACGGGCCTGCGCCTGCCGGCCACCCTGGTGTTCAGCCACCCCAACCCCGCGGCGGTCGCCCGCCACCTGGACGAACTCCTCGCGGGCACGGCCCCGGCGGCCGCTCCCGCGATCCGCGCCACGGCCGCCGACGCGGACGACCCCGTCGTCCTCGTCGGCCTCGGATGCCGGCTCCCCGGCGGCGTCCGCACCCCCGACGACCTCTGGGAGATGCTGGTCTCCGAACGCGACGGCATCGGCCCGTTCCCCGACGACCGGGGATGGCCCCTGGAGCGCCTCTACGACGCCGACCCGGCCGCCCCCGGCACCACCTACACCCGGCACGGCGGTTTCGTGGCCGACGCGACCGCCTTCGACGCCGCCTTCTTCGGGGTGGCGCCCCGCGAGGCCGTCGCGATGGACCCGCAGCAGCGGATCCTGCTGGAGACCGTCTGGGAGGCGTGCGAGGACGCCGGCATCGACCCGGCCTCGCTGCGCGGCACCCGGACGGGTGTGTTCGTCGGCGCCATGTACCAGGACTACGGCCGCCTCCTGGAGAACGCCGCCGCCGAGGGCTTCCTCGCCCCGGGCGTCGGCGGCGGCGTCCTGTCCGGACGGGTCGCCTACACCTATGGGCTGGAAGGCCCGACCGTCACCGTCGACACGGCCTGCTCCTCCTCGCTGACCGCCCTGCACCTCGCCGCCCAGGCGGTCCGGGCGGGGGAGTGCGACCTCGCGCTCGCCGGCGGAGTGACCGTGCTGTCCACACCGGTGCCCTTCGTCGAGTTCAGCCGCCAGCGCGGTCTGGCCGCCGACGGACGGTGCAAGCCCTTCGCCGCCGCGGCCGACGGCACCGCACTGGGCGAGGGCGCCGGAGTGGTGCTCGTCGAACGCCTCTCCCGGGCCCGCGCCCAGGGCCACGAGGTGCTGGCCGTACTGCGCGGCAGCGCCCTCAACTCCGACGGCGCCAGCAACGGCCTCACCGCCCCCAACGGCGCGGCTCAGGAGAAGGTGATGCGCGCGGCGCTCGCCGCGGCCGGCCTGCTCCCCGCCGACGTCGCCGCCGTCGAGGCGCACGGCACCGGCACGGCCCTCGGCGACCCCATCGAGGCGCAGGCGCTCCTCGCGGTCTACGGCCAGGACCGGCCGGCCCCGCTGCTGCTCGGCTCGCTCAAATCCAACGTGGGCCACGTCCAGGCGGCCGCCGGCATCGCGGGAGTGATCAAGGCGGTCCTGTCCATCCGCAACGGACTGCTGCCCCGGAGCCTGCACATCGACGAGCCCTCCCCGCACGTCGACTGGACCGCCGGCGACATCGCCCTGCTGGACCGGGCGCAGCCATGGCCCGAGGAGACCGGGCCGCGCCGCATGGGAGTCTCCTCCTTCGGCATCAGCGGCACCAACGTGCACGTGCTGATCGAGCAGGCACCGGGCTCCGAGGACACCCCGGAGCCGCTGCCCGCCCTGGACGGCGTGCCCTGGCTGCTGTCGGCGCGCTCCGAGCAGGCCCTGCGCGGCCAGGCCCGGCGACTGCTGGAGTCGGACACCTCCGACCTCCCCGCCGTGGCGCGGGCCCTGTCCACCACCCGGGCCGCCCACCGCCACCGGGCCATGGTGACCGGCGCCGACGCACAGCAGCGGCGCGCCGCCCTCACGGCCCTGGCCTCCGACGGCACGGCCGACGGCCTGCACCGGGCCCGGGCCGTCGGGCAGCGGCTCACCCTGCTCTTCACCGGGCAGGGCAGCCAGCTCCCCGCGATG
This sequence comes from Streptomyces sp. 147326, assembly GCF_045000215.1. NCBI lineage: Bacteria > Bacillati > Actinomycetota > Actinomycetes > Kitasatosporales > Streptomycetaceae > Streptomyces > Streptomyces sp. 147326. The sequence goes on along the minus strand of NZ_CP134201.1, from coordinate 911,249 downwards.
GGAAGGGGCCTGTACGAGACCTTCCCCGTGTACGCGCAGACCTTCGACGAGGTGTCCGCGCACTTCCGGCTCGACACCCCGCTGCGCGAAGCGGTCTTCGGGCGGGAGGGCCTGCTGGACCGCACCGAGTACACCCAGCCGGCCCTCTTCGCCCTCCAAGTGGCCCAGTTCCGGCTGCTGTCGAGCTGGGGCGTCACCCCCGACTCCCTGATCGGGCACTCCATCGGCGAGCTCTCGGCGGCCTGCGTCTCGGGCCTGATGCCCCTCGCCGACGCCGCCGCCCTCGTCGCCGCCCGCGGCCGCGTCCTCGGCGAACTGCCCGCAGGGGGAGCCATGGTGGCGGTACGGGCGACGGAGGAGGAAGTCCTCGCCGTCCTGGAGGGCCGCGCCGACCGCGTGGGCGTCGCCGCCGTCAACGGACCCCGGTCCGTCGTCCTGTCCGGGGACGAGGAGGAGGTCCTCTCCGCGGCCCGGGAACTCTCGGAGCGAGGGCACCGCACGCGCCGGCTGCACGTGGACGTCGCCTTCCACTCGCCCCGCGTGGACCCGGCGCTCGCCGACTTCCGGGCGGCCGCCGCCGGGGTCCGCTTCGGACGGCCCGCGATCCCGGTCGTCTCCACCGTCCGCACCGCACACCCGATGGACACCCCCGACTACTGGGTGGACCAACTGCGCGGCCCCGTGCGCTTCTTCGACGCGGTCCGCGAGGCCCACGACAACGGAGCCACGGCCTTCCTGGAACTGGGGCCCGACACCGTCCTCGCGCCGGCCGTCGAAACGTGCCTGCCCGGCCACCCGGTGCGCCCCGTCTCGCTGCTGCGCCGCGACCGCGACGACGTGCGCACCGCCGTCGAGGCCCTGGGGCTCCTGCACACCCACGGAGTGGAGGCCGACTGGTCGGCCGTCCACGCCGGCCGGCCGACGAGCCGGGTACGGCTTCCGAAGTACGCCTTCCAGGACCGCCGTTACTGGCCCGAACCGGCCGCCGTGGCGCAGGCCGCTCCCGCGCCCGTACCCGTACGTGAGGCGGGGGAGCGGGCGCCCGTGCTCGATCCGTTCTGGTCGGCCGTCGACAGTGCCGACCTCGGCGCCGCCCTCGACCTGCTGAACCTGCGGGGCGACGAGACACCGGCGCAGGTGCTCGACGCCCTCGGCCGGCTGCGCTCCGGAGCGGGGGCGACGGTCCTGGAGGCGGCACGGTGGCAGCGGGTGCCGGACGGTCCCGCCCCCGAGCTCGCGTACGACGTCCTGCTGCTCGCCCCCTCCACCAGCGGCGAGGAGCTGGCCGACGCGGTCGCGGGCGCCCTGGTCCGGCACGGAGCCCGGGTCCGCTCGGGCGGTGCCGGGCGCCCGGACCTCGTGGTGGCCCTGCCCGGGACCGAACCGGTCGCCGAGGCGGGGGTGCCCCGGTGGGCCCTCGTCGACGGCGGCGGCGTGGTGCCCGCCTGCGACCACGCCGTGACCCTTCCGAAGGAGTTCGACGCACCCGCGCGCGGCCGCCTGTGCGCGGCCGTCGCCGAGGGGTACCGGGAGACCCGGATCGAGCCGGACGGCATGTTCGTACGCGCCTACGAGCCGCTGGGCCGGACCGGCGCGTGGCGTCCCGAGGGGGACGTCCTGGTGGCCGGCCCGGCGGACGCGCTCACCGCGGCGACCGTCGACGCCGTGCTCGCGTCGGGGGCGCGCTGCCTGGTGGCCGGCGGTGCCGACCGCCCGTCCGGCGCCCTGGAGTTCGGGGATGCGCAGGGGACCGTACGGCTCGCGGCGGCGATCGTCCGGGCCGGCAGCGGGTTCGAGGACGTGGCGGCGCCGCTGGTGGCCGTCGTGTCCGTGGGGGAGACCGTGCGGGAAGCGGGTGCCCCGCTCGCCGTGGCGGTCCACCCCGACCTCGACCCGAGGGCTGCGGTGAGCGGGCTGTGGCGGGCCATGTCCACCGAGGAGACGGCCGTACGCCTCCTGGACGCCGCGCCCGTGACGCGGCCCGCGCCGGCCGCGGAGCCGGAAGGGGCCACGGAGCCCGAAGAGGCCATGGAAGAGGCCAGGGAAGAGCCGGCGGCCCCGACGCCGGAGCCCGAGCCGGAGTCCGAAGCGGAGTCCGAGGCCGACGGTCCGCAGCCCCAGCACTTCGAACTCCGGGCCGCCCTCGCGGGACTCCCGCGCGCAGAGTGGGCGGAGGTCGTGCTCAGCGGTGTACGGGGCCTGGCGGCCGCCGTGCTCGGGTACGAGTCCGCGTCCGAGATCGACGCCGAGGGCGAGTTCTTCGACATGGGCCTGACCTCGGTCACCGCGCTCGAACTGCGCGACCACCTGACCCGGTTGACCGGCCTGGAGTGGCCCGCGGACCTCCTCTACGAGTGCCCGACACCGCAGGTGCTGGCCGACCTCGTGGTCGAGCAGCTGAGCGCGACCTGCGCCTGAGCCGCCAGTGGCCGGGCCTGCGGGGCGCCGTACTGATCCCTCAGTGCGGCGCCCCGCGGATCAGGACGTCCGGCTTCCAGTCCTGGGCGAGGAGTCCGAGCAGCACGTCGTCCAGGAACTCGCCCATCACCCAGGCCGAGGAGCGCAGCACGCCCTCGCGGACGAAGCCGTTGCGCTCGGCGGCGCGCAGCATCGCGGCGTTGTCCGACAGCGTCTCGATGGCCAGCCGATGCAGGCCGCGCACGACGAAACCGTAGTGACACATCACCGCGACCACGTCGGTGCCGTAGCCCTTGCCGCGGGAGGACGGCCGCAGCCCCAGCCCGATGTGCGCGGACCGGTTGTGGTGGTCGATACCCCACAGCGTCACCGTGCCGACCAGCGTGCCGCCGTCCAGCTCCACGACGGAGAACGAGACGTGCCCTTGCTCCTTGTCGTCCACCACGAGCCGCGAGTCCTTCGAGCCGGGCGTGATCGGCCGCCACGGCCGGAGTTCGGACCGCGAGTAGTTGACCACGTCGTCGTGGAGCTCGGTCTGCAGGATCGGGATGTCGTCCTCGTGCCGGGCCCTGAGCCCGACCTTTCCGCCCCTCAGCATGCAAGGTTCCTATCCGACCGGGCGGGCCGGCGGCAAACCAATTGGACAGGGATTGACCTCAAGTGAGGTTCGGGTCGGAGGCTTCTTCGTGTGCCGCCGGCCATCGGGCAGCGCAGCACTTCACACGTTGGAGGAAGCCTCATGTCGAGCAGTGCCGTTCCGAACTCCGGCCCCGCTGTGCCCGCCGCACCCCCGGTCCACCGTCCCGGCCTCACCTGGTGGAAGGCGCTGGTCACCGGCGCGGTCGGCGCGGCCGTGGTCAATCTGACCGTTCTTGCCGTCGCCGAGCTGGCCGGTGCCTCGCTCATCGTCGTCGACGCAGGCGCATCGCACCCGATCACGGTCGGGGGCGTCATCGGCGCCTCGGTCGTCCCGCTGCTCGTCGGGACGGGCGCTGCCTTCCTACTGGCCCTGTGGAAGCCGGTCTTCCTGCGGATCGCGCAGTACGTCGGCGGTGGGCTGGCCCTGTTGTCGGTTGCCGGCCCGTTGTCGTCCGACGCCGACGGCGGCACCGTCGCAGCCCTGTCCCTCATGCACATCACCCTCGGCGTGGCGGTCGTCATCACCCTGAACCTCCACCGCCTCCACCCTGCGCGCGGGGTGAGTACGGGCGCACGTGCCGGTGAGTAGCCGGACGGACTGTGCCGGGCCTGAAGGTTTTGTTGGATCAGGGCATGAACACAGCCTCTGCGTTTGCGACTCCGCCGGACCAGGTGACGGCCTCGGGAAGGGACCGCTCCCGCTTCTGGGCCGGCCTGGCAGCCGCGCTGTTCCCCGGGGCCTGCCTGGCGGCAGGCATGCTGCTCCTGTCATCCGTGCAGGTGTCGGGTTGCATCACGCACGGGGTCCAGTGCACCAGGGGGCTGCCCGGGTGGCTGTTCCTCTGGAGCGCCGGCATCGGCGCCGTGGCGTTCGTCGTCGCCCTGGCCGCACCCGCCCTCGGGGTACGGCAGGCAGCGCTCACCACCCAGCTCCTCGCGGAATGCGCGGCGCTGCTGGTGATCCTCAGCTACTACGCCTGAGGCGCCGGCCGCGACCGCGAGGAGGCAGGACGCGGCAGAGCGGCCCGGGAGGCACGTCCCGGACCGCTCCATCAGGTCACGAGCGCAGCAGGCCAGCCCGATGCATCCGGGCGCGCCCTGCTCGTCGGATCAGATGACGCCCTGCGCCAGCATCGCGTCCGCGACCCGCTCGAAGCCGGCGATGTTCGCGCCGGTGACGTAGTCGCCCGGGGCGCCGTACCGCTCGGCGGTCTCGTGGGCGACGGCGTGGATCGAGTGCATGATGGCGGCGAGCTCGTCCTCCACCCGCTGCGCGCTCCAGGCCACCCGGCCGGCGTTCTGGCTCATCTCGAGGGCGCTGACCGCGACCCCGCCCGCGTTGGCGGCCTTGCCTGGCCCGAACGCGACCCCGGCCTCCTGCAGGATCCGTACCGCCTCGGGAGTCGTCGGCATGTTGGCGCCCTCGGAGACGGCCTTGACCCCGCCCCCGACGAGCGTACGGGCGTCCTGCGCGTCCAGTTCGTTCTGCGTGGCGGAGGGGAAGGCGACGTCCGCCGGTACCTCCCAGACCCGCCCCCCGGGCACGAACCGCGCCGAGGATCCGCGCCGCTCCGCGTACTCGCTCACACGCCCGCGCTCGACCTCCTTGACCTGCTTGAGCAGTGCGAGGTCGATGCCCTTGTCGTCGACGACGTAGCCCTGGGAGTCCGAGCAGGTCAGCGGGTTCGCGCCGAGCTGCTGGAGCTTCTCGATCGTGTACAGCGCGACGTTGCCGGAGCCGGAGACCACCGCGGTCAGCCCGTCCAGCGACTCGCCCCGGACCTTCAGCATCTCGGCCGCGAACAGCACACTGCCGTAGCCGGTCGCCTGCGGCCGGATGGCGGAGCCGCCCCAGCCCTGCCCCTTCCCCGTCAGGACGCCGGCCTCCCAGCGGTTGGTGATGCGCCGGTACTGCCCGAAGAGGTAGCCGATCTCGCGGCCGCCGACACCGATGTCCCCGGCGGGCACGTCGGTGTGCTCCCCGATGTGCCGGTGCAGCTCGGTCATGAAGGACTGGCAGAACCGCATGACCTCGGCATCCGACCTGCCGTGCGGGTCGAAGTCGCTGCCGCCCTTGCCGCCGCCGATCCCGAGGCCGGTCAGCGCGTTCTTGAAGATCTGCTCGAAGCCGAGGAACTTCACCACGCCGATGTCCACCGACGGGTGGAAGCGCAGGCCGCCCTTGTACGGGCCGAGCGCACTGTTGAACTCGACGCGGTAGCCGCGGTTGACGTGGACCCGGCCCCGGTCGTCCTGCCACGGGACGCGGAAGAGGATCTGCCGCTCGGGCTCGGTGAGCCGCTCCACCAGGGCCACGGCCGGGTCGGCGTACTCGGGCCGGGCGGTGAAGACGGGGGCCAGGGTCTCGAGGACCTCCCGTACGGCCTGGTGGAACTCGGGCTGCGCGGGGTTGCGGCGCTCGATCTCGGCCCGCAGTGCTTCCAGCCTGTCCTTCGAGTCCTTCACGTGTGTCCCTCCAGGGAGTGCGCGGTGCGCAGACGACGGCAGGTGCATGGTGCCCGCGGGTCCGCGAGTACCGGTCGATTTCGAGTGCAGCGCCCTCCGAACGCGCGCTTTCGGAAAGGGTTTTCCGGAGGGCGGCCCCTTTGCGGAGGCTACCGCGCACGGCGCTGTCCTGGGAAAAGCTTCTGTCCCGCGGACAAAAACGTCCCGCACGCCGGTGTGTGTCGGCCGGGTCGGACTCAGGGCGTCAGGGTTCGCCGACCGGGCGTCCCGGGCGTCGCCGAAGTCCCACGGGCGGACCACGGAACGGTCGCCGCCGGTGGACCGGACCGGGACGTCGACCTCGGACAGGAACGAGGTCAGGTACGGCTGCCGGCCCGCCCACCGGGCCCCGAACCACGGGCCGACGTCTTCGCGCAGCAGCGGCTCGGCCATCGCCCAGTCCGCCCGGGGCTGTTCCACCGCGGTCGCGGGCCGGGTCGGCCGCCGGGCTCAGTCGTCCGCCGGATGGACCACCTCGACGCCCTGGTCACGGAGCGCTTCGACCGCGGGGGAGTCCGCGGGGGCGTCCGTGATGACGAGGGCGACCTCCTCCATGGAGCAGATGCGGCCCAGTGCCGCACGGCCGATCTTGTCGGCGGTCGCGACGAGGATCACGCGCTGCGCCGAGGCGACCGCCGCCCGCTTCACCTGTACGTCTTCGAGGTTGTAGGCGGTGGCGCCCTGGACGGGGTCGACCCCGCAGCAGCCCAGGACGAACGTGTCGAAGCACAGGTCCTTGAAGGTCTGCACGGGTGCGTGGCCGTAGAAGGACAGCTCCTCGGGCCGCACCTGCCCGCCGGGCATCACCAGTTGGATCCCGGGGTGCCCGGACAGGGCGAAGGCCGCGTGCAGTGAGAGGGGTGCGACGGTGAACTGACGGTCCGACATGGCCTTCGCGACGGCGACAGCTGTCGTGCCCGTGTCCAGCGCGACGGTCTCGCCGTCGGTGAGGAGCGCGACCACGGCGCGCGCGAGCCGTTCCTTGGCCTGGGTTCCGGACATGGCCCGGATCGCGTAGGGGGGCTCGACGCCGCCCGGCAGGCTGCTCACGGCACCGCCGCGCACCCGGCGCAGTGCTCCCCGGGACTCCAGTACCTCCAGGTCCCGGCGGATGGTCATCTCGGACGCCCCGGTGGCCCGGGCCAGCTCGGCCACCGTCGCGCGGTTCTGCTGCATCAGCAGTCCCACGACGAACTTGTGCCTCTCCATCACGTTCATGTGTCTGCTTTTAGCACAGATGGGGCAGCAGGGAGCCTGATGAGCGTTCCGCACATCTTCACTGTTGAAATGAACATTCTCACTGTGTACTGTGATCGAAGTGATGTGAGTTTTCGGCCGTTGTGAACGTCAATCATGTTCATTCGGCCGTGACCGATGAGGAGAGCCGTGACCGCCACCTGTGAGGCCGATCTGTCAGAAGGGGGGAAGCCCCTCCTCACCACCCTCGCGATCGCGGCCTCGTGCCTGGCGTTCGTGGTGATCGGCGCCCTCCAGGCGCTCTACGGTCCGGCGATTCCGGCCCTGCGGGACGAGTACGGCATCAGTCCTGCCGTGGCCGGGCTGAGCCTCAGCGCGCACTTCGCCGGCGCCCTCCTCGGAGTGCTGATCTACCACCTCCTGCGGGGTCGCCTGACCAACCGGGTGCTGCTCGGCGGCTCCTACGTGCTGATGGCCGTCGGGGCGGCCGTCTTCGCCTTCTCCCCGAGCTGGGCCCTCGCCCTCGCCGGCACGTTCGTCATCGGCCTGGGCTTCGGCGGCATCGACTACGGCCTCAACCAGCTCTTCGCCGTCGGTTTCGGCCACCGCGGCACCGCCATGCTCAACCTGCTCAACGGCCACTTCGGCATCGGCGCGATCGCCGGCCCCGCCCTGATCGGCTGGCTCGGGGCGGACAGCTACCCGGAGATCTTCGTCGGCGCCGGCGTGATGAGCCTGCTGATCCTCGTCACTCTCGGCGGGGTGGCCGCCCGGGAGCCCGCCCCCGCCCCCGCGGAGGGTGTCTCGGCAGGCGGCGCCCGGGTGCTTCAGGTCATCGGGGTGTTCATCGGGGTCTACGTCCTGCACGTCGCCGTCGAGACCGGCGTCGGCGGCTGGGAGCCCACCCACCTCGAAGCCGTCGGATACGGCGCCGCCACCGCCGCGACAGCGACCTCCGCCTACTGGGCCGCCATGACCATCGGCCGGTTCGTCGCCGCGCCGATCAGCCTGCGCTGGTCCGCGCCGTCGATCCTCCTCGTCTGCTGCCTCGGCATGGCCGGCTTCCTCCTCCTGGCGACGGTCCCGGCCCTCGCCCCGTACGCGTACTTCGGCGTCGGCCTGATGATCGCGCCGATCTTCCCGACCTGTCTGCCCTGGCTGAACCGCGCCGTGCCCGGAGTGGCCGGCGCCGGCGCCTATGTGATCGCCGCCTCGATGATCGGCGGGGTGGCGTTCCCGCCCCTGCTGGGCGCCGTCATCGACGCGGTGGAGGTGAAGACGGTGCCGCTGCTGCTGTTCCTGCTCGCCGTCATCTGCGGCGTGCTGAGCCTGTGGCTGCGCCGCAACGCCCCCGACCCCGGCGGCGCACCCAGGCCGCGCGACCCCGCGCGTACGGACTCCGTCCCCACATCCTGAACCCGTAGAACGTGAGGAGCCGAAGGATGAAAGCCGTCCTCTTCGACTTGTTCGGTGTCATCGCGCGCGTCCAGTCGCCCGAGTCCGTGACCGTTCTGGAACGCACGGCCGGCGGCGACCCCGACCGCTTCTGGGCGGCGTACTGGTCACAGCGGCCCCGCTACGACCGAGGCGAGGTCACGGGGCCCGGCTACTGGCAAGCGGTCTGCGCACAACTGGACATCCCGTGCGACCGGAGGCTGACCGACGCCCTGACCGCCGCCGACCTCACCGGCTGGAGCGAGATCGACCAGCGCGCCGTGGACCTGCTCGGCCTCCTTGCCGACAGGGGAATCGTGCTCGGCCTCCTCTCCAACATTCCCGAGGACCTGGCCGTCCTGTACGAGGTCACCCAGCCGTGGCTGGAGCGGTTCGCGGTCCGCGGACTGTCCTGCCGGATCGGCAGCGCCAAGCCCGAGCCCGCCGCCTACGAGTGGTGCATCCGCGAGCTCGGACTGCCGCCGGAGGAGATCCTGTTCGTCGACGACCGGGCCGAGAACGTGCACGCCGCATGCCAACTGGGCTTTCAGGGTCATGTGTTCACCTCGCCCGAAGGGCTGCGGGACGCGCTGGAGGCGGCGTTGCCGAGGACTCCGGGCCGGAATTGACGCGGCGCGCGCTCCGCCATCTATAGTGAACGCTGTTCATGTGAACATCGTTCACTAAAGGTGGGATTCCCGAGAGGACACCCATGACCACTGACGTGATCGTCGTCGGGGCCGGACCGACCGGCCTGATGCTCGCCTGTGAGCTGGCCCTCGCAGGCGTCGCCACCCGCATCGTGGAGCGCCGCGACCGTGCGCAGCCCGATTCGCGGGCCCTGACCCTGCATCCGCGCAGCATCGAGCTGCTCGATCTGCGCGGGATCGCGCCACGGTTCCTCGCCCTCGGCAGGCCGATGCCCGGCTGGCACTTCGCCGGCCTGAACACCCGGCTGGACTTCAGCGCGCTCGACAGCCGCCACCCCTACACGCTGTTCCTGGCCCAGGCGCGCACGGAGGCCCTGCTGGAGGAGCGGGCCCGTGAGCTCGGGGTCGAGATCCTCCGCGGGCACACGGTCGCCGGCATGCGCCAGGACCCCGCCGGCGTCGAGGTCGACGTGTGCGGCCCGGGCGGCGAGGCCACGATGACGGCGGCGTACGTCGTCGGGTGCGACGGAGCGCGCAGCGTCGTCCGCACAGCGGCCGGAATCGAGTTCCCCGGTACCGACGAGACCCTCACCGGAATCCTCGGCGACTTCGAATCCGTCGACGCCGCGGATCCGGCCCTGCGCCGGGCCCAGGCGCACGGGGTGCTCGTGGCCCCGGTCGAGGACGGGGTCACCCGCCTGGTCCTCATCGACCCGGCCCGGATGCGGGTCCCGTCCCGAGAGCCCGTGACCCTGGAAGAATTCCGGGCCTCGCTGACCGGCCTCTGCGGTTCCGACGGCGGCATCGGCAGGCCTCGCTGGATGTCCCGCTTCGGCAACGCCACCCGGCTCGCCGCGCGTTACCGCTCGGGCCGGGTCCTGCTGGCCGGCGATGCCGCCCACATCCACTTCCCCGCCGGTGGCCAGGGCCTCAACACCGGACTCCAGGACGCCGTGAACCTGGGGTGGAAACTGGCAGCCGCCGTCCACGGCTGGGCACCGCCCGGACTGCTCGACACCTATGACGCCGAGCGGAGGCCCGTCGGCCGGGCCGTCACCGAGAACACCGAGATCCAGACCCTGCTGGCCGAACTGCCCTTGGTCGAGCAGTACGCGGGCCCCGCCGGCGCCCTGCGCACGCTCCTCGACGAACTCCTCACGATGCGGGACGTCAACCGCCACCTCGCCGACCGCGTCTCCGCCCTCCACACGGCCTACCCGACCGGTCCCGACACCGGTGCCCTGGCCGGCCGGCGCATGCCGGACATCGCACTGACGGCCGCCGGTTCGCATGCCACGCGCGTCTACGAACTCCTCCACGACGGCCGCTTCGTACTCCTGGACCTCATCCCGTCCGACGCCGAGCCCACCACCGCCCCGGCCGCGCGGGCGGAGCGCGTCCGCGCCGTCGTCGTGACCTCTCAGGGCCGCCACGCCGAACTGTCCGGCGTCACGGAGGTGTTGATACGGCCCGACGGCCACATTGCCTGGGCGGGCCGCAGCACCGACCCGCAACAGCGCCGGACCGAGCGAATCCGGGCACTCGCCGCCTGGGCCGGTGTCCAGGGGGAGAGCCGCGACAGCGCGTGAACGTCGTTCACTACAGTGAGCGGCATGAGTACTCCGCCCACCCCCACCGGATCGACGACCACAGGCCCGGGCGAGTCCGCCCGCACCGGACGCGGTCGGCCGCCGCGTCTCGACCGGACCCGAACGATCGAGACCGCCCTCGCGCTGCTCGACGAGGGCGGTCTCGACGCGCTGACCATGCGGCGGCTGGCCGATGCGATGGGGGTCCAGGCCGGGGCGCTCTACCGGTACTTCGCGACCAAGGAGGACCTGCTGACCGCGATGGCGGAGCGCATGACAGCGGATGCGTGCGCGCCGGCGCGGGTCGGTGCCGAAGCGGACTGGAGCGCACGCCTCTCGGACGTCGCAGGGTCCCTGCGGCTGGCGCTCCTCGCCCACCGCGACGGCGCGCGGGTCTTCGCCGGCACCCACTCCACGGGACCGAACACGCTCGGCTTCGCCGATGCCGGGATCGGCGTCCTGCGCGATGCCGGATTCGACGGACCCGCAGCGGCGCGGGCGCTCATGGCCGTCGTGAACTTCACGGTCGGGCACACCCTGGAGGAACAGGCCGCGCTGCATCCTGACGGTCCCGGCCCGGCGGACCCGGACCGCTTGCGTGATGCGGTGACGGCGGGAGGCTACCCGCATCTCGCGGCCACTCTGCCGACACTGACCAGCCCGGACTTCGCCGCCCACTTCGCATTCGGCCTCAAGGCGCTCGTGGCGGGCCTGAAAGTGCTGCGCTAGGCACGGCCCTTGCCAGTCAGATAGTTAGCTGCCATATTATCGGCATGACGAGGAACGAGGCCGACGGCGAGCTGCCCACTCTGGAACAGGCGCGGTGGCAGGTCGAGCACTACGGCCTGGCCGCCGATCCGCAGGCGGTGCTGGTCGCGGTGCGGCTGATCTCCGCCGGCGCGAGGGTGGGGCGGGCGGCCGAGGCGCACTTCGCCAGGTTCGGCCTGTCGACGGGTCGCTACCGCCTGCTCGCCGACCTCGAAGCCCACGGCGGGGAGAAGTCGCCTTCGCGTCTTGCGGCCGACCTCGACGTCTCCAGGGCGACGGTGACCGGTCTGCTGGACGGTCTCGAGCGCGAGGGCCTGATCGCCCGGCGCCCGTCGGCGGAGGACGGCCGGGGCACGGTGGCCATCCTGACGGCGCGTGGTGCGCAGCGTCTGCGCGACCTGGCGCCCGAGCATTTCGGGCGGCTGGAGGCGATGGTGGGCGGGCTCTCCGTCGAGGAGCGCACGGTGTTCCTCGATCTGCTCGCCCGTGTGGTGCGCGGCAGCGCGGCCTTGGCCGCCGACTGATCCGGCTCGCGGCCGGTGTGGCCCCGCCCCCTGGGCAGGGCCTTTTTTGCGAGCCAATAGTTAGCCAGCTAATTACATACCTCATGCGAACGAGAAGAGCCCAGCATGCCTGCAGTGAACGACAGAACCGGCCGGAGCCGGGCGATCCCCCGGCCCTTCATCCTGTGGCGCGAGGTGCTGACCGCCTACGCCGCCCCCGCGCTCACGGCCGGTACCGCTGGAGTCGTCACCGGGCAGCGGGACCTGGCCGTGGCCGCCTGCACCTCCATCGCCGGCACCTCCGCCCTGGTGGCGTTCCTGGTGGGCGCCTGGCTGCGGCACGGCGGGCGGCCCCGACGATGGACCCTCGCCCTCCCGAGCGCCGCCGTGGCCGTCGTACTGGTCGCCGTCGCCACCGGCGCGGCGGCCCTGCTGGGATGGTTCGCCGCCCAGTGGCCGCTCGCCCACACCCTCATTCCCGCGACCGCCTGGCTGGAGCGCCTGCGCATCGACCTGCCCGTCTCCGCGGCCCTCGCCACCACCATCGTCACCCTGCGCTGGCGAAGCACCACCGCGTCACCGCGGTCGTGCGCCAGTCAACCCACCAGGAAGTAGGACACCCGATGATCGTCGTCATGGGAGCGACGGGAGCAACCGGCAACGCCCTGCTCCACAGCCTCCTCGCGCTCGGCGCACCCCTCCGAGCGCTGACCCGCACCCCGCACAAGCCGATCCCCGGCGTCGCCGGGGCGCACCGCCCAACCCCGGAGGTCCGGTACGCCGACGCCACGGATCCCCACTCGCTGCACACCGCCTTCGAGGGCGCGAGTCAGCTCTTCCTCGCCATGGCCAACAGCCCCGCACAAGCCGAACTCGAAACCCGCGTCATCGACATCGCCGCCGACAGCGGCGTCGAACACATCGTCAAGGTCTCCGCACCCGCCGCCGAACCCGACTCCCCGGTCGCCGTCTCCCGCGGACACCATGCGGTGGAGGAACACCTGCGCACGCTCGGGATGAAGCACACCATCCTGCATCCCTACGCGTTCATGCAGAACCTCCTGCGCCTGGCGCCGGCCGTCGCCCAGGGCGCCCTCCTCGGCGCGATGGGGGAGGCGCCCTGCAACTACGTCGACTGCCGCGACATCGGCGATGTCGCCGCCGCCGCGCTCACCAGGCCCGGCATCGCCGGCGGCACCTACACCCTGAGCGGACCGGAAGCCGTTTCCCACCCCGAACTCGCGCGACGGCTCGCCGTATTGACCGGCCATCGGGTCCGGTACGTGAACCTCACCCCGGACGAGCTGCGCGACGACCTCATCCACCGTGCCCACATGCCCGCCTGGCTCGCCGACCATGTGACGGAGATCCAGCAACTCGCCATCGCCCGGCCCGAAACCCCCACCGGCACCGTCTCCCACATCCTCGGCCGCCCGCCCCGTACCCTCGACGCCTTCCTCCACGAACACCGCGACCACTTCCGCCGGTAGGCCAACGGGCCGGCCCGACCCGACAGGCTCCACGATCACGCGCGCCACTGTCGAGGTGAGGCCGCCATGGCGGGGACGGCGTGCCCCGTGCCCCCGCCATGGCTTCAGTGGCCCCGAACCGGCTCTGGTCGCTCAGCGCACGCGCTCGATGCGTGCCCGTCGGATCAGGTTCTTGCCCGGCTCCCGCACTTTGTCGAAGGCTGCGTTGTTGAGCAGGACGCAGCTGCCCGACGGGCCGTTCACCGTGACCGTCGTGGCCTGGCCGTTGTCGAGGTTCGTGACCTTCAGCTTCGTTCCCACCGGGAAGGTCCCGCTGGTTGCGGCCGGGGCACCCGCCTCGCCCGACAACGTCACCGTCGACCCCGAACACACCACCTCACCGGTGGCCGGCGGTGCCTGCCCGCCCGCCGCTCCGGAGGGGCCCGCCGCTCCGGACGGGCCCGTCGCACCGGACGGACCCTTCGCACCGGCGGGTGCCCCGCCGCCACCCACGCGCTCGATGCGTGCCCGTCGGATCAGGTTCTTGCCCGGCTCCCGTACCTGGTCGAAGGCCGCGTTGTTGAGCAGGACGCAGCTGCCCGACGGGCCGTTCACCGTGACCGTCGTGGCCTGGCCGTTGTCGAGGTTCGTGACCTTCAGCTTCGTTCCCACCGGGAACGTTCCGCTGGTTGCGGCCGGGGCACCCGCCTCGCCCGACAACGTGACCGTCGACCCCGGACACACGACGTCGGGGACGGAGGCATTTCCGGTCGCCACCGTGGCGATGACCCCTCCGGTCACCAGGGTTCCCGTGGTGACAGAGAGCACGAGCTTCTTCGTAAAACTCATAGTCCGTTTCCGGGACATTGACACTCCTCAAATCCGATGGACGCTGTCCCCCGCGTCCTGCATACGCCCGCCGTCACGGGCGAGTTCATTCCTTGTCGCGGCATTACAAATCCAGCGGTGAGGAGGTTCCTGGATGCTGCGCGGCCGGGCCGCGGTGGCTTCGGGGCTCACGCGGAACCTTCAAGGCACAGGTGGAAGCCCCGCTGCTGCTGCTGATCGACGCGTGCAGCGCTCGCGTCGATCAGCAGGAGCAGCGGGGAGAGGTGAGGACCAACAGGATGCCTTAAGGCTCAGTTGATCCGCCCTTAATGCTCAACAGTTGTCCCGCCACGGTGTGCCGCGGCGTCGGTCCCGTCCTCCTCGAGGAAGTCCGCCAGAGCCATCGCGAACAGGAACACGAGTGCGATGCCGACGATGACCCAGCCGGTCGGGTAGCTCCACAGGATGAGGGTCAGCACGGCAGCGGCGACCAGGATCCAGGTGATCCAGCCGCGGTGGCGGTGGACGAACGGGCCCACCGGGCCGGTGCGCATGCCCGCGTGGTCCGCCGTGGAGCGGACGGCGCCGATACACGAGTTCCACGCCTGCCGTACGGCCGTGGCCCAGCGGCCGGGGCCGGTCAGCCAGGCGGCCAGCGCGATCACCACGCCGAGCGTCACGGCCATCCGGACGGTCGTACGGAGGTAGTGGGTCAGGGCGTCGAAGACGCTTCCGGCCGCGGGCTGCGAGACGGTGTCCGGAAGCGCGTTCAGGTAGACGACGCGGAAGACGGTCAGACCGACGCCGAGCATGAGCGTGGCGAAGGCGAAGGCGAGTGCAGCCGTCACGAGAACGCGGCGGCGGTGGCGGGAGAGGAGCACGCCGGCGGCGATCAGCAGCACCGAGAGCACCGGAAGCCAGTTGCCGGCGATCTGCAGAAGGCGGAAGTAGGTCTTGACCTTGCCGATGTTGTCCGAGCGCAGGACGGTGAAGTCGGTGTGCACCTCTGGGATCTTCGCGGCCACCGTCATTCCTTCGTCGACGAGGCGCTGTTTCACCTGATCGACGACCGGACCCAGATCGACGGTCACCGAGTCGTTGTTGATCTTCACCGCGCCCCCACCGCTGCCCGTGAGGGCCTTCTCCACCGCGGTGTGGATGCGGCGGTTGGCCTCGGTCCAGATCCGCTCGAAGGTGTCGGAGGCGATGATGTCCTCCGCCTTGTCGTGCACGAAGCTGCGTACCGCGTTCTCCAGTGAGTCGCCGAGCTTGCCGAGGGCCTTCTCCAGGAGCGGCCGGTCGGCGGGCGCCACGCCTTCCAGCAGGGCCGGGAGGTCGAGGTGTTCCATCACCGCGTTGGTGACCCGGTTGGCCGCCGCCGCCTGGATGTCCGGGTCGGACGCGAGCGGGGCGACCGTCTGCACGTAGCGGTCCGTGTCGCCGACCACGCTCGACGCCCACGCCGAGACGGCTGCGAGCGGGGCGAGCACACAGCCGATGACGATGAGCAGGGCGGCGAAGAACGACTTCCACCGGTGATGGGGCGCCCGGGCCGCCTTGGTCGCTTCCAGCACTGCCACCCGTGTACGCAAATGCTCGAGTTCCGAGCGCTCTGCGTCCGTGCCGGGCTTGCGTGTGGGCTCCCCGCCGGGGGCGGTGGCACCTTCGTCCGTCATGACGCGTCCTCTCCTGCCCGTGAGGGTTCACCCTTCAGAGGACGTCACGGAGCGGGCGGACGCGATCCTTGCGCGTCCGCCCGAGTGAACGGGCGGGCGAGTGGACGGCTCATCGGGAGGGGTCGCTCCGGGGAGGCCGTCCACCGCCGATGCCCTGCCGGTCGGACGTCTGCGCGCCGGCGCGGCGGGCGGGGTCGGTGAACTCCCGCCGGACGGATTCCTCGAGGAGGGCGAGCTCCGCGCGTACCGCCGGCAGGCGCTCGGCCGGCAGGGTTTCGAGGAGGTCCTCCAGCAGCGCCCGCAGCCGCCTGCACACCTGGAGGGACGTGGCCCCGTACTCACGGATCTCGGTGACGCCGAGCTGCAGGTAGTTCTCCCAGCCGCGGCCCTGCACCACCAGCCGCGGTCGGCCCTCGCCGTCGGCGAGCACGTACCGGCCGCGGAGCCGGGCCCGGCCGACCACGTGCAGGAACGTGTCGATGTGGTTGAGGACCTGTACGGCGGTCGTGGGGTCGTTCACGGCGGGGGAGAGGGCGCGGACGGCGATGTCGACGAGGATGCGCAGGGCGAAGGCGGGATCCTGCTCGATGGTGCGCTCGGTCCCGAGGGCGACGAACCCGGTCACCCGCCGTGGATCGGGCGCCCCCGCGGAGCCGTGGGCCTCGACGAGGGTGGTGCCGGGCGGTACGAAGTCGCCGACCTGGTGGGCGAGGACGAGGAGGCAGTCGTGGCGGACGGCGGTGGCGATCAGCCCCGCCGCATCGAACGCCTGGATGACCCCGCCCCGTTCGGACCGGATGAGGGTCGGCGGGCCGGCGGGCGGCAGGGGAGCCTCGTCGCGTGCCGAGGAGCGGTGGATGCGTTCCGTCGCGCGGATGAGCACCTTCTCTCCCAAGCGCCCCACCAGGTCGGCGATGGCCACGGGCCGGAGGTTGTGGGTGAACCGGTTGAGATAGATCAGCAGGAGCATGAGGCTGATGGAGACGGCCACACCGGACAGGGTCACACCCAGGTCGGGGACGGCGTTCGACTCGATCTTGCGCAGCAGCGAGAAGGCGTACGCGAACGTTCCGGTGAACGTGGCCAGCACTGCCTTCTGCAGCCGGTCGCGGTACCACAGGCGCATGTAGCGCGGGGACAGCGTTCCCGTGGCCTGCTGGACGACGAGTACGCCGATGGTCACGACGAACCCCAGCAGCGCGACCATGGACCCGACGACGGAACTGAGCACGCTGCTCGCCGTCGTCGCGGAGTACTTCCAGGTGTCCGGCAGCCAGCCGGGTCCGTCCACGCCGGCGGCCCATTCGGCCACCACCGCCCCCAGCACCAGGCCGATCAGAGGGATGATCCACAGGCTCGCCTTGGCGTACTGCCGCAACCGGAAGCGCGCCGCCCACGACATCATCGCCGGCTCACGTGCCGGCTCACGTCCCGGCTCACGTGCCGACCACACCGGAGGCCACTGCGGGGCGTTTCCGGAGGCGGCGCAAGGTTCGACAGCACGGGCAGCCTCCGGATCCGGCGGTGCGACGCGGCCTGAACATCCCGTTCGTGACTTCCATGCTAAGGGCGATTCCCGGCGGATGCAGAGGCGGCCGGCTCGCCGGGCTCGCCGCGAATTCCGCGCTTAACCTGACGGGGTGGCGTCGAAAGGGGTCCTCCCATGGCTGATTACCCGCTGATCGAAAACCACGGCCTGATCGGTGATCTCCAGACCGCGGCACTGGTGACCACGGAAGGAACGATCGACTGGTTCTGCTGCCCGCGGTTCGATTCGCCCAGCGTGTTCGGAGCCCTTCTCGACTGGGACAAGGGCGGGCACTTCACGGTCAGGCCCACGGACGAGACGTACACCACGAAGCAGTTGTACCTGCCGGACACCGCGATCCTCGTGACACGGTTCATGACCGAGACCGGTGCCGGCGAGGTGGTCGACTTCATGCCGGTGACCGGAACGACGGCCACGGACCGCCACTGCCTGGTCCGCATGCTCCGGTGCGTCCGCGGCAGCATGACGTTCCGGATCGACATCGCCCCACGGTTCGACTACGGCCGCAAGCCCCACACCCTGCACGTCACCGAGAACGGGGCGGTGTTCGCCTCGGAGGACCTGGAACTCACCCTCAGCGTGGTGCGGGAGCCGGAGGACGAACGGGTGGTGCACACCGTCACCGGCGACCGCGACCTTCGCGTCACGCTTCCGCTCGAGGCCGGACAACAGCGGGGTCTGGTCATGGAGTCGGCCGCGGAGGGGCCGCCGCGCGAGATCCGTGTCGCCGAGTTCCAGGAACTCTTCGCCGACACCCGGCAGTACTGGCGTTCGTGGCTCCACCAGTCCCGGTACGCGGGCCGATGGCGCGAGATGGTGGAGCGCTCCGCCATCACGCTGAAGCTGATGACGTACGCACCCAGCGGAGCCCTGGTGGCAGCCCCCACGGCAGGTCTGCCCGAGCAGTTGGGCGGCGAGCGCAACTGGGACTACCGGTTCACCTGGATCCGTGACGCGTCCTTCTCCGTTTACGCCCTGCTGGGACTGGGGTTCACCGATGAGGCGAGGGCGTTCATCGGCTGGCTGGGCGACCGGGTGAAGGAGAAGGCCGGCAGCGACACCGACACGGGACCGCTGAACATCATGTACCGGGTGGACGGGTCCTCCGATCTCTACGAAGAGACCCTGGACCACTGGGAGGGATACCAGGGATCCGCCCCGGTGCGCATAGGCAACGGCGCGGCGACCCAGCTGCAGCTGGACATCTACGGCGAGGCACTCGACAGCATCTCCTTCGCCCACCAGCACGGCATCCACCTGGACATCCACGGCTGGACATCGCTGCGCACCCTGCTGGACTGGCTCGTGGACCACTGGGACCAGGCCGGCGAGGGGCTGTGGGAGACCCGCGGCGGGCGCAAGCACTTCACCTACGGCCGGGTGATGTCATGGGTCGCGTTCGACCGCGCGCTGCGGCTGGCGGTCGCCCACGGCCGGCCGGCCGAGAGCGGCCGCTGGGCCGCCGAACGCGACAACATCTACGAGCAGATCCTGGCGAAGGGCTGGGACCCGGGCCGCAGGGCATTCGTCCAGCACTACGGCAGCGATGTGCTCGACTCCTCGCTGCTGCGGATGCCGACGGTCGGGTTCATCACCCCCGACGACCCGATGTGGACGTCCACCCTGGACGCGATGGACCGGGAGCTGGTCACCGACAGCCTGGTCTACCGCTACAACCCCGAGGCCTCGCCCGACGGTCTGCGCGGCTCCGAGGGAACCTTCTCCCTGTGCACCTTCATGTACGTCGACGCCCTGGCGCG
The DNA here is from genome assembly GCF_045000215.1 of Streptomyces sp. 147326. Classification (NCBI taxonomy): domain Bacteria; kingdom Bacillati; phylum Actinomycetota; class Actinomycetes; order Kitasatosporales; family Streptomycetaceae; genus Streptomyces; species Streptomyces sp. 147326. The sequence continues at coordinate 892,264 of NZ_CP134201.1, read as the reverse complement.
GGCCGGCCGGGCCGATCAGGCCAGGCTCGTGCTCGAAAAGATGATGACGTACGCCAACCACCTGGGCCTGTACTCCGAGGAGATCGCCCTGACGGGCCGCCAGCTCGGCAACTTCCCCCAGGCCTTCACCCATCTCGCGCTCATCGACGCGGCCATCACGCTGGACGAGACCCTGAACCGCACGGGGCAGGGCGCCCGCTAGACCGGCGGCTGGGCCGCTGGCTGGGCCGGCGGCACGGGGCCGAGCAGAACGACGAGGCCGCCCTCGCGCGGGGTGACGGCCCCCGTCTCGTCGACCGGGTCCAGCCGGCCGTCGGCGCTGACCACGAACAGCGTTTCGTGTCCCGGCGGGACCGGGTCGGAGGCGGGCCGCACCAGGAACCGGGCGCCCTGTTCGTACCGTGCCGCCAGGACGTGCCGGACGAGTGAGCCGCCGAAGAGGACGGCGCCGCCCGTGTACGGCGCGACCACGCCGTGGCTCTCGTGGGGCGGCCCCACCCGGTAGACGGGGCCCTCGACGTTGTCCTCGACCACCACCGAGGCGAGCGCGTTGAAGTCGTCGTCATCGGTGAGCAGGAAGACGGCGTTGACCCCCTCCAGCCGCGCCCGGGGGTTGGTGGCCGTCGCCAGCAGGTCTCCCCTGGCCAGTTTGATTCCGGCGTCCTTGATCCGTTCGCGTTCCTCGCCCAGTCCCGCCCACATCTGTACGTCGAGCCCCGCCGACCGCAGGGCCCCGGCCAGCGCGATCGCCCACGGAGCTCCGCCCACGAGCAGGGGCCGGGTGAGGTCCGGCCGGGCGACGCCGAGCCGCCGGGCCACCGGCCCCGCGGTCAGGGCGTACAGCACGACCGTCGAGACGATCACGAGGAAGGTGATGGGAAGGACCTTGGAGGCGCCGCGCAGTCCCAGCTGGACGAGGCTCGCGGCGAAGGCCGCCGCGGTGGAGGCCGCGACGATGCCGCGCGGAGCCATCCATCCCGCGAACGCCCGTTCCCCCATGGTCATGTCCTTGCCCATGGTGGCGACGAAGGCCACGAGCGGCCGTACCACGAGGACCAGGAGCGCGACGAGGGCGAGGGTCGGAAGGAGTACGGGGGTCAGGGAGGCCGGGGTGACGCTGGCCGAGATCGAGATGAACAGCAGCCCGATGATCAGCTGGACCAGTGTCTCGAAGAAGGGCCGGCGGGCGGGCATGTCGAAGCCCCGGACGTTGGCCGCGGCCATGCCGGTGACGATCGCGGCGATGAGCCCGGTGTCGTCCCGGACGATGTCGCAGCCTGCCGACACGGCGATCACCGTGGCCAGTTGCGCCAGGGTGCCGAGCGTCTCGCCGAGCCGGAGCACGCGCAGGGTCAGCCACAGCAGCGCGACCCCCACGGCGCCGCCGACGAGGCCGACGGCCATGCTGATGAGGAACTGGCCGATCTGGTAGCCGCGGCCGATGTCGATCTGGTGCGTCGTGTCGATGGCGTGGAAGACGAGTGCTCCGAGGATGGCGCCGATCGGGTCGGTCAGCGTTCCTTCCCAGATCAGCAGGCGCCGCACCTTGTCCGTCGGCCGCACGTACTGGAGCAGGGGCCCCACGACGGTGGGCCCCGACACGACGAGGATCATGCCGACCATCGAGGCCACCCTGAGCGACATGCCGAACAGGGCCGGGCCGACGGCGCAGACGGCCAGGAAGGTGAAGGCCACCCCGAAGAGGAGCAGCCTGCCCACGATCCCGCGGGTGTGTCCGGTGAGGTTGCGCAGGTCGAGGCCGAGACCGGCGTCGTAGAGGATCACGGCCACGGACAGGGAAACCAGGGCGGAGAAGTCCTCCCCGATCAGCTGGTCCGGGTGAACGACGTCGGTCAGGGCGCCCGCGGCGAACCCGACGGGCAGCAGCAGGATCAGGGCGGGGACGCGCAGCTTTCCGGCCAGGATCTGGCAGGCGGCGGCCAGGGCCACGACCAGGGCGATGCCGAGGAGGATGTCGTCCTCGCTCACAGCGGTCTCCTTCCTCGCCGCACGGGCGCGATCGGGGGCTCAGTCGCCGTCGACCACGTCACCCCTCGTGGGGCCGGTCCGTCGCAGGTCGGAGTCGGTGAGGGGCTCCAGCTCGCCATGGGTGTCCAGCCAGTAGAGGAAGAAGACGGCCGGGACGATGAGCAGCAGGGCGACGAGGCTGACCACGGACAGCCAGATCAGCGTCTGGGAATCGCCCGCGGCATCCGCCACCGTGAGGGACGTGGGGATGAGGTAGGGGCGCTGGGCGAGCCCCCAGGCGAAGACGGCCGCGCCGACGGTGCCGACGGTGCTGAAGCGGGCCCAGTGCGTCCGTCCCCGCAGCACGAACAGTGCCGTGGCGGCGAAGAACACCGCGGACACGATCGCGAGGGCGAGCCCCGCACCGTGGGTCAGTCCGTGCCAGACGTGGGGGGCGTCGACGCGGGTGACGAGGAGCACGCCCACCGCCGTCAGGGCGACCGCGACGAGGCTGAGCAGGGCGCGGAGCCGGAAGTAGCCGACGAGGTCGGGTGCGTCGAAGCGTGCGGCGTCGGAGGTCAGGAACACGGCGCCTAGGAGTGCGGTCCCGGCCACCGTGACGAGGCCGAACAGGAGGGACGCGGGGTTCGCCCACGCGTCCGCCGAGGCTTCGGTACCCGGTGCGATCCGGCCGGTGGCGATGGCTCCGACGGCCGCCCCGAGGAAGAACGGGGTGAGCAGGGAGGCGATGGCGAACACGGCGCCGTAGAGGCGCCGCCGGGCCAGCCGGCGGCTGGGTTTGCGCAGGGCGAATCCGGCGCCGCGCAGGACCATGCCGAGGGCGGCCAGCGCCAGCGGGAGCCACATGGCGGTGAACACCGTCTGGAACAGCACGGGGAACCCGGTCCACATGAGGACGAGGACGAAGATCAGCCAGACGTTGTTGACCTCCCACACGGGTGCCATGGCGTGGTCGATCAGCCACCGGGGGCGCTTGCCCCGCTCGGCTCCGCCGGCCGTCAGGTCCCAGAAGCCCGCGCCGTAGTCGGTCCCGCCGCCGCAGGCGTACGCGGCCACGGCCAGCAGCAGAACGAAAGCGACGAGGTCGGCCATCACGTTCCACCTCCTCCGGACGGAGTGGAGCCGCCGTCTCCCGAGGACGGGGCGTCGCCGGCCGGGACAGGAGGGCGCGGACCGTAAGGAGTGATCGCCTCCGGTGCCTCTGCCGTCCGTCCGTCCGCCTGTTCGTCCGCCAGGCGCCATCGGTCGCGCATCTTCAGCAGGATGGTGAGGAACGCCCCGAAGATGAACACGTACACCACGACCACCAGGCCGAACATGATCCAGAGGGTGGTGGAGCGGGTCGAGGTCACGGCCTCCGCGACGCGCATGTTCTGGTAGACGATCCAGGGCTGGCGCCCCACCTCGGTCGTGATCCAGCCGCATTCGACGGCGACGACCGAGGCGACGCCGGCGCAGGCGGCGCTGCGGTAGAACCACTTGGACTCGGGCAGCCGGCGATGGCGCAGCCAGGCCAGGGCGTACCAGGCGACCAGGAGCAGGAGCACGCTGCCGACCCCGACCATGATGTCGAAGGCCCAGTGGGCGATGGTGGCCTGGGTGGCGTTCGGCCGGTCACTCGCCGGTACGGAGGTCAGTCCCGTCACCACGGTGTCCGGGCTGAACCCGGCCAGGATGGAGTCCAGCTGAGGGACCTTGATGCCGCCGGAGACCGATCCGTCCGGGTGGAGCCGGCCGAACAGGTACTCCGGAACGTGGCTGTCGGTCTCCCAGACGATCTCCATCGCGGCGAACTTCACGGGCTGCTTCTGGAACACCTGCCGGGCGATCGAGTCGCCCAGGACGAACTGCACCGGAGTGGCCACCGCGGCGATGGTGAAGGGGATCGTGAAGCCGAGCCGGTGGTAGCGGTCCCGGCGGCCGCGCAGCCATCCGACGGCGTAGACGCCGGCCACGACGTAGCCCGCCGTCAGCAGCATCGCCACCACGAAGTGCCAGTACTGCGGCCCGAACATCGGGGTGAAGATGGCCTTCCAGACGTCCACGTCGACCGGGTTGCCCTGGGAGTCGAGGGTGAACCCCTGCGGGGTGTTCATCCACGAGTTGGCCGCCAGGATGCCGAAGGCCCCGAGCAGCGCGGTGGCCGGCAGCGGCAGCCCGAGCAGGAAGTGGGTACGCGGCTTCAGCCTGCGCCAGCCGTACAGGTAGATGGCGATGAGCACGGCCTCGAGGAAGAACGCCCAGGCCTCGACACCGAAACCGATGCCGAAGACATCGCCCCACTTGCCCATCAGCCCCGGCCAGAGCAGGCCGAACTCGAACGACAGTACGGTGCCGGTGACGACGCCGATCGCGAACTGCACGGCCATCACGGCCGACCAGCGCCGGGCCAGCAGCAAGGCCGTGGCGTCGTTCTTGCGCAGACCGCGGTAGTGCATGACCAGGGTGATGAGCGGCAGTGCCACGCCCATCGGCACCAGGATGATGTGCGAGGCGAGGGTGAAGGCCATGAGCTCCCTGGCCGGGAGCAGTTGGGCGGGGGCGTCTGCCGCCAGCAGGTGGACCGTGGTGTGCATGCGTTCCTTTGCCGCTCGGGATGACGGGCGGGACGAGGGTCAGCCGCCGGTGGCGAAGCCGGGGAAGAGGGTCATCCCGCCGTCCACGTAGAGCGTGGTGCCCACGACGTAGTCCATGAGGTCGGAGGCGAGGGCCACGGCCGCGTAGGCGATGTCCTCGGGGTCGCCGATGCGCACGTACGGGATCAGCCGGAGCAGATCCTCCAGTGCCTCGGGCGTCTCCCACGCGTCCCGGTTGATCGGTGTCTTGATGGCTCCGGGAGCGATCGCGTTCACGCGGATCTTCCTGGGCGCGAGTTCCTGGGCCAGGGTCGTCATCAGCATGTGCACGCCGCCCTTGGAGGAGGCGTAGTTCGCGTGCCCCGCCCAGGGGATGATCTGGTGGACGGAGCTCATGCAGATGATCTTTCCGGCCGAGCGGGACACCTCCGGGACGACGCCGCGCCGCAGGAACTCCTTCGTCGCTTCCCGCGCGCAGAGGAACTGGCCCGTCAGGTTGACGTCCAGGACCTTCTGCCACTGGGCGAGCGTCATCTCCTCGAACGGGGCGTCGCGCTGCAGTCCGGCGTTGGCGACCAGGATGTCGATCGTGCCGAACTCCCGGACCATCCGGTCCATCATGGCCACGACCTGGTCCTCCCGGGACACGTCCGCCTCGTAGGCGGCGGCGCGTACGCCGAACGAGGTGATCTCCTCGACCACCTTCTCGGCCTCTTCCGCGCCGGCCACGTAGTTCACGACGACGTCGGCGCCGGCCCGGCCCAGGCCGATGGCCGTGGCCTTGCCGATTCCGCTGTTGGCGCCGGTGACCAGCGCCTTCTGGCCCTTCAGCAGGTGAGCGGGGATCACTCCCCGCGGTACGCCCTCGGTGGAACTCACGATCGACTGCCTCCTCGACTGCCCGATCCGGTCCGCCGGACCGCGGCCCGACAGGGTCCGAACGCCACCGAATCACCCTGTCCGGAGATCGGCGGCCCGGGCGGGGTGCTCTTGGGCCACGCGGCCGAGCATCACCCCCCGGTCGGAGGAAGCTCCGGGGTCATCCCAGCCGTTCCATGAGGTGGTCGCCCACCCGCAGGGCGTTCGCGATCGCCGTCAGGGACGGATTGACCGCCCCGATGCTCGGGAAGAAGCTCGTGTCGACCACGTACAGGTTGTCGAGATCGTGGGCCTTGCAGTTCACGTCCAGGGCGGACGAGGCCGGGTCGTCGCCGAACCGTACGGTGCCGGCCTGGTGCGCCGTGGCGCCGATCGGCATGCCCTTGTGGAGGTAGATGCTGCGCGACAGGAGCTGGTGCTCGTGCATCCCCAGATGGCCGAGCATGCCCTGCAGCTTGTGCCGCAGGCGTTTCAGCCCCTCGATGTTGTTCTTCTCGTCGAGCACGAGACGGATGGTGCCGTCGCCCTCGAGGGTCACCCGGTTGTCGGGGAGGGGAAGGTCCTCGCCGCACAGCCAGAAGTCGACCGCGTGGTGGGCCATGACTTCGAAGGGCATGTCGGGGGTCACGGCGCCCGCCCAGCGGGGCGCCTCGCCGTGGATCTGGTCGGCGTCCGACTTGCCGAGCATCTGGATGCCGCCCAGCGGGTAGTCCCAGTCGTCGGCGCCGAGGTACCAGTCGTGCAGGGCCAGGGTCTTCTGGAACGTGGTGTCGTTGGGCTCCTTCGAAACGGCCATCAGTGCAAGGTTGTTGTGGCGCATGTAGTGGCGGCCGACCACGTCGGAGCTGTTCGCCAGCCCTCGGGGGTGGCGGTCGTCGGCCGAGGCCAGAAGGAGCGCCGCCGAGTTGACCGCCCCGCAGGCGACGACCACGATGTCCGCGGAGTAGGAGGCTTCGAGCCCGTCCTCGCTCCGCGTCACGACCGTGCTGACGCTCCGTCCGGTCGGGTCGGTCTCCAGCCGGACCACCCGCGCATTGGTGATCATTTCGACGTTCGGGTGCCGCAGGGCCGGCTCCACGCAGATCACCTGCGCGTCCGACTTGCCGCGAACCAGGCAGGGGAAGCCGTCCACGCGGTCGCAGCGGATGCAGACGCTGGATTCGGTCGCCCGCCCGTTCTCGTCCTGCCTCAGGTTGACGCCGATGGGCAGGTGGAACGGGTGCAGGCCCCGCTTCTCCAGGTCGTCGCTCAACTGCTGGATCCGCGGCTCGTGCTCGACCGGCGGATAGGCGTACTGGTCACTGTACGGGCCCTCCCACGGGTCCTCCCCGTGGCGTCCGTGGACCAGGTACAGGTGCTCGGCCTGCGTGTAGTAGGGCTCCAGGTCCTCGTACCGGATCGGCCAGGCCGGCGACAGGCCGTCGTGGTGGCGGAGCTCCCCGAAGTCCTCGGGCCGCAGCCGGAAGAGGGCGGCGCCGTAGAACTTGGTGTTTCCCCCGACGTAGTAGTTGACCTCGGGCGTGAACTCGTCGCCGTGCTTGTCCAGCCAGAACTCCGGGGCACGGTACCTGCCCTTCACGAACACGGCGGTGGAGTCCCAGTTGTCCCGCTCGCGGGGGAGGTAGTCACCGCGTTCGAGGATGAGTACCCGCTTGCCCGACGGGGCGAGCCGGTGGGCGAGGGTACCGCCGCCGGCGCCCGAACCGATGATGACGACGTCGTAGTGCGGGGAGTCGCCCACGGCGACCACCGTCCTTGCGCTCGCGGGCCCGCCTGTCACCGGCCCTCTCTCTGCGCGCTGCCGGGACGCGGCAGCCACCCCACCTCTTCGAACGTATCCCTCCTTCCCGGGCGCGGCGACCGGACGGCGCGACCGGACGGCGGGACCGTACGGTGTGACGTACGGCGTGACCGGACCGCGTGACCGGACCGTGCGACCGTACGGCGCACCCGCCCCCGGCCGTCACAGAACGGCGATCGGGTTCACGGGCGAGCCGGTGGCCGACGGAAGTCTGAGCGGCGCGACCACACACAGGAAGGACCACCGGCCCTCGCGGGCGCACGCCCGGGTCAGCTCCTCGAACTGCAGGTAGTCCATCAGGTGCAGCCCCATGGCGTGCACCGCCAGCACGTGCACGGGAAAGTCGACCCCGGCCACCGCGCTGGGTGCGGTGTCGTTGTTGCCGTCCGAGCCCAGCGCGGCGACCTGCCGATCGGCCAGGAACCGTACGGCCGCGGGATGAAGGCCGGCCCGGGCCCGCGCGGTGTCCCACGCCCCGCGCTCCTGTCGTCGGGGGCGATGCCCCACCCGTACGAACAGCAGGTCGCCCGGCAGGACCCGGACCCCCTGGGCCGCCTCCGCCGTCGTCAGGTCGGCGGCGGTCACGTGGTCCCCGGGCTCCAGCCAGGGCACGCCCCGCAGCCGCGGAACGTCCAGGAGCACGCCACGGCCGACGATGCCGTCCCGGACGACCTCCACGGAGAGCGCCCTAGCGCCCTGGGACGTCACGCTGCTCGCCGGCACACCGTTGTAGAGCTCCCCGTCGAACAGCACGTGGCACAGCGCGTCGAGATGACTGTCCGCGTCCCCGTGCACGTTCATCGCGAAGCGGTCGCGCGCGAAGTGCAGCCCGTCGCCGCCGGTCTCACCGGTCTCCCCGTCCGCGGGCGCGATCATCCGGTGGCGTGCCGGTTCGGGATTGTCCGGGCCGGGCAGGGTCTCGATGGGTGCGGCGAGGGACACCGAACGTCCGGAGCGGACCTCGGCGGCAGCGGCCACGACGCGCTCGGGCGTCAGGTGGGCGAGCGCACCGCGCCGGTCGTCCGGGGCACGCGTGCTCCTGTCGCGCAGCTCCTCGTACAGCGCGCGAAAGGCGTCACCGGTCATGGGCCGCGGCGTCGACGGCCCGGTGTCCGGGGTCACCAGGACCCCCACGGGGCCAGGCCCCACCGGAAGACGTGGCTGTCGCCCGGTTCCAGGACGGTGAGCCCCGTGCCACTGCGGAAGGCGTCGGCCGGGCAGGACATCGGCTCGATGGCGACGCCGCGCCGGCGCCGCCCGGGCTCCGACAGCGTGTCCCCGGTGTAGACCTGCACGTAGCGGACGCCCTCGACGAGCCGTACGTCGATGCCGTGCCGCCCCGAAGGGTGCGCCAGCCGGACCGTGCAGTGGCCGGCGGGGTCCCGGTCGAGTCCCGTGTACGCGGTGTCCAGGTGCTCCTCGCCGATTGGCCGGGCGGTGCGGAAGTCGTACGGCGTGCCCTCGACCGGCTCCTCACCGGTCGGCAGGCCGTGTTCGTCGGTACGGAGCCGGTGGCGGGCCGGTACGGTCAGCAGCGCGGTGTCCACCAGGTCGGTGCCCACGGTCAGATAGGGGTGCTGGCCCACGCCGTAGGGCGCGGCCGTGTCCCCCACGTTGGTGGTGGTGACCGTGGTCTCGAGCCCCTCCGGGCCCAGCCGGTACTCGGCGGTGACCTCCAGCTGGTACGGGTACCCCGGCTGCGGGAAGAGGGTGGTGCCCACCGTGACCGCGTCCTCGCCGCGGGCCAGCGGCTGCCACGGCACCCACCTCAGGAGCCCGTGGATCGCGTTGCCGTTCTCCGCTTCGGTCAGCGGGAGTTGCAGCTCGTCGCCGCCGAAGCGGTAGCTCCCGCCGGCCACCCGGTTCGGCCAGGGCACGAGGAGCTGCCCGCGACCGCCGGTGATCCGCTCGTGGGCGGCGAAGCCGTCGAGGAGCGGACGCCCGCCCACCGCGTAGTGGCGCAGCGCGCCGCCCAGCTCGACCACCACCGCCTCGTGTGCGCCGTGGCGCAGCCGCCACTGTTCTCCTGATGCCGTGGGGGGCATGTGCGGCTCCTCGGTCGGTACGGCGCTGAGCTGGGCGATGATGGCTGCGACAACGGCCTCCGGAGGCCGGCCGATGTCCACCACGCAGGCGTGCTCGTCGGGTTCCGGCTCCTGGAGGTCGGCGAACTGGCTGTCCAGCAGCTGTGGGGGGAAGAAGTGGCCGTGTCTGGACAGCAGCCGGGACCGGATGAGTTGCCGTGAACCGTGCAGGTGGACCAGCCGCACTTCAGGCCGCCCTCCGGCCAGTTGGTCCCGATAGGCGCGCTTGAGCGCGGAGCAGGCGATGACAACGGGTTCCCCCGCTGCGATCCGCCGGCCGATCCAGGCCGCGACGGCAGCCAGCCATGGGCGTCTGTCCTCGTCGGTCAGGGCTTCGCCGGCCGCCATCCGGGCCCGGTTCTCCGGCGTGTGGAAGTCGTCGGCGTCCTGGTAGGCCCAGCCGAGCCGGTCGGCCAGCAGCAGGGCCACCGTGGACTTCCCCGCCCCCGCCACGCCTGTCACGAGCACCACGGTTGCGGGCGCTTCCGTCGCGCGGCCCTGGGGATCGGCCTGACCGGAGGGGGCCGGACGCATCTCGCCGGTCGGTACTCCGGACGGCGGTGCCCGCGTGGGCTCGCGCACGTGGTCCCGCGCCATTCGGCCTCCTTCGCGCGGTACGGCCGGCCCCGTCCGGCCGCCGGAGGGGTACTTCCACTCTCGGCGCACGCAGGCCGCGGTGCACTTCGGCGACCGTGTGGCCGTGCGGCCGTGCGACCGTGCGGCCGTGCGGCGGAAGTACGGGGGAGAGCTCAGACGGAGCCGCCGGACGCACCCGATGCGCCTGCGGCGGGGGGACGGGCGGGCGCCGGTTCCGCGGGTCCGCCTGCGGCGGGACGGGCGGAACCGCGCGGCAGCAACTGGGTCGTCACGAAGGCCACGACGGCCGCCAGGACCACCACCGGAGTCATGGCGACACTGCCGAGCACCAGGACGACGAGCACGATGCTGCTGACCGGCAGCCGCAAGGCACTGGCGGTCGCGGCCGCCATGCCCGCCGCCATGGCCGGTACGACCCCCAGGCCCGGCAGGGGCGCGAGCAGCACACCCGCCGCAGCACCCAGGAACAGCGACGGGAACACGGGGCCGCCCCGCAGGCTGCCCAGGCACAGGGAGTAGGCGACGCTGGTGCACAGCAGCACGGCGATCAGGGCCCCGACCCCCCAGCCGTGCGGATCGGCGGCCAGCTGGCCCAGTGTCCCCTGGCCGGAGGACGCCACGTTCGCGGGCGACCTGCCGGTGGTGAGCGCGTACACGGCGGCGCAGACGCCGGCCGCCAGGGCGCACAGGGTGGTGTGAACGACGGGGCGCTTCGCGACGAACCGTGCGGTCAGCCGCCCCCCTCGCATGATCGTATGTACGAGGGCACCGATGGCCACGGCCATCAGCACCGCCCAGATGACGTCCCCGGCATCGAGCTGCGGCACGGGCACGCCCACCTTCACGGAGAGGCTGGGCGCATCGAAACCGGTCCAGCGGCCGAAACCGGTGAACACGAGTGCACCCACTCCGCTCGACAGCAGTGCGGGCAACATGACCGCGAACAGCTGTGGCCCGCCCACTCCGGCCACTTCGATGAGTATCACCGCCGCGACCAGTGGGCTCCCGAAGATCACCGCGACCGCCGCGGCCGCTCCCGCCGCGCCCAGGAGCGCCGTGCTCTGGGGGGTGGCGGGTGCCCGCGCCAGATCCCTGAAGAGCAGGGCCAGACCGCCGCCCAGGGCGATCAACGGGGCCTCCGGTCCGAGCGTGGCGCCGAGGGGAAGGCTGAGCAGGGCGGCGAGGACCACGCCGGGCAGGGCTCCGGGCGAGACACCGCCCGTGTGGAGTCCCGAGGCGGGGACGTGGCCGCCCCCGCCCGGCAGGCGGGTGACGACGAGCCCGACGGTGGTGCCGGCCACGAGCAGCAGCGGCAGCGGCCACCACCACGGCGGGACGTCCCACCCCAGAGCCTCCGGCAGGCCGTCCCACATCAGGTGCTCCAGCTCGTGGAGTGCGACCAGGAACCAGAACGCGATCAACGACACGGGAACACCGATGAGGGCGCAGAACACGAGCGCCTTGAAATACCCGGGGCTGCGCAGCAGTTCACCCAGCCGGTCCGCCTCTTCGGGCTGTGTCACTTCGGGGGGTGTCCCTGCGGGCGGTGTCACTGCGGAAGGGTCTGCAGGGCGTGGATCCGACGCCGTCATGGGTGTGTCCCGTCTCGGTTCCGGACGTCCGTTTCAAGCGAGGGGTGCGGCCTGCTGCTCGATCTCGGTGGCGACAGGCAGTCCGCCACAGCCATTGCAACATCCAGCCGTGGGCTTCGCACGTTCGAGCGTGCGCAAGGGCACGCTGGAGGGCATCGTCCTCGCGCGGGAGTACCTCGAAAGGTTCTGGGGGACGTGGAGCTTCCTCGCGGAACGACTGGAACGGCTCCGCGAGGGGGCGAGCAACCATGTCCGATGTCGAACTCGCTGCCGCCTGTTCGAACAGGCGGCAGCGAACGGAACGCCGATCCGCGAGATCGTCGGGGAGGACCCGGTGGAGTTCGCCGAGGCGTTCGTCCAGAACTGCTCGGAGGGCGGCTATGTCCCTTGCCCGTGCGCGGAAGCAGCTGACCGACGCCATCGCGCGCGCCGAGGAAGCCGAGGGCGACGTGCGGAGCTGAGCGCGTCAGGGGCGCCGATCGGCCTCTCGGCCGCCCGCCCGACCACGGGGCCGGGCCCGCCCCCGCTGGGCCGTCTCTTTCGGTTCTTGCCGGGCCGACACGATCCGAAAGACACGGCCTAGGCTGGTCGCCGAGATTCGATCAAGGAGCAGGGCAGTGCGAATAGAGCGTCACCAGGTGGGCGGGGCCGTCGTGTCGGCGGCACGCGAGGACTTCACGAACCGGATCGGGGGGCAGGTGCGGTCCATGTCGCGGGCTGGCCGGATGGCCACCTACGAGTGGCAGTCGATCGCCGACAAGTTCCTCGACTACCTGGGCGCCCTGTCCGTCGAGACGCCCGATCTCGACACCGCGGAGGCCAAGACCGTCCTCAAGGACGCCTCCGAGGCCGCGGCCGGCGCCGTCGCGTACGCGGCGTACCACCCGCATTGCAGCTTCAACGTCTTCCTGGAATACGTGAACTTCGGCATGAGCTACGACCCGGGTGACGACGCACCCGAGGAGAGCGTCACGCCCGGGGAGTGGACCGACGCGCTCTGCCTGTCGGTCCTCAGAGACAAGGCCAAGTGGCACGGCGAGGAATTCACCTTCGCCCGGCAGAAGTTCGCCGAGCAGGCGAAGGGAACCCCCGCCGGCGAGCTCGCCACGGGGTTGACGGCCGTGGCCCTGGACGACGCCGGCGACGGCGAGTACCCGCCGAGCACCCAGGCCAAGCTGGCCGCCGTCGACGCGGCCCTGGACCGGATCCGTACCCGTGCGGCGGAGACGGGCGAGCCCCTCCTGGACCAGCCGAACGGCCTGGCGCTGCGGACGCTGCGGGCGCTGGCCGCCGAGGACCGCCCGGGCTTCGACGCCGCACTGGCCGAACTCCTGGTCAGGCACAGCGCCCTGCACGGTCCGGCGGACTCCCCGAGCAGCCTGCTCCCCCTCGTGCCCATCGCCCTGGCCGCGATCGCGTACCGGACGCTGGGCTGGGCGCCGGCCGTTCGCACCGACTACCTCCCGCACGCGCTGGTCACCGGTTTCGAGAGCCGGGGGCCGCGGGTCGGAGGGCTCGGCCGGAACCGGCGTCCGGACGCGGTCGCCGCGCTCGCCGCGGGCCCGCTGGTGGTGGAGCGGCCCGCCTGTGAGCGCGAGGGGATCGCGCGGATCGAGGCCATGTACGAGGAACACCTGCGGGAGGCGTTCGCCCCCGTCGACGGCAAGCCCCTTGCTGTCTGGCATCTGGGCAGCGTGCTGGAGGACCAGGAGCGCCTGTTCCAGTGGCGGGCGGGAAACCCCGGCGACGTTGCGGACGCTCAGCTCGCCACTCTTCGGCTGGCCTCTCAGATGGGGGCGGCCCTGTTCCGCGTCGCGCTGGCGGAGCCGGACACCGAGGTTGAGGTGTCCATCGGCGGGCGCACCCTGCGCTACCCCGCCAAGCGGGGCAGGGAAGCCGGTGCCGGGTACTGGCAGATGGCCGTCGCCTTCGCCCTGATCACCGGCATGCGCGAGGACCTCGCGCCCCTGGTCCTCACCGGCCCCACCTTCGCCCTCCCGGACGGCTCCGCCTTCACCGCGTACCGCGAGGCCCTCCACGCCTATCTGAAGGGCGCCGAGCCCGAAGCGGCCGCGCAGCGGGCGCTTCACGAGGCCGAGAAGGCCAAGGACTGGGGCTTCGCGATGCCGCCGGCCGTGCTGCTCTCTCAGCTGGTGGAGGGCGACGAGGAGAGCTTCAACCTCGCTTTGGCCGACGCGCTGGAAGCCCACCGCGCGTACTACGAGGTCGGCGATCGCTCCGACTACCCGGAGGTCTCCGTCAACCTCGACGTCCTCGCGCTGGCCTGCCACGCCCGCCGTCGCGGCTGGGACATCCGCGTCGAATCCCCCTACCTCCCGCAGGAACTCCTGCGAGCCGCCGAACCCTTCTAGGCCCTTTGCTTTGGATCACCTCGCTGATCAGATCAAGATGGCGGCGAGGTGGAGTCCGGCGAGGTAGGTGGTCCGTCGAGGGCCGTGCAGCCTGCCTGGCCTGCCCCGATCACGCGATGCCCGAGGCGCAAAGTTCTCTGTTTCCCTGGCGGAAGGTGGCTAGGGCGATCTCTTCATCAGCTGTATCGCCTGGGGGACATGGAAACAGACCCGGCACAGGGTGTGCCACCAAGGCCTGCGTACGACCCGGCCGTGCCAGCAGAGGCTCACCGCTCAGGGCCTCCCCGCTGGGCCTGGTGGGTGGCGGGGATCGTCGTTCCCCTTGCTGGCATCGCGGCCAGCGTCTTCGTCGCCACTACCAACAACCCTCGGTTGCGCGCTGCGATGCGGCCGCCAGGGTGTCGTTCATCTGCAGTGCCGCAAGGCTGGACCGGAGCCAGACCTCGTCGTCGATGGCGTGGCGTGCGCGGCGCCCGCCGGGAACTCGTTCCCGTCTGAGAATGCCCTGCTGTTCGAGGAGCTCGGTGAAGGACTCCGTGAAGTCCTGGACCGCTTCGGGGTTCCGCCCATGGCCGGTGTCGGGCCCGGCGGCGGTACCGGCACCTCGACGTACGCCGACCCGGAGAACGGGCTCACCGGAATCCTGCTCACCCGGGTCGGGCTGACCACGCCGGATCCCGCGAGGCTCATCAACGACTTCTGGACCACGCTCTACCAGGCGATCTACGACTGACCCCGATCCGCCGAGGCCGGGTCGGGCGGGGTCGGGGTCGGGGTCGGGGTCGCCCGAGGGTGAGCGATCCCCTCGGGCGACCTCGGCCGCGGGATCACCGCCCGGATCCCGCGGCCGACGCGGGTAAGAACGGATCGCGCGGTACGAGTACGCCTTGTCGGCCAGGACCACGTTCGGCGTCGCCCTCGGTCTGCCGACCGGGTGCGGAACCCGCAAGCGGGCCATGAACTGCGGGAACGCGGGTGCGTCCCCGGACCGGGCCCAGGCCCCCCGTCCGGTCCGGCGACAACGGCTCGACCCGCGCCCCCACTCGTCAGTCAACAGCGCGCCTCCACGCATACCCGGACTCGCCGGTGAAGGTCTGGGATTTGCAGAAAGTTAACCGGCAAACTGTCGCGCGCGGTCGGCGTGCCGGTCTCGTTCCCGTGCGGCGGATCGCTGTCTTTGCGTTCCTGGGGGCGTTGACGCCCGCGACGAGAGGGACTTCTATGCGACGAACCGCAAAACGGCTGCGAGCCATGGCCGCCCTGGCGGGATTTGCGCTCCTGCCGGCATTCGTGCCGGCCCAGGCACAGGCCGCGGGCACCCGCCCGTTCTCGGTCACCATCACCCACGTCGGGTGCGTCGATCCGTGTTCCGCCGAGGGGCTCGAGGCCGCGTTGGAAGGCCACCCCGACTTCTACGCAAAGGTGTTCATCAACAACGTCGAGCACCGGACGCCCACCATCGACAACGTCTCCGGCATCGACCCGTACTGGGTCCTCTCCACCGAGCTGCCCGACACCATCCAGAACGTCCCCGTCAGGATCCAGATCTGGGACGCGGACGACACCTCGGGCGACGACCTGGGCGACGACACCCCGCACGACGACGACGACAACCTCGACTTCACCGTCTCGTACTTCGACGGCAAGTGGCGCGACACCGCCGTCAACAAAACCGACAATGTGAACTGGCCGCAGTCCTGTTCGTCGGGCGACGGAGACGCCGGATCCGACGAGGACGAGCCCGCCGTCAAGGTGTGCTGGGACATCAGCACGACTTCGACGAGCGGTGACGCAGACGGCGACGGTCTGCTCGACGGCTGGGAGCGCAACGGGTACAACGAAGACGGTGACGGCACCATCGATGTGGACCTGCCGGCGATGGGAGCCAAGGCAGCCCACAAGGACATCTTCCTGGAATTGGACTGGGAGGCGGGGCGCGAGCCCACGCGCGCGGGCATCCAGGCCATGAAGGCGGCGTTCGCGGCCGCGCCGCCCGACGTCGGCGCGACCGCGTCGAGCAGGCGGGCGGACAACGGCGGTTTCGGGGTGAACGCGCCACCGAACCCCGACGGCGTGCCCGGCATCAATCTCCATGTCGACACCGGCGGCCTTCGCGACCCGGCGGGCCGTGAGGGCGGTCCGGTGGGCACCTGCTCCGACGGCATCGACAACGGCACGGACGGGCTGGTCGATGGCAACGACCCCACGTGCAACAGGGTGCAGACCGACTACCTCGATGCGAGCGTCGAGAACCCGCAGCCGACCAACTGCGGGGACGGCGTGAACGACGACGGCGACACCTTCCCCGAGGCCCAGGACCCCGACTGCCTCGTCGGCGACAACCTCGGCGGCGGCAGTGTCATCGCCGCGCCCGGTGCGTGCGGCCTCGACCCGGCCTTCTACGCGTCGAGGAACCTGAACTTCAACAGGAACCGACGGCTGATCTACCACTACGGCCAGATCGCCGCCCAGCCGGGTGTGGCCACATGCCCGGATCAGAGCGGTGGCCAGGGCGAGATCGGGGGCAACGACTTCACCGTCTTCAACTTCGACGCCGGCACGGTCATGCACGAGCTCGGGCACAACCTGAACCTGCGCCACGGCGGCCACCAGGACGAACCCAACTGCAAGCCGAACTACGTGAGCATCATGAACTACGACCTGCAGGACGGCATCCCCCGCGTCGGCGGCGGGACCGTCCTCGACTACTCGCCGCCCAGGAGGACGGTTGACGGCACATCGCGCAGGACCGGTCCTCTGCCCGATCTCAGGGAGAACGCCCTGGTCGAACCGACCGTCCTCGACGCGGCCGACCCGGTCAACCGGCTCGTGTTCGTCGACAGTACGGGCCAGAAGGTCCCGAACAACCTGAACACCAGCCCTGACTGGAACCGCGACGGCGATCCGCCGTTCGAGCCGACGGTGCCCGCCACGAACATCGACAACGCGGGCCCCGGCCCCAACCCCATTCCCGCCGGCTGCATCAACACCTCGACCAACGAGACCCTGAACGGCTCCGACGACTGGAACTCCGTGTCCCTGCCGTTCCGTCAGTTCGGCGACTCCGCGAACGCCGCGATCAACCCGGAGAGCGACGACGTCCCCACCACCAGCGAGCTGCTGGCGATGCACGAGGAGCAGAACAGCACCGACGTCGGGGTCGCCGTCACCGACAACCCCGACCCGGTCGCGGCCGGAACGGACGTGGTCTACACCGCCATCGTCACCAACCACGGCTTCAAGCCGGCCGCCGCGGTGACCCTGGTCGACACCCTGCCGTCGCAGGTCTCCTACGTCAGCGACGACGCGGCATGCCACGCGTCCGGTGCGACGGTGACCTGCGGCGTCGGCGACCTCCTCGCCGGAGCGTCGCGCACCGTCACGATCACCGCTCACGTGCCGGCGGACCTCGTGTACGACGCCGGCGGCCCGGTCACCCTCACCAACCGGGCGGTGGTGGACAACCTCGCGGGTCCCGACCCGGTGGCGGACAACGACAGCGCCACCACCGACACCAGGGTGATCGCCGTCGCCGACCTCGCCGTCACGTCCTTCGCCCCCACGGCACCGCCCACGCAGGTACTCATCGGGCAGACCGTTGATGTCACGCTGCACAGCACGGTGGCGAACAACGGCCCGTCCAGCCCGATGGACGCCGTGGTCGTCACCGCTGCCACGGCCGACCCGGGGGCCACGGTGACGCCTTCCTCGTCGACTCGGAACGTCCCCGCACTCGCGGTCGGGGCTCCGCAGTCGTTCGACAGCACCTTCACCCTCGGCTGTGCGCAGCCGGGATCGCACAGCTACCGGTTCACGGCGTCCATCACGCCGGCCCGGCCCGACGACACCGACCCCGTCGCGGCCAACAACCACCGGCCGGCCGAGTTCACCCTCGACTGCGTCGTGCCCGTCGCGATCAACATCAAGCCGGGCGGCAATCCCAACTCCATCAACATCCCCGCCGACACCGTACCGGTCGGCGCCCTGACGACCAGGGCTGGTGAATTCGCACTCCCGCTGGCCTTCAACGCCACCACCATCCAGCCGCTCACCGTCCGCTTCGGACCGCGGGGCGTCGTCTACGGCGGTACGGGCGGGAGCACGGAAGTGCACGACAGGGGCCACGTCGAGGACCTGGTCGAACGCACCACGACTCCGGTCGAGCGCGTCAGGGACGGCGACCCCGACATGATGCTCCACTTCGCCTCGGCGCCCTCCGGTCTCCGGCGGGGAGACACCGAAGCCTGCGCGAAGGGTTCGTTCATCGACGGTGCCACCGGACGGACCTATCGCTTCTTCGGCTGCGACGCGGTGAGGATCGTGCAGCCCTAGGCCGCTTTTTGGATCACCTGATCGTGGTTGCTGTGTGTCGTTGACTGACGCGCAGCGGGTGCGGATCGAGCCGCCGATGCCGAAGGCGACCTCGACTGGGTTGCCGCTGTCGACTCCGCCGCCGTCCGTGCCCACCCGCATGCCGCCGGGGCCCGTCAAAACGGGCCCCGGACTCGGCACGGGCGAGGGTGAGCCGGTTGGCCTTGCTCGCCCCTATGGGGCGAGCACCGCACGTGCCGTGCGAAGCCATGCGCCCAGCGCGGTGTAGTCGACGTCCGTGAGGCCCTGGCGGGCGTCGACGCGGTGCAGCAGGGCTTGTCCTCGGTGGTGTGTGGAGACCCAGGTCCGGTCGATATCGGTGATCTCGTCATCGACCCAGATGAACGGCCGTTGAGCGGCCCACTCGACGAGAGTGCGGGTCTTCCAGTGGAGGCCGCGCCGTTCGTCCTGGTCGTCAGTGGCAGACGGCTCCGGCCAGATCACTACGGGAAGGTGCGGCAGGCTGATTCGTGGAGCGATCAACGCGTTCGCGTCGGCCATCCAGGTCGTGGCCCAGACCAGATCGCACGACAGCGCCGTCAGCCGGAGTCCGTGCTGAGGGTCGATCCTGGTCAGGAGCGGGTGAGCGTCGCCCCCGGCCGACTCGGCGGCAGTCTGATACGTCGGGTAGTGCCCCGTCGCGCCGAACGGGATGAGTGGACCGTCGACGTCGAGGAAGAGTACGGGGCGCTGGGCAGAACCGGCCATGACCGTATCGTACCGAGTCGCCGGTCAGGCTGGCTTGGCCGCACGCTCTGTCTGCAGGGTGCGCAGGAGGTCGAAGGCAGGGCCGTCCACCGGGCGCTGGGTGTTGCCGAGGGCGATGACGGCGAGCCGCTTCTCCGGGTCGAACCCCACGAAGGAGGAGAAGCCCCCCGTCCCTCCGTTGTGCCAGATCTGGAGGTGGCCGCCCTGCCGGGGGTGCAGGCGGTGGGCCATCCAGCCGAGGTGCACCCAGGTGAAGGAATTCCTGCGGTGCTCGAACGCACGGCTCAGGCGGATCGCCTCGGCGAGCTCTGCGGGGCCGCCGTCCAGCTGGGCCCGTACGAAGGCCACCAGGTCGGTCGCGGTCGACCGCAGGCCGCCCGCTCCCGCCAGGTCGGCGAGGTGCCACGGTGCGGCGGGCCGCCCGCGGCGCGCGTGGCCCTGAGCGGAGCGTTCCGAGCGGGTGCCGTCCACCGTCACGACGGTGTCGGTCATGCCCAAGGGAGCGCAGATCTCCCGGGTGATGAGGGTCTCGTACTCCGTGCCCGCCCGACGGGCGAGGGCCAGCCCCAGCAGCCCGGCGCCGAGGTTGGAGTAGCGGAACCGCTTCCCCGGAGCGGCCCCCAGACGGGTGCCGGCCAGCCCGGACAGCAGGGCGTCGGCCGTGCAGGCGGCGTACGGATCCGGCTTCGACGGGCGCAGCAGAGCCTGGAGCAGCATGCCTCTCGGCAGTCGGGGCAGGCCGGAGGTGTGGGTGGCCAGATGCTTCAGGGAGATCTGCCGGCCGGCCCGTGACGGAACGGCCGTCCCCGCGGGCAGCAGATCGGCGAGCGGCTCGTCCAGGCCCACCGTGCCGGCGGATGCCAGGCGCGTCAGGGCCAGGGCGGTGAAGGCCTTGGTCACCGAGCCGATCTCGAACAGGGTGCGGGGGCCGGGGACACGCGTGTGGTGCGCGCCGGTGCTTCCGGCACCCCGTATCTCCACGACGTCGTCCGCCACCGCGGCCACCACCGCGCCGACGTGCTGCTCGGCCAGCCGGTCCGCGGTCTGCTGGGCGAGCGTTGCGAGTTCTTGTGCCATGACGGACATCATGGCGGCATCCCCCCTTGCGACCGGTGCGCCCTGATGATGATTTCCGGCCGTCGGCACTGCGACCTGAGCAGTACGGCGAGGCGGTGACCTTGCTGGCTGCGGCGCGCAAGGGCTGATGTCGCGTTGGGGAGTGAGCACGCCGCTCTCGTGCCCCGGCCGGTACGGGCCCCGCAGTCCCGGTCCCGTACGGTGGACAGCCGTACGCCTCACAGCCAGCGCACCAGCAGCCGTACGCCGCTCAAGGAGCCGCCGTACCCCGGTCAAGGAGCCTGAGGGCAGCGCCCGATGGGCCCGTCGCGCAAGAACCGGGCAGGCAGGCATGCGTCCGATGGGCTGACCGCCGCCTCCAGGTCGTGGAGCGGGCGCGCCGACCACCGTGACGGGCGTTGATCTCGCGTCGGCAGCGGCGCTAAACCACCGCAGGGTTATGCCCAAAAGGTGACTGTCTGCGGCCTGCGCTGGTCGGATAGCAATGACGAGGCGCCTGGCACGGCCTGCCGATGGTCGGCGGCGATCCCAGCGTGCCGAGGAAGGAACGTCTCGTGATCCGCCCCCGTTTCGCCGCCGCCCTGTCCACCATGGCCGTTACCGCCCTCGCGATCACCGCGAGCCCCGCCTCGGCGGCACCCGGCGACACGCTCACCATGTGCTCCAGCACGCTCACCCCGGACGGCTGGGTGGACGCCCAGTGGTGGAACAGCGGGGGGTGCGGCTCCGGCTTCACGCCCAACACCAAGCAGATCAAGGACCTCAGGGGCTACCCGGTCGGTACCCAGGTCAACGCCTGCGCATCCACGTGGCCGCCCGTCGGCTGGACCATCACCAACACCTACTACTCGAGCGGCTGCCGCTATTCCGCCGTCCCCAGCTTCAACCCCAACACCTGGACCCTGAAGCGCACTTCCTGACCTCGCGCGGTCGCCCCGCAGCCGACCTCCACCACCGACCACGGCGTTCAGCGCCGGCGGAGTCGGGGTGTGCCATCGGGGGCAAGCGCTCCCGGCCGCACATGCGTACTGCCCCGCCGGGATCACTGTGTAGAGTGGCACTACCGACGCGGGGTGGAGCAGCTCGGTAGCTCGCTGGGCTCATAACCCAGAGGTCGCAGGTTCAAATCCTGTCCCCGCTACCAGAAGAGAAGGGGCCCGGCTTAGCCGGGCCCCTTCTCGCATCCCGACCCATCGGGGCCGGGCACCGGATCGTAGAATTCCCGCTGCCGGCAGCTCTAGGCGCCGATGTCCCGGCTGCGGAAGTCCTCCAGGGTCTCGCGCCGGACCAGCACCCGGGCCGAGCCCTCGTGGACCGCGATGACCGCGGGCCGGCCGACGAGGTTGTAACCGGAGGCCATCGACAGCTGGTAGGCGCCCGCCACCGGCACGGCGAGCAGGTCGCCGGGGCGGATGTCGCCGGGCAGTTCCACGTCGGCCGCGAGGATGTCGCCGGCCTCGCAGTGCCGGCCGACGACCGTGGCCGTACGGGGGCCGGCCGTGGAGCGGCGGCCGATCAGGCGGGGCGCGTAGCGCACCCCGTACAGGGCGGGCCGCGGATTGTCGCTCATGCCGCCGTCCACGGCGACGAACACCTTCTCGCCGGTGTGCTTGACGGCGAGCACCCGGTAGAGGGCTACTCCGGCCGGCCCGACCACGGCCCGTCCGGGCTCGACGGCGAGCCGCGGGACGGTCAGCCGGGCGGCCGCGCAGCCCTCGATGAGCTCGGCGCGCAACCGCCGGGCCAGCGCGGTGAGGTCGAGGGCGGGCTCGCCCGGCCGGTAGGCGATGCCGTGGCCGCCGCCCATGTCCAGCTCGGGCAGGACGGTGCCGTGCGCGTCGCGGATGCGGGCCATCAGCCCGACCATGCGGCGCAGGGCCACCAGGTAGGGCTTCACGTCGGTGATCTGGGAGCCGATGTGGCAGTGCAGGCCGGTCAGTTCGAGCTGCGGCTGGCTGAGGATGCGCGTGATGGCGTGCTGCGCGCCCCCGTCGGTGAGCGACAGGCCGAACTTCTGGTCGTCCGTACCGGTACGGATCTTGTCGTGGCCGCCGGCCGACACGCCCGGTACCACCCGCACCATGACCTTCTGGTGCCCGTGGGGGCCGACGGCCGCCGCGATGCGGGCGATCTCCGAGGGACCGTCGATGACGATCCGCCCCACGCCGAGCCGCAGCGCCGCCTCCAGGTCACGCGGCGACTTCGCGTTGCCGTGCAGGACGATCCGCTCGGGCGGAAACCCGGCGGTGACGGCGAGCTCCAGCTCCCCGGCCGAGCACACGTCCAGGCCCAGCCCCTCCTCCCGTACCCAGCGCACCATGGCCCGCGACAGGAACGCCTTGGCGGCGTACAGCACGTCGGCTTCGGGGAAGGCGTCAAGATACGTCCGGCAGCGCCCGCGCACCTCCCCTTCGTCCAGGACGTAGGCCGGGGTGTCGAACCGGTCGGCCACCTCCGCCAGCGACACCCCGCCGACGGCCAGGCCGCCGTGCGGGAGCAGTTCCGTGGACGCGGGCCAGATGGACAGGTCCTCCGCGCCGGCGGCGACCTCGGAGAGAACGGCAATGGTCATCGGGACTTCCCTCTCAGAGAGCGCGGACCGCGACCCCGGCCGGCGGCGCCGGCACCGGGGTGACGGACGGGGCGGTGAAGGTCGGGTCGATCGTCAGCAGGCACGCGCCGAGTGGCGAGGTCAGCGCGCGGAGCGCGGACTCGGACAGCCGGATCCAGGGCTGCCGTGCGCCGAGCGTCGTGGCCAGCAGGTCGGGGCGGGTGAATGCGACGGCGGTGCGGTCGCCCAGAGGGGTGCGGAACATTCGGAGCACCACCTCCGCGGTTCCCGGCCGGACGGGCACGTAGCGAGGTCCGGCCGGGATCGGTTCTTCGGGCTCGGGGTCGTCGTCGTACGGGAACAAACACATGGGGCCCTCCCAGAGGAACCACGAGTGGCAGGTGGGGCCCCGGATGCGGGGAGGCGGTCCGGGGCGCGACAACGAAGCTATCCGCGGCTTCCCCCTCCTGAGGCAGCTCCGTAACGGGGCTCTTACGGAGACCGGCCAAGTCCATACGGATCACTGACGGCTGTTCCCGGGCGGCGTCAGGAATCCGTTCATTGTCATGGATCTTGACGTGAGAGGGGTGCTGCGCCGCCCCGACCGCGGCAGCGGCGCCGCCTGCGGACGGTCACGCGAGGGGCAGGTGCTGTTCGGACCAGACGGTCTTGCCTCCCGCGGTGTAGCGGCTGCCCCAGCGGTGCGAGAGCTGGGCCACGATGTAAAGGCCGCGCCCGCCTTCCTCGGAGCTCCTCGCACGCCGCATCCTCGGCTGCGTGTTGCTGGAGTCCGAGACCTCGCACGTCAGGGTGTCCGCCCGGATCAGCCGGAGCCGGACCGGGCCACCGGCGTGGCGAATGGCGTTGGTGACCAGCTCGCTGACGATGAGCTCGGTGCTGAAGGCGAGCTCATCGAGGTCCCAGGCGGTCAGCTGATCCAGGACGAGGTGGCGCGCGTCGCCGACGATCGCCGGGTCGGGGTCGAGCTGCCATGTCGCGATGGAGTCGGCCTCCACCGCCCGGGTACGGGCCAGCAGGAGGGTGACGTCGTCCCTCAGCCTGCCCGGAGGCAACCCTTCCACGATGTCGTGCCGGGCCTGACGCAGCGGCCGGCCGAGTACGTCCGCGCGCAGCAGCCGGTCGGCCAGGCTGCGCATGCCCTCGTCGACGTCCCCCTCTCCGCGTTCGATCAGGCCGTCGGTGTAGAGGGCGAGGACGCTGCCCGGCGGCAGACCGCGCTCGACCGGCTCGAAGGGCCAGCCACCGACCCCCAGGGGCGGGCCGGGGCTCAGGTCTACGTACTCCACGGTTCCGTCCGGGCTGACCACGGCCGGGGGCGGGTGTCCGGCGCTCGCCATGACGCAGCTTCGGGCGACCGGGTCGTAGACGGCGTACAGGCAGGTGGCCCCGGCCGGTCCGCTCGGCACCAGCGTGCCCGCGTCGCCGTCTTCCGGGTCGCCGCTCTCCGCCTCGGCGACGACCTGCAGGACCATGTCGTCCACGTGCGCCAGCAGTTCCTCCGGTTCCAGTTCCAAGTCCGCCATCGCGCGTACGGCGCTGCGCAGGCGGCCCATCATGGCCGTGGCGTACAACCCGTGACCGGCGACGTCCCCGACCACCAGGGCGACACGGGCCGACGACAGGGGGATGACGTCGAACCAGTCGCCGCCCACACCGCTGTCGGAGTCGGCGGGCAGGTAGACGCTGGCGGCTTCCAGCGCGGGCGTCTCCGAGGTGGCCGGCGGCAGAAGGCTGCGCTGCAGGCCCACAGCGGTGCGGCGTTCCTTGGTGTAGCGCCGTGCGTTGTCCACGGCGACGGCCGCACGGGCGGCGATCTCCTCCAGAAGTGCCAGGTCGTCGTCCTCCAGCGGGGGAGCGTCCCCCGTGCGCCAGAGCGTGAGCCTCCCGAACGCGATGCCCCGGGCGCACAGCGGCGCCGTCATCGCCGAATGCGCACCCGGGACGGACGTGGCCCACTCCGGGGCCGTGTCGTTCCCGTGCCCCGCGGGCGGGGCTCCGAGGCCGGTGACCAGCTCTCCCCGGCACTCCCGCGCCCCGGGCGCAGCCGGTTCGGGTACGCCCGCCCCGGTCGAGGCCGGGTGGGGAACGGCCGCGGGGAGAGGAGCCAAGAACTGGGCCGTACCCGTACGCAGCACGTCCGCTTCCGCTCCGGCGACGGCCATCCGGAGCAGTGGCAGCGCGAGAGGCCCGTCAGCGGGTGGTTCACCGCCGGTCAGAACGGTCTCCGCCAGATCCACCGCGGCGCAGTCGCCGAACGCCGGCGCCAGCACCTTGACCAGGTCCTCCACGGTGCGCAGCACGGACAGCGAACCGCCCAGCGCTCCGGTCGCGCGGTACAGCAGGTCCAGGCGCCCGCGCGAGCGCTCGTGGTCGGTGACGTCGGTGAACACCGTCGCCACACCCATCGGATGTCCGTCGGGTTCCTGCAGCCGGAACGCCTGGATGGTCACGACCCGGCCGCCTCTCGGGTCGTCCAAGGTGCGCACGGTCGTGTTGAAACCGATCAGGGGGATCCCGCTGCGCATGACCTCCCGCAGCCGGTCGTCGATGATCCGCGCGTCCTCGGCCCACAGGAAGTCGGCCAGGCGCCGGCCGCTCAGTTCGACCGGCACCCCCGTGTACGGCAACAGGTGCGAGTTCGTCCGCAGCAGGCGCAGTTCCGCATCGAAGACGGCCAGGCCCACTCGGCCCTGCAGGAACAGTTCCTGCGTGAAGGCGTGGTCCTGCCGCCATCGGGCGACCAGCGCCATGGGTGCGCCGAGTACGAGGCAGCGGCCCGCGTCCCCCCGCGCGCCGTCGTCCAGCGGGATGACGCGGAAGCCGATCTCCAGCTCGCCCCCTGAGCCGTGCCGCAGGGTGGCCCGGCCCTCCCAGCCCTCCTGCGCCCCCCGCCTGCCCTGGGACAGGACCGCTTCCCAGCTGCCCGCGTCCGCCAGGAGGTCCCGTGCCGGACGGCCGCACACGTCCGCGGAGCGGCGCTCCAGGAGGGCTTCGGCCGCCGGAGTCCAGGCGACGACCGTCCCGGCGCCGTCCAGCAGTGCCGCGGCCGTGTTCGTGACAGCGAAGGGATACTCCTGGTTGCTCTCAGTGGCGCGCATGCGTGCCCATCTCGTCCGCGGGTCCCGCTGCCCCCATGCTGGTCGCTGTCCGCAGCGAGAGCCAGAGGCATTGCGCCATCCGGACCGCTTCAGGCGCCGGTCACGGGGTGCGGGCCGGGTGCCGCGTCCCGTGCCGGCTCACGCGCTGCCGGCCGGCGGAGGGTACGCCACCGCGGCAACCGTGTCCGGCACGGCCCGGTGGGCTTCCTGCTCGAAGGTCCGGAGCAGGTCCGCCGCCACGCTCACCGCGATCGTGGCGGGCTCCTTTCCGGTGATCCCGGCCACTCCGATCGGAGTCTTGATCCGGTCGATGGCGGCGGCGTCGTGGCCGCCCTCGGTGGCCAGGCGCCGGCGGAACCGCGCCCATTTGGCGGCCGAGCCGATCAGTCCGATCGAGCCGAGACCGGCGGTGCGCAGGGCGGTGTCGCACAGCGCGGCGTCCTCGGCGTGATCGTGGGTCATGATCAGGACGTGGGCGCCGGGCGGCAGCTCCGCCAGCACCTCCTCCGGCAGCAGCGGGGTGTGGTGCACGTGGATGTGCGCCACCGCATCCGCGAGCACGCCGAGCCGTTCGCCGGTGAGCATGTCGGGGCGGGTGTCGATCAGGTGCAGATCGAGGTCGTGGCGGGCCAGGATGCGCGCCAGTTCCAGTCCGACGTGCCCGACGCCGAAGACCGCCACCGCCTGGACCACCGGGAGCGGTTCGAGCAGCACCGTGACGGCTCCGCCGCAGCACTGCACCCCGTGCGGGCCGGTGACCTTGTCGTTGAGGGCGAACTCCATGAGCTCCGGCTCCGGATCGGCCGCGCCGTTCAGCTCGCGCGCCCGGTCGATGGCGACGGCCTCGATGTTGCCGCCGCCGATCGAACCCCACGTCTCGGTCCGTCCCACGACGAGTTTGGCACCGGCCCGGCGGGGCGCGTGGCCGCGCACGGTCGCGACGGTCACGAGCACGCCGGGTTCCCGGCGTGCCCGCAACCGTGCGACCGCGGCCACCCAGCTCATGTCAGACATTGCTCAAAGCGCTTGCGTCGGCGGGGACTTCGCTGCCGCCCGGGGCGTGACCGCCGCGCTGCACCCCGCCCGTGCGGGCTGCTTCGACCGCCCAGTACACCGCCTCGGGTGTCGCCGGGGAGGCGAGTTCCACGCTCACTCCGGCGGGCCCGAACTCCCCGGCCGCCTGCCTCAGTGCTTCCCGCACCGAGAACGCCAGCATCAGCGGAGGCTCACCCACCGCCTTGGACCCGTAGACCGCGCCCTCCTCGGTGGCGTTCTCCAGCAGCCTGACATTGAACTCCTCGGGCATCTCCGAGAAGCTCGGCAGCTTGTAGGTGCTCGCCGCCTGGGTCAGCAGCCGACCGCGGTTCGGCCCGTCGCCGGCGTCCCAGCGCAGGTCCTCGAGCGTCAGCCAGCCCGCGCCCTGCACGAAACCGCCCTCCACCTGACCGATGTCGATCATCGGGGAGAGGCTGTCGCCGACGTCGTGCACGATGTCCACCCGCCGGATCCGGTACGCGCCGGTGAAGCCGTCCACCTCCACCTCGGCCGCGGCGGCGCCGTAGGAGAAGTACTTGAAAGGCGAGCCCTGGAAAGCCTTCGCGTCCCAGTGCAGACCCTCGGTCCGGTAGAAGCCCGCCGCCGACAGCTGCACCCGCTGGAAGTACGCGGTGCGCACCAGGTCGTCCCAGGCCAGTTCCTTGTCGTCGCCGAGGACGCGCGCGACGCCCTCGACGATGCGCACGTCCGAGGCGTTCGCGCCCAGCTGGGTGCCGGCCACCTGCAGCAGCCGCTCACGGATCTGCTCGCAGGCGTTCTTCACCGCCGCGCCGTTGAGGTCCGCGCCGGCGCTGGCGGCGGTGGCGGAGGTGTTGGGCACCTTGTCCGTGCGGGTCGGGGCCAGCCGCACCTTGTGCAGCGGAATGCCGAGCGTGGTCGCGGCCACCTGCAGCATCTTGGTGTGCAGGCCCTGACCCATCTCGGTGCCGCCGTGGTTGATCAGGACCGAGCCGTCCTTGTAGACCAGCACCAGCGCGCCGGCCTGGTTGAAGGCGGTGAGGTTGAACGAGATGCCGAACTTGATGCCGGTGATCGCGAGCGCCCGCTTGGTGTGCGGGTGCGTGGCGTTGAAGGCCGCGATCTCGCGCTTGCGATCGGCGATGGCGGCGTCGTCCCGGACCTGCTGCCAGATGACGGAGATCCGTTCGGGGTGGGCCACCGGCTGTCCGTACGGCGTCGAATGGCCCTGCCGGTAGAAATTGCGCTCGCGCAACTCCATCGGGTCCAGTCCGAGCAGCGGCGCGCACCGGCCCATGATGTCCTCGATCACCAGCATGCCCTGCGGTCCGCCGAAGCCGCGGAAGGCGGTGTTGGACACCTTGTTGGTCTTGGCGATGCGACCGGTGACGCGCGCGTGGGGGATCCAGTAGGTGTTGTCGATGTGGCACAGCGCGCGGGCCACCACCGGCTCGGACAGGTCCAGGCTCCAGCCGCCGTCCGCGGTCAAAGTGGCGTCCAGGGCCTGGATGCGGCCCTCGGCGTCGAAGCCGATCTTCCACGTGGCGTGGAAGCCGTGGCGCTTGCCGGACATGGTCAGGTCCTGGGTCCGGTTGAGCCGCACCCGGACCGGCCGGCCGGTCAGCCTGGCGCCGAGCGCGGCGATGGCCGCGAACCCGTGCGGCTGCATCTCCTTGCCGCCGAAGCCGCCGCCCATCCGCAGGCACTGCACGGTCACCTCGTGGCTGTGCAGGCCGAGCACGTGCGCGACGATCTCCTGCGTCTCCGAGGGGTGCTGGGTGCTGCTCTGGACGAACATCTGCCCGTTCTCGTCGACGTGGGCCAGCGCCGCGTGCGTCTCGAGATAGAAGTGTTCCTGATCGGAGAACTGGAACTCGCCGGTGAACACGTGCGCGGAGTCCTCGAAACCGGCGTCCACGTCGCCGGTCAGCATCACGGGCCGGGCGCCGTGAAAACTCTCCGCCGCGATCGCTTCCTGCAGCGTGATCACGGAGGGCTTCTCGTCGAGTTCCACCTCGACGGCCGCGGCACCGAGCCGGGCCGCCTCCAGGGTCTCGCCGAGCACCCAGGCGACGGCGTGGCCGTGGAACATGACCTCTTCGGGGAAGAGCGGTTCGTCGTGCTTCATTCCGGCGTCGTTGACGCCGGGCACGTCGGCGACGGTCAGCACGCGGACCACACCGGGCACGGCGAGCGCGGGCCCGGTGCGCAGCGCGGTGATCCTGCCGTGGGCCTTCATGACCTGGACCGGGTAGGCGTGCAGGACGTCCTTGGTTCGGTGGACCAGGTCGTCGGTGTAGAGCGCGGCGCCGGTGACGTGCAGGTTGGCGCTCTCGTGCGGCATCGAAACCCCGACGACGGGCTTTTCGGGGCGCTGGGACAAATGGCTCATGACGACACCGCCTCGGTGGTTCGCGCGTACAGCTTCAGCAGGCTCTGGCCGAGCATCGCGGAGCGGTAGCCGGCGCTGGCGCGGTGATCGTCCATCGGCGTGCCCTGGGCCCGCAGCACCCCGGCCGCGGCCGCGACGGTCTCCGCCGCCCACGGCTTGCCCTCCAGGGCCGCCTCGGTGGCGAGGGCGCGGATCGGGGTGGCGGCCACGCCGCCCAGGCCGATGCGTGCCTTGCGTACGATCCCGTCCTCGATGTCGAGCGCGAAGGCGACCGCCACGCTGGAGATGTCGTCGAACCGCCGTTTGGCGATCTTGTGGAAGGCCGTGACGGGCGACAGCGGCAGCGGGATGCGGACCGCGCGGATCAGCTCGCCGGGACGGCGCACGCTCTGCCGGTAGCCGGTGAAGTAGTCGGAGAGGGGGACCTCGCGCTCACCGTCGGCGTCCGCGAGCACCACCGACGCCTCCAGCGCGAGCAGCACAGGCGGGCTGTCACCGATGGGGGACCCGGTACCGAGGTTGCCGCCGAGGGTGGCGCTGTTGCGGATGAGCCGGGATGCGAACTGCGGGAACAGCTCCGCCAGCAGCGGGACGCTGCCGTCGAGGCGGCGTTCGATCTCCGTGAGCGTCTGCGCCGCCCCGATCGTGATGCTGTCCGACTCGACGCGCAGCTCCCGCAGTTCGGGCAGCCGGTCGACCGCGACCACGCAATTCGCCCGGCGGGAGCGGATGTTCACCTCCACGCCCCAGTCGGTGCTTCCGGCGACGACCACCGCATCGGGTCGCTCGCGCAGCGTCCTCAGCGCGTCCGCCAGGCTGCTCGGCCGCAGGAACGCGCTGTCGTCCTGGGCGTATTCGGTGGCGACCGGTTCGGGCGGGGACTGCTCGCGACGCTGCGCCAGGGGGTCGTCCTCGGGGGGCGTGCCGACGGCGAACGCGGCGTCGCGAATGGGGCGGTAGCCGGTGCAGCGGCACAGGTTGCCGCTCAGCGCGTGCAGATCGAAACCGTTCGGACCGTGCTCGGAGCCGGAGCCGGAGCCGGTGTCCGAGTCGGCGCCGTCGGCCGGGTCCGGGTGCGCGCAGCGGTCGGGCCGGTAGTACTCGGAGGCCATGCTGCAGATGAATCCCGGTGTGCAGTAACCGCATTGGGAGCCGCCACGGACGGCCATTTCCTCCTGTACGGGGTGCAGCACGGCCGGCGTGCCGGGTTCGCCGGCGGTGGCGAGACCCTCGGAGGTGATGACCTCCTGACCGTCGAGTGCCGCTACCGGGACCAGGCAGGCGTTGACCGCCACCCAGTCCGTGGGCTTGTTCACCCCGGGGCGGGCCACCAGGACCGAACAGGCGCCGCATTCCCCTTCGGCGCAGCCCTCCTTGGTGCCGGTGAGGCCGCGCTCGCGGAGATAGTCCAGCACCGTGGTGTGGGGTGCGGCCGGGGAAATGGGTGATTCTTTCCCGTTGACCGTGATCCGCGCCGCTACCATGGCACGTCCTCATTTCGGCGTGCGGTGGTTCTGACTGTCCTAGTCGCCATTTCAGGAGCTTTCTATTTCAGTGGCGCAGCCCGAGACCCGGAGCGCGGCACATCGGCACGCGACGGCGTGCCGTAAACGGTGACAGAGATGGAAAGGTGTCGGGGCCGCAAAAGGGGCACGCCGACAAGGGGCTGCTCAGCAGCCGTGTGCTACACGACCCGGAGCCCAGGCGATCTGGTGGGAGAGGCGAAGGAGTTCGGAGATGGTCGACATCCGGCTTCGCCTCCTTCCAGCAGCTCATGGGTGGGTGCGGTCGAAGCTACGTTGCCGCGGGTTCATCGGTCAAGCGGATGTCGGTGGATTCCACGAAAGCCCGCCACTTCCTGCCGCGGGAATTCGTACGCGAAACCAGGCGCGGCGCTATCGGTCGTGGCGCTGCCAGTGGACGTGGAGCAGGGTGGGCCGGCGCAGGACGAGGCCGGCCGGGCGGGGAGCGGGGGATCGGGCGGTGAGAGCGAGGCCGGGCAGTGCCTGGGTGAGGGTGCTGAGGGTCCGGCCGGCGACGAGGCGGGTGTACTGGGCGCCGGGGCAGTAGTGGATGCCCGCGCCGAAGTTGAGCGTGGGGGGTGTGCCGGTGCGCCGGTGGTCGAAGGTGCCGGGCGCGTGGACGCCGTGGGCTTCGTCGCGGGCGGCGGAGTGCATGAGGAGCAGCAGGCGGGCGCCTTCGGGGAGGTCGGTGCCGGCGAGGGTGAGGGGGCGGGTGGTGGTGCGGAGCCAGCCGATCAGGGGCGGGTCCAGACGCAGCGTCTCCTCGACGGCGGCGGGCGCTTCGCCGGGGTGCCGGGCGATCCGGCGGTAGCCGTAGCCGTCGCCGGACAGGAGGTGTCCTACGGGGTCTGCGTCGGGGTGAGCTTGGTGAGGACCAGCAGGGTGTCGACGAGGTCCTCGGCGGGGGCGCCGGTGGCCAGGCGGCGCAGCTGCTGGCCGAAGACCAGGGCGACGGCCGCGCCCGCCAGGCGTTCGGGGTCCGGTACGCCGAGATGGGTGAGGATCCGCGTGGCCAGCAGGTCGTAGGCGGCGAAGCACTCGGCCGCCGCGGCGCGCAGCCGCTCGTCGCGGCCCGCCTGGACGTACAGCTCGAAGGGTGCGATGTGGCGGCTGTCGAAGGCGTTGCCGCCCGCGACCTGCGCCACCACCTCGGCCGCCTGACCGATGTCGAAGCGCTCGTCGGAGCACGCGTCGGCGAGCGCCGTGAAGTGCAGGGTCTCCTCGGCCACGAAGTGCAGCAGGCTCTCGCGCAGCAGCTCGTGCTGGGTGGCGAAGTGGTAGGTGACGGAACCGAGGGAGACTCCGGCCTCCTTGGCGATCCGCCGGTTGGTGACGGCGGCGATGCCGTCCTGCCCGATGATCCGCAGTACGGCGTCGATGATGCTCTGGCGGGTGTCGGAGGCATGGGGCATGTCGACATTCTGCCCCATCGGGCGGCGGGACGGCCCGCTCGGGCAAGGGGAGTTGGGGCGTCCGGGGTGTGGACAGGCCGCGGACCGATCCCTACTGTTCGTTCGAACGAACAGTCGAGGTTCGCCGTACGGGAGTCGTCGTGGACATATCCGGATCGAACGTTCTGCTCACCGGGGCCAACGGAGGCATCGGCTCCGCCCTGGCCGAGCGCCTGACCGCGCAGGGGGCCCGGCTCACGGTCACCGGGCGGCGGGAGGAAGCCCTCAAGGCCACCGCGGACGCCTGCGGCGCCCGCACCGTGGTCGCCGATCTGGCCGTCCGGGCCGACGTGGTCCGGCTCGCCGAGGCCTGCGCCGAGGCGGACATCCTCGTCGCGAACGCCGCACTCCCCGCCAGCGGCGACCTCCTCGACTACACCGAGGACCAGCTCGACCGCGCGCTCGACGTCAACCTGCGCGCGCCCGTCCTGCTGTCCCGGCTGCTCGCGGAGCACATGGTGTCCCGCCGCCGCGGCCACATCGTGCTGATCGGCTCCATTTCCGGCAAGGCCGCGACCAAGTCGACCTCCCTCTACAACGCGACGAAGTTCGGACTGCGCGGATTCGCCCTCGCCCTGCGCCAGGAACTCCGCGGTACGGGGGTGGGGGTCTCCCTCGTCCAGCCGGGCTTCGTCCGCGACGCCGGGATGTTCGCGGACACCGGCGCCACCCCGCCGAACGGCATCAGGACCGTGACGCCCGGCCAGGTCGCCGACGGCGTCGTACGAGCCGTACGCCGCGACCGGTGCGAGGTCAACGTGGCGCCGCTGGAGCTGCGGCTGCTGAGCGCCATCGCCGGGCAGTTCCCCGGATTCGCCGAGCGGGTCCAGGCCCGGGCGGACGTCGACGGCTCCGTACGCCGGATCGTCGACGCCCAGCGCTCTCGCCGCTAGCGACGCCCCCCCGCACCTGCACGCCCCCCGCACCTGTACGCCGCACGCCTGCACGTCTTCCCTGCCACCCACGTGAACGGAGAACACGGCCGTGCCGAGTCAACACCTTCCGAACGGCGCTCCCCACCCCGGCCCGGGTGTCGAGCGCAGGTCCCTGCTCCGATTAGGGGCCCTGCTGGCCGCGGGCGGAGCCGCCGCGCTCGTTCCCGCACCGATCGCGCACGCCGCCACCAGGGGCCAGGGGACCGACACGGTGACCACCACCTACCAGGGCCGCGCCCCGTACGGCAACGACCAGTGGGCGTACGTCCCCTTCGACGTCCCCGCCGGAGTGCAGCGGATCTCCGTCTCCACCTCCCACGACGCCGCCGCCGGCATCCTCGACCTCGGGATCTTCGGCCCCTCCGGCTTCCGCGGCTGGTCGGGCGGTGAACGGGCCGGGTTCACCCTCTCCGCCGCGGACGCCACTCCCGGCTACGTGCCCGGGCCCGTCGAACCCGGCGGCTGGTCCGTCATCCTGGGGCCGATGGTCGGCGCCGCCGGCGGCATGGCCTGGCAGGTCGAGGTCACCCTGCACCACGGCGACCCGCTGCCCCGGACCCCGTACGACATCCTGCCAACCTCGGTGGCGGGGCGGGGGCCCGGCTGGTACCGGGGCGACCTGCACCTGCACAGCGTGCACTCCGACGGGAAGCGCACGGTGGACGAGATCGTCACGGCGGCCCGCCATGAAGGGCTGAACTTCATCGCCACCTCCGACCACAACACCAGCTCCGCCGCCGCTGGGGAGCGACGAAGGTGTCGATCGCCGCCATGCCCGACGGGTCCGCCCAGCTGATCGGATACGGCACGGACGGTGCCATGTACCACTGCGTCCGCGGGCGCGATGGCGCGTGCACGGCCTGGGGGCGCCTGGGCGGCTACAACGGGGCCCCGGCGTTCTCCGGCCCGGCCCTGGCGATCGCCGGCCTGCCCGACGGTTCCTCCCAGGTGCTCGCGATCGGGCTCGACGGGATGGTGTACCACCGGCTGCGGCGGCCCGACGGCTCCTGGACCGCTTTCCTGCCCCCGCGCGGCGTCACCACCGCAACCATGGCGGCCAGCGCCATCGGCATCACCGGGATGCCCGACGGTTCCGCCCAGGTCGTGGCGGTCGGGCTCGACGGACGGATCTGGCACAACACCAGGCAGCCGAACGGCTCCTGGACCCCGTTCGCGCGCATACCCGGCCCGAACGGGAGGGACCCCTTCCCCGCGGGCCAGGTCCGCATCACCTCCCTGCGCGACGGCACCACGCACGTGACGGCCGTCAGCGCCGGCTAGGCGGTGTCTGATGGCTCTTGCCCGGGGTGGTGGATCTGTTGCCGTTCCGGGCATGAGTCGGTCATGGTGCGTCGGCATGAACTGACGAATGCTCAGTGGGATCGCATAGGCTCGCTGCTGCCGGAGACTGGCGGGCCGGGTGGGCGGTGGGCCGACCACCGGACCGTGGTCAACGGAGTGCTCTACCGGACGCGGACCGGGATTCCCTGGCGTGACCTGCCCGAACGCTACGGATCCTGGCAGACCGTCTACGAACGCCACCGCCGCTGGTCGGCCGATGGCACCTGGTCGAAGATCCTGCGAGCGTTGCAGGCCGGCGCCGACTCCACCGCCCCGGACGCGGACGGCTCGTGGGCGGTCAACGTCGACTCCACCACCTGCCGGGCCCACCAGCATGCAGCCGGAGCCCGGCATGCACCCCCGGCCGACCACCCCGAAAAGGGGGCGGCACGCGTGTGGACGCAGAGGGCCGCGAGGCCCTGGGACGCTCCCGGGGCGGGCTGACCAGCAAGGTCCACCTGCTGGCGGATGACCGCTGCCGGCCCCTGGTCTGGCTGACCTCGCCGGGCCAGCGCGGGGACAGCCCGATGTTCATCCCGCTCATGCAGGCCCTGAACGTGGCCCGCCGCGGGCCCGGGCGCCCCCGCACCCGGCCGGACCGGGCCCGTGGCGACAAGGCGTACTCCAGTCGCGCCAACCGCGTCTACCTGCGCAAACGCGGGATCAAGGCAACGATCGCGCAGCCGGACGACCAGCGTGCGAAGCGCCGCAGGCGCGGCCGGGCCGGCGGCCGCCCGCCAGCCTTCGACCGCGAGCAGTACCGCCAGCGCAACACCGTCGAACGCTGCATCGGGAAGCTGAAACAGCACAGGGCCGTCGCGACCCGGTACGACAAACGCGACTACATGCCGTAGTCGGCGAAGCCGGTGCCGGGGGCGCTCTCGTAGAACCGGCCCTGGATCAGGCGCGAGGTGTGGGTGAGGAAGGCGACGCCCTTCTTCAGGTCGGGCCCGTCACCGGCCGGCGGGACGGTCGGCGGTTCGGTCTTCTTGGTGGTCAGAGCGACCAGGTCGCTCTTGGCGCCCGCGACGACGACCGGGGCGGTCGGGAACAGGCGCGGTTCGGTGTCGTCCTCCTCGAAGCCGAAGCCGCCCTTGGAGAGCTGGTGCCTGGAGAGCCAGGACACGCCGGCGTCCGCGAAGGGCCCGTCGCCGAGGGCGCGCAGGGCCTGGGCGGCCCAGGCGGTGGAGGCCGGGCTGCCGGTGGTCATGTAGGCGGCGGAGGGCCAGGCGCCGGTCGGGAGCTGGGACTTCTTGAGGTAGCCCCGGGCCTTCTGCACGGCGGCGTCGTGGCCGCCGGCCCGCTTGAGGGCCAGGGTGATCAGCCCGGTGGAGGCGGCGTCGCTGTCGCACCATCCGCCGGAGCGGATGAGGATGCTCGTGAAGCCGCCGTCCTCGCACTGGAGGCCGGTCAGCCGGTTCACGGCGTCGGCGGGGGGCGTCACGCCGCCGTTCAGCAGGGCGATCACGGCCATGGCCTGGGCGTCGGACTGGCCGGTGGTGCGGAAGTCGCCCTTGGTGAAGCAGCCGTCGATCGTCTCTCCGTCACCGATGTCCCGCGGGCAGACGTACTTGACGAGGTCGCCGAGCAGGTCGTGGCCGCCGAAGGCCCGGGGGTCCTTGCCGGTGGCCTCGGCGACGAGCGCGAGCCGCGCGGCGGCGGTGGCGTCGGGTATCCCGTCCTTGCCGGCCGGGTAGGCGTACGCGTCCGTCTGCGCGGGAGCGGCGAGGAAGTCGGCTGCCTTCTTCGCCACCGGGCTCTTGGGGTCGGCGCCCGCGAGGGCGTACACGGCCTCCGTGGTGAAGAGGTGGTTCGGGACGGTGGCACCGTCGTCGACGACGCGCTCCCCTTCCGTCAGCTTCCCGGTGAGCCAGCCGGTGGCCGCGGGCACGTCGACCGACCCCGCGGGAGCGTTGGGCGGCGCCGTCGGGACGGTCGGATCGGGGACGGAACCGCCGCCGGCCCGAACGTCGTCGGGGGAGAAGGTGGGCTTGCCCGAGGTGCCGCCGATGCCCGTTCCGCCGAACACCCAGGCGTCCACGTCGCCCGGCTTCGGAGTGCGTGCCATGGCGCCGAGCGGGCTGTACGTCCAGTTCTTCTGACCGGGCGAGGCGATCCAGTACGACCAGTACGCGGTGGCCTGCGGGGTGAGGACGCACTCCTCCTTGTCCGGAGTGGGGTACTGCGTACCGGAGTTGAAGGAGCCGTTGCCTATCCGGCAGATGAATCCGTCACCGTCGTGGACGGTGCCGACGGTGGTGAAGCCGCCCGTGCGCAGCAGCTCGAAGCCGGTCGTCGGGGTGGTGTCGCAGCCGCGCTCGACCTTTCCGCCGAAGGGACCGAAGTCCACGGCCACGACGGCGCCGGTGGTGGCCGTGCACTGCTCGATCGGATCGGCATGGGCGGACGGGGGGACCGTGAAGAACGCAATTCCCGCACCGAGCGTCACGAAGGCCGCGGTCACGAGGGAGAAGAACCGCCGTCTCGTCCCCGACTGCCGTTTCGCCTGCTGTTCGGTCCCCACCGCGGCCCCTCGTCTCTGCCGGGGGGCTGCGTGCGTGGTGATGCGCCCCCGCACGGCTGCGAACGCCAGGGGGAGGCTGCGACGACCACACCGCAATCCACGACGGCGCTCTTCGTACTGTGTCCCGGCCCCAGGCATTCCGGCTCACCCGGAACGAACCGGGCCTACGGTTGCGGGTCAGCGCCGGAATTCGACCGGCTTCCCCTGGTGCTGAGCAGCTATCAGCCGGAGTGCAACACGGATTTCGCCGACGCGTCAAGATGGCATAGGCCTCCCGGATGCGCCCCCTGCCCACCCGCACGGATGGCTGGCGGTCCCTTGATCGCTCGGGTAGCGTCCTGGGCTGCCACATGGGGGAATCCGGTGCGATGCCGGAGCTGACGCGCAGCGGTGTGGGACGGCGGGGGCCGTTTCCGAGCCCGAATGCCCATCCGGCGATGCAGAACAGGAAGCCGTACCACGCGTTCCGGACGGCGGCCCCCGGCATGCCCGGCCGTGCGTCCGTACGGCGACCGCGTGGCGCCCGGGAAGGCCGGCGTCCGCCGATTCCAGGAGCAGGCCATGTCCCGTCCCCGTACGTCCCGCCGCCTCGCGCTCGCGGTGCCCGCCGCGCTCGGCGCCTTCGCCCTCACCGCGCTGCCCGCCTTCGCGACCTCGTCGCCGGCGCAGATCGCCACGTCCAAGACGAACGGCGTCGCCTACCTCAAGTCGCTGCAGGCGGCCGACGGTTCGTACGCCGGCTCCGGCCTGTCCAACGAGTGGGCGTTCAGCACCTTCGCCGCCGCCGGCACCGCGGTCGTCGACGTCGCCCCGGGCGGGGACACGACGAAGAACGCCCGCACCGTCTACCGGAACCTGCTGTCCACGGCGGGCTGGCCCTCGGCCTCCCCGGTGGTCACCGACTACGAGCGCGGCACCCTCAACGCGTACGCCGCCGGCATCGACCCGGCCCGCGTGTCGGCCTCCCGCAACCTCGTCGCCCACGTCTACTCCTTCTGGCAGACGGCCGAGGCGGGCTACTTCGGCCCGTCCGGCAACTTCAACGGCACCGTCTTCGCGGCCCTTTCGCTCGGTGGCGCCAAGACCCAGGCCGGCGGCAACCGCGTCCCGCAGGCGCTCACCGACTCGATGGTCACCCGCATCCGCGCCAACCAGCACGTCGACGGCGGCTGGACCTACAACAAGGCCGAGGGCAACCCCACCGTCCTCAACTCCGCGAGCGACGTCGACATGACCGGCGCCGCGATGGCCGCGCTCTGCGTCTCCGGCGTCCCCAACACCGACGCCGACGTCGTCCAGGCCAAGAACTTCCTCAAGGGCAAGCTCGTCGCCAGCACCGGTGCCTTCAACTCCATGTACGGGGTCAACACCAGCTCCAACGGCTGGGGCGTCGCCGGCCTCAACGCCTGCGGCATCAACCCGCAGACCGGTGACTTCCTCACCGCCAACGGCAAGACCCCCGTCGACTTCCTGATCGCCAACCAGTACAACCCGGCGGGCGGCTTCAAGTACAAGCCGTCCGACACCGGCCCGAGCGCCTACGCCTCGATCGACGCGCTGCGCGCCGTGGCCGGCGGCGGATTCACCACGGCCCCGCCCGTCCCGGTCACCCCCGGCGCCCCGCAGTGGGTCGCACAGTCCACCTTCACCGCAGGCACCGCCACCATGCTGGCCCTGACCGTCGACGACGACGCCGGCAACCTCAAGGTCTGCTCGGTGGCCTTCACGCCGACCGCTACGGCCACCACCCTCGGCGACGTCCTGAACGCGGCGGCCGGCGGCGCCACCCCGTCGGGCTGTGTCACCGGCGTGACCCCCTCGTCGGGCACCGGCACCATCACCAACGTCAACGGCAAGGCCAACAGCGGTGGCAACACCTGGAAGGTCAGCGTCGACGGCTCCGCCTTCGCCGGCGCCCTCCGCGAGAAGGGCATCAACGTGGGCGACACGATCGCCCTGCGCTGGGGCGCCTGATGCCCCGCCGGGTGCGGGGACCCGAGTACGGGCCCCGCACCCGGCGGTCCGACCGGGAAGGGGGCCGCACACCCCAAGGCCGGGGGCGGCGTTACCCGAGTACGGGCCCCGCACCCGGCGGTCCGACCGGGAAGGGGGCCGCACACCCCAAGGCCGGGGGCGGCGTTACCCGAGCGCCTCGAAGGAGGCGACGAGGTCGGTCGGGGAGGGGAGTGCGGTGATGTCGGCCTGGGTGGCGGCGGCGCCCTTGCGGAGGTCGTCGTCGGTCAGGAGGCGGCTGAGCAGGGCGGCGTCCACGCTGTCGCCGCTCGCCCGGAGGGCGAAGCCCAGGCCCGTCGCGGCATCGACGTTGATGAAGTGGTCGGCGCCCTGCGGGAGGATCAGCTGGGGAACACCGCGGGCCGCGGCGGTGAGCATGGTGCCGGAGCCGCCGTGGTGCACGACCGCGTCGGCGGTGTCCAGCAACTGGGCCAGGGGCACCCAGGGCAGGGGGCGGACATTGGGGGGAAGGGTGCCGAGCGGGCTCAGGTCGGTGTCGCCGACGGCGAGCAGGAACTCGGCGTCGACGGAGGCGGCCTCGGCGATCACCCGGGCGATCGGGTTGACGCCCGCGAACGCGGTCACCACCGTTCCGAGCGTGACGGCGATACGGGGCCGGGAGCCGCGGGCTATGAGGTCACCGGGGACCGTGCCGCCGCCGTTGTAGGGCACGTAGCGGACCCGCCAGCCGGTGCCGTCCCCGCCGAGGGAGGCGGGTACGACGTCGAGGACGGTACGGGTCGCCGGGCCTTCGACCTCGCGGGCCCGGTACTCGTCCGCCAGGACGTCGGCGAGCACGCCGACCATGCCGGAGCCGGACATCACGCCGAAGTTGTGGACGACGGCGGGTATGCCGAGTGCCGCCGAGACCAGGGGGGCGGCGGCCTGGAAGGCGGCGTGGACGATGAGGTCGGGCCGCCAGGCGGTGGCGACCGCGAGCAGGCCGTCGATGGTGACCCGGCTGTGTTCGGCGAAACCGGCCGCGGCCAGCCGCTGGGTCTCCTCCACGCTCTTGTCGTCCGTGACGAACTGCGGTTCGGTGCCCTCCGAGGCGCGCCGGAAGGCCTCCATCAGCGTCGAGCCGTCGCCGATCTCGACGGTGGGCACGCCGGCTTGCCGCATCTGGTCGAGCGGGGCCGAACCGGCGAACAGCACCTGGTGTCCGGCGGCCTGGAGTGCCTGGGCGGTCGGGACCATCGGGAACAGGTGGCCTGCCGCGGCGGGGCCGGTGAACAGTACGCGCACTGCGTTACTCCTCGGGTGGAGCTCCTTGATTCCTCTGACGGTTTGTTGAACGTATATACCGCTGCGGCAGTTTCCGTCGAAGTGGGCGAATTCCGGCCGTTCCTGACGAGCGATCGAGTCGACGTGCTGGCAGGATGACGGCATGGAACGCGTGCTTGGAATCGGTGGGTACTTCATGCGGGCGGCCGACCCGGCGGCCCTGGGTGCGTGGTACCGCGACTGCCTGGGCCTGGACACCGACAAGCACGGCCTGTGGCGTCAGGAAGCCGGGCCGACGGTCTTCGCGACGTTCGAGTCCGAGACCGACTACTTCGGGTCCCGAGCCCAGCAGACCATGCTCAACTTCCGGGTCCGCGACCTGGACGCGATGCTCGCGCAGCTGCGCGCCAAGGGCGCGGACGTGGCCGGGGAAACGCAGGACATGGCGGGTGTCGGCCGCTTCGGCTGGGTCACCGACCCCGAGGGCAACCGGATCGAGCTGTGGCAGCCGGCCTGACCGCATGTCCGGCCGCTCAGGCGAACAGCTCGCCGAGCAGCTCGGGGCCGATGGCGATGGGGGCGGGGCGGTAGGCGGGCGGCTGCGTGCCCATCAGCTCGCGCACCAGGAAGTCCCAGGAGCGCTTGCGGACGTAGGCCAGGTGGTCGAGCAGCGTGTGCTCGGCCCCGGGCACGATGAGCAGCTCGAAGTCCTTGTCGGCGGCGATGAGCCGGTCGGCGAGCCGCAGGGTGTGGTCCGGGTGGACCTGGTCGTCCATTTCGCCGTGGACGAGCAGCAGTTTGCCCGCCAGCCGGTCCGCGAGGTCCACGTTGGAGGTACGGGCCCAGGCCTCGGGGTTGTCCGCGCCGTCGTAGGTCTCCACGAAGCCCGGGTTGAAGTGGCGGGCGTCGTGCGAGCCGGAGAGGGCGACCCCGGCCTTGTACACCTCGGGGAAGTCCAGCATCGCGCGGGCCGCGGCGAACCCGCCGCCGGAGTGGCCGAACACGCCCACCCGGTCCAGGTCCATCCACGGCCTGGTCCGAGCCAGCTGCCGCAGCGCCGCCGCGTGGTCGGCGAGGCAGCCGGCGTCGGCCAGGCGGCCGTAGGAGGCGTCGTGGAAGGCCTTGCTCCGCCCGGGGGTGCCGCGCCCGTCCAGTGCCACCACCACGAAGCCCAGCGCCGCGAGGGGTTCGGCGTCGAGGCCCATGCCGCCGGGGTCGAAGCACGGGGCGACCCGGTTGACCTGCGGGCCGGGGTAGAGGTTGTCCACCACCGGGTACTGCCGGTAGGGGTCGAAGCCCCGCGGCCGGTACAGCACCCCGTAGATGTCCGTCACCCCGTCGGCCGCCTTGACGCGGAAGCGTTCCGGCGGTGTCCAGCCGGTGGCGGTGAGCTCGGTGATGTCGGCGCGCTCCAGCTCGACCAGCACCCGCCCCGCCCAGTCGCGGACGGAGGTCACCGGCGGGGTGTCGACGGTGGACGCCGAGTCGATGAAGTACTCCCGGCCGTCGGCGGGCAGGGTGACGACGTGGTCCAGCCCGTCGTCGGTGACCATGGCGAAGCCGGAGCCGTCGAGGGCGGCCCGGCACACCGTGCGCCGGTACGGGTCCTCGTCGACCAGCCCGGACGCGGTGAAGTACACGACCCGCTCGGCCTCGTCGACGCGCAGGATCGGCCGCACCGCCCGCAGTGGCCGCGGCGCGTGAACTCTTCGCGGCGGGGATGCGCACGCCCCGGGCGATGGCCGCCGCGTCCTGGCAGGACCGGGTGGACGCCCTCGGCCGTGCCCACTACCGCCGCTACGACGAGAGCACCGCCACCGCGCTGGGGGAGGGGGCGCAACTCCTCGTCGACCGCTACTGCGGAGACCTGCGGCGGCTGCGTGACGCCGCCGACGGGGATCCCGGCCGGATCCGCGAACTCCTCCAGGAGGTCCCGCGGATCGGACCGGTCGGAGCGGACATCTTCTGCCGCGAGGCCCAGGGCGTCTGGCCCGAACTGCGGCCCGCGTTCGACAGGCGCGCCCTCCACGCCGCCGTCGCGCTCGGGCTCCCGAAGACGCCCGCCGGCCTCGCCCGCCTCGTCGCCACCGATGACCTGCCGAGGTTGGCGGCCGCCCTGGTCCGGGCCGAACTCTCCTGAGTCGCCGGACCGGCGACAGCGTCAGGCCTCCGGGCCGCCGTGGTCCGGTGGTCACCACTCGGGGTGCACGTCGTGGCTGTCGTAGCGGACGCCGGAGGAGGTGACCCAGGGGCGGAAGCGGC
Organism: Streptomyces sp. 147326; assembly: GCF_045000215.1. Taxonomy (NCBI): domain Bacteria; kingdom Bacillati; phylum Actinomycetota; class Actinomycetes; order Kitasatosporales; family Streptomycetaceae; genus Streptomyces; species Streptomyces sp. 147326. Next base: position 849,869 of record NZ_CP134201.1, on the reverse strand, counting down.
CGGGGCCGGTGCCGTCGTGGGCGTACGCGACCAGTTCGAGGGTCTCGTCGGTGACGATCACGGCCCCGGCCTTCTGGGCACTGCGCAGGGCGTGCGTCCAGTGCCGGCCGCGGTGGCCGGTGCGGTAGTCGGGGGTCTTGCACTGGGACATCGGGTCTCACCGCCTTGATACGGCCCGGTCCGACCGGTGCCGGGAGGGCCATATACCCAGAAATGCCTCACTCGAACGTTTGATCGTCCGCGTTCCGGTCGCCGGCGGGGGCGTATGAGTGGATCGGGCGGGAGCGGGCAGGAGAACCCTCGTAGGTGTTGAACCTCCACACCGCAGGTTTCCCCGAAACGAGGCTTCCGGAGCAGATTCCATGCCTCTTCCTCTGATCCCCCCGACGTCCCCTATGTCCCCTATTCTGCACCTGGAGCTGAACGGCGGGGCGGCCCCGGCCTACGCGCGGCGCGCGGCGCACGACTTCCTGGAGCGTCCCGTGCGGGGGGCGCCCGCCTTCCCGCCGGTCGCAGTCGACACCGCCCTGCTGGTGATCAGCGAGCTCGTCACCAACGCCGTACGCCACACGTCCGGTGGCTGTGTGCTGGACCTTCACCGGACGGTCGGCGGCGTCGACGTCGCGGTCACCGATACCAGCAGCGCGGAGCCGCGGCCCCGACAGCCCGGTCATCAGGGTGAGGGCGGCTGGGGCTGGCACCTGGTCAACCGGCTCGGAACCGGCGTCGAGATCCGCCACCGCGGTGGGCAGGACGGCAAGACCATCCACGTGCACGTCCCCCGCTGACGCCGGCCGGGGCGCCGGCACCTCCCGTCACTGCCCCCTGTACTGCCTGCGGGACGGAATGCGCGCTTCATTGACAGAAGTTGAACACAATCGGATGCTGAGAGCGCTCTCAAGCTTCAATGCATTCACGCATTCACGCATTCACTCATGCGTGCCAGTGTCCGGTCCCTCCAGCCGTGAGGCTCCCCCCAGGGAGGAAGAACGTGTTCCGCTTATCGAAACTGCTCGTGTCCGGAGCCGCGGCGTTGGTCGTGGCCGCCGGCCTGCTGGTCGCGGGTCCACCGACATCCGCCGAGGCCGTACCGGCGACCATCCCGCTCACGATCAAGAACAGCTCGGGACGCAGCGAGCCGGTCTACGTCTACAACCTGGGCACCCTGCTCGCCACGGGCCAGCAGGGCTGGGCCGACGCCAACGGCGCGTTCCACCCGTGGCCCGTGGGCGGCAATCCCCCCACCCCCGCGCCCGACGCGTCGATCGCGGGTCCGGCCAGCGGGCAGACCAAGACGATCCGGATGCCCAAGTTCTCCGGGCGCGTCTACTTCTCCATCGGTCAGAAGATCGTCTTCAAGCTCAGCACCGGCGGCCTGGTGCAACCGGCCGTGCAGAACCCCTCCGACCCCAACCGCAACATCCTGTTCAACTGGTCCGAGTACACGCTGAACGACGCCGGCCTGTGGATCAACAGCACCCAGGTCGACATGTTCTCGGCTCCGTACGCGGTGGGCGTGAAGGCGGCAGGCGGCACGGTCACCAACACCGGCCGGCTCAAGCCGGGCGGCTACAACGCCGTCTTCGGCCAGCTGCGTGCGGCCGGCTGGGGCGGACTGATCCAGAACCGCCCCGACGGCACCCCGCTCCGAGCGCTCTCGCCCGGGCACGGCATCGAGACGGGCGGAATCCCGGCCGGTCTCATGAACGACTACGTCAACCGGGTCTGGAGCAAGTACAGCTCGTCCACGCTCACCGTGACGCCGTTCGCGAACCAGCCGAACACCAAGTATTACGGCCGGGTCTCGGGCAACGTCATGAACTTCACCAACGGCTCGGGAGCCGTGGTCACCAGCTTCCAGAAGCCGGACTCCGACAGCACCTTCGGCTGCTACAAGCTCCTGGACGCACCCAACGACCTCGTCCGCGGCCCGATCTCCCGCACCTTGTGCGCCGGCTTCAACCGGTCGACGCTCCTGACCAACCCCGGCCAGCCCGACGCGAACGGCGCCGACTTCTACCGTGACGCCGTCACCAACCACTACTCCCGCATCATCCACGGACAGATGGCCGACGGTAAGGCGTACGGCTTCGCCTTCGACGACGTGGGCGCCCATGAGTCGCTGGTGCACGACGGCAACCCGCAAGAGGCCTTCATGACGCTGGAACCGTTCAACTAGGTCCGGCTCAGTGGCTGGGGTGGGCCCCGGGCTCAGTGGCTGTGGCGCGCGCCGTGGTCCAGCCACTGGGGCCGCTCCGCGCCGACACCCCGGCCGATGAGGAGCGGGGGCGCGTGTTCGCCGGGTCCGGTTGCGGTGAGGGGAATGCCGAGGCTCTGGCACATCCGCTGGGCGCGGGCCAAGGCGCTGAAGGTCATGGGGGAGGGGGCGTCGGTCGGCAGCTCGATCGTGACCTGGGAGGGGCGGTGCGCGTGGACGAGTGACTCGATCTGCAGGGCCGCCGCGGACCGGTTGGTGACGTTCAGCTCCTGCAGGATCTTCACGTGCAGGGTGTCTGCGGCGATGTGGTGACTGATGACCATGCTGCGCCTCCCGCACACCGGGATCCGGACGACACCGGCGGTGTGCGGTGCCCGGGTACCAGTGTCGCGCAGGAGCGGCCGCGCGGACGAGTCCAGAGCCCGGTCCAGAGCCCGGTCCACGGTCCAGAGCCCGGCCCAGAGCCCGGTCAGGCTTTGAGGGCGCGCCCTGCCACGGTCAGGGCGAGGCGGCGGGGGGCCAGGGCGGAGGCCGTGGCGGAGAGCCGGTTGCCGAGGCCGACGACGATGCTGGCCGGGGTCTTGCCGCGGTCCAGTGCACGGCGCGTCGCACTGACGACCTGCTCCGGGGTGGCCATCCGGCCCACGGCGGCGTCCCGGCTGCCGACGACGTCGAAGAACTCGGTGCGGACCGGCCCCGGCGAGACGGCGAGCACCCGCAGGGAGGAGGCGCGCGTCTCGTACGCGACGGCCTCGGTGAAGTTCAGGACGAAGGCCTTGGTGGCGCCGTAGACCGCCATCGCAGGGGTCGGCTGATAGGCGGCCGCGCTGGCGACGGTGACGAGCGCGCCCCGGCCGTCGGCCGTCAGGCCGGGCAGGAACTCCCTGGTCAGTTCCGTGACCGCGAGCACGTTGAGCTGGATCATCTCGCTGATCCGGGCGGGGTCCTCATCGGCGAAGGGCCCGTGGCTGCCGAAGCCCGCGTTGTTGATCAGGGTGTGGACCGGTACGCCGAGTGCGTCGAGCTCCGCGTGCAGCGCCGCCGCGGCACCGGGCCGGGCGAGGTCAGCGGCGATCGGGCGGGCTTTGACCCCGTACCGGCGTTCCAGGTCGGCCGCCAGCTCCTCCAGCCGGTCGACGCGCCGGGCGACGAGGACGACGTCGGCTCCGCGCTGCGCCCACTGCCGGGCGAACTCGACGCCGAGGCCGGCGCTGGCCCCGGTGATCAGGGCTGTGGTTCCGCGGTATGTCATAGACATGGGTCGGCGCTCCGTTCCGGGACTCCGGCTGATGACCGAAGATGGTCGATACTTGAATGTAGGCAGAGCAAACATTGTTGTCAATGACAACATAGGAGGAGGAGACCGCCTTGGCCGACGCCGATGCGCCCTATCACCACGGCAATCTCAGAGAGGCCCTGCTGGCGCGCGCGGAAACCGTGCTCGCGGCGACGGGGGCGGACAGCCTCTCCCTCCGCGCCCTCGCCCGGGACCTCGGCGTCAGCCATGCGGCGCCGGGCCGCCACTTCCGCGACCGGCAGGCACTGCTGGACGCGCTCGCCGTCAACGGCTTCACCCGGCTCAACGCACGCCTGCGGGCCGCCGTGGGCGAGCCCGGCCCCGTCGCCGCCCGGCTCGCCTGCATGGGCCGCGCGTACGTGGACTTCGCCGTCGCGCACGCTCCGCTGCTGAGCCTGATGTTCACGGCCAAGCACGCCGACCGCTCCAGCGCCGAACTCCGGGAGCTCGGCCACCAGAGCCTGGAGATCGCCGCCGAACTGATCGCCCTCGCCCAGCGGGAGGGAGTCGTACGAGCGGGCGACCCGGCCCGGCTCGCCCAGGTCGCCTTCTCCGTGGTGCACGGCCTCGCGGCCCTGGCCGTCGGGTCCCTCCTCGAGGACACCCCGCTGGACGAGGCGACCGACCTGGCCCTCGACGTCCTGCTCACCGGCCTCCGCGCAGCCGATCCCGCGCCGAGGCCCTAGCGCATTTCCCTCCGGGACGCCACCGCGAAAGAAAGCGATGCGGCCGGAACCGATCGGAATGCGAGGACGGATTCCCGTGCGGCGAGCGGGGCCGGCATGCCTTCCACCTCCCGCTACGTCGCCGCCCGCCGTGGACGGGCCCTTTCCCGTGCCGAAATTCGGCGTCGTTTGTGGCGCATAACGGATCCTCCGGTCCGATGAACTCCAACGAAAGCCCGCATGCGGGAAGTTGGGCGTAGTTATGCTCCCGCCCACCGGTCAGAAGGTCCCCCCTTTTCGATAGTTCGAGGACGCCGATGGAGCAAAGAGACATTCCACCCGAAAGCGCACACGTGGAGGGTAGAGCAAGCCGGATGCTGCCCGCGATCGCGGTCGTGGCCGCCGCCTGCCTGGCCGGGGCGCTCGCTTCCTCCTCGGCACCGCTCGGCACCGCCGTGATCGCCGTGGGCGCCCTGTGCACCGCAGCGGTCTTCGTCGAAGCGCTACGGCGCGGCCGCGCGCTCGCCGCCGGGCGCGCCCAGGTCGCGGCACTCCAGCACGTCCTGGCCCGGCAGGAAGCCGAGGCGGCCCGGCTGTCCGAGGTGGTGCTGCCCGAAGCCATCGAGCGGCTGCGCAAGGGCGAGCTGGCCGAGGAGGTGCTGACCGCCCTGGGAGGGCGCGGCGGCCACGGCAACCGCTGGGGCAACGACGAGGCCCTGACCCCGCGCTTCAGGGCCGCCCTGCAGGCCGTGCTGTCCCACGTCATCGACGCGGTCGACAACGAGGAGAGCCTGCGCGACTCGGCGCAGCGCGCCTTCGTGAACGTCGCCCGCCGCGTGCAGGCGATCGTCCATCAGCAGGCCCACGAGATGCGCGAGATGGAGGACCGGCACGGCAGCAACCCGGACGTGTTCGGCGACCTCCTGCGGCTCGACCACGGCACCGCCCTGATCGGCCGGCTCGCCGACTCCATCTCGGTTCTCGGCGGTGCGCGCCCCGGCCGCCAGTGGAGCAGGGCCGTCACCCTCTACAGCGTGATGCGCGGCGCGATGTCGAGGATCATCGACTACCAGCGGGTGGAGCTCCACTCGGTCTCCGAGGTCGCCGTCGTCGGCCCGATCGTCGAGCCGCTGATCCACACCCTGGCGGAGCTGCTGGACAACGCCACCCGGTACTCGCCGCCGCACACCCGGGTCCACCTGACAGCCGTCGAGGTGCAGTCGGGCATCGCCGTGGAGATCGAGGACGGCGGCCTGAGCATGAGCGAGGAGGCCCGTGGACGGGCCGAGAAGATGCTCGCGCAGGCGCAGTCCGGCATCGACCTCAACGACCTGGGCGAGACACCGAGGCTGGGCCTCGCGGTGGTCGGCCGGCTGGCGCAGGCCTACGGGTTCCAGGTGTCCCTGCGCTCGTCCGCGTACGGCGGCGTCCGCGCCGTGGTCATCGTTCCGCAGCACCTGATCACCACGGCGTCCTCCGCGACCGGTCTGGCCCACGGCATCGGCTCCTCCTCGGGGCCCAGGGCCGTGGCCGCCACACCGCGCGAGCACCCCTTCGACCGCTCGTCGGCGGGCGGATCCGTGCCCCGGCCGGCACCGGCTCCGGCTCCGGCTCCGGCGCCCAGGCCGGCGCCCGTCAGCGCCGGGCAGCCGGCCACCGAGCGCACCGCGACCGGCCTGCCGCAGCGGCGCCGGAAGGACCGTGCCGCCACCTTCGACGTCCGGCCTGCCGCGGAGCCGCAGCCGGCGGACGACCAGGGCCCCGGAATGTGGCTGGAGGCCTTCCACAGCGGACTGTCCGGCACGCCCGGCCACGACGCGCCGGGCGCCGAAGGCGCGTCGGGTTCAGCGACCAAGGGGGCGTAAGCAGTGATGACTCAGCGAATCAGCAGCATGGACTGGATGCTCAAGGACCTGGCCGCCGGAGTGCCGCAGACGCGGCACGTGATCGTACTGTCCGCGGACGGGCTCTGCGTGGCGCAGTACGGGGCCGAGACCGACACGGCCGACCGCCTGGCAGCGGCCTGTGCGGGCCTGCAGAGCCTTGCCGGGGCGGTGGCCGCGGAACTGCCCCGCTCAGAGGGCAGGATGCGCCTGGTCGTGATCGAGATGGACGGCGGGTTCTTCTACCTGATGGCCGCCGGCGACGGCTCCTACCTCGCGGTCCTCGCCGACGAGGGCGTGGACGCGGGGCTGATGGGCGCGCAGATGCGCAACCTGGTGACCCGAATGGGGGACCACCTGAGCAGCCCGCCCCGGCATGACGGGCAGCCCGCGTGAATGAGCCGCCCACAAGCTGGGAGGACGGCAGCCCCGAACGGCTCTACGTCATCACCGGCGGACGCAGTGGACCCTCCACCGCCGTCCATCTGGACCTCGTGACCTTAGTCGTGGCCAAAGGGTCCGCCCGGCCTGAGATGCAGCCCGAGCAGGCGGCCATCCTGCGGATGTGCCGGTCACCGCTGTCGGTGGCCGAGATCGCCGCGTACGCAGGCCTGCCGGTGAGTGTCGTCACCGTGCTGGTCGGAGACCTGATGGCCGCCCAGCGCGTGTACGTCCGCCCGCCCGTCCCCGCCGCGCAGCTACCCGACCTTGCTCTGATCGAGGCAGTGATCGATGGACTTCAGAAGCTCTGACACGCCGGCCGGGCCGCGCCAGGCGGACGTACTCCCGCAGACGGCCGCGGCCGCCGTGAAAATCGTCATCGTCGGCGGATTCGGCGTGGGCAAGACGACGATGGTCGGTGCGGTCAGCGAGATCAAGCCGCTGACGACCGAGGAGACGATGACCAGGGCCGGCGTCGGCGTCGACGACACCTGGGGCGTGGCCCGCAAGATCACCACCACCGTGGCCATGGACTTCGGCCGGATCAGCATCAACGACGAACTCGTCCTGTACCTCTTCGGCACACCCGGCCAGGAGCGCTTCTGGTTCCTGTGGCGCGGGCTCTTCGAGGGCGCGCTCGGAGCGGTCGTACTCCTCGACACCCGGCGGCTGGAGATCAGCTTCGACGTCATCGGACGGCTGGAGGAGCGGGGCGTCCCCTTCGTCGTGGCCGTCAACTCCTTCCCCGGCGCGCCCGAGCATCCGCTGGAGGAGCTGCGCCAGGCCCTCGATCTGCCCCCCACCGTCCCGATCCTCGTCTGCGACGCCAGACGGCGGGAATCGTCCCGCGATGTCCTGCTGACCCTCATGCGCTACCTCCACTCCCAGGCAGCCACCCAGGAGGCAATGTGAGCACCACCCCCACCCCACCGCCCGAGTGCCCCGCCCACGCGGCGGCGACGGCGGGCGGCCTGTACCGTCTCCACGGAGCGGAGGCCCAGGCCGATCCCCTCGCGCTGTACGAGAAGCTGCGGGCCGAACACGGTGCGGTGGCCCCCGTACTGGTGAGCGGGGACCTCCCGGCCTGGCTCGTCCTCGGCCACCGGGAGAACCTGGACGTGGCGCGCACGTCCTCGCGCTTCGCCCGCGACCCGCGGGGCTGGCGCGACATGAGAGAGGGCCGGGTGCCGGCCGACACCCCGCTCGGCCCCATGGTCTCCTGGGTGCCGGTGTGCAACTTCACCGACGGGCCCGTTCACGAGCGGCTGCGCTCGGCCGTGGTGGAGTCCCTGGAGCGCTTCGACAAGCGCGGCATCCGCCGCTACGTGACCCGCTTCGCCAACCAGCTCGTCGACCAGATCGCGGCCGAGGGGTACGCCGACCTGGTGTCCGCCTTCTCCGACCAGCTCCCCATGCTGGTCATGACACAGCTCCTCGGGGCACCCGACGAACACGGGCCCCTGCTGGTCAACGCGGCGCGCGACATGCTCCAGGGGACCGAGACGGCCCTCCAGAGCGACCGCTACGTCACCGCCACGCTGGAACAGCTGGTCGCGGAGCGCAAGGCCAGGCCCGCGCGCGACCTCGCCTCCTGGCTGATCGAGCACCCCGCGAACCTGAGCGACACCGAAGTGCTGATGCACCTGCGCGTCGTGCTGATCGCGGCCTACGAGACCACCGCCAACCTGATCGCCAACACGCTGCGGACCGTACTGACCGACCCGCGTTTCCGGGCCAGCCTCTCCGGAGGCCACATGACCCTGCCCGACGCCCTGGAGCAGGTCCTGTGGGACGACCCGCCGATCAACACGATCATCGGGCGCTGGGCCACCGGTGACACGTTGCTCGGCGGCCAGCAGGTGAAGGCCGGCGACATGATCCTGCTCGGGCTGGCCGCGGGCAACGCCGACCCGCAGATCCGGCCGGATCCCGATGTCTCCGTCCACGGGAACCGCTCCCACCTGGCCTTCAGCAGCGGCCCGCACGAGTGCCCGGGCCAGGACATCGGGCGTGCCATCGCGGACACCGGCATCGAGGTCCTGCTGGACCGGCTGCCCGACCTCCAGCTGGCGGTCGACGCGAGCGAGCTGCAGTGGCGCGGCACCCTCATGTCACGCCACCTGCTGTCCCTGCCGGTACGGTTCGCCCCGCGCTCCGTGCCGAACGCTGAGCCCCAGGCCGAGCAGCCGGCCGGGCACCCCGTACACGAGCTCATCCCGCCGCAGCCGACGGCGGCGCCCGTGGTCGCCGGCCGCCGCCGGCGCGGCGTCAGCTGGTGGCGGCGCCTGCTCGGCCGCCGCTGATCCGGCTCTCCGTGCCCGAGGGCCCCGGCCGCACCGGCCGGGGCCCTCGGCGTTGCTCAGTCGCGTACCCGCCGCCACCAGGAAGCGAGGGCCGGCACGTCCGGCGGCTCGGTTCCCGTGAAACTGGGGGCATCGGCGAACCGGACCGCGAACCGGGCGTCCGCGAGCGGCAGTTCGTGCCGGTTGCGCGGGCTGGCGTACCGGGGCGCCCGGCTCTGCCAGGCGATGGAGCCGGCCACGTAATGACCCAACGCCGCCAGGTGACGGAGCAGTTCCCCGTTGGGACCGTCCGCGCCGTCCCGGCCGGCCTCCAACTGCGCCCGTAGCCGGGTGAAGAGGACCATCACCCGGTCGCGCAGGGCCACCGCGAGCGGCACCGCCTCGGCCGGGGAACAGTTCTCCTGGTGGGCGAGGACGTTGACGAGATTCACCTCCCGCGGCTCCAGGTGGTCGTCCTTGTCGTAGGAGAACAGGTCGTTGTCCGCACTGACGACAAAACCCGCCGCGTCCGTCAGTGCCGTCAGCGCTGGGGAGCAGAGCACCTCCGCCGGCAGTCGGTCCCCGCGCGCGACGTCGGACCAGGTCAGCGAGAAGCGCGTACCGTTCGCCAACGGCCCCATGGCGACGAAGTCGTTCAGCCCCGGCATGGTCCCGGCCTCGGCCTGGGCGGCCCGCCAGGCCGCCCCGAGCAGCCAGTCGCGCGTCCCCTCGACGAACCTGCGCAGCTCGTAGGGCGTGAGCAGGGCATGGGTGCGGCCGACCAGGTCCAGCAGCGCGCGGGTCATCGGCCCGTCGGGCAGGACCGACGCCCCCGGGTCCTCGATGGTCCGCAGCAGACGTACGCCGTGTTCGACGACGGCGGCCGTCCCCACCTCGTCGGAACCCGAATCCTGCCAGTCGTCGACGGCGTTGGCCCAGTAGTTCCACTCGGTGAACAGCAGGAGGGCCTCGACGTCCCCGTCGGGGATGATGCGGCAGGAGAAGTCGGCGCTGTGGGTGGCCAGACCCCATGCGCGCTCGACCGGGTCGGGGTAGACGCCGAAGGCGTCCAGCCACTCGACCGCCAGGGCCTCCACCTGCTTCGCCTGGGGATGGACGAGGTCGCGCTCCAGGGGGCAGTAGAAGGACGGCAGGCGCGTACCGAGGAGCGAGGGGCGCGGTGACGGCGACGCTGCGGGTGCGGGTGCGGGTGCGGGTGCGGGTGTCGGCGCCGGTGCTGGTGACGCCGTCATGGGCGGCCTCCGAGCCGGAAGTGCAGCAGCCGCGTCTGCACCGCGTGGTCACGCCAGAGCCGGAAGAACCTGCTGTGCGCGAGCGTCGACTGTTCGAGCCGCTCGCCGGTCCACGCGCCGGGCTCGACGTCGGCGCCCGCGCGGAGCCGGTCGAGTTCGGCGGTGTTCCACGCCATGGACTGCACCCAGAACTCCGCCACCGAGTCCGTCACGTCCTCCTCGTGCACGAGTTCGAAGCCGGCCGCCTCGGCCGCGGCCAGATACTCCCCCAGGAGCCCCAGCCGGGTTCTGTAGTAGCCGTCGAGGAACTCGCGCCACTGGGAGCGGCCCACGAAATGCTCCTGGATCCCGAACCATCCACCGGGCTCCAGCGCCTTGGCGACGACGTCGAAGAGCCGGCTCCGGTCGGTGTAGCCGCTGCTCTCGTTGGCGTAGACGGCGTCGTACGCACAGGTCTCGTCCAGGTCGTGCACATCCGCCAGCACGGGCTTTACCCGTTCGTTGACCCCGGCATGACGGGCGAAGTGCCGAACGATCGGGATGTGTTCCTCCGCGACGGTGAGGCTGGTGACCGAAGCTCCGTGCTCCTGCGCCCAGTACAGCGAGGTCCCGCCCAGGCCGCAGCCGATGTCCAGCAACCTCCGGGGAGGGGCCTCGTACGCGCCCCACGACCGGGCCGAGTGCTCGACGATCCGTTCCTGCGCGTCCAGCATGTGCTGCTTCAGCATGTTCTGGGAGACGGTGGTGTCCGGCGGGCCGTCCGGGTACAGCCCCACGTGGAAGTGGACACGCGGGCCCGGGCCGTACTTCTGCAGGATCTCCTGTGTCTTGTGGCTGTAGTAGAGCCGTATGGGATCGTCCGCGGCCGAACCCTGGTCGCTGCCTGAGGACAATAAGAGGGGTGTGACGCGCATGGGGTGTCCGCCCTTTCGTGGGGTAGGGCCGCCTCCGGGACACGCTGTCACCTCGCACCGCGTCCCGTCCGGCACACTGTTGAAGCACGGATCATCGTGGCACCTCAATGGCCCCACGTCAGCCCACTGGAGCAACACGAAGCTGCGTCCGAGTCCCACCGGAAGTGGGCTGATCCGCCGGGCGGGCCGCTCACCCCTTCTTCTGCGGATCCTCCGCGTTGCGCCAGACGGTCAGGTCGAGGGTGATGTACTTGCTCGGATCGCTGCTGCCCGACTTGCCGCGGTACGTCACCACCGCGATGTGTCCGGCATCGCTCAGGACGCAGAGCTGCGAGCCGTCGCCGAGCTGGTCGAGGCGGACCGACTTGGCGTAACGGGTCTCCGAGCGGCAGGTGTCCAGAGAACCCTGCTGCCCGCCGGCCAGCAGCACCAGCTTGCCGTTGCCCGTGGCGATCTCGTCGCGATCCACCACGTTGAGCACCCTCGGCTGGTAGTACAGGTCGCTCTTGCTGCCGACGGTGGCACTCTCCTTGCCGGTCGGACGCGGAGGGTTGTCGGCCAGCATCACGAAGTAGTTCTCGGTCAGGTCGATGCCCTTGTACTCGACGGGCTGGGGGTCCGGCCGCTTCCCGCCCGGGGATGCGGCGGAGTTGCCGGCGGTGGGCTGCCGGGAGCCGTCCTTGTCCGAGCCGTCCGGCAGGAGCGAGTTGACGACGGCCAGTCCGATCAGCGCCGCCACCACCACACCGGCGATGACCGGGCCGCGGCCCCTGCGCCGCTGCGGCGGAGGCGGCGGTCCCCACGCCTGCTGCCCGCTGACGGCGGGCGGCGGGGTGGGCGGGAAGCCCGGGCCGGCCGGCGCCGCGCCCGGCCTGCCCGCAGCGGTCTGCGTGGGCGCGGCCGCCGGCCCGAAGCCGGTCGGCGCGTGAGGGTCGACCCCGCCGGGCGGCGGGACGTGCGGGGAGTACGCGGTGGGAGTCGGCGCGGCGGGGGGCGGCGTACGGGCGGGTTCCGGGAGCTGCTGTCGGACGGTGAGGGACCCGGCCAGCGTCTGCGGCAGCCAGTCCTCGCCCTGCCGCAGCGGGTCGGGGGAGAGGCCGTGACACAGTTCGATGATCTCGGTCAGGGCGGGCCGCCCGGCCGGCTCGCGGCTGAGGCACCGGCTGATGAGCGGCCGCAGCTCGGAGGGCAGCCGGCTGAGGTCGGGGTCCTCGTGGACGATCCGGTACAGCACGGCGTGGGAGGGGCCGTTGCCGTAGGCGGGCGCCCCGATCGCCGCGTAGGCCGCGATCTGACCGAGGGCGAAGATGTCGGTGGCGGGCGTCACGGCGGCGCCCGCCGCCTGTTCGGGCGCCATGAAGGCCGGCGTGCCCACGCTGACGCCGGTGCCGGTGAGGGCCGTGGTGTCGGCGGCGCGGGCGATGCCGAAGTCGATGACGCGCGGGCCGTCCGCGGCGAGCAGGACGTTGGCGGGCTTGAGGTCGCGGTGCACGATGCCCGCGGCATGGATGACGTGCAGGGCTTCGGCGGCCCCAACGGTCAGCAGGAGCACGCTGCGCAGCGGCAGCGCGCCGTACGCCGACACCGCTTCGGCGAGCGAGGGCCCGGCTACGTAGGCGGTGGCGAGCCAGGGCTGCGCACCCTCGGTGTCGAAGTCGATGACCGGTGCCGTGTACAGGCCCTGCACCCGCTGCGCGGACTGAACTTCCCGCTGGAAGCGATGCCGGAACTCGGGGTCCTCACTGAATTCGGGCCGGATCACCTTCAGCGCGACGGGCCGCCCGCCAGGTGTGAACGACAGGTACACCTTGCCCATGCCGCCCGCACCCAGGACCGCCGCCAGCCGGTACCCGCCCACAACCGCGGGGTCGTCGGCCTTCAAGGGCTGGAACGGCCCCACGGGCTGTGCACTGCTCATTCTCGACTCATCCCCTGTTCGCGGCAGTTGCGTCCTGCTCGTACTCCGGACGCCGCAGTGAGCGTACCGAAGCGCTTTCTGGGACCGGCCCCTTGAGGCGCTACCTGAACGAGGCCCTTGTCGCACCGTCGAGACCCGACTTCCACTCCACACCCTTCACCGACAGCTTCGTGGGCCCGTAGGCATCGGTGGAGAGCACGGTCGCAGGGCCGCCGCCCTGCGGAACTTCCATGACCGCCGTCGCACTCCACACCTCTTCGATGCCGGCCCACTTGCGGGTGCCCCCACCCAGCAGTGCCTCGGTTTCGCTCCCCGCGCGCTGACGGACGCCGGCCTGTCATGGTCTCTCTCATGGGACCGGGCATCGGCCTTTCTGGACCCGTCGCGGTGATGACGGACCCGTGGCCCGCGGCGTATGGCTCCGCGGAGTTCCTCAGGGCGTGGACCCGGCGGCCAGGTTTCAGGCTCCTGAAGTAGCCGTGGAACAGCTCGACGTGAGGCAGTGCGGCCGCCGCACTCGCCGGGCCTTCGCCGGATGGATGGTCAGTGGGAGGTACGGCTGCCAGGGGCAGTCGGCCTTGTTCAAGGCGGAAACCACGTCGCCACGGAGCCTGACAGGCGCCTTGACCAGCAGTCCAGCAGCTTCATTCCGCGGCAGGGGCTTGGGGGAGTGTGCGCGGGGAGTCGCGTGGGCGTCGGCCCCGCCGTCGTCGGTGCCGACGCGCGCGGGCGCGGTGCGTGGCGGGGTTCGGGCGGTGGTGGGAGGGGGTGGGGAGCGGCCGTTCGGGTGGCTTCGTCCCTTCGTCGACCGCAAGTGCCGTGGGAACGGCGTCGCTCCGTGCTGTGCTGTGGCCACGGCCCGAAGGTGGCCGTACGTGGGCCCGCCCGCTGTTCGCGGCAGGCCCGCCCAACAGCAAGGAGGACTGATGTCGCTCCACCGGAAGGACCGGCCGAGCCGGCGCGTGATCGGCCAACTGCTGGCCTCCGCAGTCTTGTTGACTGTGGCCTTGTTGGACGTTTCCGGGGCTCATGCCGCCGCGGTCCACTCCAAACCGAACCCTGACTGGAACGCCATCGCCCGGTGTGAATCCGGCGGGAACTGGCGGGCGAACACCGGCAACGGCCACTACGGCGGATTGCAGTTCACCCAGTCCAGCTGGAAGGCTGCGGGAGGCCGCAAGTACGCACCGCGCGCCGACCTCGCCACGAAGTCGGAGCAGATCGCGACGGCGCGGAGACTCGCCAAGATCCAGGGCATGGGAGCCTGGACCTGCGCACGCCGCCGCTGAAGGCCCACGCGCCGACAGGGCGGCGGGGCCGCCCTGTCGGGGGCGGTCCCGGCCGGAGGCGCCGAAGGTCAGCAGGTGTTGCCGACCGCGTCCATCTTCCCGCCGAACCGGCCCTGGTAGTTGGAGGCGTAGTCGCCGACCCGGACCGGACGGCAGTCCTTGCCGGTCGCCCAGTCGATGAAGGCTCCGGTCCTGTTGGCCCGGAAGGAGCCGACGTGATCGACGAACTTGCCGGGCAGGTCCACGTAGCCGCCGCGCCATACGTACACGTCGCCGGTCCCGTCCTGGAAGCGCCACAGGCAGATGGCATTGCTCGGGCAGGCGGGCAGGGCCTGCGCCGTTGCGGGGGAGCCGAAGGTGGCCAGTACGACCGTCCCGGCCATGAGCAGGGTGCGCACGGTACGAGCCCTCATGTGCTTCTCCTTCGCGACGTCGGATCCCCCATCGTCCTCTCCCGCGCGCGGCCCTGGGAAGACGGCCTTCCCGGAGCGGGACTGGATCAGGGGGCCGGGTGGCGTGGCGCGCTGGCCACCCCGGACTTCCGGCCGCCGAGCTCGGCGTCGAGGGTCTCCTGGGCGATGCGCATCGACTCGGCGTACTTCGGCTCGGACAGCCGCTGCCAGGCCCGGTCCGGTGCGACGTCCTCCACTCGGCTCGTCACCCACCAGATGTTGCCGAACGGGTCGCGCACCCTGCCGCCCCGGTCCCCCCACGCGCTGTCGGTGGCCCCGGTGATCACCGTTGCCCCGTGCGCCACGGCGGCGGCCATGGCGGCGTCGGCATCGGGGACGTAGAGGCGCAGCAGCGCGGGCATCACGGGCCAGTCGGGCCTGCGGTCGAAGGCCAGGACGACCGTGTCGCCGACGCGGATCTCGCCGTGGCCGATGGTGCCGTCCTCGAGCGGCACCCGGGCGATCTCTTCGCCGTCGAAGGCCGCGGTGATGAAGTCGAGCAGCGCGCCGGTGTCGTCGGTGACGACCCACGGTGCGACGCTGGTGTAGCCCTCGGGCGCGGTGTGCTTCATCGGGCCGTCCTCACTGCCGGTACTTGCTGACGCGACGACAGTACGAGTGAACTAGGCCAGATTCCGTCCTAGAGGCGCCGTCCGCCGGGCGTGGCGCGATCGGACGGCGTCGGTTGCGATCAGGTGCGGCGGTGCTGCTGGTCGGCGTCGTCCTCGGGCGTCTGCCAGGAGTCCTGCCGGGCCCGTGCCTGAGGGCTTTGGTCGGCCGACCGGGCCCCGGGGTCCCTGCGTCGGGCAGTGCGCCGGGACCCGTACCAGAACGCGGCGATCAGCAGCGCGGCCACGAGCACGCCCGCAACGATCAAGAACAGAGATGAGGAACCGGCAGCCGCGAGCGGCACTGAGGTGAACATGTGCTGCGCTTACCCGGGATTCCGAACCTTGCACAGGACGCAGCCCGCGCTGCGGGCACCGCATCAGGCGCGGTGGGCCCCGGTGAGGTGCGCTTCCGTTCCACGGCTTCAACCCTGACGGACGGCCATGACCGGACGAGGGGGTATCCCCTCCGGTCAGGGCGGTGGGTCCTGGGGTGCCACCACGGTGAAGAGCGCCCCGTCGGGATCGGCGAGGACGATCCACCGGCTCGTACTGGACGTCTGTACGGGGGAGGCGGTCCTGCCGCCCTGCCGGGTGGCGGCCTCGACCGCGTTCTCGAGGTCCGGCACGCGGAAGTGGACGTGCCAACGGGGGCGCACCTCGGGGTCGGGTGCCGCTTCGAGGGCGCCGCCGCTGATGCGGGCGACGGTGTCGTGGCCGTGGCGCAGGACGACGTGGGCGTGCTCGTAGGAGACCGTGCAGCAGGCCGGCCGTTCGCCGCCCCAGTCGAGGACCTCCCCGTAGAAGATGGCCGCGGCGAACGCGTCGCGCGTCCGCAGTTCCAGCCAGGCCGGGGCGCTCCCCCTGCCGACGGACCAGTCGGGGACGACCTCGCCCTGCCAGAATCCGAAGACGGCCCCGGCCGGATCCGCCGCCAGGGCGGCTCGCCCGGTGCCGAAGGCCAGCGGACCGACCGCCATGGTGGCGCCGCGTTCGCGGATCCGTGCGGCGGTCACGTCGGCGTCGTCGACGGCGAAGTACGGCGTCCACACCACCGGCACGCCAATACTCGCGCCCAGGGCGCCGACACCGGCGACCGGAGCCCCGTCGCGGAAGGCGACCATGATGCCGTGCCCGAGGTGCGTGGGACGGAATTCCCAGCCGAGTACGGCACTGTAGAACCGCTGGGCGGAGCCGAGATCCCGGGCCAGCAGGCTGACCCAGCACGGGGCACCGAAGATCTCGTGGCTCGATGTCGACACAGCTGTCAGCCTCATCTGCCGCTCAGGGGGACCGGGACCCTTCCACCGTAGACCCGGGCACGGCGCCGGGCCGTGAGCCGCCGTTCGAACCGAGCCGGTGGGCGCGCCGCACGCGGTCACCGGCTCGGCCCCTACGCGCGACGCGGTGCGACGACGTGGGTGCGACGACGTGGGTACGCCGTACGCCGTACGCCGTACGCCATCCGAGACGGGCGGGCGCGTATCTCCGTCTGATCCTCCGAAGATCGACGTGATTCCGGATGGGGAGCGTGTGACGGGGCAGCCGCCCAGTCTCACCAGTTCACCCGAACCCCGGAGGTATGCGGTGTCCAGTACGACTCTGACCACGGCCACCCTGCCTGCCCGCTTGATCGCGCTGCCGGGTGTCTACCGGCCGCAGGCGGATACCCGCCTCCTCGCGGAGGCGCTCGCCGACGAGGAGATAGGGCCGCGGACGGACGCGCTGGAGATCGGTACCGGCACCGGTGCCCTGGCCCTGCACGCGGCGGCCAGGGGAGCCCGGGTCACCGCGGTCGACGTCTCCTGGCCCGCCGTGGTCACGGCGCGGCTGAACGCGCTGCGCCGGCGGCTGCCCCTGCACGTCCTGCACGGCGACTTCGCCGCGCGGACCGCCGGGCGCCGCTTCGACCTGGTCGTCGCCAATCCGCCGTACGTCCCCGCCCCGGCGGCCCGGCTGCCGTCGCGCGGGCCGGAGCGCGCCTGGGACGCCGGTCCTGACGGGCGCGGGGTCATCGACCGGATCTGCGCGAGCGCCCCGGAGCTGCTGCGTCCCGGCGGCGTGCTGCTCCTGGTGCACTCGGGAATGTGCGGAGCCGGGACGACCGTGGACCGGCTGACCGGGGCGGGGCTGGCGGCAGGGGTCGTGGCGAGGGCCTCCGTGCCGTGGGGCCCGGTCCTGCGTTCGCGAAGGGCCTGGCTGCAGGGCCAGGGCCTGGCAGGCGGAGCCGACGAGTGGGAAGAGCTGGTGGTCGTCCGTGCCCGGTACCTCTGAGCCCAGTACCTCCGACAACGCCCCGGCCCCGCCGCCGGTGCCCGCCCCCGGGCCCCCGGCCCCGGTGCCCGCGCCCGCGCGCCGCGTGTCCGTGGACCCCGAGGGACCGGTCCTGGTGGAGGGGCCGGTCGAGATCCTCCTGGACGACGGCACGGTCGCCCGCTCGGACCGTTTCATGGTCGCGGTGTGCACCTGCCGCCGCAGCCGTACGTACCCCTGGTGCGACACCAGTCACCGCCGTCGCGAGCGGGTCGGCCCGCCGCCCGAGGACAGGACCCCGCGATGACCCTTCCCAGCCCCGGCGCCACGGCGACCGCCCCCGGCCCCCGCCTGGCCGAGGGGCGGGGCCCGCTGTCCGCGGCCGTGGCCGAGGCCCTGAGCTCCGGCGGCGCGCCCGCGTACGCCACCGGGTCCGTACTGAAGGCCGACCCGTGGGGTGAGGACCTCCAGCTGGCGCTCTACCTCCTCTACGAACTGCACTACCGCGGCTTCGAGGGCGTGGACGACGAGCGCGAATGGGACCCGGACCTGCTGCGGCTGCGCCAGGCCCTCGAAACCCGCTTCCTCCACGCCCTGCGCACCGACCTGTCCGACGCTCCCCGATCACGATCGGTCGAGGAGGCCTTCGCCCCGCTGCTCGTCGAGCCCGTCGACCTCTCCGGCAGCCTCAGTCACCGTCTCGAAACCGGTGGAGAGCTCTGGCAGTTGCGTGAGTACGCGGCCCTGCGCTCCCTCTACCACCTCAAGGAGGCGGACCCGCACGCCTGGGTCATCCCCCGGCTCACCGGACGGGCCAAGGCCGCCATGGTCGCCATCGAGTACGACGAGTTCGGCGCCGGCCGCGCCGACCGCATCCACGCGGAGCTCTTCGCGGACCTCATGACCGACCTCGGGCTGGATCCCACGTACGGCCGGTACCTGGACCGGGCACCTGCGCCCCTGCTCGCGACCGTGAACCTCATGTCCCTCTTCGGTCTCCACCGGGCGTTGCGCGGTGCTCTCGTCGGCCACTTCGCATGCGTCGAGGTCACGTCGTCGCCCGGCTCCAGGCGCCTGGCCAAGGCCATGCGGCGCTGCGGAGCGGGACCCGCCGCCGAGCACTTCTACGCCGAGCACGTGGAGGCCGACGCCGTCCACGAACAGGTCGTACGCCACGAGGTCATCGAAGGCCTCCTGGCCGACGAGCCCGGCCTCGAGGAGGACATCGCCTTCGGGTGCACGGCGACCGTCCTGCTGGAGGACCGCCTCGCGACCCACATCGGCGAGGCCTGGGACCAGGGGCGCAGCGCACTGCGTTCGCCCCTGCCGGCACAGGCGAGCCCAGCCACCGAGCCTCACGGGAGGCGGACATGAACCGCGCAGCCCTGTTCGATGTCGACGGCACCCTCGCCGACACCAATCACCTCCACGTGGTCTGCTGGTGGGAGGCCTTGCGGCAGGCGGGCCACGACGTCGCGATGCACGACATCCACCGTGCCATCGGACTGCCGGGGGAGGACCTCCTGGCGCACCTGCTGGGCGAGGGCCGGGACGCGGGCGAGGACGACACGATCAGCGCCGCGCACACCACCCTCTACGGCACGTATTTCGACCGGCTGCCCGCGTTGGACTCGGCGGCCGAGCTGCTGCGGGAGGTGGACCGCCGGGGTTGGCGGGTCGTGCTCGTGACCTCCGCGAAGGACGCCGAGCTCGGCGCGCTCAGGCAGGCTGTCGGCGCGGATGACGCCATCACCGCTACGGCGAGCTCCGACGACGTGAGCGAGGGCAAGCCCGCACCCGATCCGGTGCTCCACGCCCTCGGCCTGGCCGGTGCCGCCGCGCGCGACTCCGTGTTCGTCGGCGACACCGTGTGGGACATGCGGGCGGCCTCCCGGGCCGACGTCGCGTGCGTCGGGCTGCTCTGCGGAGGCATTCCGCGGCGCGACCTCGAAGAGGCCGGGGCGCGCGCCGTCTACCAGCACCCCGCCGACCTGCTCGCACACCTCGACAGCAGCCCGTTCGCCGAGGGCGGGCGTCAGGCGGGGTGACCCGGCGGGATGTCGTCGGCGTCGCTGTAGCGCAGCAGCTCGACGGCGGTCCCGTCGGTCCCGTCGTCCCCCGGCGGGCCCTCCTCGACCGGTGCCAGGAGGAAGCCCACGTGGTCGCCGCCCTCGATCCGCCCCTCGATCTTGCCGACGAACCAGGTGCGCACCTCCGCCAGCACCGGACTGCCGTGACTGCTGGGCCGCCACGAGACCCGCGCGAACTTGTCCACCCGGTCGCCGGTCTCGCCACCGAACAGCTCTGCCAGCCCGTGCTGGTCCCGGCGCAGTACGTGCACCGTGAGGTACGGGGCTCCGCGCGCCACGCGGTAGGTGTGATTGGCCGTGGACAGCCACACGACGAAGCGCGGCGGCCGGATCGAGCACTGGGAGGCGAACCCCACCAGGCACCCCGAGCGCTCCTCACCGGCCGCGACCGTGACCACGTACATCGGCCCGTCCAGTACGCCGGTGAAGGCATCCAGCCCGGTCTTGGGCATGACCACTCCTCTCACCGGTGGGCGACTACCCGGCCCCACGCATCCGAACCGGACCGCACTGCTTGAGCCGTGATCTGCCGGGTAGGCGCAGCGTGTACGAGATCCGTGCACGACAGCCGTGTACGACATCCTCTACGAGATCTTCGCCGGTTGGCCGCCGGGCCGCGCGGGTTTGCCCCGCAGAGACAGGGGCAGCCGCGTGAATGAATCAGACGAGGCCCCGGAATGGAGGCCGAAACATGTCAACCAGCACACTCATCGCCGTCATCGCCGTCGCAGCGGTCGTCGTGATCGCGCTCACGGTCGCACTGTGGGCGATGGCGCGCCGACGGCACCTGCAGAACCAGTTCGGACCCGAGTACGACCGCACGGTCGAGGCGGAGGGCGGCCGGAGGGCCGCCGAGCGCGAGCTACGCGCCCGCGAGCAACGCCACGACAAGCTGGAGATCAAGGAGCTGCCCGCCGAACGGCGAGACCTGTACGCCACCGAATGGAGCACCGTGCAGGAGCATTTCGTCGACCGGCCGGAGGGCTCCGTCGAGGAGGCCGACGATCTGGTGGCGCGGCTGATGCGCGAGCGGGGGTATCCCACGGACGACTACAGCGGCCAGCTGCGCGACCTCTCGGTCGAACACGGCCGGACCCTGGAGCACTACCGGGCCGCCCACGACGTCAAGGTGCGCAGCGCCGACCAGCGGACGACCACCGAGGAACTCCGCGGGGCGATGGTGCACTACCGCGCCCTGTTCGACGACCTGCTGACTGACCAGAGGAGCCGGTGAGATGCGTAACCACGAAAGCAACGAAGAACGGGTCGGCGACGCCGGCCTCACGACGGAGGACATCGCCCATCAGGTGCCGGCTTCGGACTCCGGCACGAACCGCGGGTTCGACGACGAAGGTGGCGCGTCGGCCGACGGCCGGACGCCGCCCCTGTACCCGGGGGAGGCCACCGCGGGCGCCGACGAGCCCGAGACGCTCGAGAACGGCGACGACCGCCCTGCGGACGGCACGGATCGCACGGCGGGGACCGGCACCGCGGACGCGGCCGACGGTGTCGACGAGCCGCTGCTCGGTGCGGAGGACACTGCGGACTACCGCAAGGCGTGGAGCGAGATCCAGGGCCGGTTCGTCGACGACCCGCAGGAGGCGGTCACGTCGGCGGACGCTCTCGTCGCCGAGGTGATGCAAACCCTCGCCCGTACCTTCTCCGACCACAAGCAGGGGCTGGAAGGGCAGTGGGGCCAGGGCGAGCAGGTCGCGACCGAGGAACTGCGGCTGGCGCTGCAGCACTACCGGTCGTTCTTCAACCGACTCCTCAAGACCTGACCCGTGTCCGTGCCCGACCTGACGGCGGAGCCCTCGGGCTCCTCCCGGCCCGCTACCAGGCATTGCGGGACGCGCTGAAGCGGCTACAGCGTGGCGGTGGTCAGGTATCGCATCCGGGACGCTCGTCGGGGGGCAGCAGGTCCTTGGCCCTGCGCTCCATCAGGACCGGAAGGTAGGTGCGTACGCGTGCGTACCTGAGCTCTTCGTACGCCGTCTGTACCGAGCTGCGCACGAGCCCGGCGTCCAGTTGAGGGTGCTCCTTCATCAGCCGCTCGGCGACATGGCGGATGGCAAGGGCATCCTCCGACTCCGTCATCAAGCACCTCACCCTTCCGTCGGGGACCGCCTTCACCAGTCTCGCGGAGCGGCCCCCGGCCGGGAAGTCGATCTTCCGTCGTTCTGCCAGACCGCTGGTGGTCCCCATCGGCTGGAACCCGCCGCGCGGCCCCCGCGCCGGGCCGGAGGGCGATTCCGCGCTCCGGGTCGCCCGGCGGCGTGCCGGAGCGCAGGATGGAACAGGTGATGACGGTGTTGGTGGTCGGCGTGCCCGACGGCGAGCAGCTGGAGCTGTTGCGCTCGGGCATCCAGCGCAACCCGCACTTCCGGGTCGTGTCGCATGCCCACGACCCCGCCGTCGCGCTCGCGCACGCCCGCGTCCTGCTGCCCGACATCACGGTCATGTCCCTGCCCGCCGGGCTCGACCGGCTCGACGCGGACCCGGACGTCCTCCGCGTCTTCCACGGGGTGCGCACCCTGGACCCGCCGAGCGGTGTGGTGCTGCGGACGGCCGCCGCCCGTGTGCCCCGTGCGGTATCCGTTCTCGAGGCCGAGGGAGCCGTCCACGTCGTGCGCGAGGGGGACGCCGACGCCCTGATGCGGGCCCTGCGCACGATCGGGTTCCGCCGGGCCAGCTGCGACCCCGACGAGATGCCCTGACCCCGACGGCACGGCCCGAGCAGGTTCCGCACGCCCGGGACTACGCCGATCACGAACCGCTGGGCGTGGTCGGACACCCCACCTCCGATTCCCTCCAGGTCGTGTACTTCCACGACACGGCCCAGACCAAGACGACTTCACTGGCGGCTCACCGTGCGGGTCACGCCAAAGTGGTTCCCGTCCAATCCCCACCAGAGCAGGCCGGGGCCCGAGATCCTGCGGACCCGAGTGTCGCAGGACGGGACGACGGCGGACGCGGAGCTGTGGATCCCCGTGGAGCGGACACCGGTCTGAGCGAGGGCGTGCGGCGGCCGGGCCGCCGCACGCCGGACGCGCCGCTCGCCTCCGCGGGCGGCTGAGGGCAGCGGGTCAGTCCTCCTGTGCGTGCTCGGTCCAGGTGCGGAGCTTTTCCGGGTTGCGGACTGCCCAGATGCGGGTGATGCGGCCGCCGGTGAGGCTGAACGCCGCCACGGTGACGGTGATGCCGGAGTGCTGGGCGACGAGGCCGGGCCGGCCGTTGACCGTGCGTTCCAGGAGGGTCAGCCCGGGTGCCTTGTCGGCGATGTGGATCAGGTACTCGGCGATGCGCGCGCTGCCTTCGACCGGGCGCAGGACGGTGCCGACCAGGCCGCCGCCGTCGGCGGTCATCGTGGCGCCGGGGTCGAGGAGGTCGACGAGTGCCTTGATGTCCTTGGCCTCCCAGGCCTGTTTGAAGTCCCGTACCAGGCCGGCCTGCCCGGCCGCGGGAGCGGCCGGGGTCTGCGCGGCGTGAATGCGCCGGCGGGCCGAGGATGCGAGTTGCCGGCAGGCCGCGGGTGTCCGGCCGACGATCTCGGCGACTTCGGCGAAGGGGTAGCGGAAGACGTCGTGCAGGATGAACGCCACGCGTTCGGCCGGGGTCATGGATTCCAGTACGACGAGGAAGGCCATGTTCACCGATTCGTCCAGGGTGATCCGGTCGGCGGGGTCGGCCGGTTCGGCGCCGCCGCCGCCCGCCCGTCCGCTGAACCACTCGGTGCGGTCGGGCAGCGGCTCGGGTATCCATGCGCCGACGTAGCGCTCGCGCCGGGCCCGTGCCGAGCCGAGCATGTCCAGGCAGACGCGGCTGGCCACCGTCGTCAGCCAGGCGCCGGGTGCCTCGATGGCCCGCTGCTGTTGCCGCGACATCGCGTACCAGCGGGTATAGGTCTCCTGCACGGCGTCCTCGGCCTCGGCCAGCGAACCGAGCAGCCGGTAGGCGAGGTTGATCAGCTGGCGCCGCTCGCCGACGACCGCGCTCAGGTCCGGCTCGGACCGCTCGTGCCCTGCCTCGGACGGGGTGCCCACGGGGGTGTTCATGGTCGCGACCGCTCCCTGCTTCTTCTGGTCCGCTTCGGCTCTCGACACGTCGACGAAACACCGCACCGGAGTGTGAGGCCGGCGCCCCGCCTCACATTTCGCGGCCCTGTGTCGTCGGACCGACGAGACACTACCGATCCACCGCCGCAAGGCAGATGAGGGGACCGCGTCATGGCCACGCAGACGACGGCAGTACAGGGCAGGATCACGTTCCCGCAGGTCGCGATCGCCCTGCAGGCGGCGGCCATCTTCTTCCAGGCGGCAACCGCCGGACTCCTGCTGTCCTCGTCCCACGGCGAGGTGCTGCACGGCGTCGGAGCGCGCGTGATGTACGGCGCATCGATGCTGTACGTGCTCGCCGCGGTCCTGGCGTGGCGGCCGGGCGGCGGCTCGCCCCGCCCCATCCTGTACGCGTCCGGCTTCCTCGTCCTCGCCTCGGTGCAGGTGGTGCTGGGCATCGCGCGCGTGCCGTCGGTCCATGTCCCCCTGGGCGTGCTGATGTTCGGTCTGAGCCTGCTGGACCTGGGCCGGGTGCTCTCCGCCCGCCTGCCGGAACGTACCGGCAGGCGGGCGTAGCCGCCGCGGACGCGCCGGCGCCCTGCCCGCGGGGAACGGGCAGGGCGCCGGCGCACGGGGCGGGGAGCGTCAGGTGCCCAGGGCGGAGCCGCGCCACTGCTGGTTGGTGTGGCTCGGGGTGCAGTCCCAGATGCCGAGGCGGGCGCCGTTGCCGGTGGCCCAGCCCAGGGCGTCGAGGCACTTGCCGGAGTGGACGCTGCGCAGCAGGCCGCCGGGCAGCTGCTCCCACTTCTGGTTGGTGCCCTGGTGGCAGCTGTTGAGGCCGAGGAGGGAGCCGTTCTCGGTCTTCGCGTACTGCACGTCGAGACACTTGCCGAGCGCGCGGACCGTGCCGTCGGCCTCCGGCTTCCACAGCTGAGCCGAGGTGCCGTTGCAGTCGTAGAGCTGGATCGGGGTGCCGTCGGCGGTCTTGCCGCCCTTCACGTCCATGCACTTGCCGGAGTGCACGCCGACGATCTGCCCGGAGCCCGGGGGCGGCGGCGGGACGCAGTAGATCTCCAGGGTCACCTGGTAGTAGCCGCCGTTGCCGACGGGGGCGGCCACGGGGCCGGCCGAGCGGGAGCAGTTGGCCGCCGGGTAGCCCTCCTGCGTGGCCTGGGCGTACGCGCTGTTCCAGGCGGCGTCGGTGGCGATGTTGAGCGGGCCGTAGCCGGCGCCCAGGAAGTACTTGGGGGCGGTGGGGGCCAGCGCCGCGGCGGCGGGGGCGGCGGTCGCGGCGGGGACTGCCGTCGCGGAGGCCGTCGCGGAGGCCGTCGCGGATGCGGCCGCCGGTCCGGCGACGAGCGTCGAGGCGGCCAGGAAGGTCGCGGCCGTGGTCGACAGCCATCGAGCCAACTTCACGAGGGGTCCTTTCACAAGGGGACGGAACAGGGGAACCGCCGGGCCCGCGGTGGTCACGACCCTAGCCACGGGACGCCGCCGAGAAGTCTCACCGAGGTATCAACTCCGGCCGCCGAACGTCCTGTTCCGGCCGTGACGCGAAGTGATCACCCTGGGTATCGTTCCGGGACCGTGGAGACCATCGACGATCTCGCCCGGCTGAGGGCCGCCGTGCACACGCACGCCCTGGTCAACCTGACCGGCGGGCTGGGCAGCGGGAAGAGCCGGCTGGCCCGGCGGTTGCCGGTCGCGGCGGCCGTCGACCTCGCCGCGGAGGGCGGCCTCGGGGGATTGCGAAGGCTGGTGGCGGAGCCGGGCGGTCTGCTGCTCGTCGACAGCGTGGACGGGCCCGGCACGGCCGAGGCGGTCGCGGCGGCGCTGGACCCGGCCGGCGACGCGGCCGGGCCCGCCCCGTCCGGTCTGCTTCGGCCCGTGCTCCTGGTGAGCAGGCTTCCGCTGCGGGCGGCCGCCGGCTGGGGCGAGCGGGCCCCGGTGACCGTCGGGCTCGGCCCCCGGTCCGCGGCGGCCGTCGAGGCGCAGGCCCGGGCGGCGGGCGTCACCGACCCGGAGGCCGTGGCCCTCGTGGTCCGGCTGGCCGGCGGGGTGCCCCTGCTCGCCGACCTCGCCTGCCGAGCCCTGCACGCGGGGATCGCCCCCGACGCGCCCGGCGCGGCCGCCGACTGGATGGCCGGCGAGGTGCTGGAGCGGCTCGGGCGCGAACGGCCCGGGCAGCGCTGGCGCCACGCGCTGCGCCTCCTCGCGACCGTACGGACCGGGGACGAGCGGCTGCTGGCCGGCGGGCCGCGGCTGTTCGAGACCCTGGCGGGGCTGAGTCTGGTACGCCGGGAGCGGCTCGGGCTGACCGTCCGCGAGCCGTACCGCAGCCTGTTCGAGACGGCGTACCGGTGGCGCCGCCCCCAGGCGTACGAGGAGGTGCGCACCCGCGCGGCGGGCTATCGGCGGGCGCTGCTCTCCGAGCGGACGCCGGGGCCGCGGGAGCGGGCCGGACTGGTGGAGGAGGGATTGTTCCTGACGGGGGATCCGCTGGTGCGGACCACCCTCTTCCCACCGGCCGAGGAGTTCTCGCGGATCGGTCCCGCCCGGCCCGGAGAGGCCGACGACATCGGCCGGCTGATGCACCGGTGGGCGGTGCGGGGCGGCTTCGACGTGCGGCGCTCCGGGCGGATCGTGGAGCGCTGGCTCGACGGCGGTCCCGCCGCGTTCCGGCTGGCCCGGGACCGGGAGGGCCGGCCCGTCGGGCTCGCCGCGCTGCTGCCGGTCGGCGCGGACACGGAGGCGGGGATCGAGCCCCTGCTCCAGCAGCACGCGGCGGACCTGCTGGGCGGCCGCGGCCCCGGCGGGCTGTTCCTCGGGGCCGCGTACGGTGCGGATGCCGTGGTGCACGCGCAGGTCCTGCGGGACATCCTCGTGCAGGCCGTACGGGCCGGGCACCTGGTGGTGTCCACCGCCAGCCCCGACTACCAGGCGCTGCTGCACACCCTGAGCTTCCGGCCGCACGGCGGCATCCGCGACGACGTCTACCGGTGCGGGCGCCGGCCCGAGGTCTACAGCCACGACTTCGGCGCCGCCGGGCTGCCGGGGTGGATGGGCGCACTGACGCCGCCCGGGGCGGGCCGGCCGGCCGGGGGGCCCGAGGGACGGGAGGTACCCGGGCCGGACGTACCGGTGCGCGACGTACCGGTGCTGGTGGCACGGGCGCTGGCCCGGCTCGGCGACCCCGCGGAGCTGGCACGCAGTCCGCTGCTGGCCTGTCCCGGGATCGGGTCGCCCGCCGGGCTGCGGGCCTGGCTGCGGGACGCGGTGGCGGAGCTCGCCGCGGCCGAGGCTCCGGCCGACGCGGAGGCGGGGGCGATCCTCCAGGCGTACTACCTCGGCCGGTCCCGTACGCACCATCAGGTGGCCCGGCGGCTGCACCTGAGCCGGGCCACCTACTTCCGGAGACTGCGGCGCGGGCTCGCGCTCGTGGCGGCCCGGCTGCCGGTCCGTACCGGATGACGAGACGCGTGGCCGGCCCCTGGGACGGGGATGAGGACCGGCCATATCAGTGGCGGAATATGCACCTTAATTGGATCACGACATCGTGCTTGGATGGCGCCGCCACGGTAATTCGTTTACGGATGAACGGCTTTGACGAACCGGCGGTAACTCCTCGAAGCGTTCAGGTTACGCAGAAGGGAGAAAAAGCCGACGGGTGCGAAATGGGCCATCCCGCGGCTCGACTTCCACAAGATCCGTTATGTAGTGTTCCCGTTATTCACCGCCCAACGGGGGCGGACGGCAACTGAGGGCTTGGTCCGGACTATTTCCGGAGTGTGACGGGCCCCGCAGAACCGGCAGACCACCGCCCCCGCCGCGCTCCCTACAGGGGGAATGCGTGTCCCGACACGGGGGATCAGCCATCCGGTTCCAGCTTTTGGGGCCTTTGAGTATTGCGCACGGCCCTGAAACCGTCGTTCTCAAACCGTCCAAGCCGACCAGTCTTCTCGCCGCACTTCTGCTGCATCCGGGCGTCGTCGTATCGACCACCTACCTGCTGCGCGCCGTATGGGACGAAGAACCGCCCGCGACGGCCCGCGCCGCACTGCAGACGTGTGTCCTCCGGCTGCGCCGGCTATTCGCCAAGTACGGCATATCCGCGACCACCATAGAGGCCGTTCCCGGCGGATACCGGATGCACAACGACACCGAGACCCTCGATCTCGTGCTGTTCCGCACGCTCACGGCCCAGGCCGCGTCTGCGGCCGGCCCGGGGGAGGAGCTCTACCGGCTCCGCGAGGCGCTGTCGCTCTGGCACGGGCAGCCGCTCGCCAACGTGGCCTCCCGCATGCTGCAGCAGGACGCGGTGCCCGCGCTCGAACAGGAGCGGCTACGGGTCCTGGAACGGGTCTGCGACCTCGAACTGGCCGCCGGGAACTGCCACCAGGTCCTCGTCGACCTGTACGAGAGCGCACGCCGGCACCCGGTGCGCGAACGCTTCACCGAGCAGCTCGTCGAGGCCCTCTACCGCACCGGGCGGCAGGCCGAGGCGCTCGCCGAGTACCGCACGGTGCGCGACCGGCTGCGCGACGAACTGGGCATCGACCCGGGCCCGGGGCTGCGGCGGCTGGAACTCGCCATCCTGCGCGCCGAGGACCTGGCACCCGCCCCGCCGGAGCCCCCGCGCGCGGTGACCACGGCCGAGGTCCCCGCACTGCCCGCCGGAGCGGCCGCCACCGCCCGGCCGGGCCCGGCGGTGCTCCCCGTACCGGCCTTCGCCGGGCGCGAGAACGACCGTACGGCCATGGCCGCACGGCTCACCGCCGCCGACGGGCCACGTCTGGTCGTCGTCTCGGGGGCGCCGGGCATCGGCAAGTCGGCGCTGGCCCGCCAGACCGCGTACGAGGCGCAAGAGGCCTTCCCCGGCGGGGTGTTCACCGTCCCGCTGGCCCGGCCGGACGGGACCGCGGTCGCCGTCGAGGAGGCGTCCCGCCTGCTGCCCGAGCCCGGCGCCGGGCGGCGGCTGATCGTCCTGGACGGCGCGGCCGGCGCCTGGCAGGTGCTGCCCCTGCTGCCCGCGGCGGGGGACGCGTCCGTCCTCGTGACCAGCAGGCGCGGCCTCGCTGCGGTCGTCGCCACGCACGGCGGCGCGGTGCACCGGCTCGACGTGCTGCGGCCCGCCGAGGCGCACGCGCTCCTCGCCGGCCTCCTGGGAGCCGAGCGGATCGCGGCCGAGCCCGCCGCCGCCCGGCGACTGGCCACCGTGTGCGGGCACTTCCCGCTCGCCCTGCGGATCGCCGCGGGACGGCTGCTGACCCGGCCCGGCCTGTCGGTCGCGGACGGCGCGGCCTGGCTCGCGGAGGATCCCCCCGCGCGGCTGGCCCTCGCGGAGGACGCCCGGCTCTCGGTACCCGAGGTGCTGGGGCAGGCGCTCGACGGGCTGGCTCCGGAGCTGCGGGAGGCGTTCCTCCGGCTGGGCGCGCGCGCCGCGGACGACGACCCGTCGGCCGAGGAGAGCGAGTCCGTACTCGAACAGCTCGTGGAGGCGGGGCTGTTGGAGGACGGGCCGCCCGGCCCGTACCGCCTCCACGACTTCCTTCGCATCTACGCGCGTTGGCACGTCCGCATGCGCAAGACGGCCGCAGCCGCGGCACCCGCGGTCACGGCCGCAGCCGCACCCCGCTGACCCGAACCGACCGGCCACGCCCACCCGCTTCGCCCGCCCCCACCTCCCCTCTCGCCTCCCCCTCCCTTCCTCCCTCGCCGATCCCGCCCAGACCGCACTCAGGGGTGTCCCCATGGCTCACGCCAGCTACCAAGCCGTTGCCGCGACCCGTCCCCGGATCCGCCGGGACGTGCTGTTCACCGAGACGCCGGACGGCGTGCTGTTCCACAACGCGGACGGCGGCTTCCGCCTCACGGCCAAGTCCGCGTACCGCTTCGCGACGCTGATCGTCCCCCACCTCACCGGCGAGCACTCGGTCGCGGACCTGTGCCGGGGCCTCGGCGAGGCGCAGCGGACGATGGTCGGCGACCTCGTCCGGACCTTGTACGAGCGGGACTTCGCACGGCCCGTCACCACCCCCGCCGAACCCGCGGTCGGGCAGGCGGCGCCCGCTCCGGACGTGGCCCGCCGGTACGCCCCGCAGATCGCCTACGCCGACCACTACGCCGACGACGCCGAGGCGCGGTTCCTGCGCTTCCGGGAGACCCGGGTGGCCGTACTCGGCGAGGACGACGTGGCCCGCTGGTGCGCGTCGAGCCTGATACGCAACGGCTGCGCGGCCGTCGGCGTGCTGCCGGGCCTCGACACCTCGGCGCTCGACGCGGAGGCCGCGGAAGCCGTCGCCGACGGCTGCCCGGTCGAGCTCCGCACGCTGCTCCCGGCCGCAGGCCAGGAGCCCACCTGGTCCGAACTGGCCGACTACGAGCTCGTGGTGGTCACCGGCGGCCGGTCCGCCCCCGCCCGGCTGCTGCCGCTGCTGCGCGCCGGGATCCCGGCCGGCCGCACCCTCCTGCCGGCCTGGTCGTACGGCTCCGACGCCGTGATCGGCCCTCTGATGGCCTCGGGCGCCCCCGGCTGCTGGACCTGCGCCGCGCTTCGGCTCGGCGCCGCCGTGGGCCGCGACTCCGCCGCCGCGGCCGAGCTGTGGAGCGCGCTGGCCCTGCCCGGCAGCCCCGCGGCGGCCGGACCGGAGCCGGCGCGGCCGCTGGCCGCGATGATCGGCAACCTCCTGGGGTACGAGGTCTTCCGCACCACCTCGGGAGCCCTGCCCGCCGAGACCGCGGGCCAGGTGATCGTGCAGGACATGGCCTCGCTGGACGTCACGGCGGAGCCGCTCCTCGTACACCCGCGGTGTCCGTTCTGCGTGCCGGGTGAGGAGGCGGCGTGGGAGGCCGTGGCGCCCGTGGACCTCTCCACGGCAGGCACCATTGGGACGCCCGCCCTGCCCACCCTGGAGACCGCGCGCGAAGCGGACGCCCTGGTCGAGGAGTTGAACCGGCGCTCCGCACTTGTCCGTCCGTACACGGGCGTGTTCACGCGCTACGCGGACGAGCCGCTCACCCAGCTCCCCCTCAAGCTCAGCGTGGTGGAACTGGGCATCGGCCACGCGGGCCCCCGGTCGATCGCGGCCTTCGACGTCCACCACGTCGCCGGGGCGCGGATGCGCGCGCTGGACGCCGCGGCCGTGGTCTACGCCGAGCACGTCGTCCCCGCCCGCGGTGTCGTGGCCCGGGCCGAGGGGGCGGTCGCGGAGGGCGCGCTGACCGTCGCCTCCGGTCTGCCGGGCACGGCCGGCGCCTGGCAGCAGGCCGTCTCGCTCGTCACGAAGGAGCCCGCGCTGGTTCCGGCGGGTGCGGTCCGCCCCTTCGGGCCGCACAACGGAGACCGGCTCTTCGAGCGCACCCGGGCCGGCACCGGAGCCGGACCCTCGCCCGCCGACGCGGCCGCCGCGGGCCTGGTGTCCGCCCTGGCCCACGACGCCCTGCTGCGGGCGGTGCGCGGGGCCGCGGCCGCGGCCGTACCGCTGACGGACGAGACGCCCGATGCCGAACTCACCTTCCTCGTACGGTCGGCGGAGCGCCTGGGGCTGGGCATCGAGCTCCTGGACCTCGGCGAGGGCGGACGCTCCGGGGTACAGGTGCTGCTCGCGCGGGCGGGGGAGCGCTGGGCCGTGGGCGCGGACCTGGACCGGCAGGCGGCCGTGGTGGCCGCGCTGCGGGACCTGCTGGGCTCCGTGCAGTACGAGCGGGACGACGCCGCGCCCGGCGGGCCGGCCGACACCGGTGATCCGCTGCTGCGGGACCTCGACGCCCGCACGCTCACGGTGTCCGCCGACGCCCGGCCCGTCGCCGGCGGCGGGGCCGCCGACTGGTCCGAGGTGCTGGACCGGCTGCGGGCGGCGGGCCGTGACGCCTACGCCGTCCCCACCGGGGCCGCGGACCTGGCCTCGGCCGGACTGCACACCGCCAGAGTGCTGCTCACCGCCGCCGCCCAGGAGCCGGGCGATGACCACTGATCCGCTGACCACCGATCCGCTGACCGCGGACCCGCTGACCGCGGACCCGCTGGTCGCCGATCCGCCGCACACGCGTCCGCGGGCCGCCGACCGGCTGACCGTCGGTCCCGAGGTCGCCGCCGCGCTCGGCCCGGACGCGGCGGCCCGCTTCACCGCGCTGCTGGAGCGCTCCCTCGGCCTGCTCGGCGGCCCTCGGGTGACGCTGGCCGCCCTCGGGTTCGGCGACGCCTTCACCCGGCCCGCCCCCGAGGCGGGCGACGGGGCGGCCGTCCCCGTGCACCTGTACGGCCACCAGGCGGTCGTAGGGCCGCCCGGGGGCTGTGCCCGGTGTCTGGAACGCCGCTGGCAGGCGGTACGGTCCGTCGCGCTCCGCGACGCCCTGGAACTCGGCGGCGGCACCCTTGCCGCCGGCGACTCGCCGTACGCGCATCCCTTCGCCGCCCAGGCGCTGGCGGCCCTGATCACGGCGGCCCAAGAGCCCGGGCCGCCCGGCGCCCCGGTCACCGGCGGCGGCTTTCCCGAGGTCCGGCTGCTGGACCTGCGGACCGGCTGCGTCCGCAGGTACCCCCTGGTCCCCGACCCCGAGTGCCCGGTGTGCGCCGCGCCGGAGGAGGACACCGCCGAAGGGGCCGTGCCGGAGCTGCCGCCCGCGCCGAAGTACCGGCCCGGGGTCTTCCGTACCCGCCCCGTCGAGTCGTACGGCATCGACGTGGCGGCCTTCGCGAACCCGCTGTGCGGGGCGCTGGGGCCCTCCCTCGTCCAGGACGTCTCCTCCACCTCCACCTCCGCGACCATCGGCTGCTTCTCGATGCGCTCGGGCGCCTACCTGCGCGAGACGTTCTGGGGCGGCCACACCGACTCCTTCGCGCGCAGCGCGCACGTGGGGGTGCTGGAGGGGCTGGAGCGTTACGCCGGGATGCGGGCGCGGGCGCGGACCACGAGCGTCACCGGCTCGCTGAACCGGTTCGGGGCCGACGCGGTCGACCCGCGGCAGGTCGGCCTCTACAGCGAGGCCTTCCACCGGGAGAACCCGCGCGTGCGCCCCTTCGACCCGGACCGGGAGATCGCCTGGGTGTGGGGCTGGTCGCTGCGCGACCGGGTGCCCCGCCTGGTCCCGGAGATCCTGACGTACTATCACGCGCCCGGCCTGGAGAACCGGTTCGTGCAGGAGAGCTCCAACGGCTGCGCCTCCGGGGGCAGTACGGCCGAGGCCGTGTACTTCGGGCTGATGGAGGTCGTGGAGCGCGACGCCTTCCTGCTCACCTGGTACGGGCAGCAGCCCCTCCCCGAGATCGACCCGGCGAGCAGCTCCCGGCCGTCGACCCGCGCGATGGTCGACCGGCTGGCCATGTACGGCTACCGGGCACGGTTCTTCGACACCCGGATCACCTTCCCGATCCCCGTCGTGACCGCGGTGGCCGAGCGGTTCGACGGCGGCCCCGGCCGGATGTGCTTCGGGGCGGGAGCAGGTCTCGACCCGGAGTCCGCCCTGGACTCGGCGCTCTGCGAGATCGCCACGGACGCCGTCAACCTGCCCGGGCGCACCGAGCGCGACGAGGCCCGACTGCGCGCCATGGCAGCCGACTTCGGCCTGGTCACGGCGCTGCACGACCATCCGCTCGTGTACGGGATCCCGGAGATGGGCCGGCACGCGGACTTCCTGCTGCGCCCGCCCGGCCGGAAGCACGAGCGCCCGCGAACGGTGGCCGATCTGGTGTGGCCCGACGCAGGGGGCTCCGACGCGTCCGAGGACGTGCGCACGGATCTGCAGCGGTGCGTGTCGGCGGTGACGGCGGAGGGCTTCGACGTCGTGGTCGTCGACCAGACGATGCCCGAGCAGCGGGCCCTCGGCCTGCACACCGTGAGCGTGCTCGTCCCCGGGCTGCTTCCCATCGACTTCGGGTGGTCCCGGCAGCGGGCCCTCGGCATGCCGCGGATGCGGACGGCCCTGTTCACCGCCGGGCTGCGCGGGCGCGCGCTGGAGCCCGGGGACCTGAACCCGGCCCCCCACCCCTTCCCCTGACCCGGCCGCCGCCACCGGCGTCCCACCCGAACGTAGGAGGACCCATGGGCTACGCCCATGTCTACGCCCACGCGATCATGCACCGCGGCCGGGTACCGATGGAGCCCGTCGACTTCGTGCCCGACTGGGCCGACCGGCCCCGCAAGGCCAAGTTCCACCCGGACGCGGAAACGTTCCCGCTGCCCGCTGCGCTGCCGGACGCGGTCGCGCGGCGGCCCGCGGCCGGATTCACCCTGCCGCTGCTGTCCGGGCTGCTCAGGGACTCGTACGGGCTGACCGGACGGCGTCTCGCGGTCCAGGCCAACACCGACCTGGCCGCGCTGCCGCACTACACGCACGCGAACTGGTCGCGGGGCACCGCCTCGGGCGGCGGGCTCTACCCGGTGGGCGTCCACTGGGCGGCCGGGCCGGGCGGGCCGCTGACACCGGGGCTCTACCACTACGCGCCGCACCAGCACGGGCTGCGCCGCCTGCTGACGGGCGATGTCACCGGGCAGGTCAGAGAGGCCCTCGGCCCCGGGGCGGGCGCGGCGGCGGAGGGCACCCAGTACCTCGTCCTCAGCGTCAAGTACTGGCAGAACGCGTTCAAGTACAACAGCTTCTCCTTCCACGCCGTGAGCATGGACGTGGGCGCACTGGTGCAGACCTGGCGCCTGTGGGCGGCGCGGTACGGGCTGCGGATCGACCCGGTGCTGTGGTTCGACGAGGAGCGGCTGGCCCGGCTGCTGGGCGTGGCACCCGAGGAGGAGGGCGTCTTCGCGGTCGTGCCGCTGGTGTGGGAAGGCGGGACGGCGCCGGGGGAGAGCGTGCCGGTGCCCGGGGCAGTCGGCGCCGTGGACGCCGCCGTCCGCCACCGGGACGTCGAACGCTCCCGCCAGGTCCTCGTGTTCGAGACGCTGCTGCGCATCCACGAGGCCACCGCCGGGCGGGCCGCCGACCGCCCGGCACCGGGCCTGCTGGACCGGGCCGCCGCGTTCCCGCCGCGGGGCGCCGATCCGCTGCCGCTGCCGCCGCCTCCCGCGCCGCCGGCCGACACCGGGCGGGCCCTGCGCGAACGCCGCAGCAGCTTCGGCCGCTTCGACGCCTCCCGGCCGGTCGCGGCCGACCGGTTCGCCGCCGCGCTGGCCGACTGCGCGGCCACCCGGTACGGCACGGAGGCCGAACGCCCGGACGGCCCCCCGCTCACCACGCTGTACGCGTTCGTCAACCACGTCGAGGGCATCGCCCCGGGCGCGTACGCCTACGACCCCGCCGCGCACACCCTGCGCCTGGTGAAACAGGGCCCGCCGGGCCCCTTCCTCCAGCGCACCTACTTCCTCTCCAACTACAACCTGGAACAGGCCGGCGCGGTGCTCGTCCCGACGGTCCGCACCACGGCGGTCCTGGACACCGTGGGCGACCGCGGCTACCGCCTCGTCGGAGGCACCATCGGCGCCGTCGCGCAGACCTTCTACACCACCGCCGCGGCCTTCGGCCTGGGCGCCGGCGTCGCGCTCGGCTTCGACAACATCGCGTACATCGAGGAGTTGGGGCTGACCGGAACCGACGAGGCACCCCTGCTGATCATGCTGCTGGGCCACGAGCGCCCGCGGCCGGCCGACTTCCGCCACGAAATCGCCTGAAAGGAGCGGGACCATGAACACCATCGAGTGGCACGCGGGAGACCGCTTCATGCTGCGGGTCGCGGGGCTGCCGCTGGCCGCGGTCGACGCCCTGCGCGCCGCGGACACCCGGCGCTGGGCCGAGGACGTCCTGACCGCCGAGGCTGCACTGGGCGAGGGCGCCGCGCGGCTCGGCGACGTGCTCCACGGAGCCGTCGGGGCCACCGACCCGGCTCCGGACGGCCCGGGCGCGGTCCGGCGCCGCGCACTGCTGCTGCTGCGCCGCCAGATCCACAACGGCCGGCTGCCGGCCCGTCCGGACGCCTCGACGGAGACGGCCGTGGAGGCCGTCGCGGCCGTGGACGAGGCCTCCGCCGAGCAGTTGGCAGGCTGGCTGCACCGGCGCCGGCTGTTCGACAAGCTGCTGGCCGAGGGCCCGCCGCTGCTCACCGCGGACCTGGCCCGCAACCGGGCCGCACTGCGGGAGCTGGTGGCCGACGACCGGCTGCGGCTCGGCCTGCTGCTGGCCTCTCCGGTGCTCGAAGGCCAGCTGGACGGCTACGCGCGCACCGAGGGCGTGCCGACCGGGCGGGCCCGCAAGGCCGAGCGGTCGGTCCTGTCGTACGTGTACCGCACGGCCTGCAAGACCAGTCCCTTCAGCACCTTCACCGCGGTGGCGACCGGCCGCTTCACGGACGGTGCCGGAGCGGGCGGTGCCGGAGCGGGCGGCGTGCGGGTGGCCGGCGAATGGACCAGCCACGTCCGCCTCAACGTCGTCGTCCTCGCCCGGCTCGCGGAGCTGATCCTGGCCGATCCCGTCCGCCGCCGGGACCTGCCGCTGCGCCCGGCCTCGGGATGGGGCCACGAGGAGGACCGGATCCGCTACGTGCGGCGCTCGGTCACCGCGGGCGACGACGCGGCCGCCGTCACCTTCGACGCGGTCAAGGACCGGCTGTTCTTCCTGCGCCGCAGCGGCACCCTCGACCGCCTCCTCGGCCTGTTCGCCGAGCGCCCCGAGCTGCGCCACCAGGAGCTGGCCGACTGGCTGGCCGCCGAGCACGCCGCCGACCCCGCCGACTGCGAGGCCTACGTCTCCGCCCTCCTCCAGCTCGGCATGGTGCGCGTGCCCTGCCTCGACACCGAGGTGCACAGCGGCGACCCGCTGCGGTCCTTCCAGCAGTCGCTGACCTCGCTGGAGCGGCCCTGGGCCGACCGCCTCGCCGCCCTGCTCGAAGCGCCCGCGGCAGCCCTGGCCGCCTACCCCACGGCCGGGCACGCGGAACGGGCCGGGCTGCTACGGGCGCTGCGCACCGGGCTGCACCGGATCCAGGAGGAGCTCGGCGCACCGGACGCGGCCCTGCCGCAGACCCTGCTGTACGAGGACGTGAGCGCGGGCCGCGAGCTGCCCTGCCCGCCCCGGGACTGGGCGGCGCTGCGCGCGGTCGAGCGGATCCTGCCCGCCTTCGACCTCACACTGGCCCAGCGGATCACCTTCGAGGGGTTCTTCACCGCGCGGTACGGCGCGGGCGGCCGCTGCGAGGACCTGCTGGGGCTGGTGCACGACTTCCACGAGGACTTCTTCGACCAGTACCTGTCGTTCACCGCGCGCCGCAAGCCCTTCGACGAGCACGGCGCATACGTGCCGGAGGTGAACTGGCTGGGCCTGCTGGGCATCCGGGCCCTGGACGCGGCGCGCCGGGCGTTCATCGGCCGGATGCGGCAGGCCTGGGCGGCGTACGGGGGCACCGGCGTCCTTCGCCTCGACGAGGCGGACCTGACGGCGGTCGCGGGCGAACTCGGGTCGGTGGCACCGGACTTCGCGCCCCGCTGCCACCACCTCCAGCTCGCCCGCGATCCCGTCGACGGCAGCCCGCTGACCGTGCTGAACCGCTCGTACGGCGGACTGTCCTTCCCCTTCAGCCGGTTCACGCACGTGTACGACGGGCCGGGCGGGACGGACGCCGGCTTCTCCGCGGAACTGCGGGCCACGGCAGGCCGGATCACCCCGCCCGGCGCGGTCCTCGCCGAGGTCACCGGCGGCCCGGTCACCACCAATCTCAACCTCCACGGCCGCCTGACCGACCACGAGATCGTCTGCCCCGGCGAGAGCGGCACGCTTCCGCCGGAGCGCCGGCTCCACCTCGACGACCTGTACGCCGAGCACGTGCCGGCGAGCGGGCGGGTGGTGCTGCGTTCGCGGCGGCTGGGCTGCCAGGTGATCCCCGTGTACCTCGGCTATCTGGTACCGCTCGCGCTGCCCGCGATCCCGCGCACGCTCCTGCTGCTGTCCCCGTCGTCGATGTCACCGCTCGACGTGTGGGCCGGGGTACCCGAGGGACCGGCGCACGACAACGTGAGCGTCCGGCCCCGGGTGGTGCACGGCGACGTCGTGCTCAGCCGCCGCAGCTGGACCACCACGGCCGGCGACCTGCCCGTCCAGGGGGCCCGGGAGGCCGGGCACTTCCTCGACTGGCAGCGCTGGCGCCGCGCCCACCGTCTGCCGGAGCAGGTGTTCGCGACCGTCTCGGCGGGCCCCTCGGCCGCTGGGGCCAAGCCGCAGTACGTGGACTTCGCGAGCCTGCTCTCCCTCGCGGCCTTCGAGACGCTGCTGCGCGATCCGGCGCACCGGGTCGTCTTCCGCGAGATGCTCCCCGACCCCGACGGCCTGCACGTGCACTCGGCGCGCGGCGCCCACGTCGCCGAACTGGCCGTCGAGACCTTCACCACGACCATCCGAGACCAGGAAGGCGGCACGCGATGTCCGAGCTGACCCCGTCCACCCCCGGCGCACACGCCGGGACCCGCGGCGCCTGGCAGGCCCTGCACGTCTTCTACGCCGCCAACCCGCAGCCCCTGCTGGTGCAGTGCGTCCGGCCGCTGATCGCCGGGCTCACCGCCGACGGGCTGCTCGCCGGGCACTTCTTCATCAACTACTGGCTGGAGGGGCCGCACGTACGACTGAGACTGCGGCCGGCCACCCCCGAGGCCGGGCCCGAGGTCCGGCGGCGCGCCGAGGAGGCCGTCGCCGCGTTCCTCAAGGCCCGGCCGGCCCTGTACGAAGTCGACTCCGGATTCCTCAACGAGTTCTACAACACGCTGTTCGACATCGAGTTCCCGGAGGGCGACCGGGCCGCGTTCATGGGCCCCGACGGCCGGATGAACCTGCGGCCGAACAATTCGTTCTCCCGGGAACCGTACGAGCCCGAATTCGGAAAGTACGGCGGCCCGGCCGGCATCGAACTCGCCGAATGGCATTTCGCCCGCTCAAGCGATCTGGTCATCGACGCCCTGCACCGCATGAACCTGCACCTGCGGACCGTCCTGCTCGGCACCTCCGCCCAGCTGATGATGGTCATGGCGGGCGTCTTCCTGCCGGACCGCGAGGAACTCACGGGATATCTCGACCGGTACTACGAGTTCTGGCACCAGGCCTTTCCCGGCACCGGGTTCATCGGGTCCGAGGAGTACGACCGGACCTACGCTCAGACCGCGCCCGGGCTCGGCCGCCGCTTCACCGCCGTGCGCGAGGCGCTCGCCTCCGGTGAGACCGGCCGGCTGCCGGCCTTCCTCGCCGGGTGGGCGGAGCACTGCCGGGAGCTGCGCGAGCGCGCCGAGGCGCTCGCCGTCGCCGGGGACCTGGTCTTCCGCTCGTGGGACGGCACCCGCGACGAGCAGGTGACGGATCCCGCCGTGGCCCTGCCGCTGCTGCTGTCCCCGTACATGCACATGACCAACAACCGGCTGCACGTCACCATCCGCGACGAGGCGTACCTGGCCCATCTGCTGGGCCGGGTACTGCGCGAGGGCGACAGTGACGGCGAGGGCCGGACCGAGGGCGCGGCGGTCGCCCCGTGACCGGCCCCGTACCCGCCCCCGCGCCGGGCCCGGCCGGGCTGCTGGCACACCGGCCCGCCCTGCGGCCCGAAGTCCTGCTGTCCGCCCCGCTGCTCGACGGGCCGGCCACCGTCCACCTGGTCAAGGACCCGGTGTCCGGAGCCTCGTTCGAGATCGGGCCCAAGGAGTTCTTCCTCGTCTCGCGGCTGGACGGCTCCCGCACCCTGGCCGAGATCGGCGCCGAGTACGGACACGCCTTCGGGCGGCGGCTCGGCGAGGGCAACTGGCAGCAGTTGCTGGCCCTGCTCGGTACCCGCCGGCTGCTCGTGGGCGGCCCGCCGCCGCCCGCACCCGCGCCGCCCGGCAAACCTCTGCGGGGCACGCTGCTCCGCGGCACGCTGCGCCTGGTCGCGGACGCCGACGCCACCACGGCCCGGCTGCACCGCGCCCTGCGCCCGCTGCTGCACCCCGTGGTGCTCGGCCCCCTGCTCCTCGGCTGCCTCGCCATGGAGGTCGTACTGGCGGCGTCGGCCGGTGAACTCGTCCACGCCTTCGGGTGGTTGCTGCGCCATCCGGCAGCCCTGACGGGGGTGGCCACGCTCATGTGGCTGAGCACGGCCCTGCACGAGTTCGCGCACGGCGTCGCGGCCCGCCATGTCGGCGGTACCGTGGGCGAGATCGGGCTGCGGTGGCGGCTGCCCGCCGCCATCATGTACTGCACCGTGGACAACTACCGCTTCCTGGCACGGCGTCGGCACCAGGTGGCGGTCGCCTCCGCGGGTGCCTTCGCCAACCTGCTGTTCCTGCTGCCGTTCTTCGGCTGGTGGGCGGCGCTGCCCGGGGACGACCCCACCCGGCGGGTGCTCGCCGCGCTCCTGCTCGCCGGCAGCGCGCAGGCACTCGTCAACCTGATCCCGCTTCCACCGCTGGACGGCTACACGATGCTCGGCCACGGCCTGCGCGTGACACGGCTGGCGCCCGCCAGTTCGGGGTACCTGCGTCTGCGGATGCGCGACCGGGCGGCCGCCGCCGCGTACCCGCCGCGAGCCCGCCGGCTCTACCTCGGATACGGCATCGGTTCCGCCGTGCTCGTCCTGCTGCTGGCGGCCGGCCTCACGGGAGCCGTCTGGTACGCCGTCACCACCTGACCCCAAGACCCCGACAGACCCGACAGACCCGACAGACACAGAGGGACGCACGACCCATGACAACTGACAGCACCCAGCCGCCCGACTCCCCGGCCATCGCCGTCCAGGACGTACACAAACGCTACGGCGACCGCCAGGCGGTGGACGGGGTGTCCCTCGAGGTGCGCCGGGGCGAGTTCTTCGGGCTGCTCGGCCCCAACGGGGCGGGCAAGACCACCCTCATAGAGATCATGGAGGGGCTGCGGCAGGCCGACGACGGCACGGTCCGCGTCCTCGGCCAGAGCCCCTGGCCCCGCAACACGGCCCTGCTGCCCCGGATGGGCGTGCAGACCCAGGCCTCGGCCTTCTTCGTACGGCAGAGCGCGCGCGAGCACCTCGTCACGGTCGCCGGTCTCTACCGCTGCGACCCGGCGGCCGCCGACCGCACGCTGGAGAGCGTCGGGCTCACCGAGCAGCGTGACGTCATGGTGGAGAACCTCTCCGGCGGCCAGCGCCAGCGCCTGGCCATCGCCTCGGCCCTCGTCCACAGCCCGGAGCTGATCTTCCTGGACGAGCCGACGGCCGCCCTGGACCCGCAGGCCCGCCGCGATCTGTGGGAGGTGCTGCGCGCCCTCAAGAGCGAGGGCCGCACCATCGTCTACACGACCCATCACCTCGACGAGGCCGAGGCGTTGTGCGACCGCGTCGCGATCCTCGTCGGCGGCCGGATCGCCGCCCTCGACTCGCCGCACCGGCTGGTCGCCGCGGCCGGAGCGCCGTCGCGCCTGCTGCTGCCGGTGGGACGGATCGGCGTCGAGGAGGCCGCGGCGCTGCCCGGCGTGGACCGGGCCGTCCTGCAGGGCGGCTCCCTGGTGCTGGAGACCACGGCGCCGGGCAGGGTGCTGCAGGCCGTGGACGCACTCACCGGGCTGGACGGGGTGATGACCCGTACGGCGACGCTGGAGGACGTCTACCTCGAACTCACCGGCGCCGCAGCACACCCCGGCCCCCGGATCGGGCCCCAGGCAGGCCCCCACACGCAGACGGAGCACCAGGCATGAGCGCATACACCGCCCTGACCGCCGCCGGCTACCGGGCGCAGGTCCGGGACAAGGCCACCCTCTTCTTCACCTTCGCCTTCCCGCTGCTCTTCCTGGTCGTCTTCGGCCTGATCTTCAGCGGGCAGGACGTCGAGGAGACCGGCCGCCCCTACATCTCGTACATCGCGCCCGGGGTGATGTCGTGGGGCGTCGCCAACGCGGCCGTCTTCGGCATCGCGTTCACGCTGATGCAGTGGCGGCGCGACGACCTGCTGCGGCTGATCCGGCTGACGCCGACCCCGCTGACCACCGTCCTCGCCTCGCGGTACGTGCTGGCCCTGGGCGTGGGCGTGGTGCAGGCCGCGGTGTTCGTCGCCGTGGCGATGCTCCCCGGCTTCGGGCTGGTCCTGGACGGGCGCTGGCCGCTGGTGCTGCCCTCCCTGGTCCTCGGGATCACGGCGTTCCTCGCGATCGGCGTGATCGTCGGCACGTACGCGAACACCCCGGAGGCCGTGGCCGCCATCGCCAACTGCCTGATGGTGCCGATGGCCTTCCTGTCCGGCTCGTTCCTGCCCCTCGACATGATGCCGTCGTGGCTCCAGTCCGTCTCGCGCGTGCTGCCGCTGCGCTACCTCAACGACGCGGCGACCGGCGCGCTCACCGGCACCGGCTCCCTCACCGCCGTCTGGACGGGATGGGCCGCCCTGCTCGGCTTCGCCCTCCTCTTCGGTGCGATCGGCCTGAAGACCTTCCGCTGGAGCAACCGGACATGACGACGACCTCCGCACGTCCGCCCGCCCCCGACGGGACGCCCCTGGAGGCGGCGAGACGGGACCTCGCGCGGGCGCTGGAGCCGCTCGGCGCCGTCGTGGTGACCCTGGGCGTCCACGACGCCCTGGGGCCGCGCGCCGCCGATCCGTTCGCGGCCGTCCGGCCCGGCGCGAGCGTGCACCTCACGGCGCGCGAGGTGCTCGTCGGCCCGTGGGGCGGTGACGGCACCGCACCGGCGTGCGGCCGGTGCCTGGCCATGCGCCGCCAGCGGCTGCGCAGCAGGAGCGAGCGCGACGCGCTGGAGACGGGCGTCGGGCCGGGCACGCCCGCCGGTCCCGAGTGGCCGCGGCTGTCCCCGTACGCGCACGACGCGGTGTACGCGCTGCACGAGGCCGTCCACGGCGGCCGGGCCGGCCCACCCGCAGGGGAGGCCGCCGACCGGACCCTGCCCCAGGTGTCCCGGCTGGACCTGGAGACGCTGCGGATCCGCACGTACCCGCTGCTGGCCGACCCGCTGTGCCCGGACTGCGGTCCCCGGGGCACCGACGCACCCCGGCCCTTCGCGCCCGCGTCCCGGCCCAAGTCCGACCCGGGCGCGCAGCGGCTGCGGGCCGCGTCCTCGTACCCGATGCCGTACACGGCGCTGGCCAATCCGGTGACGGGGGTGCTCGGCGGCGGCACCTGGATCAACGTCACCTCGCCGACCACCGCCCCGGTCGCCGGGAGCGTCTTCATGCGCGGGTACGCGGGACTGACGGACGTGACCTGGAGCGGGCAGGCCAACAGCTTCACCGCGAGCCGCGACCTCGCGCACCTGGAGGGACTGGAACGGTACGCCGGAACCCACCGCCGCACCGGGAACACCCTGCTCACCGCCTCGTACGCGGAGCTGGGCGAGCGCGCGCTCGATCCGGCCGAGTGCGGCTTCTACGCCCCGGGGACCTACCGCGACGACCCGCTCGTGTCCCCCTTCGATCCGGAACGGCCGATACCGTGGGTGTACGGGCACTCGCTGCGCGACGACCGCCCCGTCCTGGTCCCGGCCCGGCTGGTGCACTACAGCGCCGGGCTCGCCGCCGACAACTTCGTCTTCGAGTGCTCCAACGGCTGCGCCATCGGCAGCTGCACGGAAGAGGCGCTGCTGGGCGCGCTGCTCGAACTCGTGGAACGGGACGCGTTCCTGATCGCCTGGTACGCCGGACTGCCGCTGACCGAGATCGACCTGGCGACGGTGCCGGGAACGGCGGTGCGCACGATGGCCGACCGGGCGGCGCTCCAGGGGTACGACGTGCACGCATTCGACAACCGCATCGACCTGGCCGTGCCCGTGGTGACCGGGCTGGCGGTGCGGCGCGACGGCGGCCCGGGGCTGTTCTCCTTCGGCGCCGGAGCCGCGCTCGATCCGGCGACGGCGGTGGAGGCGGCCCTGTCGGAGGTGCTCACCTACATTCCGCACCTGCCCCGCCAGGTCGAGGAGCGGCGCGGCGAACTGGAGGCGATGGCCGAGGACTTCAGCCGGGTGCTGCACCTGAAGGACCACGCCCAGCTGTACGGCCTGCCGGCCATGGCGGAGCACGTGCGGCCCTACCGGGAGCCCGCGGCCGTGCGCACGATGGAGGACGCTTACCGGTCCTGGACGGAGCACGGCCGGCCGCGGACCGGCGATCTGCGCGACGATCTGCTGTGCGTCGTGGACGGGTTGGTCCGGGCGGGCCACGACGTGATCGCCGTCGACCAGACCACGCCGGAACAGCGGCGGATCGGGCTGCACACGGTCTGCGCGGTGGTGCCGGGACTGCTGCCGATCGACTTCGGCTGGTCCCGGCAGCGGGCCCCGTACCTGCCGCGCCTGCGGACCGCTCCGCGGCGCGCGGGGCTGCGGGCGGCCGACCTCACCGAGGCCGACATCCGCATGGTCCCGCACCCCTTCCCGTAGCTCCCGCACACGGGCGGATGCCCCGGTCCTCGCGTGGGCGAGGGCCGGGGCATCCGTGTGTCCGCTGCCCGACGGGTCAGGCGGAGCAGGAGGTGGTGCTGGTGGTCGAGGAACACGTCGAGGTGGAGCTGCAGCTCGTGGAACCGGCGAGCACGACCTCGCTGGCGTCCGAGTAGTCGGAGATCTCGAAGGTCTCGGACTCCAGCTCCAGGATCTCGTCCGCGAGCGAGGCGAGCGGCGACTTCTCCA
This sequence comes from Streptomyces sp. 147326, assembly GCF_045000215.1. NCBI lineage: Bacteria > Bacillati > Actinomycetota > Actinomycetes > Kitasatosporales > Streptomycetaceae > Streptomyces > Streptomyces sp. 147326. Next base: position 805,697 of record NZ_CP134201.1, on the reverse strand, counting down.
TGATGACTCCTTCTGTACGGGGGCCGGCACCGGGCCGTGCTGTGCCTGCCCCCATCAGAACGGGTCCCGCCTGCAACGGACCCGTCGTGCCGCTGACACTCCGCTGTCACGAGGTGTCAGCGCCCTGCCGTACCCGCTCCCGCCCCGTCGGCCGATCATGGCGGGATGACCGGTCACGCACCCGCACCGCTCGCCCGACTCGACGCGCACCTGCGCGACATGACGACGTTCTACCTGGAACTGCACCGGGATCCGGAGCTGTCCGGAGCGGAACGGCGCACGGCGGACCGCTTCGCCGGGCGGCTGGAGGCGGCGGGCTGCGCGACCACGCGCGGCATCGGCGGGCACGGCGTCGCCGGGGTGCTGCGCAACGGCGACGGACCCACGGTCCTGCTCCGGGCCGAACTCGACGCCCTGCCCGTACGGGAGACGAGCGGGCTGCCGTACGCGGCCGACGGCGAGGCGGCCCACGCCTGCGGACACGATCTGCACCTGGCCGCGGCGGCGGGCACCGCCGCGCTGCTGGCCGGGGCGCCGCAGGCCTGGCGCGGCACCCTCCTGGTGGTGGGGCAGCCGGCCGAGGAGACCCTCGAAGGGGCCCGGGCGATGCTGGCCGACGGCCTCTACCGGCGGTGCGGCCGCCCGGACGACGTACTGGCCCAGCACGCCGCGCCGCTGCCGGCCGGGATGATCGCGCACGCGTACGGGCCCATGACGGCCGGCAGCGTCACCTACCGGGTGGTCGTGCACGGCCGGGGCGGGCACGCGGGCGCCCCGCACCTCGCCGTGGACCCGGTGGTGGCGGCGGCCCACGTGGTGACCCGGCTCCAGACGGTGGTGGCACGGGAGGCCGCCCCGGCGGATCAGGTGGCGGTGACCGTCGGCTCGTTCCGGGCCGGCGACCGGGCGAACGTCATCCCGGACCGAGCCGAACTGGCCCTCACCGTCAGGGCGGTGAGCGAGGCCTCGCTGGCCCGGGCCGCCGAGGCCGTCGAGCGGATCGTCCGCGCCGAGTGCGCGGCCGCGGCCTGCCCCCGGGAACCCGAGATCGTCCGGACCTCCTCCTCCCCGGTCACCCACCCCGATCCGGGGGTCACGGCGGCCCTACGGGAGGCGCACGCGGCCGAGTTCGGGCCGGAACGGGTGACGATGTGGCCGCCCTCGCTCGCCACGGAGGACTTCGCCCTGTTCGGCGACGCGGGCCTGGACGTGCACGGCGAGCGGGGCATCCGGCTCGGCTACTGGATGCTCGGCACGATCGGCCCGGCCGCATGGTCCCGCGCCCCCGGCACGACGGCGGCCGAGAAGCTGGCCGCCCTGCCGGCCAACCACGCACCGGACTTCGCCCCCGACGCCCGCACCGCCCTGCCGGCCGGCATCCGCGCCCTGACGAGCGCGGCACTGGCCCGGCTCGGCTCGCCCTGAACGAGGCGGGGGAGCGAAGTTGCGGTGTCCGGGCCCGCATCCTCAGCCGTGGTGGTGGCCCTGTCCCTGGCCGTGCCCCTGCCCGTGTTGCTCGTACAGCCGGTCCGCGAGCAGGGCGTGAGCGAGGGTGCCGCCCGCGCGGACGGAGGCGGTCACGAACGCCGTCTCCGAGAGCTCCTCGGCGGTGACCCCGTGCCGGCGGGCGGCGGCGGTGTGCACGTCCAGGCAGTAGGAGCACTGGGTGACGAGCGCGACCGCCACCGATATCAGCTCGCGGTAGCGGCGCGGCACCGCGCCGTCCTCCCGGTCCACGGCCTGCTGGAAGGCGAGCCAGGCGGCGAACTCCGCCGGGGCGTTGCCGCCCACCGAGCGGGCGCGGTGCAGGTCGTCGGGGTGTGCGTACACGGTGGCTCCAGACACGAGGGAGGCGGCGGGCCCGTCGCCCGGCGCCTGCCACCACCTCACCGCGGAGGTCGGGGCCGCGTCCAGGACCGGTTGCGCGGGTATGGGTTCGGTATCGGTATCGTGGCCGGTCATGGACCTGCGGGCGTTGCGCTGTTTCGTCGCGGTGGCCGAGGAGGGCCACTTCGGGCGGGCCGCCGCGCGCCTTCACCTGGCCCAGCCGCCGCTCAGCCGGCGCATCCGGGAGCTGGAGGCCGACCTCGGATGCCGCCTCTTCGACCGCGTCCCCACCGGGGCGCGGCTCACCCCCGCCGGCGAGGTGCTGCTCGCGGAGGCGCGGGACCTGCTGGAGCGCGCCGAGCGGGCCCGCGAGCGGGTCCGCGCCGCGGAGGCCGGACGGGTCCTCGTACTCGGCGTGGTCGCGGGCGCCGGGCTGGAGGTCGGACCGCCGGCGCTGGCCGCGCTGCGGCGCGAGCGCCCCGGAGTACGGGTCAGGCTGCGCGAGGCGCCCGTCACCGATCCCTCGGCCGGACTGCGCGAGGGCCGGGTGGACCTGGCGCTGACCCGGCTGCCCTTCGACACCGCGGGGCTGACGGTGCGCCCGCTCGGCGAAGAGCAGGTGGTGGCGGCCGTTCCCGCCGAGGATCCGCTGGCGGCCCGGGCCCGCGTGCGGGTCGCGGAGCTGGCCGGCCGGCCGCGTTTCCGCCTCCCGCGGGGCACCGACGCCCGGTGGCGCGGCTACTGGTTCGCGGCCGCGGAGGACGCGCCGGGCCCGGTGGTGGCGACCGTGGAGGAGTGCCTGCACGCCGTCGTCTGGGAGGGCGCCGTCGGGCTCCTGCCCACCGGGGCCGCGCTGCGCCACGCCCGCCCCGGAGTCGCCTTCGTACCGGTCGACGGCCATCCGCCGAGCCGTATCGTCACCGCCTGGCGCACGGCCGTCCCCGACCCGACGGCCGAGGCCCTCGCGGACGCCCTCCGCACCGCCGCGGCGCGGGTGTGGCCGCGGCAGCCCGCCGGGGCGGGCACCTCGTCGGAGTCCTGACGGGCGGGCGGGCCCGGTCCGTTGTCAGCGGGGGCTGTCAACATCGCCCTCATGATGCGATTCGAGTGGCGCCCTTTCCTCGAGCGGTGGAGCGGCGAGTGGGCCGACGCGTACGACCCGGAACACGACGGACTGCCGGGCGCGGAGGACTGGCGTGCGGCCCGCTGGCTGGGCCGTGAGCCGGCGGACGAGGCCGGGATCGCCGCTGCCGAGGCCCGTCTCGGCGCCACCCTTCCCCCGTCGCTGCGGTCCTTCCTCGCGGTCACCGACGGCTGGCACCGAGCGGGCAACTTCGTCTGGCGACTGGCCGGTTGCGAGGACCTCCGCTGGTGCGACGACCCGCACGACATGCGGGGGACATGGCTGGACGGCGCCGGGGACGACGCCGACGAGGACCTGGTCCGCGAAGCGGGCCTGTGGTCCCGCTCGCTCCAACTGGCCACCGAATCCGACATGGTGGACGTCCTGCTGGACCCGGAGGACGTGGACGAACGGGGGGAGTGGGCCGTGTACACCTGGGCGCCCTGGCGCGGGAGCCCACCGGAACGCCTCCCGTCCTTCCGCCACTTCATGGAGGACGCGTACCGGGAGTTCCACTCCATGGCCTCGGACCGGCCGGCCTTCGCGAACGAGACCACCCGGGCCATGGACGACCGGGTCGAGCAGGCCCGGCTGGCCGCCCTGTGCGGCGCGTACGAAGCCGCCCAGGAAGCCCTGTCCGAGGCCCGCGCGTTCGGTCGGCCGGGGGCGGCGCGGCTCCTGGAACAGATCGGCGTCCTGCGCGGCACGGCCACCGGAGCCGAGGCGGGGGCCTCGCTCTCCGATCCGTACGTCGCCCACGAAGCGGTGCCGCTGACCTGCCGGGCGGAGCCGCGGTACGGAACGCATCAGGAGGAGTCGCTGACGCGCCGGTATCCCGAGGAGGACCGGCCCGTGGTGGCCGCGACCCTGCGGGCGATCCATGAGGCGACGTTCCGGTACCAGGCGGACGGAGCCTTCGGAGAGGCCGTGGAGAGCGCACGCGCGCTGGCCCGGCGGGCGGAGCCGGAGGCGGCCTGGCGGACGCTCGCCGCCGCGGTGCCCGCGTGGACCCCCCGGTCCGCCGACCACATCGCCCCCGTGGGCCTGCTCGCGGACCCGTACCTGGGTCCGGTCCTCACCCCGGAGCGCGGCCGCGTCCTGCTGGCCACCCCACGCGGCCCCGGCGCCACCAAGGCCGCCCCGCCCGCCACCGGGTCCGCTCCCGCCGACGGTCTGGGGTGGCTCGCGGAGGAATCCCGCAGTGGCTTCCGGATGGTGCTGATCGCAGGCGTGGAGCCGTCCGAGGTCCCGCACCGGCTCGGCGCCGGCGATGCGAGCGTCCGCCCGGCCCTGACCCCGGGCGACGCAGGGGCGCACCCGGACGGAGAGCCGTGGGAGAACCGGACGGTGGCCCGGTTCGGCGCGGCGGGCGACGGCTGGGCCTTCGCCCACTCCGACCGGGGCATCGACGCCGCCACCCAGGCGCGCTTCGCGTCACCCGCCACGGAGGCCTCCCGCGGGACGCGGGCCCTGACGCTGACGTACGAACCGCAGTGGGGCCCCGATCTCCCCGCGGCCTTCCACTTCTCCTGCGCGGAGAACGGAGAGCAGCGCTACGGCCTGACGGTCCGGGGCGAGTCGCGGACGACGACCGGGGAGATACCGGCAGGGCTCACGCCCGTCGGCCTCTTCGCGGGGCGGACCCTCTCCGAGGGGCTCCGTACGGCGCTCGACTCGATCGCCGCGCACTTCGGGGTCACGGTGTCACGGGAGGCCGTGTGCCACGGCCGCCTGGACGGCTTCGAGACCCGCAGCTGGCTCCGCGAGCCGCACTCCGGTGAGGGCTATGCCTACTGGACCCGTTCCTGACCCGCTAGGTGTCCGCCGTCCCGCCGCCGCGAGCCCGCCCCGGGCTCACGTCCGCGGCCGGCGGGTGGCCCGCCAGGTCGGACGGCGGCGGGAGAGACGCGGCCCCCGCCCCGTCGGCGACGGCGTGGCCAGTGCGAACGTCACGGTGATGTGCGCGCCGCCCAGAGGGCTGCGCGTGATCCGCATTGCGCCGCCCGTCGCGGTCGCGGCCCGCTGCGCGATGTCCAGACCCAGCCCGGTGGATCCGGTGCTGCTCCCGCGGGAGAGGGCCCGGTCCGGGTCCGGGATGCCCGGCCCGCCGTCCTCCACGACCAGCTCCACGGCGTGGGCGGTACGCACGACGCGGACGCCGAACGGGGTCCCTGACGCGGTGTGGCGGAAGATGTTGCCGATGAGCGCGTCCACCACGGCGGCGACGTCGTCCTCGGAGAGGCCCACGGCCGTGGGTTCCTGGGTGAGGTCGAGGGAACAGCACCGCTGCTGCTGCTCCGCCAGGACCGCCCAGAAGGCGGTGCGGCGGCGGACGACGTCGGCCGCCTCGCAGCGGGGGCCGGGCGCCCCCTTGCCGACGGCGCGGTCGCCCGTGGGAGGTTCGGCGGCGAGCATGCCCTGGCCCATGGGTCCCACGGCGAGCGGAGTGCGCGCCGTGGCGATGATGGCCTGGAGTTCCGTCTCCAGTTCGCCGACCGCGGCTTCGACCCTGGCCGATTCCGGTGTGCCGGCCATCCGCTCCGATGCCAGGTGCAGGGCGGTCAGCGGGGTGCGCAGCCGGTGGGACAGGTCGGCGACGAGTTCGCGTTCGACGGCGAGCAGTTCGGTCATCCGGTGGGCCATCGCGTTGAAGGCCACGCCCGCCTCGCGCAGTTCCTTGGGCCCCATCGGGTCCACACGGGTGTCCAGGTCGCCCTGGCCGAGTGCGCGCGATGCCTGGGCGAGCCGCTTGGAGGACCTGACGACCTTCGCACCGAGGCGGTCGGCGACCAGCACGGATCCGCCGATCAGTCCCACGGCGAGGAAGAGCATGACCGCCCAGGACTCCTTGACGCCGCGGGTCAGTTCCTCCTCGGGCACGAAGTTCTCGATGACGGCGACCTGCTCCCCGGGAAGCACCACCGGCTGCAGGCATATCCAGCCGTGCGGAACCTCCTGCGAGATGGACTCGCGCCCCCGCTGTGCCCGTTCGAGCAGTTCCGCGGGGGCCTTGGAGCTGCCGAGGGGCCCGGTGTCGGGCAGGTGGACGACCAGGTGCTCGGCGGCGTCCAGGCTCGCGGCGGACTCGCGCAGGGCCGCCGCGTCCGTGGTCAGTGCGAGGACGGGCGCCAGGGCGGCGGCACGCTGCTCGGCCGCGGTGACCCCCTGTTCCTTGACGAGCGACATCACCAGTGCGGCCAGCGGTATGAGGAAGGAGAGGGCGACCATGGAGGTCACGGCGAGCGCCACTCCGGCCAGTGAGCGTCTCAACGCGGCGCCACCAGTTTGATGCCGACGCCGCGGACGGTCAGCAGGTACCGCGGGGCCGCCGCGCGTTCGCCCAGCTTGCGGCGCAGGGACGACAGGTGCACGTCGACGGTCTGGTCGTCCACGTACGGCTCGCGCCAGACCTCGGTCAGCAGGCGGCGCTTGGAGACGACCTGGCCGGTGTGATGGGCGAGGAACGCCAGCAGGTCGAACTCCCGGCGGGTGAGGCGGAGCTCCCGGCCCGCCAGGTACGCGGTGCGCGCGCCCGGGTCCACGGCCAGTTCACCCACGGTGGTGGGGCGCAGCGGTTCGGCGGCCGGTGCCACCGGTGCGCCCGCCGGGGCACCGGTCGGCGGCACGTGGCTCGTGCGCCGCAGCACGGCGGAGAGGCGCGCGATGAGCTGCCCCCCGGAGAAGGGCTTGACCAGGTAGTCGTCGGCGCCCGCGTTGAGGAGCTTGATGATTTCGGTCTCGTCGTCGCGGGCGGTGGCCACCAGTACGGGAACGGAGGATATGCCGCGGATCATGCGCAGTGCGTCTCCTCCGTCCAGATCGGGCAGTCCCAGGTCGAGGACCACAGCGTCGACGGGGGCCTGGGTGACCTCGCGCAGGGCGCCGAACCCGTCGCCGGCGCTGCGCACGGCATACCCGTGCTCCGCCAGGACCTCGATCAGTGACTGGCGGATGCTGGGGTCGTCTTCGACGACCAGGACGCTCGGCATGCGCACACCTTAGGGGCTCCCGCGCCTAGTGGGCGTCGAAGGCCGGGCCGTCACCGGTGACGCGCAGCCGCACGGGACGGTCGGAGACCGGGATGGTGCAGCCGTCCTGGGTGCTGCAGGTCGCGTAGCCGAGCAGCAGGGTCGCGTTCCCGTCCCCGTCGGCGCGGACCGGGAGGGTGGTGGTGACGGGGCCGTCGGGGTAGACGGGGACCGGGGCGTCGACACCGGGCACGCTGATGGACCGTACGTCCTGGGCGGCCGTCAGCTTGCCCTCGGCCCTGAGGACCCCCGAGACGGACATCGCGGTCGGGCGGCCCACGTCCTCGATGCCGGTCGCCGGCAGGTCGATGCTGTAGAGGTGGAACCCCTTGCGTTCGGGCGTGAAGACCGCGGTGACGGTGCCCTTCGAGGCGTGCCAGTCGGACACCGAGAGGGTGACGGTGACTCCGTTCTCGGTGAAGCGCGTGGTGGGCGCGGTGGGCGCGGTGGGCGCGGTGGTGCCGGCGCCGGCACCGGGGCCCTTGGCAGCGGGCTGCTGGCCGCATGCCGCGAGCCCGCGGCCAGGCAGACGAGGGCGGCCGCGATGCGGGGCTTCCGGGAATGCCTGACATGCATGGAAAGGTTCATGGGTGTCTCTGCACTTCTGTGTCACGGATCACGGATCACGGATCACGGATCACGCGGCCGGCTCGAATCACGGGATCGAATCGGTTCTTCGCCTTCGAGGCGTACGGCGGCTCTAGAGGGCCGTGCTGAAGTTCGCGCTCCACAACTGCATGCGGTACACGAGGTCGTTCCACACCCCGGTGGCCAGCAGCACGCCCACCAGCACGAGCATGCCGCCGCCGATCCGCAGCACCCACGAGTAGTGGCGTTTGACCAGGCCGAACGCGCCCAGGGCGCGCCGGAACGCCAGCGCCGCCAGGAGGAACGGCAGGCCCAGCCCGAGGCAGTACGCCGCCATCAGCAGGGCGCCGCGGGCCGCGCTCGCCTCGGTCCACGCGAGCGCCTGGACGGCGGCCAGCGTCGGGCCGATGCACGGGGTCCAGCCAACCGCGAACGCCGCTCCCAGTACGGGCGCCCCGGCGAGCCCGAGAGCGGGGCGCCGGTGGCTGCGGAACTCCCGCCGGGTGAACCCCGGCAGGACCCCCATGAAGGACAGCCCCATGAGCACGGTGAAGACGCCGAGCACCTGCGTGACCATCTCCTGGTGGGCGAGGAGGGTACGGCCGAAGTAGCCGAACAGGGCGCCTCCGGAGACGAGTACCGCGGTGAAGCCCAGGACGAACAGCAGCGCCCCGGTCGCCATGCGGCTGCGGCGCCCGCCGCGCGCCTCCGCCAGGTCGGCGACCGACAGACTGGTCACGTAGCTGAGGTAGCCGGGTACGAGCGGCAGTACGCACGGCGACAGGAAGGAGACGAGCCCCGCGACGAACGCCACGGGGGCCGCGATGGCCAGCGTGCCGTTCACCAGGGAGGGGGCGTCCGCGAGGGCGAGCGTCCGGTACGCGACGGCCGCCCCCGTCACGACTCCTCCTCCACGACGCGCGCGAGCAGGGGCCGCAGCTGCTCGTCGGTGACGGCGCCGCCGATGGCGACGGCGATGCGTCCGCGGCGGTCGATCACGAGGGTCGAGGGGATCGCCTGCGGGTTGAGCAGCTCGGGAGGGAAGCGGAGCAGGAGTTCGCCGGAAGGGTCGTGGAGGCTGGGGAAGCCCAGGCCGTGCTCGCGCACGAACGACCGGGCCGCCGTCAGGTCCGGGTCCCGCGTGTTGATGCCGAGGAACCGGACCTCCTCGGCCGGGGTCTCCCGGCTGAGCCGCGCCAGGTCCTGGGCCTCCGCCCGGCAGGGGCCGCACCAGGAGCCCCAGACGTTGAGGACGACGACCTGGCCCCGGAACCGGGCGAGACCGACAGGCTCCCCGTCCAGGTCGTCGCCGGCCAGCGCGGGCGCGTCCTGCCGGGCGCCGGGGTCCAGGACCTTCGCCTCGGAGGCCCTGGCCACGCCGGCCCGGCCGTCCGGTGCCCCGGAACCGCCGTCGTCCGTCGCGAGGCCGGCGAGGAGCAGACCGGCCGCCACCGCGAGGCCCGCTCCGGCGGGAACCACCAGGGCCCTGCGGGCCGATCTCCGCATTCGTCTCATGACGCCCACTTGCGCAGGAAGGAGTTGATGCCGTCCGCGGTCAGGGACGGGTTGCCCGTGACGTGGGTGTCGGTGCGCACCGTGCCGGAGGAGGAGACGACGACCAGTACGGGCATCGTGTACGTCCCGCCGGACGGGCTGTACTTGCGCAGGAGCGCCGAGTTGGCGGAACTGTTGCCGCCGATGTCGATCTTGACGAGGTGGTACGAGGCCCCGAGGATCCCCGCGGTCTGCGGCTGGGCGAACACCTTGTCGGCGGCCTTGCAGTTGCCGCACCAGTTCGCGCCGAAGTCGAGCAGTACCGCCCGCCCGTCGGCCTTGGCCGCCCGCAGGGCCGCCTCGATCTGCTTCTGCGCGTCGGCCGAACTGTCGTAACCGGGTCCGGGTATCCGGGCCGGCTCGGGCGCGGCGGACGTACGGGTCGGCTTGGCCGACGTCCGGGCGGGGGAGGCCGGCGCGGACGCGGCACGCGAGGGGGTGGCGGACGCGGACGGCGAGGCCGAGGCGCTCGGGGAGGCCTCGGCGGACGCGGACGCGGACGCGGACTCCGACGCGGAGGGGAGGGCCGCCTCCACGGACTGTCCGGCCGTGGACGGCGCCGCGGAACCGGCGGGCTGGGAGGCCGGCCCGCAGGCGGCGGTCAGCCCCGCCGCGACCACGGCGGCGGCGACCAGCGGCAGTCGTGTCCCCAGGGGCGCGGCGGCGCGGGGCGCCGTCGTACGGCGGTCGGTGCGAACGGGTCGGAGCGGGCGAGAAGTCATGGCGAAGACACCCCAAGGCACGATGCGGACTGCGGGAAGGGCCGAATGCCTCCCGGCTCGGCGGAACCGGCGGCCCGGGGGTTCGCCGGGTGCGGTTCCCCGGCGCCGAGGGCCGCTCGGCTGACGCGAGCATAGGCCCCGTCAGGGCCTGTGGAACCGCCTCGGCGCGATCTTGAGGTTGCCCTAAGGAAACGCTCACCTTCCGCTTCGCCGGAGCACGGCGCACGAGGGCGTACAAGACCCTGAAGCGCCCCCATCGGACCGCGTCAGAAAGAGGATTCGCGGACGCTCGCCTTCGCCGTGGGGACGATCGTCGCCGTGACCACCGACCGGTGGTCGGCGCCGGAGAACGTGACGGTGAGGGTGTCGTCCGAGGTCTGCGCGGTGGTGGCCTTGAAGCCGCGGCTGGGGATCGCGGAGATCAGGCACACGCCCCGGCTGCCGTACCGCACCGTCACCTTGCCGCCGGTGGAGGGGACGGTGTGCAGGCCCGCTCCGCCCTCCTCGCAGTCCACGGCGGTCTTCGGAGCGGTGGTCCGGGGGGTTCCCGGCGAGGCCTTGGCGGGGGTCGCGGCCGAGGGGGTCGGGCGCTGCGTCACGGTGGGCGAGGGGCTCGCGGACGGGGACGGCGTGACCGGTGCCGGGCTGCCCGCCTCCCAGGCCGGAGGCGTGTCGATGACCACCGGGGCGGACCGTGCGACCGGGGGCGTATGCCTGGTCGAGCCGACCACGAACTGGACCGTGGCGAGCACGGCGGTCACGCTGGTGGCCGTGCACGACAGCCATATGAACAGGTAACGCGGAATCCGGGGCACGGCCCCATAGTGACCGACCCGCCGCCCGGCCCGTCACCGCCTCCCCCTCGAAGAGCCCGAGCCCCCGCGTGCGGGCCCGCCGCCGGCCGGTGAACGCCGACGTCCTCCGACCCGTGGGACGGGTCGGAGGACGTGGTGGGGGGCGGCTGGTTCGTTCGGTACGCGGGGTTTGGCCGGTCCGGGTCTCGCTACTTCGGAGTGCCGAAGTTCTGCGTCCACCACGGGCCGCCGTCGCCCTTGTGGGCGCCGATGCCGATTTCCTTGAAGGAGCAGTTGAGGATGTTCGCCCGGTGGCCGGAGCTGTTCATCCACGCCTTCATGACCGAGTCGGGGTCGGCCTGACCCCGGGCTATGTTCTCGCCCAGGCGGGACCACCCGTATCCGGCGGCCTCCACCCGGCTGGTCATCGTGGACCCGTCGGGGCCGGTGTGCGACATGACGCCGCTACGGGCCATGGTGTCGCTGTACGTCCGTGCGGCGGCGCTCAGCTTGGCGTTCATGGTCAGCGCGCCGCACCCGGCTGCGGCCCGCTCCTTGTTGACCAGGGCGAGGACCGCGGACTCGGCATCGCCGTTGACGGTGCCGGAACCTGAGCCACCCGAACCGCCCGAGCCACCCGAACCGCCCGAGCCCCCGGAACCGCCGCCCGTGGTGGTGGAGGGCTTGCGCGTCGGGTCGGCGGCCCGGGTCGACGCCGGCTTGGCCGGAGTGCTGCTCTCCGCCGTGTCGGGCTCCGGCGGAGCGGCGGACTCGGAGGCCCCGGCGTCCGGTGTGCCGGACGGGCTCGGGCTCGCCGTGGCCGTGGCGTCGGTGGCGGGCGTGGGGACGGCAGGGGAGGGTGCCGACCCCACGCCGTCACCGGTCCCCGCGGTCCCGGCCGAGGCACCGGCGGCGCCGTCGGCCCGCCGGTCTCTGCCGGCATCACCGTCGGAGTCGGCCACGGCGACCCCGACCGCCACCGCCGCGGCCGCCGCGGTGACGGACAGGACGATGCGGGTGCGCACCGTCCTCTTCCGTCGCGCCTCGGCGCGGGACGGCGTTTCGGGAGTGTGGCTGCGGCTCATGACGGTTACACCTCACAGGAGAAGGGGAGGAGGGGGAGTCCGGCTGAGCCTAGGTCGCCGACCAGCGAAACGAGCGCGCTGGAGGGGTTCTTCAGGTTCCCCTAAGGAAACCCGCAGGGCCAACACAGGGACGAGCCGGACAATCGCCCCAACTCGGCTGGCCCGGCATGCGCGTTGCCGAGCGGCGGAGTTCAGTCTCGGCCTGGATGCGGCGGCCCGCGGGCTCAGGAGCGGCCGGGCAGCCGGTGCAGAACGATGTCGTGCAGGGCGCCGTCCGCGACCGTGAGGGTCAGGAAGGTGTGGTGGGGCTGTCTCCGGCGGTCCGTCGGAGAGCCGGGGTTGAGCAGCCGGAGCCCGCTCGGGGCCGTGGAGTCCCACGGGATGTGGCTGTGGCCGAACACCAGGACGTCCGCGTCGGGGAAGCGTGCGGCGCAGCGCTTCTCGCGCCCGTCGGCCGGCCCGGTCTCGTGGACGACGGCGAAGCGCAGGCCGCCGAGTTCGGCGCGGGCGACCTCGGGCAGTCTGCCGCGCAGGGCGGGCCCGTCGTTGTTGCCGTACACCGCGATCAGGCGCCGCGACCTCGACTCCAGCAGGTCGAGCGTGGCCTCGTCGGTCCAGTCCCCGGCGTGGACCACCGCGTCGGCCTCGCCGACGGCCGTCAGCAGGTCCTCGGGCAGGTGCCGGGCCCGCGCGGGTACGTGGGTGTCGGAGGTCAGCAGCAGCCTCATGGGTTCACCGTAGACGAGGGGGCCGTCGCCTCGTGGAGGAACGGGAACGCGCTCCCGGTGTCAGCCGGCGGTCAGGTCGATGGCGTCGGCCGCCTCCCGGACCTCCGCGTTCTGGTGGCCGCGCAGGGCGCGGACGGCGGCTCTCCAGGGACCCGGCCAGTTCAGGCCGGGGCCGAGGGCGGCGGCGAGGGCCGCGGCGAACAGCCCGTCGGGCGGTGTGCCGGCGGACAGGGTGCGTACGGTCCCCAGCGCCCCCTCCGCCTGCTGCATCGTGCAGGAGGCGTGGCGGTGCCGCTGGTGCAGCCGTTCGGCGCTGCGCCCGGCCAGCGCGGGGCGGTCCGCGACGGCGGCGCTCAGCTCGCGGCAGGCCGCGGTCAGTCCGGCTTCCGGCGCGGCCCGGTCGACGGCCCGGACGAGCAGCGAGACGCGCAGGTCGGTCAGCCGCGGTTCGGCGGCCAACTGCCGGGCGAGCGGGGCGCACAACCGGTCGGGCACCGTGACCATGATCGAGCCGAGGAGGTAGTGCATCCGATGGCGGGCGGGCCGCTCGGGACCGTCGGCGTCGCCGCCCTCCGACGCGCCGTCCTCCGAGGCCATGGCCGTCAGCAGCCGGGCGACCGTCTCGTGGAGGGCACTGCCGGGGGCCGCTCCGCCCGCCGGATGGGGCTGCTCCGATCCGGCGATGCGCAGCAGGGTCCTGCCGGCCTCCCAGGTGAGGGGGGAGGTCAGGTCGGTGATCATGTCCGTGAGCGTCCCGGTGACGGCGGGCGTGTAAGCGGCCCATTCCTCCAGGGTCCAGAACACGCTCTGGGTCGTGAAATCGTCGGCGGTGGCGAGCAGACGGGTGATCAGCCGGCCGTAACGGGACCGGTGCTCGGGAGCCACTTCGGCCGGGTTGCGCAGCACGGCGCGGCGGGCGTTTTCCGGGCCGTCGGCGACGGCGGACTCCAGCAGTGACCACGCCGCTTCGGCGGGGAGCAGGGCAGGAGCCAGGGCGACGGCGGCGGTCCGCAGGTCCGGATGGGCGCGGGCGTCGAGCGCAGCCCCGGCGAGGAGCCGAGCGGCGTCGTCCGGCGGGAGGTGGCGGGCGGCGAGCCGCGCCGCCGACTTGCGGACGGTGACCTTCACCCCGCTTTCACGGGTGAGCAGTTCGCGCAGCACGGCGGCGAGGGCGTCCGGGCGGGCCCGGAGCGCCACCTGGTCGGCGACCGCCCAGAGCGCGGCCGCGTCGTCCGCGCCGGCGCTGTCGAGCAGCAGGCGCAGGGCGGCGTCCGGTGCGTCGCCGACTGCGGCGGCCGCCAGCGCGGCGGGATCCGCTCCCGGTGCGTCGGCGCCGCCGTACCGCCGGACGAGCTCGTACCCGTGTCCCGGGACCCCGGCCGCCTCGCGGAGCAGCGCGGCCCGGTCGTCCAGGGACCGGCCCGGGTCGGCGAGTGCAGTCTCCGCCAGGCGCACGGCGGCCCGCTGCTGGCGGGGCAGCCACCGGTCCGCACGGCGGAAGCGGGGCAGCGCACGGGCCGTGCCGGGCGCCGGGAACCGGCCGGTGGGCGGCGGGTCGGACAGCGCGCGGTCCAGCAGGTCGGTGCGGTCGGCGGCGAGCACGTCGAGCACGGGGCCGAGTGCTACCGCGGAGGGCTCCCGCTCCAGGAGTACGGCGACCCGCCCGGCCCGCGTCGCCGGGTCGGCCAGCCAGGCCGCGGCCAGGTCGGGGTAGGCGCCGTCGGGGCAGTCGCGCAGGCTCTCGGCGAGGCGGTCCTGCAGCTCGGGGACCCGGCGCGCCCGGTTGCCGAACGCCTCGACCAGGGCGAGCAGCGGTGTGTGGTCGCCCCGCCCGGCCGCGGTGTCCAGCCAGGGCCGTACGGCGTCGAGCACGACGCTTTCGCGGCCGTCGCGCAGCGCCCGGTCCAGCCGGACGGCGGGTGCGAGCGAGCCGGTGTGGGCGGTGAGGGCCCCCAGCAGGTGGACGGCGAGCCCGAGGAGTTCCTCGTCGGCCGAGGAGTTGAGGAGGGCGAGGGCGAGGGTGTGGACGGCGGTCCGGGTGGCCGGCGAGCAGTCGCGTGCGCGCAGGGCGTCCAGGCAGAGCTGCTGCAGGTCGTCGCGGCCGGCCCGGCCCACGGGCCCGGCGAGGGCCGCCGCGAGCAGCGGCGCGCGCAGGGCGGCGAAGGCCTCCAGGGCGGACCGGCGTACGGGGTCGCGCTCGTTGCGCAGCCGGCGCGCGGCCAGGTCCAGTACGGCTGCCACCTCCGCGGGATCCGCCGCGTACCCGGCGTTGGACATCACCTGCTGCCAGGCGAACGCCCGGTCATCGGCGTCTCCGGAGCCGGTCGCGTCGAGGAGTTCCGGCCGGGCCTCGGCCGGCGGGAGCATGGCGAGGGCGGGCCACACCTCGAACGCGGCCCATCGTTCGGCGCGTCCCCGCGCGACTTCCTCCCGTGCCACGGCGTGCCGTTCGGCCTCCGGCAGCAGGGCCAGTACGCCGTCGGGGACGCCGCGCGGGGCGTGGCCCGGGCGTGCGGCGGCGACTGCGCCGTCGAAGGCCGCCCGGTCCGCGGGCGGCACCGCGCGCAGCATGGTGACGTAGGCGCCCCGGTGGGACCAGCGGGCGGCGAGCCGGTGCAGGGACGGCGGTGCGGCCGCGACCAGCCGGCGGAGCACGGCCGGGTTCGGGGTGCGCTCCCAGCGGATGCTCTGCCGGCCGGGGTCGGCGAGCCAGCGGGCGGTCCGCTCGGCGTCCGCGTCGACGAGGTCGGCGAGCCGGTCGTGCAGCGGGTCGGGCAGGTCCCCGGGGCCGTGGCGTTCGAGGAGGTCCAGTACGCGGGCGGGGGCGGCGGGCAGGGCCGCCGCGATCCCGTTGGCGTGATGCGGCCACCAGCTGCCCCGCAGACGGGGGGAGAGCGAGTCGAGATCGCGTTCGGCCTGGTCGAGCACGGCCGCCGGATGGCGGCGGGCCAGCAGGCTCCAGCCCTCGAACGCGACGGCGTCGGCGAGCTCGGGCAGCATCCGGGCGGTGAACTCCGTGGAGCAGCCCGGCAGCAGCAGGGCCGCGTCCCGGTCGCCGCGTTCGGCCCGCAGTCGCAGCAGCAGGCGCTCGGCGAGGGCGGGGCGGCTGCCGTCGCGCAGCAGCCGGGCGAGGTCGGCGCGGACCACGGCCGGAGCGTCGTCGTACGCGGCTTCGACGGCCCCGTCGGGGACGGCCGAAGCGCGGGCGCCGCGCAGGGCGTAGCGCCGCACGACCGGGTCGGGGTCGGCCAGGCGCGCGGCGAGGTGGTCGGTGTCCGCCCCGGCCAGGGCGGCGAGCGCGCCGAGCCGCCGTTCGTACGGGCCGAGCCGGTCGAGTGCGGTGAGCAGCGGCCTGAGCTCACCGCGGGCGGCCAGCGCGTGCGCGGTGACGGCGGTGTGCCGCAGGCGGGCCTTGTGCGGCAGGGAGTCGAGTGAGGAGAGCAGCTGTTCGACGGTGGTGATCATCGGGACGGATTGTCACCGACACCCGCCCCCGAGTCCTACCGAATATCGGCGCGGCCCTCGGTGCTGCTACCGGACCGGCGTGTGGCGGACCCGGGTCAGCCGAGGACGAGGGGGAGCGGGAGCGGGGTGGCCGACCTGCCCAGTTCGGCCTTCTCCGCGTCGGTCGGGGCCCGCCGTCCGGTGCCGATCAGCAGCGCGTCCTTGTCGGAGAACGACGGGGGGAAGGCCGCGCCGGCGATCCTCTCCAGCAGCTCGCGTGACCGGGCGAGGCCCTCGGCGGGCGGGTCCGCCGCGTCCGGGAGGTGCGCGATCAGGTCGAGGTGGTGCAGGGTCCATTCCAGGACGTACGCGGCGAGGTAGTCGCCCGTGGTGAGCACCTCGTCGCGGGTGCCGACCCGGACCGGGGGATCCGCGAGTGCGGCGGCGCGGCCGGCGGCGGAACCGACGTCGTCCAGGTGGAACTTGAGCAGCCACGGCTCCTCGTACGCGGCGGCGAGGCGGACGGTCAGCGCGTCGAGCGGGTCCTCGCCCGTCGGGGCCCCGACGAGGTTCCAGTAGGTCACCGCGTCGCGGGTCGGCTCAGTACCGGCGGGGGTCACGAGGGTGATCAGGACGTCCTGGGCATCGATGACCAGATGGCACACCAGGTCCCGAACGAGCCACCCGGTGCAGCCGGACGGCCGCGCGAAGTCCTCGTCACGGAGTTCGGCGACCGCCGTGCGCAACGCTGCCCAGGAGGATGAGAAGAGGTCCACGGCCGCAAGCCTAGTGCGGTGCTGTCAGCGGCCAGGTTCGACGGACCGTCAGCCGAGGCCCGCCGCCAGCGCCTTGGCGGCCCTCGCGACCAGCGCGTCCGTACGTGGCGCGGAAGCCTCCGGCTTGGTGGTCAGCACGGCCAGCACCACCGGCGGCCGCCCCGGAGGCCAGGCGATGCCCACGTTGTTGTTGGTCCCGTACGATCCGGTGCCCGTCTTGTCCCCGATCACCCAGTCGGCGGGCAGGCCGGCCCGGAAGCGGCCGGCACTCGTCGTGTTGGCCAGCAGCCAGCGCGTCAGGTGCTCCCGGTGCCGCGGGACCAGCGCGTCGCCGAGCACGAGCCGTCCGTACGTCCGCCCGATGGCCCTCGGGCTGGTCGTGTCGGTCACCCGAGAGGGCTCGGCCGAGTTCAGCTCCGGCTCCCACCGGTTGAGCCGCGTCGTACGGTCCCCGACGGAACGGCAGAAGGAGGTGACCGCGGTGGGGCCGCCCAGCTCGCGCAGCAGCAGGTTGGCGGCGGCGTTGTCGCTCTGGGCGATGGCCGCGGAGCACAGCTCGGCCACCGTCAGCCCGCCGGCGATGTTCTCGGGCCGCTCCGTCACCGAGCCGCCGCCCGCGGCCGTGACGTCCTCCTGCGTGTAGTGGATGCGCCGGGCGAGGAACTCGCCGTCGCGGTCCAGGTCCCGCATCACGGCCGCCACGGCGGGTGTCTTGAACAGCGAGCACATGGGGAACAGCTCGTCGGCGCGGTACAGCACCGTCCTGCCGGTGGCCGTGTCCCGCGCGTACGCCCCCAGCCGCGCGCCGTACTCGCGCTCCAGCCCGCGCAGCTGCCGGACGGCCTCGCCGTCCCTGCTGTCCCCGCCGCGTCCGCCGTCGCCGCCGGGTGACGCCGCCCGCGCCGCGCCCGCCGGCAGGGCCGCGGTCAGCGCCGCCCCCGCTCCCAGAGTCAGTACTGCTCGACGGGTCTGCTCCACGTCGGCTCTCCTCTTCCCTTTGACGATCACGTGGCGGCAAAGACGCCAAAGATGATCAATCCGGTTCCCTCCGGCCGCCCGTTCTCAGTCCAGGCCGTCGAAGCCCCAGGCCTGGATGTCGCGGTAATGGATGGGGCCGGGGCCGCGGCCCGTGTTGCTGCCGACGAGGTGGAGCCGCCGGGTCTGCCACGGGCGGCCGGTGAACGCGGCGAGCCCGGCCGCCGCCTCCACCGCGCTGGTGCGGTCGTTGCGGCGGGAGCGGGCCAGTGTCAGATGGGGGCGCAGCGGTCGCTCCTGGAAGTCGATGCCGCACGCGCGGACGGTGGCGCGCACGTCGGTGGCGAGGAGGTGCAGTGCTTCGAGCTCTCCGTCGATCCCGGTCCACAGGACCCGTTCGTCGAAGTGCCCGCCTCCGCGCAGTGTGAGCTTCAGGGGCCGCCGGGCCGCGGCGAGGTCCGCGAGCGGCTCCTTGAGGAGCGGAACGGCGGTGACGGGGAGCTCGCCGAGGAAGGCCAGGGTGATGTGCCAGTCCTCGATGCGGTTCCAGCGCATGTCCGGGTACGCGGCGTAGGCGGGCCGCAGCTGCTCGGCCAGCTCTTGCTTCGCGTCGTCGGGCGGGGCGAGCGCTATGAACACGCGGACGGTCTCGGCCTGGATCTTTTCGTTCACGGAGGACTTCGTACCGTGTCCGAGCGGGTCCAGTCATCTTTGCGTTCCCCGCGCGCGGTGCGGCGGCGGACGGCAAAAGGAAAGGCAAGGAGGTAACCGACTCCTTGCCACGCTCAACATATAGCGCACCGGGGGCCTTGCGGCAAGACCCCGGCCGTGCCGCAGAATCACCGATCGAACCTGGAATCTGCGGAAGTTGGGGTTGTTCACGTTGCGTGTGCTGTTGTCGACGTACGGGTCGCGCGGAAGTGTCGAGCCGATGGCGGGTCTCGCGGTCGCCCTGCGGGAGCTCGGCGCGGAGGTGCGGGTGTGCGCCCCGCCGGATGCGGAGTTCGTGGAGCGGCTGGCCGGGGTCGGTGTGGAGATGGTGCCGGCCGGGCAGCCGGTGCGCCCGATGGTGCACTCGGTGACGCCGGGTTCGGCGGTGGGGCTGGCGCAGCGCGTGGCCGACCTGATGGGCGCGCAGTTCGAGACGGTCGCCGCGGCGGCCGTGGGCTGTGATGCGCTGGTGGCGACGGGCCCGTTGCCGGCCGTGACCGGTGCGCGGTCGGTGGCCGAGAAGCTGGGCATCCGCTACGTGCACGCGAGCCACCAGCCGGTCGCCCTCCCGTCGCCCTACCGGCGGCCGCCCGCGCGGCGGGGCCGGCCGTTGCCGCCGGGGGTGAGCGACAACCGGGCGCTGTGGGAGCTGGACGCGCGGATCGCGAACGAGATGTTCGGCGAGGAGCTGAACGGCCGACGGGCTGCGTTCGGCCTGCCACCGGTGGAGAACGTCCGCGACTACGCCTTCACCGACCAGCCGTGGCTGGCCACGGACCCGGTCCTGGACCCCTGGCGGACGACGGACCTCGACGTGGTGCAGACCGGTGCCTGGACCCGGCCCGACGAACGCCCGCTCCCCGCCGGCCTGGAGGCGTTCCTGGAAGCCGGCGCACCACCGGTGTACGTCGGCCTGGGCAGTACGCCCATCGGCGCCCCGGAGGACTTCGCGCGGACGGCCGTCGCCGCGGTCCGCGCGCAGGGCCGCCGTGTGGTCCTCGCCCGCGGCTGGGCCGGCCTGGACCTGGTCGACGACCAGGACGACTGCTTCGTCGTCGGCGAGGTCAACCAGCAGGCGCTGTTCCGGCGGGCGGCCGCCGTCGTGCACCACGGCAGCGCGGGCACCACGGCGACCGCCACCGGGTCCGGCACGCCCCAGGTGGTCGTGCCCCAGGGAGGAGACGCACCGTACTGGGGCGGCCGGATCACCGACCTGGGCATCGGGACCGCCCACGACGGCCCCGCCCCGACCACCGAGTCCCTGTCGCTCGCGCTCGAGGCGGCCCTGGAGCCCGAGACCGGCGCACGGGCGACCGCCGTGGCCGCCACGATCCGTAAGGACGGGGCGACGGTCGCCGCGAAACTGCTGCTCGACGCCGCCCACTGAGCCAGCCGTGATCCCGGTGCGGCGCACCACCCCGGACGGGTTTTGTATCGGGCGGGTATCAGGGAGCGCTTGGTCGTCCATCGAAATGCGTGCGCCGGGCCGCGGCGAACGGCCACGCCCGATGTCTGCCATATCGTTCCTTTCAGGTCCCGTCCGCGCGTGGGCGCGGACGGGACCTGCCCGTTTCCCACGACCGTCCGAACAGGAGCCGTCCGCCCGTGTCCCCGTCCGTCCCGCCCCCGGCGCCGGCCCCGGCCTCTCCGCCACCCGTTCGCGTGCTGCTGGTGGAGGACGACGACCTGATGCGCCGCTCCTTCACCGTCGCCCTCGAGCGCTACGGCTACCGGATGAGGACCGCGGCCGACGGGCTGGCGGGGCTGGAGCTCTTCCGCGAGGAGGGCTTCGACCTGCTGATCCTGGACGTGATGCTGCCCGGCCTGGACGGGATCGGCCTGTGCCGCAGGGTCCGGGAGACCAGCCTGGTGCCGGTCCTCATGATGTCCGCCCGCGGCGACGGACTCGATGTCGTCGCAGGTCTGGAGGCCGGCGCGGACGACTACGTGGTCAAACCCGTGGACACGTACGTGCTCGTGGCACGCATCCGTTCGCTGCTGCGGCGGGCGACCTACGCGCCCGCGCCCGCCCCGGAACCCGGGCGGGCGACCGGCGACGACGGGCCGCCACCGTCGGCGGGGGAGACGCTGGTCTTCGGGGACCTGACCATCGACACCGGCGGCCTGGAGGTCTTCGTCGCCGGAAGCCCGGTGGCGCTGACCCCGACGGAACTGAAACTGCTCCTGGCGTTCGCCGCCCACCCGGGCATCGTGCTGGAGCGCCACACGCTGCTGCGGGACGTGTGGGACTACGGCTGGGACGGCGACAGCCGCGTCGTGGACCTGTGCGTGCAGCGGCTGCGCAGGAAACTCGGCCGCGACAGGATCGAGACGGTCCGCGGCTTCGGCTACAAGCTCAGGCGTTGAGGCCGGTGCGTCCGTTCCACCGGCTCCGGCCGGCCCGCGTGTCCCTGCGCTGGAAGATCGCCGCACTGGCCGCGGCCACGTCATGCCTGGTCGTGGCGGCGGTGGGCGTCCTCGTGCACGTGTGGACCGCACAGGACATCCGCAGCCGGGCCGAAGCCCAGGCCTTCAACACCGTGTACTCCGCCACGGCCACCTACCGGCGCACCGGAACGCTGATCGACGGTGCCGAGCTCGATCCGGCCGAGCTGCCCGCCGCACTGCGCCGGCCTGCCGACGGCGTCCGGCACGTCGCCCACGACGGGCACGTCGAGGGCAACGTGGGGCCCAGCGTCTGGGCCGCCCAGCGCACCGGCGGCCCGGACAGCCCGGTGCTCGCCGTCCGGGTCAACATGAGCTCGGAGCTCCACGATCTGCAGCGGCTCGACGTCAGCATGGCGCTGGCCTCGCTGGTCGCGCTCGCGGCGGCCGTGCCCCTCGCGGTCTACGGAGCCGGGCTGCTCGCCCGTAGGCTGCGGCGGGTCTCCGAGACCGCGGGCCGGATCTCCGCCGGGGACCTGGACGCCCGGACCGGACCCACCGAGGGCGGCGACGAGGTCGCCGACATCGCCGCCACCGTCGACCTCATGGCCGACAGCCTCGGCCGACGGCTGCGCACCGAGCGCCAGTTCACCGCGGACGTGGCCCACGAGCTGCGCACCCCCGTCGGCGGTCTGCTGGCCGCCGCCGACCTGCTGCCCCGCGGTGAGACGGAGGACCTGCTCCGGGCCCGGGTGCGCGACCTGCGCGGCCTGGTCGAGGACCTCCTCGAGATCTCCCGGCTCGACGCCGGCGCCGAACGGCCGGTCCGCGACCGTGTCCCGCTCGGCGCGGTCGTCTCCGAGGCGGTGGCGCGCACCGGCCTCGACACCGAGGTCACCGTCACCGCAGCCGCCGACGCCGACGCACAGGGTGGTCCCGAGGCCGCACGGGCCGGGGAGACGGTGGAGACCGATCCGCGCCGCCTCGAACGGATCGTCGGCAACCTCGTCGTCAACGCCCACCGGCACGGAGACACCCCGGTACGGGTCGCCGTCGAGGGCCGGACGGTCGTCGTGCGCGACCACGGCCCCGGCTTCCCCAGGGACCTGCTCCTCGACGGCCCGCGCCGCTTCCACACGGGCGGCACGGGGCGCGGCTCGGGCCACGGCCTGGGCCTGACCATCGCCCTCGGCCAGGCTCGGCTCCTCGGCGCCGAGCTGCGCTTCGAGAACGCCCCGGACGGCGGCGCGGTCGCCACCCTCCGTCTGCCGGCCTGACCGCCCGCCCCTACACAACCGATACGAAGCGGAGCGGACGCCGATACGCGGCGGCCCGAACCCCGATACGTTCCCCGGACACCCTTCGGAGTGCACCTTTCCGCACCCGAGGAGGAGTCCTTCGTGACCGCCGACGCCTTTGCCCCGCACCCGCTGCACACGCCGACCGGGGCCGCGGCCGCCACCACCGACCTGTCGAAGGTCTACGGCAGCGGCGACACCCGCGTCGTCGCCCTGGACCGGGTCAGCATCGCCTTCGGGGAGGGCGAGTTCACCGCGATCATGGGTCCCTCCGGCTGCGGCAAGTCCACCCTGCTGCACTGCGCCGCCGGTCTCGACTCCTTCAGCTCCGGCTCCGTCCGCATCGGCACCGCCGAACTGGGCACCCTCGACGACCGGCAGCTCACCCGGCTGCGCCGCGACCGGATCGGTTTCGTCTTCCAGGCCTTCAACCTGCTGCCGACGCTGACCGCGCTGGAGAACATCACGCTGCCGCTGACCATCGCAGGCCGCCGGCCCGACCGGCAGTGGCTGGACCGGGTGGTCTCCATGGTCGGGCTGCCCCAGCGCCTGGACCACCGGCCGGGACAGCTGTCCGGCGGGCAGCAGCAGCGCGTCGCGGTCGCCCGCGCCCTGGTGTCCCGTCCCTCGATCGTCTTCGGCGACGAACCCACCGGCAATCTCGACTCCCGGTCCGGGGCCGAAGTCCTCGGCTTCCTGCGCGACTCGGTGCGCGAGCTGGGCCAGACCGTGGTCATGGTCACCCACGACCCCGTCGCCGCCGGCTACGCGGACCGCGTGGTCTTCCTCTCCGACGGCCGTCTGGTCGACGAGATGAGCCGTCCCACCCCGGACCGGGTGCTGGACCGGATGAAGGAATTCGACACCCGCTCGCGCACCAGCTGAACCGCCCCCCGCCCCGGCACCACACCAGCACCAGCCCGAGCACCGCACCAGCCGCCCTCCCGCTCGCTCGCACCAGCCGAGCCGCCTCCCCCAGGATCCGCATCCCCATGTTCCGTACCGCCCTGCGCAACGTGTTCGCGCACAAGGCCCGTCTCCTGATGACCGTGTTCGCGGTCATGCTCGGAGTCACCTTCGTGTCCGGCAGCCTCGTCTACGGCGACAGCCTCCACCGCGCCGCCACCGCCCGGGCGACCGACGGCTACGAGCGCATCGCCGTCAGCGTCTTCCCCGAGGACTCCCGGGACTCCCCGAACCACCCCGGCGGGCCGGCCGGCATCGACGCCGGCACCGTGAACACCCTGGCCGGGGTCCCCGGCGTCGCCGTCGCCGCGGGCCGCGTCACCGGTTTCGCCGCCGTCGCCGACCGCGAGGGCCGGCTGCTCGGTCACGGCCCGTCCCACAAGGGGGGCAACTTCGCCGCGGGGGCAGCCGGCACGGACCCCGCCTACCGCTTCACCCAGGGTTCGGGCCCGACCGGAGACGACACGATCGCCCTCGACGAGACCACCGCCGCGAAGGGCGGCTTCCGCGTGGGCGACACCGTCCGCGTCGGCACGAACCAGGGCGCCGCCTCGTACACCCTCAGGGGGATCTTCCGTGCCGACGGGACCACGCTGCCCGCCGGGGGCAGCCTGACGCTGTTCGGCGACGCCACCGCGCAGCGGCTCTTCCTCCAGCCCGGCTGCTACCAGAACGTGGACATCACGGCCGCACCCGGCGCCGACGCGCAGCAGCTCCTCGGCCGGATCGAATCGGCGCTGCCCCAGGGCACCGGCGCGGCCACCGGGGCCCAGCTCGCCCGGATCCAGGCGAACCTCGCCACCAGCGACAGCGACACCATGAGCCAGATCCTGCTCGGTTTCGCCGCGGTCGCCCTGTTCGTCGCCACCTTCCTCATCTCCAACACCTTCACCATGCTCGTCGCCCGGCGCACCCGGGAGCTGGCCCTGATGCGGGCCGTCGGGGCCTCGCGCAAGCAGGTGCGCCGCATCCTGCTGACCGAGTCCCTCCTCGTCGGCGCGATCGCCTCCGCGGCCGGACTCGCCGCCGGCACCGGGGCCGCGGCCCTGCTGCAGACCCTCTTCGCCCCGGCCGACGCCCCGGCCGGCCCGCTGGTCCTCACCCCGGGCACCGTGATCACCTCCCTGCTGGTCGGCACCGCCCTGCCCATGGTCGCCGCCTGGCTGCCGATCCGCCGGGCCATGGCCATCCCGCCGGTCGCCGCGCTCAGCGCGGCCGAGCCCGCGGCGCCCGCGCGCACCGGCTCCCTGCGCACCGGCCTCGGCGCCGCGCTGCTGGTCGGCGGCATCGCCGCCGCCGTGTACGGGGCCCTCACCACGGGGCGGGACTCCCGGGCCGTCATCGGCCTCGGCGCGGCCCTCACCCTGACCGGGGCGATCGTCCTCATCCCGCTGCTGGCCCGGCCGTTCGTCGCCCTGGTCCGGCCGCTGCTGACCCGCCTCCACCCGGTGTACGGCAGCCTCGCCGCCCGCAACACCGTGCGCGACCCGCGCCGTACGGGCGCCACGGCCGCCGCGCTCGCCATCGCGCTCACCCTCGCCTCGGGCCTGTCCGTCCTCGGAGCCTCCGTCGCCCGGTACCTCGACCGGGCGACCACCCACGACTTCACCGCCGACTACCTGGTCAAGCCCGCCGAGGGCGGCATGCGGATGACCCCCGACACCGCGGCGGCCCTGAGGAAGGTGCCCGGGGCCGCGGTCAGCCCGCTCAACCAGTCCACCGAGTACCGGCTGGCCGGAACCCCCTCCGTGCTGACCGGCGTCGACCCCGCCACCATCGGCCGGCTGCTGCGCTACGACGTGGTCGCGGGCTCCCTCGACCGCCTCGCCGAGGGCCAGATCGCCGTGGCCGAATTCAAGGCCAGGCCGGCCGGCTGGCACGTCGGCCAGACCCTGACCCTGCAGCGTCAGGACGGCGAGCGGG
Organism: Streptomyces sp. 147326; assembly: GCF_045000215.1. Taxonomy (NCBI): domain Bacteria; kingdom Bacillati; phylum Actinomycetota; class Actinomycetes; order Kitasatosporales; family Streptomycetaceae; genus Streptomyces; species Streptomyces sp. 147326. Next base: position 780,770 of record NZ_CP134201.1, on the reverse strand, counting down.
GCAGCGTCACCATCGGCGCCGTCTACCGGGCGGACGAGCAGAGCAACCTGCTGCCCAGCATCACCGCACCCGACTCCCTCGTCGCCCGCTACGACTCCACCCCGCACACCGCCGGAATCCTCGTCGGCACGGCCGGCGGACCCGGCCGGAGCGCACTCGGCGACGTCACCCGCGCACTCGGCGACAACCCCGCCCTGGCCGTGCTCGACCGGGCGGGCATCCGGGCCCAGGACAGCGGGTCCATCGGCGACCAGCTCAACGTCTTCTACGCCCTGCTGAGCATGGCCCTGGCGATCGCCGGGCTGGGCATCGCCAACACCCTCGCGATGTCCGTCCTCGAACGCCGCAAGGAGATCGGCACCTTGCGCGCCCTCGGTGTGGACCGCGCCGGTGTGAGCCGGATGATCCGGCTGGAGGCCCTGGTCCTTGGCGGGCTCGGCGCGGCGCTCGGCACGGTCCTGGGCGTCTTCCTGGGCTGGGCGCTCGGCCGCACCCTCCAGGAAAGCGTCGCGGGCTACGCGCTGGTCCTTCCCTGGGGCCGGCTCGCCCTCGGCGTGCTCGTCGCGATGGCGGGCGCGCTGGCCGCCTCGCTCTGGCCGGCCCGCAGGGCCGCCCGCGTCGATATTCCGGCCGCCACGGCGGCGCAGTAATCCCCGCGCCCGGGCCCGCCGCCGTGAGCTGCTCAGCAGTCGGCGGGCCCGGCACCGGACCGGGCGAGGACGCGACCGAGCCAGGCGGAACGGGCGGCGCGGGCGTCCCGGCTGAGGGCCGCCCGGGGCGCGAAGGTGTCGAAGCCGTGGGGGAAGGCCCCGGGCCACACGTGCAGTTCGGCCTGGCCGCCGGCCTGCCAGATCGCGTTCGCGTAGGCCACGGCCTCGTCCCGGAAGGTCTCGGCCGATCCGACCTCGATGTAGGCCGGGGGCAGCCCGGACAGATCCGTGGCGCGGGCGGGGGCCGCGGCGAGGCCGCCGCCGGCGCTCTTGCCCCCGATGACGACGCGGTCCGCGTCGATGCCCAGTTCGGGCGCGTGTTCGGCCACCCGGACGAGTCCGGCGTAGCAGTCCTCCACCGGGCCGGGGTACCGCGTGTGCGGTGCCAGCCGGTACTCGACGGAGACGACGGCCAGCTCCAGGGGCAGGGCCCATGCGCGCAGCACCTGCGGGACGACGGACCGCGCGTTGCCCATGATCATTCCGCCGCCGTGCAGGTAGTACAGCGCCGGCAGCGGGCCCGCGACCCCGGCGGGCCGTGCGCTCACCAGCGTGACGTCCGGGTCGCCCGGCGCTCCCGGCACGACCAGCTCGTCCACCTCGAAGAGGCCGTCGGTCGGCCCGGAGCTCCCGCCGTGCCGGCATGGGCCGGGACGCGGCATCCCGCACCTGCCGGGCGGCGAGGTTCTCCGGGGTGAACGGCTCCCTCGCCGCGTCCCCCAAAGCCGCCAGCGCCGCACTCAGTTCGGGGTCGAAGGGGGGCGCGTTCCAAGCCGTCGGGCCGGGCTCGCCACCTGCGGGGAACGCTCGCGCGGGATCCCTCCGGCGTGGTCAACCACCCGTCGGCCACGGGCCGGTGCCCGGCGTCCGAGCGCGCGGTTCATACGGCGGTCACGTGTTCCTCACCGCCCATGTCGAGGCGGAAGGGCGGGTAGGCGTCCGTCATGAGCGTGGCGTACGCCGTCACGCGGAGCACCCACCGGTTGAGCCCGATCACCAGGTCGAACAGGTCGCGCGGGTACTTCTCGGTGAAGGCCAGCGTGACGACCGCGATGAGCGCGAGCAGGCCGATCAGGCCCGCGCTCCACCAGCCGCCGTGCGCACCGGTGAAGAAGCCGATCACGAGGTAGTGCGGAATGGCGAGCAGCCACCACTTCACCAGGACCAGGCCCCGGGAGAGCCGCTCGGGGTAGGCGATGTCCAGCCGGGCCGGGTAGTCGGGTTCGGGTCCGAGGCTGAACGGCGGATACCGGTCGGTGCCCAGGACGCCGTAGGAGTAGTACGTGACCCGCCAGGTCCAGCGGAGGACCCCGAGGTTGCAGTCGAAGAGGGCCCGCGGATACCGCTCGGTGAAGAGGATGGCGAAGAACGCGATCACGCAGATCACGAGGAAGGCGATCCACAGGAACGCCAGCACGATGTAGTGCGGAACGGCCAGGATCCACTTGACCAGCCACAGCCAGCGCGAAAGCGGTGGGTCCAGTCGGGCCGTCACCGTTACCGGCGGGTAGGAGGTCGGCAGGGTCATCGTGCTCACCTCATCGGCTCACCTCGTCCCCTCCCATCATCCCGGCTGCGCGCACCGCGCTCCACTCGGGCGGACCCCGAGCGCGAGCACATGGGGCGGGAGCGGCGTACTCCTGTGCGCCCCTGCGTGCTCCTTCGACGGTGCGGGCCACTCCGCTTACGGTTCCGGGCCATGAGCGGATACGCGAAGGAACCGGCCACCCCGACGGAAATCAGCACCCGGGACTTGCCTCCCTCCGACCGGTGGTCCACGACCCCCGTCATACCGGCCCCGGTCTGCCGCTTCGAGAACTTCCTCGGCGAGGAACGCGCCGCCGGCCTGCTGGCCTACGGGATCTCCCGGCAGCCCGACTTCAACGCGGGAACGGTCCTCGACCCCCTGTCGGGCCAGGTCTCCCACAAAGGCCGCAGCTCCCTCGTCCTCCCCGTGACCAGCTCCGTCTTCAGCCGGCACCTCGCCGACTGCCTGCCGCTCGTCCAGGAGGTCCTCGGTCACCAGGCCGCGCTCACGCAGACCCTGACGGTCCTGACGGCGCACGGGGAAGGTGGCCACTACGGCATCCACACCGACGCCTCACGGGTCCGCGACGTCGGCACGGCCGTGTCGGCCGTGTACTACCTCCACCGCAGGCCCCGTGGTTTCGAGGGCGGCCAACTCCGTTTGTACGACACGCAGTTCCACGAGAGCGGACCGCTGCCGGCGGAGACCTACCGCACCATCGAACCCGAGCACGACACCATCGTGTTCTTCCCGGCCAGCGCCTTCCACGAGGTGGTCCCGTCCACCTGCCCCAGCGGCCGGTTCGAAGATCACCGGTTCACGCTCACGACGTGGATCAGCGGCACCGAGTCCGCGCCGGCGACTCCCGGCACCCCGTTCCGGATCTGGCAGTGGATGGCCCGCGCGGCCGAACACACCCGCCCGCTCGCGGACATCACCCGCGACCACGACGGCGCCAGGCCCATCGCCCTCCCGGCCGCCGACCCCGTCACCCGGCTCACCCTTCCCGCGCCCCGCACGGCACCGTGAGCGAGGTCCTCGAAAGTCCCCTCACGAACACCGCCGACCTGGTGGGCCGGACGGTCATCGCACCGGCCCGGCCCGGCCCGGCGCAGGCCTGATGACCGCCGTGATCGGCACGCCGAACTTCCGCCACCTGCTCGTACGCAGCCGCCGGTAGTCGCACACGGCCGGGGGCGACGGGTCACGGGCCCCCGGTCACGGACGCCCGGTCAGGACTCCGACGGGTCAGGCCCGCCCGGTCAGGTATCCGCCCATCGAGGTGAAGTACTCGGCCGCGGGCAGCTCCCGGCCGTCCTCGGTCCGTACGCGCGTGACGGCCAGCCCGTGGTTGCGGCCCGTCCGGGCGTCGGCGCCCGCGACGATCACCACGCCCTCGCCCTCCCGGTAGAAGATCCGGCCGGGCGTGCCGCCGTACCGGCCCTCGGACACGCAGGCGGACAGGACCTCCAGGCGCCTGCCCTTGTGGAAGGTGAAGGCGCTGGGGTACGGCTCGGACTGGGCGCGGACCAGGCGGTCGAGGTCCTCCGCGGGCCAGCTCCAGTCGAGCCGGCTGTCCTCGAGGGACCGCTTGTGGAAGAAGCTCGCCTGGGACCGGTCCTGCCTGGTGAACTCCGTCCGCCCGGAGGCGATGAGGTCGAGGGCGCCGACGGTGACCGGGGCGATGAGGTCGACGGTCCGGTGGAAGAGGTCGGTGGCGGTGTCCGTCGGCCCCACCGGTACCGACTCCTGCCGCACGATGTCCCCGGCGTCGAGTTCGTCGTTCATCATGTGCGCGGTGACGCCCACTTCGGTCTCGCCGTTGATCAGCGCCCAGATGAGGGGCGAGAAGCCGGCGTACTTCGGCAGCAGCGAGTCGTGCACGTTCAGGGTGCCGTGGCGGGGGAGTCCGAAGACGCGCGGGGGCAGCCACGTACGCCAGTTGTTGGCGACGATGATGTCCGGGTCGGCCTCCTTGAGGCGCTGGAACAGCTCGTCGTCGTCCGGGCGGTTGCGGAGCAGGACCGGGACGCCGTGCTCTTCGGCGAGGTCGGCGACGGAGTCGCTCCAGATCTTCTCGTAGGCGTGCTCGCTCTTCGGGTGCGTCACCACCAGCACCACGTCGTGCTCGGAGTCCAGGAGGGCTTGCAGGGTGCGGTGCCCCCAGGTCTGGTAACCGAACATGACGACCCGCATGGGGTTCCTCCTCAGGGACAGGGGTTGGTAGCAGTCGAGTAAAGCAAGGCTTGCCTAAGTTGACAACGGTGCTCGCTCTGCCGGGAGTTGACGATCACTCCGATCCGGCCGCCCGATTTGTCTATCGACAGCCCCGGGAGAATCAGCTTAGCCTTACCTAAGTTTCGGTCGCGTCTCCGTCGGCGTGCCCGGCTTTCCGGCCTTCCCGATGCCCGACCGACCGCCTTGGCCGCTCGGCAGACGGCGGCTGCCCTCGCACGATGGGAGCGACATGGCACAGGCTCGTCCTGGCGACCCCCCGCTGATCCACGACCTCATAGGAATCGGCTTCGGCCCGTCCAATGTGGCCATGGCGATCGCGGTCGGTGAGCACAACGCACGCGTCGGCAGGGAAGAAGTGATCACCACTCACTTCTTCGAGCAGCAGCCGCGCTTCGGCTGGCACCGGGGCATGCTCATCGACGACGCGACCATGCAGGTGTCCTTCCTGAAGGACCTGGTGACGCTCCGGAACCCGGCCAGCGAGTTCAGCTTCCTGTGCTACCTGAAGAGCAGGGGACGGCTGATCGACTTCATCAACCACAAGAACCTCTTCCCGCTGCGCGTGGAGTTCCACGACTACCTGGAGTGGTCCGCGGCCAAGGTCGACGACATGGTCTCCTATGGCCACGAGGTCGTGGGGGTCACGCCGGTCGTCCGCGAAGGAGTGGTGGACCACCTCGACGTGACGGTCCGGTCGGGGGAGGGACTCGCGCTCCACCGGGCCCGCAACCTCGTCATCGGCACCGGCCTGCGTCCCCTCATGCCGGAGGGCGTGGAGCGCACCGACCGCATCTGGCACAACTCCGATCTCCTGACGAAGGTCGACGGCCTGAAGGACGCCGACCCCTCCCGTTTCATCGTGGTGGGCGCGGGGCAGAGCGCCGCCGAGAACGTCGCCTACCTGCACCGCCGCTTCCCGCAGGCCGAGGTCTGCGCCGTCTTCTCCCGGTACGGGTACAGCCCCGCCGACGACAGCGGCTTCGCCAACCGGATCTTCGACCCGGAGGCGGTCGGCGAGTTCTACACCGCGCCCGAGAACGTCAAGCGCAAGCTGATGGACTACCACCGCAACACGAACTACTCCGTGGTGGACATCGACCTGATCGACGAGCTGTACCGGCAGATGTACCAGGAGAAGGTCCTCGGCACCGAGCGCCTGCGCTTCATCAACGTCTCGCGGCTGACCGGCGTCACGGAGACGCCGGCCAAGGTCCACGCCACCGTGCAGTCCTTAGTGACAGGCGAGGAGACGCTCCTGGACGCGGACGTCGTGGTGTTCGCCACCGGCTACCGCCCCGCCGACCCGATCGGCCTCCTCGGCGAGGTCGCCGACCGCTGCCTGCGCGACGACGAGGGCCGTGTCCGCGTCGAGCGCGACTACCGCATCGCGACCGACCCGGAACTGCGCTGCGGCATCTACGTGCAGGGCGGTACGGAGCACACGCACGGCATCACGTCGTCCCTGCTGTCCAACACCAGCATCAGAGTCGGCGAGATCCTCGACTCGCTCCTCGACCGGGGCCTCAAGTCCGATTCCGACGAGGTCCGGACCGTGGCCGACGGAACGGGCAGCACGGCCCGCTAGCCCGATACGCGGACCGCTGCGGTCCGCACACTGCCGCCTGGTGGCGCGTGCCACCGGCGATGTTTCGCCGGTGGAGCGAAGGGATAACGTACAGCGACATGGGCACGACTACAGTGGAGCGTCCCGCGCCCAGGGGTGCAACGGAGGCCCGCCGACGCCGGGTTGTGGGCTCCTTGGCACTCCTGCTGATCCTCCTGACCGCCGTGGTGGTGTCGTTGGCCGTCGGTGCCCGCGCCCTCGGTCCGGCCGACGTGTGGCACGGGCTGACGGCGGAACCGGATCCGGACCGGCGGCTCACCGAGATCAGGCTCATCGTGCAGACCGTACGCGTGCCCAGGACGGTCCTGGCGGTCGTGGCGGGCGTGGCTCTGGGCGTCGGCGGGGCGTTGATCCAGGGGTACACGCGCAACCCGATCGCCGACACGGGCCTGCTCGGGGTGAACTCGGGAGCCTCGTTCGCCGTGGTCACGGTGATCGCCGTGTTCGGGCTCGCCGGCCCGTTCCAGTACGTCTGGTTCTCCTTCCTGGGGGCGGCGGTCGCCGGTGTCGTCGTGTTCGGACTGGCGAGCATCGGCCGGGGGGCCGGCAACCCCCTGACGCTCGCCCTGGCCGGACAGGGGATCACCGTGTTCCTGGCGGCGATGACCACGGCGGTCGCGCTGTCGGACAAGGCCTCGCTGAACGCACTGCGCTTTTGGAACGCGGGCTCCGTGGCCGGTGTCGGATTCGACGTCATCTGGCCGGTGACGGCGTTCATCGCGGTCGGGCTGGTGCTGGCCCTGACCACGCTGCCCGCGGTCAACCTGCTCAATTTGGGCGACGACGTGGCGCGCGGGCTGGGCGTGAACATCGCGCTGAGCCGGACCGTCGGCATCATCGCCATCACCCTGCTGGCGGGTGCGGCGACGGCGGCGTGCGGGCCCATCGCCTTCCTCGGTCTCATGGTGGCCCACGTGGCCAGGTACCTGACCGGGCCGGACTACCGCTGGCTGGTGCCGTACGCGGGCCTGCTCGGCGCCATCGTCCTCCTGGTCTGCGACATCGCGGGGCGCCTGCTGGTGCGGCCGGGCGAGTTGGACGCCGGTGTCGTGGTGGCCCTCCTCGGCGCCCCCTTCTTCGCGGTTCTGGTGTGGCGCGGAAAGTTCAAGAGCGCGTGAACGGGGCCGACGTGGAAGTCGTGGAAGTCGTGAAGCCGCCGGTGGCGCCGGGCGTCCGGCTCGGCCGGGTGTCGTTCGTGTGGCGACCGTGGATGGTGTGCGCCACCCTGCTGCTGGCGGCGGCGACGTTCCTGGTGTTCTGCCTGTCCATCGGCGTCGGGGAGTTCCCCATCGGCCTGCCCCAGGTGATCGCCACGATCCTCGGCCGGGGCGAGCAGGTGGACGAGTTCGTGATCATGGACCTGCGGATGCCGCGGGCCCTGGCCGGGTGCGTCGTGGGCATCGCGCTGGGGGTGTCCGGGGCGATCACCCAGTCCATCGCGCGCAATCCGCTGGCCAGCCCCGACATCCTGGGGATCACCGGCGGCGCCGGCGCGGTCGCGGTGTTCCTGGTGACGGTGTCGGGCGGGACCGCCGCGGCGGTCGTGAGCTCCGTCGGCCTGTCGGGGGCGGCGCTCGCGGGCGGTCTCGGCACGGGACTGCTCGTGTACTTCCTGGCGTGGCGGCGCGGGATCGACGGTTTCCGGCTCATCCTCATCGGCATCTCGGTGAGCGCCGTGATGGAAGCCGTCACGACCTGGCTGCTGGTCCAGGCCGACATCAGGGACGTGGCCCGGGCCCAGGCGTGGCTGATCGGCTCGCTGGACAACCGGTCGTGGGACGACATCCGGGTGGCGGTCTGGTGCACGCTGGCGCTGATGGTCGTCGTGGCGTGCGCCGCGTTCCAGTTCAAGCCGATGCACCTCGGCGACGAGGTGGCCGCGGGGCTGGGCGTCCGGTACTCGGCCGTCCGGGCGGTGCTGCTGCTGTGCGCGGTCCTGCTGGCCGGCGTGGCGGTGAGCGCGGCGGGCCCGGTTCCGTTCGTCGCGCTGGTCGCGCCGCAGGTGGCGATGCGTCTGCTGAGGTGCCCGACGCCGCCGATGGCGGCCTCCGGCATGGTGGGGGCCCTGTTGCTGATCGGCGCGGACCTGGTCGCCCGTACGGCGCTGCCGATCACCCTCCCGGTGGGCGTGGTCACCGCCGCGATCGGCGGTCCCTTCCTGGTCTACCTCCTGGTGCGGGCGAACCTCCGTTGACCGACTCGTATGAAGGCACGTCTAGTGCAGGGGGACTTGTGGCCGTATCGCACATCACCGGGATCCAGTCCGGGGGTGAGGACACCTCACGGCTGGCGGCCAGGGGGGTCACGGTCGGGTACGGAGGCCGGAGCGTCATCGACGACCTCCACGTGGCGATCCCGCCCGGGGTGATCTCCACGATCATCGGCTCCAACGGCTGCGGGAAGTCGACCCTGCTGCGGACCCTCTCACGGCTGCTCAAACCGACGAAGGGGTCGGTCGTCCTGGACGGCGAGGACATCGCCACGCTCAGGACCCGGGACGTGGCGAAGAAGCTCGGCCTGCTGCCGCAGGCGCCGGTCGCGCCGGACGGGCTCACGGTGGCCGACCTGGTCGCCCGGGGGCGACATCCGCACCAGAGCTGGCTGCGCCAGTGGTCCTCGGACGACGCCGCCGTCGTGGAGCGGGCGCTGGCCATGACCGGGGTGTCCGACCTGGCCGACCGGCCGGTCGACGCGCTGTCCGGCGGACAGCGCCAGCGCGTCTGGATCTCGATGACGCTGGCCCAGGGCACCGACCTGCTCCTGCTGGACGAGCCGACCACCTTCCTGGACCTGGCGCACGCGATCGACGTGCTCGACCTCGTGGACGACCTGCACGAGTCGGGATGCACCGTGGTCATGGTGCTGCACGACCTCAACCTGGCCACGCGCTACAGCGACAACCTCATCGTGATGAAGGCCGGGTCGATCCTGGCGCAGGGGCACCCGCGGGACGTCATCACCGCCGAACTGCTGCACGAGGCGTTCGGGCTGCGCGCCAAGGTGATCGACGATCCGGTGGGGGACCGGCCGCTGATCGTGCCGATCGGCCGTACCCACGTCCAGCTCGGCCGACTCGACTGATTAGACAAAAACCCGGTTCAAGTAAGGCTAGGCTAGCCTCACTTGAGCGCGATACGGTTTGCCTGCCCTCGGGCGGGGGCGCAGTGGACAGCCCGAAAGCAAGGGATTGCGGATGCTTCTCCATCGAACGACTCGTACGAATTCCTGGGGGCGGCTGACGGCGGGACTGTCCGCCGCGGCCCTCGGCGTCGGCCTCCTGGCCGGATGCGGTTCCGACACGAAGGACCAGTCCGACAAGAAGAGCGACGACGCCCCGGCTGCCGCGGCCGGCACCTTCCCGGTCACCGTGGAGCACGCGTTCGGGTCCACGAAGGTGGCCAGGGCCCCCCAGCGGGTCGTCTCCGTCGGCTACACCGACGACCAGGCCATCCTGGCGTTCGGCATCAAGCCGGTCGGCATGGTGGACCAGTACCCCAACCCGCCGGGCACCAGCCCGGACATCAACACCCAGTGGCCCTGGGTGAAGGACAAGTGGGGCGACACCCGCCCCGAGGTCGTCATGAACAACGGCGACACCGGACCGAACTACGAGAAGATCGCGGCCCTGCGCCCCGACCTGATCATCGCGGTCTACTCCGAGATCGACCAGGCCGCCTACGACAAGCTCTCCAAGATCGCCCCGACGGTGGGCCGCACCAAGGCCGAGAAGGAGCCGTTCAGCGCCCCCTGGCAGGACAACGCGGTCCACATCGCCAAGGCGCTGGGCCAGGAGTCCAAGGGCACCGAACTGGTGAAGGGCATCCAGGACAAGCTCGACGCGGCCAAGAAGGCGCACCCCGAGTTCGCGAACCAGACCGCCGTCGCACTGTCCTGGTACAAGGACTCGGCGGCCCCCTTCACCTCCACCGACGTCCGCGGGCGTCTGGTGAGGGGCACCGGCTTCAAGTACCAGACCGAGATCGACAAGATCGCCGACGGCAAGTTCTACACCACGCTGTCCCCCGAGCGCATGGACCTGATCGACGTCGACCGCATCTTCGTCATCAACGACAAGGCCGACACGGAGGCGCTCAAGAAGTTCGAGCTGTTCGCCAACCTGGCCGCGGTCAAGAACGGCAAGGTGTCGTACCTGCTGGACGGCGAGGGCCCGGCGGTCGGCGCGGCCATGTCCCAGGGCACCCTGCTGTCCCTGCCGTACGCGGTCGACGAACTCGTCAAGTCGGTCGGCTAGGTGTGAGCACCACCGATACGCGCGTCGCCCCGTCGACCCTGCGCACGACGACCGGACGCGAGGCCACCCGCTGGGTCACGGCGCACTGCCGCGAAGTGCCCTGGCTGACGGCCGCCACCGTGCTCACCACGGTGGCCGGGGCGGCGCTCCAGGTACTCCCGCTGCTGCTGCTCGGCCGGGTCGTGGACGGGGTGGTAGCGGGCGAATCCCGCGCCATCCTGGTCACGACAGGGGTGCTGATGGTGGCCGCCGCGCTGCTCGGCGCGGCGGCCACCACCCTGTCGACCTACCTGGTCGGGCGGCTGGGCGCGGACCTGCTCGCGCGGCTGCGGGAAGGTGCCGTACGGGCGGTGCTGGGGATGCCGAGCGCACGCATCGAGCAGGTCGGCCGGGGAGACGTGCTGTCCCGGGTCGGTGACGACGTCGCCGTGCTGTCCAGGGGCATCCGCACGGCCGTCCCCACGGTGTTCTCGGCGGGCGTGCTGGTGGTCATCGCCACGCTCGGCATGTTCGGCCTGGACTGGCGGCTCGGCCTGGCCGGCGCCGGCGCGCTGCCCGCGTACGCGCTGGCCCTGCGCTGGTACCTGCCCCGGTCCGCCCCGCTCTACCGCAAGCAGCGGGCGGTCCAGGCCGACCGCGCGCAGGCGTTGATCAGTGGGCTCAACGGGATCGACACGGTGCGGGCGTACCGCCTGGAGGGGGCCGTCCGCGAGAAGGTCACCACCGAATCGTGGCGGGTGCGCGAACTCGGCATCGAGGTGTTCCGGCTCTTCGGCCGCTTCGTCGGCCGGGAGAACCGCGCCGAGTTCATCGGACTGGTCCTGATCCTCGTGGTGGGCTACGCCCTGCTGGAGGCCGACGCCGCCAGCCTCGGCGAGGTGTCGGCGGCCCCCCTGCTGTTCCACCGGCTGTTCACCCCGCTGGGCTCCATCATGTTCACCTTCGACGAGGCGCAGAAGTCGGGTGCGAGCCTGACGCGGCTGGTCGGCGTGCTGGGGGAGGACGCCGAGGACCGGCTGGTCGGCGCCCCGGGCGTCGTACCGGCGGCCGACGTGCCGTACGCGGTGACGGTGGAGGGACTCACGTTCAGCTATCCCGACACCGAGGAGCCGGTCCTTCGGGACGTCAACCTGACGATTCCGGCCGGGGGTTCGCTCGCGCTGGTGGGGGCGACGGGCGCGGGCAAATCGACCCTGGCCGCGCTGATCGCGGGCATCGGGACCCCACAGGCCGGGTCGGTGCGCATCGGTCCGACCGACCTCGCCGGTCTGGACGAGGCAGGAGCGCGGGCCCTGGTGAGCATCCTGACGCAGGAGACGCACGTGTTCTCCGGCCCGCTCGCCGACGACCTGCGGCTGGCCGCGCCGGAAGCGACCGACGCCGAGCTGATGGACGCCCTGCGCACGGTCGGCGCCGACAAGTGGGTCGACGCGCTGCCGGGCGGAACGGGCGCCCTGGTCGGCGAGGGCGGCGAGCGGCTGGACGTCACCAAGGTCGCCCAGATCGCCCTGGCCCGGCTGGTGCTGGCCCGGTCCCCGGTGGTGGTGCTCGACGAGTCGACGGCGGAAGCGGGCAGCGAGGGCGCGGCCGAGCTGGAACGGGCGGTGCTCGCCGCGTGCGCGGGCCGGACCACGCTGGTCGTGGCACACCGGCTGACGCAGGCGATGGCGGCGGACCGGATCGCCGTGCTGGACGCGGGACGCGTCGTGGAGCACGGCACGCACAACGAGCTGGTGGCTCTGGGCGGCCGGTACGCGCGCCTGTGGCGGGCCTGGCGCGAGGGTAGCTGAGCCCACCCTGATCCGGGTGGGCCGACTTACAGACTGTGAAGGGGCGTTGAGTCTTCGATGACGGAACCGACCGCTCGTCTCGTGCGGCTATCTCCCACGCGCCTGGCCGGCGTGCGCCGACGAACAGGCGACTACTCCGACAGGACCATCGCCCACGCGTGCGCCATCGGGCTGTCTTACTGGGCGACGGGCCCGAGTCCGGACGGCATGGAGCTCACCTCCGGCACCCTGTTCGCCGACGTCCTCGGATGGGTCGACAACGGTGGTGCCGGGGCGCCCGGTTGGGCGGTCGGCGCGGACGGCCGAAGCATCGCCGTCCCCGAAGGCGTCGTACCGGCCGACGCGCAGCTCGCGCTGGACGACCTGGCCGACTTCCCGGACCGGTCCCTCGGCAGCATCGGCCCGTCCAGCGTCGCGGCCAGGCTCGCGAGCCTGGCCGAATGGAACGACACCGGAGCGGACCGGGTCCGCCCGACCATCGTGGAGATGTTCCGCGAGCAGGCCCGGACCAGGCCCGACGCCGTCGCCGTAGTCGACGAACACCGTTCGTTGACCTACCGTCAAGCAGCCGCACTCTCCAGCCAGTTGGCCCACCACCTGATCGAACGCGGCATCACCGCCGAACAGGTCGTCGGCATCTCCCTGAGCCGCTCCGCCGACATGGTGATCGGCCTGCTCGGCGTACTCCAGGCAGGAGCCGCGTTCGTCCCGCTCGACCCGCAGTGGCCGGCCGCGCGCCGGGCCGTCGTCATCGACGACGCCCGCGTCGTACTGCAGCTGAGCGGCCCGGGCGAGCCCGACCCGGGTGAACCCCCGACCGTGGCCGTCGACCTCGGCGACTGGCGGTACGGCTCCTACTCCGGCGACGGGACCGGGATCACCGTCCCCGGCAACGCGCTCGCCTACGTGATCTTCACGTCCGGTTCGACCGGACGGCCCAAGGGCGCGATGATCCGGCACGAAGCGATCAGCGAGCGCCTGCTGTGGCAGGTCGACGAGATCCTGCACTTCGGCCACGACGACGCGTCGCTGTTCAAGGCGCCGCTGTCCTTCGACATCTCCATCAACGAGATATTCCTGCCCCTGGTGTCCGGCGGCCGGCTGGTGGTCCTGCGCCCCGGCGGCGAACGCGACCCGCACCACCTGCTCGGCGTGATCGCCGAGCAGCGCGTCACCTTCACCTACCTGGTCTCGTCCATGCTGGACGTGCTGCTGGAGATCGCGGGCGACTCCGGGAGGCTGGACAGTCTGCGGCACGTGTGGTGCGGCGGCGAGGTGCTGACCCCGGAGCTGTACGAACGGTTCCGCACCCGGCTCGACATACCCATGTACCACGGCTACGGCCCGGCCGAGACGACGATCGGCGTCTCGCACGTCATCTACCGGGGCGCGGCGGAACGCCTGTCCACATCGATCGGCAAGGCCAACCCCAACACCCAGCTGTACGTCCTGGACGAAGAACTGCGCCCGGTCCCGGTCGGGGTCGGCGGCGAACTGTACGTCGGAGGGTTCCTCCTGGGGCGCGGATACGTGGGTGCACCCGGTCTGACCGCCTCCCGCTTCGTCGCCGATCCCTTCGCCGGGGACGGGTCCCGGCTGTACCGGACCGGTGACCTCGCACGGTTCGCCCCGGACGGCTCGCTGGACTTCCTCGGCCGCGCCGACAACCAGATCAAGATCCGCGGCATGCGCCTGGAGATCGAGGACGTCGAGGTCGGCCTCGCGGAACACCCCGCCGTACGGCACACCTGCGTCCTCGCGAAGAAGAACACGGCCGGCGGCACCTACCTCGTGGGATACGTGATCCCGGCGGCCGGGAGCGAGGACCTGCGGGCGGACGAGGTCAAGGCGTGGGCCGCCGGGCACATGGTGGAGTACATGGTGCCCACCCACGTCGTCGTGATGAAGGAGTTCCCGCTCACCGCGAACGGCAAGCTCGACCGCGGCGCGCTGCCGGAACCCGAGCTCGGCACGGGCCCGCTCGTCGCACCGGCCACCGAGAACGAACGCCTGGTGTGCGCGGCCGTCGCGGCGCTGCTGCGACTGGACGAGGTCGGCGTCGACCAGGACTTCTTCCAGCTCGGCGGAGACAGCCTCCTGGCCATCTCGCTGCTGAGCGCTCTGCGCACCGTGGGCCTCCACGTCACACCCCGGCAGATCTTCACCAACAGCGTCATCGGCGCGCTGGCGGCCGTGGCGAGCCGCGAAGACGCGGCCGCCGTGGACCACGGCGACGTCGCGACCGGCTCCGCCGCGGGATCGCCCGTCGTGCGGTGGCTCGGCGAGACCACGGACGCCATCGACGGCTTCGTCCAGTCGGTGGTGCTGAACACCCCGGCGGACCTGACCGCCGAGGCCCTCGACGAGATCCTCGCCGCCGTGGTCGCACGGCACGACATGCTGCGCGCCAGGCTGGTGCGCGGCGACCGCTGGAGCTTCGACATCCCGGAGGCCGACGGGACCGCACCGGGGTGGCAGGAGGGTGACGACCTGCCCCTCGACGCGTGCGTCGCGCTCGCCACCGCCGGACTGGACCCGGACAACGGCGTGATGCTGCGGGCCGTGTGGCGCCGCGCGGCACGCCAGCTGGTCGTGGTCGTCCACCACGTGGTGATCGACGGCGTGTCCTGGCGGATCCTGCGGGAGGACCTCGCCACGGCGTGGCAGCGGTTCGCCGCGGGCACACCGGTCGAACTGCCGCCGGTGGGCACGTCGTTCCGGCGCTGGACGCAGTTGCTGGAGCGCGCGGCGTTCGACGAGGACCGCGCCCACTACCAGCGACCCCTGCCGGGGGCGGACGCACCGGTGGGCAGGCGCGCACCGGCCGCCGCCGACACCGTCGAGCGGGAGCGGGCGACCACCGTCTCGGTCAGCCCCGAGGTCACGGCCGCGCTGCTCGGCGAGGTTCCCGCCAGGTTCCACGCGGGCGCGAACGACGTACTGCTGACCGCCCTCGCCGTCACGCTCGCCCGGTGGCGCCGCGACCTCGGGCACGACCAGACGTTCGCGCACATCGAACTGGAGGGCCACGGCCGCGAAGGGCACCTCCTGGCCGACGCGGCCGGGTTCGACCCCGAGCTCTCCCGGACCGTCGGCTGGTTCACCACCCTCTTCCCGGTGACCGTCGACCCCGGACCGGCGGACGACCTCACCGCGCCCGCCTACCTGGCCACCGCCCTCAAGGCGGTCAAGGAAGACCTCGCCCGGGTTCCGGGCAACGGCCTCTCCTACGGCGTCCTCCGGTACCTGAGCGGCGGCACCGGGTCCGACGCGCCCGCGCCCCAGGTCCTGTTCAACTACCTGGGCCGCTTCGAGGCGGGAGCCTCCGGAGACTGGGAACTCGCTGGCAGCACCGACCAGTTGGGGGAGCGGCGCGACCCGCGGATGCGACTGCCGCGCGCCCTGGAGTTCAACGCGATCGCGGAGCCGGCCTCGACGGCCGGCGCGTACGAGCTGACCACCACCATCTCCTGGCCCGAGGGGATGTTCACCGACGCGGACATCGCGGCCATCGGCGGGTACTTCCGGGAGGCCCTGGCCGGACTGGCCGCACTCGACCAAGGCGGCCACTCTCCCAGTGACTTCGGCCTGGTGGCGCTCACCCAGGCCGACGTCGACGACCTGGACGGCCCCGCGCTGCGGGACGTCCTGCCGTTGACCCCCCTGCAGGAGGGCCTGTACTTCCACTCGGTCTTCGACGACGACTCCGCGGGCAGCTACGTGGAGCAGCAGCTGCTGAGACTGGACGGGGAGGTGGACCCCGACCGGCTCGCCGCGGCGGCCACCAGGCTGCTCTCGCTCTTCCCCAACCTGGCCGCCCGGTTCACGGCCCTCGCCGACGGCCGCGTGGTCTCCGTACTGGAAAGCGGAGTGGAGGCCCCGTTCACCACGCTGGACCGCCCCGGCATCACCGACGAGGAGATCCGCGACCACGCCGAGCGGGACCGTCGCGCCGGGTTCGACCTGGCCACCGGTCCGCTCATGCGATACACGCTCATCCGCGCGGGCTCCGGCCGTGACGTCCTGGTGCAGACCGTGCACCACATCATCGCCGACGGCTGGTCGGTGCCGCCGATGCTCCGCGCGCTGCTCGCCGAGTACCACGCGCCGGGCACCGTGTACCCGCTCGGCGGCTTCGCCGACTACGTGCGCTGGCTCGCCGAGCGCGACGAGGACGAGAGCGACCGGGTGTGGCGCGAGCAGCTCGCCGAGCTGTCCGGCCCCTCGCTGGTCGCCGAGGGGCACACCCCGTCCGACCGGTTCGCCGACACGGCCCTGGAGCCGCAGGACGACATCGACGAGGCCGCCCGGTCGGCCGGTGTGCCGCTGAGCGTGGCCGTGCACAGCGCCTGGGCGGTGACGCTCGGCAGCGTCCTGCAGGGCAGGGACGTCGTGTTCGGCTCCACGGTGTCCGGGCGCGACGCGGACGTGCCCGGCATCGCCGACATGGTGGGTCTGTTCATCAACACGATCCCCGTACGCGCCCGGTGGGCCGCGGGCACCACGGCGCGCGATCTGCTCGCCTCGGTACGGGACCACCAGAGCGCGGTGCTGCCGCACCAGCACGTCTCGCTGGCGCGCACAGGCCGCCAGGCCGGCGCCGGACCGCTCTTCGACACCCTGGTGGTATTCGACGTCGCGACCGACGTCGCCGGCCTGCGGGGGCCCGACGACACGCTCGTCGTCACCGGCATCGTGAACGAAGGCGCCCCGCACTACCCGTTGACGCTCGTGGTGGAACGCACGCTCGACGGCCGTCCGCGCTTCAACCTCATCTACGACGGGGCTCTGCTGCGGGAAGCGACCGCGCGGGAGATCCTGCACACCTTCACCCGCACCCTCGCCGGTCTGCTCACCCGACCGGACGCCCTGGTCGACGGCCTGGCCCGCGAGGACACCCGGCGGCCCGCGCGGATCAGCCCGACGACCCTGGGCGCGCTCTTCGATGCCGCCGCGCAGCGGCACCCGGCCGCCACCGCCGTCACCCAGTGCGCCCTCGACGGAGCCGCCCGCTCACTGACCTACAGCGAACTGGCCCAGGCGAAGGACGAGTTGGCCTCGGTCCTGCGCACGGCCGGCGTCCGGCCGGGCGAACGGGTCGCCGTCGCCGTACCCCGCTCCCTGGAGCAGGTCGTCGCCCTGGTCGCCATCGTCACCGCGGGCGGCGCGTACGTGCCGCTCGACCTCGCGTACCCGGACGAACGGCTGGAGTACGTCCTCGCCGACGCCGCTCCGCAGGTCGTGCTCGTGGACCGTGAACAGCGGGACCGCTTCACGCAGTTGCTGGACCGGGCGGGCGTGCCGGCCCGCGTACTCGTCCAGGGGGACGAGGCTCCGCCGGAAACCACCCCACCGCCGGCCGAGGCCCAGGCGGACTGGCACGATCCCGCGTACGTGATCTACACGTCCGGATCGACCGGCCGGCCCAAGGGCGTCGTCGTCCCGCACTCCAGCGTGGTGACCCTGCTCGCGAACACCCGGACCGACATGGACTTCGGCCCGCACGACGTATGGGTCCAGTTCCACTCGTACTCCTTCGACTTCGCGGTCTGGGAGCTGTGGGGCGCGCTCACCCACGGCGCCGAACTGCTGGTGCCCGAGTACGGACTGACCCGCTCCCCGGTCGACTTCCACCGGCTGGTGCGCGAGCGCGGAGTGACCGTGCTCAACCAGACCCCCTCGGCCTTCTACCAGTTCATCGAGGCCGACCGGCAGGCCGGCGAGCCGCTCCCCGCACTGCGCCGGGTCGTCTTCGGAGGCGAGGCGCTGGACCTCGGCCGGCTGCGCCGCTGGGTCGAACGGCACGGCGCCGCTTCGCCCGAGCTGGTCAACATGTACGGCATCACCGAGACCACCGTCCACGTCACCCACCGGGTCCTGACCGACGGGGACTTCGACCACGGCGACGACGTCAGCCCGATCGGCGCCCCGATCCCCGGCCTGGTCACCTACCTGCTCGACGACCGGCTCCGGCCCGTGCCGCCGGGCCGGGCGGGCGCCATCTACGTGGCCGGCGACCAGGTGTCGCTCGGCTACCTGGGCCGGCCCGGACTCACCGCGGGCCGGTTCGTGGCCGACCCGTTCGCGGGCGGCGGCTCCCGCATGTACCACACGGGCGACCTCGCCCGCCGCACCCTCGACGGCGAACTGGAGTTCACCGGCCGCGCCGACGACCAGGTGCAGCTCAAGGGCTTCCGCATCGAGCTCGGCGAGGTGGAGTCCGCGATCAGGGAGCTCGACGGCGTGGTCGACGTGGCCGTGACCGTCGCGGACAGCGGCGACCACCTGGTCGCGCACGTCGTGGGCCGGGTCCACGGGGACACCACCGCCCTCACCCGCCTGCTGTCCGCGAAGCTGCCCGCGCACATGGTGCCCGGCCTGGTCCTCCCGGTCGACGCCCTGCCGCTGACGGTCAACGGCAAACTGGACCGCAAGACCCTCGCCGAGCGGGCCGCACACCACGACACCCCGGTGGCCGCGACCGGCTCCGCGCTCACCGCGCTGGCCGGCATCTTCACCGAGACGCTGCCCGGTGTCGCCGTGGACGGTGACACCGACTTCTTCCGCGCCGGGGGCGACAGCATCCTCGCCATCACCGTGGTCAACCGGGCCCGGGCGCTCGGCCTCACCATCGCGCCCCGGGACGTGTTCCTGCTCAAGACCCCGCGCGCCCTCGCCGAACACCTGGCGACGAGCACCCCGCAGGCCGCGGCGCCGGCCCCCGCACTCACGCCCGCCGCCCGCGAGGACGGCCCGCTGACACCCACGCCGATCATCCTGCGCCAGCGGGAACTGGGCGGCTCCCTCGCCCGGTTCGCCCAGGCCCGGACGCTCGTGGCCGCCGAGGGCACCGGCTTCGCCGACGCCGAGCGCGCCGCGAACGCCGTCGTGGCGGCCCACCCGGCCCTGCGGATGCGGCTGCGCGTCGAGCACGGGGTGTGGTCCCTGCGCACCGAACCCGCCCGCGCGGTCACCGTCGTACGCGTGGACGCCGCCGATGCCGCCGACGCCACTGGTGCCGACGCCACCGGTGCGGCGACTGCCGCGACGACCGCAGCGAACGAAGCCGCCGGACGGCTCGATCCCGAGGCCGGGGACGTCATCGCGTTCACCTGGCTGGAGGCGAGCCGGACCCTGGTGGTCACCGTGCACCACCTGGCCGTCGACTCGGTGTCCTGGCTGGTCCTGCTGGACGACCTGGCCGCCGCCCTGCGCGGCACGGTCCCGGCGCCGCCCACCACCTCCTACGCCGAGTACGCGGAGGCACTGGCGTACCGGTCCGCCCACGTGACCGACGACCTCGGGCACTGGATCACCACCCTCCATGCGCCCCCGTTGCTGCCCGCCGTCGAGGGGCTGCGCGAGACCACGGTGGTGCTCCCGCCCGACGTCAGCGACCTCGTGACGCGTACCGCACCCGCCGCCCTCGGCATCGGGCTCACCGAGCTGCTGTGCGGCGCGCTGCGCACCGCCCTGACCCACGTACAGCCCTCGCCCACCGATCTCGCCGTCGACCTGG
This sequence comes from Streptomyces sp. 147326, assembly GCF_045000215.1. NCBI lineage: Bacteria > Bacillati > Actinomycetota > Actinomycetes > Kitasatosporales > Streptomycetaceae > Streptomyces > Streptomyces sp. 147326. The sequence continues at coordinate 761,109 of NZ_CP134201.1, read as the reverse complement.
AGCGGCACGGCCGGGTCCCGGTGCTGCCCCACCACGACTACACCCGTACGGTCGGCTGGTTCACCTCCATCGCGCCCGTGCGCCTCACCGCGCACACCGACCCCGTGGCGGCCGCCCGCGAGGTGGCCGAACGGCAGCCGGACGAGCGGGCGCACGTCGCCTACGGCCAGCTCAGGTACCTCAACCCGCAGACGGCCCCCCTGCTGGACGCCCGCCCGCAGGTGCTGTTCAACTACCTCGGCCGAGGCAGCGAGTCCCAGGCCCCGCACCTGGCCGGCGGCGACCAGGGCAGCCCGTACGCCGTCGAGGTCAACGCGTGGACCGACGCGGCCACCGGCAGCCTGCACGCGGCCTTCACCCTCGCCGAAGGCGTGCCCGACGAGATCACCGGGCACTGGCGGCGGGCACTGGAACGGGTCGCGGACGCCTCCACTACCGCCGAGCGCACGGCGCCGGTCACCCCGCTCCAACGGGGTCTGTTCTTCCAGGCCCAGCTGGCCGGACCGGCCGGACACTACGTCGCGCAGAGCTGGTTCACCTTCGACCGGCGCCTGGACACCGACGCGCTGGCCGAGGCGATGGCGTGGGTGATCGCGAGGCACCCCGCGGTGGGCGCCGGCTTCACCACCGACGACGACGGCCACGCCGTACAGGTACTCGCCGCGGGCCGGCGGGTCGGCGTCCGTACGCTCACCCTCTCGACGGACGCGGAAGTCGACGCCCTGCTCGCCCGGGACCGCGACACGGGATTCGACCCGGGTGAGCCGCCGTTGATCCGGCTGACCGTGGTACGGCTGCCCGACGACCGCGACGGCCTGCTGCTCAGCTACCACCTGCTGCTGTGGGACGGCTGGTCCCGCGAGATCGTGCTGCGCGACCTGTTCGACGCCTACCAGGCCGCCGTCGCAGGCGAGTTGCCCGTCCCGGCGCCGGCGACACCGAGCTTCGAGGACTACGCACGCGCGCTCGACGCCAGGGACGCGGCCGTTTCGGAGCGTTTCTGGGCGGAGCACCTGACGGGCCTCCCGGGCCCGACGCTGCTGGCCGGTCCGGCCCCGGCCCTCGTGGACGACCTGCCGCGCACCCTCGTGCACACGCTCCCCGCCGAACAGTCGGAACTGCTGCGGGAAGCGGCCAGGGCACACGGCGTCACGCTGAACTCGGTGCTGACCGGCGCGTTCGGCCTCCTCCTGGGGGCACGCACGGGCCGCAGCGACGCCGTGTTCGGCGTGACCGTCTCCGGCCGCGAGGGCGAGGGCCTGTCCGACATCGTCGGCGTACTCCTCAACACCGTGCCCATGTGGACACGGGCCCGGCCCGGCGACACGGCCGGTGCGTACCTGTCGGCCGTACAGGCGGCGAGGGTCGCGGCGATGGAGCACGAGCACCTCGGGCTCGGCGAGATCCAGCGGGCCAGCGGGCACGACACCCTGTTCGACAACCTGTTCGTGCTCCAGAACTTCCTGGACATGGACGCGTTCGCCGAGATGAACACCCGGCACGGCATCACCGCCGTGCGCGCCGACGACTCCACGCACTACCCCTTCACCTGGGTCGTCACGCCCGGCGACCGGCTCACGGTCAAACTGGAGTACCGCGACCACGACACGGAGGGCGCCCGCCGGCTCCTCGACGACTACCTGCGCGTGCTCGACGACCTCGCCCGGTCCACCGGCCCGGTGGGCGCGCTGCCCGGCCTGGAACCGCGGCCCGGCCCGGGCGACCGCACCGGCATCGGCACGGACACCGTGGTCGACCGCTTCGACCGGGCGGCGGACCGCGACCCGCAGCGGGTCGCGCTCGTCGCCGACGGCCGCACCATGACCTTCGCCGGCCTCCGGGACCGCAGCCGCGCCGTGGCGGGCGTCCTCGCCCGGCGCGGCATCGGCCCCGAGAAGACCGTGGCCCTCGCCGTCCCGCGCTCCCTCGACTCGATCGTGGCGCTGTTCGCCGTACTCCGCACCGGCGCCGCGTACGTGCCGCTGGAGCTGGACCACCCGGACGAGCGGATCGCGGCGATCGTCGCGGACGCCCGCCCCGACGTGATCCTCACCGTGAGCGCCGTGTCGCCCCGGCTGACCGGCGACCTGATCGAGCTGGACCGGCCCCTCCCCGAGGCCGAACCGGTCGTGACGTTCGCCCCCGACGACCCCGACCGCCTGCGGCACTCCGCGTACACGATCTACACCTCCGGATCGACCGGGCGCCCGAAGGGCGTGGTGACCGAGTACGCCGGGCTGACCAACATGCTGATCAACCACCAGCGCCGGATCTTCGAGCCGGTGCTGGCCGAGCACGGCCACCGGATCTTCCGCATCGCGCACACCGTGTCCTTCGCCTTCGACATGTCGTGGGAGGAACTGCTGTGGCTCGCCGACGGCCACGAGGTGCACATCTGCGACGAGGAACTGCGCCGCGACGCCCCCCGGCTCGTCGAATACTGCCTCGAGCACGGGATCGACGTCATCAACGTGACCCCGACCTACGCGCAGCAGCTGGTGGCCGAGGGTCTGCTCGACAACCCTGCGCGGCGGCCCGCCCTGGTGCTGCTGGGCGGCGAAGCCGTCACCCCGACGCTGTGGCAGCGGCTCGCGGAGACCGGGGGGACCGCCGGCTACAACCTGTACGGACCCACCGAGTACACCATCAACACCCTCGGCGTCGGCACCTTCGAATGCCAGGACCCGGTGGTGGGCGTTCCGATCGACAACACCGACGTGTACGTACTGGACCCGTGGCTGCGCCCGCTGCCGGACGGAGTCCCCGGCGAGCTGTACGTGGCGGGCATCGGCATCGCCCGCGGCTACCTCGGCCGGCCCGGCCAGACGGCGGACCGGTTCGTCGCCTGCCCGTTCGGCGCGCCGGGCGAGCGGATGTACCGCACCGGGGACCTCGTGCTCCGGCGGCCCGACGGGAACCTGATGTACCTCGGCCGCACCGACCAGCAGGTCAAGATCCGGGGCCACCGCGTCGAACTGGGCGAGGTCGAGGCCGCGTTCGCCGCGCACCCGGCGGTCCGCTTCGTCGCCGCGGTCGCCCAGCCCGACCCGCAGGTCGACGGCGCGTACCGGCTGGCCGCCTATCTCGTGCTGGAAGGCGGCGAACTGGCCGCGGTAGCCGCCCAAGTGGGCGCCGCGCTGCCGGACTTCCTGCGCCCGACCCACTACGCCCAGGTCGACGGCATCCCGCTGACGGTGAACGGGAAGGCCGACACCAAGGCGTTGCCCGAGGCCAAGCCGCTCGGCGCGCTGACGACGGCGGGGGAGCGCGGCCCGGAGACCGAGACCGAGACCGTCGTGTGCGAGTTCTTCGCAGAGGCACTGGACCTGGACGATGACGAGGTGAGCGCGGTGAGCGACTTCGTGTCCCTCGGAGGACACTCCATGCTGGCGGTGCGGCTGATCGGGCTGCTCCGCCGCGAGTACGGTCCTGTGATCACGATCCGCGATCTGTTCACCCTGCGCACCCCGGAAGCGATTGCCCGTCACCTCGATGAAGACTCCTGACACGCAGCGGCCCCCCGTGGGGTCCGACATCCTCCGTACCGCACTGCGCCGCAACGTCGGCGCCATGACCTGGGGCACCGTCCTCATGGGCCTCTACCAGGCCGGTGAGACCGCCTTCCCCATCGCACTCGGCCTGATCGTCGAGCACACGATGCGGGGGGAGCGCAGCCTCGGCGCGCTCGCCGTGTCCGTCGCCGCGCTCGCCGTGATCATCACGACCGTGTCGCTGTCGTGGCGGTTCGGCATGCGCATCCTGCAGAAGGCCAACACGACCGAGGCGCACCGCTGGCGGGTGCGCGTCGCGGACTGCGGACTCCAGCCGGTGGCCAGGGACGTCGACCTCAAGTCGGGCGAGGTGCTGACCATCGCCACCGAGGACGCCGACCAGACCGCCGACATCATCGAGGTGGTGCCACTGCTGATCAGTTCGCTGGTCGCGGTGCTGGTCGCGGCGGTCGCCCTGGGGCTCGCCGACCTGCGGCTCGGCCTGCTCGTGATCGTGGGAACCGTGGCGATCCTGTCGATCCTGAGCGTGATGTCCAAACGGATCGGCTCCAGCACCCGCGAACAGCAGGCCCGGGTCGCGAGGGCGGGCGCGAAGGTCGCCGACCTGATCACCGGCCTGCGCCCGCTGCACGGGTTCGGCGGCAACCACGCCGCCTTCCGCTCCTACCGGAAGGTCAGCACGGAGGCGAAGCAGCAGGCGGTCACCGTGGCCCTGGCGAACGGCGCGTACGCGGGCACCGCCATGGCCCTGAACGCCGTCCTCGCCGTCTCCGTGACCCTGACGGCGGGCTGGCTGGCGTTCGACGGCCGGATCACCATCGGCGAACTCGTCATGGCCGTCGGGCTGGCCCAGTTCATCATGGAACCGCTCAAGATGTTCTCGGACATGCCCAAGTACGTGATGATGGCCCGCGCTTCGGCCGAGCGGATGGCGCTGGTGCTGGCCGCGCCACCGGTGACGGCCTCGGGGCCGGAGCGCCCGGCCGCGGGCGGGGACCTGGAGATCGACTGCGTCCGGTACGGGTCCCTGCGCGAGCTGAAGTTCCAGGTCCGGGCCGGCGAGTTCGTGGCGATCGCCGTCTACCAGCCGCGCTCCGCGGCCGACCTCGTCTCGATCCTGGCCGTCAAGATCCCGCCGGACGCGTACGAGGGAGTGGTGCGGGTCAGCGGGGAGGACATCGCCGGCCTGTCGGTCGAGGCGGTCCGCGAGCACATGCTGGTGAACCCGTACGAGGGGGAGATCTTCGCGGGCACCCTCCGCACGAACATCGACCCGTCGGGCACCAGCCGCACGCTCGCCGAGGCCGTCGAGGCCTCCCTGCTGACCGACGTCGTCGCCCTGCACCGCGAAGGGCTCGACTACGGGGTCCGCGACCGGGGGGCGAACCTCTCCGGCGGACAGCGGCAGCGGCTGTCCCTGGCCCGCGCCCTCGCCGCCGACAGCGACATCCTCGTCCTGCACGACCCGACGACCGCCGTCGACGCGGTCACGGAACAGCTCATCGCGCGCAACATCGCGGAGCTGCGCCGGGGCCGCACCACCGTCGTGATCACCGGCAGTCCGGCCCTCCTGGACGCCGCCGACCGTGTCCTCGTCCTGGACGACGGGGCCATCACCGCCGAGGGCACCCACCGCAACCTGCTTGCCACCGACGAGGAGTACTGCCTGGCGGTGGCCCGGTGAGCGGAGGGATCCGAAGGGGACGGTCTAGACGAGCGCCCAGGCGACGTCCCTGAGCAGGGCGTGGCGCCAGCCCGCCCGGTCGTGGCCGGACGCCGAACGGGACACCCGTACGGTCGCACCGGCCCGTTCGGTCAGGGTCTCGACCAGCTCGCAGTGGGGCAGCATCCGCCTTTCGTGTTCCCCCACGTCGAAGGCGATCCGCAGACCGGACAGGTCGGGGCGCTCCCGCAGGCGCGCGCCGAGGGCGCCGCCGACCGGGCCGCCCAAGGGGTCCGCCAGGTCGGGGGCGCCGGGCGTCCACCAGAACGACGGCGACTGGCAGGCGACCCGGGACACCAGGTCCGGGAACTCCAGCGCCGCGTACAGCGCGCTCAGTCCGCCGAGGCTCTGTCCGGCGACCACCAGACGGTCCAGGTCCGCGGGCAGGCCGGTCTCCGCCACCAGCGGCAGCAGTTCGTCCCGGACCCCCTCCCACAGCTCGGGCCTGCACCCGAACTCGGCCTCCCGGTCCCGGACCGGCAGGAAGACGAGGGTCACCGGGGGCATCTCGCCGCTGGCGACGGCCGAGTCGAAGGCGGTCACGGCCGGATGCAGGTACAGCCAGTCGTCCCCGTCGAGCAGCAGGACCACCGGACCGCCACCGCCCGCCGCGTGGACCCGTACGGTGCGCCGGCCGCCGAGCCGTTCGCCGGCCCAGCGGACCCGGGTGCGCGGGAGGGGCAGTACGTCGTCTCCGCCGGGGTCGACGAGGGGCCAGTGCGGCTGGGCGGGAGCGTCGGGGGTCGCGGCGATGGACCGGTCGCCGCCCGCACCGGCCGGGTTGAACGGGTCGGCGTGCGCGGTGCCGTCGACGAGGAACTGGTAGGTCACGCGCAGCCGCGCGGGCATGGGGACCTCGGCGTACCAGCAGTCCGTGCCGGCCCACCGGCGCAGGGGTACCGGCTCCGACCAGCTCTCGAACCCGATGCTCGCCGGAGCGCCCCGCCACAGGAACAGGGTCACCCAACTCCCGTCGTCGGCACGGACCGACGCCGGCGCCCCCGCGGCCGCCCAGAACGCCTCGGTGCCGGGATCGCCGGGCAGTCCGTACGCGGCGAAGGAGCGGTCCGTGCCGGCCCCGCGGCCGGAGACGGGATCGGTCAGGCGCATGCGGATCTCCTTGTGAGCGGCAAGGGGAAAGACTAAGCTCTTTCGAATTAGGCGAGCCTAACCTAATCATCACGTTCCCGGGAGGTACCGACCGTGAGCACCAACCCCTTCGACGACGCCGAGGGCCGCTTCCTCGTGCTGGTGAACCACGAGGGCCAGCACTCGCTGTGGCCGTCCTTCGCCGAGGTGCCCGGCGGGTGGACGACCGTCTTCGACGAGAACACCCGGGGGGCGTGCCTGGACTTCATCGAAGCCAACTGGACCGACCTGCGCCCCCGTTCCCTCGCGCGGTCGACGGACGCCTGACCCGCTCCGGACGCCACCAACAGGGGGACGACACCACCCATGCTGTGCACCAAGCTGATCAACGCCCGCTTCCTCACCATGGACCCGGACCATCCGGTCGCCCACCAACTGGGCATCTGGCACGGCCGGATCGTCGGCCTGGACGAAGCCGTGGCCTCCCTGCCCGCGCGCGAGGTGATCGACCTTCAGGGCGCCACCGTGCTCCCCGGGTTCATCGACGCGCACGTGCACCTGCCCTGGACCGGCTTCACGCAGAACACCCCGAGCATCGCGGGCTGCACGCGGATCGACGAAGCGCTCGCCGTCGTGGCGGAAGCCGTCGCCCGGAAGAACTCGCCCGGATCCTGGGTGAGCATCGTCGGCTACGACCAGCGGGCGCTGGGGCGCCACCTGACGGCCGCCGAACTGGACACCGTCAGCCAGGGCCACAAGCTGTACCTGCTGCACGACTCCGGGCACGGCTGCGTCGTCAACACCGCCGTCCTGCAACTGCTCGCCGCGGACGTCCCGCACGAGAACGGCTTCCTCGCCGAGGGCGCGATGGGCGCCGCCCGCGCGCTGCGACTGCCCTACTCCCAGGAGGAGGTGGCCGAGTCCATCGGACGCGCCGCCCGCACCTGCCTGGCCGAGGGCATCACCGCCTGCGCCGAGGCGGGCATCGGCGGCGCCCTCTTCGGCCACACCCCGGTCGAACTGGGCGCCTACCAACTCGCCCGCGAGAAGGGCCTGCTGCCGCTGCGGGTCCAGCTGATGGTCTCCGCCGACCGGCTGCGGCCGGTCGGCGCGCACGAGGCCGACGGCATCCCCAGGGCCCTCGACCTCGGCCTGCGCACCGGCTTCGGCGACGACTGGCTCTCCGTGGGCGCACTGAAGATCTTCACCGACGGCGGCATGATGGCCCGTACCGCCGCCCTGAGCGCCCCGTACGAAGGGCTCGACCACGCCGGCCAGTTGCAGGACGACCCCGAGGTGCTCGACCGGTCGATCGTGGACGGCCACCTCGCCGGCTGGCAGCTCGCCGTGCACGCCATCGGCGACCGCGCGGCCGACGTGGCCCTGGACGCCCTGGAACGGGCCCAGCGGCTGCGGCCCCGCCCCGGCGCCCGGCACCGTATCGAGCACGCCGGCCTGATCCGTCCCGACCAGCTCCCGCGCATCGCGCGACTGGGAGTGAGCGCCGTCGTCCAGCCCGGCTTCCTGCGCTACTTCGGCGACGACTACGCGGCGATCATGGGCGCCGAGCGGGCGCCCTGGCTGTACCGGGGCAGGGGATTCCTCGACCACGGAATCACCCTGGTCGGCAGCTCCGACCGGCCGGTGACGAACGGCTCCCCGCTGCGGGCCATCCAGTTCATGGTCGAGCGCGCCTCCGGATCCGGCCGGCTGATCGGCCCGGACGAGGGCATCACCGTCGACGAGGCCCTGCACGCCTACACCGTCGCCGGCGCCTACGCCTGCCACTGGGAGGACCGCGCGGGCAGTCTCGCCCCGGGCAAGCGCGCCGACCTGGTCGTGCTCGGCGACGACCCGCGGCGCGTCGACGTCTCGCGCATCGGCGACATCGAGGTGGTGGCCACGTACGTCGACGGACGCGAGAGCGGAAAGTAGTCCGGCGGTCTGAAGGCCCGCCGCGCCCCCACGGGCGCGGCGGGCCTTCGCCGTGTGGCCCCCGACGCGCGTGGCCGAATAGCGTCGGTCGCCTGGGCAAACGTACTGCGGGTCGAGATCACTGCATCGAGGTAATGAGGGCGGCGCGTCAGGGCCAGCCGTCCGCACCCGCCGTTACTGTTCCCCGGGATCTGGACGGATTCCCGAATATTCACCCTCTTTTTCCTCTTTCACCGGTGACGTGCACAGATGCCGATCACCGCCCTTACGAAGGAGAGCTCGACCGATGACTGTTGACACGAGCCCGGAAACGCAGCTGGAAACGACCCAGCAGTCCAGCCTGAGCACGGCCGCCGCCCGCAACCTTGCCAGCACGACCAAGTCCGCCCCGCAGATGCAGGAGATCACCTCCCGGTGGCTGCTGCGCATGCTCCCCTGGGTGGAGACCAAGGGCGGCACCTACCGGGTGAACCGCCGGCTCAGCTACACCGTCGGCGACGGGCGCATCGAGTTCATCCAGGACGGCGGCGACGTCCGGGTGATCCCCCGCGAGCTCGGCGAACTCGCCCTGCTGCGCGGCTTCGAGGACGAGGAGGTGCTGGCTGCGCTCGCCGGCCGGTGCGTCCAGCGCGACTTCCGGGCCGGTGAGGTGCTGGTCGAACGCGGTACCCCGGCCGACCAGATCCACCTGATCGCCCACGGCCGGATCAACCAGACCTCCGTCGGGAAGTACGGTGACGCGGTCGCCGTCGCCGTACTCGCCGACGGCGAGCAGTTCGGCGAGAACGCCCTGCTGGACGCGGACGCCGTTTGGGACTACACCGCCACCGCCGAGACGCCCGGCACCCTGCTCACCCTGTCCCGGGCCGGGTTCGCCGCCGTGCTGTCCGCGGCGCCGAGCCTCCAGGCCCACGTCCAGCGGTTCAGCTCGCTTCCCCACCAGCGGCAGAACAAGCACGGCGAGGCAGAGATCGCCATGTCGGCCGGCCACACGGGCGAGGCCGAACTGCCCGGTGCCTTCGTCGACTACGAGCTCAAGCCCCGCGAGTACGAGCTCTCCATCGCGCAGACCGTCCTGCGGATCCACACCAGGGTCGCCGACCTCTACAACGGGCCGCACAACCAGACCGAGGAGCAGCTCAGGCTCACCATCGAGGCGCTGCGCGAGCGCCAGGAGCACGAGCTGATCAACAACCGGGAGTTCGGCCTGCTCCACAACGCCGCCTTCAAGCAGCGGATCCAGACCCACTCCGGCCCGCCCACCCCGGACGACCTCGACGAGCTGCTCTGCCGCCGCCGCGGCTCCAAGTTCTTCCTCGCCCACCCCAGGGCGATCGCGGCGATCGGGCGCGAGTTCAACTCCCGCGGCCTCTACCCGGACCACGTCGACGTGGGCGGGCAGCAGGTCCCGGCCTGGCGCGGGGTCCCGATCCTGCCCTGCAACAAGATCCCGATCAGCAAGGAGAACACCAGCTCGGTCCTCGTCATGCGAACCGGCGAGGACAACCAGGGCGTCATCGGTCTGCGCCAGACCGGTCTGCCGGAGGAGTACGAGCCCGGCCTGTCGGTGCGGTTCATGGGCATCGACGAGAAGTCGATCATCTCCTACCTGGTCACCGCCTACTACTCCGCCGCCATCCTGGTGCCCGACGCGCTCGGCGTGCTGGAGAACGTACAGATCGCCCGCAGGCGCGACTAGCGCGACCTGGGACGGCCGGGGGCCACGGCCGGGGATCACGGCCGGGCCAGGGCCGTTGCACCTGCCGCCGTGCCCTCCGGCCCTGATCCACCGGACACCCGCCCAGCGGACCCGCCCGACGGCCACGACGGTCCGGCCCGGATCGTTCCGGGCCGGCCGAGCGCGCCCGGGATCCGGGACAGCCCACCCACCCCAGCAAGGAGCCACGGATGCCCGAGCCCGGGCCTTCCCCTCTGCAGTCGAGCCTGCCTGCCGCTGCGGCCCGTTTCGGGGCCCACGCCTTCGCCAACGCCCTGGCCTCCGGCATCGAGGCCGCCGGCGTCCTGTCCACCGAGCCCGCGGAAGCGCCCGTAGAGCTGCCCGCAGAGATGCCCGTACAACTGCCCCCGGCCAGCCCGGCCCTGGAACGGATCCTGCGCGGACCCAGCGGGCTGGGCACGGCGAGCCTGCACCTGGCCGCTCGGGCCGAGGAGCCGCCGGCGGCACCGGCTGCACCGGCGTCCGAAGAGCCGGTGCCGGGCCGTCCGATCCCCGGCCTTTACTACCACCCGATCCAGGAGCCCGATCCCGCACGGGTGGAGGAGGTCAGTCGCAGGATCAAGGACTGGGCGGTGGACGAGGTCGACCTGTACCCCGACGACTGGGAGGGCGAGTTCGACGGTTTCTCCGTCGGGCGTTACATGGTGGCCTGCCATCCGGACGCCCCCACCGTCGAGCACCTGATGCTCGCCACCCGGCTGATGGTCGCCGAGAACGCCGTCGACGACTGCTACTGCGAGGACCACGGCGGTTCGCCCATCGGCCTGGGCGGCCGCCTCCTGATGGCGCACACCGCCCTCGACCCCCTCCACACGACGAAGGAGTACCAGCCGGAGTGGGCGCAGTCGCTCCACTCGGACGCGCCCCGGCGCGCCTACCGCTCCGCCATGGAGTACTTCCTCCGGATGGCCAGTCCCTCGCAGGCCGACCGGTTCCGGCACGACATGGCCCGTCTGCACATGGGGTACCTCGCCGAGGCGGCCTGGGCCCAGACGGACCACGTCCCCGAGGTGTGGGAGTACCTGGCGATGCGCCAGTTCAACAACTTCCGCCCCTGCCCGACCATCACCGACACCGTCGGCGGCTACGAACTGCCCGCGGACCTCCACGCGCCGGCCGCCATGCAGCGGGTCATCGCGCTCGCGGGCAACGCCACCACGATCGTCAACGACCTCTACTCCTACACCAAGGAACAAGCCAGCCCCGGCCGGCACCTGAACCTGCCCGTGGTGATCGCCGAACGCGAGGACATGTCCGAGCGGGAGGCCTACCTGAAGGCGGTCGAGGTCCACAACGACCTCATGCACGAGTTCGAAGCCGAATCCGCCGCCCTGGCGGCCGCCTGCCCCGTCCCGAGCGTGCTGCGCTTCCTGCGGGGCGTGGCCGTGTGGGTCGACGGCAACCACTACTGGCACCAGACCAACGCCTATCGCTACAGCCTGCCCGACTTCTGGTAAGGATGGATCTATTCGTGACCAGCACCGATCTCACCACCGCCGCCACCTCTGCCGACCCGGCCGTGATCATTCCCTCCCCGGCGACGCCCTACCAGGGGGACATCGCCCGTTACTGGAACAACGAGGCCAGGCCCGTGAACCTGCGCCTCGGCGACGTCGACGGCCTTTACCACCACCACTACGGCATCGGCGACGTCGACCACGCCGCCCTCGGTGACGCCGCCGACAGCGAGTACGAGAAGAAGCTGGTCGCCGAGCTCCACCGGCTGGAGTCGGCGCAGGCCGAGGTCCTCCTGAACCACCTCGGCCCCATCGGGCGCGAGGACACCCTCGTGGACGCCGGCTGCGGCCGCGGCGGCTCGATGGTCATGGCTCACCAGCGCTTCGGATGCAAGGTCGAGGGCGTCACCCTGTCGGCCAAGCAGGCAGACTTCGCCAACCAGCGCGCCCGCGAGCTCGGTATCGAGGACCACGTCCGCGCCCGCGTCTGCAACATGCTCAGCACGCCCTTCGAGACCGGGCAGGCCGCGGCCTCGTGGAACAACGAGTCGAGCATGTACGTCGACCTGCACGACCTCTTCGCCGAGCACTCCCGGGTCCTCCAGGTCGGCGGCCGCTACGTGACCATCACCGGCTGCTGGAACCCGCGGTACGGCCAGCCCTCGAAGTGGGTCTCCCAGATCAACATGCACTTCGAGTGCAACATCCACTCCCGCCGCGAGTACCTGCGCGCCATGGCCGACAACCGTCTCGTACCGCAGGCCGTCATCGACCTGACCCCCGAGACGCTGCCCTACTGGGAGCTGCGGGCCACGTCCTCGCTGGTCACCGGCATCGAGGAGGCGTTCATCGAGTCCTACAAGGACGGCTCCTTCCAGTACGTGCTGATCGCCGCCGACCGCGTCTGACCGACCGCGTCTGACCGACCGCGTCCGACCGACCGCCTCTGACCGACCGCCTCTGACCGACCGCCTCTGACCGACCGCCTCTGACCGACCGCGTCCGACCGAGCGCCGGCCCGTGGTGCCGGATCCGCCCCCCGGCGGACCCGGCCCCACCCGCCGCTCGCCGGAACGGTCAGTCCACGAGCACGCCGGGGTTGAGGATGCCCCGCGGGTCGAGCGCCCCCTTCGCGGCCCGCAGCGCGAGGGCGAAGGGCTCGGGGCGCTGGCGGTCGTAGTCCGGCCGGTGGTCCCGGCCGACGGCGTGGTGGTGGGTGATGGTGGCCCGGTGTTGGTGCAGGACCTCGCCCGCGACGGCCTTGAGATCGTCCCACAGGGCGACCTCGTCGCCGTTCCGGCCGGCGGCGAGGACGGTGAAGTACGGGGCCGCGCCGTCCGGATACACGTGCGTCAGACGGCAGTTGACGGTGGCGGGGTGTCCGGTGGCCTTGAGGGCCGCCGCGCCGACCTCGGTGCGCACCGCGTCGATCAGGCCGGGGATCCGGTCCCAGGTGGCGGCCGTTTCGAAGGTCTCCGCGACGGCGCCCATCCTGGCCAGGCCGTCGCGCAGGTAGGGCATCCGGAGGAAGGCCGAGCGCCAGGCGCGCACGGCCGCGTCACCGTTCGGCGCGTCGTCCCGGCCGGCGGTCCCGTCGTACCGGCCGCCGTGCGAGCGGGCCAGGGCGACGGCCCGTTCGAGCCGGGCGGTCACCGGTTCGTCCGCCGACTCGAACCCCAGCACCAGCACGGCGCAGCCGTCCCGTGCCGCGTCGGACAGCGCGGCCTCACCGGCGTCCAGCAGACGGCAGTTGGCGGGGGAGAGGTCGGACTGCGCGATCGCCCGCACCGCCCGGAGCGCGTCGTGGAAGTCGGCGAAGGCGACAGCGGCGGACGCCTTGTGGCGGGGGCGTTCCTGCAGCCGGACCCATGCCTCGGTGATGATGCCGAGGGCCCCCTCGGAGCCCAGGAACAGGCGGTCGGGGGAGGGGCCGGCCCCGGAGGCGGGCAGCCGCCACGAGTCGCTGGTGCCGGCCGGGGTGACCACGCGCAGCGACTGCACGAAGTCGTCGATGTGCGTGCGGCCGGTGGCGTAGTGGCCGCCGGCGCGGGTGGCGAGCCAGCCGCCGAGGGTGGAGAACTCGAAGCTCTGCGGGAAGTGCCGCAGAGTGAGGCCGTGCGGCCGGAGCTGGTCCTCCAGGCTGGGCCCGAGGGTGCCGGCCTGGATGCGTGCGGACCGGCTCTCGGTGTCGACCTCCACGACGCGGTCCATGGCCGTCAGGTCGAGGGACAGCACCGCCCGGTGGGCGTCGCCGCGGTACTCCACGCCGCCGGTGACCGAGGAGCCCCCGCCGTACGGGACGACGGCGACCCGCCGCTCACCGGCCCAGTCCAGCAGGTCGGCCACGTCCCGGTCGTCCAGCGGGCGGGCGACGAGGTCGGGGATCCGGCCGGGCCGCCCCCGAAGGGCGCGCATCACGTCGCGGTAGGCCTTGCCCATGGCGTGGGCGGCGCGGTCCGCGGGATCTGCGGTGACCAGGTGGGCGAGGCTGCCCGGCGCCTCCACGGAAGGGGCCCCAATGGCCAGATCGCCGACCCGGGGAACGGGGAGCGGCCGGGCGAGGGTACCGGGGAGGAGGGCGCCCATCGCGGCGCATTCGGCGTCGTCGGGATGGGCGTCGGCCCACCCCCAGCCCCACCAGGAGCGGGCGCGGGACGTCGGCTGCGCGGTGGTGCCGGTCATGGGGCACTCCAGGGGTCGAGGTAATTTACCTAGCGGTAAATTACCTACTGATAATATCGGCCCATGGCAACCCCATCGGCATTTTCGTCCAAGGCCGGCACCAAGGGAGTCCCGCGGGAGCACCGCCGCCGGCAGATGCTGGAGGCCGCGACGGAGGAGTTCGGGGCGCGCGGCTACGCGGCCGCGTCCCTCCCCGCGATCGCCGCGCGGGTGGGCGTCACCAAGACGCTGCTGCACCAGTACTTCGGGACCAAGGAGGATCTGTACGTCGCCTGCCTGGTCCCCGTCGGGGACCGGCTGCTGGACGCGATCCGTACGGCGATGGGCCCTGACGGGACCGCGCCGCACACTCCGCTGCGCGTGCTCCAGGGGATCTTCGCCGCCCTGGAGGGGCGACGGGAGGCGTGGTTCGTGCTGTACGACACCACGCTGCCGCCCGGCGGCGAGGCCGCCCGCCGGGCTTCGGAGTACTGGGCGGCCATCGACGGGCTCGCCGCCGGCGGCACCGCCGACCTGCTGAGCGCGGCCGGATCCACCGACCCGCTGGACGCCGACGCGCTCAAGTACGTCTGGCGGGACCTGGTGGCCACCCTCGTCCGCTGGTGGGTCAAGCACCCGGAGCAGTCCCCGGAGGCCATGACCCGGCGCTGCGCGCGCCTCTTCGCGGCCGCCGCCACCCTCAGCCCTGAAGGCGGCCCTTCTCGGCCTTGAGCTTGCGCCACACGGTCCCCAGCGCCTCCATGTCCCGCTCGTCGAGGAGCTCGGTGAAGACCGGGGCCAGGGCCTCGCGCCGGGTGGCGTCCGCCTCGGTGAAGAGCGTGCGTCCCGCCTCCGTGAGGGAGACCTCCACCGACCGGGCGTCACGCGCCGAGGGCGTGCGGGTCGCCAGGCCCCGGGTCTGGAGGGCGTCCACCACCCGGGAGACCTGGCTGCGGCTGAGCAGCGTGCTGTTGCCGAGGACGGAGGCGGGCACGGGATCGGGGCTGGAGGCCAGCCACAGCATGACCTCGAACCAGGACACGGGCAGGTCATGCGCCTTCACCAGGGCCCGGTCGACGCGGTCGGTCAGCGTGGTGCCGGCCCAGACGAGCCCGTAGAAGGCGTAGTCGGCCGCCGGCATCTCGGCTTCGGTGAGCTTCTTCGGCATGTCGGCAGTCTAGAGGTTGCGTGCGCACGCACATAACTTTATGGTGTGTGTGCACGCACATAAATCACGTTCCGTGAAAGGTGACCGCCATGTCGACCCTCCCCACCACCCCCGACGCCTCCCTCCGTACCGTCTTGATCACCGGTACCTCCTCCGGAATCGGCCTGGCGGCGGCCATCGCCGCCGCCCGGGCCGGCTGGCGCACCGTCGCCACGCTGCGTGACACCGGCAAGGCCGACGCCATGCGCAAGGCGGCCGCCGAGGCGGGCGTCGAGCTCGACATCCGCCGGGTCGACGTCGTCGACGAGGCGTCCGTCGCCGCCGCCGTCGACGGCGTGATCGCCGACTACGGCCGCCTGGACGCGGTCGTGAACAACGCGGGCGCGGGGCACGTCGGCACCCTCGAACTCGAAACCGTCGCCGACGTCCGCGAGGTCATGGAGGTCAACTTCTTCGGCGTGCTGAACGTCTCCAAGGCCGCACTGCCGCACCTGCGGGCCACCGGCGGCCGCCTGATCACGGTCACCAGCGTCGGCGGCGTCATCGGCCAGCCCTTCAACGAGGCCTACTGCGCCGCGAAGTTCGCCGTCGAGGGGTACATGGAGAGCCTGGCTCCCGTCGCGGGCGCCGTCGGCGTGAGCGTGTCCGTCATCGAGCCGGGCGCCGTGGCCACGGAGTTCGTCAACAACATCGGGCTCGACGTCGAAGGCCGGATCGCCGCGGCCGGCCCGTACGCCGACGCGCTGCGCCACTACGTCGAGCGCACGGTCGGCCAGTTCCTGGACGGCGCCCAGACCCCGGCCGGCGCGGCCGAGTCCGTGATGGAGGCGCTGACCGTCGACCGGCCCGCGTTCCGCATCCAGACCTCGCAGTGGGCCCGCGACTTCACCGGCAACAAGCTGGCGGACCAGGACGGCTCGGCGGTCGTCGGCATGACCGGAACCTGGGTCTCCTGACCGGTGAGGACCGGGCCGGGGCGCCCGATCTGTGCTCCGGCCGGAACCGGGTCATCATGGCTGGAGGCCGACGAACCCTCCGCGCGAGGGTGCGGCGGAGCGAGCCGGGAGGTGACTCGTACACATGGACGAATCACGCAGAGCCTGGATCATGATCGGCGTCGTCGTCGCCGTCATCTTCCTGAACCTCGTCGCCATCGTCCTGATGAACACCGTCGGGTGATGACCGCCCCTACCTGAGCTCTACGGTGGCCCTGAAGCCCCTGAGACGGCCTCGCCGCCCTTCCGGTCCGGGCCGTGGCGCATCTCCGTGAGCCAGAGCCATTCCCCGCCGCAGCTCGTCCGGGAACCGCGCCCCGATGACCGACAGCTCGGCGGTCCGGCCGGTCATGACGCGGCCCGCGCGGTCGACGGCGATGATGTCCGGCCAGGCGGGGCCGTGGTCCCGCGACAGCAGCGGGGCATCGGGGCCGCAGCCACGAGCCCGAGCTCGACAGGTTCCGGACGCTTCCGGGGCTGGAAGGGCCGGGGCATCGCCGCGCAGGAGCCGTACGGCGTGTACTCCTCGGCGGCGGAGAGGGTGAAGGCGAACCGCTTCTGCCGGTCGTCCGACGGCGGCTCGGCGGGCCCTGCGAGCGGCCCGACCCCGGTCTCCACGGTGACGTCGACGAGTGAGGGGTCCGCCGGGCAGGGCCGCCGGCCCACGACGACGGCGTCGGACAGCGCGTAGGGCCAGGCGGACCCCTGATCGTCGGCGCGTCCCTGGATCAGCATGCCGCCGAGCCGCCCGCCGTCCTTGCCGTCGACGGCGTCGCGGGCGGGCCGAGCGGTGCGCACGCGAAGAGCACCAGCTCTTCTCTGGGCACGGCCGGGACCGACGGTTCGGCGAACAGCCCCTCCACGTCCGCGCACTTGGCCAGCGGGTCGTACCCGCGGGCGTAGGGGACGCTCCAGCCCTGCGGCCCGTGGTCCCGCTCCTCCACCAGGACGTACCGGAGCGGCGTGCCGCGCTCCCGGCTCCAACGCTCGCGCCAGGGGTTTGTCATGCCACGCATCCAGCAGGGATCCGCCCGGGATCTCACGCGGTTTCGCGTCGGGCGGGCGACCGCGAGCCGGTGGACCGCCGCGTCCCCATGTCCTGACATCCGGTCACATCGCTTTGGCTGAGCGGCAGTTCGCCTAGGCGCCGGGTCCGAAAGAGAGCCTGCCCGGACCCTTGCCGTGCCGCCCGCGGTTCGCGAATGATGCTCCGGGCGCGTCGGCCGATGGTGGCCGTGATTCGCCCGCCCTCGTCGAGCCGACCGGTCAGGAGCCCGTTTTGCGGACGAACCGTCACATCCGGAGATCAACGGTGGTCGTCGGGGCCGCCCTCGCGCTGGTCGTCGCCGTTCCCCAGGCGGCCTTCGCCGCGCCGCCCCCGGCCCTGCCCAGCCAGTCCGAGGCGATCGAGCTGACCTTCCAGCCGGCCTACGACTACGACACCGACGGCTGCTACCCGACACCCGCCATAGGCCCGACCGGAGTTCTGAACGGCGGACTCAAACCCACCGGCGCCCTCAACGGCAGCTGCCGGGACGCCTCGGACCTCCAGAACACCAACGGCTACTCCCGCTGGAAGTGCAACAACGGCTGGTGCGCCGTGGTCTACGCGCTGTACTTCGAGAAGGACCAGGCCCTCGCCGGTGTCTCCCTCGGCGGTCACCGCCACGACTGGGAACACGTGGTGGTGTGGATCCAGAACAACGAGGCCAAGTACGTCGCGACCTCCGCCCACGGCGACTTCAACATCCACACCCGTGACCAGATCCGCTGGGACGGCACCCACCCCAAGATCGTCTACCACAAGGACGGGGTCGGCACGCACTGCTTCCGCGCGGCCAACACCAACGACGAGCCGCCCGAGAACCACCGCGGCACCTGGCAGTTCCCCGCGCTCGTCGGATGGTCGGGCTACCCCGCGACCCTGCGCGACAAGCTCAGCCAGGCCGATTTCGGCAGCGCGCACTTCGGCCTGAAGGACGACTCCTTCGCCTCCCACCTCGCGGAGGCCAAGCCGGCGGGCATCCCCTTCGACCCGTACCAGTAGCCGGCCGGCAGCCGGGGGTGCGGGTCACCTGCCCCAGATCTTCCGGTACCCCTCGCGGTAACCGGACGGATCCCAGGACGTGGCGCCGTCGCTGTTGCCGGCCGTCGCGATGTGGACGGGGGCCACGTAGCCGCTGGCGGGCCGGCCGGCGAAGGCACGGTTGAACTCGTCGACGATCTGCCAGCCCTGCTCGGACAGCGGCTCGGGGACGGTGGCGGCCTGGAACTGCTTGCTGTTGATCCGCTGGAAGGCGGACGGGTCGCCGTCGCCCGCGCCGATGTTGAACGGCGGTCCGGACCCCGGCTTGCCGGCCGCGCGCAGGGCCGGGGCCGCGTCCGCGAAGTAGAGGTCGTTGATGGCGACGGAGTGGGTCCAGTCGCCCTGGAAGCGGGAGAGGAGGGAGGAGACCGCCTGGGGAGTGCGGCTGGCGGCGTCCGGGATGGGGATGTTCTCGCGGGACAGCAGCCGTACGCCGGAACAGGTGGCCAGCTCCTGCCGGATCAGGTCGGACTTGTTCTTGGCGAAGGGGATCGAGTCGTCGGTGAAGAGGACGACCCCGGCATCGCCGCGGGACCCGGCGATGATCCAGTCCGCGCTGATCCGCGCCACGTCCTCCACCTTCGTCGTGACGTTGGTGAAGAGCCGGGGGCGCTCGCTCGGGCCGGGCGAGCCGACCGCGTGCCAGCCGATGACCGGGATGTCCGCGGCCTCGGCCCGCGCCATCTGCTGCGAGGTCAGCTGGGGGTCGAAGCCGCCGATGACGATGCCCGAGGGCTTGAGCGTGATGGCCTGGCTGAGCGCCGCCTGGATGCCGGCGGGGGTGCCCTCCCCGTCGATCACCCGGACCTTCCAGCCGATGGCCTCCGCGGCCTCCTCGACGCCCTTCGCGACGCCCGCGACACCGGGGTTGGTCATGGTCTGCGCGACGTAGACGAGGGTCTTGCCGGCCGCTGCCGGGGGACCGCTGGTGGGGCCGTGCCAGGCGGCGTCGGTGTTCTCGGCCTGCCGGACGGCCCCCCCGGCCTTCGCGAGGGCGGCGGGGCACCCGGCTTTCGACGGCCCGGCACCGGTCGACGGGCCGCTCCCGCAGCCGGCGACGAGGGCCGTGGCCGCTGCCAGCAGGGCTGCGGCCGTGAGGGTGGTCTTGCGGTTCGGGTACACGGGGCTCCTGGTGCGGGTGCGCGTACGAGGTCTGCTACGGATGGCTGTCCTGCGGTGGTGCGGCCGGAGCCTGCGCGGGGGACCGGCGGGTCGCCGGGGCGCCGGTGCGCAGCCGGCGGCGGGCGGAGTAGCCGGCCAGGCCGACGGCGATGAGCAGGGTGGCGCCGTTGAACAGCGGCGTCGCCCAGAACTGGGCGCCGAGCTGGCCGATGCCGGCGAGGCCGATGGCGAGGACGGCGACGGCCACGACGGTGCCGAGGACGTTGGCGCGGCCGGGTTTGATCGTGGTGGCACCGAGCAGGGCGCCGACGAAGGCGGGCAGCAGGTACTCCAGCCCGACGCTCGGGTTGCCCGTCTGCTGCTGGGCGGCGAGGAGGACCCCCGCGAATCCGACGACCAGGCCCGATCCGGTGAAGGCGTAGACGGAGTAACGGTGGGTGGGGATGCCGATGATGCCGGCGGCGCGCGGGTTGGAGCCGATCACGTACAGGTACCGGCCGAGCGGCAGCCGCTCCAGGATCACCCAGAGGCCGGCCGTGAGGGCGAGTACGTAGAAGGCGGGCAGCGGCAGGCCGAGGAACCGGGAGTCGTAGAGGCCGGTGAAGTCGGCGGGGAGGCCGTTCGGGCCGGGGACGATCCGGCCGCCGTCGGTGATCCAGCCGGTGAAGGCGTACATGATGCTGCCGGTGCCGAGCGTGGCGATGAAGGAGTCGATCTGTCCGAACTCGACGATGACGCCGTTGAGCGCGCCGACCGCCGCCCCTCCGAGGACGACGACGAGGCAGGCGGCGGGCCAGGGCCAGCCCCCGTTGACGATGAGCTGCATCACCAGCACGTGCGCCAGGCCGAGTCCGTAGCCGATGGACAGGTCGAACTTGCCGGCGGCGATCGGGATCGTCGCGCCCAGCGCCAGGAGGGCGGGGATGGACTGGTTGGAGAGGATCGAGGAGACGTTGTCCCGGGTGGGGAAGGTGCCCGGCAGGGTCAGGGAGAAGACCAGGAAGAGCAGGACGGCGAGGGCCAGGAGGCCGTAGCCGCCGACGAGGTGCCCGCGGAGGTGGCCCAGCAGGGATCGGCGCGAGGGGGAGTGGGTCATCGGCTCGTCGCGGTCCCGGTGATCGGGGGCATGGCCGAGGCGGTCCGGGTGAGTTCGGTGACGGTGAGGGCCGCACCGGTCAGTTCGGCGCTCACGGTCCCGCGGACGAAGACCAGCGCGCGGTGGCACACGCCCGCGACCTCCTCGAAATCGGTGGAGATGAGCAGGACCGCCAGGCCGGAGGCCAGCGCGTCGTCGAGCAGCCGGTGGATCACGGCCTTGGCGCCGACGTCCACACTGGCGGTCGGCTCCTCGAGGACGAGCAGGCGCAGGTTCCCGCGGAGCCACCTGCCGACCATGACCTTCTGCTGGTTGCCGCCGGACAGGGTGGCGATCGGCACCTCGCTGTCACGGGGGTGCACCGAGAAGCGGTCGATCAGGGCGGTGGCCTCGGCGCGCTCGCGGCGGGGGCCGGTCCACCGCAGCGCCGGGACACCGGCGGCCCGGGGGTTCGCCAGGAAGTTCTCCCGTACCGTCAGTTCGGCGGCGCAGCCCTCCTCCTGACGGTTGCCCGCCACGAAGCCGACGCCGGAGGCGAGAGCGGCGGAGACCCTGCGCGGGCGGTACGGGCGGCCGTCGAGCAGCGCCCGCCCGCCGAGGATCGGCCGGGCGCCGGCGAGGGCGCGGCCCAGGTCCATGTGGCCGGCGCCGGTCAGGCCCACCATGCCGAGGATCTCCCCGGCCCGCAGGTCCAGGCTGACCGGTCCGGCGTACGCGGTCCGCACGCCGTCGAGGCGCAGGAGGGGCGGGCCGCTGGTGGCGCGGGGCGCGGCCGGCGCGTGGGCGGCCGGTTCGTGGCCCACGATGGCGCGCACCAGCCGGGCGGGGCCGAAACCGGCGAGGGGGCCGCGTTCGACCACGTGGCCGTCGCGCAGGACGGCGAAGGAGTCGGCGACCTTGTACACCTCGTCGAGCCGGTGGCTGACGTAGAGGATGCCGTGCCCCCGGTCGCGCAGGGCGTGCAGGACGTCGAACAGCCGGGCGCAGTCCGCGGCGGGGAGGGTGGCGGTCGGCTCGTCGAGCACGATGAGTTCGGCCTCGGTCGCCAGGGCGCGGGCGATGGCGACCAGCGAGCGCTCGGCGGGGGCGAGGTCGGCGATGCGGGCGTCGGCGTCCAGGTGCCCGGCGACGATCCGCAGGGCCTCGTCGCAGCGCTCGCGGGTGCGCCGCCAGGAGATCAGTCCCCGCCGGCGCGGGTAGCCGGTGCCCAGGGCGATGTTCTCGGCCACCGTCATCCACGCGACGAGGCCGAGGTCCTGGTGGATGAAGGACATGGTCCGGGCCGCGGCGTGCGAGCCGAGGGGATGGCCGGCCACCGTCACCTCGCCCTCGTCGGCGCGGTGGACCCCGGCGAGCACCTTGATGAGGGTGGACTTCCCGGCACCGTTGGGGCCGAGGAGGGCGAGGACGCTGCCCCGGTGGATGTCGAGGTCGACCCCGGCCAGCGCCACCGTGCCGCCGAACCGCTTGCCGAGACCGCGCACACGGACGAGGGGTCCGCCACCGAAGAGCGGAGGCGGGCTCATCGAGGTGTCGGGAGCGTCATGCACAGACTTCTCCGGGGGTCGGCCTCCGAGTTCTTCCCGACTGCATGGGGATTCTATGCCGATCTGCCCGTGTATCTCCGGCATTGAACTCGCCGGGATGTGCCGTCGTGGGCGACACCGTCACGCCGCGGTCAGGGCGCACTCGGCCCAGATGACCTTGCCCTCGGGTGTGTACCGGGTACCCCAGGCCTGGGAGAGCTGCGCGACGAGGAACAGGCCGCGGCCGCCCTCGTCGGTGCTGGCGGCGTGGCGCATGCGCGGGGCGGTGCTGCTCGCGTCGTACACCTCGCAGATCAGGGTGCGGTCGTGGATGAGGCGCACCCGGATGGGTCCGGTGCCGTAGCGGACGGCGTTCGTGACCAGCTCGCTGAGCAGCAGTTCCGTCGCGAACGCGGACTCGTCCAGCCCCCACCGGCTCAGCTGGCTCACGGCGGCGGCGCGGACGTCGCCCACCAGGGCCGGGTCGGCGGGCAGGTCCCAGGAGGCGATCCGGTCGGGGGACACGGCGTTGGTGCGGGCGACGAGGAGGGCGATGTCGTCACCGGGGTGCTCGGGGGCCACGGCGTCGAGGACCGCCTGGCAGGTCTCCTCGGGGGCGCGGTCCGGGTGGGCCAGCGCGCGGGTGAGCGCGCCGAGGGCCACATCGATGTCGCGATCGCGGTCCTCGATGAGTCCGTCGGTGTAGAGGACCAGCTGGCTGTGTTCGGGGAGCTGCATCTCCACGGACTCGAAGGGGAGCCCGCCGAGGCCGAGCGGGGGTCCGGCGGGCAGGTCGAGGAGGGTCACGGCGCCGTCCGGGTGGACCAGCGCGGGCGGGGGGTGGCCGGCGCGGGCCATGGTGCACCGCCGCGAGGTGGGGTCGTAGATGGCGTACAGGAAGGTGGCGCCCACGATGCCGCTGCCGAGGGCCGGATTGTCCCCGCCCTCCTCCCGGTCGAGGCGCACCATCAGGTTGTCGAGGTGGGTGAGGAGTTCGTCGGGGGCGAGCTCCAGTTCGGCGAAGTTGCGGGCTGCGGTGCGCAGCCGGCCCATGGTGGCGGCGGCGTGCAGTCCGTGGCCGACGACGTCCCCGACGAGCAGGGCGACGCGGGTGCCGGACAGGGGGATGACGTCGAACCAGTCGCCGCCGACCCCGTGCTCGGCGGGGAGGTACCGGTGGGCGACCTCGACGGCGTCCTGGTCGGGGAGGCCGCGCGGGAGCAGGCTGCGCTGGAGGGCCAGGGCCAGGGTGTGTTCGCGGGTGTAGCGGCGGGCGTTGTCGATGCAGAGGGCCGCGCGGGCGGCGAGCTCCTGGGCCAGCGAGCGGTCGTCGTCCCCGTAGGGGGCCGGGTCCTGCGAACGGTAGAAGCTCGCGATGCCCAGGAGGACACCGCGGGCGTAGAGGGGGACGGTGATGAGCGAGTGGATGTTGTGCGCGAGGAGCAGTTCGGCGTGCTCGGGGTCCTGGGCGATCCAGCCGAAGGCGGCCTTGAGATCGGGTTCCAGCACGGGCTGACCGGTGGTCAGGCAGCGCATGTGGGGCGTGGTCGGGCGGAGGGTGACCTGCTCGCCCACCGGGTAGAAGGGGCAGTCCTCGCGGATCCCGTGGACCACCGTGCGGTGCATCTCCGTGGTGGGGTGGGCGGACTCCTCGCCGCGCAGGACGGCCTCGGGCATGTCGATGGTGACGAAGTCGGCCAGCCGCGGGACCGCTATCTCGGCGAGCTCCCAGGCGGTGCGGCCCACGTCCAGGGTGGTGCCGATGCGGTTGCTGGCCTCGGCCAGCAGCTCCAGGCGGCGTCGCGCGGCGACGGCGTACTTGCCCACCTCGGGCTCGCCCACCAGCACCAGCCCCCGGACCGTGCCGCCGGAGGAGTCCTCGGTGGCGGGCGCGCCGGACGTGCTGGCTGCGCCGCCGGACGTGCCGGGCGAGCGGGCGACCCTCGTGGCCGTACGGGGCGCGGCGCGGGAAAGGGGCCCGGGCGGCGGGCCGGTGGGGGCGGGGGCGTGCCGCTCTTCCTCGTCGGGGAGGAGCGCCTCGATGACGATGCCCTCCACCCCCGAGGGGCTCGTCACGGGGCGGCTCACGAGGGTGACCCACCGGTCGCGGGACAGGGACACCTCGGCGGCCGCCCACTGGGCCGAGGACATCAGCTCCGTGGCCTTTTCCTTGAGCGTCATCTGATCGCTCTGCTCCAGCTCGCTCTGGAGCAGCTCGGCCATGGCGAGCCCGTGCCCGTTCCCGGAGTACTCGTCCGTCCCGGTCCGGCTCGCGGCGTCGAGGTAGGCCTGCAGCAGGCCGCGCTCGCGCGCCGCACTCTGCTCCATCAGCCGTCTTTCGATGGCCTCGGCGGCCTTGCGCACCACGGGGATCATGGCCGGGTCCGCGTCGGTGTAGGGATAGCCGAGGCACAGGACGCCCTCGATGTGCCCGCTGAGCTGGTCGCGCAGGGGGATCGCCGTACAGGCGCTCGACTGGGACCGCTCGGCGAAGTGCTCGGCGCCGAAGACCTGGCAGAGCCGCCGTTCCGCGAGGGTGAGACCGATGCCGTTCGTCCCGGCGAACTGCTCGGCGAAGACGAAGCCCGGGACGGCCTGGATCGGGGAGAGGTGCTTGACCATGGACTTCTCGCCGAAGCGGCGTTCGAGTACGGTGCCGTACCCGTCGGCGAGGCTGATGTTCATCTGGCTGCCCGCGAAGACGGACTCCAGCCGGTCGAGCACGGGCCGGGCGGCGCGGATCAGCCGGCCTTCCGGGTCGAAGTCCTGCGTGAACGGAAGCTCGGCCTGGTCGGGCGAGATCCCCAGCAGCTGGCTGCGCTGCCACGAGTGCAGGATCGGCCCCCGCACGCTCCCCTCGACCGACTCGCCGTGCAGGAATCGGTCACGGGGACGCACGGGCCCGATGCGGTCTCCCACCACCCCCATGTGCACCACTTCCCTCGGCCTTCAGCCCTAGGTCCACGCCTTGATGCCCTGAATCGCCAGATTTGAGTATATTCCTCACATGACCGCGACCGGATTGACGGGCGACCCCGTCCCGCCGGGCACGTTCAGCGGCGTCACGACGAGCATGAACGCGTAGCGGCCCGTTTCGGCGCAGGCGGCGGAGAGCGGTTCCAGGTCGAGGTTGTCCAGCAGCGGCACCCCCATCGCGGTGACGGCGAGGGTGTGCACGGGGGAGTGCACCCCCTCGACCGGCGAGGGCCGTACGTCGCTGTCCCCGTCGCCCGCGAGCAGGGCGATGCCGCGCTCGGCCAGCAGCGGCAGGGCGTCCACGTGCCAGCCCGCGCTCGCCCCGCCGGGGTCCCAGGGGCCGGATTCCCGGCGGCGCCGGAAGGCGCCGGAGCGCAGCAGCACCGCGTCCCCGTCCCCGATCGTCACCCCGAGCGCCTCCTCGGCGGCGATGAGGTCCCGCGCGTGCACCGCGCGCCCGGGATCGAGCCAGGTGACCCCGAGGACGGCGGGCAGGTCGACGAGCACACCCCTGGTGACCAGCGGGCCGAGCGCCGACACCGCACCGAAGCGGGCGCCCGCCGCATCGACGCACTCGCGCGCCGCCCGGCCGTCGTACAGCTGCCCCCGGTAGGCGACGTGTGACAGCGCGTCGAGGTGGCTGACCCCCTTGCCGTGGTAGTCCACGGCCAGGAAGTCCTTGTAGACGGAGGGCTCCGGGGCCTCCACGTCGCCGAGGTCGGACATGTAGTGCAGGGCCGGCTTCGCGTTGTCCGGACCGGGCCGGGTGTCCCAGGGCCGGGCCATCGGGACGACCGTCCCGGACCGGACCAGGGCGGCGGCCCGCCGGACGTGGTCCGCCGTCACCCGGTTCCAGGCGCCGCGGTCGGCCGCGGCCCACCGGCCCCACGTGCGGACCCGGTCGAAGAGCGCGTCGAACTCCTGGCGGGAGACGGCGGGCCCGTTGCCGGGAGCGGAGGCCGGCGGGGTGCCGGGGGCGTCGGCGGGGTCGTGGCTCATCTGCGCATCAGCGCTCCAGGGTCCCTAGGGTTCTCGCGGTTCTCGCGGTTTCGGAGTTATCGCCCCAGGATTCCCTCCCGTGCCCCGTACGCGAGCGGGCGCGCGGGCCGGCCCCCCGTCCCGTCGGTGTCAGGCACCCGCCAGAGGGGCGGGGCCGCCGGTCAGGGATACGTCGAGGCCGTCCGGCTGGACGCGTACGGACGTGGCCTTGAGGCCGAGGGGGTACTCCTTCGGCGCACCCGGCTCCGCTCCGAAGCCGCCGTCGCCCGTACCGAGCCGGCCGGTGGGGACGGAGCGGCCGAACACGGTGAGCCCGTCGACGGCGAGGGTGACCTTGCCGTCGGCGAGGACGGGACGCAGCGTCAGCTGTCCGGCGCCGCCGGGGCCCACGGCGGCGAGGATGGTTCCCCGCGCCGGATCGGTGGTGACCGCGGACACCGGCACGGCGGGCACGGCGGTCCGGATCGCGGTGGCGAGGGACTGCGTGGAGGCCGTCACCTGGGCGTGAGTACCGCCCACGGTGGCCCCGTCGCCGAGGCGTACGTCGTCGAGCCGCGCGCGGACACGCACCTGCGGGAGGCGCCCGACCCGGGCGTCGTCGCTGCTGATGTCGAGGCGGGGGATGCTCCCCTGGGCCAGGTCCCACAGGGCCCAGTCGCCGGCCACGCGGACCGTCACGTCCTCTCCCAGCCCGGGAGCCGCCTTCGTGACGCGGTGACGGATCACGGAGCGGGCGGTGAACTCGGCCGCGCCCGTGGCGACGACGGCCGGCAGGACCACGGCGGTCGTGACGGTGAGGACGAGGTGGCGGCGCACGGCCGCGCGGGCCTTCGTCAGGCGCTGCTTCATCGCCGTTCTCCTTGAGCGGCCGGGGCCGGGGCCGCGGCCGGGGTCGTGGGGGCGGATACGGCCGGCGGGGCGGGTGCGTCGGCGGGCCCTTCCGGGTCGAGATGCGGAAGGAGCCGGTCCAGCCAGGAGGGGAGCCACCAGTTGGCCCGCCCGAAGAGGTACATGGACGCGGGCACCAGGAGCAGACGGACCACCGTGGCATCGATGATCACGCTGATGCCCAGTCCGAGGGCGAGCATCTTGACGGCGACGTTCGTGGAGAGCAGGAACGCCAGGAAGACACTGGTCATGATCAGGGCCGCGCAGGTGATCACGCGGGCCGTGGCGGCCAGGCCCGTGGCGACGGCCAGGTGGTTGTCCTCCCGGTGCAGCCACGCCTCGCGGATCCGGGAGAGCAGGAAGACCTCGTAGTCCATGGAGAGCCCGAAGACGATCGCGAACATCATCATCGGCACGTAGGACTCGACGGGCACCTTCTCGGTGACGCCGAACAGCGCACCGCCCCAGCCCCACTGGAACACCGCGACGAGCACCCCGTACGCGGCGGCGATCGAGAACAGGTTGAGCACGGCGGCCTTGAGCGCGATCAGCGGACTGCGGAAGACGGTGAGCAGCAGCAGGAACGCCGCGGCGACGACCACACCGATGATCAGCGGCAGTTTGGCGGTGAGGGTGTCGGTGAAGGTCTGGGTGGCGGCGGCCGTGCCGGTGACGTAGCCCGTGGCGCCGGTGCCCGACAGTGCCTGCGGCACCGTTTCGCCCTGCAGGGTGTGGATCAGGTCGGCGGTGGCGCCGTCCTGCGGGCCGGTGGCGGGGGTGACCGTGGTGATGAGCAGGACGTCGTCGGGGCTGGGCACCGGGGTCGTCACGGAGGCGGCGCCCGGTACGGCGGCCAGTTCGCGCTGCAGCGAGGCGGCGAGGTCCTGGCGCCGGCTCTCGTCGGCGACCTGCCGGCTGTCGAGGTGGGCCACGACCGTGAGCGGGCCGTTGGCGCCCGGGCCGAAGCCCTCGGTGATGAGGTCGTAGGCCCGGCGGTCGGTCCTGCTGGTGGACTGCGCTCCGGCGTCGACGTGCCCGAGCCGCATGGAGGCGACCGGGACGGCCAGGATGCCGAGCACGAGCAGGCCAGTCACCAGGAACAGCCAGGGGCGCCTGCTGACCCGGACGGCCCAGCGGTGCCAGACGTCGCCCTCACCGGTGGGTTCGGCGACCGGCGTGCGCACGTGGAGCCGGTCGATGCGATTGCCGAGCAGGCCCAGCAGGGCGGGAGTCAGCGTCACGGTCGCGGCGGCGGCCACGACGACGCTGATACCGGCAGCGACGCCGAGGGTGCCGATGAAGCCCACACCGGAGACGCAGAGCCCGCCCAGCGCCATGGCCACCGTGGCGGCGGCGACCAGCACGGCCCGCCCGCTGGTGGCGACCGTACGCCCGACCGCCTCCGCGGGCTCCGTGCCTGCTTGCAGCAGAGCCCGGTAGCGGGTGGTCAGGAACAGCGCGTAGTCGATGCCGACACCCAGGCCCATCATCGCGGCCAGGGTCGGGGACGCCTGGGCGAAGTCGAAGGTCCCGGCGAGCAGTCCGAGACCGGCCAGGCTGACGGCCAGGCCGAGCACGGCCGTCAGCAGCGGCAGACCGGTCGCGGCGACGCTGCCGAAGCCGATCAGCAGTACGAGCACGGCGACGGCCAGGCCGATGGCCTCCGAGGTGTGGTCGGCCGACTTGGGGGTGGCGAGCTGCCCGAGCGGAGCCCCGTACTCGACGGCGACGTGGTCGGAGCGCAGCGGCTCGACGGCGCTGTCGACCCCGGCGAGGTAGGAGGGGCCGAAGGTCGCCGGATTGCCGTCGAAGCGGACGGTGATCCGGGCGGTCCCGCCGTTCGCGGAGACCGCCCCGGGCGTGGTGAGCGGGTCGGCCACCGACAGGACGTCCGGCAGTCGGCGCAGGCCGTCCACGGACGATTCGATCGCGGCCCGGTGGCCGGTGACCGAACCCTGGTCGGTGGCGATCACGATGGGTGCGGCCGTGCCACCGGAGCCGCTGGTGTGGGCCTTGAGCAGGTCGGAGCCGGTCTGCGTAGGGGTACCCGGCAGGGTGAAGCTGTCCGCGAAGGAGCCGCCCCACGCGTGGTTGGCCAGCCCGAGACCGGCGAGCAGCACCACCCACAGGGCGACGACCCGACAGGCGTGCCGGGCACACCAGCACCCGATCCGATGGAGGAGCCCCGGCCCCTCGGCCGATGAAGTGTTCATGGGGCCTGATGGTGCGCGGTGCGTGTAAGGGGGCCGTGGGCGCATTGTTGGGGGAATGTACGGGCGCCCCCGCACCCCGCCCGCACCCCGCCCGCGCACCACCCCCCGCGCGCCCGCCGGTACGACGGGCGCCGCCCGCTCACGCGCCCCCGGATGGCGGCGGAAGGGTGACGGTGAAGCAGGCGCCGCCCTCGGGTCCGTGCCCGTCGACGCGGATGGCGCCCCCGAGGCGGCCGGTCAGCCGGTGGGCGATGGCCAGCCCCAGGCCGGAGCCGACCGGGCGGGTGCCACGGTAGCGCTCGTGGAGGGCGCCGTGGTCGAAGGCGATGCGCACGTCGTCGTCGGTGAGGCCCGGTCCGCCGTCGCGGACCTGCAGTTCGGCCCCGCCGTCCGGGGCCGCCCGGACCGCGAGGACCAGGGGCGCGCCCTCGGGCGTGACCCGCAGGGCGTTCTGGACCAGGCCGTCGATCAGCTGCCGGACCCGGAAGGCGTCCGTCTCGACGACGACGGGCCGCCCGGGCCGCTCCAGCCGGAGCCCGACACCGTGGCGGGCGCAGGGGCCGGTCCAGAAGGCGGCGGCCTCGGCGACGACCGCGCCCAGGTCGGCGGGGGCCATGTCGAGACGGAACTCGTCCGCCTCCAGCCGGGCCAGGTCCAGCAGGTCCCCCAGGAACCGGTCCAGACGCCGGGTCTCGTCGGCCAGGACGCCGCCGACCTCGGGCACCCGCTCCGGCTCGATCAGGCCGTCGGCGAGGGCCTCGGCGTAGCCCTGCAGCGCGGTCAGCGGGGTGCGCAGGTCGTGGGAGACGGAGAGCAGGAACTCCCGCTGCCGGTTCTCGCTGTGTGCCAGGGCCTCGTCCAGGACGTTGAGGGCCCGCCCGATGTCCGCGGTCTCCCGGGGTCCGTCGACGGGCGCCGGTACGCCGCGTTCGCCGTCGGCGAGCCGGTGCGCGATCTGCGCGGCCCGTACGAGGGGACGGGCGATGCGCCGGGCCAGGAGCGCCCCGGCCAGGGCCGCGCCGAGCATGCCGACGATCAGCGGCACCACCACGTTGCGGCGGATCCGGTTCGTGTTCTCGCTGACGACCGCGTACGGCTCGGTCAGTACGACCGCGCCGCCGCGCACACCGGGCCGCCCCACCAGCAGCACCTCCTCGCCGCCGAGGATGCCCGTGGTGGAGACCGGCTTCCCCGCCAGCAGCGCCGATTTCGACGCCCGGTCGACGGCCGGGGTGGCGGTTCCGCTCACCGAGCCGTCCGGGGCGATGACCGCGAGCTGCACGCCGTTCGGCCCCGCCAGGACCTGGGCGCCGGTGAAGAGCGCCTCGGACAGGGCCGGCAGCCGGCTGAGCACCGTCGCCTGACGCGTCAGCTGGTCGCGTTCGCGCTGCTCCGCGCCGTGCGCTGCGGTCTGCCAGGCGATCAGCCCGGTGAGCGCCACGGCGAGCGCCGCCACCACGGTGCTCAGCACCACGATGTTGCGGGCGAGGGAGCCACGGGCACCGGTACCCGCACGGGCGCCGGAGCGGGGGCGGTTCACGCGCGGGGGGCGATCGCGCTGTATCCGACGCCCCGGACCGTACGGATCGGGCTCGCGTCGCCGAGCTTGGCGCGCAGCTGAGAGACGAAGACGTCGACCATCCGGGTGTCGCGGTAGCCCGGGTAGCCCCACACCTGGGCGAGCAGCTGCTCACGGGTGAAGACCTGCCCCACGTGCCGGAGCAGGTGCGCGAGCAGGTTGAACTCGGTGGCGGTGAGCTCGACCGGCTCGCCGTCGCGGCGCACGGTCCGGCTGACCGGGTCCACGCTGAGCCCGCCGAGGCTCTCGGGCGGCTGCGCGGGCGGCCCCGCCGCCCGGCGCAGGACCGTCTTGACCCGCGCGACCAGCTCGCGCGGCGAGAACGGTTTGGTCAGGTAGTCGTCCGCGCCCAGCTCCAGACCGAGGATCCGGTCGGCCTCCTCACCGCGCGCGGTGACCAGCAGCACCGGCGTCCAGTCGCCCGCGTCCCGCAGGGCGCGGCAGAAGGCGATGCCGTCCATGCCGGGCAGGCCGATGTCCAGGACGATGGCCACCGGGTGCATCCGCCGCGCGGCCGCGAGCCCGGCGCTCCCGTCGGCCTCCACGTGGACACCGAAGCCCTCGCGCGACAGGTAGAGCCTCTGCACGTCGGAGATGTGGCGCTCGTCCTCGACGATCAGCACGAGGCCCTTGGACTCCGAACCCGTCATCACTGCCTCTCACGTGCGGAAACACCGTCGATGCTAACCCCGTCGACTCGGCGTTCCGGCGGGCGCGCCGCCACCCGTACATTTCCCGAACAATCCGTCGGCCCGGCGCCGTCAGACCTCCGGGAACACCGGGGCGATTCCGAGCGCGGGCGCGATGGCCCGCCAGACCGTCGACTGGGCCGTGGCGAGGTCGACCCGGGGGTCGTCCAGCATCAGGCGGATGCCGAGGCCGTCGCACAGGGCCAGCACCAGCGTGCCGATCGCGGCGACGTCGCAGTCGGTGAACTCGCCGGACGCGATGCCCCGTTCGACGGTTCCGGTGACCCACGCGTGCAGCTGGTCGTACAGATCGACGGCGAGGGTCCGGGCCGTGCCGTCGCGCAACGCGCGCACCCACAGCTCCTGCCAGAGCTTCCAGTCCTGGCGGAGCTCCTCGTCCGTGGGCAGCATGCTGCGCACGATGCGGGCCAGGACGACCGCGGCCGGGTCCGTGCCGGTGTCGCTGCCGGTGTCCGTGCCGGTCCGGGCGAAGGAGTGCGTCATCGCCTCGGCGAAGAGCTTCTCGCGGGTGTCGAAGTGGTAGTGCAGCAGGGCCTTGGAGACGCCGGCGTGCTCGGCGACCTTGCGCATGCTGACGTACTCGAAACCGATGTCGGCGATCACCTCGCACGCGGCCGTGAGGATGCGTTCCCGTGTTTCGAGTGCGCGCTCGGCCTTGGTCACGTTGGCTGCTCCCGTGTCGGCGCCCATTGGGTCGGTGGGTGGGTGGTTGAGCGGGTGGAGGTTGCGCGGGTGGTGGGTGGAAGGTCCGGCGGCCGGGCCCGCCGGACCACCATCCTCCCGCATCGGGCCCCCGGGCCCCGGCCGTTGGACCGCGGCGCCGGGAAAGGTCGGAAATAGGGTGGGGAACAGGGTCAGGAATGCGGTCAGGAATGCGGTCAGGAATAGGTGTGGAAGCCCCGGCCCGTCTTGCGGCCGAGCAGGCCCGCGTCCACCATCCGGGCCAGCAGCGGCGGCGGGGCGTAGAGCGGCTCCCGGTACTCCGCGTACATCGACCGGGCGATGGCCTGGACGGTGTCCAGCCCGATGAGGTCGGCCAGGGCCAGCGGCCCCAGCGGGTGCGCGCAGCCCAGGGTCATCCCCTGGTCGATGTCCTCGGCCGAGGCGATCCCGGACTCGGCCATCCGCACCGCGGCGAGCAGGTACGGCACGAGGAGCGCGTTCACGACGAACCCGGCCCGGTCCTGGGCGCGGACGACCCGTTTGCCCAGCACCCCCGAGGCGAACTCCCGTGCGCGCCGGGCGGTTTCCTCGCCCGTGAGCAGGGAGGGCACCAGCTCCACCAGGGGGAGCACCGGAACGGGGTTGAAGAAGTGGAGGCCGACGACCTGGGCGGGCCGCGAGGTGGCGGCGGCCAGCCGGATGACCGGGATGGAGGAGGTGTTCGACGCCAGCACCGCGTCCCGGCGCTCCACCACCCGGTCCAGCCGCGCGAACACGTCCAGCTTGGCCCGCTCGTCCTCGGCCACCGCCTCGACGACCAGGTCCCGGTCCGCCAGCAGGGACATGTCCGTGGTCAGCGTGATCCGGCCGGTCGCGGCGTCCCGGTCGGCGGCGGTCAGCTTTCCGGCCGCCTCGGCCCGGGCCAGGGAGCGGACGATCCGCTCCCGGCCGGCGTCCGCCGCGCCCCGGTCCGCCTCCACCACCACGACGTCCCGTCCGGCGCGGGCGCAGACCTCGGCGATGCCGGAGCCCATCAGCCCGCAGCCCACGACCCCGACGCGCTCCACGTCGGTCACCGGGTCACCGGCAGCTGCAGAACGCCCGTGCCGCGCTTGACCAGTTCACCCGCGACGATCAGGCGCTGGATCTCGGAGGTGCCCTCCCAGATGCGGTCGACGCGCAGTTCGCGGTAGAGCCGCTCGACCGGGTACGAGCGGTCGTAACCGCGGCCGCCGAAGATCTGCAGGCACCGGTCGACGACCCGCCCGGACGCCTCGCTCGCCGACAGCTTGGCGATGGCTGCCTTGGCGTGCAGCGTCTTGCGGTCGATCCCGCCCTCGTCGACCTCCCAGGCGACCTGGTGGGTGTAGGCGCGGTTGACGGCGATGTCGACGGCGCAGTCGGCGAGCATGCCCTGGATCAGCTGGAAGTCGGCGATGGGCGAGCCGAACTGGCGGCGCTCCACCGCCCAGTCGCGGGCGAGTTCCAGGGCTCGCTCGGCCGCCCCGATCGTCCGAGCGGCGATCATCAGCCGCTCCTCGGTGAACCAGGAACGGGTGATGTCGTAACCGTTGCCCACCTCCCCGAGCACGGCGTCCGCCGGGACGCGCACATCGGTGAAGGTGAACTCGGGGTGCTCGTAGACGAAGGTGTGCATCCAGCGGGGCACCCGCGTCATCTCGATGCCCGGTGTGTCCTTGTCGACGAGGAACAGGGTCGGCGCCCCCTCCTCGCCGGCGGCGGCGAGCACGATCATGAAATCGGCGTGGTCGCCGACGGTGACGAACCACTTCTCGCCGTTCAGCACCCAGCCGTCCGCCGTCCGCGTCGCCGTGGTCTTCAGGCTCTGCGGGTCGGAGCCGGCCTCGGGCTCGCTCACCGCGTAGCAGTCGCGGCGCTGTCCCCGGATGACGGGGACGAGGTACCGCTCGCGCTGCTCGGGCGTGCAGAAGGACAGTGCGTTGGCGGGACGCCACACCATGTCCCAGAGGGCCCCGGTGAGCCGCCCGAGCTCGGCCTGGACCGTGACCTGCTCCAGGATCGTGAGGCCGGCGCCGCCCCACTCCGCCGGCATGTTGACGGCCTGCAGGCCGCTGTCGAGGACGGCGTCGCGGATCTCGGTGTGGGCCTGCGGGGGCAGGCCGTTGTTCTCCTCGCAGTCGAGCTCGTACTTCGTGATGAACTCGGTGAGGGCGCGCGCCGAGTCCCTGAGCTCTT
Source organism: Streptomyces sp. 147326 (assembly GCF_045000215.1). Classification (NCBI taxonomy): domain Bacteria; kingdom Bacillati; phylum Actinomycetota; class Actinomycetes; order Kitasatosporales; family Streptomycetaceae; genus Streptomyces; species Streptomyces sp. 147326. The sequence continues at coordinate 726,756 of NZ_CP134201.1, read as the reverse complement.
CCTGACGGGCGGTGAGACGGAAGTCCATGTCTGTGGTCCTTGCGATCGCGGGGTGCGGTACGGGTGCGGTACGGGGGCAGGTCTGCGGCAGGAGCGGTCAGGAGGCGGGCAGGGCGAGGGCCCGGGTGCCGCGCTTGATCAGCTCGTTGGCGATGATCAGGCGCTGGATCTCGGAGGTGCCCTCCCAGATGCGGTCGACGCGCAGTTCCCGGTACATGCGCTCGACCGGGTACGAGCGGTCGTAGCCGCGGCCGCCGAAGATCTGCACGCACCGGTCGACGACCCGGCCGGCGGCCTCGCTCGCCGCGAGCTTCGCCGTCGACGCCTTGGCGTGCAGGGTCTTGCGGTCGGTGTGCGGCTGGTCGGCTTCCCAGGCGACCTGGTGGGTGTAGGCGCGGTTGACGGCGATGTCGACGGCGCAGTCGGCGAGCATGCCCTGGATCAGCTGGAAGTCGGCGATGGGCGAGCCGAACTGGCGGCGCCGCACCGCCCAGTCGCGGGCCAGCTCCAGCGCCCGTTCGGCGGCGCCGACGGTACGGGCGGCGATCATCAGCCGCTCGTCGGTGAACCACTCCTTGGTCAGCTCGTACCCGTTGCCGACACCGCCGAGCACGTCCTCGTCGGCGACGAACACATCGGTGAAGGTGAACTCGGGATGCCCGTTCACCGCGGAGTGCATGAAACGCGGGACCCGTGTCATCTCGACACCCGGTGCGTGCTTGTCGACGAAGAACAGGGTCGCGGCCCGCTCCGGGCCCGCATCCGCCTGCACCAGCAGGAAGTCGGCGATGTCGCCGCAGGTCACGAACCACTTCTCGCCGTTCAACAGCCAGCCTCCCGCGGTCCGGGTCGCGGTGCTCGTGCCCGAGCCGGGGTCGGAGCCCGCACCGGGCTCCGTGACCGCGAACGCGTCGAACCGCTCGCCCCGGATGACGGGCAGGAGGTACTTCTCCCGCTGCGCCTCGGTGCCGTACGCGAGGACGTTCGCGGGCCGCCAGGGGATGTCCCAGAGGCAGTTGGTGACCTTGCCGAACTCCTCCTCGACGATGACCTGGTCCAGCAGGGACAGGCCGGCGCCGCCCCAGTCGGCGGGCATGTTGATCGCGTAGACGCCCGCGTCCATGGCGGCGCGGGTCAGTTCGCGGACCGTGTCGGCCGGCAGCGGGCCGCCGGCCTCCTCGGACCGGTCCTCGTACCGCATCAGGAGCTGGGCGTAGGCGGCGGCGCGGGCCTTGAGGTCCGCCTGCTCGGGGGTGTAGCGGAAGTCCATGGTGCGGTGTCCTCCGATGGAAGGGGTGAGGGGGAGCGGGGAAGCGGGGGAGCGGGGACCGGCCGGGGTCAGCCGAGGACGGCCCGGGCGTCCAGGGCCAGGGCGCCGTCCGGGCGTACCAACAGGGGGTTGACCTCCAGCTCGGCGATCTCCGGATGGGCCGCGGCCACCGTCGTGATGCGTTCGATCACGGCGGCCGCGGCGGCCACGTCCACGGCCGGCCGGCCGCGGACGCCGTCCAGCAGCGCCGCGGTCCGCAGCCCGCGCAGCAGGGCCTCGGCCCGCCCCGCCGGTACGGGCGCGAGCGCGAAGGCCACGTCGCGCAGGGTCTCGGTGAGGACGCCGCCGAGCCCGACCATGGCCACCGGCCCGAACCGCGGATCACGGTTCACGCCCACGATCAGCTCGATGCCGTCCGAGAGGTCGGCCATCGCCTCGACCGAGTAGGCGGGGGCGCCGAGCCGGGCGTGCATCTCCCGGTACGCGGCGAGGAGCGCCCCCCGGCCGGCCAGCCGCAGCGCGACGCCGCCCGCGTCCGACTTGTGCAGGAGGTGCAGGGCCTTGAGCACGTACGGGCCCTCGAACTCCCCGGCGGCGGCCAGCAGTCCGGCCTCGTCGGTGATCTCGCGCGCGGCCGGGAACGGCACACCGGCGGCGGCGAGCAGCGTACGCACCCCGTGGTACCCGGTGTCCCGCAGCGGCGCGGCCGGAGCGGGCAGGGCGGGGAACCCCGGGAGCTCCCCTGCGCTGTCGGCCGCCGCCCGGCCGGTCATCGCCGACAGCGCGCGGGCCGCGTCCTCGGTGGCGGCGAACACCGGTACCCCGGCTCCGGCCAGCACCCGGCAGCTCGGCGACTGCGGATACATCGACTGCACGACCAGCGGCTTCGGTGCGGCCGCGAGGTGCGTGACGATCTTCTCCGCGGCCAGCGTCTCCCCTTCCGCGAGGACGGAGCCGCCGGATGCTCCGCTGCCGAGGCCGCCTTCCGAGGCGGCGTAGCCACCGAAGTAGCCCGTCATCAGGACGGCGTCGACCTCGTCGGCGGCGAGGAGCTCCGCCACCGTGTCCGCGTACGAGAGGGGCTGCTGCTCGCCCATGCCCGCCAGGTCGACCGGGTTGCCGACCGCGGACTGCTGCCACAGCACGGTCCGCAGCCGTGCCTGGGTGGCCGCGCCCAGTTCCGGCACGCCGAGTCCGGCGTCCTCGGCGGCGTCGGCGGCGATGGCACCGTGGCCTCCGCCGTCGGTGAAGACCGCGGTCCGGGCGCCGCTCGCGCGTGCCTTCGTACGGGGGTGGCCGGGTCCGGCACTCAGCGCGGCCAGGACCACCGTCATCTCCCTTGGCGTGCGCACCAGTTCCACGCCCGCGTCACGGCAGGCGGCGGCCACCACGTCGGCCGAGGTGGTGAGCGCCCCGGTGTGCGACTGGGCGCTGCGCGCGGAGGCGGTGCCCCGGCCGGCGGTGAGCAGGACCACCGGCTTGCCCGCCGCGGCGGCGGCCCGGGCGAAGGCCCTGCCGTCGCCGAAGTCCTCGGCGTACACGGCGATCGCCGTGCTGGCCGCGTGGCGGGCGCAGTCCTCGACGAGGTCGACCAGGGTCACGTCTGCCTGGTTGCCGAGCGAGACGAACCGGGAGAAGCCCAGGCCGTGCTGGGCGCCGCGGAGCTGGAGTTCGAGGGCGAGGTTGCCGCTCTGGCTCAGCAGGGCGACACCGCCGGGTGCGAAGCGGTCCGAGGCGAGGTAGAGCTCGGTCGTGTTGTCGGCGATGCCCAGGCAGTTGGGTCCGACGAGGACGGCTCCGGCTTCCCGGACGCGGGCGACGACCGCGCGCTGGCGGGCGCCCTCGCCGACGGCTCCTGCGAACGGACCTCCCTGCTCGCCGCCCTCCGCAAGCACGCCGCCGTACCCGCCACCGGCCACTACGAATACGAGGCGTGGGAGGGCCTGCGGGTCGCCGAGGGATCGGCGACCGTGGCCCTGCGCATGGCCGAGGGCCTCGGCGGACGCATCCGTACGGGCTCACCCGTCGAGGCGGTCGCGATCCGCCGGCCCGGCCACTGCACCGTACGCCTGGCCGGAGGCGAAACCCTGACCGCCGGCGCCGTCGTCAGCGCCCTCCCCGTCGGCCCGCTCCGCTCGGTCGCCGTCACCGGCGTGTCCGACGAACGCCTCGCCTCCCTGCACCACCAGCGCCACGCCCTCGCCGCCAAGTTCACCGCCGCGTACGACAGGCCCTTCTGGCGCGAGCGCGGCCTCAGCGGCCTCTCCGAATGCGAAGGGGTCCTCGGCAGCACCTGGCCGCAGAGCGAAGGCATCCTCTCCGCCCTCGTCCCGCCCGAACGCTACGGCGTCCTCCTCGGCACGCCCGCCCCGCTGCGCCCCACCGAACTGCTCGCCGACATCGCCCGCCTCTACGGCGACGAGGCCCACCGGCCGCTCGCCACGTACCTGCGCCTGTGGGGCACCGACCCGTGGACCCAGGGGTACGTCACCCAGTGGACCCCCGGCGACGTCATGGCCGTCGGCCCCCGGCACGGCACCCACGAACCGCCGTTCTACGTCTGCGGATCCGACCAGTGGGTGGCCGGATACATGGAAGGCGCCGTCCGCACCGGACGCGCCGCCGCCGAGGAGGCACTGCGCAATGGCTGACCCCCTGCACAACCACATCGGGGGAGCGGACCGCCCCGCCGCCTCGGGCGCGACGATGCCCCTGACCGACCCCGCCACCGGCCGGGTGCACCGCCACGCCCCGCGCTCCGGCCCCGCCGACACGGACGCGGCCTGCGCCGCGGCGGCAGCTGCGTACCCGCACTGGTCCGCCACCACCCCGGCCACCCGCCAGCGCGCCCTGCTCGGCATCGCCGACGCCATCGAGGCACACGCGGACGCCCTCACGGCCGCCGAGACCACGGACACCGGCAAACCCCCGGAACAGTTCCGCACCGAGGAACTGCCCGCGATCGTGGACGCCGTCCGCTACTTCGCCGGCGCCGCACGCAACCTCCCCGGCGCCGTCGCCGCCGAGTACACCGAGGGCCGCACCTCCCTGCTGCGCCGCGAACCGGTCGGCGTCTGCGCCCAGATCACCCCTTGGAACTACCCGCTGATGATGGCCGCGTGGAAGATCGCCCCGGCGATCGCCGCCGGGAACACCACCGTGCTCAAGCCCGCCGACACCACGCCCTCCTCCGCCGTGCTCCTGGCCCGGCTCGCCGCGGAACACCTGCCGGCGGGGGTGCTCAACGTGGTCTGCGGCGACCGGGACACCGGCCGGGCGCTGACCGCCCATCCGGACGTCGCCCTGATCGCGGTCACCGGCAGCGTCCGCGCCGGCCAGGAGATCGCGGCGGCCGCGGCGGCCGGCCTCAAACGGGTCCACCTGGAACTCGGCGGCAACGCGCCCGTCCTGGTCCACGAGGACGTGGACGTGGCGGCCACCGCCGCCGCCCTCGCGGCGGTCGCCTACTACAACGCCGGCCAGGACTGCACCGCGCCCACCCGGCTCCTGGTCCACCACCGGATCCACGACGCCTTCCTCGCGGCCTTCGCCGCCGAAGCGGCCGAGCTCCGAACCGGCGTCGACTTCGGGCCCCTCAACAACGCGGCCCAGCTCGCCTCGGTGCAGACCCTGCTGGACCGCCTGCCCGCGCACGCCGAGATCGTCACCGGCGGCGGCCGGCTGCCCCGCCCCGGCTTCTTCCACGCGCCCACCGTGGTCGCCGGGGTCCGCCAGGACGACGAGATCGTGCAGGAGGAGACCTTCGGCCCGGTGGTGACCGTCCAGCCCTTCGCCGACGAGGCCGAGGCCCTGCACCTGGCCAACGCCGTCCGCTTCGGCCTGGCCGCGAGCGTGTGGACCACCGGCCACGACCGGGCGATGCGCGCCACCCGCGCCCTCCACACCGGCATCGTCTGGGTGAACACCCACGGCACCACCGTCTCCGAGATGCCCCACGGCGGGGTCAAACACTCCGGCTACGGCAGCGACCTCTCCCTGTCCGGCCTCCTGGACTACACCCAGGCCAAGCACGTCATGCTCTGACCTCGGTGCTTCGCCCCCTGGCGTCCGACGTGCCCGTGCGCGGCCCGCGGGGCACCCTGGAGGCATGGTCCGAGCCAACGACCAGGTCGAGACTCTGCTCCAGGAGTACGCGGACCTCATCGCGATCCGGGGCGGGGAGGCCTTCAAGGCGCGCGCCTACGAGAAGGCCGCCCGGGCCGTCGGGGGCCACCCGGAGGACGTGTCCACGCTCGACGCCAAGGGTCTGCGCGAGATCCCCAACGTCGGCAGGTCGGTCGCCGACAAGATCCTCGAATACCTGCGGACCGGCCGCATGACCGTCGTCGACGAGGCCAGGGCGTCCGTGCCGCCCGGAGTGCGCGAGCTGATCACGATTCCGGGGCTCGGGCCCCGCAAGGCCATGGTGCTGTACGAGGAGCTGGGCATCAGCTCCGTCGACCAGCTGCTCGACGCCATCCAGCAGGAACGGCTGCGCGATCTGAAGGGCTTCGGCGAGCGGACCGAGGACAACATCCTGCACGGCATCGCGGTGCTGCAGAAGGCCGGCGAGGGCCGGATCCTCGTCAGCGCGGCCATGGACGTCGCCGAACAGCTCGTCGCCGAACTCTCGGAGATCCGCGGCTGCGTCCGGTGCACGTACGCCGGGTCCCTGCGCCGCATGAGGGAGACCATCGGCGACGTCGACATCCTGGTGGCGGCCCGCCGGTCGGCCCCGTTCATGGACGCGCTCACCGCCCTCCCCCAGACGGCCGAGGTCATCGCTCACGGGCAGAAGAAGACCTCCGTACGGACCGCCACCGGCCTCCAGGTCGATCTGCGCGTCCTGCCGCCCGCCTCCTGGGGCGCCGGGCTCCAGTACTTCACCGGATCCAAGGCGCACAACATCCGCACCCGCGAACTCGCGGTGCGCCAGGGCCTCAAGCTCTCCGAGTACGGCCTCTTCGACGCAGAGAGCGGCGAGAACATCACCTCCGAGACCGAGGAGGCGGTCTACGCCAGGCTGGGGCTGCCCTGGATCCCCCCGACGCTGCGCGAGGACCGCGGCGAGATCGCGGCCGGGCTGCGCGGCGAACTCCCGGACCTCCTCACGGAGAAGGACATCCGCGGCGATCTGCACACCCATACCGACCTCACCGACGGGCTGGCCCCGCTGGAGGACATGATCGCCGCCGCTGCCGCCCGCGGATACGCCTACTACGCGGTGACCGACCACGCCCCCAACCTCTCCATGCAGCGCATGACCAGCGAGAAGATCCTCGCCCAGCGCGAGCGGGTACGGGCACTGGACGGCGCACACCACAGGATGCGGCTGCTGCACGGCACGGAGCTCAACATCGGCCCGGACGGCACCCTGGACTGGCCCGACGAGTTCCTCGCGGACTTCGACATCTGCGTGGCCTCCGTCCACTCCCACTTCAACCAGAGCCGGCGGGAACTCACCCGCCGCCTCATCCGCGCCTGCGAGAACCCGAACGTCGCCGTCATCGGCCACCCCACGACCCGGAGGATCGGCAAACGCCCGGGCATCGACGCCGACTTCGACGCCGTCTTCGAGGCCTGCGCGCGGGCGGGCACCGCGCTGGAGATCAACGCGCATCCCGAACGGCTCGACCTGTGCGACGAGGACGTCCTGCGCGCGAAGCGGTACGGAGTGAAGTTCGCCGTGAACTCCGACGCGCACGCCACCACGCATCTGCCGTACATGCGCTACGGGGTGGCGACCGCGCAGCGCGGCTGGCTGACCGCGGACGACGTCATCAACGCGTGGCCCCTGACGCGGCTGCGGCGGTTCCTGAGCAAGAAGGGTGCCTGAGGCCGGCGGCCGCTGCCGAAATGGGCCGGTTACGCCGGAAGTACCGTCAGCGCGCGAGGACGGCCCGGGCGAGGAAGTGCTGTTCGGCGTCGTCGTACGCCGTGAGCCGCCAGCCCGTGGCGTCGAGCTCCGGCCGGAGGTTGGGGTCGGCGAGCGGGTCCTCGGGGCTGAGGGGCCGCCCGTGGCGGGCGGCCCGCTCGGCCCGGCCCGCCGGATGGAAGAGGACGAGGGTGCCGCCCGGTGCCCTGACGCGCGCCCATTCGCGCAGGGCGGTGCGCGGGCGGGGGAGGTGGTCGAGGAGCCCCGCCGCGAAGACGCCCCATGCAGGGGCTTCCTTGCGCCACGGCCGCCACGACTGCGAGAGCCGCAGGGCAGTCGAGGAGCGGGCGGCCGAAGCCGTGCCGCTCGTCCACGAGGTGGATTTCCAGGATCCAGTGGCAGATGCGCCTCGAGCGCTGGAGGGAGGTACCAGGGCGGCGGGCCGCGACAGTCACAGGACGCGGGAGGCGATGGCCCGCGCGCAGTCCAGGGACTCCGTGTGCGTGGTGTCGACCTGCATGTCGTAGACCACGCCGCGGTGGGCGAGCTCCGCCTGGGTGGCAGCCGTTCCCGGGGTCCGGTCCCCGCGGGCGATCTCGCGCCCTGCGGCGACCGTGCTCGCGCACGTGACGCCGACCCACAGCACGTCCAGACCGTCCAGGGCCTTCCGCCACCGCTCCTGGGAGGCCGCTCCGCCGAGGAAGACGTCGTCGACGATGATCCGGGCGCCCGCACGGGCCATCGCGGCGACTCCCGCCATCCACGCCGCTTCCAGCCGCCGGAACTCCGATCCGATCTTCACGCCGCCGTCCGCGGCGAACTCGATTCCCGCGACCGACGTCTGCAGGGAGGCGGGCATCGCCTCGATCAGCGAGTCGATGGCGGCGGCGAGCCACGGTTCCGGCAGGACCGCCTGCAGGCAGCGGACGATCCCGGACTTGCCCGAGCTGGACCCGCCGTTCAACACGATCACTTGAGTCGTCATCAGGTCACGGTAGGGGCGACCGCCGCGGCGCCCGAAGCGATTTTCGCCCGGGACGTCCCTCGCGGCGGCCGGCGGCCCGGACGGCTGACCGGCTACCGCGGGCCGGCGGGCGGGTACCAGCCGGGCCAGGTCACGGGAGGGAGGTGCCGCGCACGCTTCTTGTTGGCCTCGTGCGCGAGGGAAACGGCCCCGGAGACGAGTGTGGCGGCGAACGACAGGGCCGCGGCGGTCGGCTGCCAGTAGCCGGCGTCTCCCATCAGGGTCAGCCACATCCCTCCCGTGGCTGCCGCCAGTACGACCAGCAGGGGAATCCTGGCGCCGAGTGACAGCCGGCGGCTCACCGCGACGAAGAAGTATCCGACGGCGCCACCCGGCGCGACGGCGAGGAACAGGCCCACGACCAAGAAGACAACCAAGAAGATGATCACGTCGCACTCTCTCCGGGCGCAGAAGCAGCCCATGCCGAGGGGGAGTGGACCGTGCCCACGCGGCACCGCCCACCGGCTCCCCGCCGGAGATACTGCCAGAGGACTTGAACGCGTTCAACATCGGGGGGCGGTGGTACCCGGACCGGGGTGAGCGTCGTCGTCGAGCACCTGCGCCTGGGACCGGACGACACCGTCCTCGTCAACGGTGCGGGCGGGGGAGTGGGACACTGCGCGGTCCAACCGGCCCGACTCGCGGGCGCCGCCCGGGTGATCGCCGTGGCCTCCGGGCGCCACGAGGCGTTCCCGAGGGAGCTGGGCGCCGACCGGTTCGTGGGCCACACGCGGACCGCGGCCGCGGACGTCGTACGGGACGTGGACGTGGACGTGCTGATCGTCACCGTGGGCGGCCCGGACGGCCATCGGTCGCTGCCCGTGCTGCCCGTGCTGCGCCGCGGCGGCCGGACCGCCCCGGTCTTCCCCGGCGAGTACCACCCCGAACGTGCCGCGGCACGACCGTGCCGGGCGGGGGCACCTGCAGGGCGGGATCGTCCTGCAGGTGGGAGCTCCGTAGCCTCTCCGCAGCCCTCGTGACCACGCCGCTCCAGCGCCGGCGGTCAGCCGCGCACGTGCAGGCCGAAGCCCGTGCGGCCCGCGGGCTCCAGACCCTCCTTCAGGTGCAGCGAGGGGATCTCGTAGTCACCGAAGTTCTGCCGCCGGAACGCGATCGGCTCGGTCGACTCCAGGGTGAGCAGGCGTTGCTCCCAGGCCTTGGCGGCGACCGCGTAGTCCTCGCCGCTCATCCGGTCGGAGCCGTACAGCACGAACGGCGGCAGCGACTCGATGCCCGGGTAGTAGAGGATGCCGTGGTGGATCGGGAACAGCAGGTCCTCGATGGGGCCGTTGATCCCGCGGGCGGCGTAGTGCGACTCCGGGCCGCCGACGGTCACCGACAGCAGGGCCCTCCTGCCCGCGAGGGTGCCTTCGCCGAAGCGCTCGCCGTACTTGGTGGCGCTGTGCTCACCGACGCCGTACGCGAAGCGGTAGGTGAACACCCGGTCCACCCACCCCTTGAGGATCGCCGGCATCGAGTACCACCACATCGGGAACTGGAAGATGATCGTGTCGGCCCACAGCAGCTTCTCCTGCTCGGCGAGGACGTCCGGGGTGAGCGTCCCTGCCTCGAAGGCCCGGCCCGAGTCCAGGGCGACCTTCAGCGGACTCGAGGCGTCGGGGCCGTAGTCCGCGGCGTCCACGACCGCCTTCCAGTTCATCGCGTACAGATCGCTCACCCGTACCTCGTGCCCGGCGGCCTCCAAGGTGGACACCGCGAGGTCCTTCAGCGAGCTGTTGAGCGACTTCGGCTCCGGGTGGGCGTGGACGATCAGCGTCTTCACGGGAAACTCCTTCGGATCGGATGCCTTCGATCCTGGACGCCGCGGCGCCCGGCGTTCAGGGGCGCCTCTTCCGTAGGACGGGACTTCCTGGTACCGGCAGGACCACCTTCACGGGCGCCGCCGGGGCCATACTTGGGGCATGGATGATCTCGCGGGCTTCCTGCGGACCCGGCGCTCCCGGGTCGACCCGACCGCTGTCGGCATACGCACCGACAGCCGCCGCCGCGTCGAAGGGCTGCGCCGCGAAGAGGTCGCGCACCTGTCCGGAGTCAGCGTCGACTACTACGTACGCCTGGAGCAGGGCCGCGCGACCCAGCCCTCCGAGCAGGTCCTCGACGCGCTCGCCCGCGTCCTCGGCCTCGACGAGACCGAACGCGGGCACCTCTGCCGGCTCGCCCGGCAGCGCTGCCGCCGCGCGAAGGCACCGGGCGGGAGGGTCCGGCCGGAGCTGCTGCGCGTCCTCGACCTCGTCGTCGGCGCACCCGCGCTGATCATGGACCACCGCATGGACGTGCTCGCCGGGAACCGCCTCGCCGGGCTCCTCTACGGCCGGCCGGTGCCGGGCCTGAACACCGCCCGGCACATCTTCCTCGAGGAGGCCGAGCGCGGCCTCTACGCGGACTGGGAGACGTGCACCCTCGACGTGGTCGGGCACCTGCGCCTGGCCGCCGGCAAGTACCCCGAGGATCCCCGCCTGGCCTCGCTCATCGGCGAACTGGCGATGGGCAGCGAGCGCTTCCGCCGCCTCTGGGCCCGCGCTGACGTGCGCGCCCGCACCCATGGACGCAAGGCGTACCGGCACCCGCTGGTCGGACTGCTGGAACTGCACCAGGAGAACTTCGCACTACCGGACGAAACGAGCATGGAGCTGCTGGTGCTGTCCGCGGCCCCCGGCAGCCCCGCCGAGGACGGGCTGCGCCTGCTCGCAGGCCTGGGCGCGGACACCGGTGACGCACATGTGCACCCCGCAATGAACGCTCAGTTCCGCGGGTAAACCGACGACGCACGCCCCATTCCTTTGATGGCCGGAAATCCTCCAACCGGCCTGCATTTTGCGCTCTTTACCGGGACAAGGCGGGCCGGTAGCGTCCATCGACCGAAAGGTCACACCATGCTGCACCGGGGGAGCGGAACTGGTGTCGGACGCGTTGGACTTGCATGTTCTCGGACGGCTCGACGGACAATTGGCGGGGCGACAGGTCGATTTGGGATCGCCGAAACAGCAGTTGGTCCTCGTGGTCCTGCTCCGGCACGCCGGGCATGCCGTCAGCGTGGACCGACTCGCCGACGCCCTGTGGGGAGACACCCCGCCCGCCTCCGCGACCGCGAACATCCACCTCCACGTCCACCGGATCCGCAGAGCGCTGGGACCGGGCCGGCTGCAGACCGCGCGGCAGCGCGGATACGTACTGGAGGTGGCACCGGAGGAGGTCGACGCGTGGCGCTTCCTCACCCGCATGCCCGACATCCGCCGCGCCCTGGAGCGGGGCGACCTGGCGCGGGCCTCACGGCTCAACCGTGAGGCCCTCGCCGAGTGGCGCGGTCCGGCGTACGCCGACTTCGCCGACCATCCGGCCCTGCGCGACGCTGCCGCCTACCTCGCCGAACTACGGCTCGAGGCCATCGAGCAGCAGATCGACATCGACCTGGCCCTGCGCGACCACGCCCACCTCATCGGCAGGCTGCGGCTGCTGCTCGCCGATCATCCGTACCGCGAACGCTTCCACGAGCAGCTGGTCCTGGCCCTGTACCGCACGGGGCGGGCGGCGGAGGCGCTGGAACAGTGCCGCGACACCCGGCGGCTCTTCGCGGAGGACCTCGGACTGGACCCGGGCGCACTGCTGCGGGAGCTGGAGAAGCGCATTCTCGACGGGGACGAGGAGCAGGACCTGTAGGCGCGGCCGCGCCGTTTCCCTGCCGGAAATCTCGATTCCCCATTTAGGCCGGGCAGCCGCGAACGGGCGTCATCAGGTCCGGTGCCATGGGGGACGCATTGTCCTCCGTATACGCGTCCGCCACGGCGTCCGAATGAGCGGCGCGGCAATTCTCGGTGACACCGCCCGCCGGGCCCCATCAGCGCGCCGTGCTAGTGGGACCTGACCCAGGACTCGCCGGCCTGGGTCTTGTGCCAAGCCTCCGCGATTCCGCCCCAGTTGGCGGTGATGCTCACACTGCGCGACTCGTGGACCTCGTCGGACCACTGCCCGTTGGAGAACTTCACCCTCAGCCAGGCGTGACCGGCGCAGTCGCCCGAGTCCTTCCTGGTCCACGCGTACTCGTGGCCGGCCGAGAGGCCTCCCGTGTAGACGCATCCGCTGCGCTTCTTGTAGAAGGAGCCGCTGTGCGCGACGGCGGGCTGCACGGCAAGCGAGACGGCCGCGCCGACGAAGGCGAGGACGGCGGTGGCGTTCCGGAGGGTGCGGCTCACTGATTTCATGACGAGGCCTTCCGACGGCTCGAAGGAGGCGGCCACCCGGCGACACGCCGGCCGGCCCGATGCGTGCAGCCTCTCCGGCGGCCCTATATCCTCCCTACACGCCGGGATATGGACGGGCCCGTGAGAGCCTTCGGGGCATGAGCGCGATCACTCCCGCCGAGAACCCGGAACTCTGGTCGTTCCTGGAACTGCTGCAGCCGGGGGAGGTGCTGGCCGGCACGGTCGCGGCCATCGAACCGTTCGGGGTGTTCGTGGCGCTGGACGAAGGCCCCGAGCACCCCGTCTTCCCCGGAGTCGGGTTCATCGGCATCCCCGAGCTGTCCTGGCGTCGCTTCGAAGAGGCATCGGAGGTCGTCGAGGTCGGGCAGCGCGTCGCATGTGAGTTCCTCCAGTTCGACACGTGGAACGGAGAGGCCAGGCTGTCCCTGCGGGCGATGCAGCCGGACCCCTTTCCGGTGTTCGCCGACGCCGTTGCCGCGGGCCGGGTACTCGAGGGGAAGGTCACCAAGCTGGTGCCGTTCGGGGTGTTCGTCCAGGTCGCCGACGGCATCGAAGGACTGCTTCACCTCCGGGAATTCGCCGGAGAGCCCGTCGAATCCCCGGAGAACGCCGTTCGGGTCGGTGACCCGGTCAGGGTGGTCGTCACCGCGACCGACCGGGTGCGACGCACGGTCTCCCTGTCCCAGCGACAGGTGCCGACCGGCCTCCGGTGACGGTCAGGGGCCCTCGGGCCCCGCGCCGTTCAGGAGCCGGGTGCGGCGTGGGCCGGCGGGCCGGTAGGGGATCGGGTCGCCGAGGTGCTGGAAGTGGACGGCCGCCGGCCGCCCGGCCGCGTACGCGTCGAGACCGGCCCGGCAGTACGCGATGATCGGCTCGGGCAGGTCGTCGAGCCGGTACCAGCCCATCGCGTCGCACACCTCCGGCTCCCGCACCGCCGGCGCGCCCGCCCAGCGCCGGACCTCGAAGAACAGGCCGAGCCGGGCGTGGCCCCGCGGACCGCGGTGGTGGACGGTCACCGCCGACGCCACGTCCGCGAGGTCGATGAGGACGCCCGTCTCCTCCCGGGCCTCCCGGACCACGGCCTCGACCACGTCCTCGTGCGGGCCGTCGAGGTGCCCGGACGGCAGGTGCCACATCCCGGCCGCGTAGACCCGGCCCGCACGCCGCGACAGCAGGACCTCCGGCCCCCGCTCGCCGTCGCGGCGCAGGATCAGGTGCACGTCGACCGGGAGGGTGTACCGGCCCACGGCTCCCGGGTGCCCGGCGGCGGTCACAGCCAGCCCATCTCGGTGTAGAGCCGGCCCGCCCGGATGCCCTCGATCGCGGCCCGGGCGTACGGCACGATCGGTTCCGGCAGTGCGTCCGCCGGCCACCAGTCCCAGCTCACGCACTTGTCCGGCTCGCGGACCTCCGCCGTCCCCTCCCACCGGTGCGCGCGGAAGACGAGTTGCAGGCGCGGCCGCGAGCCCGGGGGGTCGACCAGGTGCATGACGTGCGCGAGCTCGACGTCCTCGGCCCGCAGCAACAGACCGGCCTCCTCCCGTGCTTCGCGGACCAGGCAGGCGATCGCGGACTCCTGCTCGCAGTGGCCGGCGAGGAAGTGGTGGTTCGACGCGCCGAAGGCCGAGTCGGGGTGGCGCAGTCCGAGCAGCACGCGGCCTTCGCGCTCCAGGTAGAGGTGGGCCCCGACGATGTTGAGGAGGGCCCGGCCGCCCGGTTTCCCGGCGGGCGCCGTGGCCGCCGTACGCGGGCCCGGTTCCGCCCCGTCCACCCGTGCCCGGTGCTGGTCGATGACCTGCTGCGTCCACGTGCACATCGTCAGGTGCGCCGTCGTACGGGCGTCGAACCAGCGCAGCATGATCCCCTCGCTGAGCGGGAGGGCGTCGGCATCGCCGTCCCAGGCGCCGAGATAGACCTGGATCCGGCCCGTGGTGCCGTCGGGGCCGTGGCAGTCGACGACCGTGAACGGTTCCAGCGGCACCGTCAGCCCGGTCTCCTCCTTCAGCTCCCGCGCGATCGTCTCCCGCGCGGTCTCGTTCCCCTCGCGGCCGCCGCCCGGGATGCTCCACGTCCCCGGATCGCAGATGTGGGGTTTGTTGGCGTCGCGCAGGTGGAGCAGGTACTGGCCGCGCGAGTTGACCAACAGGGCGGCTGTACCGCTCGGTTCGGCGGAAGGGGTGGACGACATGGCGGTCTCCTTCTTGTGCCTCGAATCCGGGCCCGTCCCGGGCGACATCCTGCCCCGCTGCCCGACGTCGAATGCGCGGCGGTCGGGTACGTCGACTTTCGGCGATCGTTGTGAGCGAATAGAGCTATTCGATTGATGGATCTTGACGCTCGGAATCTGGATTCATAGAGTCGGCGCGGCCTCACTCAGCCACAAGGAGCCCCAGATGCCCGTTCGCCGCCCGCGGACCCTGCTCGCGATGGCCCCCGAGCTCCGTTCCCGCCTGCTGGACGACCTCGCCGCCCGCCGGCTCCGGGAAGTGGCCGAGCTCGAACCGGAGCTCGTCGTCCACGACTTCGGCAGACCCGACGCCGCGCAGGCGCTCGCGGAGGCGGAGGTCCTGCTCACCTTCTGGGGCGCCCCCACGGTCGACGCCCGGGCGCTGGCGGCCGCGCCGCGCCTCAAAGCCGTCGTGCACGCGGCCGGCTCGGTCAAACAGCTGGTCACCGAAGCCTGCTGGGACCGGGGCGTCGTCGTCTCCTCCGCCGCGCTGGCCAACTCCCTTCCCGTGGCCGAGTACACCGTGGCGATGGTCCTCCTCTCCAACAAACGCGTGATGCAACTGCGGGAGGAGTACCGCCGCGTCCGGGGCAGCCACCACGACTGGCACCTGCGGTACGGCCACGTGGGCAACTACCGCCGTACCGTCGGCATCGTCGGCGCCTCCCGGATCGGCCGCCGGGTGATCGAGCTCCTGAGCCCGTACGATCTCGAACTCCTACTTCACGACCCCTATCTGAAGGAAAATCAGGCTCAGACAATCGGCGCCCGTGCCGTCGGGCTCGACGAGCTCTGCCGGGTCTCGGACGTGGTCAGCCTGCACGCGCCGGAGCTGCCGGAGACGCGCTCGATGATCGACCGCCGGCGGCTGGCACTGATGCGCGACGGCGCCACCCTCATCAACACGGCCCGCGGTTCCCTGGTCGACGGGGCCGCGGTCACCGACGAGTTGGTCTCCGGCCGATTGCACGGGGTCATCGACGTCACCGAGCCGGAGGTCCTGCCGGCCGACTCCCCGCTGTACGACCTGCCGAACGTGCTGCTCACCCCGCACATCGCGGGCTCCCTCGGCAAAGAACTGCACAGGATGGCCGATTCCGCCATCGACGAGATCGCCCGCTACGCCGCCGGGCTGCCGTTCGCGCACCCGGTGTACCGCACGGACCTCGACCGGACCGCTTGACCTGCATCGGTCCGCCTGACCTGCATCGGTCCGCCTGACCGGCAACGGACCGCCTGGCCGGAATCGGGCTACCTGACGGACCATCGGCGGCCGCCGAAATGATCGTATTGAGCAATTAGTCAGATGGTCTTGACCTTCAAGACACCTGAGCGAATGATTCACCCGTTCAGCCCACTCGCCAAGGAGCAGTTCACATGAAGGCCTGTACCGGGAGCAGTCCTCGGGGCTCGGGTTCGGCGGCGTCGAGCGCACCTTCGCCGGCCTCGCGAACTACTCGGCGGTGCTGGCCGATCCGGCGTTCCGCACGTCGTTCCTGAACGTCGCCGCGTACTGCCTCGCCTACAT
This sequence comes from Streptomyces sp. 147326, assembly GCF_045000215.1. NCBI lineage: Bacteria > Bacillati > Actinomycetota > Actinomycetes > Kitasatosporales > Streptomycetaceae > Streptomyces > Streptomyces sp. 147326. The sequence goes on along the minus strand of NZ_CP134201.1, from coordinate 710,612 downwards.
CCCGGTGATGATCGGCGGGGCGCTGGGCCTGGCCCTCCTCGTCGACTCCGCCTACGCCCGGGCCAGGCGCTTCTTCCAGCTCGCCTTCTTCCTGCCGCACGCCGTGCCGGGACTGATCGCCGCGATCATCTGGATCTACCTCTACACCCCCGGACTCAGCCCGGTGATCGAGTGGATCGACGGCGCGGGCGGCAGCTGGAACTTCTTCGCACCCGGCAACTCCCTCTCGTCGATGGTGAACATCGCCGTCTGGCAGTGGGTCGGCTACAACATGGTGATCTTCTTCGCCGCGCTCCAGGCGGTTCCCCACGAGGTCATCGAGGCCGCCACGGTCGACGGCGCCGGCGCCTGGCGCACCGCCCTCGGCATCAAGGTCCCGATCATCCGCTCCTCGGTGGTCATGACCGTCCTGTTCACCGTGTCGGAGCGATCCAGCTCTTCACCGAGCCCGAGCTGCTCTCCGAGAAGGCGCAGGCCCTCGGCAACGACTGGTCGCCCACCATGTACATCGTCAGCAAGGCTTCATCGACCAGGACTACGCGAGCGCCGCCGCCGCGTCGCTGCTGCTGGCCCTGGTGGCCGGGGCGCTGTCCTGCGCGGTGACCCGGATCGGGAAGCGGTGGCAGGAAGCATGACCACGGAGACCGTCCACCCCGGCGCCGCCGCCGACCCCGCTGCCGCGCCGCCCTCCCGCCCCACGGCGACGGGCCGCCGCCCTGACCGGACCGGCCCCCGCGCCCCCCGCGCCTGGGCCTCCAAGGCCGCCGTGAACACCGTACTGATCATGCTGACGCTCTACACGCTGATGCCGATCAGCTGGCTGCTCATCGCCGCCACCAAGAACCGCCGCGACCTCTTCGCCTGCTCCGCGCGCCGAACCGGACGTGTGGGCGGCGGAGTTGAGCCAGTCCGGGCGGCTGCGGCCGGTGCGCCTGGTGAGGGTGACAGTCGCTATGTAATGTCACATCGCATGATGTTCTTACGCCGCGCGGCATCGGCCGCCGCCCTTCTCGTCACCGTCCTCCCCGTGGTGGTCGCCTCGCCCGCGCACGCGGCCGACGGCGGGTCCGCCTGCCGCCCCCCGGCGTCCGTACCGCTCGACGCCGAACAGGCGCGGCTCGCGGACGCCCGTTCCACCGCCCTGGTCGAGCGAGCCGGGTTCGGGGACTTCGTACGGCGGTTCCCCGCCGCCCTGTGCACGACGCGCAGCCCCGCCGAGGCCGAACGGCTCCTCGTCTCCTGGGGGCAGGCCCTCTGGCAGGCCTCCGTACTGCGGGCCCAGGGCCAGCGGCCCGGCGGCGACCTCACTCCCGGGGACGACCGGCCGCTGTACTGGGCGCGGCTCGGCATGACCGCCGAGCTCGCACGCTGGCAGCCGAAGTTCACCGTCGATCGGGCGGCGCTCCGCGCCCGCTTCGAGGACGCCTCACGCGGCCTCACCGACAACGCCTTCCGGACGGCGCCCGGCGTACGAAGGATCTTCATCAGCGGGTTCGACCCCTTCGGGCTCGACGCGGAGATCCGCCGCGCCAACCCGTCCGGATCGGCCGCCCTGCAGCTCAACGGTCGGCGCGTGACCCTCGCCGACGGCAGCCCGGCCGAGATCCGCGCCGTCGTCCTGCCCGTCCGGTACGCCGACTTCGACGCCGGCATGGTGGAGCGGGCGTTCGCCCCGCGCCTGGCCGCCGGTCCCGCCTCGGCCGACATCATCACCACCGTCAGCCAGGGCTACCCCGGCATCTTCACCCTGGAGGACTGGGCGGGGCGGGCGCGGTCCGCCGACCCGTACCCCGACAACGCGCGCGCCCTCTCCGGCGGCACCCGCGAGCGTCCGGTGACGGCCCCCGGCCTCGGCCCGGGCCCGGAGTTCATCCGGACCACGCTGCCCGCCAACGCGGTGACCGCCGCCGTGCAGACCCCGTACCCGGTCCTCCTCAACACCGAGGTGACCGAGATCCCGGCGGGCGGCACGGCCCCCGTCGACCGGGCCGACGGCCCGACGCCGGGCTCGCGGGCCGTCGCGGGTGGCGGGGGCGGCTACCTGTCCAACGAGGTCGCCTACCGCTCCAACCGGCTGCGCGCCGAACTCGCCCCCCACCTGCCCGGCGGCCACCTCCACACCCCGGTGCTCACCGGTCTGCCGGCCGACCCCCAGCTGCTGACCGGCCCCGAGTTCGAACGCAACGAGAGCGCGATCACCGCGGAGGTCCGCGCCGTCCTCGAACACGCCGCCGTACGGCGTTAGCCGCCGCCCCGCCTGCGGTGCGTCACCCCGTCATGAGGCAGGATGGCAGCCCGTTCCGGATGCGCACACACGCCCGAACGCGGCTCACAGCACGACGAACTGACAGGTGACAAGGTGACGACACACCTCATACGACGGCCGGCAGCGCCCGCCGCCACGCCCCCGGGCCGGGGCCGCGCAGCGGAGGGGGTCCGTTGAACCGCGATCTCATCCTGCACGACTGGCTGGTCGCCGGCATCGCGTTGGCGGCGGGCGCCGCGGCCGGGCTGCTGCTGCGCGCCCTCCTGCGGTGGCTGGGCCGGCACGCCGAGCGGACCCGGTGGCGGGGGGACGACGTCATCGTCGACGCGCTGCGCACCATCGCGCCGGGCGCCGCGCTCATCGCGGGCGCCGCGGTGGCCGCCACGACCCTGCCGCTCACCGCGCGGGTCTCGGGATTCGTGAACCAGTCCCTGACCGCGCTGCTGATCCTCATCGCCACGCTCAGCGCGGCGCGGGTCGTCGCGGGCCTCGTCCAGTCCGTGGCGGGGGCGCGCACCGGGGTGGCCGCGTCGGCGTCCATCTTCGTCAACATCACGCGGATCGTGGTCCTCGTGATGGGCGTGCTCGTCGCCCTGGAGACCCTCGGCGTGTCCATCGCGCCGCTGGTCACCGCCCTCGGCGTGGGTGGTCTGGCGGTGGCCCTGGCACTCCAGGACACCCTCGCCAACCTCTTCGCCGGCGTGCACATCCTCGCCTCGAAGACCGTACAGCCCGGTGACTACATCCGGCTCACCAGCGGCGAGGAGGGGTACGTCGTCGACATCAACTGGCGCAACACCGTGGTGCGCAACCTGTCGAACAACCTGGTCATCATCCCCAACGGGCGTCTCGCGCGGACGAACATGACCAACTTCACCCAGCCGGAACAGCAGTTCTCGATCCTGGTCCAGGTGGGAGTGGGATACGAGAGCGACCTGGAGCACGTCGAGCGGGTGACCCTCGAGGTCGTCGACGGGGTGATGGCCGACATCAACGGCGCGGTCCCCGACCACGAAGGGGCCGTCCGCTTCCACACGTTCGCGGACTCCCGCATCAACTTCACCGTGATCCTGGGCGTCGGCGAGTTCAGCGACCAGTACCGGATCAAGCACGAGTTCATCAAGCGCCTGCACCGGCGGTTCCGTGCGGAGGGCATCTCGATCCCCGCCCCGACCCGCACGGTCGCCCTCCAACAGGACGAGCTCCCGGTGTCCTCGCCGCGCACACCGGTACCCCACCAGCGCGGGGCGTCACCGTCACCGGCGTCCGCAGACGCCTCGCCACCACCGGCAAGCAGAAGTGACGCCCTCACCCAGGTTCCGCGGCCCTGAGAGGGCTTCCGCTTTCCGAACGTGATCGCTTGGTTCGGGAAGGAGGGGCGTGAACTCTGTCTGTAGGCGGGAGAGCGGAGGCAGTTTGCCCGCTCATCTTGTCCGTGGAGGTGGCCATGCCGTCGGTGCTCGGGATGCTGGAGGCTCGGGAGAAGAAGGCCCGCGAGGAGGTCGCACGGTTGCGGGAGGAAGCCGAGCGGGTGCAGACCGCGCTCGCGGCGGCGGAGAACACCCTGACGAGGCTGGCCGATGCGCGGGAAAACGGTGGCCCATGTCCTTCGTGAACAGCCCGTTCAGGATGACGGGTTGACCCGCAGCGCGGTCGCCGGCTCGGTCGTTCCGCACCGGGCCAGGGACGCCGTCATAGAGGTGCTCGCGCCCGAGTATCAGCAGACGACGGGATGCGGGTGAAGCAGATCTTGGCGGGCTTGGGGTGGGATTCGGCGCCGGCCCGGATCGAGGGGGGCGCGCTCACGGTGAAACTGAACTGCCGGACGTTCCCCCTCTGCCGGAGGGCTATTCGATCCGAGCCCAGCATGACGAGGCCAACGCGACCGGCGCGTTCGAACCGGTCGGCACCCGTCCCGACCACCGCCGTCAGGGCCTGGCCCTGGCCGTCTGCACCGCGGTGCTGCATGCCTTCGCCCGTGCCGGTGGCCGGCGCGCCATCGTCAATGCGCGGGGCGATGCCGCCTATCCCGTCCCCAAGCGGCTCTACGAATCCATGGGCTTCACCACGTACGCCCGTACCCACACCTTCGTCGGCAGGCCTACGGACTGAGGTGTTCTGCCGACCGGACGGCACTCGTCTGCGCGACCGAACCGCGAACGCCTACGCGAACGTGCCGGCCATGGACGTGACGCTCAGGGGCCCCAGCGGGGTCGTGCGCAGCGTCGCGAAGCCGAAGTGGCGGTAGAGGGGGACGTTCGCCGGGTCCGCCGTGGTCAGGTACAGGCCTTGGGGGGCGGGTGTGGTGGCCAGGACGTGGTCCAGGAGGAGGCGGCCGGCGCCGCGTCCGGTCAGGTCGGGACGGACGCCGACGAACTCCAGCGTCCAGGCCCCCGGGGGTGCGCCCCCGTCGGTGGCGTGCAGGTAGCGCAGGGTCCGGCCGAGGGCGCGCGGCCCGCAGCGCAGCCCGGTACGGGCCGCCCAGACGGCGCGGGCGCCGGCCGTCGGGATCGCGCCCGGCGGGGTGAGGACGGCCGCTGCGAGGAGCCGGCCGTCCGCTCCCGCGAGCGCGGTACGGCGGGCCCCGTCGAGGCCGGCGTGAGTGCGCAGGGTGGCCCGGAACCAGTGGGTGCGTACGGGGGCCGAGTCGCCGCAGATCCAGGAGACGGCGGGCTCCCGGGCGAACGCGGAGGCCAGCAGGTCGGCGCAGGCGGCCGGGTCGGGCTCGGTGTCGATCCGCCAGGAACGCTCGGCCCCGGTCTCACGCATCCCGCCTCCGTTCCAGCGGCGCCTCGGGCACGAGGTGGCAGACGAGCAGCTTCAGGAAGAACAGCGGCGCGAACCAGGCGAGCGCGGCGGGCACCGGCAGCCAGAAGAGGTTGACCACCACGGCCGCCATCAACAGGGCCATCGCCACCACCCGCCTGAGGTGCACGGGCGCGAATTCCACGACCACTGCCCCGCCGAGCAGCAGCGCGGCGTTGGTCAGCGTCCAGGCGAGGTCACCGGACAGGACGACCAGCCCCATCGCGGCGAGGTGGATCAGGTGCGCGGAGACAAACAGCAGTCGGGCGCGCCTGGCTCCGGGGCCGGCGCGGTGGTACCAACGCTTCGCGGCATTGGTGGCGTTGGTCAGCACTCCGCCGATCAGGTCGAGCCCGGCCAGGGCGACCACGACGAGTTGCGCGGTGGACCAGTCGCGTGCGGCCCCCGAGGTCCACAGGCCGCCGGCCAGGAGCAGGGCGCAGCCGAGGAGGCCGAAGGTCTCCACGACGGACTCGGAACGGGACTTGCCGGGGCCCGTGAACCGCTCCAGGCGTCCCGCGAGGCCGGGCGGGGTGGCCGGTATGTCCCAGGAGATCCGCAGGTCAGCGCGCATCGGTCGACTCCTCTCCGGCAGCGGTGGCGGCCGTGGTGACCGCCCCGCCCCACAGGCCGTGCAGCAGGCTCCACAACTGTGCCGAGGTCTCGTCTTCCTGGAAGTCCGCGCCCTCGGCGAGGGGCTCGGCCCCGGTCGTCATGCGGGCCAAGGCCCAGGCATCGGCGGCCCGGATGACCGCCGCGGTCACCGACACCAGCAGCCCGTGGTCCACGTCGGTACGGATCACCCCGAGCCGCTGCCCGTCCGTGACGAGGGCACCGAACCAGTCGAACCACGGGCCCGCGTGGGTGCGCCCGATGGCGGCGTCGGCGAGGGCGAGGTCCTCGGGGTGGTCCCGCAGGTGGGTGGCGAGGGCGACGGAGCCGGAGGCGAACCGGGACCGGAAGTCGGCCTCGTCACGGGCCGGGATCCAGGGGCCGAGGGCGTCGAGCAGTCGCTCGAGCACCCCGTCGAGGACCGCGGTGAGCAGGTCCTCGCGGCCGTCGAAGTAGTGGTAGGCGGCGGTCTTGGAGACCCCCGCGGCTTCGATGATCTTGTTGTACGAGGCGCCTTCGGTGCCGTGCTCGGCGAAGTGCCGGCGCGCCACCCCGAGGATGAGCTCTCGGCGCTCTGCGGACAGGCGATCGAAACGGGGGAGAGGCATGACGGTACGGTACCACTGGAGTGTACTACTAGTACACCCCAGTGGTGCACCTGCCGCACGGGCTGCAGCCCCCGCCACCGCTGGCCGTCGCGGCGGTGGCGACCCCGCGGGTGCTCGCGGAGCTTGCCGGCACTGTCCTCGACGGTCGCCGTGATCGCGGCGAGGAACCTCCTGCCTCTCGCCGTGCGGCATTCGGGGACGTGCGCGTGGCCTGCTTGACCGGTCGGGCCGCCGCCCGCAGAGTCGGAACGCGATGTCGTGACAGCGCCGCCCGACCCCGTACTCCGGTTCACCCGTCCGAAGGCGGCAGACGGCCTTGGCCTCCGGGAGGGACTGCACTGATGGTCCTCGACCTGGTCGTGATCGGTATGGCCATCACCCTGGGGCCTCTGCACAACAGCGCCTTCATCCTGCTGCTCTCCTCGCGGCGTGGCGTCCGCAAGGGCCTGGCGTTCCTGTTGTCGTGGCTTGCCAACCTGGTTGTGGTGATCGCGTGCGTGGTGCTGCTGACCGGTGGTGAGCCCCCGGCCCGCCACACCGCGCCGTCGACCGCCGCGGCGTGTGTGAAACTCGCCATCGGCCTGGGCCTGGTGCTGTACGGCGCACACCGGCGCCGTCGGCCGCCCCGCCCGCACGGCCCGCCGCGCTGGACCGCTCGGGTGGACGGCGCCTCACTGGCCACGGCCGCCGGGCTGGCCTGGCTGCTGCAGCCTTGGGCGCTGGTCGGTGCCGGCGCCGCGACGGTCGTCGCCGCGGACCTTTCCTCCCTCACCGACTGGCTCGCACTAGCCGGCTACTGCCTGCTGGCCACGCTCGGCCTCATCGTCATGGAGACGTACACCGTCTGGGCGCCGGCGGCCGCGGGCGCCAGGCTGAACGCCCTGCGGATGTGGCTCGAGCAGCACCAGGAGCAGCTGATCGTCACGCTCTCGCTGCTCGTCGGCCTGTGGCTGACGGCCCGAGGCATCTATGAGCTGGTCGCCTGACCGTACGTGCGACTTGGGCCTGCGTGCCCTTCCGCGCCCCGAGTGCAGGACCGTCACCAAGCCGGACCCCCATGGACGTGCCGGCTCCGCCGAATGCCACCCGACTTGCCCGCTACCGGTGCCAGGGCGGCGCGTGAACCGTCAGGAATTCGTGCCGGCCCGGTCGGACTCGCTGCGCAGAACGCAGAATTCATTGCCTTCGGGATCGGCGAGGACGGCCCAGCCCGAACCATCGGGATTCCGGTGATCAGCGACAAAGGTGGCACCGAGGCCCAGCAGCCGGTCCACCTCCTGATCGCGCGAGGTCTCAGGGCACAGACACAGATGGATCCGGTTCTTGATCGTCTTCGCTTCGGGCACCTGGTTGAAGTACAGCACTGGGCCCTCCGCCAGCACCACCTGCGTCTCCCGATCACCCGGCCTGTCCTCCGGATCCAGCGGACGTCCTGTCACGCTGCTCCAGAACCGGGCCAGCTCGTAGGCATCCGCACAGTCAATCGCCACGTTCTGCAATACCGAGACCATGCGCGCGAGCCTTCCTGATCTCCACGCCGAACGCCACCGAATTGCGCGTCGAGACGCGCTGGCCGGGCATTAGCCGCTACGCAACCGCTACGCAACCGCCACGGGCACGACCCGCGCCGCAGCGGCGACGGGGCGACGGCGATCAGGTCGGGCCGTGGTCGTCGCCGGGACTGGTGCGGGCACGTTCGACGAACAGGCCGACCCCGACGGGCAAGGAGCACGGTGTGACGCCTCTCGACCGGCGACCCGTTGGGTTTCTGAAGGACCGTGTGCGGAGCGCGGTAGACGGATAGCTTGCGAGGACATGCCGTATTCGGAGAGTGAAGGCCTAGATGAAGAAGCTTCAGAGCGTGGTGCTTGCGGCAGCGGTCATGGTGGCGTTGGGAGCCTGCGACTCGTCGCGGAAGGAGAGTGCGCCCCAGCCCAAAGACGGCATGCCCTCCGCAACTGGTCAAACGGGGCCTTCGACGCCCAAGGCCGAGCAGGCGCAGGTTCCGCCCGCGTTCGACGGCAGCAAAGGGTGGGCCGTGATGCAGGCGGAGCGGTTAACCCAGCCGACCGTTGCCCCGCACTCTCAGCTGGTGCTGCTCCTCAAGTCCTACGAGGACGGCGCTGCGTTCGGTGTGGAAGCTCGCGACGCCAGTACTGGAGCCGTCCGCTGGTCGAGCGCTCCGTGGAAGCCGAGTGAGCGCACGGCCGAGGTCCAGGCAGACGACGTGAAGCTCTACGTGACCAGCAAGGACGGCAAGGACTATGCGGTCCTCGTGGCCGCGGTTCAGGAGGGGAAGGATGCGATCTCCCGCGGCAACGCCATCGCCAAGGCCTCGGTTTTCCCTGCTGATTCCTCTGGCAAGAACGTGGCTCCGGCGCGACAGGTAAGCGTTCCGGGGATGGGGAGCGGCGCCCACCCTCACGACGCGAACGGCACTCTCGCGTTCGGCAACGACAAGGAAGTCACAATCGTCGACGTGACGACCGGAGTGCTCTCCTCGCCCCAGGACTCACGCAGCCGGGACTACCGGCTGAGGATCAACGGGTCCATGAACGGAACCTTCCAGATGACCGACGCGTGGCCAGGGCAGGCAATCGTCCCCGCCGGAGCGCGAGAGTCGAGTGGGATCGAAAGCGGAACGTCGCACGGTGTGCGCGGCGGATACGTCGTGGCCCAGTGGCCGTCCAAGGACGAAGCGTATTCCGGGCTCGGACTGCCGATGAACCATGTGTGGGCACTGCATGACGAAAGCCGGGGCAACCCTGTGTACGCGCTGCCATGCAACGGCGTGAACGAAAGCGCGGTGGGATCGGCGAACCGGGCCGTACTCAGTGACAACGGGCGCTATCTCGTGACCGCGTACACGGCCTTCGACCTCCAGGCCAAGAAGGGCTACTGCTTCGGTGGCACCCAGGACACCGCCCGGGTGGACTTCATGGGGGTGGACAACGCCGGCACCGCATACGGCAAGGCCAGGACGCCGGGCGGAACGGGCATACCCGTCTCCGTCGACATAGCCACCGGGAGCCACGCCGAACTCAGCGGCGTCACCCTTCCCACCCGTGTATCCGGCGATGTGGCCCTGTACGTATCGACGCCGCAGAACGAGAAGGACCCTGCGGCTGACCTCGCCCATCACGCCGTCCTCAGCGTCTACCCCAAGCGCTGAACCGCTGGCCCACACCCCGAGCAGCACACGCTGTCTGGATGGGTTCGCCGTAGTCCGGAGAAACAGGTCCGTGGCAACCGCTAGCGCATCCCGATTGCGACGCGGCGGGGACCTCGTAGACGTCGATGGGGTCCTCGCCACCGGGCCACGTGCTGAGGAGTGCGGGTACGCGATATCACCCGGGCCGGCGGCACAGGTGCCGGGAGTGGCCCCGCAGGGTGCAGAAACGCGCTGGAGCCGGGATACGCGAGCAGGATCGCCCAGGGCTTCTCGGGCGGGATCGTCGTGACGGTGGTGCTGACCGTGGTCTTCCGCATGCCCTTCGCGCTGGGTGGTGCCGTCGGCCGGGCGGAGGCCGAACCGGCCCGGCTTCTACGGATGTTCTGCGGCGAAGCCTTCGGCTCGCAGCTGGGCCGGGTCGGGCAGCAGTTGGTGGTGCGCGCGCACGATGTGCACGGGCGCCGCGCGGTCGCGGCTCGCGTTCCGTGCTTCCACCGTCGCCGGCGGCACCTCGAAGAGGACGGCCACGGCCGCGCGCTGCCGGTAGCGTGCGCGGGCGATCAGTCCGTTCCTGACGTAGGCGTGCGCTTGGTCGAGTCCACCAACGTGATCAGCCCTTGGGCGAACCGGGCGTCCAGGAGCAGGTTCTGGATCTCGACGGCGACCGGGGCGGCGGCCTGATCGACCTCGGAGTCGGTGGCCACGAAATTCCGCGGGTCCATTTTCGATCCTTCCGGTGGGTGGGAGCCGCCGGGCTATCAGGGAGCGGGCCGGGCGGCCGGGCATCCGAGCCGGATCCTGGGTTGGACACGATCAGTTGCGTGCTCCAGGCCATGGCGCCCTGACCTGGCCCGGCCGCCCGCCCGGCCTCGCTCGGCGCGCTGCCGACAAATTCGATCATGCTCGGTGCAACCACCAGGAACGCCCTGTCGTCCTCGGCGACAGGGCGTTCGCGCGATCCGAAAAGATGTTCGTATCCATCACCGGTGTGTGTATGCTGAACGCGCTTCACTTTCTGAACAGGTTCAAGAACAAGGGGGGACCGGTGCAGCGTCACCGCGTCATGATTTCGGCTGCCGTCGTCGCGGCAGCCATCGGCTTCGTACCGAACGTGGCCCAGGCCTCAGACCAGCCTGCGGACCGTGCGGGCAGCGTGGCCGCCAAGATCGATTCCGCGAAGGCCGCGGCGGCGAGTTCCGCCGTCTTCCACAGCCCCGCCGAGCGCACCGTGCGCAAGGCCACCACCGCGCCCGCGGATGCGGGCAAGAACGGCAAGGCGGCCGCCGCTCCGCAAGCCGCCGGCGCCGTGAAGGACAACCCGGGCCTCGCGGTCGACCTGCTCGCTTCGGGCACCACCGCGCACGGCATCAGCCTCGCGTCCCAGATCAGCACCAGCGTCGAGTCCTCGATCCGGGTCGACATCAACTGGGGTGACGGTCAGACCGAGACCGCCCACACCACCAACGCCAAGCTCCTCAAGTCGAACCACAAGTTCGCCGAGATCGGGACCCACAAGGTCACGGTCACCCTGACCGACCTGAACAACAACGTGACCGCCACCAACAGCGTGGACGTCCAGGCTTACGGTTCGAAGTTCACCCCGCACGGCCCGACCCGGCTGCTGGACACCCGCGACGGCACCGGCGCCGCGGCCGGCCCGGTCCTCCCGTACGGCACGACCCGTGTGAAGGTCGGCGGCAACAGCGGCATTCCGGCCGACGCGACCGCCGTGGCCCTCAACCTGACCGTCACCAACGCCCGTTCCGGCGGTCACATCACGGCCTACCCGTCGGGCACGGAGCAGCCGAACACCTCGAACGTCAACTTCGTCGCGGGCCAGACCGTGCCGAACATGACGATCGTGCCGGTCGGCTCGGACGGCTACGTCGAGCTCGTCAACCGCAGCTACGGCGACGTGGACGTGATCGCGGACGTCACCGGGTACTTCACCCGTACCAACGCCAGCGGCTACACCTCGCTGGACCCGGCCCGCATCGTCGACAGCCGCGAGGGCCTCGGCACCTCGTGGGGTCAGGTCGCCGGGCAGAGCACGTTCCCCGTCCAGATCGCCGGCAAGGCCGGTGTCCCGTCCTGGGGCGTCACCGCGGTAGCCCTCAACGTCACGGTCACCAACCCGCGGAACGCCGGCCACCTGACGCTCTTCCCGAGCGGGCAGCAGGCCCCGTCCACGTCGAACGTGAACTTCACGCCGGGCCAGACGATCGCGAACTCGGTGATCGTCCCGGTGGGCTCCGACGGCAGGATCAACGTCCGCAACGGCTCCTGGGACCCGGCCGACGTGATCGTGGACGTCGTCGGCTACTACAGCCCCGACAGCAAGGCCGCCTACCTGCCCGTCAAGCCCACGCGGTTGTACGACTCGCGCGAGTGGTCCCCGGTGCCGGGCCAGGACTACAGCTACCTGCCGCTCGGGGACGGCAAGCCGTGGGTCACGGGCTACGTCCTGAACGCGACGGTCACCAACACCCAGGGCGACGGCCACCTCACGGTCGCTCCGGACTCGAACACCTGGGCCCAGTACATCGGCGGGACCCAGATCCGGCCGACACCGCCCAACTCCTCCAACCTGAACTGGACGAAGGGCGCGACCGTCCCGAACCTGGTCCAGGCGAGCACCGGCAAGCACGGGGTCATCGACCTCTGGAACCGCAGCTGGCAGCCCACCGACATGGTGGTCGACATGTTCGGTCTCTACGAGTACTGATCCGCCCGGCGGGCCGAGCCCTCACGACCGTGCCCCGGGAACAGCCAGTGCGGCTGTTCCCGGGGCACGTCCCTTTCCGGAGGGATCCGGGCCCCACCGAGAACCCGAGCGCCGACGGCGCGAGCGAGCGCGACCACCTGCCGGCTCCGCCGCGAGCAACGAGCAACGAGCAACGAGCAACGAGTAACCCCTGGCATCGTGTTCCGCATGGGTGAACTGGTTGACCGCGTTGACGAGCAGGACCAGGTGCTGGGAGTCGTCGACCGAGCCGAGGCGATCCGTCAGCGCTGGCTGCATCGCATCGCCGCGATCGTCTGCCGCGACGAGGACGGACGATTCCTCGTCCACCGCCGCCCGGACGACTCGTCCCGCTTTCCGGGCCGGTACAACTGGATGCTCGGCGGTGCCGCCGATGTCGGCGAGTCGTACGAAGAGGCGGCCGCCCGGGAGCTGTCGGAGGAGGTGGGCGTTCACGCCGCCCCGCGCTTCGTGCTCAAATTCCTCCGCACGGGCGCGATCAGCCCCTACTGGCTTGGACTGCACGAGGTCGTCATCACATCGCCTGTGCGGCCGAGCGCCGAGGAAGTCGCCTGGCACGGCTGGCTCACCGAGACGGAACTCGAAGCCCTTGTTCGGCAAGGGGAGTTCGTTCCGGACGCGCGCGAGGCATTCGACCGGTACCGCGACCTGAGCCGGGCGGAGCGACCCTTGCGTTAGGTCGTCATCGGGCCATCTCCCGTTGGGTTCGTGGGGATCACCTCGTCGGTATGTGTGAACTCACCGACCTTGCGCTCCATGCGGTCGGCACCGCCACCGACCAGCCCTTCGGCACCGGAGCCGGGGCCGCCGCGCTCGCAGCGGTAGCGGCACGGACCCGCGATCGTTCGTCGCCCATAACTGTCCATGGAATTGGCTGAATTCAAGCCGCTCATCGCAATTTACGCGCCCCGCCGGGAAATGCGGCCGCTTAGGCTCCGGCGAGGCTCGAGCGGCTCCGGGGAATACTGGGGAGCGGCCGGAACACCGGCCGTAATACCCCCGTGGCCGGTTTCGGCCGGCAGCGACGTGACTGAGTCGAACCGGACTTGCCGAGGTAGCGAGCAGAAGTCCCACGCGCTTGCCGCCGTACGGACGACCTCGCCATGCTTTCCGGGCCATCCGGTCGACAGACGTTCAGTGCACCTTCGGCTTTCCGCTTCCACATCCCGGGAGACTTGTATGTCCGACACCGCACGTACCCCCGAGACCGAACTCCACGACCTGGAGCTCGACCTCGGCGACCTCACCGTCACCTCGATGCGGGACACCGCCGCGCTGCCCGAGGGCGGGGCGTCCTGGGGCTCCTGCTCCTGCCAGGGCTCGTCGTCCTGCGCCCAGCCGCACGCCTCGGTCGCCCTCGAGGCCTGACCCCGTACACGAGAGGAAACCCATGACCGACAGCACGCAACCCTCCGGTTACGACCTCGACGACCTCGACCTCGGTGAACTCACCGTGACCTCCATGCGGGACACGGTCGCGCTGCCCGAGGGCGGCGCGTCCAACGGCGGCAGCTCCTGTTCCTGCGGCTCGTCCTCCTGCGCCCACCCGCAGATGCCCGAACTCCCCGTGTAGGGCTACGGGCGCACCACCGTACGACCGCACCCCCGCACCACCGCTCGGCAGCCGCTTCCCGCCGCGCCCCGCGCCCGGCGGGAAGCCCGCGCGCCGCCCCCACCCACAGGACGGGAACCCATGCCGCAGCCGCACCCCACCCCCGGCGCCGACGGCTACCGGGTACGGTCCGCGCCCTACGCGCTGGCCCGCGCCACCGTGCTCGCCCACCCGGCCCAGCATCCGGCCCCGGCCGCCTTCCGGGCCCTGCTGGCCCGCCTCCACCGGCTCGACACCCAACTGGCCCTGACCGCGGCACCGCTGTGCGACGACCTGTACGACGCCCGCGACGGCCACCCCGCCGACTTCCACCGCGACGTCGTCCTGCCACTGCGGCGGGCCCTGCACAACGGCCGCGAACCCCGCCCCGCCGTGCTCGCCCGCCTCGGCGACCTGCCGGCCCGCCTTCCCAGGCTCGACGCCTGGCTCACCCTGCGCGCCGACCGCGACGCCCTCCTCACCGCCCTCGACGCCGCCACGGGGCCCGCCCTGGACGCCGAACGCGCCGTGCTCGCCGCCCTCTGCCGCGAACCCGCCCTCGCCAAGGCCACGGCCCTGACCAGCGCCGACCTGCTGCGCGCCGTGAACCGTGCCGCCACCGGCGCGGCCGATCGCCGGGCCCGCAAGGAGGAGCCAACGGTGTTGCGCTACGCCCTGCGGGCCAGCACCAAGACCAGTCCGCTGTCGTGGTTCACGGCGGTCGGATGGGGCCTGCTGGCCGGCGCCCCCGCCGACGGTCCGGCCCGCCCGGTGACCTCCTGGGGTGCCGCACCCGTTCTCGACGGTCCCCTGCGTTCCGTCGTACGGGCCAACCGCACCCTGACGACCGCCCTGACCCTCGCCCTCCTCGACGCGCCGCACCGCCGCACCACGCTGCCCCACCGCATCACCAGCACCGCACGGACCGCCGGCGGACGGGCCGCGTACTTCCGCGACCAGCCCTCCTTCGCCGGCGGCCGCTACCTCGTGCCCGCCGAGGACGAGGCGGAGGTGGCCTCCGGAGGACCGCTGCGCCTGCTCACCGGCCTCGCCGAAAACCCGGTACCGCTCGCGGAGCTGACACGGCATCTGGCCGCGGCCCTCGGTCCGGTCGGCGGTGGCGGCGGTGGCGGTGACGGCGGTGACGGCGGTGACGGCGGTGACGGCGGTGATGGTGGCGATGGCGGCCGGGACGCGGCCGCCGCCTTCCTCGACCAGCTCGTCCGGGGCGGCCTGCTGGTCCCGCAGGACCCCGTCCCCCCGCAGGAGCCCGACCCCCTGCAACGCCTCGCCGCCTGGGTACGGTCCTTCGCCCCGGGCCACCCCGAGGACGCGGAACGCGCCGACCGGATCGCCGAACTCGGTGCGCTGACCGCCCGGTTCGCCGCCGCCCCGGCCGCCGAGCGCCCCGAACGGCTCACCGTCCTCACCCAGCGCTGGACCGCCGAGCTGGCCGCCGCCGGCCGGCCGGTCCCCCTCGCCTCCGCCCCGCTGACCGTCCTGTCCGAGGACGTGGTCGCCCCAAGCCCGCTGGCGCTCGACGGCTTCCTCGGCGCCGCCGACCACGAGGCGCTCGGCGAGGTGACCGCCCTCGCCGAACTCTTCGACCTCGGCCATCTCGTCCGCCGCGCCGTCCGGGACCGCTTCGTCGCGCGCTACGGCGCCGGCGGACGCTGCGCGCACCCCTGGGAGTTCGGCCCGGACGTCACCGCCGCCTGGGAGTCCGCCGGACGGATCGCCCTCCTCGATCCCGCCGACCGGGACGCGTTCCCCAGCGCAACCGAAACGCTCGCCCGGTTGCGTGCGGAGGTCGCCGACGCCCTGCGGGACCAGAACGGTCCCGCCGGCCGCGACACCTCCGATCCCCTCGACGCCCCCGATCCCGTCGACGTCTTCGACGCCTTCGAGCCCTCCGATGCCTTCGACGAGGCGGTGCTGCCCGCGGACATCCTCAAGACCCTCGGGGAGCAGCTCCCCGCCCCGACCGTCGAACGGCCCCTCAGCTACGCCTACTTCCTCCAGCGCGACCCCGCCGCCGGGCTGCTGGCCGTCAACCACGTCTACGGCGGATGGGGCCGGTTCGCCAGCCGCTTCCTGGACTCCCTGGACCCCCGCGCCACCGCCGAGGTGTCCCGGCAGATCAGGCGCGGCCTCGGTTCCGGCGCCCGGCCCGCCCAGATCCGCCCCGTCGGCGGGTTCAACGCCAACCTCCACCCCCTCCTCGTCCCGGACGAGATCGGCCCCGACCGTCGTCGCACCCCGATCGCCGAGGCCGACCTGGAACTCGTCCACGACGAAGCCACCGACCAGGTCCGGGTATGCCTGCGGTCCACCGGCGAGCCGCTCGACGTGCTGTACCCCGGCTTCCTCGCCCCCGTGCTGCTGCCGGCCCGTATAGCGCCCCACCTCGGCGACCACCCGGGCGGGGTCGTCGACTTCCGGCCCCTCGCCCCCCGCCGGGCCCTGGCCGCACCCGGCGGCAGGGTCACCGTCAGCTCCCGGCTCCGCCACCGGCACGTGGTACTCCAGCGCCGCCGCTGGCTGCTGCCGTCCGGCGTGGTGGCCCGGCTGCGCGCCGACCTTGCCGCCGACACCGGCCCCGGACGGGTCCCCGCGGCCGCCGCGGCCCACTGGCGGGCTCTGCTCGGCCTGCCCGAGCAGGTCTTCCTGCACCCGGTGGCCGGCGCCCCCACCGGCCGGGCCACCGAGGACTTCCTGAGCCGTCTGGCCCGCCCCAAGCCGCACCTCGCGGACCTCGGCAACGCCCTGCACCTGCGCTGCCTGGCCAAATGGCTGTCCCGGCACAGCGACGGCGTCGTCCTCGAAGAGGCGCTGCCCGCACCCGGCGGCCAGGCCACGCCCGTCCGGGCCGTCGAACTCGTCCTGGAGGTCTACCGGGACGGACGCCCGCGATGACCCGCCCGCCGAGTCCGCCGAGCCTGCCGAGCCCGTCGAGTCCGCACCACCAGGAGAGGAGCCTGCCGGACATGCCGTCGCCCGACCCCGAAGCCCCCGCAGGAGGCGACCCGCGCGACAGCAGCGCGCTGGACGTCGTCGCGTACTACCACCACCCGGTCAAGGCCCCGCTGCTGCGCGAGGTGATGCTGCCGCTCGCCGCCGACGCCTCCGCGGACGGGGCCGCCGCCCACGTGGAGCGGCACTGGCTGCACGGCCCGCACCTGCGGCTGCGCCTGCAGGGCACCGATCCCGCCCGGGTTGCCCACACCGCCGAGGCCGCGGCCGCGCGCGTCCGCGCCTGGCTGCGCGCGCACCCCTCGCACAGCGACCTCACCGAGGCCCAACTCCTGGAACGGGCCGCCGAGGCCGGGCGCGCCGAACTCGTCGCCCCGCCCTACGGGCCGGTCCTCCCCGACAACACGGTCCGGATCGAGCCCGTCGACCGCTCCTCCCTACGCGATCTCCTCGGAGCGGACGGGACCGCCCTGCGGGAGGACCTGCTGCGGTCCGGCCTGGACGCCCTGCGGGCCGGCGCCGCATTCCTCGGCCGGCACGGGGACACCGACCGGGCCCGGCTCCGCCTCGCGGTGACCGCCCTCACAGCCCACGCCTGCGCCCACCCCGGCGGGCTGACGGGCGGGCACTGGTCGTACGTCTCCCACCTGGAGGACTTCCTGCTCCACGACGACCCGGACGGAAGGCTGCGCGCCACCTTCGAGCGGCACGGGGAGCAAGCCGGGGACACCGTGACCGCTCTCGTCGGACGGATCGCCGACAGACGCACCGACGACTGGGAACAGGCCTGGGCCGGCTTCTCGCGGGGCGCCTGGCGGCTCGCTCAGCAGCGTTACGACGCCGGCGCCGACCTGCACGGAGACCCCCTCGCCTACCGGGTCCGGGCAGCCGCCACCGGGGACGCCGCCGCGCACGAGCGCTGGAACCAGGACATCCGCACCCGCTACAGCGAGTTCCACCGACTGCTGCGCCGTGCCGACCCGGAGGGCGCGATGTGGAGCCGTCCCGACTACCTCGTCCACCGGGCCTGCACGAACGCCCTGTACCGGCTGCTGACCGTCTGCGACGTCCGCCCGCTGGAGCGCTATCTCGCCGCGCACCTGGTCGTCCGCGCCGTGCCCGCCCTGACCGGCTGCGACTGGCGCACCGAGATCGGCGCCGTCATCGACGCGGTGGAGGCACGGACATGACCGGCGGGAACACCGGCGGGAACACCGGCGGGAACACCGGTGCGAACACCGGCGGGGGCCGCGGCGCGAGGGGCGGCGACCGGCTGCGCCCCGGCACCGCCGTCACCCCGTTGCGCGCCGGCCTGCACCTGCGGGGGCGGCGCGGCAGCGTCACGCTGGAAGGAAGCACCGCCGTGCCGGTGGTGTGGGGCCTGCTGGAGGAACCCCTGCGCTCCGGCCGCCTCGCGGAGTTCCGGGAGGGCCTGGAGCCCGGCTCGGCCGTCCGCATCGCCGTCGACACCCTCGTCGGCCAACTCGCCGACCACGACCTCCTCGTCCCCGGACCGCGAGCCGCCGCGAACCCGGACACCACCGCCCCCTCGAATCCGGACACCACCCGCGCAGTGGACCCCGCCGTCGCACGGTGGATCGACGCCACCGCCGGGCAACCCGCCGA
This sequence comes from Streptomyces sp. 147326, assembly GCF_045000215.1. NCBI lineage: Bacteria > Bacillati > Actinomycetota > Actinomycetes > Kitasatosporales > Streptomycetaceae > Streptomyces > Streptomyces sp. 147326. Next base: position 692,195 of record NZ_CP134201.1, on the reverse strand, counting down.
CGCGGCCGCCGCCCTCGCCACCGCCCGGGCCGAGGTGCTGGCCCGCGACCCCGCCTCCCCGCTCGCCGCCGCCGCCGTACGGGCGCTGGAGGCCGGCGGTCTGCCCGCCACCCGCACCCCCGCCCCGGGGCTACCCGGGGACCGGGTCCTGCTGACCGTCCGCGGTGGTGCCTGCCGGGACCGGGCGGTCGCGGCCGGACGGGGCGGCGCCACCGGATACGTGACCGCCCCCGGCAGCGCCGCCCAGGCGCGCGCCGACGCGGCGGCCCTGGAAGCCCGGCTCGCCGGCGGCGCGGGAGCCGACCAGGGCGGTACCGCGCTGCCATTCGACGGGGTCCCGGGCGCGTTCGCCGCGCTGCTGGCCGGAGCCGCCGCGCACCGGCTGCTGTGCGCGGCCGCCGGACTGCCCGACCCGGCCGCCGAGGGGGACGACCCGCGGCTGCTTCCCGGCATCCCCGCCGTCCTCCTCGCCGACGCCCGTCCCGCGCGCGCCGACCACCACAGCTGGCTCGGCCCCGAGCGGATCGACGCGGACCGCCACGTCCGCCTCGCGCCCCCGACCGGGCTCGGTGAGGCACTGCGGCGGATCACCGCCCTCGGGGAGCGCCGCTGCGGACCCCTGCCCGGACCGCTGCCGGGGGAGCTGCCCCAACTCCCGGTGCCCCTCGCCGCCTGCACCCTGTCCGGCCCCGCCACCGGGAACGCCGGAACGCCCCGTACGCTGACCGGCGGCGGGCCCCGGCTCGACCTGGCCCGGCTGGAACTGTTCTGCCGGGCTGTCGAACTGCTGCTCGGGGAAGCCGCGTTCACCGTCGGGGCCGACCCGGGGCACGCCCGCGGTCGCACCCTGCGCCACGCTGCCGCACGCCGTCTCGCCGCATCCGTTCCGGACGGCCGCACCGCGGTGGACCCGGCCCGGTGGTCCAACCACCCGCAGCTCCGCCACTGGTGGACGACCCTGACCGACCGGCTCGGCATCGCCGCGCGACTGGAGGTGCACCGGGCAGCCCCCCGCGCGGAGGCGTACCGGGCCGTGGTCCGCCGTACCTGGGCGGCGCCGGGGCGCGGGCCGGGCCCGGTGCTCGGCGAGGCCGTCGAGGCGACGCCCGGCGACGCCGCCTCCTTCGCCGCGCTGGCCGCCGTCACCGCCATCTGCACCGCCGCGGCGGGGGCCCCGGTCGGCCGACCCCGGCCCTCCGGCGGCGCGGTCGCCCCGCTGGCGGCGGCCGGAGGGCGCACCGCGGCCTGGGAGGACCTCGGCTGGACAGGAGGCTGGCTCGCCGACCTGGCCGGGCGCGAGGAAGCCTTCCAGCACACCCTGCACCGGCTGTCCGGGCCCGGCCCCGTGGTCACGCCGGACTCCGCACGGGGCCTCGCACCGGACCCCGAACTCGCCGACCTGCTGCGCTCCTTCGGCTTCACCGTGCTGCGCATCGCCGAGGAGGCCCGATGACCGCCCCTGCCGTCGTCCCCGCTGCCGCTGACGCTGCCGTCCCCCTACCCCTCCCCGTGCTGGACGCCGCCGAGGCCCTGGCGACGACCACCGGCCGGGCCGCGGTCCTGCTGACCCGGTGGACGCTCGGCCTCGCCGAGGAACTGAGCCGCCACGCCCTGCGACGGCCCGTGGCCCTGGTCCCGGTGCGCTTCGACGGGGCGTTGGCAGTGGTCGGGCCGGTGCTCCGGCCGGGCGGCGCGGCCTGCCTCGTCTGCACCGAGTACCAGCGCCTGGCCACCGCGGGCGGCCGGGTCCCGTGGCAGAGCCCGAAGCTGACCCTGGCCGGGGTGCCCTCACCGGCCCTGACCCCGGCCGTCGAGGCCCTCGTACAGGAGCTCCTCGACCAGCCGGACCCGGCCCCGGCCCCGGACCCGGCCCCGGCCCCGGACCCGGCCCCGGCCCCGGACCCGGCCCCGGAGCCGGCTGCGAACCCGGACTCGGCCGTCGTCCACGTCGTCCACCAGGGCCGCGGCACCTGGTCCACCCACCACGTCCGCCCCGTCGGCGGCTGCGACGTGTGCCACCCCCTGCCGTCCGACACCCGGACCCCGCTCCGCCCGCTGCCCTCGCAGCCACGCCCGCTGCCCGACCCCGCCGTCCTGCGCGGCCCCAACCCCCGTACGACCGGCGCCGCACTGCGGGCCGCCCTGTACGACGAGAGGTTCGGGCCGGTGCGGCTGCTGCGCCGCTCCGAGGACTCGGCGTTCAGCCTCACCAGCGCGATCGTCGCCGACGGCCGGTCCGTCGACGACGGTGGCCACGGCCGGGCCCGCACCTTCGCCGACAGCGAGCGCATCGCCCTCTTCGAGGCCGTCGAACGGTACGCGGGCATGCGTCCGACCGGCCGCCGCACCGATCTGCTGGCCTCCTTCGCCGAGCTGGGACCCGACCGCGCACTGGACCCCGAACGGCTCGGCCTCCCCGACCCCGCCCACCACGGCCACCCCGGCTCGCCCACCGTCCCCTACACCCCGGACCTGCCCCTCCACTGGGTGCGCGGCTGGTCCCTCACCCACCGCAGGCCGACCGCGGTCCCCGAGCACGTCGCGTACTGGGACGTGCCCGGACCGGACCGGCCGCGCGTCGTGTACGAGTCCTCCAACGGCTGCGGGCTCGGCAACTGCCCCGAAGAGGCCGCCCTGTACGGGCTGTTCGAGGTAGCGGAGCGCGACGCCTTCCTCATGGCCTGGTACGCGGCCACCCCGCTGCGCCGCGTCCGCCTGCCGGCCGACGACACCGACACCCTGCTGCTCGCGGACCGTGCGGCGGCCGCGGGCTACCGGCTCCTCCTCCTGGACGCGACCAACGACTTCGGCATCCCGGCCGTCCTGGCGGTCTGCCGCTACGAGGGCGGCCACCGGGACGCGCCGCGGATGTTCCTCGCGGCCGGCGCCCACCACGATCCGCGCGCCGCCATCCGCTCCGCCGTAGCCGAGGTCGTGACCAACGTGCTGGAGGCACCGCACCGTTCCTTCGCCGAGGGAGGGCCGCGCGATCCCGAGCGACTGCGGCCCATGCTGGAGCGCCCGGAACTCGTGCTCACCCTGGACGACCACGTAGGGCTGAGCGCCCTGCCCGAGGCCGCCCCCCGCCTGGGATTCCTCTTCGCCGACACCCCGGTCGTGCCGGTCGCCGAGGCCTGGCCCGGTGCACCCGCGCCGGTGCCCGACCTCTCCGACCTCCTGACGCGGACCGTCGACCGGCTGGCCCGGGCCGGCCTGGAGGTGATCACCGTCGACCAGACCGAGCCGGGACTGCGCGAGCGGTTCGGCCTGCACTGCGTGAAGGCCGTCGTCCCCGGCGCACTCCCGATGACCTTCGGGCACGTCAACCGGCGCACCCGCGGCCTGCCCCGGCTGCTGGAAGTGCCCCGCCGCCTGGGCCGTACCGGCCGGCCCGGCCGCCACGAGGAACTGCCCCTGCACCCGCACCCCTTCCCCTGACCCGACCCCACCGACATGCGACGACGAGGACCGGACGACGTGACGACGACCGACACCGACACGGACACCGACACCGACACGGACACCGACACCGACACCGACACGGACACCGAGACGGACACCGAGACGGACACCGACACGGACACCGACACGGACACCGACACGGACACCGACACCGGCACGGGCACCGCCGCCGGCACCTGGCAGAGCCACCACCTCTTCCTGCACTCCACCACCGAGGACACCGACCGCTTCCTGGTCCGTGCCGCGGCGCCGCTCCTCGACGGCCTCGTGGCCGCCGGCGAAGCCGCCGACTGGTTCTTCATCCGCTACGGGCAGGACGGCCCCCACCTACGGATCCGTGTCCGTACCACCGCGCAGCTCCCCGAACTACCGCACCTCCTGGCGCGGGAGGCGCGGCAGACGCCCGCCGTGCCCGGCCCCTGGCCCTCCCGGCACGGTGAGATCCGCGCCGTGCCCTACGTACCCGAAACCCGGCGCTACGGCGGACCGCAGGCGCTGCCCGTCGCCGAGGCCCTCTTCGGTGCCTCCACGCGCACCGCCCTCGACGTACTGCGGGCCCTGCCCGCCGGGAGCACGGCCGCGTCCCGGCTCACCGCGGCCGCGGACCTGGCGCACACGACGGCGTACGCGCTCGGCATGGACCGACTCGCCGCCGCACGCTGGCTGCGCGCGCACGCGGCGGGCTGGCGCTGGGTCACCGAGGTGCCGCTGCTGTCCGGCGCCGCCGTCCACAGCCGGGTCAACACCGTGCACGCGGCGCAGCGCACGGCCCTCAGCGGACGCGCCGCGGACCTGCGCGACCGCCTCCGGGCGGGCACGGCGGCGCCCTGGCTGGCGCACTGGGCCGAAGAGGTCCGGGAGGCCGACTCGGTGCTCGACGGCCTGGGGGAGCGGACCCGGGCCGGGGTCTGGGGCTCGCAGCTGCACATGCTGTTCAACCGGCTGGGCGTGACCCCCGACGAGGAACGAGCCGTGTGCCGGCTGGCCGCGCGCACCCTGCTGGACACGGACGGACCGGCCGGGTTCTTCCCGCCCGGCCACACCGCCCCCGACCTGCAGTACCTGGAGCGGAGCAAGTTCCAGATCGGCCGCGGCGAGGACGCGGCCCTGCGCCCGTTCGCCACGGCCGAGGACAACGGGCCGGCCACGGCCGCGGCCGCCGAAGTCCCGCTCCCCGCCGACCCGTTGCCCGAGGTGCCCCTGAGCGCCGTCCTCGCCGCCCGCTCCTCGCTCCGCGGCGCCCTCACCGGCCCGCTCGACGCCGGCACGCTCGGCGCCCTGCTGTGGCACTCCCTCGCCGAGAGCGGCCGCAGCGAGCAGCGTCTCGCGGACGGCACGACCCGTACCCTGGCCCACCGCCCCTACCCCAGCGCAGGCGCCCTCCACACGGCACGCGTCCGCCTGCTCGTCCTCGACGTGGCCGGGCTCCCGGCCGGCACCTACGACTGCCTCCCCGAGCGCCGGACCCTGCGCCGCATCGGCCCGGTGGCGCCCCTGGAGGACATCACCGCCCTGTCGACCTACCTCTCGCGCCCGTCGGCGGACCCGGACTGGATCGGCATCGCGCAGGCACCGGTACTCCTCGCCCTCTACGCCGACCTCGGCCTGCTGCGCCGCCGCTACGGACTGCGCGCGCTGCGCCTGGCCCTGCTGGAGACCGGCCACCTGGCCCAGACCCTGCTGCTCACGGCGTCGGCCCTGGGCCTGGGCGGGACCCCGCTGGGCGGCTTCCACGACGACCTGGCCCACGAACTGCTCGGACTCCAGGACCCGGACCAGCCCCTCCAGTACCTCCTGCCCCTCGGCCGTCGGCCGCACCCACGCGACAGCTGATCACGCCCCGGGCGGCACGACACGGGTGGGTGCGACCGGGCCGAGCCCGCCGTGGCGCACCGCGTCGGCTGCCGCCCGGACCGCGGCACTTGGACCGCCGGGGCCTGTGCTGACGGGTCGGGGTGGTGCATGCGACCATCCCGGCATGCGCCTGATAGCTGACGGGACCACGCCGATCGCGCGGTCGGTCCTGGTGGAGGACCTCGAAACCGACGACGGCTACGCCTTCGAGCTGGCGAGCCCGCTCTTCCTGACCGGAGGTGACCGCATCGGCTTCGAGGGCGACAGGCTCGTCGTCGTGCGGGTCGGCGCCGGGCGTCTGACCCTGCCCGGCGGCTGGGCCACTCGTTGAACGCCGAGCCGGTCATCGACATCGCGTTCATCGACGCCGACGAGGGCAGCTACCCGGCGTACTACGAGGAGATCGTGCGTCGGCTGCGCCCCGGTGGGCTGGTGGTCCTGGACAACGTGTTCCTCGGCGGCCGCGTCCTCGATCCCGCCTACCAGGAAGAGCACCACCTGGCGATGCGCGGCCCGAACGACCTGATCGCGGCCGACGAGCGGGCCCACCTCGCCCGTTGGCGGGCTGACCGGGCGGGCAGTCATCCGTTCTGGCCGGGCCGGCTTGCCCCGGGTCGAGGTGGGCGTGCCCCCAGACTGGGCGTGCCCCCAGACCACGTGCGTGGTGATCTGTCGCGAGGCGGCCGAGCTGGACGCGCCCCGTCGTGCGTAGGCGATTCCGGCCCCAGCGGTGAGGGCCGCGGCGGGGCGGTCCACGGCGCCGAGTGCGTTGACGTCCTTTGGGCGCCAGTCGAAGCGATGTGACGGGACGCCAGGTGTTGCGAGACGTCCGCCCTACGTCGCCTTCGGGCGGGGCACGGTGAGGTAGGTCGCGCCGGTGAGCGCCGGCTTGACCGTGACCGTGAGGACCGCTCCGTACCGGGTACGGAGGGCCGATACGGTGTCAGGCCGCTCCGGGCGGGTGTGGCACCGCGAGTAGATCGGCGGGGCCGGCGGGCACACGGACGCGTCCATGGCCCCGACCTGGCCCGACTCCGCCGGTTCTCCGGGCCGGGGCGGATGGTCCCATAGGATGCTGATGTCCCCGACCTCGGAACTCAGGAACGGGGTGGGCATCAGTCGTCCGTCCTGGAAGACGCCACCGAACCGGTGGTACTGCAGCGCGTGGTCGAGCGTGCCGGCGGACGGATACCCGGGGGCGTTGCCGTTGGGACGCCACTGTGTGATGGCCGCGCCGTCGATGCGTCGCAGAACGTCGGTGACGTCACCCTCCACGCCGTAGACGGCGCTCACACCCATCGAGCAGGTCATCAGGTGAACGGTGGCCTGCTTCTTGAAGCCCCCGTCACTGGGGCCGGTGCACCCGTCCTCGAGCACGTCGTACCCGTACCGCAGCCCCCCGACGCGGTCGAACCGCTCAACGAGCGCGCGGATGCGCGCCTCTTCCGAGTCCCGCTTCAGCTGTGCGCCGTCCGTGGTGGCCATGGCCCGCAGCTCGCCAACGTCGGGCAACGTTGAGCAACCGCTCGTCATGGCCACCACCACTGCACCCGCGACGGCCAGCACCCCGGCGCCCCCCGGGCCACGCCTCGATCCCATTGCCCACCCCACGCCACCCCACCCCGCCTGCTTGATCCTCCTCCCCCCACTCTCGCGGCTGCCCCGAGCGGAGACATGAGTACGCGTACTCATGCCACCCGGCGCCACCGAACCCGATCACCCGAGCCGGCGATCACGGCGGGGCCGCCGGGCGTGGTCGCCCGTGAGGCGGCAGCGCATTGGAGTGGCCCGCGCCGCCACCGATGGCGTGGCTCCGGACCGGCTCGCAGCCGCCGCCTAGGGTCGACGGAACCGAGCCGGCACGAACTACGGCCGGCCATTGCGGAAGAGGTGGCTCATCGTGGAACGCGTCCCGGCCGACCCGCACGGACAAGAGCCCCCAGCACCCGCCCGCCGGATCCGCCGACCGCTGCCCCGCCGCCTCGCCGCCATCACGGGACTGCTGCTTCTGTGCGCGCTGCCCGCGCGAGCGGTGGGCGTCACCCAGCCCCACGACGCGCGCCCGCACACGTCCTCGCCCGCTGTTCGTGTCCGACTACGGCAACGACCGCGTGGTCACGCTGCCCAACGGCGGCGGCCAGACCACCGTCCCCCTGGACGGCCTGGTACGCCCGACGGGCCTGGCCTGGGACCGTACGGGCAGCCTCTACGTCTCCGACACCGGCAACAACCGTGTGGTGCGGCTGCTCCCGGACGGGGGCGGCCAGACCACCGTCCCCACCGACGGCCTCTCGCGTCCCCTGGGCCTGGCCGTCGACCCCGTCGGCGACCTCTACATCGCCGACAGCTTCAACGACCGCGTGGTGAAGGTTCCCGCCGACGGCACCGGCCAGACCACCGTCCCCACCACCGGACTGCTGCACCCCTGGGGTCTGGCCCTGGAACCCGACGGGGACCTCTACATCTCCGACTTCGTCAACGACCGCGTGGTGAAGGTGTCCGCGGACGGCGGCGGCCAGACCACCGTCCCGACCACCGGCCTCTCGCAGCCCACCGGACTGGCCCTGAGCACCACAGGAGACCTTTTCATCTCCGACAGCGGCAACAACCGCGTGGTGAAGATCGCCGCCGGCACCGGCACTCAGACCACCGTCCCCACGACTGGCTTGAGCAGCCCGCTCGGCCTCGCCGTCGACCACCGCGGCACCCTCTACGTGGCCGACGCCTTCAACAACCGTGTCCTGCGCGTCCGTCCCAACGGGACCCAGAGCACCTTGAACTCCACCGGCCTCAACACCCCCACCGGCCTGGCTCTCCCCCCGGTCGCCCGGACCCCACACGCAGCCCCGGCGGAGTGACGCAAGCCCTCTTAGGCTGAGGCCCCTACCGGCCCCTACCGGCCCCTACCGGCCCCTACCGGCCGCCACGGCAGCCCGGTGCAGCTCCACCCGGCGCGCCGTGCCCCTCGCTGGGGCGTCTCTCAGCCCGTCTAGGCTCCGCCCATGGATGTGTGCGAGCGGTGGGCGGAGTGGAACAGGCTGCGCGGCCGGCTGCCTGTGTGGCATCCGGTCGGGTTGGTGGTCGAGGCCGACGGGCCGGTCGTGCGCCGGCACTACGGGACGCATGGCACGGCCGAGCACGCCCCCCTCGTGCCCGGGACGGACATCGCCCGGCTGGTGCGCTGCCAGCAGGAGGCCTTCGCGGAGCGCGGTGAGCCGGGGGAGTGGAAGGTGTACGGGCACGACTCGCCGGACCTGGGTCCGGCGCTGACGGCGGCGGGCTTCACCGGGGGCTGGGAGCGTTCCGTGCTGATCGCCGGCCCCCTGCGCGCCGAGGAACGCGGCTCCCTGCCCTCCGAGGTGCCCGAGCGCGCTGCGCAGCCGCCCCGGCAGGGGGTGCACAACCTGTATTCCGTCCGGGAGCAGGCCGAGCGGGCGTGGAAGGTCGCCGTCGGGTCCCCGGGCCCCCACGCCGTGCCCTACGCGGAGATGATCGCGGACGGTGCCTCGGATGACGGTGACGTGTCCATCGAGGTCCTGTTGGAGGACGGCCTCGTCGTCGCCGTCGCCTGGATGCACCCCGAAGAGGGCTGCCCCTTCGCCGTCGTGGGCGGTCTGACCCGCGACGAGGCGGATTTCGTCAGAGCCTGCACGGACGAATGGCGCAGGCGCTGGCGGGGCACGGCACTCCTCGCCGAGGCCGACGGGCCTCTGCGCGCGCGGCTCCTGGAAGCCGGCTTCACCGAGGCCACCACCGTCCGCTCCTACCACTGGCGCCCGCCGGGCACCCCCGAGACCACCCGCCCGGCACAGTTCCTCGACTGGCTCCACGACGACGGTCCGCTGTGGGACCGCTTCTACGCGGACTTCGACTTCAAGCCGAGCACCACCTACCGGCCCGCTATCACAGACCCCTCTCCGTCAGCCGTCTGGAACCTGCACTCCCACCACCGGCTGGTCCCGGACCTCCCCGCGGAGGTCGACGCGATCGTCCGCCGCGGACTCCTCGCCGCCACCAAGCCCGGGGAGTTCGTGTACTGGCTGGACTGGCAGCACAACGGCTACCGCTACGACCCCCGCCGCACCGACCTCCCCGGACGGCCGCCCCGGCCCGGCGAAGGCACCTGTCCCAACGGCGACTACTACCTCCACCTCACCCATGACCTGCGCCTGGGTACCTTCGGACACCCTTGGGAGCAGACCCTGACCGTCTGGGGAACCTCGCTGCTCGCAGCCGTCGGGGCCGAGCTGACCGACCTGCTCGGAGAACCGGTCAGGCACCGCCACTGAGCGCGACCCGGCTCCGCGGCCGGACACGATCACCACAGCAGTCCGGGAACGATGTTGCAGCGCGTCCCTGGACAGGGGCTCTGACACGGCCGGACCGGCCGGTCAGTACCGGAACAGCACTCCGCGCCAGGTCCATCCCGCGTTGAGGACCATGGTGCGCAGGGGCTCCCTCACGTCCCGCGTGTCGAAGCGCAACGTCTCGACCTTGTGCCGACGGCCGTCGGCACCACGCTGGAACTCCCACTGCCGGTACACCTTGAAGCCCCCACGGCCGTACTGCTGACCGGAATCGTGCGACGGCTCCCACCGCTCCTCCAGGACGAGCACCTCGTGCTTCGCCGGCACCAGGCGCATGCGGGTCATGAGCGTCAGCTTCGCCGTCGGGATCTTGCACTCCGCCACCAGGTCGGCCTTCTCCTTGGGGAAGGCATGGCGCACGGTGAACGGTACGTTTCGGCCGTTGAGCGCGAGCAGCGCTTCCCGGAGCTCCATGGTGGGCAGGGGGCTGACCCCGCCGGCGGGGTACTTGGTGCCGGTCCACTTGTCCCAGAGGCGGCCCATCGTCAGACCCCCGCCCCGGTGTCCGTGCGCACGAGGTCTCGGCGGTCGTCGTCGGCGACGGCCTCCTTGGACCCGGCGGGCGCGAACGGCACGAGCGGCCCGCTGTTCAACCGCAAGCCCACCTGCTGGTCCGCACGGCCCGCGCGCTCACGGTCCCACTGCTGGTCGAAATCTGCTGCCATGTCACATCTCCCCCGTCGGGTGCTGATCATATGCATGGCAACTGCACACGGAGCGGCGGACGGGTGATCGGGCAGAGGGCGCTGTCGGCTGTGGCGGCGGCGATGGCTCCGGCGTCGTGGCCCTGCCCGGCCCGGCACGCGATGTGCCCGGCCGGGCAGGCGTTCAGAAGTCCCAGCTCTGGCTCCGCGCGCCGTTGCAGCTCCAGCTCACCAGGAGCTGGCCGATGTCAGGCCGGCCGGCCAGGATGTCGAGGCACTTTCCGTTCACCCGGTTACGGATCTCGTTCCCGTTCCGGTACCACTGCTGGTTGGTGCCGCCGCATACGCGGGCGAACCCGTCAAGACAGGGCCGGCCAGCAGCCCGGTGACCGCCGCCAGCAGCATCGGGGCCGGCTTGGGCGGTCGGCCCGTAGGGTCGTGGTCATGGCCCGCACCACACCACCGCGTCCGTTCGCCCCGGAAGTCCTCTTTCCCGCTCTGGCCGCTCATCGCGGCACGACCACCCGGCTCCATCCGCGGCCGGGCGAGCCGGCCGTGACGGACAGCCATGTGGGCGGGCCGCTGCTCTGGCCCGCGGACGCACCGTGGCCGGTGTGCACGCATCCCCACCCGCGTGACCGGGGTCGGCGCCCGCAGGACATCCGGCTCGAGCGTTTCCTCGGCGAGTTCTGGCTGCGCGGTGGCGGCAGGCCGGCCGGCGAGGAGAAGCAGGAGCTGCTGCGCGCGCTCCAGGACGAATACGAGGTGGCGGGACTGGAGGACACCGAGCCGATCCCCCTGCTCGGCGTGGCCCAGTTCCATCGCAGGGACATCCCCGATCTTCCGGCCGGGCCGGACGGCTGCGACCTCCTCCAGCTGTTCTGGTGTCCCTTCGACCGCCACGGTGAGACCGGCTACGGAATGCACGTGGACCTGCGCTGGCAGCGCTCGCACGAGGTGACGGATCCGATCACCCGGCAGCCCGAGCCGGAGGTGGTCGGATACGACGGATACGTGCCCGAGCCCTGCGTACTCCATCCCGAGCAAGTGACCACGTACCAGTACGGGGGCCTGCTTCCGAGCGAACTGGAGGCCGCCATCACAGGCTGGGAGCGTCAGCCAGGGCTACAGGGCGGTGCCCGCCCCTGCTACCAGTACGAGCTCTCCATCCCCCCGGGCTGGAGGATCGGCGGCTTCGCGTCCTGGCACGTGACCGACCCGTACCCGATGGACTGCGCCTCCTGCGGACAGGCCATGGCGCTCGTCCTCACCGTCGACAGCTCCGAGTGGGACGGCGGCACGTACAGCTGGATCCCGCTCGAGGACGGGCCGTCCGCCAGAGAACTCATGGAGGGCACGCCGACGAAGGTCACCGTCGGGCGCTGGGGCGAACTGAACGTCTTCGGCTGCCCGGCCGACCCCGCCCACCCGCCCCGGTGGAGCGTCCAGTAGGCCGCCTTGCGCCCCACCCCCCCCGTTACCTCGTAAGGCTTCGCAATGAAGCCTCGGCCCTTCGGCCCGGCATGACTTCCCCCGTGCTGCTCATGATCCGCCGCCTTCCGCCTTCCGCCTTCCGCCTTCCGCCTTCCGCCTTCCGGCTGTCCGAGCGTGCCCGGATTACGGTCGTGTTCGGGGTGTGCTCGGCGAGCGTGCCGCGGGCCTGCTCATTCATTGCGCAGCTCGGCCTCTATCTCTTTGATCTGAGGCGTTGCAGCGCAGGGCCGCCTCCCGCGGCCGCAGCACCCCAACCCTGGCGGCACGGACACCGGCCTGCTTCGGCGGCCAACGAGTTCGCCGTCGAGGACAGGGCCGCCGGGCAGCTGCTCGCCGGCGGCGACCAGGTCGGGGGACGCCTCGTACTCCGGCTTCCCGATGACCCCGAGTTCGTACGCCAGCCGCTCGACCGCGCGCCGGTCCCGGTCCAGGCCGCGCGCACATGCCCGCCTCGCACCGTCGGCGCAGCAGCCGCCCGCCGCTGTCCCTGAGCCGCAGGGTGCCGGAGTCGATGCACGGTACGGGTACGTAGTTGCCGACGCGGTGGCGCCGTTACCGGGGAGGGTCTCGCCTTGGCTGGCGACGTCCTTCATAGCGGGCGGCGCCGGCGGCTTGGGCGGAGCCGGGCCAGCCCTGCTATTCGAAGGCGGTCCTGGCCGCGAAGTCGTCCAGGCAAACGGTGCCCCGGCTGGTGACCTGTTCGCCGTCCGGTGTCGTCGCCGTCCGCCAGAGCTGCGGCTGCCGCTGACGGGGGGCGGGAGTGCACAGGGCGCCGATGTCGTTGACCAGCGCCGGGGTCTTCGTGCTCTCGCGGGTCCACTTTCGGGCCTCTTCGAGGGGGTCAGCTGCCGCCTTCACGTTCTGCTGTCACGACTCGGTCTGCTCGTTGGCGGCCCCTTCCGGCAAGGGCTTGCCCGCCTCCTCCAGCGGAGACGGCCCGCCACAGGTTTTGGTCGTCGTCGGACTGCGTGCTCTCGCCGGTGACATGGTCTCCTTGCGATTTCCGCGCGACGCTCGTGGCGAACCCTGCATGGCCGAGTGAGTGACGAGGCGGTACGGCAGCGATGTACGGCTACACAAAGTAGCCGTTTGGCTGCCTTGGGTGAAGGTAGATCGATCGTTGCGACCGTGCCTGGTTCGTCCGTAGGGAGCAGTCGAACGGGCGCCGCGCGCAGTGGTACTGCCCATCCGGGGGTGCTCATGGCGCCCCGAGCGCGTTGTTGGCCACAGGGCGTCGCAACTCGGCTCAGGGGTCACACAGGCGTACGGCGAGGGCGGCGATGTCGTCGTCCAGGCGTCCCCTGCTGTAGCGGAGGAGGTCGCGGTGAAGAGCCGTGAGCAGTTCGCGGGGCGGTGTCGGGGGCTGTCGACGCATCCAAGCCGCGAGCGGGAAGAACTCGCCGTCGCGGGCGCGGGCCTCGGCGATCCCGTCGGTATAGAGGAGCAGCAGGTCGCCGGGGGTGAAATCGAAGGTGTCGACCGTGTACCGATCGCCGATCAGCTCCGCGAGGCTGAGCAGTGGCGAGGGGGTGGCCGACTCGAGGACGTGGAGTCTCCCGCGGTTCAGGAGCAGCGGCGGGGGATGTCCGCAGTTGAGGATGTCGATGCGTTTCCCCTCGTGCGGGATCTGGACGAGAAGGGCGGTGGCGAAGCGCTCCATCGGCCCCTCGGGTGGAAAGGCGGCGTTGTAACGCATACTGCTGGCGTCCAGCCTGCGCGCGATGTTGATCATGTCGGTCTCGCCGAAGGCCGCCTCCCGGAAGGCGTTGACGATCGCCGCGGCGGCTCCCACTGCCGGCAGGCCCTTGCCCCGCACGTCACCGATGAGCAGCCTGACCCCGAACGGCGTGTCGACCACCTCGTAGAAGTCCCCGCCGATCCGGGCCTCCGCCGCGGCCGCGAGGTACAGCGACTCGATCTCGACGTTCCCGATGCGGCGTGGCATAGGGCTCAGCACCACCTGCTGCGCCGCGTCGGCGACGAGTCGTACCTGGATGAGGGTGCGCTCCCGCTGGAGCCGGACATGGCTTCCGTACGCGGCGGCCACGGTGACCGCGACGATCCCCGCGGCCGTCCACCACGTTCCCAGATCGGGGAAGAGGAAGCCGAGGCCGATCATCAGGAAGAGGCAGACCGTCCCGAGCAGGACGGTGGGGAGGACCGGCCACATGGCGGCGGCCAGGGCCGGCGCCGCGGGCAGGAGGCGGCTGAAGGCCATTTCCCGCGGAGTGCCGTAGGCCAAGCTGGCGATCACGATGGTCAGGATGACCGGCGACAGCCGTACAAGCCTCCCCCGGCCGTATCGCCGACGGAGCCGCGGCCGTCCGGACTCGATCACACTTCCCAGACTATCTGCGCAATGAGGGCATAGCGCTCTGACGAACAGAGTCGGCTGCCTGTCCCTCCCGCTCCCCAGTCGGTGAGCGCGCCCCAGGGGTGCCGCCGGACCGGGGGCACACCTCGCTGAACCCGCCTCGATTGCGGACCAAAACTGTCCGCAAGTAGGAGGCACTCTGAGGGGGAGCGGCTGCTCTACGTCCCCTTGACCAGTACGGCCTGGCTCACCCCGCGCGCGGCCCGGATCGCCGGTCTCCACCTCTTGGAGGCCGTCCCGCACGCTGGGACCCGGCCGGCGTCACCGGCCAGGACCGAAGCGGCGACCCCGACGCCGTCCAGGCCGCCCTCCAGGGCTGGTACGGGAGGAGCTACCCCGACGCGATCCGGGCCCAGAGCGGAGCGCTCGGCCCGTCCCAGCCCGCATCCAACGGCGCACCGGCCCTCGACCGGCTCGCCGCCTCCTTCGGCCGGACGGTCTAACCCTCCGACCGGATGAAACCGGGGTCCGTCGCGGCGATGAGTCTGCGGGCACCCGCAGGTCTATCTCTTGACGGAGACAACCGACTCATCGGGAGTAAGCCATGGGCCTCATCGAAATCGAGCTGTTCGCGACCCTCGACCTCGTCGGGCAGGCGCCCGGCGGCCCCGACGAGGACCCGGCGGGGTTCCCGTTCGGCGGCTGGCAGGCGCCCCTGCTGGACGAGGTCGCCGGGGCGCAGGTCGATGCCGCGTACGAGGGCACCGACGCCCTCCTGCTCGGCCGGCGGACGTACGACATCTTCGCCGCCTACTGGCCTCACCAGGAGGGCGGCGAGGACGGTGAGTTCGCCACGCTCTTCAACAGCGTCCCGAAGTACGTGGCCTCTCGCGGCACGCCGGACCTTTCGTGGGCCGGGTCCACGCAGCTCGGCCCGGACCTCGCAGACGCGGTGCGTGAGATCCGTGACCGGCACGAGCACGTGAAGGTCGTCGGGAGCCTGAACCTCGTGCAGACCCTCCTGCGCGAGAAGCTCTTCGACCGTCTCGACCTCTGGGTGCACCCGATCGTGCTCGGCGTCGGGAAGAAGGTGTTCGACGATGGCGCGGTGCCCGCCAACTTCACGCTCCTCGCACCCCCGGCACCAAGCCCGAAGGGAACCGTGTACCTGCGCTACGGGCTCGCCGACGGCATTCCCGCGACGGGGGACATGAGCGCGCCCGATCGCGGTACCGGGAGCGCCGGCTGAGGCCACCCCGCGCCTGGGGTGATCAGGCGTGGACTGCGCAACGAGGGCTAACGAGGGCTAACGAGGGCCAACTAGGGCTACGGTCGGATGACGATCGTGCTGACGGTGCCATTGCCCCAGACGGTGGTGTTCATCATCATCCGGCCGTCCAGCGAGGCCACGGTGAACTCTGGAACAAAGCGGTCGGTGAAGACCCTCGCGAACCCACTCCTCAAAAGAGACACCTCGCTCCTCACCAGGTCCCAGGCATCGAGCAGCCGGATCCGGAACCAGAGCAGGTAGGGCTCATCCTCCGGATCGCCCCCGATGGCCTCCAGGGTTGTCGCGAGGAGAAACTCGCGGTCGTGGTCCAAGAGCCCGTAGTCCCTGGCCATCCGGTACCAGCTTGAGTTGACCATGTCGGCCATCTCCGAGGCAGTCACATCGGCTACCTCGTGCGGATGGGAGTCGAAGCGTCCGTGCTCGGGCCGGGCACTCGCGGGTGAGTGGTGCGGCGGCAGCGGTGGCAGCTGAACCTCTCCCTGGACCCGCTCGATCAATCGGAATCCGGCGGGCATGAGCAGGCTGCCTATCTCGGCATCAGTGAGCGTCACAGAGGCACAGTAGGCGCAGGTCACGTCGCCGTCGCCGGAATTTCGGTGCGGACCGCTGAGGCTGCGGAAGACGTTGCTCGGAGCCGAGGCACGTCCGTCTCCGCATCCTGCGCGGCGACGTCGGTAACGGGCCGCCTCGGCCGGAGCCGTCGACGCGATCCGCTCGGTGATCGCGAACCTCGCGGCCATCCCAGACCCCGCCGACCGTGACCGCGCGGTGGCCGCCGTCCTCGACGCCGTCCCCGGTCTCCAGGCCGAACTCCGCGCGACCAGACAGGCCGCCGTCGTCGAGCTGCGGGCCACTCACTCCCTGGCCGAGGTGGCCGACACCCTCGGTATTTCCATGCCGCGCGTCTCTCAGATCGCCTCCGGCGTCAGCCGCCGCCTGTGAGGAGAGCACCAGCATGACCACCATGACCTGTCCATCGGTGTGCGCAGCGGCGGCACACGACCGGCACGGTCAGGGTTCGAGCTCAGGTTCGGCACGGCTGCCCAGCGTGGCGATCTCGGCAGCAGAGGCGTTGCCTCCGGTGCACACCACGGCGATGCGCTGTCCGGCAAAGCCGTCAGGATCAGCCAGTACGGCTGCCAGCGCGGCCGCGCCGGCACCTTCGGCAAGGGTGTGTGCATGACTGGCCAGCAGCCGCTGGGCTTCGAAGATCTGCGCGTCGGACACCAGGCGAAAGTCGGCGAGGCCCGCACGCATGAGCTGCTGCGGCAGCGTGAACCCACGTCCCGTGGCCAAGCCCTCGACAGCGGTCCGGTTCGGACGCCGCACGCAGGCGCCACCCCGCCATGAATCATGTGCCGCGGGTGCGGCGGAGGACTGCACCGCGACGACCCGGCATGCCGGTGCGAGCTTCGCGGCGACGAGGCAGGCCGCGGCGGCCCCGGTGCCGCTGCCGACAGGTACCACTATGGCGTCGAGGTCGGGCCGAGCCTCCAAGACCTCCAGGTACGTGGTGCCGACCCCGGCCAGCAGGGCCGGGGTGTCGCCAGGGCTGACCAGGTGCTGACCGTCCTGCGCCGCCAACTGCTCGGCCCGCTCCTGTGCCGAGGCCATGTCCTCGCCGTGCAGAACCGCCGTGGCGCCGAGCGCGCGAACGGCACGCACCTTCTCCACGCTGGCCGTTACCGGCATCACAACCGAGCAGGGTGCCCCGAACACGGCACATGCGTAGGCCAGCGACAGCGCATGGTTGCCTGTGGAGTAGGTCATGAGCCCACGGGCTCGCTGCACGGGGGCCATGGTGGCGAGCAACGTGAGTCCGCCGCGCACCTTGAAAGCCCCAACCGGCTGCACGTTCTCATGCTTGACATGGACGGTTGCGCCGGTCACCGCATCGAGCGCCGGGTAGGACCACATCGGCGTGACGGGCAGATGCCCGATCAGGAGGTCCCGTGCGGCCAGGACTTCGGCAAAGGTGAGTTCGTGTTCCATGCCGCCATCGTGGGCCGGACCGTCCCATAGGTCCAATGCCATTCTTCGTTGAGACTCATCAATGGGATTGATACTTTCCATGGCATGCTCGACGTCACTCGTCTGCGGGTGCTTGCCGCAGTTGCCAGATACGGTTCGGTCACCGCCGCGGCCCGGGAACTGAGCTATGCCCAACCCTCGGTCAGTCACCACCTGGCCCGGTTGGAGGCCGAGACCGGCAGCAAGCTCGTCCAGCGGGTGGGCCGCGGCATTCGCCTGACCGACGCGGGCCGGATGCTGGCTGAGCGCGCCGAGGAGATCCTCGGCCGCCTCGACGCGGCAGAGGCCGAGCTTGCCGCGCACACGGGGCTGCGTGCGGGCCGGGTCCGCCTGGCCGCGTTCCCCTCCGCCCTGGGTACGTTCGTCCCGCGGGCCGCGGCCGCGTTCACCGCCGCCCACCCTGATGTCGAGTTGCGCCTGACCGAGGCCGAACCGCCCGATGCAGCACGGCTGCTGCGATCGGGCGAGGTCGATGTGGCGCTGCTGTTCACCTACCCGGACGCACCACCGGCCGACGACGGGCTACGCCGAACGCCGCTGCTCACAGAGTCGATCTACCTCGTCACCCCGACCAGCCTGCCCGGCGACACTCTCGCCGACCACGCCACGCGTCGGTGGATCGCGGGGTGCGAGCGGTGCCGGAACCACCTGGTGCGATCCTGCGCCGCTACCGGTTTCACGCCTGACATCGCCTTCACCACCGACGACTACGTAGCAGTACAGGCACTCGTCGCGGCCGGGCTGGGAGTCACCACGCTGCCGGCCCTGGCCCTGACCGGCCAACGCAACCCTTCGGTAAGGCTGGTACGCCTACCCGATCAGCAACGGTTGATCAACGCTGCCGTGCACGGAGAAGCACCCGACCCGCCGGCCACTGCGGCGCTGCTGGAACACCTCACGCAGGCCGCCGCGACGACACCTTCTCCGCACTGAACCCTCCCGGTGGCTACAGCTGGGAACACGGCGACAGCCAGCGGTATTCGGTCTGTGCCTCCTCCTCCAGCCATCCGTTCACGCTGGCCAGGCCACGCTCGTTGATTTGCGCGTCGTGGATGCCGATTGCCCGCTCCGGCCGGACTGCGCGCACGAAATCGATGGCCTCGCCCGTTCGCATCCAGGACGCCTGCAACGGCACCAGCAGGGTCTCCACCGGAACGTCGGGCACGTGGAGGGAGTCCCCGGGATGGTAGAGGCTGTCCTCGACCACGTACCCGAGGTTCACGCAGTCCGGCAGGTTTCCGTAGATGCGCGCGTGCCTGCCGCCGTGCGCCGTGATCCGGTACCCGGCCGCGGTGAAATGTTCCCCCGCGCTCACCTCGATGGTGTCGAGGCCGGGCAGGACCGCCCCCTTGGGGACGTACACGGGAACGCCGAGGCCGGCCAGTCGCAGAACGTCGATGTGGTCGACGTGCTCGTGGGTCACCACCACCGCGTCCGCGCCCCGCAGTGCCCGAGGCTCGCTCCAGATGCCCGGATCGATCACCAGGACTCCGAGGTCCTCTCGCTCCAACCGAATGCAGGAATGGGTGTATTTGGTGAGACGCATGCACCTGACGCTACGTCCGGAACAAGCGTCCGGCAACGCATCACCGGTCGCCGCGAAGACAGGCCGGGCAGCCCACGATTCGCGACTCCCCGAATGAACTGCCTTTTACGGTCGGGACAGTTGTCGGGACTGAAGCGTTCCCGGGCCGTCAGGCGGCGGGGCCTCGGCGGCCTCCCGTCGATCACAAACCGCACAGCCGGTAAAGCCTTGGCCCCTATGGAGTGAATCGTGCCAGAACCTCGTGACCCCTGGCCGGAACCCTCCATACGTTGGCCCCTCTTCGCTCATCACCACAACTGGGGGGCCGGTGCGCAACCACCGACTCGTAATGACCGCTGCCCTCGTGGCAGCCGGTCTCGGCATCATCCCGGGCACCGCGCAGGCCGCGGATCCCGTACCCGTCGCGGCCGGTGTGGCCGAGGCGATAGCCAAGGCATCCACCTCCGAGGGCTTCCACAGCCCGGCCGACCGCACGATCCGCACCACCCTGCCCGGCGCCGCCACGGCGAACGGCAAGGCGAACGCCAAGACCGCCGCACCGCAGACCGCGCAGACCGCGCAGACCGCGCAGGCCGCGGTGGAGGCGGCCGACGCGGGGGCCAACCCGGCTCTCGCGGTGGACGTCAGCGGCACCAGCTACACCGCGCACGGGATCGAGCTCACCGCCCTGATCACGAGCGCCGACTTCGCGCTCGGCGTCGTCATCGACTGGGGCGACGGGAAGACCGACACGGTCACCGCCCAGGGCAACGCCGAGCTGCACCACTCGCACACGTACGACAAGTCCGGCGAGTACCAGGTGAAGGTGACGGTGACCGACACCGCCAACGCCGTCCAGGCCGCCAACGGGGGTGCCTTCCTCACCCCCGGCTCCGACTTCACCCCGCACACTCCGACCCGGCTCCTGGACACCCGCAACGGCACCGGCGCGCCCGCGGTCAAGGTCGCCGGACTGGGTTCCGCACGGGTGAAGGTGGCCGGCAACGCCGCCGTCCCGGCGGGGGTCACCGCGGTCGCCCTCAACGTCACGGTCACGGAGACCGTCGAGAGCGGGTACGTGACCGCGTGGCCCGGCGCGGGCTACGAGCGCCCGGGGACCTCGAACCTGAACTACACGGCCGGCCGGTCCGTTCCGAACCTGGTGATCGTGCCGGTCGGCGAGGACGGGTACGTGGAGCTCTACAACGGCGGCCCGGAGCCGGTCGACCTGATCGCCGACGTCACCGGCTACTTCACCCGGGCCTCGGCCGGCGGCTACACCTCGATGACGCCCGCCCGGTTCGTGGACACCCGTGAGGGTCTCGGCGCGTCCCGGGGCCGGCTCCCCGCGCGCACGGCGTTCGCGACCCGGATCGGCGGCCTGCAGGGCGTGCCCCAGGGCATCACGGCCGTGGCGCTCAACGTCACGGTGACCGAACCCGGGGGGCCGGGCCACCTGACCGCCTACTCCGGCGAGGGGCCGGTCCCGACGGCGTCGAACCTGAACTTCGTGCCCGGTCAGACGGTGGCCAACGCGGTGATCGTGCCGGTGGCCGCGGACGGGACGATCAAGGTCTTCAACGGGTCCTGGATGCCGGCCCACGTGGTGGTCGACGTCGTCGGCTACTACAGCAAGGACAGCAAGGCCGCCTTCCTGCCCTTCACCCCGTTCCGGACGCTCGACACCCGCGAGGAGGCGTACGGCTGGCCCGGCGGCAGGTTCCGGGCCCGGGAGTACATCACACAGGGGTTCACACCCGGCGACGCGACGGGTGTCGAGGCCTACGTGCTGAACACCACCGTCACCGAGACCGGCGGCACCGGATACCTCTCGGTGGCCCCGAGCCCGTACGCGCTGCCGGCGGAGGGCGGACCCGCCGCGCCCGCCGGGCCGCGCCCAGGCTCCTCCACCCTGAACTGGACGGCCGGTACGACCGTCCCGAACCTGGTGCAGGCGAGCGACGGCGACCACGGCGTCATCACCTTCTGGAACCAGGGCTATCAGGACGCCGATCTGGTGCTCGACGTCTTCGGCGTCTACCAGTCGAAGTGATCCACCCGGGGGGTGGCGTGCGCGAGCGGGCCACCCCCCGGCCGGTCCGCCGGCTCCTGCAACCGGCCGAGGCGTCCAACTGTCGAAAAGCCGTCCGTGACCCCTATGGCCCCGGTTACGGTCTGTGCCCATGAGGTTCCTGCACACTTCGGACTGGCACCTGGGCCGCCGGTTCCACGGAGAAGACCTGATCGACGCCCAGCGCAAAGTCCTCGACCACATCTGCGACACCGCCCGCACCGAGCAGGTGGACGCTCTGCTGGTCGCGGGTGACGTCTACGACCGGGCCATTCCCAGCCTGGACGCGGTGCGCCTGTTCAGCCACGCCCTGCACCAGCTGGCGGACCTGGACATACCCACCATCATGATCAGCGGGAACCACGACTCCGCCCACCGCCTGGGCGTCGGCGCCGGCTTGCTGGCCCGGGCCCGGGTCCACCTGCGGACCGACCCGGCCGACATCGGCACCCCCGTCCTGCTCGAGGACGCCGGCGGCCCGGTCGCCGTCTACGCAGTGCCCTACCTCGAACCCACCCTCGTACGCACCCACCTGGACGCCGAGGCAGCCTCCCACCAGGCCGTACTCACCGCCGCCCTGGACCGCGTCCGCGCCGACCTCGCCACCCGCCCCGAAGGCACCCGCTCCGTCGTTCTCGCCCACGCCTTCATCACCGGCGCCGGCGCCCCCGCCAGTGAAACCGACAGCGAACGCAACATCAGCGTCGGCGGCATCGCGCACGCCGGGGCCTCCGTCTTCGCCGGCATCGACTACGCCGCCCTCGGACACCTTCACCGCCCCCAACGCGTCACCGACACGGCGCACTACAGCGGCTCCCCGCTGGCCTACTCCTTCTCCGAAACCGGGCACACCAAGTCGCTGACACTGGTCGACCTGCCCGCAGGCACGGCGCCCACCGTCACCCGCTCGGCGCTGCCCCCGGACCTGCGGCTTCCCCTGGCACGTCTGACGGGCCGATTGCAGGACCTGCTCACCGACCCGGCCCACGAGCCCCTGACCGAGTGCTGGCTGCACGTCACGCTCACCGACACCGCCCGCCCCTACGAACCGATGGCGCGCCTCAAGCAGCGCTTCCCCCACACCCTGCAGCTCGAACACATCCCCGCCGCCATCCCCGCCCAGGCCACCACCACCCCCACGTACAGCGAGCGGCTGCGCGGCCGCGGCGACCTCGACATCACCCACGACTTCATCGCCGCCGTGCGGGGCACCGAGCCCACCGAGGACGAACGCGCCCTCCTGCAGGAGGCGATCGACGACTCCCGCATCAGCGCCCAGAAGAAGGAAGCCGTCTGACATGCGCCTGCACACCCTGCACCTGCAGGCGTTCGGCCCCTTCGCCGGCACCCACACCGTCGATTTCGACGCCCTGACCCGTGACGGACTGTTCCTGCTCCACGGCGACACCGGAGCCGGCAAGACCACCGTCTTCGCGGCGATCTGCGTCGCCCTCTACGGAGAGCCACCCACCGACCGCAAACTGAAGCTGCGGAGCGACCACGCGCCCGCAGACCTGCTGACCGAGGTGGCACTCGAAGTCACCCTCGCCGGAAAGCGCCTGCGGATCCGACGTGTCCCCGCCCAGCCGAAGCCGAAGGTCCGCGGGGAGGGAACCACCCAGCAGGCGGCCGAGACCCACCTCAGCGAGTGGACCACGGACCCCTTCGGACAAGGCCGCTGGGAAGCGCTGAGCAGGTCCCACAGGGAAGCCGCGGACGAGATCAAGGAACTGCTGGGCATGAGCCGGCAGCAGTTCTGCCAGGTCGTCCTCCTGCCGCAGAACGAGTTCACCAAGTTCCTGCGCGCAGGCGCCTCCGACCGCAAGGAGCTGCTCGGCAAGCTCTTCCACACCCACCGGTTCGGATCCGTCGAGACCTGGCTGGCAGGGCGGAAGAACACCCTCGCCACACAGCGCGATGAGGCCCGCACGGCCGTCATGCGCCTGACCGAACGCATCCAGCAGCAAGCCGGGGACGACCTCGAACCCGAACAGGGCGCCCCTCTCGCCTCCGACCCCGCCACCCTCACCGGTCCCGCCGTTGCCTGGGCCACCGCCCTGCACGCCAAGGCAGCCGCTCACGAGCGCGACGCGGCCACCGCCGCCGTTCGAGCGGAAACGGAACTGGCCGCCTTCCGGGACAGCGAACGCGCCGTACGCGACCTCGCCTCCCACCAGGAGGCACACCGCCAAGCGCGCCACCAGCTCGCGACGCTGGACGAACAGACGGATCGGCAGGCCGACCTCGGCCGGCAGCGACAAGACGCCCTGCAAGGGCAGAAGGTCGCCCCGCTGCTGAAGGCCGCGACCGCCGCCGCAGATCGGAGCGTCCGTGCGCAGGAAGAAGAACGCCACGCCCGTACCCTCCTGGACCCCGAGCAGGCGACACTCGACGCCGCCGAGCTCACCCGCGCCGGACAGCACCTGCGCGCCGACATCGGCGCACTCCGCGCGCTCCTGCCCGACGAGGCGGCCCTGCAGCAGCACAGGACGGACTTGCGGAAACTGGATGACGAACGCCAGGAATTCGCCCAGGACCTGCGCGACGCCGAAACCTGGCTCAACGACGCGCCCCAGCGCCGTACGGAGCTCCGCGCCCGCCTCGAAGCAGCCCGCGCCGCCGAGGAAGCCAGCCGTGAACATTCCACCGCAATGACCCTGCTCGCCACCCGTATGGACGCGGCGAAACGCCGAGATGCCCACGTCGAACGGATCGGCAAGGCCGAGCAGGCACTCTTCGCGGCACAGACCGCGGCGAGCAAGGCCGCCCAGGAACACATCGACATCCGGCGCAGGCGCACGGACGGAATGGCCGCCGAACTCGCCCTCCAACTCGCCGACGGCGAACCCTGCGCGGTCTGCGGCTCCCCCGTCCATCCGAACCCGGCCGCCCCGCACCCCGACCAGCCCACGGCCGCCGACGAAAGGGCCGCCGAAACCCGCCACACGCAAGCCCAGGACACCCAGCGGACCCTCCAGGACGCACTGCAGCAGCTCCTCGAGCAGGCGGCCGCCGCCCGGGGCGAGGCGGGCGGAGACACCGCCCTGGCCGACCTCACCAGCGAACACACCGCGCTCGGAACCCGTCTGGCAGCAGCTCTCGACGCCGCGGCCGACGCCGGCCCGGCAACCGAGGAACTCCACTCCCTGGAGCAGCAGCACATCCAGACCGACGGTGCCCGAACCACCGCAGCCACCAGAATCGCCGCCGCCGACGCCGGCTACGACCTCCTCGCCACCCAAGTCCAGGAACTCGACCAGAAGCTCGCCACCGCCCGCGCCGGTGCCCCCAACCTCCCGCTGCGCATCACGCACCTCACACAGGCAGCCGATCGCCTCACCACCGCAGCCGAACACGCCGTCGCCGCCTTCCGCACGGCCGCGGAACACGGGCAGGTGACCGGGCAAGCGGAACAAGCCGCCCGCTCGGCCGGCTTCGACTCCCTCGACGCCGCCGCACGAGCGCTGCGCTCCGACGAGGAGATCCGCGCGCTGGAAGAAGAGATCAACCAGTGGCGCGAACGACGGGCGGTCGCCACGGCACGCCTTCAAGAGCCCGAGCTCGCCGCGGCCGCAGGCATGCCACCCGCCGACCTCGAGGAAGCCACCGCGCAACTCGACGCCGCCACCAGCCGTCACACCCGGGCCGCCGCCGAAGCCGCGCACACCGCCGAACGCACCCGCGCGCTCGCCGGCCTCCTCGCCCGGCTCGCGACCCACATCAAGACCCTCGAACCGCTCGAACACGCCTACCGGACCGTCGACCACCTCCATGGCCTGGTCAACGGCACCTCGCCCAGCAACCAGCTCCGCATGCAGCTCGAGGCCTACGTCCTGGCCGCCCGCCTCGAAGAAGTCGTGGCCGCCGCCAACACCCGCCTCACCCGCATGTCGGAGCACCGCTACACCCTCGTCCACTCCGACGACCGGGCCTCGCACGGCGCCCGCTCCGGCCTCGGCCTGAAGATCACCGACGCCTGGACGGGGAAGGACCGCGACACCGACACCCTTTCCGGCGGCGAATCCTTCTTCGCCTCCCTCTCGCTCGCCCTCGGTCTGGCCGACGTCGTCACCGCCGAATCAGGCGGCCGGGCCCTCGACACCCTCTTCATCGACGAAGGCTTCGGCACCCTCGACGAGGACACGCTCCACAAGGTCCTCGACGTCCTGGACGACCTGCGTGCGCACGACCGCACGGTCGGCGTCATCAGCCACGTCCCCGAACTCCGCCGACGCATCACCCACCGTCTCCACGTCCGCAAGACCACCACCGGCTCGACCCTCGTCCAGAAGACCGAAGCGGCACAATGACGCCCTGGCCGGTCCTGGACCGGCCGACCCGGGCGGACCGGACTCACGGCCGCTCCGCTCCCTCGCGCTGGGCTGACCCGGGGCTCAGCCCAGCGCGACCTCGGTCCGCTGGGTGGCCCCGGCCAGACCGGTGAGGTCCCCGAAGACGAGGGTGAGGGCCGAGCCGGTGGTGGCGGAGGTCAGCGCGGCCGGCCCGGACAGCACGGACGTCACCGCCCGGTGCCACGTCACCGTGAGAGCGGTCCGCATCCGCATCGGATCGGAGACGCACAGCGTGGCCCGGCCGTCGCCGTGCTCCCGTACGAGGACACACGCGGGGCCGTCGGCGGTGAGGGCCCCGACCGTCCCCGCGAACCGGAAGTTCACCGCGGTGACGCCCAGCGGGGCGACCCCGACACCCTGCTGGGCGTTGTCGTTGGCGAGGACGGTGGCGGCCGTGGTGGCACCCGGCATCAGGACGTAGGAGCAGGCGGCATCGACCGGGTCCACCCCGTGGTCGAACCAGAGGGTCAGATAGCGGCGGGTGACCGGGTCGGTGGTGCCCACGGTGTTGATGTCGTGGACGAAGCGGTCGACGGCCGCGAGGTGACCGGCGAGCTGCGCGGGGGAGAGCTGCCCGTGCAGGAGCGTGCAGATGTCCAGCAGCAGTCGTGGTGAACCGATCTGGAAGTCCCACCAGTTGCCGAACGGGCTCTTCGCCGGGTTGTAGACCTGCTGGTGGAGGTGGTCGAGACCGGCCATGATGTCGGCGGCCAGCCCGCCGTCGCCGGTCGGACCCGTACCGGGCTGCGCGTACGCCTGGGCCATGGTCCCCAGCCGGGCGTAGCTGGCGGTGATCGAGGCGGAGAGGGCCAGGGGCAGGTCGGGCCAGAGCGATCCGGCGGCGGCCGCCATGGCCGCGCGCTGCTCGGCGGCCTGGCTGCCCAGCAGGGCCAGCTTCCCGGCGAACGGCGCGGCGGCGGGGTCGAATCCGCCGCCCAGCAGCATCTCGCGCCACCTGTCGCGGAGTTGGTCGAACCCGTCGCCCGCGGCGGAGGCGGCACCGGCCGTCGAGAGGGTGAAGGCCGAGGGGATTCCGGTCACCAGGGCGGCGTTGCCGGAGAGGCGGAGGAAGGAACGGCGGGACCATGGAACGGACATGGAGCCTCCAGAGCTGGGGGATGCCCTGTCGACCGTTTCCAGCACGCGTGCGAAATGGCGCTCAAGAAGCGCGGAGGAGCGGACCGTCTTGACCGATCGGTCGCTCCGGTCACCTCTCAGGATCCGACGGCCTGCCCGAACGTGAAGAAGCCGTCCGGGTCCACCCGTCTCTTGATCTCGACGAGCCGCGGATAGTTGGCGCCGTAGTACGCCGTGCGCCAGTCCGGCAGGTCCGGGTCGATGAAGTTCTGGTACGCCGTCTCCGTCACGTACGGCGCCACCGCCTCCCGCAGCCCCGCCAGCCAGCGGAGGTTGGCCTCCACGGTCGCCGCGCTGTCGTGCCCGGACCAGGAGGTGTCCATGCTGACCAGGCACAGCGCGTCCCGGTGGACGAACGCGGTGTCGGCCGGGCCCACCCGGTTGATCGCGCCGCCCCACGTGTAGAGAGCCAGACCGCAGCCGTCGGGATTGGAACTGCCCGGCCTGCGCTGGAGCCACGCGAGGACGGTGGCGACGGCCTCGGCGGGCAGCGGCTCGGTGGCGAAGTGCGTCCGTACCGCGAAGGCCCCGGCGGAGGTCTCGTGCAGCAGGTAGTCCTGCGCCTCCCAGAACGAGCGGTCGGCGATGTCCGTGCGCACCGGGCGGGTCAGCGCGAGCGCCGGCGCGAGGAGCTCGCGCAGCTCGCTCGCGGGGCCGAGGTGCAGACCGACGGCCGACACCGTGGTCTGCGGTCCGCCGGCGGCGCTCACGCCGAGCCTGAGCGAGAACTCGTCCGGTGCCTTCCGTGCGATCTCCTGCATCACCGTGAAGACCTCGGGGGCGTCCGGCCCGTCCCACAGCAGCAGGCAGGTGGACACGTCGGAGACCGGGACGGCCCGGAAGGTGAAGGACAGGTTGATGCCGAAGTTGCCGCCGCCACCGCCGCGGCAGGCCCAGTACAGGTCGGGGTTCTCCTGGGCGTCGCAGGTCAGCAACTGCCCGTCGGCGGTCAGGAGCGTGGTCCGGACGAGCGCGTCCGCGGTCAGCCCGAGCTTGCGGGAGGTGGACGAGGAGCCCCCGCCGAGGGTGAGGCCGGCGATGCCCACCGAAGCTCCGTTGCCCAGCGCGAAGGCCATCTCGTGGGGCTGGACCGCGGCGCGGACGTCGGACATCCGCGCCCCGCCCGCAGCCGTGACCAGCCCGGTGGAACCGTCGGCGGACACGGTGTGCAGCGCGCTGAGATCGAGGACCAGGCCGGTGCCGGCCGAGTAGCCCGCGTAGCTGTGGCCGCCGCTGCGCGCGACGAGGCCGACGCCCGTCTCGCGCGCCCACTCGACGGCGCGGCGCACGTCGGCGTCGTTCGCCGCGGAGAGGACCCCGCTCGGCGTGTTCGCGGCGAAGCGCTGGTTGAAGGGGGCGCTCGACGCACGGAAACCGGGGTCGCCGGGGCGCAGCACGCGGCCCGCCACGCCCTTCTCCAGCCGCCCCCAGTCCGCCTCGGAGGCGCTGTGCGCCGCGCCCCCGGCCGCGCTCGTGTTCACTGGACCTCCTCGATGTAGGAGATGCCGGTGGCGGCGTGCGGGCCGTAGCGTTCCCAGACCTCACGCAGCCGCAGACGGCCGTCCTCGGCCACCTCGGGTGTGTTGACCGTGCGCCCGCAGACCACCTCGCCGCTCGCGAAGACGATGGTGTACCCCATGGAGAGGGTGCCGTCCGGCTCGCAGGTGCCGACGGTCCACCCGCGGCGCACCTCGCCGCCGATGACCTCTCCCCAGACGAGGTCTCCCTGCTGGTGGTAGACGGCGACGGTCCGGACGTCGCCCTTCGGCTTGCGGAACTTCCGCCCGTCGTAGTTGATCACAGGGCCGGGTCCGGTTGCCGGGCGAGGAACTCGGCGGACATGTCCGGGCCCCACCAGATCGCGTAGTAGGAGAAGTCCTCCTCGTGCTCGTTGACGATGTGGTGCTCCACTCCGGCCCTCATGACGGCGAGGTCCCCGGCCGCCAGCGCGTGCCGCCGGCCCTTGCAGACCACCTCGGCACGGCCGGACATGACGATGAAGATCTCGCGTTCGTGGTGCGCGTGCGCGTCCGTCACGTCGCCCGGGCGCAGGACGCACCAGGCGCCGCGAAAAGGGGTGTCCAGTCCGGGCCACGGATGGAGCAGCCTGAGGTCCAGCCCGTGGTCCCGGACCAGGTTTTCCGGCTCCCGGGGGCGAATGGTCACGTCGGCTTGCTGATGGTCGGTCAACGTCCCACTCCGATCGACGTCCTTCAATTCCGGCGGTGCGCGACGTCGATCAGGCTAGAAGCCGGTGACTCCCTTTCGACAGGGGAATCATTCCCTTGTCGAAAGGGAATTGGCGGTACGGGAGATTCCGGGGCCGGTGGATCAGCCGTGCCCGAGACCGGCGTCCCGGGCCAGAACGATGGCCTGTGAGCGATCGGCGACGCCCAGCTTGCCGAATATCACGGAGACCCGGTTGCTGACGGTCTTCGAAGCGAGCACGAGCTCACGGGCGATCGTGGAATTCGACTTCCCCGCGGCGATGCGTTCCAGCACGTCCCGTTCCCGGTTGGTCAGCTGCGGGAACGGATAGAAATACTGCTGCCCGCTGGTCGGGCGCATGAGGGCGCCGAGCCGGCCGGCGATCGATTTGTCGATGATCGCCTCGCCGGCCGCGACGGCCTGGATGCCGCGCAGGATCTGATCCGCGTCGGCTCGTTTGAACAGATAGCCGCGGGCTCCGGCCTGGAGCGCGGAAGTGATGGCTTTGTCGTCATCCGCGCCACTGAAGACGAGGATGCCGGTTTCGGGCCATAATCGGAGGATCTCGGGTATCACCCGTAACCCGGCCGATTCGTCCATCAGCGGGTCCAGTACAAGGACGCGGGGGCGGCAGCGGGACGTCTCCGCGATCACCTCGTCGGCCGTGGCGGCCTCCCCGACCACCGATATGCCCCCCGACCGTTCGAGAACGGAACGGACCCCGTGGCGGATCGCGGGCTGG
This sequence comes from Streptomyces sp. 147326, assembly GCF_045000215.1. Taxonomy (NCBI): domain Bacteria; kingdom Bacillati; phylum Actinomycetota; class Actinomycetes; order Kitasatosporales; family Streptomycetaceae; genus Streptomyces; species Streptomyces sp. 147326. Next base: position 662,703 of record NZ_CP134201.1, on the reverse strand, counting down.
GCGTCGGCGAGAACGACGGTGACCGTGGTGCGGACTCTTCGGACGACGGGGAGATCGTCCACCGTCAGAAGCGGCGCGTTCTCTCTTCGTGCATCAGCATGTGACGAAAGTGGCCAGAGTAATCTCGCGGTGTTTGTTTTCTGGTTCATTCGTACCTTCCCCCCACTCGATCGTGCAAGGCGGTCCACGCTGACCGGCCGGTACCCAGAATGGTCCAGACGTCAGTCCACCGCAACGGTGAGGAGGGATTCCGAGAGTGTGATAGTTATGTCCATCAAGGCATCACTATTCGCACCATATTCGTGCGCTTCGCATGTGCATCGGCGAGAGAAATCGAGCAATGTCACGCGCCGACGGATCCGACCACTCCGACATCCTGTGCACGGCGCAGGATCGCTTCCCGATCCCGCCAGTGCGCCCAGAATGCTCCGGTGTATCCGAGGCCGTTCAGACTCGTCAGGAACGGATTGTCCGCGTAGTTGTTGTCGTGCTCACTCGACCCGGCCAGCGTCGGCAGCATCACCCGGTGGTGGTCGGCGGGATCGACGAGTTCCCACAGCAGATCCACGGACCGGCTCCAGCGCCCGGAGGGATCGTTCACCGTACCGGCGTCCTCCAGGAGGTCCGGCGAAAAATAGCAGACCAGACGGAAGTTGCCCGACTCGTCGAACATGAACTGCCGCTCGTACTCCACCGGCCCGGAACACTTGGACCACGGTTTCAGGACGATCGGCCCGGTGGCGGTGTTGGACTGCAGTCCCGGCACCGTCCGGACCCCGTCGCACTCCTCGGCCATCGCCATGCCCAGCGGCGTGTGGGGGAAGAGCCGCAGTCCCAGCGAGAACCCGGTCACGGTCGCATCCAGCGCCATGAACGCCTCTACGCATTCGCGCATGGTCTGCGGGGTCTCGCCGGGCATTCCGAACAGCGCCTCGACCATGGTCAGCATGCCGTTGGCGTGGCAGAGCCGGACGAGGCGCTCGGTGTCGGCGAAGGTGTAGTAGGTGGTGCCCTTCTCCGTGATCTTCCAGCCGGTCAGCATGTCCTTGCGCACGTGGTCCGAACCGACGTTCACCCCGCGGCAGCCCGCCGCGGCCAGCAGCCCGGCGAACTCCTCGTCGAAGGGCGAGGGCTGGCAGTAGACCCACAGCCGCAGCTCGTTGAGGGGGTTGGCGGGGTCCGCGTGCTTGCGCCGGACGATCTCGCGCAGCAGGTTCTTGGCGTGGGAGATGGACAGGTTGAACTCGCTGTCGGTGGTGTGCTGGTCGAGGATCCCCTGCGCGGCCAGGGACTGCATCTCGTCCACCACGGCGGCGACGTCGCGCCGGCCGGTCCGGATGCCCTTCGCGTCCGGCTCCACGCAGTGCGAACAGCGGTAGGTGCAGCCGTTCTTGGTCAGGATGCCGGCCAGACCGCCGCGCTGGTAGTACAGCAGGTTGTCCACCTTGTGCGGGGCGCCGGAGCGGCGGACGTACGTCCCGGCACGGTCCACCTGCCAGGTCCGGTCCTCGAACTGGCCGGCGGGCCGCGGCTGCGCCGCGCGGCGGTTCGACAGGGTGAGCGCCGGCGGCGGCACCCGGGTGACCCCCTCCGGGGTGTTGCGGATGAGACCGCTGACCGTGTCCGTTCCCCGCCCGGTGACCAGTGCGTCGGCGAGATCGCAGATGATCTGCTCACCCGGCCCCTTGACGCCGAAATCGATGCCGAAGTAGTCGACCAGGGCGAAGGGCATGGAGGAGAAGCCGATGCCGCCCCCGACGATCGGGGCGTCCGTCAGCCGCTTGATCTCGGTGATGATCTCCTTGTGCTCGCCGACGAAAGGGCGCTGCTCGAAGGCGTACACGGTGTCGGTGTTGCGGATGGTGACACCGACGAGTACGGGGCTGCGCGCACCGAAGTACTCGGAGAGGCAGGTCTTCCAGTCCTCCCGGTGGAAGGTGAGGTCGACCACCTCCACCTCGAAGTCGGCGGCCTCCAGCGACGTGGTGAGCACGTCCAGCGCGTACGGTGCGATCGGTGGGTGCACCTTGTTCGGATTGACCAGCAGCACCAGGCCTCGGCCCATCGGATGTTCTCCCCCCTGGCCTGCACGCAGGCGAATTGCGTTACTTGACGATGCCGAGGCAGATCCCGAACTCGGGCTTTCCGCCCAGCAGATAGGCGCCGGCCGACTGGAGAATGCGGTCCTGCGCGGTGGCGTGCTGGCACATGGTCGTGGTGTCGCGCATCCAGCGGTCCATCGGCGACGACTGGTGGATCGACCAGGTCTGGAGCAGGTCGCAGAGCCTGCTCACGATCGACCGCGAGGTGCGGAAGGCGTGCACCCAGGCGATCGGGGACGCGGCGCGCTCCTCCGGAGCGAGGTCGTCCAGCGTGCCCCCGGCGGCCAGCACCTCCCACTGGCGGCGCTGGCTCCCGTACACCCCGTTGCGGGTGGCCAGGAAGTCCGCCTCGCACTCGGCGAGCGTCACCTGGGCCCGGAAGTGGTCCTTCCACGCCACCCCGGTCATCCGGTCGACCCGCGTCCTGGCGATCTCCCGGGCGTGGTCCAGGGCGGCCCGGGCCACCCCCAGGGCCACACCGCACATGCTGCGCGTGAACGCGTCCGGCTGCGCGAGCGGCCCCGGCCGGCCGCGCACCTTGCCGAAGCTGTACGTACGCTCCTCCGGCACGAACACGTCGGCCATCGTGTAGTCGCAACTGCCGGTGCCGCGCATGCCCATGGTGTGCCAGTTGTCGATGACCTCCACCTGCGCGCGGGGCACCAGGAACTGCCTCGACTCGTGCGGATTGCTGCCGTCCGGGCTCGCGTACGGCTTGCCGTCCTCATAGACGAACGCGCCCGAGGTCACCCAGTCGCAATGGGTGATCCCGCTGCCGAACGACCACCGGCCGGACAGCCGGAAACCACCCGGCACCCGTTCGGCGTGGCCCGTGGGCTGCAGCAGCCCGGCCATGATCGTGTCCGGGGTGGGGAAGACCTCCTTGGCCACCCTCTCGTCGAGGAAGGCGCTGAAGATCCCGCTGCTCGCGCCCATCACCGAGCACCAGGCCGCGGAGGCGTCCCCGTGGGCCAGGGTCTCGACGACCTCGGTCTGTTCCATCGTCGTCAGGGCCAGGCCGCCCAGCTCACGGCCGAAGGCCATCCGGAAGACCCCGGCGCCGCGCAGCATGTCCACGACGTCCGCAGGCAGCCGCCGCGCCTCTTCGATCTCCGCCGACCGCTCCCGCAGCAGCGGTGCCAGTTCCTTCGCACGAGCGAGGAGCTCCGCCGCGGTGGCGGGCACCCCGGCCCCCGGGGTCCGGGTCATGGTCATGTGAACACCCTTCGATTCGGCCCTACTTGACGATGCCGAGGCTCATCCGGAACTTCGGCGGCCGGCCCAGCAGGTAGGCGCCGCCCGACTCGAGGATCAGGTCCGAGGCGGCGACGTGCTGGCACATGGTCGCGGTGTCGCGCATCCAGCGGTCCATCGGCGAGGACCGGTTGATCGACCAGGACTGCAGCAGGTCGTAGAGCCGGTTCACGATCGCCCGCGAGGTCCGGAAGGCGTGCACCCAGGCCAGCGAGGACGCCGCCCGCTCGGTAGCGGAGAGGTCGTCCAGCGTGCCGCCCCCGGCCAGCACGTCCCAGTGCCGCTGCGAACTGCTGTGGACCCCGCTGCGGGTGGCGTTGAACTCCGCCTCGCACTCGGCGAGGGTGACCTGCACGCGGAAGGTGTCCGCCCACGTGGCGCCCGTCATCTTGTCCACCCGGGTCAGCGCGGTCTCCCGGGCGTGGTCCAGGGCGGCCCGGGCCACCCCCAGCGGTACGGCGCACAGGCTGCGCATGAAGGAGTCCGGCTGGGCGATCGGGGTGTCCGTCCGGCCCCGCACCTTGTAGAAGGTGTAAGTGTGCTCCTCGGGCACGAACACGTCGGTGATCGTGTAGTCGCTGCTCCCGCTGCCGCACAGACCCGTGGTGTCCCAGTTCCCGACCACCTCCACCTGGTCGGCCGGCACCAGGAACTGGCGCGACGCGTGCGCGTTGCTGCCGTCCGGGCTCGCCCACGGCTCACCGTCCTGGTAGATGAACGCGCCCGAGGTCACCCAGTCGGCATGGGTGATCCCGCTGCCGAACGACCACCGGCCGGTCAGCCGGAATCCCCCGGGAACGCGTTCGGCATGGCCGGCCGGCGCGATCAGCCCGGCGGTGATCATGTCCAGGTTCGGGAAGACCTCCTTGACGACGGCGGGGTCCAGGAAGTTGCTGATCGCTCCGGTCATCGCGCCGATCGCCGCGCACCAGCCGGCCGAGGCGTCCCCGTAGGCGAGGGTCTCCACGACCTCGGCCTGCTGCATCGACGTCAGTTCGGGCCCGCCCCACTCGGGGCCGAAGCACATCCGGAAGACCCCGGTGTCGCGCAGCATGTCCACGACGTCCGTGGGGAGCTGCTTCGCCTGCTCGATCTCCTGCGACCGCTCCCGCAGCAGTGGGGCCAGCGCCTTCGCCCTTTCGAGGATCTCCGCCGCGGTGGTGGGCGCCTCGGCCCCAGGGCTCCAGGTCGTGCTCATGGGTTCCCCCTCAAGTGATGGTGTGGTGACGGTCATGCGTCCACGTCGAGCAGCCCGGCCGGCATCTCGAACGGCGCGTCCGGCTCCGGCGGGCCGATCGGCTCCGCGTCCAGTACGACCAGTGCCTGCGCCGCGTCCAGCCGCTCCAGGCAGGTCTGTGTGTCGTCGGCCTCGCACACCACGAAGGAGTGGCGTGCCAGGTAGCCGCCCGGCGGCAGCCGCAGGGTGGTGCCCGGCTCGGCCATCGGCGCGGCCGTGACCAGTCCGGGCGCCTCGGTCGGCACCGTCACCGAGCGCAGCACGCAGTCCCGCTCCGGACAGCCGAACCGGATGCCGGCCACCGCCCGCCGTGTGGGCCGGGTGTCGGGACGCCGGCCGGTGGCCACGTCGAACAGCACCTCACCGGGCTCGATGCCGGTGGCGGTCCTGCCGAGGAAGGGGATCAGGTCCCCGCCGAGGCGGCCGTTGACCTCGATGACGAGTGGCCCGTGCGGGGTCAGCCGCAGTTCGCTGTGGGTGATGCCGTCCTCGATGCCGAGCGCCTGATGGGCCCGGGCCAGCGTGCCCATCAGCTCGGGGTCCGCCAGCAGCGGGTCGCCCGCGTCGACCAGGTGGCCGACCTCCTCGAAGTACGGCTGATCGCTGCTGTGCTTGCGGGCCACGAACATCGGGAGGTACTCGCCCTTGTGTACGGCGCCGTCGACGCTGATCTCCGGGCCGGGGGCGTACCCCTCGACCAGGGCGCTCGCACGGTACGGCCCCGGATCGACCTCGCTAGCGGAAAGGGCGATCCGGAACGCCGCCTCCACCTCGGCCGCGTCGGCGGCGAACACGACCCCGATGCTCGCGCCCATGGCCCGTGGTTTGACCACGACCGGATAGCCGATCCGCTCGGCCGCGGCCCGGGCCTGTTCGACCGTGGTGGTCAGCTCGAATCCCGGCTGGTACAGGCCCGCCGCGGTGAGCTCGGCCCTGGTGCGCTCCTTGTCCCGGCAGCCGCGTACGCCGGGCACGGACAGACCCGGCACCCCGAACTCGGCGGCGAGCAAGCCCGCGTCCAGGACCAGCGGCTCGTCCCAGCACATCAGGCCGGTGATCCGGCGCCGCGCGGCCACCTCGCGGGCCGCCGCGCCCATCGCCTCGGAATCGAAGACGTTGGCGACGATGATCTCGTCGAAGTAGTCGCGCTGCCAGGTGGGTCTGAGGTTGTTGAGCAGCACCATGTCCAGGCCGGCCGCGCGGGCGCGGCGGCGGATCGGCGCGATGAGGTACTCCCGGTACACCTTCAGCCCGCTGCCGACGACCAGCAGGGCGCCCTCGCCGGTCCCCATCACGCGCTCCTGGGTGCGGTGGCGGTTGCGCGGCGGGCGAGGAGGTCGGTGAGGATGTCGTGGGAGCGGTGGGCGAGGACGCTGATGAGGGAGTCGGCGATGCCGTGGGTTTCCTCGTTGACGCCTTGGAGGTAGACGGCGCCCCAGGCGGATTCGCCGAGGTCGACGCGGTAGTTGCGGCTCACGGTGACCTCGTCGAGTCCGACGCGCGCCGCCAGGTCCCGTACGAGGGCGGGCTTGCGCGCGTCGAAACCGGTGCCCAGCACCACCAGGTCGCACCGCAGCGGTTCGATCTTGCCGCTCAGCCGGTCCCGCAGATCGAGTACGACCTCCCCGCCCTCGGTCCGCGCCCCCACGACCTCCGTCATCGCCCGGACCTCGGAGCGCTGCGGACCCAACGCCCGCTGCCGGTAGAGCATCGTGTAGAGCTCGTCGAGGAACGGTGGTGCCAGGCCCGCGTAGTTGGTGAAGCGCATTTCGTCCAGCAGTTGCGCGCGTACCTCAGGCGGGCTGTCGTAGAACTCGTCGACGAAGGACGGGAAGAAGAGTTCGTTGACGAATTTGCTGGTCTGGTAGTTCTGCAGACCGATCGAGCGGACCACCATGGTGATCCGGCTCGCCGGCAGGTTCTCGTGCAGTGCGAAGAACATCTCTGCGGCGCTCTGTGCTCCGCCCACGACCACGGCGCGGACGGGTTCGTCTTTCGGGATCTGCGCGATCCGTGTCCGGTACTGGGCGCTGTGGATGAGCCGGTCCCCGGGGAGCGCGGTGAAGACATCGGGTACCCGTGGATCGCGTCCGCCGCCGATGACGAGGTCGCGGCAGCGGATGGTGTCTCCGCTGGTGAGCCGTACTTTCCAGCCTGATACCGAGCCGTCGGCCTCGTGCACGGGGTCGACTTGGGCGGCGCGGGCGTCGTAGCGGATCTGTACGCGTTCCAGGGAGGTGGCGACCCATTGGAGGTAGTCGGAGAATTCCCATCGGAAGGGGTGGAAGGTGCCCAGGTTCACGAACTCGTCGAGTCTGCCCTGGGAATGGAGGAAGCTGAGGAAGGTGAATCTGCTGCTCGGGTTGCGCAGGGTCACCAGGTCCTTGAGGAAGGAGACCTGGCTGCGTGCCCATGGCATCAGCAGGTCGCGCTGCCATTTGATGTCCGGGCTCTGTTCCAGCAGCAGTGTGCCGTCGGCCAGTTCGGCCGAGCCCGACTCCTCGATGGCCACCGCGAGCGCCAGATTCGCCGGCCCCGCACCGATCGCCAGAACACCGACTTCCCGGTCAGTCACTCTTCCCCCTCGATGTCGATTCGGACCATGCCGGCGGCGGTCTCGGCCCGCCGGAGCGCCTCGGCCGAGCTGTCCGCGGTGGCCATGACGATGCCCGCGCGGTCCCAGGAGTGGTGCAGCCCCGTGAACCGGTGACCCGGCCCGACGGTGACCGCGGCCAGGAACACGCCGTCGGCCTGCCGGGCCGCCTCGACGCCGTGCACGGCCGCCACCCGGCCCGGCCCGGCCGTGAGGAACCGGACGGCCGCGCCGCCCTTCGCCCGCCGGGGCAGTTCGCCCGGCGGATCCTCGCCCTTGAGCACCGCGTAGTAGCTGCGCAGGAGTTCCACCGGATAGGCCAGCTGGATGGTGTCGAGGATGCCCCCGCCGGGCAGCCGGCCCGCGCATTCCACGAGGTACGGGACGCCGTCCGAGACGATCCATTCGCAGTGGACGATCCCGTCCTGGAAGCCGACGGCCCCGACGAGCCGGGCCGTCTGCCCACCGAGCAGGCCCGCGAGCTCCTGCGGAATGTCGGCCGGCACGGTGTGGGCCATCTCCACCGGGTGGGCCCCGGGGAACAGCTGCTTGGCCGTGACGTTGACGAAGAGCGCGCCGCCGTCCCGTACGAGCATCTCGACGCTGTACTCGGGCCCCTCGACGTACTGTTCGGCCAGCATGGAGAGCTCCATGGGCCGGTCGGGCACGAAGACGCCCTCGTCCTGGACGAGGCAGTCCGCCCAGGCCCCCTCGACCTCGGCCGGGTCGTGGATCACCCGGGTGCCCACCGATGCCTGACGGTTCGCCGGCTTGAGCACGACCGGGCCCGGCCGACTGAGAAGGAAGGCCAGGACCTCGGCCGGGCGCCGTACGGGGACACTGGCCGGGTTGGGGATGCCGGCGGCGGCGCTGACCCGCCGCAGCAGCGCCTTGTCGCGCAGGATCTGCGCGGCGCCGAGACCGGCGCCGGGCAGGCCGTAGCGCTCCGCGAGCCGGGCGGCGAACGGCGTCGCGTACTCGATGGCGGGGACGACCGCGGCGGGGGCCAGCCCGGGGTGGGCGTTGAAGAACTCGTCGGCCTTTCCCGCGAGGTGGTACTCCCACTCGATGAGGCCGCGGACGAAGGCCACCCCGTCGATCTGGTCGCGGACCCCCCGCTTGCGGACGACGTCCGGCTCCTCGACGTAGACGACCGAGCCGTCCCCCTGGAACTCCCCGATGGCGGCCATCGTGACGCCCACGAAGCCGACGACCAGGACCGGCCCGTCCGTTGCGGGCCGCGCCCTCACGAGGCACCTCCGACGACTTCGGGCCTGCCCTCGTCCGCGTGCACCTCCGGGTCCTCCGTGGGGGCCGGTTCGGGCGGTTGCCGTACGCCCGCCAGCGCGAGCAGCCCGGCGATGGCGGTCACGATGCCGCACAGCAGCCAGAAGCCGCTGCCGAGCGCGGTCCAGGCGTAGACGCCGAACAGCGGGGCGACGGCGCCGGCCGCGCCGCCGACCGCCTGCATGGTGCCGATGTAGCGGGCCTTCACCGACGAGGGGAACGTCGCCGGGTGGGCGAACATGCTCGGCGCGGCGATCATGATGCCGGACACCACCAGCACCGCGCCCGCGATCGTGAACGCCCCGGACCGCGAGGACAGTCCGTAGACCGCGAGTCCGAGCGCCTCCACCAGGTGGCCGGTGATGACCCGGACGTGCTTCGGCAGTCTGCTGAGGTACGCGGTGATCTTGAGCTCGCACGTGATCAGTACGACGGACGACACGGTGAGCACCGTGCTGTAGAAACTGGTCGGGTAGTCGTCGGCGACCAGCTCCAGCGGAAGCGCGATATGGCCCTGGGCGTAGGTCAGCGAGCCGAGCAGAACGGCGGCCAGGTAGTAGAGGTACTTGCGGTCGCGCAGCATCGCCGCGTACGCGGAGCCGGTGCGCCGGGCCTCCTCGGCGTCGGCGCCCTTGCCGTCGCCCCCGCCCGCGGCCGCGTCGGCCGCTGCGGTCCCGTCCCCGGCCGCGCCCTCCTCGTCGGCCTCGTCCTGTGCGGTCTTCTTGGGGAGCAGGGCGAAGGCCAGCAGTGCGTAGACCAGCGCGGTCCCGCCGTCGATCCAGAACAGCAGGTCCCAGTTGACCAGGATCAGCCCGGCGGCGATCAGTGGCGCGAGGGCCGCGCCGATGTTCAGCGCGATCCGCATCATCGAGAACGCCATGACCTGGTACCGGTCCGGCATCAGATCGCTGAGCATGACGGCCGCGGCCGGCCGGTAGGCCTGGGTGAACAGGCCCGCCAGCCCGACGACGACGAGGAGCGGCCACAGCATCCCCGGCCCGCTCAGCCACGAGATCGCCGCCACCAGCGGCGCCGAACCGGCCATGGCCGTCACGATCGTGGCCCGGGGCCCGAACCGCTGGGTGAACTCACCCCCCAGCATGGTGCCGAAGATGGACCCCGCGCTGTAGGCGACCAGCGTCAGACCCGCGGCGGCCACCGACATGCCGCGGAAGGTCAGGTACAGCACGAGGAACGTCTGGACGAACGCGCCGAGCTGGTTGACCAGCACGCCCCCGAGGAGATACCGGACCGGTGCCGGGGTCGCCTTCAGCGCCTCGAACACACCGATCGGAGTGTCCTCCTTCTTCATGCCGCTCCCTTCGTCAAGGCATCGACGATCCGCCCCGCGACGAGCGGGGCCTGACTGAAACCGGAGCCGCCGCAGGCCGCCCGCGACCAGACGGCGGGACCCACCCGGGCGAGCAGCGCACCGCCGGTGTCCGCGGCGCTCACGTAGTGGCACGGTTTCACCGCCGCCACGGTGTAGCGGTCCAGGCCGGCCAGCGGCGCCGCCCGGGCCAGCCGGGCCACCCAGGGCGACTGGTCCTCGTCCGCGCAGTCCGCGGTGGTGCCCACCGCCCGGGACACGGCGTCGGAGCTGATCTTCAGGAGCGTGCCGTCCCCGGGCGGCATCGCCCAGGCCCGCCCGTCCGCGCCGAGGCCGCCCGCCGCGGGCGCCCCCGCCCACCACCGTGCCGCGTCCGCGGGCGGCCTCAGGTACACCATGGTCTGGCGGTGCAGTACGACCGGGTGTGCGACCAGATCGCGGGTCCACGGGCCGGCGGCGATCAGCACCAGGTCGGCGCCGAGTTTCTCCCCGCCGCTCAGCAGGACGTGGGCGGAGTCCACGTCCACGTGCGTGACCGTGCTGTACGGCCGCAGGGCCACCGCGGGATGTCCGGTCAGCCACCGGACCGCGGCCCGCAGGACCCGGTCCGCGAGCAGCACTCCGGCGTCGGCCTCCCGTACGCCCGCGGAGCCGGCGGGGAACTCCAGGTACGGCAGGTGCTCCGGCTCCACCGTTTCCACGGACACCCCCGCCGCGGCGGCCGCCGCGGCCACCGTGGTGAGCTGCTCCCGGGGCCAGGCGGTCACCACGCCGACGCGCCGGTAGAAGCCGGTGCCCAGCAGGGTCTGGAGTTCCAGCCACCGGCGCCGGGCGGCGGCCATCCGCCGGGTGGCGTCCGCGTCGTCCGGGCTGAAGGTACGGATGACCCGGTGCTGGTCCGCCGAGCTCGACTTCGGATTGGGGATCGGGCCCCGGTCCAGCAGGGTCACGCGGTGGCCCGCCAGCGCGCATTCCACCGCGGTGAGCAGCCCGGTGACGCCCGCTCCCACGACGACTACCTGCCGGGAGGCGGCCGCCGCCCTCACGGCCCCGTCTCCGCCAGCCGTGGCAACCGTACGGGCGTGACCCGAGTGACGGGAGCGGCGTCCGCGGCCCGCGGTGCGGCGGGGATCGCCGGGTCCGGGAAGGCCTCCCCGGCCAGATCGATCAGGACCGGCCCGGCGCAGCGCAGGAACACCTCCACCTCGTGGCAGAAGTCGCCCGCGTCATCGGGTCCCACCTCCCACTGGTCCAGCCGCGCCAGTTGCTCGGACAGGGTGAAGGCCACCGAGGTCAGGCTGAACCGGCGCACGTCGTAGGCGGCGGCGAAACGTTCCAGCATGAGTCCGGCCGCGGCCCTTGACCGCTCGGAGACCGGAAGCGGTCCCCGTCCCGTCCACGAGGCCACCTTGTCCGCCACCCGGTTCCACGGCCGCACGAGCCGTGCCCCGGTCACCTGCTCCAGGGCCTCGCGGGTGAAGTTCGTGCGCTGGAAATCGGGGCTGGTCGCGGCGAGATAGAACCGGATGAGGTCCCTCGGCACCTCGGCGGCCAGCTCCCGCCCGGTCACGACGTGACCGCGGCTGGTGGAGAACTTGTCGTGGTCCAGCTCGTAGAACTCGTTGGTGACGAAGTGCCCGGGCAGGACGTAGCCGCCCAGTGCCAGCAGCATCGCGGCCCCGACCACCGCGAAGGCGAAGCCGGCGTCGGAACCGAAGAAGTACACCACCTCGGAGCCCGCGTCGGAGAACCACAGCTCGTCCTCGGCGGCGAGCACCGCACCACGGTGCTCGGCGGCCAGCGCGGTGCAGTGCATGCTCCACGCGATGGTCTCGGCGTCCGCGTAGATCACCTGCCCGGCGACCTCCGGGAAGGGCGCCGGGATGCCCCAGGCGATCGGCAGCGTGACGGGATAGTCCGGGAGCGGCCGGGACAGGATCTCCTCGATCATCTGCGCCAGGCGCGGCCGCATCGTCGCGCTCTGCCCCGCGAAGTACTCCACGAGCGCCTCGCGGTGGTCCTCCAGCGGCAGCACCAGCACGTGCTGCTCGCGCAGTTCCACCGGATCGTCGGGATCCAGGGTGGAGCGCGGTCCGATCAGGTCGCCGGAGGCGATCCAGTGCCCGCAGTTCTCGCACAGCCCGGCGCAGCCGTCGGCGAGGCACACCGGGCAGCCGCCCCGAACGTACGCGTCCGTGAGGTACTCGCCCGTGCGCGGCGCGTACGGGAACCGCACCGCCTGCAGCCGGAGCTTGCCCGCGCTGTGCAGGCGCTCGAAGAAGTGCCGGACCGTCTTCACGTACCGGTCGCCGAACCGGACGAAGCCGTCCGGCCGGATCCCCGCCGCCGCCAGGGTCTCCTCGACCTGCCCGGCCGACCGCACGCGCAGGTCTTCCGGCTGCACGCCCAGTCTCCGCGCGGTCGTCACGATGTAGTTCTGCGTGAAGTGCACGCCCGTGCCGAAGAGCACGTCCCGGCCCGCGGCGCGCGCGTACCGCGCGCACACGTCCGCGGCCAGGAAGGGGCCGGCCAGGTGGCCCAGGTGCAGATCGCCGTTGGCGGTCGGGCCGGGGGCGATCACCAGCGTCCGCTTCATCGCGCGCTCCTGGGTTCGGTGGCGGTTGCGCGGCGGGCGAGGAGGTCGGTGAGGATGTCGTGGGAGCGGTGGGCGAGGACGCTGATGAGGGAGTCGGCGATGCCGTGGGTTTCCTCGTTGACGCCTTGGAGGTAGACGGCGCCCCAGGCGGATTCGCCGAGGTCGACGCGGTAGTTGCGGCTCACGGTGACCTCGTCGAGTCCGACGCGCGCCGCCAGGTCCCGTACGAGGGCGGGCTTGCGCGCGTCGAAACCGGTGCCCAGCACCACCAGGTCGCACCGCAGCGGTTCGATCTTGCCGCTGATCCGGTCCCGCAGATCGAGCACCACTTCGTCACCGTCGAGGCGGGCACCCACCACCTCGGTCATGGCCCGGACGGCCGACCGCTGCGGGCCGAGCGTTTTCTCCCGGTAGAGAATCGTGTAGAGCTCGTCGAGGAACGGTGGTGCCAGGCCCGCGTAGTTGGTGAAGCGCATTTCGTCCAGCAGTTGCGCGCGTACCTCCGGCGGGCTGTCGTAGAACTCGTCGACGAAGGACGGGAAGAAGAGTTCGTTGACGAATTTGCTGGTCTGGTAGTTCTGCAGACCGATCGAGCGGACCACCATGGTGATCCGGCTCGCCGGCAGGTTCTCGTGCAGTGCGAAGAACATCTCTGCGGCGCTCTGTGCTCCGCCCACGACCACGGCGCGGACGGGTTCGTCTTTCGGGATCTGCGCGATCCGTGTCCGGTACTGGGCGCTGTGGATGAGCCGGTCCCCGGGGAGCGCGGTGAAGACATCGGGTACCCGTGGATCGCGTCCGCCGCCGATGACGAGGTCGCGGCAGCGGATGGTGTCTCCGCTGGTGAGCCGTACTTTCCAGCCTGATACCGAGCCGTCGGCCTCGTGCACGGGGTCGACTTGGGCGGCGCGGGCGTCGTAGCGGATCTGTACGCGTTCCAGGGAGGTGGCGACCCATTGGAGGTAGTCGGAGAATTCCCATCGGAAGGGGTGGAAGGTGCCCAGGTTCACGAACTCGTCGAGTCTGCCCTGGGAATGGAGGAAGCTGAGGAAGGTGAATCTGCTGCTCGGGTTGCGCAGGGTCACCAGGTCCTTGAGGAAGGAGACCTGGCTGCGTGCCCATGGCATCAGCAGGTCGCGCTGCCATTTGATGTCCGGGCTCTGTTCCAGCAGCAGTGTGCCGTCGGCCAGTTCGGCCGAGCCCGACTCCTCGATGGCCACCGCGAGCGCCAGATTCGCCGGCCCCGCACCGATCGCCAGAACACCGACCTCCCGATCAGCCACACTTCCCCCTCGATCACAGTGATCCGACTCACGGACGGGCAGTAGCGAGGCTAGATTTCCGCCGTTCCCGATCGATAGGGGAACTTGTCCCTTCGACTGGGGAATCTCAGCGGGGAAAACGGTGCCGTCGGCTCAAGCGGTCTGATAAACATGGCTCGCTGCGCATCGGTCCCTGCACCGGTTCCCGCACCGGCCGTCGCAGCGATCCCCGCACCGACCGCCGTGGCGCCCGCCCGAGGCGCCCTTACGAGAGTCGCCCGCGCCCATGACGGATGACCACTACTGGCTCCGGCCCGGGATGGTGGCCGCCGTGCCGCTCGACGAACCTCCGGCCGTCGTGAGCATCGGGGTCGGACTGCACGGGGTCACCAGCTCCCTCGACGTCTTCCGGCTCCCGGAGCTGTGGCAGCTGCACCTTTACCGGTACGCCGCCGAACTCACCGTCGACGGGGTGCCGCACGCCATCCGGCCCGGCCATGTGAGCCTCGTACCGCCGGGCGCGGTGGTGCGCTACCGCTACCGGGGCCGCTCCGAGCACCTGTACGCCCACCTGCGGCTGCCCGGGGCCGACGAGGCCGGGCCGACCGAGCCGCGCCCCGGCGAGCGGCGCCCCTGCGGGCCGCGGGCCGTGCCCGTGGTCCAGGACGCCGGGGCAGGGACCCCCGCACTCTCCGAGCTCCTGCTGCGCGCCATCGCCGCCGCCCCGGGCGCCCCGCGCCGGGCGGACGCCGAGGTGTGGGGGGCGCTGTGGCGGGTCGCGGAGCTCGCCGAGCCCACCGGCCCCGGCGCCCGGCCGCACGCCTCGGCGGCGGCCGCCATCGCCTTCGTCGAGTCCCACCTGGCCCGGCCGCTGCGGGTGCCCGAAGTCGCGCGGGCCGCCGGGATCTCGCACAACCACCTCATCCGGCTGTTCCGCAGGGAGACCGGCGGCACGGTCGTGGCGTACATCCGGCGCCGCCGGATGGAGCGGGCCCGGCATCTGCTGCGCGAGTCCACCCTGGCGATCCCCGCGATCGCGGCGGCCGTCGGCATGCCGGACCTGCAGGCCTTCAACAAGGCCTGCAGGCGCGAACTCGGCGCGTCCCCCCGCGCGATCCGCACCGGTCCGGGCCCGCGAGCGGGTGCGGGTGCGGGTGCGGGTGCGGAGGCGGAGGCGGATGCGGAGGAGGCGCCGGCCTACGACCGGCCCGTGCCGCGGTAGAGCTCCAGCTCCCCGTCCAGTTCCACGGCCAGTACGGTCGTCAGGGGATCCGCGTCCGCCGCCGCGGGCGCGTCGATCCACAGCACGCCCGGTACGTCGTGCAGGCCGCCGGTGACCCGGTGGGCCGGCTCCGCGCCCGTGCCGACCACCCGTACCCGCTTCACCGCCGTGCGCAGTCCGCGTACCGACACGGTCTCCCGGGGCGGGCCGAAGCAGAAGTCGGTGAAGTGGCGCACGAGCTGGTGCACCGACTTGTGCCGGTCGTCGCCGCGCTGGAAGCCCCACGCATCGCTGACGGTCAGGCACAGCTCCCACGGCCCGTCCGGCGGCAGCAGCGGCACCCCCTGCTCGGGCGTGGCGTAGTCGCCGTGGCTCGGCATCCGCGCGGTGAGCACGGTGTCCGGACTGCCCCGCAGGATCCTCGCGGCGAGCGCTCCCAGACCCCACTGCAGGTCCGGCCGGAAGCGGTCGACCAGCTCACCGACCTGGCCGTCACGGTACGCGAGGTAGCGCGCCCAGGCCGCGGGATCCTCGACGCCACCCTCCGGCACGACCAGCGGATGCGTGGCCACGTCCTCGTTCGGCGGCTCGGGGTGGACCACGCTCGCGTAGTCCGGGTGGCTCCAGTCGGAGTGCGAGTACAGCCCCACCCGCAGCCCGCGCTCGCGCAGCGCCCCGGCCTACCCGCCCAGCAGCCCCCGCCCCGCGGGCGTGTTCCGCACCACGTCGAGGTCCCCGTACGAGGTGTCCCACAGCGCGACCCCGTCGTGGTGGCGGGCGGTCAGCACGGCGTACCGTGCTCCGGCCCGGGCGAAGAGGGCGGCCCGGCCCTCCGGGTCGTAGGCGGAGGCCGTGAACCGGTCGAGCTGCGCCATGTACGCCTCGCGCGACAGCTGCCGGGAATAGAACGACCAGGATTCCGGGACACCTTCCACCGCGTAGATGCCGTAGTGGACGAAGAAGCCCAGCTTGGCGTCACGGAACCAGGGCTGCATCGGCATGCGTTCACGTCCTCGTCGAGGGGATGGCGCGGCTCGGGTTCCGCCGCTCCCCGACGCCAGGCCGCGGTCCCCCGGACCGCGTGGGGCCGGATCACGGAAGTGGTCGGTTCCCACCCTGTGGCCGACGGGCTCGGCAGCGAATTGACGGATGCCGGAAGCGCGTTGCACCGGCCGTCTCGAACAGGACTCCGTCGAACTGCCCCACGGCCAGGGGGCTCCGATGCCTCCAAACGGGGGCCGCAGGGGCACCCCTTCGAGGGAACCGGCGGCCTGAACCACGGCGGGCGGCCCTCAGCTGCCGAATGAAAGGGGGCGGTCCCCCTCGGGGCCGCGCGGTGCTCCGGCATCGCTGAGCGGTTACAAGGAGATGTCACGTGTCGCGTGTTCTGAAGAGTGCGGGTCTCGCCCTGGTGATGAGCCTGGCGGTCATCGGCGGTGCGTCCTCGGCGTCGGCGGACGCCGACGCGAAGGGTGTCGCGATCGGCTCGCCGGGTCTCCTCTCGGGCAACGTGGTCCAGATCCCGATCCACATCCCGATCAACCTGTGCGGGAACAGCATCAACGTGATCGGCGCGCTCAACCCGGCCGCCGGCAACGTCTGCGTCAACGCCTGACGGTCGTGAAGCCCGGCTCATCCCGGTCGCGGACAGCACCGGGATGAGCCGCACGCGCCGCCGCCGTCAGGACAGGGTGCGGACCTGCTGGTCGCGCAGTTCGTAGCGGGCGGCGACCACCGCCAGTTCGCCCGCCGCCACCTTCCCGGCGAGATCGGGCTCGGCCGCCAGCCGGCGGCGCACCGCCCGTACGTGTGCGTTGATCGTCGCGTCGACGCGGGCGTCACCGTGCCGGCCGTGGTCGATGGACGGCCGTATCTGATCGGCCAGGTACTGGATGTGGGCGGGGAGCGGCTCGCCCGTCTCGTCCGCGTGGACCGCCGCGGCCACGGCTCCGCACGACTGGTGCGCCAGGACGAGCAGCAGCGGTACGCGCAGCTCCAGCACCCCGTACGCGATGCTCCCCAGCACCGCCTCGACGAGCACCCCGCCCGCCGACCGTACGGTCAGCAGGTCGCCCAGCCCCTGGTCGAACACCAGCTCGGGCGGCACCCGCGAATCGACACACCCCAGCACGATCGCGAACGGCTGCTGGCCCTCGACGAGCCGGCGGCGCAGGTACGCGGACTCGTGCGGGTGCTCCTGGCGCTGCGTGCGCCAGCGCTCGTTGCCGGCCGCCAGCCGGCGCAGCCCCTGCGCGGGGGTGGTGACGCGCTCGGCGCTCTCCTGGTCCCGAGAATCGGCGGAAGCCGGAAAGGCCGAACCGAGCGCCAGGCCCGCGCCGGCGGCGGCCGTGCCCGCCGCGGCGGTGCGCAGCAGGGTGCGGCGACTGCGCGGAACAGCGGCGGGGGTTCGTGTGTTCGAAAGCATGGCCGGACGGTAACCCGGCACGCAGGGGCGGGAGTTGGGCTGCAGGTGCATTGGCGGGATCCGCTCGGTGTCACTACGGGGCGTTCCCGGGGGGTTCGGGCGGTGCGGGAAGGGGGTCGTGGGCGGCCCGGCGGGCGGCGATCCGGCGGGCGGCGGCCTGTGCGCCCGAGGCCATCCGCCCCGCCTCCGCGCAGAGGGCTGCCTCGCCGCTGTCGGTGAGGCGGTAGTACCTGCGCAGTCGGCCCCGGTGCACCTCCTCGCGGTCCGGCACGATGAGCCCGTCGGCCACGAGCCGGTCCAGCGCCCCGTAGAGCGTCCCGATCCGCACCCGGACCTGCCCCTGCGAGAGGGCCTCGGCCTCCCGGACGATGCCGCCGAAGCCGCCACCGTTCTCGGCGTCCCCGGTCCGCGGGACGGGCCGGGCGCTGCTGCTGTCGTAGACCTCGACGACGAGGGCCTCCGGCCGGCAGGCCATCCGCAGGAGCCATCCGCAGTCCGTGTGGCGGACGGCGTTGCCCAGCAGCTCGCTGACCACGAGCAGGACGTCGTTCACATCGGCCCACGGGCACCTGGCCCGCAGGAAACGCACGGCGGCGCGTCGCGCCAGGGCGGTGTCCGCACGGGAAGAGTCGAGGACCAGCATGAGAAGCGACTCCTGCTCGGGAGGAAATGGCTGTAAGTGGGCCGAACGGCCATGTACCAGCGTCCCGCCCCCGGGCCCGCACGACCATCGGCATTTCGGCCGGGGAACGGGGGCTGATGGGCCGATGGGCGGCCGGGCCGTGCCCGCGCTCAGGACCGCGCCCCCGGGCGTGCGAGGCTGTGCCCCGGCACAAGGAGGAGACCACACCATGCACACGCCGAGCCGACCCGAAGACCTCGACCACCCCGAGCTGTTGTGGGCGAGAGCGGTGACCATGGCCATGGTCGACGCCGCATGCTCGACCAGCACCGAATTCTCCCTGGACGACGAAGGCCTGTGGTGCCACTCCACCGGCGCGGGCGGCTGGTGGCGACTGACCGTGCTCCACGGGGAACGCGCCGTGTTCTGCGGGCAGGACCCCGACGGCAGCCACACCCACGCCGCCGGCGAGCAGATCGACTTCCTGGCGGGCGGCCCCGCGTGGCTGCCCTGGGAGCTCCTCCGGGACGACGCCGCGGGGAACCTCTTCGGCTTCGTCTACTGGTGGGAGGGCGGTGCCTGGCACCGGATCCCGTACCCGGACGAGCTGAGGGAGGACGGGCTGGACGGGGCGGCCCCCTGGGTCGGCTCGCACGAGGAGTTCCTCGAACTCACCGTGGCCTCGTACGACGCTCCGTACGACCGGGCGCGCGGCCTGGGCGAAGCAGTGGCCCGCTTCGCGGCGCTGGCGCACGAGCGCAAGGCCGACGCGGACGCCGTGGCGGCCCTGCTGGCTCCCGGCCACGCCGAAGGCCGCCCCGCCCCCCGGCCGGAGGTGGCGCTCGACCTCGCCACTCGCGCGGGCATCCTCGCGTAGCACGCGAAGGGACCGCCGCGCGTCGTGTGCGGCGGTCCCGTGGGCCGTTCGGCGCGGCCACTCGAGTGCGGCTGCTTGAGCGCGAGTACCTGAGCGCGACTACTTGAGCGCGGCGAACGCCTTGGTGAAGGCCAGCGGCTGCTGGAGGATCGAACTGCACGTGGCGTCGGCGTAGTTGACGGCGCCCGCCGCGCACTGCTTGTCGCGCGTCGAGGACCACATGGCCAGCCGGCCGATCCCCTTCGATGCCGCGAACTGCACCAGCTGCGTCGCGTCCTCGACGGTGAAGATCTCGCTCGTGACGTCGTTCACGCCGATCATCGGCGTGACGGCCACGGCCTTCCACGCCGCGGCGTCGGAGAGCCCGAGCACACCCTTGATCTGGGCCTGGGTGGCCGTCGCGGCCTGGATCGCGTACTGCCCCATGTCCCCGCTGTACGCGGGCCCGTAGTCCATCGCCATGATGTTGACGGCGTCCACCCGCACACCGTTCTTCTTGGCGTCGGCCAGCAGCGCCACACCGGGCTGGGTCAGCCCCTCGGGCATCACGGGCAGGGTGAAGGCGACGTCCAGGCCGGGGTGGGACTTCTGCAGCCGGGCGATGGCCTGCGCACGGCGCGCGTTGGCCGCGGTGTCCGGCAGGGCCGCGCCCTCGATGTCGAAGTCGACCTTGGTGAGCTTGTACTGGTCGACGACCTTCCCGTACGCGGCGGTCAGCTCGTCCACGGTGGCGCAGTTCAGCGCCAGTTCGTGCCCGGCGGCCCCGCCGAACGACACCCGCACGTCGCCGCCCTCGGCGCGCAGCGCCCCGATCTGGGCGGCGACCTTGTCGCTCGCGAGATCCGTGACACCGCCCCACAGGGGTGCGCAACCGCCGCCGGAGGTGATGAAGGCGAGGTGGAACTCCTTCACGCCGGTCTTGGCCGCGGTGTCGACCAGGTCGTAGGCGGGGTAGAGGGAGGTGTCCACGTACGGGGCGAAGCGCGCGCCGCTGCCGCCGGGCGCGGGAGCCGGGGCGGTGGGAGTGGGCGTGGGGGAGGGCGCCGTGGTCCTCGTCGGCGCCGCGGAGGTGGCGGGCGCGGTCGGCGCCGTGGTCGCGGTGACCGTGGGACGGGCGGTGGGCCGCCCGCTCGGCTGGGCCGTCGCACCCTGATCGACCGAGCACTTCACCCCGTTGATCAGGCACCCGGTCGGGTTGCCGGGGGAGTCGGACCCGCTGGTGACGAAGCCGACGGTGACGGAGGCCCCGGCCGCGAGCTGCCGGTTCCAGCTCGCGGGCTTCACGGTGACGCGCCGGCCGGAGACCGCGTGGGTGCCGTTCCACAGGGAGTCGATCTTCGTGCCCGCCGGCAGGTCGAACTGGAGCGTCCAGTCCGACTGGACCTGGCCGGTGTGGTTGGTGATGACGTACTGGCCGGTGTAACCGCCGCTCCAGGAGCTGGACTTCGTGTACACGGCGCCGACGGAGGCCGCCTGGGCGGTTCCGGTGAAGGCGAAGGCCGCGCCTCCGATCACCGCCGCCGCCACGATCGCTCCCGTGACCTTCGCCCTGCGGCTCGTCCTGCGCCGGTGCCCGACTGTGCTGCCCATCGCGTGCCTGCCTCTGTGTTACTGGGGAGTTGGAGGATGCGGCAGCACGCTAGCCGCACCGAAACGGACATTCGTTCGTTTCGGTGCGCCCCCTGTGAGCCTTAGGTTCCGCTTAAGGCGGCGGTAAGGAGGGGCTGAGGAACCTATACTCCCCCTGCTCGGCCGACAGGCTGCACAAGAGAGCGCGGGGGAAGCATGGCGGAGTACGTGGAGATGTCGCTGGGCATGGGCGTCCTGGCCGTGGCCGGGCCGACGTTGGTGGTGCGGCTGGTGTCGCTGCCCCTGCTGGTGCGGGCCCAGCACGGGGTGCGTGAGCGGGTGTCGGCGGCCGGGGGCGCGACCGTTCCCCGGCCGGGGGTCTCGGCGGCGGCTCTCGGGGAGCTGGCGCTGGCGTTCGTCGGCGGCATCGGCCTGCTGCTCTGGATGACCTCCGACGTCATCCCCGGCTTCGACCTGCTGTTGCAGTCGATCGCCACGGGGAACGCGCGCACGCTGGCCCTCCAGTTCGCCCTCCCCCTCGCCACGGCGCGGCTCTGGTTCCTCGGCGCCGCGATCCCGGTTCTGCTGGTCTGGCTGCTGCTGTGGATCCTGACGCAGCGCAATCTGCTGACCGCCGGCCCGTCCGCGTCCGCGCAGGCCTGGGCCTCGCCCGCGGTGCGCCTCCGGCTGGCCGCCCTGCTCGCCCTCCGGATCGTGCTCGGAGTGTTCCTGCCGGCCGGACTGGTCATGGCTGCCCTGTTGTGCGAGATCGTCGCCCTGGTGGCCAGCGGGAGGAGCCGACCCGTGGGTGGCGGCACCACCGCGGTTCCGCTCCAGCCCGCGCAGCCCGCCCCCGACGCACGGACGGCCGCGGCCGCGCAACCCGTCCACGCGCAGCCCGTCCGAGTCCAGCCGGTCCACGCCCAGCCCGCCCACGCGCGGGCGGGCCACCTGCCGCCCGTCCCGTCCGCTCCGCCCGCGCAGCCGGTCGCGTACGTGCCGACGCAGGTCGACCGGGGCGTCGGCGCCGCCGGCAGTGCCGCTGCCGGGGTCGCGCCGCAGATCGCGTACCAGGAACTGCATCCGAACGAGCCGCGGACGATCGGCGGGTACCAGCTGCTCGGCCGGATCGGGGCCGGCGGGATGGGCACGGTGTACCTCGCCCGCCGCGAGGGGGCGGTGACCCAGGTGGCCCTGAAGACCATCCACCCCGAACTCCTCGACCACGCCGAGCTGTTGCAGCGCTTCGAGCGCGAGGCGGAGGTGCTGGCCATGGTGTCCGGCGCGTACACCGCCAGGGTGCTCGACTCCGGTGTGGACTCCGGACGGCCGTACCTGGCCATGGAGTTGCTGGACGGGCGGCCGCTCGACGTGCACCTGCGGGAGCAGGGGCCGATCCGCTCGCCCGAGGCGCTGAAGGCCCTGGCGCTCGCGCTGGCCGTGGCCCTGTCCGGCGTACACCGGCTCGGTCTGGTCCACCGGGACCTCAAGCCCGCCAACATCATGCTCACCACGGCCGGACCGCGCCTGCTCGACTTCGGCATCGCGGCGATCGTCGACGGCACCCGGCTCACCCGTACCGGCGGCGGCCCGGGCACCCTGACGTACATGGCGCCGGAGCAGTTCGGCGACGAGCGCGTCGGCACGGCCGCCGACGTCTGGGCGTGGGCCTGCTGCGTGGTGTGCGCGGCGCACGGCACCAGCCCGTTCTCCGCGACCAGTACGGGCGCCGTGATCCGCCGGATCGTGGACACCGGACCCGAGCCCGCCGCGCTCGCGGCCGTGCAGGCGCTCGACCCGGCCCTCGCGGCGGCCGTCGCGCGGGCGCTGACCGCCGACCCGGCGGCACGCCCGGCCGACGGCGCGGCCCTGGTGGAGCTGCTGACGGCCGACCGGGCGCAGGAGCGCCCGACGCCCGACGCGCACGCCGTCCGCGAGCAGATCACCCAGGGCTGGCGCACGCTGGCGCTCTGATCCGGGAAACGGGGCCCGACAGGACCCGGTTCCGGCCCCGGCCGGCGCTCACCCGTGGGTGGTGTCGATCACGCAGAAGCGGTTGCCCTCGGGATCGGCCAGCACCACGAAATCGGGGTCCTCGGGGTAGGAGTCCCAGTCCACGTGCCGGGCCCCCAGCGCCACCAGGCGCGCCACCTCCGCCTCCTGCTCCGCCGCGTCGGCCACGTACAGGTCGAGGTGGACGCGCGGGCGTTCCTGTACGGGCGTGACGCTGCGGCCCAGCGCCAGGCCGGGCCCGCCGCCGTCCGCGGGGACGAGGACGGTCCAGCCCTCGTCCACCTCGCCGTCGCGCGGGGCGTAGCCCAGCGCCCGGCTCCAGAATTCCGCGGCCCGCCGCACGTCCGCGGCGCCCATGACGATCGTTCCGATGGTCAGCATGATCCGATTCTGGCAAACCCCGGAACCGGTCCTACACGAGCCGCTGGATCGCCACCATCGCGGCGTCGTCGCCGAGGGTGTTGCCGGTCGCGTGGGCGAGCAGGTCCCGGCACAGGTGGTCCAGCAGGGCCTGGGGGCGCATGCCGGAGCAGGCGGCCACGCGCTCCGCGAGCGGGTAGAAGGTCCCGTCCCCGTCACGCGCCTCCAGGACGCCGTCCGTGTAGAGGAGCAGGACGTCACCCGCCGCGAAGGCGAACGTCTGCGCCGTGACGGGCGCGGCCACGAGCCCGGCGAGCCCCAGCGGCGGCCCGGGGTGGGACACCTCCAGGCCTTCGACCCCGCCGGCGCGGCGCAGGACCAGCGGCGGCGGATGGCCGCAGCTGACCAGGTGCAGCACCGGTTCCTCGTCGGGGACCTCCAGGACGGCCGCGGTCACGAAGCTCTCGCCGTCGTCACCCGGGGCGCCGGCGGGGCCCTCGTCCTCCGAGCCGTCCAGGTCCGGGGAG
Organism: Streptomyces sp. 147326; assembly: GCF_045000215.1. Classification (NCBI taxonomy): domain Bacteria; kingdom Bacillati; phylum Actinomycetota; class Actinomycetes; order Kitasatosporales; family Streptomycetaceae; genus Streptomyces; species Streptomyces sp. 147326. The sequence continues at coordinate 639,427 of NZ_CP134201.1, read as the reverse complement.
ACCGCCGCCTCCAGGTAGTTCACCAGGCCCGGCAGCTCGGCCTCCTGGTGGGCGGCCGCCCGGAAGGCGCCCAGGACGAGCGCGGCGTCCCCGACGGCCTCCAGGCCCTTGCCGCGGACATCGCCGATGATCAGCCGCGTCCCCGTGGCCGTACGGGCGGCCGCGTACAGGTCGCCGCCGATCCGGGCCTCGGCCGCCGCCGCGAGGTACACGCAGGCGACGCCCAGCGGCCCCATCCGGTCGCGCAGCGGCCGCAGGACCACCTGCTGGGCGGTCTCCGCCACCGAGCGCAGCTGAACCAGCTCCTTCTCGTGCACCTCGCGCAGGTGGGCGAAGAAGGTCACGAACACCGAGATCATGACGAGCGCGATGATCTGGAAGGTGTGGTTCAGATCGGTCAGGCTGGTGCGCGTCGTCGCGACCACCACCTGGGCCAGCACGGCGACCAGGCCCACGAAGCCCGTCATCCGTGGCCCCGCGAACGAGGCCGTCACCGCGGGTGCGGCGACCAGGAACGGCCCGAGGTGGACGTCCGGCGGAGCGAGGACGTCGACCAGCGTCACGAGGGCGATCAGCGCGAACGGGACCGCCAGCTGCAGGTGGCTCACCTGCCGGGCTCGGTGGTGCGGTGGGTGGGACGGCCGGAGATCCATCCCACCTGCATACACCGCGAGGCGATCCCGGTACCCGAAGCCAGGCCGTCGGGGACCCCGGGGCCTGTCGTTCGGATCAGGCCGGTCCTACGGCCGACGGCGGGGCTTTCCGCTCTTGCCGCCCTTGCCCGCCTTCGCGCCGCCGGAAGCACCACGGGGGTTCTTGCCCGTCGGCTTCCCGGACGCGGTCTTCCGCTGGCCGCCGGAGCCGGAGCCGGAGCCCGTTTCGGGGCGCTTGTGCTTCGCCTTCGGCTGCGGCGGCGTCGGGGGCCGCCCCCGCGTGCTGTTCACGGTCCGGCCGCGGACGATCCCGATGAACTCCTCCACCAGATCGGTGGTCTCCTCCTGCGGCCACGACAGCGCGACCCGCGACTCGGGCGCGTCCGAGACCGGCCGGTAGGTGAGGTCCTTGCGGTGGTGCAGACGGGCCAGCGACTGCGGGACGACCAGTACGCCCACCCCGGCCGCGACCAGCTCGATCGCGTCCGCCGTCGTCGCGGGGCGCTCGATCGCGGGCCGCCCCGGCAGCTGCTCCCACACGAGGGTGTCGTCGAGGGGGTGCAGCACGATCTCGTCGGCCAGATCCTGGGTGGACACCTCTTCGGCCGTCGCCACCAGGTGGTCCTTGGGGACCACCACCACCGTGGTCTCGGTGTAGAGCGGGATCGCGCTGAGGTCCGTACGGTCGACCGGCAGCCGGACGAACCCCGCGTCGGCGCCGCCGCCCCGCAGTACGCCGAACGCCTCGCCGGGGGACACCGCGACAAGGGTCAGAGGGACGTCGGGCAGCCGCTCGTTCCAGATCCGCACCCACTTGCTGGGTGTCACCCCCGGGACATAAGCGAGCCGGAACGAATGGGGTACTTCCGAGCCTGTCACCCCGCCAGGTTACCGGTCGTGGTCGGAGGTAGCGCACACGCTCGATACTCTTGACACCATGACGTCGCACCAGAACACCCAGACGATGAAGCCCGCGACCGCGGCGAAGAAGCTGGGCGTGTACCTCGAGGCCACCCCCGCCGAGTTCCAGGAGGGTGTCGTCTCGCGCAGCGAATTGAGTGCGCTCCAGGCCGATCCGCCCCAGTGGCTGACGGAACTGCGCGCCAACGGTCCGCACCCCCGGCCGGTGGTGGCGGCCAAGCTCGGCGTGTCCATCGCCGGCCTCGCCCGCGGCGGGGTCACCGAGCCCCTCACCACGGAGCAGATCGAAGCGCTGAAGCAGGAAGCCCCCGAGTGGCTCCAGCGTGAGCGCGCAACCCAGGCCGAGGTCCGCAAGGAAACGGTCCGCATCAAGGAGAAGAACGCGGAGCGTGCCGAGAAGGCCCGCGAGCAGCACTCCTGACCCGCGGCTCCGGTTTCCGTCAGGCCTGGTCTCCCCCCGGGGAGGCCGGGCCTGACGCCTTTCTCCCGTTCAGGCGCAGTCGAAACGGTCCTTGTACGGGCGGCCCGGGCAGGTCCGGCACTCGAAGAGGTAGACCCCGCCCAGGTCTCCCAGCACCAGGCCGGGACCTTCGTACGCGACACCCTGATCCTCGACGGGAGTCCAGGTCAGCCGGGACGCGGCGTCCGCCTCGGTGCTCTCCACGGTCAGCAGATGATCCATCGGCTTCCCGCACCCCGAACAGTCCGGCCATTCCGGGTCCTGGCTCCAGCCGGGGAATCCGCCCAGCTTGATCCCCGGAGCGGTGGACAAGTGGTACTGGTAGTCCCACCCCGTCTCCGCCTCCACCTGCTCGAAACGCGGCTCCAACGCGTCCCAGAGCCCGTCGGCGAGGTCCCAGCTCGGGTACTCCGTGACCAGCTCCGGATGGACGACGCACGGCTTCGGTACATGTCCGTACGGTTCCTCGACGGGGAGCGGCGGCGCCTCGCGGATGTCCCCGACCCCCTCCGCATCCCGCCAGTGCACCTCGGGAACGACCCATCGGCCGTCGTGATCCCGCGGGCACCACAGCACCTGCAGCAGGTCACATCCAGCGGGGAACGGCACGATCCCCAGCGCGTCGGCGGCGTGCAGCTGGACCACCGGCACCATCGGGGAACGGTGGTGCTCCGGACACACCGGCCAGGCCTCGTGCGCGGGCCACAACAGCGGACCGCCCACCGAACTGTCCTGCCGCGCCGGGCCGCCCGCGCGGGGATGCAGCCGTAGCGCCTGCCTCCGCAGCGGGGCGACCTCGGGGAAGAGCCCCTCGACGTCCACGGGGCGGGGAGGAGTACGGCGGCTCACCGGCCCCCGCCCGTCGTCAGCCGGTGCAGGGCCCTGGTGAGGCGGGCCTGCCTGCTCTCCGGGGTGAGGGACTGGAGCAGCGGCAGGATCAGCTGGTAGCGCCCGGTCCTGTCGAGCGCCTCGAACGCCTTCCGGGCGCCGGGGTGCGCGTCGAGGGCCGCCGCGAGATCCGGTGGCACCGTCGCCGTCTTCTGCGACTCGTAGGCGCTCGCCCACCGCCCGTCCGCCTGCGCCCTGCGCACCTCGGCGAGCCCGGGCTCACGCATCCGCCCCGCGGCCGTCAGCGCCGCCACCTTGTCCACGTTCACCTGCGACCACAGGCTCTTGGGGCGGCGCGGCACGTACTTCTGCAGGTAGTACCGCTCGTCGAGGGCGCGCCGCTGGCCCGAGATCCAGCCGTAGCACAGCCCGACGTCGACCAACTCGTCGTCGGTGACCGACGGGATGCCGGACTTCTTCTTGGCCACCTTGATCCATACGCCCTCGTGGCGCGTGTGGTGCTCGGCGAGCCAGCCCTCGAACGCCTCGGCGTCCGCGAAGCCGACGATCTCCACCCCGCCCAGTTCGTCCATGCGCTCAGGCTAACTCCCGCCCCGGCCCGTGACCGCCCTCACCGGGGCGACCGTACCCCGGGCGCCGGCCGCGAGCTCGTGCAGCACCTCCTCCAACGAGGGCCTGCGGGTGTCGAGTTCGAGAACCACGATCCCGTGCTCGGTGGCGAGCGCGCCGACCCGCTCCGCCGTCATGCCGGTCACGGCGAGCCGCCCGGGCCCCGACAAGCCGGCCCGGACGGCCGTGGCACCCTCGGCCTCCAGTACGGCGGCCAGCTCCGCGCCGCGCGGAGTGCCCACCACGACCCGGGCCGCGGCGCCCCGCGCGGCGAACTCGTCCGCGGACTGCGCCGCGACCACCCGGCCCCGCCCGAGGACGACGATCCGGTCAGCGGTACCAGCCGCCTCCGCCGCGCGCTCGCCGGTGATCGCGACCGTACGGCCCTCCGCGGCCAGCGCGCGCAGGAGCCGGCGGGCCCACCGCACCCCCTCGGCGTCCAGCCCGGCCAGCGGCTCGTCGAGCAGCAGCACGGGCGGATCCCCGAGCAGCGCGGCGGCGATCCGCAGCCGCTGCCGCATCGCGGGGGAGTACGTCGCCACGCGCCGCCGCGGCTCCCGCGCCAGGCCCGTCTCCTCGAGCACTTCGGCCACCCGGCCGGACCCGATGCCGTGGGCGCGGGCCAGCGCCCGCAGGAAGGCCCTCGCCGTGCGCCGGCCGAGCAGCGCGTCCGGCTCGGGCAGGGCCCCGACCTGGTGCGGGCTGCGCGGGCGGCCGCGCAGCGGGACCCCGCCCACGGCGACCGTGCCCGCCGTGGGGGAGTCCAGCCCCAGGATCAGACGCAGTGCGCTGGTCTTGCCGGCCCCTGCGGGCCCGAGGACCGCCGTGACCGTCCCCGGACCGGCCGTGAGGGACAGCCGGTCGACTGCTGCGCGGTCGCCGTGCATCTTGGTGAGATTCTTGACCTCGATCACGTGGCCCACCCTGCCGGGAGACCCGGCCCGAGGGCATCGGGCCGTCGGCGGCAAGTGCGGGGGCACCACCACCCTGGGGTGTAAGCCCGGGGGCCGATGTCCGCACGTGGGCCCGCTGGTTACGGTCACGGCATGGACACCCCACCCAGAAATGCGAAGAGCACGAAGCGCGCCGAGAGCGCCGACCAGCGTGTGCAGGGCTCCGGCGGCCCCGCGCCGAAACCGGCGTCGGCCGCCGCGGCGTGGGGCGGAGCCGCCCTCTACCTCCTCATCCCGGGCCTGCTGATCGGCGGCGTCCCGTACGCGGCCGGGCCGCTCCTCGGGGCGGTGCTGCTGCTCGCCGTGACCCCGCTCTTCGGGCTCCTGCGACGTCGGCCCCTGGTGGCGCTGACCTTGACCCTTCTCGGGGGCGTGCTCGTCGCGGGGGCCAGCAGGGACCACACCCCGGGCCGGTTCCTGGTGTTCATGGCCTCGGACCTCGCGCTCGGCTTCATCGTCGCCACGCGCTCCCGGCGGGACGCGCTCATCGCCACCGCCATGGTGGTCGTCATCGAGCTCCCGGCCGTCGGACTGCTGTCGGTCGGGCCCTACGACATGATGAGCACCGGCCTGATCGCCTCCCTGTCCCTGGGCGCCGTCTACATGACCGGCCTGCGGTTCCGCGAGCGCCGGGAGCACACGGTGGAACTGCGGTCGAAGGAGGTCTCCGAGGCGGTGACCGCGGAACGGCTGCGCATCGCACGCGAGTTGCACGACATGGTCGCCCACAGCATCGGCGTGATCGCCATCCAGGCCGGCGTGGGCAGCCGGGTCATCGAGACGCAACCGGCGGAGGCCCGCGCCGCCCTGCAGGCCATCGAGGCCACCAGCCGGGAAACCCTGTCGGGCCTACGCCGTACGCTGGTGGCACTGCGTCAGGCGCAGCCGGACGGCCTCCACGGGCAGGCGCCGCTCGGCCCCGCCCCCGGACTGGCAGAACTCGGCGCCCTCGTGGCCACGACTGCCGCCGCCGGGGTACGGGTCAACGTGCGGCGGGAGGGGGAGGAGCGCCAGCTCCCGCCCGACATCGACCTGTCGGCGTACCGCATCGTGCAGGAGGCGCTGACCAACGTGGTCCGCCACGCGGGCACCGGGCACTGCCGGGTCACCATCGGATACGGGGAAGAGGAGCTGACCGTGGAGGTCGTCGACGGCGGGCGCGGGGCGCCCGACGGCATCGGGAGCACGGGATTCGGCATCACCGGGATGCGCGAGCGGGTCAGCCTGCTGCACGGCCGGTTCACTGCCGGGCCGCGTTCCACCGGCGGGTTCAGGGTCCAGGCGGTGCTGCCGCTGCCGGTCACGTCGGCGGCAGCCGTGGCCGAGGGCGAGGGAGCGGCCCGGTGAACGGGGTTCCCGCGCGGCCGGTCCGCGTACTGCTCGTGGACGACCAGCCGCTGGTCCGCTCCGGCCTGCGCGTACTGATCGCGGACACCGCCGACCTGGAGGTCGTCGGCGAGGCCGGGACGGGCGCGGAGGCGGTCCGCCTCGCCGCGGAACTGCGCCCCGACGTGGTCGTGATGGACATCCGGATGCCGGGGATGGACGGGATCGAGGCCACCCGGCTGATCACCGAGAGGAGCGGGGGGAACGGCGGCGCCGGGGGGACCGAGGGCGTCAGGATCCTCGTCCTGACCACCTTCGACGAGGACGACCACGTCTACGGGGCGCTGCGCGCGGGCGCGAGCGGGTTCGCCGTGAAGGACATGGCCCTGGAGGAGATCCTCTCGGCGATCAGGGTCGTCGCCGCCGGAGACGCCCTGATCGCGCCGGGCGTGACGCGCCGGCTGATCGCGGACTTCGTCCGGCGGCCGGGGCCCCCGGCGGCGGAGCCGGCCCTCAGGTCCGTCGCCGGCATCACCGAGCGGGAGCGGGAGGTCCTCACCCTGGTCGGGCGGGGCCGCTCGAACGGGGAGATAGCCGAGGAGCTGTTCATCTCGGCCGCCACGGCCAAATCCCACGTATCGCGGCTGTTCACCAAGCTCGGCGCCCGGGACCGGGTCCAACTCGTCATCACGGCCTACGAGATGGGGCTGGTCGCGCCGCCCCGATGAGGGGCCCGGGCGCCGGAGCAGGTCACAGCGGGTAGGAGCAGGTGGCGGAGAAACGATTCCTCAGGCGGCCACGGTGTCCGTGCGGGCCTCGTCCCGCCGCCCGGCGGACGCGGTCGGGCGCGAGGCGAACAGCCCGTCCACGGCGAGGGCGCCGGGGCCGGTGAAGACCAGCAGGAGGAAGGCCCAGCAGAACATCGCGGAGGCCTCGCCGCCGTTCTGCAGCGGCCAGAGCGCACCGGGCTGGTGAACGGTGAAGTAGGCGTACGCCATCGAGCCGGAGGCGACGAAGGCGGCCGACCGGGTGCCGAGGCCCAACAGCACCAGGACGCCGGCGACCAGCTGGATGGCGGCGGCGTACCAGCCCGGCCAGGTGCCGGTGGCGACCGTGCCGCCGCCGTGGGCGCCGCCGAGGACGCCGAAGAGGGAGGCGGCGCCGTGGGAGGCGAACAGCAGTCCCGTGACGATCCGGAACAGGCCGATGGCGTAGGGCTGGGCGTGCTGGAGACGTGTGTTCATGGGGGAGGTTCCTTCGGTTGGGGACGGGTCCCGAAGTCGTGCCGAGATGCTCAAGCGGAGCGAGCCAAAGGTTAGGTACACCTAACTGGCCTGGCAAGCGCGAGTTTCGGCCAGAGGCCGAGGGGATCCGACGCTACCCCGCGGGCGGAAGGCGGCGCCGGCGCCGCGCCCGGAGTTCCCCTCCCCGGCGGCACCTCACGATGGAGGCGGTCGCCGAGGGGCGCGGTCACAGGTCCGCAGGCCCAGTTCGCGGTCCAGCCAGCCCCGCGGTACGGGAACGGAGGGAGGACCGTGCGCAGCTCCTCAGGCTTCATCGTGGGTGGCGGGCCGGAGAGGGGGTTCTGTGGGTAGGGGCAGAGGCAGTCAGGTGACCGGGGCGCCGCAGGGGCGGTGCCGTGCGTGGGAGGAGGGGCAGGCGGGGGAGCGGCCGGCCACGCCGGGTGCGCAGGGGCTGGTCGCGGCGAACGCGACGATGCTCTCCCTGCAGACGCCCGAGGACGTGCTGGATACCCGGTTGCGGCGGGAGCTGTGGGACCGGACCGGCTGACAACCAGGCAGAATCGAACCGGCACTGAGCTCACCATCACCCACAGCTCCCGAGCAGACCCGTGCCGTCTCGGGAGGCAGGAACCTCAAGCAGCCGCTCCGGTCGCGGGTCAGGCACGGCGGCTCCACGGCGGCTCCGCCTGCGCCGACTGCGGCTGCACGCGGCCCGAGTGCACGGCCGCGGCACGCTGGGAGCCGCCCGGCGCACCAATGAGCGCCGGTACGGCTGTACGGCCTCGGCGCGGCGATCGGCAGGATGATGACCCGGCGCGGCCTGGTCGCCGCGGCCGCCGGCGGCGGCCGCGCGCACTCCGACGCCATCGTGGCCGCATCCGCATCCGTGCCCGGGTCGCGGACGCGTCCATGCCATCGCCTACATGGACACCGGCCGCCTGAAAGATCGTCCCGACGTCCCGGCCTGGGGCACGCAGCTGCGCTGGAGCACGCCGAAGCCGATCTCGGCGGCCGACGAGAAGGTGCCGAGCGCGAACGTACGCGCCGGGCACGTCCTGGCGCCCGCGCCCATGAAGGCCCTCGGCCCGGCGCCCCGCAGCCGTCCGCACGCGTCGTTGGTGCAGCGCCGGACACCGCCGCAGGGCTACCGCTGTGCGTTCGCAGCGCACCGCCAGTCAGGGCGGCCAGGACAACGGACTCTGCGCTTCACGCCGCCGTTGAGAGGCGGGTCCGGGAGGGCGTGCGTGAGCCCGAGACGCTCTTCGCGGATGGGCAGGCCGAGACGACCCCTCTGCGCGAGGAGGCAGGCCGGCAGCGCGCGAGCAGCTCGCCGTATGCGCTAGCCGTAGCCCGGGTGCGTGCCGGGAAGGCCGGACTCACCCCGCTGCCGGTGCCGTCGCTGTTCAGCTCTTGCGGGCCAGCGGTTGCCCGGCGAAGCTCACCCCTGCCAGGCCATGGGCCAGGAGGTTGCGGATGTTGCCGTGATCAGTGTCGTTCGGCGTTGCCAGCACACTGCGGTAATGCTCACCGAATGCCAGCAGAGCTTCCTGGTCGCTCAGCCCTTCCAGCAGGGCCAGTCCCAGTGTCTTGCAGGAACCCTCGTTCTCACCTGCGGCATTTTCCAGTTCCCCGTTGCGGAACGCCTGCGGCTGATACTCGTAATGCGCGGTGACGAAGGCCAGGGTGTCGGCGAACTCGTGTTCACCTGACGCGAGGCTTGCCCGCAGCGAGTTCAGATCCGTCATGTCGGTTCCTTTGGGTTGGACGGACGATCCGATTGCCGTCCGTGACCGGGGGACAATACCTCCCTTGAGGCCAGCCGGTGGGAATCGGGCCACATGTCGGAACGAGCGGCATCTCCGCAGGTCACGGTGTGCGTCTGTGTGATCCACCGGGAGCCGGTGAGAGCCACAGCTGCGTTCGAGGTTTCGGGCAACCTCACATGACTCACCAAGTGAGTGCGAGCGCGCCTGCGCCTACGCGGGCAGCGCAGGGAACACGACCACCGAGCCGTCCTTGTCGCGGGCAATCTCAATCGCCACGTCTGTCGTGCGGCTGTTGACCGTGACGCCGTCACCCAACTTGTGGATCCGGTGTGCCGCGCTCATGAGGCGATCGACTTCACCGGTCGTGAAGACGGGTCGCAAACCGTTCGGGCGTGCCAGTTCCAGTGCCGACAGGCGTACCAGGACACTGGCGATGCCCGCCTCCAGTTCGTCGAGGCGCTGCTGATCGCGCTTGAGTGCGCGGGTGAAGTTTTCGAACGGATTGCCGGCGTCGCTCTGGGCGTGCTCGACGGCCTGGAGGACGACCACCCGCCGCTTCAGCGCGATAGCCAGGGAAGCGAGTTCGAGGTGGGTGCGGAACGTGCCGCCATGGTCGTCGACGCCGGGGAACGACTTGGTCAACGTGCCGAGTTCGACGGCCTCGCTCTCGGGCAGTCCGTCCAGCGCGCTCTGCCATCGGGCAAGGCGGCGGTCGGCTTTGCCCAGCGCCGTGTTGATGGCATGCACCGCCGAGTCGAGCCCCAGCGAGACACCGAGCTTGCCCTGGTCGAGCAGAATGGCAGTGGCTTTGTCGATGGCGTCCCGGCAGCCGTCGAGTTCGCTGTGCTCGTCGTCGAGCTTCTCCTCCTGAAGTTGCTCCAGCAGTTTCGTGATGTGTTCGATGGCCTGCTGGCGCTTGTGGTCGGCGTGTGCGCTCACCCCCACCGCCACGGCCATGAGCACGAGCGGAGCGGCCACGGTGAGCGCCGTGCCGCCGGCGGCCGCGGCACCGGCGGTCGCACCGGCGCCGCCCACCGTGCCCGCCGCTGCCGCTCCTCCGACCGGAACGAACGTCGCTTTGGAGGCGATCCTGCCCGTCGAGTCCACCAGCTCACCGTAGATGCCGCCGGCCGCCCCCTTCGGCACCATCGGGCGAACGATGCCCTGCCCGAACTGGGCGGCGACCTTCGCCGGGACCACCATGCGATACAGACTCTCGCCGGAGACGGTCGCTCTGGCCACCGTAAGGGAACTTCGCGCCGATTGCGTGATGAACTGTGACAGGTGCTGCGCCAGGGGACTGGCGGCGTCGAGCGGGATGCCACGGCCGCGGTCGATCTTGTCGGGCAGCGGATGTACCTCAAGTGTGACGATCGGCTCGTCGGCCAGGACGGCCAGTACTCCGCGCAGTTCGGCCAGGCGCTCAGCCGTCATCAAGTCGCCGGCGGTCAACCCAGGCACTCGGACGTCAGCGGTCGCCAGCGTCCACACGGGCACGGTCGTTTTGCGGTCGTCAGTCATCGTCTCCCCCTCGTTCTCCGACAGCAGCCTACGTCTGACGTCGAACTCGAACGGCGCATGGTCGTCCTCTGCGGATCACAGCGCCCTACAGTCGCCCGCCGCACATCGGACCGCTCCGGAACCGGGTCGGCTCCCTCGCATGCCCGTAGCCGAGGTGATCCCATCACCGCGACTCCACCCACCCGTTCAGCTCCTCCAGATGCCGCGGCACCCGACTCCCGTGCCAGCCCAGCACCAGCCGCTGGGAAGCGGGGGCCATCCTCAATATTGTGATGGTATGTCAGATCTACTTCGCGGACTTGGACCATCTCCGCGGCCCTGGGCAGGGCGGGCAGATGACCGGGCCAGCCAGCCAGGCGGGCCAGGACGGAGGCTGTCTTGAAGGCCAAGTGGCCGTGCCGGGAACAGCTGGTCCGGTCGGCGCGGTTGCATCGACTGAGGGACCGGCGCCGCACGGGCGGGGAGCACACAGGCCACAAGATTGTCCGCCCCACCAGGACCCGGCCCCCAGGATCGCGGTACGCCCGCCGCGAGCTCGGACCAAGAAGTATTTCTGCAGGAGGACTGTTTCATGACTGACCGGCCCTTGACGCTCATGGCAGTGCACGCCCACCCCGACGACGAGGCCACCGGAACCGGAGGGGTCCTCGCGCGGTACGCGGCGGAAGGCATCCGCACGGTTCTCGTGACGTGTACCGACGGCCGTTGCGGTGACGGACCGGGGGGTGTCAAGCCGGGCGATCCCGGGCACGACCCGGCGGCCGTCACCTTGATGCGCCGTCAAGAACTCGAAGCGAGCTGTGACGTCCTGAAGATCAGCGATCTGGAGATGCTGGGCTATGCCGACTCCGGGATGATGGGCTGGCCGAGCAACGACGCCCCCGGATCCTTCTGGCAGACCCCCGTGGAGGAAGGCGCCGCCCGACTTGCGGAACTCATGCGGCACTACCGACCCGATGTGGTCGTCACTTACGACGAGAACGGCTTCTACGGCCACCCCGACCACATCCAGGCCCACCGCATCACGATGGCGGCGCTGGAGATGACCGCGCTGTCACCGAAGGTGTACTGGACGACGATGCCCCGCTCGGGGATGCAGCGGTTCGGGGAGATCATGCGCGAGTTCCATGAGGACATGCCGGAGCCGGATCCCGCCGAGGCCGCCGCGATGGCCGAGATCGGCCTCCCCGACGATGAGATCACCACGTGGGTGGACACCACCGCGTTCAGCGGTCAGAAGTTCGATGCGCTGGCCGCACACGCCAGTCAGGGCGAGAACATCTTCTTCCTCAAGATGGGCAAGGAGAGGTTCGGCGAGTTGATGGGCATGGAGACCTTCGTACGTGTCCAGGACGCGACCGGCGCGGCCGTACCCGAAAACGATCTCTTCGCCGGACTGCGCTGATCCGCCCGTCCGACCGACGGCCGGGAAAGCTCATCGGCCGCACGGCTCGATCGAGCGGGCCCGGGAGCTCCCGGCCGCCCGACGGCTCCCTGCGGGAGCGGTCGGGCGGCTATCGCTCCCGACCTCGCCGAGCACGTGGCAGCCGTCGGCTTCGCCCCGGACTTCGGCCGACCGTGTGCCCCGACTCATCGGCTGGGGCGACGAAGGCACGCCTGGAGCAGGCCTGCGTCGTGGCGGCCGCCAATGCTGCGGCGGGCCGTACGGTCGTGCGCGCCCGGCGGATTCTGCCTCCCGGCGCCCTGCCCGCACCCGCACCGGCCGATGCCGGCGCCCCGGCACGGCAGTCCCGTCCGAGCTGAGTCGGTACGCAAGTCTCGCCGGACGGCTATGGCCGCGTGATCGCCGCGCACCGTGAGGCTGCACCGGCCCGGTGGGAGGACACGGCCATGGCGGATGCGGTGGAGCGGCAGACTTGGGAGATGCGGGAGAAGTGGGAGAAGTGGCAGCCGCAGATCCGCGCGAAGGCCTGCCTGGCCGGGTCACTTCAGCGCTTGGGGGAGAGATCGGTGGTCTACACGGAACCCATGGCGCGAGCCGTCGTGGAGCCAGCCATGCAGGAGCTGATGCGCCTGTGCACCGACGGCCGAGAGCACTCCACGACGGTCGCCTTGGGCGGAGACGGCTTCACCATGTACGGCCACGTTCGCGTACGCCCAGGAGAACCCGGACATGCCGACGTTTCGCTCGCTTGCTGGACCGCCAATATGGACACGGCTCGCTATTGCGGCAGTGACCCTCCGAGCGAGGACGAAGCCCGTCTGCCCCCCGAGGGCACGGCCACGCCGGACGAGTCACTCACCAACCGTGTGATCGGCCATTTGGTCATCCGTATGAACGCCCTCGACGGTCCTCGTCCGGACCGTGACGGCCACCTCACTATCACCGTCCCCTTCGCTTCCCAGTAGCAGACCGCGGGTTGCGCTGCTCGATGACGGGCGCCGCGACGACCTCCTGGCCCCCGGGCAGCACGACCCGGATCGGCACGGGGACCGCAGGCTCGGCGGCGAGAGGGGGCGACGGCGGCCACGTGCCGCGAGCGGAAGAATCTCAGAACTCACCGTCGACACCTGTGACCGCCGGAGGTCCCAGGGGCGCGTCCTTCTCCGAGAACCCCAGCTCCTGGAGGGTGCTGGCCAGCAGCCGCACGGCGTCGTCCTCGGCGGTGGCCTGGTCTGAGGCCTCGACTTCGAGCCGGACGGAAAAGGTACCGCCCTCGTGGAGGGTGAGCAGTTCCACGTCTTCAGTCTCGCTCAAGTCGGTGTGGTACGAAGCCAGCCTCCTCGCCAGCCCGGAGCGTGCTGCATCGTCGACGTCCCTCAGGAACGTGCCGGGCACGGTGATGACGTAAGTGGTCACTGCTGTCTCCTGTCTGCTGGCAAAGGCCGGGTTGTGCGGATGCCCCGGTGTCGCACGTCAAATCCCCTTAAGCTCAGCAGAGCGGAGTGGCGGATATCGCCCCGCGGCCCCGTCCCGGCGAGTCTGGGTTTCTGGGCCAGGTCAGTGCTGCGACCGTTCACGCTCCTGGGACCTCCTCTCGGCGTGCCTGCGAGGGCCGTATCCGAGTCCACGCGGAGAAGCACCAGGCGCAGCCCGCCCCGAGGCTACGTGACGGGCAAGTCGCTCGGACGAGTGAGCGTGGAGGACACCGCTCCCGGTAGTCGGCCTCCCGCCCCCACGATCGCAGGATGGCAACCCCGACGCAGGGCCCCTCCTGAGCATGCTCTCGGTGACAACGACGGCCCTCGATATTCCGGAGGCATAGTGATGACCCAGGCTCCCGAGTCCCTCAGCATCCGCGTCCTGATCCACCACACCACCACGGACCGACTGCTTTCGGAGGTCGGCGTCGAGGCGGTGGCGGGCGACCAGGTCGTTGCCAAGGCACGGACCGACGGCGGGGGCTTCGCCGCCCTGGAGATCGGTGAGGACCTGTGGCGGGAGCCGCTCACCGTGCGGATCGACCACGGTGACCGGCGCGGCCAGGAGGTCCCGGTCACCAGGGAGGCACTGTTCGACGAGGAACCCATCAGAGTGGCCGTGTGTGGCGAGGACCATGTGGACCCGGGCCGTCTGGCCATACTGGCCGACCATCTGGTCGCCACGCGCCGGGTGCTCGCGGACAACCTGGCCGACGACCTGACGTGCCCGCCCCCCGACAGCATGATCCGCCTCCTGACCCCCGGCGAGCGGGCGCGGCTGCTCGACGACCTCAGCCGCGCCGACGGTCACGGGGGCGAGGGAGCCGCCACTGGCCTGGTGGATCCGGACGCTCTGCGCAACGGCACCGTCTCCTACCTCCCGCTGCCCGAGCTCGACACGCACTTTGACTTCGACACGATCGACCTGGACGACACCACGTGGCCCAAGCCGATCTGGGGACTCTTCCCCTGGGCGCTGCCCGACGACCAGGCCTACCGTGACTACCTCCGCGGCGTGTTCGTACTGTTCGCGCATCAGCAGAAGCGATACCGGCCCAGACCTCGACCCGTCGCTCGCTCACTCACTCACCCCTCCTCGCTCCGAACAGCCTGCCGTCGGCCCGAGGAACGCCTCGCTGTCATCTCCGTAAAAAGCGACTTGAGCGCACATCTCCATCAGCAGCCAGGGCGCCCCGGAGGGCCGGGCGGCCACTCCTCGGAAGCCACACCCAGCCCTCCCCGGCCGCCTTACAACTTACGGAGGACCATCAGGGCTCTGCGCGTCCCCGCTGATCAGCTTCAGGCGCGGCTCGGTGACCCCGTCGAGGAGCACGTCCAGCATCTCGTCCATGCAGGCAACAACGCCGGACCGCCCGTCGCCCTCGCGCCGGCCCGGTGCTGGAGGTGGGGGCGGCATCCGGGTCCGTGGGGCAGACAAAAGCCCCTGGGGCCCGACGGGCCCGGCAGGGGCTGATCAGTTGGAGGGTGGCTTCACCGTGTGTGCCGGTACCGGCACGTGGAGCTACGTTGCTGGGCTCAGGTTCAGCCGGAAGCGGCCGGGCTTGCCTCCACGGGGGCCTCCTCCGTGGCGGGGGCCTGCTCCGTGGCCGGAGTCTCCGTCGCGGGGGTTTCCGTCGCCGGGGTCTCGGTCGCGGGGGTTTCCGTCGCCGGGGTCTCGGTCGCGGGGGTTTCCGTGGTCGGGGTCTCCGTGGTGGGGGTTTCCGTGGTCGGGGTCTCCGTCTTCGGGGTCTCTGTCTTCGGGGTTTCCGTGGTGGGGGCGGGCTTTTCGGGCTTGTGCTCGCAGTACACCGTGCCCTTGTAGAACTTGCAGCCCGGCATGTTCTTGACGTCCTTGATCTTGCCGTGCTTCTTGCCCTGGTTCTTCTTGCCGTGCTTCTTGCCCTTGTTGCCCCGGTTGTCCTTCTTGCCCTTGCTCCCATGACCGCTCTTCGCGTGGTCGGCGACCAGCGTGACCGCCTCGCTGACCTGCGGCTTGGCCGGCGCAGCGAATGCACTGGTGGGCAGCAGCACGCCTCCCCCGACAATCGCGGCCGAGACGGCGAACATCGAGAAACGCTGCTTCCGAGAAGTGCGAGCCATGAGAATTACTCCAGTAAAAGGGGGGTGGGGGGAAGTTTCGAAGGATGATCGCTGTGGCGAAATGTCTGGTTTGTCCTTCTGCTAAAAGACTGGCCTCCGGACTTCACGACACTGTCCGCCGACTGTCACAGGCGCGTGACAGGCCCCCCTGGCCGGGCGGCGCGGGTGCGGCCACCACGCGAGGGCGAGGGCCCGCCGCGCAGCGCCAGGGAGTGCGGGTGCCAGGTGACCGGGCCCTGCCCGCCCCCGGCCGCGCCGCAGCGCGGCCGGGCACGGGCGTGTCGTGCCGGACTGCCGAGCCCGCCCAGTGCGGCGCGGCGGGAGGCAGTGGTGTGCGGGAGTCGCCGATACCAGAGCCGGTGCGGCCGGGGCCCGTGCCTGCCGGTGCATATATGGGGCGTGGGTTAGGTCGCGGGCGGCGGCGAAAAGAGCGTTTTCGCGCCGTGTATTGCCTTGCTGGCGTGTTTGGCGCTGGTGGCGGGCCGGATGGTGCCGGGCTCGTAGCGGGCGCGGGCTCGGCCGATGACCGCCTCGATGGCCAGGGCGTGGTCGTCGCCCGGGGCGAGGGTGAGCTGCTGGAGGCTTCGCTCGCGGGGCGAAGGTCGTGTGCGCGCAGGCTGATGGCGCGGACACGGGCGCGCTGGAGGGCGAGCAGGACGTAGAGCTCGTACGCGGTAGCGGCGATCGGCCGGCTGTGGGCCGTGGCTTCCGTGAGGGTGCGGCTGCGGGTGCAGACGCTGCGGTGGGCGTAGCGGACGGACAGGGCCAGTCCGCCTGCGGCTTGTTGCCCCGTCGCGCAGGCGGGCGGCGACCTCCTCGGCCAGATCGAGCAGGGTCCGGCGGTGTTCGGCCGACACCAGGACGTCGTGCTCGAAGGCCCGGTCGGCGGCCAAGGACTTCGCGATCGGCTGCGTCTGGACCGTGCGCGGGTCCTGGCCGCGGGCGTGGGTGTGCAGGGGGCGGCCGGCGGCGCCGAAGAGACGGACGAGGGTGGGCATGGGGGTCTCGGCGAAGTCGCCGATGGTGTGCCGGCCGTACGTGCGCAGCTTGCCCGTGGTCGCCGGGCCGACGCCGTAAAGGGCCGCGACCGGGCGCGGTCTCAGCCACCGCTCGACGTCCTTGGCGTCGATCACGGTGGTCGTGCCGGGCGGGGTGGCCGCGGCCGCCATAGTCGCCAGCATCCTATTGGAGCTCCGACGGGTTCCCGACCCTGCCGGGGCTGCTTGTTCTGCCTGTTCAGGCTGGTCAATGGCTCGATCTGGCAGTACACACCGTCGTGTGAAAATTCGCCCGTTTCTCCTTGATTCCAGGAGTTCTCCTCGTAATTTGCGTGCTTGTGGTGGATTCCGGAACTCGCCGCTTCACGCTGATCGGCGGGGGCGGTGCATCGAGCGAGCCGGCCGGGCTGGAGCCGGGGCTGGCGCCCAGGGGGACCCGGAGCGGGCCAGTCTGGAGTTGTCCCGGCGTGCGGTGCGCCGGCTGAGTGGGGAGGCGAGAAGCAGTGAAGTGGAATCCGCGGTGGGTGGCGGCCCAGCGGGACATATGGCGCGCCAGCCAGCTGAAGACCGCGTTCGAGGAGGTCGGGTTCACTCCGTCGCTGAGCAAGGTTGCGGCCCTGTGGTCGGGGATGCCGGTCACCCTGCGGCTGGACGACCTTGACATGATCTGCGCGGCCCTGGGCTGTGAGGTGGCCGACCTGCTGCAGGCGGAACTGGTCGCCGCCGCGGGCGCTGCGCCGGAGACGCTGAAGCCGGCGGTCGGCCAAGGCCCGCAGGCCGGCAGCGGGAGCCGCCCGGTCCCGCGGCAGCCGGGCACCGGCCCGGCACGGCGCGCGCTTCCGCCGAACTGATGCCGGTGGCGGTGGCGGTGGCGGTGGCGGTGGCGGTGGCGGTGGCGGTGTCGTGCGGGCTGTGCGCGACGTGGGGCGTGGTCACGAGCATGAGGGTGTGCCGGGAGTGCCGCCGGGAGACCTACGACGTCCCGGACGCGAAATCCAACGCGCACCTCACCGGCGCCCGCCGGCTCGCCGACCACGCACCGCCCCCGTTCCAGGAAGGCATCCACCGTTGGATCGACGTGCTCTGCGGCACCGCGTCCCGGCCGAGCTGGCCCCTGGCCCCTGGCCCCCTCCACCGTCCGCAGCTCCGTCCGCAAGGC
The DNA here is from genome assembly GCF_045000215.1 of Streptomyces sp. 147326. Taxonomy (NCBI): domain Bacteria; kingdom Bacillati; phylum Actinomycetota; class Actinomycetes; order Kitasatosporales; family Streptomycetaceae; genus Streptomyces; species Streptomyces sp. 147326. The sequence goes on along the minus strand of NZ_CP134201.1, from coordinate 621,985 downwards.
CGCCCCCTGCCTGCAGGCCTGGCGCACCGCCGGCATCGACGACTTGCGCGCCATCATCACCGACCACATCCAGCAGCAGGCACCCCTGCTCGGCGAAGCGAGGAAGTTGCTCCTTGGAGCACTCCGATCCCTTTTCCGTGCACTCAAACGAGAAAAGCTGATCTTCCGCGAAGGCTCGTGGGGAGTCGGGGACAGCACCCGCAGCTCCTGCAAGCGCTTTAGTGGAACCGGCAACAAATGACCATTCAATAAAGCCTGGCTGGTCGAATTTCGGATGCACGCCTGAGGTGAAGGACGTAGTCTATAAGGGGTGGGCAAGCGGGTGCTACATGGCCGGATAAGCCGTTCCCAACCATACCGTCAGGGCCCGTTCTTACGGTGCCCTTGCGCACTCTACGTAAGTGGCCACTCGCATCGCAAACCGGGCGGGCGGGCTCGTCCCCCGGTAAGGAAGCTCTTCCAGGAGGCGCTTATGAGGCGCGCTGGACAAATTACGCTCACTCCTACCTGGACTCCCCAGACTGGTCAGATAGAGTTCCTATGGGACGACAGTCAAATCTCAGGCACTAATCCAAGAGACAAGTGGTTTGGGACGCTCGCTTTCATTGGTGGTGGGATCAGCCAAGAAGGAGAGTGGGATTGGGAACCTGTCGCGTAGACTTTGCACCTTTGGGTGCCCCAACCGAATGTTGAAGGGTTTCGGCACTTGGTTGTAAGACTTGATCAGTTCACGCTGCCGCTGGCCGCGGGCATGACTGGGCCCGGCATCCTTGCACCAGGTCTCGCACCAGTCACCGGAGAATTGGCTCTGACATGGCTGGGGTTCGTCCACTGAAATCTTTCAGTGTTGCCGTTCCAGGGTGAGGACCTTCGTATCCGCCGGGATGTCGTGAATGCAATCGGGAGCATTTTCCTGCAGGTGAGGCACGCACGCTGATCAGAATGGTCCCCGCAAGGTAGCCGCTGTCGCCGGCGGCGAGGTCGGGCGATACAGCACACGGTGCGCTGCATAGGCTGGAAGCCGCGGGATGTACAACTTCTCCTTCCGGCCCGAGCTCGATCCTCGCAGGCAGAGTCCGCAGGGTGACGCCAGCTTCGTACTTTCGAATCGAGCAGCGAATCCATTCGATCGATATGTGGAGGAGTCATGGCAGAGGGAGGAATGCTCGCCATCATCTACGGGATTACATCAGACGGCGATTTGCAGTGGTACCGCCATACCGGGTGGGAGGACGGCACGAATCGCTGGACGACAGGGGAAGGTGGAGAAAATGTCAGCGGAGGCTGGAACATCTACAGGACCGTCTTCGGCGGCGCCGGCGGAGTGATCTACGGAATCACACCAGGTGGGGATCTCCAGTGGTACCGCCACGACGGCTGGACAGATGGCACAAACCGCTGGACGGCAGGGGGAGGTGGAAAGAACGTCGGCGGAGGCTGGAACATCTACAACACCGTCTTCGGCGGCGGCGGCGGAGTGATCTACGGAATCACACCGGGTGGGGATCTCCAGTGGTACTTCCACGACGGCTGGTCAGACGGCTCAAACCGCTGGACGGCAGGGGGAGGTGGAAAGAACGTCGGCGGAGGCTGGAACATCTACAACACCGTCTTCAGCGCCGGCCGCGGAGTGATCTACGGAATCACACCGGGTGGGGATCTCCAGTGGTACTTCCACGACGGCTGGGCAGACGGCTCAAACCGCTGGACGGCAGGGGGAGGTGGAAGGAACGTCGGCGGAGGCTGGAACATCTACGACACCGTCTTCAGCGGCGGCGGCGGCGGCGGAGTGATCTACGGAGTCACACCAGGTGGGGATCTCCAGTGGTACCGCCACGACGGCGTGAAAGACGGCTCAAACCGCTGGACGGCAGGAGCCGGTGGAAAGAACGTCAGTGGGGGCTGGGACATCTACAGCACCGTCATGAGCGACACCGTTTTGCTCGTCGGTGACTTGTCCCCCTTGTCTATACCTACCGTTCAACACGTCCCCGTCGGCAAGCTCGATCCCAATGCCCCCGGTGTGATCACTTACAAGCGCAAGACTTTCGACGCGAACGGAGTCCTGAGAGTTAAAGAAGGGCTGGTAGCGGCTGGAACTCCTGTGCCGGTCGGCCCCCTGCACGTGCCTCGAGAGAGCTTCTCCTACCGACAAACCTTCGTCGACGAGTCTGGAGCGCTGAGAGCGCGTGCCGGAGACATAACGGTGACGGCTGACTTGCGACTGCAGATCGGCATCGTGAAACTTGAAGGCTCGGTCGACGGAGAGACTCTCACCGCAAAGGGTTACGCCGAAGTAGTCACGGTCAGGGTTGACGGTCAGGCCTCGTTTGGTGCTCCAGGTGCTGGGGGGAGCGCTACCGGACATGCCGTGGGGCCCAATGCCCATATGTCCGGGGAGGCCGGCCCGAATGGGGTGGGTGGGGAGATCGGCCTGTCCGCGGGCGAGATCGGCGGGCAACTCGGTGTAACGATCGGAGGCCAGCCCTTCGGCATCGGCGGTGAGATCGGACTCAAAGCAGAGCTAGGTCTGCACTGGGCGGCGACAAGCACTCTCAAGCTGCCTCTCATCACGATCAGCGGCCCGAATCCGCTGGCCGGGGTGACATCGTTCGCTGTAGGCGCCGTAAGCGACCTCGCTCGAGACCCGGTAAGGACCGTGGAGCAGGCGATCAGCGACATCGCCGGTGTTGGCACGGACGCGGTCGAGGCGGTCGGCCAGATAGTCGAAAGCATCGCCGGCATCTTCGGGGACGACGACGAAGACGAACACATTGTCACCACCGACCAGCCGCAAGGCCCGCGGCCGGACCTGCGGAATGCGCCGCCCGGCACAGTCATTGTTGACTGACACGATCGGCGCGGTCAAAGAGTGATGGGGCGATTTGAGAGGATCTTCTCCAAGCCAGCGGCGTGGTAGGTCTGCGTCGTGGACGGGTGGGCGTAGCCACGAACCCATTGCACATGGGTCAGCGGCAACTTGAGGTCACGCGCCATCCGTAGACGGAGGATGCCCTGACACGTCGGCGATCGCAGCTGCGGGCGGCAGGGCCTGGACCGTCAGGGTGAATCGCTGGAGGACTTCGACCAGCTCGTCGAACCCCCCAGGCGGCCGGAGCCGGATATGCAGCAGCACGGCGTCCCACCCTTCCTTCGATGCCCGGGGCTACGAAGGCCGTCGAACCCCCCTGTACGAAACAGGTTCAAGACCCGGCGAGCGGTGAGTTGGCCGCACAGGCCCTGCAGGAATCGTCGGACCCGTCGGACCCGTCGGATTCGGTACGGGGCGATGGCGCATGTCGTCTGCACACCGTGCAGTGCCAGAGTGCGCAGACGCAGGAGTGCCGCGAGTCCTTCGGGGTCGCGCTCGATTCTCTGGGGGGCGGAGGAGTTGCCGTGGAGTTAGTCTCACGTTGATGCAGCTCAGCGACTTGGTGGCTGAGTCTATGCATCACGACACCTGTGGTGCTAGCGCTCGATCCGGTGAGTACGTTGCCGAGGAAGCACGTTCGACGCGGTTCAGGACACCCCACACTCCGGGCAGGTGGCAGCCCTGTTACCTTGCACCGCCCGGGCCCTCGCGCCTGCCCGCCGCATCCGCCGCCAGTGCCGCGAACGGCACACCGAGGGGTTCAGCCGAGATACGCGCCAAAGGGGCAATGAGTTGATCTTGGTGTGACTCAATGCGTGGTCAGCGCAGTGATGCCGCAGTAAACGCGTACACCTCGCCCCGGCGGCCGGAATGGTCTGCCGCAGGTCGCGACGGTCACGGCCGGGGCTCCGTCGCAGTAGATCCGGCATTTACTGCGGCAGTTGCGAACGCGTCCCCGCGATCGAGCACCCGCCCTAATGTGCTTCTGCAATGCGGACTTGAGGTGAGGGGACTGTCAGTGCCCGACGTGGACCAAACCTGGCGCCAGGCTGTTTGCCTGGGTCATGCCCCCAGATCCTCCGTCACGGGCAGGCACTCGGCGAGCAGGTCGACGACGTCGCGCCAGGCTCGCTGCGCGTGCTGTGGGTGGTAGCCGACGCCGGGGACCGCGGGGTGGTCGACCGGCGGGTGGTGGAAGGCGTGCAAGGCGCCGGCGTAGACCGCGAGGCGCCAGTCGACGCCCGCGGCCTGCATCTCGGCGGTGAACGCGTTCCGTTGCGCGGGCGGCATGATCGGGTCTTCCGACCCGACCCCGGCCCACACCGGGCAGCGAATGCGCGCTGCCTCGCCCGGTCGGCCCGTGGTGGTTGCGTTGACTGTCCCGATCGCGCGCAGGTCGACGCCGTCGCGCCCGAGTTCCAGCGCGATGGCGCCCCCGGTGCCGTAGCCGACGGCGGCGATCCGGTCGGGGTCGGTTCGCGGTTCGGTGCGCAACACGTCGAGTGCCGCATGGCCGATGCCCCGCATCCGGTCGGGGTCGGCGAGCAGCGGCAGGCAACGGGCCAGCATCTCCTCGGGGTCGCCCAAATAGCGCCCGCCGTGAAGGTCGAAGGCCAGCGCTATATATCCCAGTTCGGCGAGCGCATCGGCCCGGTGGCGCTCGACGTCGCTGAGTCCCATGCCCTCTGGTCCGAGCAGCACCGCGGGCCGGCGGTCGAAACCGGCCGGGAGCGCGAGGTGCCCGATCATCGTCAAACCGTCCGCCGGGTACTCGACCGTACGCGTCGTGATCGTCGTCATGAGACTGGACTGTAGTGATCGTCGAGCCCGGTTCGGTCGGTGTTCCGCCGCTGGCAGAACAGCGTGCGTGTCCCTCGTGTCCCTCTGAAATACGGGGGCCGAGCGCTCAGGGCTTCAAGATCATCTCGTTGCCCCTTCGGCGCGTACCTCGGTCACACCCCACCGACGTGCAGAACACCGCCGCCTTCACCGTCGGCACCAATGGGTTACCACAGTCACGGCAGAGCCGCGGCCCGGGATCGTCGTCCGTGACCACGACCAGCCTCAGCCAGGGCGCTCCATCCCTGCCCACGGGACCACCATAGGGGCCCAGTCAAGGCAAGCCGAAATCCCGTGGAGCCCACCTGTATGGCGTGGAATGATCTTGGCGACTGCCGACGAAAGGGAAGGCTGAAAACGTGTACGTACCGTCATCTGCACGAGCTCTCGATCATGACGAGCGTGAGCTCGTGGAGCTGGCACGCCGCACCATAGACGCGCATACGGACGCCGGGCCCGACGAAGACGGGATCCACACGATGGGGGCTGCGGTCATGGCCGCCGACTACCGGATGTTCGCTGGCGTGAACCTCTACCACTTCACCGGCGGCCCCTGCGCCGAACTCGTGGCTCTGGGAGCCGCACGAGCCCAGGGTGCCCGCCAGATGCGCTGCATCGTTGCCGTGGGAAACCACGGGCGGGGGGTCATCGGCCCGTGCGGGCGCGATCGGCAGGTCTTCGTGGACTACTACCCCACCATGCGCGTCATCGTGCCCACGCCCGCGGGGCCCAGGTCCGTTCTCGCCGCCGACCTGATGCCGCTGACTCAGCGATGGACCCCGGAAGGCATGAACGGTCTCGACCCATCGCTCTACCAAGACCCCGAGACGGCCGGTCCCCCGATCATCCGGTTCAACCCCCGCTACCTAGAAGACGTCCGCTCTGGCGCCAAGACCAAGACCACTCGCTTCCGGGACCCGGCCCAGCTCGGGCCGGCACGGCTGGTGTTTGAAAGCGACCCCGAAGTCGTCCTGCCGGCAGAGGTGACCGGCATCAGGCACTGCCTGGTCAGCGACCTCACCAACCAGGACGCCCAAGCCGAGGGGCTGACGACCGCAACCGAACTCCGGGAAGGCCTCAAGGGCCACTACCCAGATCTGGCGGGAACCGACGAAGTCGACGTAATCACCTTCCAGATCAACGACAAGACAGGCGCCGCTTAAACCGCGGAGGCACCAGCGACGACTGGGACGACCGCAGCAGCGAAGAAGACGACGCCAGCGAAGAAGACGACGCCAGCGAAGAAGACTCTGAAGCTGGTCGACGCATGATGACGCCCGACCGGTTGGGGTGGGATGCGGCCAAGGACCATGCCAGTGAGTTCTCGCTGCGGGGGTGGTCGCCCCCGCAGAGCAATCCGGCTACCCGGATGCTGATGAGTTGAGGGCACGAGTCAGCTCTCGGTTGGCTGCGCGAGCGGCCTCCAGCTCCTCCGTTCGCTCGTTGAGCTCCCCTTTCGTGTGGGCGAGATCTTGTTCTAGCAGCGTGATGCGTCGTTGGAGCTGGTCGACGTCGACAGGTGCCCCGAGCCCGGAATCGGCCCAGACACTCTCGCCAAGCTGAGACGACGGTCGGTTCTCCAGCCGGCGAACCCGTGCTGCCAGTCGCTGGCCGCGTTCGAGCGCGTACGCGAGGTCGGTCTGGGAGCGAAACCCGGCTGACTGCTGCCATTCGTCCGTCCTCGACCGCGGTGCCAGCAGCGAGGTGGACACGTTCGAGCAGGTCCTTGTGCGGTAGAGGAAGGTTCGGTCGACGCGGGCCGCGCGGGCGAGCCCCGAGACGGTGATGTCACCCCCGGCCATCACCGCGGTATCGAGGGCCTTGAGGACGCGTGCGCGGCGTCGGACCGAGTCGGCGCGCTTCCCGTCGATCATGGGGTTGGCCATCCGGTGGGCCTTTCCGGGCGAAGATCCTCGGGCGGCCCGATACGGGGCAGTCCGAGGGCCACGACACGACGGGTTCGGCGGACTAGCGCGACCGCGTCCTGGATGTGGAGCTTGTCCTCGTCGGTCAGCTCTTCGAGGTCGACGCGGTGGACCAGGCGCCGGACCCGGGTGATTGTCGCATTCCCGGATGTCGGGAGTTCTGTGGCCCGCTGCCGCCCGGGGAGTGGGGACTGCGCGCCATCAGCGCGGTGTCGGCTCGCGGGGTCAGATGAGGGCGGCGGCCAGCAGGGCGAAGGCGGCGATGATGACGGCGACGCGGACGTAGTGGAAGCGGTCCCAGCGGTTCATCTGCTGCTTCCAGTCGGCGGGCCGGTTCTCGGGGGTCCACGTCTTGCTCCGGTTGTTGATCGGGACGAGCAGCAGGAGCGACATGATCACGCTGAGGATCAGCAGTGCGCCGGCGGTGACGACGAGGCCGGCGCCGGGGCGGTGCCATCCGGCGATGGCCCATACCGCGACGAGGGCGAGCGAGCCGATGTACCAGACCGGCATCACGGCACCGAGCATCCGGCCCCCGTGGGCGCGGCCGAGTTGGCCACTGTCCTCGGGGAGGGCGTTGAGGATCGGGTTGATGACGAAGGCGACGGAGAACTCCACCCCCACCATCACGCCGACGACCACGGTGGTGAACACCTCGAGCGCGTTGAGCATGATGACCCCTCCAGATATCTAGCGTTGCTAGCTGATGAGACAACGCTAGTACTACTGCCGCTCGATTGTCTAGCGATGCTAGGATCGAATCATGTCGGTACAGGAACGCAAGCAGCGCGAACGGGCGGAGCGTGAGCGCCTCATCGTGGCGACGGCCCGCGAACTCGCCGAGCGGCAGGGCTGGGACGCGGTCACCACCCGCCGGCTCGCCGAGCGCATCGAATACAGCCAGCCCGTCCTCTACAGCCACTTCCGGGGCAAGCGCGAGATCATCGGCGCCGTCGCCCTCGAAGGCGCCGCCGAAATGGCCGCGGCGCTGCGGGCCGCGGCCTCCGCCGCAGACGGCTCCCGCACCCGGGTCACCGCCCTCGCCCGCACCTACCTCGACTTCGCCGAACGCAACCCGGCGGTCTACGACGCCATGTTCCAGCTAGACGGCGGCCTGGCGTTCGCGCACGAGGACACCCCACAACCTCTGAAGGACGCCTTCGCCGCCCTGCTGGAGACTCTCAGCGAGGTCGCCGGCGACGGCGTCCACCCGGGACTGTTCACCGAGGTGTTCTGGGCGGCCCTGCACGGGCTGGCCACCCTGACCCGGACGGGACGGCTGCCGCCTGGAGACGCCGAGCGGAGGGTGGAACTGCTGGTGAACCGGCTCGCCATGGTCTGACACACCGTCCCGGCGGGCACGCAGTCGGGGGTCCTCTGGCCCCGTTGCCTGCCTGCGGCATCGCTTCCGGTCGCTCGCGCCCACACGGCGCAGCCGCAGATCGCCGGGCCCCCTACCCAAGGCGGGCACCCGCCCCGGAAGCCGCGGTACTCATGATCACGACCCGATACGCGCCCTAGAACTGGGCCCTGTCCCCGACGTCCCTCACCCTCTCGCAGGACCTGCCGGTCCGTTCCCCTGTGACGGACCGGCAGGTGCACGTCTCCCCCCGAGCCTAGGACCGGGCCGCGCCCCCGCATGTGCATCGTGTGCAGGCTCCGTTGATCTTCCGTGCAGACGGTCGAGCCCCGGAGCGGCGTGGCCCGCCGGTCGGCCCCGCCCGCTGGCGCCGCGCGCAGCGGTGCGGTCCGCTGGTGGCGTGAGCATCCCTCCCGGCCGCGGCTGGTGGACCGGACTCCCGCCCGCGGCGGGAGCCGCCGTCATGGCGGCCGGCATCATCTCCGTCGGCCTGCACCTGACCGGGTACGAGACGGCCTCGCTGGTCGCCCTCGTCCTCTCCGTAGCCCTGTGGCTCGTGCTCGCCGCCGACTTCACGGCCCGGCTGGTGGGCGACCACGGCCGGTTCCGCGCCGAGGCCGACACCCCGGCCGCGCTGACGGCCATCGCCGCCACCACGGTCATCGGCACCCGGCTCTCCCTGCTCGGATGGCAGACGATGGCGGCCGCCCTGCTCGCGATCTCCGCGGCGCTCTGGCCCGGGCTGCTGCTGAACGTCGTACGGCACTGGGGGCGGCGGATGCCGGGGGCGGCGTTCCTCGGCTGCGTGGCCACCCAGGGCCTGGCCGTCCTCGCGACGGCCGTCGCCGCCGGCGGCCACGACTGGCTGGACTGGGCGGCACTGGCCGCCTTCTGCCTCGGGCTGGTGCTCTACGTGGCGGCCTTCCTGCGCTTCGACCTCCGCGAGGTGGTGGGCGGCGCGGGCGACCACTGGGTCGCGGGCGGGGCGCTGTCCATCTCCGCCCTGGCCGGATCCAAGCTCACGGCGTCACCCGTATGGACGGGCACGGCGCACGAGGTCCTGCGCGACGTCACACTGGCGGTGCTCGCCCTGTCCCTCGTCTGGTACGTCGTCCTCCTCATCGCCGAACTGCGCCACCCGCGGCCGCGCTACGACATCCGGCGCTGGGCCACCGTCTTCCCGCTCGGCATGACCGCCGTGGCCTGCCTCTCCGTGGCCGACCCGGCAGGCGTCGGCTGGCTGCTCCCGCTGGGCGAGGTCCTGCTGTGGATCGCCGTGGGCGCCTGGCTGCTGACCTTCGCCGCGCTCGTCTCCTCCCACGCCAAGGCCCGCCTCGGCCCCCGGCGCCCGCCCGGCCCGGAAACGACGGCCCGATGACGACGCCTCACCTCCTGCCCGGGCACGAGCCGGAATGCACCTCGGCGGTCGCGAACAACACGCCTCCGTCGCGCACTGGTCCCGTACCGGACGTACGACCTGATCACCTGCGTCCACGGCAGCGCCGGCCCGGCCGTCGGGCCCGACTCCACCGGGCAGCCGCCTTCGCCTCGCACTACGAGGCCGTTCCGGTGGCGGCCGTGGGGGCCCCTCAGTAGGGTCCCGGCATGGCATACACGTTTCAGGTGACCATCGACTCGGCCGATCCGCACACGCTCGCCGACTGGTGGGCGGACGCCCTCGGCTGGGAAGTGGAGCCCAGCGACGAGAAGTTCATCCGCAGCATGGTCGAAGCGGGGCAGGCGACCGAGGCGGACACCGCCACCCACCGCGGCACCCTCGTCTGGAAGGCGGGCGCGGGCATCCGGCACCCGGAGGGCCTGCAGCGCGCCCCCCGCATCCTCTTCCAGTTCGTCCCGGAGTCCAAGACGGTCAAGAACCGGGTCCACCTCGACGTCCGCACCGGCGCCGACGACCCGCGGGCCGTGGTCGAACGTCTCATCGCCAAGGGCGCCCGGCACCTCCACGAAGGCAGCCAGGGCCCCAGCACCTGGACGACACTCGCCGACCCCGAGGGGAACGAGCTCTGCGTCTCGCGCTAGACGCCCCTAGGCTGCCCTCGTGAACGTCATCCTCTTCGGCGCGACCGGCATGCTCGGCCGGGGCGTCCTGCGCGAATGCCTGCGTGACGAATCCGTCGAGAGCGTCCTGGCCATCGGACGCACCCCGCTCGGCGTGAGCCACCCCAAGCTGCGCGAGCGTGTCCAGGCGGACCCGTCCGACCTGTCCGCCGCGGAGGTCGACCCGACCGCGTACGACGCCTGCTTCTTCTGCCTCGGGGTCTCCTCCGTCGGCATGAAGGAGGAGGAGTACCGGCGCGTCACCCACGACCTGACGCTCGCCGTGGCCCGGCCGCTGGCCGCCGCCAACCCCGGCCTCACCTTCGTCTACGTGTCCGGCGAGGGCACGGACAGCACCGAGCGGGGCCGTTCCATGTGGGCCCGGGTCAAGGGGAAGACCGAGAACGACCTGCTGGAACTGCCCTTCCGCGCCTACATGTTCCGCCCCGGCATCGTCCAGCCGGTGCGCGGCGTGCCCTCCAAGACCCGGCTCTACCGCGTGCTCTACGCGGTCACGGCGCCGCTGGTCCCGCTGCTGCGGCGGATCGCGCCGAACCTCGTCATCACCTCCGACACCTTCGGCCGTGCCATGATCGCCGTCGCCACGCCCGGCACCCAGGTGCCCGGCCACATCCTGCGCCCCGCCGACATCAACCGCCTGGGCGCTGCCCCGACCAGGCAAAACTGAGTACCGGACACACCCTTCCGCAGGTGAGAATGAGCCATCTCAATCCGGGAGGAACCCATGAGCCAGGAGACCCTGACTCTGCATGACCTGCTGCCCGCCCAGGCGCTGGCGGCCTCGATCGACGCCGGGTACGTGACCCGCAAGTCGCACCCCGAACTGCCGCTGTCCATCTACACCTACACGCGGACGGCGCAGTACGAGCGCGTCTGGGACCAGGTCACCACGCGCTGCCGCGGACTCGTCGCCGACGACACCACCGGCGCGATCGTCGCCCTGCCGCTGCCGAAGTTCTTCAACGTCGGCGAGCACGAGGCGGGCATGCCGTACGCGCCCGCCCTCCCGGACGAGCCGTTCGAGGTGTACGACAAGGTCGACGGCAGCCTCGCCGTGGTCTTCCACTACGCGGGCCGCTGGCGGGTCGCCTCCAAGGGCTCCTTCATCAGCTCCCAGGCGACCTGGGCCCAGCGGCGCCTCGACGGCAAGGACACCTCCGAGCTGCGCCCGGGCGTCACGTACCTCGCGGAGATCCTCTACCCGCAGAACCGCATCGTCGTGAACTACGGCGACCGCCGGGACCTCGTCCTCCTCGCGGCCTTCGGCCCGGACGGCGCCGAGGTCCCGCTCGCCGAGGCCGCGCCCCACTGGGAGGGCATCGGCTCCGTCGTCAAGGTGTGGCCCGCCATGCCCCTCGACGAGCTGATGGCGCTGACCGAGTCCAACACCATGCCCGGCGGCGCCGCGGCCACCGGCACCGACGCCGAGGGCTTCGTCCTGCGCTTCGCCTCCGGTGTGCGCGCCAAGGCCAAGCTGTCCGAGTACGTGCGGCTCCACGGGGTGCTCACCGGGGTCAACGAGCGGGACATCTGGCGCAGCCACGGCATCCAGCGGTTCGCCGGCCTGCCCGTCAACCGGCTCGCGCAGGGCCTCAACTGCACCGCCGCCGAGGTCGAGGCCTCGGGCGGCAAGCCGCTGGACGCGCTGCTGCAGCAGGTGCCCGACGAGTTCGACGCCTGGGTGCGCGAGGTGATCGCCCGCCTGGAGGCGCGGGCCGCGGCGCACGAGCGCGCCATCGACGAGGCCTACGCGGGCCTCGTGCACCTGGCCGCCGACCGGGGCGCCTTCGCCCGCGCCGTCAAGGAACTGCCGGACCGGGGAGTCCGCCCGGCGATGTTCCTGCGGCTCGACGGCCGGTCGACCGAGCTCACCACCTGGCGCCACGTACGGCCGGAGGTGGCCGACTCGTACACCACCGACGAGGAGGGCCGGGAAGAGCCGGAGGGAACGCGCCGGCCCTCGACCGGGGCCGCGCCGCCCGCCGCCGTACCGGCCGCCGCCCGTCCGGTGGCCCGTCCGCCGGCCCCGGCACCCGCCGTCCGGCAGCCCGCCGCGCGCAACGACGTCGCGCGGGAGACGGGTCCGCAGGATGCCGAGGGCGTGGCCGAGGAGGCCGTGCTGCCCGTCGTGCACGTCATGACGGGACTGCCGGCCTCCGGCAAGACGACCGCGGCCCGTGCCCTCCAGGCACGGTCCGGCGGCCGGATGCGCCGGGTCAACCTCGACGACCTCCGGGCCATGCTCGACCTGCCGGACCCCACGCGGAGCCGGTCCTTCGCGCACGAGCAGACCGTGCTGGAGGTCCAGGACGCGGCGGTCCGCGCGGCCGTGGACGGCGGCTTCGACGTGGTCGTCGACAACACGCACCTGACGAAGCACATCCCGAAGCGGCTCAAGGCGGCCGTCGGCGGGCTCGCGACCTTCGTCGTGCACGACTTCACCGACGTCCCGCTGGAGGAGTGCCTGCGCCGCGACGCGGCCCGCGAACGGCAGGTGGGCGAGGAGATCATCCGGATCCTGGCCGAGAAGCACGAGAAGGCCCGCAAGGGCGGCTGGCGGCTCACGGCGGAGTGGCTGAACGGGACGTCCGGCACGGCGGCCGTGCCGCCCGTGACCGCGTACGTCCCCGATCCGGCGCTGCCGGCCGCGGTGCTGTGCGACATCGACGGCACCCTCGCGCTGACGGGCGACCGCGGGCCGTACGACTTCTCGCGCTGCGAGCTCGACCTGCTCAACGAGTCGGTCCGGCACGCGCTGGACGCCTTCAAGCGGGCCGACGGCGACGCCATCGTGCTGCTGTCGGGGCGCAGTGAGGAGCACCGCCCGCAGACCGAGTCCTGGCTGCGGCGGCACGGCGTGCCGTACGACGAGCTGTGGATGCGGGCGGCCGGTGACACGCGCCGCGACGACGTGGTGAAGGCGGAGCTCTTCGACGCGCACGTACGCCACCGCTACGCGGTGCGGATGTCGCTCGACGACCGGGACCGCGTGGTCGCGGTCTGGCGCCGGATGGGCCTGCCCACCTGGCAGGTCAACTACGGGGACTTCTAGCCGTCATGCCGGGCGTGCTGATCGTGGACGGCGCGAACGTCGTCGGCTCGGTTCCCGACGGCTGGTGGCGGGACCGCCGGGGCGCGGCCGAGCGGCTGCGCGACCGGCTGGCCGGGCGGGGCGGCGACGAGGAGATCATCCTCGTCGTCGAAGGCGCCGCCCGGGGCGTCGAGTCCGTTCCCGGGGTACGCGTGGACGCGGCCCCCGGGAGCGGCGACGACCGGATCGTGGAGCTGGCCGCGGCCCACGCGGACCGCGGCTGCGTCGTGGTCACGGCGGACCGGGAACTGCGCGAGCGGGTCCGGGCGTACGGCGCGGAGTGCGTGGGGCCCCGTACCGTACGCCCGGCGGACTGACCCGGGGTCAGCGGCAGTACCTGACCTCGGAGAGGTTCTTGACGTAGCGCGCGGAGACCCAGCGCTCCTTCTCGTAGGCGGCGCGGCCGGCGCTGTCGGTGCCGTTCAGCAGGTCCTCGTCGTCGTACAGCCGGTACCAGATGCGGTTGCCGTCGACCTTCTCGCCGTACTTCTTGCACTCGAGCTCGAGCTTGTTGCTCGGGTACACGTGGCCGAGGGACTGCGACTGGGTGGTCGGCTTGCTGCGGACCTTCAGCGGGCCCTTGGAGACGACCTTGCCGATGGCGTGCCTGTAGTCGGGGTAGGTGCCGGGCTGGCCGTCACCGACGACGATCTCACGCGGCGGCACGCTGTCATCGTCGTCCGCGACGGCGGCGCCCGCTCCGGCCAGACCGAGAACCAGGCTTCCGGCGGCGAGAGCGAGGATGGTTCTGGTGGGCTTCAGCATGAGCCGGCTCCTCTACGAAGACGTCCGCCCGGCCGCGTCGCGCGGCGCGGTGGTGGCAACCAGGCGGTTGCCAGGGACGACTATGACGAGGGCGCGAGCCGTAGCCCCGCTGGCTCACCGAGCTTTAGCCCGATATGACCAATCTGTCCCGTCGCGGCGAGGCGGCCGTGCCCGCCCCCGAACGGGCACGGCCGCGCAGCGGGGCCCCGGGGGGACAGGGCCGGTGCCGGCCGGTGAACCGGCGCAGGCAAATCTACGGGCGGACCGCGCCCGGCCGCGCCCATCCACGGGGTGAGACCGGCCTACCACCTTGGGTGTCGACGCTATACAACCAAGGGTGTACACAAGGGGGGTTGATGTGCACTTCGTCAGACATCCGGCCGCGGTCCGGATCCGCGCCGGGCTTCCGGCCGCCGGCGAGATCGTCTACGCCGCCGGCCCGCTGCGCCCGCGCGAGGTCTCGGCCCGTGCCGCGACGGGGAGGGGGTGACGCGGATGCCGTCCGTACTCGTCGTCGATGACCAGTTCCTGATCCGGTCCGGACTGACCGCGCTGCTGACCGCCGCACCGGGCTACGAGGTCGTCGGCGAGGCCTGCGACGGCGAGGAGGCGGTCCGGCTCGCCGCCGAGACCCGGCCCGACGTCGTCCTCATGGACATCCGGATGCCCGGCACCGACGGGATCGCCGCCACCGAGCGGATCCTGGCCGGCCGGGAGGACCCCTCGGACGGCGGGCCCAAGGTGCTGGTCCTGACCACCTTCGACTCCGACGAGCACGTCTTCCGGGCGTTGCGGGTCGGCGCCAGCGGCTTCCTCGTCAAGGACACCCCGCCCGAGCGGCTGCTCGCCGCCATCTCCACCGTGCACGCCGGCGAGATGCTGTTCAGCCCCCGGGCCCTGCGCGGACTGATCGACACCTACGCCGCCCCGGCCGCCCGCGCCCCGCACCCCGGCCTGGACACCCTGACCCCGCGCGAGCACGAGGTGCTCGCCCTGGTCGGCGCCGGACTGTCCAACGCCCAGATCGCCGTACGGCTCGTCCTCAGCCCGGCCACCGTCAAGACGCACGTCCACCGGTGCATGAGCAAGCTGGCGCTGTCCAGCCGCGCCCAGGCCGTCGTCGTGGCCCACGAGTTCGGCCTCGCCGCCCGAATGCCCTGACCGCGCGGCTCCCCGGATGCGGGCGGCGGCGGCCCGGGCGAGAGTGGGTGCCATGGGTATCGAAGACTACGGCGGCGGGGCCGGGGCACAAGAGACCGGCGTACTCGTCGTCACGACCAACGACGTCCCCGGCTACCGGGTCGAGCGGGTCATCGGCGAGGTCTTCGGCCTCACCGTGCGCTCCCGCCACCTGGGCAGCCAGATCGGCGCGGGCCTGAAGTCGATGATCGGCGGCGAGCTGAAGGGCCTCACCAAGACGCTGGTGCAGACCCGCAACCAGGCCATGGAGCGGCTCATCGAGCAGGCGAAGGCGCGCGGCGCGAACGCCGTGCTGATGATGCGCTTCGACGTCACCGACGCCGCCGACGTCGGGACCGAGGTGTGCGCGTACGGGACGGCCGTGGTCCTGGTCCCCGCATCCACCTGACCCACCCCCTCCGGACGCTCCGCGCGCAGTTAAGTCCAGGACGGCGCTCCGCTTTGTCCATGGGCCTGCCCGGCCCCGGTCCGCAAGCTGGCAGATCAGTGAGCGGACCGCCCGGGGCTGCGTGCCGAGCGGTCTTCCGCCAAGGAAGCGCCGACTCCCGGAGGTCCGATGCGCACCCCCCTGTGGCCCGCCGCAGCCGCGGTGGCCGGTCTGGTCGCCACCCTGCTCGTGGCCGCGCCCGCCGCCCCCGCCGTGGCGGCCGCACCCGTGACGATCACCTCGCCCGAGCTGTCCGTGAGCGTGGACAGCGGTTTCCCCCGGGTCATCGGATACACCCGGCGCGCCACCGGGGACCTGCTGCACGGCAACGAGGACCCGCTGAGCGCCGTCCTGGTGAACGGGACCACCTACACCCCGGCCGTGACCTCGGTCCCGTCCGCCTCCGCCGTCGACTACGCGCTCACCTTCTCCGGCGTGACCATCAGGGCCCGCATCTCGGTGGCCGGTTCGACCGTGGAGTTCAAGGTCACCGCGATAGAGGACACCGCGGCCCTGCGCGTCCGCAGCCTCGCGATCCCCGACCACCACCTCGTCAGCGTCCGCAGCGACCAGCCGGGCGCCGCGCTCTCCACGGCGACCATGCACACCGCCACCACCGGCACCGGGGACACCTTCACCCCCGTGACCGCGAGCACGCCCGTCGAGGCCGCCGCGACCACGGTGATGTACGGACTGGTCAACACCGGCAGGCTGGCCGCCGCCATCGACTCCAACTCCCTCTACGACACGCCCTCCGGCTCCACCGCCCGCGAGAACGGCCGGATCAGCAAGCGGGTCACCGACAAGGGCGCCTACCGCCGCGCCGGACTGTGGAGCGGCGCCTGGCTCCACCGTCCCGCGGGCGCGGCCGACACCGACACCGAGCCGCTCCCGTACGCCCGTATCGCCGTCACCGCAGACCGGAACGCGGACTCCGTCGTGGACTGGCAGGACGCCGCCGTCGCCTACCGGGACATCTGGACCCCGCCCACCGGCTGGCAGGACACCGCCGACCGGGTCGTACAGCGGATCCCCTTCAACTTCGCCTCGCAGGCCACCCATCCCTTCGCCCAGACCCTCGACGAGACCAAGCGGGTCGGCCTGGCCACGGACGGCCTCGGGCAGTTCGTCCTCCTCAAGGGGTACGCCTCCGAGGGCCACGACTCCGCGCACATGGACTACAAGAACATCGGCTCCAAACTGGGCGGCGCCGCCGGCCTGAACACCCTCACCACCGCCGGTCACGCCTACAACGCCGACTTCGGCGTGCACATCAACGCCACGGAGGAGTACCCGGTCTCGGCCACCTTCGACCCCGCCCACCACAGCGGTGGACTCGGCTGGGACTGGCTCGACCAGTCGTACTACGTGGACACGAGGAAGGACGGCCAGTCCGGCGGGCGGCTGAAGCGCCTGCGGGACCTCAAGGCCGCCGCCCCCGCACTCGACTTCCTCTACGTGGACGTCTGGTACGGCGACGGCTACGTCTCCCGCCGACTCCAGCGCGACATCGCAGGGCTCGGCCTCCAGCTGGCGACGGAATTCCCCCACACCCTCACCGAACAGTCCCTCTGGCACCACTGGGCGGCCGACGTCGACTACGGCGGCAGCGACCTGAAGGGCATCAACTCCACCATCGCCCGGTTCATCGCCAACCACGCCAAGGACGACTGGATCGCCCGCGACCCGCTCCTCGGCGGCGCCGAGGTGACCGCCCACGAGGGCTGGCAGGGCAAGAAGGACTTCACCGCCTTCCTGAACACGACCTTCGCCGTCAACCTGCCGACCAAGTACCTCCAGGAGTCCCCGGTCGTGAAGTGGACCGCCGACACGGTCACCCTCGCGAACGGCACCACCGTCACCACCACCGTCACCACCACCGGCACCGAGCGCCGCGTCACCACGGCCGGCCGCACCGTCCTGTCCGGGGACGCCTACCTGCTGCCCCGCGGCGGCAAGCTCTACCACTGGAACGACAAGGCGGGCGCCACCACCTGGACCCTGCCCACGGGCTGGACCGCTCCCAAGCTCTACCGGCTCACCGACACCGGTCGCCGGCTGGTCGGCGACCTCGCCGTGAGCCAGGGTCAGATCACCATCGACGCCGCCGCCCGCACCGCCTACGTGGTCACCGACGGCGCCGCGCCCGCCCAGGCCGACCCGAAGTGGGGCGAGGGCACGCCCGTCAAGGACCCCTCCTTCTACGCGGGCGACCTGAACGCCTGGACCGTCACCGGAACCGGCGCCGCCGTCGCCCGCAACGCCCAGGGCCAGAGCGAGCTCACCTTCGCCCCCGGCACCACCCCGGCCGTCTCCCAGCAGCTCACCGGGCTCGCCCCCGGCACCCACGCCGCCTCCGTCTGGGTCTCCACCCCCGCCGGCCGGGCCGCCACCCTCACCGTCACCCCGGCCGGCGGCGCCGTGGCCTCCGTGTACGCCGACTCCTCACCGCTGGCCAACAGCCTCGGCGGCAGCGAGAAGAACGGCACGAAGATGCAGCGCATGAAGGTGTTCTTCGACGTCCCCGCCGGGCAGTCCACCGCCACCCTCAAGCTGTCCGCGGCCGCCGGATCCGGCACCGGCACCGTCTACCTGGACGACGTACGCGTGGTCCCCTCCGCCCGCACCCCGCTCGGCGGCCACTTCTTCGCCGAGGACTTCGAGGACGCCGACGCCGGCTGGGGCCCCTTCGCCTTCGGCGGAGCCGGCGGCTCCGCCACCGACCCGCGCACGCACATCGCCCAGCGCAACGCCCCGTACACGCAGGCCAGGTGGAACGGAAAGCCGGTCGACGACGTGATCGGCGGGCAGAACTCCCTCAAGTCGCACGAGGAGCGGACCGGGCTCGTCTACCGCACCCTCCCGCAGACCCTGCGGCTGACCCAGGGGCGCTCGTACAAGGTGACCTTCTCCTACGAGAGCGGCTTCAGCGGCGACTACCGGTTCGTCACGGGATCCGGGACCACCGAGACCGCCACCGCCCTCGACCAGGCCCGTACGCCCACCACCTTCACCCGGACCTTCACCGCCGGAGCCGACGCCTGGATCGGCGTACGGAAGGTCACTCCCGAGAACTCCCACAACGAGGCAGACCTGATCCTCGACGACCTGACGGTGGACGACCTCGGACCGGCCGGCGGCGGCGAACTCCTCGTGCCCCAGAGTCGGATGAGCGTCAAGGCGGTCGACAGCCAGGAGACCGCCGGGGAGAACGGAGCCGCCGCCCACGTCCTCGACGGCGACGCCGCCACGATCTGGCACACCCAGTGGTACGCCGCCACCGCACCCATGCCGCACGAGATCACCCTCGACCTCGGCGCCGCCTACGACGTATCCGCCCTGCACTACCTGCCCCGCCAGTCGCAGAGCAACGGACGCGTCGCCGGCTACCAGGTGTTCACCTCCACCGACGGGACCACCTGGGGGACGGCCGCGGCCGCCGGGACCTTCCCGGACACGACGGCTCAGCAGGACGTCTCCTTCACGGCGCGCACCGCCCGCTACGTCAGGCTCAGGGCCACCAGCGAGGTGGCCGGCAATCCGTGGACCTCGATCGCGGAACTCAACATCGGATACCGGCCGTAGAAGCGGGCTCCGGCAGGCAGACTGGGTGCCGTGACGACATTGCACAAAGGCGCCAACCTGCCCGTCGGAGCCACCTCCGTGCGGGCCGTGCTCTGCTGGTCGGCCGGGCCCGGCGTGCCGGACGTGGACGCGTCCGCACTGCTGCTGACGGCGGCCGGACGGGTCCGCTCCGACGACGACTTCGTCTTCTACAACCAGCCGCGGCACGCGTCCGGAGCCGTGCGGCACCTCGGCAAGCAGCCCGGCACCGACACCATCGGGGTCGACCTGGGAACGCTGGAGCCCGGCATCGAGCGCGTCGTGCTGTGCGCGTCCGCCGACGGCGGCACCTTCGGCCAGGTCCCCGGGCTGCACCTGCGGCTGCTGGACGCGGTGTCCGCGGCCGAGCTGGCCCGCTTCGACATGGAGGCCGGCCCGGAGACGGCCTTCCTGAGCGGCGAGCTCTACCGGCGGGCGGGCGTCTGGAAGTTCCGCGCCGTCGGCCAGGGGTACGCCAGTGGTCTGGCCGGGCTGGCGCGGGACTTCGGCATCACCGTGGACGAGGAGCCGCAGCCCGCCGCGCCGCAACCACCGCAACCGCCTGCCCCGCGGCCCGCCGCCCCGGCGGTTGCCTCCCCGGCGGTCCCCGCGCCGGTCGTCTGGCCCGCCCCGGCCCCGGCCGCGCCGGAACCCCCGCCCCCGCCGCCGGCCCCGATGGTACGGATGGCCAAGGGCGAGGAACAGCTGCCGCCCGCCGTGCGCGAACTCCTCTCCCTGCGCAAGCAGCAGGTCGCGGTCAGCCTGCGCAAACAGGGCGTCACGACCCTGACCGCCCGCGTCGTCCTCGTCCTCGACGCCTCCGGTTCGATGGCGGGCCACTACACCCGCGGCACCGTCGCGGGGGTCGCCGAGCGGATGGCCGCGGTCGCCGCACAGCTCGACGACGACGGGCAGATGCAGGCCTGGACCTTCGCCACGAACCCGGCCCGCCTGCCGGACCTGGAGATCGGCGAGCTCCCGGACTGGCTGCGTCTGCACGTACGCGTCGGCCAGATCGGGCTGTTCGGGCGCCGGAAACCGCCCAAGGGGCTGGTCCCCGGCCAGATCGACATGCGCGCGGTCGGCATCGGCAACGAGGAGCAGAAGGTCATCGCGCAGGTGCGCGCCTTCGTACGGGACCACCCGGTGCCCGCCCCGACGCTGGTGCTCTTCTTCTCCGACGGCGGCGTGTACCGCAACGCCGAGATCGAGCGGCAGCTGCGGGAGGCCGTCGAGGAGCCGCTGTTCTGGCAGTTCATCGGCCTGGGCCGGGCCCAGTACGGGGTCCTGGAGTACTTCGACACCCTGCCCGGACGGCGGGTCGACAACGTCGGCTTCTTCGCCGTCGACGACATCGAGCGGCTCTCCGACCCGGAGCTGTACGACCGGCTGCTGTCGGAGTTCCCGTCCTGGGTGCGCGCCGCCCGCGCGGCCGGCATCCTGCGCTGACGGCCCGCGGTCGGCAGGTCGGCACCGTACGCCTACCGGGCGGGCCCCCGCACCGACTGCTGGGCGCGGAAGCGTACGGGCGCCATGCCCACCCGGCGGCTGAACAGGCGGCTGAAGTAGGCCGGGTCCTCGTAGCCGACCCGCCGCGCGATGCCGGCGACCGGCAGGTCGGTGCGGGCCAGCAGCTCCTTCGCCCGGCTCAGCCTGATCCCGAGGAGGTACTCCTTGACGCCCTCCCCGGTGCTGCGCCGCACCGCCCGGCGCAGCTGCGGCAGCGGCATCCCGAGCCGGGCGGCGTGCTCGGTCACGGATATCGGCAGCAGGGCGTCCCGCGCCAGCGCGTCCATCACGGCGTCCCCGTGCCCGGACGTCTCGGCACGGGCGTAGCGCAGGGCCACGAGCAGCCCGTGCACGGCGGCCGCGGCCTCGACCTCCAGCAGCGGTCCGCCGCGCCGGGCGGCCCGGACGATCCCGTCGACGACGTGCTGCACTCCGGCCGTCGCGCCGAGCGGCACCAGCGGGCGGTCCGGGGTGACGTAACCCAGGTCGGTGTACGCCGCCACGGCGGGCCCGGCGAAGTCCACGAAGCACTCGTCCCAGCCGGTCAGCGGATCGGGCCCGTAGTGGTGTTCCACCCCCGGCACCAGCCACAGCAGCGCGGGCGCGGCCACCGGCTGCGGCGGCCGGCCCCCGTGGCTGAACCAGCCCCCGCCGCGGGTGACGACCACGGCGACGTGGTGGTCGAGCGCGCGCGGGCCGACCACCGGCAGCACGCCCTGCTGGACGCCCACCCCGAGGCAGACCAGGCCGAGTCTGCGGTGGTTGGCGGTGGGGGAGAAGTACCGCATCCAGCTGCTGTACGGGGGCGCGTGGCGAGCGGGCGTCGGCATCTGCGGATTGTGATCCACGAGTCAGGGCGCCCTCAAGGGGATGCGGCCGCCCGGTCACCGCGGGGCCGCGTCCCGGTCACCGTGCCGTGTCCGCCCGGTCACCGTGCCGCGTTCGCCCGGTCACCGTGCCGCGTTCGCCCGGTCACCGTGCCGCGTTCGCCCGGTCACCGTGCCGCGTCCGCGCGGGCATCGCGGGGCGTCCGTGCGGGCGTTGCGGCGGTCCGGCCCGGGCGCAGGCCCACGGCCAGCCCCGCGACCACCACCAGCAGGCCCAGCCACACCGCCGGTCCCGGGACCCCGCTGCCGGTCAGCACCCCGGCGCCGGCCGCGGCCACCGGCGCGACCCCGGTCAGCAGCCCGGCGCGGCCCGCGCCCACGGCGGCCACCGTGCGGTACCAGAGCAGGAACGCCACCGCCGTCACCATGACGGCGAGGTACCCCGCCGCCGCCCACTGGACCGGCCCGAGCGAGCCCAGGTCGGCGGGGCGCTCGAGGACCACCGCGAGACCCGCCAGCATCAGTGCCCCCAGCCACACCGCGTGCACGGACACCCCCCACGCGCCGTGCCGGCGCAGCACCGGCACGGCGAGCAGGGTGAACCCGGCCTCGCAGCCCAGCGCGAGCGCGGCCCAGCCCACCCCGGCGGCGTCCGTCCGGCCCGTCCCCTCGACCAGCACCGCCCCGGCCACCACCACCGGAGCCGCCAGCAGCACCTGGCGGCTGGGCCGCCGCCCCTCCAGGAACGGGCCGATCAGCCCCAGCAGGATCGGTACGGAGGCCACCGCGACGGCGATGACGGCCGGTTCGGCGTGCGCCACCCCGCGCACGACGGCCACGTTGAACAGCACCAGCCCGGTCGCCGCGATACCGGCCAGCCACAGCCACTCCCGCCCGCGCGGCCGCAGGACCGGCACCCGCGCGGCCCGGGCCAGGGCGAACAGCAACAGCGCGGCGGCGGCGTACCGGACGGCCTGCGTGGCGAACAGCGGGGCGTCGACGAGCGAGCGGGAGACGGTGACGCTGCTGCCGACCAGCGCCATTCCCGCGATGCCGGGGGCCAGGTCCCGGAAGGAGGTGGAGGCTGCTGTGGCGTTCGTGGCGGAGGTTCTCTGCATGAGATCCAGCGTGGCCGCACAATGGTCCGGTGAGCAGGTCCAATGAAGGCGTGATCCAGGGGTCCAAAAGCCCGAGCGGCTCGGACTTCCTCCAGCTCGACCTCGGCCAGGCCCCGCCGGGCGGCCGCACCGACTGGCTGGCGGGCCGGCTCCGCGAGGCCATCGCCGACGGCCGGCTGCCCGTCGGCAGCCGGCTCCCGGCCAGCCGCGTCCTCGCCGCCGAACTGCGCGTCTCCCGCGGGCTCGTCACCGAGGCCTACCAGCGGCTCGCGGAGACCGGCCAGGTCCGCGGCCGCGGCCGGGGCGGCACCGTGGTGGTCGCCGCCCCGCCGCCGGCGGCGGGGCCGACGCCGGCCCCGGACCGCGGCGGGCTGGTGGACGCCCTGCGCGCCGTGCCCTGCCGGATCGACCTCTCGCCGGGGGTCCCCGACCTCACCGCATTCCCCCGTGCGGCCTGGCTGCAGGCCGAGCGCCGGGTGCTCGCGGGTCTGACCCCGGCCGACTTCGGCTACGGCAACCCCCAGGGCGCGCCCGCCCTGCGCGAGGCGGTCGCCGGCTGGCTGGCCCGCAACCGCGGCATCCGCGCCGACCCCGGCGAGGTGGTGATCGTCGCGGGGGTAGCCCAGGCCCTGGGGCTGCTGGCGCAGGTCCTGCGCGAGGAGGGCGCGCACCGGGTCGCGGTGGAGGACCCCGGCTCGCTCGGGGCCCGGCAGCAGCTGGAGTACGGGCGGCTGGAGACCGTTCCCGTACGGGTGGACGAGGCCGGGCTCGACGTGGCCGGGCTCCGCGCCAGCGGGGCCGGGGCCGTGCTGCTCACGCCGGCGCACCAGTTCCCGACCGGGGTGGTCCTCGACGGCGAGCGCCGCCGGGAGCTGCTCGGCTGGGCGGCCGCCGGGGGCCTGGTCATCGAGGACGACTACGACGCCGAGCACCGCTACGACCGCGCCCCCGTCCCCGCGCTGCGCGCCCTGCACCCCGAGGCCGTCTGCTACGCCGGGAGCGTCTCCAAACTCCTCGCCCCCGCCCTGCGCCTGGGCTGGCTGCTGGTGCCGCCGCGGCTGCGTGACGCGGTGACCGCCGCCAAGCGCTACGCCGACCTGGGCAACCCGGTCCTCGCCCAGCTGGTCCTCGCCCGGCTGATGGACTCGGGCGAGCTGGAGCGGCACCTGCGCCACGTCCGGCGCCGCCACCGCCGCCGCCGCGACGCCATGCTCCGGGCTCTCGCCGGCCACCTGCCGGGGGCCCGGGTGCACGGCGCGGCGGCCGGCCTGCACCTGATGGTCACCTTCGACGCGGCCGGCTTCGAGGACACGGCCCTGGCCTCGGCGGCGCTGGCCCTGGGCGTCAAGACGCACCCGCTGTCCTGGCACCGCATCCGGCCGGGCCCGCCGGGCCTGATCCTCGGCTACGCGGCGGGCTCGGCCGGCGAGATCGAGGAGGGCGTCGCCACCCTGGGCACCGCCCTGCGGGGGCTGCCGGAAACCGGGCGATAAATTTCTTCGGATCGGCGGCAACCTCCCGGAGGGTCGCGCGTCGTGCGGGGGTGAAGGGCGCAGTCCCGCGTCCTCGACCCGACCGTGGAGAACCACCGTGAAGAACCTGAAGCGTGCCCTGTGCGCCCCCCTGGCCGTCCGCCGGACGGCCGTGATCGCCGCCGCGGCCGGAGCGGCCGTCTCCCTCGCCGGGCCGGCCTCCGCCGCGAGCGTCAGCTCGCCCGCTCCCGCTCCGTCGGTCAGCGTCCCGGCCAGTGCCTCTCCCAGCGAGAGCGGGGCCAAGCCGGTTCCCTCGGTCAGCACCCCGCCGAGCGCGGGCCCGGGCGCGAAGAGCGCGGCTCCCAGCGCGGCCCCCAGCGTCTCCGCGTCGGGCCCGGGGACGCCCGGTCCCAAGCCCAGCGCCTCCCCGTCCGAGGCGGGCCCCGCCGGCGAGGGGGCCGAGCTCGCGCATACTGGCTCCTCGGCGACCACCATGGCCCTCGGGGCGGGGGCCACGGGTCTGGTCCTCGCCGGCGCCGGAGCCCTGTACGCCGTGCGGCGCCGCGCGAACTGAGGAATTCCGTGCTCCACCTCGCACCACCCGTCGGCCCCCTCACGCCCGGCTTCGGCCGGGCGTGGCGGGGCCTGTGGTCGTTGCTGCGCCGGGAGCGTTCCGCCCCGCCGGCCTCCCCGCGCTCGCACGGGTCCCCGTACGGGCCTTCGTACGGATCCTCGTACGCCTACGGGCACACGGGCCACGGCGAACCGCAGCCGCCCACCGTCACCGAGCTCTACCACGCGCACCGGCTGCGGATGGTCCGCCTGGCGGTGCTGCTCGTCGACGACCTGGCCACCGCCGAGGACGTGGTCCAGGACGCCTTCACCGCCCTGTACCGGCGCCACGGTGAGCAGATCACCGAGGTCGACAACGCCCTCGGCTACCTGCGCACCGCGGTCGTCAACACCTCGCGCTCCGTACTGCGCCGCCGGCGCACCGTACGGGCCTGGACCCCGTCGCCGGAGGCCGACGTGCCGTCGGCCGAGGACCACGTGGTCCTGGACGAGGCGCACCGCGAGGTGCTCGCCGCGCTCGGCCGGCTGACGGCGCGCCGCCGCCAGGTCCTGGTGCTGCGCTACTGGGCCGACCTCAGCGAGGCGGAGATCGCGGCCACCCTCGGCATCAGCCGGGGAGCGGTCAAGTCCAATGCGAGCCGCGGCCTGGACGCGCTGGAACGGATTCTGGAGGGACGGATATGACGCGCGACGGCGAACGCCTCGCCGAACGCCCAGTCGAGCGGCGGCTGCGGCAGGCCCTCGACGCCCGCGCGGACAGCATCGACGTCCGCCGGCTGCGCCCCGCGGATCCGCCGGGACCGCAGGTGAGGCGGCTGCGGATGGAAAGGCTGCGGCGGTTCGCCCTGCCCCTGGCGGGCCTGGCGGCCGCCGCGGCCGCCGGGATCGGGTACCTGCTGCTCGCCCCGGATCCGGTGCCCGGCCCGACGCCTCCGGCCACCCCGCCGAAGGTCACGGGTCCCGGCCCGTCCCCGGAGTCCTCGCCGACGCCCTCGCCGAGTTCCGCCGGGTCGGCGCGGCCCAGCCCGGGCGTGGACGCGTCGGGGCGCCCGGTGGGATCGGAGTCCCCTGCCGCGTCGGTGCGCCCGCCGACCGCGCCCGCGTCGAAGGGTTCGGGGTCGGTGTCGCCGTCGGCGGTGCCGTCCACCCCGTCGGGCCGGGCGGTGACCTCCTCGCCGCCGGCCACCGGGGGTCCGCGCTAGGAGCCGGACGCGGCGCCGGTCTCCGGCGCCGCGGCCGCCCGGCTCAGCGGCGGAGGTTCTCCACGGCCGACACCAGCGGGGCGAGTTCCGGGTTGCGCGAGGCCTCGTCCAGAGCCTCGCGCAGTGCGGTGTCGTTCGTGGGCCGGGCCGCGGCCAGGAGGGCGAGGCCCGCCTCGCTCACGTCCGTGTAGATGCCCCGGCGGTCGGTGTCGCAGATGTAGCGGTTCAGCAGGCCGCGGTCCTCCAGCCTGCTGACCAGCCGGGTCGTCGCGCTCTGGCTGAGCACCACCGAATCGGCGACCTGGTGCATCCGCAGGTGCCCGCCCGGCCCGTTGTGCTGGCGGCTGAGGACGTCGAGGAGCGAGTACTCGCGCACGCTCAGGCCGTGCCCGGCCTGCAGGGCCCGTTCGATGTGCGTCTCGATCCGCCCGTGCAGGAGGGAGAGGGCGCACCAGCCCTGGGAAAGGGCGGTGAGCGCGCTGTCCGTGGCCGTCATGGGCTTCCTCCGTAGAAGCGTGCTGCCGTGCGGGTGTGTGGTCCCAGGATAGGACACGTCTGCAATAGCCCGCGCTTGCAAATATCCCGCGTCTGCAATTAATGTGGACGCACGTAAGCGGCGACCGCAATCGTGTGCCGCGTACGGCACCCGCACCACCACCTCCCCCTGAAGGGCACCTCCCCATGCCTCTCGCACTCCTCGCCCTCGCCGTCGGGGCCTTCGGGATCGGCACCACCGAATTCGTGATCATGGGCCTGCTCCCCGAGGTCGCCGCCACGTACGGCGTCTCGATCCCCACCGCCGGCTTCCTGGTCACCGGCTACGCCCTCGGCGTCGTCCTCGGCGCGCCGCTCATGACCGTCCTCGGCACCCGCATCCCCCGCAAGCGCATGCTGATGCTGCTCATGGGCCTCTTCATCGCGGGCAACGTGCTCTCCGCCCTCGCCCCCGCCTTCGGTGTCATGCTGGCCGGCCGCGTCGTCGCCTCCCTCGCCCACGGTGCCTTCTTCGGCATCGGCGCGGTCGTCGCCGCCGAGCTCGTCGCCCCCCAGAAGAAGGCCGGAGCCATCGCCATGATGTTCACCGGCCTGACCGTGGCCAACGTGGTCGGCGTCCCGCTCGGCACCCTCGTCGGGCAGACCCTCGGCTGGCGGTTCACCTTCCTGATCGTCGCCGCGCTCGGTGTCGCCGGCCTGCTCGGCATCGCCCGCCTGGTCCCCGACCTGCCCCGGCCCGAGGGCGGCGTACGGATCCGCCGCGAGCTCGCCGCCTTCCGCAACGTCCAGGTGCTGCTCGCGATGGCGATGACCGTCCTCGGCTTCGGCGGCGTCTTCGCCGCGATCACCTACATCACCCCGATGATGACCAACGTCGCCGGTTTCGCCGGCTCCTCCGTCACCTGGCTCCTCGTCCTCTTCGGCCTGGGCATGGTCGCCGGCAACCTGATCGGCGGCCGGTACGCCGACCGCGCGCTCATGCCGATGCTGTACGTGTCCCTCGGCGCGCTCGCCGTCACCCTGGCCGTCTTCACGCTCACCGCCCACACCAAAGCCGGCGCCGCCGTCACCGTGGTGCTGATCGGCGCCCTCGGCTTCGCGACCGTGCCGCCGCTCCAGAAGCGGGTCCTGGACCAGGCCGCAGGGGCGCCCACCCTGGCCTCCGCCGTCAACATCGGCGCCTTCAAC
Organism: Streptomyces sp. 147326; assembly: GCF_045000215.1. Classification (NCBI taxonomy): domain Bacteria; kingdom Bacillati; phylum Actinomycetota; class Actinomycetes; order Kitasatosporales; family Streptomycetaceae; genus Streptomyces; species Streptomyces sp. 147326. Next base: position 594,440 of record NZ_CP134201.1, on the reverse strand, counting down.
CTCGGCAACGCGCTCGCCGCCTGGCTCGGTGGGCTCGTGATCGCCGCCGGACTCGGCTGGACCGCCCCGAACTGGGTCGGCGCGGCGCTGGCCGCCTCCGCCCTGGTCCTCGCCCTCGTCTCCGGCGCACTGGAACGCCGTACGGCCGGGAGCGCCGCCCGCGCCGGCCGGGTCGTCGCTGCGGCCGCGGCCCGTGAGGCGACCGCCGCCGCACCCGCCCGCCACTGATCCACCCCTCACCCCCGTACGCAACCCCCGCTAGGAGAAACCGGCATGTCCACCCCCACCCGCACCGCCGTCGCCGCCCTGACCACCGAGGATGCCGAGCTGCTCGTCGGCGTCGCCAGGTCCGCCGCGGAAGCGGCCGGGGCCACGGTCAGCGTCACCGTCCTCGACGCCGGCGGCCACCTGCTCGCCTTCCGCCGTGACGACCGGGCCGTACTGATCTCCGGCGAGACCAGCACCCGCAAGGCCTACACGGCCCTCCAGCTGAACGCGCCCACCGCCGACCTCGTCGACGCGGTCCGCCCCGGAGGCCCCTTCCACACGCTGCCCACGGCCCTGGACCGTCCCCTGCTGTTCATCGCGGGCGGGCTGCCCGTCCACCGCGACGGCCGGCTCGTGGGCGCCGTAGGCGTCGGCGGCGGAGCCCCCGACCAGGACCACGCCTTCGCCGCCGCGGCGCTCGACGCCCTGATCTGAGACCCCCGGGTCGCGCGCCCGTGTCCCCCGTGCCAGGTTGGGTACGGGGGACACAGGTGCATGATGCGGAAACCGAGGCTTCACAGGAGGGTCCACACCATCGCGACGGCAACGGCCGCCGCGCTGGTGACGCTCGCCGTCCCGAGCTGCACGGCCGCCTCGGACGAGGCGCGCACGCCCGCCGCCCCGGGCTCCTCGACGGCGACCGGCCCGGCCGAGGCCGCCCCGACACCGCCCACCCCCACCCCCGCCCCGACGCAGTCCTACCCGCTGTCCACCGCCCCGCGCACGATCCCCGCCGTACGGGAGCACGTGCCCGCCCGCGGCCCCGGCTGGAAGCCCGCCCCCGACGCCCGCGTGGTCGTCGCGCAGGGCGACACGGCCGCGCTGTCCGACGAGGCCCGACTGCTCGCCGGGGAACTGGGCCTCAAGTACGGCGACTCGGCGGCGCCGCGCGCCGGCGACGTGGAGCTCTCCCTGGAGGGCGCGGGCACCCCCGAGTCGTACACCCTCAACGTCAAGGACGGCACGGTCCGGATCAAGGGCCCCGACGAGGCCGGGGTCTTCTACGGGACCCGCACCCTCAAGCAGGCGGTGAAGAGCGCCGGTTCGGCCCCCGAGGGCACCGTGAACGACGCCCCGGCCAAGCCCCAGCGCGGCCTGAACCTCGACATAGCGCGCAAGCACTTCACCCCCGACTGGATAGAGGACCGGCTGCGCGAGATGGCCGACCTCAAACTCAACCAGCTCGGCCTGCACTTCTCCGACGACCAGGCCTTCCGCATCCAGTCCGACACCCACCCCGAGATCGTCTCGAATCCGCACCTCACCAAGGCGCAGGTCCGCGAGATCACGGCGCTCGCCGCCCGGCTGCACATCACCGTGGTCCCCGAGATCGACTCGCCCGGACACCTGGGCGCGGTGCTGCGCGCCCACCCCGACCTGCAACTGCGCGACGTACAGGGCAGGGCGGTCAAGGGAGCGGTGGACATATCCAACCCGGCCGCCGCGAAGCTCATCGACGAGCTGCTGCGCGAGTACCAGCCGCTGTTCCCCGGCGGAGCCTGGCACCTGGGCGCCGACGAGTACCAGGCGCTGGTCTACCGGGACCCGCAGGCCTCCTTCCCGCAGCTCGCCCGCGCGGCCCAGCAGCGGTACGGACCCTCGGCGCGTGTGCAGGACCTGGCGACGGGCTGGCTCAACGACCGTGCCGGCGTGGTCCGTCCGTCGGGCAAGGCGCTGAAGGCGTGGAACGACGGCTTCTTCGCCGGCGGGGTGACGAGCGCGGCCAAGGACATCCAGGTCGAGTACTGGACCGGCAAGGAGATCGGCGCCCGGCCGCCGCTGGAGTACCTGCGCGAGGGCCGCAAGCTGGTGAACCTCAACGACGAGTACCTGTACTACGTGCTCGGCGAGCCGAACCAGTTCACCTACCCCACCGGCCGGCGGATCTACGAGGAGTGGACCCCGCTCGTCCTGCGCGGCGCCACCGCCGTCCCGGCCTCGTACGGGAACCAGATCCTGGGCGGGCGCCTCGCCGTCTGGGCCGACCTGTCCGGCGCCCAGACCCAGGCCCAGGTGGCGGAGGGCATCCGGCTGCCGCTGGCCGCGCTCTCCCAGAAGGTCTGGGACTCCCGCGCACCCCAGCTGCCCTGGTCCGGCTTCCAGGCCCTCGCCGACCGGCTCTGAGCGGGGACGCAGGTCCGCGATCTGCAACAGTCCGACACCGGGCCGGTGACGAACGACTTTCGGCCATCGTTCCGGCCTGATCCCGGCGCTACGTTGACGCTCCGCTTCGACGTGGCAAAGGGAGACGACATGAGAGTGGTGCGCAGCCGGAGACGGGCTCGCGGGCGGGCCGGACTGACCGCCCTCGCGGTGTGCGGGATGCTGACGCTCACGGCTTGCCAGGGCGCTGACGACGCGGGCTCGTCCGGGGCCGGCCCGTCCGGCTCGTCGGCCACGGCCACGCCCTCCGCCGGCTCCTCCGCCACCGCCGCGACGCCCTCCGTGTCGAAGTCGCCCGCGAAGGCCACGGCGACCGCCACGTCGGCGAAGAAACCCACCTCCGCCGCTCCCGCGTCCAGTGCCACCTGCGACCACAAGATGCCGATCGCGCCCGACCTGATCGCCGTCCGCCGGTACACGCCCGAGGGCGCCGCGCACCATCTGATCGTCCATCACGGGAACTGGGGCTGCACTCCCGATGGGGGCGGGACGTACTTCGAGCCGGTGGGCAAGGAGACCTTCCTCCCGCTAGCGGACAACGCCGATATCACCGCCACCGCCCCGGTCGTCGAGGGCTCGGCGCCCGAGAAGATCAGCGTCCAGCAGCTCGTCGACTGGGTGGTCGCCCACCCCGACTCCGGGCTGCCGTTCCGCTACCACCTGGGCGCCGACGGGGCGATCGACACCCTCGACGAGGTCTACCTGCCGTAGGCCGTCCAGCCGCCGCCGGACGGGGCGGCCGCCGTGACGGCGGCCGCGCCGGGTCACCAGATGGAGCTGACCCACTCCGGGTGGTCGATGAACGGGTTGCGGTTGTGCTGGTAGGTGTCGAATATGACCTGGTTGCGACGCTGCTCGAAGGCGTCCGGCGGGTCCATCTGGTTCCACTGCTTCAGCAGGCTGATCCGGCCGAAGAGCGGCGCGGAGCCGTTGTTGACCTTGTCGTTCATCTCCAGGTCCGCGAAGCCGTCGTCGCCGTCGTAGCGGACGGCCATGTAGAGCAGCATCCGGGCCACGTCGCCCTTGACCGCGTCGCGCGGCTCGAAGGAGTCGGCGTCGGTCAGGCTGCCGGGAGCCTCGCTGACGGGGCTGCCGCCCTTGTCGAAGTCCTTGTTGCCCCGGGTGCTGTTGACGGTCACGTCCTCCGGGCGCAGGTGGTGCAGGTCGGTGCCCGGGCCGGTGGCGGTGCCGAATTCGCCGTGGCTCTTGGCCCAGACGTGCTCGCGGTTCCAGTCGTTGACCCCGCCCCCGTTCGTCGCCTTGGACTGGGAGCGGCCCGAGTAGACGAGGATGACGTTGTCGGAGTTGGCCGGGTCCTGGTCGGTGACCTTCAGGGCGTTCCACACCCCGTCGTAGGTCACCTTGGACTGGTTCTTGATGATGTTGTGCAGGGCGGTCTTCAGCGCGGCCCCGGTCTTGCCCTGGGCACTCGCGTAGTAGTCCGCGTACGGGTCCACTGCGGCGGCGGCCGTCGGGTGCTCGGCAGTGGTCGTGCGCTGCTGGCCGGCGGACGCGGCCGCCGGTATGGCGAACAGGGCGGCGGCGGCGAGGGCGGCCGCCCAGGGGGTCAGGCGCGAGATTCTCATCGGGTGGGGGGTACCTCTCCATACGCACCGTCCCCGCCCGGGGAATTGGCGGAGTGTCAGTGGCAGAGCGAGGGTCACATTGTCATGTGCCCAACAGGTGAAAACCACGTGTCGGTAGTGGGGGATCTTCGTGTGTGCCGGCTGTCCGCCGCGGGCAGGGTAGCGGTGGCCCCGGGCGGGGCCGGACCGACCACGACCAGCCCCCTCTGGAGCAGCCCATGGCAGTGAAGATCCTCATCGTGACCGGCGACGCGGCCGAATCGCTGGAGGTCCTGTATCCGTACCAGCGCCTGCGCGAGGAGGGCTACGAGGTCCACATCGCGGCGCCACAGGTGAAGAAGCTGCGGTTCGTGGTCCACGACTTCGAGGAGGGCTTCGACACCTACACCGAGAAGCCCGGCTACACCTGGCCGGCCGACCTGGCCTTCACGGAGGTGGTCACGGAGGACTACGCCGCACTGGTGGTGCCGGGCGGCCGGGCGCCGGAGTACCTGCGCAACGATCCCGAGGTGCGGCGCATCCTGGCGGCCTTCGCCGAATCGGACAAGCCGATCGCCCAGATCTGCCACGGCCCGCTCATCACCGCCGCCGCCGGGGGCCTGACCGGCCGCCGCGTGACCGCGTATCCGGCGCTGGAACTGGACATGAAGGCGGCCGGGGCGGAGTTCGAGGACTCCGAGACGGTGGTCGACGGCACCCTGGTCTCGGCCCGGGCCTGGCCCGACCACTCGCGCTGGATGAGGGAGTTCCTGACCGTACTGCGCAGCAAGGCCCCGGTGGTCTGACCACCGGGGCCGGGAGCGGGGCGGGGGAACGGCCCCGCCCCGCCTGCCGTCAGCTGACCGTGGTGATCGCCGGCGCGGGCTCGTACTTGTAGTTCGGGCCGAAGTTCTTCTTCACGGCCGTCTCCCAGGAGCCGTCCTGGACCATCTTCTTCAGCGCGTCGTTGATCTTGCGCTGGAGCTCCTTGTTGCCCTTCTTGACGCCGATGCCGTAGTTCTCGTTGCTGAGGTTCTGGCCCGTCAGCTTGAACTTGCCCTGGTTGCCCTTGCGGGCGGCGTACCCGGCCAGGATGGCGTTGTCCGTGGTCATGGCGTCGACCCGGCTCTCCTGGAGGGCGACGACGCAGTCCGAGTAGCCGCCGAGCTCCAGCAGGGCCGCCTTCGGGGCGAGGTTCTTCTTGAGGTTCTCGGCCGAGGTGGAGCCGGTCACCGAGCACATCGTCTTCGTGTTGAGGTCCTCGGCCTTGTTGATGGAGGTGTCGTCGGCGCGGGTCATCAGGTCCTGGTGCGCGACGAAGTACGGGCCGGCGAAGTCGACCTTCTCCTTGCGCTTCTCGTTGATCGAGTAGCTCGCGACGACGAACTTCACCTCGTTGTACTGGAGGAGCAGCTCGCGGTCGTTGCTGAGGACCTGCTTGAACTCGATCCGGTCCGGCTTGTAGCCGAGCTCCTTGGCCACATAGGTGGCGACGTCCACGTCGAAGCCGGAGAAGGTGCCGCCGGCCTCCCGCATCCCGATGCCCGGCTGGTCGAACTTGATGCCGATGGAGAGGGTCCCCTGGTCCTCGTCCTCGCCGAAGACACACCCGGAGGCGGTCAGGGCGATGGCGATCACTGCGGCGACCGCACCGGCCTGGGGAACCTTCATGCTGCACTCTTTCCTGGGGAAACGCGGGATGCGCCACCGGGATCACCGGGGCGCGTGGAACCGCGGAAACGCGGGTGACGTCGAGACGTGTGTACGAGGAAGCTAGGAAGCCCGCGGGCGCAGCGTCACTAGATTTGAGCGAAACTTGAGGATAACGATCCGGTTCAGCCGCAGATCCTGCGGTGGAACGGGGCCGGAGCGGGAGGAGGGGGCGGGCGTGGGAACAGGGTCCGTACGTGTGGACGGGAATGCGCTGCTACTGGGCGAAGGGGTGCAGATCAGGTTCATCCGGACGCTGAGACTCCCCGAGTCGGGTACCCACGCACTGCCGCCGGGGCTGGGGGAGTTCCCGCTGCGACGGGTGGAGGACCACCCGGACACGGTGCCGCCCGAGTGGCTGGCGAAGGGCGGCTTGATGCTGCCCGTGTACCTGCGCGAGGCGATGTGGCTCAGCTTCGGCGGGACCCGTGAGCCCGCCGCCCTCCAGGTCGGGGTCGGAAAGGTGTGCGCCGTCTCCGGCGAGCGCTGGACGGGAAGCCTGGCGCGCGACCCGCAGAACTACGTGGTCCTGCCCCGGCAGCCGTGGCTGGACGGGATCAACTCCGGGGACGGGACGGTGCGCCAGTTCGTCGCCGTCCCGCTGGGGCTCGGGGCCACGGTCGAGGGGCAGGTCACCGGCGAGGAGGCCACCGGCGGCGTCCAGCTCCAGACCTTCCCGCTCGGGGCGGCGGCGCTGGCACGGTGGCGCCGGGCCGAGCGGGCGCGCCTGGCGCCCCCGCGGCCGGTCGGCGCCGAGGGTCTCTACGGGGCTCCGCCCGCCCCCGGCTCCACGGGCTCCACCGGCTTCGCGGGCTACGGCGGCCCGGTGCCCGCGCCGATGGCGGCGCAGCCGGGCGCGGCTCCCGGCGCGCCCCGTCCTGTGGGCCGGACGGGGCCGCCCGCGGCTCCGGCGATGGGGCTCGGCGTCGGCGGCTCCATGCGTCAGGAGGTCTACCAGGACGAGCGGCCGCTGGCCGACTGGGCCGGGGAGCCGGCCGGGCGGGTCTTCGTCCACCTCGTGCCCCCGCCCGCGTGGCGCCGTATCACCGGGGAGGACGCCCCGCCCTCGCCCGTCGACCGGGCCGCCTACACCCGGGCCGGGCTGCCCTGGTTCGACTACTACGACGAGACCGCCGCCGACCTCGCGCCGGCCGGCGCCCTGAGCGGGGTCAGGCCGGTGGGGGAGTGGCTCGGCGCCGACCACACCCCGTGGGAGGAGCCGTCGGCCGGGCAGGTCGAGCCGCTCGGGAAGGCCCCGAGGCCGGGCAAACCCGTACAGGACGGCGACTGGTAACCGGCCGGGAACGTACGGTCCTCCGGATCACGGCGGGGTCCCGTGGGATCATGCGGGGGCAAGTCCTGGTGAACGAAGGGGGAGTTCGGTGACGGGTGTACGCAAGGGCCTGGCCAAGGTGGAGTTCGCGCTGCGGTGGGACCCCAGCCCCGCGGGCACGCCCGCGAGCGACCTCGACATAGTCGCCGCGGTCTACGCCGCCGCGGACCTCCACGGCACGCCGGCCCAGCTGGTTCATTTCGGCAGCCGGTCGCCCGACGGCACCATCACCCTGAACCGGGAGAGCCAGACCGGGCAGGGCTTCGGCTTCGACGAGGTGATGACCTTCGAGCTGGACCGGATGGGGTCCGATCTGCGCCGGGTGGTGGTCGGCGTGGTCATCCAGGGCGCGGGCACGGACACGGGCGCCGCGGGCCGCGCGAAGACCTTCGCCGACATCGCCGGCACGGGGTTCCGGATCCGCGAGGGCCACACCGACCTCGCCCAGAGCGACTTCGCGTCCGTGCCCTCCGCCACCGCGGCCACCGTCGTCGAGTTCACCCGCGACGCTTCGGGCGCCTGGTCGTTCGAGGTGCGGCTGCGCGGGTTCGACACCGACCCGGAGGAGTTCGCCCGGGTCATGGGCGGTGTCCGCTGAACACGGCCGCCGGGGCGGGCACGGTGCCGCACAGACCGGGCGGCGGCCACTCCTCGAGTGAGTGGCCGCCGCCCGGTCCGGGTGGCGCGCTGCCGCCGTCCCCACGAGGCAGCGCGGGCGGTTCGCCGTCAGGTCATCGGGACGGCGGCCCGCCGGTTCAGGGGGTCCGTCCGGCCGGGGGCCGGGCGGGGAGGGAAGGTGCGAGACCCAGGGACGGGAGCATGACCGCGTCGACGAACCGGACCAGGTAGTCGGCGTCCGCGTACCGTCCTTCCAGCACCGGCCGGATCCGGAGCACGCCCATCAGCTGGGCGGGCAGGAACTCGACGGCCGGATGGTCCGCGGCGATCTCGCCGCGCGCCACGGCCCGCCGCACCATCACGTCGAACGCGGCGAGCTCGGGCTCGACCAGCGCCTCGCGCAGGGCGGCCTGGAGTTCCTCGTCACTGAGCACGGCGTGCCCGAGGGCCTGTGTCAGCCGGGTGTCCCGGCCGGAGGTGCCGGCCGCGATCCGGGCCGCCTCGCGCAGGTCGCCCGCCAGCGTCCCGGTGTCCACCGCGACGAGGGTGCCGCGCCGGCCGGCGCGCAGGGCGGCGGCGACGAGCTGGGGCTTGGTCTTCCACTGGCGGTAGAGCGTGGACTTGCCGCAGCTGGCCCGGGCGGCGACGCCCTCCATGGTCAGCGCCTCGTAGCCGTGCTCGCGCAGCTGCTCCAGGACGGCGTCGTAGAACTCCTGCTCCCGCTCCGGGGTGATCTTGGAGCGGCGCGCGGGGGTCGGCGTCGACGTCATGGCTGCGGCTCTCCTCGGGGGCTCCTCGGCGGCGGTTCCACTACGGAAGTGTACGGGAACGCAACCGTATCGGTACACCAGCGTATCGATACGCCAATGTATCGATACACTGGCGTGTCGCAGTGCGCGTAAACAGGAAGAGAGACCGGGGGATGACCTCCCACACCACACCTGCCGGGCCGGAGGCCGGGCCAGCCGGACCGAGAGCCGCGCGCCGTCGCCTCATACGCGAGCTGCTGCTCGTCGCGGGTTTCTTCATCGTCTACAAGGCCGGCCGGCTGCTCTCGACGGACCGCACCGAGGAGGCCTTCCGCAACGCGGAGCGAATATGGGACGCCGAGCGAACCCTGCGCCTGCCCGGTGAAGGCGCGGTCCAGCGGCTGCTGCTGCACGGGGACGCCCTCGTGCACACCGCGAACACCTACTACGCGGTCGTCCACTTCCCCGCGACCGCGCTCTTCCTGATCTGGCTCTACATCCGCCGCCCCGCGCACTACCTGTGGACCCGCCGGGTCCTGGCCGTGCTCACCGGAGCCGCCCTCGTCCTGCACCTCGCCTACCCGCTCGCGCCCCCGCGGATGCTCGAAGCCGCGCAGCTCATCGACACCGGGCAGGTCTACGGGCCCACCGTCTACCGGGCCGCGCCGGACGCCGACACCCTGGCCAACCAGTTCGCCGCGATGCCCTCGCTGCACTTCGGCTGGGCGCTGATGCTCGCGCTCGGCGTGATCGCCGCCACCAGCGCCAAGTCCCCGGGCGGGAAGGCCCCCTCCCGGTGGCGCCTGCTGTGGCTGCTGCACCCGCTGCTGACCCTGCTGGTGATAGTCGGCACGGCCAACCACTACTGGCTCGACGCCGTCGTGGCCGCGGTCCTGCTCGGCGCGGCCCTGCTGCTGGTCCCGAGGCCGCGCGCGAGCGGTCCCCACGCCGACCCGGGTACGGACCCGCGCGCGGACGCAGACATGGACGCCGACGTACGGGGGCTGCCGGACCGGCAGGGTGCCGCGGCCGCCGTAGGGGCCGGGCAGTGAACGACACCGTCCTCGCCCTCGCGCTCTGCCTCGCCTCCGCCGTGGCCTACGCGGCCGGCGCCGTCGCCCAGGAGCGCCTCGCCCGCGCCGCCGTCGCACGCAGCGCCAAGGCCCTGATGGGCTCCGGCGCCTGGTGGTGGTCGGCCGGGCTGAACGCGTCCGCCGCGCTCCTGCACGCGTCCGCCCTGCGGTACGGACCCCTCACCCTGGTGCAGCCGCTCGGCGCGCTCACCCTGGTCGCCGCGGTCCCCCTCGGCGCGCGCCGCGCCGGACGGCGGGTGGCGGCCACCGAATGGCGGGGGACCCTGGCCACCGTCGCCGGGCTCGGCCTGCTGCTCCTCCCGGCCTCCGGGCCGGCCCCCGACGACACCCTCACCCTGGCCGAGGCGCTGGCCGTCTCCGGGGCGACGGCCGCCGTGATCCTGGCGCTGACCGCGGCCAAGGACCCGCGCTCGGGGCTGCGGCACGCGACGGCCTCCGGGCTGGCCTCCGCGGCGGCCTCCGCACTGACCCAGACCGTGGCCGTGGCGGGCGGCCGCGGCGGGGCCCTGCTCAGCTTCCGGGTCGTCGCGGTGGCCCTGCTCGTCGTGTTCTTCGCCGTGGGCGGGATGCTCCTGTCGCAGCGGGCCTACCGCGGCGGACTCGGAGCCCCGCTCGCCGTGGTGAACCTGGCCAACCCGCTGGCCGCGGCCGCCATCGGCATGGTCCTGCTCGGCGAACGCCTCCAGGGCGGAGCGCCGGGGATGCTGCTGGCCGCGGCCGGAGCCCTCCTGGCGGCCCGCGGGGTGGTCCTGCTGACCCGGACGCCCTCCGCCGGGGCGGTTCCCCCGCGGACGGTGCCCGACGTGGCGCCGGCCGCCGCCGAGCCCGTCGGACGCGTGGCGGTCTGAGCCGGAGAGAACCGTTTCGGCCACGGTCGCGTCCTCCCCGGTGAACCTCCGGGCGTAAGGAACGGCCGGACGGCGAGCGAACGACCGAACCACCGAACCACCGAAGCGGAGTGACTGGGCATGGGGATCGTCAGCTGGATCATCCTGGGACTGCTGGCCGGCGGCATAGCCAAGGTCCTGTTGCCCGGCCGGGACCCCGGCGGCCTGATCGGCACCACCCTCATCGGCGTCGCCGGCGCCTTCATCGGCGGCTGGCTCTCGGCGAAGGTCCTGGACAAGCCGATCCAGACGGAGTTCTTCGACCTGGCGACCTGGGGTTCCGCCATCGCGGGCTCGCTGGTCCTGCTCATCGGCTACCGCATCCTGTTCGGCAACTCCCGGGACTGACCCGGCTCCGCGGGCCGGGACCCGCACCACGACCCGTCAGGTTCCGGCCGATGTCCGGGTGCGGGCCGGGCACGGTATCCCTCGCCGCGCCGGACGAAGGCCTACCCTGGCCGGACCACGCGACGTACGAGAACGAGCAGCGAGGAAACCGGTACCGACATGAGCGTCACCCCCGTCCCCACGGCCGATCTGTACGACGAGTACGGCGAATCCCTCGGCATCTGTGCCACCGCGTTCCGCCAGTTCGGCGGCCGCCGCCTGTTCGCCGGTCCCGTACGGACCGTCCGCTGTCACGAGGACAACGCCCTGCTGCGCGGCCTCGTCCACACTCCGGGCGAGGGCGCGGTGCTCGTCGTGGACGGTGGCGGCTCGCCCCGGACCGCCCTGGTCGGCGACCTCCTCGCCGGCGCGGCCGAGAGCAACGGCTGGGCGGGCCTGATCATCAACGGCTCGGTCCGCGACAGCGTCGCCCTCGGCGGGCTCGACCTAGGAATCAAGGCGCTGGGCACGGTCCCGCGCAAGAGCGGCAAGACCGGCGAGGGCGCGGTGGACGAGCCCGTCACCATCGGGGACGTCACCTTCTGTGCCGGGGACACGGTCCACGCCGACGACGACGGCGTGGTCGTCCTGCGCGGCTGACGGCGAGAACAGGCCAGGGTCCGCGCACCGGCCCTGGCACGGCCGGGCCGTGCCGGGTTTCACTGCGGGTCCATGAGACGACACAGGATCACGGGCCTGCTCGGCGCGATCGCGCTGGCCGCCGGCACCCTGGCCGCCGCGGGACCCGCGTACGGCCTCACCCCGGCGGACCGGCCGCCCGCGCACGGCCTCACCCTTGCCGCCGCAGGACCCGTGCACGGCCTCACCCGGGTCGACCCGGCGTCCGTGCCCGGCCGGGCCCCGGCCGACCCGCCGCCCGCCGAGTTCGGCACCGACTGGCACGACCCCCTCACCCCCGGCCCGCCCGTCGCCCGGCCCGCGACCCGGTCCTGCGAGGTGACCCTCGCCGAGGCGCAGTTCCGCGACTTCACCCCGTACCAGGGCAGCTACGCGCCGGCCGCCGCCTGCGGCACCGGCCCCTGGGCGAAGGTGGTCCTCCGCCTCGACGGCAAGGTCAAGGGCCGCCAGTACGACCGGCTCGGCCACCTCTCCCTCGGCGGCGTCGAGATCCTGCGGACCTCCACCCCCCAGCCCTCGCCCGACGGGATCACCTGGTCCGTGGAGAAGGACGTCACCCGCTACCGCGACACCCTCGCCCGCCCGCAGCCCGTCGAGATGCTCATAGGCAACGTCGTCAACGACACCTACACGGGTGTCATCGACGTCAAGGTGACCCTGACCTTCTACGCCGCCGAGGGCGGCGCCGCGGCCCCCGACACCCCCGACCGCGTCCTGCCCCTCACCTCCCCGTCGGTCACCACCCCGCGCAACACCGAGCGCCTCCTCGCCGAGGTGTACGCCACCGGCTCCGGCGGCGGCTGCGAGGAGTACTGGTACATGACCGCCCCGGACGCGGCCCCGTACTCCTGCAAGGCCGCAGACGGCCCCCACCGCGAGGTCCGGGTCTCCGTCGACGGGCAACTCGCGGGCATCGCCGCGCCCTTCCCCACCGTCTGGACGGGCGGCTGGTCCAACCCCTTCCTCTGGCAGGGGTTGGGGAAACGTTCCCGCAGGTGAAAGGCTCGCAGCACGCGCAGTCGGGCATTGATCGGGCACATGGGCGCACCGGGTGCCCGCCGAAGTGATACGTGCAGGGCCGAAGCCGATCAGCCGAGTCGTCATGGCCCGATAGCCTGGCACAACCGGAGCCATCACCACACCTTCCGCAGTCAGTTGAGACATGATCAGGCCGCCGTCATGAAGTTGCCCATGACCTCCAGTCCCCGGACGCCGGCGTCGGGGATGAAGTGCGCGTAGGTCTCCAGCACGGTCTCCACGGTGTCGCCCATGTACTCCCCCACCGTCACCGGCGTCTCGCCTGCGCCGAGCTGCACCGAGGCGTAGGTGTGCCGCAAAGCGTGGAATGTGAACGGCGCCGTGCCATTCCAGGCATCCCGAGGCGTCCCGTCCGCCCGGTACAGCCGCTCCACCAGCCCGGCTTCCTCCAGAGCCGGATTCCAGTTGTCGGTCCGGAAGATGTTGCTGGTGATCGGGTTGCCGTACGCCGTAGTGGTGAGCAACCGGACCGTCACCTGCGGCCTCTGCTCCCATGCCATGGTGGGTTCGCTCGCGTCGACCCAGGGCAGCGTCACCTCTACGGATGGGAATGCCTCCATGTGGGCGAGCAGAGCCTCCTCCAACTCCGTCGGCACGGGCAGACGGCGGGTCTTGTCCCTCTTCGGCAGCTTGAACCAGTGCCGCGCCCCGATGCTCTGGAGCTGCCGGTCGACATACAGCCAGCCGTCCCGCAGATCGTCGGGGCTCCACGCGAGCGCCTCGCTGGGGCGCAGGCCAGCGGCGACGCCGAGATCAGCGAGGGCGCGGTACCGCGGGTGGAGGGCAACACGCACATCCCGGAACACCGACGGGCCCCACGCCTCCTTGTTCGTCGGCGGCCTTTTCGGCGGCCGAGCAGAATCCAGCCCCGGGAAGGGATTGCGGGGAATGCGGTTTGCCTCGCACGCGGCCTGGAGGATCTTCGACAGGTTCTGCCACGCCGTGCGGACTGTCCCCGACGCGACCTGCTTGCGCAGAGCGAGCTTCCAGGCGTTCAGTTCTTCCGTGCCGATGTCGAGCAGCCGCTTCTCCCCGAGGTAGGGCAAGATGCAGGACTTCACACGCTGTTCGGTGCGCTCCCGGGTACCGGGCAGGATCTCCGCATTCGGCCACCACACGGAGCCTTTTCCAACCTCATGGTGAGGCGTGGTGAAGGACGAGGACGGCCTTCACGATGTCGGTGATCCGGTTGGTGCTGCAGCGGAGCTTCCGCAGTAGGCGCCAGCCCTTCAGGGAGGCCATGGCCTGCTCGCCGACGCACCGGATCTTGGCGTGGGTGCTGTTGTGCCGTCGCTTCCATCGCTTGAGCCGGCGGCCCCGGAAGGGGACTCGGATGTGGCGGCCGGCGCCTTGGTAGGCCTTGTCCGCCCAGCACTTCAGTCCCGCGGCGGCGAGCGCGTCGACGATCCCGTGGCTGCGGGAGGCCGTCAGGTCATGGGTGGATCCGGGCAGGGCCGGTGACGCCCAGAGCAGTCGGCCGAACGGGTCGGTGAGGACCTGAACGTTCATGCCGTGCCGTTTGTGTTTGCCCGAGTAGTAAGGGGGGGTCGGCGGCGATCCGGTCGATCGGCAGCAGGGGGCCGTCCAGGATCACGAATGCCTTCGTGCGGGCGGTCTCCATCGCCTCGGCCAGGGTCGGTGCCGCAGAGGATTTCGCCGCCTCCACGGCAAGGCCCCTCAACCGGCCGGTGCACCGAAACCCAGCACCGCAGGCGCAGGCCGGCCAATCGGCATGAAGAACAAGCACCTTGCACGCGAACGCACCGTCGGGAAACAGGACCAACCGGACCTCACGGCAACCATCGCAAGCAGCAGAGCTGGATAAACGTCAAGCTTAGAGCTCGTAACAGGATCTTGTTGAGATGCCCTGGTCGGGCGTAACCAGTGCGATGATTCGGCCGTTCGTGAGTGCGTGAGCACTCGGCCGTGGATCGTGGACGACGACTTGTGGGCACTGATCGAGCCGCTGCTGCCGCCCTGGCCTACGAGGTCGCCAGGGCCGCGGCCGGTGGCAGACCGGTTGTGTCTGCAGGGCATTCTGTACGTCCTGCACAACGACATCGCCTGGCAACTCCTGCCGCCTGAGCTGGGGTTCGGCTCCGGACAGACCTGCTGGCGAAGGCTGGAGCGGTGGCAGCAGGCCGGAGTCTTCGACCAGCTGCACCGGATCCTGCTCGCCGAGCTGAACGCGGCCGGCCGGCTCGACTGGTCGAGGGCGTGCGTGGACGGCTCTCACATCCGCGCGAAAAAGGGGGAGCCGACACCGGTCCGTCGCCGGTCGACCGGCGGAAGACGGGCAGCAAACACCACTTGATCTGCGACGGACGCGGCACCCCGCTGAAAGTCATCACGACCGCGGCGAACGTCAACGACGTCACGCAAACCCTCGCCCTGGTCGACGGCATCCCGCCGGTGGCGGGCCGCCCCGGCCGTCCCCGCAGACGCCCGGACGCTCTGCTGGGAGACAAGGGGTACGACTCCAATCCCAACCGGGAATAGCTGCGCAGACGCCGGATCCTGCCCGTCATCTCCCGCAAGGGCGCCCCGAACATCAAGGGCATGGGCAAACTCCGCTACGTCGTCGAGCAGACCTTCGCCCTCCTGCACCAGTTCAAACGACTCGCGGTCCGCTGGGAACGCCGCACCGAACTCCACGACGCGCTCGTCTCCCTCGCCTGCAGCCTCATCTGCTGGAGACGCCTCAACAAGCCCGATTCATGATCGTGTTACAAACTCTGAGAGGGCGTTATATGACACCGTCTGGCGGTGACCGCATGGCTCAACTGCCTTGAGCGCTGCGACGGCGAACGCTGGAGCGGGGTGGTCCCCAGTGCGTCCACTCCTCCAGGTCCCAGTGCCTGCGCCTCTATCAGATCACCGGATCGTTGGCCTGGTTGTGTCGTTGACTGATGTGCAGTGGGCCTGGATCGAGCCGCTGTTACCGGACCGGACTCCGCAACAAGGCGAACGATGGAGGGATCACCGACAGGTGATCCCTCCATCGCCTGGAACTACCGGACAGGATCTGCGTTCTCCTGGGCGGCTCGCTCGGCGTCGAACAGCGCGGACCGCGCCGCGTAACGTCGTGTCGGGGAACCGGGCGCACAGCTCCCGGCCCTCCTGCGTCCAGTCATGCAGGTCCCGGCCCGGGTGCTGCGGCCTCCAGCTCAGCGGGCTCAAGTCACGCGCAGCTTCCGCACGTCGCCGACCCCGGTACAGCTGGTTTTGCCCTCCTTGTAGAGCTCCTTGATGGCTGCGCGGATGTGCTTCTCCCAGGCTTCGTGGAGTACCCCGGCCAGGACCTCGCCCAGGTGGCTACCCACGACGAAGCTGCCGTGCTTGTGGAGGAGGTCCTCCAGGTTCGCGCGGATCGTCTTGATCCACCCGAGGCGGCGGATCTCTTCCTCCTGGCGCGGCTGGCTGCTTCGTGGAAGAGCCAGAGGCCGTCCCTGTGACGGCTGAAGTAGACCAGCTTGTAGGCCACCTGGAGGTTCGCGCGGTTGCGGACGTCTACGGTCCAAGTGCCTGCGCCGACGGCTTCGCCGACCCGCTTGGCGAAGCCTTTAGTAATGCGGTCGACGGCTTCCGGGTTGTTCTCGGAGTCCAGGAACTCCTGCTGCCACCAGTCTCCACCGCAGGCGGCGTCCAGAGCTTTCAACTGGGCCGGCTTCCCGGGGGTGTCCTTATTGTTGGTGAGCAGGCCACCGATGCGGCGCACGGCGTTGGCGTTGAAGTTCAGGAGGACCTCGGTGGGCTGGCCGCCGGCGGGACGGCTCCCGAAGATCCGCTGGGTTAGGGCGTCGAAGGGGATACCAAGGCCGAAGGGGTCGAGGAAGGCAAACAGGGGTGACCCCTGGGCCGCTTCCAGGACGTGGTCCAGGTGCCTTTCGACGCGGCCCTGCAGAGCGTGGGCCGCCAGGCCCTGCTCGCAGGCTTCTGCTACGAGCGACGACAGGGACTGGTAGTTTTTGCGGTTCTTCTCGATGAAGTAGCAGTCGAGCTTGCGGAAGGCCGCGATGGCGGCAGCGGACTCGAGGATGAGGGCCGGTGAGCCAGGGGTGCCGTCGTCGTACTGGCCTGGGCCGGCATAGCCGTCTAGGTAGACGACCCGGCCGTCCGGGGCGTACTTGCCGACCTTGCTTGCGAAGGGAACCACGTACTTGTCGAGCACCGCTTCATCGGGTTCTTCCAAGATTCCGCCCCTCATCTCAGAATGTCTGGGACAAGTTTGCGGTGGGTGAACCCGGTGCACGACGACGGGGATCGGCATCTGGTCCCAGGTTCGTCCGTCCAGGGTTCGACCGCCGGCCTTGGGCGTGTGGCCGCCCCACTGCTTGAAGAAGAACGCGACCTGCTCGTCAATGCACAGATCGCGAATCTGGGCGGCCCAGACTGGGTCCATCGGCCGGTGGCGAGGCCCTGACTCACCACCGGCGATCACCCAGTGAATGCCGTCGAGCCTCAGGCCTTCGAGCGGGCCCAGCAGGGGCTCGCAGGAGAGAAACCGGACTGCAGCAGGTACCTGGCGCAGTTCGTCGACTCTCGGAAGTTCCTTCGCGGTCTCCACAGAGACGCCCATCCACACGTTGGTCGGCCACTCCAGGCGGTGCGCGACCTGACACAGTCGGCCGGCCCGCTTGGTGAGGACCTGGTAGGTGTGCTGGGGGGTGTCCGCCATGACCTCGAAGACACGGCGTACGAAATCCAGGGGCACTCGGGCGTGGAAGAGGTCCGACATGGAGTTCACGAACACCGTGCGGGGGCTCTTCCACCCGTAGGGAACGTCCAGGGCGTCCGGATGAACCGTGAGATCGAAGCCTGGACCTGAGGTCCGCGGATCACCGTCGTTCTGGTATGTGGCCGCTCCCATGGCCTTCAACCGCTTCGCCAGGGTCAGTGCGTAGCAGTTGTCGCAGCCCGATGAGACGCGGTCGCAGCCCGTCGTCGGGTTCCAGGTCGCCTCGGTCCACTCGATCGAACTTCGGTCACTCACCGGTTGCCTCCTGTCTGGCCGCACCCGGCTTCGGCGGGTCAACGAAGGTTGCCGGGAGCGTGGCATCCGCCGTCCAACCACCCTTATGCCCATGGTTCTTGGTCAAAGTTCCTTTCTGGAGCAGGGCAGCGAACGAGACGTCGTGCCAAACCATCTCCTCAGCTGGTCACGAACCGATGCCGTCGGTGGCGGCGTCCTCGAAGAGCTCGCCCTCGGCGATGTACTCCCAGAACACCGGTGAGTTCGGTGACCATCCGCCCTGGGTGCGGAGCTTCTCGACGCGCTTGCCGTTCTTGCGGCCGGTGGTGACCAGTCCGCGTCGGCCGGAGTGGACGGTGATGCGGCGGCCGGTCATGCCGGCGTACCGGGCGGCCCGGGCCATGGCGCGCCCGACCCCGTCCGGGGAGAGTCGGCGGGCGCCGAGGTTGCCCCACTGGTCGACGTAGACGAAGGCCGGGCCGCCGGGGTCTGCTCCGGCGGCGGTCTTGGCGTGCAGCCACGCGTTCCAGCAGCGGACCGGGCAGCTGTCGGGGTGCTCGCCGTAGGTGACGCGCACGGTGCGGCCGGGGCGGCCCTTGACCGGTGGAACGTGCACCTTCAGGCCCTCGTCGGTCGGCACGACCTGGACGTCGTCGAGCTCGGACATCTCCTCGTTGCGCCCGGCGACGGCGAACTTCAGGGTGTTGAGGGCCCGGTCCCGCAGCCGGGCCAGTTCCGGGACGAGGTAGGTCCGGCGGGGGCTCCAGGCGTCGGCTGCCCGGGCGGGTTCGCGCGGAGCGCTGTTCATTCTCCGCAGGTCGTCGGGGGAGAGGGCGGCTGCCTTGCCGCGGCCGCGGGCCTGCCGGCCCTTGTCGAGCTTGAGCGGCTTGAGGTTCCGGCGGGCGGCTTCGGTGGCATCCTTCGGCACGGTGTACTTCCGGCGGCGGGCCTCGGAGGTCACTCCGGTGATGCGGCGCTCGATGGAGTTGGGGGCGGCCTCGACCACCTCGTCGAGCCAGGTCACGAAGGCGACGAAGGTGCCGACCGTGACGGCGCTCAGCGGCAGGCGGACGCCCCGCTGTTCGGCCAGCCAGACGTGGAACTCCTCCCACAGCTGCCAGTCCCGGGCGTACCCGGTGCGGGTCTTGGACGGCCGGATCCGGCCGAGGTGCTCCTCGGCGTCCGCATCCAGCGCGGCCAGGACGGCAGCGGCCGGGTCGTACGCCGTGAGCGTGCCCGCGGCCGGAGCGTCATCGACGAGTTCGGCGTCGACCACCTCCACCAGCACGACCTCGCGCGAGGCGGGGACCGCCGTTCGCCCCGAGCCGCCGCCGGCTCCCTGGCCGTCGGCCGCAGCCTGCCCATACCGGCGCCCCGCCGGCGGGGTTTCCTGATCCGGTGGCGTGCTCACGGGGCCGTCTGCCGGATCGAGGCGGCCTTCTCTCGTTCCTCCAGGAGCCGGTAGACCTCCTGGAGTTCCCGGTGCCGGGCCTCGGCGTCCGGCTCGGCGTCCGCCCGGTCCAGCCGTTCGTACAGGTCGCGCAGGTGTTCCGCGGAGCGGCCCGCCTTTCGCCTGGCCGCCTCCGTGAGGCCGTCCTCCCCCTGGAGCCCTTGCGCGTGGGTGAGCAGAAGCTGGATCCGCTGGCGGGCGCCGTCAACCTCGTACCGGTCGCGGAAGGCGTCGAACCGCTGCTTGAGGGAGACGAGGTCGTCGTCGAGGGCCTCGGGCGTCAGGTGTCCCTCGGCGACCAGGGCCTGGGCGAGTCGGTCCTGGGCGCGGCCGAGTTGGGCGGTGGCTTCCTGCACACCGCGCTGGGCCTCGCGGACGGCGCGCATGGCCTCGGTGACCGACACCGATCCCTCGGCCCGGTCCGGACGGTACACCCGGAACATGCTGGAGACGTCGCTCGGCGGGCGTTCTAGACCCGCCCGGTACGCATCGGCGACGGCCACCGCCACGTCGTGATCCCTGTCCATGCTGGTCCGGGATCCGGCCATGCGCAGGGGCACCCGCCCGTCCGCCCGGGCGCTGTGCGACCACTCCTCGGCTTCGACCCTCTCCAACATCCTCAGCCAGCTGGAGACCTTCTCCCGAGGCGCGGCCAGCCGCTCGATGCCCCCTTCGATTTCGTGGTCGGGCAGCTGGAGCGTCTCGGGATGCGTCTTGACGGTCCACAGGACGTCCAGCAGCGACTCCAGCACGCCGGGGCTCGGCAGGCGGTTGCCGCTGAGGTAGTGGAACAGCGTCGACCTGGCCATCGGCACCAGCCGAGCGAGCGCGCCGGTGGGCGTGCCCTCGGGCAGGCTGAGCGCCACCAGCTCGCGCAGGTGGAGCGTGAACAGGCGTCGCAGCGGCGGCACATCGTCGGCGACCGGCTTCATCCTGCGGCCCGGGCGGTTCTCTTCGGACACCGAATTCTCCTTTCTGACCTGCACGTTAGGAAAGTCTCAACTGTTGTCTCATGCTCGTGAGACAATTAGCGGAGCGTGAGAGAACCGCTACCGCCCCGTCACTTCTCTTGCCCGGGAGTCCCCGTGCTCACTGTCGCCGTCGACGCCGCCGCCAGCGGCCCCTACACCGTGATCGCCGTCCTGCTGGGCGCCCTGATGGCCGTCGCGGTCTTCTTCGGGGTCCAGCAGCCCAAGCCCCGCGGCCTGGCGGCCGGGTTCTGGCTGGCGGTCATCACCGCCGGCCCGGTGGGGGCCGGTACCTACTACTTCGCCGTGTCGGTCATGTCGAACCTGAACCTGCTGTAGTCCGTCCCGCCCGACTCCCGGGCGACAGGACGTCCCCGTCCGCTGGGGCCCGGCCAGTTGGCCGGGCCCCAGCCGCGTTGCGCGCCGCGTCCGCCGCGGGCCGCTCACGCGCCCGGCTCCTGCGCTCCGTGTGCCGCGGGTGCACCGAGGTGGCGGGCGAAGCGCTGGTGGGCGGCCTGCTTGCTCACGCCGAGGGCCTTGCCGATGCCGGTCCAGGACTCCCCGCCGCGCTGGGCGGCGCCGGCCGCCGCGCGGCCGGCCTGCTCGGCGAGGGCCTCCAGCCGGGCCACCGCGCGCAGGGCGGCGAGCGGGCGTTCCTCGGCGAGTTGGGCCAGCAGGGTGCGGGCCTCGTCCAGCAGCGCGGCCGCCTCGTCGGGGACGGCGGCGGCCGTCGCGGGGCGGGCGTGCACTGCCTCCCACTCGGCGAACGGGCCGCGGCCGTCCTCCCAGTTCTCGGTCGTCTCGGTGTCGCCGAAGTCGACTGGGTGAACCATGGCGCCGCGCCACTCCGCGGCCGTGCGGCCCCGGCCGTCGCGGCAGTCGCAGCCCGCGCGGACGCCGACGGCGAGCGGGCGGCCGTCCCGGCCGTCGAAGCACCACCAGGCGGCGTTGCCCGTGCCGGGGTTGTCCGCGGCGGTGGCCTCACGGCCGTCGGCGAGGACCGCGACGGCGTACCCCTCGTGCCGCCCGTCCTCGGTGGCCCACCCCATGCGCGCACGCCTCCTCGCCTCGTGACCGACCGTCAAGGTTTCTTGACGGTCTTGACGTTCTCACACCCGGCGGACCATCGTCAAGGATCCTTGACGCCTCCGGGTGGTGCCCGTTTTATCGCCTCGGATATGGCACGTTATCCGAGGCGAGACGCACCGTGCCACCACATCACCCGGAACTGATGGAGAAGCCAGTTCCTCCGGGATGAAGGGAGGTTCGCGGCGGGCACCGGGGCCTGGCCGTCGCACCCGTGCACGCGGCCACCAGCGACCGGACCGGGTGGCCCGCAGTGAAGTGAAGGTGCACCACCTCGTACGGATACCAGTCCGACTGCCGGTACTCGCAGCAGGCCGGCGGCGGAAGGAGCGGATTGGCGACGGCAGCCCGCCGGGGTAGGGCCGATTGGCGGCAGCATCGGCGGTACGCTCATTCCCGCACGATGGGAGGGGACCCTGGTGATGCAGCCACTGGAGGCCGGTGATCCGGAGCGGATCGGCACGTACGAACTGGTGGGCCGCCTTGGCAGCGGCGGCATGGGGGAGGTGTTCCTCGGCCGTTCCGCCGACCAGCGGCTCGCCGCGGTCAAGGCCGCCCATGCCGAGTACGCACACGACGCCGAGTTCCGGCGTCGCTTCGCCCGCGAGGTCGAGGCCGCCCGACGTGTCGACGGCCGCTTCACGGCCGCGGTCCTCGACGCCGACCCCAGCGCCCCGCGGCCCTGGCTGGCGACCGAGTACATCCCAGGTGTCTCCGTCACCGAGGCTGTCGTCTCCGTCGGTCCGCTGCCGGAAGCCTCCCTGCGGGCGCTCGCCGCCGGCATCGTCGCCGCCCTGGAGGCGATCCATAGCGCCGGCCTCACCCACCGCGACCTCAAACCCTCCAATGTCCTGCTGGCCGACGACGGCCCGCGCGTCATCGACTTCGGCATCGCCCGGGCCGGCGACCACACCCAGATCACCACAACCGGCATGACACCGGGGACTCCCGGTTACATGGCGCCCGAGCAGCTCCGCGGCGGTGACGTGGGTCCGGCCGCAGATGTCTACGCGCTCGGCGCCACCCTGGTCTACGCGGCCACCGGCCACGGCCCGTACGGGCAGGGCGATGCGCTGGCGATGATGTACCGCACCATCGAGAGCGCACCACTACTGGACGACGTGCCCGCCGCACTGCGCCCGACCGTCGCCCGCTGCTTGGCCAAGGACCCTGCCGACCGCCCCACGGTCCCGCGGCTGCGGGCCCAGTTCGCGGTCGGCTCCACCCTCGGGCACGGAGGGTGGCTGCCAGCCCGGCACAGCACGATGATGCTGGGACGGAGGGAGTCGGCCCACGCGGCAGCGACGGCCATCCGGCCCTCCTCGCGCACCGGCCCCGCCGACGTGTCGGCGCCGGGAGTGTCACCCCGGCGGGGCCTGTCCCGGCGCTCCATGCTGCTCACCGGGGCAGGCGGAGCCCTGGCGGTCAGCGGCGGGGCGGTCGCCCTGTTGTTCTCGCTCGACGGCCAACCGGGCGGCAAGACTGGCGCAGCCGCCGGGAGTCCGAGCCCGTCTGGGGTCACCGACGTGAACGGGACGCGTTCCCCGGGCGGCTCGACCTCGCCGACAGGGGCCTCGTCGCCGGACGGCACGGCTTCAGCAGGCGGGCCCGCCGGGGTCGGGGCGCTGCCCGTGATCACCTCGGGCCAGGGCTTCGGTGAGAAGCCGACCCTCGCCGTGGGGAGCGGCCCGGCCCCCACCGAACTCGTCGTCCGGACCCTGGTCCGGGGCAGTGGTGCCACCATCGGCAAGGGCGACTCCGTAACCTGCCACTTCATTCTGCAGCCGTGGGACAGGGCCGAGGTTCTCGACAGCTCGTTCGCCCGCGGCGAGCCGTTCACCGCGCAGATCGGCGTCGGCCAGCTCATTGAGGGCTGGGACACCGCGCTCCTGGGCAAGCGGGCGGGCAGCCGCCTGCAGTTCGCGGTGCCGCCGGCACAGGGATACGGATCCCAAGGGCATGGCAAGATCAAGGGCACGGACACGCTGGTGTTCGTGGTCGACATCCTCGTGGTGAACAGGTCGTAGCCGAGCCGGTGAGTAGCTTCTCGTCCTTCAGCAGGCCCGATCGCCGGGCGGTGCTGATCGGGATGTCCACCCACCACCTGAATCGGTATTGCTGGACTTGCACCATGCGACCTCGCTGTCGAGTCCCTACTCAGCGATCAGCGTCGCAATCAGCAGCCGAGTCGTCGTCGGGTGCCGGGCGGCGAATCGTCTGAAGCCACGGACGGCAGAGGTCTGAAAGCCACACCCGGCACCCCTGGGTGAGCCAACCCTACGAATGGCTCGCTCATCCCGATCAACAAGGTAGGGAGGACTGACCCACCACCACGGTCGTCTACGAGCCGGCCGCGGCCCGGTGGCTGGGGCGGCGCCCGTACAACCGAACGCACTCCCACGCCTGTCAGGACTACCTCGCAGGGATGAGGTCTACGGCAAAGGCGAGGGTTGACCGATCCGCTCCGGTTCCAGCGGCTGCGCCTGGGCGTGGGGCCCGCTGCCGTACTCGGGTTCGGTGAGGGGTCGGCGGAGCGGCCGCCGGATGACCGGGCTCGGGCCGAGTCCAGGCGTTTCGCCGGTGAACCGGCGTGCCCGGGCGGGTGAACCAGGTGCCGTTGGCTTGTTGCTGACGGCGCGGAGTGGGGCTGGTCGCTGCATTCCGCGAGCGCGGCTGACGGTTTGCCAGCGGGCTGGGAGCCAAGCGTCCACGTGTCGGTGTGAGGTCTGGGCTGGGCCGGCACACCTGACGCCGCGATGTTGCATGCGATGCAACCGCCGCGCGTGGGGAGGCCTGCCGATCACGGATCCCTCGATCGCGCCGGCTTCTCTGCCCCGTCCTGCCGGTCCTTTTCGGCAGACCTAGACTGAGCTGCGAGAACCCGACGGGGGAACAGAGTCATGGGCGTGGACGTAGGTGCGAGCAGTGCAGCGGACGGTGAGCCGCCCCTGATCTCGGCGGTCCGGGCCGGAGACGCCGTGCTAGTGGATGCACGCGTGATCGACCGTCGGGATCGGACGGTCTGCGCCTGACGCCCTTGGCCGACTGGACCTCGCCCACCGGCCCCCGTCTCAGTTGCGGACCTGCCATGCCGGGTGCGGCCGGCGGGGGGCACGGCGCTTGTAGGTGTCGATCGTGAGGAAAAGGGCTCCCGAGGCGGCCGTCGCGGCGAACGACAGGATTGCGGCTTCCGTCCGCCACCCGGGAATCCCTACGAGCATCAGCCAGGTCGCCGCCGTGGCCCCGGCCGTGAACAGCAGCAGCGCGATCCTGGCCCTGAGCGACATGCTGCCGCTCGCCGCGACGCAGGCGTATCCCAGAACGGTGCCCGGGAGGAGGGTCACGATCGCACCCAGGATCAGGAAGACAAGAAGGGCGATGAGCACGGTGCACTGACCTCCGGACTGTATCCGCGTTCCCCGCCGGTGGGGCGGGGTCGTCGACCGCCATCCTGCCAGATGATTTGAACGTGTTCAATGCGTGTGTGGGGAGTGGAACTCCTGGCCCTTGCCGCGGCCTGACGACGCGCCAGGCCGAACGAAGCCATCAGCCGGAACAGCCTGGTCCTGGGGCTGGAGGTGTCGGGGGCTTCGCGGGTGCCCAACGAAAGCTGCCACAGGCGTGACGCGAAGACCTCGTGACGCGCTCACGAGAGGCCCGCCATGTCCTCCTCCGGTAGGGCCGGGACCGGAGGAGGCGGCCCCGGGGTCGGCGGTCGGTAGTGACACTCAGGGCGGGGCCAGTGCAGCGGCTCGGCGCGGCGGTGGCCGTCGTGGCGGTGGCGGCGCCGGCCGCTCCCTCCGCCACGGCGGCCCCGGCCTACAAGTGCGCCAGCAGCACGAAGGGCATTGACGACACGAGCTATGACGGGCCGTGGCCGGACAACTGGAAGGTGACGGTACGGACGTGCGCGGCCCGGACCGGGGGCGCCGTGTACGCGTACGCCGAAGTGCGCTGGGACGGGGCCAGCTTCTACCCCGTGGACGACCCGACGATCTTCGACGGGGCCAAGCTGCGCGTGCAGATCAAACAGTCCCGCGAGGGTGCCGATTTCGTGGTGGCCGAGAGGGATTTCCCTGGCCTGGAGGCGCGGCTGGAGGACAGCACGTCCAGCGGGGCGCGCTCCGGCACCTACCGGACCGCGACCATCAGCCACCGGGCCGGCGCAGCCGCGCTCGGTGACTCGGTGTTGTTCCTGGACTGGCACGGCGACGGACGTGGGTACCAACGCCACGACTACACCGCTTCCCCGACCGTTTGACCTGTGATCAGTCGCCGGGGGGCGGGTGCGTCGTTCTGGCCGTGGGTGAGGATCGGCAAGAGGGCCTCGGCGGCGTCGCACGCTGTGCAGGCGATGGTGCCGGGCCGTGCGAGCGCGTCGAGCGCTTGCATGGTGCCCAGTGGGTGCGCGCGGTCGGTGGCGCCGGAGCAGCCTTCGGAGTGGATGGTGGCGGGCCGGCCGTGGGTGCGGCCGTCGAGCAGCCACGCCCACCGGGTCGGCGTCGAGGTGCGGGTACAGGGGTGGGCGGGGACGTGCCCGAGGTCGACCCCGGGCAGCGGGCGCAGCTGCTCTCGGCGGTGACCCACGTGCCGTACTCGGCCGGCTCGACCCCGTCCCCGGCGGCTGTCTGCGACAGGGGGACGCCGATGCGGTACATCCATAGGCCGGAGTCGAGCTGCTGTCGCTCGTAGAGCCGTACCCGCTCGATGGCCTGCCCGTCGGGGAGGACCAAAGTGATCGGGGCCGACGGAGAAGCATCGGACACGGTCAGGAGCGGGCCGGCTGTTCCTGCCGGGCCTGCTGGCACTGCTTGCAGAGGGGATTTCTCTTGGGGTGGATCAGCTGTGGTGTGACGTGGTGTGAGGTGGGTTCGTTGATCTCCTGGGACTCGTTCTCGGGGGGTGTGGCTCTGCGGCGGGTCGTTGCACGGCTCGAAGCAGGAGTTGCGGATGCGGGCGTTTCCCGTGGTGATGCCGTCCGGGCAGAGGTACTGGACGGTCCTTGATGACGATCTGGAGGTCGTTGCCGTGGCCGATCGCTGGCTGCGGAACCTTCGGTTCGGGCGGGACCGGGCCGAGCTGACGACGAAGTCGTACGCCGGCGGGGTCGCCCTGTACTTGAGATGGTGCAGGGCGACGGGCCGGCAGTGGCCCGAGGCGGGCCGGGATCTGGGCCTGTTCATGGTCTGGCTGAGGTACACCCCGGCCGCCGTTCACGGGGTGGTGCCAGTGGTGCAGCCCGGCCCGGGGTCGGCGGCGGTGCGGGGCGAGCGGCGGATCAACCGGGTGCTGGTCGCGGTGCGGGGGCTGTTGTCGTACGCGGTCACTGCTGGTGAGGCACCGCGTGGGGTGTTGGGGCAGATCTACGAACTCGCCGACAGCCGGGATCTGCCGACGGAGGCCACCGGCGAAGACGGGGGCCTGTTCTACCGGATGCGACCGGTTCACCGCCTGCGGGAGCCGGTCGCCGAGGTGGACCGGGCGGCCGACGCCGAGCTGGTGGCGATGTTCGTCGCGTGCCGCAGCGCGCGGGACCGCCTGGTCGTGCTGCTGCTCGGGCGGGTGGGTTTGCGGCGCGGGCAGGCCGCCGGACTTCGCCGCAGCGACGTGCATCTGCTGCCGGACTCGTGGGGGCTGGGCTGCGAATACCCGGGGGCGCACGTGCATGTGCGGCGGAGGGAGAACTCCAACGGTGCCTGGTCGAAGTCCCGGCATTCGTGGGTGGCGCCGCTGGACTTCCTGACGGTGTCCGCGTTCGACCTGTACTACGAGGAGCGGCACCGGCTGCAAGGGGATAGTGGCAGCGACTTTCTGCTGGTGAATCTGTTCCGGGCGCCGCTGGGCGCGCCGATGTCGCCTGAGGCGATCGGGGAGCTCTTCGAGCGGCTCGGGAAGCGGGCAGCGCTGGGCCGGCGGGTGGGTCCGCACATGGCCCGGCGGGCGTTCGGGTCGAACGTCGCGGACGCGGGCGGTGCGCCGGACGAGGTGCAGGCCCTGCTGGGGCAACGGAGCCCGGACTCGTCGGGGCCGTACCGGTTTCCTGATCCGGGGCGGGTGCGGGCGGCTGTCGATCGGGTTCCGACGCCGCGGGCCGGCGCAGGGCGGGAGGGGAGCCGGTGACAGTCGGGACGGTGCCTATGTGGCCGGCGATCGAGACGCCTGCGGGTGAGGCGTGTTTCGAGGAGATCGTCAGCGCTCTCGATCCGAAGTTCCTGGAGGTGGTGGACTGGTGCTGGGAGCGTCGGGTGATCACCTTCCCGAGGGTGCATCCGGTGATCGGGCTGGCGGACTGCCCGGTACCGAACTGTCCTCTGGCCATCACGGTAGCCACCTGGCCGATGTGCCGGGGCTGCCTGGAGCGGTGGCGCAACACCGACCTGCCGTTGGAGGAGTTCCGCGGCATGCCGAAGCCCTTCTCCACGGGGGCTGGGCAGCAGCCGTGTGCTGTGTTTCGGTGCGAGCGGCCACGGGACACGGCTGCCGCCATGCTGTGCGTGGCGCATCGTCTGCAGCGGATGCAGCGGCTGGGCGGGATCGGGCTGGAGGAGTTCTTGGCCCACCCGCGGGTCGTGGGCCTTGCCGGGTTCGGCCCGTGCCTGATCGCTGCCTGCTACCTGGACCGGGTCGGCAGCAGATATCCGTACTGCAAGACCCACACGCAACGCCTGCGCGTGGTCCGTGAGGAACGCGGGTTCGACGAGGCGTGGTGGCGGCGGACGGAGAGGGCGGTCTGCTCCACGCGGGAGGTGAGCCTGCGGGGTCTGCCGGATCTGCTGGTCGCCGAGGCGTTGTACGCGTTGTGGTCCAGGGTCGAGAACGGGTACAAGCTGCGGCCGGAGATCCTGCGGCCGCTCTACGACCGGATGCGCGCCCTGCAGGTGTCCACGTTGGAGCAGTTGACCGCCCCGGAGGCGGCGGGGTTCGGCCGTGAGCACGCCACGATGATCCGTGCCGCGCAGGTGGCGCTCGTCCGTTTGAACAGCACGCCGGAGACGGAGCGGGTCAAGGACGTGTGGGACATGGCCGTGTTCGGGCACGCGAGCACGGTGCCGTTCACCGCGATCACGCAGTCGGCGCTGCGGGAGGCGATGAAGGTCTGGGTCTACGACGATCTGCCGCGTCGGCGGAACAAGAACGCCGTCCACCACGCCCGCGAGATCGTGGCCGCGGTGGCGATGCTGTCCGAGAGCCTCCTCGGGGCAGCGGGGCTGCTCAAGGGGCAGACCGCGACCACCCACTGGCTGGCGATGGACGACCTGGAGACGTTCGGTGCCACCTACACCGCGGAACGCGTCGTCCGGCACGACAAGATCATCACGTCGGCCGGGATCTCCGCCGGTATCGACCTGGCTCTTGGGCTGTGCACGTTGCTGAGCGACGAACTCACCGCCCGGGCCATTCAGCTCCTCACCGAGTACGACCCCCAGCCGCCGTACGACAGCGGCTCCCTGGCCACGGCGACGCCCGAGGTCGTGGCCAGGGCCCGGGAGCTCATCGGCGGCTGAGCCCGCTCAGCCCCAGCGTGCGCGCGGCAGCCCGGTTCGGGCCGTCAGCTCCCACCTCGCAGGACCCGCGTGCAGGGCCGTCCACAGGAGTCCGCATCAGAGTTCGCCGCTGACCGGCGACGGTGCAGCAGTGTGGATCCGGCCGTCGGCGGCGAGGACGATGAGCAGGCCGGGCTCGGGCTGCTCCCCGGCGACCGTGGGTGCGTCGGTGACGGGCTGGAAGGGGTGCGCGAGGGGGCCGGGCAGGGACGGCGCACGGCGTCCCTACCCGGCCCGGGGGTCAGCTCCTGCCGAGGAGCTTGTTCATCTGCTCGATCTCCGCGGACTGGGCGGTGACGATCGCGTCCGCCATGGTCTTGGCGTCGGGGAAGACGCCTTGGGCCTTCTCCGCCTTCGCCATCTCCACCGCGCCTTCGTGGTGCTTGATCATCAGCTCCATGAAGGCGGTGTCGAACGCTGCGCCCGAGGAGTTCTTCAGCTTCTCCATCTCCTGCGGGCTCATCATCCCGGCCATGCCGTGGGCGGAATGGTCCATCTCGCCCTCGGCGGGCACCTGCTCGCCCCAGGAGGTCAGCCACCCCGACAGGGTCTTGATCTCCGGGTCCTGGGCCTTCCTGATGTCCTCGGCGAGCTTCTTCACCTCGGCCGACTGCGCGCGCGAGGGCGCCAGGCCGGCCATCTCGATGGCCTGGCGGTGGTGGGGGATCATGCCCTTCGCGAACGCCACGTCGGCGGCGTTGTGCTGCCCCTGCGAGATCGGTGCGGAGGCGGACGGCGAGGTGGCGGTGTGGCCGTTGTGGCCGGCCGAGGCGTCGTTGCCGTTGCCACAGGCGGCCAGCACGAGGGCGGCCGACACGGCGACGGTCGCGGCGGCGCTGCGGCACAGGAGGGAACGCTTGCTGATCATGGTGGTGCTACTCCTTGCTGCGCGGCCCGGTCAGCGGGCACACGCGAGGAACGGATGAAGAGAGCTCGCAGCACGAACCCCGCCACCGGTCAGGGGGCATGGGGTCGTGCGGGCGGCTCTATATCCGCAGAAGCTGCAGCTCAGCCAGATCAGGCGGCGCCCGACCGCTCCACGCACCGGCTTCGGCGCCGCCAGGCAGGGCCGAGGGCGCCAGGGGCACGTCGAGCGCCGCGGCCAACGGCGGCGGCGCGTACGCAGAGCCGACACCCGCGGCCGCGCACGTCCCGTCCGCGTGGTCCAGGTGTTCCGTGCCCCCGGCCGAGTGCGAGCACGCCCCGTCCGTCACGGCCTCATGCACATGGGAGCCGGGGGCGCCGTGAGGCGCGTCGGCCGGTACGGCGTGTCGGGCCTGGGCGGGGTGGCCTGCGGCGGCAAGCACGGGGGTCGGGCCGAAGCCGTGCATGGCCAGGACGCCGGCCAGGACCGCCAGCACCAGCAGCACGAAGCCGCGCCCCGCAGGGCGGCGGCTCGGTGTGCGCTGAACGGCGGCGATCATAGGTTCATCGTAGGGGGCGGCCGGTGCCGCGCGTTCAGGAGCGGACCATCCGGGCGACCCCTCGCACGCCTCCCCACCCTGTCGCGGGCCTCGCCGCCGCGGCCATCGCCTTGGCGGCGGCGCAGGCGTGCAGGTCAGCCGCCGAGAAGTACGGCCAGCAGCCGCTGCGTGGTCGCCCCGGTGTCGGCGGTCCGTCCGGGGCTGCGGGTCATCAGCAGGTGGTGGGTCGTGCCGACGAGGGCGAGCGCGATGGCGCCGGTGTCGCTGCCTGCCGGGATCCGGCCGGCGTGCTGTTCCGCCTGGAGGTAGGTGGTGACGGCGTGCTGGATCGCGTCGAACGCCGGCGCGCCGGACTGGAACCCCTCCCGGGTGTGCAGTGCGGCTGCCGGGCGGGTCATCGCCAGCCCCACCACCGCCGCGGGCAGCGCCTCCATCAGGTTGAGGACGACCTCCTGGAGGTTGCCGGCGACCGTGCCCTCGCCCACCTTCGCCTCCAGCGCCTCGGCCTGGCGGGCGCTGCGTGCGAACCGGTCCAGGAGCAGCTCGGCGACGAACTCGTCCAGGCCGGCGAAATGCGTGTGCAGGACCCCCTTGCCGCAGTCCGCCTCCGCGGTGATCGCGCGGCTGGTCAAAGCCGCCGCACCGTCGCGGGCCACCACCCGCTCCGCAGCCGCGAACAATCGCTCGCGCAAATCCGGAATCGCCACTCCACGAGGTGACACAACCGCCCCTTCCCTCAACCCCATTGCAAGTATGGGCATCCGCCCATACTGTTTGGGCACTTGCCCATACTAGGGCCGGGGCGCCGTGCCGCGCCCCGGCGGGAGGGAGTCACCCATGGCTCATTTCGCCGACACCGCGCAGGCCGAGGCGTGGAACGGATACGAGGGCGAGCAGTGGGCCCGCAGCCAGGACCGCTGGGACGCCGTCAACGACGGCTTCAACCAGCCCCTCCTGGACGCCGCGGCCGTCAAGGAAACCGACTCCGTGCTGGACGTGGGCTGCGGGGCCGGACGCACCACCCGCCTCGCGGCCCGGCGCGCGGGCCGGGGCCGCGCACTGGGGCTGGACCTGTCCGGCCCGATGCTGGCGAAGGCCCGAGAGAGCGCCGTACGGGAAAGGGTGGAGAACGTCTCCTTCGTCCAGGGCGACGCGCAGGTCCACGCGTTCGATACCGAGGGCTTCGACGCGGTCATCAGCCGGTACGGCATGACCTTCTTCGCCGACCCCGCCGCCGCGTTCGCCAACCTCCACCACGCCCTGCGCCCCGGCGGCCGGCTGGCCTTCGTCTGCGCGGCCGAAGCCGAGGCCAACCAGTGGCTCGAGGCGATGGCCTCACTGGAGGGCATCGTGCCGCTCGGCGGCTTCGGCAAAGCTGGCGGCCCCGGCATGTTCTCCCTCACCGACCCCGACCGCATCCGCACCCTGGTCACCGCGGGCGGGTTCACCGACGTCGACGTACAGCGCATCGAGGTGCCGGGCAAGTGGGGCGCCGACGCGAAGGACGCCGCGGCGTTCCTGCTGGACTCCGGCCCCGGCCGCCATCTGCTCGGCCAGGTCGCCCCGAAGCAGCAGGCCCAAGCGCGCCAGGCGCTGACCGATGCCCTCAGCCGTTATGAGGCGGACGGGGCGGTGTGGCTGCGCAGCAGCTCATGGCTGGTCACCGCCGCACGCGGCGAGGCCACACCGCGCTGACCGTCGCCCGGCAGGTCGGTGGCGGCTCAGGAGCGGACCATGCGGGCGATCGGGACGCTTCGGCGATCTCGCCCTGCGCCTGATTGTCGCCTTGCACGATGGGATCGGCCATGCAGGACTCGAGGTGGTCCTTGTTGGCGGTGTAGCCCGCGACCCCGTCCCTTCACCGATTACCCCGACGGGATGCGGTGATGTGTTCCGCCGCTGAGCCCCGCGCCCGCAGCTGCCCCCGCCCGGCCACCAGGCGGGGGCAGCTGCGGGCGCGGGGCTCAGCCGGTACCCAAGGTCCCTCGATCCAGCGATGGCGCCACACCCGTCGCAATCGATACCGTCAGGCGCACCGTCGCTGAGCTGCACCAAGCCCTTGCAATACACCTCGCACCACACTTCCAGCCCCAGAGAAACCGCTTCCCGCCCACCCTGTAGCGGCACGTGGAGGTGTGGCTTCTCTGCACCAAGTCACGGGGGATCGGCGACTCTCCAGGAGACGGCCCTGGCCCATCCGCTCTACGCGAGCCCGGCGACGGCAGGCACCGCCAGGGCCAGGGCGATCCCGACCGGCGCCCAGGTCTCCTGCCCGCCGACGTCGACGCGCATCCCGTTCTCCGCAATGACCGTGGTCCGTACGCCCTGGCGGCTCAACTCCGCCTCGACGGCGGCCTGGGTAACGGTGGCGGACGAGCGGGATGCTGAGGAAGGCGAGCGCGATCAGGATCTGGAGAGCGGCGATCGTGGTGTTCATCGGGGGTCCTCGTTTCGGTGTTCCTGCCTGGCGACGACGTCACGATGACGCGCCGGGCTGACCGGACCGAACAGCTCACCGACAGCCCGCTGACACGCTCCCGTCGTCCTTACCGCGATCACGGGTTGCCGATCGGTGCCCCCTATTCGAATCAAATCCGATCGAACGCTTTTGTGGAGGTCAAACATGTTGATCATCTGTCGACCCGGAGCTCAGGGGAGGGAGGCACCGTGGGATACGCAGATCTCTCGGTGGAGGCCGAGCGGCTCAAGAGCCTCGCCCGCGACCTCGACGCGATGCAGGAAGTTCTGACGAAACAACTGCTGCGCATGGACGAGATCGTGGACGCCATCGAGGCGCGGTGGCGGGGGCCGGCAGCGGAGGCGTACCGCGCCCGGCATCGCGCGGCAGCGGAGGACGCCGTAACGATCAGGGGGACCATGAAGCTGCTCGCTAAGACCGTGTCCTATGTGGTGAGGCGGACGAGTCGCTTGTAGCAGCAGATGGCGGCGGCGAGGCCGAGAAATGCCAGGTAGTTGCGGGAGTGGCGCTCGTAGCGGTGGTTGAGCCGACGGTAGCCGGTCAGCCAGGACATGGTCCGCTCGATCACCCACCTGCGCCGACCGAGTCGTTCCGATGACTCGACGCCCTTGCGTGCGATACGGACCCCGATCCGTTTGCCGCGTACCCATTTCCGCAGGTGGGGAACGTCGTAGGCCTTGTCGGCGTGGAGGCGTTGGGGTTTGAAGTGGCGGCCGCGGTGGGGGTCGTGTCTCGTTTGGTGACCCATGATCATGGGCTTCAGTGCGAGGCCGTGGGTGTTGGCGGCGGTGACGCTAACAAGGAGGGGCAGTCCGTTCGCATCCGACAGGACGTGCATCTTGGAGCCCGGCTTGCCCCGGTCCACGGGACTCGGACCGGTGAGTTCGCCCCCTTTTTGGCCCTCACGTGGGCGGAGTCCAGGACGGCCCGGGAGAGGTCGAGCAGGCCGGCGTCGTCGAGCCGGTGCAGGATCTCCTCGTGCAGCCGGCCCCACACTCCGGCCCTCGACCAGATCAGGAACTGGCGGTGAGCCGTCGACTTCGATATCCCGAAGCACGGTGGCAGTGACCGCCAGGCGCACCCGCTGACCAGCACGTAGATGATCGCGGCGAACAGCGTTTCATCAGGCGTGTCCTGCGTGCCGCCACCCTGCGGCCGCACCTTCGACGGTGGGATCAACGGCTCCGCGATCTCCCACAACCCGTCCGGAACAATCCAACTCCACGTACCCCGCCCCATGACGGACTCAACGACCGCCTCACCACATAGGACACGGTCTTACTGCGGCATCATCCTTCTGGGCCGCCGACGAGTACAAATCCGATAAGTCGACCTCGAATCGGAACGACTGCTACCGCTATCCGCTGCACCGCCGGCCCTCGTGCCGACCGCAGACCTGAGCGTTACGCAGCGCTACACGCCACCTGGCCGTAGCTATGCGAGAACAGGGCCGAGTCGCCAGTAAGCTTAGGGCCCCGATTTCTCCCTCCATGGCAGCTCCATCCCCAAGCCGCTACGCCGCCTGGCCCAGCCGCCACAATCGTACTTATGGAAACTCGATGCCTCTCGTGCAACCGTTTCGGTTCTGTTGAAAATTGATGAACTCGTTGCGGCCCGCCGCAAGCACCACGTCGCAGACCGCATACCAGAGCGGAGAACGCGCCTCAACCCGCCACGTGCCCGCTTTCAGGTTCGACAGGTTAACTTGCGCGTTGCCGGATGTTGCCCCGGGTTGAGCTTCCCACCGGTCGGTTTGCTGGAAGGAGGTCTCTCCCATATCGGACGTGCCTGCTGGTGAAGTTAGCTGCCCACTGAAGGTGACAGAGCCGGTGGAAGGCTGCGTGCCGCCACCACCCAATGGGGTCCTATAGTTTATCGACACATAGGCCGGGGCCGTTGGCGTCGGCGCCCCGAGTCGATTGCAGTTCTTGGACCATTTCAAAGCAATACTGAAAAACTGCCAGCAATGCACAAGATGCGAGGATGTGGCCGTGTTGAACAGACCGAACGGGCTGTTTACGGGGACATTCGTACCTGCCGGGCCTCCGGTCAGGATCCATTCGGCAATCGGGGAATTTGACCACCCGAGGCTTATTCCTCCAAGGAACGAGCGCCTACGATATCGCAGGTACCCGCCGCCGTTAATCGCAATCGGGATCGCCTGTCCAAATTTGACTTCTACTCTTGGACTGAAAGGATCCCCGAAAGATATAGTCGCTCTACCACCATTGTCGGTCCACGCCAGGTCGATTGCGCTCCGGCGTTCAGCGTAGATGAGGTAGCGATTGATATGGGTATTTTTTAGATAAGCGTATATCGTCCCGGTGAACAACACGTTTCTACCGGCGCGTTCAATAACCCATTCTTCGAGGGGAGGCATGGCCGCTCCTAGCTTCCATGAGAATCCTAGGCTCATACCAGCGTGCCTCAGTCTCGTCAGATGTTCCTGACGGCACGGCCATGTGGGTGAACCAACGAAGGTGACCATGGGTGACAGACGATGACAGGGGCGGCGGTCGTCCGTCGAGCGGGGCCAAACGGGGGCCACACGAGGCGAACGCACGAGGATCGTCCTGGACGATCGCGGACGATAGTCCAGGCGAACGAGCAGGTCAGCGAGCAGCGGCCGGAGCTGGGGCTGGGGCGGCCCGCCGCCCGCTACACCCGCGCGGCGCTCGACTGGATTTCGGCGGATCGCGTGTGCCCAGGGCCTGACGTCCGTGCGGTACTCGGCCACAGGGGTCCCCCTCTTCAATATCGCCCGGGTCGACTTCCTCTCTGCGGTTGGTTGCGGGGGACCGGCTGGGGAGTCGGTCCTGGTGTGGGTGGGTTGAGCAACCCCGCCGCGAACCATCAGAAGAACCCACGAACGGGTGACCCGGCAGCAGGCCCGCGAGCCTCAGATCACCACCGCAGATCTACGGCACGTTTCCGGCGTATTCCGGCCGCCCTCCTTGCTGGTCGGGCCTGTCCGGGAACGGGTGCGGCCACCGGTGATCATCGGTGTGTGAAGACAGAAGATCAGTCGGTGGCCGCAGGTCACAGCATAGATCCTGCCCAGTGGCAGGAGACGTTCGAGGTCCTGATGAGCCGCATCGCGGGGCGGTTCGTCCGGGTGGAACCACGGCGTCGGGCACGGGAGTTCGTGCTCGGGTTGCTATCGGACCTGCCGCGCAAGAACTGCTGGACGCTCGCCGAGCACACAGGTGATGCGACCCCATACGGCCTGCAGCACGTGCTGTCGAGGGCCAAGTGGGACGCCGACGCGGTACGCGACGACATCCGCGACTTCGTCGTCAGGAAACTGCACGATGACACGGCGGTGCTGGTCGTTGACGAGACCGGCGACCTCAAGAAGGGCGCCGCCACGGTGGGCGTGCAGCGCCAATACACCGGCACCGCCGGACGTATCGAGAACAGCCAGGTCGCCGTCTACCTCGCCTACTCCACCCTGCGGGGCCACGCGGCGATCGATCGGGAACTGTACGTTCCGCGCTCCTGGACCGAGGACACGGCCCGCTGTCAGGCCGCCGGGATACCCGACACCGTCCGCTTCACCACGAAACCCGCACTCGCCTCCCGCATGATCGGCCGAGCACTCGACGCCGGCGTTCCCGCCTCCTGGGTGGCCGGGGACGAGGTCTATGGAGGCAACCCGCACCTGCGGAACGAGCTCGAGAGACGCGAGATCGGCTACGTACTCGCCGTCGCCCGTGACCACCAGATCACCACCAACGCGGGCAAGTTTCGCGCCGACGCCCTGGTCAAGAAGCTGCCGAGGCGGGCCTGGCAGAAACTCTCCGCCGGGGCCGGAGCCAAGGGCCACCGCTTCTACGACTGGGCCCTGGCCGACATCACCGACGACCGGCCCGGCCACCACTAACTGCTCGTCCGCCGCAACCGGCGAACCGGCGAACTCGCCTTCTATCGCTGCTACTCAGCCACCCAGGTTCCGTTGTCCGCCCTGGTGCACGTCGCCGGACGCAGATGGACTGTCGAGGAGACCTTCCAGTGCGGCAAGGGGCTGGCCGGACTGGACGAACACCAGGTCAGACGCTGGACGTCCTGGCACCGCTGGGTCACCCTCGCGATGCTCGCCCACGCCTTCCTCGCCGTCGTCCGTGCCGACGAACATTCCCGCCACCCCGGGCCGGACGACCTGATACCGCTTACCTGCAACGAGATCCAGCGCCTGTTCATCACGCTCGTCGTCCGGCTCGTCCACGACGTAGGCCACCGGCTTGACTGGTCCCAGTGGCGACGTCGCCACCAGGCCCGATCCCAGGCCAGCCATTATCAGCGACAAGCCGCTCAGGCATGAAGATCGCGATCTACAACTGGAGTACTAAGAGCGTGTCCTATGTGGTGAGGCGTCGTTGACGTCGGTATGGGGCGGGATACTTGGAGTTGGATTGTTCTGGACGGGCTGTGGGAGATCGCGGAGCCGCTGATCCCGCCGTCGAGGGTGCGGCCGCAGGGCGGCGGCACAGCGGATACGCCTGATGAGACGCTGTTCGCGGCGATCATCTATGTCCTGGTCAGCGGGTGTTCCTGGCGGGCCTTGCCGCCCTGCTTGGGGATATCGAAGTCGACGGCCCACCGCCGGTTCCTGATCTGGTCGAGGGCCGGAGTCTGGGGCCGGCTGCACGAGGAGATCCTGCACCGGCTCGACGACGCCGGCTTGCTCGACCTCTCCCGCGCGGTCCTCGACTCCGCCCACGTCAGGGCCAAAAAGGGGGCGAACTCACAGGTCCGAGCCCCGTGGACCGAGGCAAGCCGGGCTCCAAAATGCACGTCCTGTCGGACGCGGCCGGACTGCCCCTCCTCGTCGGGCTTTCTGCGGCCAACACCCACGACAGCCAAGCGCTGAAGCCCATGGTGCTCGGTCACCAAACGAGACACGACCCCCACCGCGGACGCCACTTCAAACCCGCCCGCCTGCACGCCGACAAGGCCTACGACGTCCCCCACCTGCGGAAATGGTTACGCGGCAAACGCATCGGCGTCCGCATCGCACGCAAAGGCGTCGAGTCCTCCGAACGTCTCGGCCGGCGAAGGTGGGTGATCGAGCGGACGATGTCCTGGCTGACCGGGTATCGCCGTCTCAACCACCGCTACGAGCGCCATCCCCGCAACTACCTGGCCTTTCTCGGCCTCGCCGCCGCCCTGTGCTGCTACAAGCGACTCGTCCGCCTCACCACATAGGACACGCTCTAAGGGTCGCGGTTCTGCCGCACTCGGCGTCCGCGGGCGACTCGGGGGGTCTCCTCCCGGGTCGTGGCATCTGGGAGAGCCGCGCAGGCCGGCGGAACTTCGTGTACTCGCGGCTGATGTGCTGGGTGGCACTGGAGCGGGCGATGCGGATGGCGAACCGCCGCGACCTGCCAGCCGACCTGCCCCCGCTGGCGGGAGTCCCGGGACGCGATCTACCGGCAGATCATGCGGCGCGGCTCGTGGGCTTCCTTGCTGGTCAGGACCTTGGGTCGTAGGTCGGCGTCTCGTTGTGAAGGTCAGCGCCGGGCATTTTGAGGATCGTCTTGTGGTATTCGCCGCGCCGGTCGTCGACGAAGGCATGCTCCGCGTTGTGGCTGAGCTGCTGCAGGAAGCCGGCGAGTTCTTCCCACAGGAGAAGCCATTCACCCTCGGGGTACTGACGTTTGAGCCAGGCGTCGAGGGCCCGGTCGCAGGCTCCCTTGTGTGCGGCGAAGAGCGGAGTCTGCTGCATGGGCTCGCCGTCTTGGCGGTTCGTGCGTCTGGCCCAGAGCAGCCAGGTTACACACAGTCATCATGATCCGGACCTCGGTCACGGACTACGCCACTCCGGTCACCTGTGCCATCGCAGCGGCCAGGCAGGCCAGGACGCCTGTCGGAGCGGCATTCACGCCCGTCGGGCCGCTGGCCCCGAACGTCGCTGACCCTGGCGGCCGGCAAGGGGGCTGAACCGGTCACGGCCGTGGGGCACCCGGCTGGGCCGTTAGGCCGGTCATGATCAGAGAGCACTCATGATGACCCTCGCGGCCGCCGCCACCCTTGGCGTCACCACCCTCCCAGCCACTGCTGAGACCTCCCCGCCAGGACGGCGACACCTGCGTGGGCGCCACTCTCGCGAAGAGCGCCACGCCACGTCTCCCCGATTCCACGAGAGCAGCTGGTCGGCAGCGTCGTCCGATGAGATCTCCCACCCCCTGACGGCTCTGGAGCGTCGTCGTGAGGGCTGAAGAGGCGTCCACGCTCGAGGGGGTGTTCGGCGGATCAAGGCAGGGGACGGCCCCATCGCAGAAAGGCCAGAATGGCCATGACGCGAGCGTTGACCACAGGCTTTCCCTGCTCGTCCTTGGGGAGTTCGGCGAGCTCCAGTTTGCGGTAGAGGGAGGTGATGATCCCCTCGACGGTTCTGGGAACGTAGGAGAGCGTCGAGGCGATGGCGGTGTTGCTGAGTCCCCCTGCCATGAGTTCGAGAACCCGCCGCTCGGTGGGGCTCAGCCGGTCGATGGGGTCATTGTGGCGTTTGCGCGCCAGGAGAGCCTTGACCAGTGTCTGGTCGATCCTGGTGCCGCCGCGGGCCACGTCCCGGATCGCCTGCACCAGGCTGTCCATGTCTTCGACCCGTCCCTTGAGCTGGTACCCCACCGGTCCGTCGAGGGCGGCAATCTCCTGGGCCCATGACACCTCCTGGTACTGCGAGAGCGCGAGAATCGGCAGGTCGGGATGACGGCGCCGCAGTTCACGCGCAGCCGTCAGCCCCGCGTCGCCCTCAGGAGGCTGGGAAGCGGTGGGAGGCATGGCGATGTCTATGATCACGATGTCGGGAGTGCACTGCTCGACGAGTTCCAGAAGCTCTGAGGTCGTCGCGGCCTGTCCTGTCACCTCGACGTCGCCGTAGTCGAGGAGGGCGCGGACCAGCAGATCGCGATAGAGGCCGCTGTCTTCTGCGACGGCTATACGCATGGCAGTACCACCTTGAGTGTCGTGCCACCCTGAGGGGGGCTGTGAATGGCGAAGGTGCCGCCGTGGACCGTGGCGCGTTCCTGCATGCCGCGCAGCCCTCTGCCAGCGGGACGGTGGCCGGCCCCGCCCCGTCCGTCATCGCGGACCTCCAGAGCGAGCCGACCCTCCGAGTCCGCGATGACCGCGATGATCTGACTGGCCGCAGCGTGCTTGTGGACGTTGCCCACGGCTTCGCTGATGATGAAGTAGGCCGTCAACTCCACCTCGGCCGGCCAGCGAGTGGGAGCCACTTTGAGGGTCAGCGGGATCGGGGAGTGCTGAACCAGCGGGTCGAGTGCGTCGCGCAGGCCACGGTCCAGTGCGGAGGGGTAGATGCCTTCGGTCACTTCCCGCAGCTCGTTGACGGCCATGTGCAACGACTTTGCGATGGCCTGCAGTTCCTGGACCACCGAGGCGTGGTCGTGGTGTTTGAGGGCCCGGCCGACCAGGTGCTGAAGTGTGCTGAGCCGGTGTTGTGATCCGTCGTGCAGCGCGAGACTGAGGGCGCTGCGCGCGGCCGCTTCGGCTTGCATGATGCCGTGCAGTCTCGCCCGATTGTCGGCCTGCAGACGGGCGTTGTCGAGGTGGAGTACCGCGGCGGCCACGACGGCGTTGAGAAGCTCGCGACGGATCGGTCGCTCCACGAGGAAGGCGTCGTGGACGAGATAGGCGAGGGGCTCACCCGGCGGCCCTACGGGAGTTCTCGCGCGCCCTTCCGACCACAGCGGCGGCGGAGAGGGGAGGCCGCTTTCGTTCACGTACTCGTTGGAGTTCGCGCGCCGGTAGTGGAGAGTGAGCGTCGGATCCTCCAACGCCTCGGCCAGCACGTCCCGCAGCGGCCTTTCCCTGTCCGAGGACAGCTGGGTGAGCATCCGGCTCACGCTCCGGTGCGCGATCTGCACGCGGAGGGATCCGAGGAGTACCGCGCCTCCCAGAACGAACAGGGAGCAGGTGTAGGCCAGCAGCATCGCGCTGTGGAAGGCGGCCGGTGCTCCGGCCACGGCTGCCAGGCAGCCTGCAGCGAACACCGCGCCGATGAAGGCGACGGCTGCCCAGAACAGTCCGCGTTCCCGCCGTGCGGGCGGAGGCTCGCACCGCCATCTCCGGATGACCAGTACCACGACGACACCGGCGAGAACGATCGCCAGTACGCTGCCCACAGGCGCCCACACCGAGTACTCGGCGTCGGGGTCGCCGGCCATCTGCGGTTGCAAGGGGTCTTCGGTGAGGGCGCGCAGGCCCTGGGTGACGAGGACGACCGCGTACAGAGCGACGACCGTACACCGTTCGGGACGGCGTCGCAGCCGGCCGTCGGGGTAGGCGAGCAGGAGATGAGCGAGCACGACCGCGTTCAGGTAGAACAGCCAGAACCCGATTCCGTTCAGTAGGGGGTACCCGCTGAACTGCAGGTCGCCCAGGTACCAGGTGAATCCCATGGCCACCAAGAGCTTCGCCATGCGCGACCCTCCGGGCTGGCGGGTCCATACGAACAGGCCGGCGGCAAGGAAGAGCACTCCGGCGACTTGCGCGGGGACGGCGACCCACCACGGATAGGGGGTCTTCTGCCAGGAGATCAGGATCGCCGCGACGCTGAACGCGGAGCCGAGCGCTCCGGCAAGGACCGGTTCCGTGAAGTCCGCGCCGGTGGCCGCGTTGTGCCATCGTCTGGAGGTCTGGGCACCGCCCGCTGCGTGCAGGTCGCCGCGATCGTCGAGATCCATATGTCAACTGTGCCGCCTCGCACCACTGTTGACCATGACATCAGAGCAACTGGCGGCGGTTCAAGGGATACCCCCGCGGCGGGCTCCAGGGTTATCCCTGTTCCGATCGTCGGGCTATGCCCGATGCAGGCTGCCCGGCCGGGTCCGCACACTGGAACCACGGAAGGCTGTGGAGCCTTCATCGTCGGAGTGGGGGAGTTCCCGCTGTGAGCCAGTTCGTGAAATTCCTCGAAGCCATGGCAGCGATTCTCGGCCTGTGGTCCTTCATCGGCGGAACCGAACAAGTGGTGGAACACGGCTGCTATTGCGTGGCACCGTGGGAAGAAGAGTACAAGTACTGGGTCACGGCCCGCTTCCGTCCGGTGGACCCTGCCAACGACGGCATCTGCTCCGGCCAGGCATGGGACAACGACTGCTATCCGTCGTACTACTACATGCCGTGAACTCCGAAGCGGCGTCTGCCTCGGGCCGGCGGGCCGGCGGGCCGGTTCGGCCGGGACTGAAGCCTGATGAGTACCCGGCCAGGGCCTGTCCGGTGGATCGTGGCAGCCGTTGGGTCAGCCATGCTGCGACCCGCCGGTCGCAGCCCGAGCTGGTCGTGCTCAGGTGGCCGTTTCGCTGGGCTCGAGGACGGCCTCGACGTCGACCATGACATCGACCGTAGCGCTGACGACCACTCCGCCGCGGTCGACCACATCGTTCCAACTCACCCCGAAGTCAAGTCGATTGATGCGCGTCGTGGCGACGAAACCGGCCCGTCGCCTGGGCCCGAGGTCCCGCCCCTCCTGACCGGGATCACGACGCGGAAACGCGACCAGGCCACCCACGCGCACCACAGCGACGTCCGTCGTCCGCCGATCTGCGGGCCCTCGCCCCAGTTCCACTGCAGCCATAGCCCCGGCTCGGTGATCCACGGCCGGTAAACGCGGCGCTGACCGGCCCTGAACTGGGCTTTTGCCTCTGCGGCCGTGCGGCGGGTGGTGCGTTCCCCACCCGTGAAGCCCATCGCCGTGATCCTTTTGTGGACCACGTTCGCGCGGATCCGCCCGTTCGAGCGGACCACCAGCTCCTCGATTTTCGGCAGGAAGACGTCGATGGCCCGGTCGCGGAGCCGGGGGGCGTCGGGATGCTGTCCAGCGGCCCGCATCTTCACATATCGGGCCACCGTGTGGTGGTCGCACCCGGCGAGCTCGGCCGCCGAACGGTAACTGCCCGTGAGGTCGTATGCCTCAAGGATTTCCATGATCTCCCTGCTGTTCTTCACCCGCTCGAGCTTCGCCGACCGGGTACGTCTGGGCCGAGCGGGGAGATATCTGGCCATCCGCGGGGAAACCCATGGCCATCAGTGGGGCCGTGCATGGCCGCCTATGGGGAGTATGTCGAGGCCACGGTCAGACGACGAAGACCGTCAGAGTCTGCTGGCCCATGCCGAGTTCCTGCCCGATTTGATGCGCCGGCCTGAACCGGTTACGGGGCCCAAGCCCGTAGCTGCAGTCCAGTCACCGAGGGGTTCAGGACGAGCGCGCCCGGAGCCCCGGTGCCTAGACTGGAAGAAGAGGACCGCACCGTGACGTCAGCCCGCATACGCAAGGTCGGCTACGGCGCATCGGTCGGCGTTCGACGAGACCGGAGAACCGCTTTCTCCTGTCGGCATCGGTTGAATCGGGTTCAGACGCGGATTCCGTGAAGTGGATCGAGTTCAACCGTCGCCGAGACCTCCGGGAGTCTCGTGCGGGCGGACCAGTGTCCTCCTCCGGCCGCCGTGGCCGAATCTGAGCCGGACAGCACGACCCGAGTCGGCGATGGCGCGAGACTGCGGTCCCGGCCGGTAACGGAGGCCTCACTGGCAGCTGTTCCCCAGCGGCGGATGTGTCCGGGGCAGAGTTTCCTCCTCGATTCGGACGAACCCCACGAGCTGCGCAACGCTGAAGGTACTCCTGCAAAGGGGGAGCAGATGGTTCGGGTGAGCAATGAGCAGATGCTCCGGTTCCACGAGGAACTCGACCAATATGTCGTCTACCAGCCCGATGGCCGAACCCGGGTGGATCTCAGAGCGATCGCGTCTTTGGTTCGGAACGACGGCGACGCAGCACGCCGCGTGATCGAACTCTACTGTGCCGCTGCCGCGGGCAGTCCTAACCTCCTGAAGTTGGCGGCGCTACTGGCCGGTGCCTGTGCTGTCGAGCTGGATGACCAGGAGCCGCTGCGCCAGGTGGAGGGCAGGGCGGCTTCCCTCGGTGCCGAGGAAGTTCTTCGCGACATGGAGCAGGAGGCGGGGCTCCAACGGGACTCCTCGCCCCGACAGGCCGCGGCGGCCTGGTGGGCTGAGCAACCGGACGGCACGGTGGCGCTCTGCGACGGTTGCGGCGATGGGTTGGCCCGCGGGCAGGGTTACGCCCTCGACTCGTTGCAGGAGCACCTCTTCTTCGACATCTGGATCGATCAGGGGGAAGTCCTGCTGTGTTCCCGGTGCTACCTGCGGCAACGGAGAGGCGTCGGCAGTGATGAACGACGTCAATGACCTGCTGGGTCTGTGGATGCGTGGAGAGCTGACGGAGAAGGAACTGCGAGGCTGGGCCGAGCGGGCGGCACCGCGGTTCGTACTGGACACAAGTGACCTCGACGCGTACGCGGAGTGGGAACTGCGTCGCCGGCGCTTCGTCAGCGGCCTCCAGTCATGGCTGGAGAAAGCCCGGGATGCGGACCTTGAGGAGTCGCTGCGCGCATACACCGGTGTGTGCGCAGTCGGCAGGGCCCTGGGGGTTCCGGCGATCGCAGGGTGGTCGCTCTGGCTCGGCCGCCATCTTCTGATGGCGAACCGCCCGGCTGCCGCCGTACCAGCGCTGGAGGACGCAGTCGCCGGGCTCTCGGAGCTGGTCGGCGAGGCCGACATGGAACTCGCCGCTCGTGACGCGCTCATCGACGCGCTCATGCATATCGGCAGGACGGAGGAGGCGTGGGCACAGACGGAAGCGTTCTCTGACCGCTCCCGTGCTCTCGGGTATCCCGTCTACGAAGCTGCCGCACTGCGCCAGCGCGGGCGGCTGATCGCCCGTCTCGGAATGAGTGACCCGCTTCCGGCGTTGCGCCAGGCCGTCGAGCTGCGCCGCGGGCTCGAACCGCCGCCCG
Source organism: Streptomyces sp. 147326 (assembly GCF_045000215.1). NCBI lineage: Bacteria > Bacillati > Actinomycetota > Actinomycetes > Kitasatosporales > Streptomycetaceae > Streptomyces > Streptomyces sp. 147326. Next base: position 550,230 of record NZ_CP134201.1, on the reverse strand, counting down.
AGTGGCTGACGCGAAGAATGGGTGAGTTTCTGGAGCCACTGGGGCGCCTCGCTCGTGAGCGAGGGAGCTACATGGAGGCGATGAACGCCTTCATGGAGTGGGCTGATCTGGATCCGGATCCGCTGATCCGCGCGCGGGTCACCAGCGAGCTGGGACACACCTGTCTCCGTGCAGGTGAGGATGTCCGTGGAGCCCGGTACTTGGAGCAAGCGGCGGAGCAGGCACGGGACGCCGGCTATGCGCGGGGGGCTCGCCAGTGGGAGATGCAGAGCGCGGTGGCGTTGGGCCGCCCCTTCGACGCCACTGTGATCAAGACAGCCGTGACCAGCGAGACGGAGGCCTACGAGGCGTCGGCACTTGCGAGCGCTCTGGCTGAGGCCAAGCGTGTGGAGGATGCGGCTCCGGTGGCACGCCGAGTGCTGGTGTGGGCCCAGCAGCACCACAATACCGAGCTGGAGATCAACATGCGTATGGTGCTCGCCGGGGACGCGATGTGGCGCGACGACCCGGCTACCGCGATCCGGCTACTGCACCGTGCTGTCTACCTCGCAGACCGCTTCGGCTGGCAGGCGCATGGAGTCCGGCTCCGCTACAAACTGACTCAAGCGTTCCTCCGCAACGGCAAAGAGGAGGACGCCTTCGAGGTGGCAAAGACCGGGATCGCGTGGAGCCAGACCCACCAGTCGACTGCGCCCTCCTCGGAGGAGCGTCAGCAGATCGCGGCGGCGGCCGTCCCGCTGTACGAGGTGTACGCGAGGCTGACCGCCGAATCACAGCCAGCGAACTTCATGGCCGCCACCGAGCACAGCCGTGCGGAGAACCTGCTGCTGTGGGCCGTCCAGAGCGATCTGACGGGTGGGGACGTCCCCGAAAAGGCGGACCGATTGCTGAACGACCTGCGCGCCTTGGAGGTAGAGCAGGAAGTCCTCCACATGGCTCGGACCGTCGAACTGGAAGGAAGCATTGAACGGGACGAAAGACGGCAGGAGCTGTTGGTCGCACTCCGCGGGCTTCTCGGTGAGACGGCAGACAGCGTGCTCCTGCCGCGAAGCCACCGTGCTCAACCTCTCGAATCGGCCGCAGAGCTGGTGGGGACCTCACAGCCCGCGACCTCGGTCGTCTACCTGTACTCCACTATCGAAGGGGTCTGCGTGGCCGTCATCGCGGACACCGCCGAGCCCGACCGCATCAGCGGACATTTCGTGTCCTGGCCTCGGGCCGAACGTGACGAGCTGTTCTCGGAATGGCACCAGAAGCTGCCGGACGGCTCCCGGAATCTCGAACAGCTGCTGAATGGCGGACCGCTCGACGCGCGGGGCCGCGCGCTGTCCGCCACTGCTGTTGAACAGATGGTGCGCGGGCTCGACCGGTACCTGGTGAAACCGCTGCATGATCTACTCGCCCCTCTCACCGGCCATGACCTGATCGTCATTCCGCACGGTGAGCTGACCCTCGCGCCGCTGTGGGGGCTGCTGGACACCGCCTCCCCCGGCCATGCACTGACCCTCGCCCCGAGCATGGCGTTGCTGCGTCAGTGCCTCGGCAGGGACCGGTCGGCCGAGGGCGGCGTTGTGACCGTCCCGGATGCAACTGGAACCCTCGACCATGTCCCCACAGAGCTCCGGGCCGTCTCGCGCTGGGCGGCCGACCTGCCAGGCGATTGCGCCGCCCGGTCTGTCGCAACGTTCGAGCAGCTGATCACGGCGGCGCGAGGAGCCCGGCTCCTCCATGTCTCCGCGCACGGTGTCCACGACGAGTCCAACCCCTACTGGTCCGGGCTGGTGTGCGCGGCCGATCAGGCGCCCTACCGCGTGATCAGCCGATACCTCAACAGCAGCGGTTTCTCCGACCGGAAGGACCCGGACGGCTACCGGCTGCTGACGGTTGCGGAGTGCATGGCCGAGCTCCGGCTGCGCGCTTGCCGACTCGCCGTCCTGTCCGCATGTCAGTCTGGCGTGTCACGCCTGCACGGCGCCGGCGAGATGACGGGACTGCCCGCCGCCATGCTGATCGGCGGCGCCCGCTCCGTGATCGCGACGCTCTGGCACGTCAGCGACTCGGCGTCCACGGTCCTCATGCACCACTTCTACTCGTATTTGGACTACTCCGCCGACGACTGGCACCCGGCCAAGGCCCTGGCCAGGGCGCGCCGACGACTGGCGACGACCAGCCGCGAAGAAGCCATCGAGATCCTGGGCGGGGAAAAGAGAGTCCCTACCGGCGATCCACCGTTCACCCATCCGGAGTACACCGATGCGTTCCAGTGCTACGGAGCGCCATAACCATGCGGAGGAGAGCATGTCGGACAGACTTGTACTGGCAGCGGGCCCGCCGCAAGACGTCGACGACCAGGTGCTTTTCAGGCTCGCTGAAGCCTTCGAAGCAGCCAGCCCAGAAGACAAGCGAAGAGGGGACGGAGACATCGACAACCCGTTCGATCTCGCTATCACCGCTCCGCGCGCCCTGGACATCTCCACACTCTATGAGCATGCCGGCCAGGCGGTACCGGCGAACATCCAGGCGGCTCTCGGCCCGAAGCGAGCGGTATTGCTCGTGCACAACATCACCCCGTTCGCACGTCCAGGCACCCGTCCTCCCCAGCTGTGGGGGCTGGGTTACATGGTCCGCTCCAGTAACGTCCAGGCCGCGACGGTCTCGTTGCTGCCGGAGGACGGGACCCGGGACAGGCTAGCCGTCGGGGCGAACGTCGCCGTCGGGCTCAGCACCTCGGGATCGCTGGCCATCCCCGACGAACAGCTGAATCTGCTCTCGCAGCTACCCGGTGTCACGGTGGAATCCGCGAGACTATCCGCCACTGCCGACGTCCGTTTCGCGGTGGCGCTCGACTGGCGGCTGACCGTCACCAGTGTCCAGAGCGGGCCCCTCGACTCGGGCGGAGCGCGGTGGAACCTCTACGAGAGCGACGGTGGCCTGCTCACCGAACACCACGTCCTGCTGCACACCTTGCTCTTGCCCGAGGACAGTAACGACATCACGGTCCACGTTGACACCTGGATGCGAACGTCCGCCCGATGGTACGGCTGGCGCAAAGGAAAGCACTGGGACTATCCACAACAAAAGTTCACCGTCGAACTGGGCTGACGGGCGGCCTGGCGCGGGCCGGGGGCCCACGAAGTCCTGCTCGCCGATCTATCCGCCGTCGTGGACACCGCCGCCCCACGACCCCCACCGAGGCCGCTACTTCAAGCCTCGACGGCTGCATGCCGACAAGGCTTACGACATACCTGAACTGCGGAAATGGTTGCGTGGCAAGAGGATCGGCGTCCGTATCGCCCGCAAAGGCATCGAGTCTTCCGAACGGCTCGGGCGTCGCAGGTGGGTGATCGAGCGGACCATGTCCTGGCTGACCGGCTACCGCCGGCTCAACCACCGCTACGAGCGCCACCCCCGCAACTACCTGGCATTTCTCGGCCTCGCCGCCAGCCTCTGCTGCTACAAACGACTTGTCCGCCTCACCACATAGGACACGGTCTAAGAAGCCATCTCATTTGGGTCGTTGGGTAGGCTGTCGGTCGTGGTGGGGATTGTTGAGCGGCTTGTGCCGGATGAGTTGTGGGCGCTGTTCCAGCGGGTGGTGCCGGAGGCGCCGTCGCGGCCGCAGGGCGGTGGTCGGCGCCGGCACGGTGACCGGGAAGTGCTGGCGGCGATCGTGTTCGTCGCCACCTCGGGTTGTACTTGGCAGCAACTGCCCGCGACCTCGTTCGGGCCGTCGGGGGCGGCGACCGCTCACCGGCGGTTCTCCGAGTGGAGCAAGGCGCGAGTGTGGGCCAAGCTCCACCGCCTGGTCCTCGACGAGCTCGGCGCCCGAGGCGAGCTGGACTGGTCCCGCTGCGCGATCGACTCCGTCAACATGCGGGCCCTGAAAAGGGGGATCTGACAGGTCCGAATCCTGTCGACCGGGGCAAGTTCGGGTCGAAGATCCACTTGATCACCGAGCGGACCGGTCTGCCCCAGTCCGTCGGAATCTCGGGGGCGAATCTGCACGACAGCCAGGCCCTCGAACCCCTCGTCCGCGGCATACCCCCCATCCGTTCACGTCGCGGCCGCCGACGACGCAAACCCGGCAAGCTTCACGCGGACAAGGGCTACGACTACGCCCACCTGCGACGATGGTTACGCGGACGCGGCATCAAGCACCGCATCGCACGCAGGGGCATCGAGTCCTCGCAGCGGCTGGGCCGCCACCGCTGGACCATTGAACGCACCATGGCCTGGCTCGCCGGCTGCCGCCGCCTCCACCGCCGCTACGAACGCAAAGCCGAACACTTCCTCGCCTTCACCAGCATCGCCTGCACCCTCATCTGCTACCGAAGATTAGCCAAATGAGATGACATCTCAGTACGAGGAACAGCATGTCGCCGTACCGCTCCAGCTTGGGCCGCTGATGCGCGTGCACGGCGTCCTCCACCGCCAGGGGGTGCAGGCCGAAGGCCTCGGCGACCTCCTGGAGCTGCTCTTCGGTGGGCTCGTACGGAGGCGCGGTGACGAAGACGGCCGGCAACCCCCGCCGCAGCTGCGCAGATCGTTTCACTCGTTCATGACGCCTCCATTCCGAGGTCCGTAAACGAACCTACGGGGCAGCCCCTTGGTCAGCATCCCGCTGGAGAGCCATATCAGCATGTAGCTCTTCAGGGGGACGAGACGCTTGTCGAGCAGGCCCACGACATGACGCCGCGCTGCCGCCCTGCGCCCCGGAGCCGATCAACTCCTGCCGACGGGCCACCGACGGCTGTGTGAACGCCCGGTCTGACCATCCGGGCGGACCGTGTGAGGCGCTGTCAGAGCCCCGTGTCAGGATCCTCCCCAGGTCGGTGACGTCGATGCCGTCCCCGGATGCGACCCATCGGGCGCACCCGGGGCAGCCTGGCGCCCGGCCCGGGCCACCCACCCGGGGCGGCGTGTCAAGAAGGGGTGCGGATGGACAACGACGACGTCGCGGAGGCGTGGCGCCCGGTCACACCGCTGTCACGGCTTCGGGAGCTGGCCGCGCAGGCTCCGGGGCCGGCCCGGATCGTGGCGTCCCGGATAGGGCTGCCGGCCGAGCTGGCCGAGGAGGTGGCCGTTCGGGCCGTCGCGGGCGGCCCCGACTGGTTCGGGGTGCTGCGCGCGCTCGCCGCCCACCCGGCCACCCCGGCCGAGCGGCTGGCCGAGTTCGCCGCCCACCCGGAGGAGTCGGTGCGCCGAGTGGCGGCGGTGCACCGTGCCACCCCCAAGTCGTCGCTCAAGGCGCTGGCCCGGGACGGATCGCCGGCGGTACGCCGGGCCCTGGCCGGACGCGAGAGGCTCCCGCGCAAGCTGGCCGCGTCGCTGGTCGCCGACACTTCCGGCGAGGTCCGGTTGGCCCTGGTCCGGCGGGTCGGCGCCTGGCCGGAGCACCTGCGGGCCCTCGCCACCGACCCGGACGCGCGCGTTCGCCGGGTGGTGGCCGTACTCGGCCACGCCGGGGACGCGGACCTCACCGATCCGGACCCGGGGGTGCGCCGTACCGCCGTCGGCAAGCGCGCGGCTCCGGAACTCGCGCCGTGGCTCGACGCCTTGGCGCGGGACCCGGACATCCGGGTCCGGGAGCTGACCGCCCAGCAGTACCACAACTGCACCCCGGCCGTGCTGGCCCGGCTCGCGGCCGACGCCGAACCGTGCGTCCGGGCGGCAGCCGCGGCCAACGCGTTCACCCCAGTTCGGCAGCTCACCGAACTGGCCGGCGATCCGAGCCTGGCCGTGCTCGTCGCGATCAGCCAGAACACGACGGCTCCGCCCGAGACACTCGCCCGGCTGGTCGAGACGATCACGCACTCGTTCGGTGACGGCCAGAACGTCGCCCCCTGGCAGGAGGAGGACGTCCAGCGCCTCGCGTACGCGGCACTGGGACACCCCGCCACCCCGCCCGAGTCACTGCGCACACTGCACGCACTGGAGCTGTGGCCGTACTTCCACCCCGGGAACGCGATGGACCAGCCGAACTGGCCGGCGGACCTGATGGTCGAGTTCGGGCTGACGTACTGCGCGGGCACCGTGTCGGGCAAGGCGGAAATCGAGAGCTTCGCGGCGATCGACGACGCGCGGGAGACCGAGCCCCCGGAAGACGTGCTCGCCGCCATGGTCCGCAGCCCCGTCTACTACCTGCGCCGCGCCGTCGCCAACCGGCACACCCCTTCGGAGGTGCTCGCCGAATTCGCCCGCGATCCCGCCCGCGCCGAGGACACCGGCCTCCTCAACGACATCGCCAAGAACCCGGCGACCCCGGTCGAGATCCTGCTGGCCTGGGCCCAGGCGGGCGTGCGCCAATACGGCATGCTGAAGAACCCCGCCCTGCCCGAGCCCGTGCTCGCCGCCATCGCGGCGGGCACGGACACCTCGGACGCCGCGCAGGCCCACTGGCTGCTGGAGGTCCGGGCGCTCCGGGCCGGAACGGAGACCCCGTGCTGACCCTGTCCTCCTGGCGGGCCCGGTTCGACCGGCTCGCCGACACCTCCGCGGTGATCGAGCGGCTGGGCTCCCAGGCGAACATGGCCGACTACCTCCGGAACACGAGCATCGGGTGGTACCACCACGAGGGCGACCTGGTGGTACCGGAGGACCTCGACCTCGACGTCGCGCTGGTCGTCGACGGTGACCTGATCGTGCACGGTTTTCTGGACGACTACGTCTCCGGCATGGGCATGCTGGTGGTGCTCGGCGACCTGGTGGTGCGCGACCTGGTCTCCCGGGGCTCGGTGTACGTCGGGGGCGACCTGCGGGCGGAGGGCATCGTCTACGGCTACTACAACGACTACACCTTCGAGGTGGAGGGCGCGGTACACGCCCGGGCGCTGGTGCTGTACGACAAGTCCGCCTCCTACAAGGCGGGTGAGCTGGAGGTGGAGGTGGAGTCCTACCACCCGCCCAAGGAGCAACTCCGGGCCGCCCGCGACATCTTCGTACCGCAGGTGTACGACGGCGGCGCGAAGCGCGCCAGGCAGGGACGGCCGCCGAAGCTCCGCCGCCCGAGCTACCAGCGGGTCTGCCGCCGACTGCGGGAGGGTAAACCGCTGTTCCGCAGCGCATAGAAGCGCCGCGTGCTCCGTGACGACAACCGTCCCCAGCGCGGCGCCGTCCTCATCCGGCCTCGGGGGTCGCTGGAACCGTGGTCGGCGCTGAGATTGATCATGCTGGCTGTGGTGGTCGGAGAGACTGGGTCGTGTCCTTCCCGCCGCCGTCCCCGTTGGTCGGGTCGACGCGTGCATCGGCTTGGACCCCACGTCGGGCCGATGCAGTCCGCGGCCCCAGATTCCGCGCTCTGGCATCGAGGCCGCGCCAGCTTGGCATACGACGGCCCTGATCCCCCGAGCGGTCAGGGCCTTCGTGCTGCCGGGCGTTGTCCGTACAGCCCGGCCGCCGGCAGACTGCTGGGGCTGCCGGACCGGGGCCCGATGCGCCACAGGCTCCAAGGGCTCAGGAGCAGCAGTCACAGCCCGACTTGCAGCCGCATCCGCCGCAATCTCAACAGGGTCTGGCGCGGCGGCCTGCGCAGTCGGTGCGCAGCAGTCCTTGCCCTGCCAGACGTCGCGGCCTTCCTTGAGGGCGATGGCAGCGATGACGAGGGCGGCAATCGGGTCGGCCCAGGTCCAGCCGAGGGTGGCGTTGAGAAGGAGACAGACGAGCAGGACGGCCGACAGGTAAGTGCACCGCAAGGTCTGCTTGGGGTCGGCGACCGCGCCGGCGGAGCCGAGTGCGCGGGCCGTGCGGCGTTGGGCGGCGGACAGGAAGGGCATGACCGCGAGGGAGAGGGCGGCGATGACGATGCCCGGCCGGCACTCGCCAGGCGGTCGGGGTGGAGGCAGCGGGGCCGAACACGTCGCGCTGGTCACGCAGTACGGCCAGGTCTCGGATTGCCTAGCCTCCGTCGGCGAGCATCACCGCCAGGTCCACCACGACGCGGCCCAGGTCGTGCCCGGTCCCGTGCGGCCGCAGCCGGTGCAGAGCGCTACTGAAAGCGCTGGTGGGCGTGGTGGCGTCGGCCGGATCCGCGAGCAGACGTGAGCTGGCGTGGTTGACCACCCCGTGCCCGTCGGCGCTGGCCATGGGCTGCGAAAAACTCGTTGGACGGGAAGGCCGGGCAATGCCACTGTCTGGCTGTGACCATGATCAAAAGCTATTCCGGAGCTGTTTCGCTGCCCGACGGCCTCGCCCTGCGACAGGCGAGGCCCGCAGATCTTGAGCAGATCGGCGCGCTCCTGTCCGAGCGCGGTGAGCCGGACGACGCCATCGACCACCGGCTGGTTGTCAGCGACCCCGACGCGGGCTTGTCCGCATGTGCCGTGGTCGTCGACGGCGACCGGGTCGTGTCCACCGCGACGCTCCTCGACGAGGAAGTGCGCATCGGAGGCGTCCGCCTGCCCGCCGGCCAGGTAGAACTGGTCGCCACCGACACCGAATACGAGGGACGCGGGCTCGTAAGGGCGCTCATGCACTGGGCTCACGAGCGTTCTGCCACCCGTGGCCACCTCGTCCAGGCCATGATCGGAATCCCCTACTTCTACCGGCTGTTCGGCTACGAGTACGCCATCGACATACCGCAGGCCCTGAACGTGAACGCCCTGCCGCCCGGCGATGGAACAGCCACGCTCCGTGCCGCCCGCCCCTCCGACATCCCCTCCATGGCAGCCCTGCAAGCCTCGGCCCAGAGCGGGTTCGATGTGACCATGCCGCACTCGGAGGCGTGCTGGCGATGGCTCCTGGACCACGAGGCGAGCAACCTCTGGGTTCTCGAGCACGCCGACACGGTCATCGCCACCGCGCGCACCACCCCTCCCGGCGAGGAGATGCTCCTGGCCGAGGCCGCGGCACGCGACGAGGCGGCGGCACGGGACCTCCTGAGCGGCGTCGCCGCCCTGGCACCCGGCGACCAGATGCGCATCGTCCATCGGGCCGGCACCGTGACGGGCAACGCGTGGCAGGAGTTCGTCGAGCACGAACCGCACCGGAACGCAGAGCAGTACTACATCCGCATCCCCGATGCCGCAGCGCTGCTCGACAAGCTGCGTCCGCTGTTCTGGCAGCGCCTCACCACGGCCGGGATCGACCGCACCGGCCGAGACATCATCATCTCCACCTTCGGCGCCCACCACCGGATCCCGGTTCTCGCCAACGGGCTCGGCGAGGTCGTCACCGGCGGCCCGATACAGTCGCCGGGATCTGTGGAAGGCGCAGGGGTGGCGCCCGACCATCTGGCCGCCCTGCTGTTCGGCCCGCACGGGATCGAGGGGCTGACCCGGATCCGCCCCGACGTCTACTCCGCGGACGAGGAGCTGTTCCAGGTGCTCTTCCCGCCACTCACCGCCGACGTACTCAGCTACTACATCCCGTACTAGTGTCCTGCGCCGGAAGTTCCTAGGTAGTTCGGCTCAGGCTCGAACGGCCAACGCGCCTGATCGACGTCCGGAAACCCCGGTCGCCGAGGCGCGGCAGATCTACCGACGGACTACTGACGCAGGTCACTGGGCCGTCTTCGTCTGATTATGGTCATGACCATGGACGAGATGATCGGCGTTGGCCCTGGTGACGAGGAGCTGGCCCACGAGGCGGCGGCGGTCGCTGTTTCCTGGGTTCTCGAGGGAGGGCTGACGGGGCAGCAGGATTCGCAGTTGATCAATGTGGGCCGGCACGGAAGCTCCCACGATTGGATGGGGGAGGCGATGTTTGTCGGCAGATGGGCGAAAGCCCTCCGCGACGCCGTCGACGGTGCCACCGACGACGAAGAGGGCCGACAGCGCGTGGCCGTGGCGAAGGACACCGCACTCCGGGAGCTGCGGGGGCACCTGCTCTTCCTTATCGACACGTGGTGGAATATGCCCAGCTCCAACCACCCCGGCGCCCGCGAATCCCTGCGCAGGATCGTCGCCGCCAACGGTTCCAAGAGCGGCCGACCCGACGGCCTAGTTGTGTTGTCCCGGGACGTTGGTGACACGCGTACTGGGTTCTTGAAATGAGTGAGGGCCTCCGGGTTCGGTGTGGATTGCGACATCTCCACCGATCCGAGGAGGCCCTCGTGGTCCACCGTAATGCCCCGCTGACCGAGACCGGACGACTTCGGCTGGCCCGCTGTGTCGTGGACGACGGCTGGCCCGTGCGCCGGGCAGCAGAACGCTTCCAGGTCAGCCACACCACCGCGGCCCGCTGGGCCACCCGCTACCGCACGCTGGGCGTCGCCGGAATGAGTGACCGGACCAGCCGCCCCCACCACCAGCCGCGACGGACCCCGGCCGCAGTCGAGGAACATGTGCTGCGGCTCAGGCGCGAATACCGGATCGGACCCCTGCGACTGGCCGCCCGCGCGGGAATCGCGCCCTCGACCGCCCACCGCATCCTCACCCGCCACGGTCAGCCGGCCCTGGCCGCCCTGGACCGGGCCACCGGCGAACCCATCCGCCGCTACGAACGCTCCCGGCCGGGCGAACTGATCCACGTCGACGTCAAAAAGCTCGGCAGGATCCCCGACGGCGGCGGCCACAAGACCCTCGGCCGGGCCGAAGGCAGGCGCAACAAGACCGGCACCGGCTGGGCCTACCTTCACACCGCCCTCGACGACCACACCCGCCTCGCCTACACCGAAGACCTGCCCGACGAGACCGCCCCCACCTGCGCAGCCTTCCTGACCCGCGCCGTCGCCTGGTTCGCAGAACGAGGCGTCACCGTCGAACGCGTCCTGACCGACAACGCCTGGGCCTACAGCAAGAACACCTGGCGCGACACCTGCCGTGATCTGGGCATCAGCCCGCGATGGACCAGGCCCTGGCGGCCGCAGACCAACGGCAAGGTCGAACGCTTCCACCGCACCCTGCTCGAGGAATGGGCCTACCAGCAGCCCTACACCTCAGACGCCGAACGACAGACCGCGTTCACCGACTGGATCGACTGGTACAACTACCACCGACCCCACACCGGCATCCAAGGCCAAACACCCGCCAGCCGCGTCACCAACCTGTCCGGACAACACACCTAGTGTCCTGCGCCGGAAGCTCCTAGTAGTGCTTTGTTAGGTGGTGTCGTATGGCTGCCATGGGACGGCTTGCTGGCAGGTGGGGCAGGTGCCGGTCCAGGTGGCGATGAGGTGTTGGAGGAGGTCCAGGGCCTGGTAGAGGATCAGGCCCTGGCAGGGGCTTTTGGGTTCCTCCGCTGTTCGGTCAGGAACAGGTGGGCGGCGGTGACGAGGGTGACGTGCCGGTGCCACCCGGTGAACGAGTGGCCCTCGAAGTGGTCCAGGCCCAGGGCCGTTTTCAGCTCGCGGTAGTCGTGCTCGATCCGCCACCGGGCTTTCGCCAGCCGGACCAGGTCCTTGGCGGGGATGTCCTCGGGCAGGTTCGAGATCCAGTACTTGACCGGCTCGTCGTGGCCTTCGGGCCACTGGGCGATCAGCCAGCTGAGCGGGATCGTGCCGTCGGCGGCGGGTTTGGGCCGTCGGCCGGCGAGGCGGACGCGCAGGAGTACGAAGTGCGAGCTCATCGCGGCCTTGGAGCCCTTGCGCCAGGTCAGGGTCCGGCCCCGGTCCCGGCCCGCGGCCATCACGTGTTCGCGTAAGGAGACCGGGCGGGTTCGGTAGCGCGGCAGAGGACGCGGCCCGAGGCCGCCGTATGCAGGCTGGTGCGGTTCGGCGTCCTGCCCGTGGGCGGTCATCTCGGCTTTCACCTGGAGGACCCAGGCCAGGCCGCGGTCTTCCAGGCCGTGGCGGAAGTCGGCGTTCGCGCCGTAGCCGGCGTCCGCGACCAGAACGGCGGGCCGCAGCCCAGTGCCGGCGAGTTCGTCGAGCATGTCCAGGGCCAGCTGCCACTTGGGCCGGTGGTGCTCGGTATCGGGGATCCGGCAGGTCCGTCGGCGGGCCTCGGCTTCGGGCCCGTCCCAGGTGGCGGGCAGGAACAGGCGCCAGGACAGCGGGCACGAGGCGGTGTCGGATGCGGCGTGGACGCTGACGCCGATCTGGCAGTTGCCGACCTTGCCCAAAGTGCCGGAGTACTGCCGGGCCACCCCGGGCGAGGAACGGCCGTCCTTGGGAAAGCCGGTGTCGTCCACCACCCACACCTGCGGCCGCACCGCCGCCACCGCCCGCCACGCCAGCCGGGACCGCACCCGGTCGACCGGCCAGGTCGAGGACGTCATGAACTGCTGCAACCGCTGGTGATCGACACCGAGCCGATCAGCCATCGGCTGCATCGACTTCCGCCGACCATCCAGCAGCAGCCCCCGCAGATACAAGGCACCCTTCGCCCGCTGGTCCCGCCGCACCAGCGGCGCGAACACGTCCGACGCGAACTCCTCCAGGCGAACCCTTAGAGCTCGTAACAGGATCTTGTTGAGATGCCCTGGTCGGGCGTAACCAGTGCGATGATTCGGCCGTTCGTGAGTGCGTGAGCACTCGGCCGTGGATCGTGGACGACGACTTGTGGGCACTGATCGAGCCGCTGCTGCCGCCCTGGCCTACGAGGTCGCCAGGGCCGCGGCCGGTGGCAGACCGGTTGTGTCTGCAGGGCATTCTGTACGTCCTGCACAACGACATCGCCTGGCAACTCCTGCCGCCTGAGCTGGGGTTCGGCTCCGGACAGACCTGCTGGCGAAGGCTGGAGCGGTGGCAGCAGGCCGGAGTCTTCGACCAGCTGCACCGGATCCTGCTCGCCGAGCTGAACGCGGCCGGCCGGCTCGACTGGTCGAGGGCGTGCGTGGACGGCTCTCACATCCGCGCGAAAAAGGGGGAGCCGACACCGGTCCGTCGCCGGTCGACCGGCGGAAGACGGGCAGCAAACACCACTTGATCTGCGACGGACGCGGCACCCCGCTGAAAGTCATCACGACCGCGGCGAACGTCAACGACGTCACGCAAACCCTCGCCCTGGTCGACGGCATCCCGCCGGTGGCGGGCCGCCCCGGCCGTCCCCGCAGACGCCCGGACGCTCTGCTGGGAGACAAGGGGTACGACTCCAATCCCAACCGGGAAGAGCTGCGCAGACGCCGGATCCTGCCCGTCATCTCCCGCAAGGGCGCCCCGAACATCAAGGGCATGGGCAAACTCCGCTACGTCGTCGAGCAGACCTTCGCCCTCCTGCACCAGTTCAAACGACTCGCGGTCCGCTGGGAACGCCGCACCGAACTCCACGACGCGCTCGTCTCCCTCGCCTGCAGCCTCATCTGCTGGAGACGCCTCAACAAGCCCGATTCATGATCGTGTTACAAACTCTAAGCCTGCCTAGCGCGATAAGTCCCTAGTTTCGTGAAACCGTTGGCTGTTCCAGCACCGTTTGCCCAGGGACTCGCGGCCAGCCCAGAGTTGCCTGAGTCGCCTCACCCCTTGTGCGTGTGCGCCGATGGAGACGGCCGGGTGGAGACACTCGAATGAGCGAACACCGATGTGCAGCAGCGGTTCACGCCAGGATGTCGCCCTATCGGGCGATACCACCACACCTGTCGTGTTGGCTAGCCTTGCCTCGGCTGGCCCTGAGCTGCATAAACCCTGAAGTCGGCGTCACCGCGACAGCTCATCCCCCAGAGAATCGACGTCCTCCTTGTCGGCCTGGACCATCGGGTACTGGCCGCCCGGGGTCGGCTGCACGGGCAGCCGGTCCAGCAGGCTCGAGTTGGAGAGGATCACCCCGCACGGGTGCATGGCGATGCCCCGCGGCAGCTTGTCCAGGCCTTCGGCCAGCTCCCACAGCGGCCCGAACGAGCTGGCCTCCGCCGCGAGCCGCTTCAGCTCTGGCAGCGTGGCCAGCGCGTCGCGGATGTCGCAGGCCCGGATGTGCGGGAACGACTTCGCGATCCGGTCGACCACCTGGGGTGCGATGCCCAGCGCGAGGCCGGTGTCGCGCAGGGCGTGCCGGGCCCGGTAGGTCTCCGGCATACCGGTCACCGCGACGCGCTGGGTCCCGAAGCGCTCGATGATCCGGTCGTAGACCTCCAGCCGGCGCGCGGACTCCACATCGACGTCGATGTCCGGCAGCGACGACCGGCGCTCCGACAGGAAGCGTTCGAAGAGCAGGTCGTGGTCCAGCGGATTGGCCGTCGCCACGAACAGGGCGTGGTTGACCATCGAGCCGGCGCCCGAGCCCCGGGCCGCGACCCGGATGCCCATCGCGCGGACGTCCGCCACCACCTGGGCGACCGCCAGGAAGTACGCCTCGTACTCCAGCTTCCCGATGACCCCGAGTTCGTACTCCAGCTGCTCGACCGCACGCCGGTCGCGGTCCAGGCCGCGGGCGAACATGCCCGCCTCGCACCGCTGGCGCAGCAGCCGCATCGCGCCGCCCGGCCCCGGCTCGGCCCCTACAACCTCCGGCTCGGGGAAGTGCGGCTGGCCCAGCCCCAGGTCCGCGACCGGATCTAGGACGCACTCCTCCCCGGCCCGCACCGTCTCCGCCAGCAGCGCCGCCGCGCGGCCTGCACCGCCGCCGGACGCCTCCGCGATCCGCTCCGCGTCGGCCCGCAGGGCGGCGGGGTCCTTCAGCCAGCGCTCGCCGCAGTCCAGCATCCGGCGGTCGATCGGCCGCAGCAGCCGGCCCGCATCCAGCACGTCAGCGATCCGGTGCTGCGCCGGATCGGCGTACCGGACCGCGTTCGTCAGCACCGCACGCACGCCGAGCTGGTCGGCGAGCCCGACAGTGCGGGCGGCAAGCCGCAGCGAGCCCGGCCCGGTGCCGGGCACACCCCAGCACACCGCCTCCAGCCGCAGGTTTGGCCCCGTCACCTCCCGCCACGGCGCGAGCAGCCGCTCGGCGAGGTCCGGCCGCCCCGCCGACAGGGCGCGTACCGGCTCCGAGACCGGCCCCAGCAGGACCAGCAGGCCCTCATCCGCGTACCGCCCGAGAGTCTCCCAGGACACCACCGGCGCTTCCCCGGCCGCACCGGCGTGCGCGGCCGATACCAGACGGCACAGCCGCGCCCACCCGGCGGCGCTCCGCGCGAGCAGCGTGACCCGCAGAGGGGGCTCCATCACGTGCGCGCCACCGCGCACCGGAGTGCGCAGGCGGGCTGCGGATCCGGGGCGGGCGGGGGCGTGGGGGGCGACGGCGACGTCGACGCCGAAGACGGGGCGGATGCCGGCGGCGGTGGCCGCCTTCGCGAAGCGCACGGCGCCGGTCACGGTGTCGCGGTCGGTCAGCGCGAGCGTACCGATCCCGCGCTCGGCAGCCTTGCGGACCAGGTCGCGGGGGTGGGAGGCGCCGTAGCGGGCAGAGTAGCCACTCGCCACGTGGAGGTGGACGCCGCTGATCATGCCTACCTCCTACGAATACACGATTTCAGCCGGTATGGCCGAAACCTCTCCCTCCAAGATATCGAACGGAAATCGAACAGCACGAATCGGTTACTCCGAAGTAGGGACGCGATCAGCGGTTGTGACTGTGCGCGATAGTTGGCGCTTGAGCACGCTAGTTGGCGGCTGCGCGCGATAGTTGCCTGGCAGGCTAGCGGGTGGAGCGGCCTGGGCAGGCGCTTTTCCACGATCTGCGGTCTGCATGACGTTCCGCGCGGTGTGCTGATGACATGACGGGTGCTGACCTCGGGTGCGTGTGGTCTCACTGCTGCGGGTTCGATGAGCTGGTGGTGCCGTACGTGGTTCCGGGTGGAGAGGCTGCGGATCCGAGGCTGGATTGGGCGGGACGCTGGGCTGTGACGTGGCGTGTCGACGGCGCCGAGGTCATCTGTGCGGTGCGTGATCTCGCCGCGTTTCCCTGGTCGCGGGCCCGGCCATGGTGGTCTGCGGCGTGCAGCGCCCTGACTACCCGGTGGCTCTGCCTGGTCCGGATCGCGCATGATTCAATCTCTGGTGGATTCGACGGGGGTGTGGCGTGGGGGACTGGCGGACCGATCCGACGTTCGCGATGTGCAGGGCTCTGGTCGACGGGGCGGATCTGGCGTCGTTCGCGGGAGGCCCGTTCGACATCCGGGCTGTGACGGCGACCATCCGGCCCGAGACCATCGACGGAGCCGTCCTCGACGGCCTTCCCTGGGGGAACTTCCCTCACGGGGAGGATGCCCGGGAGGCCGTTCGCCTGCTGCGGACCAAAGACGGATCGGCACGTAGCGCGATGGGTGTACTGATCGGCATGTGCGCCGACGACAGCCGGGCCGCCGCCGCTCTCGCCGTCCCGTTCCTGATCCGGATCGCCACCGACCCGCACCATCCACACCGCACCGCCGCCCTCGGCGGTCTCGCCGCCCCGGCCCGCGCCCGTTACTTCGGTGTCGCCTCCCGCGCCGAACTCCTCCTCCACCGCCCCGGCCCCCGGCACGACGACTACGACGACTACGGCGTTGAGGTGACCGGCTACCCGGCAGGCTGGTCGGTGGCCGCTGCCCGAGCCGCGATCACCGCCGGAACCCCCTTGCTCCTGCCTCTCCTCGATGACTTTGACCCTGCCGTGCGCATCGACGCCTCCTACGCTCTCGCCACCGCAGCCGACCCCGGCCATACGGTCCGAGCCGCGTTCGCTACCCGGTTCGCCAAGGAGCAGGACCCCATGGTCCTGGCCGCCATGATTCTCGCGACCGCAGAAACCACACGTGCCCACCCGCACCCACCGGCCACCGCGTGGATCCGCGAGGTGTGGCAGGACCCGGCGCAGGCCCCCGAAGTCCGTCTTGCCGCCGCGATCGGCTGGCTCTGCCTGACCGACGAACCCGCCCCCGACGCCCTGCACACCGCCATCGACGTCCTGGCCACCGAAGAACGCGCCCGCGCCATGGAGGCCCTGCCCTGGATGGCTGCCGTCGGCGGCAATGAGCCGGGGCTCCTGCGCTGCGTCCGCTGCATGCTCCACCCGGAACACCCCGAACCGTACAGCGACGACCCCTGGTCCCCAGGGCGCTGAGCGACGAGTGGCCGGCCCCCGACCACGTCGCCCGCACACCCGCTCGCGTTCTGTGCATCGCAGTTGTCCGTCGGGGCCAACTATCGCGCTCAGTCACAGCGGTTGTGACTGGTTCCTGCGGTAGTGGACTTTCGGCAGTGCCGCGGCGCGGCGGAGTTCCGTAGGGTCGCGTCCGTGAGAACAGTGATCATCGCCCGGGTGCCGGCACCGGTACTGTCCGCAGGCCTCTTCATCGGGGCGGTGGCGGCCGTTGGCACAGGTGTCGCCACTCTGTGGTGGGGCATACCGGCGGCGGTCTGCGCCTTCCTCGCGGGCTGGCAGCCGGGGCGGAACCGGAGCACGGGGGCAGCCTTGGCCGGAGTGCTCGCGGCCGCCGTGGTGGCTGTGCTCCTGGTGCCGGCGTGGCTGGGCTGGGCGAGCCAGTTCGTGGGGTTGCTGCTCGTGGCGGCGATGCTGCCGTGGTTCGCGGGCCGGTTCCTGCGCCAGTACCGCGAACTGGTCCGGGCCGGATGGGAGCGGGCCGCGCGGCTGGAGCGGGAGCAGCATCTGGTCGCCGAACAGGCCCGGCTGCGCGAGCGGACCCGGATCGCGCAGGACATGCATGACCTCCTCGGCCACGACCTGAGCCTCATCGCCCTGTCCGCGGGGGCACTGAAGCTGGCCCCTGGTCTGTCTGAGGACCACCGGGCCACCGCCCGGGACATCCGCGCCAGGGCGGGAGCCGCCGTCGACCGGCTCGGCGAGGTGATCGGTGTACTGCGCGAGCCGTCGGATCTGGCTCCGGGGCCCGAGCCCGGCGCTGGGCTCACCGAACTCGATGGCCTGGTGGACCGGGCGGCCGCGGCGGGGCTTGACGTCCGGCTGCGTGTGGAGGGCGAAGCGGCGGCCGGTGACGCGCTGCTGGTCGTCGAGCGGGCCGTGCTGCGCGTCGTCCAGGAGGCGCTGACGAACGTTGCCAAGCACGCGCCCGGGCACCGGGCGACCGTCGTCGTCCGGCACGCGGAAGGACGGACCGAGGTCAGTGTGACGAACGAGCCGGTGCCCACCGTGTCTGCGCCCCACCATGACCGCGCCGCTCGTACCGCACCAGGGTCCCGGGTCTCAGCACCCGGCGAGGGCCACCGCTTCGGGCTCATCGGCCTGGACGAACGCGTCCGACTGGCTGGTGGCACCTTCACCTCGGGCCCCGAGGGCGGTGGGTTCGCCGTCAGGGCCAGGCTTCCGCACCGTCCCGGGGCCGTGCCCCCGCCCCGCCGCGCCGAGCCCGGCGATCCAGGTGACGTGCTGCCTCCTGAGCACCGCAGTGCCCGTCGCCGGCTGGGCCGTACCGCCGCCGCGGCCGTCCTGGTGCCGCTGTGCACCTCCGCGTTGCTCATCGGCGGGGTGCGGGCGTGGGACACCGTGACGGCACGGCAGTCGGTCCTCGCACCGCAGGACTACGCCCTCCTGCACGTCGGCCAGCCACGCGCGGACGTGGCGCCGTACCTGCCCAAGCGCCAGACGACCCGCCGCCCGGCAGCACCCACGCCCGCACCACAAGATGCGGCCTGCGAGTTCTACGTACAGACCGGCGACCCGTTCGACGACCGCTCGGGGGACATCTACCGTCTCTGCTTTCGGGCCGGACGCCTGGTCTCCACCGACAACTACACCGGGAAGGCTGTCCGATGATCCGAATCCTGATCGCCGACGACGAGCCCATGATCCGCGCAGGCGTCCGCGCAGTCCTTGCCACCGACCCCGGCATCACCGTCGTCGCCGAGGCAGCTGATGGCCACCAGGCGGTGGAGCTCGTACAGCGCCACCGCCCGCAGGTGGCCGTCCTCGACATCCGGATGCCGGGGACCGGCGGTATCGAAGCCGCCGCCGAGATACGAAGGACCGTCCCCGAAACGGGGGTTGTGATGCTGACGACCTTCGGCGAGGACGAGTACATCCTGCGCGCCCTGAGCGAAGGTGCCGCCGGCTTCCTGATCAAGTCCGGCGAGCCGGAGGAACTGATCGCCGGTATCCGGGCGGTTGCCGACGGCGCCGCCTACCTGTCACCGAAGGTCACGGCCCGGGTCGTCGCGTATCTCGCCTCTGGCGGTGCGGGAGCCCAAGCCAACCGCCGTTCCGCGGCCCGCGCCCGCGTCGAGGCCCTGACCGCGCGGGAGCGGGAGGTGCTCGGCTTCCTCGGCAGCGGGTTCTCTAACGGGCAGATCGCGCGCCGCCTGCGCCTGGCGCAGGGGACGGTGAAGGCCCACGTCAGCTCGATCCTCGCGCGCCTCGGAGTCGACAACCGGGCCGCGGCGGCCGTGGTCGCGCACGAGGCCGGCGTGGTCCCGGTGTCGTCCGACCGGCTGCCGTACGTGGACAGCTGACACCGCCCGCATGGCAATCGGCCGTATGAGGAGCCGCACGGTCACCACGGCCGTCGCGCCGAGCGCCGCGGCCGCCAGGACGTCGTGCGGATAGTGCACCCCGACCAGCACCCGCAACAGGGCGGCCACCCCGGCCACCGGCAAGGCCAGGGCCGCGAGCCGAGGCCGTACCAAGGTCACGCCGACGGCCAGCGCGACGGCCAGGGTGGCGTGGTTGCTGGGGAACGACCAGTCGCCCGGCTCGGGACACGGCACGAGGACCGCGGCCCCTGGCAGGGCACGACACGGACGTTCCTCGTCGACAAGGAGTTTGACCGCCTCACTCAGTCCGTAGGCGACGACGGTCCCGGCGGCGGCCACAGCCACCCCGGCCAGCCCCTCCGCATCCCTGCGGCGCAGGGCGCTCCAGCCGACCCAGGCCAACAGCAGGCCCAGGAACAGCAAAGTGCCCTCACTCGCCGCTTCCAGGACGGTCTCAGCCCACGGCGGCCCGTCCGCCACTCTCCCGGTCAGCGCCCGGTATGCCCGCACCGAGAAGCCCGCAGTGACGTGCACCGGCTCGTTCGTCCCCAGCACACCACCGGGCGCCAGCCAGACCACGGCCGCTGCCCCTACCCCGGCCGACCCGACCGCCATCGGTAGCCGTCGACCCCATCCATATCGCTTGATCGAATCCATGCTGCCCACGGTAGGAACACCGCAGGCGGGGCACCCTGGCCGAATGACAGCCCGATACCCCGACGATCGTCAGGGTTGACCGGTACAGGCTGAAGAGACAGGACTAGGACTCCGGGGCCACTCCAGCACGGTCGCGCCGGGCGACTTCGTGCGCGAGGCCGCCGACCTGATCGGTCTCGCCGAGCACGTCCAGCGCCAGGCCGTCCTCCACGAGCGCGCCCGCGACACCAGCTGGGAGGAGATCGGCGAGGCCCTGGGCGTCACGCGACAGTCCACTCACACCAAGTTCGCCAACTACGTCAACGCGTTGCACGAACCGCTCGACAAGCCCGAGCGGTGCCACCCCGACGGCACCGCAGACGACAAGCGAATCCCCTACGGCTTCCGCTACGCCCCGAGCAGCGCCGTCCCGGCCAACGGCATTGCAGAGAAGACCGCCTGCACCCTGGACCGGTGGCTGCGCCAGCACAGCGGTCAGACGACACCTGGAGCGACCAGGTGCACCCGGTCAGCGACACAGGCACCACCCGTCCTCAGATGCCGGTGGGTGTGAACGCATCAGATGCGTGCGCTGGGGGCGCGCGCGATGCTGGTAGCAGGTGATCGTTGACTTGGGGACTCAATACCGCCGGAGCGAGTAATGTGCGCATTAATTTATCGCGTCTCGGATATGCAGATGTTTTTGCGTGAAGACGGTATCTTCAGCTCAGGGCCCAACGACGGTGATGAAGTTATCGATCTGTCAGAAGCCCCCGATTTGCTGGGAGTCGAGTACGTAGGCAGTCATATTCGTCAACTGGCACAGTTCCGATCAGGCGGCCTTCCCTACTATGAAGAGCCCTCCTATAAAGCTCTGAAAGAAGCATCCGACCTGGTTACCTTTGGGTCCAGCCTCTTTGAGCTTTTCACGGAGTTGAATAACTGGCTGTCCCACGCTCCTCCGCCCAAGGATCCTGCTCTTGTACTTCTGGCGCAATTGAACGCCAAGATGCAAGCCATTGAGGACTTTCAGCTGGCAAGCTGGGTCACATCGCGGGAGCAACATCTGGCCACGTTGCGCGCCTACTCGCACACCGCTATAGTCGCCGCGAGAGAATATGCGGAGGTGTGGTGGAATTGGCACGGAGATGGCGAGCCGTTGGATGAGCCGTACTGGGCAAACGTGATCCATTCCGCCTTGCACGATTCTGCTCTGGCGGTCAGTGAGTTGATGCAGCCAGCCTCCTGGATGCGCCCGCAGAGCCTTGCCGCAATTTCCAACAAGGGTGACCCGACCCCTTACCCAAAAGGTTGGATGACGAATCTTCCAGATCGTGCTGAAGCGGATGGCCTATTTCGTGTCTGGGATTACAGGTGGGCCCTGCCGGCTCTGACGTATGCCATAGCAGCAAGGATTATCGCCCTAAAAGCAAGATATTCTCCGGGCGCTCTGCCTGGCATCCCGGCGGTAGCGGCGGAACTGGAAGGGTACGCCCAATACCTCGGCGAAATATGGAAGCGCATGAACGCCGGTATCCGCCGTGGCCTCAGCTACGCCACTTGGCCTCATAGGCAATACTCGGACTTCGTCAACAATGGTTGGGTGCCAGCTTTTGTAGTAGACCTCAATGGGGGAGAATGGGTCGGAGGGGTAGCGTTCTGGCCCGACCTAGACAACCGAAACCTGTGGTGGTGGAATGGCCAGCTACCTCCAACCGAATACATCCCGAGCGGAGTTGGGCTCGGGACAGAGCAGTGGGTCGCGAAGTTCGTCACCCTCATCCAACATTGGGGATTCGGTCACCTGCAGGAGGCCACGGGGATGGGCGAGCTCATGATGTTTATTGGCGACATTTGGAACCTGCACGACGGGTACTATCGCAGCGCACCGTTCAACACCTGGCAGCGTTCCATAGACGACATCACCTCGGACGAGGACCTCCGAAAGGATGCCATTACAGCGGCCTTCCTTTCGGATGTAGATCCCACACTGCGGCTGAGCGAGAAGGACTCCAACGCCTTCTACATCTACAGCGCCCTACGCTCCCATCGCGGCGAAGCGGAGAAATCCGTCGAGCAGTGCGCAGAAGATCTCATTCGCATGGGCAGATCCCTTCAGGTGGGTGATAGCCGCAGACGTCCGGGATCTCCCACGTGTGATCGTATAACCTCTGGCGCCGCGCGGCGTACCGCTTGACCGAACGGTTTCGGTGCCCGCGATCAGGTGGCACCGCGAGCGGGTCCTTCAGAAACAGGCCGACATACCGCACGGTGCGCATTTGGAGCGCGAATCCGAAGAGTCGACAAGACCCGAGGCGCCGGCCTGCTCATCGCTCAGCAATTCCACCGGCACGAGCCGGACCTGTGTTCGCGAGGCAGCCCCGAGCGTCAGTCTGTGCATGACGCAACGGTCCTGTCAGATCGGTTGCGACAGAGCCTGAACGTCAGCTGTCGCCGGACAGTCACCCAGCAGCGGAGGGTATCCCCGCAGCCTCTCCAGGTGCGTGACTCAGCTCTGGGGCGAGGCCTCAACTGGGGTTCGGGCAGCGCGTATTCTCCGACGTGATCTTTCTCCGTCTGCCCGATCCCGAGTGAGGTACCTGTGCGTGTTCCTGTGCGGCCGTTAGCGCTCGCCCTGCCCCTGACCGTCGCTCTGCTCGCCGGATGCGGCCGGGCAGCCGACGACGCAAAGTCGAACAGCAGCACACCCCTGGCGGCCGCAGCCTCGTCGGCGCCGGCGAAGCAGACCCTGGCGCCGCACGATCCCCCGCAGTGGTTCGATGCGCAAGGGCAGGTGCCCTTGCCGGAGGCGGCCACGAAGGGCCGGACCAACCTGGCCGGGCAGGTCCGCGGCGGCGGTGAGGACCTGCCGGTGCTCCTCCACGAGGACCGGGCTTTCGTCGTCTCCCCCACGGGCGTTCAGGTCATCGACCTTGCCGACGGCCGCACCGTGGGCGAGGAGACCGCCCGCGGCGACGTCCTGGGACAGGACACCGACGGGTTCATCCTGCCGCCGGTCCTGGCCGGCAGCGAAGTGCTGGTGCCCTTCCTGCTGACGGTGCCCGCCTCCGGCACCCACACCGCGGGCGCGATGGTTGAGCTCGTCGCGGTCAGCACGGCGCCCCCGTACAAGGCCGCCTGGCGGACGACCGTCAAGCTGCCCGAGTGGGCGCTCCAGTCCTCCGGCAAGGTGCAGGCCGCGGCCATCGGTGCGGAGAATGGCACGGCCGTCGTCACCGTGACGGGCGGCGGCGACGCCGTGTCGTACGGCATCGACACCGCCTCCCACGCCCTGCGCTGGACGCAGCCCGGGCTGGAGACCGTCCAGACCGGCGCGGGTACGGCGGTGGGCCTGCTCCACGTCGAGCCGCTCACCTCCGTACCGCTCGCGGTCGACCTTGCCACCGGTACCGAGAAGTGGCGCGGGGTGAAGACGTACGCCGCGGTCATGAACGGGGCCGGGCCCGGCACGGTCCGGGTCGCGGGCCCGCAGGTCGGCGACAAGGGCGACCAGCTGCTGGACGTGACCAGCGGGAAGGCCCGCGCCACCATGCCGCCGGGGATGCGAGCGGTCGACTGCACCTACGACCGCGCCGCGACGCTGGTGTGCACGAAGGGGTTCGCAGTCGTGGCCGTGGACGCGGCCACCGGCAAGCTGCTGTGGGCCCTCAAGGACGGAGACCAGGGCCGCAAGCCCCCGACCGTGACCACCGTGTGGCACGGGCGGCTTACGGCCGTGGAGCGGGCGGCCCTGTCGTTCTCGACGCGCGGACCGGCACCGACATGCCCACCAAGCCCGAGGCCGCACCGCTTCTCGTGAACGAATACGCCGGGCTTGTGCTCGACGACAACTGCCTGTTCAGCTTTCCGGCCGGCGGCTGAACACTCCCACTCCTGCGCAGCGCGTCAAACGGCAGTACCAGTCCCGAGGCCGCCTACCGGCCCATGGCCTCGGAGAGTTGGTCCCAGCGGACGGTGACAGAGGTGGCCTCACGGCACCCGCACGGCATCCGCAGCCACACGGTCGTGTCCGCGCGGGCCGCGAGTTCCGTGGAGCCGTCACCGAGCATCAAGTCCAGCTCCCCGAACGCGAAAGCACCCCGCATCGCCCCGGCTGGGCAACGAACAACGCGTCTCGCGCTGACCTTGCGCCCGCACTCCAAGGTCCTGGCCGGCCATCTCGAAGTGGTCGACCAGTGGGAAGACAACGCCCTGCTCGGTGTGCTGTGATCTGCCCCTCACTCCGCGGGTGCTGTGGCTAGAACAACGAGTTTGTAGCAGTCCACGCCTGGGACGAGATCGATGAGGACGGCCTTCCAGTCCACCTTCTCTTTCGTGCCTGCGTTTTCGATTATGGCGTAGCCATCGAGCCCATTGCTAACCCACTGGATGACCGTTCCCCTCTTGCCAAGTACGCGCGGGTGAGGTGCGATAGCCAAAGCGGCATCCTTCAAGCATCCCACTGTTACTTCCGCCTTTTTCACTTCTTTCTTTTCGGCATCGGTCAGCTCATCTTGATTTCCTTCGATCTTATAGAACTCGCCGCAGAATCCGCCGCTCTCGGCCTCGGCCCAAGGCCGATTCGCCCTCTCGCATTCGCGCTGGGCTTCGGACTTGCCGGTGGTCGCGGTGCCCTGTTGCTGCCCGTCGATCTCGCTGTTTCCGTCGGTCTGGCCCATGCCGTCGCGCTGGGGGTCGGTCTTACTGGTGCCCTGCGGGTGCTGGCTGCCGGTGTCGGTGCCCTGCGGGTGGCTGCCATCCTGCTGGGAGCTCGTGTCGGTGCCCTGCGGGTGGCTGCCATCCTGCTGGGAGCTCGTGTCGGAACCGCTGGTGTCGGTCCCGGACTGGTCACTGCCGGGATCGTCCTGCGCTGGCATCGACTCCGCGACTGGGGCTTGAGAGGCTGCCGTAGCGATGGTTGCACCTGTTGAGAAGGCAAGTGCTGCAGCCAGGCATGATGCGCCGATACACGTAGGAATTCGACGGCGCCGCTGAGTGCTGCTCATGATGGTCCCCTGTTGTAAAAAAGCATGACGGGGGGTCCGGACTGACTCGCAGATTCCCGAGGAAACCACTTTCACCCCCCGGGGCGTGTGGACAGGAGCCAGTCCCCATACATGCCATCCTTCACCTCTTAGCTGTTGATGGCAAAGGAAGCAAGTGGCCGAATTTCACTGAACGTTCAACTGTGATGAATAGCAGCCTCCCGGTCCCGAGACGACGGCGCGGCCTGGGGTGCCCCCGACAAGGTACTAGCTGCATAACGAACGCATGTGCGAACAGGGGTGGGGTATAGATCCCGGCCTCGGAGGCGGTGCCGCTCCGCAGGAGGCTCGGCAGGAGTGGATTTCGTGGTGCCCCCGGGCGGTGCCACTCAGGTCATCGCCGTCCACGAGCGGCGTCAAGGGTCGGGCGTTGCCCCGGCCGGGAGAAGTGACAGCGGGCTCAGCGGGCGGCCTTCTTTTGCCTGTTCCGTAAAGTACAAGGTGCCTTCGGTCGCCTCCCCGCCCCCGACCGCGAGGAGGGGCGACCCGCCGACCGGTCTTGCTCGGCGATCTACTGCTTCGGCCGATGCAGCCGCAGGCCCTCTTCTACGCTCATCCCCTGACGCGTGGGGCGAGGCTGGGGGCAGGGTGCAGGCGAGGGGTGCGTGGGCGGGTTCGGCGGTTGCGGCCGCAGCGGCAGTGGCCGCCGCGGCGTCGGCCGTGGTGACGAACTACGTGACGGATGTGCTGCCGGGCCGGGCCGAGGACCCGTGGGTGGTGTGGCCCGCTTTCATCGTCTCCGTGGTCGTCGCGGCCGCGCTGGCCGTGGTAGGCCGTCGCATCGAGGGCGGTGGCGGGCCAGGGCCCGTGCGGCTGGTGCCGCTGGAGCGGGTCCTGGCCGGCGGGATGGAATCTCTGTCAGCCCCCCACGGGGACGGACCCGTCCGCGGGCGTACCGACGAGCTCGCGGCACTGCGGCGCATGCTGAAGCGGCCCGCCGAGCGACTGGCGGTGCTGTGCGGAGTGGGCGGGGTGGGTAAAACCACAATCGCCTCCGCCCTGGCCGACATCGCCCGCGCCGAAGGCGTGCGCGTGTTCTGGGTGCGCTGGCGCGGACAGGCCGAGCTCGCCGAGCAGATGGCCCGCATCGCCCTGAAGTGCGGACTCCCAAAGGACCAGCTGGAGGAAGCGCGGGCCGGGGGGGGGTGTCTCTATGTCCTTCGTCAAGGATGTGGCGCCGGGTTTGAGGCTGTTTGGGGCGGTCATGCGGCGAGAGTGACGCTGGGGGTCCGGGATTCGTAGAAGGTTCCGTCGCGGAGCATGGCGAAGAGGACGCTGATGCGTTGGCGGGCGAGGCGGAGGAGAGCCTGGGTGTGGGTTTTGCCGCGGGCTCTTTGCCTATCGTAGTAGGCGCGGGAGGCCTGGTCGGCGTTCATGCAGGCGAAGGCGGAGAGGAACATGGCGCGTTTGAGCTGCCGGTTTCCTCCTCTGGGTGCGTGTTCGCCGTGGATCGAGGTCCCTGACGACTTCGTCGTGGGGGCGAGGCCGGCGTAGGAGGCGAGGTGGGCGGCGGTGGGGAAGCCGGTCCCGTCGCCGACGGTGACCAGCAGGACGGCGGCGGTCCTGACTCCGACTCCCGGCATCGAGGTCAGGACCTGGTGAAGAGGGTGAGCCACCAGCAGGGTGCTGATCTGGGCTTCCAGGGCCCGGCGTTGGTCGTGGACCGCGGCGAGCGAGCGGGCCAGCGACGGGATGACCACGTCGAGGGTGCCGGTTCCCGGGACCACGACGGTCTGTTCGTCGAGGGCGTCGAAGACGTCGTCGATCAGCCGGGCCGCCATGCGGGGGGCCTTGGGACGGATCACCTCAACGAGTCTGCGGCGGCCGGCTTTCCGCAGAGCGTTCGGGGATCCGTATCGCTCGAGGAGCCAGGTGACGGCGGGGTGGTCCAGCCGCGGGCCCAGGACCCGCTCGAGGCTGGGGTGGAACTGGGTCAGCAGACCGCGTATCCGGTTCGAAGTGCGGGTGGCCTCGGCCGCGAGGTCCTGGTCGAAGCCGGTCAGCACCGTGAGCTCGGCGGTGATCTCGTCGGTCAGCTCCAGCGAACGCAAAGTGTGAGGCATCGTCCGGGCCGCGTCCGCGATCACCGCCGCGTCCTTCGCATCGGTCTTCGCCTCGCCTGGATAGAGGTCGGCGATCCGTCGCATCGCGAGTCCGGGCAGGTAGGCGACCTGGCAGCCGGCGTCGCGGGCGACGGTCAGAGGCAGGGCGCCTATGGATGCGGGCTGGTCCACGATCACCAGGACGGTGCCGAACTTGGCTTTGAGCTTGTCGAAGACGGCCCGCAGCTTCGGTTCGCTGTTGGGCATCGCCTTGTCGAAGACCTTCTTCCCGGCCGGGGTGAGCCCGTGGCCGTGGTGGGCGGTCTTGCCGACGTCCATCCCGAGGAAGACGCCCACGCCTTCGGTGTCTAACATCGCACCCTTCCCAGGTGTTGACCGTGCCGGCCTCGGCAATGGCACCGTGCTCGCGCATCCACGTTATGTAGACCTGCCGCCCACGTCTGTGCCCGGCATTGCGCCGGACCGGGCGGTGGCCGGGTCTCTCATCAGCGTCTCCGACGGCACCCCTCGGACCCGGCGACACCACCCCCCAGGTCATGCCTTCGACAGAGGGGACACAGTCATACCGGGCCCGGAGGCCAGCGGCCCCATTGCAGGACCGCGAAAAACATAACGGGGGGGGCGGGCCTCCCCGATGTCCGGCCTCGGGACTGGTGAGATCGCATGTTGAAGCGTCGCGTATTCCTCAGCGGTACTGCCTCACTGTCACGGTGAGTAGTGGGCGAGAGCCTTGGTGATGGGGAGGGAGCCAGGGCAAACGCCAGGTTCTACGCCGAGCAGCGATCGGTTTCAGCGGCGGGATGTCACGCTCAAGGCCTCTGTCTGCTTAAGGAACCAGACGCGGCCGCGTGGGGCGTGCCGCACACGGTGGAGGAGCTCGGGCATGGATCCGGTGACGGCATGGGGACTTGGGGTATGGCTGGCTAGCTACCTCGCACAGATCAGCTACCAATGGATGAAGGTTCGGGCAGAAGTCCGGCACGCTGAGCTGTATCACCACGGGTTGTCCGAGCGAATCCGTTTCCTGCCGTCTGGCAGCCGACTGTCAGAGAAGACGGGCGACAGTCAGGTCGAGATCACCGTGGGTGGGGTGGTCGCTCCTCATGAGGAGATGCGAAATGAGTGAACTCCCCGGTACGGCTGGGCAGATAGAGCCGACTGAGCAAAGTGACCTATCTCGACTTCTTTACGAGGAGGCGACTCTCCAGCGCCTCCTTAGAGTTTGTAACACGATCATGAATCGGGCTTGTTGAGGCGTCTCCAGCAGATGAGGCTGCAGGCGAGGGAGACGAGCGCGTCGTGGAGTTCGGTGCGGCGTTCCCAGCGGACCGCGAGTCGTTTGAACTGGTGCAGGAGGGCGAAGGTCTGCTCGACGACGTAGCGGAGTTTGCCCATGCCCTTGATGTTCGGGGCGCCCTTGCGGGAGATGACGGGCAGGATCCGGCGTCTGCGCAGCTCTTCCCGGTTGGGATTGGAGTCGTACCCCTTGTCTCCCAGCAGAGCGTCCGGGCGTCTGCGGGGACGGCCGGGGCGGCCCGCCACCGGCGGGATGCCGTCGACCAGGGCGAGGGTTTGCGTGACGTCGTTGACGTTCGCCGCGGTCGTGATGACTTTCAGCGGGGTGCCGCGTCCGTCGCAGATCAAGTGGTGTTTGCTGCCCGTCTTCCGCCGGTCGACCGGCGACGGACCGGTGTCGGCTCCCCCTTTTTCGCGCGGATGTGAGAGCCGTCCACGCACGCCCTCGACCAGTCGAGCCGGCCGGCCGCGTTCAGCTCGGCGAGCAGGATCCGGTGCAGCTGGTCGAAGACTCCGGCCTGCTGCCACCGCTCCAGCCTTCGCCAGCAGGTCTGTCCGGAGCCGAACCCCAGCTCAGGCGGCAGGAGTTGCCAGGCGATGTCGTTGTGCAGGACGTACAGAATGCCCTGCAGACACAACCGGTCTGCCACCGGCCGCGGCCCTGGCGACCTCGTAGGCCAGGGCGGCAGCAGCGGCTCGATCAGTGCCCACAAGTCGTCGTCCACGATCCACGGCCGAGTGCTCACGCACTCACGAACGGCCGAATCATCGCACTGGTTACGCCCGACCAGGGCATCTCAACAAGATCCTGTTACGATCTCTTAGCGAACACAATGACAGGCTCCTTAGCGACGTATACGTGGCCTGCTTGCGGGCCGGCATCTGCGGACGGCTACGGCCACAATCTTTCCGCCAGCATTTCGATGATCTGTATGAAATGCAGATGCCCTCTCTGATCGCCTTCCTGATGAACGCTGGCGCCAATTCGTACGAGGCGGCCGACGCCGCCTACGAAGCCTTCTGCGTAGTTCTCCCAGATAAATGGAGGACTCTGGAGCACCCGCGAGCGTATCTGCGGAAAGTTGCTTACCGCCTCTACCTTCGTCAGGCGGCCAGCCGCACGAGCCCGTGCGACCCGGTACCTGACCGTCCTGGTGGCAGGTGCCCAGTAGTGGAAGTGATCGCGTCCGAGGAGCGGCAGATGGTGCTCGATGCGCTCGCGCAGCTATCCCGGGCCGAACGGCAAGTGATGGCATACGCATTGGATGGATTTAGCCACCAAGAGACCGCTGCCATCCTCGGGAAAACCCCCGTAGCCGTCCGAAAGAACTACCAGCGCGCTCGCGCGAGCCTGATATCCCTTCTTGTGTCATACGAGATCTGGGGAATATCCCTCAGGCGCCCGGGCTGGCAACGCGCTCGGCAGACTGGTAGGCGCGCATGTTGAGGTGTCGCGTATTAGTCAGCCGAGGCGTGTGCACGGCCCGATGAGATGACCGACAGTGATCCGGGAGTCTCGTTCTCTGCTGTTGGACCTCGTCTTGTGACTGCGAGCTTCCGCTTACTCCAGATAGAGAGCTGCCAAGCGGGGCAGTCGGCGGGTCATTTCGTCGTGGTCATCGAAATCGAAGTTCCAGGTGGGGTCCAGCTCCCGGTAGCGGATGGTGGGTGGGCTCGCTGGGAGCTGATCACCGGTCGCCGAGATGTGTGCGTTCCAGGCGATGCCCAGCATGTCCTCACCCTCCAGGTCGACGCCGTCGGCTGCGGAGGCTTGAACGACGGGCAGTTCTGCCAGGGCATCGGGATCAGCGACTACGCGCTCGAATACTTCACAGCCCTGAGCGATCAGCCAGCCGCGGAAGTAGTCGAAGCCGTCGTCAGAGCACCCACCGTTGGCAAGGTAAGCAGCGGCCCAGAGAGGATTGCTGTAGGAGTCAACCATCAGGTCCCACAGAACCTGCTCAGCTGCGACGATCTCCTCGACCGGCCGGGAGGCCAGCAGCGAGGTCGCCTCGCGAGCGACCGCTTCGCCGTCGTTCGGGTTGGACGCCTGATTGCGGGCTGCCTCAATGAGCTGCCAGAACTGCTGCTTGTTCATGGAGGCAGAGCCTGCCACCTGGTACTGACATCGGGCCGGTCGCGGGAGCTTGGCTCACCAGAGCAGCCACGTCGCTCCTGTCAGCGTGTGTGGTCGCCAGGTGCATATCGACTCCAGGTTCCTCCGGCTTCGGTGACCAGGCGGGTGGCGGTCTTGTCGTGGTAGCCGAGTGCCTCCGCGATGATGGGTGCCGGGGCTTGGAGGACGAGCTGGCGGATTGCGGAGGTCCTGCCTCGTTGCGGCGGGACGCCGATCTTTCGCGTTCCACGCGTCGCTGCACCCGACCGTCGTCGTACGTCTGTCACGCTGATCGCGGAATCACCCTGTTCGCCAGACGCTGGCCCGATTCACTGGATGCCGGCTCGTCTGCGATCGATGTGCCGGCGCGGTCGGTGCCCGGCACGTCCTTGGCGAGCCGGCCTGCGAGTGCGCTCACCGGGCATCGACCGGGTGAGGACGCCGAGTGTGAGCAGAGCGAGCGCCGGCAGCACGGCGACGATGATTCCCATCGGCAAGGCGTCGGTGGCGCCACCCGCGCCGGCCAGCGGAGCAAGTGCCCCGCCGAACATGAACTGGCTGAAGCCGAGCAGAGCGGCTGCCGACCCGGCGTGTCCGCCGTGGTCGGCCAGGGCCTGGGCCGCGGCGTTCGGCATGACCAGGCCCACGCTGGAGACCAGGACGAACAGGCCAATCAGGAGCACGGGCAGGGGTGCCCGTGTCAGCACCGCGCCCAGGACCGTGGTGCCACCGGCTGTCGCGCCCAGCAGACCGGCGAGCAGCAGCACGCGGGCGCCGGCCCGGGCCACCAGCCGGCCGCTGATCTGGGCGGCCGCAATGAGTCCGGCGGCGTTGACGGCGAACACGGCGCTGTACTGCTGCGGTGACAGGCCGTGGATTTCCTGCAGGACGAACGGCGAGCCGGAGATGTAGGCGAACATCGCCGCGAAGACCAGGCCGTTGGCCAGGACGTACCCGGTGAAGACCCGGTCGCTGAGCAGCTGCCCGACGACAGCCAGCAGCGGCTGGCGTGACGCGGAGAACCGGGTCTCCGGCAGTCCTGCGGCGGAGGCCGCCAGCATCACGGCGCCGAGTACGGCCAGGCCCACGAAGATCCCCGGCCAGGCCGTGACGCGCAGTAGCTGGCCGCCGAGGACCGGCGCGAACACCGGCGCCAGGCCGGTGATCAAGGTCAGTGCGGAGAAGAGACGTGCGGTGCGGGTTCCGGAGGTGCGGTCGCGGACCATGGCGTTGGCGATGACGATGCCGAACGCCCCGCCGATGCCCTGGACCAGGCGTAGGCCGATGAGTGTCCGGACGTCGGGCGCCACCGCGCAGAGCGCGCTGGCGATCGTGTAGAGGGCGAGGCCCGCCAGCAACGGACGCCGCCGGCCGTAGGTGTCGCTCAGCGGCCCGGCGATCAGCTGCCCGATGGCCAGCCCGGCCAGACAGGCGGTGATGGTGAGCTGGGTGGCCGCGGCGCTGGCGCGCAGGTCGCCGGCGAGGTCCGGCAGTCCGGGCAGGTAGCCGTCGATGGACAGTGGTCCCAGGGCCACGAGCGCTGCGAGCAGGACGATGAATCGGGTGTGCCGGCCGGCGGCGTCGTTGCTCATGGCTCAGTACGCCACGGTGATGCGGCGGCGGATCGCGGTGCCGCTCTCGATCGTGTCGGCCAAGGCGATCGCGTAGTCGGCGTACGAGATGCGGCTGTTGCCGTCGTCGTCGGTGAGCAGGGTGTCCCCGGCGCTGCGGTAGGCCCCGGTCCGCTCGCCCGCTCCGATGACCGCGGCGGGCGACACGTACGTCCAGTCGAGGTCGTGCACGCCGCGGTAGAGGTCGAGCGCTTCGGACTGGGCCTGGGCGTTGGCCTTCCACAGCGCGGGGAAGTCCGGGTCGTCCATGACCCGGGAGCCGGTCGGCGTGCGCAGGCTACCGGCACCGCCGATGGTGACCAGGCGGGTGACGCCGGCTCGGCGGAGTCCGTCGATCAGCGCACGGGCGGCACCGACGATCGTGGCGCGGTCGCTTTCCTGGCCGATCCGGGGGCCGACGGCCGACAGTACGGCGTCGTGGGAGGCGGCGAGGCCGGCGACCGCCGCGGGGTCGGTGACGTCACCGGTGGTCACGGTCAGGGCCTTGTGCTTGAGTCCGTCGACGTGGCCGGCTCGGGTGACCGCGGTGACGGTGTGGCCGCGACGCAGTAGTTCCTCGGTGGTGGGCCGGCCGATGTTGCCGCTGGCACCGAACAGGACGATCTTCATGTGTTGCTCCTTGTTTCTGATGGTCAGAGGACGGGCTGGCCGTCGGCGATGATGGCCGCGGTGATGCCCCGCTCGTTGGCGGCGTGCTGGAAGCGCTGCTCGATGTCGGGTTGTTCGGTGTAGAACGGCGGGTTGTGGAACAGGCCGTAGTGCATGGCGCAGACGGTGCCGGCGCCGAGTGCGACGGCGGCCTCGACGCCCTGCTCGGGGGTCATGGTCGCCGGGACGTTGGCCGCGTAGCCCTCGAAGTGGGCGATGACGCCGTTGACCGGGACGAACGCGACGTCGAACGGGCCGTGGTCGCGGGCGATCTGCCACCAGCTGCCGTGCCACTGGGTGTCGCCGCAGTGGATGACCCGCCGGCCGGCGCCTTCGACGACCCAGGCGACCTGGTCACAGTCGTTGCCGCGCCAGTCCAGCGAGGTCACCGGGGTGACGGTCAGCTTTCCGATGCGCCGTGACTGGCCCAGGTCCTGGGCAACAGGGGTGATGCCCGCCTCGCGCAGCCCGGCCGCGCTTGGGGTGTGACAGCCGATCGTGCCGGTGGCCGCGATCCGGGCGATCAGGTCGTGGTCGTAGTGGTCGGGGTGCAGGTGGGTGATGAGGGCGTGGGTGCCGGGCGGGGTATCGACCGGGTCGACCGACCGGTGCGGCGGCCCCATCACCGGCGCCAGCGGAGCGACGTTCTCGAGCGGGTCGATCAGCAGGCGGGTGTCGCCGAGACGGATCTCGACGCCGGCCCAGGCCAGCCGACGCACGGAAAGGGTGGTGGTCATGGGCAGCGACGCTAGACCGACGTTGTTGAGAAAGTCAACAAGAGAGTTTTGAATCTCAACACCACGATGTAGGGTGGTGGCATGCGCACCTACGGGCAGTACTGCGGCATCGCGAAATCACTGGACACCATCGGCGACCGATGGACCCTGCTGATCGTCCGCGAACTGCTCGCCCTGGGTCCGTGCCGGCACACCGACCTGCGCAACGGGCTGCCCGGGATCGCCAGCAACCTGCTGGTCGACCGGCTCCGCGAACTCGAGGAAGCCGGCCTGATCCACCGCGAGGCCGCCCCGCCGCCGGTGGCCACCACCCTGTTCTCCCTCACCGAGCGTGGCCGCGAGCTGGAGCCGGTGCTGCAGGAACTGAGCCGATGGGGAATTCCGCTGTTGCGTGAGCCGGCCGGCAGCGACACCTTCCGCACCCACTGGCTGGACATGCCCGCCCGGGCACTGACCGACCACTGCCCCGACCAGCCGGCAATCGCCCTGCAACTGCACGCCGACGGCAACGAAGACCTGGTCATCGAAGTCAAGGACGGCTCGGTGCACACACACGCCGGCCGGGTCGACCACCCCACCGCGTCACTGACCGGACCGCCGCACCTGCTGGCCGCGACCCTGCTCGGCGACCTCGATCTGAGCGCCGCAGTACAGCAAGGCCTGCGGCTCAGCGGTGAACGCGAGGCAGTACTGCGCATCCTGCCCCGCTGATCCGGGTGTGAGACTGGTAGATGGTAGGCCCGCATGTTGAGGTGTCGCGTGTTCCAGCTTGGACGGCCCTCGTTGGTCACTCTGGGTGGCGAGGCCGGTGTTCGTGGTCCGTCCTCGGACGGATAGGTTCACCGTGGTGTGTTCGAGCCACTTCTGAAGGGGTCACCGGCGGACATTGTCGCGATCATGGAGGCGCTGGCCGAACAGGGCATAACCGTGCTGTTCAAGGCAGATGCTGAGCGGATGGCAGAGAGGCGGAAGCCCTGGACGTTCGTGGCCAGTGGCGCCCCGTTGCGTGACGACATCCTCGTGCGTACCGATGCTGCGTCGGTGGAGCAGTGCCTCGAAGCCTGCCTGCCCCGCCTGCGCGAACTGGGCTTCACTTTCCCCGAGTGACGAGACATGCCAGCTGGAGTGGAACGAGAACTCACCGTGTGTGGTCACCGGAGGCGTATCGGCTCCAGGTTCCGCCAGCCTCGGTGACCAGGCGGGTGGCGGTCTTGTCGTGATAACCGAGTGCCCTCGCGCCGTAGTGTCCGTCTCGTCCAGCATGTGTTGCGCAACGGCCGCCAACTGGCTCGGGCTGTTGCTCATCCACCGCCGCTCCAGGAAGCGTGCGACGTCCTCGGGCACGGACTCGTCCTTGCTTCGCACGAACGGCCAGATGTCGGCCAGGGACATCGATTCCACAACGGAGAGCAGCAGGTGCAGGCGTTCCCGCTGCCAAGAAGAGACTGCGCCGGGACCGAAGTTCATCAGAGTGACCGACGCCCAGAGAGGGGTCCCCCTGAGTTGCGATGACCGCCGCGCGGACGAGACTTCCCCCGTACGAATGGCCCAGCAGATGCACCGGGCCCGCGCCCAGGGAACGGGTAACGGCTACCAGATCGCTGGCCAGGTCGTCCTGGGAGTACGAGGGCGTCGGCGAGGCGTCGCCGGTCTCGTACTGACCTCGGCAGTCCACGGCCAGCACACGTACGCCGTCGGCGCTCAGGGCGGGCAGCATGGGGAGGAAGTCCTCTTTGCTGCCCATGAAGCCAGGTACGAGCAGGGCCATCCCCCGCACGGGGGCGTGCCCAGCAGTGGGACATCCAGGGTGGCGAAGGCACCCCGCTCCGTTCGAAGACACACCGGGCGCGCGTGGTCCGGGGTTTCTAGGCTCAGCAACTGGCTCATGAACAGCATGATAGGCACGGCCGCCGAGCCGACGAGCCACTGTTTCGAGCGGCGGCGGACACACAACCTGACTGCCCCGAGGTGCAGTTCGAGGGTCGTTCTACCCTTCGGATTCTCCGCGTGGTTCAGGTATCCTCACGTGCGGTTCATCGCGATGCCAGCCACCGAAGCGCCCGAGGGCCTTCCAGAACCTCTTCTCACTGTTCCGCTCGGTCTGCCTACTGGACTCCCAGGTGAGGATCTCCCGCCAAGCACTACCTCGACTCCGGCTACCCCTGGGCCGACCTGATCACCGCCACCGCCGGGCAGTGCATCACCATGGTCACTTCGCTCCTGGCCGACAACTCGCCCCAGGCCAGAGCTGCCGAGAGCTTCGACGAGAGCACCTTCTGGATCGACTGGAAAGCCCGTCAGGTCCGCTGTCCCGAAGGCTCCACCAGCTCCGGCTGGTGTCCGGCCACCCGACACGGCCGTGACGCCATTGTGATGGACTTCGCCTGCGCCGACGGCCGCACCTGACCCTCCCGGGACAAGTGCACTAAGAGTTGTCGTCAAAGTGTCACGCCCACATCAGGAGTGATGCGAGGGTGACGGCTGCTTGGTAGGACTGGGCGGTCTTGTCGTATCTGGTGGCGATGCCGCGCCACTGCTTGAGTCGGTTGAAGCACCGTTCCACGACGTTGCGGCGTTTGTAGACCTGCTTGTCGAAGGCCGGCGGGCGGCCTCCTCGGCTTCCGCGCCGGGCCCGGTTGCGGACCTGGTCGGACCGCTCCCGGATGGTGTGGGCGATGCCGCGGCACCGCAGCCAGGCCCGGATCGCCTTCGAGCTGTAACCCTTGTCGCCGATGACGTGGCCGGGCCGCACGCGTGGCCGGCCCGGCCCGATTCGGGGCACCCGTATCGCCTCCATCACGGCGGTGAACTGGGTGCAGTCGTTGGTGTTCCCGCCGGTCAGGACGAAGGCCAGAGGTTGGCCCGCTCCGTCGCAGGCCAGGTGGATTTTGCTGGTCAGCCCGCCGCGGGACCGCCCGAGCGCCGGGCTTCGAAGCCCCCTTTTCGGGCCCCGGCAGCGTGCTGATGAGCCCGGACGATGCTGGAGTCGACCGACACCAGCCACTCGATGTCACCCGACGCGTCGGCGTTCGCCTGCGCGGCCTGGAGCATCCGCTCGAAGGTCCCGTCACCCGCCCACCGGCGGAAACGGGTATGGAGACTGGCCCACAATCCATATCGCTCGGGCACGTCGCGCCACGCGACCCCGGTCCGGAACTTCCAGACGATCCCGTTCAGGGCCGTCCGGTCATCAAGCCGCGGCCGCCCCAGCACGGGCCGGGGCAGCAACGGCTGCACGAGTTCCCACTCGGCGTCGGACAGTTCATGGCGACGTATCACGACTCCATGATCCACAATCCAAGATCACTTTGACGGCAGACCCTAGCTCCGTCCGCGGCACCCGCATGCTCACCCCTGCAGCCCCGCGAACTCCACGAACGCACCGCCGCGGCCCGCGCCGAACGGGACACCGAGTCCTGGAGAACCAAGTACGCCCTCCGCGCGCGTGTCGAGGGCACCGTCAACCAGGCCCTCGACGTCGCCGGCATCCGCCGGGCCCGCTACCGCGGCCTGCCGAAAGTCCGCCTTCAATACGCTTTCCCCGCCACCACGCTCAACATCGTCCGGCCCGACGCTTGGTGGGCCATCGACCCACTACGTACAGCCCGCACCAGCAGACTCGAACGCCTCAGCCACCGACTCGCCCGCTGACGCATTCAGCAACGGAGTCTCTAGTGCGTTGTCCACGAACGTTCGCCGGGGTTGGTCAGGCGGCTTGAGGCCGTGGCCGTCCCCAGCGTTGTTGGCGTTCGCTTCGGACCTTGGCGCGTTCGCGGCGTTGGGCGGCCAGGACGTCGGGGTGGCGGGCATTCGCGTTGCGCCATCGCAGGTAGTCCTGGAGCTTCCGGGCGAGTGCCGGGTGGTTGGGGTGGTTGGAACCGCCCGTGACGAAGTTGCGCAGTGGCCCGAACTGGGCCTCGATCGGGTTGGCCCACGACGCGCTGGTCGGGGTCAGGCATAACTCGACCTTGTGTTTCCTTGCCCAGGTCCGGATCGCCGGAGTCTTGTTCGCCGAGAAGTTGTCCATGATCACGTAGATGGGGGGCGCCGTCGGGCCTTGCGGCACGGATCGACTTCAGTGCCGCGAGGCTGTGGTCGCCACCCTTGCGGCGGCGGGTCACACCCCACAGCTGGTCGTCGCCGATGGAGTAGCAGCCGTGGAAGTAGCGGATGCCGTGGGTGCGGTGGTAGGTGGCCGGCAGCCGGTCCGGTTTCTTCTCCTGGGCCCAGGCGGAGCCGTGGCAGGGGCGGATCGACAGGGGGCCGAACTGGTCGAAGGCGAAGCACCGGTCCAGGAAATGCCTGGTCACGTGCTCGATACGGTCGAGTCTGGCGTCCTTGTCGGGGTCCTTGGACTCCTTCCAGGTGCGAGTGCGCTGGAAGGAGATCCCGTGTTCGCGCAGGATCTGCCGCAGCCGTTCACGGCCGATCTGGACCTTCCTGATCCGGTTGCGGGACAGGTAGTCGGTGAGCTTGCGAAGACTCCAGTGTGTGAACGGACGTCCCAGCTTGGCGGGGCGGGTCTTGGCCGTCGCGATGATGAACTCGCGTTCGTCATCGCTGATCAGGCGGGGACGGCCTCCCGCCCACCGAGGGTCCAGCGCGGCCAGGCCCTTCTCGTTGAACGCGTGGATCACATCGCGGACGGTGTCCTCATGAGCGGCGACCAGCCGGGCGATCGCCGTCACCGGAGTGCCCGACGCCGACGCCATGATGATCAGAGCCCGTCTGACCCGCACCGACTCATGTCTGCCCCGCCGGACGATCCGCTGCAGTCTCTGTCCCTCTTCATCGGTCAACCGCCTTGCCCTGACCGGCTCCGCCATTCACGACCTCACCCTCAACAACGGTCACGTTGCCATTAAGAGTGAGGCTGGCAGACCCCCGGCGCGAACACCAACCACCCCCTTCACCCGACCCGGCCAACGTTCGTGGACAACGCACTAGGGACCGCAGCGGCCCCATCGGGGCGGCATGAGGACGCGCCCCTTGGTTCTGACGCACCGTCGGATTCCGGGCACTCCCGGGCACCTGGCGGTGCGCAAGATCGGGGAATCCACGGGGTGACCTGGGGCTACTCCGGGCACACCAAGTATGGTGATATCCCGAGGGATTGCTGTGAAACCGCAGGTCAGACGTGCTCCCCTAACGCCACACAACCCCTTCCTCTGGTACGTCACCCCCGGCCCGCGCGCCTTCGACGTCCAGCCGGTCCGCTACGACCTCACCCCCTATGCCGCCCTCCTCAACGACGGCCGCCCGCACCGGATCGAGGTGTCGGTCGCCGGGGTTCCGGCCGGCCAGAGCGGCTGGAGCACCCCCACCAACCTGCTGCTGTGGCAGGACGAGGCCCGGCAGGTCGTCACCGGCGCCCTCACCCGGCACGAGCAGAGCGCCCCGGAGGGCCACTCCCGCTGGACGCCCGCCGCACCCGGCGGCCAGCACCGCCTGGACACCGAGGGCAGCCACCGGCTGACCGTGGCCGGGCACCTGAACACCTCCCACGGCCGGGTGGCCACCACCGTCACCCGCACCGTGCGGGGCACCTCCGTCCACCGCTGGACCGAGGGCGAGAACCTCGACGCGCTCGACGCCACCTGGACCGACGAGGAGAGCGTCACGCACGGGCCGGTCACCACCCGGACCGCCCGCACCTACACCATGGACGGCGAGACCACCCTCGGCGCCGGTGACCGGCTGCGCACCGTCCTCGCGCTCGGCGACCGCGCGGACACCGTCACCCTGCGCGGCGGGCGGCCGGTGGACTCCTCCCGGCTCGACGACCAGTACACGGGTGACGCCACCTACACGGCGAACGTCCCGCGCGACCAGCGCCACGCGGTCGCGACCACCTCCGCCCGCTACCGGCTGTACGGGTCGAAAACCCCCGGCGGGTGCTACGACCGCACGGTGGACACCGTCCAGGGAACGGTCGTGGTGGACCGCCGACGCTGCTGACGGTGGCGGCGCCTACGATGATCCGCCATGGACACGAGTGAGGCCGGCAGACAGCTGATCGACGGGCGCTTCGAACTGGTCGCGCCCCTGGGCAGCGGTGGCATGGGTACCGTATGGCGGGCGCGCGACATAGCCCTGCACCGAGAGGTCGCGCTCAAGGAAGTACGCCCGCCGGACCCGGCCACCGCCGCCGCCCAGCCCGGCCTCGCGGACCAGCTGCGCGAACGCGCCGTCCGCGAGGCCCGCGCCCTCGCCCGCCTCGCCCACCCCCACGTCGTGACGATCCACCACATCGTCGAACCGCCGGAAGGCGCCGACGGGCACCCGTGGATCGTCATGGAGATGGTCAGGGGCGGCTCCCTGTACGACCGCCTGGAGTCCGGACCGATGCCGCCCGTGGAAGCGGTGCGGCTCGGCCTCGACGTCCTGTCCGCGCTGCGCGCCGCGCACGCGGAGGGCATCCTCCACCGTGACGTGAAGCCCGCCAACGTACTGCTGCGCCCCGACGGGTCGGCCGTCCTGACCGACTTCGGCATCGCCGCGCTGCACGACTCCACCGGGCTCACCGCGACCGGAGTGCTGATCGGCTCACCGGAGTACATCGCACCCGAGCGGGTCCGCGGGGAGGAGGGGCTGGCCGCCTCGGACCTGTGGTCGCTCGGCATGCTCCTGTACGTGGCAGCCGAGGGGGCCAATCCGCTGCGCCGGGCCACCAGCCTGGCCACGGTCGTCGCCGTGCTCGACGAGCCGATCCCGGCGCCGGTTCGCTCCGGCCCGCTGGGGCCCGTACTGGAACGGCTGCTCGTACGGGACCCGGCCGCGCGGCCCGACGGAGCGCAGCTGGAACAGCTGCTCCGCGACGCGAGCGCTGCTCTCGGTACCGGCCCCGGCCCCGCGCCCGTCGTCCCGCCGTCCGTCGCCTCCCCGGTGGTGCCGGGCCCGTACGGGCAGTTCGGTCCGTACGCGCCGGCCGGCACGCCGCACACCCCGCCGCCCTACGGTTCCGGTGGCTCCCCGTACGCGGCGGCCACGACGCCCGTTGCGGTGGCGTCCGCCCCGCGCAGGCGCCCGGCCCTGATCGGCGCCGCGATCACCGCGGTCCTGGCGGCCGGCGTCGTCGGCATCGTCCAGCTCCTGCCCGACGGTAACTCCGGCGGCGACGACGCGAAGGGCGGCGCCGCGAGCAGCCCGGCCGTCGCCACCCCCGCCGCACCGTCCGTGCGGGACGCCTCCTCGGCCCCGTCCCCGAAGGGGAGCGCGCAGAAGGCGGACGCGCCCCGGGGCAGCATGATGACGCCGGAGAACGTCCGCACCGCCCTGGACGCGTTCAAGAAGCAGGCGGGGACGACCACCTTCGTCGACATGACGCTCTACGACGGCTACATCCTCGCCTCCATCCCCACCGCCGCCGGCGCCGAGACCGTCGACTCCTGGCAGTACCGGGACGGGGCGGCCTCGCGCACGGGCCCGGACGGCACGGTCGAGGAGGGGGAGCCGCTGATCGACATGGCCACGGTCAACTGGGACGCGCTGCCCGGCATGCTGGAACAGTCCAAGAAGGACCTGAAGATCGAGAAGCCGACCTCGCGCCACGTCATCGTCGACCCATGGATGATGGACCAGGTCCCCTCCATCCGCACCTACCTCAGCGACGAGTACGGGCGCGGCGGCTACGTCCTGTGGAAGACCGACGGCAGCCTCAGGAAGGTCACCGTCACCTGACCCCGCGTGCCCGCACGCACAGGGCCGCACGGAGCCGAGCGAGGGCGCTCACGCGACGCGCGCCCTCCCATCCGCCCACGCGTACACCGAGGAGCTCGACCACCATGCCCAGCTGGCGCACCACCCTCACGGCGGCCGGGATGTCCGCCCCCCGGCTGCGGGACGACTACACGCATGCCGCCCGCCGGGTGCTCCGCCGCGAACCCGCCCCCTACCTCGCGCTCCGACTGCTGGCCGCGCCGCCGCTGGTGCCGTACCTCGCCGCGGGGCTCGCCTTCATGAACCTGGTCGACGACGTGGCCGAGACCGGCACCCCACAGCAGCGGGCCGCCGGACTCGCCGCGCTGACCGAGCGGACCGAGGCGGCCCTGACGTCCGGGGACAGCCCCGACCCCGTGCTGCGCGCCTACGCCCACGCGGTGGACTCCCGCGCCCTCCCCGCGCACTGGGTCTCCCGCTTCCTGGAGGGCGCCGCCACCGCCGAGGCCGCCTTCGACGGCTTCGCCGCCGAGGAGGACTTCCAGGACTATCTCGACGCCTACGCGTGGCCCGGCGTACTGGTCTTCACCGGACTGCAGTACCAGGGCGGCCCCGACCCCGAACAGGCCGCCGGCTGGCGGCGGTTCGTCGACGCCGCCCAGCGCGTCGACTTCCTCGCGGACCTCTGCGGGGACCTCGCGGAGGGCCGGCTCTGCATTCCGCGCGAGCGGCTCGCCGAGCACTCCGTCACCCGCGCCGACCTGGAACAGGCCCGTGACACCCCGGGCGTGCGCGCCCTCCTCGCCGCCGAGAGCCGGCGTGCGCGCACGGCCCTCGACGCCACCCACGGCATCCTCGGCCTCGTCGAACCCGGACTGCGTCCTGTCGTCGAGACCATGAGGGAGCTCATGGAGCACCAGCTGACCCGCGTGGAGCGGGCGGGCGTGGGTGCCCTGCGCCGGGACGTCGGCTACGGCCTGGCGGCGCCCCTGCGGATCCTCGTCCGCGCCGCCCGCCGGTCCGCGCCGCCCGTCACCGAAGCGGGTTCTAGTAGGGCCCGTTGACGTTGTCGATCGAGCCGTAGCGGGCTGCCGCGTAATTGCAGGCGGCGGTGATGTTGGCGACCGGGTCGTAGGAGTTCTGCGAGGTGCCGGGCACGTGGTAGGCCCGGAAGGTCGGGTCGATGACCTGGAGCAGACCCTTGGACGGGATCCCGTTCTGGGCGTTGATGTCCCAGTTGTTGATCGCCATCGGATTGCCGGAGGACTCGCGCATCACATTGCGGTGAATTCCGTTGTAGCTACCGGGAATTCCGTGCTTGGCCATGACGTCGAGGGACTCGCGGATCCACCCGTCGAGGTTGTTCGGGTAGGCGCTGGCGGGCTTGGCAGCGGGCTTGGCAGCGGGCTGGATGGCGGGCCGGGCGGCGGACCTGCTCGCACGGACGGTCTCCGCCTGGGTGCCGAGCTGCAGTTTGATGCCGGGCCGGATGATCGACGGGTTGTCGCCGATGACGCTCCGGTTCGCCGCGTAGAGCTGCTTCCAGCCGCCGCTCACGGAATGCTCCGCCGCGATCTCGGAAAGAGTGTCTCCGGCGACCACGGAATACGTCGTGGGAGTGGCGGCGCGGGCCGCGGGGGCGGCGGTCTGGGCCGCGGGAGCGGTGGCCGTAGGCACCGCACCTGCGGTGGTCGCGCTGATCAGCGGCAGAGTGAGGGCCGCGCCACCAGTGCCGGCCAGGGCCAGCTTGCGGGTGATCGGGTGGTGCTTCGGCCGACGGTGCTTACCCTTTGCAGGCATGGGGGAATTCCTCGCGTGGGGGGACGGGAGAGCCCGGGCGGGCGGCCTATTCGGCGAGCGGACCACCTGGAGTGAGGTGACCGTAAGTGAGCCCTGAGGGCGGGAACAAGCCCCGAATTCCACCCATAGATCGACATCCCGCTATCAGCCCGTTAAATGACCATGAAGGCTCCTCGGTGAAATAGCCGATTCCCTTTCCGGGAAAAGGGAATCGGCTGTCCTGCGGAAATGATGTTGGCCCCTCCGGCGTGACTCACATCACGGGCCGGGGCGCCTTGCTCAATACGGGCAAGTCCAGTCTCGATGCGGCTTATTCGGGCTACAGGCGCTTAGGTGGCGAATCGCCCATCACGGACTCTTTCCGGCATGAGCCGCCTGCTGCGGCGGGCCGGCGGGAAGCTCGCCCAGCCGCTCCAGGGTGGCCGCCACCGCCGCCTCCGAGGCGGGCGGCAGTGGAAGCCGTACGCCGGGGCTCGGAATGCGGCCCTGCGCGTGCAGCACGCCCTTGACCACCGCCGGATTGGGTTCGGCGAAAGCCGCCGCCGACATCCGGGCCAGCGCGTGCCCCAGCGGCCGCGCCCGGGCCACGTCACCGGACCGCCAGGCCGCGGCGAGCTCCACGAACCGCTCCGTCGCCAGATGCGCCGAGGCGAGGATCCCGCCCGCCGCGCCCAGTGCCAGCAGCGGAGACAGGTACGCGTCGTCGCCCGCCAGCACCACGAACCCGGCCGGCAGGTCCCCGAGCAGTGCCACCGCGTCCTGGTCGATTCCGCCGCCCGCGTACTTCATCCCGGCGACCCCGGGGAGCGCCCCGAGGGCCCGCAGCGCGGCCGCGTCCAGCGGCTGCCCGGTGCGATAGGGGATGTGATAGACGATCAGCGGTAGGGGCTCACCTCCGCCAGTCGCGCGAAGTGCGCCAACACCCCCGGCGCGGAAGGCCGTACGAACGCGGGCACGGTCACCAGCGCCGCCCGCGCCTGCGGCCACCGCGCGAGCCGGGCCAGCGAGGCCTCGGCGGCCCGGGTGCCGCTCGCCCCGGCCCCGACCGTCAGCAGTGCACCCCGCTCCCGGCAGACCTCGGCGCACACGCCGGTGACGAGGTCGCGCTCCGCCTCGTCGAGGGAGGCCGCCTCCGCGGTGGTGCCGAGGGCCACGATCCCGGTGGCGCCCGCGTCGAGCACCTCGTGCGCGAGCGCCTCCAGGGCCCCGGCGGCGATCTCCCCGGCGGGGGTGAAGGGGGTGACGAGCGGTACGTGGATCCCGTGGAGCGGGAGGTCTTCCGCGATGTGCCGTGTCGTGTGCCGTGCCATGTCCTGTGCCATGTCCTGTCCCATGACGAAGAGCCTCACCCGCCCGGAGCGTCAAATCCAGTTCGCGTTCCTTACCCGAACCGTAAGCTGAACCGATGCTCGATGTACGACGCCTGCGCCTGCTGCGCGAACTCGCCCGCCGCGGCACCATCGCCGCAGTCGCCGAAGCGCTCGCCTTCAGCCCTTCGGCCGTCTCCCAGCAGCTCGGCGTGCTGGAACGGGAGGCCGGCCTGCCCCTGCTGGAGCGCACCGGCCGCCGGGTGCGGCTCACCGCGGCGGGGGAGAACCTGGTCCGGCACGCCGAGGCTGTCCTCGAACGGCTCGAACAGGCCGAGGCCGACCTCGCCAGGGCCCGCGGCGGCCTGGCCGGAGCCCTGCGGATCGGTGCCTTCCCCACCGCCACCCGGGCCATCGTCCCGGCCGCCCTGGCCGACCTCGCCCGGCACCACCCCGCCCTGGAGCCGATGGTCTCCGAGACC
The DNA here is from genome assembly GCF_045000215.1 of Streptomyces sp. 147326. NCBI lineage: Bacteria > Bacillati > Actinomycetota > Actinomycetes > Kitasatosporales > Streptomycetaceae > Streptomyces > Streptomyces sp. 147326. The sequence goes on along the minus strand of NZ_CP134201.1, from coordinate 505,573 downwards.
GACCCGGCGGCGGTGGCGGACGCCCTGCGGGCCGGCGACCTGGACGTGGCCCTTGTCCACGAGTACGACTTCGTCCCCGCCCTCCAGGAGCCGGGACTGGCCACCGAGCCGCTCTACGCCGAGGCGATGTACCTGGCCGCGCCCGCCGGGGAGACCGCCGAGCCGTCCGAGGGGCAGCCGGCCGAGGGGCACGACCAGGGCGCGGCCCTGCGCACCCACGCGCGGGCGCCCTGGATCACTGCCACGCCCGGCACCCTCTGCCACGCCATGACCGTACGGGCCTGTCAGGCCGCCGGTTTCACGCCGCGGGTCCGCCACCAGGTCGACGAGTTCGCCACCGTGCTCGCGCTGGTCGCGGCCGGCCAGGGCGTGGCCCTCGTACCGCAGCTCGGGGTCACCGGCCCCGCGGATCCGGCCGTGCGCCTCACTCGTCTGCCCGTGCGGCGCCGTACCGGCCTCGCCTTCCGCAGCGGGGCCGGCGCCCATCCCGCCGTGGCCGCCTTCGGTGCGGCACTCCGGGCCGCCGTACCACCGGATCTGGTCGGGTCGCGTGCCGAAACGTGACACAACTCCCTTACCGCGTGCCGCCCGTGTACGTTCGTTGATCCATACCGATTCGATCAGAGCGGGGTACGACGTGACGCATCGCGTACGAGGGGTCATCGCACGGAGCAAGGGCGCACCGGTGGAGACGACGACGATCCTCGTGCCCGACCCGGGACCCGGCGAGGCGCTCGTCAGGGTCCAGGCCTGCGGGGTCTGCCACACCGACCTGCACTACCGCGAGGGCGGGATCAACGACGAGTTCCCCTTCCTGCTCGGCCACGAGGCCGCCGGGATCGTCGAGTCCGTCGGCCCGGACGTCACCTCCGTGGCCCCCGGCGACTTCGTCGTCCTCAACTGGCGCGCGGTGTGCGGCACCTGCCGTGCCTGCAAGCGCGGGCGGCCCTGGTACTGCTTCGCCACGCACAACGCCACCCAGCCCATGACCCTGGAGGACGGCTCCCCGCTGTCCCCGGCCCTGGGCATCGGCGCCTTCGCCGAGAAGACCCTGGTGGCGGCCGGCCAGTGCACCAAGGTGGACCCGGCCGCGGCCCCCGCCGCCGCCGGACTCCTCGGCTGCGGGGTGATGGCCGGCCTCGGCGCCGCCCTGAACACCGGCAACGTCGGCCGGGGCGACTCCGTCGCCGTCATCGGCTGCGGGGGAGTGGGCAACGCGGCCGTTGCCGGGGCCCGGCTCGCGGGCGCGTCGAAGATCATCGCGGTGGACCTGGACGACCGGAAGCTGGAGTGGGCGCGCGGCCTGGGCGCCACCCACACCGTCAACGGCCGCACGGAGGACGTGGTCAAGGCCGTTCAGGGCCTGACCGGGGGCAACGGCGCGGACGTGGTCATCGACGCCGTGGGCCGCCCCGAGACCTACCGGCAGGCCTTCTACGCACGCGACCTCGCCGGGACGGTGGTCCTGGTCGGCGTGCCGACCCCGGAGATGAAGCTCGAACTCCCGCTCCTCGACGTCTTCGGCCGCGGCGGCGCCCTGAAGTCCTCCTGGTACGGGGACTGTCTGCCCGAGCGTGACTTCCCGCTGCTGATCGACCTCTACCTCCAGGGCCGGCTCGACCTGGACGCCTTCGTCTCCGAGACCATCGCGCTCGACGGGGTCGAGGACGCCTTCGCCCGGATGGAACGCGGCGAGGTGCTCCGCTCGGTCGTCGAGTTCTGACACGGCGCCCGCTGGCCGGGCCGGACCCCACCGGAGACCCGACAGGGCCGGCCCGGCCGGCAGGGCACCCCATAGACTCGGCGGACCGCCACAACCGCGCCCCCGCCGCCACCCGGCCGGGGCGCGGAATTCCGTACCTCGTACCCCAGGGGGCCGCCCGTGACCATCGCCCACAGCTACCGCCAGCCCGGCACGGTCCTCACCGACCACCGGTTCACCGTCCCCCTGGACCACGCCCGCCCGGACGGGGAGCGGATCGAGCTGTACGCCCGCGAGGTCGTCGCCACCGGCAAGGACCCCGAGACACTGCCGTGGCTGCTGTACCTGGAGGGCGGTCCGGGCTTCGGCGCCCGCCGTTTCATCGGCCGCCAGGCCTGGCTGGAGCGGGCGCTGACCGAGTACCGGGTACTGCTGCTCGACCAGCGCGGAACCGGCCGGTCCACCCCGGTGAACCGGCAGACCCTGCCCCTGCGCGGCACCCCCGCCCAGCAGGCGGAGTACCTCTCGCACTTCCGCTCCGACTCCATCGTGCGCGACGCCGAGGCCGTCCGCCCCGGCCTGACCGGCGGCGCGCCCTGGACAGTGCTCGGCCAGAGCTTCGGCGGCTTCTGCGCGACCCACTACCTCTCCACCGCACCCGAGGGCCTCAGCGCCGCCCTGATCACCGGCGGCCTGCCCTCCCTCACCGCCACCGCCGACGAGGTGTACGAGGCCGCGTTCCCCCGCATCGAGCGCAAGAACCTGGCCCACTACGCCCGTTACCCGATGGACGTGGAGCGCGCCCGCCGGATCGCCGCGCACCTCGCGGACCACCCGGCGGAACTCCCCGGCGGCCACCGCCTCACCGTCGAGGGCTTCCAGTCCCTCGGCATCCTCCTCGGCGGCGGCGACGGCAGCCACCAGCTCCACTACCTGCTGGAGGACGCCTTCGTGCCGACCCCGGCCGGCCCGGCCCTCTCCGACGCCTTCCTGGAGGGCGCCCGCGCCCTGCTCTCCTTCGCCGGTCACCCCCTCTACGCGCTGGTCCACGAGGCGATCTACGCCCAGGACCCGGCCACGCCCACCGCCTGGGCGGCCGAGCGGGTCCGCGCGGGCCACCCCCGTTTCGACGCGGCGAAGGCCCTCGCGGGCGACGAGCCCGTGCTCTTCACCGGCGAGACCATCCACCCCTGGCACTTCACCACCGACCCGTCCCTCGTCCCGCTCCGCGAGACCGCCGAGCTGCTGGCCGCCCGTACCGGCTGGCAGCCGCTCTACGACCCGGCGCGCCTCGCGGCCAACGAGGTACCGGTGGCGGCCGCCGTCTACCACGACGACATGTACGTGGACACGGCCCACTCGCTGGCCACCGCCCGCGCCGTACGCGGCCTGCGGACCTGGGTGACGGACGAGTTCGAGCACGACGGCGTCCGTGCCGGCGGCCCCCGCGTCCTGGACCGCCTGCTGTCCCTCGTACGCGACGAGGCGTGAGCCGTTGTCCGCGCAGGCCAAGACGTCGAGAGCCGTCTCGCTGGCCCTGGGCGGACCGGCCGTGTCCGGTGGAATGGCCGGAACGGCGACGACCGCCGCCGCCGCGCAACCGGCCGGGTCGGCACCTGCGTTCAGCAGGGCCGGCCCGGTGACGCTTCCCCGGGCGGTTCCACGAACGCGCGGGTCAGGTGCGCGGTGGCCACCAGGGCGCCGTGCTCCCGGGCCCGCGCCAGCAGGGCTTCGCGCGAGGCCCGGGCGGTTTCCCGGTCGCGCTCGTGGGAGTACGGCACCGACGGGTCGCCCAGCTGCACGGCGTGCACCAGTACGTCCCACCTCGTGCAGCCGGCCGGCCGCCCGCAGAACCTCGTGAAGGTGGGTCAGGACCACGGCCTCCACGCCGGCCGGGTCGATGCCCGCCGCCGCGAGGGCGTCCGGCAGCCGCCCCGGCACCGGCGCCCACGCGGCGGCGGGGGACCGGGCCGGCCCGACCCCGGCGTCCACCGGCACCCAGCGGCCGCCGGGCCGGGCGATCGCGAAGCACCGGAAGTCCAGCCGCCACGCCCCGTCCGGTCCGGCCGCGCCCGGATCCAGCAGCGCGGCCCGGGCCCACGCGGCCTCGTCCGCCCCGGGGAAGGCGGTGCGGACCGGCTCGAAGAAGATCCCCGTGGCGTCGAGCAGCGCCACCACCTGCCCATGACGGTCCATTCGCCTATTGTGCGAGACATGACCGAACAACCTGATCTGCAGCCCGCCTTGCAGCCCATGCCCACCGACTGGACACGCGCCCTCGCGGTGGTCGCGCACCCCGACGACCTGGAGTACGGGTGCGCGGCGGCCATCGCGGACTGGACGGACGGGGGCCGGGAGGTCGTCTACCTCCTCGCCACGCGCGGCGAAGCGGGCATCGACAGCATCGCCCCCGCCGACTGCGGTCCCCTGCGGGAGGCGGAGCAGCGGGCCAGCGCCGCGGTCGTCGGCGTGTCCGAGGTGGAGTTCCTGGACTACCGCGACGGCATCGTCGAGTACGGCCTCGACCTGCGCCGGGACATCGCCGCGGCCATCCGGCGGCACCGGCCCGAACTGATCGTCACCCTCAACCACCGTGACACGTGGGGCGGCGCGCAGGGCGGCGGCTTCTGGAACACCCCCGACCACAAGGCCGTCGGCCGGGCCGTCCTGGACGCTGCCGGGGACGCCGGGAACCGCTGGATCTTCCCCGAGCTCGTCGAACGCGGCCTGGAGCCGTGGAACGGCGTGCGCTGGGTCGCGGTGGCCGGATCCACCACCCCGACGCACGCGGCCGACGCCGGTCCCGGGCTGGAGCGTTCGGTGAAGTCCCTGCTGGAGCACAAGGCGTACATCGAGGTGCTCACGGACCAGGACCCGGAGGAGTACGTCCGTACCTTCCTCACCGGGAACGCCCAGCAGGCGGCGGCCCGTTTCGGCGGCCGTCCGGCCGTGCCGTTCGAGGTCTTCCCCCGCTGACCGGCCACCCCTAGTCTGACGGTTCGTCAGTTCATCAGGTCGTCAGCCATCGGGCCGGGGGTGCGGGACACGGTGATCGACACCATCTCCACGGAGATCGCGGAGGGTGAGGAGCGGATCCGGCTGGAGGTCGCGGACGGCCTAGCGGTCCTCACCCTGTGCCGCCCGGACAAGCTCAACGGCTGGAGCTGGGAGTCCACCCGCCAGCTCGGCCTGCTCGCGGACCGGATCCGCTTCGACGCGTCCGTCCGGGTGGTGCTGCTGAGGGCCGAGGGCCGGGCCTTCTGCGCGGGCATCGACGTGACCGCCCCCGGCGGCGGCATCACGGGCGGATCCGCCGCCGAGCGCACCCGCAACTACTACGAGGGCATCCGCTGGGTCCACGAGCGCTTCGGGGTCCTCGCCCGCCTCCCGCAGCCGGTGGTGGCCGCCGTCCAGGGCTACTGCCTGGGCTTCGGCTTCGAGCTGGCGCTGATGGCCGACGTCCGGGTGGCCGCCGAGGACGCCGTCTTCGCCCTGCCGGAAGCCCAGTTGGGCGTGGCGGTGGACGCGGGCGGCGACCTCCGCATCGCCCGCGAGGCGGGCGCGGGCTGGGCCAAGTACCTGGCCCTGACGGGCCGCCGCATCGACGCCGCCACGGCGCAGCGGCTCAACCTGGTCCAGCTGGTCGTTCCCGGCGAGGACCTGGACTCCGCCTCCCGCGCCGTGGCACGGGAGATCGCCGCGAACGCGCCCCTCGCGGTCCAGGGCATCAAGCGGGCGGTCGACGGATACGCCGACGCCGCCCTTCCCGCGGCCCTCGACCGCGTGGCGATGACCGCGGCCCTCACCCTCACCTCGGAGGACTGCCGGGAGGGCTACACCGCCAAGGCGGCCCGCCGGCCCCCGCGCTTCAGCGGAGGCTGAGTACGGGCCGCGTCGAGAACTCCTCGTACATGCCCTCGCCCTCCGGCCCGTACACGAACTCGGCCATGTACGGGTTGCGGTTGGCGGTGGCCAGCGGCAGCCAGGCGAGCAGGTCGCCGTATCCACCGCAGACGGCCTCGCCGCCGTCGCCGCCGTGCACCGCGGCCGGGTCCCCGCTCAGCTCCGTGCCGTAGCTGTCGTAGGCGATGTGCAGTCCGAAGGCGTTCGGTTCGTGCCGCGCGCCGCCACTGCCCCCGTACGACGGCTCGTCCAGGGGGCACTCGTTCCCCCACCGGAACAGGGTGCCGGCCCCGGCCCCGCACGCGTGCTCCCACTCGTCGGCGCCGGGCATCCGCAGCCCGCGCGCCGCGAGGGCGCCCGGCATGCCGGAGGGGTGATCGGTCAGGGCCTCGTCCTCCACGGCCATGAGCACGGTGGCCAGCGTCGCGGTGCGCAGCGGGCTGAGCACGCCGGCGAGATGGGACTTCAGGTCGGGCTGCCCGTACCCGTACCCCTCCTCCACGCTCTCCGCGAAGTCGGCGCTCTGCGCGGGGGTCGCCGTGAAGGCGTCCGGGTCGAACCCCAGCCACACCGTGCCGCCGGGTATGAGGGCGAACTCCTGCCCCGCGCGCTCGATGCGGACGCGGTGCAGGGGCCCGCCCAGGTGCTCGACGGCGTCGAGCAGCACCACCCGGCCGCCCACCTGCGCGGCGGCCTCGTGTGCGATGCGTCCGGCGGCGGCCGGGTCGAGCGCACGCCAGCGGTCAAGGGTCAGATCGGCGAGAGACATGGTGCGATCCTCGCACCGGCCACTGACAACCGGCCTCAGGGGACGAACGGGCCGCGGCCCAGCTGGGTACGGACCGGGACCACCGCGGGGTTGACCAGCGACCGGCGCTGCCAGTTCGCCCCGTCGACCACCAGGGTGTGGCCGGTGACGAAGCGGGCGTAGGGCGAGGCCAGGAAGGTGGCGGCCCAGCCCAGTTCACGCGGGGCGCCGACCCGCAGGGCGGGCTGCCGGGCGTCCTTGGAGTCGGGTGCGGCCCGCTCCAGGCCGCCGCGGATGTCCTCGGTCATGTCGGCGTGCGGGAACAGCCCGGGCACCAGCCCGTTGATCTGGATGCCGTACGGGCCCCACTCGACGGCGAGCGTCTCCACCAGGTTCTTCACCCCGGCCTTGGCGGCGGCGCTGTGGGCGAAGCCGGGCCCGCCCGTCCAGGCGTACGAGGCGCCGATGTTCACGATCGACCCGGGGGTGCCGGCGGCCAGGTGGCGGCGGCCGAACTCGCGGGTCACGAACCAGGTCCCGGTCAGGGTGATGTCGACCACCGCCCGCCAGGCGTTCGGCGACAGGTCCTCGGCGGGGGAGGGGAAGTTCGCGGCCGCGTTGTTGACCAGGACGTCCGGCGGCCCGAGCGCCGCCTCGGCAGCGTCGAAGACCTCCGCGACCCGCTCGGGATCCCTGATGTCGCAGACCGCGGCCGTCACCCGGCCCGCGCCGGGTACGGCCGCCAGCTCCTCCTGCGCCGCCTCGAGCTGCCCGGAGCGCCGCCCGGCGATCACCAGATCGGCGCCGAGCCGCGCGAACTCGGCGGCGATGGCCTTGCCCAGCCCGGTGCCGCCGCCGGTCACGAGGACCACCTGCCCCGCGTACGTACCGGGGGGCAGGGCGGCGGCGCCGAGCGGCGGGGGCGCGGGCAGGCCGCGCGGAATCTCGTCCGTCATGGGGCATCGATAGCGCGCGGGCGCCGAGATCACCATGCCCAGGACGGGATCAGCTCTTCGGCGCGTACGCCTGCTTGCTCGCGCAGGTCCAGATCACGGCGCTGCTCGCCCCGGTCTCCCGGTCGCTCGCGGTGCCGCCGACCCGGTCGTCGTCGGTGGCGGCGAAGGCGCGGCTGAGCGGCACGGCGCCCGGGGCGCCCGCCGGGAAGGGGAGCGCCAGCGGAGCGCCCTTCCCGGGCCAGTAGACGGCCTGGAAGTAGCTGGGCCAGCTCTCCTCGAAGTTGGTGGCGGTTCCGACGGCCACGTTCGTGGTGGGGCTGGTGCCCGAGAGCTCCAGGTCGTGGTAGCCGTTCAGCCGGCCCGGGTCGGCGGGCAGGGCGTCGTACGGCTTCTTCCAGACGGCCGGGGTCAGCTTCGGGTCGTTGCGGTAGTAGTAGTCCTCCAGGCCGACGACGCGGCCGCGGTCGTCGATGTCCCTGCCGATCGTGGAGAACGAGTGGTGATAGCCGTTCCACACCTGGAGGCCGTAGGGCGGGTAGCCGCCGCCGGCGGGCCAGACCACCGGGAAGGTCTTGGTGACCTGGATGTCGTTCTCGGCGTCGAAGTAGGAGCCGGTGGCCGTGCCGACGATGTCGCCGCGCTTGTTGATGCCGTTCAGCGAGGTGATCCTGGTGCCCGGGATCTCGCCCGCGGGAACCGGCAGTTCGCGCACGACCTCGCCGTTCACCCACTCCTTGGCGACGCCGTTGTCCACGGCGACGACCCGGCCCGACTCGTTGACGTCGACGCCGACGTCCTGCCACTCGGGCAGGGGCGTGGTCAGGGCCTCGGAGGTCGCGGAGCCCAGCTGGTGGGTGAAGGCGATGCCGGCCCGGTCCGAGTCGCGGGTGGCCGTGCCCACCATCAGCCCCTTGGCGCTGACGGCCTTCACGCGGCCCCGGTCGAAGCCGGCGGGCAGCGGGACGGCGTGGACCGTGTGCTCCGCGCCGGTCCAGTAGGCGGGCCGGCGGCCGCTCTCGCCCACCACGAGTCCGCCGGTGCCGAAGCCCGCCACGGCGCCCCCGCTCAGCCCCGGCAGGGCGGGCAGCAGCTCGATGGCGGGGCTGCACGCCGCGGTGCCGGCGGCCGAGGCCGGTCCGGCGGCGGTGATCAGCCCTGCGAGGACGGCGGCGGCCCCCGCCGCGGCCGTCACGCTTCTCATCCCGATTCCGTTCACGGTGCGAGTCCCCCCGATGGTGCGGGTCATATGCGCTGCGGCATCTGCCTGTTGATCGATGTCGATCACTGTTGATCTACGGGACACATGCTGCACGACAAACAGGCCCCACGCCCACACCTTCGGAGGCGATGGGTTCACAGAAGGGCAAGCGACCGCTTAGTATGCGCGCGGAGCGTGATTCCTCGACGGCGGCTGGAGGCCCCGGATGCAGGCATGGCGAGTACATACCCCCGGTGAGCCCCGTGAGGCCATGCGCCTCGAAGAGGTTCCCGAGCCGGTGCCCGGTGAAGGCGAGGTGAGGCTCAAGGTGCTCGCGGCGAACGTCAACTTCCCCGACGCGCTGCTCGTCCGCGGGCAGTACCAGATCCGGCCCCCGCTGCCCTTCACCCCCGGCGTCGAGATCTGCGGCGAGACCGAGGACGGCCGCCGCGTCATCGCCAACCCGAGCCTGCCGCACGGCGGTTTCGCCGAATACGTCACCGCCCCGGCGCGCGCCCTGCTCCCGGCCCCGGACACCCTCGACGACGCCGAAGCCGCCGCCCTGCACATCGGCTACCAGACCGGCTGGTTCGGCCTGCACCGCCGGGCCCGCCTCCAGAGCGGCGAGACCCTCCTCGTGCACGCGGCCGCAGGCGGGGTCGGCAGCGCCGCCGTCCAGCTCGGCAAGGCCGCCGGGGCCACCGTCATCGGAGTCGTCGGAGGCAAGGCCAAGGCACGCACCGCCGAGGAGCTCGGCTGCGACCTGGTGATCGACCGTACGGCGGAGGACCTCGTCTCCCGCGTCAAGGAGTTCACCGGCGGGCGCGGAGCCGACGTCGTCTACGACCCGGTCGGCGGCGACTCCTACACCGCCTCCGCCAAGTGCGTGGCCTTCGAGGGCCGGATCGTCGTCGTCGGCTTCGCGAGCGGCACCGTCCCGGCCCCCGCCCTCAACCACGCACTCGTGAAGAACTACGCCATCCTCGGCCTGCACTGGGGGCTCTACGCCACCAAGGAGCCCGCCGCCATCCTCGCCTGCCACGCCGAGCTCACCCGGCTCGCCGCCGAAGGCGCCGTCAAACCGCTGGTCAGCGAGCGGGTCCCGCTCACCGCTGCCGCCGACGCCGTGCAGCGCCTCGCCGACGGGACCACCACCGGCCGGCTGGTCGTCGTACCGGCACTGGACGGAGGCCCGCGATGACCGCCGCGGTCACCACCGCCGAGGAGCTGCGCGCCCGGGTACGGGACCTGCTCGCCGCGCACCCGCCCCGGGACACCGACCGCACCGACTTCCTGCGGGCCCGCTTCGACGCCGGACTCGCCTGGGTCCACTACCCCGAGGGCCTCGGCGGACTCGGCGCACCCCGCACCCTCCAGGCCGTCGTCGACGCTGAACTGGAGGCCGCCGGCGCCCCCGACAACGACCCGCGCCGGATCGGCATCGGCCTCGGCATGGCCGCGCCCACGATCCTCGCGTACGGCACCGAGGAGCAGAAGAACCGCTTCCTGCGCCCCCTGTGGATCGGCGAGGAGGTCTGGTGCCAGCTCTTCAGCGAGCCCGGCGCCGGATCCGACCTCGCCGCGCTCGGCACCCGCGCGGTCCGCGAGACCGGCTCCGGCGACTGGATCGTGGACGGCCAGAAGGTGTGGACCTCCAGCGCCCACACCGCCCGCTGGGCCATTCTGATCGCCCGCACCGACCCCGGACTCCCCAAGCACCAGGGCATCACCTACTTCCTCTGCGACATGCACGCCCCCGGTGTCGAGGTCCGGCCGCTGCGCCAGATCACCGGCGAGGCCGAGTTCAACGAGGTCTTCCTCACCGGCGTCCGCATCCCCGACAGCCACCGCCTGGGCGCGGTGGGCGAGGGCTGGGCCGTCGCCCGCACCACCCTGATGAACGAACGGGTCTCCATCGGCGGCATGCGCATCCCGCGCGAGGGCGGCATGATCGCGCCGGTCGCCGCCGCCTGGCGCGAGCGCCCCGGGCTGCGCACCCACGCCCTCCACCAGCGGCTGCTGGAACTGTGGGTCGAAGCCGAGGTCGCCCGCCTCACCGGGGAACGGCTGCGCCAGCAGCTCGCCGCCGGACAGCCCGGCCCCGAGGGATCGGGCATGAAGCTCACCTTCGCCCGGCTCAACCAGGAGATCAGCGGCCTGGAGGTCGAACTCCTCGCCGAGGAGGGCCTCCTGTACGAGGACTGGACCATGCGCCGGCCCGAACTGGTCGACTTCACCGGCCGCGACGCCGGCTACCGCTACCTGCGCGCCAAGGGCAACAGCATTGAGGGCGGCACCAGCGAAATCCTCCTCAACATCGTCGCCGAACGGGTCCTCGGGCTGCCCCCCGAGCCGCGCGACGACAAGGACCTCGCGTGGAAGGACCTCTCCCGATGACAGCACGGACAACGCCGGCAGCGCCGACCACACCGCCGGCACTGCCGACGGCACCCACCGACCTGCTCTACTCCGAGACCGAGGAGGAGCTCCGCTCCGCCGTACGCGCCCTCCTCGCGGACCGCTGCGACGCGAAGAGCGTCCTCGCCCGGGCCGAGACCGGCCGGCCGCACGACCCGGCCCTGTGGCACACCCTCGCCGTCGAGATCGGCGCCGCCGGGCTCCTCGTACCCGAGAAGCTCGGGGGACAGGGCGCGAGCCACCGCGAGGCGGCCGTGGTCCTGGAGGAGCTGGGCCGGGCCGTGGCGCCCGTCCCGTACCTGACCAGTGCCGTACTGGCCGCGGAGATCCTGCTCGGCTGCGACACCCCGGAAGCCGCCCCGCTGCTGCGGGAGCTGGCCTCCGGCCACACCGTGTGCGCACCTGCCGTGCCGCTGACCCTCGCCCCCGGGGCGCCCCTCCCGCCCGCGGTCCGGGACTCCGGTGGCGGGGCGCTGACCGGCACCGTCACCTCCGTCGCGGACGCGGTGGCCGCCGACGTGCTGCTCGTGCTCGCCGACACCGGGCTGTACGCCGTCCCGGCCGCCTCCGCCGAGCTGACCCCGCAGGTCCCGCTGGACCTGACCCGCCCGCTCGCCACCGTCACCCTGCGGGCGGCCACCGGAACGCGCCTCGCCGACCCCGCGACAGCCCGGGCAGCCGTGGCCGGAGCCCTGCTCTCCGGGGCCGGACTGCTCGCCTCCGAGCAGCTCGGGCTCGCCGAATGGTGCCTGACGGAGACCGTCGGGCACGTCCGCACCCGCCACCAGTTCAACCGGCCCGTCGGCTCCTTCCAGGCCCTCAAGCACCGCCTCGCCCGGCTCTGGCTCGACGTGGCCTCCGCGCGGGCGGCGGCGAGGGCCGCGGCCGACGCCCTCGCCACCGCGGCCCCCGACGCACCCCTCACGGTCGCCGTCGCCCAGTCCTACTGCTCGGGCGTGGCCGTCCGCGCCGCCGAGGAGTGCGTCCAGCTCCACGGAGGCATCGGCATGACCTGGGAGCACCCGGCCCACCTCTACCTCAAGCGGGCCAAGGCCGACTTCCTCGCCCTCGGCACGGCGGGCCACCACCGCGGCCTGGTCGCGGACTTCGCCGAGCTTCCGGCGCCGTAGCCCTACCAGAGGTGGGGTACGGGTACGACCGATGACGGGTCCGCCGGCCATTCCCGATAAGGCGGAACGCTCTGTTCCGGGCCGGCGGACAGGGTCGTCACGCGTTTGGCGATCTTCCCGTCGTGTTCGCCGCCGATGTAGTGGAAGGCTGTCTCCAGCAGTCCGCCAGTCTCGGGGTCGATGACCAACCGGACGCGCGAACGACGGGTGTCCACCTCGACGGCCGTTCCGGCACGCCCCGTGCTGTCCTTCACCGGTCCGACCAGCCGCAGTCCCGGCATCTCCGCGAGGACCTCGTACACGGCGGCCCGCTGGGGTGGCGCGAGAGGCGCGTACCGGAGCAGGTTCTCCATGGAGTGCAGGCGGTCCGCGCCCGGGTCGTGCGCCGGCTCGGACCGGGGGCCTCCTGGGGCGTACCGCGCGAGGACCACCTTCAGGGCGGCCGGGTCCGCGGGCAGCTGCTTCACCTCCTCCCAGGTGAGTCCCGGGAACCCGTGGGGGGACTGCGGCCACCGGTACTGCTTCACGGCGGTCTTGAAGATCTCACCGTCGCCGTCCTGGAGGAAGAAGGAGTCCGGCCCCGCCCAGGTGCTCCGGTCGTGCACCTTCGGCGTCTCGGAACGTCCCGTCTCCGGGAACGCCGGCTCGCCCCAGACGGTCGTCGACGTGTGGACCTTCCAGTACGGCGCGTCCTCGGCGGGGCCCTTCGCCTCCGTGGCGGCGACCTGGCGCAGGAAGTCGGCGGCACTGGCAGTGGCCACCGGAGGCGAACCCCGCAGACTGCTGACCGGGTAGACGCTCACGCCCGCGGCAACGGCGGCTATGGCCACGGCCGAGACCAGCAGCCTGCGGGTCCGCAGGCGCCGCGGCGCCGCGACCGGGCCGCTCTGCTCGGTGGCCGCCGCCGCGCGTACGGCCAGCAGCGCGGCCTCCACGACCGCCGGGCCGGGACCGGGCACCTCGCCGGCCGCGCGCAGCCGGCCGGCGTCGGGGAAGTCCAGGAAGTCCGTCGTACGGTCCGTCATGCCATCTCTCCAGACAGATGAAGGGGGTGGGAGGAGCCGAGGGCCGTCCGCAGCCGCGCGCGGGCCCGATGGAGCCGGGAGCGGGCGGTGCCGGCCGGGACGCCGACCACCGCCGCGGCCTCGGTGGGCGTGAGCTGCTCCCAGGCGACGAGCAGCAGCAGGTCCCGCTCCACGGCCGGCAGCCCGGCGAGGGTCTCGCGCAGCAGCGGCCCGCAGGCGGCGGCGTCCAGCCGCTGGTCCACGGAGTGCCAGGGATCGCTGCGGTCCGCGTCGAGCGGATGCCGATCGGGCCGGTCCCGGGCGGTCCGATGCCAGTGACCCGCCAGGACGTTCCGGGCCACCCCGAACAGCCAGGCCCTTGCCGTGCCCCGAGCGGCGTCGAATCCGGCGCGCCCCGCGAAGGCCTGCAGCCACACCTCCGCCAGCAGGTCGTCCGCCGCGTCCGGCGCTCTGCGCGCCAGATAGCCGTGCAGGTGTGCCGACAGCCGGACGACCAGCGCCTCGAAGGCGTCCGTGTCCCGGGCCGACCTGGTCAGCAGTTCGTCTTCGTCCGCGTTCACACGCGTTCCCCTCCCCGGCCGCGTGTCGTAGCGGCCTCACCCCGGCACCCTGCGCGACCTCATCCTCGACCGGCACCCGCTCTACTGGACGCACGACCGGGTGCTGCTCGTCCTCATCGCCTCCGTGGCCGTCCTGACCATGGTCTACCTGCGCCGGCGGGAGCTCCCGCACCGTGCCCTCATGCTCGTCGACGCCGTCGGGCTCGCGGTCGTCACCGTCATCGGGCCCGCGCCGCCTTGGACGCCCAGGTCACCCCCGTCGCCGTCCTCATCCTCGCCGTCCTCAGCGGAGTCACCGGCGAGGTCGTCCGCGACGTGCTCTGCGGGGAGTTCCCGCCGCTGCTGCTGCGCGAGGAGGTGTACGCGACAGCCGCCCTCGCCGGCGCCGCCGCCTACCTCGGCCTGCACTGGGCCGGAGTCCCGGACACGGCCAACACCGCCGTCTCCGCCGCCCCCGTGGTCACCCTGCGCCTGGCCGCGGTCTTCCGCGACCTCCACCTGCCCCGCCTGCAGCGCGTCGCCAGGTGATCCCTACGCTCACCGCATGACGAAGACCATCACCGCGCTCGACGCGGCCGGACTCCGCGCGCACCGCGACGAACTCGCCGCGCTCCTCCTCGCGGTGGTCGAGGGCGGCTCCTCGCTCGGCTTCCTCGCCGGCCTCGACCACGACGGAGCCGCCGCCTGGTGGGACTCCCTGCTGCCCGCCGTCGAGGAGGGATCCCTCGCCCTGTGGGTCTCCCGCACGGGCGACGACGGGCGCATCGACGGCACGGTCAGCTGGTACCGGGAGTCCAAGCCCAACGGCCGCCACCGCGCCGAGCTGCGCAAGCTCATGGTCCACCCGGCCGCCCGCGGACGGGGCACCGCCCGCTCCCTGCTCGCCGAGGCAGAGACCGCCGCCGCCCGCGCCGGGGTGGTGCTGCTGTTCCTGGACACCGAGACGGGCAGCGGGGCCGAGCGCGTCTACCGCGCCGCGGGCTGGACGGAGGTGGGCACCATCCCCGACTACGCCACCGATCCGGCCGGCCGCCTGCACCCCACGACCCTCTACTACAAGCGGCCGTGCGGCACTCACGGGTGACCTCGTCCGCCGCGCGGCGTTAGACCCGTAGCCGCCGGCCACCGAGCGAGGGAGACCGTATGTCCGCTGCATCCGCCGCCGCACCACTGACCCGCCGCGCGGTCCTCCGTACGGCCTTCACCGCGGCCGTGCTCGCCGGTACGGCCGCGGCCCTGGCGCCCGTCCTGCGCGCCCGGCGCCCCCGGCAGACCCTCACCCCGGCGCCGCTCGCCGAGGAGGAGACGTACCGCGGCAGGCACATCGCCGTCGACGTCGCCGGGGTCCGTATCGACGGCCGCCCGCTGCACGTCATGCGCCGGGCCGACGGCAGCTACCTCAGCGGGATCAACCACTTCCAGTCCTACGCGACGCCGATGGAACTGGCCCGTGCCGCCGTCGACGAACTCGGCACGGCCCAGCTGGCGTTCGCGGCCGCCCCGCACCACGGCTGACACACCCACGGGAACGGGAGGAGCCCCGCATTGCACACCCGGCAGAACCAGAAGAACCTGACCAGTGCCCAGAAGAAGCGGTTCACGACCGCGGTGCTGGAGCTCAAGCGCAACGGCACCTACGACGCGCTGGTGCGCACGCACGACAAGTACTTCGTGCCCGACCGCGACCGCAAGCTGCGCGTCGGGCACATGTCACCCTCCTTCTTCCCGTGGCACCGGCTGTACCTGCTCGATTTCGAGCGGAAGCTGCAGGCGCTCGACCCGGCGGTGTCCATCCCGTACTGGGACTGGACCACCGACACCAGCCCGGTCTCCTCCCTCTGGGCCGACGACTTCCTCGGCGGCACCGGCCGGGCGAGCGACCGCAAGGTGATGACCGGGCCGTTCGCCTACGACAAGGGCAACTGGACGGTGACCGTGGGCATCACGGAGTCCGCCTTCCTCACCCGCAACCTCGGCCGGCCGCAGAACCCGATCAAGCTGCCCACCGCGGCCGAACTGCAGTGGGCGATCGACGACCCGGTCTACGACACCTCGCCGTGGGACTCGACCGCCGGCGCGGGCGGCTTCCGCAACAAGCTGGAGGGCTGGGCCGCCCCCAAGAGCGAGCGCTGGCGCAACCACAACAAGGTCCACCAGTGGATCGGCGGCCACATGACGGGCGGCACGGCGCCCAACGACCCGGCTTTCTGGCTGCACCACGCCTTCGTGGACCTGATCTGGGACCGCTGGCAGCGCAAGCACCCCACCGCCGGCTACCTGCCCGCCGCCCCCCTCGCCCGCGGCGACCTCCAGCAGGGCCGGGTGATCTCCCTCGACGAGCCCATGCCGCCGTGGAACATCACCCCGCGCGAGATCCTCGGCCATCAGAACCTCTACCGCTACGAGTGAGACGGCGGGGGGCGGCCTGCGAGGATGCCTTCGGTACCCGTCCCGTGGCGCTCCGCCACGGGTGGAACACCACCAAGGAGTCCCGATCATGAGGGTCCGCCCCTACGACGCCGTGCTCTGCGACATCGACGGCGTGCTCCGGCACTGGCCCGCTCCCGGCCTCACCGACCTCGACCACGTCCACGGACTACCCGCGGGCACGATCGCGGCGGCCGCCTTCGCGCCGTCCCGCCTGCACCCCGCGATCACCGGGGAGGTGACCGATGAGCAGTGGCGCGCCGCGGTGGCCACGGACCTCGCCGACGCATGCGGATCGGCGGACCGCGCCCGACGCATCGTCAGCGCCTGGTCCGCATTCGTGCCCCGTGTCGATCAGGAGGTCGCATCCCTCCTCACCAGGGTCCGCGAGGTCGTGGCCGTCGCCCTGGTGTCCAACGCGACCACCCGATTGGAGTCGGATCTCGCCCGGCAGGGCCTGAACGGCCTGGCCGACGCCGTGGTGAACACCTCCCGCATCGGTGTCGCGAAGCCCGATCCGCGCGTTTACCGCACGGCCGCCGCGCGGGTCGGAGTCCCCGTCCACCGCTGCCTGTTCATCGACGACACCGCCGACAACGTCGTCGCGGCCCGCGAAGTGGGGATGGCCGCCGTCCACTACCGCCGGATCGAAGACCTCGAGGACGCCCTGTCCGCTCTCCTCCCCACGTGAAAGGGCCCCCGCCGGTCCGGCGGGGGCCCCTTCGCCGATCAGGCGATCAGGCGATCAGGCGATCAGGCGATCAGGCGATCAGTGGCCGTAGCCCTCGCCCTCGGTGTGGTGCTTGTCGTCGTGGCCCGACGCGTTGACGCAGGTGTTGCCGAACGCGGGGTTCAGCAGACCGATCACGTTCACCGTGTTGCCGCAGACGTTGACCGGGACGTGCACCGGAACCTGGAGCAGGTTGCCCGACAGGACACCGGGGGAGCCGACCGCCGCACCGTGCGCTCCGGCATCGGCGACGGCCAGACCGGCACCGGCGACCACGGCGCTACCGGTGACAGCGGTAATGGCGAATGCCTTCGCGATACGCGACATCAAGATCTCCTCGTGAGATGGGGGGCGCCGCAGAATCTGCGGCATTTGACATGGCATACAACGCAGGGGCGGCCGAGGGGTCACGGCCGCTGGGCCTACCCGGTGACGGGAAAACGCACCGAGGCGAAATACGGCCGCACCTGGCTGACGTCGCCGGGCCGCAGCACCCCGACCACCCGGCCCGCGCAGCCCGGGTCCCGGTAGAGGGTCGCCGTGCCCCGGGTCCCGTTCGTGACCGCCCGGGCGCCGCCGCCCTCCGCCTCGACACAGCCCCTCGGCGCGGTGAGTCCGTGGACCTGGTCGTCCTGGCCGACGTACTGGAAGTCCGGCCCGGTGGCGGCCAGGGCCGGGCCGCCGACGAGCGTGGCGCCCGCGAGCAGCAGGACGGGCACCGTGGTGTGGTGGATACGCAGAAATCGCATGCCCGTCCAACCTGGGCGGGCCCGGGCACGGTCACGCCTTGTCACCCGTTGGACGGCTGTGCGACCGTGCGCGCAGCACCAGGGTTCAGGAGGACGGGATGAGCGCAGTGGGCGACGCCGGAGCCGCAGCCGGCGGCCGGCCGAGGGTCAGGACCGCGGCCGGCGTGGTCGAGGGCCGCACCGCGGCCGACGGCACCGCCGTCTTCCGGGGCGTCCCGTACGCCGCCCCGCCCGTCGGCGACCTCCGCTTCGCGGCGCCCCGGCCCCCGGCAGCCTGGGACGGCGTGCGGGACGCCGCCGCCTTCGGCCCCACCGCGCCCAAGGTCCCGTACCCGGACACGTACGCGGCCCTGCTGCCCGACCCCGAGATCCCCGGGGACGACTGCCTGACCGTGAACGTGTGGACCCCCGATCCGGCGCCCGGAGCCCGGCTGCCCGTCATGGTGTGGATCCACGGCGGGGCGCACACCCGCGGCTCCTCGGCCGTCCCCGTGTACGACGGCTCGGCCTTCGCCCGCGACGGGGTCGTGCTCGTCTCCTGCAACTTCCGCCTCGGCGTCCTCGGCTACGGCCTCTTCCCCGACGCCCCCGCCAACCGCGGCCTCCTCGACCAGATCGCCGCCCTGGAATGGGTCCGCGACAACATCGGAGCCTTCGGCGGGGACCCCGCCCGCGTCACCGTCTTCGGTGAATCAGCCGGAGCCATCAGCATCGGCGCCCTCCTGGCCGCCCCGCGCGCGGCCGGGCTCTTCGCCCGGGCGGTCCTGCAGAGCGGAGCCCCCGAGGTCCTGCCGCGCGACAAGGTGCGCATCATGGTCCGGCGGATGGCCTCGCTGCTCAAGGTGGAAGCCACCGCCGAGGCCTTCACGGCCACCGCCCTGCCCACCCTGCTCGCCGCCCAGGCGGCCGTACTGCGCCGCTCGGGCCCGCTCCTCGGCGGCCCCGCCTTCGGCCTGGTCGCCGATCCCGCCACGGTCCCGGGGGACCCGCTCGACGCCTTGACGGGCTCCGGCGCCTCCGGCGACGTGCCCCTGCTCCTCGGATGGACCAGCGACGAGTACCGGCTCTGGCTCGCCCCCACCGGTGGGATGCGGCTGCTGGACCGCCTGGGCCCGCTCGCCGTGGCGCTGGCCCGGGCCCGCGCCGGCAAGGACCGGGCCGACGTACGGGCGCTGCGCACCGCCCTGCCCGGGGCGGGTCCGGCCGAGCTCGCCGGCCAGCTGCTCACCGACCGGCTGCTGCGCGACCCGCTGCGCAGGCTCGCCGGGGCGCGGCGGGCGGCGCCGAGCTACCTGTACGAGTTCGGCTGGCCCTCCGGCGTCCCGGGCCTCGGCGCCTGCCACGCCCTGGAGATCGGCTTCGTGTTCGACACGCTCGCGGCGCCGGAGGCCACCTGGCTGGCCGGGCCGGGCGCCCCGCAGGCGCTGGCCGACGAGATGCACGCGGCGTGGGTGCGGTTCGCGGTGACGGGCGACCCGGGCTGGGCGGCCTGGGACGGCAACGGCCCGCCGAAGGCGTTCGGCGGGCCGGAGCCGGAACCTGAGTCGGTGCCGGAGGGACGGACGTCGACGCTTACTCGACGGGTCCTTCCATGACCTTGCTGATGAACTGGACCGGTCCCTCACCCATGTTGGGGACGTAGGTCTTGGCGTTGTGCTGGCCGCCCTTGATGACCCTCAACTCGGAGTGGACGGGCCCCTTGTTGCCGTAGGTGGCGATGAACTTCTGCACGTCCGGCAGGGTCTTCTTGTTGTTCTCGCTGTCGCCGACCTGGAAGGCGAGGTAGACGTCCGGACCCTTGCTGTCGATCAGCTGCTTCGCCAGCACCTCCGGGTTGTTCTCGGCCTTCTCCTTTTCGTGGCCCTTCCACAGGGAGGAGTCCGGGACGATGTCCGGGCCGGAGGCGATCACGGCCTTGAACTTGTCCGGGTGCTTCAGCACGGCCTTCAGACCCGCGAACCCGCCGGTGGAGGAGCCCATGAAGGCCCAGCCGTCACGGGACTTGACGGTGCGGAAGTTCGCCTTCACCAGGTCCGGGACGTCCTCGGTCAGCCAGGTGCCCATCTTGGGCTGGCCGGGTATGTCGGAGCCGTCCCAGTAGATGCCCTTGTCGTCCGGCCCCGGGTTGAGCACCGGCATGGCCAGGATGAAGGGCTTGCTCTTCCCCTCCGCGTACCACTTGCTGATGCTGTTCTGCAGACCGAGGTCGGTGCCCATCCAGTAGTTGCTGGGGTAACCGGCACCGCCCGGGAGGGCGATCATGACCGGGAAGCCGCTCTTGGCGAACTTCGGGTCGTTGTACTCCTTGGGCGCCCAGACCCAGACCTTGCCCTTGAAGCCGGACTTCTTGCCGTCCAGCGTGGTCACGGCCACGTGGGTGCCGTCGGGCAGGGTCATCGTGTTCTTGAACTCGGCGGCCGGGCCGGTCGGCATCAACATCTTGGAGTTCGCCGGCTGCTGAGGTGCGTCGTGCTTCTTGCCGCTCCCACCCGCGGGCTGCTGCCCGAAGGAAACGGCGGACCCCTTGTCGGTGAAGGGGGGTATCTCGAAGTGGTTCATCACGAGCGCCGATATGCCCGCGAGCGCGAGGACGGTGGCCCCCGCGATCGCCCAGCGCCGGCCCCGGGACTTCCGGCGCGGGGGCTCGGGCTGCTCGTGTTGGTCCTGCGGCTCGTACTCGTACTGCGGCTGCTGCCCGTACGGAGGCTGCGGCCGGCCGTGGGGCGGCTGCTGCGCGCCCCCGGCCTCGTACGGCTGCTGTCCGTACGGCTGGCCGTACTGGTCGCCGTAGGGCGGCTGCGGGGTCTGCCCTTGCGGCCGGTACGGCTGGTACTGCTGCCCGTCGGGTGCGTACGACATGTGCGGTGGCTCTCCGGCTGGTGCTGCCCCAGAGGGGCGGGGTGGTCTGGAAGCTGGATCCTTCCGTTCGAAGGATGAACGAAAGCATGTCAGGGTTCCCCATTTTGACTTTTCTTGGGGTGCCCTGGGGGAGGCCATTGCCTGCCGCCCGCACGGCACATGGAGTTCCCCTGCCCGCCTCCGTACATCCCTGGCTCATGCAGGGGCCGCTGGGTATGGTGCCCCCGCCCAGCCCCGGACCCCCCACCCCGCCCGGAGTCGCCCCATGACCTTCCAGCGTCGGATCCTGCTGCTCGCCACCGCGGTACTCCTGCTCGCCGCCGTGGGCATGCTCGCCGTCCTGCGGGCATCGTCCCGGGCCGAGGAGAAGGACCACGCGCAGGCGGGCGGGCCGCGGATCTCCGGAGGCGCCGTCTCACTCGACCCGGGCCGGGGCGGCCGCCGGATCGCCTTCCGGAACATGGCCTGGGGCCCGCACCGCGACGAGCTCGCCACCGTCCCGGCCGGTGCGCCGGAGGGAGCCCGCACCGCGTCCGGGGTGAGCTGCTTGCGCTTCCATGCGGCCGGCGGCTCCGGGATCTGCCTCCGGGTCGACCGCAGCGGGGTCCAGGACGGCTACAAGGCCGTGGTGCTCGACGCCCGGCTGAAAGAGGTGTCCGCGCATCCGCTCAACGGCGTGCCCACCCGCGCCCGGGTCTCGCCCGGCGGACACCTCGCCGCCTGGACCGTCTTCGTCGGCGGGGACTCGTACGCGGGTACGAATTTCTCGACCCGGACCTCGGTGCTCGACCTGCGCACCGGCAGGCTCGACGTCTCGCTGGAGGACTTCGAGATCCTCAAGGACGGCAAGCCGTACCGCGCCGCCGACGTGAATTTCTGGGGTGTCACCTTCGCCGCCGACGAGCGGACCTTCTACGCGACGCTGGCGACCGGCGGCCGGACCCACCTGGTCCGAGGGGACCTGGGCTCGCGCACGGTGACCACCCTGCGCGAGAACGTCGAGTGCCCGTCACTGTCGCCCGACGGGACCCGGCTGGTGTTCAAGAAGCGGGTGCCGGACTTGCCGGCCGAGGCGCCGTGGCGGCTGTACGCACTGGACCTGGCCTCCGGGGCGGAGACCCCGCTCGGTGAGGAGCGGAGCGTGGACGACCAGGTGGTGTGGACCGACGACCGGAACGTCGTCTACGCCCTGCCGGGGGACTTCGGAGCCGACCTGTACTCCGTACCGGCCGACGGGAGCGGCACCCCCACCCGGCTCATGGACTCGGCCCTCGCCCCGGCCTTCCTCGGATGAGGAGGCCGCGGCGGGGGACGTGAAGCCCGCCCCGGCATCCGGCCGATGGCAGGCCGGAGCCGGGGAGGACCGTTTTTCCGTTTGTCTGTTCCGGCTAGGCCGGGACCAGCGTCTTGCGGCGCCGCTTGCGCTGCGCGCCGGCCGACAGCCTCAGCTCGATGATCGACCGCACGGCCGGCCACTCCTCGTCGAGGATCGAGTAGAAGGCGGTACTGCGGACGGCGCCGTCCAGCCCCCGCGAATGGGCCCGGCGGACCCCCTCGCAGGTGAAGCCGAGACGTTCCATCGCGACTCGCGACCGGCCGTTGCGCGCATCGGCGCGCAGCGAGATGCGCCTCACACCCCAGGTCTCGAAGGCATGGCGGAGCATGAGCAGCTTCGCCTCGGTGTTGATGCCGGTTCCCTGGGCCGCGGGGGACAGCCAGGTATTGCCGATCTCGGCGGCATCCGGGATCGCCGTCGCCGGATCGCCGAACGGGACGCCCGGCACGGCGGGCCACACCAGCGGCCCCTGCCAGTAGTCGAGTTCCAGGAACCGGGTCGAACCGACGACGCGCCCGTCAGTGGCTCTGACGATGGCGAAGGGGAGCGATCGACCCGCCGCCTGATCGGCGAGGGCACGGTCGATGTACTCGTGGGACGCCTGCACCCCATGGGGTACGGGGGTGAAGGCGTAAGTCGTACGATCCTCGGCCCCGGCCACGGCCAGAGCCTCGGTGTGGTGGGGGGCGAGGGGCTCGAGCCGCACGGTGCGGCCCGCGAGATGTACGGGTACGGGCACGGAGCCTTCGGTCCTTCTGGGCGGTGGGGTGGTTGCACAGTCTGCGTCCATGACGTCGCCCCCCGTGCAAAACACGAGTGAAAGGCAACCGGCTGTCAGGTGAACGCGAGTGGCTCAATGTAGCCCCTTAATGTCCTCTCATGAACCCCCAATTTGGCAATGGTGTGACGCTGATTTTCGATGACTTGGGTCCCCGCGGCGGAGCGCCCGTAATCCTGATCCACGGACATCCCTTCAACCGCACGATGTGGGCCCCCCAGACGGCCGCGCTCACGGCCGCCGGATACCGCGTGATAGCCCCTGACCTGCGGGGATACGGAGAGAGCCCGGTGCTGCCGGGCAAGGCCCTGCTCGCCGATCTCGCGGACGATCTCGCCTCCCTCCTCGCCTCGCTGGGCATCGAACAGGTGGTCGTCGGTGGTGTGTCCATGGGCGGTCAGATCGCGATGGAGTTCCGACTGCGCCACCCGGGTCTGGTACGGGCCCTCGTGCTCTCGGACACCTCCCCGGTTCCGGAGACGGACGACGGCAAGAAGCTCCGCCGGGAGACGGCCGAACGGCTGATCGCCGAGGGCCTGCGGCCGTACGCCGAGGAGGTCATTGACAAGATGCTGGCGCCCTACAACGTGACCGGCATGCCGGAGGCCGCCGCACGGGTGAGCGCCATGATGTGCGCGACCGACCCGCAGGGCGCGGCCGCCGCCCTGCGCGGCCGGGCCGAGCGCCCCGACTACCGGCCCGTGCTCGCCGAGACCACGGAGCCCTGCCTGGTGCTGGTCGGAGCGGACGACGTCTACACCCCGGTCGCGGAGGCCGAGGCCCTGCACGCGCTGCTGCCGAACGCGGTGCTCACCGTCATCGAGGGAGCCGGGCACCTGCCCGGGGTGGAGCAGCCGGAGGCCTTCAACCGGGCGCTGCTGGAGTTCCTCGCCGGGCTCTGAGCCGTCCGCCGCAGTACGTCCGCTGTACGTCCGCAGTACAGCCGCACGCGCTCGGCCCGGCCGGGGGATCACCCGGCCGGGCCTGAGATCATTGCGGGCATGGACGACGTACTGCGGCGACTGGCCGCCGTGGGGCCCTTCTTCGCCGTCCCGTACGGGACGGAGCCGCCCGGGCCCGGCTTCCGGCCGCTGACGGCGCTGTACGGGGAGCGGCTCGGGCCGTACGTGACCGAGGTGGGCCGGCGGATCGGCAGCGGGCCCGGCCGGGTGGCCGCCTCGACCGCGCAGCTCGGCATCGCCTCCCGGCTGTGGTCGCTCGGGCTGGGGTGCGCGGCGCTGGCCGGGCGGGTGCCGGACCTGGCCGCCGACCGGGTGTGGTGGCGGCTGCCGGCCGCGGGGTCGCTGGAGCTGTGGCTGCCCGAGCCCGCGGACCGGCCGGCCGAGACGCTCGGGGACACGGTCCTGGGGAACCTGGCCGTGCTCGACGCGGGTCTGCGGGAGCGGTTCGGGGTCTCGCCGAAGGTTCTGCGGGGGAACGCGGCGTCCGGGCTGGTCGGGGCGCTGCGGGTGCTGAGCGACCGGGTTCCGGGCGGCGCGGCCGTGGCGCTGGCGGGCGCTCTGCTGGCCGAGGGCGGGCCCCTGGCGGGTACCGGCACCTTCATCCACGAGGAGGGGCTCGGGGTGGCCTTCGTACGGCGCAGCTGCTGCCTCTACTACCAGGTGCCGGGCGGTGGGCTCTGCGGGGACTGCGTGCTGCGGACCCGGTAGACGACCCGGCCGCGCGGCCGTTCGGATGAGCGCAGGGTGTGGCAAGCTGCGGGGCCCCCGGGGCTGCTCCTACGGTCCGCTGCATGACTGCTCCCTCACCGCACCAGCCATCCGAGCTGTCCCGCCGCGCCGCGCTCACCGGACTCGCCGCCGGCGCCGGCTCCCTCGCCCTGGGCGGTGGCGCCCCGGCGGCCGCCGCCGAGCCCCGGCCGTCCGGCTCGGCCGAACCGTCCGCCGCGGACCCGGACCCCGCGCCGGGGGCGATGAAGCTCTTCGCCGACCCGGGCTTCAACTTCGCCGGCCTGCTCGCCCTCGGCGGGGCCGGCATGCGCTCCTCCGAGGTCGGCGAGGTGCTCACCGCGGTCAACGCGATCAACGCCGCCGGCCTGTCGGAGCAGACCTTCAGCGACACCTTCCGCTCCTGGGGCGACAAACTCGCCGCGCCGCCGGCCCTCGGCCGGGGCGGCCACGAGACCCCCTCGCAGACCCGGCGCTTCCGCTCCCTGCGCGCCGCCCAGTACTACGCCCAGGCGCTGTTCTACGTCCTCGGCACCGACCACCCCGGCGACGAGAAGGCCGTGTACCAGGCCGGACGCGCGGCATGGGACACCTTCGCCCAGCTCTGCAGCCCGGCCGCCGTGCGCGCGAAGGTCCCGTACGGCAGCACGCACCTGCCGGTCTGGTTCTTCCGCCCCGACGGGCCGGAGACCCCCCGCCCGACCGTCATCCTCACCAACGGCAGCGACGGGCAGAACCTCGACATGTGGACCTACGGCGTGTCCGCGGCCCTCGACCGCGGCTGGAACGCCCTCGTCTACGACGGCCCCGGCCAGGGGCAGCTGCTCTTCGTGGAGGAGACGCCCTTCACCACCCGGTGGGAGAAGGCCGTCGGCCCGATCGTCGACTGGCTGGACGCGCGCAAGGACGTGGACAGCGCACGGATCGCGCTCACCGGCCTCAGCATGGGCGGCAACCTCGTGGCCCGCGCCGCCGCCTTCGAGCACCGGCTCGCGGCGGTGGCCTGCCAGCCGGGCTGTGTGAGCCCCTGGCTCGGCTTCGACAAGGAGCTGCGCGACATCGTCACGGCCGACAAGGAGGAGACCAACCGGATCTGGAACGAGGAGGTGGTTCCGGAACTGACCCCGCAGCTGGCCTTCACGGTCAAGAAGCGCTTCGAGATCTTCGACCGCCAGGCCCTGCTCCAGGCCCGCGCGGGCAAGGTCCTCACCGACGTCTGGACCCCGTCCCAGGTGGCCATCGGACTCGACGTCACCAAGGTCGTGCC
Organism: Streptomyces sp. 147326; assembly: GCF_045000215.1. Classification (NCBI taxonomy): domain Bacteria; kingdom Bacillati; phylum Actinomycetota; class Actinomycetes; order Kitasatosporales; family Streptomycetaceae; genus Streptomyces; species Streptomyces sp. 147326. The sequence continues at coordinate 480,099 of NZ_CP134201.1, read as the reverse complement.
GCTGATCAAGGCACCGGTGCTCGTCCTGGACTACGACTTCGAGACGTTCTACCCGGGCCAGCCGCAGCAGATGTACGACCTGCTGACCTCGCGCAAGGAGTACGTGAAGATGACGGAGGCCACCGGGGCGCAGTTGCACTGCTCCCCGATGGCCCCCCAGCAGCACTGCGAGGTCGTCTTCGACTGGCTCGCGGATGTGCTCAGGTCCTAGGACCGCCTTCTCAGAAGGTCAGGTTCCAGGCGTCGATCTTGCCGGTGTCGCCGCCGGCGTTGTCGTTCACACGGAGCTTCCAGGTGCCGTTGGCGACCTCGGAGGAGGCGTTGACGGTGAAGACCTGGTTGATGTTGTCCGTGCTGCCGCCGGCCCGGTTGTGGACCGTGTAGACGGTGCCGTCGGGAGCGATCAGGTCGACCTTCAGGTCACCGATGTAGGTGTGCACGATGTTCACGCCCACCTTGAGGGCGGCCGGGGCGTTGCCGGTCACCCCGCTGACGGTGATCGGGCTCTCCACGGTGGTGTTGTCGCCGATGGCGAAGTCACCGGGGTTCTCGAAGTACTTGCCGGGCGGCGGGGTGGAGCCGACCGCCTTGAGGGCGTCGACCTGGCCCTCGCCGAAGAAGCCGTTCTTCGAGGTGGTGCCCTTGCACCGGCTGTCCGACGGGCAGGCGACGTCGTTGGCCTGGGTGGCCAGCTTGTCGCGCAGCTGCGCCGGGGTGATGCCCGGGTTGGTGCTGGCCAGCAGCGCGGCCACACCCGCGACGTGCGGCGAGGCCATCGACGTGCCGCTCATGCTGCCGTACTTGCCGCCCGGCAGGGTGCTGTAGATGCCGGTGACGTCGCCGCCGGGGGCCGTCACGTCGACGACGTTCAGACCGTAGTTGGAGTACGAGGCCTTCGCGGTGGTGCCCATCGCCGACACCGTCACCACGCCGGGGAGTTCGGTCGGGATGTCCAGGCAGGCGTTGGTGATGGTGCGGGTGACCGGGGTCGAGTCGTTGGGGGACTCGGTGTCGGTCGTCTTGTTGGCCAGGTCGATGTTGGAGTTGCCGGCCGCCGCGACCTGCAGCGAGCCCTTGCCCTCGGCGTACTCCTGGGCGCGCTTGACGCCCTCGATGATCGCGGCCTGGTCGGCGTTGTCCGGGCAGTTGAACTGCCACGGGTCCGTGTAGTAGCTGTTGTTGGTGACCTTGAAGCCGTGGTCACCGGCCCACATGAAGCCGCAGACGGTGTTCTCGGCGAAGAAGAGCGAGGAGTTCGGCTCGGCGATGCGCACCGAGGAGATCTTCACGCCCGGCGCGACGCCGATGACGCCCTTGCCGTTCTTGGCTGCGGCGACCGTACCGGCCACGTGCGTGCCGTGGCTGCCGACGTCCCGCCAGGCGCCGGCACGGGTGTCCGGCTTGCCGTAGGCGCAGGATGCGGAGTCCGCCGCGTTGAAGTTCGGCGCCAGGTCCTGGTGCTGGTCGTCCACACCGGTGTCCAGGATGCCGACCTTGACGGAGGCGGAGCCGGTGGTGACGGCCCAGGCCTGGTCGGCCTTGATCTGCGTCATGTCGGCGCGGACCGGCTCGCCCGAAGGCGTCGTGGACTGCGCCGGGTTGGCGGGCAGCGCCGGGTTGTAGGCGTCCGCCGGCACGTCGGAGGTGCGGGTGGCGCCGACCTGCTGGACCCCGCCCACACCGCGCATGGTGGTGGCGAAGGTGCTGGACGCGGAGTGGGCGACGATCACGCCGATCGCGTCGTAGTACTGGAAGACCGTACCGCCGTTGGACGTGACGGCGCCCCGCACCGCCGTGGTGTCACCGGGAGCGGTGATCACGAGGTAGGCGCGGGTGCCGGCAACCCAGGTCGCACTCTGGGAAGTCGGGGCCGAGGCCTGGGGCGCCGCCGCAGCGGGGGCTGAGGCGGGGGAGCCGGAAGGGGAGACCGGGGCGGTGCCGGCGAGCGCGGCGGGAGCCCCGAAGGCGAGTGCCGCGCCGAGCGTGGCGGCCAGCACGAGGGTGCGTCGAGGTCGGCTGGATATGTGGGGTATCAATGCGTCCTCCGAAGACCCGGTGGTCATGCCGGGTCGTACGAAACAAGTGGTGGACGCAAGATGTCATGCACACAGCCTGCTGCGGAAGTACCTTTTGCAGCATGGGGGTTCGTTTATCGGTGGCCGAATTCCGACTATGGGTGCAACTGTGCGAAATGCGGCGGGCCGGCCGGGCTGGGCACCGTGGGGGCGAGCCCTGCCCGGCCGGCCCGTGCGGGCGGACCGGCTAGACCGGTACGCCGTCCTTGGGAACGTGCGAGGGGACCGGTACGGCGGCCGCCGCCGGCTCCGGCTCGGCCGGATCCGTCCGGTGTCCGTCGTCGACCAGCGTGGTCTCGTCGAACGGCATCCGCCCGGCGAGGACTTCGGCGGCCCGCGCGTGGTCGAACTCCTTCGTCCACGTACCGATGAGCACCGTCGCGACCGCGTTGCCCGCGAAGTTGGTCAGGGCCCGTGCCTCGCTCATGAACCGGTCGATGCCCACGATCAGGCCGACCCCGTCCACCAGCTCCGGCCGGTGCGACTGCAGTCCGCCCGCGAGGGTGGCCAGGCCCGCGCCGGTCACCCCGGCCGCGCCCTTCGAGGCGATGATCATGAACAGCAGCAGGGAGATCTGCTCGCCCAGGGCGAGCGGCTTGCCCATCGCCTCGGCGACGAACAGCGAGGACATCGTCAGGTAGATCGCGGTCCCGTCCAGGTTGAAGGAGTACCCGGTGGGCACCGTGATCCCGGTGACCGGCCGCGACACCCCCAGGTGCTCCATCTTCGCGATCAGCCGCGGCAGCGCCGACTCCGACGAGGAGGTCGACAGGATCAGCAGGAACTCCCGGCCCAGATAGCGCAGCAGCGCGAAGACGCTGACCCCCGTACACACCCGCAGCAGCGTGCCCAGGACCACGAACACGAACAGCAGGCAGGTCGTGTAGAAGCCGATCATGATGACGGCGAGGGACTTCAGCGCGTCGATGCCGGTGGCCCCGACCACCGCCGCGATGGCCCCGAAGGCGCCCACCGGAGCCACCCACATGATCATCGCGAGGACCCGGAACACCAGCTTCTGCACGTGCCCGATGCCCCGCAGCAGCGGTTCCCCCGCCGTGCCCATGGCCTGCAGCGCGAACCCGCAGAGCAGCGCCACCAGCAGCGTCTGGAGCACCTCGCCCCCGGTGAAGGCGGACACCAGCGTGGTCGGGATGATCCCGAGCAGGAACTCCGGCGTGCTCTCGGCGCCGCCCGCCTTGGCCTGCGCCTCGCCCGCGCTGCGCGCCGCCTCGGTCAGGTGCAGCCCGCTGCCGGGCTCCAGCAGGTTGCCGACCAGCAGGCCGATGGCCAGTGCGACCGTGGACATGACCATGAAGTAGCCGAGTGCGAGCCCGCCCACGGCGCCCACCTTGGCGGCCTTGCGGACGGATCCGATGCCCAGCACGATCGTGCAGAAGATGACGGGCGAGATCATCATCTTGATGAGGTTGACGAAGCCGGTGCCCAGTGGCTTGAGCTCCACGGCCACGCCGGGTGCGGCGAAACCGACGGCGATGCCGAGCAGCACCGCGCCGATCACCGCGATGTAGAGATAGTGCGTTCTGTCGCGTCTGGCGGCCACGATGCCTCCCGGTGGTGAATGCGTTCCGGGAGACCATCGCCCAGGGCTGTGACCCCGGTCACCCTTGCGTTCATTGAGTTCACGAGCCGGTGCACACTGAGCGGCATGTTCCGCTTCCCCCGACCGCCGCGCAGCCTCGCCGGACAGCTCTTCGCCATGCAGGTGCTGCTGGTCGCGCTGGTCGTCGCGGGCTGCGCCGTCTACGCGTACGTCACCGCCCGGGGCCAGGCCGAGGACGCCGCCCGGCGGCAGGCCGGCGCCGTGGCCCACGCGGTTGCCGACTCACCCTCCGTACGGGATGCCGTTCGGGGAGCGGCCCGCGGCAGCGACCCGTCCGTCGAGCTCCAGCCCTACGCGCAGAAGGTCCGCGCGGACTCCGGGGTGGACTTCGTGACGATCATGGACCTCGACGGGCGGCGGTGGACCCACCCCGACCCGCGCCGGATCGGCGAGCCCTTCATGGGCAACACCGCCCCCGCGCTGCGCGGCGAGACCTTCAGCGAGACCTACACCGGCACCCTCGGCCCCTCCATCCGCGTGGTCACCCCGCTCGAGGACGACGGCCGGATCGTCGGCCTCGTCAGCGCCGGGATCACCGTCCGCGCGATCAGCGACCGGCTCGGTGCGCAGCTCTCCGCCCTCGCCTGGGTCGCGGCCGCCGCCCTCGCCCTCGGCGGGGTCGGCACGTACGTCGTCAACGCCCGGCTGCGCCGCCACACTCATGGCATGAACGCGGCCGAGCTCAGCCGGATGTACGACTACCACCAGGCGGCCCTGCACGGGGTCCGCGAGGGGCTGCTCATGCTCGACGGGCAGCGCAGGATCACCCTGATCAACGACGCCGGACGGGAACTGCTGGGCCTGCCGGGCGGGGAGATCACCGGCACCGGCGTCGCCGACCTCGGTCTGCCGGCCCCCCTCACCGGAGCCCTGCTCGCCGACCGGCCCCGGGTGGACGAGGTGCACCTGACCGCCGACCGGGTGCTGGTCGTGAACAGTTCGCCGGTCGCGGGCGGCGGCCGCCGGGGCACCGTGGTCACCTTGCGCGACCACACGGAGCTGCAGGCGCTGACGGGCGAGCTGGATCACGAGCGGGGTTTCACGCAGGCCCTGCGCTCCCAGGCCCACGAGGCGGCCAACCGGCTGCACACCGTGGTCTCGCTCATCGAACTGGGCCGTGCGGACGAGGCGGTGGACTTCGCCACCGCCGAGCTGCAACTGGCCCAGGCCCTCACCGACGAGGTGGTCACCGCGGTCGGGGAGCCGGTGCTGGTCGCGCTGCTGCTGGGCAAGGCCGCCCAGGCGCACGAGCGGGGAGTGGAGCTGGTCGTCACCGCGGACAGCCGCAGCCTCGCCGACGGGGGCGGGCTGCCGCCGGCCCGTGACCTGGTCACGGTGCTGGGCAACCTCATCGACAACGCGGTCGACGCCGTGACCGCCGTGCCGGGCGCCCGGATCGCGGTGACGCTGCGGCCGGAACGGGACGAGCTGCTGCTGCGGGTCGCCGACAACGGACCCGGGCTGCCCGAGGGGGTGGACGTGTTCCGCCGGGGCTGGTCCGGCAAGGGGGAGGGGCGCGGCCTCGGTCTCGCCCTGGTCCAGCAGGTGGCCCAGCGCTACGGCGGCACGGTGACCGCAGCGCAGGGTCCGGGCGGCGGAGCGGAGTTCACGGTCCGCCTGCCGGTCGCGTCCCCGCAGGGCGCGGCGGCTGCGGATCCGGCCGCCTTCCCGCGGGGCGGGGCGGCCACGGATGCGGCCGCCGGGGGTCCGCGGTGAGCGGGGGCGACGTACGCGTCCTGGTGGTCGAGGACGATCCGGTCGCCGCCGACGCGCACGCGCTCTACGTGGGCCGGGTGCCCGGCTTCAGCGCCGTCGGCGCCGTCCACTCCCTCGCCGAGGCCACCCGGGTCCTGGAACGGACCCGCGTCGACCTGCTGCTGCTCGACCTCGGGCTGCCCGACGGACACGGCCTGCGCTACGCACGCGGGCTGCGCGCCGCCGGGCATCCCGTCGACGTGATCGTGGTGACCTCGGCGCGGGACCTGGCCGTGGTGCGCGAGAGCGTCTCACTCGGCGTGGTCCAGTACGTACTGAAGCCCTTCGCCTTCCCGACGCTGCGCGAACGGCTCCTGCGCTACGCCGAGTTCCGCGCGACCGCGGGCGAGGCGGCCGGCCAGGACGACGTGGACCGGGCGATGGCGGCCCTGCGCGCGCCCCGCCCGGCCGAGCTGCCCAAGGGGCTGAGCGCGCCGACCCTGGACCGGGTCGCCGCCCTGCTGCGGGCGGCGCCCGAGGGGCTGACCGCGGCAGGGGCGGCCGAGGCGGCCGGGATCTCGCGGATCACCGCACGCCGCTACCTGGAGCACCTCGTGGACACCGGCCGCGCGGACCGCACTCCCCGGTACGGCCAGGTCGGCCGCCCCGAACTGCACTACCGCTGGCTGGCGGCGGCCGGTTCGGTGTCGAACGTGTAGAACTTCCGGTGGTCCAGCATGTCGGCCGGGGTCACGTCGTTCCACGGCCGCATCGTGTCGTTCAGGTCCACGACGTTCGCCGTGCCGGCGGCCGGCAGGTAGGTGGACTGCGGATGGCGCGCCTGCCAGTCGGCCCACAGCTTGTCGATGAAGGCGTGGTGCATCCAGAAGACCGGGTCGTTCGGGGAGACCCCGGTGGACATCTGCCCGCCGACCCACACGTGCACCCGGTTGTGCAGGTTGGCGCCGCGCCAGCCCTCCAGGTGGTTGCGGAACCCGTTGGAGGAGCTGTTCCAGGGAGCCATGTCGTAGACCGGCATGGCGAGCACGGAGTCCACCTCGGCCTTGGTCGGCAGCTGGGCGACGCCTGTGCCGAGGGCGCGCCGCAGGTACGCGCGCCCGTCCACCCGTACGTCTATGTTCCACTTGCCCGTCGCGTAGGCGAAGGGACCGTCGAGGACCTGTCCGTCGCGGGCCCGTCCGGTGCCGCCGAGGAAGTCGGGGGCCCAGAGCGAGGAGCGGGAGGTGCGGTCCACGGTCCAGTCCCAGTAGGGGAGCGAGACGTTCGCGTCCACTTTCTGCAGCGCCGCCTCGAATTCCAGCAGGAAGCGGCGGTGCCAGGGAAGGAAGGACGGGGAGCGGTGGCCGACCCGGTCGCCCGAGTCGGTGTCGCTCATGATGAAGCCGTTGTGGGTGGTGACGAAACGGTCGTAGCTGCCGGTGCGCTTGAGCTCCAGCAGGGCCGAGGTGAAGGCGCGCTTCTCGTCGGCGGTCAGCGTGGCCTGGTTCTTGCGGACGGTCATGCCGCACCACCGAAGGGGGCGAGGGCGGCGCCCTGGAGATCGCGCACCGCGGCGCGGGCGAGCAGGGTGGGGTCCGAGAACGTCTCGTAGTGGTTGATCACGCTGATCCAGGTTCCGTCGGCGTTGCGCATCACGTGCAGTTCGCGGCCGTCTATTCGTACGGTCGGCTGGCCGGGGGAGTGGTGGCCGCCGTGGTGGCCGCCCTCGCCCGGGGTGATCTGAATGCGGCGGCCCTTGTAGACCTCGTCGACCGTGCCCGGGGGTGTGGACGCGGTGGGGGTCGCGGCGGCGCTTGTGGCGACGCTCGCGGCGGTAGCGGTGAGGCCTAGGACGGTGAGTGCACCGGCAGTTGTACCCAAGGCCTGACGGCGGGTGATCTTGTTCATGGCCTGAGAGGTATCAGGGCAAAGGAAACGGTGGGCCGGTATCAGGACATCCGCGGATAAGTTGCCCGTAGAACAAGTTGGATGATCTTCCCGTATGAATCGGCTCCTGAGGTTCGAACGGGAAGATCTGCGGGATCGAGTCTACTGGACAGTAATTTCTTCGTGTGTCCAGGGCCTGTATGCGGAAGGTCACACCGCAGAGTCGGCTGGAAGCGGAGCGTCATCTGCCGTTCGCGTCGCTTCGCTCTCATCCCGGATCGATGGGGTTTGTCACCTATAGTCCCGATATGGCTCTTCATGAGACGAAGGACACGCGCTCCCGTGACGCCGATACGGACGTGTTCGCGTCCGCGCTGAGCGGCGAGGTCCTCCCCAAGTACCGGATGCCCGAGGACCACTCGCCCACCGAGGTCGTCTACGAACTGCTCCGCAACGAACTCCTCCTGGACGGCAACGCCGCCCAGAACCTGGCCACCTTCTGCACCACATGGTCGGACGAGGGCGTCCACCGGCTGATGAACGACTGCCTCGACAAGAACATGATCGACAAGGACGAGTACCCGCAGACCGCCGAGATCGAGTCCCGCTGCGTCAACATCCTGGCCGACCTGTGGAACGCCCCCGCCGGCGCCACCGCGACCGGCTGCTCCACCACCGGTTCCAGCGAGGCCGCCATGCTCGGCGGCCTCGCCCTCAAATGGCGCTGGCGCGAGCGCCGCCGCGCCGCCGGCCTCCCCACGGACCGCCCCAACCTGGTGTGCGGTCCCGTTCAGGTCTGCTGGGAGAAGTTCGCCCGCTACTTCGACGTCGAGCTGCGCCAGGTCCCGCTGGAGTCCGGCGCCAACGGCCTGCTGCCCCATCAGCTCGCCGCCTACGTCGACGAGAACACCATCGGCGTCGTCGCCATCCTCGGCGTCACCTACACCTGCGTCTACGAGCCCGTCGCAGAGATCGCCGCCGAACTCGACCGGATCCAGGCCGAGCACGGCTGGGACGTCCCCATCCACGTGGACGGCGCCAGCGGAGGCTTCGTCGCGCCCTTCCTCCACCCCGACGTGGTGTGGGACTTCCGGCTGCCGCGCGTCGCCTCCGTGAACACCTCCGGCCACAAGTACGGGCTCACGCCCCTCGGAGTCGGCTGGATCGTCTGGCGCACCGCCGACCTGCTGCCCGCGGACCTCGTCTTCGACGTCGACTACCTGGGCGGCGACATGCCGACCTTCGCCCTCAACTTCTCCCGTCCCGGCGGCGAGATCATCGCCCAGTACTACCTCTTCCTGCGCCTGGGCCGAGGCGGCTACCGGCGCGTCCAGCTGGCCTGCGCCGAGACCGCCCAGTACCTGGCCCGGGAGATCGCGCAGATGGGCCCCTTCACCCTCCTCTACGACGGCGAGGGCGGCCTCCCGGCGGTCTCCTACAGGCTCGCCGATCCGGAAGCGGCCGGCTTCACCCTCTACGACCTCTCCGACCGGCTGCGGATGAGGGGCTGGCAAGTGCCCTCGTACCCGCTGCCCGCCGACCGCGAGGACACGGTCATCCAGCGGGTCCTCGTCCGGCACGGCGTCACGCGTGACCAGATCGCCCTGCTCGTCGACGACCTGCGCCGGGCCGTGGAGCACCTGAAGGCCTCACCCCCGCCCGTACCGACGGCGGCGCCCCGCTCCGGCTTCCACCACTAGCCGCCGCATGGAGGAACGGCCGTCCGACGTGTGGGCGGAGGGGGACGCCTACGAGCGCTACATGGGCCGGTGGAGCCGTCAGGTAGCCGAGGTGTTCGTGGCACGGCTCGGCGGCCCGGGCGGATTGCGGTGGCTGGACGTCGGCTGCGGCACCGGAGCGCTGACCACGGTGGTGACGGCTCGGTGCCGGCCACGCACCGTGGTGGGACTGGACCGGTCCCCCGGATTCCTGCGCGCGGCCCGGGCCACCGCGCCCGCGCCGGCCTCCTTCGCGGTGGCCGACGCGTCGGCGCTGCCGTTCCGCGACGCGGTGTTCGACGCGGTCGTCAGCGGACTGGCCCTCAACTTCCTTCAACCGCCCGGGGCGGCGGCCGCCGAAGCCGCCCGGGTGGTCAGGCCGGGCGGGCTGGTCGCGGCGTACGTGTGGGACTACGCCGAGGGCATGGCCCTCCTGCGCCGCTTCTGGGACGCCGCGGCCTCGGCCGATCCGGCGGCCTCCACGCGGGACGAGGGCCGGCGGTTCGCGCTGTGCCGCCCCGGTCCGCTGCGCGCGCTCTGGACCGGGGCGGGGCTGGTCGACGTGACGGTCGCCCCGATCGAGGTACCCACCGTCTTCAGCGGTTTCGCGGACCTGTGGGAGCCCTTCCTGTCCGGCCAGGGACCGGCTCCCGGCTACGTCGCGACCCTCACCCCCGCCGCCCGGGACCGGCTGCGCACCCGGCTCGCCGCGACCCTCCCCACCGGCCCGGACGGCTCGGTCTCCCTCGTCGCCCGCGCCTGGGCGGTCCGGGGCCGACGACCGTGAGGCGCGCACGTCCCGGTCGCCGCAGAAGAGTGACCCGGGTCACATCGCAGGGGTGTCACGTACGGCGGCGGCAGCTTGTCCCATGGACATGAACGAGAAGAAGAACGTACTGCTGGCCGGCGCGAGCGGGGTCCTGGGACGCCACATCACCGAGGCGCTCACCCGCGCCGGCCACACCGTGATCGGCCTCGGCCGCGGCGCCGACGCCGATGTGCGGGCCGACCTGATGGACCGCGACCGCCTGCTGCGCGCGGTCGACGGGCTGGCGGTCGACACGGTGGTGCACGCCGCGACCGCCCTGCGCAAGGCACCCGCGCGCCACCGGGACATGTTCGCCACCGACGACCTCCGGGTCACCGGGACCGGGCACCTGATGGAGGCCGCCCGCGCGGTCGGCGCCCGCCGCGTCATCGCCGAGTCGATGGTCTTCGGCTACGGCTACCGCGACTTCGGCGACCACGTGATCACCGAGGACGCCGACGTGTTCGGCCCGACCGGCGACCCCGCCGTGGAGCGCCACCTCGAAGGCATGCGGGTGAAGGAGGCGCTGATGCTCGGCGCCGAGGGGATCGAGGGGATCGCGCTGCGGTTCGGGCTCTTCTACGGGGCAGGGGCCACCGAGAGCCTCGTCGAGATGCTGCGGGGGCGCAGGCTCCCGGCGGTCGCCGACCACGGACGGGTCCTGCCGTGGGTCGACCTCGCGGACGCCGGGCGAGCCGTGGCGCTCGCCGTCGAGGGCGGCCGCCCGGGGCAGGCGTACAACATCGTCGACGACACCCCGATGGGTTTCGGCGCCCACGTCCGGACGACCGCCGAGGCCTTCGGAACCCCGACGCCGATGAGCGTCCCCGCCTGGCTGATGCGGCCCGCCTCGTACGCGTACAGGATGGTCAGGACGAACATGCGGGTGTCCAACGCCAGGGCGAAGGCCGAGCTGGGGTGGACCCCGAGCCGTCCGGGCTGCGCCGAAGGACTGCGCGTGCTCGCCGCGAGGTGACCGCTCTTGATCGATCGGCACGCCGATGTCACGGTGGCGATCATGACCGATCATTTCGAGGAGCACCGGCGCGTGCTGTTCGCCGCCGCGTACCGCATGCTGGGCAGCGTCGCCGACGCCGAGGACATCGTGCAGGACGCCTGGCTCGCCTGGAACCGCACCGACCGGACGGCCGTCGAGCACCCCAGGGCCTACCTGGTGCGCACCGTCACCAACCTGAGCCTGAACCGGCTGAGGTCGGCCCAGGCCGTCCGGGAGGCGTACGTCGGGCCCTGGCTCCCCGAACCCCTCCTCACCTCGCCCGACATCGCCGAGGAGGCCGAACTGACCGACACCGTCTCCATGGCGGTCCTGGTCGTACTGGAGACCCTGACCCCGACCGAGCGCGCGGTGTTCATGCTCCGCGAGGTGTTCGGGTACCCCTACGCGGAGATCGCGGAGGTCGTCGGGAAGTCCGAGGCGAACGTCCGCCAGTGCGCGCACCGGGCCCGCGAACACGTCCAGGCCCGGCGCCCCCGCTTCACCGCCGGCCCGGCCGAACAGCGGGAGATCGCCGAGAAGTTCCGCGCGGCCTGCTCGGGCGGAAACCTGGGCGAGGTGCTCGAACTCCTCGCCCCCGACGTCGTCACCTGGTCGGACGGAGGCGGGGTCGTCACCGCCGCCCGCCGTCCGCTGTACGGCGCCGACCACGTCGCCCGCTGGTGGCTCGGCGTCCTGGCCAAACCGCAGGCCGGCGAGGGGGAGATGCGCGTCGCCGAGATCAACGGCGAGCCCGGCCTCCTGCTCGTGCTCGACGGCGTGAACGTCGGCGCGATGACCTTCGAGGCCGTCGACGGCCGGATCACCGCGTTGCGCATCATCGTCAACCCGGAGAAGCTGCGCGGCATCCAGGGCCGCCCCTGAACGGAGGCGGCGCCCCGCGGGGCGCCGCGCCCGGTTGCCGTCGCGCCCGGCGGCCCCCCGGGGTTACCGGGCGCCGAAGTTCTGCGTCCACCAAGGGCCGCCGGCGCCCTGGTGGATGCCCACGCCGAGGTCCTTGAAGGAGCAGTTGAGGATGTTCGCGCGGTGGCCCGGGCTCTTCATCCAGGAGTCCATGACCGATTGCGCGGTCTGCTGGCCCTTGGCGATGTTCTCGCCGTAGGTCGACCAGCGGTAGCCGGCCGAGGTGGTCCGCTGCCCCGGGTCCGCGCCGTCGGGGTTGGTGTGCGAGAAGAAGTCCCGTGCCGCCATGTCGTCGGAGTGCCCCTGAGCGGCCGCACGCAGCTGCGGGTCCTCCTTGAGGGGGCCGCAGCCGGCGGCGGCCCGCTCGGTGTTGACCAGGGCCAGGACCTGGCCGGCGATCCCCGGCGGGGCGGGCGCCGGCTTGGGCGCCGAGGGGCGCGGGCTGGGCGAGGTGCTGCGGCTCTGCGCCGGACTGGGGCTCGCGGACGGGCTCGGCGAGGCGGAGGCCGACGCGGAGGGCGAGGGGGACGCCGAGGGGGACGGGGAGGCCGACTCCGAGGGGAGCGCGGACTCGGTCGCCGACAGCGCGGCCAGCGGGGCGGCGGGCGTGGCCCCACCGTCCGTCGGCTCACCGGAACCGGGGAGTCCGCCGAGGTACACCAGGCCGCCGCCCGCGACACAGGCGGCCAGCACCGCGCCGCCCACCACCCGGCGGCGGCTGCTGCGCCGCCGCTTGCGCAGCTCGCCCCGGCCACCGCCCGCACTGTCGACCGGAGTGAGCTGGGTCGCCGTGTCGGCGAAGTCCCCCTCGGCTCCGTCGGCGAAGGCCGCGGCGACGGGGGCGAAGCCTGCCGCCCCGGCCGTCCGCACCCCCGCCAGCAGGGCCGCCGAGACCGGTACGAGGGCCAGGCCGGCCAGCAGTCCCTCCGCCGGAACCAGTCCGCTCCACAGGCCGGAGCACCGTACGCATTCACGCGCGTGCCGGGCTATTCGCTTGCGCCACAGAGCAGAGGGCCGGCCGTCCCAGCCCGCCATCACGGCCCGCAGCTCCTCGCACGGCGGATTGGCCTCCAGCGCGCGCTCCACCACCCGGGCCGACTCCAGCTGCGCCTTCATCCGCTGGACCCGGACCGCCGTGTGCTGCGGGGACAGCTCCAGCGCGGAGGCCACCTCCGCCCGCGTCAGTTCCCCGGCGCACTCCAGCCACCACAGCGACAGCAGCGCCCGGTCCTCGGGCTCCAGCCAGCGCGTGGCCCGGGCCGTCTCGCGCCGCTGGCCCGCCAGGTTGAGGCGTACGACGGTCAGGTCGACGAAGTCGGCGCCCGGGTCGGCGACGTCGTAGGCCGCCTCCAGCGTGCTCTCGCCGAAGCCGCTCTGCCGAGCCTGCCAGTGCGCCCGCACCCGGTTCATCGCGATCGCCACCAGCCAGGACCGGAAGCTCTCGTCCGCGCGCAGGCCGCCCAGCCCGTCGAGCGCCCGCAGCATCGTGTCCTGCACCACGTCGTCCACGTCGCAGGAGCCGCCCAGGGCCCGACCGACGATGTTGTAGACGAGCGGGAGATGGGTGCTGACGAGCTCGTCCTGCGCGCGGGGGTCGCCCGCGCGAGCCGCTGCCACCAGCGCTGCCGTGTGCTGAGTACTCATGTGATGTTCCCTGTCCGTACCGGCGGTCGATGATGCCCGATACCTGGGAGACCGTCGAAGGGGGCCTCGATAACACTTCTCCCGAAAGTTTTTCGGGAAGTCGTCTCCCCGGCCTCCGGAGCGGGCCGTGCGGGCGAAGGGACGGGACGCGGAACCACATGGAAGCACGGCCGGGGGCGGAGGCCGCAGCCGGGGTCCGGGCCGGAGCCGGGCGTCTGAGCGCCGCCCTCGGCCCGTTCGGGCAAGGGCGGCGCTCGGGTCGCGTACGGATCTGCCAGGTCCTGTCTCCTTGGCCATGGCACGGTCGCAAGGAGCACTCTCGCAGCCGCCCCTATGAGGTCGTAGGTTCCCCACACAACTTGGGCTCGGTAGACCTGTCCCCACAGACAAGGGAGACAGCCCATGCGTCGTACCTCCGTCGTCAGGCTCTTCCGCCTGGCGGTGATGTTCTTTCTGACCGCTGCCCTCACCTCTGCAGCAACCTTGAACGCGCATGCCGAGGACGAGGGCGGCGGCAGCGGAGGAAGCAGCACCAAGGTCTCTGCATACATCGACGGCGATTGGTTCGGTGAGGAGAGGCCCTATTACTGCGGGCCGGCAGCAGTTCAGACCGCGCTACAGCGCCGCCTGAAGACCGTTCCCCCCAGCCAGAACCAGATCGCTTCCGTACTGACCACGAACACCGGTGGAACGGACTCGTCCCGCCAGATCATGTGGGGTCTCAACAGCTTCGGCAACACCGACTGGTACCACGCCATGTCCATCAGCGAGCAGATCACGCCGTACGAGCGGGAGTCCTGGCGCAACGACGTGGTCTACAACATCGACCACGGCTATCCGGTGGTCGTGAACCTCATCGGGCGCAGCGGCGCGCACCCGCCGAAGTGGCCGGACCGCCTCGTCTACCACTACGTGACCGTGGTCGGCTACCTCGACAACGGACGCCAGCTCCGCGTAGTCGACAGCGCCGCGGGGGGCGGGGGTGGGCTGAGCAGCGATTGGGCTCAGGTGGACAAGGAGTGGACCGCTCCCACCGATGACGTCGCGCGCTGGATGCAGGGCAAGGGCTACGCCGCGCACCCGGCTCCCGGCTCGGCTGCGGGCCGTGGTCCGGAGACGGGGCCCGTGCTGCCTTCCGCCGGCAGCTACGTGATGTGGGGCGACAGCGCCAATGTCCGCAAGGACCCCGGGACCGGCGGGGCCGTCGTGACCACGTTGCGGCGCGACACCATCGTGCGGGTCCAGTGCCAGCGGCACGCCCAGTTGGTGTCCGCAGAGGGCACCAGCAACGATGCCTGGTCCTACCTCCCGGAGTACCAGGGCTGGATCACGAACATCTACCTCTACGGTCCGGCGTGGCTTCCAGGCGTGTCCGAATGCCCGCCGTCCATGGGCGGCGGCGGGGGCAGTACCTACCGGACGTGGGACACGGTCAATGTCCGCACTGCTCCCGGCTCGTCGGCCTCCGTCGTGAAGACCCTACCCGGCGGGACGACGTTGAAGATCCAGTGTCAGAAGCACGCTCAGCTGGTGTCCGCGGAGGGAATTGGCAATGACGCCTGGTCCTACCTCCCCGACCACGGCGGCTGGATCACCAACATCTACGTCCAAGGCCCCGCCTGGCTGCCAGGCGTGGCCGAATGCGGCGCGGACGTGGGCGGCGGAGCCGGCGGCACCGTACGCACATGGGGCTCGGGCACCAACGTCCGCTCGCAGCCGAGCACCGCGAGCAATGTGCTGCGCACCCTGTCCGGCGGGGTCAGGCTGAACGTCCAGTGCCAGAAGCACGGGCAGTCGGTCTCCGCCGAGGGAACGGTCAACGACGCCTGGTCCTACCTGCCGGAGCAGAGCGGCTGGATCAGCAACATCTACATCGAAGGTCCGGCCTGGATCCCCGGCATCCCCGAGTGCGCCGGAGCAATCGGCGGACCCAGCGGCGGCAGCTACCGCACATGGGGCGACGGCGCCAACGTCCGTACGCAGCCTTCCTCGGCTGGCGGCCTCGTGAAGAGCGTCCCGGGCGGTACGACCCTGTTCGTCGCCTGCCAGGTCCACGGCCAGTCGGTGACCTCGGAAGGGACGACCAACGACGCCTGGTCCTACCTGGCGGAACACGGCGGCTGGATCACCAACATCTACATCGAGGGTCCTGCCTGGATCCCCGGGGTCCCGGACTGCGACACCCTCGCGGTCAACAAGCTGGAACCCCGCCCTTGAGACCCCTTCTCGACCGACCTCTCACACAAACCCCATGGAGGAACCGATGGACCGACAGAGCACCGTCCGCAGAAGCCCCCGCAGCAAGGCTGCACTGGCCCTAGCCCTGCTGGGCCTCGCCTCGGCGCTGACCATGGTGGCGCCGGCGACGCCCGCGCAGGCGGCAGGCTGCGGAGTGAGCGGCGGAACGCTCTGGTGCGGCAACCGTCCGGTCGCCATGCACTTCGGCCCGGGCTACAGCAGTGAGGTCGGCGACTGGCTGACGTCCACCTACAGCTGGTTCAGCTGCTGGACGTACGGAGGGAACCACGAGGGTGGGAACAACACCTGGTACGGGACCCAGGGCGACGGCGTCGGCATGTTCGGCTACGTCCCCGCCGTGGCACTCAACACCAGCTCCCAGTTCGACGCGAACCCCGGAAACTACGGGCTTCCCTACTGCTGAGTCGAACGCAGGCGCCCGAGCCGTGGTCTCTCGGCTCGGGCGCCTCCCCGTCCTGCTCGTCCCACCAGCCTGGACTAGGGAGAAGTGTCCGTGCAGACAGGCACCTTCGGATCGTCCCGTGTCCGGACAGCCGGCAGCCAGGCGCGCCCATCCGGGGTCGAATCGAAGCGGACGCGGTACCAGCGAGGCGTGCCGATGCCCAGCTCGTCCTCCACCCGGTCGCCGTCATTGACGACGCAGTCGGTCCTCAGCACGTCACCGTGCCAAACCCTTTGAGAGACCACGTTGCCGGCGTCGTACTTGCGGTGGGGGTCGCGTGCGAGCCCGAGACTGCACGCACGCAGCCGCTCCGTCTGCTCTTTGCACTTGCCGTCGATGTTGAACACGTGGATCTCGACGCCGGCGGGCCGGCCCGGATCACCGTGCCAAGGCCAGCCGAAAACCGCGAGGCCCAGAACTGCGGCGGAGACCGTCGCAGCGGCCGCCGCCGCCACCGCCACCCTCCGCCGGGGACGGAGGCGTACGGGCGCCGTCGCCTCGCCGGCCGCGCGGATACCTGGAAGCAGCGCCCGCATCGTTGTGGCCGCACGAGTCTCGGGATCGGCCGCCAGACACGCTGTGACGATCTCCTGCCAGGCCGGTGACAGGTCCGAAGCGAGGCGCAGCCGGCTGCGACCGGCAGCGTACTCGTGGACTGCCGCTGCGCGGGCGGCTGGTGTGGAGCCCGGGAAGGGGAAGGCGCCGCCGGTGAGCATCTGGTGCGCGGTGACGCCGAAGGCCCAGATGTCGGTCGCAGGCCGGGTGATGACACCCCGTTCACCCAGCTGTTCGGTCCGGCGTTCCGGCGGCAGATAGTCCGGGGAGCCGAGCGGGGGCGCGTAGCCGTGGGTGCCCTCCATCTGCGAGACGAGCCCGAAATCCGCCAGGCGTGCGGTTCCGTCCGCCATCAGGAGGATGTTGCCGGGCTTGAGGTCGCCGTGCACCCAGCCGGCTTCATGGAGGTAGGCGAGCGCCTCCGCGACCTGGAGCAACAGGACGCCGAGCACGGCCTGTCCGGCCGCGTTCGCGTCCGCACCGGAACTCCCCGACAAGACGTCCAGCAGGCTGCGGGACGCCCGCTCCATCACGAGGGCGACGGCGCCGTCGAGTGCGGGCGAGCCCGGATCGGAGACGACTGCCGTATCCAGCAGACGAATGAGGTACGGGTGGTCGGTCGCGTGGCTGAACTCGACTTCCCGACGGGCGGTCTCCGCGAGTTCCCTGGCCTGGCGCGGGGCGAGACCAGCCGTGGACATGAACTTCACTGCGGCCTCGACCGGCTCACCGCCGTGCTCCGGGCCCGCGAACCGGGCCAGGTACACACTTCCCCAGCTGCCGGCGGCGAGAAATCCCCCGATCTCCCACTCCCCCACCCGGTACCCCGCAGGAACGGGTACGTCACCCAGCGGGAGGGGACTGCCCCCGGGCTGGTGAGGCCCGACGCCGGTCACAGCTCACCTGCGCTATGAGTGGCACGGGAGGACAGCAGGTTCAGGTGTTCCTCACGCACGAGTCCGAACCTGAGGGCGAGGGACACGAGAGCATCCCGCTTCCCGTCCATCCGAAGACCATCCGAAGCAGGCTCACGGACACGAAGCTTCTTCCGGGCCAGATAGTCGATGTGAAAGGCGATCCCGGCCTCGGTGATGTCCTGGCACATGGGATGGCCACGTAGGCGTTCGATCAACTGCCGTGTCGTGGGGATCGCGGAAACCGACACGTCGCGCAGCCTCGGTTCGCACAGTGCTATCAGAACCAGGAAATACGTGGCGCTCGTGTCGAGCGGAAATGCCGTGAGCGTCGCGGCCCCGGCAGGCGAGGTCGGAGCCGCATCGCAATACATGTGGGCAGGGGCGAATACCTGAAAGCTCTGAGCACTCCCTTGGGTCGGCAACACCACTCGCGCGAACTCGAAGGGGACGGGCGCACCGAGACGCCGGGGAGCGACACGAAAATATTCGCCGGCGCCTTCGGGATTCTCGACGATGTAACTCGCTGAACTGCTGAAATTGCTGATCTGCCAGTGATCGTCGCATGCCAGTATCTCTCCGGCCAATCGCGGAACAGCGGAATCCGCCAGCATGATCTCAACCGGCTGATCCACCGCACCGCGACCAAAACGTGCGACTGCTCCCGGTCCCAGCTCTAGGGTGACGGGAGCATAATTTTCGCCCGAAGTGTGCACAAGAATACTATTCACCCATGTCCCCCAAAATTTGCGAAATGCGGTGGTCGGCCCGCTGGGCTCCAGGCTCATAGAGCGCCTCTAGAATCAACATCGCAACAGAAGATGGCAAGGTGATGCACGTCACGAAGTGGATGAAGTGCACGAAAGTTATAGACGGGGGGCGTTTCGCCCGCTTCCGGCAGGCTGCATCTACCACCGGCTTTCACAACGGCGGCGGGCCGGCTGCCAGTTGGAGAGAAGGCGCCCGCCAAGAACCCTACCGAGGGTCCGCGAGCGTTTGTGGCGGCCACTGGCCCCATCCTCCGCCGGTCACGGTTACCCTGCCCGTGACCCCCGCACGCCCTGGAGCGCGTGGGCGCTCTCAGCCTCCTCGCCCGTGAACGTCCGGGCGTGTCCGGATCGATCAGGAATCGAGAAGCGCGGTTCACGGAGCCGCCTCTAGCCTGCTCACCATGGACATCACCATTCACACGACTTCTCTTCCGCACGACGACCCGGACGCGTCGCTCGCCTTCTACCGCGACGTCCTCGGCTTCGAAGTCCGCAGCGATGTCGGGCAGGGCAGGATGCGCTGGATCACGGTCGGCCCGGCCGGTCAGCCGGGCACGTCGATCCTTCTGGCGCCGCCTGCCGCCGATCCCGGCATCACCGAGGACGAGCGCCGCACGATCACCGAGATGATGGCCAAGGGCACCTACGGCTGGATCCTGCTGGCCACCCCGGACCTCAACGCCACGTTCGAGAAGGTGCAGGCCGGTGATACGGAGGTCGTCCAGGAGCCGACAGAGCAGCCGTACGGCGTCCGCGACTGCGCGTTCCGCGACCCCGCGGGCAACCTGGTCCGCGTTCAGGAGCTGCGCTGAGCTGTGCGGGTCGGAATCGCGACGAGGCGTAAGGAACGCGGCGGCGCACCAGAGCGGAAGCGCCTGCCCCGACGCTCGAAGACGTCGATGGAAATGGAAGACGAAGGGGAGGGTTCTCATGTGCAAGCCTGAATGGCGGCGTGCCCGCGTCCAGGCGCAGCGTCTGGCTGATCTCGCGCGGCTGCGCCGCGTCCGCGACCGGATCGACAGGGAATACGCGCAGCCGCTGAACGTGGAGGCGCTCGCCCGCGATGTGAACATGTCCGCCGGGCACCTGAGTCGGCAGTTCCGGGCCGCCTACGATGAGTCGCCGTACGCGTACCTGATGACGCGTCGCATCGAGCGGGCGGCAGCGCTTCTGCGGCGGGGCGACCTCAGCGTCACCGAGGTCTGCTTCGCGGTCGGCTGCGCGTCGCTGGGAACGTTCACCACCCGGTTCACCGAGCTGGTCGGCATGCCGCCCGGAGCCTTCCGGCGCCAGGCGGCGGATGCGGCGGCCGGCCGTGCCGATGCTGCGGGTACGGCCCGCGATGCGGGGTCGGCGATCAAAGTGGAGGGGATGCCGGCGTGCGTGGCGAAGCAAGTCTCAAGACCGGTCAGGAATCGAGAAGCCCCGGCCGCCACACAGCCCCTAGCGTGATGGTCATGGCAACCACCACTTCCACCGCAGCCAACACGTCCCTCGCGTCCGTCACCCTTGAGGTGGCCGACCCCGAGGCCGCCCGCCGCTTCTACAGCGACTTCGGCGTGGACACGTACATACGCCTGCGGGCGTCCGAGGCGCACTCCACCGGATTCCGCGGCTTCACCCTGGCGCTCACGGTGTCCGGGCCGGCCACCGTCGACGGCTTCGTCGGCGCCGCCGTGGACGCCGGCGCCACGGTCCTCAAGCCCGCCGCGAAGTCGCTGTGGGGCTACGGCGGCGTGGTCCAGGCCCCGGACGGGACGATCTGGAAGATCGCGACCTCGGCGAAGAAGGACACCGGCCCCGCCACCCGCGAGATCGACGAGGTCGTCCTGCTGATCGGCGTCGAGGACGTGAAGGCCACCAAGCAGTTCTATGCCGGCCGGGGCCTGACCGTGGCCAAGAGCTTCGGCGGCAAGTACGCCGAGTTCGCCCCCGGTCAGTCCAGCCCCGTCAAGCTGGCGCTGTACAAGCGCCGCGCCCTGGCCAAGGACCTCGGCGTCCCCGCCGACGGCACCGGCTCGCACCGCATCGTCCTCGGCAGCACCGCCGACACCTTCACCGACCCGGACGGGTTCGCCTGGGAGGCTGCCGCGTCGCTGGCCCCCACGCCGTCCTGACTCCCGGCCCTGTCATACCGATTGACCGGCGAACACGCGCCGATGTGACGTCCGGGCCCTGGCCCGGACGTCCGGCACGCGTACCTCTACAGCGCAAGGAGTACGACATGAAAGCGCACGTCAGCTCGATCCTCCTCGGCGTCCGGGACATGGACCGGGCCAAGCAGTTCTACACCGAGGGGCTCGGCTGGAAGATCAAGAACGACTACGGCATCTCGGTGTTCTTCGAGTCGGACGGCGCCTCGCCGGTCGGCTTCTACGGTCGCGAGGGTCTGGCCGACCAGGTGGGCACGGACCCGGAAGGCAGCGGTTTCAGCGGGCTGGTTCTGACCTACGTCGTCCGCAGTGAGGCACGGGTCGCGGAGATCATGGCGGAGGCCCAGAAGGCCGGTGCCACGGTCCTCAAGCCCGCCGGTGCTCTGCCGTGGGGCGGGTACGGCGGCACCTTCGCCGACCCGGATGGCCATGTCTGGAGTCTCGGCTACAGCGCCTCGGGAGCCGACCAGCCCTACGCCGAGTAGCCGCCATCTCTTGCCTCACAGCCGTCCAGGACGTTTTGGGCCCACGTCGAGCCACCCGAGCCCATGCGGGGCCTGAAAGTTCCGCCCGAGGTGATAGCAGCGCTCGGCGGGGGCACGCGGGCACGCGCGTGTCCGATGCCCGCCCGTACGCCTGCTGCTGCCGGATCCTTACCTGTGCTTACGGGGGTTTCATGTCCATCGAGGTCCCACCGCCCGGCCCGCGGCCGCCGCCCGGATATGTCTACCTGCCGCCTCCGCCTCCGCGGAAGGAGCGCGTGGCGAGGGCTCAGGCACGGACCTGCACCACTCACGTGTGGCTGTCGGCAGAGTGGGCACGACAGGGGGCCGGTGCCTCCAGCACAGCGCCTTCCCGGGGACCCCTGCAGGACCGCCCCGCCGGGCGGGACGCGGCCAGACCTCCCCGCCCAACGTGCTCACGGAGTGGGGCCGAGGCCTGTCTGCAGCCGTCGGCGGTCGGGCCGGCCGACGGCGTCCGCGTCGGTCAGCGGGTGCGGAAGCTGCCGGTATATACGTCCGTACGGTTCTGTGGTGCGTCGGAGTTGGTTTCGGTGAGCACCGCCCGCACTCCCTTGCCGTCTGCGACCAGGCCTTGGTAGTCGCCGAGGAAGTAGCCCCCGGCGAACGGCGCCTGCAGCCAGTCGAAGACCCGTGAGATCCGTCGTTCGGTCCGGAGCTCCGGGTTTCCGTGCGGCAGTGTGGCCAGCTGATAGGCGGTGGGCAGGGTGGTGGTGTCGCCGGGCTCGAGGAAGCGCAGGTCGTAGTAGGTGAGCGCGACCGTGCCCCGCTCGTCGACCGCGATCGACGGGGAGAAGGCCGGCACGCCCTGCGGGCTGATCAGCTCGGGGGTTCCCCAGGTACGTCCGCCGTCGGTGGAGCGCACGAGCTGGACGGAGTCGAAGCTGCCGCCGGAGAAGTCCGAGCCCTCGTAGGCCATGTACAGCGTGCCTGTCTTGGGGTCGACGGCCGGGCTGGGCAGGGTGGCCGCGGCGCGCAGCAGCTTGGTGGGGTCGTTCGGGTCGACCTCCGGTACGGAGGTGTCCCGGGCCACGGTGGCCGGGGCGCTCCAGGTTTCTCCGGCGTCGGTGGAGGTGACCACCTCGTAGCGGGCTTCGGTGACGGTGCTCAGGTCGTCGGAGTAGGTGATCCGGTCGAAGAAGTCGTACAGGGTGCCGGTGCGCCGGTCGGCGACGATCAGATGGCCGATGGTCTGGGTGTTGGGCACGGCGCTGGTGTCGACGAACGGCCGGGCCTTGCTCCAGGTGCGGCCGCCGTCGCGGGTGAGGGAGATGTAGCCGGGACCGTCGAGGGAGCTGGGGCCGGGCGGGTCGTTGTCGAGGCGGTTCCAGACCTGGTAGGCGGTGCCCTTGCGGGTCGGGTCGGCGGTGAGTGAGGGCTTGTCGTTGAAGAACGGCTGCTCGTCGACGTGCGTGGTGGTGAGGTTCTGCCAAGTGCGGCCGCCGTCGCGGGACGTGACTGCCAGGAGGGCGCTGCGCGTGCTCTTCGTGAAGTCGACGCCTTCCCCGCTCGCGTAGACGGTGCCGTCCGGGCCGGTGCTCACCCAGGGGTCGGATGCCCGTTCGTAGTCCGCGCCGCCGGGGGCGCACAGGCTGAACGGCAGCGTGCTCCGGTGGAAGGCCTGGCCGTCCGTGGTCCAGGAGGCCGCCAGGCCCCGGGCGCCGCCGTCGTTCCAGCGGTCCTGCTGGAACACGGTGACCACGCGCTTGGGGTCGCGCGGATCGACGGACAGGTACGGCTCGACCTCGGTGGCCGGGTAGACGATGCTGTCGGGGGACCTCGCTCCGATGGTGCAGTCCGCGTACGGGTCGCCGTGGGACACCTTGAGCAGTGGTGTGCCCTCGGGGTTGCGGTCTGCTGCGGCGGGAGTTGCACCGGTGACCGTGACGAGCAGGAGCGCGGCGGTGGTGACGGCCGTCAAGGGCAGGAAAACGCGCATGCGGGATCTCCTCCGGGCCTGTCGGCCGGGGCACGGGACCGCCGTCATCGGGGCGGCCTGGGGCGCGGAGGTGTACCGGAACGCGAGGGTGGGGCGACTCCGCTTTGTCCTTTTCGGCGTTGCAGCCGGTGCCCTTGATGGGCCGAACGACGGAGTCATCCCCGAGGTCGTCGAGGAGCACGGCGGAGCCGACCGGCGGGTGCACCGTGCCGGTCGGCTCCTTGGTCGTGCTGTTACGGCGCCGTCTCGTAGGTCCCCGGAGAGGGCCGTGGGCCGCGAGCCGGTTGGCGATGCCGGCGTGGTCGGCCTTGGCTCAGACGGAGCGGCGCGATCACCGCCCGCGCCAGAAGGAAGACTCCGTCACCGTCGGCACATCCAGGCTCGAGGCCGGCGGGACTGCTCGTTCTTCTGCGCCTGTGCGAGACCTGCCGAGTGTCAACAACACTCGTGATCAATACAGCCAAAAAATGCGAACGACCTCGTCGGTCACTGTATGACGACATGGCCGGCCGAGGCCGTTCAGGACGGCGGCGAGCGCGGTGTTCAGGACGGCGCGGACCGTCTCGAAGCGGTGACGTCCTTGGCTTCGAGACGGTCGGCGTCCACCATCGCGAGTGCCGCGGTGTCGAGACGGGCGCGGGCGATCCACCCAACGGTGGACCGGGGGCCGTCACCCCATACGCACCGCGCCGGGTGCACCGGCCGGACTGGTTGCCCAGCCGTGCGCCGACCGGTCAAGTGATCGCCGGCTTGGTCCCGTCAGGCAGCGCGCAGGCGTCGCCGGCGTAGGGGCGTGAAACGATCTGTCCGCCAGCGGCCGTGCACTCGTCTCTGGAGATGTTCGGAGACGAGGCGGCCCCGGCGCTGACAGCGCCGACGGCGCTCACGCCGGCAAGGGTTGCCGCGGCCAGGGCGAGGCCCAGGATTCTTCGCATGCGCATGACTTCCTCCTCCTCTCAGGCGCCTTCGTTCGGCCCTCGGGAAGGACAAGTCTCAAGACGACGGCGCCCTCCTACTCAACATGGGCGCTCCGCATGAGGCCCGCGAGGCGAGGCTGGGCGCCGCGTCCGGGCGGTGACTGCCCGGCCCCGGAGAGGCATGACGTCACCGGCCTCGACCGGCCGCATCGTTACGCCGCGTGCGCGTCGGTAGAAGCGGGGCGACGTCGATGTCCTTGGCGTCGAGACTGCCCACCGGCGCCGCGTTGTGTCCGGGCAGGCCGGGGGTTGGGGAGGAGACGGGCCGTACCTGCCTCCGACCGGTGCCGGCGGGCGGCTGCCGCGCGTGGTCCTCTAACGCGGTTCGTGGGCCGCCGCCCGGCAGGCACCGGTCGCGGCGCCGCCCGCCACTCCGGCGCCGGTCAGCCCGGTCACACAACTCTGCAGGTCTCCGACCACGCCACGGCTGCAGGCCGCTGTGACGGAGTCGGAAGCGGTGGCACCGGCCAGTTCGGCCATCTGTGTGCAGGCGGGGATGTCCGCCCGGACCGCGGGAGCGGCGAGGACCGCACCGCCGAGGGTGAGGGTCAGGCCGGTGAGGGCACCGGCGATACGGGTCGACGTGCGCATGGGACGCACCTGCCTTCCGGGTTGGTCGCGCGGTCCTGATCCGGGCGGGCCGCATACACGCGGTAAGGCCGCCTGGCGACGCTCGGTGAGTGGTGCCCCCGGCCGGCGGGCTCACACACTGACCGACGATTCTGCGTCGCTTCCATTGAGCCGCACCGGGACGTGGTCGCCAGGCCGAAGGAGAGGGCCGCGGACCGGATGGGACGCAATCGGACCTCCACTCGCGGGCCCCTCACTCCAGCGTCGCATCTTCTCCCGCGCCCGTCCTGGGCACCCGGGGGCGGCCGCGCTGAGTAACTGCGATTGTGCGAAGCGCGGTAGCCGGCCCGTCCGGCCGACCAGGGGGATCGGACGGCCCAGGGTCCCGCCCGGCCTGCCCCCTGCACACCGCCGGGCGCGGCTCGGCCGGGGAGGCGGCCGGCCTTCGCTTCCCCGCGAGGTGCGCCGCGGACCAAGCGACGTCCTTGCGAAACGACTACGGACGGGTGTGTCCGAGGCCGGTGTCGCGTTCTGGGTTGACGACACCGGCTTTCCGGACCCGCAGAGAAATTCCCGGCTCGACACTGACCCGGCAAGCCATGCTCAAGCGGGTCCATCAGCGTGCGACTGCACTGCGTCGGCTCATGCCGCAGTTGCTCGGTGCCGAGGGCTGGCGGCTCATTGCCCGTTGTCGCCAAACGTGAGCCGGCATGGGCGCACCTCGACCTCGTTCACCTAACAGGCCATCTCGTTGGGCATGTTCGCCAAGTTGCTGCGGTGATCGTTGAGCGGCTGGTGCCGGATGTGCAGTGGGGTGACCGGGAGGTGCTGGCTGCAACGACTGCAACCACGTGCGACGACGGTTACGCAGCCGCTAAATCACGCTCGGATCGCCCGCAAGGGCAATCTCCAGCGAACGGCTGGGCGAGCACCGCTGGACCGTTGAACGCACCATGGCCTGGCTCGCCGGATACCGACGTCTCCACCGCCGCTACGAACGCAAGGCGAGCCACTTCCTGGCCTTCACCGGCATCGCCTGCACCCTCATCTGTTAGCTGGTCGAGGGCTTCGGGATGCGCCGCCAGCTCGGTGTACCCGACTTCGCCTACGAAGGCCGCCCGCGTCCTGGCAATGGACGAGCCAGCGCGGATCCTGCCAGGCGTGGAAGCCAGGGGTGCGGCGGGTGACCTCATGCAAGACGTCCTCGCTGACACCGTCGAGTCCGTAGGAGTCGGTGAATTCACCCGCGAAGCGTTCAGCAGCGCGTCCCGTCTGCGATGCACCAAGGACAGAATCGTCAGCTGACGTCCTGGGCGGTGTAGAAGATGGCCGTGTGGATCCAGCCCGTTTTTGCGCTTGCAACAGGCGCACGTCTCGGGGGCCGCCCGGACGGACCCACTCGCGAGGTGGTCTGGGTGACAACGAAAAAGGGCAGGTCGGGCTCCCGACCTGCACCCTGATGGCCATGCATACGGACCTCATAGTGTCGGACTCCTCCTGGCCCAGCTAGTTGAGACAGCTTGTACGGGCGCGTTTTCGCAGGTCAACACGGCTCTTAGCATGGGGCCGGTTGCGCACGCTGCCCCCTCCGGAACAACGAAGGGACCACCCATCCGGCCGGGGTGGTCTCTTCGTCCAGGGCCTGTCCGACGGGTCGCGTCACCGGCCCCGCACCCGACAGCGCCGTCACACCCGAATGGCCCAACATGACGTGCCACCCACATGGGTGAGAAGCTGACTAGTGCCCCAATCGAGGCAATCCGTGAAAGGGGAACCAAATGCGCATTCGACGAATCTTCGCCGCCGTCATTGCCACGGCAGCCCTCGCCGGACTCGGTCTGACAGGCGCCGCCACCGCCACCGCCCAGAGTGCCCCATCCGTCGTCACCCCTTCTGAGTGCAAGCAGGGCGGCGGAACGCCCGCGATCAATGAGGCGGGCAACTACTGCAAGGGCGGTACGTACGACGGGGAGCAAGTCGACTAGTTCGTTTCCTTCGGATCATCTGATCGTTGGTTGATGTGTGTCGTTGACTGACGCCCAGTGGGCGAGGATCGAGCCGTTGCTGCCGGGCCGGTCTCCCAAGCGGGTGGGCGGTGGCGTGATCACCGGCAGGTGATTGACGCGATCGCGTTCAAGTACCGCACCGGCACGCCGTGGATGGACCGGCCCGAGCACTTCGGGTCGTGGGAAGGCGCCCACAACCGGCTGCGGAAGTGGGCCGCCGACGGCACCTGGGAGAAGGTCGTCACCGCCCTGCTCGCCCAGGCCGACACGGAAGGCGACCTCGACTGGGTCGTCGCAGTCGACTCCACCATCGTCCGTGCCCACCAGTACGCCGCCGGGGCCCGCCCAAACGGGCCCCGGCCGGCGAGCCGGACGATTACGCCCCCGGACGGTCCCGCGGCGGGGACTGACCACCAAGATCCACCTCGCCGCCGACCGCCGCTGCGGCCGCTCGCGTTCGTCCTGGTGCCGCGGCCAATCGGCCGCCCCAGAACCACGCCTGACGTGGTCCTGGCCCACAAGGCCTACTCCTCCCGCGCGATCCGAAGCCATCTGCGCCGGCGCGGGACCCGGGCGGTGATCCCTCAGCCCTCCGACCTGGTCGCCAAGCGCAAGAAGCGAGGCCGATCTGGCCAGCCGCCGCCCTCCGGCGTTCGACCGCGAGGCAGACCAGCGGCGCAACACCGTCGAGCGGTGCATCAACAAGCTCAAGCAGTGGCGCGGTCTGGCCACCCGCTACGACTGTGAGGATGTTCGGGTGCCGCTTCGGGCGGTGGCCTGACCCGCGATACGACTGGCCCTGGTGCCTTGGTTTTGATCTGTCGGCCACTGTCCGGAGCGGTACTCGCTGCCGCTGGACCGGCGGGCGTGTCCCGATAGGGGCCTTCGCGAGAGGCACCGTCACAGTCCTGACCGCCCTGACCCCGATCCAGCGATGGCCGCCCCGCTTCCCCATGGCTGCAGGAGACAGGTGACCGTGACCAGGATGACCCAGCCCACCCCTCTGGACCCAGGCAGCCCTGACATCGTGCTGGGTGTCGTCACGCACAAGGACGTCCACGTTGCTGCCGTGGTCACGGCCGCTGGCGCCTTCGTCGAGAGCCGGAGCTTTCCGACGACCGCCCAGGGCTACGAACAGTTACTGGACTGGGCCCGGACACTGGGCCACCTCAGCCAAGCCGGCGTGAAGTGCACGGGCTCATACGGTGCCGCACTCAGCCGATATCTGCAGGGTCAGGGCATCACCGTCTTCGAGGTGAACCAGCCCGACAGAGCCACCCGCCGACGCCGCGGCAAGAGCGACATCGTCGATGCCGAGGCCGCAGCCCGCGCAGTGATCACCGGCAGGGCGACCGCGACCGCGAAGGCCCGGCGACGGGCCGGTGGAGATGCTCAGGCTGTTCAAGATGGCCAAGGCTTCCGCGATCAAGTCCCGGGCTCAGGCGATCAACCAGCTCAAGTCCGTTCTCGTTGCCACCGACCCCGAGCTCCGCGAGTCTCTGGCCGGCCTGAGCAACCCCAAACTGATACGCGCTTGCGCCGTGCTCGACAGCTTGGCCTCCCGAACAGCCGGTGCCGCCGCCCACACGCTCAAACTGCTGGCCCGGCGGATCCAGCACCTCACCGAGGAGATAGAAGACCTCACCACGCGGATCAGAGACGTCATCACTCAGCACAACCCGGAGCTCCTCAAGTGCTACGGCGTCGGCCCCGACACTGCCGCGACGCTACTGATTGCAGCGGGTGACAATCCCGAGCGCTTGCGCAGCGAGGCCTCGTTCGCAGCCCTCTGCGGCGTCAGCCCAGTCGAGGCCTCCTCCGGGAAAACCCAGCGTCGGCGCCTCAATCGGGGCGGAAACCGGCAGGCCAACTCCGCCCTCGACACCATCGTGCTGGCCCGTCTCCGCTGGGACACCCGCACCCGCGGCTACATCGACAGGCGCGTCTCCGAAGGCAAGACCCGCCGCGAAGCACTCCGTTGTCTCAAACGCTACGTCGCACGCGAGGTCCACCGGCTCATCACCCGCACCACCACCCACGTCCTGGCCGCTTGACTTCCATAGGGGCATCAACGGGGCTGTGCGGGTGCAGGTCTGTGTGGTGAGATGCGGATATGGAGGCTGTGCTAGCCAGCTTGATCGCTGTCTCGGGAACCCTGTTGGGTTCGATCGTCACCTTTGCCATCCAGCGTCGTACGAGTGCGCAAGCAGAGGTCTTCGCCCGTTCCCAGCAGCTACGACAGGAACGTCTGACGACTTACAGTGCCTACGCAGGAGCTGTTACAGCACTCAAGCAAGCCACCATCGCCCTCTGGCTCCGCCTGCAGGAAGCCCCCGACAGCCCCGAGACGCGACACGCCTTCACGGAGTGCGACCGACTTGGCGCCGCCACAGAGAACGCCCAGTTCCAAGTCCGTCTCCTCGCCGAAGACTCCACGCTCGTCGCTCTTGCCGCCTCGGCCTTCGATGCCATCACTCCAATACGAACGGCATCCACCAGAACCGAACTGGCCACCCGCGAGCAAGACCTGCAGGACGCCCTCAACGCCTTCATCGCCGCAGCCACTACCCAAATCCGTTGATCCACAAGACCTGGGGCATCCACGACAGCCCGCTGATCACTCCACCGAAGGCGTTGACCTCCCAGTACGGGGCCGCTGTTCGGGAGGCCCTGCCTTCATGCCCCGAGCACAGGAAGATCACCCAACTGGGAACCCGCGTTCGACCGCCGGACGAACCTTGCGATACGACAACGGCTTCTCAGGGCTGCCGGGCGCCGAGCAGTATGTGTGAGACTCCCTCTGAATGATCACTCGGGGGGAGTTTCGCGTTGAACGCGCTGTTGAAGAGGGTGTGGATCGGGCTGGCCGCGACCTTGATCGTGAGTCTGGCCGCCGCGGTCATGCCGGACCACATCCAGATAGACGACGACGGGCGCATCCACCTGGGCGCGCCCGCGCCCACGCCGTCCCCATCCACGGCCGCGCCCACACCGGAGTCCACGTCACCGCCACTCACACGGGACGCCGTGGACGAGGTGATCCGGACCGCGGTCAGCGCGGCGGGCCTCGACCCGGCGCAGGGCCGCCCGCTCGGCGCGGCCGGCGCCAACTCGAACAGGACTGGCTGGACGGCCGTCCGTGAGAAGACCGCCGCACAGTCGGAGATGAACGCGATCTGCGCCGACCTGGAGCGCCAGGGCTGGACGCTGAACCCGAACGGCGACCGCCCCGACGCCTCCCGCAGCTACAAGCGCGGGGGCTGGCACCTGCTGGTGAGCACGCGCGGGAAGACCCAGGCGCCGTCCACCACCTCCGCCTTGACCGACTCGCAGACCTACCTGACCCTGGCCGGGCTCCAACTGAACCTTTCCGACATACCCCTCCCCGAGATCACGGTCCGCATCGGCTGACCCCTCACAGAAGCCCACCCCGTCTTTCCGGGACACCCAGGCGCCCTGCGCCCGGCCGAGTTGGCCGGCCCTGCGCGGGAGCACTCGTCCCACCTGTAGCCGCGCCCGACATGGCGACGTCGCTGCTTTCGTCGCCGCGGCTGCCTGAGGGGCCAACCTGGAGGGCGCGCAGGAGCCAGCCCACCAGGTAATGGACCTATCGACACCAGTCAGCAGAAAGCGCCAGCCCGTCCGCACCGGCCCTCTCAGTCGAACAGGCCGAGAACTGCCAGCTGCTTCCGCTGCTCCTCCGGGAGTGATCCCTGCCGGCTGCGCATGTTGCTGCGCCACACCCCCAGCCGTACTTCGACGTCCTTCCCGTCGTAGCGCACGACTTCAACATGCGAGCGCGGAATCCTCGCCGGCGAGACTTCCCGCGCGATGTACTGCTGGAGGGCTTGGAGGCCTTTCTGGAAGGCCTCGCCGCCCGCAAGCGGCCTTACTGATCGTTTCAGAATGAGTTGAGCTGCGCCTCTTGTGCTCGACGATCTTGCTCGGCAGGGTGTGCGGGTGCGTGCTGATCTTGTGCCCGATGACCTGTGGGAGCGCATAGCTCCACTGCTGCCTTCGACTCCCGAGCGGCGCCATCGTTACCCAGGGCGCCTGCGTGTTCCGGATCGGGTGGCGCTCGCGGGCGTCATGTATGTGCTGCGGACAGGTGTCGCATGGCGTGACGTTCCCGGGGCTGTCGGCTGTTCCGGGGTGACTGCATGGCGTCGGCTTCGGGACTGGACCGAGGCCGACGCCTGGCCGCGCCTGCATGCCGCACTACTGACCGAGTTGCGTCGCGCGAGCCTGCTGGATGTGGACGACTGCGCTGTTGACGGCTCGCACGTGCGGGCCCTCAAGGGGGGATCATGTCGGTCCTTCGCCCGTGGATCGTGGTCGTCCCGGCTCCAAGCACCATCTGATCGTCGACCGACACGGAACCGTCACGCTCACCGGCGGAAACCGTCATGACGTCACCCAGCTCCTCCCGCTGCTGAACGAGGTCCCGCCGATTCGGGGCCGGCGACGGCGGCCCCGCCGCAAGCCCCGGCGTCTGTATGCCGACCGTGGCTACGATCGACAAGTACCGCCGTCTGCTGTGGAAGCGCGGTATCAAGCCGGTGATCGCTCGACGCGGTGTCGCCCACGGTTCCGGACTCGGCAAGGTGCGCTGGGTCGTCGAGCGCACCTTCGCCTGGCTTCACCACTTCAAGCGCCTGCGAATCCGCTACGAGCGCCGGGCCGACATCCATCTCGGCCTGCTCCAACTCGCGTGCAGCATCATCTGCCTGCGTCGGCTCCGCGCCTCAGGATGAAGAGGTGGCTGGGACGACAGGGTCCGATGGCCAGGTGAGAACGGTCAGCTCAGGCCACTGCTGTAGCCAGCGGGCCGCCTTGGCCTCGTACACCTCGCGCGGGGCAAGCACTGGGTTGGGGCGCACGACGAGGTTGAACACGTCGGAGAGCCCGTGCGGCGCATAGACGCGCCATCGGCCGCCCGGCTCCAGGCGCACGCCCAGGCAGCAGGTGGTCGCAGCGAAGCTGTCGATGGCCGCCTCCGTGGAGGCATGAGGAGCGCACGCGACGCCGAACTTCTGCTCGTACCAGAGGTGGACGCGGGCCTCGTTGCGGACCTCGACCTCCGCCGGTAGCCCTGCGAACGCTTCGCCGGCGGCCTTGATCACCGTGTCCTCCGCCTCCCATGACAAGTCGCGGTCGTCAAAGTAGAAAACGTCGTAGTCCTTGATCCCGCTGGTGGGATGCCTGTCCGTGACCACGTTCCAGACGGTCTGGAACAGACAACCCGCCGTCACGTACCAGTTGGGCAGCCCCAGTCCTGCCGTGCGGTTCAGCACCTCCATCAGTACCTCGTTACGGGCCAGCGCAGACTTCAGGGCGGCAAGCTGCTCGTCGAGCGGGAGGCGACCAATCATTGCCCATGCCTACCACGTGACGGGCCTAAAACCCCGCAGCCCCTTGTGCGGGGCCCTCCCGAAGGACCTGATTCTGAAACGATCAGTTAGTCGGGGGCCACCTTGCAGGCGCTCACCGCGGTCCCGTTGGTCACACTGCTCGCGGTCAGGCCGGTCACACACTTGGCGTGGTCGCCGGACTGGGCGTCGTAGCACGCCGTCCGGATGGCGGCCGAGGCTTCACCGCCCTGCAACTCGCGTTCGACCTGGTTGATGCAGGCCGAGACGTCCGCGTGGGCGGCGGGGGCCACGAGGGCCGCGCCACCGAGGGCGAGGGTCAGGCCGGTGAGGACACCTGCGAAACGGGTCGACGTGCGCATGGGATGCACCTGCTCTCCGGGGGTCGTCGTCGCGCGGCCCAGGACTCTGGTGTGCCGGATCCGCGCTGGAGCGGCGCCGAGCGCACGGGGCCGGTGTACGGCCGCTGTGCCCGGGCCCCCGCACCGGACCGGCTCGGCAAAGCCTCCCCTTCCACTTTCGACGCTAGAGCAGCCCCCCGCCGCACGCACCCGCTGGCGTCCTCTTCCGGACCGGCCGCAACGGGGCTTCCCTGCGGCTTCCGTGAACGATCGCCTTGGCGTCACAGCAGCGGAGTCAGGGCCTCCGTGGCCGCCCGCAGGGCGGGTGCGTACGCCTCGATCTCCTCGCGTGAGACCAGGAACGTGACGGTGGTGATGCTGACCCCGCCGACCGGCCGGCCCGACGGGCCCAGGATCGCGGCGCCGATGCAGCGGATGGTGGGCTCGTTCTCCTCGTCGTCCAGCGCGTAGCCCCGGGCGCGGACCTCCGCCAACTGCGCGTGCAGGGCCCGCGCGTTGGTGAGCGTCCGCGGTGTGCGGCGCGGCAGGCCGGTTGCGGCGATCAGGTCCCGCACCTCATCGGCGGGCAGATGGGCCAGGATGCTCTTGCCGATCGCGGTCGTGTGCAGCGGCATGCGCATGCCGACGCGCGAGGCCGTCCGGAAGGGCTGGTCGCTCTCCAGCTTGCGGATGTAGGTGATCGTCTCCCCGCTGTGCAGGGCGAGATGGACCGTCTGGCCGGTGTTCTCCCGGAGTTCGCCCAGGATGCGTCCGATGCTCGGCGGCTCCCCGCCGCCGACGAGGGCGGCCAGGCCGCGCAGCCGCGCCCCCACCCCGTACCGGCTCTCGGCCTCCTGGCGTACGAAGCCCTGCTCGACCAGCGAGGCCAGGATGCGGAAGGTGCTCGACTTGGGCACCGCGGCCGCCGTCGCCACATCGGTCAGCCGGTGCGGGCCGCCGGGCGCCGCGACCGCCTCCAGGACGCGCAGGGACTTCTCCAGCGCGGAACCGGCCGCGGAGGTCCGCCCGCGTCCGCCGGGCGCACCCTCGGGGACTTCGTCCACATCCGTTGACACGGGAACTCCCGACGTGGGTAGGGTCTAGACCAAACAGTTCCGTTGTACGGTACGTCGTTCCGCTACGTGGAACAAGCGGGAGGTCTTCCTTGTCCAGCCACCCGTACGAGGTGCTAGCGGCCCAGCGGCTGCTGCCGGTGCTGCGCGACGCCGACGCCGACCAGGCCGTCCGCCGCGCCACCGCCCTGCTCGCCGCCGGCTGCCGCGCCGTCGAACTGACCACCTCCACCCCCGGCTGGGCCGAGGCCCTCACCCGTACCGCTTCGCTCGACGACGCCCACGGCCGCCCAGCCCTCATCGGCGTCGGCACTGTCACCACCGCCGCGCAGGCCGGTACCGCCCTGGACGCAGGCGCCGCCTTCCTGATCTCCCCCTACCCGGCCCCCGAGGTCCGGGAGGTCGCCCGCCGCCGCCGAGCCGTCTTCATCGAGGGCGGGTTCACCCCGGGCGAGATCGCCGCCGCCGTCCGCGCCGCGGGCGCGGCCAAGGTCTTCCCGGCCCACGTGGGCGGCCCCGGATTCGTCCGCTCCCTCAGGGCCGTCCTGCCCAGAGCGGTGATCATCCCGACCGGCGGCATCCGGCCCGCCGAGGTCCCCGACTGGCTGGCCGCGGGCGCGACGGCCGTCGGCATCGGCAACGGCCTGCCGGCCGACCCCGTCGAACTGGCCGCCGTATTCGCCGGGCTGGCCTGTCCGCGCCCCGCGTACGGCGACGGCGACACGCATGCGGATGCGGGTGCGGGTGCCGACTTCGGCTCGGACGCGGTCGGGGAGCGTTGACCGTGTCCCGGCGATCCGACCCGGCCTACGACGTCCTCGTACTCGGCGAGGTCCTCGTCGAGATCCACGCGGGCACCGCCCTGCGCGAGGCCGCCGACGGCACCCCGGCCCGCATCTCCTACTCCGGGGACGTACTCAACGCGGCGGCCGCCGCGGCCGCGGCAGGGGCCCGGACCGCCCTGCTCGCCGTGGTCGGCGACGACGAGCTCAGCACCCCGCTGCTGCGCCGGGCCGCCGAGCTCGGCGTGGACGTCTCCCACGTGCGCCGCGCCCCGCACCCCAACGGCGCCTACCTGCTCTCCGCCGACACCGACGGCGACCGTGAGTTCGTCTACTGGCGTACCCGCAGCGCCGGTTCCACTCTCGCGCCCGCGCACATCGACTCCTGGCGCGAGCTGCTGACCCGCTGCGGATCGCTCGTCACCAGCGGCATCACCGGCGCCCTGTCGCCGAGCAGCCGGAGCGCCGTACTGGCCGCCGCGCACCTCGTGCACGGGGCGGGCGGACACCTCTCGTACGACCCCAACTTCCGCTCCCGGCTGACCGGTCGGGCCGAGGCCCGGGAGCTGCTCGCCCGGATCGCCCCGCTGACCGGGCTGCTCAAGGCCTCCTGCCCGGCCGACGCGCGGGCCCTCGTGGACACCGCCGATCCGCGCACCGCCGCGGCCCGCCTCCGCGCGCTCGGCGCCCGTACGGTGGCGGTCACCGCCGGCGCGGACCGGCTGCTGCTGGACGACGGCACGCGGGCGGCCTACCACCCCGTGCCCGTGAACCCCGCACCGGTCGACGCGACCGGTGCGGGCGACTGCTTCACCGGCACCACCACCGCCCGGCTCGCCCTCGGCGACACCCTCGCGGACGCCGTGGCGTACGGCACGGCCGCGGCCTCCCTCTCGGTCTCCGGCCGCGGCGGCACCGGGCACGTCCCCTCCTTCGAGGAGACGGCGGCCCTGGCCGCCGCCCACCGGGCCGGGACTTAGGCCGTCTCTTTTGGATCTTGCCTGACCCGCGCCGCTCCCCCAGCTACCACTGGGAGGTACCCCCAGGCACCGCACCTCGCCGCGTTGTCGGGGCACCCAAGTACGTCCAGTACTCGGGCACCCCTCCGCCTTGCGATGCACGGCACCAGACGACGCGGGCTTAACCGACAAGATCCAAAAGAGACGACCTAGCGGGAGTCGGGCTCGGCGACCCACCCGGCCGCCAGGACCAGCCGCGATGTCCGGTGGACGGTCAGGAACCCGAACGGCCGGTCGAAGCGGACCTCGGCCCGGCGCGCCCGGTACCGGGGCCGCGTCGCCGCGCAGCCGGCCGCGGCCCCGAAGGCGGTGACGGCCGCGGCCTCGAAGCCCTCGGCGTGGAACCGGGCCAGTGCGGACTGCCGGGCCGAAGCGATGGCCAGCGCTTGGGAGCTGATGCCGGGGAAGTGACCGTGGTCCCTGTCGGTGGCGGCTTCCAGCCCGAACAGCCGGGCGTGGTCCAGGAGGTCGTGCTCGGACCGCACCTCGAAGGTCACCGTCTCGATGTCCAGCCGGGGTTCGGGAGAGTGGTCGGCCACGGTGCCGACGGCCAGTCCCGGACCGGGGCTCCCGTCCGGGAGCAGGCTCGTACCCGTGGCGGGGAGGGCCCTGGTGACGGCGGCGATCGCGGTGGTGAGCGTGTCACCGACCGGCGCTCCGGGCTCGCCCAGCACGAGGTGGACGTCGACTCCCGCCGCTCCGACGACCTCCAGGAGGGTGACCGCACCGGACGGGCCGTGCGCCACCCGGGCCCGGTCGAGCAGGGAGGTGCTCCGGAGCAGCGTGCGCACGGGCCGGCCGGCCCACGGCCCGGCGGACGGCTCTCCGTACGCCTCGTCGAACGGCTGGATCCACCTCAGCCGCAGCGTGAGCGCGGAGGCGAGGACCAGCAGGCTGTCCTCGTCGAGGGGCACCGGCATGCGCTCGATCAGCCCGCCCGTACGGTCCGACGCCCACGCGTCGAGCGCCTTGGCGTCGGCGTCCGGGTCCCCGGTCAGCGTGCCACGGGCGCCGGCCGGGAGCTTCGCCGACCAGTCCTCCGCCAGCGGGAGTCCGGCCTTGGCCCACAGCCCGGTCGCCGTCCGCAGACCCCGTACGCGGCCAGCGCGGCCGGCAGCTCCCAGGCGGCCCCGGCCGCGGCTTCGGCGGGTATGCCCACGGCGTGCGCCAGTTCGGCCCGGGCCGGACCGCCCGATCCGTCCGCGAGCAGGGCGAGCAGCGGCCAGACCCCGGCCGCGGTGAACACGGTGCCCGTGTCCCCGGCCGGGGCCTGGGCGGCGGCCCAGCGCGTGGTCAGGTGGTTGACCGCCCGTACCGTCGAGTTCCGCATGCGGGGGAGCGTACGTGGAGGGACACCGCCGGGCCGGATGGATTTCCGCGGCCCGGCGGCGCCGGTCAGCGTCCGCGCAGCCCGCGGTCGACGGCCGTCATCAGCTCGCCGTCGGAGGTGTCCGCGTCGAGCGACCAGAACATCGCGCCGCCCAGGCCGTGTTCGCGGACGTAGGCGGTCTTGGTACGCAGCACCTGCGGGTCGTCGTAGGTCCACAGGGTGGTGCCGTCGAACAGCCAGGCATGACCCCCGCGCCGGTCCCGGTGGACCTGGTAGGTGCCGGAGTCGGCCAGCTTCTTCAGTGCCTTGTAGTCCTCGTACCCGGCGGACCAGGTGGCCGGCGCCGGGCCCGTGGCGGGCTGTCCCATGCCGTCCCCGCCGCCGCTGACGCCGGTCCAGCCCTGCCCGTAGAAGGGCATGCCCATCACCAGCTTGTGCGCGGGCGCTCCGCGCAGGCGCCAGGCGTCCACCGTGCCGTCGACGCTGAAGTCGCCCCGGGCGTAGAGCGCGGACTGCTGGGCGGTCCTGGACTCGCCGGAGACGTGGAAGTCGTAGCCCTGGAGGGTCACGAAGTCGAGGTCGCGCATGATCCGGCGGACGTCGAAGCCCGCGTCGATCTTGGCGGGCGCGGTCGGGACGAAGGCGGTCAGCTCGTACTTCGTCTTCCTCCGCTGGCTGTTCGCGTACGCGTCGAGCTGGGTGCGGAACTCCTTGACGAGCTCGGTGAAGTTGCGCTTGTCCTCCGGCCGGAACTTCGTGTCGGTGTCGCCCGCGGATCCGGGCCACTCCCAGTCGAGGTCGATCCCGTCGAACACGCCGGCGGCCGCTCCCGCGCCGCCGCGGCTGCCGTTCTGCGGGAGGTTGCCCTTGATGTAGAGGTCGATGCAGGACTTGACGAAGGCCTTGCGGGAGGCCGGGGTGAGCGCGGCGTCCGAGAAGTGGGTGGACCAGCTCCAACCACCCAGCGAGATCAGCACCTTGAGGCCGGGGTGCCTGGCCTTGAGCTCGCGCAGCTGGTTGAAGTTGCCGGCGAGCGGCTGCTCCGGGGTGTCGGCGACCCCGTCGACGGAGTTCCCGGCGTCCAGCGGGCGGACGTAGTCGGCCCAGGCGTCGGCCTCGCCGGGTACGTTCCCGGTGAAGCACGTGCCCTGCGGGCTGACGTTGCCGAACGCGTAGTTGATGTGGGTGAGCTTGCCGGCGGAGCCGTTCGCCTCGAGGTCCTGGACCTGGAAGTCCCGCCCGTAGACGCCCCATTGGGTGAAGTAGCCGACCTTCCTGTACGAGCGGCCGGGTCCGCCCGCCCCGCCGCCGTCCGCACCGGAGGCGGGTGCGAAGGCGGTGAGCAGGGAGAGGGAACAGGCGGCGACGGCCAGCCTGCCGAGCATGCTGCGGCGCATGGGCTTCCTTTGCGGAGGCGGGGAGTGGGCGTGAGCGCGTGCGCGGTGCATGCCGGAAACTATTGGTCTGGACCAGAGCGGTCAAGGGGGGTGGCCGAAACTCGCTCCCCGGGGCCCGGGAGGCACGCTCTACGGGCGTGAGTCCGAGCGCGGGTCCGGGCGCCGGACCACGCTCTACGGGCGTGAGTCCGGGCGCGGGTCCTGCGGGAGGCTCCACTGGCCCACGTCGTCGGCGAGGCCGCCGTTGAGGGCGAACTGGACCGCGGCCAGGCCGGCGTCCTCGGGGAGCCGGAAGGTGATGAAGCCCTCCGTCGTGCCGCCGGGGTCGAGTGTGACGGTGTCGGGGAAGTTCGGGCCTGCCGTCGTGGGGACGTTGAGCCCGGTGAACCGCTGCCCGTTGCTGTCGAGGAGGTGGGCGGACGGCGCGGGGGAGTCCCGGTAGACGGCGGTTCCGGTGTTCTCCAGCCGGAACCGGGCGGCGACGAGCCGGTCGGATCCGCCGGGCGGGGGTGTGGGCGCGAGCTCCGGATCGGGCTCCGGGTTGGGCACAGGCTCCGGCTCCGGTTCGGGGTCGGCCGGGCTCGCCGGGTCGACCACCTGCGTGAGGGTGACGTCGAGCCGCTGGCCGGGCTCGTTCCCGGCGAGCGAGATCGTCTCGCCGGAGCCGCCGGGGGCCGCGCCCAGCAGGGCGGGGGCGAGGAGGGCGAGCGCCACCAAGGAGCCGCGGAGGCGGCCGCGACGCCGCGGCGCACAGCCCGGACTGCGGCCCGGCTCCCGGCTTCGGGGTGCGGACGAACCCCCCGTCGCACGGTTCACCCTGCTCACGATCCTCCGCGCCCTCGGCTCCCGCCACCCACGGCCCGCCGCCCCGGGCCCGTAGGGTGGGCGCCGGACGCGGGAAGGGCTTGAGGAAGAGCTGGGGAAGGGCTGGGGAAGGCTCATGGAAGAACGCCTCGTGCGGTCCCTCGAATCCGGCGATCCGCTCGCCGTCGCCGTCACGGCCGCGATCCGCGGCGGCGACCTGCCGGGTCTGCGGGACCTCCTCGACGCGCACCCGGGACTCGCCTCCGCCCGGATCGTCAAGCGCGGTGCGGCGGCCGGCGAGCGCAGCCTGCTGCACATCGCCACCGACTGGCCCGGCCACTACCCCGGCACGGCCGCGGTCATCCGTACGCTCGTCGCCGCCGGAGCCGACCCGGCGGCCCGGTTCGCGGGGGCGCACGCCGAGACCCCGCTGCACTGGGCGGCGAGCAACGACGACGTGGCCGCCGTCGACGCCCTCGTCGCCGCCGGGGCCGACGTCAACGCCCCCGCCGCCGTCCTCGGCGGCGGCACCCCGCTCACGGACGCCTGCGGCTTCGGCCAGTGGCGGGCCGCGCGCCGGCTGGTCGCCCGCGGAGCCCGCCCCGACCTGCAGGACGCCGCCGCCCTCGGTCTGCTCGACCGGGTCGAGGAATTCCTCGCGGTCGGCGCCGCCCCCGAGGACATCACCAGCGCCTTCTGGCAGGCCTGCCACGGAGGGTGGCTGTCCACCGCACGCTGTCTGCTGTCTCACGGAGCGGATATCGACTGGATCGGCTACGACCGGCTCACCCCGCTCGACATCGCCCTGACGAGTGAGAACGCCGAACTGATCGACTGGCTGAAGAGCTCCGGCGCCCACACCGGCGAGCGACTCGCACCCGGTTGAGCGAGAAATAGAGTGGATCTCCGGGTCGGACCGTGCCAAGGTTGGTCCCACCGAAGGGGTGTAGCTCAGCTGGTCAGAGCGCCGGTCTCCAAAACCGAAGGCCGCAGGTTCAAATCCTGCCGCCCCTGCCACGCCGAACCGCGGGTTCGGGAAAACGCCCGGACGAGAGCTCGACTCTCGTCCGGGCGTTGCCGTTCGACGGCGTCTGCGACTGTCCCTGCTTTCCCGCAGCCCCCCACCCTCGGCGTGCCGGACTCCCCGCTGCCAGGCAGGCTGGATGCATGGCCGAGCAGACGAAGGTCACCGGACCGATGACGCCGACGGTGCGGGAGGCGAGCCGGATGCCGAAGCGTGACGCATCCCGGCACTGGGGCGTGCCGCCACAGCCGCCGGACGGCCTGCTCCCTCCCGGGGACGGCCACCCCGTGGACGCCGCTCTGCGCACGGCGATCCTCGACTGGACGGTGGGCCAGTACGTCGTGACCGGCTGGCGGGTGGAGTCGCGCTCCCCGACCCAGGCGGTCCTCGTGCGCGGACAGCCCGTGAACCACGTGCTCCACGCCATCCTGACCGTGTTCACCTGCCTGCTCTGGGGCATCGTGTGGATCGCGCTGGCCGTCGGAAACCGGGTCGAACGGGTGGCGCTCACCGTGGACCACGACGGGCAGGTGCAGGTCATGCAGGGGCCCGGGTGATCCGTGGTCGCCGAACACGTCTACCTTTTCGTGGATGGAGAGCACGCGGGGAACCGAGGACGAGTGGGCCGGGCTGAAGTACGGGACGGTCGTCGCGGAACGCGTCCGTGAGGCATTGCCCTGGAACCGCGCCGTACCCGAGCGGATCCTGGTGCGGCTGCTGGACACGACCCCGGGCCACCTGCTCTGGCGCCGTGACCTGCCCGAAGCGGTGCTGGACGCCGCCGTGGACCACCCGGAGTGGTCGGTGCGCGCCCGGCTCGCGGAGACATGGGTCCAGCGGGGGATGTCGGCGGAACGCTGGGCCCGGCTGCTGCTGGCCGAAGAGCCCGGGCGGCGGCGGTACGCCCTCCTCACGGTCGCGGCCGCGGCAGGGGCCCGGCTCACGGACGAGGCGTACGAGGTGCTCGCCAGTGCCGTCCGGTGCGGTCCGGGAAGCACTTCTCGAACTGCCCGCCGTGCCCGCGGCGGCGGCGGTGGCCCTGACCGCCGACCCGGTGCCCGCCGTCCGGGCGGCAGCCTGCCACGCGGCCTGGCCGGACCTCGATGCCGTGGTCCGGGCGCGGCTGGCCGCGGATCCGGTCGAGCGGGTGCGGGTGGCGGCCGTGGTGGCCCGGCAGGACGAGGAGCCGATCACGGAGGCGGACTTCGAGGCGGTCAGCGCTGCCCATGACGTCGCCGCCCTCCGGCTGGACCGGGACCTCGCCGCACGTCTCTGCGCCGACGCGGGCCCGGAGGTGCGCCGGCGCCTCGCCGAAAACCCGTACCTGGACCGCGACTTGGTCGAGCTCCTCGCCGCCGACCCGCAGGACGACGTACGCCTCGCGGTGTCCCTGCGACCCGAGCTGACGGAGGAGCAGCGGGCAGCCGTGGAGGCGGACATCGACCCGAGGCGGATGCGCCGCCCGATCCCCTGGGTGGTGGCGCTGCACGAGGACGAGGAGGCCATGCGCCGCCTCGCGGCCTCTAGTCACCTGCTGCTGCGCAGCAGTGTCGCGACGGCCCGGCGGCTGCCGCCGGACGTGGTGGAACGGCTGGCCCGCGACGAGGACCGGGTCGTACGGCTCTTCCTCGCCGAGCGGTGCGACGACGCGCCGGCGGACATGCTTCTGGAGGTGTGGCAGTGGTGGAACGGCAGCCTCTCCACCCCCGACCGGCCCTACGGACATCCGAACTTCCCGCGGCGCGACCTGCTCCGCTACGCCGAGGACCCGCATCCGCGGCTGCGGCAACTGGCGCTCGACGACCCGGACTCGACGCCCGGGCTGGTGGAACGGTTCAGCCGGGACGAGGACCCGGAGGTCCGGCAGCGCGCCGCGGCCGACCCCCGGCTGTCGGTGGACTCCGCGGTGCGGATGCTCGACGACCCGGACAGCGGCGTCCGTGCGACGGCCGCCCGGCATCCGCGGCTGCCCGTGCCGGTCCTGATCGGGCTGCTCGGTGAGGAGGAGACGGCGGGGGCGGCGGCGCTGAACCCGGCGCTGCCGGTGGCGGTCATGGAACGGATGGCCGCCACCGGCTCATGAGGCGGGTGTGGTGATCCCCCGGTGTGGTGGTGGCCGGATCAGCCGTTCGTGCCCGGTTCCTGGTAGCCGTACGGGCGCGTGATGATCTCCATCCCGTGCCCGGCCGGGTCGGTGAAGTAGACCCCGCGGCCCCCGTCGTTGTGGTTGATCTCGCCGGGGTGCTTGCCGTGCGGATCCGCGAAGTACGGGACGCCCGCCGACCGGATCTTCTCGAAGGCCGCGTCGAACTCCTCCTCGGAGAGGAGGAACGCGTAGTGCTGCGGGGTGATGGACCCGGCCGGGATGGTCGCGAAGTCCAGGGTGACGCCGTTGCCGGTCTCGACGGGGATGAAGGGTCCCCACTCGCTCCCGACCTGGAGGCCGAGGACGTGCGCCAGGAATTCGGCGGACTCCCGGTTGTCACGGGAGTGGATGATCGTGTGGTTCAGCTGTACGGACATGAGTGAATGCCTCCGAAAGGCACATCACGGGCGCCTCCATGCCTCACCCAGCCGGTGACCGACACGCGATGCCGTGATCACGATCCTAGGCACCCCGTCCGGACGAAGTCCACCCCTCACCTCCGCGTCCCCTCCGCCCCTCCGCCCCGGATCCACTGGTCTCAGGAACCCCCGTACACGGCCTTGACGTTGTCCTGCGCCGGGTGCGACCGGCCGGCCGGCCCCGCCGCGAAGACCCGCAGGAGGTTCTCCGTCACCCGGGTGGTCAGCGCCCCGGACCGCGCGTCCAGTCCGTGGTTGCTGCCGCTGCGGCCGTCACCCGTCGCGTCCAGGGCCTCCACCCACCGCATCGTGCCGGTCGCGAACACCCCCGCCCCGCTCGCCACCGTGTAGTACGCCGTGTCCTGGTGGCTGGGGCGGCCCTCGCACACCACGGGTGAATGGGCCAGTATCTCGATCGGCCGGGGCGTCGGGAAACCGGTGTTGACCTTGTCGTACTCCACGCCGACCAGGTGCTCGAAGCGGTCGCCGGACCGCGCGCCGGTGCCCTCGAACAGCCAGTGGCCCGGGTTGGTCACCACGTACGGGGCGTCCACCGGATAGCCGTCGTAGATCACGCCGAGCAACGAGCTCTCCGGGTCCGCCCCGGGCGCCGAACGGAAGTCCACCGTCGCCGGATGGCCCCGCTTGAACCCCGGGTCCTGGTCGTAGGAGGACTTGTAGCAGACCAGTGTGCGCTCCGGTCCCAGGTCGGAGGCCTCCAGCCGGATCCGGCGGAAGCAGCAGTTCGCGCCCAGGACCGCGATGTTGGTGCCGGCGTCGCGGGCGGCCGTGAAGTGGGCCCGCTGCTCCGGGGACCAGTACTCGT
Source organism: Streptomyces sp. 147326 (assembly GCF_045000215.1). Lineage (NCBI taxonomy): Bacteria > Bacillati > Actinomycetota > Actinomycetes > Kitasatosporales > Streptomycetaceae > Streptomyces > Streptomyces sp. 147326. Next base: position 437,094 of record NZ_CP134201.1, on the reverse strand, counting down.
CGTGCCCGAGCGAGAGCACCGCCGCCGCACCCTCCAGCAGCCGCTTCTCCCGCGCCACGTCGGTGGTGGTCGCGTACGCGAGGGGTATGCCGAGCCGCTCGGCCAGCGCGATCAGCGGGGCCTCGTACACCAGGAACAGGCCCGCGCCGTCGTCGTACTCGTACGGCCGGTCGAAGGTCACGCACAGCGAACGCGAGGCGTAGCCGCCGCTGGGGCCGTCGTAGCTGCCGTAGCCGCCCCACCGGTTGTACGCCTGCCAGGTGGCCACCGCGTTGACCACGACCGTACGCCCGGCCGTAGCCGCCGACCGGACGGTCACCGGCACGAAGCGCTGCCCTTCGCCGCCCTGTGCGTCGAGCCGCAGCAGGTAGCAGCCCTCCGGCCAGTCCTTGGTCTCGACCGTGGCGGTACGGGCCCACCGCGTGCGGACCATCCGGGTGCCCGTGTCCACCGTGTGTTCCGGCTGGCGCGCCCCCGGCAGGGCCTCGGAACGCCACACCAGCCGGGCGCGGGCCCCGCCGTACCAGCCCATCCGGTAGGCGGAGACGGTGAACCGGGGCGCGGTGGTCGACACGTGCAGACCGAAGGACTCGCCGGGCAGGACGCTTACCTTGTCCGCGAAGCCCTCGATGGCACGCGCCGGACCGGCCTTGGTCACCGGCCAGTCGGCATGGCCCTGCTTCGCGTTCTCGGCCGTGACGTCGAAACCGTGCGCACCCGCCGCCGACGGCTTGCCGCCCGGCGCCGCGGGGCCGCCGGCCCGCTCTCCGCCCTGCCCACCGGCACCGCCGTCCCCGCCCGCGCAGCCTGCCACCGCACCGAGCCCCGCAGCCGTGGCCGCCCCCGTCGCGATCGCGAGGAACCGCCGCCTGCCTGCGCCTTCGCCGTCCCCTGTCGGCCCGGCTATGTGCTCCTGATCCATGCTGGGCACGTTATGTCACCCTTGGGTCCCCACCCTCACCACCCCCTCCCGCCCCTCCTGACCTACGCTGACCTCTTGTCGTTTGTGCACCAACCGACCCCGGGGGAAAGCGATATGACGTACAGCGCCGCACATGAACCGGGTACGGTCCGGCAGCTGTGGCAGCTGCTCGAACCCGTACACGCCATCGTCTACTTCGCACCCGAGGCCTACGAGGAGGCCGGCGCGCTCGGCTACGCCACCGACGACCGGTGGCCCATGTACTTCGCCTTCCGGGCCGCCCCTCTCGGCCCGGCCGCATCGGAACTCGTGAACGCCCTCTTCTTCAGGTTCAGCCCCACCATGGTGGAGCGGTACCTCGCGCAGACCTGGCACACCGCCCCGCCGGCCCGGGTGCTCGCGGCCCGGGCCGTCGCCGCGGACCGCTCCCTGCGGACCCTCCTCGGCGCGCGGACCGCCTCCCCGGAGCTGGCCGAGGCGGCCCGGCTCGCCCGGCGCGCCGCCGAGGCCGCCGTCACGGCGGGCCGCCCGCTCGGCGCCGCCAACGCGGCCCTGCCCTGGCCCGACGCCCCGCACGCCGTGCTCTGGCACGCGGCGACGATCCTGCGCGAGCACCGCGGAGACGGCCACCTCGCGGCCCTCCAGGCCCACCACCTCGACCCGGTCGAGTCGCTGGTCCTGCACTCCGGCGCCGGAGCCGCCCCGGCCGAGTGGTTCGAGAGCCGTCAGTGGTCCGCCCAGGAGTGGAACGCCGGCCGAGCCCGGCTCGCCTCCCGGAACCTGCTGGCCGAGGACGGCACGGCCACCGGAGCCGGACTCGCGATGCGCACCGCCGTCGAGAAGCTCACCGACGAACTGGCCTCGGCCCCATGGTCGGCGCTGAGCCCTCAGGAAGTGGCCCGGCTCGCGGAACTCCTCCTCCCGCCGGTCCTCGACATCGTCGGCGCCGGGATCCTCCCGACCCAGAGCACCCTGGGCATCGGCATGAAGTACGACTACGAGGGCTGATCCACCACCCGCTCCCTCCGTCCGCTCAGTCCACGTGCTTGCGGTAGCGCTCGATCACCTCCCACAGCACCTCCGTACCGTCCCGGACCCACAGAGCCGGGCTGAAGATCTCCACCTCCACCGGGCCCCGGTAGCCGGCCGCGTCGGCCAGCTGCCGGAAGCCCCGCAGGTCGATGGATCCGTCGCCGAGCTGTCCCCGCCCCAGCAGCACGCCCTCCGGCAGCGGGGTCACCCAGTCGGCCACCTGGACGGACACGATGCGCCCGCCCCCGCCGGCCCGGAGCAGGTCGGCGGGCAGCCGCTCGTCCCACCACAGGTGGTACGCGTCGGCCACCACCCCCACCTGCTCCGCCGGGAACTGCTCGGCGATGTCCAGGGCCTGGCCGAGGGTGGAGACCACACAACGGTCCGAGGCGAACATCGGATGCAGCGGCTCGATCCCCAGCCGAACCCGGTGCGCGGCGGCCCACGGCGCCAACTCGCCCAGGATCTCGGCTATTCGCCCGCGCGCCCCGGCCAGGTCCCGGTCGCCCGCGGGCAGCCCGCCCGAGACCAGGACCAGCGTGTCGGCGTCCAGCTCGGCGGGTTCCTCCACCGCCCGGCGGTTGTCGGCCAGCGCGGCCGCCCGGCCGGCCGGATCGGCCGCGGTGAAGAACCCGCCGCGGCACAGCGAGCTGTCCGTCGCCGGCTTCGACGACCTGCCCATCTGCGCGGACACCGCCCCCGCGCTCACCACCGTCCGGGTACCCCTGCGCGAGGCCGGCGCGCTCGCCGCCCAACTGGTCACCGGCCGCCGGCCGCAGCCGCCGGGCGGTATCACCACGCTGCCCACCGAGCTGATGGTGCGCGCCTCCACCGCGCCGCCCCCGACCGTGGCGGGCCGCCCGTGAAGTACGCCTTCTCCACACTCGGCCTGCCCGGCGCGCCGCTCGACCGCAGCGCGGCCCTCGCGGCCTCCCATGGGTTCGACGGCCTCGAGCTGCGGGCCCACCCCGAGGAACCCCTGCACCCCGACAGCCCGGCCGCCGAGCGCGATGCCGGACTGCGGACCCTCAACGCCGCGGGCATCTCCGTCCTGGCCGTCGCGGGCTACGCCAGGGTGGCCGCCCCCGGCGCGGACGAGCCGGTCCTCGCCGAACTGCGCGCCCTGGTCCGCCTCGCCGCCGATCTGGAGGCCCCCCACGTCCGGGTCTTCCCGGGCGGGGCCGGCCTGACCGAGGCGGCGGCCGACGCCCACGCCGTGCGCCGCCTGCTGACAGCGGCGCCGTTCGCCGAGCGCCACGGAGTACGGCTCCTGCTGGAGACACACGACTCGCACCGCACCGCCGCCGCGGCCGCCCGGGTGCTCGACCGCGTCGCGCACTCGGGCGTCGGCGCCCTGTGGGACGTGCTGCACACCTGGCTCGGCGGGGAACGCCCGGCCGAGTCCCGGCGGGCCCTGGCCGCGCACCTGGGCTACGTACAGGTGAAGGACGTACGGTCGGCGCAGGACCTGACCCCGACCGGTCTCGGCGCCGGAGTCCTGCCCCTCCCCGAGGTAGTGGCCGCGGCACCGACGGACGGCTGGCTCTGCTGGGAGTACGAGAAACGCTGGTACCCGGCGGCCGCAGACCTGCCCGGACAGCTCACGCGGGGCCGGGAGTACTTGCAGAGCCTGGTGACCGGACAGTCCGCGGAAGGCGGCCCTGAGGGCGCTTCCTTCGGATCGCGTTGACGGCCGGATGAAGGTGGCGGCGAGGTGGAGGCGGCGATCCGTGCGCATGCGGCCGGAACTGGGGCCTCCGCCGCCCAAGGGCCGGCCGGATCGGATGAAGCCGGCTCGGGCGCAGTGGACGGCATCGACGGGATTCTGCATCGGGTGCGGACCGGTGTGCAGTGGTGTGACCCGAACGGTTCGGCCCGTGGAAGACGGTCTATGAACGCCACCGGTTGTGGTCGGCCAGCAGTACCTGGGAACGCCTGCTCCAACAGGTCCAGGCCGCAGTTGCCCCCGCAGCCACCCGGGTTCGAGGACTTCCCCCGCGGAGCTCGGCGACGCGCGGACGGACCGCGGACCACTGCCGGTTTGGGTTCGGCAGGGTGGACGCAGCCGAGCAGGTCGTGGTGGGGGCAGAGCCCCGCGCGGGCGATGCCGGCTCCCCGGGCGTTGGCCGAGACGCCGGCTGCGGCGCGAGAGCGGGTCCGGTAACCCGTCGTCGTGGACCGGGCCCGGGAGGGTGCGGGGTCGCACTGCGTCAGGTCAGGTACCGGCCGGCCTCCGAGGGCGCGCCGCCGCATACGCCCGCCCCCGTGGACGATGGATCAAGAGAGGGGTTGGGGACGAAGCGTCAGCCCGATCGCGGCCTTGCGGAGGTCCTTGACAGTCTCGTCCAGAATCTCAGCGATCACATGGCGGGCGGACCAGTCGTCCGCTCCCAGGCGTACCGCGTCCGGGTGGACGGACGTATGAGCGCGGACGCGATCGCCCGCTGCAGGGGCTACTCGTCCGCTTGTGCCGGGGCGAACCGCACCGAGCGTAGTTCCCCTCGTGCTTGAGGCTCGCCATGTGGCTGGAGAACGACATAGTCGCCGGCACAGTCGGGCTCCGTCCAAGCGGTCGCGACGGCGTTCGTGTTGTTGGCCGGCGCGAACGCTGGCGAGGAGGATCCCGGATCCGCGACCTCGGGAAGTGTGATGCACTCCCCGCGCGGAGGGTCCACGAGACTCACGCGCAATGGCCTACCGTCCAGCCCGATGACGGCGTACGAGAACTCGCCGCGCGCTACACGATCCGATGCGGGCACCGAATCCCCTTCCCCTGAGATGAGCCGAGTAATGCGCACATGCCATCTCAAAACTTCGCATAACCGAGACGGCCCTGCCGGCACCCCGCGCTGACCGCACGGCACGGCGGCGACTTTCACCCGTCCGGCCCGTCCGGCCCGTCCGGCCCGTCCGGCCCGCAGGGGTCCAGGCGTGGAGCAGGCTGAGGGGGCCTTCCTGGTCGCTGCCGGTTCCTTCGTACCACCAGTAGTGCGCCGGCCGCCGAGGCCAGCCGCTCCTTCGGCTACCCCGCGGTCGGCGACGGTGGGCCGACGGGCCAACCCGAAAGAAGCAGCCGTCTCACTGCCTGACCCAAGGCCGCCCCGTCGGCTGCCCAGGTCGCCCGGCCTGGCACGACTGCGCGGTTCAGTCGGCGAACCAGCAACCGAGGCGCTGCTCGCATCGCGGTGAGGTCCTCGGTGGTCAACCGGGGCGCCCGGCCGTGCCGACCCGCGTAGGTTGCTGGTCCAGCTTGGCGCGCGCAGATGGGATGCCGGATCCACGGCTGCCGGGTGGTGCCGGTGCGGTCAGACCTTGGCCCGGAACCGGATCACTCCCGTTCGGCGAAGCCCCCAGAGCCTCCGTGCCGTGGAGTCGACGTCCACAGGAGTTCGTCGGGCCTCGTTGAGCCGACGGTGGAGGTCCCCTCCTGTGGACTCTCCGTCGACGAGTGCCAGAAGCTGCATGTTCTCCAACGGCACGCTCTGCGTCCTGATTCCCCACGGCGTGGGCACGCTGAAGGAGAGCGTCGAGCGCTGGTCGGGAACAGTGACCATCCGCCCGTCCGGCAGCGGAACGCCCAGGTCGTAGCCTGTGGCGGCCATGACGGGCACAAGACCCAGCACGGATCGGAACGCCGGGGCCGGCCCGCAGAGCAGTTCCGGGTCGGGCTCGATGAGGAGATCCTCCAGGACCAGGAAGTCGAGACCCAGCTCGAGCATGGTCCAGACGGCGTCCTCTGGGGTTTCCACGATCGGCTGGCCGGGGCCGTTGAAAGACGTGTTGAGGAGCATGGGGATGGACGTATGCGTCTCGAACCGCCGGATGAGCCCGTGGAAGAGCGGTTCGCTCGCCGCGTGCACCGTCTGGACGCGGGCGCTGCCGTCGACGTGCGACACGGCGGGAACCCGCTCTGCTGCCGCATCGCGGAACGGCCATGTGCGCAGCATGAACGGGCTGTCCGTCTGCTGTTCGCGCACGTGGAACCAGTCGCTGACGTTCTCGGCGGTGACCGCGGGGGCGAAGGGCCGGAACTCCTCGCGCCGCTTGATTTCCGCGTTGAGTCGTTCCTTGATTCCGGCGCGGCGGGGATCGGCCAGGATGCTGCGGTGGCCGAGTGCGCGAGGGCCGAATTCGCTGCGCCCCTGGAACCATCCTCCGATGTCGCCGTTCGACAATCGGTTTGCGGCCATGTCCAGGGTCGTCTCGGCCGAGCGGGCCCGGAGCCGGATTCCCGGAACGGAGTGTGCGACGCGGTCTGTTTCCTCCTCGGAATAGGGCCGGCCCAGACCGTCCGCCCGCAGTCTGACCGCGGTGTGCGTACGGGTGAGCTCCCACAGTCCGTGGTAGGCGGCGCCGACCGCCGGTCCGCTGTCCTCGGCGAAGGGGGGAACGAAGACCTCGTCGAAGCCCGACTCCTGCCAGAGTTGCTCGTTCACCACGCAGTTGAGGGCCACTCCGCCGGCGTAGCACAGGTTCCGTGACCGGCTGCTGGCCCTGATCCGGCCGAGGATGCCGCAGATTGCGGTCTCAAGTGCGGCCTGAACGGATGCGGCCAGGTCGGCGTACTCTTCGCGCCGCTGCGGCCAGCGGTCGTCATGGGGGAAGGCGCGGGGCACGGTCCTGCTGAACTTCACCGTCGGGCCGTCGACGGAGAGGAAGTCCTCGGGAGCGAACTTGGCCCGGCCAAAGGGTGCAAGCCCCATTACCTTGCCGGCGTCCAGCGCGTGTCCGAAGATTTGCTGGGCGACTGCCGAGTACATGCCTCCGATGCTGGCGAAGTCCAGCATTCCGATGCCGTCGCGCAGCAGCCACCTTCCATCGGGCACCAGCTGTTTCTCCACCGGGGCCACGGAGGTGCCGGACATCTCGTAGACGGAGACGATCTCCCATCCGTCGAGCGGGCCGACTACGGCCGCGCGCTCCGCGGCGGAGAGGTCCTCGGCGGGGGAGCCCACGCCGTCCACGACGAGTACCACGGCCTCGTTGAACCCGGACACCGCGTAGGCGCTGAGCGCGTGTCCGAGATGGTGTGAGATGTGGGTCCACCGGACGCCGTTCGCGACGACTTGGAGCTGTGGGTTGAGCGTGATGTCGTTTTCGGTTGAGTCGGCCGGGCCCTGGGCGCACAGCACGACGAGATCGAGTTCCCTCGGCGTGATTCCCGCGTGCCGGAGGCAGTAGTCGATGGCGAGACTCGGCCTGGAACCCGCGATGCGGTCCCTCTTCGTGCCGGACAGACGTTCTTCCTGGACGGCCACGACGATCTCATCGCCGTGGAGGAGGCACGCGCCTCCATTGTGCGAGGCGCTGATTCCCAGAACCCACGGTTTCCCGGTGATGGTCTTCTCCCTCCTGCGTTCGTTCCGGGCGGATTCAGCGGCACTTGGTGGCGCAGCCGTCACAGCGGCGACATAGCACGAGATCCGCGCACCGGAGACCTCCGAATGCTACCTTCTGGGCATTCTTCGCGAAGGTCATGAAAAGGTGGTCATGCAACAGAGAACTGCTGAAAGCGTCTCAGGTCACGCCGTTCGAGAGGTCACTGCCTTCACCGCCGACGTGTCCGCCGCCATCACTCGTGACTGGGACCGGGCCGGCAAAGCCCGTGAATCCTTCGCTGCTATCGCCGCCCGTGCTTTGGCCGAGGGATTCGGACGCCACTCCATCAGCCGTGCCGATGTGGCGCACTGGGGCCTCACCGCGGACAACCTGCCCTACCAGGCCAGGTTGGACCACACGTTCGGCCAGCCACCGCTGACTCTCTTCTGGAACGGCGAGTTCCATATCGACGCACTGTTCTGGCTCGACAGCAGCACCGCCGTCCACAGCCACAGCTTCTCGGGCGCCTTCGGGGTCCTTGCCGGACGCAGCCTGCACACCCGCCACGTGTTCACCCAACAGCGTCGCTTCTCACCGCACTTCGCCCTCGGCGAGCTCCAGCCGACAGAGGTGGAGGTCCTGGTCCCCGGGGAGGTACGGCAGATTCTGCCCGACTCCAGCCTCATTCACTCCGTCGTCCACCTCGGCCTGCCCAGCGTGACCATCGTGGCCCGCACCTGCGCGAAAGCGCAGGCAGAAACGGAGTTCGCCTACTTCCCGCCCACAGTGGAGCTGGATCCAGCCCGCACCAGCCCACAGCGCACGCGCCGCACACAGCTCCTCGCCATGCTGGTCCGGTCGGGCGCGGCCGGTCTGATGGACACGACCGAGGCCTTGCTGCGCGCCTCCGACCCCCACACCGGCTTCCTCGCGGCGGCGGAATTCGCACGCTCGAGGGAGGGTGCGGCACGTCTGCCCGAGGTACTGGCCCTCTGCGAGAAGCAGTGGCCGGGAACGGGGGAGCCGTTCGCGGCCGCGCTGACCACCGACATGCGTCGCAAGCGGGCGGTGCAACTCCTCTCCAGGGAACGGGACACGGAATGCCGTCTCCTGCTCGCATCCCTCGCCGCGCTGGACGATCGGAGGTGGATCGACACGGCCCTGCGCTGCGCCGCCCCGGACACCACCGCCGACGCGCTCATCCAGCGGTGCGTGCGCAGTTGGGGCGAGCGGGACGTGCTGCGTGCTCCTGACCAGGACGGAAGTCCCTATGACAACCCGGTCCTGCGCCCCCTCGCTTCCCTCCAACGGACCCCTCTACGGTCACAGCAGGTTCCCGCTTGACCCCTGGTCATGCCATCGGAGAGAGTCATGCAGGTACCGAGCTCCCTCTCGCCCGAATCCGGCGGGAGTCACGTCCTGGCCTTCTTCGCGCGCTCGGCCCTCGCACACGCGCACAAGCCCGCTGTGCGGGAGGACCACGGGCGTACCCTCACCTACCTCGAACTCGACCGAGCGGCCAACGGGCTCGCCCACGAACTGACCGCCCACGGTGTCGGTCCGGAAGACATCGTCGGCATCCTGTTTCCGCGGTCGGCCGATTGGGTTGTCGCCGCCCTCGCCGTACTCAAAGCGGGCGGCGCCTTCCTGTCCCTCAACGCGGAGGATCCCGTCGACCGGCTGCTGTTCACGATCCGTGACGCGCAAGCGCGTGTACTGATCGGCGAACCGGACGCCGAGCGCCTCGGTCAGCTATCGGATCAGGCCGTGGTCATTTCTCCCCGCAGGGCAGTGCCTGCGGCCGCACCGCCCCCCACCGTTCCGGACCCGCCACCCGGCCGGGCCGCATACGCGATCTACACCTCCGGATCCACGGGCCGGCCCAAGGGAGTGCTCGTCGAGCACGAGGCGTTCGCCAATCAGCTCGGCTGGCTCCGGGCCGAGCACCCACTCGGTCCGGACGAGTGTGTTCCCTTCAAATACACCGTCGGCTACGACGCCGCCCTGTGGGAAGCCTTCGGCACCCTGGTCTGCGGGGGCACACTCGTCGTCGCGGACTCCGGCGCCGAGCGCGACGCGGGATACCTGCTCGATCTGTGCCGACGCCACGCGGTGACCGTGCTCAACCTCACGCCGACTCACCTCCATGCCCTCCTGACCCACCCTCGGTTCGACGGACTGGGCAGCGTACGGCGCATCCACTGCGGGGGCGAGGAACTCACGGCCGCGACCGCACTTCGTTGCCTGCGGACGACGCGGGCCGCGCTGTTCAACATGTACGGCCCCACCGAGACGACGATCACGGCCACGTCCCACCGCGTCGAACGAGACTCCATCGGGACAGCGGTCGCGCTGGGCCGACCAGCGGCGCACACCCAGGTGTACGTCCTCGGCCCACAGCTGGAGCCCCTGCCACCCGGAAGCGTGGGGGAGATCTGCATCGGCGGAGTACAGGTCGCCCGCGGGTACCTGGGCCGCCATCGTGACGGTGCTGAGAGCGCGCGATTCGTGCCCGATCCCTTCCGTGGCCAGGGCAGCGGCCGGATGTTCCGGACAGGGGACCTCGGCCGGTACGCCCCGGACGGAACGCTCTGGTACCACGGCAGGAGCGACGACCAGGTCCAGCTGCGCGGGCAGCGCGTCGAGCCACGAGAAGTAGAGCTGTCCCTCATGGAGCACCCGGACGTCCGCGAGTGCGCGGTGACGCCCGTGGAGCGGGACGGAAGACCTCGAGCACTCCAGGCACACGTGGTGTGCGTTCCGGGCCGCCGGCCGACGTTCGCCGGGATCCGCTCCTTCCTGGCTGAACGGCTCCCCGCGTCCATGGTGCCCGCCCGCTTCACGGTTGTGGGCGAACTCCCGCGGAACGCGGCGGGAAAGCTGGACCGCGCGGCACTCGCCGGAGCCGGGGAGAGCGTCCTCCTGCCCGGCGCCGACGAGGAGCGAGGACCCCTCAGCCCTACGGAGGCCGTCGTCGTTGCATGTTTCCGGCACGTTCTGGAAGACGACACCGTCTCGGTCGCCGATGACTTCTTTCACCGCGGTGGGGACTCCGTAGGCGCCGTCGAACTGGTCACACGGCTCGGCAGGATGCTGGGACGGACACCTGAAGTCCGTGACGTCTTTCTGGCGCCGACGCCCAGGAAGCTCGCCGACCGGCTCCGCGGGGCCGGCGGCCCCCGAACCGGTGACCCCCTGCCGGGCGGCCTCCTTCCGAGCCCCGGTACGGCGGAGTCGCCCCCGTCATCCACCCAACGAGGGTTCCTGGAATCACGCGCAGCCCATCCGGCGCATCCGGTGCACCACGTGCGTCTGGCCGTCCGCCTGACCGGCCCCTTCGACCCCGCACAGTTCGCCTGGGCCGCCGAACAGGTGCTCTCACGGCACAGTGCACTGCGCACCGCTTTCCACCGCACCGATGACGGCTGGCTGCAGAGGGTCCACGAAGGCGCCGGATCGCTCTTCTCCCTCAGGAGCGTGACGACCGAGGTACAGCTCCGCTCGGAAATCGCCGAAGAGACGGAGCGGGAGTTCGACCTGGGGCGGCCGCCACTCGCCCGGGTGACCGTCTTCCGGCGCGCGCCGCATGACCACGTCCTCGTCCTGGTCGCTCACGGAGCCGTCGCCGACGCGTGGTCGCTGGAACTTCTGCTGCGGGACCTGAGCCGCTACTACTTCCACCGCGTGCAGGGCTGCATGCCTCCTGCGCCACTCCGCGCCGGCTATCCCGAGTACGCGGAATGGCGCCGCAGCAACGCCTTCCGTGAGGCGGTCCGGCCGCAGGCCGACCAGTGGCGGGAACGGTTGCGCGCCTGCCCTCCGCCGGCTGACCTGGCAGATCTCACGCCGCCTGCCGCCCGGTCCTTCCGTACGACCACCGTCGGCGCCGTGATCGGGCGGCAGGCTGCCCAAGCCGTGGAACTCACCGCCAAGAGGTGCGGCGTGACCTCGCAGTCCGTGCTCCTGGCGGCATTTCAGCTGACCGTGGGTGTCCACACGCAGACACAGGACGTCCTGACCTGGATGCCCGACACCGGAAGGCTGGGGATGCCCGGCCTCCAGACGATCGTCGGACCGCTGGCGCAGATGCTCCCTCTGCGCTGCGTGTGGTCGGGCGAGGACACCTTCGAGAAGGTGGTGCGCGCGGTGGGAGCGCGCGTCGCGGACGCACGGGCCAACCACCTGGGGACCGCACACCTCTGGACGCCCGAACAGATCAGCGTGGCGTTCGATCACCAGGGTCCGGCGGTGCTCCGGCCAGGCACGGTGACCCTCACGCCGATGCGACTCCACGCGGGTCTCGCGCCCAGACCGGTGAGCATGCTCACCAGTGAGGTCAACGGCACCGTCCGCACACAGCTGGTCGCCGACCGGGAACTGGTGAGCCTGACGACCCTGCACGCGCTGTCAGAGGACTACACCCGGCTCGTCGGCCTGCTCTGCCGCGAAACGGGCCGGCAGGTCGGTACGCTGCTCCCGACGTCGGGCGCTCACCCGCTGTCAGCGTTCCGGAAGTAGCTCCAGGAGTCCCCGCTCGACCAGCCCTTCCACGAGTTTCAGCCTGGTTTCGTCCGTCGGACAGCCCGGCAGCTCGGCCACGGTGAAACTGCCGCACGTCTCCAGGTAGCGCAGGACCTCCTCGGCGACTCCAGAACCCTCCAGGCCCGATCCCGCGAACGACATCCGCAGTCCGCCCGGATACCGGAGCAACACAGGCAGCGCGTCCTGGCGGACCCTGACCACCGACGTCCGCCGAACGTCGGGCCGTCCCGCCAGTGAACCCGGGCGCTGCGAGGGCAGCGGGGTGATCCACTGCAGGAACTCCTCGACGAACGCGTTGCACGTCGCGCCCAGGCTCTCGACGCTCGGCACACGGTTGAGCCGGTCCGCGAGACCCTCCCGCAACGCTCCGTGGCTCTCCGGCGACCACACTCCGGCCGGCAGCGCCTCACGCAGCTCGGTACGGTCACGCAACACCCGAGTGGCGAGATCGAGCCAGGTGACCGGATACAGATCGACCGTCAGGTGGATCGAGGTGCTCTCCTGGCATTCGGCCTCGTGCACCCAGCCACGCGGAACGTACAGCACATGGCCCGGTTCGAGCAGCACCTCGAGGTGCGGCTCCCCGAGCCGGTCGTTCCGCAACGCACCGCGCTCGATGGGGAACTCCAGCTCCGGAGCCCAGATCCGCCACAATTTGCTTCCCGCCACCTGCAAGGCCAGGACGCTGTGGTCGTCGTAGTGCGGCCGCAGTCCCACCGAACCCGCGGGAGTGAGATACAGATGCGATCCGGCATGCCGGGACAAGGGGACACGGTTCTGCAGGAAACCGTGCTCCACCGCGCGGCACAGTCGGGCAGCTGCGGGGTGCCGCTTCTGGACCTTCGCCAACTGCAAGGTGTAGCCCTCCCGCACCGCGGCGAGCACCGCGGGCAGGGAGGGCGAGGCGTCACGGGTGGTGAACGCGCCGGGTTCGACCGAGCGGCCGCCCTTGACCAGCCGGATCCAGTCAGGGTCGCCGTGGCCCAGCGAGGCGACGAGGAACTCGATGTCCGAGCAGGAGATCAGCTCCCCCACCCCCGGCACGGGGCCACTGTGGAGGACCTCCCGGTCCCAGTGGTGGCCGAAAAACGTGTCCAGGGGCATCGGCGCAATGAGGTCCGCCAGGCCGAGCGTGTCGGTCATTGCCGCTCACGCCGCGGACCGGCGGGCACTTCGGACGGTTCCCCGCTCAGCAACTGGGCCCTCCGGGAGTGCTGATGCAACCCTGCCCGCACGACTCGAGCATGTCCCTGCTCTGGTCGAACAGCTCGGGGAGGCAAAGGCCCTCCAACCGGATCACGAACTCCGGGTCGACGGCCATCGCGATCGACTCACCGTCGACTTCGATCTCCGCCGTGGGCACGGAAACCGTGATGTTCTCCGGAACGGAACCCGTACCGGCTTCGCCGCTGCCTTCGATGCGGTACTTCTTCTCGGGAGACTCGCTCATGTCAGTCCTCCTTCACCGGCCCCGTGGGCCGTTCCGAACGAAGCGACAAGATTTCGGTACTTGTCGCGCTTCTTGTCCGGCGTGCACGTGGTGAGCAGCCGGGACCCCGTTGCCCGCCCCGCCAGCACCCGGCAGCTTCCACCGCACAGGTAGCGGATCTCACACGTTCGACACCCCTCGACGTGATCGACGTCGACCTGCCGGGCCAGCCCGGCCAGGAGCCGTGTGATGTCCGTGAGCGCCATGTCATCGAGATGGCAGACGGCACCATCCAGCAGGTGACAGGGATGCACGGAGCCGTCGGGCGCGACCACGATCTGCTCGCCGTAGCCACAGCCGGAGGTGTGCCGGGTGATCTGGGGCGGGCTGTCCCCGTTGACGGCGTTCAGAAAGGCATCCACCTCATGCTTGGGCGCGATCTCGGTGTTGTCGACCTCGACCCCTCGCCCGTATGCCATCACGCCGTAACTGAGCCTGAACGACACGCTCGGGGCGCCGGCGTAGCGTTCCCGGATCCGGTCGAACTTCTCAACCCACTCCGCCCAGGCGGACGGCACGATCGTCATGCCGACCCGGGTCTCCGTCCCGCGCTCAGCGAGGGCGTCGAGAGCGCGGATGACATGATTGAACGTGTTCTTGCCGCGGACCACGTCGTTCGATCCCGCGTCCGGTCCGTCGAGGCTGATCTGGACCTGGTCGACCTTCGCGTGGATCTCGTCGGCCAGCCGGGGCACTTGAATACCGTTGCTGAACAGCGTGACGTGCAATCCGAGGTCCCGTGCGTTCCCCATCAGCTCCAGGCAGCCGTCGTGCAGAAGCGCCTCGCCTCCGGTGAACAGGACACGCTCTCCGCCCTGTGCGGCGAAATCCCTTACGAATCGCATCCACCGGGACGTCGGAAGCTCGTTGCTACGGTCGACCCTCGGGCTGGAATCCGCATAGCAGTGGACGCACTCCAACTGGCAGGAGCGGGTCAAGTGCAGCCGGGCGAATCGGGTGACACCGAGGCGTGTGCGATCGCGGTAGCCGGTGAGGCCGCTGACGAGGCCGGACGCGGAAACGACGGAGATGGTCCCGGAGACAGCCTCCCACCCGACGGACGCCGCCACATGACCCGGCGCCTCGCCCTCCACCAGCCGGCACATGATTTCGTGCTGGGCCTCGTCGAGAACCGCCAGGGCTGCTTCCTTTACACCCACCCACGCATGGCGGTCCCCGACTGCCTCATGATGCAACTCGCTGACGAACGGCATGGCGGACCGGAGAGGAAGGCGCAACTCGAGAGGGGAGTCAGAGCCGCACTCGACCTCATCCGCCCCTTCCGCCGCAGCGCGTCGGACGAGGTCGTGAAGCTCTTGTCGAAGCCCCTGAGCAGGCAGAGCGGTGTTCGCCGGCTTTCGTGAGGGGCATGCCCCACACGATGACGCCGTACCCGACGGAATAATGGTCAGTTCCCTCATACCGGACCTCCACGGTCTCGTGCCGATGGGAAGCTAGCACCGCCGAGATGCCTCGATCGTCCACGCATTCGCCTGTTGGGCCGGATTGATGACTGCATTCCTCCGAACGGTTCAGTGGCGCCAGGCCTGCGCCCCGGGCGTCGGGTGAACGGGCGCAGTCGGGGGACCTCCGATCGGTGGTTTCCGCTCCGCCCATCACCCCGTCCTCCGGATGCCGCGTTCGCGGAGCCCGCTGCGCGGAGTGCTGCGCCGCTAGGCTCGTGACCAGTCCGGCCTGGTGCGTCTTGCCGAGTCACGCTTCCGGCGGGGGTTCCCGAGGTTGCCCGACATCGTGTGCCGCCCTCCGCGGTCCGTCGTGTACGGACGCCCCTGTGCCGCGCCGTCCCTCCGGGCGCGGCGCCGCGCCTTGCCCCAAGGGCCAGCCGCACACAGAAAGAGGCCTGATCATGCAGCTCACCCTCCTCGGCGCCGCAGGAGCCATCGGCCAGTAGGTACTGCGGCAGGCCCTCGAGGCCGGGCACCGGGTCACCGCACTCGTCCGTGACGGGGCCCGGCTGCCGCAGCGCGACGAGGAACGCGTTGGCGTCGTCATCGGCGACGCCGCCACCGCCGCGGACGTCGAAGAGGCGCTCGGGGCAGCCAGGCCCTCATCTGTGCCCTGGGACCGGGCAAGGACTGCAAGTCCACTCTCGCCACCCGCACCGCCCGTCCCGTCCTGGAGGCCATGGCCGCGGCCGGCGTGGAGCGTCTCGTCTGGCTCTCGGCTCCCGGCTCGGGCGACACCGCCCGGCGCCAGTCCCTCTTCCAGACCGCGGCGTCGAAGCTGCTGATGGGCACGCTCATGGCGGACAAGGGCATCGCCGATGAGACCGTCGCGCGCAGCGACCGTGAATGGACCATCGCCCTGCCCGTGATGTTCGGCAACCGCCGGACCACGGCCGGCTACAAGACGATCCCGCTGGACGGAACCCACGGACGCGTCGGCGGGAGGATCAGCCGCGCCGACGTCGCGGACTTCCTGCTCTCCGCCGCGACCAGCGACCTATGGGTCCGTCGGCGCGTCATCCTCACGCGCTGAGCCGTCCGAACGGCCGGACCGCCCGGGCCGACGTCTCGGAGGCCGTCGGCACACGCGTCCAGGATCGCGACGAGCAGGTCGAGCGAGCAAGGTGCCCCGTTCTGGCGTTCGTTCCGTATTCCGGTCAACGACTCGGTGCCGGCCGCCCGCACCCCTCCGCGATTCTGTTCCACCCCGCCGCGTCCCTGGGACACCGCCGGCGGCCGAACGAGGCCGTGGCCTTTGAGGCGGGAGGCGATCGACCCGCGTATTGGCACGAAGCTGCGCTGGGACCCGGCCGCCGATGAAGCCGAGCGGGCGTCGCGGTCGTCCCCGGGGTTGCACTGGGCACCGCGCGGCCTCGACGCAGCCTTCCGCGGTGGACCGATAGGTTGTGCGCCGCGGCCAGGCTGACTTGATCCTCCTGCAGAAGCGCTCGGACACGGCCTGGGCGCGGGTCCGGCGGATCCAGGACGGGCACGGCCGGCCGACCCAGGCGGGAGGCGGGTCGCACGCGGCAGACGTCGAGGGCGCCTCAGAGGGGAAGTCCGAGGAGGGAAGGACCTGCAGGTCTGGCCTGAGGCCGCCCCGCATTGACCGGGCTTGTCCCCACAGGACCTGATTCGGACGGACCCGTTCGCGAAAGCGCGTGGCTATGTCGTCACGGGTTCGAGCCGCAGCCGCCGGGTCGGCCAGGGGGGTGACTCCGGCGGGCCGAACCAGACCCGGACGTCCTCCCCGGTGCGGACGGGCAGGAGAGGGTAGTCGTTCTCGGCGTGCTCGGTGCGGTGCAGCGCATGGCCCGGGCCCAGGTGCCGGGCGGCGTACGAGTCGAAGGCGTCCGCGTCGGACGGATGGCAGACGGTCGCGACCACCTCACGGGTGCCCGGCTCCGTTGTGAAGCCCGGGCCGCGCAGCAGCAGGACGTCGTCGCTGTCGATCATGGTGGCGTTGGCCGCGTCCCGGTGCTCCCGCCAGACCGGGCCGGTGTAGAAAGCCTCCAGCGAGCGCCGGCGGCGCGTCATGTCGGGGAACGCGCGCAGCCAGACGAAGCGGTCCGGGTCGTCCAGGTCGCGGAATCGGCCGCCGACGGTGATGCCGACCGACTGCTGGCCGAACACGAACTCGCGCTCGAACAGGTCGATCAGCGTCTCCCGGGCTCCGGGGTGCAGCGTGTACTGCCGGAGTTCGACGATGCTCATGCGCCAGCGCACCCGGTGCGGGTGAGGTCCATGGTCCAGTTGAGCTCCCAGGTGCGGCCGTCGTCGGAGGAGAACTCCTGCTGCCAGCGGGCGGTGTCCGGGCCGAGGCGGTACCAGGTGAAGTGCACCCGGATCGGGCGGCCGTCGTAGGTGTCCTCGCCGTGGAAGTCCCCGCGGTCGCCGGTGAAGCCGCCGACCACCGGCGGATCCAGGCGGCCCATCCGGCTGTCGGACCAGTGGATCGACCAGCGCCCCGTCTCGCGGTCGAACAGCCGCAGGGTCACGCCTTGGCGGCCGAGCGTGGGGAAGGTGATCTCGTCGATGTTGCCGGCGCCCCCGAACAGCGGCCGGACCACCGCGTGACCGGGGAACTCTTCCCAGGTGGCGGGGCCTGGGCCGAGCGGTGCGGTGAGACGGCGGTTGGCCACGTCCCAGGAGCCGTGCAGGAAGTCGAAGTCGTCCATGTGTCGCAGGCTAGGGCGCTTCCCCTGACATCCACTGTCAGTGGATACTGTGCGGAATGCGCGCGAGCCGACTGGTCACCCTGCTCCTACTGCTCCAGAACCGGGGCCGGATGACGGCCCAGGAGCTGGCCGGGGAACTGGAGGTCTCCGTCCGTACGGTCTACCGGGACGTCGAGGCGCTCGCCGCCGCCGGCATCCCGCTGTACGGCGCGGCTGGACACGAGGGCGGCTACCGGCTGGTCGACGGCTACCGGACCCGGCTCACCGGACTGACCGCGGACGAGGCGCAGGCCGCGTTCCTCGCCGCGCTCCCCGGGGCCGCCGCCGAGCTCGGCCTCGGCGAGGCGCTCGCCACCCCCCAGCTCAAGCTGCGGGCCGCCCTTCCGACCGAGCTGCGCGAGTACTCCGGGCGGATCCAGGAACGCTTCCTGCTCGACGCCCCCGGCTGGTACGGCGATGCCGACCGTACGCCTCACCTCGCCTCGGTCGCCGCCGCGGTGTGGGCGCGGCGGGCGGTGGTACTGAGGTACCGGCGCTGGCGGGCGCCGGAGGAGATCGAGCGGCGGGTGGAGCCGTACGGGCTCGTACTCAAGGCCGGCCGCTGGTACTTGGTCGCGGGCGGGCCGTCCGGGATCCGCACCTACCGGGTCGACCAGATCCTCGGACTCCGGCCGCTGGAGGAGCAGTTCGTCATTCCGGACGGGTTCGACCTGGCCGGGCACTGGCACAGCCATCTGGCCGACTTCCGGGCACGGCTGCACACGGGGGAGGCCCTGGTGCGGCTTACCCCGGAGGGCGCCCGCCGCCTCGGCGTGACACCCACGAGTGACGGATGGACGGAGGCCCGGGTGCCCATCGAGTCGATCGACCATGCCCACGGAGAGTTCCTGCGCCTGGGCACCGATGTCGAGGTCATCGCGCCGGCCGAACTGCGCGACCGCATCGCCGCGACCGCACGGACCCTGGTTACCCGCTACGAGGGTTGACCCTGGGCAGGGGGTTCGCCCGACCGGGGCGCCGCTCCCGCAGGACCTCATCGGCCCGGACGCCGCGCCGACGGAACCTGCGACGGACTGATGGCCGGATCCCAAGACCGTCAGACCGGCCTCATAGCGTCGAAGGCGAGGGTCAGGAGCCGCCAGGCCCCTGAAGAACGCGGGAGTAGGTCATGGGTGAGATCAGTGTCGGCAGGCAGCACCTTCACCGGCTGCCGGCCGACAGCACAGGCGCATACGGAGCCCCGTACCAGCAGCCCTTCGCCGAGCTTGCCAACACACCCCGCGGCGGCCGGTCACCTGAACCGCCGCGAGAGCGGCCAGGCGGAAGCCGGCGCCTCAGACGACTGATGCCCTGAAGGGGTCGGTGGGAATGATCCCTGCCTCTTCGAAGCGCTGCTCCAACGCCTCGTGACCCTGGCCCCTGCGGAACTCGATCTCGGCGGCCGTCACGGGCAGGGTCCACAGGATCCGGACGTGTCCCTGGGGCAGCGGGCAGTGTTCGAGATCGGGCCCGTGGAGATAAGGAAGGCTGATCAGCAGGTGGTCGCAGGTCGAACCCGGCACCCACGGTTCACCGATCGGCATGCTGTGCTCCAGGTCGAGCCGATGCCCTCCACAGTGGTAGTAGGCGATCATCGCCATGAGCTCGATGAACCGCTGGTCACGGACGTGGGCGGTCATGACGAACTCGAGCCCGTGCCCGTCCTCCTCCATCGCGGCCCAGCACCCGGCGGTCACATAGGCCCAGCTGTCGCTGCGGGGGCCGGGCGCTACGACGAGAACGCGCAGGTCGGCTACGACCTCTCGCCGTTCCGGCCCGAGGTCGTACTCGACCACCTCAACGGAATGCCCCTCGAAGAACGCCCGGACATGTGACTCAACGGCCTCCGCGGCCTGCCCCCTCGCATCACTCACCGAACGATCATCCCAGATCACTTACAGCGCCCTGGAGCGGCAGACGTCAGCGGCGAATACGCCGCACAAGGTGGTCGACGGCCTGCGCGCCTCCCAGGCGCCGAATGGCGCAGTATTCGGACCGGCGACGCCCGCCGTCACCCGCCGCCATGGTCGTGGGGGAGCCCTCGGCGCGCTGGGGTGAGTCCCGGATGCCGTGCTGGCGGGTCCGCTGCACTCTGGGTTCATGGCGGACCAGACGGAGATCGTGATTCACCCCGTGTCGGCGCAGGGCGGGCGGAAGGTCACGGTGCACGCGCTCGGCGTGGACGCGGACCTGGGCCGGGCGTTCACACTGGGGGACGTGGCGGAGTTCTTGCGTCGGGCCGGGCTGGAGGATGTGGAGCTGTCCGAGGACGGGCCGATCCGGTGGGAGGGGGGCGGCCCTGAGGTGTGGAGCGGCGACATCTGACGACGGCGGGCGCCGCGGGGTCCGGGGTCTGGGGTCAGGGGATGCGGAGGTCGTTGAGGAGCCGCTCGTGCAGGGCCTTCAGTGCCTTCTCGTGGGTTTTGGGGCCGAGGGTCAGGGCCTGGACGAGGTGCGTGTCGTCGGCTATGAGGCGAATGAAGCCGGCGAGAGGCTCACCGTCTGTCTCGGAGGTCAGTCGCGCGTCGAGGGCAGGACGGCCGTCGAATGTCACTTTGTGCACGTTACTGCTGGTCAGAGGTTCGGCGGTGTTCTGCATGTACGACTCGAGAACGCGCTGGAGATTGTCCTCGAGCGGGTACTGGTCGCCCGGCATGTCGTGGACGGCGAAGCCGACCGCCCCGTCCGGGGTGTCCACGAGGTACACGCGCGCGTCGACCTCCTTGCCTTCGATGGAAACGGTCGCCTTCCGGACGGTGGCCTTCCCGGGAAGCTCGGCGGTGATGCCGCTGGGTGGATCGGTGGTTTCCACCCATTCCACGGCGGGCGCAGCGGGTAGGGCCGTGACGTGCAGCGGCGCTGGGGCGGAGGGGGCGGCGAACGCGGTGGCGGAACCCGGCACACCTCCTGCGATCAGGACCACGGAGACCGAGAGCGTCACAAGGCGCGGTGTCCGAGAACGGTGAGTCATGCCGATCACTTCCCCTGCGTGCTCGCTGACCGTCGGCTCGGTCGCCGGCTCCCGAGCCCTCTCCCAGCGTCCATCCCGATCACTGCGGATGCACCCGGACGACATGGATGGCACCCGACTCCCGGCCAGGCGCGGACGGCACCGTGCCCGGGGCGGGCATGGATCCCCGATGCCTTGGAGACGGTCGAGCGCATCGTTCAGGGGTGCGTGACGGCGACGATGCGGCCATCCGTACTCTGCCGGCCGAGCTGTCCGTGGTCGCGGGGACACCGCTGCTCCTGCTGGATCTGCGTGAGCGGCTGTATCGGCCGCGGTGAGGTGCACAGCTCAGGCGCGGCGGAACACGTGGCCGATATTCGTCGGCGGCGCCACGACGTGCCTGGCCCGGCGGGGTACTTCACGGCCCCTGGTCGAGCCGCTGCCGCTCCACGGCGTCGTAGATCGGCTATCGCATACCTGCGGTATTCGCCACCCGCTGCGCTGGAGGTGCTTGCGTCTGGACGTGACCGCCTACGCGCCGGGCTCGGGGAGGGTGCGGCTGCGGCTGCCGGCTGAGAGGTTGGGCGGGCGAGTCTGCGATATGGACGTACGAGCGGACCCCTATGGTTCGGTCGCAGGAGCGGGCGGTGTCGGGGTGCGGCCCCCGTCGCGGCCCTGATGGCCAGAGCCGCACCCCGTACAACCGAACGTACCCGCAGCTGACCCGTCCACGTACACGACGGGGCAGCCGGTCGTGCCGAGCGGAATCTCGGGGCTGCAGTACGGGCACGGCTCGATGCCCTCGGTGAGCACCCGGCGGGCTTCCTCGCAGCTGATCGGCTCGCCGGGACGCCCGGAGCCGTCGGCGTCTTGCCCGGCTCCCGACAGGGCACGACTGCTTCCTCGGCATGATCGCCCGTGCAGCTCAAGGAGACGGCCCGGTGAGGAAGCGAGGAAGCGCGGACGGGTGGCTTTGTCACGGGTCGTGGGTGCAGGAAGACATTGCGTGAGGGCTATCGGCAGGGTTCGGCCTCGGTGGCACATCGTCTCCGAGGCCGTCGTCGAGGTTCAGTTCAGGACGGGGTTCTCGGAGCGACCCTTGTTCGTCGATGAACACGGTGGGCCTCGACAGGAACGCGTCGGCGTTCACGGGTCCGTCTTGCTCAGGTCTTCCCGGCTGTCATTCGGCTTGAAGCCATCACGCTCATGCATGCGAATCGCATGGGCGAAGGAGGCCGCATCGTGCGAGAGAGCGAAGCCGACCGGGGCCGCGTTCCTGCGCGAGGCGGCCTCTCCTCCCCGGGACTCCTTCGTCCAGGACGTCCGTATCCACTGGACGGTGATCTCCATGTGCGTACCCCCGTCGAGTCGTCGAGGGACTCACTCTCTGCACGCCCGGCCCCGTCCCGGACGGCCCCACCGCACCCCTGCCGGTCAGCAGGTCGTCCACGCCGTCCTCCGCGAATTCCGGCGTGACCGGGGTGAATGTCCGTCCCCTGCGCGGCCTTCGAGCCCAAGCGGTGCACGGTCGTCTCGTGGGGCCGCCGCGCCTATGAGGTCGGAGACAACGGGATCAGGTCGGCTGGTCCTTGGCGGCGGCCGAGTTCGTTGGCGCGGACCACTGCGAGGAAGGCGTGGGCAAGCATCGCGAGGGTGACCCAGCGGGCCCAGGAGGGGTAGCGGCGAGCCTGATGCTCGTCGAGCCCCGCCAGCCCCTTCTCGCTTGGGAAGGTCTCTTCCACCCGCCACCTTGATCCGGCTACCTTCACCAGGGTGGTCAGTGGCGCTGGCCGGGTGGAATGACAACGGTAGTAGGGGAGTTCGCCGGTGGTGCGGTTGCGGCGGATCAGCAACTGGCGGTGGCCTGGTGTCGGGTTGGCGAGCTCGATGACAGCCCAGTCGTAGAACCGCTGTCCCTTCGCGCCGCGTCCAGCGGACAGCTTCTGCCAGGCACACCTGGGCACCTTCTGGACCAGCGCGTCGGCCCGGATGATGCCCGCGCTGGTGGTCACTTCGGTCGAGCAGGCCACCGCCGGGACGTACCCCATGCCGCGTTTTTCCAGCGCGGATCGCAGCTTCGGGTCGCCTCCGTAGACCTCGTCTCCGGTCACCCAGTCCACGCGGTGTCCGGCGTCCATGAACCGTTCGATCATCGTGCGGGCCAGCTCCGGCTTGGTTGCGAAGACGGTTTCCTCGCCGAGCCCTGCCGCCCGGCAGCGGTCCGGGTCGCGCGTCCAGGAGCGCGGGACGTACAGCTCCCGGTCCACCGCCGCGTGTCCCCGGGCGCCGGCGTAGATAAGGTAGACGGCGACCTGGGAGTTCTCGATCCGTCCCGCGGTGCCTGTGTACTGGCGTTGGACCCCGACGGGGTGGGTGCCCTTCTTCACGTCGCCGGTCTCGTCGACGACCAGCACCGCGGCATCGGCGTGGAGGTGCTCGACGACGTATTCGCGGACGTCGTCGCGGACGGCATCGGCGTTCCAGGACGCCCGGCACAGCAGGTGCTGCATGCCGTGCGGGGTTGCCTCGCCGGCCCGCTCCGCGATCGTCCTGCAGTTCTTGCGCGGCAGGGCCGACAGCAGGCCCAGCACCAACCGCCCGGCCCGTAGGCGAGGTTCATAGCGGGCGAACCGGCCCGCGATGCGCCCCATGGCCACCTCAAACGCCTCCCGCCAACGTGCGGGATTTATGCTGTGACCAGTGGTCACCGTCTCGTCGTCGGTCCACACACCCACGATGATCAACGGCTGCCGCATCTGTTCCCGTAACGGCCCCACCAGCAAGATCACAATCCACACAGCTGGAGCACTGCAGTCCGCTTACGGCCCCGCGGGCCTTTGAGAGCGCTCTGCATCGTCCCGCGAACCCCTCCTTCAAGGGGCGCGGAAATCCGTGGACGGACCCGCGGAAGATCACGTACTGTGTGGCTTCACGCCCTGAGATGGATGGAAGGAGGCGAGTGCCGTGCAGTTCACACCTTTCCAGCGCTCCCTCTTCCGCTATCCCGGCGTAGCTCGTCAGTTCTGACCGGGAGCGCTCCTAGCAGCCTGTATCCCGGAGGAATCCATGACCGATACGGTCATCCGCGCGCTCTCCGCGAGCGACGCACATCTTTTCGACGCACACCCCGACCCCCTCGGCGCTGGTGAAGGCCACCGGCGTACCCGGTTCCGCCCCGACTGGAAGCGCGTCGCCCTGCGCGACGGCGAGGTCGTCGCACGCGGTGCGTGGTGGGGCGGCCCCGACGACTCGGAGCCCGTCAACATCAACTGGTTCGACGTGGCCGAGGGCGAGGAGGAGGCCGGGGCCGAACTCCTGCGCTCCGCTCCCTGGCAGGTCGAACTCGAGATCAACCTGCCCGGCGGCTGGCGGGAAAAGACCCACCTGCGCGCCGGAGCCGAGGCGCGCTTCGCCGCCGCACGAGCCGCAGGGTACGAACTCCTGGTGGAACGATTCCTGTACCGCTGGACCCCCGAGCGAGGTCTGCCCGAGCGGCCCGGACGCCTGCGCTTCAGCGCCGAACCCGACGACACCGTGTTCTTCGACGCGTTGCGCCGCATCCACTCCGCCACCCTGGACGCCCACGCGCTCAGGGCCATCGAGGAGGGCGGCCTCGACCAGGCCGCCCAGGAGGAACTCGACTTCTTCCACTGGTGCCCCTCCCCACGGGAATGGTGGCAGATCGCACACACGCCGGAGGGCGACCTGGCCGGCATCCACATCCCGGCCCACAACCCCTCCGGCCCGACGATCGGCTTCATCGGAGTCGTCCCGGAACAGCGCGGTCGCGGCTACGCCTACGACCTCCTCGCGGAGTGCACCCACCTCCTCGTCGAGCAGGGCGCGGAGTTCGTCAGCGGAGCGACGGACCAGGCCAACTTCCCCATGGCCGCGAACTTCGCCAAGGCTGGCTTCCCCGTCGTCCGTGAACGCATCAACTTCCACCCGGCGGGCCAAGCGGCCTAGCGAGGAGTAGCACGCGGTGAGCGGTCCGGTCCGAGGGCAGGTCCGGACCGCTTGCTGGTGCCCGACGGCATGCCGGCCGACAGTGAACGTGCAGGATCTACGCTGCGGAGTGGCCACCGTCTCGTCGTCAGTCCACACCGACGATGATCAACAGCGGCCGCGCGCGTTCCCTTACAGGCCCCACCAGCAAGATCACGATCTACAGCTGGAGTATTAGGCGCAGCGATCCACTCGACGGAGATTCCGCAGGAACAACTGGTTGGGAGGTGGGCCAGTCCTGACGGTACGTCCCTGACCTTCTTGAAGGAGCACACCTTCGCCGGATCGGGTTTCGACAAGGTCGAGGCGGCCCTGGCCGCAGCGCGTGAGAGCGGCGACCAGCTCCAGGTCGGCTGGGCCCTGGGCTACGCCGCCGGCGCGCTCCACCGGCTCGGACGAACCAGCGAATCCATCACCTGGCTCGAAGAGGCCGCCGACCACCTCAGCAGGCAGACCGGCCCACAGAGCCGCCTCGCCGAACTCACCGTCCTCAACACCCTCGGCCAGCACCTGCGCCAGACCGGCCGCGCCGAGGAAGCCCTGACCATCCACCGACGCAGCGAAGCCATCTGCCAAGCCGGCGTCCCCGGAAAGCCCCAGGAACTGATCGGCCTCTACCTCGCCGTAACCCGCCAGCACATCGGCAACGACCTCGCCGCCCTCCACCGATGGAACGAAGCGGAACGCCCCCTGAGCTACGCACTCACCCACTTCCAGGCAGCGCAGATGCCCGCCTGGAGCGAACCGGCCCGCCTCGACCTCGGCATCGTCCTGCGCCACCTCACGCGCCACCACGAAGCCCACGCGGCCCTGACCGCCGCACACGACTCGCTCGTCCGGCTCAACAACCCACGCACATCCGAAGCCGCCGACCACCTCCACCAACTCAACCGGACACTTGACGCTGCAGGTCACTCAACCGACTGAGGGGGGCGAAGACTGCACACCCCTCGGCGGTACTGCCGCCGTCATCCTGCCTGTGCCCGCTCCGGCCGCTGTCCCCGGCCAGCCCGGCGATGTCGAGCGCGGTTACTGGTGGGGCAGGAGCGCGCGGAAGGCCACCGACCCTCGGTGCCAGCGAGGGCCGACCACCAGCCCCGCGGCAGGTACACCATGTCCACTGCCTAGGTGTGTTGTCCGGACAGGTTGGTGACGCGGCTGGCGGGTGTTTGGCCTTGGATGCCGGTGTGGGGTCGGTGGTAGTTGTACCAGTCGATCCAGTCGGTGAACGCGGTCTGTCGTTCGGCGTCTGAGGTGTAGGGCTGCTGGTAGGCCCATTCCTCGAGCAGGGTGCGGTGGAAGCGTTCGACCTTGCCGTTGGTCTGCGGCCGTCAGGGCCTGGTCCATCGCGGGCTGATGCCCAGATCACGGCAGGTGTCGCGCCAGGTGTAGCCCGTAGACCGTCTGCCAAGGACCGTACTCGTCCGGCAAGTCCCGCCACGGGGCCCCGGTCCGCACCCGCCAGCGGATCCCGTCGATCACTCGTCGTCGCTGGAGCTCAGACCGATGGAGGTGTCCCTGTTCCGGCAGCCGGCGACGTCGATTCCGGAACGGCGCCTCGGTGCACCCCGAAGTCGCTCGTAGCGGGGGACAGCCCGGCAGCGCGGACCCGTTGCCGCCTGAGAGCCGGGACACCCAACAGCCCGAAGCCAAGGGCCGCCGCTATGAGATGGCCGATCGTGGTGAAGTCAGGCAGCGGCCCGGTCCAGTCGGCGCCGCCGAGAGGCCATGCGAGAACGAAGACGGCCCAGGGGAGGCGCCCACGGCGCGGGAAGGCGAGCGTGCCGACCGCCAGCACGGTCTGGGCGCCGTAACTGACCCCGTAGTCCAAGGCCTGCCGCACGCCCGCTGGATACCAGCCGTGCTGCAGTGCGACGGTGATGACGACGGCGGTGAGCAGGGTGGCCGCGACATGCCCGCCGAGGAACACGGCTACGGCGCGCGGCTTTCCCCACCGGCGCTCCGCCCAGGCCAGGAAGCAGCAGACCCCGAGGCCCAGGGTGATCAAGGTACCCACGAAGTCGGTTGAGGTGACATCCGTGAGCGTGCCGTCGAAGAACAGCGCGCTGCCGAGCAGTGCGGACAACGGATGATCTTGGAGGTTGTCCAGGTTGGTGCTGAGGTAGCCCAGCACGGTGGCCGCCCGATCGGCGGACAGTCCTTGGCTGACCCAGGCGTGGCTGACCAGGAGCAGGCAGACATAGGCGAGGGTCAGCGGCGCACGGCGCGGGTACCCCCGAACGGCGCGGAGAGGTCTGCCCAGAGGACCCCACAGTGACTGAGAGTTCATACCGTGGCATTCTCCAGGTCGAGCCGACGGTGGGGATCGGCGGGTGACGGCAGCCATCCCGGCCGGGGCCGTGCCACCAGCCCATCCCCGGTCGGTCGGCCGCGGACCGGATGACGGAGGCATGGGGCACGCCGTTGCCGAGGCGCCGGCCGCGCGTGACACCGGCCGCGGTCGGCCATCTGGCCCGGGCCGGACTCCACTACGGTGCCGCTGTACCTCGCCGAGGACGGCGCGCTGCTGCCGATGGTCCGGCCGCTGGTGGACCGGGGCACGGTGCGTACCGCCCGCGCGGGCCGGCGCTCCCCGCTCGCAGGCCTCGACCTCGTCGTCTCCCGGGCCAGGGCCGGGTGCTGCTGACGGGGGTCGGGTAGATCGCCAGGCGGGGCGGCCGCGGACGTTGCGGAGCGCGCGGGCGTCACGGGCCCTCCCGAGTGGCCTGTTGACGGATGGTCAAAGGGACTGGTGGGAGGGGGTTTCCCGGAGGTTTCCCGTTTCCCGTTGCGATGGGCGACGCGTGCTTCCTCGACACGGAGGGGTGGCGGGGCACAGTCTCGGAGTGCCCGACGGACGGCCGGTACGTGCTCCGTACGACGAGCAGGCCGCGAAGACAACGACGAGCATGACGCCCCGCGGGACACCGCGTGGCAGGGACGGGGGACCCGGACATGGCGATGCGGAGAACGGCGGTGGCGGCGGTGGCGGCGCTCACCCTCCTGGCCACGTGGGGAGGTGCCGGCAGCGTCACGGCGGCCTCGGCACCGAAGGCGGCGGGGGCGGCGGGGGCGTGCGGCGTGCTCGCGCCCGGGGCCTCCGCCGTGGCGGAGAGGGCCGTAGGAGCCGCGTGCGAACAGATCGGCGTCTGGTACACCTGGGGAGGCGGCCACGGGCAACAGCCGGGGCCCACGTACGGCCAGGTCGACCCGAGCGATCCGGACAGCGCACACGACCCGGAGCGGCTGGGCTTCGACTGCTCGGGACTGGTCCGCTACGCCTACGCCCGCGCGGCCGGCGGCGACCCGCTGTCCGGCAACGCGTACCACCAGTTCCATTCGCCGCAGGTGGAGCAGCGTTTCACGGCTGCCCAGGGGACCGGGCCGCTGCTCCCGGGGGACCTGCTGGCGTGGGGGTCGGGGGGCTCCATCCACCACATCGCGATCTACCTGGGCGCGGGGAAGATGGTCGAGGCCCGGGAGTCGGGCACCCGGATCACCGTCAGCGACGTACGGCTGGGCGGGGACTACGCGGGAGCGGTCCGCATCGCGCCGGCGGCGGCACCCGGCACGTTCAGCACGTGGGGCACGGATGTGTGGACCCACAAGGAGCCGTCCACCACCAGCCCGCGGGTACACCGGTTCCCCGGCCCGACCACGGTGCGCATCGAGTGCCAGAAGCACGCCGAACCGGTCACGGCGGAGGGCTACACCAACGACGCCTGGTCCTACCTGCCCGACTACGGGGCATGGATCACCAACATCTACATCAAGGGCGCCGCATGGCTGGACGGCGTACGCACCTGCCCCTGAGCACTCTCCGTACCACTGATCACGCACGCACACCCATCACCCGGCTCCCGAGGGAGCCCTTTCGAGGAGGAAGCATGTACGCAGGCAGGAAGATCGCCCTGGGCCTCGCCGCCGCAGCACTGGCGGGCGGCATGGCCGCCGTGACCGGGCCCGCCGCGGCGACGCCCACCACCGGGAAGAGCGCGGCCGCCGAATGCGGCGTCCGCGCCGACGGCAAACTGTGGTGCGGCAATCGGGTCGGCGCCAAGGGCTACGAGCACCGCCGGTACAACTCCGCGGTGCGGGGGCCGCTGAACACGAGCCCCAGCTGGTTCCAGTGCTGGGGCCGCGGTGACCAGCACGCCGGCGGCAACAACGTCTGGTACTGGACCCAGCTGGACAACGGGCAGTGGGGCAACGTCGCGGCCGTCGACGTCCACACGTCGGTCGACCCCGCGCCGGGCTTGCGCGAGTGCTGACGCACTGAAGGCCGCCACCGGCCGGACGCCGGCTGCGTCAACGATGGTGGGGCCCTCCTCGGCTAGGCCGAGGAGGGCCGGGGTTCGTCGCTGCCGCCCGGCCCGACCACACCGGCGAACCCCTCTCCGGCACAGCCGTGCTGGAGTGCGTGCTGCGAGCCTCGACGGCCGAGGTGGCGACGTGGCCCGCATCCTCACCGACGCCGCACGCGGCGGGGGTCGGCGTCGACCGGTGGCCGCCGGTCGCCGGCATCGTGCAGAGCCTTCCATGCGGCCCAGCGTCCCCGGGGTGCTGCGTTCCGGCGGAACCGGCTTCGCCACAGCGGCACCCCCGTCTGGTGAACCGTTCGCCCACGCAGAAAAGCCTGACGGGCAGGAAGGCCGTGCTCGGCGAGGACGCCGAGAAGCTCGCTCCGGGCTGATCGGCCGAGCGGCCGAGCGGCTGCGCGGCTGAGCGGCGTGCTCGGCGAGGATGTCCTGGGCGAGTTGAGTGGCAGGGGCGGACTGGCCGGTTCCGGAGGCGCTCAGGCCGTGATGCCGCACAAGCGGCCAGCGGTGCGACGACCGCCGGTCCGCTGACCGCGGGCCGGATGGATCATCCCGTCGCCGGGTCCGAACTGCTCAAGCAGGTGGAAAGGTTGCGGGAAGCGCTGGCGCCGGTCTGTGGCCCGCGGGCCCACGGCGCTGGCCCCGGGGCCGGCGTCCGTCAGCCGTGCTGGTGCTGTTCGGGCAGTCGGCTCTCGGGGTGGGCCCACAGCAGCACGTTGTCGGGCCGCGCGTCGCGGAAGAAGTCGAGCACGTCCTGGTCCGAATGGCGCAGGCTGAAGTGGGTGAGGACGAAGAGGGTGTCCGGGTGGGCCTCGACGACGGGCTTCAACCGGCTCCACACGGTGTGTCCGACCCGGTCGGCCCGGGCCAGCTCGGCGTCGTCGAGGAACGTGCACTCGGTGATGATCACCGGATATTCGAACAGCCACGGGTTGTCTTCGAAGACGCTCACGTGGGTGTCCCCGAGGAAGGCGAACAACGGTCTGAGGAGCTCTCGTTCGACCTCGGCGCCCTCCTTGCGGCGCAGCGCGAGGATACGGCCGAACTCCGCACCCCGGCCCTGTTCCGCGAGGCCGCGCCGCAGTTCCTCGTACTCGGGCAGCAGTGCCTTGCGGCGCTCGGAGAACGCGTAGCCCACGCACGGCACCTTGTGGACGCACTCCACCACCCGCACGTGGTGGCCGCGGCGACCGAAGGTGAACTCGTCGCCACCGCGCACCCCGTGCAGCCGGCAGCCCGTGGCGAGCGAGGGGTCGTAGGCGGGGCCGTGGTTCAGTTCGGCGGAGGCCCGGAGGAAGGTCTCCACGTAGGGCGCCGACGCGGCGGGCAGGTGAATGTCGACACCGTCGGGCCGGGCGGCGAGGTAGTCGAGGTCCTTGGAGTGGTCGTGGTGGGTGTGGGTGAGGAAGACGGTCTCCGGCTGACGCCCTTCCGCCAGTCCCGCGTCGAGCGCGCAGCGCAACTCGGGGATGTGGAAGAACGTCTTGTCGTTGGCGCGCGAGTACCCGGTGAGAGTGAGCTCGGTACCGGGTATCCGCCAGGTCTTCCACTGGCGGAACGGGTGTCCTCGCTCCAGCCGTTCGGGGTGGGAGGGTGTCCGCGAAGGGGCCAGGGTCATCGGTGCCTCCGTCGGACCGCCGTGATCAGGTGAGGGGCCGATCGTAACGGGCGGCCCGCTGGTGCGGCCCGTGGTTTTCCCGGCACGCTCGCGCGCGGACATGCCTCACGGACCGTCACCGTACGTGTCGGCTGGGGCGTACCCTCTTCCCCGTCTCGCACGAGCCTGACCGCCTCGGATAGCAGCGTACTCACGCACGTACCCCCCTCCGCCGTACGCTCACCATCACCGCTGCGACCAGCAGCACCCGCAGTGCGCCGGCGAGGACGAGCGGGTCCACAAGGGGATCAGCCCGCAGCCTCTGAGCCACGCTCGCTCGGGGTCGGCCCGGCCCGGCCCGATTCGGGGCATGCGCATCGGGAGCCACAATGCCTGGGTGGCATCAGGAGAGTTCGGATTCGATACGGCGTGGCGGGCGGCACCGGAAGCGGTACGTAGGGCCCTCGGGCTCGCATACGAGGCGCTGGTCGCCGATGGCCTGGCAGTGGGCGCGGTGCTCACGGACGCGGCGGGCACGGTGCTGTGCGAGGGGCGCAACGAGGCGTATGAGAGGGGGCCGGGAGCGGGTCCGCTGCGCGGTACGCCGCTGGCTCACGCCGAGATGAACGTGCTCGGCTCCGCCCGGACGGGCTGGGAGTTCGGCTCCGCGGTGCTGTGGAGCACGCAGGAGCCCTGCAAGATGTGCGCGGCGGCGGCGGAGTTCACGGGGGTGGCAGATGTGCGCTACCTGGCGCCGGACCCGTGGGCGATGGCGGACGGCTCCGCTGGTTCCTCCGGGGCGGCTCCGTTCGGCGGGGCGGTGTGGCTCCTGGCGGCGAACACGATGTTCCTGCGCAGCGTGGTGGTGGCCGCGCCGGGCCCTGCCGAGCCGGAGATTCTGACCCACCACCGTTGCGTCGAGCCTGAGACGGCGGCCCTGCACGGCGCCGTCCGGCCAGGCCTGCCGACGGCGGCCTCGGTGGGGGAGTGGCTGGAGGAGATCTGGTCGGCCCTCTCGGCGGCGGCGGCGGCGAGCCGGGCACTGCTCACGGGTTGACGCGGCGGCAGCGCCGGCCGCGCACTACTGGATCCCCCGACGGATCCCCCGACGGATCCCCCGACGGAGTGCCCGGCCGAACCGCTGGCCGGCGTGGGTGACAGGCGGTGGAGGGCGGGTTCTCGCCGGCGACGTCGCTGCGCGCGCTCGCTTTCGCCGATGGGAGCCGGCTGCGGCAGCAGCGAGGGGAAGAGAATGTTGCAGCGCGGCATCAACGCGGCGGAGGATTTCCGGTGGGGCTGCTGGAGCATCCAGCCCCGGCGACTACGGCGCCGACGGACTGACACCGCCCGGTTCATCGCGGCATTCGTGATAGACGTACTGATCGATGTCGAGCGATGCCCGGGCCGCACCCATCCAGGACATCAGATCGGCGCTGAGCACAATGCCCTTTTGCTGTGGGTCGTCGAGGTCGCTGATCTCCTGGACGATCTCCAGGAAGACGGATGCCTCTCCCGCGTCGGCGAGTCGCCCGAGGGCCGTGGCGAGATCCGTGCCCCACCCGAGGACCGCCGGCTCCAGATCCTCCGGCCTGCCCCGGCCTTCCGGCGCACCTGCGCGCCGGAACCAGGTCGAGTGGGACCGCGGAGGCGACTGCGGGCGCCTGCGGCTCCCGATGGACGTCGACTCGTCGGGTTCCGCGCCCAGCCTCCTGGAGATCTCCTCCGGCTGCAAGGACTCGCTGACGACTCTCAAGTACATGCGGAACGCGCTCACGGCCGGTACCTGCAATGCGTCGGAACCAAGATCCTTCCGTCCTTGCTCATGAGAATGATCCGGTTGTTGATCTTCGCAGCGGTGCCGTCGGGAAACCAGTTCGGTGGACGGCTCGCCGATCGCGTCGGTGGGGGTGGGGGGCGGCGCGGACGGCCCGTCCAAGGAGGGGTTCAGGGACGGGCCGTATGGAGCAGCCGGGGTCAGGAGGACTGGGGCGGCTTCGTGGCGCCGGGCACCGGGCCGACGAGCTTCGGGTTGTCCTCCCAGGCGGGTTCCATGGGCTGGATGTCGACTACGGTCACGCCGGTACCGGGCCGCTGCTCGCCGATCAGTTCGCCGCGGTGCTGGATGACGAACGGGACGGTGAGGGGTTCGGCGTATACGGCGTCGTTGACGTAGACGTCCTCGGTGTAGTCGTAGCGGGCCGAGGACCAGCACCCTTCGCATCCGGCTTCGGGCTTGCCCTCGTACGTCCACCGCAGGGTGACGCGGTAGGTGATGGGGTCGTTGATGTCGGACGCGGAGGTGAAGACCAGCTTGCCGCGGCCGGTGCGGTGGTCGGTGGCGCACAGGTTGAGGGTGACGGTGCCGTACCCGGGGACGCTCTCGGGGGTGGGGAGTTGGGGCACGGGGTGCGGGCAGCCGGGCGCGGGGGTGGCGGTCCCGCCGCCGGTCGGGCGGGGGCTCGGGTCGTCGCCTCCGCCTCCGGGATGGCCGGTGGGGGTGTTGCCGGGACGCGGGGCGACGGTGGGGATCGGGGTGGGGGTGCCCGACGGCATGACCGTGGGGCGTGCGGTCGGTGAGGCGGACGGCCCTCTGGTGGGCTGGACGCTGGGCAGGGGACCGGGGGTGTCGTCGGCGTTGACGGGCCCGGCGAATAAGGCGAGGACGGCAGCCGCGCAGGTGGCGACGGCGGCGGCCGGTATCAGCTTGCGGTTCACGGTTTCCATTCGGGTTGGGGCGGCCCCCGCCCCGGGCGGGGCGGGGCGGGGGAAGTCTGGTCACGACGCGCGAGCGGCGCCGTTCCGGTCGTGGCGGCCGGCTCGCAGCCCCCGGGCGTTGTGGTGACCGAAGTGTTCGCGCGCTTGATCCTGGAGGCACCTGCGGGGCAGGTCTCGCGGCACGGCTCGATGAACGGGGGAGCGCAGGCGAGCGCGCTGCAGGGCGTGGATCCGGGGTCGCCGGATCGCGGGGTGTGCGGACCGTCCTACGAGGGGGTGCGGATCCGGAGGGCCTTCACAGGCGGGACACCCCACCGCGAGGGAGGGTCCGGCATCTTGGTGTCGCCCCGCAGGGCGGCGAACGGCGCGTCCATCTCGCCGGTATCGGCGACCACGGCCACCGGGTAGGCCGGGTGGCCGCGCCGTCTGGCCACCGCCAGGACGGGTTCCCACCGCTCCGGCCAGAGCATCCAGACGTGCCTCCCGGCGAACCGGGGCCCGAACACGGCAAGCTGCTTACGGGCGTTGTCCGGGCCGGTCAGGCCCCGGAGCAGCCCGTGGACGCCGTACCACTTGCCAGACCTCCAGAAGGTCGAATGCAACATCGGACAAGGTCTTGCAGTGGCCAATATGGCCGAGGTGACGGCCGCCGCAACGCCCCACCAGCACAACGGACCGTGACGGGCCCACAAGATCAGTGCCGGAGCCCGGAGGTGTGAGTGGCCGACGGCACGTCGTGTGTCAGAGCTGATCCCGCCGCAGCTCCACGTATGTCCGCTCGCCGTGTGCGTCCGTGAGGTCGATGGTGATGCTCTCCCACTCTTCGGCGGGTTCCTCCGGTACCTCGCCCGTCTGGTACTCGGCGTCCGCCAGCAGTTCCGCGGTGACCCGTACGCCTGTGAGGCGCTCGGTCAGCGCGAATACCGCCGCCTTCCTGTCGACGCCGGGGTCTTCGTCACCCGTTGGGTTGAGCCCGACCTCCCTCATCACGGCGTTCAGATCATCGGGAGTGCTGCCGGTCCTGTCCGCCGGCCACTCGAAGGTGGTCCGCAACTCCCCGTCCTCGTACCAGTGGAAGAAGTCCATGGGCTTCCCCCCGTTGCTCGAATGGGAGACGGCCCGCGTCCCGGTGGAGAGGGCCTCCATGATGGTCGGCCGTGTTCCCAGATCGCCGCCGAACTCCAGAGCGAGGGTCCAGTCCCCTCCCTCGCCGGGGACCGTGAACGCTCCCGCGAGGAAGGACTCGGGCGAGCCCTCGTACCCGAACCAGATCTCCGTGTGCTCCTCGATCAGTTCGCTGACCCCCTCACACACATCTCGTGGCTCGGCCCCCGCCACTCTGAGCAGTTCCGCCGGCGAGACTCCCCGCACCAGCGTCAGCGTGTACCCGAGCTCCTCCATCGCGTACTTGAACAGGGAGGACGAGGAACGTATCCAGCCGTAGTCGGCTGCGGTGGCTCGGGTCATACAGCGCATCCTGCCAGCGCCCACTGACACCACGGCGCGCTGCGGGGCGGCTGAGGAGGGGGCCTGGGGCGCCGGGTCGGGGTCGCGTCGAGCTCGCGTGCCGTTCCTCCTCGACACCCGTTCGGCCTATCACTTCACAGAGGGGCACCCCGTCGACGGCTGTTGATGCCGGGACAGGTGTGCGCGCCGTGGTACGGGATAGCAGAGGCCAAATCGGGCCATGATCGCGAGAGGTGCCGCCTGTGTCTCAGGAGCAACGCAAACAGAGGCAAAGGCTGCGGCTGCCCGTGAAGGCGGCCCTGCCCGGCCGCCACCCGCACGAGGACAAGGCGGCCGTCACCGACCGGGTGGTCT
The DNA here is from genome assembly GCF_045000215.1 of Streptomyces sp. 147326. Classification (NCBI taxonomy): domain Bacteria; kingdom Bacillati; phylum Actinomycetota; class Actinomycetes; order Kitasatosporales; family Streptomycetaceae; genus Streptomyces; species Streptomyces sp. 147326. The sequence goes on along the minus strand of NZ_CP134201.1, from coordinate 402,200 downwards.
TCGGCGTGACGGCCGTGCTGACCCTGGGCTTCGTGATCTGGGGCGTCACGGCCACCAGCTCGCTGGAGAGCGTCTCCGACATCTTGCTGAACGGCCTGATGCACAACGCCGGCTGGGCGTTCGTCCTGGCCGCCTCGGGGTTCGTCGTCTTCGCGCTCTGGCTCGCCATCAGCCGGTACGGACGGATCGAGCTGGGCCAGGAGCACGAGAAGCCGGAGTTCAGCACCGTCTCCTGGGTCGCCATGATGTTCAGCGCCGGCATGGGCATCGGCCTGATGTTCTACGGCGTCAGCGAACCCCTCGCGCACTACACCACTCCGCCGCCGGGCACCGACCCCGCCGACTCGGCGGACGCCATGCAGACGGCGCTCGCCACCACGCTCTTCCACTGGACGCTGCACCCGTGGGCCATCTACGCGGTGGTCGGCCTGGCCATCGCGTACAGCACCTTCCGGCGCCGCAGGCGGCAGACGATCAGCGCCGTCTTCGTCCCGCTCCTCGGCAAGAAGCGCGCCGAGGGCGCTCCCGGCCGGGTGATCGACATCCTGGCGATCTTCGCCACGCTGTTCGGCTCCGCCACGTCCCTGGGACTCGGCGCGCTCCAGATCGGCAGCGGCATGCACGAGGTGGGATGGCTGAGCAAGGCCGGGACGGGGCTGCTCGTCGCCATCATCGGCGTGCTGACCGTCTGCTTCGTCTTCTCCGCCGTCTCCGGCGTGGAGAAGGGCATCCAGTGGCTCTCCAACATCAACATGGTGCTGGCCGTCACCCTGGCGGTCTTCGTGTTCGTCGTCGGCCCCACCATCCTGGTCCTCGACCTGATCCCCACCTCCCTCGCCGCGTACTTCGAGGAGCTGCCCCAGCTGATCGGCCGCACCGAGGCGTCCACCGGCGGCGGTGACGTCGCCGACTGGCTGAGCAGCTGGACGGTCTTCTACTGGGCCTGGTGGATCTCCTGGACGCCCTTCGTCGGCATGTTCATCGCCCGTATCAGCCGGGGCCGTACGATCCGTCAGTTCGTCGGCGGCGTCATCCTGGTGCCCAGCACCGTGAGCCTGGTCTGGTTCGCCGTCTTCGGCGGTACGGCCATGCATCTGAAGGAGCAGGGAAAGCTGGGCGCCGCGACCACGCCCGAGGCGCAGCTGTTCGGCGTGCTCCAGGAGTTTCCGATCGCCGGAGTGATGAGCCTGCTCGTGATGGTCCTGGTCGGCATCTTCTTCGTCTCCGGCGCCGACGCGGCGTCGATCGTGATGGGCACCCTCTCCCAGAAGGGCACCTTCGAACCCGCCCGGTTCGTCGTCGTCTTCTGGGGCGTGGTGACCGGTGGCGTGGCGGCCGTGATGCTGCTCGTCGGCGAGGGCAAGGGCGACGCCCTCGCGGGCCTGCAACACTTGACGATCCTCGTCGCGGCCCCGTTCGTCCTGGTGATGATCGGCATGTGCTGCGCCCTCTTGCGGGACCTCCGCCAGGACCCGCTGATCGTCCGCAGCGAACTTGCCGAGGAGGCGGTGGAGGAAGCCGTGATCGCGGGCCACGAGAAGTACGCGGGCGGGTTCGAGATCCGCATCGGCCCGGCGCAGGACGAGGCACCCGGGGAAACGAAGGGCGACCGCGACCGCAAAGACCCGGGAGCCGCGCCCCCGGCCCCCTGACGGGCACATTCGCCGTACGCCGTACGCCGTACGCCGTACGCCGTACGCCGAGCGATGGGGTGCCGGACGCGCCGCGCTGCAACAGGTAGCCGGTCGGCATGGAGGCTCGGGAGCGCTGGTTGCGGCGGGTGCGGGTTCGCGCGGGGCTGGCCCGGGGGAGCCTGCGGCAGGGCCTAGTAGCGTTTGTCCACCTTGATGAAGGTGCCCTGGCCGCTCCGCCACATCTTGTGGGCGCCGGAAGCGTAGCTGCTGGTGCCGGGGTCTCCGGGGCCGATCATTCCTTCGCCGCCGGTGGCGCCGGCGGTCGTGGCGTTGACGGAGTGCGGCGCTGCCGGGGCGGCGGATGCGCTGGAGGACACCGAGACGGCTCCTGCGGCCAGGGCGGTCGTGGCGGTGAGCAGAGCAATACGTCGGGTGCGGCTGCGGATCACGGTGATTCTCCTAGGGGGCGGTCGGCCCGATGGGGAGGGCGCCCTTTCCTGCTGGGCCCGTGGCTCCATTGAGCCCCAGAGGCCGAGGCGCGTCATGCCGCTGAATGTCGGGACTTGACACCTCGCTCGCCGGGGGTGTCGAGGAGGACGCCGAGTCGTTCCCGTGGACGCCGGGGAGGCGGTCTGTGGAGACATGCGGCGAGGGTCCGGAGCCGCGCGTACGGCGGGCCGCGCCCCGCCCGCGCCCGTTACCGGTGTGCCACCCCGCCTCGCGGCGCCGCTGCGCGCTGGGCGACACGTCACCGGGCCCCGGTTGAGTCTCCCGTGGGGGGAGAGAGCAAGCTGGGGGCATGGACAGCGACGTGCTCTATTCCATCGGAGAACTATCCCGCAGGACCGGCCTGACGGTGAAGACCATCCGGTTCTATTCCGACACGGGCATCGTCCCGCCGACCGACCGGAGCCCGGCGGGCTACCGGCTCTACGGCCCCGACGCACTCGCACGCCTGGACCTGGCCCGCACGCTGCGCGATCTCGGGCTCGATCTGGCGACCGTGCGCAAGGTGCTGGACCGGGAGGCATCCGTCGCGGAAGTCACGGAAGCGCACGCCAACGCCCTGGACGTGCAGATCGAGACCCTCCGCCTGCGCCGGGCGGTACTCCGCGCAATCGCCAGACGCGGCCCCACCACCATGGAGATGGATCTCATGCGCCGACTCGCCACGCTTTCCCAGGCCGAACGACGCCGACTGGTGTCCGGCTTCATCGACGACGCCTTCGAGGGCCTTCATGCCAACCCGGAGTTCGTGACCCTGATGCGCTCCGCCCTGCCCGAGCTCCCCGACGATCCCGCGCCCGAACAGGTCGAGGCCTGGGTGGAACTCGCCGGACTCTGCCAGGACGCCGACTTCCGCGTGATGTTGCGCCGCACAGCCGAGGAGCAGGCGGAAGAGCCTTCCCGGCAGGACGTCGGCGCTCTGCACGACGCTCTCGACCGGGCGATGCGTGAACGCATCGACGAAGCCGTGTCCGCCGGTCTCCTGCCGGCCTCCGCTCGAGGTGCGTCCCTCGCCGACTCACTGGGCAGCCTCTACGCCCACGCGTTCGAGCGTGCCGACGCGAGCGATCTGCGCCGCTGGCTCCTCGCCCGCCTGCAGACGACCGCCGACCCGGACGCGGCGCGCTACTGGCAGCTCCTGGCAACGATCAACGGATGGCCCGCCTCACCCACACTCGCTCCCGTCCGCTCCTGGTTCACCACCGCCTTCGCCACGCGCGATGACGACCGTCAGAAGGCTCTGATGCGATGAGGACGCGCGACCTGAAGTTCGGCTTGTACGCGGACGAGCAGGGGCTGGCCTGGGTCAGGCAGCTGGTTGAGGACGTCGTCGGCTCCCGGAGCGCCCGGATCATCAGTGAGACCGCCGCACACACTCTTCCCGGGAGCGGGCTGGCGACCGCTGACGTCTACGACCTCCTGGCGGAACAGTGGGCCGTGGAACATCCCGCTCAGAGCAGCGGCGCACGGCAACCGATCGAACTGCGCGTCCACTTGGTGTGTTCCCTGCGGACCAGGCGGGCGATCCGCAAGGAAGTGATCAAGGCTCTGTGTCCAGAGGGAACGGCTCCCCACACCTGCCGTGTTCCCTGGATGGCTGCCTGACCTCGGTCACGAGCGGATCGTGAGGCGGGGGAGGAGGTCCAGGTGCTGGCGGGGGGCGGTCTCCGGGGTGGCGGCCGAGAGACGGTCCAGCAGGAGGGCGGCCGCCCGCGCGCCCACCTCGTGCTTGGCCGGTGCCACTGCCGAGAGGGGGACGTCGGCCATGCCGGCCACCTCGTCGTCGTAGGTGATCACCGCCAGGTCCTCCGGCACCCGCACTCCGCGCGCCTGGAGCCGCGGGATCAGCATGATCGCGTCGGTGTCGCTGTGGACGAGGGCGGCGGTCACCCCGCCCGCCGTCACCGCCTCGCAGAGGTAGTCCAGCGTCCGGGCGAACAGGTCCGCGTCCGAGAGCGGGCCCGGACCGGCCGACGGCCACGGCGGGGCCGGTTCCAGTCCGAGCGCGGACACCGCGGCTTCGTATCCGGCCCGCAGCCGCGCCGTGGTCGGCGTCGCCCGGCTGGCGAGGGCGATCCGCCGGTGACCGAGCTCCACCAGGTGCTGCACCGCGCGGGCCGCACCGTGCGCGTGGTCGGAGGCCACCCGGTCCAGCGAGGCCGCCGGATGCCCGGGCGGTGCCCAGCGCTCCACCAGTACCGTCGGAACCGGGAGTTCGGCAGTCCAGGCACCCTCACCGGGCCCCGGCGACCCGGCCTCCCAGTTCGGTGTCAGCAGCAGCCCGTGCGCCCCCGTGGACAGCAGCCGGTCCGCCTGCGTCCGGTCCTCGCCCGGCAGGTACCGGGTCAGTCCGACGGTCAGCCGCGCACCCCGTGCCTCGACCGCTTCGCGGGCCCCGCGCACGACATCGGCGTAGTAGTACTCGGTGGTCGGGACCACCATGCCGACCACCAGGCCCTCGGCGGCGCCTCCGCCTCCGCCTGCGCCCGCACCGGCAGCGGCCGAAGGAGCCGGAGCCCGGCCCGGGTCCACCCGGCTGATCCCCCCGTGCATCCGCTGGATCTCGCCCCGCGCCGCCATCGCCTCGATGTCCCGGCGCAGGGTGACGGGGGAGATGCCGAGCTCCCGGGCCAGGTCCGCCACGCGCACGGTGCCGCGTGCCCGGACGAGTTCGAGCACCTGTGCCTGACGCTGGTTCACGTGTCTTCTCAAGGTGTCCCCCTGCGGTCGTCCGGAGTGGCTGGTGGCTGGTGTCAGCGACATCATAGGGAATCGAATCGATCGATTCGATCGGATCCGATCAATTGGTCATTGACGGCCCGCTCGGCGCGTTCATATATTCGGCGGCGTTCCGTACTTCTCGGCATCTCGACCTCTCCCGGGAGTCAGCGCATGCTCACGTACGACCAGGACGGATTCCGGCGCGCGGGCCGCCCCCACCGCATCGTCTCGGGCGCCCTGCACTACTTCCGGGTCCACCCGGACCTCTGGGAGGACCGGCTCACGCGCCTGCGCGCCCTGGGGGCGAACACCGTGGACACGTACGTCCCCTGGAACTTCCACGAGATCGCCCCCGGCAAGGCCGACATCACCGGCTGGCGCGACCTCGGCCGGTTCCTGCGCCTCGCGCAGGACCTCGGCCTCGACGCCATCGTCCGCCCCGGCCCGTACATCTGTGCCGAATGGGACTTCGGCGGCCTGCCCGCCCGCCTCCTCGCCGTCGACGGGCTCCACCTGCGCTGCTCCGACCCGCGCTTCGAGGCCGAAGTGGACGGCTGGTTCGACCTCGTCGTCCCGGAGCTGCTGCCGCTGCTCGCGAGCCGGGGCGGCCCCGTCGTCGCCGTGCAGATCGAGAACGAGTACGGCTCCTACGGCAACGACACCCGCTACCGCGCCCACGTGGAGCAGGCCCTCGTCGAACGCGGCGTGGACTGCCTGCTGTTCACCGCCGACGGTCCCGAGGACGCCATGCTCCAGGGCGGCATGCTCCCCGGCCGGCTCGCCACCGCCACCTTCGGAGCCCGGCCCACCGAACGCCTCGATGTCCTGCGCCGCTACCAGCGGACCGGCCCGCTCGCCGCCATGGAGTTCTGGATCGGCTGGTTCGACCACTGGGGCGAGGACCACCACGTCCGCGCCGTCGATGACGTGGCCGGTTCACTCGACGAACTCCTCGCCACCGGCGCCTCCGTCAACCTCTACATGGCCCACGGAGGCACCAACTTCGGCTTCTGGGCCGGCGCCAACCACACTGGATCCCGCCCCGGGGACGCCGGCTACGAGCCCACCGTCACCAGCTACGACTACGACGCACCCATCGGCGAGGCCGGCGAACTCACCCCCAAGTTCCACGCGTTCCGCGAGGTCATCGGCAAGTACCTGCCGCTCCCCGACGCACCCCTTCCCGAGCCGCCGCCCCGGATCGCCCCCGCCCTGGCCACCCCCGCCGGCACCGCGGACCTGCTCGACCGCCTCGACCTCCTCGCCGGGCCTCCGGTGCTGCGGCCCGCCCCCGAGCCGATGGAGCGGCTCGGACAGAGCCACGGCCTGATCCACTACCGCACCGCCGTCACCGGCCCCCGGCCCGCCATGCCCGTCAGGATCGACGGACTCGGCGACCGCGCGTACGTGTTCGCCGACGGAGTGCCCCTCGGCGTCCTCGACCGGAACAGCCCCGACGAGGGGCTCGACCTGGCGGTCGGAGAGGGCGGGGTGGTCCTCGACGTACTCGTCCGGGCCCAGGGGCGGGTCAACTACGGCCCGCTCCTCGACGACCGCAAGGGCATCTGGCGCGGCGTACGCCACGGCCACCAGCAGCTGTTCGAGTGGGAGATCCGGCCGCTGCCGCTCACCGGCACGACCGGACTCGACCGGCTCGACTGGTCCGGGAACCGCGCCGCGGCCCCCGCAGCGGACCGGCCGGCCGGACGTCCCGCCTTCCACCGCTTCACCCACGGGCTCGCCGACGGGCACGGGCCGGCCGACGCCTTCCTCGACATGTCCGGCTGGGGGACCGGCTTGCTCTGGCTGAACGGCTTCCTGCTCGGCCACTACGACACCCCCCGCGGCCCGCAGCGCACCCTCTACGCCCCCGGACCCCTGTGGCGCGACGGCGAGAACGAGATCGTCGTTCTCGAACTGGAGCGCCCCGGCACCGAACTGCCGCTGCGCGACCGGCCCGACCTCGGCCGCACGACGGTCGTCACGCTCCAGTAGCCGTGTCCCCCACCGGGCCGAGGCAACCTGCGTCCCCCGATGTCCCTCCTCCCTGACAGAACGGTCAGTCGAGACACGGGGAGTTGGGGACGTGAACAGCCGGATCACTCGGATCAAACGGATCAGCCGGATCGGCCGGCCCCGCGGGATCGGCCGCACCGCGCCCGCGGCCGCCTTCGTCGTATGCGCCGCGGCCCTGGCGGTCGGGGCGGCGGCCGCGCCGTCCTGGGCGAGCGGGTGGGCCGCCACGGAGCAAGGCGGCCGAGCGGGGGAACTCGTACCGGTGATGGCCAAGGACGATCCGCAGCACCAGGCCCGCGTTCCCAAGGGGCGGCAGCTGCGCGTCGTCAAAGTCACCAGCCCGGTCCTGACGGAGGAGCCGGAGGACCATCAGATCGGTTACAACGGCCGGTCCTACCTGGGCTGGGCGCGGATCAAGGCCGGCGCGCGGCCCGGCGAGTATCCCCTCTCCGTCACCTTCGACTACGTGAACCCGCTCGACTCCGACGACACCGAGGGGAGCCGCCCGTACGTCGCCGGAGGCGGCACGATCACCGTCGTGGCCGGGGCCGGGGCCGGGGCCGGGGCCGGGGCCGGAGAAGGCGACGAGGAAGGCGGCGCCGGCCGCCCCGAGGTCTGGGCCCTGGCCGGCGCCGCGGTCGCCGGGCTCGCGACACACGGTGTTCACGTCGCTCGGCGCCGACGCCGTACCGCCGCCGAACCGGGCCGCCTAGACTGACCACTTGGTTGATCATGTACCCGACGAGTCTGAGGAACGAAACGCATGCGCTATCTCCCCCTGGGCAGTTCAGGTCTGCAGGTCTCCGCCGTCGGCCTCGGCTGTAACAACTTCGGTGGCCGCCTCGACGCCCAGGCCACCCGCGCCGTCGTCGACGCCGCCCTGGACGCGGGCATCACCCTCCTCGACACCGCCGACATCTACGGCAACGCGGGCGGCTCCGAGGTCCACCTCGGGCAGGCCCTCAAGGGCCGCCGCGACCAGGTCGTCCTCGCCACCAAGTTCGGCTACGACGGCGTGGACATGAAGTACGGGCCCGCCGCCGGATCCCTCGGCGGCCGCGCGTACATCCGGCGGGCCGTCGAGGAATCGCTGCGCCGCCTCGACACCGACCACATCGACCTCCTCCAGCTGCACAGCCCCGACCCGGCCACCCCGATCGCCGAGACCCTGGCCGCGCTCACCGAGCTCGTCGCCGAGGGCAAGGTCCGCTACATCGGCCACTCCAACCTCTCCGGCTGGCAGCTCGCCGAGGCCGCCCACGTAGCCCGGGAGACCGGCTCGGTCCCCTTCGTGTCGGCACAGAACGAGTGGTCGCTGCTGGAGCGGTCCGTCGAGCGCGAGCTGGTCCCGGCGGCCCTGCACTACGGCGTCGGCGTGCTCCCGTACTTCCCCCTCGCCAACGGCCTGCTGACCGGCAAGATCCGCCGCGGCGCGCCCGTCCCGGCCGGCTCCCGCCTCGAAGGCCGCGACGCGTACCTCACCGACGAGCGCCTCGACGTGGTCGAAGCCCTGGCCGCGCTCGCCGAGAAGCACGGCCGCACCGTCCTCGAACTCGCCATCGGCTGGCTCTCCGCCCAGCCCGGCTGCGCCTCCGTCATCGCGGGAGCCACCTCCGCCGAGCAGGTGCGCGCCAACGCGGCCGTCGCCGACCGCCCGCTCGACGCCGAGCTGCTCGCCGCGATCGACGCGATCCCGGGGGCGCGGAAGCCGGAGTGACGGCCCGCGGGGTCAGACGGGCGCCCCCGTCAGGACGTCCACCTTGCCCGTGTCCAGCGAGTAGTACGCGCCGACGACGGCCAGGGCGCCCTTCTTCACGAGGGGCGCCAAGTCGGCGTCGGCGCGCAGCTCGTCCACGGTGATCCTGATCTGGTCGTGGACCATGGTGTCGACGGGAAGTCGGCGCCCGGGTTCTCGACGGTCAGCCGGTAGGCCGGCTCCACCGCCTTCACGATGGCCTGGAGGTTCCCGGGCAGCGGCGCGCCGTCCTTCAGCGCCTCGTACGAGGCCTCGATGGCGCCGCAGCGCCGGTGCCCGAGCACCATGATCAGCGGAGTGCCGCCCGTCATGGGCCCGTACTCGACGGAACCGGTGACCACCGGGCCGATCGCCTGCCCCCGTTCACCCGGCGCGCGTACGCGGCCTCGGGCGCGGCCGGGCGCGGCTCCGGGGCCGCGGCCGTCGCCCTCGAGGCCGCCGGTCAGCACGGTCCTGCGGCCCGGACGTCCTGCTGGGTGCATGGACGGCATCCCTCGGTCGTGATGACCGCGATGGTCCGGGGCGCCGGGGGTGAACGGACCGCAGCCACACGCGTGCGCCGCCGCATTGCCCACGTACGGCTCACGGCGGCTCACGGCGGCGGTCCGCCGCGCGGGCTCAGGACACGATGTCCTTGCGCGAGAACCCGCGGAATGCGAGGGCGAACAGCACCAGCGCGTACGACACCGACACCACCGCCCCCTTGACCATCCCGCCCCACTCCAGGTGCGGCTGCAAGGCGTCCGCCCACGCGAACTGCCAGTGCGCCGGCAGGAACTCGCGCCACGATCCGAGCGCCGTCACCGCGTCCAGCACATTGCCGACGATCGTCAGACCGACGGCCCCGCCCACCGCGCCCAGCGGCGCGTCCGTGCGCGTGGACAGCCAGAACGCCAGGCCCGCCGTCACCAGCTGCGACACGAAGACAAAGGCCACCGCCAGCGCGAGCCGCGGCACGGTGTCCGCGGCCGCCAGCGCCCCGCCCGCCGGGAGCTTCAGCGGCCCCCACCCGTACGCGGCCGTGCCCGCCGCCAGCGCGACCACCGGCAGCAGCACCATCGCGGCCAGACTGAAGCCCAGCGCCACCACCAGCTTGCTCCACAGCAGCCGCATCCGCGGCACCGGCGAGGCCAGCAGATAGCGCAGCGAGGACCAGCTCGCCTCCGAGGCCACCGTGTCCCCGCAGAACAGGGCCACCGGGACCACCAGCAGGAACCCGGCCGAGACGAACAGACAGGTCGCGGCGAAGTTCGCGCCCGAGGCCGTGGCCGTGTCGATCAGGGTGACCCGGCCGTTGCCGCCGTCCCGGCTGCCCGGACCGCCGCCCACGGCGAAAGCGATCATCAGGATGAACGGCAGCGCCGCCAGCACCCCGCCCATCACCAGCGTCCGCCGCCGGCGCCACTGCCGCAGCGCCTCCACGCGCAGCGGCAGCGTACGGCTCGCCCGGTAGCCCGGGGCCACCTCCTGTACGGCGCTCACGCCGAACCTCCGATCAGGGTGAGGAACGCGTCCTCCAGTCGCCGGTGCGGCCCCACTCCGGTCACCGGCACCTCCAGCCGTACGAGTTCGGCGATCAGCCCCGCGGCCGTCGCGCCTTCGAGCCGTACGAGCAGCCCGTCGTCGGCGGCCACCACGGAACCCACTCCCTCCAGCGCCGCGACCTTCTCGAGGCCCACCGCGTCCACCGGCTCCGCCAGCGTCACCAGCAGCGTGTCCCCGCCACCGGTGATCTCGGCGACCTCGCCCGCCGCGACCCGCTGTCCGCGGTCCATGACCACCAGGTGCGTACAGGACTGCTCCACTTCCGACAGCAGGTGGCTGGAGACGATCACCGTCCGCCCGCCGGCGGCGTAGCGGATCATCACGTCCCGCATCTCCCGGATCTGCGGCGGGTCCAGACCGTTCGTCGGCTCGTCCAGGATGAGCAGGTCCGGCATCCCGAGCATCGCCTGCGCGATCGCGAGGCGCTGGCGCATGCCCTGCGAGTACGTGCGCACCGCGCGCTCCAGCGCGTCGCCCAGCCCCGCGATCTCCAGGGCCTCCGCCATGTGCGAGTCCTCGGCCGGACGGCCGGTGGCCTGCCAGTACAGCTCCAGATTGGCGCGGCCCGTCAGGTGCGGCAGGAACCCCGCACCCTCCACGAACGCCCCGACCCGAGACAGCACCGGAGCGCCGGGCCGCACCGCGTGCCCGAACACCCGGATCTCCCCGGCGTCCGGCGAGATCAGCCCCATCAGCATCCGCAGGGTGGTGGTCTTGCCCGCCCCGTTGGGGCCGAGCAGCCCGAGCACCTGCCCCTTCTCCACCCGGAACGACAGGTCCCGCACCGCGTACCGGTCCTGCGCCTTCGCGTACCGCTTCGTCAGTCCGGTGATCTCCAGGGGTACGTCGGCCAGCGCGGCCTCCGGCTGCGCCGGGCCCGGCCGCGTCCCCGCGGCACCCCGGCCGGTGCGCCGGATCCCGAGCAGCCCCGCGGCCAGCGCCGCCGCGCCCAGCGGCAGCCACCAGGTCCAGGCGGGCAGCCCGGCCGAGGCGGTCCGTACCCCGCTCGCCACGGGCACGGCCAGCGGGCCCTCCACGGAGACCGTGTAGGCGGCCGGCGCGGCCGGGGTGGCGTAGCCCAGGTCGGTGGCGGCGACCACGAGCCGCAGCCGGTGCCCGGCCACGGCGGAGTGGTCGATCGCGGGCAGCCTCAGCTGCACGCTCACACCCTGCTGCGCGTTCTCCACGCGCACCGGGGCGACGAGCTGACCGGGCAGCACCTGCTGCCGGCCGTCGGGCCCCACGTCGTACATCTTGCCGAACAGCACGGCCGACCCGTCCGCAGCCGTCGACCTCACGTTCAGGGTTACGGTCGGGGTCCCGGTGACCCGGACGTCCTCGGTCAGCGGCGCCGACTCGAACCGGGCGTTCTGCCCGGGGAAGTCCAGCGAGAGACCGGCCCCGAAGGCGGCGAGCTGCCCGCCGATACCGGGCAGCGAGGACAGGGCCGGAGGCGCGCCGCCCGCCGGATTGGCGAAGGTCTGCTCCCGCCCCGTCAGGGCGAACTGCCGCGGGCCGGAGACCAGCCCGGGGTAGCGGTCGCCGCTCGCGCCGCGCAGCGTCACCTGGCCGTCGGTGGAATCGATGCCGCCGGAGCGGGAGACCCGGAACGCCGGGCCGGTGTCCGCGCCCTCGTCCCCCTTCAGGTGGCGGTCGAACCAGGCCGCCACCCGGTCCTCGACCCGGTCCGCTTCGCGCATGCCGCCGTCGTGCCCGCCGGCCGCCCAGTCCACGGAGACGGGGGCCCCGTTCGCCGCGATGGCCCGGGCCATGGCGTCGGCCTGGTCCAGCGGGAAGAGGGAGTCGTCCTGGCCCTGCACGATGAGGGCCGGCACCTTGATCCGGTCGCCGACGGCCGAGGGGCTGCGCTGTTCCAGCAGGGCACGCGCCTCGGGGTCGGGCTTCCCGGCCACCGCGACGCGTTCGTACATCGCGCAGAGCTCGGGCTGGAACCGGCCGCAGCCGGGAGCGGCCGACGCGTCCGGCCGCCCGGGCCGGGCCTGCTGCATCCCGCCGGTCGAGCCGGTGGTGAAGAAGATGCCGGACCACAGCTTCTTGAAGACGCCGTTCGGGAAGAGGGAGTCCGCGAGGTTCCAGTAGGTGATCTGCGGAGCGATCGCGTCCACCCGCCGGTCGTACCCGGCGGCGAGCAGCGAGATCGCCCCGCCGTACGAGGCCCCGGACACGCCGACGCGCGGATCGCCGTCCGCGTCGAGCCGCACCTCCGGCCGGGCCGCGAGCCAGTCGATGAGCCGGGAGACGTCCTTGACCTCGTGCTCGGGATCGTTCAGCCCGATCCGGCCGCCGGAGCTGCCGAAGCCGCGCGCCGACCAGGTCATGACGGCGTACCCGTCGCGGGCCAGCCGCTCGGCCTGCGCGCGCACGTCGTCCTTGCGGCCGCCGAAACCGTGCCCGAGGAGCACGGCGGGACGTTTCTCCGCACCGCCGCCCGCAGTGAAGTAGGAGGTGTCGATTCCGGCGCCGGGCATGTCCAGGACCTGGTCCTGGCGGTGCACGGCCGGAGCGTCGCCGGCCGCCGACGCGGCAGACCAGGTACCGGCGCCCGCCACGACGGCGAGCGCGGCGGCGCCCGCGAGGAGGCGGTCTCGGCGGCGCCGGGGCATTCGGAGCTTCATATTGGCACCCTAAAGGGCCGGTACGCGGGCTCCGAGCACCCACAGGCGTAACCCCAGACCTTCTCAAGGACCATGCCGCGCCCCGGGCGTACCGCACCTGCGGTATGCGCCCCCGACCTGCGCGGTACGAAGGGGGGCGGGAGGATGGCCCCATGCTGCTGGCCGAGGTCGCGCGCGTGTCCCGGGAGGTCGCCGCCGCCTCCGCCCGCTCCCGCAAGACGGCCCTGCTCGCGGAGCTCTTCGCCGCCGCGCCGCCCGACGAGGCCGGTCTGGTCATCTCCTACCTCGCCGGGCGCCTTCCGCAGGGCCGCCCGGGCATCGGCTGGCGGGCCCTAGCCCAAAAGACCGCACCGGCGCCGGAGCCCACCCTGACCGTCCGCGCAGTCGACGCGGCGGTCACCGAACTCGTCGCCGTCGCGGGCCCCGGCGCGCAGGCGGAGCGGCGCCGGATCGTCGGCACCCTGCTGGGCGCGGCCACCGGGGCCGAGCAGGCGTTCCTGCGCAGCCTGCTGTCCGGCGAGGTACGCCAGGGCGCGCTGGACGCGGTGGCCCTGGAGGGCGTGGCCGCTGCCGCCGGAGTACCGGCCGCCGACCTGCGCCGGGCAGTGATGCTGGACGGCTCGCTGCCCCGCGTGGCGGCCGCGGTACTCGCCGAAGGGGCGCAGGCGCTGCGCTCCGTCACCCTGCGCGTCGGCCGGCCCGTACAGCCGATGCTGGCGGGCACCGCCAAGTCGGTCGCCGAGGCGCTGGCCGTGCTCGGGCCGTGCGCGGTGGAGGAGAAGCTCGACGGGATCCGTGTGCAGGTCCACCGGGACGGGGACGACGTACGGGTCTACACGCGCTCCCTGGACGAGATCACCGGGCGGCTCCCGGAGGTGGCCGAGCTGGCCCGGTCGCTGCCGGGGGAGCGGTTCATCCTCGACGGGGAGGTCATCGGCCGCGCGGCGGACGGCCGCCCCGTCCCCTTCCAGGAGATCGCGAGCCGGGTCGGCTCCCGCGTCGACGTCGAGGCCGCGCGGCGGACGCTTCCGGTCGTCCCCCACTTCTTCGACGTCCTGGCAGTCGGTGACGACGTCCTCCTCGACCTCCCGGTCCGGGAGCGGTACGAGGCCCTGGCCGCCCTCGTGCCCGAGAACGCCCGGGTCCGGCGCCTTGCCGTGGAGGATCCGGGCGCGCAGGCGGCCGAGGCCGAGGAGTTCTGGTCCGATGCCCTGCGCCGCGGCCACGAGGGGGTGGTGGTCAAGGCCCTGGACTCGGCCTACGCGGCCGGCCGCCGCGGCAGGCACTGGCTCAAGGTGAAACCGGTGCACACCCTGGACCTCGTGGTCCTCGCCGCCGAATGGGGCCACGGTCGGCGCGCCGGACTGCTCTCGAACCTGCACCTGGGGGCGAGGGCCGCCGACGGCACGTACGCCATGCTCGGCAAGACCTTCAAAGGGCTCACGGACGAGATGCTGCGCTGGCAGACCGGGGCGCTGCGCGCACTCGCGACCTCGGACGACGGCTTCACCGTGCGGGTGCGGCCCGAACTGGTGGTGGAGATCGCCTACGACGGCCTGCAGCGCTCCCCGCGCTACCCGGCCGGAGTGGCCCTGCGCTTCGCACGGGTACTGAGGCACCGCCCGGACAAGGAGGCGGAGCAGGCCGACACGGTGGAAACGGTGCTCGGGGAGGGGCGCGAGCCCTGACCGTCGGCCGGGGGCCGCGGGCAACCGGAGAGGATTTGCCTCAGAGGCAAGGCGGATTGCCAGGAAGGCAAGACTCTGGCTCAATCGGGGCATGAAACCCGGTCCTGCCCCCGGCCCCGAAGACGCGGCCGACGAGTTGCCCGCCGTGGCGCCGCAACTGCGCGAACTGCGCCGCCGCGCCGGACTCACCCTGGAGGCCGCCGCCGCCCGGGCCCGGCTCTCGCCCGCCCACCTGTCCCGGCTGGAGACCGGCCGGCGCCAGCCCTCGCTGCCGCTCCTGCTCGGGCTCGCCCGCACCTACGGTACGACGGTCTCCGAGCTGCTCGGCGAGACCCCCGCCGTCGCCGACCCCATCGTACGGGCCGGCGGTCCCGGCGCCCGCGAGGCCGACGGGTGGACGTACTGGCAGGCGGGCGGCTCCGGCCGCGGCATGCAGGCGCTGCGCGTGCACGTCCCTCCCCCGGACTCCGTCCGGGGGCACCCCCAGGGCCGCGGCCAGGGCGAGCTGGTCCGCGTACACCCCGGCGAGGAATGGCTGTACGTCCTGGACGGGCGGCTGCGGCTGCACCTGGGCGAGGCCGAGTACCTGCTGGAGCCCGGGGACAGCGCGCACTTCGACTCGCTCACCCCGCACCGGATCGCCGCGGCCTCCTCCGGGGGCGCCGACCTGCTGTTCGTCCACACCCTGCTGCAGAGCAGCCTCGCCGGGCTGTGCCTCGGCGGGACCTCCACCACGCACCACCGATAGCCGAGGAGCCGTACCCATGTCCCAAGGAGAGAACCCCGGCACCGTACGGGCGCGCATCGAGGCGAAGTTCCCGCGCGGCCTGGTGATCCGGCTGATCGCCTACTTGTTCGTCGGCCACCTCTTCGCCTTCTTCGTCTACCTCCTCTTCGTCCTGGGGGGCCAGAACCAGTAACCCGCACGCAAGAGGGACCACGAGGGCACGGCGCGAGACGGCGCCGCGAGACTCTAGGAAGTTGCAGGTCCTGTGGCTACCCTCCGCGCATGATTTCCACGGTTGTCTGGGGTACCGGCAACGTCGGCCGTCTGGCCATCCGCGCCGTCGAGGCCCATCCCGCGCTGAAACTCTCCGCCGTCATCGTCCACAATCCAGCCAAGGCCGGCCGCGACGCGGGCGAACTCGGCGGCCTCGACCGCCTGTTGGGGGTCGAGGCCACCGATGACATCGAGGCCGTGCTGGCCACCCGCCCCCGGGCCGTGGTGTACGCCGCGTCCGGGGACATCCGCCCCGACGAGGCCCTCGCCGACATCACCCGGGCGATCCGGTCCGGGGCGGTCGTCGTCAGCCCCGCCCTCTATCCGCTCTACGACCACCGCAGTGCCCCGCCGGAGTTCCGCGATCCGGTGCTCGCCGCCATCGCGGAGGGCGGCGGCTCCCTCTTCGCCTCCGGGGTCGACCCCGGCTGGGGCAACGACGTGCTCCCGCTCCTGCTCAGCGGACTCGGCACCACCATCGACGTCATCCGCTGCCAGGAGATCTTCGACTACTCCACCTACGACCAGCCGGACTCCGTCCGCCACCTCGTGGGCATGGGCCACCCCATGGACTACGAGCCGATGATGCTCATGCCCTCGATCCCGACCATGGTGTGGGGCGGGCAGATACGGATGATGGCCCGGGCCCTCGGCGTCGAACTCGACGAGATCCGCGAGACGTCGGAGCGCCGCGCCCTCGACACCACCGTGACCACCCGGACCATGGGCGACTTCGAGGCCGGCACCCAGGGCGCGATCCGCTTCGAGGTACAGGGCATCGTCGAGGGCGAGCCCCGCATCGTCATCGAGCACGTCACCCGCATCCACGCCTCGTGCGCACCGGACTGGCCCGTGCCGCCCGACGGCGGCGACGGCGCCCACCGGGTCGTCATCGAGGGCCGGCCGCGCATCGAGGTCACCATCGAGGCCACCGACGAGGGCGAGAACCGCTCGGCCGGCGGCAACGCCACCGCCGTCGGCCGCCTCGTCGGCGCCATCGACTGGCTCGCCGAGGCGGAACCCGGACTCTACGACGCCCTCGACATCCCGCTGCGCCCCGCCACCGGCAGACTCGGAAGGAAAACGTCATGAGGATCGACATCCCCGAAGGCCAGCACCCGATCGAGTACGTGTGGGGCGACATGGTCCCCGGCATCGGCATGGCCGCCGCGAACTTCTCCCTGTCGGTGTACGCCCACACCACCCTGGGCCTGCGCGAGTTCGAGGCGGCCCGGCTGCGCGTCGCGCAGATCAACGGATGCGTCTTCTGCCTGGACTGGCGTACCGAGCGGGAGGGGGAGAAGGTCGAGGAGGAGTTCTCCGGGGCCGTCACCGAGTGGCGCACCACGGACCGCTTCGACGAACGCACCCGGCTGGCCGCGGAGTACGCCGAGCGGTACACCCTGGACCACCACGGCCTCGACGACGAGTTCTGGGACCGGATGACCGCGCACTACAGCCAGTTGGAGATCGTGGAGCTGACGATGAGCATCGGGTCCTGGCTGGCCTTCGGCCGGCTCAACCACGTGCTCGGTCTCGACAGCGTGTGCGTGCTGCCCGGCCACTGAGCCGAGCGGGGCGGAACGGGGAATGACAAGGGGCCGTTCGGTGAATCCGAACGGCCCCGGCCGCTGGGGGGAGGACGCGGCCCTACCGGAGGTCGGTTGCGATGATCTTCTCGATGTTGCGCTCGGCGAGTGCCGTGATGGTGACGAACGGGTTGACGCTGGCGTTTCCGGGGATCAGCGCTCCGTCGATCACGTACAGGCCGGTGTAGCCGTGCAGGCGCCCGTAGTTGTCGGTGGCCTTGTTCAGGACGGCGCCACCGAGCGGGTGGTAGGTGAGGGTGTCGTTCCAGATCTTGTTGCCACCGAACAGGTCGGTCCGGTAGATCGTCCCCTCCTTCGAGTTGATCTTGTCGAAGATCGTCTTGGCCATGCTGATGGACGGCTGCTTCCAGGCGGTCTGCCAGCTCAGGTCGGCTTTGCCCGTCGCGGCGTTCCAGGTGAATTCGGCGCGGTTCGGGTTCTTCGTGATCGACAGGTAGAAGGAGGCGTACGTCTCGATCCCGGTGGGGAGCGGTGCGACCTCGGCGAAGGCACCGCCGGCGTCCCAGTTGTCGATGCCGGAGCAGGGGATGGTCGACTGGAGCTTGCCGGTCGGGTCCCACAGGTGGTTGGCGCGGCCGCACATGACGTTGCCGTTCTCGCCCCAGCCCTTGCCGACCTCGTTGTTGAGGTTCGGCAGCGCCCCGGTGGCCTTCAGCTTGACCAGGAGCTTGCTGGTGCCGACGCTGCCGGCCGCGAAGAACACCCGGTCCGCGGTCACGGACTTGGTGGCGACGGTGTCGCCGGTGGTGTTGATCTGGTCGATGGTGACCGTGTAGCCGCCGCCCGCGGCGGGGGACACCGAGGTGACCTTGTGCAGCGCCGAGATGGTGACCTTGCCCGTCGCCCTGGCCTGGGCGAGGTACGTCTGCACCAACGACTTCTTGCCGTGGTTGTTGCCGTAGAGGATCTCGCCGGCCAGGGCGGACTTGGTGGCGGTGCCGGCGGCCTCCCGCTTCATGTAGTCCCAGTCGTACACGTCGGGTACGAAGGTCCAGGCGAAGCCGGAGCGCTGGGCGTGCTTGCGGCCGACGCGGGAGAACTGGTAGCAGTCCGCGGTCTCGAACCACGCCGGGTCGACCATGCCCACCCCGAGACCCGCGTTGGCCCGGGGGTAGTAGGTCGCGTACATCTCGTCGGCGTCCACGGACGGGAGGACGGCGGCGAAGTTGGCGCGCTTGGGCGTGACCGCCATACCGCCGTTGACCAGGGAACCGCCTCCGACGCCGCGACCCTGGTAGACCGTGATGCCGGCGAAGTCCTCGGCGTCCAGGATCCCCGTGTACTTGGGGACGTCCTTGTCGATGGGGAAGCCGAGGAAGTTGCTGAGCGGCGCCTTGGTCCGGGTGCGGAGCCAGAACGACCGGTAGTCCGGGCTGGTCACCTTCGGGAAGATCTTGCCGTCCGAGCCGGGAGCGTCCCAGGACATGCCCATCTCGATCATCTGCACGTCCACACCGGCCTGCGCGAGCCGCAGCGCCGCGACCGAGCCGCCGTAGCCGGTGCCGATGACCAGGGCCGGTACGCGGGCGCCGTCGGCGATCGGGGCGGCCGCGGAAGCCGCCCGGGCCGGAGCGATGTGACCCGCCAGGGCCACGGCCCCGAGAATAGAACTCGTTCTACCGATGAATCCACGACGGGAAATTCCTCTGGGGCCATTTCTGGGCAGGGTTTTGTCACTCATGTGACGTTCCTCACTCTCGGTGGAATGGGAACGAGTTCTACTGCCGGGTGCATGTGAAGTCACTACATACGTCTAGGTAACTTTCGGTCATCGTGCGGCCGGGGAACGGTTTCCGGGCGCCGTACCCAGCCCAGGACGAGCACGGACACGACCGCGGCGACGGCGCACCAGGTGGAGGCGAATTCCAGCCGCCACGGCGCTGAGCAGGCCAGCGCCCCGGGGCCAGCACCGCACCGAGGGCCCGCAGCCGCCTGTCCCGGCGAGCAGCAGGGCGCCGAGCGTGGCGAACGGATGGCCCGTCAGTACGACTGGCATCCACGGAACATTCACGCCGTAGCCGATGGTGCGGCCCCGGACCTCGGCGGTCACCGGCCGGGTCGCGAGGCAGTACGCGAGCACCGCGGCGGTGGCGAGACCCACGGCCACCGGCCCCCACAGGAGCAGCGGCAGGGCGACCGCGGCCCAGGCCGCGGCGGCCGCGGAGCAGCCGCCGCCCGAGCTCCAGACGGCGGCCCCCACCAGCACACGGGGATCAGCCGGACCCGACCCGGACTCAGTCGAGTCCCCGCTTCTCCTCCCGCGGGGATTCGAGCGGCGGGGCCGTCACCGCGCAGTACGTGTGGCACTGCGGGTGGCACGCCTCGGGCGCGGGGGAGCGTACGGTCGCCCAGGAGACGGCGGCGCCGGCCACGAACGCCCCGGTGCACCAGAGCATGGCCCGCCCGAAAGCGGCGTCGAACTGGGTCGCCGAGCGGTACGACTCCGGGCCCATCCCGGACAGCAGCGGCAGCGCCGCCACCGCGAGCAGCCCGGCGACGCGCGCCGCCGCGTTGTTGATGCCGCTGGCCAGGCCCGCCCGGCCGGGGTCCACGGAGGCCAGCACGGTCGACGTCAGCGGGGCCACCAGGGCGACCAGGCCCATGCCCATCACGACCATCGCGGGCAGCACGTCCTGTACGTACGAGGCCTCGGGCCCCACCCGCAGCATCAGCAGCGTCCCGGCCGCGCACAGCAGCGGCCCCACCGTGAGCGGGATGCGCGGCCCGATCCGCTCCCCGAGCTCACCCGAGCGGGCCGACAGGAGGAGCATCAGGAGGGTCGTGGGCAGCATCGCGGCCCCGGCGGCCAGCGCCGAGTAGCCGGACACCACCTGGAGCTGGAGCACGACGAGGAAGAAGAACCCGCCGATGGCCCCGTACACGCACAGGGTGACGAGGTTGACGGCGGTGAACAGCCGGGACGCGAAGATGTCGGGCGGCACCATCGGGTCGTGCCGCCGCCGCTCCACGGAGACGAAGGCGATGCCCAGCAGGACCCCGAGCACCGCCGCGATGACCACCGCCGCCGTTCCCGACCGGGCTTCGATCAGTGCGTAGGTGACCAGCCCCAGCGAGGCCGCACCGAGTACCGCCCCGGCCACGTCGAACCGCCCGTGCGCCTGCGGGTCCCGTGATTCCGGTACGTGCCGCAGTGCGACCGGCACGCACACCGCGGCGAGCGGCACGTTCAGCAGGAACACCCACCGCCAGCCCGGCCCGTCCACCAGCCAGCCGCCGAGAAACGGTCCCACCGCCGCGCCCACCCCGCCGAACCCCGACCACAGGCCGATCGCCCGCCCCCGGTCGTCGGCGCGGATCGACGCCTGGATCAGGGCCAGGGAGCCGGGCGCCAGCAGCGCCCCGCCGATGCCCTGCAGGGCCCGGGCGGCGATCAGCACCCCGGCGTTCGGCGCGATCCCGCACAGCAGCGAGCCCACCGCGAACCACACCACGCCGAGCACGAAGATCCGGCGCCGCCCGAAGCGGTCACTCAGTGAGCCGCCCACCAGGATCAGCCCGGCCAGGGTCAGCAGGTAGGCGTTCACCGTCCACTGCAGCACCGCCAGATCTGCGTCGAGATCCTCCCCGATGCGCGGCAGCGCCACGTTCACCACGGTCCCGTCCAGCATGGCCATGGTCGACCCGAGCACCGTGGTCAGCAGGATCCAGCGGCCACGCGCGGACGCGATCGGGACACCGGCTCCGGACGGCTCGGCGGGCGCAGTCATGTCTTCAGGCTGGCCCGCGCGGCCGGGAAGGGCCAGCGGGAGGGCGTTGTCCGAGGCCGGGGACGGCTCGATCCGGCTCAATAGGCCCTCTTGTAATGAACATGACCTCTCCTTCACCATGACCCGCGCACGTCACGCGCACCCTTCCCGCACAACCCGCACACGGCGTACGAGGAGACACCACGTGGCCCAACGCAACAACCGGTCCTCACGAGCCTTAAGGCCCACAAGGTCGACAAGGCCCGCACGGTCCTTACGCGCGGCGCTCGCCGCCCTCACCTCGGTCCTGCTGCTCCCGCTCGGCGCGGGCGTCGCCGCGGCCGCGCCGGACCCCGGTCCCGCCGCACCGAGTGCGGCCGAGCGCAAGATCGAACCCAAGCTCCGCGCCCAGCTCGACGGCTCGGCCAAGGCCGTCTTCTGGGTGTACCTCGACAGCGCCGCCGACCTCACCGCCGCGGGTAAGCAGCAGACCCGCGCCGGCAAGGCAGAAACGGTTCTGCGGACCAAGAAGGACCACGCCGCGCGCAGCCAGGCCGGGATCCTCAAGGCCCTGGAAGGCGCCCAGGCCGAGTACACCTCGTACTGGATCGTGAACGCCGTCCGCGTCGTAGGCAGCGAGAAGCTCGCCGGAGCCCTCGCGGCGCGCCCCGAGGTCGCCCGGATCGACGCCGACGACAAGGTCGAGCTCCCCAAGCCCGCCGAGGGCAAGCGGGAGAAGGTGGCCGCCGACGCCGTCGAGTGGAACATCGACCGGATCAAGGCCCCGCAGGTCTGGGACCAGCTCGGTGTCCGCGGCGAGGGCATCGTCGTCGCCAACATCGACAGCGGCGTGGACTACACGCACCCCGCCGTGAACAACCAGTACCGCGGCAAGAAGGCGGACGGTACGTACGACCACGCCTACAACTGGTTCGACCCGGCGGGCGTCTGCTCCACCGCGGCCCCCTGCGACAACAACGACCACGGCACCCACACGATGGGCACGATGGTCGGCGACGACGGCGGCGCCAACAAGATCGGCGTGGCCCCCGGCGCCAAGTGGATCGCCGCCAAGGGATGCGAGTCCAACTCCTGCTCCGAGGCCTCCCTGCTCGCCTCGGGCCAGTGGATCGTCGCCCCGACCGACCCGGGCGGCCAGAACCCCCGCCCCGATCTCGCCCCGCACATCGTCAACAACTCCTGGGGCGGCTCCGGCGGCGACACCTGGTACCAGGAGATCGTCAACACCTGGCGGGCCGCCGGCATCTTCCCGGCCTTCTCCAACGGCAACGCCGGCCCGGGCTGCTCCACCAGCGGCTCCCCGGGTGACTACGCGAGCTCCTACAGCTCCGGCGCCTTCGACATCAACAACGCGATCGCGTCCTTCTCCTCGCGCGGCGCGGGCCCCGGCGGCATCATCAAGCCGAACATCGCCGCCCCCGGCGTGAACGTGCGCTCCTCCGTACCCGGCGGCGCGTACGAGGCCTTCTCCGGCACCTCCATGGCCTCGCCGCACACCGCCGCCGCCGTGGCCCTGCTCTGGTCCGCCGCGCCCACCCTCGAAGGCGACGTCGCGCAGACCGAGTCGCTCCTGGACGGCACCGCCCAGGACACCGACAGCAGCCAGTGCGGCGGCACGCCCGCCGACAACAACGTCTTCGGCGAGGGCAAGCTCGACGTCCTCGCCGCCGTGAACGCCGCCCCGCGCGGGGCGATCGGCGCGCTCGGCGGCACCGTACGCTCCGGCGGCCAGCCGCTCGCGGGCGTGAAGATCACGGCCGACGGCCCGATCGACCGTACGGCGACCACGGCCGCCGACGGCAGCTACGCCTTCCCCTCCCTCTCGGTGGGCGACTACACGCTGACCGCCGCCAAGTTCGGCTACGGGCAGCAGACGGCGACCGCCACGGTGACCGAGAACGGCACCGCCACGGGCGACTTCACCCTCACCCAGGCACCCTCCGGAAAGCTCACCGGCACCGTCTCCTCGGCCGCCGGACCCGCCGCCGGCGCCTCCGTCGCCATCGCGGAGACCCCGGTGACCGCGACCGCCGACGCGCAGGGCCGCTTCGAGGTCACCCTGCCGCACGGCACGTACGACGTGAACGCCACGCACGCCTCCCGGTGTGTCACCGGCGGCACCGCGAAGGTCACCGTCGCCGGCGACGCCACCGTCGCGGTGAACCTCCCCGAGCGCACCGACGGGTACGGCTACGCCTGCGCCACCGCCGGCGACCGCCCGTACGCCGAGGGGAGCCGGCAGCTCGCGCTGACCGGCGACAACACCACCGAGCGCGTCGACCTGCCGTTCCCGCTGCCGCTGTACGGGAAGACCTACGGCCAGGCCTGGATCGGAACGAACGGCACGGTCAGCTTCGGCGGCAACAACACCGGTGACATCAACGGGGACATCCCGAGCACGGCCACGCCCAACGCGGCCCTGTACCCGTTCTGGGACGACCTCGTCGTCGCCGCCGCGGGCAGCGGCTCGGGCGTCTTCACCGGCGTCACCGGCACCGCCCCGCACCGCAGTTACGTGATCGAGTGGCGCCAGGTGTCCCACTGGTCTGCGCAGGCCGACAAGTTCTCCTTCTCGGCGGCGATCGGCGAGGACGGCACCGTCTCGTACTCCTACAAGGGGACCGGCGGCACCGGCATCAAGGGCGGCTCCACGGCCACGGTCGGCGTGGAGAACGCGGCCGGCACCGACGCCTTCAAGTACTCCTTCAACACCGCGGTCATCACGGACGGCCTGTCCATCGAGTTCCGGACCACCAAGAGCGGTGTGGTGGCCGGCCGGGTGCTCGACGCCAACGACGGCAACGGCGTCGCGGGCGCCACGGTCACCGTCGGCACCGGCGACACGGCGGTGTCGGCGACCACCGCGGCGGACGGCGGATACGTCGTCCAGAGCCCGTCGGGCTCGCTCCCCGTCTCGCTGGCGGCGCCCCAGTACGAGTCCGCCACGGCGACGGTGAACGTCAAGGCCGCCGACGTCACGGCGGTGACGCAGTCCCTGCGCACCGGCAAGGTGACGGCGTCCAAGCCGTCCGTGGAGATCGTCCTCCCGGCGGACCAGAAGCGGACGCGGACCCTGGACCTGACCAACCCCGGCCTCGGCACGGCGTTCACGGTCTCCGAGGACGCGGCCTGGCTGACGGCCGCACCGGCCGGCGGTGACCTCCCGACGGGCGGGAAGATCCCGGTCACCCTTTCGGTGGACACGACCGGACTCACCCCCGGTACGGTCCTGACCGCCGACCTGAAGATCACCTCGGCGAGCGGCCGCACCCCGGTCCTCACCGTCCCGGTCAAGGCCGTCGTCCCGCGCTACCAGGTCGGCGTGGACGCGGGCTCCGGCTACGGCAGCACGGACGCCCTGGGTGACGCCTGGTCCCCGGACCGCAAGTACACGGCCGGCTCCTACGGCTACCAGGGCAACGGCTCGGTCCAGTCCACCGGCCGCACCGTCGCGGGCACGGACGAGCAGCGGATGTTCCGCAACGCCCGTGAGGGCATGTACGAGTACCGCTTCGACAACGTGCCGAACGGGACCTACACGGTGGAGTTGGGCTTCGCGGAGCTTTCCTCCACCAAGCCCAACAAGCGCGTCTTCGACGTCCTGGCCGAAGGCACCCAGGTCCTGCCCTCCCTGGACATCTCCCTGGAAGCGGGCACCTACAAGGCCCTGACCCGCGAGTACACGGTCAAGGTCACGGACGGAGTGCTGAACATCCGCTTCGTCACCCACAACGGATTCGGCAAGCCCCTGCTGAACACGCTGCGCGTGACCGACCGCCCCGACAAGAGCTGACGCTCTGAGGGGGCGGGGCGCTCACGGGCGCCCCGCCCCCTTCGCGTCCCCCGCCCCATTCGGGTGGCGGGGGACGCGAATGCGCCACGACGTGCCGGGAGGCCCGGCCGGGCTCGATAACGTGGGGGACCATGACGCTCCTGAGCGACCAGGCAGACGACATCCGGGCTCTCGTCGAGTCCGCCGACCCCGGGGCGGTCTGGGCCGTCGGCGGCGCCGAAGGCGTCCACGCGGGGTCCGACTCCGCGGGCGCGGCCACCGGAGACGCCCGGGGCACGGTCTTCGACGTCGGCGGGCTCGCCGCCGTCCTCGCGCTCTGGCCCGTCGTCGGGAGCCTCGTGGACGAGGGCGCGCTCCACTTGCACACCCCGCTCGCCGTCTACGGGGACGAAGCCGCCGTCGGCGCCCCCGCCGGCACCACCACCCACCACCTGCTCACCCGCCCCGGGGGGACCGCCGCCCTCACCCGCCTCGCCGAACACGTCTGCGGCAGCCCCCTCGCCGACCTCGCGGTCACCCGCGTCTGGCACCCCCTCGGCATGGACGGGACCCGGTTCGCCGAAGGCACCCTCCGGGCCCCCCTCGCCGACCTCGTCCGTTTCCTGCGCCACCTCCTCGCCCCGGCGGACACCGGCGGCTCCCCGGGCACCGCCCACGGCATCACCCGCGCCTGGACCGCCGAGTCCCTCCGCATCCGCACCGGCGAACTCACGCCCGCGCGCGGCCTCCTCTGGCACCCCGCCCCGCACGGCGTCTGGACCCACCACGCCCCGCAGGACGGCGGCCCCGCGCTGTGGGTCTCCCCGCGCCACGGCCGTTGGGCGGTCCTCCTCCCGGCCGGCGCCCGCGGCCCGCTGCGCACGGCCTTCCGTGAGGCGGTCTTCGCCCCAACTGCGCTGAGATGACGGCCCGTTGTATGCGATCCTGGGTGCCGCCCCAGCAGGAGGTCCCGGCCGCATGAAGAAGACCCGCCAGCGCGACCGCGACGTGCCCGGGCCGCCGCCCACCCCGTGGGACGAGATCGCGCCGGGCCTGTGGATGGGCGGGCACTACTGGACCGACCCGGCGGGGGAGCTGCACCCCGTCGTGGTGGCGGACGAGTTCGACCTCGTGATCAGCCTCTTCGCCCGGACCGGGCACGGCCCCGGCCCGCGGGCCGAGCACGTCGTGGCGGAGATGCCGGACGCCGGACTCACCGCCGCCCAGCTCCGCACCGTCCAGCGCCTCGCACGCACCGCCGGACTCGCCCTCGACAGCGGCCTCACCGCACTGGTCCGCTGCCACTCGGGCTACAACCGGTCCGGTCTCGTCGTCGCCCAATGCCTCGTCGACCGGGGCCTCGCACCCGCCGAGGCCATCGCGCTCGTGCGCCGCCGGCGCTCCCCATGGGCCCTCCACAACGAGACCTTCACCTCCTACCTCACCGCCGGACTCGACGCCGCGGCGCTGCTCGTCGGGCTGGACCCGCTGGCGTAGTCGGGGCGCGGAGTGCGCAGGCGGGACGTACGGTGATGCCGATGTCACCGACCGTTGTCGGTCCGGCTGCGGAGGTACACGGATGCGTACGGTCCAAGGGGTCGCCCTGGACGGGCTGCGGGCCCGGATGCGGGCCCTCGCGGAGCGGACCGGGCTGCCGGTGCGGTCCGCTCCCTTTGCCGCGCGGGCGGCCGGAGCGGGCGCCGCCCGCCGCCGCACCGGGCGCGTCGGCCGGTCGCCCCGGGGCGGGATGCCGCTCGCGGACCGTGGTCCGGCCGGGAAGGGGCTCGGCGCGGGCACCGCCGACCGCCGGACATCCGTAAAGGAATCGTTTCGGCATCCGGCCGCCACCCCCTCCGCGCCCTCCGCCCCCGCCATCCCCGGTGTCCCCGGTATCCTCCGTGGCCTTCTGGGCGGCCTCGCCCCCGCGCGCCCGCTCCGCCGCCCGGGCGCCGTCCGCGCGTCCGCCGCCGCGCTGCGCGCCCTGCGGGCCCGGCACGGAGACGCGCCCGCCCTCGTACGCACCCGCTCCGGCCGGACGGTCCTCGTCCTCCTCGACCCGCAGGACCTGCGGCGGTTCTACGAGGAACCCGTCAGCGTCCTCGCGGCCGACCCGCCCGAGAAGTGCCGGGGCCTGGGCGCGGCGGAGCCCGCCGGCACCGGCTGCTCCCGCGCCGAACTGCGCACGGAACGGCGCCAGATCAGCGCCGAGGTACTGGCCGCCGACCTGCCCGTGCACCCCTCCTGCGGACCCTTCCTGGCAGCCGTCGCCGAAGAGGCCCGGCACCTGACCGCCACCGGCACCCTCGACCTCGCCCGCGCCCGGCACGCCGTGAACCGGGCCGCCCGGCGGATCGTGCTCGGCGACGCGGCCGCCGCGGACGAGGAGCTCGCCGGCTGGCTCACCCAGCTGCGCGCCGAGGGCAAGGGCCTGCGCGGCGGCCGGGTGCGCTCCGCCCGCACCACCCGCTCGGTGCGGGACAAGGCCCGCGCCCGCATTCAGGAGTACGCCCGGCACGCCGACGGCGGCACCCTCGTCGGGCGGGCCGCCCGCCGCGCCGACCCCACCGGCACCCTGGACACCGTGGGCGAGGCCGAGCACTGGCTGCTGGCCATGGGCGCCGTCCCCGAGACGCTGCTGCGCACCCTCCTGCTGCTCGGCGCGCACCCGTCGGAGCAGGACGCGGCCGCGGCGGAGGCGTTCGCCGAACCCGCGGACGGCCCGGCCCGGGGCGAACTGCCCAGGCTGCGGGCCTGTGTACGGGAGACCCTGCGCCTGTACCCGGTGGTGCCCGACCTGATCCGCGTCACCCGCGCCGAGACCGAATGGCGGGGCGTGCGCTACCCGGCCGGCACCTCGGTGCTGCTGCCGGCCGCGTTCCACCAGCGCGACCCCGAACGGGTACCGGCCGCGCACGTGTTCGTGCCGGGCCGGTGGAAGAACCCGCGTGCCGACCAGGACATCCGGATGGCGCCCTTCAGCCATGGCGGCGGCCGCTGCCCGGGCGGCCAGCTCGGCCTGATGATCACGGCCGCACTCTGCGCCGAGGTGCTGCGGGGCCATCGGATCGGCGCCGCCCGGCCGGTCCTGGACCCGGTGGGACCGCTGCCCGCGACGCTCGACCCGCGCGGCATCCGGCTCACCCTCACCCGCCGCTGACGGCGCCGCACGCATCCGCGGCATCGCCGCCCCGCTGCCCGACCGTGCTCGCCGCCCGCTTCCCGAACTTCCGCGAACCTCCCGAACCTCTCCCGAGCCCGCCGAACTTGCCGAACCCCACGAGGATCCCATGTCCGACGCCGCGACCTCCGCGTCCACCGACCCGGACGCCGACCTGCTCGACGCCCCGTGCCGCACACTTGCCGAGGCCGCCGATGCGGTCGGCGAAGCCGCCCGCTACGCCTCCGGTCTGGCCCTCGGCGCCCGGCTGCCCGCGGCCGCCCTCGCCCGCGGCGGCAGCGCCCGGCGCGGCTGGCGCACCCTGCTCCGTACGCTGACCGACCCGGCGGGCCTCGGCTGGGCCCCGCGCGGCCGCGGCGTGGCCCGGGCCGGCCGGCTCGCCGGAATCCTGACGAGCCGGGAGAGCCTCGCGATCAGCATCGCCGTCTGCGGACTCAGGGCCCGGATCCGGGCCGCGAGCGCGGGCCGTCCCGGGCTCCTGGACGATCCCGGTGCGGCGGCGGTCCTGCGGGCCGTCGGGGCGGGCCGGCAGGCCGAGGCCGTCCGCCTGTTCCGCACGATCATGCGCGACCAGGGGGCCGAGCACGCCTTCTCCCTCCTGGCCCCGTCCTTCGCGGACATCCTCGCCTGGAAGGCCCTGACCGACGCCAACCCCTTCAACGACCACGCCGGCTGGCAGGTCGCCACCGGCCGGGCCGAAACCGCCGAACCGCTGCTCGGGCTGGGCGCCGCCTTCTGGGCCCTCTGCGACCGCGGCCAGGGCCTGCCCGAACGACCCCCGACCGGAACCGCGTCCGCCCGCGGACCCGCCCGGCGCCGGGTCACCGGCCCACCGCTCCGGCCGGCGCCGCGACCGCCGGACGGCGGCCTGCGGGGCCACGCCACCGCGCTGCGCACGCACGCGGCCCGGCTGAGCGGTGCGGCCGCCGCTCCGGACTGGCACGGCCCGGAGGCCGAGGTCCTGCGCGCCGAGGTCACGAACCTCGCGACCCGTTGCGAGACGGCGGCGGACGGCCTCGCCCTCGCCGCCGCCCAACTGCAGGGCCGGCTAAAGGACCAGTGACAGCAGCAGGACGCAGCCCAGGCCGACCACCGAGATGATCGTCTCCATCACCGACCAGGTCTTCAGGGTCTGACCGACGGTCATCCCGAAGTACTCCTTGACCATCCAGAAGCCGGCGTCGTTGACGTGGCTGAAGAACAGCGAGCCCGACCCGATGGCGAGGACCAGCAGCGCGGTCTCCGTAGTGGACATGCCGGCCGCGAGCGGGGCGACGAGGCCGGCCGCCGAGATGGTGGCCACCGTCGCCGAGCCCGTCGCCAGGCGGATGGCCACGGCGATCAGCCAGGCGAGCAGCAGCGTCGGAATGGCCCAGCCCTTCGACAGGTCCAGGATCATCTGGCCCACGCCCACGTCGATCAGGGTCTGTTTGAAGCCGCCGCCGGCGCCCACGATCAGCAGGATGCCCGCGATCGGTCCCAGGGACTTCTCCACCGTGACCGACAGCTGCCCCTTGGTGAAGCCGGCCGCCCGGCCGAGGGTGAACATGCCCACCAGTACCGCCGAGAGCAACGCGATCAGCGGGGAGCCCGCGACGTCGGTCACGCGCTGCACCGGGTCGGCGGGGTCGTTGACCACGATGTCGACCAAGGCCTTGACGAGCATCAGGGCCACCGGCAGCAGCACGGTGAAGACCGTTGCCCCGAACCGCGGGCGGTGCTCCACGTCGGCCGGGCGCTGCGTGACCATGCGCTCCGGCGCCGGGATGTCCACCCAGCGCGCCGCGTACCGGGAGAAGAGCGGTCCGGCGATGATCACGGTCGGGATCGCGACGACCACGCCGAGCGCGAGCGTGACCCCCAGGTTCGCGTGCAACGCGTCGATGGCGACGAGGGGTCCGGGGTGCGGCGGTATCAGCCCGTGCATCACGGACAGGCCGGCCAGCGCCGGGATGCCGATCCGCATCAGGGAGTGGTTCCCCCGCTTGGCCACCAGCAGCACCACCGGGATCAGCAGCACGATGCCGACCTCGAAGAAGAGCGGCAGCCCGATCACCGAGGCGATCAGCACCATCGCCCAGGGCATGGCCCGGCCCTTGGCCCGGGCGAGGATCGTGTCCACGATCTCGTCCGCGCCGCCCGAGTCCGCCAGCAGCCTGCCGAGGATCGCGCCGAGGGCGATCAGTACGCCGACGCCCGCGACGGTGGCGCCGAGCCCGGCGGTGAAGCTGGCGATCGTCTTGGCCAACGGCGCGCCCGCGAAGACCCCGAGGGCCAGCGAACCGACCGTCAGGGCGAGGAAGGCGTGCAGCTTGAGGCGGGTGATGAGCAGGACGATGATGGCGATGCCCGCGAGGACGGCGATCCCCAGCTGGGTGTTCCCGGCCGAGGTGATCGGACCGGTGGCGGCCGCTGCCAGTGTCTCGGCACTGAGACTGGTCACGGTGACGTTCTTCCTTCTTCTGTTCTGCGTCAGTTCTCGGGGGTGTGGTGTCCGGGGGCGCCGTGTTCGGCCGTGCCGAGCCGGCGCAGGGCGGCCAGGGCGCGTTCGGTGATCTCCTCGGGGGATCCGGACACGTCGACGACGACGCCGAGTTCGTCGTCCTGGAGCGGTTCCAGGGTGGCGAACTGCGAGTCCAGCAGGGTCGTGGGCATGAAGTGGCCCTTGCGGTCGGCCATCCGCTTCTCGATCAGCGGGCGCTCACCGGTGAGGTGGACGAAGAACGCCCCGGGGGCCGCGGCACGCAGCCGGTCGCGGTAGACGCGCTTGAGCGAGGAGGCGGCGACCACGCCGCCCCGCAGCCCGGCGCAGTTGCGGATCCACTGGCCGATGGCGTCTAGCCACGGCCACCGGTCCGCGTCGTCCAGCGGGGTGCCGGCCGACATCTTCGCGACGTTGGCCGCCGGGTGGAACGCGTCGCCCTCCGCGTACGGAATGCCGAGCGACGTCGCGAGCAGCCGGCCCACGGTCGTCTTGCCCGTGCCGGCCACGCCCATCACCACAATGACGCGCTGGGTGCTCACGCCTACCTCGCTGTCCTCGTCGACATCGGTTCGTGCGGCACCACTGAAGCGCATTAAGTACTACTTATTCAAGGGTTGCGTGGCAAACGTCGCATCTTTTGTTGGCGGGGGCGTCACCGTACGCTTACGCCATGACCACCGAAGGCAGTCCTGGGCAGGGGCTCCACTCCCACGTGCTGGACACCCTCGGCCTCGCGATCACGGCGGGGGAGTACCCGCCCGGCAGCGTCCTGCGCACGGACGAGATCGCCGAACGCTTCGACGCCTCCCGCACGGTGGTACGGGAGGTCGTCCGCGTCCTGGAGTCGATGCACCTGGTCGAGTCGCGCCGCCGGGTCGGCGTCACGGTCCGCCCCACCGACGAGTGGAACGTCTACGACCCGCAGGTGATCCGCTGGCGGCTGGCGGGCACCGACCGGCCCCGGCAACTGCGCTCCCTCACCGTGCTGCGCTCCGCGATCGAGCCGGTCGCGGCCGGGCTCGCCGCGACCCTGGCCACGCCGGAGCAGTGCGCCGAACTCACCGAGGCGGCCCTCGGGATGGTCCGCACCTCGCGCGGCCACCAGCTCGAGGGGTACCTGCGCCACGACATCGCGTTCCACCGGGTCGTGCTGAACGCCTCCGGCAACGAGATGTTCGCCCGGCTCGGGGACGTCGTCGCGGAGGTCCTGACCGGACGCACCGAACACGCCGTGATGTTCCACGATCCCGACCCGGCGGCCGTCACCCTGCACGTCCAGGTGGCCGAGGCGGTACGGGAGGGAGACGCGGCACGGGCGGAGGCGCTGACGCGGCAGATCGCGGTGGGCGCGCTGGAGGAGCTGGACGTCCTGGCCCCGTAGGGGCCCGGCGGTGCGGCCGCGTCGCCGCGTCACCTGGTCGCCGGAGACGCCCGCCGGCTGGGCCCGCCCGGTCTCCTCACTCCGCGCCGAGCCGGCCGCCGATCCATTCGAGGGCAGGCGGAATCTCGCGGTTCCAGGTGTTGAAGCTGTGCCCTCCGCGGTCGAGCGTGATCGACGAGACGCGCGCCGGATCCTTCACCGCCTTGACGAACTGCTGGGTCGGTTTGTAGTTCGCCTCGCCCTGCAGTGAGGTCGTCACGAGGAACGAGGACGCGCCCTGCGGCCGGTTGGCGAGATGCCACAGCAGGTCGGATCGTTTCTCCTCGTCCTTGTCGCCGTGGAAGAGGTCGCCGGAGTACTGGTCGATCTCCGGCTTGTAGTCCGCCGAAAGGCCCACGCCGGCCGCGTAGGTCTCCGGATGCTGCACCGTCATCTTCAGGGCGCAGTAGCCGCCGGTCGAATCGCCGATGATGCCCCAGCTCCGCGCCGAGGTGCCTGTGCGGTACGTGCTCGCTATGGCCCGGGGGACGTCCGTACCGAAGAAGGTCTCGCTCTGCGGGCCGCCGCCGCGGACGTCGACGCACTGGGTGTTCTCGGCGGAGACGGTGGGCCGCATCATCACCAGGATCATCGGCTGCGTCTTCTTCTCCTTGGCCAGGGTCCAGGCCGTCTTCGGGTAGCGCAGCCCCTTCAGCAGGTTCTCCGCCGTGCCCGGGTAGCCCGTCAGGACCACGGCCGCGGGGAACTTCCGCTGCTCGTTGCCCTTCTGGAAGTACTCCGGCGGCAGGTACACGTAGGCCTGGGCGGCGCTCCTGGAACGTTCACCGTGCAGGGTCACCTTCTCGATCACGCCGCTCACCAGCGGATTGCCGCCGCCGGGTACGTTCGGAGCCTGCCGCCCCAGCACCTCCACGGCCACCCCGCCGCGCACGGCCTCCTGACGCGCCCGTCCGGCCAGGTCCGCCCAGGAACCGTAGATCAGCAGGCTGCGGTTCGCCGCGAGCGCGACCGACGCGAACAGGAACGCCTGCACGAGGACGATCAGCCCCATGCGCCCCAGCACCCGTGTCCGGCTCCCCCGTGCCAGCCGCGGCCAGAGCCAGACGGTGACCGCGAAGGCCAGTGCCGTGCCCAGCACGGCACACAGGAGGAGCGCACTACTTGTCAGACCCATGGATCAGCGGAACCTCTGCGACGTCTCGGTCTGGACGCACCGGTCCAGAGCACCGCCAACCGGTGCGCATCAGGCTAGACAGGTACCGGGGCCAAAGCGTTCCACCGAGCGGCGGGGGGTTCGCAAGGTCCCGTCGCCGAAGGCGCGTCGGCCCACCACGCGCCCGGGGTCACCCGCAGCCGCAGCCGCCGCATCCCCCTCCGCAACCTCCACCGCCTCCGCATCCACCGCCGCAGCCGCCCGCGGCGGAGTCCGGGCTCCTCGACTCCTTGCGTTCCCGCTCCCGTTCGCGCCTTCTCTCCTCGGCCAGGCGCGCCGCCTCCCGGACGGCCTCGCGGTACGAGCGGCCGGCCGGCTTCCAGCCGCCCAGCCCGTGCCGGCGGCGCGGGAGCAGCGAGGCGGCCGTGACGTAGGGGACGAGGCGCGTGCCGCCGTCGTAGACAGCGCTCTCCAGGACGACCTCGGCCCCCTCGTACACGGCTCCGTACACGACCGCCTCGAAGGGTTCCGCGCGGGCGTCGATGTCGTGGTGGTCCGTGCGCAGGGTCCGTTCGGAGCCGGAGAGGAGGATCCGCCGTCCGGTGAGGATGTCCCGGGCCTGTGGCCGTTGGGCGATCAGGGGAGGCCCGGCCGGGGTGTCGGCGTCCGGGTGGAGCCAGTGGTGTCCGGACGCGGAGACCCGTACGCCGACCAGGAGCGCGGGCTGCGGCCGACTGTTCAGGCGACGTGCGGCCCGGCGGCGGGCCAGGCCCCGGCCGAGCACGGTGGTACCGGGGACCAGGAGCACCAGGGCGAGCATCTGCAGGCCCCACGGGTCGTACGGGTGCGCGCTGCCCGAGGCCCGCACTTCCAGGAGGGCGCCGCCGGTGAGGGCCGCGGCGGCCCCGAGGCAGAACGCGGAGCCGAGCCGGATCGCCGTCCGCCCGCGGCGCCGGTGTGCGGCCGGAAGCGGGTCGGGCAGCCGGAAACGGGCGGATCCGGCCGCAGCCAGGGCGAGTTCGCGCTGGCGGCGGCGGGCGTGGAGGCGGACCAGCGACCCGGCGAACGCCCACGCGGCGAGGGCGAGGACCAGGCCGCGGCCGATCCCGCCCGCCGCGTCGGCGGTGACGGGCAGCGCGAGGGCGGCGTCCGCCGCGATGACGGGTGCGGCCAGCAGGGTGGCCACGGGTAAGTGGCGGAACCAGAACGGCAGCGCGATCAGCAGGACGCCCAGGGCGTAGCCGCGCCAGTCTTCGCCGCGCCCGGCTTCCGCGTCGCCGAGGGCGGTCAGGACGATCGAGAGGAGGACCAGGCCGCCGAGGAGCCGGCCTCCCGCGACGGGTGCGAACGCCGCCGGGACGCGGGCGCGGAGCCAGCGCTGGGCGTCCTCGACGCCCCACGCCGCGACCCCGCCCTCCGGTATCCCGGCGGTCGGCAGGTGCTTGACGTAGTCGGTCACGGCGCCAGTATGGGAGCGCCGTGCCGCGGCCCAGAAGAGGCGGCCGCGGCACGGAATCGCTACGGCCGCTTCCGGGCCGACGGCGGGATCGAGGCCCGGGTCGGGACCGGTGTCAGGCGTCGAGCACGGCGAGTTGCAGCTCGTCGAGGCGCTCCGGCTCCGCGACGATGTCGATCTCGGTGATCAGGCCGTCCTCGACGGTGAAGTTGAGCACCAGGAACAGTCGTCCCAGCGGTGCCATCGCCAGGCCGACCACACCGTTGACCAGGGCGGGCTGCGTGGACTGCGCCCGCTGCATGGCGGCCATCGCGCCCGTGGCGACGGTGACGGCGCCGCTGAAGAACAGGGGTTGGGGGGTGGGGCCGACGGCCCGGTCGGCGCGGAGCACCACATCGGGGTGGAGCAGCGAGACCAGTGCGTCGAAGCTCCCGCCGCGGGTGGCGGCCAGGAAGGCCTCCACGACGCCGCGCTGGCGGCTCAGATCGGCTGCGGGCACCAGCGGGGCCCCCTTGACCCGGCGGCGGGCGCGGCTCGCGAGCTGGCGGGTCGCGGCCGGGGTCTTCTCGATCAGCGGGGCGATCTCGTCGAAGGGCACGGCGAACAGGTCGTGCAGGACGAACGCCAGCCGCTCGGCCGGTGCGAGCGTGTCGAGCACCACCAGCAGGGCCAGCCCGACGGAGTCGGCCAGTACGGCCTCCTCCTCGGGGTCGACCGTGTCCTCACGGCTGACGACGGGGTCGGTGGGATAGGCATCGATGGAGTCCTCGCGCCGGGAGTCGCGCGAGCGCAGCATGTTCAGGCACACGCGCGACACGACCGTGGTCAGCCAGCCCCCGAGGTTCTCGACCTCGCTGATGTCGGAGCGGTTGAGACGTATCCACGCCTCCTGCACGGCGTCCTCGGCCTCGGCGAGCGAGCCGAGCATCCGGTAGGACACCGCTCTCAGATGAGATCGGTGCTCTTCGAACTGCTCGGTCAAGCCGGAACTGTCGTCCACGGGACATTCCTTCCTCACGGCGGATCCTCAAAATAGATCATGAAGAAATCGCCCGAGTCAGGGGGGAGTTGGGCCCGGGGCCTGGCACCGACCCGCCGGGACCGGCCGGGTCGGGCGGCGCCGGCATCCGCCGCTGCTGGATAATGGCGCCGAACAGCAGAAGCACCGGAGACGCCGGGGACACGTGGTGGCCCGGCAGGAGAGGGAGCCCCCGATGGAAGCGCAGCACTTCGAGCGGATCACCGCGTTCATCGAGGCACGGCTCACCCCGCTGTTCGACGCCGAGACGGGCAGCGAGTACGGCTTCGGCATGGACGACACCTCCCGTGCGCTGCGCGCGCTGCGCAACTCCGTCCTGGAGGCGTCCGCCATCAAGGGCCTCATCGAGCAGCGGGCCACGGCCGAGCCGGCCACGCGCCGCGTCATCGACCAGTCGATCGAGCACAACTGGGACGTGCTGCGCGGCATCGCCCGCCAGTGGGAGGACCACGCCGACTTCCGCCACGAGTTCAAGCACCACGCGTGGGAGCTCGACCACCACCACGCCGCCGCGGACGCCTGAGCCCCTCCGCCCTCACCCCGGCGGCGTGCGGATTCCGCGTGCGGCGATGGCCGTGCGCAGGCGGGCCGCCGCGGCTGCCGTCTCCTGCGGCGACGGCGACAGCACACCGTGCTCGGTCATCAGGGCGTGGAACTGCTGCCGCTCGTACGGCACTCCGGGCGGCAGGGCCGCGATGTGCCAGTGGAGGTGGGTGTTCCCCTGCTGGCTGCCCAAGGAGTAGAGGTAGGTCCGCTCGGACGCGTACACCTCCTCGACCGCGAGGGCGACCTCCCGCACGACGAGCATGATCCGGGTGTAGGCCGCCGCGTCCAGATCACGGACGGCGTGCTCGACGTGTGCCTTCGGTGCCACCAGGACCTTCCCGGGGAGCGTGGGCCACCGGTCGAGGAAGGCCACGTGGTGCTCGTCCTCGAAGACCGTCTCGTGCGCGTACTCCGGGT
This sequence comes from Streptomyces sp. 147326, assembly GCF_045000215.1. Classification (NCBI taxonomy): domain Bacteria; kingdom Bacillati; phylum Actinomycetota; class Actinomycetes; order Kitasatosporales; family Streptomycetaceae; genus Streptomyces; species Streptomyces sp. 147326. Next base: position 365,932 of record NZ_CP134201.1, on the reverse strand, counting down.
CCCCGGCGAGGAACGCGCAGACGAAACACGGCCCGCCGCGCGTCCGCTCGACGTACCGCCCGAGATCCATGGCCGCGCGTTCCACCGGTCCCGGCGCGGCTTCTCCGGACAACACACCTAGCCCGCCGTCTTGCGCGGGGTGGTCTGCTGGACCGCCCAGCCGTTGCCGTCCGGGTCCGAGAAGTAGACGAAGGAGCCCCACGGCAGGTCCTGGATCTCCGTCACCTCGACACCCCTGCCGCGCAGGCCCTCGTACGCCTCCTCGATGTCGGTGACGACGACCTGCATGTTGTCCAGCGATCCCGGGGTCATCCGGGTCAGCCCCTTGCCGATCGCGATCGAACAGGCCGAGCCCGGCGGGGTCAGCTGTACGAAGCGGATGTCCTCGCTGACCGTGACGTCGTGGTCGGCGTTGAAACCGAGCTTCTCGTAGAAGGCCTTGGCGCGGTCGACATCGGTGACGGGGACGGCGACCAGTTCGAGTTTGATGTCCATCACAGCATCATGCTCCCGGCACCGGTGCCGCGCCGCCCGAAGCCAGGTCGGCCGGCGTGTCCGCCGCCGCGAACTGGGTGCGGTACAGCTCCTCGTACCGGCCGCCCGCGGCCAGCAGCTCGGTGTGCGTGCCCCGTTCCACGATCCGGCCTTCCTCGACCACCAGGATCAGGTCCGCCGCCTGTACGGTCGACAGCCGGTGCGCGATCACCACCGCGGTCCGGCCCGCAAGGGCCTCACCCAGCGCCTCCTGCACCGCCGCCTCCGAAGTGGAGTCCAGGTGCGCGGTGGCCTCGTCGAGGATCACCACCCGCTGCCGGGCCAGCAGCAGCCGCGCGATGGTCAGCCGCTGCCGCTCCCCGCCCGACAGCCGGTAGCCGCGCTCCCCGACCACCGTGTCCAGCCCGTCCGGCAGCGAGGCGACGAGCCCGTCGAGGCGCGAGCGCCGCAGGGCCTCCCAGATCTCCTCCTCGGCGGCCTCCGGCCGGGCCAGCAGCAGATTGGCCCGTACCGACTCGTGGAAGAGGTGCCCGTCCTGGGTGACCATGCCGAGCGTCTCGCGGATCGAGTCGGCCGTGAGGTCCCGTACGTCGATCCCGCCGAGGCGCACCGCACCCGCGTCGGCGTCGTACAGCCGCGGCAGCAGCTGGGCGATGGTCGACTTGCCGGCGCCGGACGAGCCGACCAGGGCGATCATCTGGCCGGGTTCGGCGCGGAAGGACACCTCGTGCAGCACCTGCGTACCGCCCCGGGCATCGAGGGTGGCGACCTCCTCCAGGGAGGCGAGCGAGACCTTGTCGGCCGAGGGGTAGCCGAAGGAGACCCCGTCGAACTCCACGGCCACCGGACCCTCCGGCACCCGGCGGGCGTCCGGCTTCTGCGCGATGAGCGGCTTCAGGTCGAGGATCTCGAAGACCCGCTCGAAGCTCACCATCGCGCTCATCACCTCGACGCGGGCTCCGGCGAGCGCGGTCAGCGGGGCGTACAGCCGGGTCAGCAGCAGGGCGAGGGCGACGACGGAACCGGCGTCCAGGGAACCGCGCAGGGCGTAGAACCCGCCGAGCCCGTAGACGAGCGCGAGGGCCAGGGCCGAGACGAGGGTGAGGGCCGTGATGAAGGCCGACTGGGCCATCGCCGTACGGATCCCGATGTCCCGCACCCGCGCCGCCCGGGCCGCGAACTCCGCGGACTCGTCGGCGGGCCGTCCGAACAGTTTGACCAGGGTCGCGCCGGGGGCCGAGAACCGCTCGGTCATCTGGGTGCCCATCGCGGCGTTCAGCGCGGAGGCCTCCCGCTGCATCGCCGCCATCCGCGCCCCCATCCGGCGGGCCGGCAGCACGAACACCGGCAGCAGCACCAGCGCCAGCAGGGTGATCTGCCAGGAGATGCTCAGCATCACGGTGAGGGTCAGCAGCAGGGTCACGGTGTTGGCGACCACCCCCGACAGGGTGTTGCTGAAGGCCCGTTGGGCGCCGATGACGTCATTGTTGAGCCGGCTCACGAGGGCCCCGGTCCGGGTACGGGTGAAGAAGGCGACCGGCATCCGCTGCACGTGGTCGAAGACCGCCGTCCGCAGATCCAGGATCAGTCCCTCGCCGAGGGTGGCGGAGAGCCGGCGGGTCAGCAGCCCCAGCCCGGCCTCCGCGACCGCGATCAGCGCGATGAGCAGGGCGAGCCGGGTGACGGCGGCACTGTCCCGGCCGTCGACGATGGCGGTGACCACCCGGCTGGCGAGCACCGGGGTGGCCACCGCCAGCAGCGCGGTCACCACGCTCAGCAGGAGGAAGAGGGTGAGCCCGCGGCGGTGCGGGCGGGCGAAGGCGGCGACGCGGCGCAGGCCGGCCCGGGAGAGCGGGCGGCGGTCCTGCTGGGCGTTGATCGCGCTGTGCAGCGAGGTCCAGGCGGTGACTTCCATGTCCATGACCCGAACGCTAGGACCTCAACTTAACCTGAGGTCAAGGTTTCGGTGCCGGACCGCCCGCAGGTGTCGCCAACTCCTGCCCGTACGAAGGATTTTCGCCTTCCCCGTCCACTGTCGGTGCCCGGTGGCATCATCGGTTTATGACGCAGGGATCCGAGTCTGTACGCTTCGGCAAGCGAACCGCCGACACCGTCCTGCAGCGCTTCGATCGGTGGGCCCGCGACACTCCCCGGGCCCACGCCCTCATCGCGGGCTCCGAGAGCCTCACCTACGGGCAACTGGACGAGCGGGCCGACCGGCTGGCGCAGCGTCTGCTCGCCTCCGGCCTGCCGCCCGGCGGCCTCGTCGCCATCGGCACCGCCCGGCAGGCCGAACTGGTCATCGCCCTCCTCGCCACCCTCAAGGCCGGCGGGACGTACACCGTCGTCGACACCGAGACCCCGCGCACCGGGCAGCGTCAGCTCACCGTGGCCGAGCCCTTCGTGCTGCTCACCACACTCGCCCACCGGGCCGCCCTCGACAACGGCAGCGGGGTGAAGGTGATCAGGCTGGGCGCGGAGGCCGCCGCGATCGCCGGACAGCGGAGCGAAGAGCCCGCGGACCGGCCCTCTGGGCGGTCCGCCGACCAGCCCGCCGACCAGCCCTCCGCCCGGCCTTCCGGACAGCCCGCGGCTCAGGCGGCCGCGTCGCCGCCGCCCCCGGCGCCCGGCCGTACCGCGGCCCTCCTGTTCACCGGGGCGGCCGAGCCGCGCGCCGTCCCCGTCAGCCACGGTCTGCTGCTCGCCGCCCACGACAGCTGGGCCGAGGTCGCCCGGCTCACCCCGGCGGACCGGCACCTGATCGCGGCCGGGACGGACGTCACCGCCTTCGCCGCGGGTTGGACCCGGGCCCTGTGCTCGGGCGGCGCCCTCGTCCTTCCCCGGCGTTCCCCGTGGAACCGCGAGGACATCCGCGCGGCGGTCGGAACCGAGCACGTCACCGTCCTGCACACCGACCCGGCCACCGCCCTCGAACTCCTGAAGGGGGAAGAGGAGCCGGGCACCGCCTTCCGATCGCTGCGGCTGCTCGCCGTCTCGGGCGACCGCCTCTACCTCGACGACCAGGCGGCCCTGCAGGTCCTGCTCCGGCCCGGCGCACGGGTGCTCAACGTCTACGGGCTCGCGGAGAGCGCGGGCATCGGCACCTGGTTCGAACTGCCGCAGCTGCCCCGGCCGCTCGACGACCCGGAAGAGCTCTCCCTGCTCGGCACCCCGTTCCCGGGCTGCCGCGCCGAGGTGCGCGACGGGCAGATCCGCCTCACCCCGCCCGGCGCCGGTGACGCGATACCCACCGGTGACCTGGGCCTGCTCCGCGAGGACGGGCTGCTGGAGTTCGGCGGCCGACTGGGGGACCGCATCACCCTGCCCGGCGGGCGCTCCGTCGACCCCCACCCGATCGAGTCCGCGATCCGCAGCCACGAGGGCATCGGCTCGGTGATCGTGAACGGTGTGGACAGCGCGCGCGGCCCGCGCCGACTCGTCGCCTACGTCGCCCCGCCCGCCGGAGGTTCCACCTCGCGCGCGGCAGTCCCGCTGCCGGACATCGAGGAACTGCGCGACCACCTGGCGGGGAAGGTGCCCAGGGAGGAGACCCCGCGCACCGTGATCCGGCTGCGCGCACTGCCCCGCAACCGGGCCGGACGGGAGGACCGGGCCGCCCTGCCGCTGCCCATCCTGCCCGCCGCCAAGGCGGTGGGCGGTGGTGGGAGCACGTCCGGGAAGTACGGGGCCGCCCCGGGCGGCGAGGGACTTCCGGCCTCCTGTGCCGGCGGCTGCGGGGGAGTCGGCCTGGGCTTCGTCGCCCTGATCATCACGAACCTCCTCTGGCCCGGATCCACCGACCTCACCGGGGTGCCACAGCCCTGGGCGTTCTTCTTCTCCGTCCTCTACCTGTTCGAGTGCGCCGCCTTCGGCGTCGGGGTGGTCTTCCTCTTCGGGGGCCGCGCCCGGATGCGGAGCCGGGGCCGCGGCCGTCGCATCACCGCGGCCGCCCATCTGGCGGTGTCCTACCTCCTGCTGGCCTGGTGGCCGCAGGACAACCTCTACCGGCTGGCCGCCAAACAGGACTGGCCGCGGCAGGCCGCGCTCGTCTACACCTTCAACATCCCCCTGATGATCGCGGGAGCCGTCGTCGCCGCCTACCTCGTCGCGAAACCGGCCGATCCCTTCGACTTCGACGAGGACGAGGACGAGGACGACTGACCGATCAGGGGCCGGCGGGCGGAGCGGGCCGGGTGGGCCGACGGTCTACCGGGTGAACGCGGTGAACTCCGCCCCGACCGCCCGGGCCCCGGCCCGCACCAGGGCCTCGGCCGCGTCCAGCGTCTCCCCGCGGTGCGCGGCCACCAGCACGCCCAGCCACGGCGCGGGCTCGAACGCCCCCGTCGGGATCGCCGGGACGAAGACGGCCCCGAGCTCCGCACAGCCCCGCGCCAGGGCCGCGCACAACTCGTCCAGCTGCGCCTCGGGCAGCCGCGCACCGAGCTCCACCCGGTCGACGATCCGTACGAGGTGCCCCGCGCCCCGCAGCGCGTCGAGCCGGGCCGCCACCATGAAGGCGGCGGACGGTCCCGTCAGCCGCAGGTTCGTCTCCGTCGGCGCGAGCCGGCCCGCGCCGTCGGCGACGAAGTCCACGTCGAACCAGCCCCGGTAGCCGGACTCCGCCAGCTCCCGGCCCACCGCCGCCCCGAAGGCGGCGATCGGCTTCTCCGCCCACGCGGGCACCACTCCCGGACCCACCGTGGCGCCCTGGTAGCAGCCGTCCTTCACGTCCATCACCGCCCCGCCGACCTCGTGCACCCGCCCCGCCCCGTCCACGAAGCCGTCGTAGGTGAGATCCCGCGGGCCGTCGGCCTCCGCCGGACCGGCCACGTACTCCTCCACCAGCAGCGGCCCGCGCGGCAGCCGCCGCAGCACGGCGCGGGCCCCGCCCGCGGCCCGGACCCGATCGGGGGTGACCACCGTGGTGCCCGAACCCCCGACACCGTGCTCCGATTTCAGAACACTGCTCTCGCCAGCCCTGGTCCGGGCCGCGAGCAGCCGGGCAGCCGCCCACCGGCCGGCGGCCCGCCACTGCGCGGGAAGCACGATCCCGGGATGCCCGCCGTCCGCCAGGATGCGCCCGAACAGCGCGTGCGCCGCGGACTTCGACTCGTAGCGCAGCTCCCCGGCCCGCCACGGCCGGCCCGCGAGCCGCCCGAACGGCCGGGTGCGCCCCCACGGTACGAGGGGCAGCCCCGCCCCGGTCAGCAGCCCGGCCAGCGCCGGCCGGGCCCGTACGGCCTCGCACAGCCCGGGATCCCGTTCCGCCAGGCCGTCGTACACCTCGACCCCCGACCAGCCGAGCTGGCGGCAGACCAGGTCGGTCCAGCCCCTGGGGACGGGCCGGGGCAGGACCAGGGCCGCCGGGTGCGGGCTGTAGAAGGCGGCCAGGCAGGCGTAGTGGTGCGCGGCCGACTGCTCGCGGTCGAGGGAGGCGTCGGCGAACTGCGCGTTGAACTCCGCCACGTTGCCCACGTGCACGGCCCGCCCGCCTCCGGTCCATGCCCGCGCCCAGCCGGCGAGCGGGACGGGAGCCGCCTCGAACCGCACCAGGGCCGCGCCCGTCCGGTCCGGCGGCGCGGCCGGGGCCACCGCCCCCACCGACCCCGTCGCCACCGCCCCCATCGCCCGGTAGAACCCGGCGGCGTGCGGGTCGGCGTCGATCACCAGCCTGCGCACCCCCAGCTCCACGGCCCGGCGCAGTACGTCCCGGTACAGCAGTTGCCCCACGCCCTGCCCGATGGCCGTCGGCTCGACGAAGAGCAGCCCCAGCGCCGCCAGCGGGGGAGCCCCCTCCAGGGAGGCCAGCCCGAGCACCGTCCCCCGCCCGTTCTCGGCCACGACGATCCGGCGGGCCGTCACCTCGTCGGGCCGGATCCGCAGTTCCGGCGCGCACGCGGCGAGGAAGCCGGCGTCGTACCCCCAGTGGGCCTTGGACCGCATGACCAGCCGGGTCAGGGCCTCCGCCTCGGCCGCCCGCGCCGCCCTGACCTTTACCATCTGCTGACCTCCCCGTGGTCCGCCGGAGAGCCGTGCGATAGATTCGGCCTCTCCACGGCACATACTTTCCCACCCACGCGGAGACAGGCTTCTCAATGAGCGACATCATCAACGGACTTGGCCGCACCAGCGCCTACGGCGCCCTCGGCCTGGTCCTGCTGATCCTCGGCATCGTCCTCGTGGACGTGCTGACGCCCGGGAAGCTTCCGAAGCAGATCTGGGAGGAGCGCAACCGCAACGCGGCCCTGTTCCTCAGCTCCGCGCTCCTCGGCATCGGCGGCATCGTCTTCACCTCGATCTGGACGACGTACCAGGACTTCGGCAAGGGCCTGGCGTCGACCGCGGCCTTCGGCGTGCTCGGCCTGATCCTGATGGCGGTCGCCTTCCTGGTGCTCGACCTGGTGACCCCCGGCAAGCTCGGCGCCATCGTCGTCGACCCGGAACCCCACCCGGCGGTCTGGGTCTCGGCCGCCTGCAACCTGTCCGTGGCGGCGATCGTCGCAGCCTCGATCGCCTGACGCGGAGCACCCGTACGCGACGAGAGCGCCGCTCCCCGGAGGGAGCGGCGCTCTCGTCTTCGTATGCGGGGGCTACGCGAGCCCCAGTGCGAACACCGCGAATCCCGCCGCAAGCAGCCCCGCCACGGTCCGGCGCAGCGCACGGCCCCCGCGCACACCCTCCGGCGGATGTTCGAACCGGCGCGCGTACCGGGCGATGCCCACCAGCAGCGCCGCGAACACCGGCATCCACGCCACCCGCGCCGCGATCCAGCCCAGGCTGTCCGGGGCCGTCGTCAGCCCGGCCAGCTCACCCGCGAAGGAGCCGGGTACGGCCGCCGCCAGCATGGCCGTCTGGTGCCAGCACAGGATCGTCATCGCGCACAGGTTGATCACGACCACCGGAGCCCACAGGGCGGGCCGGGCCAGCAGCTTCGCCAGCCGGTCGCGCAGCAGGATCGCCGCACCCGACTGAGCCGAGGCCAGGGCCAGTACCAGGAGCGACGGCGGATGCGAGTTGGTCCGCGCCGCACCCGGTACGCCGACCATCGACGCGGGATAGTGGAACACCGCCAGCAGGGCCGCGAACAGCAGCGTCCCGCCGGCCAGCAGCAGCCAGGCCCCGCGCCGCCCGATCCGCCGCTCGCCCCACGAGACGCCCAGCTGGTACGCGAACAGCCAGCCCGGCAGGATGTTCACCAGGGACAGCCAGGACGGTACGGAGCCGGCGAGCGGCCCGTAGCGCAGGAAGTCCACCACGGCCACCGAACCGAGCAGGGGGACCGCGGCCCAGCCGCCGAGGCGGCCCGCCGCCCGCACGCAGTACGGGGTCAGGGCGGTGACCACCACGTACACCCCGACGAACCAGAGCGGCTGGATCACCAGCTTCGCCCCGGTGCGCAGCGAGGCCTCGGGCACCCCGGCCGCGTACAGGACCGGCGCGGCCAGCGCCCACACCGCGGTGACCCCGAGCACCGGCCGGCCCAGCCGGACGATCCTGCCCCTCAGCCAGGCACCCGTAGAACCGGGCCGGCGCCGGTAGGAGAGTGCCGAGGCGTACCCGCCGACCAGGAAGAAGACACCGAGCATCTGCAGCACCCAACTGGCCGGAGCCAGCCCGCCGAAGGCCGACAGCGGGCTGGCGTTGTGCAGGCCGCCGTCGGAGTCGAGGGTGAAGCCGCCGAGCAGCCAGTGGCCGGTCGGCACGGCCAGCAGCGCCAGGGCGCGCAGCCCGTCGACCGCCCGGTCGCGGTGGGCGGGGGTCTGCCGGTCGATCCGCCGGGCGGCGTTCCTCAGCGGGGCCAGGGCGGCGGACGCGCTCATCGGGCCTCTCCGTTCGCGATCGCGGCGAAGGCCGCCAGGGACTGGGTGCCGGGCGTGAAGTAGCCGGTGTGGCCCTGGACATCGGCGGCGGGCACCCGGCGGGCGCCGAAGGCCGCTGAGGTGGGGTCGGCGCCGTGGCCGATCCCGGCGAACTCGACGTTCGGGACGTCCGCGATCCAGTCGGAGGGGCCCCGGGCCGCCCAGACGCGGGCGCCGGTGCGCAGACCGGCCGCGGTGTCGGCGCGCATCCCGGGGGAGCCGAAGGCCACGATGTCGGAGGCGTCCGTGTGCCGGGCCGCCAGCCCGCACACGACCGACCCGTAGCTGTGGCAGAACAGCACCGGATCGGGCGCGCCGACCGCGTCGAGTCCGTCCGTGAACCGGGCCAGGCGGGTCGCGCCGGCCGTGGCCAGCCGGCCGTCGGCCGCGTCCAGGCCGACGCCGACCGGAGTGGTGTAACCGATCCACGCGACGACGGCGGTGAACCCGCCGGTCGCCTCGCGCAGTGCCCGCGCCATCCCGGCCGGGCCGGTGCTCGGCTTGCGCCGGGCGTCGTAGGCGGTGGCGTCGTTGTCCGACCCCGGCACGATCACCGAGACGTGCTCCGTGTGCTCCAGGTCCCCGAACACCTCGGCGACCTGGCCCCGGCCGCGCGGGTCGAAGGCCAGGATCTGGCGGTCCGGCGCGGCGAGGGAGGCGTACCGCGCCTCGCCCGTGGCGGCGATCGCGATCCGGTTGGCCTCGTACCGCAGGGGGAGCGGGGCCCCCTCCAGGTTGCCGACCACCAGCGGGTGGTCGCGCAGGAGTTGCCGGCGCGCCGCCTCGTCGAGCCCGGCGAAGAACCGGGCCACCTCGTGCGGCGTCGCGGTCGCCGGATCGGGCAGGGCCCGGCCGGACGCCGTACCGGCCCGCCAGCCGGCGGTGCCGGGCGGCGGCCCGGTGACCGCGGCCTGGCTCTCGCCCGAGGCCCATCCGGCGGTCCCCCCGACGACGGCCACCGCCAGCGCGGCCGTGACCAGCGTCCTTCCGAAGCGGCGCATGCCCCTTCTCCTCTCCTCGTGACGAGGAGGAAGGTAGGAAGGAGGTACCGGCGCGTACGTCGCACCGTGGTGCCAAGTCGGATGTCATACCCCGGTAGGGGGTGGAGGAGACGGGCTACCCCGCCGGGAACCGTCCGGCTGCCCGGCCGTCCGGCCGTTCCGTCAGCCGGAGTCGCCCGGCCGGACCAGTCCCGCCTCGTAGGCGAAGATCACGGCCTGGGCCCGGTCCCGCAGGTCGAGTTTGGCCAGCACCCGTCCGATGTGGGTCTTCACCGTCTGCTCCGCCAGCACCAGATGCCCCGCGATCTCCTGGTTCGACAGGCCGCGTGCGATGAGTTCCAGTACCTCGGTCTCCCGCGGGGTGAGGCCGTTCAGCCGCAGCGCCGGGTCTTTTCGGGGAGCCGGCCGCTGCTGGACGAAGTCCGCGATGAGCCGCCGGGTCACCGACGGCGCCAGCAGCGCCTCGCCCGAGGCGACGACGCGTACCGCCGCGATCAGATCGGCCGGCGGGGCGTCCTTCAGGAGGAAGCCGGAGGCGCCGGCGCGCAGCGCCTCGTACACGTAGTCGTCGATGTCGAAGGTGGTCAGCATGAGCACCTTCGGCCGGTGCACCACCCCGGGTGGGGGATCGAGGATCTCCCGGGCCGCCGTCAGCCCGTCCATCTCCGGCATCCGCACGTCCATCAGCACCACGTCGGGGTGCGTGGAGCGGGAGACCAGCACCCCCTGCCGGCCGTCGGGGGCCTCGCCCACCACGTCGATGTCGGCCTGCGCCGACAGCAGCGCGGCGAACCCGGCCCGCACCATCGCCTGGTCGTCGACGATGATCACGCGGATGGTCAATTCCCCTCCTCGTTCAGATGGGCCGGCTCGCTCGGGGCGTTCAGGGGCAGGCGGGCGGCGACCCGGAAGCCGCCGTCGGGCAGCGGACCGGTGTCCAGCGTCCCGCCGGTCAACCGTACGCGCTCCCGCATCCCCACCAGGCCGTGCCCCGTGCCCGAACTCTCCAGCGCCACCACGGCGTCCCGGGCCGGACCGTTCACCACGAGCACCAGCACCTCGTCCGCGTCTACCGTCACCGAGACCCTGGTGCGCGCCCCCGGCGCGTGCCGCACCACATTGGCCAGGGCCTCCTGCACGATCCGGTACGCCGACAGGTCCACCGCCGGCGGAGCCGCCCCGGCCGCCCCCGCCGCCAGCGACAACTCCACCGGCTGCCCGGCCCGTACGGTCGCTTCCACCAGCTGCTGCAGCCGGTCGATCCCCGGCTGCGGGGCCCGCTCGCCCTCCGCACCGCCGTTCGCCCCGTCACCGCGCAGCACGGTCAGCAGCCGCCGCATCTCGCCCAGCGACTCCCGGGCACTGGCCGCGATCGCCGCGAACTCCTCCTGTACGGGCTCGGGCATGCCCGGCAGCCGGTACGGCGCCGAATCAGCCTGGACGGTGATCACCGACATGTGGTGGGCCACCACGTCGTGCAACTCGCGCGCGATCCGGGCCCGTTCCTCCAGCAGGGTCCGCCGGGCGCGCTCCGCCTCGCTGATGCTCTCCTGCTCGGCGATCCGCTGCTGCGCGTCGCCCAGACCGCGCAGCGCGCCCGTCAGCACCAGCATGACCCCGCTCAGCACGAAGAGCAGGGCGGCGGAGTTCATCACGCCCTTCGGCTGGAAGAAGCCCAGCACCGCGCCCAGCCCACCGGTCACCAGCCATACCCCGACCAGGTTCCGGACGGATTCGCGCAGCCCCAGACAGGCCATCAGCAGCAGGTAGCCGACGATGGTCATCGGCGGCCACGGCCAGGCGTGCCCGGCCACGTTGCCGGCGCCGATCAGCAGGACCGCGCCGACGAGGTCCGCCCCCAGGACGAGGCCCCAGGCGGGCAGTGGCCGGACCACCGCGAGCAGCAGCGGCACGGTCTGCGCCACCCCGAGCGCGCCCGCCCAGCCGCCGTCCACCCCGTAGTCGTTGGTCAGCACGGCGATGGTCACCGGCAGCAGCGTCACCACGAAGATGCCGACGACGGCGTACGGCAGCATCCGCTGCCAGCGCTTGGGCGCCTGCCCCAGCAGGGGCTGCGTCGCCCGGGCGGGCGTGCGCAGCACCACGGCGAGCTGTCCGAGCGCGCCGGGCACGCGGGCACGGGGTGATCCGGCCGCAGGGGCGCGGGTGCGGTCGCGGTTCCGTCCGAACAGCCGGGTGCGGGGTGTGTCGCTCATGATCGGACCAGCCTATGCGCCGACGGGCCCCGAGCCGGGGTACGGGTAGGCTGCTCGCCGGGCGATCATGGGGGAAGACAGACATGGGTGGGGCAGCCGCGCTGGAGAAGCTGGTGCCGGTGCTGCTGGCCTTCGGCGGCGGGGTGGTGCTCGCCCGCCGCAAGATCGTCCCGGCCGAGGCCTCGAAGGTCTTCTCCGACTACGCCTTCCTCTTCGCCGTCCCCTGCTATCTCTTCGGCAACATCTACGCCAGCGACCTCGCGGCCCTCTTCAACTGGCGGGCGATCGGCGGCTACGCCGGGTCGGCGGCCCTCGCGGTCGTGGCGGTCGCCGTGGCGGCCGTCGTCCACGGCATCCGGGAGCCCCGCGTCGTGGCGCTGCGGGTGATGGCCGGGGTCCAGGTCAACACGGCCTACTTCGCCGTCCCCGTCTTCATCACCGTGTTCGGGACGGCGGCGCCGATCTTCCCGATCCTGCTGTTCCAGGTCTGCGTCCTGTCCCTGGTCGTCATCGCCCTCATGGAACTGGGCCGCGCGGGCCCGGCCGCGGGCGGCCCGGCCCGGCGCCTTGCCCGCGCCGTCGGTGCCTCGCTCACCACTCCGGTGGTCCTCGCCTGCAATGCGGGGATCCTGCTCAACCTCCTGTCGGTGAAGGTGCCGGGCGTGGTCCTGGACGGCGCCGCCTTCGTCGGCGACAGCGCCTCGCCGGTCGCCCTGTTCGCCCTCGGTCTCCACCTCGGCGGCCTCGGCCTGCACCTGCGGGGCACCACGCGCGAGGAGCTGGCCCTCGTAGGCTTCAAGTGCCTGGCTTTCCCGCTGCTGACGTGGGCGGTGTGCGGGATGCTCTTCGGCGTCCGGGGCGAGTGGCTGGCGTACCTCGTCCTGATCGCGGCGATGCCGACCCCGCAGAACCTCTTCATCTTCGCCCAGCGCTACGACGTGGGCGTCGACCTCTCCGCGTCGCTCGTGATCAAGAGTTCGCTCGTGTCGCTTCTGCTGCTGCCCTTGTGGCTGCAGACTGTTGCCGCATGAACGCATTCCCGATACCGCGCGGCGCCGTCACCCTCGGACTGCTCGCCGCCTGGACCGTGCACGACCTCGAAGAAGTGGCCGCCATGGGGCGCTGGACCCGCACCCGGGTCCCGGTGCTGCGCGAGCGCCACCCCCGCGTCCCCGACCGGGTCTGGCGGAGCATGGAAGCCGTGGACGGCCGCGAGTTCGCCACCGCGGTCGGCGTCATGGCCCTCGTCGTCGCGGCCGCCTCTGCCGACGGCCACCGCACCGGCGGGCGCTCGGCCTTCTACCAGGCCTCCCTGAACGGCTTCGGCCTGCACGGGCTCGTCCACCTCGCGCAGGCCGCCGCGACGCGCGGCTACACGCCCGGCGTGGTCACCTCGCCGCTGCTCGTGATCCCCTTCACCCTGTGGGCGCGCGGCCGGCTGCGCCGCGACGGGGTCCTGCGGCCCACCCGGGCGCGCGACGTGGTCCAGGGCCTGGCGCTCGCCGGGGCGGCCACCGTGGCCTCGCACGCCGTGGCCCACCGGATCCTCCGGGCCACGACCGCACGCTAGACCGTCCCGCGGGGCGGGCCGGTGCACCGTGCGGGACGCCCCGCCGTGCACCGGCTCGCCCCGCGGGCATCCGGTCGTACCCCCGGGCGGGACCGGCTCGTTGACCCGGCATGGAACTGCCGACCATCGCGGCGCCGGGCGTCGGGGAACGGGCCGACGCCGTGGCCGATGCCGCCTGCCACCTCTACGACACCATCGCGCCCTGGGGCATCGGAGCACCCGGAGGCTGGAGCCGGACCGCGGCCGAGGACGCCGCCGAGGCGATCGAGACCACCGCCCACGCCCTCGCGTCCATCGACCCGGGCGCGGAGGTCGTCCTCGCGCCCGTCCACGCCGCCCTCGCCGACCTGCGCCGCCGGCTCGGCCTCGCCACCGCCGACGTGGCCACCGGCGACGGGCTCCCGGCGATGCCGCGTACGGTCGGGAACCCGCGCAGGACCCGCTGGGTGCGGGTACTCACCGCACCTTCGCCCCGGCTACCGCCTTCTCGTACAACTTCCTGATGTCCGTGCCGAAGTAGGAGCTGTACGAGGTGTCGGCGGTGTCCCCGCCCGTCTTCCAGCCGCCGATGACGCCCACCACGTCACCGGTCCCCGTCTGTCCGTTGTAGCGCAGCAGGAAGGGGCCGCCGCTGGTCCCGCCGGGGTAGCCGGTGCAGCCGATGCGCAGGAACGATCCCGGGATCCGCGCGTCCTTGCTGGTGAACTTCGTCGTCCGGTTGACGCACAGGCGCGGACGGGCGGCGGAGGACGGGTAGCCGATCAGCGACACCTTCGCGTGCGCGTAACCGGCGCCGGTGACCAGCCGGTTCCCGCCGACCACGTCCTGCACCGGGAAGCCGCGCGCGTCGGGTCCCACCTGGGCGAAGGCCACGTCGAGGGCGGCGGCCCGGTCGGGTCCCTGGGAGCGGTAGCGCGGGTCGATCCAGATCCTGGAGCGCCCGGCCGCGTCCCGCAGGACGGGGAACATGCCGTACGGCTGCGGTTTCGCCTTCGTGTACCGCGGTACGAAGGCCACCTGCTGGGTGTCCGAGCCGAGCAGGCAGTGCGCCGCGCTGAGCACGAGGTTGCGGCCGGGGGAGGCGACCACGCTCGCGGTGCAGAAGTAGGATCCGCCGCCCTTGACGAGGAACATCCGGCCGACGACCGGGATGCCGTCGAAGTTCTGCCCGATGCCGGGGTCGGTGACCGGCACCCGGGGCACGACGGGCCGCGCGGGGGCGGGAAGCAGGGACGGCTTCGGCGTCGGCCTGGGCGTCGGCTTCGCAGTCGGCGTCGGCGTCGGCGTCGGCTTCGGAACGGGCAGTGGCAGCAGGGTCGGAGTCGGTGTCGGAGTGGGAGCCTCGGGGGTGGGGACGGGGACGGGGACGGGGACGAGCGGCGACGGGGCCACGGACGGCTCCGTCGCGTCCGGGACCGGGACCGGGACCGGGAGCGGGACCGGCATCGGGGTCGGCGTCGGGATCGCGATCGGCGCCGGGGTCGGGGTCGGGGTCGGCGTTCCGACAGGCGTCGGATCCACCGGTTCCAGTGGTTCCCCCGGCTCCAGCGGGGCGAGGGGCTCCAACGGCGGTTCGGGCGCCACCGGTTCGGGGGGCTCCGGTGTCGCGGGGGGCAGCGGGGCGGCGGCGGCCATCCGTTCGGGCGTCCAGAAGGTCTCGGCCTCGCGGGCGGACCAGCGGCCCGCGCTCACGGAGGCAGTGGCAGTGCTCCCGGCCTCGGCCACCGGCAGTGGACCTCCGGGCACCAGCAGCGCGGCCGCCAGCACGGCCATCGTCACCATACGTCGCATTCCGGACACTCCCTAAAGGGCCTGGGGGAAACGGAAGAGCCGGTCCGGGTCGTAGGCACGCCGGACCTCCTGCAGGCGGGCGAGGTTCGGGCCGTAGTAGGCCTCGCGCCAGCCGGTGAGTTTCGGGTCGGTGTAGTTCTGGTAGGCGCGGCCGCTGGCCCAGGGCCGCAGGTCCTGCCAGAGTCCGTCGAGCCAGGCCTCGTGGCGGGCCACCTCGGCGGCCGGCGCGGACTCGGGCCAGCGGACGAGGTACTGGGCGAGGAAGGCACTGTCGCGGTGCGCGAAGGCGGTGTCCGCGACCGCGACCCGGTTCAGCGCGCCACCGCAGACCCCGTCGAACTGCACCACCGCGAGCCCGCCCCGGGGAACTCCCGCCTCGGACCCGTACCCCCGCACCGCGTCCAGGACCGTGCCGATCGCCGCGTCGGGCAGCCCGGCGCCCGCCCAGAAGTCGGAGCGGGCGGCGTAGGAGTGCCGGTCGAGCCGCCCCTGCGGGTCCCGGCCGGGCAGGGTGCCCGGCAGCCGGCACTGGGCCGCGGTCAGATCCAGGCAGCCCGACATCGCCCGCAGGGTGTCCGCGTGACTGCGTACGACGGTCCAGTCGTCCCGCGGCGCTCCGCCGACCAGGTCCGCCAGCCGGGTCAACTGCCGTTCCAGCTCCCCGCGCCCGTCGAGGCACACCACCCGGACCGCCGGGGGCGCCACGGCACCGGCCCCCGTACCGGCACCGGAACCGGAACCGGCTTCGACGGTGAACTCCACCTGGCTCCAGAACGGGTCCGGCAGCCCGGCCAGCCAGCGCTGCCAGCCGCGCAGGACGTCCGCGGAGTCGCCGCCGGGCCAGTGGAGTTCGGCGAAGGCACAGTCCCGGGGCGCGGGGTGCGGGCGGAAGCGGAACTCGGTGACCACGCCGAAGTTGCGGCCCCCGCCGCCGCGCAGGGCCCAGAAGAGTTCCGGATCCCGGTCGGCGGCGACCTCGCGCACGCGCCCGTCGGGCGTCACCACCCGGGCCCCCGTGAGCCGGTCCGCGGTGGTCCCGTACGCCCGCGAGGCCAGCCCCAGACCGCCGCCGAGGGTGAGCCCGGCGATGCCGACGGAGGGGCACAGCCCGGTCGGGACGGCCAGTCCCCGTCCGGCCAGGGCGGCGTGCACGTCCCCGAGCCGGGCCCCCGCGCCGATCCGTACGCCGTCCCCCTCGACCGCCACTGCCGCCATGGCCCCGGTGTCGACGACCAGGGCGCCGGCGCGGGTGGACCAGCCGGCGTAGCCGTGCCCGCCGCCGCGCGGGACGACGGCCGCGCCGGAGCGGCGGGCGAAGTCCAGGCAGACGGCCACGTCCGCGGCGTGCGCGGGGTAGGCCACCGCGGCGGGCGCGACGGCGTCGTAGCGGGGCTGGAACAGCCGGCGGGCCTCGGCGTAGTCCCGGTCGCCGGGGAGCACCACCCGCCCGTCGATCCCGCGGGCCAGCGCACCGTAGTCCGGGCCCCGGGCGGCCGCGCCGACGGTGGCGAGGGCCGCCGCGGCGGCGCTGCCCAGGACTTGGCGGCGATGGAGGCTCATACCTCCTTCCTGCCACCGCCCGACCCGATCCCCGCGAAGGCGGGCCCACACACACCCGGCAGCCCCCCGAACGGCTCATGGCCGAAACGGTTCGGCTTGACGTATGGACGGACCGGTCCGGACGGCATCGGCCCCCTAGGCTGCGCCCATGCCCCTCGTCGACCTCAGCGCGCACACCGAAGACTTCAACGCCGACCCGTACCCCTTCTACGCCGCGCTGCGCACCGCCGGCCCCGTCCACGAAGTGGTGCTGGGCGGCGAGCGGACGTGGCTGGTCGTCGGCCACGAGGAGGCCCGGCAGGCCCTGAGCCACCCGGCCCTGTCGAAGAACTGGTTCGGCACCGGGCTGTTCGGGGACGCAACCGTTCCGGCGGTCGCCACGAGCATGCTGGACGCGGACCCGCCCCACCACACCCGGCTGCGCGGCCTGGTGGCCCGGGAGTTCACCGCCCGCCGGATCGGATTCCTGCGCCCCCGCGTCCAGCAGATCACCGACGAACTGCTCGACGCGATGGCGGCCCGGCCCGACCGGCGGGCCGACCTGATCGGGTCCTTCGCCGTACCGCTGCCGATGACCGTGATCTGCGAACTCCTCGGCGTGCCCGGCCTCGAGCGCGCGCGGTTCCGCGCCTGGTCGAGCGAGATCGTCGCCCCGCTGGACGGTGTGGGCGCGGACGGGCGGGTCCTGGAGCAGATGACCGCGTACCTCTCCGAACTCGTCGCGGCCAAGGCGGAGGATCCCGGCGAGGACCTGCTCAGCGCCCTGATCCGCACCCGCGACGAGGACGGCGACCGGCTCTCGCCGGACGAGCTGATCGGGATGGCCTTCCTGCTGCTGGTCGCGGGCCACGAGACCACCGTGAACCTGGTGGGCAACGGCGTGCGGGCCCTGCTCGCGCACCCCGACCAGCTCGCCGCCCTGCGCGCCGACCCGGACGGTCTGATCGACGGCACCGTGGAGGAGATGCTGCGCTACGACGGCCCGGTCCAGCAAGCCACGTACCGCTTCGCCCGCACCGGCCTGGAACTCGGCGGCACCTTCGTCCCCGCCGGTTCCTCCGTCCTGGTCGCCCTCGCCGCGGCGGACCGGGACCCGGCGCGTTTCGCGGGGCCCGGGCCCGACGTGTTCGACATCCGGCGATCCGGCCCGGGCCACCTCGCCTTCGGGCACGGCATCCACTTCTGCCTCGGCGCCCCGCTCGCCCGGATGGAGGGGCGCATCGCGATCAGGGCCCTGCTGGAGCGGTTCCCGGACCTGGCCGAGGACCCGGACGCGGGGCCGCGGGACTGGCTTCCGGGCGGGCTGATGCGGGGCGTGACCCGGCTGCCGCTGCGCTGGTGAGCGAGGGCCGTCCGCAAGCCGGGCGGCCGCCCCCGGGTCACCCCTTGCGCGCCAGCAGGAAGCCCTGCGGGGACTCCTCGAGGGCGTCCGGCTCGCGGACCAGACGGGCCACCTCGGCCAGTTCGGCTCCGGCCAGCAGGTCCGCGACCAGGTCGGGCGGCGTCCAGTACACGTCGAGTTCGAACGGATGCCCGTAGGCGTGCTCCAGCCGGATCCTCTCGTCGCCCGCCTTGAAGGCGATCAGGACGTAGCCGCCCGGCGCCAGCACCCGGGCGAACTCCGCGAACACCGCGGGCAGTTCGGCGGGCGGGGTGTGCACGGTGGAGTACCAGGCCAGGACCCCGCCGAGCACCCCGTCGGCGACGTCCAGCGCGGCCATCGAACCCACCTCGAACCGCAGCCCCGGGTACGTCCGGCGGGCCACCGCCACCATCGCCGGTGACAGGTCCACGCCGAAGGCCCGTACGCCGAGCCCGTCCAGATGCGCCGTCACCCGGCCGGGGCCGCAGCCCAGGTCGGCGACCGCCCGGCCACCGCCGCCCCCGTCCCCGCGCACGCCGGCGCCGCGCACGTACTCGGCGAAGGCGGCCAGCACGGCCCGGTCCAGTGGCTTCCTGGCCAGCTCCGTGCCGACGAGCCGGGCGTAGTCGACGGCGACGGCGTCGTACGACGCCCTCACCGAGGTCAGGTCCGAGGTGTCCGTCATACCCCTGGACAGTAGCCGCCCGCATCAGTCCGGGGGACCCCCGGCCGCGGTGCTCCGGCTCACCCTCCGGCCAGCGGATTGGGCAGTTCCGCCCACTGATCGCCGGGGATGCCGGGGCTCAGCCGCATCAGGGTGAGCGCCTTGGTGGGCAGCGGCCCGGTCAGCAGGGCCTCGGTGTCGGCGGTCGCCGGCAGCGTGGTGACCTCGGCGAAGGCTTCGGCGAAGGCGCCGGCCGAGCCCGCCGTGGCGCCGAGCGCCCCCGTCAGCAGGGACCCGAACAGCTTGCGCCGCAGCACGGTCACGTCGTCGGTGATCAGTCTGCCGGACAGCGGCGGCACCGGCAGGCCGTGCCGGACGAGCCGGGCCGGGCTGATCCGGATGTCGGCGAGGTCGCGGTAGACCAACCGGAGCGGGGCACCGGTGGCGGACAGGACCACGAGGAGGTTCTGGCCGTGGGCCTCCAGGGCCACCCCCAGCTCCAGCACCCGCAGGCACACCGACAGCGCGAGCCGGGCGAAGTCCGCCCGCCAGGCCGCCGAGCGCGCGGGCGGGAACGAGGCCAGGGCCGCGACCGGGAGCACCCGCTCACCGGCCGCGGCGTCCGCGTGGACCTCCGGCGGCTCGCGCAGCACGGCCGCCAGGTCCGGAGCGTGCGCCGTCGCCGCGCCCAGGGTGCGGGTGATGTGCAGCCGGCCGTCGAGCCGCTCGGACAGGCCCTGGGCGAAGGCGGACACGGCCGCCGCCGTCTCGATGGAGTAGACGGAGATGTCCCGTACGGAGGAGGTCAGCCGGGCGCTCAGCGCCGTCTTCACGTGGGGGCCGCCGTCGGCGGGCGCCAGCGTGCGCAGGGCCATCAGCGGGTGCGCCGCGAAACCGGGCCGCACCCGCTCGTGCCGCAGTACGTGCGCCGCCTGCCACGGATGCACCGGGACCAGGACCCGCCCCGCGCCCCGCAGCGACTCCGGCCAGTCGCCGGTGACCAGGCACTTTTCAGCCGGTACGGCGACCAGGCCGAGCTCCACCACCGGGCGGTGCTCGGGCGCGTACGCCAGCTCCTCGGCCACCGAGAAGCCCGGCCGGGAACGGCAGTTCGGGTGGTACGGATGGCCGTCCACCACCCGCTGCTCCCACTCCCAGGTGGCCCCCGGGGCGGCATCCTCCCCGGCGGGCGCCTGGCCGGCCCGGGACAGTGCGAGGGAGGCCGTACTGCCGTCGAGTTCGGCGGCGAACTCCTTCCCGTGCACCGGCTCCAGCGCCGTGACCAGCGCCGCGGCCTGCCCGTAGGCCCGGCCGTCGAGCAGCAGTTCGCTCACGTACGGCTCGGTGGCGTACGGATCCGGCAGCGGGCCCTCCAGCCGGGCGCCGCCGGCCAGCAGGAGCGCCAGGCCGTCGGGCCCGCGCTCCCGGCCCATGACCCAGGGCAGCGGTTCGAAGGCCAGCGCCCGCCACAGCCGGGTCAGCACGGCCGCCCGGGCACCGCTCAGGGCGGCGGCGTACCCGGGGCCGAGCGAGGGCCGCACACCGGCCAGTTCGGCGGCGAGGGCCTCTTCGGCCGGGGAGGAGGGAAAGTACATGCTGGGCTCCGGCATCGGAATATCGCTTTACGGGATGATCAAGTAATCATTGCGGATACCGACGATCACGACCGGTGGTTACGCCTCGCGGACCCCCGGCGCACCGGATGGACCGAATGGAATCAGTGGACCTCAACGCCGCCGCCGACGCGTACGCCGCCACCCCGCTCCTCAACTGCCTGCTGCGGGAGACGGCCGACCCCGTCGCACCCACCGGGAGCGGCGGCCCCGCCGAAGAGTACGGCGCGGGCGGGGCGGTGGGCGTGGGAATCCACCGGCTGCGCGGCAGCGGGCGGCTGCTCCGGGTGCGCGGCGGACGCCGGCCGGTGCGCCCCGAACTGCGTACGGCCGCGGGCTGGCATCCGCTCGGCCACGCCGAACTGGTCAAGCTCGTCTCCGACGAACTGGGCCGGTACACCGGCGTCCCCAACGACGAGCTCCCGGTCGAGATCACCGACAGCCGCGACGCGATCGCCGCACTGCTGGCCGCCCGGGCCGGGGCCGAGGCCCCGGAGGACCCGTACGTCCTGTCCGAGCAGTCCCTGGTGATGGGCCACCCGCACCACCCCGCCCCCAAGGCCCGGGGCGGCGCGCCGGCCGGAAGCTGGCTGCCGTACGCGCCGGAGGCCCACGCCCGCTTCCCGCTGGTCTTCCTCGGGCTGCGCGAGGACCAGGCCGCCGAGGAGGGCGGCCCGGCCGCCACCGAAGCGATCGACTCCCTGGCCGACGCCCTCGACGGGCCGCGCGCCCCGGCCGGCTACCGGCTGCTGCCCGCCCATCCCTGGCAGCTCGACCTGGTGGGCGACCGGCCCGCGGTGCGCGAGGCCCTCGCCGACGGGCGGCTGCTGCGGCTCGGAGAGGGCCGCCGGCCCGTCTGGCCCACCGCCTCCATCCGGACCCTGTACGTACCGGACCCGGCGGCCGACCTCTTCGTGAAGTTCAGCCTCGACGTCCGGATCACCAACGACGTGCGCCGGCTGTGGCGGCACGACCTGCTGAAACTGCGCCGCACCGACGCGGCCGTGGAAGCCGGTTTCGCCGCGCTGCGCCGGACCGGTTCGGACGCGGCCTGGCTGGCCGACCGCGGCTACCGCACCGCCTCCTTCGCCTTCGAGGAGCTCGCCGTCCTCGTCCGCGACGGCCTGCACGCCCACACCGTGCCCGGGGCCACCCCGCTGCTGGCCGCCGCGCTCGCCGAGGGCTGCGCGGGGAGCCCGCCGGCCGGCGCCACCGACCCCGCCCGCTGGTGGCGGGCGTACCTGCGCCAGGTCGTGCCGCCCGTACTGGAGCTGTTCGCCCGGCACGGAGTCGTGCTGGAGGCCCACCTGCAGAACACCTTGGTCGCCGTCGACGCGGAGGGCATGCCCGTGCAGGCCCTCTTCCGGGACGCGGAAGGGGTGAAGCTGCTGCCGGACCTGCCGCGCGCGGACGCCTGGCAGCGCCTGGTCTACTGCCTGGTCGTCAACCACCTGGCGGAGGTCGCGGGGGCGCTGGCCGAACGGTATCCGGACATCTCGTCGCTGTTGTGGCCGGCGGTACGGGAGGAGCTCCTGCGCTACGACGCCGCGCGCGGGCTGCCCGAGATCGCGGAGCTGCTCGCCGCCCCGACCCTGCCGGCCAAGACCAACCTGCTGCTGCGCTGGACGCGGGCGGACGGTGCGGACGCCCGCTACCTGCCCCTGCCCAACCCGCTGCGGGAGCGAGGGTGATGTACGGATCCGGCCAAGGTGGGCCGCGTTCCCGGATCCCCCCTCACGAAAGGTATAGACCAATGCTAGGTTGGTCGGGCAGACCGCGCAGTCCTTGACCACCCGTCAGAGGAGAAGCCATGCCCTCCCCTTCGCGGGGCGGCGGCCCGGCCGCCGTGCCCAAGTACCAGCGGATCGCCGCAGCACTCCGCCGCGATCTCGAGCGCGCCGCACGCACCCCCGGCGGCAGACTGCCCTCCGAGCGCAGCCTCGCCGCCCGTTACGAGGTCAACCGGCAGACCATCCGGGCCGCCCTCCAGCACCTGCGCGAGGACGGCCTGGTCGTCACCGGCCGCCGCGGCACCCGGCCCGCCGTCACCGCCGTGGTGGTCCCCGTCGCGGCCGGGCGGGAGGGCGGGCCCGCGGTCGAGCCGGCGACCGTGCGGCCCGCCTCCGCCGTGCCCGCCCTCACCCGGGTCCGGCTCACCCTGGTCGCCGTCCCGCCCTCGCTCGCCGGTCTGCTCGGCATGGCCGGCGGGGACCGCACCCTGGTCCATCACCATCGCGAACGCGGCCCGGCCGGGGAGACCCTCCGTGACGCCGTCACGTACTTCAGCCCGGGCGCCCTCGCGCGCGACCCCGAGCTGACCGGCTACCGCAACCGGGTGGCGACGCTCCGTGACGACGAGCTCATCCCGCTGCAGCGCTGGCTCGACCGGGCCGCGGCGGGCGGCCGCGTCGCCGAGACCCTCACCATGACCCGCACCACCCACCCGCCGGCCGTCTCCCCGGCCTGCGGCCTCACGGTGCGCCGCACCCTGCACGACGCCTCGGGGCGGCTGCTGGCCGTCACCGACCTGGCCTTCCCCACGTGGGACCGCCTGACCTTCCACCGCGACCGCCGGGACCCCGCGACCACCGGCTTCCGGGTCACGTAGGTCACACCCCGGGCCGCCCGGGCCCCGGCTCACCCGCCGGACGTGCGGTGTGTGCTCCGACACGCCGCGGGCGCCGGCGCGCCGGGCCCGGCGGGAGTTCCGGTCGCCGGGCGTCCGCCCCAACTCCGTCCCGGTGGCTGCGCGTCGCCGCCCGGCCCGTGCCGCGGCCCCGCGCGCCGCGGTTCCCCGCGCGGCAAGTGACCTGAATCACGCTGGTGTTTGCGCTGGTGAATGCGGGGCATCGTGGACTGCTGGAGCGGAACCACGTCCTCCGGCCTTGGTGCCGGAGGCGGGGCGCACACGGGCCGATCCCGTCCCGCTCTACGGCCCGCCGGTCCGCCGGCGCGCGCCGTCTCCGTACGACCCGTGAGGTTCATGTGTCCACGCTCCGAGCCGAGCACGTCTACAAGGTGTTCGGAAGACGACCCGGCGACGCGGTCCGCGCACTCGAAAGCGGCACCGACCGCAACGAATTGCGCGCCGACGGCACCACGGCCGCAGTGATCGACGCCTCGTTCAGCGTCGAACCCGGCCAGATCTTCGTCGTCATGGGTCTGTCGGGGTCCGGCAAGTCCACGCTGCTTCGCATGCTGAACGGACTGCTGGAGCCCACCGCGGGACGCATCCTCTTCGGCGGCCAGGACCTCACCGCCCTCAGCGCGGGCGAGCTGCGCCGCGTACGGTCCACGAAGATCTCCATGGTCTTCCAGCACTTCGCGCTCTTCCCGCACCGCAACGTCCTGGAGAACGCCGGCTACGGCCTGGAAGTCCAGGGCGTCCCCCGCGCCGAGCGCGACCGGCGCGCCGCCGAGGCCCTGGCCCTGTGCGGCCTGGAGGGCTGGGAGAAGTCCTGGCCCGACGAGCTCTCCGGCGGCATGCAGCAGCGGGTCGGCCTCGCCCGGGCCCTGGCCACCGACGCGGAGCTCCTGCTGATGGACGAGTCCTTCAGCGCACTGGACCCGCTGATCCGCCGTGACATGCAGGACCAGCTGCTGGAGCTCCAGCAGCGCTTCAAGAAGACCATCGTCTTCATCACCCACGACCTCAACGAGGCCATGCGCATCGGCGACGGCATCGCCGTCATGCGCGACGGCCGCATCGTCCAGCAGGGCACTGCCGAGGACATCCTCATCCGCCCCGCCGACGACTACGTCGCCTCCTTCATCCAGGACGTCGACCGCGCGCGGGTGCTCACGGCCGACGCCGTCATGGACGCGCCCGACGCGGACGCGGACGCCTGCGGCTGCCCGACCGTCCATGGCGACACCCCCCTCGCCGACCTGTGCGCGGTCAGCGCCCGGGTCCCGCACGCGGTCGCCGTCACCGACGCGGAAGGCGCCGTCGTCGGCTCCGTGCCGCAGGACCGGCTCATCGCCTTCCTCGGCGACGAACAACGGCCCCCGATGGCCTGCGCGGAGGTGGCAGCCTGATGCCCCGCCTGCACCTCGGCGCCTGGGTCGACAGCGGTGTCGACTTCCTCCAGCGCCACCTGTCCTGGCTGTTCGACGCCATCAGCGCGCTCGTGACCGGCCTCTACGACGGCATCGACGCCGTCCTCTCCGCCCCCGCCCCGCTGCTCTTCGCGGGCATCCTCGCGGTCGGCGCCTGGTGGCTGCGCGGGCTCCTCGCGGGCCTGCTGGCCTTCGCCGGCCTCGCGCTCATCGACTCCGTCGACCTGTGGTCCGACGCGATGTCCACGCTCTCCCTCGTCCTGGTCGCGACCCTCGTCACGCTGGTCTTCGCGATCCCGCTCGGCATCTGGGCCTCCAGGTCCGACCGGGTCAGCGCCCTCCTGCGGCCCGTCCTGGACTTCATGCAGACCATGCCGGCCATGGTCTACCTCATCCCCGGGATCATCTTCTTCGGGGTGGGCGTGGTGCCCGGCATCATCGCCACCATCATCTTCTCTCTGCCGCCGGGCGTACGGATGACCGAGCTCGGCATCCGCCAGGTCGACGCGGAACTGGTCGAAGCCGCGGAGGCCTTCGGCACCACCCCGCGCGACACCCTCGTCCGCGTGCAGCTGCCCCTGGCCCTGCCGACGATCATGGCGGGCATCAACCAGGTCATCATGCTCGGCCTGTCCATGGTCGTCATCGCCGGCATGGTCGGCGGCGGCGGACTCGGCGGCGCCGTGTACCGCGCCATCGGCAACGTCGACATCGGCCTCGGCTTCGAGGCGGGCATCTCCATCGTCATCCTGGCCATGTACCTCGACCGGATGACCGGGGCGCTCGGCCGCCAGGTCTCCCCGCTCGGCCGGCGCGCCCTGGCCAAGGCGAGGGCGGCGGCCACCGGCGCGGCCAAGGTGTGGAACCACCGCCCCCGGCCCGCCTACGCCCTCAGCGGCGTCGTCGTGCTCGCCCTCGTCGCGGGCGGCCTCAGCACCTTCGGCGGCTCCACCGCCGAGGACGGACCGGCAGGCGCCGCGAACATCGGCAAGGGCCGCAC
Source organism: Streptomyces sp. 147326 (assembly GCF_045000215.1). NCBI lineage: Bacteria > Bacillati > Actinomycetota > Actinomycetes > Kitasatosporales > Streptomycetaceae > Streptomyces > Streptomyces sp. 147326. The sequence goes on along the minus strand of NZ_CP134201.1, from coordinate 340,741 downwards.
GGTCTCCGTCGGATACATCCCCTGGGACGAGGGCATCGCCTCCACCTTCCTGTGGAAGGAGCTGCTGGAGCGGCGGGGCTTCAAGGTCGACGCCCGCCAGCTGGAGGCCGGCGCCCTCTACACCGGCCTGGCCGGCGGCCAGCTCGACTTCCAGACCGACTCCTGGCTGCCCGTCACGCACGCGCAGTACTGGGAGAAGTACGGGAACAAGCTGGAGGACCTCGGCTCCTGGTACGGACCCACCTCGCTGGAGCTGTCCGTGCCCTCGTACCTGAAGGACGTCCGCTCGCTCGCCGACCTCAAGGGCAAGTCCGGTCAGTTCAAGGGCCGCATCATCGGCATCGAGCCGAGCGCCGGAGCCATGTCCATCCTCAAGGACAAGGTCCTGAAGGAGTACGGCCTCGAAGGCGAGTACCAGGTCGTCGACGGCTCCACCCCCGGCATGCTCGCCGAGCTCAAGCGGGCCTACGAGAAGAAGGAGCCCGTCGCGGTCGTGCTCTGGTCCCCGCACTGGGCGTACTCCACGTACGACCTCACCAAGCTCGAGGACCCGAAGGCGGCCTGGGGCAAGGGCGACGGGATCCACACCCTGGCCCGCAAGGGCTTCGCCGCCGACGAGCCCGAAGTGGCCCGCTGGCTGAGCTCGTTCAAGCTCACCGAGGAGCAGCTGACCAGCCTCGAGGCGAAGATCCAGGAGACCGGTAAGGGCAAGGAGCAGGAAGCGGTCCGCGCCTGGCTGGGGGACCACCCCGAGGTCGACCAGCTCGCCTGAACCGACGAGCTCGCGTGACACCGAAGGCGCCGGCGCGCGCAGGACCGTAGGAGGCCCTGCACGCGCCGGTGCTTTCGTGTGTCCGCGCGGTGGTTCAGCCGACCAGGACGCGGTCCGGGGACTCCTTCGGACCGGCGCCGGCGCGGGCGCGGCGCGGCCGTACCGGCCACCAGACGGCCCGGCCCAGAAGGGCGGCCAGCGCGGGCACCAGCACGATCGACAGGACGAAGGCGGAGAGCAGGATCCCGAGGGCGGTCGCGAAGCCGATCTGCTGGGTGGACGGAGCGGGGGTGACGGCCAGGCTCCCGAAGGACGCGGCCAGCACCAGCCCCGCCGTGGCGATGGCGGGCGCCGTGTGCCGCACCGCGCGGCCCACCGCCGCCCGCGCCGGACCCGGTCGCTCCATCTCCTCCCGGATCCGGTCGCTCATCAGGATGTTGTAGTCGGTGCCCAGCGCGACGACGAACAGGAACAGTACGAGCGGGAGGGTGAAGTCCACCCCGGGCCGGTCCAGCGCGCGCTGGAACACCAGGGTCGCGGCGCCGAGGGTCGCGGCGAAGCCGAGTCCGACCGCGGCCAGCAGGATCACCGGCGCCAGCAGGCTGCGCAGCAGGGCGAGCAGGATCAGCGCGATGAGCACGGCCGCCACCGGGAAGACCACCTTCAGGTCCTTGTCCACCGCGGTCGAGATGTCGGCGAAGAGCGCCGGCGTACCGCCCACGTGCGCCTCGGTACCGGCCGGCGCGTGGGCCCGCACCGCGGCCCTGACCGGGCCGGTGACCAGGTCCCGGGCTTCCTTGCGCTGCGGGTCGGCCGTCAGGAACAGGTCGATGCGGGCCGCCCGCCGGTCCTGGCTCAGCACGGTGTCCGCGACCTGGCCCACGCCGCCGACCCCGGCGAGGGCCCTGGACAGCCCGCCCAGGCGCTCGACGGTGAGCGTGCCGCCGTCGGAAGCCGTGACGAACACGCTGGTCGGGTCCGACACCCCGGCCGGCAGGGCACGTGAGATCTCGGCGGCGGTGACGACCGCGGCCGTGCGCTCCGCGCCCGCCCCGCCCTGCCCGTAGTCCATGCGCATCCCCATCACACCGGCGGCCAGCGTGCCGAGCAGCGCCACCGAGGCCAGGACCAGCGCCAGCGGCCGACGTGCCACCCGGTCACCCAGCCGGGCGGCGGAGCCCGCGCGGGGAGCGTGCTGCAGGGCCCGGGAGGGCCAGAACATCCTGCGCCCGGTGACCGCCAGCAGGGCCGGCATCAGGGTCAGGCTGCCCAGCAGCATCACCAGGACCGACAGGGCGATGGCCGGCCCGAGCACCCGGAACTGGCCGAAGGAGGCGACCCCGAGCGTGGCGAACGCGGCGACGATGGTCAGCGCCGCGGAGGTGATGGCCGTACCCACCCGTCCGGCGACCTCGGAGGCCGCTTCGCGCCCGGACTGTTCGGGATGTTCGCGCAGCTGCTCCCGGAAGCGGAACAGGAGGAAGAGGAAGTAGTCGATGCCGATGCCCACCAGCACCACACTGATCAGCCCCGGCGTGGAATCGGCCAGTCCGGTGCCGGTCAGCAGCGCCGCGCCGACCACGACGCCGGCCGCGGCGCCACCGATGACGGAGACCGCGAGCAGCGGCAGCAGCGCCGCCAGGACGCTGCGGAAGACCAGCACGTGCAGCAGGACGATGACCCCGAGCATGACCGCCCCGACCACCTTCGTCCTGGTCTTCTCGGCGTCCGCCGTGTCCACCCGGTCGGCGATCCCGCCGGTGAAGCCGGTCCGCAGCCCCTCCTCCGCGAACCGGTCCCGTGCGGAATCCCGGAAGGCGCGGTAGGTGTCCTGCACGCCGGGATCGGCGGGATTTCCGGTCAGTTCGACGGAGAGCAGGCGGAAGGAGCGGTCGGGCGCCGTCATGGCCGGGCTGACCCGGGGGATCTGCGAATGGTCCTGGGCGAGGGGCATCGTGTCCTCGGTCCTGGGCATGGTGACCCGCGTCCGGGCCAACTGCGCGGCCTGCGCGTCGATACGCTCCTCGTCGGCGGCGCCGAGCGGCGCGTCGTCCGAGCGGGCCACCAGCAGGGTCAGGAGGTTGGCGTCCGGCTTCACGCCGAACCGGTCCTCCGCGATCTTCAGGGCGGCCGCCGAGTCGTAGTGCGCGGGCAGGAACCCGCCGTTGCCGGGCTGGGTGGCGCGGAAGACGAACGCCTGGCCCGCGATGGTGGCTGCGATACCCAGGACCGCCCACAGGGCGATGACCTTCCATGGACTTCGCGTCGAGAATCGGGTCAGGGCGCGGATCACTGGACTCCTCCGGTCTGTGCGGTGCCGGCCGGGGTTCCCGGCCTGACTCCAGACCATCAGCGGGGAGCGGGGAAAACGTCGGGGCAGGGGAGGATCCGGACCGCGGGACCAGGGTCCGGCCGGGGGCGCCGACCAGGACCGGAGTCCTGGTACGGGCCCACACCGGGGACGGGTGGCAGGGGGCGCGGCCGGTGCCAGAATGGATCACCGGAGAGCGCGGCCGCGCGAGCCCGGCACCTGCCGGGAGGGGCGGCCGGCGGGGGGAGGACCGGCAGCATGGGTGTGGGTGTGGGTGTGGGTGTGACGGTGGGGGCGGAAGGGGGCGGCGTCGTCGCGCGTGCGGGTGCGGGCCGCGCCACGGGCCGGGAGGCGGACCGCGACGCCGGCCGGGCAGGCGCCCCGGGTGTGGAGCCGGGCGCGGACCGAGGCGCCGACCGCTCACCGTGGACGCGCAACGACGCACTCGTGGCGGTCGCGGCCGGCACCATCGACCTCGTCGGATACTCCCTGGGCATGCAGACCGAGGGCCGGGTCCTGAGCGTGACCGCGGCCGTCTCCCTCGTCGTCTCGGCGATGCCCCTGATCGCCCGGCGCGCACGGCCGGTGACCGTGCTCGCCGCCGTACTGGCCCTGGGCGTGCTGGTGAACCTGACCACCCCGCCGACCCCGCACTTCACCCTCACCCTGATGGTGGCCCTCTACACGGTGGCCCGGTTCAGCCGCCCCGCCGTCGCCGTGGCAGCGGCGGTCGCGGCGGTGCCGCTGATCTCCGCCGGCCAGGGCGGCTGGCCCCTGCCCTTCGGCTGGTCGGGTCTGGTCGCGAACGCGATCGGCACCCTCGGCGCCGTCGGCGCGGCCGCCGTGGTCAACCACCGGCAGCGGGAGGCCGAGATCCACCGGACCCTGCTCGCCGACCGGGCGGTGGCCGAGGAACGGCGCCGGATCGCCCGCGAACTGCACGACATCGTCGCCCACCACATCACGACCATGCAGCTGATGGCCGGCGGAGCCCGGGCCAACCTGGCGCACGATCCGGAGGTCGTCCGGGAGGCCCTCGTCACCCTGGAGGACTCCGGGCGGATGGCGCTGCGCGAGATGCGCCAACTCCTCGACGTACTACGGGCCGGAGAGGAGCCGGAGCACACCCCGCCGGCCCCGCAGCCCGGGGCCGGCGACCTCGACCGGCTCATCACCGAGTCCCGGCTGGCCGGCACGGAGACCGAGTTCACCGTGGACGGACCGGTCCGCCCGCTGCCGCCGACCGTGGGCCTCACCCTCTTCCGGATCGTCCAGGAGGCCCTGACCAACACCCGCAAGCACGCGGGGCAGGCGCGGGCCCACGTACGGCTCACCTACCGGCGGGACGAGGTGGCCGTGGAGGTGCGCGACGACGGGGCGCGAGCACAGGCGCCGGCCTCCCGGCCCGGGGCGCGCCCCGGGTACGGTCTGATCGGAATGCACGAGCGTGTCGCCCTGCAGGGCGGAACCCTGGAAGCCGCCGCACTCGACGGCGGGGGCTTCCGGGTGGCGGCCCGCCTCCCGGTCCCGGTCCCGGGCGCCGGGGAGGGCGAGAGAGAGGAACGGCACCGATGATCCGCGTGCTCATAGCCGACGACCAGCCGCTGGTGCGGCGCGGCCTGGCCCTGATCCTGGGCCCCGACCCGGAGTTCGAGGTCGTGGGCGAGGCCGAGGACGGGGCCCGGGCCGTCGCCCTCGCCCACGAGCTGCTGCCCGACGTGGTCGTCATGGACATCCGGATGCCGGTCCTCGACGGAGTGCAGGCCACCGAGGAACTCGCGCGGACGCTCCCCTCGACGCGCGTCCTCGCCCTCAGCACCTTCGACATGGACGAGTACGTGGTCGCCGCCCTGCGCGCCGGCGCGTACGGCTTCCTGCCCAAGGACATCTCCCCGGAGGAGCTGATCGCCGCCGTCCGCATCGTCCACACCGGCGAGGCCGCCGTCGCGCCGCGGCTGCTGACCCGGCTCATCTCCGCCTACGTACGGACCCCCGTGCGGCCGCGGTCGTGGGCCGCCGAGACCCCGGCCGAACTCACCCCGCGCGAGCTGGAGATCTGGCGCCTGCTGGCCGGCGGCCGGGGCAACGCCGAGATCGCCCTGGACCTGGACATCAGCGTCTCCACGGTCAAGAACCACATCACGGGCATCTTCGGCAAGCTGGGCGTCCGTGACCGTGCGCAGGCGGTGATCGCGGCCTATGAATCGGGCCTGGTGGCGGCCGGTTGCACGAGCGGTTGATCACCAAGTGCCCGCAAGAGCACCGGAATTTTCCTGGTGACCACACCTCTGACCAGCCAAAACACTGGATGATTCGCCCGTGCGGAGACGGGCACGTCCATGGCACAGTGCGATCAGCCAGACCGCACGCACGACCAGGGAGCCTCCATGCGCGATCCGCACGCCACGCCGCTCGTGGCCGCCCCCGACCGCGTGCCGGAGGCGGAGCCCGGCCCGCTGCCCCGCTGTCCGGTGTGCGACGGCCCACCGGAACGCATCTCCTGGCGCCAGCGCCCCGGTCGGCCGGTGACGCTGGTCTTCGACCCCTGCGGCCACCGCTGGTCCTCCCCGGCCCCACCGGTCCTGGCGGTCACCCCGCCGCCGGGCCCCGGACGCACCGCCTGAGGACGCGCGCGAGCGGCGCTACGCCGGCGTCCCGCCCTCGTCCACGTGACGGGCGCCGAGCCAGGCCGTCTCGAACGCGCTCCGGCCGATCTCCATCCCGACCAGATCGGGATCGAACAGGTCCACGACGGGCGGGTTGAACGGCCAGTCGTCCGGGCCGCTCCTGACGCCGGTGCCGTCCGGGGCCGACTCGACCTGGCGCAGCCTGCGCCCGTCGGATCCGACCTCCATCAGATGGACCGTCGGGTCCTCGCCGTCCTCGCCGTCCCACTGGCGCCGCAGCCACACGACCTCCCTGCCGGCGAGCGCGCCGAACCCCTCGCGTCCGCGCTGGGCGTCCCGTTTGGCCCGGAAGTCGTCCAGGGCGTCGGACATCCCCGTCCCGTCGGCCGCGACCTCGTCCAATCCCCAACTCTCTGCCCGCTCGATCGTGCCCGCGTCATCGACGACCTCGACGTCCGCGAACGTTTCGAGCACGTGGCGGGCCGATGTCGCGTGGACCCACCACCACGAGCCGCCCATGCCGTAGTCGTGCAGAACGAGAAAGCGCGACGTGGGCGCCAGATGATCGGTCACGTGGGCCGACGTTAGCCGAGCGTGCGTCGTGGCCGTTGGGGTGGGTGGGTGCGTGGGTGGGTGGTTGGGTCAGCGGAGCGGGTCCGTCGCCAGCCGGGCGTGCAGTTCCACGTCGTGGCGGACGCCGTCGTAGGCGAGCTTCTGGCGCTGCAGCCCCTCGACGGTGAAGCCCGCGGCACGGGCGACGCGACAGGACGCGGGGTTGTTCACCCGATGCCCCAGTTCCAGCCGGAAGAGCTCCGCGTCGTCGAAGGCCCACTGCGCGAGGGCCCGGCAGGCCGCGGAGGCCACGCCCCGGCCACGGGCCGCGGCGGTCGTCCAGTAGGACACCCATCCGGTGGCGTGCTGCCGGTTCACCGAACCGACCGAGGCGTTGCCGAGTACGGTCCCGTCACCGTCGACCACGGCGAAGGCGAAGGCAGAGCCCTCCGCCCAACGACCGCCACGGTCGGCGATCCACAGCCCGGCAGCCCGAACCGATTCCACCGGCTCACTGCTCTGACTGCGCATGAGGGGGTCCGCGAACGCGGCCCTCACCGCTGCGGCGTCTCCCGGTGCCCAGCGTCGCAGCACCAGGCCTGATGAGGTTTCGACATGTTCTCGCACGGGACGAGTATTCCTGCCCGGTGCCCGGTGCCCGGTGCGTGCCCGGCACCTCCCTTGACATTGCCCTCATGTTCACCGTCCTGATGTTCAAAGATGCGTGATGTCAGCCGACTTCGAGCATCATCCTTCATTCGGAGGCGGCGGACCGCTATCTTGCCGGGAGCATGCCAAAGAGCTGTGTCCGCGACGCGGACCGCACGAGGAGCTGCCCCATGAGACTGCCGAGCATCCGCAGGAGCCAGCGCCGACACGACCGGAACGACGGGCAACGCCGGTTAGGGGCCCGGGCCCGCCCGGCCCGGCGGCGGAGCCGCCGCACCCCGGGCGCCGCCCTGCTCGCCGCCGCCCTCACCGTCGCGGGCCTGTCCGCCGCAGGCCCCCTCGCCCCGCCCGCCACCGCGGCCCCCGCCGGGGCCACGGCCACCGCGGGCGACGTCACCGGCTTCACCCGGTCCGGGAACACCTTCACCGTCACGGCCTCCGGCGGAGCCAAGGCCCGCGTGGTCGTCGCCCGCGCCGACATCTTCCGCCTCTGGCTCTCGCCCGACGGCACCTTCACCGACGACCCGGCCGGCTCCGACCTCGCCACCACCACCGACTTCGGCTCCGTGGCCACCTCCTACTCCGACGCCGGCACGTACTACCGGATCACCACCGGAGCCCTCTCCATCCGCGTCAACAAGGCACCCCTCCGGTTCTCCGTCTACCGCGCCGACAACACCACCCCCGTCTGGCAGGAGACCCAGCCCACCAGTTGGACGGGCAGCCAGACCACCCAGTACCTGGCCCGCGGCGCGGACGAGCAGTTCTACGGCACCGGCCTGCGCCTGGGCGAATGGGCACTGCGCGGCAAGACCGTCCCGATCGCCGTCGACAACAAGTGGCGCGAGAACGACAACGCCAGCCCCGCCCCCTTCTACATGTCCACCAACGGCTACGGCGTCATGCGCAACACCTGGGCCCCGGGCTCCTACGGATTCAACGCCCCCACCACCCTCACCCACGACGAGAAGCGCTTCGACGCCTGGTACTTCACCGGAGACTCGCTCAAATCGGTGCTCGACGCGTACACCGACGTCAGCGGAAAGCCCTTCATGGCGCCGATGTGGGGCTTCGAACTCGGCAACGCCGACTGCTTCAACGCCTCCAACCCCGACTACCAGGGCGACCACGACCGGCCGCGCCACCAGACCACGCCCGACGTCGTCGGCTACGCGACCGACGCCCGCGCCGCCGACATGCCCTCGGGCTGGTTCCTGCCCAACGACGGCTACGGCTGCGGCTACACCGCGCCCCTCAAGTCCACCGTGGACGCCCTGAAGGCCAAGGGCTTCCAGACCGGCCTGTGGACCTCCACCGGTCTCGGCTCCATCGCCGACGAGGTGGGCACGGCCGGCAGCCGCGGGGTGAAGACGGACGTGGCGTGGATCGGCAGCGGCTACAAGTACGCCTTCGACGGTGTCCAGCAGGCCGTGGACGGGATCGAGAAGAACTCCGACGCCCGCCGCTACGTCTGGACCGTGGACGGCTGGGCGGGCACCCAGCGCAACGCCGTCGTCTGGACCGGCGACACCCACGGCACCTGGGACGACATGCGCTGGCACGTCCCCGCCCTCACCGGAGCGGGCCTGTCCGGCCTCAACTACGCCGCCGGCGACGTCGACGGCATCTTCGGGGGCAGCCCCAAGACGTACACCCGCGACCTCCAGTGGAAGGCCTTCACCCCGGCCTTCATGACCATGTCCGGCTGGGGCGCGGCCAACCCCTCCGCCGGCTACCAGGACAAGCAGCCCTGGCGCTTCGCCGAGCCCTACCTCTCCATCAACCGCAAGTACCTGCAGCTCAAGATGCGGCTGATGCCGTACCTCTACACGATGAGCCGCGTCGCCCACGAGAGCGGCGTGCCCAGCACCCGTGCCATGGTCCTGGAGTACCCCGACGACCCGGTGGCCCGCGGCAACGCCACCAGCGGCCAGTTCATGGCCGGCGACTCCCTCCTCGTCGCGCCCGTCGTCTCCGACACCTCGGTCCGGGACGGCATCTACCTCCCCGCCGGGACCTGGACGGACTACTGGACGGGCAAGACGTACGCGGGCCCGGGCCGCCTCAACGGCTATCAGGCACCGCTCGACACCCTCCCGCTCTTCGTCAAGGGCGGCGGCATCGTGCCGATGTGGCCGAAGATGAACCACACCGGGGAGAAGCCCGTCTCCACCCTCACCTACGACATCCACCCGCGCGGCAGCTCCTCCTTCAGCCTCTACGAGGACGACGGCCGCACCCGCGCCCACCAGTCCGGCGCCTACGCCCGACAGCAGGTCGACGTCAGCGCCCCGACGGTCGGCTCCGGCACGGTCACCGTCAACGTCGGCGCCCCCAACGGCAGTTACGCCGGCAAGCCGGCCTCCCGGGGCTACGAGTTCACCCTCCACGTGGCTTCCGCGCCCACGGCCCTCACGGTGGACGGAGCCGCCGTGGCGCGCCTGACCTCCAAAGCCGCCTACGACTCCGCCGCGACCGGCTGGTTCTTTGACCCGGCGGACCGCTCCGGCGTGCTCTGGATCAAGACCGGCTCCAAGGCGGGCGCCTTCAGCGTCTCGGCCACCGGCACCCGCCTCCCCGCGGCCGAGACCCTGCCCTCCTCCGCCCCCATCGACCGGTCGGCCTGGTCCCTGGCCTACGCCGACAGCCAGGAGACCGGCGCGGAGAACGGCGCCGCCGCGGGCGCCTTCGACGGGAACCCGGCCACGCTCTGGCACACCGCCTGGTCCGGCCCGAAGCCCGCCGCGCTGCCGCACGAGATCCAGATCGACCTCGGCGCCCGCTACGCGGTGGACGGCCTCGGGTACCTGCCCCGCCAGGACGGCGGCGTCAACGGCCGGATCGGCGGCTACGAGGTCTACGTCTCCGACACCACAGCCGACTGGGGGCCACCGGTCGCGAGCGGCACCTTCCCCGACACCGCCGCCGCCAAGACCGCCGCCCTCTCCCCGAAGACCGGCCGCTACCTCCGCCTCAAGGCCCTCACCGAGGCCGGCGGGCGCGGCCCCTGGACCAGCGCCGCCGAGATCAGCCTCACCGGCCGCCCGGCCCCGCTCCCCGCGGACGCCACCCTCGTCAACGCGGCCTCCGCAAGCTGTCTGGACCTGCCGCACAGCTCCACCACGCCGGGCACCGAACCCACCCTCTACACCTGCCACGGCGGCCCCAACCAGCGCTGGACCCTGCAGAGCGACGGCCGTCTCACCGGCCTCACGGGGGTCTGCCTCGACGGCGCGAACGCCGCCCGCGTCACCCTCCGGACCTGCGACGGCAGCGCCGGCCAGATCTGGCAGGCCGGACCTCAGAGCACGCTGCGCACCGCCGGCCGATGCCTCACCCCGGCCGGCTCGGGCACCGCCAACGGCACCCCTCTCACCCGCGCCGCCTGCGACGACACCCCGGCCCAGCGGTGGACCTTCACCCCCTGATTCCCTCAGCCGCCGAGCACGGCCTGGCAATCCCGCCAGGCCGGCTCGCTCAGCAGCCCCCGGAACCGGCCGAACAGCGAAAGGAGTTCGGCTCCCCACGCCTCACGGAAGGCGGGATCGATACGCGCCAGGTCGAGCTCGTTGGCCGCCGACAGCTCGGCGAGGTCCCGCCGCAACTCCATGGCGGGGGAGTGGACGCGGCCGGTGAACCGGTCCCGGAAGGCGGCCTCCTCGCGGGCGAGCGTCGGATACGAGGCCGGCCGGTCGCAGGCGGCGTAGAGGTACACGATCCCCTCGGCCTCCTCGCCGATCACCCCGGCCAGTTCGGCCCGCCGGGCGAGCGGCAGCAGGGCGGTGGGGAATCCGTCCGTACCGTAGAAGGCGTGGCACAGGCCCGCCCGTTGTAGGGCGGGCCGCGCGCCCCAGGACGCGAGCAGCGCCCGTACGCGCTCCAGGTGCGCGAGCAGGGTCCCGCCCGGGTGGGCGAGGTCCTGCGCACCGAGCTCCCGCAACCACACGACGGCGCGGTCCGGCATCGGTACCCCCTCGGGGTCGTGGTGGTGGGTCGGCACCCGTCCACACCTTTCGCCGGGGGTCCGGACCCCGTGGCGAAGGCGGGGACGGGTTGCCGCCCGGGCCCTGCATCGATCTTGATCCAGCCGAAACCCCAAGTCAATCCTCCGATTTACTCCCCACATCCAAGCGATACCTTGGGTCTCATGACCCTCGACGATCTCCGTGTGTTCGTGGCCGTCTGCCGTGCCGGCAGCCTCAGCGGCGTCGCCCGCGACCTCGGCTGCACCCAGTCGGCCGTCAGCCAGCACGTCCGCCGCCTGGAGAAGCAGACCGGCGCGAGCCTCCTGGAGCGCCACGCCCGCGGTGTCGTCCCCACCGAGGCGGGCCGGATCCTCCAGGCCGCCGCGGCGGACGGCATCGCCGGTCTCGACGGTGCCCTGCGCCGGGTGGACGACCTCGTACGGGGCGGCGGCGGCTCGGTGCGCGTCACCACCGGCGCGACGACCGTGCGGCACTTCATGTCCGAGGCCGTCGTCACCTTCCGCCGCCTCCACCCCGGGGTGAGCCTGGAGTTCCAGACCGAGAACTCCAGCCGCAGCTGCTTCGACGCCCTCGCCGCCGACGACCTCGACCTCGCCTGGATCACCATCGGCCGACCGGTCCGCGGCATCGAACAGCGCCCGGTCATGGAACTGCCCTGGGTGCTCGCGGTCGGCGCCGACGACCCCCTCGCCGCCCGCCCGTGCCTCGATCCCGCCGACCTCGCCGGCATCCGACACATCCGGCTTCCGGAGAACTCCGCCTCCCGCGCCCACCTCGACGCCGCCTTCGCCGAGTCGGGCATCCACGTACGCTCCGACACCAGCGTGGCCGACTGGGACACCGCCCTGCTGCTCGCCGAACTAGGCCTGGGGCACGCCGTCGTGCCCGCGCTGCCCGGCTGGCAGGTCCCCGGCTCCGACGGCCCGCTGCGCCTCGTGCCCATCCCCGCCCTGCCACCCCTCGCCGTCGGCTGGGCGGTCCGCCGATGGGCCGCCCTCGCCCCGCCGGCCCTGGTCTTCGCCGACGAGGTCGCCCGCAGCTGCCGGGCGCGCGCCGCCGGGCAGCAGTGACGCCGCGACCAGTCCCACGGCGGCCAGCGCGGCCAGGGCCGGCAGCGACGGGCCCTGCACCCCGGCGCTCGCGGCCACCGCGATCCCGAGGGCCGGGCCGACGTTCATGGCCGTCTGCTTGAGCCCGCCGACGACCCCGGCGTACCCGGCCGGGGCTTCGCCGACCACCGCCCCGGTGGCGGTGACCATGACCGTGGTGAACCCGGCGCCGAGCACCGCGAAGGCCACCCCCGACGCGGAGCCCAGCCCCGCGATCCCGGCGACCACCAGCCCCGTACCCGTGAGCGCGGTCCGCCGCGGCCCGAACCGGCGCAGCGCCGCCCCTGCCACCGGCGCCCCCGCCACCATCAGCGCGGTCAGCGGCAGGACCCGCAGCCCGGTGTCGAGCGGGTCCAGCCCCTGGACGTCCTGGAGCCGGAAGGTGGCCGTGAACAGGGCCCCGAACATCCCCGCGGAGACCAGCAGCAGCAGGGCCATCGAGGCCGTCACCGCCCTTGTCCGGGCCACGGCGCGCGGTACGAGGGGAAGTTCGGAACGCCGCTCGCGCCGTACGAACAGGGCCGCGAGCACGGCGGCCGCCCCGAACCCGAGCACGGTCGGCGTACCGGTCCATCCGTACGCCGGTACGCCGACCAGCGCGTGCACGAACACCGCGAGGGCCGTCGCCAGCAGGGCCGCACCGGCCATCTCCAGCCGTCCGGTCTCCGTACGCGGCGGCGCGGGCGCCCGTACGGCGAGCGTGAGCGCGGCGATCACCACGGCCACGGGCACATTGATCACGAACACGGCCCGCCAGTCCCAATGGGCGACCAGCAGGCCCCCCAGCAGCGGGCCGGCCGCCGCGGCCACCCCGATCGCGCTGGTCCGCACGGCGACCGGAGTGGCGAGCCGGTCGGGCGGATAGGCCAGTCTCAACAGTGCCAGCGTCGCGGGCTGGAGCAGCGCACCGAACACGCCCTGCACGGCGCGCAGTCCGATCACCCAGCCCACGCCGGGCGCGAGGACGATGCCGGCCGAGGCCGCGGCGAATCCGAGCACGCCGACGAAGAGCAGCCGGGCATGCCCGTACCGGTCACCGAGCCGCCCGGCGACCACCAGGAACGCGGCCACCGAGAGCAGGTAGGCGGTACTGGTCCACTGGACCTGCGTCACGCTCGCCCCGAGGTCGCGCCCCAGGCTCGGCTGCGCCACCGTCAGCACGGTGCCGTCGAGAGCGACGATCATCGCGCCGGCCACGCTGACGAGGAGTGAGATCCGCTGCCTCACGCGGGTGCACCCCCGAGGTGCGCGTCGACGGCGGCGCGGACCATGCGCTCGACGCCGGCGGCCCGGTCCTCACCGAGGACCAGCGGCAGGCTGCCCCAGCGCCACAACTGCGCCACGCCGTGCAGGTTGGCCCACAGCGCGGCCGCGGTGACGGAGGGCTCGGCCGCTCCGCAACGGGAGACGAGCGCGACGAGGAGGTGGAACAGCGGCAGGGTCGCATCCCGCAGCCGGGGCTCGTCCGAGGGAGCCTGGTCCGTGCTGTCCAGCAGGTCGTGCCGGAACATCAGCTCGAACATCCCGGGTCGCTCCAGCGCGTAGCCGACGTAGGCGCACCCGATCGCCCGAACCTGCTCCCGGGCCGAGGACTTCACGGCGTCGGCGTCGGCGTCGGCGTCGGCGTCGGCATTGGAGCCGGAGCCGGCTTCGGCGGTCACGGCCGTGATCCGCGCGCCGAGATCCGCGAACCCGCGCCGGGCGATCGCCGACAGCAGGGAGTGGTGGGTGGGGAAGTACCGGCGGGGTGCGCCGTGCGAGACGCCTGCCCTGCGCGCGATCTCCCGCAGCCCCAGTGCGCCGGTTCCTTCGCTCGTGACGAGCTCCGCACCTACGTCGATCAGCCGTTCCCGAAGGGGTCTCTCCTGGTCCATGCGCCCTTGTCTACCAGCTGGAGTAGACAGTGTCTACCAATTTTGGCCGTGGCGGAGACGGCTGACGGGGACGCACGGCGCGGCGCGGAGGATGATGGAGTGGCCGGGGGTGAAGCCCGAGCGTGAACCAGCCGACCGGCGGAGGAGGTGCACGTGCCATGACGGAGCACGACGGCGGTCCGGCGGCGCGGAAGCTGGAGGAGGGCAGGCTGCTCAAAGAGCTGGAGGCGATCCACCGCACGCGCCACGAGACCCTGCTGCACGGGTCCGACGACGCGCTCGTCACCCACACGAAGCGGATGAACGAGCTGGAACACGAGTACGTACGCCGCCACCCGCAGCGGGCCCAGACCCCGGGACGCACCCGCTCGGGAGCCCGTGCCCGCGGGGGCGAGTAGTCGTCGCGGGCCCGGCTGGTACCCGGCGGCCGGCCCCGTACGGGCCGGACCGCCGGAGTCCGGCTCACCGCGCGGCGTAGGGGAGCAGGGCCATCTCGCGGGCGTTCTTGATCGCGGCGGCGAGCCGGCGCTGCTGCTGGGCGCTGACCCGGGTGACGCGGCGGCTGCGGATCTTGCCGCGGTCGGAGACGAACTTCCGCAGCAGGTCGGTGTCCTTGTAGTCGATGTGCGTGATCTTGGCGGCGTCCAGCGGATTGGGACGGGCCTTGACGGGCTTGCGGGGGTCCAGGCGGCGGGCCATGCGGATTCCTTCTTGCGGGGCGGGTGACGGTACGCGTTTGCGGGACGGTGACGCTCTACGAGACGGGGTCGAGCAGCGCGCCGAAGGCGGTCGGCAGGCGCTTCCACGCCTCCCGCCCGGCGGTGTATTCGGCGTCGGTCAGCAGGCACGAGTCGAGGAGCCGCGCCAGCCCTTCCCGGTCGAGGCCGGGTGAGGTGAAGACCAGGTGCTGGCAGCAGTCGCCGTGCTCGGGATGCCAGCCCAGGGCGGCGGCCGCCCTGCGCACCGGAGGCACCATCTCCCAGGCGGCGTCCGGCAGCGAGGCCAGCCACGGACCCGTGTTCTCCACGCAGAGCGCGCCAGCCGCGGCCTCCCAGGCCAGCAGGGTGTCGGGCCGGTCGGCGAGCCAGAAGCGGCCGCGGCTGCGCGCGGCCGCACAGGCGAGGTCCTCCAGAGCCTCGTAGAGCCGCTCCGGGTGGAAGGGGCGGTGGCGGTGCCAGACCAGGGTGGCCACTCCGGCCTCGTCCGCCTCCTGGGGAAGCAGTGCGCAGGCCGGATGCTGGGCGGCGGCCGCCGCCTCGGTGTCGAATCCGGCGAAGGCGAGCCGCGCCAGCTCACCGGACCCGGTCTCCACCCGGCGGGCGGTGGGGTGGAGCTGGGCGAGCAGGGCGCGGTCCTCGTCGTCCGCGTCCGCACCGTCGACGAGCGCGAGGACGGGCGCGTACTCCAGCTGCCGGGCCCAGGTGTCCCCGACGGTCCGCTGGTCGGTCGCCGCCGAGGCGAGCCCCGCCTCCGTCAGGTCGTCCCCGTTGGCGAGGTACGG
This sequence comes from Streptomyces sp. 147326, assembly GCF_045000215.1. Lineage (NCBI taxonomy): Bacteria > Bacillati > Actinomycetota > Actinomycetes > Kitasatosporales > Streptomycetaceae > Streptomyces > Streptomyces sp. 147326. The sequence goes on along the minus strand of NZ_CP134201.1, from coordinate 325,340 downwards.
CAGGACGAGGGCGGGCTCGACGGCGGTGATCACGTTGGTCAGCTCCAGTGCCCCGCCGCCGTGCGCGGCGACGACCTCGGCCATCGCGCGGGGCTCGACGGAGTCCCACAGCTCGACGACGGCGAGCCGGGTCCGCCCGTCCGCGGCCAGCCGCCGCAGTTCCGGGACGAGGTCCTCGCGCAGGGCGCAGCACGCGCAGCCGTTGACGAGCGGGGCCTCGCCCCGGGACAGCTCGCCCGAGGCGTCGCGCACCAGGCGCCGTACGGTGCCCCCGGCCGCCGTGGCCAGGTCGTGGTGCAAGGAGACACTGCCGGGCACGGTGGTGAGCAGTTCCCGCACCGCGCTCCGGCGGGCGTCCGTGTGGAGCCCGCCGACGATGACGACGGGCAGGGTCACGGCTTGCTCCCGTACCGGCGCTGGAAGCGCTCGACGCGGCCGGCGGTGTCCAGGACGCGGGCGGTGCCGGTGTAGAAGGGGTGGCTCTGCGAGGAGATCTCGACGTCGATGACGGGGTAGGCGTTGCCGTCCTCCCACTCGACCGTCTTGTCGCTGGTGGCGGTCGACCGGGTCAGGAAGGCGAAGTCGGCGGCCTTGTCGCGGAAGACGACGGGGCCGTAGGCGGGGTGGATTCCAGGCTTCACGGGTGCTCTCCGAGGGCTCAGGGGGTGGGGTCAGCGCTCTTCGCGGAAGTCGACGTGCCGGCGGACCGTCGGGTCGAATTTGCGCAGCACCAAGCGGTCGGGGTCGTTGCGCCGGTTCTTGCGGGTGACGTACGTGTAGCCGCTTCCCGCGGTGGAGCGGAGTTTGACGATCGGGCGTACTTCGTTGCGTGCCATGCGGCTAGTATATGGCAATGGTTTCCATTATCAATAAAGTCCTCGACGAGGGGCGCCACGTGCGGCTCACGCTCAGGGCGAACGCGATCAAGGTCATCGATGTCATGGGCGTCGCGGATGCCGAGGGCGCGGTGGCCCGGGTCGGCGTGAGCGGGGAGAAGGCCTGATGGCGAAGAAGAGCAAGATCGCGCGGAACGAGAGGCGCAAGGCGGTCGTCGAGCGGTACGCGGCCCGGCGGGCGCAGCTGAAGGAGGTCCTGTGGCGGCCCTCCTCGACCGAGGCCGAACGCGCCTCCGCGCGTGCGGAGTTGCGGCGTCAGCCGCGCGACGCGAGCGCCACCCGGGTGCGCAATCGCGACAGCGTGGACGGGCGGCCGCGCGGGCACCTGCGCAGGTTCGGCCTGTCCCGCGTACGCATGCGCGAGCAGGCGCACGCGGGATTCCTGCCGGGGGTCACCAAGTCGTCCTGGTGACGGCCCGGCGACGGGACCGGCCCGCACCCTTCGAGGGGGTGCGGGCCGGCCTCGTTCGTCCACGGCCTACGGGCCGCGGGTAGAAGAGCAGCCAGTCGAAGCCGGCGAACACGTGCGTGCCGAAGATGGAGACCCATCCCCGGCGCGAGCTTAGCGCCGCGCGCGGCGAGTCATCTTTGCCTTGAATGAGACAATCTTGTATCGTTCGAGGCGAAGGAGGCTCACGATGGTGCACGAAGAAGAACTGCTGGACGGCGCGGCCCGCGTCCTCGCCGGCGATCACAGCGCCTCGATGGTGCAGATCGCCGCCGGCATCGGGACCAGCCGCGCCACGCTCAGCCGTCGCTATGCGACCCGAGAGGCCCTGCTGAAGGCCGTCGCGGTCCGCGCGATCGAGGTGGTCGACGGGTGCCTGGCCCCGCTCGACCTGGCCGAGAGCGCCGACGGGCCCGCCTTCGACGCCGCGCTCGAGGAGCTGGTCCTCGCCCTGATGCCCGCCGCGCACCTCTACGGCTTCACCTCGCGCGACGCCACCGTGCTCGCGGACCCGGAGTTCCGGGCCGGCGTGGACCGGCAGGACCGGCGGGCCCTGGCCTTCCTCGCCCTCGGCCAGCGGCTGGGGCGGCTGCGCGCCGACCTGCCGCCGTACTGGATCTGGTACTCGCTCTGGGGTCTGCTCGACGCGGCCGCCGAGGGCGTGCGCGACGGCCACCTCGCCCCCCGTCAGATCGGACACCTGGTCCTCACGTCCTTCCTCAGCGGGACGCGGCCGGCCGCGCAGCCCCCCGCCGGCGACCCCGCACCCTGACCCGCGCGCCACCGCGCGCACTCCTGAACCACCCTGAACGGAACCCGATGCACACCCCCGCGCTGGACCCCCGCAGGTGGATCGTCCTGGCGATCCTCTCCGGCAGCCTCCTGCTCATCTCCATGGACACCACGATCCTCAACGTGGCTTTCCCCTCGCTCGTCGGCGACCTCCAGCCCGGCGCCGTGCAGCAGTTGTGGATCATCGACGTCTACGCGCTCGCCCTGTCCGGCCTGCTGGTCACCGCGGGCGCGCTCGGCGACCGCTGGGGGCGCAAGCGGCTGCTCATGGCGGGCTTCGGCATCTTCTCGCTGGCCTCGCTCATAGCCGTGTTCTCCACCGAGGCCTGGCACGTCATAGCCGCCCGCGCCCTGCTCGGCATCGGTGGCGCGGCCATCATGCCGTCCACCGTGTCGATCCTGCGCACCGTCTTCACCGACGCCAAGGAGCGCGCCTTCGCGTTCGCCGTCTGGGCGGCCGTCTTCGGTGGCGGCATGGCCTTCGGACCGGTGGTCGGCGGGCTCCTCGTCCAGGACCACGGCTGGCACTCCGCCTTCCTCCTGAACCTCCCCGTCGCCGCCGTCATCGTCGCGGCCGGCCTGCGCTACCTGCCCGAATCGCGTTCCCCGCGCGGCACCGGCACCTGGGACTGGTGGGGCGTGGGCCAGTCGGTCGTCGGCATGCTCTCCCTGGCCGGGGGCATCAAGCAGCTCGGCAAGAGCGGGGTCGCCGACCCGCTGCCCTGGGCCCTGCTCCTCGTCGCCGCCGTCACTCTGACCGTCTTCGTGCGCCGCCAGCTGCGCCTGGACAACCCGCTGCTGCAGGTCCGGCTGTTCGCCAAGCCCGCCTTCAGCGTCGCGGCCACCGCGATCTTCCTGCCCATGGTGGGCATGGGCGCGATCCTGTTCCTGGTCACCCAGTGGTTCCAGTACGGCGAGGGCTACACCCCGCTGCAGGCCGGAGTGCGCCTGCTGCCCGCCCCGCTCGCGCTCATCGTCGCCTCGATGGTGGCCCCCTCGCTGATGCAGCGCTTCGCGATCCGCCACGTGCTGGGTGCCGGGCTGGTCGTCCTGGCCCTCGGCATGGCCCTGCCCTGGACCCTCCAGCAGTTCACCGACCTGGGCTACCCGGCCTTCGCGGCCGCCCTGACCGTGATGGGCGCAGGCGCCGGCCTCGCGACCACCGTGGCCTCGGTGACCCTGGTCTCCGCCGCACCCGCGGCCGAGGTCTCCAGCGCCGCCGCCATCGAGGAGACCTGCTACGAGCTCGGCTCGGCCATGGGCGTCGCCGTCCTCGGCTCCACCGCGGCGGTGCTCTACCGGGACAACCTGCCCGCCCTCGACCTGGACGGCCCCACCGCCGCCGCCGTACGGGACTCCGTCGGCGAGGCCGCGCACACCGCCGAACGGCTGGGCGGCACCGTCGGCCAGACCCTGCTCGACACCGCCTCGCAGGCCTACACCCTGGCGATCACCCCGGCGTTCCTCCTGGCCGGCGGCCTCGCGGTCGTCGCGGCGGCCACGACCTGGGCGCTCATTCCGCGCGACCTGCGGCCCACCGAGAACCACTGAGCCGGGCGGGCCGGAACGCGGGCGCGGCAGGCGCCGGGCCCAGGGTGGTGGTGCCCGGCGCCGCCCGGTGGCCCAGCCCCGTGCGGTAGGCGTCCATCGCCGCCTCCACCCGGCCCGTACGCCGCATCAGGTCGCCCAGCAGCCGGCACAGATCGGCGAGGTCGCCCGTCGCCCCGCTGCGCTCCAGCAGCGCCAGCGCCTGCACGTAGTGCTCCTCGGCGGACTCGGTGTCACCGCGCTCCTCGGCCATCAGGCCGAGGAGCCGGTGCGCGCCGCCCGCGTGCACGGCGCCGTGGCGGTCCCCCAGGTCCAGCAGCGCGGAGAGCAGCCCGGCCGCTTCCTCGTACCGGCCGAGCTGCCGCAGTACGTCGGCCAGTTCGACCTCCACCTGGGCCGTGTAGAGGCCCGCGCGCCGGGCCGACAGCATGTCCCGGGCCGTGCGCAGCTCCCGCTCCGCCGAGGCGAGCTCCCCGTTCTGGGCCTGTACGTAGCCGCGCATCCAGTGGCAGTGCGCCAGATCCGTCCGCAGCCGCAACTGCCCGTAGATCGCCTGGGCCTTGGCGAGGGAGGCGTCGGCGTCGGCCACCCGCCCCTCGGCGAGGAGGGTCCGGGCCACCTGCCGGTGCATCCCCGCCACCAGCGCCGGATCGTTGACCTGCGGAGCCAGTGCGAGCGCGAGCTCGGCGGCGTGGGCGGCGCGGGCATGGGCCCCCATGTCGATGTACGGCCCGATCACCGCGGCGTGGAGCAGCACCAGTGCGTCCGGATCGGACAGTCCGCTCGCGCCCAGCTCGTCGATGGTGGACTCGAGGAGGTAGCAGGCGTAGCGCAGCTCGCCCGCGAGCAGGTGCGCCACGGCGCGGCCGCGGATCGGCCGGGCGCGGCGGGTCAGCGGCTGGTCGGCCAGCAGGCGTTCGGCCGTCTCGAAGTGGGCGATCGCGTCCGGCAGCTCACCGGCCTCCAGGGCGCATTCGCCGAGCCCGAGCCGGGCCTCCGCCTGCTCGGGGACGAGCCCGAGGTCCTCGGCCTCGGTGAGCAGGTGCCGGTAGCGCACGGCGGCCTCGGCGGCTTCGCCCGTGGCGAGCGTCTGCTGCGCGTCGGTGAGGGCGAGCCTCAGCTCGGTGGCCAGGTGGGCGGGACGGCCGGTGGTCAGCTCCTCGTACGAGGTGCCCAGGCGCGCGGCGAGGAAGCGCAGCGCGGTCTCGGAGGGGCGGACCTTGCCCGACTCCAGGGTGGAGATATAGGCCGAGGTGTACGCGGTATCCGCCAACTGCCGCTGGGTCAGACCGAGTTCACCGCGCATGCGCTGAACCCTGCGGCCGATCAGAGCCGGTTCGTCCATGAAGTCCCCCTTGTTGCTCGAACTCCCCAGTATTCAGGGGGAGCAGGCATTGCGCACCTCTCGCGCGCCACCTAGTTTAAGCAATCACTTCACCAGATTTATCAGAGTGCTTAACTTCCGTTTCCGGGGGAGGACTTCATGGTTCGAGTCAGACGTCCGGCCGTCCGCACGGCGCTGCGCGCGGCCGTCGCGACGGTCTGCGCGACCGCAGCGCTGGTGGCCGCCGGGCCCGCGGACGCGGCCGACCCGCCGGCCGCCAAGAGCCGGGTGGAGGTGGAGATACCGGGACCCGAGCAGGGCGGCGACGCCGGATCCGGCCACGCCCGGGTGCCGGTCGCGGGCAGCCCCGCGAAGAGCGCGGGCCGGCTCTCCCCGGCGCAGCGGGAGGCGGACGGCGCGGTCACCAAGCTGATCGACAACGGCTCTACCGCCGACCGGCTCGACGTCGTGGTCATCGGTGACGGCTACACCGCCGCCGAGCTGGCGCGCTTCCACGCCGACGCCGAGCAGAAGTGGGCCGAGGTGACGGCCGTCGAGCCGTACACCACGTACCGGAACCTCTTCAACGTCTGGACGGTCGACGCGGTCTCCGTAGAATCCGGCGTCTCCGGCGACCCCGACGCCGCCACCGTCCGCGACACCGCCCTCGGCTCGTACTTCTGGTGCGAGGGCATCGAGCGGCTGCTCTGCATCGACCAGCCCAAGGTCGACGCGTACGTGGCGAAGGCACCCGCGGCCGACCTGGTCGTCGTCCTGGCCAACAGCGCCAAGTACGGCGGGGCCGGCTACAACGAGCCCAGCGCCACCCTCGGCTACGAGGGGATCTCCACGGCCTCGGCGGGCCATCCGAAGTCCGGCCAGGTCGCCATCCACGAGACCGGCCACTCGCTGGGCAAGCTCGCCGACGAGTACTTCTACCCGGGCGTCCCGGACTACGAGAAGTACACCGGCCCAGAGCCCGCCGAATCCAACAGCACCGCCCTGACCACCGATGGGATGACCGCGCAGCGGGCCAAGTGGTACCGCTGGCTCGGCGAGCAGTCACCCGACGGAGGCACGGTCGGCGCCTACGAGGGCGGCAACTACTTCGTGACCGGACTCAACCGGCCCACCGACAACTCGCTCATGCGGGTCCTGGGCAAGCCCTTCAACCTGCCCGGCGTGGAGTCCATGATCGCCGGGTTCTACCAGCACGCGCGGGTCGTCACCCCGCTCACACCGACGGACCGCACCCTGCGGATGCGGCACACGGCGAAGGCGGCCGTACCGCGGCTGAACGGGGCGGACGGCCGGCAGCTGGTGGTCCGCTGGTACCTCGACGGCCGGGAGCTGAAGCGCTTCGAGGGCCGCACCGAGGTGGCGGTGGCGGAGCTGTGGCTGTTCGACCTCCGGACGCACCGGCTGTCGGTCACGGCCGAGGACCGTACGCCCTCGGTCCGCGACCCGAAGATCGCCCGTACGCTGCGGTCCACGGCCACCTGGACGGTCAGGCTCTGAGGGGCATCCCACCCGTCACCCTCACACCCGGCGCCAGCAGGCCAGCGCCCAGGAGAACAGCCCGAACAGCACGAGCCCGGCGGCGATCAGCACGAGGAGCCATGGTCCCGCCGGGGTCTGGGCGAAGGCCCGGAGGGTGTCGTCGACGCCCTTCGCCTGCGAGGGGTCGTAGCGCACCGCCGCGTAGACGATGAAGGCCCCGGCCGCCGCGAAGAGCGCGCCGCGGGCCATGCCGCCGGTGACGCCGAGGAACTCGACCGCCTTGCGGGCGCCGTCGGGCATGCGGTCCATCGCCAGCTGCTTGCGGAACGAGCGCCGGGCCGCCTGTACGGCGATCACGATGCCGCCGACGGCGATGGCCGCCCCGGCCGCCCCCACCCACCACGGGCCGCCCGGCAGGTCCATCACCTTCGACGTCACGTCGCGCGACTGCTCGTCGCTGGAGCGCCCGCCGCCGGAGCCCGCCGCGAAGGACAGCACCGAGAACGCGACGACCCCGTAGAACACGGTCCGGGCCGCCGCCGCCAGCCGCTTGGAGGCCTTGTCGCCGTCGGGACCGGCGGCGCCGAACACCGCCTCCGACAGCCGCCACAGCATCATGCACACGAAGCCGATGCCGACCGCCCACACGAGGAAACCGCCGAGCGGCTTCTCCGCTAGCTCCTGGAGTGCGCCCGAACGGTCCGCCTCCTGGCCGCCCGCGCCGAACGCCACACGGATCGCGAGCACGCCGATCAGCACGTACAGCACGCCGCGTGCGACCAGGCCGCACCGGGCGACCACCTCCCGGCCCGTACCGCCCCGGGACCCGGTCCGGGCGCCCTCTCTCGCCGCTCGGCCGACCATGGGGATCAGCCCCCCTTCCGCTCGGTCCGGCGCGGCTCGCGGACGCGTACGCGCCGGACGGCGTGCCGGACATCTCTCCGTGCGGCTACCCGCGCGCCACCCCTCCATGCGGGCGGCCGAGCCACCGCGCGACGGGAACGCACCGGCCGGCGGCCGCGCGACGGATCGCGGCGGCCACCGGCCGGGGTGCGGGGGACAGGCGCGGGGCGCGGGCTCAGGGCTACATGGGGTCCATACCGCGGTCGTCCATCCGGCCCTCCTGCTCGCTCTGCTCATGGAGGCGGCGGGCCTTCTCCTTCAGCCGCTGGCGCTCATCCGGGTCGGTCGAACGCTCGGCCGCGTCGTCCAGCTCCTTGGCCTTGGCGCGCATCTGCTGGGACCGTCCGCGGGATTCGCCTGAAACACTCATGATCGCTCCTTGGATCAGTGGGGAGAGCGGGCGGATTCAGCGAACCAGCACTGCCGCGCGCCCGCATCTCGAAGCGTCACCGAGCGTGATCCACAACCCATGGCCCCCCGGCCGCGCGCGAACGGCTGCCCGCGGTCGGCCGCGCGCGAACGGCCCTCCACGGATGCCGGACCGCCGACATTCGGCGAACCTGTGGTCGTGAGCCGAACCGACCCGGCGCAGCACGCCGCCCCCGCCACCCGCACCCCGATCACGTTGCGCGTCAACGGCACGGACCGCGCCCTGCGGCCCGACCACCGCGCCACCCTCCTCGACACCCTCCGGGAGGAACTGGACCTCACCGGGGCGAAGAAGGGCTGCGACCACGGCCAGTGCGGCGCCTGCACCGTGCTCCTCGACGGGCGCCGGGCCTACAGCTGCCTGCTGCTCGCCGTCGCGCAGGACGGCGCGGAGGTCACCACGGTGGAGGGCCTCGCCGCCACCGTGCCGGGCGGCGGCCCGCACCCGCTCCAGCGGGCCTTCCTCGCGCGGGACGCCCTCCAGTGCGGCTTCTGCACACCCGGCCAGCTCTGCTCCGCCGCCGGAGCCCTCGCGGAGGCCGAGGCCGGCCACCCCTCCGCCGCGACCCCGGCCGAGGCCCTGGCCGCGCCGGGCCCCGTGACCCTGACCGCGGAGGAGATCCGGGAACGGCTCAGCGGCAACCTCTGCCGGTGCGGTGCCTACCCGGCCATCGTCCAGGCCGTGACGGACGCGGCCGGCGGGGCGGACGCGACGGGCGCGGCGGGCGTGACGGGCGCGAAGGGCGTGACGGACGCGACGGGCGCGAAGGGCGCGGCGGCCACGGCAGGCGGGGCCGGCGCCGCGGGAGTGATCGCGTGAAGCCCTTCGGCTACGTCCGGGCCGCCAGCCTCCAGGAGGCCACCGAGGCCCACGCGGCCCACCCCGGCTCCCGCTACCTCGGCGGCGGCACCAACCTCGTCGACCTGATGAAACTCGGCGTCGAGACCCCCGCCACCCTCATCGACATCTCCCGCCTCCCGCTGCACGCCATCGAGGAACTGCCCGGGGGCGCCCTGCGCATCGGAGCCACGGCCCGCAACAGCGACGTGGCAGCGCACCCCCTCGTACGCGCCCGGTACCCGGCCCTCGCCCAGGCCCTGCTCGCCGGGGCGTCGGCGCAGCTGCGCAACATCGCCACCACCGGCGGAAACCTGCTGCAGCGCACCCGGTGCACCTACTTCCAGGACGTCTCCAAGGCCTGCAACAAGCGCGAGCCGGGCACCGGCTGCGCCGCCCGGGACGGCATCCGCCGCGACCACGCCGTGCTCGGCCAGTCCGCCCACTGCATCGCCACCCACCCCTCGGACCTGGCCGTGGCCCTCGCCGCGCTCGACGCCGGCATCGAACTGTACGGAGCCGGGGGCGCCACCCGGACCGTGGCGGCCACCGATTTCCACCGCCTCCCCGGAGACCGCCCCGAGCAGGACACCGTCCTGCGCGACGGGGAGATCGTCACCGCGGTGCTCGTGCCCGCCGCCGCCCCCGGCGCCGTCTCGCTGTACCGCAAGGCGCGCGACCGGGCCTCGTACGCCTTCGCGCTGGCCTCCGTCGCCGCGGTCCTCGACCTCGACGACGACACGGGCCGCATCCGGCGGGTCGCCCTCGCCTTCGGGGGGCTCGCCCACCGGCCCTGGCGGGCCACCACGGCCGAACGGGCGCTGACCGGGGCCGAGCCGACCACCGACGCCTTCCGGCAGGCGGCCGAGGCGGAGCTGGCCGGGGCCCGGCCCTCGCGCGACAACGTCCACAAGGTCGTGCTCGCCCGCAACCTCGCCTGCGACGCGCTCGGCACCCTCCACGCACGCGCCCGCCGCAGCCCGTAGCCACACCCCACAGCCGCACCCCGAAGAGGAGCCGGCCATGCCCGCGCACACCGCACTCGGTACGCCCACCGTCCGCGCCGAGGGCCCGGACAAGCTCACGGGCGCCGCGCGCTACGCCGCCGACCACACCCCGCCCGGCTGCGCACACGCCTGGCCCGTGCCCGCCACCGTCGCGCGCGGGCGGGTCACCGCCGTGGACGTCGCCGCCGCGCTCGAACTGCCCGGCGTCCTCGCCGTCCTCACCCCGTACGACGCACCCCGCCTGGGCCCGGCGGACGACCCCACCCTGCGGGTGCTCCAGGACACCGCCGTCCCGCACCGCGGCTGGTACGTGGCCCTGGCCGTCGCCGACACCCCGGAGGGCGCGCGCGCCGCCGCCGAGGCGGTACGGATCCACTACGCGCCCGAACCGCACGACGTCGATCTCCGCGAGGACCACCCCGGCGCGTACGTGCCCGAGGAGGTCAACGGCGGCTATCCCGCCGAGCGGGAACAGGGCGACCCCGACGCGGCGCTCGCCGCCGCGCCCGTCCGGATCGACTGCACCTACAGCGTGCCACCCCTGCACAACCACCCCATGGAGCCGCACGCCGCCACCGCCGTCTGGGACGCCGGGCCCCGGCGGCTGACCGTGTACGACTCCAGCCAGGGGGCCGACCTGGTCGGCAGGACGCTGGCCACGCTGTTCGGCCTGCCCGAGGACCACGTCCACGTGGTCTCCGAGCACATCGGGGGCGGCTTCGGATGCAAGGGCACCCCGCGCCCCCACGTGGTCCTGGCGGTCATGGCCGCCCTGCACACCGGGCGTCCCGTCAAACTCGCCCTGCCGCGCCGCCAGTTGGCCGCCACCGTCGGATACCGGTCGCCGACCCTGCACCGGATCGCGCTCGGTGCCCGCCGCGACGGCACCCTCACCGCCCTCACGCACACCGTCACCACCCAGACCTCCCGCGTACGGGAGTTCGTCGAACAGGCCGCCGTACCCGCCCGGGTCATGTACGCCGTTCCGGACATCCGCACCACCCACCGCGTCGTCGCCCTCGACGTGCCCACCCCGTCCTGGATGCGCGCCCCGGGGGAGACCCCCGGCATGTACGCCCTGGAATCGGCCATGGACGAACTGGCCGACGCGCTCGGCATGGACCCCGTAGAGCTGCGGATCCGCAACGAGCCCACGAACGAACCCGACAGCGGCCGGCCCTTCAGCAGCAGGAACCTCGTCGCATGCCTGAGGGAGGGCGCGGACCGGTTCGGGTGGGCCGCCGCGCGCACGCCGCGCGCCGAGGGGCCGCTGCTGGTCGGCGCGGGCGTGGCCGCCGCCACCTACCCCGTGTGGATCGCCCCCTCCACCGCCCGGGCCAGTGCCCGGCCCGACGGAACCTACCTCGTCGAGATCGACGCCACCGACCTCGGGACCGGCGCCCGGACCGTCCTCGCGCAGGTGGCCGCCGACGCCCTCGGCGTGCCGCTGGCGTCCGTAACGGCGGCCATCGGCCACACGGGCCTGCCCGCGGCCTCGCTCGCCGGGGGTTCCGCCGGAACCGCCTCCTGGGGCTGGGCCGTGCACGACGCCTGCACCGCCCTGGCCGCGGCCCTGGCCCGGCACCGGGGGCCGCTGCCGCCCGAAGGGCTGTCCGCGTTCGCCGACACCACGGCGTCGGTCCGGCAGAAACCCCCGTACGCCCGCCACGCATTCGGCGCGCACTTCGCCGAGGTGCAGGTCGACACGGTCACCGGCGAGGTGCGCGTACGCCGCCTGCTCGGCGTGTACGCGGCCGGGCGCATCCTCAACCCGACGACGGCCCGGTCGCAGTTCATCGGCGGCATGGTCATGGGCCTCGGCATGGCCCTGACCGAGCACAGCTCCGTCGACCCGGCCCACGGCGACTTCGTTGAGAGCGACCTGGCCGCCTACCACGTGCCCGCGAACGCCGACGTCCGCGCCGTCGAGGCGCACTGGATCGACGAGGACGACGCCCACCTCACCCCGGTGGGCGGCAAGGGCATCGGCGAGATCGGCATCGTCGGGGTCGCCGCCGCGATCGGCAACGCCGTCCGCCACGCCACCGGGCGCCGGCTGCGCGAACTCCCCCTCACCCCGGACCGGGTACTGGCCGCACTCGGCTGACAGCCCAGACCGGAGTGGACCGGAGCGGACTGGACCGAAGTGGAGCGGGCCGGGCGGTCAGCCGAGGTCCGTGTCCGCGCCGAGCAGGGTGGTGAGGGTGAACAGGGCCCCGTCCGGGTCGCGGAGCGTCACCCACCGCTCCACCGCGTTCGAGGTGATGTCCGAGACCGTGCGTCCGCCCAGCGCGACGGCGGCCTCGATCGCCGGCCGGAGCCTGGGCACGCGGAAGTGGACGTGCCAGCGGGGCCTGGTGTGCGGGGAGTAGGAGGCGAGCTCGACGGGGCCGCTGTTCAGGCGGGCCACGGGCTCACCGTTCTGCCGCAGCACGACCTGGTCCTCCTCGTAGGAGACCTCGCAGCACCCGGGGCGTTCGGTGGCCCATTCGAGCACCGCGCCGTAGAAGATCGCCGCGTCGAGGGCGTTCCGGGTGCGCAGTTCCAGCCAGGCCGGCAGCGGTCCCTTGCCCGCCCGCCAGTCCGCGGCCACGGCGCCCTCCCAGATCCCGAAGACGGCGCCGTCGGGGTCGGCGACGAGCGCGGCGCGGCCACCGGAATCGAAGGAGACCGGGCCGACCGCGATGGTGCCCGTCCGCTCCCGGATGCGGTCCACGGCCACGTCGGCGTCGTCGACGGCGAAGTACGGGGTCCAGGCCGCCGCGACCCCCAGATCCGCGGCCAGCGCTCCGATGCCCGCCACCGGGACCCGGTCCAGGTACGCCACCGAGAAGGCCTCGCCGAGGCGGGCCGGCCGGAATCTCCAGCCCGCGACCGCCCCGTAGAAACGCTGGGCCGTCTCGAGATCGCGGGTCATCAGGCTCACCCAGCAGGGCGCCCCGAAGACCTCTCTCGTAGAAATCTCCACCGCTTGCTCCGTCCCTGAGGGGCCCCTCGGTACATTCTGGTCCTTTTCGTCCCGTTCCTCGCGGTCGGTGGTGAAGGACGCACACGGAAGGTGTCCGAGAACCACGCTCCGTGTCGGTCCCGGTGGGTGGCGTCCGACGATAGCCTCGGTGCCGGACGCCACCCCGCAGCACCGGAAGGCAGGTCTCCCATGGCCGGTTCCCAGGTCCCCGTGATCGATCTCGGGCCGTGGCGGTCCGGCGGAGCGCAGGACCGCGCCCGTACGGCCGCCCGCGTCGACGAGGCCCTGCGCGCGGCCGGCTTCCTGCTCGTGACCGGCCACGGCGTGGACCCCTCACTGCCCGCGCGGATCCGGGAGGCGGCGCGCGCCTTCTTCCGGCTGCCGCCCGCCGCGAAGGAGCCGTACGCCGTCACGGTCGGCGGCCGGGGCTGGCTCGGCCCCGGCGCGGAGGCGAACAGCTACGCCGAGGGCACGGCCTCGCCGCCCGACCTCAAGGAGTCCTGGTCCCTGGCGGCGGACGATCCCACCGGCGACCCCGCCGTGGACGCCGAGTGGTTCCGGCCCAACGCCTGGCCCGCCGAGGTGCCGGTGCTGCGGCCGCTGGTGACGGAGTACCTGGGCCTGATGCGGGCCCTCTCCGACGAACTGCTGGAACTCCTCGCCACCGCCCTCGGCCTCGCCGAGGACCACTTCACGCGCCACACCTCCCACCCGACCTGGGGGTTCAACGTCAACTGGTACCCCGGCACGGAGACCGTCGGACCGCCGCTGCCCGGCCAGTTCCGCATCGGGGCGCACACCGACTTCGGCACGGTCACGGTCCTCGACCGGCAGCTCGGCGCGGGCGGTCTGCAGATCCACACCGACGCCGACGGCTGGCAGGACGCGCCCTACGATCCGGCCGCCCTCACCGTCAACATCGGTGACCTGATGGCCCGCTGGACGGGCGACCGCTGGCGCGCGGGCCGCCACCGCGTACTGCCCCCGCCGGCCGACACCCCGGCGGAGGAACTGATCTCGCTCGTCTACTTCTACGAATGCGACGCGCACACCCGGGTGGAGTCCCTCCCGGCACCCGTCGGCCGGGTGGTGCACGACCCCGTCGACTCCCACACGTACCTGCGCGGCAAGCTCGACGCGATCAGCGTCACGGAGGGGGGCGAGACCTGAGGCGGAGGCGGAACCCTGTTCGGTCGGACTCCCCGCGGCCTATCCCTCGTCCGCATCGTCGGGCACCCAGCGCAACACATCGCCGGGCTGACAGCCGAGCGTGCGGCAGATCGCGTCGAGTGTGGTGAACCGAACCGCCTTCGCCCGGCCGTTCTTCAGTACCGCGACGTTGGCGGGACTGATTCCGACGGCGGCGGCGAACTCGGCGACCGAGAGCTTGCGTTGGGCGAGTTGCACGTCGAGGTCGACGATGATGGCCATCAGACCACCTCGGCGAGTTCACTCTTCATGTCGTTCGCCTTGCGCAGCAGATTGCGCATGATGACGATGAGCATGACCAGGCAAGCCCCGATGCCGGTGGCCGCGGCCGCGGCGGCCAGGGCGCCGATGAGCTCCATGCCGTCATCGGGGGAGGGGATGCCGGCGTGGCAGGTGGCAGGTGACGGTGAGAGCCAGCAGCGTCGCGGCGATGGTGGAACCGATGATGGTGTCGACCCACCGGAAGGCTGCCGACGAGAAGATCGCATCACGTTCGACCATGGTGAGCAGCTTCCACGCCGCAGCGAGGACGGCCTGGACGCAGGCGACTCCCGCGATGGCGGCCACCGTGTAGGGCAAGGCGTACGGGGCGTACGGGGGGAAGCGGTCGACCTCGTCGGCTGCCGTCGTGGGGATGATGACGAGCTGACCGAAGAGGCCGAAGAGGATCGCCATGGCGATGCCACCGCGAAGCGCCGTGATGAAGAAGCGATGCATGCATCGATAATCGATCGATAGTGATCGATAGTCAATAGATCGTCGTCGCCGTCGATCGAGCCGGGGCGTGGTCAGTCGGTGTCGGTGGCGGCCAGCACCACGATCTCCGGGCCGCCGGGCCGCAGGGCCGCGACGGCGAGATCCCAGGCGACTTCGTGGAACCACATGGACGAGACGGCGTCGGGGCAGAACCAGCGCGTCTGCCGGACGAGCTCGGCCGTGTGCGTGATCGGGGCGTCCGTCGGAGCTCCGGCGAGGCCGCCGAGGGAGCGCCGGGCGGCAAGCCTTCCGTACGCGCCGCCGGGGCCGAGGCCGTAGGCCGGGGCCCGAACCGCGGCGGTGAGAAGGATCCGCAGCACCTCGCCCGGAGTCGACGGATGCAGCCGCGCAGGGGCTCCGTCCGCGGGCCAGGGGATGAGAGGCAACTGCTCGAAGACGGCGGGAAAATCCTCAGGCGCGACCGGATCCGGCGACCAGAACTCCTGTGCGGCGATCTCGCCGTTGGACTGATCGCGCCAGTGCCGTACGACCGCGCCCACGGTTTCCGCGAGTTCCGGAAGGCTGGTCTCCGTCATGTCGATGCCCGCCGCGCGCTGACGCATCTCCGGTGTGGTGTGCAGTTCGGCCGCCTCGTACGACACGACGGGCGAAGGGTGAACCGTCCAGGTCCAGTCGTCCGCCGCGTCGGCGGGCCGGCGTAGCCCCTGCTGCTCCTCGGGCAGGAGGTGCGAGGGCGGTTCCGCGAGGGGATGTCCTTCGGAACGGAGCGTCCCGGCGAAGGACACCATCGCGGGATGCTCCTCGACCCGGTCCGAAACGAGTACGAGTTCGTGGAGCAGGCATGCGGCGAATTCCCGGGAGTGCACCGACCCCGATTCCCGGGCGAAGACCAACCGCGCGATGTCCTCGATGCGGTGGCCATGGGCCACGAGCGAGGCCAGGCGCCGTTCGGATCGAATCCGTCCGGAGTTCTCGGCATACGGTGATGCGGGCACCCGCAGCAGGGTGCGCAGGCTTTCCGGTCCCGGGTGGGCGGCCAGAGCCTGGTGTGCGTAGGCGAGGATGGTTTCGCACCGGCCGCTCGCGTCCTGCCCTGCGGCGGTCCTCGCAGAGGCCGCCACTGCGAGGTCTCCTACCCAGCGAACGCGCCGGCGGATACCTGCGCGTCGATTTGCCTGTGCCACGTGGAGCGGTCCGTGTCATCGGCTGCGTTCAGAGCCGCGGCTCCACGGGCGATGTCCTTGCTCATGACCGGGGAATTCCTGTTTTCGGAGGGTGGAACGGGATGCCGGTGGCGCCTGCACATCCTCACGAGTGCTGTGACCGCACCTGGCCGGCCGTCCGCCGGCCGATGCCGTGAAGCCCGGCTGGGGCCGTGGGGCCGTGGGGCCTACGGCTGGTAGCCGCCGGAGACCTCGACGTCCTGGGCGGTGATCCAGCGGCTCTCCTCGCCGACCAGGGTCGCGATCAGCGAGCCGACGTCGTCGGGCTCGCCGACCCGGCCGAAAGCGGTCTTCGCGGCGAGGGCCGGTACGACCTCGGGGAAGCGGGTGAACGCGTCGTCGGCGAGCCGGGTGCGGGTGGCCCCGGGCGAGACCGCGTTGACGCGGATGCCGCGCGGACTGAATTCCTTGGCCATGTAGCGGGTCAGCACGGTCAGGCCGCCCTTCATCGATGCGTACGCCGCGTAGCCGGGCTCCAGCCCGGAGGTCGCGGCCGCCGCGTTGCCGCTGACGTTGACGACGGAGCCGCCGTCGGCCATCAGCGGGAGGAGCCGTTCGTATGACCGGGTGAGGGCTCTTCCAGTGATTGGCGGGCGCTTGCGAGCCGAGTACCCGGCGGGCGGGGTACGCAGTCTTTCGCAGCGACGACGCCGAGCACTGTTGAGGGGACCAGCCATGTACGCAGCAGTCCGGAGGTACGAAGGCGTGACCGACCCGGCCGAAGCGGGACGCCTCGTCGACGAGGGGTTCGTGCCGATCATGCGTCAGGTCCCCGGATTCGTGGCCTACTACTGGGTCGATGCCGGCAACGGGGTGATGGTTTCGACCAGCGTGTTCCAGGACCGTGCGGGCGCCGACGCATCGGTCGAGAGGGCGGCGCACTTCGTGCGGGAGAACCTCGCTTCGCTCCTCCCCAACCCGCCGCAGGTTACAGCGGGCGAGGTCGTTGCCTCCGCGTAGCGGCGTCGGGCGCGCGCACCCGCTTCAGAGCGCGATCGGCCGGGTCCGAGGGGCGGAAGGCCAGGTCCGCTCGGGGGGTGTGCCACGTTCGCCTCCAGGAGCCGAAGCGGAGCGGCAGATGCCGCTGCCGGGAGGCGGGCTGGGGCCGCGCGCGGCCGACCTGCACCTGCCGGAGGCCGTCCTGCACGGCCGGCACCTCGCCGGCGTTGTGCGCTGCCGTGCGGTGCCCTTCTCTCGCCCGGCCCGGCCGGCCCGGAATTCCCTGGCACGAGCTCTTCGCCGCCGACGCAGCCGCCCGCCGCGGCGTCATGCAACGCATGTACGCCGACGGCCTGGTCCTTTCCGAGCGGGACGGAGCCGCCAGTTGCATCAAGCGGCGCGCCGAGGACGCGCTCCGTGAGGGCCCTGGCGCCCTGGCCCCCGCCACGGTCGAGAGCCGGCGCTACGCCCTCACCGATGCGCTCGACGACCTCGCCGACGCCACGGACGTCGTCGAGCGCCTCGCCGTGGCCGGCGTCGTCCTCAACACCGCCGCCGACCTCCTCTTCGACCACCACCGGGCCTGGACAGGCGGCGGCAAGTGGCTGCCCCGCCGCCTGCTGCAGGCCGACCCCCAGCGCGGCGGAGCTCTCCTCGACGGCTACTGCCGCCTCTGCGAGAACGGCGAATCCGAGGACCTCGCCGACGCCGCGGCAGAGATCCTCATCCTCGCGGGCGGTCCCCTCCGCGAGGGCTACGCTCGAACCTGGCACGCCGCCGCCGAGCCCCAGCCGGGATAACGCACCTGGGCCGGTGGTCAGGGCTGCAACGGGAGGGGGGCTTTGGCGTCCGGTGTGTCTGGGCTCGCGAGGTGGAACGACCTCCCCCGAAGCCAGTACGAGCGGGCCGCGATGGTCAGGGCGATGCCGTATACGGCGAAGGCGACCATCCCGATCCAGCCGACCAGCAGCGCGTCGCCCGAGGAGTGGAAGTCGCCGCGCCGCATCGTCACTGCGCCGGCCGTTGCCAGGGCCAAGTATCCGACCCCCAGGACGCCGTACGGGGCGAGGGTGGCGGCGCCGAGCAGAGCCGGGGCGAGCGGGAGCCAGCGCGGCACCCGTCGGCCGCGGAGGTACGGAGTCCAGCGTGGGAAGACCTGCCCCCACGGGCGGACCAGGCCCCAGAGCAGGAAGACGCCGAGTACGGCCAGCAGCGCGGTGGGGTCCAGGCCCCAGGACTCCAGGGTGAGGAAGATTCCCGAGGCGCCGTTCCGCTCCGAGACCGCGAGCATCTCCTCACCGGTGATCCCCGCGAACGTGCCGCCGGACGCCCAGAGCAGCTTCATCGCCGCGTACGGGACGAAGGCCAGCGTCCCCGCCCAGGCGGCGAGTTGGACGAGCCGCGGTGCAGGGGACGGTGCTCGTACGGCCGTACCGGCAGGCCGGCGGCCGGACCGGGCCGTGGCCGCGAGCAGGACCGCCCCGACCGCCGCCAGGGCCTTGTTCGCGGCGGAGACCTGGCTGTCCACTCCCTGACCGAGCATCAGCGTGATCACATCCATCAGCAGACTGAACGCGGTGATCCCGGCCAGCCCACAGGCGACCCAGAGCAGCACCCGTAGGGCCGGCCCCAGCCCGAACCACACCACCGCTCCGCTGACGAGCGCCGCCACCGCACCCACGGCCAAGACCACCCAACCCAGCCCGGAGGCCCCGGAGTCGCCGCCGTGGAAGAGCAAGGGGGTACCGCTCAGCGCGCACGCCAGGCCGAAGCCGGCATAGAGCACCGCCCACAGCATCGTTGCCCGGGCCACCCAGCTCGGCCATCGCTGCCACCAGCTCCAGAGCGCCTTCATCGTCCATTGAACACGGGTCATGTTCCGAACAGTGCAGCGACCGCGGCGGGGTGGCGTCAGCTGCCGGAACGATCTCTCTCCCCCGGCCGGGGGAGGGGTCCCTGGAGGGCGGCTGCTCTACGGACTGGTGCGGGAGGCCAGCGGGCGCGACCTAGTCGATCTGGAGCTCGCCCATGCGGCTCCAGCCGGTCGCGCCCTCGATGGTGGTGCTGACGATCTCGGGCGTCCGGGTCACCATCGGCCGCATGGTCTCCAGCGCGGCGCGGAAATGCTCGGAGGTGACGTGCGCCTCGGCAGCGTCGTCCTGGAAGGCCTCGACCAACACGAAGGTGTTCGGCTCCTCCAGGCTGCGCGACCACTCGAACCAGAGGTTCCCGGGTTCGGCACGGGTGGCGTGAGTGAACGGCGCGACCTTGTCGGGCCACGCGTCGACATATTCGGGCTTGACGGAGAATTTCACCACAATGAAGATCACATGGGCATTCTATGCAGGTTGCTTCGCAACCTACGCCTGCAGTACAGCCTGCGGCGCGGCCGGTTGGCGTACGACGATGACGCAGGGCCGCCGCTTCGAGGAGAAATGACATGCGCACCAGCGAGGAGTACCTCGTCGAACTCATCCGGAGCAGCGGCCTCGAAGTGGTCACGGCCCAGGGCAACGACCCCGGACCTTCGGTCGAAACGGCCTGGCGGGCCATGGCGGGTTTCGGCGTGGAGCCCAGTGCCTCCTTCCCCTTGAAGGGAGACCTGGGTGGAGTCCACCGGCTGTGGCTCGAACACGCCCGCCGAGCCGGTGTCATCGACGAGGACGGGACGTTCCTCCTCACGGCGGTCGTGACGGGGAGTTCCGACGTCGGCTGGGTCCGGGTGCGTCTCACGGACGGTGCCGACGTCGCCCGCCTCGTGGATGACCAAGGGCGGATCGAGTTCATCGCCCGGTCCGGCTCCGGCGACCACATCTGCGGCGTTACCGCGGAGGAGTACGACTACTGGATCGTCAGCCTGACCCTCACCCATGCAGTGATCACATGGATCCCGGGCGACACCACGGTCCGGTGGAGCGGTCCCGCCGGGACCGTCGAGAAGTCGTACGAGCGTCCGCCGCGGGCCGTCATGGCGTGGCGGGAGCACGGCGAGACGCTGGTGCTGGTGGTGGAAGCGATCAACGGCGCACCGTTCACCCCGTCGGACAACGCGGTGGTCTACCGGGCCGACGGCTCGGAGTTGAGGAGAACTCGTCGTTCTCCGGGTCGACGGCAAGCTCCGACAGGTCCAGCAGCGCCGTCTGCTGCCCTGTGCCGAGGTCGTACGCCGCCAGCCCGTCGCGGTCGTCGTCGGGGAAGGTGCTCGGGCTCCAGCGTCGGCGCGACGACGCTCACCATCCGTCCGTCCGGGCTGACGGCCGGCGCGGAGGGTGCCCGGGCGGCGCCGTGCCACGCGTCGTGGAGAAGCTCCCATCGCGGGCCGCCGTCGGGGCCCAGCGCCCGCACCGATGCCACCCCGGCCACCACGATCTGCCGTCGGGCGTGGGAACCGCCCGCTCCTGTTCCTCCGTCCGCAGGGCGGCGGTCGCGCCTCCGGTCCTCCCCGCAAGGAACTCCTCGCGGTCGTGGACCTCCGCCAGCCCCGGCGTGCGAACAAGGAGCCGCCCTCCGGCGACCGCCTCGACCGTGCCCGGCGCCCGCGTCGTGCCGAGCGGTACCACGTCGATCCGTCCATCCCCCGTCGTGTTCATGAGGTGCATGCTCGCAAGTGCCGCGCGGGCGCCGCCAGCCGTTCCTCGTGCCGAGGGCCCGGGGCGCCCGGTCTTCCCGCGGGTGTTCATACTTCGGGGTGACCGGGGGTGAGAAACCCTCCTCCGGTGGGACGGGCAGATCCTCCGCAGTGGTGACGATCGGTCAGGCGCCGGTGCATAGCGTCGGTTCCATGAATCGACGCAGAGCAGTCGCCTCAGCCGCCTTACTCGCCCTCCTCCTGCCCCTCCCGTTCGCCGCCGCCGGCACCGCGGCCGCGGCGGACGCCCCGTCCGCTGCCGCGCCGAGCCGCACCACGGTGGAACTCCCGCGCCCCACCGGCCGTTTCGCGGTCGGCCGGGAAGACCTGCACCTGGTGGACCGCAGCCGCACCGATCCCTGGGCCGGGTCCGGGCCCCGCGAGCTGATGGTCACCATGCGCTATCCGGCGCAGCGTGCCACCGGCGGCGCCGCGCGCTACCTCACCGACGAGGAGGCCCGGCTGCTGCTGGTCGACCGCAAGCTGGACCAGGTCATTCCGGTCGAGGCCCTGACCGGCACGGTGAGCGCCTCCCGGACCCACGCCCGTCCCGTCGCCGGACGGTACCCGCTGATTGTTCTCTCCCCGGGCTTCACCGCCCACCGCGCCACCCTCACGGCGCTCGCCGAGGACCTGGCCTCCCGCGGCTACGTCGTCGCCGCGGTCGACCACGCCTACGAGAGCGTCGGGACGGCCTTCCCCGGCGGGCGGGTGCTGGAGTGCCTGGCCTGTGAGAAGACCGAAGCGGGGACCGGCATGCAGACGGTCAGCGACACCCGCGGCCGCGACGTCTCCTTCCTGCTGGACCGCCTCGCCGGACGCCACCCCGCCTGGCGCCACGCCGGCCTCATCGACCCGAACCGCATCGCGATGGCGGGCCACTCCATCGGCGGCGCCTCCGCGGTCGCCGCGATGGCGATCGACCCCAGGATCCGGGCCGGGGTGAACATGGACGGCGGGCTCCACACCCCGGTCCCCGAGGCCGGGCTCGGCGGGCGCCCCTTCATGCTGCTCGGAGCGCAGGACAGCGGCCCCGGGGGCATGACGTCCTGGGACCGCGACTGGTCCAGGATCGACGGGTGGAAGCGCTGGATCACCTTCGCGGACTCGGGCCACTTCACCTTCACCGACTTCCCGGCCATCGGCGAACAGCTCGGCCTGCCCGACCAGGGAGCCCCGTTGCCCGGAGCCCGCTCCGTCGAGCTGACCCGGCGCTACGTCGCGGCCTTCTTCGACCAGCACCTGCGGGGTACCCCCCGGCCCGTCCTCGACGGTCCGTCCGCCGACGCGCCGGAGGTCGGGTTCCACACCCCCTGAACCGGTCCTCAGACCACGGTCACCGGGTGCCGCACGACCGCGTCGAAGAGGTAGCCCTGCGTGTTGTGGACCGAGGTCTCGGGCTGCGTCCGCCCGCTCGCGTCGGTCGCCCGGGCCAGCAGCGCCGTCGCGCCCGTCGTCCGCGGGGTCCACGGCACCGACCAGCGCACCCAGCCGCCCCGGCGCGGGGCATCGTGCGTCCGGGCCCGCCGCCAGTGGCCGCCCCCGTCCGTGCTGACCTCGACGCGGGTCACGGGGGCCGCCGCCGACCAGGACCGGCCGGTCAGCAGCCGGGTCCGGTGCACGGGAAGGACGGCTCCCAGCTCCAGCTCGAAGGCGCTCTTGAGGGTCTGCCGGGTCAGCGGGGCGCCGCCCTGCGCCGGGTGCTCCGGCCCGAACAGCCGGTACATGTCGGTGTTCCACGGCGAGTACAGCGGCTCGTCGCTCACCTCGATGTCCCCGACCCACTTGATCGAGGAGATCCCGACCCAGTCCGGTACGACGAGGCGCACCGGACCGCCGTGGTCGGGCGGCAGCGGCTGCCCGTTCATCTCGTAGGCGAGCAGGACGTCGTCCAGCGCCTTCGCCACCGGCAGCGGGCGGCGCACCCGGCCCAGGTTCACCCCGTTCGCGATCACCTCGTCGTCCAGCCCGCTCGGCAGGACGTCGACGGCCCCGCGGGTCACCCCGGCGAGCCGCAGTACGTCCGACAGCCGCGCCCCGCGCCAGCGCGCGACCCCGATCGCGCCCAGGGTCCAGGCGGTGCCCGTCACCGGCTGCCCCTGCTGGGTGGTGTAGAAGCTCCGGCCGTTGCCCGCGCACTCGATGAACAGCGTCCGCTCGACCGCCCGCAGGGCCCGCAGCCGCTCGTACGAGAACTCCACCGGGCCGCCCGCGAGCCCGTCGCCCCACACCTTCAGCCGCCACCCGCCGGCATCGACGCGCGGGGTGGAGGTGTGATTGCGCACGAAGAACCGGTCGATCGGGGTGAGCGGGCCGGTGCCGCGCAGCGCCGCGAAGTTCGTCTCCGCGTTCGTGCCGCGGAGCGTGAACAGCTCGGGCGGCAGCGGCTTCACGGTGACCGGGCCCGCGGCCGCCACGGGGCCGGCCGGGCCGGGCGGGACCGCGGCCGCGACCGGTGCACCCGCGGCCGCGGCCGGTGCACCCGTGGCCAAGCCCAGCGACCCGGCCGCGGCACCCACCGCGAACAGCTTCATCAGATCGCGGCGGTCCACCCCGGCGGAGCGGGCGCGGCCGCGGGCCCACTGCCGCAGGCGCGTGCGGTCGTAGTGGCTCTCGTCCGACAGATCGAGCGGCATGGCAGTGCACTCCTTGGTCGCGGTTCCCGACGGACCGTAGAGGTCCGGGGCGAGCCGCGGGAACCTTCCCACCGGGATGGCCACGCACTCGAAACACTGCCGCAACGGCCGATTACCGCTGGTCGGCGGATTTTCGGCAGGATGTGGGGCATGACCGAGATCCGTACCCCCCGCCTCCTCCTCCGCCGCTGGACCGACGACGACCTCGTCCCGCTGTCGGAGATCAACGCCGACCCGGAGGTGATGCGCTGGATCGGTGACGGTTCCACCCTCGGCCTGGACGAGACGGCCGAGGAGATCGAGCGCTGGGAGGAGGAGTGGGACGACGAGGGCTTCGGGCTCTTCGCCGTCGAGCTCCTCGGCTCCGGCGAGCTCATCGGTGCCGTGGGTCTCTCGGTGCTCGAGAACCTGCCGGACGCCCGGGCGGACGTGCAGATCAGCTGGCGCCTCGGCCGCCAGTACTGGGGCCAGGGCTATGCCTCCGAGGCCGCCCACGCCACCTTGGAGTTCGCTCTGCAGGACCGCGGCCTGGACCGGGTCGTCGCGATCAACCGGATGAGCAACGCCGATTCCGAGAACGTGATCCGCAAGCTGGGCATGGCGATGGAGCGCGACACCACCGACCCCCGGTACGGGACCTCCGTGCGCGTCCACGGCATCGACCTCACGGAGTACGAGGCCTGATCCCGCCCTGCCGCATGAGCCGATCGGCCGACCCCGGGGTCGGCCGGACCGCTCCCGGGCTCCGTCCACCGGGCGGACCGGCCGAGGGCTCCGGCGCGGCGAGCATGGACCGGGGGAGCGGGAAGTCGTACGCGGCCCTCCCGCCCCGGAGCCGAGAGGGACACCATGAACGCGCACGACCGACTGCTCCTCGACGGCGTCCGCGCCGGTGACGCGGCGGCGGTGAGCGCCGCGCTCGCCGCGGGCGCCGCCGTGGAAGCCCGCGACGAACAGCTGCACACACCGCTGCTGCTCGCCGCGCTCGGCGACCACGTGGCCGCGGCCGCGGTGCTGCTCGCCGCCGGAGCCGATCCCGAACTGGCCGACCAGGACGGGGTGACCTCGTACGAGCACGCCGTGCGCCGGGGCTTCGAGGGCATGGCGCGGATCCTGCGCGCGGCCGGGGCGGCCGGGGACGAGCCGGGAAGCGGGTACGAGCGGGAGGCCGGCCGGTGAACCGCCGCGCACGCGGCACCCGTACCGCCCTCTCGGCGCTCGCCGCGACCCTGCTGCTCGGCGCCTGCACACAGGCCGGGACCTCGGCGACCTCTGCGAACCCGGCGAGCTCCGCCTCCTCCGCGGCGCCGAGCCCGGCGCCGTCCGCGGCCTCCCCGCTGCCGGCCACCGCGCCGGCCCCGCAAGGGCTGCTCCTGACCGCCGACTTCGGGGCCGACACCGTCACCTTCGTGGACCCGGAGCGCGGAGCGGTCGCCTCCGTCGTCGTGGGCAGGGCCCCGTACGGGCTGGCCGTCGGCGCCGACGGCCGCGCGTGGGTGGCCACGGCCGAGGGCCTCGCCGTCGTCGACACCCGCACCCGCGCCCGGCTGGCCCGCATCCCGTACCGCACCGACGCCGGCCCGGTCACCGACGGCGAGTACCGCGGCGGCGGCATGGGCATCGCGCTGTCGCCCGACGGCGCGCACGCGTACGTCGGGGTCAACGTCCCCGGCACCACCGGCGTCCTGGAGGTCGTGGACACGGCGGCGCGCCGGGTCACCGCCGTCGTACCGGTGGGCCGGCGCCCCTTCGACGTGGACGTGTCGGCCGACGGCGCCGAGGTGTACGTCACCGGCCACGACTCCTTCGACGTCACCGTCGTGGAAGCCGGCTCGCTCCGGCCCCGCCGGATCGAAGTCGCCCCGTACGGCACCGACGGCGGGCTCGACTCCTGGCTGAAGCCGCACTACGCGGCCGTCCGCCCGGCCGACGGGAAACTGCTGCTCCCCTTCGAGGGCGAGCGGCTCGCCGTCGTCGACCCGCGCAGTGGCCGTACCGCCATCGAGCCGATGACCGCCGACACCCACCAGCACGGCGCCACCGTCACCGCCGACGGCCGCCTCCTGGTGGTCGGCACCGCAGCGGTGGAGCCCGGCACGGGCAAGGGCCCGTCACTGACGGTCCGTTCCCCGGACGGCAGCGAGCGGGTGTACCCGCTGGAGGGCCCGCACGAGGACGTGGCCGTGACCCGGGACGGCCGGACCGCGTACGTCACGGGCGGCTACACCCGTGACGGCCACTGGAACGGCCTCACGGTCGTGGACCTGGAGACGGGCGCCGCCCGCCGCCTCCCGGCGGGCGCCAGACCGCTCGGCATCGCCGTCCTCTGAGCCCCGCTCAGGCGGGCGCGGTTCCGGGGGCCCGTGCCGCGCCGCCCCGGCGGACCGCGGCGAGCGCGGCGGCGTGCAGGGCGGCCGGATCGCCGTGGTGGGGGAGCGGGCTGCCGGTGAGGGTGTACCACTCTTCGGCGCCCTCGTACTGGACGTCGAAGCGGACCAGGTCCCCGGCCACGGCGGTGGTGCACAGGGTGAGCGGGCCGGTGATGACGCCCACCTCGTCGGTCATGGCGCCGCCCGGCCCGGCCGTCACCCGGTCCTGCCACCGGCGGTGGTCCGCTCCGCTCATGAGGCGCAGGTGTCGAGCATCGTGGTGAGCATCTTCTTCTCCGGTTCGGTGACGGTCAGCCCGTACGTGGACTTCACGGTGGTCCAGGCCCGCCCGTACTGGCACCAGCTCGACTTGTCCGGCGGCTGCCACAGGTCCGGGCTCTGGTCACCCTTGGAACGGTTCGAGGCCGCCGTTACCGCGAGCAGCTGAGGGTTGGTCAGGTCGTTGGCGAAGGCCTTGCGCTTGGCGGGGTCCCAGCCGGCCGCGCCAGAGCGCCACCCCTCGGCAAGCGGGACCATGTGGTCGATGTCCATCTTCGCGGCGTCGGTGACGACCACCCCGTCGTACAGGCTCTTCCAGGTGCCGGACACCGCCCGGCACTCCGCGTCCCGTGAGACGCCGGTGCCGTCGCGCTCCAGGATCACCTCGCGGGTGTCGCACTTGTTGCCCTGCTGGGCCCAGTGCGTGAACTTGTCCCGGCTGTAGCCGGCCATCGTGCCCACCGGCGCCACCCTCAGCGCCGCCAACTGCGTCCGGGCCACGGCGGCGGCGACCATTCCCGGCAGCCCGTCCCCGCCGGCCGGCTTGGAATCCGGCTTCGAGTCCGGGGGCTGTGCGGTCCGCGTCGCGGGCGGCTTCGCGCCCCCGGCACCCGGCGCGTCCGCACCGGAGCAGCCGGCCGCGGCCGCCAGCAGTACGGCCGCCAGGACCGCACCGGGCACACCTATCTGACGTCCCATAACCCCACCCCGAGTCGGCTCCGCTGCGCAACTGTCCCCGGAAGACTACCCAGAACCGGACATAAAACCGGCCACGGACCCTCAGGCGGGCGTTGTCAGTGGGGCTCGCTAGTCTCCCGGCATACCGCAGCTCAGGGGGTCTGTTCCCCCCTGTCAGGGCTGCGCGGAACCGTAGGTGACAGGCGGAGGGGCACGGGCTGATGGCATGGCTGGCGGCGGGCGAGGGGTACGAGATCGCCCTGGTGGAGGGACGGGTGGCGGCGAGGTCCACCACCGGCCGGAGTGCGGGACGGCAGTTGAAGACGCTGCCGAAGGCGCTGAAGGACCATCCCGAGGTGGACCGGCTGCGCCGGCTCGCCGAATGGCTCGACCGGCACGAGGCCGCCTGCGTGGCGCAGGTGGACGGCTGGATGGTGTCCTCGCTGCCCGTACCGACCGGACTGCTCGCCCGGGTCTGGCCGGACGAGGCCTGGCAGCACGCCCTGCGCGACATGGCCGTCGTCGGCGACGACCCGGACGAGGTGGGCTTCCTGCGGGACGCCACCGCCTCCGGTGAACTGAAGGTGGTCAACCTCGACGGCGAGACCGTACGACTCGCCCCGCGCACGGTGACCCTGCCCCACCCCGTGCTGCTCCCGGACCTGGACGACGTACGGGACTTCGCGGCCGAGCTGGGCATCGTCCAGCGGGTCGAGCAGATCCACCGCGCGACCTGGCAGAAGCCGGACGGGCTCACCGCCACCGCCACCGAGGTCCGGGACTACGCGGGCGGGGTCTTCCCCACCCGCTTCAGCCTCGCCGCCCGGGCCACCGGCCTCGGCTACCGCGTCTCCGGCGGCTACGCCACCTGCAAGGTCCGCGACTCCGGGGCCGGGGCGGAGGCGGCCGTGTGGATCGGCGAGCCCTACTACGAGGACGAGACCACCACGGGCGCCCTGAGCTGGCACGACGAGAACGGCCGGACGGTACCCCTGGCCGCGGTCGGACCGGTGGCCTGGTCCGAGGGCATGCGGATGGCCGCGGCGCTGTACGCCGGGCGCAAGATCGAGGAGGGCGGGAACGCATGAGCACCAACCAGAAGGACACCGCGATGAACACGGCCGAACTGCTGCTCAAGGCCGGCGCCGTACTGCCGCACGACGCCACGGGCACCGGCCCCACCGCCGTCCCACTGACCGCCCGCTCCTACCGCCACCCCGGACTCGGCGACGACCGCGTCGTCGTCCGCCTCGCGCCCGCCGAACTGGGCCCGGCCGAGGACCTCGCCGCCGGCTTCCTGGGACTCGTACGCGACGGGGGCGAGCCCCCCGTCGTCGGCCTGAGCCGGCGCCAGGCACTCGGCTTCCCCGAATGGGTCCTCGTGCACCACCCCGAGGACGGCCACCACGCCCTCGCCGTCGTCCCCGAACTGGACCGGGTCGCCCGGCAGGCCAAGACCAAGCCCAAGGCCGCCCTCGACGCCTGCCAGGAGCTGGCCGACCGCCTCGCCGCGTCCGTCCCGCACTTCCTGCCCGTCTTCCACGAGCAGGCGGCCCGCATCTTCCTCGCCGTCGAGAACACCACCTACGCCGCCCAGCTGTTCGGCCGCGCCCGCACGGCCGAGGCCCAGCACGGCCTCGCCATCGACGAGGACCGCCTCGACTCCGTCTTCCTCGAATTCGCCCTGGCCGGCGCCCTGCCGGTAAAGGTCCTCACCGGGTACGCCAAGGCCCTGGCCGGCCGCGTCACCCCCGCCGAGGCTCACGAGCGCTTCCGCCGCCTGTGCGTGCGCCGCACCGCCGGCGGGCTGCCGCCCTCCGCCCAGGCCGCCGTCGAACTGCGCCGCCTCGCCCGCGCCGCGGGCCTGACCGGAACCGAGGCCGAGCAGGACTACCTCGCCGAACTGCTGCCCCTGCCCGCCACCCTGCGCGCCGCACTCGGCTGGTGGAAGGCCCACCGGGCAGCCCTCGTCGCGCTCGCCCACCGGGTTCCCGCCGTACGCGGCACGCTCCTCGGGCTGACCCCGCCCGGAGGCGGTGACGAGCTCACCACCCTGTGGCTGGAGATCCTGGAGGAGTCCGGCGCGACCGCCGGGCTGGCCGGCGAGGAACTGCCCGCCGAGCAGCGGTGCGCCGACGGCGCCGCCGGCTGGCTGGAACGCTTCCACGCGGCCCGCCACGCCGGCTGGGGCGTGCGCCCCGCCCTCGACGTGCTCCTCGACGTGGTCGAGCGCTGCGCGGAGCAGCTGCGCACCGAACTCGCCCGGCCCGGCCGGGAAACGGGCCTGCGCGTCGGAGTCGAGGACGCCGACCTCCTCGACCTGCTGCTCGCCCTGGAGATCCCGGTCGCCGACCCCGACCCGGACCCCGAGAACAAGCGGCACCGGCACGACCAGCTGAACCTGACCGGCTGGGCCCGCTCCGAGCAGCGCCGCGACCTGCTCGCCCTCGCCGCGGACCAGCGGTTCCACCCCGCCTTCCGCCGGGCGCTGAACGCCCTCGGCGGCAACGGCGAAGGCGTCCAGGTCATCCGGCGCGTCGCCGGGTCGCCCGGCGGCCGCCCGCTGCTGACCGAGTGGATGCGCGAGGTCGCCCGCGCCTCCACCGCCGCCGGGCTGCCCGGCGTCCCGGACGCCATCCAGCGCCTGACCTGGCTGCCCACCGAAGCCCTCGAACTCGCCCCCGAGGAAGTGGCCGCCGCGGCCGCCGCCGACCTCGCCGAAACCCTCGCCCGCACCCTGCGCGGCGGCCTCTTCGAAGAACTGGCCTGGCCCTCCTGGGAGAGCGCCCTCGCCGAACTGGGCCCCGGCCAGAACCACCGCAACGGCCTCACGGTGATGGAAGCCTGGCCGTACCTCATCGTCGCCAACCAGACCGAGGTCCGCGTCATCGACGCCGACTCCACCGTCCTCACCCACGACCTGCGCGTCCCCACCGGGTCCGAGTACCGGCACGGATTCCACTACGTCGACGGCGACCTGCTCGTCTTCTGGTCCTCCTGGAACACCAACCGGACGGAGGGCTACTGGCACTCCGCACCCCAGACCGTCTTCACCGTGGAAACCGACCGCAACCACTGGTCGCCGCGCAGCGAGCACATCTCCCTGCCGCTCCCCGGCGGCGGCCGCGCCACCGGCGGCGGCGTCCTGCACCGCGGCGACACGAAGCTGCCCGACGAGCGGCCCCTGCTGTCCGACGGCACCTCGTACTGGGTGTGGCAGCGGCGCGACGAGAAGAACGAGGCCGGCTGGCTCGAGTACGACCCCGCCGGCGCGGCGTACGGCCGGAGCTCCCTGCCCGGCTTCTTCGCCGACGCCCTGCGCGCGCACCCGGAGAACGCACGCCGCAGCGGGTACTCCAACTGGCTGCGGCCCACGCCCACCGTGGCCGGCTCCGTGCTCGGCGCCCCCGCCGGCGGCCTGCTCGGCTGGAGCACCGTCCGCATCGCCGGCCACGGCTGGCAGGGGACCGACCCCGGCGGCCGCACCGTCACCGTGCCCGAGGGCCGCGACATGCCCGTCGCGGCGCTCGCCTTCCCCGGCGACGACCGGCCGCGCGCCCTGTCGCAGCACTGGCAGGAACTCAGCATCAGCGACCCCGACGGGGTGATCACCGCCCGCTCGCGCGGCGACCACCACCGCCGCTCCGCCTTCGGCACGGGCAGCGTGGACCTCCCGCCGCTGTCGCACTGGTACGCCCTGCGTCCCCGCGACCCCGAAGGCTCGGCCGCCCTGCGCGCCGCCGACCGCGAGACCCTCGCCACGCTGCTCAAGGCGGCCGCCGCGGCCGAGAAGGTCACCGACCTGCCCGGCCTCGTCAGCGCCGCCCTGCCCCAGGTCACCGCCCCGAAGCTGATCGGCGGCATCGTCGAGGTGCTGCGCTTCACCCTCACCCAGCAGCAGGCCCTGGACGCGGTCGCCGCCCGGCTCCACCCGGACGACGCCCCCGCCGAGGAGCGCGAGCACGGACCCAGCGACCGGCTGCTCGGCGACGCACTGCGCGGGCTGACCGGCTCCGGGTACTACCGCTGGGGCGGCGACGAGGACGGCGCCCACCACTTCCTGAGCGAACTCCGTGCCGCCTGTGCGCGGACCGACACCACCGGGGTGCCCGGCAGGCTCCACTTCGACACGCCCGCGCTGCCGCACTCCACCTTCTCGTGGACGCTGTTGCTCGACGAGCCCGCCGCCGTCGCCTACCGCGCCACCACCGTGTCGGCCACCGACGAACAGCGGGCCGCCCTGGTCACCCTGCTCGGCGCCGTCGACGCCCTCGGCCTGGCCTCCGCGGAGGGCTCCGCCGCCCGCTGGCGCCGGGTCGTCCTCCACCTCGACCGCGCCCACCTGACCGGCCCCGACGGCCATTCACGCAACCTCCACCACCGCGGCGTGCTGCCGCTGGGCGGCGGAGCCGTCCTCGCCCTGACCGAGCACAGCGAATCCGTGCCCTACGGCCACGAGTTCGGCGCCCTGCTGCACGACCCCGACGGCCGCTTCACCGTCCCCGGCCCCTACACCGTGCGCGGCGAGACCCCGCTCGGCGACCGCGAACGGGGCGCCGGCTGGCTGGCCGACTTCCTCGGCGCGGCCGCCGAACACGGCCCGGCCCCCTTCAGCCCGGAAGCCGCGGAGGAGTTCTCCCGGCTCACCGGAGTCCCCGGCGCCCTCGCCCGCCTGGTGATCGCCGGACTCCCGTACACCGACACCTACGAGCGCAACTTCCTGCCCGCGGAGCTGCGCACCGCCCTCGGGGTCAAGGCCACCGACGCGGCCCACGCCCGCGACGAGCTCAAGAACCTCGACGCCGAGGTACGCCGCGCCGTGGTCGCCGCCCTGCTGCCCGCCGATCCGGCGAAGCTGTGGAGCGAGGGACCCGACGTGGCCGCCGCCGCGGAGGTGTGGAACCGGCGCGTGGGCCGCCGTACCCGCGTACCCGACTGGCTGGCCACCGAGGTCGCACGCGCCGTCGGCCGCGGCTGGGCCGCACAGCGGGCCCTGGGCGCACTGCTCGACCCGGAGGCCTCGCCCGAGCTCTCCGTCGACGTGGCCTGGACGGTGAAGGGCGACCACGTGGAGCCCCGCGATCCGGCCACCCACCCCTTCACCGCGAGCGTCCTGACCGGGACCGTGGTCACCGCGGGCTGGCTGGCGCACCGGCTGCCCGCCGGAGACCCCGTACGAGCGGCCCTGCCGCCCGCGCTGACCGCCGTACGGCAGCGGCTCACCGCGCCCGAACTGCTCCTGGAGATCGGGCACTACACCAGCCTCCCCGACTTCCGGAAGGCGGCGGGCACACCGACCGAGACCGGCGAGGGATACGAGCGCTACGGCGCGGTCGTCATGGCCACCCACGACGACCAGCCCAAGCCCGCGCTGCGCCCGGCCCTGCTGGACTCCACCGGCTCCGACCCCTACCTCCCGGCGCTGCGCGGCGCCGAACAGCGGCCCTCCGCGGTCGAGACGGCCCTGCGGACCGTCCACGACCCGCGCTTCGCGGCACTCCTCGCCGACCCGGGCGCCCCGGCGGCCGGGTCGGCGGACGCCGACGGCACCTGGTGGCCGCAGGACCCGAGCCGCTCCGTCCCCGAGCTGGTCGAGGAGGTGGGCGCCGCGTACGGTCTCGGCGCCGACGCGGCCACCGTGTACCTCGTCCTGCTCGCCATGCCCGACCCCACCGACCGCAACACCGCGCGGTGGACGGGCTGGAAGCCCGCCCGGCTCAAGGCCGCACGGGCCGAACTGGCCGCCACCGACCTGGTGGTGTCGGCCGGCCGCACCCGGGCCGGGCGCTCGCTGTTCCTGCCGGGCGGATGGGCCGAAATGGCCTCGCCGACCCTGCCGGTGGAGCAGTGGAAGCTGCCGATGTACGGTCTGGGCGCCGGTGACCGGCCGCTGCTCGGCGTGCTGACCCCGGCCGAACCGGCCGCCGACCTCTACCGCCGGGCCTGGCAGCGGGTCCAGGAGGGCGACGTGCCGCGCTTCGAGGAGCTCAAGGTGAAGCGCACCCGCGCCCGCCGACGCTGACCCCCGGCCGCCCGGGCCCTTTCGGCGCGGCGCACCCCTCCGCAGGGGTGCGCCGCGCCCCGGGCCACCCGGCACACCTCCCGTTCCAGTTCCCGGTTTCCTGATCCGTTCCCTCGTTCCCCCGTTGCCCGTTGCCCGCTCTCCGTTCCAGAGGACCCCGATGACCGTCACCGCACCATCCGTCCCCGCGCCCCGGCAGGTGCTGCCCGCCGAGGAGCGTCACGCCGCCGAGCTCGACTTCCTCGCCGCCCAGGACCCCGGTCCCCGGCCGCCCGGCTGGGCCCTGACCCCGCGCGCCGTCGTCACCTTCGTCTGCGGCAGTGACGGAGCCGAACTGGCCCTGCCGAAGCGGCGCGCCGGGCTCCCCGCCAAGCTGGCCGTCGCCCCCAAGTTCGTCGGCGAACGCGCCCTGGTGGAGCGGTGCGTCGTCACCCTCGCCGGAGAGCGCGGCCTGCTCCTCACCGGTGAGCCGGGCACCGCCAAGTCGATGCTGTCCGAGCTGCTGGCCGCCGCCGTCAGCGGTACCAGCGCCCTCACCGTCCAGGGCACGGCCGGCACCACGGAAGACGCCTTCCGCTACGGCTGGAACTACGCGCTGCTGCTCGCGCAGGGGCCGAGTTCGGGCGCCCTCGTCGACTCCCCGGTGCTCTCCGCCATGCGCACCGGGCGCGTGGTCCGCGTCGAGGAGATCACCCGCTGCCTGCCCGAGGTGCAGGACGCACTCGTGTCGATCCTGTCCGACCGGCGGGTCAGCGTGCCCGAACTGACCGCCACCGAGGACGCGGTGGTCTCCGCGGCCCCCGGCTTCACCGTCATCGCCACCGCCAACCTGCGGGACCGCGGAGTCTCCGAGATGTCCGCCGCCCTCAAGCGCCGCTTCAACTTCGAGACGGTCGCCCCGATCGCCGACGCGGACGCCGAGGCCACGCTGATCCGCCGGCAGGCGGTCGCCGCCGTCGAGCGGGCGGGCGCGGCCTTCGGGGTCGACGACGCCGTGCTCGACGCGCTCGTCACCGTCTTCCGCGACCTGCGCTCCGGGCGTTCCGCCGAGGGCTGGGACGTGGAACGCCCCGGTACGGTCATGTCCACCGCCGAAGCCGTGCAGGTGGCGGCCTCGCTGGGGGTCGCGGCCGCGTACCTGCCGGGCGGGGACGTGCTGGACCTGCTGCCGGGGCACCTGCTGGGCGTGGTCCGCAAGGACGACCCGGCCGACCACGGCCGCCTCCTCGGCTACTGGGACGGCCCGGTGCGCCGCCGCGCCGAGGACGGCTCCGCGATGTGGCGCCGCCTCTGGGACCTGCGCGGGAGCCTGCGTTGACCTCCGACCCGCGCGCCGCCGTCGACGCGCTCGCCGCGTCCCGTACGCCGTACCTGCTCGGCGTACGCCACCACAGCCCCGCCCTGGCCGCGGTGGTGCCCGAGCTGCTGGACGCCTCGGGCGCGGACGCGGTCTGCGTCGAACTCCCGGCGGACTTCCAGCCGTGGCTGGAGCACCTGGCCGACCCGGAGACCCTGGCCCCGGTCGCCCTCGCGGGCACCGACGGCGACGGCCGCCTGGCGTTCTACCCGTTCGCGGACTTCTCCCCGGAACTGGCCGCGATCCGCTGGGCCCGCCGCACCGGCGCGACCGTCCTCTGCTGCGACCTCCCCCTCCCGTCCCCCGGCTGGACGGCCGAGCCCGCGGTGCCGGCCCCGGCCGGTCCTACGGGCCCGGACCCTGACCCGGCGGTCCAGGCGGGGCCGATCCCGGGCCAGACGAAGCCCGTCGGCTCGGCCCCGAGTCCGACCCCGGCCGGCCCGCACCTGGCCTGGCCCGCAGGGCCGGTCCCCGGTCAGCCCGACCCCGCGGGTACGACTCCGACTCCGGCTCCCGTTCCGGCAGAGTCGGGTTTCGAGCCGGATGCGCGGGCGCCGCGGGGGAGTTCCTACGCGGCCGCGCTCACCGCCGCCGGCACCGGCCGTGACGGTGAAGACCTGTGGGACCGCGCCGTCGAGGTGCTCGCACCGGGCTGTTCCCCGGAGGCCGTGCGCCGCGCGGCGCTCGGCGTCGGTTGGGCGCTGCGCGCCGACTCCACCCCACCGGCCAGGGACCTGGCCCGCGAGTCCCACATGCGCTCCGTCATCGCCGGCGCCACCGCCGCCGGCCACCGCGTGGCCGCCGTGATCGGCGCCTTCCACGCCCCGGCCCTCCTGGGCGCGGGCGCACCCGCTGTGGATCCGGCGTCAGCGGGCGTGACCGCGGGCACCGGCCCGACGGCTGCTGTCGATGCCGCTGCTGCTGCCGCCCTCCCCGGCGCGGGCGCCGGTACCGGACCGTCCGCTGCAGGCCCCGCGGTCTCGGGGGTGGAAGCCGGCGCCGGAACGGTCGGCGTGGACCGGTCCCGTGTGGGCGTGGGCGTGTACGCAGCGGCCGGGCCGACCGATGTCGCCCCGGCGCTGGTCGGCCCGGGCGCCGGTAACGGCCCGGCCGCTGCCGTCCCCGCCCTCGAGGGCGCGGATGCCGGGAGCGGGACGGCCGCTGTTGACCCGTCTCGTGCGGGCATGGAGGCGGGAGCCGGACCGGCTGCGGTAGACGCGGACCGCGTGGGCGGGGATGCGGGGAATGGGCTCGCCGCTGTCGCCCCCACCCTCCCCGGCATGGATGCCGGGGCCGGGCCCGCCGCCTTGGACACGGCTCCCCTCGGCACGGGAACCGGCTCCGGGCCCGCCGATGTCGCCCCGGGCGTCCCGGGCGTGGGGGCCCGGCCCGGCGGTGTCCTTCCGGGGGCGCCCGCCGGGGAGCCCGGCGGCTCGGTGCAGGCACCGAGGGCGGGTGCCGTGCCGGGGCACCGGCCCGCAGGGCCCGCGCGCCCCGTCACGGGCGCCGGCGCAGGGGCGGAGGGCGCCGTCACCTCCTTCGTGCCGTACTCCTTCGATCTGCTCGACTCCCGCTCCGGTTACCCCGCCGGGATCCGGGATCCGCTCTGGCAGCAGGCCGTCCTGGAAGCCGGCGGGGACCCCGGGCGGGTCCGGGAGGCGGCCTCCGTCGCCGTCACCCGGCTCTGCCGCGAGCTGCGCCGCGCCGGCCACACCGCCGGCACCGGCGAGGCCGCCGAGACCCTGCGGCTCGCCTGCGACCTCGCCGTCCTGCGCGGGCTCCCCGCGCCCGGCCGCGGCGAGATCCTCGAGGCCGTCACCACCGTGCTCGGCCAGGGCGAACCGCTCGGCCGGGGCCGGGCGCTGGCCCGCGCACTCGAGGCCGTGTTCGTCGGCACCGCCCGCGGGCGGATCACCCCGCACGCCCCCCGCTCCGGTCTCGGCCCCTCCGTCGAGGCCGAGCTGACGGAAGTGCGCCTGCCGGGCCCCGACGAGCCCGCCTCCCGCGAGGTCCGCCTCGACCCGCTGCGTTCCGCCCTCGACGGCCGCCGCGAGGTCCTGCTGCAACGGCTCCTCGTGTGCGGTGCCTCCTACGGGGAGCCGCTCACCGTCGCCGCCACCGGCGACGGGGCCGCCCTCGGCACCAAGTGGCGGCTGTCCTGGACGCCTTCCGTCCCGGCCCGCCTCGATCTCGCCGGAGTCCGCGGCGTCACCGCCGCCCAGGCCGCGGCCGGAACCCTGCGCGACACCGCCCGCCGGGCCGCCGCCGACGGCGGGCCGACCCCGGCGCAGATCCTCGCCGGGCTGGCCGCCGCCGCGCGGTGCGATCTGCCCGATCTGGTCGACGTACGCCTCCACGAGGCGGCCACCGCCCTGCCGCAGACGGCTACCCTGCCCGAACTCCTCGACGCCCTCGACCTCCTGGAGGCCCTCCACCGCGGCCACCTCCCCGGCACCTCGGCCGGATCGCGTGCCACGGCCGCCGACCTCACCGCCGACCTGCTCGAAGCGGCCGTACGGTCCCTGCCCGGCCTCGCCGGGAGCGACGACCCCGCCGACGCGGCCGCCCTCGTGGCCCTCGCCGACCGCGCCGCCGCCCGCCACCTCGGCCTGCGCACGGACGACGCCCTCGCCGAGCTGGCCGCTTCTGCGTCCCCGCTGATCCAGGGAGCGTCCCTGGCCGTACGGGTCCTCCTGGACCTCGACCCGGCCGCCGGGCTCGGCAGCCGCGCCGCCGGGTGGATCGACGCCGCGGCCAGCCCCGACAGCCGGCGCGCCCTGACCCGTCGGCTCGCCGGACTCCTCACCGCCGCGGGACCGTTGCTGCAGTCCTCCCCGGCTGCCCTGACCCCGCTCCTCGACCGCGTCGAGCGCCTCGCCGACCAGGACTTCCTGGACCGCCTCCCGGCCCTGCGCGGCGGCTTCGACGCCCTCTCGCCCGCCGCCCGCGACCGGCTGCTGGACACCGTCACCGAGCGGCTCGGCGACCGGCTCGACCTCGCACTCGACGCCTCGCCCGCCCTGCTCACCCTCTGGGCCGCCGCCGACGCCGCCGGACTCGCCGCGCTCAAGGCGCTCCCGCTGCCGGCAGCCGGGGCGGACGCACCCGCCCCGGCCCCGGACCTTTCCGACGCCCCGCTCGCCCGGACCCCCGAGGCCGGGGAACACCGGCTCGCCCCGGCCGACCGCTGGCGGCTGCTGCTCGGCCGCGAGCGCGACCGGCTGCCCGCCGGCGCCCGCCGCTATGCCCACGCACTGGACGAGCTGTACGGCGCCGGGCGCGGCGAAGGAGCGTCCGACCTCGACTCCGGCCAGGGGGGCGGCCAGGGCGGTGGCCAGGAGGCATCCTTCCCCACCGCCCGGGAGTGGTCGCAGGAGCTGGAGGCGCTGTTCGGCGCGGACGTACGGGAAGAGGTGCTCGCCGACGCCGCCGACGCCGGCCGCACCGACGTGCTCGCCCAGCTCGACCCGGCGGCCGTACGGCCCTCCGTGGAACTGCTGAGCTCCGTACTGTCCCTGGCCGGCGGGCTCCCGGAGGCCCAACTCGCCCGCCTGCGCCCCCTCGTCAAACGGCTGGTCGACGAGCTCGCCAAGGAGCTGGCCACCCGCCTACGCCCCACCCTCTCCGGCCTCGCCACCCCGCGCCCCACCCGCCGCCCCGGCGGCAGGCTCGACCTGGCTCGCACCCTGCGCGCCAACCTCGCGCACACCCGGCGACGGGACGACGGCACGGTGGTCGTCGTACCCGAGCGGCCCGTCTTCAGCACCCGCGCGAGCCGCGAGGCCGACTGGCGGCTGATCCTGGTCGTCGACGTCTCCGGCTCGATGGAGGCTTCCGTCATCTGGTCGGCCCTCACCGCGGCCGTACTCGGCGGCGTACCCACCCTGTCCACCCACTTCCTCGCGTTCTCCACGCAGGTCGTGGACTTCACCGACCGCGTGGACGATCCGCTCTCGCTGCTGCTGGAGGTCCGCGTCGGCGGCGGTACGCACATCGCCGCCGGTCTCGCGCACGCCCGCACCCTGATCACCGTCCCGAGCCGCACCCTCGTCGTCGTGGTCAGCGACTTCGAAGAGGGCGCCCCGATCGGCGGACTCCTCGGCGAGGTCCGCGCGCTGGCCGCCTCCGGCGCCCACCTGATGGGCTGCGCCGCGCTCGACGACGCGGGGACGCCCCGGTACTCGGTCCCGGTCGCACGGCAACTCGTCGCGGCCGGCATGCCCGTGGCCGCCCTCAGCCCCCTCGCCCTCGCCCGCTGGGTGGGCGACCGCCTCCGTGGAGTGTCCCGTTGAGCACCGAACTGCCGCCCGTCGCACCCGAGGTGCTCGCCGAAGCGGTCGAGAACCTCACCGCCCGCCTGCGCAAGAAGCTGGACGCCGCCACCGAGAGCTGCGCGGAGGGCGCCACCCGCGCGGCGGACGGCAGCGTTACCGTCAGCTTCGGCGAGGACGCCCTCGTCACCCTGCGCCCCGGCCCGGAGGGCACGGTCACCGAGGCCGGACAGGCCACGTGCAGCTGCCTGCTGGCGCCCCGCTGCCTCCACCGGGCCGCCGCCCTGGGCGCGGCCCCGCTCGCGGACGCGGCCCCTGCCCAACCGCCCGCGGAGCAGCCCGGGCCGGAACCCTCGGCGGAGCCGGGGCCCGAGGAGTCCACCGACCCGGCGCCGGCCCTCACCGAGGCCCAGCTCGGCGCCGCGGCCGCGCTCTGGCACGCCGCCGCCGAAGCCCTCGCCGCCGGAGTGACGGCCGGCGGAGCCGTGGTGCAGGCCGAGCTGCTGCGCGCCGCGCACACCGCCCGCCTCGCCGGGCTGCCGCGCGCCGAGGCCGCCGCCCTTCGGGTCGTACGCGGCCTGCGCGCCGCCCGGGAGCGCCGGGCCACGCAGCGGCTCGGCGCCCTCACCGGAGCCTTCCGCGAACTCCTGCACACCGCCGGACTGCTGGCCTCCGGAGCGGCCGACCCCGTGCTGACCGGCACCGTCCGCCGCGCCTACGCGCCCGGCGGCAGCCTCCAGGTCCACGGCCTGTGCCGGGAGCCGGTGCTCTCCGCCACCGGCTACGGCGGAGTCGTCACCCACCTGCTGGCCCCCGACGGTTCCCGCTACTCGGTGTCCGATGTCCGACCCGGCGGCCTGGCCCGGGCCCGCGGAGCCGGCTCCGCCTCCGTCGCCCTCGGCGGCGCCACCCTCGACCACGCCGGTCTCGCCCGCGGGGGCCTGCGCATCGTCGGCGCGACGGTCTCGGCGGAGGGCAGGCTCGGCGCGGGCCGCGGGGTCAGGGCGACCCCGCTGCGCGGCACACCCTGGACCGAGCAGCCCGCCGCGCCGCTCTTCGCCCGCCCGGCCGCCGAGGCCGTCGCCGAGCTGCTGGCCGATCCGGAGGCGGCCGAGTCCGCACTGCTCGGCTGCGATGTCACCGTCGTCGGCGCGGCCGGCGAACACCTCCTCGTCCGCGAGACCCGCCCGGACGCACCACTGCTGCGGCTGCTGCCCGCGCACCCCCACCCGGAGCTGCCGCACACGGCGAACCTGCGCCGCATCGCCGCGTACCCCGGACTCCAGCTCCGGGTCCTGGGCCGCCCCGACCTCGACCGCGCCGCCACGCTGCGCCCCCTCGCCGTCGGCCCGGTGCCCGGGGCGCCGTACACGCTGCGGCTGCCCGAGGAATGGCTGGGCCGCGCCGACCTCGGCTACGACCGCCTCCAGGGCATCCACTTCCCGCCGCAGGCCGAAGCCCCCGGGGCGGTCCCGGCGGCCGAGGGCCCGGACCCGCTGGCCGACTCCCCGCTGTGGCGGGTGCGCCGCCTCCTGGAGACCGGGGTCGCGGGTGGCCGCCGCGCCGTCGCCGAAGCGGCCCGCGGTACGGAGCCCCTCGCCTCGTACGGCCCGCTGCGCCGGGCCGGGCTCACCGCGGCGGCGGAGCTGTCGGCCGCCCTCGCCGCCGAGGCCGACCGCCGCCCCCGCAACGCCTTCGGCCGCCTCACCGACCCCTCGCCCGACGGCTACGCCTGGGCCTGGCTGGCCGCGGCCACCCACCTCGCGGCGGCGGAACGCTCCCTGGTCGCCGCGTCCTGGGCGGCCATCCCGGACGCAGCCATGGCCACGCCCCTCCGACCTGGGGGGAGACCAGCGCTGAACGAGCCGTAACCGAAGGGGCCGTGCTCGGTGGACGAGCGCCGTGTGCCACCGCGATCACGTAGGACCGGCCCTCGGCCATCCGCGTCCTGTCGTCGTCCGCGTACACGACGCTCACCGTCACCGAGGACGGCGGCGCGGCCTTCAACGTGATTGCCGGGCCCGCCGGTGCAGGAACGCGGCGGCACCGGTCAGGACGACGGCAAGGCTTGCCAGCACGCAGACGAGCACGTTGATCGACACGGAGACGTATTCCACCGTTGAGCCATCGGAGTAGACGCAGGCGCTGCGAAGAGGCCAGTACTCCTGTTTCATGCTTGCCCATTCGGCACCCGCGGCGTTCCGGTCTTCGCACAACTGCGGGAACGGGCCCTCCATGGTGACGGAGTACCAGCCGTAGCAGTACACGGCTGCTGCCGAAGAAGAGAAGACCAGAACGAGAACCCCGCAGAGTTTGGACAGAGGCAGGGGTGGGTTGTTCAGCAGGAGAACGACGGTCACGATGCCCCCTCCAGCCGTGACCACACTGAGGAGCAGCAGCATGCCCATCAACGGCACCGGCACCGTGTCACCTTCTTCCTTCGGCCTTCAGCCTTCAGCGGAATCGGGTGTTCTGCGTGCGGAGATCACCAAGGACGGACCAGCGAACGGGTCATGATCCCACCGTAGTACCGTCATGCCGGTGGCGGAGAACGTGGGCGTGACAGACCGGTTGTGGCGATACCCGATCAAGTCGACCGGCGGCGAACTGCTGCGCTGCGTACGGGTCGACGAGCGCGGCCTGGTGGGCGACCGGCTGTACGCGGTACGGGACGAGGACGGCAAGTTCGGCTCGGGCAAGAACACCCGGCGCTTCCGGCGGATGGACGGCCTGCTCCACCTGAGGTCCCGCTACGCGCCGGGCGACCACGAGCCGAGCCTGCCCGAACTGCTCGACCCCCACGGACGCGTGGTGGCCGCCCCCACGGCCTACCTCCGCACTCACCTCGGCCGCGATGACCTCGAGCTGGCCCGCGAGGGCGAGGTCTCGCACTTCGACCAACTGCCGCTCAGCGTCCTCACGACGGCCACCCTCGACTGGATCCGCAACGAGGTGCCGGGCGTTCCCGTCGACGAACGCCGCTTCCGCCCCAACATCCTGCTGCGCACCCCGCCCGGCACCCCGCCCTTCGTCGAGGACGAGTGGATCGGCCGCAAAGCCCGCCTGGGAGACGCCCTCCACATCGAGTTCCTGCGCTCCAGCGAGCGGTGCGTGATGCCCAACCAGGCCCAGCACGACCTTCCGCACTCGCCGCTGATCCTGAAGGCGATCGCCGGGGCGCACGACAACCGGCTCGACGTGCTCGCGCAGGTCCTCACACCCGGAACGGTCCGGGTCGGGGAACCCGTCGTGCTCGAATAGCGGCCCCGACCAGGTGGGTGCGAGGCGGAACCGGGACGGCCGCGATCGCCTCTTGCTGACCAAAGGGGGATGGCCATGGCAATCGCAGTGAGGTCCGTGACGGGACGCGTGATGGTGGCGGGGCTCCTGTGCGCCGTTCTGGCGGGGTGCGGGACCACCCGGGCGGGGCAGGCCGCGCCGCCCGCCGGCGTGCCCACGCTCGCGCCGGCCGAATGCGACCTCGACGTGCCGACGGACGAGGACACCGGCGGGGACGCCGGGCCGCCGACGGACGAGGGCACCGGTGCCCCTGCCGGTCCGCCGACCGACCAGGAGACCGGCGGATACGTGGGACCGCCCACCGACGGCGAGGTGGGGAACGGCGGCGGCCCCTGTGGTCCGGCCGACTGGTTCGACATGACCCGGGACTTCAACGCCTACTACGACAAGCGCCGCACCGACCAGGACAGCGACGTCCGCGTCAGGGAGACCCGCGTCCGCAAGGTCCGCACGGTCAGCGAGGCACGCATCACCTTCACCACCAGGGAGGTGGGCAAGGGCGCCGCCGAGGACGCCCGCCGGATCGCCGCGGTGTTCACCGCATGGCGGCGCCAGGTCTACGGCGACACGGGCACCCTCACGCTCCGCACCGACGAATACACCGTCATCACCCAGAAGTGGTGACCCCCGGCCACTGCGCGTCCCAGAGCGCGCAGTGGTGTTCGGCCCGCGCGTCCACCGTACGGATCCCGCCCGCGCCCGGCGCCAGGGAGAGCACCGCCGCCGCCGATCCGTGGCGCGCCCATGGCGGCGCTCCCGGCGAGGCCGGGACGCCCGTGCGGGCGAATCCGGTCCAGTAGCCGGTCATCCGGTCCGCGAGCTGCTGCTGGGTGCCGTTCAGCGTAGCCATCGTGAACAGGTAGGGAAGTTCGAAGCCGTGGGCCGCGCCGAACGGAAGCCCCGGCACCTCCGGCAGACCGGTGAAGTTGGGCGCGTCGCGGTCACTGAACCGGTACTCGTACGTCGGCACGTGCCGGGCCAGTGCCCCGCCGTCCCGCAACGCCGGGCAGATGAACGACGCGTCCGTCAGCAGGGTGGCCCAGGCCACCGCCGGGGTCGGGTAGGCCGACACCGGATAGCGGGCCTCCACGGCACGGGCGGCCGGGACGCCGAAGGACAGCTCCAGCCGGGCCCCGTACGCGGCTTCGTCGCCGATCGGATACGCGGCCAGGGTGTGCGCGAGGAAGAGGCGCATCTCGTCCTGGGTGGCGCCCTGCATCACCGGCACCCGGTGGAACCGCCCGGCCTCCAGCGCCCGCCGGGGCTCCAGCGGCAGCGTGCCGTTGCCGTAGGAGACCAGGGAGAAGCGCTGCATCAGTTCGGCGGTCGCGAGGGTGCCGGAGTCCAGGCGGCGCAGGCAGTCCAGCACTCCGGTGGGCCGGCCGCAGCCGAGCCGGGCCGCCGCCAGGGCGCCCTCCTCGACCGTGCGCCGCTCGGGCACGAAGGGCTCGTACGTGCCCAGGCCGGGCAGCAGCGACCGGGGAGGCATCGTGGTCGAGCACGACCCGCTCTGCACGATCGCCTTCTGGAAGAGGCCCGCGGAGGCCGGGGAGGTGAGGTGGGCACACACGCTGAGGGCCCCCGCGGATTCACCGAAAACGGTGACGTTGCGCGGGTCCGCGCCGAAGGCCGCCGCGTTGGCCCGCACCCAGCGCAGCGCCGCCCGCTGGTCCGCCAGGGCGAAGTCGGGGGCCCCGCCGAGCTCCGGATGGGCGAACAGGCCGAAGACGCCGAGGCGGTAGTTGACGGTCACCACCACGGCCCCGCCCCGCACGGCCAGACGGTCCGGCCGGTAGGAATCACCCGCGCCGCTGAAGAAGCCGCCGCCGTGGAACCAG
This sequence comes from Streptomyces sp. 147326, assembly GCF_045000215.1. Classification (NCBI taxonomy): domain Bacteria; kingdom Bacillati; phylum Actinomycetota; class Actinomycetes; order Kitasatosporales; family Streptomycetaceae; genus Streptomyces; species Streptomyces sp. 147326. Next base: position 282,221 of record NZ_CP134201.1, on the reverse strand, counting down.
ACCATGACGGGCCGGAGCCGGCCCCCGGCATCGCGGACGCCCGCCGGAGCGGTGACGTTGAGGAACAGACAGTCCTCGGAGCCGATCGGCGCGCCCGGCTCGAGGACCGGCAGCTGCACACAGCGCGCCCCGGGTGCCCCCGCGTCGCGTACGCCCTCCCACCGGGGCGCCGGCTCCGGGAGCCGCCAGCGCAGTGCGCCGGTCGGGGGAGCCGCGAAGGGGATCCCCTCGAAGGTGCTGTACGCGCCGTGCGCCCGGCCGCGTACGAGCCCCCGGTCGGTGCTCACGACGGGCCCCGTGTCAGCGGCCGGCCGCTCCGGCGGTGCGGCCGCGCCCAGCAGGAGCAGCACCACCGGCAGCAGCAGCGCGCACCGGCGACGGAACCGGCGAATGTCGGTCACACCGACGACCTTTCCCCCGGGCCCCGGGGCACCCGGGCGGGCCGGCGTGGAGACCCCCGTTTGCCCGCCCCGAATGGCGCAGTGAGCAGAACTGGCACTCAATGTAACAAAGCGTGCGCTTCCCATGACGCACGATGACCGGCGCGCGATGTGCAGACCCGCGCGTCGGCGAACGGAGCTTTCCATGAATGACCCCATCACCCTCGCGACGACGCCACACGAAGACCGCCGCGGGACCCCCGCCTCCACCGCACCGGACGCGCCGGACGCGCCGAACACACAGCGCATGCGGACCCTGCTGGACACGGCGGCCACCTGCCATCCCCTCGAGGAGGTCACCGCCCTGGTGAGCCTCCTCAAGGAAGGCGGCCGGCTGCCCGATGCCGGACACGAGGCGCTGCGCACGGCCGCCGTGACCCGGCCCGTACAGGACGTACGACGGATGGTCGCCCTCCTGGGCGAGCCCCCGCACGAGGGGGTCGAAGCGGACATCACGCTGCGCGCCGCCGCCGTCGGGCGGTCCATCGAGGACGTGGCCCTGCTGGTCACCATCCTCGGGAAGGACGAGCCCGGCACGGCCGGCCGGCAGCGCCGCGCCGGTCCTCCCGGGGCCCCCGAGCCGGACGACGGGGAGCGCCACCACGAGCCCGAGGACGAGCCGTACGACGAGCGGTTCGAGGAGCCGTACGAGCTGCCGTACAGGGAGCCGTACGACGCGCCGTACCAGGAGCGGCACCAGGGGCCGCGCCGGCGCACCGCCCCCGTCGACGGACCGGCCGGCTCCCCGGCGCTGCGGCACGTGCTGCGCTGGCCGGTGGCGCTCGCCCTGCTGGTCAGTGGCGCCCTGCACCTGCCGGCCGACCTGACGGCCCTGCCGTCCGCGGCCCCCGCCGACTTCCTGCCCCTCCTCGTCACGGTGCTCTGCCTGGGAATCGGCGCCCTCGTGGCGCTCCGGGACACCCCCGGGGTGTGGCGGGCCGGCGCGGTCACGGGCACCGGAGTCGTGGCCCTGCACGTGCTCGGCGGATCGGCGGGCTTCGACCCGCTGACCGGCGCCGTGGGTGGCACCCTGGCGTGGGCGGGCGTCACCGTCGTGCTGTGCGCGGCGGCCGGCGCGGTCCTCGCCGGACTGGCCCTGAGGAACCGTCAGGAGAACTCGGCCTGACCCGCGGCCCCCTCCGCCCGACCGGCACCCCGCGCCCCGTCGCGGGGTGCCGTGTCATGCGAGCAGGTTCACCGCCCCCGTGAACACCCGCGGCAGCCGGGCGGCCAGCGGAACGATCCGCGGTGCGAGCCGCGGCTGGTGACGGGCCCAGAGCAAGGACGCGGTGAGGGTCCGGTAGCTGCGCGACAGGTCACGCCAAGCCTGCTCGTACGCCTGCGGCCGGCCCGCCCGTACGCAGCGCACCAGCTCACCTGCCGCCGTCACGGCCAGGGTCAGGCCCTCGCCGGTCAGCGCGTCCACGTACCCCGCCGCGTCCCCCACGAACAGGACGCGACCCGCCACCCGTACGCGGGCCCCCTGGCGCAGGGGCCCGGCCCCGCGCACCGGCGTACCGGCGGCGCCCGCGCCCAGCCGCTCCGCCAGCAGCGGGAAGCGGGCGAGCTGTACGTCGAACGGGGCCTGCTCGGCGGTCAGTACGGCCACGCCCACCCGGTCGGGCCCCAGCGGGGTGACGTACGCCTCGCACCGCGCCGACCAGTGCACCTCGACGAGGTCGCTCCACGGGGCGACCTCGTAGTGGCGGCGCAGCCCGTAGCGGGCCGGCCTGCGGGGCGCGGCCGGCGCCGACAGGCCGAGCCCGCGCCGGACGGGGGAGTGCAGGCCGTCGGCGGCCACGAGGTAGCGGGCGGTGAGCCCTGCCGCGCTGACCTGGTGGACGTCCTGGTGCACCTGGTCGACGCGCTGCCGGACCACCCGTACGCCGAGCTGCGCGGCGCGTTCGGCCAGGGCGGCCTGCAGCACCGTCCGCCGGGCGCCGAGGCCCGGGCCGGACCGGAAGAGCCCCTCCGCGTGCCGGCCGTTCACGCCGTCGACGTAGCGGATGCCGCGGAACGGCTGCCCGGCCACGGGGACGCCCAGCTCCAGCAGCCGGCGTACGGCGCCGGGCATCAGGCCCTCCCCACAGGCCTTGTCGATGGGCGTGGGCCTCGGCTCCACGACCACCACCTCCAGGCCGGCGAGGGCGCCGTGGATGGCGGTGGCCAGCCCGGCCGGACCGCCGCCCGCGATCAGCAGGTCGATCACGGGGCGGCCCCCGCGGACGGGACGGAGGCGGGCGCCCGCAGCCGGCCGCCGTCCGTCAGGGCGGCGTCCTCACAGCCGATCCGGACGCGCAGCAGGAGCAGGTTGAGCACGGTGAAGCCCAGCGCGGTCAGCCAGGCCGTGTGCACCAGCGGCAGCGCGACCCCTTCCGCGACCACCGCCACGTAGTTGGGATGGCGCAGCAGCCGGTACGGCCCCGCCTCCACGAGCGGCAGACCGGGGACGACGAGCACCCGGGTGTTCCAGCGCCGTCCGAGGGTGGCGATGCACCACCAGCGCAGGCCTTGGGCGGCCACGACGACGGCGAGGGCCGACCAGCCGAGCAGGGGGACGAACGGCCGGCCGGCCGCCCAGGGTTCCACCACGCAGCCGACCAGCAGCGCGGTGTGCAGGGCGACCATGGCCGGGTAGTGGCCGCGGCCGTACTCGCGGCCGCCCCGGGCCAGGCTCCAGGCGGTGTGGCGGCGGGCCGTGATCAGCTCGGCCAGGCGCTCGACGACGACGAGGCCGATGAGCAGGAGGTACGGGACCAGGGAGGCAGGCACGGCCAAGGAGCCCGGGAGGGTCACCCCGGTCGGGAGGGTCACGTCGGCCGGGAGGGCCACGGAGGTCATGGAGGGCATGAGGGGCATGGAGTCCATCGCGTTCATCGGGGTCCCCAGCGGAGGAGGACGAGTTCGGAGGCGAAGCCCGGACCGAAGCCGAGCATCAGCCCGACCGAACCGGGCGGTGGCGGCCCCGCGCTCTGGACGCCGTCCAGGATGTGCAGGACCGAGGCGGAGGAGAGGTTGCCCACGGCCGCCAGGGAACGCCGGCTCGCGGCGAAGGCCTGTTCCGGCAGGGCGAGCGCGTCCGAGAGCGTGTCGAGGATCTTCGGGCCGCCGGGATGGCAGATCCACGCGTCGACGTCCGCGGGCTTCAGGTCGTGGGCGGCGAGGAAGGTCTCGACCTCCTCGGCCACGTGCAGCCTGACCAGGTCGGGGAGTTCGCGGCCGAGCACCATGCGCATACCCCAGTGGCCGATGTCCCAGCCGAGGAGGTGCTCGGTGCCCGGATAGAGCCGGCTGCGGGCGGCCACCACCTCGGGCCCGGCACCGGTGGTGTGCAGGGGATGGCCGCGGCCCACCGCCAGCAGGGCGCCCGCGCCGTCGCCGAAGAGGGCTCCGGCCACCAGGTTCGCCATCGAGGTTTCCGTGGACTGGAGGGTGAGCGAACACAGCTCGGTGGACAGCAGCAGGGCCGCGTGCCCGGAGCGGCCCGTCAGATGGTCGTGGAGATGACCGACCCCGGCGGCGCCGGCCGCGCAGCCGAGGCCGAAGAGCGGCACCCGCCGCACGTCGGGCCGGAGCCCGGCGCGGGTGGCGAGGCGGGCCTCCAGAGAGGGCGTCGCGAGCCCGGTCACCGTGGTCGACATGACCAGATCGAGCTCGTGTGCCGCCAGGCCGGCATCGGCGAGGGCCAGTTCGAGGGCGCGGGCGCCGAGTTCCAGGGCCGTCTCGACGAACAGGGCGTTCGTCGTGCCGAAGTCGTTCGCCGGCCCGTAACGCTCCAGCGGGAGCGCGAGATGGCGGCGCTCCACGCGCACCGAGGCGTGGACCCGGCGCAGCAGGGCGGTATCGGAGCCGGGCGGCATGAAGCGGGCGAGCGCCTCCGTGATCTCGGCCTGGTGGTGGAGATGGGGTGGGAACACGCTGCGCACTGCCAGAACACGTGTCATTGATTCACCATAGGAAACAACTGACACATCGTTATGAATGAGGCGAACCGGGCGCGGCGCCGCATAGCGTGTCGCCGTGCCCGCGCGAACCCCGCAGACCCCCGAGACGACCGCCCCCACCGAGCCGGCGCCACCCGGGACCCGCCGCCCGGCCGGGTCCGGAAGTACGGTGACCGGCCTGTTCGCGGCATGCCACCCGCTGCCCGCGACCGCCGTGACCCTCTTCAGCGCCGCCCTGGCGGCCGCCGCGGGCCGCAGCCTGCCGGGGGCGGCCGCCACCGTGGGCGCGGTGGCCGCCGGACAGCTGTCGGTGGGCTGGTGCAACGACCGGGCCGACCTGCGCCGTGACCTGGCCACCGGCCGACGGGACAAACCCCTGGTCGCCGGTACGGTGTCGGCCGCCGCCGTGACCCGGGCGGCAGCCGTCGCGCTGCTGCTCTGCGTTCCGCTGTCGCTGGCCGGCGGCCTGCTCGCCGGCGCCGTGCACCTCGTCGGCGTCGCGGCCGCCTGGGGCTACAACCTCCGGCTGAAGCGCACGGCCGCCTCCTGGGCCCCATACGCCCTCGCCTTCGGCCTGCTGCCCGCCTTCGTCACCCTCGGGCTGCCCGGCACGCCCTGGCCACCGCCCTGGCTCACGGCCGCCGCGGCCCTGCTCGGGGCGGGCGCGCACTTCGCCAATGTGCTGCCCGACATCGAGGGCGACCTGGCCACCGGGGTCATGGGACTGCCCCAGCGGATCGGCGTACGGCGCTCCGCCGCGGCAGCCGCCCTGCTCGTCCTCGGCTCGACCGCGGCCCTGGTCGCCGGACCGCCGGGGCGGGTGACGGCGTACGGCTGGGCGCTGCTGGCCGCGACGGCGGCGGCCCTGCTCCTCGCGGCCCGCCGGCCCGCCGGGAGGCTCCCGTTCCTGACCACGATGGCGGTGGCCGCGGCCGATGTGGTCCTGCTGCTGGTCGAGCTCCGCCCCTGAGCCTGCCGCTCTTCCGGCGGCACCTCGGGGAGAATGGGGCCATGGAGCCAGCCGCAGCGCAGCGGTCCGCCGGAGCAGCACTGGCGCGCCACGCGTGGGGGGACGTGTTCGTGATCCTCTCGGAGGCCGACCGCCGGCGCCCGCTCGATCCCGAGGATCTCGAGCGGCTCGCCCTGGCCGCGCACCATCTGGCCACTCTGGGCCTGGTTCCGTCCTTCGCCGACCGGGTCGCGTCGGCCCGCCGCGTGGAGCGTCTCGTCGGCGCGGCCGTTCCGAACTTCCTGCGCCGGCCGTACGGACCGGGCTGGGCGCTCGTCGGCGACGCCGGGTACCTGAAGGACTTCATCACGGCCCAGGGCATCCAGGACGCCTTCCGCGACGCGGAACTGTGCGTGCGGGCGCTCGACCGGACGTTCACCGGCGAACGGACCTTCGACGCGGCCATGAAGGACTACCAGGAGGGCCGGGACGGTCAGGTCCTGCCGATGTACGAGTTCACCACCGAGCTCGCCACGCTGGACCCGCCCCCACCGCAGATGCTCCAGGTGCTCGGCGCCGTGTCGCGCAGCGGCCCGGCCATGGACGGCTTCGCACGGGTCGCCGCGGGAGTCACCTCGCCCGCGGACTTCTTCGCGCCCGAGAGCGTCGAGGCGCTGCTCGTGTGAGGACACCGGCCGAGGCGGGGGCGGCGGCGGGGGCCGGCCGTGTCGGTGGCGACCCCGGCGAGCGCGTTCTCGCCGGGGTCGGCCTGCCGGTGGTTACGGGCAGCCGGGTCCGTTTCCGGGGTGGGCGCAGGCGTCGTTGCCGGGGCCGCCGTCCAGGAGGTTGGTGCCCGCGCCGCCGTCGAGCGCGTCGTTGCCCGGGCCGCCGGTCAGGGTGTCGTCACCCGCGCCGCCGCGGAGCGCGTCGTTCCCTTCGCCGCCGGTCAGCTCGTCGTTGCCGTCGCCGCCGACCACGTTGTCGTTGCCGGGGCCGGCATCGAGTGTGTCGTTCCCTTCGCCGCCGTTCAGGTTGTCGTTCCCGGCGGCGCCGTCGAGCGTGTCGTCGCCTTCGCCGCCCGTCAGGCTGTCGTTGCCGGCGCCCCCGCAGATCAGGTCGTTCCCGCCGCGGCCGTCGACGAGGTCGTTCCCGCCGAGGGCGAAGATCACGTCGTCGCCCGGCGTGCCGGTCAGGCCGTCGTTGCCCTGGGTGCCGCTGATCGTGGGCGTGGCGTTGGAGCACGTCAGGGCCTGGACGGCCTGGTTGACCACGGGGGAGGCGCTGGGGAGGTAGGTGGTGCTGCCGCCGTAGAGGGCGGTGACGGGGTGCGTGCCCACGCTCAGGGTGGAGGTGGTGAACGCGGCTTGGCCGGAACCGTCCAGGGCGGAGGCGCCCAGGACGGTCGCGCCGTCCTTGAAGGTGACGGTTCCCGTCGGGGTGCCGGATCCGCCGGTCACGGTGGCCGTGAACGTCACGTTCTGACCGGCGACCGACGGATTGACCGAGGAGACCAGTGTCGTCCCCGACGCCGGCTTCACCCTGGCCACCGTCGCCGCGAGCGGGAGGCTGCCGACGCCGACCGTGGCGGTGACGGTCTTGGTCACGGTGTCGATCACCGATACGGAATTCACGTTGCCGTTGGTGGTGTAGGCGTGGGCCCCGTCCGGGGAGAGCGCCACGTCGCGAGGGCTCTGGCCGACGGGGATCGTGTCGGTGACGGTGCCGGACACGGTGTCGATCACCGACACCGAGGAGGAGGCGAGGCTGCCGTTGGCGGTGTAGGCACGCGTGCCGTCCGGAGAGACCGCCACCCCGTACGGTTCCTCGCCGACGTCGATCGTGCCGGTGACGGTGTTGCTCACGGCGTTGATCACCGACACCGAATCGCCGTCGGCGTTGGCGGTGTAGACGCGGCTGCCGTCCGGTGAGACCGCCAGCCCCAACGGGCCCGCGCCGACGTCGATCGTGGCGGTGACCGTCTTGGCCGCGGTGTCGATCACCGACACGGTGGAGGCGTTGATGCCCGCGTTGACGGTGTACGCGTGGGTGCCGTCCGGGGAGAACGCGACCGCGCGCGGGCCGGCGCCGACGCCGATGGTGTCCGTGACGGTGTTGGTCGCGGTGTCGATCACCGATACGGACGACGCGAGCTGGTTGGCGGTGTAGACCTGAGCGCCGTCCGGGGAGACGGCCACTCCCACCGGGGAGATCTGTCCGGTGTCGATCGTGGCGGTGACGGCGTGGGTCGCGGTGTCGATCACCGAGACTCCGTCGGAGCCGAAATTGTCGTGGGCGAGGTAGGCGTGGGTGCCGTCCGGGGAGACCGCCACGTCGCGCGGGCCGGCCGTGACGCCGATGGTGGCGGTGACGGTGTTGGTGGCGGTGTCGATCACCGACAGCGAACCGGTCCCGCCGTTGTTGACGACGAACGCGTACGTGCCCGGCGGCACCGCCACCGCCTCGCCGGCCGGTAGGGCGACCACCGCCAGAGCCGCCACCGCGAGGGACGACAGCGACCGCCCCGCGTACCGGTACGCCCGCCGCCCACCCCCTCGTACACGTTCACGACGCACAACGACAGGCCCCATACCGAAGGTTCCTTCCACGGGAACGGCGACACCGACAGCACCGGGCGCGCCCCTACCGCGAACAGAACCCGACACATCAGAGCAAATGATGATCAGATATACATCCCATGCACCGTCGCCCCGGGCCTTCGGCAAAGGCGTCGCCCCGCACGCCACCCGCCCGGCCCTGGCGGAATCCGCCGTGCGGACCTCACCCGGCGCGTCGGGTGTCGGTCCAGGTCAGGAGCTGGTCCGCGGTCCAGGTGTTGATGATCCGCTCGACCGGGACACCGCATTCAACGGCTCGTTCGCAGCCGAGCACCTGCCAGTCCAGCTGGCCCGGTGCGTGGGCGTCCGTGTCGATCGCGAAGAAGGTGCCGGCCGCCACGGCCAGGCGCAGCAGCCGCCGCGGCGGGTCCAGGCGCTCGGGCCGGCTGTTGATCTCCACGGCGGTACCGGACTCCGCGCAGGCCGCGAAGACGGTCTCGGCGTCGAACTGCGACTCCGGCCGGGTGCGGCCGGTGACCAGCCGCCCCGTGCAGTGGCCCAGTACGTCCATCAGTGGATTGCGCACGGCCGCCAGGAGCCGCCGGGTCATCGCGGGAGCGTCCATCCGCAGTTTCGAGTGCACCGAGCCGACGACGAGGTCGAGCCGTTCCAGCAGCTCCGGTTCCTGGTCCAGCGCCCCGTCGTCGAGGATGTCGCACTCGATTCCGGTGAGCAGCCGGAAGGGCGCCCACGTGTCGTTGAGCTCGGCCACCACCGCCAGCTGCTCGCGCAGCCGCTCCGGGGAGAGCCCCCGTGCGACGGTCAGCCGCGGCGAGTGGTCGGTCAGTACGGCCCAGTCGTGGCCCAGCGAGGCCGCCGCCCGGCCCATCGCCTCGATCGGGCTGCCGCCGTCCGACCAGTCCGAGTGCATGTGGCAGTCCCCGCGCAGGGCCGCCCGCAGTGCGGTGGCCGCAGGGGTGGCCGGGGGCCCCTCGGGGAGGGCGGCGGCCTCGTCTTCCAGGGTCCGCAGATAAGCCGGCACCGTCCCGTCGAGGGCTTCCCGTACGACCTGGGCCGTCTTGGGGCCGATGCCCTTGACGGCTTCCAGGGTGCCCGCCGCGGCCCGCTCGGCCACCTCCCGCCCGCCCATCCGCGTGAGGGCCGCGGACGCCGTGCGGAAGGCCCGTACCCGGTAGGTGGGGGCCTGTGCGCGCTCCAGCAGGAAGGCGATCCGGTCCAGCGCCGCCACCGGTTCCATCGAGTGCCTCCCGACTTCGGCCTCCCGCTTCCCGCTTTCCGGACCAGTGTCCGGGGCGGGCGGGGCCTACGCCTCTCCGGCCTCCCGCGGCACGGCCGCGTCGAGCGCGGCGGTCAGGCGGTTCAGACGGGTCTGGAGGTCGAGGACCTCGGCGAGCTCGAAGCCGGTCGCGGCCGCGATCCGCCGCGGCACCTCCGCGGCGCGGACGCGCAGCGCGGCGCCCTCCTCGGTCAGGTGGGCGTGGACGGAGCGCTCGTCCTCGGTGCTGCGTTCGCGGCGGACCAGCCCGGCCGTCTCCAGCCGCTTGAGCAGCGGGGACAGCGTGCCCGAATCCAGCCGGAGGTGCTGCCCGATCTCCTTGACCGGCAGCTCGCCGTGCTCCCAGAGCACCAGCATCACCAGGTACTGGGGGTAGGTGAGCCCCAGGTCCTTGAGGACGACGCGGTAGAGGCCGCCGAACGCGCGGCTCGCGGCGTTCAGCGCGAAGCAGATCTGGCCGTCCAGGCGCAGGAAGTCCTGGTCGGGGTGGGTCGCGGTCGGCTGCTCGGTCATGACGGCAGTGTACCCGGAGTGAGCTTGCGAGGCATTTAATTGCGCACAACTGAATTGCGTGCTCTACTGGTGGAGCGCGGCCGACCACCGGCCGCCGCCACGGTTCATTTCTGCGAGAGGAACTCTCATGGACGCGCTCTACACCGCTGTCGCCACCGCCAACGGCCGCGAGGGCCGCACCGTCAGCTCCGACGGCCAGATCGACCTCGCCCTCGCCATGCCCCCGGCGCTCGGCGGCAACGGGCAGGGCACCAACCCCGAGCAGCTCTTCGCGGCCGGCTACGCCGCCTGCTTCGCCAGCGCGCTCGGCCTCGTCGGCCGCCAGGCCAAGGCCGACACCAGCGAGGTCTCCGTCACCGCGGAGGTCTCCATCGGCAAGGACGGCGCCGGCTTCGGCCTGGGCGTCACCCTGCGCGTCGAGCTCCCCGAGTCCCTGGCCGGCGAGACGGGCGCCCTGCTCGTGAAGCAGGCCCACGAGGTCTGCCCGTACTCCCGGGCCACCCGCGGCAACATCGACGTCGACCTCGTGATCGAGTAAAGATGCCGGACACCCGGCGCGCGGCGACCATAGAGGGGCAACGACCCTGAGGGGGGCCGCACGCCGGGAGGTGCCAGTGGCGCGCACGTATGCAACGGACGTCCTGGTCGTCGGCGCCGGCCCGGTCGGGCTGACCGCCGCCGCCGAGCTCCGCAGGCGCGGAGTCTCCTGCCGGATCGTCGACCGGCTGCCGGCCCGGCTGCCGTTCGCGAAGGCCGTGGGCATCCAGCCGCGCACCCTGGAGCTCTGGGACCGCATGGGGCTGGTCCGCGCGGCCCTCGAGGCGGCCGTCCCGATGCGCGGACAGTGCATGTACGTCAACGGCATCGAGCAGCCGCGCCTCGACCTCGTCCTGCCGCCCGAAGTGCCCTACGGGTTCGCGGCGCTGCCGCAGTACGAGACCGAGCGCATCATCGACGAGTTCCTGGTCCGCTTCGGGACCACGGTCGAACGCGGCACCGAGCTGGTGTCGTTCAGGCAGGACGCCGACGGGGTGACCTCCCGGCTGCACACCCCTTCCGGCGCCGAGGAAGAAGTGCGGACCCGGTTCCTGGTGGGCTGCGACGGCGCGCACAGCATCGTCCGCAAGGGGCTCGGGCTCAGCTACGAGGGCGGCGCCTTCCCCGAGGAGTACATGCTCGCCGACGTGCGGGTCGACTGGGACGTGCCGCACGGCTACGGCGTGCGCTCCGTGCACCGGGATGGCGACGGCGCCGTCGACGACTTGCTGGTGTGCATCCCGCTGCCCGGCCCGGGCCGGTACCGGATGTCCATGATGGTGCCGCCCGAACTCTCCACCGCCCGGCAGGCCGAGGCCGCCTCCGACGGCATCGCCCACGGTCTGCAGAGCAGCCGGGCCCCCGGACTGGCGGACATCCAGGCCGTCCTGGACCGGCTCTCACCGCAGCCGACCACCGCCTCCGACATCCGCTGGTCCTCGGTGTTCCGCATCAGCCACCGGATCGTGGACCGGTACGGGGACGGCCGGGTCTTCGTCGCCGGGGACGCGGCGCACATCCACCCGCCGACCGGCGCCCAGGGCATGAACACGGGGATCCAGGACGCCTGGAACCTGGCCTGGAAACTCGCCCTCGCGGTCCGGGACGCGGCCCGCCCCGGACTCCTCGCCAGCTACGACGCCGAGCGCCGGCCCATCGGCGAGGAAGTCGTAGGCCGCACCGTGCGCCACGCCGTCCAGGGAATCGAGTCCGACCCGGACGACCCGGAGACCCTGATGCTGCGCGAGGCCCAACTCCTCGTCGGCTACCGGGGAAGCCCGGTCGTCGACCCGCCCGGGGAGGGCCACGGGCCCCGCCCCGGCGACCGGGCGCCGGACTGCGGCGGGCTCACCGGGCACATCGCCGCCTACCCGCTGCGGCTGTACGACCTCCTGCGGGAGCGCGAGCACCTCCTGCTGCTGTACGGGACCGGACCCGGCCTCGGCGAACTCGCGCGGACGGCGGGGGAGTCCTCCGGCGGGCGCATGGAGGTCTGCGTGGTGCTCCCCGCCGATGACCCGCCCGATGCCCAGCCCGACGGCCAGGCCGGCGCGACCCCGCTGCCGGTCTACCGCGACGGCCGCGGCGAGTTCGCCCGCCTCTACGCGGCCGACCGGCCGACGGCCTTCGTGATCCGCCCGGACGGCTACCTGGGCGCCCGCCTCACCCCGCCCGCCCCGCAGTCGCTGGCCGCACACCTCGGGGCCGTCTTCGCCACCAACGGCGAGGCCTGACAGACGAGGCGAGGCGCGGTCGGCGGGCCGCGGTCAGGCCCGGCCGTCGGCGCGGGCCGCCTCACGGCGCCCGCGCTTGCCCAGCGGAGCCTGCGACAGGTCCTGGGCCTGCGACTTCAACTGCTTGAAGCCGTACCCGCGCTCGGTCAGCCAGCCCTCAGCCGCCAGCTCCGCACGGGCCGTCGCATCGAGGATGTCCTCCTCGGTCTCGCCCGATTCGAGGAAGCGGAAGGTGAAGAAGGGACGGGCCGCGAGGTCGTACGTGAGGTGCCCCTCGGCGGTGAACTCGGCGCGCAGCATGTCGTGCTCGGGCGCGGCCGCGAGCAGCTCGGCCCGCTGGTCGTCGGTCAGACCGTCGAACGAGCCGCGGATGGTGATGCGGAAGGTACGGGTACTCATCCCGGCAGAGTAGATCGGGCACCGCGCCCCATGCACCCGGATATCCGCCGGTCCGCCCCCGTCCGTCGGCCCGGTCCGCCGCCGGGACGCCCGGCGGAAGGCCGCGCACACCCTGAAAGCCACGGCAGGGACCCGGTTTTGGATTGCCGGACGATCCTCAATACGATCCGGCGATGATCACTAGAAAACGGCTGGCGGCCGGGGCGTGCGGCCTGCTCGCCGCCCTGGCCGTCGGGCTCTTCCCGGCGAGCGCCACCGCCGCAGACGGACCGACGGCGAAGGAACCCCCCAAGGTCGACCTCGTCCTCGACGTCAGCGGCTCCATGCGGGCGACCGACATCGACGGCCAGTCCCGGATGGCCGCGGCGAAGCAGGCCTTCAACGAGGTCATCGACGCCGTACCCGCCGAGGTGCAACTCGGCATACGGACCCTGGGCGCGACCTACCCCGGCGAGGACAGGGCGCTCGGCTGCAAGGACACCAAGCAGCTCTACCCGGTCGGGCCGCTCGACCGGACCGAGGCGAAGACCGCCGTGGCGACCCTCGCCCCCACCGGCTGGACGCCGATCGGACCGGCCCTCCAGGGCGCGGCCCAGGACCTCGAGGGCGGCAACGCCACCAAGCGGATCGTGCTCATCACCGACGGCGAGGACACCTGCGCCCCGCTCGACCCCTGTGAAGTGGCGCGCGACATCGCCGCGAAGGGCATCCACCTGGTCATCGACACCCTCGGCCTGGTGCCCGACGCCAAGACGCGGGCCCAGCTGACCTGCATCGCCGAGGCCACCGGCGGTACCTACACCTCGGTGCAGCACAAGGCGGAACTCTCCAGCAGAGTGCGCCAACTGGTCGACCGGGCCGCGGACCCGGTCGTCAACCCGGTCGCGACCGAGGGCGCCAAGCAGTGCCAGGGCGCCCCGCAGCTGAAGGCCGGCCTCTACAGCGACCGCGAGACCTTCGGCGAGCACCGCTGGTACCGGGTGGACGTCCTCCCGGGCCAGGAACTGCGCGCCTCGGTGAGCATCGGCGCCGACCGGGCCGTCAACAAGGACTACGGAGTCCTGCTGCGCGCCACGACCGTCCACGGGCGCGAGATCGTGCGCGGCTCGGAGGCGGGCGACGGCCGCACCGACGTCCTCTCGACCGGCCTGCGGTACCCGAAGGCCGAGATCGACGACGGGGACGGGGACGCGAAGCCCGCGGCGGAGACCGTCTGCATCCAGGTCAGCAACTCCTTCTCCGCTCCCGCATCCGTCAAGACCACCCCGGGCATGCCCGTCGAGCTGACCATCGACCTGGTGGACGGACCCGACGGGGCCTCCGACGTGGCCGCGTTCGGCCTCGGCCGCGGCTGGTGGCTGCTGGCCGTGCTGACGCTCGCCGGACTGCTGGCCGGTCTGGTGTGGGGCTGGATCTCGCGCTGGCGCATCTCCGTCTGGAGGACCAACTGATGCGTACCGTACGCACACTGACCGCCGCCCTGCTCGCCGGAGCCGCCGCCCTCGCGGTGGCGGGTACGGCCGTGGGCACGGCGGTCGCGGACACGCCCTCGGCGAGCCCCACCGCCACCCCGGCCAAGGGCACGGCCGACTCCGCCCCGACCGAGGCGGGCACCAGCTTCCGTACCGCCGCGGCGTTCCGGCCGGGCCAGAAGGCCACGGCCGGCGCGTCCACCGGCGACTACCTCTACTGGGTGCTGCCGCTCGACGCGCAGCAGCGCGTCACCGTGAAGGCCGCCGTCACGCTGCCCGAAGCGGCGACCCGGCACGGAGCCTCGACCTGGCAGCTCGACGTGTACGACGGACTGCGCCGCCGGCAGGCGTGCATGTACGGCACGCAGAGCGCGACCGCGGCGAAGGAAGCCGCCACCGTCGAACTGTCCTGCACCCTGCGTACCGTCCGGTCCGGCGCCGAGCCGTGGGCCAACGACCCGTTGCCGGGCAGCTACTACGTCCGCCTGACGGTCGTGGGCCTGCCGGAGGAGGACCTGGGCCTGCCGGTGCGCACGGCCGTCGAGGCCGACGTGAAGGAGACCGGCGGCGCCCACGCGGTGGACGGCGCCCTCTCCACGCCCCTGGTCGCGGGCACCGTGACCGCGTCCCTGCGCGAGCCGGAGGACGGCTGGTCCGGCGGCTGGTGGTCGGACCGCTGGATCTGGACCGCGATGGGCGGGTTGCTCGGAGCTGCCGCGGGCATCTTCGGGTACTCCCTGACGCGCGGCTCGGGCCGTCCGTCCCGGGTGCCGCACGGTGCCTGACCTGTCTGACCTGCCTGACCTGCCTGACCTGCTTCAGCAGGCCTGAAGGGTCCTGAACGGCGGAGGCGGTCGCGGCCATGGGGCCGCGACCGCCTCCGCCCCGGGCGGCCGTTCTAGCCGAGGCGGCTCATGCGGGTGCCGAACGACGGCTCGGCCAGGTCCTTCTGAACCGCCACCGGAACGCTCTTGGCCCCTTCGCCCTCACCGACGGTCAGTACGGCGACCTCGGCGCCGGCCTTCGCGGTGTGCGGCAGCGGCGAGGCCCCGGCGACGAGCGACAGCTTCAGCTGCTGGCCCGGTACGCCGACCACGTTCAGGTCCTTGGTGGCCACGAGCGGCATGCGGCCGCCGAGACCGTCGTCCAGGTACCCCACCGGCTGGCCCTTGCGGATGACCGGGGCCGACGCCAGGGCCCCCCGTACCGCCTCGATGATCTTCTTGCTGTTCGCCTGCACCAGAGCCAGGCTGTTCGTGGCGTCGGGGTCCGGGCCGTCCACGCGCTGGTCCATCAACGTGCCGAGGATCAGCTGGTCCTTGTCGCCGACCGACTTGTACGCCGCCCACATCAGGGCCCCGCCGGCGGGCGTGCTGGAGCCGGTCTTGATGCCCCGGACGCTCAGGCTCTGCTCCGTGAGCAGGACGTTGTTGTTGGTGAGCGGCTGGGGCAGCCCCTTGATGGTGGCGCTGGGCAGGGCGACGATCGCGCGGAACGTCTCGTCCTTCATGACGGCCTCGGCGAGCTTGAGCTGGTCCGTGGCGGTGCTGACGGTGCCCGCGTCCAGACCGCTGGGGTCCGTGTACGTGGTGCTGTTCATCCCGAGCTCCCGGGCGGCGGCGTTCATCTTCTCGACGAACGCGGTTTCCGAGCTGCTGCCGGTGTCCCAACGGGCCAGCAGCCGGGCCACGTTGTTGCCCGAGGGGATCATCAGCATCTTGAGCATGTCCTGCTGGCTGAACTTCTGGCCGACGGTGAGTCCCGAGATCCGGGACTCGTGCTCGGAGGTGCCGTCCGCCACGGTCTTCTGGTCGACCGTGATGTCGGGACCGGGGTCGGTCTTGCGCAGCGGGTGGCCCTTGAGGATCACGTAGGCCGTCATCACCTTGGCGACGCTGGCCGTCGGGACGGGCTTCTGCTCGCCGAAGGTGCCGAGGTCGCCGGAGCCGGAGACGCGAACGGCCCCCTGGCCCTTGGCGGGCCAGGGTATGGAGAACTGCCCGTCGACGGTGCGGTCGGTTTCGGCGGCGACCATCTGCGGGGCGGGCAGGGGGCGCAGCATCTGGGCGCCGACGTAGGCGCCGGCGAGGACCAGCAGGATGGGCGTCCACACCTTGACGCGGCGCAGGGCGGTCCGGCGGGGGGTCTCCGGCGGGGGAGGGGTGTTGGTGAGCTCGGCGAGCAGATCGAGCGCGGGCAGCGGCTGCGCGGTTGCCCCCGGCGGCCGGGGCTGGACCCGCGGCGCCGGCTTCGCCTCCGGCGCGGCGGGCGGGGGGACGTCGAGGTCCTTGAGCGCCACGAACTCGCTCGTCCGCTCCGCGTCCGCCTTCGCCCGCGCCCAAGCGGGCACCCTCGGAGAGGCGCCCCCCTCCCCGCCCGACGGGACCCGCCGCGGCCTGGGCGCGACGATGACCTGCGTCGCCTCCGCCCCAGCCCCGCCTTCGGCCTTGGCCCCGGGCCCGGCCGCAACGTCGGCCTCGGCGGCAGCAGCCGGGGCGCCGGTCCCAGCCACGGCTCCGCGGCCAGCTTCACCCTCCGGTTCGGCCTCGGCCTCCGCCCCGCCTTCGGTGTCGGCCTCGGCGTGGGCTGCGGGTGCCGCCTTGGTGGTGGGCCCGGTTGCGGCTTCGCCGACTGCCTCGGCCTCGGGTTCGGCCTGCGGCTCCGGCACGGCTTCGGAGTCGGCTTTGGCCTCGGGTGCCGCCGTGGTTCCGGGCTCAGCCGCGGCTTCGCCCGCCGCCTCGGCCTCGGCCTGACGCTCCGCCCCGCCTTCGGCGTCGGCCCCGGCCACGGCCACGGCCACGGGTTCGGCCTCGGCCACGGCCACGGGTTCGGCCTCGGCCCTGGTCACGGGTTCGACCACCGCGTCGGCTTCGGGTTCCGCCTGGGCCCCGGGCCCGGCCGCAGGCTTGCCCTCCGGTGCGACCTCAGCGGCAGGCTCCGCCCCGGCTTCGGCGTCGGCCTCGGGGGCCGCCTGGGTTGCGGGCCCGGCGGCTTCGTCGGCATCCTCGGCCGCCGATTCGGCCTCGGCGTCGGCCTGAGGCTCAACCACAGCTTCAGTGTTGACCTTGGCCGCGGCCTCGGGTGCCGCCTGGGTTGCGGGCCCGGTTTCGGTTTCGCCCGCGGCGTCGACCTTCGCCTCGCCGTCGGCCTCGGCCGTGACGTCGGCTACGGGGTCGTCTTCACCCTCCACCTCGGCGTCGGCCTCAGGTGCAGCCGCGCCTTCCTGGGCGGGTTCGCCCACCGCCCCGACCTCGGCTTCGGCGTCGCCCCGGGGCGTGCCCCCGACTTCGGCCCCAGCCCCGGCTTCCGCCGCAGCCCCTGCCTTGCCCCGCTCCGGTTTTCCCTCGGGGCCGTCTGCCCTGGGCCGGGGGGTGTTGGCCTGTGCCTGGTCGTGGCCCCTGCTGTCGGGGGCGACATGGGGCTCCGTCTCCGGGACGGTGGTCCCCTGTTCGATCTCCGGGTCGTCCGAGGAACCGCCCGCCACCGTTACCGCCTTCATCCCAGCCCCGCCTTGCTGCTCACACCGTTCCGACACTGTGCGGCGGGGCCCCGAGGAGCCCCGCCGCACCGGTAGATGTCCGTCGCGGCCCCGCTCGTTCCGTGTGCTTGATCCTGTGACAGTTCGGTCACATTCGATTGAGTACGCCTACTCATGACCGTGCCTCCCCGCCCGTCGACCATGGACCGCACCACCACCGCCGCACTCGAACGGGGCCGTCCATGCTCAGCCGAATCGCCGCCGCCCTCGTCCCCGCCTTCGGAAGGCTGACCGTCACCGCCGACCCGGGCGCGCGGCCCGCCGCCCCCAGCATCCTCGTCGCCAACCACACCTCCCTCGCCGATCCGGCCGTCGTGGTCGCCGCGCTGCGCCGGTACGGGATCGAGCCGGTGATCCTGGCCACCGGCGGCCTGTGGCGCGTACCCCTGCTCGGCTCCGCGCTCCGGCGCGAGGGGCACATCGCCGTCCACCGCGGCACCGCCCGCGCCGCCGACTCCCTGGACGCCGCCGCCGTCGCCCTCGCCTCGGGCCGCAGCGTGCTGCTCTACGGCGAAGGCGGCCTGCCGTCGCGCCACGACGCGGGGGAGGCGGCACCCGGCCCCTTCCGCAGCGGCCTGGCCCGGCTCGCCGCCGCGACGGGAGCTCCCGTCGTTCCCGTCGGCCAGGCGGGCGCCCGCCGCCTGTGCTCCGGCAGCAGCGCCAAGCAGCTCGCCGGAGTGGTCACCGCCCCGCTGCGCAGGCCCTGCCTGCACGTTCACATCGGCTCGCCGCTGCACCTCCCCGACCGGGTGCCGGAGGCGACGGACCGGGCCCGACGGGCCGTCACGGCCGCCTGGCGGACCGCCGCGCTCGCAGCAGGGGAGGCGTGCTCGGGCGATCCGAAGGAGACGGCCTAACGGGTGGCGTGCCCGAGGACGGCATGGGCGGCGGCCTCCCGGTCGGCGTCCGTGTCGATGAAGGACACCACCACCGGGCTGCTGCCCGTCGGGCCGCCGGCGGTCGCGCGCAGCCGGTAGCGCTCTACGCGCACGGCCTCGAGGGCGAGCGGGCCGCCGCCCGTGAACAGGGACAGCGGCTTGACGTCGTTGGCGATGCGGAACTCGGCCGGGCGCCACGTGCCCGAGGCCTGGTCGAAACGTTCCAGCAGGAAACCCGGCCCGCTGCCCGGCCGGTCGCCGGGTTCGCCGACCAGGGACTCCATCTGGAAGGCGACCAGCAGATGCCGGTACTCGGCGGAGTTCCCGTTCCGCAGGGTCACGGTGAACTCCTGCGCGACGCCCCCGCGTACGAGGGCGAGCCGGCCGCCCCGGGTGTCGACCGCGACGGTCAGCCGGGTCGGCGCCGGGGGTGGTGTCGCCGCCCGGGTCGTGGGTGCGGCCGGTGGCGCGGAGGAACCGGAAGGAGAGGCCGAAACGGGCGCGGAGGAACCGGAAGGAGAGGCCGAAACGGGCGCGGAGGCAGGGGCCGAGGAGGATGCGGCGGCGGCCGGCTCCGACGCGGAAGCGGACGACGACACCTGGGCGGAGGCCGGGACCGGGGCCGCCGCCGGGTCCTCGGCGCCCTTGTCCCCGCACCCCGTGGAACCCGCCAGCAGGACGGCGGCCACGGCCGCGGCGTACAGGCCCCTGCGGGGGCCTCGGGTTGCGGGCATGAGATCGGTTCCCCCCAGGGTCGGTCGGCTTCCGCAGGAACCTAGCAACCACGTGACCGGCCGACGAGCCCGATCGGGCCTCGGGGCGGCGACGGTTCGGTCACGGCCAGCCGCTCGCGGCAGCAGAAGCGGTGCGCGTCGGTGCGCTGGGTGCCGGAGCCGAGCGTGAGGGCGTTGAAGGGCAGCCCCCGGCCGTGTCCCGCGGCAGGACACAGCCGTATCGCGCGGCACCGGCCGACGTGTCGAAATGGGAAGGACGGCTCCGACGTCCCGTGCGAGAGGCTCCCGATCCCGGAGCCCGTGAGTAGAACAGAAGGAGTGGCACCCCATGAAGTACATGCTGATGGTCCTCGGGAAGCAGGCCGACTACGACGCCATGTACGGCAAGGCGAACAGCGGCGGCCCGGCATGGTCCGAGACGGAGCTGAAGGCGATGTACGAACACATGGGCGCCCTGAACGCCGAGCTCGTCGAGTCGGGCGAGTGGGTCGACGGACAGGGCCTTACCGAACCCCGCCAGGCCCGCCTGGTGACCGTCGGCGCCGACGGTGCCCCCGTGATCTCCGACGGACCTTACGGAGAGGCCAAGGAGGTGCTCGCCGGCTACTGGATCGTCGACGTCCCCGATTTCGCCCGGGCCGCCGAGATCGCGGCCCGCGCGTACGCCTGCCCGGCCCCCGAGGGCGCGCCGAACTACCCGGTCGTGGTC
This sequence comes from Streptomyces sp. 147326, assembly GCF_045000215.1. Taxonomy (NCBI): domain Bacteria; kingdom Bacillati; phylum Actinomycetota; class Actinomycetes; order Kitasatosporales; family Streptomycetaceae; genus Streptomyces; species Streptomyces sp. 147326. The sequence continues at coordinate 262,523 of NZ_CP134201.1, read as the reverse complement.
CAACCCGTCGACGCCGCCTCGGGAACCGAGATGTGAAGACGGAATCCACCCCCGTGAACGAGGACCTGCTGCGCCGGCTGGCGCCGCAGGTCCTCGGCGCGCTCGTCCGCCGCTACGGCAACTTCGACACCGCCGAGGACGCCGTACAGGAGGCCCTGCTCGCCGCCGCCCGGCAGTGGCCGGAGGAAGGCCGCCCGGACAACCCGCGCGGCTGGCTGATCCGCGTGGCTTCCCGCCGCCTCACGGACCAGCTGCGCAGCGAGGACGCGCGCAGGCGCCGCGAGGAGACCGCCGCCGCGCTGACCCCGCGTGACGCGTTCGTCGAGCCTCCACCGGGGGAGAGCCGCGCCCCGGGCGAGGACGACACCCTCGCACTGCTCTTCCTCTGCTGCCACGCGGAGCTGTCCCCCGAAGCACGGATCGCCCTCACCCTGCGTGCCGTCGGCGGCCTCACCACCGCCGAGATCGCCCGCGCCTTCCTGGTGCCCGAGACCACGATGGGGCAGCGGATCAGCCGGGCGAAGCGGCGCATCAAGGCCTCGGAGGCGCCGTTCGGCATCCCGCACGACGGACGGGACCGGGGGCGGGACCTCGACCCGGACCACGCCGAGCGGCTCGCCGACGTGCTCCACGTGCTCTACCTGATCTTCAACGAGGGCTACACCGCCACCTCGGGCCGCGATCTGCAGCGCGCCGACCTCGCCGCCGAGGCCATCCGCCTCACGCGCGCCGTCCACGCGCAGCTGCCGGACGACGGCGAGGTGGCCGGACTGCTCGCCCTCATGCTGCTCACCGACGCCCGCCGAGCCGCCCGTACCGACCCCGACGGCAGCCTGATCCCCCTCGCCGAGCAGGACCGCTCCCGGTGGGACCGCGCCGCCGTCACCGAGGGGGTCGCCCTGGTCAGCGACGCCCTCACCCGCACCCCGCTCGGGCCGTACCAGCTGCGCGCCGCGATCGCGGCCGTCCACGACGAGGCGGCGAGCGACGCGGACACCGACTGGGCGGAGATCCTCGCCCTGTACGAGGTGCTGATGCGACTCGTCCCCGGCCCCGTGGAACGCCTGGGCCACGCCGTCGCGGTGGCCATGGTGCACGGGCCGCGGGAGGCCCTCGCACTGCTCGCCGCGCTGGACGAGGACAACCGCCTCGCGGGCCACCACCGCCTCGAAGCCGTACGGGCCCACCTGCTGGAGATGGCGGGCGACCGGGCCGCGGCGCGCGCTGCCTACGCGAAGGCCGCAGGACTCACCCTCAGCCTCCCGGAGCGCCGCTACCTCCGGTCCCGGGCCGCCCGGATCGCGGAATGAGCGGGGCGTCCGCATTGCGGACATGGTCCATGGCTGTCCCACCCCCCGATTACTCTTGATCACGTGAGCCCGACCCCTGACGACCACTCCGCGGCCGAACGTTCCCTCGCCGCGATCAACGCCGACATCCGCTGCCTCTTCGCCCGCGCCGAGGGCCGCCTCTGCGACGCGGAGCGGATCCGGCACGCCACCCTGCTGCAGGAGTGGGCCGCGGCCATAAGGGCCTCGGTGGTTCCGGCCGCCTAGCGATGGTGGTTCGCTAGTGACCGCGGTCGCGTCCGACCGATGCGTGCCGGACCGATGCGTGCCGGACCGGTGCGTGCCGGACCGGTGCGTGCCGCACCGATGAGTGCGCGGCCCGGCGGCAGTCCTCCCTACGAGCATCCGCACGTACGAGAAGGTGGACCATGAGCGTGAGCGACCTGCGCAGCCTCCTGGAGACCCATGTCGGTGACGGATCGCTGCCCGGCGCCGTGGGCCTGGTGGCCCGCGGAGAGGACGTCGAGTTCGCGGCCGCCGGCTCCCTCGACACCTCCGGCACCGCCCCCATGGCCCGCGACTCCCTCTTTCGGATCGCCTCGGTCACCAAACTGGTGACCGCAGCGGCGACCATGATGCTGATCGAGGAGGGTCCGCTCGGCCTCGACGCCCCCGTGGCACGCTGGCTGCCGGAGCTCGCGGCGCCGATGGTCGTCCGTACCCCGTCCTCACCCGTCGACGACGTGGTTCCCGCCGACCGCCCCCTCACCGTCGCCGACCTCCTCACCTTCCGCGCCGGTTACGGCTTCCCCGCCGACTTCTCGCTGCCCGCCGTGGCCCCGCTGTTCAGCGAGCTCAAGCAGGGGCCGCCGCACCCCGGGCAGGTCGCGGCGCCGGACGAGTGGACGGCGATCCTGGCGCGCATCCCGCTCCTGCACCAGCCGGGAGAGGCGTGGCTCTACAACACCTGCTCCGACATCCTCGGGGTGCTCGTCGCCCGCGCGAGCGGACAGCCCTTCGAGGAGTTCCTGGCCGAGCGCGTCTTCGCACCGCTGGGGATGCGCGACACCGCCTTCGCCGTGCCGCCGGCGCAGCGCCACCGGTTGACCAGCTCCTACCGCGCCGACCCCGACGGCGGAGCCCTGGAGCTGGTCGACGCGCCCGACGGCCAGTGGAGCAGCCTCCCCCCGTTCCCGTCCGGCGGCGGCGGGCTGGTCTCCACCGTCGACGACGTGCACGCCTTCGGCCGGATGCTGCTCGCGGAGGGCGCGTACGAGGGCGGGCGGCTGCTCTCGACGGAGTCCGTACGGCAGATGACCACCGATCACCTCACCGCGCGACAGCGCGAGGAGGCCGCCCTGTTCCTGGAGGGCCAGGGCTGGGGATTCGGCGGTTCGGTCGACGTGGCCCGCCTCGACCCGTGGAACGTCCCGGGCCGGTACGGCTGGATCGGCGGCACCGGCACCGCCGCCCACGTGGTCCCCGCCACCGGGACGGTCACCGTCCTCCTGACCCAGCGGGAACTGACCGGACCCACCCCGCCCCAGGTGATGCGGGACTTCTGGACCTACGCCGCCACCCGGCACTGAGAGGCCCCTGCCCGCCGGCTACGCCCGTCCGCTACACCTCTCCACGACCGTCGCCGCCGTCGTCCTCCTCGGCGATCGCGGCCGCGGCGGCGCGCTCCCGCAGTCGGCGCTTGTCCGGCTTGCCCCGCGCGGTCAGCGGGATCGTCCGTTCCCAGAACACCGCGGTGGGCCGGTGTGCCGGGGACAGCTCCTTCTCCACCAGGTCACAGGCTTCGGCGGCCGCCTCCGCCCCGGTGGAACACCCGGCCGCCGGCACCAGGAAGGCGCACACCTCCTCGCCGGTGAGCTCGCTGTGCCGGCCCACCACCACGGCCTGCGCCACGGCGGGATGCCGGGCGAGCGCCGCCTCGACCGGCACGCAGTACACGTTGTCCCCGTCGACCATCACCACGTCCTTGACCCGGTCGTCGAGGTACAGGTAGCCGTCCTCGCCGAGGTGTCCCAGGTCCCCCGTCCGCAGCCATCCCTCCCGCAGCACCCCGGCCGTCAGCCCGGGCCGGCCCCAGTACCCGGCCATCATCGCCGCCGACCGCATCCACACCTCGCCGGTGTCTCCGGCCGCCGACGCCGCGCCCCGCTCGTCCCGTACCTCGACCTCCACCCCCGCGACCGGCCGTCCGACCGACGCGAGCAGCTCGGGCCGCCCGGCCACCGCCGCCTCGTGGTCGGCGGGGGAGAGGCGGCAGATCACCGCCGCCTCGTTCATGCCGTACCCCTGCTGCCACCGGCCGCCCCAGCGGGTCACCGCCTCCCGCAGCCGTTCGGGGTGGACGGGCGAATCGCCGTACGAGACGCTCTCCAGCCCGGGCATCCCGTGGGCCGTCACCGGGTCGGCCAGCAGCCGGTACACCATCGAGGTCGTCAGGTACGTGGACACCGGCCCCAGCCGCAGACAGGCGGCCGCGAACTCCCGGGTGCCGAAGGGGTCGAGGATCTCCACCCGCCCCCCGGCCCGCAGCTGCTCCAGGCACCGTCCGCCCGACCGCTGCGCGAGCGACGTGACCGACAGATACACCGACTCCGCCCAGCCCTCGGCGTGTACGGCGTTCCGCGCGGCCATCGCGCCGAAGGTGGAGGCCACCCCCTTGGGCCGCCCCGTGGTCCCGCCGGTGTACGTCACCCGCGCCACGTCGTCCTCCCGCGCCCCTACGGACACCTCTGCGGCCTCGCGGTGGGCGGCCCGCCGGAGCACCTCGTCCAGGGCGAGCCGCGGAGCCCCGGTCCCGGGCACCGCGACATCGTGCACCACCAGGTCCGGCCGGCAGTCCCGCAGGATGAAGTCCAGCCCGTACAGGGCCGGTCCGGCGAGCACCTGGGTCAGCCGCGCGCCCAGCAGGTGCGCGGCGATCCGTACGAGCAGCACCTCCGGCCGGTTCGTGCCCGCCACACAGGCCAGCCCCGAGCCGCGCCCGATCCCCTCCTCGGAGAGCACCACGGCCAGCCGGCCGGCGGCGTCCAGCACCTCCTGGAATTCCAGGACGACCGGGCCGGTCCCGAGCGCGGGCCGCCCCGCGTACCGCTCCAACGCCCCGACCAGCTCCGTGACATACCGTGCCGCCACCACGCGCCGACCCGCCTCTCGTGCCCCGCTCCACAGCACCCGGGGCCACCGGCATCATGGACGGCATGACGACCGAATCCCGTGCTCGTTCATTCAGCGCCGCGGCCGCGCGCTACGCAGACCATCGCCCCTCGTATCCGCCCGAGCTCTTCGACACGCTGGCGGAACTGGCCGGCTTTCCGCTGGCCGGCGCCCGGGCCGCCGACGTCGGGGCGGGTACGGGGATCGCCACCGCCCTGCTGGAGGCGCGCGGGGCCCGCGTGATCGGGGTGGAGCCGGGCGAGGGCATGGCCGCCGAGTTCCGGCGCCGCAACCCCCGTACGCCGCTCGTCCGCGGCGACGGCAACCGGTTGCCGCTGGCCTCCGGCTGCCTGGACCTGCTGACGTACGCACAGTCCTGGCACTGGACCGACCCGGCCCGTTCCGTCCCGGAGGCGCTGCGCGTGCTGCGCCCCGGCGGGGCGCTGGCGGTCTGGCAGAACGACCCGGACGTCACCGTCGGATGGATCGCGGATCAGCAGGCGCGCATCGAAGAGCGGTTCGGCCCGGGCTGGTACATCAACGAGCGCGCCCGCTCGCAGGAGGGGCTGAGCTTCGCCGTCCGCCACCTGACGTGGTCGCGCCGCGTCCCCGTCGAGACCCACCTGGCCAAGCTGTCCACGCACTCCCTCTTCCTCGTCGGCAAGCCCGGCACGGACGCCTTCCTCGCCGACGAACGCGCCCTCCTCATGCGCCGTTTCCCGGACGGCCGGGTGGAGGAGCGCTACGCCGTCGAGCTGAGTCTGGCCGTACGCGGCCCCGATGTGCCGGAGCGGCCGATCGGGTGAAGCGGCGGAACCTGTCGCCGCCCCGTGCGTTGATCAAGGCGCTCACCCACCATGCACTCGTGCGACATAAGGACCCCTGATGCTGAAGAAGATTGTGGCCACCGCCGCCGCCACCGCGTCCATCGTCGGCGCAGGCGCCGCCATGGCCGCCCCGGCCATGGCCATCGGCAACGACCAGGGCGTCACCACCGTCAACGGCAACGGTTCCCAGCAGATCTACGGCAACCAGAAGACCCACGGTGACCTGAGCCCGCAGCTCGGCGTGGTCCAGGGCACCCTGAACAAGCCCTGCATCGGCCTGCCGGCGAAGCTCAACGCCCAGTCGATCCTTGCCTTCGTCAACATCGGTGTCCAGGACATCCCGATCGCGTCGAACCCGCAGAACCAGCAGTGCACCGAGAACTCCACCCAGGCCAAGGGCGACGAGACGCTCTCGCACATCCTGGACAACATCCCGGTCCTGTCGGGCAACATCTCGTCGGGTAGCTGACGCAGTCCCCTTGTGCGAGCCGGGGCCTCCGACGCCTGCGCGAGTGCCCACGGGGCCCCGGCTTGTTCCACCCGGATCCGCGGATCCACCGTTCAACCGGCGCGCGCCGGCCCGATGGCCGTCACCGTGGGCACCGAACCGCACCTCGAAGAGCCTCTCGCCCGACCGGGCGGGAGGCTCTTCGGCGTGTCGGAAGGGCTTCGTCAGAAGGGCTTCGTCGGGAGGTACTTGCCGTCCAGGGTGATGACGGCGCGCTCGCCGCCCTCGGGGTCGGCGACCTTCTTCACGTCCAGCCTGAAGTTGATCGCGCTGATGATGCCGTCGCCGAACTGCTCGTGGACCAGGGCCTTCAGGGTGGTCCCGTACACGTGGAGCATCTCGTGGAAGCGGTAGATCGTCGGATCGGCCGGGACACCACCGGTCACCGGGCCGCGGGCCGGGATCGTCTGCAGGAGCAGCGCCGCGTCCCCGTCGAGGCCGAGCACACGACGATGCCGGTGGACCTCGCGGCCGCCGAGCGGGCCGTCACGGACCTCGCCGACCTCTCGCGCGGCCACCTGCGCCTCGCCCTGAGCCCCACCTTCACCGCGTACCTCGTGGGCCCGCTCGTCGCCGCACTCCACGCCGCCCACCCCGGCATCACCCTGGAGCTCCGGGAGATGCCCCAGGACCTCATCGAGGCCGGCCTGCTCGCCGACGACCACGACCTCGGCCTCGCCTTCGAGGGCCCGCACCTGCCGGGCATCGCGGCGACCCCGCTGTTCACGGAGACCCTCGCCCTGGTCGCCGCCGCCGACGCGGATCCTGAGCCCCTTGCCGTACGCGACCTGGCGGCACGCCGGCTGGCCCTGCTCAGCGGGGACTTCGCCACCCGCGGGCACGTCGACGCCTACCTCGCCGCCCACGGAGTCCGGCCGCCCGTCGCGGTCGAGGCGAACTCCGTCCAGGCCCTCACCGAAATCGTCCGGCGCACCTCACTGGCGACCGTCCTGCCCGCCGCGGTCACCGACGACCACCCGTACCTGCGCCCCGTCCCGCTGGACCCCGCCCTCCCGTCCCGCACGGTCGCCCTGCTGCGCCGCGAGAACGCCTACGAGAGCGCCGCCTCCCGCGCCTTCACCGAGCTCATCGCCCACCTGGTCCGCACCCGCGGCTACCACCCCGCCGGGGCGGCCACCGCCTAGCCCGCGGGGAAGGCGGTCCGCCTCCCCGCCGCGCCCGGGAGCGCGGAGCGGGGAGGCGGACGGGAGGGGGAGCGGGCGGGGTCAGTTGCGGGTGCACTCCCTCCAGGCCAGGTGGTAGACGGTGTTGATGCTGCCGTCCGTGGAGTCCATGGTCATGTAGCTGGTGGACGAGGGGGCCGAGGTGCCTCTGCTGACCCGCAGCTCGGTGTTGATGTTGAAGTTGCGCTGCACGCCGCACGGCGCCCACACCAGCTGGGCCCAGTCGGTCACGTCGGTGGCCTGCCAGTTGTCCTCGAGCGGGCCGTTGAAGTTGTGCGTGCGGGCGGCCGTGTCCGGGGAGCCCTGGAAGTAGTACGAGGCCTTCTCGGTGCTCTTCGCGCCCGGCGCCAGGGAGGCGTAGCCGCGGTAGTCGGCACTGGCGACCGCGTAGGTGAAGCCGTGGGGCACGTGCACGATCAGGCTGAGCTGGCAGTTCTTGCGCGCCGCGGTGGGCGGTGCGCCACCGCCGACCTGAGCGAGGTACTGGCTGTAGGTCACGGTGAACGCGGTGTTGTCCTGGGACACCGCCACCTCCGCGGTGTCCTTCGGACACCCGGATCCGTTGACGGTCGCGACCTCGATCACGATCCGGTCGGGCGGCGGGTCCACGATGGTCGAGGGGGCGGGCTGCGCGGGCAGGGTGGCGGTGAGCAGGGCGCCGATCGCGCCGCTCACGAGGAATCCACCGGACATGTCTCTCCAATCCACTGCTTCGGTACGGGCGGCGCGCGGGGGCGCGCCTGAAGTGCCGCAGGGTGGGGGGATGCGTCCGGCCAGAGCGGGGCCGGGTCGTCACGGACCGGTGCAGGACGGAACGGAACGCGCACATGCATGGGGACGGGGATGGGGCATGCGCGACGGGCATCCGGTCCGTGAAGACCGGGTGCCCGAATCGTAGGAACCCTTGGCGGGGTGGAACAGCGCGATGTCCGGCCAATCGCGCCGCCCCGTCCGGACCGACCGGATCAGGTCACGCGCCCGCGGTGTCCGGACTGGCGAGGCGTTCGACGCGGGCCAGGAACTCGGTGGGGTGGAACGGCTTCGCGAGGCACTCGCTCACCCCGGCCTCCAGCGCGCGGACCGTGCACTCCGGGTCCGCGGGCGGCAGCGCGAGGATCGGCACGCGCCCGTGGTCGGGGTGCCGGCGGATCTCCTCGAACATGGCCACCTCGTCCAGACCCGGACCGGTGCGCTCGCAGATCACCAGGGCGATCGGGCCGGCGCTGCCCAGCAGGGCAACGGTGTCCACCCCGCTCCCGCCGTCGACCACGGCGAACCCCCGGCCGACGAGGAGCCGCTCCAGCAGGCTCCGGAGGGTGCGCTCCTTCGCCACAAGGAGGATCTTGCTCGGGGAATCGCCGCTCATGGTGTTGCCTCTTCGTTCGCGTCCGGGGGTCCTGGAGAGCGTACGAGGTGGGGCGTGTGAGCGCCCGCTCCGGGGCACCTGATCAGGTAGCTTCGAGCCATGACCAATGAGCCGCAGAGCTTCCAGATCCTGCTGGTGCCCGAGCACATCGAGAACCTGCGCGGGGCCTCCGCCGCCGACAGGGCCCTGCGCGTGGCCACGGTCGAGGCGACCGGCGAGACCGGCTCCTCCGGGTACCCCCACTACCGGGGTGAGGGCATGGAGGCCGACATCGACCCGCGTACGCGCTCGATCGAGGCGCTGCTCGTCGACGGCGCGGAGCTGGACCTCGGCCTGACCGCCATGATCGCCCCCGAGCGGGGCGGGAGCGGCACCTCCAAGTGACGACGGGCCGCCGGCCCCGGCCGCGCACGGAACGGCTGCCGGGCAACCTTCCCGGATACCTGCTGACGCCGTAGAAGGGAAGAGCGGCAATCCGGTTGTCCCGGTCTTCTCGATGTTGGCCGGGAGCGGGCCAGCGCCGAAGGGCCCCGCGGCGTAGCGTTTTTCACTCAGGGAAGAACGCCGGAGCCGCATCGAGGAGACCGAGATGACCAAGTCCGTTCCCCAGGAGACGAGTTCGCGTTCGGCAGTGCAGGAGGTCCTGGACCGGGCCGTGAGCGAGAGCGGCCTTCCCGGCATGGTCGCCGAGGTCCAGGACGGCGCGGGCCGCTGGTTCGGGGCGGCGGGGGTGGCGGACACGGCGACCGGGCGCGCGCGGCTGCCGCAGGAGCAGTTCCGCATCGGCAGCGCCACCAAGACGTTCACGGCCACCCTCCTCCTCCAGCTGGCGGCCGAGCGCAGGCTCGGCCTGGACGACACCGTCGAGCAGTGGCTGCCGGGCCTGGTCAGGGGGAACGGCAACGACGGCGGCGGGGTCACGCTCCGCCAGTTACTCGGGATGACCAGCGGCCTCTTCAACTACGCCCAGGACGAATCGCTGACGTCCAGGCACTACGGCCCCGCCTTCCTGGAGCACCGCTACGACCGGTTCCGCCCGGAGGAGCTGGTGGAGGTCGCCATGTCCCACGCCCCCGACTTCGCGCCGGGCGAGGGCTGGACCTACAGCAACACCGGCTACATCCTGAGCGGCCTCGTCATCGAGAAGGTGACCGGCCGGAGCTGCGCCGACGAGCTCGAGCAGCGCATCGTCCGCCCGCTCGGACTGACCGGAACCTACCTGCCGGGCGATGACCAGCACGAGCTGAGCGGACCGCACACCCGCCTCTACAGCAAGAACCACCTGCCCGCGCCCGATGCCGAGATCCACGACGTGACCGAGCTCAACGCGAGCTTCGCCTGGACGGCCGGCGGAATGGTCTCCACCGTCGGCGACCTGAACCGGTTCTTCGGCGCGCTGCTCGGCGGCCGGCTGCTGCCGCCCGCCCAGCAGGAGGAGATGTTCACCGTGTTCCCCACCCCCGAGGGCAAGTGGATCCCCCACACCTCCTACGGCCTCGCCGTGGCCTCGGTGGAGCTGTCCTGCGGCGAGCGGGTCTGGGGCATGGGCGGCGCCTTCACCGGATCGTTCTGCTACACCTTCGGCACCCGTGACGGCGGGCACCTCGTCTCCCAGAGCCTCAACGGCGACTGGAGCGACCCGATCGGCCTCTTCACCGAGGTGCTCGAAGCCGAGTTCGCCCGGGGCGGATCCGTGTGACGAGGACCCCGCCTGCGGTCCTCCTCCCCCGCGCGGGGGAGCGGCACCGTACGCGGGGAGGAGGCGGCGGCGCGGGCCCGCGCAACAGGATGGGGTCATGACCCGATCACCGAGGACCCAGCGGACCGGCGCGCTCATCGCTTGCGCCGGTGCGCTCGCCTACACCGTGAGCAAGATCGACCTCGCCCGGGACGGCGAGCTGGGCATGCCGGGCTTCCCCGCACCGCAGGAGGCCTACGCCCAGGTCGCCGATGTCACGGTTGCCCAGCTGGGCAACGCCGGCCTCGGTCTGCTGATGGCCCTCGTCGCCCTGCTGCTGGTCCGCCCGCTCGCCGCCCGGTACGTCCGGTGGGCCGCGGTCGCCGTCTCCTGGGTGGGCATCGCGATGGTCGGGGCCGGGGTCGTCGGCTTCGGCGCGCGGGCGGCGGGTGTGGCCCCGAGCCTCGGCGACACGCCCCCCGACATGGGCACGGCCCTCGCGGCGCTGACGGTCGGCGCCGTCTGGGTGGCGGGTTGGAGCGTGGCCGCGGTCGGCGCGGTACGGGGCCGCGACCGGATCAGTGCCGCGCCCACCAGCGCGTACGCCGCGTCCCGTTCGGCCGAGAGGCCGTGGTCGAAGCCGCGCACGGGCCCCTGATCGACCGATACGTCCACACGGGAACGGTACGGAAGGCGTCCGGCCCGGCCCCCGTCGTACGGGGGCCGGGCCGGACATCGGAGGGCCGGGCGGGCGTCAGCTCACCTGGAGGGCGACATCGTCCACGACGAAGGAGGTCTGGAGGGACTGGTCCTCCACGCCGTTGAACTTCAGGGTGACGGTCTGGCCGGCGAACGCGGAGAGGTCGTAGGACTTCTCGGCGTAACCGGAGTTCGCGTCGAGGTTGGAGAAGGACGCCAGCGTCTGGCTGCCCGCGGAGACGGTGAACCGGTCGTAGACGACGTTCTCGTCCTCGTCCGTGTCGATGTGGAGGAAGAACGACAGCCGGTACGAGGCGCAGCCCGACGGGATGGCCAGCGACTGCGAGGCGCTGTCGGTGTGGGTGGACCCGTACCCGTTCAGCCACGCCTTGTAGGTGCCGCCGTGCGGGGCCTGCCCGGACTGGTTGGTGATGACGCCCGCGGTCGCGCTCCACGGACTGGCGCCGTTCTCGAAGCCGCCGTTGACCACGAGCTGGCGCGGCGTGCAACTGCCGCCGCCGGTGACGGTCAGGGTGTAGGTGGTGGTGTGGCTGACGGTGCCGGAGCCGGTGACCGTCAGGGTGTAGGTGCCGGGCACGGTGCTCGCGCCGACCTGGACGGACAGGGTGGAGGAGCTGCCGGACTGTACGGACGCGGGGCTCAGCGTGGCGCTCACGCCGGCCGGCGCGCCGGTGACGGAGAGGACGATGGTCTGGGCGGCGCCGCTCACGGTGGTGGTGTTCACGGTGGCGGTGGTGGAACCGCCGGGGGCCGCGCTGCCCGCGGACGGGCTGACACCGATGGAGAAGTCCTGCGCGGGGGTCTCACCGCCGACGGCCTGCTTCCACACGGCGTAGGCGACGCCGTCGGCGCTGCGGTCCAGCACGGTGGCGTTGATGTTGTTCGTGGTGTCGCAGGAGCTGTGGTAGCAGGGGTCGTAGGCGGCGTTCGCCGTGCCGCCCCACTTCGCAGCCTGCGCCGAGGTCTTGCGGGCGCTGGCCCCGGCCGCGTAGCCGGACGTGGGGATGCCGCCCTGCTGGAAGGAGTAGTCGTCGCTGCGGCCCTGGCCCTCGGTGTTCTCCTCGGGTGCCAGGTTCAGCGAGGTCCAGTACGCCTTGAGCGGGGCCGCGGTGGCGGAGTTGACGTTGTTGATGAAGTAGCCGCCGTTGGTGGAGCCGACCATGTCGAAGTTGTAGTAGCCCTTGATGGCCGCGCGCTGGGCGCTGCTCAGCTGGTTGACGTAGAACTCGGACCCGTTCAGGCCCTGCTCCTCGTCCGTCCACCAGGCGAAGCGCACGTGCTTGGTCATGGTGGGGTTCTTCTGGGCGAGGACGAGCGCGTTCTCCAGGAGGGCCGCGGAGCCCGAGCCGTTGTCGTTGATGCCGGGGCCGGCCGAGACGCCGTCGAGGTGGGCGCCGAACATGACGGTCTGGTCGGCCGGGCCGCCCGGCCAGTCGGCGATCAGGTTGTTCGACGGGTAGGTGCAGGAGGAGCAGTTCTGCTCGGTGACGGTGTAGCCGGCGGCCTGCAGCTTGCCCTTCACGTAGGCCAGCGACTGGGTGTAGCCGGCGCTGCCCGCACGGCGGTGGCCGCCGTTCTGGGAGGCGATGGTGCCGAACTGGGCCAGGTGCGCCTGCACGTTGGCGACGCTGATGTCCGGCGGGTCGTTGCCGGGTTGGGTGCCGCCGACGTTGAGCGTGTAGTCGACGGTGTGGGAGAGGGCGGCGCCCTGTCCCCTGACGACGACGGTGGACGCGCCGGGCGCCGCGTTGGCGGTGGCGGTCAGGGTCAGTACGGAGGACTGGCCGGACTGCACGGTGGCCGGGTTGAAGGAGGCGCTCACCCCGGCCGGCAGGCCGCTCGCGGTCAGCGTCACCGACTGGGCGGTGCCGGTGGTGACGGTGGTGCCGACGGTCGTGGTGACCGTACCGCCCTGCTGGACGGTGCCCGACGAGGGGTTCAGCGCCATCGAGAAGTCGTTGTTCTGGCCGCTCGGGGTGCAGGTCGGGTCGGCGGGCTGGGCGGGCACGCTGATCGCGTCCCAGGCGCCCTTGGTCTTGTTGAAGAGGTCGCAGGTGGCGTCGAGCGACTTGGCGGAGCTCAGCGTCGCCGTGCGGTACTTCTTGTAGGACATGCTGCTGGTCTTGAGCAGCATGCCGCCGTAGAAGATCTTGCCGGCGTTCTGGACGCCCACCCCGGTGACCGTGGACTGGTTGCAGGTGGGGCTGCTCGGCTTGCCGCCGCCCGGGTTGCTGCCCTCGGCCAGCAGGTAGAACCAGTGGTTCAGCGGGCCGGCGGCCTTGTGCACCTCGGTGCCGGGTATCGCGGAGCTGTAGCAGGCCGGGTCGTTGTTGACGGCCGGCGGGTTGTACATGTTGCGGATCGGGCCGCGGCCCTGCAGGTTGATGACCTCGCCGACGGTGTAGTCCGGGGTGTCGTACGGGGCCGGCTGGTTGATGTACGCCTCGGTCAGCGCGCCGAAGATGTCGCCGGTGGCCTCGCCGAGACCGGACTCCTGGCCGCTGGTGCCGCCGGGGGTGTTGGAGTCGATCGCGTGGCCGTACTCGTGGGCCACCACGTCCACGCCGGCGATCCACTCGTTGGCGCTGTTGTGGCCGATGGTGACCGAGCTGCCGTCCCAGTAGGCGTTGAGGTCGTTCAGGCCGACCTTGCCGGGGAAGCTGCGGCCGTTGCCGCTGATGCCGTTGCGGCCGAGCCACTGGGAGAGCATGTCCCACTGCTTCTGCGCCGCGAACATCAGGTCGACGCAGCCGGTCTCCTTGCTCGTGGGGTTGCCGGTGCCCCAGGAGTCGGAGGACTTGGTGAAGACCGTGCCATTGCCGTAGTCGGCGCAGCTGAGGCCGGTCCGGTTCGGGTCGCGCAGCGTGTACGTGGAACCCGAGCTGGTGGTGTCGAGGGAGATCGGGCCCGGCCCGTTCCACTTGCTGTTGCCGGAGCCGGCCACCACGTCGTCGTAGCTGTCGACGAAGGCGCCGGTCCGCGCGTCCGTGAAGACGTGCAGTCTGCTGGGAGCGGTCCTGGTACGGCCGCTGAGCACGGTCTCCCAGGCCAGCACCGGCTTGTCGTCCTTGAGCCGGACGACGAGCCGGCTGCTCTCGACCTTGTCGACCGAGGCCAGCCTCGCCCGTGCGGTGGTCTCGGCGTCCTTCGCGGAGACCGACGCGCGGGTCGCCACGTCGATCCGTACGGAGGAGGCCGACTGGAGGGCGCGCACCTTGCCGGTGCCGTCGGCGAGCACGACCGCGTCGCCGCCGACGACCGGCAGGCCGCGGTAGCTGCGCTCGTACGAGACGGAGTAGAGGTCCTTCACCCAGGGGGTGACGAGGCGCCTTTCGTACTGTTCCTGCGAGGAGTTGACCAGGGAGTCGAGACCACTGTCGACGGCCTGGTCGGCCGCCGCGACCGCACGCGCGGCCGGTGTGTCCTTCTGGGACGGTGCGGGCTGCGCCTGCTGCGCCGCCGATGCCGTCCCGGCCAGGGTGCCGGCGAGACCTGCGGTCAGCGCCATCGCCGCCACGGCCGCCGTCCATCTTCTGGGCTGCAACGTCCACTCCGATCGTGGGGGGTCGGGGATGAGTGTTCGTTCGCGGCCGAGTATGAGCGTGGACATGACGAGAATGGGACATCCCGGCGGGCATAAGGCCCGCGTTATGGTGCCGGAACGGGCGGCTGCGTACGCTGCCCGGATGCAGCTGGAGTTGAGGCATCTGCAAGCCGTCTGCCGGATAGCGGAGGCGGGCAGCCTGGGGGGCGCGGCGCGGCGGCTCGGTGTTTCCCAGCCCGCACTCTCGGCGCAGCTGCGGCGCATCGAGCAGGTCACCGGCGGCGAGCTGTTCGTGCGCGGCCGGGGCGGGGTGGAACCCACCGCGCTGGGGCAGTTCGTCCTGGCCAGGGCGCGCCGCGTGCTCAGCGAGATGGACGCACTGGGAGCGGACGCGCGCGCCCTGTCCGCCGGCGGTCCGCTGCGCCTGGGCTGCATCCTGCTCGTGCTGCTCGACGGCCTCCTCGCCCAGACCGACCTGTCCATGTCCGGCCGGGAGATCGCCGTGGACCTGGAGGACTCGGTGACCGCGCTGGCCCGGATGCTCGGCGCGGGGCGCTACGACGCCATCGTGTACGGCGAGGTCAACGACCACGAGGTCCCGTTACCGGAGGGGACCCTGGCCAGGACGCTGATCCCGAAGGAGCCCTTCTGCATCCGGCTGTCGGCGAAGCACCCCCTCGCGGGCCTCGACCGCATCGACCTGGCCGACCTCGCCGACGAGCCGTGGCTGACCCTGGTCGAGGACGACGACGGCGGTCCGGAGGCCCTCGTCGCCGCCTGCGCGAAGGCCGGATTCAGCCCGTCACTGCGCTACCGGATCACCGATCGAAAGATGCAGCACGACCTGATCGCGGCGGGCCGCGCGGTCTCGCTCTGCCAGCCGACGGCCCCGCCGGGGGAGGGTACGGTGATGCGCCCGCTCGTCGGCACCCCCATCACGGGCCGCATCCGCGTGGCCTGGAACCGCTCGGCGCTGTCGGCCGGGCAGGCGGAACTCCTCTACCGGGCCGCGGCCCGCGCCTACCTGGCCAATGTGGACAACAACGCCTTCCACAAGGAGTGGTGGGACGCGCACCCCGAAGTGCATCCGGCCGTCGACTGACCGGAGGGGCACCACTACGGGCACGGCTGCGGGGCACGGCTACGCGGCACGGTTGCGCGGCCGGTCGCGGGGCGGGCGGATCAGCCGCGGCGGTGGGCGGTCAGCAGGAGGTACTCCCACTCCATGACCCCGTCCACGGTGTGCTCGGCGGCGAGGGCGTCGAGCGCGGCGTCCAGGGCGGCGACCCGGTCCGGATCGTCGGCGACGGCGCGGTAGACGGCGATCGTCGGCCCGTAGCAGGCCTTGAAGAACTCCCGGAAGCCCGCGGGCTCCCCGAAGCGGTCCACGCGGACCGTCTCGCGGCGGGCGTCGACGTCGGTCACCGCGTCGCCCAGCAGCTCGTGGACGTGTTCCTCGTCCCCCCACAGGGGCGGCGGCTGGGCGCCGGGCGGCGGCGGGGGAGCGAAGGGCTTCATCGTGGCGAACAGCCGGCCCACGAAGCCCTGCGGAGTCCAGTTGGCCATCCCGATCGTGCCGCCGGAGCGGCACACGCGCAGCATCTCCTCGGCGGCGGCCCGGTGGTGCGGGGCGAACATGACGCCGACGCAGGACATCACGATGTCGAACTCCCCGTCGGCGAACGGCAGGGCCTCGGCGTCCGCCTCCCGCCACTCCAGCCGGGCGCCGCGTACGGCGGCCAGGTGCCGCCCGATCTCCAGCAGCTCGGGGGTGAGGTCGGAGGCCACCACATCGGCCCCGGCCAAGGCGGCCGGTATGGCCGCGTTGCCGGAGCCCGCCGCGACGTCGAGCACCCGGTCGCCCTGCCGGACGCCGCACTCCTGCACGAGCCGGGCCCCGAGCTCCGGGATGACGTGGGAGACCACGGACGGGTAGTCGCCCAGCGCCCACATCGCGCGGTGCCGGGCCTTCAGGGTGCGGTCGGCCTGGACCGCTTCGCTCGCCTCGGTCATGACAGCCTTCCTCCAGGGCTCGGAGCAGCACCTTCTTCGAGGATAGGCACCTTCCGCGGGCCCGGCCCGTCGGCTGCGGCAGGGCGGGTCAGGGGCGCGACGGGCCGTCGGTGAGGCGGCTCCACAGCGAGGAGCGGGTGGCGCCGAAGCCGCTCTCGTGCACCCAGACATGGGTGCAGCCCGGGCACTGCAGGTGGAGCAGGCTGCCCGTGTTCGAGAGCAGGTAGCGCCAGTGCGCGGAGCACGCGCCGCGCTCCCCGCACGGCTCGCACCCACGGGTGTCCTCGCAGTTCGGGCAGGCCACCCAGGCCCGGCGGCCGATGTCGGCCTGCGGGTCAAGCGGCAGCACGGCCGTGTCCTCGCCGGGGGAGCACGCCTGCCGCGACCAGGTCGTCGTACATGCGCTGCTGTGCCTCGTCGAGCCCCGAGTAGAGCAGGTCGTACGCCGCCTCCTCGCCGCGCAGCACCTCGATCGGGTCCCAGTCGGGGCCGAGGGCTTCCATCACCTGGGCCCGCCGGAGGACCTCCTGGGAGGTGAGGTCGACGGTGAAGCCGACCAGCGCGGGCTCGGCGGCCGCGTCGTCCGGGCCGGTGGGGGGAGTGGGGGGCTGCGGGCTCATGATTCGAACTTAGGTAACCCTTCCTTGATCGGTCAAGGGAGGGTGGGCGGAGTCACAGCACGGCCCGGAGTCACGTCGGAGCCGGGAGTCACGGCAGCGCCCCGGGCGCCGGGATCTCGAAGTGGACCGTCCCGAATCCGCCGTGCTCGCCCGTCGTGCGGGCGTCCCAGACCTCGGTGGCCATGCTGCGCCAGAACCGCTCCGCGCCCGGGATGTCTACGTTCGTGTGCAGGTAGACGCGCTCGTAGCCCGGCACGCCGGCCGCGAACGCGCACGCCTCCCGGACCATGGCCCGCGCCAGCCCGTGCCTGCGGTGGGCGGGGCGTACGTAGACCCGCAGGAGCTGGGCGGTGCTGCCCGAGGGGTAGCGCTCGGCGAGCCAGCGCGGATGCGGCGGGTGGGCCGGCCCGCGGGAGTGCACGGCGCACGTGCCCACCACCTCCCCCTCCCGCACGGCCACGACGAGGGTGTGGCGCGGGTGGTCGAGGTAGGTGCCGCGGATGTCGACGACGTCGGAGTGCCACTCGGGCACGTACCCGTACGTGAACTCCCGGTAGAAGGTGTCGAGCATGACGCTGCGCGCCCCCCGGACGTCCTGCGGCCCGGCGTGACGTACCTCGTACGCCCCCACGCGCACTTCCTGATGCTGTCTCAGTTCTTCCATGCCTCCGTACCGTACCCGAAAATCGGCGTATTGGAAATGAAAACGATTTCGGATAACGTCTGCCGGGTTCGGTTCGGGCGCCTCCTGCCGGGCGCACCGTGCCGCCCGCGCGCCCAAGTGCTGTCATGCCGGTCTGAGAGGAACTCCTGTGGGACATCTGCTGGTTGTCGAAAGCTGGGTCGGATCGATGAGCAGGCTCCTGCCCAGGGCGATCGGTGAAGGCGGACACACCTTCAGCTTCCTGACCCGGGACCTGCACCACTACCTGCGCGCCGCGCCGGCCGACGGGCCGCACCCGCTGCTCGGCGCGCGCAACATCGTCACGGCGGACACCAACGACACGGACACGCTGCTCCCGCTCGTCGAGCGGCTGCACGACGTGCTCGCCTTCGACGGAGTGGTCTCCTCCTGCGACTACTACCTGCCCGCCGTCGCACGGACCGCCGAGCGTCTCGGCCTGCCCGGCCCCACCCCCGAAGCGGTCGGGAACGCCTGCCGCAAGGACCGCACCCGCCAGGTCCTGGCCGGGGCCGGGGTGGACGGCCCGCGCTTCGCCGTCTGCGCGGACACCGCCGCGGCACTCGCCGCCGCCCGCGACATCGGCTATCCGCTGGTCGTCAAGCCCGTCGACCTGTGCGCCGGAATGCTGGTCCGCCGGGTGGACGACGAGGGGGAACTGGAGCGGGCCTGCCGGGCGCTGGCCGAATTCCCCGTCAACGCCCGCGGCCAGCGGCGCGCCCCCGTCCTCCTCCTCGAAGAACTGCTCACCGGCCCGGAGATCAGCGTCGAGACCGTCTCCCACGGCGGTGCCACGCACGTCGTCGGCATCACCGACAAGAGCATCGGCGGCGCGCCCGCCTTCATCGAGACCGGCCACATGTTCCCGGCCGGACTGGCCCCGGACCTGGCGAAGGAGGCTGCCGAGAGCGCCGTACGGGCCGTCGGGGCACTCGGCCTGGACCACGTCGTCTGCCACACCGAGCTCAAACTGACCCCCGCCGGTCCGCGCCTGATCGAGGTCAACCCCCGCCCGGCCGGCAACCGCATCACCGAACTGGTCCGCCACGTCACCGGCGTCGACCTGGCGGCGGCCTGCGTGGACCTCGCGCTCGGCCGCGCGCCCGACCTCGCCGTCCGTCCCACGGGGGTGCACAGCGCCGCCATCGCCTTCCTGCTGCCCGACGGCGCCGGCACCCTCACCGGCATCGACGGCGCCGACGAGGTACGCCTCCGACCCGAGGTCCTGGAGCTCACCCTGGCCGGACCGGGCCGCGCCGTACTGCCCGCCACCAGCAACAACGAGTACCTCGGCCACGTCATGACCGCCGACACCGAAGGCGGCGGAGCCCGGGCGGCCGCCGAGCACCTGCTGGCCGGACTGCGCCCCTCCTACACCTGTCCCGAGCTGCCCGCGGCGGTGACCGCATGACCGCCCCCGTTTCCCTCCCCGACCTCCCCGCACCGGCCGTGCGGACCGTCGACGAGCTCCTCGCGCGCGTCCGTGCGGGAGCCTACGGGCCCGACCCCGCCGGGCAGCGCGTCGCGCTCGCCTTCACCACCGCCCAGGCCGTACGCCACGAAGGCCGCTCCGGCGGCTACCGCAACGAGGTGCTCAGCATCCGGCTGGCCGCCGCCGTGGGCTCCTGCGCCGTGGAACCCGGCGCCCTGCCCCCGGCCGCACTCGAAGACTGCGCCGGAGCCACCGTCGCCGAACTGCTCGAGCACCCGCTGGAGCCCGTACGGATCGCCGCCCTCGACGCCTACCTGATGCACGTACGCCCGCACACGCCCGACAACGGCGCCCGCCCCTACCCCATCCCGGCCGGCAGCTCACTGCACCGCTCCCGCGCCCGCGCCCGCGCGGTCGCCGACCTGCTCCCCGCGACCGGACCGGAGCGGGTCCTCGTCGTCGGCGTCGTCAACTCCCTGCTCGAGCAACTGCGCGAGCGCGGGACCGCGTACGCGCCCTGCGACCTCAAGGGCGGCACCACCGAATGGGGCGAGCCCGTCCTGACCGACGCCCTCGCCGAACTGGAGCGCTGCGACGCCGTCCTCGCCTCCGGCATGACCCTCGGCAACGGCACCTTCCAACCGCTGCTCGACCACGCCGCCGCGACCGGCAAACCCCTCGTCATGTTCGCCCAGACCGGCAGCGCCGTCCTGCCCCACTTCCTTGGAGCCGGGGTGAGCGCCGTCTCGGCCGAGCCCTACCCCTTCTTCTGGCTCGACGGCGGCCCCGGCGTCGTCCACCGCTACGGGGGCGCCCGGTGACCCTCGCCCCGATCCTGCCCCGTCCGGCGGCCCACACCGCCAACCCCGACCTCCTGCCCCTGCTCGGCGGCACCCCGCTCGCCCGGATCCGCACCGACCTGCCGCACCGCCACCCCGGCTTCTGGGCGAAGCTCGAATGCCTCGGCGCCGGCGGGATGAAGGCCCGCGCCGCCGTCTCGATGCTCACCGGCGCCCGCGAACGCGGCGAACTGCTGCCGGGTGCCCCCGTCGTGGAATCCACCTCCGGCACCCTGGGCGTCGGACTCGCCTTCGCCGGCCAGGCCCTCGGCCACCCCGTCGTCCTCGTCGGCGACACCGAACTCGAACCGTCCATGCGCCAGTTGCTGCGCACCTACGGAGCCGAGCTCGAACTCGTCGACCGCCCGGCGGCGGAAGGCGGCTGGCAGGCCGCCCGGATCGCCCGGCTGCACGAGGTGCTGCGGCGGACGCCGGGGGCCTACTGGCCCGACCAGTACAACAACCCCGACAGCGCCGCCGGTTACCTCACCCTCGCCGCCGAGCTGACCACCCAGCTCGACCACCTCGACGTCCTGGTGTGCAGCGTCGGCACCGGCGGTCACAGCGCCGGCCTGGCCGGCCCGCTGCGCCGCCGCTGGCCCCGGCTGAAGGTCATCGGCGTCGACTCCGTCGGCTCGGCCATCTTCGGCCAGCCCGCCCGGTCCCGCCTCATGCGCGGGCTCGGCAGCAGCATCCACCCGGCCAACGTCGCCTACGAGGCCTTCGACGAGGTGCACTGGGTGGGGGCCGCCGAGGCGGTCGACGCCTGCCGCCGGCTCGCCCGCTCCGCCTTCGTCAGCGGCGGCTGGAGCACCGGGGCGGTCGCCCTCGTCGCAGCCTGGGCGGCCCGTACGCAGCCGGGCGCGGTCGTCGCGACCGTCTTCCCGGACGGACCGCACCGCTACCTCGGCACCGTCTACGACGACGACTTCTGCCACACCCACGGCCTGGACACCTGCGCCCTCGCCGTCCGCCCCCTGCAGATCCCGCACCCCCACGCGGCCGAGGCCGCCGGCTGGGCCCGCTGCGCCACCGTGCTCGCCCCCGCCCGAGGGGGCGCCGCGTGAAGCTCACCCGGCACACCGCCGACCTCCGCCTCGCGGAACCCCTGCGCATCTCCCGCTCCGTGATGACCCGCCGCGACGCCGTGTGGACATCGGTCGAGCACGGCGGACTGCGCGGCTGGGGCGAGGCCGTCAGCAGCGACTACCTCGGGCTCCCCACCGACCGGATCCACCGCCACCTGGAATCGGTGCGCGCCGCCACCGAACGCTTCCCCGACCCGGAGACCGCCTGGGCGGAGACCGGCGCCGGACACCCGGCCTGGCACGGCCTGCCACCGGGGGTGCTGGCCGCGATCGAGGCCGCCGTACTGGACCTGGTGGGCAAGCGGGCCGGCGAGCCCGCCCACCGCCTGCTGGGCACGCCCGTGGCCCCCGCCGCCGCGACCACCCGTACGATCGGCATCACCGGGCCCGTGCCGGCCGCCGCGCAGGCCGCCCGGCTCGCCATGAGCGGCTTCACCGCCCTCAAGGTGAAGGCCGGCTCACCCGACCCGGCCGAGGACCTCGCGCGCGTGGCCGCCGTACGCACCGGAGCCCCCGGCGCGAGCCTGCTGCTCGACCCCAACGGGGCGTGGACCGAACGCCAAACCCTCGACCTGCTCCCGCGCTTCGCCGAACTCGGCGTCACCGCCGTGGAACAGCCGATCGCGCCCGGCCGCCCCGACGCGCTCGCCCGCGTGGCCCGGGAATCGCCGGTCCCCGTCATCGCCGACGAGGACGCCGTCTCCTACGAGGACGCCGTCGCTCTGGCCGGACGGGTCCACGGGGTCAACGTCAAACTCGCCAAGTGCGGCGGGGTCCGGGCCGCCCTGCGCATCCACGAGGCCCTGCGCGGCACCGGCACCGAGCTGATGCTCGGCTGCCTCACCGCCAGCTCCCTGGGCATCGCCCCCGCCGTGCACCTCGCCGACCGGGCCCGCTGGGTGGACCTCGACGGGCACCTGCTGCTCGCCGACGACCCCTGGACCGGAATCGGCGGAAGCGACGGCACCGTACGCGCCGCGGACCGGGCCGGCCTCGGGGTCAGACCCGCCGACGGGGGGACGGGCCGGTGAAGACCCTCGCCGCCGTCCGCGGCTTCCCGCTCGCCGTGCGCCTGCTCCTGGTCAACCAGCTCGGCGTCAACACCGGCTTCTACCTGCTCGTCCCCTACCTCGCCACCCACCTCTCCGAAGACCTCGGACTCTCCGCGGCCGTGGTCGGCGTGGTCCTGGGCCTGCGCAACCTCAGCCAGCAGGGCCTGTTCCTGATCGGCGGCTCGGCCGCCGACCGGCTCGGCGCGCGCGGGGTGATCACCGCCGGCTGCGCGCTGCGGACGGTGGGGTTCGCCCTGTTCGCCCTCGGCGACACGCTGCCGCTGCTGCTCACCGCCGCGATACTCAGCGGGCTCGCGGGGGCCCTGTTCAACCCCGCCGTACGGACCTACGTCGCCCAGGAGGCGGGCGAGCGCAAGGCCGAGGCCTTCGCGCTGTTCAACGTGTTCGCCACCGCCGGGGCGCTGCTCGGCCCGCTGCTGGGCACCCTGCTGCTCCTCGTGGACTTCCGGGCGGCCGCCGTCACCGCGGCCGCGGTCTTCGCCGTGCTCACCCTCGCGCAGCTCCTGGTGCTGCCCGCCCGGCGGATCCCCGCCCCGGACACCGGACTGCTCGGCGACTGGCGGGAGGCGGCGCGCAGCCGCGGGTTCCTCGCCTTCTCCGCCGCCATGACCGGCATGTACGGGCTGCAGAACCAGCTCTACCTGTTGCTGCCCCACGCGGCCGCGCGTGCCTCCGGCCGGGACGGGTCGATCGGCCTGCTGTTCCTCGCCGGCACCCTGGCCAACCTCCTCCTCCAACTGCGCATCACCCGAAGGCTGGAGTCCGCGGGCAGCCGCGGCCGCTGGATCGCCACCGGCCTGGCCGTCATGGGGCTGGGCTTCGTCCCGCCACTGCTCGTCGCCGGCGCCCCGGCCCCGCACCCGGCGGCCCTGCTCGCCGTCCTGGCCGGCGCCCTGCTCCTGCACGTCGGTGTGATGATCGCCCAGCCGTTCGTGATGGAGCTGATACCGGCCTTCGGCCGGGAGGGCCTCACCGGCACCTACTACGGGCTCTTCTACGCGGTGTCCGGCACCGCTGCCGCCCTCGGCAGCGCGGCGGTCGGCTGGGCGATGGACACCGCCGGGCAGACCGGCGCCGCCTGGCTGCCCTTCGCCTGCTGCCTCGTACTCGGGCTGGCCTCCGCGGCGGCCGTCGCACGGCTGGACCGAAGACGGGCCCTGCCCGCCGCATCCGCATCCGCACCCGCACCCGCATCCGGGCCCGGCCCGGACCCCGGCCCCGCGTGCCACCGCGACGGCACCCGCCCGAGAAGCGAGAACCGATGAGCGCCGGCAACCTCCTCACGGACCATCCCGAACTGTACGAAGAGCGCTTCCCCGACCCGGCCCACCTGGCCGCCCGCTGGGCCGAGGACGTCCTCGCGCGCCACGGCGCCGGCCCCCGCGTCCTCGACGTCGGCTGCGGCACCGGCCGCGACGCCGCCTGGCTGCACCACGAGGCCGGCCGCCAGGTCACCGGCATCGACACCTCCGAGGCCATGCTGGCGCACGCCCGCACCCGCCACCCCGGCCCCGCCTACCACCGGGCCGACATGCGCGACTTCGACCTCGGAGCCCGCTTCGACGCCGTCGTCTGCCTGGACAGCTCCCTCCTCTACTGCCACACGAACGAGGACCTCACCGCCTTCCTCGCCCGCTGCCGCACCCACCTCACCCCCGGCGGGCTGCTCGTCGCCGAGATGCGCAACGGCGCCTTCTTCCTCGGCAACACCGAACTGCTCGGCGGCCCGCGCACCGCCGGCTTCACCCGGCACGGGACCACGTACACCTCGCACACCACCCTCCACATCGACCACGCCGCCCAGCTCCTGCGCCGCCGCCGGGTCTGGACCGCCGACGACGGCTCACCCCCGGCCGTCCAGCACTCCGCCTGGCGCCTGCTCTTCCCCCAGGAGCTCCGCCACTTCCTGACCACCGCCGGCTTCGAGCCCCTGGACCTCTACGACCGGCCCGGCCCCCGCACCGAACCGCCCTGGAGCGAAGGGGACGCCCCGCTCCCCACGGCGAGTTCCGACCGCCTGCACCTCGTGGCCCGCCTGCAACGCCCCCACCACCTCCACCTTCAGCCCCCTCACCACACCAACGGAGAAAGCACGTCATGAACGACCGCCCCACCGGCCCCGCCCGGAGAAGCCTCCTCATCGCCGGCGGCGCGGCCACCCTCGCCCTCGCCGCCGGCTGCGGGACCGGCTCCGGCACCGCCACCGGCCCGGAGAACACCGCGGACGCCACCCCCAGGCCCGGCGGGCGACTGCGCGCCGCCTTCGCGGGCGGCGGCCCGGGCGAGACCCTCGACCCCCACGCGGCCAGCCTGTTCGCCGACGCGGCCCGCGCCAAGGCCCTCTTCGACAAGCTCGCCGACTTCGGCGCCGACCTCGCCCCCGTGCCGCGCCTCGCCGCAGGCTGGGAGCCCAACGAGACCCTCGACACCTGGCGGATCACCCTGCGCCGGGCCGCCTTCCACGACGGCCGGCCCGTCACGGCCGAGGACGTGCTCTACAGCTACCGCCGCATCGCCGACCCCAGGGGCACCTTCCGTGCCAAGGCCTCGCTGGAGCCGGTCGACCTCGCCGCGAGCCGGGCCGTGGACGCCGCCACCGTCGAGTTCAGGCTCAAGCGGCCGTACGCCGAATTCCCCAACACCCTCGCGGCCTTCGGCGCCTACATCGTCCCCGAGGACACCACCGCCTTCGACCGGCCCGTCGGCTCCGGCCCCTTCACCTTCGTCTCCTTCAAGCCCGGCGCGAGCCTCCTCGTCAAGCGCAACCCCGCCTACTGGGAGGGCGCCCCCCACCTCGAAGAACTCGAATTCGTCATCGCGGGCGAGGAGTCCGCCCGGGTCAACGCCCTCCTGGGCGGCCAGGTCGAGTACGCCCACGAACTGAACCCGGCCACCGCCCGCGCCCACGAGGGCAAGGGCCGCATCGACGTCGTACGGCTGCCCGGCAGCGCCATGCAGGGCTTCGTCATGAAGACCGACCGGCCGCCCTTCGACGACAAGCGGGTCCGCCAGGCCTTCTTCCTCATCGCCGACCGCCGGGAACTCGTCGACGGCGCACTCTCCGGCGCCGGGGAGATCGGCAACGACCTCTTCGGCAAGGGCTGCCAGTACTACGCGTCCGGTCTGCCCCAGCGCGTCCAGGACCTCGAACGGGCCCGGGCCCTGCTCAAGGAGGCCGGAGCCGAAGGACTCGAGGTCACCCTCGACACCGCGCCCGCCGCCACCGGCTTCATCGAGGCCGCCGGCATCTTCAAGGAGCAGGCGGCCAAGGCCGGAGTCACCGTCGAGGTCAAGGTCGGCAACAAGGAGACCTACTGGAAGGACATCCTCGACTCCGGAACCTTCGCCTCCTACCGGTCCGGCGCCATGCCCATCGAATCCCACGTCTCCCAGCGGCTGCTCACCGCCTCCACCACCAACGCCACCAAGTGGCGGCACAAGGACTTCGACGACCTGTACCAGCAGGCCCAGTCCACCCCGGACGAGAAGGAGCGCACCGCCCTCCACGAGCGGATGCAGCGCCGGCTCCACGACGAAGGAGGCTTCCTGATCTGGGGCTTCGCCGACTGGATCGTCGCCACCGCGCCCAAGGTCCGCGGCGTGTCCGAGGCCGCCCCCGCCAACACCCTCGACTGGGCCCGCTTCGACAAGCTCTGGCTCGCGTGACGGGCCGCCTCCCCTGGGCCGGCCGCCGTCTGCTCCTCGGCCTGGGGCAGACGGCGGCCGTCGTCCTGCTCGTCTTCGCCCTCACCGAGGCGCTGCCCGGCGACGCGGCCGTCGCCCTCGCCGGCGACCAGCCCGACCCCGAACGCATCGCCCGCATCCGCGAGGCCATGCGGCTGGACCGGCCCGCCGCCGAACGGCTCCTGGAGTGGGTCACCGGCATGCTCCACGGCGACCTCGGCACCTCCCTGGTCACCGGACGGCCCGTCAGTGACCGTCTCGCGGAAGGCCTCGGCCCCACCCTGCTGCTCGCCGCCGCCACCCTCACCGTGCTGGTCCCGCTCTCCGTGGGCCTCGGAGTCCTCGCCGCCCGCCGCGAGGGAGGCGTCGTGGACCGGACCGTCAGCGCCCTGACCCTGGCCGTGCACGCCGTACCGGAATTCGCCCTCGGCGTGCTGCTGGCCGCGCTGTTCGCCCTGCACCTGGGCTGGCTCCCGGCCACCGCCGTCGCAGCAGACCCCTTCGTACGGCCCGAAGTCCTGGTCCTGCCCGTCCTCGTGCTGACGGCCCGGCCCGTGTGCACCCTCAGCCGGCTGGTGCGTGCCGGGATGATCGAGGCGATGGCCTCGCCGTACGTGGCCCAGGCACGCCGCTGCGGACTGTCCGGCTCCCGCATCCGCTGGGCGCACGCCCTGCCCAACGCCCTGGCACCCGCCGCCCAGCAGCTCGCGCGCACCTGCGACTGGCTGCTGAGCGGAGTGATCGTCGTGGAGGCGCTGTTCGTCGTCCCCGGGCTCGGGACCGTCCTCATCGAGGCCGTCGCCGCCCGCGACGTGCCCATCGTCCAGGGCATGGCAGTCGTCTTCGGCGTCGTCACCGTCCTCGCCAACCTCGGCGCCGACCTCGTCGCACGCCGTTTCGCCCCCCGTTCGGAGGTGGCCGCGTGACCCGCACCCCGGCGCGCTACGCCCTCGGCATCGCGCTCGTCGCCGTACCGCTGCTGCTCGCACTGCTCGGACCCCTGGCCGCCGGCCCCGCCGGACCGAGGTCCGTCTCCTTCGCCACGGGCCAGGGCCACTGGCTCGGCACCGACTTCAGCGGCCGCGACGTCTGGCGCCAGATCCTGCTCGGCGGCCGGTCCGTGGTCCTCGTGGCGCTCGGCGCGACCCTGCTCGCCTACCTCCTCGCCCTGCCGCTCGGGCTCGCCGCCGCCCTCACCCGCCGGACCTGGCTGGAGGAGGCCCTGATGAGACCGCTGGACGTGCTGGTCGCCGTACCCTCGCTGCTCCTGGTGCTGCTCGTCGCGGCCACCCTCACGCCGGGCCCCGCCGGACTGACGGCTCTGGTCGCACTGGCGGCCGTACCCGATGCGGCCCGGGTCGTCCACGCGGCGGCGGTCGAGGTCTGCGCCCGGCCGGCCGTCGAAGCGCTGCGCATGCAGGGCGAATCCTGGTGGCGCACGGCCCTCGGCTACGTGGCCCGCTCCCTGCGGCGCACCCTCGCCGCGGACGCCGGGATCCGGCTGACCGGGGCCCTGTACCTGGTGGCCACGGCCGCGTTCCTCGGCGTCGGCACCGCTCCGGACGCCGCCGACTGGGCGGTGATGGTCGACCGCAACCGGACCGGGCTGGTCCTGCAGCCCTGGGCCGTGGTGGTGCCCGCCCTGCTCATCGCGGCGCTGTCGATGGGCGCCAACCTGCTGTGCGACGCGGCGCTGGACGCGGGAGCCCCCTCCCCGCGGGGACGCCGCCGGAAGGGAGCACGGGCATGACCACCGTGGCAGAGGTGCGGGACCTGAGGGTCGAGATCGGCGGCCGGGCCGTAGTCGACGGGGTGAGCCTCACCGCCCGCGCCGGCCGGGTCACCGCCGTCATCGGCCCCTCCGGCAGCGGCAAGACCACCACGGGCCTCGCGCTCCTCGGCGAGTACCCGTCGGGCGCCCGCGTCGAGGGCGCCGTGCTGACGGAACGGGCCGGTGCGGTGGGCTACGTACCCCAGCACCCCGCCGCCGTACTCAACCCCGCCCGGCGCGTCGGCGCCCTGCTGGGCGAGGTCGCCGCCCGCCGGGGAGGCGGCCGCCGGGAGGTCCGCCGACGGGTGCTCGAAGCCCTGGAGCTGGCCCGGCTCCCGGACCCCGCGCAGACGCTGCGCCGCTTCCCCCACCAGCTCTCCGGCGGCCAGCAGCAGCGCGTGGTGCTGGCCCAGGCGCTGCTCCTGGGGGCCCGCGTGATCGTCGCCGACGAACCGACCACCGGACAGGACGCGCTCACCAAGCGGGCGGTCGTGGCGGAGCTGGCCGCCCTCGCCGGACGGGGCATCGCCGTCGTCCTGCTCAGCCACGACATGGACGTGGTGCGCCGGCTGGCCGACGAGGTCGTCGTGATGCGCGCGGGCCGGGTCGTGGAACGCGGACCGGTCCGCGCCGTGCTCGGCGACCCGGTGCACGAGGTGCCCGCCGCCCCGCGCGCCCCGCGCCCCGCCGGGCCGGTCGTCCTGGAGGCGCGGGCCCTGACCGCCGGGCACCGCGCCGCGCGCGGCACGGCCGACGTGCTGCACGACGTCGCCCTCACGGTCGGGTCGGGCGAGTGCCTGGCCCTGGTCGGCCCCTCCGGAAGCGGCAAGACCACCCTGGGGCGGTGCCTGGCCGGGCTGCACGCCGCCCACCGGGGCCGGATCCTGCTCGACGGCGAACCGCTGCCGAAGAGCCTGCGCGCGCGCAGCCGCCCCCAACTGGCCGCCGTGCAGTACGTGTTCCAGGACGCGAAGGCGGCCTTCGACGAACACCGGCCGGTCCTCGACCAGGTGGCCCGCACGGCCGTACGACTGCGCGGCGCCGGCGTGCCGGGCGCACGCGCGGAGGCCGTCCGGGCGATGGAGGCGCTCGGCCTGGGCGCGGGCGCGGCCGGCCGCCGGCCGGGGGAGCTCTCCGGCGGGGAACTCCAGCGCGCCGCGCTGGCCCGGGCCCTGCTGGCGCGGCCGCGGGTGCTCGTCTGCGACGAGATCACCTCCGGCCTCGACCCCGCCACCCGCGGGGCCGTGCTCGCCCTGCTCGCCGGGCTGCGCGAACACGAGGACCTCGCCCTGGTGTTCATCACGCACGACCTGGCGGCCGCGGCCGCACTGGCCGACCGTACCGCCGTCCTGGAGGCGGGACGCCTCGCCGGCACGCCGGGGCCGTGACGTCAGGCCCGGTCCTCGCGGCCGGCGGCCGGGCCCAGCGGCGGCCGGTTCCGGGTCTCGGTGAGCCGGTGCGTCACGAGGCCGCCGAAGTCACGGGCGAACCCCTCGCGGAAACCGGGCCGTTCGAGGGCCTTCTCGAAGGCGCGCGCCGCGCGTGCGAGGGCGGCCTCGTTCTCCTGGGCGGCGGTGAGTTCGGCGAGGTACGCCCGCAGGCTCAGTCCGCGGTCCGCGGCGAGCACGGCGAGCCGGTCGTGCACATCGGTGTCGACCTCGACTGTGGTGGTGTCGGCCATGCACCGAGTATGCGCGCCCGCGGACCGGGCGGGGGCCCGTTCGCCGCACGGCACGGGTGGCAGCGCGTTGACCGGGTCCTCAGCCGGCCCAGTGGCCCGTGAGGAAGGTGAGGGCGACCGTGATGCCCAGCGGGCCGACGACGTACAGGTAGGCGGACTGCACCCGCGGGCGGCGCAGGCTCCAGGCGGCCAAGGCGGTCCACAGGGGCCACCACAGCAGCGTGGAACGGGGGACCGAGGTGTACCAGTAGGAGGTGCCCAGGGCCCACAGGGTGAGGGCGATGTAGAGCGCCTCGGGCCAGCGGCGGCCCCGTACCAGCACGACGATCAGGACGACACCGACCAGCATGGCCAGGAGTTCGGCCTGCCACATCAGCGCGTATCCGGTGGGCTGGGTGTGGTGGAAGGCGGCCTCCCAGGTGTTCGCCCAGGCCGCCCACGGCGTGTGGAAGTCCCGGTACCAGCCGCGTTCCTGGGCGTGCTTCCAGGCCATCCAGTCCCCGGTCCGCGTCTGCAGGTACCAGGAGTACAGCGCGGGAGCGAGGGCGGGCAGGCACAGCCAGGGCGCCGCGCGCCAGGCGCGGCCCCGGGTGGCGAGGACGAAGTGGAGCACGAGCGCGGCCACGAGGAACAGCCCGGTGACGCGCACCGAACAGGCCAGGCAGGCCAGGACCGAGGCCGCCGGCCAGTTCCGGCGCTGCGCCGCCAGCCAGGCGGGCAGGGCCAGGGCCAGGAAGAGCGCCTCGGTGTATCCGGCGGCGAGGAACACGGCGCAGGGCGAGAGCAGGAAGAAGAAGACCGTACGCCGGCCCGCATCCTGGTCGGGCAGCCGGAGGCGGGCGATGCGGGCGAGGGCCAGGACGGCGACGCCGCCCGCGAGGAACGAGATCAGAGCTCCGGCCGCGGCCCAGTCGGGGACGACCGCGTGGACGGCGCGCAGGGTGAGGGGGAAGCCGGGGAAGAAGGCCTCGCGGTTGTCCCATCCGGCCGTCCAGGGTCCGGCCCGGCCGGGGAAGTAGCCGTCCCTGGCTATGTGCATGTAGTGCGTCCAGTCCCACTGCTGCCAGGGAGCGAGCGGCGAGGCGGGCCGGCGGGCGTTCCCGTCGGAGGGGAACAGCCAGCCGACGGCTCCCGCGGTGGTCCAGATGCCGACGCGGGTCAGCAGGTAGAGCCACAGCACCTCGCGGTCGTCCGGACCGAGCCGCGGCAACGTCCGGCGGGCACGGCGGGCGCGGTGGGTGCGGTCGGTGCGGCCCTCGTCCTCGGGGACGCGCGGCCCGGCGGTGCGCGGGCCGGCGACCTCGGCCGGCCGGTGCGGGGCGGAAACGGGCATACGGGATCTCCTGACCCTGTGAGGGCATGCGGAACCACCGGCCGGGGTGCAAGGCCGGGTCCGCGAGCGGTGATCGGGGAGTGGCGCGGGCGGGGGTTACCCGGGCAGCCGCGAGGAGGTGGCGGACGCACCCGGGTACGCCGCCCCGGTGGGAGTGCCCGGCGGCGCCGTCGTACGGCGGGGCGGGGTCGGGCTGGAGGTCGGTGTGGAGGACGGCGGGGTCGTCGGTTCGGAGGACGGCGCGGGGGTCGGCCCGGAGGGCGGGGCCAGGGGAGAGGGCGTGCTCGCCGGGAGGACGGGGCCCGGGCCGCCCGGCAGGAACGAGGCCAGGGCCGCGCCGGATCCGGCGAGGACGAGGCAGCAGGCGACGGCGAGGCCGGCGATCCGGCGCCGCCGTACCCGTTCCCCACGGTGCTCGATGACGCTGACGGGCGGGAGCGCGGTGCGGGTCTCCGCGGCGGAGGCGGCTTCCCGGAACAGGGACCGCAGCGGGTCGTGGGAGTCAGGCATCGGGGGCCTCCTCGGTGCGGGGGTCCTGCAGACGGAGGGAGAGCGCGGCCCGGCCCCGGGACAGGTGGGTCTTGACCGTGCTCGCGGACAGCGAGGTCTCGGCGGCGATCTGCTCGACGGTCAGATCGCACACGTAGTGCAGCGCCATCGTCCGGCGCTGCTTCGGGGGCAGCTGCCGCAGCGCCTCCACGAGGGCGACCGCCTCCGGCCCCGGCCCCTCCACATGGGTCGCGGGGGCCGTGCGCTGCCAGGCGTCGGCGGTCCGCCGCCGCCCACGCCAGCGGCTGACCGCGAGCCGCCAGGCGACCGTGCGGATCCACGCCTCCGGCCTGCCCTCCCGGTCCAGCTGACGCCGGCGACCCCAGCCCCTGACGAAGGCCTCCTGCACCACGTCCTGAGCCTCGTGATGGTCACCGAGCATCACGTACAGCTGTCCTGTGAGCCGTCCCGCCGCCTGCGCGTAGAACTCCTCGAATTCCTCGACGGTCAAAAGATCGCTCCTGAATCCATGTGCACCTCTCACGGGGCATACGCCCGCCGCACCGCATCCGGTTGACACCGGACGGCAGGTCGTCATGTGAGTGCCGTCACACCCCGGACGGCTCGGTTCCCGGACGGTGCCCGCCCCGGAGCCGCGTCGTGGGCGAGGGCGACCTGGACCCCGATCGCGCCGACCACGGTAGCCAGGCCCGCACGAGGTGGCCCCGCCGGTCGGCCGTACCGCAGCGGGTCCCGGCCGGGACCGGGGGAGGGGATCTCTGATGGACGCGCCGCCGCCTCACCTGAGGAGCGGTCAGCCGCCCGAAATGACACAAGGGCCCGGATCCATGAGGATCCGGGCCCTTGTGAGCAGTAGCGGGGACAGGATTTGAACCTGCGACCTCTGGGTTATGAGCCCAGCGAGCTACCGAGCTGCTCCACCCCGCGTCGGTAGACCTCACCCTACGGCATTCCAGGGGCCTCACTCGACACATTTCGGGACGGCCGGGTCCTTACGGTCCGCGCACCGGCGCGATCTCGCCGTTAAGGCGAGATCATTCCCCCTGGTGACAGTGCGTGCAGGCGTGTACCTTCACGGGTAGCTGTCGTGGTTCCAAGTGCCTTGCCCGTGCCTTTCGGTGTGGGCAGTTTTGCTGTGTTGTGCCGTAGGACCAGGGCGATCACCTCCGTCTTCCACGCCGTGTGGAAGACGTACGTCAACGGAAGGCATGAACATGGCTACGGGAACTGTGAAGTGGTTCAACTCTGAGAAGGGCTTCGGCTTCATCGCCCAGGACGGTGGCGGCCCGGACGTCTTCGCCCACTACTCGGCGATCAACGCCTCGGGCTACCGCGAGCTCCAGGAGGGCCAGGCCGTGACGTTCGACATCACGCAGGGCCAGAAGGGCCCGCAGGCGGAGAACATCACCCCCGCCTAGTCCCAAGACTGCCGGAGAACCGTTTCATCGCTGACGTCGTCACCATGTGACACTGACGTGCTGAAACATCCGACATGCGACACCAGGGCCGTGCGGCGACCGCCGCACGGCCCTGGTGCATGATGCACGGGTGAATCGCAGGGTGAGCGCGGAGGTCCAGGCGCGGGTCGGCGGGATCCTCGAAGAGCTGGTGGAGTCCGGTCAGGAGAGCGGCCTCCAAGTGGCGGCCTACCTCGACGGCGAGCCGATCGTCGACGCGCACGCGGGATGGGCCGATCGGCCCGGTGGCCGCCGGCTCGGATCCGACACGCTGATCCCCGGCTTCTCGACCGGCAAGGGCTTCACCGCGACCCTGTTGCACGTGCTCGCCGAGCGCGGGCTGATCGCGGGCTGAGCGAGCCGGGCACCGCGAGCGGGTACCACGGCTGGACCTTCGGCTGGATCCTGGGCGAGACGGTACGCCGGATCACCGGCCTGACCCCGGCCGAGGCCCTGCGCACCTACGTGACCGAACCGCTGGGCGTGGCCGACGAGCTCTTCTTCGGCCTGCCCGAGACCGAACTCGCCCGTACCGCGCCGCCCGTGGAGGGCAACTGGGCGGCGTGGCTGAAGGGCCTTCCGCCCACCGCGCCGTTCCGCCGGTACGTGGCCCCCAACCGCGCCGTGTGGACCGTCGTCGAGCTCGCCAACCGCAGGGCGTACCTGCTCGCCGACCTGCCGGCCGGCGGCACCACGACCGCGCGGGCAGCAGCCCGGCTGTACGCGGCGTTGTCGGGTGAGGCCGACGGGGTACGGCTGCTGTCGCCGGAACGAGTGGCGCCGGCCGCAGAGGTGGCCGTCGAGGGCAAGGACCTGATGCTCCTCGGCAGGTACGGCAAGGGGGGCTGGGATACTTCGTCGGCCTGCCCGCGATGGGCGGCGAACCCACGGCCTTCGGACACCACGGCAGCGGCGGCAGCATCGCCTTCGCCGACCGCGCGCGAGGCCTCGCCTTCCGCCTCACCCGAACCCGCCTGGTGGCCGGCGCGGCGGACACCGCGGCCCGGCTGCTGGCCGACCAGATCAGATCCGCCGTCACCCCGCCGAGCCCGCCCTGACGCGTCGGCCAAGGTGCACTGGTCACGGCTCGCGGCTCGCGGCTCACGGCTCGCGGCTCACGGCTCGCGGCTCACACGAGCCGGGACGCCGCCCGGCGACTGGTCCATGCCCGCATCACGGCCGCGACGAGGGCCAGTACGACGGTCGCGATTCCCGATGCCGCCAGCACCCCCCGCGGCCCCATGAGGGCGATGAGGGGCCCGCCGAGCGCGGTGCCCACCGGCCCGGCGGTGAGGAGTGCGGCGCTGCGGGCCGCGAGGACCGTGGTCAGCCAGGCGGCCGGCGTCCGGTCCTGGAACAGGGTGTAGGACAGCGCCGTGAACGGTCCGTAGATCAACCCGCCGAGCGTGAAGCAGGCGAGCGTGACGGCCGCGGGCGCGCCGAGGCCGAAGGGCACCAGAGCCAGCCCCCAGCCGGCGACGATGGTCAGGGTGACCGGCCAGAGCGGGAACCTGCGCAGGGCGCCCGCCGCCAGGCCGCCCAGCACGGCGCCCGCTCCGAACAGCGCCCAGTACAGGCCGAGAAGGCCCGCCCCCGCGTGCAGGTCATCGGTGACGTGCAGGGGCAGCGCGACCTCCGCCGGTCCGTACAGGAAGTTGAAGAACCAGGTCAGGGCGAGGACACCGAGGAGTTCGGGCTGCTTGCGCAGCAAGTGCAGGCCTGCGGCCGGCCGGTCGGCGTCGACGGGCGTCGTGCCCGCAGCGCCGTCCGGCCCCGCCTCGCCGAAAGCGCCCCGCACCCGGCCCACCTGGGCGGCGAGCACGGCGAACGACAACGCGTCCAGACCGATCAGCCAGGCAGGGCTGATCGCCGCCGCCAGGAATCCGGCGAGCCCGGGGCCGATGACGATCGAGGCCGAGGTACTGGAACTCACCAGTGCGTTGGCGGCCAGCCGCTGCTCCGGCGGCAGCAGCCCCGCGAGCAGCGAGTACTTCCCCGCGTTGCCCCAGGCGTGCAGGACCGACGAGCCCGCGAGCAGGGATACGTACAGCACGGGGTGCAGCACGTCCAAGACCCAGGCCAGCGGCACGCAGCCCAGGAGCACCGCGCGGATCCTGCTGTCGGCCGCCAGCAGCCGTGCGGCGGGAAGGCGGCGCAGCCACCGTCCGAAGAGCAGCGCACCGGCCGCCCCGGGCAGGGCGTACGCGGCGAGCGCGGCTCCCAGCAGCATCCCGGACCGGCCGGGAGGCGCGATCTCGATGGCCAGCCATGCCACCGCGACCACGCTCATCCCGTCACCGAGATCGGAGGCCGCCAGAGCGGGCAGGAGCCGCCGGAACGGGGGATGGGCGAACAGCGGCCGGTAGGCCTGCGGCAGCAGGCGAGTTGTCTGTGCGGAAGTCACCAGGTCAGACTCCTGGTTCAAGCGCGCTTGAAGTCAAGGGGGAATGACAGGTGCGAAAGCTCGGAATAGGGGAGCTCGCACGGCAGGTCGGGATGCGGCCGTCGGCCCTGCGCTACTACGAGAGCGTCGGTCTGCTGCCGTACGCCGAGCGGGCCGGGGGCCGGCGCGTCTATCCGGCCGGCACCGTGCGGCGGATCGCGCTGATCAAGATGGCCCAGCGGGCCGGGTTCACCCTGGCCGAGATCCGCGCCCTGCTGGATACCGACACCGACCGCGGAGCGACCCGTCAGTGGCGCGCGCTCGCGGAGCGCAAGCTCCCCGAACTGGACCTGTTCATCCGGCAGACGCAGCGCCTGCGCGACGCGGTCGCCGACTGCCTCGCCTGCGGATGCATGAACTTCGACAAGTGCCGCCTGCTCTCCGACGCCGCGCCCGGCTCCTGAGCCGTGACCCGTGAGCCCCGCCGGTGTGGACGTCCTGACGCCATGGCAGGCTCGTCACCATGGACGACTCGTTTGTGCAGCACGGCAGCGGGGCGCGCTTCGACTGGGTCCCGTCGGCGCGCAGCGGCTCGCGGCGGACGTCGCGTGTCTCGTGGTGGTCGACGTGCTGTCGTTCACGACCTCGGTGACGGTGGCGGTGGAACGCGGGACGCGCGTCTTCCCCTACGCCTGGCATGACGAGTCCGCGGCGGTGTTCGCGGAGGCGAGGGGCGCGCGGCTGGCCGTCGGACGGCGCGCGGCCACGCCGGAATCCCCGTGGTCCCTCTCACCGGCGGCGCTGAAGAGCGCCCCCGTCGCCCCGCGGCTGGTCCTGCCCTCGCCCAACGGCTCCTCGATCGCGGCCGCCGCCGGCGGGTCGACGGTGGTCGCGGGGTGCCTGCGCAACGCAACCGCGGTGGGCCACTGGCTCGCCCGGCACGGCTACGGAACCCCCGACCGCCCGGTCGCCGTCATCGCCTCGGGCGAACGCTGGCCCGACGGCAGCCTGCGCCCCGCGCTGGAGGACCTCCTCGGTGCCGGGGCGGCCCTCGCGGCACTGCGGAAGCTGGGCTGCGGCCCGCTCTCGCCCGAGGCGGCGGCCGCAGCAGACTGCTTCGAAGCGACGCCCGATGCCGTCGCCGCGGTCACCGACAGCGCTTCCGGCCAGGAACTCGCGGACGGCGGCTTCGCCTGCGACGTGGCCGTCGCGACCGAACTGGACGCCTGCGACCGCGTCCCGGTCCTCGTCGACGGCGCCTTCACGGCAGCGGAACCACACGCCGGGGCCTAACCGCCGGGCCTGTCGGCCAGGCCCGCCTCGTGGGCGGCGATCGCCGCCTCCACCCGGTTCCGTACGCCTAGTTTCCCGAGGATCGCGCTGACGTGGGCCTTCACCGTGCCCTCGACCAGGCACAGGCGAGAGGCGATCTCGGCGTTGGACAGCCCGACGCCGAGCAGCGCCAGGACCTCGTTCTCCCGCTCCGTCAGCCGCTCCACGGCGGCCCGCGGCGGCGCTCCGCCCGCCATCCGCCCGGTGCGCAGCCCCGCGACGACGCGGGCGGCGACCTTCGGCGAGAGGTACGCGCCGCCCGCGGCCACCGCGTGCACGCCCGTCAGCAGCTCCCTCGGGTCGTCCGCCTTGAGCAGGAAGCCGCTCGCCCCCTCGCGCAGGGCCCGCCCGATGAACTCGTCCTCGCCGAAGGTGGTCAGCATGATCACCGCCGTGCCGGGCAGCTCGCGGTGGATCCGGGCGGCCGCCGCGATCCCGTCGAGCCGGGGCATCTGGATGTCGAGCAGGGCCACCGCCGGCCGGAGCCTGCGCACGGCGTCGACGGCCTCGTGCCCGTCGGCCGCCTCGGCGACGACCTCGATCCCCGGATCCCTCGCCAGGATCGCGCGTACGCCCGCCCGGACCATCGCCTCGTCGTCTGCCACCAGCACCTGAACCACCGGCGCAGTCTAACGGGGGGCAGCGGCCCGGCCGTTCGGCGGGGACACCCGACGAAAGTAGGGGGGCGGATCGCCGACCTGCGGCCGATGCGCGGCGCACCTGGCGATTCCTACGGTCGTGGCAGTACCGCGAACACCGAAGGGACACCCTGTGATCACCCTGCGAGGCCTGACCAAACGCTACGGCGACACCGTCGCCGTGGACGGACTGACCCTGGACATCGAGGAGGGACGCGTCACCGGCTTCCTCGGCCCCAACGGCTCGGGAAAGTCCACCACGATGCGCATGATCCTCGGCCTGGACCATCCCACCGCCGGCCGGGCGCTCATCGACGGCAGGCCGTACGCCTCGATGCGCCACCCGGTCCGCGAGGTCGGGGCGCTCCTCGACGCGAAGGCCCTGCACCCGGCCCGCTCCGCGCGCAGCCACCTGATCGCGCAGGCCCGCAGCAACGGCATCCCCGTCCGCCGCGTCGACGAGGTCCTGGAGACGGTGGGCCTGGCCAAGGTGGCGCGCCGGCGCGCCGGGGCCTTCTCGCTCGGCATGTACCAGCGGCTCGGCATCGCGGGCGCCCTGCTCGGCGATCCGAAGGTGCTCGTCCTCGACGAGCCGGTCAACGGCCTCGATCCCGACGGGGTGCGCTGGGTGCGCGAACTCGTCCGCGCCCAGGCCGCCCAGGGCCGTACGGTCTTCCTCTCCAGCCACCTGATGAGCGAGATGCAGCTGACGGCCGACCGGCTCGTCGTCATCGGCAGGGGCCGGCTGCTGGCCGACACCCCCATGGCGGACTTCCTCGCGGCCAGCGCCTCGGCCTCGGTACGCGTGCGCACCGCCGACCCCGGCGATCTCGAGAGCCTGGCCGGCCACCTGCGCACGTACGACGGGGTGTCCGTCGAGTCCCCGGGCTCCCCGGGCTCCCCGGGCTCCCCGGGCTCCCCGGGCTCCCCGGGCGGTGAGCGGAACGAGATCGTCGTCCGGGGCCGGACCGCGGCGGAGATCGGCGACCTCGCCCACCGCCTGGGCGTCCGGCTGCACCAACTGCACAGTGTCTCGGCCTCATTGGAACAGGCCTACATGGAACTGACCGAGCACAGCGTCGAGTACGGGACGGCGGCGCGACCGCGGCCGCCCGTGTCCGCCGACTCCGTCCCGACCGCGACGACCGAGGTGTGAAACCCATGTCAGCCACGTCAGCCAAGTCACCCACGTCGGCCACATCCCCCACCACCCGTACCGGGACGTCCGGCGGCGGATTCGCCGGCGCGGTCGGCGCCGAGTGGACCAAGCTGTGGTCCGTCCGCGCGCCGTACGCCTGCCTGCTCGCCGGCGTCCTGCTGACGGGGGTCTTCACCTTCTACTACGGTTCGATCGCCCGGCTCAACGACAGACCGGTCCAGCCGCTCGGCAACGCCCCGGTCTCCTCCGTGGCCCTCGGACAGTTCGTCATCGTCGTCCTGGCGATGAGCACGGTCACCGCCGAGTACGCCACGGGCAGCGTCCGCACCTCGCTCCAGTGGGTGCCGGTCCGCCACCGCATGCAGCTGGCCAAGGCGGTCGTGGCGGCCGCGGTGGCCTTCACCGCCGGAGTCCTGTTCGCCGTCCTCGGCATGGCCGTGGCCTGGGCGCCCTTCCGCGGCCACGCCGTCTTCGAGCCGGCCGAGGCGCTCTCCCAGGTCCTGGCGATGGGCCTGTACTGCGCCCTGACCGCCGTACTCACGGTGGGGCTGTCCTTCACCCTGCGGACCGCGGCCGGCACGCTGTCGGCCGCCTTCGTCCTGATCTCCGTCCTCCCGAGCATGTGCACCGCACTCGGCGGCCCCTTCCTCCTGACGGTGTACGACTACCTTCCGCAGAGCGCCGGCGGCCACTTCATGCGGGCCGGCGACGACGCCCCCTACCCGACCGCGGCCGGGTTCCTGATCGTGCTGGCCTGGACGGCCGCCGCCCACCTGGCCGGCCGGGCCGTCCTGCGGCGCCGCGACGGATGACGTGAACTAGCCTCGGCCGGTGAGGTGGGGGAACACGAGAGGAAGGCTGGGGCACGCGTGAGGACGCCGAGGGCTCTGGTGGCCCGGGGGACCGGGCCGGCCGTGCGCGACGCCGCGCTGTGGGCGGCTCTCGCGGGCGCCGGCGTCTTCGCCTACCGGGAGCGCGTCGCCGAAGCCTCCCCGGTACTCGGCCTGGTCCTGCCCCTGTCGATCCTGGCGGTGGCGGTTCCCGGCAGCCGGAAACGGCCCGGCGCGGCCGTGTTCCTCGCCAACGCGGTGTGCGCGCTGGGTCTGGCCGAGCCGGCCGAGACGGCGAGCCCGTACCTGGCGGCCCTGGCCGTGCTGACGTACCTCCTCGGCGTCCGGTCGGCCCGTACGGGGGCGGCGCTCCTGCTGTTCGGGGCCTGCACGGCCGTCGACCTCGCGCTGTGCGCCCTCCTGGGCGTCGGCCCCGTGTACTGGTTCTACACGGTGTCGATGATCCCCTCGGCCCTCCTCCTGCCCTGGCTGGCGGGCCGCTACCGGCAGGCCAGGCTGGCCCTGGTGCGCGGGGGCTGGGAGCGGGCGCGCGGCCTCGAACAGCGGCAGCGGTTCGTCGCCGAGCAGGCCCGGCTGCGGGAACGGACCCGGATCGCCGCCGACATGCACGACTCGCTCGGCCACGAACTGAGCCTCATCGCCCTGCGCGCCGGGGCCCTGGAACTCTCACCCACCCTGTCCGGCCAGGACCGGGCGGACCTGGCCGTGCTGCGCGCGGCCGTCTCGGACGCCGTCGGCCACCTGCGGGACACCATCGGCGTCGTACGCGACGGTTCGGACGGCCCTGGCGGCTCCGGCGGCTACGGACCGCACGGGGATCCGACGGCCTCCTCCGTGGAGCCGGTGGAGGAACTCGTGGCCCGCGCAAGGGAGTCCGGCGTCACCGTGGACCTGCGGCGGGAGGGGCAGGCCGGGGCCCTCTCGCCCCTGGTGGACCGCACGGCGTACCGCGTGGTGCAGGAGTCGCTGACCAACGCCATCAAGCACGCCCCCGGCGCCGCGGTCCGGGTCCGCATCGTCCACCAGGGCGCCCGGACCGAGGTACGGGTGGCCAACTCCGCCCCGTCGGCGGGCCCGTCGCCCGTCCCCGTACCCGCCCCCGCCGGCGCGCCGGCCTCCGGCCACCGCGGGCTCACCGGCCTGCGCGAACGGGTCCGGCTGATCGGCGGAACCCTGCACGCCGCGCCCCGCCGGGGCGGCTTCGAGGTGCTCGCCACCCTGCCGGACCAGGTGGCCCCCCGGCGGCCGGGAACCGCCGAAGAGCTCTTGGAGGAGACCGGTACCGGTTCGGAATCGGGGCGCCGCCTCGCCGCCGCCCGGCGCAGCACCCGGCGCCGGTTCGCCGTCGCCGTCGCGGCTCCGGCCGGACTCGGTCTGCTCCTCCTCGGCTCCGCCGCCTACCTGGCCCACCAGCTGACCGCCTGCGTGCTGCGCCCCGCGGACTTCGCGGCCCTCCGTACCGGCCAGGAGCGGACCGAGCTCGCGCCCCTCCTCCCGGACCGCGATTTCCGGTACGTACCGGACGCCGTGAAGGCGCTGCCCGCACCCCCCGGCACGGTGTGCGCGTACTACCGCTCGAGCGGCAGCCTCCTGGACCAGGCCGACGTCTACCGGCTCTGCTACTCGGGTTCCCGCCTGACGGCCAAGGACGTGCTCCCGAGCCGACCGCTCACCACCTCGGGCGATGAGGCATGATCGGGGGATGTCTGATCGCATCATTGCCGCCTGTGACGGAGCGGCGAAAGGTAATCCCGGGCCGGCCGGCTGGGGCTGGGTCATCGCCGACTCCCAGGGACGCCCCGAGCGTTGGGAGGCCGGGCCGCTGGGCCGGGCCACCAACAACATCGGCGAGCTGACCGCCCTCCAGCGGCTGCTCGAGGCGCTCGCCCCCGGGACGTCCGTCGAGGTGCGGATGGACTCCCAGTACGCGATGAAGGCCGTGACGCAGTGGCTGCCGGGCTGGAAGCGCAACGGCTGGAAGACCGCCTCGGGCCAGCCGGTCGCCAACCGCGGACTCGTCGAGCAGATCGACCTGCTGCTCGCCGATCGTGACGTGACGTTCGTCTACGTTCCGGCGCACCGCGAGGACGGCGACCTCC
Source organism: Streptomyces sp. 147326 (assembly GCF_045000215.1). Taxonomy (NCBI): domain Bacteria; kingdom Bacillati; phylum Actinomycetota; class Actinomycetes; order Kitasatosporales; family Streptomycetaceae; genus Streptomyces; species Streptomyces sp. 147326. The sequence goes on along the minus strand of NZ_CP134201.1, from coordinate 221,591 downwards.
TGAACGCGATCGCCGACCAGGCCGCCAGCGACGCGGCCCGCACGCAGGAAGCCGCCGGCACCGCCCTCGGACACCCGGACCTGCCGGTACCGGCCCCGGCCGCGCCCGCGCGCCAGAAGGCGGGCACGGCGAGGAAGCGGACGGCCGAAGGAGCCGCGCCGGGCCGCACGCCCCGGGCCATCAAGGCGAAGTTCCCGGGCAGCTGCCCCTGCGGGAAGCCCTACGCCGTCGGCGACATGATCGCCAAGAACGGGAGCCGCTGGGGCCACGAGAGCTGCGCAGCCCCCGCCCCGGCCTCCGCCTCCTAGGGGCGGTGGACGCGCAGGTAGGCGACCTCGTACGACATCTCGGACACGTCCGCGTCGGGCGCCGGGTGGTAGCGCCCGGCGCAGACGGAGAGGTTGACGATGAGGTACGCCCTCCAGTTGCGCCCCACCCCCCGCCGGTCGGCGTACACCCGCGTGCCGTTGACCCACCACACGACCGAGCGCGCCCCGAACTCGACCTTCAGGTCCACCCAGCCGCCGGGGGCGACCGCGGCGTCCCGGTGGTAGCGCGATCCGCCCTTGACGTGGTTGGAGAGCTCCAGCAGGTCGGGGTTGTCCGGGTGGTACTCGAAGACGTCGACCTCGTTGCCGCCGTCCCGCCAGGTCCAGATCGCCGGCCAGGCGCCGGCCTCGACGGGCAGCCGGACCCGGGACTCCAGCACGTCCCCGGCCCGCACCATGAACCCCTCGTCACTGCCCTCGGTGGTCAGCAGGCCCGCGTTCCAGTCGCCGTCCGGGCGGCGGACGGCCCGGAAGGTACCGGTGCGGCTGTAGGACGGGTCCTCCACCAGGTGGTCGAGCTTGTTGTCCCCGGGATTGGTGGGTCCGCCGTCCGGATAGGCCCAGGAGCGGCCGGCGACCCACTGGGCGGCGGACCCGAAATCGGCGGTGAAGAGCGGGGCCGCGCCTCTCGCCGGGCCGGTGCCACGGGCCGTGGTGCCGGTGAAACGTTCCAGGAGCCGTCGGAGCCAAGCGAGGACGTGAGTGAGCACAGCGCTCCTTCCGTGGACGGACGCTCCGGGATCCTGCCCAGCTCGAGCCTCACCCATACCGGTCCACCGGTTTGTGTTCCACTCGCCCCCTGCATGTAATAATCACTATGGAATAGTGCCTATTACGAGCGGGAGTTGCAGCGGTATGTGGAGCTGTGAGCGAGTCGTCGGCGCGGACCTGGACGTCGAGGAGGTCATCGGCCTCTACCGGGCCTCCACCCTCGCCGAGCGCCGTCCCGTCGCCGATGTGGAGCGGTTCGCCCGGATGCTGGCCGGCGCCAACCTCGTCGTCGTCGCCCGCGCCGACGGCGGCGGCCTCATCGGCATCGCCCGCTCGATCACCGACGGCGCGTACGCGACCTACCTCAGCGACCTGGCCGTCGACGTCGCCTACCAGGGCAAGGGCGTCGGCCGCGACCTCATCCGCGTCACCCAGGAGGCGGCGCCCGAGGCGGAGGTTATCCTGCTCTCCGCCCCGGACGCGGTCGGCTACTACCCGCACATCGGTTTCACCCGCCACGAGTCCGCCTGGACCCTCGGCACCCGGCGCTGAGCCGGTCAGCAGAAGCACCCCCCAACACCGCTTTTCCATAGGCCAGTCGCGCGCGGCCACGGCGGGGTACGATCCGTGCCGTGGGGGGACCGGAGACACGCAGAAGGCGCTCCGCGCTGCACGCCTACGGGTGTGCGGCAGCGGGCTTGTTCCTGCTCGTCGGTTGTACGGCCGACGGCACGGCGAAGGACGGTGCGGCGACGAGTGACGCGGCGGGCCGCACCCCGGCCGCGTCGTCGCCCGCCACGGGCGGCCCGGCCCCGGGCGGCTCCGGCGCGAGCACGCCGGCCGCCTCGCCCAGCAGTTCCGGGTTCCCCCTCGTGCCTCCGCTGGACGAGTCGAAACAGCCGAGGACGGTCGCCGAGGCCCGCGACCTGCTCGGCCGGATCGTCATCACCGAGGCGGCCTTCGGCCCCGAAGTCGTGCGCAGCGCCCCGTTCGAGAGCCCTCCGGGCCGCTGGCCCGTCCTCGACCAGGACTGCGTCTGGCAGACCGCGGGCCTGCCGGACGACGTACTCGCCACGAGCACCCGCTACTTCCACATTCCGGCCAAGGACGGCCGCGGCCGCCTGCAGCTCAACGCCACGGTCACCATCCACCACAACCGCCAGGAATCCGGCTGGGAGACCGCCCGCGCCATGGAAGAGGTCCTGCGCTGCCCGGCCCAGAAGCTGCGGGAGGGCGAGGAGCTCAAGAACCTGTGGGGCGGCTCCCTCTACCTCGGTGAACAAATGAACGGCTGGACCGAGGACGCATTCAGCGAGGACGGCAAGTACGTCAGCACGGAGCACGGCGGGCCCCATCCGTACCGATGGCACCAGGCCCAGTTCGGACCGGTCACCGTGGCCGTTTCGGGCAAGGCCGCGGCGGGCTACACCGACGAGGACATGATCGCGCTCGTCGTCCAGGGCACCAGCCGGCTGATGATTCAGGCCAAGCAGGAGCTCGGAAAGGCGGAGGGCTGATGGAGCGGCTCCATCCCTCGGACCCCTCCCGGATCGCCGGGTACCGCCTCCTCGGCCGGCTCGGCGCCGGCGGCATGGGCGTGGTCTACCTCGGCCGCACCGACGACGGGGCGCTCGCCGCGGTCAAGGTGATCCGCGCGGAGTACGCCGACGAGGCGGACTTCCGGGCCCGCTTCCGCCGCGAAGCCGAGATCGCCGCGGAGGTCGACAGCCCGTGGGCCGTACGGATCACCGGCGCCGACCCGGACGCGCCCGAACCGTGGCTGGCCACCGCCTTCGTCGCCGGCCCCTCCCTGGCCGAGGCCGTCACGGCCCACGGCCCGCTCCCGCTCCGCGCCGTACGGATCCTCGGCAAGGCCTTGGCCAAGGCCCTCGGGGGGATGCACGCCCAGGGCCTCGTGCACCGGGACGTCAAGCCCGGCAACGTGCTGCTCGGCATGGACCGGCCCCGGCTCATCGACTTCGGGATCGCGCGCGGCGGCGAGCACACCGCCCTGACCTCCGCCGACGCGGTCCTCGGCACTCCCGGCTTCCTCCCGCCCGAGCAGGCCGAGGGCCGCCCCGCCGAACCGGCCGGCGACGTGTTCTCGCTCGGCTGCCTCCTCGCGTACGCCGCCACCGGCCGCCTGCCCTTCGGCACCGGATCCGCTGACGCGGTGCTCTACCGGACCGTCCACGACGAGCCCGAGTTCGGTCCGGAGGTCCTCGCCGACCCCGAACTCGCCGCGCTCCTGCGGACCTGCGTCGCCAAGCACCCCGACATCCGCCCCACCGCGGACGAGGTGGACGCTGCGCTGACCGAGGACACCCCGGGGGAGGGCACCGACTGGCTGCCCGACCCGGTCGTCGCCACCATCGCCGAGCGCGCCGCCGCGCTGCTCGCCCTGCCCGGCATCGACGAGACCGTCGCCGACCCGGACGCCGCCCCCGCGCCCGGCACGGCCGCCCCCTCCCGCAGGCGTTTCCTCGCCCTCGCCTCCGGTGGCGCCGTGCTCGCGGCCGGCGGCGGCCTGGCCGCCTGGCTGGCGCTGCGCGAGCGGGACAAGCCCGAGCCACCGGCCGCGGACGCTCCGCGGCCTTGGGTGATCGGTCTGCACGCCGACCTCTCCGGGCCGCAGAAGGCCGCCGGACAGGCCCAGGAACGCGGGGTGCGGCTGGCCGTCGACGCGTTCAACTCCCGCAAGGACAAGCCGTTCACGCTCGCCGTCGCCACCGCCGACGACGCCGGAAGGGCCGACCGCTCGGCGGCCGCCGCCAGCGGACTCATCGCCAACCGCGACCTGTTCGCGGTGATCGGCCCCACCGGCAACGACTCCGTGATCCCCTGTCTCGAACTCTACGGAGAGAGCTCCGTACCCCTGGTGACCGTGTCCGCCCTGGCGACCACCTTCAGCGTCACCGACCGGCGCAGCTTCTTCCAGAGCTGCCCGATCTCCTCGGGCCAAGCCGCAGCGGTCAACCTTCAACTGGCGGGAAAGCAGGGCGTCCGGAAGATGGGCATCCTCAGCGACCGCGACGGCGACATGGACACCTGGCAGGCGGCCCTGCTGGTGGGCCGCACCATCGCCTACCGCGCGCCCGAGGCCACCTTCTACGTACGCGTCGTCCCGCGCGGCACCCCGGACCTGGCCCCCGTGGTCACCGACATGCTCGCCCACGGCGTCGACGGCTTCTTCTACACGGGCACCCCGGCCGGTGGGGCCAAGGCGGCCGCACTGCTGGCGGCCGCCGGCTTCAAGGGGCCCCGCGCCGCCGACTACACCATCGCCGGCCCGGAGTTCCTCGCGGCCGCAGGGCAGGCGGCCGAGGGCTGGCAGTTCTGCACGCCGTACACCGGTCCCGAAGCCCCCGAGGTCGCGGAGGTGGCCCGCGCGCACCAGGCGGCGTACCGGTCGGCCCCCGCGATCTGGACCGCGGAGGCCTTCGACGCGACCCGCCTGGTCATCGAACGGCTCGTCACCGCCGCGGCGGGCGGCAGCCGTCCGAACCGCGCCGACCTGCTGACCGCGCTCGCCCAGGGCACCTTCCGCGGTCTGACCAAGGAGTTCACCTTCGACGATCGCCGGCAGGTCAAGGGCAACGTCTACTTCCTGCACAAGGTGGAGGGCGGCCGCATCCGCTACGTGGGCCCGGCCGTGGAGCCCGCGCCCACCGCGTCCCCGGCGGGATAGCGGCGGATGCGCCCCCTCATCCCGGCCGATCCGGCCGTGATCGGCGGCAACCGGCTGCTGGGACGCCTCGGGTCGGGCGGCATGGGCACGGTGTACCTCGCCCGCTCCGCCACGGGCACCCTGGTGGCGGTCAAGGTCATCCGCGCCGACCACACCTCCAACCCGGACTTCCGCCTCCGCTTCCGTCGCGAGGTGGAGGCCGCCGGACAGCTGACCGGGCGCTGGGTGGTCCCGGTGGTCGCCGCCGACGCGGAGGCGCGCGAGCCGTGGCTCGCCACCCCGTTCGTCCCCGGGCCCGCCCTGTCCGAGGCGGTGGGAGGGTACGGTCCGCTGCCCGTCCGGGCCGTACGGACCCTGGGCGCGCGGCTCGCCGAGGCGCTCGCCCAGGTGCACGCCGCCGGGCTGGTCCACCGCGACGTCAAACCGGGCAACATCCTCCTCGCCCCGGACGGGCCCCGCCTGATCGACTTCGGGATCGCGCGCGCCGAGGGGGCCGCCACGCTGACGGCCGTGGACGCCGTCATCGGCACGCCCGGGTACCTGGCCCCGGAACAGGCCCGCGCGGGCGGACCCACGGCGGGTGCCCCGAGCGACGTGTTCTCCCTCGGCTGCGTCCTGGCGTACGCCGCGACCGGACACGGCCCGTTCGGCGGCGGGCACGCGGCAGCCGTGGTCTACCGTACGGTCCACGACGAGCCCGAACTCACTGGTCTCCCACCGGAGTTGCTCGAACCAGTGCTGGCTTGCCTGGCGAAGGACCCGGCCGCCCGGCCGACCCCGGCCGAGCTCAGCGCCGTACTCGGCGACGACCCCTCCGGCGCGGACGCCGAGGAGTGGCTGCCGCCCCCGCTGTCCCGCCTCATAGCCGAACGCTCCACCAGGGCCCTGGACCTGCCCGCCCCGGAGCCCACCCGCATCGACGCGCCGCGTGCCTCCGGGGGCCTCACGCGCAGGCGGCTGCTCGCGGCCGGCGCGGGCCTGGCCGCCGTCGGCGCACCCACCGCCTGGTTCACCACCCGCGGGCGGGGCCGCGGCACGACGACGACGCCCGCCCGCGAACTCGCCACCCTCACCCTCGCTCTTCAGGCCGACCTGACCGGGCCCGGGAAGGAGACCGGCCAGGCCCACGAGCGCGGCATGAAACTGGCCGTGGAGCGGCACAACAGCCGCAAGGACGCCGCGTTCCGGCTGGCCCTGCGCGTCGCCGACGACGGAGGGGACGCAACGCGCGCCGCGCAAGTGGTCAAGGAGCTGGCCGCCGACCCCGCGGTGGTCGCACTCACCGGCCCCACCTGGGACGCGGCCGTGCCCGAGATGGTCACCGCCTGCGGCACGGCCGATCTCGCCCTGCTGCTGGTGTCGGTGGACAGCCCCGAGGCCGCCCTGTCCCGGCTGGAGTGGCGCACGGTGTGCGCCACCCGCCCGGCCGGGGACCAGTTCGCCCTCCCGGTGATCGACTACCTCAGCCGCGTACGGCCCGTCCGCCGCACGGGCCTGGTGGAGGACGTCGAAGGCGGCGAACCCACGTGGCCGCTCGTGCGTACCCTGCAGCAGTCCCCGCCCTCGACGGGCACGGTCAGCGTCCACCGGATTCCGGTGGGCAGCTCCGACTTCGCGGGCGCCGCACGCGCGCTGACCGAGGCGGGGGCCGAGGCCGTCGTCTTCGCCGGTATCTCACCGCAGCGCGCCGCCGGGATGGCCCGCGCCTTGGCCGACGCCGGGTTCCAGGGCCCGCGGATGGGCATCCAGCACATCATGGAACCCGCCTTCCTCGCGGCCGCCGGTCCGGCGGCCGAGGGCTGGCTGTTCGGCACCTTCTTCACCGACCCCCAGGCCGTGCCCGCCGCCGCCGAGTTCGTCGCCGCCCACCGCGCCGCGTACGGGCAGCCGCCCGCCCGATGGGCCACCGAGGCGTACGACGCCGTGGGCCTGCTGGCCGCGGCCCTGACCGGCCTGGGCGAGGAGGGGCGGGACCGTGCGGGCGTGACCCGCCGGATCTTCCGGACGACCCACGAGGGCCTGGCCAAGCAGCTGGCCTTCGACTCCAACACACACGTGCTGAACCGGGGCCGCGCCGCCCACCTCTACCAGGTCGAATCCGGCGCGTACCGGTACCTGGGCCTCCACGCGGACGTGCGCCCCTCCTCGTGAGCGCCCGGCCCCGGCAGGGCTACTCGAACCGTGCCGTGTCGCCGGCGCCCCGCCGCACGATCTCGGCCTCGCCGCTGGAGAAGTCGATGACCGTGGTCGGCTCGGTGCCGCAGTCGCCCGAGTCGAGCACGGCGTCCACCTCGTGGTCGAGCCGCTCCTTGATCTCCCAGCCCTGCGTCATCGGCTCGTCCTCGTCGGGCAGCAGCAGGGTGCTGGAGAGCAGCGGCTCGCCGAGCTCGTCGAGCAGGGCCTGCGTGACGACGTGGTCGGGAATCCGGACTCCGACCGTCTTCTTCTTCGGGTGCAGCAGCTGGCGCGGCACCTCCGACGTCGCGGGGAGGATGAAGGTGTAACTGCCGGGTGTCGCCGCCTTGATCGCGCGGAACACGTCGTTGTCGATCTGGACGAACCGGCCCATCTGTGCGAAATTCTGGCACACCAGGGTGAAGTGGTGACGGTCGTCGAGGTTCCGGATCGACCGGATCCGGCTGATGCCGTCACGGTTGCCGAGCTGGCAGCCCAGCGCGAAGCAGGAGTCTGTCGGGTACGCGACGAGCGCGCCGGAGCGGATGATGTCGGCCACGTTGCCGATCGTGCGACGCTGAGGATTCTCGGGGTGCACGTCGAAGTATTTCGCCATCCGCCGAGCCTACGTGGTCCCGGCGCCGGCGCCCCGGCCGCGGTGAATCGCAGATGCGCGCGCTGAGTGAACCGGTCCGGGCCGATGACCACCACCCGGCCGGGAGGGCGCTCCGGACGCTGCCGGGAGGGTTCCGGGGCACGATGAGAGGTAGCCGTGCGCCCCGGGCCGCCGCTGGGCGGGTGGGCGCCGGGCCGAGGGTGCCGGAAGGGAGCGTCCCCGATGGGTTCGATCGACGGGTTGGGGGCCGGTGGGGCCGGGCGGGCCGAGGTCGGGCTCGCCCCGCCCAGCGGGCTGCTCGACGTCCTGAACGTGGCGGCGGTCGTCCTCGACGCCGAAGGACGGGTCGCCCTGTGGAGCCCCCAGGCCGAGCAGCTGTTCGGCTGGTCGGCCGAGGAGGCGCTCGGCCGCCCCGCCGCCCAGCTGCTGGCCTCCAAGGAGCACGTCGGGCTGGTCACCGAGCTCTTCGCCCGCGTCATGGGCGGTGCGGGGGACTGGGCGGGTGCCTTCCCGGTGCACCACAAGGACGGCAGGACGCGCCTGGTGGAATTCCGCAACATGCGGTTGCTCGACGAGCACGGCGAGCTGTACGCCCTCGGCATCGCCACGGACCGTACACGGCTGCGGCAGCTGGAGCGGGACCTCGCCCTCTCCGCACGCCTGGTGGCCCAGTCCCCGATCGGGCTCGCGGTCCTGGACACGGAGCTGCGCTACGTCCTGGTCAACCCGACCCTGGAGCGGATCAACGGGCTGCCCGCCGCCCAGCACATCGGCCGGGGCGTCCGCGAGGCCCTGTCCTTCCTCGACGACGCGGAGGCCGCGGAGTCGGCCATGCGCCAGGTCCTGGCCACCGGTACCCCGCTGCTCGAACAGTTCACGGCCGGCGGGACCCACGGCGGGGAGCGCACCGAACACGCCTGGTCGGTGTCCTACTACCGGCTGGAGGACGCCACCGGACGGGTCCTCGGCCTGGCCACCTCCGTGGTGGACGTCACGCAGAGTCACCAGGCGGCCCTGGAGATCGCCCGCAGCCGCCGCCGCCTCGCCCTGATCGCGGACGCCACCGTCCGCATCGGCACCACCCTCGACCTGGACCAGACCGCCCGCGAGCTCGCCGACGTCGTCGTACCGGAGCTCGCCGACATCGCCGCCGTCGACATCCTCGACTCCGTCCTCGAAGGCCGGCCGACCCTGCGGTCGTCCTCCCACGAGTCCGCCGTGTTCCGTGCCCTGGCCGTCGCGTCCGCCTTCCCCAGCGAGGCCGTCCGCGCCGCGGACCCGCCGGGCGACATCGCCGCGTACGCCGCGGACCGGCTGGTCACCCAGTCCGTGACGACCGGCCACCCGGTACTGGTGGCCCACGTGCACGCCCACGACATCTCGCGCATCGCCCGCGACAGCACCGCCGCCACCCTCCTGACCCGCGCCGGCCTGCGCTCGTACCTGGCCGTGCCGCTCATCGCCCGCGGCGAGGTCCTCGGCGCCCTCGACCTCAAGCGCACCCGCAACCCGCTGCCCTTCAACGACGACGACATCGTGCTGGCCGGCGAACTGGCGGCCCGCGCCGCCGTGTGCATCGACAACGCCCGCTGGTACCGCAACGCACACCACACCGCGCTCGCCCTCCAGCACCACCTCCTCCCGCACCACCCGCCGCCCACCCCCGGCCTGGAAGTCGCCTCCCGCTACCGGCCCGCCGCGGCCAGCAGCGAGATCGGCGGCGACTGGTTCGACGCCATCGCCGGCCCGGACGACACCACCGTCCTCGTGATCGGCGACGTCATGGGCAGCGGCATCAACGCCGCGGCCAGCATGGGACAACTGCGCACCGCGACCCGCACCCTCGCCGAACTCGCCCTCGACCCGCCCCAGGTGCTCCAACAGCTCGACCGCACCACCGCCGCCCTCGAAGAGACCATCGCCACCTGCGTCTACGTCGTCTACGACCCGCACCGCGCCCAGTGCCGGGTGGCCGTCGCCGGACACCTGCCGCCCGTCCTCATCCGCGCCGGCCGCACCCCGGAACTCCTCGACCTGCCCACCGGCGCACCGCTCGGCGTGGGCGGCATCCCCTTCGAGGCCACCACCGTGGCCATGGAGCCCGGCGACCAACTCGTCCTCTACACCGACGGCCTGGTCGAAACCCGCGACCAGCCCATCGACGAACGCCTCGACCTGCTCCTGTCCCTGCTCGCCGACACCGGCCGCCCGCTGGAGGAGACCTGCGACCGCCTCCTGGACTCCCTGCGCCGGCCGGACGACCACGACGACGTCGCCCTGGTCATCGCCCGCGCGCGGCCCCTGCCGTAGAGGTCCCCGCGGTAGCGGACCGCTCGCCTCGCGGGCCGGCCAGCACGAGCCTAGGCTGATCGTGATCGCTGTGCCTTGACCCCGTACGGCAGGAGGCATGTGGTGACTCCGACGCACATACGGTTCCGCCGGGCCTGTGTGGCCGCCGCCGCAGCGGGTCTGCTCGTCGCCCCGGCCGTCGCGGGTTCCGCGTACGGCACGCCCGCTCCGGTGCGGTCCGTCCCCGCCGCCCCCACTCCGGACGGCGACGGCGACTTCCCGGTGCTCACGCCCGCCGTCGCGGCCCAACTCGACGCCGCCGTACGCAAGGTCATGGACGAGGCGCAGGTGCCGGGCGTGATCGTGGGGCTGTGGGCACCCGGCAAGGGCAGCTACGTGAAGGCCTTCGGCGTGGCCGACAAGGCGACCGGCGCACCCATGCGGACCGACTTCAACACCCGCATCGGCAGCCAGACCAAGACGTTCACGGTCACCGCCCTCCTCCAGCTGGTCGACCAGGGCAAGGTCGGGCTGGACGACCCGATCGGCGACTACATCGACGGCGTACCGAACGGGGACCGCATCACGCTGCGCGAGCTGGCCGGCATGCGCAGCGGGCTGTTCAACTACAGCGAGGACCCGGACTTCGACAAGGCGTTCACCACCGACCCCGATCGCCCCTTCTCGCCCCAGCAGTTGCTGGACTACTCCTTCAAGCACCCGGTCCAGTTCGAGCCGAACGCACAGTTCCAGTACTCCAACACCAACCTGATCCTGCTCGGTCTGCTGATCGAGAAGGTCACCGGCAGGCCGCTCGAGGAGGTCATCGACCGGGACGTCGTGGGACCGGCCGGACTGCGCCGCACGCTCTTCCCGACCGGCGCGGAGTTCCCCGAACCGCACGCGCAGGGCTACACGGACCAGACGGCCTCCGGCAAGATCGAGGACGCCGCCGACTGGAACCCGTCCTGGGCCTGGGCCGCGGGCGCGATGATCTCCGACCTCGAGGACCTGCGCAGCTGGGCACGGACCCTCGCCACGGGCACGCTGCTGACGCCCCCGACACAGGCCCAGCGCCTGAAGACCACCTCGGTCGGCATTCCCGGCGCCGGCTACGGGCTGGGCCTCTTCAACGTCCAGGGCTGGATCGGGCACAACGGCTCGCTCCCGGGCTACGAGAGCCTGGGCGTCTACCTGCCTCAGGAGCAGGCGACCCTGGTCGTCATCCTCAACACCGACGTCCTGCACGACGGCCAGGAGCCCAGCACCCTCTTCGGCGAGGCGATCACCAGCATCGTGACGCCGGACCACGTGTACCCCGGCCACAAGCCGTCGGAACCCAAGCCGTCGGCACCCGCATCGCCGGCATCGACACAGCCCGCACCCGAGTCCGGCTGAGGTCCGCCCCCGCCGGCACCGGACCGGGTCGGATGATCCGACTGTTATGGTCCGAGGTATGCCAGAGCTCATCAGCCCCACCCCGCGCCTGCACAGCTCCTGGCTCGCCGCGCAGCTGGAAGCGGGCCCCGACGCCCACATGGACGGCGCCGGGCTCGGCTCCGACGACGACGTGGACAGCCCGGAGGGCTTCGCTGCCTGGGTGGACCGGCTCCAGCGGTACGGGGACCGCACGCTGCCGGTCGAGCACGGCCGCGTGCACGCCACGTACTGGTGGATCGCCGAGGGCGACACCTATCTCGGCGCCATAGACCTGCGCCACTACCTGAACGGCTTCCTGCTCGACGCGGGCGGCCACATCGGCTACAGCGTCCGCCCCTCGGCCCGCCGCCGCGGACTGGCCACCTGGGCCCTCGCGGCCGTCCAGCACGAGGCCCGTCTGCTGGGGATGGACCGGGTACTGCTGACCTGCGACCCCGGCAACGAGGCGTCGATCCGCACGATCGAGGCCAACGGCGGTGTGCTGGAAGACGTCCGCGAAACCCTGATCGGCCCCAAACGGCGCTACTGGATCAACCTCTAGCGGTCGTGTCGTAACAGTGCCGCGCGGCCGTACTGGGTCGATAGTGGGGCTGTGAGCGACTGGTCGGAGGGACCCGGGCAGAGCGGCGCCGCAGAAGGCGCAGCCTGGTCCGGACGTGACGGCGCGCGGGCATTCGCGGCGGTGGAGGCGGCCACGGACTGGCTGCTCGGGTACCCGTTCGTCTTCCGGGCCCTGTCCGGCCGGATCGGCCCCGGCGCGGTCCTGGTGGACTACGGATGCGGACCGGGCCAGGTGTCCGACCGCGCGGCCCGGCAGCTGGGGGCGCGGGTCATCGGGGTGGACACCTCCCCGGAGATGCTGGCGCTCGCCCGCGCCTCGGCGACCGCGGTGGCGGAGTACCACCTCGTGGAGAACGGCCGGGTGACCGGCCTCGCGGACGGCTGCGCGGACGCGGTCATGTGCAACCACGTGCTCGCGTCGCTGCCGACCGAGGAGGCGGTGCTCGACGTGTTCACCGAGATCCGGCGCCTGCTGCGGCCGGACGCCCCCTTCGTGCTGCTGGCCACCGACCCCGCCTGCAACGGCACGGAGTACGCCTCGCTGCGGATCGGTGAACCCGGCGAGGTGTACGGGCCGGGCGACGAGCTGACGGTACGGCTACGGCGCACGGACGGATCCTGGCAGGAGATGCGCAACCACGCGTGGCCCGTCGCCTACTACCCGGGCCTGCTGGAGCGCGCCGGCTTCCGGGACGTCGTCCAGCACCGGCCCACCGTGGACGAGGCGCCCGCCGTCGCCGACCCGGACCTCGCAGCGAGCCGCGCGTGGCAGGCGGAGCGGGAGAGGCCGCCCCTGGTGATCACCAGGGCGCTGGCGGCCTGACCGGACGGACGGCCCGTGGACGAGTGGCGCCCCGGAAAGCGGAGCGATGTCCGCCGCCCGCACGGGTGTTACTGTCGCGCCATGTCCAAGGCCGAGATAGACATGGTGACCGCCGAGTTCTTCGGCGCCTTCGACAACCGCGGTGGCAAGGCCGCCGACGTGGGGCGGATCCGCCGGCTGATGCTGCCGGGCGGAGTGATCGTGAAGACCGGCCCGGACCTCACGTCCTACACCGTGGACGAGTTCATCGAGCCGCGCCGGCTGCTGCTCTCCGGCGGACGGCTGGCCGAGTTCTCCGAGTGGGAGACCTCGGAACGGACCGAGATCGCGGGCGACATCGCGTCGAGGTTCGGCGAGTACCGCAAGTCCGGGATCCTGGACGGCGAGCCGTTCGAGGGCGGCGGGACCAAGACCATCCAGTTCGTCCGGACCCCGGAGGGCTGGCGGATCGCCGCCTTCGCCTGGTTCGACCGGCCCTGACCGCGCGGCCGACGGCGTCGCATCGCGCCGACCTCAGTGGGTGTCCTCGGGGGCGGCGCAGCAGCCGTCCCGGAGCATCTGGTGCAGGACGGCGCGCCAGTCCCCGGGGGCCGCGTCCGGCGTAGCGCCGGACCGGGTGGAGGCGTGCTCCAGGGCGGGGAGTTCCCGCAGGACACCGCCCCGGACGGTCGCCCGTACACGGACCAGGTCCGCGAAGTCGGTGAAGGGATCGCCGTCGACGAGGGTGAGGTCGGCGATCCTGCCCGGCTCGACCGTGCCGAGCCGGTCCGCGACGCCGAAGACCCGGGCCGGGGTCCGGGTCACGGTGGTCAGGGCCTCCGCCGGCGACATCCCGTACCGGTGCAGCGCGCGCAGGGCGAGGTGCAGGTGGAGCCCGACAGGGGTGAGCGGCGCGTCGGTGCCCAGCACGAGCCGGCCGCCCCCCTCGACGACGCGCCGGTAGACGCCCACCTCCCGCTCCAGGGCGGCGCTCTGCTCCGCGCTCGGCGGACTCGCCGCCGCGGCCCGGACGGCCTCCACGTCCCAGGGCGGCATCAGGGCCGTCACCCGGGGATCGGCGGCGAGCGCCGGATCGGCGCCGAGCAGCGGCAGCGCGGTGAAGGGGGTGGCGATGAGGTCGAAACCGCCGCGCGCGTACACCTCCACGGTGTCCTGGTACGTGTGGCCCCGCGGGGTCGCCCCGTGGCCGTACTCCGCGCGCTCGGTCGCCACCAGGTGCGTGGTCAGGTCCTGGCCGGCCTGGATGCCGGGGGCGCACAGGTGGGAGCCGGCCAGGACGCCGAGCCGGTCGTGGGCGAAGCGGGCCGCGTCGGCCATCAGCTCGTAGGGGGCGCGTACGTAGGTCTTGACGAAGTCCCAGTCCAGCGCCTCGGCCCGGGCCAGCGAGCGGGCGAATCCCGCACGCGTGCGATGCGCGCGCCCCATGCTGTAGGCGACCCGCGAGCCGTCGAGGAGCTCCCCGCCGGCCAGCAGCCGCGGTGCGGCGAGCAGCCCGGCCCGGATGTCCTCGCGCAGCCGGGCCTGCTCGTAGGCCGAACCGCCCAGCGAGACCACGGTGGTGACGCCGTACGCGAGGTGCAGCGCACCCTGGCGCGCCCCGTACGTGTAGGGGTACGGATGGACGTGCGAGTCCCACAGGCCCGGCAGGACCGTGCCGCCGGAGGCGTCGACGGTGCGGGCGGCGCGGCGGCCCGGCCGGTGCGGCTCGACGGCGGTGATCCGGCCGCCGCTGACGAGGACGTCGACGTCGCTCCGGGGCGGGGAGCCGGTGGCGTCCCACAGCAGCCCCGCGTGCACGACGGTGTCGACGGGTGCGGGGCGCCGGTAGGTGAGGGAGACGGGCACGGTGCGGGCGGGCCCGGCGGGCGCGCCGGAGCCGTCCAGCGCGAGCAGCCGCAGCCGGGCGCAGGACTGGTAGAGCAGGGTGCGCGAATCCGCGGACCAGGAAGGGTGGTCGGCGGGCTCGTCGGTCAGGCGGCGGGCGGGGCCGTCGGGCGTGCCGTCGGGCCCGACGGGCAGCAGCCACAGGGCCGACTCGCTGACGCAGGCCAGGAAGCGGCCGTCGGGGGACCAGACGGGTCCGGAGGCGTAGCGGTCCGCGAGTGAGACGTGCGGGGCGAGCGCGTGCAGACGGGCGGCGCCGGTGGCGGTGTCGACGATGCGGATGAGGTTGTAGCCCTCGCGGAAGCGCAGGCTGAGCCGGTTGCGGTCGCACAGGGCGAGGTGACGGCCGTCGGGCGACCAGCTGGGCGGGCCGGGCAGCCCGCCGCCCCCCAGGGCCGGGACCAGCGGGGTCTCCGTCCCGGTCGCGAGATCGCGTACGAGGAGCCGCCCGGCCAGGTCCAGCGCGGCGAGCCGCTTCCCGTCCGGGGAGAGCGCCCCGTAGACCCGCCCGGCCGGCGCGAGCACGCTCTCCCGGCCGCCGTCGAGCTCCCGGCTGCGGACCGTGTTCAGCCCGTCGCGGTCATCGGTGTAGACCAGGGCCCGGCCGTCCGGGGTCCACACCGGCCCCTGGACGTAGGCCGTGGCCGGGGCCTGGACCACCTTGCGCGGCGCCCCGCCGGCGACGGGTGCGATCCACAGGGCGTTCAGCGCGGCGAACGCCACGCTGCGGCCGTCGGGGGACAGGGCGGGCAGGTGGATGCCCCGGACCGGGCGGCTCCGTTCGGCCTCCAGGACGTACTCCTTGATCCGGTAGCGGGGGCGCGTGACGTCGAGGGTGGCGTCGAGGGGAATCTCCTGGCCGTTGCCGCCGTCACGGTGCGGGCGGATCACCCGGAACCGTCCGTCGAGGGTGATCAGCAGCCGGTCGTCGCCGATCCAGCGCGGGGGAGCGGGCGCTAGGTCGCCGTCGAGGGGGACCTGACGGCCGTCGGCGAACAGGGTCAGGTTCTCGGCCTTGCGGGGGCCGGGGGTCGCGGACAGCCAGGCGGTGCGGCCGGCCGGGGAGAGCGCGGGGGCCATCAGCCGGCCGTCGGTGACGGTGTGTTCGATCCGTACGGTCCCGGGGCCGTCGCCGGGGTCGGCGGCGACGGAGGCGATGGTCCGGGCGGTCAGCGTGTCCCCGGCCGGCGTGCCGGCGGTCGAGGTGGCGCGGACGAACAGCACGCGGGAGCCGTCCGGCGACCAGACGGGGTCGAAGTCCTCCCACTCCCCGTCCTGGCCGGGACCGTCCTGCCCGGGCAGGCCCGTCAGCTTGCGCGGGCGGCCGCCGGTGACCGGGACGGCCCAGATCCGGTACGGGCTGCCGGTCACTGGATCGCCGCCGCGTTCGGAACAGCAGGCGAGGGTGCGGCCGTCGGGCGACCAGGCCGGTGCGCGGTGGTCGAAGGGACCGTCGGTGAGCCGGCGCAGACCGGAGCCGTCCGCGTTCATCACCCAGAGGTGGAAGGCGCCCCCGCGGTAGGCGCTCATCGCCACCTGCCGACCGTCGGGGGAGAACACGGGACGCCCGGGCTCCAGATCGGGCGGGGTGAGCGGCGTCGCGGGCCCGCCGTCCGGGGGCAGCGACCACAGGACGTTCTGCACCTCGGCGACGACCCGGTCCCCGCCGGCCGTGGCGGTCGCGGCCCCGTTGGTCGCACGGGTGAACCGCAGCGCGACCGGCGCCGCCCCGGCCGCGGAGTCCCGGGCAACGGTCGCGGCGTCCTGTGCACCGGCTGCGGCGTCCTGGGCGCCGGCCGCTGGGGAACGGCCGAGCAGCGCCGCCGCTGCTCCCGCCGAAGCCGCCTGCAGCACGGTCCTGCGCGCAACTCGCATTACGACCACTCGCCTCACGTGTCGACGTACCTGCCGATGACCGCCCCGGACATCCCGTCAGCAAACCGAACGATCAAGACCCCCTCCGGGCAACGGCGCCACCGTCCGGGATAAATCGTTTGATCCCGGCGGCCCCCGGCGGTCGGATGGCGGACGTGAGCACAGGACAGATGCATCCCGGTCAGCACGCCGTCGACGACGACCTCGTACGGCGGCTGGTCGCCGGGCGGTTCCCGCAGTGGGCGGGGATCCCGGTGGAGAGGTTTCCCTCCGGCGGCACGGTCAACGCCATGTACCGGCTGGGTGAGGACATGGTCGTACGGCTGCCGCTGCGCGAGGGGGGAGCCGAGGACGTCTCCACGGAACGGGAATGGCTGCCGCGCCTCGCACCCCGGCTGCCCACGGCCGTTCCCGAGGTGCTCGGGGCCGGGGAGCCCGCCGAGGGGTATCCGTGGCGGTGGTCGGTGTACCGGTGGCTGGCGGGGGAGAACCCGGAGGCGGGCGCGCTGGGCGAACCCGCGGCGCTGGCCCGGGACCTGGCCGGGTTCGTGACGGCGATGCGGGGCATCACCCTGCCGGGGGCGCCGCGGGCCTACCGCGGCGGGCCGGTCGCCTCGCTCGACGGGTCCACCCGGGCGGCGATCGAGGAACTGCGCGGGATCCCGCAGGAGGGCGTCGACTGCGATGCGGCGACCGCCGTATGGGAGGACGCGCTGCGGGCCCCGGACTGGAACGCGCCGCCGGTGTGGCTGCACGCCGATCTGATGCCGGGCAATCTGCTCGTGCACGGGGGCAGGCTGACCTCGGTGATCGACTTCGGGTGCATGGGGGTGGGAGATCCGGCGTGCGACCTGTTCCCGGCGTGGAACCTGCTGCCGTCCGATGCGCGGGAGCTCTTCCGCGAGGCGCTCGGCGTGGACGACGCGACCTGGAGGCGAGGCCGGGGCCGGACGCTCTCCCAGGCGCTGATCGCGCTGCCGTACTACCGGACGACCAACCGGGCGATGGCGCACAACGCCCGGCACGTGATCCGGGAGGTGCTGGCGGAAGGGCCGGGCGCGGGCTGAGGCCTTCGGCCGCCGCCCCCGCCCGGCCCGCCGTGCGCCGCTCAGGAGCTGGCCGCCGAGGTGCAGGCCGAGCTGCCCCCGCAGAAGGTGACGTCCCAGTGGTTGCTTTCCCGCGCGTAGACGTTGCCCGCGGCGGACCGGTAGCGGGCAGCGCCGTCGCCGCGGTTGGCGATGCGCGTGAAGCTGCCCGTGACGTAGTTGCTGACACAGCTGGTCGGGCTGAAGTCGATCTTGTAGCCGTTCCAGTGGCTGTAGGTGCCGGACGCGTGCCCCACCTCGGTGCCGCCGGTGATCGTGAGGGCGCATCCGCTCGCCTTGCGCAGGGTGATGACGTCGCTGATGCTCGCGGCGTTGACCTGCTCCAGGGAGGTGCAGGTGCCGTTGTTCCGGTTGCTGCAGCCGCCGCTCGAGGACAGGCCTATTCCGCCGGTCGCGTTCAGCTTGCTCACCGCCGACGCGTGGCTGAGCTTGGCCGGGGCGGCGTGGGCCGTGCCGGGCACGAGCAGGGCGATGAGGGCGGCGGTCGTGCCGACGAGGCTGGTGGCGGCGGTGCTGCGGACTCGGCTGCGCATGAGGCTCTTCCCCTTGTTCGAATCGGTGTCACGGTGTCCGGGGCCGCTCGCGGCGGTCCGCGGCACGGCCTGACGGTCGGTGACACCAGTTCAGCACCGGGGGCCGGACTTGCCCAGGCCAACAGGACGGTTGACCGGTGCAGGACGGCTGACCGGTACCGGACAGGGGAAGGGTGGCCCGGAACCGGCGGCGGGCCGGCTCCGGACCGTGGAGACGCTCAGGGGCCGGCGGGCAGCCAGCCGATCCTGATCGCGGCCAGCGCCAGGGTGAACCGGTTGCTCGCGCCGGACCGCTGGGCCAGGGCCTCCACCTGGCGGCGTACGGAGCGTTCGCTCAGGTTCAGCCGGCGGGCGATCGTCCCGTCCTTGGCCCCGCCGGCCATGAGCACCAGCACCTGGCGTTGGACGGTAGACAGCGGCGGCGGGCTGCCGCAGGGGGAGTGGGGGCCGGCCGCGGTCGACCGCGCACAGAGCAGGTCGATCTGTGCCAGCAGGGCGTTCTGCTCGGCCAGCAGACGGTGGTGGGCCTTCATCAGGCGTTCCCGGTCCGCCAGCAGCTCGTGGTACAGGCGCAGTGCCGGCGGCACCTGCCCACCGGTCGTCGTGGTCGTGGTCGGGGTCGTCGTGGTCATCGTGCTCCTCCGCGGCTCGGTCCCGGGCGGCGCCGCTCCGCTCCCAGGCGATCACTCCGTCGCAGTTGGCCCCGGTGAACTGCCGGGCCAGCGAGCCGTCACCGGCCCGGGCCCCGGCGGCGGCCTCCCGGGCGAAGCGCCGGCCGTCCGGGTTCTGGGGCCCGTAGGCGGGCAGGACCTCCTCCAGCACCTTGAGCGCCTCGCCGGCGGAAGCGGTGTCCGCCCGGCCCCGTGCGTCGGCCCAGGAGCGGTACCAGGCACATGAGTTGGCTATCTCCAAGATGACCGTCTCACTTCCGGCAAGGGCCCTGTCCGTGCCGGCCGGTGCGCTGTTCCTGACGAGCTGGTCGAGGTCGGGCCGGTAGTCGGCGGGCCAGCGGTAGGCCCGGGAGCCCTGCCGGAGCGCGGTGTCGAACGCCTGCCGGTCCAGCAGCACCAGCGCCGTACCGGGTGCCTCGGACCCGGCCCGGGGCGGGCTCGCACAGCCCGCCAGTACGGCGGAGAGGCCGGCGACCGCAACGCCTGCGGCGATGAGGGACCTCGCACGGGGGTTCACGGAAATCATCACGGTGCTGCCTTTCCCATCGGGCCCGCCGGACAATTGGTCGATGGTTCCAGCCGGTTCAGTCCCAGATCACGGGATCACCTCAATTCTGACGTCTGGAATTACCCGGGCTTCGGGGCATTTCCCTTTCGACTGCTCGCCGTGTTCCTGGTGAACAGCTTTCCGCCCGGCGGGGACCGGTGGAAGGGGCGACGCGTGAGAGCAAGTACTCCGGAGAGCTTGGTGTCACCGCTCGGAACCGGCCAATTGCCCTGCCCACCCGGCAATGTGCCGAGACCCGCCTGTGGGTTCCGCCCGGGCTGATGCATCCTGGTGGCCGTCCGGACCGTAGGCGCCCTATACGGGGGGGTAGGCATGGTCTTGATCGTTCGCGCCCCGGAGCCCGCTGCCGGAGGTGCCGAGAGCGTCAGGTCGCGACCTGCGGCGGCCCTGCGGGGGCAGATCATCGCGTACCACGGCTACCGGCTGCCGGAAGGCAGGGCCCGGACGCGGCTCGAAGTCCCCGACGGCGTGGTGACGGTGGTCATCGCCCTCGCGGGCGGCCTGAGCCTCACCGCCGGCGGACCCCCACAGGGCGCCTCGTCCTTCGTCTCCGGGCTGCGCACCACCGCGACGCGCGGCCCGTCCTCCTCCATGCGGCCGGGGCCATGACCGCGCTGTCGACGCTCTTCGAGCAGGTGTGGGCGGTGGCGCTGCCGCTCGGCGCGCAGCAGGCCAGGGACGAGGGCACCGGGCTCACCGCACAGGAACGGGAACTGCTCACCCTGCTGGCCAAGGGGCTCACCGACGAGTCGGCCGCCGGGCGGCTGGGCGTGTCCCTGAGCACCGTCCGCCGCAGCATGGCATCGATCATGGAACGGCTCGGTGCGCGCAGCCGTTTCGAGGCCGGGCTGAGGGCGGCGCAGGCCGGCTGGCTGTGAGCGGGAGCCACACGGCGCGGGGCACGGGGACGGTGCCTCACCCCGGCGAACAGCGTCGCCGCGGTGGGGCACCGTCGGTCGGTCCCGGCCTCAGGAGGAGACGTTCCAGCTGAGGGTGCCGGACCAGGAGATCTTGTGCGGGCTGACGACGTCCGCCGCCGCGCCCAGGCAGAAGACCGTACCGGCCTTGAAGCCGGAGCCGAGGCGCTGGCGGGTCCCCGAACCGACCTCCCGGTCCGCGCCGCGGGTGGTGCGGTCGCTGCACTTGTACCAGAAGGCCTTCATCGCGATCCCGCCGCTGTCGGCCGTTGGTCGTGTACTTCTTGCCCTGGCTGTTCTTGATCTCTATGCGGGAGCCGGACGGTGCGTTGATCTTGAACCGGCCCCAGGCGGCCCGGCAGGACGGGCTGTAGCGCAGCTCCATGGCGCCCATCGGGTCGCTGGACTCCGCGACCGTGCGGGCGTCGTTCTGGCAGGAGGTGCTCGCCGGGTTCCTGCCGTTGCACGCCGATCCGACGCAGGTCGGAGCGGCCGCGGCGGCCGACGCGGTGGGCGCGGTCAGCACGCCGGCGGCCAGGAGCGCTCCGGCGCCGAGCGAGACGGCGATGATTCGGGTCCTCATGACATGCCTTTCCGAGGGGGGTGGACGCAGGGAAGCATCCGCGCGGCAGGGGCGCCCGAGGAAGGTCCGGCGGCTGAGAGCAAGCGCTCCTGAACGCTTGCTCTCAGCCGCCGGACCGAGTTCGCACAGGTGGCCGACGCCCCGGCCCCGCCCGTGCGATGCTGGGTCCATGACCCTGGAGGACCTGGTACGCCTGCGTCGCGCGCGGGACACGATGGACCGCGACTACGCGCAGCCGCTGGACGTTCCGGCGCTGGCCAATGTCGCCCTCATGTCGCCCGGGCACTTCTCCCGCAGCTTCCGCGCCGCCTTCGGGGAGACCCCGTACAGCTACCTCATGACCCGCCGCGTCGAGCGGGCGAAGGCGCTGCTCCGGCGGGGTGACCTCAGCGTCACGGAGGTCTGCTTCGAGGTCGGATGCACCTCGCTCGGGTCGTTCAGCTCGCGCTTCACCGAGCTCGTCGGCGAGAGCCCGAGCGCGTACCGGGCCCGCCGCCACGAGGCCGGCGCGGCGATCCCGGCGTGCATCGCGAAGATTCATACGCGGCCGATCAGAAACGGAGAAGCGAAATCGGCCGCCGCCTCGTAGCGTCGGAGGCATGACCATCAAGCTCTCGCAGTGCTTCATCGCAGTCGACGATCACGACAAGGCGCTCGCGTTCTACCGCGACGTCCTCGGCATGGAGGTGCGCAACGACGTCGGGTTCGAGGGGATGCGCTGGGTGACCGTCGGCTCGCCCGAGCAGCCCGACGTGGAGATCGTCCTCGAACCTCCGCTCGCCAACCCCAACGCCTCCCCGACGGACAAGCAGCAGATGGCAGAGCTGCTCGCCAAGGGCATGCTGCGCGGGGTGATCTTCTCCACCGACGACGTCGACGCGACCTTCGAGCGCATCCAGGCCGCCGGCGGGGAGGTGTTGCAGGAGCCGATCGACCAGCCGTACGGCGTCCGCGACTGCGCCTTCCGCGACCCGGCCGGCAACATGCTCCGCTTCAACCAGCCGAAGCGGTAGAGACAGCCCGCAACAGAGTCCGGACCAGCGAAACCGACGGGGACCGCGCACGCGGTCCCCGCCCGAACGACGGAGACACGATGAGCAAGGCCACGGGGACGGGGACGGGGGCGCGGTCGTCCGCGCCGCACGGTGCCGACAGCCACGACGTGATCCGCGTGCACGGCGCGCGCGAGAACAACCTCAAGGACGTCAGCATCGAGATCCCGAAGCGCCGGCTGACGGTGTTCACCGGGGTCTCCGGCTCGGGCAAGAGCTCGCTCGTGTTCAACACGATCGCCGCGGAGTCCCAGCGGCTGATCAACGAGACGTACAGCAGCTTCGTCCAGGGCTTCATGCCGACGCTCGCCCGCCCCGAGGTCGACGTCCTCGACGGGCTGACGACCGTGATCACCGTCGACCAGCAGCGGATGGGCGCCGATCCCCGCTCCACGGTCGGCACCGCCACCGATGCCAACGCGATGCTGCGCATCCTCTTCAGCCGGCTCGGGAAGCCGCACATCGGCCCGCCCAGCGCGTACTCCTTCAACACCGCCACGGTCCGGGCGAGCGGGGGGATCACCGTCGAACGCGGCGCCGCGAAGACCAAGACGGTGAAGGCGACCTACAACCGCACCGGCGGCATGTGCACGCACTGCGAGGGCCGCGGCAAGGTCTCGGACATCGACCTCACCCAGCTCTACGACGACTCCAAGTCCATCGCCGAGGGCGCGTTCACCATCCCCGGCTGGAAGTCGGACAACGTGTGGACCGTGGGGATCTACGCCGAGTCGGGGTTCCTCGACCCGAACAAGCCGATCCGCCGGTACACCAAGAAGGAGATGCAGGACTTCCTCTATCGCGAGCCGACCAAGGTGAAGGTCAACGGCGTCAACCTCACCTACGAGGGGCTGATTCCGAAGATCCAGAAGTCCTTCCTGTCCAAGGACAAGGAGGCGATGCAGCCGCACATCCGGGCGTTCGTGGAGCGGGCGGTCACCTTCACCACCTGCCCCGAGTGCGACGGCACCCGGCTCAGCGAGGGGGCCCGGTCGTCGAAGATCAAGCGGATCAGCATCGCCGACGCCTGCGCGATGGAGATCAGGGACCTCGCCGAATGGGTCCGCGGCCTCAAGGAGCCCTCGGTGGCACCGCTGCTCGCGGCCCTGCAGCAGTCCCTCGACTCCTTCGTCGAGATCGGCCTCGGTTACCTCGCCCTCGACCGGCCCGCGGGGTCGCTGTCGGGAGGCGAGGCGCAGCGCGTCAAGATGATCCGCCACCTCGGCTCCGCTCTCACCGACGTCACCTACGTCTTCGACGAGCCGACCATCGGCCTGCACCCCCATGACATCCAGCGGATGAACGACCTGTTGCTGCGGCTGCGCGACAAGGGCAACACGGTCCTCGTGGTGGAGCACAAGCCGGAGGCGATCGCGATCGCCGACCACGTCGTCGACCTCGGCCCCGGCGCCGGGACCGCGGGCGGCACCGTCTGCTTCGAGGGCACCGTCGAGGGCCTGCGGGCCGGCGACACGATCACCGGCCGCCATCTCGACGACCGGGCCACCCTCAAGGAGACGGTGCGCGAGCCCTCCGGGGCCCTGGAGATCCGCGGCGCGACGGCGAACAACCTGCGGGACGTCGACGTCGACATCCCGCTCGGGGCGCTGGTCGTCATCACGGGAGTAGCCGGCTCCGGCAAGAGTTCCCTCGTCCACGGCTCGATTCCGGCGCGCGAGCAGGTGGTGTCGGTCGACCAGACGCCGATCCGCGGCTCCAGGCGCAGCAACCCGGCGACCTACACCGGACTGCTCGACCCGATCCGCAAGGCGTTCGCCAAGGTCAACGGCGTGAAGCCGGCCCTGTTCAGCGCCAACTCCGAGGGCGCCTGCCCCACGTGCAACGGCGCCGGGGTCATCTACACCGACCTGGCGATGATGGCGGGCGTCGCCACCCCCTGTGAGGACTGCGAGGGGAAGCGGTTCCAGGCGGAGGTGCTGGAGTACAAGCTCGGCGGCCGCGACATCAGCGAGGTCCTCGCGATGTCCGTCGACGAGGCCGAGGAGTTCTTCGGCACGGGCGAGGCGCACACGCCGGCCGCGCACAAGATCCTGGACCGGCTCGCCGACGTGGGCCTCGGGTACCTCACCCTCGGCCAGCCGCTCACCACGCTGTCCGGCGGCGAGCGGCAGCGGCTCAAGCTGGCCACCCACATGTCGGAGAAGGGCGGCGTCTACGTCCTCGACGAGCCGACGACCGGCCTCCACCTCGCCGACGTGGAAAACCTGCTCGGCCTGCTCGACCGGCTCGTCGACTCGGGCAAGTCGGTCATCGTGATCGAGCACCACCAGGCGGTCATGGCACACGCCGACTGGATCATCGACCTCGGCCCCGGCGCCGGCCACGACGGCGGCAAGGTCGTCTTCGAGGGCACTCCCGCCGACCTCGTGGCCAAGCGCTCCACGCTCACCGGCGAGCACCTCGCGGCCTACGTCGGCGCCTGATCGCCAGGGCTCGCAGGCGGGCCGCCACGGGGACTGCCCCGGCCGGATGTTCCGGCCGGGGCAGTCGTCGTACGCGTGCACGCGCCTGGTGGGTTACCAGAGCACGGGCAGGCGCTCCGGCAGGCGCTTCATGAAGCGGGTCCGCCAGACCAACTGGTCGACGGGGACGGCGAGCTGGAGGTTGGGCATCTTCTCCAGCAGGACCTCGATGGCGATCTCGGTGTGCCGCTTGCCGAGGGCGGTGGCGGGGCAGTAGTGCTGCCCGCCGCCGAAGGAGAGGTGCGTGCCGGCGTTCGCCCGGTCGATGTCGACGACGTGCGGGTCCGGGTACACGGCCGGGTCGGTGTTGGCGGCCTCGACCAGGACGAGCATCAGCTCGCCCTTCTTCACCTCGACGTCGCCGAGGGTGACGTCCTCCAGGGCGAGGCGGGGCAGCCCGTCGGCGATGGAGAGGTTGATGCGCAGGAGTTCGTCCACGGCGGCGGGGATCTTCTCCGGCGCCTCGCGCAACTGCTCCCACACCTCGGGGTGCTGGATGAGGGAGACGAGCGCCATCGTCAGGAAGCCCATGGTGGAGATGACACCGGCACCGAACAGCGTGACGCCGACGGTGGCCAGCATCTCGTCCGTCAGGTGGGCGTAGTCCGGGTCGTCGCGCAGGGCGGCGAGTTCGGAGATGAGCCCGGTGGTGGCTGGGTCGTCCAGGCGCTCGACCATGTAGGCCATGTCCCGGTCCCAGTTGAGCTTGGCACCGGTGACGGGGCAGGCCGAGTTCATGAAGGCGATGTCGAGGCTCGCGGCCAGGCGCGGGGCGTCGGCCTCCGGGATGCCGAGGATCCGGCAGTGGAGCCGCTCGGCGTACGGGTTGGCGAACTGGCCGCGCAGGTCGACCGGCGCCCCGTAGGTCAGCAGGCTGTCGACGAGGGCATTGGCCTCGGCGCGCATCCAGTCGACGAGGCCGTCGGTCTTGGGGTTGATCGCCTTGAGCACGGCCTTGCGCAGGCCGGCTCCGGTGATGTTGCCCATGTTGTTGACGACCTCGGGCGGGATCGTCAGGGCGTACTGGCGGGGCACGCCGGGAGCCGACGTGTCCTTCAGGCTGAACCGGGGGTCCTCCAGGACCAGCTTGCACAGTTCATAGGAGGAGACGAGCCAGGCTTCGTCGCCGGCGATCGTGCGGACCCGCTTCACGGGCTCGTTGCGGAGCTCCTCGATCTCACGGGGGAGCTGGTCGCCGCGCGCGGAGAACGGGAAGTCGAGCAGGGTGTCAGTGGGCATCGGGGTGTCCTTCGGCGGGCGTGATGATGGCGTGGCCCTGGTTGCGCGAGGCGCGCAGACCCGAACCGCGGGAGTAGAGCAGTTCCGCCATCGGCAGGAGCTGGTGGTAGCAGTTGAGCGAAGACGGCACGCCGAGGATGGCCGGCGTGTCGAGGAAGAGCGGCGCCTCGGCGCAGACGTACTCGAGGCACACCTCGCGCTGCCGGGTGGTGGCGGACTTCCCGTCCAGGACCTTGGAGGAGAGGAATACGTCGACCAGGGAGTTGCAGGTCTTGCGGAACTCCGGGTCGTGGTCGAGCAGGCTGTTCAGGTGGCTGTGCAGAGCACGGTAGGCCGGGATGTCGGTGAGGGAGGACATGGGCCGGGCGCGCAGGCGGGTGCCGGTGGGGTCGGCTTCTGCGGCGGCGTTGTTCACCTTGGCGCGAACGCCGCGCAGATTCTTGACCGCCTTGCGTCGGGCCTCGTCCTCGCCGTAGCCGAGGGCCTCGTACATCTCTGCCACGTGCAGGTCGGTGTAAATGAGGTCGACCTGCTCGAAGTTGCGCATCCCCCATTGGGCGAGGTCGAGAACGCGCTGGGCGGAGAAATAGCTGTTCCCCGGCGAGATGCCGATGACGGCATGGTCGCCTTCGGTGCTAATTACCTGGCAGTGCGGGGTGTACGGCCGGACTGTGAAGACTTCGGTCGCTGTCGTCAACAGGTGTCGGGTCCTTTGCGCCGCAAGTCCCATGGGGCCCTGTGCCCCGGGTGTGGCGGCGACGTCAGGAAGGTACCGCAACTCTGTGCGACGTTCCATCACTTCCTGTTGGTAACTCACCTGTCGGACAACACGGTTGTCTGGGGCATCTTTTGAGTGGACCGCGCGGTGGGAAGAGTTGATGTCGAGTTCGCGCTGAGTTGGCGAATTCCGGGGTGCCGATGTGGCCGGGGGCGGGGCCGCCCGGACGGGCGGCCGGCCCCTGTCCTCGGGCTTCGTGGACTCGTCGTCCCGTTCGGTCAGAAGGTTTCCGCCCAGTCGGCCACCGGCATGGTCTCGAAGGCCGAGACGGACGTGGCCGCGGTCTCCCCGTTGTGGGAGCCGCGATGACGGACATCTCGCTGGGGCGGCCGGTGAACCGGCCCTGGCGCAGAAGAGCCGGCTCGCCGGCGCCGATGCGGCCGTGGCGGCGCAGGTAGGCGGCGGCGCAGCCCGCGCCGCTGCCCGTGGCGACGTCTTCAAGGACTCCGTCGTTGTTCCAGTGCCGCCCCTCCAGGGCCGCGGCGTCCAGGAGGTAGGCGAACTGGGCACCGATGCGGGCCAGGGGCCCGTCGAGGGGCACGGTGACGCGGGCGCGGGCCAGCGCGTCGCCGCGTACGGGGAGCACCAGGTAGCGCAGGCCCGTGGAGACGACCTCCGGCGGCAGGCCGGGGTCCAGGTCGCCCGGTTCGAGCGCGAACAGGGCGGTGAGGCCGTGCGGGTCGGGGCGGCCGAGGAAGGCGGCGGCGCCCTGGTCGAGGAGGCTCGCGTACCGGCCCGGACCGCGGCGCTCGGTAATGACCTCCACCGTCCTGGCCGGCACCCGCAGGGTCCAGGCCTCGCGGTCGGCGGCGCCGTGGAGGGCGTGCAGCACGGCGGCGGCGCCGATGAGCGGGTGGCCGGCGAAGTCCAGTTCCCCGGTGAGGTCGAAGACCCGGGCCCGCGCCCGCCGGGGGTGCGCGGGCGCGCCGTCGCGGAGCAGGAAGACGGACTCGAAGTGGCGCAGTTCGCGGGTGACGGCCTGCATCTGCCGGCCGGTCAGCGCATCCGCCTCGGGGAACACCGCGAGGCTGTTGCCGCTGTAAGGGTGGCCGGTGAAGACGTCGACGTGGTGGTAGTGCATCGGGACGCGGGCCGTCAGTGGGCGAAGGGCGGTTCGAAGCAGCCGCTCTCCATGTACGGGCCGTTCGTCTTCACCTGGTAGTTGGTCTTCTGCACGAACGCCGTCACACAGGCGTCGTCGTGGACCCGCAGCCCGACGCGGGTGCCCTCGGGCGCGACGTAGTGGTCGGCCTGGAAGCGCGGCTCCATCTCCCGCACGCCGAGCGTCCCGCCGAGCCGTTCGCCCTTCGGCCCGGTCTTCTCCTCCTCGTATCCGAGAGGCCGCAGGGCCGACCGCACGCTCTGGGGGTCCCACTTCCCCTCCTCCCAGAGCCGCTTGAGCACGGGCTCGATCCGGTCGGCCTCCTTCCGGGCGTCCTGCGCACTGGCGGGAGACATCTCGCCGGAGCGGCGGTGGGCGTTGTTGTCCCCGTAGTGCGGGGCGCCGTCGCCCGCTCCGGGCTCCACGTAGGGGGAGGCGCCGGGGGCACTGGGACTCGCACCGAGCGGCGCACTCGCGGTCGTGGCCGGGAGCGCGTCCGGGGCGGCGGGTGCCGCGTCCGTGCCGCGGCGCTCGCCGCAGGCGGTGAGGGACAGGACGGCGCTCAGGAGAAGAGCGGCCGCGGCGGAGCAACGGCGCGGCCCGCGTATCGAAATGACCATGGGAGGACTCTGCCATGCCGGGCTGCGGAGCCGCCCTTCGCCACCACGGCGACACCCGCCTCCCAGCGGTAGCTGGGGGAGGGCCACGGGCCCGCGAAGATCGCCCGGACAGGGCCTAGGCTTGGCTGATGACCAGCGCAGAGCCCAGCCGCCGACGGGTGATGGCCGCCGGGCTCGGCGCCCTCGCCGGCGCGCTGGCCGGATGCTCGGGCGAGGCCGGCCCGGTACGCCGGCTGCGGCTCGCGACGGGCCCGGAGGGCGGGCCGTACAACGCCTTCGGGAAGGCCCTCGCCCAGGCCGTCGCCGCGAGCGGCCGGCCGCTCGAGATCGTGCCCGTCGGCACCGCGGCGAGCGTGGACAACCTGAGCCGGCTGGACGACGGCTCCGTGGAACTGGCGCTGGCCATGGCGGACGTGGCCGAGGACGCGGTACTCGGGCGCGAGTCGTTCTCCCGGCCCGCAGCGGTGACGGCACTGGCCCGGGTGTACGTGAACTACACGCACCTCCTCGTCCCGGCGGACGGGCCGGTGCGCGCGGTCCAGGACCTCGCCGGGCGTGCGGTCGCGGCCGGCGCGGAGGGCTCGGGCGTACAGGTGGTGGCGGAACGGGTCCTGCGGGCGGCCGGGCTGAGCGAGGGCCCCGCGCCGGCCCGCGCACGGCGACTGGGCCTCGCCGACTCGGTCGAGGCGCTGCGCGAGGGCGCGGTCGACGCGCTGTTCTGGTCCGGGGGCGTCCCCACACCGGCGCTGTCGGGGCTGGCGCGCGAGCTGCCGCTGCGCTTCCTGCCCCTCGACGGCTACGTGGGCGCGCTGCGGGAGCGGTACGCCCCCGCCTACTCGGCGGTCACCCTGCCGGCCGGGGCGTACGGGCTCGCGGAGCCGGTCGCGACCATCGGGGTCGGCAACTACCTCCTGGCCCGTGCGGACGTGGGGGAGGGCGCCGCGCGCGGGCTGCTCCACGTCGTGTTCGAGCAATGGCGTGACCTGCTGCGCGAGGTCACGGCGGGGGCGCGGCTGGAGCCCCGGTTCGCCATCTCGACCGGGGAGGTGCCGCTCCACCCGGGGGCGGTCGCCTACTACCGGTCGGTGTACGGCTAGGCCGTCACGGGGCCGGGAGGCGGAGCTCGACGACCAGGCCGTGCGGCACGTTCCCGCGGACGTCCAGCCCGCCGCCGCTGCCGCGGGCGAGCTCGTCGGCGATGGCCAGTCCCAGGCCGCTGCCGCGCACGTTCTGGTGCTCGGGGGAACGTACGAAACGCCTGAGCAGCAGCGCCAGTTGGTCCTCCGGTGCGCCCGGGCCGTCGTCGGCGACCCGGACCACCGCGCTCCCGTCGGCCGCGCGTGTGGCGAACACCTCGACCCGGCCGTCACGCGGCACGAACTTGACGGCGTTGTCGAGGAGCGCGTCCAGGATCCGGCCCGCCGCGTCGGGCAGGGCCCGCGCCCGCAGTTCCTCCGGCAGGCCGGCGGCCGTCAGGTGCAGGCCCGCGGCGCGGAATACCGGGGTCCAGGCCGTCACCCGGTCCCGTACCGCCTGGGCCACGTCCTGGTCGCTCGGCTCCGCCGTGCCGGACTCCAGCCGTGCCAGGGACAGCAGGCCGTCGAGGAGTTCCTCCAGGCGCTCCGCCTCGTCCAGGGCGCGGGTGTGCTCGGTGAGGCCGGGACCGGGAGCGATGTGCGGTTCCACGTTCTCCAGCTGCAGCACCAGGGTGGCCAGCGGGTTGCGCAGCTGGTGGGAGGCGTCGGCGACGAAGTCGCGCTGGCGGCCGATGGAGTCGGCCATGGCCTCCGCCATGGCGTTGAAGTGCTGCCGCAGATGGCGCAGTTCCGGGGGCCCGGTGTCGGAGACGGCCCGTGCCTGGAGGCTGCCTGCGGTCAGCCGTTCCACCGCCCGGTCCAGATCGAGGAGCGGGCGCATCAGCCAGCGCGCGATCCCCGCCGCGACCAGGGCCGCCGCCGCGAAGGCGGCGACGGCCCCGGCGCCGATGAGCGACCAGCGGACCGCCACGTCCCGGCGGGCGGCGGCGGTGGGGACGGCCAGCAGGACCGCCCCGCTGACCCGTTCGTCCCGGCCCACCGGTTCGGCGAGCACGACGGTCCTCGGACCCCAGGGGCGCAGGGTGGGCAGCCGGTCGGTGGAGCGGCCGGTGAGGGCGCGGCGACGGGCCTCCGCCGCGGCGGAAGGGGCTCTCGGGGCGGCGCCGGTGCTGGTGCCGGCGCCGCCCGTGTCCGTACCCGTTCCGGTATCGGTGGAGGCGTCCGTGGCCGCCTGCGACGCGGGCCCCGTCCCGGCGCGCGCGATCGTCTCTCCCGCCGTGTCGACCACCACCACCCCGGCTCCGTACAGCTCGGCGTAGCGGCCGATCTCGGCCGAGAGCTCCGCCCGGTCGGCGGCGGTGCGCATCCGGTCGGCGAGATCGGCGAACCGCACGGCCTCCGAACGCCGTTGCAGCAGCAGGTGCTCGGTGCGGCCGCGCGCGTAGGCGTCGGCCAGGGGGACGCAGAGCAGCAGGGCCGCGGCCCCCATGAGCACCATCAGCACGGCGAGGAGCCTGCGCCTCATCGCACGCCGTCCCCGTCCGCGGGTGCGGTGGGGGAGCCGAGCTGGTAGCCGAAACCGCGGACGGTGCGCACCAGGTGGGAGCGGCCGGTCTTGGCGCGGATCCCCGCCACGTGCACGTCCAGGGAGCGGGAGGCGGCGAGGAAGGCGTCCCCCCAGATCCGGTCCAGGATCACCTCGCGGGAATGCACCTCGTCCGGGCGGGCGGCGAGGAAGGCGAGGACGTCGAACTCGCGCCGGGTCAGCCGTACTTCGGCGCCCGCCACGGTGACCGTACGGCCCGCCAGGTCTACCTCGACGTCCCCGGTGCGGACCGGCCGCCCACCGGCGCCGGCGGCGTCGGCGGGGTGGGCGCCCGCCCGGCCGGAGTGGCTGTCCGTCCGCCTGCGCACCGTGTCGATACGGGCCATCAGCTCGGCCATCCGGAACGGCTTGACGACGTAGTCGTCGGCGCCCGCCCGCAGCCCCTGCACGATGTCGCGCTCCTCGCAGCGCGCGGTCACCACGATCAGGGGCGCGTCGCAGACGGTCCGCAGCCGCCGTAGCAGTTCGAGGCCGTCGAGGTCGGGAAGGCCGAGGTCCAGCAGGACGAACTCGGCCTCGTGCACGTGCCGCAGGGCGTCCAGGGCCCGGCCCACCCGGCGCACCGTGTGCCCCCGCTGGGCGAGAGCGGTGCCGAGGGCCCGGGCCATCCGGTCGTCGTCCTCGACGAGCAGCGCGTGCATAGACAGTCCCTCGCGACCTGTGACCCGGTCGGCTCAGCTTACGGGAGCCGCCGCCGGACGTCCCGGGGCTTCACCGGCACCGGCTCCGGCACCGGCACCGGCACCGGCACCTGTACCTGTACCTGTCCCGGAGTCGGCCTCGGCCTCTGCGCGGCTCAGCGCGGCGTTGCGGGTGTCCGGCATCAGGACGTACGTCACGAGGGAGACCAGGGCGCACCCGGAGACGTACCAGAAGAACATCTTCTCGTGGCCGCTGTTCTTGAACCACAGCGCCACGTACTCCGCCGTGCCGCCGAAGAGCGCGTTGGCGATCGCGTAGGGCAGCGCCACGCCCAGGGCGCGCACCCGGGTCGGGAACAGCTCCGCCTTCACCGCCGCGTTGATCGACGTGTAGCCGGTGATGACGACCAGGGCCATTAGGGACAGGCCGAGCGCGGACCAGTACGAGGACGCCGACCCGAGGGCGGTCATGATCGGGTACGTGCCGACGGTGCAGCCCACCGCGAAGGTGATGAGCAGCGGTCGGCGGCCGATCCGGTCGGACAGCATCCCGGCGAAGGGCTGCAGCACCGCGAAGAGGGTGAGAGCCGTGAAGCTGACCAGGGTGGCGGTGGTCTTCGGCATCCCCGCACTGCCGACGAGGTACTTGGTGAGGTAGGTGGTGTAGGTGTAGTAGGCCACCGTGCCGCCGAGGGTGAGCGCCATGACGAGGCCCGCCTGCCGCCGGTAGAGCCACAGGGCCTTCAGCGTGCCGCGCGTGCTGTCGTCGTGGGCGTCCTCGCCCGACGACTCCTCCTTGAACGCGTCGGTCTCCTGGAGCCGGCGCCGCAGCCAGAAGACGACCACCGCGAACAACGCCCCGAGGACGAACGGGATCCGCCAGCCCCAGCTCTCCAACTGGGCGGTGGTGAGGGTGTGCTGCATCGTGATCAGGATGCCCAGGCCGAGCAGCTGGCCGCAGGTCATCGACACGTACTGGAAGGAGGAGCCGAGGCCGCGCCGGTTGCGGGCCGACGCCTCGGTCAGGTAGGTGGCGCTGGCCGCGTACTCACCGCCGATGCTCATGCCCTGGAGCAGGCGGGCGAGCAGCAGCACCAGCGCGCCGAAGTAGCCGGCCTGGCCGTAGGTCGGGGCCACGGCGATCAGCAGGGCGGCCACCGACATCATGGTGACGGTGAGGGTGAGGGCGCTCTTGCGGCCGTGCCGGTCGGCGGCGCGGCCGAGGATCCACCCGCCGACGGGGCGCATCAGGAAGCCGACGGCGAAGATGCCCGCCGTGTTCATCAGCTGCGTGGTCGGATTGTCGCCGGGGAAGAAGGAGTCGGCGAAGTAGATCGCGAAGCTGGCGTAGACGAACCAGTCGTACCACTCGACCAGGTTGCCGAGCGACCCGCCGATCAGGGCGAGACGGCGCTTCTTGCGCTCGTCCCCGGGCGGTGAAGCGGGCATGACGGCGGACGCGGACATGGCGGCTCCTGACGGAAGTCCCCGAGGGGAGAGGGAGAAATGCCCCGGTGGCGGGGAAGTGTCCCGAGCATGCGTCGGCCGTCGTACCCGGACAAGCTCCGGCACGCAGATCTAACGTTCCGCTAAGAAAGCCGCTCGGCTGCGGGGATTTCACGGCTCGGTCATGCGCACGTCATGTCTGCTCCATGGCGGCCACCCGCGGGTGGCCCACGGTGGTGGCGCCGGCCCAGGAGCGCCCCCAGGGGATCGAGGCGGGGCCAGGCCCCCACCCGATACGATGAGCAGGAGGCAGGATGAGCGTGATCAGGAGAAGGCGGACGCCGGTCGTGGCAGTGGCGACCCTCGTGGCCCTGGGAGTGGTCGCCGGACCGGCGCACGCCCGTGGTGACCACGGCGCGGTGGCGGCGCTGCCGCAGGTGCAGGCCTCCCTGGAGACGCCCTCCCTCTTCGACGACGAGGCCGGCGGCAACGCGAACGCCGACGACCCCGCGATCTGGCGCAACGACAAGGACCCGGACCGCAGTCTGGTGATCGCCACCGCGAAGGAGGGCGGCCTGCGCGTGTACGACCTGGACGGGCGCCAGGTGCAGTCCCTGCCGGCCCCGCCGCCGCCGGGGGACGGCGACGCGCCCGGGCGCTTCAACAACGTCGACCTGATCACCGGGCTCCGCTTCCCCGGCGGCGCCCGCCACGACGTGGCCGTCGTCTCCGACCGGGGCCGCGACCAGCTGCGCGTCTACCGGATCGACCCCCGCCGGCCCTCCGCCCCCCTGGTCGACGTCACCGACGAGTCGGCGGCCCCGCAGGTCTTCTCCGCGGATCAGGACGAGGTCAACGACCAGCGGACGGTCTACGGGCTGGCCGCGTACACCGACCGGCGCAGCGGCCGTTCCTTCGCGGTCACCAGCCGGCGCCACGCCACCGCCCTCGCACTCGCC
Organism: Streptomyces sp. 147326; assembly: GCF_045000215.1. NCBI lineage: Bacteria > Bacillati > Actinomycetota > Actinomycetes > Kitasatosporales > Streptomycetaceae > Streptomyces > Streptomyces sp. 147326. The sequence continues at coordinate 187,859 of NZ_CP134201.1, read as the reverse complement.
GAACTCGTGCCCGACGCCCGGGGGAAGGTCGGCTACCGCACGGTCCGCACCACCTCGCTGCCCTCCACCTTCACCCTGCCCGACGGGAAGGCGTGGACCCCGTGCGGTGAACCGGGCGAACTCCCGCAGGTCGAGGGCATGGTCATCGATCCCGACACCGGCGACCTCTACGCGGGCCAGGAGGACGTCGGCATCTGGAAGCTGGACGCCGACCTGCGTTCCCCCGCGCGGCTGATCGAGAAGGTCCGCTCCTTCGGAGTGCCCGGAACCTGGAACCCCGGGACCGAGGAATGCGACGCGGGCGCCGACCCCGGCTTCGGCGGCCGGCACGTGTCCGCCGACGTGGAGGGACTGACCATCTGGCGCGACCCGGAGCACCCCGGGCACGGCGGCTACCTGCTCGCCTCCAGCCAGGGCGACGACACCTTCGCCGTCTTCGAGCGGGAGCGCGGCAACGCGTACGTCCGGAGCTTCCGCATCGCGGCCGGCACCAGGCCTGGTGCCCCCGACGGGTCGCAGGAGTGCGACGGCGCCGCCGTCACCAGCGCACCGCTGGGCAAGAAGTTCCCCAACGGCCTGCTGGTCGTCCAGGACGGCGCCAACACCCCCGAGACCGCCGGTCCCGACGGGGAGGCCCGCACCGACACCGACTTCAAGTTCGTGGACCTGGGCCGCCTCGAACGCGCCGCGCGCCTCTGACCCCGGGCCTGACCGGGCCCGGCCTGCCCGGGCCCGGCGGGACTGGACGGCGCCGCGTTCGCGCGGCTCGGTAGGATCGCGACCGCATACGACGGAAGGCGATCATGGCGGACAGTCCCCTCAGGCCCAGCTCGTTGATCAACACGGTCTACGGGGCGTTCCTGCGACGCCTCGGAGGCTGGATCTCCGTAGCCGACCTGGTCACCCTGATGTCCGAACTGGACGTCGACGGCCCGGCCGCGCGCTCGGCCATCTCCCGGCTCAAGAAGAAGGGCGTCCTCGAACCGGAGCGCCGCGGCGCCACCGGGTACCGGCTCAGCCCGGGCGCCCAGCCCGTCTTCGACGAGGGTGACCGGCGCATCTTCGGCAGCCTCGAACCGGCGAAGCTGAGCGACGGCTGGGCGATGGCCGTCTTCTCCGTGCCGGAGTCCGAGCGGTCGTACCGCTACCAGCTGCGCACCCGGCTGACCTGGCTCGGCTTCGGCAACATCGCCCCGGGCGTGTGGCTGGCGCCGGGCCGCCTCCTCGGCGACGCCCGCGACATGCTCGTCCGCCTCGGGCTCAGCGACTACGTGCACCTGTTCGCCGCCGACTACGCTGCCTTCAGCGAGCTGCCCGAGACCGTCAGCTCCTGGTGGGACTTCCCGGCGATCGAGGAGCAGTACGCGGGCTTCACCCAGGCCTACGGGCCCCTCGCCGCACAGCTGGCCGAGCAGCGCGACATCGACGGCGCGGAGGCCTTCCGCGCCTACGTCCCGATGCTCACCCAGTGGCGCCGGCTGCCCTACCTCGACCCGGGCCTGCCCGCCGAACTGCTCCCCGCCGACTGGAACGCGGTCGCCGCACGGCAGATCTTCCAGCAGCTGAACGAGGTACTCGCCGCGCCCGGCCTGCGCCACGTACAGGAGGTCACGGGCCTGGCGGAGGAGCCGCCAAGGCCCGAGACTGCCTAGGTGTGTCGACGGCCGGGGGCTGCGCGGGCGGCGCGAAGGCGGGAGGCGCCGCCGTTGGCGAGGAGGACGACGATGACATCGGCGCCCCAGCCGTCCGCGATGACCGTCCACCGGTCGGGGACGTCGGCCTCCCACTGCTGCATCGCCCCGACGGGACTTCGGGCGCCACGGGGGAGTGCGGCCTCCCGGCCGGGTCCTGCTCCGGGAGGGCCGCTTGCCGGGCTCGTGCCTCTCAGCGCCCCGCCGACTGGTGCAGGCGCCGCCAGTACCCGGAGAGGTCGTCGACGGCGGAGGTGACCGAGTCCAGCCGCATGGTTGTGCGGGAACCGCGCTCGTAGCGGCCCCAGTTCGGCATGGGGCCGTGGTTGGGGTCGCCGGTGCGGACGAAGGAGATCCAGGACGCGTGCATGGTCGAGGCCAGGCCGTCACGGACCCGGGGGTTCAGCCCCGCCAGGAACGGCGCCTGCGACCACTTGTCGAAGTTGTTGAACGCGAACGGCAGCTCCAGGCAGTGCGTCGCCCCCAATTGGCCGTCGAGAGCGGGCGTCGGGAGGTCGAACTGGTACGCCCAGACCGGCCGCCCGCGGGCGGCCCGCCGCTCCGCCAGCGACACGGCCGGCATGCGGAACAGGTCGTCGCCGACCAGGTCCATGAGCACGTCGAGCGGGCGGGCGCCCGGCCGGGCCTCCTCGTACGCGGTGTAGGCCTCGCCCGCCCGCGCTCCGAAGGTGTCCCGCACCCGCGCGAGCACCTGGTCCTTGGTCGCACCGGTGTATGCCGGGTTGAGCGCGAAGGCGAGGTTGGCCTCCTCCCGGGTCCAGCCGATGAGGACGTCGATGTCCGCCCCGGGGCCGCTGAGCAGAAGGTCGGCCGGGTTGCGGTCCAGCGTCACCTCGTCGATCACCGGAAGGTAGGGGGTCGACCAGTACCCGTACTGGTTGGTGTGGCCGAACATCCCCGCGGTGGCGGCGACCAGCTGGGGCCAGGGGACGGTCCTCAGCGCGGCCACGTCCGGCACTCCGACGATCTTGAGATAGGCGGCGCTGCGCTGCAGCGACTCCGCGCGGGTGGGGATCTTCAGCCCGAGCGGCGGGCTCTGCAGGATGGCCCGCCGGAACAGCGGGCGGCCGGCGGGCCGGGCGCCGGCGAGCGCCGCCACCGAGAAGGCGCCGCCGGACTGTCCCGCGAGCGTGATGTTCTCGGGGTCGCCGCCGAACCTGGCGATGTTGTCCCGTACCCAGCGCAGCGCGGCGAGCTGGTCGGTGAACCAGAAGTTCCCGCCGGCGCCGTCCTCGCCGAAGTAGAGGTATCCCAGCGGGCCCAGGCGGTAGTTGAGGGTCACGGCGACGATGTCGCCGTTGCGCGCGAAGGTCGCGCCGGAGTAGTTGGGCAGCGAACCGGAACCGGAGATGAACCCGCCGCCGTGGATCCAGACCATCACGGGTCGCTTGCCGGCATCGGCCGCGGGGGTCCAGACGTTGAGCGTGAGGCAGTCCTCGCTGAACGGGGGCGCGCCGTGGTTGCCCAGCGGCCCGCCGCCCCCTTCGGGCTGCGGTGCGCTCGGGCCGAAGGCGGTCGCCTCGCGCGTCCCCTGCCATCCGGGGTGCGGCTGGGCGGGCCGCCATCTGAGGGCGCCGACCGGGGGCGCCGCGTAGGGCACGCCCTTGAACACGGCGAGCCCTCCCTCGACGACTCCGCGCAGCCGGCCCGCGGGCAGCTCCACGACGGGCGAGGGCTCGTTCGCCCGGGGGGCGGCCTGCGCCGCATGAGCGCCCGGGAGGCCGCCCGGAAGCCCGGTGAGGAATGCGGCGCCGGCCAGCACGCCGCTGTTCTTGAGGATTCTGCGCCGCGATGGATCGTCGGTCATGGTGCTTCACTCCCTGACGGATCGGGGGCCCGCTGCCGTAGCGGCATAGCGTGAATTTGACGAGGGTCAGTGCTACGGCATACGCGAGACCCGGGTCAAGGGGTGGGGCGCATCCGCCGCACATATCTAGTGAACTATTGACGAGCGTCGCTGTCGCGCGATAGACACGTGTCACCTCCCCCACTCCCGCACTCCCCTTCCGCACCCCATCGGCACCATCCGGTCCGCCCGGGCCGGGTCACAACGTACGGAGTCCCCATGGCAGGTCGGTTTCGCCCCGCAGGTCTGATCACCGCAGTCACCGGCCTCTTGCTGGCCACGGCATGCGGTGGTGCCAGCCTCGGCAACGGCGACGGCAGCAAGCAGAGCGGGCCCGTGAAGATCGGGCTCCTGGTCCCGCAGTCCGGGACCTACAAGGCGCTCGGCGACGACATGAAGCAGGGCTTCGAGCTCTACCTCGCACAGCACGGCGGCAGGCTCGGCGGCCGCGAGGTCCAGATCGTGGTCGCGGACGAGGGGGAGACCGCCGACTCGGGCAAGGCGGCGGCCGAAAAGCTGGTCAAGCAGGACCGGGTCCTGGCGGTCAGCGGGGTGGTCAGCTCGGCCACGATCAACGGGGTCAAGGACCTCTTCGAGACCAGCAAGGTCCCGCTCGTCGGCTCCAACGCCTCACCCACGACCCTGACCGGGACCAAGTACGTCTGGCGCACCTCCTACGTCAACGACGAGCCGGGCAAGGCCCTGGGCGCGCACGTCGCCCAGAAGGCCGGCGGCCCGGTCTTCCTCATCGCCGCCGGCTACCAGGCGGGCAAGGACGAGATCGAGGGCTTCAAGTCCACCTTCCTCCCCGCGGGCGGCAAGATCGCGGGGGAGGAGGTCTACACCCCGTTCCCGGCCACCAAGAACTTCCAGCCCTACCTCGCGCAGATCGAGAACTCCGGTGCCAAGGCCGTCTTCTGCTTCTACGCCGGCGGAGCGGCCGTCGACTTCGTCAAGCAGTACCGGGACTTCGGACTGGCCGGCAAGATCCCGCTCTACGCGCCCGGCTTCCTCACCGAGGGCGGCGTACTGAAGGGGCAGGGAGAGGCGGCCACCGGCATCCTCACCGCGCTCAACTACAGCGCCGACCTGGACAACGCCGCCAACAAGCAGTTCGCACCGGCCTACCGCACCGCCTACGGCGCCGACCCGACCACCTACGCGATGGCCTCCTGGGACGCGGCGCAGGTGCTCGACAAGGCGATCAAGGCGGCCGGCGGCGCCGTGACCCCGGAGTCGGTCAACGCCGCCATCGCCACGGTGGGGGACATCGACAGCCCGCGCGGCACCTGGCGGTTCAACAGCGGCGGCACGCCCGTGCAGCCCTGGTACCTGCGGGAGGTCCGGCAGGGAGCCAACACCGTCGCCGGCGACCTCGGCCGGCTGGGCGGCTGAGATGGGCGGATGGCTGGACGGCAACGTCGTCAGCGTCGTCGACGGAGTCGCCTTCGGGCTGCTGCTGTTCACGATCGCGGTGGGCCTCTCCCTGGTCTTCGGCATGATGGACGTCCTCAACCTGGCGCACGGCACGCTCTACCTCGCGGGTGCCTACACCGCCTACGCACTCTCCGACGGGACCCTGCCGGGCCTCCTCCTCGCCCTGGCGGCCGGAGCCCTGGTGGGCGCCCTCGGGGGAGTGGCGCTGACGGCGCTCACCCAGCCGCTGGCCCGGCGCGGGCACCTGGACCAGGCCGTGCTCACGCTCGGCATCACCTTCATCGTCGCCGACCTCCTCGCCGCCGCCTTCGGCGGCGAGGTGCTCCCCACCGACCCGCCCACCTCGCTGCGCGGGACGGTGGACCTCCTCGGCCACACGTATCCGGTGTACCGGCTGGTGTTCATCGCCGTCGCCGCCGGCCTCGCCACCGTGGTGTACCTCGTCTTCGAACGCAGCTCGCTCGGAGCCCTGGTACGGGCCACGGTCGCGGACCGCGACATGGTCCGCGCCCAGGGGGTCGACATCCGCAAGGTGCTCTACGGGGTCTTCGCCGCCGGCGCGGCCCTGGCAGCGGTCGGCGGGGTCCTCGGCGCGCCGATCCTGGGTCCGGGGCCCGGCGTCGACGAGAGCGTGCTCGTCCTCTCGCTCGTCGTCGTGGTCGTCGGCGGCCTCGGCTCCGTGCGCGGCGCACTCGCCGGGGCCCTGCTCATCGGCCAGGTCCAGACGCTCGGTGTGGCCCTGCTCCCCGAGTACGCGCCCTTCCTCCTCTTCGGCACCATGCTGCTGGTGCTCGTGGTCCGCCCGCACGGCCTCGTCGCATCGGCGGTGCGCACATGACCCACTGCGCACCGTCCGGTTCGACGAGGCCGGGCTCCGCGACCCGGCGGCTGCTGGTCACCGCCGTGGTCACCGGACTGGCCCTGGCCCCCTTCCTCCTCGGCTCGTACGCCATCGGCACCCTCTCCAGGGTCCTCGTCTTCGCCCTGCTCGCCCTGAGCGTGAACCTGCTCACCGGCCTGACCGGACTGCCGACCCTCGGCCAGTCCGCGTACTTCGGCGTCGGCGCCTACACGGCGGCGATCGTCGCGACCCGGCTCACCGACCTCGGCCCACTCCAACTCCTCATCGCCGCGGGCGTGTCCGCGCTCGTGGCCGTACCGACCGGGTGGCTCGCCGTCCGGGCCCGCGGCGTGGTCTTCCTGATGCTGACGCTGGCCATCGGCGAGATCGCGTACAGCGCCGCGGTCAACTGGAAGACACTGACCAACGGCAGCGACGGCATGTCCGGCATCCCGCCCGTCGTACCGCTGCCCGGCATGCCCGCGCTGGAGCTCGACGGACTGGTCTACTTCTACGTACTGGCCGTGTTCCTCCTGCTCTTCGCGGCCGTCAGCCGCCTCGGCACCACCCCCTTCGCCCTCGCCCTGCGCGGAATCCGCGACAACGAGGCCCGCATGAAGGCCATCGGCTACCCCACCCGGCGGTACGCCCTGACCGTCTACTGCGGCGCCGCGGCGCTGGCCGGCGCCGCCGGGTCGCTGTGGGTCTCCGTACAGCGGTTCGTCTCGCCCGGCGACGCCGGATTCGAGATCGCCGCCCTGGTGCTGCTGGCCGTCGTCATCGGCGGCCCGGGCTCGATGTGGGGGGCTTGCGCCGCGGCCGCGCTGATCTGGACCACCCGCGACCACCTCGGGAACCTCGAGGCCGTCGCCGGACGAGGGCCGCTGCTGCTCGGGCTGCTCTTCGTCATCGCCGTCTACACACTGCCCCGCGGACTGGCCGGCGTACGGCTCCCGTCGAGGCCGACCAGGAAGAGGACGGCGTGACCGATCCCGCAACCGATCTACTGGAACTGCGCGGAGTCTCGAAGCACTTCGGGTCCTTCCGAGCCGTGGACGGGGTCAGTTTCACCGTGCGCCCCGGCGCGCGCCACGCGGTCATCGGCCCGAACGGGGCCGGCAAGTCCACCCTGTTCGGCCTCGTTTCCGGAACCCTGCCCGCCACCGCCGGATCCCTGCTCCTCGACGGGCAGGACGTGACCCGGCTGCCCGTGCACCGACGGGTCGGGCTCGGCATCGCCGCGACCTTCCAGCACTCCAGCCTCTTCCTGCCGGAGACCGTGCTGGAGAACGTCCTGCTCGCGGCGCTGCGCCGGGCCGGAGCCGGCACCGGAAGGGGGACGGCCGGGCGGCGGAGGGCCGGTGCCCGGGCCGCCGCGACCGCCCGGGCGCGCAGGCTGCTGGAACGCGTCGGCCTGCCCACCCGGCACGACCTGCCCGCGGCGGAGCTCTCCCACGGTGAACGGCGACAGCTGGAGGTCGCCGTGGCACTCGCCACCGAACCGAGGCTGCTGCTCCTGGACGAACCCGCCGCCGGCATGTCCCCGGCGGAGACGGAGCGGCTGACGAAGCTGATCGCCGCTCTGCCCGACGAGGTGACCGTCCTCCTCATCGAACACGACCTCGACATGGTCTTCGAACTCGCCGACACCGTGACCGTCATGCACCTCGGCAACCACCTCACCACCGGCTCCCCGGACGAAGTACGGGCCTCCGCCGAGGTCCAGAGCGCCTACCTGGGCACCACGGAGGTCTCCTCGTGAAACCGTTCTTCAGCGTCCGCGGCCTGCGCTCCGGCTACGCCGGCGGCGTCGTGCTGGGCGGCGTCGACCTCGATCTCGAGGCGGGCGGGACCCTCGCCGTCCTCGGGCGCAACGGGGTCGGGAAGACCACCCTCATCTCGACCGTCATGGGATTCGTCCGGCCCTACGAGGGCAGCGTCGAGCTCGACGGCCGGGAGATCGGCGGAGCCCGCGTCGACGTGATCGCCCGGGCCGGAGTGGGCGTCGTCCCGCAGGGGCGCCGGGTGTTCGCACCGCTGACCGTGGCGGAACACCTCGCGATCGCCGTACCGCGGCGCCGCGCGCGGGGGCCGTGGACCCGCGCGCGCATCCTCGACCTGCTGCCGCGCCTGGGGGAGCGGCTGGGGCATCGCGGCGACCAGCTCTCCGGAGGAGAGCAGCAGATGCTCGCGATCGCCCGGGCCCTGCTGGGCAATCCGCGGCTGCTGCTCCTCGACGAACCGTCCGACGGCCTCGCCCCGGCGATCGTCGCGCAGGTGGGCGAGGTGATCCGCGAGGTGAGCGCGCAGGGCATGACGGTCGTCCTCGTCGAGCAGAACCTGGGGCTGGCCCTGTCCGCCGCCCAGCAGGTGGCCGTCATGCAGAAGGGCCGCATCGTGCACCGGGCGGACGCGGCCGAATTCGCGTCCCGCCCCGACGACCGGCGGCGTCTGCTGGGCGTCGACTGACACCGGAAGGACGCACCCGACACCGGAAGGACTCACCCATGGCCCCCTCTCCCGACCGCGAACCCCCGTTCACCGCCCTCGGCCGCACGGTGGTGCTCGTCGCGGACGCCGAAGCCGCCCTGGCCTTCTACCGGGACGTCCTGGGCTTCGTCGTGCTGCACGACCGGACGGCCGACGGCTACCGCTACCTGCACATCGGCCTGCCCGGCCCGACCGGACGGCCGTCGGTCGGCCTCTGGCTGATGCCCGCGGCCACGGCCCGGGAGCGCGACCTGATCGGCCGTCAGTGCGGGGGCCAGCCGATGCTCGTCCTCTACACGGACGACGTGCGCCGGACCGGCGCGCACTTGCGTGCCCTTGGCGTGCGGGTGTGGAACGAACGGGTGGGGGACGCGGGCCGTTCCCTGCACTTCGCCGACCTGTACGGCAACGTCATCGTGGCGGCGCAGCTACCGGGCTCCTGAGCTCCCGGGCGAGGTGGCGGGCGGTGTCGCGGGTACGGCGCGGTACGCGGCGGCCGGCTTCGACGAGCACGGCGGCCCGGCCCATCACCCGCAGCGCCCGCACGGACCCCACGGCGGGCACGGCGTCCATCAGGGTCCCCATGGCCATCTCGGTCTCGCGCCAGTCGCCCGCCCGGGCCAGGACCCGGGCGAGCTCCGCGGCGAACAGCACACGGTAGGCCGGGCCGTCACCGCCGGCGTGCGCGGCGCCGTGGAGCAGGGCGGCCGCCCTGTCCAGGTCCCCCAGCGCGGCCCGCGCCAGGCCCTGGTGGCCTTCGAGCTCGGGGCGGTCGAACCACCAGGCCCAGGGCGGGTCCCGGTCCGTCGGCGGATCGGCGAGCAACTCGGCAGCCGTGCGCAGGGCCCGCCCGGCCTCGGGTCCGCGCCCCAGCCGGGCCAGGGCCCGCCCCGCACGCACCTGGAAGATCGCCGCGACGCGCCCGGGAAGGTCCTCGCGGGCCAGCACGGACGAGGCGATCCGCAGAGAGCTCCCGGGCCGCCCCAGATGCTCCTCCTGCATCGCCAGCACCGCGAGGATCAGAGGTTCCACGGGGGCCGGTCCGGCCCCGCGGCCGCCCCGGGCCAGCTCCAGGGCCCGTAGGTGGAGCCGCCGCGACACGCCGTGCCGTTCGGCGTCGAAGGCGATCCACGCGGCGACCTGGAACAGCTCGGCGCACGCGGCCCGCCCCGCGTCGTCCCGCACGGGGCTGCCGAGCCTGACCGTACGGACCGCCTCCAGGGCCGCGCCCACCGCCCACCGGGCCCCGGCCGCGACATCGAGCGCGACGAGCTCCTCCGTCAAGGCCTTCACCTCGGCCACCGACATCTCGGGCACCTCCGGTCCCCCTTCCACCGGCTACTGCGCCGGGTCGGCGTCGGGCAGGACAAGCGTGGCCACGGTCCCGCCGTCCGGGGCGTTCGAGAAGGCCAAATCCGCGCCGACCACCTTGGCCTGGCCCAGCGCGATCGTCAGGCCCAGGCCGCGCCCCCGCCCGCGCTCGGCCGCGCCGGTACGGAACCGCTGCGGCCCCTCGGCCAGCAGCGCGTCCGGAAATCCCGGCCCGTGGTCCCGTACGGTGACCGAGTCCGGGCCGACGGCGACGACCGCGGGCCCGGCCCCGTGCCGGTGGGCGTTGGCGACGAGGTCCGCGAGGATGCGGTCCACCCGGCGCGGGTCCGTGTGCACCAGGGCACCGCCCGCCGCCCCGGCCCGCAACTCCACCTCCAGCCCCCTCCGGTGCACGCAGTCGGCGACGAGCGACCCGAGCGGGCGGGGCACGAGATCGGCCTGCTCCACTCCGGCGTCGAGCCGCGACACCTCCAGCAGGTCCTCCACGAGCCCGCCCAACACCCTGACCCGGTCCCGGACGCAATCCACCGCCAGCTCCTGCGAGAGCAGTTCGGCGGAGGTGGCCAGGCCCATCAGCGGGGTCCGCAGCTCGTGCGCGCCATCGGTGGTGAACCGCCGCGGACGGTCTCGCGGATCACCTCGTCGTCCTCGACGAGCAGCAGGCGGTGTACCGGCCGTCCAGTACCTCGGTCACGAATCCCCCGGAGCGTGTGCGGGGACGGATCGCGCCCCCTGTGATCATCGTAGGCGGCCCGGTCGGCTGACCGACACGGCCGCGGCTGCACGGCTGCGGGGAGCCAGGGCGTGAGGATGGGGCCATGGCCGACACCTTCGCTTCGCGCACCATCGACGTGACGACCGGGGACCGGGAGACGGTCCACGACCTGACCGCCGCCTGCGCCGCCTTCCTCGGGGAGGTGGCACGGGGCCAGTGCGGACTGCTGAACGTCTTCACGCCCCACGCGACCGCCGGCCTCGCCGTCATCGAGACGGGAGCGGGCAGCGACGACGACCTCCTGACCGCCCTGCGGTCCCTCCTGCCCGCCGACGAGAGCTGGCGGCACCGGCACGGATCCCCCGGCCACGGTCGGGACCACGTCCTGCCCGCGATCGTCCCGCCCCACGCGACGCTGCCCGTGATCGACGGAACGCTCGCGCTGGGCACCTGGCAGTCCGTCACCCTGGTGGACACCAACCGGGACAACCCCCGGCGCCAGGTCCGCCTGTCCTTCCTCGGCTGCTGAAGGCGCGTCAGAGAGGGGGCGCAGGGGTGAAGACGTCACCATCATGACAGGTCAGACGGCGTTTTCGTAGGACCAAGGGCACAGGCGGATTGTCTTGTTCAGGCCCCTGTGCGGCTTTGAGAATCACCGTCATGACTCACACAGCGCACCCCAGCCACGACATGGTCCTCCGAGCCCGGGTGGCCCTCCTCGGATCACAGGCGCTGCCGGTCCGTCAGGAGGTCGCTGCCTACCGCGTGCTCGCCCAGGTGAGCCCGCTGGCGTATCTGCCCCTGCTGACCGTCGCGCTGTACGAATACAGCCGCCAGGAGTTCGCCGACGAGCCCGGGACGGCCCTGGCCCTGCGCGCGGAGGCCGTCGCCGCGGCGCGCCGCATGCACGCGATGGAGCCCGATCGGGCAGACCTGCTCGTCGCCGCGCTGATCCGCTACAAGGAGCAGCTGACGGTGATGGGCCGTCAGGCGGAACTCGACGCCGTGGACCGGGAGATGGCCGGGGTCGTGTGACTCCTGTCGGCCGCGTCCGCGCGAGCTCGAGGACCGCCGTGCGGCGCGGGGTCCGTCACCAGCGCCAGGTGAGGGCTTCGCCCTCCGCGACCTCGGACCAGCGCTGCGCCGCGCGGTCGAGCGCGGCCGAGGCCAGGGCGGTCTCCCGGTCGTCGAGGAGTCTGCGGCCCAGCCCACGCCCGTCCGTGGGCAGCCCGGACCAGACGCGGTAGGCCCAGTTGACGCGGAGCTCGGCCCGCATGACCGCCTCGCCCTTGCGCCGCAGGACCTTCAGTCCCGACCGGCGGTGACGGGTCGGCCCGACCGGTTCGAATCCATCGAAGGTGGCGCCCTCCGCCGTGGCACCCCAGAACCCGTCGGTGATCCCGAGCGCGCTCTCGACCGCCGCGTGCACGAGGTCGTGGGGCATGGTCGGGCCGGTCGGCCGGGCCGCCAGCCGGACGTCCGGGCCCCGCCGGTCCCGTACTTCGAGCTCGTGGCGCTGGTCCGGAAGCTTCCGGAAGATCATTTCCAAAGTTCCGCCTCCTGGGGCGTCCGGGCCGGCCGGCCGAAGTGGACCGGCCGGCCCGGACGTCGGGGTCACACGAGGTCGAACCGGTCCAGGTTCATCACCTTGTCCCACGCGGCGACGAAGTCCTTCACGAACTTCCCCTTCGCGTCATCGCTCGCGTAGACCTCCGCGAGCGCCCGCAGCTCCGAGTTCGACCCGAAGACCAGGTCGGCACGGGTGCCGGTCCACTTGACGGCGCCCGTGGCGGCGTCACGGCCCTCGAAGGTGCTCTCGTCGCCGGCCGTCGCCTTCCACGTCGTCCCCAGGTCGAGCAGGTTGACGAAGAAGTCGTTGGTCAGGGACCCGGGGGAGGTGGTGAAGACGCCGTGCGAGGACTGCTGGTGGTTCGCGCCGAGCACGCGCAGGCCACCGACCAGGACGGTCAGCTCGGGCGCGCTCAGGTTCAGCAGGTTCGCCCGGTCGAGCAGCAGGTACTCGGCCGGCAGCCGGTTGCCCTTCCCGAGGTAGTTGCGGAAGCCGTCGGCGGTCGGCTCCAGCGCGGCGAACGCCTCCACGTCCGTCTGCTCCTGCGCCGCGTCCGCACGGCCCGGCGTGAAGGGCACCGTGACGTCGAAGCCGGCGTCCTTGGCGGCCTGTTCGACGGCGGCCGCACCGGCGAGCACGATCAGGTCGGCCAGCGAGATCCGCTTGCCGCCGGACTGGGCGGCGTTGAAGGACTCCTGGATCCCCGTCAGCGTGCGCAGCACCGTCGCCAGCTGGGCGGGCTCGTTGACCTCCCACCCGCTCTGCGGCTGGAGCCGGATGCGCGCGCCGTTGGCGCCGCCGCGCTTGTCGCTGCCGCGGAACGACGAGGCCGAGGCCCACGCCGTGGACACGAGCTGGGACACCGTCAGGTCCGAGGCGAGGACCTGCTCCTTGAGGGAGGCGATGTCGCCCGCGCCGACGAGCTCGTGCGTCACCGGCGGGATCGGGTCCTGCCACAGCAGCGTCTCGGCGGGGACCTCCGGGCCGAGGTAGCGCACGACCGGGCCCATGTCGCGGTGGGTCAGCTTGAACCACGCGCGGGCGAAGGCATCCGCGAACTCGGCGGGGTTCTCCAGGAAGCGCCGGGAGATCTGCTCGTAGGCCGGGTCGATGCGCAGCGAGAGGTCGGTCGTCAGCATCGTGGGAGCGTGGCTCTTGGACGCGTCGTGGGCATCGGGCACGGTGCCCGCGCCGGCCCCCTCCTTCGGGCGCCACTGGTGGGCGCCGGCGGGGCTCTTGAACAGCTCCCACTCATAACCGAAGAGGATCTCGAAGAAGCTGTTGTCCCAGGTGATCGGAGTGTTCGTCCAGATGCCCTCGAGACCGCTGGTGATCGCGTCGGCGCCCTTGCCGGTACCGAAGGAGTTCGCCCAGCCGAGGCCCTGCTGCTCGATCGAGGCGGCCTCGGGGTCGGCGCCGACGCTCTCCGCCGGGCCCGCGCCGTGGGTCTTGCCGAAGGTGTGGCCGCCCGCGATCAGGGCGACCGTCTCCTCGTCGTTCATCGCCATCCGGCGGAACGTCTCGCGGATGTCGCGCGCGGCGGCCAGCGGGTCCGGAGTGCCGTTCGGGCCCTCCGGGTTGACGTAGATGAGGCCCATCTGGACCGCGCCGAGCGGGTTCTCCAGCTCGCGGTCGCCGGTGTAGCGCTCGTCGTCGAGCCAGGTCGTCTCGGGACCCCAGTAGACGTCCTCGTCGGGCTCCCAGACGTCCGCGCGGCCGCCGCCGAAGCCGAAGGTCTCGAAGCCCATCTGCTCCAGGGCCACGTTGCCAGTCAGGATCATCAGGTCGGCCCACGACAGGCTCTGGCCGTACTTCTTCTTGACCGGCCACAGGAGCCGGCGGGCCTTGTCGAGGTTCCCGTTGTCCGGCCAGCTGTTGAGCGGTGCGAAACGCTGCTGGCCGGCGCCGGCGCCACCGCGGCCGTCGCTGATCCGGTAGGTGCCGGCGCTGTGCCAGGCCATCCGGATCATGAAGGGGCCGTAGTGGCCGAAGTCGGCGGGCCACCAGTCCTGGGAGGTGGTCAGCACCTGCGCGATGTCCCGTTTCACCGCCGGGAGATCGAGGGTCTTGAAGGCCTCGGCGTAGTCGAACTCCTCGCCCAGCGGATTGGCCACGGCGGGGTTCTTGGCGAGGATCTTGAGGTTGAGCCGTTCCGGCCACCACTGACGGTTTCCGCCGCCCTGGGTCGGATGAGGGGCGCGCTCGTGTGCGACCGGGCAGCCACCGCCCTCCGACTTGGCGTCTACGACTATCGCCTCATGGTTCTCGGCATGGTTCTCGGACATGGGAATCCTTCCGTACCAGGCGGATCACGGTGTTCAGGAACTGAATGCGAGCAAACTGTCGGGCAAGGGCCCCGTGCACGGCCTCGGCCTCGTCGGTCGGCCCGACGCCGAGGCGGTCACCGTCCCGGACGGTGTCACCTGCCGCTCTGGAGTCTTCCTGTCTCTCGGCTGTCTACCTGTCCCTTGGCTATCTACGAAACCGATCCTACGATGGACGGAATCCAAGTCAAGAAGCACACCAAGCCCATATCCGATCGGATCCCGGACGTCCGCCGATGAACTCCGGGTACCCGTCGAACCTGAAACAGGTGAGCCGATATGAGTGACCTGCTGCAGCGGCTGCGAGGGCGCGGCTGGCGGATGACGTCCCAGCGGCGCGTGGTCGCGGAGGTCCTCGACGGCGACCACGTGCACCTCACGGCCGACGAGGTGCTCGCCCGCGCGGCCGAGCGGCTGCCCGAGATCTCGCGGGCCACCGTCTACAACGCCCTCGGCGAACTGGTCGCCCTCGGCGAGGTCATGGAGGTCACCACCGACGGCCGGGCCAAGCGCTACGACCCCAACGCGCACCACCCGCACCAGCACCTGGTGTGCTCCGGCTGTGGCCTGATCCGCGACGTCCATCCGACCGGAAACCCGCTGACCGGCCTCCCGGCGGAGGAACGCTTCGGCTTCACGGTGTCCGCGGTCGAGGTCACCTACCGGGGCCTGTGCCCGGCCTGCGCTCAGGGGGTGCGGGAGGGGCCCGGGAATGAGCGGGGGCGGAGGGGGTAGGCGCCGCTCACCGGATTACGAGCAAGGAGTTGCCATGCCCCCCAGGCCGTTGACCCGTGGAGGCGCCATGTCGCAGGCCCCCGACGACGGAAGAAGCGAGAGCGAGGAAGAACGCGCGGACCGGCAGTGGCAGGAGCTGATCCAGGAGATACGCGTCGCCCAGACGGGCGTGCAGATCCTCTTCGGCTTCCTGTTGACGGTCGTGTTCACCCCCCTCTTCCACACACTTCCGCAGACCGACAAGACCATCTACATCGTCACCGTCGTGCTCGGCTCCCTGGCGACCGGCGCGCTCATCGGGCCCGTCGCCTTCCACCGCATCGTCTCGGGCCGGCGCATCAAGCCCGAGGCGGTGGCATGGGCCTCGCGCCTCACCTTCACAGGGCTCGTCCTGCTGCTGGCCACCTGCACCGCGGCCCTCTTCCTGGTCCTGAGGGTGGCCACCCACGACGCCCTCGTGCCCTGGCTCGTGGCCGGAGTGCTGGCCTGGTACCTCCTTTGCTGGTTCGTCCTCCCGCTGTGGGCGCGCATCCGGTACACCGCCGAGCACTGAACGGACCGTTCACGACCTGTTCACCACGGTGCGGCGCCATCGTTCCTTCCCGGCCACACGTCAGGCTTCAACAAGAAAATCCTTGATGCCGCACTAGACTGGTGGGTTGTTTGGCGCTGGAACGGAACAACCCGGGCAGACCTGGGCTCCGCCGGCGACCCGGACGGTTCCGGGAACGAGACGCGAGGGCCGATGGCTGCAACACCTGAGCACGGTGAACTCACTCTGCTCGACGGCGGGGACGCGTACGGGGCCGAGTGCGGGGAGTCCGGCAAATCCGCCCGGTTCTCCGCCGGTCCCGCCGCCCCGCCGCGCACCCTCGTCGACATCTTCGAAGCCTCCGCACGGGCGTACCCCGACGAGCTCGCCCTGGACGACGGCACCACCCGGTTGACCTACCGGGCGCTGGCCGCGGAGGTCGAGCGCCGCCGACGGGCCCTCGCGGCCGCCGGGGTCGGCCTCGGCGACCGGGTCGGGGTACGCGTACCGTCCGGCACCAACGAGTTGTACGCCGGCATCCTCGCCGTGCTCGCCGCGGGCGCCGCCTACGTGCCGGTCGACGCCGAGGACCCGGACGAGCGCGCCGAGCTCGTCTTCGGCGAGGCCGGGGTACGGGCGGTGCTGGGCGCCGGAGCGCGCATCGACGTCACCGACCCCGCCGACTCCGGAGCGGGCGCCGCCCGGCCCGGCCCCGAGCACGACGCGTGGATCATCTTCACCTCCGGCTCCACCGGCAAGCCCAAGGGCGTCGCCGTCAGCCACCGCAGCGCCGCCGCTTTCGTGGACGCCGAGGCCGCGCTGTTCCTCACCGAGGAGCCGATCGGCCCGGGCGACCGCGTCATGGCCGGGCTGTCCGTCGCCTTCGACGCCTCCTGCGAGGAAATGTGGCTCGCCTGGCGCTACGGCGCCTGCCTCGTGCCCGTCCCGCGCTCCCAGGTCCGCAGCGGCGCCGACCTGGGCCCCTGGCTGGCGGACCAGGAGATCACCGTGGTCTCCACCGTGCCGACCCTGGCCGCGCTCTGGGAGCCCGAGACCCTCAACGAGGTCCGGCTGCTGATCTTCGGCGGCGAGGCCTGCCCGCCCGAGCTCACCCAGCGCCTGGTCACCGAGGGCCGCGAGGTCTGGAACACCTACGGCCCCACCGAGGCCACCGTCGTCGCCTGCGCCGCGCTCCTCACCGGCGAGGAACCGATCCGGATCGGCCTGCCGCTCAGCGGCTGGGAACTGGCCGTGGTCGACGAATCCGGCGAGCCCGTCCCGATGGGCGGCAGCGGCCAGCTCGTCATCGGCGGCGTCGGCCTCGCCCGCTACCTCGACCCCGAGAAGGACGCCGAGAAGTACGCCCCGCTGGAATCCCTCGGCTGGCAGCGCGCCTACCGCAGCGGCGACCTCGTCCGCGCCGAACCGGAAGGCCTGGTCTTCCTCGGCCGCGCCGACGAGCAGATCAAGCTCGGCGGCCGGCGGATCGAGCTGGGCGAGGTGGACGCCGCACTGCAGGCCCTGCCCGGCGTGGCCGGCGCGGCCGCGGCCGTACGCACCGCCCGCAGCGGCAACCAGCTGCTCGTCGGCTACCTCGTCACCCAGGAGGGCTGGGACCACGCGGCGGCGGTCGAGCGGCTGCGCGCCGAGCTGCCCGCCGCCCTCGTACCGCTGCTCGCACCGGTCCAGGACCTGCCGACCCGCACCTCCGGCAAGGTGGACCGGAACGCGCTGCCCTGGCCCCTGCCCGAACTGGAGACCACCGGTCCCGCCGAGCAGCTCTACGGCACCGAGGCCTGGCTCGCCGAGCAGTGGAGCGAGACCCTCGGCGTGGCCGTCACCGGCGCCGCCGACGACTTCTTCGCGATCGGCGGCAGCAGCCTCGCCGCCGCCCAGCTCACCACCCGGCTGCGCACCCGCTACCCGAGCGCCGCCGTACTCGACATCTACCAGCAGCCCACCCTGCGCAAGCTGGCCCGGCGGCTGGAGAAGTCCGTCCAGGACGACGGCACGGCCCGGACCGTCGCCCCCGTACCGCTCCGCTCCAAGGTGGCGCAGTCGCTCCTGCTGCTCCCGCTCTTCACCCTGATCGGCCTGCGCTGGACGGTGGCGCTGCTCGCCCTGGGCAACGTCCTGCACTGGTTCGGGCCCTACCCGTGGGCGCCGACCGCGTCCTGGTGGCTCGTCGCCGCCGGAGCCGCGCTGCTCTTCAGCCCGCCCGGTCGCCTCGCGATCGCGGCCGGCGGCGCCCGGCTGCTGCTGCGCGGGGTGAAGGCGGGCCGTTACCCGCGCGGCGGAAGCGTGCACCTGAGGCTGTGGACGGCCGAGCGGCTGGCTGAATACGTCGGCGCGACCTCACTCACCGGCTCCTGGCTGGAACGCTACGGGCGGGCCCTCGGCGCCAAGATCGGCCCCGAGGTGGACCTGCACTCCCTGCCCCCGGTCACGGGCATGCTCAAACTCGGCCGCGGCTGCGCCGTGGAGTCCGAGGTCGACCTCTCCGGGCACTGGCTGGACGGGGACCGGCTGGAGATCGGCACGGTCAAGGTCGGCGCCGGCGCGGTGGTCGGCACCCGCAGCATCCTCTTCCCCGGCGCCCGCGTTGGCAAGCGCGCCGAGGTGGCCCCCGGCTCGGCCGTGGTCGGCCAGATCCCCACCGGCCAGCGCTGGGCCGGAGCGCCCGCCGGCAAGCTCGGCAAGGCCAAGCGCAACTGGCCCAAGGAACGCCCGCCGCGTTCGGTCCACTGGCGGGCCATGTACGGAGCCACCGGCTTCTGCCTCACCGCCCTGCCCGTACTGGCCACCGTGCCCGCCCTGCTCGTGGTGAGCCGGTTCGTACCCGCCGACGCCGGCCTCGTCCAGGCCCTGCGCGGAGCACTGATCGCCGTCGTCCCGGGGGCGCTCGCCTTCGGGTTCGCCTACGCGCTGCTCCTGCTGGTCTCCGTACGGCTGCTCAGCCTCGGACTGCGCACGGGCAACCATCCGACGCACAGCAGGGTCGGCTGGCAGGCCTGGACGGTCACCCAGCTGATGGACCTGTCCCGGGAGACGCTCTTCCCGCTCTACGCCGGGCTGATCACCCCCGTGTGGCTGCGGCTGCTCGGCATGAAGATCGGCCGGGGAGCGGAAGTGTCCACCGTCCTCGCGCTGCCGAGCCTCACGACCGTGGGCGAAGGCGCGTTCCTCGCCGACGACACCCTGACCGCCCCCTACGAACTGGGCGGCGGCTGGGTGCGGATCGGACACTCCGAGATCGGCCGCCGGGCCTTCCTCGGCAACTCCGGAATGACCGCCCCCGGCCGTACCGTGCCGGACGACGGGCTGGTCGGCGTCCTGTCCGCCACCCCGAAGAAGGCCAAGAAGGGCAGCTCGTACCTGGGCCTGCCGCCCGTCCGGCTGCCGCGGTCCACCGCCGACGCCGACCAGAGCCGGACGTACGACCCGCCCGCGCACCTGCTGTGGGCGCGCGGCCTGGTGGAGCTGTGCCGACTCGTCCCCGTCTTCTGCTCGGCCGCGCTGGCCGTCCTGACCGTGGCGGCGCTCTGTGCGCTGATCACGGCGACCGGGCTGGGGGTCTGGGGAGCCGCGCTGCTGTCCGGAGCGGTCCTGCTGGCCGCGGGTCTGGCCGCCTGCGCGGTGGCGGTGACCGCGAAGTGGCTGCTGGTGGGCCGGCACCGGGTGGGCGAGCACCCGCTGTGGAGCGCCTTCGTATGGCGCAACGAGCTGGCCGACACCTTCGTCGAGGTACTGGCCGTGCCGTGGCTGGTCGGATCCGTGCCCGGCACCCCACTGGTGGCCCTGTGGCTGCGGGCGCTGGGAGCCCGGATCGGCCGCGGCGTGTGGTGCGAGAGCTACTGGCTGCCCGAAACGGACCTGGTGGAGCTGGGCGACGCGGTCAGCGTGAACCGCGGCTGTGTGTTGCAGACACACCTCTTCCACGACCGGATCTTGAGGACGGATACTGTGGTCCTCCGCGAGGGCGCCACGCTGGGCCCGGGCGGAATCGTCCTGCCCGGCAGCACGGTCGGGGCCCGCAGCACACTGGGTCCCGCCTCTCTCGTGATGGCCGGGGAATCCGTCCCCGCCGACACCCGCTGGCTGGGCAATCCGATCGAGGCGTGGCGGTCCTGAAAGGGCCGCCCCTGCGGTGGTCGGGCGCGGCAGTGGCGGCAGCAGGACACCAGCACGTCGTACGAGCACAGCGCAGGGAGCGGAAGCGGCAGTGAGCGGCCAGAAGACAGAGGCATCGGACCCGTACTTTCCGGCCAACGGCGACTCCCGTTACCGAGTGCACCGGTACGAACTCGCTCTGGATTACCGTCCCGGCCCCAACCGGCTGGCCGCGACGGCCCGGCTCAGCGCCATCGCCGGGCGGGCACCGCTCGCGGAGTTCCACCTCAACCTGGCCGAGTTCAAAATAGGACGCGTCCTGGTCAACGGCCGGGCGCCCCACTACACCCACCGCGGTGGCAAGCTCCGCATCCGGCCGGCCAAGCCGCTGCCGGCCGGCGCCGCCTTCACCGTGGAGGTGCACTGGGCGGGCAACCCCAAGCCGGTGCGCAGTCCATGGGGCGGCCTGGGCTGGGAGGAACTGACCGACGGCGCGCTCGTGGCCAGCCAGCCGGTCGGCGCCCCCTCCTGGTACCCGTGCAACGACCGGCCCGCCGACAAGGCCTCGTACCACATCTCCGTCAACACGCCCTCCGCCTACACGGTCGTGGCCGGCGGCCGGCTGCTCACCCGGACCACCAGAGCCAGCACCACCACCTGGGTGTACGAGCAGTCCGCGCCCACCTCCAGCTACCTCGTCGGCCTTTCCATCGGCATGCACCAGACGGTGCTGCTCGGCGACCCCGGGCTCGGCGGCGTTCCGCAGAGCGCCCACGTGCCCGCGCACCTGCTGCCGCAGTTCTCCCGCGACTTCGCCCGGCAGCCCGCGATGATGCAGCTGTTCGAGGAACTCTTCGGCCCCTATCCCTTCGGCGAGTACACGGTCGTCGTCGCCGACGAGGAACTGGACGTACCGGTCGAGGCCCAGGGCCTCTCCCTGTTCGGCACCAACCACGTGGACGGCGCGCGCGGTTCGGAACGCCTCATCGCCCACGAGCTCGCGCACCAGTGGTTCGGCAACAGCGTGACCATCGCCGACTGGCGGCACATCTGGCTGAACGAGGGCTTCGCGAAGTACGCCGAATGGCTCTGGGCGGAGCGCTCCGGCGGGCGCACCGCGCAGGAGCTGGCGGCCGCCGCACACCGGCTGCTGGCCACGCAGCCGCAGGACCTGCGGCTGGCCGACCCGGGCCGCAAGCTGATGTTCGACGACCGCCTGTACCAGCGCGGGGGCCTCGCCGTGCACGCGATCCGCTGCGCCCTCGGTGACGGCGCGTTCTTCCGCATGCTGCGCGACTGGCTCACCGTGCACCGCAACGGGGTGGTGACCACCGCCGGCTTCACCACCCATGCGGCCCGCTACGCCGCCGAACCGCTGGACGACCTGTTCTCGGCCTGGCTGTACGCGCCCGCGCTCCCGCCCCTGCCCTCACCGCCGGCCCCGTCGTCGATACCGGAGAAGCCCGGCTACCCCCCGACGAACGGCAGACCCGGCAAGGGCCGCGGCCGCGGCCGCGCCTCCGCCTAACGCCTGATCGCTCAGTGAAGAAAAGTCGCCTGCCGTCCGGGGGCGGAGGTGACACCATGCGGTGCCATGGCAGATGACAGCACCACTGTGTTCGAGGCGGGCCAGACGGGACTGGTCGTCCGGATCCCGGAGGCGGAGCCGGTCGTCCGGGCGTGGCGGGGTCGGCTCGACCCCTCGGCCCACGACGGGCTTCCCGCACATGTCACCGTGCTCTTCCCGTTCCTTGAAGAGAGCCGGGTAGACGCCCTCGTCCACTCGGCCCTCGCGGACCTGTTGGGCCGCCACCAGGCGTTCGACCTGCGGTTCGAGAAGTGCGGGCGGTTCCCGGACGTGCTGTACCTCGTCCCCGAGCCGGACACGCGGTTGCGGCAGCTCACGCAGGCGATCGCGGACCGCTGGCCCGAGGCTCCGCCGTACGGTGGCCGGTTCGCCGAGGTCGTGCCGCACCTGACCATCGCCCAAGGTCAGGAAGGCGTCGCCACCCTGGAGGAGATCGAGGCCGACCTCGTCGGCGGGCTCCCGTTCACCTCCCAGGTCTCGTCGGTGGAACTCCTGGTCCACGACGGCACGGGCTGGCGAGAACGGGCATCGTTCGCGCTCGGAGAACGAAGCGGGTCATGAGGCCCGTACCGAGGCGCTAGCCCTGCCGCGTCCAGCGCTGCGACGCCTCCCCGCCGCACGACTTCGTCACGAGGCCGCTGGCCATGCCCAGGTCGAGGCAGCCTCCGCCGAGGTCGCTCCGGAGGCCGCCGTTCGAACCCGTACGCCAGATCCGGCCTACGTCCTGCGCGCAGTCGCCCACGAAGACGGCCTGGCCGAGCCCGTTGGAGTACAGGCACTGGCCGCTCTGCTGGTTGACGAGCTTGAAGCTCCCGTCAGACCTGCCCTGCACGGTCCAGCGGGCGGACCCGTCCGAGCACTCGCCGAAGTCCGAGGCCCCGAACACCTGGGTGATGCACTTGCCGTTGTTGCCGTTGCGGTAGCGGTACGTGCCGGACGCGGGGGGCGCCGGAGGCGCCGGGGCGGTGGGGGCGGTGGACGTCCCGCCGCCGGACGGGCGCGTACTGCCGGCGCCGCCCGCGTTCGCGGAGTTTCCGGATCCGGCCGAGCCTCCCGAGCCGCCGCCCGGCCCGGTCTGGGCGCCGCCGCCCGCACCGGGACCGGGGCCCTGTCCGGTGCCCGCGGCGGCCGCGTTCGGCGGGACGCCGCCGGCCCCGCCCTGCGCTTGGTCCGTGGCCGGCGACTGCGCGGGTGACGCCGTTGCCGCTGGGATGCCTCCCGTGCTCGCCGGTGGCGTCGGGTCGGCCGCCGCCGTGACCGAGCTGTGCGGGGTGTTCCCCGCCTCGACCTGCGGCGAGCCGATGTGCGGCAGGTACTGGATGGCGAGCGTCGTGCCGCCCGCGACCACGACGACGGGGAGGACGGCCAGCAGGACGCGGGTACGGCGGCGCCGCTCCGGCCGCTCGGGCCGTTCCGGACGGGAAGCGGCGGGTGCGGGCGCCGGCCCGGGATCCTCCGGTTCCTTCCCGGACCCCTTCTCCGGTGCCGGTGCCGGAGCCGGAGCCGGTGCCCCATCCGGATCCGGTTCCGGCTCCTCACCCTTGAGCGGGAGCGTCGGTACGTCGACCTCCTGCACGTTCGCGGCGAAGGCGGCCCGCTCGGTCAGCCGCTCGGCGATGGCCGCCGGCCACAGCGGCGCCGTGAACGGGCCGTGCTGCGCGGCGCGTTCGAGGAGCCCGGCCGCGGTGGGGCGGGCGTCGGGGTCCTTGTCGAGGCAGGCCGCGACGAGGTCGGCGAGCTCCGGCTCCACCTCCCGCAACGGCTCCAGGTCGGGCTCCTCGTGCACGATGCGGTACAGCACGCCGTGCCCCGACTCGTCGCCGAAGGGCGGCTGCCCGCACGCCGCGTACGCGAGGACCGAGCCCAGCGCGAACACGTCGGTGGCGCCGCTCAACCGCCGTCTGCCCGAGGCCTGTTCGGGTGCCATGTAGGCGGGCGTGCCCACCACCATGCCGGTCCTGGTCAGCTGGCTCTGTTCCGCGGCCCGGGCGACGCCGAAGTCGATGAGGGTGAGGCCGTCGAGCGTCAGCATGACGTTGGACGGCTTGAGGTCCCGGTGCACCATGTCCAGCGCGTGCACCGACGCCAGGCCCGCCGCCGCCTCGCGCAGCAGCAGCCACAGCGCGTCCGCGGGCAGCGGGCCGCCGTGCAGCCCGATGGCCTCGCGCAGGGTGAGCCCGGGGATGTACGCGGTGGCGAACCACGGCGGGCTCGCGGAGCGGTCGCTGTCGAGCAGCGGCGCGGTGGCCTCCGCGGGCAGCCGGGCGAGGTTGTCCAGCTCGTGCCCGAAGCGCCGCAGGAAGTCCTCGTCCTCGCCGACGACGGAGGACAGCAGCTGCTTGACGGCGACGTACCGGCCGTCCTGGACCCCGAGGTACACCCGCCCCATGCCTCCGGCCCCGAGCCGGCCCGCCAGCGCAATCGCTCCGATCCGGCGCGGATCCCCCGCCTCCAGCGGCTCGGCCCCGCTCCCCGTCAGCTCTAACACGTCTGCCCCGCCCGGAATTAGAATCAGTTTCCAGAAATCTAACCCGATGATCCCGTAACGGCAACGCGCCCGGCCGGGCGCCGACTTGGCGCCCCTTATGCCCTCTCCCTCAGCCGACGCGGAACGCCTGCCGGTAGGCCGTGGGGGAGACCCCGATCGTCTGGGCCAGGTGCTGGCGCAGGGACGCGGCCGTTCCGAAGCCGGCGTGCGAGGCGACGTGATCGACCGACAGGTCGGTGGTCTCCAGCAGCCGGCGCGCGTGTTCGACCCGCTGCTGGGCGAGCCACTGGCCGGGCGGCATGCCCACCTCCTCGCCGAATCGCCGGCAGAACGTCCGTACGCTCATCCCGGCGTGGCCGGCGAGCTCGGCCAGGGTGAGCGGACGGTGGAGCTGCCGCAGGGCCCACTCGCGGGTGGCGGCCGTCGTGGCGGCCGTCGGCTCGGGCAGCGGACGGTCGATGTACTGGGCCTGGCCGCCCTCCCGCCACGGCGGTACGACGCAGAGCCGGGCCACCCTGTTGGCGATCTCGCTGCCGTGATCGCGGCGCACCAGATGGAGGCACAGGTCGACCCCGGCGGCAACTCCCGCCGCGGTGAGGATCCGGCCGTTGTCGACGAAGAGGACGTTCGCGTCGACCTGCACCTGCGGGAAGGCCTGTTGGAAGTTTCCGGCCTCGTTCCAGTGCGTGGTGGCCGCGTGCCCGTCGAGGAGGCCGGCCGAGGCCAGCACGTAGGAGGCGGTGCAGATGGAGACGATGCGGGCGTCGGCGGGCAAGTGGGCGAGCGCCTCGGCCAGTTCGTCGGGAAGCCAGTCCCGGACCTCTTCGGTTCCGCATGTGAACGGGGGGATGACCAGGGTGTCCGCGGTCCGCAGCGCCTCGCTCCCGTGGGCCACGGTGATGGCGAAGTCGGCGCTGGTGGTGACCGGGCCGCCGTCCAGGCTGCAGGTGACGACCTCGTAGAGCGGCTCGCCGTCGAATCCGGCCGCGGTTCCGAAGATGCGTACGGGGATGCTGAGTTCGAAGGGGTAGACGCCTTCGAGGGCCAGGACGACGACACGATGCATGGCAAGATCCTTTCACATCATGGCCATCTTGCCGCTCGTTGTGGTCCGCGGCATCGGAGAACCTTGATCCAACAGGGCCGCAGGGGCCCGGCGAAGACAGGGGGAACACGATGCGTGCGATCGGTCAGGACGAGTTCGGCGGGCCCGGGGTGCTCCGGGTGGTCGAGGTGGAGCGCCCGGTGCCCGGGCCGGCCGAGGTGCTGGTACGGGTGCACGCGGCGGGCGTCAACCCGACCGACTCCTGGCACCGCGCCACCGGAGGCCTGGCCGGCGCGGTCATCCGGCTCGGCTGGGACGTCTCGGGCGTGGTGGAGGCGGTCGGCCTGGGGGTGACCACCCTCGCGCCGGGCGACGAGGTGTTCGGCATGCCACGTCACCCTCTGCCCGCCGGCACCTATGCCGACTACGTCACTTCCCCGGCCCGGCACCTGGTCCGCAAGCCCGCCGCACTGACCCACGAGCAGGCCGCCGCGCTGCCGTTGGCCGGACTGACCGCCTGGCAGGCCCTGGTGGACACCGCCGAGGTCCGCCCCGGACAGCGCGTACTGATCCATGCGGCGGCCGGCGGGGTCGGCCATCTCGCCGTGCAGATCGCCAAGGCGCGCGGCGCCCACGTCATCGGCACCGCCCGCGCCGCCAAGCACGACTTCCTGCGCTCGCTCGGCGCCGACGAGCTCGTCGACTACACCGAAGCCGAGTTCGAGACGGCCGTGGAGCCGGTCGACGTGGTGGTCGACGCGATCGGCGGCGCCTACGGCCCGCGGTCCCTGCGCGTCCTGCGCCCCGGTGGCACCCTGATCGCGCTCGCCTCACCGGCCGAGGCGCAACTGGCGGACATCGCAAGGCCGCTCGGTCTGCGCGCCGTCTTCATGGCCGTGGAAGCGGACCAGGCGGGCATGCGCGAGATCGCCGCACTCGCCGAAGCCGGGCTGCTGCGCCCCGAACTCGACACCGTCCTCCCGCTCGCGGACGCGGCCAAGGCCCACGAACTCGCCGACAGCCGCCGCACGACCGGCAAGATCGTCCTCTCCGTCACCGACTGACCGCCCCCGACCGCCCCCGACCGGACAACCGCCTCGACCGACCTCGAAGGAATGCCGCGATGACCACTTTCGTCCTCGTACCCGGCGCCTGGCACGGCGCGTGGGTCTTCGAACCGCTCGCCCGGCAGCTGCGCGCGCACGGCCACCACGCCCACCCGCTGACCCTCACCGGGGTGGGGGACCGCAGGCACCTGCTCACCGCCACCGTCAACCTCGACACCCACATAGCGGACCTCGTCAACCTCCTGACGGACCACCAGATCACCGACGCCGTGCTGGTCGGCCACAGCTACGGCGGCATGGTCGTCACCGGAGCCGCCGACCGCGTCCCCGAGCGCGTGGCCGGCCTGGTCTACGTAGACGCCGTGGTCCCGGAGGACGGCGACTCCTGCTGGTCCCTGGTGACCGACCGGGAACGCGCCTGGTACCTCGGTGGAGTCGGGGAGACCGGCTACACCAGCGCACCGCTGCCGTTCTTCGACCCGCGGGCCACCCCGCACCCGCTGGCCTCCCTGATGCAGTCGGTCCGCCTGGAGGGCGGGCTCGACCGGTACCGCACCAGGGACTACGTCTACGCCACCGGCTGGGAGGGCCGGTCGCCCTTCACCCCGCTCTATGAGCGCCTCGCCGCCGACCCCGGCTGGCGTACGCACGCCCTGGCGGGCGGCCACAACCTGATGCGGGACGCCCCGGAGGAGCTGCTGAAGGTCCTGCTGGCGAGCGCCCGGGGCGACTGACCCGGTCCGGGAGTGGCCGAGCGTCGGCTCGTACCGCTTGCGTATCTTGTCGCTCACGGACGGCGACATGGTGGCACGCGGTGGCGGCCTTGATCCACGCGCCGCAGGACGACGAGGAGGAACGGTCATGGGCCTCAAGAGGGCGGTCTACGAGAGGGAGCTGCTGCGGCTGCAGACGGAGCTGATCCAGCTCCAGGAGTGGGTGCGGGCGGAGGGCGCCCGGCTCGTCGTCGTCTTCGAGGGCCGCGACGCGGCGGGCAAAGGCGGAACGATCAAGCGGGTCGCCGAGCACCTCAATCCCCGTGTCGCACGCATCGCGGCCCTTCCCAAGCCGACGGAGCGCGAACGCGGCCAGTGGTACTTCCAGCGCTATGTGGAGCACCTGCCGGCGAGATCGTGCTCTTCGACCGCAGCTGGTACAACCGCGCCGGAGTGGAGCACGTCATGGGCTTCTGCACGCCCGCCGAGCACCAGCGCTTCCTGCGCCAGTGTCCGGTCTTCGAGCGCATGCTCGTGGAAGACGGGATCCTGCTCCGCAAGTACTGGTTCTCGGTCAGCGACGCCGTTCAGGAGGAACGCTTCCGCCGCCGCACGGAGGACCCGCTGCGGCGCTGGAAGCTCTCTCCCATGGACCTGGAGTCCCTCACGCGCTGGGAGGCGTACTCGCGGGCCAAGGACGAGATGCTCGTCCACACCGACACCGTGGACGCCCCCTGGTACGTGGTCGAGAGCGACGACAAGCGCGGTGCGAGGCTCAACATGATCGCGCACCTGCTGTCCTCGGTCCCGTACGAGTCCGTGGCCCTGCCCCCGCTCGTCCTGCCGCCCCGGCCCGCGTCGACGGGATACGAGCGTCCGCCCAAGTACCTGCAGACCGCCGTACCCGATCACGCGGCCACGCTGAGCAAGGCCTGACCCGCATCGTGAGAACTATTACATTCGCCCCAGAATCACCCATTCGGCGTGGATCATTGCTTCTCGGAACTGTCGTATATGGGTCGCTTGTGGGGCCCGCGCCACCTTCTTGACCGGTAGGCGCCGTGGGAGAGGCATGGGACGCGTGGGCAACTGGACCTCCAACCGACGGATCGCCCTGCCGCTGGCGGGCGGCGCCGTCGTACTGGGACTCGGCGGCGGCCTCTACGTCACCGGGCTCGTGGCCGGCAGCGACATCGACCAGGGCACGCGCGTCCTGGGAGTGGACATCGGCGGAATGAGCCGGGGGCAGGCGCAGCAGAAGCTGACCCGGGAGCTCGGGCCCGCCGCCACGGCCCCGGTCGCGATGAAGATCGGCGACCATGTGGAGAAGGCCGCCCCCGCGACGCTCGGGCTCTCGCTCGACACCACCGCGACCGTGGACCGCGCCGTCCGGACGGGATACGGTCCGGCCACTGTCATCGGCCGGCTCTTCGCCTCCGGCGAGCGCGAGGTCGAGCCGGTGATCCGGATGAACGGGCAGACCGCCCGGGCCGCGGTCGACCGCCTCGGCGCGGCCACCGGTCAGCAGGCCCGCGACGGCTCGATCACCTTCGAGAAGGGCGCGGCGAAGGCCGTCGCCCCGCAGCAGGGCGTCACCCTCATCCAGGACCGGGCCGTCACCACCCTCCGCGAAGCCTACCTGCGGCCTGCCGCGGAGCCCGTCGTGATGCCCGTCGAGCGCACCCAGCCCCGCATCGGGGCCGAGGAGACCGGACGGGCCATGCGGCAGTTCGCGCAGCCCGCGATGTCGGGGCCGGTCAACCTCACCGTCGCCGGGCAGCGCCTGTCCATAGGCCCCGGCGTCCTCGGCGAGCACCTCAAGATGCGGCCCGACGCCCAGGGCCGGCTCGTACCGGCCCTCGACTCCAAAGGCCTGCTCGCCGACCCCGCCGTGGCCCGCCCGATCGGGGCGGTCACCGAGACCCCGCGCGACGCCGTACCCCGTCTCGACGCGGACGGGAGCGTGGTCATCGGGGAGCCGGGACGCGAGGGCCGGCAGGTCACCGAGGCGGCACTCGGCAAGGCCGTGCTGCCGCTGCTGACCCGCTCGGGCGCGGCCCGCAGCGGCGAGGTCGCCACCGTGGCCGTCCAGCCGGACCTCACCAGCGCAGAGGCACGACGGCTCGGCATCAAGGAGAAGGTCTCCTCCTTCACCGTCGACTTCCCGGCCGCCCCGTACCGCACCACCAACATCGGCCGTGCCGTCGAGCTCATCAACGGCTCCGTCGTCATGCCGGGGGAGGAGTGGAGCTTCAACCGTACGGTCGGCGAGCGCACCCCGGAGAACGGCTTCGTCGACGGCATCATGATCAACGACGGCCAGTACGTGAAATCGCCCGGCGGAGGCGTGTCGGCGGTCGCCACCACGATGTACAACGCGGTGTTCTTCGCGGGCGTGAAGCCCGTCGAGCACGGCGCCCACTCCTTCTACATCGAGCGTTACCCCGAGGGACGGGAGGCGACCGTCGCCTGGGGCACCCTCGACCTGCGCTGGATCAACGACTCGGGCCACCCCCTCTACATCCAGGCCCGGTCCACCGACACCTCGCTGACCATCTCCCTCCTCGGCACGAAGAAGTACGACGAGATCCGTGCGACCAAGGGTCCGCGCACGCACGTCACCCCGCCCGCCAAGCGCACGGGCATCGGGCCGACGTGCGAGGTCCAGACCCCGCTCGAGGGTTTCGACGTGGCCGTCGGCCGCGTTTTCGTCCAAGGCGGGAAGGAGGTCAAGCACGAGGAGTTCAAGACCCACTACACGCCGCGCGACGAGGTGACCTGCACGCCGGAGGCCTCGCCCACCCCGGGAGCCCCGCAGGCCCCCGGAACCCAGCCGGCCCAGCGGACCCCGGAGACCCGGCAGGCCCCGCAGACCGCCCGGGCCGCGCAGGCCCCGCAGACCGCGCCGGCCCCTTCCGCCACGGCCGGGGGCGGCCCCCTGGCCCTCGGCGGCACCCCCTCGCACTGACCGTCCGTCCAGGACGACGCGTGACAGATCCGGAGCGCGCCGTGCGCGATGGGAGCCATGCAGGCCCGGAAGTGCTACAACTGGGTGCGTGACCATTCCTTGCCACCCGTGCCGGGCACGTCGGTGCGGTCACCGCTAGGCAACAGAACCAGAAGCGTCGCCGGACAGGTATTCGTCCTCCAGGTGGCGATCGTGGTGTTGCTCGCCGCCGGGGCGCTGCTGGCCCTGGTACTGCAGTCGCGCCACGACATCGACCGCGAGGCACGCAACCGCTCGGTGTCCGTGGCCGAGACCTTCGCCCACTCCCTCGGCCTGCAGGACACGCTGAAGACGAGCGACCCGGCTGCCGTCCTGCAACCCCTCGCCGAGGAGACGCGCAAGGCCGCCGGCGTGGACTTCATCGTCGTGATGGACACCAACGGCATCCGGTACAGCCATCCCCAGCCCGACCGCATCGGGAAACGGTTCGTCGGCACCATCGAGCCCTCCCTCGCCGGCAAGGTCCACACCGAGAGCGTGCAGGGCCCCCTCGGCAAGGAGATCCAGGCCGTCGTACCGGTCAAGGGCCCCGACGGCAAGGTCGTCGGCCTGGTCTCGGCCGGACTGACCGTGAAGAACGTGACCGGCGTCGTCGACCGGCAGCTCCCCGTCATCCTCCTGGCCATCGCCACCGGCCTCGCCCTGGCGACCGGCGGCACGGCCCTGATCAGCAGACGGCTGCGCCGCCAGACCCACGGGCTCGGCACGCAGGAGATGACCCGCATGTACGAGCACCACGACGCGGTGCTCCACGCCGTCCGCGAGGGGGTGCTGATCACCGACGGTGAAGGACGGCTGCTGCTGGCGAACGACGAGGCCAAACGGCTGCTCGGACTGCCGGAGGACGCCGACGGACGCCACATCGCGGACGTACCGGGCCTCGACCGCCGGATGGCGGACCTGCTGCTCTCCGGCCGGACGGCCACCGACGAGGTGCTGGAGAGCGGGGACCGGCTCCTCGTGGTCAACCAGCGCCCCACCCACCCCCGGGGCCGGCCGGAGGGCGCCGCGGTCACCATCCGCGACTCCACCGAGATGCGGGTCCTGACCGCGCGGGCCGAGACGGCCCGCAGGCGCCTCAAGCTGCTCTACGACGCGGGCGGCGACGTCGGTACCAGCCTCGACGTCGTGCGGACGGCCGAGGAGCTCGCCGCCGTCGCCGTCCCCCGGTTCGCGGACTTCGTCACGGTCGACCTGGCGGACCAGGTGCTCGACGGTGACGAACCCGCCCCGGGCGCCGATATGAGGCGCACGGCCGTCAGCGGCATCCGGTCCGACCACCCCCTCTACCCCGTCGGCCGGCTGATCGACTTCCTGCCGTCCACCCCCCAGGCACGCGGCTACGGCACCGGCCGGGCGGAGCTGGTCACCGACCTGTCCGACGCGCCGGGCTGGCAGGCCCAGGACCCGCCCCGCGCCCAGGCCATCGTCGAGTACGGGATCCACTCGCTGATCGCGGCCCCGCTCATGGCCCGCGGCGTCGTGCTCGGAGTGGTCAACTTCTGGCGCTCGCAGAAGAAGGAGCCCTTCGACGAGGACGAGCTGTCGCTGGCCGAGGAACTCGTCGCCCGCGCCGCCGTCAGCATGGACAACGCCCGCCGCTACACCCGCGAGCACGCCCTCGCCGTGACGCTCCAGCGCAGCCTGCTGCCGCGCGCCCTGCCCGAACAGAGCGCCATGGACGTGGCGCACTTCTACCTGCCCGCGCAGTCCGGAGTGGGCGGCGACTGGTTCGACGTGATCCCGCTCCCGGGCAGCCGGGTCGCGCTGGTCGTGGGAGACGTCGTCGGGCACGGCCTCCACGCCGCCGCCACCATGGGGCGGCTGCGCACGGCGGTGCACAACTTCTCCTCCCTCGACCTGCCGCCCGACGAGATCCTCGCCCGCCTCGACGACCTCGTACAGCGCATCGACCACGACCGCGACGGGGACGGCGCCGACACGAACGGTGGCGGCGGCATCATGGGCGCGACCTGCCTGTACGCCATCTACGACCCGGTGTCCCAGCGCTGCACGGTGGCACGGGCGGGGCACCTGCCGCCCCTGGTGGTCGCACCCGACGGCACGACGGAGATCGTAGAACTGCCGGCCGGACCTCCTCTGGGGCTCGGAGGCATGCCCTTCGAGACCGCGGAACTGGACCTGGCGGAAGGCAGCCAGCTCGTCCTCTACACGGACGGGCTGGTCGAGGAGCGGACCCGGGACATCAGCGAGGGCCTGGAACTGCTGCGCGCGGCCCTGAGCCACCCCGACCGGGACCCCCAGGACAGCTGCCGGGCCGTACTGGACATGCTGCTGCCGCCCCGGCCCACCGACGACGTGGCCCTGCTCATCGCGCGGACGCGGACCCTCGGCCCGGACCGGGTCGCGCAGTGGGACGTACCGTTCGAGCCGAGCGCGGTCGGCGCCATGCGCAGCATCGCCGCGAAGAAGCTCGACGAGTGGGGCCTGTCGGAACTCGGCTTCGCCACGGAACTGATCCTCAGCGAACTGATCACCAACGCCATGCGGCACGGCAGCGAGCCGGTCCGCGTCCGGCTGCTCCACGACCACACCCTGACCTGCGAGGTGTGGGACGGCAGCAGCACCGCCCCCCACCTGCGGTACGCCGCCACCACGGACGAAGGCGGACGCGGACTGTTCCTGGTCGCGCAGCTCAGCGAACACTGGGGCACGCGGTACACACCCGAGGGCAAGGTCATCTGGGCGGAACTGCTCCTCCCCGACACCCCGGGCGGCACCGAACCCGCCCTGGCCGCCTTCCTGGACGTCGACCCCCTGTGACGGGCCCCGCTAGGGACCGGTCGCGCCGAGAGCCGTCGTGACGAGCCTCAGTGCGTAGGCGGTGTCGAGGCCCTGGGGGCGGAAGAGGAGGCGGTACATCAGGGGGGCGACGACCTGGTCCATGACCGTTTCGACGTCGGGTGTCCGCTCCCCGCGTTCGGTCGCGCGGGCGAGGATGACGCCGATCTGTTCGGCGGCGTAGGCGGAGCACCGGCCGGCGTTGCTGCCGTCCGGGTCGCCGAGCAGGGCGTCGCGGATGTAGGCGCGGCCGGCGGGGGAGGACATCTCGTCCAGGAACTGCTCGGCCCAGGTCGTCAGGTCGGCCGACAGGCCGCCGTGGTCCTGGGGTGCGGTCTCGGGCCTCAGGCGCTCGACCGCGACGTCCGACAACAGCTCTTGCAGGTCTCCCCAGCGACGGTAGACCGTCGACGGGGTCACGCCCGCACGCTGGGCGATCAGCGGGACCGTCAGGGCGTCCCGGCCCATCTCCGCGGTGAGTTCGCGCACCGCGGTGTGCACCGCCGTCTGGACCCGGGCGCTGCGCCCGCCCGGGCGCACCATCTGCCTGCTCACACCCCCACCTTAACGCAAAATCATTGCTTCTAGCGAGGCTGTGGGTCGCCCCCCGGGCGTCCGTGCTCGTGGGCGGGGCGGGTCCGCTCGTACGCGTGGCCGACGCGGAAGAGTACGTCCTCGCGCAGGGGCCGTCCCAGGAGCTGCATGCCGATGGGCAGACCCGCCGCGTCGTGGCCGACCGGCACGGACAGGGACGGTACGCCGGTGATGTTGGCCGGGGACGAGAGGCGCACGTACGCGTCCGGGACGCCCTCGACGGTGCCGTCGGCCCAGGTGATCGTCTCCTGGCCGGCCCGCACGGCGGTCGCCGGCACGGCGGGGGCGGCGATGACGTCGACCTGCTCCAGCATGCGGCCCCACTCCTGCCGCATCAGGGTGCGGGAGCGCTGGGCGCGCAGGTAGTCCACGGCGGGCATCAGCGCGCCGGCCTCCAGGAGGACGCGGACGTCGGCCTGGTAGAGCTCGGGGACCGTGCGCAGGGTGTCCTCGTGGTAGGCGGTGGCCTCGGGCACCATCAGGCCCCACTGGGTGGCCCGGACGTAGCGGGTCATCGGGATCTCGACGTCGACGAGGCGCGCACCGAGGGCCTGCAGGTCGTTGATCGCACGGCGGACGGCGGCTTCGACCTCGGGGTCGACGTGGTCGAAGTAGTAGGTGCGCGGCACGCCGATCCGCAGTCCCGCGAGGCTCGCGCCCCCGGCCGGCCGGTAGTCGACGGCGGGGGTGGCGAGCGAGGCGGGGTCGCGCGGGTCGTGCCCGGCCAGCGCGCTCAGGACCAGGGCTGCGTCCTGGACGGTCCGGGTGATCGGGCCGACGTGGTCCAGCGACCACGACAGGGACGTGACGCCGTGACGGGGAACGAGACCGTAGGTCGGCTTGAGGCCGACGACACCGTTGAGCGCGGCGGGCACCCGGATCGACCCGCCGGTGTCGGTGCCCAGGGCGAAGGTCGCGGAGCCCGACGCCACGGCGACGGCGGATCCGCCGCTGGACCCGCCGGCGACCCGGTCGGGGTCCCGGGCGTTGTGTGTCTGCGGTGTGGTCAGGCCGTACGCGAACTCATGGGTGTGCGTCTTGCCGAGCAGGACCGCGCCGGCCGCCGTCAGGCGTGCGGCGACCGTGCTGTCGGTCTGGGCGCGGTGGCCGGCCCGGACCCGGGAGCCTGCGGATGTCGGGGTGCCGGCCACGTCGATCAGGTCCTTCAGGCCCATCGGGACGCCGTGCAGCGGACCGCGGTGGCGGCCGGCCGCGATGTCGTGTGCGGCCTCGCGTGCGGCCTTGCGGGCGTGCTCGGCCCTGACGCCGACGTACGCCTGCAGGCGTGATTCGACGCGTTCGATGCGCTCCAGTACGGAGTCCACCAGCTCGACGGGGGACAGCTGCCGGGTACGGACCGCTGCGGCGGCTGCCGTCAAGGAGAGCTCATACGGCTGCATCGTGGTTCTCCGGTTCCGTGCGGTAGGCGGGGGCGGGCGGGGTGTCCCCGAAGTCCAGCTCCCGCAGGACCGCGACGACGGAGTGGATGTGCTGGGCGACGGCGGCGACCGCGGCGTGGCGGTCGGCAGGCAGCGGGAGTCCGGCACGGGCGGCCCAGAGGGCCGCTTCCGGCCGGGTGAGGTCAGCCGTGGACATCGATGTCTCTCCTCGGGGCTGGAGGTGGAGGGCTGGAGGGCTGCGAGCAGTTCCCTGACATCTAAAGCTAAGGGTTTGCGTTAGTCACCGTATGGCTCTACGGTGACTTAAAGCAAACCGATTGCGTTTAGCGCTGAGGAGCCTGCCCCATGCCCGCCGTCACACCCCAAGCACCAACGACGTCCCCCGACCGGACCCTCCGCGGGAACACCGGCCATCGCACGGCTGCCTTCGCCCTGAACGCCTCGATCCTGGCCGCCCTCCTCGCGGCATCCAGCGCACCCACCCCGCTCTACCCTCCTACCAGGACGCCTGGGACCTGTCCGCGCTGACCATCACCGTGGTCTTCAGCGCCTACTCCCTGGCGCTGCTGCTGGCCCTGCTCACCACCGGATCCCTCTCCGACCACCGGGGGCGACGTCCCGTCCTGGCCGGCGCCCTGGCCCTGGAGGCCTTATCCATGCTGATGCTGGCCTCGGCGGACGGCGCCGGTGCGCTGATCACCGCCCGGATCCTGCAAGGAGCGGCCACCGGCGCAGCCACCAGCGCCGTGGGAGCGGCCCTCCTCGACCTGGAGGACCCGCTGCGGCCGGGCCGCTCCGCCCTCACCAACGGCATCGCCCCCGTGGTCGGCATGGCCGCCGGCGTCCTGGGCTCCACCCTCCTCGTCCACTTCGCCCCGGCCCACATGACCGGCGTGTACGTGGTGCCGGCGGTCCTGTTCGCCGCCCAGGCGGTCGCGGTCGCCTTCACCCCGGAGACGGCCCGCCCGCACGCCGGCGCCCTGCGCTCGCTGCGCCCGCGCCTCGCCGTGCCGCCGCCCGCACGGCGCGCACTCCTGGCGGGCGGCACCGCCGTCGTCGCCATCTGGGCCCCCTGTGCGGCTTCTACTCCTCCCTCGGCCCGGCGCTGGTGCACCTCGTGGCTCCGGCCGCCCCACAGGCAGCCGGCGGCATGGTCTTCTTCACCCTCACCGCGGCGGCCACGCTCACCATGTGGACACTACGGCGCACGGCCGCGCACGGCCGCGCACACCGCGGTCGCCGGCGGAAGCCTCGCGGTCCTGCCCGCCGCCCTGCTCGCCGTCGCGGCCCTGGGAGCACTCGCGGCGTCGCGCCGCAGCCGCGGGGGAGCCCACCGCGCCCCCAACGGCCGTCCGTAAGCGACCGACCGGACGAACGACCGACCGTCACGAGACCGAGGAAACGAACCGTCATGAGCACTCCGCCGGCCACCCACCCGACCACCGTCCCCGCCTGGACCGTGGGCGACGTCACCGTCCACCGCATCGACGAGACGCTCCTGCCGCCCGCCACCGGACCGTGGCTGCTGCCGGCCGCCACCCCCGCCGTCGTCGCCGGGCAGGACTGGCTGCGCCCCCACTTCGCCGACGACGAGGGCATCCTCCACCTCGACAGCCACAGCTTCGCGTTCACCGTCGACGGGCTGCGCGTCGTGGTGGACACCGGCATCGGCAACGGCAAGGAGCGGGCCAACCCCGCCTGGCACCACCTGGACACCGACTACCTGGAGCGCCTCGCCGCCGCAGGATTCCCCCCGGAATCGGTCGACCTGGTGATCCTCACCCACCTGCACGCCGACCACGTCGGCTGGAACACGCGCGAAGCGGACGGAGGGTGGGTCCCCACCTTCCCCCACGCCCGCTACGTCACCTCCCGCACCGAGAGGGAGTTCTGGGCCGGGTACGACATGGACGAGGCGCGCAGGCAGATGTTCCTGGACTCTGTGATTCCGGTGGAGGAAGCGGGGCTGCTCGCCCTCGTCGACGTCCCCGCCGAGGGCGCCGACCTCACCCCGCACCTCCGCCTGCTCCCCACGCCCGGCCACACCCCCGGCCACGTCGCCGTCGAGCTGACCAGCCGGGGCCGGACCGCTCTGATCACCGGCGACTGCATCCACCACCCCGTCCAGCTCGCCCACCCCGCCATCGGCGCCTGCGTCGACATCGACCCCGGACGGTCCGAGGCCACGCGCCGCACGCTGCTCGGCTCACTCGCCCACACGGACACCCTCCTCCTGGGCACCCACTTCGCGCCGCCCACCGCAGGCCGTGTCGTCCCCCACGAGGGCGCCTACCGGCTCGCGCCCGTTCCCGCCGACGCGACGCACTAGCCGGGGAACGGCATCAGGGCCGGATGTCGTAGAGGACGTTGAACGGGTCCTCGGCCGGCGAGCGGGTGACTTCGGAGAACCCGGCTTCGGAGCAGAGCGTGCGTACGGTCGCCTCCGGCAGCCCGCAGGTCCCGAAGGCCGTTCCGCCCCCGGCCAGGGACGTGGTCATGCAGTAGAACATGCTGAATCCGTACAGCAGCGATGCGACGGGACCGACGTTGTCCTCGGGGCGGTCCCGGGAGTTGACCTCGAGCATGAGGTAGTCCCCGTCGTCCTTGACTCCGGCCCGGATGGCGGCCAGGAGGCGCCGCGGCTGCGCCGCGTCGTGGATGACGTCGAACGTCGTGACGAGGTCGTACCGGCCGGGGAGTCCCCGCCCGGCGTCGAGCGTCTCGAAGGTCACCCGGTCGGCGACCCCCGCCTTCCCGGCGTTGGCACGGGCCCGCTCGGTCTGGCCCGGGAAGCTGTCGAAGCCCACGAACCGCGACCGCGGGAACGCCTTGGCGAGGACGATCAGGGCACGGCCCGCGCCGCAGCCCACGTCCGCGACCGTGCTCCCGCGCTCCAGTTTGGCGACGACGTGCGGGAAGGTGGACAGCCAGTCGTCGATCATGACGCTCTCGAACCAGCTGCCGGTGAAGCGGCTCATGCCTTCCCACAAGGAGGGCGGGTACTCGGCCTGTTGTACGCCGCCGCCGGTCCGGAACGCCTCGGTGAGCCGCTCGTACGGTTGCCACAGGCCCGGAAGCATCTGGTAGACCCCGCCCAGGAACATCGGCCCCGACTCCTCGGCGAGCGCGGGGGCGTGCTCGGGAGGGAGGGAGAAGGTTCCCGGTTCCGGTTCCTCCAGGTAGCCGGCGGCCGTGAGACCGCGAAGCCACTCCCGCACATAGCGTTCCTGCAGGTCCAGCCGGTCCGCCAGGTCCCGGCTGCCGGAGGGGCCGTTGGCGGCGAGGTCCTTGAACAGGCCCAGCCGGTCGCCCAGGACGCACAGGGCCGTGGCCATCGTCCCGCTCAGGTCCCCGAGCGCCTTCTCCATGAACGCTTCGAGCTTCGAACCGTCCGGTTCCCGCGGTGCCGCCATGGGCGCGTTCTCCTGAAAGTCGGGTACGGCCACCGGAAGTGACCGCATCCCAGGCAAGCAGGTCGACGCGGCCCGGCCGCGCCGCCGCTACGACGGCGGAACGAAGTCCACTCCGAGGGAGTCCTCCCGGTCCGGCGCCCGCGGCGGGTCAGCTGTCAGACGGGGCCGGTTCGGCGAGCAGATCGTCGACGATGTGCAGCCGGGTCTCCGGGAGGCGCTCGGCGATCGCCTCCACCATCATGGCCACCCCACGCGGGTCGGGCGCCGAGCAGCGTGCACGCGTCTCCTCGTCGGGCCAGCGGGCGTACGCCACCCAGGTGCCGTCGTCCGCCCGGTGCAGCCGCGACCCGTACGAGCCGCAGCGCGCGTGGATGGCCTCGGTCACCCGGTGCCAGCCGTCGGCGAACTGCTCCTCCATGCCCGGACGGAGCCGCCACCGGTAGATCACAGCGAACACGTCTGGATTCCCCTTCCGAGCAGGTCGGTTGTCGTGGCCACCCTAGAGGGCGCCCACCAGGCACGTTCCAGCCGGGGACCCTGTCGGGCCCGACCGTGCGGGCATGGCCCCGGACCATCGGACCGGGTCGGCCCGCCACGGAAATCCCGTGCTCCGCACCCGTCGTGCTCGCTACCATCGCGCGGTGCACCCCGAACCCCGCCCCTGGTCCCCGTATCCGAAGATCCCCGCCAACCGCCGGCTGGGAGAGGCCCGCGGACGGAACTGGGTCGCCCACGAGAAGATCCACGGCGCCAACTTCGCCGTCGTGTGCGACGAGGCGGGCGCACATCCGGCCAAGCGGCGCGAGCTCCTCACGGACGCCGGACTGGACGAGTTCTTCGGCGTCGGCCGGATCTGGCCCGCCCTCGCGGTCGCGGCGACCCGCTGCGCCCAGGCCCTGCGGGCGGACTGCGGGGCCGCGGACTCGGCGGTCGTGACCCTCTACGGCGAACTCGCGGGCGGTCACTACCCCCACCCCGACGTCTCGCCGGCCCAGGGCGCGGAACCCGTACAGACCGGTGTCTGGTACGCCCCCGGCCTGCTCTGGCCGCTCTTCGACGCGACCGTCGCCGACGGGGACGGCCTGCGCTGGGTCGCCGACCGGACGCTGCGCGCGGCGGCTGACGCGGCCGGCCTGGTCTGCGTCCCGCTGCTGGCCGAAGGCCCGATCGCCCGGCTCCAGGAACTGCCGGTGGTCTTCCCCACCCGGCTGCCCGGCCTGCTGGGCCTGCCCGCCCTGCCGGACAACCTCGCGGAAGGCCTGGTCGTCAAACCCGCCGGGGAAACCCGGGAGCCCGGCCGGCCCATGGCCAAGTTCAAGCAGCCCGCCTTCGCCGAGGACGAGCGCTTCGACGGCTCGCGCCCCTACCAGGCACCCGTCGAAGGCGCGGCCGGTGTCCCCGGCTGGCTGCTCGCGCACGGCACCGGCCTGCTGACCCCGGCCCGGGCCGCGTCGGCCGTGAGCAAACTGGGGCCCCGTACCCCGCCGGGAGACCTGGCCGCCGAGATAGCCCGCGACGCCACCGAGGAGGTCGCGGAGGCCCTGGGCGGTCTGGACGAGGCGACGCAGCGCGCGCTGGAGGAATCCCTGCACGCCGGAGCCCTGTCCCTGGCCCGCTTCGACGCGGCCGACCGCCGCGTCTGACGGGCACGGGGTGGGGGCGGACGGGCCCAGCGGCGCTGTGCATACTGCTGCCATGAAGTCCCGGCCCGCTCAGCGCATCCACCTGATGATCACCTTCGTCCTGGTGACGTGCGGTGCGGTCGGGGGAGCCTGCGTCGGTCTGCTCCTGTCCGGCCGGCTGATGGCCCTGGTCTGCGCGAGCGCGGCCGGCCTGGGCGCGGGCGCGGGGTCGTACCTGTCCCGCCGCCAGGTCTTCGCCTTCCTCACGCCCGAGCGTGAGGACGCCGTTCCGGCCGACGGTTACGCGGAGGGCCTCTCCGACGCGACCCTCGTGTGCATCGCCACGTACCAGGCCGCCGTCTTCCCCCTCACCCCCGACGGGG
This sequence comes from Streptomyces sp. 147326, assembly GCF_045000215.1. Classification (NCBI taxonomy): domain Bacteria; kingdom Bacillati; phylum Actinomycetota; class Actinomycetes; order Kitasatosporales; family Streptomycetaceae; genus Streptomyces; species Streptomyces sp. 147326. The sequence continues at coordinate 148,093 of NZ_CP134201.1, read as the reverse complement.
TGACCGAAGCCGAGCGCACGGCCCGCCGCACGATGGCCTACCGGATCGCCGCCTACGAGGGCCTGCCGCACCCCGTGCAGACCTCGGCGGCCGCCGCCCTCGAAGCCATCGACGAGGGCCTGGACGCCAAGCGGGCGGAGAGCGCGATGAAGGCGCTGTCCCTCACCGTCTACGACAACCGCCGCGGGCGCTGACCGGTTCGGCGCCGCGGAACGCGGGGGCGGTGACCGGACGGGCCCAACCAGGCGTCCGGTCCCGCCGGCTGGGGGAGGAGCCGAGGGCCCGGGGAGTGATGGACTTCCCCGGACCCTCGCGCCGCTGATGCCGCGGGTGTATATCTGCGACAGATAGAGAAACGATTCACCGTGGCCGGGGTTACGCGTCGGACCGGGAAGAACCGGCCGGATCCGTCCGAGGCGGCCCCGGGCGCCCCGCGGTCGTGGTCACCGGTGCACCCGGCCCGCCCCGCCGGGTCCCCCTGGCGGGTGCGTCCCCCCGCCATCCGCCGCCGCGTTCATCCGGTCGGCCGAACAGCGGAAGCCACCCGGGCCCTGCCGGGCCACGCTGTGTGCAAGGACCGCCACCACCGCACAGACGAGGACCGCACCATGTCCCACAGGCGACGTTTCATCCTCGCGGGGGCCGCAGCACTCCTGCTGACCGCCACCGCCTGCTCGGGCCTGGGTCGGAGCACCGTCGGCATGCTCACCTTCCGCGGCCACGACTCGCCGGTCGAGCTCAGCTACTCCAACACCCTGGTCACGGGCTGCCACAAGATCGCCATCCCCAAGGGCGCCACCCACGTGGAGAACAACACCCTCGTCGACGTCGTGCTGTACCGGACGGAGGACTGCAGGAATACCGACCGGGCCGACGGCATCTACGTGGCCACCACCCTCTCGAACGTGACGGCCCCCGAAAGCCTGCCCTGGCGAAGCTTCAGCGTCATCCACTGAACCGCCATCGCCCGGAAGAAGGGCTGCCGGAAGCCGGACGCGGCTCCCGGCAGCGCCCGCGTGCGCCGGTCAGTTCCGGATGGACACGATCTTCCTGGTGGCCAGGTCGGCCTGGACGAAGACCTTGGTCGTGTCGCCGCCGCCCCACGTCAGGGTGACGGTGGCGTTGGTCTTGCCCATCCCGCTGCCGGTGGAGGCGACCTTCCACTGCAGCGGTACGTTCTGCGCGCGGAGCACGCCGTCCGCGTGGTTCGTCTCCTCCCACTTCCTCAGCTCTGCCTGGAGGGGCTCCGTGAGGTAGAAGGCGCGCAGCCGGTCCGCGGTCTGCCCGTCTCCGTCGTAGACCGCGTCGATGTAGGAACCGTAGAAGTCGGCGATGCGGGTGAACGCAGCCTCGGGGCTGCCCGAGACGGACGGCAACGCCGCGGCCGCCGTGGCCCGCTTCGGCGTGGATCCGTCGGCGGAGGCGGAGGCGGAGGCGCTGGTGACGAAGGCGAGGGTGAGTACGGCGGCGGCCGCGAGGGTGAGGGAGGCGGTTCGCTTGGCTGAGGGCTTGGACATCGGCTGAGCCTTTCCCCGTGCTGAGTGGCTGAAGGGACCGACGCGCCTCCGGACCCGCCCGGTTCTCGGAATGCGAGAAATGGCCGAAAAGTCATGCTGGCGGGCGCATCGGGCATGCGGCATGCGGCCCTGCCCGCCGGTCGGCCCTCCTGCCGCGGCGCGATCCCGTCGCTCTTGCGGGGCACAGCTGCCGGGGACCGGAATGCCGTGCCGACGGCGGGAGTTGGCACGAGCGCGACACTGACCCAGCAGGCACAGGAGAGCTCATGAAGATCGGCATCATCGGCGCGGGGAACATCGGCGGCAACCTCACCCGCCGGCTCACCGCCCTCGGGCACGACGTCTCCGTGGCGAACTCGCGCGGCCCCGCGACCCTGGCAGCCCTCGCGGAGGAGACCGGCGCCACCCCCGTCACCGTGCGGGAAGCCGCACGCGGCGCCGAGATCGTCGTGGTCACCATCCCCTTCAAGAACGTGCCGGACCTGCCCGCCGGCCTGTTCGACGAGGCCGCCGAGGGCTTCACCGTCATCGACACCGGCAACTACTACCCGCAGCAGCGCGACGGCCGGATCGCCGGCGTCGAGGACGACGGCCTGACCGAGAGCCGCTGGACCGAGCGCCAGCTCGGACGCCCCGTGATCAAGGCCTTCAACGGCACGTACGCACAGGACATCCTCGACCGGCACCGCCCGGCGGGCGCGCCCGACCGGATCGCACTGCCGGTCGCGGGCGACGACGAGGCGGGGAAGAAGGCCGTCCGCGCCCTCATCGAGGAACTCGGCTTCGACACCGTGGACGCGGGCGGCATCGACGACTCCTGGCGCCAGCAGCCCGAAACCCCCGTCTACGGACTCCGGGAAGGCATCGACGGGGTCACCAAGGCCCTCGCCGCAGCCTCCCCGGTCCGCCCCGAGTCCTTCCGGGGCTGACCGCCGAGCCGCCGCGCCCCCAGCGAGCTCCCGACGCCGACTCCTCGGTCGCGGACTGCCGGCCTGCCTCGCCGCAGCGTATGCGCCGGGGCGGGCCGGTTCGTGGTGCACGCGGTTCAGCAGGGCATCGCGGATCCGTCCAGCGCGGATTCCACGGACACGATGAGTCCCGCCTGCGCCGTGGACCCCACCCGGAGCAGAGCCGGATCGCCCGCCACGTCCTTGCGGAAGCACATGCCGGAGACGCTCCGGAACCGGTCCGCGGCCTCCGCGCGCGTGCCGACCGCTTTCCATCCGTCCGCCGCCGCCGTGTCCCAGTAGTGGGTGATCAGCGGCCGGACGTCTCCGCCGTGGGTGTAAGCGCTGTCCGCGGTGATCCAGGGATCCCCGCTGTCGTCCATGCACTCCGTTACGGTCCTGTCGGCCACGGGTGCCGTGCCGGCCGCAGCAGCGGGGGTCGCGGCCGAGACCTGCGCCATGCGCTCCTGCGCGTCGGTCTCCTCGCACGCGCCTTCCGAGCCGTAGAAGAGCAGGTAGAGGGACCCGGCCAGCAGGCCGAGGCCGGACACGCAGCCGAGGGTGACGGCCAGGCCCAGGATCAGGCCGCGACGCGGGGAACGTACCGGAATCACGGTGTGGCGCCTCTTCTCTGTTCAACCGCTGGGACCGCGGTCCCGGAAGACCGTCCAGGTCTTCTCACGAGCGGGGGAATGCTAGACGTGACACCGCAGTCGCCTGCAGGAGGGGGTCGGACTGGGGCCGGGGGTTCCGGCACGGAGGCTTCGGATCAGCCGCCGGCCGGCCGGGGGACACCGGCGGACGCGCGCCGGATCGCGTCGAGGGCCCGCGTCACATCGTCGTCGGTCGTCGACCAGTTGCTCACCGAGATCCGCATGACGCGCCGGCCGTGCCAAGTGGAGCCGCTGATCCACGCCGTGCCGTCGTCGAGCAGCCGGGCGAGTACCCGCTCCGTCCGTGCGTCGTCGCCGAACTCGGCGCAGACCTGCGTGAACACCACCTCGTTGAGGACCGTCGCGCCGTCGATCGCGGCGATGCCCGCGGCGAAGTCGGACGCGTGACGGCACAGCCGGTCGACGAGGTCGGTCACCCCCGACCGGCCGAGGGACCTGAGCGCGGCCCACACGGTGAAGGCCCTGCCGCGCCGGGAGAGTTCGGGGACCTTGTCGATGGGGTCGCCGTGTTCGTGCTGGATGAGGTAGTCCCCTTGCAGTCCCATTGCGGCCCGCAGCGCGAGCGGGTCGCGCACGATGGCGAGGCCGCAGTCGTAGGGAACGTTCAGGGTCTTGTGGGCGTCCGTCGCCCAGGAGTCGGCGTCCGCGCAACCCGCCGTCAGGTGTGCGTGGCGCGGGGACGCGGCCGCCCACAGCCCGAAGGCGCCGTCGACGTGCACCCACGCCTGCGCCTCGCGCGCGGCGCGGATCGTCTCGGCGAAGGGATCGAAGGCGCCGGAATGGATGTCTCCGGCCTGGAGGACCACGAGCGTCGGGCTCCGGCCGCCCTCCGCGAGGGTGCGCCGCAGGGCCTCCGGCCCGATGCGCCCCTGGTCGTCCGCCTCCACCAGCTCGGGCCTGCCCAGCCCCAGGTAGCGCAGCGCCAGGTCCACGGCCATGTGACGGTCCTCGCCGGCGATGACGCGTACGGGCGGCCCACCCGCGAGCCCGTCGCGGGCGACGTTCCAGCCTGCGTCCCGCAGCACCGCGTCCCGCCCGGCGGCGAGGCAGGTGAAGTTCGCCATCGTGGCACCCGTGGTGAAGCCGACCGCGCTGTCACCGGGCAGGCCGAGCAGACCGAGCAGCCACGCACCGGCGATCTCCTCCGCCGCGGTGTACGCGGGCGAGACGGCGCGCATCACGCAGTTCTGGTCCCAGGCGCTGACCAGCCAGTCCGCGGCCAGCGCGGCCGGTTCGGTGCCGCCGACCACGAACCCGTAGAAACGCCCGCTGGGGAACGCGGTCAGCCCCGGCTCACAGGCCGTGGCCAGCAGATCGACGACGTCGGCGGGGGCGCTGGGACCCCCGGGCAGGTCGACTCCGAGCGCGCGCACGATCTCGTCGACCGAAGCGCGTGCGGGAACCCGGCGGTCGGACAGGCTCGCCAGCCAGCGGACGGCATGGTCATGGGCTCGTCGGAGCGCCGCCTCGCGCGCGTCCATACCTCGGACTATGGGACAGGCGCCGACGTCCCGCAAGCCGCGCGGGACTCCGGATGATCATCACCACACTGCCGACGGCGGCCTGGCCGGGTGAGGGCCGGGAACGAGATCATGGCCGGATGACCGATCACGCCTCTTCACCCCATCCGACCGCGGTGCGCCTCGCGCGCTTCACGAAGTCCGAGCAGAGCGAGATCCTCGGCGACGGCCCGGACCCGTTCGGCGTGGCCGACGCCGGCCTCACGTGGCTCCCCAAGGAGGACCACTTCGGTGTCCGGGAGGGAGACCGCCTCGTGGCCCACGCCGGTCTGCTGAGACTGCCCCTGTCGATCGGTGGCGTGGACACCGAGGTGATGGGCATCGGCGGAGTGGCCGTCGCGCCCGACGTACGCGGGCGTGGACTGGCCCGGGTGGTCCTGACGGCCGCTCTGGACCACGCCCGGACGACCGGACTTCAGCACGCCCTGCTCTTCTGCCGGCCACCCCTCGTCCCCCTCTACCAGCGGCTCGGCTGGCGAACGCTCGACCAGGACGTCCACGTCGAACAGCCGGGCGGGACCGTGACGATGCCGCTGCGGACCATGACGACCGCCCTGCGGGCCGGTGCGCACTGGCCCGGCGGCCCGGTCCACCTGCGCTCCCTGCCCATGTGAGCGCCGTGGACCGTGTCATGGTGGTGTCATGACCATCGAGGTACGCCCGGCTTCGGACTTCGGGGACGTCCGCGCCCTGCTCGGCCCGAAGTCGGCCGGGGCCAACGTCTGCTGGTGCCTGAGCTACCGGATCCCGTCCAAGCTGAACAACGAGCTGCGCGGACCGGCCCGCGGTGAGTACGTCGCCCGGCTGTGCGGTGAGCAACCTCCTCCCGGAGTGATCGCCTACGACGGCGAGGAGCCCGTCGGCTGGGCCGCGGTGGCGCCGCGCTCGGACACCTCCTTCGCGCGCAGCCGTAAGATCCCGCAGGTCGACGACCTGCCCGTCTGGTCACTGTGGTGCATCCGGGTCCGCCCCGGCCACCGGAAGCAGGGCATCTCGCACGCCCTCATAGCCGGCGCGGTCGAGTTCGCCCGCGCCCACGGCGCACCGGCCGTCGAGGCGTACCCCCTCGACAGCGGTGACGCCAAGGTCGACCTGACGATGGCGTACGCCGGGATCCGGAAGAACTTCGAACGCGCCGGGTTCACCCACGCCGCCGACACGACCTCGGTGCTGGCAGGCCATCCCCGCGTCCTGATGCGGCTCGACCTGCGCTGACCGCGTGCCCAGCCCGTCCGCCTACCGGCGGATTCCCGGCCCCGGGGGCGCGTCGTGCCGGAGTCGGCCCATCGCCGCCAGGGCGGTGCGCACGACGCGGCACAGTTCCTCGTCGCGCAGGATGTCCCCGCCGTAGCGGCGCTCCGAGACGATCACCTCGGTGAGCGGGGGCACGGCCGTCGCGGCGGGTCGGCCGATCGCTCCGAGTGCGGTGACGACCCGGAGGACGAGCGGATCCGCCCGGTGCTCCGACAGCGGGCGCAGTTCGGGTAGCAGGGTCGCGACCGCGGTATCGGCGTCCCCGGTCAGCCGCCACCAGGCCTCGGCCGCGCCGACCCGGGTCCATTCGCCGAGGCTGCCCAGCAACGGCCTGAGGGCGTCCGTGTATCCGGTCGCGAGTGGCCCCAGCTCGGCCAGGTGGGACAGGACCGGCCGGGCCAGTCCGCCCCGGACAGCCGCGCCGAGGGCGTCGAGCGCTAGTCCCGGGTCACCCGTGACGCGCCAGTACGCCCAGGCGGCGCTCTGGACGCCGTGCCAGCGGCGCGGCTCCCGGTCCTCGCTCTCCGCGAAGCGCCGCGGGCGCAGGTCGCCCTTCGCGAGGGCGGCCAGCAGGCCCGCGGCGTCCGCCGCCGCCGGTCCGATCCGGCCCAGGGCGCCCACGGCCGCGCGTGCGTACGGGGTGTCGAGCAGCCCCATGAGATCCGGCACCGCCGGTGCGGCGGCCGGACCCCAGCCGGTGAGGATGCGCAGGACGCGCTCCGTCCGGAGGCCCCCGAGCTGCAGCAGCAGTGCGGGCATGACGCTCGGGGCCCACTCCACCGGCAGGGACCCGACCTCCATCCAGTAGCTTTCGGCACGCTTGAGGTACCACGGCAGGGCGCGCGGGTCGCCGATGCCCACCAGGCCGCGTACGAGATGGTCGGCGCGCTCACCCGCCCGCCAGCGGTGCGGGACGAGCAGGTCGGCGTACGGCGCGATCGACGATCCGCCCCGGGCGACGATGCCGTGGGCCTCGTGCGAGGTGAGGAGGTCGTCGTCGGACAGGCCGGCGAGGACCGTCTCCCACGTCCCGGCCGCCGGGTTCCGCCACCTGCGCAGCTGGGCGCCGGCCTCCTGGACGGCCGCGCGACGAGCATCGGGGCTCCCGCTGAGTGTGGTCGCGGTGGCCGTCGCCGTGGCTGTCGTCGCAGGCGCCCCGTCGGGCGTAACCCCACCCGACGTCAGTTGCGCGCTCCGGGCGGCCAGTCGGACGTGCGGATCGGAGTGCTCCAGCCAGGGGTCCAGCCATCCGGGAGGCCGGGAAGCGCCGAGTGCCGCCAGTACTTCGCCGGCCGCGATCAGGTGGCGGCCCAGAGCGGCGGGGTCGCTCTCCACCGCGGCCTGGCGTCGCAGCGCCTCCAAGGTCGCGGGGTCGGCGGAGCGGACCTGCTCGATCGCCCGGGCCGCGTACGAGCGCACCTCGGCCCTGCTGTCGGCCAGGAGTCGTGCCGCGGCGCGCTGGCCGTCGGCCAGCACCTCCGCCATACCGGGGGCGTCCGCCCGGAGGACGCCCACGCGCAGCATCACGGCGCGACCCGCGACCAGGTCGAGCACACCGGTCCGGCCCGCCCCGTCCAGCTGCGGAAGCATGTCCAGCAACCGCCGCAGTACGGCGACGACGAGTTCCGGAGGGTCCGTCCAGCGCAGACGGTAGTCGAACGCCGACCACGGGACCCGTCCGCTGCCGGGCGTCACCAGCCCGCGCAGCAGGCCGGGTATCTCCTCCTGGCCCTCGCGCACCTTCTCCAGGACGTGCCAGGGCGTCCCGTCCCCCACTTCGCTCATGATCGGCAGCCTAGTACGCGGCCCTCACGAGGCTTCGCTCCACACCGCGTCGCGCTCACGTGCCGTACGGAGGGCGTCTGCCCACCAGACCAGGTCGTCGAGCATCGTCACGGCCGCCTTTCCGGCTGCGTCGGTGTCGTGGGGGCGGCCGGCCTCGTCGAACGGGAACTGGTGGAAGCTGACCGTCTCGCGGATCGTGGCCGCGGCCAGCTCGGCGAAGACCAGGCGCAGTTGCTCGACGGCGCGCAGGCCGCCCGACAGCCCGCCGTAGGAAACGAAGCCGACCGGCTTTCGCGCCCAGACGCGCCCCGCGATGTCGATCGCCTGCTTCAGCGAGGCCGGGAAGGAGTGGTTGTACTCGGGGGTGAGGAGCACGTAGGCGTCCGCTTCGGCGAGGCGCTGGACGAAGGCCCGGCCGCGTGGCGCGAGGTCAGGGGTCCAGTGCGCCGGGAGGTCGGCGTCGACCAGGTCGATCACGGTGAGCTCGATGTCGGAGCGGTCGGCGGCGACGGCTTCGAACCAGCGGGCGACCGTCGGGCCGAACCGGCCTTCCCGGGTGCTGCCGACGACGAGTGCGATACGCAGTGGAGTAGTCATGACCACAGGTTTACGACCTCAAGTTCGCTTGAGGTCAACGCCGGTTCACTGACGGCGGGTCAGAGCCCCGGGCGCGCCGGCCGACTGCGCTCCCTCCGACTCCAGCGTCAGGCGGTCCGGATCCGCCATGGTCAGCACGTAGAGGTTGCCCTTGGGGCAGTCGAAGGTGGCCGTCTGGTCGGTCGGGTGGCTGGTCACCGCCTCGAAGACCGCGCTGTCCGGACGGATCTGCCGCAGCTGGAGGGCCTCCGTGCACCCGAGGTTCCGTCCCGTCGAGATCTCCTTGAGGTCGCTCACCTGCCGGCCCACGAGTTCGCCCACGGCTCCGGCGTGCAGGGTGACCGTGACGGAGAACTCACCGGCCCGCGCCCGGGTGATGCCGTCCGCCTCCGGGGTTCCCGGGCCGACGCCGGACCACGTACCGACCCACGATGCCGGCAGAGCCGCAGCAGAGGGGGAGGAGGACGAGGTGGAAGGGGCGGAGGAGGACGGTGCGGACGAGGTGGCGGGAGGGGCGGCCTTGTCGCCGTCTCCGCCCCACGGAAGCCGGATGGCCAGCACGGCGACCGCGGCGAGCACGGCGGCAACGGCGACCGCGGTGATCACCCGGGGCCGGCGGGACACCCACCCGCCGACGCGCCCGGCGGGCACGGGAACGGGAACAGGAGCGGGGAAGAGCAGGGGAGTTCCCGGAGCCGTCGCGGGCGGCTGCGGCTGGATGGCCGATGCAGGGCCGGTGCCTCCGGGGGCGTAGGCGGGCGGCCGCGGTGTGGTGAGCAGCCGACGGAGCTCGTCCTCCCGGCGCCCGACCTCCGCCACCAGGGCCGTCGGCACCGCCCCGCCCCATCCCCCATGCTCCTCCTCCACCCCCTCGGCGGCACCGAGCCGCTCCCGCAGCTGCTCGGCGGTCGGGCGCTGCTCCGGGTCCTTGGCCAGGCACTCCCGCACGAGCGCGACAAGCGTGTCCGGTACGCCGTCGAGCAGCGGCTCGTCGTGCACGATCCGGTAGAGGAGGGCGGGCAGTTCCAGCTCCTCGCCGTCCGCGACGAACGGGCTGCGCCCGGTGGCCGCGTACACGAGGACGGCGGCCAGGGAGAACACGTCGGCCGGCGCCGAGGCCACGGATCCGGTCGCCTGCTCCGGCGAGAGGAAGCCGGGCGTGCCGATGACCGCGCCCGTCTGCGTGTAGCGGGGGTCGCGTACCGCGCGGGCGATGCCGAAGTCGATGAGGAAGGGCCGTTCCCGGCCCAGCAGCACGTTCGCCGGCTTGATGTCACGATGGACCACCCCGGCCGCCCGTACGGTGACGAGCGCCGCCGCCAGCTCCCGGGCCAAGGACGCCACGGCCGCCGCCGGCAGCGGCCCGTACCGGTGCACCCAGTCGCCCAGCGACGGAGCGGCGATGTACTCCGTCGCCAGCCACTGCGGCGACGCCCCCGGCTGGCCGAAGTCCACCACCGAGACCGTCCACGCGCTGCGCACGCGGTCGTTGGTGCGTATCTCCCGGTCGAACCGTTCGGCGAAGTCCGGCTGCAGGCTCAGATCCCGGTGCACGGTCTTCAGGGCCAGCGGCCGCCCGGAGGCCGTCCGGGCCAGGAACACCTCGCCCATCCCTCCCGCGCCGAGCCGCGCCAGCAGGCGGTACCCGCCGATCTCCGGCGGGTCACCGGGCAGCAAGGACTCCACCAACTCCACTCGCTCCCATGACCGTTGCCGACCCGCGCCGTACGGACCATCCGCTGGGTCACCCTAAAGGACGGGCGCCCCCGGAGCCCCGTCGGGCCGGACATCCCCTAAGGGCAGCTCAGGCGGGTGTCGCCCGGGTCGGTCGTGCACGTGTCGGTGCCGGGGCCGCCGTTGGCGGTGTCGTTGCCGGAGACGGAGTCGACCGTGTCGAGCCGGTCGTCGCCGTAGGACCCGGCCAGCGTGTCGGTCCCGGGACCGCCGCCCAGGGTGTCGTTTCCGAAGCCGCCGTCGGCGTTGTCGTTCCCGGGGCCGCCGTGCACGGTGTCGTTGCCGTAGCCGGCCCTGATGACGTCGTTGCCGCTGAGGGCGCAGATCACGTCGGTGCCGTAGCCGCCGACCAGGTCGTCGGCGCCGCTGGTGCCGACGATCGTGCAGCCGCGCGCGTTGTCGACCGTACTGGCCGCCGTCGCGGTGTTGTTCGCGGGCACCGGGTAGGTCTGCGCGGCGCCGGCCGTCGCCGTGTCGGACAGGGTGCCAGTGGTTCGGGGTTCGGCGACCAGCTGCACCGTGGCCCTGGCCCCCGGGGCGAGGGAGCCCAGAGCGCAGTTGGCGCTGGTGGCCGTCCTGGTGCAGGTGCCCTGGCCGGTCGTGGCGGACAGGAGGGAGCCGGGTCCGGTCAGGGTGTCGGTCAGCGTGACCGCGGTGGCCGTCGTCGTGGTGCTCGTATTGGTCACCGTCACGGTGTAGGCGGCCTGGTCCCCGAGGCTGACGGTCGCGGGCCCGGACTTGGTGACGGACAGGTTCACTCCGGGCGGGGGCGGCGGTGTGGCGGCGACCTGGTAGCGGACCAGGCCGCGGTCGTCGCCGGTGTTGCCGGCGGCGACGATTTTGCCGTCCGGCTGCAGCGCCACCGCGGTGGCGACGTCGAAGAAGCCGAAGTAGACGTCGGTGGTGACCTTGCCGCCGGTCCCGAAGCCGCCGTCCAGGGTGCCGTTGGTGTGGTAGCGGGCGACCGCGAAATCGGTCCGGCTGATGCCCGCGGCGACGATCTTGCCGTCGGGCTGCAGCACCAGATCGGAGCTTCCGTCCAGGGTGCCGGTTGCGAAATCGGTCGTGACCTTGCCGTCGCCGTCGAAGGCGCCGTCGAGCGTGCCGTCGGGGTTGTAGCGGGCCAGGGCGAAGTCGAAGGCGCTGGAACCCGCCGCGACGATCTTCCCGTCGGGCTGGACCTTCACCCCGCCGGCCACGTCGGCCTCGGCGAAGGCGGTGGTCACCCTGCCGTCGCCGTCGAAGCCGGCGTCGAGGCTCCCGTCGGCGTTGTAGCGGGCCAGCGCGAAGTCGGAGGCGTTCGCCGGATAGTTGTACCCCGCTCGGCCGGCGACGACGATCCTGCCGTCCGGCTGCGTCGTCACGTCGAACGCGGTCGCGGCGCCCCCGGCGAAGGCGGTGGTCACCCTGCCGTCGCCGTCGAAGCCGGTGTCGGGGCTGCCGTCCGCGTGGTAGCGGGCGAGCGCGAGCTCGGCGCCGCTCATGCCGGCGGCGAGGATCCCGCCGTCGGCCCGCACCGTCACCGCGAAGGCCTCCTGCGCGCCGCCCGTGCCGAAGTCGGTGAGGACGATGCCGTCGCCACCGCCGAAGCCCGTGTCGAGGCTCCCGTCGCTCTGGTAGCGGACCACGGTGAACATCCCGCCGCCCTCGGGCTCCGCGCTGCGGCCCACCACGACGATCTTCCCGTCCGGCTGCACCGCCACCCCGTCGGCCACGTCCTCGCCGCCGCCCCGGAGGTCGCTCAGGACCAGGCCGTCGCCGTCGAAGGTCGCGTCGAGGCTGCCGTCGGGGTTGTAGCGGGCCAGTGCGAAGTCGGCCGCGCCGCCCTCGGGGGGTGTGTTGAGGCCGACGGTGACGATCTTGCCGTCGGCCTGCAGCACCATGTCACGGCTCTCGTCGTAGCCGGCGAAGTCGGTGACGACCCGTCCGTCGCCGTCGAAGGCCGGATCGAGGTCGCCCGGCGCGGCCAGAGCGGCCCCCGGCAGGGTGAGGGCGAACGCCAGCCCGGTGGCGGCCGCGACCCCGGTGCGGCCCAGCGTTCTTCTCAGACCGGAAGTGAATGTGGACATGGAGACCTGGGTCCCTCCTTCTGCTCGCCGCCGCGCAGCGGGTCGCCGCCCTCCCGTGACAGGCCACAGCCTCTTGGCACCGTCGCGGCCGTGCACGGACGGCTGGCCGCGCTGCGCCCACTGGATGCGGCGATCCACCCGCACGGGTGAGGGCGCGGTCCGACGGGTCGACTCAGACGGTCAACTCACCCGAGCCACTCGGGCCGCTTGGCGTGGGCCGGACGGCCAGGCGGGTGTACCACTCCGTCGCGAGGATGCGCGCACGGGCATCGGCGGGGAGTCGGGAGAGGAATTCCGGGCAGCGAGCGGTGGCGTTCCGTCTCGCTCCGGTGCGCGGCGATGGCGGCCCACTTCCGCTCCAGCCACGGACGTACGTCGATCGTCGCGCTGACCCGCTCGTCCGGGACGCTGCGCACGGTCTTTCCGACGTCGGCCAGCAGCGCACCCAGCTCGCCGATGCCCGAGTGCGGATGGGTGGCCAGGCAGAGGGCGGCGGGCTGCCAGGGTTCCCCCGCTTCGGGATGGAGGTGTTCCAGCCCGGCGGCGTGCACGGCCAGCAGGGTGACCCGGTGGGTGTGGACGTGATCGGGATGCCCGGTCAGCTGACCGTAGTCGTCGTGGGTGACGACGATGTCGGGCCGGACCTCCCGTACGTGGCGTACGAGCCGTGCCACTGCCCCGTCGAGCGGTGCGTCGACGAACCGCGGCCGCCCTGGCGCCGATTCGGGGACGCGGGCATCGGCGTACTCCAGCAGCCTCGGCTCGCCGGCGCCCAGGAACACAGGCGCCTGTGCGCACTGGCAGTCGCCAACCGGGCCACGCCCGCTGGCCAGGCAGCACTCGAGGCCCGCGTGTTGCCGCTCGTACGCAGCGGAACCCGGCTGCCGACCACCGAGCGTATGGGCACGAACCAGTTGGCCCGCACCTTCCTCGCCGCGGTCACCGGCGCCAGCCTCGGCCAGGTCGACCGGCTCAATCAGGCCCATGGGCTGTCGGCTCTGGCCACCGAACGTCCTGGCCCGTGTCCCCTCACCACACCGATGACCGGCAGAATCGCGGACAGGCCCTGGCGCGAGCCCCTGGACTTCAACGAGGCCGCCGATCTGACCAGGCACCTGGGCACAGCCGCCATGATCATCTGCCTCTACCTGACGGGCATGCGTCCGCAAGAAGTCCAGGGCCTGCGGTCCGGCTGCTGCCCAGACCCTGAACCGGCCGCCGATGGGACCCCGGGGCGCCACCTGATCCGCGGCCATCACTACAAGAACGTGACCGACCAGGACGGCAACCACATCTCGGCCGGTGAAGTGCGCGAGGTCCCCTGGGTTGCCATCACCCCAGTCGTCCGTGCCATCCGTGTCCTGGAGCGGATGGTTCCTGACGGCGAGCTTCTCCTCAGCGCCGCCCACCACGACTTCGCCGGACGACGCAACTACCAGGGCGCGGTGAAGAACAGCGCATTGAACAAGCGGATCGAGGACTTCATCACGTGGGCCAACCACGAAGCCCACGTCCATGGTCTACCCGAGCAGACCATCCCCGGACCCGCATGGCGAGATCGGCCTGGCCCGGTTCAGGAGGACCCTGGCCTGGCACGTCGCCCGCCGCCCAGGCGGGCTGATCGCGCTCGCGATCCAGTACGGGCACATGCGGACCGTTCTCGATGCCCGGGTCTCGGCCGGCTACGGGTCGCGGAGCCGAGGCGGAATCCACTCCGTCCTCGACGTCGAGACCGCGTTGGCGGCCGCGGACACCGCTGCCCGACTTCGCGACCAGGTCGCGGGTGGAGCGAAGGTCTCGGGCCCGGCAGCGAGACGGGCCCTGACCGCGGCCGCCCACGCCCCGTGCTTCGAGGGCCGAATCGTCCCCAGCACGTTCGCGAAGAAGGCCGCAGGCTTCCTGGCCCGGGACGGCGTCGTGCTCTACGACAACCCGGACGCGTTCCGTTCCTGATCTGCGCGTTCAAGCGAAACAAGGCGCTCTGCGATCCCGGCCTCGGGGCGACTGCCCCGAGGCAGTACGCCTGCCAGTCCGGCTGCGGCAACACCGTCCGCACCGACACCGATGCCCATCGGACGCGGGAGCGGGCCGAGGAGATAGACCAGTTGGCCGCCTCGACGCCCGGCCCGCTCGGCCAACGTCTGCGGGTGAATGCCGACAGACTCCGCGCGACTGCCGACGCCCACGACGCAACCGCCCAGACCGCCGAGGCCCTGATATGAGCCAGCTGCACCAGGCCGAGCGCACCCGCATCCGGGAAGCGATGGACCGGCTGTTGGCTGGGCAGCCTATTGCGTCCAACGGGAGTCTCACCGTCGTTGCGCTCGCCGCCGAGGCCGGTGTTCACCGGATGGCCCTGCAGAAGCGGCACGCGGACCTGAAGAACGAGTTCTACGAGCGTGTCCGCAAAGAAGCACAACAGGTCCCGGAAGCGGAGGAGCGGCCATCTGGTAACCAGCCTGACCTTCGCCAGCGCCGTTCTCACCCAGGGGCACGATGCGTCGGCAGAACCCGGTCTGGTACCGGAGAATGTGATCCCGTTCCCTCCCCTCAACAGCTGAGCCCCCGGCGCGGGGGCCGTCCCGGATGGAACGGACAGCTGAGAACAGAGATCCGTACGTGCTGGTACACGATCGAGGTACCGCCTTCCGCCGCGGCCGAAGGGAACGGCGGCGGTCAGGGGCTCTCGCCGGAGCTGCGGACCACCGCCACTGGGCAGTGTGCATGATGCAGCAATGCCTGGCTCACCGATCCCAGCAGCAGTCCGGCGAAACCTCCGCGTCCGCGCGCGCCGACCACCAGCAGCTGGGCCGTGCCGCTCGCCTTGATCAGCGTCTCCCGCGTCCCGCCCTGCACAACTTCGCGTTTCACTCGCACCCCCGGGTACCTCTCCTGGTGGCCCGCGAGCACCTCGGACATCAGAGCTTCTTGCCTTACCTTCAGGGCTTGCGGCTCGTTCGCGTACGGCATCGCCTCGTCCTGCGGCGGGGGCATCGGCGCGTTCCAGGTGGTCCAGGCGTGCAAGGCAACGATGTCGACCCCGCGCAGTGCCGCCTCGGCGAAGGCGAAGTCAACCGCTCCGGCAGCGGCCGAGGAGCCGTCGACACCCACGACGATCGGCCCCGTGCCCTCACCTTGCCCACGCACGACGAGGACCGGGCACCGGCCATGAGCTGCCAGATGCACGGCCGTCGATCCAACCATCAGCCCGACGAAGCCGCCCATACCGCGAGACCCGACGACTACGAGTTCCGCAGTACGCGATTGCGCCTCCAGGACCGTCAGCGGTTCACCCGTCACCACAGCGCGGGATACATGGACCTCCGGTGCCAGGGTCATGGCGCGCGCCTCCCCCTCGGCCAGCAGGCGTTCTACCATATTGCGCAAGCCACCCTCGGGCGGGCCCAGCGGCGACGGGCCCAACGGCACGTGCATGGCGGGCCAGATAAACGCGTGCACCAGCCGCAAACCTGCACCGCGCCACCGCGCCTCCCGCGCCGCCGCTTCCACCGCGGCCAAACCAGAGGCCGAACCGTCCACGCCCACCACAACCAGACCGCTCACCACGCCTCCACAACTTCCCGCCCTCAATGGATCAAGGGGCCATCGCATACGTGCGCAGGCGGCTTGGCTTCCAGCACATGCCCCACGTCCCAGTGGCGTCGTCCGGTGGCTGCGGCCGATGGCCCGACCGGCACCCTGACGGGGATATACCGGCGAGTGAGGATCTGCAGGCCCACTGGCGTTGGGCCCGAGGGCAGTTACACCCGGCATCTGCGACGGCGAGGGGACCACGATCTACCAGGAGGCGATGCGGTACGCAGCCGAGGGCGTCCGCCTCCTCGTCATCGCCGGCAAGGAATACGGCTCCGGATCATCAGGCGATTGGGCCGGCAAGGTCGCACCGTGGCCGCCGACGGGTCCCGCCTCACTCGGCGTGGGTTGCGGAGTCCCTTACCTCGGTGGTCGGACGCACGATGACGACGGGGCACGTGGCGTACAGCGCACACTGCTGACTCACGGAACCCAGCAGCGCACGGCGGAATCCGCCCAGGCCCCGGTTGCCCAGCACGAGCGCCTCTGCGCCCTCAGACTCGCTGAGCAGCACTTCAACGGGATTGCCGTGCATCAGACGCTGTCGGACCTTGGCAGCGCCGGACTCGCCCAAGACCTGGTTTAGCTGGTTGACGAGGCCTTGCTCGGCGATGGACTTGTCGAATCCCGGGTCCACGGCGGGCGCGGACCATCCGTGAGCCCCGGGCAGCTCCCAGGCAGCCACTGCCACCACATCACCGCCGAGCAGCTCGGCATGCCGGACCGCCCACCGAAGCGCGGCATGCGATGAAGGCGAACCATCGACGCCCACCACGACGCGCAAGGCCGAATCCTGCTTATCCATGGCTATCCCTTCGCTGTCACGTACGCCCACACTGTGCGACAGACGAGCCATGCGCCATACAAGCGCCGCCGGCAGGTCCACCTGGCCGACGCGGCGTTGCCGGGGGCGATTCCGGGGCGAGGCAATCGGTGGCTGGCGCACGCGTTCTCGGTTTCCGGGACGGCAACACACCCCGGCATCCGTGCATGAACCGCGTCGGCAAAGGAACCAGGCGATGTTCCACCATGCTCTGCGCCGTGGCCTCCCTCTCGTGTCCGGCATCCGGGTGACCGGGCCTTCCTTCATGCACAGCCGCCGGACCCTCGGGATAGGGATGCATCTGCGCCCTTCGGCGTCCCGAGCTCTGACGCGGGCTTCACTTCGGGCCATGTCGAAGCACTGTCAAGTGGCCCTGGGCGGCGGCATACGCTGCACCAACCCGGAAGGCAACAGCAATGAAGATCAACGTCGTGGGCCCCGGCAAGATGGGTCGTGCCATCGCCACCCGTGCACTTGCTGGCGGCCACGGAGTGTGTGTGGTCCATCCCGACGCCGACCCGGCCCGGGCGCTGGCGGAGGAGCTCAAGCAGCGGTTCCCGGACAGCGAGTGCGACTGGTCGGCTGCGGTTGAGGCAGCCGATGTCACCGTGCTCGCGCTGCCGTACGATGCGGCGCTGCAGGTCGCGCGATCCGCCGGCGCCGCCTTGGCCGGGCAGATCCTCGTGGACATCTGCAACCCGATCGACTTCTCCACCATGGATGCGCGGCTGACGCCCCCCGACAGCTCGGCGGCCGAGGAGATCCAACAGATCGTCGGTACAGAGGTGAAGGTCGTCAAAGCCTTCAACACCACCTTCGCCGGCCTGCTGACGACGGGCGAGAGCCACGGCTTCCCTCTTGACGTCCTGATCGCCGGAGACGACTCCGCCGCCAAAGACAGGATCGCCGAGTTCGTGCGTTCCAGCGCGATGCGCCCGATCGACGTGGGCCCCTTGCGGCGCGCTCGAGATTTGGAGGCGCTCGGGTTCCTGCACATCTCTATCCAACAGCCACTTCAGCTGAATTGGCAGAGCGCGATCAAAATCCTGCCCTGACCGATACCAGGCCCGTCAGGATTCGGCCGATCACATGCTGTCCAGGGTGAGAGGAATGAGCCCGAGGCGCGGACTGCGCGAAGGGGGATTGCCGTTGGAGCGCGGCGGTGTGTTGTCGTTGCTGCGGAAAGCCCGCGGAGTGGCTGTCGGCGCAGTGTTATGCGGGGAGAAGGGTGCGCAGGGCGTAGGGCAGGATGCCGCCATGCCGGTAGTAGTCGGCTTCTGTGGGGGTGTCCAGGCGCAGGCGTGCGGTGAACCGCGTGGTGCCGCCGCTCCCTGTCGCTTCGACGGTGACCTCGTGGGGCAGCTCGGCCAGTCCGTGGACGGTGTAGGTCTCCTCACCGGTCAGGCCCAGGGAGCGGGTGGTGTCGCCGGGCGCGAACTGCAGCGGCAGGACGCCCATCCCGATCAGGTTGGAGCGGTGGATTCGCTCAAAGGATTCGGCCAGGACGGCTCTGACGCCGAGCAGCGCGGTGCCCTTGGCGGCCCAGTCGCGTGATGATCCGGAGCCGTATTCCTTGCCGGCGATGACGAGTAGGGGGGTGCCCTCGGCGGCGTACCGCATCGCCGCCTGGTAGATCGTGGTTGCCTCGCCGTCGGGCAGGTGGCGGGTGTAGCCGCCCTCGGTTCCGGGGGCCAGCAGGTTGTGCAGCCGGATGTTGGCGAAGGTGCCGCGAATCATCACCTCGTGGTTGCCGCGCCGGGAGCCGTAGGAATTGAAGTCCTCGGGCGCGATGCCGTGGGCTTGCAGGTACTCGCCCGCCGGTGAGTCCCGTTTGATGGTGCCGGCCGGGGAGATGTGGTCGTGGTGACCGAGTCGCCGAGCAGGGCGAGCACCCGGGCGCCGGTGATGTCGTCCGGTGGCTGCGGTCGGCGGGGCATGTTCTCGAAGTAGGGCGGCTTGCGCACGTATGTCGAGGCGGGATCCCAGGCGAACAGGTCGCCCTCGGGGGTGGGCAGGGCCCGCCACTGCTCGTCGCCGGTGAACAGGTCCGCGTAGCCGTCGGTGAACATGCCCGGCCGCAGGCTGGTGGAGATCACCCGCTGGATTTCGTCCTGGGCGGGCCAGATGTCGCGCAGGTGGACGGGCCGCCCGTCGCTGCCGGTGCCCAGCGGATCGCGGGTGAGGTCGACGGCCATGGAGCCGGCCAGCGCGTAGGCGACCACCAGCGGCGGTGAGGCCAGATAGTTCGGTTTCGTCTCGGGGTGGATGCGGCCTTCGAAGTTGCGGTTGCCGGAGAGCACGGACGCCACCACAAGGTCGGCGTCGGCGGCCGCCCGGGAGACCTCACTGATCAGCGGGCCGGAGTTGCCGATGCAGGTGGTGCAACCGTAGCCGACCAGGTCGAAGCCGAGCGTGTCGAGATACGGGATCAGCCCTGCGCGTTCGAGGTAGTCCATCACGATCCTCGACCCGGGCGCGAGGCTGGTCTTCACCCAGGGCTTGGACCGCAGGCCGCGCTCGCCTTCTTGGCCAGCAGCGCGGCGGCGACCATCAATTGTGGGTTGGAGGTGTTGGTGCACGAGGTGATCGCGGCGATCACGACGGCGCCGTGCCCGATCTCGAAGCTGCTGCCCTCCTCGAGCGTCACCGGGACGCGCTGAGGCGGCCGTGCCGTGCCCGGTCCTGTCGCATCGAGGTATCCCGGCTGGTCGCCGGGGTGGCTGCCGGTGACGGCCACCGGGTCGGAGGCTGGGAAGCTTGGTGCATGAGGGCGTCCATAGCGGTGACGAACTCGGGGCTGCGGGTATGCGCGGCGTACCCGCGGAAGAACGCGTTGCGCCAGACCGTGCCGGGCGAATCCGCAGGCGGTTTGCGAAAGCCGCCCAGGCGCGGCTCCCACCGGTAGGCGATGTGCTCTTCGGGCATCCACTGGCCCAATCGCTGCCGTGACAGGTCCGGGTCACGGCGACTGCCGGGGGCGGTCCTGACGTCTACGACCGCTGTGACGCCGGCTTCCCGGAAAAGTCCAGCCAGCGAGGCGCGGTCCGCGGTGCTGTGGCCGAAGGTGATCAGCTCAAGCCGGGTCCCCGGCCGGCCTGCAGGGTCGGTCCGGTCATGGTCCATACCTCGAGTGCAGCAGCTTCCGGCCGGCACGGCACCCGGTTGTGCCTCTGTTGGCTGTGCGGGCGAGGCAGGGGACTCGTCAGGTCCGGAGTGCGGTCAGCAGGACCAGGACCAGGGTTACGACGGCGGCGAGGCCGTGTCCCGCGACGACGGGGAGCGGGAAGTGGCCTTCGGCCGGTGTGTTCTGGCCGGTAGCGGTAGCGGTTGCGCGGTCGCGGTAGACGGGGATCCAGCGGGCGAGCATTACGAACCCGAGCAGGGCAACAGGCAGCAGGAGGCCAAAGCCGGTCCAGGCCAACGCACGCTTTTCGGTGATCACGTAGATGATCCACACGACGAGGCCGATGGCGGCGAGTGCGAAGTGGCCGAAGATGACCGGGACTGGCAGGTGGCTGGTGCCGCCACGGGCGCCGCCGTTCTTAGAGCCAGATGCTGAGCATGAAGGAGCCGCCGAGGGCGGTGACCACCCAGGCGATCAGCGCGGCCATGTCCATGGAAACTCCCTGAGGGGTAGGGGTGAACGCGCAGTGCAGATGCGCTGCGCTGCAGGTCAGGGGCGGGCTGAGTTCCGGCGCGAGGGAACGAAGCCTTCGGCCTGCGTCGCCTCGTCGGCGACGCGAACGCCGTAGTGGTAGGCGAGGTTGCCGCCCAAGAACCCCGAGACGCCGAGCACGGCCAGCGTCACGGCGTTCAGCGCGAGCTGCCCCGCCCCGACGCTGCCGTGACGGCCCGTCCCCGGCGTGACGCCACAGGAAGCTGCCCGCATACGAGGCGGTCACCAGCAGGTTCAGCGTCATGTGGATGAGACCGGTACGAAAGGCACGCGTGCCGGTAGGGATGGCGAACAGATCCAAGAGGCCGACCAGCGCGGCAGCCAGCGCTCCGATCACGCCCACGGCGATCAGCCACATCGCCCCGCGGGCGAGGAAGTCGGGATCGTCCACGAGGTGGGAGGCGATGTCGAAGACGAGGCTGCCCACCCACGCCCCGATCGGCACGGTGACCAGGATCGGATGGAACGGATGCCCGTACGGGCCGGCGAGGACGGCACTGACCGGCTGTTTCGCCTGCTGGTGCAATTCGCTCGTCATGACAGGATCTCCTCCAGAAGATTTCACCAAACAGTATTGGATGTATTCACGCAAGGGGGCAATCTGCCAGGTGGGGATACGAAAATGCTCGGTTACGTGCACGTGGATTGGAGTTATCGTTGCTGTATGACCTCTGACTCGACCCCGGCTCCTTCTCAGGCCCACACCGTTTTGGGAGTAGAAGCGGTCTCGGTGCTCGGGGACGAGATGCGCCGCAGGCTGTATGGCTTCATACGACGCGCCCACCGGCCGGTGACGCGCGAGGAGGCCGCCGCCGATGCCGGGATCTCGGCCAAGCTGGCCGCCTTCCACCTCGACAAACTGGTCGCGGCGGGGCTGCTGACTTCCCGATACGACCACCCGGGCGGCATCCGCAGGGTGGGCCGCAAGCCCAAGGTGTACGAGCCGGCGGACAACGACATCCGCATCTCCATCCCCGAGCGCCGCCCCGACGTCCTGGCCGAGATCCTCATCGACGCGGTCCTCGGCCAGCAGCAAGGCGAGGACGCGCAGTCCGCCGCCCTGCGCACGGCCCGCCACCGCGGTGAGGCGCTCGGAGCCGCGACACGCGCCAACAGCCGTCCAGGCCGTCTGGGCCCCGAGCGTTCTCTCACGCTTTCGGAATCCGTGTTGGAGGAGCACGGCTTCGAGCCCGACCGGCAGGCTCCGACCGAGGTGCGGCTGCTGAACTGCCCCTTCCACCCGCTGGCCGCCCGATCGCCCGAGCTGGTGTGCTCGATCAACCACGCCTTCCTCGCCGGTTTCCTCACTGGCCTGCAGACATCTGGGATCGCCGCGGTCCTCGCCCCTTACCCGGGACGGTGCTGTGTGGAACTTCGCGCCGCAGGCGGCGGTGCGAGCGTGCCCGGCCCTGCCACTGGGGCGTGTGTGAAGGAGGTCTGTGCTCGGTCCGCAGGGGAGCCGGGCGGTACGTAGCCGGCATCTCGCGAGACGACGCTAAGGAGAAGACCATGAGTGAGAACCTGGACCGGCTGTCCGCTGAAGGCGTGGCGGTCTGGCTGGATGATCTGAGCCGGGAGCGGCTCGCCGGTGGCGGGCTGGCCGACTTGGTGCGTGACCAGCGGGTGGTGGGAATTACCAGCAACCCGACGATCTTCGCCAAGGCGATCCGCTCGGGTGCCCGCTACGACGAGCAGGTCGGAGATCTGGCCCGGCGCGGGGTGCGCGTGGAGGAGGCCGTCCGGCTGCTGACGGCGTTCGATGTGCGCTGGGCCTGCGACGTCCTGCGACCGGTGTACGAGGCCAGCGGCGGCGTGGACGGAAGGGTGTCGCTCGAGGTGGA
Source organism: Streptomyces sp. 147326 (assembly GCF_045000215.1). Taxonomy (NCBI): domain Bacteria; kingdom Bacillati; phylum Actinomycetota; class Actinomycetes; order Kitasatosporales; family Streptomycetaceae; genus Streptomyces; species Streptomyces sp. 147326. The sequence goes on along the minus strand of NZ_CP134201.1, from coordinate 126,062 downwards.
CCCGCGCGTCGCCCACGACACGGCGGCGACGATCGCCGAGGCACGAGCCCTGTGGTGGCTGGTGGACCGGCCGAACCTGTTCGTGAAGATCCCCGCCACCCAGCCCAGCCTGGAGGCGATCAGCACGGCGCTCGCGGAAGGCATCAGCATCAACGTGACACTGATCTTTTCCCTCGACCGCTACGACCAAGTGCTCCGCGCCTTCCTCGACGGCATGGGTCAGGCCCATGCGGCCGGGCGGGACCTGGCGTCCATCGCATCGGTGGCCTCCTTCTTCGTCAGCCGCGTGGACACCGAAATCGACAGCCGACTGGACAAGATCGGCACACCGGATGCACTGGCTCTGCGCGGGCGAGCCGCGATCGCCAACGCGCGCCTGGCCTACCGGCACTTCGAGCAGGCCGCCGCCTCCCAGGAGTGGCAGGCTCTCGCCGCGGCCGGGATGCGCCCCCAGCGCCCACTGTGGGCCTCCACCGGGGTGAAGGACCCCGCCTACGCCGACACCCGCTACGTCGACGAACTGGTGGCGCCCGGGGTGGTCAACACCATGCCGGAGCAGACCCTGCGCGCGGTCGCCGACCACGGCCACATCCAGGGCGACACGATCCACGGCACCTATGAGGCATCCCAGCAGGTACTCAACGACCTGGAGACGGTCGGAGTGTCCTACGACGACGTGGTCCGTGTGCTGGAGGACGAGGGCATCGCCAAGTTCACCGCCTCCGGCAACGAACTGTTCGAGCAACTGGACGCCGAACTGCACACCACGCGCACCGCCACCTGACGCGGCGACCGTCGACGAACGGTCCCAGCGCCCAGTCACCGGCGACAGCCGATCGGCAGACACACCGGGGAACAAATCAACCGCTGACAGCGCAGGGCTATCGACGACGATGGCCTGGCCGCGACGAGGGCAGTGAGCGCATCACCACCCGCCCGCGGGCCGAGCCAACGCAGCAGAGGAGAAAACATGGCCGCGAACAACGCATTCGTGATCGTCGGAGGCAGCCTGGCCGGTGCGAAGGCAGCACAGACCCTCCGCGAAGAGGGATTCGACGGACCGATCGTGCTGCTCGGAGAGGAAAACGAGCGCCCCTACGAAAGGCCGCCGCTCTCGAAGGGCTATCTGCTCGGCAAGGACGAGCGTGACACCGTCTACGTCCACCCTCCCCAGTGGTACGCCGAACACGACGTCGATCTGCGCCTGGGCGCCACGGTCACCGCGGTCGACCCGACCGGACACGAGGTGACGCTCGCTGACGGCAGCCGCATCGGCTACGAAAAGCTGCTCCTGACCACCGGCTCCTCACCGCGCCGCCTGACGGTGCCCGGAGCCGACCTCGACGGCGTCGACTACCTGCGCCGGCTCGCCGACAGCGACCGCCTCAAGGAATCCTTCGAGTCTGCATCCCGCATCGTGGTGATCGGCGCCGGCTGGATCGGTCTGGAGACCGCGGCCGCCGCCCGCGCGGCCGGGGTGGAGGTCACCGTGCTGGAGATCGCGGAGCTGCCCCTGCTGCGGGTGCTGGGCCGCGAGGTGGCCCAGGTCTTCGCCGACCTGCACACCGATCACGGGGTCGATCTGCGCTTCGGCGTCCAGGTCGCCGAGATCACCGGTTCCGGAGGACGGGCGAACGGTGTGCTGCTGGCTGACGGCAGCCGCATCGACGCCGACGCGGTCATCGTCGGGGTCGGCATCACCCCCAACACTCAGCTTGCCGACGCCGCCGGCCTGGAGGTCGACAACGGCATCCGCGTCGACGCCCACCTGCGCACCTCACACCCGGACATCTACGCCGCAGGGGACGTCGCCAACGCCTTCCACCCACTGCTCGGCAAGCACATCCGAGTCGAGCACTGGGCCAACGCCGTCCACCAGCCGCAAACCGCGGCCAAGGCGATGCTCGGGCAGGACGTGGCCTACGACCGCGTTCCGTACTTCTTCACCGACCAGTACGACCTGGGCATGGAGTACACCGGCTACGTCGAACCCGACGGCTACGACCAGGTCGTCTTCCGCGGCCGCAGGGACACCCGAGAGTTCATCGCGTTCTGGCTCTCCGGCGGCAGGGTCCTCGCGGGCATGAACGTCAACGTCTGGGACGTCACCGACCCGATCCGCGCCCTCGTCACCTCCGGCCGAGCAGTCGACACAAGGGAACTCGCCGATGTGGACGTTCCGCTGACACAGCTGCTCAACCACCCCGACGCGACCGGCTGAAGGTCCGCGAGGGGCCTTCCCCATCAGTTCGGAACCCCGATCCGCATCGTCACCGATCAGGCAATGCCCGGCGACTTTCGTGGCACCTGCTGTCCTGCCCTCGCTACGCGGCCGACCGGATCCTGGCCGGAGAAGAGGGATGAACCCGAAGGACGGTTCCCCCGAGCCCACCGTGCCGCCGGGCATGGACCCTCGGGCGTACCAAGCCATCGAGCACATCGTGCAGGCGGTCCGCTGCGGCGACGACGCCCGCATCCGCGTGCTGCTGACCGACCTGGCGGCCGTCGCGGACACCGCCGCCCTGCTGTACCTGCGCGAGCGTCTGTCCGCACAGCTGTGACAGACGCGCTACGCCCGGAAGAACAGGTCACCGACGTACACCGGGCCCCGCATGGTCCGGGACCCCGGAGCGCGGGGACTGCGCGGCGACGGGCGAGCCACTCGCGCTCGACGGTGTCGCAGATCGGCGTGTCGGTGATCCTCCCCAGCCGCTGTGGAGGTCTGGAGGATCCGGCCCGCTGCACAGGCGCAACGGTTTCCTGCTCCATGCCTCCAACGACGCCCTGTGGCCGATGTGGCGGTCCGTAGCCGTTCCGACACCGACCGCGCCATGAAGCCGCGGGCCCTGGAACGAGACGACGGCCCCTGCCGCCGGGCGCGGTAGCAGAGGCCGTCACACGGATCCGGCCCCAGATGGCGGGGACCCGGGGGCACGTGTCGTCACCCCCCAACGCCGTCACCCGGCCACCGGTCACGCCGGGCTCGGCCGTTCAGGTGCGCAGGCGGCTGTTGACGCCGTCGTGGCCATCGTCGACCATCAGAACCCGCACGTCGGCGCTGACGCCGTCGATCGCCCGCTCAAGCGCGCCGACGTCCCCAGCGAGTTCCCCCGTGGCGCTGACCAGGACCGAACGACCGCAACGTTGGACATCCGTGGCGATCAATACGGTCTCCCTTCACCCTCCCCAGAGGCGCCAGAGCCTGCGGGCCCTCATCCTGGCCTGACGACCCGGGGCCGGGTGCGAGACCCGCGAACCTGGAACCCAGCGAACAACACGATCTGCCCGAGGTCGAACCCAGAGACCATGATCAACCCCAGCGCTACATCCTGCTACCGCACCCCACGCTCGCCGCTCACGCTAAGTGGCTGCGACTACCCACAGCTACCTGTCGGGTAGCGACAGCAATACGAGGACTGGGCCGTACCGGAGGGTGTCACCCTGGGCCTGGTCGTTCGACGGGGAGGCCGGCCGTGTACGCAGCCTCGGCGAGCACCTGGCGCAGCATCGCTGGGGTCAGTCGGCCGGTGAAGACGTTGCGCTGGCTCACGTGGTAGCAGCCGAACACTGTCACCTCGCCGCCAGTCGGGCCCGCTGGCGTCAATGTCGTCCGTACGCCGTGGCCGAACGCAGGGCGCGGCCGGGGCACGCTCCAGCCGGCCTCCTCCAGAGCGGGGAGGGCCGCCTGCCAGCCGAAGGCGCCCAGCACGACGACGGAGCGCAGGGTCGGTTGCATCAACTGTGCCTCCCGGACCAGCCACACGCGGCAGGTGTCCCTCTCGCCGGTCGTGGGACGATTGGCGGGCGGAGCGCAGTGCACGGGTGCGGTGACCCTGACCCCGTACAGTTCCAGCCCGTCATCCAGGCCCGTGGCCGTTGCCTGGGAGGCCAGCCCGAGCTCGTACAGCGTCGCGTACAGAAGGTCGCCCGCCCGGTCGCCGGTGAACATCCGGCCCGTCCGATTCGCGCCGTGTGCGGCAGGTGCGAGTCCTGTGATCACCATGGCGGCGTCCGCGGGCCCGAACCCGGGTACCGGCCGCGCCCAGTACTCCCAATCAGCGAACGCGGGACGTTTGGCGAAAGCGGTCTCCTCACGCCACGCCACGAGGCGTGGGCAGGCACGGCACCGCACCAGCCGCGTCTCCAGTTCGGTCAGCGTGCGGGCCTTGGCTGCGGCCCGCACCGGGTATTCCGTGGACAATGATCAATCCGCTTTCACAGTGACTGGGAGCGCATGGGTGAACGTCTCCGTCCTTGACAATCCCCGGCCTGTCCGAGAGCACCCTGAGCGGGGCCAGGACATCAGATACGACAGTTCCGGCGCAGGAGGCCGAGATCCACGGGGCGCGTCGAGCCAGGTGGCGCAGTGTCCTGCCGGGTTCGTACGGTGAATGGCGAAGGGCCTGTACGGCAGTGCGGGCGAGCTGACGGCTGGGTGGTGGGGCGGGCAATCGAGTGACGTGAGTGAGGCGGAGGGATGACGAACCGTATCTGTACGGTGGGGCATTCGACGCGCGACTTCGAGGAAGTGCTGGAGCTGTTGCGGAGCAATGAGATCACCTGCCTGGTCGATGTGCGGTCGTCCCTCGTCGAGGAAGTTTCCGCAATGGGACCAGCACGCGGTCATTGACGCGCTCCCTGCCGATATCGGATACCGGTGGATCCCGAAGCTGGGCGGCCGGCGGCACGCCCCCGAGGGCGTTCCGAGCGTGAACGATGCCTGGCGCGTCAAAGCCTTCCGTGACTACGCCGACTACATGGCAAGCGATGCCTTCAAGGAGGGGCTGGACGAATTGCTCGAACTGGCCCACCACGAACGGCCGGCGATCATGTGTAGCGAGGCGGTGCCGTGGCGCTGTCACCGCCGACTGATCACCGATGCGCTGATCGTCAAGGGAGCCGAGGTCGTGGACATCATCTCGCACACCACGGCGAAGCCAGCGGTCCTGAACAAGAACGCGCAGGTCCACAACGGACACCTGACCTATCCGGCGCACCCCTGAGGCCACCATGAACATCATCGAGGAAGTCCGTGAGGTGGTCATCACCATCCCCGCTGGGTCCGCTGCCTCCTACGGTGACATCGCCCTGCGGATCGGTACGACCGCACGGCAGGTAGGACGGGCGATGAGTCTGCTCGACGACGGCGTGCCGTGGTGGCGTGTCGTCCACGCCGACGGAACACCGGCCGCCTGCCACGGCGGACAGGCACCAGAGCTGCTCAAGCGCGAGGGGACCCCGATGCGGGGGACGCGGGTGGACATGGAGCGTGCGCGACATCGGTGAGGGCCCCGGGGTGTGACCCGCTTGCACCACTCATTGGGGTGTGAGTCTCCTGCTTGGTCAGCCCTCGGGACCAGGCTCGGTCGACCAGCACTCTGGCCCCGTCGCCCTCGGCCGGATGTCATATCCGGCGGACCCGCTTTCTGACCTTCGGGCCATGGCTGGCCCTCCTTGAACCTGGGTGCAGGAGGGAATCACAAATAGTAGCGGGCGATGATTTCAAGCCGTGCGACCTCGTCCGGGCGGGGTAGGCCATCACCCGCAAGCCTCTGGGATCGCGGCCTTCGACGAGAGTAAACCTTCGAGTATTCCTGGTCGTTCTATAGGCAGACCACACTTTGAGCACCCGCTCGCAGCGGGTGGAGGTCCTCGAGGCTTTCAGCCGTCCAGACCACGTACCGGGTACCGATCTGGCCTGACGGATATGCCGGCGGGTGTGGGCCCACGGCCCGTACATACATCTGGAAACCGCCGGGCTCACGGGCAGCGCGGCGGTACTGGCGCGGACCGTGGCGGGCAGCGAGGCGCCTCCTCGACCCCCCTGGCGTCATCCCCCGCCCAGCTCGACCCAGGTCCGTGGCAGCCACTGATCTGACGGCCTCAGCAGCGTCGATGTGCTGGTCGTGCGTCCATCCGTAGCCGCTGGATTCGTGACCACCGCGTGGTTCAAGCGTCCTGCACACTCGGCACCAGTGCTGTGCTGTTCAGCAGCGGTTCTTCGTGGCGGAGCGAGAGGAAGCCCGTCGTCTTGCGGCCGGTGATTCGTCGGCGTGTGGCGGCCCGTGCGCCCGGCGCGCAGCGGCGACCGGCTGCGCTGCTTGCTCTTCCTCACCGGTCCTGGACGGGCGTCCCCTCCTTGACGGCGGCGAGGGCCAGGGCGGCCGTCTCCTCAGGGGTACCGTCGATGGGAATGACCACCCCCGGCTCGTCGCCCGCCAGCGGTTCCAGAGCGGCGATCTGCGACCGCAGGAGACTCACCGGCATGAAGTGGTCCTCACGGGCCGCGAGTCGGCCCGCGATGAGCTCTGCCGAACCAACAAGGTGGAGGAAGAAGACATCGGGTGCAGCGGCAGCCAGCCGATCACGGTAGCGGCGCTTGAGCGCCGAGCAGCTGACCACTCCTCCGCCTTCGACGTGCTCGGCAAGCCATACGGCGATCGCATCGATCCACGGGCGGCGGTCTTCGTCGTCCAAGGGGCGGCCGGCCCGCATTTTCGCCACGTTGCGCGGCGAATGGAAGTTATCAGCCTCGGCGTACGGCACGGCCAGACGCCGGGCGAGCTTCTGCCCGATGGTGCTCTTCCCCGATCCCGAAACACCCATCACGACGACCAACGGTTGCCGCGGACCTCGCGCCGGATTCCCGCCGTTCACGTCAGGGCACCCGACGAGTCGAGAGTGAGAACCACCTTCATGTCATCATTCCGGGCCGTGAACGCCTCACTGGCACGGTCCAGTGGCACTCTGCGGGTGATGAGGCTCTCCAGCCACGAGAGATCTGCCTGTGCCAGCGCCTGCGCCGCCTGCCGGTAGTGCCGCAGGTTGGCGTTGACGGAGCCCACCACCGCGTCGTTCTCCAGCACGATCTCCCGGTTGATGCTGCTGGCCTCTATGTTCAGTTTCCGGCCGACGGGCGACACGCCGGTCAGGCAGACGATTCCGTACCGCGCGTTCCCGGACATCGCCGCGAACACCACCTCGGCGGCCCCCGTGGCTTCGATGACGACATCCGGGACGAGCGATCGCATCACCTCTGCGGCGTCCTCCGTGTGATAGGTGGCACCGAGAGCTTTGATCAGCGACGACTTCGGGCCCTTGGTGACGCGGTCCAGCACGTGCACCTCCAGGCCGCGCTGCACCCCGAGCAGAGCGGCCAGTGTTCCGATCGGGCCGGCCCCGGTGACCAGCACCCGCTCCGGCTCGAACCACGATCTGCTGCCGATCCTCTCCACTTGTTCCCACGCTTTCGCCACGACGGACGTCGGCTCCAGCAACATTCCCACGCGCTCCAGTCGCGCATCGCATCTGACCGCGTAGTCGGTCTCCACACACCACGTCTGAGCGCCGTAGCCGTCGATCTCCTTGATGCCCCGCTCGGTGTACCGGCCGTTGCGGCACATGTCGAACTCACCGCGTGCGCAAGCGCCACAGGGCAGCGGGTCGGGCCGGCGAACTACCCCGACGACCAGATCACCGGCCGAGAACCCGCTACCTGTGGGTGCCTGACGCACACGGCCGAGGGACTCGTGCCCCAGCACTAACCGGTCACGGCCCCCCGGCGCCCAACCGTAAGAACCCTCGACGATCTCCCTGTCCGTGCCGCAGATCCCCACAGCGAGACCGTCCACCAGGATTTGCCCGTCCTCGGGGACCGGCTCGGGAAGATCACGGACTTCCAGCGAGTTCTTGAGGTGCGGACGGACGGTCAACGCGCGCATCGGCTTTCCTCCGGTCAGGAAGACATCAAGCCCCGGCTGACCGGCGAGTCCCGCACGGGCCCGGCGGGGTGCCGTGCCGCTGGACTCACGGCCGTGTGGCGGAAGCTCCGAGACGCGCTGGGAAACGGGTCAGCCGCTGCCTTACAGCCATCCTCCGCCCACGACGCGGGCGGAGCACCTTGGCGCCGCTTACGCCGGGACTGGCCCGATTCCGGGGATGGTCAAGTCCGGTAACGGCCTGCGCAGGCGGCGTGCACGACGGCAGGCCCTTCCTGCCCGGCCGCGAGCCGGATGAGGCTGATGTCGGCCGCGCTAGTCCTCGACGAACCCGGTCGGCTCGATCTCGAACGAGACGGAACCGGACCAGGAACTGCCGTCGTCCGAAGCCTTCTCGGTGAGCTGCACGCCCGGGGCATGGACGCCGTGGATCCGGGCTCCGGTGTAACGGAACCGCTCTGCGGTCATGATCCTCCCCCGGGTCAGGGCCTTGTTCGACCGGTCTTCGTCTCTCCTTGCCCGTTCTCGCCGATGTCATCGCTGGGCCGACGGTCGTGGCGCTGGGCGATGGCAGCGACGATTTCTCGGAACTTCTTCTCGGTCAGGGGGTAGGAGAACATGATGGCGATCGCGGGGATGGTGACTAGCGCTGGGACAGCCCCGGCCGCGATTCTGATCGAGGTGAGGGTGCCGTCGCTCTGGATGGCGGCGCCGGATTGGTAGCCTCCGAGGCCGATGATGTAGGCCGCGGCGGCCGCCCCGATGGCCTGTCCGAATTTGCGGCTGAGGGAGAGGACCGAGTAGGTGGCGCCTTCGGCGCGCACACCGGTCTTCCATTCCCCGTACTCGACGGTGTCGGCGACGAGCGCCCAGATCAGGGTGTTGATGGCGCCGATCCCGAGGCCCATGATGCCAAAGCCGACGATGGCGATCGCGGGGATGGAACCCGGCGCGACGGCCGTGATGAGGCCGCCCAGCACGGCGATGGCTCCGCCCGCGATGTAGGAGGTCCGCTTCCCGACCTTGCTCACCGTGGTGGGGATGACCAGGGTTGCGGCGAGCATGCCGACGACCTGAACGGCGACGAGGACGACGTAGAGGCCAGCGTTGTCGAGCACGTACCGGGCGTAGTAGATGGAGGTGGTCTCCAAGGCGAACATGCCGCACAGGAACAGGATGCTGGACAAGCCGAGCCGGAGCAGCGGCTTGTTCTTCTTCACCGTGTCCCATGCCTGGCGCAGGCTGGCCTTCTCGACATCGCGCTGCACGCGTTCTTTGGCGGTGGCGAAGGTGAACGCGTACAGCGCCATCCCGATCACCACGAGCACCAGGGTGAGGGTCGTCAGGGACTGCTGGAGGTCGTCGGAGGTCGCGATCTGCCGTGCGACGACGACTGCCAGGAGCAAGATGACCACGTTCGTGGCGAGGACCCTGGCGCTGGAGAGTTTGGAGCGTTCGTCGGGATCCTGGGTCATGGCGGTGGACAGGGAGCCGTAGGGGATGTTGACCAAGCCGTAGGCGAAGGAGAACAAGGCGTACGAGACGTACGCGTACACGAGTGCGCCGCCTTCGCTCAAACCGCCCGGCACGGAAAAGAGAGCGACGAGCAGGAGCAGCAGGGGCAGCGAAGCGAACAGCAGGTAGGGGCGGTACTTGCCCCACCGGGTGGACGTGCGGTCGACGATACGGCCGGCGATCACGTCGCCGATCCCGTCCCAGGCCCGTACGACGAGAAACAGGGTTCCCGCCGTGGTGGCGGAGATCCCGACGACGTCGGTGTAGTACAGGAGCAGGAACATCGACGCCATGGAGAACGCCAGGTTGTTCGCGAAGTCGCCGGCGCCGTAGCCGATGTACTGAAGGGGGCGCAGCTTGGCGGCCTGGGCGCCCTGCGGGCCGGTCATCGCTGCTCCTGCCAGCGTGAGCGCAGCTGCCACGCGCTGGTCTTGGGTCTGCGTTCGCGCGTGAACACGCCCTTCTTGTTGCCGTCGACACGCAGGACGCCCGGGGCGGTCGCGAAGTCGGCGAAGTTCCAGATCTGCTCGCCGACGACGGCCTCTACGCGGTCGAAGACCCGGTGATACATGGCGAGTACGTCTGCCTGGTAGCCCTCGGTCCACGGCGTGGGGACGATGGTGCGCAGCCCGATGATCGTGTCCGCACCGTATTCGGTCATGATGATCGGCTTGTCGTGCTTGCGCGTCCAGGCCAGGAGTTCGGCCTCCAGGTGCCGCTCGGCTGCCGCGAGGTCCGCCAGGTCCTTGTACCAGCCGTAGTAGCGGTTGAGCATGAGGACGTCGAACAGGTCGCAGACGACGTCGTTATCCGGGGTCGCGCTCATGAAGTTGGCGAAGCCCAGTGGGCGGGACGGGTCCAGTCGCCGGGCGTGGTCGACCAGCGGCTCGAAGTAGGAGCGGGAGGCGGCCGTGGTGGACTCCGGCTCGTTGGCGATGCTCCAGATGACCACGCTGGGATGGTTCTTGTCCCGCTCGATCATCTCCTGGACGGCCTGGCGGTGGACCTCCTGCGTGGCGGCGTTGACGGTGTCGTCGGAGAACGTGGAGAACACGGCTCCGGCGAGCGTCGCGCCGAGTTCGGCGTTGAGGCCGACGGCGGCGGTCTCGCCGATGACCACGATGCCGTGCCGGTCCGCGTACTCGAGTACTTCTTCCGCGTAGGGGTAGTGCGAGGTGCGGAAGGAGTTCGCGCCGAGCCACTCCAGCAGGGCGAAGTCGTGGACCATGAAGGCGTCGTCGTGCCCCTTGCCGCGTACGGGGCTGTCCTCGTGCTTGCCGAATCCGGTGAAGTAGAACGGCTCGCCGTTGATAAGGAACCGGCTCCCCTCGACCGCCACGGTGCGCACCCCCACCGGCAGTTCGTAGACGTCGGCCAGCTCTTCGCCGACGCCTCGTAGTTCGGCCCGGAGCTGGTAGAGGTAGCCCTCTCCCGGCCGCCAGGGGTGCACGTCCTCGACGGTGAGCTCTCCGGTGGGGCCGGCGGCCTGCGCGACCTCGGTGCCGTCGGCATCCCTGAGGACGACACGGACCTCGTGCTCCTCGTCGCCGACCGTGTGGATCCGGTAGTCGACGGTGCCTGTCGAGCCGGCCAGTCGGGTGGTGACGGTGATGTCGTCGATGTGCGTACGGGGGGTGGTGTAGAGCCAGACGCTGCGGTGCAGGCCGGCGTAGTTGAAGAAGTCGTGGAAGTAGCGCTGGCGCGGGCCGTCGGGGGTCTGCTCGACGTAGCCCGGCGGGATCGACTGCCACGTCAGGGTGTTGTCCACCACGACCGTCACCCGGTGTTCGGCACCCGGCTCGACCAGGTCGGTGAGGTCCGCCTCGAACGGCGTGTACCCGCCCTCGTGGGCCGCGACTTCGGTGTCGTCGAGCCAGACCACCGCCCGGTGGGTCGCGGAGTCGAAGCGCAGGACGATCCGCCGGTCCTCCCACCGGCTGGGGACCCGCACGACCTTCTGGTACCAGACGTCACCCACATGGTCGTGGACCGCCGGGTCGGGGAACAGGTCGTTGTAGCTGGCCGGTACGGGCGCCTCCCGCCTGCCGGGCAGGGCGCGGCGCCACCAGCCGTCGGTGCGTCCGACGCCGTCGGTGTCGACGGCGAACCGCCACAGGCCGTTGAGCGGGGTGCACTCCCGGGTGGGCGTGTCGCGGGGCCTGAGCATGGGCACTCCTCATGTCGTTGCGTCGGCACGGCGCGGCGTACGGAGGGCGGCCGCGCGGACGATCAGCTCCACGCACGCGTCCACGCTGAAGGCGGTGGCGTCGATCATGAGGTGGTACAGGGCCGGATCATCGCCGTCCGCGCCGTACGCCCTCCTGACGTACTCCCTGCGCGCCCAGTCGTTGGCCTTCACACGCCGCTCGGCAGTGGCACGGTCGACGGCTTCGGCCTCCATGACCCGCGCGATACGGGCCTGCCGCGGCCCGCCGAGGTACACGTGCAGCGCTTGCGGCACCTCGCGCAGCACGATCGCGCCGCCGCGCCCCAGCACCACCCCTCCGGACCGGGCGGCATCGGCCATGAACCGCCGGATGTCCGCCCGCATCGCCCCCTCCTCCAGGAGCCAGCGCTCCTGGGCGGGGCCGCCCGTCAGGCTGGGTGCCCGGGCCAGTGCCGCCAGCAGCCGCTGCCCGCGGCTGCGCGGGCGCTCATCGGCGGCGGCAACGACCTCCTGGGGAACGCCGGACTGCGCGGCGACCGACGCGGGGATGGCGCGATCGAGGAAAGCTACCCCAAGCCGCTGGGCCACCTCGGGCCCGATGACGACGCCGCCCGTTCCGTACAGCGCGGCCAGCGTCACCACGGCCGGAGAACGCTTCGGTCCCGCACCCGGGGGCTCAAGATCAGGCATACAAACCATTCTTCACGGTTACCGGCAGCATGCCATTCAGGCTGATTTCTGGCGCAACCAGTACCTTTGTGCTGTCCGGTGCTGCCGCTGCCGTCGTACGGGGGCCGACCATTGATCAAGACGTTGGTGCTGCTCGGTGCGACCGGTGACCTCGCCGGCCGGTTCCTGTTGCCCGCTCTTGCCGCACTCCGGGCCGCGGAACGACTTCCCGACGACTTCCGGGTCATCGCGGGCGCCCGGGAAGACCTGGACGACCCTGCCTTCCAGTGCTTCGTCGCCGAGCGGCTCGAACGCCACGCCCCGCACCTGCCGGACGCAGCCCGTGCGGACCTGATCCAGACCGTTCGCTACCGCCCGACCGACGTGACGGACCCCGCGAGCGTCAGCGGCCTGCTGTCCGGTATCCGGCAGCCGGTGGCGGTCTACCTGGCCCTGCCCCCCAGCCTCTACGCGCCGGTGGTGACCGCACTCGGGGCTGCCGGGCTCCCAGTGGGAAGCCGGATCGCGCTGGAGAAGCCGTTCGGTGAGAGCCTCGATGGCGCTCTGGCCCTGAACCGGCTGCTCACCGAGGTGATTGGCGCGGCCGGGGAACAGGCGGTGTTCCGCGTCGACCACGTCCTCGGGCTGGCGACCGTGCAGAACCTGCTCGCGCTGCGCCTGTCGAACCGGGTCCTGGAGCCGGTGTGGAACGGCCGGCACATCGAGCAGATCGACATCCTGTGGGAGGAGGACCTGGGCCTGGAGGGTCGGGCGGGATACTTCGACCGCTCCGGCACCCTGCGGGACGTAGTGCAGAACCACATGCTGCAGATCATGTCCCTCATCGCGATGGACCTGCCGGCGTCCCTCGACGAACACGCCTTGCGGGACCGCAAGGTCGACGTCCTACGCGCCGTGCGCATCCTGAGCCGCGACGACGTGGTGGCCCGGACCCGTCGCGCCCGCTACGGCGCCGGCCGGCTCTACGATCCGACGGGCGGGGCCGGGCGCGTCGTCTCCGCGTACCGGGACGAGGGCGGCGTCGACGCGGCTCGCGGCACCGAGACCTTCGCCGAGGTCGTGCTGGACCTGGCCAGTGAGCGGTGGGCGGGCACCCGATTCCTGCTCCGAGCCGGCAAGGCGCTGCGCCGCCGGCGCAAGCAGGTCACGGTCCGCTTCCGGCCGGCCGAGCACCCGTCGGCCCGAAGCGCTCCGGCCAATGAGCTGCGGATCGGCCTCGACGGTCCCGAGGACCTCGCCCTGCACCTGACCGGCGGTGCACCCCTCGACCCATCGTGCCCGGCGCCGGTCTCATTCGCCGCACCGCCTCCCGCAGCCGACCTGCCCGCATACGGCCGCGTCCTGCTCGATGTCCTGTCCGGCGGCAGTACGTTGTCCGTCCGCGGCGACGAGTCCGAAGCGGCCTGGCGCGTGATGATGCCCGTCCTGGATGCCTGGAGCGCGGGGCTGGTCCCGCTGGAGGAATATCCGGCAGGAAGCGCCGGCCCGCCCTGACACGTACTCGCCGCCACCGGTTGCTCAACCCTGGCGCCTTCGTCGCTTCGCCAGCCGGCACCCCATTCGGCGCAAGGCTCCGGCGGCGCGCGCCAGGCCGGGGAGGTGGAAGTCCTGCGGCGGTTCGGCCGCCCGCGGCTTGCCGGCGCCGGCTTGCTGGAGCACGGCGGACGCCTCCTGGGGGGCGACGCCGGCGAAGACCATGATGTCGAGGCAGAGGAACCGCACGCTGGCCGCAAGCGCTTCCCGCTCCATGTGCGGCGTCGGGGCGTCACCGGCCCCGCGGGCGACGGTGAAGGCACGGTCCACCGCACCCTGGCGGATCGTGCGGCTGCCCAGGTCGGTCGAGAGGTCGGCGACGGCGCTGGCCAGCTCCCGGACTGCCTGCGCGAGTTTGCCTTGCCGGGGTCGATCCGCGCTGATGGCGGTACGCATGAGCATCAGACAGCTGGATCCGAGCAACTGAACCTGGGCCGTTTCCTCGTTCGTTCGCATGGCCGCGGGGCGCCGGTAGCGCCAGATCAACGAGTGACCGGCGACCCGGGCGCCGGCCGGTCCGGCCCTGCCCACCTCGGCGAGGTGCTCCCGTACGCCGGTCATGCACCTGATCAGCCTTGCGTGCAGCTCCTCGTCGTACGTGCCGCGCTCGATCGCCTCGGCCGCCGTCCGAAGCCCCTCGACCATGGTCGCAAGCGCCGCCCGCTCCGCCCGGCGCACCAATGCCAGCGGCTCTGGGGGAAACAGCACCTGGGTGAACACCAGGGCGACCATTGCGCCGATCAGCGCATCGATCAGCCGGTTCACACCCGCCCCGCCATCGGCTGCGGCAATGGTGAGGATCGCCCCGGCTGCGGCCTGGACCCGCATGAGCCGGTTGCCCCCCAGCGTCTGGGCGATGACCAGTGCGACGAAGATGGCCAGCGCCAGGCTGTCCCACCCGCCGCCGAGGACCGCGACAACGAGTTCTCCGATCACGATGCCGATACACACCCCGGACACCAGCCGCAGGGCGTTGCGGCCCCGCTCGCCGCGCCCGAAGTTCAGGGCGACCACCGCGGCGATCGGAGCGAAGAACGGCGCATCGTGACCGCCCACCCGGACGGCGATCACCCAGGCCGCCGTGGCTGCCGCGGTCGCCTGTGCCAGGGGCCAGATCTCGGCGAGCCACGTCCGCAACGCTGCGGCTGTGCGCGAACGGGCCATCCGGTGGTCTCCTGGTTCAGGCGCTATGGCACGCTAAGGAGAAAAGGCTGCTTTCACCCCCAAAGCTATCCACTACCTGCTGTTCCTGGAGTGCCGATGCGTGTGGAGCAGGAGACCGATCCGATCGTGTACCACGGTGAGGGGCCGGTGTGGTCGCCGCGCTGGGGTGGTCTGCGCTGGGTCGACATGCTGGCCGGCGACGTCCTGTCCCTGGCGGACGACGGCACCGTCACCCGTCGCCATGTGGGCGATGTGGCCGCGGCATTGCGGCCCCGCCGCCAGGGTGGCGCGGTTCTCGGAGTCGAGCGGGGCTTTGCCCTGGAGGACGCCGACGGGACGCTGACGCACCTGCCCGCGCTGTGGGGCGACGCCCTCGGGCTACGGATGAACGAGGGCGGCTGCGATCCCGAAGGCCGCTTCTACTGCGGCTCGATGGCCTACGACAAGCGCCCAGGTGCCGGCACGCTGTACCGGCTGGCGCCCGACGGTTCCGTCGCCGTGGTCCTGACCGGGGCTACTGTCTCCAACGGCCTGGAGTGGAGCCCCGACGGCACCCTCGCCTACTACAACGACACGCCCACGCAGAGGATCGCCGTGTTCGACTACTGCCCCGAGGCGGGCTTGACCGGGAAGCGCACCTTCGTGGCCATTCCGGCGGAGGCCGGACGTCCGGACGGGCTGACCGTCGACTCACAGGGGGGCGTCTGGGTAGCCCTCAACAACGGCGGTGCGGTACGACGCTACTCGTCCGTGGCGGTGCTCGACGAGGTGGTCGAACTGCCGGCGAGGAAGGTCACCGCCTGTACCTTCGGCGGGCCCCGCCTGGACGAGTTGTTCATCACCACATCCCGGGAGGACCTCGAACCCACGGAGGACCCGCTGGCAGGTTCGCTGTTCCGGGCACGGGTCGGCGTCGCCGGGCTGCCCGTCCGCGAGTTCGCGGGCTAACCAGCGGTGTGCGCTGTGGCCGGCCGTCGAAAGTCGACGCACACCGCCTGCCGGATCGACGAGGCCGGGCCGATGCACCGCATGGCCGATCCGGCGAGGCCGTGGTGACTCTACGGGCGGCGTCTGCCCGCCCTTTTGCGGCGCTGCCTCGCCCGGGAGAGTCTGGAGAGGTGATTCGTCGGCGTGTGGCGGTTCGTACGCCCGGCGCGCCGCTGACGTCGCGCTCCGGGAGCGGTGCCCAGTCATCTGCCGGAGGTGGCGTCAAAGCTCCGATGGCGTATGTGGTCGCGGCGACCGTACCGGTCGTGCTGCTGGAGCTGACGATCGATGACCGCACGGTGCGGCTCATCCCTTTGCTGATCCTGCTTCCCGCGTTCCCGGCGGTGGTCGGCACGGTGCGACAGACCGCATATGCGGTGGGCTGGGTGCTGATCATCATCACCGCGGTTCTGCTGTACCGGCCCCTGCCCGCGTCGTACGACTACGGGATCGTCATGCTGCTGGCGGTCGTGCTCGGCGTGCTGTGCGTGGTGAGCTGCCACTGGCGGATCCGGAGGGAGCGGGAGCTGCTGAGGGTCAGGTCCACGGCGGTCGCTCTGCAACGGCAGATGCTGCGGCCCCTGCCGATCCTCACCGACCGGGTGATCGTCGACGGGGTGTACTTGCCGGTGGAGGCGGACAGGCTGGTCGGGGGAGATGTCTACGAGGTGGTGGCCTCGCCGTACGGCACGCGGCTGCTCTTCGGCGATGTCCAGGGCAAGGGCCTGCCCGCGATCGGAGCCGCCTTCGCCGTCCTCAGCGCTTTCCGTGAGGCCGCTCCGCGTGAGCCGACCCTCACCGCGCTCGTCGACTACCTCGAACAGGCCGTGGTCCGGCACAACGCCTTCGCCCAGCAGACTGGCGAGCCCGAACGCTTCGTCACTGCCCTCGTCTTGTGCATTGACACCTCGACCCAGACACAGGCCGTCAACTGCGGCCACCCTCCACCCCACCTGTTGAAGGCCGGACCGGTCGCTCCCGTGCCGCTCGGCGACCCTGGTGTGCCGCTGGGTCTGGCGGATCTCGCTTCCGAACCCAGAACCGTCGCGTGGTTCCCCTTCCCCCGGGACGCCACCTTGATCAGCTGCAGCGACGGTGTCACCGAAGCCCGCAACGCCGCCGGAGCCTTCTACCCCCTTGCAGAACGCCTGGAGGCCCTGGCGCACATCTCCTCCTGGCGAGTCGCCGACTACCTGGCCGAAGACCTCAGCCGCCACACCGCAGGAGAACACCGGGACGACATCACCGCACTCGTGGTCCGCAGAACAGCACCCGACAGCGATTCCACGCGAGCACCGGACCCGGCTTGGAGGTACCCGCAATGACGAACGCCGCCCCTCCCGCACCGATCGTGGTCGGCACCGACGGCTCTCCAGCCTCCGGCCCGGCCCTGCGCTTCGCCCTTCAGGAGTCACAGCTGCGCGGGACCGGCCTCCGCGCCGTATGCGCGTACGACTTCACCACCAGGTACAGCGGTCTCGAGTGGTTCGCCGCCTCCGGATTCCACGATCTGGATACGCAGCTGCGCGACATCACCCTGGAAGCGGTCACCAAGGCAGTGGAGGAGGCACGGGAGCAGGTCGGCGGCGAGCCGGTGGAGGTCGACCTCAAGGTCGAGCCGGGCCGCCCGTCGCAGGTCCTCCTGGACGCGAGCGCGGACGCCTGCCTCCTGGTGGTCGGCAGCCGGGGCGCGGGCGCATGGGGGCGCCTCACCCTCGGCTCCACCAGCACCGAAGTCGTGCACAACGCCCACTTGCCCGTCGTCGTCGTGCCCGGCGGGCAGCCGGACCGGCCGTCGTGAATGACTCGGTCACCACCGCGCCGACACGACTGGACGGCTACGCGGAGCTACGGGACTACGCGGCGATCGGGGACGGCCGCTGTGTCGCGCTCGTCGCCCTCGACGGAGCCGTGTGCTGGCTGAGCTGGCCGGACCTGGACTCACCGACCCTGTTCGCCGCCGTTCTCGACCAGGCCCGTGGCGGCAGCTTTCGCCTGCGGCCCGACGTGCCGTGCACCGTGGCGCGCCGCTATCTTCCCGGCACCAATGTGCTGGAGACGACCTTCGCCACCGCAGCCGGGACCGTCCGGGTAACCGACGCCCTGACGCTCCCCGACACCGCCTCGCTGGTTCCCGGGCGGGAGCTGGTCCGGCGGATCGAGGGCCTGTCGGGCCGCGTCCCGATGAGTTGGAGCGTTCAGCCGCGCTTCGGCTACGGCGCCCGGGTGCCGATCGTGGCGCGCAGAGCGGGGGTACCGGTGGCCGTCTGTGGCGCCGAAGCGGTCGCCGTCTGTGCCTGGGACGCCGGCAACCCGCAGTGCACGGCCGACTCTGTCACCGCCCGGTTCCGAGCCGAATCCGGTGCCCGGGCGCTGATCGCGTTGCCGTACGCATACCAAGAACCGCTGGTGCTCCCCACCCGTGCCGAGTGCGAGGTCCGCCTGGACCACACCGCTGCCACTTGGCGGCAGTGGTCGGACGATCGCACCTACACCGGACCGTGGCGTGACGCCGTTCTGCGCAGCGCCCTCGCCCTCAAGCTCCTGGTCTTCGCCCCCTCCGGCGCGGTCGCCGCTGCCGCGACCTGCTCGCTGCCGGAGGAGCTGGGTGGGGAACGCAACTGGGACTACCGCTTCAGCTGGATCCGCGACTCCGCATTCACCCTGGACGCCTTCCTCAAGCTGGGCTGCGCGCCGGAAGCGACCAGCTACCTGTGGTGGCTCATGCACGCCTCCCAGCTCACTCACCCCCACCTGAACGTCCTGTACCGCCTCAACGGTGGCACGCACGCACCCGAGGAGTCCCTGCCCCTGTCGGGCTATCGAGGCTCGACGCCTGTACGTCTGGGCAACGCAGCCGCAGGCCAGGTCCAGCTGGACACCTACGGGGAGCTGCTGCAGACCGCGTGGCTCTACACCATCGCGGGCCATCGACTCGATGCCGACATCGCCCGCCGACTAGCCGAGACCGCCGACTTCATCTGCACCATCTGGCAACAGCCCGACGCGGGTATCTGGGAGGTCCGCAGCTCCCCGGAACACTTCACCCAGTCCAAGATGATGTGCTGGATTGCCCTCGACCGCGCCGTGGACCTGGCCAGGCGGCAGCTGATCCCGGACCGGCACACGGCCCGATGGCAGCGCGAACGACAGGCCGTCGCCGAATTCGTCGAAACTCGCTGCTTCAGCGAGCGGCTCAACAGCTACGTGCGCTCCGCCGGCAGCGACGACCTGGACGCAAGCCTCTTGCTCGGCCTGCTGCACGGCTACCGCCCGCCAGACGACCGACGCCTCCGCGGCACCGTCTCCGCCGTCCAGGAGACCCTCCGCGAGGGCCCCTACGTCAGCCGCTACCTCGGCTCCGACGGCGTCCCTGGCCGTGAGGGTGCGTTCCTCGCGTGCTCCTTCTGGCTGGCCGAAGCCCTCGCGAGATGCGGCCGCATCGACGAAGCCGTGTCCCTCATGGACCAGCTTGTGGATCTCGGCAATGGGGTCGGCCTCTACAGTGAAGAGATCGACCCCACCACGGGCGCCTTCCTCGGCAACATGCCCCAGGGCCTGTCCCACCTGGCCCTGATCAGCGCCGCCTGCGCGATCGGGGAGGCCACACGATGAGCATCTGGGCCGCGCTGGCGGGCGGCTTCGTCGGCACCCTGGTCCTCACCACGGGCCTGCGGGCAGCCAACACCTTCAACGTCACCCGCATCGATCTGCCGTTCCTCCTGGGCACCGCCTTCACCAGCGACCGGACCCGTGCCAAGGCCCTCGGCTACGGCGCACACTTCGTCAACGGTCTGATCTTCGCCCTGCTCTACTACGCGGTCTTCGCCGCCATCGACTACAGCAGCTGGTGGCTGGGCACCGCCTTCGGCCTCGTCCACGGCCTTTTCGCCGCCACCGCACTGGTCAACATCCTGCTGCCCCTCGTCCACCCGCGCATGGGCTCACCCCAGACGAGCGCGCCCGATGTCGCCCTGCTCGAACCACCCGGCTTCCTCATGCTCAACTACGGACGGGGCACACCCATCGTCACCCTCGCCGCGCACCTCGCCTACGGCACCATCGTGGGAGGGTTCATCGCCTGGCCAGGCTGACCACCCTGACTGGTATCGCCCAGGGGCGGCGCGCGTGTCCCGGCGGACCGTACGCGGGCCCGGTAGCGTGGAATCAGGACCAAGAACCCGCACAAAAAATGAAGCCTGGCATCGCGGTCACGGCGGAAAGGTCCTCGTGCCACATACCCATGAAGCGGCACCCAGCGACCCGCATTCGGAGCCGACTGGTAGCGGACCGGACATGCGCGGGCCACGGCTGGCATCGGTTGTGGTGTTCGTCCACGACCACGACGCATCGGCGGACTTCTACCGAGAGCTGCTGAACATGGAGGTCACCGTTCGCACCGCCACCGCCGCGCTGCTCGTGGGCCGAGGCGGCTTCCAGGTGTACCTACGCGCCGTCGGCCCCCACGCCGCCCACCCGGTGGGCCACGTCGGGGCGCAGTACGTCATCTGGACAGCAGACGGCCCCGACGACTTCCAGCGGTGCGAGCGCGTACTCAGGGCCCGCTCCGACCACGTCTCCACCAGGGAAGGTGAGGGATTCACCCTCATCGAGGGCCGGGATCCCAGCGGTCTGCCGGTGCTGGTGGCCTATCCAGGGCCCGACGAAGTGGCGCGGCTCGAGATCATCACTCGCTACTACGTGTGACCGGGAGGAAGTCGAGTACCCAGCTCACGAGGAGGTCCTTCCATGGCTCGCAGAAGGACGGTACACGTGCGCCGCGTCTACGAGGATCCGGCGCAGAGTGACGGCGTGAGAGTGCTGGTCGACCGGGTCTGGCCCCGGGGGATGACCAAGGACAAGGCTCATCTCGACGAGTGGTGCAAGCAGGTCGCCCCGTCCACGGAACTGCGCAAGTGGTACAGCCACGACCCAGAGCGTTTCACCGAATTCAGCCGTCGCTACCGGACCGAGCTGAAAGATCCCGAACACGCAGACGCTCTGGCGCACCTGCGCGACCTCGCCGGAGACCGGCCTTTGACGCTGCTCACCGCAACGAAGCATCCGGAGATCAGTGAAGCCGAGGTGCTTGCCGAGATGCTCCGAAGCTGAGTATCGGGGGGAAGGGCACCTGGATGCACTCACCGCCTCACTGCGCTGGCGCGCAGGGGCATCGTGTTTCTCAGGCAGGCATGCGGAAATCAGTCGATAATGGATGTGATCGACTCCCGCGGTGATCTCGCATCTTGGAGCTGCTTATGAATGATCAGCTGCCGCAGATGAACGGTCCCCCGCCCGTGGCGGGGCTGGTCGGGGAAAGCCTCCTACCCGTCACGGACGAGATCGAGTGGGCGGCCGTGTCTCCACGGCAGATCACCCCCGAGGAGTGGCAGCGGTTCGAACGCCACCTCAAGGAGATCTTCGAAGCACTGGGTCTGGACGTAGGATCAGCGGCCACGGCAGACACCCCCCGCCGCTTCCTGCGCGCGCTCTTCGACGCCACAAGCGGGTACGAAGGCGACGAAAAGCTGGTCACCGCCTTCGAGACCGAATGCCATGGTGGGTCGGACTGCCGGATCAGTCAGATCGTCGAAGGACCGATCCCGTTCTTCGCCCTCTGTGAGCACCACGCTCTGCCGTTCTTCGGCAAAGCGTATGTCGGCTACATCGCACACGAGCACATCCTCGGGCTATCGAAGCTGACCCGGTTGGTACGGCTGTTCGCCCGCCGCTTTTCGGTGCAAGAACGCATCGGCCACCAACTCGCCGAATCTTTGCAGCAAATCATGCTGCCGCATGGCGTCGCAGTCCATTTGGAAGCGGTCCATCTGTGCACCCAGATGCGCGGGGTACGCGAGATCGAGTCCAGCACCCGCACCACCCACTGGCGGGGCACCTACGATGAGGATCCGCACCTGCGCGGCGAATTCTTCGCGTTGTGCGGCCAACGCGGCCTGGCCGGACATGGCTGAAGACAGCACCGCACCCCCCGCCGGCGGCACGCACCCAGGTTCATTGGATCCCTTGGACCTGCTGTACGAGGAGGCAGGGCAATCCAGCTTCGGCCTGCCTAGGTCGCTCGCCACGGCGTACGGCGGCGATCTGGGCTTCAGCCCGCCGTGCGTGTACGCCAACTTCGTCACCTCCCTCGACGGAGTGGTCGCCCTCGGCCCCGAATACCGATCCTCCGGCTCGGCGATCAGCGGGCGTGAACCCGCGGACCGCTTCGTCATGGGACTGCTGCGCGCATGCGCCGACGCGGTACTCATCGGAGCCGGCACGTTGCGAGCCACACCCCGCCACCTGTGGACGCCCGGCCACGTCTGCCCTCAAGCCGCACCCGACTTCGCCGAGCTACGGCGCAGCCTGGGACGCGCCCCCCAGCCGCAACTAGTCGTGGTCACAGCGAGCGGAGATCTGCCCACCGAGCATCCAGCGCTGCAGTCGGGCGCGCTCGTGGCCACTACCCAGGTCGGCGCCAGCCGACTGGAGGGACGGCTGCCGCCAACATGCGCGATACTCACCGCGGTCGAAGGATCGGCCCTCAGAATGGCCGACGTCCTCGCGGCTCTCCGCGTCCTGGGACACACCGCGGTGCTCACCGAAGGTGGACCGCAGCTCATCGGTCACCTTCTCGGCGAGGGCCTGCTTGATGAGCTGTTCCTCACGGCGTCCCCAGTGCTGGCCGGCCGGGCCGACACACCCCGTCCCGGAGTCGTCTCCGGGCTCGAACTGCTGCCGAACCGGCCGGCGTGGACGGACCTGGTCAGCGCCCGGCGACGGGGCTCATACCTGTTCCTGCGCTACCGACTTCGGGTACCACGCGGCGAGCCACTGGCCAATTGACCCAGGCGAGGTGCGACCCGCACGTTTGACTGCACGATGGATAACCTCCCGATCATACAGCCTCCCGGCCTCGCACGTGCCGCGTATCAACGCTCTGCTCGATGTGGCCACGTGCGAGAGCCGGAGTGACGATCCGGTCACCTGCCCGACGCTGGACGCTACCCGCGCGGAACAATGCCCCCCGACGGAGCGAAGGCCCTGACCCTCGTGGAGAGATCAAGGAACACACAAACTTGACAGGGAAGACCAGGACGTCGCGCACGTCCTCACGGGGCAGGACCGCCCCCACGGCGATTCCGGGGCCCGGTTGTGAGCGCCGGGCAGGTCCTTGGCGCAGGCGATGGTGGCCCGGACCCGGCCGTCGAGGAGGTGCTCGTCGGCGCGGCGCGTGAAGGCCCCCTTGCCGCCGATCTCGTGGAGCGGGCCGCGGTGCGCGTCGCCCTCGGAGGTGATCCTCACGGTGTCGAGGGTGATGTCCGGGTACCGGGCGCGGAAGGCCAGGGCGAAGCGGCCGGTCTGTTCCATGGCCATGGGGCTGGGCCGGGTGCCGAGCCGGACGGTCTGGGTCGCGAGGGTGGTCATGACGGGTACGGGCCTCCGGTCTGGGCGGGGCGGTCGGCGGCGTCGAGCCGCGGGGAACGGCTTGGAGGGGCGCAGCCGCCGGGGCGTCCATCGAGCGGACTCGCCACGCCCGCTCCCCGGCCCAGCCACGCCCCGCCGCGTCCCTTCACCTGCCCAACGGAGCACGGGGTGCGTGTGTAACGGGTCCGGATTCCCCGGACCGGGCCCGGAAGGCCCGAGGCCCGGGGCCGATCACGGGTCAGAGGCCCATGTCGCCCTCGACGTTGGCGACCATCGTGCGCAACACCTTGAGCGCGGCCGCGTACTCCTCGTCGCTGACGCCCTGGTGGACCGCGGCGCGCACCTCGGTGACCAGCCCGCGCAGCCGCAGCCGGGCAGCCTTCCCGGCGCGGCATCTCGGTGACGCCATGGCCAGGATCGACGTCACCCAGCCGCAGTACTGGGTGCTCAACTGCGTGAACGGCGGGACCGTCGCACCGAGCCGTGAGGACGTGGTCACCCAGCTGACGCCCCTCGCGGACGGGCCGCGCGAGATCGCCCGGGTCATCGACCAGTTGCTTCACCGCGGTTTGGCTCCGGCTCGACGCCGGGCGGCGCCTGCATCTCACGGGGGTGACGGCCGCGTGGGAGCGCGAGCGGGGGAGCCGTCGATCAGATGGCCGGGACCGTGGCCGTCGGCGTGTTCCAGCCGGAGACCCGCACCTGCGGGGCGGAGCCGCGCAGGTCCGCGGTGCGGTAGGTGGCCGTCAGGGTCGCCGACTCACCCGGCCACAGGCTGACCTGGTTGTCGCTCCACCGGACCGGCAGCACCGGAGCTCCCTGTGCTCCCACGAGGTGCACGTCCGTGAGCAAGGAAGGCGTGGTGCGCGTGCCCGTGTGGCGTACGGTCACCGTCGTCGTGGACGTCCCCGCACCGTCCTCCGTCGTCGAGGCGGCCGCCGTGACCGGCGCCTGCTTCATCGAGTTCAGCCCCCGCAGGTCGGCGTAGGAAGTGGTCGGCGTGTAGTACCAGTCGCTGTTCTCGTAGTCGAGGACGTCCGCCCGGGTGGAGAGCCAGTAGACGTTCCGGCTCACCTCGCGCCCGGCGCCGTCGGTCAGCAGCAGCCGGGCCAGATAGGTGGTGGACAGGCCGGGCACCGACGCCGGGACCGTGAGCGCGGTGCTGCTCGCGCCGCCGCCCGCGACGCTCAGGCCGGTCACCGTCCGGTCGTACCGCTGCGTGCCGTCCGGGTCGAAGAGCGTCACCCGCGCCGTCAGGCCGGAGGCCGTGGCGTTCCGGTTGTTGACGACCGACACCGAGCGGTTGTCGTACCCGTACTGGACGTGCAGCGGCTCGTTCGCCTTCTTCGCACCGAAGTAGGCGCCGCCCTGGTCGAGGAAGCGGTCCACCAGCTGCCACTGCAGGGAGGTCCAGCCGCTGTTGAACATCCAGTAGATGACTCCGGTCGACGGCTCGGAGGCGTCCTTGGCGTTGCGCGCGTAGGCCTCGAACTGTGCGCGCACGTTCTCGTACTGGGCGAGCTGCGCCTTGCGTACGTAGTCGTCGAGGCCGGTCGGGGAGCCGTAGCGGCCGGCCAGCGCGGCGTCGTACAGCCTCAGGGTGGCGAAGGTGCGCGAAGGGGAGCGGTGGTACTGGGCGGCGGACGGGTCCTTCCAGAGGGTCTCCAGCTCGGCCGGTGACATCATGCGGCGCAGCGTGTCGAGCGTCGGGACGTCCGGACCGGCGCTGGTCTCGGAGTTGAAGCCGGTGGCGCCGCCCTCCCGCTTCTCGTACCAGTAACCGGGCGGCACCCAGTCGTACGGGCCCGTCATCTTCATACCGGAGCGCCCGGTGATCGGGGCGGAGGTGTTGGAGGCCGCAGGGACCACCGGGGCCGTCCAGTCGGCGGCCCGCAGCGCGTCGACGTAGCCCCGCTCGATCTCCTCGTTCGGCGCGAAGTCACTGCCGATCAGGAAGGAGATCACGCTGGGGTGGTGGCGGAGCCGGGCGGCCTCGGCGGCCATGGAGGCCCGGGCGACGGGGTAGTCGGGATCATCCCATTCCTCCCCAGCCTCGGTTCCGTTGACCTCGCCCTCCCACTTGCTGCAGCACTCCCAGCCGGGCAGCGTCAGGATCCCGTACCGGTCGGCGAGGTCGAAGAACTCGTCGGGCTCGATGTGCCCTTCCAGGCGGAGGGTGTTCAGGCCCAGGTCGAGGGCGTACTCGAGCCGGTCCTCCACGTAGGTGCGGTCCCAGCGCAGGAACTGGTCGGGGGACCAGCCGGCCCCCTTGATCAGCAAAGGGCGGCCGTTGATCCGGTACTGCCGGTCGCCGTCCGCGTTGAGCGGCGCCTGCACGTCGCGGATGCCGAAGGACTGGTGAGCGGTGTCGGAGGGTGCGGCGTCCACCGTCGCGGTCAGGTCGAGGCCGTACAGGGGCTGTTCGCCCATCGCGGCGGGCCACCAGATGCGCGGCGCGGTCAGGCGGAGCGCGGGGTGGTCGGCCGGGGAGAAGACCACCGTCTTCATCTCGTTCGGGGCCAGGGTGACGTTGCGGCTGACGGCGACCGGAACCTCGGTGCCGGAGACCGTGCCGGAGACCGTGCCGGAGACCGTGGCGGTGACGGTGGCGGCCGAATCGTTGCGCACCTGGGCCTTGACGGTCAGGTCGGCGGAGGCCATCGAGGGCATGGCCAGGGACGTCACCACGTGCGCGTCGCGCAGGGCGACCGGCCCGCCGCGGCGCACCCTGACGTCACGGACGACGCCCATGTTCTCGTCGGGTGGCGGCTGGAGCCAGTCCAGCCAGCTCATGGTGAGCTGCTTGCGAGGATCGTTGGGCTGGATCCGGAAGGCGACCGTATTGGTGCCTTCCTTGATCAGGCCGGTCACGTCGAACTCGTGCCGGGTGTACGCGCCGGCCACGTCGGCGGCGGTGGCGACCCGGTGGCCGTTCACGAAGACGTCGGCGGCGGAGATCACCCCGCTGAAGTCCAGGTAGGTGCGGGTCGCCGTGTCGGTGACGGTGAAGTCGGAGCGGTACCACCAGGGCGCGTCGAAGTCGGCGGCCGCGATCCGCTGCTGCCGGGTGGAGTAGAAGGGGTCGGGGTACACCCCGGCGGCGAGCAGCGCCGCGAGGACGGTGGAGCGTGCGCCGGCCGGATACCAGCCGGTCGCCGGGTAGCCGGGGCTGGAGACGACGGCCGCGGAGTCGGTGACCTCCTCCGTCGACCGGATGGCGTAGCCGGCCAGGGCCGTCGTGCTGCCCGGGGCAGGGTCGACCGCGGTGACCGTGGTGACCTGCGGACCCGCTCCGGCCCCGGGGGCCGGAGCCGCGGCAGCCGTCTGCGGAACGCGAACGGCAACGGGAACGGGCACCGGAGCGGCCAGGGACGGGCCTGCGGCGAGGGTGAGGACCAGACCGAGGCCGGCGAGGCCGGGGCGGTGGAACACGGGGCCTCCCGCGGGCCGGGGGAGAGGGATCTGGTGGGACTCCCCTGGGGTATACCGGGATTCGGCCCGGCGTGCGCGGACGCCACGCCAGATGTGGTCCGACTGCGCCGGCGAAGTGCGGATCGGACCGGGGTCCACGTCGAGGACGCGGACCCCGGTCACCCGTTGACGGCGAAGGGCCCGTCGGAGGCGAAGGCCAGCGAGGCGAAGCGCTCGCCCATGCGACGGTGCGTCGCGGCGTCCGGGTGGAGCTGGTCGGGCAGCGGCAGCTCGGCGAAGTCCGCCTCGCCGTAGAGGGCCCGGCCGTCCAGGTAGTGCAGGTGGGGGTCCTCGGCCGCGCGCTGCCGCACGATACGGACGAGTTCGTCCCGGATGATGCCCAGGGTCAGCTTTCCGGCCGCCCGTTCCGCGGGGTCGCCCGCGGCCAGGAAGCGGATCCTGCCCTCTTTCAGCTCCTCGAAGTCGGGGGCGCTGGGGCCGGGCGTGTCCTCGTGGATGGGGCAGAGGATGGGCGAGACGACCAGGAGGGGCACGGTGGGGTGGCCTTCGCGGACGGTGTCGAGGAAGCCGTGCACCGCCGGGCCGAAGGCGCGCAGCCGCATCAGGTCGGTGTTGACGAGGTTGATCCCGATCTTGATGCTGATCAGGTCGGCGGGGGTATCGCGCAGCGCGCGTGCGGTGAACGGATCGAGCAGGGCGCTGCCGCCCAGGCCGAGGTTGGTCAGTTCCGCACCGCCCAGCAAGCCGGCAAGGGCGGGCCAGGTCGTGCTGGGGCTCGCGGCGTCAGAGCCGTGGCTGATCGAGCTGCCGTGGTGGACCCACCGAGGCCGGCCCCGGTCCGGCACGGGTTCGACGGGGGCATCGGTGCGCAGGGCGATCAGCTCGGTCGTCTCGTTGTACGGCAGCCAGATCTCGACGTCCTTGACACGGTCGGGGAGTCCGGCAAACCGGACGGTGCCGACCGGGCCGGGACGCGTCTCCGCAGATCCGGTGGCCATGTCCACCGTCAGCAGATTGCCGCCGGTCACACCGGCCTGCCCGGCCAGGTGTCCGTCGACGAGGAGGTCGTAGACGCCGTCGGGGCGGGGCGGGGCGCCCCGGTAGGCCCGCTTGGTGCGCAGCGCGTCCAGCTCGATGACGGTGGCGCGGGTGCGCAGGACCACGCGTACGCCGGAGGGCTGGGCCTCCGCCATGGCCAGTTGGCCGTCGGCGCACTGGGCGCGGGCCCGGGCGGGCAGCCGGTGCGGCAGCACGCCGTGTGCCGTGAGCTCCAGATCGAGGGCGCCGCGCAGGATGTCGGGGGTGATGGGTGTGGTGATCCCGTCGGATGCTGTGCGGGGTGCGGTGCTCATGGTTCCAGCCTGTTGTTCTGAGTTGTCGGACCGGGGCGGCCGGCGGGCGCGGGCCAGTTCCGCAGCAGGGCGTCGAGGGCGTCGAGGACCCGCGACCAGGACTCCTGCGCGTCGGGGGCGCTGTGGCTGAAGCTCCCGCCCAGCTCCAGGCTGACGTAGCCGTGGAAGACGCTGCCCAGGAGCCGGACGGCGTGGGTCTGGTCGGGTTCCTTCAGGTCGTAGCCGCGCAGGATCGCCCGGGTCATCTGCGCGTGCCTGACGCCCGCGCTGGCGGCCGCGTCCTCCGGGCTGAGCCTCAGCTGGGCTGCGGCGTAGCGGCCGGGGTGCTCCCGGGCGTAGTCGCGGTAGACGTTCGCGAACGCGGTCAGGGCGTCCTTGCCGGCCCGCCCCGCGAGTGCCGCGGCGACCCGGTCGGCGAGTTCCTCCAGGGCGAGGAGTGCGATCCGGGTCTTGAGATCCTGGGAGTTCTTCACGTGCGAGTACAGGCTCGCCACCTTGACGTCGAAGCGCCGGGCCAGGGCCGAGACGGTCACCTGGTCGAAGCCCACCTCGTCGGCGAGTTCCGCCCCCGCCCGGGTCAGCCGTTCCGTGGTCAGCCCCACGCGCACCATAACCATCCTCCCGTTCACCTATAGCCATTATTAATCTACCTAAAGACTTTAGGCAAATGTCATGATGTCATGACGAGAAGTTGCCCGGCAGCCACGCCGCAGCGCGGGCGCGCCCGCAGGGATGGTTCGAGGGACAATCGGCCCATGACGGACGCAGGGCTGTCGTCGGACGGCGCGGACTTCCCGGGCGAGGGGCGCTACGGCGAGCGGGTCTTCCGGCCCGAGGAAGGCGGCGAGGGTGACCGCATCGACCTCGGAGCCCTCACCTACGACGCGACGACCCTGGCCCGGCTGCGTCTGCTGGGAGCGGGCCCGGGCTGGAACTGCCTCGACGTGGGTGCCGGAACCGGCACCGTGGCGCGCGGCCTGCTGGACGAAGCGGGCGTCGCCGCCGTCCTCGCGGTGGACCGCGACGTACGGTTCCTCGCGGCGCACCCCGTGCCGGGACTGACGGTGCTGCAGGCGGACGTCACCGCCGACGACTTCGCCCCGGGCCTCTTCCACCTGGTCCACGCCCGGTTCGTCCTCATGCACCTGCCGTCCCCGCAGCGCATGGTCGCCAAGCTGAGCGGGCTGCTCGCGCCCGGCGG
The DNA here is from genome assembly GCF_045000215.1 of Streptomyces sp. 147326. Taxonomy (NCBI): domain Bacteria; kingdom Bacillati; phylum Actinomycetota; class Actinomycetes; order Kitasatosporales; family Streptomycetaceae; genus Streptomyces; species Streptomyces sp. 147326. Next base: position 96,875 of record NZ_CP134201.1, on the reverse strand, counting down.
CGTACTGGTCGTCAGCGACGCGGTCGACCTGACCACCGCCTCGGCTCCCGTCACGCCGTACACCCGCGCCATGCTGGCCATGTGGCAGGGGCTGCGCGACAGCATCGGTACCGACGTGTCACGGGTGCCCGGCCATCCCGAGCTGCTGCGGGAGGCCGGGCTGGAATCCGTGGCGGCCGAGATCCACGTACCACCGCTCCTGCCGGGCAGCGCCATCAGCAGGTTCTGGGCCGAGACCTGGGAGCGGGCACGGGAAGCCATGGTGGGAACCGGCCTCGTCGACGACGGACAGGTCGACGAAGCCGTGCGCTACCTGGATTCCCCGCGGTGCACCGGCCTGTCACCGGGCATGCTCACGGCCTGGGGGTGGAAGGGCGGGGCGCCCACGGGTGCCTGATCCTCGGGCAAGATGTGCAGATGCGGGTGCAGACGACCACGGAGCTGGTACTGAGGGCGGCCGGGCTGGCCGGGCTCGCCGAGCCGGCCGGGCCGACGGGCGAGGCCGGGCCGGCCGCACGCGGCACCCGGCGGATCCTGGGCATCGCCGGGCCACCGGGGGCCGGTAAGTCGACGCTGGCCGCCCGGCTCGCCGAGGCGCTCGGCCCGGAGACGGCCGTGGTCGTCCCGATGGACGGGTTCCACCTCGCCCAGGCGGAGCTGACCCGGGTGGGGCTCGCCGACCGCAAGGGCGCCCCGGACACCTTCGACGTCGCCGGGTACGTCTCCCTGCTGCACCGCCTGCGCGCGTCCGACGGGGCCACGGTGTACGCACCCGCCTTCGACCGCTCCCTGGAGGAGCCGATCGCGGGCAGCATCCGGGTGGCCCCGGCCGTACCGCTGGTGATCACCGAGGGGAACTACCTGCTGCACGACGCGGAGGAGTGGGCGGCGGTACGGCCGCTGCTGGACGAGGCCTGGTACCTCGCCCCGGACGAAGCCCTGCGCGTCCGCCGCCTGGTCGACCGGCACGTACGCCACGGCAAGGAGCCGGCGTACGCGCGCGAGTGGGTGGACCGCTCGGACGAGGCGAACGCCCGCCTCATCGCCCCGGGCCGACACCGCGCCGACCTCGTCCTCGACACCGGCTGACGACGACGAACACGGACACGAGCGCGCACGGCTCGGCTCGGCTCGGCAGGGCGTCCACCGTGCGGGACCATGGTTCCGCACGGTGGACGCCCCGTGCGGGACCATGGTTCCGTGCGCGAAATCGCGATCATCGAGGCACCTTCGGTGCTCGGGCTGCGCCCGTCCGGCGTCCAGCACCTGCCCGCGGCGCTGCTCGACGCCGGTCTGGCGGACCACCCCCGCCTCGTGCACGCCGGCCGGGTCGACCCGCCGGCGTACGACCCCCGGCGCGACCCCGGCACCCAGGTCCTCAACCCCGCGGGCATCGCCCGGTACTCCGTCCGGCTGGCCGACGCGGTCGGAGCCGTCCTCGACGACGACCGCTTCCCCTTCGTCCTCGGCGGCGACTGCACCGTCCTGCTCGGCAACCTCCTCGCCCTGCGCCGCCGGGGCCGCTACGGCCTGTTGTTCCTCGACGGCCACACCGACTTCTACCAGCCCTCGGCGGAGCCGGCCGGCGAGGCGGCCTCGATGGAACTCGCCCTGGCCACGGGCCGCGGCCCCCGGCTGCTCACCGACCTCGAAGGCCGCGGGCCCCTGCTGCGCGACGAGGACGTCGTGGCCTTCGGATTCCGCGACTCCGCGGAGTCCCACGAGGCCGGGATGCAGCCGCTGCCGCCGCAGCTCCGTGCGATCGACCTCGACGGTGTGCGCGCGGCCGGCGCCGCGGTCGCCGTGCGCGGGGCGATCACCCACCTCACGCACGACGACGGCGCCGGCTACTGGGTCCACCTCGACGTCGACGTCCTGGACGACGCGGTCATGCCCGCCGTCGACTACCGCATCCCCGGCGGGCTGACCTGGGCGGAGCTGGAGAGCGTGCTGCGCACCGCACTGGCCGACGAAAGGGCCGTCGGCCTCGACGTCACGATCTTCAACCCAAGCCTCGACCCCGACGGGACCATCGCGGCCCGCCTCACCGCATGCCTGCGCCGAGGACTGTCGGCACGGCCGCCCGGCAGCGACCTGTTGAGAGCGTGAGCCAAGCCGGCATCGACGGGGCGTGCGGCGGCGGCCCTGGCGGAATAGCCGTGCAGGTCCGGGGCGTTGGAGGCGGAGATCGAACCCGTACCCACCCCCGCACCCGGGGGCCGAGAACCGGAGCAGACATGCCGACCGAGACGCCCCGTGCCACCGACCGCTCGTTCCTCTTCGTCCTCGGCAGCTCCCGCGCGGACGGCAACACCGAGATACTCGCGCGGGCAGCCGCCGAACAGCTGCCCGCCGAAGTACCCCGGCGCTGGGTGAACCTGGCCACGCTGCCGCTGCCCGATTTCGAGGACGGCCGGCACGAAAGCGCTTCCCGGACCGTCGACGAGAACGAGGAACTGCTGCGCCTTGCCACCCTGGAGGCCACCGACATCGTCATCGCCTCGCCCCTGTACTGGTACTCGCTCTCCGCGCACACCAAGCGCTACCTCGACTACTGGTCGGGCTGGCTGACGGTGCCCGGCTCGGACTTCAAGCAGCGCATGGCGGGCCGGACCCTGTGGGGGGTCACGGTCATGGCTGATCGCGACGAGGTGGTCGCCGACGGCCTGGTGACCAGCCTCAACAATTCGGCGGCCTACATGCGCATGCGATTCGGCGGGGTGTTGTTCGGCAACGGCTCGCGCCCCGGGCAGGTGAAGAACGACGAACGCGCCATGGTCCGCGCCAAGACGTTCTTCCACGATGAGGCCCCGCTCGCCCGCTTCCCGTTCGAGGAGGAGCCCGCGGGCCAGTAGGACCAGGAGTACGACCACTGCCTGCGGCATCCGCATCCGCATCCGCCCCGTACCGCCCGGACCAGCAGGGTCCGGGCGGCACGCCGCCGCTCCGCGTCCTGGATCCGGAGCCGGCCCACTCGATTTCACCCGGTCGGCGCGGTGATCCGACAGAGACGGCCCGGGCCGGAGGAGTACTTCCGGATGCACCTCCGCGAGGCCTTCGCCAGACTGATCGTGAAGCACGGCACCGTAGGGGCTGCCAGGGCCCGGCCGGGCCCTGAGCGGGGCCAAGACCGCCGACGAGACGATCGCGGGGCTGGAGATGGCGGAACCGACCCGGCCGGCGGGCCGCGATTGGCGCCACGCCCTGCTGCCGCCGGTCGTCGCATGGCTGATCGCGAACCTCATCACCTGGATGGTCGCGAAGGCATCCGTTGCCGGCGATGGATCCGAAGTGGCGTACTGGTCCACCGGCGGTCGCAGCCGCTGGGATTCCGCGCACTACCTGTCCATCGCCAAAACCGGCTACGAGCTGTTCTGGTGCCGGGACCGCTATCCGAACTTCCGCGATGTCATGTGCGGGAACGTTGCCTGGTTTCCCGGGTATCCCATGTCGGTCCGGGCGGTTTCCGCCACCGGGCTTTCCTACGAGTGGTCCGCCGTTGTCGTCACCGAGGTGTCCCTGCTCGGCATGTTCGCGGTGCTGTGGTGGCTGCTCGGCGCCCGGCTCACCTGGGCCACCGGCCTCACCCTCGCCATCGGTACCGTGTTCCCCGGCGGCATCTACCTCCATGCCCTGTTCCCGATCGCCACCGGAACGCTGGCCCTGCTCGTCTCCATCGCCGGAGTGAAGCGCGGCTCCTGGGGGCTCGCGGCCGCCGGCGGATTCGTGGCGGCCTCCTGTTATCCCGTCGGCGCCGTCGCCGTCGGCATGCTGCTCCTGAGTGCGTTCTTCGCGTGGCGAACCGACACGTGGCCGATCCGGTTCGCGAAGGCCGGATTGTCGGCAGCCCTTGCCGGCTGCGGCGTGCTCTGGGCCAAATGGCTGATGTGGCAGGCGACGGGCCACTGGGACGCGTACGAGATCCTTCAGGAGTCCAGCTACCAGCAAGGCGGCCTGCACCAGCCTTTCGACGCGATGGGGCAGGCCTACGATTTTCCGTTCAGGGACTGGTACACGCCCAAGGGGCACCTGCCGTGGCTGGTGGAGCACGGTCTTGACGCGCACAAGACGCAGCTCTGGCTGAACCTCGCCTTCGTTCTGCTCGTACTGGCCACGGCTGCCGCCCTGCTCGTCCGGAACCGTCGGCTCGACGTCGAGGAATGGGCTGCCCTGGTCTTGACGGTGGCGATCTTCCTGGTGCCGTTCTTCGCCGGCGCGGAGATGTCGTGGTACCGCAATCACGCGCAGATGTTCGTCGGGCTCATTCTGGTCAGGCGCATGTCCCGATGGGTTCAGGTGCCGTTGTCGGCCTGCTGTGCGGTCCAGTACGCCCTTCTGGGGGCGATGTTCTTCTCCGGAGTGCTGGTGTGACCGGGCTACCGCTGTTCTTCGTCCGTGTCGCGGGCGACGAAATAGGTGGGCCGGGCCTGGACGGCCGTGTAGATGCGGGCCACGTACTCGCCGAGCATTCCCACGCAGAAGAGCTGGACGGCGCCGAAGAACAGGACTGTGATGATCAGGGAGGTCCAGCCCGGGAGGGTGTTTCCCGTGGCGTAGACGACGAGGGTCCAGGTGAGGAACGCGAGGCAGACGACGAGGCTGAAGGCGCCGAGCGCCGTGGCCAGGCGCAGCGGGACCGCCGAGAAGCTGGTGATGCTGTCCAGTGCCAACAGGATCATCTTGTGCAGGGGATATTTGGTGGTGCCCGCCACCCGCTCGCCGCGCTGGTAGGTGACCTGGCCGCCGGGGAAGCCGAGCCAGGGAATGAGCAGGCGGTAGATCTGCTGCTGCTCGGGCAGGGTCTTCAGGGTCTCCACCACGGGGCGGGACAGCAGGCGGAAGTCGCCCGCCTGAGCGGGTACGTAGGAGCCGGCCAGGCGGCGCATGAGCCAGTAGTAGGCGGCGGCTGTCCGGCGTTTGAAGCCGGTGTCGGTGGAGCGGTCCATGCGGACGCCGTACACGACGTCCAGCCCGTCCGCCCGGGCCAGGGCCAGCATGTCCGGGATGACTTCCGGCGGGTCCTGGAGGTCGGCGTCCATGCTGATCACATAGGCGCCGCGCGCGCGGTGCAGTCCGGCGGTGAGGGCGGCCTGGTGGCCGCTGTTGCGCCGGAGCGTCACGACGCGGAGCTGGGGCCAGGCATGGCGCAGATCCTCCAGCAGGTGGGGCGTCTTGTCGGTCGAGCCGTCATCGACGGTGAGGACCTCGTACGGTTCCTCGCACCCGTCCAGGACGGGCCGGAGCCGCGCCGCCAGAACAGGCAGGGCCTCCTCCTCGTTGAAGACGGGAACCACGATCGACAGACGGACCGAGCCCCTGTGTGGGTCATGCACAGCACTCATGATGCGCGAAGCGCCTCGGCCCGGCATTTTGAGAGACCGGAGCGCTGCCGTGCCGTCCAGTGCCGTCCAGTGCCGTCCCGTGCCGTCGGCGCGGGCTCGGACGAGGCATACCGCGTCCGCTGTTAGGGTGACGTGCGCCCGTCAAGACGGGCCCTTTCGGTCACTGATATTTCAACGGGGTTGAACGTGAAGCTTCGCCATGTCCGCGCGATCGCCGTCTTCGGCATAGCCATCGTCGCACTCACCGGAGCCCGCGGCTCACACGGCGCCAGCTGCGGCGGCAGCAGCCACAGCTCGAGCTCCAGCAGCTCCAGCGGGGGCACCAGCGGCGGTGGCAGCGACAGCAGCAGCACCAGCACCACCTCCGGCGGTACCTCCGTCACCGGCGGTTCCAGCAGCAAGAACAAGGCCGAGCGCGACATCCGGATCGACAGCTGCAAGCTGGACGACTCGGGCAAGAACCTGGTCGCCCGGCTCACCGTCACCAACAGCGGTTCGGTGGACTACACCTACAACATCACCATGCAGTTCACCGGGGACGCCACCTCGACCGCGACCTCCGCCCAGGCCCGCGTGAGCGCACTCACCGTCAAGGCGGGCGCGTCCGCACCGGCCGAGGCCAAGACGCCGTACACCGGCAAGGGCGACGGCAGCGAGTACAAGAAGTGCTCCGTCGACAGCGCGACGAAGAGCGCCCTCTGACGCACCGCCCGGCCCCGTCGGTGTGACACCGGCGGGGCCGGGCCGTTCCCGGGCACCGTGCCGAGTACAACCCCCGGTGCGTTGCGGGACGCCCTCAGGCCTGCGGGGTCAGCTGAGCCGGCCACGGGTTCCCATGGCACGACCGGTCTCGGCGTCGGGCTGGTAGTGGCTGAAATAGCGGAACCGCAGGAGTCTGCCGCGGCTGTTCACACCGGTCTTGTCGAAGACCCTCTTGAGCGATATCCGTCGGCCGGCCGCGCCGCGTACGTGCACGCACGCGTCGCCCGACGTACGGGCCCGGCTGGACAGGTGCAGGACCGGCTGCGGAAGCCGGCCCGCCTGGGCAGGGGCCGCGCCCAGCTGGTCGAGCCACAGGTGACCGGCAGGGGTGACCGAGGCGATCGCGCCGTCGGGCTCGAAGGTCAGCAGGCCCGGAGCGGCGAGGTTCTCCGCGGGCGCGGAGGCACTGGCGACGGCGGCGTCGTGGCGGACGTACGCGCGGCGCAGCCCTTGGGCGATGGCCGACGCGAGCGAGGGCAAGGCCGCGGTCTCGCCGTCGGTGAACGGCGGCCGGTCGGCGCCGCGGTGCAGCACCAGAGCACCCCACACCGTGTGACGGCTGCGCAGGAGCACGCGCATCTCGTCGCCCATTCCGGTCGGGCGGTACACGTCGCGGTATCGGGTGCTGCGGTGCGGGCTGTGGTGCGTGGCCTGCCACAGACCGGCTGCGAGCCGGCCGGACCTGACCAGGTCGGGAAAGTGGTTGACGTCCTCTTCGCCGTACTCGATCTCCAGGAGCCGGGGCAGATGGGTGTGCGGTACGCCCCTCTCGTGGAAGCCGCCGGTGTGCAGGAGCGTGGTCGGATCCAGCGTCAGCCCGCACACCCCGTCGGCTTCCACGACCGCGGGAACGATGTCGTTCAAACGGCTGAACAAGGTCATCGGATCCGGCAGTTACCGGCACAGCTTCTCGATCCGCCTGTGGGCCCGGCGCCACTCGGCGCCGCTGGGTAAGCCTGCGTTCGATCGGGGCACGCGGGTCTGTTACCGCGTTGCGCCGTCCGGCGAAACCCCCACTTCTTGGGATCGAACGTCACCGGACAGCCGGGCAGGCTTCGTTCTGCGCCACACCAGGTGGCGAGGCGGCCGGCGGTGGGGGACGACATGTCTGGAAACCGGCCTGCGCGCAGGAGATCGAGCTTCCTGCCGGCCGCCGCTGTTGCGGCGGCGACAGCGGCGGCCGCCATCGGCGGCCTCGGCTGCACGGCCGCCGGCAGCGCCCCTGTCGGCGAGCCCCCGCGGGAGCCGACCGCCGCGCAGTGGGAAACGCTGGAGCACGCGGAGTCGCTGCTCATCGGTCCGTGCATGAAGGGCAAGGGATTCCGGTACACCGTCGCCCCGCCCGCCGAACAGCCGCCCCGCCAGCCGGACCGTCCGTACGGCATCGACGACACGGAGTTCGCCCGCACGCACGGATTCGGTACGGACCTCGACCGGGAGCTGCTGAGCCGCGCCGAAAAGGACCCGAACCGGGTCTACTTCCAAGGGCTGGACGCGTCACAGAGGGCCGCCTACTCCCTGGCGATGACGGGCACCGAGCGGCAGCGGATCAAGGTGACACTGCCCAGTGGGTTCCGGATCGCCACGAACGACAGCGGGTGCCTGGCCGAAGCGCGCCGAAGGCTGTACGGGGACTACCCGGCCTGGTTCAAATCTGGTGACCACCGCCACACGTGTGGAACAGCGGTACCTCGCGCGGCTCGAGCAGGCGCACGGCGACGAGATCCGCACCCGTGACCGGCTCGCCGCGGCAGCCCCGCCACGCGCCCGGCAGCTGGTGGACGACGCCCGCTGAACCGCCCACCCCAGCTCAGCAACTACGACGGCCCGAGCGCCTCGTGGCCCGGCAACGACCCCAACTGGTCAGACAACTACCTGTCCAACGGGGCGAACATCGACGACGACCAGTCGTGGCGCAACAACGGTACGGTGTGCGCCGGTTGCGACCACGTACGCACCTATGACGGCTACAACTACTCCGGCCAGATCGCCTGCCTGCACTTCGGGGACGAGGGCTGGTACCCGAACGCCAACCCCGCCGACCGGGGTTCGTCCCACCGCTGGGGCGGCGAGTGCTGACGGGCTCTGCCCGAGCGGACCGCTGAACCGAGCGGAAGTACGTGGCTGTGTCCGCCCTTGCGTGTCCGCCGGACGACTCAGACGCGCCACCAGAAGCCGGGCACGGTCGCCATCGCCACCATCAGGAGGGCGCCGGCCCCGGTCATGACGGCCGCGGGTACCGGCCTGCGGCGCGGATCCGCGAAGGCGGCCAGCCACATCAGGGGCACCGAGAGGAAGAAGACGCCCAGCCCGCCCAGGGACCCCACGTACGACCACAGCATGAGTACGAGCCCGCCGATCGCCGAGGTCCGTACGAACGCCGCCCGGCGGTGGCGCAGGAACAGCGGCCACGCCACCAGCGCGGCCGTGACGGCGAAGAGCACGGCGTAGGCGATGCCCTCCATGTAGGTGCCGAACACGAACGCCGGCGGCACGGGGGCGAGCAGGGCACACACGGCGAGCCCGAACTGCCACGGGTGAACCCAGTGGCGAGCCCCGTCACGGGTGTCACGCTCGCGTACGCCGCCCCCTCCGCCGGACGTGGTGCTTCTGCCGCTCGCCGCGATGGCTCTCACAGCGTCCCCCTCATGGCATCCCGCGGGCATCCCTCGCGGCGTCATGGCCGGATCGCTCCGGTTGAACGCGTTCAGGCTACTGGACCGCGAACCCTCCCGGTGCTCTGCTCCGTCTCCGCCGCGGCTCCTGCCTGCGCCAGTTCCACCCCGGTCCGGTACAGCTCGACCAGCAGGGGCCGCAAGGCCGCACCCGCCGCCGTCAGACCGTAGCGCGTGCGTACGGGGAACCCCGCCAGCCGCTCCCGGACGACGAGGCCCCGTCCCTCCAGCGTCCGTAGCCGCTCGGTGAGCACCTTCGGGCTGATGTCGGGCAGCCGTGCCGAAAGCGCCCCGAACGACAGCTGCCCGCCCATCAGTTCCCGCAGCACGAGCGTGGTCCAGCGCCCGGACACCGCCGCGAGCGCCAGCTCCACCGGGCAGTCCGGCTCCGGTCGCCGGGTCCGGCCGCCGGCGTCCGGAACCAGCTCGCTGTCCCATGGGCAGGCGTGGCTTTCCGTTTGGTGACCCATTCCGGCCCCGGCTTGGCTGTGGGCATGAGCTTCGAACGCGATCATGCGCCCACTGTCGTCCTGACCGCCGATCCCCGGCAACATCCGGCCGTCTTCGCCGCCGCCTTCAACACCGGTGACCCGGCGGCAGTGGCCCAGGTCTACGAACCGGACGCCGTCTTCGTCCCCCGGCCCGGAACCCCGCTGACGGGCACCGCGCTCGCCTCGGCCACGGCGGAGTTCCTCGCCCTGGGACTGCCGATCGACGTCAGCACCCGCCACACGTACACCGCGGGTGACCTCGCGCTGCTCGTCGTCGACTGGCACATCGAGGGCACCGGCCCCGACGGCGCGGCCGTCCGGCTGGCGGGAACCGCCACGGACGTCGCCCGGCGCGGCCCGGACGGTCTGTGGCGCTACGTCATCGACAACCCGTTCGGCACCGCGCCCGCCTGACCGGCAAGGGCGCGCACCCGGCCCGCGTACCGGTTCCGCCGTGCGATGGGCAGTCGGCAGTCGGCAGCCGGCAGCGGGCAGGGGCCGTGGCTCAGGCGATCCCCACGGTGTACGCGGCGCGGTAGCCGTCGCCCTCGGGCGAGGCGGCCAGCGTCATGGTGGCGCCGGCCGCCCTGTAGCGGCTGTCCCGCTGGTTGGGGTGCTCCGGTGCTCGGCGGCGGGCGTAGGGCTGGCGCGCGTACACCTTCAGCAGGAGGTCCTCGGGGAAGAAGAACTGCGAGGTCGTCTCGCTCCGGGTGTCGGGGTGCACCTTGAAGTGGATGTGCGGTGCCAGCCCCGCGTACCAGCCGGGCACGATCGTCCGGAACGCGCATCGGCCGGCGTCGTCGGTGACCTGGGTGCCGCGCAGGAAGGTGGCCCTGCCGGTGGAGTAGGCCCCCGAGGCATCGGCATGCCACACGTCCACGGCGGCGGCCGCGAGCGGCCGGCAGCCCTCCGACACCCGGACCACCGTCAGGTCCAGCCGGAACGGCACTCCGCCCAGGCCTTCGGTGATGTCCGACCGCACCCGGTCCAGGTCCACGTAGTACGGGCCCGCGCCCGCCTCGGTGCTGAGCACGCAGGCCGGGGCGGGGGTGCTGATGGCCTTGGCCGGTCGGGGGGCCGAGGCCGAGGGCCGGCTCGCAGCGCCGTGGGTGCCGGCCGGCCCGGAGCAGGCCGCGGCGAGCGCGGCGGCCCCGGCCGTTCCGGCGGCCCGTAGAACAGCACGACGGCTGGTCCGGTTGGTGTCGTTCTCGGCCATGCGTCCACCGTGCCGGACGGCACGGTCGGCGGTCCGTACCGACACCCCAGGGACCTGCCGCTATGTCTCTTCACAAGTTGACGTGACGTCAGGAAATCAGAGCGCTGGGAGGGGATAAAAGGCCGTCATGGGCGATTTGCGGAGGTGTCAAGACAACGTTGCCAGGTCGTTAACAATTCACTTCTTGACGGCAGTAGTGGGGGCAAGTTGACTGCCCCCACCTCGGCCGTACGGACACGGCCCCGTCAGGGAGGTTCACTTCGTGAACGCGAATCTGGGTCGTGCCGCCGTTGGACTGGCTGTTTCGGCGCTCACCGTCACGCTCGCCGCTTGCGGCGGCGCGGACGAGAGCGACAACGGGAGTGATGGTGCGGTCAAGGTCGGCCTCCTGCTCCCCGAGAACGAGACCGCGCGCTACGAGAAGTTCGACAAGCCCCTCATCGAGAAGAAGGTCGCCCTCCTTACCCTCGGCAAGGGGAAAGTGGTCTACGCCAACGCGATGGGTGACGCGGCGAAGCAGAACGCCCAGGTCGACACGATGATCGGAAACAAGGTCGACGTCCTGATCATCGACGCGGTGGACTCCAAGACGATTGCCGCGGCGGTGACGAAGGCCAAGGGCGCGGGCATCGCGGTCGTTGCCTATGACCGCCTGGCGGAAGGCCCGATCGACGCGTACACCTCCTTCGACAACGAAGACGTCGGCCGCGTCCAGGGCAAGGCCCTGCTGGAGGCCCTGGGTGACAAGGCGAAGGGCGGGAAGATCGTCATGATGAACGGCGCGGTCACCGACCCGAACGCCGCACAGTTCAGAACCGGCGCCAGATCCGTCCTCGAGGGCAAGGTCAACGTCGGCAAGGAGTACGACACCGTCGAGTGGAAGCCGGAGAACGCCAACAGCAACATGGCGGCCGCGCTCTCGGCGCTCGGCAAGGACAAGGTCGTCGGTGTCTACTCGGCCAATGACGGCATGGCCGGCGGCATCATCACCGCCCTCAAGGCCGCAGGCGTGAGCCCCCTGCCCCCGGTCACCGGCCAGGACGCGGAACTCGCCGGTGTGCAGCGCATCGTGGCGGGCGAGCAGTACATGACCGTCTACAAGCCGTACGCCCGCGAGGCCGAGGCCGCCGCGGAGCTCGCCGTCAAGCTCGCCCAAGGCGAGAAGGTCGACGGAATCATCAACCAGGTGGTCAGCAGCCCGACCACCAAGCGCGTGCCCTCGGTGCTCATTCCCGGCACCTCCGTGACCAGGGACAACATCAGGAGCACCGTGGTCCTCGACGGTGTCTTCACCGTCGAGGAGATCTGCGTCGACAGGGTCAAGGCCGCGTGCGAGGAGATAGGCCTGAAGTAGCGGACGGCGACCGACTGGCATGGCCGGAAACCGGCATTCAGGGAGACTTGGATGTATATCATCACGCTCCACGAGAAGGCGACGTACTTCTGGAGGCATGATGAGCGAGCGGCCGGTCCTTCTGCCCTACGCCGATCCGGCCTTCGTCGCGGACCCCTTCCCGCTCTACCGGCAACTGCGCGAGGACGGCCCCGTACGCCGGGTCGTCATCGCCGGAGGTCTGGAAGCCTGGCTCGTCACCCGCTACGACGACGGACTCGCGGCCCTCTCCGAGCCCCGCCTCAGCAGCGACGTACGCGACGCCTCGGACACCCGGCTCCTGCAGCAGCTGCCCGAAACGGAGCGCGAGTCGATGCTGAGCAACATGCTCCGCAGCGACCCGCCCGACCACACCCGCCTGCGCCGCCTGGTCTCCAAGGCGTTCACGGCCCGCAGAGTGGCGGGGATGCGGCCCCGGATCCAGTCCATCGCCGACCGGCTGCTGGACGAGGCCGTCCCGTCCGGCCGCGCCGATCTCGTGGCGGACTTCGCGCTGCCGCTCCCCGTCACGGTGATCAGCGAACTGCTCGGCGTGCCGGTGGACGACCGACACGACTTCCAGCGCTGGACCGACCGCATGATCATGCGGGGCGCGGAGCCGCCGGACCCTGCCGTGGTGAACGAGGCGTGGCAGCACATGCGCGCCTACCTGACCGAGCTCATCCGGGCGAAACGGGCAGCCCCGGGCGACGACCTGCTCAGCGGCCTCATCACCGCCCGGGACCAGGAACAGCGGCTGACCGAGGACGAGCTGATCGCCATGGTCTTCCTGCTGCTGGTCGCCGGCTACATCACTACGGTCAACCTGATCGGCGGCGGCATCGCCATGCTGCTCGCCCACCCCGACCAGCTCGACCGGCTGCGCTCCGACCCCGAGCTGCTGCCGGGCGCGATCGAGGAGTTCCTCCGCTACGACGGGCCGGTCAGCCCCGGCATCGCCCGGTTCGCGCGCGAAGACGTCGAGATCGCCGGCGTGACCATCCCGCGGGGCGCGACCGTACTGATCGCCTCGGCCATCGCCGACCGCGACCCGGCACGCTTCGCCGCCCCCGACCACCTGGACATCACCCGGCAGGACAACGCCCACCTCGCCTTCGGTCACGGCATCCACTACTGCCTGGGCGCGCCGCTGGCTCGCCTGGAGGGACAGATCGCCATCGGCACCGCCCTGCGCCGGCTGCCCGGCCTCAAGCTCGCCGTAGCGCCCGACGAGATCCGCTGGCGCCCCGGCGGCCTGCGCGGCCCCCAGACCCTGCCGGTGACCTTCACCCCCGGCGGCTAAAATCTGTCCAAGCCCGACTTCGCGTCACAGGTCGGCGACCAAGACGTACCGCTCATCGTTCACCGGGCCACCCCACAGGTCCCGGTTGCCGCTGAGCGGTTCCACGCGCGCGCGGGCCACAAGCGGGCGTACAGCCGCAGCAAGGGCCTCGGCGCTGAGCCCGCCGTTCCACGGGAGCGATTCGGCGCCGGCCACATACGGGACTTCCGGCTGACCCGACTCACGCCAGCGCCCCTCGACCAGCACCAGCCGGCCTCCCGGCCGCAAGCGTGTCACCCACTCGCGCAGGGCGGCCTCAGGGTCGGGCAGCGTCCACACCAGGTGCCGCGACAGCACGACGTCGAAGCGCTGTTCCCCGGTCGGGGGAGCCATGGCGTCGCCGACCAGGAAACGGCCCGCAAAGCCGGCGCTCTCGAACTTCGTGCGCGCCTGCTCGATCATGCGCGGTGCCAGGTCGACGCCGGTGGGCCGGTGCCCGGCCTCGGCCAGCAGGAGGGACACCGATCCGGTGCCGCACCCGATGTCGAGAGCGTCGACCGGACGATCCGGCATCACCGACCGCAGGAGCCGGGCCCACGCGGCGCGCGTGTCGTCAGCCCTCAGCCCGTGGTCGGGCGCCTCGTCGAAGGTCGCTGCAGCGGCATCCCAGTAGGCGGTAATCAACTCAGTACGGTCAGCCATGGCTACAGGTTCTCAGAGCCCACTGACATCAGTGCCTCGTTGGCCGGTGTCAGAGGCCGAGGGTGATGGCCATGCGGGTCATTTCGGCGGTGCTGTTGATGTTGAGCTTGGCGCGGATGCGGCGGAGGTAGGCGTCGACGGTGTGCTTGGAGAGGCCCATGTGGCGGGCGGTCTGGAGGTAGGTGCGTCCGGCGGCGATGTGGCGGAGGGCTTCCTGTTCGCGGGGGGCGAGGACGGCGGCTTCGGTGGTGGGGGCGGTGAGGGTGAGGCTCATGGGATTTCCTCCGACGTTTCGTCTCGGTCATCTCTGCTCGCGTCCTCGGAAGCAGGGGACTCTTTCCGGAATGTCGGTGTTTGTCCCTGATAAAGAGATTGGCCGCGCGACTTCATGGGGGTGTCCGCCGACTGTCACAGGCGTGTGACAGGGCATCCCGATGCACGCCGGACCGGCGCATACCCGCAGGTAGCGCCGGGTCTCCCGGACGGGGCGGGTCCCGCTCCGCCCCGCCCGGTGCCGTCCGGGCGGGGTTCCCCCTCGGCGGTCCGCCGAGGGGGCTGCTCCGCTACGGCGTCATTTCGTAGGCGCCGGAGAGGGCCTCGACCCGGGCCCAGACGCGTGCCGAGCGTGCCTCGTCGATGACCGGGCGCCGGATGGAGGCGAGCGCCCAGTTCTGCTGCTCCACCGTGGTGGAGTCCTTGCCGTGGAGCTCGATGGCGTGCTGGGAGAAGTCGCGTACGAGGACGGAGAACAGCTCGTCGAGTACGGACTCGTCCAGGTCCGTCAGGCGGGCCTGCTCCAGGATGAGCTGTCCGTGGACGACCAGCGCGAACAGCTGACCCACGGAGAGGAGGAAGTCGAGGTCGCGGCCCTGCTCCTCGTCGGGGGCGATGGTGGCGGCGAACTCGCACAGGGCGTCGGCCTGCTCGCGGAAGCGCGCGACGTTCGGCACGCCGGCGTAGCCGTCGTAGGCGGGGCGCCAGTCGTGGAAGCGTACGGAGCCCAGGCCGCGGGCCGGTCCCTGCCGGAACAGGAAGTCGTCGTCGGCGGCGTCCAGACGGGTCGGCACGGGTGCGTACTCGGCCGGGTCCAGCAGGTGGTTGCGCATGAACTTGAGGATCAGCGCGAGGTTGACGTGGACGGTGCCCTCGAGCTTCGGCAGTCCGCGGATCTCGACGGCCGCCTGGGCGAAGTAGTTGTCCTTCTCGAAGCCCTTGGCGGCGATGACGTCCCACATCAGGTCGATGACCTTCTCGCCCTCCGTGGTGACCTTCATCTTGGTCATCGGGTTGAAGAGCAGGTAGCGGCGGTCGTCGGGTCCGGCGGAGCGGAAGTAGTCGACGGCGCGGTCGCTGAACAGCTTCATCCCGACGAGACGGACGTAGGCGTCGGCCAGCTCGCGGCGCACGTGCGGGAAGGCGGTGACGGGGCGGCCGTAGAGGATCCGGTTGTGCGCGTGCGTCACGGCCTCGTACATCGCGTGCTCGCAGATGCCGATGGAGGCGGTGCAGAGATTGAACTTGCCGACGTTGACGGTGTTCAGGGCCGCGTCGAAGGCGGCGCGGCCGGTGTGCAGCACGTCGGCGGCGGCCACCGGGTAGTCGACGAGGCGGAACTCGCTGACGTACTTCGAGGAGTCGACGACGTTCTTCACGAGCTCGTAGGCCGGGTGGCGGCTGTCGGCGGCGAAGAAGACGTAGCCGTCGGGGCCCTCGACGTCGGTGCGGCGACCGAAGACGGAGACCAGGCCGGCGGCGTTGCCGTTGCCGATGTAGTACTTGGACCCGCTGGCGCGGAAGCCGCCGTCGCCGTCGGGCTCCAGCAGCATGTCGGTGGAGTAGATGTCGGCGCCGTGGGTCTTCTCGGACAGGCCGAAGGCGAACACCTCCCCTTCCGAGAGGAGTTGCGCGGCGCGGTCACGGGCGGCGGCGTTGTCGCTCTGCCAGACCGGGCCGAGGCCGAGGATGGTGACCTGCCACGCGTACCAGTAGTCGAGGCCGTAGAAGCCGAAGATCTCGTTGAGGGCCGCGATCCGTGCGGTGTCCCAGCGCTTGTCCGGCTCGTCCTGGCCGGCGGCGGGGGCCGGGGTCAGGAAGGTCGCGAACAGCCCTTCCTTGGCGGAGAAGGCGAGGAAGTCGGCCAGCCAGGCACGGGAGCGGTAGTCCTCGATGAGCCGGCGCTTGCCGCGGGCCTCGAACCAGTCGACGGTGGCGCGCAGGAGCCTGCGGGTCTCCGGGTCGAAGTGCGCGGGGTCGTAGGTGTGCGGGTGGAACAGCAGGGGGTCGGACATGGCGATTCACCTTCCGAGGAGTGGGAGTCGAAGGTCGCGCGGACGCGCGGAGGGAGGAGCTGGGAGGGGGGAGGAGATGGGGCCGGGTGTGGTTCAGGCGGTCGTGGGCGGCGCGGCGGGCGCGGCATGCCGGATCGGCTCGGTCTGCCCGGTCTGCCCGGTCTGCCCGGTCTGCCCGGTCTGCCCGGTCGGCGCGGGTCGGCCGAGCCGGTGGAGGGTGGCCAGGACGTCGTCGAGCCAGGCGATGGTCATCCGCTCCTGCGCGATTCCGCCGCGCAGAACGACGTGCTGGAGTTCCTGGCCGGCGTCCAGCGGGGTGGGGGCGTCGGGCCCGGTGAAGTCGCGCAGTTCCCCGGCGAGATAGCGCGCGAGCCGGTCCCGGTGCGCCTGCTGGTGCCGCTCGACCTCGCGGATCAGCGAGGCCGGGTCGTCGAAGGCCGCGCCGCGGATCTTCACGGCGAGGTCGTGTCGCAGGCTCTCGGGTTCGATCGGCTCGTGCAGCCACTGGGCGAGGGCGGTGCGGCCGGGGCCGGCGGCGGAGTACTCGTTCTTGTCCGGGCGGCCCTGCTGTGGGACGGTGCGGACGGTGAGCATGCCGTCGCTCTCCATGCGCTTGAGGACGCGGTAGATCTGCTGGTGCGTGGCGGTCCAGAAGTAGCCGATGGACCGGTCGAACCGGCGGGCCAGCTCATAGCCGGAGCCCGGCTTCTCCAGCAGGGAGACGAGGATCGCGTGTTCGAGCGCCATACCGCGATCTTGCTATGCAACTTGTTGCAGAGACAAGCGGCGGCAGCCAGGTGAGACGCGGCTCACCCAACGGCATGCGGTGCGTCGGCGGGACGCGCGAGCAC
Source organism: Streptomyces sp. 147326 (assembly GCF_045000215.1). Classification (NCBI taxonomy): domain Bacteria; kingdom Bacillati; phylum Actinomycetota; class Actinomycetes; order Kitasatosporales; family Streptomycetaceae; genus Streptomyces; species Streptomyces sp. 147326. The sequence continues at coordinate 79,894 of NZ_CP134201.1, read as the reverse complement.
GGTGGTCCCACGTCGTACGAAGCCGCCGGACGACGCCGGGGCGGCCGAGCCGGAGCGGGCCGACGCCCCGGGGGCGAGCGCGTCGGGGCGCCGTGCCGGGGCCGGGTCTGGCTGGCGGGGTGGTGGGGGGCGGGGGAGGCTGGGGCTATGCGAGGGCGTGTGCCGGGCGGCGTGGTGGCTGCGGCGGCTGCCGTCCTCCTGCTCGTGGCGGGCGCGCCGGGGCCGGGCGGCGGGGACACCGAGCAGCGCGTGGACGTCGGCGGCGGGCGGAGCCTGTACCTGCACTGCGCGGGCTCCGGGAGTCCCACCGTGGTGCTGCTGTCCGGGCTGCACGAGGCCTCCGACCCGTGGTCGCTGACCGACACCACCCCGCCCGTGCCGAAGGCCCCGGCGGTGCTGCCGGGCGTGGCCGCGTTCACCCGCGTCTGCACCTACGACCGCCCGGGCACCATTCGCTATACGCAGCCACCGACGCTCACCACCCGCAGCACGCCCGTACAGGGCACCCGGGAACTGCCCGCCATGGTCCAGGACCTGGACCGGGTGCTGACCGCCGGGCACGTGTCGGGCCCGTACCTGCTGGTGGGGCACTCCTTCGGTGGGATGCTCGCCCTGCGGTACGCGCAGGAGCACCCGGAACGGACGCGCGGGCTGGTCCTGGTCGACGCGCTGGGGCCCGGGCTGAAGCCGGCGATGGGGGCGGACTGGGCGGCGTACGTCGAAGCGCTACGGCATCCGGGCACGCCCTTCGACGCAGACCCGGACTTCGAGCAGGTCGACATCGAGGGCGGCGTCACCGCCATCGACCGTGGTGGCCCGCTCCCGCCGGTTCCGGTCGCGGTGCTCAGCAAGACCGAACCCTTCGCCGCGCCGCCCACCATGTCCAAGGACCTGCTGGCGAAGCTGGAGACGGCCTGGCCCGAGGCCCAGCAGGCGCTGGTGGGCCTGCGGCCGCAGACCCCCCACCTGCTGGCCACCGGCAGCGATCACTACGTCCAGCTCCACGACCCCGATCTCACGATCGCGGCGATCCGCCTGGTCGCGGACCGGGCCGCAGTTCGGCCGAGCGCGTTCCCCAGTGCCTCGTTGGCCGGTGTCAGAGGCCGAGGGTGATGGCCATGCGGGTCATTTCGGCGGTGCTGTTGATGTTGAGCTTGGCGCGGATGCGGCGGAGGTAGGCGTCGACGGTGTGCTTGGAGAGGCCCATGTGGCGGGCGGTCTGGAGGTAGGTGCGTCCGGCGGCGATGTGGCGGAGGGCTTCCTGTTCGCGGGGGGCGAGGACGGCGGCTTCGGTGGTGGGGGCGGTGAGGGTGAGGCTCATGGGATTTCCTCCGACGTTTCGTCTCGGTCATCTCTGCTCGCGTCCTCGGAAGCAGGGGACTCTTTCCGGAATGTCGGTGTTTGTCCCTGATAAAGAGATTGGCCGCGCGACTTCATGGGGGTGTCCGCCGACTGTCACAGGCGTGTGACAGGGCAGGTCGGCGCATGCCGGGCCGATATCAGCTGCTTGACGTGCACGCGGCGGCGCGCCAGCCTTGCTCGGAGTTACCGACAGGTAAAGCAGAAGGGGTGGGCATGGACAGGGACGGCGCACGGGGCGGGGAGCAGGGCGGGGCGCAGGGCGGCGAACAGGACCGGGACGATGCGGAGTTGATGTTCCAGTCGGTCGAGCGGCAGGCCGAGCTGGTGCGCACCGGCAAGACCACCTCCCGCGCCCTCGTCGAGGCCGCACTGCGCCGCATCGCCCGGCACGATCCCGCCCTCGGAGCCTTCCGCATCGTCCTCGCCGAGCAGGCCCTCGCCGAGGCCGACGCCCGGGACGCTGAGGGGGCGGACGGACCCCTTCACGGCGTGCCGATCGCGGTCAAGGACGAGCTGGACGTCGCCGGGCAGGTCACCACCTTCGGCGGCGTCGCCAACCACACTCCCGTGGCCGGCGACTCCGAGGCCGTACGCCGCCTGCGCGCCGCCGGAGCCGTCGTGATCGGCAAGACGACGATGCCGGAGTTCGGCCAGTGGCCCTTCACCGAATCCGTGGCCCACGGGCACACCCACAATCCCTGGGACACCTCCCGCACCCCCGGCGGCTCCAGCGGCGGCAGCGCCGCCGCCGTCGCGGCCGGGCTGGTCGGGGCGGCGCTCGGCGGCGACGGCGGCGGCTCCATCCGCATCCCCGCGGCCTGCTGCGGGCTCTTCGGGCTCAAGCCCCAGCGCGGCCGGGTCTCCACCGCCCCGAATCCCCACCTCTGGTACGCCCTCGGCACCGTGGGGCCGCTGACCCGCACCGTGCGCGATTCCGCCCTTCTCTACGACGTCCTCGCCGGCACCACCCCGACCGACCGCTGGGCCGCCCGCCCGGCGACCACCAGCTGGGTCGGGGCCCTGGAGACCCCGCCCGGCCGGCTCCGCATCGGCTACTCGGCCAAGCCCGCAGTGCCCGGCGTGCGCCCGCATCCGGAACACGTCGAGGCCCTTCTGGAGACCGTACGGGCGCTGCGCGAGCTGGGGCACGACGTACGGGAGGTCAACCCCCGCTACCCGGACGCGACGGCCCCGTTCGCCGCGCAGTTCTGCGGCGGAGTACGGGCGGAAGCCGCCGTGGTCGAGCGGCCCGACCTGCTGGAGCGGCGCACCCGCAGCACCCTCGCGCTGGCCCGGATGGTCCCCGAGTCCGCCGTGGAGCGCGGGATCCGGGCGGGGGAGCGGCTGGCCCTACGCGTCGACCGGATGTTCACCACGATGGACCTGCTGCTGACCCCGGTCATCGCCGAGCGCCCGCGCCCGGTGGGCGCACTGGACGGCGCCGGACTGCTGACGGCGCTGGCCCGCTCGCGCCCGATGGTCGCCTACACCGCGCTGTGGAACGTCACCGGGCACCCGGCCGCCTCCGTCCCGGCGGGCCACGGCTCGGACGGCCTGCCGCTCGCCGTGCAACTGGTGGGCCGTCGCGACGACGAGGTGACCGTGCTCAGGGTGGCGGCGCAGCTGGAGACGGCCAGGCCGTGGGGGGAGCGGCGCCCGGAGCTGCCGACTCGGTGACCTCCGGCGCCGTGGCGCGCCTCGCTGGCGGAGCGAGCCGTACTGCTGCCAACCAGGGCGACGACCGGAACGAGGACGAGGGCGGCTCCCAGGAGGAGGGCTCCGTCGAGGGCCAGGACGCTTCCGAGCGGTGCGCGGACCGGCAGAGGCCCACCGTGCCGAGCCCCACGGGCAGCTCCACCCTCGAGCTCGCGGTGTGGCCCTGGCGGCCGACCACGAACGGACCGGGCACACACGAAGGGCGCGGCTCCCGACGGGGCCGCGCCCTTCGGCGCCCGCAGCAGGACCTCAGCCGAGCGGCTGCTCGACCGTGCTGGTGCCGCGACCCTCCTGGGACTCCCACGTCCACGTCTCCTCCAGGCGGAGGCGGCCGTCGGGGAGTTCCGTGACGACCGAGGTGCATTGCCCGGAAGCGGTCGTGCCGTCGAGGCGGAGCTGAACGTAGCGGAAGTCGACGGAGTCTTCCGCCCGGGTGCCGACGAGGTAACCCCTGACCACGTCCCCTCCGCCGTACTCGGCCCAGACCCGGCCGTCCTGCTCGTGGTACTCGAACCGGGTCTGCCGGCCGACCTGGCCGGGTGACTGGTCGGCCACGGGGACGAAGACGAGGCCGTCGAGCGAGCGCGCCACGGTGACTCCTGGAGTAAGGCGGTCCGGGGCCGGCCCCGGCTGAGTGGACTGTCCGGGCCGGCCCGGGAGGCGGTGTGTCGGTTCGACCAGATGGCCCCGGGGTGATCTTGTCCGTCCGTACAGATCACCGCGAGGCATGCCCAACGTACCGTACCGATCCGGGCCGTTGACCGCCCGGGCGCGGCTGCCGGTCGGTTCGGCGCGGCCCGAACGGCTGGGAGAGCAGGGGATTCGACATGTTCGAGGTGGTCTCGTCCGACGGCACGGTGATCGCCTGTGAGCGGTACGGCGACGCGGGCCCGGCGCTCGTCCTCGTCGGCGGCACTTTGATGCCCCGCGCACGGCACGCACCGCTCGCCGCGCTGCTGGCGCGTGACTTCAGTGTCACCAACTACGACCGCCGGGGCCGCGGTGACAGCGGGCGGTGACCACCCCCTCTACGACGTGCAGCGCGAGATCGACGACCTGGACGCGGTGATCGAGCGGGTGGGCGGGCCGGTGCTGCTCTTGGGGATGTCCTCCGGAGCCGTCCTGGCCCTGGAAGCCGTGGCCAGGGGCAGCGCCGTCTCGGCCCTGGCCCTGTACGAGCCGCCGTTCGTCGTCGACGGGACCCGCCCGCCGCTGCCGGCCGACTACGTCGATCGCGTGCAGGCGGCCGTCGTGCGGGGGAACGCGGCCGAGGCCCTCACCTACTTCCTGACCGTCGGCCTGGCCATGCCGGACGAAGCCGTCGCCGGGATGCGGCACACCCCTGTCTGGGCCGCGTGGGAGGCCGCCGCCCCCACCCTGCCCTATGACGGTCAGGTGATGGCCGGCACCATGTCCGGCCGGCCGCTGCCCGCCGACCGGTGGCGGTCCGTGAACGTGCCGGTCCTCGTCGGCTGCGGCAGTGCGGGAGAGACGTACATGGCCAACGGGGCGAAGGAACTCGCCTCACACGGGGACAACTACACCCTCCATGCCCTGCCCGGCCAGAACCACAACGTCGACCCCCGCGCCCTCGCACCGGTGCTGACCGCCTTCTTCACCGGCTCGTAGCGGCCGCAGCCTGCCCCCGGACGCCGGGACGGCGCGTTGCGAGGGGTCAGGCGATGCGATCACGATCGCGGTGCGGGGGGTGTTGACGCCGGCCAGCAGGCCCCACAAAGCGGCCAGACGCCCGCCACCCCCTCGGAGTACTCACGGCATGCCCCGCTCCGGCAGGTCACCACCAGTAGGCGGGGTACCTCGGCGCGTTGCGGCGAACACGGGAAGCGGCGTATCCGGTCAGGACCAGCAGGGCCGCCGAACCGAACAGCAGCGGGACGAACCGGCCGGGGGCGGGCGTCTGGAGCAAGATGATCACGGCGGTGGCCACGGCCGGCGAGTGCGGGGTGCGGGCGGCCATGTTCAGGGCGAGCGTGAGGCCGGCCGCCAGGGCCGCCGCCCAGGCGCTGCTGCCCGCCACCGCGAGAACGGCATAGCCCACGGCGCAGCCGACCAGGTGGCCGATGACCACACCGCGCGGCTGGGCGAGCGGCAGGGCCGGGGCACTGTGGACCAGCGCGGCGCTGGCGGCCAGCGGGGGTATCAGCACCGGTTCGTGGATCATCGCGCCGATCGCGACGAGGCCCAGCAGGACGGCGGTCGCCGCGCAGATGCTGTGCAGCGCCGCCGCCGGGGTCGGCCTGGCCGGGGCCCGCATCGCTCCCTTCGCCCCGGGGAGCAGGGCGGGGGCGGGGGCGGGCGTGGGCTCGGGGCGCAGGGCCGTGTTGGTGCTCATGCAGGGAACGTCCGGGATAGGTGGCCGACAGGCCGGGGCAGGGCGGAAGGGCGCCGGGGCGGGTTGTCGCCGGGGCAGGGGCGGCCCGCGGCGAGGGTGGGCCGGGACGTCCGGTACGACGATATCCGGCTGGTGCCCGACGGTTTCGCCGGGGGCGAGACGCAGTAGCCGACGGCCACTCCGCAGACGCGCAGCCGTGGGCCCGAGCCCCGTGAGATCGGACCGGAGCCGGGCCCCCGCGTACGAGGGTGTCACTGGTGCGCACCGCGGAACCGCATCCCCGCGGCGACCAGCCGCTCGGCTCGCGGTCCGCGGCGCAGGAAGTGCTGTGCCCGCGCAGCCGGGCCTTCGTCGCGGTGAGGTCGTCGCGGGACCGGCCCCGGTGTGCACCACCCATCCCGACGGGCACAATGGCTTCGGCGAGGTAGACAACGCTCCGATGATGGCTGGTGGCCGTGGCGGGGGAGAGTTCGATGGAACGTCGGATCCAGCAGATCGAACTGCCGGGCGGGGAGACCGTACTGGCCCGCGTGAGCGTGATGCACCCCGAGGACCTGCCCCGCGGACCGGAGGAGTTCGCCTACGAGGACGTGGGAGCGCTCGACCATCTCACCGCCCGCGTGGACCAGTTGAACGAACTGGTCAGCGGCATCGGGGCCGCCGTACTCGAATCCGCGCGCGCCGCCCGCCCCGACGAGGTCAGCGCCACCTTCGGGATCGAGCTGGTGGTGAAGCCGGGCAAGGCCGTCGCCCTGCTGGCGGACGGCGAGGCGAAGGCCGCGATCTCGGTCACCCTCACCTGGCGCCCCCGAGAAGCGGAAGGCGCGGAGGCTCCGCACGGCGATCCGCAGGAACGGCCTAGCGGTTGCACGACCTGAACAGGAAGTCCTCGACCGCGCGGAGATCGGTGTTCCAGTAGGTGACCCGGGGGTCGGGGCCGACGGTCAGGGAGCCGACCTCGTCCGACGGGGCGCCGGAGCCGGTGGGGTTCTTGCCGTTGTCCGGAAGCTTCGGGTCGCGGCCGCATGTGAACGTGACGCTGTGCAGCCCTCGTTGGAGCCGCACAGCGTTCCTTCGTTCGTCAGCAGTCGTGGCCGTACCCTCCGCCTCGGTAGTCGTCATCGTCGTCGTCGTACCAGCCGTGGTGGCCCCGGTCGTGGTCCCAGCCGCCGCCGGTCACGTACGTGGCGGAATGGGTCGGGGTTGCCGCCGAGGCCGTTCCGGCGGCTCCGAGGGCGGCGCCGCCGGCCATCAGAACGCCGATGGCGGACACCGCGAAGAGCCGCTTCACTCTCAGTGCTTGCATGGTTCAGAACCCTTCTCGTTGCTGTGGCACGAAGATTTCTCTTCCTCCTCGCACAAGAGACGCACGCGCTGTAGCTGTGGTCATACACATGTGATGTGATGAGTGCATATTCCCCGTCAACGCGGCCTCGTCGGGCCACGGACTATCTGGGCTGGTGCGCAAATTCGCACGCCGCGCGCGCTGGCGCACACTGCAGGCAAAGGGTGTGTTTCCCGCAGTTGCCACAGTTACCTACGGATGATACTAGTCACCGACCCGCCACTCGGCATCTCGGGTTGAGCGGAGGGTCAGCGGTCGGCGGTGGGCGGCGCCGGCGGGAACATCACACGGGCAGCGCCCCGGCAGGGTGACCGTGTTCCCGGCCGCACGCGGTGAGCGCGAGGACCCCGTGCCCCGAGATCCCGGTGTCCGCCCCCAGCGCACCGGGATCGACCGACAGCCGCGCCGCGATGTCGTTGGCGTAGCAGGTGTCGGGGATCTCGAGCTCCACCTTCAGGGCGTGACAGTGCGCCGCGAAAGCAGCGGAATCCGACGGATCCACGCCGTCGAAGGCGTCCTCGGGGAAACCGTCCTCGTGGGGCAGCAGGTAGCCGGACTCGCACGGGTGCGACGGCCCCTCGTCACCCTTCTCCTCGGCGTCGAAGGCGTCGTAGTGGCGCACCACCTCGCCGACTTCCGCGATGCACCAGGCGGTCCAGCCGTCACCGCAGCTCATCCCGTACCAATGCGCGGCTCCGAACCTGCGGCTGAGGTCGATGCACCGTGTGCGCACGACGTCCGCCAGGACCTCTTCGGCGTCCTCCGCGGCGTCGATGCGGTGGGTGTCCTGGGAGGTGTCACCGAAGACCAGTGTCCAGCCGTCCAGTACCGGGCTGACGAAGACCCGTGCACAGGCCCCGTGCGGAAGACTCCGGTCCCAGCCGTGACGGTCCTGGTTCCAGGCCGCCTCCCCCGCGCGGAGCGTCACCGGCTCGGGCTCGCCCAAGTCGAACGCGTTGAGCACCGCGTCCTGGTCGTCGGTCGGGACCGCGTACCAGGACCCGCACAGATGCATGCCGTGGGGGGCCTCGCCCAGCCGTTTGATCCGGGCCAGCCGGCGCCACGCCTCCAGGTCCGCGCCACCGAGCGCGGCCGGACCCCCGATGTCAGCGAGGGCCTCCAGAGCGCCCGAGCGAATCCCGGTCCCGGTGGCGGGCTCCTGCCGCACGCGCCGGAGCCCGGGAACGGCTCCAGCGCCGATCGCGGAGAACGCCCGGACAGCCCGCTGACGGACCTCGGGTTCCGGGTCTCCCAACAGCGGAATCAGCCGGTCGGCGAACCGCGCGGCCTCGGCGCCCCGGCTTTGGAAGGCGTAGAGGGCGTTACCGCGAACCCGGGGGTGCGCATGGCTCAGCAGTTGTTCGTAGACCCCCTGGTCCTCCACTTCCAGCCGTCCGAGCGTCCATGCCGTTCTTCTCGCCACCTCGGGCGATTCCGCGGCCGCGGACGCGTCTGCCAGGGGAAGGAGAGCGGGCGCGCCGATCCTGCGCAGCACGTCCGCCGAGACGGTCCAGTCAACGGGGGACCGCTCATCGCAGAGCACCTCCAACACGGCCCCGACGACCGCCGCCCCCTCCGCCACGAGAGCATCCCGGGCGGATCGGGTATCGGCCCAGGAACCGGAGAGCGCTTCGGCCGGCATGCGTATGTCCATGGCGCGCACCCTAACCGCGCACACCGACAGTGCCGTCGCCCCAGGAGGCAAGCGCGTCGACGGCACGCCATCGGTGCGGACCGCCGCCGACGGCCAGCGCACGCACTCCGTCAAGCAGGGCGGGGATGTGGTGGGCCAGATCGGGTGCGGTCAGCAGGGGGAGGATCGCGGCCAGGGCGGCTTCGCGGACCTCCTCCGAGCTGTCCGCCAGCAGCGGGTGTGTCGCGTCGTAGAGCGTGGAGCGGACCGCGCGGAACGCGTCGATGTCGGCCTGTTCACCGGGCGGCCATTCCTCCGGGTGGTTGGCGTCCTCGGCGGTTTCACCAAGCCAGTTCAGAAGGCCCACACGCAGGAGAAACGGAGGCCGCGCGCCGTAGTGGGCATCCTCGTACGGGGTGCGGTCGGAGACCGTCGCCAGTGTTCGGGGATCCGTCAGGACCGCTGCGACGAAGCACGCAGCGGGAGCGGTGGCGCTGTAGAAGGTGTTCTGGTGCGTAACGGCTTGGTTCAGGTCCCGGAGGGCGGCGCCCTGAACCCGCGGGTCTTCGTCCAGGAGCCCTTGAAGGATCTGCGGCGTCGCCGGTGCGACGTTCGGGCAGCAGTGTTCGACCGCGTTCCAGTCCGTCCTTCGCAGCAACTCCTGCGGGTCGACGCATCCGTCGTGCCCGTTCATGATCGTCATCGGGCAAGTGTGCCAGCCCCCCCCGGTGGCATCCGCGGCCCGGGGAGCACTGTCAGTGGGTGCGAGTAGGTTGTGATCGACTGCTCGGGGAAGTGGCGGGCGCCGATGCACCACGGGGGTACACACGATGAGTTCGACCACTGCATGGAGGGCTGCCGGGGAGTATGAGCTGACACTCGATCCCTGGGCCGAGCCGAAGCCCGTGCTCCGCTGCCGTACCGCGGCCGGGCGGGAGCTGAAGAAGGTGCCGGCTGCGCTCAAGGCGGAGCCGTTGGTGCGGGAGTTGACCGCGCTGGCGGAATGGATCGGCGACCATGCCGCCCAGGCGCACACCAGCGTCGAGCGATGGATGACGCAATCGCTGCCGGTGCCCGCCGTGTTGATGCGGCAGGTGTGGCCCGACCCGTACTGGCAGCGCGCGCTGCGGTACGCGGTGATCGCGCCGTACGAGGGGCCGGCGGGCGGGCCGGACGTGCGGCGTGCCGGGGTGCTCACGGGCATCACGCAGGGCCCGGCCGGCGGTGCGCTGGTGGTGACGGGGCTCGACGGGGAACGCGAGCTGGACGACGCCGTGGTCGTGATTCCGCATCCGGTGCTCCTCGACCCGCGCGGCACCGGACTGCTCGAGCGCTGGCGGAAGCTGCTGGATCCGCTGGGCGGGGAGCAGGGGATCGAGCAGCTGCACCGCGAGGTGTACGTACGGCCGGACTGCTCGCCCGCGCCGGCCCCGGGCGCGCGGAGCGCACGGGAGGGGATCACGGTCTTCTACGGTGCTTCGTACGAGTCCGGTGCCCGCTTCGAGGGCATGGCGGCGCGGTTCGGCGGACGCATCGGCGGGGAGCGTGCCGGATTCACCTTCGGGCACCAGGGGCGTGCGTACGGCGTGGTGGCCGACCTGCGGTACCAGGGCCCCGTGGCGCCGGTGAGCCTGCACGACTTCTGGTTCACCGACGTCCGGGGGCGGCAGGGGGCAGGGACCTACGACGTGGTGCCCAGGACCGCCTGGTCCGAGGGGATCAGAGCGATGGTGGCCCTCTACGACGAGCGGGAGGCCGATTCGGGGCGCTTCTCCGGGACCATGCCGGCCGACGGGGCCTCCGGGTACCAGTCCTTCCTCGTCGCGTGCGCGGAGTACGCCGCGGCGGGCGCGCCGGAGGCCGGATCGTCCACGCCGCGGCAGCCTGCCGACGCACGTCAGCTCCTCCGCGCGGGCGCGGTGCTGGCGGGCGAGCCTGCAGGTCCGGACGAGGAGCTGCTGACCGCGCGCCGCTACGGATCGCCGTTGCTGGAAGGCGACGGGCCTTTCGTACGGCTGGTCGTGGCGCGCGTCGTCGAGGCGCAGGACGCGGTGGCGCGGGCGCTGGGCCTGGAGCCGGACGCGGGCGAGGCCGCTCCGGTCGGCAGGACGCCGGTGCCGCCCCTGGACTTCCTGTCCCGGGTCTGCCGGGTGCACCCGGAACTGGCACGGCAGGCGATGGGGCTGCTCGCCCCGTTGCGCACGTGCGCCAAGACGGCCGAAACGAAGCCGGGCCGGGCCGCGACCCAGCTCCAGACGAGCCTGAAGAAGCTGACCGCACCTCACCCCGAGCTCCTCCCCTTCGCCCTGGACGAAGGCGCACGGATCGTGGCCGCGGCGGGCAGCGTGGCGATGGCCAAGCCGCTCTACACCGAGGCACGAGCCGCGCAGAAGCGGCTGGGCGGCATCGACGAGGATGCCCTGCGGGAGCTCGTCTCGGAATTCCGCGCGCTCGGCGTCGTCGACCAGAAGCAGCTCAGGCAGTATCGGGACGACCTGGCCGCCCGCTCGTCGGCGGGCGAGGCGTACGAGAGCTACCGCCGGCTCGTCCTCGAATCGTGCCGCAGGGAGAGCGCGATCCCCAGGTCCTTCGTCCGGGACGGGGTCACGTACCACCGGCAGCGGGACATCCCCGCGTCCTTCGCGGTCGAGCTGGCGGAGGGAAACGGCGGCCCGTTGGCCGCCGACGACACCAACACCGAGATCTTCCACCTCCTGCTGCGCGGCGGCGCACTGGAGACGGCGGTCGCGTCCGTGTGGGAAGCGTGGGCGGCGCCTCTGGAGCGGGACCTGGCGGAGCACCCCGACACGGCCGTACACCTGAGGACCCACCTTCCGGAGCCCCGGGGCTCCTCGGCCGTCGCGAAGACCGCGGCCGCCGAGGCATGGTTCGCCCTGATGGCACGCCTCGGCCTGCTGGAGCGGCTCACCGGAGGGACGGAGCCCGTCTCCACCGAGTCGGCGAACGCCGCGAACGCCTGGCTGACCCTCTTCCTCCGGCGGTACGCGGGGCTTCGCCAGCCCGTCGCCGGCCTGGAGCCGGTGATGGCGTCGATCGCGGCACGGATGCGCGAGGCGGGGGAGACCCGTGAGCCCCTGCTCGGGCTGCAGAGCCGATCGCTGGGGGGTGACTTCTGGGGCGTGGGCGTCGATCTCGACCTGCTCGCCCTGATGAAGCGGGTGGGCATGCCACTCGGCGACCCGGCGGGCGATCAGCGGGTCTTCGCCCTGCAGTGGATACAGCGCCGGGGGACCGACGGTGTCGAGTCCGTACTGGCCGACCCCGCGTTCCGGGACCCGATCCGCACCGAACTGACCGGCGGCGTGCGGGGGAGCCTCGGCTACAGCGTCACACGGCACTGCCTGACGCCGTTTCCGAAGGTGACGAAGCGGGTGGCCGCGCTGGAACCGCTGCGGGAACTGATGACCGGCATCCTCGACGAACGTGCACGGCGCGTGCGCGAGGGCGGCGCCGACACCCTGTTCGCCCTCCAGGACCTGCTGCTCCATGTCGAGCCCTTCGTCGTCGCCGGGGCGGCGAAGCACTTCGACGCGTACGTACGGGAGGCACTGGCCGTCGAACCGGCCGCGCTGCTGGCGGACACCCTGCGCGCCCGCTGCCTCGCCCATGAACATGACGGCGACGGCAACGGCGACGGGACGGACGCATGCGCACTGCGGGAGGTGACCGTCGACCACGCGCGGAAACTGCTGGAGTCGACGGACGCGGCCACACGGCACCGCCACACGCAGGTGTTCACCGTGGAACCGGCCACCCGCAAGAGCAGATACCTCGCCTTCGCCCCGGGGTCCGAATTCGCGCGGGATCTGCTGCCCGGGATCGAGGAGGCGCTGCCGCAGACCGCGGACGACTCCTGCAGGTCGCAGGCGCTCGGGGTCGTGCAGGGCGTGCTGTGGTGCGAGACGTGGCAGGCAACACTGCGTCAGTTCGTGCGTGTGGAAGGATGAGTTGATGGGGACACCACTGCCGTTCGGAGACGAGTTACGTGCTGAGCTGGGAGTGCCCAAGGGCTCTCTCAGGCTGAGCAGCAGCCCTCGGTCGCGCGTCTGGCGCGTCGAGTTGCCGGCGTCGACAGCGGTCGTGAAGCAGCTCGTCGGCGGTCCTGACGCCGACGAGCGGTACGCACGTGAGGTGGCCGCCCTGCGGCTCGCCTCCCGAGCCGGAATTCCCGTGGTGCCGGCGTTGCTGGCCACTGATCCCGGCGAGCGGGTCCTGGTGCTGGAGCACCTGGAACACCAACGCCCGGCCGGTGACTGGATCGTCGACTATGCAGCCGCGCTGGCGCGGCTGCATGCCACGGCCCGCCCGGATGACGTGGGGGCACTTCCCCGCTGGCAGGGCCCGAACCAGGCCGACATCCAGTCCTTCCTGCGGCTGGCCGGTGCTCTGGAGGTTCCGGTCACGCCTGCCGTGTCCGGCGAACTCGATGACCTCGTCGCCCGGCTCGACCAGGCACCCGGGCATGCCCTCCTCCACGGAGACCCCTGCCCGGGTAACGATCTCCACACGGCCACGGGGATCAGATTCATCGACTTCGAGCAAGCCTCATTGGGCAGCGGTCTGATGGAGCTCGCCTACCTGCGCATCGGCTTTCCGACCTGCTGGTGCGTCACTTCGGCGTCCGAGCTGCTGCTGGAACGGGCGGAGAACGCGTACCGCGAGGAGTGGCGCACCGCGACCGGCTCGGACGTTCGGGGTGGGCTCGTCGATGCGTGCGCCGGCTGGCTGATCCGCGGCGACGCGCTGGTACAGCGGGCACACCGCGAGGGCACGGACCACCTGGCCCGGATTCCCCACCAAGACTGGACGTGGGGCACCGCGACAGCCCGGCAACGACTCGTCCACCGGCTCGGAGTCGTCGGCCGGATGACGGCCGACGACACCTCTCTGGGCGGTCTGAGCAGCCTCAGCACCGCCATGCGCCGACAGATGCTCGCCCGCTGGCCCACACTTCAGCCCGTCCCGGCAGAGCGGCCTTGAAAGATGCCCGGGACTGCTGCGCAGAGGGGCGAGGCACCCGGTGGCGGGTGAGATCCTGAGCGGATGCACGAAACACCCGCCGCCGTGGCGGCCGCCCGGTGGCCGCTGGCCGCCTCCGAGGACACCGACTGGCTGCGGGAACTGGCAGCCGACGGCGGGCTCACCGGGTTCATGCCGCCGCCGCTGCCCGACGCGGCCTGGGTCCTCCACTCCATGCACCAGCACGAAGTCGGGCCGACCGGCATGCCGTACGTCGCGTACGAACGGGCCGTGCTGATGGGCGGCGGGCCCGAGATCATCCCGGGCCTCGACCCCGCGGAGGTGCTCAACGGCACGATGGGCGAGCACCCCGGACCGCGGTGGCGCCGGCTGCGCTGGGCGGAGCTCGCACGACGTACCGGTGATCCCGTGATGCCCGAGGAGCAGTGGCCCGGCCCCTACACCTGCTTCCCTTCGCTCAGAGAGTCGGGCGGCTGGCCGGTCGGCATCTCGGCACCGTCCGAGGGCAGCCTGGACCGAGCCGACTGGGACATGCTCGTCGAGATCCTCGCCGAACACAGCCCACAGGGGCCGGACACCCGCTGCCTGGCCTACTACACCCCGTTGGGGCAACGGGCCGAGGACTTCGACACCCCGCACGTCCGGGCCGGCCGGCTCGCGGACGCCAAGGTGCTGTACGACCACCCCGAGGAAGACGGATGGAGCCCGTCCAACTTCTGGCCCCAGGACCGGTCCTGGGTCCTCTGCACGGACTACGACCTGTGGGCCACCAAGGTGGCGGGCCCCGCTCCGCTCGTCGAGGCCCTTCTCAACGACGCGGAGATCGAGGCCGTACGGCTGCCCGAAGCCCACTGATCCGGCGGTGGATATTCTCCCGGTATGAAGATCATCATCACAAGTCTCGTGGTGGGCGCGGGTTTCGGGGCGGCGACCTCGCTCGTCAACGCCCTCTCCTCCCCCTACTCGGCGCTCGGAGCTCCGATCGTGGGCACCGTCTGGGCGGGCGGCGCCAAGGTACTCAGCCTGTTGATGGACGCCGGCTGGTCATGGGCCGCGCTCGCGGTGGCGACGGGCCGGCTGGCTAGGACATGGGCCAGGGGCGCACTGCTCGGCGCACTGGCGCTGATCGCGGCCACGGCGGCGTACTACGTGGCGGACGCCTTTGCGCGCCAGGAACCGCTGGCCGGGTACGAGTCGGACCTGGTGGTGTGGTGGACGGCAAGTGTGCTGTTCGGCTCGGTCCTTGGCGTGGTGGGCGCAGCCATCAGGCGTCCGGGGCTGGTCGGTCTGCTCGCCGCGTTGACGGTGCCGGTCGGCGCCGCCCTACAAATGATCTTGATGCCGCCCCGTCCGCACCTGACCCTGACGCCGGGCATCATCCTGGCCGAGGTCATAGTCTGGACGGCCGCCGCGATCTGTACCGGCTGGGCCGTCCACCGATATCGGACTGAGGGGCATGCGGCGGCCGGCGAGGGGGCGGGGCGCCGGTGAGCGCCCCGCCCCCTCGGAGCGTCAGCTCTTGCCGGGGCGGTCACTCACCCGCGGGAAGGGCAGGTCCACGCGCGCTCTTGGTGGTTGTCGGCGGGAGTACCGCCTACCGCCCCCACACCGGTTCCAGCGCCCGGCTCAGGCGCTCCAGCCACTCCTCCGCCGTACCCCGCACCTGCGGGTGGCTCGCGCGGAAGGCCTCCCAGTCCACGGACCACAGTGCCACCGCCTCCAGGCGCAGAGCGTCCGCGGCAGCCGCGTTGCCCGGCTGGTGCCGGAACACCTTGCGCAGCAGCCGTGGGGTCAGCCTCGTGGCTTCCGCCTCCGCGAGGAGTACGGCGTCGTAGAGGTCCTTGGCTTGCGCCCGGCCCTCCGTGGCGCGATCGGTGTGAAGCCACAGCAGCTTCCAGGCGAGCGACAGTTCACGGCCCGCGGTGCGCACGACGGTCGGCCCGGTGCCGTCACCACGGGGTATCGCCGTCAGGACGGGCGGCTCCGGGAGCCACTCATCGCGGGCGAAGTCCAGCCGCACCTCGCCCGGCGGCAGGCCCTCCGCCTCCCAGGGGATGCTCAGGCGTATGCCCGGGGTGTCGTAGTCCGAATAGGTCCAGGTGCCGTCGTCCCGGGCGGCGTCCGCGTCGAGGACCACGCCC
Organism: Streptomyces sp. 147326; assembly: GCF_045000215.1. Taxonomy (NCBI): domain Bacteria; kingdom Bacillati; phylum Actinomycetota; class Actinomycetes; order Kitasatosporales; family Streptomycetaceae; genus Streptomyces; species Streptomyces sp. 147326. Next base: position 64,343 of record NZ_CP134201.1, on the reverse strand, counting down.
GGCGCGGCCACCGGCCGCTCACGCACCAGGTCGAGCAGAGCTTCGTGCGGCGGGCAGCACTCCGGCTCCGCTTCGACGATCCAGTTCAGCCCTTCGGGCGGTACCGCGGGACGAAGGCCCCTGGTGTCGAACTCCTCGAACTTCCAGATCTCGTACCGGTCGGCGCCGTCGGCCGCCTCCGGCCACTGCTGTACGACCTCCACCGCCTCCACGTACGGATAGGGGTGCCCGGGATCGACCGGGACCAGCAGGGGCCGGGGAACGATCCAGTCGAGGTCCGCCGGCTCCCGCGCGTCGGCCCCCAACCATGCCGGCAGCACCATGCTCCCGCGCAGCACCAGGGCGTCACCCAACGGCGATCCACCGACGAAGCCTATGAGGTGATCGAGCACAGCCCGGTGCGCGATGCGCCGTCGTTCGCCGTCCACGGAGCGGGTCACCGGCCGGCCGTCGTCGTCTCGTCACCGGCCGTCGCAAGGCGCACCAGCGTGAGACCGCTCTCGAACTCCCCCGAAGAAACCTTCACTACCGCCCCGTACGTGTCCGTCCGCTCACCGGTTGCCCACTGTACGGAGCATCACTGACAGCGAGGCCGGACGGTGGTGTTGGGGGCGGGTGCCCGTCGTCAGGCGGGCACGCCGGCCTCGTCCATGACCAAGGCCATCTCACCCGGGGGAAGGGCCGGGTTGGCACCCGCGCTGCAGGCCAGTTCGGGCACGGCGATGGCATCGATGAGCCGGGGAAGCGGCAGGCGCGGGTCGCAGGTCGCCGCCTGGCGTGTCCAGACGTGCGGATCATGGCTGAGCCGCTCGATCAGATCGGGGCCGGCGGCGGGGTCGCGGACGGCCAGCAACCGGTATTTCCCCTCCGGATGGTCCGCGAAGCGGGCGGCGAGTCCCTCGCGGGGGAAGCGGGGGTGGCCGGTCGCCATCCACGCGGAGAACGTCCCGCCGAGCCGGGCGTACACACTCATCAGAACCTCCTCCGGGGTGTCGGAATGATGGACGGCCAGGTGGGTGCGCACGACGACGTCCGCGTCCTCGGCCAGAAGCCGCAGGAGTTCGGGCGGCAGATGGGGGCTACGGGCCGCGGCGCGGCGCAGCAGGGGGTGGGCGGAGGTCGCGGCCCGGCGCAGCACGTCCTGATCGGCGATGCCGGCCGCCACCCAGTCCACGTCACTCCGGTCGTACGGGTCCACCGTGAAGTCGATCGCGGCGCGCCGGGCTTCGGTCAGCTCGGGCCGGAGGGAGACGGCCAGCCGCACCTCGTCGTCGGGATCGACGGCGAGACGGCCCACGAGGTCGGCCGGCAGGGACGGATTGCCGGCGAGTTCGACCAGGTGAACGCCCTCGGCGAGGAACCGCTCGGCGTCCGTGCGGACGAGAAGCCCACGACGGACCACCTCGGGCAGGGCGGCGGCGGGGTCGCGGAGCAACGCTGCCGTGAGCCGTGCGTCGTGAGGACACGCGCACAGCGAAGCCGACCGCCGAACCTCGGGGTCGGGGTCGTCGAGCAGCGTGGCACGCCCGGCCGTCGTCAGTTCGTCCCAGACGCGCAGGGCGGCACGCCGTGCGGCCGGATCGTGATGGCGGACCAGGGAGGAGAGGAAGGACGGCGCCAAGTGGCGCGAGCGCAACAGCGCGCTGCGTACGGACGGTTCGGGGTCTTCGAGGAGGCGGACGCACACGGAGTCCGGCAGTGGACGGACCTTCGTCCGGGGATCGTGGGTCGACTCGGGCCCGCTTGCGACGGCGGCCCGCACCAGGGGCGAGGGGTCGTCCGCGAGCCGGGCCCGCTGGTCGGGAGCCGCCTGGCCACTCGTCGCGAGCTCGCCCCGCGGGTACAGGAGGGGGTGGGCGAGGACGGCCGCCACGGCCGACTCGGGCAGCCCCGGCCGGTGCAGGGCCTGGAAGGGCGGACCGCCCTCGCCCTCGAAGGCGATCAGTCGCAGCAGCAGCGGTATGGGAAGGGCCGGGTTGGCGGCGACCCCGTCGAGTGCGGAGGAGTAGAAGGCGACCATGTCTCAGCTCTCCGACCCGTCGCCGTGCGCGCAGCCCCTTCGGATGCCTGGACGGCACCGGCCTTCTGGGTCACCAAGCCGTCATCCTGCCACGGACGGGGACCGCCCCCGTACATGATCACCGCGCGCCCCCGCGCCACGTCGCGGGGGCGGGCCGTCGTCGCTCGGGGGGCTACGGGGTGGTGCGGGCCGGGAAGGAGAAGGTGTAGCCGTGTGCGGTGAGCCAGGGCAGGTACTCCTTGAGCGCCGCGACGGTCTCGCTGCGGTCGCCGCCCCCGTCGTGGAAGAGGACGGTCGGCTGCTGGGGGAGCTTGTCCTCGACGGCGGAGATGATGGCCGGCAGGCCCGGCCTGCTCCAGTCCTTGGGGTCCACGCTCCAGCCCAGCGGCCGCATCCCGCTGGCCGCGGCTATCGCCCGGCTGTCGGGGGTGAAGGCTCCGCCCGGCGCGCGGTAGTAGCCGACCGGGACACCCGGTACGGCCTTCTCGATCATGGCCTTGGCGTCGAGTATCTGCTGCTGCTGGTAGGCGACGGGCTTGTGGTCCATCGTCACGTCGTGGTCGACGGAGTGGTTGCACAGCCGGTGCCCGTCGGCGGCGACGGAGCGCGCCAGCTCCGGGTACTTCTGCACCTTCGTGCCGATCATGCAGAAGGTGGCCTTGACGTGGTTCTCCCGCAGCACCTTGAGGACCTGGGGCGTCCAGCGGGGGTCCGGGCCGTCGTCGATGGTGATCGCGACGTCGCGGCCCGCGCCCTGCGCCAGTCTGGAGATCCCCAGAGGAACCCCGGCGGCGCCGTGGGCGGATCCGGGGCCTCCGGCGGACGCGGAGCGGCCGGCGGGGGTCGTGACCGGGGATCGGCCCGCCGAGCCGTCCGTGGCGGCGAAGGCCGGGCTGCCGGCCGCCGCCAGGAGGCCGAGGACGGCCGCCGCAGCGGAACCCGCCCGCCGACGACGTGCGGAACTGGTGGTGATGCCCATGGACGCGCTCTTCCTTTGCGCTCAGCCCCCCGGATCTCGCGTTGCCGATCCAGGCTAGGTCATCCGTCCGGGCCACTCCCTCGTCCGATCGGCCCATTCGACGGCCCGGGCCGCAGACGTCGCCGGCCCGGGCGCGCGTCCGCGGTCGACGCCGGACGGCCTACCGGAGTCGCGGGAGGACGATGCCGGACGGGGTGGGGGCGGCGTCCGTGAGGCGAGTCCAGTGCGCGAGGGTCTCCCGGTGGGAGCCCGCGGACGTGGCGGCGGCAACCGCCTCGGCGGCTTCCGCGGTGCACGGCGTCCCGTCGCGTGTGAGCAGTGTCACCGGCCACCGGGGGCCGGCGGTCGCCGCCCCACCGTCGAAGGCGTGCCAGCGCCAGGGGCTGTCGAAGCGCCATGCCCGCCCCACGGCATCGCCGACCTCGTCGCCGTGGTGCAGGAACGCGTACGGCCGGAACAGCAGGTCGACGGTGAACGGAATGTCATCGTCCGGGTGCAGCTCGTAGCCGGTGACGTTGACGAGGCTGCCCTTCGGGACGTCCCGGCAGGAGACGCCCCGGGGCAGCACCGTGACGGCCAGCCGCGGGCGGGGCAGCCAGCCCGTCTCCAACGGGGGATCGAAACGATCGACGCTGGTCACGTGCACCACGGTCGGCGGCACACCCACCCGGCACACGTCGTCCGGCTCCAGTGCGTCCAGCGGCGGTTCGGTGCGGAAGAGTCCTGTCTCGTGCCACACACGGGCATCGGCGTCGATCCCCAGCGCCACCTGGCCGTTCCAGTGGAAGAACTCGCTGTCCGGATCCCGCCGCCACCACGGCCACTCCAGTACGAGGCTGTCCCACCCCAGCCTCGTCACCCTTGTCTCCGTGAACCGGCAGGCCACCGACAGAACGTCGCCCACCCGGAAGTCCGCGTCTTCGATCACGACCACAGGCTAGGGCGCACCTCGCGAGCCGGTTCCACCCGGTCCCTGGTCATCGACGAGAAGGACCTGGACCGGGGCCTCGACCGGCTGGAAGAGGCACTGGCACAGCCGAGCGCCAGCTGACCGGTTCCCTCACGTGCACGCCCGTTAGCCTGGCCAATCATGAAGCGCCGGCAGCAGAAGAAGCTCTCCCGTCGTCTCTCCGAAGCGACGTTGGCGGCCGACACGGCCCGCGTGAAAGCGCTGTTGCGGGCCGGAGCAGACCCGGAGGGGGAGAACAGGGACGGCACCACCCCTCTGTACCTGGCCTCTGTGCAGGGAGAAGCCGAGGTCGCGCGCTTGCTCATGCAGGCCGGTGCCCGCCCTGACACGGAGAGCAGGGGAATCGGCGCGCAGGGCACCCCATTGTGTGCGGCCGCCTGCTGGGGACACACGGAGACCGTACGCGAGCTGTTGGCGCAGGGCGCCGACCCGAACCTCCGTGAAGACGACGGAACAGGCTGGTCCCCCCTGGACTGGGCGGACAACGGCCCGCACCCCGTGACCGCCGGACTCCTCCTCGCGGCAGGAGCGACCCTCCGTGCACAACCGTCTCAGTCGTGCTTGGCGTAAGCCGCGATCGTAACGCCGGTACCCGCCCTCGCGCGGATGATCCGAACGAGGCTCCCTGGCCCTGTCAGGGACCGCAAGCTGCGGCGATGCATGCTGGATTCGGGTTCCTCAACCAACTCACGGGGAGGTACCGGTCCCTGGTCGTCGATTCGCTGCTCGCGCTGGGCTACGCCGGCGCCGGGCTGCTGCTGGGGCAGGAGCAGCCGCCGGTCGGATGGCAGGCCATGGACGGCCTCGGGGCGGTCCTCACCGTACTGGTGGGTCTGGTCCTGCTGGCCCGACGCATCGCGCCGGTGGGGGTGTTCGCCACGAGCAGTGCGCTGTGGATCGTGTTCATCGCCTGCGGGTACTGGCCGGTGATCAATTCGATGCCCCCGCTCCTGGGCCTGTACACGGTGGCGGCGACCCGAAGCCTCCGTACTTCCCTCGTGTGCGCGGTCGCTGTGGCCGGTACGTGGGTGTACGCGGGGGTGAGCAACGCCGCCAACAGCTCCATGCCGACCGTCTTCGCCCAGGCGGTCCTGTTCCCGGCCGTCGTGTTCGTCGTCGGGCGCGGCTCGGGAAGACTTGCCGAGCGCAACCGCCGAACTGACCTTCCAACTGCGCAGGCAGCAGGAGGAGAACGCCCGCCGGGCGCTCACGGAGGAGCGGGTGCGCATCGCGCGCGAACTGCACGATGTGGTCGCGCACCACATGTCCGTGATCTCGCTCCAGGCGGGCGTGGCCTCGTACGTGTTCCCCACGAACCCGGAGCTGAGCCGGCAGGCGCTGGACACCATCGCCGGCGCCAGCAGGGAAGCGCTGGAGGAGATGCGCCGCATGCTCGTACTGCTCCGTGTCGGCCAGGAAGGGCTACCGGAAGGGAGCGTGGATCCGGACGACGCCGACGACGCGCTGGAGGACGGCGGCGCCTACGCACCGGCTCCGGGGCTGGGCCTTCTGGACCCACTGCTCGAGCGTGTGCGGGGCGCCGGGGTCCGGGCCACCATGGAAGTCGTCGGTTCCCCCACACCGCTCCCGCAGGGCATGGCGCTGTGTGTCTACCGGGTGATCCAGGAGGCACTGACCAATGTCCTCAAGCACGCGGGGCCGACCAGGGCGGATGTCACCATCCGCTACGAGACCCGGACCATCGAGGTGTGCGTCGTCGACGAGGGAATCGGCGGCCTCCCGCCGAACACGTCCATGACGCCCGGGCACGGCCTGATCGGGATGGTGGAGCGCGCGAAGATCTACGGCGGGACGGTCACCGCCGGCCCCCGCGCCCTGGGCGGATTCGAGGTGCGACTCGTCCTTCCGGCACCCGCCACCGGTGACCGTCCGACCGGCCTCCCGGCCCCCGGCCACGGGAATGCCCGACACCGATGAGCCTTCGGAGGATGACGCCGCCCCCCCCAGGCGGGGGAGGCCGTCGTCCCGCCATCGCTCCACAGGGTGGTCGGAGTCCATCGCGCAGGCCGACGAAAGGCTGTCCGGGGGCGCGTGACGATGTGCGGCATGAGCATTCAGAATGCGAGCTCGCGGCCTTCCTCACGGCCGGTCTGGTACGGCCGTGGGGCGAGGCCGTGCGCCACTGGATACCGCTGATCGGAGGGCGAAGAGTCCGCCCCATGGCCGCCGTCATCCCTGCCGCAGTCGGCGCGGCGGCCCTGACCGTCCTCTGGTCCTTGATGCCTTGGTGGTGGGCCTCTCCTCACGATGACACGACGCACACCCGAGGCCTCGTCGTCGGCATCCTCTACCAACCGCTGGTGCTCTGGGGCCCGCTCCTCGCCGCCGTCACCGTCTCCTACCACCGCCGCCGTCGCACCGCGCCCCGGCCGGCGGAATCCACCGAGTGAGCGCCCTCAGGCGGCAAGGGAGTGCTGGGCCGGTGGCAAAGGGTGCCTCGCTCGGATCGCGCTACGGCCTCTCGTCTGGGGGACGCAAGTTGTGCCACGAGTGTCCGCAAGTGCCCTTGCAGTACGTCTGCCTGCGGCGGGTGTCGGCGACGGAGAACACCGAGACGAGGACACGGAACGCTTTGACGTGCTCGTCGGCGGGGAGGGCCGCGAACCCGTAGCGGGGCGGGTCCACGCACATCATCACCGAAGGGTTGGCGGTGGGCTTCACTCCGGACCGGGCAACTCCCGCGTGGCCGTCCGCCGTCGTGATGTGCGCCTACACGGCGTATCCGGCGACTTCCTGCAGTACCGCCTCCCGTCCTGCCTGGGAGAGGGCGGAGAACCAGGTTGCCCCGTCGTCCAACGTGCGGAGTTCTTGCGCGACCTCGTTGACGACCCGCTCGGCTTCACGCCGAAGGGCTCGCCGGTCCTCGCTGCTGGGCCCCAACATGCCCCGATCATTCCACATCGCCTCAGGCCGAGTGTGGGGTGACGGGATGCGCCAACTCCGCACGTGACCAGGGCCAATGATCCACAGGGATGGTCTAGCGCCGACCGGAGATCATCGACAGCAGCAGACCGTGGGTCTCGGCGTCGGCGGCCGCCAAGAGCCCGCGGCCCGCCCGGCCGATCGGGCTGCCGTCGATCCCGGTGACCACGCAACCGGCGGCCCGGCACACGGCGATGCCGGCGGCGAAGTGCACACTCCCCGACAGGTCCCCGCCATCGGTGACGTACGCGGCGCGCTTGCCGGCCGCGACCCAGGCCAGCGCCAACGTCGTGGACACGACCCGCGGCCGGAACCGCCCGACGAAGCCGGAGTCGGCCAGCAGGTCCACGGCCCGGAATCCGGGCGCGCTCGGGAACGGCGGATCCAGGTTGACGTCGACCAGCCGGGTGGCGGGCGTGGGCGCCAGCTGGGCATCGACCCCCGCGTGCCGCACCCAGGCGGTCTCGCCGTCGGTGAAGAAGACCTCGCCGCTGAACGGGTCGGCCACCGCTGCCGCGCCGTTGCGCAATGCCACGTTGACGGCTGCCAGCATGTTGCCGACGGCGTAGTTCAGCGTGCCGCACAGGGGATCCACCAGCCACTCGCGCGCGGCGGCGGCCGCGCCCTGCTGCCCGCCTTCCTCGCCCAGCACCGCGTCATCGGGCCGAGCGGCGCGGATGACGCCGAGGATCGCCTTCTCGGCCTCCACATCGGCGGCGGTGGCGAAGTCGCCCGCGCCCTTGTCGACACGGGAGAGCGGCTGCCCGTACATGCGGCGCACCACGTCCGCACCGGCACGCGCGGCAGCTATCGCGACCCCGGCATCATCGAGACCCGTGTATGAGTTGATCATGCGCCTATTGAACCAGCGCGAAGGTACCGGCTGCGACGGCACCGCCTACCGCGGCGCCGGCGACGACTTGGGCAACGGTGTGGTCCTTCAGCTCTACCCGTGACCAGCTGACGACGGCGACCACGGCGTAGGCGAGGAGCGTCCAGGGCCCGTAGGTCATGGCGAGCATGGCGACGCTTCCGGAGGACACGGCTGCGTGCACGCTGATCTTCCAGGCAGGGGTCACGGCGAGGAGAGCGGCCAGGGTGACCAGCATGGCCGCGGTCAGCGCAATCATCGTCCGGGGCGCTTTGAAGACCCACAGCAACAGGGTTCCGGTGGCGACCGAGGCGATGATGAAGGCCATCACGACGATGCGCTGCTGCCTCTGGCCCACGTGCCGGTCGGCCCAGCGGCCGCGGCGGATGCCGTACTTGATGAAGGCCAGTGGAATGACCGCGGCGAACAGGCAGCCGACGAGGCCCCATCCGATCCCGGCGAGACGGCTGGTGTGCCAGCCGATGAGGAGGGTGTCGGCGATGATCCAGGTCTTGGGATCCAGCCCATCGGTGATCAGACGCGCGGCCCTGGACGCCCTGGCCTGGGCGATCGTGGTCGTCACGCCGTGGCCTCCGGTCAGGTCGTCGTGCGCCCCGAACGGACGATCGACATGTGGTGATCATATGGGTTTCAGCACGTCAACGGATGGGCGGTCCCTCACCGGGGCGACCTGTCGCCCGCCACCCGCGTCCGGGTTGTACAGCCCGGACGCGGGCGGCGGGGCGAGTCAGGGGCGGACGGCGAGGGCCTCGACCTCGAACAGCACGTCGGGCGTAGCCAGGCTCGCGACACCGATGAGGGTGTGCGCGGGCGGCTTCGTACCCCAGCCCTCCTGCACGGCCCCGGCGACGAGCCCGAGCTTGCTCACGTCATGGTTCACCACATACGTCCTGAGCTGGACGACGTGGCTGAGGTCGAGCCCGTGGGCGGCGAGCGCGACGCCGATGTTGTGGAACGTCTGCTTCACCTGCCCGGCGAAGTCGGCCGAGACGACCGCCCCGTCGGGGCCCGATCCGTACTGACCTGAGATGAGCACCAGTTCCGCACCTGCGGGGACAACGGCGGTGTGGCTGTAGCCGTACGGGACCGGGTCGTGCAAGCCGTCCGGATTGACAAGGGCGTGTGCCATGTGGATCACCTCTCGTGTGCGACCGATCTTTGTCACGCCGGTAAGCCTCGCAACCAATCACGACATCATGTGTCATGTATTCCTGTACGGTTTTCGCATGCGCGCCGATCGGTTGGTATCGCTGGTGCTGCTGCTCCGGCAGCACGGCCGGATGTCCGCGGCCGCGCTGGCCGGCGAGCTGGAGGTGTCCACCCGTACCGTGCTGCGCGACATCGAGGCGCTCTCCTCAGCCGGCGTCCCGGTCTACGCCGAACGCGGCCGGCACGGCGGGTTCGCGTTGCTGCCCGGCTTCCAGACCGAGCTCACCGGACTCAACCACGACGAGGCACTCGCCCTGCTGGTCGCCGGATCGCGGCGCGGCGCGCAGGCGTTCGGACTCGGCTCGCCGCTCGCTTCGGCCATGCGCAAGGTGGTTGACGCGCTGCCCGAGAGCTACCGGGCCACCGCGGCCGGCGCGGCTCAGCGACTGCTCATCGACCCGGAGACCGACCTCCTCTCGCGCCGACTGGTTGCCGACGAGGTGCCCGACGCCATCGTGGCCGAGGTCCGGCGCGCGGTGTTCGCCGGACACAAGCTGCGCATCCGGTACGCGGCCGTGGACCAGACCCCGAAGTGGCGCACGGTGGACCCGATCGGCCTCGTCACCGCGCGCGACCAGGGCTACTTGCTGGCCACACGGTCCGGCGCGGACCGCACCTACCGGCTGTCCCGCATCCTGGCGGCCGAGGTGCTCGCCGAACCGGCACAGCGACCGGACCGGGTCGATCTGGACCGGGCCTGGCAGGAACGCAGCACGCGGTTCCGGACCGGCGGCGACCAAGTCACCGTGCTGGTACGGATGAACCCGGCGCGGCGGCAGGAGCTGGCGGGCACCGCCCTGGCCGTCCTCGCCGAGGAGGTCGACGCGGACGGCCGGCTGCGGCTGGAGGTGACCTTCCAGGATTCGAGACACGCCGAATGGGCGCTGTGGCAGCTCGGCACGAACGCGGAAGCCCTGGCCCCCCAGTGGTTGCGCAACTCCCTGCGGAACCGTGCCGCCGCTGTCGCCACCTGCTACGGAATGCCATCCTGCGAGTAGTGCCTTCTGCGGGACGCCGCCGTGTCCTCGCTCACGTGGAGTGCGTCAGCGCCTGCGAAACGATCCAGACGGCCCAGGCGATGGGGATGAGGACCACGTAGGCCAGTGGCCGACGGAGCACCGGCGGGCCGGTGTCGAGGTGGGTGCGTCCCGGGGCCGGCGCCGCCGGGGGAAGCTTGCTGAACTTCAGGTAGGCCAGCAGGTTCCATACGAGCGTGAACGGGTTGAAGATCACCAGGGAGAGCGGGCCCCACCAGCCCAGGAACAGGGCCCTCGTGGTCATCTGCCGGACGACGGCTATGCCGCAGGCCCGGCAGAAGGGCCCGTCCAGGTGCTCGAACTTCATCATGATGAGAATGCCCACGTGCGACCGGACCTTGAAGTCAGCGGCGGACTGGGCACCGCACGCGCGGCATGCCCGCGGGGCGTGACCGGTGGGAGCCGGGACGGCGCAACCGCTGGGCGTGGGCCCGTAGTTCCCTGGTGCCGGGGCGTGGCCGTACTCTCCGGGCGCACCGTAGGGGTTGCCCGGCACAGGGCCGTGACTGGACGCGTGATGGGGTGTTGCCATGATTGAACAGGTCTCCAGGATTGCTGTGCGTGCCGACACCAGCCGCAGGCGGACAGGAGTCCGGGGAAGGGGGCCGGATCCCCTGCGCGGTGCGCGTCACCCCGTCGGCGATCGTGATCGGACTTCCGGTGCTGATCTGCCGTGACGTCAACATTCTGGGGGCCGGCCGTGGAGAACGGATGAGTGCGCGTACTCAGATCCGGTCGGCAACGTGCTCAGCCTCCTGAGTCGTCCTACCTCCCGGGCAACGGTCCGAGGGCTGCTCCGTCGAGGGAGTCCTGACGACCGCGGCTGGCAGTATGACCCCGTGCCCTTCATCCCTCGAACCCGTGATTCTGCCGCCGTCGACCGGATGCGGACCCGTCTGGTGGCAGCGGCCGCGGCCGTGGTGGTCGTCGGTGTCGGGCTGGGGCTGCGGGCCGTGACGACGGGGAGCGTGGCGAAGTACGGCGGAGACGCGCTCTACACCGTCCTCCTTCTGGCTCTTGTCGTCCTGCTGGCGCCACGGACGACGCCACTGAGGGCCGCCGGAGCTGCGCTGGCTGTCAGTTGCACGGTCGAGTTCCTGCAGCTCAGCCCGTTGCCGGCGGAACTCTCGCGGCGCAGCACCGCCGCCCGCCTCGTGCTCGGTTCGACCTTCAACCCGCCCGATCTCTTCTGGTACTCGGCCGGCGCGGCGGCCGGGTGGCTCGTCCACACCGCGGTGAGGTCCCTCCGGTCACGTTGACGTGCGAAGCACGGCCGACACCCCCCCCGGGCACGGGCTCGACCCCACGGCCAGGGCGGTGGCGCCCGTGCCGCGGGGCATCGGCGGTCGGGGGAGCCGGAAGCCTCGGTCTCTCCCGTCCTGTCTCGTGGGCCGTGGCCGGTGGACTGGTGCTCAGGCCGTCTCGTCGCGGATCAGGTTGCGGTGTTCTTCGTAGACGAGCCGTGCGTCGTCGTTGGGGAGTGCCGGGGTGGTCAGGCCGCAGGCACAGGTCACCACCGTGAGGTCGGACAGAGCGCGCAGGGTGTGGCCCTCGGGGCTGGTCCGGGCAGACCCCGCCGGCTTCTCGTACCGGAGGCTGTGCGGGTAGTGAGGTGTGCGGGCAGCGGCCGGAGTGGTGCCGGTGCTGGTGTTTTCGAGGGTGAAGCGGTGCTCGCTCATGGGTCCAGTGTCGTCTGCCGGACGCGGGTGATGTGCGCCCGCGCGGCGGAACGCGACGAGAGGATCACCGAGCTGGCGGCGGGTTGCCCTATCGGGGGAGGCGGAAGCCGTTGAAGAGGTCGTCCATGCCGTGCAGGGCCAGGCGGGTGGGCGTGGCACGGATCGCGAGGTCACGGGCGGCCGCGGCAAGGGGGTTGCGGAGGATGCCCAGGCGGCCGATGCGGCGGGCGCGGAGGCGAACGGCGTTGGTGCGGTCGCGGCGGGCGGCGGTGTAGGCGGCGAGGGCGGCCGGGACGGGGTCCGTGGTGTCTGGGCTGTCCGGGGTGTCCGCGGTGTCTCCGGCGGGGAGCAGGTGGGCCAGGATGACCGCGTCCTCGATGGCCTGGCAGCCGCCTTGGCCGAGATTGGGGGTCATGGCGTGGGCCGCGTCGCCGAGCCAGACGATCCGGCCGTGGTGCAGGCGGGGGAGCGGGGCGGCCAGGTCGTACAGGTCGTTGCAGAGGATGTCGGCGGCGTCGAGGCGCTCGATCCGGTCGAGCAGGGCGGGGATCGGGTCGTGCCACGAGCCGAAGTGGTGGCGGAGCTCGGTCCGCGGGTCGGCCGGCCGGGTGCCTGCCGGGACGAGGGCGGTGGCGTAGAGGTAGAGCCGGCCGTCGCAGAGCGGGGTGACACCGAACCGCCGGCCGCGCCCCCAGGTCTCGCTCATGGACGCGATGCCCAGGTCCGGGGCGTCCACGATGGTCCGCCAGGCGCTCTCGCCGGTGTAGTGCAGGCCGGGGTGGGCGGGGAAGTGGGACCGCCTCAGTGGGCTGTTGATGCCGTCGGCGGCGACGACCAGATCGGCGGCGAGGTCGGGGCCGGCCGCGGTACGGACGGTGGGGCGGCCCGTGGCGTCCTCGACGGCGGTCACCGGGGTGCCGTAGCGAAGGGCTTGCGGTGGCAGGGTGGCGGCCAGGGCTGCGGTGAAGGCCGGGCGGGGGACGGCGATCGGGGGCATGCCGTAGCGGGCGGCCATGTCCGCGGTGGAGGTCCGGGTGAGCCACTGGCCGTCGAAGCGGCGCAGGCCCATCGTTTCGGGTACGGCGCTGCCGGCCGCGTGGGCCGCGTCGACGCCAAGGGTGTCCAGTGCGCGCAGTGCGTTGGGGGCGAGGCCGATTCCGGCGCCGGTGGTGGGGGGCTCGGGGGCGCGTTCGCAGACCGTGACGTGCCAGCCGCGCCGGTGCAGTGCGATGGCAGCCGTCAGGCCGCCGATTCCGGCGCCGGCCACCACCGCGTGACGTTTCGGCATGGAACACCACTTCCGTTCGGTTCGGTCACCCGCTGCCGTCACTCAGCCCTTCCCTCACTCTACAGTTGTAGAGTGAGGGCGTGTCCAGCCCTGCCCGGGGGAGGGGTGGGCGGCGAGGGTGTCGCGCAACCGGCGGGCCTGTCTGAGGAGTTGGGACGGCCCCGGCCGCTGTGCGAGTGCGGTGATCTCGGGCAGTTCACCGTGTGCACCCGCGTCCCGGGCCGAGTCCGCGGCGATGGCCAGGACGGCCGCGTGGGCCTGGGGGCGGGTGGAGGCCAGGAGCCCGGGGGGAGTGCGGTGGCCAGGACCGGCCAGAGGGCGGGGGCTGCCTGGGGCAGGGCGGCCGCAGGCCGCAGCGACCCGGTCAGCAGGGGCACTTTCAGCGTGCCCAGCTCCACGAGTTCGGCCATCCGCCGGCCCAGCAGTGCCCCGTCCAGCCCGCCCCTCGCGGCGAGCAGGGCCAGCGCGCGTACAGCGGCCTGGCGGTCCTCGTCGGGCACGGAAGCGAGCCCGTAGGCGAGAGCCAGGTGTACCGCGGGTCCGGCCGGGCCGTCGGCGGCGGCAAGCGCCGTGAGGAACGCGGGGGCCCCACGGCCGTTCTGGTCGGCCGCCGGGGCGACACCGGTCAGCAGCCGGGCCGCGGCGATCTCCGGATGCCAGGGCAGGGCCGCGACCGTGTGCGCGTCCCGCGCGTCCGGCAGCGAGGCGTGCGCACAGCCGATGTGCGGCTCGAACGTGCGGAACAGCGACCAGAAACGCCGGGGGAACGCACCGCGGCCCTCGATCGCCTCGTGCCGACCAGGATCCGCCGGCCGATCCGTGCTCCCCGGCGCCTGCTGTACCGCTCGGGCGCACCGGCTTCGCCTTCGCGCAGCGGTGCGGGGTGGGGCAGACCGCCGTGGCGCAGCCAGGCGGCCACCCGCGGTGCCTCCTCCAGCTCCAGCTCTTCGGCGGCGGTCACCACGTCCGGATCGGCGGGCCCGCCGCGGCACCGCAGCAGTGCCTGCCCGAGGCCCGCCGGGCCGGGTGTGATGCCGAGGCGTGCGTACGTGGTGAGGCGGGCGACCAGTCACCGTCCCGGTGGCTGTGACCGACAACGGCGTTGAGCACGCGTTCGAACGCTTCCACGCCGGGGCCGTGGCGCCCGTTCAGTACGGCCGTGACTTCCTCGACGAGCCCGTCCAATGACGGTACGGCCCATTCCCCCTCGATCAGGTGACGCAGGCCAGGGCCTCCCACCGACAGCCCGCAGCTCAGGTGGCGGGTTGCGCGTGGGGGGTGCGGGTGGGCGTACTCAGGGGGAGTACGCCGACGCGTTGGTCGCCGGCGTATTCGCCGGTCGGCTGGAAGCCGAGCCCGAAGTAGAAGGGTTCGGGGCTGCCCTGGCCGGTGTGCCAGCTGACGTAGGCCTGTGCGGTGCCGCGGGCGCGGATCTCTTCGCAGACGGCGTGGACGGCGAAGCGGCCGTAGCCCTTGCCCTGGTGGTCGGCGTGGATGTTCAGGCGCCAGATGCCGCTGCGGTGGTCGGTGGGGTCGGTGGCGGGGTCCCAGGCGATGTCGAGGAAGGCCATGACGAAGCCGACGACCTCCTCGCCGTCGACGATGGCGCGCGGCCGGGCTGCGGTGTGGACGTAGGCCTCGGCGAGGGACTTGACCACCGGGGAGACCAGGTGGGTCTGGTCGGGGCGTACCTGTATCGCGCAGACGGCGTCGAAGTTCTCGGCGGACATGGCCCCAGCCTAGGGGGTGTCCGGACAGCGCCGCCTGCCCCCGTCTGGAGTCTCAGTGGCTGTTGTTGTTCCGAACTTGAGGAGTGCTGGTCGAACGGGAGTCACCTGAACTCCCGACCCGACCGGTCCTCCCCCGCCATCGTGACCTCCGCGTCCATCACATCGAGCGGCAGCATGACCGCGCGCACCGGGTGGACGTCACGTCGCCGAGGTGCCCGGCCGGCCAGAGCACCCACAGGCACGACGCCTGGCGTACCGCCACCGCCAGCGTCCTCGCAGCAGTGCGCAGCTTGTCACCCGAGCGGTGGGAGGCGAGGACGTCCGCAATGGCCAACCGGCGGCGACTGTGAAAATCGCTGTCCGATCACCGGAGCACGGTGATAGACATCCGGCGTGGAAAAGAATCTTGAGTTCCCTGACCTGTTGCGACTGATCGATGAACGGTCGACCGCCTTCCGCGCCGTGGTCGCCGCCGCGCCCGGTCTCGACGCGCAGGTGCCGACCTGCCCCGGGTGGACGCTGTTCGATCTGGTGAAGCACCTGGGTGGGGGAGACCGTTTCTGGGCCGCCATCGTCGGCGCGGGGTCTGCCGACGCTCCCCCGGCCGAGGCCGTCGCCGCGCGCGCCGCGCTGGAAGTGCCGCAGGAGCGTGAGGCCCTGCTGGCCTGGCTGGACGCGTCGACGCAGCTTCTGCTGGGCGCCCTGCGCGCGGCGGGACCGGAGAGCGGTTGCTGGACGTGGTGGCCCGCGTCGCAGTCACCGCAGACCGCCGGCGGCACCGCCCGGCACCGGGTCCAGGAGACCGCGGTGCACACCTACGACGCCCAGCTCGCCGGGGGCTCCCCGCAGCCGCTGCCGGTCGAGCTGGCACTCGACGGTGTGGAGGAGTTCCTGTTCACCGTCTGCGCAACGCCGAGTGCCTGGCCGCACAAGCCCACGGCCTTCGACTTCCACGCCGCCGAGGGCCGCTCCTGGCGCCTCACCGTCGACGGCGACGGCGCACGCATCACCCGCATCCCCGCGCCCACCGCCGCGACCGGCGAAGACTCGGACGCAGCCGGCGCCTCCGTCCACGGCACGGCCAGTGAGCTGGTCCTCTACCTGTACGACCGGATCCAGGCCGACGCCTTGCACATTGACGGAGACGCAGGGCTGCTCGACCTGCTCCGCGCCTGGGAGCCGGAGGAGAAGTAGGACGTAGCGGGGGCGGTTGGCCGCGCCTCGAGCCGGTAGGACACGACTCTTCGCCAGGTTCGTCAGTCGCGGCACCGGGCTCAAACCCGCGAGGCGGCCTCGGGGCGTCACCAAGCCGACCGTCTACCTGGATGGCAGTGCGAATTTGTCCGTCCCAGCGATCACGAGAAGCGACGCGACTGCCGTCGTCCCGATCTCGTCGAGAAGTCAGTCGATCGGGTGACTGCGGCGGCTGCCGTGCATGAGAGCAGGGCCTCTTGGTAGCTCGAAGGGTGTCGAATCCAACGTGCGGTCCAGAAGGCTCTGTTGTCGCATTTCTACGGCAACGCGGGAGTGGGGTCCACTTCAGCCACTCTCGCGTGTGACTGTCTGGCTCACAGGTTCGGGAACGCCAGAGACCACGGGGCGCGCGAGCGTCGGTATCCCACCGACATGTCGGACGGCGAGTGGGCGGTGGTCCGGCCACTGCTGCCGGTGCCGGGCTGGCTGCGGGGCCGGGGCGGGCACCCGGAGGCTTATTGCCACCGCGCGATGCTGGACGCGATCCGCTACCTGGTCGACAACGGCACGAAGTGGCGGGCCGTGCCTGCTGACTTCCCACCGTGGGACCGGGTCTACGCGTTCTTCCGGCGCTGGCGCAACCACGATCTGGTCCGCGAGTTCCACGACCGGCTCCGCCGCCTGGTCCGCGAGCGGGCCGGGCGGGACTCGGAGCCGGGCGCGGGCGTGATCGACTCGCAGTCGGTCAAAGCGGACGCGGTCGTCGGCTCTGACAGCCGCGGCTTCGACGGCGGCAAGCTGATCAACGGGCGCAAGCGGCACGTCGTGGTCGACACCCTTGGCCTGCTGCTCGCGGTGATGGTCACCGCAGCGGATGTGGGCGACCGCGCCGCGGCCCAGGTCCTGCTCACCCAGGTCAGCCGCGCACCACCTGCTGGCCCTGGTCTGGGCCGACGACGGATACACCGGCGGCCTCGTCGAGTACTGCCTCGCGGCCCTCGCCCTGGTCCTCGCCATCGTCAAACGCAGCGACGACATGCGCGGCTTCGTCGTGCTGCCCAAGCGTTGGATCGTCGAGCGGTTCTTCGCCCACCTGATGCGAAGTCGCCGTCTCGTGCGCGACTTCGAGCGTTCCATCACCAGCGCGGAGGCGATGGTCTACTGGTCGATGACGATGCTCATGACCCGCCGCGTTGCCCGGCCACGTCCTTCGCGAGCGTGAATCGGCCAGGTGCCGGCGACGCAGTCCTCAAGCCCGGAAAGACAACAACCTCTCAGGGTTTGCGGGCGTGGAGGATGTGCAGGCCTCGTTCGCCGGTGGCGTTGTGGCTGATCTCCAGGCCGGTGGCGTGGCATTGGGCGGTCAGCCAGGCGGTGCTGATGCGTAGCTTGGGATAGCTGCTGCTGTGCAGGGACCACGTGCCGTTGGTACGGGTGTGGAGCAGGTCGTGGACCATCACCGTGTGCTGGTCCACGTACTCCAGGAAGCAGGTCAGCAGCCGGTTTTCGTCGCTGCGCACGGGCAGGAAGCGGTCGGTGCCCTGGAGCGGGTGGCTGAGGTCACGGTAGGTGATGACCAGGTGGCCGCCGGGCGCCAGTGCGGTGGCGATGTCGCCGAGGAGGGCGCTTACGTCGCCCAGGGCGGGCAGGTGGGTGAGGGTGTCGCCCATGCAGAGCACGGCCGCTGCTGTCGCCGGGGCGGTGATGCGGGGGAGTACGGTGCGCAGGTCGGCGTTGAGCGGTCGGATCGGTGTGTGTTCCCCGGCGTGCAGGACGAGTTCGTCCAGAAGCTTTCCGCTGGTGTCGACGGCGGTGACGGGCCCGAAGCCGAGGCCGGCCAGGGCAAGGGACTGGGCGCCGGGCCCGCAGCCGAGGTCGACGGCATGCAGTGCTGAGCCCTCGCCGGGCAGCACGCCGAGGCCGCGCAGCAGTGCCGCCTGGCCCTCGGCGAGGGCGGTGATGTCTCCGCCGAGCATCCAGGTGTACTGGTCGGCGAGGAGGTCCTCGTAGTGGTCGGTCACGGTCGCCATGCGAACTCCCCTGTTGGTCGAGCGGCCCTTACTCCGGTGTTTCGGCTGGTGTGGCGGTGCGGACCCAGGTGGCGAGGTCGGCGAGGTGGATGTCGGTGCGGGCGGCGTCGAGTTCGGCGCCCAGGGCCGTCCGGTAGGTGGACGTGGCCGCCGCGTAGCGCTCGCGTCCGGCGTCGGTGATGACGGCGGTGACCGCCCGGCCGTCGCCGCCTCCCGGGGCCCGGCGGGCCAGTCCCTGCGCCTCCAGGCGGGCGATGAGCCGGGTCACCGAGCTGTCCTTCATCCCGATCCGCGCGGCGAGTTCACCCATCCGCAGACCGTCCGTGCTCTCGGGCCGGCTCAGCGCGCACATGGCCCGGTACTCGGACAGCGGCAGGCGGTGGTGTCGCTGCAGCACCTCGTCGAGGCGGCGTTCCATCAGATTCAGCAGCCGTACCGCGGTGCACCACCGGTCGTCCTCGGCGTCATCGGCCGGCCGCGGCAGGGCTGCGGGGGTCGGTTGTGCGGCTGTCGGGGGCGCGTCCACACGTCGCAAAATATCTGCTTGCTCATGCAACAATCAACCCCCACTTTCGGGTGAATCTGTTCTGGCAGCCGAAGAGTTGCTCAAAGAACGGCTCAAATCCGGCAGGAGATCGAAAGCGTGGTGTCACGATCAGTCGTTCGTCTCGAGGGAGTCTGCGCACGCGCGCCTGCCGCCGGGGGGTGGAAGCGGGTTCGCCGTTGTCCTGTTGATGCTGTCGACGGTTCTGGTCGGACTGATGGCGGGGCTGTTCTTCGCGTTCGACGTTTCGGTGATGCCGGGGCTGGCGGCCGGGGACGAGCGGACCTACGTCACCGCCATGCGTGCGTTCAACGCGGCCATCGACGGCAACCCGCTCTTCGGCATGGCCTTCGTGCTGGCTCTGCTGCTGGCTGCCGCTTCGGCGGTCGTCGAGTACCGCGCGGGCCGGCGTACCACCGCCCTGTGGGCGGGGGTGGCCGCCGCGGCGTATCTCGTCGTGCTGGTGATCACGTTCGCGGTGAACATTCCCCTCAACAACGAGCTCGCGGACGGCGGCGACGTCGCGCAGATGACCGACTTCACGGTCGTGGAGAGGTTCAAGTCGACGTGGGTCACCACGAACATCGTCCGTACGCTGTTGTGCACGACGGCGCTGGCCGCGCTCGCCCGAGCCCTGGTTCTCCACGGCCGCGCCACGCGCTGAGCGGTTACCGGCCGCCGGCAGGTCCCTGGTTCAGTCCGCCGTCCGGCCGCCGACGGGGATGCTCAGGCCGTCGGCGAGGGCGGTGAGGGTCGTCCCCAAAGGGAGCGCGACGCGGGTGGCGGCGTGCCGGTCGCCCCGGGTCGGGTCCCGGTTGACGATCAGTACGGGTTTTCCGGCCTGAGCTGCCTGGCGGACGAACCGGAGGCCGGACATCACCGTCAGCGAGGAGCCCAGGACCAGGAGTGAGGTCGCCGCATCGACCAGCGCGCGGCAGTGTTCGACCCGGCGCGGGGGAACGGTTTCGCCGAAGAACACCACGTCCGGTTTGAGGATGCCGCCGCACTGCAGGCAGGGCATGACGGTGAAGTCCGCGACCTGCTCGTCGGTGAGGTCGGCGTCACCGTCCGGATTCAGCCGGGCGGCCACCGGCTCGAAGCCCTCGTTGGCCTCTTCCAGCCTCCGGGCGAGTTCCCGGCGCGTACCGGAGGCGCCGCAGGAGAGGCAGACGACCCGGTTCAGGCTTCCGTGGAGTTCCACCACGTCCTCGCTGCCGGCGGCCTGGTGCAGGCCGTCGACGTTCTGGGTGATCACTGCCGAGAGCAGGCCGTGCCGCCCGAACGCGGTCACGGCCCGGTGTCCGGCGTTGGGCCGGGCGCGGCCGAAGGTGCGCCAGCCCAGGTGACTGCGTGCCCAGTAGCGGCGCCGGGCGTGTGCGCTGGTGGTGAATTCCTGGTAGGTCATCGGGGTGTGCCGGCGCAGGCTTCCGCCCTCGCCCCGGTAATCGGGGATGCCCGACTCCGTGGACAGGCCCGCCCCGCTGAGCACCAGCACGCCGCCGGTCCTCAGCGCGTCGGCGACCGGCTCCCGATCCGTGGTGCCCGGCCGCAGGTCCTCGGTGGGGGTCCAGCTCAGAGTGGGGCGCGTGCGCATGCAGCCAGCGTACGGAACGGGCCGGACACCCGCACAGGACCGTGCCCCCTGTGTGCCAAGTGCCGCTGATCATAGGCTCCTGCCGTCTGCGGGAGCCCGCGTAGGCTGGCGGGGCCTTTCGTATCCACTGCCGAACGGAGTCGCCGCCTTGCTCACCGCTCTCACCGGTGTCTACGGGGACCGGGCGGACGCCATCACCGTCGCCGGCCGCACCGCTTCCTACGAGGAGCTCCTCGGTGCGGCCCGCGCCGTCGCCGCTGACCTCGTCGGCAGTCACCCGCCCGCCTTCGCGGTGACGGCGACGGCATCGCTGGAAACGGTGGCCGCCGTCGTCGGCGGGCTCCTCGCCGGCGTCCCCTGCGTCCCGCTGCCGCCCGACGCGGGGCCCGTCGAACGCGGTCACATCCTGAACGATTCCGGAGCCCGCCTCATCGAGGTCGACTTCGCCCGCCGCTCCACGGCCACCCCCGTCCCCGCCGCTCCGCTGCGGGGGGCGGAGGATCCGGCGCTGATCCTCTACACCTCCGGCACCACCGGCGCCCCCAAGGGCGTGGTCCTCAGCAGTGCCGCGATCACCGCCGACCTCGACGCCCTCGCCGAGGCCTGGCAGTGGAACGCCGCCGACACCCTCGTTCACGGCCTGCCCCTGTTCCACGTTCACGGCCTGGTCCTCGGTGTCCTGGGCGCCCTGCGGACCGGCAGCCGCCTCGTGCACACCGGCCGCCCCACCCCCGACGCCTACGCCGCGGCGGGCGGCAGCCTGTACTTCGGGGTGCCCACCGTCTGGTCCCGCATCGCCGCCGACCCGCAGTCCGCCGCCGCCCTGTCCGGGGCCCGGCTGCTGGTGTCGGGCAGCGCGGCTCTGCCCGCGCCGGTCTTCCGTGACCTGGAGCGCCTGAGCGGGCACCGCACCGTCGAGCGGTACGGGATGACCGAGACCCTGATCACCGTCAGCGGCCGGGCGGGCGGCCACCTCCACCCGGGCACGGTGGGCACTCCGCTGCCCGGCATCACCACCCGCATCGCAGCCGAGGACGGCGCGGAGATCGGCGAACTCCAGCTCACCGGGCCCACGCTGTTCTCCGGCTACCTGAACCGGCCCGAGGCCACCGCCGCGGCCTACACTCCGGACGGCTGGTTCCGTACCGGCGACATCGCCGCCGTCGACGAGAGCGACGGCGTGCACCGCATCGTGGGCCGCGCCTCCACCGACATGATCAAGTCCGGCGGGTACCGGATCGGAGCGGGCGAGATCGAGAACGCCCTGCTGGACCACCCCCACGTCAGCGAGGCGGCCGTGGTCGGCGTCCCGGACGCGGACCTCGGCCAGCGCATCGTCGCCTTCGTCGTCGCCCAGCAGGTCACCGGTGCCGAGCTCACCGACTTCGTCGCCGCCCACCTTTCGGTCCACAAGAGGCCGCGCGAGGTCCGCTTCGTCACCGCCATCCCGCGCAACGCCATGGGCAAGCCGCAGAAGCGGCTGCTACTGACCGACGAGGGCCGGCCCCAACCCTAGGGGCCTTCACAAGAGGCTCCGCCGGACGTCGGCGTCTGTCCTGCTTCCCGGTGCCCGGCGGGCGCCCGCTGCGAACGGCGGGCCCGTGCCACCTCGGGCGCATCATCGGGCCGCCTCGGGCAACAAGGCTGCCATGACTACGCAATGCGGCACGGACGCGAGACGCGCACGGCTCCTGTGGCTCCTACCGGCCCAGGCCGCCGCGATGGTGGCGCTGGGCCTGTTCGTGACCGCCGTACCGGTGGGCCACCGGCTGCTGTCGACGGAGGACCGGGTCACGGACGCGCTCGCCGCGCACCGGACCCCGTGGGCGGGCTCCGCGTCGCAGTGGCTGTCCGTCGTGGCGTCCACGGAAGGCATCGTCGGGGTGACGCTGCTCTGCGTCATCTCCCTGCTCGTGCTGCCGCGCACCCCGCGCCGGGCCGACGCGGTCTTCCTGGGCGCGTCGGTCGCCGTGCAGTCGGCCATCTTCCTGGCCGTGACGATGTGTGTGGACCGCCCCCGCCCCGACGTGCCCCGCCTGGACGGCGCGCCGCCCACCTCCAGCTTCCCGTCCGGCCACGTCGGCGCCTCCGTGGCCCTGTACGGCGGGCTGGCCACGCTGGTGTGGACCCGCGTGCGCGGCCCGTGGCGGTACGTCGCGGCGGCGGTTCTGGTGCTGGTCCCGCCGGTGGTCGGGCTGTCCCGGATGTACCGGGGCATGCACCACCCCTCCGACGTGGCGGGCGGCCTGGTCAACGGCGTTGCCACTCTGCTCGTCGTGGGCTCGGTGTTCCTGTCCGGCCGCACCCGCGACACGGCGGGCGGTCCGGACGTGGTGCTCCCCGCCGTCGCCATCCCGGCCGGCCGTGGCGGATTCCGGCCGGACGGGCCCGTCAGCGGGACTGCCGACGGGAGCGTCGAAGGGAGCGTCGAGGGGCGTTCGGGCCGGCGGGCCGTCGTGGTCCGCCACCCGCACGGCTGCGGCGACGACCTGGCCGAGCGGGTGCGCCTCGGCCTCCACCGCCACGGGTACACCGACCAGCGGTGGACCTCCACCTCCGTCGAACGACCCTGCGGGACCCTGCCCGAGGAGTGCGCGGATCCCGGAGTCGACCTGGTCGTCGTCTGCGGCGGGGACGGCACGGTCCGCGCCTGCGCCGACGTGGTCGCCGGCACCGGCACACCGCTGGCGCTCGTGCCCTGCGGGACGGGCAACCTCCTCGCCCGCAACCTGGACCTCCCCTTGGATCCGCTCGCCGCCCTCGAAACGGCCCTCGCCGGCGGCGTCTTCCCGATCGACGTGGGACGGGTGTGGGGCGACGGCCTCCCGTCGACGCGGTTCACCGTGATGACGGGGGCCGGATTCGACGCCGCCACGGTCCGCGACACCTCGCCCGCGCTCAAGGCCCGTCTCGGCTGGGCTGCGTACGTACTGTCGGCCGCCCGCCACCTGCGCGACCCGGGCATGCGCCTGTCCCTCCGGGTGGACGGGGGCCGGGCGCGCCGACGCCGGGCGCGGATGGTCGTCGTCGGCAACGTCGGCGCGCTCCAGGGCGGACTCGAACTCCTGCCCCGGGCACGGCCGGACAGCGGACGCCTGGAGGTCGTGCTGTTCGACCCCCGTGGCGCGGCGGGCTGGCTCGCCGCGGCCGGACACCTGGCCGCCCGGCTCGTCCGCCGCACGGGCGCCCGCGCGCCGGACGCGTCGCCCCACGCGCCGACCGGCGGCCGGACCGGCGGCCGGACCGTGGCCGGAGGGGCCCTGGAGTACTTCAGCGCCCGCCGGATCGAGATCCGCTTCGCCGGCGTACAGGCCCGGGAAGTCGACGGCGACACCATGACGGAAGGCTCCCGGCTGTTCGCCGAGGTGGAACCGGGCACTCTGCGGATCTTCCTCCCCGGAGCCCCGGGAACCACTTCGCACCCCGCGCCACTGAACCCGTCCCGGCGCGCCGGGACCCCACACAGTCAGGAAGCCGATGGGAACCGCGAGCCGAGTGCCGCAAAGACGTGACGTGGTGGGCGAGGAACTGTCCGCGGACGAGGCCTGGTCCGCGCTGCGCCGCTACGGAGGCTGGAGCTTGGTCCGGGACTCCTTCGTGCGCTTTCGCTACGCGGACGGCTTCAGCCACTCCCGGGCCCTCGCCCTGCAGACCGTCCTGTCCATCGTGCCCCTGGCCATCGCCGCGATCGGCCTGTCCAGCGTCCTCCACACCGAGGGCATCGGGCGCGTGGCCGAGCTGACGATCGGGCGGATCACCAGCGGCCCCAGCCGGGAGGTGGTCGACGAGGCCCTGCGCGAGAGCCGCCGCCACGCCGGCGACGGCGGCCAGGCCGCCCTCTGGCTGGGCCTGCTCTTCTCCCTCGTCAACGTCACCACGAGCCTGTGCCAGGTCGAGCGCGGCGCCAACCGCATCTACGGCAACGAACGCGACCGGCCCTTCCTGCGCAAGTACGCCCGCGGGCTCGTGATGGCGGCGCTCGCGGGTCTTCCGCTGGGGCTCAGCTTCGTCCTCACCGTCCTCGGCGCCGACCTCATCCACGCCTTCGCCGAGGTCTACCACCTCGGGCCGGCCACCATCCGTACCTGCGACGTCCTGCGCTGGCCCGTCGGGATCCTGCTGGCCGTGCTCGCCACCAGCGCGATCTTCCGCCTGTCACCGCGCCGCGACCAGCCGGGGTACACCTGGCTCGCCTTCGGCGCCGTCGTCTACCTGGGACTGTGGATCACGGCGACGTGGGCGTTGAGCCTGTACGTCGGCGCCAACGGCACCTTCACCAGCGTGTACGGGCCTCTCAGCGCCCTCGTCTCGCTGCTGCTGTGGTCCTACCTGACCTCCCTGGCCCTGTTCCTCGGCCTCTCCTTCGCCGCCCAGCTGGAAGCCGTACGAGCCGGCGTGCGCCGACCGGTCGTACGGGACCCCGGAGTCTGACGCCCAACCGCACCGCCGACCGAACGACCCCGACCGAACGACCCGCCCGAACGCCCCCGACCGAAAGCCGCGTACCCATGGCACAGCGCCCGCCTCGCTCCCGACGCCGCACCGTCCGTGCGTTCCTGGCCGGATCCGCCGGGCCGGACGCGGCCTTCGGGACGAGACTCCTGCTGATGGTGACGGCGACGACCGCCGTGACCGTCCCGTTCGCACTGGCCCTGGTGCTCGTCGAATCCCGGTGGCCCCCGCTCTCCCGCCTCGACCGGGACACGGCCGAACGGCTCCACAGGGCCGCCCTCGAAGACCCGGCGCGGGTGCGGGTCCTGGGCTTCCTCACGGACGTGGTGTGGGACCCGGTGACCATGCGGCTCCTGGTGGCCGCCCTGGTGGTGTGGCTCCTGAGGCGTCGCGCGTGGCGCCTGGCGGCCTGGGCCGCCGTCACCGAGACGGCCGGCGCCCTCATGGGGTTCCTCACGAAGAACGTGGTGGAACGAGCGCGCCCGCACCTGCCCGACCCCGTCGCCCACGCGCCCGGGTTCTCCTTCCCCTCCGGGCACGCCATGACCGCCATGGTGTCCTGTGCCGTGCTCCTCCTGGTCCTGCTCCCGCTGGTGCCGCCCGCCTGGCGGCCCCTGCCCTGGGCGCTGGCGGTGACGAGCGTGCTCGGAGTCGGCTACACGCGCGTCGCGCTCGGCGTGCACTGGGTCAGCGACGTCATCGGGGGCTGGCTCCTCGGGCTCGTCGTGGTCACGGCCACGACGCTCGTCTTCGAAGCCTGGCGGGCCGACATCGGACGCCGCCGGACCGGCCTGGGGGAGGGGCTGGAGCCCGAGATCTCCGCGACCGAACCCGAGCCGGCCCTCGGGACGTCCGGTCGGCGCGGGCCCACGGACGGACCGAGCGGGCCCACGGACGGACCGAACGGATGACCGCGCGTCCGGAACCCACGGCGTCGCGAGGGAAGCGGGAACGGCCCGTCACGCGTCGGGGGACTCGCCGGTCTGCGAGCCCGGGTGACTCCTCCCGGCGTGCGGGGCGGGTGTCACCCGGGGCTGGAAGCAGGCGGTGATCGTCTTGCCGCCGTGGAAGGAATGGGCGTCCCAGGTGTCGGCGAGGGCGTCGATGATGGCGAGTCCCCGTCCGGAGGTCGCCTCGCGCGAAGGGTCGCGCGGGGCCGGCAGGTACGGGTCGCCGTCGGCGACGCTGACGTGCAGGCACCGGCCGTCCCAGGTGAGCACCAGCCCGGCGCTGCTGCCGGCGTGGACGTGGGCGTTGGTGACGAGCTCCGACACCGTCAGCAGGACGGAGTGGGCCGTGTCGGGCGCCTCCGTCGTCCACTCCAGGGCGTCCAGGTGTGCCGCGGTCCACCGGCGGGCCTCGCGCACCCCTCGGTGTACCGGGAAGGACGTGGCCCACCCCTTGGCACGCATGGACACTGCGCTCACCTCGCTTACGCTCTCGTGTGACGCGGGACCGGACCGGACGGGCCGGGACGCGGGACGTGTATCAGAACCGGCTCGCCCGGTGGCGGGCACGGTGCCCGCCCCTGCGCTGGACGAGCAGCAGGGCCAGCGCCATCGGCGCGATCAGCAGGACCATCGTCGTCATGGGAGTGCTCCTTCCCTCGTAGTCCGTTCCTCCTGCGCGTGTGGCCGCTATGGGGCCTCCGAAACCCCCGCGTTGTTCCGCCCCGGCTCCGCCTCGCCCGGCGTCCCGTGAGCGGCGAGCGAGCCGGCCACGGTATCGGCCATGGCACGGGCCATGCGCTGGTAGAACCGCCACAGGAAGGGGTCGCGGGGGCTGGGGGCGCCGAAGTAGCCCTGCGGCGTCACGCTGCGGGCGTGTTCGCCGCCCTTTCGCCATTCGGCCAGGTCCGCGGGCCCGAGGCCCGTCGGCTGAAGTCGGGTCATGGCG
Source organism: Streptomyces sp. 147326 (assembly GCF_045000215.1). Lineage (NCBI taxonomy): Bacteria > Bacillati > Actinomycetota > Actinomycetes > Kitasatosporales > Streptomycetaceae > Streptomyces > Streptomyces sp. 147326. Next base: position 37,886 of record NZ_CP134201.1, on the reverse strand, counting down.
TCGTAGTCGACGAGCTCGGGGAACCAGCGCATCATCAGCGCGCTCTCGATCTCCTCGGCATGGACGCCGAGTTCACCGGTCAGTTCCAGGCCCTCGAACAGCGGCTGCATGGCGAACGTGGCCAGAGCGGGTGTCTTCGCCGCCTCGCCCAGGCGGTCGGCGATGAAGTCGGGCTCGATGAGGACGACTCCCGTGCTGCCCTCCTCGTGCCGGCGCGTGACGACGTCGAGGAGCATCCGATTGTGGGCGATGTCGCCCTGATGGTTGATCACGAAGATGTGCTGGAACCCGTCCGTGGCGAGGGATTCCATGATGTCGTGACGAACGCGCCGCGAGGATCGTTGCCGGGCTGCCCGCCGGCCGGGACGGCGTGCTGGACCCCGACGCCGTGGACCGTCTCCTGATCAGCGTGCACACCGAGCTCCAGCGGCTGAGCGAGGAAGTCCGGATCGGCGAACGCCTGGTCCAGCTCCTCGGCCCGCTCTTCACCGCGATCCGGGAAACCGACGGCAGGCGGGGCGGCCCGTACCGGCTGGTCGACGTCGGCTGCGGCCTGGGCTACCTCGTCCGCTGGCTGGCGGCCACCAACGCCCTGGGTGCGGATGTCGAGCTGATCGGCGTCGATCTCGATGCGGCGCTGGTCGGTGAAGCCGACCACCTCGCCCGCGCGGAGGGGCTGAACTGCCGCTTCGTCCACGGCAACGCCTTCGACCTGCCGCAGGCCGCCACCGTCTACGTCTCCACCGGCGTGCTGCACCACTTCCGCGGCCCCGACCTGGCCGAGTTCTTCCAGACCCAGGCCGCCTCACCGGCGCAGGCCTTCTGCCACTTCGACATCGCCGCGACCCGCCTGGCGCCCATCGGCGCCTGGATCTTCCACCGCGCCCGGATGCGCCACCCGCTCGGCCGCCACGACGGCGTCGTCTCCGCGCAGCGCGCACACAGCGACGAAACGCTGCTGTCGACCGCCGCCGCACCCGGTATCCGACCCCTGCTGTACGAGCCGCGCGGCGCGGCGAATCCGTTCTGCACCACCCTGCGCCCGGTCATCGGAGTGCGCCCGCACCTGGAAGCGCCGCTGCGCCGGGCCCTGGGACGCTCCGCCCGCCGCCTGGTCGGCCCCGAGCACCTCACCGAGGCCAGCCGGTGAGATCCACCCTGCCCCTCGTACCCCTCGCACTCCTTCTCCTGGGTCTGCTCGACGCGACGTTCAGCGGCTTCCGCGCCTACGCGGGCCGCGACGCCCGCATCCGCAAACACCGGGCCACCGCCCGGGCCGCCCTGCGCGGGCTGGCCCTCGGCACCGTCCTGCTGCTCGCACCCGCACTGACCGCCGCCGGCCTGCTGCTGACCGCATCCGACCGGGCTCGGACCCACCACACCCTGACCGCCGGAGGCATCGGCTACCTGCTCCCGCTCACCGCCTACGCCACCGCCGTGCTGCTCTCCCTCGCCGCGTACTTCCTCCTGCCGTTCCGCGCCAGCACCCTCGCCATGGTCATCGGCCTCGGCCCGCTGACCCTGCTGCGCCCGCTCGCCGTGGCCGTGGCCTGCCTCGGCGCGTTCCTGGGCGGCGGATGGCCCGCCCTGCTGGTCGGCGTGATCGCGGGCGCCGCCGTCCTCGGTGTGGAACCCGCGGTGCACCGGCGCTGGTACCGGCACGTGCTGTGACGCCCGGGCGGGTTCCCGGGCCCGTCCCCGCCGGGCCGGGTTCCCGGGCCCGTCCCCGCCGGGCCGGGCTTCGCGACGGCTCCTCGAAGGCCGGGGTTCCCTGCGAAGATCGGGAGATGGACGCCGCCCCTTCCGCCACCGCCCCTTCCTCCGCTTCCGCCGATGCCCGGTACCGGCGGGCCGTCGCCTTCCGGGCCCTGCACGAGGGCCCCGGCCCGTTCGTCGTGGCCAACCCGTGGGACGCGGGCAGCGCCCGCATCCTGACCGGGTTCGGCTTCCCGGCCCTCGCCACCACGGGCGCCGGCCTGGCCCACAGCCTCGGTCGGCCCGACGGCGCGGGCGCCCTCAGCCGCACCGAGATCCTCGACAACGCCCGCAGCATCGTGGAGGCCACCCACCTGCCCGTCACGGCCGACCTGGAGAGCGGCTTCGGCCGGACCCCTCAAGACGTGGCCGACACCATCCGGGCCGCCGCCGCGATCGGCCTGGTCGGCGCCTCGATCGAGGACTCCACCGGAGACGAGGAGGACCCCGTGCGCCCGCTGGCCGAAGCGGTGGAGCGGGTGGCCGCCGCCGTCGAGGCCGCCGAACGGCTCGACTTCCCCTTCACCGTCACCGCCCGCGCCGAGAACTTCTTCCACGGCCGGCCCGACCTCGACGACACCATCGCCCGCCTGAAGGCCTATCAGGAAGCCGGCGCCCACGTCCTGTACGCGCCGGCCCTGCCCGACGCCGACGCGATCCGCGCGGTCTGTTCCTCTCTGACCCGCCCGGTCAACGTCCTCATGGGCGGTGCCCTGAACCTGTCCGTGGCCGGCCTCGGCGCCCTCGGGGTGCGCCGCATCAGCACCGGCTCGGCCCTGTCCCGGGCCGCACTGGGCGCCCTGACGAGGGCGGCCCGCGAGATCATCGAGGCGGGCACCTTCGGCTTCGGCGCCGACGCCCTGCCCTACGCCGACGCCAACACCCTCCTCACCCCGCGGAACGCCCCCCACTGACCAACCCCGACACCCCAGCCCCAGCCCCGACAGCCACCCCGGCGTCCGCCACCTCATCCGGCCCCGCTCCGGCTTGCGCCTCCGGGCCTGTTTCCGGCCGGCCCTGGGCCCGGTAGCGACCGGGTGTGGTGCCGAACTCGCGGCTGAAGGCGTGCGAGAGGGCGTACGGGCTGCCGTAGCCGACCTGCCGCGCCACCGCGGCCAGCGGCTCCTCGGACTCGCGCAGCACCGCCGCGGCCAGACTCAGCCGCCACCAGGTCAGGTACGCCATCGGGGGCCGGCCCACCAGGGAGGTGAAACGCCGGGCCAGGGTGGGCCGGGACACCCCGGCCTGCGCCGCCAGACGCTCGTTGGTCCACGGCGCGGCCGGGTCCGCGTGCAGGGCCCGCAGCGCGGCGGCCGCCACCGGATCGCCCAGCACCGCCGGCCACGTCCCGCTCCCGCCCTCCGCCACCCAGGAGCGGATCATGTAGACGAGCAGCAGGTCGAGCAGGCCGGGCACCGCGATGCCGGAACCAGGCCGCTGCTCGCCCAGTTCACGGCCCAACAGGTCGATGGCAGAACGTAGTTCCGGCCGTGCCCCCACCCGGGAGGGCAGGTGCACGACCTGCGGCAGCTCCGCCATCAGCGGATGCGCCCGGCTACGGTCGAGCCGGTACTTGCCGCACAGCATCTCCACCACGCCATCACCGGCCCCCGCCCCAGCCGGCCCGCCGTGCGTGACGGTCCCCACTGCCCGCCCCGGTACACCTGTCGGGCGTACCGCGTCCCACTGGTCGAACCGCACCGCCCGCTCCCTCTCCCGCGCACCGGCCGGACGGTCGGCGATCACGTGGCCCGTCCCGTGCGGCAGCAGTACCGCGTCCCCCGCGCCCAGTGACAGGGGCGCACCATCGCCGTCGGGCAGCAGCCAGCAGCTGCCCTCCAGCACGATGTGGAACCCGGCGCCGTCGTACGGGTCGAGGCGGGCGCACCAACTCCCGTTCACCCGAACCCTCTGCGAGGAGGGCCGCCCGATCCGTACGGTCGAGATCGCATCGCTCACCACGTCCATCCCGTCACGCTACCGGGCCGCCGCCCCGCATGAGACGCCCGCGTATCGGTGTGAGCCGGGCGGGCATTGAGGAGCTCACCGGCTTCTTTCTAGGGTCGGGGCATGACGAATGAGAACAGACAGTCGATCTGGCTGGGCGATGTCGAGGTGATCCGGGTCCGCGAGTGGCAGGGCTTCTTCACCTCCGGCCGCGACTTGGTGCCGGACTCCGCCGGCGTGTGGGAGGACAACGCGGACTGGTTGGCCCCGGACCACTGGCAGCCGGAGCAGGACCAGGCGGTGATGGCCCTGCAGTCCTGGGTCCTGCGCAGCGCCGGACAGACCGTCCTGATCGACACCGGGGTCGGCAACGGCCGCGAACGCCCCCATACCCCGCATTTCCATCACTGGCAGACCGACTTCCTGTGCGCCCTCGCCGGCGCCGGCATCCACCCGGAGGACGTCGACGTCGTCGTCAACACCCACCTCCACGCCGATCACGTCGGCTGGAACACCCACGACGTGGGCGGAGAGTGGGTCCCGACGTTCCCCCGCGCCCGCTACCTCATCCCCGCGGCGGACGACTCCCACTTCGGGCCCGGCAACTTCCATGGGAAGGGCCGGAACCCGGACGACGGCCTGGTCTACGAGGACAGCATCGCGCCCGTGCACCGGGCCGGACAGGCGGTGCTGTGGGACGGCACCCACCGCATCGACGAACACCTCATCCTGGAGCCGGCCCCCGGCCACACCCCCGGCTCGTCCGTCCTGCGCCTGGCCTCCCAAGGCGAGCGGGCCGTGTTCGTCGGCGATCTCATGCACAGCCCGGTGCAGATCGCCCAGCCCTCCTGCAACAGCTGCTTCTGCCTGGACCCGGTACAGGCGGCGGCCAGCCGCCGCCGCGTTCTGCAACGGGCCGCGGACGAGCGGGAACTGGTCGTCCCCGCCCACTTCGCCGGCCCGGGCGCGCTGAACATCCGCGCGACCGCCGACACCTTCGCCCCCGCCCGCTGGGCCTCCTGGCCCCCTTCCCAGGAGACGGCCGCCCTCGTCTAGGTGTTGGTGGTGGCGAGGGCGGCTCTGTAGCCGCGAGGGGCCGGGAGGTCGGTGAGGGTCCAGCCGGGCGGGTGGGCGGGGGTGGGGTGGGTGCTGACGTAGGGGTGGGTGAGGCCTTGGGCGAGGCCGGTGCCGGTGGCTTTGAGGACGGCTTCCTTACGGGCCCACAGGCGGGCGAGAGCGATCTGGCGTTCTTCGATGACCAGGGCGTTCAGCTCGGCGGTCTCCGCCGGGTGCAGGGCGTCGATGACGTCGGCCACCGCCTGCGGGCTCGGGATCGCCTCGATGTCGACGCCGACGGGTTGTGCGGCGAGGGCCAGGTAGGCCATGTCACCGCTGTGGGAGAGGGAGAAGTGGAGGGCGGTGTCGGCTACGGCGGGACGGCCGTGCGGGCCGCCACAGCACGGGCAGTCCTCGCGGATCAGGCGTACGTCCTGCGGGGCCGGCCCCAGGCAGCTGCCGAGGAGGACGCGGAGTCCCAGGTGTGAGGCGAGGTAGCGGTGGCGATCGGCGGGCTGGACCATGCGTTCGGCCCGGGCGCGTTCGTCCGCGTCGAGCACCGTGCCCGCCTCCTGGACGGGGTATCCGCCGACGACGTCCGCCATGGTGTTCCAGGACCACACGGACACGGCCGCGCCCGTGGGGGGCGGTCCGGTCCGCGGTGTCTGGCTGCCGAGTTGGTTCACGTGCTCGATCACCTGACCGAGGGTAGTCCAGCCGGTCGGTCCGCGGTGTGCCGTACTGTTCCTCATGGCGCCGGTGGTGTGAGTACGGTCTGCGTATGCACTTGAACGCACTGGAGCAGCAGCGAGGGCACGTGCTGCTGATAGCGGGTGATGTGGCTGTGCGGCGGCGCACGGTGCAGCTGGCGCCGAGCGCGAACCTTGCTGCCCTGGCGATGGTGCCCGCCTCCGCACTGTTGGGCAGCGGGCTGCCCAGTGACACGGTCTGTCTCGACGGGGCGCGTGATCCGAACACGGTGCTGACGCGGCTGCGCACGGCTGCTGCCACGCCGGGCCCGTTGCTGGTCTATCTTTCGGGCCGTCTCACGGTGGACCGTCGGGGCCGGCGTCTGCATCTCGCGCTGGCCGGGACGACCGCGGCCTCGGTTCGCTATACCTCGCTGCCGTGGGAGTGGCTGGGCACCGAACTGCGTGCCCGCCCTGCCGGGATGACGACGGTTCTGCTCGATCTGGCCGCGGACAAGGAGGCCTGGCCGCTGCTGCAGGAGTACGGCAGTCTGCCGGCCCCGCCCTCGGTGGAGGTGTACGGGGTGATCTGCCCGCCGGCTTTCGCCCCGGCGGTGGGCGCCGCCGTGAGCGGATACACCCGGCACTGGATCGACCAGCTGCGCCGCGGCCCGGGCCGGCCCGGCAATGTCCAGCTGCATGCCCTCGCGGTCTCGGCCGCGGCGCTGCCCCCGGGGACCGTGGTCCTGCCGACCGCCCGCGAGCTCGGCATGCGTTCCGGCCCACAGCAGGAGCCCCACCTGCCCCACCAGCCCCAGCACCCCGTCCCCGTCCCCGCCTCCGAGCCGGCCGCCGGGGCGGACCTCGTGCCTGACCCCGCGCCCGTGTCCGGGCCGGGCCCCGTGCCGGACCCTGAGACGGGCGGGCCGGTTTCTGTTTCGGGTGGGGATCCGCGGCCTTACATTCATGAACTGGCCACGGCGGGCCGTCACGTGGAGGCGGCGACGCTCGCCCAGGCGTGGGAGGAGTACGTTCTGCAGTCCTGCGGGTACGCCTCTTTGGAGGCGACCGGGTGGGTGGAGATCCGTGCTGATCTGGCGCGGATGGCGGGTGATTTCCCGTTGGCGGCCCGGCTGTGGATCGGCGCCGGCCAGGCTCGCCTGGCCCGGCAGGGAGCCGATGCTCCGGAGGTGCATGCCGCGGCCGCCGGTGCTCTGTACTGCTGGGCTCAGGTCAGGGACCGCGCTCTGGCGCTGGAGTTCGGGCCCGGGCTGCTCGCTCTCCTGGGTGCTGTGCCGTTGGCGGATCCCCGTCACCTGCTCCTTGCCGAGCAGCGTCTGCAGGCGCTGCGCACCGCCGACCGCCCCCGCGCCCTTCAGAGGTAGTGCCCGGCACGGTCAGGGGTGGCGGGTGTGCCGGAAGCGGCTGCGGTATTCGGTCGGGGTGGTGTTCAGTTTCCGGCGGAACGCGCGGATCAGGGTGTCGGGGGTGTTGAAGCCGCATGCCGAGGCGACCCGTTCCAGAGTGTCGTCGGTGGACTCGAGCTGGTTGCGGGCCACCTCGACGCGGGCCGATTCGATGTAGGCGGCCGGGGTCATGCCCAGTTCGGTCTTGAAGATGCGGGTGAGCTGCCGTTCGCTGACGTGGGCGTGTCCGGCGAGGTCGGTGACGGTGAGCCGGCCGGTGATGTTGCCGGTGATGTAGTGGCGGAGGTCGTCCATGCGCCGCGTCGTGGAGACGGGCTCGATCGGGACGCTGAACTGGCTCTGTCCGCTGGGGCGCTTGAGGTACATCACCAGCTGCCGGGCGACGCGCAGCGCGACCGTCTCGCCGAAGTCCTCGGCGACCAGCGCCAGCGACAGGTCCAGGCACGCGGTGATCCCCGCTCCCGTCCACACGTCCTGGTCGCGGATGAAGATGGGGTCGGCGTCGACCTCGACCGCCGGGTGGTCGGCGGCGAGCTGCTGCGCGGTCGACCAGTGGGTGGTGGCGCGCTTGCCGTCCAGGAGCCCGGCGGCCGCCAGCAGATGTGCCCCCACGCACACCGACGCGATCCGCCGGGACCTGCCCGCCAGCTCCTTCACCCAGTGCACCACGGCCGGATCGGTGACGGCACGGACGCGGCCGAGGCCGTCGGCCTCGACCGAGCCGGGAACCATCAGGGTGTCGATGCTGCGTGCGGCCGCGTCGGCGAAGGTGAGGTCGGGCAGGATCCGTACCCCGGCGGAGGTGGTGACCGCCTCCATCGTCTCGGCGGCCAGCACCACGTGATAGCCCTCCGCGCTGCCGGTCTCCCGCCGCAGCAGGGAGAACACCTCCGGGGGACCGGTGACGTCGAGCAGGTCGACGCCGTCGAAGAGGAGCACGACGATCAACCGGTTCAGGCTGCTCACAGCGAAATCCGTCCAGTCGGAGGGGCGAGGTGAAGGCGGGGGAGGGCGGCCGACCCGGCGCCGGGGACCGCGGGCACGAGACCACACCGGTGTCGGTATCTGCAAGTTACGTGACATTGCCGCCATGTGGGTGCGGTTCGTAGCGTTGGCGGTGCGCCACCACGCGTGGCACACCCACCCCTTCCGGTACGTGATGCGAAAAGGTGCAGCATGCCTACGACGACCCTGCGCGAACTCAACGGCTTCGACCAGAGCCCGGCCGCCCTCGCCGGCGCGACCGTGGTCCTGATCGACTACCAGAACACCTACACCCGCGGCGTGATGGAGCTCGAGGGCTGGCAGGAGGCGCTGGACGCCGCCGCCGCGCTGCTGGCCCGGGCCCGCCAGGCGGGCGCGACCGTCGTCCACGTCATCAACGACGGCGGCGAGGGCACCCCCTACGACATCCGCGCCGAGATCGGCCGGATCCACCCCAGTTTGGCCCCCGCCGACGGCGAGGAGACCGTCGTCAAGACCACCCCCAACGCCTTCCACGAGACGAACCTGGACGAGGTGGTGGACAAGGCCGGCAACACCGACCTCGTCATCGCCGGATTCATGACCCACATGTGCGTGCAGTACACGGCGGCCGGCGCGTTCCTGCGCGGCAACCGGCCCACCGTCGTCGCGGACGCCTGCGCCACCCGCCCCCTGCGGGCCGCCGGCGTCGAGGTACCCGCCGCCCAGCTCCACCACGGCGCGCTCGCCACCGTCGAGGACCTGTGGGGCGTGGTCGTGCCGACCACCGCGGCGCTGGGCTGAGCCGCGACGGGCCGTCAGAACGCCGGGCCCGGGTCAGGTGCCCAGGCCGGCGCGGTTGCGGATCGTGGTGGCGGCCCGGGTGACGTCGGCCGCGATCGTGTCCTCGTCGAGGGTGGGACGCGGGCGATCCCGGCCGCCAGGCGGGCGTTGGAGGACGGGCAGTGCGCCATCCGGGTCGTGCCAGCGGTCGATGGCCGTTTCCATCGCGGCCAGGACCTCGTCGGTGGACTCCACACAGCTGTCCGGCGGCAGCCCGCCGTCCTTCTTCCCGCGGTCCATACCGCCCGGGTCAGATCGAAGCGGATGCCCAGCTCGCGCGCGGGGTGTTGACCAGGCCCGGGGTGACCAGGTGGCCGGTGGCGTCGATGCGGCGCACGACACCGGGCAGGCCGGTCGGGTCCGGGCCCGGCCCCACCGATGCGATCCGGTTGCCGTCGAAGACGACCTGGCCGCCGTCGATGACGGTGTCGGCCGCATCGACGGTGGCCGGTACGGCGTTCTCGATGACGATCCGCCCGGCGGGGACGCCACCGGTCAGGGGACGGCTCATGGCGGTGCTCCTCACGTACGTGATGGTCGTGCGGGTCCGCTCTCGGCTACGGCGTCCAGCCTTCGGCCGGGATGTTGACGGTGAACGCGCCGGCGCTGAAGGACAGGCCGAACGCGCAGACCAGGCCCTGGCCGCCGGCCCGCCGCACCGGTTCGGCGACCATCAGGGGTACGGAGCAGCCCAGCGTGTTGGCGTAGTCCCGCAGCACGTTGTAGGAGGCGGCGACCGCCGGGCTCGCGCGGTCGATCAGGAATCCCTCGCACAGGGCGTCGAGGATGCGGGTGGATCCGGTGTGCATGAAGAACACCGACGCCTGGGTCGGGTCGCCCAGAGTGCAGGAGGGGTCGTCCAGGACGGCGCCGATGGTCTGCTTGGCGTAGTGGGAGCCGCGCTCGGTGACATCGGGGCTGAGGGTGTAGAGGCGGCGTCCGTGGACGGCCTGGACCACGGGGATGTCGGAGCCGCCGTCGGGTACGGTCCCCAGTTCGGTGTCCTCCGGCACGTCGTTGGTCAGGTTCTTCACCGGCCCGAAGGAGGGGCCCTTGCCGTGGGCGGCGAACACCATCGCCACCGACGCGTCGGCGAACAGGAACGAGTGGAGGGCGTCCACGGTCGACTGCCGCTGTTCGGGTGCCACTTCGCTGAAGTGCCCGTAGCGGCCGGACAGCGGCGGCGACAGCGGGGTGATGGCCTCGGTGAACACGGCCAGGACCCGCTTGCGCGGGTTCACCGCCAGGTACCAGCGGCAGGTCTCGACGACCTTCGCCATGGCCGAGCACCCCATGTATTCGATGCTCAGGTTCGCCGCGTCGCGGGGAAGTTCGGGCATGCGGGCGATCACGTCGCACACCAGCGACGGCAGCAGCCGGCCCGGACTGGACGTCACGCCGAGGACCAGACCGATCTCGCCGGGATCGATGCCGGACTTGGCCAGCGCGGTGCGTGCGGACTGGGCGGCCAGGTCGGCGGTGGCGATCTCCAGCTTCGGCTCGGCGCCGCCGAACACGACGTCGGGGTAGTTGGAAAGGACGGAGTGCCGCTTGCCGATGCCCAGGCCGCCCACCATGTCCAGGAGACGGTCGGAGAACAACGGGCGTGCAGCGTCGAGGAGTTCGCCGGTCGTGAAGACGGGCTGCGGCAGTTGGGCGGCGACCGAGAGGAGGACCGGATCGGCCTCGGCGGGTGCGGGCATGGAAGTCACCTCAGCAGGCTGGCGGACGGGGTCACAGAACATCAGGCGGGCTTGGACGCGCAGATCACGCTGTGTGCGGGAATGGTGTCGGCGGGGAAGGCGGTGGTGTCCTGCTCGGTCACCGACGTCACGGTGAACCCGGCCTCCTCGATCCAGGCGACGTAGGCGGCCGTCTTCTGCGGACCGCCCTGCGCCATGGTGCAGCCCAGGAAGTACGCCGGGAAGAACTCCTCCACCCCACCCCCGCCCTGTTCGGGATAGACCAGGTGCATCGCGTACAGGATGCCGCCGGGCGGTAGCGCCTCGTAGGCGTTGCGCAGGATCCGCACCGCGTTCTGCCGGTCCCACATGTCCAGGAAGTGCTTGATCGTGATGACGTCGAACCCGGCGGGAACCGCGGCCAACGCGTCACCGCCGATGAACGCGCAGCGCTCCTCCAGGCCGGCCTCCTTGAAGGTGGCCAGGGCCGCGCTCTCCTTCTCCGGCAGGTCGAAGCAGGTGATGTGCAGGTCCTTGTCCGCGTGGTGGCGGTGGGCGAGGACCGCCCCCTGCCCGGTGTTGCCCGCCACGTCCAGCACCCGCGCACCGCGCGGGAAGTCGAGCCGGCCGAAGAGCCAGGGGTCGGCCAGAGCGGTCACCTGCGCCATGGCTTTCGCCCATGTCTCGTGCAGCGAGGGCAGGTTCAGCATGTTGGAGTAGAAGTTGCCCTCCACCCCGTACAGCTCCTTCAGGCCGACGGTCTCCCCGCTGCGCACGCTCTCGGTCAGGTGGTAGACCTGCCGCAGGCAGACCTCCTTGACCAGGCCGATCCAGGGCGTGATGCGGGCCAGGTCGCCGTCGTCCAGGAGCGCCAGTCCGGCCGGTGTGTACTGCCCGTTCTCGGAGCGGGCCACCAGCCCTTCCTTGACCGCGAGCTGGAGCAGCTGCTCGATGTTGTGGGCGGTGGTGGCGGTGACCGCGGCGAGCTGGGCGGCGTTCATGCCCTCCTCTCCCGCCGTTTCGAGCTGGGCGGGGATCCCGAGCTCGAAGATCGTCGCGATCGTCGCGAACCGGGTGGGGCCCACGATGATGTCTCGGAGCGTACGGAGTACGCCGTCCTTGGTGTGCCGGCTCACGCGCAGGTCCTCCTTCTTCACGTCAGGCCGCCACATCGGCAACAGCAGTGGTGGTGGGGCTGGGGGTGTGGCCGGCGGCCCGCTCGAGGGCGCCGCTGCGGATCAGGTCCACGACCGCCGCGATGTCGGCGTCCATCCGCCGGTCGGCGTCGACGAACGGCGCCACCGTCCGCACCAGGGCGTGGACGGCCTTCGTACGGGGCGCCATCTGCTCCACCCCGCGCAGCTCCACGGCCTGGCAGGCGGCGAGCAGATGGATGGCCGCGACCTCCTCGGACAGCTCGACGATGCGCCGGGCGTCGCGGGCCGCGATCGGCGCCATGGAGACCTTGTCCTGGTTGTGGGCCTCGGTGGAGCGGGAGAACACCGTCGCCGGCCCGGCGTGCTTGAGGGCCTCCGCGGTCAGCGCCGAGCAGGCGAGCTGCATCCCCTTGAAACCGTGGTGCAGGCCCGCCTCCCACTGGTCGTCCTCGGTGCGCGGGATGAGGTTGGGCGTCAGCCCGTTGTTGAACTTCTCGTCCACCAGCAGGGCGAGCTGGCGGTCCAGCAGGTCCGCCACCGAGGCGATGGCGACCTTCAAGGAGTCCATGGCCTGCACGACGTGCCCGGCGTAGAAGTTGCCTCCCGAATGCACCTGGCCGCTCTCCACGTCGAACAGCGGATTGTCGGTGGAGGCGTTGATCTCCGTCTCCATCCACTCCTCGGCCCACTGCAGGGTGTCGCGCAGCACGCCGACCACGTGCGGGGCACAGCGCAGCGAGTAACGGTCCTGGATGGACCGCTTGAGCCGGCCGTGCCCGGCACCGGCCAGCGGGTCGTTGAGGTCGACGACCTGGTCGTGGGGCAGGGACAGCTGGGAGTCGTCCAGCAGGGCGGACAGGGCCGCGGCGGAGGCGATCTGGCCGCGGTGCGGCCGGTTCTCGTGAATGAACGGCGTGTAGTGGCCGCGGTTGCCCAGCAGGGCCTCCGACGCGAGCGCCGTGCAGACCTCGGACAGGGCCGCTATCCGGGAGGCGTCACGCACCGCCAGGGTGGCGAACGCGGCCGAGAACGACGTGCCGTTGATCAGACCGAGACCGTCCTTGGCCTCGGGCACCACCGGCTCCAGCCCCAGCTCCCGCAGCACCTCACCGGCATCACGGCGCTCACCCTGGTGGGTGACCTCGCCCTCCCCGATCAGGGCCGCCGCGACGTAGCACAAGGGCACCAGGTCCCCGGACGCGCCGACCGAACCCCGCTCCGGGACCTGCGGCAGCACATCGTGGCGCAGCAGTTCCAGGAGCCGCTCCACCACCTGCGGCTGCACACCGGAGTTGCCGCGGGCCAGGCAGTTGGCGCGGATCAGCAGGGTGGCACGCACCACCTCGGCCGGGGCCAGCGGGCCCGTCCCGTTGAGGTGGTAGCGGATGAGGTTGCGCTGGAGCTCGGCAGCCTTGTTCGGGGCGATCTGATGGGTGACCGAGTCACCGAAGCCGGTCGTCACGCCGTAGATCGGCTGACCGGTCTCGATCAGGGTCTGCTTCAGTTCACGCGAGCGCCGCGACGCCTTCACCGCGGCGTCGCCATAGACGAGGGTGACGTCGCCACCACGGGCCACGGCTTCCACATCTGCCAGGGTCAGGGACTGGCCGTCAATGGTCACTTCAGTCATGTCACGGTCCTTCTGCCTAAAGCACGGTTGTGATAGACGAGACGAAAGAAAAGAGGGAGAGGCCTCCGGAACGTGGGCGCCGGCCGTTCCTTCCGGCCTGATTCGACCCTACGAACGGCATGCCCGTACGGGCCAATAGGCACTGGTTTTCACGGCGATAAGCAGCGCTGATCACCAGCCCCCGGATGTGACCCGTAGACTCGCCGCCATTGCGCACGGCCAACCGGACATCTCGATTTCCCGTGCCCCCGTAGCCTATTCCCCATTCCGTTTTCAACGCACGGGACCCGTACGGCCTTTCACTCCTAGTCCCGTCAGCTGTCCCTGCCAGCAAAGGAGATGCACGTATGCGCCCCGATGAGGTGACGGTGGCCGGCATCGGAGGTTCCACTCGTCCCGGATCGTCCACCGAGACCGCCCTGCGCGCGGTCCTGGCCGAAGTCGAACGGCTCGGCGCGCGCACCCTGTGCCTGAGCGCCGGCGACCTGGTGCTTCCCCCGTACGAATGGGGCGGTGTCCGCGGGCCCCGGCAGCGGCGGCTGGTGGAGACGATGGCCGACGCCACCGCCCTGGTGCTGGCCAGCCCCGCCTACCACGGCACGATGTCGGGACTGGTGAAGAACGTCCTCGACTACGCCGAGGACTTGAGCGACCGCCCCGACCCGTACTTCAGCGGTCGCCCGGTCGGGCTGCTCGCCGTGGCGCGCGGGGCGCAGGGCGCGGCGTCCGCGCTGGCCTCGCTGCGGTCGACCGTGCACGCACTGAGGGGCTGGCCGACACCGCTCGGGGTCACCGTGGACACCTCCCGCACCCGCTTCGGCGCCGACGGCCGCTGCCTGGACCCCCGTCTTCAGCACCACTTCGCAGTTCTCGCCGAACAGCTCGTCGGCTTCGCCCGCCACATCAGCGCAATACCGGGCCACGGGGCGGGAACCCAGCCCGCCCGCGCCTGAACCGCGCGTTTACCTGACCAGGAGTTCACCCATGAGCATTCCGCTGCCCCCGCCGCAGCCCGATCTGATCGCCGGCCCCTACACGGACGAACTCGCCGGAACCGAGATCGAATACCGGTATTCCTCCGGCCGCCATTACCGGATGGAGTTCGATTCCGGAACGCTCGCGTTCGACCACCTCAACGGCCCGGCGGAAGGCGTCCGGGTCGGCCCCCTGCCCTACCGGGCCCGCCGGCTCCGCGACGGGCAGTACCTGGTGTGCTGGACGCTGAAGGAGCCGGGCGTCCACGTGACGCTCGTCGTCGATTTCGCGCACGACCGGATCGACGTCAGCGCGATGATGCCGCCCAACCGGTGGGAGTTCTTCGACGCCGGCGAACTCCTGAACGTCACACGCCCGCAGCCGAGCAGGGCCGCGACCGCGGACGGGCGGGCCGCCCGTGCCTGACTACGGGATCGGCAGCTGGCCCCTGCGCCAGGCCCGGATACGCCCCGACGCGATCGCCCTGCGCGAAGCGGAGGGGGAGGTGACCTACGCCCGCCTCGCCGAGCGCGTCGAGCAGCTGGCCGCCGCCCTGAGGGCCCGCGGGATCCGCCGCGGACACCGGGTGGCCCACCTCGGCTTCAACTCCGTCGCCGCCCTGGAAGCGCTCTTCGCCACCACTCGTCTCGGCGCGGTCTTCGTCCCCCTCAACACCCGCCTCACCGCCGACGAACTCGCCCTCCTCCTGGAAGACTCCGCCCCGGCCCTGCTCTTCCACGACGACGCCCACCGGCACACGGCCGAACAGGCGGCCGGAGCCCTGCTGTGGACAGCCGGACCGCACGATCAAGAGGCGATGACCAACCGCCCCGACACCCAGCTCCCCGAGCTCCCCGAGCACGACGGGCGTGACGGGCGCGACGGGCGTGACGAGGCGGGAGTCGGTCTCGGCGACGACGCCGTGATCCTCTACACCTCCGGCACCACCGGCCGTCCCAAAGGCGCCGTGCTCACGCACGGCAACCTCACCTTCAACACGATGAACCAGCTCGCCCACGTGGACGTCCTGAGCACCGACACCGCCCTGTGCATCGCACCCCTGTTCCACGCGGCCGGACTCGCACAGGTGTTGCTGCCCACCCTGTTCAAGGGCGGCACCGTCCACGTCCTGCCCCGCTTCGACCCCCAGGCGGCCCTCGCCGACATCGCCGGCCGGCAGATCACCTCCTTCGCCGCGGTCCCCACCATGCTGCAGATGATGTGCGACCACCCCGACTTCGCCACCACCGACCTCAGCCGCCTGCGCTACGTCATCTACGGCGGCTCCTCCGCCCCCGCCCGCGTCGTCGCCGCCTGGCAGCGGCGCGGGGTGACCCTCCTGCAGGGCTACGGGATGACCGAGGCGTCCCCCGGCATCACCCTCGCGGTCCCCGGGCCGGCCGCCACCGCCAAGCCCTTGTCGCCGGGCGTCCCGCACTTCTTCACCGACGTCCGTCCCCGCCCGGGCGACACAGGCCGGACACCGGAACTGCTGGTGTCCGGCCTGAACGTCTTCCGCGGCTACTGGAAACGCCCCGCGGACACGGCGGCCGCCATGGAGGGACGCTGGCTGCGCACCGGCGACGCCGTCCACTTCGACGAGGACGGCTGGGCCCATGTCGCCGACCGCATCAAGGACGTCATCATCTCCGGCGGCGAGAACATCTACCCCGCCGAAGTCGAGGCCCGCATCGACGCCCTGCCCGCCGTCCACGAGTCCGCCGTGGTGGGAGTGCCCGACGAACG
Organism: Streptomyces sp. 147326; assembly: GCF_045000215.1. NCBI lineage: Bacteria > Bacillati > Actinomycetota > Actinomycetes > Kitasatosporales > Streptomycetaceae > Streptomyces > Streptomyces sp. 147326. The sequence goes on along the minus strand of NZ_CP134201.1, from coordinate 22,016 downwards.
CTGGGGAGAAGTCGGCCTCGCCTACGTCGTCCCCGCGCCGGGGGCCGCCCTCAGCGCCGAAGCCCTGCGCGGCGCACTGCGCGGCCAGCTGGCCCCGTACAAGATCCCCCACCACGTCCGCGTCATCGACCGGCTTCCCCGTAACGCGACGGGCAAGGTCATGAAGGAAGCGCTGCGGGCACACCCCCCACGTAGGCCGACAGTGCCGTCCTGACCGCTCCCAACGCCGCCCCCGCCAGCTCGTCCGGCAGCCGCGGGCCCGCGCTGAGGGTGACCGGCAGATCCCGCACCGGCTTCGGCAGCAGCCCCTGAGGCACCGGCTGCAGCCCCGGCCACAGCCGGTCGGCGGCGGAGAACAGCAGTCCGACCCCGAGCCCGGAGCGAGCCGCCGTCACCACGTCCTCCACCCCCAGCCCCTCGTACACGGTGCGCCAGGCCACGGAGGAGGCCCCCAGGGTCTCCTCCGTGAGCCGGCGCAGCGGCGCGCCCTTGGACGCGCACACGGCGACCGGGACCGGAGTGGCCTCGGTCAGGCCGGGGCGCCCGAACCAGTTGCAGGACAGCGTCATCGCCACCTGGTCCCCGGCCGCCCGGGGCGGGCCCGTGCGCAGCACCATGTCGACGGTGCCCTCGCCCAGGTCTTCCGCGAGCCGCTCGCCCGCCCCGGTCTGCACCGCCAGGCGGGTCAGCGGCACGTGCTGCTTGAGCGCGGCCAGCAGACCCGGGATCACCCCGATGAGGGTGTCGCACACGCCCAGCGCCAGGCGCCGCCGCCGCTGGGTGGCCCCCAGGTGCAGCACCAGTTCGTCATTGACGCGCACCAGCTGCCGTGCGTAGCGCAGGAGTTCCTCCCCGACGGGGCTCAGCCGCTGTAACTGCCGGGCCTCCAGGAACACGGGCTCCCCGACGAGGGAGTCCAGACGGCGGATGTGCTGGCTGATGGCGGGCTGCGAGATGTTCAGGACATCGGCGGCCCGGCGGAAACCGCCGGCGTCGACGATGGTGATCAAAGTGCGGAGCAGTCGTATGTCGAGATCGCGTCGCACGTAGTCCCCCGTAACTGCGTGATCGATGGTCGGATGACGGAAACGGCACCCTTTGCCGGATCCCGCCCCGCCCGCCGCCCCGTCCGCCCTCTCGCGGACGGGGCGGGGCGGCGGGCGCAGCGGCATCCGCCAGCAGACCGCAGCTCCCGCTCAGGACGGCGCGGCCCGCTCGCAGCGCCACTCGTAGCGCCCCAGTACGGTCGCCAGCCGGTCCCCGGCCCCCCGGGCCACCATCAGCTCGACGACGCCCGCCGAGCCGGAGGTGTGGTCGATGGCCATGTCCTCGATGTTCACCCCCGCCCCCGACGCGCACGCCAGCAGCCGGGCCAGCTCACCGGGCCGGTCACCCACATGCACCATCACCGTCTCGTACACCGTGTGCGGGCCGCCGTGCTTGCCCGGGATCCGCCCGTGACCCGTCTGTCCGTGCCGCAACAGTTCGACGACCCCCTCCTTGCCCGTGCAGGCCTGCGGCCCGCGTGCGCCCGCCGCCATCCGCAGCGAGGTGATCATCTCCTCCAGATCGGCGGCGAAGCCCTCCAGAACATCGGCGACCGCCCCGGCGTTCGCCGCCAGGATCTCCACCCACAACGCCGGCCGCCCGGCCGCGATGCGCGTGACATCCCGCAGCCCCTGGCCGGTCAGCCGCAGATCACCCGCCTCGGCATGCTCCAGACGCCCCGCCATCAGCGCCGCCACCACGTGCGGGGCGTGCGAGACCAGCGCCACCGCACGGTCGTGCGCCTCGGGGGTCATCACCACCGCGGTCGCCCCGCACAGATCGACCAGCTCCCGTACCAGGGCGACGGCGTCCGGGCGGGAGCCGGCCGACGGGGTGAGCACCCAGGGCCGCCCCGCGAACAGATCGGCCTGCCCGGCCCGCGGCCCCGACCGCTCCCGCCCGGCCATCGGATGCGAACCGACGTAGGAGGCGCTGTCGCAGCCCTGGGCGAGAACGTCCCGCCACGGCCCGGCCTTCACACTGGCCACGTCCGTGTAGGCGTGCGCCAGTTGCTGCTGCTGGCAGGAGTACAGCGTGGACGCCACCCGCTCGGGCGGCACGGCGATCACCGCGAGATCGACCTGCCCCGACGGCGCTTCGACGGTGCCTGCTCCCATCTCCTGCGCGGCCAGGGCATGGCCGCGGTCGTGATCGGAGAGATGGACCCTGACCCCGCGCGCGGTGAGCGCGAGCCCGACGGACGTGCCGATCAGACCCGTCCCCACGACCGTGCACGTACGCAGCCCACGAGCCCCGGCCCCCAGGGACGGCGGCCGCAGCCCGGAGACCGACACCGTCGGCGTCGTCGTGGGCACGGGAATGACACTGCTCACGGCGGCTCAGACCTTCCCTTCCAGGGGTTCGGCAACCGTCCAGTGCAGGTGTACGAACGCCCGCCGCTCCACCTCGTCGGCGACCGCCAGGGCCAGGTCCGGGAGCGCGATGCCCGAGGGGAGCCCCTCATCGAAGATCATGCGGTCGATGCCGGTCCGGTAGCTCCCGCGGCCGCTGCCGGGCCGGTACAGCCACGGCGGCGACAGGAAACTCCAGTCGATGTCGACGCGTCCCTCGAACAGGTCCAGGGCGATCCGGCATCCCTCCAGCAGCGGCACCCGCTGCCAGGACGCCACCTTGGCCTCCAGCTCCGCATCGGTGTGCCCGGGCGGCACGGTGCCGTCCTCCTTGCGCCGCGCGGCGTCGTGGAAGAAGCCGACACCGGTGATGTCGCCCAGCCAGCGCAGGTGTTCGGCCGGCATCACCCCGAAGTACCAGGACGGGAACCGCTCGTCGTCGAACATCTGCACACCGGGGCGCACGTACAGGCTCGCCGCCCCGCCCACGTAGAGCAGGTACGAACCGCGCGCCTGCCTGAAGGCCTTCAGCAGACGCCGGGTGCCCTCGGCCTGGCGGTAGTAGACCTCCAGGTCGACCTCGTGGCCGCCGGAGAACATCGACACCACTGCGTCGTGGCCCTCCAGCAGGCCGGTCATGGCGTCGACGTCGAACACGTCGGCGCCGGCGTTGCGCAGCCCGGGCCGGTCCTCGGACGGCTTCGCGCCGCGGGAGATCCCGGTGACACGGTGCCCGCGGGCCAGGAGGATCTCGGTCAGGGCCCGGCCGCCCATGCCGGTGTGTCCGATGACGGCTATCCGCATGCCGGTGCTCCTCAACTCGCGGCGGGCAGGGACACGGCCAGGGCCGGGTTGACGGGGTTCGGGGGTTCGCCCCCCAGCCGTACGACCCCCGCCATCTGCAGGACGGCGTCCTGGGCCACGGCGTGCTGGCACATGGTGTTCGCGTCCCGCAGCCACCGGTCGAACGGGGACGCCGCGGTGTACACCGCGGTGCCGCCGAGCAGGTCGTACAGCGCCTGGACGATCCGGCGGGCGCTCTGGAAGGCGTGGTAGCGGGCCAGCGCCGTGGTGACGCGCTCCGCGCGCAGCTCGCTGCGGCCGGCCTCCAGACCCTCCCACTGGTCGTTGAGGGAGGCGTACACGGAGGCGCGGGCGGCGTGGAGTTCCATCTCGCACCGGCCGATGACCTCGTGGACGCGCAGGTCCGAGGTCCAGGGGGTGCCGGTCTCCCGGTCGCGGCGGCCGTCCGCGAGGGAGACGGCGTAATCGATGGCGGCGCGTGCCAGGCCCAGCGGGACGCCGGGCATCTTGCGCTGGACGGCGTCCGGAGTGCGCAGCAGGACGCGGTCGGTGCGGGGCCGGGACATGGTGAACACGTGCCGGTCGGGGACGAACAGGTCCTCGGCCGAGTAGTCGTGGCTGCCGGAGCCCCTGAGGCCCGTGGTGTGCCAGGTGTCGTGGACGGTGAACTGGCCCGGGGCCGCGGCGAACACCCGCCACTGCCGCGGCTCACCGGTGACCGGGTCCGGTACGTCGGCCCCGTTCTCGAGGACGATGCACGAGGCCATCAGCACGTCGGAGTGGCCGATGCCGGAGGCGAACCGCCACCGGCCCGATATCCGGTACCCGCCGTCGCTCTTCTCGGCCGTACCGGTGGGAAACAGGGCGCCGGCCGTGACCAGGTCGATGCCGTGGTAGATCTCCTTGGCCGCACCAGGCTCCAGGTATCCCGCGTAGATCCCCGAGTCCATGCCGATCATGGCGCACCAGGCGGCCGACGGGTCACCCTGGGCGAGCAGTTCGAGGAGTTCGACCTGCTGTACGGAGGTCAGGTCCGGGCCGCCCCACTCCCGGGGCATCGCGGCACGCCACACACCGACCTTGCGCAGCAGTTCGACGGTCTCGGCGGGCAGCCCCCGCGCGGCCTCGGTCGCGGGCGCCGCCTCGCGCAGCAGGGGAGCGGCCCGGCGGGCCCGGCACAGCACCGCGGCCGCGAGGTCCGGCGGCGCCGTCCACGTCTCGGGCGCGCCCTCGTCGTGGAGGGCGCTCTCGTCGTGACGGCCGGCGGGGTCGTGGAGGGGTTCGGGTGCGTGGCTCATCTGACTCTCCTCGTCGTCGTGGTCGTGGTCGTACGGAGGGTGCGGCGGGCGCGGCTCATGCCGGATCAGGGCCCGCCGCGGCGGCGGCGGGGTCCACGGCCGACCCGGTGACCTCGCCGTTGCCCTCCCAGGGGCGGGCGACCAGCAGCAGGGACAGCGCGGCGAGCACGAACCCGACGACCATGAGCACGGCCATCGGCTTGTCGCTGTCGGTGCCCAGCGCGCCCACCAGGGGAGCGGTGACACCGCCCAGCAGGCACTGCCCGGCGCCCAGCAGCGCGGATGCCGCACCGCCGGCGGCCCGGCCGATCTCCTGGCCGATCGTCATCACCGACGGAATGGTGGCGCCGATCCCGAACATGGACAGGAACATGAACACCAGGCTGGAGACGAGGCTGTTGCCGACCGTCACGGCCACGGCAAGGTGGGCCGCGCTGACCACGGCGCCGACGAGGATGCCCGCGGTGAGCACGGTGTTGAACCGCACCCCCTTGCCCGACAGGGCACCGAACATGGCCCCGCCGATGAGCACGCCGACCGCGGTCAGCGCGAAGGTCAGCGAGAACTGCGTCTCGGACAGGTCGTAGACGTCCTGGAAGACGAACGAGCTGCCGGAAATGTAGGCGAACAGGGCGACGTTGGCGAAGGAGAACGTCAGGACGTAGCCGAGGAACGGGCGCTGCCCGAGCAGCCCCTTCATGCCGGTGAACGCCGCGCCCACCCCGCCGGAGGAGCGCCGGGCGGGCGGCAGGGACTCCGGGATCACGGCCGTGACGGCCACGGCGAGGAGCAGGCCGAAGACGGCCAGGACGACGAACATCGCCCGCCAGGTGGACAGCGCGAGGATCCCGCCGCCGATCACCGGCGCGACGATCGGCGCCACTGCGAAGATCATCGACAGGGCGGTGAACCGCTTCGCGGCCTCCTGACCCCGGTACCAGTCGCCCACCACGGCGCGGGCCAGCACCATTCCGGCGGCCCCCGTCAGACCCTCGGCGACCCGGGCCGCGTTGAGCACTTGGGCGTTGGGGGCCAGCGCACACGCCAGGGAGAACACCGCGAACAGCACCGAACCCCACACGAGCAGCCGCTTGCGGCCGGTGGAGTCACTGATCGGGCCCAGAAGGAGCTGGCCTACGAGCATGCCCGCCAGATAGGCGGTCAGTGAGGCCTGGATGCTGGAGGTCGACGCCCGTACGTCGCCCTCCATGGCCGGTAACGCGGGAAGGAGCATATCGGTCGCGAGGGGCGTGAGCGCCGTCAGAGCGGCGAGAATCAGGATCACCGCGCCGCCACTGCGGGGAGGCGCGGACACCTGTAACGAACGGCCTTGCAGGGTGTGGGTTCCCATGCCAGAACCGGGGACCTTTCCGTCGCAGGACAGTGGCGCCGGCAGGACGCCACACCCATCATAGTTACCCTATGATTCAGTGATTAACAATATGGAGGCTCGCCGGTGATCCCGTCCACTCCCACTGATGCCGTCGCCCAATGGTGGCGTCAGGCACGACCCGACCTCGACACCACACCCATGGGGCTCTTCGGCCGACTCCGCCGACTCCAGGTCCTCGCCGAACTCGAAGCGACCGCCGTCCTGACCGACGCCCGCCTCACCTCGTCCGAACTCGACGTGCTCGTCACCATCCGCCACGCCGATCAGCCCATGATCGCCCGGGCCGTCGCCGCCCTGCGCGGCTGCTCCCGCGCCGCCATGAGCAACATGCTCGCCAAACTCGAAAAGCGCGGCCTGGTCACCCGCGTACCCAGCCCCGCCGACCGCCGGGCCACCCTCATCCACCTCACGCCCCACGGCGCGCAGCTCGTGGACGAGATCTTCCCGCAGCGGCTCGCCCTGGAAGCCGGTCTCCTCTCCGAGATCCCCCAGGAACAGCAGGAGCAGATCATCGAATCCCTCGACGTCCTCCTGAACGCCATGATCCGCCGGTCCCCCCTCGCGGACAGTCGCATCTAGCAACGAGGGCCCCCGGCCGCGCACCGCGCGGCCGGCACTCGTACGCCCGCACGCCCGGCACTCGTAGGCCCGACGGCCGGAGGGGGCGCCCGCCCGCGCGGTCAGTCGCCCGTACCGACGCCGTCCCAGCCGCACCTCGGGTCGCGCTGCCCGCCCAACTGCCCGAAGAGCCGGTTGTCCAGACACTGCGTCAGGTAGGGCACGCCCTCGGTGTCACCCGTCCCGCGCGCACTGCCGAGCATCCGCGCGGCGAGGCTGCGGTGCGTGGACTTCCACCGCTGGTGCCGCTCCTCCAGCCGGCCCAGCGCGGTGTGGAAGAGGTTCCAGTCCGTCCAGCTGAAACGGGCCCTGCGGCGAAGGTCGAGATACGCGCGCGCCACCGTGTCATGGCCCGCGTCGTGCGCCTCGGCCCGTACGGCCGGAACACTCGTGAACGCCTTCGACCCCAGACGCGCGGCGGGCGGAAGACCGCACAGGATCTCGAACCGCTTGTACTGCTCGGACTGGATGGCGCTCGCGCCCTGGGTGAACTCCCGGATCCCGGCGAAGTGCTCCGGCCGCATCGTCGCGACCAGCCGGAACAGCGCCGAGGCCCGCTCGAACGAGGCGGTCGCCCGGTCCACGCACGTGGCCGCCGGTTCCAGGCAGCCGTCGCGCAACGCCGCGATCGCCGCCCGCATGTCCTGCGCGATCGCCGTGAACACCATCTCGTGGGCCTGCAGGGCGCGCATGAAGAAGTACTCGTCGTGCAGCACGTACGCGGGCTGCACCGTCACGTCGAACCAGCGCCCCGCATCCGTCGCCGCGGGCCGGGGGAGCCGGTCGGCCGCCTGCGGGCTCAGGTCCTCGGCGTCCGGCCCGTCGACGTCCAGCTCGTCGTGGTCGTGCGCCACGAACCGCAGGGCGTGACGCAGCCGCTTGCGCAAGGTCGCCGCCCCGGGCCGGTCCCGGTCGGCGTCCGCCGGTTCCTGCGGCGCGGCCGCGGTCCGCATCTCGAAACGCGCCACGTCGGATATGAGCCAGGTGGCCAGCCGGTTCGGCCCCGGTCCGTGCCCGGGCTCGTCCGCAATGAGTTCCAGCAGCGGCAGGGAAAGGTACGTCCGGTTCCAGTAACGGTCCTCGTGTTTGTCGAGCAGGCAGTCGAGAAAGGCCTGGAGCAGGGGCCGACGGCCCGTGGCGTGCCGGCGCCGGATCTCACTCAGCTGAAACAGGAACGGCTGCGGCAGAAAATGCTTCCCAGCCCGTCTCACCTCCTCCGTGATCGCCCTGGCCAGGTGAATCCCGTCCAGATCACCGTCCACGTGTCCGGCGGCCGCCCACCGCTCGACTTCCTCGAAGGTCAATGCGCACGGCCCGACGCGAGGCTGATCTGCACACTGCTGTGCACGGCATTCGGAATTCATCACCCATCGTCTCCTCGCTCTGGCGGGCCTCACGCGCTCCGGGCGAGGCAGGAGATTTCAGTAGGCGTGGTGGAAGCCCTCACGTCATGTCTCGCATATTCGTGTCTTGACACAGTGCGACGGCTGGGCGGGCAGCCTCCGGCCGGGGGCGTGACAAGATCCCGGGCGACACCCCGCCCGAACCGCCCATGTCGCCTCCGACCTGCGGATACGCGGTGGACGGAGCGGCTCCGGAGGGCGTATGGTCCCCCGACGCTCCCCCTGCGGTGAGCGATGTTCCGCAACTCCGTACCCGTGGGGGTCCCTCGTCATGTCCGAAACCAGCCGGTTGAAGCCACGCCCGTTCCTGCCGGCCCGGACACCGCAGGTGCCGCGGCTCCTGTCGGCCGCCGTGGTGGTGCTGCTGGCCGCGGTCATCCTGGCCGACCTGTTCTCGCTGTACGCCGGGACGCGGGCCTCCTCCCTGATCGGCGGGGAAGGCGGCTTCGCCTATGCCTCCACGGAGGACTGGGACGCCGCCGACACCCTGTACCGGCGCGCCTGGATGTTCCAGGACCAGGCCGTCATCGTCTGCGGCATCGTGTTCATCGCCTGGTTCCACCGGATGTACCGCAGTGCGGTGGCGCTCGCGCCGGACCGCCTGCGCACGGGGACCGGCTGGGCGATCGGAGCCTGGTTGTTCCCGGTGGTCAACCTGTGGCGGCCGTTCCGGATCGCCCTGGACATGTGGGGCGTCTGCGTACCGGCTCCCGCCCAGGAACAGGCGGCCCAGGAACAGGCGGCCCCGGGACAGGCGGCCCCGGGACAGCCGGCCAAGGCGGCGTTCTGGCCGGTGGGCCTCTGGTGGGGGCTGTTCGTCGCCTCGGGAGCGTTCAACCAGTACACCGTGTGGACGTACGGCGGCGCCGAGACGCTTCCGGAGATGCGGGACGCCACGGTGCTGCTGATGGCGGCCGACGTCCTGGACATCGTCGCGGCCGCGGCCGCGATCCACTTCGCCGTCCGCCTGACGTCGATGCTCCGGCGCCGCATCTCCTGAGGCGCCGCCTGCCGCGGCCCTGAGCACCGTTGGCCGGCGCGGTCGACCGCCCGGCGCGGGTCAGGGCCCTCGGCCCGCTTCCCGCCCGGCATCATCGCCGGCCCGCATCGACAGCGGCGCGATCCTGCCGAGCACCACGAGCCGGTGGCGTACGGCCATGACGGCCACCGCCGTCGCGAGGATGACCACCCCGCCCAGCCGCAGGATCGCGTCGTAGGCCTCCTCGGGGGGCCGCTCCGGCGTCATCGCCGAGATCGCCGCCGCCGTCCCGGCCAGGGCGATCGCACCCAGCGTGACCAGGAACGTCAGCAGCACACCCGACGCCTCCCCGGCCCTGGCCGGTGCGACGACCTGCTGCGTCGCCACGCTGGAGAAGGTCCAGCCGAGACCCAGGCCCAGGCCGCACCAGGCGAACACCGGCACGTACAGCCACCAGGCGCTGACCTGGGTCAGCGCGTACATCCCCGTGCCCGCGACGGCCCCGGCGAGCGCCATCACCGCGGTCGGCCGCATGTGCCGGGCCAGCCGCGCCCCGAGCGGCCCGCTGAGGGCCACGAGCAGGGCCGGGGCCAGGAACACCGTGCCCGCCAGGAGCGGCGAGAGCCCGCGTATGCCCTGGAGGTAGAGCGTGGCGAGGAAGACGGTGACGCCGTAGCCCATGTTCGAGAGCGAGCCCATCCCGGTCACCAGGATGTACGGGACGTTGCGGAACAGTCGCAGATCGATCAGCGGATGCCGGGCCAGCCGCTCCCGCACCACGAACAGGGCGCCGGCCATCACCGCCACCGCGAAGAAGCCGAGGGTACGGGCACTCGCCCACCCCCAGGCGTCCCCCCGCTCCACGGCCAGAGTGAGGGCGGCCAGCGCGCACACGACCAGCGCGCAGCCCAGGAGATCCAGCTCGCGGGGCGCCGACGTATCGCGCGAGTCCGGCACGTACGCGAGAGCGACGAGCAGCGAGAGAAGGCTCAGCGGCACCATCAGCCAGAAGATCCAGCGCCAGCCCGGCCCCTCGGTGAACCCGCCGCCCACGAAGGGCCCGAGCGCGGTCCCGATGTTGGCGATGCCGAACACGGCGCCCAGGGCCCTGGCCCGGCTCTCCTGGGGAAACGTGTTGGTGATCACGGACACCGACACCGGGAAGACGAACGCCGCGCCCACCCCCTGCGCGATGCGGGCCGCCACCAGCCAGCCCAGGCCGGGAGCCAGCGCGCTGCCCACGGAACCGGCCGTGAACAGGGCGGTCCCGGCCAGCAGGGTGCCCCGCCGTCCGAAGACGTCCCCCACCCGGCCGCCGATGATGAAGAAACAGCCGATGGCGAGCATGTAGGCGGACAGGGTCCACTGCGCGGCCGAGACCGTGACGCCGAGCTCCGCCGCGATACCGGGAAGGGCGAGGTTGAGGGCGAAGAAGTCGAGCTGGATGCAGAACAGTGCGACGGCGACGGCAACGAAGGCCCCCGTCCTCCGTGCGGCGGTCGAGGACTCAGCGCGCATGAGGGCGTTCCTCTCAGCCGGCACCGCCAGGACACCGCCGATGCCCGCACGCATGACCTCGTCCCATTGTGGAACGCCCCGCCATGCCCCGCCATGCCCCGCTATGCCGCCCCTCAGTCCGGCCGCGGCCACCGAGGGCCCCGCGGGCCGACGGGGGAGCGGCACAGGGCACAATCCTGCACTGTGACGATCACCGCGCGTGAACTCAACCGGGCAACCCTGGGCCGCCAGTTGCTGCTGAACCGCGAGCCGTTGACCGTACCCGAAGGGGTGCGGCGCGTGGTCGCCCTGCAGGCACAGCACCCGGCCTCGCCGTACCTCGCCCTGTGGAACCGGCTCGCCGGTTTCGCCCCGGCCGAACTCGACGCGGCCTTCACCGGGCGGTCGGTGGTCAAGGCGACCCTGATGCGGATCACCCTGCACGCCGTGCACGCCGAGGACTACCCGGTCTTCCGTACGGCGATGGAGCCCACGCTGTACGCCTCCCGCCTCGGCGCCCGCTTCGCCGTCGCCGGGCTGACCCGCGCCGACGCCGGAGAACTGCTGCCGGAACTGCTGGCCTTCGCCCGCCGGCCGCGAACATCGGCCGAGATGCAGGCATGGACCGGGGAGCGGCTCGGCGCCGAGCAGAGGGACGGGGCGTGGTGGGGGCTGAAGGCGTACGCGCCCCTGCACCATGCCCCGACGGATGCGCCGTGGTCCTTCGGCCTCCGCCCGTCGTTCGTCGCGGCCGGAACCGGACCTCTCCCCGTTTCCGTGCCCGCTCCCGCGGACCGGGCGGGGGAGTCCGAAGCGCTGCAGGCCCTGATCCTGCGCTATCTGGCGGGCTTCGGACCCGCATCGGTCGCGGACGTGGCGCAGTTCGCCCTGGTGCGGCGGGCGCACGTCCGCGCAGCACTCCGGGCCCTGGACGCGGTGGTCGAGCAGCTGCAGGGCCCGGACGGCGACACGCTGTTCGACCTCCCGGGCGCCTTGCGCCCGCCCGCCGAAACCCCCGCCCCTCCCCGGCTGATGGCCATGTGGGACAGCATCCTGCTGGCCTACGCCGACCGCAGCCGCGTGATACCCCCGGCCTACCGCCCCCTGGTGATCCGCCGCAATGGCGACGTGCTGCCCACCCTGCTGGTGGACGGCCACGTCGCCGGCGTGTGGCGCCCGCTGCAGGGCGGCATCGAGGCCACGGCCTTCCACGCCCTGTCACCCGCCACCTGGGACGCGCTCGCCTCCGAAGCCCACTCTCTGACGGCCCTGCTCGACGACCGCGAGACGGCGGTCTACAGCCGCTACCACCACTGGTGGGCCAAACTCCCCGACGCCGACGTACGGATGCTCTGACCGGCGATCTCGCCGCACGCTGCCCCGCGGCGCGGCAGCGGGCAACCTTCCAGGGGGCGGCCCTCCGGGGGCAGGCAGGTCCCTGCTTGAATGACCGGATGGATCTTGACACGTTCCGGGCCCTGCTGACGGACGAGGGCCAGGCCCTTCTGGCCGTCCTCCAGGACACCGGGCCCGCCGAGGAGCCCGTGTTCGACCTGCGCCGGGCCCATCCTGCCGAGCTGGTGGCGGCGGCCCGGGAACAGGTGCGGCTGCGGCGGCAGGCCGCGGCGAAGTTCGGCCGGCACGCGCCCCGCCTGTACTTCACCCCGGACAGTGTGGAGCTGTCGTCCCACCTGGCCGTGTCCGACTACAAACTGGAGCGCGTCCTGCACGAGATCGGCGGCGTGTTGATCGACGTGATGAGTCTCGGCAGCGGCGCCGACGCCCACGTACTGGGCCGGTCGCACATCACCAGCGCCGTCGACGGGGACCGGCTGACCATCGAGATCGCCGCGGCGAACCAGAAGGGGATGGACGAGCCGGCGCTCGGCCTGACCTGCGCGGACATCACCACCTTCGAAAGCCACGGCGAGGCCGTCTTCATCGACCTCATGCGGCACGCCGGCCCGGACGGGGGCCACGACCCCGAGCGGTACGACCCGCCGTTTTCCTGGGCACTGGAGCGGCTGCACACGACCGGGGCGGGCTGGATCAGGCTGGCGCCGGGTGTTCCCGACCAGGCCGTGCCCGACCTCGGCCGGGCCGATGAGGCCGAGTGGATCTCCTACGACGGGCACATCCAGGAAGCGGTCCTGTGGTTCGGCCTGGACGGCCTGCGTACCCCCAAGCCCACCCCGGTACGCAAAGCCACCCTGCTGCCCGCAGGTGCGTCCCTCACCGGACGCGGCCTGCCGCATCCGGCTGTGCGGCCGGCCGGCCGCTACCTCTACGCACCGGACCCCGCCGTCGTCCACGCCCGCCTCCTTGCCGAGCTCGCCCAGGACCTCGCCGCCGGCCTTGTGGACGAGGGCGGCACGCACCTGACCTCCGACGAACTACGCCCCACCCCCTTCGCAGCCGCGTACGAGGTCACGGAGGCGCTCCCGTTCGACGGCGCCGCGCTGAAGGCAGTGCTGCGCGAGCGCACGGTCGGCTGGGTGACGGTGGTGGCGGCCCACGGCTTGCGGATCGAAGCGGACGCGTTCCGCCACGACCTCACTCCCCAGGACCCCCGGGCTGCAACGGTGTTCATCACCGGGCCCGCAGCCCGCCCCGTCATGTTGATCACCAAGCCCGCCCCCGCCCCACACACGCCCTGAACACGGGGTGCGGGCACCGTCCCCGCGGCGTTCCTAGTGCACGGTCGCGGCGGCTCCGGAGTACTTCCTGATGAGCTCGTAGGAGCGGAGACGGTTGCGGAGGTCGTAGAGGGGTGTGGTCAGCATCAGTTCGTCCGCTCCGGTCTCACCGGCCAGGTGCGCCAGCCGGTTCACGACGGCCTCCGGCGTCCCGACGGCCTGCTGCGCACGGAACCCCGCCAGCGCCTGCCGCTCCTCGGCCGTGAACGGGTGGGCGGCGGCCTGCTCGGGCGTGGGGAAGGGCGTCTCGCTCAGTCCCTTGAGGAGCCCGGCTTTGATGACGTTCATGGGCCCTGCCCGCCAGACGGCTTCCTCTTCGGTCTCGGCGCACACCGCCTCGACACACAGCAGCACCCGGGGCCGCTCGCACCAGCGTGAGGGGGCGAATTGGGCCCGGTAACACTCCAGTACGGCACGGGTGTTGTCCGGCCGGATGTGGTGGGCGACCGCGACGGGCAGACCGAGGGCGGCGGCGAGGGCGGCTCCTGCGGGGCTGGAGGCCAGCAGCCACGGTTCGGGCAGCGGGCCGAGTGCGACCTCGTCGACCAGGAGCGACAGGATCGCCGTGACGTCGTCGCGGTATTCGGCATCGGTCGCCGGCGCGGCTCCGCGGCGAAGCGCCCGCGCGATGGCCTCGTCGAAGGTGCCGGGACCGCGGCCGATACCCAGGTCGATGCGGTCCTCGTGCAGGGCGGCGAGCGTTCCGAACTGCTCCGCCACGGTGATGGGCGCATGGTTGGGAGCCAGCACGCCGCCCGACCCGAGTCGGATGGCCGAGGTCGAAGCGGCAGCGTGTGCCGTCAGCACCACGGGCGGGAACGCGCCGATCGCGGGGGAGTGGTGGTGTTCCGCGTACCAGATCCGGTGGTAGCCCAGCCGTTCCACCCCCTGGGCGAAGGCCGCGGTGTCCCGCAGGGTCTCCACGGCGCGGGTGCCCGTCTGGACCATCGCGACTTCCAGTGCTGAAAGAGGTATGTCGAGCATGCCGCCAGCATAGGGATCACGCGCGCGGGCGAGGACGGCGATGATCCCTTTCCCGCCACTGCGACTCCGCGACATGGGTGGGGCCGTTCCCGCGGCCCGCATGGCGATAGCATCGGACCCCATGATCGTATGGCTCAACGGCACCCACGGGGCAGGCAAGACGACGACCAGTGCACTCGTACAGCCACTGATCCCGGATTCACGGGTGTTCGATGCCGAGAAGGTCGGCGAGACACTCATGGACATCACGCCGGGGCTGCCCAGGACGGACAACTTCCAGCACTGGCCGCCGTGGCGGCCGCTCGTCGTCGAGACGGCCCGCCGCGTACTCGACTACACCGGCGGCACTCTGGTGATGCCCATGACTGTCCTGGTCGAGGAGTACTGGCGCGAGATCAGCGCGGGCCTCGCCCAACATGCCATCCCCGTAAGGCATTTCGTTCTCCATGCTGACCAGGACACCCTCCGCGGGCGCATCGAGGGCGACACTCTCCTCGGTCCCTCCCCCTTCCGTCTCGAATACCTCGAGCCCTACGCGGAGGCAGCCCGCACGTGGCTGCACCGCGAGGCCGAGGTCGTCGACACCACCCACCTCACGCCGGCCCAGGCCGCCCTGCGGATCGCAGAGGCCGTCAGGAGTTGAGGTCCACCCGCAACAGCAGCAGTACCTGTCCCCGAGGGCTCTCCTATCTCGTAACAGCCCTCCGATAGGGTGACGCGACAGTTCGGAGGGGGAATGAAATGCTGAAGGCGCAAGCGCTGCGAGCGGTGGCCATGTTGGGTCTGTCGGGGGTACTCGTCACGGGGTGCAGCGATTCTGAAGGCGTGAACCGCTCGGACCAGCCCACGGCCTCCTCCTCCTCCTCCTCGCCGTCGGTTCAGCCCGTCTCGGGGAAGGCTCAGGCCGCCGAGAAGGTGAAGCTCGCCGTGGAGCAGCGCATCTCGGCGGATGAACGGCAGTTCGGTTCGGGTACGAACTCTCCCTGCTCGACGTCGTCGCCTCAGCTGTTCACTGCGAAGTGCAAGGCAGCAGCCGATGCCACGTCCGATGCCGCAGGCTTGGCACTGAGCGAGATCGACGGGCGCCAAGGATTCGCGACGCTCGATTCCGTTGCCCGCAAGCTCCAAGCGGCAGTTCGTACCTACGAATCCCTGGGATGCGCCACGGGGCCGACGGCAGCGGACACGCGCGAGGCTTGCCTGGAGCCGGCGGCTGTCATCGCGCAGGGGTTTGCGGACCTGCGGGGCGGGGCCAATTCGGGTCTCGCCGGCAAGTAGCCCTGGCAGCGGGACGGGAACCGTCGGCCACGCGCTGGTACCGGCCCCCTCCCGAAGCGGTCACAGCGGCGCGAAAGCCGATGAGGCGCTGCCGGCCCCCGGCCGGCATCCGGGCCCACAGCTTGGGCGCAGGGCCTTCAGACCACCGGTTCGCCGATGCCCAGCAGGTTGCCCTCGCTGTCGCGGAACCAGGCGCCCCGCTCGCCCCGGGCGCCCTTGCTCGGATAGTTCCCGTCGATCTCGGCGATCGAGTCCCTCGTCTTGAATCCGGGTACGTCGACGTCTTCGAACACCACATTGTGCTGCTTGAGCTCCGCGACCACACGGGTGAGGTCGTCGACCTCGAACGCCATCTGCGTGAACGTGCCGGGTGAGGATCCCGTCGACCGGAACAGCACGAACTCCGCGTCCCCACACCGGTACAGAAGGCCGCCGGGCCGCTCGTCGACAGGCTCCAGGCCGAGCCGCTCAGCATAGAAGCGCCGGGCCCGTTCCAGATCCCGGGCGGGAAGCCGGGTCGCCACGCGCGCCCGGGCCAGAAGGTCGCCGCTCACGTTCATGTCCCCAGTGTGCCCGTGCACCGGCCACGGACGGGCTGCCGACGCGCACCAATGAATCCGCCCCGGGCACCGGCCTCCGGCGTACGGTCCCCGCCCGTGCCCGTGCCCGTGCCCGCGCCCGCGCCCTCGATCCGCTTCCGGGCTCGTCGCCTGCGATCGGGTGCGGACGGAGCCGACCGGATTCGAACCGGCGTCCTCGCGGTTTTGGAGACCGCGCGCGTCGACCTCTGCGCTACGGCCCCGTCCGCCCGGCATCCTAAGCCAGACCGGTTCCCTTCCCCCACCCACCCCGGCCCGGCAGCGCGCACGGGAGCCGGCCGGTGCGGTGCTCGCCCGGCCCCCGTCGTCCAGCGCACGCGCTCTCCGCATGCGCGCTCCGCACGTGTTCAGCGCAGCGCGGGGATCACATCGCGCGTCTCGTCCACCTCGACGCCCGCGGTGCGGCGGCCGAGCGCCCCTGCCGGCGTTTCGTCCGCGCAGACGGTGCCCCGTGCGGGCAGTGCCAGCGTGGCGAGGTAGTCCGTGACCAGGGCGCTGACACACGCGCTCCGGTTGTACGCGGTGTGCCCCTCACCGGCGAAGGTCAGCAGCCGCCCGTTGTCCAGCGTCCCGGCCAGGGCCACGGCGTCCTGGTAGGGGGTGTCCGGGTCCCCGGTCGTGCCGAGGACCAGGATCGGGGCCGAACCCGCCGCCCGGTAGGAGCCCTCGAAGCGGCTCGGGCGTTCCGCCGGCCACTGGGCGCAGGCCGGCGCGTGGTTGTGGTCGTAGGTGGGCGGCCCGAGCCCGATGGCGGGTCCCAGCAGCGGCGCCGAGGCGACGTGGGCACCGACCAGCGCGCCCAGGAGCAGCCGGCTGGTCAGATAGACGCGGTCGGCGCACTCGACGGCCACGTTGACGTTGAGGAAGTCGAACGACGCCGGGGAGGGCGGGTTCAGCAGGAACGTGGCCTGGCGTGCCTGCGCCGCCCGCAGGGCCTGCCCCAGCTCGGGCCAGATCTCCTTCCCGGAGTTGATGTTGAACATCAGCCGGTACGCGAGGGTGTACCCGGTGGCCGGGCGCCCGCTCGCCGTGATGACCGGGTCCGCGTCCAGCGCCCGCTTGAGCTGCTCGAAGGCCTCCCGCGGCCGGCCCTCGCCGAATCCGCAGGCGGCGGCGTTCTGCGCGCACCAGTCCAGGAACCGGCTCACCGCCGCGTCCAGGGCGACGAACTGCGCGCCGTCGTAGGCGTACGGCACGTCCGCGTAGCGCCGCGGATCATAGGCCCCGTCCAGGACCATGGCACGCACCCGCCGGGGGAACTGCGCGGCGTAGACGGTGCCGACGTAGCTGCCGAAGGAACGGCCGTAGAAGGAGAGCGTCTCCTCGCCGAGGGCCTGGCGCAGCAGGTCGATGTCCTTGGCGTTCGAGCCGGTGCCGATGTACGGCACGAGGTCACCGGAGCGGTCCCGGCAGGCGTTCGCGAACTCGGCGCCCTGCCGGATGGCGCCCTGCAGGGCCCCCGGACCGGGCACCCCGCGCGCGGCGTCGACAGCGGCCGAGTACTCCTGGTCGTTCCAGCACTCCACCTGCCCGCTGCGCCCCACGCCCCGCATGTCGTACCCGATGACGTCGAAGGAGTCCCGCAGGGAGGCGGGGAGCGCGGCGTAGCTGTTACGGGCGAAGTCCACACCGGAGTTGCCGGGTCCGCCGGGGTGCAGCAGCAGGACACCGGCGCGGCGGGCCGGGTCGGCCGCGACCCGCCGGGTGACGGCGATCGGGATCGCACGCCCGGTGGGCCGGCGGTAGTCCAGCGGCACCCGGGCGGTCGCGCACTCGAAACCGTCCGCCTGGCCGGCACAGGGCCCCCACGACAGAACGGGCACGGGTACGGGCGGGGGAGGGGTGGTGAGGCCGGTTGCCGTGGCGGCCCCGGGCGAGACCCCCAGGAGCGCGGCGACCGTGATCAGGACGAGGGATATCCCCCACACCAGTGGCTTGCGGGGGCCATCAGCTAAACGGGTCTGCATGCGGCGATCCTCCGTCATGGGCGTTGCGCAACGGGCGACAACGTAACCGCCGGCCGCCGCCCCGTCGTCCCACCAGGAGGTGATTCCTCCCTACCACCAGGGGTGGCGTCCGACTATCACCAGGGTGGTACGCGGCGGCGCCGACGGGCAGGCAACGCCGCGCCGGGCTCCGGTGAACCGGCCTTTCCCGCTAGCCCGCTCAACCCTCCGCCGATGCCTCGCGGTCTTACTGTGCAAGCGGGCCTCACCGCAGTCAGAGAGCATCCGAGAACGGCTGAAGGGCACGGCATGACGACGTTACGCAAGACAGCACGGGCCGGCGCGGCGGGCTTGGCGGCGGCCGCGCTGGCGGCCGCATGGGCGGCCCCCGCCGGGGCGTCCTCGGACGCCGCCCCCGCGAGGGTGGGGCACGAGGCGACCCAGCGGGCGATGGACGCGGACGTGAAGGGGGGGATCCCCGGCATCACGGCCCAGGCACGCGACACCAACAGCGTCTGGAAATCGACGTCGGGTGTCGGCGACCTGACCACCGGCGCGCCGCGCGGTACGAACGACCGGTTCCGGGTCGGCAGCATCACCAAGACGTTCGTGGCGACCGTCCTGCTCCAGATGGAGGCCGAGGGCAAACTCCATCTCGACGACACGGTAGAGCGCCGTCTCCCCGGCCTGGTACGAGGCAACGGCAACGACGGCCGCAAGATCACCGTACGTCAGCTCCTCAACCACACCTCCGGCCTCTTCGACTACCTGGCCGACGAGGAGTACCTCGACACGTACATGCGAGGCCAGGGCTACCTCGATCACCGCTATGACACCCTGCCGCCCAAGAAGCACGTCAAGGTGGCGCTCTCCCACGCGCCCCTGTTCAAGCCCGGCGCGCAGCTCTCGTACTCCAACACGAACTACATCCTGGCCGGGCTGATCATCGAGAAGGCGGGCGGTCGGACGTACGAGGCCGAGGTCCGCGACCGCATCATCAAACCGCTGGGCCTGAAGGCCACCTCCAACCCCGGCAACAGCATCCACATCCCCCGCCCGAGCAGCCGCAGTTACTCCAAACTGTTCGCATCGGCACCCGAACGGATCGACGACGTCACCGAGATGAACGGGTCGCAGGGCTGGGCCGACGGCGACATCATCTCCACCGCCGGCGACCTGAACCGCTTCTACGGCGCCCTGCTGCGCGGCGCACTGCTCCCGCCGCAGCAGCTCGAGGCCATGAAGACCACCCGGTCGATGCCCGAGAGCCCCGACATGTCCTACGGGCTCGGCCTGACACGGTTCACTACCAGCTGCGGCACAACACTGTGGGGCCACGGCGGGGGCATGGTCGGGTCGACCTCCCTGGCCGTCACCACCGAGGACGGCCGCCACCAGCTCGCCCTCAACCGCAACGGGGACTGGAACGCGGGGTCGTTGAGGGGTGTCATGGAGGCAGAGTTCTGCCCCGTGCAGCCCTCCCCTGCGGCCTGAGTCGCCGACACCTGCGCCCACCCATCCACCCACCCACCCACCCATCCACCCATCCACCCACCCGCCCACCCACGATCCGGTGTGCTGACGCGATGTCACATGTGTCGCCCGCGATGCCCCTCGAACCTGTATCGGCTGAATCCCCCCATCATGCGGGGCGCCCGCTGCTCACCCCGGTCGTGGCTTGACGTGGTTTTCGTGCGCCGGGCAGCTGATCCGGTCGGGGGCTGAGTGGCTTCGAGTGGGTTCTGACTGCTCGTTGGGTGTGCACTGTGGCTTCTTCGGCGGGTCGTTGCTTCTGGCGATTGCGCATCCTGCTGGCCGCTGCATCGTGCCGAGTTCCTGGGCTGCGATGAGTGCTGGTGGTCCCCGGCGGGCCTGCCCATCCCGGCCGGTCCGCCTGTCAGTGTGCCGTATTCCCCGGGTGTGCGGGCACGGTGCGCCCGCCCCGCCCGCCCGGGGTTGCGGTAGGCATCGTCTCGGACGGGCGGCAGCAGTGCCGGCGAGTGCCGGCGGGCGTGACGCCTTCAGTTGCCAGGGCTGGGTCGCTGGTAGCTGTGGCGGTGTGCGACAGCCTCCGCTTCCGTGCGCCTGGCACCTGCGCGTTGGGGGCAGGGGCAGAGTGTGGGTGGCTGGTTGGTTGGTTGGTTTTGGGCGGAGCCGTCGTGAGCCGGCCTGGGGTGAGGTGGGTTGCGGCGGCTCCGCGTCGGGGGTGGTGTGCGGGGGTTGAGGTGTGCTGTGTGAGTTTTTGATGTGTGTTTACGGGTGGGTTTCTGGGGCCAGCTATGAGCGTTCTGCGGGTGTTTGACTGCTGTCGGGGGTGGGGGTGGGGGTGTAGTAGACGGAGCGTCCTTGTTTGGTGCGCTCGAGGAGGCCGCGGGCGACGCCTTGTTCGAGGGTGTTGCGGATGACGGCCGGCTGGACTTTACGTTCGGGGTGGGCGGTGGTGATGGTGTCGGCTACTTCGGCGGCGGATTTGGGTTCGCTCTGGCCGGAGATGGCGGCGGTGACGAGGTCGAGCCAGGAGGGGCCGTTCGTTTCCTTCTTTGTTTCTTTCTTCTCTTCGTTCTTGCCGGTGGTCCTGGTCACGCGCGGGGCTTTCGCTTCACCGGCGGCAGCGGCAGCGGGGGCAGCGACAGCGGTGGGGGCGGCGGCGGGGGCAGCGACAGCGGCGGGGGCGGCCGTGGTTTTGGGCTGGGGAATCTTCTTCGTGTTGCGTGCGGCTGGTACTGCGGCGCGCTTCGTGGCGGGTTTGGCGGCCGGTGACGGCGGTGTGGGATTGGTGGTGATGCCGAGGGCCTCCTGCATTTTCAGCAGGACTGTTGCGCTTTCTTCGAGGTGTTCGAGTTCTTGTTGGAGGCGGTGGAGTTCGGCTCGGGTTTGTTGTTGTGCGGTGTGGTTGGTGGTGAGGTCGCTGGCGATCTGTTGTGCGTAGTCGTCTTTGACGCGGGTGGTGTTGTGGGGTGTGGTCATGGGTTCCTCGGTTTCTGCCGGAGGGGCGTGTGTGAGGCGATGGTACGCATCCGCGCGTACCCGTGAGCCGGTATCGCGTACCTGTCATCCCTCAACTGCGTTCCCATAGGCGGTGTCACGGGTGTTGTGCTACGCACTGGCCGCTTCGTACCCCCCCTCCGCCGAACGTTTCGAGGAGTGCGTGGAGGTGGCTTTCAGGCGGTGTGCCAGCAGGGATGGTGTGAGGTCTCTCCTGCCGGGTTTTCGCCGCCAGGGTTCGGCGGGCTTGTGTGTGTCGGGGGCGAGGGCGAGGGCGAGGGCGAGGGCGTCCAGGTCGTGTCGGTACAGGTGGCCGGCCGGGTTGTTGGTGAGTGACATGGCGTCGGTCGCCTCGGCATGACGCTCAGCCACCCCTGCGGGGGCCGCGGGGTGCCCTTCGGCCGGCCTGTGCGCGCGTACCGGCTCTTCGCGCCGTGCTCCTGGTGGGAGTGGTGTCGCAGGCCGTCGCCGCGGACTCGTCACACGGGCTCGGTGGCCCCGACGGGCTGCGCCGCGTGGGGTCGCCCGCCCGGCATTGCTGGGCTCCTGGAGGGGCGGCCGCCGACTCGGCGGGGCGGTGGGAGTGGCCTGGTGGGGCGGAAGCACGCGCCATCAGGTGTGGCGCCGTGGCCACCGGATACCCGTAACACCCCGGTCCGGGTTCCGGTGCAAGACCCTGCCGGGACGCCGGAACAGGTCCGTGCGGGGCTGTCCGCGCCGGGCTGCCCACCTGCGTGCCTGGCCACGGGGCCTGTCTGCACGACGCGGGGGCGGCCGGCCCATCCGACCACTCCCGCTCACCGAGGCGTGTTTCGGTGTGGGTCGCGGTTCCTATTCACAGTGCCCGCTGCTCGCTTCACCGCCTCTCCTGCCCGTTTCCTCTCTGGCTCCGTCCCCGCGCCGGGTATTCCCGTGCCCGCCGCGCCCGCCTGTCCCTGTGCTTGCCTTCCGTTTCCCGGCGTTCCCGCGTGTGCTGTCCGCGTGCCGGGCGTTTCCGCGCTCGCCGTTCCGGCGTCTGCTGTCCCGGCTGTTTTGGTGTCGGGTGTTCCTGTGTTGGGTGGGTGGGGCTCTGGTTGGGGTGTGCCGGTGCCGTGTGGGTGTCCGTGTGGGGTGGGTGTGCGGGCCGGTGTGCGGGCG